>OY782882.1:0-4863537 GCA_963678485.1 Bacteroidales bacterium
GCCAGTTGGCGGGCGAATCAGAAGTTGTTTGCAGAAATGTCTTACGAATTATCCTCGCAATACCACTCAAATCTGAGTATACTTTTTCATAGCAGTCAGCACCAAAATCATTAAAAATCCATAACACGTATTTCATTGATAATGTGCTGCACGTGGGCTTCCGTGCAACACGGCTTCATGTTGGGCTAGCGCCACACGAAGCCTTAACTATTAGCATTAGTATTTTATTTTTAAATTGTTTCCTCTTTGTAGATTTTTAAAATGCTCTGGTGTCGGAGAAAGATAATCCATGTCATAATACTTGTCTTGTTTCTTAAAATATGTCCTCAAACACCAAGTTGTGTTTGTGTCAATCTTTGCTTGATTTGAAAAGAGATTATTGAATTTGATTATTATTCTATTACTTATTCTTTCAAAATCAAACTTACCACCAATAACGGGGGTTTCATCTTCGACATTAAAACCTCTGTCTATTTCGCAAAGGCCAAGAAATGTGTCAAATGATACTTTTGTCTTTTTTATTTTAATATTATCATTCATATATCTAAATTCACAGTACCGGTTTAGTTTGTCTCGTCCCGCTGTGTCAGTTATACTGTCAAAAACTAAGTCCAATTGATAATGAAAATCATTTGTTCTGTCATTTATTATTATACTGTCAGGTATCTGTCTAAACGTAATTGCGACAATAACGGAGTCTGTGTCACAACTTATTTGAACAGTTTTAATGTCTATAAACGAAGTCGAGATTGATACTGTATCGGTCGAGTTAAAAGTGCCATAGAGTTTTGGATGGACAGAATCGGTACTTTGTCTGCAAGAACAAATACTTATCAAAATAAGGATTATCAATATGACCTGTTTAATTGTCCGCATTCTCTAATATTAATGCTAACGTTCGAGGCTTGCTAACGGCGGGAGATTCGAAGCAGCTCCGATTCATAATACAACAAAGTTAAATAAAAGAACTATACTATCCGTTAAAATGTCTGCCCCGCTGATAGCAAGCCTTTGTTGCACTAAATCCCACCCCGAAAAAGCCGGGGTGAGATAGTAGCGTTTTTTAAAGAACATCGTACAAAGGGTATTATAAACCAATAAATCCTTTGTATATGAACTCAGAGCCAAAGTTAAGAAAAAAATCATTCACAACAGTCGAACAAGCAATTCATCAGGTAAGAGGCTTTCGTAATCTTTATCAGGAACTTGACGATAAGATACGATTGTCGGGGCAATCAGAGAGTACGCTTAAGAATTACGCTCGAAAAATAGCCCAGTTGAGCCTGCATTTTGGCAAATTGCCCCAGCATGTCACGGAAAAGGAGATGAATAAGTACCTGGCTTCACTGGCCCGGCAAAGCAAATCACCTTCGCTGAGCGATTTTAAGTTTGCCGTTTACGGGCTGCGCTATTGCTATCGCCTGCTTGGACTGAACGACAAAGTGGTGCAACTCCCCAAAATCAAGCATGACAGCAAACTGCCGGTAGTGCTTAATTATGGAGAGTGCCGGGCGTTGTTTAATGCGCCAGATCTGCTAAAACACAGGGTGCTGCTGTCGCTGATGTATTCGGCCGGTCTGCGTGCCCGTGAGGCAAGCCGGCTGAAGCTCTCTGATATTGACCGTGGCCGGATGATGATCCACATTCGACAAAGCAAGTACAACAAAGACCGCTATGTTCCGCTCTCACCGCTGATTTTGCAAGGACTGGAGAAGTATTATTATGCCTGTCAGCCGGTGGAGTACCTGTTCAATGGCAATGAGCCCGGCTCCCCTTTGAGTGTACGTGGCATGCAATGGGCCTTGCGCGAAGCGGTGAAGAAGTGTAAGCTTCAAAAGGGCATTACCCTCCATACGCTTCGACACAGCTACGCCACGCACCTGCTTGAGTTCGGGATGGATATCGTGACCATCAAGGAGCTACTGGGACACGAGCGTATAGAAACGACACTGGTGTATCTTCATGTCGCCAAACCCAATCGCAGCAATCTGTTCAGCCCGTTCGACCGGTTGTATACGAAGGAGTGAAGCCTGCATTCGAGCTGGCACAGGTCATTGAACGGTTCGGGAAAGCGTATATTGAACAACATACCCCCAACGCCTATGTGCAGCGCACGCTGAGCGCACTCAAGCGTTGCCGCACAGCTGCTCTGGGAGGACATGTTGACCGATGCGATCAATGCGGGCACATTCGCATCAGTTATAACTCCTGCCGCAATCGTCATTGTCCCAAGTGCCAGAATACACAGAGGGAAGCGTGGATCCAAGACAGAAAACAGGATCTGCTTCCTGTACCGTATTTTCATGTGGTGTTTACCGTGCCGGATCAACTTAACCGTTTGTTCCTGTATGAGCCAGTGCTGATGTACAATCTGCTCTTTCAAACGGCATGGCAGACACTCTCTCAGTTCTCATACACGCGTCTGCATGCAGAAACAGGCATGTTCGCTATTTTGCACACATGGGGACAAAACCTCTCGCTGCACCCTCATGTGCATTGTGTGGTTCCCGGCGGTGGTATCGATTACAAGAATCAGTGGAAGCAGGTAAAGGTCTCTGAAAACGGAAAAGTGTTTTTGTTTCCGGCCACAAATCTCTCTGCAGTTTTTCGCGGAAAGTTCATTGCTGGCCTGCAGCAACAACTTCCTCAGGAAAAGTCTTTTATCAATGCGCTCTACAAAACCTCTTGGGTAGTTTATGCCAAAGATCCCTTTGCAGGCCCTGAGCAGGTAGTGGAATATCTTGGCCGCTACACGCACAAGGTAGCCATTGGGAATCATCGCATCTTAAACATCAATGATGAAGGCGTGACCTTCCGCTGGCGCGATTACCGCGACAACAAAGAAAAAGTAATGACGCTTGAGGGCGCCGAGTTCCTGCGCAGGTTCTGTGTGCACATCCTTCCAAAACGGTTCGTAAGAATCCGTCATTACGGATTGCTGTCAAGCTCAAAACGCCCGCTGTTACGAGCGTTGCAGCAGTCCTTTGGAATCAAGCCTGTAGTCAGGGAAAAGAAAAACTGGAAACAAATCGCTGCAGAACATCTTGGCTACAACCCGGATCTGTGCCCGCATTGCGGTAAGGGCAGCATGCTTATGATAGAAATATTATTGCCGGGCAGGCCGCCTCCCGCGGCGTTCATAGCAAAACAAACATCAACAATCAAAATCACTGCTTAATGAAATCGTTCTATACAGGACCTGAAATCGTATTGTCTATACTTTATGAAAGCGCCAATGAACGGGTAAATCAGAAGGTGTCTGCAGATATGCTGCGTGAATTATCCGTGCTTCACAACTCAAATCTGAGAGCGTTTTTTCATTGCAGCCAGCACCAAAATTATTAAAACTCCATAACACGTATTTCATTATTAATGTGCTGCATGTGGGATGTCGTGCAACACGGCTTCATGTTGGGCTAGCGCCACACGAAGCCTTAACTATTATGCTTCGTGTTTTTGAATTGATTTATTTTTCTCCCTGTAATAAAAATAATAAGTCATTAGTATATAAATAATTCCCAATCGAGTATCTATCGTCATTTATTAAGGGTATTTTTGAATTATTAATTTCAAAATTAAAGATTTTTGATTCTGGTAATTTAAAAAACAATTTATCCAAATATTGACCACTCACAGTACAAAGATGATTTTTATAAATTATAAACCCTATATTGTCTTTATTGAATAAGAATGGTTTATAAGTGATTGCAAAAAAGACAATACTCATCGAATCTGATAAATGACAATTTTCATCAACTTTCCAGTTGTAATTACAAATATCAATATTGATGTATAAGGAATCATTGTAATAATCCCTTGATTGTTCAGATTGTAAGAAACTGTCTAAGGCATTAATTAAATTCGTATCTATAATTTTCAGTTCCTTAAGTTCTGTTTGTTCATTTCTCGTCTGACCCACTACAATAGCTGAAAAACAAAAAATAAGCAATAAAATAGTAATTATTTGTTTCATTTTCTTCTATTAATTTAAGACAATGGGTCTATATTACATGAAGCATAACGATCCGGGGCTTGGTACCGGGCGGGGTTCCACTTAACCCAATCAAAGATATTAAATTTCTTATTATGTTCCAAAAATTATTTCACGCTAAGCCCGCCTGGTACCAAACCCTTGTTATAGGCTGGAGCGGAATACGGTGGCTGTGCCTTCCAGCGGATGGCACAGGAATTTGTTGCGATAAATTGTTCGTTGTAGATTCCCACTGATGTTTACTAATTCAAGAAACCTTCTAGAATTCAATCTCGTTCGTGTTTCGCATGCAGTTAGTTTACAAATTCTGTGACAGCCGCGGGTAAGTAGCGTAAATTTTCACTATCCGCACCGAAGTGCGCAAAAGCTCACCACTACCCGCCCCCACAAAAATCAATTAGCAACGCTAATGGTTTTTCTATTCTTCAAAGAGCGAATCACTTTATAATGAGTATTACGCCTGGCCTATAACGATCCGGGGCTTGGTAACGGGCGGGTATTCACTTAACCCAATCAAAGATATTAAATTTCTTATTATGTTCCAAAAATCATTTTACGCTAAACCCGCCTGGTACCAAACCCTTGTTATAGGCATGGGCGGAATACGGTTGTTGCGCCATCCAGCGGCTGGCACAGGAATTTGTTGCGATAAATTTTCTGTTGTAGATCACCACTAATGTTTGCCAATTCAAGCGAACTTCTAGATATCAATTTCGTTCAGGCTTAGCATGCTGACTGTTTACAAATTCTGTGACAGCCGCGGGTGTAAAGCGTAAATTTTCTCTATCCCCGGCGAAGTCAGCAAAACCGCATCACTGACCGCCCCCACAAAGAAAAATTAGCAACGCTAATGGTTTTCTTATTCTTCAAAGAGCGAATCCCTTTACATAAAGTATTACGCCTGGCCTATAACGATCCGGGGCTTGGTAACGGGCGGGTATTCACTTAACCCAATCAAAGATATTAAATTTCTTATTATGTTCCGAAAATTATTTTACGCTAATCCCGCCTGTTACCAAACCCTTGTTATAGGCTTGGGCGGAATACGATTCCTGCGCCATCCAGCGGCTGGCGCAGGAATTTGTTGCGATAAATTTTCTGTTGTAGATCACCACTAATGTTTGCCAATTCAAGCGAACTTCTAGATTTCAATTTCGTTCGGGCTTAGCATGCTGACTGTTTACAAATTCTGTGACAGCCGCGGGTGCAAAGCGTAAATTTTACCTATCCCCGGCGAAATCAGCAAACCGTATCACTGCCCGCCCCCACAAAAAAAAATTAGCAACGCTAATGGTTTTCATATTCTTCAAAGAGCGCATTATTAAAAATTGAGTATTACGCCTGGCCTATAACGATCCGGGGCTTGGTAACGGGCGGGTATTCACTTAACCCAATCAAAGATATTAAATTTCTTATTATGTTCCGAAAATTATTTCACGCTAAGCCCGCCTGATACCAAACCCTTGTTATAGGCTTGGGCGGAATACGGTTGCTGTGCCATCCAGCGGCTGGCACAGCAATTTGTTGCGATAAATTTTCTGTTGTAGATCCCCACTGATGTAGGCCAATTCAAGCGAACTTCCAGATTTCAATCTCGTTCAGGCTTAGCATGCTGACTGTTTACAAATTCTGTGACAGCCGCGGGTGCAAAGCGTTAATTATCCTATCCGCAGCGAAGTCAGCAAAACCGCATCACTGCCCGCCCCCACAACTATGAATTAGCAACGCTAATGGTTTTCTTGTTCTTCAAAGAGCGCATCATTTAAAATTGAGTATTACGCCTGGCCTATAACGGTCGGGGCTTGGTAACGGGCGGGTATTCACTTAACCCAATCAAAGATATTAAATTTCTTATTATGTTCCGAAAATTATTTCACGCTAAGCCCGCCTGATACCAAACCCTTGTTATAGGCGCGGGCGGAATACGGTTGCTGCGCCATCCAGCGGCTGGCACAGGAATTTGTTGCGATAAATTTTCTATTGTAGATCACCACTAATGTTTGCCAATTCAAGCGAACTTCTAGATTTCAATTTCGTTCGGGCTTAGCATGCAGCCTGTTTACAAATTCTGTGACAGCCGCGGGTTCAAAGCGTAAATTTTCTCTATCCCCGGCGAAGTCAGCAAAACCGCATCACTGCCCGCCCCCACAACCATGAATTAGCAACGCTAATGGTTTTCTTATTCTTCAAAGAGCGATTCATTTTACATGAAGTATTACGCCTGGCCTATAACGTTTTGCAGCTTGCTTGTCGTGCCGTTTCTTGGTATTGAATCGATGCACTAAGTTATCAATTTAACCGTTTCCTGTCCACGAAGAACGAACGGCATGCAAGCAAGGTGCTGTTGCACTAAATCCCACCCCCAAAAAGCGGGGGCGAGATAGTAGCGCTTTGTAAAGAACCTCGTACAAAGGATATTATTAACGCATAAATCCTTTGTATATGAACAATGAGCCAAAGTTAAGAAAAAAAACGTTCACAACGGTTGAACAAGCCATTCATCAGGTAAGAGGCTTTCGTAATCTTTATCAGGAACTTGACGATAAGATACGATTGTCGGGGCAATCAGAGAGTACTCTTAAAAATTACGCACGAAAAATAGCCCAGTTAAGTCTGCATTTTGGAAAGCTACCACAGCATGTCACAGAGAAGGAGATGAGCAAGTATTTGGCTTCACTGGCCAGACAAAGTAAAACACCTTCGCTGAGCGATTTTAAGTTCGCCGTTTATGGGCTGCGCTATTGCTATCGCCTGCTGGGCTTGAATGACAAAGTGGTGCAACTCCCCAAAATCAAGCATGACAGCAAACTGCCGGTAGTGCTTAATTATGGCGAGTGCAGGGCGTTGTTTAATGCGCCGGATCTGTTAAAACACAGGGTACTACTGTCGCTGATGTATTCGGCCGGTCTGCGTGCCCGTGAGGCAAGCCGGCTGAAGCTCTCTGATATTGACCGTGGCCGGATGATGATCCACATTCGACAAAGCAAGTACAACAAAGACCGCTATGTTCCGCTCTCACCGCTGATTTTGCAAGGACTGGAGAAGTATTATTATGCCTGTCAGCCGGTGGAGTACCTGTTCAATGGCAATGAGCCCGGCTCCCCTTTGAGTGTACGTGGCATGCAATGGGCCTTGCGCGAAGCGGTGAAGAAGTGTAAGCTTCAAAAGGGCATTACCCTCCATACGCTTCGACACAGCTACGCCACGCACCTGCTTGAGTTCGGGATGGATATCGTGACCATCAAGGAGCTACTGGGACACGAGCGTATAGAAACGACACTGGTTTATCTTCATGTCGCCAAACCCAATCGCAGCAACCTGTTCAGCCCGTTCGACCGGTTGTATCAGAAGGATTGAAGCCTGCATTCGAGCTGGCACAGGTCATTGAGCGGTTCGGGAAAGCGTATATTGAACAACATGCCCCCAACGCCTATGTGCAGCGCACGCTGAGCGCACTCGAGCGTTGCCGCACTGCTGCTCTGGGCGGGCATGTTGACCGATGCGATCAATGCGGGCACATTCGCATCAGTTATAACTCCTGCCGTAACCGTCATTGTCCCAAGTGCCAGAATACGCAAAGGGAAGCGTGGATCCAGGACAGAAAACAGGATCTCCTTCCTGTGCCGTATTTTCATGTGGTATTTACCGTGCCGGATCAACTTAACCGTTTGTTCCTGTATGAGCCAGTGCTGATGTACAATCTGCTCTTTCAAACGGCATGGCAGACACTCTCTCAGTTCTCCTACACGCGTCTGCATGCAGAAACAGGCATGTTCGCTATTTTGCACACCTGGGGACAAAACCTCTCGCTGCACCCTCATGTGCATTGTGTGGTTCCCGGCGGTGGGATCGATTTCAAGAATCAGTGGAAGCAGGTACAGGTCTCTGAAAACGGGAAAGTGTTTTTGTTTCCGGTCACAAATCTCTCTGCGGTTTTTCGCGGAAAGTTCATTGCTGGCCTGCAACAACAACAACTTATGCAGGAAAAGCCGTTCATCAATGCGCTCTACAAAACGCCTTGGGTAGTTTATGCCAAAGATCCCTTTGCAGGCCCTGAGCAGGTAGTGGAATATCTTGGCCGTTACACGCACAAGGTAGCCATTGGGAATCATCGCATCTTAAACATCAATGATGAAGGCGTGACCTTCCGCTGGCGCGACTATCGCGACAACAAAGAAAAAGTAATGACACTTGATGGCACCGAGTTCCTGCGCAGATTCAGCCAGCACATCCTTCCAAAAAGGTTCGTAAGAATCCGTCATTACGGATTGCTTTCAACTTCAAAACGCCCGCTGTTACGAGCGTTGCAGCAGTCCTTTGGAATCAAGCCTGTAGTAAGGGAAAAGAAAAACTGGAAAGAAATCTCTGTCGAGCATCTTGGCTACAACCCGGATTTGTGCCCGCATTGCGGTAAGGGCAGCATGCTTATGATAGAAATATTATTGCCGGGCAGGCCGCCTCCCGCGGCGCTCATAGCAAAACAAACATCAACAATCAAAATCACTGCTTTATGAAATTGTTCTGCGAAGGACCTGAAATCGTATTGTCTATACTTTATGAAAGCGCCAATGTACGGGTAAATCAGAAGGTGTCTGCAGATATGCTGCGTGAATTATCCGTGCTTCACAACTCAAATCTGAGTACATTTTTTCATAGCAGGCCGCAACAAAATCATTAAAACTCCATAAAGACTATTCCTTCTTCAAATCTTGCTGCACGTGGGCTTTCGTGCAACACGGCTTCATGTTGGGTCTCGTGCCTCGACCACACGAAGCCTTAACTATTATGCCCTGTTTATTATTTCTTTTTTATTGTTTTTACCATTATTACAAAGTCCTTATCCAATTGATATTGCTTTGCAGTAAGTTTGTCAATAATTCCATATATCAAAACGGGTACGCTACAAAAAAATCCAGCTACACCAATAAGTGCGAAACCAATACCTAAATCTGTATTAGCATTCTCGTTCGCGTTTGCAACTAAATATCCGGTTAGAAGTAAACTAAGGGAAAAGGTTGATGCTGCTGCTCCAGCCCAAATGATTGATGCTCCTCTGATAACACTAATTTGCTTTATATCTTTTAAATCTATTATTCTTCCTTTTATAACAATAGAAGAATCCATGATTGTTTCAATATGACCACGCAATAACGTATCACTTGAATATTGTCTAATTGCTACCCTTTTGCCAATATGAAATATTCTTTGAGTTGGTTTAGTTTGTCCTTTTTTTAAAACAGTCCTTTCAACGAGCAATATTTTCTCATATTTGCTACTGTCTTGAGAAAAACAGTTATAAGGTTTAAGAAACGAGACAAAAAATACCATTCCACATGTCAATGAAATTATTTGTCTTATTGTTGTCATAGTATTCTGTCTTTTCTTAAATAGGGCATAACGATCCGGGGCTTGGTAACGGGCGGGTATTCACTTAACCCAATCAAAGATATTAAATTTCTTATTATGTTCCGAAAATTATTTTACGCTAATCCCGCCTGTTACCAAACCCTTGTTATAGGCGCGGGCGGAATACGGTTGCTGCGCCATCCAGCGGCTGGCACAGGAATTTGTTGCGATAAATTTTCTATTGTAGATCACCACTAATGTTTGCCAATTCAAGCGAACTTCTAGATTTCAATTTCGTTCGGGCTTAGCATGCAGCCTGTTTACAAATTCTGTGACAGCCGCGGGTGCAAAGCGTTAATTATCCTATCCCCGGCGAAGTAAGCAAAACCGCATCACTTCCCGACCCCACAACTATGAATTAGCAACGCTAATGGTTTTCTCATTCTTCAAAGAGCGAATCATTTAAAATTGAGTATTACGCCTGGCCTATAACGATCCGGGGCTTGGTAACGGGCGGGTATTCACTTAACCCAATCAAAGATATTAAATTTCTTATTATGTTCCGAAAATTATTTTACGCTAATCCCGCCTGTTACCAAACCCTTGTTATAGGCTTGGGCGGAATACGGTTGCTGCGCCATCCAGCGGCTGGCACAGGAATTTGTTGCGATAAATTTTCTGTTGTAGATCACCACTAATGTTTGCCAATTCAAGCGAACTTCTAGATTTCAATTTCGTTCGGGCTTAGCATGCTGACTGTTTACAAATTCTGTGACAGCCGCGGGTGCAAAGCGTTAATTATCCTATCCGCAGCGAAGTCAGCAAAACCGCATCACTTCCCGACCCCACAACTATTAATTAGCAACGCTAATGGTTTTCTCATTCTTCAAAGAGCGAATCATTTAAAATTGAGTATTACGCCTGGCCTATAACGATCCGGGGCTTGGTAACGGGCGGGTATTCACTTAACCCAATCAAAGATATTAAATTTCTTATTATGTTCCGAAAATTATTTCTCGCTAATCCCGCCTGGTACCAAACCCTTGTTATAGGCGCGGGCGGAATACGATTGCTGTGCCATCCAGCGGCTGGCGCAGCAATTTGTTGCGATAAATTTTCTGCTAAAGATCACCACTAATGTTTGCCAATTCAAGCGAGCTTCCAGATTCCAATCTTGTTCAGGCTTAGCATGCTGACTGTTTACAAATTCTGTGACAGCCGCGGGTTCAAAGCGTAAATTTTATCTATCCCCAGTGAAATCAGCAAAACCCCATCACTCCCCGCCCCCACAAAGAAAAATTAGCAACGCTAATGGTTTTCTTATTCTTCAAAGAGCGAATCCCTTTATCATGAGTATTACGCCTGGCCTATAACGATCCGGGGCTTGGTAACGGGCGGGTATTCACTTAACCCAATCAAAGATATTAAATTTCTTATTATGTTCCGAAAATTATTTCACGCTAAGCCCGCCTGGTACCAAACCCTTGTTATAGGCTTGGGCGGAATACGGTTGCTGTGCCATCCAGCGGCTGGCGCTGGAATTTGTAGCGATAAATTTTCTGTTGTAGATCACCACTTATGTTTGCTAATTCAAGTTAACTTCTAGATTTCAATCTCGTTCAGGCTTAGCATGCAGACTGTTTACAAATTCTGTGACAGCCGCGGGTATAAAGCGTAAATTTTCTCTATCCCCGGCGAAGTCAGCAAAACCGCATCACTGCCCGCCCCCACAAAGAAAAATTAGCAACGCTAATGGTTTTCTTATTCTTCAAAGAGCGAATCTTTTTACATTTAGTATTACGCCTGGCCTATAACGATCCGGGGCTTGGTAACGGGCGGGTATTCACTTAACCCAATCAAAGATATTAAATTTCTTATTATGTTCCGAAAATTATTTTACGCTAAACCCGCCTGGTACCAAACCCTTGTTATAGGCTTGGGCGGAATACGGTTGCTGTGCCATCCAGCGGATGGCGCAGGAATTTGTTGCGATAAATTTTCTGTTGTAGATCACCACTAATGTTGGCCAATTCAAGCGAACTTCTAGATATCAATTTCGTTCAGGCTTAGCATGCTGACTGTTTACAAATTCTGTGACAGCCGCGGGTGCAAAGCGTTAATTATCCTATCCGCAGCGAAGTCAGCAAAACCGCATCACTGCCCGCCCCCACAAAGAAAAATTAGCAACGCTAATGGTTTTCTTATTCTTCAAAGAGCGAATCCATTTATTATGAGTATTACGCCTGGCCTATAACGGTCGGGGCTTGGTAACGGGCGGGTATTCACTTAACCCAATCAAAGATATTAAATTTCTTATTATGTTCCGAAAATTATTTCACGCTAAGCCCGCCTGATACCAAACCCTTGTTATAGGCGCGGGCGGAATACGGTTGCTGCGCCATCCAGCGGCTGGCACAGGAATTTGTTGCGATAAATTTTCTATTGTAGATCACCACTAATGTTTGCCAATTCAAGCGAACTTCTAGATTTCAATTTCGTTCGGGCTTAGCATGCAGCCTGTTTACAAATTCTGTGACAGCCGCGGGTGCAAAGCGTTAATTATCCTATCCCCGGCGAAGTAAGCAAAACCGCATCACTTCCCGACCCCACAACTATGAATTAGCAACGCTAATGGTTTTCTCATTCTTCAAAGAGCGAATCATTTAAAATTGAGTATTACGCCTGGCCTATAACGGTATCGCGCTTGTATTCGTTGACGTTATTACTTGTGTTTTACATTCAAAGATACAAAATTTAACCTATCTCAATCCTGTCATTTTTCCTCTGCCTGTCAATGAATACAAACGCGTGTTGAGTGCTGGTTAGGCCGCACACATCGCTTTAGTAAGCATTTTAGGAATTGATAATGATATGTATTTTCTAATATATATTGTTATTAATTCCGGCGGGATTATTTACCGATTTATCCTCTTCATTGGTTTGTAGGTCGATTCCTTTTGAAAATCTTAACAAATATAAAATTCATAATCATCTATTACACTTGACTTTATGCGCATTTTTTTGTACCTTTGCCGCGATCTGCGAACGCCTTCGCTTTCAAAATTAATTTTGTGCTCGTCATTCGCAGATCACGGCTGATGCCCTTATTGCACATCTTGTTTTTTTCCTTTTTGATTTACCCTGTACAAACCAATAAGATGAAAGAAAAATAATTCCGCAAAATGCTTACGGGCATCTTTGCTCCGCCCTTCAATAGCGGACTAACTTGCACGCAACGGTATCGCGCTTGTATTCGTTGACGTTATTACTTGTGTTTTACATTCAAAGATACAAAATTTAACCTATCTCAATCCTGTCATTTTTCCTCTGCCTGTCAATGAATACAAACGCGTGTTGAGTGCTGGTTAGGCCGCACACATCGCTTTAGTAAGCATTTTAGGAATTGATAATGATATGTATTTTCTAATATATATTGTTATTAATTCCGGCGGGATTATTTACCGATTTATCCTCTTCATTGGTTTGTAGGTCGATTCCTTTTGAAAATCTTAACAAATATAAAATTCATAATCATCTATTACACTTGACTTTATGCGCATTTTTTTGTACCTTTGCCGCGATCTGCGAACGCCTTCGCTTTCAAAATTAATTTTGTGCTCGTCATTCGCAGATCACGGCTGATGCCCTTATTGCACATCTTGTTTTTTTCCTTTTTGATTTACCCTGTACAAACCAATAAGATGAAAGAAAAATAATTCCGCAAAATGCTTACGGGCATCTTTGCTCCGCCCTTCAATAGCGGACTAACTTGCACGCAACTAACTTGTATGTGTGAGTTTTCAATTCTTAGCAACCAACAAATTGTTGGCTATGTATGTAAAAGTAGAGAAATATATTTTTCTCTTCTTCATTTAACAAATATAGTCAAATTCCTAATTCATCAAACGGACTTTTAATATTTTGTATGTTTTTCTCTGTTACATGTGTATATATCTCGGTTGTCCGACTACTTTTGTGACCTAGCAACTCCTGAATGTATCGTAAGTCCGTGCCCGCCTCTAACAAATGTGTCGCATAGCTGTGCCGTAACCAATGCAAGGTGGCTTTCTTCTTTATTTTGGCCTTTTCAAGCGCTAACTTAAAGACACTTTGCAAACTACCTTCACTGTACGGATCACCCGGCTTCTCCCCTTCAAAGAGCCAAACCTTCGGCATGTATGCTTTGTAATAGTCTCTTAATATCTGAATCATGCGATCAGAAATAGGAACTACCCTGTCCTTCTTACCCTTAGCTCCCCTGATTATTAATAAATGTCGCGACGATTCAATATCTGTTGGCTTCAAATTCAGCAATTCACCACGACGCAATCCACAAGCATATATTAATGATAACATTACCTTATGCTTCATGTTGCGATGAACTCCCAAAATACGCCGGACTTCCTCTTTACTCAGCACATTCGGCAATTTATGCTCTCGCCTTGGACGGTCAATCAATTCAGGCTGAATAGCATGATCGCGTATCTTTCGATAAAAAAGCTTAATCGAATTAATTACCTGATTCTGATAAGTTCCCGAAAGCCCATTAGCAATAATGTACTGCTGATTAAAAGTAATGATATCCTTGTTGGTAATCTTATGAATTGGCACATCCCTATAGAAACCAAAAAACACCATTAATGAATCACAATAGACTTTAATGGTGTTTTCACTATACCGCTTCTGCCGCATCCAATATTTGAACTTCAATATCTCACCAATCACCTTCTCGTCAGGGTGAGGTATGGGTGTTTTCTTTTTTACTTTTACATTTTGTGGCATTGTCTGGGCTCCATATCGATTAATATTGCTTGTTGATGCAGACTTTGCAAATAATGCCTGCGCATCCACTCGCGCATACCCACGAAATACCTTAAATATTTCACGTAACATCTGAGGGTTGTTCTCAACCAACCAGCCTTTGTTTTCGGCAGACCATTCAGCGCCCTCAAGGGATTTCACTAATTCGATAAGCTTCTGACCGTAAGGGATATGAAGTAATAGCTTACGCCGACCGTGATGCTTCACAGTCTCAATGATAATCTGATTCATGTTTGTTGTTTTTTTTGTAAAAATACTAAACATCGCATTTTTTAAGAACATCCTTGCAAAAAAAATTATGCTCAAATAAATTATATTTTCAGATTTTCATTCAAACCAAAGACCCTGAATCACGGGTATGGACCCCGGGGCAAGCCCCGGCCCCAAAATTCCGCCCTAGAAGGGCGGGGTCTTATACCCTCCGCCGTTGGCGGGATTGTTCGCCTAAGGCTTTTAATGCGCCTTCGGCTTTTAAAAACCAAGGCTCACGAATAAAAAGGATATATCAACACCTATAAATAATCTCAATCAGATTGCTGTTAATCGCAGGAATTTTGTTTCCATGGCAGCATGACAGCCACGATTAACAGTTTCTGCATGGTCCACCTAAGAATCACGGCATCAACATAACGCACAATATAAAGACAGAAAAATTAAAACAGTCCCCAAATCTAATACACATGACCAATTACCATTCAAACAAAAGCATATTTTTGTAGAATAATTCCTGAAACTATGCCCACAAGAAAATACCAACTATTGATCTTTATTACTGGCCTGCTATGGCTGTGCGCTTGCAATGGAGTCAGCACTAAGGAAACTGCACCAATGAGCACTGACACCATTGCAAGTATTGAAAATACTGACAATAGTCGCCCTGCCGATAGCATAGTTACTGATAACAACCCTGATATCCATAAGAAATCTACGGTTAAAAAACCAACAGAAACGTCAGTCCCTACATCTGGCCCCAAACAAAGCAGCTCACGCTTTGGAAAGTACCACAACTTTAGTGGCCAAAAAGTGTATCTTGACGAGGGTAAGAAGGTGGTATGCTTCTTCGCACCAGGCTGCGAACATTGTATTGCAACAGCCAAAGAAATCGATTCAATTTCAGATATTGCATATTTACCTCCTATATATATATTCTTTATAAATGAAGAAGTGGATAAAATCCCTGATTTCTTTAAAGAATCTAATAGTAACTTCCCTTATACTATTGTTGATATTCCTGTGTTCTGGGACCTCATTGGAATGTCGGCCGATACCCCCGGTGTTGCCGTTCTTTGGAATGGAAATATCATTAAGTTCTTCGAAGGGTCAGAAACTAATACATTTAATACCACTGAATTCAGAACAGTCTGCGAAAAAGAATGAGCTAGCATACCTTATTATATATCATCCGCACAAACCCTATTTATGAAATGCTAAAGAAACAGCCACTGAAACCTAATCCGCAAAAAGCGGCAACTGCAATACCGGCAAATAACACTGGCGGTGGACTGTTTCAACATTTGATTGTCTTCGGTGTGCCCGTGCTGGTTTACCTGCAAACATTGAGCTTTGGCTTCACCCACTTTGACGACGACGTGATGATTACTAAGAACATCGCCTTCCTTAGTAATATCGGCAATATTCTGAAAGCATTTATTACAGATCAGTTTCTGATGGGCGATACCTCATTTTACCGTCCTTTAGGAACCGTTTCCTATCTATGTGATGTTTTAATTTCCGGCGGAAATCACCCATGGATGTACCATCTTACCAATGTTTTGTTGCTGGGTTTCATTGGCATTGCCCTTTTTCACCTCTTAAAACGTTTCGCATTTTCACCAAGAGTCGCTTTGTTGGGCTCACTCATATTTTGCGCACATCCTCTGTTTGTTTCAACTATCGCACATATCCCAAACCGTGCAGAATTATTACTGATCCTATTTACAACACTTTCACTGATATTTCTGTCAGATTATCTGCAACAGAAAAAGTTTCTATTTCTACTATTGCATTGGATATGTTTCTGCATTGCCCTATTCTGTAAAGAAACCGCTGCATTTCTTCCTTTCATTTTTGTTTTATTTTATGTAGCGAAGATGAAGAAAACCAGCTTCTCAATAAAACACCTTTCGCTCATCTTACTGTATGCAATAGCCGGAGTTGGCTGGTATTGGCTTCGATCCATTGCCATTGGAAACAACACGGTTTCAACAAGTGAGTTTGGATTTACACCCTTATTGCTGAATTTGCGGATTATTCCGGAAGCCCTGGCAAAATTCTTCCTGCCTTCTGACCTTGCCCCCATTCCGGGATTCTCACTATTCAACACCATTGCGGGTTGCGTGATGCTCCTTCTGCTGCTGTTGATCACGTTTATCAATAAACAGCAATCTCTAAAAATGAGGATATTTTGTTTATCATGGTTTTTACTATTATTGATTCCTTCCATGCTATTCAAACATCCGAACTTCGATTATCTGGATCACAGATTTTTCCTTCCACTGATAGGTATTTTAATATTTGTACTGACATCTATTCCTGACAAATGGATAAAAACAACCAATCGCTCGTATCGCTGGATACCGATTGTTATTCTGTTTGGCATTTCATCTTTTTCTTTTATAAAATCGCGCGCTTACGCTGATCCGATGACATTCTACAATACAGCCATTAAGCAGAATCCCAACTGTAGCCTTGCCTACCATAATCGCGCTATTCTCTTTGAACAGCAAGGCGCATATAATAAAGCCCTCAGCGATTATTCAAATGCCATTAAAGCTGACCCGCAGTATTCTAAAGCCTATTTCAATCGCGCTGATTTATATTTCCGGCAGGGCAACCCCAATCAAGCCATTGCTGATTACACTCAAGCTATTGAAACAAAGCCTGATTACATAGAAGCCTACATCAATCGCGGTAACCTCTACGGAAAACAAGGTGCTTTAGATAAGGCCATTACCGACTTCACCAAAGTGATTTCAATTAAGCCGGAATACGCTATGGCTTACAACAATCGCGGTGGTATCTTTTGGGAACAAGGTCATCTCGACCAAGCCATTGCAGATTATTCAAGTGCCATAGCAATGGATCCGAAATATGCGGAAGCTTATGAAAATCGAGGAATGATCTATGGTAACAAGGAAAACTACGATCAGGCAATTAGCGATTTTTCAAAAGCCATCGAACTATCACCGGATAATCCCGAAAATTACTTCAACCGCGGAATTGTATACAATGCAAAAGGTGAAAGCAACAAAGCCTGCCAGGATTTCGAAAAAGCCCGTCAACTCGGATCAGCTTCCGCTGAAGAAGCGCTTGGACGTTTGTGTAAGTAAGGAATCGCCAGATAATTATCTATGATCGTTAATGGTACTATAGGCTGACCATAGGTTCACATACTCATACCTCTGCGATTCAAATATCTATCATTATATATCATAAAAATATTTATACTTTTTTATTTAAAGAATGAAATATGCTAATATATTTCTTATTTTAGCTGTCAAAGTAAGTTATTAGATTTTTACTAAAAAACTCCGATTAAAATAAAATAAACATTCATGAAAAAGCTCTCTATCCTATGCTTGTTGTTGATCGTAATCAGCGGCAGCAAGGCCTGGGCTCAGGCCGAGATCGAACTCATCGACTCTCACAAAATACTCACCGAAGCAGTAAAACTTACCGATTTGGGTAAATATGATGCAGCCATCGACCTCTATAAAAAAATACCGGTTAATGACACCAATTATGAAGTGGCCTCCTATGAGTATGCCTATACACTCGGAACGGCGGAGCGTAACGATCAGGCTATAACAATTTGCCGCGAAGGAATTAAAAAGAATAATGAAAACACTCATTTATTCTACGTTCTGCTAGGCAATTGCCTCGACAACACTAATCATTCGGAAGAAGCAATAAAAGTCTATGATGAGGGTATTGCTAAATTTCCCAAGCTTTTCCTGCTACATTACAATAAAGCGGCAGCGCTATTTAATCTTGAACGCTACGATGATGCTATCACTGAATTAAAAATCAGTCTGTCAATGAATAGCCGCCATGTTCGTAGTCATTTATTACTTGGCGAAATTAATGCTCGATTTGGCCGTACAGTTCAGGCTATGCTATGCTTCAATATGGCCGTATTACTACAAAACAAAGAAGCGATTGCCAAAGAATGTATCAACAAGCTTGAGTTGCTTGCTAATAATAAGTTTGAAAAAGAAAGTGGTTCATTAAAACCAAGCAACGATGAAACAGCAAACTTCGACGATGTTCTTACATTGCTGGAATCAGGCATTTCGTCGAATGCAAAATTCAAATCAAAGACAAAGCTTGGCTTTGCAGTAGTCAACCAGAATCAAGTGTTTTTCGAAAGTCTTAAATATGATCCCAATGCCAATGATTATTATATGGAACATTATGTTAAGTTCTTCGAAGCGCTGAACAAAGAAGGCTATTTTGTACCATTCAGTTATTATACCCTCGCTAGTTTCGACATTCAAAAAGTTAAGGATTATCAGACAAAGAATAAACCGGCACTTGATAAATTTGTGAACTGGGCAGGTGGAAAAATCACTGAATCCATCAAGTATAGGGATAATATGCGTGTCCAGTACTACGACAATTTCGTTGTGTATTCTATTGGCAACTTCTCCGATAATGCTGACAAAGTCGCAAATGGCAAATGGCAGTATTTCTTTCCGAATGGAAATATTAAGAGTGAAGGTAGTTTTGTAAACGGTGAAAAGAACGGACCATGGACTTATTATTATTACAATGGCAAGGTAAAAAAGACAGAGAACTATATTAATGGTAAGGATGATGGTAAACAAGAGGAATACTATGAATCAGGAAAACTTGCGCTGGAATATTATATGACCAATGGTGAAATTAATGGCAAATATTCGCGCTACTATATGAATGGACAGCTTAGCGAAACAGGCGAATTCAATATGGGTAAGCGTGTTGGCGAGCAAGTGTATTATTTTGTAAATGGAGTTGTACAAACAGTATTCAAATTTACTGATGGATTGCAGGATGGTTATAATAAGGTGTGTTACCCCAGTGGAAAGACCAAAACGGAACTAACCTTCCTAAAAGGAAAATATAACGGCGAATACCGTGAATACTTTGAGAATGACACTTTAAAAGAGACCTTTTCCTATGTCAATGGCAAAAGAACAGGACCTTACAAAGCCTATTACTACAATGGCCAGCTTCAGCGCGAAGGCACTTTTGACGAGAACGGTAAAAAGGTTGGACTCGAAAAAGAATATCATTTCAATGGAAATTTGCAATCAGAAGAACAGTATGCAAACGGCGACCTTGAAGGTGAATCAAAATACTACGATCTTGATGGCATTCTCTATTCCACTGTTATTTATAAAAACAAAAGAGTACAGTCGCTTAAATATTTCAATAAGGCGAATGAAATGTTTAGCAATGTTGATGTACCTAAGGGAAAACAAATCATTAAAACCTATAATCCGGAAGGAACAGTAGCCGGGGAAGGAAGTTATTACGACAATTGCTTACAGGGAAAATGGACCTATTACGACAGAACCGGGACTCTGGAAAGTGAAAAAGAGTACAAGTCCGGAGTACTCGATGGGCAGATGAAATACTATCATCCCAACGGAAAGCTCATGAAATCATATACTATGATCGATGGAGAAATTGATGGTTATTATAAAAGCTATTTTATCAACGGTCAATTGGAAGCAGAAGGCTGGTACGTAAAAGGCCAGCAACAAGGACTATGGAAGCATTACTACATCAATGGTAATCTGGAAGCTGTGGACTATTTTCTTAACGACGAAGCCTATGGACGCCAGTTAGCCTATCACTACAACGGTGATTTGGCAACCGAAGAACAAAGAGATGGCTTTATGTATAATGGCTCGATCGAATATGACACTGTTGGTAAAGTTTGGGCAAGTGGGTTTCTCGAAGAGGGCTCTGGCACTTATGAATTAAAAACGGTGGATGGCAAAATAATCGAACGTTCGCAGTATGTGAATGGCAATAGGGTCGATAGCCTCGTGGCCTATTATTATGCAAATATGAAAAAACGTGTAAGCGGATATTTTGTCAGCGATCGTCGTGAAGGCCAGTTTACCTGGTATTTCAGCAATGGCAACAAAAGCGCTGAAACCTATTATCTGCACGGAAATCAAGAAGGCGCCGAAACCTATTATTTTGAAAACGGCAACATTTCATCCACAAGCATGTACATTTACGATAAGGATAATGGCTTCTATCGCCGCTATTATCCCAATGGGAAAATGCGTATTGAATCCAAGTATGTCGACGGCGATCGCGAGGGATACAGAAAGTTCTACAATATTCAGGGCGCTGAAATGTTCCGCATCAACTACTACGACAACAAGCCCGTGTATATTACTTATCTCGATCAAAACGGAAAAGAAACCAAACCTATTAATATAGGATCCGATTCCATTCAGGTAATCACTAAGTATCAGGGGGGACAAAAGTCCGCAATGTTCAGCTTCAAATCAGGGACTTATCAGGGAGCATACGTTGAGTATTATCCCGACGGTAAAGTACAGATGGAAACAACGATGTACTATGGTAACTATCATGGATTATTCCGCTACTATTATCCTAATGGAAAAGTAATGCTGGAAGAAACCAATTATTATGGCCAGTCCACAGGTCCGAGCAAAACGTATTATGAAAATGGAAATATCCGTTCGGACGAGAATTATGAAAACGGTTCATTAAATGGATACGCCCGCTACTATAACGAAGCAGGAAAATTAATTCGCTTGGCTTATTATAACTATTCAGATTTGATGTATGAAAAAATCTATTAAGAGATCGGCGTTTCTTTGTCCTTTCGCACTTGTACTGTTGTTTATTAGCCAGAACCCTTTATTTGCGCAGTATACAGCGGTAGAAAACTTCATGAAGGAATACCCAGGCGAAAACGGAGTGGTTTCATACGCTAAAGAATATTTCGAGCTAAGTGTTGGAAAAGACGGCATCTCCATTGTGAGCACCTATGAAAAGCAATCCACATATTTCAACGAAAACGCTCATTTATATTCTTCTGAAGAGATTGGCTCTTCTGATTTTTATAAGGTTTCCGAAATTGAAGCGTACAGCATGGTGCCTGAAAACGGGAAGTACAACAGAGAGAATGTGACTGAGTTTAAAACATCTAGTGACCAGAGCGACGGGGTGTTTTTTGATGACAGCAAACTCACCACCTTTTACTTTCCTAACCTTCAAAAAAATGCGCAAAGTGTATTAAAGTATAAAAAAACATGCAACGATCCACATTTACTTCCCAAGGTATTCCTGGGTTCCTACTTCCCTATCGCTAAAAAAGAAGTGGAACTATGCATTGATAAAGGAATCGATGTGTCATACAAGTTGATGAATTGCGACTCACTCGACATCAGTTTTTCGACATATACCAAGGGAAACAAAACCTATATGAAGTGGACCGCGAATCATATTGACGCGATGGATGCGGAAGAAAATGCACCAAGTATGCTATACAACATTCCGCATATCATTTTATATATTCGGTCATATCAGGAAAAAGACAGTGTTGTGAATGTATTCGACAATGCACAGCATTTTTTTGAATGGTCCTATGGATTTGTCAAAGAAGCGATAGAACCGGAATTCCCATCGGTGAAACATTTCAGTGATTCACTATTATCAAACACGGGAACAACCTTAGAAAAAATCAAAAAAACATATGCCTGGGTGCAGGACAACATTCGCTACGTCGCATTTGAAGAAGGATACGCAGGTTTTAAACCCCGCCTTCCCGACTTAGTCCTATCGCGTCGATACGGCGACTGCAAGGATATGGCGGCTTTGCTGAATAAAATGCTCAATAGTCAAAACATCAAATCCTACCTAGCATGGGTGGGCACGCGCGATCTTCCGTATCAGGCTTCAGAAATCGCTGTTCCCGGCATCTTCAACCATGTGGTTGTTGCTGCTTATGATGATGATGGCAAGGAGTATATTCTTGATCCAACCTCAAACTACCTGTTTCTCCCCTATCCAAGCAAAGCGATCCAAGGAAAAGAACTTGTATTGTGTGTCGACAGCATTCACTTCAAAATCATCACAGCGCCCAAAATGGCGAAAGAAACCAATACCGTAAACGGCGAAATCACAATGAATATCTCCGAAGGTCGCTCCATCAGCGGTAGTGGTACTTACACACAAACAGGTTACTTATCCATGATCTTCAGAGATTATTATGAATATTACAACGAAGATGAGAAGAACAAATTTGTAAAAAACAATGTTGCCAGCGGTAATAATAAATTCATCATTACAAATCTCAGTCATTCTGACCTTGCACTAAAGCAGGAGCCACTGGTTACACGTTTCGATTTTTCCATGGCTGATTATATCCATTTAAATGGTAATGAGACTTACGTTAACCTCAATATTCGTAAAACCAATCTCAATATCGTTGAACTCAAGGATCGCAAATATGATCTTGAAAACGATTTCAACTATCTGGTGAATGATCGCTATATCTTGAATATTCCCGCAGGTTATAAGGTAAAGTATTTGCCTCCCGATATTAGCTTCACTGCTGATGATTATGGGTTTTCTTTCAAATACACTTCTACTTCAGGACAGGTTGTTCTGGAGCGAAGTCTCTACGTAAATTATCTTTTGCTTCCTATGGAAAAGATTATTGAATGGAACAACTTCGTAAAAAAACTCAATGCGGGCTGTTCTGAAACCATAGTATTGAGTACTGAAAAAGTTAACGGTCAATAAATTAATGACAGATCTAACATCAAATTGACATACCATGAAAAAGCTATCATTTGCTTGCATTGTAGCATTCGTTATAGGATGCACATCAACTTTCGGTCAGGACATATTCTATAAAAATTACACCTGGGACGCAATCCCAGTGGTACCAAGAGACACATGCATCGATACCAGTGATCACGCCATCTACCTCATCGATAAAATTGTATTGCAGTATTATTTTAATGAAAACAATGAGTTTTCGATGGTAGAAACTGTTCACACCAAAGTTCTCATTCGCGATAAGCAAGGTATTGATGATTTCAATAAGGTTGAAATTAATGTTGATACTTCATCTGACATCTTAAGTCTGATGGCAAGGGCGGTTTCAAAAACAGGAGAAGTGGTGGTGTTTAACAAAGATAACATCAAAGAAATCAAAGACGAAGAAAACAACGTTTCAAAAATCTTCGCTCTTGATGGCCTTACTGAAGGGGGTGTTGCAGAAGTCCTTTATACTATTAACCGGACACCAACGATTTGGGGTCGAAAGTTTTTTCAATCAGAATACCCGCGACTAACTGCAGAGTTTAAAATGATATGTCCCGACTTTTTAGAGTTGGCAATGCATTCGGTAAATGGATTTCCTGATGCTCCCGGACGATTAATGGATAAACAACGCACCTATGTTGCAATGGCCAAAAACATACCCGGAATTAAAAGCGAATCCTATTCAAACTACCGGTCGAATCTGCAAATGATTGAGTACACTATTTCGGTGAACCATAATAAATCTGAATCGCGTATCTATGATAATAAGCAGGCCGCGCAACACTATTGGGAGTTTTATAATGATATTCAGAGTAGCGAAACTAAGGAGATTAAATCAATTATTAAAAGCGCTGGTGTAAACAAAAACATGTCGACCGAGGAAAAGATACGCGCTATCGATTCGTATATCAAAACTAATTTTCTTGTAGTAGAGTATATTTCGGGCTTTGATAAAAAGGATATTTCACGACTCATACAGATTAAAGTGCTAGATAAGGAAGCATGCACCAAACTATTCGTTGGGGTGATGAAGGAGCTTGGGATCGATTATCAAATTGTACTTACGTGCAATCGTTACGTAAAATCTATTTCCCGTGATTTTGAATCATGGAATAATTTGGATGAAACCTTATTATATTTTCCTGAAAGCAATGGATATCTCTGTCCATACAATGTATTTAGTCGCTATAAGCTTAACCCCT
This sequence comes from Bacteroidales bacterium, assembly GCA_963678485.1. Lineage (GTDB taxonomy): Bacteria > Bacteroidota > Bacteroidia > Bacteroidales > CAIWKO01 > CALGYY01. The sequence continues at coordinate 24,166 of OY782882.1, forward strand.
ACCTCTTAGCCGGTACCGACGGGCTTTTCATTAAAAAGCTTGAATACCAAGGCATGGAGTCAGGTGTTGGAAAAATTCAAAATATACCTGCGCTCCCCAGCGAGCAATCAATCGACAGTCTCGAGGTTAGCGTTGCCCTACCTGCAGATTTTAATGATGCGATTTATAATGTGACCTACCGGCTGACGGGATATACAGCATATTATTTTCTTCAGGCCTATTCTACATCCGAAGACAACAAAAAAGAAGAAACAGCCCTGCCTTACATGAAGCTTATGTCGGATGATTGCGATGTGAACGAAATGAGGATAGAGAATGCATCTGAGGCATCTCAATTTTTCCTAAAGCCTGTGGTTATTTCAGCTAAAGTCACCACCAATGCCCCAATTGAAAAAGCAGGAGATAAATTTCTCTTCAATATTGGAAAGTTAATAGGGCAGCAAGAGCATTTATATGATGAGCAAGAGCGACATCTTCCCATTGAAATCGAGTATCAGCACAGGTTTGTCCGTAAGCTGAGCATCGAAATTCCAGAAGGCTTTAAGGTTACAAATCCTGAAATCCTAGCAATGGAAAAAGTTTATTCAAGTAATGGTAAAAGCTGTGCTTCGTTCAAGAGCACCTATGAAATTGTGGGTAGAAAAATCATTGTGACGATTTGGGAAAACTATGATATGCTTAAAGCCCCGGTGGCAGATTATATTCCCTTTAGAGATGTGATTAATGCGGCTGCCGATTTCAACAAGCTTACCTTAATCATTGTAAAAGATATTAAGTAGACAAGGAAAAATTCGGCATGAATTGCAATCCTTACAGATTGCACTTTATAGCATGATCCTATAAATGAATTCTACATTATCAAGCGTAGAATTCATTTATCTTTGTCTTACCTAATATCATTAATGCATGAAAAAAACACCACATTATCTGGCGTCCATACTGATGGTTTTAGCGATCAGTCTGTATTTCCACACTTCTTTATCAGCGCAACAATATGGAGTTGTCTTTGCCGACAACGTTAACGTTAGGAAAAATGCATCTTCAAAATCGCCACTCAGTGGTAGAATTGAAAAGAACCTTAGCCTTGTAGAGGTTACAGCTGAAAGTCCGACTACAGAAAAAATCCCTTTTGGTTTATGCAGCATCGATTATACCTGGCATGCTATAGACTTCAACAAGTTAATCACTGGCTGGGTGTATGGAGCTTATATTCTGGTGTTCGACACTAAAGATTCCGCACAGCAATGCATCAATCAAAACAATGCTTTTCGTGCTGCAAACACAGGAAAATACACCTTTGAATACGAAATAGATGGCTTATCGACATACTTTGAAGTTGAATTATTCTCCGACGGTACGATTACCTTTTCATTGAATAGCGTGGAAGGCGACCATATCCTAGTTGAAAAGGGTAATGGCCGGTATTTTATCAACACTCGTTATAACACCTTTAATTTCTACGGAAGCACTAATGGTGAGTTTTATCCCGATGGCTATAGTTGGGCTGAATATTACAGTATGGACAAAGGTCACGAACCTTCTGCAAAACAATTAGAAGAGTACATCAAAGAAAAGGGACATTATCAGTGCTATTGCGAAATGAAAGGTTTAAGCCTTGATGAATTCGCCTCAAAAATGAAACCTGTGCAATAAAGCAGCACATCGGTGTAATAAAGACCATTATTATTGTACTGTTTTGAAGGCACTAGCATACCTTTCATCAGAAAAAAGTATATATTTGCATTACTCATAAACACTACAGTGATGAAACGTCTACGCTGCCTATACTTTATTCTCCCAATAATATTGCTGACTTCCTGTACTGATGATGGATATTACTATCCAAACAGCAATAACAATAATCATAACAACCATAATAATCCACCCTACGAGTATCCTGTCACCTATGATCTGGAGACGTACACCAGCGAAGATTGGGATTCGTGGGAATATGAGCTTGGGGATACCACCGGCTGGCTGCGCACTTATACCAGCGAGGACTGGGATTCGTGGGAATTCAGTCTTTCAGGCATTGATGGAGATATTCGTACCTATACAAGTGAAGACTGGGATCATTGGGAACTTACCACAAGCACGCACAGTATCGATATCCGGACCTACACCAGTTCCGATTGGGATCATTGGGATCTATCGGAAGGTGATTCCGGTTTTGAGGCTGAAGTCCATACTTATACCAGTGATGATTTCGATCATTGGGAAATTATTGTGAATGGACATAAAGAGCTTGACGTGCGCACCTGGGTGAGCGAGGACTGGGATCACTGGGAAATCGAGGGAAACAAAGAAGCCTTTAGTCTCGAGGAATTAGCAGCAGTGCTGTTTGTTCCGGTCTACACATCCGCCATTCACCAGCGGGGACTAGACCAGTAGTAACATGACAAATATTTTAATCTGAATAATTTAATTATGAAACGAACTTTACTCGTTGGTTTATTGATAGCATGGTGTATTGCAAGTTCTGCTCAGACGTACAAAGCTGAGCTTGGCGCAGAAGGAACAACTCAGGCAATAAAAATCAGTGACGCCAGTTACGCGCCCGACAAAGGGCCACTTATCACTTCTTTACCCGGATGGCCCAAACGTATATCAGCCAATGCATCATTTAAAAATATGCGCGGTCTGGCCGTAGATGATATCGATGGTGATGGAGTAAATGAAATTGTTGCTGCCGCTAACAGCACTTTGTACGTCTTTGAATCAGATGGAAGTCTTTTATGGACCAAAGCCCTTGCGGGCACTGCGATTTACCCTCCTACTGTTGGTGATATAAATTTAGATGGCCACCTTGAGATTGCACAAGCTACAGGCGGAAGTCCGGCCAATGGAAGAGTTTATCTGCTTGACCAGAACGGTAATGACCTTCCGGGATGGCCGCTGAATCTGACCAACAATTGGATACTGTGTAGTCCGGTGATGGCTGATGTGGATGGCAACGACAGCCTTGAAATCATTTTTAATGAGCGCGTTTCACCGCAGGGAAGATTGCATATCAGAAAAATAAATGGCAGCAGCTTTAGTGCAAGCTGGCCGGTGACAATTAACGCCACTCCTTCTGTAACGCCTTCAGTGGGCGATATTGATGGTGATGGCAGCAATGAAATTATTCTCTGCTCATACAACGACATCCTCGCATTTGCCCTCGATGGCAATCTTAAAGCGGGCTTTCCTGTACTGAATACAAACACGACTTTTTCGTATCAATCGCCCTTGCTTGTTGATCTGGAGCATAATGGCAAACTCAATATTGTAGGCTCAACCATTGGCAGTGTCCCGGAATACTATGTCATGAATTATGATGGAACCTATCATAACGGATGGCCGGTTGCAGTACCCGATGGAAACTGGACCTATTGTGCTCCTGCAGTTGCAGACCTGAATCACGATGGGGTTTACAGCATTTTTATGACTCGGCCGATTAATGACACTATTTTGCCAATGCTTTATGGTTTCGATAAAAATGCAAGTGCACTTCCCAATTTCCCGATTTCTGCTCAGGGTGGAGATGAGGGAATTGTTACTGTTGCTGATGTTGACAACGATGGTCAATATGAGATTGTGACCGGAAGTAATCTATGTATTGGTGGTTATGGGTTCGTGCATGCGTTCAAACTGGATGGCAGCGGCGAAGCAAATGGATTCCCCTTAAGACCCGCCGGCTTTACCTATATGAACGGGGCTGATCTTGCTGATTTGAACAACGACAATATGCTTGAACTTATCACCCTGTCGTATGATCAAACCATGTCGGCAAGCGATTCTGTCACCATTAATGTTTTTGCTCTCAATGTCCCTTACACCGCTAATACCGTACTTTTCGGAACCTATAAAGGCGACAATACACGTCAGGGCTTAATCAATTCAGGCTATTTGGGCATACATGATTTCAGTAATAATGAAAGTTCAGCACAGCTATACCCTAATCCATCGCAAGGACTAATAAATATTAATGTTCCGGAAAATATGCGTGGCGACTATCAATTGAATATCTTCAATACTCTTGGAATGCTGGTATATCAGGGATTATTTTACGATTTAAATAGCAAAAGCCCGGCACAAATCCAATTAGATCTTAAGCCGGGCCTTTACCATTTTCAGCTTTCAGGAAATCAACATATTTTAAATAATGATATTATCATTGCTGATGATGTCCGTTGATTTCGAATGCACTGATATTATTCTGGAACAGCAACAGTGGAACATTTTACAACAGTTACATGAAGCGGCATCATACCTGATTTAATAATCATTGCAAGGTTTTCAGCTTCTTCTTTTGTAAAGTTTCCAGTGATACTTGAATTACCATTAGGAATTTCGGATTGAACTGTTGGGTAGGTATACACATAACCATCGAGTACAATAGCGATGCAGCGACCAATATTATTGGCTGTTACCCTTGACCACAAATTTGTTCCTTCTTCGTTCATCTCCATATTTACCTGAGGCATTTTATTCTCTTCAATTTCACAGCTTGCATCAACGATTACCGTTCCTTTGATGGTAGCACTGCCGTCGCGTTGCATCTTAAGCGCAACAAGGGCCAGCTTGTCTTTGTTTTTATCATCAGGTCTTTGAGTCCATGCGAGCTTAAGATCGAGAGGTAACAATTTTTTTACCGAAGGGAAACGCAACATATAGTTGATACGAGCAGTATCTTTAATTTTGCAATAGCCTACCACCGGACCTTTTGCCGCGGTCATTCTCCCTTTTTCATCTTTTACAACAGCCATTTCCATTTTTGCAAATAAGGGATGCTCATAGAAATATTTTTGTTGCGGATCGCTGGCTTTCTCTTTCTCAACAGCACTGGTATCAGGAACTGCAGTATCAGTAGTGGTAGAATCGTTCGACTTCCGCGATGCACGTGGGGTAAATATGATTTTCAACATGCCATCGACTTTATTAAAATTTTCTTGCAGATCTGCATATTCGAAAGTTTCCCAAAATTCAAGATTTCCGCATGCAGTGATTAAATGCATAATTCTTCCGGTATCTTTAACTCCTTCCAGCTGAAGATTTATTAAACCAAGCGTATCGGATAATGCAACATCATAATCATAAAGGTCATAATCTTCCAAACGACTTTTAAGAACCTTAGCGGTTTTTCCAACAGCACTTTTGTACTTTGCTTTCACCACTTCAATAACCTCATCATTACTTGCAGTCTGACTAAGCGTATCTTGCAAAGCAATAAAAAAGTACATCGTCAATTTTGACTGGGTGAATTTTTGTTTCCAAATTGCGGCAAACTGATCGATGTATGCCCCATTTGTATCAATTGCATTAATTGAATCGGTTAATTTGATAGCAGCAACAAAGGTTGAGTCAGAATAAGTGCCGGCCATAGAAACAAGCATATCCTTTTGGGATGTCTTAAGCACGAGCTTCATATCGACACCTTCTTTCTTTTTACACGATGCAAAGGCAAAAATGCCCATCATCAACACAAGAATGATTACTAAAGTATTCGGTTTTTTCATACGATTGGTTTTTGGTAGATTCGCGCTTAAAATTATACATTATTTTCTAATTGGTGATTTGTTGGATTTTTTTTGATTAATTGGTGGTTGGGTTATGGGGTTATAGGGTTATAGGGTTATAGGGTTATAGGGTTATAGGGTTATGGGGTTATGGGGTTATAGGGTTATTAGGGGTTATTAGGGTTAATTAGTTTTTACTGCGCAGCAAGCGTTGCGAGACAGTACCTCGATGTTCAATTGTTTCGTCAATTGCGCGAAGGCGTCTTTTCTACTAGGCATATTGACCACAGCTCTTCATCAGGGCGTCATTCCGGATTTAATCCGGAATCCCCTGATTAAGGTTATGGGGTTATTAGGGTTAATTAGTTTTTACTGCGCAGCAAGCGTTGCGAGACAGTACCTCGATGTTCAATTGTTTCTTCAATTCCGCGAAGGCGTCTTTTCTGCTAGGCATATTAACCACCGCTCTTCATCAGGGCGTCATTCCGGATTTAATCCGGAATCCCCTGATTAAGGTTATGGGGCTATTAGGGTTAATTAGTTTTTAATGCGCAGCATGCGTTGCGAGACAGTACCTCGATGTTCAATTGTTTCTTCAATTCCGCGAAGGCGTCTTTTCTGATAGGCATATTAACCACCGATCTTCATCAGGGCGTCATTCCGGATTTAATCCGGAATCCTCTAGGTTCTGGTTATTGGGGTTATTGGAGTTAATGGAGTTAATTGGTTAATTAGTGATTAGTAAATTAGTTCAAAACCAGCAGCAGTGCGGATCGCTGATGGGCGTTCGCGACAGTCGCAGGGTTGTCGAGGAGAATTAGTAAATAATGGCTAATTTTGCACTGACATTCGCATAGTGCAGAGCAATTGTGGATTTTGAAGAATACAAAACATTAAACCTATTGAACGATGAAGGTATTTGAAAAACGGGCAGACATTACAGCTTTTATTCTTCAGCAGAAAGCAGCTGGCCAATCGATTGGTTTTGTTCCAACCATGGGAGCCTTACATGCTGGACATCTAGAGCTGGTGTCGCGTTCGGTAAAGGAAAATGATCTTACAGTAGTCAGCATTTTCGTTAATCCCACCCAATTCAACAATCCTAACGATTTTAAGAGTTACCCAAGGATTCAAGAGAAAGATCTCGGACTCCTCGAGACTGTTCATTGTGATATTGCATTTATACCGTCTGTAGAAGAAATGTATCCCAAGCCCGATCAATCTTCTTTTGACTACGGTAATCTGGACAAGGTAATGGAAGGGGAACACAGACCCGGACATTTTAATGGTGTATCACAGATTGTAAAAAAACTATTTGAAACCGTTCCTGCAAATCGCGCTTACTTCGGCATGAAAGATTTTCAGCAATTGGCCATCATCAGAGCTATGGTGGCTCAGCAAAAAATCTCCATCGAAATCGTTGCACACCCCACAGTTCGCGAAGGAGACGGCCTAGCGCTGAGTTCAAGAAATTTGCTATTATCCAAAGAACAACGTGCAAATGCCAGTCATATCTATGCGACGCTAACGAAAGCAAAGCAATTAAAAGATAGTTGTAGTGTGGAGGATCTAAAGAAATGGGTTGTTGAAGAGATTAATAAGAACCCATATTTAAAAACTGAGTATTACGATATTGTTGACGACACTACCTTACAGTCGATTAAAGATTGGAACGACAGCAAAAATATCATCGGCTGCATTGCAGTATTTGCAGGCAATGTACGACTCATTGATAACATGTATTTTTAAAAGAGGTCAGAACAAGAAGCTTACTTCTTCTTATTACCGGGAATTCTGATACCGTAAATGCACCAACTGCTGTAATCGCCGCCATACTCTCCTTCTACCAAATCGAATTTGGTTACGCCTTTGGCAATCGGTTCAAAGGTTGCCACAAAGTTCACAGTTTTACCAAGAGTAATTTTTGTGATACCGGGTTTACTGGCAATACCTGTTTTTGAAACCAGCGCGTATTTAACGCCATTGGCTTCAAGATGCATTGCCTGAGCTTCGCCTGGATCAGCTAAAAAGATCCAATCGCCTTTTGCCTGATTGGTCTTTGTATAGGCAAATTTAATTACGGTTTTATCTGGGTACAATAGAACAGATTCAATACTCAGGTCCTTTTCTGTAGATCTTTTGACCTTGGGCTTGTCCACAACGATCTGTGAAAAGGCCGGAAGAATGATTAACATTAAAAGCAGTGTGAGAAGAATTTTACCTGGTCTCATATTTTTTCAATAAAATTTACATTTTCAGCCATTAAGCGCAGCAAATGTAATAAATTATTACAAATCAACAATCAGGGGAACTATTAAGTTCAACAATTGTTACTAACATCGTTCCTTAGTCCGGAAACTAAGTAGCTGAAAATGAAGGCTTGATGTAGAACTTTTTGTGCAATATTTATCGCACTACGCTGCATCGTCTACCGCATTGGGACGCAAGAATCAGCGATTGTAAGAGCTTTGCGAATAACAAAGTATATATTGTAAAGGTCATAAAGAAAGATAGGTTTTAATGTTTGTAGGGTAATATATAATACTTATAAAATATTAAGTTATATATAAACAATTATAATTTTTGATTTCATATATGAATGATTTCAGGATAGATTGCCAAGAGTACGATGGCAGTAAAAGGAAATATCAATCTAATTGCAGCTTCAATTATTGGGGGATTCCGGGTCAAGCCCGGAATGACGGCTCCGATGAAGAGGCTATAGCATGAGAATCTTATCTGTGGTATCAAAAGTATTATAATCACGCTCGTAGCAGCATTCAATAATCAGATTTTACTATAAACTGCGAGGAGTAAGCTTTCAGTACAAGAAAGCAACAATCCAACTGCAGCGCTAGCTATTGGGGGATTCTGGGTCAAGCCCGGAATGACGGCTCCGATGAAGAGGCCATAGCATGAGAATCTTATCGTGGTTTCGAAAGTATTATACTCACGCTCGTGGCAGCATTCAACGATCAGATTTTGTTATAAACTGCGTGGAGTAAGCTTTCAGTAAAAGAAAGCGACAATCAAACTGCAGAGCTAGTTATTGGGGGATTCCGGGTCTAGCCCGGAATGACGACGCCGATGAAGAGTCCATCGCATGAGAATCTTATCGGTGGTTTCGAAAGTATTATACTCACGCTCGTGGTAGCATTCAACAATCAGATTTTAATATAAACTGCATGGAGTAAGCTTTCAGTAAAAGAAAGTGACAATCCAACTGCAGAGCTAGTTATTGGGGATTCCGGGTCTAGCCCGGAATGACGGCTCCGATGAAGAAACTATAGCATGAGAAGCCTGCCTGTGGTAAGAACAGAATTATAATCACGTTTAAGGCGGTAATCAAAATCTGATTTTATTATAAATGAGGAGTATGCTATCAGTAAAAGAAATTAACAATCCAACTGCTGCGCTAGCTATTGGGGGATTCTGGGTCAAGCCCGGAATGACGGCTCCGATGAAGAGGCCATCGCATGAGAATCTTATCTGTGGTATCGATAGAATTAAAATCACGCTTAAGACGGTATTCAACAAAGACAGGCGCCTCTATATTTTCAATCAAGAACTTTTTTTTTAACTAATTAACCGTTTAACTATCTAAACATTTCCACAAATAGTTTCTTTATCTCCGCGTCTCTGCGAATGAAGAATCGTATTACCTTTGCATTAAATCTAAGACACTCACTTATGAAATTAAAAATTCAGTTATTGCTGGCCATTGGCCTTATGTCCTTCATTTCCTGTACTCCCCGCACAGCAAGCGATGAAACGAATTCAGAATCTACACAGAAAGACACAGCAACCACAGCGGTTGTGGACAACCGTAACAGCGAAGACTTTAAGACATTCATCGAAACATTTCTTGGAGAATGCTATTTCAAACATAATATCGATAGTTTGCTTTATAACAATTCTCCCGTAATCGCGAAATATATCAAAACTGATATTGGTGTTGAGCGTTTTTATAATCCCGGAGCCTTTTGTGTTAAGTTTAGCAAAAAAGATCAATATAACTACAATCAAGCAGAGACAAAAAAATGGGGAGGGAATAACACCATCCTACTGAGCAATTTTATCAACTCAGAACCAAACGATGGCTTTTGTGAACAGTCAAGCAGTAAGGACGGTGTATATTATACTGCCGTAACTGAATTCCCTTCTACTGCTGATGTTGAGACCGGAAATTCTGTACCTACAAAAATTAAGGGCGATAAATCCTGGCCAAAAATGAAAGTGGTAATCCTTTCGAAAAAATGGATCACCAAACAGTTATATTTTCTACAAATCGACAAGATTTGGTATCTGGCATTCCTTTATGATTGCGATTGCAGCGCATAAATACCAGGCGTTCCGTTTTCTTTTCATTTCTATCCTGTAACCCGAAAAAAGATACCGTAAACTGATGCATGCCCATGGCAGGCATCGATGAAGGATATATTTGGTTTGCATCACGAATTCACATTCGCTAACCAAATAATCGCCTCATGAAAACAATTCATCTATCCTTATTACTGTGGCTGTGTGTGTGCGGCATAGTCAGCAGTGCCTGCGGGCAGACCTTTAACGAAGCTGAGTCGCGTTACCGCGGAATCAGAGTGCGAAATCCTGATAATGGCACAGTTTCCATGATGAGATTGCAACAGCTAGAAATCACTGTTGAGATTATTGGAAACATCGCCACTACAAAAATGGACATGACCTTTCACAACGATTTGCCCCGATTACTCGAAGGTGAACTAAGCTTTCCCCTCGGTGAAGGTCAGACGGTAAGCGCTTTCGCCATGGAGCTTAACGGAGCTCTCAGACAAGGCGTTGTTGTTGAAAAACAAAAAGGACAACAGGTGTTCGAATCTGTTGCCCGGCGAAAAGTTGATCCGGCCTTATTAGAATGGACACCGGGAAATAATTTCAAAGCGAGAATTTATCCCATTCCTGCCAATGGTGATAAACGTATTGTAATTTCATACGAGCAGGAACTGACCTATGCTGAGGATGTATACATATATAAGCTTCCACTGGAATACGGAATGCAGGTAGAAAAGTTCAATTTGCAATTTCATATAATCAACCAGCCTGATGTTCCTCTGGCCATTGGAAGTGACTTCTCCGACATGAAGTTTTCAAAGGATGGGGCAGACTGGATTGCAACTATTACTAAAGGAAATTATCTCCCACCCCAGACGCTCGAAGTAAAGATACCATACAAAAAGGCAGAGACAATTGTTTTTGTGGATCAGGGATACGTTGATGATGCAAATTTTTTCTATATCAACAGTTTTCACAACGAGAGACCACAGAGTAAGGAAATGCCCAAGTCGCTGTGTGTATTTTGGGACGCTTCTGCAAGTGGCACCAAACGCAATACAACAAAAGAAATGGATTTGTTGCTGGCGTACCTCGATCGTATGGAAAAAGTTGAAGTGACCTTTATAACCTTTAGCAATGAAATTGATCAGACCAAAACCTTTTCCATTCAAAATTGCAACAATGAATTATTGAAGCAGTACATTGAAAATATCACTTACGATGGAGGAACTCAACTGGGAGTCCTTGATTTCACTAAGTATTCCTGCGACGAAATCCTTCTGTTCTCCGATGGTGTAAGCAATTTCGGAAAACATGAAATCAGGCTTTCGTCCACCCCCGTTATGGCAATCAACTCCTCAACAACAGCAAATCATGATTATTTGAACTTCGTTGCCCGCAATACTACCGGAAATTATTTTAATCTCGAAAAAATTGAAATTGCTCAAGTGGTAGAATTGCTATCCGGCCAAAACCTGCGATTTCTTTCTGCTGTCTATGATACTGATGCGATCAGCAGTGTGTATCCATCACTACCGCAGCTTTGTCAAGGCACCCTCACCTTTGCCGGACGACTCCTAACCGACAGCGCACGACTTGAGCTTAACTTCGGATATGGAAATAATATCAGCTTTAAGGAAGTCTATATCATCAGGTCTCAACAGGCCTCAAGTACGGGTATGATTGAGCGCATATGGGTGCAAAAAAAGATACAGCAACTTCAGTCGGACTTTAAAAAACACGATGAGGAAATCACCGCACTTGGAAAAAAATATTCTATAGTTACTCGCAACACTTCGCTAATTGTTTTGGAATTACTCTCCGACTATGTCAGGTACGAGATTCTCCCACCACCAGAAATGCAGGCGGAATACTTAACACAAATGAAGGCAAAGACTAAGGTTATCGAGCAAAGCAAAGATGCGCATATTGAAAACATCATTCAACAATACAGCGAAAAACAACAATGGTGGGAAACCGAAGTAAAACCGAAGATGACCGGAATTTTTAGCAACTCTGACACAACAATAATCCCAGAAATTCCAACAGATGCAGATGCTGCGGTAAGCAGCGTTGATTATTCAGTAAGCGCAGATGAAGTTGAAGTCGCTCCTGAACCATTAATAGAAGAACAGGTGACAGCTCAAAGCAGCACGCCACAAGCATCACATGATACAAGAACACAAAATAGTCAAAACACAGAAGGCATTCTTAGTGGGCTGGTGGTTGATGCTGATTCCAAAGAGCCAATACCGTTTGCAAATGTTTTTTGTCCAGCAACGCATACAGGAACCACCACAGATTTTGATGGTAAATTTTCGCTTAGTGTTCCAACGGGATCTATAATGACTGTAACTTATGTTGGTTATCAACCCATTTCTTTTAATGCAGGCAATCTTGGTTCAGTGGAAATCTCTATGAATGGTGCAAATGTTCAGCTTTCAACATTTGAAATCACGGACTATAAGGTACCTTTAATTGACAAAGATGCCACAAGCAGTGTATATGTCACCAGTGAAGAAATATCAAAGCAAGCCAGCAGGAACATCGTTGATCTGATTACCACAGTTGGTGGAGTTTATTCCCAGGACGGCAGTAACGAAATATCAATCCGTGGTGCTCGTACTGATGCAAACGCTCTATATATCGATGGTATAAGAGTTCACTCCAATCCCAGACTTCCCATTGGTAGCGTTGAAGAAATCACAGTTTATACAGGAGGTATTCCTGCGAAGTACGGAGACCTGACGGGAGGAGTCATTGACATTACTACGACCAGCTTCAGTCATGCCCAGTATTATCAGGAGTATTATTTTTCGTCAAGTAATGAAACTTCAGAATACGTAAAGCCAAGCATCCCGCCATGGCGTAAAGCACTCATAAAATCAAGAAACCTTTATCAAACGTATCTTCAAATCAAAAGTGAATACGCCGATTATCCGGCCTTCTATAGAGAAGTATCGGATATGCTGATTGCTGACAATCAAAAAAAACTCGGAGTAAAGGTTCTTTCTAATCTTGCTGAGCTTGAACTTCAAAACCATGAACTCATGCGCATACTTGCAAGACGACTTGAACAGATTAACGAAAATGTTTACGCGATTGATCAATTCAAAGACATATTAAAACTACGTCCCGAAGAACCTCACTCCTATCGAGACCTTGGTCTGGCTTATGCTGAAAACGGGCAATATCAGGAGTCGGTGGATATGCTGCAGCAGGTATTACTTAAAGATTGGGACAGCCGGTTTCCAAATATCGCATCCATCGTTCTAGGTGAATTGAATTCCATCATTAGCCTTGCTGGCAATAAGATTGACACATCAACGATTGATCGTCGCTTACGCATTAACCTTCCAGTGGACGTACGCATAGTTTTGAATTGGGATGCCGACAACACAGATATGGACTTGTGGGTAACCGAACCCGGAGGAGAAAAATGTTTTTATGGTCATCAACGGACCGCAGCAGGCGGATATCTTTCCAAAGATTTCACCCGTGGTTATGGACCTGAAGAGTACATGATAAAAAAAGCACAGCAGGGTACTTACACAATACAGCTGAATTATTTCAGCAATTCGCGCACTGATACCAAGAATGCAGTTACCCTTCAGGTACAAATTTTCACGAATTACGGAAGGCCTGAACAGACGAAGAAAGAAATCACATTAATGCTTACCGATAACAAACAGGTGATTGATGTTGGTACGCTGGTCTATGATGCAAAACAAAAATAAACAAGGGGTGAATTTTCTGGATGGACAAAAAAAAACACAGCGTTTTACTGCTGTGTTTTTTATTACCTGACAAGCCCTACCCTTTTCAGCCTGTTCCCTATATCAGCTTGAACGTAAATTTAAGCATTATAGGGGCGGTAACATCGTACTGAGCTTGTGGCAGCTCAAAAGCGTTTAGCTTATTTAATACATATTCCTGTAATTCCGGAACACGGCTAAAAATTTCCTGAACCTGGATCTTTCCATCCTTGCTCGTTGAAAAGCTAACGAGCACATCACCTTCCAGATGCTTATCAATAGCGTCCTGCGGATAGGTCACTACGTCTATCACCTGGTTCTTTACTTCTTCACGCGACATAGTCTGTGCAACTGCAGCAGAAGAAAATAAAAGAGAGATGCCGGAAAGAATCGACATAGCAAGAATCAAGATTGATTTTTTCATAACGATTAGTATTGTGTGAATAATGAAGCAAAGGTCGACACTGATATAAGTGGAGGCAAATCCGATATATCGGCTATTTAAAACAAACGACAAATGGGGAGTGTCGCCGGTTGATGGCCTTCATCGGATGAATCATGGCGTTGGGCGATTTTAGTTTCCGGTTAACAAAAAAGCCTAGGCTGTTAATTTCTTTCGCTTTCAGGCAGCTTGGAGAAAAGAAGTTTGGTCTACTTTTGTCGACAAATCATTTGACGAACATGGATATTTCTGGAAAAGTTATAAAATTACTTGCACTCCAATCCGGGGAAGGCAAGAATGGTCGCTGGCAAAAACAAGAATTCATTATTGAGGTTCCGGGACAGTTTCCTAAAAAAGTTTGCATGAGCTTATGGGGAGAAAAGGTTACACAATATCCTCTTTCGGAAGGTCAGCAAGTAACCTTGAGCTTTGATTTGGAAAGTCGCGAATTCAATAATCGCTGGTACACCGAAGCCAGAGTGTGGAAGGTGTCGACTCAGCAAACCGCGACTACTAGTGCACCTCCTAAAGTCAGTGACAGCAATGATGCATTTTCGTCCTTATCGGAAAATGACCTGCCCGGGAACAGCAATTTCCAAAGCAGCGATTTAATCGACGACGGCGATACACCGTTTTAGTCATTCAATCTGTTTTATCCGTTCAACGCCCTGTTTTGTTCGCTCAATCCTGTTAACCGGATTCGTTTCATTTTGGTCGTTTGTTTTGTTCATCCTGCATAATGCATTTGGTGTGGGGTAAAAGTCTGTTGACCTTTGCTTCATCATTAACCCAAAAAAAGAACAAATATGAAACGGATCATTTTAATTATCGTATTGTCGGTTTTCACCGGCACCTTCCTTTTAAGTCCATCGAAATCATCGGCTCAGACGATGGCAAGGGATGATGTAAAGAACATGGTTGTAAAAGCCATTGGATACCCTCAGACGGCTGTTGATAAACAATTGGAAGGGGAAGTCGTTGTCAGTTTCTCCTCTAATGGTAAAGGTAAAATTGAAGTACAGGAAATCAACGGAAGTATTCCAGAATTAAAAGAGTATGTCTTCAATAAGATATCTGCGATAGAACTTCCTGAGTCGATGGCCGAAGTTTCTGATCCAATTTTACTTCGCTTCAACTTCAAGTTGATCTAATTTTAAAGATGCTGGTTTAACCTGGGCACTAAGCCTCTTCGGAGGGTTTTGTGCCCTTTTTTTATGCTCTTTAGTGAGGCCAAACAGAAAATGGAGCCTTACCTCTCAATGCAAAAAATAACCAAAGAAAAATCGCACCCCAATTATGATTCATAATCGAAATGCGATCTTACTATAATGTGTGTTGCGAAGTTCCGCCGAAAAATAAACGGAACAAATAAAGCAATTAACTCAAGCAATTACTTCTTTGCTACAACCTTTTTTGCTACGGGTTTCTTAGCTACAACTTTCTTAGCTACGGCCTTCTTGGCAACTGGTTTCTTAGCAACAACTTTCTTAGCAACAGCTTTCTTAGCAACAGCTTTCTTAGCAACTACCTTCTTTGCTACGGGTTTCTTAGCAACAGCTTTCTTAACAACTTTTTTTGCTACTGGTTTCTTAGCAACAGCTTTCTTAACCACTTTTTTTGCTACAACTTTTTTAGCAACAGCTTTCTTAGCAACTGCCTTTTTTGCTACGGGTTTCTTAGCAACAGCTTTCTTAACTACTTTTTTTGCTGCAGGCTTAGCTGCTTTTTTTGCTGCGGGCTTGGTAGCCTTTTTTGCAACGACTTTTTTTACAGGTGCGTCCATAATAATTAAAATTAGGTTAGAAAATAAAATCAAATAAACAATAATGTTCTTGTTTGAAATCAAAAGTAATATGATAATCAGCAAAAAAAATGTGTGTGTTTTAAAAACATACGTTTAAAATTGTCAATAAGTCTGTTTTGAAATGCAATAAGGTTAGATATTTATAATGTTTGTTTCATCTCATTTTGTCAGATTTTCTTTTATTTAAGCTGACATTTTATTAATCAGTTAATAACGAATGAGATGCAGAAACATCAGTATTTTCAAGCATTTCAGATGGTTTGAAAAAAAATCAAAAACTGTAGTCTCCACAAAATCAGAATTTTTAAAAAATCAAAATTTAATTTTTTTTGATTTTTTTTGTGTTGCGAAAAATCGTCGGAAATATTGTTGAAAAGTAGTTGAAAAAAAATGCAGAAAAAGTTTTTTCATCACTTTTTCGAATCAAAAAGTTTTTTTCATCAAAGATTTTTTCAACAAGGACACACCGAAATTTTAAAAACAAAAAGATGTGCTGATGTATTTTTTTGTAAAGCCAGCTTAAGTATTACTCAAAAAGAAAAAGCATTAGCTTCAATTCATCTATACGCTCGAAACACAATAATACTGCAGCTTTCAGCAATTTATTCGCGATGCAAAAAACGTAAATGGTTTAAAGTGAATCGAAGTTCACTATAGGAAACGTCATCGCCAAAAAAACTTTTTGCGATTGCAAGTGAGTCGGAATTTTCTTTATCGAGAAAATACGAGGATATCCTTTCCAACTTTTCTTGAGAAACAAAAGAACTCACTTCAAGTATTCCTTCACCAACATAATAAGCTAAATGAGCTTCTATAGTAGATATCGCAAATCCTCGCTGTTCGGCGATTTCAGCAATACTCATCCCTGTGACAAACAAATCGAGCGAACGCTTTTTTGAATCGGGTAAAGGACTTTTTTCTTTTATCACAGGTTCAGGAATGGAATCTTGAATGCGTTCGATTTCGAATTTTTCACAATAAGCATTCACCAATTCTACCAGTTCCTTTCCGTACTCCTTTATTTTTTTCTTTCCTATTCCGTTGATTATTTCGAGTTCTCTGATGTTTGATGGAAGAAGGTTAGAAATCTCTACAAGCGACTTCAGACGGACGATTCGTGAGCCGTCCACATTATTCTCAGTTGCCTTGTTGTCGCGCCATGCTGTAAGCTCTTTATATAACAGCGGATGCTTGCTTGATGTTGTTCCAACTTTTTTTCCACTGCTGTGCTGTCTCGGTGAAACACGGAAGTCAAGCTCTGCATGAGCACGTGCTTTTAAATAATGTAATACTTCAAATCCATTAACGCAGGACTCCAACGACTTCAACTTTACATACACAGCCTTCTGCAGTCCTTCCAGTTGTTCGCCGACAATCTTCTTCACTTCCTTGTTATCGGTTTCAAAAGCAAAATTCATCAGCGCGTCACCAAGGACGGTTTTGACTTTCTCAACAAAATACACACATGCTTTTTTTGTACGATCGGCGAGATGAACATTGTCGACCGGTAAAAAATCAGGAGTTGCAATTCGCACAATTTCGTTCTTGAATCGTTCCGACACTACCAATAGTTCACTTTGCATTGGCGTTATGATTGAACGCATAGTAAGTATACTCTCAGGATTCAACCCAGCCTCGCGTGCTTCCATTGCGCGCAACAGTGCATCATACCGTCGACGGATTTCATAAAAATCGAAGAGCTCATTCAACAACTCTAATTGAAATGAGCGACGAGCATCCATCAGTACGAGATGATCCGGAGCCTGCTGCAACGAGTCCTGCGTATAACGCGAAATCGTTTCATCAGTTATAATACAATGTGGTGCAATGCGTGTTCGCAGCACTAGTCCTTCCAAATTCCTGCAACGACTGAGCGCAACATACACCTGTCCATAAGCGAAAGCAGATTGGGCATCAATAATGGCTTTGTCGAAAGTGAGCCCCTGACTTTTATGAATAGTAATTGCCCATGCCAGTTTCAGCGGAAGCTGAGTAAAGGTCCCGATAACATCCTCAAGTACATCTTTTGTTTCTTCATTCACAGAGTAGCGGATATTCCTCCAGGTCATCGGCAACACATTTATCTCGTCGAGATCACCCGGACATTTAACAACAACTATTTCCTCTGATACTGCAATCACCTTCCCTATTTTACCATTAAAAAATCGGCGCTCTGCTTCAAGATCATTTTTTATAAACATGACCTGCGCTCCAACTTTGATTTTCAACTCCGCTTCACCTGGATAGGCATACTCAGGAAACTCTTGTTCAATAACCGCTTTATAAATTACAGACTTTGCATTGATCGATTCCAATTTTTTATAATTGATTTCATTGGCTACAGCATTGTGCGTTGTTAATGTAATGTAGCCTTCTTCATCGGTAGGACGAAAATCGGGACGATATCTTTTGTTTAACTCCGAAAGAATTTGATCGTTTGCCTGATTATTCCTTACTGCGTTCAAGAGTTCGATGAAGGCCTTGTCCTGCTGTCGGTATATATGCATAAGCTCAATCGGAACAAAGGACGCACGCTGATAAGCTTTGCTGTTGAAAAAATACACACTCTGATAATACGGCCGTAATATCTCCCATTCATCATCCTTCACTACAGGCGAGAGCTGAAAGAGATCACCTATGAGCAACATCTGCACGCCACCAAAAGGCTGAGAAGAATGTCGAAAACGACGAAGCACTTCATCGATAGCATCCAGAATATCGGCACGCACCATACTGATTTCATCAATAACCACCAGATCGAGACTGCGTATCAAACGAATCTTTTCGCGAGAGAATTTTTTAATTCCTGATGCATCCGCCGGCATTATCATTCCTCTTGAATCTACCCGTAATCGCGCCTCTTCAGGTATCTGAGGACCAAAGGATAGTTGAAAAAATGAATGTATTGTTACCCCGCCGGCATTGATGGCCGCAACACCTGTTGGTGCCACAACGACCATACGTTTATCGGTTGATTCTTTTAATCGGTGCAGAAATGTGGTCTTGCCTGTCCCTGCCTTACCACTAAGGAAAACATTCCTCCCAGTGTGATGCACAAATTCATGTGCAAGCTGAAGCTGTGAATTGATTGTGGGTTCCATGATTTTGATGTATTTGTTTTTTTTGTAAAAGTAACAATTCTATATTGATTTTTTCTGAATGCATGGAAAATCAAAAGTGAGTAGCTGTTTTAATGAAAAAAATATCCTTTATACTTTTACTGACACTTAAAAAAATGGAATCAGCTTTGAATTGTTGCAGAACAACCACTCTGATTGAAGGCTGTTGAAGGCTGCTTGAGCAGAATCACAGTATCCAAATAATATATTATTGTATCAATAGAAAAAACAAGGTTAATACCCTAAACTTGTCTTTCTATAGATACATTTGCACAACCAAGCATATTTTTTTTATCTTTACAGTCTTAGTATGTTATATCAACTAATTTACAGTATATAAAGCGTAAGAACTGTCTAAAAACTACTGCCATGTCAAAGTTCATCAAAGTATTTTTATTCGCCGCTTTTCTCGTTGCCGGTTTAAATTCTCAAGCTCAGTTTCAGGATTCATTAATCCGCTCTGCGGGATTTTACTTTTCTCCGGGAGTCACTAATTTTAATGAAGTCAATGCCCCGGTTGCCACTGATCCACGATTTGCAATTTCTACCGGACTTCGTTTCAAGAACGAATTAAAAAAAGGTTTTTATATCGAAAGCGGTATTGGTGTAACGCTCTTTGGAGCAGTGATGCCAACTACCTATGATACCATTTACGATTATTATACAGGAACTGTCACTAACGTATTTGGAGAGCAAAATAAATATGAGCAGATACATATAAGTACTCCGTTTCTTGCCGGATACCGAACGACAAAAGGCAAGGTTCGTTTTGAAACTGCCGCCGGATTTGCGTTTAATTTGCGGATAATGCAACTGCGTAGCAAACATGAGTTCGTGGTGAATACAGCTCATGATGACAGTCGGCTCCAGCTTCGTCCAAATTTCGGAACCTCCTTTAGTGCAATTGTTAAAGCCGGAATTTCCATTCCCATTGGTGAACGAGCTACCGTTGATATTCTGCCTACTTTTCGCTACGCAATGCTTTATTTTGAACCGGAAGATAAAGACATCGGGCAATGCATAAAAACAGACGAGCAAAAATGGTCGGCCGGTATCGACATCGGATTTACATGGAAACTTGAAGACAAGACTCCGCAAGGAGAATGGAGAGACACAAAAACAAAAGTGCAGGAGATCGCCTATACGAACCAGTATCAGGATCAACCAGCTGAAAGTACCGAAAAGCCTGTCAGAAAAAAAGCCACAGGACCAAAGAACTTTATGTATATCGAATTAGGCGGAAATGCAATGTCGCTTTCGCATAATTACGAGCGCACCTTAGTACGAAAGGATATTGTGAGCATACAGGCTAGAGCCGGATTTGGCTACGTTCCCGATTTTATTTCGATTCCTCTGGGTGTTAATGTAACTCTGGGGCGATACAAGAAAAAATTTGAGATGGGTATAGGAACAACTCTCGAAACCATCACAACACAGGACATCGGCTACTATCATTTCGATGCACATCTGGTTCCCAGTATTGCTTATCGCTACGAAGCGAGCAGCCATTTCTTCCTTCGACTGGCGCTGATGTCGCATTACTTTTTCGACACCAACGAAGTATTACCGGGCATCGGTGTTTCGCTTGGAGGCTGTTTCTAAGGCATGATGATTTCTTAAGAAAGTCGTATCCTTGGATCCAGGAAACCGTAGATAATATCGGTTACGATATTGATCACCACAAGAATGATGGCGATGCATAGCAGAGCGCCCATCACGACTGGAAAATCATATTTATTAAGGCCATCGACGATAACGACACCCACTCCTTTCCAGTCGAACACATATTCTACAAAAACGGCTCCTGCCATTAAGGAAGCAAACCATCCTGAGATGGCAGTTACAACGGGATTCATCACATTCTTCATGGCGTGGCGAAACACCACTTTATAATAACTCAAGCCTTTGGCTTTAGCTGTACGGATATAATCCTGCGACATTACCTCAAGCAATGATGTACGTGTTAATTCTGAAATGACCGCCAGAGGCCTGATCCCAAGGGTAAAGGCTGGAAGAATGATATTTCGTAAATCAAGGTATTCACCTTCACCAAAATCATCCACCGAATACAGACTGCCAAACATTTGGAGTCCCGTATAATCGGCAAGCAGAAAGGCAAACACCCACGCGATAAGTATTGCCGCAAAGAATGAGGGCAACGACATCCCAAGTACAGAAACCACCAATGCAGAATGATCGAACCAAGTATCTTTTTTTAATGCGCTAAGCACACCGATTAATATTCCAAAAATTGCAGCGAACAACATCGCCACCAAAGCAAGTAATGCTGTAGCAGGAAAAGCATCAGCAAGGATTTCAGTAACCGGTCGCTTACTTTGATAGGATCGTCGCAAATAGGGAGCTTTGGCCACCAGAACCTTGTTTCCTCCAACACTGAACAGTACACTTGCGCTGGTGTATTTCGAAGGATCAAGAAACCAATAGCTGTTGGAATCAGTAGCATTATGCACACTGATGGGCGAAAGATCGTTGAGATAATTCAGGAATTGCTTGTATAGTGGCTGATCTCTTCCCAGATCACGATTGATAGCTTCTATGCTGGAAATATCAGCGCGCTGACCGAGCATCATACGCGCAGGATCGGCAGGTAATACATTAAATAATAGGAACACTATACTGATGACCCCAAACAGGACCAGTATCCCATAAAACAATCTCTTGATAATGTAGCGTATCATAGGTCAGGATGCGGTCCTTTCAGGAGCCCCACTAAGATTTGGGCAATGCTTCTGCTTCAGTCTTTACTTTTTTAACTAACTCAAGATATTCAGCCTGATTGGCCTTAAATTCTTCATAGGTCGGAATATCTCTCCATGCCCATTTATCTACGACTACACCATCGTAAAGAAGGACTAGTCCGGGATTAGATCTCACCACCGATTTTAATGCAGTTTCATCCACCGTATAATATTCAAACAAGGCTTTCACTTCATGTCGCAGATAATCAATCTTGGTCCAATCACTCCCACTCAATCCTACAAACGAAATACTATCCTTTGCACAAGCAGCAGCCAAAGCATTGATATCGGTAAATTTCTCACGCGATGTTTGATCCAGATCATAGCATACCAGCATAAACTGCCAACTGGGATTACCAATGATTGTCTCATTTTGGCTTGTTTTGTTTATATCATCAATAATAAAATCGTGAATAGGCGCATCCTTATATGCCTGAATAACCTTCTTCTTCTGATCTACAAATTCTAATTTACTAAAGAATACACTATCCTTCCACGGCAATGTCTTTGAAGTATACTCCAATAATTCGCCCGTCTCCTTATTCTTATACACCAGCTTTATTTCAGCAATTTCAGGGGTTGGTAAAATTTGTTTGGAAATTAGCACGCCCTTCTTCCATGGCATAAAATCGATGATAGGCAGATGACGAATCGAATAGATTCCAATGGTTAGAATGAAAGAAAAACCTACTACAGCGAGTATACCAAGAAACAAGGGATGAAATTTATTTACGAATTGTTTTCGGGTTAAGAAAACAATCAAGGCAAGGACAATAAAGATCAAATTCTTATAGAAGGTAGCCCAGTTTGACAACACAATTGCATCACCAAAACAACCGCAATCGGTCACGGCATCAGTGATTGCAAGCACCAAGGTAAGAACAGTAAAGAATAACATAAAAAGCATCATGAGCCACGACATCTGTTTTATCTTAATATTAAAGAAGAAACAGAAGCCGAGAAAAAACTCCATGGTAAACAGGATAAAACCGAATACCAGCGCACCGGGAATAAAGACCTCCATTCCGAAAGCCTGAAAATAATCAGTAAATTTATATTGTGAACCTAAGGGATCCACGGCTTTCACAAATCCGGAAAACATAAACACCAGACCAATCAGGATCCGGCAGATATTTCTTACAACTTTCATGGGATAGAGATTAGAGTATTAATAATGTTTTATTTTTCGATCTCGTCGAGTTTGATTAATGCAAATACTGAATAATTAATAATATCATAATAATTCGCATCAACGCCCTCAGAGACAAAGGTCTGCCCTTGATTATCTTCAATTTGTTTGATTCTGAATATCTTCATAAGAATAATATCTGTGAGTGAACTAAGCCTCATCTCGCGCCATGCTTCGCTATAATCATGGTTTTTATCTTTCATCAGAGATTTAGCTTCCTCAATATATTTATCATAGAGCAAAGTAGCCTGCTCCATCGGAAGATTCATTTCAGATTCGTCCTTTAATTCCAGCTGGATGAGTCCCATCACAGAATAGTTAATAATACCAACATATTCAGGACGTATTCCCTCTTCTATTTTCTGCATCCCTTTGTCTTCGATGCTTCTGATGCGATTAGCTTTGATAAATATTTGATCGGTAATTGAGGCAGGACGCAGTATGCGCCATGCGGTTCCGTAATCCTTCATCTTTTTCAGAAAGAGGCTGCGACAGCTTTCTGTGGCTTGGTCGTATTGCTTCAGCGTTTTCTCCATTTATTTGTATTTTTGCAACACCGGACTATTTTCAATTTAAGAGATGCCGGCACAAGTGAACAAAAATACAACATTTCCTGTAAAGAACAGTCTGGTTTGTCGCGGAAAATTCATACATCCTCCCTACCCTTTGGTGATGGGGATTTTGAACCTCACGCCTGATTCGTTTTACGCCGAGAGTCGGATAGACAGCATTGATGCATCCCTAAAAAAAGCAGAAGAAATGATAGCCGATGGCGCCTTCATTCTTGATATAGGTGCCGCTTCGAGTCGTCCTGGCGCTGCTGCAATCAGCACCGATCAGGAACTGGACCGTTTGATTCCAACACTGTCGGCACTTCGCATGGCCTTTCCTGATGTACTGCTCTCCATCGACACCATGAATGCGATTGTTGCAAAACAAGCTGCCGATTGCGGAGCTGACATCATTAACGACATCTCTGCAGGCACCGCCGATCCTGAGATGCTTACTGCAGTCGCCTCTACCGGACTACCATACATCCTCATGCATATGAAAGGAAATCCGCACGATATGCAGAAACAACCAATATACGAGGACGTTGTGAAAGAGGTTTTGTTATTTTTATCAGCCCGGCTGAACGCTGCATACACTACGGGAATATCAGATGTAATTATCGATCCGGGATTTGGTTTTGGAAAAACAGTGGAGCACAATTACACATTGCTGAATCATCTTGAAACCTTCCAACTCATGAATTGCCCAATACTGGCTGGAGTTTCCCGAAAATCTATGATTAACAAAGTGCTCAATACCGCACCCGCTCAAGCGCTGAATGGAACAACCGCATTACATATGCTGGCGCTTCAACATGGAGCAAGTATTTTACGTGTGCATGATGTAAAGGAAGCAATGCAAGCCATAAGGATATTTACCGCAACAAAATAGCAAGACCGCATTCATGGCGTCAATGGCAATGGCTGCAGTTGATATTTTGTTATTTTGTACCTTTGTAATCTTTTAAAAAACTCAGACTATGCAGACTTTTCAACAAATCAACCAGTTAGCAGAAAAATACAAAGATTATACGGCGCAAAATCTATCGCGCCTGATCCAACTCAAATCGCTCAGCATGCAGGAAAAAGAAATGCAGGAAGAGTTGATGCGTCAAATGAAAGAAGCAGGATTTGACGAAGTAAAGATGGATCCCCTTGGCAACGTAATCGGTCGTATAGGCAATGGAAAAAAGATACTCGCTATTGATGCACATATCGATACTGTAGATATTGGAAATCGCGACAACTGGACCTTTGAGCCACTTTCAGGCGAAATCCGCGATGGGTTTGTACATGGTCGCGGAACGGTAGATCAAAAAGGTGGAGCTGCTGCATTTGTCACCGCTGGCCGAATTGTAAAGGAACTCGGACTTGGTAAAGACATTACTCTTCTTTGTGTTGGTAGTGTTATGGAGGAGGATTGCGATGGTTTATGCTGGAAATACATTATTGAAGAGGATAAAATTGTACCAGATATCGTAATCAGCACAGAACCTACTAACCTCAACATTTATCGCGGACATCGCGGTCGTATGGAAATCAGTGTCTCCTTCAGAGGAATTTCTGCACATGGTTCTGCGCCTGAACGTGGAAAAAATGCAATCTACATGGCTTCCCGAGCTTGTCTTGAAATCGAAAAATTAAATGAGCGTCTCGGCTTTGATGAATTTTTAGGTAAAGGTAGCGTGACTCTTTCTGAATTTGTTTCCGGAAGTCCGTCATTATGTGCAGTGGCCGATTACGCACGCATACATTTGGATCGCCGGCTTACCTGGGGTGAAACCAAGGAATCTGCAGTTGCTGAAATCGAAGCCATCGTTAAGGATATGGATGCAAAAGTTGAAGTGTTGTACTATGAAGGCCATGCATTCACAGGATTGAATTATGGAATGGAAAAATATTATCCGACATGGAAGATTGAAGAAAATCATGCAGCTGTTCAAACCGGAGTAAAAGCTTTTGAACAACTATTCGGAAAGAAGCCAGTGGTCGACAAATGGACGTTCTCTACCAATGGTATTGCAACGAATGGTATGTATAAAATTCCAACGATTGGATTTGGTCCGGGCAATGAAGTACTTGCTCATGCACCCAACGAAAAAGTTCCGGTTAGTGATTTGGTTACTGCCTCTGCATTTTACGCTGGATACATTTATTTATTAGAGAAATAATTTAACACCCTATACCTATGCAAGACTTACAACAATTGTTTGCCGAGCTTAAAAAACTCAAGGCTGACTTATACGCTAAAGATTTTCTTCTCACCTGGGATAAAACTGAAGACGAACTCAGATCGGTATTGCTGGTTGCTGAACTATTAAAGAAAATGCGCGAAGAGAATATTTCTACCCGTGTTTTTGAGAGCGGCATTGCTGTATCCAATTTCCGTGATAACAGCACCCGTACACGTTTCAGTTATTCGTCAGCCTGTAATTTGCTAGGTCTGGCCGTTCAGGACTTAGATGAAGGCAAGTCACAGATTGCGCACGGAGAAACTGTTCGTGAAACTGCAAATATGATTTCGTTTCTCACAGAGGCGATTGGTATCCGCGATGATATGTTCCTTGGTGAAGGTCATACCTACATGGTAGAAGTTGGCAAAGCTCTCGACGAAGGCTTTAAAGAAGGTGTGCTTCCACAACGCCCTGCCATGGTGAATCTGCAGTGTGATATCGACCATCCTACTCAGTCCATGGCTGATCTGCTTCATCTTAAAAATTATTTTGGAAGTCTTGAAAACCTAAGAGGAAAAAAGATAGCCATGACCTGGGCATACTCCCCTTCATACGGGAAGCCGCTATCGGTTCCGCAAGGTATCATTGGATTAATGACTCGTTTCGGAATGCATGTTGAGCTTGCTCACCCTGAAGGATATGATCTGATACCTGAAGTAATGGATGTTGCTTTCCGCAATGCCATTGAGAGTGGCGGTAGCTTCACAGCATCCAACGATATGGATCAGGCTTTCAGAGATGCTGACATTGTTTATCCAAAAAGTTGGGCTCCCTTTACAGTGATGCAAAAACGCACCGATTTGCTCAAAAATAAAGATCAGGAAGGGTTGAAATCACTGGAGAAAGAATGTTTGGCCAATAATGCAAAATTCAAAAACTGGGAATGCACTGAAGAAAAAATGAAACTCACACGCGAAGGCAATGCATTGTACATGCACTGTCTGCCTGCAGACATTTCAAATGTATCCTGCGCTCAGGGCGAGGTTCAGGCCGAGGTCTTCGAAAAATACAGAATTCAAACCTATCTCGAAGCAGGATTTAAACCATATATCATTGCTTCGATGATATTAACCCAACGATTTGCCCAGCCAGCAAAGTTCCTTGAAAATCTGGTCAAACGATCGCAACAACGAGTTACAAAGTTTTAATTAAAGATATGAAGGAGGTAAAAGACAGCATTACCTCCTTCTTTCGTATTAACCCAACCAACATCCCATGAAAAAAATCAGTATCATTATTTGTTTGCTGGGCATAGCCCTGCTTTATTCCTGCGGTCGCTCAGCTGAAGATGTGCGGGAAATGTCGAAAGACAAAGAAGATTCCATTGCTCCGGCCACAACTGAAGAAAAGGGCATGAGTGCCGCACCAACCGATGCACCAGCATCTGCACAAACGGCTCCGGCAGCTGACGATGCAGATAAAGCCAATAAAACCTCCTCTCCAGTAAAAAAGACCAGTCAACAAACAGAACAGCGATCCTTCTACGATTCTGTTTATGTTGTCGTGAACGCTAACCGAAAACTCATTAAAACTGCCAACTTGGAATTTAAAGTGGCAGATGTTGAAAAGGCAACGCTGAAAATTGAGAATCTGGTTTATCGCTATGGTGGCTTTACCTTAAAATCGGAAATCAAAACCACCACTGAACAAAGCAATACAGTTCGAATCAATAACGATAGCGTTCTGGAAGTTGGCGTGAACAACATCGAAAACAATATGACCATCAGAGTGCCGCAGTTTCTGCTCGACACCTTGCTGCTGAAAATGGCCAGCTTATGGATCGAACTTGATGAGCGCAGCGTTAACGCTGAAGATGTAACCATTGACTATCTTGCGAATGACCTTAGGGCAAAGATGCATCAGAAAACTGCAGGCAACATAAACAGAGCAGCTCAGAACGGAGGAAGACTTGATGATGTTGTAGAAGCAGAACGTGCCGCTAATCAGTTTCTGGAAACTTCTATTCAAAAACAAATAGATAATATGTCATTACAGGACAGAGTCGATTATGCTACCATTACCTTGCGTTTCTATCAGGATGAAGTGTTGTATAAAAGAACCATTGCATCATATAAAATAGAAGAATATGAAGAAGGCTTCGGGTCACAGTTTGTCGATGCCCTTGCTTTTGGATGGGAAATCATTTTGGGATTTATACTGTTTATTGCTCGCGGATGGTCGGTGATACTAATTATGGTCGTCAGCTTCCTTGTGGTTTATTATTTCATTCGATATATGATCAGAAGAGCCAAACGTAAATCAGCCTGATCAATCCAGACCACGTAACCTTTCATCGAAAAAGAACGGCTCCACTCCTTTTAATTTTATCCTGTTGAATTCCGGATGTAAAGAATTCAACAGGATATTTTTTTCCTGAGGAATGATTGATGAAGGAACCGACAGCAAACAACTTTTCCCTTGATTGATCCATTGCTCTCCCAAGGCTCTGCAAACGGGATATGCAGCCACTCTATTCCAGCCTTTGGGTAAATCCTTCAAATGAATCTGCGAGATTGTAATATCATCAGGCACCTCAATAACCATTATCCGAAAATTACTATTGGCCCCTTCACCACTCCTATGTACAAGGTTTTCGAGACAGGCCAATGAACGCGATGCAGCGGTATACAGCACTGGAACACGATCAGCATTCCAGCGTCCCGCACGACCCGAGGGTGCAAGACTATGCGCCCACTTCTCCAGACAAATTCGGTAGATTTCCATCAGGAAAAATCTCCATGTTCTATTTCGAGGAGGGCATCGAGGATGATGCGCACCCCTCCGGAAGTATGAGTAAACGACTCGGGGATGATACCTTCGAGGGCATGAGCAGGCTTAGCCATCCAGCGATTAAACGACTCTATACTACCAAAGACCTGCACTCCCTTACGGTACATTTGAACCCAAAGAAGAATTAACTCACTCATGACAGGATCAAAACGCTTTCCTTCTTTTTGGTAGCGTTCAATGGTTTTAAGTGAAATATTAAGGCGCTCGGCAAAAATATCACGACTGGTTTTTGCAAGCTTGACGAGATCGTTAAGGGAAGTAACAGGTATGCCGCTATTGGCGAACGTAACCATTTGAATAGGATTGGAAAAATTGCTTTCGTAGCGGGCAAATGAACCATAGGAAACCTCTGGCTCTCGGACGGTGGAGACTTTTTTTGTTTTCATAGCCTTTGCTTTTATCATTACAAATATACGACATTTTTCTTGTTTTTTATATTTTTTGTCTCATTTTTTCATTTTTTTTCAACAATTGTCTCTCATGCCTTTTATGTATTTTTGCATAAATGACCAATACGATGAACAAGCGCATAATTCCCTTACTTTTTGTTGCTGCGTTTTTCCTGAATAACAAACCAGCACATTCTCAATCGTTGGACAGCACTATAATCCGCAGCCTCTATACTGAAGCACTCACGGATTACACCTCATATGAGCAGCTCAGATTTTTATGTAAAAAAATTTCCGGACGAATTTGCGGAAGTCCGCAAGCTGCAGCAGCTGTGGAGTACACACGACAAATCCTTAGCAATATGGGATTAGACACAGTGTATCTTCAACCCTGCAAGGTTCGTGCATGGAAGCGCGGCGCCACCGAACAAGCCTCGGTTACATCCCGGATGTTTGGCTCTTTCAATCCTGCTGTGAATGCCTTAGGTGGATCCATCGGCACCGGACCTAAGGGCATCATTGGAAAAGTAATCGAAGTTCATAATTTCGAAGAGCTCAAATCCCTAGGGAAATCAAAGATTAAAGGCAACATCGTTTTCTTTAACCGTCCTGCCGATCCTTCGTTCATCAACACCTTTCCGGCCTATGGAAGTGCAGCCGATCAGCGCGTTCACGGTGCATCAGAAGCAGCGGCCTATGGCGCAATTGGCGTTGTAGTGCGCTCCTTAACCCTTGCGCATGACGAATTTCCACATACGGGAATCATGCGCTATACCGATGGTGTTGACAGCATTCCAGCTATCGCCATTGGAACATCAAATGCTGACAAACTCAGTCAATGGCTGGCTTCAGATTCTGATCTTCAATTTTATTTTCGCACTAATTGTTATGAAGAACCTGAAACCATATCATACAATGTTATTGGTGAGCTCAAAGGAAGTGATCACCCAGATGAAATCATTTGTTTTGGTGGACACATTGATGCCTGGGATAATGGAGAGGGCGCTCATGATGATGGTGTAGGTGTGCTGCACAATATCGAAGCACTGCGCTTGATACAGCATTCGGGAATCCGCCCACATCACACCTTACGGGTGGTAGTTTACATGGATGAAGAAATCGCTCAACGTGGAGGTAAGGCCTATGCTGAAGCCGTAAAATTGAAGGGCGAAAAAATTCTTGCAGCGATCGAATCCGACCGTGGAGGTTTTACTCCAATAGGATTTTCTGTTGATGCAAGCGAAGCAGTATATGCTCGTTTTGATCAGTGGAAACCATTGTTTCTGCAATATGGCCTTTACGATATTGAACATGGATATAGCGGCGTTGACATATTCCCATTGAAAGAGCAGGGAGTTCCTCTTATTGCTCTTATGACCGACTCTCAACGATATTTTGATTATCAGCATGCACCCAGCGATGTATTCGAAGCTGTGAACCACCGCGAGTTTCAACTTGGAAGTGCCTCCATCGCCATGCTTATTTATTTGATTGATCAATATGGCCTGAAATAGCATAATACATGAACATACCCCATATTTTTGTTTGTATTCCTGCTATCAATGAATTTTCATTCATACCTAAAACACTTGATTGTCTTGCGAAGCAAGATGATTCAAATTTTTCCGTCACGGTCTGTGTCAATCAGCCAGAATTATGGTGGCAGCAAAAAGAAAAGATCGCTATCTGCGAAAACAACCACAATACCCTGCTGTTTCTGCAAAACACCTTTCCTTTTCCACTTATCGTTATTGACCATTCAAGTCCGGGAAAAGGCTGGCCAGAAGGAGATGCGGGCGTTGGAATTGCACGGAGAACACTAATGGACTCTGTATTATCTAATGCGAGCCCGAATGACATTATTGTTTCTCTAGATGCAGACACTACCTTCGAATCTGGATATTTAAAATCAATACGTTCAAATTTTCAACATCATCCAAAAGCTGCTGCGATTTCAGTTCCTTATTACCATCGATTAACTGAGGACGAAGCAACGGATCGCGCTATTCTTCGCTATGAAATTTATATGCGGAATTATGCTATAAACTTGCACCGCATCCAATGCCCCTACAATTTTACAGCACTTGGTTCTGCCATGGCAGTCACGGTAAAAGCTTATCGTGCCGTTGGCGGTATTACACCAAAAAAAAGCGGTGAGGATTTTTATTTTCTTCAAAAACTGAGAAAGTACGGGCTTATCTTAAATACTAATGAAGAAAAAGTGTATCCGGCCGCACGCTTTTCTGATCGTGTATTTTTTGGTACTGGTCCAGCAATGATTAAAGGCGCACTGGGCGACTGGGAAAGCTACCCCATTTATCATTATTCATTATTCGACAAAGTTCAGCAAACACAATTTGCATTTGCGGAATTGTTCATTCGTGATATTGAAACACCCATGACTGCATTTTTAAAACAACTTTTCAATATCGATGATTTGTGGTCACCACTTAGGGCGAACTTTACCACCAAAGACCAATTCATACGCGCATGTCACGAAAAGGTTGATGCTCTACGGATTTTGCAATATCTAAAAAGCGAACAAAAAGAAATTTCAGGGATTGATGAAAACCACTTGATTGAATTCTTCAATACTTTTTATAAAGAAAGTGCTCCAGAATTCCCTGTTGATTTTACCTTTGATAAGTCCAGCATCCAACTATTGGACAACATCAGAAATACACTGGTGAACATTGAACAACAATTGTTTTAACATGGCGACTTTCGGTTTAATCATTTACACAGATTAATCATTAATACATTATTTTTACACAAATTTCTTCGAAGCATGCTCATTATTCTCGGCCCGACAGCAACTGGAAAAACGCGATTAGCGGCGGCAGTTGCAGCATTAACTCAGGGAGAGATTATCAGTGCCGATTCACGGCAAGTATTCAGAGGAATGGATATCGGTAGTGGTAAAGATCTTTCTGACTATGTCGTATCAGTAAAAAAAGTTCCCTATCATTTAATCGATATCGCAGCACCGGGCGAAGAATATAGTGTTTTCAGATTCCAAAATGATTTTCTTAAGGCATGGAAGGATATAACAAATCGTAATTCATTGCCAATCCTTTGCGGTGGCACAGGTCTGTATCTGGAATCTATCATTAATGGATATCGACTTATTGAAGTCCCCGCTAATCATGAGCTGCGAATATCCCTGCAGAATCTAAGCATGGAAGAGTTAACGGCAAAACTCACCTTGTATCGCCGACCTCACAGCACTACTGACACCATTGACCGAGATCGCATTTTAAGGGCTATCGAGATTGAGAAATACCATTACGATCATCCAGAGATTGCTGCAGAAATGCCTGCGATAAATAAGCTAATTATTGGAGTTAAACTGGAGCGTGAAGAAATACGACAACGCATTACTAAACGTCTCAAAGAACGACTCGACCAAGGTATGATTGCTGAAGTAAGCAACCTTATTAATAGTGGTGTTTCTCCTGAATCTCTGCTAAAATATGGTTTGGAGTATAAATATATAACCCAGCATTTGCTTGGACAATTGTCATTTGATCAGCTATTCACCCTTCTAAACACAGCCATTCATCAATTTGCAAAACGTCAAACCACCTGGTTTAGGCGAATGGAAAGAAACGGCTGCCCCATTCACTGGATTGATGGCATGTTAGCTGAAAGTAAAAAAGTGGAAATGACGCTCGATTTGATGAAGCAGGCAAACATTACTTATTAGCGGCATTTATAAACTGCCATAATTTTTCCGTTTCGTTGTCCCACTGATAATTCTGTGTTACAAATTGAAGGGCACGATCAGCAAGCTGTTGAGCATATTGATGATCATCGAGAAGCCGCAAGATGGCCTGTACATATTCCTGTTCGTTGGCACATTCGAGAATGTGTTCGCCGGGATTGGCCTCAAGAGCAGCATTAGCCAATGGCGATGTAATACAGGGAATTTTCATAGCCATCGCTTCAAGCAGCTTATTCTGTAGGCCCGTACCAATAGTCATTGGCGCAACAAATACTCTTGATCTGGCAAAGGCTTCTCTAATATCATCCATCCAGCCTGTGACTAGAACATTTTCTGATGCTAAGGATTTAACCGAAGATGTAGGCGTTGCACCAGCAATCATAACACGGATTCCGGGTCGAATGCGAATCAATTCAGGTAAAATC
This sequence comes from Bacteroidales bacterium, assembly GCA_963678485.1. Lineage (GTDB taxonomy): Bacteria > Bacteroidota > Bacteroidia > Bacteroidales > CAIWKO01 > CALGYY01. Next base: position 57,153 of record OY782882.1, read on the forward strand.
TTTTTTACTAAAAACTCCGCACCTAAAATATTGGGAGGATAATTCATATTCCCGGTGAACAACAGGTCAATATCCTTATCGCGTTGCATAGGACTGAAATAGTCCATATCAACTCCATTATGGATAATGCTTATTTGATCACGCCTGGGATGTTGGATTTCATCGCGATCGGTTTTACTTATAATTGTATGATGATCGAACCATGAAAAAATTTCCGTCTCACATCGTCTGAGCAGTCTGGCCTCGCGACGAAAAACAGGACGTTTGATCCATGATACATTTTCCGCCTGACGCTCATAACCTTTAGAAAAAACATCCTGATAATCCAAGGTCATTGGTAACTTACAGTCATGAACGTAACGAGCTACTCTCAGTAACTGACAATAAATATGATCAGGAGCAATCCTATCAATTAGTTCGCTGATTTTCTTATGAGCACTGTAATTGTAAAAATAACCAACCTGTAAAGGTGCCGCTGTGAATAGTGACTTGATCACATTGGCATAGATTCCAGCCTTATTAAGTGGAATAATGGTGAGCGATTTACAAAAAGGCCGCAGGGCTTCTTCAGCACCAGGTACCGGACCTGCATCATTTAAACAACACAGATGCAACTCGCATTTTTGCGATAAATACCGCAGCTGATGCCACGCACGCAACTTATCCCCTTTCTCAAGAGGATATGGAATACGTGATAGGATAACCAGCAATTTCATTCGAAAAAAATAATCGCAGTAAAAATAAACAATTTCTGCAAGCTCAAATCAGGCAATCTGAACTTCGTTCACCAGAGAAATTACTGCCTTAGTGGCAATCAGGTTGTTGTGGCAACGTTCAATTAATTCTCGGGCATTACGTCCAATCTCAGCACAGGCTTCGGGATCTTTGATGCAAAATTTTATTTGCTCATAAAATGCGATGGGCGTATCTGCAATCAGAATATTATGTCCGGAAGTATAACGAATTCCCTCAGCTCCAGTAGTTGTGGTAATTACCGTTCGTCCTAAAGCCATGGCCTCAATGATTTTTACGCGCACACCGCTACCCGAAAGCAAGGGCACAACCATCACCGCATGATTACAAATAAAGCTCTGCGCATCATCAACTTCACCAACAATTTCAACATTTGGCCAAGTGTTCCGCTTAAACCAAGGAGGCATATTACGACCGGCAAGCAAAAGCTTCACATCAGGAAAAACAGTATGTACTCCTGACCAACACTTCATCAAAAACCATTTTATACCTTCCTGGTTAGGCATCCAATCCATCGATCCAATATGACATAATGAAATATGCCTTCCTTCCTGAGCTGTATATATATATGTATCGGGCATGATGCCGAAAGGAACCACCCTGACAATGGTCTTTCCTGAATACTGCCGAAAGAATGCTGCATCTTTATCAGTAATGGCTGCGATACCGTCAACAGTAGGCAACACAGACATTTCATATTTTAATAAACGGGAGGTCAGCAGTCGCAGATATTGCTTTTTTAAAGGATTGCCCGTTGCTAATGCAAGTCTTTCCCAAATACGGTGTTCAATATTATGAGCCCTCAGAATAATGCAGGCATTGGAATGCTGTCGAATAACATTAATATAGGGTGTAACATACAGACTTTCAAGAAGTATTACATCATATGCCTGCGTTTTTAGTGTCGCAATGAGTTCTTGAGTGAATTCTTCCGAAACAAAACGTTCGATGTTATAGGATGTTTTTGTAAACAAATTCTTAAAGGCTGCACCAGCCCAGACTTTCGTATCAACATACACCGATTTAAAACATGTTGCTTTAGAAAAGGACTCAGGAATTTCGGCAAGTTGAACGGGGTATTTATCGGTACTCATTGTGAGCACATGCACTTCATGACCATCGTGCTGAAGGCCTGAAATCAAGGCATTCATTGCAATCGGACCGCCTTCTTGCGGCGGCCACGGGGATTTGTTACTAAGTTGAAGAATCCTCATGCCGATTTCTTTGATTTTTTCTTCCAAAACAATAGGCGACGAAACATACTTTTCCAAAGTTCCATATCAAGTAACGGAGCATCGGTACTGGCACTGTAAGTCAACAAAACCCCTATCGGCAAAAATATCACTGAAGCCAGCCACATTCCTTCCCATGCTGGCCATACACCTTCTTTAACGAATTTTTCACCCGTCATGGAAACCACATGAAATACGATAAAAAATAAGGTCGCAAACACCACGGGCAAGCCAAGACCGCCACGTCGAATAATCGCACCCAGCGGTGCTCCAATAAAAAAGAGCACCAAACAGGCGAAACTCAATGTGAATTTCCTGTGCCATTCTATGCCATGCTTGCTTAGATACTCGCGCTTTACGCGAAAATCATTTTCTGTATACTGAAACTGCTGATAAAGACCACGTGCCGAACCCAGAGCCATATCCGATATTTTCATGCGCTCCGAACGGTCGAAATTAGACAAGACTTCAGGCTTTATTGAGAGTGAGTTAACTGTCGGTTTTGCGTTTGTATCCAGAATCGCCAGATAATGGAATGACCCTTTCATCACGCTTCTGAATTGAATACGTCTGACTTCAAACTCAATTCTAAGACTATCGGCCGATTCCTCAAGCTGGGAAATATTCAACATTTGATAATTATCCTTAAACAGCTCTTCATTCGAACGTTGCATTGCAAAGTCCGACAAATCGTACCTGACTACCTCCTCCTTAAATTGAGTTCGCTGAAATGGGCGATCATCGAGATTTTCACGCTTTTCAACCCGCTCATAAAAATTGTGACCATTAAATAATGTAAAGATCAAATAGCGGTTATCGCGCGATTTTTCCATTATTCCCCGCTCCGCCAGTGTAACATTAATATTTCCCATATCCGCGGTATGATCAAAAATCATCACATCGTTGATGGTCTTACCATCTTTCTCCTTACTTCCTACACGAATCACAAAACCTTCGATTTCGTTGTAAAACACTCCTTCATTAATATTAAGAGCAGGCTTTTTCTCGCGCACGTCAAAAAGCAAGGTGCCAAATTTCAAATTGGCGATGGGCAAAATATTATTTGAGAAGTAAAAAGCAGCACAGCAAATCAAAAGAGTAAGTCCTGCAATTGGCAACATCGCTTTGCGAAAAGAGATTCCGGAGGATTTGATGGCAACCAACTCATAATTTTCACCAAGGTTTCCGAAGGCCATGATTGAGGCTAAAAGTATCGCCAAAGGCAGAGCCATGGGAACAAAAGTAGCTGATGCATAAAATAGGAGTTCGGCAATGATATACCACTCAAATCCCTTCCCAACCATATCATCGATGTATTTCCACAGAAACTGCATCAACAATATAAAAACAGCAATGAAAAATGTGAGTACCAAAGGCCCTATATAGGTCTTAATAACAAAAAGATATAATTTCTTTAAGCCAAAAAATCGCCTTAATCGTTCAAGAATATTCTCCAAAGCATAAATTTTACGGTGCAAAGATAAACGAAAATGTATGAGTTTTATGCTAAGCCAATCTGAATAGCATCACCAAAGGTTTTTAATAAAGAGCCAATAAATCCCTCAAACGACCAAGCCGAACCAAGAATCAGTCAAAAAATGACACCTTAATATAATGCCATTAAAAAAATATCGTACATTTGCACTCCTTTTTCACAAATGCGGATGTGGCGTAATTGGTAGCCGCGCCAGACTTAGGATCTGGTTCCGAAAGGAGTGGGGGTTCGAGTCCCTTCATCCGCACAGAATTAAGCATAAAAATCAGAACAATGAACATTACACAGGAATCGACAGGTGAACTGACCGCCACAATTCAGGTTCACTTTACTCAGGAAGATTATCAGCAAGAAGTAGATAAGCAGTTAAGAGAATATCAACGTAAAGCCAGTATCCCAGGCTTTCGTCCCGGAAAAGTTCCTTTTGGAATGGTTAAAAAAATGTACGGTAAAGCTGTAATCGCTGATCAAATTGATAAACTTCTTGCCGACGCCGTTGCAAAACACATCGAAGATAACAATCTGCAGATTCTCGGCAACCCCCTGCCTAATGTTGAAAAAAGTCCTACCCTTGATTTAGATACTCAAACAGAATTCGATTTTTTCTTTGATTTAGGCTTAAGTCCGGAAATCGACCCGATTCTCGACGAAAAAATTAAAGTTACCGAATACGAAGTCCAAGTTGATGAAGACGAAATCGAGGAGCAAATCGCCAGCATTCGTAAAAAATATGGCAATTTCTTGAACCCTGAAGTATCAGCCACTGGTGATATGATTGCAGGCACATTCGAAGAACTGGATGCTGAAGATAATATCCTTGAAGGTGGCATCAAGCACGATTCTTCAGTTTTCACTGAATACATGCCTGATGAAAAGATTAAAAAGAAATTTATTGGCCTGAAACCGGGAACTTCACTGGTTATCGACCCAAAGAAAATCGTCAAGAACGAATTCGAACTCAATTATATTCTTGGAATCAAACAGGAACAAGCCGATCAGCTTAAAAGCAATTTCCGTTTTACGGTGAACTCTATAAGCCGCGTTGAACCTGCAACTATGGATATCGAATTCTTCACAAAAATATTCCCTAATGGCGAAGTCACTACCGAAGAAGCCTTACGTGAAAAATTACGTGAAGAACTAGTGGCAAACCATAAAAGCGACGCTGAACGTAAGTTATTGACCGACATCCAAAAAGTCCTTGTTGACAGCAGCAGTATCGCCTTACCGGATGATTTCCTCAAAAGATATTTCGTTGCTACCAACACTGACGAAAAACTGACTCCTGAAAAAATCATCAACGAATATGCTGAAACATCCGACGCTCTGCGCTGGCAGTTGATTGAAAACAATATCCTGAAGAAATACGAAGTTAAGGTCAGCATGGACGATGCAAAAGAATATGTAAAAGACTACTTCCGTAAAAATGACGCCTTCAAAGGCATGCCTGAGCAAGAGCATGAACACGCTGAAGGTGAAGAGCATGACCACAAAAAAGAAGACGAAAAACGTCTTGATATGATTGCTGAACAGGTGCTGAAAAACGAAAAAGAAGCACGTCAAATCTTTCAGGTACTTTATGATCGCAAATTACTTGCACTCTATCGCGAAAAGCTTAGCATAAAGACCAAAAAAGCCACGTACAAGGAATTTATCGACGAAGCATACAAAAAATAAGTTGAAGACGTTCTCATTATTTTAGTATTTTTGGTTACATAAACCCATTCTTATGAACTCAAGCAAAGAATTTCGCAAATATGCCACCAGGCATTTAGGGATTAGCAGCATTTCCCTCGATAAGTACAATTCAGCACATGATATGACACGCACAATCATCGAAGAGCGTCAGGTCAATTTTCGTGAGGTTGATGTATTTTCCAGATTGATGATGGACCGCATTATTTTTCTTGGAACGCCAATCGACGATTACATTGCCAATATTATTCAGGCACAGCTGCTGTTTCTTGAGTCAGTAGATGGAAAAAAAGATATACAAATTTATCTGAATAGTCCCGGAGGAAGCGTTTACGCTGGCTTAGGTATCTATGATACGATGCAGTATATTTCTTCGGATGTGGCCACCATCTGTACAGGTATCGCAGCAAGTATGGCCGCTGTCCTGCTTTGCGCTGGTGCTGCCGGTAAAAGAACCGCCCTTCCCCACTCACGTATTCTGATTCACCAACCTATGGGTGGCGCAGAAGGTCAGGCCTCTGATATCGAAATCACCGCTCGCGAAATTCACAAGCTGAAGAATGAATTGTACGATATCATTGCAAAACATTCAGGTCAAAAATTCGATAAAATTTGGGCTGATGCTGACCGCGACTACTGGATGATTGCTCAGGAAGCTAAAGAATATGGCATGATCGACGACGTGTTGGTTAAAGCCAAAAACACAAAATAAAAAGTGTAACTCACGAAATGGCCAAAGAAACTGAACATTGCTCCTTTTGCGGACGCAAAAAAAGTGAAGTGAACATGCTGATTGCAGGTCTAGAAGCCAAGATCTGCGACATCTGTGTGGAACAGGCTCATAATATTATTCGTGAAGAAGCACCACAAAAAGCACAGGATTTTTCTCAAACACGCCTGTTAAAGCCTTCAGAAATCAAGCAACGCCTCGACGAATATGTAATCGGTCAGGACGACGCCAAGAAAGTCTTATCAGTCGCTGTTTACAACCACTATAAACGCATCAACCACAGCACCAGCAAAAAAGATAAGGATGAAGTTGAAATTGAAAAATCAAACATCGTCCTCGTTGGTGAAACAGGCACCGGAAAAACCTTACTGGCCCGCACCATAGCGCGCATGCTGAGCGTACCTTTCTGCATTGCCGACGCCACAGTACTTACAGAAGCCGGTTATGTTGGTGAGGATGTTGAAAGCGTTCTTAGTCGCTTGCTTCAGGTTGCCGATTTTAATGTATCAGCCGCTGAACGGGGCATAGTGTTTATTGATGAAATCGATAAAATTGCCCGCAAAAGCGACAACCCTTCAATCACACGCGATGTTAGTGGTGAAGGCGTTCAACAAGCATTATTAAAATTGCTTGAAGGCTCGGTCATCAACGTACCTCCTCAGGGCGGACGTAAACATCCTGAGCAAAAAATGATTCAGGTAAATACTGAAAATATTCTATTTATTTGCGGTGGTGCCTTCGATGGACTTGAGAAAAAGATTGGTGCCCGTCTGCAAACAAATATGATTGGATATAGTGTAGATAAGTCCAAAGGCGATATCGACAAAACAAATTTATTCCAATACGTTGCACCCCAGGATCTCAAGTCTTTTGGACTAATTCCTGAATTAGTGGGCCGTCTGCCAGTTATCACCTATCTGAATCCGCTCAACAGCGAAACACTGTTTAGAATCCTAACCGAACCAAAGAATGCTATCATCAAGCAGTATATTAAACTCTTCGAACTTGATGGCATTAAGCTTAGCTTCGACAATGAAGCACTCAAACTGATTGTTGAAAAATCAATCGAATACCGCCTCGGCGCAAGAGGATTACGATCCATACTTGAAGCGATAATGGTTGACGCCATGTACGAAGGTCCTTCGTCGGAGGCTAAACAAACCCTAAAGATTTCCAAAGCCTACGCTGAAGAGAAAATCAATAAAACGCAATCTGCATTTTTGAAAGTGGCCTGATGTTGCACGTTTCTATCGATCGAAAGCACCGACTTGCACTGATTCTCATCGGCACATTAATTTTTCTTTCCTCCTGCAACAAAACAGAAAAGGCGTATTATCCTTCTGGTGATTTGCAATCCGAAATCTCCTACAAAGGGGATAAAATGAATGGCCCTGCCGTCTGGTACTGGGAAGGCGGTTCCAAGCAAATGGAATGTTATTATGTTGATGACCAATTGCAAGGTGAATGTACCCGATGGTTTTTTAATGGAAAGAAGCAACGTATCGATCAATTTGTGAATGGGAAAAAGGACGGGCTTTGCTGGGTGTTCTCCGAAGAAGGCTATAAAATTTTTGAAGAAACCTACCAGAATGATACCTTAAACGGAAAATACAGAGAGTATTTCCCTGACGGAGAAATCATGATTGATGGCAATTTTGCTATGGGGCTATTTGATGGAGATTGGACCTATTACGATGAACGGGGTTTAGTGGTAGGTAAAGGTAATTTTAACAAGGGAACAGGAAAACAAACCGGCTATTACTGGAACGGTAAAACCAAAAGAGAAATCAACTACATAAACAATCTGAAAGACGGAACCGAAACCTGGTACTTTCAGGATGGACAGGTAGAAAAAGAAATACTATTTGAACAGGGACGCCTTGTGAGTATACTTCAAGGTGATACCACCAATATCAACTCGAAGTTCTAATTCCTTTTTTCGTCCTTCATTCAACTCTATCAATATGGCACTAATTAATGAGCAGGAGCTCCATAATAAATCGCTGGAAGAAATTGCTGGCATGATGATGATTGCCGCCCGAACGGCTCCAAAAGGGCGGGGACGCGACAACCTCTTTACATCCATGATCACCGGTGATGAGATTAAAAAACTGGCTGCTACCATGGTTCAAATGGGAACCTTGAATCAACAGGAGTTCTTTATCCGCGATGCCGGAAATCTCGCCCATGCTGCTGCTGTTGTTCTTATTGGTGCAAGAATAAGCACTGCAGGCCTCTCCCACTGCGGTTTTTGCGGTCACACTAACTGCAGCGGTAAAGAACAGTTTCCTCAGGCTCCCTGTGCATTCAATACTATCGACTTAGGTATCGCTGTTGGATCCGCCGTTTCGGTTGCCGCTGCTCATCATGCTGATAATCGCGTAATGTTTAGCGTCGGTAAAGCTGCCATGGAATTACGTTTCCTACCCGCTGAAACTCGTATTGCCGTCGGAATTCCTCTGGCTGCAATGGCTAAAAATCCATTCTTCGATCGTGGATAATTGAGTTAGAAACAATCAAAATTTACAGCTTATTGTATTGATTTACTAACTCATATCATTTGTTCCTAAATTTTTGTTAATTATTTCTTGCTTTGTTAATATTATGATGTACATTTGTATAGTCATCACTGAATGAATATTATACAGATTTTCATATCTTGACCAAAACAATAGAAATACGGCCCAATTATATATTTTTCGCAACATCTGGCAATTACGAGTCGACAACTCAGCCAGCTGAGATAATTGTGGAATTGGCCGAATTGTCTGACAAACACAAAATCAACAAAATTATTCTGGACATTTCTCAAATGAAACGTATCCCTCCTGTGATGGATCGCTACGAACTTGGAGAAATGGCTGCAAAAGTCTGGGGTCACAAAATCCGCATTGCCATCGTTGCAAAACCTTCCGAAATCACCGGTTTTTTCGAAAACGTGGTGGTCAACCGGGGTGCGGTACTCAAAGTCCTCCCCACCATCGAACTTGCTGAACTTTGGCTCGACGAAATCGATGCTAAGGAATAATGTATCCGCGATATCGATATTTTTCTTAAATTTGTGGAAACGCTGGCTTTATGCGGAACACACTGCCTTTACTAAAACACTGCTCTAGGTTAATTGTCCTTATACTCCTTCTGAGCATTTGTGGATTCAGTCAGACTTATGGGCAAAACTCCCTCATCAATTTTACTACAAACTCATCTTTAAATGTACTTCCTGAGGTAAGCAGAAAAATTCAGGACTACGGACTTAAAGGCATCAACGCTACCTATCAATTTCCCGGTGCGTCAGTCAGCAACAAACTAGAACAGCAGATTAACTTTCAGTTTTATACCATCAAGGATTTTAGTCACTTAAAAACTGTGGGCAGACCAGCATTGCCAGTTCATTACGACCTGGTATTAATCCCTGAAGACGCAACACCACAAATAGATTTCCAGAGCTCCGAAACTAAAATTATCCCAAACCAATGCGTATATCCCGCATTAAAACCAGCTACTGACAGAGAAGGCGATCCTGAACCTAGCTTCGAAATAGATGAAGCATTTTACCAAAGTGATGTGAATTATCCTGATGCTCCAGTAAAAATAATCGCAACACTTCGATTAAAAGGCCTCCGATTAGCGCTCATTCAGGTATGTCCATTACAGTATAATCCCGCCCAACGAAAGATAACAGTATTCAGCAAGCTATCATACACCATTTCTTTCACTGGTGCCACCTCCTTTTTTAATCATGCTGATCTCAGCTCTGCGTTCCTTTCCAAATTACCTAATCTGGTCTTAAACCAGCAAAGCGTATCAGAAGCCGCTAAAAATTATTCTCAGAAAAAGAACGTAATTGGTCCGGCCGCCGATTACATTATTATTACTCACCAAAACTATTTACAGGCTGCCGATTCCCTTGCCAAGTGGAAATCGCAGTTAGGTTATCGATGCGAAATTGTAAGTGCTTCCTCATGGACCAGTTCGCAGGTGAAAGCCGCTATTCAGCAACGCTATCAGAGCTGGAGTCCTAAACCGATTATTTTGTAATCCTTGGCGACCATGATTTGGTGCCGGGAGAGATTCACCAAGACCCGGTGTATGGCGATAACTTTGCAACCGACCTTTACTACGCCTGTATGGATGGCGCAGGTGATGATGTTGCTGATATGGCCTTCGGACGCATCTCAGTTTCTTCTGCCACTGAAGCAATGAGTGTTGTAACCAAAATTATCAACTACGAAAAAAATCCTCCTTCTACCGCAGCCTTTTATACAAGCGGAACAGTGTGTGCACAGTTTCAGGACGATGATTCCAACAGTTATGAGGATCGTCGATTTGCCCTAACGGCTGAAGAACTCAGAGATTACATGAACAATGAACAGGGTTTTACTACCGATCGGGTTTATACTACCGATGCAGATGTAACCCCCTTATACTGGAATAATGACTATTATGCCGCCGGAGAACCCGTACCTGCATACCTCCAAAAGCCAGGTTTTGCATGGGATGGAGACCGGTACGATATCCGCGATGCTCTTAATAGTCCAAGCGGGAGATTATTTATTGCACATCGTGACCATGGTTATGTTGGGGGTTCGGGATGGGCAAGTCCGCGCTTCACCACCACTGATATTAATATGCTGAACAATGGAAATCTCACACCGGTTGTTTTCAGTATCAATTGCCACACTGGAGAATATCAACTTCCGGAGTGCTTTTCTGAGAAGTTTCTCAGATACACCAATGGCGGTGCTGTCGGCGTTTTCGGAGCCGCCTATTATAGTTATTCAGGATACAACGATGGCCTAATCCTCGGAATGTTTGATGCTATCTGGTCGAACCCCGGAATACTGCCCGATTTCACAGGTTATGCCGATTCACCCATCGGTACCCCTACTCCCCACACCGATATTTACACTATGGGTGATGTGCTTAATCAGGGAATGATGCGTATGATTCAAACCTGGGGGGATGACAGCTATACCCACGAACTATTTCACTACTTTGGTGACCCTGCAATGCAGATATGGACGGCGCTGCCAACAGCCATCACGGCCACACACAGCGATACATTGTTCTGTCGCGATAGTGTTTTCAATATTTTCAGCTCTTCCCTTCCCAATGCATTGGCTACGCTGGTAGTCGATGGGGAATTGGTTGCAGAAACCTCACTGAGCAGTGGAGTTGGAACACTAACGTTTACACCCTTTGCAGGAGCTCATGCTGTACTTAGCCTTTCAGGCCATAATTATCGGCCATACATATATAGTATTCCCATTCAGGGAAATTGTGTAAAGGCTGACTTTAATATCACCGATAATGGCTTATGTGTGGATCATCCCATAGATATTGCCAGTGCGTCCACAGGATCGGTTACAACCTATGCTTGGAATTTTGGTAGTGGAGCAGTTCCAGCAACCGCCAACACTACCGGACCCCATCAGATTTTTTATACTACGCCGGGAACAAAGACGATCACCTTAACGGTAACCGGCCCCGACGGCAGCAACAGCCATTCCGAAACACTTGACATCATTCAGGTCTGCAGCTACTCGATGATAAGCAATGCAACCTCCAGTTATAACGATTGCAGTGGAATATTATATGATGCGGGCGGTTTGCAAAATTATCCTAACAATACAAACGATACAGTGCTTATAACGGCAAGTGGCGCAGCATCGCTGCAGCTTATGTTTAATGATTTTGATGTGGAGCCAGGAAGCGCAAGTAGCTGTGATTACGATGTAATAAAGATCTTTGATGGAAACTCAGTATTATCGCCCCTTTTGGGAAGCTGGTGTAATACTGCAGCTAATACACCGCCTGCTGCCCTCACTACAAGCGGTAATAGTTTCACTGTAGTTTTCCACTCCGACCTCTATACCAATATGCGTGGATTTGAACTGGAATGGGCATGCACCCAAAGTGGCTCTGCTCCTGTGTCCATGTTTAATGCAAGTCCATTATCATCATGCAATGGCGAAATTACCTTTAGTGATCATTCAACAAATAATCCAACCTCATGGCTGTGGGATTTTGGCGACGGTAACACATCCACCCAGCAAAATCCTACACATACCTATTTACAAAATGGTTTGTTTAATGTTTCTTTATCCGCGACTAATGCATATGGAACAGATGTATATTCTCATTTAGAGTATATAAACATTGACCGGCCGCTGGCTCCGCTTTGCGACAGTGCTATGATTTGCAACAGTGGCTCGGTGCAACTGAACGCCAGTGGAAGCGGCAATATCCGCTGGTATGATGCCCCGTTCGGCGGAAATCTTGTGGGAACAGGCAATAGCTTTACTACGCCAACCCTTAGTGCAACAACTACCTATTACCCAGACGATCAGATTGAAGAAATACATTATGTGGGCCCATCTGATTCGGCACTCACCGTAGGGGCCTTCTATACGGGCAGCGCAAATCACTATCTCCGCTTCGACGCCTTGCAGGATATTACACTGCGTTCGGTAAAGGTCTACGCACAGACCAACACCAACAGAAAGATTCGACTCAGAAACTCATCAGGAATTATATTGCAGGACACTAATGTCGCAATTGGTGCAGGCATGCAACGGATTAATTTAAACTTCTACATTCCGGCCGGAAGCGGATACCGACTCGAATGCGATTCAATTTGCCGTCTTTACCGCAATGCAGCAGGTGCAAGTTTCCCCTACACTGTGCCTGGTGTAATAAGTATTACTGGAAATTCATATACAAATCAATCGTATTATTATTATTTTTATGATTGGGAAATCCAAATGAATGCCTGCACAAGTCCGCGATCACCTGCAACAGTATTTGTGCATTCCAATCCGCCCTCAGCGCTGTTCTCACAAACAGTGAATATGACGACTTTTAATTTTACAGATTTAAGCACAGATGCCGCCAGCTGGAACTGGAATTTTGATGACGGCACTTATTCCTCATTACAGAATCCGCAGCACACCTATACTTCCAATGGCACCTACCATGTTGTACTATCGGTCACCAATGCCTGCGGAACAGACAACTTTTCTGACACATTATATATTTATTCGGTTGGCACAGATTTAAGTTCTGACGGCTCACAAATACAGATACTGCCCAATCCTGCCAATCATGAAGCAACGATAATCTGGCCTTCACTGACCGATGATCCTATCACAATAAATATCTATGACGTCACCGGCCGATTAATTGAAAACTTCCAACCAACGGTTACTGATAGGCGTCTTCGCATTATGCTGAACGATTTTGAAAATGGATTATATATTATAGAAATGAATATTGGAAAGGCCTCACAACAGCTAAAACTGCTGAAATATTGACAGCATTCTGAGATATCGAATCAATATCATTTACCTCAGGCCTCTTAAGATTATCAAATACTTTCACACAAAAAACTACCCCCGATGAACAGAATTACATTTTTCATGTTAGCCGGATTTACTATGTTACTGGCAGCATGCCAGACCGGAAGCGAAAAGCCGCAAATTGCAAATGACAGCGTACAAACTACAGCTAATATTCCTGAACGGATAGAGTTCCCTTCATCAGATAAATTACCAATTGCTGCCAATGTATATATAGATGCCAAAAACACAGGCGACTTCATTGTACTTTGTCATATGGCAGAATTCAACAAATCGGAGTATCGCCAAATTGCAAAAAAACTCTGCAAAGACGGCTACAATTGCATGGCTATCGATCAGCGTTCAGGAGGAAGCACTTCGGGTTACGATAATGAAACCAAGCTGCTGGCGGATAAACGTAATCTTCCCACCGGATTTTTGGATGCTGAAAAAGATATTGAAGCAGCGGTAAATTACGCCTCCAAAAAATACAATCGAAAGATTATCTTATGGGGCAGCTCCTATTCGGCCTCATTAGCATTGAAGGTTGGAAAAGCGAATCCCAATGTGAAAGCTATCATTGCTTTCAGCCCCGGTGAATATTTTGCAAAAGACAGTCTGGTTCTGAAGAATTATATTCGCGATATCGGAAAGCCAGTATTCATCACCTCTTCACGCGACGAGGTTAATGACGAGCTCGTTTCACTTATTGATGCGATGGGTCCAAAATACGTTACTCATTATCGCCCAAAAGGTCGCGGTGAGCACGGATCAATGGCGCTATGGGACGATGTTCCCGACAATCTGGAGTATTGGAAAGCAGTTGAAACATTCCTGAAAAAACAAGAATAAATTCCATTCTTACATTATAGACATCTAAATTACTTGATTGCTGTAAAATCCAATCAAGCCATCGATAACTGATTTAAGAATTTTAAAATCCCGATATCCATGGGAAGATGCCACAGATGCTAAAAGTTTTTCATGCGATTGAGCAACTGTACCAACGGCCACAACAGGAATTGTATGTTTTGCATCCAAGGTCCCTATATAATTTTTGAAGAAAGCTTCGAACCCTTGTTTCAATAATTGCTGAACATATTCAATATCTTCATTTCCCTCAAGAGATGAAGCATATTTTGCAATATAAAAATTAGGGCGAGCTTGCTTGTAAACATGATCAAGGATATTCTCATTTTTCAGATCAAAGCGCGAGTCCATAGTCTGCTTTAATGCTTCAGGAAGTTGATTTCGCAAATAGTCCGATAGCAGGTGCTTTCCAATCCATGCGGCACTGCCTTCATCACCCAAAATAAATCCAGTAGAGGGAGCTGTTTTAATTATCGTCCCGTTATAACATGAGCCAGCATTAGCACCGGTTCCAAGAATCATTATAATACCTTCAGCCATACCAAATGCAGCCAAAGCAGCACCCTGAAGGTCGGTACCAACCTTCACCGCTTCAGCTCCTGCCTGTAAAAAACAAGAGCTAAGCGAATCGCAGTGTGCCTGATTCCCGCATCCTGCACCAAAGAAATAGGCGCAATAAGACTCCTCTGATGCCATTCGTGGCAGCAATTGAAGCGCAAGAATTTCTGAAAATTGTTCCGTACTAACAAACCACGGATTTAATCCCATGGTCTGAAACCTTATCACAGAACCATCAGCCCTGCAAATAGCCCAATCTGTTTTGGTGCTGCCACTATCGGCTAGTAAAATTTGCATAATCGATATTCCCTATATTGGAGATACTAATGTGAATCATTTAATGCATTACAAAAAAGTAATTTTATTAAATCATTCATCGCTTGAGGTTCAAAGTGCTAATTTATGTATTTTTACAAAGATATTGGTTCTGTTGAAGTAAATTCTGCTTTTCTTTACCATGTCAAATTAAAACCCTACACAGAAACGAATGAAACAGCGAATTTCCCTCAGCGGAAAACTGATTCTGAATTTTCTTCTGGTTTCCATTGCAGCCATTGCTGTAGTCGGCATCTTATCGTATCTGAGTTCCGAAAATGCCATCCGCCAGCGCACACTCAATCACCTTAGCAGCATCTGCGAAGCAAAAAAGAACAATGTAGAAGCCTTTTTTCAGGCACGTGTGAATGAACTTAAGTTTATTCGAACATCTGAAGATATTATCGCGGCATTAAAAAACATGGGCGAACATCCCGAAGCCGCTAACGACACCTCAACTGATGCAATTTGGAAACCTGCGACTCACCTTCCAACCATGATTCAGTACCTAAAAAATGCCGGGACTTACCGTCGTCTCTGCATTTGCGACACTATGCATCATTTTGCCAGTGCTTCGCTCATGCAGAATGATGGCAGCAGTCAATCCTTCAAAAATCCGGATACTTCACTCATGGTTCTTTTGCATTCCCGCCTAGATGCACAAAAAAATCCGATTCTCATCAACGATTACAGCGGAGGACAGGATAGCATAGACCTTCCGTTGATGATTACCACTCGCATCACCTCAGCAACAGGAAAATCGATTGGATGGTTGTCGCTGGAACTTAATCCAGATGCTATCGACAAAATCATGCTGGAGAACGATCCCATGAATGGGCTTGGTCACACAGGCGAAACCTATCTGGTTGGCCCCGACTCCTTACTTAGAAGCAAATCGCGGTTCGTAGAACATTCCATCGTAAAAATCAAAGTGAATAACGAAGCCGTAAGGCATGCATTAAATGGAATGGCCGGCACTGCCGAACTTATCGACTACCGCTCAAAAAAAGTACTTAATGCTCATAGTCCCTTAAATATTCCGGGACTGCATTGGGTAATCATGGCAGAGATTGACCGTAAAGAAGCAATGACAAGCATCTTCGCTCTAAGGAATCGGATGCTTTGGCTTTCTCTGATTGTAATCCTGGTTTTAACCGTGTATTTTTATCTGGTTTCAAAACGTATGACACTTCCGGTAATCCGCCTTAAAAAAGCTGCAGAGAAAATTGGGAAAGGTGATTTTGAAACGCAACTCGAAATTCGCTCGAGTGATGAAATCGGTGCACTGACCGATTCTTTTAATCGCATGGCAGTGCAATTAAAAAGCATGACCAGCACATTAAAGGAGCGTGAAGAAAGGCTTTCGCATTTCTATGATGCCACGCTCGACGGCATAGTGTTACATGAAGATCACTGGCCATTACTGGTCAATCAGGCTATGGTCAGGCTCACCGGCTATTCCGAAGCTGAGCTTATGAAAATGGACGTCTCCGACATTTTCCAAATGGAAAAAAGTACACCATTCCGAATTCCCCTCAGAGCCTTCACTTACGAAACCATCGCGTACAAAAAAGACAAAACCACGTTCCCTGTCGAAGTTCAAATGAGCGCAATTGAATACCACGATAAAATGATTTTCGCTTCTGTACTTCGTGATATCAGTCGCCGCCGGGCTTTCGAAAAGGAATTACAGGAAGAACGCTTAAAGCGGTTATCCTGGGTCATCGATGGTCAGGAAATTGAACGTGAACGCCTTTCGCGTGAACTACACGACGGTATTGGACAGATACTCGTGGGAATCAAATTAAAACTGGAAAGTACGCTCAACAACGAAGACGAGAAAACACAGAATATGCTGCGCGAGCTCAGGAATATGTTTGATAAGACGATTGACGAGATCAGACGTATTTCGAATAATATTATGCCTTCAGGCTTGCAGGAATTCGGAATCGTGAATGCATTAAGAAAATTATGTGATGGCGTTTCAGAAAATTCAGGAATTAATGTTGATTTCGAAACTAAAAATCTTCCTGATAATCTGAGTGGAAAAACAATTTTGTACCTTTACCGTATCGCACAAGAAGCTGTTAACAATTCAGTAAAGCACGCACACGCTAGTGGGATACAGTTAAGCCTGACATTTGAAGAGTCCTTCATCGTGCTTCTGATACGTGACAATGGTAAGGGATTTAAGTTTGATAAAACGCACAAATTCGTTGGAAATGGTATTTACAACATGAGGGAAAGGGTTAATATGATGCAAGGCTGCATTGAAATTAATTCAGAACCTGGAAAGGGAACCTCAGTATTTGTAAAAATTCCATGGAATTCAGTAAATTAGCCAAAAACATCAACGCCATAAAACCACACCCACATGAGCGACTTAAAGATTATTCTTGTTGAAGATCATCAGATCGTACGCGATGGCATCAAAGCCTTATTAGCTGATGCACCAGGTATGTCGGTTGCTGGTGAGGCAGCCTCAGGACAAGAACTTAAGGAACTTTTGCAACAGCAGGAGACCGACCTGATTATTATGGATATTTCCCTTCCGGATATTTCCGGAATAGAGCTCACAAAGGCCCTTACGGAATCGCACCCTTCCATCAAGGTACTTATCCTTTCGATGCACACTGGTGAAGATTTCATCTTCAATGCAATCAAAGCCGGGGCTAAGGGATACCTCCCCAAAAATACAACGCGTAAAGAACTGCTCGACGCCTTAAATGCAATCGCCAACAATGAAGAATATTTCAGCGAAAGCGTCTCGAATATCATTCTTAAGAATTACATCCAAAAGGCCAAAAATGGCGGAAAAGAGCCTCAGGCAAATGAAGAAAAACTGACCGGCAGAGAAATCGAAATATTAAAACTTTTCGCCGGTGGAATGGCGAATCAGGAAATTGCAGACAAACTATTTATCAGCATTCGCACCGTTGAATCGCATAAGAATCACATCATGCAAAAACTGGAGTTGAACTCAACCGTTGATCTGATTAAATTCGCAATAAAGAATAAAATTATCGAGATTCAATAAACGTGAATTTTTCGATATATCCTGGTTGCCCCCGCTTCTACCTGAAGCAAATACACACCGGAAGCCAGATTCCCGAGTTCAATATTCTCCTCAATCAATCCAATCCCGGGTTCAGAAGTCTTAGTGTAAACTAATTGTCCAACAAAATCTGTTACCTGATAATTAATGCGTTGTTCTGAATTTAGATATAAATTCACCTTGAACGATCCATTGTTTGGATTTGGAAACACTGAAACATCAGAAAGAACAGGTGTTTCGTAGATTCCAGCATCATTAAAGCTTACCAACACGGTATCCGAAGATGTAGTGCAACCAAAAGCATTCTTTGCAATAAGGAAGTAATTTCCTGTAGCTGTAACCGGACAGGTCATTCCCGTAGCACCTAAAATTGCAGCATTCTCAAAATACCATTGCAAACTAAAGCCTGTTAATGCAGTATTCAGCATATTAGTGGTAATCCAAAAAGTAGGCTTAGTGGGATTAGGAACCGCTGTAATCCGCTGGTTCGGGGTGTGAGCGCGGCATCCAAAATCACTCATGGCCTCACAATAATACAATCCTGATGTCTGAGTCGCATATTGGATGTCTGTGGCATTCAGCACAGCCAGTGTATCTCTGTACCACTGATAGGTCGCAGCACCAGTAGCGGTTATACTCAACGAGATATTGCCACCAGCACAAATGCTGTCGTTAGGAGTATATTGAATTGCAGAAACTTGCGGTGTCTCATACACGTGAATAGTATCGCTTGCATTTGTAACAATCAATGGATGACTGATAGTGACGCTGGTTGACAAAGATCCGCTGGTGAGTGTTTGAGTTCCAGCAGCGTTTCCATTAAATGTCACTGAACCACAGCCATCATCACCACCGGCTAAACCACTGTCATAATCCCATATTTCAAGGGTGTAGGTGACATTTGACAAGGGTATCTGACTAAAAGTAAAAGTCACGGGGGCATTTGAGTTGTCGATATATGAAGAAGAATAAATCACGGTGGTACCAGATTTCAACACAAAATAATAATCGGGTGCTGAAAACGGAGAGTCATCGCAGCCAGTAGAGCCCAATACTGAAACACTGGTAAGAAAATATCCAATAGTATCAATGGTGGTTTGCAGACTTACTACATAATCGCCGGCTGCAGGATAATTCTGCGCAGGTGGATTCTCCTGAGTACTCAGATTTCCATTTCCAAAATTCCAGGAATAACTGTATCCTGCGTGACCATTCCCTCCAGCAAGATTAGCAAATGCGGTGGTGTGGGGCTCACATCCAACTGGATTTTGAATACTGAAGCTTGTATTTGCCGTTGAACCAGGTAATATGGTCAATGGTAAGGTAAAATAATCATCAACCGTCTGTCCAATGCCGGCAACCGTCACTTCGGCCTGCACAAATACAGTGACAGTATAGCTCCCTGCCATGATTGGCGTTCCACATATGCGTGCGCAGCCATGTTCGCTGGCTGGTGGATTAGACGAAGGATAATAAATATTGTTAACGGCATTGGTTTGCCAGCTCAATCCATAAGGCAAACCAGTCACGCTTAAAACGGTCAATTGGTTCATGGTAACATTAAACCCACTCCCCTCATCGGTGAATTGCGCGGGTAAATAAAAAGAAATATCTTCTGCGTAAGCTTGCATGGCAGTGCCATCAGGTAAAGTATCCGGACATACAGTTGGCTTAGCTGGACTGGATGTACAGGATGCGTTTACTAAACAACCCGGGCACTGGGCAAAGGAATTTTCTGTAACCAGAAATGCAATCAGGAACAATGTAAATGTAGCGTAAAGTACTTTTTTCATTAAATGATGTTTCGTTAATTTTCGGCTTGCAAAATTAGAAGGGAACTGGATAGTGCAGCATCGTCTGCTGTTAATTAATGTTAAAGTATGACATTTATCACACAGCCACTAAACTTAATTATTTCTTTTACAGAGATTTATATAATGCATTCTCATTTCTTCCTTCGCATAAGCAGCCACATTTCCAAACAATCGTTATCAGTCAGAGATTACTACATTTGCAAAAAAATCACCCAAAGTAACCTCGATTATTAAATAAGAGTCCGTTTATAAACTCAGTGACTGATCGGAAAGCTCTCTCGCCTAAGGCGAGACAAGGCGTCCGAAGTGTTGGCGGGCAGGAGTTTACTTGCGTAATCGACTGCCCGACAATACGAGGACAACGCAGCAGACGGACTTCATGGACAGACACTAATCAATGACAGCACATCAGAGAAAGGATATCCAGCTCAAAGGCATTCTCAACTTCAGGGATGCAGGTGGTTTTGTACTACCCGACCGCAGACAGATTCGTAAAGGATTACTATATCGCTCAGGCCAATTTGAAAAGGCCAGTAAGGCAGATATCGACATGGTTCTGAAATTAGGAATTAAAACATTGATTGATCTCAGGCCAGAAAAAGAATGGTTAAAAATGCCCGATGAGCTTAAGAATTTGCGTCAGGTTCATCTTGAAACAGATATCACAAGAGAAACGATGCAGCGATTACAACCATATCTCAACAAAAGAAATGTGCAAAAAGAAATTGTTGAGGTCATGGAATCGATTTACGGAGATCTTGTAAACTGGATTGCACCTCACTTGAAGCCATTATTTACCGAACTTGCACATGAGGAGAACTACCCTATCGTTATTCATTGTCGCGGAGGAAAGGATAGAACAGGTGTGGTCATTGCGACGATACAATCATTGCTTGGATTAGATCGTCAGAGTATACTGGCGCATTATTCTGAAACAAACAATTATCTGCTTCCTCAGGCCATCAAAGCTTTCAAAAAATTCAAATGGTTCAGCTTTGGATTATTCCCTTCAGGAAATTATCTCGCTGCCTACACAGCAAAAGAGCATTTTCTTGAGGCATTTTTCAAAGAAATGGGCGAACGCTATGGGGATACACGTTCGTATTTATTGGCGAATAATGTGAGTGCAGAAGATATTGTTAAGGTTGAGAAACTCCTTACCGAACCAATGATATCGGGCTAAAATCCGTGATTTTCATGTTTACTGAAACGGCACACCAAAAATCCTGAGATAATCTTCAGGCGTATTGATATTCTCGCAAACACGCGGTTCTTTTACTGTGGCTGCATTCTTAAAAAATGGTTCAAGGATTAAGCGCAGCTGATCGCATTGAGCATATTTTTTTCGTATCACATCCGCAATCTCTGAATCAACCAGCACAGGATGTCCGCCTTTATTATCAAAACAAGGTACAACATAAGCTTCGCTCTCCGCTTTCTTCATCATTATGTCTAACAATTCCGTCGTAATGAAGGGCTGATCGACATTATGGATGAATGAATAATTTTTGGCTGGAACAACATCTAACCCAAGTTTAATACTGAACATGCGCCCCTTTTCCTGCTGACTATTTTGAACAAATATGACGTCATTATAGTATTCAGGTTTGCGATATTCAAGCACTTTAAATACGGTTGGACTTACAACAATAATCACCTGCGACAAACCCGCTTCAAGGTAGGTTGCTGCAGCATAGTCGAGGAAAGTGCCATGTCCGGGCATTTTCAACAGAGCTTTAGGTATTCCCATTCGCCCGGAAGATCCGGCGGCAAGTATAATGGCAGAAGTATTTTCAGGTAATGAATAACGCATATCAAAAGGTTTTGCTTCTACAAACAAAGATAGTAAAAACTTACATATTTAATAATGTCTCTCTAAACTTTGACTCAGCTGTGTTCTTACCTGAAGCCATCATAATGTATTTACAGAATATTGCTATTTTTACAAGCACAAAAACGAACACCATGAAAACACGCGATCTTCTTTTCCCAGCTATTGTAATTCCGGTAGCTTGCGCATTTATTATTATCAGCTTTCTGCTGTGGTTTTACCATGGTGAGAATAAAAAGCTGGTTTCAGCAAAGATAAAAATCGGCGCATTTCTGCTTAGTTTTTCATTTTTCGCTTCATGCGGGCATCCTCAGCCCACCTGCTACGAAGTTGCGCCAATGCCCAATTCCATTAATGTAACGCTTCAGGAAAAAATTCATCCGGGCGATACCTTGAGCGGCTATATCTACAGTCCAAGTTTCAAACAGTACTCGTTTGAGATTAAAGATTCTTTGGCTCAACTTGCACATCAGAGTGGCTGGCTTACTCCTCGCGATAGCGCGTTCAACAGCAGTAGCGATGCATTCTATATTAAATTGGATTCTTCGCTTAAACCCGGGTCGTATAATTTGACCATCTTTGCGGAGAACGACAGCACCATTAATCGCGATAGCCTGATTGAAAAAATTAAGTTTGCTGTTTGGTAGAAAATTGAATTGTTCTTTGGTGATTCGTTTGCGAAAAAAGATCCATCAAAAGATTTTTAGATGCATTATATGGCCGATATTCAGAATGAGGATTAACGATCAAGATTATGCGAAATCTTGTTCTTTTCATTTTTCATATATGATGCATTTACCTTCATATATATGGTTTTGAAGAATGCATTGTTATAATTGGGACTTTCAATTTTTTTTAATGCTGTTTAAAAAAATATTTGAAGCTAAATCTTGTTTGCTTATGTCCTGTGTTTCTCTATGGGTAATTTACTCTTTATCTGCCTTAAACCCGATTCTCTTACGGTTAGCCTGGTCCAATTGATTTTGCTTGGCTTCTTCAAACTGTTTAAGGTATTCAAAAATCAGCATGATGTCATTGCCTTGCTCCTGTAGTTGCTTCCTGATTTGGCCTATCTCATGCATAATGTCTTTCTGTAGCAAAAGCATTCTTCTAAGTATGGTAAAAGTCCGCATTATTGCGATATTTACTTCTATTGCTCTTTTACTATTAAGAACACTAGAAAGCATAGCTACACCATTTTCTATAAAAGCAAAAGGAACAGCACCACCAAGATGTCTTTTAGAAGGTATCACATTTTGTGATACCACGGCTTCTATTTCAGCACCCGTAAGTTCATACATAAAATCATCAGGAAAACGATCTCTATTTCTACGTACAGCTTGTTTTAATGCTCTTGTCTCAACTCCATATAATTCGGCAAGATGAACATCAAGTATTACTTTTTCATCTCTTTAGTAACGATCTTGCGTGCTATTACTGCTTCTCGCAAAATCAATTTATCCTCTTTTGTCATCTACTTATTTTTCACAAAGTAATTTTTTTGATTTCACAATTTGGAATTTCAAATTAATTTTTCTCCTCAACAATCCTGCTTTATTTAGGTTACCATAATCTCATTTTAAACCAAAAAGAAAGAGCCCGCCAATTTTTTGGCGGGCTCTTAACTATTTCGTAAGTACTAATTACTCTTTGACAATACGAACCATTCTTTTAACTTTATCAGCGCTGAGCATTTCAATCAGGAATAATCCTGATTCTTCAGCAGTGAGATCAACCTTAAGTTCGCGTTGAACATTTGCACTTTGATAAACTACTTTACCAAGCGCATCATAAATGGTAACAGTACCCATATCATCTTTGGAGCTAATTGTAACTATACCTTTTGAAGGATTAGGGAAAATAGAAATGCCTTCTGCAAGCATTGCGTTTTCAACACCCAGACAAGAGTCAACAGTAATAGTAATCATATTAATTCCAACGCATCCATTAGCATCAGTACCACTAGCAGTATAGGTGCGGGTTACAGTAGGTATGAAAGCAACACCATTGTTAACACCATAATTCCAACCGATAGAAGGTGCACCACTTGCTGTTAAAGTAACAGCCTCACCCAAACATACCGAAGTTGCGGAAGGGGTAATAGCAATAGATGGCAACAAATTCACCGATACGCTAGTTGTATCTGCATCACCTGTTCCACAAGCATTTCCAGCAGTCACCATAATAGTACCCGGAGTATTCACTGCCGTTACTGTAACTGTATTCGTACCATTACCAGTGGTAATTGATAAACCACCAGTTGTTGACCATGTGTATGTACTAGCATAAGGCTGAGCGGCAACAGTGAATGTAGTCACCGAATTTTCGCATACTTCTGCTGCTGTGTCAACAAACACTGGAATAGTTGCAAGCTTTTCAATGAAAGTTAATACTATAAGTCCATCTCCCGACCTGACACCCAGCATATTTGTACTATCAATAAGGGTAGTATCAATATGATTGAAACCACCAGCACCACCACCACCAGCGCCTTTATCGTTACCGGAACAACCAGAAGTACCGGCCGATCCGCCGCCACCACCAGCACCACCTACGAAACCGCCGCCGCCGCCGCCGCCGCCAGGAATACTACCATAGGTAAAACAGCAGCAACTTTGACCAGCACCACCAATGCCACCAGTACCGTTGACGTTTCCATTAGTACCCGCGGTTCCACTAAATCCACCACAGCCGATTCCAGCTGAACCACCAGTTACACCTTGGCCGCCTTGGCCACCACCAGCAACTCCACCTGAAGTAGGAGAATCAGCTCCATTTGTGCCGTAGCCACCGCCACCATTTCCACCATTACCGCCTCCAGCAGGAGTAGTCTCGCAGCCGCCACGACCGCCACCGCCACCGCCACCGGCAACTAAAATGCGATCCGTTAAAGTCGATCCGTTGAAACGAATATCAGAAGCTCCACCACCGCCACCGGCGTTTTGAGAACCACCATTCGCACCACCGTTAAAACCGCCTGTTGGTGCAGTACCCATGCCACCAACAAAAATGTAAATAATATCACCTTGAGAAACAGCACGCTTAGCAGAAACATAACCTCCCAAACCGCCACCACCTCCGGTCGAGCCATTTCCACCAACTGAACCAGCGCCGCCTTGTGCCCCCCAAACATCGAAGGTAATAGTATCAACGCCGCAGGGAACAGTAAAAGATTCAAGACCACCAGTATAACTGTAGGTCACCACCGTTTGAGCCTGCGTTGCAAATGCAAACAGCCCAAACAAGAAAAAGCATAGAATAAGTTTCTTCATAATTTCAACAATTAGTTTTAAGGTACAAAAATACGCATTAAACAGGTTTAACAAAAATTTAATTTAAAATTTAACATCTAATTTCGGGAATTTTTGTGATATAATATTATTTTTCAATTCATTATATATATTTATAATTTATGAAGAATGGTTATAAATAATTAATTAACATACAGTTATGACAAGGATCATAATGATTTATGACCCAAAATTCCAACACCAATATTTTATTGAATAATACGGCAACAATAAAAATAACATCGTGACTTGAAACGATGCTTTGCAATATCCATAAAGGTAAAGAAGACTTCTTGTTTTGTCCCTTTACTATTCGAAAATCCCCACTATTTCTCCCTTTCAATCTTCAATACTTCCCGAATATCCTGAACAAGCTTGTGAGCGAGATGCTCAGCCTTTGTCATAGAATCAGACTCAGCGTAAATCCTTATAATTGGTTCTGTATTCGACCGCCTCAAATGAACCCAGGCGTTATCAAAATCAATACGTACACCGTCCACCGTATTGATGGGCTGTTTTGCGTACTTCTTTTGAATGCTCTCTAAAATCATATTGATATCAGTATTCGAACGAACCTCAATTTTATTTTTCGAAATGTAGTAATCCGGATACAATTGCCTTAAGCGCGAACATGAACCTTTTGATTTCGCTAAATGCGTCAAAAACAACGCTATACCAACAAGTGCATCACGTCCGTAATGCAATTCAGGGTAAATCACACCTCCATTTCCCTCGCCTCCGATAACAGCATTCTGAGCCTTCATCATCTCCACAACATTTACCTCCCCAACGGCAGAAGGAAAGTACGATCCTCCAGCTTTGGTTGTCACATCGCGCAAAGCAGATGTGGAAGAAAGATTAGAAACCGTATTTCCGCATTGATTCTTTAAAACATAATCAGCCACAGCAACTAAGGTGTACTCTTCGCCAAACATTTCTCCGTTTTCATCAACAATGGCCAACCTGTCAACATCAGGATCGACGGCAAAACCAGCATGAGACTTAGTTTTTATAACCGTCTGCGATAACTCCTGAAGATTCTCAGGTAGTGGCTCAGGATTATGAGGAAAAATCCCATTAGGAGTGCAATACAACTCATTCACGACCTTAACTCCAAGGGCTTTCAACAGAGGTACAACTGCGAGCCCACCCGTTGAGTTAACAGCGTCCAGAGCAATTTTAAAACCGGCCGCTTTTATGGCCTCGGTATCTACCAATGGAAGCGCAAGTACTTGATCAATATGTCGTGCAATAGCTTTATCATCAGTGGAATACGTTCCAATTTTTTGAACTTCTTTATAAACAAGCGACGGATTATCAGCAACGTGAATGAAAGCTGCAGCAGTGGAATTATCTAAAAATTCACCACGCCCATTCAATAATTTAAGAGCGTTCCACTGCATGGGATTGTGACTTGCCGTGATAATAATACCGCCATCGGCTTTAGCATCCACTACCGCCAACTCTACAGTGGGTGTGGTACTTAAACCCAGATCAATCACATCCGCTCCCATCGACATTAAAGCACCGCAAACCAACATATTGACCATAGTGCCTGAGATTCGGGCATCGCGACCAACAATAATACGAATCCGTTCTTTCCCGGTCTGCTCCGCAATAAACTGAGCATAAGCACAGCTGAATCTTAGGACATCGGCCGGACTGAGCCCTTCCCCCGCGGTTCCGCCAATGGTGCCCCGTATGCCCGATATCGATTTAATTAATGTCATTGTTTTTTAATTTGGACAGCAAATTTATCGCTTTTTCAATTGGTTCTGCATTTTCATTTTAATTTTTTAAAAAGCCGCGCTAATAAAGACTTTCATGACCCTGTTCATAAATATTTTCCTAATCGTTTAGGAATTTCGTACCTTTGACGGCGATTTTAGGAAAAGAGGAATATGAGTGAAGATTTTTCAGGAAGCGAAGAACACGAAGTAAGTGAATTGGTTTTTCGCTTTGAACAAATGTTAAGTAACAACCGCAGTATTTTTTTCGATGTAGAAGAATACGAGGAAATTATTGACTATTATTTGGATATTAATGATGTAAAAAAATCCAGTCTGGCAATTTCCCAAGCGATTGAACAACACCCTTATCACCATGCCTTTTTGATTCGTAAAGCCCGATTAATTGCAACGACCGGCAAACCGGAAAAAGCACTCGATCTGCTTAATCAACTTGAAAAACCTTACGGAAAAGAAATCGACCTTGTGTTCGCAAAAGCCGGCGTTTACAGCATGCTTAAGCAGCATCAAAAAGCCATCGACGAATACATGAGCCTGCTCGATTTTTATGAAGAACCGGGCGAACTCTTTACAAATATTGCCTTCGAATTCGAGAATATGGGCAATTATAATAAGGCAGTTACCTACTTGAAAAAAGCCATCGAGGTAGAACCGGAAAACGACGCACTACTTTATGAATTAGGCTATTGCTTCGAAGTAATCAACCGTACCGAAGATTCGGTGAAGTTCTTCCTCAATTATATTGATCAGAATCCCTACAGCGATGTGGCATGGTTCAACCTTGGAATTGCATACAGCAATCTCGAACTTTACGAAAAGGCCATCGAAGCTAACGATTACGTAATCGCTATTAACGAACATTTTTCTTCGGCCTATTTTAACAAAGCAAACTCCTACGCTAATATAGGCCAGCACGAAAATGCTATCGCAGTGTATCTGGAAACACTAAAATATGAGGAGCCGGAACCTACTACCTTCTATTATCTTGGAGAATGTTACGAAAAACTGCAGCAATATAAAGAAGCTTCTGAATATTATATAAAAGCGGTTGAACTCGATAAATTCTATGGCGACGCATGGATTGGTCTTGGTAATGTTGCTGAAGAACTGGGCGATTTTAATCAATCCTGTCTCTATATTGCGAAAGCCGTTGAATGCGAACCGGAAAACCCTGACTTTCTCTATATGTTAGGAGACATCCAATTAAGAATCAACCTACTTGAAAAAGCTGAGGACAGTTTCAGGAAAGTATTGGCCATTAATCCTGATCATGTTGAAATCTATGTTGACCTTTCAGAAGTAGTGGCTGAACGAACCGGTATTATTGATGCATTGGAAATCGTGAACGCAGGTATTAAGTATTCACCAGGGAATTCGCTCAATCACTATCGCGCTGCTGCCTATCAATTGCTACTGGGACAAAAAACACTGGCGCTGGAAACACTCGAACGCGCACTTATTCTTGACAGCAAATCCGTTCAGGAAATATTCAGCTATCTACCCGAGATTATTCAATATCCTGAGTTCATGGAGCTGATTGAACAGTATAAACCAACAGACGATAAGTAAGATGTCATTATTGAATTATCAACTTCCCTTTATTCCTGTCCGTACCAGCAAACCCAGGAATACCGGACTCAATATGGTGATGGACAAAGGTCTTAGTCCCATGGAAGCCACCAATCTTTGTAACTCCGCCGCACATCTGGTGGATTATGTTAAACTTGGATTCGGAACCAGCGCCATTACAGCCGGATTAAAAGAAAAACTCGAAATATACCGCAACGCAGGCATTCGTGTATACCTTGGAGGTACTCTTTTCGAAGCATTTATCATTCGGGGAATGTACAACGACTACATTCAACTTGCCCAGAGCCTCGGGCTGGAAACCATTGAAGTATCCGATGGATCCATGAAAATGGAACACAAACAAAAATGCGAATATATACACCAGCTTTCTCAGAAATTTCAGGTAATCTCTGAAGTAGGATCTAAAGATGCTTCAGTCCATATCGACAATGCAACATGGATTGAATCCATGGAATCTGAACTGAAAGCCGGGGCATTTAAGGTAATTGCAGAAGCACGCGAAAGCGGAACTGTTGGCATTTTCGATGCTCAAGGAAAAGCAGAAACCGATCTTATCGACGAAATCGTTCAACGCGTTCCTGTCGAATCTATCATTTGGGAAACACCACTCAAAAACCAACAGATTTGGTTTATTAAAAAGTTCGGCGCCAATGTAAACCTTGGCAATATCGCATCAAACGAAGTCATCGCACTTGAAACACTGCGTCTGGGATTGAGGGGAGACACCTTCTTCACCTTCCTTCCGGATGAGCTTCAGAAATTCAAACTCTAACAACATACTAACATAAGATTTATATGAATAAAGTATTGAACTTTATCCTGCTGAATATCGACAGCACTTCACAACGTATTAATGCTGTCGCTTCTAATTCAAGTTTAACGCAAAGTATCGCTACATGGGCCACGCATATGCTCGACACTACCGGTTATGCCGGACTTGTTTTGCTCATGGCATTGGAAAGTATGATTGCGCCTATTCCCAGTGAAGCAGTTATGCCATTTGCAGGATTTTTAATTGTGAAAGGAACATTTTCATGGGCTGGTGTTATTTTCTTTTCAACCCTTGGAAGTATTCTTGGTTCTCTTGTCTCCTATTATCTTGGCTATTGGGGCGGTAGACCAATCGTACTTAAAGTTGGAAAATTCTTCTTGCTCGACAAATCTCATTTGGATGCGACCGAAAAATATTTCACTAAAAAAGGCGAAATAACCATTCTTATCGCCCGCTTTATCCCTGTAATTCGACATCTCATTTCAATTCCTGCCGGACTTGCAAAAATGAATATCTGGAAGTTTTTAATCTACACCCTTGTTGGTGCAGCATGCTGGAATACCTTGCTCACGATTGCAGGCTATTACCTTCAGAACAACTGGAATTCACTGATGAAATATAGTCACATTATTGATATCGTAATTGTGGCCGTTCTTGCTCTTGCATTCATCTACGTTGTGTACAAATTAGTGAAGGATTACAAAAAACGCAAAGCAGAAGGTAAATAGCCACTGCCCAAACTTTTTTTCAGGCCTTGATAACGAGGTATTTTTAGCAAACACTTCATCATATGGAGCATCAAAATAATCTCGTTACAACTAAAAAATACGGACTGATTGGATATCCGCTGGGACACTCCTTTTCAGAAAAATATTTCAGCAGAAAATTCGAACTACTCGGAATCAACGATGCCAGCTATCGTTTATTCCCAATCGCTGATATTGCTTTGTTACCAGACCTTATACGCAAAGAAAAGCTTAAGGGCTTTACCGTCACTATTCCTTACAAAACCGCAGTCATTCCTTTGTTGAATAACATCAGTACAGAGGCATCGCAAATTGGTGCAGTAAATACCGTTTGTGTTGATAATGTTGACGGGAATATTTCACTTACTGGTCACAACACCGATGCTCCGGCCTTTTTACAAACCCTAAAAAAGCTGGATTTATCAGCATTCCGATCTGCTCTGATTCTGGGCAATGGTGGGGCATCCAGAGCAGTAGCCTATGTGTTGAAGCAACTTAACATCAGTTATAAAATTGTTGGTCGCGTTGCTGCAAAGCAGGATTTATCCTACGATGCGCTTACTCAAGAAATGATTGCAACTCACAAATTGATTATTAATACTACGCCCTTGGGGATGGCTCCGCACACCGAAACCTTTCCTGATATTCCCTACCATGGCATTACAACAGAGCATATAATTTATGATCTCGTGTATAATCCAGAGCAAACACGCTTTATGCAGATTGCAGAACAACAGGGCGCCAAGGTAATTAACGGTTTGGAGATGTTATACACTCAAGCTGACCTTGCCTGGAATATTTGGAATCCCTAGACACTTGCCTTGCTAAAGTGATATTTTCTGTTTGTTATTTTTTCTCGATTAGCTTTTCCAACTCAAACATTTCATCGCGCAATCGAGCAGCTTCAATAAAATCAAGTTCCTTAACAGCAGCCTCCATCAACTTTCGTGTCTTCTGTAAGGCTTTTCCCAACTGCTCTTTGCTCATATAAGCAACTACTGGATCAGCAGCTACATTACCTTCGCTGCGTTCAATATAAGGCTGCGGCTCCTTGTACTTATTATCAGCAACCCTTGTCTGTCCAAGGATGGAATCAGTAGATTTTATAATAGCAGTCGGTGTAATATTATATTTAAGATTATAGGCAATCTGTTTCTCCCGCCTACGCTCAGTCTCTTCAATCGTTTTACGCATGGATTCTGTAATCTTCTCACCATACATAATCACTTTTGCATTCAGATTACGCGCCGCACGGCCTGAAGTCTGTGTAAGCGAGCGAGCAGATCGCAAAAAACCTTCTTTATCTGCATCCAGTATGGCCACCAGCGAAACCTCAGGAAGATCAAGGCCTTCCCTAAGGAGATTCACACCAATCAACACATCAAACTCTCCGGTTCGTAGACCTCTGATAATCTCAACACGGTCAAGCGTCTGTACTTCCGAATGAATATAACGACAACGGATCCCCATCTTCGCAAGATACTTACTTAGCTCTTCCGCCATTCGCTTGGTTAGCGTTGTGACCAACACCCGCTCTCCCACATCAATCCGAAGTTTGAGTTCGCCCATCAAGTCATCCACCTGATTAAGGCTCGGTCGTACTTCAATGATTGGATCAAGCAATCCTGTAGGACGAACCACCTGCTCTACTACCACACCTTCCGACAAGGCTAATTCATAATCAGCCGGGGTAGCACTTACAAACAGCACCTGTCCTAACATTGCCTCAAACTCTTCAAATTTCAGCGGACGATTGTCCATTGCCGAAGGAAGGCGAAATCCATGCTCCACAAGGATTTGCTTACGCGAACGATCGCCGCCATACATGGCATGCAACTGTGGCATGGTCACATGACTCTCGTCAATAACCATCAAATAATCATCAGGAAAATAATCCAGCAAACAGAAAGGCCGTGTACCGGGCTTGCGACGGTCGAAATAGCGTGAATAGTTTTCAATACCTGAGCAATAACCAAGTTCGCGCATCATCTCAATATCATATCCTACACGATCCTCCAGACGTTTTGCCTCTTCCAGTCTGCCATTGCTATTGAAATAATTTGCCTGAGCATACATATCCTGCTGTATCTCATCCAACGCACGTTTCATGCTATCCTGAGATGTAATAAATATGTTTGCAGGATAAATATTTAACTGATCAAAATTCTCAACCTTGCGACCGCTGATTGGGTCAATGGTAGCAATGCTTTCAAGCTCCTGATCGTAAAACGAAAGGCGGAAACACACATCGCCATAGGCAGGAAAAACATCCACAATATCTCCTCTCACCCTAAACTGGGAGCGGCTGATATCATATTCGGTGCGTGAATACATATTGTTAACCAAAGCAACAAGGAACTTGCTACGATCAATCATATCTCCTGTTTGCAGATGAATAACATTCTGCTCAAAATCGTCGGGGTTTCCTATACCATAAATACACGACACTGAAGAAATAACAATTACATCGCGTCGCCCTGAAAGCAGCGAAGAAGTGGCACTCAAACGCAACTTTTCAATCTCATCATTAATGGCAAGATCTTTCTCAATGTATGTGTTACTCACCGGCAGATAGGCTTCGGGCTGGTAATAATCATAATAGGAAACAAAATACTCTACGGCATTTTCAGGAAAGAATTGCTTAAACTCACCGTACAGCTGGGCTGCCAGCGTCTTGTTATGAGAAAGAATTAGTGTCGGACGCTGAACCTCCTGTATGACATTGGCAATCGTAAATGTCTTCCCGGAACCCGTAACCCCCAGTAATATCTGAGCAAAGTCACCCCTACGCAGACCTTCTACCAATTGTTTGATAGCTTCGGGCTGATCACCCGTCGGGTAAAACGATGAAGTGAGCTTAAAATCCATAGCAATAATTTTTAGAAAAATTCAACCTGCAAAGGTAAACAATAGCAGAGAAATTATGAATAATGCTTACTTTTACTCTTGAGATGTTATATACTTCCTTTGTAAATAGAATTTGATAACACAATTAACATATATACAAATCTTCTAAAACCCTGACATATGTTAGCAACAGGAAACAGACACCCCTATCACGAAATTGAACTCAATCTTACGGCAAGCGGAACAACGCCTATCTTACTCGCAGTTCATGACCAACGTACCGAAATGATTAGTACAGGTAAAACGCCACAATTTGTAGGATATATGCGGTCCGGCGTTGGAATTCCCTACGCTATCACTACCAAAAGCGGACAGCCGCTGGCAGTTGATATTGCCAATGTAATCGGTGCAGCCTTGATAAAAAAAGGTTTTGCTGTAAAGAACATGCCTACTACGCCTTCGGAAACACACGAGCAATTAGTCGAAAAAATGAAAGCGGCTAATGCCGGAATGCCAGTAGTATTACACCTTACAGCATGGCATAGCGACTGCTATCAGGTAGTATGGTACTATTATAATTTGGTACTTCAGGTTTATGATAATGAAGGAAAATTCCTCGGACAAAAAATGATCGACGGCAAAGAAAGTCTGGGTGGCTCATTCTGGAATCCCCCGAAACACGCCAAAAAAACCTTACCCCCTGCATTAAAGAAAAGACTCGAAGAATTATTCAACAGCCCGGAAATATTAGCGTTGATTAAATAGTGTCTGTACATAAAGCGCTGTCTGCAATGCTTGTTATGTAAAGGATAATTTAATTTGAGTTTACTCCATGCGAATTAAATACTAGATCCTGAGTAGTGGTTGGTGGGATTCCGGATTAAATCCGGAATGACTCTATGATGAAGGGTGGTAGTTTGCATGTGGACCAGAATGACAGCTTGATTGAAAAAGCTAATTAGTTAGTATCTGTCCGAAAAGTCTGTCTGCGGCCTTGTCCTCAAAAGAGTCGGGCAGGAATTTACTAGGTAAATTCCTGCCCGACTCTTTTTTTAAGTTCATCCTAAACAATAATCCGATCCAACGCCCTAAACACTTTTTCCTCTCTATCAGCAATGCCTTTTAATAATTCGGATAGATCAGGATAAGGCGTTGCAGCCACCCCGCGATTGCGCAGGTTTTTTGCACCATGACTGGCAAACGTCCGCCAGTTATCACCAATGCTCGTCATTTCAAGCGACAAATCTTTTAAATCAGGAATATTCAATTTCCCTGCTGCTTCTTGTAAAAAGGCAGCATACATAAAACGAAATCCAGCCCCACCGGTACCAATTTCTTCAAGCATGCGTATGAAATTCCCCAGCAACAATGCAGCTTTCTGCTGACCGTACTTAGTGTCCCAATTTTTAATACGTGCTGCAATATAACGAATGCCCTTAACCCCAAACAATGGAACAGGTATACGCAGCATATCTTCACAATTCTTTTTAATCCCGCGCCGAATCGCATTCTCAAGATCAATGTGCTGAGGTTTTTTTGTTATCCAATACATACGGCCTTTGGAAGGATAACTTCCCTGAGCAAAACGTACACGCTGAAGATCTTTGTATGAAAGCGTTTCGATGTGCTCCATCACCGGATCGCTGATGTAATACTTATCATCCTCCTTACCAATCACCACCATATTATGTGCATTGAAATGAAAACGATATTCAGGAGGGAAATAGGTCAGATTAAAAACACCCACAAGCAAACCAACAGGAATTCCTCGCGAAATGAGAGAATCCAACTGCTCCATAGCTTTTTCGCGATTTCTGAATTTCATCTTCTCAATCTCAACACCTAGTTTTCCGGTGCTGCGACGAAAGATTATCCCCGGAAGGTTGCGAAAAGAAATCACCGGCATTCCGTTCACACGATAAAAGGGCATATAAGAAAAAAAACAACCGGAACCAATACCAAATACCAGAGGCTCGCTAAGTTCAATCCCCTGATGGCGTAATAGATTCACTGTGGAACCGTTCTCGCAATGGGCGGCCATTTTATGCTGAAAATCAATAATCATGTAATCCTATTAAACGGTAAGTAATTCTTCTACTGTAATATTAAATGCTTCCGCATATTTTGCAAGCTCAGACTTTTCGAGCTTTGCAAAGCCTTTGGGTTTTCTGTGACGCTTTACGCTGAAATAGGAAAACCCTGTATATTGTGCTAACAAGCCAACGGTCATCATCGTTCGTTCCATATGAAAAGCCACGGGACTTAGCTTTCCTGCAATGACCAACTGCCGTACTTTAGCTGCTTTCTCGTGAACCTGATCCCATGCAAAACGCATGGCTTCATTCTTTGGATCCCATCCGATACTCAACACTTGTTTGTAATTGCCGTCTTCGTCAACTGCATAACAAACATCCCTCACTTTTCCTTCGATTAGAAAACCGGCATCATCCTGAGGTACATCTTTTATTTTCATGGGTCAACAAACGCTAAGCAAACAATAAGAATAAGAAAAACGGGCACTTTCAGGAACCATTAATAAGATCTTTTCTCCCTTTTTCAATCGCCCGGAGTGAAATAATTCTTCAAGCATAAGATAAGGAGAGGCTGCACCAACATTGCCCACTTTTGTTAAGTTTGTAAACCACTTCGCTTCCGGTATAGGAGTACCGGCACGTTCAAGAGCATCCATGATTTTATCCTTAAAAAATTCAGACGAAAGATGGGGTAAAAAATAATCGATGCTATGTATATCCAATTGGTGCTTTATAATTAATTCGTTCAGGAATTCCTGCCCAAATTCAACAATATTGCAGGCTAATAATTTTACATCCTGCTGAAGCGAGAATATAGACTGATCAAGCCATTGCGCTGGCTCAAACTCATGCCAGCCTTTTAGTGTTCCGTCGCTTTGTTTTTCTGCCCCGGCATACATGCAGGTTTCAATCTTATTGGCAAATGAAGTAATCTCCAGCCAATCGATTTTCAAACTAAGTCCTTTACCCGGTTTATCTTCAAGCAATACACAGGCTGCACCATCGGAAAGCATCCAGCGAAGAAATTCCTTTTCAAATGCAACTATCCCATTTTGTTCCAGACGGATGATCTTTTCTGCCTCTGCATCGTACTTTCCCGATTTGAGCCAGGAAGAGATACGCTCTGATCCGCTGCAGACGGCATTTACAGAATTTCCAGACAGCACAGACATATATCCATACTTCATCGCTTGCATTCCTGTACAACAGGCACCTGAAAATGCAGAAAGCTCCATACTGCGCGCACCTAATAATCCGTGTACCATTGCAGCATGTGATGGTAAGAGCTGATCTGGAGAAGTAGTACCACAACTCAACAGCTCAATATCATTTCCGGAAAATTCCTGATTGTACAGTCCCCGTATTGCCAATGCCGTCATTTCAGCATTGCTGTGGGTGGGACGACCGTTCATATCAAGTGCATAATAACGTGTTTTTATTTTATTCCGATTCAACACCAAACGACGCGCTACTGAAGGCTTACCGTTGATCATCCCAAGGTAGGCCTCCATCTGATCATTCGATATGGCTTCGTTTGGTAAAAACTTTGAACATCCTGTTATATATACACTCTTCATAATCTCTCTTCAAAAAAAGCAAAATAAAAGTACAAAACTAATCAGTCACAGCAAGGCTGTTTTGCGAAAAATATTCAATATCGCGCCTCACTTTTTTGGAAATGAATAATTTAATGATGAAGTAAACGGCCCGTCCTACAGGTGAGATAACAAATAATACCGTAAGCAGATATGCCTTAAAAAAGCTAAGTTGTGCGTGACGACGCGGATCGCCCTGTGGCCCTTTCTTCAAAATGCGCGATGCCCACATCATAAAGATTTTTGAGCCGTTACGCTCAAACAAAATATAATTGGGATCAATTGCTATTGCGCCCTTTTCATTTAATTGTGCTTGCATATCACTAAGTTTTTCCGACATGCAAGCATTCACAATGACATCACCAAAAACAGATGCATTTAAAATATCTTTATCGGAAACGCCCGCCCTTGGCAACATTCCTGAAGCCTCCTGCTTTCCTTTCATCAGCCAACGGATAATCGTCAACACACTGGTAAGGTTACCGGCCCGATCTACCATCGCTATATTGCCAATTAAATTGGCTCCTGCAGAGACAAGATACTTTTTCACCTTCTCCTGCGACATCAGCCACATATTGCGGCAACCGATTACAGTGATGACAGGCTTACCTTTTATCAAGGATTTCCCCTGAGCTGACTGTAAGAATGAAGCTGCAGGAATTGAGGGTGACAAATACCATGGAGCATATCCAAAAATGATTAAATCATAATCATTGCCATATTTCGGAGCAATAGGCTTGAGCGCACAGGGAATACCCATAAAGGATTCAGGGAAGCTATCAAAGAATTGCACCGAAGTCCATGGGAAAGGAAAATTCGGCTCAGGCTCAATAAGGCAATATTCAATATCATGGCCTGCAGCCTTCAAGGGAGCGGTCACTGAATCGAGGATCAATCGGAGCTGACCCGTCTGTGTATAATAAACTACGAGTATTCGTTTTTTTATCATAACAAAATTGAACTTGCAAAATTAGCCAAATTATCCGAATTCAGCCTCTTTTACAAGTTCAATCCTTCCCGGCACCAGTACCGGCTTATCCGGGCATCGTGCCCGTGACCGCTCACCCCTTCATTTTGGTATTCCGTACTGAATATCAATAATCTTGGTCTCGTAACGGTCGTCAAAAGCAAAACTAGCCTGATCGAACGATGGCGGTCCACACTTTCCCATCACATTATTCGAGAAACCATAACCCTCTGTGGGGATGCCGATCAGGTTCTTGTTCATTTCTTTATCGTTATTCAAATCTTGTAATACAACTACTGCATAACTTCCATAGGGCAATCCGTCGAAACGAATGAATTCTTCTTTCCCGGTGATCACACGACTTGCACCAATGGTAGGTGTTTCCAGATATTCCTCATTGTCGCTGTACAGGGCAACTAATAGCTGTCCTTCGTTGTTGTTAATTCCGGTCACTACCACGATGAGTGTACCAGTCCCGGATGGAGTAGGTTGAGCCCAAATCTGGTCAGTTGAGAGGATGACCAGTAATAACGCGAGAAAAATGCAGCCGAGAGTTTTCATTTTGCAATGGTTTTGGGGTTATACAAAATGTATGATAAAATCTGGGTAGTGATTTTTTCACAACTCTCATATTAAATGAATAAATGGGTGTAGATGAAACGAGGGAGCGGGTAGTGTCTTTTATAAACTTCAAAAGAAATCATGATATTGTATCAAAACAAATAAAATGCAATTAAAATAAAAACTAATTTGATTTTCTAAAACAGCCAATTTCATATAGCCTGAAATATCTGTATAACTAAGGAATCCCGAACCAAAATTTGATCTCGAGTCCGATGGACGGCCTCTGAACTTCTATTATAAGAATTACAGCACCCGAACTTATTCAATTGAATAAAACAAAATATGAATATACAGTTCATAGTTCCAACAGGTGAATCGTCTTAAAAAAATAATTTCCCCTTAAGCTATTTACTACCCACCCTCCAGCAATCCAAAACCAGCATCACTGTTGCTCCGCAGCCCTCATCACCTTAAAGAAATAATCCTTATCAAGAGGATAACGCATTTGTCCAGCACTGTTGAGATCAGCAAACGAAAGCTTATACTGCCCCATATCAAAATAGGCCACAGCACGGTTCACATACGATGCCCCATCCTTTGGATTTAATGAAATAGCCTTGGTATAATCATCCACTGCTTCAGGATAATGTTTCAGATTGTAATGCGCAATACCACGCCATCCGTAGGTTTCAGAACGATCAGGATTTAAGGCAACTGACTGATTATACAGTTCAAGTGCCTCTGCAAATTGCTTGCGACGGGTTAACACCAAGGCTTTCCAATAAAGTATTTCAGCTTCGAAAAACACACGCTCCTCTGCCTTCACATTCATTTTTAAGGCATGCGCCTGTTCAAAATCAGCCATCGCTTCATCCGTCCTTTGTAAATTAAAAAGGGCGGTCCCGCGCCACATCCAGGCCTTGGTGTCCTCGGGTTTGATTTTTAAATAAGCATTGTAATCAGGTAAGGCTAAATCGAATTTGCTAATGGTGCTATATGTATTTGCGCGACCAATCAAGGAACCATCATCATCGGGTTTATAACGTAATGCTCCAGAAAAATCCACAATCGCAGCATCGTACCTTTGTGTATTATAATATAACACTCCGCGATTTCCCTTGGCCTGATAATAAGTCGAATCAATGGAAATTGCTTTAGTAAAATCAGCTTCCGCCTTTTCATTGTTCTTAAGCCATCGATAATATAAATAGCCCCGATTGTTATAACCAAAGGGCAAATTCGGATAAGTATTAATCAACTTCGTAAAGAGTACTTCTCCATTCTTCCAATCTGCAATACGCTGCCACGACAGTAAAAAACAAAAGATCGCAAAACCTGCTACTACAATATGCAGTAATGGTCTAAGTTTCTTCCACACCGGCTGAATACTATTCCACGCCCACGTATACATCCATCCAAGAATAAAAAATAGTCCAATGTAAGGGACATACGTATATCGTTCAGCCATGATTGCTCCACCAACAGGGAGTGCCTGTAACACTAAAGCGATATTAACAAGAAAGAAGAGACCTCCAAAAATATATTGCCGACCCAACTTGCGTGTCAGGAATAGCGCAATAATCATGAGCATCACAATTCCCCCTGAAACATAGAACATATAAGGAATGTGCCCTTCCACACGCGGAGGATATGGATACATAGCAGCAAGATCCAGCGGCACAAACAATTTATAAACATACATCACAATATTGTTGCACACCAGAAATATACGCTCGATGGGAGAATACAACGGACCAAGATCCTGAATGGCGCCCTTCTCTCCTTGCGACATTACCGCAAGTACTCCAAATATCATCGAAAAAGCAATAAATGGAATTTTATCCCATGCCAGTTTCCAGCTCCATTTTCGCTTTTGGAAATAATCAATCAACAATAGAGCGCCGGGAAGTGCAACAGCCGCGGATTTCGAAAGGAGTGATAAAAAGAAAAGTACGACTGCAATGATATAATTTCTCGACTTTCGATCCTCCTTTTGCAAGTATGACAGGTAATAGAGACAGGACAACAAAAAGAAAAAAGTATAAAGTACATCCTTGCGTTCACTAATCCATGCAACGCTTTCAACATGCATAGGGTGGATTCCAAAAAAGAGCGCCACAAAGGCCGCCAGTTCTATCTTCCCTGTCATTCTGCGTATCAATACAAAGACAAGGAAACAATTTAGTAAATGAAAAATCAGATTATTCAGATGATACAAAAATGCCTTCTCTCCCACCAGCGCATATTCTACCGCATAGAAAAAAGTAGTCAGTGGATGATAGTTCCCTTTATAAAATGTAGTTGGATTAAAAATGGTGATAATGTTGTCAACTGTCAGTTTATGCACCAACTCATGTTCCTGAATGTATCCGCCATCGTCCCAATTGACTATAAAATCATTGAATAAGGAAGGCACGTACAAAACCAAGGTGATCAACAAAACGCCTATCAAATAATACAGGCGTTTACGATCGTTGGGCTGTTGCGGAGCCTGTGC
The DNA here is from genome assembly GCA_963678485.1 of Bacteroidales bacterium. Lineage (GTDB taxonomy): Bacteria > Bacteroidota > Bacteroidia > Bacteroidales > CAIWKO01 > CALGYY01. The sequence goes on from OY782882.1 coordinate 97,487, forward strand.
CACTTTGCCTGCAACAACAGACTTTGCCTTTGGTGTTGTTCCCTGCTTAGAGTAATGCTTTTTATATTGTTTTCCTGACATACTTCTGAATTTAAGAAAAGCAAAAATAAGTAAACTTATCACAATTTCACACCCTGAGTGCTGAAAAGAGAACCGACAATGCGATCAATGAGCATATTGATTGTTTATACCGTTGCTGGCATTGATTACTATTTTATTTGATGATGATTTATCGCAATGCGCGGTTTTCAAGAGTCAATGCGAATTTATGCATTGGCGTAACATGAGGCTCATACCCATGATTTCGAGACTCCGTTCCAATCCAGCACTTTCGATAAGCTCATAGCCAAGGATGAAGCCCGGGAACCTATGCTGAGTGGCATCAGCATGCTAAATGCACTACAAAACTCAAATATTATCTAATAATAAGTAATTTATTAACGTCAGCATAACAATTAGAAGGTAAAAAATGACGACCTTTGCAGGCCTTTTTGAAACATGGTCTCAGAAATCTCTGAAAACCCTGAAAAACAAGGGTTTCAAAAAGGGAAAACGATAAATGACATTAGACATGGCACTTAAGGACGTAAGAAACATCGGGATCGCAGCACACATCGACGCTGGTAAGACAACAGTAACAGAACGTATACTTTACTTCACGGGAGTTAACCGTAAAATGGGCGAAGTTCATGATGGCGCTGCTACGATGGACTTCATGAAACAAGAACAGGAACGCGGAATTACCATCGCTTCAGCTGCTATTTCCTGCATATGGAAAGATATTCACATCAACCTGATTGATACTCCGGGTCACGTTGACTTCACCATCGAAGTTGAGAGATCACTCCGTGTAATCGACGGTATGGTCGCTGTATTCTGCGCCGTTGGCGGCGTTGAACCACAAAGCGAAACCGTTTGGAATCAGGCTGATCGTTACCGTGTGCCACGCATTGCATTCGTTAATAAAATGGACCGCAACGGTGCTGACTTCAATGAAGTCGTGCAACAACTTAATAAAGACCTTGACGCCAAAGCCATTCCCTTTCAAATACCCATGGGATTTGAGGAACATTTTTATGGTATCATCGATATTGTTGAACGTAAGTCATACATCTTTGAAGATGACAAACGAATTGAAAAACCAATTCCTGAAGAATTCATCGAAGCCACAGAAACCGCACGCAAAGCCATTATCGAAAAATTATCAGAATTCGACGATAACCTTATGCAGCTTTTCTTTGACGACAAAGAAGTTCCTGCACAAATGATCAAAGATATCGCACGCGAAGCCACAATCAAGCTTTTGCTCACACCCGTTCTTTGTGGTGCAGCATATAAAAACAAAGGCGTTCAATTATTACTCGATGCAGTAGCCGATTATCTGCCTTCACCGGTCGATAAAGGAGCAGTCGTTGGAACAGATATCGATGATCCCGAAAAGACACACCTTCGCACACCTTCTACAAAAGAACCTTTTGCAGCACTTGCATTTAAAATTATTCACGACCCCTATGTAGGTCAGCAAACATTTATACGCGTTTTTTCCGGACATCTCACTGGTGGCGTGGCTGTATTAAATAGTACTAAAGGAAAGCAGGAACGTATTGGTCGTATTCTGAAGATTCGCGCACAAGAGCGCGAAGAAGTAGATTCTGCAGGTCCCGGAGATATTGTAGCACTTATTGGAATGAAGTTTACCAAGACCGGCGACACCCTCTGCGATCCGGATGCACCGCTATTCCTCGAAAACATCCATATTCCTCCAACGGTTATTGAATTAAAAATTATCCCTAAGGTCAGGAAAGACCAGGAAAAGCTGGGAGAAGCCTTGCGTAAACTCGCAAACGAAGATCCTTCTTTTAATGTGCGATATGATGACGAGACCGAAGAAACTGTAATCGCAGGCATGGGCGAACTTCATTTGGAAATCATTATCGACCGTCTCAAGCACGAGTTTCACCTCGACGTGGAAACCGGTGAACCAGCCGTTGCTTTCCGCGAAACCATCGCTGGTGAAGCCGAATATAATTATCGACATGTTAAGCAATCCGGCGGTAAAGGCCAGTTTGCACATACTGTCCTTCGCATCGAAAACAACGAAGGCAAAGGCTACGAGTTTATCGACAAGATTAAAGGCGGCGCCATTCCTAATGAATTTATAGGATCGGTCGACAAAGGAATTCGCAAAACTCTGGAACGCGGCATCCTTGCTGGCTTCCCGATTGTTGACGTAAAAGTGGTTCTTGTGGATGGCGGCTATCACCCTGTGGACTCTTCCGACATGGCCTTCCAAATCTGCGCTTCAATTTGCTTCAAAGAAGCATTCATGCGCGCACAGCCTGTATTGCTGGAACCTGTAATGAAGATTGAAGTCAATACACCGGATGATTATATTGGCGAAGTCTCCGGAAACCTCAACCGCCGCAGAGGACGTATAGAAGCTATGCGCAGATTCCGTAAAGGATCTCAAAAATTAAACGGCTTTGTTCCTTTGATGGAAATGTTTGGTTACGCTACACAATTGAGAAATATCTCAAGCGGTCGCGCAAATTATTCGATGGAATTTTTCAATTACCTTCCGCTTAGCAAAAACATGCAGGAAGAAGTGTTGAAAAAACTTAAGGAAAAGAACGCTGCAAAATAAACGCGACTATTCATTGCCTATCAGTACCGACGCCATTTCCCGATGCCTCATCTTGCTATCGAGCGCATCTACCATTTCACGGGTGAAGCCTGCAGGTGGCTCGCTGCCTAAGTTTCCTTCAGTCGTAATACCTTCCGCTTCCTGATCAAGAATGCGATCACAGCAGAGATTTATCTGATCAAGATAGAAATCATCAAATTCTTCGAACGCATGACTATTGCGATCGTAAAAATCCATCAGTACCCTGACCACTAAATGAATCATGGTCTCTTTATCTGCCGTTCGCTTACGCAGATTATGATACACTGCAGTCACAATGCTGCGTGCATGCGCACGGAATTTTTCATTTACAGGAATATTCCCGTCATCAATATGAATCTTTTCAGGGTGCTCACGCTCCCATGCTGCGTGCTTCCGCGCCATTTCTGCATCGTAGAGTGAACGGCGATAATCAATTAAATAAAAACTATAGAGATAAATCACTTTGGGCATGAGGAAAAACGAATCCTTCGTCGCATAGCGCATCAGCTTAAAAAAGGTCTTTCGATGCACTTTCTCAACTTCAAACATAAAATACCGTATCACTCTCCCCATCATCTTTCGCATGGCCCAGGCCGATTTTAACGGAGATGCGGGAATATTCGGACGATTCGTTATGTTATCTAAAAAACCAATGGCACGTTTTAAAAAAGCTTCCGGAGAATACACTTGTTCCCAATAATCAGCCAGACCTTCGAATAACTCAATACGACTCATCTGCTTGGGAATGATGTTCGATAAAATATCAAACTGATCAAGCATCACATCCTTATCCATAGCAATAATCCTCCCCGAACGCATCAGGTCGTACCACAAACGCGTTCCCGGAGGTGCTGCCAATGGATGACAAATATGAAACACCACGTTCGTATCATTGATAAACTTTTCGGTTTTTTCAAACACCGATGAATCATCGGAATCAGCACCAATAATCATATGTGTCAACACAACCATACCGTAGGACTGAATTTTTCTGATGGCATCAGGAATAGAAATTCCCCTGTTCTGCTTTTTGTTTAAATCCTGCAATGCATCATCATTAATGGATTCAACACCGATCATCAATGTGTAGAAATTGGCATCAGCAAGCAGTTGAAGCAACTCATCATCCTGCGCAATAGTAATATCAAGTTGTGTGAAAAATCCAAGCGGAAGATTAAATGAATTATTCAGTGGTATTAAACGACGCAGCAATTCCTTGACATAGTTACGATCGCCGGAAAAATTATCATCAGCAATAAAAACCATCTGTACTCCCAACTCATCTAATCGCCGGATTTCTTCAAGAACCTGATCAATCGACTTATTACGAGGTTTGCGTCCGTAAACATAAATTACATCACAAAAACTGCAGTCATAAGGACATCCTCTCGTGGTTTGCACCGATACGGATTTATAAAACAGCAAATCCTCTTTTATCAAATCCCATCGCGGAGGCGGTGTCAGCGACAAATCAGGTTTTGAATAAGTTTTGTAGGTTTTCTTGTATGTCTTATCAGCCACATCTTTTAGAAACTGCGGCCAGGTGTCTTCTGCCTCACCATGAAATACAACGTCGAATTGATGCGGCTGCCCCTGTATCATGGTCTCCACTCCTATCCCTCCGGCAACAATAATCGCTGACGGACACATAGCCTTGCAAATAGCCGATATTTCTACACTTCTACGAATCTGATTCGAGATTACAGAAACACCAATTATATCGTATGATTGACCATCCAGCACCTTTTCTATCGGACCACGCATATACTCATCGTGAATAACGATTTCGTGACCTTCAGGAGTCAATGCAGCAACGGTTGCAACAGCATGCGGAGCAATAAATGCTTTGGAAAAAAGATATGGGATACTTCGTATGATTCGGTGATCGATTTCATCAGGAGTACCAGGACTTATAAGTAGAATTTTCATGCGTTAGGGTATGCGTTTTATGATGAGTTTGTGGACAGCTAATTAAAATAGGGTGATGCATTCAAACCAATATATAGAGCCAACATTTCTGCTACAACGCCCGTATGGAAAGGTTTTACAGCATTCGGAAAATACTTCAGTGAGCTGATACTATAATCACTATTACTAAGAACAAGCTGTACACTTTCGTCTTCAAAGAACCATTGATCGCCGCATGCTTCGATGGACATTACATTTTCACCTTCACGACGAAATAGTATGCTGCGATTATTTTGTTTAGCAAAGTAAAATGCATGATCCTCCTTGCGGAAGCTTTCGGCTGTCAGACAGAATCGTGGTTTATCTGCATATGGGCGGCCAGCCGTGGGACAGAAAGTTGCACAGTTTCCACACTCATTGCAGAAATCAGCCACATTCGCCACTTGCCGTTGCTGGCTTATTTCAAAACGTCCTTTGGGGGTTATCGTAACTTTAGCATTCTCAACAGCAGGTTCGGCAAGGAATAAAGGAATATTCAATGAAGGAAGTGAATATGAAAAATTTGCGCGATTTGGACAAACCGTTACACAAATATTACACAATTCATCACAGTATAAACAACGTGATGCCTCCATTGCTGCAGCCTTTGCTGATGGAGCTTCACTAACCAAGGCAAATGGATGATTTATATCCATCGGATGCTCTTCCCATTTCATACCAAAAGCACGAACAGATCGCTTTTTCATGAGCTCAGCATAACTGATTCCTTTCGAATCCCTGATCTCATCATGCTGTTCCATATGAGCACGTCGTATCATGGTAGTAGCAACCTTACGACCATCACCAATAGCGCGAATGATAGAAACTCCGCCATTAAACGCATCGCCACCTAAAAAGACATTGGCAATTTGAGTTTCATAGGTTTCAGGATTTGTTTGCTTTTCTTCGACACTTAAAAATGGCAAATCAATTTCTTGTCCCGCAGCAGGTATGATAATATCAGCTAATATTTCGAAGGTGGAATTTGGAATAGGAACAGGTTTCATTCTGCCCGAAGCATCCTTTCCACTTAACTGCATCCGCTCACAAATGAGACTAAGCTGCGATCCGCGCTGAGCAATCGAAAGCGGAGCAACCAACTCAAGCAGATTAATACCATCATTGAGTGCAGACTGCACTTCTTCAGGATCAGCGGGCATTTCACGACGTGTTCTTCGATATACCAGCGTGACTTCAGAATTTTTTCCACTTAAACGCTTGGAGGTTCGCGCTACATCCATGGCTGTATTGCCTCCACCGATAATACATATGCTCTTTCCCAATACCGGGGTGTTGCCACGACGAACATCAGAAAGGAATTTCAACGGATCAAGAACGCCTGACAATGCTTCTCCTTCGATTCGAAGTTTACGTGCTTGTTGGGCACCGACAGCCACATAAACAAAATCAAATGTTTCACGAAGTGACGCAAACATAGCTGCATCAACACTTACACCATAGTGAATTTCCACGCCGGTTGAAACAATCTTATCAATATCCTTACGGATAGCCTCTTCCGATAAACGAAATGCAGGAATCGCATCCGCTACCATACCACCTGCAAGATTCTTTGCTTCGTACACAGTGACGGAAAACCCAGCCTGTCTAAGGAAATATGCACAGGCCAGACCCGAAGGCCCGGCGCCAATAATCGCAATACGCTTTGCTGACTTATTTGTATTAGCTTCAAGATTATCATTAGCCAAGGCGTTTTCCGCGATAAAGCGTTTTACTTCACGAATGCGAAGTGATTGATCATAGTTTATCCGTGTACATTTGGTATGACAAATATGATCGCATACTAATCCGCATACATTCGGAAAAGGATTGGTACGTAGAATGACATCAAGTCCTTTATCCAACTCTCCTTTCGCAGCATAGTACATATACTGTGGAATTTCCTGATTGGATGGGCAGGTATCAACACAAGGAGCAGCAATGCAATCAAAGAATCCCAGCTTACGATTTGTCTTTATGTTGAGACTGTGCCATGGATCTTTGTTGTAATAATCATCAACCAAAACTTCTGTAGCATAATGTTGCAAATTCTTTATTCTCGCGGCATTCAGCGCTTTCACACCTGCTTTTTTGCAGATAAAATCATCGATACTTTGAGCGTGGGATTGATTCAATGCCTCTCGAATCCTTTCAACATACTGCTGTAAACGACCGTATCCACCGGGTTTCAGAATGTCGGAACAAACCGTTACCGGTGACAATCCACAAGCCAATAACTCAGATATATTTCTAAAATCGGCACCTGCAGAAAAACTTATATCAAGTTTACCATCGAACTCCAGTTGTAATTTAGCAGCAAGCTGAACACTGATGACATGCAGTGCGCGTCCGCTCATATACATCATAGACTCCTTTGCAGGAAAGACAGGGCGATTGTTCATGCTTTCTAAAGTATTCGTAAGCTTAAGCCCAAAGAATACTTGTTGTGCAGCGGCCTCTTTTTGTAATGATTTTATAATAGTAATAGCATCATTATATTTAAGATCGTGTTCAAAAGCTGCATCGGGAACTTCAGTGTGATATCCAAGACGATCATTCAGAATACCGCGAAGGTCCTGAGGTCCCAACAGTGTTGGATTTAGCTTAATCACTGTGTCAAACTTTTTCTCACCAATAAGATACAACCCTATCTTTTCAATTTCATCGGGTGGACAACCATGCATGGTTGATAGGGTAATATTCTCGGAAATTCTGTAAGGAATTTGAATTCCATCAATCTCGGGATAAATTTCGGCAAGCTCTTGTACTTTTTGTTTTATCTGAGCAGTAGCATCTCCCATCACAGAAAAAAACGATTGCACATTATCCTTAAGAATACCTTCCATATTATAGCCGGCACTCATATTAAAGATAACCTCAGGTTTTCCTGCATATCCCAAATAATGATGAAGCAAATGGATAATCACCCAAGCATTGATATATTCATCGGCAGCATCGTATATTTTAAGTTCCTGCGACCATTCGCAATTGTAGCCTTCATCCTGCATATCAATACAAGGCTTGGAAATCTCAAGTTCATCAAGCGTTTGAACTGTTTTTAATTCGATATAGCGGGAACCGCATAACCATGCAGCAATAATATTTTGTGCAAGTTGAGAATGTGGACCTGCCGCAACACCTAGGGGAACGCCCATTGCCTGTTGGAAACGCTGACCGCGAAAACTATCATCCTCGGAAGGAACAAAAAATAACGATTGCGGAATCCCAAGTATTTGCTGCTGCTCCCGATGCTCTGCGAGAAGCATACTTAATAATTGCGCACAGCTTATCCGTGAAAACTTATCACTCATAATCATTAAATAAGATTATAAAATTAATCATTTTTGCGCACACCACCGAAAAGCAACACAGCATTAAGCCGCCAGTTATTGGAAACCAGTATAATCAATAATGAAAATCCGGAGTTAAAACATAAAGAAAAAACCGGAATTACTAACAATAAAGTATCATATATTTTATTATATATTGGCATTCACGGGGTGACTTTGAGTCACCCCGTGAATTTATTGAGGCAGATAAAATATTGCATCTATTACTTCAGTGATGATGGTTGTAAGACAGTGTTCTTCTTAGTCTTGAAGGAGTGCAGATTATTTTTTTAGGGATTCCGGATTAAATCCGGAATGACTCCGCGATTGAAAGAGTGGCAAAATGTACCCGCAATGGCTGCAACTATTTATTGGCATTCACAGGTTGACTTTGAGTCACCCTGTGAATTTATTGAGGCAGATAAAAATATTGTATCAATTACTCCTGTGATGATGGTTGTAAGACAGTGTTCTTCTTAGTCTTGAAGGAATGCAGATTATTTTTTGAGGGATTCCGGATTAAATCCGGAATGACTCCGCGATTGAAAGAATGGTAACATATACCCGGAAAGGCTGCAACTATTAATTACTATTCACGGGGTGACTTTGAGTCACCCCGTGAATATCCTGCACCCCTTGAATATCCTGCACAACAAAAGAACAGCGCCGCAGACGGGCTTTACGGAAATACACTACCTACCTGGATAAATACCAAACGCCAGGCTGCGGTTGATACAGGAACTCTTTTATTTTTTTATTATAATCACCGTAGAGCGAACGGCTATCATTAATAAAAATCTTCATTTGCGCGGCTGCATCAGGATTCATCATTCCTTCAGCATTTTCATATTGTGACACAGGAACGATATAATAATGCTTTCGTCCATCCACCAAAGGAATCCAAACCCAGGTAAAATAATATCCTGAAAAACCAATTTCTGTTTTTCCATTCGTCTTTACCAATTCAAACCCGAAGGTTGCACCACCATCTTTGTAACGATCGCGCTGATTAGAAATATAATTACCCAGCGAATAAACCAGCATCACTTCACGACCAGTGCTGTCGGGATATTGAAAGCGTTCCATTTTTTGTATCACATGAGGATGAGACCCAATTACAATGTCGGCTCCATTACGAAAACAAACTTCAGCAATATTCTCCTGATAAGCATTCGGTTGAGATTGGTATTCATCGCCCCAATGCGCAAATACAATGATTTTATCAGGAAGACTATCCTTCGCCCTTTGCAGATCAGCAGCAATAAGCTTTTCATCAATCATATTCACAATAGTGGGTGCAGGCACAGGAATACCATTGGTTGCATAGGTGTAATTCAGTAAAGCTACTTTAATTCCGTTTTTATTGATGATGAGTGGATAATTCCTTGCCCGTTCTATCGAATCTTTAAAAGTGCCGGTGTGAGGTATTTTCAGACTGTCGAGTACACGAATAGTGCGTTCTATCCCTTTTCGTCCACGATCACAACTATGATTATTGGCGGTGGACAGATAATCGAAGCCTGCATTTTTTAGTGCCAGTGCGAGGACATCTGGAGCACTGAATTGCGGATATCCCGAATACGGGGGGCCTGCCAGCGTGACTTCTAAATTTGCAACAGCTACATCATATGAAGAAATCAGCGAACGAACATACTTAAAACAACTATCATATTCATATACACCAGTCACTGGGTTGCGTGCAGCATCAAGCTGAGTCTGATGTTGCATCACATCTCCAACGAATATCATACTTAAACGTTGTACTGAATCAACCGGTACCGTAGGATTCTGTTCAAACGAAGGATGTGAAAAAGGCAGCGCTACCAGCAAGGCCGCCAACAGGGCAATGATGGCCTTTATTGAAAAATTCATAATAAAGTCAATAGAGTTTAGTACATATAAATCCACTTAATCTTAGTGGCATCGGGGATAGCGCTCACAGCTATACTTTTCCCCGGTGTTGCTTTTAGGGATGGAACCTCAACAACGAAGGCTGTTTGAGGAATATCATCGATATAAATCATGATTCCCTTTTCACCACCCACAATGGTTGATATTGAATAGACTTTCTTTAATTCGCCCACTTCACTACCAACAGCAATCCCTTTAATCGTCTTGTATTGCGTAGAATAAACATTGATTCTGCTCACCACACAAATATCCATACACATGGTTTCAATCTCCATCGATGGTTTAGTGTCACCTTTAAGGGTAATATTAATCACTGAATACTCATCGCCTTCGGCAGATTTTGTCTCTGTTTTTATCTGATCAGGAGTAAACAACACATTCAGCTTTTGCTGATTCATATTGATTTGCACTTTACCCACATGACCTTCGCCAATAATATAAGTGGAATCGCTATACTTCTGTGCCGCAGCATTCAAAACCAAACAGAGGCATCCCAGCATTAAGAATATCCGTTTCATAATCATCATTTTAATTACTCTACTCGTGATTTAGTAATACAAATATACATAAATATTATTCGCTGCAATTGACTAAGGATTTATATCTAAAAAAGCTGCACTATTGCCATTTTTGCGTCTGAACAAAACTCCAAATCCTTTATGCATTGGACAGCACAATTCAAATTATCTTCAGAAGATTAATCACGGGTTCACATTCAGGGCAAGCCCTAAGACCTATTCTGTCTCACCTCAATCGGGATTGTTCGACAAAGACTTTAAATTCTCCATCGGCTCTTAAAACCAATGCTCACTTATAAAACCATATGTTTATATGGTTGTCCGACACCCTTCCACCCGCTATTTTTGCAACCATTAAGTCCAAATCAATATGAAAAATAAAATCATATTTCAAAACTATATTATTGGAATGTTTAAAAAAATCACCATCAAACAATCCTTATTCAAATGTTTACCAATAATAATTATTATTACTTGTACCTTCAAGGGGCAAGCTCAGCCAGGAAGTCCAGATTTGAGCTTTGGCATTGCAGGCATTAACACAACACAAACCGGAATTTCCAGTGATTATGGCAGAGCAATGCGGTTACAAACAGACGAAAAAATGCTTGTCGCCGGATTCTCCTACAACAGTTCTAATAATTTCGATTTTCTGTTGGTCAGATATACAACAGCAGGTTGGCCCGATAGCACCTTTGGAAATAATGGATACATATCAACATCGATTAACACCCACGATGATTATGCAAGTTGTCTTGCAATCCAACCCGATAGTAAGATTATTCTCGCTGGAGGATCTTCTTACAACGGATCTAATTACGAAATTGCAATGGTACGGTATACCTGCAATGGAATCATCGATTCAAGCTTTGGGGCGTTTGGTGTGGTTAAAACACAAATCCCGGGAAATCCAACATCCTACGCAAATGCCATTACATTACAAAACGACGGAAAAATTCTGATTGCTGCCCGAACTTTCACTGGTGCAACTAATCGGTTCGCTTGCCTGAGATATCTTCAGAATGGCACTATCGACAGCAGTTTCGGAAGCTATGGCATTGTTACAACAGCATTTGGAGGCATCGACGATGAGGCCAATGCAATGGCCATACAAACAGATGGGAAAATTATTGTAAGCGGTTGGGCGTACACTGGAGCAAACGATGACTATGCAATGATTCGGTACAAAGCAGATGGAACGGCCGACTCAACCTTTGGTACCAATGGAAAAGTAACAACCGATGTTGGGGGAAATTTCGATTATGTTTACGCTATGGCCATTCAAACTGATAATAAGATTGTGCTTAGCGGGTATTCAATTCTAAGTAGTGATGATGTTTCGATGGCAAGATACCTTCCCAATGGGGCTTTAGACACTGGCTTTGGAGTTAATGGCAAAGTAATTACCACCGTTGGTGCAGGCTCGGATGCTGCCTATGCTGTATGCATTCAGGACAATGGAAAAATTTTGCTGAGCGGGAACTCTGTGAATGGATTAGGAAATACGGATGCTTTGCTGCTTCGTTACAATTCCGATGGATTAAGCGACAATTCCTTTGGAACAAGCGGCATTGTAAGGACTGACGTAAACGGCAACAACGATCAATCATTTGGACTTGCAACACAAAGTGATGGAAAAATCCTAAGCGCAGGCAGTAGTAGCGATGGCTCATACAACAAGGTGCTTGTGATACGCTATAATACTGACATTTCTGTAAATACTTCAGAACACAACACCACCCAATTTGATATATTCCCAAACCCAGCAAGCGATTACGTTATCATTAGTAATATCGAAAATAATTACAATCAAGCTGTTCTGATAAATATGCAGGGCCAGCAAATAAAAGAGTTTCAATTAAGCACAAAGGAATTCAAACTCGACATTAGCACTATTCCATCAGGCTTGTATTTACTGAACATCAAATCATCAAACAGCATGATGCAGCAGAAATTGGTGATCCAATAAAGCTCTAACGCAAACCTGAAATAATAAGAGCCCGTCCATAAACTGTGTGGCTGATTAAAAAGCGCTGGATACTAGACGCCCGAAGTGTTGGAGTGTAGGAGTCTACTTGGGTAATCAACTGCCCGCCAAAACGAGAACAACGCTGCAGACCGACTTCATGGACAGACCCTCCTTAACAAGATTACAAACAAAATTAACAAGCTAAGGCTAAGCTTTGTATTTTTGTAAAAAAAAATCGTGGCAACAGCAAAGAAAATACTTTGGGCTTTTCTCAAGCTATTTGCATTCTGGATGGTATTCTTCATCCTGCTGCGAATAGGTTTTCTGTTGTATGAAGCACATCAGCTCAAAGGCATTCCATTCCTTTCAATTTTGTCACTGTTCTGGCATGCGCTACGATTGGATGTTTCTGCGACCTCCTTTTTAATGCTGTTTCCTTTTGCACTGTGGATTATTCAATCCGTCCTACCCCGACGTTTCTTCGACATCCTTCTTCAAGTGTATGTTTCATTAATGATTTTCGTTCTGGCCGCCATTACTGTTGGTGAAATGGGCGTTTTTGACGAATGGAAAACAAAATTACATTACAAAGCATTGATTTATCTTGCACACCCATCGGAGATTGTGCGCACCGCAGAAACGGGAAAAACGATAATCTTAAGCATTATATTCATATTATTTAATCTTGCTGGATATTTTATCTGGAAAAAAGGATTTTATGTTGCAACAGCGGGAATTTCACAAAAACTATTATTTACCCTCACCTTTATTTTAATAATGCCCGTATTGCTTCTAATCGGGATGCGGGGCGGCGTTCAGCCAATACCTGTGAATCAAAGTTCATGTTATTATTCCCGTAAAGACATTCTGAATTTAACTGCTGTTAACTCAGGCTGGAATTTAGTACATTCCATTTTAGAGAATAATAAGGCTATGGGAACCAATCCTTTTAAAATATATCCTGTAAACGAAGCCACACAGAGAGTGCAGAATTTGATGAATACTCCCTGTGACAGCACTCAGCGGGTTATTCAGCAACCCAGGCCTAATATAGTGATGATAATTCTCGAAGGATGGTCGGCCGAATTGTCCGATTCACTGGGCGGTGACCCGGGAATCACACCCAACCTATCGCTGCTCGCAAAGGATGGATTAATGTTCAGCCAAATGTACAATAGCGGAACCCGCTCTCAACAAGGCATTGCAGCACTCCTTAGCGGATATCCTGCCTTTCCGTATTCAACCATTACGCAGCATCCGGAAAAATACAGCAAGTTGCCCTCCCTTGTTAAAGACCTTGATAGCGCGGGTTACAACACTTCCTTTTGTTTTGGTGGCGCATTAAATTACGGAAATTTGAGAGCATATTTGAATTCCTGCAGCTTCGACCGTATTCTTGAACAACGCGATCTATCTTCCGATTTACCTTCCGGGAAATTAGGGATTCACGATGAATATATGCTGCCTGTTTTTCTTGGAGAAATCGACCAATTAAACCAGCCTTTCTTTTCCGCCTTATTCACCATTTCTACCCATTCGCCCTATGATCAGCCTATGCCCGATCTATTTTCAAAATACACCTACGAAAGGCCTTATGTAAACGCTGCTCATTATGCTGATAAATGTCTGGGCGACTTTTTCGCCAAAGCCCGCAGCAAGCCTTGGTTTTCGAATACCCTGTTCATTTTGGTCTCCGATCATAGTCATGGAACCTATACCAATCGCGATTATTATGATCCTGCCTATAACAAAATTGTATGCTTATGGTATGGCGATGTACTGGACTCCGCTTTTCGCGGAAGGCAGATTGAAAAAATCGGCTCACAGTGCGACCTTCCAACAACTGTTCTCACTCAGCTAAAATTCAACACCAGCCGCTACATTTGGGGAAAAAACCTTTTAAATACATGTAGTCCGGATTACGCCTATTATTCGTTCGAAGTTGGTTTTGGCTGGGTAAGACCTTGGGGGTATTACACTCAGGATACCCGAATGAGCGCACCTTTCATGCAGGCCTGCGATTCAACCACCGGACATTCAAAGGCAGAACTCGAAACCGAAGGAAAATCATACCTTCAACTACTGTATCAGGACTTTCTGGATCGTTAACGAGTCTAACAGGAAACCATAATCCCTGAGTAGCCACATATTACGAATACTGGAACTCTAACCATTCACGGGGTGACTTGAAGTCACCCCGTGAATGGTTAGAGTCTACACCAATTAAATACGCCGACTGACTTCATTTGCCCATCAATTCAATTATCCCTACTTTTGTTATCAGAAATAAATAATTAAAAATCACCGTAAGCACCAATGATCTTCAGTTTCTTCAGCACACCCAAAGCAAAAAAATTCACATACAAACCACTCATCTATAATGAGGGTTTGCTTGCATCCGATCGCATGTCGGATCAAGGTGAAATGCATGCTGCGCTAAGAAAAGAACTTGACAGAACTTGGAAACCATGTCGAAATAAGGATAAACGAATGCGGGGTATGGTGATTATGATTATTCTCCTTTTAATCACTTTACTTTTATTATGGTGGATACTTCACTAACTTTGCACCGGAAAAACTAACACATTACAAACAAATGGATATTATCAAACTCCTTCCTGATATGGTGGCCAATCAGATTGCGGCCGGGGAGGTGATTCAGCGGCCGGCATCTGCAGTGAAGGAATTGCTGGAAAATGCTGTCGATGCAGGATCCACCGAAATTACGGTTGTATTGAAGGATGCAGGCAAAACCTTGATACAAATTACTGATAACGGTTGCGGAATGTCGGAAAGCGATGCACGCTTGTGCTTTGCACGCCACGCCACAAGTAAAATACGTGAAGCGAACGACCTTTTTGCGATCCGTACGATGGGCTTCCGTGGAGAAGCGCTGGCATCCATAGCGTCCATCGCTCAGGTAGAACTTCGCACCAAACGGGTTGAAGATGAAGTGGGCACCAGTATACAAATCGAAGGTTCCGACATTAAACTTCAGGAGCCCTGTCAGTGCAATAACGGCACTTCGTTTTTGGTAAAGAATATATTTTTTAATGTCCCTGCCCGCCGTACCTTCCTAAAATCCGAAGCTACCGAACTCAGCTATATCATGGAAGAGTTCCAGCGAGTAGCTCTGGTAAATCCGGGTATTGCATTCAGCCTGTTTCATAATGGAAAACAACATTACAAGCTCGACGCAGGCAATAGCAAACAACGCATCCTAGCAATTTTTGGCAATGGCTACGCGCAGAAACTAGTCCCCGTTGAAACACAAAGCAACATTGTCAATATTACTGGGTTCATTGGAAAACCTGAATTTGCTAAGCGTACAAGAGGCGAACAGTATTTCTTTGCAAACAATCGATTCATTCGTCACCCCTATCTGCACCATGCCGTGGTGAATGCGTTTCAGGATGTTATTGCGGAGAACACCCATCCAAGCTATTTCCTGTTTCTTGATGTTGACCCCAAAACCATCGACATCAATATACACCCAACAAAAACTGAAGTCAAGTTTGAGGATGAAAAATCAATGTACGCCATAGTACGGGCTGCAGTAAAACAATCGATCGGAAAATTCAGTCTAACCCCAAGCATGGACTTCGAAATAGAACGCAGTCTTGACTTTGCGGAACTTAAACCCGGAGAAACAGTAAAGGTTCCGCAAATTAAAGTGAATCCCTATTTCAATCCCTTCCATAAAGAAGATCAGGTTGAGAAGCAGAGCTTCAGTCATAAAACACCCGCCAATAAAGGACTGGACCAATGGGAGAAATTATTTCCTAAAGAACAGGATTACATTGCGCCTCAGCAGGAGAGCTTATTCCCTACCCAAAATATTGAATCCGCATTGGATGACACCTCTGCTGAAAAAGAAACAGCAAAATATTACCAATTACAGCAGCGTTATATCCTCACCCAATTAAAAACGGGACTCATCGTGATTCATCAGCAATACGCCCACGAACGCATACTGTACGAACGTTACCTTAAAAATTATCGTGAAGGTCACCGCGCTGTACAGCAGTTAATGTTCCCACAAACCGTGAGCTTCAACACTATCGACGCCGAACTCTTTGCATCACTCTTGGGTGATTTGCAACATTCAGGCTTCGACATCGAAGATTTTGGAAAAGGCAGCTTTATTGTGAATGGCGTTCCTGCCGATTTCGACAATCACTCTATCCAGGATGTTCTTGAACACCTTCTTGAATCTTACAAACAAAACCTTCAGGGGATGGACGGCAACAAGCAAAAACGGGTAGCCGCAGCCTTTGCACGACAAATGTCAATACGTCCGGGAAAAATTTTAGGAACCGAAGAAATGCGCAGTATCGTTGATCTTCTCTTTGCCTGCTCTACTCCTGAAACCACCGCCGACGGTAAGAAAACGTTCACCATACTGTCCTACGAAGAACTCGAATCTAAATTTTTGTAATATATCTTCAATTAAATAAAACATTATGTCCTTCGACCAATACCGCCCTGCGGGTTTCAAGCTTCTTCCGCCGGTTGTAAAAAATATACTAATCATCAGTGGCCTGTTTTATCTGGCAACGCTGGGACTTGGTACAGCATTCAATATTGATCTTCAAGACCTCCTTGGTATGCATTACTTTGCAGCTGATAAATTCGAGCCCTATCAGC
The DNA here is from genome assembly GCA_963678485.1 of Bacteroidales bacterium. Lineage (GTDB taxonomy): Bacteria > Bacteroidota > Bacteroidia > Bacteroidales > CAIWKO01 > CALGYY01. The sequence continues at coordinate 114,470 of OY782882.1, forward strand.
TGGTGACCTATATGTTTATGCATGGAAGCTTCTCGCACATATTCTTTAATATGTTCGCTTTTTGGATGTTTGGGTACGCATTGGAAAATGTCTGGGGTGCAAAACGCTTTTTGATTTATTTCTTTGTGACTGGCCTGGGTGCTGCACTAATACAAATGCTGGTGTATTATTTTCAGACCGCCCCTGTACTTGAAGCCATTGATTTTTATCGCCACTCTCCTTCTGCTACTGCATTCAAGGAATTCATGGAATCGTCCAATTTTCAGGTTGTTTCCTACGACATTCAAAACCATGTCAATTCATTCATCGGGAAGTACAACGCCAATTATTTTCAGGCCGACACTTTGCAGCAATTAGCCAACGCTCATCTAGCGCAAGCAGGAGAATTGCAGCGTCACGCCATGAACATGCCGATGATAGCCGATAGTCTAAGGGAACAATCAAGTTTACTTAGTGCCCAGGCCGATGTTATTCGTGCACAAAGTGATTCCTTAAATGCCGTTAATCTGAAGTCGTCCATTGATTTTATGAATCAGTACCGTGCAGATTATTTGAATGCTCCTGTTGTAGTTGGGGCATCTGGTGCGGTGTTCGGCATATTGCTCGCTTTTGGAATGTTGTTCCCCAACACTCGAATCTATCTGTACTTTTTTATACCTATTAAGGCAAAATGGTTTGTAATAATCTATGGCGCCATTGAGCTTGTTGCCGGATTTGGGAACTTTGCGGGTGACAATGTGGCACATTTTGCACATTTGGGCGGGATGTTGTTTGGTTTTATTCTGATTAAATTTTGGAATAAACGTAACCGAAAAACATTGTTTTAATCGCATCGTACTATGGCTTATCAGAATAATTATTATCGAAATCCCGGTGGAGGGCTCAAAGAACTGTTCAACGGCAAGAATGCACTGTCGGTGCTGATGATGATCAACATTGCTGTATTCCTGCTTATGAGCCTGACTCGCCTGCTGTCATTTCTTTACCAGCCTCATGATGCAGCTGTCATCATCGAACCACCGGTCTCCGAAATCGCCCAATGGTTTGCTGTGCCTGCATCCTTGCAGACATTGCTACATCGACCGTGGACCGTGCTGTCGTATATGTTCCTGCACGAAAGCCTGCTTCACATTTTCTTCAATATGCTGATGTTCTATTTTGGCGGTAAGATCTTTATGGAATATCTAGGCAACCGTAAATTAGTGGCAACTTATCTCTTCGGAGGAATTTTTGGCGCCATCTTTTATATTGCCGCATTCAACATATTTCCCGTCTTTCGCGGAGTTGTGGACCAATCAGTAGCTCTGGGCGCATCTGCCTCAGTTATTGCTGTGCTGGTTGCCATTGCCACTTTTATTCCTGACTATACCGTTAATCTGGTTTTCTTGGGTCGTGTGAAGCTCAAGTATATCGCCATCATTTTCGTGGCCATTGATCTTCTTAGCATAGAAAAATCCAATCCCGGCGGACATATTGCTCATCTTGGAGGTGCAGTGTGGGGCTTCATGTATATCCTTGCATTAAAGAAAGGCACCGATATGAGCAAGATGTTTGTCCCCATTGGTCGCTTCTTTAAAAAACTGTTCACACCCAAACCCAAACTCAGAGTCAGCTATAATAATAGACCAATAAGTGATGATGAATACAATGCTAAGAAAGCAGAGCATCAAAAACAAATTGACGCAATACTCGACAAAATCTCCCGCGCCGGATATGAAAGCCTGAGTAGAGAAGAAAAGGAATTGTTGTTCAAAGAATCAAAAAAATAAAAGGAAAATGGGATAATATGATAATGTGGTAATGTGATAATCCATAATGCTTATCAAACCAATTAACCCAAATGACTCTAAAAACCAATAACCATAAAAGAAAGGATTCCGGATTAAATCCGGAATGACTGGTTCTTAGGTTGTCAAATGTACTCTGAAGTACTTACTAATAAACCTATTTACTAATCAACCAATGAACTCCATAACCCAATAAACTCACCCATCGACCACCCCTCGACTACCCCGCGACTATCGCTCGGGGACCGTCGCTCGGGGACCGTTTTTGTTTTTTAATTTTGAAGTTGCCACCATCCCCATAACCCAATTAACCAATTAACCAATTAACCCAAAAACTCCACTAACGTAAAAAGAAGGATTCCGGATTAAATCCGGAATGACTGGTTCATGGGTTGCCGATGTACCCTGAAGTCCTAACTAATTAACCATTTAACTAATCAACCAATTAACTCCATTACCGAATAACCCCAACAACCCTATAACCCCAATAACCATAAAAACTCCATAACCCAATAATCCCGTAACCCAAACCCCAACAAACAACAATGTCATCCCCAACCAACAAAAAGCGCCGGTTCACGTTCATTAAAGTAATTTTTATATTCTTTAATGTTTTATGCGTTATTGCATTGGGTCTTTCGTATTTAGCACCATTTGTAAGTCCGGAGACGAATAGCCTGCTCCCGTTCTTTGGCTTGGCTTATCCCTTGCTGGCCTTGGCAAATGCGGCATTTGTGGTAATTTGGATGTTTTTCAACTGGCGTTGGGCTCTATTGTCCTTACTGATGTTGGTCTTGGGATGGAACCATATTAGCAGCAGCATTCAGTATCACAGCGATCACACCTTTGACTCAAAAGAAACACCTATTCATGTATTATCGTACAATGTCAGAAATTTTGACATTTACAATTACGATAGCCAGTGGCGATCGAGCATTGAAAACCGCGATAAAATATTGAGTTTTTTAAAGAACACTAATCCTGGAATCATATGTTTTCAGGAATACGTGCACGATCTTCAGGGTAATTTTCAAACTACGGACACTCTGGTTAGCCTGTTACAACCGATATATGTCGATACTATTTACACTGTTAAGAGCAGAGGTATTATTGAATTCGGACTTGCCACTTTCAGCAAATATCCGATTGTAAAAAGTGGAAGCATAAAATTTGAAAATAGCTCCACCAATTTCTGTTTATATACCGATGTGCTCATTAATGACGATACCATCAGAATTTACAATGCGCATTTCGAATCCATACATCTAAGCAAAAAAGATTACGATTATGCATCTGAAGTCACGGCACTAACCAATGTAGATGCGCATAAAAAAAGCGGGCGAAGAATCTTTTCCTTGTTACGTGCGGCATTCAGAGATCGCGCCTCGCAGGCTGAACAAGTAGCTGCTCATATTGCAAGTAGTCCGTACCCTGTAATTTTATGCACCGACCTCAACGACACTCCGTCATCCTACGCTTACCGCTGTCTGCACAAAAAACTGAATGATGCCTTTGTTGAAAGCGGTCACGGACTAGGCAGTACCTACGCAGGCATCTTCCCATCCTTCCGCATCGATTACATTATGCATAGCGAATCACTGAAAGCCTACAATTTCGAAACACAAAATGTTAAATATTCGGATCATTATCCGATAACATGCGACATTATTATTCCTGCCAGCGATGGCGGTACTCACTGAGTCGTTTTACTTAACAGGAGGCTTAGTGATAATCTTTGACAACTCCATCAAATCAGAATTCTTAATATTGTAGGAAGCTGCCTTGTAACGATTGTAGATGATTTTTCCAGTTTGACTGTTATAGATTGACAGAAATTTATCAGTACAACTTTTTACATAAACCAAGTAATAGATTGGATCTTGCGATTCAGCAATAATGCTCGCCAGCTCATCCATGCTAACAATTTTTATGGGATACGGATACTTCCCAATAAAGTCAGCCTCTTTCATTTTTTGTGACTCATCTCCAGTGAAAGGATTGAATCGGACAAGACAATAGTCAGGAACGTAAAGGGTTGCTCTTTTTAATGCAGTTATTTCAGAAATTTCTGTCTGATTTTGGAACATCCAACGATTAGTTGCTGCTACCAGATTATCATTAACAATTCGCAGATAATTCTTAAAAAATATCCAATTGTAATTATAGATAACCGATTCTTTATACAAGTAATCCAGAAACGAAAGTCCGCTGTAATCAGTATTCTTCGAAAAAGGGTTATTACTTTCCTTTCGGCCGTCAGAACCAAACATCGAATAAGCAATGGTTGGATAGGTAGGGAATAATTCGATGCGTGCATAATTTTGTTCAGTGGCCTTTCCCTTACTATTAAAGGTCGTCATCCACAAACTCATATACACATAAGTTTTATAGCTTGTACCATTTTTGGAGTAGGTTACGATGACCGAGCCTGACAATGTAAGGAAGGAGCAGCTTTTATCCTCATATAACTTTTCCTCAATAAATTCGCGATACGTCACCACTTCAAACTGAGTTACAGTCCAAACTTCTTTAATTGTGGCTTCGATATCAGGAATTTTTTCCTCCTCAGAATCTCTCACAACAATAAAAGTTTTTGAAGCTTTTAATTTGCTTAGTAGTTCCGGTGTAAAGGGAATTTTCTTTGGAGACATTGTTTTTGCGGGACTAACATCAATTTGAGCCATCAGCATTGTAGAAAAGCTCAGGATCATTGCCAGCACTATGAGTTTTTTCATCGGAAGGATTTTTTATTAATACTGTTAGGTTACAAACATATGAAATAATTATAAATTGATAAAATTTTTTGTCTAACATTCTCTCATTAAAAGTTCCTGAACTATCTCAATATCTTGCAATTTTTTTTATCTTTGCACCCGCACCACCAGTTAATACGGAGAGATGGCAGAGTGGTCGAATGCGGCGGTCTCGAAAACCGTTGTCCCGCTTGCGGGACCGGGGGTTCGAATCCCCCTTTCTCCGCCAATAAAAAAGATCCCGCAATAGCGGGGTTTTTTGTTTGCGCAGGCATGTAAACGCAGTTTAACAGTGCCGAAGAAAATAAAAAATCCTGCGGACGCGTAGCGGACGGGAGCTTTTTTATTGAAGCCCTCCCCTTAACGGGATCACGATAGTAATCCCCCTTTCTCCGCCAATAAAAAAGATCCCGCAATAGCGGGGTTTTTTGTTTGCGCAGGCATGTAAACGCAGTTTAACAGTGCCGAAGAAAATAAAAAATCCTGCGGACGCGAAGCGGACGGGAGCTTTTTTATTGAAGCCCTCCCCTTATCGGGATCACGATAGTACTCCCCCTTTCTCCGCAACTCAACCAAAAGTCCAGCAATAGCGGGATTTTTTTTTGCATTGCACTCGTTCCACTTTCTATTGATCCGAATGTATCAATCATCCTAAAGTAATACACCCCCAACTTAAGATCATCAACAATGATTGATATATTAGATTATTGAGTGAAGTTTGAACTATTTCTTCCTATTGTTCAAACATATCATACATTTCAAAAAGGAAACATAATCCTAAACAAAATATTCCCTATAAAATAGTTTCAAATCGATAAAAATTCCAGGTCAATAAATACGAAAACTTTCCTAAGACGACCGTTAACTGATTCAAATCACCCAATTAAAGGCTGAGCATTTATTAAATAATAACACAACCTATATTTGAGCTTCTAATATTTATCTCCGTTTGATATTTTTTCATACGCTTTTTGTATCACATTAATTCCAACCCGTTATTTACCAAAACCAGCCACATGAAAACAATTTACACTACAATTAAAATCTATATACTGATTGCACTGCTGCTGACAAGTTGCAGGGCTTTCTCGCAGGCCAGCGCCAGTATTTCAGTCATCAATTTCCCATGTCGGAGCAATGGAATCGTTGCTGTTAATATCAGTAATATGGTGCCGCCATTTAATATAAAATATAGTTGCGGCGCTTATCACGCTGGAGTGATGGGCATGACAGATACACTGTATAACTGTCCGCTGTTTACTCATATCACCATTGAGGATGCATTAAATGACACCATCGTTTTACATACGTTGATGGATAGCGTGATGCCATTACCTCATCTACAACTCAGCCTGCCTGTATGTCCAGATTCCACAGCCGAAGTAACGTTAGATTTCGACGGATACATTCCCGATACAGTATTCTGGATAAAATACAATGTTCAGAGTGGCCTTTTAGGAGATACGGCCGCGGTCAGGCCTAGCGACACCCTCCTCATGGCAGACTATTTTTATTCTGCTGTGGATACGGCCGGATGCTTCATCATTAGTGATTATAATTTTGTCAGCATTACTCAAAAAACGCCTTTTTGGACTGATTTCGAAACTGTTCCGGCTGACTGTAATAATGGAAGCATTCGATTATTGGTTGATTCCATTGAATATCCTCCGCTTCTGTTCGAATGGTCGAATGGAATGTCCGACACCCTTATAACGAATTTGGCGGCAGGTTTTTATAGTGCGACCATCACCGATTCAATTGGCTGTAAGAAAAATCTGGGCATATATTTACCTTCGGCCACCAACGTCAACATTCATTTTGTGATTACTCCAGCTACCTGCAATTTAAGCGATGGTGCGATTTACGCCTTTACTTCGGGAGGTCACCCCCCCTTCCAATTTCACTGGAACGACGGTAGTAGCGCTCAGCATCGCAACAGTCTGCAGGCCAATTCTCAATATCAACTTCAGGTAATCGACAGTGCAGGGTGCTCCTCCATATCTACAGCTACTGTCGGACTATCCACACCCATCAATGTCACCTATTCCACCACCCCCTGCTCTTGTCTGGCTACAGATGGCAAGGCCATATTGAATATCAGCGGTGCTACGGCACCCTTTACGGTGAATTGGAACGTGAATCCTCCGCAAACGGGAGACACTCTGAAAAATGTCACACCCGGCATCTATTCATACACAATTTCGGATGCCATTGGATGCAGCGTACACGGTACAATTCAAGTAAAAAGTGAAAATGAGATTCTAGACAACCTAACGAAAAATTCTCCAATCTGTCCTCAATCGATTGGTAGCCTGTATGTGAATCCAAGCGGCTCCTCACCACCCTATTCTCTTCAATGGAATACCGGATCAACTTCGAATAGTATTCAAGCTACAGAAGGGATTCTTTACACAATTACTATCACTGATGCCGAAGGCTGTTACCAAGTAAACCATTACCAACTTTCCGCATCCAGTCCAATCCACATTAATTTTTCGTTGACCCCATCATCCTGCCTGTTCACAGCCGATGGCAACGCGTTAGCTTTGGTTAGCGGAGGTCAACCACCCTATCAATACAGTTGGTCGAATGGTAGTACGGGCGGCTCATTACAGAACGCTGTGGCAGGTAATTACTGGCTGAATATAATAGATACCAATGGATGTAATACAAGCAAAAGCATAGAAATCCCGTGTAGTTGGAGCGATAGTAGTTGCTTTTGTCTAGTGCGCGGCATTGCCTATTATGATGTCGACGGGGACTGCATAAAAGACAGTGCAGAAAACGGAATTCAAGGAGTGAGTATTAATATTGATGAACTGGAAACTGTATTTACAGATATCAATGGCGAATATATAAGCTACGTTCCTGATGGCACTTATACAATACGGGAACATGTTGAAAATAACTATCCGCTTAGTGCTTGCCAAAACGAGGGGGTTGTAATAAATGCCTCGGCTTATACCGGATCAGAAATCATCGTTGATTTTGCGAATAGCATGGGCAGTTTTAACGAAACAGGCTTAGTCCGCTATTCCCAGACTCCACCCATTTTGGGATTTCCATACACTCAGATACTCATGATCAAAAACACTGGAAGTTCCGATGCTGCAAATGTCAACGCTATCTTTCTCAGCGATTCTCATCTGAGTCTTGCACAAAACACCGCTTTTCCATACCAGCAAATTGCGTCAACATATCCGGGAACAGTTTATTCAATCCTGCCCGGCACATTTACTCTGCCTGCATCCACCACAATGCTGTTCTTCCAGAACTTTGATATCTTACCCAATACGCCGTTAGGACAATCCATTTCAAGTTATGATACTATTGTTACTTCGGGATCATTCTCCAACTGGCTAAACGACTATTCACCATGGGATAATGTTTCCTTCCTTTCAGAAGATGTAGTGTCATCCTACGATCCCAATTACAAAGAAGTGCAACCTCGTGGAAAAGGAGATACGCATGATATTTTTCCGAAGGATTCTGTATTAACCTACATTATTCATTTTCAGAATACGGGGACCTATTACGCGCAAAAAGTGGTGGTGGAAGACACCCTCGATCCGGCCTTAAATGCAGCATCGGTAAAGCCCTTTTATTCCGATCACACCTTTACAACCGAAGTTAATGGGAATGGCGTAGTACGTTTTACTTTTGATAACATAATGCTTCCATGGAAAGATCTTAATGAGGAATTGAGCAACGGAGTGATAATATTTACTGTGCATATGAATCGAGGACTAAGCAATCAAACAGTAATAAAAAACACTGCGTATATATATTTTGATTTCAATGAAGCAATTATTACAAATACAGTATTCAACACTCTTACTGGAGTTGCCGGCGTGGAAGACCTTGGTGAATCAGGCGGTTTGTTGCGGGTTTATCCAATACCGGCTCAGAATTTCGTAATTATCAATCAGGAAAACGGACTTTTCATTTCTTCAGTGGAATTAATAGATTTGACAGGAAGGATTCTTTTATCATCACAACATATAAATGCCTCATGTTACCGTATGGCATTAAGTGATATTCCATCGGGAGTCTATATACTTAAAAGTCGTGACATTAACGGAAAAATCACGACACAAAAATTGGTAAAATTGAATCCTTGAAATCAAGATTCGCTGCATTGTCTATATCCTGGATGATGCAGCGAATTATTATGACTTCACAAATAGACAATCATCTTTTCACTCATGAATACAAATCCCCATTGCAAACTGCGTAAGCAAAAAATTTAATCAATCTGTTGCAATTAAAGTAGAGTCACCCATAGACACCCAGACGCTAAAACAGTATTTTTTTACTGCAATCAATGTAGAGGTCAATGGTGTCTGAATATATTCCCTGTACTCCAAAACAGACGTATTAAAAACAACAGCAATGTGCATATAAGCAATGTCATCGTATGCATATTATATCCAAATGTATTCTAAAGAACTCCATATTTAAAGTATTATATACCTTTTTATTGAGAGTTGTCGAAACATGATATGTATGATTGTCAAAAATTACTTTACTAGCTTTAAAAAAATCAGGAGTGAGATTCCAAAATACAAAAAAGCTACTCATCAAGGTTAACAGAATTGATTTTTAAAAAAATATGAATTTTAATCTTTAATACACCTAATTGAAAGACCGCATTGTTTCGAACTGCTACCACTTATAAATTGCATTGAATTATATTGCATATCAACACTATATGCAGAGTTTGTTAGATACTGTGTTGATGTCCAAAAAAATGCAATATCTCCTAAAGTGCTAAATTCTCCATCATATGAACGATATCCACCGGGGAGTCCAGTAAATCCATATATATTGGTCGCACCAGTATTAGGACTATCCCAGTGAAAAAAACCAGACTCTTTGAGTTTACCAGCAGCAAATAAACCCCCGCCGCAATAATAAACCAAAATCTCCCACTCCTGCTTCGAAGGAATATGCCAACCTATCGGGGCCAAACCACGACTATCACTAATTGTGAACCAATTGTATAAACGACCATATATAGTAGCAATTGAATCATCATTATTGAAGTTGCATAATGCAGGTAAACCAACACCCCACATAGAGGCCATTTCTATATTATCAATACTTTCTCCATTACGAAATTTTGTTGTTCGTAAATTTTCATCCATCCAAACTTGTGACCCTATTGTTATTGTATGATAGAGATTTCCATCTATATCAGTAATCGTTTCACTTGGAAATGCTTTAGTGAAGAAAGTAATTATTCCACCATAAGATGTCCCTTGCTTATTGGTGGCATAAGCCCTTAGGAAATAGGTGGTATGTGGGTTTAATCCAGTTATAGTGCCGTAAAACTCATTGCTTTTGGAATCAACGACTATTTTATTATCCTCGATTGATGGAGTCAATCCTGTACTCCAACAAAGCCCACGCTCAAGAATCTTGGTATTCCCGTTTGAACTGATATGACCACCAGAAGTTGCAGAATTGTGTGTAATTTTTGTAATCTCAATAGTATCTATTGTCGGGGGCATTGATTCTTTGCGACAGCTAAGCTGAACTAATATGCACAGAAATAGGAATATCACAGCCCACAATTTTCGTATCATTACTTTCTTTTTCATCTCGAATACTTCAAAAAAATATGATTATTCATTTGCTTTAATCCGATTAATCTTTAATACATCTCACTGATGCGCCCACACTCCCAGGCATATAAAAAATTAAAGTTTTAGAATCATTGTAATTAAGTTGTAACATCCCCCATGGATAAGAAGACCACATATTACATGTTAAGCCATAACCTTCAAAGTACGACTTGTACATTCGACATCCACCAGGTAATGCTGTGAATCCACTCTCATTATTTGCTCCAAGATTCGGCTGATTCCAGTGGACTGTGGCAAATTCTTTTAACTTACCCCCAGCAACTGCTTCACCACCAAGATAATCAATTAAAGTCTGAAATTCGCTTAGATTTGGAATGTGCCATCCAGTAGGTGCAAGCCCTCTTGAATCGAGTATACACTGTTGATTATATAATGCACCATATGTTTCAGCATTTTGCGTATCATTTTGGTAATAGCAATAATGAGTATCTCCAAACGCAGACCACATCAGACTATCAATTGCCAATATTAGCGGAGTTCCATTACGAAAATGAGTCACTCTAAGATTTTCCACCATCCAGATTTGCGATCCAATGGTCACAGTATGGTAAATATTACCATCAATATCGGTCACGAGCTCTCCACCATAAAGCGTTTTAAATGTCAAGGTATTGCCATAGGTCGTTCCATATCTGCTTTTCGCATATGCTCTAACAAAATATGTTGTAAATGGAGTCAGGCCACTAATCCGGCTAGAAAAACTTCCACCTCCACTTCCATCTTCTGTACGAGGATCAGCAATTGTTGGAGGATGATCATGACTCCAGCATACTCCACGAGCAATAATTTTTGCGGACCCAGTCGCATCAATTATGCCCACACAAATAGCTTCTGTTGAATTAACGCCAGAGACTTCTGTCGTGTATATTTCTGCTTGCTGCCTCTCCTTTTTACAAGCCGCAAAAGAAATAATTATCAGGATTTGAAGCATAAAAACTATATACCTTTTTATTGTTAGTTGTCGAAACATGATATAAATGTTTTCTAAATAAATATTTTAGTGTTTGAAAAAAAATCACAAGCTATACAGACTAGAAATCCACAAATGAACCACCTTACAAACCATACTATAAATAAACTTGTTTATTATAATATAATTTTTTGCAAAAACAAATATAAGACTACTTTTAATTAAACAAGTAATCTTCGTTGCAACATTTACAATTAAATTTGATTTACTTTCAACCATTCAATCTCCCATTACCAGATTGTCACAGCAAAGTGGTGTTTCTTGACAATCACAGGCCGAACAAAAAACATTGGCGATTAGCATAGAACGATATCCGTATGAGTTTATAATGCCGACAAGAAATAATATAAGATTAGCTTTAGCAAAATATATCCACAAAAATCCTTGACAATATTTTTGCAGAATAAATGATGTACAATTATTTCTTTTTTATCAAGCTGCATCCAGTGCAGAAGGACTGTATCTGTTGTATCTATAACTCCAAGAACCAAAACACCAGCATTTCCAATACTTACACTAATGCTGACACTTAGCAATAATGCTTTCTATCTCCGCAACACTTAGCGTTTCAGAACTATCCAATGCATCAATAGCCTGATTAATGGATAGCGAAAGATAAGATTCATCTGAACCCACATTTTCTTTATCCAATGCCGCGCACAGAAGATTATAGGCTGCAAAAAAAGTACGCTCAACTTCAGTTGGCAATTCCCAATCACCATCCTGTAATGCTATTATTGGGTCGTCGAATTGCTTGTATAGAGGAATTAATTGAGCATTCAAGATGGACTCTTTTGCCGTTTGTGCTGAGCAAAAATACAGATTAACGGCATCAATGCTTTGTCTGATCAGATCTTTATCAACACAGTGTTTCAGGCCAACTACGCTATCCCTGTATGTAAGTTTATGCTTTACTGTATACTTATCCCAAACAGGAATGGCATCTCTCATCAACCAAATGGCAAGGGCAACTTGCTTATCGTGACTTAAACTATTAATTATTGCTGATAATGTCATAGGAAAATCTTCTATACGTGAAGAATGACGAAATACTCCATTCCTATATTAAAATATTTTCATCAACAACCGAAACGATATCCGATCCCCGATTCAGTATTAAGAAACTTCGGCTTTGTTGGATCATCTTCAATCTTTTTCCGCAATTGAGCGATAAACACCCGTAGATATTGGGTTTGCTCAACATAGCCCATTCCCCAAACCTCTTTTAAAATATATTGATGCGTCAGTACCCGCCCTTCATGCTTTGCCAATAGCGCAAGTAACGAAAATTCAGTAGTAGTAAGCTTAACGATTTCGTCGTTTTTTCGCACGATGTGGTTAGCGAGTTCAATTTTTAAAGAACCAAAATCCAACACAGGAAGTTCGGAAATCCCCTGGTCGTGCCGGATTGCAACCCTTATGCGTGCCAGCAATTCTTCAGTGCGAAATGGTTTAGTCAAATAATCATCAGCACCGTGATCAAGGGCCTTCACAATATCATCAACAGAACTTCGTACAGACAAAATAATAATCGGCTTTTGATACCATTCTCTAAGTTTCTTCAACACTTCGATTCCATCGAAATCGGGCAACCCTAAATCAAGAATGATTAATACGGGTTGTGTGGTGGCCGCTAAAGCCAGACCATCCTTTCCTGTAGCAGCATCAGCAATTCTGTACCCGTTGGCCTCCAGCGTAATGCCGAGTAGTCGCCGTATTTGCACTTCGTCATCAATAATAAGGATGGTACCATCATTTATCATCTTACAGGATTTATTGAGGGTTTATTTCCGAAGTTTCAACAGGAATATGCATAGTAATCTTTGCTCCGCCTTCAGCTCTGTTCTCCGCGGTAACCGTGCCCTGATGTGCTTCAACAAAGCCCTTTACTATAGAGAGCCCAAGACCAGTTCCTCCCGTCTTTGCGTTTTTTCCACGATAAAATTTATCGAACAAAGATAACAATTCTGACGGTGGAAAACCGGGACCTTCATCCATTACGCTTATATCAAGAAAGCCATCAGCAACATTGAATTTTATGATTATTTTGCTTGCTGTTGGTGAATTCTGCGTTGCATTCAACACAAGATTATGAAGTGCACGCTCAATGAGTCCTATATCAATATAGACTAAGGGCATCGTATCGTCGATTTCCACTGCAAAACTGAAGGCTTCCAGTTCTGATTTAAGAGACCCACTTACAAAATTTGCCAAATCATGTACATCGCACCAATCGGGATGTGGCGAGATTCTCCCCGACTCGATGCGCGACATATTCAACAGGTTTTCGATGAGTCGGTTTAATCGTATGGATGCAATATTTATTTCTGAATATAACTTCTTCTGAATTTCCTCAGGATACGATTGCGACAACAAAGTATCACTCGCCCCGGTAATGGTTGCTACAGGAATGCGTAACTCGTGAGAAATAGAATTGAACAGTGTTTTGTATAATTTCTCCGATTCACTTATGATATAGGCCTTTCTCGCAGCACTGCGTAAAAACTCACGTTCATATTTACCAGAGATTTGAGCAATGAATGCCTCCCAGAATTGTTCCTCACCCTGAGAAAATATCCGTATTGGTTCGACAGCTATCACACCCATGTTTTCATTAATCCCTGAAAGCGGAAAAAATGTATATCTTCCGGAAGGCAAGGTATCAGTGTTCTTCCCCGCTTTCGACGAATGTTTATATGTCCAAATGGCCACACTCATATCATTATCCGACAACAACAGCGTGGTACCCTCACAAGCATGATCGTCGAGTTCGTTATTCTCAGTCTTAAGAATAATGGCACTTTCAAGATTGAAATATTTTTTAATATACCACATCGCTGTTTTTGTAACCTCATCAATTCCTGAAGTCATCGACAGCTCGCGTGTAAGCTGATACAGTGCATGCGTCCGTTCTTCACGGATCTTTATTTTCTTTTGCTGATATCTGATTCTCGAAGTTAATGTCCCATTCAATAAAGCAATGATGAAGAACATGATCAACATCATCATATCCTCAGCTCTTTCAATATGCATAGTGAATTGGGGTGGAATGAAAAAATAATCCCAAATCAATGCACATAGCGTAGATGCAATAAGAATAGGGCCTTTACCATAAAACAGGGCAAGTAGGGCTACTAAGAACAAGAGTATAAATGATATGACCTGATATCCTATATAATCCTGAATAAAAAAACATCCAGCAGCAGTCAGCACAACAAGAAAGGCAACAATCAGGTACTGCCGAACAGTGGATGTAAAAGCCGGAACAGCGAATTTATTCCTGAAACGATCTTTCGCATGATGATCCGATCCCAGGACATATACATCAATATTGCCACTATATCGTATCAACCTATTAACAAAATTCCCTAAACGGAACATGCTCTGCAAATTTCGCACACGCGGCTTACCGACAAGGATATGTGTTGCATTTTCTTTATTTGCAAAGCCTACGATTGCCTTAACTCTATCATCATCCGTTATAATACGGACTTTAATACCAAGGTGTTTTGCTAATGTAAGATTTTTGTCTAATTGTTCCTGTTCTTTTCTGGTAAGTTTATGCGAAGTTTCCACATACAAGGCTTGTATGTTAGCGCCCATGGAATATGATAAATTCTTTGCCCACCGCATCAAGCGTGTCGATTGTTGCTGGTAATCAATAGCGACTAATAAATGCAGGCCCGATTTCCATGGCCCCCTGATGCGATTATTTTGCAAATAGTCGTGCAACTGCTTGTCAACCCTATCAGCCACCAGCCGCAACGCCATCTCACGTAATGCAGTGATATTGCCTTTTCTAAAAAAATTATCCTTTGCTTCCTGCGACCGCTCCGGAGAATACACTTTGCCTTCCGCAAGACGTTCCAACAATTCTTCAGGAGGTAAGTCAATTAACTCAACCTCATCTGCATTCTCAAAAATCTCATCAGGAACGGTTTCCCGAACAACGATTCCGGTTATCTGAGCAACAGTATCAGAGCGACTTTCCAGATGTTGTACATTAAGCGTTGTGTAAACGTTGATTCCATTTTCGAGAATCTCTAGAATATTATGATAACGTTTTGTATGACGACTGCCCGGAACATTGGTGTGAGCCAACTCATCAACAACAACAATGGCGGGCTTTCTGGCAATAATCGCGTCCAGATCCATATCACTGACCTGTGTGCCCTTATAATCAAAACTTTTTCGTGGTATCAGTTCAAAACCTTCAAGTAATTCGGCGGTCTCTTTTCGATTGTGTGTTTCAACATAACCTAAAATAATATCAACACCCTTTTCCTGTTCAGTGCGGGCAGCTTTGAGCATATTGTAGGTTTTACCCACACCTGCACACATACCGAAAAATATTTTCAGTTTCCCCCGTTTACTTTTCTCCTCTTCATTCTTTAATGAAGCTAATAATTCATCAGGGTCAGGCCGATTGTCGTCGAATTTGCTCATCGAATATTATCAGTTGCTAAATTTAGCAAAAAAACATTTACACGCTTATCTCCCAGAATTAAAAACTGTGGAGCTTCAGTAAAATCATTAACACATTGCAGTAATTGCTGCTTCTGATTCGGATTAAAATTCCGAGCTTTCGCAATGCGGTCAACCTGCATCAAGGCCGATTCGGGCGAGATATGAGGATCGAGCCCGCTGCCTGATGCAAAGAGCATTTCCGCAGGAACGATGACATTGCTGTCAAGATGATTCATTGAAATGAATTGTGCTTTTCGTAAACATACTTGCTCCACAAGTTTTTTACTATTCACAGGATAATTTGATCCTCCCGATGGTAGCGGATTGTAGGATACTGCAGAAGGTCGTGGGGTGAAATATATAGCGCTATCGAACTGTTGACCTATCAGTTCACTACCAATTATCCTATTATCCCTAACCACCAAACTACCATTGGCTTTTGAAGGGAATATCATCTGTGCAAACATAGTAACCACCAAGGGGTAAATTACTCCTGTAATTACTGTCAGCACAAGAAAAAGCTTTAATGCTATAATAAAGGTTTTCATTTCTATTTCCTGTTTAATATAGATTCGTTAATATTTCTTCCAATGAGCGAATGATATAATCCAATTCGAACATCTTTCCTGTCGACACTAGTACATTATCCCTAAATTGTCCATCATCCAGCTTTTTGATATTCTCAAGTTCATGTAATATATTTTCCATAGCATATATTCATTACAGGTTTATCAAAAGATCAATGATTTTAATACCAATAAATGGGACAATCACACCGCCTAAGCCAAATATTAACAAATTGCGCATAAGTGCGGTATTGGCTGATACTGGCCTGTAGCGAACACCCTTTAATGCCAATGGAATCAAGGCAATGATAATAATGGCGTTAAAAATCACAGCACTTAATATCGCACTATGAGGTGAACCAAGCTTCATAATATTAAGAATAGAAAGTGGTCCTACACCATTGCTCTTGGAATACAGAGAAACAGCAATCGCAGGAATAATCGCAAAATATTTTGCTATATCATTAGCAATACTAAAAGTAGTGAGTGATCCTCTTGTCATTAATAACTGTTTGCCGACTTCAACCACCTCGATAAGTTTTGTCGGGTTACTATCGAGATCCACCATATTTCCTGCTTCGCGTGCCGCCTGTGTCCCAGTATTCATTGCAATCCCAATATCAGCCTGTGCCAATGCTGGAGCATCGTTTGTTCCATCGCCTATCATTCCCACCATATGGCCATTATTCTGTTCTTCGCGAATCCTAAGGAGTTTATCTTCGGGTGTTGCTTCAGCCATAAAATCATCAACCCCGGCTTCTGCGGCAATAGCAGCGGCGGTCAACGAATTATCACCTGTAATCATGACCGTCTTTATTCCCATTTTTCGCAACTCTGCAAAACGTTGCTTAATCCCTCCTTTTACTACGTCCTTGAGATGTATCACACCTAAGGCTCTATTATCTTTAGCAACAACCAATGGTGTTGCGCCCATGCGTGCCAATGAATTCACTACTTCCTGCACATCCGCCGAATATGTTCCGTGATTGCTTATCAGGAATTTTCGTATCACTTCTGAGGAACCTTTACGGATGCGATGCGTTATGCCATCGTCTGTGATTACATCAACACCGCTCATGCGTGACTCTGCTGTGAATGGAATAAAAGAGGCCTTCATCTCCAGAACATCACGACCTCTGAAATTAAATTTTTCCTTCGCAAGCACAACGATGGAACGGCCTTCAGGTGTTTCATCTGACAAGGATGAAAGCTGTGCAGCATCTGCCAATTCTTCAATACTGACGCCTTCAGCAGGAATAAAATCAGTAGCCATGCGATTTCCTAAGGTTATGGTACCTGTTTTATCGAGCAATAATACATCAACATCTCCTGCAGCCTCAATGGCTCTTCCGCTGGTAGCAATCACATTACGTCGCAACAGTCTGTCCATTCCACTAATGCCAATGGCACTCAACAACCCCCCAATGGTGGTTGGTATCAAACACACCAAAAGTGCGATTAATACTGTTATTGACAGATTTTGTGATGAAGGCAAACCCGAAGATTCCAGACTATAGCCGAAGAATGCAGGCAGTGTAACCACCACCAATAAAAACACTATTGACAAACCGGAAAGTAAGATAGAGAGCGCAATTTCATTCGGTGTTTTTTTTCGCTTTGCACCTTCCACCAATGAGATCATCCGATCAATAAAGGTATTGCCGGCATCTGCAGTTACACGAACCAAGATCCGATCGCTGATTACTTTGGTGCCACCCGTTACCGCTGAGCGATCACCACCACTTTCGCGTATTACCGGAGCTGACTCTCCTGTAATGGCCGATTCGTCAACACTTGCGATTCCTTCAATAACCTCACCGTCGGATGGAATAATATCCTGAGCTTCACACACCACAATGTCACCTTTTTTTAATTCGGTTGCATTTACTTCGACTTCCTGTTTACCAAGGATTTTGCGGGCTTTGGTCATGGTACGACTATTCCTCAGACTTTCAGCTTGTGCTTTGCCCCTGCCTTCGGCAATGGCTTCGGAGAAATTCGCAAACAACACAGTAAACCAAAGCCAGATGGCAATTTGAAAATCGAACGAATTAAAGCTGTTCTGAAGTAAACCAACGACTGTAACGACACTCGTGATTAATGCACCAATAGCGACAATGAATATCACCGGGTTCTTTACTAGTGAAACTGGATTCAATTTTACCAGACTTCCTTTTGTTGCCTGCAACAACATCTTTGAATTAAAGATGCTTGTATTATTTTTTGCTTTCATTTTTTCTAAGAATTAATAAGCAGTTCCTCCACTCATAAGGAGATGATCCATAATTGGACCGAGCGACAGTATCGGAAAATGCGTTAAACCACCAACAATAAGGATTACAGCAATCAACAGTCCTGCAAACATCCAATTATCGGTACGAAAAGTCCCAGCTGAAACAGGTGTAATATTTTTCTTCGACAAACTTCCAGCTATTGCCATCACCGGAATGATGACTCCAAACCGTCCTATCAACATTCCTGCTGCGAGTGTAAGATTATAAAACACATTATTTGAATTGAGCCCGGCAAAAGCACTTCCGTTATTTCCTGCCGCCGAGCTATAGGCATAGATAATTTCTGAAAATCCATGGGGGCCATTTCCACTAAGTCCCGCATGACCTGAACCGCAAACTGACGCCAATGCAGAAAATAATAGGATTACCATATTCGGCGCCAGCACAGCGATAATCGCCATTTGCACTTCAAACGCATTTATCTTTTTACCTAAATACTCGGGAGTTCGGCCAACCATAAGACCTGCAATAAACACCGTTAATATCACAAAGATGATCATCCCGTACAATCCTGCACCAACACCGCCAAAGATCACTTCTCCAAGCATGATGTTAATCATTGCAACCATCCCCGCAAGGGGCGACAAGCTTTCGTGCATCGCATTTACAGAGCCATTGGAAGCAGCAGAAGTTGATGTTGACCATAGAACGCTGTTTGTAATTCCGAATCGGGTTTCCTTTCCTTCCATTAATGCACTATGACCATATAATGGATTTGCTGAATACTCTGAATAAAGCGCTATTGTAAGCCCTGCAATCAACAAAATCAACATCACAATAAATATGGTCCAACCTTGCTTTACAGAGCCAACCATTTTTCCGTACATATAAATTAAAGAAGCAGGGATAAGCAATATTGCCAATAATTCAAGAAAGTTACTTAGTGGCGTTGGATTCTCAAAAGGATGTGCACTGTTTGCATTGAAGAATCCGCCACCGTTAGTACCAAGTTGTTTAATGGCTATTTGACTTGCCGCTGGGCCCATTGGAATCGTCTGCTGAGCTTCTTGCAAGGTCTGGACTGTTTCGTAATGATTGAAATTCTGAACTACTCCCTGACTTACCAGCACTACGGCAAATAAAAAAGATAGTGGAAGCAGCACGTATAAAGTTGACCGTATCATATCAACCCAAAAGTTACCAATCTTATCGGTGGTCTTTCGCGCTATTCCCCTGACAAGCGCAAGCAGTACGGCAATTCCTGTAGCAGCACTCACGAAGTTCTGTACGGTAAGTCCCACCATCTGGACAAAATAACTCAAGGTAGTCTCCCCTGCATATCCTTGCCAATTCGTGTTTGTCATAAAACTCACGGCAGTATTAATTGCGGAATGCCAGGAAACATCAGCTGTTTTAGCTGGGTTTAATGGAAGATAGGATTGAAATAACTGCAATAAAAAAACAACAACGAAACCAAGAAGATTAAATACAAGCAGCCCCATTGTGTATGACTTCCAATTGGTCTCAATTTCAGGATTAACTTTAATAAACTTGTAGATTAATCGCTCAAGCCAGGAAAAGACTTTTGAAAGCAAATGCTTTTTCCCGGAAAAAACTTTATACAGAAAATTACCAAGAATGGGCGCTAGTCCAATTAACAGAACAAAAAATAATACCACTTGAAATATATCCTGAATTCTCATTTTTCAGATTTTTTTTTGTTGTTGATCAATTTTAAAAATCAGGCTAATTAAATACCCAATCAAAAAGCAAAGGCCTATACCATTAAAAAATTCCATTAGCACTAGAAAGGTGCGCATGATTTCTGAATATTAAAATTTATCAGGTTTTATTAATGTATACAAAAGATAGCCAAGAATCAGCGCTGCTACTATTGCACCTCCAATATAAACTACACTACTGCTTTGTTCGAAAATCGTAGCAGCTGCTGTTGAAAGAATCGTTTTCATTGTAATCGTTTTATTTCCTCTGCAAAAGTGCATCGGGAAACATAAAGGTTTTATAAAGATTTGTACCGAAGGAATAAAGATTTCATACTGAAGCAGAAGAGAAATATGCAATAATTTGTGACAGAAATAGTTTTGAATACCGAATTACAATATTTGTTATTAAAATCTTCTGTATATTTACACTCCCTAAAATAATAATGTGCCCCGGCATCAAACAGTATTTCCCATGAATAATTCCCTACAAATGCCTGTTCTTTTCCTTGGACACGGCAGCCCAATGAACGCCATTGAAGAGAATATTTTTGTGCAAACATGGCGTGAAATAGAACAGACTATTACTCGCCCCAAGGCGATACTTTGCATTTCCGCTCATTGGGAAAGCAAAGGAAGCATGCTTACCAGCTCAGCACATCCTGCGACAATTCACGATTTCGGCGGATTTCCCAAAGCACTTTACGATATACACTATCCAGCTAATGGCAACCCTGAATTAGCACTAAGTATACAGAGCATGCTCAGTAAAACGAATGTTGAAATGGATGATGCTCGTGGATTTGACCATGGATGTTGGAGTGTAATAAGCCGAATGTATCCCAATGCAGACATCCCACTTATACAATTAAGTCTGGATTACAGACAAAAGCCTCAATTCCATTACGACCTGGGCAAAGAGCTTGCAGCACTACGAGAGCAAGGTGTGCTTATCGTTGGTAGTGGCAATATGGTTCACAATCTGGCGATGATTGCCTGGGACAAACTATCAGCCTCCGCATATTCTTATGATTGGGCTGTAGAAGCCAATAATCTAATGAAATCTTATATTCTCAGCGGAGACCATCATAAACTCATCGAATACCAATCGCAGGGCGAAGCTTTTGATCTGGCTATACCAACTCCTGAGCATTTCATCCCATTGCTTTACATATTAGCACTGAAGAACGACAGCGATGACATTTCATTTTTCAACGACATCACTGTGGGAGGATCCTTAAGCATGACCTCTGTAAGGATTGGCTAGAACACATAATCTTATAGTATATATTTACACAAACAGTGCTTAATTGTTATTGTTTGTGTACATTTGTTTCTAATATCACATAAATATTATTTATTAATATTACTTACGTAAGATGAAGAAATCTATACTTTTATGCCTGATGGTCATCCTACAGGCATTAAATTGTTTACCTCTTTACAGCCAAACGCCTTCGGCTTATTGGGCAAGAAGATTTGGCGGAGGTGATACTGATTATGGCAGACACTCTTATTGTGACCAATTTGGCAATTCGTATTTTATTGGAGCGTTTATCAGTCAATCCATCAACGTTGCTGGCAATGTCCTGATAAATGCAGATAACCAGCAACTCAGCACTGATGAGTTTATCGTTCGTTATAACCGTTCTGGGACAGCAACTTTTGTAAAAAAAATAAGTAGCTCTTATGACGATACTGTACTTGGACTGGTCGTCGATGCAGAAGGAAACATTTATATTACAGGTGCTTTTGTTGGAACATCCTTGACCCTTGGAAGCACCACATTGAATAATTCTGGTGGCTATAGTTCAGAGCTCTTTGTTGCGAAATTAGATTCTACGGGCAACTATATTTGGGTTAAAGGAGGACAAGGGACAGGAGGCAGCGCAGGAACCTCTGTATGTGTTGATACCGACGGCAATCTTTACCTTGCTGGTGGATTTTCGTCAACATCATTTACTTTTGACGGTATTAGCATGAACAACATAGATACTACAGGCATTGATTCATTTCTTGCAAAAATTGATGCCGAAGGCAATACAAGGTGGGTTGTAAATTTTGGTGGAAAAGGTGATGTCAGGACCAGTGAAATGGTTCAGGATGCAGCAAGTGATCTTTACATAGCAGGCACATTCACTTCAAGAGTATTTGAAATTGGTGATACCACAGTCTACAATGCCGATACAACAGAAAGCTTAACTGATGTATATTTAATAAAGGTTGATACCACACAAAACCTCGAGTGGATTAGAAGCGCTGGAGGCAAGGCCAATGAGTGGATTGGTGGTCTTTGCCTCAACAGCTTTGGCTATCCGTGTTTATCAGGCAGTTTTTATAGTGCATCAATTACGTTCGACACCACTACATTTACGAATGCATGGCCTTCAGAAACCAGCAACGATGGTTATGTTGTTTGTTTTAATCCAAATGGCAAAGTTGTCTGGGGCAAGACCATTGGCGATATTTATGACGAAACCTGTTATGGGATTAATGCAGCAGATAACGGATCGGTTGTTATTTCAGGTTCTTTTTATAGTGCCCAACTAATTCTGGACGGCATTACTCTTAATAAAACAGGAACTGAAACATATTATTCAGATGCATATTTTGCCAGTTTGGATCAGAATGGTGTATGCGAATGGGCACTACGCGTTGGCAGTACAGATACAGAATGGGGAACCGACATCACCGTTGATCCCTATGGTGATTATTTTATCACCGGATCTTTTGGCAGCAATTCGGTGTCCGTGGGTGGGTATGTATTAAATAATGTTGACCCTTATCTTTTCGACATCTTTATTGCCAAGCTCGGCTTTAACATAGGAATTGATGAAAATTCACTACTTATTGGAGATATAACCATCGCACCTGTTCCTTCACAAGATATTTTGAATATCTCCTCCAACAGGGAGCATCAGAAAAGCATATCAGAAGCAACAATAATAATTACTGACCTACAGGGAAAAGAACTAATGCAGTCTTCACGAGTTTATCTTCCAACAAGTATTGACATTAGCAACCTTGCAAAAGGAACATACTACTTAACTATAAAAGAAAAGAGCCAAACTTGGTCTGGCTCTTTTGTAAAACTATAGTTAGTATTATTAATAAATAGGCATCACATTTTTATCAGTCGCACTACCACTGTATTTGCGGGACTACTAATTTTTACCCAATAAACACCATTTGCCAAGAGACTAAGATCGATTTGCTGTGAACCTTTATTCATGGTTGTTTCAAACAATTGCAAACCGGAAAGATTCATTACTTGTACCAAGGCTGATTCGGGAAGATCTATAAAAAACAGGCCAGTACCGGGATTCGGGTATATTGCAACCGAAGCATCGTTGGTTGGATTATTAATTCCAAAATTAGAAATATCAACACATGCGCTAGTATCTGCACAACCATTCGTGGTAACTTCAACAGCATAGCTGCCATTTGAACTGTAAGTAAAATCCTGGACTGTTTCACCACCAATAATTGCAAAGGCGCTACTACAATTGAGCCACTGAAAGGTTGAAGATACCGCGTTTGCAGATATCTCACCAGCACTTATAGTAGTAGACACATCAATTGCCGGGTTTTCAGTAATGGTAACTGTGTCGGACAATTGGCAGTAAGCTGTATCGGTTACCTGACAAATATAATCTCCGAGAGCAAGTCCGTTGATTGTAGATGTACTCCCTGAAACAGGCGACCATATATAAGCAATAGGATTCACAGCACCTTGTAGAATTGCAGTAGCCGTTCCATTATTGGCACCAAAGCAACTAAGGGTTGAAGTAATACTAATGCTTGGTTCTTGCGCAGGACGTGATGTATGATATCCTGCAGCCGGTGTGCAACTGCCACTTCCAATTATACTCCCATTGTAGTCGAGTCGTATGCGACCATCTGCGCCATTAGCACCTGTTCCGTAATAAGGACTACCGGCAACACTGGAACCACCACCAGTACCGCCAATGGCAGAGATTACTCCATCCAAAACAAAGGAAGGAGCAGCAAGCCACAAGGCTCCACCGGAACCACCACCACCTCCTCCACAATTACCAGATCCATCTGAACCTCCATCACCACCATCACAACTTATAATTCCGGTAGCACCAATAACAATACTTCCTGCATTAATAACAATAAGCCCGCCACCGGCGCCACCGCCACCAGCGCCGCAATCAAAACCACCTGACCCACCTCCACCACCGGATCCGGGATCAAGCTGAGTTAAAAAAAGCGTTCCATATTGCAAACCACCAAATCCACCTGATACGCTGCCAGAAGAATCTCCAGTGGTCGAGTATCCTGCACCACCACCACCTGACCAACCATCACCCTGGTTTGTTAATCCGCCCTGCCCACTTCCGAAACCACCGGTAATGGGACCAGACGAACTAGCGAAAGAGCCATCCCCTCCATTAGCACCACCAGCAACGCCAACACCTGCGATACCCCCGGAAACATGAGCAACACCATCAGTGCCATTGCCACCATTAGCCTGTAAAGTACCATTAATAATTACAGAATCCTGACAATGAATAATCAATGGTGATGTTCCTGTAACATTTACAGTAACCCCACTTGCAATATTGAAGCTCGTAAAATTATATTCTCCACCAGCAATACTTGTATTTGCCACGGCAGAATAAGCACCATTCGAACCTGTCCCTCTATTGAAACAAGTCTGTGAATTTGCTACATTCAGAAACATTGCTGACAATAAAGGAATCATCAGCAAGCACTTTAATAACACTTTTTTATTTGCCATAATTAAAATTTAAAAGGTATTTGTGTATTACATAAAAAAGTCTAAACCATAAATTTGTTCTATTGATTAGTGTTTCACAATAGCAAGTTGGTGCCTACTGCGTTGCCCTTCTTTACCTAGCTCAAGAATATAAATACCTGAAGAGAGTTCAGGCAGCATGAATGCATTTTCAGGATGTGAGCGCTCTACAATGGTCGCACCGGAGATATCTGAAATACGCAGGTAATCCACAGCATTATCATTAAGGTATATTACAGAGGAAGCAGGATTTGGAGAAAAACTAATCGAAGACGTTTCTGAATTATCTGAAAAACCAGCACTTCCAGTAACTTTTAATATCCAACCATCGGCATCACCTTTCCAACCGGTCACATCATAATCAGCGGAATAAGTGAACCCACAAACGACGTAAACATTATTTGATTCTTCGTAAACACGAAAACTTTCATCCTGTCCGGTTCCTCCACAGCAGCGCTGCCAAAGCAAAGCGCCAGCAGCATTTACTTTTGCCACCCAAATGTCAGGTTCAAAAAATGCAGCATGAAACCCGCTCACATCGCCATCAGTCGAATTAGTAAGCCCGCACATAGTAAAACCTCCATCGAGGCAGCTTGTAAGTCCGTTTGCCTGATCATCTCCACTTCCACCATAGCATGCAGCCGAATTCAATGTACCGTTAGACGCAATTTTTAGCAACCAAAAATCATCAGAACCCTGCGAACCATGGTGACCAGTAACATCACCATTATTATGAGTGCTGGTATAACCAAGCACGACATAGCTTTGATCGGCAAGTTGCACAATTGAATTCCCTTCTTCGGTTTCGGAACCACCATAACATTTGGCCCATTCAACACTTAAGGTAGAAGAAAGCTTTGCAATGAGCAAATCGCTGCCAGCGTGATAGCCTGTAACATCGCCATCTGCAGAATAGGAACGTCCGACAACAGCACAACCACCATCTGCAGTGACAACCAAATCCATCGCTTCTTCGTATTCAGTACCACCCACACATTTCTGACCGAGAAGATTTAAAGATGTATCAATTTTAATAACCCAAACCTCAGGATTATAATTTCCATGCGAACCGCTCACATCACCATCGGTAGAATATGAAGTACCTGCAACAAACATCAAATTAGCCGATGCTAGACGTATCGCATCTGCTTCATCATCACTGGTACCACCAAAACACTCATTGTCTAGCAATGTTCCATTAGCACTTAAACGAAGCACCCATAAATCAGAATTTGAAGTGCCGTGATGACCGGTCACATCGCCATCACCTGAATCGGTCCAACCGCAAACGATATAACCACCACCGGATAATTGAACCAAGTCAAATCCTTCTTCATCGGCGGTTCCACCGAATGACTTCGACCATTCTATGGTTCCGGCAGCATTCGCCTTTCCGACCCAAAGATCCGAACCACCTTTATTGACTGTAAGATCTCCATCTGACGACTCGGTATATCCTGTAAATGCGAATCCACCGTCGGCCGTAGGAATAGTTTTTAAAATATACTCATGTAAAGTACCACCGTATGTTTTCTGGAATGATAGTACTGGTTGTGCATTCGATGTTAAGAAGGCACCAAGAAAAAAAGAAAGTAAAATTAGCTTCTTCATCTGATAGGATTTAGGTACGAAAATAACAAAAAAAAAGACTACCCAAAGGTAGCCTTTCTTTTTCTAATATGTGCACTCTACTTCTTAATCACTACATTCGAAGCTTTGCCTTTACTACCAGTCATGCGTACAATATAGACACCCGCTGGCCAGGATGAAGCATCAATATTGAGCTTCTCGCTATTCACATCCGTTGCTGACCACATCAACTGTCCGGAATTATTGAATACTTCAACTTCAGTAATACCACCCTTTAATTCAACAACAAAATTATTTATTACAGGATTAGGATACATTCTGAATTGCGGCGTTTCAGTTTCTTTTACACCAAGATATTCAGTAAAATTAACATACGTCATATAGGTTGATAATGCTTTGCTCGAATCGCAGCTTACCGAAAGAGCAATCACATAAGGGCCATATGTTGCGAATGGATAAATTACTGTGATTGTTCCCATCATGCCACCTCCACTAAATGTCCATGTTACCGTTGCATTCATGGAATCCAGCTGTACCACGTTTACATAAAAGCTATCTATAGGGAATCCTAAACAAGTATCAATCACGGGCAGATAGAGTGTATCCAATGGTATGGAATCATAAGGTTCGGTGACTTGAAACGTCATTGTATAAGGCGAACACAAAGCATTGGATTGATTAATAATGACATTATATAATCCTGATGGAATACCATAAATATCTTCAGTAACAGCCCCGGTGTTCCATAAGTAGGTGTATGGTGGAGTACCGCCAGTCACGGTGATATCAATTAAACCATCACTTGCACCGATTGAACTAACATTCGAGATATATGAATTGACAGAAAGATTACAGTTATTTTGAGTTGAATCAAAAATGTAAAGTGTCTGACAATAGGTATCTGTACAACCGGAATCTGACACGACTGTTAAACAAACTTCATAAGAACCAAAACCCGGGAAAGAAACCGAAGGATTCTGAACTGTTGATGTGGAAGGTGTTCCGGAGGCGAATGTCCAGAAATAAGTGAATGGCACTCCAACATATTCAGGTATTGATCCATCAGTAAAATCAACTATTTGCGGACCACCGGCAGGATTTATTGTCACTACATCAGAAAAAAAGGCAATGCAATTATTACTTTGCGTGGTATCATTAACATAAATAGTATCACAATAAGTGTCATTGCAACCTAAAAAAGTTGAAATGGTAAGACAGGCGTAAACTGGGCCAGTATAATTGCCCATGAAAAAAGGAGCAACTGTATTACTGGAGGTATAAGTCATTCCTCCGTACTGTATAGTGCATACCCAAGAGGTGACATTGATTGGGGTGGAATCAGTATTGTAAGCATAGTTAAATATTTTTAGAGAATCTGTATCTGAATCGTACGTAGAAGAAAAATATGCCTGACACTGACTAAAGGCGAATTGCGCTACTAACACAAAAAACAGAGTTTGAATAAGTCTTTTCATATGATTAATTTTAATTGGTTACTGAATTAACTACACACAGAGTTCAGAATGGTTGTCTGACTCTGAATTAAAAAAATTAAAAACTATAGCGCAAACCTAATCCGATGCCCCATGAGTGATAGGAACGCGTAGGGATTCCTTCATTGCCTTTAAATCCGTTAATACTACTTCTCCATGATGGACTCAACATAATTGCCCAACGTTCATCCAAAGGTTTAATAGCTGTTGCAGATACATACCACGAAAATTGCAGACCTTTTGTAGCATATGATTCGGAGAGCGCCACCAAACCCGCACTGGTATTTTCCATCCATGTGTTACCTCTCAATTGTGAAGCAATGCCCAGAATTATTCCACCTTTCACATTAAACTCCATATGTCCTGCGTAGAAGCGATAGCCCAATCCCAATGGTATTTCAAAAAGAGAAATACTACTTTTCCATGAAACATTTTTCATTGTATCAAAAGCAGTATAATTCAAATTATCATATATATTATTGATCGTGGTATCGAATTCCGTGGTCCACACTGAATCTCCAACATGGATTACAGAATCCAGAATATAATAGTAATGCCAATATGAATTTGTATCGATTAAAATATTTTGTCCTATAAGAATTTGCTCATGAATATCCCTCGGATTGTAACAAAGCACATCTGCTTTTTGTCGGGTTTGTAAAAGTGAATACGCCAATCCTGTTTCGAAAAACCAATGCTTAAAATTATATTGCAGCGTTATTGCTATCGATCCTGAAGGCTCATTCGTACTAACACTTATATTGTTTGTTTTCTTTTCACCGGTATTTCCAAATAATGGACTAAGGTTTATACTTAAATCAAATTGCGGACGCAGTGGATATTTTTTCGCAGGAAGTGCAAACAGCTTCTCAGGAAAAGAATGATTATCACTAATCGAATTCAATGGCATTGTTTGAAGATTCTCTTTTATTATAGCCGCAGTTGACAGAAGTTCTGCATCAGAGAAATTATGCTCTTTTGTATTCCAATTCATTTGAACATTGTTCTGCTCCGACGAATCTCCATTTGAAGTAACGGTGCTGCGATTCTCAACAGTGGTTTGATTAGTGGTTGATACAGGATTCACAGCGCTTACATTGTTCAAATCAACAGTGTTCGAATGTATACTCTGCTGAACATTCTCAGGGACAACCTTTGAAATTTCCGTATTATCGTTTGATACAAACCTCTGTGAACCGCTTGATGCTATAGTATTTATTTTATCATATTTATCATTATTGTTATTTGTTGATGCGATATAATTATTATCATTTCCAGTATTTACCTTGTAAGTGGAGAGTGGCGCCTGGGAGATAGTTCGCGATTGAATAGAACTGGGAGCATTGACCATTTTTGCTGAAGGACTGATATTAATAAAATGACTCACTGTAAAATATTCAATTGCTGTGATCATTAAGAGTGCAACCACAATACTTGTGTATTTTGACATAGGATTGCGCCAGAAGTTGTACCAAAACATCCGTTTCCGGATATTCGAGGCAAGCTTTGCAGGTGGCTGAACCTCCCAATGTTCCAAGGCCTCCCTGCTTAAGCGGTCAATATGTTGCATGGTTTCTTTCATATAACTAACTTATATTTCGTTTCGTTGGTCATTTTTTTTTGAAGGCCGAGCACAATGGCTCTGCGGGCTTTCATGAGTTGTGTCTTACTTGTGTTTATAGAAATCCCAAGAGAATCTGCAATTTCTTGATGCGTATATTCTTCGAAAGCATATAGATTAAATACAGTTCTGTATCCATCTGGAAGTTCATTAATGATCTTCACTATTTCTTCGGGCGAACATTGTTCAAACATTGAATCAAGCTCATCTTCCCGAGGATCTTCAACCCATTGATCAGAATAATTATCAATACTTTCAGTGAAGCGATATTTCTTCTGATCTCTAAGATAATTTAATGTATGATTGATAAGCACCCGGCGCATCCAGGGATATAGAGCAGTTTCATTATCCTGTTTCATGGTGTGCAGCTTCTTAAAAATCTTCACAAAACCTTCCTGCAACAAATCCTCTGCCTCTACCCTATTTCTTGTATAACGAAGACATACCCCGAACAGTCGCGCTGCATACGTACTGTATAGCGCGTCCTGAGCGGCTTTACTGCCCCTGACACATCCTTGAATCAATTCCTTATGGGTCAAAATCCTGAAAGGTTTGAATTAGGTACACCAAAGATACGAAATGGTTGCCTGAGTTGTTGAGTAACTAGGTTATGGGGTTATGGGGTTATGGAGTTTTTATGGTTATTGGGGTTAAAGGGTTGCTGGGGTTATTCGGTAATTGAGTTAATTGGTTGATTAGTTAAATGGTTAATTAGTTAGGACTTCAGGGCACATCGGCAACCCATGAACCAGTCATTCCGGATTTAATCCGGAATCCTTCTTTTTACGTTAGTAGAGTTTTTGGGTTATTGAGTTATGGGTTATTGGGTTATTGGGTTATTGGGTTATTGGGTTATTGGGGTCTTTGGGTTATTGGGTTATTGGGGTCTTTGGGTTAATTGGTTAATTGGTTAATTGGGTTATGGGGATGGTGGCAACTTCAAAATTAAAAAACAAAAACGGTCCCCGAGTGACGGTCGAGGGGTAGTCGAGGGGTAGCCAAGAGGTGGTCACTTCATAATGCTTTCAACAATTAGTATTTATCGATACCAATAAAGAATAGGAGATTCCATCAAACCACCTATTCTCCATAGTTTAAAAACCATTGGATTGCCCGTTATAAAGACAAT
The DNA here is from genome assembly GCA_963678485.1 of Bacteroidales bacterium. Taxonomy (GTDB): domain Bacteria; phylum Bacteroidota; class Bacteroidia; order Bacteroidales; family CAIWKO01; genus CALGYY01. The sequence goes on from OY782882.1 coordinate 145,235, forward strand.
TCTCTATAAAAAGAAAAGAATCAGCAGCTGTGGTACCAGGATACGAAGGAACATCACTAACGGATATACCGTTGCATAAGCCACTGCTGGGGCTTCGGATTGCGCTATACCATTGGCATACGCAAGAGCGGGAGGATCGGTCATGCTACCCGATAGAAGACCGCAAATCTCGAAGTAGTTCATTTTGAGCACCCATCTTGAGAAAAAGCTGACCAACAAAATTGGCACAAGCGTAATTATTGCTCCATATCCCATCCAGATTAAGCCATCCCCAGACAATAATGTCGGAATAAACTTTTCTCCTGAACGCAGACCAATACTTGCAAGGAATAATACAATGCCCAGTTCTCTAAGCATTAGATTGGCACTCGGCGTTGTATAAGAGGTGAGCGAAAAACGATAACCATAACGACTTAGCAAGATGGCGATAATCAGCGGTCCTCCAGCCAAACCAAGCTTAATGGGATTGGGCATGGAGGGAATCATCAATGGTATACTCCCAAGAATTACACCCAGTAAAATTCCAATAAACAATGGTATTATGTTAGGTTCATTTAATCGTTTGATTGAATCGCCCAGTTCGTCGGCTACTTTATGAACCGATTCTTCTGTTCCAACAACCGTAAGCTTATCTCCCATCTGTAAATGCAGACTTGGAGAAGCAATAAATTCAATACCTGAACGCACTACACGAGTGATATTAATATTGTATCGGTTACGAAGCTTAAGCGAGCCTAAGGCTTTTCCTATTACATAGCGACGTGTCACCAACACCTGATGCGAAACCAGATTACCCGGAGCACCACTAAGATCAAGGTCACTCTTTACACCAAGCAAGGTAACAACATGATTTAAAACTCCCTTCTTCGCGACCACAAGTAATACATCATCTTCAAAGACTACTGATCCAGAAGACGGGGCATACAGCTCGCCATCATGCAATACCCGCGAAATAACCATTTCAGAAGGAATCATCCTTGATATTTGCAAGATAGTTTTATTAAAGAACTCCGGATTAGTCAATTTCACGCATACACGCTCCGGCACTTCGTCAGCAGGATGCTGGCGTTGTTCAAAGGCAGCCAATTCTGTCGTAAGAGATATGCGATTAAAACGTCGCAACACTAGCATTGTCATAATAATCCCGAGCACTCCAAAAGGGTAAGCTACTGCATAGCCAAGACCGATATCAGGAACTTGCCCTGTCACAGGATCTGCGCCCACTTGCTTTAATGCTTCCTGTGCAGCACCAAGTCCGGGAGTATTCGTGACCGCACCCGACATCACTCCAACCATTACTGACAAGGGCATCCCTGTCACAAAATGTATAACTAATGTGGTAAGTCCTCCAAGAAGAACAATGGCTAATGCCAGCAGATTTAAGGTAATTCCTCCTTTTTTGAAAGATGCAAAAAAGCCGGGACCGACCTGCAATCCAATAGAAAAGACAAAGAGTATGAGCCCAAAATCCTTAACGAATTCAAGCACTTCATTATTGACACCAAAACCAAAGTGGCCTAAAGCAATCCCAGCAAAAAGCACAAAGGTAATCCCTAAGGAAACCCCAAAGACCTTAATCTTACCCAAGGCTACGCCTACTGCCACTACCAATGCATATATCAGCACGGTATGCGCCACTGTATCACCCCACCACAGATCGTAAAACCACTTCATTTCAGTTTCAATTTGTGGACAAAGATACAGTGAATTTTGGGAGGGGAGGAACGTAGAGTGCCTAAAAAAAACTACTTTTGGGGTAGAAGGCACAAAGGGTATTTTAAGGCCACGAAGACACTAGGTCACGAAGGTTATATTGGAGGCTTTGAAGACATCAAGGATAATTAAGGAATTAAGGTCGCGTTAGGAAGGTTTGAATTGGTTGAAATTGCGAAGAACAATACTGTGAGTTGAAATTAATTCGGATCCTCATTTTTATAAAGCAATTTTAAACTAAGAATTAGGATATATCGAATTGTAATAAAGAAGAACTCAACGATTTTATATAGATGAATATCATGACTTATATTATTATTATTGGTTTGACATTAATCAACACCTTATTGTTGATTTTTCTGATGTTTCGAAAAACCAAAGTGGACACTGATGAGTTGAAAAGCAGTATACAATCGGTGACATTGCAGCTAAAGGAGGATCTGCGGCTTAATCGTGAGGAGGCTTCTGATAGTGCAAAGCAGAACAGAGAAGAATTGAATAATACATTGAAGGATTTTCGCAAGGAAAGTGCAGAGAACCAGCGGGTGTTCAGCGAGGAGATGAAAGTAAAATTCGATGAGATACGAGGAGAACATAAGAACCTTACTGATAAGACGGTGGAGCAGTTGGAGAAGGTATTACTGAAGGTTGAGGAAAAACTGAATGTACTGAATGAGCAGGCGAAGGTTGATAATGTAGCTAACCGAGAATCTATTACCAAGGTCTTTAAGGATTTTCAGGAAGTCTTCGATAAAAACATTAATGCCTTTAATGAATTACAACGGGAGAAGTTTGGGCAGATGGAGACGCGGCAAACTGAGCTAATCCAATCGACAGAAAAAAAATTGGAGCAGATGCGGGAAACCGTTGATGAGAAGTTACAAAAAACACTTAACGAACGACTGGGACAATCATTTGAAACGGTTGGAAAACAGTTAGAGGCAGTGCAGCTTGGCTTAGGCGAGATGAAGACACTGGCGCAGGATGTTGGCGGATTAAAGAAAGTTCTTTCAAATGTGAAGCAACGCGGTGGCATGGGTGAAATTCAGCTGGAGATGTTACTCGAGCAAATTCTTGCACCTGAGCAATACGAAGCCAATGTCCGTACTAAAGAAGGCTCATCCGATCTCGTTGAATTTGCAATTAAATTACCGGGACGTGATGACCAACATTCAAGGGTATTACTTCCCATCGACGCAAAGTTTCCAAAGGACGTTTATGAACAGTTGCTGGACGCCTACGAAGGAGCGGATCCCGGGGCAATTGAGATTGCTAATCGCAATATTGAGAACGTTATTAAAAAGATGGCCAAGGATATTCGTGACAAATATATCGACCCGCCGCACACTACAGATTTCGCGATAATGTTTCTTCCATTCGAAGGCATTTATGCAGAGGTGATTCGTCGCTCCCATCTGCTCGAGCAGTTACAGCGTGAATTTAAAATTGTGGTTACTGGTCCTACAACACTCGCGGCTATCCTCAACAGTCTGCAAATGGGCTTTCACACACTGGCACTACAAAAACGCAGCAGTGAGGTCTGGGCAATTTTGGGTGCAGTTAAAACTGAATTCGAAAAATTTGGAGGCTTGCTCGACAAGGCGCATAAACATATCAGCAGTGCCGGAGAAACCATCGAACAACTGCAAGGCACTCGGACAAAAGCAATCAACCGTAAATTAAAAGATATTTCTATGCTCCCAGCAGAGGAGAGTGCTTCACTCCTCCCCGGCATGGAACAAGACAATATCGGCACTATAGGATCTGATCAGGACGAGGACTAATCAAGAGAATCATTCTACAATTATAACAATCTATTGGATTTACTTTTGAATATTTTGCGATAGCTGTATAGTATTTATAGAAACAAGAAATCTGAGTCCTTATTCATCGTTTGATGTGGAATTCCCTAGCTATTCTGACACTTTAAGAATAGCCATATATGAGTTATCCTGAAAATCGAAACTCTTTCTAAGCCCAGCTTTTCGCTTTTTCAAGTTATCCAATCCCATATTAGACAGGAAGGTTTTCCATGGTTAATATTGAGATAGAACAATACAAACTGATTAATTGACAACACACAATGTCTATATCTCACAAAAACAATATTGCATTTTTTTTAAAGAATAAATCCATTTAAGAAAATTGTTTTACCTTTGTTGCGGAGAGATGGCAGAGTGGTCGATTGCGGCGGTCTTGAAAACCGTTGAGGTGCAAGCCTCCGGGGGTTCGAATCCCTCTCTCTCCGCCAGCGGTTAGACGCAAAACCGCGAAAAACCCCGAAAACCATGTGTTTCCGGGGTTTTTCATTTCCAGCCTCGAAGCAAGAAATGGTATCAAAATCACCTAGTCCGTGGGATAAATCGTGACCTATAACGATTTACAAGAATAGGTCACGTTTCCGATTCGTTTTACCTGTTTTTCAAATATTTGCGCCTTGTCAAGTGACCTCATGAGTTTATTTTTAACCCATTAAACAGGAGGCAATTTTATGACAAGATCAATGATTTCTTTGTTGTTCATTATCAGGAAGAACAAAGCATTAAAAAACGGGGAAGTCCCCATTTACCTGCGTATCACGTGCAGAAAACAGTCAGTGGAAGTCGCCATTGGCCGGAAAATCAATCCCGATCTTTGGAGTGCTCAGCTTGGCGGGGCTAAGGGAAATACCAAAGAAGCCAGGGATATTAACGACATGATTTCCGATGTAAAGAACCAGCTACGGGAAATCATGCGGCAGATGCGGGATGACGGCGCTGAATTAACGCCCCTAACCTTAAAGAACAAATGGCTTGGTATCAACCCGGACGAGAAAACAATACTGGGGATTTTTCAGGAACATAATGATAAGGTACGGCAACTGGTCGGTAAAGACTTTGCCGACGGCACAAGAGAGCGTTATGAGGTCACTTATAGGCATGTGAAGGAATTTATCCGCTGGAAATACAAGAAGGATGATCTTCTCCTGGGTGATCTGGACCATGCTTTTATTACAGAAATGGAGTTCTACCTGAAAACCATGCGCAAATGCTGCCACAATTCAGCTATTAAGTACATCAAGAATTTCAAGAAAATTGTCCGCATTGCCTTGGCAAGTGGCTGGCTAAGGGTTGATCCCTTTGCTAATTATAAGATGTCGCTGAGAAAAGTTGACCGGGGTTTTCTGTCGGAGGACGAATTGTCAGCTATCCAGAACAAGGAATTTCCTTGCGAAAGGCTCCGCCAAGTTCGTGATATTTTTCTGGTTGGTTGCATGACCGGCCTTGCTTATTCAGATTTGAAAAAACTCAGTCCCGATAACCTGGTAAAAGGTGATGATGGGAATCTGTGGATTCATGTTAACAGAACCAAGACCGATGTTCCAAGCCATATCCCTCTATTGCCCTTGGCGGCTCAGATAATTGACCAGTACAGCACTCATCCCTATTGCGTGAGTAAAAATGTATTATTACCAGTTTCATCCAATCAAAAACTGAATGCGTACCTGAAAGAAATCGGCAATCTTTGCGGCATTACCAAAGACCTGAGTTCACATATTGCCCGGCATACCTTTGCTACTACGGTAACCCTTAATAATGACATCCCAATCGAGAGCGTTTCAAAGATGCTTGGCCATAGCTCTATAAACATGACAAAGACCTATGCCCGGCTCCTTGATAAAAAGGTGAGTAATGATATGCAAAAGCTATTTCAGAAGTACACCAATTGAAACAGAGACCCCAGAAATTCTGGGGTTTTGTTTTTTACAAAGCAAAGATTTGAAAAACCTCGAAAACGAATCGGAGGGTACATATTGAACTCTTTCTAGTCCTAACTTTGTAAAAACCTCATTCCCATGCCTGGTATAGCAAAAACAATTTCCCAGATTGCAGTTGAATACGGAATCCACCGAAGCACCCTCTACAATTGGCTCAAACCGATAAAGATGAAACTAAAATTAAATGGGAAAGCTCTTAGGCCTTGGCAAATACAACTTATTTATGATTTTTTAGATAAGCCATAACTTTCCTAAGAATAAAAATCAGTTTGTTTTTTTTGCATTTTCAATTAATCTTTCTAATTCATCCAGATCAGCATAGGCAATGTTGAAGATATAATTGAAGATTAAATCTTGCCCCGGAATAATTCCGTCATAATCAATATCGACACCATCAAAATCAGGATTAATTGGGATCTCAAATTCAATAATCCACCATTTTTCTATTTTTAAAGATATTTCTCTAATGCTATTTATATAATTAGGGTTCAAAACAAAATCACTGTCAATCAGAAATTTTTGAAGATTATGAGCAATTCTATTTCGTTCATCTTTAATTCTTAGAATCTCCTCTAAATCACTACTTGAAATAGCATTACTTTCCAATAACCAGTCACAAGACGCTAGAAATGTATTGGCTTTACCTTTATACTTTTTTGCCAATATTAATTCTTTGTATTTTTCGGACATGCCCCATTTCCCTTCTTGATAATGGTCACTGTAAAACATAAATATCCTGTCAATAATAATGCTCTTCATGATCTCGTAGAATGCTAAAAACAAGCTTGTTTCTATGAGGTTTTTTTTTACTCCTTTGGCATTAAAAAATTTACTCCAGTCGCTGTCAGACTTATCATTCATAGATTAAATTTTGAATTCTCGCATATTGTCTGATTGTTTAGTAGATACCATGCAGTTTTTGAGGCTATAAAAATATTGCTATTTCTGATTTAAGCTATCAGGTCTGTGATTTAATGCTGATTCTAACAAATTAAGTCTGTGATTTTCAATTACCATTAAGGAGTCGGTTTTTTTATTTCCGATTATATACTGATACTCAATTCTTTTCAAGATAGATGAATCTTTGAAAGTAACAATATTCTCTTGTGCCTTGTTGCTTTTAATATCTATCTTTTGGAAATTAAGCATCAAACCAAAAAAAGCCATTATAAATGCAAAAAGTAAAAAATATTTACTTGCTTTAAATATATCAGCCGTATTATCTGCAACGGATTGGTTATAAATTGCAGAATCTATATAAGACTTTAGAACCTTTGCAAATTCTTGTTGTTTGGGTTTTTCCTCCTTAAAATCATAAAGCGCATCAATAAAGACTGTTTTTCTTGTTTTTATATCAATGCATCTTAGAGATAATAAAATTGCAACAAATAAAAGAATTGTTGAAATGATTAAAAAGACATAGGATAACGGTGAATCTAGTTGAGTAATAAAAAAAATGATTAAAACCGATAATGCTGAAATATAGCTTAATAGTTTAAACGCCTTTTCTTCAAGTTTATCAATCCTATCATTAGCATCTTTATATACTTCTAAAACTGTACTATAAAAAGAGTTCTCTTCTTCCTTAGGTATTAATAAGTCAGGTAGGTCTTTTTGTGGTGATTTAGCACTTTCATGTGGGACTATTCCATGCCACATTATTGGGAAAATCCCACAAAAGCCACGAAGTACTTTCTTAGGCTTATTTTGCTTTTTAACCAGCGGACTCAAATAATCAGTTATTGGCGACATAGTATTTCATTTATAATGGCATTCGAAATATTTAATCCTACTTCAAGCTCTAGCCAGCCCCATTCCCCAACTGGGTTTACTTCTAGAAATATGTATTCTCCCTTGGGGGTTTGTATTAAATCTATTGCTGAATAAACCAACCCAAGTATTTTGTTCATCTGAATTAATTTCTTCTCAACCGTTTTGGGTAACCTACATACACAATATGTTTTGTTAATTTCAGGTTTTCTCCAATCCACTTCTTTCGTGTCATTTTTTTCTATAGAAACAGAGAAAATACGATCCCCGACAAGAGTAACCCTTATATCCTTGGAATTATTAATCCTTTCTTGCAAGAAAATTGGGGTGTCGAATGTTTCGGCCAGATTTAGCTCTTCAAAACTTTCAATATTAATTGCTGAAGTATAAATTGAATAGAAAGATTCACCTCTTTGTTGCAAGCCGTGTGATATTGGCTTGATTATACATGAATCATTACTCTTAAGAAATTGAATCGCTTTTAATCTTTTGTTAGTTACAAGAGTTTTAGGGGTTTTCAATTTTAATTTATGGGCAAGGTGCAATTGCATTAATTTCCTCTCTCCAGCATAGGTGCTGAATATTGGATTGATCCATTTGCATTTATCCAGAGATAGGTAGATGCCCTCAAAGAAATGTCGTCTCTCATTTATAAGGTACGGTTTTTCTAATGGATTATCCAGGCTAGCAAAAGTAGTAGGGGCTCTTCTAAAATAAACTGATGTAACCTGTGTTAAATCATACACATTCCCATTTTTCGAAATTATTAGGCCTTTATTTGGATTGAATTCTATATCAGTCGAATTAATTTCTTCCGAATTTATTCGCAAATACTGATCTGAATAATTTCCGAATTTGTTTATCAGATAATCAGTTGAAACATCATTCGTATTTGATAGGAAAAGTGATCTGCATTTCTTCATAAACGATTGAGATTTCAGTGCTATCAATAGCCTCCCTTGTTTTGGTAATCATAGTTGATTGAAGACTGAGGCTATGATTCCTGTCATCGCTGATGTTCGTATTCTCATCCGAGAATGGTTCATCGTACTGTTCACATCTAAAGTTTAGGATTGGGTTTAATTTCATAATTGAAAACTTGTTTCACTTGTATCAATTTGTTCTCTGGTTTCTGTAATTAATGTACCGCAAATTGCCAAATTATTATTAGCCCTTCCTTGTTGATAGCATTTTTGTTTCTGTTTTATCAATTTGCTGTTTAGATTAACTTTCGCTCGAAAATTAAGAATAGGGTTTGTTTGAATGATTTTTTGCATTTTTTGTAGTTTAGTTATTCTTAAGCAAATGTACAAGAAATAATTAATTCCTTACTTAAAATCACTAAACAAATCGAGTTTTGCGAATCAAAAAATATTTTGCCCAATTTGTCTAATTGTCGTGAAACCATGTTCTAGCTTTGCGTGTTGAAAATTGTCGATATCTGTTGTAATCTGTCTTGAATTGTCGCAATCTGTCGAAGTGCACTTTGTCCTTGAACAAACCTTTGCATCATCACTTGATCGCAAAGGACCATGTCGCAAAACCAACTCACCTCTTTTATAACGACCGCCTCCGGGTTCACCGGGGGCATGACCAAGGCCTTTCTTGGTCGGATCACCTTAACAACTATAACTGTAAACTCACTTGTCGAAGTCGCCTTGTATGCGGGCACATCGGCATTGGTAGGTTATTGTGTTAAGCTGGCTGCCGACTACATAAGGAAGCGTTTCAAACAATATAAAGAAAAACATCGCTCCCATGAATAAAATCCTCGGCATCGGAATACTGGGAGCCCTTGCTTTTGGGGTTTACAAGCTTTTCGGGATGAAACAGATCTCCGAGAAGGTTGTCACCCATTTGTCAAAACCCAGGGTGCATAAGGTGGACTTAAGGGGTATTGCGCTCCGCACGGAGATCAAGATCGACAATCCCACCCGCTTCAGTATGAATATCACCAAACCGATAATCACACTGACCACAGGCGGAAAATACATCACCAGCACCCGGCCTGAGCAAAAATCGGTTGTAATCAAACCGATGGATACTTCAATGATAGATACCATTGAAATAGTGATCCCCTGGACAGCGGTTGCCGAATATGCCGGAGATATTATCGCCAAAATCCCTGAATTGACTGAAGCCTGGAAAAAGAAAAAAGTGGGAGACTTTGCCAAAGCTCTTGCAATCCCGCTTGAAATCAAATATTCCCTTTACGCTAACGGACTGTTTTACGAAGCTGAGCCCCAGAAAATACTATGAGCAACCGACTGAAAATATCACCCGTTACCTCGGGCTACCGGCCCATTAAAGAAGGCCGTCAGTACGATCAGTTTTTCGGCATACCGGAAGACCGTGACAGGGTTATCATTCAGGACGGGGAAGTCGAGGACACCGTTGAACTGATGAAGAAGGTGGTTTGGAAGTACATCAACGATACTAAAAAGATCGCTGAGTATCTCCGGGCCCAGTCCTTGAAGGACACTTGCCGCAACGTTTGGGAATTCCTCTACAACCATATTCAGTATAAACTGGATGAAAAAGGCCTGGAACAACTCCGTCGCCCTTTGCGCTCCTGGCAGGAACGCAACACCGGTATTGACTGCGATTGTTTCTCGGTCTTTGTTTCATCCATTCTGACCAACCTTAAAATTCCCCATAGTTTCCGCATCACCAAGTACGAGCAGGATAACTTCCAGCATGTGTACGTGATCGTGCCCAAAGCTGACAAGGGCTATCATACCATTGACTGCGTGTTATCGCAGTTTGATTACGAAAAACCATTCACCGCAAAAAAAGATTTTAATATGAGCTTAAACGGAATCAATGTGGCCGTGCTTTCCGGCGCTGCTGGCCGCAATGTCATAGACCTGGTCAATGACCTTGAAGGTCTTGAAAACTTAGGCGCTGAAAGTGACCAGGAACGCATGGAAGCCATGTATCATCACCTGGTACAAACCCGGCAGATGATTGCCTCAAAACCCTCAATGGTTTCCACGGTGGAATATCCCCCGGCATTCATCAAAATGCTGGACTATGCCATTGAAAACTGGAATACCCCCAACCGGGACAAGGCATTGGAAATCCTTTCCAAGAATGAGGATGCCCTGAACCAGCATTACGGGTTAAGCGGAGTTCTGGATGATGAAGACCTGGACGAGGACTGGTCCCGTCTGGATGGGTTGACCGATGATGAGATCATTGATGAACTCAACGGCAAAAAAAGCAAGGAAAAGAAGGAAGCAAAAAAAGCTAAGAAAGCTGAAAAGAAAAAAGCTGAAGAAGGCAAGCCCAAGAAAGGATTCTTCAATAAGGTAAAGGAAGCCCTGAAAAAGGGCGGTAAGGCATTCATCCGCTTCAACCCGGTCACCATTGCAGCCCGTAACGGATTCCTTCTGGCCATTAAACTCAATGTGAAGAAAATGGCATCCAAGCTCAAACCGGCTTATATGACACTGGAGGAAGCCAAAGCAGCCGGTTACACCCAAGACCAGTGGAACAAGGCAAAGGTGGCCATTACCAAGATCGAAAAAACCTTCGTGGATAAATTGCAGGGCAAACGTGACAAGCTCAAGAGCGCCATCATGAAAGCCCGTGTTAAGAAGCTCAACGGATTATCCGGGGAAGATGAAGAATTTGATCTGGGTCGTCTGGGTGCAGCTCCCGCTGCCGCAGCCATTCTCGCAGCTGCTATCCCGGTTATTGCGACCTGCGTGAAAGCACTCAAAAGCTCTGGCCTGATGAACAAAGGCGAAAGCGAAGATGTAAGCCAGGAACTCAAAGACGGTGAAAGCGATGCCAATGCTATGATGAATGATCCTGAGCTGAAGGATGCCGAAGCAGGAACAACTTCTGACGGATCAGCCGATGCCGGTGAAAGTGGTGGCTCTGATGGTGGATCAACTGGATTCATGGGTAAGATCATCGACTTTGCAAAAAAGAATCCGCTGATAGTGGCTGCCGGTGCAGGACTGGCTATCTGGGGCGTTACCAAGCTGGTCGGCAAAAAGAAAGAACAGCCCAGGGCACTGTCAGGGGCTACAATGGGCAAAGCACCAAAGAAACGCAAAGCTCCGGCAAAATCCCGCAGTCGCAAGGCCAAGGTAGAACGCATCCTTTTAAAATAATCAACCAATAATCTCACAATTCAATAATTAACAACAATGGCAAAGCAAGCAAAACAACAACCCAAGAAAAAGTTCAGCGCAGGAACCATCCTGGACGAACTCAAAACCCCGGCCCTGCTGGTAGTAGGCATGGTTGGCGGCACAATGGCCGGAAAGCTGCTCGACAAGGTATTGCCTGTGGACGAGACAGCGACCGGCTTTCAGGTAAAGAGCCTGATAAAACCCGTATTACAGATCGGTGTAGGTCTGGGCGGAGCACTTCTTTTGAAAGACCAGAACATAAAGCTGATTGCAGCCGGTGTAACAGCCAGCGGTATCGCTTCCACAGTAAAGGTCTTCCTGAAGAAAGACATTCTGGCCGGACTGGGTGATCCCAATATGGGCGACCCCATCAAGCGGGTATTCCGTGAACCCATCAACCTGAGTATCGAACCTTACAACCCCGATTTGCCGGAGCTTCCCGCACATGTGGAGACCGTTCCCGTGGAAGGTATGCCTCCGATGGGAGAGCTGGACGATTACCAGGAAGTTCAGGAAGTACAAATCCTTTAATCCAAACCACAAACAAGCGAAAAATCATAATTCAATAATCACAAATTTAAAAATCAAAGACCATGTTTACATTAGGACAATTAGCCACCAGCGACTATGAATTGCTGGGAGCCATCAGCGAAGAAGAACTTTTGGGCGCACTGGAACGTGCTCCGCTTGCAGAACGCAGGCAGTTCATCCGTAGAGTAAAAAACCAAAGCCAGAAAGTTGTGGCAGCAGCCGCAGCACCGGCCAACAGCCGTGGCGAATTCGAGAAACGTATGCCCATGTTGCCGAAGGAAATCCAGATGGGCCTTGCCAGCAAAAACCTTCAGGTGGTAGATGCCGCCTATTACGTAACCAAGAGCGTATCGGGCAGCAAGATCGCCAAGATGCTCAAGGACGACGACAACAAGGTGGTTGCTCAGAGCAATATCTCCAGCGCAAAACTGGAAAAAGGCAATGTAATGTTGCTTTCCGGTATCATCCTGCTTGCAGGTGTGGCCGAGCAGGGAAAAACCGTTGGTGATGTCACCTTCGACTTCCTTCCGGCATACATGCGTAACGGCGAGTTCGAGTTCAAAGCCAATGGCACAACCCTGATCCCCTCGACCAGCTGCGAAGTGTTCAACACGACCGGCATGACCATCCGCAAAGGTTTGTTCCGTATGGACAACCCCAAGATTATCCACGACCAGCAGGCGATGGAGCTCAACATCGAATGGAGCAGCAACGCTGTTGAGAACACTTTCATCAAGGCCATCCTCCTCGGAACATCTGTAACCAAGTACTGATCCCGCCTCCTGAATGCCTTTAGAATCCTGTCCCCGGAAACGGGGCCAGGTTCTGAAGGACAAAGGCTAAAACCAACGCACAATGGCAAAAATCAAATATCAGCTCATCAAGTTCATCGTTCCCCAGGCCGGGGTAGTGGTGAACATCAATGCTAACAGCGACAGGCTCTATAAGAACATCAACGGGCTGTTTGCCTCTTTGCCGGAAGACAAGGCCTTTGCAGGGAGCACCCTGCAATTGTTTGTGAACGACCAGGAAGTTTTCCCTGAAGGCTACGAGCTAAAAATGATCACATGCGGGGAACAGGTATCACCCAATGAGAGGCTGTACCATGCAGAAGAAGAAGCCGCTGGCAGCACGATCAAGGGAAAGTTTACCGACGGAGGTCAGGCTGTGAGCTATCCCTATACCGGCACACTTTACCTGAAACTTGAAGAAAAGATCAGTCAATGACAGCACAAAAGGAGCATACAAGGCGCAAATGGGTCATTATCCCTGTGCATATTAACGGCAAAGGCATGTACGACATAGATTTTAAGATGCCAGCCAATGTCGCAAGTTGCGAGGGGATCATGCTTTCTGTGGTTCAAAGAATTGCAGACCGGGACTTCAAACGCCTGGGCGAATTGAGCATGGTAGTCAATGCCCGCAAAGTCCATCCGGTACATCTGATGCTGGACTACCTGGCAAACAGCCTTGCACTAAAGAAAGAGCCTCTTTCCCTTGATGAATCCTTGCAGCAATGCAGCCATATCGGTGGCTTTTACCGTGATTATTCCGATATGAATTACACGATGAACATTTACCTGGCCTGTCGCACAAAACCCGAAATCCAATGACCGACGGATACCTGAACGAATATATCAGCCAGCGGATGCAGGAATTGGGCTTTAAGGAGTTCCACTGGGAGCCTGTGCTTATTCCTGTCACTGCCGGAGTTATCAAATTTATCGGGGCTTACAATGAATTTTTCTACCTGGTGACCAGAACTCTGACAAATGGAACGATCATCATCGGGGACACACATTACCTGGTGGCCCAGGATTATGCAAACCTGACTTTCGCACGGCTGCATGAGTTCACCGGCAATATTACCATTGATTCACCTGCAAATGCAAGCATAGAATTTATACGAGTAATACCACAGTTATGAATAAACAGCAATTCAAATATCAACTGGGAAATCTTCGCAAGGTTATAAATAAACTGATAGCAGAAGGAAGAGAAATTGTCTACTCTGCAATCTTCACCATTGACGGCAAGAAGCAAAAGCTCATTGACCTGGCCGATGCCAAGAAATTCAATCTGCTCAACCGCTTCATGGAGTATGAAAATCCTACGCACTTAAGGATTGAATACTACGATAAGCAGGACACTCGGAACATGATTGATGTCAAAGATTTTCCATTTGATGCACCTGAGAAAGCTCCTGAAAAGACAGAATTCAGGGGTTTTGGAGAAGCTGAGATCAATCAGATCGTTGATCAGCGCATGGCCGAAAAGCAAAGGCAGATGGACCATGAAGAGCTCAAAGATCATGTCCGGGAACTCACTGTCGAGAACCAGGAGCTTCAGGATAAGATTGAAGCCCTTGAAGATACCAATGCCCATTTGGAAGTCGAACTGGAAAAGAAAAAGTCCATTCGCTATTATGCCGGGATGTTAGGAGACATACTGGAAAGCTTCGGAATCAAAAGGGATAAGATCAAAAAGCCCTTGGCAGAATTGATGGGCGTGGATGAAGATTCACCGGAACCCAAGCAAGTGGCCGGTCAGAAAAAAGATGCCTCAGGCATTGTAGAAGAAGAACCGTCACCGGATCAGCAGAAGCGGGCCGAGATCATTAACCTGATCGACCAGTACCTGCAAACCTTGCCGAATGTCACCCTGGCCAATGTATTCAAGATTTTCTCTGCCATTGAGCAAAGCCCATTCATTGCCGATGAACTGTTAGACTATTTGAAAAACCGTAATAACAAATCTGATGAATAGCTACGAGTATAAAGTCAAGATTGAGGCCGACAGTCCTGAACAGGCTAAAGCCGTATTACAGGCCATGTTCGATTTGATGAAAACCGTCCGGGGCGAACTGTCCACGGGTGAATTCATCCAATTCGCTGCAAAGATTAAAAACAAGCCTTCGCTTATTCATAAGGCTAAATTCTTCTTACGATAATGACTAACCCTTCTCCAAATACTAACAAAGCTAAAGGACTGCCCAAAGGCAAAAAGTCCAAGCTGGAAGAATGGCTGGATAATCCCCAGCGTGTTCTTGTGGCGGGGGCTATTGTTGGCGTTGGCGGATTCCTGACCTATAAACTGGTCAGGCTGATCTGGTCAAGCATACGCTCTAATGCTACCAGTAAGCAAGCGGATGATGATCCCAATGTCAGGGCTGCTATGACTATACGAGTTGCCATGAATCCATCCGGGATCTCCTGGATGAAGTCATTCGATACGACTAATAATGATGCAATCTTTAATGCAGCCAAGACCATTACTGATCTGGATGCAGTGATCAAAGCATATCGTAAGCTATACGATGCGGATATGATGACTGACTTACAAAGCGAGCTGAGTGCCGATGAGTACCAGAAACTCATGAACATAATCACTTCCAATCCTAATAAACAAGGTGGGGCTGATCCTGTGACCTGGGCAAAGAAAACACAGATGGTTGTATCAAAGAAACAAGTCACTATCCGCAAAACCCCGGATGCAAGCTATCATGGCGGATTCTACGAGGATAAGAAAGATGACAACATTATCAAAATGGTTGACCCCAGTGTTTTTATCGGTTATGCTACCGGTGTTCAGCAATTCGATAGCAAGAACAATGTCAAGTTCATCCAGGTTGGCTACATCGTTAAAAAGGACGGCATACCTGAGAAATATAAAAAATTCGCAGGCACAAAAT
Organism: Bacteroidales bacterium; assembly: GCA_963678485.1. Taxonomy (GTDB): domain Bacteria; phylum Bacteroidota; class Bacteroidia; order Bacteroidales; family CAIWKO01; genus CALGYY01. The sequence continues at coordinate 160,842 of OY782882.1, forward strand.
CGGTTTTCTGGGTCAGTGCATCTGCGGATTACGTGGACATCTTCAGCAAGTATAACCTCATGTTTGACCGATACCCGAACACCAAACTGGCCGTCTCTTACATGAAGCCGCTGGACTATTACGAAGCACCGGCAGAGGATCCCAACAAAAAGAAAAATGGTGTCAGCGGGCTTCCCATTAAAGCAGTGGTCAGCAAGCGGCAGACGAGGATATTAAACGAGAAGATGATGCCGATAGTAACGGTTGAGCCCCAGACTTTACTAGGAGCTTACCTGGGCGGCCTAGATACCGGACAAAAGAAGTATGTGAAGTTTTTAACCGCATCAGGCACGGAACGCTGGGCGGATGAAAGTAATGTTCAAATTTTTGACTGATGATACTCATTGAGAAACTAAAATGCAATCATGGCGAAAACCCTGCGGAATTTGAACGCAAGGTTCGCAATATCTCTGGGCTCTTGGGAATAAATCCCAACTGGCTTATGATGATTATGTACTTGGAAAGCGGGCTGAATGCCCAGGCTGTGAACAAGCAGCCCGGAGATTCATCTGATCCTTATACCAGGGCCGCTAAACGTGCCACCGGACTAACCCAGTTCATGCCATCAACGGCAAGGGGAATGGGAACCACAACCCAGCAACTCTACCAGATGAGTGCCATTGACCAGTTGGACTATGTGTATAAGTTTTTCAAAAGCAAAGCTGGCAAGATCAAGAGCTATTATGATCTGTACCTGTTTAACTTCTTCCCGATTGCAATTGGAAAGCCGGATGATTGGGTGTTTCAGACCGCAGGAACCAGCGCTTCGATCATTGCAAAACAGAATCCAGGCATGGACATCAATAAAGATGGTCAGATCACTGTGGGCGAAGCAAAACAGCGCATGAAGGCCGGAATTCCGGCAGCGTATCTTACGCAGGTCATCACAGAGATTGAAAAAAAAAGTGGCAACTAGGAATAGGTGGATTCATACTTCTTGGAGTGGCCGGTACATGGATATGGTGGAAATTCAATAATAACAACAAAAAATAATAGAAACATGGAAACTAAAATTTTAACAGCAGCAGCAGCAAGCGGCGGAGATATTAAAGACATGGAAGTCGCAATCATTCGCAAACGTGACAAAACCTTGATAAACGTAAAGTTCTTTGACCTTTTACGGTATTTCAAAAATGCAGATTTTATCAATGATGAAATTACTATTAATGGTGAGGTCTGCAAATTGAGTTCATTTCAGAACAAACCTGATTTGGTGATTTTGAGTGTCATAAAAGCCACCAATGGCGGGGATGGATCATACATCGTTGATGGAACCACTTACACCGCTAACCATGAATTCCAGGTGGCAAAAAACACCAATGTTAACATCACCCTGGCAGCAGATGTTAATTCTGCATTTGAAAGCGTGATTGACAGCAATGGTGCGAGCTATTTACCCAATAATAACGTGGTGACAATCCCTGTGGCCGCAGTGCTCACGCTAACTATCACTTTCAAAGGTAAGAACCCGATCTAATAACATTGAAGCATGACACGCTCAAGAAGATTACTCCTGACCATCATTGCCGGGTTGATTCTATCCTTAATTGCTGGTTTTGCTGTTTACCGGCAAATGGAGACGGTCGCCTCGGCATGTGTGGCCGGGATCATGGCCATTCTCTCTACATACATCTGGGGAGAAACCCGCAGGCCATCGGACAAAAAAGACAAAGAAAATCAAAGCGAAGAATAATGAACCTACTGAAAAATAAGGCGTTCCTGATAACCCTGGTTATCGCAGCTATCTGGACAATAGTAGCAATAATATTTGTAGGTAAATACTTCCGTGAACGGGCTGACAGGGAGCGCATGGAAAATAATCTGGCAGCCTCCAATAAACAGATTGAGTATTACGAGACTGAAAACGGGCAACTGGCCGCAAGGACGGATGCTTTGCAGCTTCATAATGATGAACTCAAGCAGCTTTATCCTGAGATCATGGCCGAACTCAAAAACCTGAAAATCCCTGCCCGTCGGGTAGAAAACTACTCTGAAACGGTCATACATCATGATAAGGAAATTGTAACAAAGCTTCGTGATAGCTTGCTTTATGATACGGTCCCGGTGAAGGTTTTTAATTACCAGGATGAATTTTATAAGGTCAGTGGAATTGCTATTGCTGACACGCAAAAAGTTCACATTGAATCCACGGACAGCCTGATACAGGTTGTATATCGTGGAGAACGCTATAAGCCCTGGCTGTGGATTTTCTCCCGCAGAAAGCTTCAACAGTCCATTGTCAGCAAAAACCCCAATTCAAAGATTGTTTACGCAAGGCAAATTAAAATCGAAAAATGAAAACATTGTGGTGGATCATCGGCGGACTGGTGGCCATCGCCATAACAACAGGAGCAACTATGACAGCAATCAAAATCATCAATCTTGTTAACAGCCTGCCTAAAGGCAAAGGCACTTACAAAAAACGCAAACTCTCGGACGTGACAGGTATCGTGATCCATCACAGCGCATCGGATTTTGGTGGGCCGGTGGACTTCGCCAACTGGCACATCGGGCGTGGCTGGCCGGGAATCGGTTATCACTTTGTGATCTTAAAGGACGGAACGGTGAACCAGACCAACGAACTGGATAGCATCAGCTATCATGTGAAGGATAAGAATACCCCAAACATTGGGATATGCCTGGTGGGACATTTGTCGCACCATCCGCCTACACCGCAGCAACTTTCCTCACTTAAAGAATTGATTGCACATGTCAATACTGCCGTAGGCAAGCAGTTGATTGTTCGTGGCCATCGTGATCTGCAAGCAACTGAATGTCCTGGCTTGCTTATGAAATTGCCCTTAAAATAATAACGATCCATGAACCAGCTTGAACTCAACCGCAAAATAGAAGCACTCATCCGGGAGAAGGATTCCAAAAGTGAATCCTACTCCCAGGATGATATCGCTTTTATCCAGCAATACGAGGGTTCAGGCGGTCAGGGCAGCAAAGGCGCAACAGGTGAAGGATTGCTTTATGAGTTCTTCACCCCGGACTATGTAGTGGATCTCATGTGGGAGCTGGCTGAAAGATACGGTTATGATAAAACCGGATCAGTGTTAGAACCCAGTGTGGCCACAGGTCGGTTACTAAGACCGGCCTCGGATAAAAACAAATGCACTGCTTTTGAGATCAATCCGATTTCTACAAGGATTTGTCAGATCACATATCCTGGTCTTACTGTCTATAACAAGTATTTTGAAACGGCTTTCCTGGAACCGGATCGCTTTACCCGCAGGATTAAGCCGGAGCAATTGACCTGGTTGAAGGATTATCCTTTTTCATTGGTGATCGGAAACCCGCCATACGGCAAATACAAAAACAAATACAGCTCTTACTTCCCAAAACCTTCCATGCACCAGATTGAGCTGTTCTTTGTGTATTACGGACTGAAATTGCTTGCTCCTGGTGGGTTATTGGTTTACATCATTTCGAGCAATTTCCTGAGAAACGGGATTTCTTACAACTCAGAAAAAGACGAGATCGGAAAACTGGCTGAGCTAGTCGATGCTTATCGCTTGCCCCCTGTTTTTCGCTTTTCAGAAGTGCCCGTTGACATCATTGTTTTACGCAAAAAATAAACTTCATGGCAAACTATAAAATACCAAAACCCGAACCCATGCTTGTACTGGACGATATGAAAGCCCTGAATAAGCAGATCAAAGACCTTCAGAAGGATTTCCAGGTAAAGGAAATTGATATTGTTTTCAAAGAGGAACGCTTGATATATAACCAGATTAAGAGCTCTAAAGATGCTTACGAATTCCTGAAAGAGATCATTGGTGACGGTTTGGAAATTCAGGAGCACTTTGTGGTGTTGTATATGAACCATGCGAATAAGGTTATCGGCTATTACAAGCACACCAAAGGCACTATTAACTCAACCCAGGTAGATATTGAAATGATAGTGGCCGTGGCCTTAAAAATTCTGGCAAAGGCGGTGATCCTTTGCCATAACCATCCTTCAGGAAACGAAAAGCCAAGCGATGCAGACCGAACCCTGACAAGGAAAGTCAAAGCAGCTTTCAACTACTTTGACATAAATGTATTGGATCATACGATCCTAACTAAGAATGCTTACTATTCCTTTGCTGACGAAGGCGACAGCGCTTTGTCTGGACTTGGTAACCCCTTTGCCATTGTTGCCAGTCAGGTGTTTTCAACAATGTTTCAGAAACTTCTGGAATACGCAGGAAAAAAGATAAATGAAAAGAAACAGACCCAGAATCAGAGCTTATCTGGAACATCGGAAATCGAGAAAGAGCTGCGCCAGGAAATACTCAAACAATTAAAGAAGGTCACACAGGCCAATTCTCCGGCAATTTGGCAGCAAATACAATCGCCGGATGGATATGCACGAATTGAAAGCCTGGTTGTTCAGCGAGTGATCAGTCACCGGCTTGTACCGGCAGCGGTGATTCCTCAGTTGGAAACTGAATTTAATATGAACTAATGTGAACTACGTTACCGAAAATATCATTCAAGAAACTGCTAATAATCCAGCCTGGTTCAGAGCCAGGATTGCGGCTATAAATAAGCTGCTAGATGAATTGCCAAAAACCGAGGAGAAAAACTCTCCCCGTGTTTTGCTGCGTAATGGCCTGATCCCGGAAGAACTTCAAAAACGCTTCAATGAGATTCTGGATTATGAATATAAGCTCACATTTGCGCTGAACTCTCCGCTAACATTGAGAGAGATCACCAGTTTCAATACATGGTTTGCTATGCACCCTGAAAAGATTTGCGGAAAGGAAGTGGTCACAAGTTCATTACAGTTTCCAATCACAGTTGAAGGATCAAAGGACGATATCATCCGCTGCATACAAGGGGACGCACCTTTCGAGAAGGTAGAAAATGAATCAGTGAGACCAACCACTGAACCGGAAAAGAAGAACCGCTTCGGGGATGCAACCCGGCTTTTAGACTTGCTTGTTAGTGATTTTCATGGATATTACCACGATCAGGTTGAAGTGTTCAACCAGGAAAATCAGTCGTTGAATGACCAAATTCAGGCATTGGAACAAGAATTTAAGGATGCCGGACGTGATCGGAAAAAGCGCAAGGAGATCAATGAAAAGCTCTCCGAGGTCAGTGGCAAATACCACCAGGAACGCAGAAGGTTTGAAGACGACTGGATCGACTTCTGCCTTGCACTAAGGCAAATCATCATAGACAAAGCACAATCCCTGGGAATAGTCATCAATGAGGACGAAGGCTATTACATTCCTGATGACATACTACTGGCTATTACAGACCGGCCCGGCATTGAGCATTACTGGCACAATAAGATCGGAGATGTGATTGACAAGGAACTGGAATACTATAAAAACATATCGGACAAGAACAGGGAAAGCCACAGTGGTGATTTGGAGCTTGAAGCCCTGGCTCTTGAAGTGGAACTGCAACTATTAAAAACATAACAGCCATGAGTTATTTAAGCGGAATAAGTACAATAAATCACCTGGGGGCACTGAGTTCGCAGGTCAGCAATACGATACAATCCAACTCGGATGTGATCCGCCGGGTGATGAAACAGGCAAAGCATCTTTCGGGCCTGGGTGATACCGGTTCCAAAGTCATAAGTTTTGATGAAGTGATCCGTCGTTACAACAAAGGAATCAGCACTGATGAAATCCGTGCCTGGGTCTGGTACAAACGCAGCCTGGGAATCCACATGAAAGGATGGGAGAAATACTTTATTAGTGGCGGTAACGTAGTAGAAAATGTCGTAACAAAACAAAATACCGTAATAAAGGACAACCATTTCCGGAACATTCGCTCCGTTGAAAATGGCGCTGTGCTTGGTAAGTACATCAAAACACATGATTACGCTGAAGGAGAAAGTTATTTCATTTACCGTTCTGATGATGGCCTTTATTACGTTCAGTCCAATCACTGCAAGCTGGTTAAGACTTCGGTGGCATCAAATCAAAAAGACCTGGACGGCCTGGTCCGCAACGGGGCATTGTTTTACCTGGGCGCTGAAGTGGTTCCTTTCCCTATCTATACCTATGGCAATATGTACGACCGGGAATTGCAACTTGAAATAGACAAGGATACGATTCTTTCCCAGTGGGGACAGGATGTTTACGATAAGCACAAGCAGGCAATCGAAAAGGCTAAGCCACAACTTTTAACCGTCACCAACCCGGATGAGAAAGAACGTCCAATAATCACAGCTATTTCTGATTTTGCCGGTGATCCGGCCATTTTTACTATATCGGAAGTCCGTGAGGAATACATGGACGTGGAAAAAGCTGATGAACTCAAAAAGATCAACGGCAGGGTAGAGCGCAAAAAAGACCGTGAAAAAATACACTTGCGTTTTGACGGGCAAAGCCGCTATACTTTGGAGCAGGTCTTCATCAAATGGCTTTTTACGCTCAATGCGGATTCAGACTTTGAAAAGTCCTCTGCTATTGACATTGCGGACTACTACATTGCCAACCGTTCTTTGCGGGATGACAAAATGAGCAAAGAAGAAAAAGCTGAACTCAAGGCCAATGCCCGAATTGAAGGGGAACGGTTGTTTTCCCGTTTTCTGCATGAAGTTCTTACACCGGCTGATCAGGAGAAGCTCGACTACGCATGGAACCGCTTGTATAACGGGCAAAGTGACATATCCTATCATAAAGTACCCATTGGCTTTGAATGCTCTGCAAAATTCAAAAGCGGGATTCTTCAGCTTACCGATATTCAGCGGGAAAGTATTGCCTTTATGGAAGCGATGGGCAGCGGGATACTTGCGCTGGACGTGGGCGTGGGTAAGACAATGGCCAGTATTGCAACGCTGGCACACAACCTGTTTTGCGGAAAGTGCAAACGCCCGATTATAGTCGTTCCCAAACCCACTTATAAAAAGTGGATCAATGAAATTATTGGTTTTGAAGATAAAAAAACCGGTGAGTTTGTCTCCGGGGTTCTTTCGCATACTGGCATAACAGTAAATGACTGGTACAACCTGGGCACTGACGTGGTAAAACGCATCAATTTGAATAAGCCAGTACCGGAGAAATCCATCACTGTATTGACTTACGAAGGGTTTAAACGACTTGGTTTCGGTCAGTCTGTTTCTGACGAACTGTTTACTGAACTGGTCAACGTACTGGGACAGTCCAGCGAAAAAAGCTCCAGGGACAAAGAAATCGAATACCAGAAATACCGTGAAATGATCGGCGTAGGATTGAAAGATACCGTGGCCGATGTTGACATTTTGGGCTTTGATTACGTTGTAATAGATGAAGCCCACCGCTGCAAAAATGTGTTTTCCAATGTCAAGGCCGATGAAGATGGTAACAAACGCTACAACATACAGTCCGCAACCAGCGAGACCGGACAGAAGGCTTTCCTGATCCTGAACTACATCCAGCGCAAGTTTGGCCGGAATACTCAATTATTGACCGCTACGCCCTTTTCCAACTCTCCCCTGGAGATATACTCCATGCTTTCGCTGGTAGCTTATGAAAGCCTTTATAAGAATGGCATCTATAACATTGACACTTTCTTTGACCTGTTTGTATTGCCTACCGTTGAGTGGACAGCCAACTACAAAGAAGAGATCGTCGAAAAGGAAGTCATAAAGAGCTTCACCAACCGCCGCATCCTGCAAAAACTAATCTATAACCATATCCTTTACCGCACCGGAGAGGAAGCCGGAGTAAAGCGCCCTAAAAAGATCAACCTGCCGATGATCTATGACAGTATCAACGGCAAAAACATCCGGCTAAGCCAGGACAAACAAATCCTGACCTACATCAACATGACCGAAAAGCAGCGAATCAACCAGAACAAAATTGTAGAGCTGGCCAAAAGCTCCACAAAGGGGAAGCTCGATATGGGCAATTTGTTCCGGGCCCTGGCGTATTCGCTTGACAATGCACTCTCACCCTTTATTTTGAATGGCCACCCGGAGGATTACAAGGAATTTGTGGAAGAAAGCCCGAAGATCCGCTACGTTATGGAATGCATCCGTTCTGTAAAAAAGTGGCATGAAACCAATGCAGACGATTGTTCCGGGCAAGTGATCTACATGAACCGTGGCAAACAGTATTTCCCGCTGATTAAACAGTACCTGGAACAGGAAATCGGTTATAAGCGGGGTGTGATGTTCGATAAGACCAAAGTGGATGAAGTGGAGATTATCAGCTCTGAAATTGCTGATAACCGTAAGGAAATTATCAAGGAAGCATTTTTGGAAGGTGTTGTAAAGATCATCATAGGAACGGCCACCATCCGTGAAGGCATTGACCTGCAAAAGCGGGGAACCGTAATTTATAACTGTTACCCTGAATGGAACCCGACCGATCTCAGACAACTCGAAGGCCGCATCTGGAGGCAGGGTAACCGCTTTGCATACGTGCGGATCGTTATGCCGCTTATCCAGGACAGCATGGACGTATTTGTTTTTCAGAAGCTGGAAGAAAAGACCAGCCGTATCAATGATATATGGTTTAAAGGAGACCGAGGCAACGTGCTTGACCTGGAAAGTCTGAACCCGGAGGAAATCAAACTGGCGCTGATCACCGACGTGGACCGCCTGGTAAGGATGTTCTTTGACCAGGAAAAGGAACAGCTTAACCGTGAGTTCTCAAAGATCAACAGGGCGATTGAAATGGTTCAGGAAATTAAGGACGATATCGAACAATACACTCGTTATCGTGGGGAATCCCTGGAAGCAATCCGCAAATTCCTCGCTGATCTCAACGAATCTGAATGGTTTGAAGCTGAGAATAAAGCCGCTGAGCCAGAAGAGGAAAACTCTACTAAGGGCAAGGGATACAAGAAGGCCAAAGAACTCAAAGATGAGATTGAGACCATGCTAGCCAATAGCGCAATGGAAGACAAGGACATTATTGCCGTTGCCCGAAGGATAGAAAATAGTTACTCGACACTGGGAGTCTATTTCGGCAGTAAGTGGTATGTGAGTTATTTCAAAGAGTACGTTTCAAAGGTTCGCAAAACAGAAAAGACCATACTCAAACCTAAAGGTTTTACCATTGAAAGCGACCTTTCAACAGTTCTGGAAACTTACAACCTGGATAATGAAGTCATCCAGAAAAAAGCAGAGCTATACAAAAACGACAACAATTCTGAACGCTGGGGATCACTCCGCAAAGAGATTGAAGAAAAGAAATCTGCACTTCAGGTTGAAGGCCGCACGGCCAACGACAGGGCCGGAGAATTTGCAAGACTCAATTACTTGCTTGCTTATAAAGCTGAAGACATTCAAAGCTCTGAACCCCGGATGTTACCTTCATCTGAAAGCCGGAGCATTGATATGGATGACCTGGAACTGGAAGCCCTGGCTCTGGAAGTGGAACTCGAATTATTAAGCATATAATCTTAAAAACAACACGATATGATTACCAAAGACAACTATTTTGATGTGACCGGCAGTATTGACTTCAATTCTTTGCCGGAAGCACTCCGCAACGGACATAAGCTGGTTCAGGGAGCAGCCCGGAACGACTGGTCAGCATATAACAGCAACGATAACATTTGCAGGGTTGTGAATGCTTATTTTGAGAAACTGGATCAGTGGATGCAAAGCAATAAGTCAGCGAAAAGCGAAAATAAAAAAGCTGCAAAGCCCCGAACGCAGCCTAAGCCCCCAAAAAAGACACCGGCCCCGAAAAAGAAGAAGGAACCCAAAGCTGAATCCAATGCTGAAGCTGTGGAGAAGGTTTCTTTGGAAGTCTCCTTCATCAAGCGTTACGTGGGTTTGCATGGCAAAACTAAAACCCAGGATGAAATCCTGCGTTTTCTGGATAGCCTGCAAAAGGCCATGCTTGAAAAGCGTATCCGCAAAACTTCGCCTTATGCTGCCGAAATTGAGAATATCCAGGAGCAATTGATCAAATGTTATGAAAAGATGGGCGAAACCATTGAAGTAAAAATTGACAAAAAGACCCTGGATTGCTATCAGGAAATTGCAGGTAGCCAGAAACCCATGCTCAGTGTGTCATACATCCGGCAATATATAAGCCTGCACGGTAAAAAGAACGTGAAAGACAAGGCCAAAATCCTCATGCAGCATATAAAAAAGGCCGCTGAAAAGCAGAAACTCAGCAAGGATGATCCTTACGCTACCCGCTTGGACAATATTTACCAGTCACTGAGCAAATACGTCAACGGTGATACTCAAACGCCCCAGATCAGCAAATCAGAACTGAACGGCATGATGGGAATCTTTTCATACATGGCCAACCGCAGTCGAAAAAAAAAAGTAGCACGTCACCTTCATAAAATTTACGAACTGGAGCGAGGAATGTCAGGAACAGATGATGAACCTGAAGATAGCGACATGCCGCTGGGAGATAGCTCGCAGGTTATCCCCAGCACGGAGCTTGCAGGAATGGAATTCGAAACTATCGGCTTGCAAGGGAAATACAGGGAATTGATCGGAGATCCTTGCGTTGGGTTCTCAGCAATGGTCTTTGGTCTTCCCAAATCGGGAAAATCAACACTCTGCCTGGACTTTGCCAAACACCTGGCAGAAAACCACGGTAAGGTTCTATACTGCGCCATTGAGGAAAAGTTCGGATATACCCTGAAGGAGAAGTTGGAAAGGCTTAAAGCCGAGCATCCGAAGCTATATGTAGCTGAAAGCATCCCTGAGAATCTATCCGATTACAACTTCGTTTTTATTGACAGCGTTTCCAGGGCCCAACTTAGCATAGACGACTTAAACCGGCTCCGCCGGGATAACCCGGGCGTAGCATTCATTTTCATCTTTCATTCCACAAAGAACGGCCAGTTCAGGGGACAGAACCAGTTTGCACATGATGTGGATGTGATTATTGAGGTGAAGGATGGAATTGCAAAAGCGAATGGACGATTTTCACCAGGGGGCCAAATTAAATTATCAAGTTAGGATGTAGTACATTATTGAAGATTTTATGTGCCCATTACTTATTGGGAAACTTATATTTTGTACAGATATTCTTCACATCCGGCTTCCTCAATAATTCTTATCCATCGTTTTTCAGCAGTCCAATACTTATCTCCAGGTCTTACATAACCCAAGATTGCTAAATCGAACCAGTCATTTGGTTGTATTTTCATGCTACTTAACTCAATGGTTTTAAAGAAATGATCAACAGTCTTAACTATCAATTCAATCTGGTCATAAGAAACACCATTCATCGAACATTTACCATCAGTAGCAACTTGGACACAAAAGTTTAGAAAATCTGCGGTCAACTTATGGGTATCTTGAGACCGATGAACTTTTTTATTTTCAATTTTTGGTCTAATACTTTCAGCACGATCATTGAATTCCTTAGAAGCTTCTTCGAAGTGCGAACGCCGGTCTTGAATCCATTTAAAGAATTCATCTTTTTTATTTGCTTCAATTTCAGCTCCCTTTGCAAAATCAGATGTAAATTGCAAGTATGATCCCATTTCCTTAACAGGATCGTACTTATATTCGTTAGTCAATTGAGCTATCGAGACAAAAGGTGGTTCATAGATTACTTGTTCTTTAAAATGAAACATCCTTTGTATTGCCGATCTTGCAATTTCTGTCTTTTCAATTAGGTTTTCTGATTTGCATATTTCGATGATATTAATATAATTTGGACACACAGGTTCGCCTTTAACTTTTTCAAATAATTCTTTATCCTGACCAAGGTAATACCAAATATTTGTGTCTGTAATTATTCGCATAGTGTATATGTATAAATGATGTCAGCTGGAGTAAAAATGAAACATTTTATTTCTGCTTTGCATACCAGTCGGGGTCTTTCCCAAATTCTCTGCCTGTTTTTGTAATTTCAATTTTAATCTTCTGTTCCTCCTCAGTTATTATGGGGGAATATATTAATTGCATTTCTACCATGATATTAATATTCTGCATAATCCAATTCATCAATGCTTGAGAATCCTCATCTGTACTAATTGGGATGTTTAATATTACCTTTTTAGCTGGGGCATCAAGTACTTTTAAGAAAACCGAAAAGTCAAGAATATAAGTGCCATAATCTTCGAATTCAAATGTTATCGTTGAATCTGAAAGTTTTTCCGGTATTTCAGAATATTCAAGAAAATCTGGTTTTATGGTATTTACAAATTGCTGAACAGCCTGGACGAGTTTATCCAGATCTACATGAATTACTTTACTAAAAACTCTTTCAAAATATCTTGAATTTCCATCAACACTTGATTTTAAGTGTATAATATCATTCCTGATATTGTTCAATTCCCTTAGTTTATCGTATATATTTTTTGATGTTTTCTTAAATTCAATTTTCGTGATTTGGGGCACAAGTATTGACACTTTTTCTATAAACGGTACTTCTCTTTCGGTTTGCTTTTTTGTGTAATCAATTATTTTTTTAACATAGCCTGCTTCCCCTTTTACCTTTACTGTTCTTTTGTAAATATAATTATCAGGCGTTATATAATTGATAAACGCCTCTACTGTTGAATGAAGGAATATTATTGAGTTGATTTTATATTGGAGATGAGAGTTGTATAGGTCTTGATTGACAAAGGATAAGTAAGTATTAGGTCTGTTTTGTAATGTTATGTTGTAATAGGTTTGTCTTGAAAATTCAAAATTGGCGTGTGCTAATGAAAAGTATAATTGTATAGGATCAGGAAATTTTGCGCCATACATCCTATCCCCTTTAATAACAGGAATCATTGTGAAAAGTTCATTTGTCTTTGGATAGACAAATCCTAAAATCATATCATTATCACTCTTCCTCTTTTTTATAAGATTTTTCAGTGCACCTTTTGATTCAGATTCAGGAAACGTCTGCTTTTTGACTGACTCCACTGCTTCTTGTGTCATTTTAAAAACACCGAACGGTTTTATTTTAACGGTTTTCACGATTACTCAAATTTATTTCTGAGTCTATAACTTTTGCGAATTCAGCCAAACTTGGATATTTTATGATTTGAATTTCTGGATTCAATACTTGAAGATTAGTATTTAATAGAACCTCATCTGGTTTTGGATTGACAATTATTAATCTTTTCAACCGCCTGGCTTCTTTCTCCAATAGCTTATTAAAAAATGCTTCGTTACCTTTCCAACCAATTAAAAAAAGGTCTTCAATGCCATTTAATCGATTCCTTAAAGAAAGCGAATGATGGTATGGCATTAGAAACTCATCTTTATCCCGATAGGGAATTAGCAGAGAGGGAAAATAATTATTCGAATCACTTTTAATTACCTCTACTCGATTTCTATTTGGCGAAAATTTATTTCTACGTTTGTTAATATCACTGTCTATGCCCCAACTACGCCCCAAAACCATTTCGTTATAATTGCCTATAAGATCATAGTAAATCTCGTCAAAAGTTATTTGATTATCATATAAATACTCATGTAAACTCCTATTGGTTTTATCGAATATCTCTGGCTTAAATCTCCACCCCCAATTGCAGGAACCATGAGGTTTATATAACTCAAATGGTTTGCTTTTTGTTTCAAGATAATCATCGAGTTGATTGAATTCTTTTCCAAAGTATTGAGTTAGAAAGGTGTCTAAAATTGTGTCATAATTAAAAGACACAAGTGCGATTTTCCTATTCTCTTGTTGAGATAGTATCTTTTGCAATTTATCAGCAAGAAATGCAAGTAGATTGTCTTCAAAAAATGAATTTGTCATATCTGAAGAAACTGCACAAAACAAATCATGCAAATAGTACAGAATGCTGATATGACGTGCAATTATTCCAGGATTGTAGGCATCCCGAAATAATAACCATTCGCTTTCATAAAAACCCTCAACATCATCTTTGGCTTGTTTTACTCCAGGAAGCGACAGTCGCGCCCCTCGGTACTTTTTGTAAAAGGGCTCAAATTTCTTATTGAATAGCTCATTCCCTAAAGGCGGAGAATAGGGGTGAGCTTGAAAACTATCCCAAACTGAATCACTTACACAATAGGAACTCGCCCCAGCTCCAAACACAAACATTTGCCTAATCTGATCACCTTCAAATCCATAATCAGGTATATCAGAATTATCTCCTATCTGGATATTCCCGTCAAGAATTTTAGTAATTATTCGAATATCTCGTATTTCCCATCCTAGATCGTTAAGCTGTTCGATAGTGGCATTCCCGTCCAGTTTATTCCATTCATGGATATTGATTTTGGGGACAATGAAAATCCGATCTGGAAATTTGTGGTGATCAAAAATTACACCATGATAGATGTCTCCAAAATATGTTACAAAGTAGCCAGGATAATTTGAAAATTGCATTATTTCAGAAGGTAATCTTAAAAACATGCTCATTGGAACGGGTTTAATTTTTTTTTACTGTATCCTTTTTCGAATATTGTTAATTGTGTCAACAAGCCTCTCTTGCATTTCTAATGGACGATTAATTTCGTACTCTATTCTGCGGATATGATTTACATCGAAGAACTTTAATTCGCAATTTTTCCTTGCTAAAAAAATCATCTCTTTATTAATTCCCTTTGCATAGCCGATCTCAAAAAAAACATTTTTGTTACACTCCGTAATTTCACATAAAACAAATTCAGCTTTAGAAATCTCCTGAAATATTGTTTCAATAATTACATCATTGTCGGCAAAATCATCTGCACGTATCACATCAATTGATGCTTTCTCTTTAAGGAACTTCCTTATGTGAATTGAAAAGAACTCATTTATTTGTTCACTTTGAAAGGGCATAACCATAAAAACCCTATTTGCTTCAAAAGAATGAGGCCTTTCTATTTGTCTAAAAAAGAATTGCACTTCATTCCCTGGCATTGGCCTTATATCAACTAACTTGTAAAATGTAATTCCATCAAAAGTGAATGCCCCTGGCCGTTTATCCCAATAATCTTGCGAATAAGTCCGTGATCTTAAGGAAGAATATTTTACATATTGCCAGTTATCTTTTGTGTCAAAAACCAAATAATCGGCTTGTGCCTCTGCTATTTCAAGAATATTTGCGCTAAATGAAATACGATCGAAATACTGAATTGGCTCAACCATCAATGTAAACCGGAAGCTCATATCAGCTTGTTTGCTGGATATGCTTACTCGCTCAAATTCTTCTTTTGAAAGGTAGTGCGCATAATACATATTCTTTTTTGTCATGGGATAATAATCCTTTACTCATGATAATATGTTCTCCGCCAACATCTTCGCCTGTGTGATCACTGTCTCCACAGCCTTTTCCTGCATATCCGGCGGGTAGCCGTACTTCCGCAAAATACGGCGGACATTCCTGCGGAGCGTAGCCTGAACACTTTCCTTTAAGGTCCAGTCAATGGTAGTGTTGTTGCGGACACTCTCCAGAAGCTCCTTTGCAATGTGGCGCAGTGTTTCATCGCCTAAGATTGAGACAGCACTGTTATTAACTTCCAGGGCAGTGTAGAAAGCATATTCCCTGAAATCCAGCCCAAGCGTTTCTCCCCGGCGATCTGATTCTTTGATCTCTTTTGCTAAAGGAATGAGTACCTTTTCCAGGAACTCAACCGTGTCAATCATTCCGTTATGATATCGTTTAATGGCATCCTCAAGCATTTCGGAAAATTTCCGGCTTTCAACCAGATTAATTTTGGTACGCTGTCGTATTTCGTCTTTTAATAGTTTTTTCAAAAGTTCCACTGCCAGGTTCCTATGTGGCATATTCTGCAATTCTTCAAGGAATCGTTCATCAAGAATTTCAATGTTAGGTTTCTTAATTCCGGCGGCGTCAAAAACATCAATTACCTTCTCGGCGGTAATAGCCTCAGAAATGATTTGCTTAATGGCCGTTTCAATTTCATCATCGGATTTGCCGCCTTCATTTTGATCTGCTATTTTTACCAATCGTGCTTTGATAGCCTGGAATAATGCTACATTATCCCGAATGGCCATTGCCTTTTCGTGAGGTACAGAAATAGCAAATACTTTCAGCAGATTCTTAGTATTCTCAACAAATGATTGTTCCCCGTTTTCCTGACTGAAAATATAATCCACAATTAATGGAATGTACCGGAGCTTTTCTTCCGGTGTGAGCGTAAAGAATTTTTTCCAGTCGAAATGCCGCAACTGATAGTCAATAGCTTCGTAGTATTCCAGCATTTTTGCTACTGCTACCTCCTGGTCAAGGGTCGGCCTTCCTTCGCCACCACTTGCAGTGTATTCCGCTAATGCTTGTTTCAATTCCTGTGCAATGCCCAAATAATCTACAACCAGGCCGCCTCTTTTGTCATCCGTGAATACCCTGTTTACCCTGGCAATGGCCTGCATCAGCGAATGGCCTCTCATTGGCTTATCTACGTATAAAGTGTGTAAACAAGGCGCATCAAATCCTGTAAGCCACATATCCCGAACGATTACCATTTTCAGGCTATCTGCCGGATTTTTCAAGCGCTCTCCAATGGCTTTCCTGCGCTCTTTGTTGCGGATGTGTGGCTGCATGTGGAGCACATCGCTGGATGAACCCGTCATGACAACCTTAATGAAACCTTTATCGTCATCGTCACTATGCCAGTCAGGGCGTATCTTGATAATGGCATCGTACATTTCTACGCATATCCTGCGGCTCATGCAAACGATCATAGCCTTACCATCCAGCACGGAATTGCGCTGCTCAAAATGATTTACCAAATCTTCAGCAATTTTCTTTATACGATTGGGATTACCTACAATCGCTTCCAGTCTTGTCCATTTAGCCCTTAGTTGCTGGCGCTGTGTTAATTCTTCGCCTTCCGTTACTTCTTCAAACTGCTCGTCAATGGTGGCTTTCTCGTCTTCTTCAAAATGGACTTTAGCCAGGCGGCTTTCATAATAAATCGGAACAGTTGAATTATCTTCAACGGCTTGCTGGATATCGTATATATCCACGTAATTTCCGAAAACTGCCTGTGTATTCCGGTCGCTGCTTTCGATAGGTGTACCGGTAAATCCAATAAATGAAGCATTCGGCAAGGCGTCTCTCAGGTGCTTTGCGTATCCGTCAATAAAATCATACTGGCTGCGGTGGGCTTCATCAGCAATGACAATAATATTCTTACGAAGGCTCAATGATTTTATTTCTGCGCCAATGTATTTTGCATTCGGTTCCTGAACTGCGTTTGAATATCCAAGAATGTCTTCATCCAGAGGCATAAACTTTTGAATGGTAGTAAACACTATACCGCCGGATGCTACACTCAATAATGTCCGTAAATGTTTTCTGTCTTCAGCTTGTTGTGGTTCTTGCCTTAGTAATTGCTGGCAGCTTGAGAATGTTTCAAAAAGCTGGTCGTCCAGATCGTTTCTGTCGGTTAAAACGACTATTGTCGGGTTATCAAGAGCGAGAACAAGTTTCCCTGTATAGAAAACCATGCTTAAACTCTTTCCGCTGCCTTGGGTGTGCCAGATAACACCAGCCCTGCGGTCTCCTGTTTCCATGCAGGCAAGCTGAGTTGTGCTTACTGCTTTGTTTACCGCATAATATTGGTGATAGGCTGCAACTTTCTTTAAGGTTTTCTCTTTGCTTTTTTCAAAAACAATGAAATGTCTGATAAGATCAAGCAGCGTTCTTTTGTTCAACATGCCATTGAACATCACTTCCATTTGTGGCTGCAATGTATCGGCAGTGGTTCTACCATCCTTGGTTTTCCAACTACTGAACCGGCTCCAGTCGCTAGTTAAAGTTCCGAATTTTGCATCCCAGCCATCGCTTGCTATCAACAGTTCATTATAGGTGAATAGTGACGGAATGGCTTGTTTGTATGTCTGCAACTGATTAAACGCAGTTTTCACGGTGGCGAGTTCATCCGTAGCGTTTTTCAATTCAATAACCACCAGCGGCAACCCATTAATGAATATAATCAGATCCGGGCGTTTATTCTGATTGTTTTCGATAACCGTAAACTGATTGACTACTAAGAACTCGTTGTTTTCCGGCTCATTAAAATCTGCTATATATACCTTATCTCCACGGATTCCATCCTTGGTTCTTACTTCTACATCAATACCCTCGGTAAGGTAACGGTGAAAGTTTTCATTATTGATCAGCGCATTGGGACTATCGTTACGTAATACTTTTTTAAGTGCATCCTCTTTAACATCGGCAGGAATGGAAGGGTTGAGTGTATCAATAGCATTTTTCAAACGAGAAACAAGAACTACCTTGTTGTACTGCCTTTCCTGTTTAACGCCATCAGGTGAAATATCAGGACCTAAAACATAGGAATAGCCCAACTCCTGAAGGTATCGAATAGCAATTTGTTCTATTTCGTTTTCTGTGATAGGATTCATGTGTAAAACTTCAGTTTTTTATTAATGATTCTAAATTACTCCAAAGCAATATTTTTGTACTCTCCCAGTCTTTATTCATTAATTTTGAAATCATTTCTATTGTATGATAAATTTGATCATATTGATTATTAATAACTCCATTTGATTTTACAAAAGGGCTATCTGTTTCAAGTAGGATTTTGTCTTCTGGAATATTACTGACAATTTTTCGTCCAGAATCAGATTGAAGCATTGCAGAATTCACTGAGAAGTAGTATCCATTTTTTATTGCTGTGATTTGATTATTGATTGATCCAGAATACCAATGAAGTATTATTTTCCCCTTAAAATTATCGCCAATTATTGAGGTGACTTCCAGTGATGCCATCCGGGAATGAATCGAAATAATTTTGTCTCCAATTTCATTGCACTTACTGATTAAGCTTTCAAAAAAAACTGATTGAATACTTTTCGTCAGCTTATCAGCTTTATAATCTAGTCCTACTTCTCCAATATACTTTGCGGAAGGAAGTAATCTCCACATGTCTGGAATATATTTCTGATATTGACCTATAAGCTCAGGATGAAAACCTAAAGCCACTCGAAGAAATTTGCATTTTGTCTCATTTTGAAGCTTCTCGTATAAAGGAGGAAGGTTAGTCATAGCAATAGTATAAATCTCATATTTTTCAATATGCTTTATTGCCTCATTTCTGGATTTCTGAAGGTCTAAATGAAAGTGTGTATCGTGCAGATTAGCCATTGTATTTATCTAACAAACCTTTTAATTCCTTCATTCCATTTTTATAAACAGTACAATAATCCTCATGTTCATTGGTTATCGGCCCCGAAATTTGAATAGAAAGCAGCTTGTCAATTTTATTGTTCTCATAATCTCGGAGCCCCAATTTAAACGAACGAAGATTTTCAGATGCAGTTAGTTTTTTAAAATCTTTATCTCTATAACTGGATCCATCCTTCTTGTATGCGAATTCTATTGCCGATCTGCGAATAAGACAAGGCAAGCAATTTCCACAATGTGAAGGGTGACTATCACCAGCGTATCGACCGACATCTGGATGTGAGCATGACATTGTCAAAGCAATGTTCGACTTCAAAAACTCAGGATCAGTACATTCCTGTATCATTTGACCTTTGGTCTTAAATTGATAGGGATTATTAAATTGAATGTTAAAACCCAGATTATTGATTAGTTGCTGATATAGCTGCATGTAATATGGATGTGTTGTTCTTGTACTGCAACTTCCTAGACGAGTATTCGTCATTGGAATATTTAAGGAAATTAACCCGTTCTCAGGAACATAAATCGTAATTCCATCTTTTCTAGCTGAACCGAGAATTATTGCATGAGCAAAGAACATGAAAGACCTTGTCCTTGTTGAATCTTCAACGCCATTTAGAGGTGATGCATAGAAATTAAAAAATTGCTCGGGCAACAATTTATACTGATCGATCAACTTTTTAATAATATTTTTTTGATATTCAATTACACCCTTTCCTCCACCATAATGCCCCACAAACCATATATCTTTCTCCTTATTGAGAATATCAATAGCTCCAATAAAGGAGTCTAGACCTCCTGACAACATACAAATAGCTTTTGGCTGATGTTTTTTACTTTGCCGAGTTATTCCCTTATTGGCTCTTACTTCCTTAAGATTAAATGTCCTTTCTCTGAATTCAAATCTCCAAACATCACCACTCAAATATGAAAGCATTTTTTCAAGAAGTGCTTTGTTTTTATTCCATTTATCCACTTCGAGAACAGGGATGTGTAGTCTAATTTGGCGAGTCCAAGCATCGTCTTCCGTTTTTCGAGGCACTCTTCTATCTGCATAGAATACCATCAAAGAAATGTAAAGTAGGTCAATTGCACTATCTGAAAACTGGTCGCTTTGGTATAATTGACGCTTATTTTTATCCCAAAATGTATAGTGATATTGTTTCTTTGAGGACATATCTACAGTCTGGTCAGCATTATCAAGCGTGAACTTATCATCGCTGCATATTCGGCAAACTATCTCTTTCATAATTGGTCCTCCAGAACTTTATAACATTGTTGATAAAGATCTTCAACTAGTCCATGTATTCCCTTTGTCTTTGAATTAATTGAAGAAAGCGGTATGTCTTTTAGAGTAGTTGAAACTTTCGTCTCAATATACTCTCGCAATTCCTTTTCAATTTTAGCAGCGGACGCTGAGTTTTGGGCTTTTTTCTCAATTCTGCTCCCGACATCATAGATCAGCCGTTCATAAATAAACGTTTCTATATACTTGTTTATAAGCATTTTGGCGATATCAGTATTAAGAGTATCTAATAACGAAATATCTTGATTTTCGTCATCAAACTTTTCATAAATGAGTGACATAGTATTTACTAGTGCTTTCCGGGCAACGGAATCATCATTTAAATCTGGTGTTGGCGCAAGTATATTTACAATATCATTTAGAATTTCTTTCGGTTTCCTTCCTTCTGTGGTAATATGATAATCTTTTAAAACTTGGGATATACCATTGCTTGAAACTCTACCAAAGAAATCCCCAATACTGATTGTAGTTTTTATTGCTGATCTAGCTGATTTTGCAGCATTTCGAGAACCACCATAACCTTTTACATAATCAGAGACCGCTTTACCTTTACCAGATTTGCCGGATTTTCCAGATGCATACCTTGACATGGAATTTTTGGCTTGTCTCCAAGTTGAATACTTTGGGGAATTATCTCCAGATTGTTGAGATTGTGAATCATTTTCATCTGAATTCCCTGATGGATCTTTTTTAGGTGGAACTTTTTCCCCATCAGGTAATTTTTCATCCTGCCTTTGACCTGGATCGTTTTGAGGATTGGGGTCATTTGGAATACCATCTCCATCATCAAAATCGGGTGGTAATAATGGTGACCTATTAGGTCCACCATACATATTTGAGGTTCCCATGCCGTTCTATTTTAGGGTTTTTATATCATTGTCAATAGCATTCTTTATTTTAGGATTTTCTGTTTGCCATTTAGAAAATATTTCTTTTACTTTTCCTGTACTATTCAATTTATTAGCAAAATTAGTTATTAGAGGTACAAAGGATGCTTTTATCTTGCTCGCTGAAATACGATCTAAAACTGCAAGCGTTTCAACTTGGAGTTCCGTTCTTGCACAACTCCATTCCATAAAGGATTGAAATAAAGATTTCTCAATTTCTGAGGTCGTTTCAATTTTTGATACTAATTCAAGAAGAATAGTAGATGCTTCATATTCAGTAATATTTGGAGCCATCTTGATCGCTTCGATTCTTGCAGAATCTCCTTCACTCAGCAACTTTTCAAGAATTAAAGTAGCATCCTTACTAAGGTTCTTTTGTTTAACGAATGAGGCATTTTTAATACTTTCTCTTGAAAAATAGAAATATGGTCTTAAGTCTATATTGGCAAGTTTTGGATCAATTTTTAACCAGTCTATGATCCATGTATCATCCTTCCATAAGTTTATTCCCTTTGCTTCATCCCATTTGCCATTTTCAATAAGTTCCAATTCTTTGGGTTTCCCATTATCTTTTGTTTGTAGTTCTGCTACTCGTTTATAGAAAGTATCTCTGAAGTATTCAACAAGCATTAATTTTGAAAGAATGTTTCTATCTAATTTCATTTCCCTGTAATTGGCCATCTGTATTCGTAATTCCATAGCATTGAGAAATCTCTTACAGTGTCTGGGATTACCATTCAGTCCTTTGGCGAGCACAGAGGATATTTGTTTCGATAACGAAATTGTATCTTTCAATTTTTCTGCAAGCTCAGTTGATTTTTCCTTGATAAGTTCATAACTTAATTCAAAATCTAGAAAATTTTTCTTTTTTCCTTCCTTGATAATTGATTGCACTTTTGTAAGGTCTTTGTTTAATTCCTTTTCGAAAAGAAGGCACATTATATAAAACTCGACTTCCTTTTGCCCTAACTGTGGAATGCGAATAGGGTATTGAATCAATTTTTCCAGGTACTCTTTTCCAATATCTAGTTGGTTACCTTCAACATCTGGATATTTCATTTGTACAGCATATCGAATTTGTCTTTCGTCTGCTCCAATGACAAAAGCTGTTCCCGTTGCAAACAAAAACAAGCGAATTGCCTCCAGTGTTTCTAAGATTGTTTCATATTTACACCGATCTAATTCATCAATAAAAACGACAAGTCTCTTTAACTTTGTCTGTTTTAGCAAGGATTCAAAATCAGAATGAAAAGACTTTATGCTTTTTCTTACTTCCTTGCTTTTTAAGGCTTTTAATACCCCTGCTATATCTTCTTCACCAACCTGCGTTCCTTTCGACGCCAAAGCGTTTTTAATTGCCCCAAGAGATAAATCGGCAACAGAAAGAACCCCTCCAGTAAGAAAAAAATCAAGCCCATACTTTGCAAGTTTGCTTGATAGTTTAATAAAATCAGTATTGTCGTATAGATTTTTTAGCGCACTCTTCGCCTTTGCAGTCAATTTTCTTTTACTACTTATTTCGTCTAAAATTGAACCAACCAAAGCAACCTTTGCATCTTCATATCCTTCGAAAAGCCAGCCATTAAATTTGAGACATAGCACATCATCTTGCTTCGCAAGTTCTACCATGACCATATCCATTAAGCTTGATTTGCCGCTGCCCCAGTCACCATATATCCCAATTGTAGATGGGGTTAAGTCATCATTCATTATAATATTCTTTGCGACATCCACCAAATAGTCAAAGTCTAAAAGGTCAATATTGGTTTCGCTATCTCTCCACATAATATGCTTTTAATTTAAAATTTCAATTTTTCCACTCATCAGTTTTGGTAACAAACTATCCCGGACTTGAGACAGGCACTCGTTTTCTATGAGATTGCTGTCTTTTCTGTCATACAATGAAGCGACAAGTTCATCAAAATGTTCTAAAGTTTTTTCATCTGGAATTACGATCTCAATTTTATTTAATAGTGCAGTGGTGAGACTTGGTACGGCTGATCCAACATTCATTGAAGCTAAATCTGAAGACTTTAAAAGATAGAACAAATATTTCCCGCTAAACCTATTTTTAATCACTGAATAAAACATTGTATCAACCGTCCAAAAAGGTTTCCTAATAAAGAACAAATTACTCAATGTTCCCTTCCGTGGTATTAATATGGATTCATTTTCATACAGTGCTTTATTCCCATATCTCATAATTCCACCTGAACCATAAACAGGGATATTTCCGTCTCCAATGCCTTTATGATCTTTACCGTATTTAATTTCTAACTCCTCATTCAACTTACCCTTTCTCCAACCTTTCGGCAACCCATCCACCAACTTTCCATCAAATCCAGGAAAATTAAATTTCACGAACCACTCCTTGAAAATGGCTTGTGCCATAGCTTCCAGGGTATGGTTCATTTGAAGGTTGAGTTCGATTTTGTCGTCGAGAGAGGAAAGGATTGAGGCAATGGACTGTTGTTCTTCAATACTGTCAGGAATTTTCCATTCTGAATTTTTCAATTGGTTCCAATCAGCTCTTGGCATTCTAGTTCCAGAACTTCCCGAGTTGGCAATAGAAGTAAAATCTTCTGTAGCTATCAAATAATAAAGAAAACTCCCATCAACGTTCTTCTTATTTTTAATAACATAAATGTCCGTAGAGCAAACGCCATCAAATTTTGGATTATAGACCTTTCTAAAATATGGTCGCAATTTCCCGTAAAGAATATCTCCAGAATAGAATTTGAATTTATTACTGATTACGCTATTCGAGCTTCCAATTCCCACTAATCTTAATGTTTGTTGTTCGATGTGTTCGAGGCCAATATAAGGTTGCTCTTTCCCGTTTGGAATTATTTGCTCCTTTCGCAATTCTGCCATCTCACTCAGTTTATATGTTTTCCAGTCGGTCATTTATTTTCGTACAAGTTATTAAGCTGGTTCGACCATTCGTCCAATACTGCTATATCATTATCATTCCTTTGTAAATAAACAAAACTGATTTTATAAATGTGAAGAATTGTCATTAAATTCCGTTTTATTCTATGCAAAATGAGTGGTATATTTTCCTTCTCAGGTACTGTGAATATCCATGATAAAATTCCAAAATGTTCTAGTTTTGAATAATATGAATAATCCTCGAAAATATTACTGAACATATCGTATTTTGAATCATTTTTAAGGATTCTAAATATTTTTCTGGTGGGACATGATTGTTCTATGTCATTATTATTGTACAACCAAATGAAATCTTCTTGAAATTTACGCTCTTTTTCTATAAACTCTGCATCACTCAGCATTCCAACATCTTTCAACGCTTTATAATCATCAATTTGATTCTTAATATTTCCAGAAAATACTTTTTTTAATTCACTTTTAAAACTGCTATAATCTGGAATAACATCCGGTTGTGGAGGATTGCCTATTTTAACATCATCCAGGCATTTTATAATATATCCATACTGAAGTATGTCCAGACACGCAGATCTCAACAAAATTCCTATTGGCAGTTCCAATTGTGGTTTTATTTCAATTTCAGTTAAATGGGGGCTTATTCCTTTTTGAATAAAAACTAATCTTCTGTTAATATTTAACGTGTAAAATTGAATAAAAAGCGGATCAAATTTAGTACCTATGTATGAATCTAAGATTTTAGCAACAAACCTTAAACTATCATCGTTAATTTGGACTATGGTTTTCCAGTCGATCATTTATTCCCTTTTAATTTTTCGAGCAGGTTTATTGCTTCTGCATCCATTTTTGAAAAGGCAAACCACTTTTTACCAAGGTCTTTCAGGGATGCGCCGATATGATATAGTGCTGCTTCATCAATAATCAGGAAGCGGTCATGCGCTTGTTTTAATATTTTCACCGTTACTGCATCATATTGTGCATTGTATTTTTTTATATCAAGTTCCAGCTCTTTGTTTATTTCCTTCGTGAATATGGTAAGTTGCACTCCCTTTTTTCTTTTAGCAAACAATGTCAGAACAGTTTCATCAACGTAATTATCAACAAGAATAATTGACTTCTTGGCCTTACGTACCAGGTCGGCGATAAAAACATAGGCATCAAAAACCTGCCCGTCAAAGAAAATTCCCTTCTCTGCCTTAATTTCATTGCTTTCTAGTGCCCGAAAAACACGTTCAAATTTTTCGTCGGATTCTATCTGCTTACGTTCCACTTTGTCGAGACGCTGGAAAATTGCAGCTTTATCAGCAATAAACTTTCTCATTTCAACAAAGGCCTGCATAATCTGTATGCTCACCCTTACAGCAGTCTCGCTGTGCAGAACCGCCGAAAGCAT
Source organism: Bacteroidales bacterium (assembly GCA_963678485.1). Classification (GTDB taxonomy): domain Bacteria; phylum Bacteroidota; class Bacteroidia; order Bacteroidales; family CAIWKO01; genus CALGYY01. The sequence continues at coordinate 186,358 of OY782882.1, forward strand.
GGCTACGCCCTGTTCGGTAAAAACATAGGGAAGATATTTGCGGTGTTGGCCTCGGCCTTCGTTTAAGGTGCCATTTTGGAACCTTAAAGACTCATCCTTTTTTGAGGTGCCAATTTGGAACCTTAAATCACTCCATTCATTATCAGTAAGTTGGAACATAAAGGAATCAGGGAACCTATCAATATTTCTTTTAACAGCCCGATTGATCATTTTAGTCTCAACGGAGTACAATTCCGCCAGATGGCTGTCAATCATAACCTGTGCCCCACGGACGGTAAATATCCGGTTCTCAATATCCAATTGTTTAATGATTTTATCTGAGGTCATATTTTAATGTCTGACAATCCTTTTATATTTTAAACCCTATTTTAGAAAGATTATCCTTTATTGCCTGATCGAGTAATCTTGACTTCTCCATTTGTTCCTTCAAGGAGACGGTTAACTGATTCATCTTTTCAGAAAATTCCTGCCCGTCGTCTTCTGCTTCTTTAAACTCAATATACCTTCCAGGTGTAAGGATATGATTGTTCTTTCGTAATTCTTCTATACTGGCTGATTTACAAAATCCGGGAACATCTTTATACTTCGTTTCCCAGTCTTTCCCTCTCCAATTATGGTAAGTGTCAGCTATTTTCTCAATATCTGTTTCAGTCAATTCTTTTTGTTTTCGGCTAATCATGGAGCCTAATTCTCGTGCATCAATAAACAGTATATGGTTACTTCGGTTACGAAACTTACTGTTTGTTTTGTTGCGGGATAAAAACCACAAGCAGGCCGGAATTTGTGTATTGTAGAATAATTGCGGTGGAAGAGATACCATGCAATCAATCTGATCATTTTCCACTAACTCACGCCGGATTTGACCTTCCGTGGCTGTATCACTGCTCATGCTACCATTTGCCAGTACTATTCCAGCTGATCCATTAGGGGCAAGCTTGCTCAGGAAATGTTGCAGCCATGCGTAGTTAGCATTGCCACTTGGGGGAATGCCGTATTTCCATTTATGCGTTTCACCCGGATTAATATTATAGTCGCTTACGTTAAACGGAGGATTTGCAAGGATGTAATCCACTTTCAATTCCGGGAACTTATCGTTCATGAAAGTATCACCCAGTTCAATCTTCGCTTCAATTCCCCGAATGGCAAGGTTCATCTTCGCCAGCTTATAGGTGGTCGGATTACTTTCCTGCCCGTAAATAGAAATTTTTCCTTTCCTGTGTTCGTGCAATTCAATAAACCGTTCACTCTGCACGAACATACCACCACTTCCGCAGCAACCATCGTACACTCGTTTTTCTGCTTCAGGTGCAAGAACAGCAACCAATAATTTTACAATACATGATGGAGTGTAAAACTGTCCGCCTTTTTTACCTTCAGCGTCGGCAAACTGTCCGAGAAAGTATTCAAATACAAATCCTAAAACATCCTTCCCCTTATTGTTTCCGTTACTATTCAAAGCAATTGTACCAATAAGGTCAATAAGTTCACCCAAACGTTGCTTATCGAGTGCCGGTCTTGCATAATCTTTGGGCAAAACTCCTTTGAGCGAAGGATTGTCTTTTTCGATAGCATCCATCGCATCGTCGATATCCTTTCCGATTGTTGGCAATTTAGCACGGCCCTGCAAATAACTCCATCGTGATGAAGGTGGAACGTAAAAAACAGATTCGGAAAGGCAGATGTCCTTAACTCCGGCGGTATCCTTTTCCCATGATTCACCAATTTCTTCAACAAAATGATGAACAATATCATCGAAGGCATCAGAGATGTACTTCAAAAAAATCAATCCCAACACTACATGCTTATATTCGGCAGCATCCATGTTGTTTCGGAGCTTGTCAGCAGTACTCCAAAGCTTCTTTTCCAGTTCGTTTCTGTTGGTCATAAGGTCCTGCATGTACTCAATTAATAGCCAATTACTCGCAAAATTCAAAAATTTGAATTAAGTGTCCTTCAAAAGTATACGTTTTAATTTTATTAACTGCATTTTTCTACTGAATTTTACTAAATCCTCAAATAGTTACTCGTAATGCACTCAGTAATTACTTCGATTGCACTTCAAATTCACTTTGATTATTTTTTCTGTATAAAAAAAATGTGATCTTTTTGCTTAAAACACACTTTTATCCTACCCATCTTACCCTTGATCTTGCCATTCCTTATCCAATAAGCAAAAGAAAGCGGGTAGGATCATTATTCTTCCTACCCGCCAAAAACCATCTTACCCACCCTGAATAACTTATTCCTGCTGCATTTGCTGTATTTGTGGTAAGATGGGTAACATAAAATTTGCTTTTAAGGTATTTTTTCACAGATATAGTATCCGTAAATACGGTTTGGACCAGCTTTGTCCCGGGCAAAGCCCAACAACTTTAATGATTTACCAATTTGCACTGCACTCAATCTGACTTTATTATCGGTTTTTTCGGCAAGATGGATTAAAATCTCAGTCGCTGTCATAAACCGGTTGTGTTTTTCTTCGGTAGCTGGCTCCAGATATTTTTCAATCAGCTCTTTTTCCGAAGTCACGATATGGAACTGTCTATTGTACTCTTCATTTTCTATGATTTCTTCCCTGGTAAGGTCACACACAAAGCCATTCTTGAATAAATACCATGCTTGGGAGTAAACCAGATCAATATCCACCTTGTCTTTGTACGTCCAATCTATCTCCTCAATCACAAAGCAAAGCCAGCGAACGCTGCCGCTTTCGTCATTCAGGAACTCAGTCTGGTTTGTAGAACCGATAAAACTGGCCCTGCGGGGAATAATCGAGTTCCGGCGGTCATAAGGAAGACGGTCATTGATCTTGTCTTTTGAGAAAAGACTTTTGAGTGCATTAATTTCAACCCGGGAGAGGGTGGAGAGTTCATCAAGATTGATGATAAGGTTTGTGGTAAGCAGAATCCGGCTGTCCTTGTCCACGGAAAGGTTTTCCGCAATGTAATTCTTCAACCTAAAAGGGCAGAGAAAACGGCAGAAAGTTGATTTTCCGCTGTTCTGCTGGTCATGCACCAGGATAAAGGCTTGTTTGTTGAAATAATCATCAACCAGGGCGCACTTGATTGTTCGGATCAGCCACTTTTTGAAATGCTTGTCAAAACGGCTGCGCTCTTCGCTACGCACCTTGACAAAACTTGCCAGAAATTGAATGTGATCTGTCTGTTGATCCCATTCAGGCAAGCTGTCAAAATACTCCAGGAAGGGGTTGTAATGGCTCACAAAGTCAGATTTCAGGAAAGCAACCAGGTTATTCAGGCTTAGGTTCAATCCATCCAGCTGCATTCTTATAAAGATGCTGTTCTCATTCAGCGGCTGGTAATCTTCACTACCTTTCTCCCGGTACTCAAACTGTGTGGATACTTCATTGTAGCGGATCTCGTAGTGCTTCTCCAAATAGCGTTTGGCCATGTGGAACTTGTTGGTCGCAATCTTCGGCTTTTTCTCTTCTTTCTTTTCCTCTGGCTTATTCCCGAACATTTCAGGGTACTTCTTTTCGACCGGCGAAATGTCAATACCGTGACTTTTAGCCATAAAGAACAGCGTGCGGATACTGATGCCGGAACCGGTGCTTTGCAAGCATTTAGTGTATTGATCGTTGCAGATTTCGGTGTTGTAATCCATGTTAAAGCGGCTGAGCTTATGAAAATAACCCCTTCCGCATTCTCCCAGGGCATCACACAGGGCAAAGCCGATGTTTCGCCAGGTGGCATAATCGCTGGTCATGTCCAGTTTGGCGTTCTCGATTTGTTCGACTACCTTTTGTATATCCTTTTCAAGAGATAGATTGGTATTCACAGGAAAGGGCTTGGAATCAATGTTCAAAAGGGCTTCGGGATCAAAGGATAAAAAGCACAAGCGGGAAACATCACGCCCGCTTTTGTCAACGGGCACGCCAAGGATACTTTCATAATGCGCTTTTACCTGGGTAAAGGCTGCGGAATGGTGCTCTCTGCCGGTGCTCACTTTCACAAGGATTTTCAGTCCGTTTCCGCCGGGGCTGATAAACATAGCAAAGGTGTACTTTTCCGAACCTGCTTTTTCTTTTGCTTGTTCCAGCTCAGGGGCAGTGAGCTTATCAATATCCAGGATCAGAATCCCGGAGTACGATTCCAGTGTTTCGATTTTCCGGCCCTGGGAAAAAGTCCCGCATGGAGTAAAAGCGGGCAAAGACTTTTTCTTTTCGGTGTATTCTTTCTTTTTCCCATCGGCCAGCAGTTGCCGGAGCAGTTCCACCTGATTGCGGTACACACCTGATCGAATGCGCCCGATCACGTCTTCTACCGGAAGATTCTCCAGGGCTTCGTTGAAGTTTTTGAAAATGCTTACTTCTTTCATTTTAGTCCTCCTTAAAAGCCTTTAAGATCGTTGAGTAACTTATTGAATAATTTTTCAATGTCAGCGGCCCTGTAATAGTACCTGTGACCAATCGCTGTATAGGGAATCTTTCTTTCGTCACGGTAGGTTTGCAGGGTACGCTTGCAACAATCCAGTACTTTACATGCTTCTTCATTGGTCAGCCAGCGCTCTGAAAGAGGGTAGTTGGCTTTGTTCACAATTTCAGCAAACCTGCTTTCCAGGTTGTTTATTCGTTCTATGATAGCCCTGAAGGCATCACATTCAATAGTGATAACATCCATATTTTTTTTGGTATTAAAAGTTTGACAATCGGTTAATGGTTCGTTGCAACTAAAACCGATGCAATAATACAGGCGGAAAAAAAGTCTTTTGGTCTTAAAAAGGTCTCAGGGCTAAAAAAAGACTTTTTTGCCTGTTTTTGAAGTGAAAAATGGAGCTATTCCTTATCTGGCTTGGAAATGATGCCCTTGACATCAATCTTTTTCGGGCTTTTCGGCTTAATCCGCTTATCGGTACGATAGGATTTCAGGTTGGTATTGACAGTGTGATAGCTGAACCTCTTGCTGTCCTTGTCAACAAAGAACTCCATGATGAGTTCACGGAGATTCTCGGGTGACGTCTCCAAAATGGGTTTGCCGGATACCTTGATTTCTTCGGTCAACTGGATGAACAGATCCATCAAAACATTAGCCTGGCCGTTCCATTTAGCAGGGTGATAGCCTTGTGTTCCACGTTCCTGTTGCAAAGACTTTTTTTCAGAAAAAGTCTCGGAGCCACTGTCGCAGGGTTCCTCCACGTTGCCGTCGTGCGTCTCTGATTTCTGTAAGTAAGACTTTTTTATGTATGAGCAATAACCCGATCCATTCATGTTAAAGAGCACCTTCAATCTGCCGAGTGCGATACTGCTGAATAATTCAGACTTGAGCTGATCCTGATTGTCCGGTGGTAAAATAAGAAACTGCTTGAACATCTTCTGATAAAACAAGATGGTGCGAATGATGATTATACTGAAAGCCATCAAAATGTAAATATCGTCCCTATGGTGATTATCATTAAGCAAAACCTTTACATCATAAAAAAGTTTTTTGAGCTTGGCAATATGTTTTTCTGCATACACTGACAATTCCTTGCGGCTTTCCGTTATTTCAAGCTTTTTTTCAGCCCGGATTTTCAATCGCTCAAACTCATCCAGGATCATTTCAAGGAAAATATTTGTTTTAAATGAAGTGTAATATGGTATGTCCAAAACCTCATGTCCTTCATAGACTTTCCTTGGTATGACAACTATACCGGTTTTGCCGCCGGGCAGAGCTTTCTGAGTTATATCAAAGTCGGAAACATCCTTAAATCCAAAGGCCAGGAAATCCGTATCTGAAATAAAAGCTTCAGCATCCTCATTCGGGCCGAGCGTGGCCACGGTTTGCGTCTGGGCTTCCAATAAAATGTTTTTCAATTCCAGGGAATCTGAATATCTGGGAAGGAATGGCCGGAATCGGCCTTTTAGAATCTCTTCAAAGAGATGTACGTGCATAGTTTGAGTTACCGTCCTTGTCATAAAACGTCCTTTTTAATGTGGCAAAAATGCGAAAGGGATGTACAAAAATACTACGAGAAATTCTGATTTTCATATTTGTTGATAAATATTCTTAATCCTGAAAATGAAGTCGTTAATGGCGGCTCAGGAGAATATAGCCCAGATGGTTTTGACATTGAACATAGCCACGAAAAAAATAATTTCTTTTTGAGAACCAATTTGAAACAATTCTCAGGATTGACCGGGAGCCAAAGTTGAAATTATACGAATCCTTTCTTAAAGTTTGTATTATTTTAGACTGACAAATCTTGTATTTTCCAAATTTCATCCAGAATCATTGTGTACTTTTAGGGCATGAAACTACTTGTAATTGAGGATGAAATCGTTTTGGCTAATAATATCCGTGATTTTCTTATAGGTGAAGGTTATCTCTGTCAGCTAGTAGATAATTTTGAAGCAGGAATTGAAAAAGTTTCCCTTTATCAGTATGATTGTGTGCTTATCGATATCACATTGCCCGGTGGCAGCGGCCTGCAAATTGTCGAAAGGTTAAAACAAATTAGTTCTTCAACTGGTATCATAATAATCTCTGCAAAAAACTCTTTGAATGACAAGATGACTGGGCTTGATTTGGGAGCAGATGATTACCTTACAAAACCATTTCATATTGCCGAATTGAATTCGAGGATCAAATCTGTGATAAGAAGAAGAAATTTTGAAGGACAGATAGATATTGTTTTTGAAGAAATCAAAATAATCCTTGAGCAAAAAGCAGTATATATCGGTGAAATGGAGATTAGGCTAACAAGAAAGGAATATGATCTGCTGCTTTTTTTTATCATGAATAAAATGCGTGTACTTACAAGGGAATCTATTGCAGAGCATCTTTATGGCGATGATGCTGATACGGCTGATTCTTTTGATTTTTTATATTCTCAAGTTAAAAACCTTCGGAAAAAGATTGAAGATGCTGGTGGAATTGATTACATTCACACAGTTTATGGCATTGGTTATAAATTCGGGTCATTATGAAGTTACTCACTAAGACTGCACTGATATACATAACTGTCACACTTTTGCTTTTTTTTGGAGGTGGAGTTGTTTTTTATTTTCAGATGAAAAGCATTGTAGAGGAGGATGTGGTAGAAAATCTTCTCGCTGATAAACAAAAAGTTCAGGAATATTATTTAATTCATGGCTCTTTGCCAAAAAACCAATTGCTGTTCAGGGGGCAGATAGACACTACAAATCTGAAACTTTCAGGTGATTTGATTCATGATACTTTACTTTTCAGTAAATCAGAACAGGAATTTCTGGAATACAAGGTCATTGCGTTCCCATTAACAAAGGGCAGTACAACAACAAATGTTATGCTGAGTATCCCGTCTTTTGAATCTGACGACATTGTTGAAGGAATAGGAGTTTCATTACTTATTATTGCTGTCTTACTTATAATAATTCTGTTAATTGTTAACGGGATATTTTCTTATAGAATGTGGAAACCGTTTTTTCACACTATTGGTGAAATCAAGCAATATGACATGAATGAGCATCAATCTCTTAATCTCAAGAAGGTAAAAATAAAAGAATTTGCCATCCTGAATGAAGTGATAAAAGAGATGACTGAAAAGATAAGAAAAAACTATTTACAACTCCATGCTTTTACTGAAAACGCTTCGCATGAAATGCAAACCCCACTTTCATCATTATTGATTGATGCTGAATTAATGATGCAAAAAACCAATCTACCCGATGATCTCATGGTTCGTGTGCAAAATATGTATAATACGGCTTTGCGATTGAGCAAAATAAATGAAACACTACTTCTGCTTGCCAAGATTGAGAATGATCAATTCCCGAAATCAAATATTGATCTCAGGGAAATTATTAGGGAGAAACTCAACAATCAGCAGGAAATCACACAATATAAAAAAATTGAAGTAAGTATCGATGCCCAGGATCCTTTGTTTATCATGATGAATCAAAACCTTGCAGAGATTTTTATAGGAAACTTGGTTTCAAATGCAATACGACATAATATTGAAAACGGGCAAATTCAAATTCATGTTGATCATAAAGGATTTGAGATCACAAATACAGGCAAACCTCTAATGGTTATGACGGATGAACTTTTTGAGCGTTTCAAAAAAAATGATCAGTCTTCAAAATCGCTTGGACTGGGTCTGGCGATTGTCAAGCAAATTGCGGATCTGTATAAAATAAAGGTCCGTTATTCTTATTTCGAACAGAAACACACAGTTACTATAATCCTGTAAGCGCTTTCGCATATTCAAAATACTGATAATCCTAATTCTTTCCAGAATCAGGTAATATTTTTGTCCTGACATTTCCAAATCAATTATACTGAAATGACTACTTGCTAAAAAAATGCTACAAATGAATAAACTACCGCAAATTACACTGGCTTTCTGGATAATGAAGATTTGCGCCACTACCCTGGGGGAAACCGCAGGTGATCTGCTTTCAATGACTTTAAATGTTGGTTATGCCCTTAGTTCGGTGATACTTTTAAGTTTCTTTTTTTCTACCTTGTTGATTCAACTTTTCACAAAAAAGCACCACCCTATTATTTATTGGTCTGTGATACTTGCAACCAGCACAGCAGGGACAACCATGTCGGATTTTATGGACCGTACACTTGGTCTGGGATATGCATTAGGGTCCCTGATACTGATTAGTTTATTAGTTACCATTCTTATTATCTGGAAAACCACAGAAAAATCTTTGTCGGTGACCAATATCAGATCGTTTCGTGGTGAAATATTCTATTGGACTGCAATTTTGTTCTCGAATACCTTAGGGACTGCTTTAGGTGATTTTCTGGCAGACAACTCAGGGCTTGGATTTTCAGGAGGGGCCATTCTGATTGGATGTTTGATATTGTTGGTTGTTCTGGCCTATTTCTTTACCAAAATTTCAACAGTAGTTTTGTTTTGGATAGCGTTCGTACTTACTCGGCCCTTTGGAGCCACCTTCGGCGATTTATTGACAAAGCCCATTGAGAAAGGTGGATTGAATTTTGGAACCATCGGGTCGTCTCTTATACTCTTTGGTATTCTTTCATTGTTGATCGTAGTTTCCATTATTAAATTGAATCAGAAAGCGAAAATAATGGAGAGAAACGCTAGCATCATAGTTAAAAAATGACAACATAAAAAAAACCAAATAAAATTGTTTCTAATATTCCAAATTCTTTCCAGAATCGTGTATTAATATTGTAGAAAAATAAACTAAAAAAGTATGAAAAATTTAATGTTATTGTTTTTTGCACTTGCTATTGCAGGGTGCACAAATGCTCAAAAAGTGAGTGAGAACGATTTGCCACAAGCTGTCAAGACAAGCTTTCAAAAACAGTTTCCCAGTGCTCAAAAAGTTGCATGGGGGAAAGAAGAAAATGACTATGAAGCTGAATTTAAGAATAACTCTGAGGAAACTTCAGCAGTTTTTGATGCAGCAGGTACATTGAAAGAAACTGAAGTAGAAATGGAAGTTTCTAATTTGCCGGTTTCGATAAGTGATTATTGCACCAAGAACTTTCCCGGATACAAAATATCAGAAGCAGCCAAAATAACCAATTCATCTGGCGTTGTAACTTATGAGGCTGAATTATCAAAGGGAAAAGATAAGTTTGATGCGGTTTTTGATGCACAGGGCGGATTTGTGAAAAAAGTTGTTGAGCAGGAAGATGCCGAGGATAAGGATTGATAGAACAGAAAACAATAAGTAATGTTTTTTGTTTAGAAAATGATTTGTATATTTGCATCGAGTTCCTTGACAGCGCAAAACATCGAAAAACTGGTAGTGATAATCGTGGGGTAAATCGTGAGTATGTTTTGTGTCAACCGCTAAAAAGAAAGAGTATTAGATATATAGGGGAGTAGGTTCAAAAGCCTCTCTCTCCGCATCCCAACCAACGATCCCGCAATAGCGGGATTTTTTTATTTCCGGAGTCACGTAAACGAAGTTTACAAGTGACGAAGGAAATAAAAAAATCCGCGAGCGCCTAGCGCGAGGGATCGTTGGTTGGGATGAACCTCCCCCCAATGGGATCACGAGCGAAGCGAGTAATCCCAAACTTTATTTTACTCAACTAAATTTTCCCGCCCCAGCAGAATTTCTATTTCCGGAGTCACGTAAACGAAGTTTACAAGTGACGAAGGAAATAAAAAAATCCGCGAGCGCCTAGCGCGAGGGATCGTTGGTTGGGATGAACCTCCCCCCAATGGGATCACGAGCGAAGCGAGTAATCCCAAACTTTATTTTACTCAACTAAATTTTCCCGCCCCAGCAGAATTTTTATTCCCGGAGTCACGTAAACGAAGTTTACAAGTGACGAAGGAAATAAAAAAATCCGCGAGCGCCTAGCGCGAGGGATCGTTGGTTGGGATGAACCTCCCCCCAATGGGATCACGAGCGAAGCGAGTAATCCCAAACTTTATTTTACTCAACTAAATTTTCCCGCCCCAGCAGAATTTCTATTTCCGGAGTCACGTAAACGAAGTTTACAAGTGACGAAGGAAATAAAAAAATCCGCGAGCGCCTAGCGCGAGGGATCGTTGGTTGGGATGAACCTCCCCCCAATGGGATCACGAGCGAAGCGAGTAATCCCAAACTTTATTTTACTCAACTAAATTTTCCCGCCCCAGCAGAATTTTTATTCCCGGAGTCACGTAAACGAAGTTTACAAGTGACAAAGGAAATAAAAAAATCCGCGAGCGCCTAGCGCGAGGGATCGTTGGTTGGGATGAACCTCCCCCCAATGGGATCACGAGCGAAGCGAGTAATCCCAAACTTTATTTTACTCAACTAAATTTTCCCGCCCCAGCAGAATTTCTATTTCCGGAGTCACGTAAACGAAGTTTACAAGTGACAAAGGAAATAAAAAAATCCGCGAGCGCCTAGCGCGAGGGATCGTTGGTTGGGATGAACCTCCCCCCAATGGGATCACGAGCGAAGCGAGTAATCCCAAACTTTATTTTACTCAACTAAATTTTCCCGCCCCAGCAGAATTTCTATTTCCGGAGTCACGTAAACGAAGTTTACAAGTGACAAAGGAAATAAAAAAATCCGCGAGCGCCTAGCGCGAGGGATCGTTGGTTGGGATGAACCTCCCCCCAACGGGATCACGAGCGAAGCGAGTAATTCTCGTCTTTTCATTACTAACCTAATGTTTCACGTCACATTTGAAAATTGTAAATAATCCCAATCTAAGTTGTAATCATTCAGAATCAGAATAATACGACTACGTCAATATTGTCTGAAATAATGATTTATACCTCATACAAAATAATTCCTACAGAGCACTCAAATCACTCCTATGAATTGTATTACTGTTTAAAAATGATATGGAGAACAATTTCTAAACACAGTCGAATCAAATGACTTATTGATTATAATGACGTTAATTCAATAACTCAAGATAATAGTGTATACACGAAATAATCTTCTCAATAAATTTTCAATCACATATCTCTTTTCGTATTATTTTTATTATATTTGTTTTTCATATACTTTCTATATATAGCTAATTATACTATTATTATTTTCAAAAACTAAATAGAGCCCATTACCAGAGGAATATAGATAAGGTGCTCTAGATTTATTCTTCGTTCTTTTTTACTGATACACATTATATTACAGATACTTCAAGTTGCAATAAAAAAGGAGGTAAATGGAATAAAAAGAATCCGCCCTTTATCAATGGTGAATTGAAATTCAACGTTGGTACGTCATTAAACTGATACGAAAATCAGCTAATACCTAAGATTAGTGCATTTATAAAACTAAAACATTGTATCATGAAAAGATTACTTATTATTCAGAGTATTGCATTAGTGCTTGTCTTTCTCACGTCCTCAGTATCTTTTGGACAAAGTGCTGTTTGTTCAGATGATTTTTCTGATGCGACGATATGGACTCCAGTGAATTCAAATGCAACAGTGGCCAATAATGTTGGTTCTTTCACCCAAACCCAGTGCGGTGCTGACAACAGATGTTGGCGTCAACTCACAGAACCTTGCTCTGGTACAGCAATGAAATTAAATAATGAAGCTTGGGTGGGAAAGATAAGCTTTACTCCAACTTATATTTACCCCGGTGGAGTTGCACATTTAATTATGAGTTTCTGCAGTTCAAACGGAGATCCACTGGCAGGCAATACAGATTGTATAGGTATTGAATACTATAGCGAAATCAATGATCCCACAAACTCTGTTTTTAAAATTTTCGTGAAAAATGCTGGCTCCTGGGATGTATCATCGCAATATATTACTTCAAGCTTAAATACAACCTATTATTTTCGACTGACTCGCCAACAGGGTGTAGTAACGCTTGAGTCATGCAATAGTACTTATTCTACGGTGAATAGTACAATTTCATACACTAATGTAGCTGCATCCGTTGAAAATCTGGGCTATTTGAGTTTTGGTGCATTAAGTAATGGAAGTTCAACGAGAAGGCTCACTGGAACAATTGATAACTTTAGTGTTGATGGTCTGGAAAATACCGAATTTGATGAATCGTTTCATTATTTCCCAAATGAAAATTGGTTCGATTGGTTAACATCGGTTTATGTCCCGCAAAGCCCTGGAGATCTGAACTACGGCACATCATTCTTTAATGCTGCTGCAGATGGAGCATCAGACAGAAGAGTCATAAATGAAGTGCCCAATGTAGGTTGGCTAAATAACAACTGTTGCACTAAATCCCACCCCGAAAAAGCCGGGGTGAGATAGTAGCGTTTTTTAAAGAACATCGTACAAAGGGTATTATAAACCAATAAATCCTTTGTATATGAACTCAGAGCCAAAGTTAAGAAAAAAATCATTCACAACAGTCGAACAAGCAATTCATCAGGTAAGAGGCTTTCGTAATCTTTATCAGGAACTTGACGATAAGATACGATTGTCGGGGCAATCAGAGAGTACGCTTAAGAATTACGCTCGAAAAATAGCCCAGTTGAGCCTGCATTTTGGCAAATTGCCCCAGCATGTCACGGAAAAGGAGATGAATAAGTACCTGGCTTCACTGGCCCGGCAAAGCAAATCACCTTCGCTGAGCGATTTTAAGTTTGCCGTTTACGGGCTGCGCTATTGCTATCGCCTGCTTGGACTGAACGACAAAGTGGTGCAACTCCCCAAAATCAAGCATGACAGCAAACTGCCGGTAGTGCTTAATTATGGAGAGTGCCGGGCGTTGTTTAATGCGCCAGATCTGCTAAAACACAGGGTGCTGCTGTCGCTGATGTATTCGGCCGGTCTGCGTGCCCGTGAGGCAAGCCGGCTGAAGCTCTCTGATATTGACCGTGGCCGGATGATGATCCACATTCGACAAAGCAAGTACAACAAAGACCGCTATGTTCCGCTCTCACCGCTGATTTTGCAAGGACTGGAGAAGTATTATTATGCCTGTCAGCCGGTGGAGTACCTGTTCAATGGCAATGAGCCCGGCTCCCCTTTGAGTGTACGTGGCATGCAATGGGCCTTGCGCGAAGCGGTGAAGAAGTGTAAGCTTCAAAAGGGCATTACCCTCCATACGCTTCGACACAGCTACGCCACGCACCTGCTTGAGTTCGGGATGGATATCGTGACCATCAAGGAGCTACTGGGACACGAGCGTATAGAAACGACACTGGTGTATCTTCATGTCGCCAAACCCAATCGCAGCAATCTGTTCAGCCCGTTCGACCGGTTGTATACGAAGGAGTGAAGCCTGCATTCGAGCTGGCACAGGTCATTGAACGGTTCGGGAAAGCGTATATTGAACAACATACCCCCAACGCCTATGTGCAGCGCACGCTGAGCGCACTCAAGCGTTGCCGCACAGCTGCTCTGGGAGGACATGTTGACCGATGCGATCAATGCGGGCACATTCGCATCAGTTATAACTCCTGCCGCAATCGTCATTGTCCCAAGTGCCAGAATACACAGAGGGAAGCGTGGATCCAAGACAGAAAACAGGATCTGCTTCCTGTACCGTATTTTCATGTGGTGTTTACCGTGCCGGATCAACTTAACCGTTTGTTCCTGTATGAGCCAGTGCTGATGTACAATCTGCTCTTTCAAACGGCATGGCAGACACTCTCTCAGTTCTCATACACGCGTCTGCATGCAGAAACAGGCATGTTCGCTATTTTGCACACATGGGGACAAAACCTCTCGCTGCACCCTCATGTGCATTGTGTGGTTCCCGGCGGTGGTATCGATTACAAGAATCAGTGGAAGCAGGTAAAGGTCTCTGAAAACGGAAAAGTGTTTTTGTTTCCGGCCACAAATCTCTCTGCAGTTTTTCGCGGAAAGTTCATTGCTGGCCTGCAGCAACAACTTCCTCAGGAAAAGTCTTTTATCAATGCGCTCTACAAAACCTCTTGGGTAGTTTATGCCAAAGATCCCTTTGCAGGCCCTGAGCAGGTAGTGGAATATCTTGGCCGCTACACGCACAAGGTAGCCATTGGGAATCATCGCATCTTAAACATCAATGATGAAGGCGTGACCTTCCGCTGGCGCGATTACCGCGACAACAAAGAAAAAGTAATGACGCTTGAGGGCGCCGAGTTCCTGCGCAGGTTCTGTGTGCACATCCTTCCAAAACGGTTCGTAAGAATCCGTCATTACGGATTGCTGTCAAGCTCAAAACGCCCGCTGTTACGAGCGTTGCAGCAGTCCTTTGGAATCAAGCCTGTAGTCAGGGAAAAGAAAAACTGGAAACAAATCGCTGCAGAACATCTTGGCTACAACCCGGATCTGTGCCCGCATTGCGGTAAGGGCAGCATGCTTATGATAGAAATATTATTGCCGGGCAGGCCGCCTCCCGCGGCGTTCATAGCAAAACAAACATCAACAATCAAAATCACTGCTTAATGAAATCGTTCTATACAGGACCTGAAATCGTATTGTCTATACTTTATGAAAGCGCCAATGAACGGGTAAATCAGAAGGTGTCTGCAGATATGCTGCGTGAATTATCCGTGCTTCACAACTCAAATCTGAGAGCGTTTTTTCATTGCAGCCAGCACCAAAATTATTAAAACTCCATAACACGTATTTCATTATTAATGTGCTGCATGTGGGATGTCGTGCAACACGGCTTCATGTTGGGCTAGCGCCACACGAAGCCTTAACTATTGGGAAACAAAGTTTGAATTCCGTCCAACACAGGTGGGTATCTTCGGTGGGCCAGGACATATGTTGATTGGTTTTACATCAACCTATGACGATCCCTTCTCGACTAGTCCCCCAAATCAGGATGCTGCCTGTGTTACGTGGGTATCCAATCCAATGAGCGGCAACCCATCAACATTCGAGCTTAAAATTCAGTGCAAGGATGGAACTGGAAGCTGGATATATTCAAGCCCAATTATAATGTCGACCTTAAACAAAACTTACTACATGACATTTAGCCGAACAAGCTCAAGTAGCTTTACACTTGATGTGTATAATGATGTATGCAGAACTGATTACTGGGGAGGCATTAGCTTAAATATTGGTAACGCAAGTATTACTGACCTTACTGCTATTCAACATGGATGTATTACTGTTGGTAGTTACCGTAGAGTATTAACAGGAACCATTGATAATACCTTTATTACAGATGGTTCCTGTTATAAATCAGAAGTCGCATCTAACAATCCAAATCCTGATAATATCAAGACATCAGATTTTTCACCCATTATCACACCGAATCCTAGCGATGGCAAGTTGCAGATTAATTTTTCTAAAACCGATTTAGCCAGTGGTGTCAGTGTTGAAATTTACAATATTATTGGTATGAAAATATTCGAAGAAGGGGATATTTCAAATCAATCAATGTCAGTAGATTTAAGCCAATTCGACAAAGGTGTATACTTGGTTAAATTCATCACAAATAACAAAGTGTATTCAGACAAGATTATTATTCGATAATGAAGCTTCATATTCAATAAAAAGCGAAGGCTGCCCAAAAAAAGCAGCCTTCGCTTTTTATAAAAATCGTTGAAAATATTTTGTTGTTATTATTTCGATCTTGGCAAATTCCAAAGACGCAGATATGCTTTTTTAAACAGCGTATTCCATAAAAACAAGTGAAGGAGAAGTCCACCCCAAAATACAATACTCCAAATGTTGTTGAAAATACTTTCTAAAAAACTCTTTCCGCCGAATTCATCCACAACGCCAGCATTAGGAGCGCTATTTTTAAAAATACTTCCAAAGGATTCTCCGAGAACTCCAAACACCTGAAACATGTATAAAAGAATAATAATTCCTACAATAGGAAAAAGCGTGTTTAAAAAAATGACTCCTTGATGAAGAATACCATTATAGCGCGGTGATTTATATGAAGTAAGAACAAATATAAGTACACCCAGAAAAATATACATGATACCATGTATAAAGACATTCTCCGAAGCAAAGATTACACTCAAATTTCCAAGCACAAAAAGCAATCCGCCGCAAACAGCGAAATTCAGAAAAAACCGCTTTGTATTGACTTGCTTGAAAATATTGAAAATCACCGCAAGGTAAAACGACATAATAATAGCTACTTTCCAACTTAATCCGCCCATCATTAAAGAAGACCCCAGGCGTGATTCAATAATTGTGGTCGCAATGGCGGGTAGGCTGATTGGCAAAAGAAAAGTAACAAAATATGTAAGTAAAATCAGGAATTCATTATAGACACCTTGTTTCCCATGCGATTTATCAAGGTTGTACAATGATAATTGCCTGAACAGAAAAATAATCCATCCGATTACGAGGAAAAACAATAGATTGATAAAACTCGTATTTTCGAATACGCCGAAATCACTTCCATGATTCAATGGAACAATACAAGCAATGAGGACAATTATTGGAATAATTATCAGTCCCATATAAAGAGTACCATGAAAACGAGTGACCCAAAACCATGGGTATTTCACTCTTAAATATTCATCAAAACGGCGCAGGAATGCAGGTGCTAATCTGAGTACTATTTTCATTGTGTTATCAGAATTTATCGTTGAATAAAAGTTTTGTCGAACCTGTGATATCTCTTAGGTAATCTATTTCGAGATTGTTATCTACCAATTTTTTCAAAATATCTTTTTGCGTGTAGGTAAGCGGACAGGTAAGTAAAAAGGCAGAAACATTGTTCTCGATTCGAATGTCGGACCAATCGCTAAAAACAGCAATTAATTCTTCGTGTGTAAACCGACCATTGATTTCAAAGGTCCGATTTGTTTGCTGGTTGCGGAAATTAGCCAGCGTTCCATTGAACACCGCTCTTCCATTTTTCAAAAAGATAATCTGATCCGAAACCGCCTCAACCTCATGTAACTGCTGCGAACTCATAATAATGCTCACAGGATTTCGAAGGGAATCTGCCAAATTGCGCAAATCGTTCAACATGAGTTCCTGAGCCTGTAAGTCAAGATTGGCGAGAGGTTCATCAAGAAGAAGAATAGCAGGCTCCCAAACAAGTGCTCTTGCAATTTCAAAGCGTAAACGGTATCCACTCGAAAGTTGTCCCCAGGTATGTTCAGCAAAATTGGTCAACCCCATGCGGTGAAGCATGAATTCTGTCCGTTCAGCATTCTCTTCAGCAGGGACGCCTTTAATGGCTGCCATAAATGAAAGATTCTCGTAAACATTGCCACTCCACTTTTCGGTTCGCTGCGGTATAAAGGCAGTATGGAACTTGTTCACGGTCCAGTCGATCGATGGGTTTCCGTTGATATAATACACAACCTGACCTTGATCACAGGCAAGTTCGCCAGCAATCATACGTAGCAGTGTTGTTTTTCCATTGCCATTCTCTCCTACTACACCGATAATCGTTCCTCTGTTTAATTCCAGCGTGAGGGGATTCAGCGTAAAGACCCGAAGTTTTGAATGAAATTCTTTTGAAATACCATCAGCCTTTGCTGCTAATTTATTTTTGGGCTCAAGCGTTTCAAATTCGGGTTGCGGCAAGGATTCAATAAAGTTCTTAAAATCCTGACTAAGATTGGGATCGCTAATCTGTTGCTTACCTAACTCCTTAGCCTGATTATACCGCTTACGTAATTCACGGGCCTGACTCTTGAGTTCTTTGGAGTAATCCAGATTATAGACTAAATCCAGTATTCGTATTCCTACCCTATTGAGATCCTCATTGTCGAGCAATTGCTTGATCTCCAGCAGACGATTTTGAAAGTAATTATCCATCGATGGAATTGTTTTCTTAATTCAAAAATTGATTATAATGTACAACCTTCCAGTGCTAATGATGCGTTGTTAAGCATTTAATAAATGTCGATATTAATGTTCAGACAAATATATACTTTATTTTCATAGCTAAGTATAATTCGGATGATTTCTTACACCGGCATTTGAAACGCAAGAAATATATCATTATTACATCCAGCAAATCAAAACCATTCAAAAGGCCCTAGTCATTCATCTGAACAACGGCCTTCCCCATGTCAAATGCCTCCTTCATTGCATCAGTTTTCTTAATATCTCCAACATTCCATACCCCGATTCCTCTGATGATGCCTCGCTCTCTTGGCTTGCTCAAGCAAGATGTAAAACCACGAAATCCTTCCAATGTCCTTTCCATAGCGGGCTTGCTGTTTACAGCAGCCGTGACGATAAAATAAAATTCCTTATTACTAATCTCAGTATATCTGGTACAACAGCGATCGATAAAGGTTTTCATTTGTGCACACATTGTATAGAAATACACTGGAGTAGCCATAACAATGATATCCGCATCAATCATTTTTTTCAGTAATAGGGCCATATCATCCTTTTGCGTACACTTACCTCCCTTGAAACACGTTCCACAGCCAGTGCAGTAATTTATATTAAAATCTTTCAGAAAAATCTTTTCAGTATTAAGGCCAGCCTCATTAGCACCGGCAATAAACTGATCACAAAGCATATCGGAATTACCATTCCTTCTAGGACTAGAGGAAATTACCAAAACTGATTTTTTCATATTTCTGGATTTAAAGATCTCATTAGCGATTAGTCAATTTAGCAACGTTTTCTGGATAACGGGCACCTTGTACTGAAATTCTCGATGAAGCACTTTCAATATCCTGCATATCTGCATCGGTGAGGATTATATTAAGTGCACCTAGGTTCTCATCCAGTCGCACTAATTTCGTTGTGCCAGGTATTGGCACTATCCATGGTTTTCGTGCCAGTAGCCAAGCAAGAGCAATTTGCGCAGGCGTGGCTGATTTCCGTATTGAAATCTGATCAAGTAAATCCACTAAAACTCGATTTGCTTTTCTATTTTCGAGAGAAAATCGTGGCAGCGTATTACGAAAATCATTAGCATCGAAAACAGTATTTTCATTGATTTTGCCAGTGAGGAATCCCCTACCAAGCGGGCTAAAGGGAACAAAACCAATCCCAAGTTCCTCACAAGTGGGAATAACTTCAGATTCAGGCTCTCTCCACCAAAGTGAATATTCGCTTTGAACAGCAGTGACGACTTGGACGGCATGGGCACGGCGAATAGTGGCAGCATTTGCCTCTGACAACCCGAAACATTTCACCTTTCCCTCTTTTATTAAATCTTGAACGGCCCCGGCAACATCCTCTATCGGAATTTCAGGATCGACCCTGTGTTGATAGAATAGATCGATTACCTCAATCCTGAGCCTTTTCAAAGATTGTTCAGCAACCTTCTTAATATGTTCAGGACGACTATTAAGTCCAATCCACTTTGGGCCACCATTCGGATCCAGTTCAAAGCCGAATTTTGTAGCAATTACGAGCTGATGCCGAAATGGAGATAAAGCTTCGCCAAGCAATTCCTCATTTATAAAAGGCCCATATACATCTGCAGTATCAAAAAAAGTAAGACCGCGTTCTACTGCAGACCTAAGCAGTAAAATCATTTCTTTTTTATCCGCAGCTGGTCCATATGAGAAACTCATGCCCATGCAGCCTAATCCAATGGCCGAAACCTCGAGTTGGCTATTGCCTAATTTTCGCTTTTTCATATCGATTCCCCCTTTTATATAATTAACCATTAACTCACAAAGGTCGTTATTATCATGGCCATTTTGATTTCAATTGTAAGAAAAAAACAATTGGACTGTTTAGATATGTATCAAAAACATATTCATTAACACTTCAAACAAAAGCAACAAATCCAGATTCTTAGAAAAAAAATAGTAGATTTTGATTAAAAAAAATCAAGATTGTATTAGTTGAATAAAATTAATATATATTTGCAGACCAAACGGTCGGTTTATGAATAAAACAAAATTGCACATTTTAGAGATAGCCTTCAGGCTATTCTTACAGAAGAGCTTTAAAGAAGTGACAATGAGCGAGATTGTTGATAAAACGGGGATGTCCAAAGGAGCGTTTTACCACCATTTTAAAAGTAAAGAGCAATTATTTGTTGAGGTGATTGAGAAATTCTGTCTTGAGGATCCTACAGTAGCATATAAACCCGTGCGATCTGACACTTTGCATATGTTCTATCATGACTACATTAATAATATGATTGCCTATCAACAAATCATGAAGAAAAGCATGAATTCTGATAATCCAGAAGCAGATATGAACTTCATCTCATTAGGGTTCGACAGCTTGAAGCGCTTTCCTGGCTTCCGAGAAAAAACGCGAAATGTGAATGCAGCTGTGCGAAATATTTGGTCGACAGTTATAAGTAAGGCACGAAAAAATGGAGAAATTGGAGCATCAATGGATGATGATCAGATTGCAAATCAATTCATGTATATAAGCGAGGGTGTAGCGATACATTTAACGCTTGAAGGCCGTGCCTCTGAAATCGCACATGAAACATTGCGCTTATGGGATGGCTTTTATAATCTCATTAAAAGACATAATAAACACTAAAAAATTAAAGATATGAAAATTGCAATTGTAATCTATGGAACTCGTGGTGACGTGCAGCCTATGCTGGCTCTGTCCACAGCCTTAATGAATAGAGGACATGAAATTATTTTTTGTGCAACTCCGGATCATGAGGCCCTTGCGGAACGTTATCAATGCCCTTTTGTACCTTTTGGTCCAGACATGCGCGAACTATTCAGTAAGGCCAATATCAAAGGAAAAGCAACAGCAAGGCCATCTGTAAAGGAGATGAAAACTAGTACGGCCAGACAAATTGACGAACTTCCAGACATCTTACGCGGTTCTGATTTAGTGCTTGGAGTGGGCTTCGTTCTAGGAGTACATACAGTTGCAGATAGCCTAGGTGTTCCATATCGTTTCGTAATTTTCTATCCTGTATTGCTTGGTCCGGGAAGTCACGCTTCCAGATCGAGTCAAAGGATGTTTTCAATTGGAAGAGCAATAACGAATATGGCAATCAAAGGTTTTATAAATAAAAAAAGAGCCAGAATAAATCTCCAGCCAATTAACGATGTATGGGCAAACTGGATGGGTGAGGAAGTAATTGTTGCGTGTGACCGTGATATAAACAGCATTCCACAAGGAGTAGCTTTTAATTGTAAACAAACTGGCTATTTAATTCTTCCGTCAGATCTAAAATTGCCCGCCCACGTAGAACAATTTATTGCTGCAGGGACTCCGCCAGTATATATAGGTTTTGGCAGTAATCCCATCGACCAAGCTGAAAAATATACTTCCATTTTTGCTGAAGTTGCAAAAATTACCGGACAGCGACTCATTATTTCAAAAGGCTGGGCCATGTTACCAGAACAAAACAGCGAGCACATTCT
Organism: Bacteroidales bacterium; assembly: GCA_963678485.1. Taxonomy (GTDB): domain Bacteria; phylum Bacteroidota; class Bacteroidia; order Bacteroidales; family CAIWKO01; genus CALGYY01. Next base: position 207,942 of record OY782882.1, read on the forward strand.
TTATGTGGATGAAATGCCATTTGAACTCCTTTTCCCAAAACTTGCTGCAGTAGTAAGTCATGGAGGAACAGGCACAGTGGCCTATGCAGCGCGCGCAGGAATCCCACAAATCGCCTTTCCATACATGGCCGATCAATTCGAAAATCGTAAAATCATCGCTGATCTTGGAATTGGCCCGATTACATGCGATTTCAAAAAAATCAGCGCCACAGCAATTAGTATTGCAATAACGGAGTGTCTAACTAATGATACTTATAAACACAATGCAACAATATTAATGAAGAAACTATCAGAAACAGATGGATTACAAATGACGGTTGAATTGTTGGAAAGTATAGTCACACAGACCAGATGATGCACCGTAAAATAACTATTTGGGATTAAGTTGAAAACCTGGGGTGCAAAAATCAAATCTCACTAATAAACCTTAATAACCCTGGCCACAGCTTTCCATGCATCAGCTGCAACACTCACGGTATACACACCTTTTGTTAGGCCATGAACATTAAGAATTATCTTGTTATCGATAAGATCGCTTCCGTTAATTTGCTTTTCAAGAACAATACTTCCGAGCATATCTACAAGACAAATACGTGCAGTATTGAAGCTTTGCGGAATACTAACGGTAAGCTCATCCCTGAATGGATTTGGATAACACTGCAGTTGAAGTGGTTCTTCATCACTTGTGCAACTTACAGCAATAGGATCGTAGGTCTCTCCTGCCCCATCGAAGTCGGTTTGTTTCAAACGATAGTAAGTTGTCCCATTATAGGGCTCTATATCGAACGCAGAATATTTCAACAGATTATTACTATTACCTGCCCCGGGAATCGTACTCAGCACTTCCCAACTAACAGCATCTGCACTTTTTTCGATTGTGAAATAGCTATTGTTGATTTCACTATAGGTTGACCAATCAAGTTCAACCTTACCATTACTGCAATGCGCCGTAAATTCTGCAAGTTCAATAGGCAAGGTAGCGAGCGGTTTACTGAGTTCCAAGAAAAAATCATTGTATGTGTACGCACTTGGACCTTGATACCAAGAACCTCCAGGATTAACACCTGACAGATTATTGGTATTTGTTGAGAATACTGAGAAAACACTGGATGTAGTGACATCCACTTTGCAGCCCAGACGGCCATTATAGCAATTCTCATTACTTGCTTTGCCGTAATAGGACGACCAAAGCACTACCCCACTATTATTGAATTCGTAGTAAAACATATCAGTACCTCCGCCGTTGGCTGCCTGATTATACGAACCAATTTCTGGTACAGTGGGCATAGTAGTGCTCTTGGTATAACCCGAAACAAAAACATGATTTACATTAGCATTATATGCTATGCCGGCAAAATGATTCTCATCGCTGCCTGCTGCAGGAACATTTCCTCCAAGATAGGTTGCCCATAAACGAACACCTGCACTACTGAATTTAAGTAAGAATCCATCTGACGCGGCATTCGATTTAGCTGTTTGACAAAGTGCACCACCACCAGGGTTCAAGGTTGGAAAATCTGTACTGGCAGTATATCTTCCTAAAATATACATATTGCCTGATCCATCAGGTTCTACAGTTGACGGGATATCCATCCCATCTCCACCATAGTAGGTTGACCAAACAACAGCTAATGATGTATTGAATTTGGTAATAAACAAATCGCCATTGGCACCTTTAGTCGCCTGATAATAGGCGCCACCACCCGGATTGAGCAAGTAATGATGACTATTGGTTCCAGATTCACGACCAGTGACATATAAATTTCCCGAGGCATCACAATGCATATCCAAACCCTGACCGTATGCAGTGTTGGTCCCAACAGTACTGTGCAGATACGTACACCAGTTAAGCTCACATGTAGAGGCATTAAACCTACCTACAAATACATCCTGATCTCCTAAAATTGTTGACTGATAATGCGCGCCACCACCGGGATTGCGTAAAGGAACAGTATTCGTGTTCCAATTGTATTGTTCTCCGGTGAAGTATACATAGGTTCCACTGCAAGTAATACCATTGATACGAATCGCATTCGAACTGGTATTTCCAGCTTCATGCTGAAAAATACTAGCCCATTGGCGAACCCCATTGTTGTTGAATTTCACAAAGAATGAAGTCGTACCATAGCATCTGGCTTGGGATTGATAAAAGGCGGTTCCACCGGGATTAAGCGTTGGAAAAACAGTAGTGCCGGGATCGGTATAACCGGAAACAAAAACATTTCCGGAATTATCTAATGCGAGAGCTTTACCATAATCCGTGCAGCCTGCAAGGCAGTCCATCTTATCGCCGCCATAATAGGTCGACCATTTCAATGACCTGCATTTATCGAATTTCATTATAACAATGCGTATCATGTACGCGTTGGTATTTTCGAACCATGCTCCACCACCGGGATTCACTGTTGGGAAGGCAGCTTGATATGATTGATTCGCCAAAAATAAATTGCCATTTGCATCATACTCAGGGTTCGTCCAGTTCTCGTTGGCAGAAACAGATCCGTAAAAATAGGTTGCCCAAGTAATCGATGGATCGATTACCAAGGTCTTTGTGATTACATCATCAACGCCCTTAAATCCAACAATACCTGTAGAATTATCAACAGTAAATTGGATATCTGCAGTATCATGAGCATCATTCATGTAATAGGCAAAAGGTGTGGCTTCAATCATTTCGCGACCATCGGCGTAAGTTACTACGAGTTGTCCCAACTCGTTCACGTGAACAGCATTGGCACCTTTGTATTGAAAACGAATATCAGATAGATGTGCACCGGGATTCAAAATTATATCGTACTTCAGACCTTTATCAGTATAATAATAATCGATATTTGTTGAATAATATACATCTTTATATGTTATCTTATTATAGTGCGGTACATCAAGGATTCCATTTGGACACTGCGGCAAATAGTAATTACTTACTTCCGGACGTGGATTGGATGAAGCGATGGTAGCGTCACCATCGGCACCTATATATTCAAGGTCCATTCTGAAGACTTTAGTTACGGTTTCGAGCAGTCGGGCATGAGCATAATCTCCTTGCTGACGGGCTTTGATTGAAGCTTCGTTTGGCACGGAATCAAAACGACTAAACAGCATAACAACACCGTTATTCTTAAAAAACAAGGAAGTCCCATCCGTAGAGGATTGATATAAAACATCTTTACATAAGATTCCATTGGCATCAGCAATTTGCCCCATATTTTTAACAAACTTGCGTGTATCGCCCATTGCGAAAACTGAGGATTCATCAGCCTTTGCAGCGGTATAAGTTACCGTTACACCGATTCTGCTTGCACTGGCGCATGAACCGAACGACTCAGCATAATACGTTGTTGTTGCAATTGGAATCACAGGAAAGACTGCGCCACTGGCCGAAGTACCCAGCAAATTTCCACCACTTGGAGCATCATACCAATAGATAGTATAGCCTGGTGAAATCCCGGTAAGAGTGCATGCCTGGCCACAAGAAGTTATCGTATTGGGATTGGCAGTTGCGCTAATTGGTGCAGGTGGAGTATTGACCGTTACGGTTACCGAAGTGCGGGTTGCGCTTGCGCAGGTAGCGAATGTTTCAGCGTAATAAGTGGTAGTAGAAGCTGGTGTCACTGCGAAATTAGCGCCACTGGCTGAAGATCCAAGCAATGTACCTCCCGAAGCGGCAGTGTACCACCGAATAGTATTTCCTGCAGAAGTTGCATTAAGATTGGATGTTTGCCCGCAGGTAATTGTTGCTGCTGTAGCAGTTACTGAGGTTGGTGCTGCTGGTGCGTTAACGGTAACAGCAACAGATGTTCGCGTTGCACTGGCACATGTACTGAATGCCTCAGCATAATAGGTCGTTGTAGAAGCCGGCGTTACTGCAAAATTCGCAGCACTGGCGGAAGAACCGAGCAGTGTACCTCCGCTTGCAGCATCATACCATCGTATGGTGTTACCGGCAGACGTCCCGTTTAGATTTGATGTTTGACCACAAGTAATACTTGCGGGTGAAGAAGTAACAGGTGTGGGGGCGGCAGGAGGCGTACAAGGATTCGTCAATGTCCAGCTAAGATTAAAAGTTCCTGAGTAGTTGCTGTATCCGTCCTGCACATACCACACCGTTTGTGTTGAACCCGTGCTATTGGTCCAAGTGTTGTGGGCCAACGCATCATTGTCGAGACAATTGATGGTTGTCGTCCCGGGGCAGCCTGCCCCATAGCCCATATATTCATATTCGTCGTATCCGTTGGATGGCTCCCAAATATCTACAGTGTATCCATTCGGTACACTTATATAAAAAATTCTGTCAGGCGCGCCTGTCTTGCAAATACTAATATCGTCCGCATAACCCACTGTTGTCCCACTGTAAGGGCTTGTCAGTGACGCAAGGTTTTGAGCATTACTGCAATTTTCACCGGGCAATGCACTATTAGCAAAGCGGTAATACCTGCCGCTTCCGGGCCATGTGGCATTAGCATTATTGGGAACCGTTGTACTACTGGTATGTGCAGAAGTTGTGAGGCTCTGATAGTTGGTCGCCGTTGCTCCGCCAATACCGCAAGAAAAAGAACCGGGGGTTGTCCCTGTACCGTAGGCAAACTCAACGATATTTCCTGCTTCATACAAACGAACCTGAAAGGTGCAATTATAGGCACTCGCAGTGGAAGATGTATTGAAAACACGCCATTCAATTACTCTGATGTAGCTCCCACTTGAACCATACAAACCAGTATATACCCCGCCATTTGAACCGGTGCTGAGGTCATCCCACAGCGGCATGAGCTTAGGCTCATTTCCAGCGCCTCCTAAATCGTTGGTGTATGCATTTGTTATTACAGTAGCTCCAAGGCGCATCAAGCCATTACCATTCGCTGAAAATTGAGTGTAGGTTGTTCCTTCATAGACAAAATTAAAACCGATGCTTTGCACTGTTGAAACTCCATCATCAGTAGCAGTAGCAACGATTTGAGTAAATGTCGGAGCCAGCATTGTTGCACCAGTTCCAGTAGAAAAAGTATAGAGATTAGCTGTCTGTCCCATCGCCACAAGCGTTGCGAAGAACACTAGTAATGTCAAGGCCTGTCGTTTCATCGGGTAGTTGGTTTTGGTCTTATAAAGTAAAACCGAACAGATTAAGGCTTTTAGAAACGCCTTATTAATTTAGTGCAAAATTAGACTTCGCATCAATACATTATTTAAGTAATGAGTGCTTGAGGAAGTAAATTTAGCAATAGGGGGCTTTGACCTATTAATCGACAGACCGACTGAGGTAAAAAAATGATTATAAACTGAGTAGTTTCAAAAAACCATCTTTGCGATTACGCGCAATGGGAAGAATTTTACCATCATTCATGATGACATCTCCCCCATCTCCTTTTACATATTTTTTGACATATTCCATATTGATGATATGGGACTGATGAATGCGATAAAAGCCATTATTACAAAAAAGATCTTCGTATTCTTTCATCGTACGCGTGACCAAATACCGCGACTGGTCCACCAAATAGAACCATGTGTAATTTCCATCCGATTCAAGTCGCAGTACTTCCTGCAACTTAACCACGACCGATTCGTTTTTTTGTGGTATCAGTACTTTCTTTTGGCGAGGATCGCTGGAAGCGAGGTTATGGGGTACAATATCGAGTTGACCTTTATCGATTTGTTCAGGATTCTTGCCCATAACGCGTATGAGGCTTTCCTTTACATCAGAAAGAGTAATCGGTTTGAGAATATAGTTGATGGCCGCGCATTGAAAAGCTTCCAGCGCATAATGATCATAGGCTGTAACGAACACAACCTCGAAGGCCCTATCAGGAAGGAACTCCAATACATTGAAGCCTGTACCATCCTGCAGATGGACATCGAGAAACAGCAAATCGATTGGCTGATTCTGCAATTCTTCTGAGGCGGAAGCGACGGAGGTAGCTTCGAAGACTATAGTTTTTGGGATATTAATCCGCGAAAGCATTGCACGAAGTGTTTCGCGCGCAAACTGCTCATCATCCACGATTCCAATTCGTATCATTCGCAAGGAAATTTTAAAATAGTTAATGTTCCTACAACGTTACCCTCCACAACTATCTCTTTAGATTCGAGCAAAGGTTCATTGCGCTGGCTTTTACCCATGAGTAATTGCAGACGCTCACGCACTAATTGCAGTCCGTACGATTTACGCTGACTTCGGGCCATGTTTGTTTGTAAAGCTTTCGCCTTGGTAAGGCCAATACCATTATCGCTGATTTCGCAAATAAGTTCATTCTCGACACGAGTAAAGGATATTTGAATTTCAGGACTATTCTCACTTTTTGCTAAACCGTGCCAAATCGAATTCTCAACAATAGGTTGAAGTATCAATGGCGGAATTTTCATATCGGGCTCTTCATTGATCAGCATCAAGGCGATTGGACGCCCGAGCCTCATACTTTCGAGTTCGACATATAGTTTAAGAATTCGCAATTCTTCCGAAACTGTAATTGACGGCTGCATGGAACAATCGAGCACATTACGTATCAGATTACCAAAGCTATTCAGATACTGAGAAGCGGCATCGATATCATTGGTCATAAAAAATTTCTGAATGCTATTTAAACTATTCGAAATAAAATGCGGATTCATCTGAGCTGCCAAGGCTTTTTGCGTACTCTCATGCAGTTGCTTTTCAAATTTTAACTTGGTGGTTTTTTCCTTACTCCTATATATTACAATAAACGAGATAATAACAATAATTAAAATCACGATAAGGAGAATACTTATACGCTGAATGCTTCGGTATTCCTGCGCTTTCATTGATAGTGCAAGATTACGGTACTGAAGTTCATTCAATTTATTTTCAATATGCTCGGTAGTATTAAAATCGATCAGTTGTTCAATGGATGCATCATCAAACAAACTATCGTGTTGATGATAAAAACGCTTGGAATAAGCATAGGCTTCCGGGATGCGATTGCTTTTTTCGAGAAGCTCGATACGTGTCTCCATAAGGTTTAATGAGACTTCGGGTATGTTCATCTCGCGGGAAAGTATCATTGCCTTATCCCAAAATACGCTAGCTGAATCAAAACGATCAACAGCAATATAAGCTCGGGCCAGGTTATCGAGCGACATCAATTCTTCGAGATGATAGCCCTCTTTACTTGAAAACTTATACGTTTGTTTTAGCAGGCTAATGGCTTCATTAATATTGCCTGTTTGAATATCGACATAAGCGATATTTATATCACAATCGGTGGCGATTACATGATCGTTGCGACGCAGGGCGATGGATTGCGCCGTTTTATAAGTAATGCGTGCACTATCATATTTACCAATGCCCGTATAGACGCTGCCAATATTGGCCAATATATTACAGATTTCATTTGAATCATTCAGGCTGCGCTTCGCATTGAGTGCATGTATGTATGCATTGAGTGCATAATCGTACTTCCCCCATGAATAGTAAATATTGCCAAGGCTATTATAGCAGCCTCCTTCACCGGAGGTATACTTGAAACGTTTGCTTATCTGAAGTGAAATTTTTGTATAGGAGAAAGCGCGCGCGAATTGTCCCATCCGATAATATATATTACCAAGATTGTTGAGCACATCGGCAACATGCGCATAATCAGGAAGAGCGAGATAATTCTCCAATGAGCGATTGTAATAACTTAGTGCCTCGGTGAATTCACCTTCACTTTCAGCGATAATCCCACTTAGTTGAGTTGCCTTACCAATCGAGGCCTGTGAGGCCGAAGACTGTTGATCGTAAAACAAATGTAACTGCTGCTTGGCTGCAGTAAAATCCCCCTGATTATACTTTTCATAGGCCAAAGCAACTAGCGCAGCAGTGCGATTTTGAGCAATGAGTCGCGCCTGCCATGGCAAGCCACACATCAGAGCACAAAAGAATACGATTTGTATCCACCACTTAGCTGAAACTACTGAACGTTTTACTGTTTTCAAGGCGAAGGGATTGAAAAACAAAGATAGAAGAATTTTAATAATGAGTTGAATATTATAAAAGCTCTTTCTTTATAAGGATGACAGCTTATAACCATCAAACTGTAATTTAGATTTCGAATATTATAATGACGACCTGATTCCATCTTTAGTCCCTGTCCATAAAGTTTACAGGCGGACTCTCATCAATCTCATGGGGTGACGTACTATTCACGGGGTGACTTTGAGTCACCCCGTGAATAGTCGGTATCATAAAGCCCTAAATGGCCTTGTCCTCGTGTGGTTATGCAGCCGATTACCCTCTTTAAACTCAACACCAACACTTCGGACGCCTTGTCTCGCCTTAGGCGAGAGAGCTTTCTGATCCATCACTGAGTTTATTGACGGACTCTATTTTGTCAACACAGGCCCATTACGCAAGCAGGGATCAGCAGGATAAGGATAAAAAAAAGGCCGACACAACATTGTATCGGCCTTGTCAGTCAATGGCTGCAGCACTAAACAGTCACTGTTTTCTTTTTGAATTTATTAATTATTTTATCGAAGATATAATAGATTACAGGCACTACAAACAAGGTCAATACTAAGGAACTTGTTAGTCCGCCGATGAGCGCCCACGCAATACCATTTTTCCATTCAGAGCCAGCTCCGGTTGCAAGTGCAATTGGCATCATCCCGAAAATCATCGAAAAAGTGGTCATGAGGATTGGACGCAATCTCACCTTTCCCGCCATAATCAATGAGTCTATCACATTGTGACCTTCCTTACGCATTTGGTTAGTAAAGTCAACAAGCAATATTGCATTCTTGCCCACAAGTCCAATCAACATAATAATACCGAGAATAGAAAAGATCGTGAGTGCCTGCTTTGTAAGGGCAAGTGCTATTAGAGCACCAACAATAGCCAGAGGAATGGAGAAGAGTACAACAAATGGATACACGAAGGAATCGTAAAGTGCAACCATAATCAAGTATACAAAAAGAATGGAAGCCAAAAAGGCGAGACCAAGACTACCAAAGGCTTCTCCCTGATACTTCATATCTCCTTCCTTAATGATAGTTACTTCTTCCGGAAGCTTGATTTTTTCTATTCGGGCTATTACGTCATCACCAACACTACCGACAGGCCTGCCTACAACCGCTGAATTCACCGTAACAGAGGGAACACGATTATATCTTTGCAATGCAGTCGTTCCTGTTGAAGGTGTAAGCGTAGCAAATTGATTTAACCGAATAACCTGACCCATAGGATTCATGAAGGTAAGGTTAGCAAGATCGTTGATATTCCGTTTATCAAAATCATCCAGTGATACGTTGATATCATACTCATTGGTTCCTTCGCGATACTTGGAATCAGTATTTCCTGAAAACGCATTTTGCAGCGTTGCACCAACAATCATCATATTCAAACCAAGGCCCGACATCTTATCCCGGTCAATCTGCACTTTAATTTCCGGACTCCCATCTTCAACCGATAGCTTGACTTCGGCAGTACCGGGCACTTGCTTAATTGCATCTTTGGCAATGGTAGCATATTTCATCAGCGAATCCATGTTGGGTCCGGAAAACACAAGCTGAATAGGCGCCATATCCGAGGTGCCAATAAGAGATACAATGCTTGAACTTACTTTAACTCCAGAGAGTTTATTGAGCAATTCCTCTTTAAGTTGAACAGCAAATTCATCAGCCGTAATTTTACGTTTTTCCTTCTCCACCATCTTTATATAAATCTCAGACTTATATGCACTACCCGCTCCTGCATCAAAGCCGGAAGTAGTCCCAACAGTGGAGAACACACTGGTGACTTCAGGTTTAGCAGCAACTATTTTTTCCGCAAGGATAGTCTTTGCATTAGTCTGTTCAATGGTCGCGTCCTTAGGCAACTCTAGCTGAATAATCACCTCCCCTCTATCGCCGAGACTGATGAACTCAGAACCAATAAAGCCCATAGCAGGCAGCATTAATGAACCAATGAGCAGTACTGTTACGGATATCAGAATTATGGCTTTATGGCGAAGCGACCATGCCAATGTTCTTGCGTAATAGGCGGTAATGCCGTGTAAGCCGCGGTCAAACCAGGAAGTAATACGATCCAGTATCGAACCTTTGCGGTATTTTTCTGACTTGGCCATGCGCGAAGCAAGCAATGGTGTAAGCGTAAAGGACACAAACAAACTCAACAAAGTGGATATAACAACCACAAGTGCGAATTGGCGCAGTAAGCCGGAGATCATGCTTGTAATGATGGCTATTGGCAGAAACACCACAACGTCCACCATGGTAATCGACAACGCAGTATAGTTAATCTCGTTTCTTCCGTCAATAGAGGCTCTGCGTCTGTCCTTGCCCATCTCCATATGGCGATAGATATTTTCAAGCACAACTATAGAATCGTCCACGAGAATACCAATAACCAGCGACATGGCAACCATAGAAATAATATTGAGCGAAAACCCCAGCAAACTCATCCCAATAAAAGTAGAAACCAGTGATGCGGGAATCGCCACCATTACTATAAAAGAGTTGCGTAAACTGTGCAAAAAAACCAGCATCACACAGGCAACAAGCAATATGGCCAGAAGCAAATCTTTTTTTACAGCATCCGCAGAAGTAATTGTGAAATCAGAGGTATCATTTGCTATAACCACTTTCAGGTTTTTATCAGCATAGATTTGCTCCATTTTTTTTATCTGGGCTCTAACGTTTTCACTAATCTTCACCTCATTGCCATCGGGTTGTTTGTAGACATTCAGGCCGATGGAAGCCGTACCATTAACACGATAAATATTTTTTACTTCCTTCTTCGTATCCTGCACATCGGCAATATCCATAAGTCTGACAGGGCTTCCAAAGCGATCGGTAGTAACCACCAATTGGCGCAATTTATCAAGGTCGGCGAATTTTCCCGACAAACGAATAATGATTTGTTTGCTTTCATCTTTAATTTTTCCCGTGGGGAAATCAATATTAGACGCCTGTACAGCATTTGTCACCTGCAGTATTGACAGGTTGTATGCATCTAATTTACTTTCGTTAACATTGATTCTAATCTCACGTTCTTCACCGCCCATCAGTTCGATTTGCGAAACACCCTCGAGTGTGGAGAGCATCGGCTTGACTTTTTGTTTAACCAAATCATAAAGCTCAGTGGATGGAATATCTGCAGTTATTCCCAAACGTATGATGGGAAAATCGGACATAGAAAAATTATTGATAATAGGTGGTCGTGCATCCTTTGGCAGGCTTTGCCGGACATTATTTATCTTTTGATTACAGTCCTGCAGGGCTTTGTTCATATCTGCATCACTATTGAAGATGACCACAGATACGCTCACACCTTCGTAAGAGGTAGATTGGATATTATCAATTTGCTCAAGAGAAGACAAGGCGTCTTCAATATTTTTTGTAACAGAATTTTCTACTTCATTAGGTGAAGCGCCGGGATAAACGGTAACCACGAGCAGCACAGGTTGTGAATATTTTGGCAACAGCTCATAGTTGAGTTTTTGATAGCTTAACACCCCAAGGAATGTCAACACAATGAATATGACAATAATCAGGGAAGGTCGTTTTATTGATAATTCGGTAATATTCATAACGAATAGAATTTTCCAGTTTAATAATAGTGATTATTACTTTGCGGAATTAGCGCCATTAATGATCTGCACTGTGGTACCATCTTCAAGATTAATCTGTCCTGAAACCACAACCTGATCGCCCTCTTTCAGGCCGTCGAGCACTTCAATACTGGATTCGGTGGATGTCCCAAGTTTCAACATGCGTGCACTAGCAGTTTTTCCGTCTACAACAAATACTTTAGGCTCTTTAATGCTACCGACCAAAGCCGTTCGAGGAATTAAGAGTGCTTCGCGCGTACCTTCACAATCGAAAGATGCAAGTCCGTACATACCGGCTTTAATGGGTTTTGCCGTATTGTTTCTAACCTCAATCTCAACCGGGAAACGCTTGGCTTCATCTGCCTTAAAGCCAACAGAACGAATCTTTCCATCATAGAAAATACCATCATATATATCTGCGGTAATTTTAACTGGTCCGCCATTTTTTACCTTATCAATATCAGATTCGGAAACATTGGCAACAAACTTAAGTGTATTGATGTCGATAATTTCGGCCACCATGGCGCCAGGCATAAGCATTCCACCCTTTTCGATATATTTTTTAGTGATATATCCACTAAAAGGCGCTTTTATAACAGCATATTCGATTTGCTTATTTACGGTCACAAGATTGGTTTGTGCATTCAGGCAAGCCAGTCTCATTTCTTCAATTTGTTGAAGAGTAACAGCGTTGGTTTTGTACATCTCTTCGAACTTTTTCAAATCACTTTTCATCTTGTTCAGATTCGCTTCTGCAAGTGCTTTCTGAGCTTCCAGCAGTTCAAGATCGCATTGGGCCAACACTTGTCCTTCTCCAACAAAATCGCCATTTTCAAAACCGATTTTCACCAGCTTTCCCTGAGTTTGAGAAATAATGGTAAGTTCACGTGAAGCGAGGAATGTACCGTTTACACTGAAGCCGTTATCAATTATTGATTTCTTGGCCTTAACAATAGTAACGGGCACTTCGACTTTGATATCCTTTGGTTTTGCGCTGGCATCTATTTCACTTTTGTTGATTATTAATTTAACGATTAAGCCTACTGCCAATACGCATATAATTGCGATAATGATTATTTTCTTTTTCATTGCTAATAGATTATAAGTTGATCTAATTATTATGAGTTAATTTTTCAGCATGGTTGAAAGGCTGGCTGTTGCCTTGCACAGTTCGAGCTCTGCAATTTTCATTTGTGCTATTGCTTGTATTTCGCCACTTTGAGCCGTAATTAGTGCAGTGGACGCATTTAAAAGATCGGTAAGTGGTGCAAATCCCTGTTTGTACTGTTCGTAAATCACATTATAAACTTCGGATGCAAGTTTCACATTTTCATTTTGCGCTTGCGATTGCTGGCGAGCACTTGTAAGTTTATCAACAGCACTTTTCACCTGAGTATCGATTAATGTCTTTGAATAATCACGCATCAGACTGATTTGATTCTTTTGCACTCTGGCCTGACTAAGTTTGTAATATTTAGACATGCCGGAAAAAATGGGCACTTTCAACGAAAGGCCGATGACCGAAGTTCCAAGCCAGCTTTCGCTTTCGCTGAATAATTTACCAAATTCGTTTTGCTGACTATTATAACTAAAATCACCAAAAAACACGAGTGAAGGCATGCATTCAGATCGCACCATTCGCATTTGCAATATCGCCAACTGCTTTTGGTTATCTAATAACTGTAGGTCGATATGGTTATCCGTAGTGAGACTTGCAGGCATTAATGATGCGAGATCGTTGATTGATTCGGTAAGCACCAGACTATCCTGTAATTTAATCCCAGCAAAATATTTGATCATATTTAGTTGTTGATCCATCATTATAGAAAGATTCTGAATTTCGCTCAGTAAATTGATACGACTCACTTTAATCCGATCAACATCAACTTTCTTCAGATAGCCATTATCGTAATGACTTTGAGCCAGTGCAGCCAAAGAGTCAATTTTTCCCAGGTTGTCATTCATGTATTTCAATTGACTTTCAGTGAGAAGTGATACCAGGTACAACTGAGCTACGTCAAAAATCACATTTTGCTTGTTCTTTTCAACATCCAACTCATTCTTCGCTAACAGGCGATTCGAAATCTGTATTGCTGTAAGATAGGATTGGCTGTAAATAAGCTGTGACACCTGAATTCCACCCGACATATTATAATTTGTTCCAAATTGCACAGGAATCAAGCTTCCAGCAGGTTGACCAAAAAATTCACCGGGTAACAGTTGTGTCGGTAATTTGAGATAATCCTGAAATTGTCCGCTGGCACTAATTTGCGGCAGGCCATTTCCAATTGTTTCCATTTTCCCGGCGCGCACCTTTTCATTTTCCATAAGCGCTACTCTAATTCTGGAATCATTATCCACCGCCATTTGCAAGCATTTCGACAAGGTAAGTTCAATGCGCTGTTGTGCGCATAGCTGAGGTATGTTTATCAGCAACAGTACTGAAATCAACAACATACCAAATAGTTTTCTATTCTTCATCATAATTCACAACATTTACATACCATTCGGTATGTTACTTTTTTATTAATTCATAAATAAAATTTAAGGATTCGTTAATCTGGTCATGAAGATAATCGGGGCTTTCCTTAAAAAAGGCATTAAAACCAATTCCATCAAACACAGCTTGAATCAATTTTGCTAACGCTAACGAATCCACAGAAACTTTCAAATCGCCATTTGCCTTAGCTTTCTTAATAAAACCGAGGTAGACTTCAATCTCATTCGCCTTATGAACCTTATTTATCTGATCAATGAAACCAGGATAATATTTTGTAGCATCCATAAGGAAGTTATAATAATTCATATCATCCACCTCACTCATGTAGCGACTTTTAATCTCATCAAAAATGGCCATACTCTTTAATACAAGCTGCATAATATTATCAGCAAAGCTTAGACTCTTATTATATTGTATATCGCCGATATCAGAAATCTGTTCTAAATAAAAATCGACAACTTGTTTAAAAAGATCCTGTTTACTTTCGAAATAATGATAAAAAGCGCCTTTTGTCAGTCCAAGTTCTTCAACCAAATGCATCAGTGTAACATCCCTGTAACTATGCATAAGGAACTCTCTAAATGCCACTTCCAGCAATTTTTCTTTAGTGCTTGCCATAATAATATGTTTAATATACCTACCGTTCGGTATGCAAAATTACATCTTTTTTAATTCTTGAATAAAAATTCAGCAACTTTTATAAAATAAATTTCATTCAAGAATATATGACGGGAAACATATCAAATTATTGCATTGAGAATGCACTTTAAATAGTGACAAATGAGAAGCAGCTCGGATCGGCCATTTGATAAGGATTACACGATGACATCAAATAATAAATCATCCCCTGACACATCAAGAAAATATATTTAGACAAGATAATTGTATTAATAAAGCGCCGCTTTTCTTTATGGTTTTAAGATCATATCACGGCCTGTGCTCCGTGCAATGCTGCACCAAGAGCACCAATGATTTGGGGATCATCTGCACGAAACACCTCCATTTGGAGTTGTTGCTCGAGCAATACTTTGATACATTCATTATAGGCCACACCGCCAGCGAAGAAAACAGGAGCAAGCACTCCTACCCTTCTGAGCAAGGCTATTGAACGATTTACAATGGATTGATGAATACCTTTAGCAATTGAAGCACGATCGGCACCCCGCGCTAACATCGAAACAACTTCTGATTCGGCAAACACTGTACACATACTATTAATACTAATAAACTCCTTAGCATTAAGGGCGCTGTTGCCAAATTCCTGTAAAGTGTACCGCAGCGACATGGCCATGATTTCTAAAAACCGGCCGGTGCCTGCAGCACATTTATCATTCATTTCAAATTTCTTAAGCCGTCCACGATCATCCAGACTGATTGCTTTAGTGTCCTGTCCTCCAATATCAAGAATGGTTTGGTAACCCGGAGCCATATGCGCAGCGCCTAAAGCAAAGGCTTTAATTTCTGTGATTGCTTCGCATCCGGCATTGGCTTCAAACAAGTGGCGACCATAACCAGTGGAGGTAATTCGATCGTAGTTTAGTCCGGACAACAATTCGCCACACACTTTGAGTGTATCAAATGAATTCTCGGCTTTTCGCGATGTTAGCGTTTGTCCATCTTCTAACAACACCACCTTTATCGTTCGTGACCCTATGTCAATTCCAGCTGAAATCATATTTTATTATTTATAATATCTGACAGACCATTTTGGTCTGCCAGATATTGATAGATATTTTGCTCTTATCCTTTAATTCGCTCAATAAAAGCTTCGATGCGTGTTTTGATTTGTCCTGCATCTTCCTGACTGTAATCGGTCTCTATTAAGAGAACAGGCACACCTGCTTTTTCAAGTTCACGTTCCAGAATTTTGCTTTCCATTTGATATGGTTGACAAAACTGTAATCCGTAATGAACGATTCCATCAGCATGATATTCTTTCACCATCTTTTTAATATGATCGAGACGACCTTCGTTGGGAGTGAATACTGCGCAATCGATACAGAAGTAGCGATCCACGATAGCATCGATTAATTCATCCACCGTATTTCCTTTAGGCTGAACAAGGTTTTGAGTTCCGCGCTCTCCGGTACACATTTCTTCGCCAACGATTACAGCATTCGATGTCTCAATAATATATGGAAGTTTCCAATTTGGCACAGCCATCGGACAACCTGAAATTAATAAACGAGGCGTATTTTTCGGAAACACTCCATGTTGTTCTTTCACTCTGACCTCAAGTTCATCGCAAAGTGCGTTTACCGAAGAAGTAAAACGAATAGGATCATCATAAAAATAAATCTGATTAGCCAAAAGGCCGTCGAGACCTGAGATTGGAGAAGGATCGGCAGCTCTAAGTGCTGATAAGCGATGGATTGCTTTACGTTTGTTGTTAGCGATTTCTATCCCTTTCTTCAGTGTTTCAACAGTAATTTTTACTCCAGAAATTTCTTCGAGTTTTGCTGCGAACTTCTTATATTCGGCTTTAAGTAGCGCGCGGCCTTCGGGAGATTTCATTTGGGGCAAATCCATTACATAGAGATTACCGACAATATCCTTATAACTTTCGTAGGCCTTTTTCTTTCCATCACAGGTATTCTCACCAACAATAAGATCGCTCGATTCAATGTACGGACAAACCTTTCCCAGTTTGAAACCAAAAGCTGACTTAATGAGCGAGCATGTATTGCGTGGCAGATACTTTTCCGCTTCTTCGAAACCAAATTCAGCACCTGCGCACAAACCAACACAAACGCCGTTAACAGCTAATACCAGTTCCTCTGGAACAAAAACACAAAAGGTCCCAATTACCTTGCGACCTTCGGCCTTTGCATCAAGGAGTTCCTTTATTCTAAGGCCATGAACTTCGCTCATAACAAAATCAAAGTATTCCATGCCTTTAGGGCGATCCTTTTGCGACATAAAAACATCATTGTATCCTTTACCAACGATTTCTAAAACAGCGTCGTGTGTTTTAAGGTCAAGTCCAAGACCTGCCCACATTTCATGATAATCTGCCATTGCTTGAAAATTTAATATTATTAAAATTGAATTTATTAAGATATTTACATTAACTCATCTTACTAGAACTGATTCCTATGTTATGATTAATTCGGGTGGCTTTACGCGGGAATACCATTCCAATTTGAAGCTACCAATCTTCAATAACACGACCTCAGCTGCTGAAGGTGGTCAGCTAATCCAGCGCCACCGTGACATAGCGATACTCACAAATAGTCCAAGTCGCAAAAAAAACATTGCAACCATTGCCTTTAAAGCCGGGTAACTTTGGTGAGCAGGAAAAAGAAAATTATTAAAAACGGAGCATGGACATTTAACCCTGAAATTAATCAGAGATGATAATATCACAGTGAGTCTGAACTGTGTATTGATTATTATGATGCCCAACACTGCCATATATACCTGGGTATCCTCCAATACATGAATTGATAGCTATTATTTGATAGCCATCAACAAGGTCCCGCTGCTTCCGAAGAATTACAGCATGCTTGAAAATTCAATATTTTTGATTCAATACCATCATTTTACTTTAAATATGATTCATCATCATGGAATCATTCAATGGTCAAAATTACGATTTGAAATGAAATAAACAAGCAATGAAAAAAAAATCACCATTCTATCCCTAACCATGAGTAAGCATACAAGGGTTAATGGAAAATCTGCAAACAAATACAAAAATCATATAATACTTGGCTGATTCAACGAAATTGTCTGCATTTGCAAAATAACCAAGCAGTCAAATGATTATTGAAAATGTCTGCGTAAAGTATAGATAAAGAATCAGCTTAATAAAGGCGGCTCCGATTGGCTGATTCTGTAATTTCAATAATAAGAACGATAGGTTGTGGGCAACCTATAATTATGTAACACTGAATAAACCAGAGCGCTTACTAAAAATTGCTATTAGATTTCAGATATACCACGCCGTGGGCGTAATCATAAATAGCATTAAACCTCTTTAGCACATCTAATCCGATGGTAGATGAAAGATGACTATTCTGACTATTGCGTTCGATAAAGTCTCCAAAAAAGTTCTTCACGCGAAACTTGCCAATTTGAAGGCAACTTATAGTTTGTGAATAACCCGAAAACTCATCCTGAATACTGTATCCAGATAATTTGGGCTGATCGGTCTTCGTATTAAGTCCATCTTGTGGTTCGTAATAATATGTAACGCCTGTTGGACCACCAAAGTCGATACTCATTTGTGTTTGGATAACTTTATTTCCTGGTAGGGTAAGTATTGCAGGGATAGTAAATACGCCATTACCTTCTGAAGTCATTGGTACAGCAGTATAACCAACAGGAGCCGTGAATGTTTGCGGAGGGTGAAGTATGATTTCCTTTTTATCGAAGTCAATCTCTGTAACGAAGTTTTTAAAAAACAGAGCGCTGATTTGACCGTCAACCCCGGAAGGTTTTGAGGCAGATGTGAGCGATTGTTGTTTAAGCAAAGTAGGTTGAGCAGTAAATTTCACATTTCCAAAATCAACCCGCATGCTTGCTAATCCCTTTTCATCTCCGCCATTACCAGCATCAGCAATTTCAACAGCCCGCGAATCATTCTCACTAATTGAATCCATAGTTCCCGAACCAAAAAACACCAATTGATCCCAAAGAACACCATTTTCGACATACATACGACACTCCCGGCCATTGATTACAGGCTTAATGAGCAATTCTCCATTATAAATTTCAAAAGGAATTTCAATTGATTTTGCAGGATCCACTACTGTATAATTGTTCGAAACCGCTGCTGTTCCTGATTGCTGAGCGTTAACATTCAGGCAAACTGTCAACAAGCAAAAGCCGAAGATACATTTTAACACTGTGCGAAAGCGATTGATTTTCATAAATCGGAGATTAAGTATTCTTACCCACCAAAAGTATCTGATTCTTTTCAATTATACAAATAATTAACAAATTAAAAGTAAAAAATCGTAAAACAATATGTTAATGAGTGCTTATCGCGAAATGAACCCAAGAGCAAACCCCGCTTACGAATAATTCCGATTTATCGCCAATAGCAGGCATTACAGTTCTTCATTTAGAGATTATCTCTTTTTTGTCACTATTTAAAAAAAGTATATTTTTGTGACACGATTTTCAAATTGGTGTTACCAATAATTATTTCATGAAGTTGCATCCAGTGGTAAAATCAATTACAATCTTCACTCTGAAATAACAAATCATGCACATTCCAGATGGATATCTTGGCCCACAGACCTACATTCCACTATATGGAGCTTTTATAGCTGTTGCTGCAGTGGCTATAAAAAAAATAAAGAAGGAAGTGCCCGCACGAAACATTCCCTATTTAGGAATGGCGGCCGCATTTAGTTTTCTTATTATGATGTTCAATCTTCCGATTCCCGGAGGAACCACTGGACATGCAGTTGGTGCTGCAATGATTGCCATTATTCTTGGACCATGGACAACCGTAGTCGCTGTTTCCGTTGCCTTGATTATACAAGCACTGATTTTTGGTGATGGAGGCATCACAACGATTGGTGCGAACTGTTTCAATATGGCTATAGTGATTCCCTTTGTTGCACATTTCGTATTTAAGATTGTGTGTGGAACCTCAAGAGGTAAAGGCAGAATAATGCTTGCAGCTTTTCTTGCCGGATATTTGGGACTGGTTATCAGTGCTTGCATTACAGCGGTAGAATTTGGCATCCAACCCTTGATTGCGACAACATCGGATGGAAAACCTTTATATTGCCCATACGATTTGAGCGTCGCATTACCGGTGATGGCGATTGAGCACATGGTATTATTTGGTATTATTGAAGGTATCATAACGGCGTTGATTGTACGGTTCTTTGCAAAGCAGGAAAGACCTATGATTTACATTTTTGAACAACGAATACGGCATGAATAAACTTCAAAAAAAAATACTCATTACTTTACTCATAATGGCCTTGATTACTCCTATTGGAATTTTCCTGCCTATGTTTTTCGATGCAGGAGATGCATGGGGTGAATGGTCAGCAGAAACCATTAAAGAGTTTATTGGTTATGTGCCCGAAGGACTAGCTCGTTATACCAATTCCTGGCAATCACCCATTACCGATTACACTTTCAGCGGAAGTGATCCATCAATGGCACATCAGTCGGGCTATTATATAGTTTCAGGAATTATTGGTGCTATAATTACATTGCTTGTCACCTTACTTATTTCCAAACTCATTATCAGGAATGGAAAATAGTATTCCAACGTTCCTACTTCATCCAAATCCTGAAAATAAGGAGATATCTGTTGCTGCCCGAAAGCGTAGGTTTTCATTTATTGACGGCACACTACTACGAATTGCTTCTCATTTAAAAACACTGTATTTTCAGGCAGAACAGTCGGAAAAAAAGAACATACTGAGCAAGCAGAATCCTTTAGTAAAAGTGTTGGCATTCCTGTATCTGATTGTGGTCATCAGTCTGACGCACAGCCTATGGTCGCAACTAATTATGGGTGCACTGATTTTCATAATGTATCTTGCTACAAGCTTAAATATGATGAGTGCTTACAAAAAGACCATTATTTTTTCTCTGATTTTTGGCTTACTTATTTTTGCCCCGGCAGCATTAAATGTAATAAGCCCGGGGAAAATTATATTGAGCATTATTACTTTTGACAAAGCGCATCAATACTGGATTTACAATATACCTCAGCAAATAGGACTTACTGAAGAAGGCTGTAAAGCAGTGGGCTTACTCTTTATGAGAGTTTTCAATTCGATTGCATTGGCCATGCTTATAACTTACAATACTCATTTCCCTAAGTTATTAAAAGCATTAAGGATAATCTTCATTCCTCATACATTCATTATGGTGATTTCCTTAGCCTATAAATATATTTTCATTTTATGCAAAACAGTTGAGGATACGTATATCGCGTTGAAGTCGCGGCTTATTGGGAACATCAGCAATAAAAAAATCAGGGAATTGTCCTCCGGTCGCATCTACTTTATCTACAAAAAATCGGTAGACACATTTGAACAAACCTATTTAGCAATGGTTTCACGGGGATATTCAGGAAAAGTTGTATTGCTTGACGACAATAAATTATTAACAAAGGATTTCATTATACTGACGATTGTTGCAGGAACAGGAATCGCTTTTTTACTTTTATAACAATGCAGGAACTGATCAAACTTGAACACATTGACTATAGCTATATAAACAGCATTCCAGCGCTTACTGATATTAATCTAAGTATTAGTAAAGGTGAGATGTTTGCAATTATTGGCCAAAATGGAAGTGGCAAAACAACTTTATTGCACATTCTGAACGCCTTGGTATTTCCTGAACACGGAACATTCACCTATCAGGGACAAGAAATTAATGCCCGAAGCATGGCGCAAAAGGAGACCAGTATTGCACTTCGGAAAAGCATGGGATATATTTTTCAGCATCCTGAGATGCAATTATTTTGTCCTTCGGTAATGGATGAATTAGTTTTCGGACCATTGCAACTCAATTTCACTAAAGAAGAAGCCATTGACCGCGCTACCCAGATTATGAAAGCAATGAGCATCTCACATATAAAGGAGCGCTCGGTTTCGATGCTATCAGGTGGTGAAAAGAAAAAAGTTGCCATTGCCAGTGTGCTCACTCTTAATCCTGATGTATTACTTATCGATGAACCGCTGGCCGGCATTGATCCTAAAACACAAACCTTTCTCACCGAACTTCTCATTGACTTGAATCGTGCGGGAAAGACCATTATCTTTACAACGCATCATCTCGATCTGATTGATCATTTGCAACCCAGAGTTGCAGTGATTTCGGAAAATCACAGTATTCAAAAAATAGGGAGTGCTGCAGAAATACTTAATGACAGAGAATTCCTAATTGACGTAAACCTCATCCATGAGCATATACATAAGCATGGTGAGGAAGCACATAAGCATTATCATTCGCATTATGTGTTCCATCAGCATTAGTAAACAGTCTAATGTGAATCGGTCGCGCCAACAATAGGTTCTACTTCTTCCTTCATCCGCACATTCATATCTTTAACAGAGGCGAAGCTTTCCATCAGACCAGGCAGGTATTCGGTGGATGCAATAAATGTCCATAGGTAAGAAACTATCGAGTAAATACTTCCTGTGGTGAACTTATCCACATCAACACAAAAGAACAACACAACAACAAAAACGACCATTAGCAAGACTTTTACGATGCCATATTCAATTGAATTCCATTTGGCAATTTTTGTTTGAGGAAGAACCATACGAAAAAAATACTCTTTGATACTACTTTCGTTCTTCCCTGATACCACATCATACATTTCTTCATGAGTATCGTGAAGATTCTTTTGCAATTTTTCAACATGTCTTCGATACACCTTGTTTATATAGATCATTGGAAAGATCACAACGAGACAGATTACTGCAATCCGCCAATCATACAATGCAAGAGCGATGATTCCTCCCACCGTAGCAATAATTTGCCAAAGGACCTCGGGCACTCTGTCTTTCAGAAACACTATATATTCCTTTGCAAGTTCAGCCCTGGCCATGACTTTAGAGATGGAATGCCGTTTTCGATTGGACTGAATAACTACATCAGATGCAACGTCAGCATATATTTTAGAAAAGATCTTCCCTCCCAACAAGCGGTTGGCTGAACCTCCTACCACATTAAGCAGGTATAGGCAAATCCAAATAATCAACGGCAATAGAACATTTACATTTTCATGTTTGTAAAAATCGTCGATAAGGGCATCCAGCAATTTTCCAAAAAATGTTGGTTCGACAATCCATGCAATATTTTCGAGTAGAATAAACCCGACTACGAGTGCGATTGGGGCTTTGTTCTTTTTAACGATCTGAGCAATCAAAATATAGTTTATTAGGTAATCGTGCAAATTTAGCGAACCTTTGTACAGTTGACAAATATTGAAAAAGAAAATACAGTAAAAAAAAGATACAATTTTGGATTTTTGTAATTTAGCAAGAAAATACCATGAAGACCAGAATTTTACTATTAGCATCTTTAATGATTGCGCTAATGGCCTGCAATCGCACTAAAACCGTCGACGGTATTTATCGCCATTATCAAGGTGAAAAACAAGGTTATAAAATCTGGATTGTTGATGGTGATCAGGTGAGGCTAAAACTATACAGAGAATTCCTATATGGAGGCAATGAACAGCGTTATCTTTTCAATCCCAAAGGAGAAATATGGATTGATGATGCCGTGAGTTGTGAGGAATACGAAATGACGCTGGCACATGAACTGAACGAGCGCCATTTAATGGCGAAATTCGGCTGGACCTACGATATGGCGCATGATTCATCCCTTGCCATTGAGGTCATCATGAGAAGAAAATTTGAGCAAATCTGTCGTGCTCATGAAGACACATTACCGAAAGTAATAGCAAGGGATTATGCAAACATCAAGGAAATTAAAGATATTTCTGACAGTGTTTCATTGCATAATATTTACAGAGTGCCCTTGGGAATGCGGGAAGGCAAGCTCATTTGGATTGTTGATGGTTATATGGTAAGAAAGAATATTTATCCCGATTTTGGCAATAGCGGTAATGATCTGGCTTATCAATTTATTCCTAAAGATGAAATATGGATTGACGGACAGATCTCTGCATTAGAAACGGAATATTCCATTGCAACGGAATTAATGGAACGTGATCTTATGTCAAAAGGTAAATCATATGATGATGCTTATGAAGATGCTATTGCTGTTGAACGAACAAAAAGAGAGGCAATGGAGGTACTTGTTAGTAAGCAGCCACCCATTGCCATACCTGATTCTACTACAAGAGACGCCGGGGAAATAGATCCCAACGAACCTTAAACACATTTAACCAATATAAAGTCCTTCGATTCTGACCTTATAGCTTCCGTCAGGATTCTTCACAACGGCATTCACTAAACCACTGTGGCGCCATTGCAGCATGCAGCGACGTGGCAGAAACCAGTAGCGAGTTCCAAGCTTAATTGGAGCCTTTGCTTCACGGATAAGCCCTTCGTAAGCCTGAGCTGTATAATAACCAATATCAATAAATCCTTCTGAACGTGGCTTTAATGGACCAGTCACACACCAGTTGATAACGCCATTACGTGCATCTGCGCTTGTAACAACGCCACAATGGGTAATTGGGCAACCGCAAGACATTCCCATAGGTCTTCCAATCATCACATCTCCCTTTTTTACAGCTAAATCCTTTACCAATGCAGGATTATAAGGTAAAATTGTTTCTCTTGGTCCGGGCTCGTTTTCAAAACAATCCATAATAAAATCAAATTCGCGACCCAGGTTGTCTTTCCATCCCATTTTCTCTCCCATCCCATCGTGCGCACAACTAAGGCAGTTATGAACCTGATCTTTTGATTCCAGCTTACCAGTAATGTGAATGCATTTCTTCATTTCATTATTATCGGCTAATACCAGCGCTGCAAAATCATCACAAGTCTTTGATCCGCATGCACCGCAGTCAAGACCTGGAAGCATATCCATAATTTGTTTGGTGGTTGTAAGTTCCATATAATTCATATTATTATTTTACACTAATTAATTAATTGTTTTCTTTAAGACTTAATCACCGAAGATTGGGTTTAATTTTTTCAGACATTTATTAAACGCATCAACAAAAACCTCAACATCTTTTTCTGTTGAAAAACGTCCAAGGCTAATACGTATCGAACCTCTTGCCTGAAATGGATCAAGTCCGATGGCTTGCAACACATGAGAGGCTCCTCCTGTTTTGTCGTTTGATGAACATGCAGATCCAGCAGAGACGGCAATTCCCGCCTCATCCAACAGTAATAACAGACGTATCGTTTCGCCTTCAAGACCGGCAATACCAATATTGGCATTATTGGGCAAACGACAGTCTGGATGTCCATTGAGATAGGCATTGGGATGAGTTGACAGTATTTGTTGGATCAGCGAATCGCGCAGCATAGTAAGACGAGGGCTTTCTTTTGTGATATCCTGAAAGCAAAGCTCAGCTGCTTTTACAAAACCAGCGATACCTGCGATATTCTCAGTTGATGATCGAAAACCTGCTTCTTGTCCACCGCCATGAAGTAAGGGCGTGATGGCTGTTCCCTTGCGGATATATAAAGCCCCTACGCCCTTTGGCCCATAGATTTTATGAGAATTCAGAGTTAGAAGGTCAAGGTTAAACGTATTTATATCCACTGGAATTTTTCCAAAACTCTGGCATGCGTCGGAATGAAAAAGCACTGACTTTGCCTTACAAATCTTGCCGATTTCTTCGAGGGCCTGTACACTTCCAATTTCGTTATTTGCGTGCATTATGCTGACAAGGATAGTGCGTGGACCAATGTACTTTTCCACATCGGCAGGACTTACCATCCCTTTTGAATCAACAGGCAGGTAAGTTACATGAAAGCCTTGTGATTCCAGCCATTTGCAGCTACCCAACAAACAATCATGCTCAATAGAAGAAGTTATAATGTGATTCCCTTTGCTTCTATTGCTGAAGGCGACGCCTTTTACCGCGAAATTGTTTGATTCGGTTCCACTACTTGTGAAAATAATTTCATCAGTTTCTGCGCCTATAAAGCCAGCAAGTTTTTTTCGAAAATCTTCAAGAGCGTCTTTCACCTGTGTCCCGAAGGTATGCAGACTTGAAGCATTCCCAAATTGCTCAGTAAGGAATGGTTCCATAGCCGCAACCACCCGTGGGTCGATAGGGGTGGTTGCGGCATGATCCAGATATATTCGTTTTGTCATTTTATTCACCAACATAAAAAAGATCCTGATCCATGGTCCGTAAAACACCAAAGTGGTTCTTCGCACCGATTTCTTTTTTACCAACGCAAATGGTACAGGTTCCAACCGGAGGATTACCTCTCAGGAACATTGGAAATTCCACATCATTGGTTTTAACGATTTGGCGAACGATAGGATCAATTCCAATCCCGTAAAGGGCGTTACTTTCAACAATAGTAACTTCCTTTGCTGATTCCATAACGCGATAGCGGAACACTTCACGTTCAGCCTGAGAGATCAGGTCGATCTTGGTAATTACGCAGATATCGGCCAGCGTAAGCATTGGACCAATCTTGCGGGGAAGATTCATTCCACTGGTGGATTCAAGGACAACGATTCCCAGTGAATTTTCAACATAGGGCGAACATCGCAAACACAAACCAGCCGTTTCAACAAAGAGGTAATCAGACCCAACTTTCTCAGCCCATTCAACGGCTTCGTCGAGAACAACAACATTGCAATGATCAGGGCAAAGCTCACCTGAATAGATTTTTCGAGATGGGATTCCAAACTCTTTTGCGATCTGCTCATCCTCTTCAGCAAATAGCACATCAATTTTAATATAGGATGGTTTCAGACCTTTGGTGATCATCCTTTTAATAACCTGACGGATTACCGTCGTTTTTCCGCATGTGGGCGGTCCTGCAAATACAACGAGTTTCATATAAAGTTCTTTTTATTGTGATATACCTTTAATTTTTTCTGCAAAAACGCTTTCTGTAATTTCATCTCCTGCACGGATGAGTTTTCTGAACTCAAGCATAACATCATCGATTTTCTTAAGCTCAAGCGCAGCGCGGCGTTCATCAGCACCTGTCTTTATAAGCTTTTGCATACCGCCATTTTTCATCACGATTCTAAAATCAGATGCAAGGGCAATGCGCGAATCATGAGTAACAAAAACAAAAATCTTATCATACTTTTTAAGTAATTCAAGAGCTTTGGTGCGATGAATACCAGCATTTTCAATTTCATCAAGAAGAATAATGGGTGAATTACCAATGATAACAGCATCAGCAATAAGCAATGAGCGTGTTTGTCCACCTGAAAGTTCGGTCATTCCTGTTTCAGGAATAATCGCCTCACCGGTAAGCTGGTTTGCAAAATTTAGCGTTTCGTTAATAATTTCTTCAATATTCTCAGCGCCGCGAACTTTTGCGTGGATTTTCAAGAACTCACCAACAGGGAGGTCGGAAAGAAAATTGGTATGCTGTGAAATTAAAGCAATGGGATGTTTTGACGGATCGAAGGAGAAATCTTCGGGCACCTCTTCTCCGTTGATTAAAATCCTTCGTTTTGACGGAGTATTCCTGTTAGCGAACAACTCAATGTCATTAATAAGTGTGGTTTTTCCACAACCCGTAGGACCGACAATACTAATGATGTCGCCCATGTTCAGCTCAAATTTTTCAACTTTTTCGGCTTGACCATCTTTACCTATCCCACCGAAAATTGTAATTGATTTAATATCCATAATATTAATGTATTTTAATTAAAGACGATTTAGTCTATCGATTTAGTGGACAAAAGTAAAAATGTATTATCTTTGTTATCGAAAACCTGCCATGAAATGACGCGTTTTAAAAGCTGAAATATTGCAGTTTTAAAAGCCAAAAACTTCACAATTGTATTGAATATGTCACTAAATCAATTACATGAACGCTGTCAACTATGTTTATTTAAACACATAGTCTGTCAATATTTAGGCGAAAAAGAGTTTGAGCAATTGTACAGCAACACCCTTCAACTTCAATATAAAAAGGGCGAGAATATTTTAAAGCAGGGAAACAAATCCACTCAGATTGCATATATTTCAACTGGAAGCGTAAAAATCCATTATGCAAATGAGAATCATAAAGATTTAATCATGACGGTTGTTAAGGGTCCGGGCATGTTAGGAGGTGCAAACGTTTTTAATGAAGAATTGAATATGTTTTCAGTCACTGCATTAGAGGATTGCCAAATCTGTTTAATTGATCTTAATGTATTGAAAGGATTTGCCTTGACGAACTCTGCATTTGCTTTGCGACTATTGGATTTTGTTTCATCGATGTTTAAGGATTCCATTTTCAACTTCATAAGCTTGGCGAACAAGCAGGTGAATGGTCGCATAGCAGACATATTAATCTACCTTTCAAAAAAGGTCTACAAGCGAAATCCCTTTGTTCTTACTCTGACCAGGAAGGAGATTGCTGAATTTGCAGCGTGTTCGCAAGAGAATGTAATCCATACCCTGAGCCGTTTCGAAAAAGAGGGACTCATCAAAAATGATAAAAAGCTATTAACAATTCTGGACATGGAGCGATTGATTTTAGTATCAAAAAACGGATAGTCCGAAAAATCGTCAGTTTCAATTTCGTTAATAAAAATGCATAAAAAAAGATTATTATCTTTACAGAAAAATACCATTATGACAATCAGGCAAATTATTATTCTTGTATTACTTGGGTTATTCTCAATCAATGGCATTGCTCAATCGACCGGAGCAAAGGCAGCAGAGCCAACAGGTACTTTAATTGTGGTAGTCAGAGGAATAAAAAGTGATGAGGGCCAATTAATGGTGGCATTATATAATAAGTCAGAAGATTTTCTCGTAAAAGATCCTTTCAAAGGAAGTGTCACGGTGATTAGCGCGAATGAAGAGATGATAAAATTCGAGAATGTCCCCTATGGAGACTACGCTGTTGCTGCGATTCACGACATGAATAAAGACGGCAAGCTTGATAAAAACGTTCTTGGTATTCCAACCGAAGGATACGGTTTTTCTAATGATGCCATGGATAAATACGGCCCTCCGACCTGGATGCAGGCTAGCTTTGTATTTGCTGGCAGAGATGAAGCGAAAATTATCGATCTTGAATATGGCATTCCAGAAAATCGATAGAAATTACCGCATTACACCCTATTAATCAAAACCTTATTAAACTTTTTAACATATTTACTAAGATAAGTTATTTTACTTATTTTTGCCTCATTATTGAATCTTTCAATAAATAATTATTTTATTTTTAATAATTTAATATTTATAACAAAATGAGGAAAAAGTTATTGCTATTTGCCGGGCTGATGTTCGCGACAAGTTTGTTGCTAAAAGCTCAGGTTTCAACCTACACTTTTGCTTCATCATCAGGAACCTATACCGAAATTTCAGGGGGAAGAGTGCTTGGATCGAGTACATCTGATGACGAAGTTTTCAACAACGACACTATTGGAGATGATGCTCCAATAACCAATACCGGATTTCCGATTGGGTTCAACTTTACATATAACGGAAATATCTACGACAAATTTGCTGTAAATAACAATGGCTGGATTATTCTTGGAACTGGATCGTTCCCGATTGAGAGCAGTACAGACGATGTAATAGATGCAACCGGCCCTGATGGATATGTTAGTGCAATATCAGCATTCTGCCTTGACCTTCAAGGCCAAGCAGGTTCAAAACTTAGCTACTCAACCATAGGTGTTGCTCCAAACCGCACTTTGGTTGTTCAGTGGAAAGGATACAGAGAATATAATTCAACAGGACAGCTTTTTAATTTTCAAATTCGTTTAAACGAGACATCCAACAGCGTGAACGTTGTATATGGTCCATTTACAAACAATGCCTCATATGTCGTTGAAGTTGGCCTTCGTGGGAATACAAACGCTGATTTCAACAACAGAACTACATTGTCCAGTTGGAGCGCAACCACCGCAGGAACAGCAAATACTGATAGTTGTGTGTTTTCTACTTCAATATTTCCTCCGACAGGTCTAACATTTACATGGTCAATCCCAGTGCCATGTACTGGAACTCCTACACCCGGCAATACTCTAAGCACGACGACTCTTCCTTGTGTAGGCGAAGACATTATACTATCGCTTCAAAACAATACATCAGGAACCGGAGTTACTTATCAATGGCAAACTTCACCTGATGGAATCAGTTGGACAAACGCAGGAACATCTGATCCCGTTTTCATTACAACTCAGACAGACACTACTTTTTATCAGTGTATTGTAACTTGCAGCGGCAATAATGGTACTTCAACACCTATTCGGGTAAACATGAATCCTCTTTGTTATTGCACCTCAAATGCAACAAGCTCCTCGTATGAGAATATTGACGGAGTAGTTGCAACAGGTGGCATTAATAATATGGTATCTGGAGCCACATCCTACAGCGATTTCACATCTATGATTTCTACAGTTGCGCAAAATTCGGTGATGACAGTTACCATTTCAAC
The DNA here is from genome assembly GCA_963678485.1 of Bacteroidales bacterium. Lineage (GTDB taxonomy): Bacteria > Bacteroidota > Bacteroidia > Bacteroidales > CAIWKO01 > CALGYY01. The sequence continues at coordinate 237,998 of OY782882.1, forward strand.
AACAGGAAGCTGGTATGCTGCGGATTCATCCTTTGTTTTTATCGATTACAACATTGATGGAGATTTTGCTGATGCTGGAGAACTTGTAGGTAAAGCAGGTGGCAGCACATCCCCCCATGTTATCGCATTCACCATCCCCCCAACATCAACAACTGGAACCACACGCATGCGCATCAAATTTGGTGATACCGGAAGTAGCCCAATAATGGATAACTCTCCATGCCAAACCGCTTATTCCTATGGTGAGGTTGAAGATTATGGCGTTACTATTACAGCTCCTGCTACCTGTCCGGCTCCAACTGCTTTTACAGCTACAGCAAATGCTGATTCTGCCGTATTAACCTGGACATCAACTGCTTCTTTATGGCAGATTGAAATCGGTGCTCCGGGTTTTGCTCATGGCAGCGGAACAAGAACAGTAGTTGCCTCCAATCCTTACACCATACATTCATTAGCCGATGGTTGCTATGATATCTATGTCCGTGATATCTGCACCCCTGGTGACACCAGTTCATGGGCTGGTCCAGCGCAAATTTGCATTTGTAGTGGCACGACTTCACTACCTTATTCACAATATTTTGATTCTCCCTCTTTCCCTCCTTTGTGCTGGGATAGAATAATCACCGATGTCTCTGATCCAACCGTAACTTGGCAATGGAATGCTACTAACAACGATGCTCAAGTAAAATACGACGCAGTAAATAATCAAGACGAATGGCTTATTACACCACGTTTCGATTTATCCACCGCAACAAATCCAATGATGAAATTCAGCTGGAATGCAAGTAAATACTGGATGGTTTATCCAAATGATAACTACGACATGAACATTTACGCTCGTATTAATGGAGGAAGCTGGACTAATATCTGGAACGAAAACATGAGTGATACAGCAACGATGGTCAACTTTGTTTGGAGAGATGACTCAATTTCACTGGTTGCATATTCTGGTGAAGCAGATGTACAATTCGCTTTTCAATATATTGGTTTAGATGGCGCTTCTCTTGATCTTGACAGCGTTATACTTTACAATAGTACCACTTTAGTTACCGATGCTAAAGTAACACAATCTAATCTTGATGAGTGCGATACTATAGGACTCTTTGCACCTCCAATTTCTATTGTAAATATTGGAAATACCGTTATTGCTAGCGGCGAAACTTTTAATTGTTCTTATCGAGTAAATGGATCATCATGGGTGACCGAGTCATTCAATCTCTCTTCTGCATTAAATCCATTAGACACTGCAACTTTCGTATTCTCTACACCCTATTTATTTAACAGTTTTGCCACCTATAATTGTTCATTGGTCTTAAGTTATACAGCAGATCAGGATATAAGCAACGACTCAGCCAATTTCACAGTTACCTTCCATGGTTATCCTGTGGTGAATCTTGGAACTGATACTACTGTCTGTGAAAACACTACCATTACACTTAACGCAGGACATCCGGGTGCAAGCTTTGATTGGTGGAATGGAACTTCTACACAATCTGCAACCTTCGATACTGCCGATATGCCGGGCGTTACCAACGCTATTTATTGGGTGGATGTAAATGCATTTGGTTGTGTTTCCAGAGACAGCATTACAGTTACCTGGAATGAATGCCTCGGAGTGGAAACCAATGAAGAGATTAATTTCAGCATTCTGCCGAACCCGAGTACCGGAGTATTTAACTTAGATTTTGGCGGACTTACCGGAAAAACCTCTATTGTGATTTCTGATTTAATGGGTAAAGTAGCCATTGCAGAAACAATTGATCTTAATGGAACTGAAAGAATCCAATATGATCTTTCAACCTTCTCTAAAGGCATTTACAACATTAAAATTGTAAATGGTAACAATGTAAGCGTCCGTAAGATCGTGAAGGAATAACATACTTTTTTCTCAAAAAAAGAAGCCGTCCGTTTTGGATGGCTTCTTTTTTTTTAACTCTATATTAATTTATGAAGCTGTAACAAATGCCCCCTTTCAACATTAACGAATGGCAAATTTTATCTACTACTCATGAAACACTTCTTCTCCTTCACTTCACTTGCCCTGATGCTAATTTGTCTGAGCTCATTTAATTACGGACAAACTACTGCCTATCTTAAAGTGGCTGATCATGGCTCATTCAAAAAAATCGAAAAGATAAGCAACGGCGGTTACATTACTGTTGGTAATGACAGCGCTTACAATTTTCAAATCATTAAATATGATGCAGGGTTCACTCCCGTTTGGAAAACGACATTTACTGATGCAACCATCTCTCCTGTAGCACCGCAAATTATTGAAGGAAATGATGGTAGCTTTTATTTCATGACAGGGTCAGACGAGAATACCGGCTCTACATTTATTGTAAAGCTTAGTTCCACTGGATCCATTGTATGGCAAAAGAAGTATTATCTTTCATCAGGAAGTCTGCTTTCTCAATCGCTTTCAAAAGCATCGGGCTCCAACAACGGATTTATTTTTGGAGGCGGACAGTGTACACTCACTAATTTTCTGATTAAATGCGATGCAGATGGAAACATTGAGTGGCAATATCAATATATATATCCACTTTCCACCGGCGTTGCAGTGTGCTGGAGCATCATTCCGGACGGGAATAATTATATTGTATCTTCCGGGTACAACATCAATTCCTTACTAACAATGAAAATCAGCAGCACAGGAACTGTTCTTGCTCACACGGCCTACACCTATACTGGTATGTATATCCTTCCGACCAGAATTGTAAAACTTAAACAAACCGGCGGCTATGCCATTGTAGGAAATTACAATAGCACCAATGATAACAAAACGGAATTTGTTGCAATCCTTGACCAGAATCTTTCATTACTTACTTTTAATGAAATTACAGTCACCTATACTCAATTCACACTTTCTGATATCGTTGCTGTAAACAATGGAAGAAATGTAGCCGTTGTCGGCAGTATCTATGATAATTCTGCATTTACAACTGCAACACTATTACTTTCAAATGGTGGTAATATTATTTGGAAAAAAAGATCTGCAGGGAATACAGGTGGTATCACCAACGTAAGTTTTGAAGGAATCACGTTGAATGAAAACTCAATCGTCATCGGAGGATACGGTTATAATGATGGCAGTGTGATAGCCATACTGGATACGAATGGCAATGGTCTCTGTAATGATGTCGCTTTCTCGGCCACAAATGTACACAGAACCCTCAGCTTACAATCATCCACCATTGCCCCTGCCGCTTCATCAGCTGCCGTTGCAACAGTCTCTTATACTTTTAATAACGCTGCATCATATAATAAATACATTTATTGTGGAAGCTTATCGTCAATTGAAACCCATGATGATAATGTATTTGAATTGAATGTGTTTCCAAATCCTGCGAAAGACATCATACATATTGAGTGTTCTTCAAACACAAATAGCCGTGAGCAACATCTCAATATTTACAATTTGCAAGGACAATTGGTTTATTCCAAAGACCTATTAAACCATGAGCGCGTTATTGAAATTGAAACATCTGGATTTGCTGATGGAATTCATTTGATTAGAATTTCAAACGACTCAGGACTCAGCGAAAGTGCAAAGATTCTAATCAGTCATTAAAAAATAAAACTACAAAATATTGCTAGAAGCGGCTCACCCGGAATTTATATCAGTGATGTAAAAGGCCTCACTCTTTAGCTCAAGCCAAACTAAAGATCTCTTTACTTGCCCAATCCACTGCTAATATACAACGATCTTCTCGTTGAAGTTTACATATTTCCCCTCTATTCTAAGGATGTAAATCCCGGGAGGAAAACCATTTGTAGGAAGGACGATACTCGAGAATAGTTGTTGTTCGTAAAGTGTTTGATCGGTCATATCCAAAATTGAAAGCTTTAAAGCTTCTGTATTTTGACCTTCAATATTTATATTTAGCCAATCACTGCATGGATTTGGAAAAACTCTCACATCCATATTCGCGAGATTCTCAGAGATGTTAGTGAATGTAACAACTATTTGATCAGAACTATCAGAAAAGCAGCCTGAGCGCTCAGCAACGACAGAATAGTCACCATTGATTTCCGGAATTAGAAAATTACTATTAGCCCCGGGGACCGCGCTACCATTGCAGTACCATTGTTGTGTACCATTCCAATCGGAAAATAAGGTGTCGTTATGAATTGACACCAGAGGTTTTTCAAGTCCTGAGGGCGTCAGATCAAAGTAATTAAGGAAGGACTGCATAAGCAAATTGCGCGTTGTTTCCGGGTATACCGTTTCGAAAGGGAAACCAAGATTGAGTAATTTTCCCGGACTACTACCTCCAGGAAATACTCCCGAAAAACAAATACCTGCATAGTTAGCAGTAAGTCCGCTATATTCAAAACAGTTAGTAGCACCGCCCTGTGCACTTATAACATCAGGATAGTTGACATTGAAGGTACCATGTGTTCCATTATCAAACGAGAAAACAGGAATCCCGGAAAACACACTGCTTGCAGAAGGTTGAACCTGATAATACACTCCAGTTTGCCCATTGGGAGCATCATTCACATAGGCCGCTTTAAGGAAATTATGATAAAAACTCTGATCAACCGTGGATCCCATATGATCTAAATCCCAGCCAATCTCAGCTCCCGAAACAAGCAACATTCCGCCCCGCATCAGATAATTCGATATGATCGTTTGTTCTGCTGTACTAAAACTTTCATTCACCGTACTTTCATTTCCAAGGATATAATCAACCAATCGAAAGCTATCAGCCACAACCAGCCCATTGACCAAAGCCTCATTAGTGCATGAAACAAAACTGTATGTATTAGAAAAAAACGCGCCGCCATGTTGTCTGATAAAGTTATATGTATTGCCTGCAGAAGCCCGATCAAAACCATTGACAATTAATACTGAAGCCTCACATAACGAAGGCACAGCCCCAAGAACTTCTGAGTATGCTGATGTATCATAATTACTGACTGCAGCAATCTTTATATAAACTGGCTGATCAGGAGTAAGTCCTGTAAGAAGCAGGCTATCCTTGTGCAGTCGCTGCACGATTGGAAATGATATTCCATCTGATCCCCGCTGTATTAAAAAGTGAGTAATATCAATCTGAGGACTGGCAATGAGTCTTAAACTACTGCTGTTTTCATTAACTATTGCAAAACTTGTAGGAACGGTAAGAGAAGGCAAACTAACCGGATAACGGGGAACGGCGATGGTGCCTTCGTCACTCAATAGAGAATTTAGGCTCGCCGACTGCAGCACCGACGAAACTGTAGTGGATACTCCGTTTACCAGCATATTCATTTGCACGAGACGAATACCATGACTGTAGTCAGCATATGTGTCCTCGTGACCATTGTATAACGGTTGTATTGCCGTACCGCTTGTATAATGCCAACCATAGATAACCACCCGACCAGGGGCAGGATAGCCATAGATAATATTAGAAATAACAACATCCTTTTTATCTCCGCCCACCAATTCCCCCAGTGGATGCGTACTTAAAACAGGATATCGCTGTTGCCAAACAGTATCGCTGTGACGCAGCATTACCGGAATCGTTGTCATCTGCGCACTTGGAGGTATTGTTCGTGGCGCAAGATGCAATGTTGCCGCAGTCCATATTTGATTAACCATTTTACGGGTGGGCAATGTACAGCCCGTGGCATCTGCGATTCGCTGCGCAAGCAAAGGAGTCATTGGACATAAAAAGTAATTACTATCACAACCGATGGCCAGATAATCGGGCAATACATAATAAGTATACGTATATAAAGTCGAGCTTATCGTTTGCGAATTCGTCACCGCAATAAGATTTCGCTGAAACGCCGGGACATTTCCACTCATCACCTGAGCATAGATTTCGTTCTCACGGTCGGTTAGCGACATTGAAGTAACAAGTGATGCAAATTGATCACCAGTGAGTGCACCAGCTGGACGTGCTGGAAGATTGAGTATTTGGGCCGATAAACCAAATGGTATCAGCAAAAAAAGAATGCTTAGGGTTCGCATGCTGCAAAGGTAGAAAAAAGTAAGAAATCAGCTGGCGCGCTGATTTTAATTAACATAAATATTTAAGTAACCGAAGAAACTGGAGGTACTCACAAATCACTACCAAGAAAAACCCTTACCTTTGTACAAATCAACGATCATGATTATTTCTACAGTAGTTGCTTATCTCTCCGCGGCTTTGCTGTTATTTACGGCGGTCATGTCGATAAACATGATTCGTCACTCACGAAGTCGGATTTCCTGGGTATTAATTGCCATTGCCTTTGTATTTATGGCAGGAAGTCAGGTTCTTGAGATTTACAATTATCAGACAACAATCAGTAACAGCATATACAGGGAACTCTATCCCTATGCAAATTTAGTAGTTGCGGTCTTGATGGCTATTGGCGTTTGGCAAATTGACAATATTTTGCGCACGCTCAAGCGATCTGAATCTCAAAAAAGGGCTTCCGAGAATCGTTTTCGTGTATTATTCAACAACAGCAGCGACGAGATATTTCTGGCGGATTTCGATGGAAATTTCATTGAAGTAAATCAGACGGCACTGCAGCGATTAGGTTATGATCGGGAAGAGTTAATGAAGAAAAACTTTGCAGATATTAAGACGCCGAAATATGTTCCGCTGGTTAAGCCAAATATTGAGAAGATACTCAAGAACAAATCGCATGTTTACGAATCAGAACATGTGGCCAAAGACGGAACCGTGATCTCGCTTGAAATGAGCAGCCGTGTAATTGATTATTTTGGTAAAAGCGCCATACTCACCATTGCTCGCGACATTACCGAACGCAGGGAATTGGAGCGTCGCATTGTAAGTGCCATATTGGAAACGGAGGAACGGGAACGCAAGCGATTTGCAACAGATCTTCACGATGGACTGGCCCCTATCCTATCGACTATAAAATTATACGCTGACCTCATCCGTAAAGGAAATTTCAGAAAAATAAGCATGGATGAAGCCTTGCAATCACTCGAAGAATTAACGGATCAGGCAATTAAGAGTTCGAGGGAAATATCAAATAACATCATGCCTAGCATACTTCAGGATTTCGGGCTGGCCATTGCAATTAAAGAATTCTGCACTTATATAAACAATACTCAGTCACTCCATATTGATGTAGATACAGAGCAATATCTTGAAGGAAGAGCAGGTCTGGAGGAGACAATATTGTTTCATGCGGTAAAAGAGCTGGTAAATAATACGCTTAGGCATTCGGGTGCTGATCACGCAGAGGTAATGTTAGAAAAGGTGGATGATCACATCAATTTAATATACAAGGATAACGGCCATGGGTTTATTGTAGAAGAAAAAATGGAAGAACCCACTGGACTAGGACTAAACAGCATTGTGAATAAAGTGAGTACCATTAAAGGACATTGCATGTTCAAATCGGCTCCGGGTGAGGGAATGAGTGTATTGATTACCGTTGATGCACATCAATAATCAAAAGAATTTCAAAAGTTTAAAATCAGATTTTAGAGATTTTCATACATTTGCAACATGGATATCATTAAGTTGATTATTGCTGACGACCATATAATTTTCCGCAAAGGATTGCGCACTATTCTTAATGAGCTCGACGAGATCAAAGTCGTAGGAGAAGCTTCCAATGGCCATGAATTACTTGATCAGCTCAAGCATCAAAAGGCAGACGTGGTATTAATGGATATTCGCATGCCCGGAATGGATGGTATAGAAGCAACAAAAAAAGTTAGCGAACGCTACCCTGAGGTGAAAGTAATTGCGCTAACCATGCACGAAGAAATTGGCTACTTCAATCAGATGGTTGAAGCTGGTGCATGGGGTTTTCTCTTAAAGAAAACAAATCGGGATGAATTGCAAAAAGCCATTCAAATGGTCATGGAAGGCGAAAACTATTTCTCTGAAGAATTTATTTCACACGCTCAAACATTCAACAAACCACGGCAAAAAAATCCTTTAATAGAACTGACAGAGCGCGAAGAAGAGATTCTCGCTTTTATCTGCAAAGGTTACTCTAATGCTGAAATCGGGAAATATCTTGGGGTTAGTATACGAACGGTAGACGGGCATCGCGCCCGACTGCTTGAAAAAACAGGCGCTAAAAACTCCCCTCATCTGGTCATGTTTGCCATCAAGAATGGCCTGATTAAAGCCTGATATCCCACTTTCGAAAGCGCATACCAAGTCTTAAGAACATCATAGTATCAGTAAACACGGCACTCTTATGATGTGGAAAATACCCTATTGAATTTTTTTCCACATTTTTATTCATTTTTTAAGCTAATTTTCATCCTATATCTAATTGTATTTCAATACATTTAGAGCATTAATACATCATTAACACTATACAAAATCGCTGATTTTCTATTGCGAACACACCATCAACAACCTGTATTTCTTCAACTTACATCAAGTCATTAGCGTATTTTCACCCTATTTGAACTTGCATCCATTGCTCTAACGCAGAGGCTTTGGCTGGTCTAATTTTGCTTCATCAAAAAACCATTGCAAAAGACCAACACCATGTTAAAGGTAATAATAGCAGACGATCAATCGATGTTCAGAAAAGGCCTAAGGCAGATTCTGGAAAACATTGGAGAAGTTTCGGTGGTTGGTGAGGCATGCAATGGTGTTGATTTGCTTACTCTGACTGACAGCATAGAAGTTGATTTAGTATTTATGGACATCGGAATGCCGATAATGGATGGAGTTGTCACCACCACCGCATTAAAAAAGAAACATCCACAAGTTTTGGTTGTAGGTTTCTCGGCTTACGAAAACGAAGATTGTATTCAAAATATGATTAACGCTGGTGCCTGTGGTTATCTTTCAAAAACAAGAAACAATTATGAGCTCCTTATGGAAATTATCAATAATCCCCGCAAGGGACTATTTTTCTCTGAGGGCCTTCATTATAATTGCAATCAAGCCATTATTAATTTAAAAAAGAAAAATAGTATGGAACCCAAGAAAGTAGTGATTGTTGATGATGACATCGATGTAATCACAGTTATCGAGACCATTCTTAGAAAAGAAGGTTATGTTGTAATTTCTGCCAATGATAAGGTAGAAGGAATGAAAACCATTCGCGAAGTAAAACCAGACCTCGCTATTTTGGATGTGATGATGACCACCCATTACGAAGGCTTTGAACTAGCTAAGGAAATCACCGAGACTCCGGAATTAAAAGGAATGCCAGTGTTGATGCAGACATCAATTGATGTATTGGTCACAACAAAACCTGATGTACAGGCCATGGCACGCGAATTCCGCAAAAACCCCGGATTTAAAGAACTGCATGTAATCTGTGTAAAAGACACGGTGACACAAAAAGCAGGTGTAGACTATCTTTCAGAAAATGGCGATTCAATCTGGTTCCCGGTAGATGGCTTTATCCGCAAACCGGTTGATGCTAAAAGACTGTTACCAGAGATTCAACGAATACTGAAATAACAAACAATACCCAGCTGCGATCCGGCAACTTCAAAAAACAAGGATATGAAATCAAAGGTTGATGAAATACTGACAAAGCATGATAAGGCACAACGCGACAGCCTTATCCCTATCCTTCAGGAAATACAGGAAAATGAAGGATATCTTTCAGAAGAAGCAATAGTAAAAACCGGTGCTCATTTGCACATTCCCACTAGCAATATCTATGGGGTGGCAACTTTTTACAATCAATTCCGGTTTGAGCCTATGGGTCGGTTTCACATTCAGGTTTGTCGCGGGACAGCTTGCCACGTACTGGGTTCTTCAACAGTACTGGATCAACTCGAAAAGCACTTGCGTATTAAAGCCGGACAAACTACACGTGACGGAATCTTCAGCATCGAAGTGGTTGCCTGCATTGGCGCGTGTGGTCTAGCACCGGTTATTTGTATAAATGGTGAGTTTCATGCAAAGGTCACCAGTGAATCAATCAAAGAAATTGTAGATAACTATAAAAAAACAGTGGAGGCTTGATTATGACCAGCATGAATTCAGACCAGATCAGGGAAACACTCATCAATGAAGTGTTACAGCAGGATGGTGCAAAAAAGGTCACCCCGGCAACATCTACATTACTTTCTCAATTAAAAAGAGAAAACATAAACAAAACTCAAATATTCATTGGAGCAGGAACTTGCGGATTGGGCGCTGGAGCTGCAAAAACGAAAAAAGCTATTGAAGCCTACCTCTCAGATCATAAGGTAGAAGCGGAGTTGATCGAGGTGGGCTGCATTGGCTTTTGTTCAGCAGAACCATTGGTAGATATCCAGATGCCTGGAAAAAGCAGAGTGAGTTTCTCGAATGTCACTGAAGAAAAAGTAGAGAACGTATTGAACGGCGCATTCAGCGGCGATTTTACCGGCCTCAGCGTGCTTGGGCAAATTGAAGTTCCAGGCACAACCACATATGCCAAAGCCCCGCTGTTGAATGAGCATCCATTCTTTGCTCCCCAAAAACGCATCGTCCTTTCAAACTGCGGACTGATTAGTCCCATCAGTATTGAAGAATATATTGCACACGGTGGATACAAAGGATTACTGAACACATTAAAAAAACATCAACCTGAGGACGTTTGTCGTATCGTTGAACTCAGCGGTCTGCGCGGAAGAGGCGGCGGTGGATTCCCAACAGGCAAGAAATGGAAATTTGCATTAGCTGAAAAATCCGAAGAAAAATATTTAATCTGCAATGCCGATGAAGGTGACCCAGGTGCCTTTATGGATCGCGCTGTTGTTGAAGGCGACCCACATCGTTTGCTCGAAGGGATGGCCATTGCAGCCTATGCAATTGGTGCATCACACGGCTATGTTTATATTCGTGCTGAGTATCCTTTAGCCATTGAACGTTTAAAGATTGCCATTGCACAAGCCAAAACTTACGGCTTACTTGGTAAAAATATCGGTGGAACAAGCTTCGATTTTGAGATTAAAGTAAAGATGGGTGCCGGCGCTTTTGTGTGCGGCGAAGAAACTGCTTTAATCCACAGCATTGAAGGAAAACGCGGCATGCCACGTCCTCGCCCGCCATTCCCAGCTGTTAGCGGATTATTTGGAAAACCAACCGTTATCAATAATGTTGAAAGTTTAGCAAATGTTCCTAGTATCATGGCCAATGGCGAAGAATGGTTTGCCAGCGTTGGAACCAAGACCAGCAAGGGAACAAAAGTATTTGCCTTATCAGGAAAAGTATGTTATACCGGCCTGGTAGAAATCCCCATGGGAACAACAATACGTGAAATCATTTTCAATATTGCTGGTGGTATTCCCAATGGAAAAAAATTCAAGTCAGTTCAAATCGGTGGCCCATCGGGTGGTTGTATTACCGAAGAAAACCTCGACATCCAGATTGAATATGAATCACTCCTAGCTGTCGGAGCAATGATGGGATCCGGCGGACTCGTAGTAATGGATGAAGACACCTGCATGGTGGATATCGCAAAATTCTTCATGGATTTCATTCAGCGCGAAAGTTGCGGAAAATGCATTCCCTGTCGTGAAGGCACAAAGCGCATGTTGGAAATCCTTGAAAGCATTACGCATAAACCCGGAAATGGCGAAAAATTCGAAGCACTCGAGCGAATGAAAGGGATTATGCAACTTGAAAAATTAGGAAAGATCATTCATGAAACATCATTGTGCGGACTTGGACAATCGGCTCCCAATCCTGTTCTCAGCACCTTAAAGTGGTTCCGTCACGAATACGAAGCTCATGTATTCGACCGCGTTTGTCCCGCTGGTGCCTGCACCGATTTGCGCGTTTTCAAAATCGATGTAAACAAATGTACAGGATGTACGGTGTGTACGAAGAAATGCCCGACATCTGCAATTATAGGTGCTAAAAAAACACCCCATTTTATTGTTGAAGATAAATGCATTGGCTGCGGAAGTTGTGCTGAGGTTTGTAAGTTCGACGCCATCGCAGTAGCGTAATCATAATATAATAATTACGAAGATGAAATTTTATATCGAAGTAAACGGAGCGCAGGTTGAAGCCCAAAGTGGTGAAACCATTCTGGATACCCTGAAAAAGAGTGGCATTAAAATCCCCACCCTTTGTCACATGAAGAATTTTATTCCCACAGGAACCTGCCGTATTTGCGTTGTTGAAGATCAGGTTAGTGGTAAGCTCCAACCAGCATGCTCATTCCCTGTACAACCAGGAATGAAACTACTCACTCATTCTTCACGTGTCATTGAATCACGCAAGATGATTGTTGAATTACTCCTTTCTAATCATCCTGATGATTGTTTGTACTGCGTGCGCAACAGCAATTGCGAATTACAGTCACTCGCAAAAGAACACCATGTAATAGAACGCAGAATTCGCGGAAAAAAGAACGGTCATAAAATGGATCACAGCGGTAGCAGTATTGTTCGCGATCCCGATAAATGCATTTTGTGCGGACGTTGTGTTCGCGTTTGTCAGGAAACCATGGGCGTTTCAGCAATCGACTTTATAAACCGTGGAAGCAAGACCATCATTGGTACCACCTTTAATCGCGGGCTCAACAACAGCAGTTGCGTTAACTGTGGTCAGTGTATCATGGTTTGTCCCACTGGTGCTATCAGTGAAAAGAGCAGTATTTCTCAGGTTCAGGCTGCGTTTGCTGATCCAAAAAAATATATGGTAGTTCAGTATGCACCATCAATCACGGTTTCGATGGCTGAGGAATTTGGCTTACCAGCGGGTACTGATATGAATGGAGTATTAAACGCTGCTTTGCGCAGAATGGGATTTAAAAATGTATTCGACACTTCCTTCTCTGCCGACCTTACCATCATGGAAGAAGCCAGCGAATTAATCCACAGAGTTGTTAATGGCGGAAAGCTTCCAATGATTACCAGCTGCTGTCCCGCCTGGGTTAAGTATGCAGAAACATTCGCACCTGAATTTCTCGACAACCTTTCGAGTTGCAAATCACCACAGCAAATGATGGGTGCAATCATTAAATCCTATTTTGCCGAAGAACAAAAAATTGATCCTAAAGATATTTACTCCGTAAGCATCATGCCTTGCACCGCGAAGAAATTCGAATGCGAGCGCGAGTCCATGATACGTAATGGTCTCAATGATGTGGATGTGGTGCTCACCACCCGCGAAATTATTGAACTTATTAAATGGTATGGCATTGACCTTAGAAGCATTCGTCCAGAAATTGCAGATTCTCCAATGGGTCTCCGTAGTTCGGCTGGTAAAGCTTTCGGTGCATCGGGTGGTGTAATGCAAGCGGCCTTACGCACAGGATACAAATTATTAACTGGCAAAGAACTCAACCAGTACAAAATTGAAGAAGTGTGGGGAATGAAAGGTCGTAAAGAAGCCAAAATTACCATCAATGAAAATTTGGAACTGGGCGTTGCTGTTGTTAGCGGACTTGCAAATGCACAAGCTTTATTAGATGAAATTAAAAATGGCCGCAGCGATATTCACTTCATCGAAGTGATGACTTGTCCCGGAGGATGCATTGCAGGCGGTGGACAACGCATAGGTTCACAAATCAGCGAGATTAAATCGCGTGTTGATGCATTGGACGAAATTGACGATAGCGAATCATTGAAAGTATCTCATAAAAATCCAGAGATCATTGAGCTTTATGAAAAATATCTTGGAGAACCATTGGGCCATAAAAGCCATGAGTTACTCCATACGCATTATCATCAAAGAAATACCATCAAGTAACCTTAAAAGTTGAAGACGATGATTATGTTGCCTAAAACGGAAAATCAATTGGTGTTCACTGTAAAGGACAAATGCAGGGTCTGTTATACATGTGTGCGGGAATGTCCTGTGAAAGCCATTAAGATCATCAACGGTCAGGCAGAAGTAATTAATACCAGATGCATAGGATGTGGCAATTGTGTGCGCGTTTGTAGTCAGGACGCCAAGTACTATGCACATTGCGAGCACGAGGTTCTTGAACTGCTGAAAACGGGTGCAATATGCGTAGCTTGCATTGCACCTAGTTTTCCTGCAGAGTTTGATGAAATAACTGATTACCGGAAACTCGTGGGAATGATTAGGGCACTTGGGTTTCGCTATGTAGTGGAAGTGGCGGTGGGAGCCGATTTAACGGCAGCGAAGTACAAAGAGATTATAGATGATGAAAAAGCGCCCCATTTCATTTCCGCGGATTGTCCGGCTATCGTATATTACATCCGTCATTATCACCCCAACCTTGTTCCCTATTTAGCTCCGATTGCATCGCCCATGGTAGCAACAGCACGTATCATGAAACACCTGCATGGAGAGGAAATCAAGACAGTATTTATCGGACCTTGCGTTGCAAAAAAAGCAGAATCTACCGAATTAGATCTTGTAATCACATTTAAGGAATTGCGCGAACTCTTTGCTCAATGCGACATAAATCCCGAGGCTATAGAGCCCACTGATTTTGATCGTCCGCTGGCAGGTAAAGGTTCGAGTTATCCAATTTCAAGGGGAAAACTTTATACCCTCGATCACATAGACGACTTCGTAAACAACAAAGTAATGATTGCTTCAGGACGGGAAAATTTCCGTGAAGCGATTCGTGAATTCGAAGAAGGTATGATGGAATTGCAGGATTTGGAAGTTCTTTGCTGCGATGGATGCATCATGGGTGCAGGAATGACACGAAGCGGAAATCTCTATAATAAGATTGCTGCGGTACGCGAATATGTCACACAAAAGATGGATCGTTTTGATGAAGAAACATGGGTGAAGGATAACGCAGCCTGTCTGGATATTGACTTCTCTGCAGAATTTACACCCAGCGACCGTCGTATCCCACTTCCATCCACAGATAATATCGAAAAGGTATTGATGGAGATGGGAAAAACCACACCTAAAGATCACCTGAATTGCGGTGCCTGTGGTTATAATACATGTACAGACCATGCAGTGGCCATTGTTGAAGGCCTTGCTGAATCAGAAATGTGTCTCCCCTACACTATTGAAAAACTTCACAGATCAATCAGCGAATTAAACATCTCTAACGAAAAGCTGGCATCTGCGCAGCAATCCTTACGTCATTCAGAAAAGCTGGCAAATATGGGCCAGCTCTCAGCAGGAATCGCACACGAATTAAATAATCCTTTGGGTGTAATCACCATGTATAGCAATATTCTGAAAGAAGATTGCGCCGAAGATTCTCAGATGAGAAAAGATATCGACCTCATTGTTGAACAGGCTGAACGTTGCAAAAAAATCGTAAGTGGACTTTTGAATTTTGCTCGCAAGAATCAGGTCAGATACACCGAAACCGACCTTTGCGCATTTACCAAGCACAGCCTTGATCAGATAGTGATTCCAGAGAATATCAATATTTCGTTTGATTGTCGCTTAAAAAATGTCATGGCATCTATCGATACCGATCAGATGTCACAAGTGTTCACCAACATTGAAAAGAATGCTTTTGAGGCCATGCCAGAAGGCGGACAATTAAAGATCGAGATTGATGGTGATGAAGACAAAGTACATTTCATATTTAAAGATACCGGTTCAGGCATTGCAGAAGAACATATGGATAAAATCTTCACTCCATTCTTTACAACAAAACAACCGGGAAAAGGAACTGGACTTGGATTGCCCTTGATTTACGGGATAGTAAAAATGCACCGTGGACAAATCAACATCGAATCGCAAGCAGTTCCTTCAAAAGGTCCCACAGGAACAAAGTTTACCATAACCCTTCCAAGAAACATATAACAAAAACAATAAATCAAGATTAACACGAACACGCAATAAAAAAGAAAACACATGAAAACGCCGATTAAAAAGATCCTGATTGCTGATGACGACATTGACAGCCTAACCCTTATCAGTAATGAAGTAAAAGCAATGGGTTTCGAAGTAACGACTGCCGACAATCAGAAAGACGCAGAAAAATTGCTTGACGAGATGGAACCCGATCTTGCAATTTTCGATCTTATGATGGAAAATATGGATAGCGGATTTATTCTTAGCTACAAAACAAAAAAGAAATATCCAAATACAAAAGTAATCATCGCAACCGCTGTTACAGCCGAAACAGGAATGTTGTTCGGCATCGAAAGTCCGGAAGATAAAAAATGGATTCGTGCCGATCTCTACATGGAAAAAAGCATACGTCCCGAACAACTCCGCACAGAAATCAACAAACTCTTAAACCTATAAATAGGAGGACTCGCCATGGCAGCACTTCAGGTATTAATCGTAGATGATGAACCAGGCATACGCTCGGGAATCAGAAGGATATTGACGAATTACTCGGTGGACTTTCCCTTTCTGGAAGAAGAGTTCACCTGTGAGTTAATCGAAGCCGGTAGTGGCGAAGAAGCCATCAGCATTATCGACAGCAGACCGATTGATTTGATTTTGCTGGACAATAAGCTGCCAGGCATGGATGGCATTGAGGTGCTTGAGTATATTAACAAAAAGCAATATGATGCCAGCGTGATGATGATTACCAGTTATGCTTCGCTGGAACTGGCCATAAAGGCCACTAATAACGGTGCGTATAACTTCGTTCCCAAACCATTTACGCCACAGGAATTGAAGTCGGCCATGGAAACCATCATCAAGCATTTATATCTGAAACGCATGACGCGCAAGCTGCATCAGGAAGGCAAGCAAATTCGTTTTCAGTTCCTGTCGGTCCTCTCTCATGAATTAAAATCACCCATCAACGCGGTAGAAGGCTATCTGCGGATTATGCAGGAGCATCAGGTGGGTGACAATCTCGAGGATTATCAGGTAATGATTGAGCGTTCGCTGGAACGTATCAAAGGAATGCGCACCTTGATAATGGATTTATTAGATCTGACAAAACTGGAATCAGGTCGCAAAAATCGCGAATTGCGCGAAATAGATCTCACCGAAGCCGCACGCATTGCACGCGATACATTCCTTCCAATGTCGATACAGAAAAATGTTACTATGTACCTCGACAGTAATCCGGAAAAGGTCGACTTCAAATCCGATTCAGAAGACATGGATATTATTTTCAATAACTTAATATCTAATGCTGTAAAATATAATAAGGATAATGGTGAAGTACACATTTACCTTAAAGGCAATGAAAACGATGTACAGATTGAAGTTTCCGACACAGGCATTGGTATGACTGAAGAAGAATCATCGAAATTATTTCAGGAATTTGTCCGTATAAAAAACAGCAAAACCAAGAGTATCACAGGAAGTGGATTGGGTTTATCGATATTGAAAAAGATTGTTGAAGAAGTTTATCACGGACAAATCAGCGTACATTCCGAGCCTGACAAAGGAACCACCTTTAGCATTACACTGCCCCGCAACTATGCAGAACAAAAAGCTTAACGGAGGGATTGATCATGAAATTCACACCTGAACAATATAAAATTGCCGATGTTTCACAGCAGCCATTCATTGATGCAGATGAAATCAATGACATGCTGAATCAGGCAAAGAGTGATGAAGCAAGTGTTCGCGCTATCATTAAAAAAGCCCTATCAAAGCAGCGACTAAGCATGCAGGATGTGGCAGTATTGCTAAAGACAGAAGATATTGGTCTCATCGAAGAAATCAAGGCAGCTGCCCGAGAATTAAAAGAAAAGGTGTATGGTAACCGCATCGTTCTTTTCGCACCATTGTATGTTGGCAATTACTGCATGAACAATTGCTCTTACTGTGGATTCAAAGCGTCGAACCGCGACACCAAGCGAATGACACTTAGCAGTGATGATTTGAGAAAAAATGCAGAAGCCTTGTTAAATGAAGGTCAGAAGCGACTGATACTTGTATACGGTGAGCATCAAATGTATGATCCCGACTTCATTGCATCCACAGTAAAAACGGTATATGATGTCAAGCAGGAACACGCAAACATCCGTCGTATAAATATCAATGCTGCTCCGTTGGATCACGAAGGATTTCGCAAGGTTCAAGAAGCAGGCATTGGAACATACCAGATTTTTCAGGAAACATATCATCCTGAAGCATACAAAATTCATCACCCCTCAGGACGAAAAGCAGATTACAACTGGAGACTGACAGCCTTCGATCGCGCAATGGAAGCGGGAATTGAAGATGTAGGCGTTGGTGCCTTATTCGGTTTATACGATTGGAAGTTTGAAGTAATGGGGTTATTGCGTCACGTAAATCATCTGGAAGCATGCTTTAACGTTGGTCCACACACCATTTCTTTTCCACGTTTGCAGGATGCATTACACTATAAAGTGGATGACCGTTATCGTGTGAGCGACGAAGCCTTTGTTCGTCTGATAGCGATTTTGCGCCTCGCCGTTCCTTACACAGGAATGATCCTTACTGCCCGCGAACCAGAACACATCCGCAAACAGGTATTGGAATTTGGCTGCTCACAAATTGATGCAGGGACACGCATTGGCGTTGGCGCATATTCGGAGAAACAAGATCAGGGCAGCGTCAAGAATGAACAGTTTACAATTCATGATAACCGCAGCCTGAATGAGGTTATGGATGAACTCATTGACGGAGGATATATTCCTTCGTTCTGTACAGCCTGCTACCGTAAGGGAAGAACAGGTGAACATTTTATGGAGTTCTCAATTCCCGGATTTATAAAAAGATTTTGCACACCAAATGGATTGCTAACATTAGCGGAATACCTCTGTGATTATGCACCTGAAACAACAGCTAACAAAGGCTGGGCACTAATTGATAAAGAACTTGAACTGATGAAAGAAAGTCCCGATTATGCAGAAGTAATCGCAAGACTACAACGAATTAAACTAGGCGAACGTGACCTGTACTTCTAATATGCAATGCCATGACTAAAGGAAAAGATCTAAAACCACACATCGGCATTTTTGGCCGTCGCAACAATGGGAAGAGCTCATTTATTAATGCGCTCACGGGACAGGATGTCGCCATTGTTTCTGAAATGCCCGGAACCACTACAGATCCGGTAAAGAAATCACTCGAAATTTTTGGAGTCGGTCCGGCCATTCTTATTGATACCGCCGGAATTGATGATGAAGGTGAACTTGGCAAAAAACGTATTGCTAAAAGCCTTGAGGTACTAAAAAGTATTGACCTCGCGATATTGCTCATTGCCGGAAATCAATGGGGTGGGCCTGAAATCATGATGGTAAGACATTTTGAGCAATACGACCTCCCCTATCTTATCGTTCACAATAAATGCGATAGCATTGCTCTTGATCAAACTGCAGGTGAAATTATCGAAACTGTAGCTCAGGGACCTATCATTCAATGTAGCAGCACGCTAAAAATAAATATGGAAGCTGTAATTACCGGCATTAAGCAACGCATTCCGGAAACAGCGTATCAACAGATTGCCCTTTTCGAAGGCCTTGTTAAACCAAAAGATATCGTAGTCCTTGTTACTCCTATTGATTCAGAAGCACCGGACGGACGAATGATTTTGCCACAGGTAATGGCTATCCGCGATGCATTGGATCATCATTGTATTTGCGTAGTAGTGCGCGAGACTGAACTCGATGACTTTATCACCTGTCACAATATTAAACCGGCTCTGGTGGTGACCGATAGTCAGGCCTTTGAATATGTTAGTAACATAGTCCCGAAAGATGTACCACTAACAGGATTCAGCATATTGTTCGCACGACTGAAAGGCGATTTTGATAAATATGCTGAAGGCACTCCAACCTTAGGCAAATTAAAAGATGGTGATAAAATATTAATACTTGAATCCTGCACTCACCGTGTTTCCTGCGATGACATTGGTCGATTTAAAATTCCAAACTGGTTAAAGACCACGAGTGGATTGAATCTCGATTTCGAAATTGTATCAGGCCTTGATCAGTGTAAAGAACCTGTAAAAAATTACGCATTAGTGATCCAGTGCGGAGGATGCGTATTCACTAGAAAGCAAGTGCTAAATCGTCTAAAACCTGCAATTGATGCCGGAGTTCCAGTGACCAACTATGGCATGGCCATCGCCTGGATGAAAGGCATGTTTGAACGTGCGATCAAACCTATAAAACCCTGAATCTATGAACCACTATCACGAGTACTTACTAAAAGACCTTAGCGGAGACCGCGAAACCCTCATCGAGCTACTTTCCACGCGTGATGCTGAATTGAGAGATGCTATATTTACCAAGGCGGTTAATTTACGAAACTTGCATGCCGGAAATAAAATCTATTTCAGAGGCCTGATCGAGTATTCAAATAAATGCAGCAAGGACTGTCATTACTGTGGTATCCGCGCATGCAATCCAACTATTGAACGATACGAATTAAACGAAGCAGAAGTCATTGAAGCGGCACAGTTTGCGTGGAAAAATCGACTAGGCTCAGTGGTAATCCAATCAGGTGAGCGCAGTGATAAGACTTTTGTAAAAAAGATAAGTTCACTTCTGGAGGCGATTCGCTTTACGACATATGGTGAGTTGAAAGTGACACTTAGTTGTGGTGAGCAAAGTGAAGAGACTTTTCGTGAATGGTATGAGGCTGGAGCAGACCGCTATTTATTAAGGATAGAAACAAGTAACGTTGGTTTATTTGAACAACTACATCCTACGGATGGAAAGCACTTATTCAAAACAAGATTGCGGGCGCTGGAATCATTAAAGAGAGTGGGATATCAAACAGGTACGGGGGTAATGATCGGCATTCCCGGACAAACCACAGAGATGCTCGCGAATGATTTGATATTCTTCAGAAATTTTAATGTTGACATGGTTGGAATGGGACCATATCTCGAAACCAGCGACTCTGTCATGAATGATGTTGCAAATACATTTCGCCCTGCTGAACGTCTCGAATTAAGCTTACGCATGATTGCTTTGCTTCGTATTCTAATGAAAGATATCAACATTGCTGCCTCCACCGCACTTCAAGCGATTGAACCTAGTGCAAGATTGGCTGCATTGAATTGTGGCGCCAATGTGCTGATGCCGAATATCACACCTCTTCAATACCGCGAAAGCTATCAGCTTTACAACAACAAGCCAGGTCTTACCATGGATGCTGAGGACAATCTGCGGTACTGGGAAGAACAATTATTACAAACCGGATGTTCTCCAGCATGGGATGAGCATGGAGATCCCATGCATTATCAGCATAGAACGAAAAAATCTAACGATCAAAAAATACTCATATAAAAACAATTGACATATAACTTTAAAGACATCCGGGATCGGTTTGGTTTATTTTATAGGTGTGGTATCCCGGTTACAGGAAAGTTCATCCGAACTTTCCCGTTCGCGGCAGAGCTGGTTACTCTGCCGCTTTTTTTTTACCGTTAACTGACAAAATACTGCCGCAGACTGATTTACATGAACCACAGACGTAAACTAATGCATTATTGAGCAATATTTCTTATCTTTACGAATATAAAATATACCAAGCCCTAACATGACAACCGATTATTTGCACTATCGTTTGAATGAAAAAACACTAATTCAATCTACATCTACCCAAACCCTGTAACTGCACAATTCAATTAATAAATGAAAGGTAACATTCAACAGCGACTAATATCTGTTTTCGACCTTTCTACAAGGCATTTATCCTGCGAATGGATAGCCAATAACACTTCGATCAACACCAGCAAACTTATGCCAGGCTTATACTTTCTCCGAGCACAAGCAGACGGCACCTCAATAATTCGTAAATTTGTAAAAAAATGAACCATTAATCTTATGGCTATGAAAAAGATCGTAATTATTCTACTCGTCTGTATCCTAGGAGTTCCCGTAGTTTCTCAAGCCAAGAAATTACAGGCATACATGTCCTATTCCACCTTCAATTCGCCCACCGACGGGCCGTATATTGAAACCTACCTTACCATTGTTGGCAAAAGTGCCATCTTTGTTCAAAACACCAATGGCAAATATCAGGGGACGATTGAAATCACGCTGATTTTTAGTCAGGACAACGTAGTAAAACAATTCAAAAAAGTAAATCTCCTCAGTCCGGAAGTTAGTGACACCAACACCGTTGACTTTGCCTTTATTGATCAGCAGCGCTTTTTACTACCGAATGGAGAATACACCATTGATATCCAAATCAAAGACGTCAACGATAAGGCCGAGCCATTCAAGGCAAATGAAACTATCCTGATTTCCTATCCCCGCGAAACCGTGAGTGTTAGCGGTATCGAACTGGTTGACACCTATACAAAAACCGACAATCCCAGTGTTCTTACTAAAAGCGGATATGACCTTGTTCCTTACATTTTAAATTATTATCCTGAAAAAATCACAAAGCTCACTTACTATGCTGAGATATACAATACAGATAAAGTATTTGGAGCCGACAGCAAGTATTTATTATCAACATATATTGAAACCTACGAAACAGGTAAGTTATATGCCGATATGGTTCGCGTTAAAAAAGAAACGGCCAAGCAAGTGAATGTGGCTTTTGGTGAATTTGATCTGGCTCAGCTGCCAACAGGAAATTACAATCTAGTAATTGAAGTGAGGGATCAAACCAATAAATTGATTTCATTTAATAAGATGTTTTTTCAACGCGATCATCCAAGTTTGCAGGTGCAAATGACCGACCTTACGAATGTCAGTGTTGAGAACACTTTCGTGAACCGCATGAGTAACGCGGATACCCTCAAGGACTATATTAATAGCCTGTATCCCATTTCAAGCGAGACCGAACGTCAGTATGCCAACAACATCACTAAACGTGGCGAACCAAGAGCGATGCAGCAGTATTTCTACAATTTTTGGGTAACGCGTAACACCACCAATCCCGAAGGCGCATGGCTCCTGTACAAAATGGAGGTGGCCAAAGTCAATGCAGCCTATGGCACTAAAATCAGACGCGGATATGCGACTGACCGTGGTCGGGTTTACCTGCAATATGGCCCACCGAATTCCATGATCGAAAGCCTCAACGAACCCAGCGCCTATCCTTATGAAATCTGGCATTACTACAATATCGGGAATATGAAGAACAAACGCTTTGTATTTTACAATCCCGATTTAGTTACCAACGATTTCACGCTTATTCACTCCGACGTCCCTGGTGAAATATATGACTATAAGTGGAAACAACGCATTTATGCTCGTAACACATCAACCAACGACATCGACAGTGATGGTGTCATCAAGCATTTTGGTGATCGCAGTGATGATTATTTCAACAATCCACGCTAGCAGCAAAAGAGGTTAAATACTAAAAAAACATTACATTTGTTGCGCTAAGTATTTAATTCTTTAGCACCAAAAACAACACGGGTGAAAGTTGCAGTCGTAATTCTTAACTGGAACGGCAGGAAATTCCTTGAACAATTCCTGCCTTCAGTGCTGCTGCATTCCACTAATCAGGCAGAGATTATCGTTGCTGACAATGCCTCAACCGACGATTCTATTTCCTTTCTGGAAGAACAATTCCCTCAGGTTCGTATTATTCGCAACAAAAAGAATGGCGGCTTTTCCAGAGGTTATAATGATGCATTGCGACAAATCGATGCAGAATATTATGTTCTGTTGAATTCAGATATTGAAGTCACAGAAAATTGGATAGCCCCTGTAATTGCCTTAATGGATGCGGATCCGGAAATTGCTGCCTGTCAACCCAAGTTACGATCATGGTATGCACGTGACTCCTTCGAATATGCAGGAGCAGCGGGAGGTTTCATCGATCGTTTTGGTTATCCTTTTTGTAGAGGTCGTATCTTTTTTGAAATCGAGAAAGACGAAGGCCAGTACGACGACACTTGCGAAGTATTCTGGGCAACCGGCGCGTGCATGTTTGTAAGAGCATCTCTTTATCATCAGTTAGGCGGATTAGATGAGGACTTCTTCGCTCATATGGAAGAAATCGATTTCTGCTGGCGCTTAAAGGCTGCAGGGTACAAAATCATGTATTGCCCGGATTCTGTGGTGTATCATATTGGTGGAGGCACCTTGCCAAAAAGTTCTTCACGAAAAACATATTTGAATTTTCGTAATAATTTCACACTACTATACAAAAATCTCCCATCAGGACGGCTATTCCCTGTATTCTTTGTAAGGCTCTTACTTGATGGAGTAGCAGGACTTACCTTCTTGCTGAAAGGTGGTTTCAAAGATATGTATGCTGTAGTACGGGCACATTTCGCCTTCTACCGACGAATGCCATCAAACCGGCGTAAACGTCGTGCCTTGCATCAAAAAGAAGTCAGTTGTATTTATCCAGGCAATCTGGTATGGGATCATTACATTAAAAAGATTAATCGTTTTCGCGATTTACCTTTTTAAGCTTTGCAGTGCCAGACGGTACGAATCCAATCCAAAACCACTAATACTACCTTTACAATAAGGTGACAATAACGAAGTACGTCTGAATTCTTCGCGGGCATATATCTGCGAAATATGCACTTCAATCACAGGCGTAGTCAGTGCCTTGATGCAATCAGCAATCGCAACTGAGGTATGTGTATATCCTCCTGCGTTTAAAATAATAGCATCGTAAGAGAAGCCTGTTTCCTGCAATTTATTAATCAGCTCTCCTTCAACATTACTTTGATAGTATTCAAGATTGACATCCGAAAATTCTTTCACTAAAGCATCAAAATAATGTTCAAATGATGTATCACCGTACACCTCTGGTTCGCGTATACCCAGCAGGTTTAAATTGGGTCCGTTGATTATGATAATCTTCATTGCGTTTTAAATACTTTGCGATCTTTTTTACATAATAATTGAGCAACCCATTTCCCTGATTGTCCAGCAGGAGGAACGCCACCTCCGGGAAACAGCCACTGTCCTGCCATATAGAAGTTCTTCAATCGCGGCAAGGTCATTTTAATATTCTTTCCAAGGTTCTTACTTGATGGTAAAAATCCTTCATAGGCACCTTTCCAAACACCAGTATACCGAACACCAGTGCGGGGTGTAGCAATATCTGTAACTTCAATATGCTCACTAATTCCGGGAAAATGCTTTTCCATTATTGCAGCAGCCTGAATGGAGATAATCCTTTTCTCCTCTTTATATTCAGCCTCAGTCAGGTGTTCCCAAAGATCCCATGCTGAATCAAAACGCAACACCATTACACATTTTCCTTCAGGAGCCATGGTATGATCAAAGGCATAATTCATGATCGAATAACCCAGATCAAGCCTAGTACGTCCAATACTCTCACCCCGTGCAAGAACAACCTGAGTAACACAATCGGTTTCGATTACTTTGTTAATACCAAATGAAATCTGGACAAAGGGAGAAAACAATTTCCAATTTTTATAGGCATCGGTAATTTGTGGAGAAACATAGCGTCCTTCCAGCAACTCAAAGATTGTATTGAAGCCATCAGCAGCACTGACTATATAATCACCATCGATCCTTGTTCCATCATCAAGCAGCACTCCTTCTGCGACATCATTATTGACAACAATAGAAGTTACCCGTTTACCCATCAACAAAGTCCCCCCAAGATCAGTAAAACGATTAGCCATACGAGACGTAAAGGGCTCAGAACCCCCCATGGGGTAACCTGCATTCTTTTGGCCGAACCAAGCCAGCATCATAAGAAATACTATGGCTGAAAAATCCTCCTCTGCATAAAATGTATTGAAGAACTTTATCAATCGTTCATTTTTAAATTTAAGCTGCTTAAAATATTCTTTTGTTGATTGCTTACTGTGCCGCATCCAAATGCTCATCATCGGTGCCATTTTCATGGCTTTCACAATTTCCATTACAGTGCGCAATTCTGGAGGATTGGCAAAAGGTGCAACCAAAAATGTTTTTCTCATTTGATTACACATCTTGGAAATCGGTACCCGATCTTCAGGAGCCATTTCCTGCAGATACTTTTCCCATCGATCAAGGTTGGTATAAATAAAAAAATCATCCCCTGCTTCACCTAAAAATTTCACACTGATTTCATGATCCACAATTTCAACCTGATTATTCAATGCACCCGTTTCGTTCCAAATGTCGAAAAACGGTCCGCGGGCAGTGCCAACCACCCAGTGCAAACAATAATCAAAACGATAGCCTTTACGACTCCATGCAGTGCATTGCCCTCCCGGTTTCGTATGCAAGTCGATAATCTGCGCATCATAACCATTAAGGCGAGCATATATCCCGCAGGAAAGACCTGCGACTCCGCCACCAATGATGACGATTTTCTTTTGTGTTCCAGCAGCAGCGTGATGGGGCATAGTATAAATTTATCAGAAAAATAAGGCAAATCAGAGGGTAAAGATAGCACTTAAATAAAAAACTAAATAAAGATTTCTACATTCACAAATATTGCTGTACTTTGCTTCAATAATAATATTTTTAATACACAGTGCAGGATATACAATATACATTAATAACAGAGCTGCGACATAAGCTTCACCAAATCGCAGAAACAGCAGGAAGCGAAGAAAAAACCTCAGCATTGATTGCCGATTTTTTTTCTGACTTTTCAGATTGGAAAATTAATCGTGGAATTGGCGGACATGGTATTGTTGCAGTTTATAATGGAATACAAGCTGGGGACACCATACTTTTTCGAGCTGAGATGGATGCTTTGCCACAGCCTGACAAATCGGGAAAACATTGGCAATCCTTGCATTCCAATTGTGCTCATGCATGCGGTCACGACGGACACATGGCCATATTAGCTGGATTAGCTGCAAGCATTCAAGAATATAAACCAACAAATGGAACCATTATTTTACTTTTTCAACCTGCAGAAGAAAATGGAAGTGGTGCTGCCCTTTGCGTTCAGCATCCGATCTTCCAACAATACCCGCCTGATTTTGTATTTGCCTTACACAATATTCCGGGAAAGAAAATTGGACAAATACTCATTAAAGAAGGAGCATTCAGCGCTTCGGTTAAAAGCGCAATTATACGTTTGCAAGGAGTAATGGCGCATGCCTCAGAACCTGAGATGGGAATCAACCCTTCCTTTTATGCAGCTGATCTCATTCAGTTTTGTAAAGACTTCGAAAAATCAAAAATCAACACTTCCGATTTCTTTCAGATAACACCCACTTATATTAAAATAGGAACAAAGTCGCATGGCACTGCCGCCGCAGATGGACTGATACACCTCACCTTCAGAGCATGGAATGAAGCCTCGATGGAAAGAAATATGCAAGCCGTCCTATTGCAATTATCGCTACTGGCAAAGGAATACAAGGTTCGCACTTCGGTTAAATTTACCGATATTTTTCCCGCAACTCACAACCACCCAGCAGCAGTCGCACGCATAAAAGATGCAGCAATATCACAAAACATAGAAATAACGGATCTTTCAGAAGCTTTTCGCTGGGGCGAAGATTTTGGTGTACTCACATCAAAGTTCCGGGGTGCATTATTTGGTCTGGGTGCGGGAATAAATTGTCCACCATTGCACAGCGAAAACTATGATTTTCCTGATGAGCTAATACCTACAGCAATCGGGCTTCTACGCGAGATGTGCTAGCCTGCAGGATTAGCGAATTCTTTCAGATTTCATCCAAAGAACACGAACTATTCGCGCATAGCAAGCAGCGATTTAAGTGCATGCTCTGTGATAGTGAATGTAATTTTTCGAAAATCCTTTACGCTTACCTTCTCCATATCAAAATCCAAAACAACACAGATATTTTCGTATCTGTCAACATTCTTTTCAATAAAAAGTTTGGAATAGTGTTGTCCAACAAATGCAAGAATGGAATTGTGTAATTCATGCTTTACCTCGCTAAATTCCCGTTTTATTTTTAAAAGTTCGAGCGATGTATGCGTCAGTCCAAATTCAATAATACCTTTTTTAAATGGCGTAACAGCAACAAACGAAGATTTTCGTCGAGAATCGGGTCGCTGAATAAAGAGATATTGGTGGTCGGTGTGCTGACTTTCCGGGGCATAATCATCCTTCCGGTATTTCGGGCCAGCAAGAAAGAATGGATATTTTTTTTGAACATCCCTGCATGCCCTTAAGCCCGCTTCCATATGCGTATCCTTTGGTTTTTTCAGGATATGTGAATAGATAGGAATAAGGATTACAAACATAGTACACAAGCTGGTCAGTGCTTGTGCTATAGATTCTCCGGTAAATCCGTCGATAGTAATCCAAACTACAGTCGCACCAACAGCAACAAGCGGAGGGATGATTTCTGTAGGTCCAAGACGATTTTGATCTGACATTTTTCGTTGAATAAGTTCCTAAGGCAAATGTAATAATTTTTTATAGTTGTTAGATGAATCCTATTGAATAGTGCACTTTGTGTGAAGTGCAATCGTGATAAAAAATTATTAAGCATTATCTTTTTATATATGTGAATTAAAATAAATATCTTTGTCGTCGTAACACAAATAGGGGTGCCCAACTATACGGGCTGAGATCATACCCTCTGAACCTGATCCGGGTAATGCCGGCGTAGGGATGGGAGTCTTAAGCGTTAGCTTTCCTCTATTGCCAATTTTAATATTATTAACTGCACTGCAAAATTGAGGAGGCAAGGCGGCACAAAGGGCATTATTAGACACAAAGACGCGAAATGTTTTAAGATTACGAAGGCATGAAGTGTTTTTTGGACGTTGCGAAATTGCCGGATTGTGATGGCTTGATTCAATTGAGCAGAGCAAAAAAATGAAAGGATTAAAATGAAACGATTTTTATTATTGGCGATGCCGGTAATGTTGCCGTTTCTGGCAATGGGACAATTTACCCTTAAAGGGAAAATTACCGATCAAAAAACCGGGGAATTGTTGCCCGGTGCAAATGTTCAAATTGAACAAAGTTTTAAAGCTGCGTCGTGCGATGCGGCAGGTGTTTATGAAATCAAGGGATTAAAGAAAGGCAATTACACTGTGGTAGTGAGCTATCTTGGCTACACTCAGGAAGAACGTCAGATTAATCTCAATGGTGACTTAGTGCTGGATTTGGCGCTGGTACTAAGTCCGGTGTTGCAGGAAGAGATTGTGATTTCTGCTACGCGTGCTGGAGACAAATCGCCCACTGCGTTTGAAAACATCAGCAAAGTAGAGATTAACACATTAAATCTCGGACAGGATTTGCCCTACCTGCTTGACGAAACGCCATCTGCTGTAGTAAGTTCAGATGCAGGTGCTGGCGTGGGCTACACTGGAATACGCATTCGCGGCACAGACATTAC
Organism: Bacteroidales bacterium; assembly: GCA_963678485.1. Taxonomy (GTDB): domain Bacteria; phylum Bacteroidota; class Bacteroidia; order Bacteroidales; family CAIWKO01; genus CALGYY01. The sequence continues at coordinate 266,945 of OY782882.1, forward strand.
ACGCATTAATGTCACCGTGAACGGTATCCCGCTAAACGACCAGGAATCGCAAGGCGTATTCTGGGTTAACATGCCGGATTTTAGCAGTTCTGTTGACAACATACAGGTACAGCGCGGAGTTGGTACTTCCACCAATGGACCAGCGGCATTTGGTGCCAGTATTAATATTCAAACATTGAAACTTAACCCTGAAGCGTATGCGGAGACCAACAATTCGTATGGCTCGTTCAACACATGGAAAAACAATATACTGGTTGGTACTGGTCTGCTTAACGGTAAATGGGCTTTTGACGGCCGTTTATCGCGCATCAGTTCGGATGGATTTGTCGATCGGGGAAAATCAAATTTGAGTTCTTATTTTCTATCTGGTGGATACTATGGCGAAAAATGTTTCTTTCGGTTGAATGTACTATCGGGTAAAGAGAAAACCTATCAGGCCTGGATGGGAATTCCAAAAGATTCCCTGGAAACAAATCGCACTTATAATCCATTCACTTATGAAAACCAGACTGACAATTATCGTCAGGATCATTACCAATTATTCTACGGTCAACGCTTGGGCAAGCGTTGGGATTTGAATCTTGCTGCCTTTCTGGTTCGAGGCATCGGATACTACGAGGAATGGCAGGATATATTGGATCCCTGGGGCAATACGGCTTTCGCCGATTATGGTCTTCCTGATCAAATTATCGGGAATGACACTATTACCAACAGCAGTTTAGTTCGCCGTAAATGGCTCGACAATTATTATTACGGACTAACTTTCTCTTCAATCTATGACAATAAAAAAAATCTAAAGCTTACTTTGGGGGGTTCGGCTAGTCGTTATGATGGCGATCATTATGGAACACTAGAGTGGATGCAGATTGCAGGTAGTACAACTCAGGGACAGCGATGGTATCAGGGCAAAGGATTGAAAACCGATGCGAATGTATTTGTGAAGGCTGATATTAATCTTGGAAAGCATATTAATCTATTTGCAGATATTCAATACCGATATGTGCAGCATGATATTAGCGGACTTGATGCTAAACTACGGACGCTGGATCAGATTCATGAATTCAATTTCATTAATCCAAAAGCTGGCATCAATTATCAGATTACAAAGAAGCATAGGGTGTTCGCTTCCTTTGCAATGACTGGAAGGGAGCCTAACAGAAGCAATTTTGCTGATGCAGATCCCGGCAAGCCCATGCCAGTAGCTGAACAATTAATGGATGTAGAAACAGGCTATGATTTCACGCTATCAACGTTCAAAATGAGCTTGAATGGTTTTTACATGTATTATAAGGATCAGTTGGTACTCACCGGAGAAATCAATGATGTTGGTTCATCCATTATGACAAATGTACCAAAGAGTTATCGCGCAGGTATCGAGATTTCTGCAGGATGGTCTCCATTGCAGTGGTTTAAATGGGATATTAATGCCGCATTGAGCAGCAACAAAATTCTCAACTTCACTGAATATGTCGACACTTATGATGTAGCATGGAACTTTAGTCAGCAGCAGAATTATTTAGGAACAACAGAATTGTCATTCTCTCCTGCCATAGTAGCCGGAAACGTCTTCCGTTTTGAGCCAGTTAAAAATTTCGATATCCAGTTAATTAGCAAATACGTCAGTCGCCAATATATCGACAACAGTGCAGCGAAAGCACGGTCGCTTGATCCGTTTTTTGTAAATAATGTTCTGCTGCGTTACCATTTCAGAACGCGAATAATAAAAGAAATTGGAATAAGCGCTCTCGTTAATAATTTGCTTAACGAGAAATACGAAACCAATGCCTGGGTATACAGATATATTTATGATGGCAGCGAAACCATTAGCGACGGCTATTTTCCGCAGGCCGGGAGAAATTTCTTAGTATCATTAAGTCTGCGTTTTTAAGTAATTATTCACATTACTTCATCTATCAAATTATGAAACTACCAACAGTCGAGTGTTGGTAGTTTTATAATTTTTAACATTTCTTATTGCATTTCAATACTTAATTGCGGTAACTTTGCATATTATTTAAAATACACTGTAAAAAACTAAAATTGAACTCATGAAAAAAATTGTCTTTTTAGCTTTGATGCTCGTTGGGTCCTTGACCATGGCACAGGAAAACAGGACTGAAAGACCGACGCCAAGTGTTCCATTGAAATACAGCAACGATATCGTTATCAAGCCTGAATCCGGAGTAGATCAGGAAAACGTTAAATTGTCGGTTGCATTTAATGGCTGGCTTTATGCCGCATACTCAACCAAGGATTCCGTTACGAATGCAGGGGGAATCACGATTCGTACCTCAAGAGATAATGGTCTGACTTGGACAACCATTGACAGCTACTCACTTGTCAATATTGAATACCCAGCATTTGACATTGTAGTTGCAGGAAGTGACACAAACAATCTTACCCTATATTTGGTTGGAGTTAACCATAACACTGTAAGCTCGAACTATGTGATTTTTGTTGATCGCTATAACTGTTTAACCGGAACTTTTATTAGCAGCAATCTGAACATGGATAAAGGCTCACGTACGATTTATGATGTAGCTATTGCCACCGACTATAGATTTCCAGCAGCAGGCGCAAGCCCCTACAGCATTGCCGTAGCTTATACGGTTTATAGCTCGGCCAACGATTCTCTTAACAGTATCGTGTCGATAGATGGTGGAAATACATTTACCGTTTTCGAAAATGTAATGGCCACAGGATTCTATATGCGCAAACTGAGTCTTTCTTATGGAAGAAGTGCCAGCGCTTCGAATGGCCGCTATTTTGCCGCATGGGAATTACTGGAATCATCAATGGCTCGCAATGGACATATTTACACATCACGTAACACCTATACTGTTGATGGAGTATGGAATGCTCCATTAAACCTTGATTCAGTTTCTTCAACAATGATCAACCTTTGCAGAAACCCATCATTAGCTACTCAATACAATGCTTTAGATAATGATTCAGGATCTGTTTCTGCCATTGTTCTGGTTGAACGTGATTATAATGGCGACGCCAGTGATTATGATGTTTTGGGATTCTATAACATGCGTGCGCATTATACTAATTATTGGTTCCGTTTAGATATTATAAATAACGGTGAACAAGATTTTGCACCAGACATTTCATATGACCCGTTTTACAACAATTTCCTCACTGTTTATTATGATTCAACGAATGGCAAACTGCCCTATATTGTAAACAACATGAATCTGGCGACACCTAGTGCATGGACTATTGTATCACCTCAATATAATGATGTGGTAGGCATATTAAGAAAACCTCAGGTTGAAATTAATCCAGTACTAAACAAAACCGCACATGTTTGGATACAGAAAGGATCTAGTCGCGGCATTGCAATGTTTGATGCAGAGTACAACTATTCGGGCATTGAAGAAAATCAGGATGCTAGCCTATTTTCAGATGATCAACTTTATCCCAATCCGGCGACTGATTTGACCACACTTCGCTTCTCAATGAATACTGACGCTGATATCAACATTCAGGTATACAGTGCAACCGGCACTCTGATTGAATCACGTACAGCATCTAACAAAAAAGCTGGCGAATGGCAAGAAAGTTTTGATGTTCAACATTGGAGCAATGGTATTTATATGATTACTGTTCGTTCAAATAATGAAAGCATCACCAAACGCTTAGTTGTTTCACATTAATATCAAATTATTCAAAAAAAAAAGCTGCCGTAAATGGCAGCTTTTTTTTTGCACTGCCATTTTTTACCAAAATATTTTCGACAAATTGCAACCCCTGATTTTTTTTTGCGACCTTAGCAATATAACTGAACATCCAGCTTGACGTCAACAACCGTAGATATTCACCGTGAGCTTGTGCAGCAATGCATACAAGGCAAACGACAGAGCTTTCAAGAGCTTTATCAGCTCTATGCTAAAGCAATGTTTAATATCTGTATGCGAATGCTTGGTAAACGAGAAGATGCGGAGGATGTTTTACAAGAAGCCTTTGCTGATGCATTTGGCAGAATTAAAGAATTCAGATTTGAAAGTACATTCGGTTATTGGATTAAACAGATAACAATAAATAAATGTGTAAGTGCACTCAGAAAAAAGCACATTGATTTTCAGGAAGCGGAGGACTGGGAAGCGTTTGAAACAATAGCTGAAGAACTCGATACTGGATACGATCCGGACATAGACTTAAAAGTTGAATCAGTAAAAAAAGCAATGATGCAATTGGCCGATGGCAGCAGAACCATATTTTCATTGTATTTATTTGAAGGTTATGATCATTTGGAAATTGCAGAAATACTAAACATCAGCGAAAGCACGTCGAAAACCCAGTATATGAGGGCACGACAAAAGGTAAAAGAACTTCTAACTCAAAGCAGCCATGAAGAAAGAGGATAAATTAGAACAATTTGTAAACGAGCATCGCGAAGCATTTGATGATGCAAGCCCCTCTCCGGAATTATGGGCACGTATTGAATCGACCTTACCAGAAGAAAAGGTCGGTCAACACAAACCCGGCATGAGATGGTTACGAATTGCTGCAATCTTTATCCTTGGCGCCATTTCTTACGGAGTAGTTGATTACTTTGTACGTAACGAAAGCAACACTTCGATGAAGGGCAAAACTATCGCGGCTGCTGAATTTATCAAGAATCAAAGCAATAAACGTTACGGTATAATTGAAGCTGTTGAGTCATCACCTGAAGTATCTCCGCAACTTCAGACTGCTGATAATCATCCTGCAGAACAGCCAATACAGAACAACGCGTCCAAAGGCAATGAATTCGCAGAAATGCAAAACTATTACGCCATGCAGATTCAGTTACGCCGTAATGAAATATTCCGCTTCGCTCCTAATGATCCGGAGATCGAACAACAAATCAACTTTGAATTATCATCCATTGATAGCGTATTCAATAGCATGAAAAATGATCTTAAAGATAATATGGACAATCAGGATGTTATTGAAGCCATGATATTAAACTATCGCGTACGCCTCGAATTGCTGGATGTGATTTTACAGGAACTCAAAGAAAAAAGTGCAGTATTACCAAACAAAAACAACAGTCATGAGATATAAAAATATCATAATAGGATGTATTCTCTTCTTGCTGTTCAACCACGCATTTGCACAAAACGTTGAACAGACTCGAACTATCAATCGCACCTTTGCCCTTACCAAGCAAAGTTCCATCAAGGTATCTAACAAATATGGAAATGTGATGCTCAACACCTGGGATAAAGATAGTGTGGGATTTGCAGTTAGCATCCGCGTAAGCGAACGCCGTGAGGCAGATGCGATCGCAAAATTATCGACCATTGATGTTAAATTCACCACCTCGCCCTATTTTATTGATGCGATAACAACATTCAATAGTAATAAAGGTTCGTTGGGGGCAGATATCGCCGACAAAATCACCAATGGGATTTTCAACACAGGACCAAATGTCTCGGTTGATTACATTATTAGTTTACCTCCGTGGGTCTCGTTAGAAATCGCCAATAAATACGGCAATATCTATATGACCGATCACAGTGGTTCATTAAAGGTCGGACTCTCGAACGGTGATTTTAAGGCTGGAAATTTAAATGGTGAAAGTAATCTTGTTATAGAATTTGGCAACATCACCATAAATAGTATGCGCACAGGCCGTATGGAAGTTGGTTATTCAGAGTTAGTACTCAAAGAAGCCGGCACACTGCATCTCACAGGACGCTCCTCCAAATGCTGGATTACAAAGGCAGAAGCGCTTGAGCTCGATTCGAAACGCGATAAGTTTTACATTGATACGCTTAACACCCTCAATGGAGAATGTAGTTTTTCGTTAGTACAAATTGCCATGTTAGATCGTTCGGGATTATTACGCTCTAATTATGGAGACGTCAGAATTAACGGAACTTCTCAAAGTATAAGCGGCATCAATCTTAATTCGGAATATACAGATGTGGTTATTACGCTTCCGCAAAGCCTCACCTATTCGCTGATTGCAGATTACAAGAAAACAATTTTCACACTTCCCGTTTCTGCAACAGCAATGCAATCACAATTGATTGATGAAAAAGCACAACAATATCACTTGAGCGGAACCGCTGGTCCTGGAAGCAGCACACCAGCCAACCTCCTGCTTAACGCTGTAGGCGGAAGTATTACGCTATTGCTGAAATAATGCAATCGTTCTAAAAAACTATTTTCTTTTTTTTTATTTTTTGCAACCCTTGATTTTTTCATGCGACTATAAGTCGGATGTTCAGTACCCATGTTTACAAATCAAACAATAATATATTATATGAAAACAATTTCGAAAATTATTATCAGCATTGTAATCCTTACAAGTATGGGATTAATGTCATGCGAAAAACACCGTATTGAAGGCAATCATCATGAAACTACTGAAGTCCGCACCTTAAGCGGCTTTGACGATGTACGTGCAAGTGGAAGCTTTGAGGTAGATATTCACAAAGATTCAATCTCCAGAGTTGAGATACATGCCGAAGAGAACATTATTCCATATATCGAGACACAGCTCAGCGGAAATGTTCTGCATATCGGAGTTAAAGGCAACCATAATCTGCGCCCAAATACCTCCATCCATGTTGACGTATACCTTCCAGTATTAACGGCGGCACATTTGAGCGGCAGCGGTTCGGTAAGCACCGATACTTTTGATGTGCAAACAATGGAGGCAAGTGTCTCAGGCTCGGGCGACTTTATCCTACGCACCCATGCTCAGCAACTTTATGTTGATATTTCAGGCTCGGGTAATTTCGATGTAGCTGGAAGCGCCAAACAGGCTGATTATACCATCTCGGGCAGTGGAGATATCCATGGAATAAATATGCTGGTTGATACATGTTATGCTACAATCTCTGGTTCCGGAAACATGTATGTAAATGCCATTGATTTGCTCGATGTGCATATCAGCGGAAGCGGAAATATTTATTATACCGGATCACCTGCAATGAACCTTCACATTTCGGGAAGCGGTCAGTTAATCTCTTACTAATCCATTTACAAACCTTAATGCTCTCCTTCAATGAAAACAATTAAAATATCGATTGCAATTTTTCTCTTTCTGGCAAGTTGCACAGCAATAGCGCAGAATAACCAGCAAACGGACGGAAAAAGTGATGAAATAAAAACCTTATTTAAGAAAACAAAACACAGCAATGGCGGTTATGGCACCCTGATGGGCGGTTATACGCAAATCGATGGAAAAGGTGGCTTTTGTTATGGCTTCAATGGTGCATGGATGATTGGGCATTCAGTTGGTTTGGGTATTGCCGGAAGCGGGTTCTCAAATGAATACTTTATTGGTCATCAGGCTGGTTCGCATTATAAAAGTTTACAAGGTGGCTATGGTGGATTGTTCATCGAACCGGTAATCTTTCCAAAATTTCCCGTTCATGTTTCGTTCCCTGTTATTCTTGGGGTTGGCGCGGCAGTTCAAATGGACGCATATTATTGGGACAGTTTTGAATACGATTATTCCTACGAAGACGCTGACCTCTTTTTTGTTGCTGAACCAGGTGTGGACATTGAATTAAACCTAGTAAAACACCTACGGCTTGGTCTAGGTGCAAAATACCGTTTCACTTCCAGTACGATTTTGCAGGGATTCGACCGTGATGCACTCAATGGTTATAGTGTAAACCTATCTTTAAAATTTGGAAAGTTTTGATTTTCAGAGACACAAGACTAAACGTTTTAGCACCACAACAAAACCGACTCAACATCTAATATTACAGTTTCAGCCTTTAATATCCGTCATTTGGCAAATCAAATTTTTCCAATATGCGCTATGAAGGTATTTTTACTTCGTTAAGTTAGAATAAAATGTATAAATACATTTTAGCCGGATCAAAAGCGTAATGTCTGTTCTATTACAACTGGAATTAGTTGGTTTGGTAAAAGAGTGAGTGCCGGGAAAAAACCGGAATCGATTATGAGGACATTATTTCATGGGTCAGTTTTTGATTCTAAAACAAAAGGTAGCCGGCGGGCTACCTTTTTTTGTTGATTGCAACAGTAAGTCTCAACCCTAAAATGGGATCAAGCCGAAAAGTTGAGGAGTAGGAATACTATTCATAGAAAACAATAGATTTTAAAACCTTTCTTCAACTACGAACACCACGAATAAACGCGAATGAGATCCTTTTGCAGCTATTGTTTGTAACATTAGCCATCAATATTAATTAAACGTATCAATCATTTTGAGCATCCGTGTTTTAATAGTTTATCAGACCAATACCATTCGTACTTTGGGGTTCTTTTACAGTATTGAAATTATGCAATGCTAATATTCAAAGCGTGTGCGCGGGCCTGTCAAAGCAAGCGGGCGTGGGCGGGCTGTGAATCGCCAACGGCACGCAAATCCGCAAGGGGCCAGACAGCGGCTTTTTCGCTGTCGGCTCTGTCGAAAACGACAAAAAGAAAATTCAATTAGCGAAATGAAGTTTATTATCACATTCAAGAATTGCCGTTAATTGGCGTTTTCGGCACTACCTTGCGTGATTTGCGGCCATTGGCGAGAGCGGGGGGATAGCATTTGGCTTTGACTAGAATTTTGGCTCCACCTTTTGTTCATGCAAAAGGTGGAATTTAAAGAATATAAACCACAAATTAAGTTGTGCTCTTATTAATTGTGACAATTCAGTATTGGTTTTTTTTCTGTTGTGCTAAAAAAACACCAATAACTATTTGTTGCTCCTCAATAATTCGGCTTGATCCATGTTTCTGTATATATGCATTTACAAATTTAGTATTTATCAGAATTTATAGACATAAGTATTCACAGGCCTTCATTCGCTATGATGCGTGAAATTCGCAGTTGAAAAAAGGTTTTTTCATCTATTGATCTCTTTGAATATTATTAGTTAACTTCAACTTTTCTGTTTGATTCAACACTGAGAACAAGGTGTAAAAAGAAAAGACGGCAGCAGCCGTCTTTTCTAATGAACTGTTTTAATGTCGGTGAGCGTGATAAATCAGTCGCACAACGATATCATTTTATTATCAAATTATTGCACCACAATTCGCATTGTCTTTGTGTTTTCGCCACAAATCAAACGTACAACATAAATCCCATCAGCCTGAGTGCCTAAGTCAACTCTGAGCTTATTCTCACCTTTCAGCACATCAGTAATTGAACTATACACTAATCTTCCAGTATAATCAAGTACTTCAAGAGTCAAAGGAGCATTGGTCTCAGCTGCAAAATCAATCCAGAATCGACCATCGTTTGGATTTGGATATAACACGGATTCTTCGGTAGGCTGAGTTTCATCCATTCCAATTTGCGAAACTTCACTAATGCGGATATTATCCAGATAAGCATTATCCATGGTAAAGATGATAGTATCCTTAGATAGATTTCTTGTTTCGAAACTCAATGTAAAGAAAGTCCCTGCAAATGCTGAAAGATTTGCAAAACGGGAAATGAATGGGTCTGCATTGCCTGTGGTAGGATTGTATGTTCCGCCAATCTGAACCGTATCGTTCACCAATACTCTAAGGTTACTCGCCACACTGTAATCACCAGGGCCTACGTAGGCATTATATGCCTGCTCACCAAAGGTTTGTTTCAAATCAAAAGCAACATTCGCTGTAGACCATGCAGTAGCGTCAACGCAGAAATCAATTTTTGCGGAGAGAAATGCATTAATTTGCCAGGTATTTGAGCCATTGGGGAATTCAATAAGATTGAAATACGACATTGGATTACCACCTGTCATAAGGAAACCAAAAGTACTGTTATTATCAGCATTGAGCGAAAGGTTAGCATGACTAAAACCGGTCGTATGTACAAGATAAAAATTGCTCACATTGGCTTCTTCGAAAGTAACAATCGTATCCTTTAGCACTAATGGCTTCTTAACTGTATAGCCAGTGAAGGCATCGTTTGTCATGATAGTATCCAGATTGAATGCAGTGCGTACAACCACACTATAGGTGCCTGATGCAAACAAATCAGCAGGAACACTAAAGGTGAATGGCTGAGCAACTCCGGGATAAAGATCGGCGGCCAATTGGATGGAGTCATATACAAGTGCTCCTCCGTTGATACTATACGCCAACTTCACCACCTCACCAGCAGGAAGATAATCACAACCGAAAAACTCAAACTCTGCACTTACATCCTCATTCGCAGAAAGATTACAAGAGGAAACAGGAGCTGTGATTTTGGTCACACCGACATCGATATTCTGATACAATTTATTTTCGAAGCTATATCCGGTAATTTCATTATTGTAAGCAAGTGTATCGTGAGCATAAACAAAGGAAACATCCAGTGTATGCATACCGATAAGAGCAACGTTAGCCTGAGTAGTGAAGGTGAAACTCACGGTATCTCCCGCTTGAACCAATGTTGGTAAAATATAATTCTCATTCACCGCTGCAGCACCATCCATACTATATGAAAAATGCAAGGTATCACCTGCAGGAACGTCAACATTACATCCATTGTAAATTGCACGAACAGAAACAGGAACCGTGGTTAACCCGCAAGCAGTAACAGGTGAAGTGATATCCAACACCGAAAAATCGTAATCAGCGATAGCCATACCGACACCTACTGCGTACCATGCGTTAGCACACTGAATATAAACATCTGAGCAAAGTCCAAAAATATCAGCAGCAGCCTGCATTGTAGCCAAACGGCAATCAGAATATTGTGAAGTAGATGTCATATACTGAGTTAACGCCAGATATGCAATCTGAGCTGCAGTATCAATACCAACGCCATCTACAGAAAAATAATGACCATTGTCGTTAGTACCACTTCCACCAACACTGAGCAGATAAAACCAATAATTAGCAACACCACTGTTAGTGTGCACACCACCCTGATCCAATGCGCCGGTGTACCAATAGGTTCCTAAGTACGTATCAGGTTGTTGATCTGCATTTGGGTTCGACATATTTCTAAAGCCATCACCAGTAAGATCAAAGTCTTCTCCAATAAGCCAATCACCTGCACCGTTCAAAGCATAGAATTCAATGGCTGTTCCAAACATATCACTAAAGCTTTCATTTAAGGCTCCCGGCTCATCCTGATATATCATATTTGCAGAATATTCTGTAACACCATGGGTGATTTCGTGACCGCATACATCAAGTGAGGTCAGCGGACCATTTGATGCATCACCATCTCCATAGGTCATACGGGTACCATCCCAAAAAGCATTGGCATAGTCAACATCATAATGAACATAACTTACCAGCTTTGATCCAAGATTATCATAACTATTACGAGCATGTTTAATGAAGTAGTAATCGTAAGTCATCTCAGCACCCCAATGAGCATCAGTAGCCACTTCATCATGCTGAGCATTTACATTATTCCAATGATTGTCAGTATCAGTAAAATCTACAGCAACACCATAGTCAGTGCCAGTAAGCATATTGTAGGTTTCAACCCCGCTGCGATCAATTTCGCGAAGGCGGTAGTTCCCGGGAGCAACACTGTCAGTAACGATATTCTGAGTGCCACTATATTTTGTAACCGCGGTACCATTTACGTCATCTGTGCGTAAGCGATTCGCAAGGTGAACAACTGCGCCGGTTTGCGCATCAATAAAAATATCCTGATAACTCAAGGGAGCAGCAGCATATACATTAACCTTCCACAACAGACGATACTTTGCCGGAATTCCTGAATATGTTTTATCCATAATTACCAACTGAGCCTGCGGGTAATAGCTAGCATCCGTTTTCCCAGTGATACGTTTAAGAAGATCTTCGTTCGCCTGATCTTCCCACATATATTTTTGTGCACCAACAAAAGCAATGGCTTGCTGAATTGCAGCAGAGGCACTGACGGTAGGATTAGTAGACAATTGAAGTTTACTTACCAGTTTACCATTGGCAGAAACAGCCTTTCCTTGCTCAGCATGCACAATCATATCGGCTCCGAGAACAGGAATACCATTGTATGTTTGCTGATATCTGTAATGCATTTTGCCCTGAGCATCGGTTTCGGTGCGGTAAAGAAGCATATCATCCGCAGTACCAAGACCAAATGCCGCCTTATTGAGTGTAAAAACTTTTGTGGGATCGATTGCAGCCTCTGTCTTAAACTTCAACCAGCCATCGGTGCTTTGAATCGTTGCTATGTTGTTCAAAGCTGCGTTTGAGGGAGATAATACCTGTGCATCAAGCCGAATTATGGTAAGCAGCAGGAAAGGAATTAACAAAAGGGAAGATTTCTTCATAAACAACAAGATTAAAATTGATTATGTGCAAATTAAATGAAAATTTTCCACATATATAGCATGATGGCAATTGAAAGGGCAAATAAATGCTCATCATTTTTTACATTCTGACAATATATATAATTATCACATAGAGATAAATGACACAAGCAAAGTTCGTTGATTTTCAAAAATAGCCAATATAAGAATATGGATAATATCAAAGGAATGTATGGATTGCTTATCAGTTGCAGGCTGATGGCTTCGCTTAGCAGTTTGACAACGTTAATGATAAGAATTATATCGACAAAAGAATCCCAACACAATTCAAATCCTGATTTGTCGCCACTTCCCGTATTTGAGATAGAGAAATGAAAGCGTTCCCATAATTATGAAGTACACAAATTCGGAAAACCATGCAATAGTCACTGGTTGACGCAACAGCTCAACCACGACATACGCAAAAATCATATAGGTGAGAATAGTAACGATTTCTATCATCATTCCCATAAAGGTATTACCTGTCCCGGTTACACCGCTATACACTGTAATTACTGCAGAAAAAGCCATGAGTGCAGCAAACACAACATATAAAACTGGAATTGAATCATGAATAAGAATTGGATCCGACGTATAGAGTGATACTATCGCATGTGGAAAAAAGGCCGCTAGTCCTGTAGTAAGGACTGTAATCACAAAACTCATAAGACTGATGCGTTTGATTGCAGTAAGGACTAATTCTGGTTTCCCTTCACCAATGAGATTGCTGACTAATGTATTTGCAGTGGTCCCAAAAGCCCACAGAGGAATCATTAGCATGATATATATACTTCTTGCAATATTTGAAATGGCTAATGGATGCTCACCTGTACGTTCAATAATCATAAAGAAGAATAACCATCCACCCATCGCCAGGAAGTTCTGTATCATAGTGTAAACAGAGAGTTCGAGCGTACTGCGAATAACTTTCCACTTCAGCGATTTCCATTGCAGTAAGCCATAATTAAGCATGTCATTACGCTTGATGCTAACGATCACAAAGAAAACAACGGAAACAGCTTCAGCAATCACAGAGGCCATGGCTGAGCCGGCAATTCCCATCTCAGGAAAACCGTAATTTCCAAAGATGAGCAAATAGTTTAATATGATATTTACTACTGCCATGATACCGGCTGACCAGCCAAGCATCCATGTTTTCAATGTACCTACATAAAATGCTCGGAAGGCCGCATTGATAAAAGCAAAGAAAATTCCCCAAATGCGGATATCAAGAAACGTCCATGTTGCCTTGTACACTGCGGGTGACGACATCGTACTTTGCAATAATGCCGGTGCTGTGGTTTGAACAAGCAATACAATGCTCATCCCAAGCAGCATCAGAAAAACCAGCGAGTGATTAAAGATCTTCCCTATTTCCGCATTATTCTTTTCTCCATTGCGTCGCGACATTAGTATCTGCGCGCCCAGACTAAAACCAAATCCTACAACGAAAACACCATAGTAGAAAAGCCCGCCAATGGCAGAAGCACCCAGTTCCACCTCTCCTACCCAACCAAGAAAAACGGTGTCGGTAAAATTGATCAGATTCTGTGCAAGCAAACCAAGCATCACAGGATAGGTGATCTTCCAGATATTGCGATATTTCAGGCTCTCGTCCATACTTAAATGTCACTGCAAAAGTAGCGAAAATAAACGGCATCCGGAAAAAACCACAAGAGATGAACCTCGCAAAAAGCGCTACGACTCGCTAAAATAGCCTATTACCATAAAATGATATTAGTTATTACGAAATGCGTATTTTTGCACATTCAACTACACCCTGTCATGAAGAGAATTATCCTACTATTATCAATGTTGCTATCCCTGACTTTTGCAAATGGGCAGGAAGCAGCAGACAGCTTACTCATTAAGCGAAGCTCAATATATTATCAGTATCTTGATATAAAAAACAACACCAGTAATTTTGAAGCTGGCGATTATAAAAAGTTGAGTGAGCTACTTGAATCCTTGGTTCAGTACGACAATCAAATCATCGACTCACTTGAGTCTGCAAGAAATCGCAATATAATACTTCAGCATAGTCTTGGGATTGGAGATAATGAGGGGCTGGATGTAAGTGAAGGTTCGAGCCACGGCAGTCCCATACTCTGGACAATTTCAATCTTGTTACTTATTTTACTGATTGTTGCAACCAGCATTTTAGGATCAAAGGCTAAACAGTATAGAAACCGCTTACAGCAAGCGATGTTGGAGCTAAAGGACATCTCATCCACAAAAGAGGAATCGCAGCAAGAGCAAGAACAACTACAGCAAAAGATTGGTAGCCTGGAAGCGCAACGTCAAACACTGCAAAAAGAAAAAGAAGGTCTAATGAAACAATTGCAGGAAACCATTACCTCATCCGGTCAATTGCAACATGAACGAAGTGCGCGGGAGAAAGAAATGGAAACAGAGATTTCCTCACTTCAAAATAAAATCCTGAACCTCGAAGCACAAAATGGCGAGAATCAAAAAGCGCACGCTGATCAGGAACTGCATTGGCGTAAAGAGAACCTGCAGTGCGAGCAGCGCATCACCGAATTAGAGATTAATATCACTTCAATAAAAAGCAAATCAGAGCAATTACAACACTCCTGTGAAGAAGCTGAAAAAGCAATCAATTTGAAGGAGCAGCAGATTGATGAATTAAAAAATGAGATTGCGCAATTAGAAGGCAGGATAAAAACAGCCGATATAGAAATTGAAGAATTCCGTAAGCGTACAGCTCACGACAATGATTATTACAAGAAGCTCAGCGAGATGGATCTCAATATGATTAAAATGGAAAAGCTTGAGCGTCTTAAAAAGCAGCAGATGATTTCGGAAGAGGAATATCTGTCGCTTAAACAAAAATATCTTGGTTCTTTATAATTAGAATTTTGTATTTTTGCAACACCAACATTTGCGGAAATAGCTCAGTTGGTAGAGCATTAGCTTCCCAAGCTGAGGGTCGCGGGTTCGAGTCCCGTTTTCCGCTCTAATAATTTTCAAAAAAAAGAGACCCCATTGAGGTTTCTTTTTTTTATTTACCTAAAGCTAGTTGCAGGAATAAGTGAACTGCAAAAAGTGGATCAAGCGGAAAAGTTGAGGAGTAAGAATACTTTTCATAGAAAAATTCAGATGTTGAAACCTTTCTTTAACTACGAATACCACGAATGAACACGAATGAGTTTCATTTGCAGCTATTGTTTGTAACATTGGCCATCAATATTAATTAAAGTATCAATCATTTTGTGCATCTGGGTTTTATTGTTAATCAAGCCAATACCATTTGTACTTTGTGGTTATTTTACAGTATTGAAATTATGCAATGCTAATGTTCAAAGCGTGTGCGCGGGCCTGTCAAAGCAAGCGGGCGTGGGCAGGCTGTGAATCGTCAACGGCACGCAAATCCGCAAGGGGCCAGACAGCGGCCTTTTCGCTGTCGGCTCTGTCGAAAACGATAAAAAAGAAAATTCAATTAGCGAAATGAGGTTTATTGTCATATTCAAGAACTGCCGTCAATTGGCGTTTTCGGCACTACCTTGCGTGATTTGCGGCCGTTGACGAGAGCGGGGGGATAGCATTTGGCCTGCCTGCGTGACGCAGTCAGGCAGGCTTTGACTAGAATTTTGGCTCCACCTTTTGTTCATGCAAAAGGTGGAATTTAAAGAATATAAACCACACATTAAGTTGTGCTCTTGTTAAATGCGACAATTCAGTATTGTTTTTCAGTTGCGCTAAAAAACACCAATAACTATTTGTTGCTCCTCAACAATCCGGCTTGATCCCAAAAGGGTTTACAACAATGCCTCTAATACGGCATGACCACCACTTTTTGCGTTCCAATAAGTTGACTATCCTGAATTTCGCGTAGAATATAAATTCCAGGAATAAATGAAGAAATATCAATCGTGAAATGGGAGGCATTTTTTACACCGGAATAAACGACTGCACCCGCAGTATTGAGAATTTCGATGTTGGAACGGGTAGCTGTTGATTCAACAGTTACTACTCCATTCGCAGGATTGGGATAAACAGCCAGCGATTCATGCAACATACTGGGCTCCTCATTAATATTGAGAAAAAATGAAGGATGAATTTTATACACATCGTTCCCTGTGAGAGCAAAACCTGTACTGTCGTTTACAAAGATCAGCTTCTTAAATCGTGTTGTAATTCCCGTACTTTGCACATTCCATGTAATTCCACCATCCTGTGTATTCATTATTAATCCTGCGTCGCCTGCAGCATAACCCACCAGATCGTTTACAAAGAAAATACTATATAAATCATGCGATGTATTGGTGACTAACTGTTGCCAGTTCTGTCCGCCATCGATAGTCTTAATGATGTGACCAGAATCCCCAGCAAGAAAACCTATTGAATCATTCGTAAAATAAAGGCTTCTGATATTCATAGAAGTATCGGAGAATACGGTTGACCAGCCAAGACCACTGCCCGAAGTTTTGAGGATTACATGTTTTCTGCTATCTGCTAATGTGGACGCGGCCACATACCCGGTAACGGAATCAGTAAAAAATAACAACGAAGGAATAAAATTCGTAAAGGAATCAACCTTCATTGTAATAACATTGTTTATATATTTATCCAAATAATACTTAGTTCCATTATCATTATGGATAAAGAAAACATGTGAAGTATCCACCGCTGATAAATCCGTAAACCACCATATTGCTCCTTTGATTTGACGCCAGGAATCGCCATTATCTGCTGACATTATGATACGATAAAAACCCTCCCAGTTGTAGGCATAATAATAAGCTTGCTGGCTCCGAACAGTTTTGATTGCGTAAGAGTTTACATAGCCACTATTAGCCCAGGAATCGCCCCAGGAGAATCCTCCATCAAAGGTTGATTGAACATAAATATCGTTTCCCTGACTGGGTGAGACATAACGATCATAGCAATACATTCCACTATTTTCCGTAACAAAATCAACATCCTTGATCGAGTCTGTTCCTGGGGAGTTCAGAAGCATTGCATGATTCCATTGCGCAAATGAACTGTAAGTAATAATAAAAAACATTACAATCAGACTAAATCGCTTATTCATGGCCTTAATCAATTTTAGTTTCTAATGATTTCCACAACGAACCTATTGCTTCTATGCAAATATACTAAATTAATTTAATCCTTTAAAAAAAATGTAATGAATCGAACACCACCTTGAAAATCAATCCGAAAAGACCTGATTTTTTTTCCCAGAGCAAGATACGAAGACAACCATGTAAACAGAAGTGACGATCGACAATTGTGAATTCTGAATCATTGCCAGAAAGGAACAATTCAAAGCGAACACATACACTTTGATATTTATCTATCTTAAAATGATATTAGTACTTTATTGATTGTCGTTTACAATAGGCCTTGTTGTCCATACACCCAATAAAAGAAATAGCCCCGAGATTTTCAGAGCTATTTTTTATTAACAATCGACCAAGGAAACAAATTTTATTTTTTCAAGACCGCTCTGGCTCCACAGTATTTCACACATTTCCCACAATCAGTGCATTTTGATTCATCGATCATTGGAAGGCCGTATCCATCCTGAGAAATCGCATTGGTAGGACACAGCCGCAAAATGGGGCATCGGTGATTCTGTGGACATCGCGAGCTATTTACTATCATCGCCATTTTTATGTGGTTTTAGTATTTGATTTTGTACTGAAATTAAAAGGCATATACAAGGGACAGCTGCCAATAAAACTGGTAAGTATAAATATCCCGGCAAAGATCATTAACACTATAGCAAGTGTTCCTGAAATCACACTTGTGAAATACAATGTTGCTACTACGACAGCTATCAGTATCCTGATGACTCTGTCAATCAAACCCATATTCTTTTTCATATATTTTTATTTAGTTTTATTTTGTGGAATCATGCTTCCTAGCAAGTAACCCATGACGGCACCCCAGAGGAGCGACATCCAAGGATTTGAGGTAATCGGACAGCTACCCGTTGAACAGCCCACGGTGCGATAATAAATGAAACCACCAAGTGCACCCAAGACCATTCCTATTAACGACCATTTCGACTTTTTCACGAAAGTGAACAATCGATTACTTATGGCCATTTTTTCATTAGCGTTTTCTTCCATGTCAGGAGTTCTGATTATTCAATAAAATTTCGTTGATCATTTTCTCGAAGGATTGTTTTGGTAATGCGCCCATCGACATTTGAGGCTGACCTTCCTTTGGAATAAATAGAATTGATGGAATACTGCGAATTCCAAATACAGCCGCCAATTCGCGTTCCTGTTCTGTATCCACTTTATAAATATCCACCTTACCCTTATATTCACCTGAAAGCTCTTCCAATACCGGAGCTACCATCTTGCAGGGTCCGCACCAATCGGCATAAAAATCAATAATGCAAGGATTGCTACCTTCGAATTTCCAATCAGTGTTCGTTTCGTAATTAAAAACTTTCTGTTTGAAAGTTTCGGCTGTTAAATGTTCCATAGGATTTGTTGTTATGTATAGTTGAATAATTATCGTGAATTATTAAGGTCTTTTCAATGAATATGCCAACCTTTATATTGCATTGTTTTTCTGCATATTACAACGATAAAATAAAAAATAATCGGAATTTTTGATTAATCTTTCATTAACTTCATCATTAATTTCATTAACTTTGCATTAATTATCTTAACAAACAGTATTTAATATTGGTTGATGATGAAAAACTCAATGGAATACCAAACCTTAACTAATGCTCCTTGCGGAATATTCATAACGGATAAAAAGCTCAACATTACTTTTTGGAACGCTGAAATGCAGCGTTTAACGGGGCTTAGCAACAAGCAAGCGATCGGTGAGAAATTATCATTGCTTAAATTTTTCAACATAAATGCTATCGATAATCAGCGACTTGATTTCAGGGAATGTCTTAACGGGGAACAAACGAATGTCGCAAAAACCGCATTTCTGGAGGATTCCAAAGGTAGCCCGACCTTAGTATTCATTAATGCTCGTTTCGTAAAACAAGCTAACACAGCACAACTGGTGGTCATTATTACAGATATTTCCCGCGAAATCAGTTGCAGTACAACTTCTGTTACACCACTGATAGTGCGTGAAAAAGCAGCGCTTCAACGCATTGTTGGACGTGACGAAAAAATCAGTGAACTCTATCGCATGATAGAAATGGCGGCCGATTCCATGGCAATTGTAAATATTTCAGGCGAAAGTGGCACTGGAAAAGAATTAGTTGCCAATGCAATCCATCAGCTCTCGGTCAGGAAAGATAAGGTATTCGTTAAGGTTAATTGCTCAGCACTGACAGAAACATTACTTGAAAGCGAATTATTCGGTCATGTTAAGGGTGCATTTACCGGCGCCTACAAGGATAAAGTTGGAAAGTTCGAAGCTGCCTCAGGCGGTACAGTATTTCTCGATGAGATAGGAGAAATCAGTCCCTTGATACAGTTAAAACTATTGCGGGTTATTCAGGAAAAAACTATAGAACGTGTTGGCGATAACAGCAGCATCAAAGTCGATATGCGTATTATAACGGCTACCAATAAAAACTTACGAAAGCTGGTGAATGAAGGAAGTTTCAGAGAGGATCTGTTTTATCGTCTGAATGTTTTTCCCATTACCACTTCTCCCCTGCGTCAGCGCATGAACGACATTCCTTTGCTGTGCGAACATTTTATTTCAACATTCAATAATCAAACTGGAAAAACCATCAAAGGCCTTACAGAAAATGCCTACCGCGTTATTATGGACTATTGCTGGCCCGGCAATGTACGCGAACTGGAGAATAGCATTGAGCATGCTTTCGTGGTTTGTAATAAGAAAATGATAGACGTAATGGACCTTCCTCAGGAGATCAGAACGGCTTCCTTACGACAAGATCTATGTAAAAAAACAAGCAGCAATGATAATATTCCTGGGCTATTTCCAATTGAATCAACAGCTGTCAGACAGCTTTCATTTCGGCTGATCACCAAAGCACAACTCGAAAATGCACTTGCATTAAACAACTATCGTCGTAATGAAACTGCCAAACAACTTGGTGTAAGCACAGTTGCTTTATGGAAGAAGATGAAGAAATTTGAGCTGATAAAATAGAGGTCTCTAAGGCAAAACAACTCTGATTGAAGAAGAATATTTACCGCTTATCACCCTGATAAAATACACTCCGGAATTGAGTTTATCAGTCGAGACAGTGGCAGATTTTTCAAATGTACTGGTGCTTGACATCAATCTTCCATTTACATCAAAAACGTCAATACTTATATTATCAACAAGATTTTCCTTAAACATTAAAATCACAACTTTTCGATCATCATTATAAATAACACTATTCACTGGATCCAGTGATGCACCAACACCCAGATCAGCACAGGGATCACATGAAGAATAACAGACAGTAGATAATACAGTGTCGTTGCTCACCAAGATTTCGCGGTTGCCACTCGAAGCACAAGCCACAGGTACCGTTTCATCCTGTCCCCAGGCCGAACCATTCACAAACTTGTAATTATAATAACCTTGCGGAATAATTATCGATATTTCATAGATACTATCCATATTAGGATCAGTAAGGTTTGCCAAACCGGGAGTCCAGTCCGCACCATATCCTGCTTCACTTTGAAAATCTCCTGTGATACTCACAGTGGATTCTATGGTTGAAACCGCAGACATATCAACACTAAATGTTACTGAATAAAATATGGGCGCACTTGCACAAGGACTGCATGAGCTATAGCACACCACTGGCAATGTAATGTCAGATGAAATGGTAATCTGTCTATTGCCCAAATTGGAGCAAGACGCGGGAACCGTTTCATCAAAACCCCAGGCTTTTCCATTTACAAATTTGTATTCATAGGTTCCTGCTGGAATTGAAACAGTAATCGAATAAATACTGTCAGTATTGGGATCAGTCATAATTGTAACTCCCGGCGTCCAATTATAGGAATATCCTGCATCAGCCTGAAAATCGCCAACAACACATATGGTATCACTAATGACACCCACTTCCCTCATGTCTACCTGAAAAGTCACTAAATAATTTTGAGAAAAACCCGACAGTCCAGTCAACAGAAATATAACAAAGAGCAATTTTTTCATATCTTATTGTTTTGGTTTACAGCAAAAATAAAAAAATAAAACGTATTGGATCAAAACATTTGCTGCAGGAAATTCATATATAAATACTCTAAGTAATTAATTCGAATATCCTTAATCGAATTTTATCAACACTCATTCGAAGGAGTCATCCCGGGCTTGACCCGGGATCCCCTCAAATATAGCAGTGCCCATCGTCGTTGCAGAGCATTCTACATATAACTCGCGTCGATGACTATGCGTAACGATTTCAGCAACTCCCAAAAAAACAAGAAACCCTGAGTGATATATTCAACCATCGTTTCATTAGATGCAGTCATCCCGGGCTTGACCCAGGATCCCCTCAAATGTAGCAGTGCCCTTAGTCATTGCAGAGCATTCTACATATAACCCACGTCGATGACTCTGCGTAACGATTTCAGCAACTCCCAAAAAAACAAGAAACCCTAAGTGATATATGCAAACATTCTTACAATAGATGCAGTCATCCCGGGCTTGACCCGGGATCCCCTCAAATGTAGCAGTGCCCTTAGTCATTGCAGAGCATTCTACATATAACCCACGTCGATGACTCTGCATAACGATTTCAGCAACTCCCAAAAAAACAAGAAACCCTTAGTGATATATTCAACAATCGTTTCATTAGATGCAGTCATCCCGGGCTTGACCCGGGATCCCCTCAAATGTAGCAGTGCCCATATTCATTGCAGAGCATTCTGAATTCACAAGAATACAAACAGCAACTAACACAAATTGTCATATGCTCAATTTAACTAAATAATGCATATTTTTGCATATAAATTCCTCTCCGATGAACAAACGCATATTATTATCCTTAGCTTTCGGCCTGTTAATTTGCACCGCAGCCAGTTTACGCACCAACGCTCAACCATGGATGCAGAGTCCATATCTGCAAAACAAAGCCGGACAACAAAATTTCTACTCCATCTGCAGCGCCTTCTATTCTTGGTGGGGAGATCGTCCATATGTAAAAGGCAAAGGATATATGCAATTTAAACGTTGGGAATACCGCATGACACCAAAGTGTTTTCCCGATGGAAAACTGCCCGGAGCAACACAGTATGCCGACGAATATGCAAAACTTAAAGGATCGGTAGCTGCCAAAGATTTGCGCACTACATATTGGATGCCGATGGGATTAACCTCATGGGTAAATGGAAACAGTGGCTATAATCCGGGTAATGGCCGATTAAATGCAGTTACTGTTGATATGAATAATCGTGATATCATTTATGTTGCTGCGCCCTCCGGCGGCATATGGAAAACAATAGATGGAGGAATGACCTGGAATACCACCTATGATACCATGAAAGTAATGGGTACCTCAGCAATAACCATCGTTCCTAATGCTCCCAATACAATTTTTGTTGGTACTGGCGATCGCGATGCATGGGCAACTCCGGGCATTGGAATTCTTAAATCCACCAATGGCGGCAGTAGCTGGCTTTCGGGTGGAATGATCTTTAGTCCTACTGCAAAGACCATCAACAAAATATTGATTAATCCATTGAATCCATTAAAAATGTTTGCCGCATCCAGCGCGGGTATTTATAGAAGCAGTAATGGCGGAACATCCTGGCAATTGTGCTATGCTTCTGATGCAGTAAACGATTTGAAATATCGCCCCGGTGATACAAGTATCATCTATGGTAGTGGAACTACTTTCGTGCGCTCCGCAGATGCTGGTGCGACCTTCACAAAAATTGAAGCCACCCTTCCGCACGATACTGGACGGGTAGAGTTTGATGTGACCATCGACAATCCTAATGTGGTTTATGTGGTTGCTTCGCGCCCTAACAACACTTTTGAAGGTGTTTACAAATCCACCAACAACGGTCTGACATTTACTGCACAATCGAATAGTCCAAACATTTTTGGATATTCTGATCTTGGTGATGATGAATCGGGGCAAGCATGGTATGATCTGGCTATCGCAGTTTCTCCAAGCAACGAGAATGAGGTTTGGGTAGGTGGAATTAATATGTGGAAATCGATGGATGCCGGCGTTACCTGGGCTGTAAATACCATGTGGTACACGGGTAGTCCGTATTCATATATTCACTGTGATATTCACTCAGTAAATTTCTATGGCGATACTCTTTACGTTGGCAGTGATGGTGGTATTTTTTACACACCCGACCATGGCACGAACTGGACTGATATAAGCTCTGGATTAGGCATCACTCAATTTTACAGATTAGGATGTTCAGCTCTCAATTCCGAGCACATTGCTGCCGGAGCGCAGGATATTGGCTCTAATGTTTACCTCAATGGAACATGGACACATGTATATGGAGCCGATGGCATGGAAGCTTTAATCTCGCATAGCAACGACAACACTATTTTTGTTACTTCGCAAATGGGTGGCTTACTTCGCTCTGATGACGGAGGCGAAAATTGGGTCAGCGCTAAACCTGTTGATAGTATTGATGGTGGCTGGGTTACTCCGTATGTCCAACATCCGGTCAACGCAGATATTTTATATGCAGGTTATAAAGATGTCTGGAAAACAATCGATGGTGGATTCAGCTGGTCGCCCCTATCGACCGATCTTTGCGGAGGCAACAATATCGACCAGTTGGTGGTTGCTCCATCAAACACAAATTATATTTATGCCTCCAGCCAAGAAACTCTGTACTACACAAGCAACGAAGGAGGCAACTGGTACACAGTATATCCCAATCCAAGTATGTACATAACTGGAATAGCCGTGGATCCCAATAATCCCCAACGTTTATGGGTAAGTTGTACTTCATCGTCCGACGATCGTGTATATTTCTCTCATAACGGTGGTTTGAGTTTTTCTGATGAAACATTAAACCTGCCTAATATCGGCATCAACTGCATCCTTTATCAACCGAATTCCAATGATGGTCTGTATTTAGGAACAGAAAACGGCGTGGTCTATAAAGACAGTACTTTGAGTGGATGGATTCCATGGGACACCGACCTTCCACATGTTCCTGTGAACGAACTTGAAATCCAACAGGCTACCGGAACATTGCGTGCTGCAACCTATGGACGAGGCATTTGGCAAGGTCCTCTGGTAAATACAGTTGGCATGATTGAAATTCAAAATCAAGGATTATCAGTATATCCTAATCCTGCAAGCGTTAGTATAACCGTGAGTCTGCCTAAGAATCTCTCCGGAAAAGTTGAACTTCGCCTGTTCAACACTACGGGAGCATTGGTCCGGTCTAAAACACGCGAGGATAATAATAGCGCTGCATCAGTAATGATGGATGTTACAGGTTTAGTTTCCGGAACCTATTATCTGCGCATTAATGATGTTAATCGGGTGATGTTTCAAAAGGTGGTGGTTGTTACTCCTTGACAAATATTGCAATCTTGAAATAACGAAGAATCTGAAATTCCTGTCAAAACCTGCATGCCTGCGTGACGCAGTCAGTTAAATTACTTTACACCGCTCTCGCTAACGGCCGCAAATCATGCAAGGTAGTGTCGAAAATGCTAATTGACGAGCAGTTCATGGATCAAGCCGAATTATTGAGGAGCAACAAATAGTTATTGGTGTTTTTTTAGCACAACAGAAAAAAAACCAATACTGAATTGTCACAATTAATAAGAGCACAACTTAATTTGTGGTTTATATTCTTTAAATTCCACCTTTTGCATGAACAAAAGGTGGAGCCAAAATTCTAGTCAAAGCAAAATGCTATCCCCCCGCTCTCGCCAACGGCCGCAAATCACGCAAGGTAGTGCCGAAAACGCCAATTGACGGCAGTTCTTGAATGTGATAATAAACTTCATTTCGCTCATTGAATTTTCTTTTTGTCGTTTTCGACAGAGCCGACAGCGAAAAAGCCGCTGTCTGGCCCCTTGCGGATTTGCGTGCCGTTGACGATTCACAGCCCGCCCACGCCCGCTTGCTTTGACAGGCCCGCGCACACGCTTTGAACATTAGCATTGCATAATTTCAATACTTTAAAATAACCACAAAGTACAAATGGAATGGCTTGATAAACTATTAAAAACACAGATGCACAAAATGATTGATACGTTTAATCAATGTTGATGGCCAATGTTACAAACAATAGCTGCAAATGGAACTCATTCGCGTTCATTCGTGGTATTCGTAGTTAAAGTAAGGTTTCAAAATCTGATTTTTTCTATGAATAGTATTCTTACTCCTCAACTTTTCCGCTTGATCCCAGTTCATTAATGTGCTTATAAACCTCATCTCTTAAACTGAATTTTCTTTTTGTCGTTTTCGACAATGCCTCAAGCGAAAAATAGTTCAGTGGATATAAAATACAAATGACGGCTCATGGCCGTCATTTGTATTCATTCGCTTCATTGAAATTGCAGAAAAGGAACTGCAATGTATAATACTTATTCTAACCAGATTGTTTTAAGGATATTTAATCAGCTGATAATTTCATTTTAGCATTTTCTTCAACCATGACTTTATGAGCGCGCTTTCTGCTATTCGAGATTTGCAATCGATATACAAAGAGTGTGGTCAGAAAGTAGGTGACTGCCTGCACCCATAACGATATATACTCTTGAGAAATCTGTTGTCGCCCCGCCCCCATAGTATTAAGCTTTATATATGCCTGAATGCCATTAGTAGATGGAAATAGGTCGGCAAAAGCCAGCCAAAATGTGCTCATGCTTGAACGAGGCCAGGAGAAGCCACTCAGGAAAAGCAATATCAGCGAGGCAAACAGAAAAATTACCATACCGGTTTCCCTGTTACGGACAAAAACTGAAATGGTCATGGAAAAGAAAATCGTGGCCAGAAGAAATGGCACAAGCATCCACATGATATCAGTGAAGTTACCGATGTGAGGTAAACCGAAAAGCCTTGGTATTAGCCCAAGAATGTATATTGACAACACAAAATACATCATAAAATAACTTATCGCTTTCCCAAAAACAATCTGCGGAACGCTGCGTGATTTTCCTTGAAGAATGAGCTTATGATAACGATTTTCTTCGCGTAAAGTACCAGCCTGCATTCCGATACCAAAAAAGAGCGTTTGATGGATAATGAGTATTAAAATGGCGGGCATAAGAAAACTGGAAAATCCCCCACCCTGATTAAAAAGCACATTAGCGCTATAGTCCAGCGGCGAAACGCTTGTTGTTGCCGACTGACCAGTTATACCACGACTATTAAGTCGTTCGAGTTGAATCTTCTCTCCCTGTTTCATCACCGTATAATTGCAGGCAGTAAGCATTGCGCGATAATAAAGAAAACTGCTCATATCGGAATACATTGAAACCACCGCCTGTTCACCTTTGTGAAGATTATCGCTATACTCAGCCGGGATCATCACAATGCCATGCACTTCGCGCCGATAAAACAATTCGCGGGCTTCGGCCATGGAAGTACATCGATAGGCAATACTAAGATCTGGTGTAGCATCAATGTTACGTAACAATTCTCTTGATCGCGAGCTTTGCGAAAGATCAACCACAGCAATGGGTACATCAGTGAGCACCTCATTTTTGTATATTGAACAATACATCGGAGGATAGATCACCGAAGCGAGAAGAAAAATGATGAGCAATCCGGGATCGCGTACAATATGCTTCAACTCTTCCCAGATAATTGTCACAATTTCCTGTGCTCCCCGAATAAAATTTTTACTCCAATTAGATGTCTTCATTTTCATAATTTATTTAGCTGGATAATTCAAGAACAGTGCAGCCTTCTTCAAGCGGTAATACACCATCGCAGGCAGCAGCAGGAAAGCAGTCATTGCAGCAAAGCTGATAATCACATAATGAATCCCTGCACCATTAAGCGCCTGATTAATGTAAATCCTGAAGTAATGGCGAATTGGAAACAGTTCACTGAAAATCTGCACCGGATAAGGCATTCCCTCAATCGGAAATGTAAACCCTGCATAAGTGAATCCCAGTAGTCCGTAGAAGGCTCCCAAACTTATACCATCGCGCAAAACCGGAAACAGCCCAATGATAAATACTCCGATAGCCTGATGCGCAACTACGTAAACGAAGGTTGCAAGACACATCCATCCCAAACTGCCATTCATTGGGAAATGCATGAATTTATATAATATCAGGTTCCCGATAATACCCAATAAAGTAAACACCAAGGTGTAGGGCAACAATTTTCCTGTGAGTGCAGCAAACATTGAATTACCGGCATTCCCAAGCCACTTAGGTGCTGTGCGGTCTTTAAGTTCAGTGCCTACTGCGAATATTGTCATCATGATAATCATTAACTGCAATACTCCGGGAAATAGCACATTAAATAAATACACCCCATAATTAGCCCATGGGTTTGCAATTAGATGACCGTCCATGGTTATTGGCTGTATGATTGACATTATGCGATCTTCGCTGATACCACGTGCTTCAAGCGATCTTTTCTCCAGATACGCTGAACCCATAGCGCTCATGTAAGTCAAATCTTTCAGCAGCAGCGAGCCGGGATCAGGTATGCATCATTCACATAAAATGTGATTTGTGGCCTTCTTCCCGACAATAAATCGCGTTCGAAATTCCTGTTGATAAGGATAAATGCATATATATCTCCACTTTGCATATCTTTTCTTGCACTGATATAATCAGGATAGTATGCAACCACATGCGATTGGGGAGTCGCATCCAGATTACGTGCAAAGGTTCTTGAAACGTAGGAATGATCCTGATCAATAATCCCCAAGGGAAGGTCGGTGGGCATTCCCTGACGCAGGAACGTTAGAAAGAATACAAAGCAGAAAACCATCACCAGTATGGGAGCAAAAATATACATTGGCCGAGCCAGTATTCGCTTCCACTCCCTTTTGATGCTTGCTTGAGTTCCAGACAGAATCCGGGATTTCATAGACTTTAGTTTTACAGATCAAAAAATGATAATATCAAAATTATTTCACCACCTTTTCAACGATAGCTGACATTCCCGGCCTCAGGTCTTTTACCTTTTTAACGGGAGTTGCACGCACTTCAAAGGTTTTAGCATCAAACTGACCTGTTGCTTTAGTGGTCTTCCATGTGGCATATGAAGCCAAAGCCTTGATAAATGTTATTTTGGCTTCAACTGTTTCATTCCCTAATGCGGGAATTTTAAGATTGAGTGTACTGCCAATTTTCATGTCGCCCAATAGGTCTTCCCTTACATTGAAGGTAAACCAGATGTTATCGAGATTGACAACATTCATTATTGGAGCTCCTGTACCAACTAGTTCTCCCACTTTCGGGAAGATTTCAGAAATTTCGCCATCAGAGGGTGACACTAAAATTGTTTCGTCGAGATATGCATTTACTTCATTAAGTGCACCTCTTGCTCTGTCGACCAAGGCCTGTGCCGCATCGATATCTTCAGACTCCGCACCATTCTTTGCCATGTCATACTGCGATTTTGCTGCTTTGGCGGTAGCAACGGCAGCGCGGTACTGCGATTCAGCTTCATCACGCTTCTGAGCAGGAATTACTCCTTTGTCGAAAAGACGCTGTACGCGATCATACGACTTTTTAGAAATATCAACACCAATCTCGGCCTTTTGCCACATTTCGTAAGCACCCGTAATAAGTTCCTGACGAGCACCCTTTCGTGCCTTATGATCCTGCGCCATTGCAGCATCCTCGGCAGCCGACGCCTGCTCTTTCTTTGCCAGTAATTCCGGACTGTCAAGTACAACAAGGGTATCTCCAGCCTTCACCTGAGTTCCCTCTTCTGCATAAAATTGTTTTACACGTCCCGGCACCATGCCAGAAATCCTAATTTCACTTGCTTCAGCTTCACCTTGTATATACTGAGGCTCGGGTTTATAAATATAAAGACCGATAATAAAAAGTACAACGATTACCGAGATTGTCCCGATTAATGCAAACTGCAGACTGCGGTTTTTTTCTTTAATCTGTTTCATAGCTGATATGAATTTTTATAATTAAAAAACTTAAATAGATTCTTTTATTAAATAATATTTTTTTGCTGATTGCTTGCCACCTCTTGAGTTTTTTACGATCTCTGAAAGGTTAATTTTGGCGCAATCTATTCGTTGATTGTTTAGTGAATGGCTGGCTGTTGAATTCCTTCGCTGGCAGGATTCAGTGCACCAAGATTTTTTTCAAGATATAAATGACATAAGCGCACTTCGATCCCCGCATCAATCATATCGCTTTTGGCCGACAGCCAAGCGGTTTGAGCAGCCAATAAATCAGTAGAAGTAATTACTCCGGCATCAAAACCTTCGTTGGCCGTTCGCAGGTTTTCCTCTGCCTGGTCAACATTGCGAGCAGAAGCAATTTGCTTTTTGGTGCTTTCGTTAATTCGAAATGCACTTTGGTTAATTTGAAGTTCTATCTTTTCGCGGGCCTCCTGTAGCTCAAGTCCGACAATTCTGGTTTCAGCTTTTGCAGCTTTTAGTGTATGGATACGATCACCAAAATGAACCAGTGGAATCGTGGCAACGACGGAGGCATTAAACATTCCTCCAAATTTGTTTTCATAGCCATTATACATATTAGGATTGGTAAGCAAATAATTGCCGGTAACAGCAATATTGGGAAGGAAGCGAGAAACCGTGATACGCTGATTTGATTTGGCAATATCGCCCATAAGACTTAGTGAACGGATTTCAGGTCGATTTTCAATCGCCTGACTAATGGAACCAATGACAGGTGGAGGCAAAATATCACTCAGATCCATATCCTGCAAAGGTGTTTTATCATCAAGTGGCAATCCTGTTAATTGGTTCAGCGCCATACGCGATAAGGCCAATCCGTTTTCAGCTTTTGTAAGTGACATATCCGCTTCGTTAAGCTTAACCTTTACTTTAAGAGCATCTGCTTTTGTTGCCACACCTTCCTCAATCATAATAGCGACATTACTATCCATTTTTGCAACCAATGTGCGGAACTCTGTGGCTAACTCAACTTTGTTTTCAAGAGAAACTACACGCCAATATGCTTCGTCAACCTCCACTAAAATGTCGGAAGTTTTATCCTCAACATTCACTGAAGCTAAGGCCTCGGCTGATTTTGACATACGATACAATTCGCGGATTTTCCCACCCAGATACACTGGTTGAACGAAACTGATACCTCCGGCAAAAATGTTTTTAGTATCAAACTCCATGGATTCCTTGGGAAGATATGCATACTCTTTCCAAATGATTTTCTCAGGATTCACCGAAGGATCGAAAGGTTGACCATTCGCATCCAAGGGTGCTGGTTTGCCGCCAATCATTGTCCATGAATTCGAAATTTGTGAAGGCGTAAAACCGAAACTACCATCAGCCATCTTGGTTCCAACTGGAAGTAAGGCATCTTCGGATAAAAGGGAAATCCCTTTCTGGTTGTAAGTGTAACTGGCGACAGCGCCAAAGTTCGGGAAAAACTGCGTGAAGGCAGCCTTCTTCATTTGTTCTGCAGCATTGAGGCTCTCATTAGCAATCTGCAAACTTTTATTGTGCTTTAATGCCATCCTACGACACGAATCAAGACTCAAGGATGTTTGTGCAAATAGCGGTTGCAGCGCTACGACCATCATCAGGACTAAAACTGCTCTTTTCATTTTGAAATACTATTTAATTAATTAAACAATGGTTGTCTTAACAACTTTATAGGTAAAAAAATTATTGTAAGTTTTTCATGATTTTTTTAAGGACCTGACGTGCTAGATCAAGTTCCTGATCGCTAATCTCTGCCAGGGTTCGCTCAGCTACCTGTTTTACCAGTGCTGAAGATCGTTTCTTTAGGTCGATTCCGGCTTGAGTAAGATGTATTAAATTTATTCTCCGATCAGTAGGGTCAGAAACTCTGACTACAAAATTTCTTTTCTCCAGCTTGTCAATCAAGCGGGTCATACTGGGTTTATCCTTTGCGGTGATATCGCACAGTGATTGTTGTGTTACCTTATCTTTATTCCATAAACAAGCCATTACAGTCCACTGCTCAGTGCTAATATCTATATTTTCCTTAGAAAATG
The DNA here is from genome assembly GCA_963678485.1 of Bacteroidales bacterium. Lineage (GTDB taxonomy): Bacteria > Bacteroidota > Bacteroidia > Bacteroidales > CAIWKO01 > CALGYY01. The sequence goes on from OY782882.1 coordinate 298,181, forward strand.
CACGCAGCAATGTTCGGTTGATAGCTCCTGAGATTTTCCCTGTCAGGATATCGAAAACTTCATCTTCATGTAATGCTGACATCTGAAATTATTTAATAGTTGTCATAACAACGGTACAAAAGTAATACTGTTTTTATCAATAATGACATTTTGTCAAAAAAAAATTTCAATTTTTACGGAAATACAATAGAATTAAAACTTTTCTTATTGAATATCAGCTATTTTAATAATTTTCAAAAATTTGAGCAATCGTGACATCGAACTACAAACTCAACTGACAAGTAGCAGACTCATTAATAATAAGGAGTTGCAAAGAAAGATAGCGAAGAGTATTACTTTCTGATAAAATGTGGCATCACCGAAGGAAGTATAAGTGACATTTCAACAAGCCCCATAAACTCTCCGTTTTGATACCAGGGATGTTGATAGATCATTTTTTTTAAGCCTTCCTTTTCAATGGTATATGCGTTACTGCTTTGCGTTTCCAGTAGTTCGAATAACTTTTTCCTTGCTGGTTCGGGATGACATGCAGCGAGATTGGTGCCTATTAGTGCTGCTCCACCATATTTTTCGAAAGTTGAGCAGGATTTTTCATTCATATAAAGGATTACACCTTCACGATCACAAACGGTGATAGCGCAAGGGAATTCAGTGGTCCATTCTGGGGCAAAATCTTTCATAAAATCGATAATGTGGTAATGTGATATTGTGCTATTAATAAATCTACGATTGTCTATTTTTTTTCTGAGGATTGAAAATATTTACAAAAAGCGCTGGCTCCGCATTGGGGACAATTGGGCTTGCGGGCAGTACAGACATATCTTCCATGCAAAATCAACCAGTGATGGGCTTTGGGAATTAATGCTTCAGGGATGTTTGCCACAAGTTGACGTTCTGTTTCCAGTGGATTTTTCGCATCCACACTTAAGCCGATGCGGGCAGCGACGCGAAAAACATGAGTATCGACTGCCATTGCAGGTTTATTAAACACAACAGAGGCAATCACATTGGCTGTTTTTCGTCCGACACCGGGGAGCTTTTGTAATTCGTCAACATCATCGGGCACTATTCCCTTATACTCCGATTCGAGCATTTGAGCCATTCCCAAAAGATGCTTCGCTTTATTATTAGGATAAGAACAACTTGAAATCAACTTAAAAATCTCTTCTACATCAGCTACTGCTAAAGATGCGGCATTGGGAAAACGCTTAAAAAAAACCGGAGTTATAAGATTGACACGTTTATCAGTACATTGTGCTGATAAGATGACAGCAACCAATAATTCATAGGGAGATTTGAATACGAGTTCGCTCTCGGCGACAGGCATACTTACACTAAAATACGCGATAAATCTCGCAAAGCGCTCTTTTTTTGTCATAATGGTGCAAAATTAAAACAAAAAAACCCGCCAAAGCGGGTTTTTGATGTTAATTGAGAACAAGTCCCATGGTACGGTGGTTTTTCATATGAACCACACTCAGCGCTCGTGAGTAGTTGAGGATGCTTTGGATGGAGTTTTCTGATGGTGAAGCGTCAGAGCGTTCAATAGTATCGCGCATTGCAGCCAGTTCACTAACAAGTGCATAGGCTTCATTATCTACTTTCACCATAGTTGAAATCTCATCGCGCTCCTGCGGGTCGCTGATTTCATCATACACAAAAAGAACAAGTTTTTCAGGCGTTAAGGTTTTAGTCATAGGCAAACAAAATGGTTTAAAATTAAATTCACACCAAGCAAACGGGCTTAGTGTGAATTTATTATTATAACCAAAAAATTGTTTCAGCTAATGGTCAGCATGATCTCTTTTTCCTCGATCAGCTTGCGTAAATTAATCAGTGCATACCGCATCCGACCTAATGCCGTGTTGATGCTCACATTGGTTTCTTCGGCAATATCCTTAAAGCTCATTTCACTGTAGTGACGCAGCATCACAACTTCGCGCTGCTCTGGTGGCAGAAACTCGATTAAGGTTCTGACATCATGATGAATCTGGTCAACGACCATACGGTCTTCCACATTGTCATCATAGACTTTCAAGGTTTCGAAAATGTCGAAATCATCATCATTTTCGATTGTTGGAATCCTCCGGTTTTTACGGAAGTGATCGATGATCAGATTATGAGCAATACGCATTACCCATTGAATGAATTTTCCTTCTTCCTTGTAATTCCCTGAACGAAGCGTATTGATCACTTTAATGAAGGTGTCCTGAAAAATGTCTTCAGCCAGATGTTGGTCACGTACCACCATTAGGATGTATGAATACACCCGCTTTTTGTGACGCTGAATGAGTTTTTCGAGACTTGAGTGATTACCCGCCAAATATGAATCAATCAAATGTTGATCCGTAGCTAATTGCACTGGCATATTACCTCCCGCTTTTAGTTTATGCTGAAAGGTATAGGTCTATTCGATAATCACTCTCCTGTGTTGGTTAAATAAAATCACAATAATCAATCTGTAACGTGTATAATGAGATGATTATTGTGTGAATTAATATGCAAATATACTATCAAAAGCCGGATTATCCAAATAAATAATGATAATTTTGCACTCCCTAAAGGGTTATGCATAATATGATGCATTGATTCATATGTATTTAGGATAGTTTTCCACAAAAAAAATTAACATCTTTTAATATTTGCACCCATGGCCCCCGGTAAAGAAGAGAAAGACAAGACTTTAAAAAGTATTAGTATACGTGGCGCCCGTGTGCATAACCTGAAAAACCTCAGTGTTGACATTCCTCACAATCATTTTGTTGTAATTACTGGCTTGTCAGGATCTGGAAAATCTTCACTTGCATTCGACACTTTGTATGCCGAAGGACAGCGAAGATATGTTGAGAGTTTAAGCTCCTATGCGCGTCAGTTTTTAGGCCGTATGTCGAAACCAGAAGTGGATTCTATAAAAGGAATCGCCCCTGCGATTGCTATCGAACAAAAAGTAAAAACGCATAACCCTCGCAGCACAGTTGGTACCTCAACTGAAATTTATGATTACCTAAAACTACTGTTTGCCAGAACAGGAAAAACGATTTCTCCAATAAGTGGCAAGGAAGTCCAGCGCCATAGCGTCACAGATGTGGTTGACTTTATTATTGGACAAGAAGAAGGAACACGTTCGCTGATTTGCAGTCCTATAGTCCTTAAAAACGGCAGACCCCTGAAGACCCACCTCGAAATACTCCTTCAGCAAGGCTTTACGCGTGTTGTGGTTAATGGTGAGGTGCGAGAAACCGAAACCTGTATCGACGATAAATCTATTAAAAAAGCCGAATCCCTTGCGCTGGTGATTGATCGCGTAGCATCACATAGGAACGACGAAGGACTGCAATCGCGAATTGCTGATTCAATACAGACAGCATTTTTTGAGGGCGATGGGAGCTGTATCATAATGATTCCCTCTGACGATGGAATGAAGCTTCACTCCTTTTCAAACCGTTTCGAGAGAGACGGAATGAGCTTTGAAGAGCCATCGGTAAACCTTTTCACATTCAACAATCCTTATGGTGCCTGCAAAAGCTGCGAAGGCTTTGGAAGCATCATTGGTATTGACGAGGATCTTGTAATTCCAGATAAAAGTTTATCAGTATATCAGGAAGCCATCGCATGCTGGAAAGGTGAAAAGATGGGTGAATGGCGGGAGATGCTCGTGATGAATGCATACAAATTCGATTTTCCTGTTCATAAACCCATTCATGACCTTACTGATGCACAGCGAAAATTACTTTGGACCGGCAATGAGTATTTTAATGGACTCAACGATTTTTTCAAATTTGTTGAGGAACAAAAATTCAAGATACAATATCGCGTAATGCAAGCTCGCTACAGGGGCAAGACCTTGTGTCCCGATTGTCAGGGAACACGACTTCGCAGCGACGCATCATATGTAAAAGTTGCCGGCAAATCCATTGTTGACCTACTGATAACTCCGGTGGATCGCGTGTTGGAATTTTTCAAGACTATAAAACTTGGAAAACATGACGAAGCGGTATCAAAACGCTTGTTGCCTGAGATTATCAACAGACTTGAATATTTGCAGGATGTAGGTTTGGGCTATCTAACATTGAACCGGGCAAGCAACAGTCTTTCCGGCGGCGAATCTCAACGCATCAATCTGGCTACAGCACTAGGCAGCAGTCTGGTTGGATCATTATACATTCTGGATGAACCTTCGGTTGGCCTTCATCCCCGCGACACTGAGAAACTAATCAAAGTATTAAAAAAACTGCGTGACATCGGCAATACAGTTATTGTGGTTGAGCACGACGAAGACATCATCCGCGCTGCAGATCAGGTTATCGACATTGGTCCAGAAGCCGGGAGACTTGGTGGATATTTAGTATTCAGTGGATTGGTTAAAGATATAACTTCTTGCCCCGACAGTTACACAGGAAAATATCTCAGTGGATTAATGGAAATCACCATGCCACCGCAGCGACGCAAATGGAAGGAATTTATCAGAGTTACTGGTGCAAGAGAGAACAATCTAAAAGGAATTTCTGTAGATTTCCCACTGCATATACTTACAGTTGTCACTGGTGTAAGTGGTTCCGGCAAGACCTCATTAGTCAAGAAAATTCTATATAACGCACTACGCAAAATTCACGGTGGCAGCACCGATAAGACAGGAAAATTCAGCAAACTCGAAGGTGATTACCAGCGTATATCTGCCGTGGAGCTTGTTGATCAAAATCCTATTGGGCGATCTTCACGATCCAATCCAGTGACCTATGTAAAAGCCTATGACGAAATACGTGCGCTTTACGCGGATCAGCAGCTAGCCAAAATGCGTGGATACAAACCAGGGTATTTCTCGTTTAATACGGAAGGTGGAAGATGTGAAGAATGTCAAGGCGATGGCTTTGTAAAAATTGAAATGCAATTCATGGCCGACATCTCACTTGTTTGCGAAAGCTGTGGTGGAAAACGATTTAAAGATGAAGTACTGGATGTAAAGTATCGCGAAAAAAATATCACAGAAATTCTTGATATGACGATTAGTGAAGCCATTGAGTTTTTCGACGAAGAAAAACAGAAAACAGCCACTGAACGTCGCATAGTTGAACGTCTGCAACCCTTGATGGATGTGGGACTGGGGTATGTAAAAATGGGCCAGGCATCGAGTACTCTTTCCGGTGGCGAAGCACAGCGACTTAAGCTTGCATCCTTTTTAACGAAAGGTGCTTCGGAGAGTCCTACCCTTTTTATTTTCGACGAACCAAGCACGGGACTTCATATTCACGACATTTCGAAGCTGCACGCTGCCCTGGAGGCACTGGTAGAAAACCGTCATACCGTAATTGTGATTGAGCACAATTTGGAAATCATCAAATGCGCCGACTGGATCATTGATCTAGGCCCTGGTGGAGGTGAAAACGGCGGAGAACTTATGTTTGCCGGAACGCCGGAAGACTTGTGCAATAACAAAAAATCTATTACGGCGAAGTATCTGCTTCAGAAAACAAAAAATTAGTTTTCAAGGAGTTTCCATTGGAACAGAAATGATTTGACTTTTCTGATTGAATGATTATTGCTTTTCACTGATAAAACAATACCATTCGTTGAATTTATTTGGGATGCAGAAAGCACTCCACTAGATTTGCATCGAATTTATTTATCAATTCACTAATCACATGAAACAATTAAGTCTAGCCATTGCACTTCTTTTTCTTTCTACCTTTCTTAATGCGCAAACCCACACCATGGTAATTATTCCTGCGGACACCTTTAGCATGGGCGACCATTTTGGTTTTGTCGATCCGGGTCATCCCAGTGATGAAATACCCGTGCATTCAGTAAAACTTGATTCGTTTTACATATCAACATTAGAAACTAGTAATCAGCAATTCCTAGCATTTCTAAATTCGGCAATTCAGGCAGGTACCATCTCAGTTAGTAACAACATTGTCTATCTTTCAGGGGACACTGTTTGCTACACAAATCAGTACCAGAGTTACTACAGTATTAGCTATAATGGTAGTAGCTTTTCGATTGCTGATTTCAGAACAAACCATCCTATGGTTGGCGTACGATGGAAAGGTGCGGCTTTATACTGCAATTGGCTAAGTCAGCAAAATGGTTTGGAAGAATGTTACAATCTGAGTAGTTGGGAATGTGATGTTAGTAAAAACGGATTTCGTTTGCCCACCGAGGCTGAATGGGAATATGCCGGTCGCGGAGGACATAAAAATCCCTACTACAAATATGCAAATGGCAACACAATAGATATTACAACAACGAATATCCCCGGCTCTGGTGATCCTTACGAAACCGGCTCTTTCCCAAATACAACACCCGTTGGTTTTTATAACGGAGCCTTAAGACTTAAAACTGACTACAATTGGCCCGGAGCTTCAACAAGCTATCAGACGGGCAATGGAGCGAATGGCTTTGGTCTGTATGATATGCAGGGAAATGTCTGGGAATTTGTGAATGATTGGTACGGGAACTCCTACTACGGTTCCAGCGTTTACGATAATCCTACTGGACCAACAGAAGCGTCGGCTTCGATGATGCCTGACGGCAAACCTTATAAAGGTATGCGTGGCGGTAATTGGTATAACGGACTCACCGATAGTTCCGGTGTAAATGATGGTCATTCCCGTATTTCAAATCGCAACCCCTCCTATTTTCGCGGGCCTCAAGACCCTGTGCATCCCTGGTATCATATCGGATTTCGGGTGGCTAGAACGTATACTGGTGAAAATATTGGCATCAACAACCATGATGAGAATCCAATCGACAATATCAAATGCTTACATAATTATCCAAATCCTTTCAGCAACGCAACTACCATAAGTTTTAAACTTGTTGAGTCAGAATCTGTCTACGTGTCTATTTACAATTTTCTTGGTGAAGAAGTAAGCATACTTCAAAACAATATGCTTGCTCCAGACACCTATTATTTTCATTGGGATGCACAGAATTTTCCTGCAGGCGTGTACACAGTAAAGGTAGAGTGCGGTAATCAGATATCAGTTAAAAAAATGCTATTAACCAATTAATAAAATGCATATGAAAAAGCTAATGTGCGTATTAGTTCTCTTTCTTTTTTATTATGTTTCCTTCGCTCAGGAAAGTTTCATGGTTCGTACCGAAACCAGATACTGGGATGCAGCAAATGCATACAACGGCTATACCCTGTTTGGGACAAGGGGCACATCATACCTTATCGACATGGAAGGTCATGTGATTCACACCTGGAATATTGGGACTAATCCTCGCTTTACTGAAGCGGGTACCTTGCTTGATGCAGTGGGTGGCAATCCCAGCAGTCAGAATTCATGGAAAGAACTTGATTGGGATGGAAATACCGTATGGCAATATACAGAGACACGTTCCAATTATCATGGACACCATGATTTTGCAAAGATATACAATCCTAAGCTTGGAGATTCGACCTTTATTTACATTGCTAATAAAGACCTCACTTCTCAGCAATGCCTGGATGCTGGATGCGATCCAGCAAACACATACACCAATCCACAAATGGATGCCATCGTTGAGGTTGATCGACAAGGCAATGTCATTTGGGAATGGTGTTTTTTCGATCACGTTGTACAGGACATAGATCCTTCAAAACCAACATATGGCATTATTGCTAATACACCCGGAAGAATTGATCTGAACCTCCCAGGAATGCCAGTAAGAAGCGATTGGTTGCATTGCAATTCCCTTGATTACAATCAGGATTTAGATCTAATGGTTATTAATTCTGTTCAAGGGGAGTTTTATGTAATAGATCATGGCAACACATTTATACCAAATGATGCTGATAGTAGTATTGCGCTTGCAGCAAGTACTGCAGGAGATTTTATATATCGGTTTGGTGATCCTGCAAGATATGAACAAGGCGATCCTCCTTCGGTACTTGACAACTGGACAAAAGCAACTGCAGGCAATAAGCAGATTGGCGGAGCACACGACATTCAATGGATTAAGCCAGGATTGCCGGGAGCAGGAAACTTTCTGATTTTTAATAACGCTGAAAACCTCTTTGAGCTATCCTCACAATCATACATTTTAGAAATCAATCCATTTATAAATTCTTCAGGTGTGAATACGGGCGACTTCGTCAATCCTCCAACAGCAGGATACTCCATTGTGAATTCGCCGAACAGCAACCTGATGAAAGAAAAGAAAAATGTTTCAAAACAAATTGTATGGAGCTTTTCGAGTAAAAACAACACTTCGTTCTATAGCAGCATTGGCTCCAGCGCACAACGTTTGCCGAATGGAAACACCTTTGTGTGCTCGATGAACGACGGTCATTTCTTTGAAGTCGCTCCGAACGACACTTCCATCGTGTGGGAATTTATTAACCCCATGACTCGCGATGGATTAAAGAAAATTAAAGTTGACAACTACCCAACTTATAATGGAGTATTCAGAGCTTATCGATACACCAGCGATCATCCTGCAATCACAGGTCATGACCTCACACCTGGGAGTACGATGACAGGAGCCACTCCCGATTATTTCACACCTGCCGACTTATCATCGATACAGGACAAGGAAGAATATATTAAACCTGAAGACATACTTAATCAGAACTATCCCAACCCTTTTACATTTAGTACCACTATTGAATTTGATGTTTCAGATGCAAAAAGCATCAACCTCGAAATTTTTGATTTTTCAGGAAATCATGTCAAATCACTGATTAATGGCGCATATGATAAAGGCAAACACTCAGTAGTTTGGGATGGCACCAATGATATTGGAAATCAAGTTGCAAGCGGCATGTACTTCTATATTCTAAAGGCAAACCAAGAGCAAATGTGCAAAAAAATGATCCTTGTTAAATAATTATTCTAATAAATGGAGGTCAATATGTTGAAGTCAATTATAAAATATTCGAAACAGCTTTTTTTACTGTTACTCTTTATTGGAGTTTCTGCAGGTCAATCGCAGACGGTAGGTGTATTTATTAATGACACTGCGAATGTTTACGACGGCTATACCCTTTTTGCGCCCAAGCAGAATACCATGACATATCTAATCAATAATGAAGGGCGCATTGTTCATCAATGGACAGCAAGCACCTATGCTCCGGGGCAAGCGGTATATTTATTAGAGAATGGTGATTTGCTGCGTGCTTGCATGACTCAGGGAAATCTTGGAACTGGTGGTGGAGAAGGAGGAAGAATTGAGCAATATAATTGGAATGACAGCCTTGTTTGGTCGATGGATTATTCCACCACAACCTATATGCAACACCACGACATCAAGCGCTTACCGAATGGAAACATTATAATGTTGGTAGTGGAGAAAAAAACGCTTGCAGAGGTTGAAGCAGCAGGCTTTGATACATCAAATTTCCAATCGGATGTTCAACAAAAAGGCTTTATATTGCCCGATTGTATCATCGAAATACATCCAACGTATCCAACTGGCGGTACTGTAGTTTGGGAATGGCATGTTTGGGATCATTTAATTCAGGAGCACGATGCATCAAAATCCAATTATGGTGATGTAAGCGCTCATCCGGAATTAATTGATGCGGCTGGCGACCATCGAGTACTACCCCTCTTCTGGAACCACATGAACAGCATTGACTACAATGCAACCTTTGATCAAATCGCAATGAGCGTAAGAGGTAACAGCGAAGTCTGGATAGTAGACCACAGCACGACCTTGGCAGAATCGGCCTCCCATTCAGGAGGTGATCGTGGAAAAGGCGGAGATTTGCTATACCGTTGGGGAAACCCATTGACCTATGGCATGGGAACAGTGAGTAATCAAACATATTTTGAGCAGCACGATGTGGAATGGGTAAAATCAGGCTGTCCGGGAGCAGGAAATCTCACCTGTTTCAATAATGGAGTAAATAGAAATTATTCAACAGTTGATGAAATTACCACGCCTGTTGATGGCTCAGGGAACTATACTTATGTCGCAGGAACGGCCTTTGGTCCTACAACAACGACTTGGTCATATCAGGCAACACCACCCACTTCCTTATATGCTCATGATATTTCCGGCGCACAACGTTTACCAAACGGAAATACTATTGTTTGTGCCGGACCCTTCGGAGATATTTTTGAAGTGACGAATGCTGGCACTGTGGTTTGGAAGTATATCAGTCCCGTAACAAATACTGGCAGACTAACACAAGGTGATACCATTCCACATAATCCTGCCCGACCTGAAGAATTGATGAATTCTGTATTCCGCGTTTATAAATATGCCAAAACCTACTCAGCATTTGACGGAAGAATTTTAACTCCCGGTGATTTTGTTGAAATTTATCCTGCATCGACAGGAGAGATTCCTTTACAAAAGCAGATTACGGTGTATCCCAATCCATTTTTATCGAAGATAAATATCTCAAATACGAATGGCGACGAACAATATGAACTATTAAATGCAATGGGACAATGTATATGGAAAGGGACACAAATAGCTGAGCAAGATTTTACGAGCTATCCGTCAGGAATGTACTTTTTAAAAGCAAATACTGAGCATTCAACTGAAGTCATTAAATTGATAAAACAATAGCAGCATGCTTGGTTCATTCAGACCATTATTATTTTTCAGTATTTTCCTATTGGCCTTCGCGTCTGTGAGCGCACAGGATTCGATTATGTCGAAATTACCTGACACAGGTCAGTCGACCGACTATACTGCAATCGATGGCGAAGATTCTGACTATTCGCTAAACCTCCCTTCATATATGGATAATGGCAACGGAACCATAAAGGACAACGTCACAAAGCTTACCTGGCAAAAGGTCGATGGAGGAGAAATGACCTGGGAGATGGCTAAAGATTACTGCGACCAACTCACGCTGGCTGGCTATTCATGGCGATTACCCGATTCTCATGAGTTGTTTGGTATATTGAACCACGACAAACTACCAGCAATTGACGATCAATATTTCAGTATAAACAATGCTGAATATTGGTGGACCTTTCAAACCAGAGCGGATGACACTTCAAAAGTTTGGGTTGTCAATGCAGGTGGAGGCATCGGAGCTCATCCAAAAAATGAAACAGTAAGTGCAGGTGGTAGCAAGCGTTTTAATGCTCGCTGCGTAAAAGACGACAGTTGGGAACAACATTATACTGACAATGGAGATGGAACTATTACAGATAGTAAAACGGGGTTGATTTGGATAAAGAATGCAATCACAACAACAAGCTGGTTCGATGCATTAAATTATGCAGAACAATTGAATTACGCAGGACACGACGATTGGCGATTGCCCAACATCAAAGAGCTTCAATCAATCAGTGAAGTAAATTTCTTTCATCCTAGTATTGATACTAACGTCTTCCCTCTTACCGGTCTTGGAATTTACTGGTCATCGACTACTATGTTCTCAACAGATACGTTACACACATGGACTATAGATTTTTCAAGTGGGATCGCATCCTATACTGTAAAATCTGAAAATCATTGGATTCGATGTGTCAGAGGCGGAAATTCAGAAGCCAACATGCCCAACTCAGATGAAAATCCGTTGCGTATCCTGATATTTCCAAACCCGGCGTATGAAGGAATTGCCAACATCGATATTCATTTATTAAATTGTAATTCGTCACACTATAATATTGAAGTTTTTGATTGCGCAGGAATCCTACAACACGAAGAAAACCTCAGTATAAATAGAAATTGCGATTACAGCTACCTCCTTAATATTGCAAATTATCCGACTGGTGTGTACTTTATTAAGTGCTCATCAAATGGAAAAAGCTACACCTCTTCATTAATTATTTTATAATTTCACAACCTGCCCGATTTCAATGTTGAAATAATGACGGAAGCAAAATCAAATAAAAAATCCGAAAATATTATATATTTAATTTTTTGGATTCTTGTTCTCATCTTTCCTGTGTTACTTTCACCAGGAAGAGAAGGAATAGACTGGGTTCGAGTTACCAACGAACTACTTCGAATATTCCCATTTCTATTAATATTCCTCATTAATAATTTCGCATTATTCAACCTATTAAAAAACAAGAAGTATCTGCATTACTTTTTGGTTATGATAAGTGTTGTACTTGCAATCAGCATTTTATCATCGTTTAGCTATGTAATTACAGAGCATTTTAATATTTCATCAAGCGCAAATCCTGACAGCAAAAGGGACACCTTATGGATTTTGAACACCATATTTTATAATATTGTTGGATCTATTCTGGTTATTGGTTTAAATGATGCAATCAAAATGACTGTTAGCTGGCTTCAGGATAGAAAGGACTACGAGCAGTTGCAGAAAGAAAACGTAAAGAATCAACTTTCGTTACTGCAACATCAGATTAATCCCCACTTCTTTATGAATACGCTGAACAATATACATGCGCTGATAGAATTCGACCCGGAGATCGCGAAAAAATCGGTGGTAAAATTATCTCAGTTAATGCGCGTTTTGCTTTACGAAAACGACAGATATACTCTTCAAAAAGAAATAGATTTCATCAACGACTACATCGAATTGATGAGAATCAGGGTAAACCAAAATGTGGAAATAGTTTTTGATTACCCTGAAAAAATACCAGAAGTGAACCTCCCACCATTGCTTTTTATTAGTTTGGTCGAAAACTCCTTCAAACATGGGATTCTGGCCGTTGAGAAATCGTTCATCCACATTTCATTTAAAATTATTGATAACCTGTTGGAAGTTGAAATTCGCAACAGCAAAGCACATAAGGCAAATACACCATCACAAAGCACTCCGATTGGGTTGAACAATTCCAAAAAAAGATTAGATTTGATCTATCATACGAATTACACTTTCGTCGTTCACGAATCCAACAACGAATATATGGTTCGCATAAAAGTCCCCTTGTATGAAAATTAAATGTCTTGCAATCGACGATGAACCCTATGCATTGAAGCAGATTGCCGATTATATTCAAAAAACACCGTTTCTGGAACTTCATGGTCAATGCAGCAATGCGTTTGATGCCATGAAAGAAATGGCCTCTGGAAATATTGAGTTGGTCTTTGTGGATATAAACATGCCTGAAATGAGCGGGATGGATTTTGCCAAATCGCTCTCGACAGATAGTTGCATCATTTTTACAACAGCTTATAGTCAGTATGCTGTGGAAAGCTATAAAGTTGATGCCTTAGATTATCTTCTAAAACCTATCACATACGAAGATTTTCTTCGAGCAGCCAATAAAGCGCTAAAGCATTTTATGCAAAAATCTGAGAAGACCACTGCTGATGTCAAGCGCGATCACTTTTTTGTAAATTCGGATGGAAAAATCATAAAGATCAATTTGCACGAAATTGATTTTATTGAAAGCATGAGTGAGTATGTAAAAATCTATCTTTCGAATAAAACTCATATCGTTTCCCTGATGCGTTTAAAAAATCTTGAGAGCTTTTTACCTCAGGATCGCTTTATGCGCGTTCATCGATCGTTCATCATCAACATGCAAAATGTAACCACAATTGAGCGTAACCGTATCGTTTTCTACGGAAGTGTTTATGTTCCTATTAGCGATCAATATAAAGTAGATTTCAAAAAATATATTGACGAGCATTTTTTATAGCATTGCTTTGCTGAATGTATTAAGGCATTCGTTGATGATTCCCTTGGTTTCATTGAATTGATTTGTCACAATTCTTAAGTTCATTTATTTTCGCCACTTTTCCATTGATGCTGGCTCATCGTTGCTTTGATTATAATAATCATCAGTCTAACTTTACAATAAACTCATGAGAACAATCACCCTTTCAGCATTGCTGTTCATTTTCGGAATTCAGTTGAGTATTGGTCAAACATTCAATGAAATTCTAGGGCGTCCCACCGATACGTCGATGACAGTAAGCCTACTTTTCAACCAATCGGTTGATTTTTATATTGAATATGGAACTGTCTGCGGTAGCTATCCGTTTTCAACATCTCAAATGGCCAATACAGCCGGAACTCCAAACGAGATTGACCTTCAGAACCTGCTTCCCAACACAAAATACTACTATCGCACTAGGTACCGTCTTTCAGGCCCAGGTACATTTCAATCGGGCATCGAAAGAAGCTTCTACACACAACGCGCCTCAGGCAGTTCATTTGTTTTTACCATTGAGTCAGACGTTCATATCTATGATAAAAAGGGTTGTGCGAATTTGTACAAAATCTGTTTGCAGAATCAGTCTGCTGATCATCCCGACTTCATGATCGACATGGGTGACACTTACGGGGATGACCGAAATCCGGCGACAATGACATCAGTTATTTCTGATTCCTTACACAAAGTATACAGACCATTACTTGGCAATATATGCCATTCGATTCCATATTATTTTTGTATGGGCAACCACGAAGGAGAGTTTGACTATTATCTTGCGCAAACACCTCCAAATAATTTAGCCGTCTGGGGTACTTTATGGCGTAAATTCTATTTCGCCAACCCATACCCCAACAGTTTTTACTCAGGCAATGATGATATTGAGCCCTATGGTATGAACCAACCGGAAAACTATTATGCATGGACCTGGGGCGATGCACTTTTTGTGGTGATGGATGTTTACAGATATCAAAACGACACCTCGGCCAAACCACAAAAGTGGGATTGGACCATTGGTTTCGACCAATACAGTTGGCTGAAGACAACACTTGAAAACAGCACAGCAACCTACAAATTCGTTTTTGCACATCAGGTTCGTGGTCAGGGACGAGGAGGTGCGGCCGACGCCACTTTCTATGAATGGGGCGGATACGATGGTAATGGAACCTATCAGTTTGCTACAAAACGACCTGGCTGGGCTGCGCCAATACACCAACTATTTATCGATAATGGTGTAGATGTTTTCTTTCATGGGCACGATCATGTATTCGCACATGAAGTATTGAACGATGTCGTTTATCAGGAAGTCCCAATGCCGAGCGACTCGACTTATGAAATTGGATTGCTCGCTAACGCCTCAGCATATATATCAGACACCTTAGATGGATCAGGTCACTTAAGAGTTACTGTAACTCCAAGTTGTGTGACTATCGATTATGTAAGAGCCTATCTGCCAGCTGATACCATTTCTGGTCTGCATCATAACCGAGAAGTCGCCTTTTCATATACCGTTGGAACTTGCCCTTCAGTAGGAGTTAGTAATCGAATTGCAGACCCGGAAGTATTGCTATATCCCAATCCTGCATGCGACAGATTGCTTCTGAAGTCCCCATCACCCTTAACAAACATGAAAATTTCATTCATCAATACACTTGGAAAAGTAGCTATGATAAGCACAACATCCAACATTGATGTTAACGGACTAGCAAATGGCTTTTATATCGTTAAGATTCATTCGACAGAGGGCGATTTCAATTCAAAAGTATTGATTAGTCATTAATCCAGTGAAGGCATTGTCGGTTTACTTGTATAAAAAATATTTCAAAAAACCGCGATAATCGTTCATCAATAAAGACGACAATTAACATAACAATATGAAAAGAAACTTCATAATACTGCAGTTACTAAGCATTTTCATCGTATCGGTTGCCAATGGGCAAGGCGTCAATAACTGGCTTCTTCACAAAGTCGACAGCAATTTTCTATTCACAGAGGGCCCTTGCTGGAATAACGACGATCAACTCCTATTCAGCGATATCAACGCTAATACAATTTATTTGTGGAATCAAAGCAGCGGGACAACAGTATTCCGCAATCCCAGTGGTAATGCGAATGGCATTGCAACTGACGTTTATGGAAATCTTTTTATAGCTCAGCAGGGTTCTCGCAAGGTCAGTAAAATAGACACATTCGGTGTTGAAACAACCCTGGCAGTATTATACAATGGTGACAGTTTGAATAGCCCTAATGATATTGTCGTAAAATCGAATGGTAATATCTACTTCACAGATCCTCCTTATGGTATTAGTGCAGGAGAACAACAACTGAGCTTTTGTGGTGTGTTTTTAATTTTACCATCCAATGATTCGTTGGTATTGCTTGTGGATAGTCTTGCAAAGCCCAATGGAATTACCTTCTCTCCTGACGAACAACGATTGTATGTGTGTAATTCCATTAATGGAAAAGTATATTATTATGAACTAAAGCCAGATGGAACTTTAAAACCAGGGAAGCTCTTTGTAAAAGTCAACTCCGAAATTGATGGTATTAAAACCGACTTAGAGGGTAATGTTTATGTTGCGGCAGCATTTAATGGCATTAAGATATATTCACCTTTGGGCATATTGATCGACAGTATCGCTGTCCCTGAAAAAACCACCAATCTTGCATGGGGTGATAAATATCGCAATACATTATATATAACTGCAGGCACAAGTGTTTATTCATTTCATCGTAACCCCAACTATCCATTTATCCTCACAGAGCTATTGAGCAGACCAACAGACTTGAGTATCACCCTTAATATGATGCCTGAGGAAAACATCGAAATGTATATTGAATACGGCACACAGTCGGGCAGCTACTCTTCTCAAACGCCAGTAATAACAGGCACTGCAAACGTTCCTATTGTTACAGTAATTTCAGGATTGAACCCGAATACAAAATATTATTACCGTGTAAGGCACAGAAAACAAGGAAGTGTCAGCTATCTGAGCAGAAGCGAATATAGCTTTTGCACTCAAAAAAGCGGCGGCAGCAATTTCGTTTTTGATGTTCACGGAGATCCTCACCTTGATGGAGGAAGCAATTATACTACGTATTATAACACGCTACAGCACACGTTGGACGATCATCCTGACTTTTTCATAGACCTCGGCGATAACTTTATGTCGGAAAAACTGCCTGTGCTTACGTATTCCAATATTGAAAAGCGGATGTTACTATTGCGACATTTTTACGATAAAATTGGTCACTCAGTACCCTTGTATCTTGTTATTGGAAATCATGAAGCAGAACTAGGCTGGTTGCTTGACGGAACAAGTGATAACGAAGCCATCTGGGCTGCGAACGCAAGGAAAAAATATTATTCCAATCCCACTCCCGGACCTTTTTATACTGGCGATACTTCAGTGCAACCCTACATTGGTTTGCGCGAAACCTATTATTCGTGGACTTGGGGTGATGCCTTGTTTGTTGTTCTTGATCCCTATTGGTTCACAACAGTTAAACCATCACAATCGAAAGATATGTGGGACTGGACACTTGGCGAGGACCAATATCAATGGTTTAAACAGACCCTTGAAAGCAGTACTTCGAAATACAAATTTGTTTTCTGCCATCAGATTATTGGAGGCGACACCCTAGGTCTGGGAAGAGGAGGAATTGAACATGTTCCGTATTACGAAATGGGAGGTTTGAATGCTGATAGCAGCTTAGGTTTCGCCGCCAACCGTCCCGGATGGGATAAACCGATTCATCAACTGATGCAAGACAACTGTGTAAATATTTTCTTCCATGGCCATGATCATTTCTATGGGAAACAAAATCTTGACAGTGTAATATATCAGGAAGTACCACAGCCCTCCGTTCAGAATTACACAAATACCATTGCGGCAGATTTTGGATACGTTCAGGGAGTGATTCTTCCTAGTGCAGGTCATTTGCGCATAAGCGTAAGCGATACAACAATCAGTGTGGAATACGTCCGCAGCTACCATGCCGACAATCCAGGAAACGGCTGGATAAATGGTCAGATTTCTGATTCTTATACCATCCATACATGCGTAGGAGCATCAATTGAACAATTAGCCAGCACTGAGGAATGTCAGGTTTTTCCAAATCCTGCAAGTACATCAATCAATATCATTATTCCGAACAACCGCGAACTACAACAAATTGAGCTTATCGATATTATTGGAAATTGCGTTCACAAAGGCAGATCCTTATTGATGGATGTAAGCGCTATTCCAAATGGCCTTTATTTTTTGATTATAAAAACAAGCAAAACGACCTTTGAGAAAAAGATTCTGATAAACCATTAGTATCGGATTGAAATTATTTTCTGAATAACAACTGCATTAAGATAACGTAAGAACGCAACACAAAAAAAGGGATGGGACGAAAATAAAAAGGGCTGGCAATATTGCCAGCCTCTTTTTATTTTACTTATCATGCTTATTCTACAGCAATCTTCTTAAACCATGTATAATCCTTATTCTGAACTTTCAGGAAATACATGCCCGAAGACCAATCACTGACATTAATGTCGGCTTTTGCATTAGCACCGGAAATTGACATCTGCTCATCATACACAACCTTTCCGGTTGCAGATAATATGGTGACCTGTACATTTCCTGTTGGCATACCACTCATTTCAACAAAGAAATGATCGCGGGCAGGATTTGGATAGTAGGATACGACCTGACCATCATGTTCTTCAACATCGGAACATACAGTTACCATCGCCAATACAGGCGTGCGGGGACTTACACAATCGGGTCCTTTAATTACCCAATCGTATAAATAATAATAGTATTGAGCTCCGGCATCACTACCAGTAATACTGTAATATCCGGGAGTAGTATATGGATAACTTACTCCGGCACTATTACGATAAAGGTTGCATGTGCTGGCCGTGGCTAAACCCAACTGCAAGGAAGTACCAACAGGCACACTAAAATTCAAAGGTACAGTAAAGGCACCTGATGTTGAGGTGATATTAACTGCTGCAGATGCTAGCACAGTTCCAGTACTATTTCTTAATTCAAAAGTTCTGGTTCCTGTAACGCTGGCATATACCTTAACTGAAACCAGCGTCATAGCTGTGGTACAATCAAAAATGAGATAACGGTTTTGATTGGTTAGATTAGCTGCGCCACCAACGGTATCAGCCTTACCTCCATGAATTGGTAAGCCGGGAACGCTATCCTTAACATAATAAGTGGTCGATGTGGAAATGACAGGTGTGGTATATGTTGGTCCTGTGCCAAGAACAGCATTACTTGAAGCGCTGCTATACCATTTTAATGTACCGCTTCCCGTTGCGTTCAAAACCAGAGAACCTGAATTGCATACTGTATCACCAACAGCGGTTGGAGCTGTAGGCATGCTAATCGTAATATAACTTGTTCTTGTGTAGGTATTATTTCCAAGAGCGTTTGTTGCGGTTAGAGAAACTGTATATGTTCCGTTTGCAGTATAGGTATGTGTAGGATTCTGAACAGTTGAGGTAGTTGCATCACCAAAGTTCCAACTCCATGAAGTTGGGGTGCTGCTCGATTGATCAGAAAAACTAATGGTTCCTGTGCAACTGCTGGTAACATTTGCCGTAAAGCTGGCAACTGGTGCAGCGGGACCGATGGGATCAAAACCATCAAGAGTAGTAGCACCTGTGGAAGAAGGATCGAGCCAATTGCTCAAACGGGTTGAGTTGGTCGCTCCACCAGTCCATGAGAGATCGAAACGTCCGTAATAATCCCACATTTGTGATGCACCGCAAGCTGATGGTCCACCGTAAAGCTGACCAACAATACGCTTGTTCTGATCAAACATTGGTGAACCTGAAGAACCACCTTCGGTGCAGGCAGCGGCAGACCATGGGGTTTGCCAGCATGAAGCAGAACTATAGGTAGCCTGAGTCATTGCTCCGCATGAAGAAATCTTTTTGATATCGCAGGCAGGATGGTGAATACCAGTGCCTGAGGTTGGCGTGGTTCCCGAACGATCCCAACCGGAATAATACACATTGTATGCTGTAGGTGGAACAGAACTCATTTCAACCAGACAAAAATCGGTAGCAGCACTTTTTGCACGCAATGTGGCGCCTGAAATACTGTTTGGAGTGGGTTCAGTTGCAGGATTTGAACAACCCGATGCTTCATAATTAAACCAAAATACCCAGGTGGATGGGTCACTATAACAATGGTTAGCTGTGAGAATATAAGGAGTTCCGTTGTTAGCTGTGTTGTTTACCAAAGCACCTGAGCAGAATCCACTACCGCCACTAACCAATACACAAACCGAACGAATCTGGTTTTCCCAACCTGTCCCTGCAGCGCAATGAACATTAACCTGACAGCTTCCTGCACCACCAAAGGTCTTAGCTTCGGTATAGTCTTTTACACTGCGATAACCATGAGTTACGCGGTTAATCACCATTTCGCCCGGAAATTCAACATCGGCAGGCTCATAATACTCGAGAGTGATAGCTTCACCCTTAACCAAAGTAGTAGCAAAAGCTCTGTCTTCACGATTGTTGAAGTCGGTAAACGCACCAATGACAACACTGTGGTCATCATTGTAAATGTACAATCTGGCTCCCTGAGGCAGATGATAATTACTAAACGCTAAGTTAATCGAAGTAGCTCCTGCACTATAAATGCGGAATCTCCACAGTTTATCACCATTCGGTAATAATTCCCAAAGACCAACATTGGACATATTGAGGTTAACATCAATGTTTTGCCCAAAACGCCAAGGAATTTCTTTAATCTGATCATAAACTAAGTCTTCCTGTTGGAGTTTCGCCACATCAACAACTGGCATTGTTTCCGTGGGAACCAAAGGATTAAGATGAGATGCATTTTGCTCAGAAAAACTGAAGGGCTTGCCTCCTTGACTAATCTGGGCAACTGCCGTCATGCACCAAAGTGCGCTAACGGACACAAAGACAATAACGGAGAGGAATTTTTTCATACTCATGATTAGATTTAAATCGATTTAGGAGTAAAAATACAACAATGTTGAAGAATTAGTTACTTAACAAAATGTTAAATATTAATGAGGCGAAAGAATTTCAACCGAGTGTAATCCAGTGGTGACTATAACATTAGAAAATAGAAATTAAGAAAAGCAGAAATCCTCAGCTTTCAGGTCTATGGCTTGTTCGTTACCACCTGACCCAAAAGATCAAATTCTGTAGCCTCTGATATAAGAATTTCGTAGAATTCACCTAAACGCATAGAAGTGTTATAAGGAATCAAGACTTCATTATCAACCTCGGGAGAATCAAACTCAGTTCTGCCTATGAAATATTCGCCTTCTACCCTATCGATAAGCACTTTCAATCGCTCACCAATCCGCTTCTGGTTAATTTCATAAGATATACTTTGCTGAAGTTCCATTAATTCGGCCATCCGCGCCTGTTTTGTCTTTTCAGAGACCGAGTCGTGATGTTTGTGCGCGGCAGTTCCTTCTTCGGGCGAATAAGTGAACACTCCGGCGCGCTCGAAACGCTGCTCACGAATGAATTCCAACAGTTCTTTGAATTCCGATCTCGTTTCACCCGGATAACCAACAATGAAAGCCGTTCGTATAGCCACTCCGGGAATACGCGACCTGAGAGTATCAAGCAAATTTCGTGTGCCTTGCTCATACATCCCTCGCTTCATCGATCGCAAAATACGTTCAGAAATATGCTGAAGTGGTATATCAATATAGTTGCAGATGGAAGGATAGGCAGCAATAACATCCATCACCTCTTTAGGAAAGCCGGCAGGAAAGGTGTAATGCAAACGTATCCATTCGAAGATATTCTTCTCGGCAAGACGTTCTAGTAAAGGCGCAAGCATTCGCTTTCCATAAATATCGAACCCATATGAAGTTGTATCCTGAGCAATAATATTAATCTCTTTCACACCCTTGGCTGCAAGCTGCAATGCCTCTTTTTCAAGAGATTCCATGGTGCGTGATGCATTTGCTCCACGAATCAGTGGTATAGCGCAAAATGAACATCTGCGGTCGCAGCCTTCGGAGATTTTCAAATATGCATAATGAGATGGTGTGCTCAGCAAGCGATGTTCAACATTGTACTTCTGTTGAGGTAGCATCAGTGATTTGAGCATCACATCAAAATCAGTCACACCAAAAAAGCCATCAACTTCGGGTAATTCAGCTTTCATTTCATCGGCATAGCGTTGAATGAGACAGCCCATCACTATAACTTTGCTGAGTTTCCCCTCTTTCTTTAATTCGAGATACTGAAGGATGGTTTCTATAGACTCCTGCTTGGCATCACCAATAAAACCGCAGGTATTGATAATAACCACTTCGGCTTGGGGGGTGTACGAAAATTCTACATGGGCACCATGGCGAGCAAAACGCGCGGCAAGAACCTCGGAATCGACCGTGTTTTTTGAACACCCAAGGGTGATCATTGCAATATACTTCAGATTCGCCAATGTGGTGATTTTTTTATACTGTCAGGCCTTGAACAAGGAATCGACGAATTCAAAGCGATCAAAAATCTGCAAATCCTGCATTTTTTCACCAACTCCAATATATTTTACCGGGATACGGAATTGATCTGAAATGCCGATGACCACACCACCTTTTGCCGTTCCATCGAGTTTAGTAAGTGCGAGTGCAGTGACTTCTGTAGCAGCTGTGAACTGCTTAGCCTGTTCAATCGCATTTTGTCCGGTAGACGCATCCAGCACCAGCAAAACTTCATGAGGCGCATCTGGAACGACTTTCGACATCACTTTTTTAATTTTCGAAAGCTCATTCATTAGCCCAATCTTATTATGTAATCTTCCTGCTGTATCAATGATGACCACATCAGCATTCCGGTTTTTAGCAGCAGTAATCGTATCAAAGGCAACGGAAGCAGGATCCGCACCCATGCCCTGATTCACAATAGGTACTCCGGCACGTTCCGACCATATAATGAGCTGATCAACAGCAGCGGCACGAAATGTATCAGCGGCACCAAGAAGGACAGACTTGCCAGCTTGTTTGAACTGGTAGGCGAGTTTTCCGATGGTTGTGGTTTTCCCGACACCGTTCACACCAACGACCATGATGACATAAGGCTTTTTATCCTCAGGCAACGTAAATTCGCTGACGTCCTCCACTTTATTCTCAAGAAGCAAGGCGGCGATCTCTTCTTTAAGAATACCATTCAATTCATCGGTATTCATGAATTTATCTTTAGCCACACGCTTCTCGATTCGTTCAATAATCTTTACTGTTGTTTGAACACCAACATCCGATTGGATCAATATCTCTTCAAGCTGATCGAGGACATCGGCATCAACGCGCGATTTCCCAACCACAGCCTTAGACAGTCGAGAAAAAAAAGATTCCTTGGTTTTCGAAAGTCCCTTGTCGAGGCTTTCCTTTTTATCTTTTGAAAATAATCCGAATAATCCCATAATCACTTGGTTAATCAAGCATTTCTACACATCAAAAGTAATAAAATCCAACGAGTTCAAAGCAAATACGAGGGGTACAAACAAAAAAAGCTTTTCCTAAAGAAGGAAAAGCTCGCAATATCGTTAGAAATAACATTATTTGCCGCCCAGCAGATCTTTTACCTGTTCGTTAGGGAGAATCTCTTCCTTGAAAGTATAAGCACCAGTTTTTGGGCTTTTCACCATGCGGATCACTTTCGAGAAATCCTTACCGGTGGAGGTTTTGAGTGTTGCGATTGTTTTCTTTGCCATTTCTCAGAACTTATTTAATTTCTTTATGAATAGTGACTCTTTTCAGAATAGGGTTGTACTTTTTAATCTCAAGACGCTCAGGTGTGTTCTTCTTGTTCTTGGTGGTAACATACCTAGATGTTCCCGGCATTCCGGAGCTTTTATGCTCGGTACATTCGAGAATGACCTGGCCGCGTGCTTCTTTATTCTTCTTTGCCATGACGTTTCCTTTTATTTTGAGGGTGCAAAGATAATTATTTAATACGAACAAACAAGGCTTTTTAGAAATATTTCCGCAATAAGCCTAAGTTTCTTTAGCTCAGAATATCCAGTCACTTTGAAATTCAAGCCTTAGTATAAAAATTCTCTGACTACTTCCCTACCGCTTGCCAGACGTTCTTTATCCATCGAAGCAATTGCTGATCAACTTCTTCGACCGACTGAATCCGCACAAACAGGGCAACACGGGACTTTGACACCTTTATCGTTTTATACACCGGGAACTCATTAATCTCCGTATCGGACAGCAACTCAAGCTCAGCATAGGCTTTACGTGTTTTAAAAGCCAGAAAAGAGCTGGCACCTGCAAACATTATTGCCCCATTTAGTGAGGTGACCTGTATGTGACCGAAAGTGCTTACTTCAGCCAATATCTTCTCAAATGCCAGCCTGAGGCCCTCGGGCTTACCAATAAAATGCTTTTCAATAGGGACAATTCCGCAACTATGCGGCTGATGTAGTTGACGGAAATTTCTCCCACAATCAGGACATTTCCACATAATTACTACTGATTTATTTTTGCAAAGGCAATCACATGCCCATCAACATCCATACAATACCCTACTGTATGACCCCAATCTCGTGCTAATGCAGGACTTATCACTCTGGCTCCAAGCGTTACGGCACGTTCAAGCATTATAGCCGGTTGATCGCAAAACAAATAAAGCTCACAGCGCGGAATTCCACTACCAGTGGCCGGATCAGGCACAGCATCACCAAGAATTTTCACAATTCCCTTTTCGGGCATTAGGCCAAGAATGCACGAATCGCTAATCTGAAACTCTGTCATACCAGGCACATCCAGACGAGGTTGCATTTCCAGTAAAGCCTGATAAAAATCACGACTGGCTTTCTGATCCCTGACATATAAAATGATTTCGATATTCATCTGATTGATATTTATTCAAAGATAGTATCTTTATTTACATCAACAAAATATAAGGATACAGTTCAATTTATGTTTACTGCATTGATACAGCATCTCCAAAATCCTTATCCAGAAAGGTTTTTACAACATTCAATCGCAGAAGTTTATAAATTCATTCGCTCACTTAATTTTATATCTTATTACTTAATACCTTTACAAATAAATTCATTTCACATGTGGGACGGCATCCAGCGTAGTTTTAGGGCATTTCTGCAACTGGAAAAATCCTTATCGGCAAATTCGGTCGAGGCTTATATTCATGATGTAGATAAGCTTTGTCAGTATTTGCAAATGAAGGGACGCGAAGTCCAGCCTGGAGATATAGACCTACACGAACTACAGGATTTTCTCAAGTGGGCAAACGAACTTGGGATGTCAGCAAAAACACAATCACGTGTTATTAGCGGGATTCGCGCATTCTATAAATATTTGCTACTTGATAATCTTGTAACCACCGATCCGACGGAGTTATTGGAGTCACCAAAAACGGGACGAAAGCTCCCTGATATTCTTCATACTTCAGAAATCGACCAGCTTATTGGAGCAATCGATCGCACAAAAGCTGAAGGCGAACGAAATATCGCCATACTTGAAACCCTTTACGGATGCGGATTACGTGTAAGCGAGTTAGTTAATCTGCGCATTTCGGAATTGCACTTCAATGCAGGGTTCATTAGAGTGATAGGTAAAGGAGATAAGGAAAGACTTGTGCCCATTGGAAAATCAGCAAAAAAACATATTGGTATTTACATGAAGTCCATGCGCATCGGACAAATTGCGCAAAAAGGACATGAGGATATACTTTTTTTGAACCGTCGTGGTAAAAGGTTAACACGGGTGATGATCTTCACCATCATTAAAGATCTTGCCACGAAGATTGGCTTGAAGAAAAAGATCAGCCCTCACACCTTTCGCCATTCATTTGCAACACATTTAATCGAAGGTGGAGCCGACCTGCGCGCAGTTCAGGATATGCTGGGTCACGAATCTATTACAACTACTGAAATATATACTCATCTTGACCGCGAGTTTTTAAGAGACGCAATATTGCAATTCCATCCACGAAGTCAGTAAAACCTGTCATCCAGCAACATTCAATCTTTTTGTAAGATTTCAAGTGTGAGTACGTTATTAAAATACTGTGGAAAAATATATAACATCAGGCAATTATTCGCATATTTGTACCGTTAAGTTTTTCATTATGTTTAAAAATCGGGGGACGAGATGAAAAAACTCACAATTCTTGTGTTTGTTTTATTCTTGATTAATGCGCTATCAGCAGTAGCGCAGAATCCAAATCGAACCACCATAAAGGGGGTTATCAAAGACACTAACAACAATGTTGCAGCTTTTGCAACCGTGATGCTTCTGAACCCGGTGGATTCCACTCTGGTGAATTACACACAGAGCACAATTGACGGTGCATTCACTTTTAATAACGTAAAAAACACCAGCTACCTGTTAAAGGTAAGTCACATTAGTTTTTTACCATTGCAAATAAGCGTTGCAGAAAGCGCCACCGAAATCAACGATTTGGGTATGGTAAAAATCAAACCCATTGCAGCTGAGTTGATGGAAGTCGTGATACGCACGGCTAAAGCCCCATTGATGATAAGAGGCGATACCATTGAATACGATGCTACAATGTTCAAAGTTCCACCAGGATCGTCGGTTGAGGACTTGCTTCGCCGACTGCCCGGTATTGAAGTGGATGCCAATGGCAATATTAAGACACAGGGCAAAGATGTAAACAGAGTATATGTTGACGGAAAAACTTTTTTTGGCGATGATCCTAAAAATGCAACAAAAAATCTGGATGCAGAGGCCATTTCAAAAGTTCAGGTCTTTGATGAAAAATCGGAACAAAGCAAACTTACGGGAGTTGATGATGGATCGAAGGAAAAATCAATGAACCTCCAGTTAAAGGAAGCGTATAAAAAAGGATCTTTTGGGAAAATCACATTGGCAGGAGGAACCTCTGAACGCTGGGCTGCGCGCGGGAATTATAACCGCTTTAATGAAAAAAATCAGCTTTCGTTTATTGGCTATGGTAACAACATCAACGAAACCGGGGTGAATTGGGAAGACTATTCAGAATTCAAAGGACAAAATGCATTTAATGATTACGACAACGGTGATTTTGGATTCGAAACGGGTGGCCGCTACTATAATTTTCAGGATTCTGATGTTCCAATCAACAACTTTGATGGTAAAGGATTTACGAAAAACTATGGTGGAGGAGTGAATTATAATTTTGACAATCAAAAGACCAAGTTTAATGTAAATTACTTCTATCACTACTCTCGTCTGAATTACACAACAACGACCTTTAAGGAAACATTTCTTACCGACTCTTCATTCTTTAATCACGACACAACTGATTACCTCAGTGGACGCGGCGCACACAGTGCAGCCATGCGCTTTGAACAAAAGATTGATTCCAATAATACGATCGTTGCAAAAGTCAATTTCCGCTTCTCCGACGGCAATACTCAGGATATGGAAAACAAATGGTTTGCCGATGACCTCGAGCTTCCAATGAATTCCCTATATATGGATAATGACACTAAAGAGAAAGCATGGCGAATTAATACTGCAGCCATTTACAATCATAAATTCAAAAAAGCCGGTCGTGCTTTCGCGATTAGCGCAGGTTATAACAGATCCGAAGGAGAAAACAAAGAAGAATTATTATCGGAGAACACCTTCTATCAGCTGATTCCATATACTACCTGGATACAGCAGATGAATAACATCAACAACGATAAAGAACAAGTTAAATCAAGTGTTTTGTATTCAGAACCTCTTTCAAAGATCTTTTTTCTCGAGACTTTTTACAATTTCAATATCACCACCACCTGGGCAAACAATCAAGCGCATGATCCAAGACTCGACAATGCGCGAGTTGATAGTTTAAGTTTGTATTACAGCAACCAAAGTCTTGTTCACAGGATTGGAACAGGATTACGTTATGCTGATAATGGATTGAACATTATGTTGGGTGTTGCAGGCCAGCGTTTATCCATGGAAGGAAGGTATTCCATCGACAAGGGCGAACCCTTATTAACGAATCCTCTCGATAAAATCTATTTAAACCTTAGTCCAAAATTTAGCATTAGCTATGAAATGCCCAATGGGATGTATCTCGATGGTGACTATGGCTATGGCCTTGAAGAACCTTCGTTCAGCGATCTTCAGCCCACTCCTATTGTAACAAATCCAGCAATCAGGGTGTATGGAAATCCGAATCTCAAACCTGAACGCTCGCACAGAGTGAATGCCGGTCTTTATTATAATAATCCAAGAACGTTTGCCAGTGTGAATGTTGGCGTGGATTACAGATGGATTCTGAATAATATCTCCTACAACCGCACTATCGATTGGGTGGATTCGATCGGATATGTTACAACGATAAGACCCGATAATACGACCAAAGGAAACAATGGCAATTTATGGGTATGGTCCGAAATTCCTTTGGTTAAAACAAAACTCACACTTGATCTTTACGGTTCGGTGTATAACGACCAATCGGGCGCTTATGTGAATGACGCGCTGAATAAAACGAGCTCACAGCAATATCAGTTTAGTACCGGACTCAAAATTACTCCGGGACAAAAATTGATTATTGATCTTTCCGGATCCCTTTCTTTCAGAGATGTTCATTATTCTATCAACAAAGAGCAAAACCAACAAATATATAGTTATGGCGCAGACATGAGTATTAAATGGCAGTTCCTGAAAAAGACCTTTTTCGAAAGCAACTTTACATATAATCTATACAATAACGAAAGTTATGACTTTAGTCAATCGATGCCAATTCTGAACGCTTCGGTTCGTCAGCTGATTGGTAAACAAAATCGCTTTCAGATTCGTCTTGCTGCCTTTGATATTTTCGACAAGAACTTCGACATCTCTGAATTTGGCTATTACAACTATGTTCAGCGAAGTATGTCGCCCACCCTTGCACGATATTTTATGCTAAGTGTGAGTTATAACCTCAAAGGATTCGAAAACAAATTAAAGAAAGACCGCTTCTGGTAGAATGTACAGCAATAATACCGGATCATCCATAATACAATAACGATGAAAAAAATTGTTCTAGCAATACTCGGCACTTTCCTCCTTTGTAGTGGATTAAGTGCACAACAGAACGAAGGCGTAATCCGCTATCTGATCACTCATAATTGGGTAAAAAAAATGGCTGCTGTTGATTATCTCAGTCAGGAACAGAAAGACCGCGCAAGTTATATGTGGGGCAATCAGGCTGAATGGAAAATGTACGGAACCCTTTATTTTAATGGACTTCGAACAAAGTATGAGGATTCAGAAGAAAAAGCCAATGCTGAATATGAAGGCTATTCCTGGCGTAAAGACGAGTATTATATATATCGCGATTTTGAGAAACGCAACATAAAAGATATCATAAAACTCCTTGGAAAAGTCTACCTTATTCAGGATACATTGATTGCTCAGGAATGGAAAATTCTTAATGATATAAAAGAAGTTGCTGGGCACATTTGCATGAATGCTTCATGGACCGACACAATAAAAGGTCAGAAAGTAATTGCATGGTTCGCGCTGGACATGCCTATCAGTGGAGGCCCTGAGCGCTTTTGCGGCTTACCGGGAATGATCCTTGAGGTTGACATCAACAATGGAGCATTGGTGATGACGGCTGATAAAATTGATTATATATCCACCGGAACAGCTCTGGATTTCCCTAAAAAAGTGAAAGCTAAAATTATTAAAGAAGCCGATTATCAAGCGATTTTCGGTAAGTACATCGCCGATCGAAAAGCAGAAGAACAGCCATATTTCTGGGGCGTACGATATTAATACGAATTTATCAATCCGTCTATAAACTCAGTGACTGAATAGAAAGCTCTCTCGCCTTAGGCGAGACAGGACGTCCGAAGTGTTGGCAGGCTGGCGTAATCGACTGCCCGACAATACGAGGACAACGCCGCATACGGATTGTATGGACAGTCACTAATTAATCCTTCGTTTGCACTTTAATATTTTCGCGCTCTATCGCTTCTACTTCAAAGAAATCACAGCTTCTGAAACCGAAGAGTTTTGCAAATACATTTCCGGGGAAACTCTCGACCGCGGTATTATTATCGCGAACAATGGCATTGTAGTAACGACGCGCCATCTGTAAATTCTCTTCCACATCAATTAAGGTATCTTGAAGTTTTAGAAAATTTTGATTTGCCAGCAATTCAGGGTAATTCTCAACTATTGCAAACAACCCCTTTAATGCACCACTAAGCATGGTTTCGGCTTTGGCCTGATCTGTCGGATTTTGCGCCTGCATGGCCAAAGAGCGACTGTTGGTAATATCTTCAAGCAAACTTCGCTCATAAGAGGCGTAACCTTTAACGGTTTCAACGATATTAGGAATTAGGTTATAACGACGCTTTAATTGAACGTCGATATCACTCCAGGCCGTCTTTACCCTATTTTTGAAACGCACAAAACGATTATAATATAAAATGCAAATGATCAGCAGCAGTCCAGCTAGAGAAAAAATTATGTATATCCACATATTGATATTATTTTCTTAATGAATCTAATTTTATCAAAGGCTAATTCCTCCACCCCTCTAAAGCAGAGTACCAGGTCTCTTTGTATTCCTGTGAGCGATTCAACTCAAAATCATTATCTGAAAAGGCGTTATTGACTCGTGTAAAATTCATGGTCATAGATAAAATATTCCTATCCTCGCCATAAATCCATGTTTCGCTATCAGGGTTGCGATACACTATACTCGGTGGACCAAAGATGATGTAGATTAATCCTCTGTCGGTCTTCCAACCTTCATGATAGGAAGTAAAATACCGATTCGCTGCTCCAACCCTGGTGTAAAACTTCCGAATCAACTCCTTTGCCCGTTCCGGATTTCCGGCGATATCCAACCAAAAATCATCAACCGCTTCCTTACGATTTTTCAGTAACATCATATCATTGAATTCCGATTTGCTGCATATATATCGCAAAGGATATAACATTTGCAATGGATTGGTAACATCGGGAAAACCTTTATAAAAGGAAAAATAGCTAAAACCCGACATCGTTGTAGTGTCGGTTTGTATATGGTAAATCCCGTTTCCTTGGAAGGTAAGTGGCCCTGAGCAGCCATCGTTCATTTCGATAAAGAATACACTATCGGGTCGAAACGAAAAGCTTTGTTCCTTATTCTCAGCAAATGGTGGTAGTGCAATGGGATATTCCCTATTATAATAACGCACAAACAGCCGGGGAATATTAGTATGTCTCGTACTCAAAACTACAGCTTCCGCAGGATTACCATTCCATGGATCAAACAACAGTTCACCTTGTAAGGTTCTAAGCTGAAAGTCTAGTCTGGAAACAGCTTCTGAGCGATCAATAATCATATATGCAAGTCGCTCAGATTGATTATTACGATCTATGACATGCATTTGCATTACGAATTTCGCTGCAACATTCAGCGAAATATCAAAGGAATCAATAATAGGCTTACGGTCGGTGAAATGAAGCGTATCACTTTTATGAATTGTAAGACTATCATGAATTACCTTGGGTGTTTCAAGTAAGCCACAATCATAATGTATATCATATGATGCCATAAATGTCTTCTTATGGGCATCTTTCGAATACAACAAACCTTTGGTGTCGATTCGATAATAGATTCGTGTTAATCCATCGGAGACATTTACTGCGCTTACTTCAACAACATCGAAGTGCGTTTCAGATTGATAGGCATCCGGGACTTTTACATGGGTCAGATTGTTCGTTTTACACGAAGCCACGGCCAGCAAACTAACAACAAGTACTATTCTGAGATTTTTCATGGTTGTTGATTCGCTGATGTAATATTCGTCGTGCTTGCTGCATCGCCCGCATTCATTGCGGTTCTATTTAATGTAATAACCGTAATTTCTGGTCTGATACCAATGCGCCCAGGAAATCCAAGATAACCTAGCCCGGGATTCACGTACAAATATTGAGATCCCCATTGATATAAACCCATATAATATGGATATTTCCAAACGATAGGACTCCAATGCCAGGAACCAAACTCAATACCCATTTGCGCGGCATGCGTGTGTCCTGCCAGCGTAAGGTCAATATTTGTTTTTCCTTTTACTTCCACTACCCAATGACTGGGAATGTGAGACAGTAATATTTTAAAAGTGCGATTGTCAACACTGTCGATTGCATCGGATAATTTTCCATAACATTTGAAGGGCTTTAATCCCCAGCTATCCACGCCTAGTAAGGCAATTGAATCATTATCACGATGAATAAACACATGATCATTTCTTAAGACCTTAAATCCCGCTGATTCTTCAGCGGCCATAACCTGTGCTTCCATAACCTCCCTGCCGGGACCAGCAACCATTTGCATATAATCGTCCTGATCGTGATTTCCAAGTACAGCATACATTCCCAAGGGAGGCTTAAGTGCCTTAAACTTGTCGGTATATGCAGTAATCTCATCCGCTGATACATTTACCATATCCCCGGTAAACACAATCAAATCTGGCTTTGCCTGCTCTATCATATCAAAGGCTTCATTGAGGTCCTCCTCCGAATAAAAGCTGCCGAGGTGAGCATCTGAAATCAATAATACCTTTGTGCCATTAAAAGCTGGAGGCAGGTTTTTGAATGTAAGATTAAGCTGAGCTAATTTGTAATCAGTTCGTGTACATATCATACCGTAAATGATATATCCAAATGTCGCCATTCCCAAAAGAAAGCCCAACCATGTAAAGAATTTTAATCGTCTGACTTTTCGAACAAAATCATAGTGTGCACGATGCTGCGTTATAAAACTAATGAATTGAATCAGAAATATTAGAATGGCTTCGAATAAAACAAATACGAGCATGATCAATTTTGGAATATAGATCAAAATAAACACGCCTGTTATCAGGAAATATTGGCGATAAGCCGCTGCACCCTGCCCATATTGCCGCAACCAGAAGAAATAAGCGGCAGCATAAATTAAGAAAAGTACTGAAAGGGAAAGGAAAATCCAGTTGAATTTGCGTGATTTCTTCTGCTGAAGACCCGATTTTTTAAATATTCGCTTCAGTCCAAAATACAGCAATACATCGGTGATGATTAACACACCAACACACATCAGTAAACGATACCAGAATTCGTTAGTCATAAAAAAAAAGCTGTTACACAAATGTAACAGCTTTTAGTAAAATTTTCAAAAATATTATTTGTCTAACACAACTTTACGTGTAATTGTCTGTGAACCGGTCTGAATCTTCAATACATAGATTCCATTGGTAAGATCATCAAGATGTAAAGCCACAGTGTTGCTTCCAGCTTTCAATGATACCTTTTCGGTGATGACATCCTGTCCAAGAATATTAGCAAGACGAAGGTTAACATCAGTTGATTGAGTACTTACAATATCAACATTCAATTTGCCTTTGCAAGGATTAGGATACAAGGAAATCTGATTATTGTTGAGCACCTGATTAGCAATACCCAAATCATTCTTAGTTGTGAAAGTACGCACATCACTCCATGGAGATTCCTCAAGTGTAGTAACGGATTTCACTCTCCAATAATAATTCTTTAACACATATAAACTAACTGTAGGAGTATAGGAAATTGTTTGAATGAAAGGATAAGTTACAGAATCAGCAATCAGGGTAACTTGAGTAGGATTAGTAAAACTGGCAACAGTATCATACTCTAAAACATATGTATCAGTTCCAATAATAGAATACCATTTAAATTCAGGAGTCAACAATTCGCCTGTTGTAGCATTTGCAGGAGAATCCAATTTTACTTTGTCGATAGTTTGGAAAGCTCTGAAAGGCATCCAAGCTGAGGTATCATAGCTATTCCTTGCACGTACTGTCCAATAATAAACAGTATCAAAATACAATGTTGGAGATTCGCCACGATTCAACCCATTAAAATAATTAGCTGCAGTGGATGTGAAGGTAACAGGACTGGAGAATAAAGAATCATAACCTAACATCACATCATATAAATCAGATCCAATAGTATTCCATCTCATTTGAATTTGCACACCGTGCAGTGTATCAAAATTATTCAAAGGCCTCTTAAGCAAAAAGGCGCTTGCAATTCCGACGAATCGTGAAGTTCCCCAATTTGATGTATCCAGATTATGATATGCACGCATTCTCAACCAATAATTCAAACCAAAGTGCAGCTGAGAAGTGGTGTCAATAGTTCTTGAACCAGCAACAGTTCCTCTAACATGAAGTGGGCTATCAAAAGTATTCACAGTATCAACTTCCCACTGATAATGGGTGATTCCAGTAAGTGCTGTCCACTGAAACGGGAATCCTACCATATTATTAACAGAACTGTCAGCAGGTGAAGTTAAGGTAACAGCGTCAATAACTGTGAAGGAAAAACGTGATGACCATGCGGAAGAATCACCAACACCAATAGCTTTGACTCTCCAATAATACTTGGCTCCAAAAATCAGGTAGGTCATTTGGCTAGCTGTGGATGCAGTCACTACAACAAGCGGACTAGTAAATCCAGTATCAGTTGCCACCTGAAGTTTATACGTCCATGCTCCGGGAACAGCATTCCAATTTAATAAAATGTCGGGCATAATTCCTACTGCATTATTTGCAGGAGCAACGAGCGTTGGTGCATACATATTTGTCTCAGCTACGCTCCTGAACACAAACATAAACAGTACAAGGGTAAAAATATATTTCTTCATTTTAATATGGGATTTTAAGTTTGAAAAAGAGGGAAGTCCGTTTCTGTCGGACTTCCCGTCATTCCTTTATCTCATCACTGTAAACTTGGCAGTAGTGGATTCTTTACCAGCTACTAATTGGATGATATATGTGCCACGATCTAATCCGCTGCAATCAATACTTTCCTGATGTGAGCCAATAGATTTTTGTGACATATCAATAGATTTAACCAAGCGACCATTGAGATCGTAAATATTTACTGTAACGGATGCTTTAGAAGTAAGTGTGAAATTCACATTTGTAAAATCAACCGCCGGATTCGGGTAAACATTAAGGGTAGGCTTGGTAATAGCTGGTTTGTCAATTTCAGGAACAGCAGTAGCAAAGAATTCTGTTTCGAAGAAACCGCGACCATGAGTACCAATATAAATCGTTCCCCATTTGTTGGTCATACCCGGGAAGAGGCGTGTTTGCTGACGAATTGAGAATACCGGCACTGGTGATAAGCCAGTGTTTTCTTGTGTCCATTCAATAGTTGCAGCATTTTTAGTAATATCATTGGTTGCAAAAACTCCGTATTCAGTACCAATGAGTACTCTGTTACCATCAACCATTTCGATAAGTCCTGAATATAATGGCATGGCAGGAAGTTTCTTTCCTGTGGTTGTACCTTGTTTGCTGGTAAATGTTGGTGTGGCATCCAATGCGTTTTCGGAAAAATATACATAATCTGTATTTCCATAATTACCAAGAGTTACTAATAAACGGCTTGGATCATTAGGATCGATAGCAGTTGACGTAACCGATCTTCCTGAGAATGATTTAATCATGGTTTGATCAATAACGCAATAAGGACTTGTGATTGTTCCGTTAACGGAATCTTTCACAGCAAGAATATTGGAAATTCTGTATACAGTACCACCACTTGTTCCAAGGAACATATAGTTTCCATCATCAGAAATGCTCATGTTTTCAACATTAGCAACGCTGCTGATTTTAATCCACTGAGGTGTTATTGAGAAGTTCAATGCTTTTTTGGTCATCCATACACCACTAGAAATAGCAACAAAGAAATGTGAAGAAACAATATCCTGCACCCTGATGCTTTGTCCTTCAATCATTGCATGAGGTAAAGTATAGGCAAATGGATAGTTATTATTACTACTATGTACAACAACAACAGCACCTGAAGAATAATTGGTGTCAGCAACAAAAGTCACAGAATCGGGACTGTATGTATTATTGAAACTTTCCCAATGCAATAATGGAGTTACGAAAGGACCGTATGATGGATCTGTTCCCGGAACCAAACCAGCAATCATAGTAGGACTAAAAAACTGGCTTTCTGTAGCTGACTGATAGGTAACACCTTGATCAGGAGTTCTCCAAACGCCGCCATATTGCATTGTTCCAAAGAGAGCATCGGTATTGATTGCAGAGAATGCTGCCCAGCCACCATCACCACCAAATAACAAATCAGCACTTGTTGAATCATATCCAACACGTTTAATATAAGGAACACTATTATCCTGTGTACCACCCATTACTGATCCATTGATAGAATTGGCGACATAGTACAACTGTGTAACGTTATAATTCTTATTAATCTTCTGCCATGTTGCACCCTGATTGGTTGATTTGTTAATACCACCATCAGAACCAACATACATAATATTAGGATTCGCAGGATCAAAAACAATCGCGTGAGCATCAGCATGTACATCAACACCAACGGTCATTTGAGTAAAATTGCCACCGGCAACATATTTCCACAAATAAACTCCACCAGCCCAAACAACATCAGGATTGGAAGGAGAAATGCTGATTACATTATCATATCCGCCCTGAACGTTATCACCAAAAATATTGAAGGCAGGAGCACCACCAGGAGCAACGAGTGTCCAATTATCACCACGGTCTGTTGATTTGTAAACACCTTTCAGTGCACCAGCTGTTGTAGCAGATAATGCGTAAACAATATTTGGATTTGAAGGAGCAATTGCCACTTCTGTACGACCTAAAGCGGTTGCTGGGGAGCTTTCAACAAAAGTTGCTGAATCACCATTACCAGATCCACCAAAACTGACATATACTTTGTTAGCAACAACGGTAATGACGGTGCGGTCAGAACCAACAACAACAGTATTACAATTGGCAGCACTTCCTAAAAAGCTGAGAGGATTTACCCAATGATTACCATTCCAGTATTTAATACCCTTGTTGGTAGCAACATAAATACGACCAGTAATAGGATCAAAAGCGATTCTATTTACAAATGCCCAAAGCAGCGACTCATCGTTGCCCGCAACTGGTTTTGCATTATTGTAAATTGCCCAGGTCAAACCACCATCTGTTGATTCATAAAGACCGGAACCAACGAAACCAGGTGTTCCGTATGGTGAATCAACAATTGCAAAAGATTCGCCCGTTCCAACATAAAGATTTCCGTTGAGTGGGTTTTGACCAATACATGCCACATTCATATCAGGAAAACTGGTAACCTGCTGCCATGATGTTCCACCAGTGGTTGATTTCCATAAGCCACCGCTGACACCACCAGCATACAACAGATTGCTGTTGTTTTTGTCAACCAAAATAGCGCGGGTTCTTCCGCCAACATTACTTGGACCAAGTTCTCTCCATGTAATGCCCAATGATTTGTTATGGGAAAGTTCAGCAATTTGCTTACGAGCAAGTAAAAGATCGCTCATCGAAATGGTGCCAGTTTGTTTGTTGTTCCTGATATTAGCTAACCATTTCACTGCGCCATCGATTCCATTTTCGATGGAAGTGGTGCCCGGATAGTACATCCTCTGCTCTTTTCCGCCACTTACGGTTAAAACTACTGCAATACCCATAATGGCGACGGCAGCAAAGCTTAAAAGTAAAGTTCTGATTTTCATGTGATTGTGTTATTTTTATTACAAATTATTATTCGCTATTAAGGCCTGTAAAAAAGCGGTCTAAAGTACATCTTTTATTTATATGCACCAAAAAGAAAATTCAAAATAATTAACCACGAAATGTGAATTTGGTGATTTCAAATATAATAAAGCTTTTTAACCCATAAAAACCGAATCAGTTTACGGTGCTTTGAGGTCAGTTTACGGTAAAATAAAATACCAATAAGCTGCACTAGAGTGAAGCGAACTTTTCGGCATGGTAAGAGGACCGAACCAAGGGACCGCTTTCAACAAAACGTATCCCTACACCTAAAGCAAAATCTTTATATTCAGCAAATTGAGAAGGATCAACATATCTATGCACCGGATGGTGCTCCCTGGAGGGCTGTAAGTACTGACCGATGGTAAGAATACTGCAGCCAGCAGTGGTCAGGTCTTGAATGCATTCGCGCACTTCGTCGTCGGTCTCACCCAAACCAACCATAATTCCCGATTTAGTTCTGCAGCCATGATCAGCAAAAAATTTCAGCACCGATAAGCTTCGTCGGTATTGTGCTTTGATTCTGATTTCAGGACTCAGTCGTTCAACGGTTTCGATATTGTGCGCAATTACCTCTGGAGCAGCTGAAATAATTTGTTCAAGTGAAGATCTTTTTTCTTGAAAATCAGGGATTAAGGCTTCAATTGTTGTAGCCGGACTGAGGGCTTTTATCGCCAGGATGGTTTGTGCCCAAATATCTGCGCCACCGTCCTCTAAGTCATCACGGGTAACGGAGGTCAACACACAATGTTTGATTCCAAGTTCTTTAACTGCAAGTGCAAGTCGCTCAGGTTCGTTACTATCTGTCCCTTCGGGCACACCACTGTTTACACCACAAAAACGGCAATTTCGTGTGCATATATTCCCGAGAATCATGAAGGTAGCCGTCTTTGCCGCCCAGCATTCGCCTTGATTCGGACAGTTTCCACTTTCGCAGATGGTATGCAAATGATGGCGCTCAAGATGCTCTTTAACGTAACTATACTGCTCAGCAGAAGGAAGTTTAATACGCAACCACTCAGGTTTTCGTAAACGATCACTATTCATCACCACAAAATACTATTCGTTACAAATCAATACTTTCGTTTACCTAAATGGATACTCAGATAGAGTGAAAGGAAAAGACTTTTTTTATCATTGTAAGCCATTATGGCTATGGGGATTGGCGAATAATCCAGAATGGCTCCGCATTCAATGGCTTTGAGCATGGCGTCGTTTGCACCATATTCAAAATTTAACCCGGTTTTGGCATACACTCCCGGATGAAATCCTAACTGACCGAATCCCTTGAAATAGGGCCCACGACCGTAAATATTCTCAATAATATGTTTATCAGGATCGTAGCGTTCATCAACAATCTCGTTCTTCATTTCCTCTTCGTTGAATTTTACGATTTTAAGATAGACAGGTTTTGTAAATCCAAGAGATACACCACCATACATAAACCATCGTAATTCAACCCCACCCCAATAGGGCTTTCCATTCAGTACCTTTTGAACACCATATCCACCACGAAGGAAATAGACGCTGTTCAATTTTCCGTAAACATAACTCCGGTAATTCTCATAGAGGGAAGAAACCTTTTTCTCCTTCGCATCCTTCATGTTGACAAATTCGATTTCCCACATGCGCTTACGAAGATATGTCTTGTGCTTACCATTGCGGTAACCGATTCCCCAACCTCCGGTATGTCCCAGTAAATAGCAACTCCACTCTTTTCTGTACAAAATTTTATTATCCAGATTGGATGAGGATTGCGAAAACACATCCATGGATCCCAATAGGATAATTCCCAGAAATAATATGAAGGTTCTTTTGATCAAAACTTTTTTTCTTTAATCCGGCGAACGATGGAGAAGAAACCTTGCGAATATTTACTTAAATCTCCACGCAATCAACATAATCCATTTCGAATACAAAAATAACTCATTTTTCCCTGTTTTATGCGGCATTCAATAAAAAAATCCCATGACGTGCAGGCCATGGGATAATTTCTTTTCGCGAAAAAACAGGCTTATCCTCTTTTTTCGGTCTTGACCGCAGCTTTAGACTGATAAGCCGGACACAGTTCATGAGTACGGCAGGCACCGAATAAAATTGCTACGACGAGCAGGGTCAGAAGAATTACGGCTGATTTTTTCATATGATCGCTTTATTGTTAATACCTCGAATGTGAAGGTGGCTGCTTATAGGCGTCACACCTCTCGGTTGATTTACATGCGTTAAATGCTAATGCTACAATAATGAGCAATAACAAGGTTACTATAGTTTTTTTCATATGCTGTTAAAGTGGGTTTTCTTTAAAAAAGCAAGTTGCAAATATAAGGAGATTCCACTAAATAATTAAAAAAAAAGAGAAACTTATTAACACTTAAGGTGCTCATAACTGGATTCAAACTACTTTTGAACGAAGAATTACCGGCAAATATTATCCAATGGAGCCTATTGATCCCGTTATTGAACAAAGCTGGAAAGATGCCCTCAAGGGCGAATTCCAAAAGGACTATTTCTACCATTTGCGCGACTTCCTTAAAGCGGAAAAAGCAAGTCAATTGATTTTTCCTCCGGGGAAACAAATTTTTGCAGCCTTCGATCATACACCGTTCAACGATGTTAAAGTGGTGATTCTAGGTCAGGATCCATACCATGGTCCGGGACAAGCCCATGGTTTATGCTTTTCAGTGAATGACGGTATTGCTCATCCCCCATCACTGATCAATATTTTCAAAGAAATTCAATCAGATATGGGAATTCCCTACCCTAAGAGTGGAAGTCTGGAACCATGGACCCGTCAGGGCGTGCTATTGCTGAACGCGATTCTTACAGTTCGCGCACATCAAGCCGGTTCGCATCAAAATAAAGGATGGGAAACCTTTACCAATGCGGCCATACAAGCATTATCGGAAAAAGCAGAACATATTGTTTTTCTTCTTTGGGGCAGATACGCCCAGCAAAAGGAAAAGTTAATCGACCTGTCGAGGCATGCGGTATTAAAATGTGGTCACCCCTCTCCTATGAGTGCAAATCAGGGACTGTGGTTCGGAAATAAGCATTTTTCTAAGACCAACGAAATATTGCAACAGTGGGGTCGCGGTGTCATCGACTGGCGCCTTGAATAATTTTAGACAAAAAAAATCGTTTGGGCTTGACCCCGATTAAGATGAGATTCTTTTATACACTGCTGTTCTTAATGATTTTATTCCGGCTCGACGCTCAGGAAAAATATCATCTTGAGGTCCATTTGAACGATGTGACCATGAAGCTGCAGTATAAAAAATCATTTGCAGACACTGCAGCCCGCCAGAATGAAATGATCGCAATCATTCAGTTTCTGCACGACAAAGCATATCTGGAGGCTGGTTTCGATAGTATACTTACTGATAGTCTTCTTATAAAAGGATATATTCATCGGGGCCCGCGTTATATCTTACAACACCTTGCGCTGGTTGACGACAGCACAGGTATGATAGAGCGTACAGGCATACATGCATTGTCTGTAAAAAAAACCGTATTCACGCAAGCACGTCGCGACGAAATCTGCGAATCACAGATTAAATGGCTGGAGAACAATGGCTATCCATTTGCCAGCGCCCGACTTAGCCAATTCGAGCTCGATGCTGGAAATGTGAATGCCAAACTATCCCTCAATCCGGGGCCATATATTGTAATCGACAGCCTGATCCGTAAAGGAAATGTGAGAATTTCTCGAAATTTTATTTACCGCTATCTGGGAATTCACTCCGGAATGGGGTATGACGAATCAGTAGTTCTTAGAATTCCAAAACGCCTCAAAGATTTGCCTTTTGTAACGATGGAGAGTCCTCCTGAAGTAGCATTTTATGAAAACAAGGCACATATATACCTGTATATAAATAAAAAGAAATCATCCAGCTTTTCCGGAATACTTGGTGTTTTACCTAATAGTCAGGTCCCCGGGAAAGTGCTGATAAATGGCGATGTGAAATTGAAATTGCTCAATTCCTTTGGTCAGGGCGAGCTTATCGACCTCAATTGGCGCAGCCTCGAAAAAGGAACCCAGGATTTGAAAGTTACTTTGAATTATCCCTATCTGTTGTCGACACCGCTGGGGCTTGATTATCAATTCTACCTATATAAAAAGGATACCTCTTATCTAACATTACAAAACAATATTGGCATTCGATATTTACTGGGAGGTAATAATTACCTGCAACTTTTTACGGAGATTTTCAGGTCGGATATTATTAATGCCACCGGGCTCGAAACGGTGACAGTACTACCTTCCTATGCTGATGTCAGCAGAAATATGTTTGGTCTGGAATATTTCTCAGAGAACCTCGATTACCGGTTGAATCCGCGTAAAGGACTTCGCATCAAGTTAAGTGGTTCAGGAGGGATTAAAACAATTCGGAAAAATGAGAAAATCAATCCAATTGTTTATGATTCTCTCGATTTAAAAACCGGTCAATTTCAGGCTGTAATGAAGATGCAGGGCTTTGTTCCATTGTTTCGAAAACAGACTTTATTGATTGATGCTGGGGCAGCCTGGATATATAATGATCTGCTTTTCGACAACGAACTCTTCCGTCTTGGAGGAATGTCGAGCTTGCGCGGATTTGATGAGGAATCGCT
The DNA here is from genome assembly GCA_963678485.1 of Bacteroidales bacterium. Lineage (GTDB taxonomy): Bacteria > Bacteroidota > Bacteroidia > Bacteroidales > CAIWKO01 > CALGYY01. The sequence continues at coordinate 339,873 of OY782882.1, forward strand.
GAGCGCCAATGCCTACGCCACTTTGCTATTAGAGTACCGCTACTTGTTTGAAAAAAACTCTTTCCTTGCATTGTTTTGGAATGGGGCATGGATTGAACGTAACACCCACGCATCCTACCTTTCCGACCTTCCTTATGGAATCGGCGCCGGCATCAGCTTCGACACTAAAATCGGGATTTTCTCCTTATATTATGCATTGGGTTCCCAGCAGCATAATCCGCTAAGTTTTAAGCAATCGAAAATTCATTTTGGTGTGAGTACCTATTTCTGATTCTCTTCACCACCTTGATTAGCGATCGCTCCATCACCATGTTTTAATATATGATATTTCAATGATGGGGAAGAAATCATGCTGCCCAGACCCAACTGATTCCACATTTTATCCACCTTTTCTATCGTGGCAATGTCCATCACCACAGGATTTGGCCAATCGCGTAAAAAGCCATCAGCCTGAAGCGTCTTGCGTGTAGCATCAATTCCTAACATCGACTGTGCATTCCTGCCAGTACTAATAAAGCAATCGCGCTGTGGATCGATATGGTTGGCAGCAAGCCAGACAATATCCTTCACAGACATATCAACACATTCAATATCGCAATAGAGAATATATTTTATGGTGCTACCTAATTCAGAATTAATAATTTGTTGGTTCAATGACCGTAATTCTTTTTTCTTTTCAGGACTGAGAAATACAAGCAATATCATAAGATCCGACCCGACGGTTCTGAAACAAATCTGCTGTGCAAATCCAAACTCCTCTTGGAATCTTGCAACATCTGGCTGAGAAAGGATGGTTGGTTCTGCAGATTTAATTGTTGCATCAATACCCAACTTTCCACCGAAAGCAAATTGTTGACTGCTGTGGTCCAACACATCGGCCGGTCCACGGCTAATGTAGACGTCACTATCGGCAGACACCTGCATAACAATCCGTTTAGCGACTTTAGTATAGTCGTGCACATCGCAATCCTCATCCACCACAATCATTACTTTATTGAACATCATCTGTCCCGCGCCCCACAATGCATTCATCACTTTCACCGCCTGACCGCGATACTCATTTTTTATACTGACAATTACAATATTGTGAAATACCCCTTCGGCGGGCATATGCATATCTCTTAGCTCTGGAAGCATCGACATACGGATGGGAAACAAAAAGATACGCTCAGTAGCCTTACCAATCAGAGCGTCCTCTTGTGGCGGAATCCCAACTATGGTTGCAGGATAGATTGCATTTTTCCGATGCGTTATGCAGCTCACATGAAATCGTGGGTAAAAATCAGCCAGCGAATAAAAACCAGTATGATCACCAAAAGGACCCTCCAATATCAATTCGTCTGTCGGATCAACATAACCCTCGATAACAAAATCAACATCAGCCGGTACTTCCAAATCGTTCGTAATACATTTGACCAGTTCGACTTTTTTCTTTCGAAGAAAGCCGGCCAAAAGCATCTCATCCACATTATCGGGCAGCGGTGCCGTAGCAGCATATGTGTAAGCCGGATCACCACCTAGAGTTACCGTCACCGGCATTCTTTTCCCCAACTCCTTATAAGCCCTGTAATGACGGGCCGAATTTTTATGAAGATGCCAGTGCATACCGGTTATATCATCACTAAAAACCTGCATGCGGTACATACCGGCATTTTTATTTCCAGTCACGGGATCAATTGTATGTACCACAGGGAGCGTTAGGAATGGTCCCCCATCGTTCGGCCAGCAAGTCAGTACCGGAAGTTGACTCAAATCAGGTTTTTCCATGATAACTTGCTGACATTCACCGCGTCCTTTCTTTAATACAGGCATCCATGAGGCGACTTGCTTCAAAGAACCTAGCACGCCCAATTGCTCCATCATACCCGAACGTTTGGCCGTAATCTCTTTGAATAAGGCAGCCATCTCTCTCGCAGGCTGATCTAAATCGCTGATTCCAAGAGCCAAACACATGCTTTTATCTGAGCCAAACGCATTTATCAATACGGGGAATGGCGTCCCGTTATTTTCGAACAACAATGCCATTCCGTCACTCTTTGAAATTCTGTCAGTGATCTCTGACATCTCCAAACGTGGATCAACAAAATTTTTTATTCGCCGCAAAAGCCCCGCCTTTTCTAAGGTTGCGACAAATTCGGTCAGATTTTTATAGGCCATGAATAATTATTTCGGTATTTTTATGCGTAAATGTATTATTTTTGCCAATCAAAAGTACAATTAAAATAATTTATCAAATCATTAAACACATCTGTTATGAAAAGAAATGAAGGTATCATCACATTTGCTGGCAATCCCTTAACGTTAAATGGTGAAATGGTCAAGGTTGGTGACAAAGCTCAGGATTTTACTGTTCTAGGAAACGATCTCGCTCCACATACATTAAATGAATACAGTGGAAAAGTCAGGATATTAAGCATTGTTCCTTCCATCGACACCGGAGTTTGCGCTGCACAGACACGCAAATTCAACGAAGAAGCTGCAAAGTTGGGTGATGTCAAAATTCTTACGATTTCCTGTGACCTTCCCTTTGCATTAGGCCGCTTTTGTGCTGCTGAAGGCATCGATAAAGTCATCACACTTTCCGACCACAAAGCCACTGATTTTGGTTTGAAGTATGGCTTCCTCATCGAAGAACTGCGTTTACTTGCCCGTGGTATTGTTGTGGTTGACAAAGAAGGTATTGTAAAATATGTAGAATATGTTAAGGAAGTGACCACACATCCTGATTACGATAAAGCAATTGCTGAAGCTTCTAAGCTTGTTTAGTTGGTTATGAGGTAAGGTTATTGGGTTATTGGGTTATTGGGTTATTGGGTTATTGGGTTATTGGGTTATTTGGTTGTTTGGTTTTGGGGTTATTATGGGACTTGATAAGCAGATAAAACCACTTTGCTAAAACAAATACCATTGAGAGCGAAAAAAGTTTTATACAATAATTCAGTAAATTTTAAACTCAACATTAATCTCGGCTAATAACAAGTATTACAAGAAGACGCTAAAGAAAGAATAAAAAAACAAATGAACCGGAGTGCATTAATTTGTGCTCCGGTTTTTTTTTGAATTCAGCCTGATGACGCCCTCATTGGAAAAAGCAAGTTAACTAATCACCTTCGGCTGCCCTTCGACTATCTCTCAGGGAACACCGCTTGGGGATCGGTTTGTATATATGATGATTTTTTCGCAGGCTGCACGAGCTCTAAAACCCCATAACCCAATAACCAATTAACCACACTCAAGTTATCACCGAACATCCCATCAACTCAGCAAAGCACAACTCCAAGAATCTTCACCTAAGAAGCATTAATACAAACACTACGCTTCCGGCGACAACAATAATCCATCTGAGAATAGCCGGCCGCATCTTTCCGGCGAGCTTGCCCCCAAGGAATCCGCCAAGTAGCGCACATACCATCATTATCCCTGCAGCCATCCATTGTACCTGATCTGAGAACAGAAAGAATACCGCAGCGGCAACATTGGCCGTGAGAGACAGGCTTTGCTTAAGTGCGTTCAGTCTGACCATATCTTCCTTTACAGATAAACCTAGCACAGCAAGTAGTATCACGCCGAGACCAGCGCCAAAGTAACCGCCATAAACCGTGGCGGGAAAAACTAGTAACGCTGCCCAAAATCGTTGTTTTTTTTCAACGCTCTCTGCTGGTGCTTTTGGTGTTACCCACTTTTTGATGAGTGGCTGAAAGGCGAGTAGCAAGGTTGCAAGCAATATAAGCCAGGGAACAATCCCGGCAAATAATCTTTCACCACTCAACATGAGTAGCAGTCCACCGCCGATTCCTCCCAACAAAGCGGCAGGCACCAGCAGTAGCAGATTCCTTTTTTGTCCGAGAAGATCTTTACGCTGAGCCCAGGTACCACCAAAATAGCCCGGACATAATGCAATGGTGTTCGTTATATTTGCCTGTACTGGCGGAATTCCTAGTGCAGTGAGCACTGGAAAAGTAATCAGCGTTCCACCTCCTGCCAGAGCGTTAATCATTCCAGCGAGCAGCGCTGCAGCAGCAATAATAAGTAGTTCGGTGATGCTCATGTCACTTTTTTATCAACAACATAACGCTTTCAACATGTTGGGTGTGTGGGAACATATCCACTGCACGAACTTTTGCAATGGTGTAGTTTTCTTTTAGTAATGCAGCATCGCGGGCTTGTGTGGCAGAATTACAACTTACATACACGATACGCTCTGCTCCCATCCTGATAATCTGATCCACTACATCCGGGTGCATACCTGCACGCGGGGGATCGGTAATGATTACCGAAGGCTTGCCATTTTGCCTGACAAATTCAGGTGTCAGAACCTTGGCCATGTCACCATCATAAAAGACAGTATTGGTAATTCCATTCATCTGCGAATTCTCAATTGCATCGTCAACCGCGGCTTTCACATACTCAACTCCAACCACTCTGTCAGCATCCTTAGCAATAAAATTGGCTATAGTCCCGGTGCCTGTGTAAAGATCGTAGACCACGTCTGTTGATTTTATCTCGGCAAATTCCCTGACCAAGCGGTACAATGCCAAAACCTGTGTGCTGTTGGTTTGAAAAAAAGATACAGGACCTATTTTAAACTTGATTCCTTCCAGCTCTTCTACTATATAGGGATCACCCTTAAAAAGCTCCACAGGCAAATCGGAAATAACATCATTTTTCTTTTCATTGATAACGTACATCAAGGATGTAATCTCAGGAAATGCATTGGCGATGTGGCTAAGCATCGCATCGCGGGAAGTCTTATCGTCGTAGGCAAAGACCATATTAACCATCCAATGTCCCATGGAGGAACTTCGCACAAACAAATTACGTAAATAGCCTTCGTGACTACGCATATCGTAATATTCCAATTTGTTGGCAAGGGCATATTCCCTCACACACATGCGAATGCGATCGGATAATTCAGGAGGCAGATAGCAATGCTCCAGATCGAGAACGCGATAGAAACTCGGAGAAACATGAAAGCCCAGTGCATTCATATTTTTTTTCTCATCGGGTGTCTCCATATCCTCTTTGGTGAGATAACGCACGTTTGAAAATGAATACTCCATTTTATTACGGTAATGGAAAATCTCGGGACACGGCAAGATGGGCAGCCATTCCATAATTTCTACCTTACCAATGCGTTCAAGGTTATCCTTCACAACTTTCTGCTTAAAGAACAGTTGGTGCTCATAAAGCATATTTTGCCATTTACAACCACCGCAAACTCCAAAATGCTCGCAGATTGGAGTAGTGCGCTTATCGCTGTAACTTTTTACTTTGAGTAATCGGCCTTCGCAAAAAGATTTTTTCTGCCGAGTGAGTAAAATATCCACCACATCACCAGGGACTGCATTACGCAGAAACACTACCTTTTCGCCCCAATGCCCCACGGCCATTCCTTCAGAACCCGCATCAGTAATCAAGATATCCTCGATAATCGTTCGCTCTTTCTTTCTCATGGAGCAAAGATAAGGTTATTCAGGAAATGCATCAGAGGGGTGGACGGGTAGTTTATTGGTTATGGGGTTATGGGGTTACGGGGTTACGGGGTTACGGGGTTACGGGGTTACGGGGTTACGGGGTTACGGGGTTATGGGGTTAGAGGTTGAATACTAATCTGCATTTCTTAATAAAAACAACAAAACATTCAAAACAGTAATTTTATTTAATTATGTAAATAGATGTAATCATTTTGCAGCTCTTCACTGTCCATGCGAGTAATAATTAGAACACAGGATCATACAAGAACCTTGGTGTTTGCATTTAATGTCCGTGAATAATTAAAATGTGTCTCTTTAAAAACTATATAGATATCAATGAACTTGGAAATAGAAGTGCACGTATTCCTGGTTAGAATTTCCTCTGAATAATATTTCTGGCTCCTCCTCACTCAATCTCAATACCCCCAAAAAGACCCTAATAACTACACTGAAATCATCAGTAAGATACGTAGGTTTACTTAAGACTTTCCTTTATTTTATCAGATTTTTGATGAGTGATTGTCAGAAATTATACATTTGCCGCGGATTCGTGAAGTGCATTTGAATACCTATCTTAAAAACATCCATAACTTATTAATTATCAAATATTAAAACCAATGAAGCTCAAAAAAACCCTGCCTGTACTGATTGTACTTCTATGTATATCGAGTTTGGCGTTCGGACAAAGTAGTGAACAGATCGTTAATGATCAGCATTATAACAAAGCCATCCACATTATGGCCATGTTGCTGGTGGGTTTTGGCTTTCTGATGGTCTTCGTGAGGAACTATGGACGTTCAGCCCTCACCGCAACTTTCTTATTGGTAAGTATTTCACTGCCAATGTACATCTTTGTTAAAAGTCAGGGACTACTGGGTGAGGTTGATAATGAAATCGACCGTTTAATCATGGCAGAGTTTGGGGCAGCGAGTTTGCTCATCGCTGCGGGGGCTGTGCTCGGAAGATTAAAAATGCATCAGTACCTTCTGCTGGGATTAATGTTCGTCCCTTTCTACATTATAAATGAGTGGCTCGTGCTCGACGCTGGCTTTGGTCTAATCGCCAAAGGTGCCGTGGTCGACACAGGCGGAAGTATTGTTATCCATGCCTTTGGTGCTATCTTCGGATTGGGAGTGGCCTTAAGTATGACCACCAAAGCCGAAATGGAAAAACCTATCGAAGCCGATGCCACCAGTGACCGCTTCTCGATGCTGGGAAGTATGATATTATGGATCTTCTGGCCAAGCTTCTGCGGCGCTCTCGTTCCACCCGAACTGATGCCACAAACAGTCGTTAATGTAATCATTGCACTCTGCGGATCAACCCTTGCCACCTATGTATTATCTCTTGGCATCCGTAAGAAAATCAATATCGCTGATATCGCAAATGCAGCACTGGCAGGCGGTGTCGCCATCGGCTCTACCTGTGCCAATGCAAATTATTATGAAGCCGGATTAATCGGCGTCCTTGCAGGAGCTCTTTCAACCGTCGGTTTTGCAGTGATTCAAAAACATCAACATCGCTTTATGAAACTGATTGATACCTGCGGAGTCACTAACCTTCATGGTCTGCCAGGCCTCTTTGGCGGACTCGTTGCAATTCCCATTGTAAGTGGTATCGATGCAGTAAGTCAAACAGCCGCTATCGGCATCAGCATTCTGATTGCTGCTGTTGGCGGATTCATCACAGGAAAAATATTGAGCTTATTTGGACGACGCAAAGAAGCCTATTCCGACGCCGAAGAATTTATGGACGCTGAAGAATAATCCTGGCTGTAAAAGAACGAACAATTCTGAATATCAATCAATGAGCTGACGAAAATTCGTCAGCTCATTTTTTTTTCAATACTTTCTTGCATATTTATTTCTCTATATATATTTTTGCAAAGCCTTACCTAAATACCATATATTAATATTTATTATTAAATATCAGCGAATTATAAAATTCTACCATTGAAAATGGACTGGAAGATAAAAAAAAAGCATGTTTGGGAAAATTTCTTTGTAGATTTGTAACAGACCCTTATTGATAATATGGAACGAAGCTTCATACCGGACGATTATATCCCTATTCTAATACAAACAATAGTGGTTGTGGCATTTGTTGTTGCAGTGATGCTGCTTACGCACTATATGACTGTTAAGCGGCGAAAAATCCGCACTCAGGCCAAGGAAGAGAATTTTGAGTGTGGCATCGAAGTAAAAGGTAATGCACGTTTCCCCTTTTCGGTGAAGTATTTTTTAATAGCTATACTCTTTGTATTATTTGATGTGGAAGTTATTTTCTTTTACCCTTTTGCGGTGAACTATAAAGAAATGGGATACGAAGGTCTTATCGGCATGTTGATTTTTACGGTTGGTTTGCTGTTCGGATTTTTCTATCTTTTGAAGATGGGCGCATTTGAATGGGAAAAATAAATAGAATATTGATTTATGTTTAACATCGCAGAACCTCCTGATGGTTATTCGGCTCCCGGCTTTTTCGCCACTCAATTAAGTAAGGTGGTTGGAATGGCCCGCGCCAACAGCATATGGCCATTGCCCTTTGCAACCAGTTGTTGTGGCATAGAGTTCATGGCAACCATGGGAGCACATTATGATATGGGACGCTTTGGTTCGGAGCGATTAAGTTTTTCGCCTCGCCAGGCTGATTTACTCATGGTGATGGGAACCATTGCAAAAAAAATGGGACCAGTCGTACATCAGGTTTATGAGCAAATGGCCGAACCCCGCTGGGTTATCGCAGTGGGTGCTTGCGCCTCCAGCGGTGGAATATTCGATACTTACAGCGTTTTGCAGGGAATCGACCGCGTCGTCCCTGTTGATGTTTACGTACCCGGCTGTCCCCCCGCACCCGAACAAATCATAGATGGCATCCTTCGAATTCAGGATCTGATATCAAACGAATCGCTGCGTCGCCGGTATTCTCCGGAATATAAAGCACTGCTCGAAAAATACGGAATCAAATGATCAACGAAGTCCAACAAGCATTAATGAACAAGGTAGCTGAGGCGTTGAACTCGCAGTTTCCTGCAGTGATTGAGGACACTTGCAATACATCTGATATTCCTACTATCACGGTAACTGCATCTTTAATACACGAGGTGATAAAATATCTGAAAGAAGAACCTGCGTTGAATTTTTCATTTCTTACCACCTTGTGCGGCACGCATTATCCGCAACAGCAAAAGCCCTTCGGACTAGTATATCATCTGCACAATCTCGAAACCAATGAACGCTTACGTATTAAAACATGGCTCGAGAAGGAAACACCCAACATCGCCAGTATCTGCGATTTGTTTAGTGCAGCCAACTGGATGGAAAGAGAAGCCTATGATTTTTATGGGATAGTTTTCAATGGCCATCCCAACCTCATTCGGATTTTAAATGTTGAATATCTGGACTACTTCCCGATGAGAAAAGAATATCCATTGGAAGATCCTACAAGAGAAGATAAAGAAGATAAATTTTTTGGAAGATAGAAATTAAGGCCATTCATCAGTAATCGCCAACGAAAGAATGTCGGAAGAAGAAAAAAATATTGATCCACAGAAGAACAGCCCGGAAACGGACTCGCCTTTTAATACGATGAACCTTGGGCCAACGCATCCCGCGACCCACGGCATTTTTCAGAATGTATTAAAAATGGATGGCGAGATCATACTCGACGCTGAACAAACGATTGGATATATTCATCGTTCGTTCGAAAAGATTGCCGAACGTCGTCCATTTTACCAGGTGACGCCCCTCACCGACCGTTTGAATTATTGCAGCAGTCCGATAAATAACATCGGATGGCATATGAGCGTTGAAAAACTTCTGGGTGTACAAACCACAAAGCGCATCGACTATATGCGCATCATCATTATGGAATTGGCACGCATCACCGACCATCTGATTTGTACCAGCGTAATCGGTGTCGACAGCGGAGCACTCACAGCCTTTATTTATGTATTCCAGGAGCGGGAAGCGATTTACGAAATCTACGAAGAAATATGTGGTGCACGACTCACCACTAACATTGGCCGCATTGGGGGCTTCGAACGTGATTTTTCGCCAACCGCCATCAAGAAAATTAAAGCCTTACTCATCAGACTGCCCAAGGTACTTAGAGAATTTGAAAAGCTATTAAAACGCAACCGCATTTTCATGGACAGGACAGTCGGTGTTGGCCCCATTTCGGCAGAGAGAGCACTGAATTACGGCTTCACCGGCCCTAATCTCCGAGCAACCGGAGTTGATTACGATGTGCGTGTTATGAATCCATATTCTTCCTACGATGATTTTGATTTCACTATCCCGGTGGGAGTGAATGGCGATACTTACGATCGTTTCTGTGTACGTACTGAAGAAATGTGGGAAAGCATAAAACTGATTAAAAATGCACTGGATAATCTGCCTGACGGGCATTTCCAGGTTGCCGCACCAGAAATTGTCCTTCCGCCAAAAGAACAAGTGTACAACAATATGGAAGCATTAATCTGGCATTTCAAAGTGGTGATGGGCGAGATTAACGCTCCTGTAGGCGAGGTGTATCACAGTGTTGAAGGAGGCAATGGAGAACTCGGTTTTTATCTGATTAGTGATGGCGGCCGTACTCCGTATCGTCTGCACTTCAGAAGACCTTGTTTTATATATTATCAGGCATATCCGGAAATGATTCGCGGCGGAGTTTTATCCGACGCTATTTTAACGATGAGCAGTATGAACGTGATAGCTGGAGAACTAGACGCATAATGATTATGAGCAATTATAAAATCCATCATAAGATTTTTAATAAGAGCGGACAGCCTGCTGTGCTTGCACCAGAACTTATTGCCCATTGCAAAGCGCTGATAAGTCGCTATCCTCAAGGAAAACAGAAATCGGCACTACTGCCTGTTCTGCATATGGCTCAGGAATACAATGGAGGTTTTCTTGATGTGGCCACCATGGACGCTGTTGCTGAAATGCTGCAAATACAGCCTATTGAAGTATATGAGGTCGCAACTTTTTATACCCAGTATTATCTTGAAGCTACTGGGAAGTATGTGATTGAGGTTTGTCAGACCGGGCCATGTGCCGCATGTGGCGCGGAAGATATGATAGGACGACTTGAAAAAAAATTAGACATCAAAGCAGGGGAAACCACCCCTGATAAGTTATTTACATTGCGAACTGTTGAATGTCTTGGTGCGTGCGGCTATGCCCCCGCAATGCAGATTAACACTAAGTTTTACGAGCAACTTAACGACGAAAAAATAGACCAGATTATCGATGAATTGCGGCAGCAATCTGCCATTGAAAAAACTAAGGAAGAAACATGGGCCGGAAAATTCTGCTTGAACATATAGCTGTCCCGGGGATTGCATCCTTCAACACCTGGCGCAGCCATGGTGGGTATAGGTCTGTGGAAAAAGCCCTGCTCAGCATGAGCCCTGATGAAGTAATGGAGGAAGTGAAAAAATCAGGACTCAGAGGTCGCGGTGGTGCTGGATTTCCTACAGGATTGAAATGGAGTTTCCTTGATCGCAAAAGCGACAAACCACGCTATCTTATCTGCAACGCGGATGAGAGCGAGCCCGGTACTTTTAAGGATCGCTACCTGATGGAACACCTTCCTCATCTGCTTATCGAAGGTTTGATTTGTTCAAGTTATGCATTAGGGGTAAACACTACCTATATTTATATCCGTGGCGAATTCAAGTACCTTGTTGGTATCCTCGAAAAAGCCATAGCAGAAGCATTAGCAAACAACTTTTTAGGAAACAACATTCTGGGAAGTGCTTACTCCCTTAATATTTACGTGCATCCCGGTGCAGGCGCTTACATCTGTGGTGAGGAAACAGCACTTATAGAATCACTCGAAGGAAAACGCGGAAATCCACGACTTAAGCCACCATTCCCTGCATTGGTGGGTCTTTATGGATGTCCCACCGTGGTCAATAATGTCGAAACACTTGCAACGGTCGCACCTATCATTACCATGGGCGGTGAAGCTTATCATTCCATCGGAACTGAAAAAAGCAGTGGCACCAAACTTATCTCTGCCTGCGGAAACCTTCGCAAACCGGGCGTTTATGAAATTGAGCTCGGCTTAAGTATCGAAGACTTTATTTACAATGATGAATACTGCGGAGGTATCCGTAATGGAAAGGAATTAAAGGCGGTAATCCCTGGAGGCTCCTCTGTTCCTATCTTACCCAAGAACCTCATCCTTAAAACCGCACAGGGCGTGAGTCGCAATATGTCTTACGAATCCCTTGCTGATGGCGGCTTTGAAACAGGTACCATGCTCGGATCAGGAGGCTTCATTGCTTATGATGAAGATGTCTGTATCGTCAGGAACACTTGGAATTTTACGCGTTTTTATCATCACGAAAGTTGTGGACAATGCTCTCCCTGCAGGGAAGGAACGGGCTGGATGGAAAAAGTATTATGGCGCATTGAGAATGGTGAAGGCAAAAACCACGATATTGATTTATTGGTCAGCATCGCCGCAAAGATTGAAGGAAACACTATTTGTCCTTTAGGCGACGCTGCTGCATGGCCAGTTGCAAGTGCAATACGACATTTTCGCGAAGAATTTGAATTTCATGTCAAGCATCCGGAAATCATTAAAAATATCAAGCACGGAAATATCAACAAACTCATTACTGAAAGCTCAAAACAAGCAATATAACTACAGCACAGCAGCCTTATGATGAAGGTCACTATAGATAATATCACCATTGAAGTTGAAGAAGGTTCTACCATCCTTCAGGCAGCGCGCAAGATTGGCGGAGCAGTGGTTCCACCGACCATGTGCTACTATGCCCCGCTAAAAGGCAGTGGAGGCAAATGCAGAAGTTGTCTGGTTAAAGTCGTCCAAGGCTCAGCAAAAGACCCTCGCCCTATGCCCAAGCTGGTAGCTTCATGCAGCACGCCTGCAGCTGACGGTATGGTGGTGCAAAACATCACTTCACCGGAAGTACTGGCTGCACGCAAAGCTATTGTTGAGTTTTTACTCATCAATCATCCGTTGGATTGCCCCATCTGTGATCAGGCTGGTGAATGCGACCTTCAAAACCTCAGCTATGCCCATGGTTTAGAAAGCACACGCTATGAAGAAGAACGCAGAGAATTTGATTCGGTTGACATTGGACCGAATATCAAATTACACATGAACCGCTGCATCCTTTGTTATCGCTGTGTTTTTACTGCCGATCAACTCACCAATCAACGCAGACATGGTGTGCTGTATCGCGGCGATGTTGCAGAAATCAGCACATTTATCAGTAATAGTATCGACAACGACTTTTCAGGAAATATTATTGATGTTTGTCCGGTGGGTGCCTTAACTGATCGCAGCTATCGTTTTAAAAGCAGAGTATGGTTTACCAAACCAATGGATGCCCACAGGGATTGTCCTAAATGTGCAGGAAAAGCAATGCTTTGGATGGTCGACAAAGAAGTGGTGCGCGTCACAGCCCGAAAGAACGAATTTGGCGAAGTGATCGATTGGATTTGCAACGATTGTCGTTTCGAACATAAAGAGATTAAAGATTGGAATATTGAAGGGCCATCTACGATTACCCGTACTTCGGTCATTGCACAAAATCATTATCAGGTATTAAAAAAAGGATCCATCATCAAACCTATTGAACGCAAGGTAGAACCTCCGCAAAACAACGATTAATATGGACTGGGGCTTTTTAACATACAAATTTATTTTAGCAACGGTGATCATGTTGGTCAGCCTGGTGGTAGCGATGTATTCAACATACATCGAACGCAAGGTCGCGGGATTTTTTCAGGATCGTTACGGACCAAATCGTGCAGGGCCTTACGGAATATTTCAGCCCCTTGCTGATGGATTGAAATTGTTTTTCAAAGAAGAATTTATCCCCCACGCTGCCGACCGTTTCTTATATGTGTTGGGACCAATGCTCACCATGATGGTCTCTCTACTTACCAGCGCTGTTATACCTTTTGGCGATACATTAATTTTTGGCGGCACTGAATATCCCTTGCAGGTTGCTGATGTTAACATTGGCGTTCTGTATGTATTCGCTATTGTCAGTATTGGTGTTTATGGAATCATTATCGGTGGCTGGGCATCCAACAATAAATATTCTCTTTTGGGCGCAATACGTGCATCAGCGCAAATGATCAGCTACGAGCTTGCCATGGGTATGGCGTTGATTGCGATCATTATGATGTCGGGTACACTTAGCCTGAAAGAAATCGTTGAACAGCAACATGGCATGAACTGGAACATTTGGTACCAGCCGTTGGGCTTTATCATTTTTCTGGTTTGCGCTTTCGCGGAAACTAACCGCGCTCCCTTCGATTTACCGGAGTGTGAAACGGAACTCATCGGTGGCTATCATACCGAGTACAGCAGTATGAAACTTGGTTTTTATTTATTTGCTGAATATGTGAATGTATTTATTTCAGCCGCAATCATTGCTGCGGTGTATTTCGGAGGATTTAATTTTCCGGGCATGGACAGTCCTTCGCTATCACATAACATGGCAACTTTCATTGGAGTGATCGTGTTTTTTGTAAAGATCACCATGCTGGGATTTTTCTTTATGTGGATACGATGGACGCTGCCACGTTTTCGCTATGACCAGCTGATGGCGCTAGGTTGGAAAAAACTGTTACCATTGGCAATCATCAATGTAATCATTACTGGAATTGTAATATATTTTGTTAATTTATAATAATCCTTCATGGATATGAGGCCGCTAAGTACCAAAGCACGAATCGTTACAAATCCCAAAATGAACTTTTGGGAGAAAGCCTATTTCCCGGCCATCATAGGAGGTTTATGGATTACCATCAAGCATTATTTTGGACCAAAGACCACCATCAATTACCCGGAAAAGCTAAGGAAACATTCTGATGTTTATCGCGGACAACATGTATTAAAACGTGATGATCAAGGTCGTGAACGCTGCACCGCTTGCGGCTTATGTGCATTATCCTGTCCGGCCGAAGCTATCACCATGGTCGCTGCAGAACGGAAAAGCGGTGAAGAGATGCTTTATCGTGAAGAAAAATACGCGGCAATCTACGAGATAAATATGCTTAGATGCATTTACTGCGGTTATTGTGAAGAAGCCTGTCCAAAAGAAGCAATCTTTCTTACACCACGCTTTGTTCATGCTGAATATGAAAGAAAGAGATTTATTTATGGTAAGGATATGCTTGTTGAACCTATGGATATCAATCAGCGAATTGATATCAGCAAAAGACAAACACCCGCCGTTCTTGAATTTAAAAAAGATCTCAAACTTAGACACAACAGGGAATAATTATTAATATATGTACACGCAAATAATATTTTTCGTTTTATCCTTCATCGCGCTGGCCAGCTCTATCATGGTGCTGGTATCGAAAAGACCGGTGCACAGCGTGCTCTATTTAACGCTCTCGTTCTTTTCAATTGCCGGTCACTATATTTTGCTGAATGCTCAATTCCTTGCCGCTGTACATATCATTGTCTATGCAGGCGCTATCATGGTGCTCTTTCTGTTCACTGTGATGCTTTTAAATCTGAACGCACAGACAGAACCAAAAACGCATTTCATGATAAAAATGGCGGCTGTACTGGCTTCCGGCATATTACTCATTACCTTAACAGGCGCTATTCGCGGAATGGAACTCAACAGTCTCACCGACCCATCCTACGCTCAGGTAGGTCTGGTGCGTAATCTGGGCAAGGTGTTGTTTACCGAATACCTCCTACCCTTTGAGCTTTCATCCTTCCTCTTTCTATCCGCCATGGTCGGGGTTGTCCTGTTAGGCAAGAAAGAAGAAGAAGAGATAAAAACACCCGCAGCGGGCGAAACTAACTTAAAAAACTAATAGGTATGGAAGGAATCATGAGCAGTTTGCAAACCATTCCCATTAGCTGGTATGTCGTGCTGTGCTCTGCCCTGTTTTGCATTGGCATTGCAGGCGTACTCATCAAACGAAATGCACTCATTGTGTTTATGGGGATTGAAATGATGTTAAACTCAGCTAACCTTTTGCTGGCAGCATTTTCCGCATATCGTAATGATGCATCAGGACAAGTATTCGTGTTTTTTATTATGGTGGTGGCCGCCGCAGAAGTCGCGGTGGGACTGGCGTTGCTTGTTATGATTTATCGCAACTCGCATAATATCGACACCCACGCATTAAACAAACTGAAATGGTAATTTCAAATTATAGATCATCATGACAGGACTCGTTTGGCTTATTCCGATATTTCCACTGGCTGGCTTCCTGATCAATGCCTTGCTCTTCCGTAAACTTTCGCGCAAATGGGGTGGATGGATTGGCTGCACCTCTATATTGCTTTCATTTATTACAGCACTTGCAATGATATTCGCGACCACTGGCAGAGCTGAAACAACCGTATTGCACTTATTCAGCTGGATTGCAACGGGCGGGTTGAATCTCAGTTTCGCTGTATTGATTGATCCCTTGTCAATTTTGATGATTCTTATCATTACTGGAATTGGATTTCTTATACATGTATATTCTATTGGTTATATGAGTGAAGATGAAGGATCCAACCGCTTCTTCGCATTCATGAACCTTTTCGTTTTCTTCATGCTGTTGCTGGTGATGGCATCCAATTATGCTGTAATGTTCATCGGTTGGGAAGGTGTAGGGCTCTGCTCCTATTTATTGATAGGATTTTGGTTCGAAAATCAGGCATACAACAACGCAGCAAAAAAGGCTTTCATCATGAATCGCATTGGTGACCTGGGTTTCCTGCTTGGCTTATTCCTGATGTTCACCACATTTGGTTCACTAGATTATCAAAATGTATTCACTCAAGCCGGAGCGATGGAAACAGGAACGCCGGTACTGGTGGCCATTACCCTGCTTCTTTTTATTGGCGCAACCGGAAAAAGTGCTCAAATCCCGCTATTTACCTGGCTTCCGTATGCTATGGCCGGTCCCACTCCCGTATCAGCATTAATCCATGCTGCAACAATGGTCACAGCTGGCGTATATATGATTGCACGTTCCAATATTTTATATACCCTTGCTCCTGTTTCTCAAACCGTGGTTGCTGTTACTGGAATTACTACAGCCATCATGGCTGCAACAGTTGCATTATATCAGAATGACATTAAAAAAGTACTGGCATGGTCCACTATTAGTCAGCTAGGACTCATGTTCCTCGCCTTAGGTGTGGGCGCATACAGCGGGGCCATGTTTCATCTCACCACACATGCATTCTTTAAAGCATTGCTATTCCTTGCTGCCGGAAGTATCATCCATTATTTACATCACGAGCAAGATCTGAGAAATATGGGTGGGTTAAAAAAATTACTACCACTTACATTTGGTGTAGTTGTAATAGGCACTCTCGCAATCTCAGGAATACCGCCATTTTCAGGCTTCTTTTCAAAAGATGCAATATTGCTCGGCGCATGGGAAAATAATCCAGCGTACTGGATTGCCGCAGTTTTCACAAGTTTGCTTACAGCTTTCTACATGTTTCGTTTGTTGTTTCTTGCGTTCTATGGGGAATACAGAGGGCATTTGATCGAGGCTCAGCGCAAACCACTTGCTCGAAACATGAAGTTCTCAATGATCGTTCTTGCATTGTTGGCCGCAGTTGGTGGCTTCATTGGATTGCCTGAATTCACTCACTTACCTAACTTATTTCAGGAATATTTATCAACGGTATTTGCAGCGAGCTATCAGTTACAATTTACTAAAACCGCCGCTCTGCCTGTTACTCAGTGGATACTTATGGCTATAGTATTAATGATGATTCTTCTTTCGATACTGCTGGCTTATCATCGCTTTATACGAAAGAAGGCTGTTCCCGATAAGGAGCCACAGGGATTTATCCCCCGTTTATTAGCAAACAAATATTACAGCGATGAAGCATACGATGCAGCATTTGTAAAACCCCATTTGCGCCTGAGCGATTTCCTGCATCGGGTCGTTGAGGTCAAAATCCTTGACCGATTTGTTAACCTTATTGGCGAATGGGTAGTAAAAGCAGGCAATACAGTGAGATATTTACAAACGGGCATATTTTCATTTTACCTATTCATTATGGTGCTTAGCATCATATTAATATTATTCTTTAATCTGTTAATTTGATTACTATGATATTCCCTCTTGTCTTATTTCTCATTCCAATCGCCGGCTCGCTGATGCTGTTCGCTGTCAACAAAAATTTGACGGCGCGTAAAGTGGCACTGGCACTGGCACTCGTAGAATTTGTAGTGGGAATTGTAGCATTGTTATGTACACAACACAAACTTATACCGGCATTCAATACTGAAAGCACGCAAGTGTTATTTGGCTCCATGCATCTCTCCATGGATGGCATAAGTTGGCTACCAGTCTTGCTAACCATCTTCTTAACGCCTTTGATAATCGGCATTTCATTTTCGCAACAGCACGAAAAAAGCGGTTTATTCTATGGATTAATTCTTCTCATGGAAGCCGCATTTATAGGCGTATTCACAACGACAAACGGTCTCGTTTTTTATATTTTCTGGGAATTAGCCTTGATTCCCGCCTGGCTCATTTGCGCCATGTGGGGCGGCAACGATAGAGTTCGCATTACATTTAAGTTTTTCATTTACACCTTTACAGGAAGTCTTGCCATGCTGGGAGCCTTGATATACGTGTATTACGCAACCCCGGGTATACACAGCTTCGAATTCTCAGCACTTTATCAGGCTACATTAAATGCAACGGAGCAAACCTGGATTTTCTGGGCATTGTTTGTGGCTTTCGCAGTGAAGATTCCCATATTTCCTTTTCATACCTGGCAGCCCGACACCTATGTTGAATCGCCGGTTGCGGGGACAATACTGCTGGCGGGCATTATGCTAAAGATGGGAACCTATGGACTTATTCGCGTGCTCCTTCCCATTACGCCTATGGCAATGGCCACTTCAGGCACCATCGCATTATGGCTGTCGATTGCAGGAATCGTGTATGCTTCGGTTATTGCCCTCAAGCAACAGGATATGAAACGGCTGATCGCCTATGCAAGCATCGCGCATGTGGGACTGATAGCTGCAGGCATATTATCAGGAACCTTCTATGGCATACAAGGCGCCTTGCTGCAAATGCTTGCTCATGGTATCAATGTAACGGCTCTCTTTTTTATGACCGATATTTATGAACGCAGAACCAACTCACGAATCATTGGCAGCAGTAGTGGCATTGCGAAAAAAGCACCGTGGTTTTCTGCAATTTTTCTTGTATTTATTTTGGCTACCATAGCGCTTCCACTCACCAATGGATTTGTAGGAGAGTTTATGATGATGCTTGGATTATTCCAGATTCAGCCCTGGATGGCCCCTGTAGCCGGACTTGGAATCATCCTTGGTGCAGCATATATGTTGTGGATGTATCAACGGGCAATACTCGGCCCCGCAAATGACGCAGCTTTTGCTGATTTGAATCACGGAGAACTTGCAATCATTCTTTGCCTGATGATTACCGTTGTTTGGATTGGCATCTACCCCAACACCTTTTTACACATCTCAGAAGCGGATGTCAATTTATTAGTTACTCATCTCAATTCTGTTTACTAAACCAAAAAAGAATCACAAATGAACACCCTGATATCATTGGCAGTCCTGGCAATATTGGTCCTTTCCCTCGGTATGGCCGGTAAAAGGAAATGGCTACAGCCCGTGATCCTTGTAGGTTTGCTGATTACACTCATCTTAAATGGCCTGCAGTGGAATCGCGGACTTAAGTCATCCAATGATATGCTGATTTTCGATAATTACGCCATTGCATTTTCGTCCTTATTAATAGTGCTTACCATCATGGCCTTTTTGATGGCAAGACAGGTGTATTGCAGACTACGACATAGTCCCGACGATATTTACGCAATTCTCTTGTTTACGCTCGCAGGCGGAATAATGATGACCTCCTTTGGTAATCTTGCAATGCTTTTCATTGGCATAGAAACATTATCTATTTCATTATATGTCCTTGCGGGTAGTCGCAAATCTGATCCACGATCGAATGAGGCCGCAATGAAATATTTTTTGATGGGCTCGTTTGCCACAGGTTTTCTTGTGTTCGGAATTGCGCTGGTTTACGGCACTGCAGGCACGTTCAATCTAGATGCAATTGCCATGTATATAAACGACCATCATGGCAATTTACCGACGCTATTTCAGGCAGGCATACTCTTGATTACAGTTAGTCTGGCTTTTAAGGTAGCTGCTGCGCCCTTTCACTTTTGGGCACCGGACGTTTATGATGGCGCTCCCATGTTGATTACCGCATTTATGGCCACAGTGGTGAAAATTGCCGGCTTTGCTGCATTCTATCGATTCTTTGCAATGCACCTCTTAGGCAGCGAATCGGGCTGGGCGACTACCATTGCAGGAATTGCAGCAGTGAGTATCGTTCTGGCGAATTTAACGGGCTTATTTCAACAACGCTTCAAGCGGATGTTGGCGTATTCAAGCATCGCACATACTGGATATATGCTTCTCGCCATCATTTCGATGCAGCAAAACTGCCCATCCTCATTACTGCTTTACAGCGCTGCCTACGGAATTGCAACCCTGCTGGGTTTTTCCGTACTGATTCTAGTTGCCGGCCCAAGCTGCGACGATTCACTGGATCGCTTCAAGGGCTTGTTCAAGGCTCAGCCATTATTGGCAATTGCATTGCTGTTCTCCATGCTCTCATTAGCCGGCATACCTCCACTTGCCGGATTCATGGCAAAGTTCAGCCTATTCGCTGATGCCATTTCCGGAGGTTATCTTTGGCTGGTTATTATTGCATTACTGGGCTCGGCCATTAGCATCGGCTACTATTTCAAACCTGTAATCGCAGCCTTTCTCAACAAAGGAGAAGAAGGATCCATTGCTGTTCCTCCCTTGTTTAGAATCATGATTTTCGTGTGCATTGCAATGCTACTTTGCTTAGGGATTTACCCATGGTTGCTGACTGGATTAGCGCTTTAACCTGAAGGTTTGATTTTCACAAAGACTCCTAAAACTATTTTTGGTCTTAGGAAAGCAATATCAAATATCTTTAAAAAAGTGAAAGCGCAATTCCTTGCGCCCTCACTACCTATAGTCCATCTATAAACTCAGTGGCTGTTCATAAAGCTCCGGATGCTAGGCGTCCGAAGTATTGGAGGGCAGGAGCTTACTGGCGTAATTGACTGCCCGACAATTCGAGGACAACGCCGCAGACGGACTTTATGGACAGCCACTACATAATCGAAAAAGAAAAAAACCTATTGCTTGACAAACCTAGTATTCCAGTACTTTCCATCAGTGCAGACTCTTATAAAATAGAGACCGCTATCAAGATTTCTCACATCTACATCCTGTTTTCCGGAGGCATTCAAGGACGCTGAATTCATCAGCACACCCGTAACACTGAAGATTTCATAACTACAATTTTTACCTACAGGATATTCAACACTGAGCGTTTCCTGAGTTGGATTAGGATAAACTTTCAATGAAGATGTATTCTTTTTTTGCGGACGTATTCCTGAAAAACCGCTTCCACAAGGCGTCATATCCTTTTTAAAATATGAACGTATGCTGTCGATGCGCTGCTGTAACACCGGAATGGCCGCAACAGCATTGGTATCGGTGAAATTGCGGGCAAAGACAAAAGCAAGAGTAGCATTATATGTTTGCGCATGATTTAGATCAAAGGGACCATAGACACCTAATCCACGACGATCGTAGGGAACATTTCCTGCCTGTGCTTCAGTCCATGGTTGAACAATTCCTGGGTCTACACCGTGAGTTCCCCAAAAGCAGGAATCGGATGTTGCGGGATACATGTAGGAACAGATTGGACCTGTCCCGCCATTTGTTGGATAGCCTCCACCCCAATAATGCATCGCTGTTCCATCTTTCCAATGACCGCGAAGAAAATTGTAGAATTCTTGCGGATCAACCGGATCTGTTATCGGGACTGCTGACCCTGAATTCACAATAGATGTAAAACTTCCTAGCCCTAAGCCTTCATCATCAATGACTGAATTTCCAAAGTTGGTTCCATTGATACCTTCATCACAATTACCTGCAGGATTATCCAAACCATCAGGAGGCATCAGAGGCCCGCTAAGAAAAGTCACCGATTGTGCCGGCGGATACAAACCATAACTTCCATAGGAACCAGACCCATCGGTATTTTTGCCATTATAGCAGTAAAAGCTACCTCTCTGTACATCGCAACCTGTATAATCATCCCAACCAGATCCAAGATCATAGTCAACAAAAGTTCCGAGATAAGCATCATGGTATGGCAAAGGAGAACGATTAGTGATGGATAAATTCATAAATACCGTATTCCACAATGCTGAATCTTCAGGGCAATCAAAAGCGTAAAGCAGACCCTTGATTTCAACGCCAAGCTTTTCACCACCCGATTCCGTATGGACTCCTCTGTCATCATTAAATACAAAAAACACCGCTTCATCACCAATAATTGCAGGAAAATCGCCATTTTCAGGCTGATAGGTTCCATCCCCACCCCAATCATAAAAGGGTGCAAGAAAAGGGAATTGCCCCACAGAGTCGTTCCCATTGCCCGGCCATTCTGCAATAGCTGCTGCAGGAACATACCCAGGTGACCAACAATGTGCAAGATGATATTCAATATCAGCCCTGGTCACCTTCCATACTCTTTGGTATCTGGCATCATACGCCGAATCATACACATTTGAAACGGGTCCCGGCCAATAATCACGGCCATTTGCAAAATACGTCTGTGATGCAACATGTAAACTATCATTGCCATCAAGTCCTGCAATCCAAAAAGAACCTGAGAAAATAGTCTGCGCTCCATGATTCTTAGGAACTTCAAACAGGGGTTTATAATTTTTTACATCCCAATCATAGGTTTGTATCAGCTTTGCGAACATATATCCGTCCGCATTGATTCCAGTTTTGATGTTGTTTACAGAAACTGAATCGTACCAGTGGGAATTATCAACAACATACACTAGCCTTCCAGTATCAAGAGAAGATGGAACGCCAAAATCCCTGATTAAATAGAATAATGTATCCGCACCACCAACAAAATCAGGATATGCACGATAGGTGATCAAACTATCACTAATACGTTCAACAGTACCGTGCAAAGGCTTGCGGAGAATTCCAAACACGGCGATGTTGTCACCATCCGCATCAAAATCATTCGCAAGCACATCCACACTGACGGCTCCTCGAACTGTTGAAGCATAATCATCAACTGCTGTTGGCCGATGTTGGGCAAAGCTATACATCGACAACAGCATGATAATTCCTAAAGTAATTAGTTTTTTCATGGTTAGATTTGTTTTAACTTGCTGGTTTAAATAAATTAATAAAAAGAATATTGTATAATTTATATTTATTTTCGAAAAATACTAATCAAAAATAAATTACATCTAACCAATCAGTTAATGGTATGAAATTATAAGTTATCGGTATGAATTATCAAGTTGGCGCTTTTTCATTTATTTACAAAAACAGGATTGAAGAAACCGCCACACAAGGCTTCTTGTCATTTTTTAAACAATAACATATAATCTAGATGCGTTGCTGTAACACAGGAATAGCTGTATCAAATTAGTATTCGGCATATGAAACTCTTTCCATAATGCACGATCGGATGTGGAGTCGACACAGCAAAATAAATTCACTACTTTTGTATTCCATCCTAATGATCTATGAAAGTCACAAAAGCAGTATATATTCTTCTCCCGCTCCTGATGGTTGCTTTTACTGCTTTTGCACAGAACCATACCCAAAGCATACGTGGCACTATCATCGACAAAGTCACTCGTGCCCCTTTGCCCGGAGCAAGCATAGTGCTTCTTAACAGTAATCCCCTTCAGGGAACTGTGGCCGATAATGACGGGAATTTCAGGCTCGACAAGGTACTCATCGGAAGAGCCGGTATTAAGGTCAGCTATTTGGGATATGAAGATGTTATTATCGATAATCTCGAATTGAATTCCTCCAAAGAACTCATTCTTGAAGTCAGTATGGTTGAAAAACTCTACCAGGGCGGAGAGGTAGTAATACATGCTGAAACAGACAAATCGGCACCTATCAACAAAATGAGCACTGTGAGTGCACGGGTTTTTAGCACCGAAGAAACCGAAAAATATGCAGGTGCACGCAGCGACATTGCCCGTATGGCATCTAATTTTGCTGGTGTTACCGGAGCTGATGATTCGCGCAATGATATTATTATTCGCGGAAATACACCATCAGGATTATTATGGCGACTTGATGATATGGACATCCCGAATCCAAATCATTTCGCAGCATTTGGTACATCGGGAGGACCCATTTGCATTTTAAGAAACAATCTGTTATCGAATAGCGACTTTCTCACGGCCGCATTCCCCGCGGAATACGGCAATGCTATTGCCGGTGTGTTCGATGTAAAAATGATTAATGGTAATAATGAAAAACACGAATTCCTCGCACAAATAGCCTTTAATGGAATTGAAGTTGGTGCCGAAGGCCCTATATCTAAAGCGCATCAATCCTCCTACCTGATCAATTACCGCTATTCAACGCTTGACGTATTTTCTAAGATGGGAATACAAATGGGCACAGGACAAGGCGTTCCAAAATATCAGGATATACTATTTAAATTAAATTTCCCCAAAACTAAGGCAGGCAGCTTCAGTCTCTTTGGTATCGGAGGATTAAGCAGCATCTCTTTTCTCGACAGTCAGAAAGACACTACCAAAGAAAAAATCGATTTCTATGGTACCGAAGGATGGGATATTAGAAACCATTCAAATCAAGGATTGGTGGGACTTACACATAGCTATCTCATCAACAGGAGTTCATGGATAAAAAGTGTGATTGGCTTTACCTATCATAATTTCTATACCACCCACGACTCTGTAACACCCGTCTCTCTAGGAACCTTTCTTTATCAGGGCACCAATGACGAAGAAATGCGACTCTTTGTCTCAACAGCCTACAACAAAAAAATCAGTGCCCGTCACAACATCAAAGCTGGAATCATTTTAACAGGCACCAGAGACCATCTAATTGACAGCCTATACGAGGCAGGCCTGAATCGCTATCGCTATGCAAATGATTACAAAGGTTATTCACTGCTACTGCAACCCTATGTTGATTATCAATTGCGCATCAATGAAAATGTAACACTAAATACCGGACTGCATCTGCAATATTTTAATGTAAGCGAATCATACAGCATTGAACCGCGTATCGGACTTAAATGGCAATTTGCTCCAACGCAAACCCTCAGTTTCGGTTATGGCATGCATAGTCAGACCATTCCGGTAACCCTGTTTTACAAACAATCTCAATTAACCGACGGTACTTACCATCGCACCAACGACCGATTAAACTTTTCACGCAGTCAGCATCTGGCGCTGAATTACGATTGGAGTATCACCGAGCACATGCGCTTGAAAACAGAAGTATATTACCAGCATTTATATGATATTCCCATCAATGCCACGCACAACGACAGTTATTCCTTATTGAATGAAGGCGCCAACTTCCAGTTTGAATCGCCCGATACGCTTGTCAACAAAGGATTTGGAAGAAACTATGGTATTGAGTTAACACTGGAACGCTTCTTATCCCGAGGATTTTACTTTTTGGGGACTGGATCGCTTTACGATTCACAATATCGTGGAAGTGATGGTGTATGGCGCAATACTGCATTTAACGGACGTTATACGGTTAATCTGCTGGCAGGAAAAGAATTCAATATCAAGCTCAGAAAAAAGAAACCAGAGAAGCGCAAAAAAACATTCATCATTAATCTAAAAACCACCCGCAGCGGGGGACAGCGCTATACACCCATTGATGAAGCCGCGTCCTTACTGCAACAGCGCAATGTATATATCGACAATCTGGCCTTTTCAAAAAAATTCCCCGATTATTGGCGCACCGATCTCAAATTGGGTTATAAAATGAATGGAAAACGCGTTACTGTTGAATGGAGTCTTGAGATTACCAATATTTTCAACCAGAAAAACGTGTATAATCAAACGTTCAATCGTAAGACAGGGGAAAGCTATTTTACTTATCAGCTTGGACGCGTAATCATTCCTCAATACCGCATCACCTTCTGATGCCTAAATGTGTTGGCCGGAAAACCAAAAAATTGTATATTTGCATCCGCTTTTTTGAAATGATTCTTCATATGAAGAACATATAAAAGGCTTAACAAATACTACAGAAAATGAAAATAGCACTGGTTACTGGTGGTTCACGGGGAATTGGAAAAGCCATTTGCGTAAAACTCGCAGGAATGGGCTTCCATATCATCATCAATTACAAAAGTAATGAAGCTGAAGCGCTGAACACCCTGGAATTAGTTAAAAATGCAGGTTCTACAGGGGAATTAATGCCGTTTGACATTGGCGTACAAGAAAGCTTTGAAAAGGCCATGGAAGACTGGTATGCCAAAAATCCCGATAAGTACATTGCCATTTTAGTCAATAATGCAGGCATTCGTAAAGATGCACTCATGATGTGGATGAAGAACGAAGAATGGTTTGATGTGATGCAAACCAATCTGCATGGCTTTTTCTTTGTTACCCGCCGTTTGCTCAAAGATATGTTAATTAACAAATTCGGACGTATCATCAATATCGTATCCCTTTCGGGTATTAAAGGATTGCCGGGACAAGCTAACTACTCTGCAGCGAAAGCCGCCATCATCGGCGCAACAAAAGCACTGGCTCAGGAATGTGGAAAGAAAAACGTCACAGTGAATGCTGTTGCTCCTGGCTTTATTCGTACGGATATGGTAGAAGGCATCGATGAAAATCAGGCAAAGATGATGATTCCGGTTGGTCGCTTTGGAAAACCAGAAGAAGTTGCACATGTTGTAGGCTTTTTGGCTGACGACATGGCATCGTATGTTACAGGTGAAGTGATTTCGGTTAATGGAGGCCTCTACACCTAGTACTGCAATAATATCAAAAAAAACTGCAAGCCAAGTTTTGTAAGAGAAGAAAAATAAATGGTTTTAAAACAGATCTACCCATGAACAGAGTTGTGATTACCGGAATGGGAATATATTCCTGCATCGGAAAGAATCTTGAAGAAGTAAAACAGTCCTTATATCAAGGAAAATCGGGCATTGGAATGGACCCTATCCGCAAGGAAATGGGATTTCGTTCAGGATTGACGGGCATTTTGGAGAAACCCAATTTAAAAGGACTACTCGATCGCCGCATGCGTGTTGGGTTAGCTGAACAAGGCGAATATGCTTATCTGTCAACCCTCGAAGCATTAAAGAATGCAAATATTGATGCTGATTACCTAGAAAAAGTACAGGCAGGGGTATTGTTTGGCAACGACAGTTCTGCGAAAGCAGTGATTGAATCAACCGATACCGTGCGAGAAAAGAAAGACACCATGCTGTTGGGGTCGGGCTATATTTTTCAATCGATGAATTCCACTGTAACCATGAACCTTTCGGTGATTTTTAAATTGAAAGGAATCAATTTTACCGTGAGTGCTGCTTGTGCCAGTGGTTCTCATGCTATTGGTCTGGGATATCTCTTCATAAAATGGGGACTTCAGGAAATGGTTGTCTGTGGCGGAGCTCAGGAAGTTAACGAATATTCAATGGGCAGTTTCGATGCACTGAGTGCTTTCTCTGTCCGTGAAAACGACCCTACTAAAGCATCCCGTCCATTCGATAAAAATCGTGATGGTCTGGTTCCCAGTGGTGGCGCGGGAACAGTGATTTTAGAAAGTTATGAATCCGCTGTAAAGCGCGGCGCTCCTATTCTTGGCGAAATTGTAGGTTACGGATTTTCATCCAACGGAGAGCACATCAGTCAATCAACGGTTGGCGGACTCCTTCGCGCCATGAATCTTTCGATAAAAGATGCAGGCATTACTTCATCAAATATCGATTACATCAACGCCCATGCAACCTCAACACCACATGGAGATATGAGTGAAGCCATGGCGATTGCTGAAGTCTTTGGCGAAAAGAAAGTTCCTGTTAGCTCTACCAAATCCATGACCGGTCACGAATGCTGGATGGCTGGCGCCAGTGAGGTGGTATACTCCATGTTGATGATGCAAAACAACTTTATTGCTCCAAATATTAACTTCGAAGAACCGGATGAATTCTCAGCAAAATTAGATATAGTGAATGTTGTCCGCGAACAGAAGATAAACTGCCTGCTCTCCAACTCCTTTGGCTTTGGTGGCACAAATTCTTCTTTGATAATTAAGAAACTTCAGTAACTTTGCACCCTCAAAAAATAACCACCAAATACAAAGCACTATGCAAAAAGAGGAAATCATCAGCAAAATCAACGCTTTCCTAATTGAAGAATTTGAACTGGAACAAGAGCAGTTGGTTCCCTCGGCTCATTTAAAGAACGACCTTGGTATCGACAGTCTGGATTTTGTAGATATTATCGTAATTATCGAGAAGAATTTTGGATTTAAGGTTAAAGGCGAAGACATGATTAATGTGAAGACTTTACAAGACTTCTACGATTATGTTTCCGAAAGGGCAATCAGCGAATAATTTCCATTACCCGGGAACGCCCGCCTGACGCAGATCGTAAGGCAGGCCACCTGAATCATTTAGTCGGCCTTACCCGCCTAAAAACAGCCGGGAAGGCCGGTAAACAAAACGGAATGGCAAACTGGGAAGGCAAAACCCGTGGCGGCTTACTTGGATATAGGATTTTTGTTTTTTTTATAAAAACCTTCGGTATCCGCTTTGCCTATTTTTTTATATATTTCGTTGCTCCATATTTTATCTTTTTTTCACGTAAGGCCTACAAAGCCCAGTATTACTATTATCGCCACATCCATAAGCAAGGTGCGGTAACAGCATTCTTTTCTGCATATCTGAATTTCTGCCTGCTTGGAAAAACACTCATCGATAAAATCGCCGTCCTATCCGGAATGCGAGAGAAATTCACTTTTAATTTTGATGGGGAGCATCATTTAAGGCAAATGGTGACCGATGGCACCGGTGGCATTTTGATTAATGCACATGTCGGGAATTGGGATATTGCCGGTCAGCTTCTCGAACGCCTTGATACAACGATTCATGTTCTGATGTTTGACGCCGAGCATCAGCAGATCAGTGAATATCTGAAAGGCGTTATGACGGAAAAAAACATAAAAGTTATTATTATAAAAGAAGACGGCT
This sequence comes from Bacteroidales bacterium, assembly GCA_963678485.1. Classification (GTDB taxonomy): domain Bacteria; phylum Bacteroidota; class Bacteroidia; order Bacteroidales; family CAIWKO01; genus CALGYY01. The sequence goes on from OY782882.1 coordinate 368,470, forward strand.
CGCATCTGACCGAAATCAGGGACGCCCTATCGAATAAGGAAATCATTGCAATGAACGGCGACCGTCACATGGATGGCAACAAAGTATACACCGTAGATTTCATGGGTCAACCAGCGCAGTTTCCTGCTGGTCCTTTTTCGATTGCTGCTAAATTCAAAGTTCCTGTTACCTTTGCATTTGCAATGAAAGAGACCCGCACACATTATCATTTTTTTGCAACACCTCCGATGATGACCGGCACTTTCAGAACCATCAACGAACGTGAAGTTCGCATCAGAGGACTCGTGGAATCATACGCCAAAGAGCTCGAGAGCAAATTGCGTCTTTTTCCATTACAATGGTTTAATTACTACCAATTCTGGACTGTATAAAATGACGAATACTATCCCCATACTCATCGTTTCTGCTAACCGGCTGACCACGCCCTATCCTGTGTATCCTTTGGGCGTTGCATATCTCACGACCTATCTCAGAGAAAATATGAAGAATATTGAGATTCGTTCATTTGATTTCAATCTGGGAAAAGAAGAAGAGTTCGTTGAATTGCTAAACAGCTATAAACCTAGATACATCGCAGTTTCATTAAGAAATGTTGATGGGGTAAACTCTTACGACCCTGTGAATTTTATCGGTGGATATAAGAGTATTCTTGATACTATAAAATCGCAATATCACCTTCCTCACACCACTATCATTGGAGGCGCCGGCTATTCCATCTTTCCGGAAAAATTATTTGAATTACTTCAGCCCGATTACGCAATTTCAGGTGAAGGAGAAATCTCCCTGCATCAATTAATCGACGGGATCGAAAACGGAACATCGCTAGACCACATTCAAGGGCTGATTACCAAAAGAGACGGACTACTTCATTTCAACAATCAGCGTTCAGAGTATAGCTGCCCAAATCTGAAATTCGACGATGGCTTGGTGGACTATTACTGGCAAAACAGCGGTATGCTTAACATACAAACCAAACGCGGTTGTCCGTTCCACTGCATCTATTGCACCTACCCTATTATCGAAGGCCATAAAGTTCGTACACTCGACGCAGCAAGTGTTGTAGAATCGCTCAAGAACCTGTATCAAACAAAAGGTATCGATTATGTTTTCTTTACGGATTCGGTATTCAATATGAAACAGGAATATAATATCGAATTGGCTGAACGCCTTATCAGCAGCGGTATCAACATACACTGGGGCGCCTACTTTTTTCCGAAAGGCATGGATGAAAAAACCATGGAATTATTTAAGAAATCGGGATTGGTTCATGTTGAATTCGGCACAGAATCCATTAGTGACCGCACCTTAAAGAATTACGGAAAACATTTTACTGTGGCCGATATCATGCAGCAATCGGAGATTTGCCGAAAGCTCGATATTGATTACGCTCACTTCCTTATCCTGGCAGGATATGGAGAAACCGACGAAACCATCAACGAAACCTACGAGAATTCGAAGCAGATACAACGCACTGTATTCTTCCCCTTCGTTGGAATGCGCATTTACCCTGGCACTCCACTGTATCAAATCGCACTTGATGAAGGAGTCATTACTGCTGACGATGATCTGATCGAACCAAAATATTATATCAGCAAGGAAGTAAACCTTGAAACCCTGAAGGAACGGGCTAAAGCAACGGGAAGACGTTGGGTTTTCCCCGACGAGGACACCTCAACCATCACCAACCGAATGCGAAAACTGAGGAATAAGAAGGGCCCATTATGGGAATATCTTATCAGCTAAAAAAAGAATAATCAAAATAACATGATCCTTCAAAACGAGCAAATCCTCGAGATGATCCCTCAGCGACCACCAATAGTGATGGTGGATAAACTCATTGCTGTTGAGGAAAACAAGACCATTACAGGACTTACAGTAAAGCCCGATAACATCTTCGTTCAGGATGGAGTATTTCGCGAACCCGGAATCATCGAACATATCGCACAATCAGCGGCATTGGGCTCAGGCTATGTGTGCAGAAATCAGGGCGATGAAGTCCCCATTGGTTTTATCGGAGCCATTAAAAATCTAGTCATCAACTTCCTTCCCGAAGTTTACAGCGAACTCACAACGGAAGTCAGTGTTGAATATCAGGTGATGGATGCCACACTCATTCGTGGTTGTGTCTTCTGCGAAGGCCGTCTGGTGGCCGAATGCGAGATGAAGATCTTCCTCAAACGATAGTTTTTTCTTACAATATTTTATCGCACGCGTAAAGAAATATTGATTTACTTACACGTTCATTGCTTCCTGCTGTGCCTGTTTGTATTTAAGCACATCACCAACACATTATCACATTAACACATTATCACATTATCACATTAGCATGCTCTTCAGCGCTAAGCACTAAAATCTGGTTTATCTCAAATTTTTCCCTAATTTTGCACCTGCTTTTTAAAACTCAATAAACAAATTATCTACTCCAATGACTGACGAAAAAACACCCTCTACCAATCCCGATGGTGAAAAGGTAGAAGCCAAGCTGGACTTTGAGATCCTGCATTATTCAGTTGATGATAAAGGCAACTGGGAAGGTAAGATGCTCGCTAACTGGGGAGCCAAGGAGATTGTGAATACGCAAACCTGGATTATTGTTCAGGAGCGCATCAACGAAGCCAAACGAAAAGTGATTGAAGGCGAAATGAGCCCAATCGGTTTTTATATGGTGAAATGTATCATGGATGCCAAGCTATGCGCAGAGTTCACAGGATTCTCAGCACGTAAGGTCAACAAACATCTCAAACCTAAGGTTTTTGCAAGTTTAAAAAATGAAGAATTAAAGCGCTATGCAGATGCCTTTGAGATTACTGTAGAAGAACTCGTCAACCTTAAAGAAATACTATTAAAAGAAACTAAAAGCAACGACTGATGAAATTAGAATTCAATGCACAACTCTCTGCCCATTGTGAGAGCGGAGCGACTACCAATCTGCTGAATTTTTACAAACTGAACATGAACGAGCCGCTGGCTTTCGGCATTGGTGCCGGTCTCTATTTCGGCCACCTCCCGTTCATGAAAATGAATTACGTTCCTGTTACCACCTTCCGGTCAAAACCGGGAATGGTCTTCGTGAGAACATGCAAAAACCTCGGATTAAAATACTTCCGTAAAGGCTTTAGCAATCCTGAACAATCAATGATTGAACTCGACAAAGTCCTTGATTCAGGCACTCCCGTTGGATTACAAGTGGGCGTTTATAATCTTCCCTTCTTTCCGGCTGAATATCGCATGCATTACAATATGCACAATATGGTATGCTACGGTCGTGAGGGAGACAAATACTACATTGCTGACTCCGTTGTTCCGGGCGAACATGTGCTCACACGTGAGGAATTAAAACGCGTTCGTTATCCCAAAGGTGACTTCAATCCTAAAGGAACCATGTATTATATCACCGAAATCCCGAAAGAGGTTGATTACAAACTGGCCGTCCTTAAAGGAATTAAGAAGGTAATCTTCGAAATGACCCCTCCGTTTTGGATGGTCGGTGTACGTGGAATCCGCTTCCTTGCTGGTAGAATGAGAAAATGGCCGGTGAAACTGGGAGAAAAAACTGCCTCGCGTTACCTCGGACAATTGATTCTTAATCAGGAAGAAATTGGCACAGGTGGTTGCGGCTATCGCTTTATGTTCGCCGCTTTCATGAGTGAATGCGCAAAAATTCTTGACGATCCTAAATTTTTGGAATACACTCAACGGGTTAATGAAATTGCCGCAAAATGGCGCGAATTCAGTTATCAGGGCGCCCGTAACTGTAAAGAACGCTCTGGTCCTGAAGTAACTTATGATGCATTAGCAGATATCCTTCTCACCATTGCAGATATGGAAGAAGCACTCCTTAAAGAATTGAAATCGCATATACGTACCCATTATAAAATGTAATGAGCGAAAACAACATTATTGAGATCAAGGACCTGACTAAGTTCTACCACGGCAACGATACACCTGCAGTAGATCACTTGTCTTTGAATATTCAAGCCAACGAAATCTACGGTTTGCTTGGTCCGAACGGAGCAGGCAAGACCACTACGATTTCTATCCTTTGCGGATTATTTCCCCCAAGCAGCGGCGAAGCCACTATCGACGGATACTCCATACATTCGCACAAAGAAAAGATCAAGCGCCTGATTGGCGTTGTACCCCAGGAAATTGCATTATATCCAACACTGACCGCACGCGAAAACCTCAGATTTATTGGCGGTATGTACGGACTCAGCGGAAGCGCCCTGCGTATACGTATTACTGAATGCATGAAATTGGTGGGACTCGAAGATAAAGGTCGCCGTAAGATTAGCGCATTCTCAGGTGGAATGAAACGCAGGATTAACCTGGTAGCAGGGATATTACATCGTCCCAAGATTCTCTTTCTTGATGAGCCTACCGTTGGAGTAGATGTTCAATCGCGAAATATGATTATTGAATATCTGCGTCATTTGCATGATCAGGGCACCACAATTATTTACAGTTCGCATTATCTCGAGGAAGCAGAAAACCTCTGCACCCGTGTATCTATTGTGGATACTGGAAAAGTGGTTGCCACCGATACACCCAAAGGTCTCATTGCGCAATATGCGCCCTGCAAAAATCTTGAAGAATTATTTCTCAAACTCACCGGTAAAGATATCCGCGATTAACCCAGAAAATACGCTGTATGAAACGATTTTTTGCCAGCATCACCAAAGAAATATTACTCATCCTCCGCGATAAAGCGGGAATGGTGCTCCTTTTCCTGATGCCGGTTGCACTGGTGTTTATCATGGTAATCATTCAGGACGCAGCCATCAATTCGCTCAACGATAACAAAATTCCGCTGGTCATGGTCGATCGTGACAGGGATACACTGAGTGCCAAAATTCGGAGTGGAATTCTGGGTTCCGGAAATTTCTCTATCGTTGAAACCATCAACGGGGATTCAATTTCGCCAGCAGAAGCGCAACAACTCGTCGCCGACGGCAAGTTTCAAATCGGTATCATCCTGCCTTCGGGCGCTTCCGACACCTTGAGAAGCAATGCCAAAACCGTTGTAAAAAAATCATTTTTTGAAATTGGAATCATCCCTGTAGTTCCCTCCGACACTACTTATGACTCCATTGATATCGTTGTCTACTTTGATCCCAGTCTGAGAGCGGCTTCCAAGACTGCCATCTCAGCCATGATTTCTGAATATGCCGTCCGTACTGAAGCTCAGATGGTGTATAAAATGTATGCAGAAGTACTCACATCTCTATTACCTGAAGGCAAGGAATTCAAATCCGAATATCCTGAAGTGATTAACTATCGTGAGTCATATGCAACCGAAAACCTCACTACCATTCAGCCCAATGCCGTTCAACACAATATTCCATCATGGACATTATTTGCCATGTTTTTTATTGTAATTCCGCTGAGCTCAAGTCTGATTAAGGAAAAAGAAGAAGGAACCTATTTGCGTCTGGTTACGATGCCTGGCTCCTATACCACAATATTCCTCGGAAAAATCTTTGTTTATCTCATCGTTGCCATCATTCAGTTTTTCCTGATGATGATGGTTGGATTTTATTTAGTACCCGTAATGGGAATGCCAAGCCTCGTGATTGGTCATGATTATATTGCACTCGCAGCATTAGTTCTTTCCTCAGCTCTTGCCGCTATTGGTTTTGGAGTGATGATCGGAACAGTAGCGACAACCAACCAGCAGGCTGCATCCTTCGGTGCAATCATCGTCATGATCCTTGCCGCTATTGGCGGACTCTTCATGCCCTCCTATATGATGCCGGCCAGCGTAAGACATATCAGCGATTTCTCGCCAATGTATTGGGCGCACGAATCGTTTCAGGATTTGTTCATCCGCGATGCCCATCTGGAAACTATCGCACCACGACTATTGAAAATCCTGATCTTTGCTGCAGCATGCTATATGGTAGCCTTCGCATATAAGCGATTTAAAAAGGTTAAATAAATTCGCTATAGCTGAAACATCCTAATTAATCCATTAAACGCAATGACATCCTTGTCCTCCATCAACGAAGTCAAAGTACGCTTCAACGAAGTGGACTCATTGCGCATCGTATGGCATGGCCATTACTTAAAATATTTTGAGGAAGGACGTGAGGCATTCGGCGCCAAATACGGCATTGGATATCTCGATGTTTTTGATCAGGGATTGCTGACACCTTTGGTGAAGACCAACTGCGAATACAAACGTCCGTTGGAATATGGCGACACTGCTGTGGTTGAAACAATTTTCCGCGACAGCGAAGCCGCAAAGATTTGTTTTGATTTCATTATTCGTAGCAAAAACACTGGTGAAATCGCTTGTACCGGCTCATCCATGCAGGTCTTTTTAAATGAAAAACGCGAGTTGCTACTCACACCCCCTGAGTATTTTTTAGACTGGAAAAAATCGGTCGGCCTTACGGTGAATTCCTAAGACTGTTGCGGCTTAATACTCCCATTTACGTTGAAACACATTAGAAGTGGTAATCCCAACTTTCCATGTAAAGGTGGCCTTTGATAAATTATTATCGGCCGTTACCGCATACACACCCAATCTGAACAATTCTTTACGAATACGAATAATTCGTTCAATACCAGCAAAGGCTTCAAAATGCCGGAAACTTTTTTCCTGCATCATAAGATAACCCGCGCCAATGGCCGGACTCAGCCTCAGATAACTGATCACTGGAACTTTGTTTAGGATTGCACCATCGAAATGATGTATATAGGTTGCCCTGAGAAAGGTGCTTGAACAGCTGAGTGTAGGTCCCAATAATTGAAAGGAAAGCAATGGATTTGAAAAGAATATTTTATCTGAGCCACGAAAATATTTATGCTCAAGCAATCGGAGGTTATGGCTATTAACAAAGGAGCCAGCAAGAAAATTCCAATTCGAGGTTCCCCAGCGCATCCACTTATTCGAGCCATTAATGCCGACTTCCAGATAATCAAAATTCACTTCACTATTAAACAGTCCGTGAATACCGTGACGCCAGTTGAACGTAATATCAGGCCACTTACTACCTAATAAAATCTTTCGTTCACCCTTCATGACAAACTTCTGCTTGATGCGATAAATAAGGTTTAGCTGAAGTTCACTTTTGATGTAACGATCGAATTCCACCGGAGTATTCGCCTCTCCAAACAACTGGTTCGACCAATTCTCGATGTGCATGCCCGTGATGGGATTCTGATCAGAGTAGGTAAACGTTAATTCGGCAAACAAACCATTCAGCACTTCCATTCGTTGCGCAATGCTGAATGTCTTGGTGCGTGCGTAATTGCTGCGACTAAAAATATTCGTAATCGATGATCTTGAATTAATCATACTATAAAAATCACCATACCTGATAAAAGTGCGAACAAAGCGTTTCGGAACATAGGTCAGGCCAATGCCTCCCTTGCAGCGCAGATCGCCGTTTCTGAAACCATAATCCAGGGTGGCATCAGTCTCAAGCAGGAATTCATTCTTGAAACGCTTAAGAAACGAACCGTTCAGATTATGCCTGTAACCGCCGATACCAAAGGGATTGATTTGTGAGGTCAGTGGTCCAACATACAGCTGATAGCGCTTATCCCTGTTTCTGTAGGTAATCCCTTTATAAACTATACTCCACAGATCAATACGGTTGTATGTGGAATCCATCCGAAACAGAAACTTATCGCTGTTGTAATATGCGGAAAGACTATCGATACGACGGGCAAAGGACTGTTCCTCCTTACTAAGGGGATAAGGCCTATGTTCCTCCCACCAAAGACTATCGCGGTTAAGCGCACCCGGCATATATTTCTTCACCTCATTGCCAAAGGTTTTATCGGGAATGGGGAAGCCAGGTTTCCAGTCCCTGAATAAAATATTCGTTGTTATCGTATAATTGCGACGACCGTCTTTATTTCTTTTAATGATGATGCAGCTATCGGGCAGCGAAGCCCCATTTGAGGTTTTATAGGATTGTATAACGCGAAATTCCTTATCGTAAAGCAACGAACGCGGATTGATGGAAAGATCTGCATAACGTAACGCCCAGGTACTGTCCTCAACAATGATATAACCACTAAAGAGCGCATCAGACAAGAAAACCGGCTTCACGAGAATCTTGTACAGACTTCGTTTCCCTTCGTAAATCACCCCATCGTAGCGAAACGTATAGTTTACTGCAGAGCTTGGTGCAAGCGGCGATTGCAAAGGTTGTTCGCAAACCTCGGGTAAGGAAATAGTAGGTCGGTAGAAATTGATATCTATGGACGATGGATCATTCGGCATAAGGGAATAGTTGAAAAATCCGGAAGTCAGATTGTCGATTTCCATTGCATCACTTTCATTTCCGATGTTTATATAATAAAACTGCTCCGGCCATTTGATTTGATAATCCTTTTGTGCTTCGGTGAATTCCTTGTAACGCTTAGGATCCTTGTGATAAATTGCGGACATGGATTCGCTCATACTAGCCAGATAGCGCACCATAGCAGTATCGGGCACAACACGAACTGTATCAGTGGTCGATATTATTGCACCTTTCATATGTCTGGCCTGACGCTTTGCCAGACGAGCAGCTTTGTGCCGGGCTCTGTGCATTTTTCGTTTAGCCTTCGCGGCCTGTTCGGGATCGAGCGTAGCCATGATGCTGTCGTTGCGGCTCTTTTCAATACTATCCCTTACGATTTTGGGTTCAATACTACGCCAGGCGACCTTGCGATAAACATCGCAGCGATACTGCTTCAGGGCAAGCACGTATATGCGGCGATTATCGCGGACATGCTGCATAAGCTCTCTGGCAAAATCGCGCGTATCCGACAATACCTCTACTTCGCCCAATGGAGTAGAAACATCATTCAGACTGACATCTAATTTGAATGTTACACCTGCCCTTACCGACACTTCCTTCTCCACAGTCTCATAGCCCATCATTCTAAACACCAATGTAACCGGCCCTTGCGGAATTCTCATCTGATAACGACCATTTGAATCGGTTGCCACACCCTGGTAAGAACCTTTAACAAGAATGTTTGCACCAGGAATAGGCCGCGATTTCTGGTCAGTGACCAGCCCGCGCACAACCTGTGCCTGCGACAGGCCAACGGTAAGAAAAACAAAAAAGGCGGAGAGAAAGACCTTCATCAAATTTATTCAGTTCAAATAGGAAAATATATTCCCTTAACGCCAAATTTAAGAATTAATTGGAAAGAGGAAAAAATACTGATAAAACCTTAAGATATCGGAACTACATAGAGGGGAATAGTAACAGTAATATCTCAACCAGCCTAACCAAAAGTGACATCGTTCCTTTCATTGCATCACTCCTGCATTCCTTGTTTTTGCTATTGAAATATCACACCCTTTGATTGTAGTAATCTTCACTCCCAAGGTTCTGTATCATCACATTCAACTAATTTGGTAAAAACCATTCACAATCGAAAATAAAATATTATATCTTTACAGAAACAAACAAATAAATCTTATTACTATGAAAAAAGAAATCATTTTAAAACTCAACAAATCATTTGAAGAAGCAGCTTACGAGCAAGACAACATTGAATTCTGGTTTGCTAGAGAACTGCAGGTATTACTGGGCTACACCGATTGGAGAAACTTCACAAAAGTAGTTGAAAAAGCACAACAATCATGTGAAACCACCGGCCAGCGCGTGATTGACCATTTCGTTGACGTCAACAAAATGGTCAGTTTAGGCTCTGGGTCTGAGAGACAGATCGAGGACATTATGCTTACGCGATATGCATGCTACTTAATCGCGCAAAACGGTGATCCAAAAAAAGAACAAATTGCTTTTGCCCAAAGCTATTTTGCAGTTCAGACTCGCAAACAAGAACTCATCGAAGAACGCATTGCGCTTAACGAACGCTTGCAAGCCCGTAAAAAGTTAGTATCCACAGAGACCGAACTTTCGAAGAACATTTTCCAACGCGGCGTAGATCACAAGGGTTTTGCAAATATTCGAAGTCAGGGAGATCAGGCCTTATTCGGAGGATTAAATACGCTTGACATGAAACGTAAACTCCGAATCCCTGAAAATCGGCCTTTAGCGGACTTTCTCCCCACAATCACTATAAAAGCTAAAGACCTTGCAACCGAATTAACTAATTTTAATGTCCAAAAAAAAGATCTATCCGGCGAAAGTCATATTTCCCACGAACACGTCAAAAACAACAGAGATGTGCGCGGATTGCTTGCTAAGAGCGGTATAAAACCTGAAAACCTGCCACCGGAAGAGGACATAAAAAAAATCGAACGCAAAGTAAAATCTTCAGATAAAGAAATTACAAAGACAAAATTAAAGAAGAATAATAACCGGAATAGCTGATTGAATTATCCAGCCACTTATCCGTAAATTGCCAATTCCATTCTTCACTATTCATCGTTAGCTTTCGCTAACATCTTTTCCACTGTGCATTAACAAAGGGCGCAGCGCATTATACTTCAATGAAGCGACGGAAATGTTTCCCGACTAAACTTGCTTCAAAGCATGTAGTGCACTGCACCCGTTGTTGTAACGAATCTGTGCAAGATTGAATAAATTTCTGTCTGGCAATGGTCGATAAAACTCAAGTCTCAATAATCCTCCATTCTTTAGATTCAAGCCTTAATTGCTTTTCATTCTTCATTTTCTACTGCACTGTGAATAACTATTCATCCAACTTTCCCAAAAAAAACCTATTTTTGCACCTCCGTAAAAAAAATGAATGAATAAGGTTTATACCATTGCAGATCATGTAATCACCGGACTGGGCACAGATACCGATAGTGTATGGCAGCAGATGCTTGCAGGCAATACCGGTGTACGCAGGATCGAAGACCCCATCCTGTTTAATGAGCCTTTTTATGCGTCATTAGTAATTACAGAGGATCTGGAAAAAGCTTACAAACAGAGCATTATACAAGGCGAACATACGCGCTTCGAAAAACTATGCCTGCTCACAGCCCTCGGGGCATTACAGCAAAGTCAGGTCAATCCCGCATCAGCAGATACCCTTTTCATTTTATCCTCAACCAAGGGAAATATCGACCTTATGGCGAAGGATAAAAAATCGCTGTATGAGCCTGAGCGCCTGTTTATGTGGCATACTGCCCGGTTGGTGGCCGACTTCTTCCGTAACCCAAATCAGCCACTCATTATCTCTAATGCTTGTATCTCAGGCGTATTGGCACTTACAGCCGCATGGGAATACCTGAGCAAAGGAATCTACAAACATGCAGTGGTCATAGGGGCTGACATCGCATCCGAATTTGTGATCTCCGGCTTTCAATCATTCAAATCCTTATCAAACGGCCCTTGCAAGCCTTACGATTTAAACCGTGACGGGCTCAATCTTGGCGAAGGTGCCGCAGCCATTGTCCTTAGCACCGAACGTAGTGCTGTTGTAAAAGGTCAGGCCATTGAAATTTGCGGCGGGGCTTCGGCCAACGACGCTAATCATATCAGCGGTCCTTCACGTACCGGAGAAGGACTCTACCTTGCAGTAAAAAAAGCGATGGAAATCAGCCATACCAAAGCAGAGGATGTGCAATTCATCTCCGCCCACGGTACCGCTACTCCATTCAATGATGAAATGGAATCCAAGGCATTTTCTACTGCACAGCTCAACCATGCCCCGCTTAATAGTATGAAAGGCTATTTCGGTCATACTCTGGGTGCTGCCGGAGTAATAGAAACCGCCATCAGCCTGAAAAGTATGCGGAGTAATGTGTTGTTGAAAACGCTGGGATTTAAAGAATACGGCGTTCCCGAAGCCATTAACGTACTTGGGGAACATTTGGAAACTCAGGTCAATTGCAGCTTAAAGACCGCTTCCGGCTTCGGAGGTTGCAATGCCGCACTGATCCTTAAAAAAGAAATTGCATGACAGACACCAGCATCAGCAGCTATTGCCATATAGTGCCCGGTAAGGTCATGTTGAACGGACAGACCTTAGTCGAAGACGGCATAACCAGTCTTCCCGAATTCATCCGTGTTGCGTACAAAGCAGCAGGGATGGCCTATCCGAAGTTTTATAAAATGGATGACCTTTGCAAACTGGCGCTGGTTGCGGCAGAACATCTGATGAAGGACTCCACCCTGCTGGAACGCCACGGCAAGGAGCAACTCGGGCTTATCGTGCAGAATGGCTCTTCGACCTATGACACGGATTCAACGTATCAGTTATCCATCGACGACCGTGCTAATTATTTCCCCAGCCCGGCCGTTTTTGTTTATACCCTGCCAAATATTATGTTAGGCGAAATATGTATCAAGCACAAAATCTTTGGCGAAAATGCATTACTGATTACCCCCGCATTTAACCCAAAAGCCTTGTTACAACACCTGGAATTACTCTTCGCCAGCAACCGTATTTCTGCTTGTCTTGGCGGCTGGGTGGAACAACGGGGATTGCATTACGAAGCATTTTTATTCCTTGCTGAAAAATCGCAAGCGGGAATGAACACTGCAAACAGCCCGCTGACAGCCGAAACGTTGGAACAGCTCTATCAAACATCTAAATAAATTGTATAACTTAAAAATAAAAACAATGACTGAACAAGAATTGATTGACAAATTACGCCAGGAAATCATTCAGCAATTAAACCTCGAAGATCAGAAACCAGAGGACATCGATCCTGATGCACCTTTGTTTGGTGAAGGCCTCGGACTCGACAGCATCGACGCGCTGGAGATCATGGTACTTCTCGAAAAGAACTACGGTATTAAGATCGAAGATCCCAAAGAAGGCAAGAAAATATTCTTCTCTGTGCGTACACTTGCACAATTCGTAATGGAAAACCAGAAAGCTTAAGCTTGATGGCAAACAGGGTTTTTATCACGGGAACGGGTGTATTTTCATCCATTGGTCTGGGCGTTGAACAAACGCTGGCAGCCATGCTGCAAGGCAAAAGCGGCATTGGTCCCTTGCGGATATTGGAGACCTTGCACCACGAATTTCCGGTGGCAGAAGTCCCTTACACCGATGCTGAACTATTTAAGCTCTCAGGACTGAGCGAGGATCTTCCGTTAACACGTACCACACTCATTGCCTACCTGGCTCTCAAAGAAGCCATCACTACTGCAGGATTGCAGCATATTGGCGATGAGCGTACCGGATTCATATCAGCCACTACCGTGGGCGGCATGGACAAGAAGGAAGTGTTTTACCACGAAGCAGCCGAAAGTCAGGAATGGCTCCGATATATCGATACACAGGATGTAGCGGCACATACCGAAGCATTGGCCGATTTATTCGGCTTTCGCGGATTTGTGACCACGGCATCCACTGCATGTTCTTCAGGTGCCAATGCATTGATGCTGGGCGCCCGCATGATCAGGCAAGGCAAGCTTGACCGAGTGGTGGCTGGTGGAAATGAATGCCTCACCCGCTTCCATCTCAATGGCTTCAACAGCCTGATGATCCTCGATAAAGAACCTTGCAAACCCTTCGATCAAAACCGTGCTGGCATTACGCTGGGCGAAGGTGCCGGCTATCTGGTGCTCGAATCGGAAGAAGTTGTGATGCGTGAAGGCAAAAAAATACTTTGCGAACTCAGTGGTTATGGCAACAGCTGCGAGGCCTTCCACCCTACCGCTTCCTCGCCCGATGGCGTGGGTGCCTTCCTTGCAATGCAGGAAGCACTGAATATGGCCGGATTGCAGCCCTCACAAATTGATTACATCAACGCACACGGCACTGGCACCGATAGCAACGATATCTCCGAAGGCAACGCTATACAACGCTTGTTTGGCGATACAGTTCCACCGGTGAGTTCAACCAAGCCCTACACAGGACACACAACTAGTGGCGCGGGATCCATCGAAGCCATCCTTTGTATGTTGGCATTACAGGAAGGAATCCTATTCCCGAATCTGAACTTCCAGACTCAAATGACGGATCTGAACTTCAGTCCGGTGAAGGAACTAAGCAAAAAGGAATTGAAGCACGTACTCAGCAATTCCTTTGGTTTTGGTGGCAATAACACCTGCATAATATTATCGAAATATCAATAAATAACATATAGCGCAAGCTCTTACAGATCGAGGAAATCAATATGTCGGTATACATTCAAGGCACTAGTTGTATCTCTCCACAGTCATCTTTTTTATCCGAAGGATGGCAGGGTGCGCCTGTCAATTACGACACACGCTGGCTTTCCTGTATAGAGCCTGTTTACAAAGATCACATTAATCCTACGCTCGCACGCCGACTGAGTCGCTATATTAAAATGGGCGTCACCACGGCCCTTACAGCACTTAAGGATGCGAATGAGTGCATGCCACAGGCGATTATTACAGGCACAGGATTAGGTTCCACCGAAGACAACGAAAAGATACTCCTGGCCATGTACGAGAATCAGGAGCGGATGATTAACCCCACACACTTCATCCAGAGCACGCATAACACCATCAGTTCGCAAATCGCCATCATGTTGAAGTGTCATCACTACAACAACACTTACGTGCACAGAGGCTTCTCTTTTGAGAGCGCGTTACTGGATGGCATGTTACTGATTGCTGAAGGCAAATCAAACACAGCATTAATAGGTGGTGTGGACGCCATTACCGAAGGACATTATGTAAACTATGCGCGTATCAACCGCTGGAAAGCCAACACCAACGGGAGTTTGCAAATGCTCAGCACACCGGGCACGGGTGTTATACCCGGCGAAGGTTCTGCCCATTTTGTGATTGCGAAAGAAAAAACAGCCCAGACTTACGCAGCAATCAAAGCCCTGGAAATGCTCTACAAGCCTGAATCTACGGACAAAGTAACAGCACGTCTCCGGCAGATGCTCACTGAAAATCATCTTGCACCCAACGACATCGACCTCGTAATTCTGGGAAACTGTGGAGAAGCCAATGGTGACCATTACTATGAAGAGATTGCTGCATCTATGTTTCCCGCCACAGCCATCGGCCATTTCAAACACCTCTGCGGCGAATACGAAACCGCCAGCGCCTTCGCCCTCTGGCTTGCCGCAACGATACTAAAAACACAGCACATCCCCGAAGGTGTATTGCAACAAGCAAACATCCCCTCCTCCATAAAGAATATCGTGATTTACAATCACCATCGCTCAGATCAGCATTCGTTGTATTTGCTGGAACGGGTGTAAGAATCTTTCTTCAATAAGTAGCAACTTATAACATATCAGGAAACTGAGGTTTGCTGATGATGAATTCTATAACATCATTTTGCAAACCCGCAGCAGGACTTTTCTTAATGATGAGTCCTCTGCTTGGAGTGTGAACTACTATTGGGATTTTGAGCGATTTTAAGAAACTGTAAAGCCGTTCCCAAAATATTTTAAAACAGCATCAATTTCTAATTGTCGAGGCATCAGGCTTCAAATCTCCATTCAATATTTGAATAAGGTTTTCCTTTAATATCGAATAATCGAAATCATCATCAAATATATATGACCAATATGAATAGTGATTATTGTTTTTAATGAGAGCCAAAATGTATTTACCGTTTGTCATTCTAACAGCTGAGCTACTCTCTGCTTGAATGTAATACTCCACGTTTCCATTATTATCGGTTACATAAAATCTGTATTTGATTGTTATCAAACCCTCGTTTATCTCATCAAAAAACTCATACGACATTATGAGTTTATCGTTCCAAAAAAACTGATCAAAAGCATACATCTCCTTCATGATTTCGGGCAGTTTATTCTTTTTATGTAAGGCATACAACTGCTTCTTGTAGTCAAGCGTCTCAGCATACTTTTGCTGAGAATATAAGGCCTGAATCAATTTTGCTATTACCTGATAATCCTCCGGGAATTTTATCAAATACGATTTAAACGTTTGTTCAGCCTTACTACCTTGATGTGATAATAATTGTGATAATCCCACATTATACCAGGCTACTTTGTATCCTTCAGAATCTTTATCTTCGAATTGCATCAGGCATTTATAAACCCTTTCTGCCTTTACATAATTTTTGATTTGCGAATATTGAAATCCAAGCTCATCAAGCACATCGATATTTGAAGAGTCGATTTCAAAGGCCAATTCTAAATTTATTATAGCGGAGTCCGTCTTCCCCATATCTATATACACCTTTGATTTCCCGAAGTAGAAGTCCGGCTCATCTGGAAGCAATTCAATAGCCTTATTGATATTTACCAAAGCATCGCCATAACGCTTCATGTAGTATTGTGTCATCCCTTTATAATAGTACATATCAAAATCTACAGGCCCCTTCTCAATCGCAGATGAAAGATACTTCAATGCGTTTTCATCATCCTCAAGCATAAAATAGGACATTCCAATATAATAGATAACCTTAGCCTCTAGTATTTCCGAAGAATTTGCATATTTCTTAATTATGCTTTTGTACTCTTCATTATTATACTCAGCCCGAATAGTTTCAACATCAACATTCGTCTGCGCATAAGCCATGAATGCCAGAAAAAAACAACATATAAAGGTCGCAATTGCTCTCATATATAGAACTTTTAGGAATGGTAATATCTACGAATACCATTTATCAAATATAAGAAATTTATGTCTGTGCTTTTCTTCAAATCCCCAATCTTATATCCATACGAATTAATAGGGAACCACACATCATCCGCTGATAATACACAACCCATATCTTCTTTTAGTCACCCAAGTATGTTCTTTGCAATTCGTAACTATTTCTTTTTATTAAATCTCTATTCTAAAACTTCTGGTAATCGCAAGGGCACTATCTCCAGCGCTCCATGTCTCATATTTTATATTAAGAAAATCTCCCTCTATAAACGTACTATCAATAGCAAGAGTAGGCGTTCGGATAAACATGGACTTGGGCTTAAGTTCAAGTGTTTGTTGTTGTCCGGTTTCCAAATTTCGAACATGAATAATATCTTTATAATCATCCCCAAAGATCAAATAATTGCCAATGCAATTAATAAAATAATCTTCCTCGAACACCGCATCTTTTACATTTTTTGGGAATACGATTACATAGTATTCAAGAGGAGCCGGGTTTCCTCCACTGGAAGTACAAAGAACATTATTAAAGACCAGATAATTCTTCGTCTCCGAATAGTATTTTGGCACATCATCCCAAAGCCCCGACAACGGAATGTATTCGCAAGTATACAGAGTATCAAAGATGCGTTGATAGTTGCGATCACCCCAGGCAATTTTATATCCGCCCTTAAAAGAAATATATTTAATCATGGTTCCTAAAGGCGTAATGGTGTCTTTTTGGCGACACATCTCCTGCCCCAGAGAATCATCTTTTGAGACTTGTGCACTGGATTCGCGTTTCTGATTTGTACTGATATCATTGCAACCACAGACAATAACCAGAAACAGTATAATAACAAAATATCTCATTTATCAGCACCTTATTATTTGACTTCTAAAAATGCATATACATCACTGATGCTCACTCCTCCAAATAAACACATACAGCGATTCATTTGTGATGCTCTTCAACCGGCGATCCTGGCCAATATTTATCATCGACATATTCCGCTATATTCAAATTATCTCTATATTTATCCACGCCCATTAAATACAAGTTCTCGGAATTTTAAGGATTTCAAATTGAATAATATCCCCCAGAAGTTATATCCTCCATCACAAACCTTATAAGCCACTTTTGAGAAATCAATATTTCTTATTAGATAATCCTTTTCTCCTCCTGCAGGAAACGCATTAATGTAAATGTATTTATGTTTGTGAATTAAAACGCCCAAATATTGAAAACTGAAGTATTTTAGACTATCAACAGTTTCCCTGTCCCCATGCCCTTTCAAGGATTTAACTCTATATATTTTATTGAAATTCCTTTCAAGAACTTTAATATCAAATTCAGAAGGCTTCCAATATCCATCAATATGCTTTGGGGTGCACCGAGAGCATTGCCGAAGCATTTCCTTGCCAATACTTGTATCAACAACGATACTATATTTAGGTGTAAAGTTATGCTTTTGACAAAATGAGTATTGATTCATTACAACAAGTATGCATATTAACATTATACACTGTTTCATATTACTCCTGATTTATTATTGGTCAATGGACATTTGATAAAGTCTTCGAAGATTATTATTATTAGTGAAGAATCCTTGCATCTCCACCACTTCTCCAGAGGGAAACGGCTTCATGCAATTGGATTAATAAACAAAATATTCCAATAGCTCACTACTCCAATGATCCCTTACTTAGAAACATGCTGTTTTTATCAAAAAGCGGTTTTATTCATTTTTATTTTACTATTGAGTTGTTCTCCTATACTCCTCCCATCAAACATTTTATCCGTGGCGTGCTGAATAATAAAATACAAATTCATTGATTTTCCATCATCAAATGTTGCTTCAAGAATATCAAGGAAATTTCCGTATTTATCACGCCCTGAGCCCATAGTTCCTATATTGGCTCCAATATATTTATATATATAGCCTTGGCCATCTATGGAACCTAAAGCAAACATAGGTGTTTCAGGGGTTTTCCCGTCACCACTAAAACGCATTGCTTGATAAATTCGATGTTCTTGATATAAATAATAATCAGCACTATCGTTCTGTCCAAGCTTATAAGATGAAAAGGCCTTTTCAAATAAAATCTGCACACTTAGAGGATGTGTATTAAGAAATCTGCTTGCACTTTTTAATCCCTTATGAAATTTTCCTTCTCCATTCATAGAATATATTTCTTTTTCAATATCAAAATCTTGGTAAGGTTTATAATTTGAATTGGCTGTATTATTCAAAGAAATTGACTTTAGCAAAATTTCATTCTTCATTAAATATCAATTTCCGCAGCTAACTCTATTGTTTGAAAAGCTTTTTATTACTTTTCAAGTAATCTGGAGCCAAAATAGAAATTCGTACATCTTTTAAACAATAGGCATTTATAATGTGCATCAAATTATTCAATGTTAAAGGTACTCTTAAGCCATCAACAAAAATTCTATTAAGAATTAAAGACCTATCAGTTTTATATAGTTCTTTTGATAAATCTTTATCATTACCAAGTATTTCAATAATTCTAGCATCAAGTTGAGAATCCTTAAATCTGAGTCTAAATTTATTACGTAACATTGCATTCCAATTGCTATTTTTAAAATGATAATAAGATAACTTTTCAAAAATTGACATTATAGTCCAATCACTTGTCACTAAAGAAGCGTAAACACCATTTAATATATGAGAGATATCCGAATTTCCTTCCCAATCATTTTTACATTTATAACGTAGATCATGCTCTACCTCGTGCCATCCTTCTGATAATACAGTCCGTAATTGAACTTCATAGGTTGAGTCAATATTATTATATTTTGAAATCGCTAAATCGGTTGCTTCCTTTGCATCCTCATCTGTCATTTTACAAATCAAATTTATTCGCTGTGGTTCAAATTTATTCACACTTAGTTCATCAACCGTCTCATCGATAAAATTGAATTTCTTTTTTATTGCATTATAAACAATAGGCAAATCATCGTCAAAATACACTGTTATCCTAATCCCAATTAAATCTTGCATTTTTTTGCATCCACTACTGAGCGCATAATTCTTTGTTATAAGCTTCCTTTCAATTGATTCGACCGATTTTGCTCTAGCAAATATTCTATAGAATATTCCGCTTCTTTGCAATTCATCCTCAATCCTATAACTAATGTCGCGTGCCAAGCGTTCAAGTCCTAAATTCATAATTTTGAGATTCTTTCTTTTACATATTGCACTTTATTTATTTCAATATAGACATCAAAACCAATAACCTTTATTATCTTTTCTTTTTCAAGCTTTTCAATAATTGACGCAGCTATTCTCTTATCAGTTTTTTCGAACTTTTTCATTAGGTAAAGAAGCCTTTGCGTTTTGCGTTCATTATTCATTGTGAATAATTCTCTTAAAATAACGTTCTCAATTCGCTCAAGTTCATTTCGCTCTGTTTCATTATTATCAATATATGACAACACTGAGCAATCGATCTGAGTACATTTAATAAGAATCGAATTATTGTAATCATTTAAATACTCAATAGTATTTGTACTACATTTATCGAAACTACATTCAATAAAACTTACAGATTCAAGAGCATCTGAATGAAATTCACAATTTTTAAATTTACAATTAATAAATACTGATGAAGCTATCTTATATTCAGAATTAAATGCAATCTTAAAAATATTAAGTGAATTAAATATAGTCTGTTCATAAGATCGTTCAATTTTCCCTTTTAATGTGGTGTCAAATGAAAACAATGTACTTTTTTCAAACCTATCTTTTAATGCCTCAATTTTATTCCATAATATTTCTTTATTATCCTTATTTTGCACACGATATGCAGTTGCTCCAAGCTCAACCATATACGAAGAAAATGTTTTCTCAATTTCTTTAGGGGATAATTCGCTCATTATTTCACCAATGAAAATACCAAATACAAACTCATTAATAAAACCAATTTCCGTTTCTTCTTTACCTTTTCTATCCAATAAAGCATGAGTAATTAATTTATCTGCTAGCCATTCAATATTTTTATCATTGGGATAAAGCTTTAAAGCGTCCTCTAATATTATTCTATTTTCATCAATAATTATTTCTCTAAAGAAAGGTCTCTCAGCAGAAGAAAGGTCAAATTTAATAAGCAATTTCACCACATTTTTAAAAATAGAATATTGATTTTCTGCGCTTATTTTTAATTCTTGTCTTATTATTTCTCTTTCTAATAAAGAAGTAAAATATTTATTTATTATTGAATCTGGTTCATCTACATGCTCTGAAAATTCATTTAATTTCAAATTTCTTAGATACGTTAACAAGACAGGATTTGCAATATATTCAACAGGAAATTGATATTGCTTTATTAAATCATTTTTGCTTTTATCCAACCAATCCTTTATTCTTGGCACCTCAATCGAAAACCTTGTAACATCAAATTCATTATTCCATTTTTGAAACCAATTATTAAAATCTTCGCCAGCAAATATTGCAGTTTTCCTTGATGTTAAAACGATCTTTGCATTATCCTTCAATAGGTGACCAATTGTGTCAAGCATGGTTTCAACTTCACCAAAAACTTTTTCTTTTTCAGAAACAATAATTTCTGATTTATTTAACAATTCATCAAATCCATCTATTATCAAGGGAATTCTACCAGTACGAACTTCATGAGTTACTAATGTTGAATCTAAAAATGGATACTCTCTATCTATTTCATCCAATAAGATATATCGAAAAATATTTGCTCCTCGATTTCTAGATAATACAGTCATTAGAGGATTTTCGCATAAATTACAATCAAGTAATTTTTTAAGTATTTCATAGGCAGTACAAGTTTTACCATATCCTGCTGATGCTTCAATTATTATAAGTTGTGGTTTCGAAATACGAAATCTATCTAATATTCTACTGAGTAAATCATTAGAATTAACTGGTTCATTATTTATACTGTAAGGCGAATCAATGTATTCATATCTAAACCCTCCATTTAGCCTTTTTTGAGTGCTAATAAAATTATTATATAATGCCGTTATTCTCTTTTTCGTTGCTTCATAAGCAAAAAAGCTCCTATACAATTCAGTAGCAACTTCATTTTCATTATTGTAATTCTTTATCTGAGTAGCAAAACCTCCATCACCATATTCTGTTTTGATTTGCTTACATAATTCCAGTGTCGCAGAAGAATTATCTAAAGGAACTATGTCTGCACCGAAATACCTACCCTGTTCATATAGATATAAACATACATTATCGCCTTTGTTTTTCTTCTTGTAGCCATACTTTGAATATAGTCTGTCTATTTCCTCAACATTAAGTTTCATAATTAATTTGTTAGTTAATTCAAACATTACAAAAAGCTATTAGTCATTTCGTAGCACTAAAAACCTTGACCTCCATGAATTAAAACATTTTATATTATATCCTTTTCAATAGAATACTTTCAAATATATTTTTATCGTAAGTCTCATAACTTTACACTAGGTTTTGTTTATACAAATCCCATCCAACCAATATATTAAATACAATTAGTTTATAGGTTGCATTTGTAAAGGCAAAAAAAAATCACACTCGGTTAGGTGTTGTATTCTGCTTTCTACAAATGTACACCCACTAATTCAATTAACCAAATAAATGATGTTAAATATGTTCAGTTGTTAACCGTGAATATTGGTCGATTATTCGGCTACCAAAACTGAAGACGTTGAAGGATGTTGGATTAGGTGTATTGATGTTTGTTTGAGATCAGAGCACTGAGAAACGAGCTATGAAATCAGAGAGAGGGATGCCAGGGTCGCGCTGGCGCTAAGCCACAGTAATCTTGCCCTTTTGAATCGAAAAGCTATATAACACTACCGTATCAACGGATTTGCTATATATTTTTCCGGGAGTCCAGATTTTCATTTCTGCGAAAACAGCAACAATCTGGCTGTCCAATTCAGGACTTTTTGTTTTATTATCGATCTGGCATCTTACCATTTCGCCATCACAGTTCACAATTAAACTAACCATGCCCTTATCTTCATAATCCGGCTTGTCGCTTAAAAAGCTTACTTCCTCATTAAGCTGTGCCGTCAATTGCGCATCGGTTTTCGGCGCCTGTGCATGAACTTGTCCATTCCCCGGAAGTGGAAGTATCGCAATGACATTCGCATTATCACATACGCCAGAGATGGGCTCTTTTACTTCCATTCTGGCTACCATATTATTCACCATACTATTTTTAGAAGACGCGCAGGAACTGATGATGACCAGCGTCATCAAACTAAGGCAAATCGCAATAAACGGGTTCTTTTTCATTTTTACACTATTTGTTTACTAATACGAAAACAATACTCTTATCCTGTCACAAGGATTTATTCCTTAATAAATTTCTTAATCCAAATTCCCTGTTCCGTTTTTACTTTCAGAAAATAAATTCCTTCAGGCAAAAACGAAATATCCGTGCTGGTTCGTCCACTGCTTAATCTCATTGCCTTTATTAACCGGCCTTGCAGAGTGGTAACTTCGATGGTTGCGGGCTGTGTAATTTCAATTTCCAAATATGCACTCGCAGGATTCGGATAAATAGCAACAACAGGTACTTCCAACATTGCATCAGCATTACTAAAAATACAGGTCGAAATAAAATTTCCAAATCCCTTTGGTTCATTGCCAGAGGTAATAGTCGCTACAACCGTATTTGACGTGGTATTTATAACACTTATCGTATTTCCATTCCCATTCGCGACATATACCTTGCTCCCATCAGGGCTTACCGACAAGCCCGTAGGAACAGCACCTACCGTAATAGTATCTATCAGGGTATTGGTAGCAGTATTAATTACACTGACTGAATTTTCAAACTGATTCGTAACATAGACCTTGCTGCCATTCGGACTAATGGTAATGCCATACGGCTTATTACCTATTGGGATTGTTGCAGATACGGTATTGGTGGCTGTATTAATCACACTTACGGTATTGTTTCCACTATTGGCAACATATACGGTACTTCCGTCAGGACTCACCACCACACCTTCAGGCTGAGCACCAACGCTTATCGTTGTCGCAACCGTGTTAGTTGCTGCATTAATCACCGAGACGGTGTGTCCCGCCCAATTTGCAACGTACACTTTGCTTCCATCAGGTAATACAGAAATACCTTCCGGGACGGTGCCTACAGTAATGGTTGCTACTACCGTATTCGTTGAAGTGTTTATTACACTCACGGAATTATCTCCAGTGTTGGACACATAAAGCATACTGCCATCAGCACTAATAACAAGTCCGGAAGGACTATCACCAACAGTAATGGTATCTGTAACGGTGTTCGTCGCAGTGCTGATAACATTAACGCTATTGGCGCCATAGTTTCCAATGTACACCTTACTCCCATCGGAGCTCACAGAAACACCCAATGGTAAATCTCCTACTGGAATTGTTGCCACAACCGTATTGGTAGCAACATTAATCACCGAAACATTATCACCTAGAAAATTAGTCACATAGGCAGTTTGCGCGTGAATACTCACACCCAGAAGAATAACCAAAGCAACGAAGAAGAGTCGTTTTATCATTTTGTCAGTATTAGAGGTACAACATTATTATTGATAAACTCATGCTTATAATCGTCTTAATACGAATATTGCAAAGTTCTATTTGTAATTATATTTATTCAGTATATTTTCGGCATTCTTGTTTTCGGGATCCAACGCCAAGGATTTCTTATATGCAGCCAAACTTTCTTTTTCTTTACCAACTAACATTAAACACTCTCCGTAACTATCAAATACATTTGCTGAATTTGGATAAAGTTCTGTGTTGATTTTGAAAAACTCAAGTGCTTCCTTAAACTTCTTTTCTTCAACAAATCGATAGCCTAGTGTATTAATCTCAATTTCAGAAATATTATACTCGGGGTCTTTCTTTTTTGATTCTGACAAACAAAGCGAATGAATTTCCGGTAATGATTTAATTGACAGCAGCTCAATTAAGGATTTCTTTTTACCCCAATAAAGCTCCTTCAACCCAAGTTCGTAATAGAATTTTGAATATATGCTTTCCGGATAATTATCATAATTTAATTTCAATAATGAAAGAGCAGTCTGATATTTCCCTTTGCTATAAAAATAGCTAAAAATTGTATATATATAATTCTCAGGAGGTAAATACTCGAACCCTATCTTTTTGGAAACATCTGAAAAATGATTTACAATGATGTTTCGTACCGAATCACCGTCGTTTTCGATACTAAAAATTAATTTTATTTTCCTGGTGTCGTACCACCTGAAAATATAATGAATTGCATCATATTCGGCAATAAGAGGTAAACTTCCGTGCGATTCATCCGGATAGAATTTCCATGAACAATCGATGTTATTATTTGCTTCCATCATAGCGGCAAATTTCATAATGGTTCGCATATGATTTGAGGCTGAAGTCGTGTCATTTTTGATGAAACTTAATTCGGTGTTTGGAGGCATGGTTTGCGCCATCGATAAAAATAATGTTGTATTAGAATAGTCCGGTTTGCCAATATCTGCTACCATCAAGTCATATATTTTATTTTTATAATGCCCCAGGCTTGGATCAATAGCAACATAAGACCTGAACAATTTTGTATGATAAACAAGGGTGTTAACTACTTTAAGACCCCCAAGCGAATGACCAATTAAAACCCGATAGGGCAACGTTGGATACACAGAGTCAACATATGGAATTAATTCCTTTTCCAGAAATGCAGTAAAATCATCATGCCTGATATTTTCAATGCTTTCTTCTTTATTATCGGTTAAGACTGGTAAAAAATCTTTTGTTCTGTTTATGCTTTCAATTCCGACAATGATCATTTCAGGGCATATTTCATCTCCCATTGAAGTACTGAGTATTTGCATCAGTCCTGTAAAAGAAACAAAATGATCCGGTCCATCTAGTAAATATACAACAGGATACTTCTGCTGAACGCAATTCTCATTAAACTTTTTAGGTATATGAATCCAAATATTGCGGTTTTCATTTAGCACATTCGAATGCAAACTATCAATAAAACCAATATTAATAGCACTTGAACTATTTTGAGCATAGGAATTAAACACTCCAAATACCAATAAAAGTAAAATCGCTTTTTTCATTTCTATTTATCATTAATTATTGAGCATTGCTTTCGAAAATGATCTCACATTCCGAATTTTGACATTTGTGCGGATGTTAAGAAACCAACCCCAATCATGCTATAAGTCCCATTCAATTTCATATCAACAAAGCACAAATGACCTGAATCTAGAACAGAGTTAACAACTCACTTTAGTATTTTTTCAAGCAAATCAAATACGATCAATACTTTTTCTTTAGCCATAATGATATCCTTATTCGATTTGTCTTTAATAATAAGTTCAAGCATTCTGCTTTGGTTCGGTTTACTGTTTTTCAATTTTTTTTCTTTGTCTTTTTCATCTTTGAAAGCGACGCAGCTCACTTCATCATCCCGCGTTGTACACAATCGGTCGGTGAGATGTATAGTCAACTCTTTGCCGATATTTTGTATTTCAATATTATCCCACATCAGAATCCCTGTGGTATTCCGTTTTGGCTCACCCCATGTTTTTACAAATCTCAATTTACAGGAATCTAAATCCATATTATAGAAATAGAATGTCCTGACGGTATCATTAGAGGGCAATGAAATGTACCAGCCAGGATAAGTGTGTTGTTTGGCTTCTTGTCCATACAACGCAATGGTTAGTAATACTGCGATTGTCAAAAAAATAATTTTTTTCATTTTAAAGATTTTTTTGTGTTGTAACGGCTGACGCTGAGCCCCGTGTGGGCATTGACGTCAAATAGCCGCGAGTCTTAGTTTGTTTATTTTTTTATTGTTTGTCACGTGGAGAAGCTCCAGATGGGGTTTAGCGTTTGCTAGGTTCAGTTATGTTTTATATTAAAATGTTATAAGTCAAACCGTTTTGTCATATAATCAACCCAAACTTTTCCAGCCTTCTCGCTTGCCCATTTTTCAAGTCCCAGCTTTTTAATCAAGCATAGATTGTAAACTTTCAAGTTGTGAGGTACTCGATTTGCTCGATCCGCCAGAGGCTGAAAACTATCACATGGAAAATCTAAACATTCACTGCAATTATGAATTTTTCGTTGCTCCGCACAATAGAAGATTTTACATTCCCCCTTTTCATTCATTAATAGACATCTACCTTCTGGAAAGATATTATTTTTTTCTGAAAGAAATCCAATTCCATTTCTATTTCGGCAACCTTCACATGCTGCTTTTTCATAATCCATTGATAATCTCTCTGACAACTGCTTCCTAATAGAATCATTTGAATTTGCCTTAAATGCAACACATTCAAAACAGGCTATTCCACAAGGAGCTGTCATATTTTTATAATCCATAGACTTTAAGTTAAATAAAACAAGAATGTACCAATTTGTTCTCATAATTGCACCTATCGTTTGTCAGGTGCTGATTTTATTTTTAAGTTTCATTCCTTAACCTTAATTTTTCCCAGTCTTTTTCAAGCAACGAATATACTAAATCATCTACCCACTTTTCATTTACATAAACACTTTCAACAAAGTGTGCTTCTTTACGAAATCCAATTCGTTCGACAAGCTGAATTGAATTTGCATTTTTTGGGTCTATCGAAGCGGTTATCCGATGTTTGTTATGCTCCTTAAATAAATATTCTATTACTCTTCGAACAGATTCAATAGCGAATCCTTTTTTCTGATAGCTTATGTTTAAAGTGCAGCCAATTTCAACTTGTTTGTTTTCTTTGTCCCAAAAATGAATGCCTAAGTCACCAATTATTTTTTGACTTACCTTTTCAATTAATACAAACTGGAACCATGTTTCAGGTTCGTTTATTTGTTTAGCAATTTTTTCAATAAAAATTTCAACGTCTCTAATTGTGTTAGGAATCCATCCTTGATATTCATTGGTTACTTTGTCGGAACGATATGCAAATATTTCTGCTTTATCGCCAAGGTTTATCGGTCTAAGAATTAATCGTTCAGATTCTAATTTCATTGATGTACTAATCTTTATAGCATTTTCGCGAAATTGCAGTTAAAGTTTCGCGAGTTTGAAGTGTGCCAATCATAATATTTTCAGCGATGGGCATCAGCCCTAGCGTTACAATTACATGAGACATTCTTCTAACTCGATGTTAGCATTTCTTTTATTATTTTTTTTATTGTTGCAAAAGTCAAAGCTATTGTCCCATAAAACACCTTCAATCTTCGATCAGTTTTAGAACAATAATATACTGTCCTATTCTACTTTGCACTGGAACAAGTTCTTTCCCAGTTGAGTCCCACTCTCCTGTTTTAATCATGAATTTAAGTTTTACAGTCTTGCCTATAAACATACTTAGTGTTTCAGAACTAATTTTACTTTCATATAATTTTATAAAATAATCTTCATTATTGGTTTTAAACCAATAATCCAACACATCACTTTCTTTACCTCCTTTATCAACAAAATATTTTTGGTGGATTATCCCCAACAATGTTAAAGTATCTGATTTTGATGACTTACTAGCATCTTGTGAGAAAATAGTCAGTGTGCACAACACTAGTGCAGAAGTAATAAGAAATGCTTTCATTTTTTGTATTATATTTTATTTTTTGTATTCATATAATCTCGCAACTTTTAATTATTAGGAAATAGTGTTCCTCTATATTATTATAATACCCCTATTGGCATACGGAATTTTGTATTATTTATTATTTTTCCTGTATGAGCATCTATTATAATAATTTGTTTTAAATCATATCTCCCATGTTTGTCGTACTTAACATGTCTAGTTAGGCTCCAACAAAAACTTTTATTATTCTTATCATATTCAATTTCAACATTCATCGCTGAATCTTTATTTTTCCATTTATCTTTTGACAACGTTATTGCTTCACTTTTTGAGATTAAATAAATATTTTTGTTTGAAAAATTCGGAAAACTAATACTGTCTAATAATTCACCATTGATATCAGTAAATATTGGGAAGCAATAGTTAATATCCTTTTCTTGATTATTAAAACTAAAGATTAAAGTGTAACGCAAACGTGAATTAAATGCTGCTGTATTTTCTTTTGAATTTTCATATTCTCCTTCGATGAATGTTAAATATTTGAATAAACTATCAGATAAATTTCTCAAAACACATTTATACTTATTGATTATCGGATACTTAGATGTGTCGCTTATATTAAATTTACAATCACCATTATAAGTGTATAAAATTCTACAAGAGTATAAAGAAGGAGTTAGTAGTTGTCCTGCCTTGGGTGCTTCTTGTGAAAAAACAATTAAAGAATATAATGCTAATGATATTGTAACAATTAGTGACTTCATTTTTCTATATTTTAACTATTTATAAGTCTGTTTAATTGAAGGCATTTTTTGAAAATACACGCTGACTGTCGAGGCTTGCTAGCGGCGGGGAGATTAGAAGCAGCACCGATTCATAATACAACAAAGTTTAATTGACTCATCATCTCGCCCGGTACTTATAGTTCTTCTCTTACTATTCTCCAGCTTCCCTAAGCTGACGTTATGTATGCCTATTAATCTGTCAATACTATCTTTTCCGATGCAATAAAATTTTTGTCCAATATTACTTTTAGAAAGTACAAACCATTTTTAAGTCCAATTCTGCTAAATTGACATCTTTCACAATTTGCAAATTCACTATGTTTTATCAATTTTCCCTGTACATTATAGACTTCAACAACTATTGTTTTATACAATTTATCAAAGGATAACTCTGTTGTTGCACTGAAAGGATTTGGGCTGATTTTTATTTCACTCCTTGATACACTTAAATTATTTTCAGAATTAAATAATTCAGGAAGACAGTACAAGGTATCCTTTTCTTCTATACAATTAAGTTCCCATGAACAGAAGCATGTAGGCCAAGGATTAACAGGCGATAATAAATCCCGATAGCTACCAATTCCTTCAATCCAGACTTCATGTCCGAAAGTAGTTGAAGAATAATTTGTATAGAATCTCCTTCTATACTCGTTTCCGACGAGAACTGTATCAATGTCGGTTATTATTAATTCCTGAAAGGTATAGTCACCGAATGTTCCATAAAATATAGTATCTCCAATGTTTTTTGAAAAATCATACAGTAAGTATTCATTATGTGTACTATAGTTATAATAAAAAACTTGTTTTAAACTATCTTCTCTTATACAACCAATGCTAACAGTGTCATAAGGCCAATAGGAATTTGGAGTAAATAAATTATTGTAATTTTTGCCATTAATTAGGGTATCACTATTTAAGAGAAAATATGAACGATTTGATGATATGCCATATTGGTCATGATAAGTTTCGTACCAGGTAGTATTCGATGTTGGAAATTGAAAATATGGCTGAGAATACGAGCAAGTGAAATGAAATACCAAAATGACAAATAGGATTTTTTTCATGATTGGAATATATAATAATTACACATATAGGTTTGGCTTCTGTTTATCTTTGGCGATTTTTACCCAATGCACTTTACACGAAATACTTCATCTTCTCTGTTCTACAAGCCATATTCCGGCCACTTTTAGCAAGAATCTGTTGCACCGTCTCAATATTATTTGCTTTTTGTTAGCTGCGTGTGAATTTTACTTTTTTCAAAATTAAGTATATTGCTGTCACGAGAATCCACGTCAAAATCATATCCAGCAAAAGCTTACCAATAAACCATTCCGAATT
Organism: Bacteroidales bacterium; assembly: GCA_963678485.1. Lineage (GTDB taxonomy): Bacteria > Bacteroidota > Bacteroidia > Bacteroidales > CAIWKO01 > CALGYY01. The sequence goes on from OY782882.1 coordinate 398,580, forward strand.
TGGAATATTGCTGTCAACCATAAACTGCCTATAAAAAACGAATGGGAATCCAATACTTAAAGAGTTGTCAATTTGTCGATGTAAAGGGGAATTGATTTGGAACAATACAGTAATAAATGACACGGAAAAAAATATCAAGATGGACAGCGCTGTCCCACATAGTGTTCTATGTATAATACTCGATTTTTGCTTCTTGTACATCACTTTATCCTATAAATAAGCCTAAATATTCCTTGCAATTTTCTTTTATTAGAATCATCTTGTCCAAATGTAGCAATTGTCAAAAGAACAAACAGTCCGATTAGAGATATTTTTATTTTGTAATCCATCCTTATTCACGGTTTCCATTCATTTCAGCTTACGTTTCACCGCTTGGATAAAAAGCGGTTTGCGAAGCACTATACTATCAATCCTGCATAGAAGTTGAAACAAGGTAAAAAGTTCAATAAATCACTACATCAGCCATTGAACCAAACGCTTGCGAGTTTGTCGTTATTTATTAATTATAAAATCTTTCAATTCTTTTGTATAATCAACACATTCAGAACAGTAAAACACGAACTTTTTCTCGAGAATACACTCTATATTATTTTTTTTGCAAAATTCCATTATAAAAGAATTTAATTCCGAATCAAGCCTTTTCCTTTCCTTTTCTTGTAAGACTCCAATTGTTTCGTGTGCATATTCTCTGTAATTCTCAATTTCATTTTGTAATTTCACTAAAGTGTCATTGAAATGTTTTTCAAGAGTTGAGTTCCAACAATAATCGACATCTATCAAATACTTTTCGTAAAATTTATTTAGTCTATTACCCAATAAACTCAAAGAATCATTCAAAACATCTATAGTTTTTTTCAATTTTGCCTCTGAATATTTATAATCAGGCAAAACGATTCTCACACAGTCAATTTGAATGTATCCCATTTTTTTCTGTCCAAGAACCGAAATGGATGTCAATGCAAATATTAAAATGATTGCTATGTTCTTCATATTTTCATAATGTACTCTAACGGTTTGGCTAGATTATTTCACTATATTATATTCAATAAACTTTCCTTTCTTGTACTCCTCGACCAATTTTCTTTTACCTTTTTTTTTGAACGTCATACCTGAAATATCTTCAAAAATCATAGCATAGATATCCAGCTTTATTAAAAGGTAATCGTATTCAAGAGAATCTATTTTAATTTCGAAAGGTCTATAATTCATAAATCTTGATCCCTTCAAGTATTTTGAGCCAATTGCTAAAAATATTTTGGTAGCGCCCAATGAATCTACCTGAGAGCTTGCAATTATTTTCTGTAATGAATCAATTATAGCAATATTTATATATGGGACAGGTTTTCCATTATTAAAATCAACTATTTTTATAAAAAGCGTATCAGTAAGAGGATTCCCGGATTGTACAATTTGTCCCGTGTGAAACTCAGGTTCAAAAGATTTAAGGCTTAGAATATTGGATTTTTGAGTCCATGCCCCTTTTGAATAAGTATCAGTGAGCACATCGTTCTGATGTCTTTGATAAAAAAATGTACTATCACCGTAGAAGCAGATTTTTATATAATCACCTAAATAGTAGGTGCTATGATATTCATAGCAATTTCCATCTAGCATTGTCTGTCCTGAGCAGCAAATTCCCAATGTAAGACAAACGACAATAAGAGAAAATTTCTTCATAAATTGGCTATAACGGTTTGGCTGCTGCTTTCATTGGCGATTTACTCACTGCCTTTTCCATGTAGCACTGCCATTTATATTTATTACTTTTCTGTCCTACGAGCTACCGCCCCGCCACTTAAGGCAGAAGCCTGTTGCACTAAATCCCACCCCGAAAAAGCCGGGGTGAGATAGTAGCGTTTTTTAAAGAACATCGTACAAAGGGTATTATAAACCAATAAATCCTTTGTATATGAACTCAGAGCCAAAGTTAAGAAAAAAATCATTCACAACAGTCGAACAAGCAATTCATCAGGTAAGAGGCTTTCGTAATCTTTATCAGGAACTTGACGATAAGATACGATTGTCGGGGCAATCAGAGAGTACGCTTAAGAATTACGCTCGAAAAATAGCCCAGTTGAGCCTGCATTTTGGCAAATTGCCCCAGCATGTCACGGAAAAGGAGATGAATAAGTACCTGGCTTCACTGGCCCGGCAAAGCAAATCACCTTCGCTGAGCGATTTTAAGTTTGCCGTTTACGGGCTGCGCTATTGCTATCGCCTGCTTGGACTGAACGACAAAGTGGTGCAACTCCCCAAAATCAAGCATGACAGCAAACTGCCGGTAGTGCTTAATTATGGAGAGTGCCGGGCGTTGTTTAATGCGCCAGATCTGCTAAAACACAGGGTGCTGCTGTCGCTGATGTATTCGGCCGGTCTGCGTGCCCGTGAGGCAAGCCGGCTGAAGCTCTCTGATATTGACCGTGGCCGGATGATGATCCACATTCGACAAAGCAAGTACAACAAAGACCGCTATGTTCCGCTCTCACCGCTGATTTTGCAAGGACTGGAGAAGTATTATTATGCCTGTCAGCCGGTGGAGTACCTGTTCAATGGCAATGAGCCCGGCTCCCCTTTGAGTGTACGTGGCATGCAATGGGCCTTGCGCGAAGCGGTGAAGAAGTGTAAGCTTCAAAAGGGCATTACCCTCCATACGCTTCGACACAGCTACGCCACGCACCTGCTTGAGTTCGGGATGGATATCGTGACCATCAAGGAGCTACTGGGACACGAGCGTATAGAAACGACACTGGTGTATCTTCATGTCGCCAAACCCAATCGCAGCAATCTGTTCAGCCCGTTCGACCGGTTGTATACGAAGGAGTGAAGCCTGCATTCGAGCTGGCACAGGTCATTGAACGGTTCGGGAAAGCGTATATTGAACAACATACCCCCAACGCCTATGTGCAGCGCACGCTGAGCGCACTCAAGCGTTGCCGCACAGCTGCTCTGGGAGGACATGTTGACCGATGCGATCAATGCGGGCACATTCGCATCAGTTATAACTCCTGCCGCAATCGTCATTGTCCCAAGTGCCAGAATACACAGAGGGAAGCGTGGATCCAAGACAGAAAACAGGATCTGCTTCCTGTACCGTATTTTCATGTGGTGTTTACCGTGCCGGATCAACTTAACCGTTTGTTCCTGTATGAGCCAGTGCTGATGTACAATCTGCTCTTTCAAACGGCATGGCAGACACTCTCTCAGTTCTCATACACGCGTCTGCATGCAGAAACAGGCATGTTCGCTATTTTGCACACATGGGGACAAAACCTCTCGCTGCACCCTCATGTGCATTGTGTGGTTCCCGGCGGTGGTATCGATTACAAGAATCAGTGGAAGCAGGTAAAGGTCTCTGAAAACGGAAAAGTGTTTTTGTTTCCGGCCACAAATCTCTCTGCAGTTTTTCGCGGAAAGTTCATTGCTGGCCTGCAGCAACAACTTCCTCAGGAAAAGTCTTTTATCAATGCGCTCTACAAAACCTCTTGGGTAGTTTATGCCAAAGATCCCTTTGCAGGCCCTGAGCAGGTAGTGGAATATCTTGGCCGCTACACGCACAAGGTAGCCATTGGGAATCATCGCATCTTAAACATCAATGATGAAGGCGTGACCTTCCGCTGGCGCGATTACCGCGACAACAAAGAAAAAGTAATGACGCTTGAGGGCGCCGAGTTCCTGCGCAGGTTCTGTGTGCACATCCTTCCAAAACGGTTCGTAAGAATCCGTCATTACGGATTGCTGTCAAGCTCAAAACGCCCGCTGTTACGAGCGTTGCAGCAGTCCTTTGGAATCAAGCCTGTAGTCAGGGAAAAGAAAAACTGGAAACAAATCGCTGCAGAACATCTTGGCTACAACCCGGATCTGTGCCCGCATTGCGGTAAGGGCAGCATGCTTATGATAGAAATATTATTGCCGGGCAGGCCGCCTCCCGCGGCGTTCATAGCAAAACAAACATCAACAATCAAAATCACTGCTTAATGAAATCGTTCTATACAGGACCTGAAATCGTATTGTCTATACTTTATGAAAGCGCCAATGAACGGGTAAATCAGAAGGTGTCTGCAGATATGCTGCGTGAATTATCCGTGCTTCACAACTCAAATCTGAGAGCGTTTTTTCATTGCAGCCAGCACCAAAATTATTAAAACTCCATAACACGTATTTCATTATTAATGTGCTGCATGTGGGATGTCGTGCAACACGGCTTCATGTTGGGCTAGCGCCACACGAAGCCTTAACTATTATGTGCTGCTTTTATTTTTCTTCTGCTACAATTGGTGCATTTATAAATATTGTCTTTGTCGAATCCCAACTGATTCTTGCCGGGTCATAGTACTCTTTTCTTTTCTTAAAAAACAAAACAACATTTTCTTCTGTTGTTGTTGTCCGAATGTAATAATTAATGTCAGCAGTATTGTCTCTGAGATAATAGTACATCTCCATAAATCCAAGAGATTGTATTGTATCCTTTTGAGAAGCGATTGAAATTGCTATGTTGTTTTTCTTTGCCTCAATAACATTTTCAATCAGGAAATTTATTACGCGAAATTCAGGAACTTTTATAATGTTTCCTGGGCGCAAATTTGCAAAAACTGGTCCTGCCATTATACCAAACTCTCCGGGTTGTATATAATAATAGTAAACTGAACCTGTCGAGTCAATAATGAAATTGAATTCCTGATAATATTCTTTTTCACGAAAATTATTTGTCGGAAGACAAAAATGCAAATTGTCTGATTTGGATAGGGAAGAAATTACAAAAGTCTTCAAGGATTTATTCTTATTTGTTTTGCAGGAGGTGTGTACAATACAAATAAGTAATAATAGTCCCCAAAGTGTCCATTTGTTAAGCTTCTTCATGCCTTTTTCTTAAAGTTGCACATAACGTTCCCGGGCTTGATTACCGTGCGGGTAATGCTAATCTCTCCCGTTGTATAATATTTCAAGTTTCACTCTCATGTCTCACGAAGCTGCACCCGCATGGAAACAAGCCCGTGTTGCACTAAATCCCACCCCAAAAACTGGGGTGGGATAGTAGCGCTTTTTAAAGAACATCGTACAAGGGATATTATTCACCAATAAATCCTTTGTATATGAACAATGAACCAAAAGTAAGAAAAAAATCATTCACAACAGTCGAACAAGCAATTCATCAGGTAAGGGGGTTTCGTAATCTTTATCAGGACCTTGACGATAAGGTCCGATTGTCGGGGCAATCAGAGAGTACTCTTAAAAATTACGCACGAAAAATAGCCCAGTTAAGTCTGCATTTTGGAAAGCTACCACAGCATGTCACAGAGAAGGAGATGAGCAAGTATTTGGCTTCACTGGCCAGACAAAGTAAAACACCTTCGCTGAGCGATTTTAAGTTCGCCGTTTATGGGCTGCGCTATTGCTATCGCCTGCTGGGCTTGAATGACAAAGTGGTGCAACTCCCCAAAATAAAGCATACCAGCAAATTGCCGGTAGTGCTTAATTATGGCGAGTGCAGGGCGTTGTTTAATGCGCCGGATCTGCTAAAACACAGAGTGCTTCTGTCGCTGATGTATTCGGCCGGTCTGCGTGCCCGCGAGGCCAGTCGGTTGAAGCTGTCGGATATTGACCGTGGCCGGATGATGATCCATATACGGCAAAGCAAGTACAACAAGGATCGCTACGTCCCGCTTTCACCGCTGATTTTGCAAGGACTTGAAAAGTATTACTTTGCCTGTCAGCCGGTGGAGTACCTGTTCAATGGTAATGAGCCCGGTTCGCCCTTGAGTATACGTGGTATGCAATGGGCCTTGCGCGAAGCGGTGAAGAAGTGTAAGCTTCAAAAGGGCATTACCCTCCATACACTGCGACACAGCTATGCTACGCACCTGCTTGAGTTCGGGATGGACATCGTGACCATCAAGGAACTGCTGGGACACGAGCGTATAGAAACGACACTGGTGTATCTTCATGTCGCCAAACCCAATCGCAGCAATCTGTTCAGCCCGTTCGACCGGTTGTATCAGAAGGCTTGAAGCCTGCATTCGAGCTGGCACAGGTCATTGAACGGTTCGGGAAAGATTATATTGAACAACATGCGCCCAACGCCTACGTGCAGCGCACGCTGAGCGCACTCAAGCGTTGCCGCACAGCTGCTCTGGGAGGACATGTTGACCGATGCGATCAATGCGGGCACATTCGCATCAGTTATAACTCCTGCCGCAATCGTCATTGTCCCAAGTGCCAGAATACACAGAGGGAAGCGTGGATCCAAGACAGAAAACAGGATCTGCTTCCTGTACCGTATTTTCATGTGGTGTTTACCGTGCCGGATCAACTTAACCGTTTGTTCCTGTATGAGCCAGTGCTGATGTACAATCTGCTCTTTCAAACGGCATGGCAGACACTCTCTCAGTTCTCATACACGCGTCTGCATGCAGAAACAGGCATGTTCGCTATTTTGCACACCTGGGGACAAAACCTCTCGCTGCACCCTCATGTGCATTGTGTGGTTCCCGGCGGTGGGATCGATTTCAAGAATCAGTGGAAGCAGGTACAGGTCTCTGAAAACGGGAAAGTGTTTTTGTTTCCGGTCACAAATCTCTCTGCGGTTTTTCGCGGAAAGTTCATTGCTGGCCTGCAGCAACAACTTCCTCAGGAAAAGTCTTTTATCAATGCGCTCTACAAAACCTCTTGGGTAGTTTATGCCAAAGATCCCTTTGCAGGCCCTGAGCAGGTAGTGGAATATCTTGGCCGCTACACGCACAAGGTAGCCATTGGGAATCATCGCATCTTAAACATCAATGATGAGGGCGTGACCTTCCGTTGGCGCGATTACCGCAACAACAAAGAAAAAGTAATGACACTTGATGGCGCTGAGTTCCTGCGCAGGTTCTGCCAACACATCCTTCCAAAAAGGTTCGTAAGAATCCGTCATTACGGATTGCTTTCAACTTCAAAACGCCCGCTGTTACGAGCGTTGCAGCAGTCCTTTGGAATCAAGCCTGTAGTCAGGGAAAAGAAAAACTGGAAACAAATCGCTGCAGAACATCTTGGCTACAACCCGGATCTGTGCCCGCATTGCGGTAAGGGCAGCATGCTTATGATAGAAATATTATTGCCGGGCAGGCCGCCACCCGCGGAGTTCATAGCAAAACAAACATCAACAATCAAAATCACTGCTTAATGAAATCGTTCTATACAGGACCTGAAATTGTATTGCCTAAACCTGAGAAAAATGCCAATGGACGGGCGAATCAGAAGGTGTCTGCAGAAATGCTGCATGAATTATCCTCACTTTATTACTCAAATCTGAGTACATTTTTTCATAGCAGGCCGCAACAAAATCATTAAAACTCCATAAAGACTATTCCTTCTTCAAATCTTGCTGCACGTGGGCTTTCGTGCAACACGGCTTCATGTTGGGTCTCGTGCCTCGACCACACGAAGCCTTAACTATTATGTGCCGCTATTCTTCGCATATGTTTATTATTCTGTGACTTTTTTCTGTCCAAATATTTTTCTTTTTGTCAAATTTGTAAATATGCACACCCAAGCCACAAACTCCAGCGTGAACGTATGTCGTCAAAGTCTTACCGTTACTATTAATTTTTGATGGAAAAAATTCTACAGAGTCTGTTAAAAAGCGGTCTTTAATGAATTTTTTCTCTGTTGACTGTATGTAATAACTGTATAGCGGTCCACCGCTACATCCTCCATCATTGACAACAGCGATGTCATCAAGTCCGTCAAAGTTTAGGTCTGCAACAACTATGTCGCCAAAGTAGTTGTCAACAATTTCTCTGTCTGTCTTAAATTCTGTAGTATATGAAGTCATACTGTCACAACTTAAAAACATAAATGAATAAATATTCGAAGACTTAATTGAAAAACTATCAATCATTGACTTTGATAATTTGTCTTTTATTACAACTTTCAATAAACAAATCTGGTCTGTTTCAATTGTGTCAACGTATCGCTTGAAATCAATGGCGATGTCAAATTGTTTCGATAGTTTGGTCTGTTCGCAATTATTTGACTCAGTCATTACGAATATAGATTTATTTTCGTCCGCTACTTTCAAAGTATCCGTAGATAGGTTACAATCCTTCTGTTCGTGTCGAGACGAACAACCGAAAATTATTAAAACTAATATGATTAGTGTCTGTCTCATTATAGTGACACATAACGTTTTGGCTGCTGCTTTCGGTGGCGGTGTTAACCCACTGTCGTTTCCACGAAGCACTGCCGTTTCTATTAATTACTTTTCTGTCCCACGAGCCACAGTCCCGCCACTGAAAGCAGAAGCCTGTTAGGCACTGGCGATTATTATTTTTAATGCTCATTGTCTTTAGAAAAGGACTCTTTTATTATTGTCTCAAATTTCCTGTAATTCGCCTTTTTTTTTGATGGATCAGTAAATCTGTGTGTAGTATGAATACAATTGAATAAGATTTTATTCTCGACGGGTATTATTGTTATTATTTGTCCAGGAATAATATCATGTCCTTTTTCTGATACAACTATTTTGGATTTTGTAATTTTAATTTGTTTCCATTTTAATTCCTTTATTGCTTTTAATATTAATTCATGGTTGTCATTTTGAGAAAGCTTTGTCTGGATTATCTTAAATGTCAGATTAAGTCTAAGAATAATAAGTCCAAGTAACCCAATAATAAAACATATTGCAGGTAGATAAAATACATAAAGGGTCTGTAAATGTTTATCTAAAAACAATTCTGCATAAAGTCCGCCAAATATAGTTATAACAGTCGGCGACCACCAGAATATAACCCACCAATAATAGTCTATCTTTTTTCTTAAAGACATCTCAACTTTATTGGATTTATGATTTTTATTCATTCGTTGCAATATTCTTTTCGCTTGTGCCTAACTACTGTATATATTCAACTCTCTCCCACCCACCATCCTTATATTCATCGATTTAACCCCAATCAAGTAGTACACTCATACACGATTATAACCGAGTAAAACCGATTAATGCAGGATCCTCGCTTCAACAAATATACACTTCAAAATTCAGTTAACAAAATATATAATGTTAAATATTTTGTTGCTGCAATCCGTTTGATATCGATAAGCATGGTGTTCGTCTAAGGTAGATATGCTAAGACCAATGCAAGGTTTGCTTTTGTTTATGCTCATATGGCGTTGCTTAATCGTCTGGATTATGTTGAATGGCATACCTAAAAAATAAGCGTATCCTGCAAATGATGCAGGATACGCCCTCCGATTGGTAGTTTGAAAAAACTTATAATTAGAATTGCAGCTCTTTCACAACTTTCAACATAAAATACAAAACAAATACTTTGTAAAATTTCAGTGATTACAAATCCCTTACTCTTTCACCACCCTGATGCTTTGCCTGTCACCATTCGTTTTTACAAAGGTTATCATATATACTGCGGTCGGCAATTTGCTTAAATCCAACACATCTTCTCCGCTATAATTCAGCTTCAGGAGAGTGTTGCCCATTAAATCATTTACGATAATATCAGATAAATCATTCTGAACATTACTAAAATGCAGGTAATCTGTCACAGGATTAGGATAAACGTTCCACTCAACTGAAGAATGTTCAGTAACTGTCGTCGAGAAATCGTTATCAGTAATAGTATAAGTATGTACCGTATTGCTTCCCAAGGTCGCATTCACCGGATTGGACAAGGTAACAATAACCGTTTCGTCACCTTCAATCAATAAATCATCGATAATACCAGCAATGGTTACATCATTACTCGTACTACCAGCTCCGATTGTCAGCGTTCCATCGACCAAGGTGTAATCAACACCAGAACCAGTGGCAGTGCCGGTTACCGTGTAATCTACCGTCGCAGTTAATCCGCTTATAGCTGATAGATCAACTTGTAAATCCGCGCTACTGATCGATTCCAATCCGTTTGATGAGGCAGTATTGAACGTGATAGTTGGTGCTGCATCATTATCAGTAATGGTATAGGTGTGAACTGTAGTAGTACCAAGACTTGCATTGGTAGGATTGGATATTGTTACAATGACGGTTTCATTAGTTTCATTTAGTAAATCATCTACGATGCCTGCAATTGTAATATTGTTGTTTGTTGCACCTGCAGTAATAGTGAGGGTTCCGTCAGCTAATGTATAATCAACGCCGCTGCCGCTTGCAGTGCCGGTTACAGCATAATCCACGGTGACGGGTAAGCCGCTGCCGGTGTTCAGATCAACTTGCAGATTCGCGCTACTGACCGATTCCAAACCGTTTGATGAAGCAGTATTGAACGTGATAGTTGGTGCTGCATCATTATCAGTAATCGTATAGGTGTGAACTGTAGTAGTACCAAGACTTGCATTGGTTGGATTGGATAAAGTAACAATGACGGTTTCATTAGTTTCATTCAGCAAATCATCTACAATACCAGCAATTGTAATATTGTTATTCGTTGCTCCTGCAGTGATGGTGAGTGTTCCGTTAGCCAAAGTATAATCCACACCACTTCCGCTTGCAGTGCCGGTTACAGCATAATCCACAGTGACGGGTAAGCCGCTGGCAGTGTTCAGATCAACTTGCAGATTCGCGCTACTGATCGATTCCAGTCCGTTTGATGAAGCAGTATTGAACGTGATAGTTGGTGCTGCATCATTATCAGTAATCGTATAGGTGTGAACTGTAGTAGTACCAAGACTTGCATTGGTCGGATTCGATAAAGTAACAATGACGGTTTCATTGTTTTCATTCAGCAAATCATCAACAATACCTGCAATCGTAATATTATTATTCGTAGCACCAGCAGTGATATTGAGGGTTCCATTAGCCAATGTATAATCCACACCACTGCCACTTGCAGTGCCGGTTACAGTATAATCAACGCTGACGGGCAATCCGCTGGCTGCGTTCAGATCAACTTGCAAATTCGCGCTACTCAACGATTCCAGTCCGTTGGATGAGGAAGTGTTAAAGGTGATGGTTGGTGCTGCATCATTATCAGTAATGGTATAAGTGTGAACCGTAGTAGTACCAAGACTTGCATTGGTTGGATTGGATAAAGTAACAATGACGGTTTCATTAGTTTCATTCAGCAAATCATCTACAATACCAGCAATTGTAATATTGTTATTCGTTGCTCCTGCAGTGATGGTGAGTGTTCCGTTAGCCAAAGTATAATCCACACCGCTGCCGCTTGCAGTGCCTGTAACAGCATAATCCACTGTGACGGGCAATCCGCTGGCAGTGTTCAGATCAACTTGCAGGTTCGCGCTACTCAACGATTCCAAGCCGTTTGATGAGGAAGTGTTAAAAGTGATGGCTGGTGCTGCATCATTATCAGTAATCGTATAGGTGTGAACCGTAGTAGTACCAAGACTTGCATTGGTTGGATTGGATAAGGTTACGATGACGGTTTCATTAGTTTCATTTAGCAAATCATCTACGATACCAGCAATTGTAATATTGTTATTCGTTGCTCCCGCAGAAATGGTGAGTGTTCCGTTAGCCAAAGTATAATCCACACCACTGCCGCTTGCAGTGCCAGTAACAGCATAATCCACTGTGACGGGCAAGCCGCTTACAGCAGAAAGATCAACTTGCAGATTCGCGCTACTGACGGATTCAAGACCATTTGATGTAGCGGTACTGAATGTGATGTTTGGAGATGTTGTAGTAAAACTCATTACCGTCCCATATGCAGTTCCGGCCATATTGGTAGCATAAGCACTCACATAATAGGTCGTATTGCTGTGTAAGGAGCTTATTAATTCACTAAAAGAACCGATACCTGTCCCATTTGCATCCTGGGAAACACCAGGTTCGCCAATTGTTGGTGTGGGATCCGAAGAAGAATACACAACGCCGCGCGCGGTCACTGAAGCTCCACCGGTAGCGGTAACATTACCACCCATGGTTGCAGAAGTGGCATCGAACGAACTTATGGTTGTAGTAGTAACTGTTGGTGCAGAAAATTGCCATACTAATTTTGGATAAGAGCCATCCTCCAGATACCAAATAGAATTATCCCAGACAGCAAAAGTGGAAGCGGTCTTCATCACAGCGGTTGTGGCGGCCGTAATTCCAGTGGGAGCAGCAGTATTGTATGCCCCGTAGGTATTCGATGTTCCTGCAGTGTTATAATCAAAATAGCAATCGCTAAAGACTCCAGCATTATAATAACCAACAAAACCGCCTTTGGTCGTACAAGTGACCAAGCCTACTGAATAGCAATTTGTCATAGTAGAACTGGTGGAAGTCCCAGTAGTACCAACAAATCCGCCAGCCCGACCACCAGAAGTACTCGATACGTTTCCTGTCGAATAACAATTTATTATTGCATGAGCATTAATCCCAATGAAACCACCGGTATTAAAATTTCCCGTTGTATAATTATTTGTAACATTGCCTGTACAATAACATTGACTGATCGTCCCACTCACTGTGAGCCCAGCTCCTATTAATCCACCAATATTGTTTGATGATGCACCGGTTGCAGTAACCGAAGCAGTTGAATAGCACCTGTACACTGTTCCGCTAGAAACACCAAGTAATCCACCGGCATTATTATTAGCTGTTGTTACAGTCCCCGTTGAGTAACATTTCTCAACAGTTCCACCAAAATTATAACCTGCAAGTATCCCAAAGCCCGGGTTACTACTACCCGACAAATTAGCCCCTATTACTCCCAGATTTTTAACAGTTCCTCCAGAACCAATAACTCCAAACAAGCCATTGTAAGAATCAGAGGTGCTTGTAATGACCAATCCTGTAATCACATACCCATTTCCATCATACGTCCCAATAAAATTAGTTCCAGCGGTGATGGTTGTCCCGATTTTTGACCAATTGGAATATGAGCTTAAATCAATGTTGGACGTTTGCCGGTAATATGCGGTTAAATCATTACGCACTTCATTAAACTGTATTGAATTGGTTACCAGATAAGGATCTCCTGAAGTACCACTACCAGCACCAGAGAATGCAAGAACCATCTGACTCATTAGTGTCAGAAAGAAGAAAAGTGAAATGAATTTTTTCATTACTATATGCTTTACGTTATAAATTTGATTTTATGATTTATCGGTATCTAAGTATCATTGCAAATTAGTATCACTACTACTATGTTTTAATCACATTTTCGAATATTTATATCAATCAATGTGGCCTATACTAAAGAACATTTTGCGATACATTCACCAATGAATAAATAGCCGTATTACAGCTATTTTTCTAATATCCGTATAAAAAATACAGGACGAATTTTACTAACATCCATTTTTCACTGCAAATATATAGTTATTTTAATTATTTAGTCTTTATTATTAATAATATTTATTCTATAAGAAAAAATCAACACCTTGCAATTTGCATTGTCAATTTCGAGAGCACTTAGAGCGAAAAGATCACTCTAATCCATTGCAAATTAATATGTCGTGAAAATTCACAACTCACCCCTACACTCGCGCCATGACACGCCAATGCGTATGCATGAACATGAGCACTGTCAAAATTCAAGTTTGAAAAGAATTTTAGAAGCGAATCACGGGTATGAACCCCGGGGCAAGTTGAGTTCACGAAATCCCGCTCTGCGGGGCCCCGGCCCCAAAATTCCGCCCTAGAAGGGCGGGGTATTATACCCTCCGCCGTTGGCGGGATTGTTCGCCTAAGACTTTTAATTCGCCTTCGGCTTTTAAAAACCAAGGCTCACGAATAAAAAATGCTCCTCTGTATTCTCAGCCAATGGCAAAAACCATGTAACGGTTTAAGATAATAATTTAACCATTATTTTGAAGACTGAATTGTCACCATATCGAAGGAATCCCACATAAAATATGAGAAGAAATCTCCGTTTGGAGGTTGTGAAACGCAAATATTAATTCTAATAACGGTCGACTACATAGAAATCGAAAAACAAACAAGCGATTCAATCACAGCACAAAACTCAACCGCCGCATTGAACCCATGCAGATGGAGATTTCCATCCTGATATGGGGGTTAGCCACCAGAGCGCCACGATTGTCTAGAATGACAGCCTGATAGCTCATTATCTGAGTAGTTTGTGCCCACACGAGAGTTGGAATAAGAAGCGACAGTAGCAAGGTGAAGCGTTTTTTTATGATGCTTACAATTTAGTAATTATATTAATTTAGCATAATATGATTGCCTATCGCCTCCTTACTCAACAATATTCAATTCCTTCAAATAATCACAAATTCTCATGTGCAATTGAATCAGGTCAACCATTGCAGATTTTTCATCAATTGTCCTGCTAATGACTGATATTAATTCAGCGGTCTGGTTTTTTGAATCAGTAGTATAAGCTAAGGAGTAAACCTCGTATTTTATAAAGCTACTAAGAACTTCTTGTGTCAGTATTTTTTTTGTTATTTCCCGATCATTACTTTGAACTAAATACTTCTCATCAAATTGTTCATAACCGATTTCAACATCCCTTTTCCCTAACAGTTTTAATAGTTTCTCAAAGAAATCTTCATATCCAATAATCAATTCATAATTGGTTCTGCTTTTAAAAGAAATTCCAACTTTCAACGGCTTTGTATCTGACTCAGTGAGTTTGATTTCCAGATTTTGATAAGGAATAGTAATTTTCAATAGCTCTAACTCATTGCCCGAATTATGACCAATGCTAAACTTACCATTAAACTCACTACTGATATCTTGCCACAACTCACGCTTAGAGCTAATATCAAGATATCCTCTAGTTTGGTTCACTAACAACGTCACCAAGTTTTCGTTATTCCTATTTTCACTCATATTTTCAAAATTAGAATGTTTTTATATTAGCCAAATTGATTTTTTCTGACGATTCAGGATAATAAAAAATATCATCAGAATAAGAACGATGCTCCAAATGTAAGAAAATAATGTTTGCATCGATTTTCAATTCTTCGATGAATTCTAAAGCACAAACACTGAATAGTGAGGAGGGAAATGAACGAGCGAATGAACTATAACAAAACAGGCTCTTGCCTTTAGGGAATGAAATTTTGGTAGCTCAACGTGGTAAGGCATAAAAAAAACCAACATAGAGCATTTTATTGACACCTATTTGACGGTAATTTAAACCAATATCGATTGAGCTCATGCTTGGACTACGGAATAATGAACCGATATTGTAAAGCAACCCTCCACCAAACTCAAATTCGAAGCTTCTAATTTTTGTTGTTGGTTTGCTTTTAATAAAACACCTTTCACCAATAGTTAGGCTTATCATGAAGGGCCTGAATAAAAAATAAGCATCATAATTCAGGGAAAAGGAATTAAGATTTCTGAATTTATAAGTCCAAAAATTATCATAGCCAATACTTAAAATGGCAAACAAATTTCCCTTTTTATTTAGATTATGAAAATAACCTGTATAGATACCAATACCATATCTTAAAAAAGAAGTATCCGTTTTTTTTAAGGCTTTCATTAAACTGCCGTACCCCCTAATCCCTATTGCCAGTGTATTCTTCGAGAGCCTCTGGTTTTGTGCAAAGGTCGAATTGCCGAGTATCAATAGCAGAAATATAACATATAGAATTCTGAGCGCTTTCATAAAAATACTAACGCAGATAAATGATTTTCTTACAATACTCGTTCAAATATCGCAAATCCACGATTCCTAATAGGAACCCAAGTTAATTCAAAAGACGTAGAATAGAGATAGGTCAATGTTAGCAACGAGCACATTACACAGAAGCCTTTCCTTTCTTAGCAAAATATAATACGAATTATGCTCAAAATATCGCTCAAATCCGAGTACTCTTTTTCGTAGTAGTCAGTACCAAAATTATTAAAACTCATTAATCAGCAATCCACTCAAACATCTTACATAGAGGGATGTTCCCTCTTTTTGAAAGGCTGTGAAAGTCGGCTTCATAGTGGGCTTGCCTTATTGGAAACCAAACCAACCAGTTACAGTTATTCTCTTACCAATAAATTTCCATCGGATAATTTGAGTCCAACAAGGCCTTGTATTTCCGTATAGAACAAAGTGTCTACATATAAACTATCTGAAAGGTAACATAGACCCGGAGCGGTATACACATTATAAAATTCTTTTGTTCTTAGAGAAAGGGAATCTTTAAAAAGTCCTTGTTGGATAGCATCATCCTTCATATAGTCAATATGGAATTGATTAGTGAAGGTGGTAACTTCTGATTGTTCATAATTTTTTGTCCATTGAAAATAGATCACTGGATCGCTACCATTGTCACTTGACACATCGCCACTAAAAGTTAAATTGATGCAAAAACGCGATGAATTATAGGTTGAAGTAAAACTTGTAATGTCTGATTCAAGATCATAATCTCCTTCACAACTTTCCGCTCTTGCATTGTGTCGTTCATAAGAATGCTCTCGGCCTTGACCAGAATAGATTATTGTGTCAGCATTATTATCGATAAACTTAAGTACTTCATTGCCATTAAATGGATTTACAGCTCGTTGAAGTTCTGTCAAACTGATTTGTCCTTTATACTGATTTCTGCAGCATCCTCCGAGAACAAGCAACAGCAGAAAAAATTTGAAAGATGATTTTTTCATTGTAATTATAGATAATAAGTTCCACAGTGGGGAGCTGCCAAACTGTTTACTTTTCAATAATAAATTGGCAACTCATAATTCTATTTTCGCTATTCACTCAGGAATATTTTTTTCATAATTGCGGATTACATTTAAAACGTTCGGGGCTTTGCTTTCTTGCAGCTTTCAATAGCCTATCCCAGATTGATACAGTTTTAATTATTCAATTTTGTTTCCTTAAAGCACAAATGTCATAAAGTCATTTCCTTATCATAGCATAACTACTTTAATATTTTTTCTAAATATTGAAGCATAAATTCAACTTTTGACTTATCCATGATGATGTCTTTATTCTCCTTGTCAGTAATGGTAAGTTCAAGCTTTCTGCTTTGGCTTGGTTTAATATTTAGTAATTTGTTCTCTTTATCCTTTTCGTCTTTAAAGGAAACACATTTCATATTATTCTTTACCATTGCACAAAACATATCGGTAAGGTTAATATTTAGTTCTTTACCAATATTTGGTATTTCCATACTTGTCCAAATAACATTCCCTGTAGTATTGTGTGTTGGCTCACCCCAAAATTTAGCTAGTTTGTATTTACATGTATCTAAATCCATATAACCAAAGCTAAATGTTCTGACTGTATCATTTGATGGAAGTGAGATATACCATCCACTGTATACATGTTGTTTGGCTTCTTGTCCATACAATCCTGAAGTCAGTATTAATGATATTAATAATAGGATGTATCTTTTCATATTTTCGACATATAAATTTACTCTAACGTAGAGGAAATCTACGAATTGGATTTCTTGGACGTTCCTTATCTTCCAATATTAACTTTGCCAGCGATTGATAAGCTTAGCATACATGTATAACCTTAATCGATTATCTCCTGAATTGGTGTAAGATTAGTTTATTATTATTGTATCTGCGAACCATTGCTGTTCATGGATTAATGAAACTTCAACATTTATTTTAGCATCCTTTCCATACAAAAAATACTCATAAGTTGCCACTGTGGATGAAATTGAACATGAAACTAATTCAATACTGTCAACTGATCCGATTTTTGTTTTTATTGTACTATCATTTTTTATTGATGTCAATGAAGCAGTTTCCGCCTCCTTTGTATTTAAAGATTTTCCCATTAAATCCCCAACTGCACCCATTGCGTACCATGATAATAGCCAAATCAAAATAATTCCAGTTGAAATTACAATGGTTCTTTTAAACATTTTTATTCGTTGCAAAATAAAATTTGTATAGCGACTTGATGGTAAAAATCTAATTGGTAGTAGTATGACAAGTGGAATAAAAACAGCAAATACTAAAAAGTATGGAGACCACAATTTAAAGTCAGCTCCGGTATTGGGGGCTATCCTTTTCTCTATAAGTAAAGACAAACAATATATCAGTACAGCAAGACATATAATAACAAATGTTCTATTATTGGTAATTTTCTTCATAAATATTGGTTTCTCTCGCATTGCTTAGATCTAGCGAATAAATACAACCTATTCCTTCCCCTCTTTCATCAACCATCTCTCAATCCTAAAGTTTAGTCTGAATCTGGTGATAAATGCTTCACTCACCAACAAATATACACTTGCATATTCAATCAACCAAATAAATGATGTTAAATATGTGTAGCAGTATACAAGGTCGATGAAACAAAGTGTTCATTGCATGATGATATTATGCTAAGGAACGCTGCTTCGACAAGCTCAGCAACCATGCTTCGATAGGCTCAGCGACCGGCATGACTGGCATAAACACAGAGTGGTTTCGACAAGCTCAACCACCCCAAAACCGCACTGTTGCTGGTAATGGCGCAGGACACTGAGCTTGTCGAAGTGTCCTTCTTTTCAATAAACCGTCCGGTCCCCGAGCCTGTCGAGGGGCAAATACATATGTTTGATAAACGTAATTCTGGCCATGCTAAATAGCAAATAAACTTCGCTATTGCCAAAGGATTCAGCTTTAACGATCACTACCAAACTCGTCTTCAAATCGCAACTAATACACTAAGCAGTTTTAGCAATCAACGTTTAACAGTAATTGAATTCAACATGTGTGGAACGCTGCTTCGACAGGCTGAGCAACCCCACTTCAACAAGCTCAGTGACCGCGCTTCGACAGGCTCAGCAACCGGCATAACGACTGCTCTTACATTGTGGTTTCGACAAGCTCAACCACCCCAAAACCGCACTGCAGTTGGTAATGGCGCAGGACACTGAGCCTGTCGAAGTGTCCTTCTTATCAATAAACCGTCCGGTCCCCGAGCCTGTCGAGGGGCGACTACGTTAGCTTGAGAATAGTAAAAAGTGGGCCTTGCTAAATGGCAATTAAACCTTGGCATTTGCTCATTGATGCGGCTCTGTGACCATATATAACAAAACAGCCCACCGAAGAATCAGTTCCAGTGGGCTGTTTTGAGTTTTACTTTGACAGTAAGTACATTCATTTGCTGCGCCAATCTCTTTCACCGCAGCTGGCTTGCTACCTGCCTATTACAAATCTCGCGACCTTATTGGTTTCATTACCACTAAGGCGAATAAAATACATTCCTGGTGGTAATGAGTGTACATCAAGAGTGTGACGGAGTTGAGAGGCCTCGACATCAATACTCTTTTGCAGAAGTGACTGTCCTAACTCAGAGTAGATGGCGATTTTATAATTGCCTGCCATTTGTTCCGATGGGAATTGCAGTATGCATTGCTGACCGGTATTATCGAAATACATAAGGATACTTTCGGTAGGGTTGTCGTCAATCCCTGCACATGAAATCACTATTGAAGAGGTGCTGGTATCGTTGGAGCACGCATTCGTTGCAACAAGCTGAACGGTGTAGGTTCCAGCAGTATTCCATGTTACGTTTTCGGTCGACAATGTTCCCGTTGAAGGTGTGCCTCCAGGGAAAGTCCAATTGAATGATGAAGAAGCAATACTTGAACTTGCATCAAATGCTACACTTTGACCAATACAAGCAGTGGCCGGTGCAGTGATTACAGAAACAGCAGCAGGATCAACAGTAACATTCTGTTCAACAGTGTCGCTTCCGCAAGCATTGGCAACAATGAGGGATACCGTTTGGGCTCCTGTTGAGTTAAATACTGTTGTTCCCAGTGGTGTTGACGAAGTTGCAGGAGTTGCTCCAGACATCGCCCATGCAAAGGTCGTTGCATTGGTACTCAATGAACCATCGTAATTATAGTTAGCACCCTGACAAATCGAGGATACCGGATTTGAGAAAATTGCAACAGGCGGAGGCAGTACACTAATCTGTATGTTAGAATTGTTAGTACAGCCATTGGCTGCTGTGCCATTTACATTATACAAGGTGGATGTTGCAGGCATAGCAGTCACTACCGGACCCGAAGTGGCGCTCAACCCTGCGGATGGCGACCAGATATAGCTATTTGCGCCACTTGCAGTCAGAACAGTGGAGTTACCTGTGCACAATGTGGTGGAAGTGGCATTAATCGAAATGCTCGGATTCGCTTTAACAGTTATCGCAATGAAAGCAGAGTCAAATTGGGAACATCCGCCGCCAACAACATACAGTGTTGCCTGATAGTTACCGGGCGTGTTATAAAATACATTTTGCTGTAAATTATTTGAAATATTGGGAGATCCGCCCTGAAACCACCATAAAAGCGTATCCTGATACGTAGACCCGGCGGCATCGAAATTAATGATATTGCCTGCACAAACACTCACCTGACTTTGAGTAAAAGTGGCCGTTGGTGGTTGTGAAGTCAGCCAGGGATGGATGTATAATGATGCTGACAAATTCCAAGAGCCAGCGGTTGTGTAATGATACCAATTGTTATCTGATTGCCGCTCCCATATTGCGGACGGTGTAGTTTGTCCGGCGGAATTACTAACAATACTCAGGGTATCCTTTGGTGTTCCTGTCCACGATAAATTCGTCAAATCCACGGAGACAAAAAACAACTTTGACGCTGGCAAGGTCACGGGATTATTAGTAAAGTCAACCTGTGTATAATATCCATTATTGACATCATTGACGATTTCACCCATCGTAACATTTGAGGTACCCAGCAAAGTGCCCGGTGTTCCCGAAGTTCCATCATATATTCTTACCGGAACTATTTTGGCGGAATTTGCCGTTGTAGCCAATCCAAATGCAATCCATACATTGGTAAGATAGGTATATGGCGAGGTAGAGGCATCGAAGTACATTGCCTTTTCCTTATCGGCGTATACATTCAAACCATTTATCCACCCATCTGCACCGACCGTTGCACCGGTGTAATAATTAGATGGAGTCCATGCACCCGGTGTCGGATAATTGATTTTCATACAACCTCCTGCAGCGGTTACTGTGATGTAAGCAGTTTTGGTTTCAACATCCGATCCATTAGTATTCGTTGCGGTTAGCGATACAGCATAGGTACCAGCTGTATTATACGTAATGGCAGGAGGTGTTTCCAAGGTAGATGTGGCAGGTGTGCCTCCTGTAAACGTCCATGAGTATGTGGTCCCTGCATATCCATGCTGCGAGAGATTGGTGAAATGCACAGAACCTCCGGCAGTAATTGTAGTGGAATTTGCAACAAAATCGGCCGTTGGCGGCAAAGCCAGTGTAGAAAACACGCAGGACATTGCTAAGTTTGCATCAATACGTCCTCCACCCAATTGGCCAATATAGGAAGGATTCATCGAATTAATATTCGTGGCATTGGTTTTAATGCAATTTTCAATATCGTCAACCGTCAAATAATGATTAAGCGAAAGCATCAGACCTGCAAGTCCGGCCACCATAGGTGATGCCATGGAGGTTCCAGATTTGTTTCCATATGTACCACCCACAGTGGTGCTATAAATATTCTCGCCGGGAGCTGTGATATCGACCCATGTTCCGTAGTTGGAAAAACTTGCTTTAGCATCGTTGCTGGAAGAAGCGGCCACAGAAATAACGTGATTATAACCGGCAGGATACAAAATAGTATTGATATCGTCATTACCCGCGGCAGCAACAACAACAACACCGGCAGCATAAGCATAATCGATAACGGATTGCGCAGTAGCCGAACTAGTGTAGCCACCCCAGCTGCAATTGATAACATTGGCGCCATTGTCGACAGCGTATATAATTCCTTCGTAACCATTGGAAATCACGCTTGGACTGTTCGTTGATTTCACCGCCATTAATTTCACAGAATAACCAATGGAAGCGACCCCCGTAGCATTATTGGTACGTGCACCAACAATTCCGGCCACATGAGTGCCGTGATCATAGGAGGATGTAGTGGGGTTTGGATTATTGTCATTATCGGAAACATCCCAACCATTTACATCATCAATATATCCGTTACCATCATCATCAATACCGTTACCAGCGATTTCACCTGGGTTCACCCAAATACTTGCTGAGAGGTCGGGATGTGTTCTTTCAACGGCATCATCCACAATCCCTACAACGATCGTACTTCCGGAAGAAAAATAATTCCAGGCCAGAGGCGCGGAAATTTTCGTAAGGGCCCACTGCGAGCTATATGAGGGGTCATTAGGTGTGAGCATTGTTTTATCTAAGGGAACCAACTCAGCATACTCAGTTTTTCCGCTGGCATTAATCGCAGAGACTACTTTGGAAACATTAGCGATGTCGTTAATCTCGAGAAGATAGATTCGCTCCAGCGTATTGGATTTCTTAGCAGCATGGAATGGTCGTGACAAACGTTTTACGGAATGGCCATCTAGCAGTGCATTTAAAAATGGCAGAGATGCCAGAGGAAGATTATCGGGATTCTCCTGAAGTGAAGAAGCCACGCGATAATCGGCTTTAACCTTAAACCATATTTTGCCATCCTGATAATCAGGATACACGCTTTGCGCGGATGCAGTGAGCGCAAGGGTTATGATTGCAAACAGAAGTAAGAACTTTTTCATATGTTATGATTATGATTAATTGTATTACAACAAAAATAGAAAAAAAATGCTAATGTACTAATGTGATAATGTGCTAATGCGACAATGGGTGCGCTGGTGCAAACGGAGAAGAGTTGTGCCTTGATAGAACTGATATAAGAAAGCAGCGCTTGTGCCGGAGGAAATAATTCAATTAAGTAAATAATCCGATTACTGGACATGAAGTATGACAGGCCACGAGCTGCCTGAGTTCTCAGTGTGCCTGGGTATTCAGATAGATTACAGCATCATTAAGAGAATCTAAGATTGCGGATCGAGGACTACGCTAAATGAGGATGCGGCGAGGAGAAAGAATTTGGCACCCAACAGCCATACAAAAATGTGTAACACGATTAGTCCAGCGAGGAGAATCGGCATGCTCGACATCAGTACGGCAACAATAATCAGCACGTAGCTAGCTACCATTCCTAAAGCAGGAACATACAACGGGGTTTTCTTAATCCATTCCATACAATCAGATTTTGACAATAAAGATAGATAATAATTATAATGCGATGCTGCCACAGAAAGATTTTTTTACACCCAAGATTTAACGTGATGATTTTCTGTTCTATTAATAAGAAATCGTTCGCTTTGAAAATAGCTGAAGTCGGTATAAAAACACCCGAATAATTAGGGTGTCTCACATCAAGTGCGGGGTGACTGCCCCGAATGGCGGTCTCGGTAACCACTACTAGCTGCATCGTCAACTGTTCACTTCCCCTTACTCTTGTCAGTCAATAGCTCGATATTATCAATCTTTAATTGATCAAATACGAGCTGATTCCATTTTTTGAGGGCATCGCTGTTCTTACCAAGATTCACTTCGTTCAAATATTTCCAAGTAAGCTGATCCATGGCTTTGACGCTGGCTTTGTAGATAGAATCGATAGCAGCAAGTGAATAATTTTGTTGATGAAGAACAGCATCCATTTTGCGGCGCTCAATTTCACACAAATCAAAATAAATATTGAGAAAAATTATAGTATAATCCTGCCAGGGCAGATGAAAGATGGTATGGACCTCGTCGAAAACCGTGTATGACCTACAATCCAATGAGTCGCCCTTTTGGTTGACATCGAGCAGTAACTGAACCTTTAAGTCGTAAAGATCGCGCTGCACACATTGATTGATCTTGTCCTGGGAGTAAACTTCGGTTTGCGGTAGTCCGCGTGCGATAAAGATTCGCTTATCGGGTGACCAAAACGTATATGGTAAAAAATATCGATGGCCCTCACTATTAACTGGAGCACAAAAGTCTTTTCCGTAATTCCCTTCACTGAAGTTAAGCAGACTCCCCTTTTCTGCGAAAAAGCCAACATCCTCCTTTTGCTGTTCGGTTAGCAGCATGGCTTGGTTGTTTTCCCAAAACACCCTGTTGTAGGGAACAATGGATAACATTTCATATTCACCAACATCACTATTGTAATCGAAATACGGCAGTATAAATGGTCGATTGTAATCATAAAAATAAAGCACGCATTGTGTATTAATCTTTCTATTCATATCAGGTAACACAATGCTTATCTCCCGTGCATTGCCGGATCCCGTTGCATAGTATAGTGAGTAGTCGAAGGCAATATATGACGGAACCAACGACGTTCCTTCCTTTCGAAAGGTTTGCACAATATCAAAGGATACATGACTTATTGAATCTTCAAGAACAGATATAAAGGGATGTACAGCCGCATCCTGTATCTGAAGCCTGATCTTCAGCAACAACATTGATTGCTTGTCAATCCACAGTTCCCCGGCGAAGTGGTCACTACGATTGGTGCGAGGGACAAAGGCGATATGATACATGCTGCTGTCGCTGCTTTCCATACTAACATTAAAAACTGTCTTCATCTCCTTCCTCCCATACTGCAATGGAATTGACGGATAATAGTAGTTTTTATTAAGCAGATCCAGTTTACTAACTACGAGTGATGTTTCCCAGTTATTGAAAATACGTGAACCCACAACACCCAAACCCATTCTGCCATTTTTTAGCCGAAGCTCCTTTAATGAAATACCTTCAAGATTTGCATTATAGTAACATTCCAGCAACTCAGCTGCTTTTCCGCTGATGTAGGTTTCTAATCCGAAGTACATTTTAGACTCCGTCATTCCCTGGTCGCTGCGAAGTTTTTTGCGACAGTCTTCGATTATCTCATAAATATAATCCGGGTTGGCATGCACTTCAAGTTCGTTGAGTGCTACACCCTTTGGAATCATTAGTACAGTCTTCTGTTGAGATAGCTCGCTGACTGGGAGGCTCAGTGCTTCATAGCCAAGATATGAAAACATCAAGGTGTCTTTGGATAGCGATACCGATATCTGAAACCGCCCGTCTTTATTGGTGATTGTCCCCAATACACTCCCTTTTACCGCAATATTGCAAAAGGGCAATACTTCATTCGTCGCTGCATCTCTGACCACACCCTGAATAGTGCTCTGGGAAAAGGCTGTATTGACAAAAATAAGCAATATCAATGAAAGGTAAAAGCGCATTGGATAAATATTCATTTTACAAATTGCACATACTTAAATATCAGCAAATATAGCATACGAATGATCATTTTCAAAGAAAAAAAATGCTAATATGATAATGTGTTAATGTGGGAATGTGATAATGTGGGGGCGGTGCAAGATTTGGAGTTTGGTGCGTTGATGAATTCTTTAATGGTTGAGAACCTCTGCAAACCCAATGGATTTCTGCTTTTGAACTGACTGACACCATGACCTAATAACTCCATTAACTATAAAAGAAGGGATTCCGGATCAAGTCCGGAATGACTGGTTCAGGGAGTGTCGAGTGTGGCCTGAAGTCCTAACTAATTAACCCCTTAACTAGTCAACCAAGTAACCTCTATTACCAAATAACTCAATAACCCCATCCATCATCAAGAAAATTCCGGGTCAAATCCGGCTTGAAGCCCCGATGAAAGCAGCTGTAAGCAATTCTGAGAGGAAAGCTTAGTGGTATTTGTAGTGCCCAAGTTGAGTCTTATTTTGCCACTTTTAATACGACTCTCTTTTGATTTGGATGCTCCAGTATGACAAAATAAACTCCGTTGGGGATTTCAGTTGCTGAAATTGATGTTTCACCATTAAGCATCTTCTCAAAAACAATTTTTCCTGTTAGGTCGGTGAGAACAATTCTAGAAAAATGCTCAGCAACGGACCAATTAATACGATCATTAAATGGATTCGGAAAAACTCTTGCAACAGATGATTTTTCTATAGTTTCATCAAAACCTGTTAAGCAACCGGCATTAAAAAAAATATTATGACTCCCTGTAGTATCAAGCGTCATTCCTACAGGAGGGAATGGTAATGCCCATACGCATACACTGGTGAGTGTTGGCATATTCCCAAGGTATAAGGCATTTATGGAGGTATTGGCAGAAATGTCAAGACTGCTCAATGCGTTGTTTGAACAAAATAATTCGAGTAAAGAGGCATTGTGAGAAACATCAAGATTCGTCAATAAATTATAATGACATTCCAAATAAGCTAAGGATGTATTTGTTGAAACATCAAGTGACGTAATATCATTCTCTGCACAATAGAGCATCCATAAATCAGGATTATTAGAGGTATTGATGGTTGTCAACTCATTATTTGCACAATCCAGCAATGCAAGATCTGTATTATTCGTAATATTCAAACTTAACAAATGATTTCCTTTACAATTTAATCCTGATAATAAAACATTAGCTGAAATATTGAGTGACGATAAATTATTATAACGACATAAAACATAGGTCAAGGCCGTATTTGCACTCAGATCGAGTGTACTTATCTGATTATTGCCACAACTCAGATTAGTAAGGTTGATGAATGCCGCAATGCCCGTCAAATCGGTAATACTGCTCGCATCAACGTCCATCGTTGTGACGGCTGCTGCTTCAACAAAGCTAATTTCTCCATCATCGCCAGTATCAACACCATCGGAAATCAAAGCTGCTTTGAAATTCGCATCCGGAAACACTACATTTTGTGCATTGCTGCGCAGTGCAGTTGTAACCAAAAGAAGAATTATAAAAGAAATCAACGTAATCCGCATAAAGTTCTTTTTTTAGGAAGGCTCATCAAAGAAGTGATACTGCAATTCTGAAATCAGCGCACTAATGCAACATCCTTTATTGGAATTGAGCCTCAGATATTCATATTTTATGCGAACAAATATAGGCAAGCTGATATAACTCACCAAATATTAATTGTTAAATATGATAATATTTTATTTGAATACTGAAGATTGAAAATCACTGTTGTTTATCAATCATCATCCTCACCTAAGGAGCCTTCGGCCTGGTCCATGGTATTCATAAACTCGCTGATTCCGGCCTGACCGGCACTTTTTAGCTGGTCGTACAAGGCAAGAGATATCGCACGTGGCCAAAACAGCGCAGAATCCACATCACCAGTTTTTGCTTCGACTTCGGCAATAGTGGTAGCAAGGGATTCACGGACTTCTTTAGGTACGCTTTCGTCTTTACTCATAGCTTTGACCTTTTTTAATCCCGTTTGAAGATCTCCATTTTCAATATCGGCCATTGCATCAACAAGCATATATGGCCAGTGAATACCACTCATAGTGCCGAATCCTGCCATATGAAACTTTGCCGCATCAAAATCTTTTGCATAGACTGAATATGTTCCCATTAATAATTGGATCATCATAATCTCAATTTTAACGTAACGTCCTTCAGGGTTTTTCTCCAACATTGCTGTAGCATCCTTCGTTTCCTCCGTTGCCAGGGTTTTCCAACCGTTCTCATACATTCCAATAGCAATCATAAGTTTTGCCAGCGACTTGAAAGCCTCATCCTTGGAATTCTCCTTAATGATATTTCCCTCTGCAAAACCAAAAGTCGTTTTCCCAGAACACATCCAGAAATAACCTAAGACCAATCGACCGGTTTCCAGTTGAACCTTAAGAGAGTCGGGACTTTTACTATTATACGTTTTGAACAGAGGAGGAAAAACCTCTTTCGACAAGGTTTTGTATGCACTGTATTTAATACCAGAGGTTGCATCTTCGTATTGCTCACGCTCGGTCTTATGCCCGCAACTGCAGGCAGACAGGAAGATTAAGGTGGCGCCAAAAATAATTGAGATGAATAGGTTGTGGTTTTTCATGGTTGTGATTTTTGAAC
Source organism: Bacteroidales bacterium (assembly GCA_963678485.1). Taxonomy (GTDB): domain Bacteria; phylum Bacteroidota; class Bacteroidia; order Bacteroidales; family CAIWKO01; genus CALGYY01. The sequence continues at coordinate 426,147 of OY782882.1, forward strand.
AAAAATAAGATTTTTTGTTTTAGTCAGTAAAGTGATACTGACATCACAATCATAAAAATTAATTGACCAAACCCCAAGCATATCTAAGAGAAGGTTCTCTGGAAAAATGAATATAAATAGTGCCTGTCCATAAAGTCCGTCTGCTGCGTTGTCCTCGTATTGTCGGGCAGTTGATTACGCTAGTAAACTCCTGCCCGCCAACACTTCGGACGCCTTGTCTCGCCTTAGGCGAGAGAGCTTTCTGATCAGTCACTGAGTTTATAGACGGACTCTAAATATGTAGAATGCCCTATTGAGTTGCTCTCACCATCCATTCGGCGAGGTCGAGGACTTCGACGCTTGATGATTTAGCAAATGTCTTTTTGCATAAGGGACATGCAGTAATCAATGCGTCTGGCGCAGGTTTCAGTAAGGTGTTGAGTGCATCGTTGGTAATCTTTTCCCGGGTGTCGTAATTCAATTGGAAATTACCCAATGCGCCACCACAGCACACACTGTATTTTTCAGAAAATTCGGGTTCGGTCAGTGTTGCCGTTTTGCTCAGTAGCTCGCGAGGAGGCTCGTAAACATGCGATCCGCGGCCTAAGTCGCAGGGATCATGATACACCAAGGTACGATCTGAATGTTCCGGTTTTAATTTTCCTTCAGCCACCAGGCGATTCAGGTATTGCGTATGATGTAACACTTCCATGGTTAGTGGATAATCTTCGTTGAACACCTTATAGCAAATTGGACAAGAAGTAACAAGAATTTTAGCGCCAGTATTTGAAAAAATATCAGCGTTCTTTTTTACCAGTTGTTTTGCTGATTCAACCTCTCCAGCAAGCATTAGCGGGCGACCACAACAGATGCTGCCGTCTTCGTCAATAAATTTAAACTTAACACCAGCCTGAGTGAGCAGTGTCGTCATTGAACGTTTTATCGATGGCGTGAGATGAGTCATACAACCCGCGAAATACAAGACTTCTACAGAGGCCTCACGTTTTACATTCACATATTCAAAGTTTCTGACACCATCATCCATAAAAGCAAGACGCTGGGTAAGCCGGACGTTTTCAGTATGTATACCGACCGGACAATATTGCTGACAACGGCCGCACATCAGGCAATTCATAACAACATTCTCACGAATTTTTTTATGCCTGATATTGCCCATCAAATATAATGGTTGAATATCGTGTATTCCGGCAGCGCTGCTGATTTGGCACTTATCGATACAGACGCCACAGCGTGGACAGCTATTAACTTCAACTTCGGTAAAGCTATCGTAATGCTTCGAAGGTTGCAGACCAAACTTGCGGAACATAATCAACAATATTTCTGTTGGAATGTGCATATAACGTGAGAAAGGCACCGAGATAAAAAATGTTCCGAGTGCGATTGAATAGGCCCACCATGAGGGAAGCATCAATTGCTGTAATGGAAGAAAACTGGCAAAAAACTCACCTAAGGGACCGGTCATAAAACTACCGTTATGAGTAAGTCCGGAGGTGAAGCTTTCAGCAAGCAGACGTAGAGGGAATATCAGCCAAAGTGAAGTAAGAGCGATACGGTCGAATGGGCGCTGTTTGGTGGTCTTTTTCATACCAAAGATGCGCGAACGGAAGCGCTTGATAATAGCCAGAACAAAGCCGGTGAGCACGTACAGCAGCAAAAGATCCATCACAAAACTAAAGACCTCAGCGTATTTCCATGCTAATGGTTGTTGTTGAAAAAATTTGAAGAATATGGGATAATACGGGGGATTCATTGTTGGCCCGCTAAGTAAACGGGTTTCGAAATTACCCATAACAATAAGCATGAACCATCCAAAGGCGAAGCTCATGTGCATATATCCCAGTATGCGGTTAACGCGATACATCTTTCGATGCACAAGGCTTTCCATAAGCATTTCCCACATAGCAGTGAAGAGCTTATAACTAAAAAAGCCCTTAAAGAATTTCTTCATGTCTTTTTTAGGAAGCTTAAAAATCCAAATTCCAAAACGAACCAGCGCATATAAAATGAGAAAAGCCAGACCAATGGAAAACGGTAAAACAAAATGATCGTAAAACATTTTCTTTCCTCCTTATTTTGTTGATCCCGTTATTGATTTAGCAGCCTGAATTTCGTGAAGACCTTTGCGAATGGCAAGGATGAGATTACGGTTACTCACACCGCGCGGACAAGCCAATTGACATTTTCCGCAAAGCATACATTTCTCGATATCTTCAGCAAGTCCGTCCAATTCGCCTCTTTTCACTGCGGTGATCATTCGTCTCAAACTATAATCGGTAAATTGATTGGCAGTGCAGGTAGCACTACAGGTTCCGCAAGCAATGCAAATACGAAATGTTGGCTCCAAAGCAATAACCCGTTTGGTAAGGGTTTTATCGTTTGCGTCAAAATCAATCTGACGGTCCTTTTGCAATTTAAATCCAAAATCCGGCATACGTACAATTATTTTTCGTTTTCAATAGTCCTGTGCGATATCTCACGGTTCTCAAGATAACAAGCGATAGTGGTTGCTGCAGCCCGTGCATCGGTAACAGTGTTGGTGATGGTCTTTGGAGCAGTACAGGCTCCAGCAAAGAACACACCTGGAACATTAGAAACATTGGTGAGCGTATGCTGGTCACCGGTCTTAAAGAATCTATTTACACCGAATTCCAAACCCAGCATATTACCAATGGCTTTTGTTCCAGCACTAGGAATAAAGCCAACCATCAGCACCAGTAAATCAACACTCATTTTGAGCGGACGAGCAGAGAGGGTATCTTCAGCTTTGAGCAGTATGGTTCCATCCTGATTTTCGCAGGCTTCTGATAAACGACCGCGAATAAAGTTGATCCCATACTTCTCTTGTGCCTGTTTGTACAAGGCTTCGAAGTGCATGCCGTACATACGTAAATCCATGTAAAAACAGAAGACTTCGGTATCAGGTTGCTTTTCTTTGAGCTCAATGGCTTGTTTGACGGCGGTTACGCAACACACTTTGGAGCAATATACATTGCCAACTTTTTCGTCGCGTGAACCAACACAATGAATAAATCCAATGCGTTTAGGTTCCATGCCCTGTGCGGTGAGTATGGGTTTGCCCAAGGAGAACATGGTTTCCAGTTCGGCAGAAGTTATCACATTATCATAAATTCCATAGCCATATTCTTCTTTTTTTCTGGCGTCGAAAATTTCATAGCCGGTAGTAACAAGTAGAGCGTCGGAATCCAGTTTACGTCCATCTTTCAGATGAGTTGTAAAACCGGGTTTATGCTGATCTATGGAAACGATTTCGGCTTTACATTCAACATTAACATGACCTTCCACTCCTTGTTTGAGGAAAGCAAGCACTTCAGAGCCCAGACGCATGGTAGGAAACAGGCGCTCCCAATTGAGGAGATGTCCACCCAGTTTATCTTCTTTTTCGAGCAGGGTAACATCATAACCCATAGCAGCGAGGTGAGCGGAGGATTCCATTCCGGCAATACCACCACCAATTACAACGACTTTCTTTTTCATGCAGAAACCATTAATATACTTTAATATTCCCCGGTTGTACAGGCGCACCCAGGTCTTTTCCATTTTTATCGCAATATTTTTTTGAGGCATCGTAAGGAATACCAATTTTATCGAGCAAAGGCTCGCATGGCACCTGATGCATCTGCAGGCCAAGATCCCAGGGGTTGTAACCCAGTACTAATCCTGCTAATTCTTCGTAAGTAAACACAGGAATTCCTTTACCATCCTTACCGTATGTTTTGCCTTCCATTTCGCCAATAGCGTATTGCCAGCGGTCGAGAAACATGGGACAGCCCGGACAATTGGTAAGAATCATATCCGGCTCGTAAGGCTCCATGGATTCGAATTTTTTATTGGAGCACGACATTGAATAGCCACGATTTGCCTGCACCAGATATTGGCGAAAGCCAAAACCGCAGCAGTGGCGGCGTTCGGGATAATCTACGACTTCCCCACCCCATTCTTCGATCATACCAATCAACACATAAGGATATTCTGCACCACCAACACCTTTACTTGGGAACATTTTGGAATAGTGACAACCAATGTGTTCTACAACTTTTAAGGGTTTTCCTGTTTCCTTGTTGACCAAACGAAACTTCCCTTTTGCTGCAATTTCTTTACGGAATTTAAAGATTACATCGCTGGCATGCGCAAGGTTTTCAGGAATCTTGAATTCGCGTTTCGTTGCCTTGTAGAGATATTCGCGCACCCTTGCTTCGATTTCCGGGAAATGATGCCATGTATCAAGAATCTCAGTATACAAACCGAAAGAGGTGATGCATGAGGGAACCAGATTGGTGTACCCGGATTCAGTCATGATGGCGAATTGACGAGCCACCACGGTCATGGTTGTATCTACGGGTATAATATCAGCATGGTAACCTATTCCAGTGCATGTAGTGTGACAGGGGTTTTCGTGAACATCTTTTCCCAATTCCTCACGCATGATACGCAAGAAGGTGGTTTCCGAACCCGGGAAAAAATTCTGTCGCACACAGCTACGAACGTAAAAGTATTTATCGTCTGCGATCTCTTTTTGATAGTCGTTCCAGAGTAACTGTTTTCCTTCGTATTTCATTTACACTGATGCTTTTCGTTATTATACTTATATATATTTGTAAAATATTCACATTGAATGGAATCGTCGAACTGCAACCCCATTTCAGCGGCTTTGGTTTTTGAAAAGGCTTCAATTTTCTCGAAGCGTGCTGTACCACCAGTGATTTTGAATATTTCCCGAATCTCATCCATCGCTTCTTCCGGGATTTTCCTAAGGATTCCGGGACCATCGCCCTGATAATTGGCACCTAAACGCTCGAAGAGAGGTTTCCAGTTTGTTTGTATCCAATCCCAAACAGTGCCCTGCTCTGGGTGCAAGTCGGTGCCAACACCCTCAAGATAAAGGCAATATCCATGATCGAGGATCCATTGACCCACCGTCCGTTTGAGCGCCAATTGCTGGCGACCCTTTTCTGATTCAACAAAGAATCCGAGTTCCTGAGATAATGCTCGCAAGGCGCAAATAATGAGTCCGGGAGTATTGCCTCTAGGGCATCTGGTTTTGCATGACATGCATTCACCACAATACCATATTTGCTCACCCTTTAGCAGAGCTTCGATTTGATCATCATCACGACTTTGAACCGTATCGGTTATAGATCGTGGATCGTAATTGTAAAAAGATGCAGCTGCGCAGATAGCTGTGCAGGTTCCGCAATTGATGCATGCTTTCATGCCCTCCACGAAACGCACATCTTTCATCAGCATCTCATAATATTTTCCCATGCATTTAATTATTTATGATTAAGCTTAAAGTATGGAATTATTTTCTTTATTCGCTGTAAGGTCACAATCGTCATCACAACTCCACATCCTTTTGCATTGATCCGAAATCTACAGCAGTAACAGTTTATAAATTTATCGATTCTTTATATTACTCTACTAATTCTATATAGAATGTAGGTTGGGTTGACAAAAATACAATATTATTAGAGATTTATCATGATTATCAATTTTTTGATTCGGCATTTTTTATAAAAAATGTTAATTTAAGGCTCTTTAGTACGAAATATTTATAGCAATGGGCAACGTTGAGAGAACACCGGTTGAATGCCCGGATGTTGCTTATATTGAGAATCAGCAGGATGATTAAGCCCAAGGGTTAAAGACATAATTAAAAAAACGATTTCTCAGCCTTCGCAAACTCATGTTTTTTAATTGATTTGAATGTGTAACTTTCTATAAACTAATAACATTTCAACTACTTACGCGAATAACAATAAGAGCAATATCACGTTAACAAAAATTTATTATTTAGAATTTGTCTAAATTAATTATTTATTTATTATCTTTGCAATGAATTAGTAATATTTAACAACCTACATTAAACACAGATATGAAATTCATATATATTTTCCTAAGCTCATTTTTTCTGACGCTACAAGCCTTTGCACAGACAGGCAGCATAGAAGGCAAGGTAGTGAATGGAAAAAACAACGAGCCGCTGCCTTTTGTTAATCTGATTATCGAAGGCACTAATATCGGCAGTACTTCTGATCTGGATGGACGATTCCTTTTTAAGGGACTGAATCCGGGATACTATAAACTGGTAGCATCCTCGGTAGGTTTCGAAAAGGTGACTACTTCGGAATTTCTCGTATCCAATAACAAATCGGCTTATGTAGAAATTCCAATGACTGAAACAGTGATTAATATTTCCGGTGTTGAAGTCACAACAAAAGCGTTTGAGAAGAAAGAAGAGAGTCCGCTTTCCATGCGTACCTTGGGAATTCAGGATATTGAAAAAAACCCAGGAGGTAATCGTGACATCAGCAAAGTAATACAATCCTTGCCCGGTGTGGCCTCTACCCCATCCTTTCGCAACGATGTGATTGTGCGTGGAGGTGGAGCAGGTGAAAATAAATTTTTTCTTGATGATGTCGAGATCCCGAATCTGAACCACTTTGCAACGCAGGGTTCCTCGGGAGGACCGGTAGGCATGATTAACACCGACTTCCTTAGAGAAGTGGATTTCTACTCTGGATCATTCCCTGCTAATCGCGGTAATGCGCTGAGTTCAATTGTTGACATGAAATTAATTGACGGCAACAAAGACAAATTAAATTTCAAGCTAACGCTGGGTGCATCTGATTACGGCCTCACCATGGATGGTCCCATGGGGAAAAAGGCAACATTTCTGGTTTCTGCCCGCAGGTCGTATCTGCAATTATTGTTCAGTGCGCTGCAACTGCCGTTCCTTCCGACTTACAACGATTTTCAAGTGAAGACGCGCATCAACCTCAGCAAAAAAGATCAACTTACTATTATCGGGTTGGGTGCCATTGATCAATTCAAACTGAATCTAAAAGCCAACAAAACTGAGGAGCAACGCTATTTATTGAGTTATCTTCCTGTGAATGAACAATGGAATTATGCATTGGGTGTGGTTTACAAACACTTTCGTGAAAACTCCTACGATACCTGGGTATTAAGCCGCAATATGCTAAACAACAAATCGTACAAATACAAGAATAACGATAACAGTTCCGAGTCAAATCTACTGCAGAACTACATCAGTCAGGAAATTGAAAACAAACTTCGTTACGAAAACACCATACGAAAAAATGGATTCAAACTCACGTATGGTGCCGGTTTTGAATATGCACGATATCTAAATAAGACTTATCAAAAAATATTCTTCAACTCAACAGCCATTGAATTAGATTATCATTCTGCGCTCGATCTTTACAAATGGAATGTTTTTGTACAGGCCAGCAGAGGATTCATTGGTGACCGTTTATCACTCACAATAGGCGCTCGAGCCGATGCCAACAGTTATAACAAAAAGATGTCGAGTCTGCTCAATCAGTTAAGTCCACGCTTTGCCATTAGTTGGGCCTTTACCGATCGCTGGTCACTGAACATCAATGCGGGTCGATACACCCAGCAGCCGCCCTACACAACGCTCGGATACCGTGATTCCAATGGTGACCTTATCAATAAATTAAATGATATCCGCTACATCACAGCCGACCATGCAGTACTAGGCTTTTCTTATACCGATAACAAGCACATACAACTTACAGTAGAAGGTTTTTACAAATCCTATCGTCACTACCCTTTCTCTGTTAAAGACAGCATTTCGCTTGCCAGCAAGGGCGCAGATTTCTCAGTTTTCGGAGATGAGGAGGTAGTTTCTTCATCGCGTGGACATGCGTACGGAGGTGAGTTATTGTTCCGTATCAAGATGCTGAAAGGATTTAATGTGATTACCTCGTACACGTATGTGCGCAGCATGTTCACGGGAAAAGACAACACTTACATTGCTTCAGCGTGGGACAACCGACATTTGCTGAACATCACCGTTTCCAAGAATTTTAAGCATAATTGGTATGTTGGAATGAAATGGAAATTTGTAGGTGGTGCACCTTACACACCATACGACCTTGACAAATCCTCACTGATTGCAGCCTGGGATGTAAGAGGTCAGGCATATTTGAATTATGCACTCTTTAATACCAAGCGATTGACGCCTTACCATCAGCTCGATATCAGAGCCGACAAGGAATTCTATTTCAAAAAATGGTCGCTGAATTTATATGTCGACATACAGAATATTTATAACTCGAAAGCCGTAGGTCCCGACAATTACATTGTCCAGACTGATGCTTCGGGAGCGCCCATGATTGATCCCGCAGATCCTACCCGATACTTACTTAAGCCCATCCCTAATGAGACGGGCACTGTACTACCCACACTAGGAATTATCATACAACTTTAAATCTGCAGCCATGAAACGCACAATAACCATCACAACTATTGTCGCAGTGTTCATGCTAATTGTTTCAGCATGTCATACGACAACCCCGGTGCACAAGGAGGTTACTGCACCGGAACTCATACGCACTAATCTCAATGGTGACGGCCCAATGATTGAGATTCAGTTTTTCCGTGGCGAGGAGCACAACCATCCGCTTATTGCGGCATGGGTGGAAGACACAAACAGGAAATACATACAAACATTATTTATTTCTGAATCCATTGCTACCAGCATTTTTGATCACAGTAAAAACCCGGCAGGTAAATGGGAGCCGGGAGAAGTGCGGCGACCTGCTGCATTGCCCGTTTGGTCGCATGCCTATGGTTATGTGAGCAGCGATGGATATTACCTGCCCGATCCTCAGCATAAGGCGCCGGATGCAGTTACTGGACCAACGCCTTCTGCTGATTTTAAACTTGAAGCCCTTACCAATAAGCCACTCCCATCTGTTATCGATGTTTATCTTGAATTGAATCAATCCTGGGACTGGAATCACTATTGGAATAATCATGCATTCCCCGGTGACAAGGCCTATGAGAGTTCTGCGCAGCCATCACTGATATACAGGGCACGGATAGAATTGAATAAAATACCCGTTTCCATGGAGATGCAAATTGTGGGTCACGGTGATTTTTCAGGGCGGGATGGCTTGATTTATAAGGAAACTGAAACCATGACTACAGCATTGGAAATTGCAAAAAAAATTCTGGTGCAAATAAAATAATCATGAAAAAACTTGATGGTGCAGGTTGAAAGTTAGTAATATTGTACTCTTAATTATGGAAGCTGACCGGCAACATCGAAAATATCTTATTATACAAACTGCATCTCTGGGTGATGTAGTGTTGGCGACTTCGCTTGCAGAAAGCCTGCACACGGCCGATCCCGGGGCAGTGATTGATTTTCTGGTTAAGAAAGAATGTGAAGGAATCCTAAGTGGACATCCTTATCTCAGGAAAATTTTGTTGTGGGATAAGAAGCAGCATAAGTATAAAAATCTTTTTGCGCTATTAAAAATTATCAGAAAAGAACGCTACGACAGGGTAGTTAATGTACATCGGTTTGCCTCTTCCGGATTATTATCGGCTTTCAGCAAAGCGAAGGTTAAAGTGGGATTTTCAAAAAATCCATGGTCGTTCTGTTTTACGAAACGCTATCCCCATCAGATTTCACGTGAAGGTAAGATGCACGAAATTCAGCGCAATCATCAATTAATAAAGGATATCGTCCCTACAGAACCATGTCTGCCGCGAATGTACCCAAGGTCAGAGGATTTTGACTCAGTAAAAAAATATAAGAGTTCGTCATATATTACCATAGCACCTATGTCGCTTTGGTTTACCAAGCAATTTCCGATTGCACAATGGAATGCCTTTATAAAAGGACTGGATGATAATCTTATTGTTTATCTTCTAGGAAGTCGCAGCGATCGGGAGGTATTAAACACTATGGTTAACGAATCGGGAAAAACGAATTGCGTGAATTTAGCATCGCAGCTAAGCTTGTTGCAAACAGCGGCATTAATGTGTGATGCGAAGATGAACTTCACGAACGACAGTGCACCATTACATATCGCTTCAGCGATGAATGCCCCACTCACAGCCATTTTTTGTAGTACGGTTCCCGCCTTTGGATTCGGTCCATTGGGCGCGCGTGCGCAAGTGATAGAGACCAGAGAAGTGCTGCAATGCAGACCATGCGGCATTCACGGGTTAAATGCATGTCCTGAAAACAACATGGCCTGTGCAACAACCATTACCAATCAACAATTAAAAGACAGTATTCGAAATGACTGAAGAAAGCAGCAGACAGGAAATCCTGAAGGCAAATGAAGTATTGAAGAAAGGCGGAGTCATTCTTTACCCCACCGATACCATCTGGGGTTTGGGTTGCGATGCAACCCGAATCAAATCCGTTGAACGCATCTTTAAAATCAAGAAGCGTCCCGAGAACAAAGGTTTTATTGTATTACTTGATCAATTTGAAAAACTCTATGAGTACGTTGACCAGGTTCCGGAAGTCGCAGCCGATTTATTGAGCAGCTTCGACCGGCCGCTTACAGTTATCTATCCGGGCGCAAAGAATCTGGCGAAGAATCTTTTGCATCCCGATGGTTCAGTAGCGATACGTATCGTAAAAAATGAATTCTGTAAAAATCTGGTATCCCTTTTCGGAAAGCCACTGGTTTCGACCTCTGCGAATATTTCGGGTCAGCCCGCACCATTAATATTTTATAAAATTGATGATGAGGTTAAGCAAGCTGTAGATTATGTAGTTGATTTGTACCGCGACCGCATTGATCAGGTAAAACCTTCGACCATCATTAAATTTGATAAAAACGGCGAATACCAGATCATCAGGGCATAATCGCAATCATTGCGACCGCCGGGTAGCATCATGATTTCAATGTTGACGATTGTTACTTTCGGTGAGTGACTTATTTATCGTGACTAGTTTATTACTTTTGCATTATGATATCCACCGAAATTAAGGAAGAGATAGAAAAACCGCTATTTAGGCTAATAGCCAAGGTTGCCGATGAGATGGGCATACACGCCTTTCTCATTGGAGGTTTTGTGCGCGACCTGATTCTTCATCGTCCTTCCGCTGATGTTGACATTATGGTGTTAGGCAGTGGCGTTGATTTCGCTGAAGCAGTTGCAGCAAAGCTTCCCGGAAAAAAGAATGTTCAGGTATTCAGAAATTTCGGAACGGCGATGATCCATCACAATGGATTAGAGATAGAATTTGTTGGTGCGCGTAAAGAATCATATCGCTCTGAATCCCGCAAGCCCATTGTAGAAAATGGCACACTGGAAGATGATCAGAACCGACGCGATTTTACAATAAATGCGATGGCGATTAGTCTGAACGGCATTTCATACGGTTCGCTCATTGACCCATTCGGCGGAGTTGCCGATTTGAATGATCGTATCATTCGCACACCCTTAGAACCCGGTATTACATTTTCTGATGATCCATTGCGAATGATGCGTGCCATACGTTTTGCCACTCAGCTTGATTTTGAGATTACGCCTCAGTGCTTTGCTTCCATCAAAAAAAACAAAGACAGAATCAGTATCGTCTCTGCTGAACGCATCACCGATGAACTGAATAAAATTGTTTTATCGCCTTATCCTTCTCAGGGTTTTCATTTATTATCGGAAAGTGGCTTACTGAAAATAATCTTCCCTCAGCTTGAAGCTTTGCGTGGTGTTGATATTGTGGAGAGCATGGGACATAAGGACAACTTCCATCACACCTTAATGGTACTGGACAATATCTCCAGAAAAACTGAAAACCTTTGGTTGCGCTGGGCTGCCTTACTTCACGATATCGGAAAACCATCCACGAAGAAATTTATAGATGGCATTGGATGGACCTTTTACGGTCATGAACTGCGTGGCAGTAAAATGACGACACAGATTTTCCGAGACTTGAAACTTCCGATGAATGAGAAGCTGAAGTACGTGCAGAAGCTTGTTGGTTTGCATTTACGTCCTGCCCGACTCACCGAAGATGGTGTAACCGATAGTGCCGTACGCAGATTATTGTTTGATGCCGGTGATGAAATTGATGATCTGATGATGCTGGCTGAGGCGGATATTACTTCTAAGAATCCCGCTAAGGTAAAGATGTACCTGACGAATTTCGAGTTATTGAGGGAGAAATTAAAAGAAGTTGAAGAGAATGACCGTATCAGAAATTGGCAGCCTCCAATATCGGGTGAGTTAATCATGGAAACCTTTGACTTACAGCCATCACTTCAGGTGGGTATTATTAAAACAGCAATTCGTGAGGCCATCCTTGAAGGCACTATACCTAATGATTATAAGGCTGCATGGGAATTTATGCTTGAGGAGGCAAAAAAAATGGGGCTCACAAAAAAAAATAATCCTCCACATAAAAAATAAAAAATAATTATCTTTACCATTGAAAAGAAAGGCGTCTAATTATTAATTCCAAGCATTATGCACATCTACAAATTCCGGATACTGCTAGAAGACAACGAACAGTTTTTCAGAGAGATCGACGTGAAAGCCAATCAAACCTTTGAAGTCTTTCATCAAACCCTTGCCGCCAGTGCAGGTTTTGATCTTTCGGAAATGTCATCCTTTTATATTTGCGACAGCAAATGGAATAAGCAATTGGAACTATGCCTCTGCGATATGTCGGCAGCAGGCGAAGATCCGCTCGAGGAGGAAGATGATCTCGGCAAAAAAAAGCCAGCCTTGCCAGTGCGCACTATGTGCGATACCCGACTTAAAGATGTTATCATAGATCCGCATCAACATATTATCTATGTCTATGATTTTTTAAAGATGTATACTTTCTACATTGAACTATTTAAAATCAAAGAAGCAGACGAAAAAGTACAATATCCTCTGATAGTCAAGAGTACCGGTGCTATTGCCAAGCCACCCACGCCTATTACCGATGATGATGAAGAAGATGATGCTTCCGCTGATATTGATGATTTCAATGATGATGATGGTCCTTCTGAAGACAGCATGTTCGAAGGCTCGTATGATGAAGGCTCATTTAACTGATGCCTCGGCTATCAGTAATCTGTTTTTCTACCAATAACTGTTTCAATTTACAAAGGCCACATTGTCCCTTAATAAAACGCTTGTCGTCGTTCTTGGTCCCACTGCAGTAGGAAAAACCGCAGCAGGAATAGAGCTGGCTCAACGACTATCGACTGAGATTTTATCTGCCGATTCACGACAAATATATAAGGAGCTTCGCATTGGTAGCGCTATGCCATCGACTGATGAACTCACTGCAATACCACATCATTTTATAGGTTGCCTTAGTATTACCGACAATTATAATGTATCGATATACGGAACTGAGGTATTGAATCTTCTCAGCACAAAATTTAATCATTACGAGCAAATGGTTATGGTAGGTGGCAGCGGTCTCTATATCGATGCCGTTTGTAAGGGCATTGACATACTTCCCGATCCTGAGCCAGAACTAAGACAATCACTAAAAACCAAACTGGAAACTGAAGGAATTTCTGCCTTACAGCAAGAGCTTAAGCTTCGCGATCCTTTGTATTATTCGCAGGTTGACCTTCACAATCCCAGTCGCCTTATCAGGGCATTGGAAGTTTGTATTACGACAGGACAAGCGTACAGTGCACTGCGATTAAAAAAAACAGTGCAGCGGCCGTTCAAGATTGTGAAGCTCGGATTGGAATTACCAAAGGAAATCCTGATGCAACGCATCAAACTGCGAACTGCTTCGATGTTTGAAGAGGGACTGGAAGAAGAAGCCAGAGCACTTCTACCCTACAGAAATTTGAATGCATTGAATACTGTTGGATACAAAGAACTTTTTCAATACTTTGATGGTCACTATTCAAAAGCTGAAGCCACCAAAAAAATTATTACGAACACCTGGCGCTATGCAAAACGGCAGTACACCTGGTTTCGAAAAGACCCGTCAATTCAATGGTTTAGAAGCGATGAAGCGCATCTAGCCGACGTATTAATTGCACATCTTAACAGGGCATAAACATTTGACAGTTCGAAAATCACTATTTTTGTTGTCCTTAGTTTATGGAAATGCTTCTCAAGACGCTCAGGGACGCCTCAATTTTAAAACGATGCGAAAAACTATCTTTTTATTCGTAAGTATTGTATTGCTATTTTCAGGCAACAGCCTGTTTGCTCAACAGAGTTGCCCGCGCGGTATTAAGGATTGTCGTGGTTTATGCGGATGGTTCGTCGATCGCGATCGCGATGGATACTGCGATTATACTTTATGGTCAGCAGGATTATTGCAAAAAAGACAACGTTGTGCCGATTCCCTTGCCGCTCTGGCTGCGGCAGAGCAGGAAAAAAGAAAACAGGACAGTCTGGCAAAAATTCAAAAGGCCAATACGAATGTTAAGCAGGACAATAAAACAGCTGTAACGGAAAAAGTAACACCGAATGTTCCAGCTCAGAATACCAGCACCAATACTCAAACACCTCCTGCTCAAACGCCCGGCAGTCCTCAGACTCCTGCAGTGATTTCCCAATCACCCTTGCAAGCGCCTTCGGCACCGGCCAAATCGGCTTACGATCTTATCGTAATTGGTAGCACATCACTTTTAATTTACTTGTTAACATTCTTTCTTTCGCGCCGTAATCTGATTAAGAAATCAACACATCGTAAGATTTGGAACGTATTATTGCTGATTACGTTTCTGGTCACTGGACTCATCGGTCTTTTCCTTGTGATTCAACTTAATTACGATGTTAAGTTGAATTGGTTTGCATCCTTACTTTATTATCATGTAGAGTTTGGAATTGCGATGGCTGCAATATCAATTTTCCATGTGCTCTGGCATTTGAAGTATTGGCTTAATCTGTTTACGACAAAAAAATAGTCGGTTTTTTTTAATCTTCATTTAGTATTAGCTTACAATTGTTGGTGAGGGCTAATCGCGAAGTAATGCCAATTATTTAATTAAAAGGAACATGAATTGGATCAATCTGAAAAACCAGCGAAGCACAAATGAATCAATTATGCTATATTATAGCGACCACTAGAAACCAAATGAAGATTTGTCACAACTAACAAGGCATTACTAAAGGAGTTGCTTACTTTATTTATTTCCACCATTTTTCTTGACAAAAATGGTGGAGCCAAAAGTCAAGTCAAAGCAAAATGCTATCCCCCCGCTCTCGCCAACGGCCGTAAATCACGCAAGGTAGTGCCGAAAACGCCAATTGACGGCAGTTCTTGAATGTGATAACAAACTTCATTTCGCTAATTGAATTTCCTTCTTTGTCGTTTTCGACAGAGCCGACAGCGAAAAAGCCGCTGTCTGGCCCCTTGCGGATTTGCGTGCCGTTGACGATTCACAGCCCACCCACGCCCGCTTGCTTTGACAGGCCCGCGCACACGATATAAACAACTGCATTGCAAAACATCAAGGCCATAATCGCGAAGATCGTTTACAGATAGTTTTAATAATAAGGTTTAATCACATATCGTATATATGAATAAAAACACTTCGCCTAAGCATTTCAGCTTGAAACCAACATATTCACACTATCTATATAATAGAGAAAATTCTATTCTAGAGGATTTATGTCAATTAGGGGTATGAACCCCAGGGCAAGATGAGTTCACGAAATCCCGCTCTGCGGGGCCCCGGCCCCACTATTCCGCCCTAGAATAGTGAGGTATTATACCCTCGGCCGTTTGCAGGAATGTTCGCCTAAGTCTTTTAATTCGCCTTCGGCTTTTTAAAAACCAAGGCTCACGAATAAAAAAAACATACTACTTTTCAACATTAAAGATTAATCTGAATTTTTATTTATTTTTACGCTGAATGAATTTATAGAAAATTGCACACAAAATAATTGTTAACCCTAAACAAAAAATTGTGAATAAAGAAGTAAGCGAAGGCGGTTTCAGAAAAAGTCTGAACCTGTTTGATTCCACAGCAATAGTGCTGGGCTCAATGATTGGCTCGGGGATTTTTATTGTGAGTGCTGAGATGTCACGCAATCTTGGTTCGCCGGGTTGGGTATTTATTGCCTGGATAGTAACGGGAATAATGACGGTAATTGCAGCATTGAGTTATGGCGAGCTTGCGGCTATGATGCCTAAGGCAGGCGGGCAGTATGTTTATTTGCGGGAAGCATACAATCCCATGATAGGATTTCTTTATGGCTGGACGCTGTTCACTATAATACAAACGGGAACGATTGCCGCAGTTGGGATGGCGTTTGCGAAATTTATTGGAGTGATGATTCCGTGGTTCTCAGAGAAACGAATTTTTCTGGATTTGGGATTTATACAATTTAATGTAGTTCAGCTTTTGGCCATTGCGAGTATTTTGCTGTTGAGCTGGATTAATAGCAGGGGAATCAGGTTTGGAAAAATCATACAGAATAGCTTCACCTATACAAAAGTACTGGTATTACTGGGCTTCATCATAGTAGGATTAATATTCGCCCGTAATGCCGGAGCTATAGAGATGAACTTTAATGTGTTCTGGGATGCCCAGCAAACGGACAAAGCTGGCAATACAACTTCCTTATCAGGCTTTGCAATTATTGCTGCCGTAGGGGTTGCCATGGTTGGCTCATTATTCTCAGCAGATGCATGGAACAATATTACCTTCACTGCAGGAGAAGTAATCAAACCCAAACGTAACATTCCATTAAGTCTGTTCTTCGGCACCTTCATCGTAATAAGTCTTTACCTTCTTGCGAATCTGGTTTACTTTCAGGCATTGCCGCTGCGTGGCAATCCGGAAGGATTAACTACTCTTGAGCGAGGGATACAATTTGCGACCAACGACCGATTGGGAACAGCTTCGATTGACAGCATCTTTGGACCTGCGGCAGCGCTTATTATGGCGGTATTTGTAGTCATTTCCACCTTCGGTTGCAATAATGGGCTCATTCTTTCGGGTTCACGAGTGTATTATGCAATGGCCGGTGATGGATTGTTTTTTAAGAATGTGGGCAAGCTGAATCGAAGTGCCGTTCCCGGACGCGCTCTCTGGGTGCAGGCCGTATGGGCATCATTGCTATGCTTATCGGGGACCTATGGGCAGTTGCTCGATTATGTAGTTTTTGCAGTACTCGGTTTTTATGTACTGACGATTCTTGGATTATTCATATTACGCGTAAAACGACCCGATGTGGATCGACCATATAAAGCTTTTGGATATCCCGTTGTTCCTGCAATTTATATCATTGTAGCAATTTTGATTATGGTTGATTTGCTCATTTACAAACAGGATACTACTAAATGGAGTTTGCTCATTGTGGCATTAGGAATACCAGTATACTATATATGGAAATGGGTGAATAACAAGAAAACGAAGGATTGATTTCAATGAACACTTCTCAGAAAGAATATATTTTCAGAATCAATCGTGTGGTGGATTATATTGAGCATAATCTCGCTGCGCCTTTGAATCTTGATCATTTGGCACAGATTGCATGCTTCTCACCTTTTCATTTCCATCGTATTTTCAAAGTCTTTGTTGGTGAGACAGTGAACGATTACATCAAGCGACAACGGGTGGAGAAGGCAGCGGTACTACTGATGAATGAACCTGAGATGAGCATTGCGGATATTGCCGTCCACTGCGGCTTTAACAGCACTTCGGTTTTCTGCAGAAACTTCAAAGAACGTTTTTGTATCAGCGCTTCCACATTCAGGAACGAACAAGAAAAAAAGAATAGCAAGAATCATCAATTGAATAGCAATTTCGGTAAACCGGAACTGACCAACGAGGATTACGTTTGCAGTATTAATTCAACTAATCAATGGAGGTCAATTATGAAAAAAAATGTTGAGGTCATGGACATGCCAAGCATGAATGTGATCTATTGCAGACACACAGGTCAGTTCGATCAAATTGGACAAATCTATGGCAAACTCTTCAAATGGGCTGGGCCGCGCGGCTTGCTGAATTTCCCCGCGACCAAAGCAATTACTGTTTATCACGACGATCCCAATGTAACTGAAATTGCCAAGGTTCGTCAGAGCGCTTGTCTTACGGTGGACCATGAAGTTAAGGCCGAAGGTGAAATTGGCAGCATGCATATCCCCGGGGGAAAGCATTTGGTGGGGCATTTCGAAATTCTCCCACAGGAGTTTCAGCAAGCATGGGACTCAATGTGTGTGGCACTTTCCGAAAGTGGTTACCAACCTGCTCAGGGTAATCCTTATGAGTATTATTTAAACAATCACGAAGATCATCCTGAAAAGAAATTCATAGTGGATATATGTATCCCTGTAAAATCATTATAAAAAAAGCCCGGCACAAAATGCCGGGCTTTTTTTTATATAACCTCGGAATTACAGCATTTCCAACTCCTTATTATAATCATATTGCAGATCTTCGTGCAATGTACTTATTGCTTTGCGTATCCTCTGAATCAGGCGTAAATAGATATTCTCCAAGGCTGTAGAATGTTTAGAAAACACACGATTGATTTTACATTGCCGGCAAACATAGAGCAGCAGCTCAGTTTCGGTCTCTTTAGATCCAGAATATTTAATGTATTTATTAGTGATGCGAATGACTTTACGGAGGCTTTTTTTTATTAGGTAAACATTGCTATGATTAATCGCTTGGAACTGTTCGTCAATCAGAGCTTTCACACTTTCGATATACGAACGTTCATCGTCCGCTTCAAATAAAAGGTAGGTCAGTAATTCCTTATTCTCCTTTTTATACTTAGCCAGATGCATGCACAAATCGATGAGTTGCGCGGGCGGGAGCGTTTGCAATTCGACTTTCAGTTCTTTAAGTGATGCGGCTTTCATTATTAACCTGGATTCTATTTAATAATCTTTACCCTACCGATTTCACCACTTGTCAGTCGCACCTTAATACCATGTGGATGAAAAGCACTTTTGGTGAGTAATGCAGCCACGACACCTTCGGTGATATCTCCTGTTCGTTGATCCGCCTTGAGTACGATACCTACTTCCATACCGACCTTGACATCGTTTCTGTTTTGTCCGCTCATATATAAATATCTTTCAGCAAAGTAACGAATAAAAATGGAGGTTAAGCTGAATACAATCCAAGTTCAATGATATATTTTTTCAACAAATACCCCAAAAATGGTAAATATTTACTATCTTACACATCTAAAACCTAAACCATGACGGGAACAAAGACTGAATTACCCCCAATACAGGCGGTTGAAAATGTTGAATTGTCACGTTATCTCGGCAAGTGGTACGAAATCGCATCATTTCCACAAAAGTTCCAAAAGGACTGTTACTGTAGCACTGCAGAGTACTCACTTGGTAAAAATGGAGTTATTATCGTTGAAAATCGATGCAGAAAAGGAAGTGCAACTGGTGATCCCATATACATAAAAGGGAAAGCCTTTGTGGAAAAAAATTCAGGTAATGCAAAATTAAAAGTTCAGTTTTTTTGGCCATTCAGGGCAAAATACTGGATCATTGATCTCGCCAAGGATTACAGTTATGCGGTAATCAGCCACCCCAACCGGCAGTACCTGTGGATACTTTCGAGAACCAAGACCATGGATCCTAAGGTGTACGAACAAATCACGGATCGTTTGGAAGAAAAAGGTTTTGATCTTAACAAACTGGTGGTCACCGAATGGCCACAGATTTAAACTTCAACATTTAATTCTTTGTAATAATTTTCACCTAAAAGTTTTCACTTTTTTTGGTCAGTATTCCCGATTGATTACATTTGCCTTTAGAAAACCAACCCAATGAAAACACCTAGTCTTTTTCTGGCAATTACCCTCGTAATGCTATGGATTATTCCCGCACAACTTAGTGCACAATCAGACAAAGAAATTCTTCGTACAGCGAAGGAAAAGCTGGATAAAAAAGCGTGTGATACTGCATTTTTTCTTGCCGTTGGTTTAAATAAAACGAAAAGCGGAAAGGTACAGGGTGTAATTCAAAAGGCCTATCCATGCATGATTTCGAAGAATATACGTAATGCTAATGCGATCAAGATTGGTGAAAAAGAAGACCCAACCATAGTTTGCGAAAAAGCAGAAAAACAATTGGTGTTTGTGAAAGCAAATAGCAGGGCAGACAGTCTGCTAAAATTGACTGTTAAAGAAGACGTTTACAAAAAATTGAGTAAGAAGCGGAGCATCGATAAATCCTTAAAAACGTATAACGAAAAAATCAGTTCGGCAAAGGCAAATATCGTAAAGCAAGCGCGTCTTAAATTTGTAAGAGACTCGATACGTACTGATTCATTACGAAGAGTTGAAGAAGCGACCTTGGCGCTCAAAATGAAACTTGACAGTATAGCTGCTGACTCCATTGCGCGTTTGAATAATGTAGTTACCACCAAGCCAGTTGCGGCAACGGGCAACTTTTTTATTATCGCCGGCTCCTATCCTACTGAGGCCGAGGCCATCGAAGCGGTTGAAAAGCTTAAACGTAAAGGCTTTCCAAACGCGCGCACTGTAAATAAAAACTCTGATGGCAATTTAAGGATTTGCTTTAATGTGTATAAAACGCAGGCAGAGGCTGTAAAAGACCTTGAGAATATCAGGGGAAAATACAGGAAAGATGCATGGATACTGGAGTTGTAACACATTGCTTTTCCTGATCATACATCATTAAAAATAGTATATTTCTTTTTCCGGTATAAATACCAGTAAAAATTCATGCACATATACGGGCTACAAAACCAATACAAATGCGGTTTGTCAGACCTAGTGCTGTATGTAATTTTGTAAATGATAGCGAAGGTTTCATTTACTTAAAATTACACGGCCATGAAAAACTCAAAGAAAACAGCAAGGAGTCTGATGATTGTACTTCTACTTGGGTTATGTTCGGTGCAATCTTCGCCGGCCCAAAATCTTTTTGGATTTAACAGCAACTATGCCGGTGCTGTAGGAGGATACCTGAATCCAAGCAGTATTTCAAACTCTAAAGTAAAATTGGACATTAACCTTTTTACATTCGGAGGACATCTGCAAAACAACTACTATTACATTCCTAAAAGCGATTATAAAGTATTGAATCCTTTTAACAATGGATTTGCAGATTTTAAAGCATACCAGGGCCACAACGAAAACAATAAGCACAATTATCTCTATACGAAAGAGCAGCTGCATATGCCCTCTATCATGTACTCTGATGGCAAGAAAGCATTTGCTATTCATTTAAGTCTCCGCTTTGAAGCCGATACCAGAAATGCTCCAAACGACATCATCCGTTGCCTCTACGAAGGCATGTATGATGGAAGGAGCACAAGTCAGGAATTGAATGTGGACAAACATGCCGACAAGTTCCACTTTGCCATTGGTGCGTGGGAAGAGCTGGGTGGCACCTATAGTCGCACTTTTATTAATGATCGTCATAGTTATCTTGCCGGAGGCATTACTGCAAATCTATTATTGGGTAATGCAGCCTATTACTATAACAATAAAAAAGTGGACTACTATTTTGAAGACTCAACCAGCATTTCTTTTCACAATGCGCAGGCTGATTTTGGCGGAGTATTGCCCACGGGAATCATCAACGGATTTGGTCTTGGTTTTAATGTTGGTGTAACCTATTGTATGGGTGATACCGCAAATAATCGTACTTCAATATCAGGCTACCACAATTATAAATATAAGATTGGTGCGGCTTTGCTTGATATTGGTGGCATACGTTATGGGAAAGGTCGCACTTACAGCATTAACTCATACAGCAATGCTGTGAACGATGTAAACAACAGTCTAGAAAACCTGGATCATCTGGACGATCAGATTGATGGGCTGAAAACTAAAAACCATTTGAACTTTTATCTTCCTACTGCGCTGTATCTGCAGTTCGATTACAACATCAATGACCAGTTTTTTATCAGTGCTGATTTCATCCACAATCTCCGCTTTACTGGTTGTCAGATTCGCCGCCCCACTATTCTTGCAATAACTCCTCGCTTTGAGAAAAAATGGTTTGAAGTATCAATGCCACTATCATTATATGATTGGAAATCGCCCCGTATCGGTTGTGAAATGCGGTTTTACTACTTGGTCGTTGGCACTGAAAAATTGGGATGGTTGTTCAAGTTTCAGGACTATACAGGGGTTGACGGCTATATTTCTCTAAGGTTTTATATTGGGAAGAAAATTATCAAATCATCAGATCCACTTTTTAAATCAAAATAATCATAATATTCTATATAAAATATTCAGCGTCTTCAGTATGTATCAATTAATCATATAATTTTACAACATAAAAATAAACCAATGAGAACCAAAATCACAATTATGTTAATCCTTTGCTCCTGCCTGAGTGCATGGGCACAATGGGTACCAACCAATGGGCTTTTCAGCGGCGAAGTTCATTCAATACTTGTCAGTAATGGCGAGATTATCGTTGGGGCCAAATACATTTATAAATCCGCAGATAATGGTAAGACTTGGCACGTCAGTAATAATGGGATTTCAGGGAGTGTAGGATCCATTCAAAGTCTGGCAAAAATTAGCAGTACCATCGTTGCTGGAACAAACGCAGGTGTTTTTTATTCCACGGATAATGGCGATAATTGGTCGTCATGCGCGGGAACTTCGAGCATCAGTGCGACTTGTATCGTTAGTAAAGGAACGAATCTATTCATGTCGACCTACGGCGCTGGCATATACAAATCGACGAATAATGGAGTCACATGGTCAGCTGCAAACACCGGCATTTCTCCAATATTGGATATGCGGACAATTGTAGTTAAGGGCTCTGATTTGTATGCAGGCACTGACGGAGATGGCATTTATAAATCCACTAACGACGGGGCAAGTTGGTCGCTGGTAAACACAGGTCTTCCAGGAAGTTTTTATTCGGTCAGTTCCCTTGCTGTGGTAGGCAACAACATTATTGCAGGCACCTACGGTGCAGGGGTTTATAAATCAACTAATAATGGAGGAACATGGACAGCTATTAATAATGGGATATCTTCAACTGAAATGATTATGGCTCTAGGTGTCAATGGCACTTCAATTTACGCCAGTACTCTTACAGGTAATCTTTATAAAACAACCGATTATATTAATTGGAATGCAGTTAGCGTTGGCACCTTCACAGCAACACGTTTTGAAGCATTTTTTTCAACGGGCAGCGATTTCTATGTTGGATCTTGGGGATTCGGCAGCCCGGAAATATCCTATGGTTTATTTAAAACCACCAATGATGGAAATACATGGAAACACATGGGAGTTACAGAATTTCCTATTAGTGCACTTGAAGTATCAGGAAGCAATATATTAGCTAGTTCAAATGATATCACGGGCAATTCATCGAAAATTGCACTCTTTAAAACCACAGAATCAGACACAATCTGGAATTTTAATATTGGAGGATTTGTAGGCCATAATGTCTCAACTATTAAAGCGAATGGTGCTGTTGCATATTTGTTTGACTACGATGGTGGCGGTAATTCACAGGCATACCGTTCAACTAACAATGGGAACAATTGGACCAGCACGGGTTATGATTTATTTTACAATCACTTCACCACCTTTGTTATTGCAGGTTCGCTGATATATGGGGCTGATAATTCGGTTCAAGTAAGCTCAGACAACGGTGCAACATGGAATTCCGTTAACAATGGAATATCGGGATCTGCATCATACGTTTATTCTCTTGCACTGAAAGGCACAACACTTTTTGCAGCAACGAACAATGGGATTTTCAAAAATACAGTGGGCAACAATTCATGGACTGCAGTAAATACCGGGCTAACAAATTTAGTAATCAAATCACTATATGTTTTAGGAACGAATATTTATGCAGGCTCACAAGGTGGTGGTATTTTCAAATCGGCGAATGACGGGGCCTTATGGACTGATGCAAACACAGGCATTCCATTGTTCTCAAATGTAACCTGCTTTGCGTCGTCGGGCAGTAATGTTTTTGCAGGGACAGACAATGGAGTATTTTTATCGACCAATGCAGGGAGTTCCTGGAGTAATATTAATCTTGGATTAATCGACACTTCCATTACAGCCATGGTTGCCAGCAGCAACTACCTCTGGGCTGGCACCTCTTCGCAGGGGGTATGGAAACGCGGATTATCGCAGCTTATTGGCAGTGCTCCTGCCAGTCCGGGACCTATTTCCGGAAGTACCAATGTTTGCAATGGATCAACAAACACATACAGTGTAACAGCAGTTAGCGGAGCTACCAGTTATACATGGACCTTACCTAACGGCTGGAGTGGTTCGAGTGCAACTAACAGCATAAATGCAAGCGCGGGACAAAGTGGAAGTATATCAGTAACTGCAAACAACAGCTTTGGCTCATCATCACCTACAAGCCTTGCTGTGACAGTTAACAGTGTAAACACTGCAGTAACGCAATCAGGTCTTACTCTAACAGCAAACGCCTCTGGTGCGGGATACACTTGGATTGACTGCAATGGTTTTGCGCCTGTTGGCGGACAGACATCCCAAAGCTTTACCGCAGCGATACCCGGGACCTATGCTGTTATTGTTTCTCAGAGTGGTTGCATCGACACCTCAGCTTGTTTTTCTGCTGATACCAATTGCAGCATATCAATCAGTGGCAGCGACCTTCCTTTTACAGGACTTTCGATACTTCTGTCAGTTGATACTGTAACTGCGGTTACGATTGGAAATGCCGGTGCTTCGCAAAGCTGGGATTATTCAGCGCTTAGCTGGCAATATCAGAAAGTGGCCGATTATAAATCCACCTCTGCAACACCTTACGCTTCTGACTTTCCTGCATCCAATATCTAC
Source organism: Bacteroidales bacterium (assembly GCA_963678485.1). Lineage (GTDB taxonomy): Bacteria > Bacteroidota > Bacteroidia > Bacteroidales > CAIWKO01 > CALGYY01. The sequence continues at coordinate 450,693 of OY782882.1, forward strand.
ACCTACGGCCAAGGGAGTCTTTATGCCAGTCTGTATGGCGGAGCCCCAGTAGGACCGGGCAACAATGGATATGTGTTTTGGAAAAGTGACAACAGCGGTTTCTGGGTGACAGGTTTCCGTCCGGTAGATGGATTATGCGCAGGAATTAATGTGCAGGACAATCCGAATGAGCTATTGATTGGCACACCTGCATCATATGGAAGTGTGTTTAATAATTCATCGCGATGGGTTTTGCCCCTCGACCGGGTTCCATCGAACATTGATACTTTCTATGTTAGAAATGTAAATAAAGTCATCACCGCAGATGCTTGTGGCTCATTAACGACTCCTTATGCCTTGTATCCAAGTGTACTTCGCGAACACGAGTATGCTGTGACGGTTGACAGTATTTATATGAGATCTTCGGGAGTGCTTGTTACTTCCCTCGAGTTTGCCCGCGATACCATTAACACCTATTCCTATATTGCAACTGGTATTGGTTATCCGGTATGTATTGTACATGCAGACAAAAACAACAATGTAAAAGACGTTGAATATTATTCAGGCCCCTATTCAAGCATTGAACCGACTGCTACAAGAGAGAAAGAAATCTTACTCTACCCAAATCCTACCCATGGAAATATCACCATCGAAATCCCAGAAAATGAAGAAGCCATTGATCAGCAACTGTACATCTTCAACTCTATTGGAGGTCTCGTATGGCAGGAAAACAGCAGGGATGCGATCATAAATATTGATATGAGCAACTTCGATAAAGGGATTTATTTCCTAAAAATCATCAGCAATAACGGTAACTACACGAAGCGCTTTGTAATTCAGTAGGCATGATGCTGGCTTGATTGCACTGTCGTAGAAATTTATCGGCCTTATTTCGACTCAATTTCATTGAGAAAGAAATGAGGCCGATTCTTTTGTAACAGTGTTGATATTTTGCATATTGAATTATTTAAATAACGAGGTATCGCGCAAGATGTGCGGGATTTTTCATATTAGACATTAATTCGCCTTCGGCTTTTAAAAACCAAGGCTCAGGAATAAATTCTAATAATACAAGATTAAAATCAATAGGAATCCTTATTCAACAGCAGGAACATCATCATATGAAGGAAATGTATCTGTTGGTTGCTGTTTTGCCTTAGCTTTTTTGCGTGCAATACGCCAGGCTATTAATCCAAGATCTCCATTTGCGAGAAGGCCTAAAGAACCATCAACAGGGATTTCGAGCGATGCATTATCGCTATCAGAATTTCTGTTTGTATTATTTTTCTCGTCGGCCATTTGATGAATCTTTTTGCAAAAGTAAGAAAGTGTTTTGAATTCTATTAATAAAGTCAGTCTCTAATGTAGTAGATAATCATAAAGCGCTTGCAACTTAGACAAGACAAGGGGTTTGAATGACTTTCTGAAAGTACAGGAATATGGCATCAGACTGACTTTATGCAATGGTATGCATTAAAGAAGCTTTTACAATCAGCATCGACAACGAGCTGCACCAATTCACATTAAACAAAAACAGATTCTGCTTAAGCATTCGATAGTAAAATATTATCTTCGTAAAAACTTGAAGGATGAACGATCTTTGTTTCTTTATTAGCGATTTACACGGCAGAAAACCCCGGTACGAAAAACTTCTTAAGACCATCAAACAAGAGTTACCGAAGGTAGTATTAATGGGAGGAGATTTACTTCCTAATCCCCGTAAATCAGAACACAGTGATTTTTTATTGGAATATTTCGCCCGAGAATTATCCACGCTTAAGGAAGCGATGAATGATGATTATCCCTATATCGGATTAATTCTGGGCAATGACGACGCACGAATTAATGAAGAATCTGCCATTAAAGGAATGCATATGGGTTTATGGGACTATCTGCATTTTCGTCGAGTAAGTATTGCAGGATTTGATGTTATTGGTTATTCTTATGTTCCTCCCACGCCGTTTCTGCTAAAGGACTGGGAACGTTATGATGTAAGTCGTTTTGTGGATCCAGGCTGTATCCCGCCAACCGAGGGAAAGCGAACGATAGAAATATCTATGGATGAAGCTGAGTACAGCACCATTCAGAAAGATCTGGAATTGCTCACTGAAGGGACCGATGGATCAAAAACAATATTTCTTTTTCATTCGCCTCCGTATCAGTCGCTGCTTGACCGCGCCGGACTTGATGGACAGACGTTCGATCGCGTACCTCTGGACGTACATGTTGGCAGTATCGCCATCCAGCGATTTATCGAAGCCAAGCAACCATATCTGACATTGCACGGGCACATCCATGAATCGTCGAGAATCACCGGTCACTGGCGTCAGAGCTTTGGTTCTACACATAGCTTTTCTGCTGCATGGGACGGTGATGAGCTTGCCCTAATTTCTTTCCAAATGGACCAAGTCGAAAATGCCCAACGTCGCTTGTTATGACAGGAATTTTCGTTAACATTGCATTTGAATCCTGAACACTAACAAACCATGAGCTCTTCCTCCCTGACGAATCAGAACCGCAAGCATTATTTTCAGGATACTTCCTTTAAGTTGCTTATGCAAAAAAGGATTTATCATGTTTTGCTGATTTGCAGCACCTATGATGCATTCATGCTTGAAGAAGACGGCCGCATTGATGAGCAAATCTTCAATGAATACGTATCGCTTAGTTTAAGGTATCCGCCGCGTTTTATACAAGCCACAACCACCGAAGATGCATTCGATATACTGCATCGGGAGAATATCGATCTCATCATTACCATGCTTAGTGTTGGCGATCCTTTTGAACTTGCAAAACGCATTAAGACAAAATACCCTCGTAAGCCAATTGTAGTACTGACGCCCTTTTCGAGAGAAGTTACCTTGAGGTTGGGAAGTGGAAATCTTTCGGCCGTGGACCATATTTTCTGTTGGCTGGGGAATGCAGAAATACTGCTTGCCATCATTAAGCTGATTGAAGATAAGATGAACGTGCAGCACGATGTGGAAGAAGTTGGGGTGCAGGCCTTGCTGTTGGTAGAAGATTCGGTTCGTTTTTACTCGACCTACCTTCCTAATTTGTATAAAGTCATCTTTAAGCAATCGAAAGAATTCATGACAGAAGGACTGAACGAGCATCAGAAAATGCTTCGTATGCGCGGTCGTCCAAAGGTTATTCTTGCCACTAATTATGAAGAGGCCATCTCTTATTACGAGAAATTTAAGAACAATCTTTTAGGTATCATTACAGATATGAGCTACCCTCGCAATGGAAAAATGGATCATAAAGCGGGGATTAGGCTTGTTGAAAAAGTCAGCAGTGACGACCCTTTCATGCCGATTCTGATTCAGTCATCCGACGTAAAGAACCATGAGGTAGCGCAAAACATGAAAGTGGGTTTCATTAATAAATATTCGAAAACACTTAGTCTGGAGCTACGCGAATTCATCAATGAGCAGATGGCTTTTGGTGATTTTATTTTCAGAAATCCAGATACCCTGGAGGAGATTGACCGTGCTCATGATTTATCGGCCTTGCAGCAAAAGATTTTCGAAATCCCGGATGAGTCTTTACGTTACCACATCGATCGTAACCATTTTTCGAAATGGCTCAATGCACGCGCACTCTTCCAGCTGGGTGAGATTTTTAAGTACGTGCGACCAGAGGATTTTGTAGATATCGATGAAATTAAACGTTATCTTTTCGATACCATAGCAAACTTTCGAATGGTAAAAGGTCGCGGCATCATCGCTGAATTCAACAAAGAAAGTTTCGACGAATACATCTTTTTTGCTCGTATTGGGAATGGTAGTCTGGGCGGGAAAGCACGCGGTCTGGCCTTCATCAGTTCCCTATTAAAGCGCAACCGCATCATCGATCGTTTCGACAATGTTCTTATCACCATTCCTCGGACAGTGGTCCTCACCACCGATGTGTTCACCGAGTTCATGGAAGAAAACAATTTGTATAAGATTGCCCTTTCTGATGCCAGTGATGATGAGATTCTTCAACGATTTATAAGGGGACGCCTGCCTTTCAGGATACATGAAGACCTGATGGCTTTTACCTCTGTAGTTAAAAATCCTTTGGCTATCCGTTCATCAAGTTTGCTCGAAGACAGCCATTACCAACCTTTTGCGGGCATCTATAGTACCTACATGGTTCCACGGATTGAGGATGACCGTAAATTTATCGAGCAGATAAGTTGCGCTATCAAAAGCGTGTATGCATCAGTATTTTTTAACGACAGCAAAGCTTATATGACGGCCACGGCCAACGTGATTGATGAAGAAAAGATGGGGATTATTCTTCAGGAAGTATGTGGTAAACCTTACGGAAATCGCTTCTATCCTACTCTTTCTGGCGTTGCGCGCTCCATCAATTTCTACCCACTCAATCCTGAGCGTGCCGAGGATGGTGTTGTGAACGTGGCCATGGGCTTAGGAAAATATATTGTTGACGGGGGGGCCAACTTAAGATTCTCCCCTGCTTATCCGCAAAAGCTCATGCAACTTTCGTCGGTGGACATTGCCTTACGTGAAACACAGAAATATTTCTTTGCACTTGACTTAAAGGACGATGCCTTTATTCCTTCGGTTGACGACGGAGTGAACATTTTACGATTGCCGATAAAAGACGCTGAGAGTGATGGCAGTTTAAAATTCGTTGCCTCTACCTATGATCTGCAGAACAACATTATCCGCGATGGGATGAGCACTGATGGCAAGCGTTTGGTGACTTTTGCCAATATTCTCAAACACGAAACTTTTCCATTGGCTGACATTCTGAAGCTTTTACTTGAGATTGGTCAGCGCGAAATGAACACCCCTGTTGAAATTGAATTCGCAGCAATGCTTGATGTTCCCAAAGGACAGCCGCGTATCTTTAATTTCCTACAGATTCGTCCCATCGTTGAAAACAAAGAAAGCATCAACGACCGGCTGGAAATGGTGAAACACAGCGAAACGATTATATATTCACAAACGGCTTTAGGTAACGGGACGATTTCTGATGTCAGGGACTTCATTTACTTGAAACCTGAGAATTTCGATGCATCGAAAAGTCCGGAGATTGCCTTGCGCTTGGAACAGCTTAACAACGAATTTCTCAGGAACAGGGAGAACTACATATTATTAGGTCCGGGCCGGTGGGGCTCCAGTGATCCCTGGTTGGGTATTCCAGTTCGTTGGCCGCAGATTTCAGCAGCACGACTGATTATTGAGTCAGGCTTAGAGAATTACAGAATTGACCCGAGTCAGGGCACCCACTTCTTTCAAAACCTAACCTCATTCCGTGTTGGCTATCTGACCATCAACACCTATATTAATGATGGCTTTTTCGACATCGCCTTTTTACAGAACTACACAGCAGTTTACGAAGATGAATTTATTCGTCACGTTCGTTTTGCCGAGCCATTGATTATAAAAATTGATGGAAAAAAGAGTATTGGTGTAGTATTCAAACCGGGTTATGCGCAAAACTCATAATTCTCCGAGTAAACATTAGGCTCAAATAAGTGTTTTTCTTACTAAAACTTCAATATTTATTGAATTCAAACCTGAAAATGGGATGAAATCATTATAAATTGTGATCTTATCGCATTATTTATCAATTTTTTAACAACAAAAATATTTTTTTTTAGATTTTGGTGCAGGAGATAAAAAAAATGTATTTTTGCATTGTTATTTTTGTAACAATAAAAGTAATTGCAACCAGCTATATAACATAGCTAATAACAGAATAATCAAATCATTAAATCTTAAAGTGATGAACGTAGACAAAATTATGAACGAACTGGAGAAGAAGAATCCGGGAGAAGTGGAATACCTTCAGGCAGTTCGTGAGGTTTTGGAATCGATTGAAGATGTTGTAAACGAAAATCCGCAGATTGAAGCTGCTGGAATTATCGAACGCATTGTTGAGCCCGACCGGGTTTTAATGTTTAAGGTTCCTTGGGTGGATGATAAAGGTGAAGTTCACGTAAATCGTGGATTCCGCGTACAGTTTAACCAGGCAATTGGACCTTACAAGGGTGGTTTACGTTTTCACCCCAGCGTTAACCTGAGTATTTTGAAATTCTTAGGTTTTGAGCAAATTTTCAAAAATTCTTTGACCACATTACCTATGGGTGGTGCAAAGGGTGGTTCTGATTTTGACCCCAAAGGTAAATCAGATCGCGAAGTAATGCGTTTCTGCCAATCTTTCATGCTTGAGTTATGGAAGATCATTGGACCAGAAATGGATGTACCTGCTGGTGACATCAACGTTGGCGGAAGGGAAATTGGCTTCCTGTACGGAATGTACAAGAAACTCACCCACGAGCATGTTGGCGTATTGACTGGTAAAGGTTTGAACTGGGGTGGAAGTCTTATCCGTCCAGAAGCTACCGGTTACGGTAACGTATATTTTGCAGCTGAAATGTTAAAGACCAAAGGTCTGGATTTCAAAGGCAAAACCGTTGCTATTTCTGGTTTTGGTAACGTTGCATGGGGTGCCGCTCTCAAGGCTACTGAATTAGGTGGAAAAGTTGTGACCATTTCTGGTCCTGACGGTTACATCTACGATCAGGATGGCATTTCAGGTGAGAAAATTAACTACTTACTTGAACTCCGCGCTTCGAATCAGGATATCGTAAAACCATATTCTTACGAATTCCCAAATGCAAAATTCATCCAGGGTAAACGCCCATGGGAAGTTAAATGCGACATCGCTCTTCCTTGTGCAACTCAGAATGAATTAGGTAAAGAAGATGCATTAACTCTTGTAAAGAATGGTTGCATCTGCGTTAGCGAAGGTGCAAACATGCCTTCTACACCAGAAGCTGTTGAAGTTTTCCTCGAAAACAAAATTTTATTTGCTCCGGGAAAAGCTGCTAATGCTGGTGGTGTTGGAACATCAGGACTCGAAATGTCACAGAACTCTATGAAGTTAGCTTGGAATGCTGAAGAAGTTGACAAGCGCTTACATGAGATTATGTGCAACATTCATAGTGCATGCGTAAAACATGGCAAAGACAGCACTGGCTTTGTTAACTACGTAAAAGGCGCCAACGTTGCTGGCTTCCTCAAGGTAGCTTACGCTATGCTAGACCAAGGAATTGTATAATTCGTTGTGTTTTGGTTTAACAACCAGGTTAGTGAACAGTCTCTCGTACGGGGGGCTGTTTTTTTTATATACAGGACACAAAGAATAAGTTAGGGCCACGAAGGCACGAAGGCACGAAGGATAGATTATGGCCACGAAGGCACCAAGGCACAAAGAATAGATAAAAGCCACGAATGCACTAAGGCACTAAGATTAGATAAGGGCCACTAAGGCACTAGGGCACAAAGAATAGAAATAGGCCGCGAAGGCACAAGGGCACAAAGGATAGATTAAGGCCACGAAGGCACTAGGGCGCAAAGGGAACTGATAAAGCGAAAAGAAAGTGGAAATTAAGGAAGGATGAATAACCCAATCTATACTTACCGCGAGGAACTGACTATTCAATGTCCGTTCAAAAAGTTGAGGCATTGTCTAAACTTAGGCGAGAGAGCTTAAAAATCCGTATTGGGTTTAAAAGCAGTTTAAAAAGAACTAATTAACCAATCAACTAGTTAACTAATCAACTACAAAGAAATACTTTAGTAGCGGAATAAATAAAAAAGGAAGATAAAAAAAAACCGGCTAAAGCCGGTTTTTTGTGATTATTGCCCGAGGTATGCTTTAAGCAATTTACTTCGGGAAGTATGTTTCAGGCGGCGGATTGCCTTTTCTTTAATCTGGCGAACACGCTCGCGGGTGAGGTCGAATTTAATGGCGATCTCTTCGAGGGTAAGTCCGTGGTTCATTCCCAAACCAAAATAAAGGGTTACCACATCGCGTTCCTTTTCGGTAAGAGTGGCCAATGCACGCTGAATTTCGCGTGAGAGGGACTCAAACATCAGACTGGAATCGGTAGTTGGGGTATCATCGCTCATATAAACGTCGATGAACTTGGTGTCCTCATCCTGGGCCAACGGAGCATCCATGGATACGTGACGAGTTGAAATCTTCATCACCGCATTGATTTTTTCCTGAGGAATATCAAGCGACTGTGCCAATTCATCCGGTAATGGAGGACGTTCAAACTTTTGTTCTAAACGTGAAAATTCTTTAGAAATCCGGTTGAGCGAGCCCACCTGGTTTAATGGAAGACGGACAATACGTGACTGCTCAGCCAAAGCCTGTAAGATTGACTGACGAATCCACCATACTGCATAAGAAATGAACTTAAATCCACGGGTTTCGTCAAAACGTTTCGCGGCTTTGATTAGACCCAAGTTGCCTTCGTTGATAAGGTCGGGTAAACTTAATCCTTGATTTTGGTATTGCTTTGCGACGGATACAACAAAACGAAGATTGGCTTTGGTGAGCTTTTCAAGCGCAGATTGATCACCGGCTTTGATACGCTGCGCCAGCAACACTTCCTCCTCCGCTGTGATCAACTCCTCCCTGCCGATCTCCTGAAGATATTTATCCAGAGAAGCTGTTTCCCTGTTAGTGATCGACTTCGTGATCTTAAGCTGTCTCATTTTATTTGGATTATTTTAAGTAGCTGAATTACAAGTAGTTAATTTTCAGGCAATAGGTCAACAAAGATACAACAATTTTTCGGATTATAAGCCATTTTAACAGGATTATTTAAACAAATCCACAATCGGTTGTAATTCTGCTATTTATTAAAGCCCAAAACCATAATAAGCATGCATACCATTGGGATAAACGCCTTCAATAAGTATCCCTCCAGTTTTGCCTGTTATTGCGGTTGCAATATCCTCTATAGTTTTTATCGGCTTTTGGTCAATGAACATGATAATAAAACCTTCCTTTATCCCGGCAGACCATAGTTTCCCGCTGTCCAGCTTTTTAATCTTTAGACCATGATCAATACCGAGTTTTGACATATCCTCCTTCGAACAGGGCTCAAACTCGGCTCCCAAAATTCCTGCGATTTCGGAAGGTTCAGTTTTCACCAGACCAGTTGCGCCATTGCGGTTTTGCAGTTCAACATCCACTACCCTTTCTTTGCCGTCGTGAAGGATAGTCACAAGCACTTTATCGCCCGGTCTGCGGCGTGCTATCAACTCTTTGAGTTCCGATTTACTATTTGTAGTGATATCGTCAAGCTTCAATATGATATCTCCCACTTCAATGCCTGCCTTTTCGGCGGAACCTTCAGCAATCACCGATTCAACATACACACCTTTAATTTCATCGATGCCCTTTTCCTTAGCAAATTTGCTGTCGATATCAACAAACGAAATTCCCATGTAGGCACGCTGCACCTCGCCAAACTCGATAAGATCGCCCACGACCTTACTCACCAGATTGCTTGGAATGGCAAAAGAATATCCGGTGTATGAGCCCGTATTGCTTGCAATAGCGGCATTTACACCGATAAGATCTCCATTCGTATTCACCAAAGCACCTCCACTATTCCCCGGATTCACCGCAGCATCCGTTTGTATGAATGATTCTACCGCAGAAACATCCCCAAGAATCTGAATATCTCGTGCCTTTGCACTGACAATCCCTGCAGTGACAGTGCTTGTCAGGTTAAATGGATTACCTACGGCCAACACCCATTCACCAACCTGAACCATATCTGAATTGCCATAAGTAAGGAATGGCAATCCTGTTTCGTCAATTTTTATAACCGCAAGATCGGTAAGCGGATCAGTTCCAACCACCGTTGCAGTATAGGTTCTTTTATCATTTAATGTAACTTCAATTGTATTGGCACTTTGAACAACATGATTGTTGGTCACTATATAGCCATTTTCAGAAACAATAACACCAGAACCAGCAGCAACTAATGGATATCCACCATTAGGCGATTGCCTGAAAAAATCGAAGAATGGATCAAAACCAAAGAAATCATCATAATAAGCATTCTTCTGCTGGTACTGAGTTTTGATATGCACCACAGCGTGTATTGATTTCTGCGCCGCGTTCCTGAAATCCGGTCCGATGCCATCCTGCATACCAGTATAGGAAGCAGTCTGTACTGGCGTTTGGGGAGAATACGCAACTGGCTGTGGCCTCATTGCATTCACAAGCAAAATTCCAAAAACGGCGAAAGTGCCGCCAATGAATCCCAGTAAAATGGTACTGGCAATTCGCTTAAAACCCATTGTTTTCATCATTCACTGATTTTTCTAATTAAAGTTTATGATAGTATTTGCAAATCACCGGTGAAAACCGATGTATTGTTGCCTTCAATTTTTATTCCTTCAAGACCATTTAAAAAACTGTTCAAAAATCACAAACACACTTTACAACCGTAAAAGGGTGTAAAATATTATTTTTAGAAGGCAAAAATGTTTTTGATAGCTCATTCTTAACTAATTTTGTGGTGCGTTTGAACTGACATTTTGAACGATTATTCAGGACAAACTGTCATTTTTTTAGCCAGAAACCAAATGAAAAACAGCAGCAAAGCAGGAATATTAATCATTGGCATTTTTATAGGGCTGATTTGCGGAATCGCTTTAGCTGCTTGGATGGATTATAAAGGATGGGAGATTAATCCTTTACACCAATTCTCCAATCTTGATTTTTTCAGAAATGACAAAACCGAAGATTATAATGATCAATACCACTCTTCGGTAAGCAATCGCGATAGCAATACCCGTTCGCTCATGTCGAAAAAAGGCAGTGAGGAGTATAATAACAATGTATCCAATGATTCTCCTGATTCAATAAGTACCAACAACCACATATCAAGCGAACGACCGCTTAAGGTTTCTACCGATCAGCTACTTTATTCAAAGCAAATAAAAATATCCGCAAAGCCCGGAAAAGAAAACAATGAACTGGATTCCCTGCTAATCGACGATAAGTACACTACTGACGACAATAACATCATCACTGTTGAATTCTGGCAATCACCTATTAATTATGTGGGTTATAAATGGGCCAATAATAAATTGGTGCTTTTCGGTTTTTATGATTTCACTGCCACAAAAATTATTGCTTGCGACGACAATTATTATATGAACTACGGCACACTGTATTATCTACTGGAGAATACTAATACATTTAGAAACCTTTCATTGGTAAATGATCCTGCTATCATTAAAAAACTGAATAGTTTATGATACATGCTTTCGAAAAATACCATGGTGCCGGCAATGATTTTATCCTTATCGACAACCGCTTAAACTCATTTCCAGTTACTATTGAACTCATTGCAAATCTTTGTCACCGCCGCTTCGGCATTGGTGCAGATGGCTTGATGCTTCTGGAGAGCGCAGCAGGATTTAATTTCGGGATGCGCTATTTCAATTCCGACGGAAAAGAAGGTAGTATGTGCGGCAATGGAGGACGGTGCATTAGTAGCTTCGCTCATCATCTTGGAATTATTGGAATGACGGCAAAATTCAGCGCCATTGATGGTATTCACGAATCAGAAATCTTACGCTATCAGGATACTTTTTCAACAGTAAACCTCAAAATGCGGGATGTAAAGGGTGTTGAACAACATTCCTCTTATTACTTTACTGATACAGGATCTCCTCACCACATTGTATTTGTTGAGAACCTCGAACACATGAATGTAGTTGAAGAAGGAAAAAAAATCAGATACAGCGAACGATATCCACAAGGTGTTAATGTAAACTTCGTTGAAAAGATTGGAAATGAAATTCACATGCGCACCTATGAACGCGGAGTTGAAGATGAAACTCTGGCATGCGGAACGGGAGCAACAGCGGTCGCTCTGACCCTTTGCACCTTGAATCCCGGCACTAAGGAGGTCATGCTGAATATGCCGGGAGGTTTGCTTAAAGTGAGTTGTAAACAAGACACAGATGGCTTTACCGATATTTATCTTGAAGGTCCTGTAGTACGCGCCTTTTCTGGCAATCTTGATACTAACACCTACAAAACCCAACAATCATGAGAGGAGAAAAAGTCGCACTTCGTGCTGTGGAACCAGCCGATGCCGCCACTATTCACGAATGGGAAAACGATATGGATGTTTGGCAGCTCAGCAACACCCTGACCCCATTTTCAAGATATACAATTGAACAATATATAATAAATTCAGATCAGGATATATTTACAGCCAAACAACTTCGGTTGATGATTGACCGAATTGACGGATCAGAGGTTGTTGCCGCCGGCGCTATTGATCTTTTCGATTTTGATCCCATGCATCGTCGCGCCGGTGTAGGTATTCTGATTGCAAAGTCGCAACGCAACGCAGGCCTGGCTTCCGAAGCGCTGGAATTGCTAAAGACCTACGCATTTGAGACTTTGCAATTACATCAATTGTATTGCAACATTGGAACTGACAATCATGCAAGTCTCACCCTTTTTCAAAAACACGGCTTCGAAATATGCGGAACCCGCAAAGACTGGCTGTTACTTAAAGGAAGCTGGCATGATGAAGCCATGTTGCAATGTATGAATCCAAAAAATAACTTATAATTCAGATACGGTGAGCAAAGGAAAAAAAACAAAGAGAAAAACCATCATCATTGCCATTCTTTCACTGTTTGGGGTGCTATTGTTGGGTGGTGGTATCATCGGTTATAAATATTACACTAAGATATTTAATGTGAATGTTGATTTGGGGAATAAAGACAGTGAATATTTATACATTCCCACAGGATCAGATTTTGACGATGTAGCAGAACTACTGGATAAAGAAGGTATATTAAAAGACAAGGCTTCCTTTGTCTGGCTTTCAGAAAAAAAAGGATATACTACTTCAGTAAAATCGGGAAGATATTTACTCACAAATCATATGACCAATAACGCCCTCATCAATTTATTGAGATCGGGGCGGCAAGAACCAGTTAAGTTCACTTTTAACCAATTCAGAACAAGACCACAGCTTGCAGGAAAGGTTGGGCAATTGCTGGAAATTGATTCAACGGAAGTAGCAAATACGCTATACAATGATTCCCTGCTCGAAGAACGTTATCAGATGAATGGATATGAAATCATGGCCATATTCATTCCTAACACCTATGAGCTTTATTGGAATATTTCTATTACTGAATTCCTTGACAGAATGCACAAAGAATACGAGAAATTCTGGACTGATGAGCGCAAACATAAGGCCTCTGCTATTGGTCTAAGCCCAATGCAAGTTGTTGTACTCGCATCTATCGTCACTCAGGAAAGCAATAAAAAAGATGAAATGCCTCGTCTTGCAGGTGTATATCTTAACCGCATCAACAAAGGAATGTTGCTACAGGCTTGCCCAACGGCCATATATGCATCGGGTGATTTCACACTGACCCGGGTATTAAAAAGGCACACAGAAATCGAATCTCCCTACAACACATATATCCATAAAGGGTTGCCTCCCGGACCAATTTGTACACCTTCAGGCGCCGTGATTGATAAGGTACTTGAGGCTGAGAAGCACGACTACCTATTCTTTTGCGCAAAGGAAGACTTTTCCGGCTATCACAATTTTGCCAAAACCAACGCCCAGCATGAGCAGAATGCTGCCAGATACCAGCAAGCCTATGTGAAGTGGGCAAAAGAGCATAAGAAAAAGAAGTAATAACGTATGAACCAAAGGACTAAAAATTCATGCTTGGTCCTTGGTCAAAATTTTTATGTTTCTGCCCCAATTGCTATGCAGATTTTTAAAAAATTACTACATTAGCCAACGAATTAACAGAAAAAAGACACTTATGAAAAAGACCCTGTTTGTCGCATTATTTGCATTGCTTGGCGTATCAAGCTTTGCGCTGAATCCTTCCAGGAAATACGCTGCAAAACCCGGTGATTTCGGGCTGAATTATGAAGAGGTGAACATTGAAACCGAAGACAACCTGACATTAAAAGGATGGTTCTACAAACCGGTTGAAGCTTCGAACAAAGTCATCATTCTTAGTGATGATGGCGATGGCAACATGGCCGATTTGATTGAGATTGCAAGTAATTTCGTTTCACTTGGGTTTTATGTTCTCACTTATGATTACAGAGGATATGGCGAAAGTGCTGATTTTACTATTAATAATAATTTTTACATCTATGCACAATTCGAAAAAGACCTGCAAGGTGCTATCAATTGGATGAGGAAATATCAATCCAAACTGAAGACCGTAGACCTTTACGGAATAGGCATTGGTGGTGGATTAAGCATTGCCGTTGGCACTTCACGGACAGAATTATTTCAGGTTATTGCCGACAGTCCTTACTCCACACTTGAGGACATGAAAAAACGCATCAAAGAAAAAAGAAATATCGACGTATTACTCCCATTAGGCTACAATAAATACCTCATGGAACCTTACTACGGCCTCGAAGCTAAAGGAACCAATTTATATAGCGTGATGTTCATCTGCGGCGAGAATGATGATCTTGCTACTCCAGATGACATGAAGAATCTGATGAAAATCCAAAAGAACCGCAGTTCCTTGTATATCGTTAAAGGTGTTGCAGGAAGGGAAACCTTCACTAAAGACAAGAATGCATATTTTGAAGCCATCAAGGGATTCCTAAAGACTCCGAGTAACTAAGCACAAAGCAAAACATTTCTACTGCGTTTCGGTCACTCTTGGGTCACTGAAACGCAGTTTTTTATCTGTATAAACTAATAGAACATAGAAAAATGGGCGCATTCAAAGCATACGATATTCGTGGAATTTTCGGAAAAGATTTCGACCTGAACGATGTTTACCGCATGGGTTTTTTCCTCCCCGGCTTACTTAATACTTCTAAAATTCTTGTAGGACGGGATGTTCGCGTATCCTCCCCCGACATGTTCCAATTTCTATGCAATGGCATTACTGATGCAGGAGCGGATGTTTATGACATTGGACTGGCAACAACTCCTATGGTTTATTTTGGAACGGCGCAACATAACTTTGATGCAAGTGTACAAATCACCGCATCCCACAATCCTAAAGAATACAACGGTCTCAAGATTTCCCGCACGAATGCGTTACCGGTTGGTTACGATAGTGGTCTTGCCGAATTAGAAAAATTGGTAAAGAACGGTAGCATTACCAAAGCCGCGAACAAAGGCAACGTTATTCCCTATGATATTAAAGAAGAATATATCAATTTTCTAAAAAAATATGTTCCCGATCTGAGTAATATGCGAATAAGCATGGATTGCTCGAATGGTATGGCTTGCCTGCTGATTAAGGAATTGCTGGGGCAGAAACCTCTGTACATATTTGATGAACTCGACGGCACCTTCCCCAATCATGAAGCCAATCCACTGGTAATGGCAAATGTTCAGGATCTGATTACACATGTATTGCAGCATCGTTCAGATGTGGGAGTCATCTTCGACGGAGATGCTGACAGGGTAATGTTTGTGGATGAAAAAGGCCAGTTCATTTCACCCGATTTAATGATTGCTGTACTTGCGCATTATTTTCTTAAAGATAAAAAAGAAAATGTGCTTCAGGATATCCGCACCAGTAAGGCAGTTGGCGAATACATCGAAAAGATGGGCTCCAGCATGCATATGTGGCGTGTTGGCCGTGCATACGCAGCGGTAAAGCTTCGCGAAATTGATGGTCTCTTTGGTGGTGAATACGCAGGACATTATTATTTCCGCGATTTCTTTTACTCCGACTCCGGGATTATGGCGTGTTTAATTGCTTTGGATGTATTTGCATCAATGAAAAAGCAAGGCATCAGTGTTTCAGGGCTCATTGCGAAGATTTCAGCATATGTTAGTACCGGCGAAATCAACTTTGAACTGGAACAAAAGCAACAGGCCATGGATGCCATTCGCGATTACTTCCTGTCGCAGGAAAAAGTGGTGGCGTCTTATGATTTCGATGGCTATCGCTGCGATTTTAAGGATTGGTGGTTCAATGTCAGACCTTCCAATACTGAACCCTATTTGCGCTTTATTGCAGAAGCCAAAGATCCTGAAAAACTTAAGCAAGCCGTAGAACAAGTAAAACGTATTATCGAAAAAATAAAAAGTCAAACTTTTTAAAGCACGATTAAAAGCAAACATACTTTTCCATATCACTTTGTATATATTACCTTTGTATCAGGCAAAACAGATAATCACAAAAAATAACACCCTCTAAATAAACCGACACATGGAAAACAATGTTCCCGTAAAAACTTTTCAGGATGTCAGAAACTGTCCTGAAATTGTATGGCTTGGCATCGACTTCACACGTGTAAAATTTGTCGGACCAGCCGGATTCAACGACATTCACAGCATTCTTGCTGTTCAGACCCACGGAATGAATGACGTGGTAATAAAGGAAAGCAAGAAATTTGACTTTGTAAAATTTCTTCGTAAACGGCCTCGCTATAAGGCAGAACAGGTATATCAGCACAACATGAACATTTCGCCAGAAGGCATTGTTCTCGTGTCCGACACAGGCAATCGCGTTGATGGCGCTGTTGTTCAGCAAGTGGTTGACGAATGTAAATTCCAACAAGAAGACGCTATTGGCTTGATGTTCGTCGCTGAAACCCTCGATAAAAATCAGGTTGCAGCTTTTGCATGGGTGGCCTTTGTGGATCTTAATTCCGGCAAGGTGATCGCCACCAGCAAATACGCTGGACGTGCAGGAGGACTTTCCTTCCGCAATTTCTGGGTGAATGCCTTCTTTGATATTCTCAGACAACTTAGTCCAATTGTCAGGTAACTTATGCGGTACAGCCCCCTGATCCGCTGTTGTATACTATCAGTTTTGATGGGGGTTTGCCTTTCCTCATATGCGCAGCATGACAGCACAAATACTGTCGTGCCTGCAACAAAAACATTCCGGCCCGGACGTTTCTCTGCCGTAATGGCCACAGAGTCTGCATTAGCCACGCTGACCTTAATCGGCCTCAACGAGATTTGGTATAAGGACTATCCTAAATCATCCTTCCATTTTTTTAATGATAACGCCGAATGGCTGCAGATGGACAAACTCGGCCATGCTTGGACTGCCTATCAATTAAGCAATATCAGTTATGCTGCCCTGAAATGGAGTGGCGCAAAAGAAAAAAAATGTGCATGGTTTGGCGGTTTATCAGGCATGTCGTATCAGCTGATTATAGAAATGCTTGACGCCTTTAGCAGCGAATGGGGATTTTCCGCCACCGATTTCGCCGCCAATGTCGGAGGTAGCGCATTATTCACAAGTCAGCAGCTGCTTTGGCATGAACAACGTTTTACGATGAAGTACTCCTATCATTACAGCCCACATGCCGCATTCAGGCCGGATTTGCTGGGGAACAACAAAATGGAGCGACTATTAAAAGACTATAATGGACAGACCTATTGGCTCAGCTGTAGTCCCGGATGTTTCCTAAAAAAAGAGAGTCGCTTCCCGCGCTGGATCGCATTTTCGCTTGGATACAGTGCCGATGGAATGGTAGGCGGGCGCGACAACAGCGAAGTACCGGCCTATGCGAACGTCGCGCGCAGTAGGCGTTTCCTGCTTTCTGCTGATATTGACTTTAGCAAAATACCCGTTAAATCAAAATTCCTGCATAGTGTTTTCTGTGCAATCAATATTTTAAAAGTCCCTTTCCCTGCATTGGAATATAACACTAGCAAAGGATTTCAGGGGCATTGGTTATATTTGTAGTTTGAAATTATTATAAACATGCGTAGATCGCTCCTTCCTTTTGTGATGATCATATTGCTGTCTTGCCTTACGGCGAAGGCTCAATACGATTCAACATATTATAAGGAGGAAATGTTCAGCAGCCAGATCGACACCCTTCGTAAAGCGCATGGATGGGGAAAACTTATTCCTGAGAAATACGAATTGCAGATTCTTGTAGCCTTATCACATTATCCCGAATTAGATCTTGTTCCGATTGAATTCATCGAAACACCACTTACTTGCACCATGATGGCTCAGCCGCGCACAAAAACCTTGTTTGACGGGAGAAATAGAACATATATCATCTTCATTAATAACAACAAGGAGAATACTGGATTCCTTCCTTCTGAACTTTCGTTCAATCAATTTGTGGGTGTGGTGGGGCACGAATTGGGACATTTATCCTATTACGCCGGACGTTCACCCTGGCAACTTATTGTTGATGGTATCGGTTATTATTTTACTGATTATCGGCGTCAGTTCGAAGCGGGTACCGACTACATCACCCTTGACCATGGCCTTGGCTGGCAGCTTCTTGATTTCAGCAATTACATTGTCCATACAGCAAGGCTTAGCGAGGCTTATGCAAAAAAGAAAAACACCTATTATCTTTCCGATCAGAATCTCCGGCAAGAATTATTAAGACGAAAATCTGCATTAACCCCATAATTATTTATGATGTATACCAACAAATGGCTGATCTCTTTTCTTTTCACATTTTGCATTATTGTAAATATTAGTAATAAAGAATGCCACGCGCAAACCGGCGACACTACCGTAATACAAGCATTCACTTTTGGTTCACCGCAGGATGCATGGTTCGTTTTCCCATCCGATACCATTTCGTACGAAAAAATTTTGATGACCTACACACTCAAGTGTAATCCTGCTCAAAATCCGGCTTGCGGCGAATGGGACTATCTAACCTACACCTATCTCTGGGATCACACGGGAGTTCCTGACTCCAATCTGTTATCACATCCAAACTTTCTTTATAACGGAAGCACTCCGGATACGCTGATGTATATGAATCAGCCATCATGGACTTATATATTACGTAAGGAATATTTCAACAATACACCCGACACTTCAGTAGCTGAATTATCAGGAAATTCTGACACTATAGCCTATCCCCTTTCGGGAGATGCGCCGGATTCAAGGACTTTATTGTTATGGAAAGCTGCTGATCTCAGCGCACAAGGATTGCATCAGGGAGATATCACCTCCATCGCGTTTAATCTTAGTCAGGCCAATTGTAATCTTCAGGAATTAAGCATTGCAATGAAGAATGTCATTTCTTACCTACTTGATGCCAATAATACAGTATTGACAGGGACTACAGAAGTGTATTCCCGCAATACTAATTTTGCTAGCAGCGGCTGGTCGCACATTGCGTTTACTCATCCGTTTTATTGGGATGGGACTTCCGACTTATTGATTGAAATTTCATATAAAGGATCTCAAAATATCATTGCAGCCATGACTAGTGCTGAACACCAGAATTATCAGTCAAGTCTGAGTTCACGACAAGCTGATACGTATCTGCAATGCGATGGTCATGATTACATCGAAGTACCTCCTGCCGTATTTTCAGGGATAGATAGTAGCCTCACTGTTGCTTTCTGGGTTTATGGAAACCCGGCAGTTCAACCGCAGGACGGTTGTTTGTTCGAAGGGATAAATGCAGCAAATCAACGTGTCTTCAATGTGCATTTGCCATGGAGTAATGGCCGTGTTTACTGGGATTGCGGTAACACCGGTGGCACTTACGACAGGATCGACAAAGCCTGTGACTCGGCAGCAATGTACGAAGGACAGTGGAATTACTGGGCATTCGTAAAAGACCTAGCTAATCAGAGCATGAGTATTTATTTCAACGGACAGCTATGGCACAGCGCAACAGCAAAAACGCTTTCTCTTGAAACTGTAGCAAAAATGAAAATTGCCGCAGGTGGCGATGGCAGCTGGGGTTTATACAATGGAAACATTGATGAATTCAGTATTTGGGATGCTGCACTCAGTCCTTCGGAAATTTCCGAACTCATGTACCAACCGATTTCTCCCAGCCATCCCGCGTTTGCACATTTACGAGCATACTATCCCATGAATGAAGCTGGTGGATACATACTTAATGATGCAAGTTCCAATAACCATCCGGCAACCATGATAGGTATGCCCGAATATCTAAATTATCAAGGCGCAGCGCGGTTTAAGAATTTTCTAACCGATTCTCTATTGCCTGCAATCCGCTTTGGGCAAGGCATAGCAATAGCTAACAGTGTCGATAGCATTTTTGTTGAAGATTCAATTGCGAAACCACAAATGATGATAATACTGTTTGCCGATTCATTGCAACCCACCACAGCAACAGATACAATACTTGCCTGGCCTCCCTATTTTAACGACTATATTTATGATGCAGCAGGCCTTGCAATCGACAGCACCTTTATCAACCCAACAGACACGCTTTATAAAAAGACCTGGTTCTACTACAGCGAACCTTTTGAAGTAATCAATCGATTTGAATTGGCGCGATACATAACACCTTACGGAAATGGATTAAGTCTCGGCAATGGCTGGACATGGACTTTCGACGTCAGCGATTACAGAACCCTCCTACATGATAGTGTGCATCTCAGTGCTGGCAATTGGCAGGAATTGCTGGATATGAAATTCCTAATGATTAAAGGTACGCCCGACCGCGATGTGCTAGGCATACGTAATTTATGGAATGGTGGCTTTAATTATGGACAATCACCATCGATAGAAACCTGGCTCACTCCATTGCAAATAGTGATACCACCGGCAGCAAAAGCCGCACGCTGGAAGTCGCGCATTACGGGACATGGCATGGATACACCGGAAAATTGTGCTGAGTTTTGTCCGAAGACCCATTACTTCAAAGTAGACGGCACGCAGCGGTTTTCGCAATTGGTTTGGCGCGACAACTGCGATTTGAATCCATTATATCCTCAAGGTGGAACCTGGGTTTACGATCGTGCAAACTGGTGTCCGGGCGCAGAAGTATGGACCTATGATTTCGAACTCACACCCTATATAACCTCTGGCGATTCGGTCGTACTTGATCATGATGTCCAGCCCTATACAAACACAGGTGGATGGGACTATTTTCAAATTGAAGATCAGATAGTATTTTACGGACCTCCGCATTTTACGCTGGACGCGGCAATAGAGCGTGTACTTTCGCCAACCTCCGATGTAATGTGGAAACGTAAAAATCCCATTTGCGCTCATCCATCCGTAATTATTAAAAATAATGGGAGTACAAATCTGCAATCGCTCGACATCACCTATGGCATACACGGTGCACCAGCATCATTATATCATTGGACTGGCGACCTGAAGTTTTTAGAAACTGCTACGGTGGTCCTCGACACTTTTGCCTGGGCGCAAGGGGCATCACGTTTCGATATCAGCATCAATAATCCGAATGGCGGCAACGACCAATATGCTTATAACAACAGCGTATCTACGCCATATTCGTATGTTCCTGTGCTGCCCGGACAAATCGTAATTGAAGTTAAAAGCAATAGTAATCCGGCCGAAAATCAATATACATTAAAAGATGATCAGGGAAATATCCTGTTGTCCAGAAGCGGACTGACAGCCAATACGACTTATCGCGATACACTTAACCTTACAGATGGTTGCTATGAATTTCAACTTACTGATAGTGGTGAAGATGGCCTGAGCTTTTGGGCTAACACCGGTCAAGGCAGCGGTAGTGCGAAGATTCGAAGTGCGAGTCTCACAACACAGGTTTACAAAACCTTCGGATCCGATTTTGGCGGAGAGATTCTTTATAACTTCACTGTTGGTCTTACCAGTCATACCGAGGAATACAGCATGAATAACATTATGGATATTGACCTCTATCCTAACCCGGCTGATGATATAGTAAATATTGATATTTCATATGAAGGTATATTAAAAGGAATCATCGAAGTAAGTGATATCCTTGGAAACAAAGTCTGGTCGCAGGATGTAAGCAGTCTAAACACTGCTGATATTAAAATTGATGTAAGCAAATGGCCGGCAGGAATCTACGTCGTAAGCTATCGCAACGAAAAAGAAAGCTACAACAAAAAAGTTGTAATTAATTAGAATCCAAACACCTAAAATTTTTAAGTGTTAAAGTACCTTTTTCTCGTTATCATGATTATTTTGTTTTGTAATTTTGCAATAAAAATTATGAAAAGAATCAATCTCTTTTATATTTGTGTATCATTGCTTGCAATGATCCTAGGTGCTAATTCCGTTGCGCAAACTGCAGCAGACACGAGTAAACCATGGAAAGGCGGAGGCACAACATCATTAATGATTACGCAGATTGCTTTATCGAATTGGGCCGCCGGAGGGCAGAATTCAATATCAGGATCAGCAATGGTCAATCTCTTTGCAAATTATCACAAAAAGAATTCGCAATGGGATAACACCCTGGATTTGGCGTATGGCCTGCAAAAGCAAGGCAAAGGAGGCATTATTAAAAGTGATGATAAAATCGACTTGTCGTCAAAGTACGGTCAATATGCCTTCAAACACTGGTATTACAGCGCTATGTTGAATTTTAAAACCCAGTTTGCACAGGGCTTCAATTATCCCAACGACAGCGTGATGATTTCGGATTTTATGGCTCCTGCTTATTTGACAGTGGCTTTGGGTATGGATTACAAGCCCACTGATTATTTCACTGTATTGATTGCACCCTTAACAGGAAGAATGACCTTTGTAAATAATCAGACCTTAGCCAACCAGGGCGCATTTGGAGTGGATGCAGCGACCTATGATGATTTTCATAATATTGTCACCCAAGGAAAAAAGATACGGATGGAATTTGGTGGATATCTTAAAACTGCCATAAAATATGACATCATGAAAAACGTCAATCTTTCTGCTAAGCTTGACATGTTTTCAAATTACCTTAAAGAGGCTCAAAACATTGATATCAACGGAGAATTATTGATTGGATTAAAAGTCAATAAATTTATTTCCGCCAGTATTTTGATGGATGTGATTTATGATGATGATGTAATGATTAATATCGATAGCAACAAAGACGGTGTGATTGAACGAACCGCACCTCGCACCCAGTTTAAGGAAGCATTAGGTGTTGGCTTTGCGTACAAATTTTAATTACAAACATAAATACATATAACATGGGATTCATTAAAGAATTTAAGGACTTTGCCATGAAAGGCAACGTCATTGACCTTGCAACTGCCGTAATCATTGGTGGTGCATTTGGAAAGATTATTTCCTCGATGGTGAGTGATATTTTAATGCCGCCCATTGGATTGCTATTAGGCAATGTAGATTTCAAAGATTTGAAATTTATCATGCGCGAAGCTGCAGGCAGCGCGCCCGCCGTAACATTGAATTATGGAATGTTCATTCAGAATGTTATTGATTTTATCATCATCGCGTTTTGTATCTTCATTGTTGTAAAGGGCTATCAGCGCGCATCACGTAAGAAAGAAGAAGCACCCAAAGCAGCGCCCGAACCTAGTAACGAAGAAAAATTGCTTACTGAAATCAGGGATCTTTTAAAGAAGCAACAATAATTTTTTCTTAGAAAATAGAACGGTTTAAGAAGTTCCTGATCAAGCGGAAAAGTTGAGGAGTATGAAACCTATTCATAGAAAACAATAGATTTTAAAACCTTTCTTCAACTACGAATGCCACGAATGAACGCGAATGAGTTCCTTTTGCAGCTATTGTTTGTAACATTGACATCAATCTTGATTAAACTTATAAATCTTTTAGAGCATCCGTGTTTTAATAGTTTAAAAGACCAATACCAATCGTACTTAATGGTTCTTTTTACCGTATTGAAATTTTGCAATGCTAATATTCAATGCGTGTGCGCGGGCCAGTCAAAGCAAGCGGGCGTGGGCGGGCTGTGAATCGCCAACGGCACGCAAATCCGCAAGGGGCCAGACAGCGGCTTTTTCGCTGTCGGCTCTGTCGAAAACGACAAAAAGAAAATTCAATTAGCGAAATGAAGTTTATTATCACATTCAAGAACTGCCGTCAATTGGCGTTTTCGGCACTACCTTGCGTGATTTGCGGCCGTTGGCGAGAGTGGGGGGGGGGTAGCATTTTGCCTGCCTGCGTGACGCAGTCAGGCAGGCTTTGACTTGACTTTTGGCTCCACCATTTTTGTCAAGAAAAATGGTGGAAATAATAGAAATAAACAGCCAATTTAGCCGCGCTCTTGCTAATTGTGACAAACCTTCTATTAGCTCTACGTTGTTGACGCATTTGGTTATTTTTTTCCTCCTCAACAATCTTGCTTGATCCGATGTTCCAAATAGCACAAATTAAAAAAGGGATATCTCTGTAACGGATATCCCTTTTTCTTTGTTGAGTTATTGCGACTAATACAATCGGTCAATAAACAATACGCCATTCAGGTGATCAATCTCATGCTGAAATATATGTGCAGTGAGACGATGCGTAATATGTTCAGCGTGATGTGTTCCATCAGGCAGATCATATTCAATATCTACCCAAATTGCACGCATGGAGTTAGCGCTGACACCGGGAATTGACAGACAGCCATCGGAGCGATAGGCTGAGGTGTCGGAATACTGAGTGATTTTAGGATTAAGATATACCTCATATGGAGGATTAATTCCATTTTTATCGTAGCGTGCCACCCAGATAATGTTACGGCAGATTCCCACCTGTGGTGCAGCAATACCAATTCCGTCGTTTGCAGGATCTTTAACAGTAGTGTACATACGATCGATCAAACGGAATAATGTCGCGGTGTCGTTAAGGTTAACATTTTTGCTTTTGGTTCGCAACACAAGTGAATCGGCATAGACAAAAAAGTTCATCACATACATTGTAGAATCTGAAGGTCCGCTATTGATCAGCGCTTTTTCAGCATCAGTAAAGGCCAATTCATCCACAGGTGTGCCTGTATAGATCACCTCCATATCTTTTTCACAGCTACTAAAGAATCCAAGTGTAGCGGTCCAGGCTAAAACGAGAAGGATATTCCGTATCATATTAATTATAGTTTTAGACAAAAATACAAATTTGCAGGAACTTCAGCAAAACCAACAATTATCAACACATAGTATTTGTGTACTTTTGTACAAAATTGTATTACTATGAAAACTAAAGTGAATTGCGAATGGATAAACGATATGGCCTTTGATGCAAGCATTGGCGAACACCATATTATTATGGATGCTGATGAATCGGTAGGCGGACAAAATATGGGCGCACGCCCGAAACCATTACTACTAGCTGCACTCGGCGGTTGCAGCGGAATGGATGTGGTGAGCATATTAAAAAAAATGCACGTAGAATTGCAATCTTTCCGTATGGAAATAGAAGGAGAGCTTACCAGCGAGCATCCCAAATATTATAGTGAAATCAACGTTGTTTACCATTTCAACGGAGCCAATCTTGATCGCGAAAAACTCGAAAAAGCAGTGAGTCTAAGTCAGGAAAAATATTGCGGAGTGAGTGCTCAGCTTAAGCTTGGCATTCCTGTCAATTACCGTATAGAAATCGACAACTAAGCCCCTACTCCACCGACACAAGGGAGCAGTTTCAGGTCAATTGACCTGGATTTTCAAGTATTTTACCAGAGAAATTCAAATTAATTCAGCTATAATTTAGCTGCATCAAGTGAGATTAACGCCCCTTCCTTTTCAAATAAGCAGGAATTATATAATAGTTTGAATCACACTCATACCTCTACAAACAACTAACACAAAAAATTATGAACAAGCAAAAACTACGACTTACGTTGATTTTCTTTATTGGAATCAACACTAGCATCTTTGCGCAGAACGCCGTACCAGCAAGCGGTGGAAATGCTGGTGGCGGAGGTGGAAAGGTCAGCTACACCGTTGGACAGCTTGCCTACACTTCTCAAAACGACAGCGGAGGCAGCGTCAATCAGGGTGTACAGCAGGCATATGAAATCTCTGCAGTATCAGCCATAGAGAATGCACCTGGCATTGAGCTGACTTCTCTGATATATCCCAATCCTACAAGCGATCAATTGGTTCTTAGAATCAGTAAGGATCTATCGGGTTCGTTGAATTACCGTTTGTTTGACATCAATGGAAAACTCCTTGACCAGCAAGCAATCACAAACCAAGAAACCATTATTCCTATGCAGACATACGCCAGGGCTGTCTATTTCCTTGATGTAATAATGGAAAACCAAAAATTATCCTCTTTTAAAATTATCAAAAATTAACTTTTATGAAAAAAATTACCATTTTCCTTTTTGCTCTCTTTTGTAGTTTAACATTATGGGCGCAAAGTCCTCAAAAAATGAGCTATCAGGCCGTCATCAGAAACAACAACGACTCTCTGATTACAAATGCCAGCATCGGAATGCGCATCAGCATCCTTCAGGGATCGGCTATTGGGACTGCTGTTTACGTTGAAACCCACACTACAACCAGTAATGCCAATGCGCTCATAACGGTTGAGATTGGCGATGGAACTCCCGTGACCGGGACCTTTGCGGCGATTGATTGGTCAAACGGACCTTATTTTATTAAAACAGAAACTGATCCGAACGGGGGAACAGCATATAGTATTACAGGCAGCAGTGAACTTTTAAGTGTCCCCTATGCCTTGTTCTCAGCCAATGGAACCGCTGGTCCTGCCGGTGTTGGGATTGACACTACCATCGACAATAGCGATGGCACCTTCACCCTCAATTACAGCAATGGAACCAGTTTTACCACATCCAATCTTACCGGCCCTGCAGGACCTATAGGTCCTATCGGACCTACTGGAGTCGGAATTGATACCACCATTGATAATGCCAATGGTACTTTTACCATTCAGTTTAGCGATGGATCTTCCTTTACCACAGCCAATTTCACTGGCCTTCAAGGAGTAGGGATTGATACCACTTTCGACAATGGCAACGGTACATTTACTTTGAATTATACCGACGGGTCGACTTTTACCACGTCCAATCTCATGGGACCCACTGGTCCCGCAGGTCCAGTTGCAGGATCGAATCAACAGATTATTTATAACAATAATGGAACTTCAGCTGGCAGCGCTAATCTCCTCTGGGATGAAGCAGGCAGCACCCTTACCACAAACGGAACTACCGTAACAAACAATGAAAGGATCAACAGCATGGCCGGTGGCGGAGTACGTTATGTGACTACAGATAATAACGGCAGCCTTTCAGCAGTAACCTTCCCGGGTGTCACCGGATCGGGAAACAACAATTATCATGTAAAATGGACCTCTGGATCAACAATCGGCAATTCTATGATTCAGGACAATGGCACTTCGGTTTCAATAAATTATCCAGTCCAGAGCATTTCTCAACTATTTGTCTATCGCCAACAAATTACCGCAAATGGCGACGGACAATCCACCGTGTATGGTTATCGTGATCGTAACAGTATGAATGATGGTGCTTCCTATGGCCAAAATGGAAGCAACACGGGTGTTACCGGAATGTCTTTCTGGGGCGATCAGTACAGTTTTGGTGTCGGCGGCTGGAACTATAATGACTTCACACGTACCGGAGGTGTGATTGGAGGTGAAATTTATGGTAATTACTGGGGGTCTCTTGGATATAAAGCCGCCTCAACAGTAACATATGGGGTATATGGTTCATCGGCCTATGCCAATGGTACAGGTGCGCTGCCTACCGTTGGTGCAGCTGGTATTGGTGGAGGTTTCTATGGTAGTTTAATCGGAAGTACTTCAAAAGGCTCTGTGATCGGACAACTCAATTACGGAGAATTGTTCTCACAATACAACAAAGGAAATCTTTACACTGTTGGAAAAAATGTAGAGCTGGTACAAGCCGCGAATAAAGTAAATCCTCTATTTACACTCACCTCTACCGAATCCAATATCTACGCAAAAGGAAGGATGAACCTCACGAACGGAACAACCCGCATTAACTTCACTGAAGAATTCAAATCGCTGCTCAACGAAATCCCTGTTGTAACCGTTACAGCAAACGGCGATTGCAAGGGTGTATATGTTGCTTCTGTCGACAAAGACGGATTCACGATTAAGGAGTTTGCACAGGGAACCAGCAATGCAAGCATTTCATGGATTGCAGTAGGTGTTCGTATCGACAACCAGAACGAATTGGCAACAACAATCGTCAGTGATCCGAATTTCGATCGCAACATTCAGCAGGTATTGTATTCTGATGGAAACATCGAAGGCAAAGCCATGGGCATTTGGTGGGACGGCAGCAACATCCGTTTCGGTGAAATTCCCGCTAATCTGATTCCTTCAGCAAGAAAGGAAGGAAAGTAAATCTTTCATTAACATACTTTGAAGAGGCTGCTGCAAAGGCAGCCTCTTCAAGTTTAAACAAAAAAAAGCCGCATCGCTTTAACGATGCGGCTTTTGTGATTCTGTGACAATGCTGGGACTCGAACCCAGGACCCCTGCCTTAAAAGGGCAATGCTCTACCAGCTGAGCTACATTGTCTCCTCTAATTATTTTGAGGGTGCAAAAATACAACAATTTCCTTAACTGCCAAATCTATTTGTTCTTTTTTCAACATTTGTTTTTAATCCCTTGTTATTGAAATCTATGTAAAAAATATTACACAGCGATTCCTCGCGGTGCGCAGCATTAATCCGTAAAAAGATGTAAGTTTGTGCAAAATTTAATCGTCATGAAGGATAAGGTAGTTGTGATCACCGGGGCATCCTCGGGAATTGGATTGGCTTTGGTTCACGAATGCGCCTCTAGAGGTGCGAAGATTGTAATGGCAGCGCGCAATATTGAGAAGCTTAATGAAGTCGCTGAGACACTTAAAAGCAAAGGCATTGAAAGCATCGCAGTAAAGACCGATGTGAGTGTCGAAGACGATTGCCGCAAGCTCATCGAACAAGCGGTTCAGAAATTCGGAACCATCCACATTCTCATCAACAATGCCGGTATTTCAATGCGTGCCTTGTTTGCCGATTTGGATCTCTCGGTGGTAAAACGCGTGATGGATATCAACTTCTGGGGAACCGTCTATTGCACAAAATTCGCCTATCCGTATCTTCTTCAAAACAAAGGATCACTCGTTGGTGTTTCTTCAATCGCAGGATACAAAGGCCTTCCGGGAAGAACAGGCTATTCATCTTCAAAATTTGCCATGAATGGATTCCTTGAAGTATTGCGCATTGAGAACCTCAAAACAGGTCTGCATGTACTTACCGCTTGTCCGGGCTTCACCGCCTCGAACATCAGGAACACCGCACTCACAGCCGATGGCAGCGTGCAAGGAGAATCTCCGCGTGATGAAGATAAAATGATGACTGCCGAAGAAGTTGCTCGCCACATCGCTAACGCAATAATAAAACGCAAACGTGAGTTAATCCTCACAACAATGGGAAAGTTAACCGTATGGCTCAACAAATGGTTCCCGAAAATGATGGATGGCATGACATACAGCCACATGGCAAAGGAAGAAAACTCACCCGTAAAATAATTTTGCAAAACACTAATTGATCAACAATGAAATATAACATCGAACCTGGTCAAGGATTAGACCTGCTGCACTTTGGAATGGAAACCAATGAGATTATCGACATCATGGGCTCTCCTGAGGAAAAGGACAAAGATGATGATGACGATTTTCCTTCTGAAATGTGGATGTATCCTGAACAACAGCTCACCCTGTTTATGGAAGGTGAAGAATCACAACTTCTCATCTGCATCGAAACCAACAACCCTGAAACCACCCTTTTTGGAAAAAAGATCTTCGCTATGAAGGAAAAAGATTTAATGTCCCTCATGGAAAAGAATCAGTGTGGTGAAGTGGATATTGAAGAAGAAGCCTGGGGCGAAAAACGCATTTCGTATGACGACCTCATGATGGATTTCTATTTCGAAAACGGCAGTCTGAATACAGTGAATTGGAGCATAATTGATGACGAAGACGAAGAATAGGAATTTCTGAGCAACAACTACTCTTTTCATTAGTGGAATTGCTAACTTCGCACCGCATTTGAAACATTTAATTGCTACTTATGTTTACATTACTCAAAAAAGAAATTAAT
Organism: Bacteroidales bacterium; assembly: GCA_963678485.1. Lineage (GTDB taxonomy): Bacteria > Bacteroidota > Bacteroidia > Bacteroidales > CAIWKO01 > CALGYY01. The sequence goes on from OY782882.1 coordinate 480,274, forward strand.
TCCTTTTTAAGTTCGTTGATAGGTTACATTGTCGTGATTGTATTCCTGATCATAAACGGACTTTTCTTGTGGGTCTTCCCGATGGAGACCAATATCCTTGACTACGGCTACGCTGGAATCGACGGGCTGTTTATTTTAGCGCCTTTCGTCTTTCTGTTTCTGATTCCCGCAATAACAATGAGATCATTCTCTGACGAGAAACGCAGTGGAACCATCGAATTACTGCTTACGCGCCCCATCACCGACCTGCAGATTGTGCTGGCCAAGTATTTCGCAGCAGTCATTCTCGTATTTATCTCTTTGTTGCCAACACTCGTATATTTCATCTCTGTTTATCGTTTAGGTTTACCTGTTGGAAATATGGATATGGGCGGAACCTGGGGTTCTTACATTGGATTGCTATTTTTGGGTGCAGGCTTCGCAGCTATCGGAATTTTCTGTTCATCGATCACCGACAACCAAATTGTGAGTTTTATACTATCCGTATTCTTTTGCGGATTTTTCTATCTGGGTTTCGAATTTATATACTCCTTCGCCCTCTTTGGCAAAGTCGACCTGTTTATTCAGCAACTCGGCATCAACGCTCACTATGTGAGTATGAGCCGTGGAGTAATCGACACACGTGATGTGCTCTATTTTCTGAGTCTAATCACAATTTTTATTCTTTTGACAAAAATGTCGCTCGAAAAACGCAAATGGTAGTTATGAAAAATACATCACCAACATCCACCGTCACCACCGACAACAAAAAGAAAAAGATAAGACGGTCGAATTTAATGATGCTCGGCATCAGCCTGATTGTTGTTATCCTCTTAAATATCATCGGCGAATACATATATACACGTTTCGATCTCACTACCGAAAAGCGTTATACGCTATCGGATGCAACAAAAAAGTTCTTACGTGAGATTGACGATGTTGTGTATTTTCAGGTTTATCTTGAAGGAGAATTCCCTGCAGGGTTTAAGCGTTTGCGCAACTCGACCAGGGAAATGCTTGATGAATTCAGAGCATACAATGATAATATTCAGTATAAATTCATTAATCCTTCGGAAGGAAAAGACCCAAAAGCCGCTCAGGCGCTGTATAAGCAATTAGTATCCAAAGGACTTGAACCTTCTGAAATTAACCAAAATACTGGCGATGGAATGTCGCAGCAGATTGTCTTCCCCGGCGCCATCGTTTCCTACAAAGGTAAAGAAATGCCGCTGCAATTACTGATGTCGCAGCAAGGACTGGCACCTGAGCAGATTCTGAACAATAGCATACAAGGGCTGGAATATAATATGGCCAATGTAATCAGGAAGCTTTCCGTTGGCAGCAAACAGCGTATTGCATTTCTCCAGGGTCATGCCGAATTACCAAAGAATCGGGTGGCTGATATTGCCTATTCGCTCAACGACTATTACAGTGTTGACTTCGTCACTATCGACGGAAAATTAAATAGCTTGTTCGTTCGCGACACCAACCACAAGGTATTGGTAAACAAATATGCAGCGCTTATCATTGCTAAGCCCGATTCAGCATTCCCTGAAAAGGACAAGTTTATGATTGACCAGTTTATCATGCGCGGCGGAAAGGTCATTTGGTTTGTAGATCCTGTATTTGCAAGTATGGATTCGCTTCAGGCACACAACGAAACTATCGGCTTCGGTCGTCCACTCAATCTGGAGGATATGTTGTTTCAATATGGTGTGCGTCTTAACACCAACCTCATTCTCGATATGAGCTGTCTTAAAATCCCCGTCGTTACCGGAGATTATGCAGGCCAACCTCAGCAAAGCTTTTTACCCTGGTACTTCTTCCCTACGGTTACGCCCACTTCCACGCATCCTATCGTAAAAAATCTGAACGCAATCAAATGCGAGTTCGTCAGTGCCATTGACACCGTTGGCGATCGTGATATCAAGAAAACGATATTGCTGACAACCTCAAAATATAGCAGACCGGTTAATACGCCGTGCAGAATCAGTCTGGATATTATGAGCCAAAAGGTCGATGAACGATTCTTCAACAAATCGAACAAACCCATTGCAGTTTTATTGGAAGGTAAATTTAAATCTGTATTCAGAAATCGTTTACCAGATGAGATTCTGAATGATAAAGAAAAATATGATTTCAGAGCCGAATCACCGCAAAACCAAATGATCGTGGTTTCTGATGGGGATATCATCAAAAACCAGTTGCATTACAGCGAAGGCTATCCCCTGCCACTGGGCTATGATCAGTTCACTAACCAAATGTTCGGGAATAAAGATTTTGTAATGAATACTGTTGACTTCCTTTGTGATTCATCAGGTCTGATTACAGTTCGTTCGCGTGAACTTAAAATTCGTCTTCTCGACAAACAAAAGGTAAGCAAGAATAAGCTCACCATACAATTGACCAACACAGCTGTTCCTGTCCTTGTAGTATTGCTGTTTGGCTTGATCTGGATTGGATTCCGCAAAAGATATTTCACAAAAAAGTAAGGTATAGCTTCAGCGCTTTTATTTATAACATCGGATTTATATGAAAAAATCGAGAATATATTTGCTCACTGTTCTGCTACTTGTTTTAGTTGCAGCTGTGCTAATCATTACAAAATCATCGCAATCAACCATGGGTGATGAAGGAGATTTTAGTATTTCCGATACCTCAACGGTAACTAAGATTTTTCTTGCTGACAAGAAAAATAACACCGTACTCCTTGTTAAGCAAGCGAACGGACAATGGCTATTAAATAATCAGTACAATGCTTCTGCATATTCAATCAATGTGTTTTTAAAAACAGCCATGAGTGTAGAAGTTAAGAGTCCTGTTGCAAAAGAAGCACATTCCAATATCGTTAAACTTCTAGCTACCTCATCTACTAAAGTTGAGATTTACCAGACTGCCTATCGTGTTGACCTTTGGGGTAAAATTCAATGGTTTCCTTACGAAAAACTCACTCGCGTGTATTACGTTGGTGGAGCGACTCAGGATAATATGGGCACTTTTATGCTGATGGATGGATCCGAAACGCCATACATCGTCTACATACCGGGATTCAATGGGTACTTATCAACACGCTATAGTCCGCTCGAAATGGACTGGCGCGATCATATGGTATATAATTATAAGTATAAAGACATCAAATCAATAAAACTTGAATTTCCTGAAACACCCGAGCAATCATTTGTTGCAACAAAAACAAGCAATCGTGATTTCCAGATTCTTGCTCTTGCAGGTCCGGGAGGAAATTACAGTGTGGCGGTGCCAGTTTACGACACTTTAAAGATTATGGAATTTTTTAGTGCGTTCCAGAATATTCGTTTTGAAGCAATTATTGACCCTGAAGGCTCAGCCTTTAAGGATAGTATTTCCAAAGCCGTTCCTTTTCATGTTTTAACCATCGAGACTACCGATGGAAAAACCTCTGTGTTAAAGACGTTCCATAAGTCACCAACCCCGGATCAGGTTGGGATTGACGGTGAACCAGCACAATGGGATCGCGATCGGTTATTTGCTTTAATTAATGACGGGAAGGATCTTACATTAATTCAGTTCTATGTGTTTGACCCCTTGCTGCACCCGCTTCAGTTTTATTTGCCACAAGCAACACCAAGCAAGTAAGGACGTCCGGTTGTGTGCCTTTCTCAGGTCTTTCATTATTAATTTTGACCCTAAATTGCCCTTGCAATGATTAAATTACTATTTTTGCATAAAGGGTAAATTCCCTATAATATTTTGTAACTACATAACAATTAAAGATATACCTTATGAAATTCATCGTTTCCAGTTCTGCCTTGTTAAAGAATCTACAGGCCATTAGTGGTGTGCTAAACAGTAGCAATACCTTACCTATTCTTGATAATTTCCTGTTCGAATTGAAGGACAGCACTTTGTATATTTCTGCTTCGGATTTGGAAACCACAATGACTGTTGGCGTTGAGCTTGCAAATGCCGGTGAATCAGGAAGTATCGCTATCCCTGCAAAATTATTGCTTGATATTATGAAGACCTTCCCTGAGCTCCCACTGACCTTTAGCATTAACCCTGATACTTTCCTCGTTGAGATTTCGGCCAGTGACGGTAAATACAAATTATCGGGCTATAACGCTGACGAGTTCCCTCGCATTCCGGTTATTGAAAATGCCAGTTCTTTTGAAATGAATAGTGTTTCTTTGGCAAACGCAATTACAAAAACGATTTTTGCAACAGGTAACGACGAATTAAGACCAGTAATGGCCGGTGTATTCTGTGAGCTTTCCGAAAACGATATCACTTTCGTGGCAACCGATGCACATAAATTGGTTCGTTATCGCCGTACAGATATTGCTCCTGGCGAAGAAGCGTCCTTTATACTTCCAAAAAAACCATTGAATCAGCTTAAGAATATCCTTGCATCAATTGATGTAATGGTTAAAATGGAATACAACGACACTAATGCTTTCTTCTCTTTTGATAATGTTAACCTGATTTGCCGTCTGATAGACGGAAAATATCCTAACTACGAAGCAGTTATCCCATCCAACAATAGCAAAAAACTGAGCATCTCCCGTTCTCAGTTGCTCAACGCCTTAAAACGTATTTCAATCTTTGCTAATCAGAGCACCCGCCAGATTCGCTTTAGCGTTGCTGGTCAGGAATTAAATCTTTCTGCAGAAGATGCTGATTTGGCAAACGAAGGTAAAGAGCGTCTGGCATGCCAGTTCGAAGGCGAGGATATCGAAATTGGTTTCAATTCGAAATTCCTGCTCGAGATGCTTGTGAACATGGAATGTGATGAAGTAATTCTTGAAATGTCAGCTCCGAACCGCGCAGCGCTGATTCTGCCCGCCGAAGGTTCCGAAGTCGAAGAAGACATTTTAATGTTGGTGATGCCAGTGATGCTAAACCAATAAGAAAAAAAAAGCTGCCTTTCAGGCAGCTTTTTTTTTATCTATTCTTCAGATAATTCATAATATTCTTTTCTACCCGCGCTCCCACGGCGGTGAGATCCGCACGTTCGAAGGCAGTTCCTGTAATGTGCTCGTATAATTCAATATATCGTTCCGAAACACTGCGAACGAAATCCTCAGTCATTTCAGGTATCTGCTGACCATCCTTACCCTGAAAGCCATGCTCCATAAGCCATTCGCGAACGAACTCCTTAGATAACTGCTTTTGGGCCTGACCAGCTTCCTGACGTTTTTCGTAGCCTTCGCGATAAAAATACCTCGAAGAATCCGGAGTATGTATTTCATCAATTAAGTAAATCTTCCCATCACGTTTTCCAAATTCATATTTGGTATCAACCAGAATAAGACCCATTTTTGCTGCAATCTCACTACCTCTTTTAAACAAAGCTTTAGTGTATTTCTCAAGCATAAGGTAATCTTCTTCACTGACTAATCCATGTTTAATAATGTCTTCCTTTGAAATATCCTCATCATGCCCAATCGATTCTTTTGTTGTTGGAGTAACGATAGGTTCCGGAAAACGATCGTTCTCTTTCATTCCATCAGGCATAGGCATACCGCACAGACTGCGCTTGCCTTCTTTATATTCACGCCATGCGTGCCCTGAAAGGTATCCACGGATTACCATTTCAACCTTAAACGGTTCGCATTTTAATCCCACAGTGACCATCGGATCGGGTACTGCAAGTTTCCAATTTGGGACGATGTCAGCAGTTTCATCTAGAAAACGAGCAGCAATCTGGTTCAACACCTGCCCTTTGTAAGGTATGCCTTTGGGCAGCACTACATCAAACGCGGAGATACGATCAGAAACGATCATCACCAGCAGATCATCATTGATATTATAAACATCACGGACTTTCCCAACATAGAGATCCTTCTGGCCCGGAAACGAAAACGAAGTTTTTGCAAGGTCACTGTTCATAAAATACAGATTGATTTGATTAAATAAAATGGAAGCTTAATGCCACAAAAATAGTTCATTCTGCAGCATTACAAACCAGTGTTAATAATTTCTTTCAGAGGTTTGGATAGTCGGTCAGCAGGCGAAGTTCCATATGATAAAACCGGCTGTTACTTAAGGTTTCAAGTGTCATTTCTGATTTCTTGAGACGCGTAATCGTCCAAGTCTGATCTACCGCCAACGGAGGAATCAATCGGTCGAGAGGCGCTAACGAAGCTTCGTAACCTTCGATAGTAATTGGTTCGAAACTTAATTCTGTAATGCGATCATTATAACGAACCAGACATTCCGCAAATACCTTTTCGGAAGTATCGGAAATTGCCAGAAACAATGCTTTACTGTTGTTCATAAAAAACGAAAGCCGGAAGTGCTCCACAGTATCACAAGCCTCATTGGCAGTGGGCTGATTATCCACGCAAATTTCATGTATCCTCCAAATGCCCGAAACCCGATTCTCCGCCTTCACAAATGAAATGCACGGTCCATCTTCGTATCGCTTATCACAAGCAACAAAAATGATTGCAACAATAAATAATAAAAGAATTATCCGGAGTTTCATGACTGCTGGTTATATGCATTAAGAATGCGCGAAACAAGTTTATGTCGAACAATATCCTGATGATCCAGAAAGATAAAATCGATTCCCTCAATATTCTGTAAAGCCTGAATTGCATGAACCAATCCTGAGACCTGTTTGGCTGGAAGATCTATCTGAGTAACATCACCCGTTACAATGAACTTGGCCGACTTCCCCATGCGTGTAAGGAACATTTTCATTTGCCCTGGCGTAGCATTTTGCGCCTCATCAAGTATTACAAAAGCATTGTCGAGCGTACGCCCACGCATAAAGGCAAGGGGTGCGATTTCAATAATCCGATCTTCGGTATATTGCTCAAGTTTTTGCTGTGGTATCATATCCCAAAGCGCGTCATATAAGGGTTGCAGGTAGGGATCAAGTTTTTCTTTTAAATCACCGGGTAAAAATCCCAGATTCTCTCCGGCTTCCACTGCGGGACGGGTTAAAATTATTCGTTTGACTTCCTTATTCTTCAATGCTTTTACAGCGAGTGCGACAGCCGTATATGTTTTACCTGTCCCTGCTGGACCAATGGCAAAGGTGAGGTCATTCTTATTGCAGCTTTCAACCATCCGTCGCTGATTAGGTGTGCGCGCTTTAATCTGCATTCCATTGCGACCAAACACTAAAACATCTTCCCCGTTGCCATTGCCTTCAAGGTTAAACTCACGACATGGACCACGCATGACTTCCATTATCACCGATTCGTTGATGCTTCCTCCGGCAGCCAATACTTCCATCATTCGCTCGAATACAACACCGAACGCAGCCATTTCCTCTTCATCACCAAGAATCTTAACAAGCTCACCTCTGGCAACGATTTTTAATTTAGGAAACTGCCGGCGTAACACTTCAATATGCACATCATTACTTCCGTAAACGGCCAATGGATCGTGAGGTTCTATACTATATTCCTTTTCGCTCATCACATTTTTTTTAATTAATTCCCAACACTGCTCACATTCTCCGGCAGCTGCTTTTGCCAAAATTAGGAAAAAATCCCACAGCATTATTTTTTTACATAATTTTGAATGCCTTATCAACGTACGACTATTCAACATATGCCGATTATAACACTTACAAGCGACTGGGGAAGAAAAGATCACTATTTGGCTGCTGTTAAAGGCGCCATCTATTGCAAAATGGCTGATGTCACAATAACTGATATTTCCCACGACATCTCACATTACAACATAATGGAAGCCGCTTTTGTGGTAAAAAATTCATGGAAAAGTTTCCCCGAAGGGACTGTCCATATTATTGGTGTTGATAGTGAAGCATCGGTGAAACACCCGCATATGCTGGTGGTATGCGACAAACAGTATTTCATTGCCGCGGATACCGGCATCTTTTCGCTGATCTTTGATCAAAAGCCAGATGAAATTTACGAAATCACAACATATCAGGATTCGGATATCTTCACCTTCCCTGCCAGAGACGTATTCGTAAAAGTTGCCTGCCATTTAGCACAAAAAGGTAAACCATCCGAAATCGGACAACCGCGCGATTCCTATAACGTGCTTAAAGTCTTCAACCCTGTGCTCGACCCCGACAGTATCCGCGGTGTGGTGATTTACATCGATGGTTACGAAAATGTAGTTACCAATATCCGAAGCAAGGATTTTTCAGAAGTTGGCAAAGGCAGAAAATTCACACTACACTTCCGTGGAGAAGAACTCCATCAAATCCATTCCGCCTATAGCGATGTCCCCGAAGGTGAAATTATCGCTGTATTCGGTGCAACATCCTTCCTCGAAATCGCCATCAATAAAGGAAACGCAGCTGGACTGCTTGGACTTGAAATCAACGAATCGGTTCGTATCGAATTCAAATCTTAGTTTCTTCTGACAAGATGACAGATGTCAGTGATACTGACATCCCTTCAATTATTTCACAATCTGCATATTAATTCAATTTGCGATTCTGGTATGCAAATTGACATCTTTATTTATAATCATTATAAATAAAATTATAAACAAATGACTCTTATGATATTGCCTCTCGTGTTAAATTTAATTACGGGAGTAGCTGCAAATCAAGACAAACCAACAACTTTTAAAACCAATTATGATATGGAAAAAATAATGAACACCCCGGCCAAAGAACTAAGTTTTCCCGAACTTCCTTACGCATATGATGCATTGGAACCTTATATAGATGCGATGACCATGGAAATTCACTATTCGCGACACCACAAGGCATATTATGACAATTTTATGAAAGCAATTGCCGGAAGCGAATGGGAATCAAAAACACTGAAAGAGATTTTTTCCCAAATAAGTAAAGCGCCTGTCGCTGTAAGAAATAATGGAGGAGGATATTACAATCACTTATTGTTTTGGGAAAACATGAGCAAAGGCGGCTCTCCGCTCGAAGGTAAGCTGCTTGATGCGATATTAAAAACTTGGGGTAGTGTAGAAAAGTTTCAGGAGGAGTTTTCAAATGCCGGAGCTACACGCTTTGGAAGTGGCTGGGCTTGGTTGAGCCTGGATACGCAAGGCAAACTTTTTATTTCCTCTTCCGCAAATCAGGATAATCCCTTAATGGATATCGCTGAAAAGCAGGGCACACCCTTGTTAGCTCTTGATGTTTGGGAGCACGCATATTATTTAAAGTATCAGAACAAGCGTGCAGATTACATAAAAAGTTTTTGGGCAGTTGTCAATTGGGCTGAAGTAAGTAAAAGATATGAATTAGCGTTAGGAAAATAAGCTCTTGTAATAATGCAAAAGAGGCTGCAATATCTGCAGCCTCTTTTATTTTGTAACCTCGCCCTAATTTTTCACAAACTTCAACGTCTGAGCTGATGACCCGGGAATTTCAATCTGGCAATAATAAATACCGCGACTCCAGCCCGAAATATCTATCGATGTTCCTTCACCAACAACCGCAGCTGCTGTCTCCAACACAAGCGTCCCTGCAGCATTGAAAAATCTTAACTGTGGATGATACTCATCCGATCCTGAAATATCGATGCGAATATAATCCTTGGCAGGATTCGGATAAACTGATAATGTTAGCTGTGGTGGAGCCTCTTTAGTATAAGCGGATTCCTCTTGTGCCGGGGATTCTTCTTCCATCTGTATATCATTCTCACCTCTCAACGCACGCTCCAACACAGTCATACCCGAAGAGGCTGAAAGCAATTGCAGTGGAAAAACCGGATGATCCGTACCTTTGGTAATTCGCTTAAATTCATCCACAGAAAACACAGCCATTTTGTTGTCGTTCGTTATCACCCATAACACCATCTGTAATTTCCGATTGCACCTGAATTCTCCGTTTGCATCAGCGGTATATACCGCGTTGACGGTTATGTCGGAAAGATAGACTTTACGCGGTAGTATGACTTCTCCATTAAGTGTGAATGTTGGTGTAAAAGTGTAATCCTTTATTGGCAGCGGATAATCACAATTAAACGTTCCCAATTGAAAAACACTAACATTTCTAAAACCTGCCACTGGACTACTATTAGTAGTCGATACGTAATATGAAGCTGGTGCTTGTGATTCCAGTACTTCACGCTGCTCAGCTACGCGCTCTGAGCGCTGATGAAGCTGTTCATTCCTGTTATTGATTTGCTGCTGTTTACCATTGTATATATCTATGGCCTTTTGATAATCTTTCGCAGCAAATACAGGCTTTACATAAACTTTTATACTAGTATCCGGACGAACCAAGTGCAACAGATAATAGTCCTTCAGCCTTGATCTTTTTAGAGTAATATCTTTCCAATTCACATCATACAATGCTGCTGAAAACTTAGATTTCTGTTCGTCAACTTCAAATAACACATTTGAAAACGCCTTCAATTCAGGGAATTCATTTTTGTTATAATCTACCTTAAAAATGAATTTCGAAGCACCTGCTCTCACAGGCTTGATTTGATCAACCGAAGGAGTCGCATCAACATCGGCCACTTCCTCTGTACCAACATCGTCGCGCTCCTCAGTTGTTGAATTGCGCGGATCAAATCCACTTGTACTTATATACTCCCAGTTTCTTGCATTGGTATCCAGATAGTAGAGATTAAATTTGGGATCATCGTTGTAGGTCACCAAATCCACATCAATCTTTTTCTTCTCTGCAAGTTTCAATGGCCGGCCATTCTGTTGTGCGTTGATCTCAAACATACCTGCAGATTCAAAGGTTCGATGTTCCCCGGCTGTGTCATATTCCATGGGTGCCCCAGAGCGAAAGATATCCATCACATTATGAAATTCGCGAAAGCTGATTTGCACAGGACCCTTTGGTTCTGCACCATCCATAAAAGTAAACGCGGCCGCAGGAATCCGAATTACTGTTCCCCTCGTAGTTTTGTAAGTTGCATCCTTGGTTCCATCATATACAAAGGTTTCATAAGCTACATCATGCTCAGGAAACGGACTGTGAAAATAGGATGTATCGGTTGTGCTGGTATTGGTAAGGTTCTCTTGTGGGATAGTTGGCTCCGAAGGACGAATGACAAGAAAATACGTCAGCAAAGAAGCCACAGCTACGATACCCGCTGTACCACCCACCAACCATGTCTTTTGAATAATATTCATATTAAAGCCCTTAAATCCTTTTACTATCTGATTGAATTGAGGCTTGTTTTGATGAATATATTCCTGCGAAGGAATTTCACCTCCGGTTTTTATTTTGTGCGTGCTCATGTTGTAAGATTTTTTTCGATCATTGACTTTAACTTCTGAATAATTCTGAATAAGCGAACGCTTGCATTATTCTCAGAAATATTAAGTACAGCTGCAATATCTTTTACCGAAAGAGCCGAAAAGTAGCGCATCTCAATCATATCCATTTCTTCTTTGTCGATCTTCTCTAAGGCCGTTAACATCTGTTGTATGCGCTCTTCCTTCTCCTCTCCTTCGACCTCCTGGGCCATGCCACGAACTTTATCAGTGTCGAGATTATACACTAAATCCAGTTTGCGTTTCCTGTGTAAAGAATAGATTTCATTCAATGCGATTCTATATAACCATGCTAAAAATGGAATCCCTGTATATTTATAGTTCTTCAGGTTTTCCATTGCTTTGAGAAAAACTACCGAAGTCAGATCAAAGGCTAGCTCCTTATCTGAAGTACGGCGAAAAACAAAATAATACACCGACAAATAATGAAGATTGTAAAGCTCCGAGAATTTTCCGATGTCCCCAATGGCGGCCCTGACCAGTTCCGGGGTACGATCGGCAGATTGCTCTGGATTAATTGCTGTGGAAGTTCGTGACATAATACAAGCGTTTAATTAATTAATTAATGCAGCGATCCACAAATCTTACAATAAAACACTATAAAAGCATGATTACAAGCCTATCAATTGCTTGAGCTGACCAAACGTCAGAAGTTTTGCATCGAAAACCTCAACCATGATCTCTTGCTCGCGTTGTGTTGCCCAGCGTTGGCGAGCGTACTGCTCCTGATTCAATACGGCGACATTTCCGTTTCTCAGAAACAGCACAAGACAGACCGATGATGATTTGGCCAAAGGAATCAGATTAGGTTCAACACCCAGTGAACCCTGAAACGACGCATTAATGCGCTGCAGATTATTTATAACATAAATGGATTGCACGACCAGTCGAGATTGGTCGGCACCAACAAAATAAACTTTTTGCTCAGTCGCTGCCGTATCAAACATTACATCAACACCTGCAGGACTTCCTATATATTTATTGATAGCCAGATAACGATTCATCAATCCTTGAGTGACAGCTGCCCCATCAAAAGCCTGAACTTCATGCCCTACTACCCAATCATAATAAGAGAGCCATTCGCCAACGGTCATTTTCTTTTCTTGCGCACTAAAGTAATTCTGTGAAAAACTTGCCCATGTCACTGAAAATAATTTCCCAAAATTCTTATGATAGGTAAGCTTGTCCCTAAGTACTTTTTTATTGAACTTACGCCTTCTAGAATCAAGCATATTAAGATATCTGTAATATCGCTTGTAATACTGTTCTTTCGATGACTCAGGATTGGCATTGCCTTCAAGCACTGGATGTGCAATAAACTTTTCAGTACCATTTATAAATTTTACATCCATCGTAAAGGACTCCGCTAAATCATCGTATTGAAGCCGTAAATCACGTATCCCATTAGTAACTGTACCATTGCGACGTGGTTTAATAACGAACTTTTTCTTGAATTCCTTTTTGGTTAATCCTCCGTCATACACCCAAAACATACCTCTAAAGGCCATCAATTCCTTGTTCTGGAGACGAACACTCTGAATATATGTTTGACCTGGCATATAAAAATTGAATGCGATGTTTTTTCCTTTAATACCCGTTTGCTTTTTTGTCCACAGGTATAACCTTGGACTATTCCAGTTCAACAGCCAGGGTGTATTGGAATTACGGAAAACATTGGTGTAAAACGGATCATAATATCGTTCATCAAACAAAAGAGAATCAAAACTTGGCAAGGTGCGTCCGAAATTATCTGCATAATGCAAATATGCATCTGAGTATATTATTTTCTCTCCCTGCACCAGACGAAAAGTTCCGTAACTAATGCTATCATCATCTTGCGTGTTAATAACTGTATTAATGAGTGTATCCGCACCAGAATTATTCGTGCGCTTTTCTTCAATCACAGTATTTGGAAACAGTTGTCGCAAACGATTACGATCAGTCTCACTCAGATTATCATCAACCGATAGATACTTGATTTGGAGCGAACCAACCTTTGCCAATGCCTCTACCTGATTAACAAAGATATTTCCTTCAGTATTCATGCTTTGTAGGTTAGTCATTAATGCCATACTTTCAGGAAGGTCAATCAAGACATTATTACTGATATCAAGCACTTCGATTGTTTTTAGCAAGCCGATATTTGTTGGAATTTCGCAAATCTGATTCACTGGAAGACCAAGATACTTAAGCTGCTTGCACGCGGCCAGGTTTTCGACACTACGACCAATATCCAGATTATCGCAATTAGCTAAGACCAGTTTGTTTAATGCAAGTACTTTTGAAAGTTCAGAAGGTATTACGCTTACATTACATTCATCAAACATAAGGGTCGTAAGCTTTTTGCATTTAGGCAATTCAAAAAAGAAAGTTGAAAAGTCGACATTAAGACATTCGGACAAACACAATTTATCGAGACGTGAGGCATTATACAACGATGAGGGAAAGCGTTCCTTTTCGTAGCCGACAATCGTCAGGGTTTTTAAATTCGTAAATTTTGGCAAGGCAGCGAAAAACATCGAGTCATCTTCCATTTGACAATCGAGATAAAAATTCTCAACGCTTCCGGCCTCCTGTAAAGCCTTATCCAGCTCGCTAAACACAACACCCTCTACTTGTCCCCACGAAGGAAGCACAAGAAGCAACAAGCCAATAAAAAAAATGAATTTTCGGATGTTCACCACAGGACGTTTATTATTTAATGGTAATGATAGCAAAATATTACAAACCCACGCTAGAAAAAAGATAAATATACTGATTGTAAGCAGCTATAAAAAAAAGATACCCGATGAAAATTCACCGGGTATCACATAAAAAATTGTCGTTAACCTATTCAAATGAAAGTATTGATTTCTTAATGATTTCAATGGCTTCCATCAATTGTTCTTCGGTAAGCACCAATGGGGGTGCGAAGCGAATAATATGTCCATGAGTTGGCTTAGCAAGTAAACCATTCTCCATCATGCGAACACACACATCCCATGCAGTTTTTCCATTTTTTGGACGAATGATAACTGCATTAAGCAATCCCTTTCCACGAACCAGTTCAATCATATCTGAAGGAATCTTAGCAACTTCTGCCCTGAAAATCTTTCCTAATGCTTCTGCGCGTTCAGCGAGTTTTTCATCCTTAATAACTTCAAGAGCTGCAACTGCAACGCGGGCTGCAATTGGATTTCCACCAAAGGTCGAACCATGCTGACCTGGCTCAATGCAGAGCATAATATCATCATCGGCTAACACTGCAGAAATTGGATATACTCCTCCAGAAAGGGCTTTCCCAAGAATCAATACATCTGGACGAACACCTTCATGATCGCATGCAAGCAATTTTCCTGTACGTGCAATCCCTGTTTGTACTTCGTCGGCAATAAATAATACATTCTTGGCTTTACATAAATCATATGCTTTCTTCAAATAACCTTCGTCGGGAACAAAAACTCCAGCTTCACCCTGAATTGGTTCAACAAGGAAACCCGCAACATTAGGATCCTGTAATGCCTTTTCAAGTGCAGGAATATCATTATAGGGAATCTTAATAAATCCTGGGGTAAACGGTCCAAAATCGCTGTATGCATCCGGATCGGTCGACATAGAAACGATTGTCACTGTGCGACCATGAAAATTCTCTTCGCAACAGATAATCTTAGCCTGATCTTTTGGAATACCTTTTTTCTTATATCCCCATTTACGAACCAGCTTAATTGCCGTCTCATCACCCTCAGCACCACTGTTCATAGGCAGTACGCGCTGATAGCCAAAGTACTCGGTAACATACTTTTCGTAAGGACCTAGGCAATCGTTGTAAAAAGCACGCGAAGTCAGCGTGAGAGTATAGGCCTGATCAACCAATGCACCGATAATGCGTGGGTGACAATGACCTTGGTTTACTGCCGAATAGGCCGAAAGAAAATCAAAATACTTCTTTCCTTCAGGATCCCAGAGAAAGGGGCCTTCACCTTTGCTTAAAACAACCGGCAGCGGATGGTAATTATGTGCTCCGTATTTTTCCTCCAGCTCCATCGCTTTTTGCGATGCGGTCTTTTCGGTATTTGTTTGTTCCATAATACAATGTATTGAATTTATGATTGAAAAATTTATTAGGTTTCAGCCACAAAGATAGCATTTTAGTGAAAATAACGAAGTATCAAAAAAACTGTTTTTCTCAGGTTTTTACTTCATTGTCCCGACTATGCATATTCAACTTATTGTATCTTTGCTTCAAATCGTACTCTTATGAGAAATGTATTCTTCGCCTTGATATTCCTTATTTCCACCAACCTCAATGCTCAGATTCTCAACCCCTTTTATCAAAGTGTTGTAAATGAAGTACAGTACGATACGGTTCTTACACATCTTCAGCACTTCGAAGCATTAGGTACCAAATCATTATCAAGTCAGGCGCTGCGAAACACAGCCACATGGCTCTGCTCCGAATTTAGTAATCTGGGATATTCCAGCGTGGTTAGAGATACTTTTACCTACAATGCTAACACCTTATACAACATTGTTGTTACTAAAACGGGGACTGTGAACCCAAACAAGTATTTAATCCTTTGCGGTCACTATGACACAAGTAATGGCCCCGGCGCTAACGATAATGGTAGTGGTGTAAGTATCATTCTTGAAATAGCCAGACTTATTCAATCCATTCCAACCGAACGCTCTGTGAAATTTATCATTTTTTCAGCAGAAGAAGCTGGTTTGGTTGGTAGCGACCACTATGTGAGTCACACTGTTGTTTCCGAAAATATGGATATTCTTTTAGTGTTGAATATTGATGAAGTTGGCGGTATTGGCGGACAGGCAAACAATACAGTAACCTGCGAATACGACAACAGTTCGCCCAGTTCAAATAATGCCACCTCTCACCTTTATACAGACACACTTTCAAATCTTACCGCTCTGTATTCCGATCTTCTTACCCAGCAAGCCAATGCTTATGGTTCCGACTATATGTCCTTTGAAGATAATGGAGAAATCATTACCGGATATTTCGAAAGTAATGAATCAAGCTATGTTCACAGCTCAGCAGATCTGCTCAGTCATCTCGATACCTCATATGTAGTCGATCTAGCCCGAGCCGCCACAGGAGCCACCTTATATTTCGCTAAAGCTTACAGCACGATGGTGGGATTACAGGAAAATTCTACATCAAAATTTCAGCTTTATCCAAATCCGGTTTTTGATCAGCTGCACATTACATCTACCACCAGTGATGTAAGCTATTTTCGTCTTTACGACGGTCATGGCCGGATGTTGCTTCAAACAGCATTTTGCACATCTGTTGACATTCCATTTACTGATTTCCCTCCTGCACTGTATTATTACACGCTCGACTGCGCATCTGAGGCATCTCACCTTAGCGGAAAACTCCTCAAGCAATAAAAAAAAGCCTGAAACTTTCGCATCAGGCTTTTCAAAATTTAGTCAAGCAATTACCTTAGATCAATCACCTCTACCCCCGGATAATCGGATGCGCGGAATGTAAATTTACTATCCAGCACAGCCTTGTTAGGTGTGAACTTAATGACACTATATGTATAGGTCGAAGTTCCGTTCTTGTCGTAAACGATTGAATTAACGATCTGCTTGGCTGTTTTGTCAATCTCAACACGAATCTTGTAATAACTGCGTCCCTTAAGTGGTGTCAAATCGAGGATTTGCAAGGTTTTTCCTGCTCTAACTTCTTCCTTAATAAATTTCGGTGTAAAACTTTTGTTGTAGGAAGTCAGCAATTTGCTTGGATTCATACTCTGATCATCATTAGGATCCACATTATTGATTTGAACTTCATTATTATCTTTAATGTAGGTCCACTGTGTTTTTCCATCGCTGATAATCGTCTGTCCAGCAAAACTCACCCAATACTTTTCACCTTTCATACTGGCAGTACCTTTTTTAACTTCTTTAATCCCGGATTTTTTATTCTCCATAGTATACGAGAATTCAATTTCAATAGTACTGTAGGATTTAGTTTGCAAGCATACGGCATCGAGAATAGCTTTGGCTTTCGCGTCCTGTGGAAATGCTTTTACAGCAATAAACAGAAACGGAAGAATAAAAATTAGCTTTTTCATTGTTGATTATTTTTTATGATAAGAGATCGGTGTTACCCAATAATTGTTCCAAAGAGGCAATATCTTTAATTCTTACTTCACGGGCCTTGCTACCTTCGAAGGGACCCAGAATTCCTGCAGCTTCCAGTTGATCTATAATACGGCCAGCACGATTGTAACCCAACTTCATCTTACGCTGAATAAGAGAGGTGGAACCATGTTGGTGCGCAACCAGTAATCGTGCTGCATCTGCAAATAACGGATCACGATCGGAAGGATCAACACTATTTTCATTTTCACCACCATCCTCTTCAGGACAATCTGGTAAATCATAGGCGGTCGGGAAACCACGCTGTGCGCCAATGAAGTCAGTAATAGCTTCAACCTCGGGCGTGTCAAGGAATGCACATTGCAGTCGCTGAACCTCATTGCCCGTAGTAATAAGCATATCCCCGCGACCAATCAACTGATCTGCTCCGGAAGCATCGAGAATGGTACGACTATCAACCTTTGCAGAAACGCGGAAAGCGATACGTGCAGGGAAGTTTGCTTTAATAGTACCGGTAATTACATTAACTGAAGGTCGTTGAGTTGCAATAATAAGATGTATCCCAACCGCACGTGCTAACTGGGCAAGACGCGTGATGCTGTATTCCACTTCCTTGCCGGCGGTCATGTACAAATCAGCAAACTCATCCACAATAAGTACAATGTAGGGCATAAAATCATGTCCTTGTTCAGGATTCAGTTTGCGCGAAATGAATTTAGCATTATACTCTTTAATATTTCGAACCTGCGCTGCTTTCAACAACTCATAGCGCTCATCCATAAGAATGCATAAGGCATTCAGAGTGCGCACTACTTTTTTATTATCTGTAAGGATAGCTTCATCGACATCGGGAAGCTTGGCCAGATAATGTCGCTCTATCTTTGAGAAAAGTGTTAATTCAACTTTCTTTGGATCTACCATCACAAATTTCAGCTGCGATGGATGCTTCTTGTAAAGTAAGGATGAAATAATTGCGTTCAATCCAACAGATTTCCCTTGTCCAGTAGCACCGGCAATCAATAAATGCGGCATCTTCGCAAGGTCGGCAATATATGGTTTGTTGCTAATAGTCTTTCCTAATGCAATGGGTAAATCAAATTGAGTCTCAGCAAATGCTTCAGAACTGAGTACCGAACGCATAGAAACAACTTTTGGATTTTGATTAGGCACCTCAATTCCAATGGTACCCTTTCCTGGCATAGGCGCAATAATACGAATCCCAAGGGCCGATAGACTTAATGCGATGTCATCTTCAAGATTCTTGATTTTAGAAATCCGCACTCCCGGAGCAGGAACAATTTCATATAAGGTCACGGTTGGTCCGATGGTCGCATTGATTTTTTCAATCTCAATAGAGTAATTTCTCAATGTCTTGATAATGCGATTCTTATTTGCCTCCAATTCTTCATTCTGAACCGAAACATTACCAGTATCATATTCCTTAAGGAGATCTATTGGTGGAAACTGATAATCCTTCAAGCCCAGTGTTGGATCATAAGGAGTATCAATGGTAAAATGCTCCTGGGTCCCATTATCATCGGCAATGATTTTATCTTCTGCGCTTTCAATATCGGTATTCTCAATATTAAATTCGATATCCTCTGCCTGATCGACCAGAGGATCTTCTTCTTTCATTGGAATCTCTAAGGGAATTCGCTCACGGGGAATATCTTCTTCAATTCCGAAATCGAGCATGGTAGGATCAATTTCCTCTAGCTCTTCAGGGTCTATGGGTTCATTCTCGATGATTGAATTTTCAGTATCTTCATTGATAGCAACATCATCGACCACACGAGGTCTACGTTGCCAGACCTTATGGACATTCCATGCAATGATAAGGAAGGCAATTAAAACGAAAAATAGAAGGATACCTGCACCTGATTTTCCAAGCACAGCACTCAACCAAAGATTACCTTCATAGCCAAAGGTTCCGCCATATAGCAATGTCTCCTGCGAGGTAAAGAAAAAACCACATGCTAGTGAAATCCAAAGTATCCCAAAAAAAGAGTACTTAAAACTTTTACCAATCGGCAGAAATGTGGTATTGATGAATAGGCGGAGACCAGAAATCAGAAACAAATAAATGAAAAGGAATGATGAAACGCCAAACCATTTCTTTATAAACAGGTAAGAAAAAAAAGCACCGAATTTACCCATCCAGTTTTCGGCAGCAAGCCCGTTATCACCAAAAACACCAGATAATCCACTATGAAAGATATTATCGTCAGCCTGCCAGGTAAACAGGTATGAAATGAAGGCTATGGCGAGATAAAATGCAAAAAGCAGAAAAAACAATCCGGCAATTTTCTGAAACTTCTCATCAGAAACAAATCGGAACAAGGGAGCCAGTGGATTCGAAAAGGTTTTTTTTGTCTTCCCCTTTTCAGACTTACCACTTTTAGGCGCCTTTTGTTTTTTCTCCTTTTTAACCTCCTCTACCGGTTCGGTTTTAAATGTATTTCGGTTGTTTTCAGGCTCTTTTCGCGGCATGCAAGGTATAATTATAACCCGACAAAATAACGAATTAAAAAGAAGTCCCCTGCGTTACGACAGGGGACTTATCAACAAAAACAAGTTTATAATTTCGCCTTATTCCTGACCTGAAAAAGCTGCTTTCATTTGAGCTTTTTCTTCAGCTGTAAGTTCAACATAATCAGCTGGAATCAAGAAATCAGTTTCTTTTACTTTACCTTTTTTAACTTCAGTTACAGTAAAAGTTGTGATGATCTCACCCTGATTGATTACATATTCCATTGGGAATCCTTTTAATCCATGGAATGTTCCACCGAAATTGGCGTTTTCGCCACCTAATTCTTCGCAATAATAAACAGTGGTAACTGTTTCCTTATCGTCTTCGTCTTTGGTAACATACTCAGCTTTTTTGCAGGTATATCCGGCAATGACTTTAGTTTCATCTAAATAACGAATAACAGGAGCTCCATTTTTAGTGGCTTCTGTTTCAATTTCTGCCTGATTGGAACGGAAATATTTTTTCTCGCCCATCATGTCAATCATTGTAATGGATTCTTTTTTATCACCATCGGTAACAACATCAAGAGTGACAGGACCCAGTGCAAGATTCATTTTTGCTTTATTGAGCATGATATAGACAGTCATCAGTTTCGGCTGTTGTGCAGCAGTTGCAGCATCAATATTGCCGGAATAGGACATACTATAAGTAATGATACCCTTAAACCCTTGAGCATTTGCAGAGAATGTAACTGCAACCAGGGCAAAACACAGAACAAATAACGATTTCATGAAAGTTTTCATACGAGGATTTTTAAAATTTGAAGGCGCGGTTTGACAATTATAATACCATAATAGGCGTGCAAAGATATGCATTTTCGCAAATCACACAATAATACACATAATATATCTGCAAGCAGCATCGGCGATTTCAGCCGAGTCGAAAGTAAATTGTAGCAAACAGAAATTAATACCCAAGTATCTTTAACATTGCTTTGAAGGACTGTTCCTTCGCAAATAGCTTAGTGGTATAATCACCATTTTCGTCAAAATCAATTAGAATATGCTTGGGAGCTGGGGTTAAACAGTGCTGGATTCCACCATATCCACCCAGTGACTCCTGATATGCACCTGTATGAAACAACCCGATGTATTGACGTTCGCTCTCGTTAAATTTAGGAAGGAAGACCGCATTAGCATGAGCTTCAGCATTATAATAATCATGGCTGTCGCAGGTTAATCCTCCAAGAAACACGCGTTGATATTCGCGATCCCAATTATTTACTGCCAGTAGAACAAAACGTTGGTTAATGGCCCAGGTATCAGGCAAGGTTGTCATAAATGAACTATCAATCATCTGCCAAAGTTCTCTGTCGTTCTGTTGCTTTTGACCCAGAATAGAATACAGCACGGCACCACTTTCACCAACAGTATACGAACCAAATTCAGTAAAAATATTGGGTTCAGGTACATTGTTCTGATTACAAATGTTCTTTATTTGAAGGATGATTTCCTCCGCCATATATTCATACTCATAGTCAAATGTAAGCGAATTCTTAACCGGGAAACCTCCTCCTATGTTCAACGAATCGAGATCCTTGCATATCTTTTTCAGGTCGCAATACACATTAACGCACTTCGAAAGTTCATTCCAGTAATAGGCAGAGTCCTTTATTCCGGTATTAATAAAGAAGTGAAGCATCTTAAGTTCCAGCTTCTGATTGTTCTTTATGCTATTTTTATAGAAGTCAACTATATCATTATAACGGATTCCCAGACGCGAAGTATAGAAAGCAAATTGGGGTTCTTCTTCAGCAGCGATACGAATACCAATTTTTGATTTCTTCTTCAACAGGACTTCGTACTGCTTCAGTTCATCCTTGTTATCTAACACAGGTATAGTATTTTGGAAGCCAGAATGAACAAGATCTACGATATTTTCGACATACTTGGGACGTTTAAATCCATTACAAATGATAAAGATATCCTTATCAATCAGCTTATTTTCATATAAAGCACGAATGATATCTGTATCAAACTCGGAGGATGTTTCAAGATGTATATCGTTCTTTAATGCTTCTTCCAGGATAAACGAAAAGTGCGAGCTCTTGGTACAATACGAATAATGGTAATCGCCCTGATAATCAGCCTTTGCAATGGCCACATTGAATAATTTCTTTGCCCGCTGTATCTGGGATGAAATTTTTGGCAAGTAGGAAATCTTTACAGGGGTTCCGTACTGCTTGATGATGTCCATCAATGGGATATTATTGAAATACAACTCATTGTCTTCAACCTTAAATTCCGGTTGCGGAAAATCAAAGGTTTGGTGAATCAGGTCGATATATTTGTTTTTCATGATGAGAAGTAAGTGAGTTAAGTTGATAAAAAAAATCCGATGTAAGTAAGTCGGATTTGAAAAAGAGTACAAATATAAGAACTTTATTATTTAAAATAAAAAAAACCGGGACATGCCCGGTTTGAATTATAAAATTGATAATATCTTATGTATTCATGCCGCCACAGACATTAATTACCTGACCATTCACATAGGATGAGAGGTCGGATGCGAGAAACACCGTTACATTTGCAACATCATCAGGAGTACCCGGGCGCTTTAGTGGGATATCGTTAATCCACTTATTTCGTGCTTCTTCCGGCAATTTATGAGTCATTTCGGTTTCAATAAAACCAGGAGCAATAGCATTACACCTTATATTACGTGAACCTAATTCCAGAGCCATAGACTTGGTGAATCCAATAATTCCAGCCTTAGATGCAGCATAGTTTGACTGTCCACCATTCCCAGCCACACCAACTACTGAACTCATATTAATAATCGACCCGAAGCGTTGTTTAAGCATAACCTTCTGAACCGCTTTCGTGAGATTGAACACAGACTTCAGGTTAATATTAATCACAAGATCCCAATCGGCTTCAGTCATGCGCATTAAAAGGTTATCACGCGTAATACCGGCGTTGTTGACCAGAGCGTCGATTTGTCCGAAATCCTTTAATACCTCATTAACAAGCGCTTCTCCATCGGTAAATGAAGATGCGTCGGAGGCGTAGGCTTTTGCCTTCACACCAAGAGCGATCAGTTCTTGTTCAAGTGCAGCGGTCGCTTCGCTGAGTGCAATATCGGAAAAGGCAACATTAGCACCTTCCCGTGCAAATTTCAGGGCAATGGCCTTACCAATGCCGCGTGCAGCACCAGTTACCAAAGCCGTTTTTCCATCTAATAGTTTCATACGTTGTGTTTTTATTAGACAAAAGTAAGGATTTATCTTAAAACGGACTTTCAACCGTATTAAAACAGATGAAAAGTTTGGTGAACGAAAACGAAAGAAAACTTGTTATTACGGTTTTACAACAGGACGTTGATTGAGCAGAAAGCGGGAATGCAATTTTGCGAGTTTGTGATTTTCGCGATTTTTACGGTCCTGATGGTTGATAATAATTTGAAAACGGGCGGTATCGAGAAATGTATCAAAACGCATATGGTCTTTGCGTTTGTTAAAATGATCCATTAGAATATCATCACCGTATTCATTCATAATGCATTTCCAAAGAAGTTCGGTGCAATAAAACTCTGAACTGTCATTAATATCAAAGGAATTATCGAAAGGTATTTCCTGCTTGAGATAGGCACGTGCCCGCCTCGAAAGACCGCTGTTGCTTCCTTTGGTAGTGTCGCCTTTATAACGGACCACTACCACCGAATTTTTCCAACTATCGCGGATAAAAGGTTCTAATTCCTGTGATTGTACACCATCTGCAGGAGAAACCGAAGATGAAACTGAATGAATTACATAGTAATGGTTCGAATCCTTACACAAAATAGCGCAATGAGAAAGGTCGTAATTCTCATCAAGTTGTTCAACGATAAGGTCGCTAACCAGACCAAAGCCATGGCGAAGGATGATATCGCCATCTTTAAGCTTGGAAATTTCCTCAGGGGTGAGGTGATAATAATTGACCGCCTGTTTCTGATCGCTGCGCATGTTGTACACATACACAAACGCCCAGGCACAGGCGGCCAAAAAAATAAGGGCAACGAAAATAATAATTATTACTTTTTTCATTGCCCTTACAAACTTACAGTTCTGAATTACTCAGCAGGAACGGTAGCAGTTGAATCAACTACAGTTTCGTCGGTTGGAGCGGGATCAGTAGCTTCTTTTTTCATATCAACAAGCCACTTGCCGTCTTTCTTTACCAAGTCAATAGTTTCTTCTTTGCCATCACCAAGATAGGTACAATTTGCTTTGTCCTCTGTGGTGTTGCATTTCATGTTTTCGATCTTCACTTCTTTTTTGTCTTGCTCACCGCCAAAAGAATCGAAGCTCTCGAGAGTAGCCAGATATTCTTTGGTTTGGTCGGTTCCAAGTTCTTTAGCTTTAGCATATTCTTTCTTGTTCAGGTGACCAAGGAAAGTTGTTGCTACTGCTTCAGGAGTGTCGGTCTTGCTGCCGCATGCGTTAATAGCAAAAATAACAACTGCTAAAACTGCAAGTTTCAGTAAGTTCTTCATAATTTTGGTTTTTTTAGGTTATTAATTTCTTTTGACGTGACAAAATTAGTAAAAAATTAGCAATTGCAGCACATTGTTGGATTTTTTTTATGAAAGTTATAAACATCATGACATTGGCAAACTTGACGTAGGCTCGTTTTGACACATATTTATAAAAATATATACTGAACTTATTGAATGATATCTTGAAGCATTTTCCCTATAATTGACAAAAAATCATGTACAATACAGATTTACAGAAACTTACTAAAATTACTGACTTTAGGCTATTTTTGTACTATGAATTTTGAATCTGAGATTGACCTTTTGAAAAAGCGTATAGCGCTGGGCTTGCCAGGAAGGGCTGCGCATATACGAATGATTCCTACTCACCGAATGCCGGAATTTGAAATGAATATCAGCGAAGGCCGGAAATCTGCTGCCTTACTTTTGCTTTATCCTAAAGAATCATCAATATTCACTGTTTTTATTAAACGTCCACAATATGAAGGCTTTCACTCGGGACAAATTTCACTTCCTGGGGGAAAGTACCAGGAAGAAGATGGAGACCTAAAACAAACAGCATTGCGCGAAGCCTTTGAAGAAACAGGAATTATTCCGACTGATGTCACCATACTGACCCAGCTCACCGAACTTTTTATACCACCAAGTAATTTTATCCTGACCCCGTTTATTGGTTATCAGACGAATCCGCCGCATTTTGTTCCTGAAGTTCGCGAAGTTGCAGAGATAATTGAAGCCGACATCAGTTTATTCAACCCGTCCAACTTACTGATTAAGGATATTACATTACATAATGGGCGCGTGGTTCAAACACCTTATTACCAAATTGGTGAGCACGTAATCTGGGGCGCAACAGGCATGCTCATGCGTGAGTTTGAAGAACTTTATTCAACAATCAATAGGGAAGTCTAAATCAGAGACTGAAAAATGCCCGACCTCGCTTCCAGATTAAAATATTCGGGGAACAGCTCCTTCCTTAAGCAATACAAATGACCCGGTGAATGTATTGTAAATTGCAATGCGCTCTCCACCCCTATTATAAACTGCCACAAAGGCATCCCGGATATGGTGGGTGTTAATCATTACCTCCTGCAATTGTGCAGCTTCCTTGAGCGTATTAAATTTTGTATTAATAAGGAATCGGGTGATTTTCCCACCATTTGGCTTGACTGCCGTTTCGGTAGTGATTTCCATTGATTTTAGTGATGGATAGGCTGCACGAAACTTTTCCATGCTTAATCCAAAATAAGCACCCACCTGAACCATAGCGTAAAAATCGGTGATACCCAGGCTATCCATATATTGCGATAACTCAGCGTACCGGTCTGATACAGAAGGGACACTATCCGTTACCCGGCCGTCTTTAGTTATGTGAATAGTTATTAGCGTATCTGTCCTCATTGAATACGGTAATTCGAAATACTGGGAAATGCTTGAATCCTTAGGCTGCAAATAACCAAGGTAGATATCATCGCCTCCATTGCCTCCCGGCCGGTCGGAACTAAGGAGAAAACGATCACCAGTATCAAAAAACCAACGATCATTATACTCTGTATTTATTGGATCCTTGAGACGTTGAGGCATCTGCCAGTTGCCAAGCGTATCCAACTCACAGACAAAAATATCAAAGCCTTTGGAATCGGAGCGACCATCAGAAGCAAACCAAATACGCTT
Source organism: Bacteroidales bacterium (assembly GCA_963678485.1). Lineage (GTDB taxonomy): Bacteria > Bacteroidota > Bacteroidia > Bacteroidales > CAIWKO01 > CALGYY01. The sequence goes on from OY782882.1 coordinate 506,216, forward strand.
ACCATCGGCACTTAATCGAACATCGACCTCTTCCCCCGCTGTATTCGCTACGCTCAGTGGCATCCAGTTAAGGTTTGCATCATTATCATTATATACGGTATAATAAATATCGTGACCCCCAAGTCCGCCCTCTCTTTCTGAAGCAATTACCATAAGATTTCCTGCTAAAGCAATAGATTGCTCGTGACCCTGAGAATTGACAGAGCGGTTCATTGCAACAGCTTGCTGCCACTGACCTTTGTTGTTCTTTGATACATAAATATCCCCATTACCAAAGGTTTTATAAAGATACAGACGATCCCCATTTAAGGATGCTCCAGCAATTGCGGTATGATCATCGGAATTGAAGAAATATCCATGACTTCCACCATTCCAAGTTTTTCCGGATATAGCAGCCACATAGATATCTTCATTGTCCTCAAATACCGATTCATTTACATGATTGTTTTTACGATCACTGGTAAAGTAAAGATGCATTCCTGCTCCAACAACCGGAGCATAATCGTTCGCCGAACTATTCACATTAATACGCTCGAAAATTAGTGAATCTCCTGACCCCAAGTCGTTCCAGAGAATACACTTTGAGGGTGACTGCGACCATGCAGACATCCCAAAGGCAAGCAAAACGGCCATCAATAAACTAAAGCGCAGCACACGCCTCATTTCGACCTCCTGCCTTCGTTGAACAATTTGCGTACAAAAATGGCATTATTAAACCCTTTATATGTATATGCAGTGGCATCAACCCAGGCACCGTAACTGCAGGCATAGCCAAAATCCCATGATTGAGCTTTGATGCTTGCATCAAACTTCAATGCACCATTCGATTGGTAACCAACACCCACCGAAGCAACATTCAGGAAACTGAAGTCAACACCACCTTCGTACTGAAACGCGGTGAATTCAATAGCTGCTGCAATAGCATGAAGTTCAAGATCAAGCTTGCTTTTTTCCTGCAAGTTGAATGTGTACGATCCCATAATATAATAATGTCTTTTCCTTGCATTCTTGAACTGATCGTTCATGAAGTTCGACTTTGTTCCCAATAATTGGTATGCGCTTATACCAGCATAATATTTATTCTCACGAAGAAAGGCAATACCCAGCGAAGCATCACCGTTGGGCGAAACACCTGCATTATTTAAAAGGTCCGGATCATTCGGATCGGCAACACTTATATCAGCATGTCTGATTTTATCCTGAATAAAATGACCTGCCAGCGAAAACGAAAGTTTATCACCTTTTTTATCCCCCTCATCACCGGATTTTTTATTAATAAATACATAATATGCTAATCCAAGTTGTATATCAGTTTTTGATGACAGACCTTGCTGATCATAATTAACCTTCAATCCCGCACCTAATTTGTCGATTAGAAAACCGCTGCACATCAGGGTTGCGGAGCGGGGGTGATTATCGAACCCACTCATGCTGCTTGATGCAATCAACGCGGCAGAAGGCACAGAATGTAATGGCATTAATGCAAGATTGTGCAGTTCGGGGAATTTATGACTAAATGTATTGATACCCATCCCTACCTGAAACTGAGCAATGGAAACATTTATCGTTACTAAGATAAATACGAATGCTATGAATAATTTACGCATGATCAGTTCCTCCTAATAATTGACGTTTAATGAATTCTTATACTCAACCACACGTCCGCCCTTGCTGATTCGTAGGTACACATAAAAAACTGTCCCCGATGCAGTCTTGTCAGATGCCAGTGGATCCCAACTCATATTACAGTCGGTGGAACTGAATACTTGCGTTCCTTCGTTTGTATAAATGGTAGCGGTGAATTCATCCATATCACAGGCTCCACCAATTTTAAACACATCATTAAATCCATCACCATTTGCGGTAATCATATTGGGAATCAGCAAACATATCTCTTGTCCTTCACTAACAGTAACTGAATCTGTCATAGCGCAGCCACGACTATCAGTCACGGTGAGGATATAAGTTCCAGGAGCAGTCAACGAAACGGCAGCAGTATTTTCTCCCGACGACCAGAGATAATTAAGGATACCAGAACCTCCCGAATAGGTCGCCAGTGCCTGACCGTAGAGACCTTCATCACACGAAACGCCTGTTAGACTTACGCTTCCCTGCAAAGGAACAAAGGGTTCCACACGAACGGTACCTGCAAGATTACAAGCACTGTCATCAGAAACCACATAAGCATAATCGCCGGAAACTAATCCAGTAATGGTAAATGCTGTGGAGGTAAAACCGCCCGGGCCCGTCCAAATACAATGATAATCGGGTAATGGATCACCACCTGTAGCAGCAAGTGTGATACTACCAATCATATCTGAAAAACACTGATTATGGACAACAGCTTGCGAAACCACCAGTGGCGTTGCCGACTGGTTAATGAGTATCTGTGCATAATTTGCGCATCCTGTCGCCAGTTCAAGCGTTGTAACTATATAGGTTCCTGCAAGAAAATTTCCCGACGCGTTGAATGAAGTATCTGTGGATGTAATACTAATGGTATCGAATGGTGTATTCCAGCTATAATTGTAATAGGATCCTACGCCTGCATTATCTGCCTGAACCATCATAGAGCCCATCAACCCGTTACATACGAATGAGTCAATTACAAAGCTGACGGGCACTACAGCAAGATTGGGAATATTAACATTCATATCTGCTGTGCATCCCCATGTGTCGGTTATGCGAACCACATAATCGCCGCCTCGCACCCCGGCAATATTCTGAGTGGTATAAATAGAATCGAAGTCAACAGCTGTCCATACAAAAGTATATGGTGCTACCCCTCCTGTGGCAGTAATATTAACTGCCCCATTATTATGACCATCGCAATCACTTGATAGCACCGAGGCCAGCGCCATTGCCAGTGAATCCGGACTGCCTAATGTCAGAACGAAAGTGGAGTCAACCCCCAAGCTATCTGTAATGGTGAGTCCGTAAGTTCCCGCAAACAGATCATGTATGGCCTGCGTTGTATCGGAAGTACTCCATACAAAAGTATAGGGAGCAGTTCCCCAATTCGCGGGAGCTGCAATAAGAGCCCCTGTATTCTGCCCGTAACACGGGATATCGTGGAGTACCTGAATTTGTGCATTAACGCGGGAAGACATTCCCGTCATCAGCACGAGCATTAATAATAGTAAAGGTTTCTTCATAAATATAATGTATCTTTTTGCAGGTGAAAGTACGTTTAATTTTCTTTAATGTTTTAAAAGCCGGCGAAATATAGGAACAGTGCAGAAAAAAAACAAATAAAATACGAGAATATATTTACACAAGTCAGGATTGATAAGGCTTTCATGGAAAATATATTTTTGTTTATACAAAATAATAATCGAAATATCGATTTTTTCACACCAGTAAAAACCAGCAGCGACAAGGGTGAATCTGATAAAGTGTCAACTAAGATTTTATTACTTATTGTACTTCTTAATCGCTGATTCATAATTATGCTTCAACTCATTTATTAAACGTTTGGGGGAAATCACTGTGAGCGTATCACCCAGTGACATTAGTTCCATTATAAAGTCTCTACTAATATCCAGGTATAAACTAATGCGCAGCTCATCTCCATTATCCGCAAGTATCTTTTGTGATTCATGCAAAGGAAAGCTCTTTATATACTTTCCCTGGGTTGGTGTAACTGACAACACAACGTCAACCGGACCATTAGCGGGATCGCTGAGCACCCCAAAACAGTGTCGGAATTTTTCGTTCGGTTGAAAACCTTTTGGTATGATAAAACCCTTTGTAGTGATATTGAGATTTGACATACGATCCAGACCGAAGGTTTTTATTTGAGAATCTTTCTGGTCGTTTGCAACCAAATACCAACGATTGTGCGATTCCCTAAGTGCATAGGGCTCCACCGAACGCGTTTGTTTCTGTCCATCCCAGTATTTTTCGTACGTAAAGCGTAATACTTTATGCGTCTGTATCGCATGCAGCAGGCTATTGAAATGTTCGGTCCCTACGGGTCTGCGTTTTTCAAAGCTCACATAGGGTGACGCTTTATCACTAAGGTTACAAAGATTAACAATATCGAGTGCTTCCAGCATACGGTGATTCATATCGCGGTCTTCTTCGGCTTCGGTAATGCGATAGACTTTTGCCCCGTGATCATATTTTATTTCAATATTGAACAACGACAATATTTCGAGTAAATCCCGCTGAAATGTACGCTTCGACATTTGGTTATGATAGCTATAAATTTCCGCATCTCGTTCTAGATAACCAACGATTTCCTCGAAGGTGGCTTCTCCTTGGTGCTGAAGCTTTTTAATGATAGCAAGGTAACGTAGAAAATGCTCGCGCTTGGTCATTGCTTATTGTTTACTGAAATATTCAGGCGCTAAGATAAGAAAGAAGCGCGACAAAAAGTGACGCCAAAAAAAAAGCCCCATACGGGGCTGTGAGTGATAAGTTGTGGGTGGTAATGGATTCGAACCATCGACCCCTACCCTGTCAAGGTAATGCTCTAAACCAACTGAGCTAACCACCCAAAAACAGGGCAAAGATATTAAATATTTTGAAAGCCCAAAAGTATGTAGCTTGTTTTGAAAAATTAGTCAACCAGAAAAAATTAACTGATTGACTAATTGTGGTATACTTACCGAACGATAATTTTCTTTACTGCAGTAGCACTTCCTGTATTGATTCTTAAAAAATAAATCCCTTTGCTAAGTTGTGGGATGGAACGCGCGTCCCACTGCAATTGATGGTCACCTGCAGGCTGATTGCCATCTGCGAGGACAGCAATGTTTCTTCCATTTAAATCAAGCAGCGAAATCGTTACATCAGATAAGGTTTCCAAAGAATAATTGATGGTTGCCACATCAGAAACAGGATTAGGTGTACAAGCAAATTTCAATTTCGAAATCGCTGCCTCATCAATACCTGAAGATGGAGTCCAGTACAGTGCCATATTTGTAAAATTCCCGCTATTAGCCGGAGTCACAGAGTGTGCAGTACCATCTTTCAGAAATTGAACATAGGTCCAATTACCAGCAGCGTTTTTATCGCTCATCTGTATATAAACTCTGTAATAGCCATCTGCAACCACTGCTGCACTCACATTAGTAGAATTCCATGTAAAGGTTAACGTTCCGTGACCATTGCGCGTTGCACCCGTAACTGCATCCACCACATTATACGATGATGCAGTAATCCATTTATTCAAATATTGGATACGTGAGGAAGCATAGCGAATTTTTGTCTTAACAAAATTGCCATTAGTATCAGCAATCCACAACGCAATCACATTCACATTGCTGTAATTTCCAGCAGGCTCAGTCGTTGTTACGCTGAAAGTTAAAGTACCTGCCGTTTGCGCATCAACCTTAGTAGTAATATTAGCCAAACACAGTACAATCATGCTCGCGAGCAATACCAATCTCTTCATAATTCATTCTTTTATCGTTTATAAATATAATGAGCAGCAACAAATATTATACAGGCTGTTAGCTAGCTTTTTCTTTCACTTCCATTTTTGCGGAATAAATGGCTTCTGGTTTTCCACCAACTAGGAAACAACCATAGAATGTTACTTTACCTTTTCCAGCAGCAGGGGCAGTCCATTTGAATGACCATGATTTATAGGCGCGACCTGTAACGCCCATATCTTTTTGTGTGATATATTTTCCCTTACCGGTGAGCTTTGTTTCGGCATTATTAATCACCGTCATGGTTCCCAGTAGTTCACCGGTTGGGCTTTGAGGTGAAACCTGAAAGCCAAACCTGCTTGAGGTAGCACCACCAATGGCAGTTGCAGTAATAGTATAGGAAGCACCCGGTGTATATCCATCGGCAGGAATATTGGATTTAATCAGCCCTTCCTTAAAAACAGCAGTTCCTTTGTGACATTCAGCCTGTGCACAAGTATGTCCGTCGGCCGGACTTCCCGTACATCCATTGGGTGAACCAGCAGTATAAGACCAAGATGTCTGTGCCATCAAAGTAACCATTACACCAGCAGCAACAAGCACTAACATTAATTTTACAATCTGTGAACGTTTCATAATTTTCATTTTTTCTTGTTAAACATAGTATCAATATTCAGCCACACGAAACAATCGACTCATATTAAAGCCAATGTGTATTCCTTTATGCGTCCAGCTTTCAGTATTTTGAGTGATGAATTGATTCTCGATCATATTAATTCCATTGGTGAGAAAAATATGGAATACGTGTTTGCCGGTGAAGACTTCAATGCCACCAGACAAACTATTGGTAAGATCTGCACCGCTGTATTGGGAGCTAATCTGATTTGGAAATAAATAATAGTATTCTGCAGTAAGGGCAACACGGGTGCTCACACGTACGCGGGCACCAACGCCTAAAGCGAATACATCGTTATGATCAGCTGCAGTAGGAACAAGATTTCGGTGAACGTAAGTTGGAGCCAACTGTATTCCCACCCTATCCCAAAGTTTGCGGCCAATGATGAGTTGATATGTATAACTCATACGCGAAGTAAAGTAATTGGTTCTGTCAGGATTTGCCCAGGGAGTCCCATTAATACTCATTCCAGCATAACCTATCAAACTAAGCGGCATATTCTTTTTACCTTTGCTTTGACGCAATATTTTAAATTTCAACATACCGTCATATTGCTTACCAACCGTGGTGCGGCCAATTCCAACTTCCAACCAATCGGTAATTCCATATTCAAAACCAAATGCAAAAGACGCCTGATCAAGTCCGAAAAAATCCTTAAAACCCTGATCAAGTCTGCCCATGCGATGTTGAATCTTCAATTCAAGCACACCTTTAGGCGTGGTTTCTATGGACTGCCCATTCAATACACGTGTTCCAAAAAAAGCTTTGGTAATATAGGTGGTTTCTTCCTCTGCAACGGCAGGAATGCTGTCCTGTGCAACTACCTGCACACACTGCAAGAGCATTGCAAAAAAAAGAAAAAAGATGCTTCGGTTAAATTTCATATTTATCTTATAAGGCGGTTATTAATATGATTAATTGAGGGGGTTGGCACACCACAATTGCAATTGTTTCTTTTCACAGGCTGACCAAGTGAAACGGCTGGCATGATTAGCGTTGCTGGCTGCACCGTAAATAGTGGAAGCTGCTGCTGATGCTGTAGCAAAACTGCTAAGGTCGGGGGATTGCTGAGCGGTTTGATGACACCCGGAGATTGCACAACGGCTATCTAAAAAAGTTTTTATAGGTGCGGTATACGTCACACTCGAAGTATCGCAACTAACAGTGCTCACTGCAGGGTATAATTGATCTTCCTTATCGTAGTAGCAAGAGAGCAACATCCCAAACAGACTTATCATTACCAGCAAGCCTAGCCCTTGTTTGAACAATTTCATTAGTCGTAAATTTTATTATTAATTATTCGGGTAACCCGATTGTATCCACAATATTGCCTTGCGTATATTGCACTGATTCATTTTTCCTGATGGCGGCATTGGTTGAGCACCAGTGTAATTTATATTATCCATCAATTTTGTAGCGTTGGTTGTCAGGTAGGTACTTAAAGCAGAGTAACCATCAAGATTCACCGTTGATCCCGAATTGTGGCAACCCACGCAATTAGTATTAAACACTGGCTGAACCGATGCACTATAAGTAACACTGGCTGTATCACAGCTCACATTGCTTAAATCACAATTGGTTGTATTCTCAGCACCTGTTTCAATCCACGAACGAATTAAGGTGAGCGAATAATCATCAATTTTTCCAGAAGGTGGCATTAGCTCCTCTCCACCATTCATTGATCGATATACTTTGCTCTGTAAGGGGTTTCCCGGATTAATGCCTGCGTTCATGATATTGTTATAATCAGTCAGGATGATACCTTCCCTGCCTGTTTGCGAATCATGACATCCGGTCATCGCGCAACGTGACTGAAATATGGGGAGAATTTGTGATTCAAAACATACTGATTGAACAACCGGATCATGCTTGCACGAGAGTGTAGTGAGTACAAATATTAACATTGCACTTCCGGAAATCAGAATAAAAAAACGAATGTTCTTCCTTATCATATGTCTTAAATTATATGGCCTTCATTAAATCTGGTATAAAAGTACGGATTTATTCAATCGATTCTAATCATCAGTTATAAAATAAAATCAGTGAATTTATTGATTTATGTCAGTTTCTTTATATATTTATTGCCAAATTTGTACAAATGAACCAGACCATCAAACCTTGTAACTGCAAAGATTGTTTAGAACGATGCGAATTTTTCATCCGACTTTCTCAAGAAGAACTCGACAAAGTCAACACGCTCAAAGAGGCCGTCAAGTATCGCAAAGGGGAAGTCATATTAAAAAAGGGTGCATATAACCCCTATCTCCTTTTAATCTCCTCAGGCATTGTAAAGGTAATGATAGAGGCCGACAATGACAAGCGTTTTATCATGGAACTGTTGGGTCCACACAATATGATCACAGGTAATGTTTTCAGTAGCAATGTAAGTAATTATACTGTAGTTGCATTAACAGATGTTGTGGTTTGCCACCTCATTGTGCAACCATTCATTGAATTGATGGAGGAAAATGGCCGCTTCACAACGGATTTACTTAAATACATGAATAAGCATGGTAGCGACCGTTTCCGGAGATTGAAAAGTATCACATTAAAGCAATCCAGGGGAAAAGTTGCCGATGTGATTTTGTATATTGTAAATCTTCCAACGGGAAATGACATTTTCAAATCGCTAACGCGAAAAGACCTTGCTGAAATGGCCAATATCTCTATGGAAAATGCAATCCGTACCTTACGTGAGTTTGCTGACGAGAAACTCATCCTTATGGATAAAAAGGACATTCGTGTAATTGATTCTGATGCCTTGGCCAGAATCAGTCAGATAGGCTAAAGCTTCACTAATCCCGCAAAGCCCATAAAGGCTAATGATAACAATCCAGCAGTGACTAAGGCTATTGGAAATCCTTTCATTCCTTTGGGATACTGTGTAAGCTCAAGCTGCTCGCGGATTCCCGCCATGAGTATTAATGCGAGTGTAAATCCAACTGCAGTGGACGCAGCATATACAACACTATAAACAAGACTGTACTCTTTCTGCACAGCCAATATTGCAATCCCTAAAACTGCGCAATTGGTGGTAATCAGTGGCAAATATATTCCCAACGCCTGATATAATGCAGGACTGGCTTTCTTCAAAACAATTTCCACAATCTGCACAAGACCAGCAATAACAAGGATAAAGGTGATGGTCTGCATAAATTCCACTCCTAATGGGTTGAGAACATACATTTGAATCAGATACGTCACTAGATTAGCTAAAGACATTACGAAAATTACCGCACCCCCCATTCCTAGGGCTGTAGATGTTTTTTGTGAAACTCCTAAAAATGGGCATATACCAAGAAACTGGGCCAATACAACATTGTTGACCAGCAGTGCAAGTATTATAATATTAACAAGTTCCATATATTTTTAATTTAAATATAACAATATCATATTTTATTCTTCGCCTTAATACGATTTATAAGGGCTATAAGATAACCATACGTTATAAAAGCCCCTGGAGGCATTATAAAAATCAGGATGGTTTTTGTTTGTTCCGAAACAAATTTAATATCGAAAATAGCACCACTGCCCAGAATCTCTCGGATAGCCCCCATCAGCGTAATCGCAAGTGTGAAGCCGATACCCATTCCAATACCATCTAAAATTGCAGGAATAATTTTATTCTTTTGAGCAAAGGCTTCTGCTCGTCCTAAAATTATACAGTTGACAACAATCAAGGGAATGAACACTCCCAGTGCTTTGTACAAATCCGGAACATATGCCTGCATCACAAGATCAACAATGGTGACAAAGGTAGCAATCACAACAATGAAGGCAGGAATACGCACTTTATCGGGAATCACGTTTTTTAATGCAGCAATCAACAGATTAGAGAAAATCAACACAAAAGTCGTAGCGGCACCCATTCCCAAACCATTCACTGCAGAAGTTGTCACAGCCAGTGCGGGACAAGTCCCAAGAACAAGCACAAAAGTTGGATTTTCTTTCAGGAGTCCATTCGTCAAATACTTTAGCATACTCATTTTGCACCTCCTTTCATTACGGCCTTGTAGGCATTCTCAATTGCTTTGCAAGCTGCCCTAGATGAGATGGTGCTTCCACTTATAGCATCAACATCGCCACCATCATCGGCAACCAGAATATTGAAAGTAGCGAGATTCTTTCCTTTGAACTGACCAAGAAATTCATCGTCACAAATCATCGATCCACGCCCCTTGGTTTCTTTCTGACTAAGTACTGTAAGATTATTAATGGTTCCATCAGGTATAAAACCTACTAATATCCAAATAGGCTCTGTATCATTATATCCCATAGCAAACGATTTCACAGCATACCCGGTCACCTTCTCTCCTTTTTTTCCAACAAACACATCGAGACCGTCTATTTGTTGCACTTCCGATAATGGATCATTACTAAATGAGGGCATGACCTGCTTAAGGGGTTCCGCAGAAGTCAGTTCGAAAGCAGCCACAGTTGTCCCTGCACTGCTATCAGCACTACCGTTTGCTTGTTTGTACATATCAATTGCGCGCTGCAGAGCATTGCAATAGGCACGGGAAGAAATGGTGGCTGCAGTAATTGCATCGACATCACCACCATCCTTTTTTACCAGTAACTTAAATTCTTTTGTATTCTTGCCTTCAAACTGGTTCCTGAATGTCGGCTCTTTCATCAGCGTTCCAAGTCCGGGTGTTTCTTTTTGTTCCAGCACTTCAGTTTTGTAGATAGATCCATCAGGAAGCAGACCCACCATAATACTAATATAGCCTCCAAATCCGCGCTGGGAAAATGTTTTCACTGCGGTACCTACTAATGTACCATCCATTTTAGCCGGAAAGAAATAAACGGTATCTTTTCCCTCTGCAACTTTGTAAACTTCAGTCACAGGATCATTATTAAAGGCTGGGACTACCCTTGCAATCGCATCAACGACTTTTTGTGCGTTTGCCTTTTGAATGGGTTCTTTAGTGCTTGTGTAAACAAAGCCCAAAGCTCCTGCCATCACCAGAGAAATCAAGGTGAGCGACAATATCATATTCGGCAATGTAGATTTTATTTTAGCCATTTTTTACAACCTCCCCAAAAGTTTTTGGTTTGAACCCCTTGTTAATTAAGGGCACCACAGCATTCATTATAAGGATGGCAAAGGAAACACCTTCAGGGTAAGCTCCCCAAACCCTTATCAACACTGTAAGCAAGCCACATCCAACACCAAATACTAGTTGTCCTGACTTGGTCATTGGAGAGGTCACCATATCGGTTGCCATGAAAAACGCCCCCAGCATTAATCCTCCGGCTAATAAATGAAACAAAGGATTGACGTACATTTCAGGATCAATTAAATACAATATTCCTGTAAATGCCACCACTGTTCCTATAAAGCTAAAGGGAATATGCCACGAAATAATGCGTTTAATTAAAAGAAATAATCCCCCGACAAGAATAGCCAGTGCAGATACTTCGCCCAGAGATCCACCAATGCCTCCAATAAACATATCGAAATATGATGGAACATTGCCCATAAGTTGCGTCATGCTGTCGCCCTTCAGTATCCCTTCTTTAATAATTCCCAACGAAGTCGGTCCTGATATCGCGTCAGTAAGTACCATTCTGTTTACCTCAGGAAGTGGCCAAGTGGTCATATCCACCGGAAATGAAATCAACAAAAATACTCGAGCAATAAGCGCCGGATTGAATGGGTTTTTGCCCAGTCCCCCGAAGGTCATTTTTGCAACTCCAATAGCGACCATTGCTCCAATCACAATTTGCCACAAAGGCAAATTACTGGGAACATTAAATGCCAGCAATATTCCAGTAATTATAGCAGATCCATCAGTAATGGTTAATGGTCCCTTTAATAAAAAACGCTGTATCAGGAATTCAAATAATAGACATGCAGCGACAGAGGTAAGTGTGATGAGTATTGCACCAATTCCAAAATACCAGAAGGATACCAGCATGGCTGGCAGCATAGCCAGCACAACGAACCACATAATTTTCTTTACGCTCTGTGGTGCGTGAATATGAGGAGAACCGGATATTTTAAATAAATTCATAGTTCTTTAATTGTTTTTACGTGAACGGATGATTTGCCCAATTTTAGATTTCCCAACTCTTATCTGATCAAGTAAGGGACGTCCCGAAGGGCAGGTATAATGGCATGATCCGCATTCGATACAATCCATTACTCTTGAATGCTCAGCTAATTCAAGGTTTTCTGTTTCAACTGCAGATGCCAGAAGATAAGCGGGCAGACCCATCGGACACACAGTAATACAGCGACCACAGCGAATACAATTGACTTCTGGAATTCGGATTGAATCCTTTTCAGACATCACCACCACTCCCGACATGCCTTTAACTACGGGAACTTCCAATGAACTCAGTGCTTTTCCCATCATGGGACCACCGCTTATTACTTTACCGGAATTATCAGGTAAGCCACCCGCATGCTCAATGAGCATACTAACAGGCACGCCAATGCGAGCAAGAAAATTAGATGGTTTTTTAACTTCTTTACCAGTAACGGTAACAACACGCTCAAAAAGGGGTTTATTTTTTTGAACGGCTTCATAAACAGCAAGCGCAGTTCCTACATTGTGAACAACTGCACCAACATCAACAGGAAGCTTTCCAGAGGGTACTTCGCGACCAGTAATAGCTTTGATAAGTTGTTTTTCGCCACCCTGCGGATATTTAACTTTTAATCCGCAAACCTCGATACCATCGAAACTAGCAGATAGTTTTTGAAGTTGCGCAATAGCCTCCGCTTTGTTATTTTCAACGCCGATAATAGCACGCTTCACATCCAAGGCTTTCATCAGAATGGAGATACCAACCATCAACTCCTCACTTCTTTCGAGCATTACCCGATGGTCGGCAGTTAAATATGGTTCGCACTCAACACCATTAATTAAAAGCACCTCCACTCTTTTCCCAGCAGGCACTAATAATTTTACATGCGACGGAAAGTTAGCTCCTCCCATACCAACAATGCCACTATCCTGAATTCGCTTTATAATTTCATCTTTAGTGAGAGAAATTTCTCTTTTCACTTCTTTACTTCGATCAATTGACGATAACCATTCATCACCTTCTACATCAATAACGACAGATAAACGCTCGTATCCTGAAGAATCAGTCACTTCGGTTATTTTATTTACTGTCCCGGAAACAGAAGAATGAACATTCGCTGAAATAAAAGCTTCACCACGTGCGATTAACTGACCAACCAATACTTTATCACCCTTTTCTATTACAGGAACAGCGGCAGCACCTAACACCTGCGAAAGTGGAATAGTTACAATGCCTGGAAGTGGAAGTACTTCAATCGGAACTTCTGCTGACAGCTTATGCTCCAATGGATGCACTCCACCTTTTCTGAATGTTTTTAGTTTCATAATATGTCTAGTTTCAGATAGCCATTTATTTTGCTTCAAAAAATGCGCATCTTAAAAATACTGAACGGACTAAATCTTTGACTAACAATATCAATTTAGTTATCAAAATTTAGCTCGACAATACTCTTGGTCGGGCATACAGGATAACATTTGCGGCACAGTGTACACTTATCAGGGTCGATATATGCCAGATTGTTCTCCATAGTAATTGCATCAAAAGCGCAAACCTTTGGACATGCACCACACCCAATGCAAGCAACGCTGCAATTTTTTCTAGCTGAGCCGCCCTTTTCATTATTTACACAACTGACAAACACCCTGTGGTTTTCAATACCTCTTTTACGCAATTCAATAATATTGCGAGGACAGACCTTTACACAAGCACCACAGCTCACACATTTATCTTCTAACACAATGGGCAAACCAGTAGTCAAATCCATTTCCATTGCATCGAACCTGCACGACACGACACAATCGCCGAGTCCAAGACATGCATGTGGACACCCACTTTCGCCTGCGAACAGGCTATGCGCGAAGTGGCAATTGGAAGCACCCTCGTAGATAATTTTTCGGGGTGCATTGGCATGACTGCCATTGCATCGAATTACTGCAATTGAAGGATCTTTTTCTATAGCCAAGACACCAATTAAAGCACTGATTTCTCTAACTGTGGCATTACCTCCAACAGGGCAATTAAGTCGTTCGAAATTCTTTTCTTTTACAATGGCCTCAGCAAAATTTCGGCATCCGGCCAAACCACAAGCACCACAATTTGCTCCTGGCAACATAGCTTGCACCTTGTCAATCAAGGGATCTTCAACCACCTTGAACTTCATTTCTACCAAAAAAATAATTGCTGCAAAAAAAATTGCTGTGCCGCATAGAGCAATTACTGCGTATAAGATAACTGTATTCAAAATAACAGAGATTTCGTTTATTGTGAGTTCAAAATTAAGCAATTTAAAATAACTGATTATTGTTCGGTGAACAATCTGTAGCTAGTAAGCAATTGATTTGGTAATGATTGATATAAAAAATCACATTATGACAGATATACTAAAATGCCTTAACAACGAATGTTTGCCGCTTCAAATGCGGGATATGGATCTGATTGGAAAATATTGTAACGTTCATTTGAAGAAATAAGCAATCACTCTATACAAGGAAAAACAAAAGTAGTTTCTTAATTGTTATTCAGTAAATCACGGGTATGAACCCCGGGGCAAGTTGAGTTCACGAAATCCCGCTCTGCGGGGCCCCGGCCCCAACATTCCGCCTTAGAAGGGCGGGGTATTATACCCTCCGCCGTTGGCGGGATTGTTCGCATAAGGCATTTAAATCGCCTTCGGCTTTTAAAAACCAAGGCTCACGAATAAACTTCGCAATTATTTATAATTGCTATCTTTGCAGAGAAAGCAATTAAAGATACAAGTATCAAAATCTCAACATTTAACTATTTACATCTATGATTACGCAAGCTCAAATTCAATCTTTTTTCAATGAAAAAAGCATAGCAATTTCGGGAGTTTCGAGAAACCCCAAAAAATTCGGATCAATGGCATTTAAAACCTTAGCCGAGCAGCAGAAATACACACTGTTGCCCATTAACCCGAATGCAGATCAGTTATTCGATACTACATGTTATAAAAGCATAAGCAGTTTGCCGTCGGATGTCAATGCAATCGTTTTGCTTGCTCCAAAATCACAAACTACGGCTGCTGTCCGCGAAGCTATGGCAAAAGGCATTAAAAACATTTGGATACAGCAAACAACTGAAACACCGGAAACCATTGAGCTTTCAAAAACTGAGGGTTTCAATATTATTTACGGTAAGTGCATTATGATGTTTGCCAACCCCAAAGGATTCCACAAGTTTCACCGCTCCATCATGAAGCTCTTCGGAAAACTCCCCAAGTAATTTGGTGCAGATAGATTCACACTGAAGACAACAAACCCTCGTTTCGAAAAGCTGCGACTATGCCCTTTGGCCTGTCTAATTTAATAAACTATTTAAACACCTGCAATAAGGATCAGGAGTACGTTTTATACAGGCAAAAGAAGATTTTCAAAACACTTACTATAGCTACCTTTACTACGGTAACCTTGGTTATGTGCTTTCACTTTCTCGATTTTATTATACACGTCGAATCAGCTAATCTTCAATTCTGGGTCAGATTCACGGCCTCAATGCTTTTTCTAACCAATTTATGTGTCGCATTTATTTTTAGACGCCAATCCGTTAGTCTGACACTTTTATATGTCGGATTTTTTTGTTGCGCACTATATTCCACAGTGCAAACTATAACGACCGGTGGATTCAACAGCCCCTACTGGTATGGGATTAACGTGGTTCTCATTGTATGGTTCGTTTTTATTCCACTGAGTTATCGCAACCATATTCTACACGCGCTTGTGTTTGTAGTGCAACATTTCGGATTACTTATCATTTTTGAAAACACCAAAATTCATCCTGTCGATATCGCTGTGCAAGGCTCAACAGTTTTTGGTGTATTGGTCATTGGAATTTTTATTTCGATCATTAACAACCGCTCTACAGCATTGATATTTTTTAATCAACGAGCGCTAATGGCTTCAGAAGAGAAATATCGAAATCTGGTAGAAAACGCAACGGATGGCATCATCATTACACAAAATGGCAAATTCATTTTTTCGAACCTTACATTTATTGAAATGTGCCATTATAGCTGGGAAGAGCTTTCACAGCTTACAATATTTGATTTGGTAGTTCCATCAGATCACGATTTAATCAAAAACACGCACGAACGCCGCATGCAGGGCAAGGAATTCAGAACCATTTATACCATCACTGGAAGAGACAAATTCGGCAGGAGTATGCCCATGGAACTTAACAGCAGCACGATTGATTATTATGGGAAACCTGCAGCATTTATTATTGTTCGTGATTACTCCCAGCAATTAAAAGCACAGGAAGCTATCCGCGAAAGCGAAGAACGATATCGTACTATTTTTAATATGGTAGGTGATGCCATACTAATTATGAGCTACGAATCAGGGAAAATTGTAGATGTAAATGAGGCCGCATGTAAAGTATACGGGTATACTCGTAATGCGAATCCAGAGTTAAAATATTAATGCAATGAATGCGGCGGCCAGCTTGCCAAACACATGGATAAGTAGGCCTTTGGCGGATCTTGTTTTACTTGCTCTTTGAATATCTGTTTTTTCAATTAACCAATTAAAGAATGCTTCAATAGGCTGCCTGACGCTGGATACAGCGCGTGAGAAAAGATCATCAGCTGCTTTATTAAATTGCTTTTCTGTTTCTGATTGATTTTTTACTGCCTTTACGGGAGTTAACATTATTGAATTTTGTGTTTGTTCCAGACGATGAAAGTAGTCAACATTGTAGTAAATTTTGTCGCCAAAAAAAGTTCTGTTTTCAATGTTACTCCAGTAGTTCCGGAAAACATTCAGGTCGTTTTCAGATGCATGTGAAATGAGCATTTGTTCAGGAAATGGCATTTTTTTAAGCCGGCGGAATCCAAGCGAGTGTATGCGGAGACCATAAAAATATAACGACTTAGTTGAGCAAAATCCTTTGTCTGTAAGTTCCGGTGCAACTTTGCCTTTACGTTTTCCGGAACAGGTGATAACAGGCATTGAATCAAGCAAACTAATATTTTCATCGCAATCCGCTGGTCTGTTTTCCTTGACTAAAGATTCCCCAAGCAACCGAAAAGGTTCTACTAATCGGTTAAGACGATTATTAAAAGCCTTGTAATTAGGCAACTTTGGGAACCATGAAGTCAAGTATTCCTGTGCAAATGCATGGATTTGCCTTACCTGAAATCTTTTCTCCTGGCTAACTACAAATAAATAAATCGTCATAATTTCTTGATCTGTAAACTCCGGTCTATCGTTATTACTGAAGCGCTGTACGGTGTATTGAAAATCTTTATCAAATTTATCGCACACATGACAATAAATTTGTATTAATTTGTAAGCCTTGTCTTTGGGAATCATATCTTATGATTTTAAGTGGAATTATCATCTAAGATATTGATTTCCAATGACTTGGCAATATTTATTTCATATAATTTATTAACATCTTTATTGTTAGTAACTACTTGTTTTTTAAGTTTTAACTCTGGATTCGCATTCGTAATGAATTTCTTGCTTTATCAAACCCCGATATCTCTGATGAGCCAGAAAAGTCGATGCAACTGCTTCGAGAAAGCAAAGGCTTTGTTTATGTTCCAGAGCGCAGACATAAACGAAAAGATGGAAGTATTTTAAACGTTGAAATTATTGGCAATGTCTTTAGATTAAATGATGAAGAATTTGCCATTTCTGTAGTACACGACTACACTGAAAAAAAACGTCTGGAAAAAGAACTGGAAAATTCGTATGCAGCACTGGAAAAAAATTATTCGCTTACCCTTGAACAAATGCAGACGTATTTTTCGGAATTGCAGACGAAAAAAAGTGAACTATTACGAATGCAAAAAGAAAACCTGCAGTCACAATTTGAAACCTTAAAGAACCAGGTTAATCCACACTTTTTGTTTAATGCACTCAATGTTCTTTCTTCTTTAATTAGCGTCGATCCTGACCTTGCAGAGATATTCACTGGTAATCTGTCTAAGATCTATCGTTATGTGCTTGAACATCGATCCGACGATCTGGTGAGCCTTCAAACCGAACTTGAATTCATGCAATCCTACACATTCTTACTTAATACGCGTTTTAAAGATAAATTAAAATTCAATATCAATATTCCTGAGCAATACTTGAAATCAAAGATACCACCTCTGGCTCTGCAAATACTCATTGAAAATGCAATAAAACATAATACATTCTCGGTGAAATCGCCACTAGTTGTAGATATTTTTGTTGATAACGAATCCAACCTTCTTATTATAAACAATTATCAACCTCGCGAAAACACTATCGAATCTACAGGCTTGGGCTTAACAAACATTACCAACCGTTACAGCTTTTTTACTGATAAACCAGCATTGTTCGGCTTAAAAGGAAATGCTTTCGAAGCAAGAATTCCATTACTTTAGCGCTTGAAAAAACAACTATGAACATTGTAATTATTGAAGACGAATCATTAGCAGCAGATCATCTTGAACGGATGATTTTGAAATATGACCCGAGTATAAATGTGATTGCCAAGCTTGTTTCGGTTGAGGAAGCCGTGACTTGGTTTAATCTCCATCCTAACCCTGACCTCATCTTTCTCGACATCCATCTGGAAGACAACCTCAGCTTTGTCATTTTCGAGCGCGTGCAAGTGAAGTCACCACTGATTTTTACCACTGCTTATGATGAATACGCAATCCGTGCTTTTAAGTTGCGTAGCATTGATTATCTACTAAAGCCTATCATTCAGCAAGAACTGAATCTTGCGCTGGAAAAATACAAAGATTGGCAGTTTAATGCAACCATTGATATCACTGAGATTTACGAATCTCTCCAGCAAAAACAACCTAAGTATAAACAGCGTTTCTCAGTTCAGGTGGGCAGCAAAATAAAAACAGTTACAATTGACCAGATTGCCTATTTCTACAGCGAAGAAAGCATTAGTTTCATGATGCTTACTGACAATACAAGCTTTCCCCTTGACCATAGCCTCGATCAGCTTATAAATCAACTCAACCCTAAGGATTTTTTCCGCATCAATCGCCAATACATCATTGGCTTGAATGCGATCAGAAACGTACATATATTCCCAAAAAGCCGGCTCAAGGTTGACCTCCACCCTGCACAGCAAAAAGAAATATTTGTCAGTGTGGACAAAGTCACAAAATTCAAAGAGTGGCTCGACTCCTGAGTTTCCTTATTGTCACAACGTAGAAATTTCACAAAAAAAAGCACAGCGCAATGCTGTGCTTGAATATTATTTACATCAAACCCTAGCGTTTCCGGGTTGCCTGCCGCATATTCTTTAATGCCTGCCTGCCACCTCCGGAAGTCACGGTTTTCATTACCTTACGTGTGTCCTCAAATTGCTTAACCAATCGATTGACTTCCTGTATCGTTGTTCCACTACCTTCTGCAATGCGCTTGCGGCGACTGCCATTCAGCACCTCTGGTGTTTCGCGTTCCTTGGGCGTCATTGCGTATATAATGGCTTCGATACTTTTAAATGCGTTATCATCGATATCAACATCCTTCAAGGCCTTTCCCATTCCGGGAATCATACCCATAAGATCTTTGATATTTCCCATTTTTTTAATCTGCTTAATCTGACCAAGGAAATCATTAAAGTTAAATTGATTTTTAGCCAGTTTTTTCTGCAGCTTCTGTGCTTCTTCAACACTAAATTGCTCCTGAGCCTTTTCAACCAAAGAAACGATATCACCCATACCTAAAATACGGTCGGCCATACGTTCAGGATAGAACACATCTAGAGCGTCTATTTTTTCACCAATTCCTACAAACTTGATTGGTTTCTCAACCACTGCCTTGATGGTTAATGCAGCTCCACCACGGGTATCTCCATCTAATTTGGTAAGAACAACCCCATCGTAATTCAAACGATCGTGAAAAGTCTTGGCTGTATTTACCGCATCCTGTCCAGTCATTGAATCGACTACGAACAGTGTCTCGGTCGGATTTACTGCTTTCTTAACCGCTTCGATCTCCTTCATCATATCCTCATCGATAGCAAGACGACCGGCGGTATCGATAATAATTGTGTTGATCGATTTGTCCTTTGCATAGGCAATGGCCTTTTTGGAAATGGAAACTGGGCTCTTATCACTTTCATCAAAGAACACCTCACAACTCACCTGCTCTCCAAGAACTTTTAATTGCTCAATAGCTGCCGGACGATACACATCACAGGCAACCAATAATACTGAACGGCCACGCTTAGTTGTTAGATAATTAGCCAATTTTGCAGCGAAGGTGGTTTTTCCAGAGCCTTGCAATCCTGATAACAGAATAATTGCCGGGGAGCCTTTTAGGTTAATCTCTTGCTTTTCGCCACCCATAAGACGAGTAAGTTCATCGTGGGTGATTTTAACCATCATTTGCCCGGGTGATACGGCTTTCAGCACATTCATCCCCAATGCCTTTTCCTTCACCTCATCGGTAAAGGTCTTGGCAATCTTGTAACTTACGTCGGCATCAAGTAAAGCCTTTCGAACTTCCTTAAGTGTTTCCGAAACATTGATTTCGGTAATATGACCCTGACCTTTAAGAAGCTTAAACGCGCGTTCCAGTTTATCACTTAAACTATCAAACATAATTCTGATTTTTCATTAAGGGCGCAAAGTTACAACCTTTCAGTCAAAATTCAAAGGGAATGGCTCAAGGCAAGCATTATGGCCTTTTGTCGCAATAACAACACTAAAGTTTTGATTATTTGGATTATAATCAGTCTCATGAACCTAAACATTAATCTTTTCACTATATTTACGGAAAATATGATCAATGGAGTCTCCCAACGAATTAAAATTAGCCGTACTAATTGATGCCGACAATGTTCCTTATGCTAATGTTAAGGAAATGTTTGAAGAAATTGCAAAATACGGCACCCCAACTTTTAAGCGCATTTACGCCGACTGGACCAAGCCAACGGTTTCCGGATGGAAAAATGTTCTACTTGAAAATGCCATCACCCCTATCCAGCAATACAGTTATTCGTCGGGGAAGAATTCGTCGGACAGCGCACTGATTATTGACGCCATGGATATTTTATACACCGGAAAAGTGGATGGCTTTTGCATAGTGTCGAGCGATAGCGATTTTACGAGACTCGCAACACGCCTTAGAGAGGCCGGCATGAAAGTCATAGGTATTGGAGAGAAGAAAACGCTTAACCCTTTCATTACGGCCTGCGACAAATTTATCTACCTTGAAATCCTCAAGCCGGATTCGCCTCATCAGCACAAAAGCGGAGGTAAAAAACAAACAGGCGGAGATGCCATTCATAACCATAAACCACTAAGCAAAATTGATCCGGAGATTATTAAGCTTTGTATCGATAGTGTAAGCGATCTCGCTGATGAAAATGGCTGGGCTTTTCTTGGTGAACTGGGCAATCTGATGTTGAAGAAAAAACCGGATTTCGATCCCCGAAATTATGGATTCAGTAAAATGTTGCCTTTAATCCGAAGCATCAATAAATTCGAAATCGATGAACGGGACTCTGGAAAAAATCACATAAAACACATTTACATTAGAAAACTATAAATATTAATTAAACATAGTAGTGACGGAATAATCATTAATTGTTAGGAATTTTGATTCTAATCTATTAAATTTGTAAAAAAAATAGGCTGATTCTATGGATACGGATGTAAGGATTTCGATCTCCATTATCGAAGATGATATTATTCATTACAAATTAATGAAGAAATATTTGAGCGAAGATAAATTCAATATTGCCTGGTATCAGAATGGACAGGATTTTCTAAATGCTACCGATCCATTACCCGAGATTCTTACACTTGATCACAATCTGCCTGATATGTCGGGTCTGGATATCCTAAGAAAAATTCACGAGCAGAGTTCAGAATGCAATGTTATCTTTTTTTCAGGGCAGGAAGATGTATCCGTTGTTGTTGAATCATACAAGTTAGGTGCGAAATACTACATTATCAAAAACCAAAGCGCTTTCATTGAATTTGAAAATGCCATCCGGAATTTAGAGCAAACGATTCAACTAAAACACGAAGTTGAGCAATTGCGATCTCTTGTAGTAAAGCGAGAAAAGTATCGTGCGATTATTGGCGAAAGCAGTGAGATAATCAAAGTATTGCGCCTCATTCAAAAAGTTGAGAATAGTGATTTATTGACATTAATAACTGGCGAAAGCGGCACAGGAAAGGAATTAGTTGCACAGGCGATTCACTACAACTCGTATCGAAGTAAAAAGCCGTTTATCGCGGTCAATGTATCAGCCATTCCTTCAGAACTTGTCGAAAGCGAACTCTTTGGTCACGAAAAAGGCGCCTTTACAGGTGCCGACACCAAACGCATTGGCAAATTTGAAGAAGCCGATGGAGGAACGATTTTCCTTGATGAGATTGGCGACATGGATCTTTCCTTGCAGACCAAGTTACTTCGCGTACTTCAGGAAAAGAAAATTACTCGTTTGGGCAGCAACAAAGAGACAGCGGTCAACATTCGAGTGTTGCTTGCAACTAATCGTAACTTAGGAAAAATGGTTAAGGATGGACAGTTCAGGGAAGACTTATATTATCGTGTACAAGGTTTCCTGATTCACCTTCCACCGCTTAGAGAAAGAGGAAATGATATCCTCATTCTTACTAACTTTTTCATGAAGGAATTCTGTTCCAACAATAAAATCCCAATCAAATCACTAAATAAAGACGCAATAAAAAAGCTCATGCAGCACCGGTGGCCCGGTAACGTGCGTGAGCTTAAGGCTTTGATTGAGCGCGGAATTCTCATTTCCGACACTGCTGAAATAACAGATGACGATCTGCTCTTTTCTGATTTTTAATTGTTGATTGCTTCGAATTATTTTGCCTTAGCCAGCTTAATCATGGCTGTGTTTACACTGTTTTGTCTTATACATGCGAGATAATATCCCGAAGGCAGATTGGCATTCCCCGACAAAGTCAATGTATTCTTGCCTATTGTTACTTCGGTTGTTTCATCTCGAAGAACCTTTCCCGACAAATCATATAACATCATGTCAACTTGGCCTTCAACAAGGGCATCATAGCTAAACACAATTTGGTCGGTAAATGGATTTGGCCCAACAGCCAATGTTCCCAAATCAACTTTTTTATTGTCACTATTTACGGAAATTACCTTGCTGTATTCAAAAGCACCATCATAATCGGTTTGCTTTAGACGATAGTAATTGATAGAGGTCCCGGGATTCTCATCAACAAAAGAATATTCTAAACGTTCGTTGCTGTTTCCTGCACCTTGCACCGTGCCTATGCTTGAAAAGCTCTCCATATCCGAGGATCTTTCTACCAAAAAGAAGTTATTATTCTTTTCAGAAGCAGTAACCCAATTTAATTCAACTGACTTCCCCTTGTTTTCTGCAGTGAAACTTATAAGCTCTACAGGCAATGTAACACCGGCGCCCATGGTTCCGTTATTATGACAGCCACAAAGACTGTTTGCCGTTAAATCATCAAAATTCCAATATCCGATTAAACCTCCTGCATCGTAAGCACCACCAAGCACACTGCTTGGATTATTTATCAAATTATTGATCTGTGTCTGGCTAAGTGCAATATTCCATATAGAAACCTCATCAATAAAGCCATTGAAACGGCGGTATTCGTTTTGCGGATTCGACCAACGTCCCATATTTAGTTTTGCAGCATTTGAAAAAGCAGCAATATTTCCCGATGCATTATTCCCCGTTGCCTCAAGAACCCCATTTACATAAATATACATCTTCTTCACACTAGGCCTGCCGTCATAAACACAGGCTAAATGATACCATGTCCCTGCAACAATTGGAGTTGTACTTTGAATAAACTGCCTGCTGCCACCAACGGTATTCAATGCAAATTCAAATCTTGTGTTTGTCTGATTATGTTGCACCCAGAATACCCCGCCATCGCCGCTACCAATTGAATCAGAAAGAGTAAAAAGATTTGCCCAGTTTGTAATACCGGGATTTGAAAAGCTCCCCCACTTAACCCACATAGTAATTGACATTCGATTAGAACTGGGCAGGTCCTTTATACATTGAAGATTTTTACCCTTCCCAAAATCAATATAACTATCAACAGTGCCATCGAAATAAGCATTATTGGATGAGGGTGCTGCAACAATATTATTGGCAGCATTGGTTTTTGTACTGTTTCCCGTATTGAGAACAATCAGGATAATAACACCAGCTACAATAACAAGCAATCCTATTCCTATGGCAACTTTTAATCTCAGGCTTATGCTGAGTTTTGTCTGCACAGTAGGTTTTTGTGTAAGTCTTGAGTTCATAATGATGGGGATTAGTGAATATTCCGTAAAATTACAACAAGCGTCACCCCCCAAGCAATGCGTCAAATGACCTGAAATCACCTAAGTAATTAGCCTATGCATGCATTCTAATAAATTCAAGAAATGTTGAGAATTCATCATTGAGTTGTTTCACCAATACTTGCATTTCATTAATCTCACCGTTCGTATTAGCAAGTAATTCAATTGATTTAGCCATAAGACTTATGCGATTAGCGTGTAGATTACTACTCATCCCCTTAATCGTATGGGAATGAAAAGCAATCTGAGAATAATCTAAGCTTTTCATTGAAGCTGACAGCTTATCAAGCAAGGATGGCATTAGTCCTTTATAATGCTCTAACAGCTCAGTATATAATTCCTGATCATTCCCTGTGAGCTGAAGAAAAGCGCATTTATCAAACACCTGATCTCTATCAGTGAAATGCATATTTAATTCTGCCTGAGGTTGGATTGATGGAAGGTCTGATATTAAAAACTTTGTTAGAATATCGAAGAGTTCATTCTTCTTAAAGGGTTTTGATAGGTAATCGTCCATGCCTGCATTAATACAACGTTCTCTATCACCCACCATAGCAATGGCTGTAAGCGCTATTATTGGAATATGATTTAATGTTCCTTCGATAGAACGAATCATTTTTGTAGCATCAAAACCATCCATGACTGGCATATGAACATCCATAAGAATTAAATCTATATGCATACTTTTATATAAATCTACAGCCGCGGCTCCATCATTTGCATTCACGATTTTCGCACCTGTATTGTATAGTAAGGCATTCATGAGTTTCATATTTAAACTATTATCCTCAACAACCATAATAGTTTTATCATAATATGAACCAGTATGCTCACATTGAATCATGTCCTTACCATTTGCTTCATTGTTTTGAACTATGCCTGTAAGTAGCTCATACAATTCATACATTTTAACGGGTTTGGATAAAAACCGGTCGATTCCAACATCTTTACCCATTTTTTGTAAATTCTCTTTTTCTATTGATGAAAACATTAGGATTAAAGGCTCTGACCCGAGATTAAGTTCGCTTTTAATTTTTTCAGCAACCATAAGACCATCCATTTCTGGCATATGCATATCAAGAATCACAAGATCATATTTCACATTATTCCCTTCCGAATCCTCCAACACATGAAGTGCGCTTGCCCCATCAGAACATATTGTAGATTGAATTCCCCAATAATCAAGCATATCATGCATAATTCTCAAATTGGTTGCATTATCGTCAATTACCAATACATTCTTTATATTAATGATTTCACCTGACGTAACACGAAGTTGATCAGATGCAACAATCAATGGGATCTCGAATGAAAATGTACTACCCACACCGTAGGTACTTTCAACCCAAATAGTCCCATCCATAATTTCTGTCAAACTTCTCGAAATTGACAAACCTAAACCAGTTCCACCGTACTTTCTTGTGGTGGATCGATCAGCTTGTTCAAAGCTATTAAAAATCGACAGTTGCTTCTCCCTTGGAATTCCAATTCCCGTATCCCGAACACTAAATTGAACAGGAATTCTTACATTATCGATAGGATTGCTTCCCTGATGCATCGTAACACTTACACAAATCTCACCTTTATCGGTAAATTTTATAGCATTACCTATTAAATTTATTAATATTTGTCGAATTCGCGTCGGATCACCAATAAACAGTTTTGGCAATGATGGCTCGATCTCGAATAACAATTCAATACTTTTTGAATAGGCCTTTACATTTAAGATTTCAACACTTCGTTCAACCATTTCTCTTAAATTAAACTCCCGGTTTTCAAGTTCAAGCTTACCTGCTTCAATTTTCGAAAAATCTAAGATATCATTAATAGTATCTAATAATGAATATGCGGAAGACTGAACGGCTTCTAAATACTCTCGCTGAGTTTGACTAAGATTCGTTGTCAGCGTAAGCTCGGTCATACCAATAACGGCATTCATTGGTGTTCGGATTTCGTGGCTCATCATAGCCAGAAACTCCGACTTCGCCTTATTAGCACGTTCGGCTTCAACCTTTGCACGCTGAAGTGCAATTTCATCCAGTTTTCTTTCTGTAATATCGCGTACAATGCCGACTGCCACCCATAATCCATTCAACTTAATAGCGGAAAGAGATAATTCAACATCAATTTCGTCACCGCCCTTCTTCATGGCCGACAACTCCAACGTTTCGCCAATTGCGTTTCCTTTACCTGTCGCCTGAAAGTTTTTAAATGCCGCCATATGCGCCGGCATGTACCGCCCGGGGGCAATTATAGAGTGAAGGCTCTTTCCAATGATTTCCTCTTCGGTATAACCAAATATTTCTTCTGCAGCGGGGTTCCAGAAGGACACCAGACCTTCATTGTCGATCATGATGATGCCGTCGTTGGCAGAACTCGTAATAGTATTGAGTTTTAATTCTCGTTCTATTAATAGTTTTTCAAATTGTTTTCTTTCGGTGATATCAGTCAGAATCGTTAAAACCGCGTCTTCATTATCAAACGTAATCATTTCAGTTTTAATAATCACGTCTTTAATTTCGCCAGATTTTGTTATCACCTGCAATTCGTAATCTTTAATATTATTCTCTCCCGAAGCCCGCAAGGATATTACGTTTTTCACAATTTGTGCTGATTCTGGCGTGAGATAATGAAAGAGAGGAGTGCCTTTGAGTTCTTCAAAAGAATATCCAATTACATTCACCGACGCTTCATTCACAAACAAAAGGTTACCCTTACTGTGGATTAGCATCATATTGGGCATTTTCCTGACCAATGTTGAATAACGCGACTCGCTCTGCCTCAACTCTGCCTCGATACGCTTGCTTTCAGTGACATCTTCAAAGCTCTCAATACCGCCAATAACACGACCATCCACATCGCGCAATTCATCAATATTTTTGATAATAGATATTCTTCTTCCGGATTTATGAATTATTGTGCATTCATGACCACTGATTGGTTTGGGCACATCTGGATTGAATAAGTCGCAATGCTCACTTGATAGCCGGACAGAAAACTCATCACAACTTTTACCAAGCATTTCCTCTGCGCTATAACCAGTGATTAGTTCAGCCTTTTTATTCCAACTGGTAACGCACTTATTGTTATCAACAGTAAATAGTGCACTGGGAATAACCTTATAGATCATATCAGAAAACTGGTGTGCCTCTTTTAATGCCTGTGTCGCTGCAGTCTTTTCTGCCACCTCCTTTAGAAGATTATATTTTTGTTCGTTGTACTGCTGAATCAGACGTGCAATATTTCCAAACTCATTATGAGAATGCAAGAGACTATTGGGGACACCAGTGCTTTCGCGAGACAAACTATTGGTAATCTTTTTTAACGGTGCAATAAACCACTTACGAGTGAGTACCACAATGATTAATATCACACCAAGTAAACCTATAAGTCCTCCTAACACCCAATACTGTATTGCATTCAGCTGCTCACTTATGGTGTCACTTCGATAAAAAACCAGTTGCCCAATTATTGATTTATCTGCACCTTTAATAACTCTAAAAATTGTATCACTTTTTGCTTTTTGGATGGAATCCAAATCATACGAAGAATTCACCGAAAGCATGAACCCCGTTGCCTCCTCTATTTCTGAAATATATTTTTCATCCCAAACCTTCGAGCAAATTAAATATCCATATGCATCGTTTTGTCTTCCAGCATCGGTAACTGGAACTATTGTCGCACCAAAGATTTCATGCAAATTTTCACCGTCCTGATGAAAGCAATGGATAAGACTTTTAGAAGCAAACATTTGCTTTATAAGCGAAGGAGACATTGCAGAATGATGCGCCTTTTCATCCGCAACATTGTATAATAATTCACCATTTAAACTATATGCCCCGAAATTACTCATTGAATAAGAAGAAAGAATTGTATAAAAATTCTTCTTAGCCCAGATGGAGTCTTTGGTTTTGGTATAATTTACCATTTCATCCCATGAGCCATTATCTGCAACCGCAGAAAGAAATGATCCTGATTTAAACTCAAGAACCTTATCGATGATTTGTTCATCACGTAGCTTTTTTGAATTCTGATAAAGCTCCGATTCAACATTTCTTATATATTCGTATCCGATAAAAAACAGAAAGAATGCTATAAAAACAAATGATATCAGAATCGTAATCTTAAGTTTGATTTTCATACAAGCGCATTTTAATTGATTATACCTTGCTGAATGTACAGCATTGCCTTATCAGACAAATAACACTATTGCTTTTTTAGATTTTGCGACTAAAGATAAGCAAATATTTTCCGTTTTTGTCTTAGTAGTTCTTTTTCATGCCAAAAGACCTATTCTTACACCGTCATTCAACCTATAAATCAAATGACCATGACATTACTGACTCGAGTTCAAGGCATAATCTCAAGAAAACCAAGATTAGATAGTGCTTATTAATTTCACATAATGCCTTGAATTCAAGACATTCGAAGTAATGACAGGCGCCAAGTAATCAATATTCATTTTCTTACTACTTTTGCAAAAAAATAGTTATGGAATTAATCGACGGAAAAAAAATAGCTGAGGAAATAAAAAACGAAATCGCTCAGGAAGTTAGAAAAATGATGGACGCTGACCAACATCTTCCACATTTGGCCGCTGTTCTGGTTGGTGATGATCCTGCAAGCGAGACCTATGTTGCCGCAAAAGAAAAAGCCTGCAAAGAAGTCGGGTTTACCTCATCAATATATAAGTACCCTTCAGATATCAGCGAAGCTGACTTATTAAAAGCTGTTGAGTTCCTGAATAAGGATGACGAGGTTGATGGCTTTATTGTACAATTGCCAATTCCAAAGCATATCGATGTTCAGGAAGTAATCGCCGCCATAGATCCATCTAAAGATGTAGATGGCTTTCATCCGGTGAATGTTGGAAAAATGCTGCTTGGCATTCCTGCCTTTCTTCCAGCTACACCCGCAGGAATTATGATGTTGCTTGAAAAATACAAGATTCCTACCGAAGGAAAACATTGCGTTGTGTTGGGTCGCAGTAATATTGTTGGCAGTCCGATGAGTGTATTGATGTCGCGCAATTCCAATCCGGGTAATGCAACCGTTACTTTGTGTCACAGCAAGACGAAAAACCTTAAGGAAATGTGTGCAAGTGCCGATATATTAATTGTGGCCATAGGAAAACCTGAGTTTGTTACTGCCGAAATGGTTAAAGAAGGCGCAGTGGTCATCGATGTTGGCATTCACCGTTTACCGGATGCATCAACAAAAAGCGGATTCAGATTAAAAGGCGATGTTAAGTTTGATGAGGTTTCTAAAAAAGCATCTTACATCACACCGGTTCCAGGTGGCGTGGGTGTTATGACCATCGTATCCTTGCTTCGCAATACGCTACAGGCAGCAAAGAAAACATTCTATTCCTGATCTGATGCAACTCTCCGAAAACGCTCTGCTAAAAAGTGGCAAGCTACTTCCGCTCATGGAGCTCTTTTACACCTTGCAGGGTGAAGGGTTTCACACGGGCGAGGCAGCAGTGTTCATTCGCATCGGTGGCTGTGATGTAGGATGTAAATGGTGTGATGCCAAAGAAAGCTGGAATCCGGATCTTCATCCACTTACACCTATTGAGGAAATTATTACTCAATGTACAGCCTTCCCTTCTCCAAACATTGTTATCACTGGTGGTGAGCCTCTCAATTATAACCTCGATTTGCTTTGTGCCGGTTTAAAATCTTACGGATTAAAAACTTTTCTTGAAACGTCCGGATCTGAAAACATCAGTGGAAACTGGGACTGGATTTGTCTTTCACCAAAAGTCAATGCTCCGCCCCTCGATGATCTTTTCCCAAAGGCACATGAACTCAAGGTGATTATTGAAACGGAAGAAGATTTTGAACGCGCCGAGACTTACGCCGAACAAGTATCTGCTAATTGCATGCTCTTCCTTCAACCTGAATGGAGTCGCCGAAACATGATAACACCTTTAGTAGTAGATTACATTGGAAGTCATCCGCAGTGGAAGCTTTCACTTCAAATGCACAAATACATCGGTATTCCTTAAATAAGCGCGATCAAAAGACAAGGCAAAAAATATATACCCGACTTTCATATACAGCCTGTAATCGTTTATTCCTTGTCCTGAGCATCGAGCTCTTCGTGCAAACATCGCTTTATTCGTGGTTCTGTGCACTCTGTCTGTTTAGTCATTATATATAAACCTCATTTTAATTCAAACACACCAATAAAGTTTTAGCCGACAGCGTTAGTGTTGCGTGTGACATTTTTGTTACTTTAGCATTTTATAATTTGAATCTCCCATGCGAACATTTCTTGTGAATGCCCTTTTGCTCCTGATCCTTCCGTTGTCGGTTCTGGCACAACCTATGGAACTTTCTTCTAAAAACAAAAAGGCGTGCAAAGCATATCTCAAGGCCGCAGCCTATTATGAAGCTAAGGATCTTGTTTTTGCTGATATAGAACTGGAGCGTGCTGTGAATGCTGACCCTATGTTTATCGAAGCATGGATGCTGAAAGGCGACATTAAGGAAGACCAGAAAAAACCTGAAGAAGCGATTGATTGCTACAACAAAGCTATTGAGATAAACCCTGACTTTTTCCCCCGTAACTTTTTTAACATCGCACGCATACAATTCAGTTTAGGGAAATATGCAGAAAGCAAAAAAAATTACGAAACCTATTTAAGTTATCCCAGTCCCAACCCTTACCTGGTTGAGAAGATTAATGATGATTTACGTTGTTGCGATTTTGCTATCGAAGCCCTTAAAAATCCCGTACCCTTTAATCCGATAAACATGGGGCCAAACATCAACACTCAATACGATGAATATTCACCAACGCTTACGGTTGATGAAAAAACATTCATCTTTACACGGCAGCGCCCACGCGACGAGCAAACCATCCATAGCATGGCCTTTGAAGAAGATTTCTTTATCAGTAGTTGGATTGACAGCGCATGGTCGCCTGCTAAAAAAATGCCTGCTCCTATCAACTCTCACGGCAATGAAGGTGCACAATGCATCTCGCCTGACGGGCAATATATGTATTTCACCATTTGTAACAAAGAAGATGGTGTTGGCAGTTGTGACCTGTATTACGCGCGTCGTCAGGGAAATCAGTGGACCAGCCCGGTTAACATGGGTCCTGTTGTCAATTCCTCAACCTGGGATTCTCAGCCAAGTATTAGTCCCGACGGGAACACTTTGTACTTTGCAAGTGCAAGAGGCGGTGGCGTAGGCAATATGGATATTTGGAGTACGACCAGAGTGAATAATGTGTGGCAAAGTCCTGTTAATCTTGGACCCACCATTAACACTAAAAAAGGTGAGATGTCACCCTTCATTCATCCTGATGGACAAACCCTATATTTTAATTCCAATGGCCACGTTGGCATGGGCGCTAATGATATTTATTTTTCAAGAATGGATTCTTCTAGTCAATGGCAAACACCCGTCAATCTTGGATATCCAATCAATACATTTAAAGATGAGGGATTCTTAATCGTAAATGGTAAAGGGAATAAAGCATATTTTTCCTCTGGACAATTCAATACCGACCAAGGTATGGATTTATACACCTTTGACTTGTACGAAGCTGCAAGACCAGTTACTGTTACTTACATGAAAGGAATTGTGTACGACAAAAACACACGTCAATTACTTGAAGCCCATTTTGAATTAATCGATCTTGAAACAGGACAAATTGTGGTACAATCCAACTCCGATCCGGTAAACGGAGAGTTCATTGTTAGTCTCCCTAATGAAAAAAATTATGCTCTTAATGTTTCTAGAGAAGGCTATTTATTCTATTCTGAGAATTTCACATTAAAAGGTACCCACGACCGCACCGATCCTTTCTTAAAGGACGTTCCCTTACAACCTATGGAAACAGGAGTTACGGTGGTATTAAAGAATATCTTTTTTGA
Source organism: Bacteroidales bacterium (assembly GCA_963678485.1). Taxonomy (GTDB): domain Bacteria; phylum Bacteroidota; class Bacteroidia; order Bacteroidales; family CAIWKO01; genus CALGYY01. Next base: position 538,499 of record OY782882.1, read on the forward strand.
TTTCGACAAGTTCGATTTATTGCCTGAATCTCAGGTAGAGCTCACCCGACTTGTAGATTTGCTCAAGAAAAACCCACGAATGAATATTGAAATTGGTGGACATACCGACAACAAAGGCAGCAAGGAATACAATCAGGTACTATCAGAGAATCGCGCAAAAGCAGTGTATACCTATTTAGTTCAGCATGGTATCGATAAATCAAGATTGTCTTATAAAGGCTATGGTTTAGAAAAGCCCATCGACACTAACGATACAGAGGAAGGTCGCGCCAATAACCGCCGCACAGAGTTTAAGGTAATCTCATTTTAAAGTTGTGTACCTTTGCGTGCGGAATGAAAAAAATCGCTTTTCATACACTTGGATGCAAATTAAATTTTGCTGAAACATCAGGTATTTCCAGAACCTTTGCAGGTACTGATTATACCATTGTTGATTTTCGTGACCATGCCGATGTATATGTGATTCATTCCTGCACTGTAACAGCCAATGCTGAACACAAGACCGTTGCTGCAATTAAACAATCACATCAACGCAACCCGGATGCGCAAATAGCGGTAATTGGCTGCATGTCGGAGCTTAATCCGGAAAAGCTTAAGCAACTTCCCGGCGTTACATGGATTCTTGGAAATCAGGAAAAATATTCGCTTTCGGACGTTCTTAATGGGGCAGTAACTCTTCCAGACAACGAGAAAGCACCCGTATTCGTTCCATCCTGGTCGGTGAATGAACGAACGCGCTCTTTTCTAAAAATACAGGATGGTTGTGACTACTTTTGTGCCTATTGCACTATTCCTTTGGCAAGAGGCCGCAGCAGAAGTGCAAGCATTGCTGAAGTGATTCGAATGGCGCGCGAAATCGCCGATGCAGGCCTGAAAGAAATTGTTCTTACAGGTGTGAATATTGGAGATTTCGGTCGCCATCAAAATGAAAATCTTTACACTTTGATTTCTGAAATGTGCGACATACAAGGTATCGAGCGGATACGGATTTCATCCATTGAACCTGAACTACTGGAAGAACGCATTGTTAAGCTGGCACTAAATCGCGGAAAACTCATGCCCCATTTCCATATCCCCCTGCAAGCCGGAACGAATGAGGTATTAAAATTAATGAAGCGCAAATACGACACCGCCCTGTATGCTGAAAAAGTCAGCATGATCAGGCAATTGCTGCCACAGGCGTGCATCGCCACCGATGTGATTACAGGCTTTCCCGGGGAAACAGACGATTTATTTACAGAAGCATCGAACTTCATTCAGGGACTGGATCTTTCCTATTTGCATGTATTCACCTATTCAGAACGAAATCATACACTGGCAAACAAATCGGCAAACAAAGTTCCAGTACCTGTCAGAAAAGACCGAACGCAGCAACTATTAAGGATTAGCGAGCAGAAGAAAAAGTATTTTTACAAACAGTCAGAAGGTCAGGAAGCCAGGGTGTTTTTCGAATCGGATAATAAAAATGGCTACCTTTACGGCTTTTCTGAGAACTATATTCGTACTCGCATTCCATGGAATAAAGCACACATAAATCAAATCCTTACTGTACGATTAATCTCAGTAAATAAGGATGATAGTTATGATGCTGAAGTAATAATAAAATAAAAACATTAATATATTTAATATGTATCCAGCTATTAGTGATTTAATCAATGATATTTTCGGAACCAACATTTCCCTTCCGATACAGACTTACGGATTCTTTGTCGCCATGGCCTATTTAGCTGGCACCTGGGTATTGCAGAATGAGTTAAAGATTAAAGAAAAGAAAGGGCTCATGCAAGCCATCACAAAAAAGCATTTAGTCGGTGCTCCCGCGACAGTCAAGGAATTGGTGATACTTGGTGTGATAGCCTTATTGCTTGGTTACAAGTTCAGCGGAATGGTAATTGACTACAGCACATTTGCTTCAAATCCTCAGGATTATTTGCTGTCTGGCAAAGGGAGCATATGGGGTGGAATTGTGGTTGCTGCAGCCTTTGTATTTTATCGCTGGTATACAAAAAACAAAAAGAAACTTGAGAAACCTGTATGGGAAGAAGTGCAGGTGCATCCTCATGAGCAGGCCGGAAACATCCTGATTATTGCAGCCGTTGCGGGAATTCTTGGCGCCAAGATTTTTCACAACTTAGAGAATTTCGGGGATTTGATTGAAGATCCAATAGGGCAGATTTTTTCATTTATGGGACTCACCTTTTATGGTGGATTAATCCTTGGAAGTGCAGCCGTAATATACTTTACACGCAAACAAAAAATTCCTACCCTTCCACTGTTGGATGCAGCTGCACCGGGAATTGCCATTTCATACGGATTGGGGCGACTTGGTTGTATGATGTCGGGTGATGGCTGCTGGGGTGTAGAGAATCTGCATCCGAAACCAGGCTGGCTCAGCTGGCTACCTGATTGGATGTGGTCATATAACTTCCCACACAATGTGGTTAACGAGGGAATTGCTATCGACAATTGTACAGGAAAGTACTGCACTGTCCTTGAGCATGGCGTTTATCCAACATCCTTCTATGATTTCGTGATTATGTCAATATTTTTTGTTGTGTTGCTTCTTATTCGCAATAAAATAAAAACACCGGGATATCTATTTTCAATCCTTATAATTTTTATGGGAGTACAACGGTTCTTTCTTGAAAAAATTCGGGTTAATAATACATACCATATCGGTAATTTGCATGTCACTCAGGCAGAAATCATTTCTGTAATTCTGGTAATTTTAGGAATAGCAGGATTATGGTACTTCCGAAAAATTGAACGCAGGAAAAACCTGACCGCTCCATCTGCATAGCCCTATATCAAAGACTTTCAGAATAAACAGAAGGATATAAAAAATAATCCTTCTAAATTATTTTTTTGCTTGGCTATGTGCAATTATTGTAGTAACATTGTGCCCCCTGAATAAAAGCACCATGATTTCCCGCATACTGTTTAAATCTCTCATCGCGTTTTCCCTGTTCGCATGCTTAAGTGCCTGTAAGGTACATTATGCAATTAAGGAAACTGAAACCGTTGCGGGAGTCATTGCGCTAGACAGCACTCTTAAAATCACAGAGGATTCAACAGCAGCAGCCATCATTGCTCCCTACAAAGCAGCTATGGACGCAGAAATGAATGAAGTACTTGCATACAGCGAACGGGCCTTGGTTAAAGATCAACCCGAAGGTGCACTGGGAAGTTTCATTGCAGATGTTGTATTGTCGATGTCAACGCAATACTCAATTGCACAGGGAGGTCAGAATGTTAACTTTTGCATGCTCAATAATGGCGGGCTTCGCAGCACATTGCCTAAAGGTGCTATAACAACGAGGAATATATTTGAATTGATGCCATTTGAAAATAAATTAGTGCTATTGCAACTTACAGGGAACAAAACACATCAAATGTTTGACTTTATTGCTCGTGAAGGTGGAATGCCTGTTGCCGGCGTACGCATGGGCATTAAGAACGACCATGCAGTGAATATCATGGTGGGAGCACAAGCATTCGACAGCACTGCAAACTATTGGGTTGTGACTTCCGATTATCTTTCTGAAGGTGGCGACAATATGACGTTTTTTAATGACCCCTTGCAAAAGGTTGCGCTGCAACAAAAGGTTAGAGATGCAATTATAGACTATCTGCGGAAGCTGACAAGTCAAGGGAAGACCATTGATGCTACAACAGATAAAAGAGTGTATTATGAAAACTAGTCATCATTTAAGAAAAGTCTTTGTAATACTTGGAGCTCTGCTGATCCTGAGCAGTAGTCCGCTTTATGCCTTCAACCCAAACGATGTTGTTAAAATCACCATTCTTCATACAAACGACACTCATAGCCGCATTGATCCTTTTCCTGCAAACGACAGTCGTTTCCCAAACATGGGTGGTGCGGCAAAACGTGCAGCCCTTATCAAGAAAATCAGAAGTGAAGAAAAAAATGTTTTACTCTTCGATGCTGGAGATGTATTTCAGGGCTCACCTTATTTTAATATGTATGGAGGCGAAGTTGAATTCAAACTTATGAGTGCAATGGGTTATGATGCAATGACACTGGGAAATCACGAGTTTGACAATGGCCTTGACGGCATTGTGCGTGAATTACCTTTTGCAAATTTCCCTATCCTTTCTGCTAATTACGATTTTAGCAATACAGTGCTCGCCGGAAAAGTACAACCCTACAAAATCTTCATCATGGATGGCATCAAGATCGGTGTGTTTGGTCTTGGCATCAAGCTGGAAGGACTCGTAAACGGGAAGAATTATGGCAACACCATTTACAATGACCCTGCTGAGAAAGCAGCAGAAACCGCCTACCTTCTAAAAAAGGAGCTGCAGTGCGACATTGTGATTTGTTTATCACATCTTGGATGCAGTTACAAAGACCAACAACTTGGGGATGTTAAACTAGCCAAACAATCAAAATATATCGACCTGATCATTGGTGGTCACACACATACATTTATCGATCAACCTTACATATTTAGAAATTCTGATAATAAACAAATCATCGTTTGTCAGGTCGGTTGGGGCGGAGTAAAATTAGGCAGAATCGATTTTTATCTCGTAAAAGGCGCGGGAATAAAATTCGCAGATGCATATACGATAAAAATTGAAAAAAATAAAAGTTAAAAACATTTTTTATGTTGATTTTTTTTCAAATATTTGTACACGGAAATTCAACGTAGTTTTAGGATTTAAAAAGATTTACAATCAATTTGTTATGAATTGATTGCAGGAATGTGTCGCCTTAAACAAGTAACAAAACAGGAAAAAAGAGGGACGAAAAGAATGAAAAAAAGCTTTACCGAAGTTTGGAATAATTGCTTAGACGTTATTAGGGACAATATCAACGCCCAGAGTTTCAAGACCTGGTTTGAGCCTATAAAGGCAGTCAGGCTGAAAGATAACGTGCTAACCATCCAAGTCCCCAGTCAGTTTTTTTATGAATTTCTTGAAGAGCACTACATCACTCTGCTAAAGAAGACCATAAAAAAAGAACTGGGTGCTAATGGACATTTAGAATACAATATTATCATGGACAATTCTTACGGCAACAATCCTGTTACCGTGAAAGCGCCAATGAGTAATAAGAAAGCAGTTAAAAATCCTTCTGTTGCAATACCTGTTGACATCAATCGCGATGGTAGCGGTGACATTCCAAACCCATTTGTAATACCAGGATTAAAAAAGATTAATATCAACTCCAACCTGCTCGACAATAAATCATTCGATACTTTTGTTGAAGGTGATTGCAACCGTCTCGCACGTTCTGCCGGATTCGCTGTTGCCAACAATCCGGGAAAAACCGCATTCAATCCACTATTATTATATTGCTCTGTTGGTCTTGGAAAAACTCACCTGTGCCACGCTATCGGCTTACAAGTAAAAGAGAACTTCCCTGAAAAGATTGTACTCTATGTGCCCTGCGATGTATTTACGAATCAATATATCGATTCAGTAAAGAACAACACAGTAAATGATTTTATCCACTTCTATCAAATGATTGATGTGCTTATTATCGACGACATCCAATTCCTCGCCGGTAAAGACAGCACACAGAACGCATTCTTCCACGTTTTCAATTACCTCCACCAGAAAGGCAGTCAGATTGTTGTTACTTCTGACAAAGCCCCTGTTGATATGAAAGGTATGGAACCTCGTCTGCTATCCCGCTTCAAATGGGGACTTTCGGCCGACCTTCAGGTTCCTGATTTTGAAACCCGCGTGGCCATCATCGAAAAGAAACTAAGTAATGATGGCGTAGTTATGTCACGCGATGTGGTAGAATATCTTGCGTACAGCATTACCACCAGCGTCAGAGAACTCGAAGGGGTGTTAATCTCTTTGCTCGCTCAGGCTTCATTAAATAAAAAGCCTGTCAACATTGAGTTAGCGAAGCAGATTATCGACAAATTCGTTAAAACAAATACCAGAGAGATTTCGATTGATTATATCCAAAAAATCGTTTGCGATTATTTTGATATTAACATCGATACCCTCAATTCTAAAACGCGTAAACGCGAAATTGTTCAGGCACGCCAGCTTTCGATGTTCTTCTCGAAAAAGCTTACCAAGTCATCACTTGCAGCTATCGGTCTTCATTGCGGAAATAAAGACCATGCGACGGTGCTTCATGCCTGCCGCACAGTCAACAACCTCATTGAAACTGATAAACAGTTCAAGGTTTACGTTGACGAGATCGAGAAAAAGATCAGATTGTAGTTGTGGATTTTGATCAAATAAGATCCTTCACAATATCTTCATAACATATGAAAATACTGATGGTATGTCTCGGTAACATTTGCCGTTCGCCCCTTGCTGCAGGAATACTCAGACAGCGTTTTGTTGAAAACAATATTGAAGGAATGGTGGATTCTGCAGGCTTTGAGCCATATCACATCGGTGATACTGCCGATGAACGTTCGGTGCTGGTAGCACGAAAGCACGGAATTGATTTAAGCGCACACCGCGCGCGATTATTCCGCAAAGATGATTTTGAGACCTATGATAAAATCTATGTTATGGACGATAATAATTATCGTGATGTAATGTATACGGTACGAACGGAGTCTGATAAGAAGAAGGTCGATTATATTCTTAACGAAGTTCATCCCGGAAAAAACCTTCCTGTACCTGACCCCTACTATGGTGGTATATTTAAATTTGAAGAAGTGTATAATCTACTTGACGCAGCTTGTAATAAAATTATTGCCCGTTATACCGAGCCTGCTTAATAGCGGCTTTCCATCCATTATAAAAGGAATCTCTCTGTTCTGTTGGCATTTCGGGAAAAAATATCTTCTCCTGACCTTTGGCCTCTTCAGTATCATCACTCCAAAAACCACATGAACGTCCCGCCAACATTGCTGCACCCAAGGCCGTTGCCTCTATCATTGAAGGACGAACCACTGGAACACCTAACAGATCTGCCTGAAACTGCATTAAAAAATCGTTTACCGTTGCTCCGCCGTCAACCCTTAATTCTTTAAGCGGAAGTCCGCTATCACTCGCCATTGCCTGCAAAACATCGCAACTTTGATATGCGATTGATTCTACAACAGCACGTACAAATTGTGGCTTGCCTGTATTTAGCCCGAAACCAGTGAACAATGCTTTGGCATCCATGTCCCAATAAGGTGCTCCCAATCCATTAAATGCAGGCACCATATATAATCCGGGAATGGCACCGGACTGCTCACACAATGCAGTTGCAGCAGCCGTGTCAGGAATAATCTTTAATTGATCGCGTAACCACTTAATAGCACTGCCTGCATGAAATACACTTCCTTCGAGCGCGTAAGAAGTAATGCCGTCAATTTTCCATGCTATGGTCGTTAACAAGCCAGAATCAGAGAATACGGCCTTCTGCCCGGTTTGCATTAACATAAAACATCCCGTTCCATAAGTATTCTTCGCCATCCCCGCAGAAAAACAGGACTGTCCATAGAGTGCAGCTTGCTGATCGCCGGCAATGCCGCCAATTGGTATTTCAGTTCCGCCAAAAATTGGTGCAGCGGTAACCCCCATCATTTCTGATGAATTCACAACAAGTGGTAACATGGAAGAAGGGATTCCCATGATATTCATCAGTTCTTCATCCCATGCTCCATCTACAATATTATATAACATGGTCCGTGATGCATTCGAGGCATCAGTAATATGTAATTTCTTTCCACTTAGATTCCAAACCAGCCAACTGTCGATGGTTCCAAACAGCAAATCACCGCGCAGTGCCCGATCCATGGCACCTTCTACATTATTAAGTATCCATGCAATCTTGCTCGCCGAAAAATAGGCATCCGGCATCAGGCCCGTAAGACTTCGAATCAATTCTTTGTGACCATGTTGAATTAATGCTTTGCAATCGGCAGCAGTTCGCTGATCCTGCCATATAATTGCAGGATAAACAGGCGTGCCTGTATGCTTGTCCCAAACCACCGTTGTTTCACGCTGATTTGTAACACCTATGGAAGCAATCTCATTAGCTTGCACCTTTGAACAATGCATCACTTCTTTAGCTGCATTTAACTGATTATTCCAAATTTCGACAGGATCCTGTTCTACCCAACCATCCTGAGGAAAATATTGCTTGGTTTCACACTGCGAGATATTGATCACCTTCCTGTTCTTGTCGAACAAAATTGCGCGGGAACTGCCAGTCCCCTGATCCAATGCAAGAATATATTTCTGTTGCATAAAGCCAGTTTATTTAGAGTCCGTCTATGAACTCAGTGACTGATCATAAAGCTCTCTCGCCTAAGGCGAGACAAGGCGTCCGAAGTGTTGGCGGGGAGGAGTTTACTGGCGTAATCGACTGCCCGACAATACAAGGACAACGCCGCAGACGGACTTTATGGACAGGCACTATCTAGTATTCTATTGTACAAATGTAAGTAATGATATAAACAAAAAAAACCTGCATGCCACTTTTAAAATTATCTTTGTCAACTCATTCCAAATTCCAAATACCCCCACTATGAAAAAATGTCTGGCCGTGTTACTGCTGCTTGGCTGCAGTATAGCCGTATTTGCACAAAATGTAAATATTTCCGGTGTTTTTAAAAACCGCACTTATTCTACTGAGATTGTAGTGATGTACGCCTACACTCAAAAAATGATCACTTCTGCTCCTATCCAGCAGGTGGACAGCTTCGCCGTAAACATCACATTAGAAAAACCGGAATATTTATACATCGGCCCCGATGAATATAATGTAGTTCTTATTATTGCATCTCCAGGCGAAAACATTCATATTACAGCTGATGTCGACAACATCACGCATCCCGTGGTAAGTGGTTCGTTGCTTACGACTGAAATGTATCACATGATGGACAAATCAGATGAGTTCGCGCGGAAATCAGACAGCATTTATAAAGCAGCCGATAGTATTTCTAAAGCGATGGAGAGTCAACGCACTGCCTGGTATCGTCAGCAATTTAGCAGTAAACCTGCTACACTTGCTTCGCTCGTTTTTCTCGATATGCTTGATCCTGTTGCCGACAGCGCTTTATTCCGCGACATTGTTGAAACCTTGTACAAGCAATTTCCTGATAACGCCTTTGTGAAGGATTATGTTTCTGAACTTAACAATGCACCAAAAAACGTTGATGTAGGAAGTACACCACCTGATATTACACTCACAGATCCAAACGGAAAACCACTGCTTTTGTCTTCGCTTAAAGGAAAAACTGTGATCGTTGATTTTTGGGCAAGTTGGTGTAAACCCTGCCTTGAAGAAATCCCCAATCTGGTTGCGGCATATAAAAAATATCAGAAAAAAGGATTGGAGATATATTCTGTCTCGCTCGATCGCGATAAGAAATCTTGGACTGATGCAATTTCGAAACACAAAATGGAATGGTTGCATGTTAGCGATTTGAAAATGTGGGAATGCCAGGCAGCCTTGGATTGGGGCGTGCAAGCGGTACCTGCGATGTTCATCCTGAATAAGGATGGAGTCATCATATATAAAGACCTTCGCGGTGAAAAACTGCAGGAAGCCCTGCAAACAATTTTCGCGGAATAACCATCAACATCAATCTTTCTAAAACTACTGATGTAGTAATGGTTTTGCTACATCTGATCATCGTATTTATCTAATTCCTTCTCCTGATAATAGTAATATATAATTATCGAAAAAATCGCCAAAGCACTTAAGGAACAGATATAGATAAGAATGAAAATACCTGTATTGGGCGACATTTGAATAATTGCACTCCGATAAGGATTGTAATAATAAAGGAGTAATGTTGCACAAAGATTATTCACAAAATGTATCAGTATACAAAGCCACAATGATCTTGTTTTCCAATACACCCAACCCATTAGTACGCCAATCAAAAAACCATTGATAAATTGTGGAATATTCACATGCGCAATTGCGAAGAGAAGGGCAGAAAGGATTATGGCTCGCCAAGGTTGCTGTCGTTGAAGAAAGCCATCGAGTATGATACCGCGAAAGATGAGTTCTTCGAATAATGGTGCGGCAAAAACAGTTATCACTACAAAATAAGGATTCACAAAATCAAGACCTGTAATTATATCGCGGTCAGGCAGGTTTCGCCCGTTAAACAATGAGAGCAGCGGTTCCCTGACAATCAAAAACAACACGGTCACTACAATGAGTAGCGGCCACATAAACCAGGATCCTGCTTTGAAAGCAATTCGGTTACTACGACGAAACGTCAGTCCAATACGAAGAGCAACTAAATATGCAATCAGATAAACTACCATGTATGCTGGCTCGGTGGCACTGGGAAAAATTTGTTCCATCCAACCTAGTACTGTAGAACCAATAAAATTAATGGCCATAACAATAGCCAGTAGACCGAAAGCAGCTCCTATCGAAGGATAAGGCTTTCGATTTTGCACCTCAGGCAACATCGCTATTTTCCTGAGGGAAGTTTGTGGTGTACCCGGAATTTCAGGCGGAATATTTTGTGAAGGTTGTTCTTCCAATTCTTTTCTATTAAGTAAATTTTTAACTTAATACACTGCGCATGAACAATCCCCAAAAATATAGAATTTCCTTAAATATATTAAGAATTTTCTTTAAGCGGTCTGAATCCTTTTCCAAGGATTTCGTTTGCATTAAGAACAGTGACAAAAGCCTCAGGATCGATATCTCGAATAAAATCTAGAAGCATTCCCATCTCTTTGCGGCTGACTACAGTAAAAATGATACTCTTTGGGTTGTTGTTAAACATTCCATTTCCTTGAATAAAGGTACCTCCGCGATTCAGATCACTAAGAATGACTTCCTTTATTTCATCCGCTTTATCAGAAATAATAAACATTGTTTTGTCGTACGAAACACCTTGCAAAACCACGTCAATTACCTTTCCGGTAATGAAAATAACAATCCAAGAATAAAGCGGTATTTTCCAGTCACGAAATACAACAAGGCCAAGTAACACAATCACCGAATCAACATAAATAAGTAATTGACCTACCGGCAGTCGTGTATATTTTGCAAAAATCATTGCAATAATATCACTACCTCCCGATGTCGCTTTTGAGCGAAAGATAAGCCCTAAGCCAAAACCAACCAGCACACCACCGAATACTGCAGAGAGAAGAACATCGTCGGCCACCAGAGGCTTATCTCCCCAGAAGTAGCTTAGCACATCAATAAACACCGAAGCAAGTACAAAACCCACTACGGTTTTAACGCCAAAGCGTGGTCCAAGAATTTTAACCCCAATAATCGTAAGCGGAATATTTAATATTAATCCGGTTAAACCGATAGGAAAACCTTCAGGTGCAAAGGCGAACAGGCCTTTAGTAACATAGTGAATTACGATAGAGATACCAAATACTCCTCCGGGGACAATCATATTAGGAGAAATAAAGAAAACGTAGCCTGCCGCTAGTATCAAGGATCCCAGCACAATCAAGGTATAAGACATAAACCATCTTTTAGAAAATGGTTTTTCAAATAAACGGAACTTCATCATAATTAGATATTTAGAAAATGGGTGCAAAGGTAATCATTTTTAGGGGAATAACAATTTGACCTTCCATCTCTGTCATCCCCACCGACCGGAAAAGTGTTACCTTAAAAAATTGTGTAATTAATAATGATAGAAAAATTATCACAATAGCTCTTGCTTTCCGCAGGTCCTGTAGTTTACTCTAATCATTTGATTCAATAAAAAGGTGCAGCAACATAGTTCGAAGGGCTCTCTTTCCCCGTTTGAGGAAAGAGCCGGAGATGTCGCTAACCGCAAAACATGTAGATTAAATACGGGGAGTGATATCCACAGAAATCCATCGCTTGCAGGGTCTGCCCCTTTCCCTGCCCTTTCCCCAAAAGGGGAAAGGATTCCCGTGAACAGATTCAGCCTTTAATGACAAGGTTAGCATTTCACAACAAAGCTTGCTTCCAAAAACACATGTAGTTTGGATAGCTAAAACAAAAAATTAGATTTCTCTTATTTGTTTTAATATTTCACAAATCACATCATCGATGTTTTCTAAGATTTCTTTATTTGTAAAGCGCAGCACACGTATGCCAAACACTGACATTTCTTCATCTCTACCCATATCATAATCCTGATGAGATTCAATATCATGAATCTCCCCATCAGCCTCGATTACAAGTCTCTTTTCATGGCAGTAAAAATCAGCAATAAATCGTGAAATAGGATGCTGTCGTCGAAATTTAACACCAAGTTTCTTACCTCTAAGATGTGACCAAAGGTGCTGTTCTGCCGTTGTCATATTCTTTCTTAGATCAGAGGCAAACTGCAGTGTCGCTGCTGTAGCACCAAAATAAAACTCATTGTCAAGAGCAGATGATTTTTTCATTTTTTTATTTTTTATTTCAAAAATAAAAAAATAATACATCACAAACTCTTCAATCTAAACAATTTGAATAATCAATAGTTAACAACGATATTAATGAATAAGGCCAATTTGGGTAGTAATTTACACAGCTGTTATATATAGGGAGTTCCATTAACAACTGCCACACTAGATACAACAGCATTGCTATAAAAGCATAACAGACCTTCCACAAGTCAGGTAGTTTACTCTCTAATTGTTTGATTAAAAAAAAAGGTGCAGCAACCTAGTTCGAAGGGCTCTCTTTCCCCGTTTGAGGAAAGAGCCGGAGATAGGGGCAAATTCATCTACTCCACATCCAATCGCTCATACACACTATTCTGCGACTTATACTCAGGTACGATTTGTTTCATCTTTTTCACAATAGCAAAATTATCATGACCTTCGGTAATCTTTATAAGTTCGGTAATTTCGCTGCGAATGGGCTCATCGTAAGTCCTGACCTGAGCAACCATGATTTGGGGATGATGGGTTGGCAGGGTATTTTCCTTATCGTTCAGAAGTTCTTCATATAGCTTCTCTCCAGGACGTAAACCTGTAAATGTTATCTGAATATCCTTACCCAATTCAAGGCGGGAAAGTTTAATCATCTTTTTGGCCAGATCAATAATTTTCACAGATTTACCCATATCAAATATAAATATTTCTCCACCCTGACCCAAGGCTGAGGCCTCAAGAACAAGCTGACAGGCCTCTGGTATTGTCATAAAGAAGCGGGTAACTTCAGCGTGAGTTATAGTTACTGGTCCTCCACGCTCGATCTGGCTTTTAAATAGTGGAATTACCGAACCATTTGAACCAAGGACATTTCCGAAGCGTGTGGTGATGAATTTTGTGACACCTTCTTTATTTAGCGACTGTGTATAAATCTCGGCAATGCGCTTTGACGCTCCCATTACACTTGTTGGGTTCACCGCTTTATCTGTACTAATCATGATAAACTTTCCGGAACCATGCTTCACTGCAAGATCAGCGATAGTCTTTGTGCCACTTATGTTAGACAGTACAGCTTCTACCGGATTATTCTCCATCATCGGCACATGCTTATATGCTGCAGCGTGATATATTACTTCCGGTTTGAAGTATTCAAACACACGCTCCATTCGAAACGCATGGTTGATATCACAAATGATAATTTCATAATCAACATGCTTAAATTGATCTGCCAGTTCCAATTCCAGATTGTACAAGGGCGTTTCTGCCTGATCAATTAATACTAACTTTAATGGATTATATCGTGCAATCTGACGTACCATCTCACTACCTATAGATCCTGCAGCACCCGTGATTAACACACGTTTTCCGACAATCTCGCGACAAATGGCCTGTTCATCAAGTTTTATCTCGTCACGCTCTAACAAATCCTCAATCTTAATCTTTTTAATCTGCTTAAAACTCAATTCCCCATTTATCCAACGCGACACAGGCGGTACATTCAATACTTTTGTGTTGTGTGCCAGACATATCTCAATTATCTGCTGCTTTCGCGAGGTACGCATGGTCTGCGTGGCAATGATTAAATGCTCAACGACATTATTGGTCAGCAAGGTTTCTAATCGCTCGCTGTGATATATTCTGATATCCTCAATACTCTTACCTGCTTTTTTAGGATCATCATCAACAAAGGCAATTACCTTGTACTTTGTCCCTGCATCCCTGTCCATCGCGCGTTTGGTAATAACTCCTGCTTCTCCTGCACCAAAAATAATTACAGAGGTTTTTTCTTTGGATGGATTATTTATCTCAAGATATGTAATCTTTACTAATAAACGAAAACCTGTCAACAGAAAGGCAGTAAAGATGAAATCCATAATCACTATCGACCATGGAATAAAATTGAATCCTCCAAAAAAGTAATAGGTAATGATATTTAAAATGACGAATAAAAATGTACCACAGACGGTAACAATTCCAATGCGAATTGCATCACTGGTACTTGTATAGCGGATGATCCCCGCATAGGTGCGGGCAATTAAGAAGCTCACACCACGCAGCAAGAGCACTGCAATTATCACCTTAGGCATCATTCCCGCATCTTTGGCGGGAATCTCAAAATTAAACCGCAGCAGATATGCCAGAACAATACTAAAAAGGCAAATCCCAAAGTCAATTAGAAAAATGAGCCAGCGCGGAAGATTGAGATTCTTAAAAAACATGAGCTTTGAATTATCTGCCAAAAATACAACAAATCATTTGAACTCAGGACAGCATTTTTCAAGCTACGGCAAATCGTAATATCCAGTAATACACCCGATAAAGCATAAACAACTTTCTTATTGTTATTTTTTTCACATTTTCAACAATCAGTTATAACATAATTAATACTTTTGCCTCAAGACAATCATTTTAATTTTATCATAATGAAAAAGACAGCTTTCTGCAGTTTCCACGAAAAATTAGGTGGAAAAATGGTCGAGTTTGTTGGTTTCTATATGCCAGTACAATTCGAAGGAGTTAACGCCGAACACGAAACCGTGCGTAAGGCACTTGGTGTTTTTGATGTTTCCCATATGGGAGAGTTCTGGGTGGAAGGCCCAAGAGCACTTGAATTCGTTCAGTGGGTAACTTCAAATGACGCATCAAAGCTGCACGATGGCAAAGTTCAGTATTCATGCTATCCAAATGATAAGGGCGGTATCGTTGATGACCTGCTCGTTTATCAATTCAACAAAGAAAAATATCTTCTGGTTGTAAACGCAGCTAATATTGACAAAGACTGGGCTTGGGTTAGCAGCCAGAATAAATTCGGCGTTAAGCTCACCAACGCATCAGACGAAACTTCCCAGTTGGCAATCCAGGGACCGCTTGCGCTGAAAGCAATGCAAAAACTCACTTCAGAGAATGTTACTGATATGGAATATTACACCTTCAAAGTATTGAATTTTGCTGGTGTTGACAATGTATTATTCTCCACCACTGGTTATACCGGTAGCGGTGGTTGCGAAATCTACTTCCCCCATAAAGAAGCAGAGAAAATTTTCAACGCTGTAATGGAAGCTGGTAAGGAATATGGCATCAAGCCTATTGGCCTTGCTGCACGCGACACCCTTCGTTTAGAAATGGGATTCTGCCTGTATGGCAACGATATTAACGACACCACCTCTCCTATTGAAGCTGGCTTGGGCTGGATTACCAAATTCACCGATGAAAAAGAATTCATCAACAAAGCCGCCTTACTTAAACAAAAGAACGAAGGTGTGAGCAAACGATTAATTGGCTTCGAAATGATCGACAAAGGAATTCCCCGTCAACACTACGATATCTGTGATGCAAATGGTAATGTGATTGGTGAAGTTACTTCAGGCACCATGGGACCATCTGTAAAAATGGGTATTGGAATGGGCTATGTTCAAACAGCTTATTCAAAGGCCGACACAGAAATTTTTGTTCGCATTCGTGAAAAGAACCTCAAGGCTAAAGTGGTAAAATTCCCATTCTACAAGGGATAATATCTATATTTTTATAAAAAGAAAGGTGATGTATTTATGCATCACCTTTCTTTTTATAACAAACTTAATAACACATAGACTACTGAAATTGCGGCTCTCAACAGATTGATGGATAAAGGAATTGCCAATACACGAAAATACAGGCAACCTAACAAACAACAATTTGCGTCTACCCATCAGTTCAACCCAACAACTCAATCATGCAAAGAAATATTTGCTGTATTATCATATCGATTATATTCGCAATCACTTGCGTACAAGCACAAACCACTTTCGAAAAAACATATTATTGGAGCTCATCCTCTGTTGATAATGCCATTAACACAGGCTATATTCAAAGCTATGGATATATGGGCGATCCTTCATTCGTAATCACCGACAATAAAGGTGATTTTGTGAGGGGAAAAAAATATCGATTCAGCGAGGATGCGATCATTAATCACATACAGACTGATCAAGCTGGTAATTATATCATATCGGGTATGGTGAATACTGCTGCAAATAGTTCGGCCGCTTTTGTTTTAAATCTCAATTCAAATGCTGATTTAATCTGGTCAGGCTTCGAGGCTAATTCCGGACTGAATCGCAGTCTCTGGGCAGAAAGGACCAGCGATGGAGGCATTTCTTCATGCGGAGGTGCAGATGGTACCGGCTTAAACGGAAAAGGCTTTCTTACAAAATATAATTCCACAGGAACGAGAGAATGGAGCAAAACCTACAGCTGGAGCGGCCAGGATAAATTCACCTGCGTGAAAGAATTATCTGGAGGTGGCTTTATCCTTTGCGGAATGGTAGCTCTGGAACCGTCTGGCATGGCAATGGGCGAACCCAAAGGATATTTACTTTTAATGAAAACAGATGCTTTGGGTATTCCTGTATGGACTAAAATTATCAATGTAATAAACCATTCTGGAAGCAACACCAAAGGAAATCTCACCGAAGTACATATTACAAATCAAGGTATTTATGCAGCAGGATGGGTTACTGATGAGATTATTACCGAAGGAGTAATGATTTTCTGCGACCTCAATGGTAATAATCTTAATATTGGAACCTTTAGTAGCTCGGGTTTTTGCACCATTAGCGGTATGGGGGCAATCACAGATGACGGAAATGGAAATCTGCTTACAATCGGTGGCGGATACAGTAATGGATGTAATTACTTCGATTTGTATAAACTACAGCCTGACCTCAACATAATTTGGTCTAAGCGGTATCAGGGGCTTGCAGGATGTTGGAATATGTCAGCATCCCGATTTATAAGGCGTGCACCTGATGGGGGATATATTCTTTCGGCCGGTTCGCTGTTAAAATTGGATGCGAACGGTGAGATCAAATGTGCGAGTTGGACACCCTTGCAGAAGAATCCTTGTACATGGTCAGAACCTGTATATGTTCTTCAACAAGCAACTATGTTAAGTATCGCTGCGCCGGTTTTCACAGTAATTGATACGACGATTAGCCCTCAAATCAATTGCGCGGATACTACCTTTGGATCCACTGCCTGCAACGAACAATTTACAGTGACAGTAACCCAAACAAATTTATGTGCAGGATCCTGCGCACAACTCAGCTGTGCTTTCAACAACATCGCCGCTATTCCAATTTATCAATGGACCATTGCGGGTGGAGATCCAAATCATGCGGAAGTGGAAGATCCCGGGCAAGTGTGCTTTGATCATGCAGGAACCTATCAGGTAATCTTACACGCAACAGCTGCATGCGCTGATACGGTCATTACAATCCCTATTCAGGTAAATAGTGTTGATGTATCTCTATCGAACTATTCAGGTTGCGCTGGTGAAGTACATACGCTCGACGCAGGCAATTTCCCGGGAGCACAATACACATGGTCGAATGGTGCGCAAACTCAGGAAATAACGGTCACTCAAAGTGGATACTATTCAGTAACGGTTAGCAGTGGCGATTGCTCAGGAACAGCCGGTGCGTTGATAACATTAGCAAATCCTCCATTGCTGGATCTTCCTTCACAGCTGACGGTGTGTACAGGCGAAATAGCACAGGTATTGGCCGGGGATGGAGCAAATCACTACACATGGTCAGATGGCTCAAAAAATCCTTTACTCACCACCAGCTATGATGGCACCTATTACGTAACCGCCACTAATGCCTGCGGACAGGACATTGATTCTATTGAAATTATCATACGGGAAAATTGCGAACAAGGTGAACTCTTTATTCCAAATAGTTTTGCGCCAGACAATAATGGAGTTAACGATGTTTTTGGCGCGCAAGGCGAAAATGTTACCTATTTTAATATGCAAATTTTCGATCGATGGGGTGAACTACTTTTCTCTTCAAACAGTATCGATCAACATTGGGATGGCACCTATCAGGGAAAAGTCTGCAAGCATGACGCCTACGTTTACAGAATTACATACAGCATAGGGTCCAACTCAAAAAAGACACGATTAGGCAAAGTGATGCTAATTTTATAAAATAGCAAATGTTCAACTCAGCAAACTACTCCGAACATTATAGTAATGTTTCCCTGACATCCTTCCATTGGTTATTAAACTGAAATCTTCACGATTTTCAGATATCCCTTGTTACATAATAGCAAATTATTTATTTAGCTTGTAATATTAATATAGATAATCTTTCGCATATAGAATACGCCGAACACTCATCTTGATAATTACACAGGGACGTATGCAGAATTACATCATAACTAATTGGAATTTAACATAAAGCTATCGCAATTTTTTTATTGATGATATAATTTGTAATATAAAAAATGTACATTTGAAGACCTTAAACCAACCACAACAATCAACATGGAAAACAAAGGTCTTTTACATTACACTGATGCCGCCAGGAGAGCGATGGTCTGGCATCAGGAGTACATAGGCAGGATGAAAAAATGCCGGTTCGATACCATCGCAGTTCACGGGATCTACTCAATGCAGGAAGCACTGGACTTCAATCAAGGTTCCATCATTGAACCAATTTATATGTCTTCCTCGCAAGCATATCGCGACTCAGACGAAATGGAAGCAGCACTCGGATACCAAATACCTACTTGGTGTTACAGCAGGATTGGGAATCCCAGCATGTACTATTTTGAAGGAGCGATGGCACTCATGGAAGGTTATGGTGCAGATATCGACACCTCATGCTGCGCGACTTCTTCCGGAATGTCAGCTATTGCAAGTGCTGTAGAACCCTTTCTAACGATTGATCCTTCGAAGCCTAATCAGAAAATGAATTTTATTGCCACTTGTCAGGTATATGGTGGCACTTTTCAGCAGTTTGCGGTTCGCAAGGATCAGGAGCGAAATATCGAATGGCGTAAAGTAATTAACTCAGCCAATCTCGACGAATGGGCATCAAAGATTGATGAGAACACACGTTTTATCTATGGAGAAATGCCAAGTAATCCATCGCAGGCTTTTTTCGATCTGTCAAAAGTAATCGAACTTGCCCACCAACACGGAATCCCTGTAATTATTGATTCTACCGTTGCAACGCCGGCTTTGCTTCGCCCGCTCACACTTGGAGCAGACATCGTGGTTCAATCGTCCACAAAAACCCTTACATCAAGCGGCTTTGCTATTTCAGGCGCTGTGATTGCACGAAATAATTTGGTATCCCGCTTTGGTAGCGATGAGATGAAAGCTAATTTTGGCAATTATATCAAAACTCTGCCTAACCGCGATATGGGACCCAATATTTCCCCCATGAATGCTATTCTCGCGCTCAACGATATGCGCACTTTGCGCATGAAGGTTGATCAATTTAGTCGTTCGACAATGAAAATCGCAAAACACCTTTCCACCCATAAACATATTGAACAGGTTGATTACCTAGGGCTGGAGACACATCCTCTCCACCACCTTGCCTCAAAATATTTATGGTTGGTTGACGCAGAACATGATGAGCTATACAACGCGCCAACTAATCGCTACGGGCATTTAATGTCGTTCCGCATCAAAGGCGGTGCACAAAAAGCGCGTGATGTATTTGACGGATTCCAGCGTATATGGCGTGCTACCGATCTTGGTCGCATCAAATCTGTCGCAACGATTCCCGCTATTTCCACCCATTCTCAACAGGGAGAAGAGGGACGCAAGCTTGCCGATATTCCGGCAAATTTGATTCGCCTGTGTGTTGGCGGTGAACATCCTGATGATATCATGAATGATCTGGATCAAGCCCTGGAAGTGCTCGACGGCAAGAAAGTATTTTTCTCTGCCCCTGAGTTTTCCGCTGGTGGTGCATCATCTGCAAGTTTAAGAAAAACCAAATCCTAACCTAAATAAATACCTATATGACGCAAAAATTAGCATTAATCGGTTTCGGAACCGTTGGACAGGGCATCGCAGAGATTCTGCTGAGCAAGAAAGAATATTTGAAGAAGAAATACAATTTTGATTTCAGCATTGTTGCTGTTGCCGATTTCGCTTATGGCAATGTTTACAACCCAAATGGACTCAATGTCCCAAAAATGCTGGAAGAGGCTAAAGCCAAACAAAAATTCAGCACCGATCTGTCGACGCTCGACACCATTAGCCTGATTAAAGAATGTAATGCTACGGCTGTATGTGAATTGACATATACCGATCTTAAAACCGGTGGTCCTGCAATCGACCACGTAAAAGCTGCGTTAGAAAGCGGGAAGCACGTTGTGACCAGCAATAAGGGTCCAGCTGCGCTTAAATATCTCGAGTTTCAAAAACTTGCCGAAAGCAAAGGCGTAAAATTTCTGATCGAAGGAACCGTTTGCGCCGGAACACCAATCATCAACCTTACCCGTGGACCATTAGCAGGATGCGAGATTACTAAAATCCGCGGAATCCTCAACGGCACGACGAATTACATGCTCACAGAAATGGAAAAAGGCATGGACTACGCTGCAGTGCTGAAAGTCGCACAGGATCTTGGATATGCAGAAGCTGATCCGACAGGTGACGTTGAAGGCCATGACGCTCGCGGCAAAGTGTGCATCCTGGTGAATGTTGTTATGGGCATTCCAATGAGTATTGATAAAGTAAGCTGTCAGGGCATAACTAAGATTAGTCCGGCCGATATGAATATGGCCAAAGAAAAAGGATGCCGCTGGAAATTGATTGGCAGCATCGAAAAGAAAGAAGATGGCAGCGTGGTTGCTGGAGTTGCGCCAGAAATGGTACCTCTCACCCACCCTCTTGCAGGCGTTATGGGTGCTACAAACGCACTCACTTTTACCACCGACCTGATGGGCGATGTAACTATCGTGGGTGCCGGCGCAGGCCGCATGCAGACTGGATTTGCAATACTTACGGACTTATTAACCCTTTAACCCCCCTAAACAAAACAACACATGAAAATGCTTATTAACGGACAATGGAAAGACAGCATTGAAAAAATCAATGTTTATGATCCTTATGATAACACCATTATTGACACAGTCCCAAAAGCTACCATTGATGATGCAAAGGCAGCGATTGCGTCCGCCATTCGTGGATACGCCATTGCCCGAAAAATGACCGTCTATCAACGAGCTGATATTCTTTTTAAAACTGCATCTATTGTTGAGCAGAATTTGGAAGACTTTGCTGTCACAATTGCACGTGAGGGATCAAAAACGATAAAAGAAGCACGGAAGGAATCACGTCGCTGTGTAAATACACTCAAGATTTCTGCAGAAGAAGCTAAACGCATTCTAGGAGAAACCATTCCCTTTGATTCCTTCCCTGGAGGAGAAAATCGCTTAGGTTACTACTATCGCTTCCCCATTGGGATTGTTCTTGCCATTACCCCTTTTAATGATCCACTAAATCTAGTGGCTCATAAGCTAGGACCAGCAATTGCCGCAGGAAACAGTGTAATTCTTAAACCAGCCACCGTCACCCCATTATCAGCAATCAAATTAGCAGAAGCTTTCATTGCAGCAGGATTGCCTAGTGAATGTCTTCAGGTAATTACAGGAAATGGTAATGAAATTGGACCAACGCTAGTGAAAGATGAGAATATCCGAATGGTTTCGTTTACTGGCGGTCTTGAGGCAGGAAAAGAAGTTGCTTCGCTGGCTGGAATCAAAAAAATCGGAATGGAACTCGGATCTAACTCTCCAGTGATTGTATGGAAGGATTGTGATATTGAATATGCCGTTGAATCCTGCGTTTCAGGTGCCTTTTGGGCTGCCGGACAAAATTGCATTGGGGTGCAGCGCGTGTATATTCACAAAGATATTTACACTACTTTCAAAGACAAATTTGTTGCAGCTACATTAAAATACAAAATCGGTAATAAATTGCTTGATGAGACTGACATGGGTCCAATGATTACCGAAAAAGAAGCAGAACGAGTTGAACGTTGGGTTGCCGAAGCAAAAAAAATGGGTGCTAACGTGCTTTGTGGTGGTAATCGCAAAGGTGCACTTATGGAACCAACAGTTCTAGAAAACGTTCCAAAAACAGCAACAATCCACAAAGATGAAGTCTTTGGTCCGGCTGTGAATTTGTACCCTATTAGCACTATGGAAGAAGCAATCAACGAATCCAACAGCTTGCCATATGGCCTTCTTGCTGGAGTATTCACTAATGATGTCAACCTCGCATTCAAAGCAGCCTATGAATTGGATTGTGGAGGCGTGATGATTAATGAATCTACTGATTACCGGCTAGACTCTATGCCCTTCGGTGGAATCAAGAACTCTGGTCTGGGACGCGAGGGTATCAAATTCTCCCTTCAGGAAATGACCGAGCCCAAAGTGGTTTGCTTTACCATCAATAATAAATAGAGAGCTAATTTTATCTCAAAAATTCTACAAAGAGAGGGGATGGTCTTGATTGACCTATCCCCTCTTTATTTATATTCTACTTTCTTTTTATATGCCAAATCCACACTGCAGCGTATTAATTAAAATATCGGCTTTTTACATATTGCCCTTTCTGCAATGTATTTAAAAATCAACTACCACTCTAAATAGTATATTATAATCGCGAGAATGAACCCAAAGGCAAACCTCGGCCCCATATTCAGTCACGCTTGTCCCTTCTCAAACAACAACTCTGGTGGGATTGTTCGTCTATTACTTATAATTCGCCTTCGGCTCTTAAAAACCAAGGCTCATGAATAAAAATCCTACCTTTGCACCATGCCAAAAGAACGAAGCTTCTTCTATCATTTAGCCCGATTAGACAAGCGTAAACTTGATGAACTATTTCATAATGCACATGAAAAAGTATTTGAGAAATACGATTGCCTGAGTTGTGGGAATTGTTGCAAAAAAATTCCACCTATTGTGCGTGACGCAGACATCCGTAGGATATCCGCTTACCTGCGTATGAAACCCGGCGACTTTCAGGAAAATTTCCTGAAGTGGGACGAAGATGATGATATGGTAATGAATTCTAGTCCGTGCCCATTTTTAGAAGCCGACAATCGTTGTCGTATATACGACCACAGACCCTTGGCTTGCTCAGAATACCCGCATACCGACAGAGTAAGAATGTATCAGATTTTGGAATTAACTGAGAGAAATTCGCGAATATGTCCCGCTATCAGAGATATTCTTGAGCTTATTAAAGAAAAAGTGACGATATGGACTCCGCGACAGAATTAGTATCTTTGCACTATGTTGTTGCTTAAAAAAACCGGCATTTTACTTCTTGCGGTATTATTATTATTCCTGCAAATCTATTCAACAGGAAGTAGTATCTCGCAGCAAACCACTACGGAAAAAAGTCCTCAGCAGGGATGCTGTAGTTTTGATGTGCAGAAGGGTGTGCTTTATACCTTTTCAGATCAACGGCAAATTATGCATGGCTGCTTTGAGCAAATAGCCAGAGTTGTAATGAGAACGCTGCACTTTGAATGGTTGGTTAAAGACACAAGCCTGTTTTTCGACATTATTTCTTCCTCCTCGATTTATGTAAATCAATCCTTGGTTCTGTGCAACCTGCTAGAACCACCCGATATCATTTTCCCGTTCCACTATTTTTGGTAGTTCTCATCTATCAATCCGCAATATTTCAACTAATACTCCCTAACAGAGCTATGCTTTGTGCGGAGAAATCATGAATCAAGACGAAGTCAACTTCCATGCTTCTGTGGTGTATTCTCTTGATTCGATTTTAAATCTTTAATACTTTAATAAAATGAATACTTCAGCAATTATTACTTCAGCATGCATAGTAGTGTGCATCCTTGTTCCAATGTTCTTATACACCGCAGCTCAAAAAAGAAAAAAACAACAAAGAGTATTGAAATTTCTGGAATTAGGAAGATCGCACGAATTGAATCTAAGCGAATATGATTTCACCTATAATATTGCTATCGGACTTGATAAGGAATCCAATAATCTGCTCTTTGTGCATGAACACCAGCAGGAAAATAAGACTCAAATCATTTCAATAAATAATATAAAAAAATGTGAAATCAGTAATATCTCCCGAAGTAATGGGAGTGGAAAAAACCTGGTTACTATTATCGACCGAGCAGAATTAGTATTAAAGCCCAAAGAAAATACTGCAAAAGACCAGCGTCTGGAGTTCTTCAATTCTGATTACGACAGCCATATCACTACAGAAAACGAACTTTTAGACAAATGGTCGTTACTAATTAATCAACAAATAAAATAGAAACTGCAAGGGGTTGTACAATTACATCGATTAATACAATCACCCACAGAAGAGCGCATGCGTGGAAAGAGTTGAATAAAATATTTATAATGACTTGATCGCAACATGCGCTTTATTTCTGTCCCTCGATTCACTTCGGCTCAGCATCAGTGCAAGCCAAGGGAGGGATCAAGCGGCAAAGTTGAGGAGTATGAAAACTATTCATAGAAAACAATAGATTTTAGAACCTTTCTTCAACGACGAATACCACGAATAAACGCGAATGAGTTCCTTTTGCAGCGACTGTTTGTAACATTGGCCATCAATATTGATTACACTTATCACTCTTTTTGAGCATCCGTGTTTTAATAGTTTATCAAGCCAATACCATTTGTACTTTGGGGTTCTTTTACAGCATTGAAATTATGCAATGCTAATGTTCAAAGCGTGTGCGCTGGCCTGTCAAAGCAAGCGGGCGTGGGTGGGACTGTGAATCGTCAACGGCACGCAAATCCGCAAGGGGCCAGACAGCGGTTTTTTCGCTGTCGGCTCTGTCGAAAACGACAAAAAGAAAATTCAATTAGCGAAATGAAGTTTATTATCTAATTCAAGAACTGCCGTCAATTGGCGTTTTCGGCACTACCTTGCGTGATTTGCGGCCGTTGGCGAGAGCGGGGGGATAGCATTTTGCCTGCCTGCGTGACGCAGTCAGGCAGGCTTTGACTTGACTTTTGGCTCCACCATTTTTGTCAAGAAAAATGGTGGAAATAATAGAAATAAACAGCCAATTTAGCCGTGCTCTTGTTAATTGTTACAAACCTTCTTTTGCCTCTAAGTTGTTGCGCATTTGGTTATTTTTTTACTCCTCAACAATCTGGCTTGATCCTCTATTTAGGCATAAATGTAGAGCCCGGATAACTTCACAAATCATCAACAGAAATTAAACATCGGCAATTTAGTTATACCTTGTGGCAGGCAATATCAATGGTCATTCACAATGATGCAATCAAAATAGAGTTTTGAATTATAGCTCTCGAAACCATTACAAAATAGTATCTTCGTGCATAACATTGTGGATTTTTATGGGACGTCGCTTAGTCGTTTTAGTGTTTATATTCTACTTTGCCATTATTACTGGTTTTTCGCAAACTCAGTATGATTCGCGCAACGGTGGCTCTATGCCTGCTCATGGGAAATTTCGCATATTGAATATTTTTATTAATATTATTTATGACCAGACTCCTGATCGTGATCCATATGCCGGACAGGATACCCCCCAATGGAGGCCAGGCAATCCGGACGTTCTTAATGATTCTCCTCCGACATATTTACTGAAATTTCTGGATACAGCACTAACTTCACAGAAGCCACAGGGGCTGATGACAACCATATTTTACGAATCAAGTCTTGGGCATCTTATCATGCTTGGAGATTTTGTTGTGGTAAATATCAGGCAATCCGAAATTACGCCAGCAAAGCCCGGAAGTAATTTCGGAACAGCAGAGGTAATCCGCGCCGCGTTGACCAAAATCAATTCCTCGGGTGGACTTAAAACTATATACGGACATGACCATCTTAGCGACTACGACTTCTTCGAAAAGGGATATCTAGGCGTTCCAAAAAAAATGATTCCAAACGGAAAAATTGATTTCATGATGTTCTTTACGCGCAACACAGGCCGTAAAGAAGGAGGCGCACCCGTATACAATTACGGACAGCACAATCCAGGAGAAGGCAACTCCTGGGAGTCTGCTGCTTGCAGCAAATGCACTTTACTTATCGATGGACAAGCAGTAACGAATGAAATTACTACCGCACAAAATGTTGGAATCGGCGATTTAAGCCAGGTATATAAGAATATCGCTTTTCATGAATTTTCGCATAATCTGTTTGGAGGAAACGACTTTCATACTTCCGGTGGAAATCATTTTGGAACGAGTAATCCCGCTGTATTCACAGGACTTCAGGGAGGATACGGTCTGATGGGCGGCGCCAATGCATCCTTGGTAAGTTGCAACGGATACGAACGCTGGCGCATGGGCTGGATTGATACTTTGAATAATCCGAACCGATACGAAATTGCTGTTAACGGAGCCAATGGTGCAATATCTAAGGATGATGGTCCAAAAACATTTATACTCCGCGATTTTGTCACTTCCGGTGATGCCATCCGAATTCAATTGCCCTACGTAGATGCGGGAGCCGAGCATCAATACCTCTGGCTAGAGAACCATCAAGTGGGACGCAACCATGCCGTAGATTTTTTGCAATTCAGCAGCGAGGATAATTGCAGACCTTCCGGCAGTCCCGGAATATATGCGTATATCCAGGTTGGAAGAGATCATCTGAGTTCGGAAAAAGTCAGTACTGTGTTTACTCCCGATGAAACCGATAATCTTCGAATGCTTACCGCAAAAGGTAATTGGGATATGCGCCTTGACACCTATTACGACACAACAAATTGCATTGCATGGCGTCAGATAAGGCCCGCAGAATCATACAAACGGGAGAATGCCTTTTGCGGGTATAATGATATGCAGTCGCATTGCTGGGACACCACCGGTCACGCGGCCAAAATTGATGGCCATGTTTGGTGTACCTACCCTTGGATTATCAGGCGAATGGGAATCAAGGAGGCACCGCTTCCGTTTTTAGGGGACAATCTAACGGCCTTTTCTGGAAGATCACATATGGATATGGGCTCCAATCCAGCCGCAGTAAATGTAGTAACACATTATACATCTCAATATGGGATGCAATTTAAAACGTATAATAAAACAAATAACAAAACGATATATTTGTCGGGATTATCAATAAAAATGCAGGATCTGGGCGATTTAAGCATGCGTATTGAGATTCGCTGGGATGACTACACTATTAGAAATAATGTTCGTTGGACCGGAACGATTGCGCTGAAAGAAAAGTTAATCATTGGAAAAAAGGTTACTGCGCTCTTGGATCAAAATGAAACACCTGTGCAACTGGACAGGGACAGTGTTTCGGGATACTTCGGTCCTATTACTGTTTTCAGTTGTGATAGTGGAAGCACCATGGAAATGCAGAAAGCATCACGCTTGGTCCTTGATCAGAAAAGCTCCTTTATTGTAAGGAAAGGCGCAAGAATAATATTTGATAAAGGTTGTAATATTATTATTCGCAATGGATCAGTATTCAGAATTGAAGCAGGCGCAATCGTTGAAGATTTAGGCGCAAAAATTAAGGTCAAATCTGAGGCACAATTTATCAAACCTTGAGGAGATAATGCAGTAAATTAATTGCTCACAGAATGCAGTACGATTTCTATAAATTGTTGGGAGTGGGATATCAGGCCTCTAGTGAAGAGATAAAGCATGCCTACTACGAAAAGGCCAAAAAATATCATCCGGATGTAAATCAGGATGAAGGCGCAGAGCAGGTTTTTAAATTATTGAATGAAGCCTACCAAACGCTAATTCATCCACAACGAAGAAAGAAATATGACTTACACCTTCGATACGGGAGTCTCATAGAATTTAATAAAACAGCCGCCACTGCCCGCCCTGCAAGATCGCCTCAATATGAAGAGTATATCCGACGTCGTAAACAGGAAGCACAGGAAGCCAATCGAGCCTATCGGTGGCTATTCAAAGTTCTGAATGGAATGCTATTTTGGATTATGGTGCTAATTCTGGGTTCTGGATTAGTGTTTAGTATTATCGATGCCATAATGAATTACGACTTCATTATGCTAATGATTATGTCATGGTTCTTTGTTTTGTTCTTTTTCTCTTATTGGTTCATAAAAAGAAGAAATAAAACAAAGAATGACAGCTGATATTTCCCCTGAAGTGCGCTTCCGAAACAGCTGATTATAAAATATTGACATATAATTTGTGTATTCTCCTGAAAAGGAATAATTTTACCAAAAAATCTGCTTATGCGTAAACTGCTACTCCCCATTTTGTTGGTCCTTTTCTCTATTCAACTCTTTGCTCAGGGCAAATTGCTTACTGAAGAGGAACTTGCCGCATATCCAACCTATCGTAAACTCCAAAAAGCCCCAGTTGACAGCGTCTATAAAATCACCCTCGAAAATGTCGGTTTGATTCCTGACGATTTCGATAAATGGGTAAACCTTCAAAAACTCTGTTTATTTGGAAATGATTGGGATTATGACCTGTACTCATTGCCAGGCTATTTCTACAATTTTAATAACTTAACACATCTTAGTATATCAAATACGGATATTGGAACATTAGGTGCAAACGTTAAGAACTTCACTCAGCTACAAAGCCTGAATGTGGCAAATAACCAATTGCTTACTCTTCCAAAAACGATCAGCACTCTTGAAAACCTCCGCGAACTGGTCATTGATAACAATATCGACCGTATCCCGGAAATCCCTTCGCTTGAATCGCTAAGTATCTATTTCGAAACCAATGTGGGAGATGATAGTGGATCAATTCCAGAAGGTATAGGAAGTCTGTCAAAAGTGAAGACACTCTATTTAAATGCTGAAAATACGTTCATCGATATTTCAGCCATGATAGACATTGTAAAAACCTTACCAGCACTGGAAACCCTAACGTATATCGATCCGAATATGGAAGAGATGGATATTCGCGCACTCACCGGCATTAAAAAACTCAAAGAACTGAATCTTCCATCAGTTATGGCTGAGCCTGAGGTTTTCGCCGGATTTGCCAATTTACAGCGATTTTCGTTTGGAAAATATTTGGAAAACAATCCTGCGAAAAGAGAAAAATTTTGGAATACCCTTATTGGGTTCAAAAACCTTGAAGAAGTCACAACTACTTTCGCAATTTCTGATACTCAATATTACAGAAAGCTAAAAAAACTGAATATTGTCCTCAATCTCGACGGTGGTGGTCTTGAAGCACAATTTGCAGCATTGAAAAATATGCCTACACTAAATGCCGTTGAGTTGCCACGATCATCAACCATTCCCCGTAACATGGGCGAAATGGCTACCATGAAAGAAATTGATGTTACCGAGCTTTACGGAGTAGATCCTTCGGATATTTTCGGTTATCTAATGCTAGTGCCCTCGCTTGAGAAAATCACAGTATCCAATGATCAGTTCACTGTGTTTCCTCCTGAGACGGTAAAATTGGTTCGTATTAAAGAAATGGTAATTTACAATATTCAACATGGGACATTTCAGCCAATTTCTGAAAAGGAAAAAGCCAGAGCAAAAAAGCTGCTACCCAATTGTAAATTCACATATATCGAAATGTTCGAATAAAAAAAAAGCCGGTGAGATTCACCGGCTTTTTTTTATGTTAGCAGACTAGCGTCTGATAATAAATTTTCCATCAGTGAACTTTCCGTTGGTAGAAACACGAATATAGTACAGACCATCGGCCATACCTGACAAATCAATGGTGATGAGTCCCTGACTTGCAGTTGCAGTATAGACCATATTTCCATTTGAATTGTAAATATATATGGCTTCTGCAACTGATGCAGATTGGATATTCAGTACACTGGAGGCAGGACTAGGCCAGATCTCCATATTGTTTTGATTATCCAATGCCGTAATACCAGCGGTATTAATTACATGTATTGTATCGGTATAGGTGCTGGTGCAGCTTCCATCGCCGGCTTCCAGCGTTACATAAAAATCTCCGGTTGTTGTGAAAGTGTAGGAAGGATTCTGTGTGGTAGAACTGCTGGTTCCATTAAAGCTCCAATCCCAGGTGGTTGGAGTACCCGTGGTCATATCAGTAAAATCAAGCTGTCCGGACACATTTAGATCAACAATATGTGTAGGTACTGAAAAGCTAGCTGTAAAACTGGCACAAGGATCAACAATAAAATCGTTTCCATGATAGTAGTACATTCCACCAGTTGTGGCGTCAGTATTGAAAGCACCGACCCATCCATGTTTTGCATCAACAAAATCAACAGCTAAAAACTGCGCAGTGTCTGATCCAGTAACATTATCCCAAATAGCACCATCATCAGTACTGTATGAAATACCACTGAAAGCATTTGTAAGATCGGCACCCACTGAGATATAGGATGCAGCTGTCCCCGGAATATATGTAAAATCATTTCCATAGAAGTTTCCAAGTGGGGAGTGCAAGGTCCAGGTGCTTCCGCCATCCACCGTTTGGTAAGATGTATAAGGGCTTTCATTCATCTTAACGATTCCGCAATTAATGCTACGCATGCTTATTTGCAACTGATTTGCTGTATTAGGAGTTGCTGCAACAGTCCAATGATAACCACGATCGATTGATTTGTAAACACGACCTTTCCCTGTTGTGAACCATACATAATCCCCAACCACTGAATATAAACCTACCGTTCCCCATTCGCTGGCAAGATTTGCAGGAATGTCGGCCTGAGGCACGCGCGTCCATGTGGTACCGCCATCTGTGGTGGTATAGATTTCAAAATATCCACCATTGGGATCGCCCATGCAAAAGCCATTATTTTCATCCCAGAAATGAACTACATTAGGAAAACCTGAAGGTGCGGAAAATACCGCTGTTGACTGCGGAGTCCATGTTGCACCACCATCAGCAGTGTAGAGGATAGTACCACCACCTGCTGGATTCCATGCTGGCACCCATGCTTTAAGATCACTAACGGCACAAATCATTGAAAGTCCCCAACCGGAATAACCTGAAATCGCTCCAGGGGTCCATGTGGTGCCACCGTTAGTTGTGCGGGTGAATTCCTGAATCTCAGGTGCGCCTGATGTAGATCCGTCGTAGGCGGTTGCCCAAACGATATTAGTGTCAACAGCACTTATGAAGCGAATTCCTCGAGATGCTGCAGTAAAGGCCGTTGCTTGCTCAGTCCATTGCGCCTGACTGGCAAAGAATAGCCCACAGAAAAGTAAAACAAATAGTAAATGCTTTTTCATACATCGGATTTTTTTGGTTAGACTCAAAGATACAATTTATCGCAGTAATGAAGAGCATCAATGATGAATACTTATTCACGGAGTTATTCAACAAAATCAAAATCCGTATCTTTGTGCCCGAAACGCATAAAATCAATACTCATGATACAACTTATCGACAGCGTAGTAAATGAAGAAGTTCTGGCTAAAGCCGTGAAGCATTACAAAGCAAAAGGCATTATCCTTCCAACATTTAAGCAAATGCAAAATCCCGATCTTATTCCTGGCAAGGTTAAGGATCAATTAAAGAACATCGGATTGTGGGATCTGCATCCGCTCAATTTATTCCGTATCTCATGGAAGAACGAGCCCAAAGCTAAAGGTGGATTATATGGAGATGTTAACTACTTAGAACTTCCTAAAGCGCTGACCGGCGTTGATGCACGCATTGTTTTGTTGTTGGGAAAATATTTTCCAACCGGCGCACATAAAGTTGGTGCTGCCTATGGCTGTCTAGCTCCTCGTATTATTACCGGTCAATTTGATCCTACCTACCATAAGGCCGTTTGGCCATCCACCGGAAATTATTGCCGCGGTGGCGCCTTTGATTCTTATCTGATGGATGTCACTGCAGTGGCCATTCTTCCTGAAGAAATGAGCCGTGAACGTTTTGAATGGTTAAAAGAAATCGGTGCTGAAGTGATTGCAACCCCTGGTTGTGAATCAAACGTAAAAGAAATCTATGATAAATGCTGGGATATTCGCCGTAATCGTAAGGATTGCGTTATCTTTAATCAATTCGACGAATTTGGAAATCCTTGCTGGCATTACCATGTTACCGGACATGCCATTGAAGAAGTAGTAAAAAAGATACAAGGAACAAATGGTTCTCTCGCAGGCTATGTTTCAGCAACCGGATCAGCAGGAACTATTGCTGCTGGTGACTATTTACGCACATTATGGCCTCATATGAAAGTTGGTGCCTCTGAAGCTTTGCAGTGTCCAACCTTATTACGTAATGGCTTCGGCGGTCACCGCATCGAAGGTATTGGCGATAAACACGTGCCTTGGGTTCACAATGTAAAAAATACCGACGCGGTAATTGCTATTGATGATGAAGATTGCATGCGCATTTTAAGATTGTTTAATGACAAGAAAGGGATTGAGTTTTTGAAATCTGAAGGACTGGATGCCGATCTCATCAGCAAACTGCCTTTACTCGGCATTTCTGGCATTGGCAACACTTTATCAGCGATTAAAATGGCTAAGCATTATGAAATGACTTCTGATGATATCATTGTCACAATCGCCACCGATTCTGCAGAAATGTATGGCTCGCGTATCGAAGAACTCAATGCTGAACGTGGCGCATACTCGACCAATCAGGCCTTACGCGATTTCGAGAAATGCATCAACGGCACTGGCAGCGACAACATGAAAGAACTCACCTACGACGATCGTAAAGCCATCCATAACCTTAAATACTTTACCTGGGTGGAACAACAGGCCAAGGAAATTGAAGACCTCAATCAATTGTGGTACGACCGTAAGCTGTGGCCTTCCATCTTCGATCAGGTATACAAATGGGATGAGATGATTGAAGAATTCAATGCAAGAGTTGCCGGAGAATAATTTTCTATTTTCGATAAATGATGACAGAAGATAATACAACAATGCCCGAAAGCATTGTAAATTCTGCTAAAAGACCCGCTGTTGTTATCGTTCTGGCTTTACTCATGTTTCTACTAGCTACTGGCGGATTCTATGGTGCGTATATGTTGCTTACCGACATCAGTGGCTCACAGTTGGGTGTGACGTCCGCAATGTTGGATCACTTGCCCATCAACACCTTTCTTATCCCCGGACTGGTACTTTTATTTTTCATGGGAATTATTCCAATGATAACTGCTTTGGGATTACTACGTAAAAATCTTTTCCCATCCTTCCAGCGTTTTAGTCTGCTAAAAAAATACAACTGGGCTTATTGTTCAAGTCTGTTTATAGGATTCTTTCTAATTGGATGGACCATCGGTGAAATCATATTATGGGGAGTGAATGGCTTAAGCGTCATTTACCTTATATGGGGAGTAATGATTTTATTGATGTGCATCATTCCGAAACTACGTAAGTATTTTTCTATTTAAGGAAAAAAAAATGTCGGCCTTCAGCCGACATTTTTTTATCTAAATAATTCAAGGTTGTGTATTGCTTTCTGTAATTGCAATACAATTGGTGCGATAATTATTTCGAAAAATCTTCAAGATCATCAAACTGTGGATTTACGACAATACTGCCTGTTTTGTCAATGAAACCCCACTTGGTTGCGCGGCGAATGCGG
Organism: Bacteroidales bacterium; assembly: GCA_963678485.1. Classification (GTDB taxonomy): domain Bacteria; phylum Bacteroidota; class Bacteroidia; order Bacteroidales; family CAIWKO01; genus CALGYY01. Next base: position 572,045 of record OY782882.1, read on the forward strand.
GCAAGATCATGACAAAAATCTCTAGCTCCTTCGAACTGTGGATTGATCGTGTACTTGCCATCTTTGTCAATATATCCCCAGCTTACACCTGTGCGAACCAAGGCTAATCCTTCTTTGAAATCGTTTGCATTCGCAAATTGAGGATTGATTTTGTAGGTTCCTTTAATGTCGATGTATCCCCAGGAAGCACCAAGGCGTACACGGGCTAATCCATTATCAAAATCTTCTGCATTGTCGAATTGCGGATTTATGCTCCAAACACCTTTAGTATCGATGTATCCCCACTGCTTTCCTTTGCGGGCAGCTGCCAGTCCGCCTTCAAAATCACTAACGGCATCAAATTGTGGATTGATAACATAAGTTCCTTTGATGTCGATAAAGCCCCATGTAATGCCTAATCGAACGCGGGCAAAGCCACCATGAAAATCTTCAGCACCGGCAAATTGAGGATTGATTGTCCATGTCCCTTTAGTGTCAATGTAACCCCAAACCTTTGCTTTGCGTGCACGGGCCAGGCCTTCAGAGAAATCAAAAAGTGCATCGAATTGAGGATTGATGGTAAATGAACCTGTTTTGTCTATGAAACCCCATACCAAGCCCTTGCGTACACGGGCCAATCCGTTATGAAAGTCTTCAGCATCGTCGAACTGCGGATTAATAACAAAGGTTCCCTTAGTATCAATATAACCCCATTGCTTGAACTTCTTTACGCGAGCTAATCCCTCGCTGAAGTCTTCAGCGCCTTCGAACTGAGGATTGATAGCATAGGTTCCTTTACTATCGATATATCCCCACGCCATTCCCTTTTTTACACGTGCCATTCCATTATGGAAATCCTTTGCACCTTCAAATTGCGGATTAATAGCCCAGGTGCCTTTTTTATCAACATAACCCCACACCTTTCCAAGGCGCGCTGCAGCCATATATTCCTGTGCAGTTGCTGCACTAAAAATCATTAGTGCAATCAGAAAAAAATATACTTTTTTCATAGATACGTTTTTTTTTGAATTTGAGTGCAAAGGTACGAAATACCGTTAAAATTTTGCAAATAATTATTGTCCCGAGTGACATAATGCACACGGCGAAAGAAATTTAACTTCTAAATGAGTATTAAACTTTGTATTTGAAAGTCACTGCAGCCAGCTCTGCATTGGCTTTTATAATTTTATTTTTAAGATCCTTTTTAAAGGCAAGGATTTTTTTCTGCATTGCATCATCTCCGGTTCCAAGAATTTGCGCTGCAAGAATCGCGGCGTTTCTTGCACCATTGATTGCAACCGTTGCAACTGGAATTCCAGGAGGCATCTGCAACATGGCGAGTATGCTATCCAGCCCGGCAAGACTGGCCTTAATAGGCACACCAATCACAGGTAGTGGTGTCATTGCAGCAATCACGCCTGGTAAATGAGCAGCCATTCCTGCCCCTGCAATGATTACTTTAATGCCACGCTGATGGGCATTTTTAGCAAATTCCATCACTTCATCAGGTGTGCGGTGGGCCGAAAGGGCATTCATTTCAAAAGGAATCCCGGTCTCATCCAGGAATTTAGCTGCATCTTCCATAATAGGCAGATCGGAGGTGCTGCCCATAATAATACTAACAAGAGGCTTCATAAGGATTATTTGTTTACGTGCAAAAATAATTATTTTATCCGGTCTGCCTGAATAAGGTTTTGTATATTCGCTGTTCAAAGAAATCAAAGACCTGCTTTTTTTAAAAATACCTTATGCAGAACGTTACATTAAAAGATAAGACTTTTTCCTTATCGATGCCTGCCTCTGAGATTCAAGAGGCTGTAGACCGCCTGGCAAATGAACTTAATCGCGACATCAAAGACAATACACCGCTTTTTTTGGTAATTCTTAACGGGTCCTTCATGTTTGCTGGCGACCTGCTCAAGAAAATCAACTTCAATTGTGAAGTGTCGTTTGTAAAAATGGCTTCATACAGTGGTGATCATACCACCGGGACTGTGAAAAAACTTATCGGAATCAACGAAGAGATTACAGGTCGGCACATAATCATTGTTGAAGACATCATCGATTCAGGGATTACCATGGAACATATGTTTGAACAATTAAATGAGCTCAAACCTGCGTCCGTGAAAGTGGTAACATTCCTTTTCAAACCAGCCGCTTTTCAAAAGTCTTTCCATATAGATTATGTCGGTATTCGTATTCCGAATGATTTTATTGTCGGGTATGGCCTCGATTATGACGGACTAGGAAGAAACCTTGCAGATATTTATAAAATTGTAGAATAATTCCCCTATTGTTTATTTTAATAATATTATAACATGTTAAATATTGTTTTATTTGGCGCTCCGGGCACTGGCAAAGGAACCCAGTCGGCTCTGATCATTGAAAAGTACCATATGGTGCATTTATCAACAGGCGATCTTTTGCGCGCAGCAATCGCAGAAGGCAGCCCAATGGGTCTCGAGGCTAAAAAATATATTGATCAGGGATTATTGGTCCCCGATGATGTTATTTTACGCGAAGTACAGAGTACGATGCTAAAGAATACTCAATCCAAAGGCTTTGTATTCGACGGTTTTCCTCGCACTATCGCGCAGGCCGAAGCACTCGATCGCATGTTAGCTGAAAAGAATACGCCGATTCAGATGATTATTTATTTGGAAGTTGGCGAAGAGGAATTGTATAAAAGAATTTTACATCGCTCTCAGATTTCCGGACGAACCGATGATAATGAAGAAACGATTCGCAAAAGAATCGCTGTATATGAAAGTCAAACCTTTCCATTAATTGATTATTATGATGCTCAGGGCAAAGTGATTCGCATTGATGGAATGCATACTATAGATCAGGTGTTTGTTGAAATTCAAAAGAGCATCGACGATTATCTGAGCAAGAAATAATAAAAGTGCTGTCACGCACGGTTCAAGAATTTACCAGGAGGAAAAATGGGAAGTCCGAATTTTGTTGATTATGTGAAGATCTACTGCTGTTCTGGCAATGGAGGGGCAGGCTCTGCGCATCTCCGACGTGAGAAATTTGTTCCCCGCGGTGGTCCTGATGGTGGTGATGGCGGACGAGGCGGACACATTATCCTTCAAGGGAATGCTCAGCTATGGACATTACTGCATCTTAGATACACTAAGCATCTGATGGCTGGTCACGGTGGTGCAGGAAGCAGACAACGTATGACCGGTGCTGACGGCAAGGATGTTATTATTGAAGTGCCTCTGGGAACGGTGGCAAAGAATGCTGAAACAGGCGAAGTGATTGCCGAAATTACCACCGATGGCGAACAAAAGATTTTGTTGCACGGTGGACGAGGTGGTCTGGGCAATGACCATTTTAAATCGGCTACGCACCAAACTCCACGGTTTGCTCAACCCGGTGAACCGGGCATTGAACAATGGCACATTCTCGAACTGAAGATACTTGCTGATGTTGGTCTGGTAGGTTTTCCAAATGCCGGCAAATCTACCCTGCTTTCGGTGATTTCAGCCGCCAAACCTGAAATTGCAGACTATCCGTTCACAACTCTCACTCCTAATCTTGGTGTGGTAAGCTATCGCGACGACCGATCATTTGTTGTTGCGGATATCCCCGGAATCATTGAAGGAGCCAGTGAAGGCAAAGGACTTGGATTGCGATTCCTGCGACACATCGAACGCAATGCAGTACTGTTATTCATGGTACCCATCGACTGTAATGATATCAAAAAAGAGTTTGATATCTTATTGCACGAACTCGAAGTGTATAACCCGGATTTACTTGACAAACCGCGCGTACTGGCAGTTACAAAATGTGACCTTGCCGATGATGAACTGATTCAGGGAATGAAAAAGGGTCTTCCCGCTATCCCTGTAGTTTTTATCTCTTCTATTGCTGGTAAAGGTCTGACTGAACTGAAGGATATTCTTTGGAAGACGATGAATCAGAAATATTAATAGAATGCTTGAGAATCTGATACGCTGGGATCAGCAATTATTATTAGACATCAATGGCACTCACACTCCATTTTGGGATGAGGTGATGTGGAATATCAGCTGGCCTATAATATGGACGCCGGCCTATATAATTATTTTGTATTTGTGCATTCGGTATTATAAAATGCAGACCTTCTACATCCTGCTGTTCACGGCAGTTCTAATATTGATTACAGATACAGTTTCAGTGCACGTTTTTAAAAACATGGTGCAACGATGGCGACCAACTCATGAACCAGCACTTCGCGGTCTGGTGCATATTGTCCACAATTACGAAGGTGGCGACTTTGGCTTCGTCTCTTCGCATGCCACCAACTTTTTTGGAATCGCCATGTTTTTCACGATGATCTTTCGACGCAATTTAAAATATTTTGCGCTCGTAAGTCTGCTGTTTGCCGCACTCATTGCATATAGCAGAGTGTATCTGGGAGTTCACTACCCGGGTGATGTTATTTGCGGTGCAATAATAGGCACCCTTGTCGGCTGGGGACTGGGTTATTTGTTTTGCATCTTTTCGCGATGGCTGATCCGCAGAAAACATCTGACTACCGCGACTTGAACGAAAGCAATTCTTAGATAGAATAGCCTGATTCTCGTCCACTGATGCGCTTTACGTCTACTTTATAGACACAGACTTCATTAACGGCAGGCGCATTAAAACTGAATTCTCTGCTGGTATATTTCTTCATCACTACATTTAGTATGCGCTTCTTTTCTTCAAAATCATCGATAAATTCGATGCTACCATGTACCAGCACACTGCGATATTTCATCCCGTATGAACAAGCCACCTCATCATGCGAATGCCGCAAAGTATGATCAGTACTAAAGGCAATACAAACATTAGGATTCTTGCGCAATATGTCCATCTTCATGCCTTCCTGCGCCGAATGTAAATAAACTGTATTTCCCTCGTACCCGAAATTAAAAGGCAGAACATATGGCAAACTATCACTATCAACCATTGCAACATAACAGCAATCACAACGGTTGATGATTTCGTCCATGACGACGCGATCTTTAATGGATTTTGTACGTGGCATATTTTGAATGTTTGATGGTAAAGATAGCAAAATACCTCCTTCCCTCACTCTCACATTATCGCATTAACACATTAGCACAGTAATTTTGTTTTATCTTTGCCGCTCCTATGGCTGAAAACAAATATCGTCATATCATATTTGATCTCGACAGAACCCTTTGGGATTTTGACACAAACTCCTTGCTGGCGCTTCAGGAGATGTATGAAGCACTGGCATTACAAGAGAAAGGAGTTGACGATTTTGAAGCCTTTCATCACACATACAAGCAAATCAATGCAGGATTGTGGGATGATTACCGAAAAGGCATGGTAACAAGAGAAACGCTTTCGCTGAACAGGTTTCTAAACACCATTCGATCGTTCTCAGTGGACGATGTTGTACTTGCAACGAAAATGTCGGAGTACTATGTGAAAGCTGTTTCTGAAAAAACCATATTGTTTCCAGAAGTTCACGAAACACTTAGCTATCTAAAGCCAAAATATGGCTTGCATGTACTTACGAATGGCTTTGCAGATGTACAATATCGCAAGCTTAACCGAAGTGGCTTAGAACGATACTTTCAACACATCATTACTTCTGAAGAAGCTGGCGCTCATAAACCCTCTCCATGGATTTTCAATTATGCACTGAAGAAAATTGGTGTACCTGCACATCAATGTCTCATGGTTGGTGATGATCCCGCTGTTGACCTCATTGGTGCGCGTGATGCTGGCATGGATCAGATGTTCGTAAATTTCGACCACATAAAACAGGAAGAAACATTCACCTTCGAAGTGGATCATTTAAGCCTGCTCAGAACCTTGCTTTAATCTTCCTTATAAAAAGCGTCAATTAGATGTGAATCTAACGTCGAGGAGCAGCAGTAATAATTATAGAATGCAATTATGGAAGACGGGCAATTGAAGTAATTCTGCCACGCACCTTTTCGCCAAGCGATACCAGAATTTCAGCGTCGAGCGGTAAGAACATATCAACGCGGCTTCCGAATTTAATGAAGCCCATTTCTTGTCCTTGCTTCACATCAGTCTCTTCTTTCGCGTAACAAACTATACGTCGTGCAACCATACCGGCAATTTGACGCAATAGAATTTTTTGCCCTTTTGAGTTTTCAACCACCACAGTGGTTCGTTCGTTTTCCGTTGAGGATTTCGGATGATGTGCAATAAGATATGAACCTGGATGATATTTGAAATAACAAACCTTACCTGCAACAGGATACCAGTTGATATGCACATTATGGATTGACATAAATACTGAAAGCTGAATACATTTTTGCTTCAGATATTCTGGTTCTTCGACTTCTTCAATTGCAACTACAACCCCATCTGCAGAACTAAGCACATCTTGCATACTCTCGTTCAAACCACGTCCGGGCTTACGAAAAAACCTTAAGACCAGTACCAGCATAACAGCACAAAAGATCCAGAATAAAATATGATATATATAAACTACTGGGAAAAGTAGTATGAGTGCCAGATTGAACGTTGCTAAAATTGCCAGTGTAACCAGAATAATGGTTTTTCCTTCGCGATGAAATTTCATAAAATTGGATGAATATAATTAATATAAGCCAACACACAGGGGGCGCTAATCAGGAGGCTGTCGAAACGATCAAGGAAGCCACCATGACCGGGTAACATGCGCCCGGAATCTTTCACATCTACACTTCGCTTGAGCAGAGATTCGGCAAGATCACCAAAAGTCCCTGTAACCACAACAATTGCAGCCATTATCACCCACTGAATACTACTAAGTTCTTTAAAATATATTGACAGGAACCAGCCCATCCCAAGAGCAAACAAGCCCCCGATAATGCTTCCTTCCCATGACTTCTTCGGAGAAATGCGTTCAAACAAACGATGTCGGCCAAAAGCCCATCCACCCAGATAGGCCATAGTATCTCCAGTCCATATCAGCACGAAAAATCCAATCAGAATTGAGGGACTTAAACCTGCTCCGGATGCAGAGGGCACAAATAAAAAGCTAAGTGCCGCAAGAGGAGCTGCAATATAAATTACTGGCAACAATGTTAGAGCGATGTTATTAAACGGTACGGTCTTTCTTCTGTACAATTCGATGATAAAAGGAATGACCATCAGTGGTGCAGCAAACAACAAAGCAGATGGGATAAGTTCACCACGCGCAATCAATATAAGCAGCAGATAAACAATTCCACTAATAATGATTCCGGGAACAACCTGAGGTTTGGCTTCCTGCAATCGAAACAGGCGATAAAATTCAAAAACCGACATTACAGCAACAACCAGAAATAGTCCTGCAAAAGAAAATGGATCCCAAAGCATACTGCCAATTACAAGCGAAACAAAGACTGCCCCTGTCAGGGTGCGTATTATGAGGTTTTTCAAGCTCGGTCCTTTTTTATTCCTGATCAACAAGGAATACGTACAACTCTTTTGGTCCATGAGCGCCCATGACCAATGTTTTTTCAATATCTGCCGTGCGGCTCGGTCCACTTATTACCGAAACCACCGAAGGCATTCCGTTCGCGTAGCGCTCGCGAATTCCCGAAAGGGCATCCTGAAGATCAGGCACCAGTTGCCTGGTATAGGCATGAACAAAATGAAATTCCGGATAGACCACCATACGTCTCCCCGACGATTGTCTAGATGAGACCATGATGCTACCAAGTCGAGCAATCAAGTATTCACAGGAACCAAGACCAATGCGCGCATCCAACAAGTCAGCCTCTTTATTGCTGAATGGAATCGAAGACTCTCCAAGTAAATTGCATAAGTTCGGTTCTGTGCAAAAAATCTCTTTTATGGATTGCTGATCCAGTACAGCTTTCAAATTCTGAATAAACTCCGAATCGTTTTCACAAAAAACAAATTTTCCGGCAATGCGAGTAAATTCCTGAGCGAAGGTTAAATCAAGGCTTTCGGTGATTTCCTGATACATGGGACTATTAAAATCAATATCCGTATAAGGATTTTCCGTTTGAGAAATACTTGCGTTCCGAATAGCTTTCAGAACTTTTTCGCGTGAGGTGGATTCGTCCATATTTTCTGAAAAGCTGATTATTATTCGTTTTTAGGAGGATCTTTCAGGAAGATATCATCATCAGGTTTCTTCGCATTCTCTTCGTTGGCCAAGGCATCATCCAGCTTTTTCTTTTCTTCGTTTTCTTTTCTAAGTTTAGATGCAGAGCCATGTTTACCAACCTGTGAAGAAATTTCATCAGCATTGATATCGTTCCACTCACGTTTACCAAAGATAGCTTCAACATCTTCTCTAAAGATTACTTCTTTTTCAAGAAGCAAATCAGCTAATTGTTTTACTTTTTCAAGATTGTCGCGGATGATTTTCTTAGCCCGTTCATAGGCTTCTTCAACCATTAAGCTAATCTCCTGATCAATCACCTCAGCAGTCTTTTCGCTATATGGTTTTTGCAAAGCAAATTCCTGTTGACCCGATGAATCGTAATAACTAATATTCCCAATCTTTTTATTGAGGCCATAATAAACAGTCATCGCAAACGCAGCTTTAGTCACGCGTTCAAGATCGTTCAATGCTCCGGTGGATATTTTTCCAAAGTTCACTTCTTCAGATGCGCGTCCGCCAAGCGTTGCAGTGATCTCGTCAAACATTTGCTCTGTTGTTGTAATCTGTCTTTCCTCAGGTAAGTACCATGCAGCACCCAGGGATTTTCCGCGAGGAACAATGGTAACCTTTACCAATGGTGAAGCATAACGAACAAGCCAGCTAATAGAGGCATGACCTGCTTCGTGGAAGGCAATGACTTTCTTTTCATCTTGTGAAATGAGCTTATTGCGCTTTTCAAGCCCACCAATGATGCGGTCGATAGCATCAATAAAATCCTGTTTATCGATGCTTGTTTTATTTTTGCGAGCGGCAATCAAGGCCGATTCATTACAAACATTTGCAATGTCAGCACCTGAGAAACCTGGGGTCTGACGGGCAAGAAATTCAACTTCCACTTCACTCTCATTGTATTTCAATGGACGCATATGAACATGGAAAATTGCTTTACGCTCTTCAAGATCGGGAAGTTCAACATGAATCTGACGATCGAAGCGTCCTGCACGCAGTAACGCACGGTCGAGGATATCTGCACGGTTCGTAGCAGCAAGGATGATTACACCCTGATTGCTCGAGAATCCGTCCATTTCAGTCAACAACTGATTGAGGGTGTTTTCGCGCTCATCGTTGGAACCAGTATATGGATTCTTTCCGCGAGCACGCCCAATGGCGTCTATTTCATCAATAAAGATGATACATGGAGCTTTTTCTTTAGCTTGCTTAAAGAGGTCACGTACACGTGAAGCGCCTACGCCCACAAACATTTCAACAAAGTCGGAACCTGACAATGAGAAGAACGGAACCTTTGCTTCACCTGCAACAGCCTTTGCCAATAAGGTCTTTCCTGTTCCCGGAGGGCCTACCAATAGCGCACCTTTGGGAATTTTACCTCCAAGTTGAGTGTATTTTTTTGGATCTTTAAGAAATTCTACAATTTCCATGATCTCAACTTTAGCTTCTTCCAAACCCGCAACATCATTGAAGTTGATGGAAACAGAGGTGTTTTTATCGAACAACTGTGCCCGTGATTTGCCAACGTTGAAGATCTGTCCACCACCCGATCCTTTGCCCATTACGCGCATCAATACAAACCAAAGGACAATAAGAAGTATGATAGGAATAACCCAGCTGAGTATTTCTCCACCCCAGTTTTTCTGGGTTTCATAGGTGATGTCGACAGGTTGATCTGTTTTAAGAATGATCTGTTTTTGCAGAGAGGTCTTCCCTACTGTATCCTGACTTAAAATCTTCTTCTCTGCATCTCTGACTTTTTCTTCAAAATTATCGATAGATCCAATTTCGAATGTGTAATGTGGGCCTTCATTGATGCTGCCGCCCAAACCTTGTGAACGGAAATCTTTATATGCAGTATCAGATTCTATTTTTTCTTTCTTAATAAACACCTGAACGCTTTCCTTGTTAACAACGAGGATTTTCTCTACATCCTTTTTTGAAAGCATTTTCTCGAATTGTCCCCAACTCGTATCCTTGGTTGTGCCGCCCCAATTACTAAAGAATTGCAGAGCAATGAACACAAGAGCCAATATACCATATATCCAATAGAAATTGAATTTGCGCTTCGGGCCCATTCCCGGAAGGTTACTATTGTTTTGGAACGGTCTATTTTTTTGATCAGTCATTTTAGTTGTCCATTAGTTGGTGATTATTCCTCTGTCGGAATTTCTTTTACAATCGCATCTGCCCACAATTTCTCGAGTTGGTAAAAATCGCGCGTCGTAGCCTGAAATACATGCGCTACCACATCCACGTAATCGAGCAGTATCCACTCAGCATTTTCTTTCCCTTCGCGGTGCCAGGGTTTTTCTTTAATTTTCACTCTAACCTTTTCTTCAATGGCATCAGCAATGGATTCCACCTGTGTACGGGAGGTTCCATGACAGATAATGAAATATTTGCACACACTGTTTTTAACTTTGGATAAATCTAGGCTTACAATGTCTTTTGCTTTGTAATCCTGCATTCCGCTAATTACGGCTTCAGCTAATTTCTTTGATTGTGTACTTGTTTTTTTTACAGGCATTCGCTTCTTATTGGTTTTGAAAGGCAAAATTAATCATTTTTATGGAAGATAGTGCAGTAGATATGCTTAGATTTATTGGAAGGCACAAAGGTCCATTTAGCAGTTAAAGATTCTTTGAGATAAAAGCCCATAAAGGCACTATTGCTTAAGCCAGAAAGAAAACTTTCAGCTACTCCGACACTAACTCATGTTATTAAAGAACGATGTTGTAACTTTGATGAAGAATTGAAGCCATTATCCAAGGGGTTCATTCTATTGAATGACACATAGTCAAAAGGGTTGCCAGATGCGGAATGCTGCCAAGATGGCAGGAGCAGGTTTGCAAGGTATCATTGAAAATGACTTCTATGCGAATTACAGGAATTGAAATTATCAGGCTTAATGAGGTGGACTCCACACAGGATGAGCTTAGGACTCGGGTTATGAGTGACCCGATTCAAGAAGGAACCGTTGTAACTGCCCGTAAACAGGGCAAAGGCAGAGGCCTAGGTGAGAATGTCTGGGAAAGCGAAGAAGGCGCTAACCTCTTGATGAGTCTTTTGTGGAAGCCAGTGTTCTTGCATGTATCACAGCAGTTTCTGTTGACCAAAGTGGTTTCCCTTGCAGTGGCCGACCTTATGCAGTCAATTATTCAACAGTCCGATATCCGGATCAAATGGCCTAATGATGTATATGTCGGCGACCGAAAAATTGCCGGAATTCTTATCGAAAATTCAATTATTGGCGAACAGTTTCAATACTGCCTAATTGGCATTGGGATTAATATTAATCAGACCGCTTTTAGCAAAACCCTGCCGAATCCAGTTTCCCTTTCGCAGCTAAAAGGCAATGAACTATCAATTGATCATTGTTTACAATTGCTATGTGAGTTCCTCGATCAGAAACTCCTCCAGCTAAAAAATGATATAAGGTCGCTGAATACCGATTATCTTAATAGACTTTACCGATTCAATACAACTGCTCCATTCCTAATAGATAAAAAGCAAATTGAGGCCAGAATCACTGGTGTTAGCCCATTTGGAATGCTACAATTAGCAATGCCCGATGGAAAAACAGCTGAGTTTGATATGAAGCAGATTAAATTTATTATGTGATGACTAAGATTGCGTCTTCATCGATTGGTTAAAATTATCAGGTGCTTTCGGCTTAAAACACGAATTAATGAATGATAGTTCAACAACGCAAGTATTACCGCCAGTATGGCTTCAAGCTGCTGTACTTGGAAGCTTGTGGGCTGCATCTGAAATTATTCTTGGAAGTTTCTTTCATAGTTTAAAATTGCCTTTGAGAAGTCTGATCCTCGCCGCCATTGGGATTGTTCTCATGGTGGCCATTGGAAGACGATGGAAAATCAAAGGCTTATTCTGGCGCGCCGGTCTCATATGCGCGATCATGAAATCCATTTCACCCGGAGGCCTAATCCTTAGTCCTATGGTTGCTATTGCTGCGCAAGGACTGCTGATGGAACTTTGCACCCGAGTTGGAGGCAAAAATCTTTTTGGATTTCTCATTGGAGGAATGCTTGCAATAACATGGAATTTATTTCAATTCATAGCATATCATATTTTGATTTATGGTTTTGATATTTTATCCATTTATCAAAAGATTTATAAAATAGCAACTGAGATCTTTCCTTTGCCAGCGGGCGATTTCTGGCTTCCTGTGTACGTGTCATTGTCGATGCATTTGCTGTTTGGCGCTGCTGCGGCGATTGCCGGTTACTTATTATCAGGAGCAGACCCAAAGCATATGCTTTCCGAAGGTTCGCTAAAAACGCGTGACGTCAAGTATTTCCAGCGCTCGCTGCAAAAAAAACGCGCATGGTCTACGGTATTTTTATATGTAAATCTCTTCCTATTTCTTGGATATTTTGTACCAGCTTCGTTGCTGAAGTTTCCGTGGGATGTGCTGCCTGCCTTACCAATCCTGACATTCTGGTTGGTTAAATATCGTGGAAATTTGAGAATCCTTAAAAAACCCGTTTTTTGGATAGTATTTATTGTAATCACACTACTGAGCTCTCTTGCTATTGGTCAGGCACAGCAAGGATTTCAGGGATTCAGTATAAACGGACTATGGATTGGAGTTTCGATGAATGTGAGAGCTTTTACGCTGGTAATCGGCTTTGCAGTGATTGGGTATGAACTATCCAATCCCACAATAAGGCAGCGCATTAAAAATCCCGGAGCCCGTCGTTTGTTTCTGGCGATGGAAGCCGCGAGTAAGGCATTGCCTGTGATTATCGCACATTTGCCCGGTCCTGCATTGTTCTTTACCCGCCCACGTGCTGTTTTTGTTTATCTTATTTATAAAACGACATCCTGGCTGCAGGAACTTCAAGTATCGATAATTCCACATTCACAATTAATATTGATTACAGGGGCCATCCATGCAGGCAAGACCAGCCTTTTGCGAGATGTTCTTCCGCTACTACATAAGGAAGGGATACAAACCGCCGGCTTTATTTGCAATGCGATTTTCGAAAAGGGGAAACGACAAGGATATGATATACTCGATACCTACGCAGGTCGATGCGTCGCATTAGGCCGGACTTCGGTAAAAAGCGAAATCCAAATCGGGTCCTATTATATTTCTCCGGAAGGATTGCAATATGGTTACTCATTACTGCAAAATGAAATGATCGAAGGAAAGGATATTATTATTATCGACGAAATAGGCCCCTGGGAACTGACCGGACACGGATGGGCGCGCGAACTTCCCCGATTATTGCAGCATTCGAAGCTTCCAATGATATGGGTGGTAAGGAAACCAATAGTTGATGATGTTGTTGAACAATGGAATCTTCAATCACCCTTGCTAATTGAGGCTGACAGCATGAATGCAGAAGAAGCCGCCAAACTAATCAACCAGCGCATTGCAGAAATAAAAACTAATCAACCTAAGGATGAATCCTGAACGTGTACGGCTATTAAACAGTGCTCATGCAGGCCAAGGTCCTGTGCTCTATTGGATGGGGCGCGATCAGCGTGTGCAACATAATTGGGCATTACTTTTTGCTGCAGATATTGCGAAAAAAAAAGGCGTTCCACTATATGTACTTTTTTGTATTGTCCCTGATTATTCAGTGGCTTCGGCAACACAATATCAGTTTATGATTTCTGGGCTTAAAGAAGTTGCGCATTCCCTACGCAATAAAGGAATTCCATTTATACTTAAATATGGAGATGCTATTGCTGAAGTTTATAGGACAATCAAAGAAATAGAGGTTAGCACTTTGATCATGGACTTTGATCCACTACGACCACGGACTTTGTGGAAGGACAGTCTCTTAAAAAAGATAAACATTCCTTTGTATGAAGTAGACGCACACAATATTGTGACATGCTGGAAAGCCTCGCCAAAAGCAGAATTTGGAGCGTACACCCTTCGTCCAAAAATACAGCAATTGCTGCCTGCCTTTATGGAACCACTTCCTGAATTACCTGTATTTTCAGGTATTTCAATTCCAGATACTGACTGGTCAAGCATACCTTCGCAACTATTTTCCACCGCCATATCCCAACAGCAGGACTTACCGAAAGCGGGCGAAATAGCGGCTGTGAGTGCACTCAACGACTTTATCGAAAACCGGCTCCCCGACTATCAGGAACACAGAAATGATCCATGCATTGAAGGCCAATCCGGACTATCGGCATACTTGCATTATGGGCAGCTGTCAGCCCAGTATCTAGCCCAATGCATACAAAAGACTGATGTGAATCCTGATTCAAAAAGTGTTTTTCTGGAAGAGCTGATTATTCGTCGTGAGCTTTCTGACAACTTCTGTTACTACAATTCTAATTACGATAACATTAACGGACTTCCCACATGGGCAAGAAAATCACTTGAAACTCACAGAAAGGATGAGCGATCATTTGTATATACGTTGGCTGAATGGGAATCCTGCAAAACACATGATGAGCTGTGGAATGCAGCTCAATATCAATTATTGCAGACAGGAAAGATGCATGGCTATATGAGAATGTATTGGGCAAAAAAAATTCTCGAATGGAGCAAATCACCTGAGCATGCTATTAAATATGCAATCTATCTAAACGATCATTACAGCCTTGATGGCCGCGACCCCAATGGCTATGCTGGTATCCTTTGGAGTATTGGCGGTTTGCACGATCGTGCCTGGGGAGAGCGAGCAGTATTTGGCAAGATTCGCTATATGAATGCAGAGGGATGTAAGCGCAAATTTGATGTAAAGAAATATATAGCGCGCTGGAAAAAATGAATCAAAAAATCATTTAGGTTGCTTGATAAAAAAATGCAGCGGCCGTATAACCAGCGCTGCACCTTCACTACAAGAATAACCATCTTCAGCTAACTCACTGATAAGAGTTCTTACGAATTGCAAGAAGCCATCTGTGCGCCTGTTGAAGAACTTTTCAACATATTTAATTCTTTCATGCAACAAACGATATTCTGAAATGTACGTTCGATGTCCTGATCCAGACCTACTGAGAAACGAATCATACCAGGAGACATTCCCATTCCTTTTTGAGTTTCTTCGGGCACTTCGGAGGAAGTGCTTTTTCCCGAGTTGCTGAATAGTGTCTTGAAATATCCAAGACTAACCGCAAGATATCCAACACCGCGTTCTTCCATTAATTCCATCAATGCGCTGGCATTTTCAACCGTCTCCACATCAATGGTTAATATTCCACCAAAGCCATATGCAGGATTCATCATGCTACTCAACGTACTGTGCCCGGGATGGTTTTTAAGCCCTGGATAGGAAATCTTCACATTCAACGCATCAAGTTTTTCAGCAAGATACTGTGCATTATAACTATGTTGCTTCATGCGGATATGCAAGGTATGCATGTTTTTCAGGATTGACGAGGAACGCAGTGGATCAAGTACAGGTCCAAGTAACATTGCCGTTCCCACATTAACATCACAAAGTGAGTTAATAAATTCCTGAGTGCCGCAAATGGCGCCGGCTACGCAATCATTTTTTCCATTAACGAATTTTGTCAGACTGTACACAACTACATGAGCGCCCAATGAAATAGGTGCAACCATCATAGGTGTGAAGGTATTGTCCACTACAAGTTGAATCTGATTTTTATTCGAAATTTCTGCAAGTGCAGGTATATCAGAAACCTGTAACATAGGATTAGTAACGGTTTCCGTATAAATAATCTTGGTTTCCGGACGTACCGCGGCTTTTACTTGTTCAAGATTGGTGATATCAACAAAGCTCACTTCGATGCGAAACTTTGGTAAATAATTCTTTAAAAACGCAAAAGTACCACCGTAAACAGTCTGGCTGGCGATAATATGGTCGCCCGACTGACAGATCTGCATTATTGCTGTTGTAATTGCACTCATCCCCGAAGAAGTAACCCATGCTGCTTCCGTGCCTTCCATGGCGGCAAGCGCGTCGGAAAGGTATTTATTGCTTGGGTTCCAGTGGCGGGAGTATAAGTAGCAGCCTTCTGTTTGTCCGTCAAATGTATCCGACATAGTCTTGGCCTGCAGAAATGTGTAGGTCGCCGAATCGGTAATCGAAGGATTCACATCACCGAATTCTCCGAATTGCAAAAGATCTTGCACGCGTACTGCGGGATCTTTGTGTTGCTTGGTTTTTCCATCCTCAGTTTTCATCGCAATTATATTTTTTAGCAAAAGTATGCGTCTGTAACAAAAATTAACTTAATAATGATTTAATGTTATAAAATGTGGCAACAAAAATGAAATTTGTTATTAATTTTCAATATTTTTGCGTTTTATGTAAGTAAAAACAGAAAAATCATGCCTTCCAACTTTCACATTGATCAACTGGATAAAAAAATTCTGGGAATGCTCATCCGCAATGCCCGTGTTCCCTTCATGGAAATCGCTCGTAAATGCAAGGTTTCTGGAGCTGCCATTCATCAGAGAGTAAAGGCTTTATCAGATGCGGGGATTATTAGCGGCTCCCATTATTTGCTCGACCCTAAAGCCAATGGTTATCTTACCTGTGCATTCATTGGGATACAAGTGCATTTGCGAACAACAAAGTCACATCTTGAAGTATACGATAAAATTCAGCAAATACCCGAAATTGTAGAGTGCCACCATATCTCAGGAAAATACTCATTACTTGTAAAACTTTATGCGCGCAATAATGAGCATTTAAAGAGTATTATTATTGAAAGAATACAAACGATCCCCGAGGTCACCTTTACAGAAACGTTTATTTCTCTCGAAGAAGGTTTTATCCGCCAAATTCAGGTCGAGTAAGCTTCATAAATTATTGCGGACTAAATACATTAGGGAATCCTAGGTCAGTCCTCCACAACTTAAACCCCTACCTTAGAAATCATTCAGTAGGTTTTAAAATTATATCGCCTGCGGAGGAGATTTCACCGGTAAAAAAAACAAGTGTATTCTCAGTCCACTGCTCATTACCAGCATACCTGTAGCAGCGGAACTTTTCAGGACTAAGGAAAGTGACAGACTGATTACTGCATTCTGTAAGATCATCTACAGTGGTACATGAATAGGTAACGATCATACATTTATCAATAATTTTATATGTACTGTCAAGTGTGATGAGGTAAACACTTTGTTCATCCATCGTAGATACTCCAACAAGGACAGGTATTATATTATTTACCCGAGGACGTTTTGTCAGTAAATAGGCAAAGTCAAAATACGATGGATTAAAGAAGTACTGTCCCCAATATTTTAGGTGAGTATCATCAATCCGCTTATAGCGCTCATTGCCGGGCAACATCACATTATCTCTTATGTAGTCATACGACAGATCAACCACAGGTTCGCTCATTGCAAAAAGCGCATCATCCAGAAATCCAGTGGTGTCGATAGGCTCCTCCATGGCGTTGGGATTATTGCTTTGAGCATTGATCGCAAATGAAATAAAAAAGCAGAACAGTGTACAAATACAAATGAGTGGAAGTTTTTTCATGAAATAAAATTAAAGTATGCAAGACCAAATGTATTCATTTATTTTTAGGTAATGTTTTGATTTTTCGTTTACCTTTTTTTTAATAGGAATATTTTACAACTCGACGGGATAATGATGCATATAATCGTGAGCAGTTGATTTAGTATATCGGCAGAACATTCACATTGCTTTATGTTTAATATGCAATAACTTTATCCAACAAAATAAGTTCTAAATCATTTAAGCATACATCAGCAAAACGTTAATCATGTATGTTTTTTGAATTATAAAGCACATAAAAAAACGGACTGACCAGAATACAGGACAATCCGTTAATTATTGTAGTTAGATTTTTCTTCCTATGTAAAACACATAACCGTAATACTCTTTATACTTGCGGTAGATTTCTGCCTCATGTCGCTGGTATGCAACAAGGTTTTCCGCAGTAGGGTTACCCTTGTATTTTTGCAGAAAACTTTTCTGCGCTTCAATCTGTGGAATATAGAAATTCTCAATCCAGCAGTTTTCAGGCAGAATAAAACTTGCAACCGGAATATAACCACTTTGTTGCATTTGAGCTATTTTATTAGGAATGGTATCAATCGCAGGATATGCGTCCTGCCAAAATGTATTGATTTCAGAAGGACGGTCATTGGTAAACCAGGAAACTTCTGTGACGGCAATATAACCGCCTGTTTTCAAAAACTTTCTCCATTCGATTAAACCTCGCTCAAAACCGATGTTGTAGATAGCTCCTTCTGACCAAATGAGATCTAATTCATCATCGCGAAAAGGAAGATTATCCATAGAACCTACGACGCCTTTTACGCGATTGTGAACCTTCAGTTTGCCTGCATTGTCATTGAACAAATCAATAAAAGCGGGAAACAAATCGATCGCTGTGATATGGCATTGCGTAAGATTAGCCAACACCATGGTTTGCCCGCCTGTTCCACAACCAATATCGGCAATGCAAGATTTGTCACTAAGATCGCTGATAAAGCTTAGCGCTTTAGCAGTTACTTCGGGACTTCCCGGACCTTGTCGTTCAAGACTTGAAAAATATTCACAGATTAAATTAACGTCGAATTCGTGAATCGACTTATTTTCGTCATTCATGATAGTAATTTTTTATATTGTTGAAGCCATTGCAAACATCTGTTTGCTGTATAGCTTAATAATGTTAATATAAACATAAAGATGACTCAGGCAAGAATATGCCGGAGTATTACAAAGGGATAACCTTAAGCAGAACGCCAAAGGTTATTTACTTCACCGAATCCAAAATAAAATTAAACATCCACTGTTTTTAGACGACACAAAATTAATCTATTTTTATTAAATATTATCTGTCAGCAAAAAAAAACAAAATCACGATAGTGCCAGCATGTGTCAGTGTGCGTTTCATTGAATAGCTCATAAGGAGTTTCTGATAAGCGTTTTCTACCAGCATTAAAACTAAAATGACTGTATTTGTAAAAGATTATTGGAAAACAAAAACCCACACCAAATCCTTTGGGATGCTATCACTTTTAGCAGTTGCACTACAAATTCAAGGTTTTTTAGCATATAACTGTTCAAAAGTTTCTTTAGTGGTAAATTACATTCCGTAAAGATTGATTTCCTTTGTACCATAATTTAATACAACCACCATGGTAAAAGGAGCATATACTTTATTGATTACCCCATTCCGCGCTGATTTGAGCCTGGATGAAGAGGGTTTGAAATTATTAGTTGAACGTCAGATCGAAGCAGGAATCGAAGGATTGGCCCCACTGGGAGTCACGGGTGAGAATACCCTGATGACTGACGAAGAGGTCTTAAAAGTTGTTGAGATTATTTGCCGCACTGCTAATGGTCGCGCAAAAGTGGCTCCTGACGCTTGTTCTACAAGTTTATGGGAGGCTAAAGAACGCGTAAAGAAGTTTGCTGATTTAGGAGCAGACTATATTTCGGTTTTCACACCTTACTTTGTATTACCGAAACCTGATGGTTTAATTGATTTCTACACTAAACTTGCAGATGTATCACCGGTTCCCATCATTCTTCACAATGCTCCCGAACGCACCGGTGTTGATCTCTTGCCCGAAACTTCTGCATTTCTTGCGAAACACCCGAATATCATAGGAATCAAGGATGGTAATAAGAAACTCGATCATCTTGCAAAATTATTACAGCTTACTCGTAATGAGGATTTCCTTGTATTTACAGGAAAAGATACCACGGCCTATCCTCTGATTTCTTTTGGTGGTGCAGGAACGTTTACTGTTGCAGGGAATGCAATACCCGGAGTTATGAAAAAACTCACTGCACTTGCTTTGGAAGGAAAGTTTGCTGAAGCTCGCGACCTTCATTACGATTATTATGAATTATTAGAAGCATTCCGTTTCGAATCCAATCCTATGGCCGTAAAAATGGCGCTCAATCTGATGGGCTTACCTGCGGGTGGACATCGTTCGCCATTGACACCGCTGAGCGAAGGAAAAACGAAAATATTAAAAGCCTTAATGCAGGAAAAAGGATTGATCAAATAACAATAAAATCAGTGAATCAATGAAACAAGTACGATTAAAAGCCCCGGCAACAACGGCCAACGTTGGTCCCGGCTATGATATTTTTGCGATGGCACTTGCACAGCCTGCTGATGAGTTCGTGATTGGACTTAACGATACAGGAATTATCAACATTTCTATTGAGGGCGAGCAGCAGAATATTCCAATGACGGTTCAGGATAATACCGCAGGATTGGCACTCATGGAATTGAGACAACGCAAGCAGCTCAAATGCGGTTTCGATCTGACCATCATTAAAAAAATGCCCAGCGGCGGTGGCCTGGGAACTACAGGTGCATCTGCAGCAGCAGCAATTGTAGGCGCAAATCATTTGCTTGATCTGAAACTTGAGGCCAACGAATTAATCGATTTAGCCCGTATGGGTGAAGTTGCATCTGGTGGATCACCACATGCCGATAACGTTGCAGCTGCTATTCTGGGTGGTTTTGTCCTTGTGAAAAGCTACCAGCCCATTGATGTTCTTCGTCTCGACGTACCTGAAATTCCTTTGGTTTTAGCAGTAATTCGCAAAAGTCAGCGAACGACCCGTGGTTTCATCACCTATGAAATTGGGCAGGAAAAACTTAAAGAGCAAATGGCCCGCTGTGCACGCGTGATTCACGCAATTCACAGTCACGACATCGAAGAATTCGGTCACGCTATCACCGTTGATCATATTGCAGAGCCTGTCCGTGGCGCAGCCATCCCCAATTACAAAGAGATCAAATTGCAGATTTTGCAGGCTGGTGCCTATGGATTCAATATCAGCGGTGGTGGATCTTCAGTGTTTGCCGTTTGCCCAAAAGACAAGCAGGACGAAATTGCAGCATTGATGAACCATGCATTCAACGATAATCCACATTTTGTAACTGTAGTAAAGACCTTCACTTCGAATGATGGAGTGAAAATTATTTAACGCCACTTTCATTAGGATTGCTCATCAATTCTGACAATGTAAAGTATAGCTATTCATGCAAATCCTGAGTTAAAAACGTAAAGAAAAACAGGGATTACTAACGATAAATTGTCATTTGTTTTTATTCATTCACGGGGTGACTTGAAGTCACCCCGTGAAGTTTTTGAGGCAAATAACAATGCTGTATCAATTGTTCCTGTGATGATGGTTGTAAGACAGTATTCTTCTTAGTCTTGAAGGAATGCAAATTATTTTTGGGGGGATTCCGGATTAAATCCGGAATGACTCCTCGATTGAAAGAATGGTAACATGTACCCGGAAAGACTGCAACTATTTATTACTATTCACGGGGTGAATTGAAGTCACCCCGTGAAGTTTTTGAGGCAAATAACAATGCTGTATCAATTGCTCTTGTGACGATGGTTGTAAGACAGTATTCTTCTTAGTCTTGAAGGAATGCAGATTATTTTTGGGGGGATTCCGGATTAAATCCGGAATGACTCCGCGATTGAAAGAATGGTAACATGTACCCGGAAAGACTGCAACTATTTATTACTATTCACGGGGTGACTTGAAGTCACCCCGTGAAGTTGTTGATAGTCCGCCTATACTTTGTGTCTGACCATAAAGCTCCGGAAACAAGGCGTCCGAAATTGTGGCATTTAGGAGTGTACTCGGGTAAGACTGCCCGACAACATTGGCACAAGGCCGCAGATGGACTTTATGGGCAGAAACCTACTTCATCTGCATTGAATTTACCGGAGAAGGCTCAGCACAGTCTTCATTTTCATCATCGTCATCCGGCAAATACCGCAACTCAAAACGTCCGTCTTTGATATCATCATCAATAATCAGAAACAATGGGGCTTCCTCATTATCATCAGCATATGATTCAATGGCGTAAACGGTCTTGGTGTTACTATATTTATCAATTTCCAGCGCAGTATCAAAATCTATGGTATCATTAATCAGTTCCATTCCGAAATACTCATCAGCATCTACAAAAAAACTATGTTGTAGTAAATGCATGGTTGATGCGTTTCCGAAAAGATAATTGGCAAAGACCAATGGATTTTCCGCATGAAAATCACTTTCACAAGCTTTGAGAAAATCAAGGAAAAACTCACCATTAAAAGTATTGGTTCCATCCTGATCATATTTCTCAAAAGGGAATCTGTATTCTTTTTTAAAAATCATTGTTTTGTTTTTTTTAAATTATGCAGATAATGCCAAATTGTTTAAAAATCCTAACCAATACGAGCGGTAATCCTTTTTACCCTGTAGCTGAGAATAGCGCTCATGAAGCAATTCGATAGCCTGAGTAAAGCGTGCTCTAAATAATGATGCAATATGGTTTGGTCGCAACGACAGCCATAGTGTTTCGGCAGGAAGCTCTTTAATGAAACCGGAAAATCCTTTAGTATCGAGGGTTTCAGCCAACTCGTCATTAAGGGCTTCCAACACATCATCAAAGCGTACGCATCTAACATACCCTTCTTCAGCATCTTGTGCCGGCCATGTTTTGCGTGGCAGATATTTTAGGAGATAATTGTCATCAGTCTTATTGTAAAAAATGTAATAATAGAAGAGTGATGATGATAAAGACGCAATCTCAATGCTATCATTAACATCAAATTGAAGAAGATTCCTTAATGCAGGATTGCTCTGACAGAGCTGTTGTAAATTTTGAATGTGTGAGTTCATACGCGATATATTTTATATGTTTAGTCGAAGATTTACGACAAAGTAAAGGACCGACTACGACAAAATATGTCGCGCTAAAAAAATATTACATTTTTTAACAGCAAAAAATTGTTGTGGTTTTACAATTTGATTGTTGTGCAAGAATATTCAATCAACCATTCTCCTAGTGTTCGTAAAAAGCGAACACCCAGGTCTTAAAGCACAAGACCGAAAGAAAAAAGAATTTAAAATGCTCAATAGCTGCATGAAAGCACAACACAATACATAGATTGTGTAAGTGAAAAAATCTTAGAAAAAAAGAGATTATTTCTTCTGAAAATGTTCTTGTAGACGAAGAACCAAAATATTTACAAGGTTCTGTAATGGTTTGCCCGCCATTAATGCAATCATTGCAGGCAATTCAGCCTCCATACGAATTATGGCTTCAGTTTTTTCGTCGGCTAAATGTCCAAGTTCACAAATTAAGTTGAAGGTGATAGGAATCGGTTTAGCTGTATCGGGGACAATAATAATTTTTGTTTCAGGAATTTTTTCCTGAATCTTCAGCCCGAAATCACCCATTCCCTGCACAGTAAAGCTGCAGCGATCGTCGGTTGATTTCCAATTGGTAATCTGCTGCTGGGGCATTAGGTTTTCGAAATTATTGAAATCACTTAAAAACGCGAAAACATCACTAATGTCAGCGTCGATAGGGGTTTTTGGACTCTTATATTCTTGCATGATTGTTCAGATTATTAACGGTTATGCCTGGTCGAATCCGCTCGTTGAGTGAATACAGCAAAGCGTATTTTATTTTCCCCACTTATCAGGAGCAATTCTCCACTTCGAAAGCAGTGTCAGTTCTTCTTCAGAAACTAAACCACTGGCAACAGCCTGTTTCAATAATGTATCATAATCAGAAAGAGTTATCAGCGGGCACTTTGCTTTTTCAAAGGCATCCATTGCTGTTTTAAATCCGTAGCTAAAAATAGCAACCATTCCTTTCACATCGCAGCCAGCCTTACGTAATGCTTCAACCACCTTTAGAGAACTTCCACCTGTACTGATCAGATCTTCGCAAACTACCACCGACTGTCCGGATTCAACCACACCTTCGATAGTATTTTCTAACCCGTGTTCTTTTTGTGAGGTACGAACATAAACGAACGAAAGCCCTAACTCCTGAGCTACCAATGCACCATTGGCAATACCACCAGTTGCTACTCCTGCAATGACTTCAGGGTTTCCATAATGTTCTGTAATTACCTGTGCAAATTGCTGACGAATATAAGTTCTTACCTTTGGATAAGATAAAGTTTTGCGATTATCGCAATAAATTGGAGATTTCCATCCACTTGCCCATGTAAAAGGTTGTGCAGGGTTCAATTTAATTGCTTTAATTTGCAAAAGATACTCAGCAGTCTTTAAAGCGGTTTCTTCATTAATGATCATAGTGCCAATGATTAAAATTTTTATCAACGAAAAGCCCGTCATCTTTCTTGAGAAAATCACCGATTTTCCTGAGCAAGCCGGCCACATTTTAGTGGAATCGCTTGAGAAGGATGACCTCCAACAAGCACTCCTGCAATTTGAAAAGGATCCGGAACAACTGGCTCTTTTTGTTGCGGGCAAAGATACTGAAAAATCTTTTAGAAAATTCTGCGCCCTTTTTATTCTTGTAGAAGCAGGCGGAGGACTGATTATCAACAAGGAAGGACATTATCTTTTTATGTTCCGCCGTGGTAAATGGGATCTTCCCAAAGGAAAATCAGAAAAAGGAGAGCCCATTGCAGATACTGCACGGCGTGAAGTAAAAGAGGAAACCGGATTGGATGTTGAAGTTAAAAGTTCCATTGGCGTTACTTATCACGCTTATCGCGAAGGAGAACTGATGATTCTTAAAAAAACTTATTGGTTTGGGATGTCCTTCGATGGAGAGAAAAAACCCGTTCCTCAAACCAGCGAAGACATCAGCCGCATCAAATGGCTCGATCAATCCGACATCGAACGCACTGTATATAAAAACACCTTTGCATCCATTAAAGACCTGATAACTCAGTATTTTCAAAATAATAAACATAAATAGCCACCACTTAAAACACATCCTATTATGACCATTTCATTGAAAGACGTTTTAAAAGCCTGTAAAGGCGTTACATCGATGGAAGAGAAAAAAATTATTTCTTTTTTCAAAGATTTCGAAAAAAAACAACCTGTGTTGTATTCCTACATCATTGCCAATGCTGAGCAAATGAAAAATGACGATGCACGCAATGATTTTGCTTACATCTTTTCTGTAGTTTGGAAATGCTACGATAGCATGAATGGTAAAATGTCGATTATCACCGAAGAACAACTTACCAAAAAAGAAAATGAACATATCAAAGGATGGGAGAAGTTTTCGACCATTAAAACTGATAAAGAAGAAGATGCATTTGTAAAGAAGTTCATCACTCAGCCAGAAATTTGGGATTTCATGCTCGACGTTATCTATCCTGAAGAAAGCAACCCTGACGAAACTAATTTCTCACAGGATGAAACCGCGATTGCTTTTGCTTGCATCAACCTGATGACGGCATTGTTAAATGATAAAGTTGGAACTCCTGCCGCTGCCCCTAAAAAAGAAGTAGCTGCTAAGAAAAAAGTAGTGGCCAAGAAAAAAGTTGCTGCAAAAAAAGCTGCTCCTGCAAAGAAAACTGCTGCTGCTCCAAAGAAAAAAGCTGTTGCTAAAAAAGCAACTGCAAAACCCGTGGTTAAGAAAAAAGCCGCAGCCAAACCAAAAGCGACTGCAAAAAAAGTAGTAAAAAAAGCAGCTCCTGCAAAGAAAGTGGTTAAGAAAGCTCCAGCAAAAAAAGTAGTGGCAAAAAAAGCTACAGCTAAAAAAGTAGTTAAAAAACCAGCAGCCAAAAAAGTTGTAGCTAAAGCAGCACCTAAGAAAGTCGTTAAAAAAGTCGCACCTAAAAAAGCGGTTAAAAAAACCAGATAAATGTCCGCCTGCATCCGCATTCGCAACGCGCACGAAAATAATCTGCAGCACCTCACACTCGATATCCCGCATTACAAGCTAATTGTGGTTTGTGGTGTTAGTGGCAGCGGAAAATCAAGTCTTATCGCCGATGTCCTCCAACAGGAAGGACATCGGCTTTTTGTTGAGAATTTTTTAGGAGGTCATACCCACCATACGGGCAGCATCTCCCGTCCCAAAGCGGATAGCATCGAAGGACTGTTTCCTGTTATTGCAGTCAACCAACAAAATCTGGTTCGTAATAGCCGCTCAACAATTGGCACACTGACTGGCATCTACGATTACCTGCGATTGCTGTTTGCTCGCCTTGGCACATCTGAACATCCCGATATTCACATTCACCGCAGCCTGTTCTCGTTTAACCTTCCGGCAGGCTATTGCCCACATTGCAAAGGCGTGGGACTCGAGGACCATATCGATACAGCAACGCTCATTGGCGATGAAAACAAGACCATTCGCGAAGGAGCTATTGTGCTCACCACCCCTAACAACTACATTATTTACTCGCAAGTCACCATGGAAGAACTCGACAAAGTCTGTCGTGCCGAAGGCTTCCATGTTGATATCCCCTGGAAAGACCTGACAGAGGATCAAAAGAATATTGTATTCTACGGTTCTGAAAAAATAAAAATACTCTTTGGGAAACATCCGCTTGAATCCCGTCTAAAATGGACTGGCATCACCGCAAAACCGCGTGAGGAAGGCTTTTACAAAGGCATGGTTCCAGTCATGGAAGAAATTCTAAAACGTGACCGAAACCCAAATATTCTCAAGTATTCAAAAACTCAAAAATGTTCCTATTGCAACGGAAATAAACTCAACAATGACGCACTTTCCGTGAGGCTATGGGGAAAATCAATTTGTGAATTCTCGGCCATGGATTTCGTGGCCATGCAACAGTACTTTTCAACAATCGAGTTAGAAGAATCTGATAAAACAATAGCCTCCCCTATCATCGATGTTATGCTCAAGAGGCTACAAACCTTACTACAACTAGGCTTGGGCCATTTGAACTGTGACCGCGAATCACCAACGGTAAATGGCGGTGAAGCAGGTCGTTTGCGTCTTGCATCATATGCAGCCTCTGATTTGAGAAATGTACTATACATTCTTGATGAGCCTTCGGCCGGATTGCATCCCACTGAACACGGCCATCTCATGCAAGTTTTGCGGTCGTTGGTCGATAAAGGAAATACAGTGATTATTGCAGATCATGATGAACAAAGTCTCCGCGAAGCTGATTGGATTATCGAAATCGGCCCGTATGCAGGGATACATGGAGGCAAGATTATTTATAATGGTGATGCATCAGAATTTTTCAACACGAATATTCCCGAAAGTCAGACAAAAAAATACTTAATTGAACAACCGAAAACCGCTGTAATACCAGCATTACAGAAGGAGGAACAATGCTGGTCGCCATCAGCACTCAATAAACATAACATTCAAAATCTGATTCCTTCTTTTAAATTATCCGCAATCAATGTGGTCACCGGACTATCGGGAAGTGGAAAGACTAGTCTTGCAGAAGCATTATTCGAAGAATGTCAGCTGTCCCATGTTAAAACAAGTTTGCCATTCCGTAAGGTAATCACCATGGACTCCTCTCCCATTGGCAGGACGCCTCGCAGCAACCCTGCGACCTATACGGGCTTAGGTGATCTCATTCGCGATCTGCTTGCTTCCACAGCTGAAGCCAAAGCACGTGCTTATAAAAAAGGTCGCTTCTCCTTTGCCGTTCCTGGCGGGCGCTGCGAAGCATGCGGTGGTGCAGGAGTACAACAGATTGGCATGCACTTCCTGGGAAACGTCGATGTAGTCTGCGAAAGCTGCAACGGAAAACGTTTTCTCGACGATACCCTTGAAGTGAAGTATAAAGGAAAAAATATTTTTGACATCCTCGAACTCAGTATGGAGGAGGCTCATCAGTTTTTTAGTGAATCTCCAAAAATTCAGGTATTCACCTCTATTCTCTGTGACCTTGGCCTTGGCTATATGAAGCTTGGACAGCCGTCAACCGGACTATCCGGAGGAGAAGCGCAACGTGTAAAACTTGCCACAGAATTAGCGCGTGCAACAAGCAATAATACATTATATATATTGGATGAGCCTGCCAACGGTCTTCATAATTTTGATATTAATGTACTGGTTAATGCACTGCGCAAACTCGCGCAACGTGGGCATACGCTTGTTTGTACTGAAAACGATCCCTGCTTTGTTCTTCAGGCTGACCATATCATCGATTTAGGTCCCGGAAGCGGCACTCATGGCGGACAAATTGTATTTTCAGGAACAGCGACAGAATTAATCAATGTGCAAGATTCTGCAACAGCACGAGGTTTGCGAGACGCAATCAATTCCAAGTCTTTCACAACATATAATTCAAACCACGCAGACCATTCCCAGGCAATTGTCCTGAATGGTGTCAGCACGAATAATCTTAAGAAAATCAATATTTGTTTCCCTGAAAATCAGATTACAGCTGTTTGCGGGCTTTCAGGATCAGGGAAATCATCGCTGGTATACGGAAGTTTATATGCCGAATGTCACCGCCTGTTTCTGGAAAGCAATAGTGCCTATCTGCGCCAGTTTACCTCGATGCCCGGTGGTGCAAAAGTGGAATCTTCACAAGGCCTCATGCCTGTCATCGCTTTGCGTAAGAAAAACGCTGTACGTAACCCCCGTTCAATTATTGCAGGAAGTTCAGGTTTATATGAATTGTACCGCTTACTATTTAGCAGGCTGGGAAAAGATTTCATCGATCACAGTGTCGCACCTTTATCTACTGCATTTTCCTTTAACCGCGAAGAAGGTGCCTGTCCCAAATGCAGTGGCATGGGAACACTCACGGTATGCGATCCCGACAAACTGATTACCGACCGCAGCAAACCATTGATTGCCGGAGCAATGGATGGAAGTAAAACAGGGAAATTCTACGGCGATCCCTATGGTCAATACGTTGCAACACTTATTACTGTAGGAATGCAAAAGAATATTGATTTCAGTGTTGCCGCATCACAGCTCTCAAAAGAGGCGATGCATCTGGCAATGTACGGCTGTGGCGACGAACTGTTTGCGGTGGAATGGAAATACAAACGCGGCAATACCGAAGGCGTGCATCAGCTCAAACGCGATTGGCCCGGCTTTACAGGATTAGTGCAAGAAGAATACGATCGCAAACATGCAGATGCTAGAGGAGAAGCAATGCTCGATCTGATGAAAAAAGAGAGATGTCCGCTTTGTAAAGGATACCGTCTTAAACAAGAGGTATTGAAATTTACTATTGGCGGGATGCACATTGGAGCGCTTACCGCGCTTAGCGCTGAAGATGCCTTGCAATGGTTCTCACATGATTTTATGTCGCTCTTTACTGATCCGCTTGAAACACTTACCGCTGCTAAACTTCAAGACAATATTAACAGTCGATTGGAGGCACTGTGTAAAGCAGGATTGGGTTATCTTAGTACCGATCGGGCGGTGTACACCTTATCAGGCGGTGAATACCAACGTTTACAACTTGCAGGACTGGTGCGGTCACCGTTAACCGGCACCTTATATATATTGGATGAACCCTCCTTCGGATTACATCCAAAAGACATAGCTCGCATCGCATCATTAATAGCAGATTTGCGAGCTCACGGAAATACAGTCGTTATTGTTGATCACGCAAAGCAACTGCTTGCACAGGCCGACCATCTAGCAATACTTGGTCCCGGTGCTGGCGAAGCAGGTGGACAGCTAGTTGCAGAAGGAAAACCTGCGCCCCTGCTTTCGCAATACTACAACGATGAAAAACAGCAAACCTTTGCAGGAAACGCCCATCAAGGCTTACACATCGAAGGTGCTTTCGCAAACAATTTAAAGAATGTTTCACTTGATATCCCTGCTGGCTGGTTTACTGTACTGACGGGCGTTAGCGGAAGCGGCAAATCAAGCCTGTTACATCATGTGATTTACGAAAGCTTTATGGCTCATGCCGCGCGCAATTGCGAGGTTTTCAGTGGAAGTGAGCATTTTAGTGGCTGTCTGTTTGTTGAACAATCGGTACCGCTTTCCACGCATAGTGCCACAATCAGTAGCTATCTTGAAATTAATGGAGTGCTGCAAAAACTATTTGCTGCTTCACCCGAAAGTAATAATCTCTCGCTTAAAGCCTCTCATTTCTCGCGACAGACGCAGGATGGAAAATGTCCCTTATGCGAAGGCAGTGGTGAGATTGTCACGGTGCTTGATTTTTTACCCGATGTAAGCGTAGCCTGTGACCAGTGCAATGGCAGCGGATGGAACACCACTTCCTTAAAAGTTAAGCTGGGACAATATAATATCGCTGAAGTTGAACAGCTTGATTTTTCTCGCTTACATGATTTTTTGGCAACACAATTACCTGCAAAAAAGCTAGAGGAACTGAAACTTCTTTTCAACTATGTAGCGCAGACAGGTCTTTCACATCTTTCCGCTTCACGCTTTCTAAAAACCTTGTCCGGCGGGGAATTGCAACGATTAAAGCTGGTGCGCGGACTCATCAGTAATCGCGGAAGCAATCAACTTATTATCCTCGACGAACCTGGTGCTGGTCTCGATCCCCACGATATTCTCAAACTCAAAGATCTTTTTTCAGGACTACTTGCTCAGGGACATAGTATTCTTTGTGCGACGCATGATGAAATTTTGGCATCATCAGCAAACTGCATAATCGAACTTGGCCCTGGAGGAGGAAAGAATGGGGGAAGAATTGTGAGTAATGATTAGTTTTAATAATAGCGCTAATGAGTTTATGGATTTTTTTAAATAGAATTTTGAGAATCAGAAAAGCCCCGTCTGACCAATGTCTGTCGTACATAGAGATAAGAGATTAGAAATCAAAGAGCGATACACATATGGCAATAAATTCAATCATGGCGCACCATGCAATAGGCATTATAATTGTAATGCGCCGTCAAATCCCAAAATCATACGCTTATGAAACGGAATACCCTACTATCCCTGATGTTTATTGCGCTCATTTTTTCAGGATGCAATAAATATGGCTTTGTCAGTCTGAATTACCCGGTTAGTCCGGCAGTGGTGATGCCAGAGAAAGTAAAGACTATAGCGATTATCAACCGATCGCTGACCAAAGACACCGACAAAAAAAACAAGATCATTGAATCCATCGTCTCGAGCGAGGTTGCAGGCTCCGACCGTATTGCATCGGATGAGTGCCTGAAAGCCGTGTTTGACGGACTTAATGGATATAGAGGAATAAGCATTGTTATTCCTCACACAACACGCTGGTTTGGAAGCGGCACCGGCGAAACTCCTGATTTGCTTGACTGGAAACTGGTTCAGGACATCTGTGACTCAAACAATGCGAGTGCATTACTAGTGCTTGAATCCTTCGACTCCAATTCCGATTTACTGGTTTCTACTGTTGCGCATACGGTTGGCACCATTATCACCGGAGGAACGCCAGAGCCATCGGTACCCAATCAAATAAAAATGAATGTTGTTGCATTTTGGCGTTTGTATGACCCATCTACCAAAACAATCATTGACCAGTACCGAAGCACAAATTATCTGACCTTTAATGGAACAGGTACTGATTTAATCATCCCGCCCCCCGAGGCTTTACCGAATACCGCATATGCTGCGGGACAGGAATACATCAGTCGCTTCTTACCAACGTATTATACAGTGCGCAGGGATTTATATAAAAAGGGCAAAGGATCCAGCAAACAAGCCTTCAAGGCGGCCTTCAGAAGTGCGGAAGTAGCCAATTGGCAAGGCGCCATTGATGCATGGGCAGCCATTGCGAAAAACAGCAGCCGTAAGAATGCAGGACGTGCCAGTTTGAACATCGCAGTAGGTTATGAAGTCCTTGGAAACACTGATCTTGCCTTGCAGTGGGCAACAAGTTCTTACGAGCAATACAATGACAAGCTTGGAAGGGAATACTCCAAAATCCTCCTTGCACGCAAGAATCTGGGATATTAATATCACGGATTATTATTTTTCTTTATCCTGCGAGTGTGATACGAAAGTATCGCACTCGTTGTCTTTTATAGAAATAAAGATGTATTTTACATAGAAATATTTAATGAATTAATTCTTTAGTTATATTTGTTGATTGGAACTATGTACATTCTTAATGCAATAATATAATGATAAGCAGATACAAGATAAATGAGATAATCTCAACAAAATGAAAATCAATAACACCATCGGGATGGTAAAAAGCAAGAGACTGAAGTTAACCTTCCTTCAGACCCTGACTCATTATGGAGTTGTTCTTTTTTTGTTACCTGTCATTTTGTTTATTGGATGGAGTATAATTGAATCCTGTATTACAACAACTCCAAAAGGAGCTCATTCTACCAGCGAATTGATTATTTCATCCATTCCATTTATTATTGCATCCGTGCTTTTTGCTATTTTACAATTTCGAAGATTATATTTTAAGGAGTATATCGTAACATATACCGATGAACAATTCCAGGAAGCAGTTTCAAGAACTGTAAAAGAGTTAGAGTGGATAATTGCAAACAATAATAAGACCTTCTTTAGAGCTTACAGACCCAATAACTGGACAGGAAGTTGGGGCGAAATGATAACCATCATTAAGGTCAACGATTGCCTGCTAATCAACAGCATTTGCGACCCCGAAAAACCAAGTTCTATTACTTCTTATGGATGGAATCGAAGAAATATAAAAGCCTTTCTCTCAAATTTATCAGATGTTTTAAATAACAAGCCAGCAGTAGCAAAAAGTGAAAAAGTTATCAAAGAGTGGAGTATAAAGAATACTTTATTCCGATTGCTGACTTATCCACTATGCTTTTTTCTTATAGCATTAAGTATATATATGATAGTTATTTCAGCTTCCTTTAAATCGATGATTTATGGTCTTATAATAATGTCTATTGCGATTACCTATTTGTATACAGATATAAAAGTTCTAATAACTCGAAAACAGAAGTCAAATAAATCTCAATGCTAACCTAATCCAACAAAGTCAAAGGTTGTCAATAACATAATCCATTTGATGATATAGTTCTTATCAAACGCATGATTCGTAATCTTGCCCTTGCAGGAACCAGAGAAGCAAATTCATTTTTTTCAAAAAGCAGCAGATATGAAGAATCGTATTCGAATAATAATATTTCACTTTACATGAAATGGTGTACAAAGCAGATATAAATCATTTCCATTTAGCTTTAACTAAAAGGCATTGAAGATCGTAAGCCACAATAACCGGAGGGTGTTACAGTGAAGATAGGACTTATTTTCCCCAACAAAGACAGGAAAGATAAAACGGTGCATCTAGGCTTAGGATACCTGGCATCATACGCTAGAAGTATGCATGATGATCTTGATATTTCAATTCTTGATACTAGAGTTGCAACAAAAAAAGAAACAAAGGAATTCTATGATAAAAACTAAGATTTACTAGGGATTACGGTGCTCTCCCCTGTTTATTACGAAGTAATTCGCATTTTTAATACCATTAGAGAAACAAAAAAAGAAACAAAAATATGTTTGGGTGGGCCATACGTTACAACACTCATGGAAGAAATATTTAGTCTGACTCCAGCAGATTATGCGGTATATGGCGAAGGGGAACATACATTTTCGGATTTGATTTTCCACTTAAGAGGAGAACTACCCATTTCTGCAATTGATGGAATCATGTATAAGTCATCATCGGGCTGCATAACAACGAACCCTCCAAGAAAACAAATTCATAATTTAGACAATCTTCCTTTTCCTGCATATGATTTATTCCACAT
The DNA here is from genome assembly GCA_963678485.1 of Bacteroidales bacterium. Taxonomy (GTDB): domain Bacteria; phylum Bacteroidota; class Bacteroidia; order Bacteroidales; family CAIWKO01; genus CALGYY01. Next base: position 605,495 of record OY782882.1, read on the forward strand.
GGACAGGTATCCACTTCATCGTATCGCCACAAGCAGAGGTTGTCCGTACAAATGTTCCTTTTGCAATTCAACGTCAATCTGGGATAACCATTGGAGAAAACGAAGTGCAGAAAATGTTATAGATGAAATAGAATTCATTATAAAAAAATACAAGAAGAAAACATTTAGTTTCAATGACAACAGCTTTAATATTGATATTAACCGGGTACACTTATTTTGTGATCTAATAATAGAAAGAGACATTAATATTCTATGGTCAACGCCGGTCAGGGTTGAGAATATAAGCATTGAGTTGGCTCAAAAAATGAAAAGTTCAGGGTGTTATAATGTGGGCATTGGAATAGAATCAGCCAACAATGGACTATTGGATCGAATTGGAAAGAAAATCAGTATTGCAAAAATATCTGAAAGCATTCATATTTTCAAAGAAGCAGGTATAGAGGTCCTTGGACAATTTGTTATTGGAAGTCCCGGCGAAACCCTGGAAACAGTAAAAGAGTCGCTAGCATTTGCAAAGCAGTCTGAATTAGATTTTGTGATGTTTTACTCCGTTTTACCTTTTAAGGGAACGCCCCAATGGGAATATGTAAAAACTGAAGGTGCGTTTTTCTCGGAAACGATACACGATTACCATTCGGTGAAACCAAGAGTGGTATTTGAAACTTCGGAGTTTTCGCTACAGGATAGAATTACCGCAATAAATCTGGCCACCGAAGCAGGTTATTATTGCGATACGAATGATAAAAGTGTTATTTTTGATATCTGCAGAGAATTCGTAAAAAAAATTCAAAACCATCTTCCTTCTTCTATAAGTAACAATCTGTATTTGCTGATAAAAAATATTTATAGAAAGAATTTGCGAAATTAATTTATGCTAGAAACCAACAATTTGAGCTATTAACGTACTTTTTGAAAATGATCATCGACAGAAAAAAAATCACCTTAAAAAAAGCCAGTCTTTCTGACATTGAGACACTGATTGAATATAGAATCATCTTTCTTTATGAGGCTCAAGGCAGACCAGATGAAGCACTCGAATTGAATTTAAGGAAATCGCTGAAGGAATATTTTTCTAAAGCCCTCGAAAGCGACACCTACACTTCCTATATTGCCGAGTATGAAGGCAAATGCGTTGGCTTTAGTGGAATGGTGTTTAGAGAGCAACCCGGAAATTTTGAGATTCCTAATGGAAAAACAGGCTATATTTTGAACATGTTTACACTCAAAGAATATAGAAACAACGGTATTGCCTCTCTCCTTTTTCAGAAACTGATCGATGAAGCAAAGCAACGAAATCTTGACCGACTTGAATTGCATGCAACTCTGGATGGCGAACCCATTTACCGGCAATTTGGATTTAACGAACCTCATGATAAAGTATTAGAGTTTATTATTAAGTAGCCTATTGAGGATTTACGGTTTGGGCTTGTCAGCATGACCACATAACTATGGGTTATTCGAGAATTGTATAACAGATGAAATCTTGCACACTTCACATTGTAACTGGCTTATGAAAACCCTTAGCATTACAGTCTTTATGATATTATTCAGCTATTTATTGTATGGACAAGACAAGGAAATTAATGTCCTTTCTATTGAAAGCTATAATAATTGGACAGAGCAATATAAAGATTTATGTGACCAACTTAATATAACGTATCTCCCTAAAGACACTAATAATTTTTGGTTTCGATTTGTAGACAATCATCAATTCACTGATTTATGGACCAACGATTTCAAATGCTTCAATGGACTCATTACAACTTCAGCCTATTATTTAAACGCGAAGTCAAAAAGCAATAAAGAAGGTAGATTATTTTACAGTAAACAAATTATTGATACAGCCAAAGCAAAACAGATTTACAATTTACTCATCCATGATTCTATAATACAAATATTGGTTAAAAATTATACAGCAAATAAAGATTCATCTTCATCTAGAAGCAGGTATGAAGGCCATAGTTTCCGTTTTGAAATTTCATCTAGGAATTCATTTACAATGATAACCTATGAAGAAGATTATCTGCCCGATACATTATCTAAAGACCGCCTAGCAATAAATTCTTTTGTGAAATTATTAAAAACAGAATTATCTCTTGATAAATCATATATAGATTTCTTTTCAACCTTACCCTTTGGTACATATAGCGATGAAGGATATTCCGTCATTATTAACACAAGAAAATCTAAACACTTCATTAAAAGGCACAGTAAAAAACGCTAGAAAATATTGCTTATGCATGCTCCTAGGAAACATATTAGACTCATCTTATAAAGATTTGCCGCATCTCAATTATTATCAATTTACGTAAACAAACATACCTTTATTCAGTAAAGCATATAAACACGAGCATTCACAATAAGTCGTGTGAATCAGAAAAATTAATTAATACATTTTATTCACCCAAAAACATTTTTATCATGTCAGCTTACATCAAAACTCCCGACGAATTCGGAACAAGTGTGTACTACATCAACAATGAACAAATTCGCAAAGACGACGAATTCGGAGAAGTCCTATATTGCCTTAGCGGTAATTACATTAAAGAACAAGATGAATTCGGCTCGAATGTGCTTTACATTAGCGACAATCGGATTCGCAGTAACGACGAGTTTGGCGAATATGTTTACTACATAAACGAAGGACGAGTTAAGCAACCGGATGAATTTGGAGAGCAGGTTTTTCATATCTCGGGCGACCGTATCCAGATAGGAAATGAATTTGGTGATTACCTTTATTATATCAATGGCGAAATAAGCGAACGCGAATTATATTTATTGATAGCAATCCAATCCCTGAAGTAGAGGCGTTGATTGGATAAACGATCGATTTAGTTCCAAGAACACTCAATTCTGTAAAGGCTTTCACAAGAAAGTGCTTTATAGAAATGGGTGTTCTTTGTATTGATGAAAATCTATAAATTACTAATATTTTACATCTATTAAAAACTAATAGATGTCCTCATAACTCTAATAACCTTCTCAACCTTAATAACGCTGTAACCCTTAAAAAAAAGTCAACATCCCAAAAAGCAAACACAAAACTTAGCATCGACACAAATTTGTTATCTTTATACACAAATAACGACTAGAATAATGGGCAAACACAAATCAACATGAATAACAGACAACATAAAGAACGGAAATTCTGGGACAAGTTTGCGGGCAATTATGACAAATTCATAAAGAAGACCGTTGATAAAACCTATCAAAGTGTACTCTCAAATATTGAATCTGAACTTGAAATATCTAACACAGTACTTGAGATTGGAACAGGTACAGGGATTATTTCATTTGCGATCTGTTCAAAGGTTGCATCGATTGTTGCCACAGACATCTCACCTGCGATGCTTAAGATTGCAACACAAAAGCAAGAAGAAACAAACATCAGAAATATAGATTTTCAAATTCAAGATTCTTACCAGCTGACATTTCCGGATAACACCTTTGATGTTGTAATTGCATCGAATCTATTGCACCTGCTGTACGAACCTGAGAAACCAATCTCAGAGGTAAAACGAGTACTGAAAGATAACGGGATATTTATTGCTCCTACTTTTTGTGCGGGAGAAAACGTAAAAAGCAAGATGATTGCGAATATTGCTGGTTTTTTCAGTGGATTCAGAATTGTGAACAAATGGACTATTAATGATTATAAAAAAATATTGACCACGAATGGCTTCAGTATAAACAAAGCAATCAGAATTGACGGTAGGTTCCCCATGGCGTATGTTGTATCAAAGAAATAAAAACTACTACTTTTCGTTCTCTTCCTCACGTATCTCAAGTTATATCTTGTGCGATAATTTACAAAAACAATAGTTCTTTTGCATTGCCATATTTCAATAACTACAAAGCAGTTTGTATATAATTTTATCCCTTAAAATATGAAGCATTTATTGACATTATTATTTCTTCAACTTGGCCTCACAGCCTTTGGACAAATCAGTATTAAAGAAACAGATAAATCTTTGGCAAAAATCACCGACAACTTGTACGCCTCAAAATACGAGGTATCCAACAGCCAATATAATGCGTTCTTATTTGTGTTAAAAAATTCGAAACAGCTCGACAAATACGCTATTGCCCGGATTGATTCGTTGAAGTGGACTGACAAACTATCGAATAATGCGGCCTATGCTGAGTATTATCATTTGCATATCGCCTATAAGGATTATCCTGTAGTCAATATTAGTTATGATGCGGCCTTACTCTTCTGCGAGTGGCTCACTAATGAGTACAATGCAAGTCCTGATCGCAAATTCAACAAAGTAAAATTTCGCCTTCCAACTGAACAGGAATGGATGATGGCTGCTCAAGGTGGCGATAATTCGGCAATTTATCCATGGGAAGGAAAAGAATTACGAAATAGTAAGGGATGCTATATGTGCAATTTTATAAGACCCTCGGCTGACTCTATCGGTATTGCGGGGAATTTGAACGATGCAGCCGACATCACAGCGCCTGTAAAAGCATATTATCCAAATAATTTTGGCTTATATAATATGAGTGGAAATATAGCTGAAATGATGGCCGATAAAGGGATTGTGAAGGGCGGCAGTTGGTGTGATTATGCAGAGAATATGACCATCCTAAGTACGCAATCATACGATGGAAGTGCAAAGAGAACCGTTGGTTTCCGCTATTTTGTTGATATTATTGAAAGATAAAAACAAAGAATAACTTAATCGATTGAATCCAATATCAGTTTGGATATACCACGACTCAAATTGCAACCATCGTAGTATCAACAAAAAATGATTTTCTCTAAACTACGCATTAGAACAAAAATCCTATTAACAATACAGGCTGCTTCGATGCTTGGCGCAAGCTCAACGCATATTGCATGGATTAGCGAGAATGGCATTTTTACATACAGTCTAACGCACCCTTATTTTTCAACAATATTTTGGGATTGCCTTACCTTTTTTGACATTGCAGCAGCAGTTTTGTTGCTATTGCGACCAAAAATTGGATTGATCCTGACATTGATTATCATCACAATTGATGTTATCCACAACAATTTATTACTGATTATATATAATCAACATATTAATACTATTGGATTCCAAGTCTGGGCTACCACTTATTGGATGTTAGTTGCACAACTAGTATTTATGGCCTTTGTCCTTATAACCTTCAAAACAATTCTGGCAGATGTCAACACAGCCATGCGTTATAACAACATCAACAAAGAAAAACTTCAAACACCTGCAAATAATCGCTCCTTCAAGACAGACCTATAACTCACTGATAATGCACACTGGCAGCTAATGAACATCGGAATCTAATAGTAACCAACAACGGAACATCAACAATGGCTATATCAAATAAAAAAATCGCATTAATCCTGATTTCGCTGATATTCACAGCTCAAACATTTGCACAAAATAAAAGTGCAGAAGACTTTGGTTTCAGACATTTTACGATGAAGTTTAGGCGCGATACAGTTGATATTTTAATCAAATCAAAAAAAGGTGACGAGCTTAAACCGAAACCATTGTTTCTGTTTTGTCAGGGCAGCTTGCCTATTCCTTTAATCCTGTACGATGAACAAGGGATGTATGGGGTGTTCCCGTTTAACACTGACAGTCTATCGGAGAATTATCATATTGCAATTATCGGAAAACCGTATATACCCATTATTGCAGAAGCCAAAACCTTAGGTCCAAATTATACCTATGTCGATAAAACAGGCGTATTTCCTAAAGAATATTCGGAAAGAAATCTCTTGAGTTATTATGTAGACCGAAACATTGCGGTTATAAAATATTTGCAAAAACAAGAATGGATATCAAAGAAAAGAATAGTTGTGGCGGGACATTCAGAAGGAAGTACGATTGCAGCAAAACTGGCCTGTTCCTATCATAAAATTACGCATTTAATCTATGCAGGGGGGAATCCATTAGGCCGGATCATGTCGATTATAGAGCAAAACAGAGCTATAGAATCAGATTCTGACAGCACAAGATATGGAGAAGATATATTTAAGTATTGGCAAGCCGTTGTGGCGAATAGTACAGATATGGATGCATCGCAAGGTGACACCTATATGGCGACATATGAATTCTCCCAGCCTCCCATTGAATACCTGGAAAAGCTCCACATTCCGATACTGGTTGCTTACGGAACCAAGGACTGGAGCGCAGCCTTCAATGATTATTTAAGGACGGATGTAGCAAGAAAAAAGAAAGACAATTTTACTTTTAAAGCATACATTGGGGCAGAACATAACTTTTTTCCTGTATTGGCTGATGGTAAACCCAATTACGATATTTACAATTGGGATAAAGTCGCATTGGACTGGTACCAATGGCTTAAGAGAAATTAGCGCCTATTCATAAAGATAATCGCAGATATCATATACATATAATGATTATGGAATAATGAGTAACATCATCATTGCCCCATGTGGGCTAATTTGTAATCTCTGCCTTGGCTTTCAGCGAGATAAAAATACTTGTGTGGGATGCACACTATCAGGAAATAAACCCTATCATTGCACGGTTTGTAGTATTAAAACATGTATCGAAAAAAAAGGCAATGAAAGCTTATTGTGTTCCCAATGCATTAAATTTCCTTGTCGCCGCATTAAAGATTTGGACAAACGATACACTAGTAAATATGGTGAAAGTCCAATTCAAAACATGAAACGAATCAACGAAACAGGCAGAGAAACCTTCGTACGTAGTGAGCAAGAAAAATGGAAATGTGTTAAGTGTGGACATTTATTATGTGTGCATAAAGAGGTATGTCTGAACTGTGGAGCAAACAATGAATATTTTCCAAAAAATTAGCAATTGTATACTTTCGAAACGATGGATTGCCGCGCTAATAATTAAACAAATAATGATCAATTAGAAAAAGCTGATGACTGAATTTGTATTGTTTTTCAGAATGAATGTAACGGATGATGCACAACCAACGGATGAGCAGATGTCGCTGTATATGCAGCAATGGACAGCATGGATCAGTGAAATTGCTGAGAATGGTAAGTTAGCTGAGGGCGGAAATCATTTATCAAGACATGGAAGAACCCTCTTTCCGAACAAGGTAATGCAGGACACTCCTTACGTATCGGAAAACATCTCTGTTGCCGGATACATCCTTATACTGGCGGATGACATTGAAGAAGCAAGCAGGATTGCATCGAAATGCCCCATATTAAAGGGAGAAAACACCAGTGTGGAAATCCGTGAGGTATCAAACAACCAATAATGATGAATGCTGTAGATAAATACATTAATACATTTCCGATTGATATTCAGGAAAAGCTTGAACTCATACGTGCAATTATTTTTAGAACAGCTCCCGCTGCAACAGAGAGCATTTCCTATGGAATGCCGGCCTACAAGACAAATGGCAAACCGCTGGTTTATTTTGCGGCTTACAAAAAGCATATCGGTTTTTACGCCACGCCTAACGGACATGAGCATTTTTCCAAGGAATTATCAAATTACAAACAAGGCAAAGGTTCTGTTCAATTTCCATTAGACAAACCTATCCCCTACGAATTAATTGAGCGTATTGTAGCCTATAAGCTGAAAGAAAATCTTGCAAAAGCAGCAAAGTGATTAGCATCGAAAAAAATTGTAATACACCCCAGATTCATCTAGTGTTCTGCAGCTTGTATCCTCAAAATGATGGTCGCGACTTTTTAGTCCTTAGATTGAAGAAAGGAATAAGTCGAAAATTATGCATTTGAAATATCGTGTTTTGAGCAATTACCCCTTCAAAAAGATCACACAAAAACACTCTAATGTTGGCAAAATGTGAATGTCTGAAAAAACCCAGAAATCAAAATACATAAGGTACTATTAGCATCTAATAGAAATATTAGTAATTTTGGCCTCTTATGAATGCCTGCCGGGAGCATCATATTACAGCAAATCCTTGGCAACACTACAATCCATTGCAACTCATGAGTCTCCAGATATTTTTAGTCATAGTATTAACTTTCCTAATTAACCTGATAACCACATTATCCTACTCTGTGCGTATTGTTGGAATCAGGACAGGAAGAATCGCTATTTCATTTGCGTTGTTTAACATTTTGGTACTTATATCAAGGACTGCCAACGGATTTCAGGCGCCTTTACTGGCGAGTTCCATTGAAAAAAACATTAAATCGGGATTTGAAAGTAATATCCTTGACTTCAGACTTATCATCCTTTCCTGCACCGTAGCCACAATTGTTGGAGGGCTAATGATTCCGACCTTTCAGCGGTTACTATCGATTGCTGTTGATAAATTCAGCATCTACAAATCGGTACCAAAAGTATTGTTTCATGGGTTTACAAAGAGTGGCATCACACAGCTTAAAGAAAGTCTGGTAATTCCTAATGCCAAGAACATAACCCAAATCGAATTAACACGCAAATTCCCCTGGAGGGTATTTTGGCTGAATGTGTTTGCCGTTGCAATCATGACCGTTGGTGTTATTTCTTCCTTATACGCAGGCTATCTGAATCCTGATTTGAGAACCACTTCAAGCACCTTATCCTCCGTTATCAACGGTTTCGCAACGATTCTAATGTTTGTATTTATTGATCCTTTTTTATCGGTAATGACGGATGACGTTGTTTTGGGTAAATGCAAAGAATCTGTATTCCGCCAATACATTGTTTATATGGTGATTGCCCGCATCCTTGGAACGTTGATAGCCCAATTGATTTTCGTTCCTTCAGCCAGGATTATTGCCTATTTAGCAGGGATTTTCTAAGAATACTTTAGGGGGCGGAGCGACCAGAGCCTTTCTTGATTGCAAGGCAGCAAAAGATCAGTGGCCCATGGCCTTTTCAGATCTGCCACTTCACTAGCGTAATATTATTATTTCTTAAAACATATTTGCATGTATCAATATTTATTGTAGTTTTGAAATAATAATTATTATTTTCAGATTGTTCGACTGATAATGCAAAACCCAATTATGAAAAAAACACTCACAGCACTAGTAGCAATAATTATTACGATTTCTACATTTGCTCAGACACCCCAAAAATTAAGTTATCAGGCTGTCATACGTAATAGTGGAAATGCCATTGTAGCCAATACACTGGTCGGTATGCAGATAAGCATTATAAAAGATTCGGCAAATGGTACTGTTGTGTATTCTGAGACGCAGACTCCAACAACAAATGCCAATGGTCTGGTGAGTATTGTAATTGGAAATGCTGCTGGATTTTCCAGCATTGATTGGAACTCGGGATCATTCTTTATTAAAACGGAGACAGATCCGAATGGAGGAGCATTTTATACTATTACAGGAATTAGCCAGTTACTTAGTGTACCTTATGCGCTGCATGCAAAAACTGCAGAAAGCGTTACTGGGAGTATTTCCGAAACCGACCCCACATATACTACCCATTTTGATTTGACAGGAACGACCACAGGAGATATTTTGCAATATGATGGAGCGAAATACGTAAGTGTGGCCCCTGGATTTTCAACCAACACGCATACGCATGCTGATGTAACGCCCAGCATAAGCGGCTTTATGAGCAGCTCAGACAAAGTTAAACTTGATGGAATTTCTGATGGTGCAGAAGTTAATATTCAAGCGGATTGGAATCAGTCGAGTAGTACTGCTGATGATTTTATAAAAAACAAACCTGCTGTGTTAGGCAGCCAATGGACTACCTCAGGTAGCGATATCTATTATAGCCTAGGCAATATTGGCATTGGCAACAGTTCACCAGTAGCAAAACTAGATGTAGATGGTAATATTCGCATAACTGGAGGTGTTTCTAGTGTACCCGGCGCTTCAATTTATTCTGATGGTCCAAATAGTTTATCCTTTTCTACCAATGGCTCACAACGCATGAACATTAATGCATCAGGAACAGTTTCAATTAATCAGTTTTCAGGAGTGGGCGTGGTTCACAATGATAATCTCGGTAATCTTAGCTCTGCGTTGATTACCAACTCAGACATTAGTGCCTCAGCAGGGATTACGGATACTAAACTTGCAACAATAAGCACCACAGGAAAAGTGATGAATGCTGCAACCACGGCTACTTCAACTAACACAGGAAATGCGATTGTTGCAAGGGATGCTTCAGGGAATTTCGCTACATCGATGATTACACTAAGTGGTACCGTTGCAAATGCCACTGACGCTGCCACCAAAGCATATGTTGATCAGAACGTTACTCTGGGTCTGAACCCAAAGAATCCCGCAGTGGCTATATCTACGACGAATATTTCCTTATTTGGAACAGTCATAATTGACGGCACTTCGTTAGTTGCTGGTGACCGTGTATTATTAACAGGTCAAAGCAATGCAACTGAAAACGGACTTTGGGTTGTACAATCCGGGGTATGGGTTCGACCCACAGATTTTTCTGGAGGATCCGCTGCTGGTCGAGCATATGTATTGATTAATTCAGGCTTGTCAAACATAGGTTCTAGCTGGCTTTGCGAAACACCTTTAGCAATGATTAATACGGATGCACTGAGTTTTGTTCAATTCTCCCTTCCTGGACAAACGACAGCTTCCAATATAGGTAGTGGTGCAGGACAAGTGTTCCGGGATAAAACAGGAGTTACATTAAACCTAAAAGGTATTTCGAGTGGTGCACATATAAATGTCGCAAATAATTTGAATGACATTATGCTTACTAGTGATGCAATAAACAGCAATGTTCCAAACACCATTGTCTCACGAGATGCCTTGGGGAATTTCAGCGCAAATACGATTTCCGCTAATCTCCAAGGAAACGTAACAGGAAACCTATCGGGGAATGCGTCGACATCATCATTTTCAAGCCTATCAGTCAATTTCACAGGATCATTATCCGGAGAGGTTTCAGGCATTCAATCAAATACAATCGTTACTTCTATAGGTGGAGTAACTGCCAGTAATATTACTGCTGGTGTTATCGCCGCAAACAATGCGACGAGCGCCGGAATAGTGAATACTATCGTAAAACGAGACATGTCAGGAAATTTTTCTGGCAACCTCACAGGTGCATCATCACTGAATGTGTTGAAATCAGGCGATAATATGACTGGTAACTTGACGCTGTCTAGCTCAAGTCAGCTTAGACTTTCAGATGCCGGAACAAATTACATTGCTCTCAAGGCACCTTCTTCAGTATTATCAAGTTATACTTTAACATTGCCTACTACAGCCGGAATAAATGGAAATATTCTCTCTACTGATGGTACCGGTACGTTGCATTGGATTAATCCCGCTTTATTAGGAATAATCAGCAATGGCGGAAATAGCTTCGGCATGAGTATAAACATCGGCTCTTTAGATGCAACTAGTTTATCCTTTATAACAAATAGTTCGACCAGAGTATCAATCAACAGCTTAGGTAATGTCGCAATTGGCGCAACCAGTTCAACATCAAAACTAACGATTAGCGGTGGTGACATAAACATTTTGGATATTGGAAGTGGGGTGATCATGAAGTCCCCGAATGGAAACTGCTTTCGTATAACAGTTGATAATAGCGGAAATTTAGTAAGTACAGCAATTCCTTGCCCTTAAAAAAATACCACCATGAAGACAGCAAAAGCAAGAAAACACCAATCAATCGCTGCAATGATTGTTTGTATGATAATATTGACAGGCATCAGTAGTTGCGAAAAGTATAATATCAAGAACAATTATACCGGCATTTATGATTTCACAGTCATTTCGCATGACGGCACATTGATGGGCGATACCACCTACTATAATGATGATACATTAGTGTCTGAGGGAAGCATTGGACTGTATGATGATAATGTGCTTACGATATTGATAAATAAAGAAACATACACGGCCGTTGTTGACAAGGATGGACAATTAACAGCGTATAAAGCGGAATCTTCAGACCCTCACGAAAAGATAGAGATGAACGGTACCATTGCAAAAAAGGGTGATGTGTCAATTAATTATTACGAATCGTACGCATTTCTGTCAAATTCTTCCAGTAAACAAAGAATAATAACTGGTACGCGTCATTAATGCCATGAATTCCTATTTCGAAATTTCATAATCCTATAATGCAATACATTATTAGGTTATGCAGGGTTAATATGGGCAGACTTTATAAATTAATGCACGACTGATTTGCCTTTCCAAATCACAATAACAAAAAGCATTTCTAGTTAATATTACCGTCACAATCACGGGTATGAACCCCGGGGCAAGCCCCGGCCCCAAAATTCCGCCCTAGAAGGGCGGGGTATTATACCCTCCGCCGTTGGCGGGATTGTTCGCCTAAGGCTTTTAATTCGCCTTCGGCTTTTAAAAACCAAGGCTCACGAATAAAAACAAATTATCGATGACTACAGCAGAAATCCTCAAAGAACTGGAAAAACTTGGCGATGCACAGACAAAAAAAACGCTCATGAAACATGGAGCACGTGAACCATTTTTCGGAGTAAAGGTCGGGGATTTGAAGACTATCCTCAAGAAGACAAAGAAGAATCACGAATTGTCACTTGAATTATATAATACTGGAAACTCAGACGCCATGTACCTTGCAGGGCTTATGGCCGATGAAAAAAAGATTAGCAAGGATCAACTCAACGACTGGATAGAAAAGGCATACTGGTATTATTTAAGTGAATTCGCCGTACCTCATGTGGCTGCCGAAACGCCTTTTGGCTTTGAGCTTGGATTATCCTGGATACAATCGGAGAAGGAACATATTGCAGCAGCCGGGTGGTCTGCACTTGCCTATCATGCCGGAATTACCCAAGATCAGGATTTAAATATTAAAGAGTATCGAAAATTGCTGGACCGTATCGCGGTTGATATTCACCATTCTAAAAACCGTGTACGTCATACCATGAACGGTTTTGTGATTGCAACCGGTACCTACATCAAAGACCTTACTACGCGTGCGATTGAGGTCGCTGATATAATCGGAAAAGTAAACGTCGACATGAATGGCACTTCCTGCAAGGTTCCTGGCGCAAAAGAATATATTACCAAGAGCATTAAAACAGATCAAATCGGAAAGAAACGTAAATCATCAAGATGCTAAATCGAAAATAAGGCAAGCGTTGCTATCAATATTTGAATGCACAGTAGCAGAAAAAACGAGCCCAGGTTTATTATAGAACCCTTGTTGAATGTGATTCTTGCCTTTGAGCTAAACAATTAATTAATAACGATTTCATATTTATGGAAGATATGAATTTGCCCTTCGAAAATTCATGGGGCGATCTTACAAGAGCAGAATCCTACGCTAAGCTTGAATTTCCCAACACCTATTATCTTGCTTACCGTGATTTACCGGAAATTATTTCCAATCATATTACAGGCAATAAAGCCATTGATTTTGGATGCGGAACAGGTCGGTCGACACGCTTTTTAAAATCACTTGGGTTTAATGTTATCGGTATTGATATCGCTGAGGATATGCTAGCCAGTGCCAGAAGCTTTGATCCCGGAGGAGATTATCAAATTGTTACAGACGGCAATTACAGCCACTTAGGCACAAAACAATTTGATTTAGTACAAGCAATTTTTACTTTTGATAACATTCCTGGCTGGAATAAGCGAACAGAAATTCTTAAGGGCTTATCGGAATTACTTAGACCTTCAGGAAGATTAATTTGTCTAAGCTCCACTCCGGAAATATATAAACACGAATGGGCTTCATTTTCCACTAAGGACTTCCCAGGAAATCTTGTTGCAAAAACCGGGGATATTGTAAGATGTGTAATGCTCGATGTTGAAGACAAAAGGCCGGTTGATGATATTTATTGGTCGATGGAAGATTACAGCAAACTGTTTCTTCATGCCGGCCTAATCAAGGAAACATTATACAAACCTCTTGGTAACTCAGATGAACCCTACGCATGGGTATCAGAAACCAGCATTGCACCCTGGATGATTCACGTACTCAGGAAAGCCTGAGGTTTTTCCATCATAATATTATTCTCTCTTACTAACAGCAAGTTCATAAGGTTGCTGCTGGCCTGTGAAAATTTGTTCCAGCTGTTCTAGTGAACAGGAAAGACAAATATTATCTTATCTGATTTTTTCAGCAAGATCACCTAATTGTAGTGGATTCAGGGGATGCGAATTATATCGAAGCGCATTACAACAGTGTAAATTACAGACCATCCAAAAAAAACAATAATATTTGTAACAAATTGTAAGCATCGCTGACTAAATAGAGTCCTTTTAAACTAAGTGACTGATCAGAAAGCTCTCTCGCCTAAGGCGAGACAAGGCGTCCGAAGTATTGGTGGGCAGGAGTTTACTGGCGTAATCGACTGCCCGACAATACGAGGACAACGCCGCAGACGGACTTTATGAACAGGCACTAAATAGCGAAAACAAAAATTCTTTTATGGAGAACAAAGAAGAAAAGTTCAGAAAGATCATAGCTGAAAATGACGGAAAGATCCTTCGCATATGTAGATATTACGCGCCATCGATGGAGGATCAAAAAGATATGTATCAGGAAATCCTGATAAATATTTGGAAAAGTCTGTCAGGATTTCGTGGTGATTCAAAGGTCGATACCTGGGTGTACCGGATTGCAGTAAACACCTCGCTTAGTTACGCAGGCAAGCAATACAAGCATCTAAAGCTCAATGTAGATATAGACAATACCGGCCTGCGAAATATCCTTTTAGAATCCGACGATCACAGCAGTTATAAAGAAGAACAATTTCAACAGCTGCAGACCCTGTTAAATCAGTTGAATGTGATAGACAAAGCCATCATGGGTTTAGTGCTTGATGATTTATCAACCAAAGAAATTGCCGATATCATTGGAATCACTGAACCCAATGTGAGGGTAAAAATTCACCGAATTAAAGAAACACTGCGCAACGAAATGAAAGGAGGTCAAGATGAATAAGCCAAATGATTTTAATGAAACCAATTTATCAACAACAAATAATCTGATTGACATGGAAGCCTTATTAGACAACTTAAAAAAAGAAGACAGTCGTATTTCGCGGATATTGAAAAGTGCTAAATGGATGTATATTATATTAGTATTTTCATATGCATTGATGTTTGTTATCAATCCGGATAAGGACTTAACCATTATGAACAGGGTGGCGGGCATTTGTTATATACTAGCATTTACATATTTAGCCATCCTATTTAGAAAATACTTCAAAGACCAACAGAAGACCGACTATTCCCTTTCTTCATCTGAAATGCTGGCCAATGCCGCAGAAAAATATAAAATGAATTACAGACAATTACTACAAATTGTCCCGGCCCTTTTGCTTATAGATGCGGGTATTTCCATCACAGCTTACTATGCAAATGTCTTTGTTAACTTTGAACCAGTATATCGAATTTTGCTTGTGCAGGCCTTTTATATTCCCGTGCTGGTCATTTCGTTTATCATTGGTTATTCCTCCTGGCATAAAAGGCAAAAACCCTTGCGGGATAAAGCATTGGAGATGCTTAAAAAATTAAATGAGGAGTAAGCACACGCAGATAATTAAGAGTTAACAGTCGAAGAAAACTATTCAAAGCAATCCCCGACGCTAAGTGCTCCTGAAATAGACACATTGAAGCGTCGGGGATTTTCTTTATTCGTGAGCCTTGGTTTTTAAAAGCCGAAGGCGAATTAAAAGCCTTAGGCGAACAATCCCGCCAATGGCGGAGGGTATAATACCCCGCCCTTCTAGGGCGGAATTTTGGGGCCGGGGCTTGCCGCGGGGTGCATACCCGTGATTAATATTTATTATCTTTGAATAACTAATACGTAATGAATAATGCTATGAAAAATAGAAGCTATCAAATACTGATCATTCTTTTACTTGCGCTTATATTGCCTGCATGCAAGAAACATTACGACCTCTGTCATTCCAAATCAACATGGATGAAAGACTACTTCTTCGAAATTGAATCAGGTAATTATCCGAACATATACGCAATCTCTTGGTGGCACGAGAATTTCGACAATACATTTCTTAAAATAAACTCCTCGAAGCGATCAAATAAGACCTATCAGGAACTAGTGAGCAAGGATATTTATCTCACTTCATGTTCGTTTACGAACAACAAGCTACAACCAGTTGCAGGAAAGATTTATCATTCGGCTTTCCCGTTTTTTGAAGGAACCGAAGATGAAGTTACCGCTGAGCACATCGAAAATTTCGAGTCGCTTGCTAAGAAAGCAATTGCTTGGGCATATTTTTCCAACAATTGGATGGATAGTTTGGTCTTCCCAAGTTACGCCGTTAGTGTGATTGCAAACAAAGGGAAAACGCCCTTTATCCGCATTATGTATAGAAGCGTTTTTGAAGAAAATCTTGATGATCCGACTTTAAGAATGATTGATATTGTGCAAGGAAAACATGATGCAGCAATAGTGGCCTGGGCTAACGAAGCCAAGAATTGCGGCAGCAATCTACTGGCCGAGTTCGGAACCGAAGTCAACGGAGTATGGTTTTCGTGGAATGGTTCTTATTATGGAGGCGGCACGACGAATGCCTACGGTGACCCCGATTATCCTGATGGTCCCGAGATATTCAGAGATGCTTACCGACACATTATTGACTTATGCAACCAGCAAGGCTGCACCAATATCAGCTGGTTTTTTCATTTCGATGTCAATGACGATCCTGAAGAATGGTGGAATTATCCAACGTACTACTATCCCGGAGACTCGTATATTGACTGGATTGGAGTCAGCACCTACGGCCCATTTCAGCGTGGCGATGAATACGTAGAACCAAAAGAGCTGATTTCAAAAGCCTATAAAAAAATGCAGGATGTTTCGTTAAACAAACCCTACGCAGTGTTGGAGTTTGGCGTTACAGAATTGTAGCAAAAGTCGGAAATAAGCAAAGCGGACATATCAGGTCAATACTCAGCATTCCCCGATCAAACAAAGGTTCGCTCCTCAACAAATCACCACAGTGGAGTAACACATTAGCACATTATCACATTAGCACATTAATTTTTAATGTGTCATCATGTTCATAAATGGAGCTGATGGTGCGCTATTACAAACAATATTTACAGACTTTATATCATACTTCTGACTTTCAGAAATACAGAATTCCTACATAGGAAAACCAATCGAATCTTATGAATGATTGCGCTTGTTGCTAACAAAAGCAGTATCTTTGACTATGAAACGTTGAATTATTGTGAAGAAATAGATACGTTAAGATTATTTGCATATGAAGTAATCATAAAATGCCGGAGAGATAACGTTCAATAAAACAGTATAATCATTTATAAAACAAAAGCCGGTTCGCCTGAATTTCGTATGCATTCCGTTTATGATAAATTGAATTATTAAACTTGATGCTCAATGAAAATTATTACTACTGCAATTCTCTTGGTTGTTACACTGCTGGCTGTCCCTGCATTTAGTTACTTTTTTGGAACTGCGCTTGGTGAGGAAGAATGGATGGCTTTAAAAACTGTTAGTATCATTACACTTGTGGTGATTGCCTATTCGTTTATCGTAGGTGAACTCACCAATAATAACAGTCAGGTTGATAAATTATGGAGTCTTATCCCTATTGCTTATGTTTGGGTTGTGGCCGATTATGGCGATTATGCACCACGGTTGGTTTTAATGAGTTCCCTAGTGACTATTTGGGGCATCAGGCTGACAATAAACTTTGCATTAAAAGGTGCGTATCAATGGAAGTTTTGGTCGGGTGAAGAGGATTACCGTTGGTTGGTGCTACGTCAAAAACCGGAGTTTTCGCCACGTTGGAGATGGACTCTCTTTAATCTTTTCTTCATTTCGGGATATCAAAATGTACTAATTCTATTGTTTACTTTGCCCGCAATTGTAGCACTTCAGTACAACACAACTCCTCTTGGTTTGTTTGATTTTATTGCTGCAGGATTGATGGTGTTTTTTATCCTATTTGAAACCATTGCTGATATTCAACAATGGAATTTCCAGAGTAAAAAGGTCGCCTTGCTCAAAGAAGGTAAAGGGCTAAGTGGTGATTATGCAAAAGGATATCTTGATAAAGGTTTGTGGAGATATAGTCGCCACCCCAATTATTTTGCTGAACAATCGATATGGATTTGTTTTTATTTGTTCAGCATTGCTGCAAGCGGACAGTGGTTCAACTGGAGTATCGCCGGTTGTTTGCTGCTTGTTGTACTATTCCAGGGCAGTTCAAATTTTAGTGAAGAAATCAGTGCAGGGAAATACGATGAATATAAAGAGTATCAAAAAAGAACGCCACGATTTATTCCTATTCGCAAATTTTTCAAATAACTGAATCTGATTGATGGAAACAAAAATCAATGTTATCATCTTTGGCTCCTCAGGAATGATTGGTCAGGGCGTGTTGCGCGAATGCCTTGCCAGCAATGATGTAGCCTCCATTCTTGTGGTTAACCGACGCTCCTACAATTTGACTCACCCGAAGCTCAAGGAAATCATATACGAAGACTTGTTCGATCTTTACGCTTTATCGAAGTGCGTTGCGGGATACGACACTTGCTTCTTCTGTGTTGGTGTTACCTCAGCAGGACTTTCGGAAGAGGAGTATTCGAAAATGACTTACAAACTCACAACGAAAATAGCAGAAATGTTATTGACCATTAACATTGATTTCCGATTCTGTTACATCTCCGGTGCAGGAACTGATATTAGTGAGCGAGGTCGCACCATGTGGGCCAGAGTGAAAGGAAAAACGGAAAATGCATTATTAGCCTTGCCGTTTAAAAAGGCATATATGTTCAGACCTGGTTTTATACAACCCATGCATGGGATTAAATCAAGAACACGATTGTACAATGTTTTATATTTATTTTTCAAGCCATTATATTTTATTTTAAAACATTTTAAGAGTTTTGTCACAACTACAGAAACCCTAGGAAAAGCAATGATATTAGCCGTTACAACGAATTACGAAAAGAATATTCTCGAGAGTTCAGATATTAATGCGCTAGTTAAAAACCACGAACAAAACAATTAACATGAAAAAACTACTACTTCTTCCCTTTTGTCTGCTGGCACTCACCCCTTCCTGCGGATCGAGACCGGTTGACGCAACAAAAGCAGATCATTCCAAAACTTTTGTGATGATTGTTGGTGTATTAAAATGGCAGAACCCAGGCCTGTCAGCCTTTTCAGATGTACACCGCAAGGATCAGGAGTTGTATGATGTATTTAAAATGCAAGGGGTATCAGAAGATCATATGGTATTATTGCTTGATGAAGCGGCCACACTGGCAAATATACAATCATCACTTGAAGAGATATTGGAAAAAGTCCCATCCGATGGCACATTCATTTTCTATTATGCGGGTCATGGTACGAAAGAAAAAGATGGGCGGACCTATTTTGCCAATTACGACATCGACCTTGATAACCTTGGCACTACAGGACTTTCAGTAAATTATATTGGAGAAACAATTAGAAAATCATCCAAAGGAGCACAATGCTGGTTAACGGCCGATTGCTGCTACTCCGGTTCACTCATCGAAGAAGGGAAAAAAATGGGCAGCATCAAAACCCTGGTAAGCACGTCAGCCACGGCATCCAACAGTTCAACCGGAAATTGGACCTATACCCAAACATTAATTGATTGCCTGAATGGCTTAGCATTGGCCGATCACGACAACAATGGATCGATAAGCTTCGGAGAATGGGGCGATGAGCTTGAACAAGCGATGAAGTTCCGCGAAAAGCAGCGTTCTGGCTTTGCACTATTTGGCGTAAGCAGTAATGATTTGCTGGCGAAATCCTCAGGTATAGCAGGCAAAAGCGACGCTGCATTTCCTACAGGCTCCTATGCACAGGCTTTCTATGATAAGCAGTGGCAAGCCGTTCGCATCCTCGAAAAGACAAGTGGACAGTACCGTTGCGAATTTTATCATTACAGCGACAAAGAAGATATTCTTATTGATCCCGAGAATTTAAAGACCGCATATTTTGTTTCGTATCCTGTAAACTCTACTGTGAAGGTACTTTGGCAAGGGCAATATTATGATGCCATCATTAAACAATCGGATGACGGATTTCATTATATTTCCTATATCGGTGATGATGAATACTGGAACGAATGGGTTATGTATGATCGCATTAAAACCGTGAAAGAAAAGAATGCGGAGGTATTATGGAATGGCGACTGGTACCCGGCCATCGTGCTTGAACAGAAGGATGGAAAATACTTCATTCATTATACGGCAGATTCTTACGAATGGGACGAATGGGTAGGAAGCGACAGAATCCGTAATATTGCCCGATAAATCGCACCTGCTATTATTATAAATACAGAGAACTTCAACAAACTTCATCGATACACAAACATCTGAAGCACATTGCACTTCCAAACAACGAAGAGTAGCTGTAGGGTAGATCACTAACAGCTATTGTTTTTTGTTAGAAAGTTTTTTTCAAGACTTTCAAAAAATGCTTACTTTTATTCCAATAATTCCGGAATCGATGAAACATATACGACCCTTGCTGCTGATCGCTTTTTTTGTACTGATTCAGCAAAGCTTGTTTGCGCAAAAAGACAATGTCCCGATTGGGGCACGTTCAGCCGCCATGGGCGGGGCTTCTGTATGTCTGGATGATTTCTGGTCCTTACATAACAATCAGGCAGGACTGGCCAATTATAAGACAATGGCCGCCGGAATCTATGGTGAAAACCGCTTTTTGATGAAAGAGTTGAGTCAGGGCGCTTTTGGTTTTGTGATGCCCGTCAACAAAGCCGGTGTTTTTGGACTGAGTTATAATTATTTTGGTTACAGCCTTTATCGGGAATCCAAAGTTGGTCTTGCATACGCCATGGCTTTTGGAAAGAATTTTTCGGGTGGTGTTCAGCTTGACTATATCAATACTCATCAAGGGGAAGACTATGGAAATGCCAATATTTTCACCTTCGAGCTTAGTCTGCGTGCAACGCTTATAAAGAATTTGGTATTAGGTGTTCATGTGTTTAATCCAATTCATGCTAAAATTTCCAAATACGGGCCAGACAGAGTTCCTGTAATTTTCAAAGGCGGACTCTCATACAGCTTTAGCGACAAGGCTATTATCGCAATTGAAACGGAGAAGGATCTCACACAGAAAGCACGTTTCAAAGCTGGTGTTGAATATCATGTAGTAAAACCTGTGTATTTACGAGTTGGAATTGGCACAAGTCCTTTCAGCAATAGCTTCGGTGTGGGTCTTGAGTTTGGGAATTTCAAAGTCGACATCAGCGCAAGCCGCCATCAGGTTTTAGGTTTCAGCCCACAGATTTCGATGGTATATGCATTTAAAAAGAAGGCACTATGAACAGGGGCTCAATCATAGTCCTCATTAAAAAGCCCTTCATACTTTTATGTATGATGCTGCTCACTGCTGCACCAGTGTTGGCGCAGGATCCCGACGATCCGAACAAAGAGGATGTCAATGAACAAAAGGTAGAGAAGATTGCATCCAATACCGATGGGGATCTCGACTATTCAGATCTTCTTCAGGAAATGGATTATTATCTCAAACATCCGTTAAATCTGAATACAGCACAGGCTTCTGATTTGCAGAATTTGTTTATGCTGAATGATATCCAGATCAGTAATTTGCTCACCTATATCGCTAAGAACGGCAAACTTTTATCGATTTACGAACTTCAGGCTATTGACGGATTTGACGTAGCTACGATTGCGGCCATTATGCCCTATGTAAAAGTGAGTACTGAAGGTGCGTCTAAATTTAGTTTCAGAGATCTGATGGAATACAGCAGTCATGATTTGTTTATTCGCTATCAGCGTACTCTTGAAGAACAGGCGGGATATTCTCCTATCAGCGATTCCGCGCTAGCAGAAAGCCCCAACTCACGGTATTTGGGGTCGCCTGATAAAGTATTTGTCAGATATCGTTATAAGTTTTTCAACAAAGTCAGTTTCGGCATCACTGCTGAAAAAGATGCAGGCGAACAATTTTTTGCAGGCGCACAAAAATACGGTTTCGATTTTTATTCTGCTCATCTTATGGTCAGTAATATGGGCATTGTGAAGGCTGCCGTTGTTGGCGATTATCATGTGCAATTCGGCCAGGGACTTACTTTTTGGACTGGAATGGGTTTTGGAAAATCATCTGACGTGATCAATATTAAAAAACTAGCGCAAGGTCTTCGTCCATACACTTCCGTTGATGAAAACCTGTTTATGCGCGGTGCCGCTGTCACTCTCGGAATTAAAGGTTTTGAGCTTACAACATTTTATTCGAATAAAAAGATAGATGCAAATTCTATCTCCGTTGATTCAACAACTAATGAATTGCTAGTCATTAGTTCGCTTCAGGAAACAGGCTTGCACAGCACACCTTCGGAGGTTGCCGACCGTAAGTCATTAGGTCAGCAAGTATTCGGCGGGCATTTTGGATATCGCAATCGCAGGTTGAACGTGGGTATTACTGCGGCACAGACATTATTTGCGGCAGATCTTCAACGCAATTTACAACTTTATAATCAGTTCGATTTTACAGGAAAGCATTTGCTGAATATGGGCATCGATTACAGTTATGTAATTCGTAACATCAATATTTTTGGTGAAACATCAAGAAGTTGGAATGGTGGAATGGCCTATTTGGACGGGGTGATGATAAGTCTCGACCCCCATGTTTCGGTTTCGGTTTTATACCGTAATTATCAAAAGAATTATCAGGCACTTTACACAAGTGCTTTTGCTGAAGGAAGCAGTAATAGCAATGAAGAAGGCATCTTTACCGGACTCACACTCAAGTTTAATCCCAAATGGAATTTATCATCCTATTGCGATTTTTATAATTTCAATTGGCTAAAGTATAGGGTTAATGCACCTTCCAAAGGGCAGGACTATATGGCACAGCTAAATTATAAGCCCTCTAAAAAATTCGAAATTTATCTGAAGTATCGCTACGAATTAAAAAAAGAAAACAACTCCGATGCAACTAACGTCATCGAATACATACAAGATCTAAAGAAACAGAGCATACGATTAAACCTGTCCTGTCAAATTTCTCCCTCAATAACGCTTAAGAACCGTGTAGAATATCAAATCTACAAAGCCGGCGACAAAGCCGCAGAGCATGGGTACATCATATATCAGGACATTCGCTACAAGCCAGAAAAATTACCATTTACCCTGTCTGCACGCTATGCGCTTTTCCAGACCGACAGTTACGATTCGCGCATCTATGCATACGAGAATGATGTTTTATATTCCTACAGCATTCCGGGTTTCTACTATAAGGGCAGCCGTTTCTACATCCTGGCAAAAGTCAGACTTCAGCGTCATCTCGACTTTTGGATTCGTTACAGCATAACAAATTATAGCAATCAATCGGTGGTAAGCTCAGGGCTGAATGAGATTCAGGGCAACCACAAATCAGAGATCAAAGCTCAACTCCGACTTAAGTTCTGATTGTAACCAATTCGCTGTTTTTTCGTATTAAGATTCACTTTTAAGACAACATTAACAAAAGCGGGCCTGCTATGGCCGTTGGGATTAAAAGGTAATGCTTATTTTTGTCAGGCACACAGAGAATATATTTTATACATTTTATTAATTCAAATACATTATTATGTTTAAAGGACACCCCAAAGGACTATTTGTACTTGCCTTGTCGAACATGGGAGAACGCTTTGGTTATTACACCATGCTTGCGATTTTCACCTTGTTTCTTCAGGATCGTTTTGGCTGGGATGGAGCGCAAGCAGCTTCGTTGTATGGAATCTTCCTCGCCGGCATCTATTTTTTACCCATGTTGGGAGGTATCATTGCTGACGCAGGTTTTGGATATGGAAGAACGGCTGTCACTGGAATCATCGTAATGTGCCTTGGCTATGTTGTACTATGGCAGGCCAACCTTGGTGGCGAGATGATGTTATACTCAGCCCTTGCGATTATTGCCCTAGGTGTAGGTTTATTCAAAGGCAATATGGTTGTAATTGTTGGCAACCTATACGAAAAGGCTGAAAACAGTAAGTACCGTGACGCTGCGTTCAATATTTATTATATGTTCATCAATATTGGGGCATTCTTCGCACCATATTTGGCCGTAACATTGAAAGATGCGGTAATGAAATCTAATGATCTTGTTTATAATCCTGCGATTCCCCGCATTGCGAACGACATTATTGCAAACAAAGCTACACCGGAGCAAGTTGAAACCATTACCAAATTTGCTAATGGCAGCACAACTGACATGACGCAATTTGCGCATCATTATATTGATTCGTTATCGGCAGGTTACTCATATGGGTTTTTAGCTGCCGGTATTTGCATGCTTCTGTCGTTAGCCATATTCCTTGTGTTCAGAAAAACATACAAGGATGCTGATTATTTGCATAAAAACAAAAAAGCTACCGGTGCTCCTGTGGTTGAATTAACAAAAAAGCAAACCAGAGACCGCATTCTTGCGCTGGTACTTGTTTTCATTATTGTAATCTTCTTCTGGATGGCCTTCCATCAAAACGGGTCTACGCTGACTTCCTTTGCCAAGAATTACACTAACCTTCAGGGAAGTCACTTCACATCCTTGTGGTTTAACACATATACAATTATTGCATTCTTTGCATTCGTACTATCCTTATTGGTATTATTTAATCGTAATAGTGCTAAATCATCCAAGATTTACGCAGCGATTGCAGCAGTAATTGGGTTAGGCGTTATGGGGGGATTCTTGTATTACCAAACTGCTAATAATCCTGGAGCAACGGTATGTCTTGCTCCTGAGCTTTTCCAATCCTTTAACCCGATTTTTGTGGTTGCCCTCACTCCGATTGTTATTGGATTCTTCTCTTTATTGAACAAACGTGGCAAAGAACCATCTCCACCAAAAAAGATTGGTTTCGGGATGCTCATTACAACCATAGGCTTCACCATCATGTTTGTGGCCTCTATGGGATTGCCCAGTGTTGAAGCACTAAAAGGCAACGCGATAACAGCTTTCCCAAGCTATGATGGAATGGCGGTAAGTCCATATTGGTTAATCTCAACCTATTTCACATTAACCATTGCTGAATTATTCCTTAGCCCTATGGGACTTTCATTCGTAGCTAAAATTGCCCCTCCAAAAATCAAAGGGACAATGCAGGCAGGATGGTTGGCAGCAACTGCTGTTGGAAATTATGCAGCAGGCGCCATTGGCAAGTTCTATCAAAAATGGGAACTGTGGCAATTCTTCCTTTTCATTATGATCATTGCCTTACTCTCAGCAATTATCATGTTTGCCATTCTAAGAATTGTAAACAGAGCCTCTGAATCCTGATCCATTGTTGGTATCTCCTGTACTGCTTTATTGAGGCAAGCAGACATTATCAATAATAGACCTAAAAAAAAGCCGCACTTTTTCAAGTGTGGCTTTTTTCATATATTTGCCTAAACTGCATTGTTCTTAAAACAAGAAACTAACCTAATACAGGCCTATGAAAAAGACATTACTTACCCTAATCATTTTAGTATTTTCTCTGGTCACATTTGCTCAGTACCCCATTGGTCACCGAAGCCTCACTTATCAGGATGCGGCCCGTGCCAACAGGAATATCCCTGTGGAGATATATTATCCTGCTGTATCAGCCGGCGATAATGTCAGCGTTGCAGCTGGTCAGTTTCCAATCATTGCCTTTGGACATGGCTTTTTAATGGGTTATGATTCCTATGCATATTGGAAGGATCAATTGGTGCCACTTGGATACATCATTGTCTTCCCCACAACTGAAGGCGGCACCCCTGATCATGCAGCATTTGGCGCTGACCTGGCATTTCTTATTAACTATTTGAAAAGTGAAAGCAGCAATACGGGTTCGCCATTTTTTCAGCACATTAATTCTGAATCAGCCATCATGGGTCATTCAATGGGCGGTGGTGCATCTTTCCTAGCCTGCGAAAATAATATGATTCCCGATTGTATGATCACCTTTGCCGCTGCCACCACCAATCCTTCATCAATCAATGCCGCTGCGCATGTAACAATACCTGCATTGGTAATTTCAGGAGAGGACGATTGTGTTGCACCCCCGGCAGATAATCAGCAAGCCATGTATGATTCACTGGGTAGCGACTGCAAGGTCTTTATCGGTATTAAAAATGGGGCACATTGTTATTTTGCCGACTACAACTTCAGTTGCACGCTCGGCGAATCCTTTTGTAACCCTACCCCATCGATTGTGCGTGAAGATCAATTAGCAACCACACTAACGTTCACCAGATACTATTTAGATTATTATCTGAAAGGACTGGGCAGTTGGGCTGCATTCCAAGACTCTTTATCAAGTGACGCAGATATAAATTACCAAATGAGTTGTCCTCCTCCTATCGGGATAAAAGAACCGCAAATTCTCCAGAGCATGAAGCTCTCGCCCAATCCGGCCTCTAATGAAGTTCTTCTCCAATTGACTGCGAATATTCAGCAAGAAGTCAGTTTGAGAGTTTTAAATCTTTACGGACAAACCGTTTTGTACAAAGAACTTGAACTGCAGCAGGGAGAACAAAGTGTCACTATTGATTGCAGTTCGCTCAGCCGCGGAAGTTATTATGTAGTGGTTAACGGCTCAGATCATGCGGTATTGAGAAGTTTGCTAATATTGCAATAATTTCAATCCAGTTTTTTTGATCGCAGACGCAGGGAATTTAAAACCACAATAACATCGGATAACGCCATGGTTGCGGCCGCTACCATAGGATCGAGGAAGCCAAATGCAGCAATAGGAATTGCAATTACATTGTAAAAGAATGCCCAGAAAAGATTCTGTTTGATCACTTTCAATGTGATGTTGCTAATAGAATAAGCCCGTGTAAGTAGTTTTAGATTACCCTTAAGGAGGATAACCTGAGCAGACTGAATGGCAACCTGGGTTGCATTGCTAAGTGATATTCCAACACTAGCTTTGGTGAGTGCAGGTGCATCATTTACTCCATCACCAACCATAGCCACACCGCCTTTTCGTTCTAACTCAGCAATGATTTCGAGTTTTTCTGCAGGAAGTTTTTCGTAATATACTTCGGTAATATCAAGCTGCTGGGCAAGTTCAGCACACTTTTGTTTGCGATCACCACTTATCAGCACGGGAATTAAACCATGTCGCTTAAAGTACTGAATGACTTCAGCAGCCTCAGTTTTAATTTCATCAGACAAATCAACCGATGCAAACAATTCTCCGTTTCTAAGTAAAAAAAGATCGTGTGCGGTATCATTTTCTGAGCCTTTCATAATCCTGTATGATCCTGCAAACCACTGAACGCCGTCTTCGTCGCTTGCATGTATACCCATGCCTTTTGCTTCTTCGATGTTCGTCAGCCAGATTAGCCGTGAACCCTCAAGTTCACGAACCAATGATTTAGCCAGTGGATGTGCAGAATGACTTTCGAGGCTAAACAGCATATTGCGAACCAGCGCTACATCATTACCATAGTTCTCTATCGATTTTATTTTAAATTGCCCTGTGGTGAGTGTTCCTGTTTTATCAAAGGCAATATAACGAAGCTGCAACATTTTCTGAATCGTTGATGCACCTTTGATAAGAATACCATTACGTGCTACCCGACCAACACCAACGACCACTGCTGTAGGTATTGCCAGTCCTAAAGCGCAAGGACAAGCAATAACAAGAACTGCGATACTGTGAAGCATGGCTTCCTGCAGTCCCATATTAGTTCCCCAGAAGGAAATTGCAAAGGTGATAAGCGCAATTGAAACCACTACAGGGACAAAGATTGCACTGATTTTATCGGCAAGCGATTGAATCGGAGGTTTATCTTGCTGCGCCTTTTTTACCAGATCGATAATTTGCGAAAGCACTGTCTCCTGCCCTATAGCTGTAGCTCTCATCCTTAAATTACCAGAAAGAAGTACTGTGCCACCTACCAGACGATCGGATCTCCGTTTCTCTACAGGAATGCTTTCTCCAGAAATCATTGATTCATCAACACTTCCTTCGCCATCAGTAAGCTCGCCATCAACAGGAATCTTTTCACCCATATTTACAAGGAGGATATCGCCTTTTTTTACAGCCAAAGCATCCACATCCTTGATTACCTCAACTCCTGAAGCATTTCTCGACACAAGATGAGCAACAGTTTTTTGAAGTTGCACTAAGCTGTCGATTGCTCCAGTTGTGCGTTTCACCGCTTTATGCTCAATATAATTTCCCAGAAGAATAAGTGTAATAATAGAAGCAGTCGTTTCGAAGAACATATAATCATGACCCAGGCCCAAAATAAAGCCAGTGAGACTATACACAAATGCTGCGGTACTTCCGAGTATTATGAGCACATCCATATTGGGAACTCCTGCTTTTAAGGAGCGAAGTGCACTTCGTCCAAAATGCCATAGCCCAACGGCGAAGACTGGAATGGTAAGCGATATCTGAAACCATGCATTATGAAGAAAATCCACAGGGATGAACATGGCTGATAGCAAGGGAATGGTAAATATAAGGGTAAACCAAAACTTACGTTCAATGGTAAAAAAAGACTTTTTTGTCTGCAGCTGTTCTTCTTCCATCCCACTCACAACCTCATAGCCCATGGCCTTAACCTTTTCAACCACCACCTTATCATCAGAGCTGGTGCGACTATCGTAGAACAGTTCACCGGTCGCAAAAACAACATCAACTCCTGCCACCCCAAGCTTGTCTAATTGCTTTTTCAAGCCCAGAGCGCAGTTATTGCAATCCATCCCTTCAATTTTCAATATCCGTTTCTTAATCTCAGCTTGTGCCATGACCGTAGATTTTACAACAAAGATACGCATTATTTAGATTTTTTATAAATAAGAGAGCTGATTTTTCTGAGATTTTTAAAATGCAATTCATATTTCAATTCATTATCTTTGTCCATATCCTCATTTATGACAAAAGGTTTATTTAATCAGGAAGCAACGCAGGCCGGTAATTCGAAGTGGCAGGCCGGTATAGAGCGCTTCGAAAGTCTTTACACTAAGGAAGACGAAATTCGCAGTGAATTTAATCGTGACTACAACCGCATACTACATTGTAAGGCCTACAGGAGGTTAAAGCACAAGACTCAGGTTTTTTACGCAACCACCAACGATCACATCTGCACCAGAATTGAGCATGTAAATCACGTGGCATCGGTCAGCTATAGCATTGCAAATTATCTCGGATTAAACACGGAGCTTACCGGAGCCATTGCGTTAGGACATGACTTAGGCCATGCACCCTTTGGACATGTTGGGGAAACCATCTTAAAAAAGCTTCTCAACTCCGAAGGCATCAGCAGCTTCTGGCATGAACGCAACAGTTTGTATTTTGTAGATCATCTGGAAACCTTACCAAATCTGGAAGGCCGCGAAACAAACTTATGTCTGACATATGCGGTCCGTGATGGAATTATCTCGCATTGTGGAGAAGTGAATGAAAATGCCATTTTCCCAAGGAAAGAAGCCATAGATTTAGCATTAATTGAACGGCCTAACCAGTATGCACCTTTCACCTGGGAGGGCTGCATTGTAAAAATAGCTGATAAAATATCTTATTTAGGACGGGATATTGAAGACGCGCTCTCCCTTGGTATTCTAAGCAAAGCACAACTTGACGAATTGGCATCCATGGTGGAGATCATTAAAAAAGTTGAAGTTCATCAAATCAGCAACACCTTGTTGATGAACGATTTCATCCTCAACCTGTGTGAGATGAGTAGTCCGGAAGCTGGCATCCGATTCTCCCAACAATATCTGGAACTCATCAATAAAGTAAAAGATTTCAACTATAAACATATTTACCATCATCCAAGGCTAACGCATTATCAATCGTATGCACAACTCGTGATGGAATCCTTGTTTAATCAGCTGATTCAATGGTACGATACTGATGAAGGCATCAGCGAGCATCTTAAAGAAAACGCCACCTTCTTTCCTTCGCTGTCAGGGTCGTTTGAATATTGGTTAATGAAATATTCAAATATTAATGAGAAAGAGCGGGAAAAGACCAAATTTGGAAATCATATCGTTTACAATATAAAACAGCGCATTGATTATATAAAAGCGGTTGCGCATTATTTAAGTTCAATGACCGATCAGTTTGCCATAAAGTTATTTTCCGAATTGATACATTTCTAGATTCGACACACATTGTTAAACTAAAAATTACTTCACATGAAAAAGAAAATCATTAAAGGATTACTATTCTTCCTTATAGGATTTATTGTGTTTTTCGGATTCCGATTATTGTATGGATATATTAGATATGACTCGACCGGTCATGATCAATACAACTATTATGAAGAAACGAATTCGAACCAAAATATTTTTAATTCTGAGGACGAATACACTAGGAAAAACATTGCGAGTACTAAATATAATCCTAAAAACAGTGAGACAAAAAGCGAGTCAGCGGACGAAATTATGGCGTCGCCACCTCCGCAGGAAAACACAGATCAGAAATATGAGAAAATTGGAAATTTAAGTTCCACCACCAAAGAATTTGAGAACACTGAAAAAAAGATCAGAGATTTGGTAAAGAAGTACGAAGCATTAATTCAGTATGAACGTAAGACGGGCCTGCCCGGAAATCGTTGGCTAACCATGGTAATGGGTGTTCCTCCTGAAAACTTTGATGCCATGATAAGTGACATGAAGGTATTGGGGAAACTTACTTCGATACGGATCGATAAAGTAGATAAAACCAATGAATATAAAGAACTCAACGCAAAAAAAGTTTCTCTTGAAAAAACACTGACTTCGCTGAATGCGTTGAAATCGAAAGGCGGACAAATTGGTGAATATCTAAATCTTGAGCAACAAATTCTGGATTACGAACGTCAGCTTCAGGATTTAGGTGTAATGCTTGGCGATTACGATTCGAAGAATGAATTCTGCACTGTTAACTGCACTCTTAGTGAAGACAGCTCTGTAGAGATTACCATACCTTTCTTACAACGTTTCATGGTAGCTTTAGAATGGACCATTAAATATTACGGAGTTTTTATGGTAATTATTGCTTTGGGCGCACTGTCTGCTTTTCTGATTGTTAAGGTAGTACAATTAATTAAATGGTTGCAAAAACCAGGCGAAAAGAAAGAAAAAGTTTAACGAGCTAACTATCTATATTTGTTATAATTATAATACTTGTGTCAAATATTCTAAATTAATTCATTTTTTTTCTTTGACATATGATGATTATTTACGTATTTTTGAAACATCAATAAACACATCATTAACCAAAATTTATTTTCATGAAAAAGTTAACAGCATTATTCGTAGCAGTTGCAGTTATTGGATTAATGGGATTTGGTTCCTGCAAAAAATGCACAACCTGTGTAGCAAAAGACAAAACTACAGGCGCAGTTTTCACAACATCTTCTGAACTTTGCAGCACAAAATCAGCCATTGATGATTATGAAGCAAGCTTCAAAACTGTTTACGGTACTGACTATGATGTTACCTGCGGAAAATAGTAGGCAACAAAGAAAAAAAAAGCTGCCCTCAAAGGCAGCTTTTTTTTATTTAGCCTTTTTGGGTCCCATATGAAAATCCAATAAATTTCTTCGCCGGTTCGTGCGAAATACGCCTTCGTTTACGGATCGCACTTCTTCAATAGTATAGAAGGAATGCGGATCAAATTCGTTGATAATCTTGATTACATTTGGCGCATCTTTTCGTTTCACAATTGAGAAAAGCACCTTCACTGGTCCAGTTGCGCCTTCAGCATCAACCACAGTTAGCCCAAACTTTTGCTGTCTTAAATACGCGATGAGCTCCAATGCGCCGTTCTTTACAATAATCCGAATGATGACATTGCCGAGCGACAGCCGTTCATCCAGTTTCATTCCGACATAATTCCCCATAGCAAAACCGCCCGCGTATGCAACATAGCACAACCAGTTGTCGAGGTGCTGCATAATCTGACCAATAGCCAATAACCAAATGAGGGATTCGAAAAACGCCAATGCAGGTACAAGATTTTTCATGCCTTTTGCAACAAAAATCATTCGCAGTGTACCCACGCTTTGATCAACAATGCGAGAAAAAAAGATTAACACGGGGAGTGCAATCCAAGTAAAGAACCATGAACCGGTCATGATAAACTCCAGAGTCTCCATAGATTTTTTTTTTGCAAAAGTAAAACAATCCAAGGATATTCCGCAAATCCAGCAACAGTGCTATTAGGCTTTAATTCCCACAGGTAAACTCATCTGCACTTTCGTTCCTTTATTAGGAGTACTTTTTATAGATAAAGAACCTCCCATTCTGTCGATAAAATCCTTGCAAATCAGCAAACCCAAACCACTTCCATGATCTGTTGTTCGAGATTTTCGCGGCTGTCCCAATGCATCATTAAACAGATCCTGAAGTTGGTCCTTATTCATTCCGATACCTGCATCAGTAACGGTAATCACAACCATATCTTTTTCTTTTGCACAAGCCAACTCTACGACACCTTTCTCTCTGGAAAAATTCACGGCATTAGAAATAATATTTCGCAATAAAGTAGTCAGCATAAAATAATCGGTTCGTAATTTTGCCGTACTCGATTTAGTGACTTTCAATTTGAGTTTTTTTGCTGACGCAAGTGGCTGAAAGGATTCCAGCACCTCAGCAGCAAGTTCAGAAGGATTGAGTACAATGGGTTCAAAAACAATTTGTCCTGTCTGCGCTTTTGCCCAAATGAGCAGTCGCTCCAGCAGACCGAGTGCACCGCGGGCGGATTCAAGTGTAGTAAGTAACAAGTCCTCAAGTTCAGCATGACTGAAGCGGGAAGTCTTCCCTACGATTCTTTCCAATAACAAAACATTAGAAAAAACGGGGGTTCTAAGATCATGAGATATTATAGATAATAGTTTATCTCTGGTAGCATTCAGGTTTTTCAATTGCTTTTGCTGTGATGCGATCTGCAAATGCGTTCGAACGCGCACAATGAGCTCTTCCATCACAAAAGGCTTGAAAATATAATCCACCCCGCCTACTCTAAAACCTTCTCTAAAGGTTTCCAAATCATGTTTAGCAGTAAGAAAAATTACAGGTATTTCTTCACGACCTTTGATTTTTTTCAGTGCTGCGCACACCTGAAATCCGTCCATTCCAGGCATCATCACATCCATTAATATCAAGTCGAAAAGTTCTGTTTCGAGCCATTCCAGAGCTTCACGCCCTCCACTGGCAAATTCAACTGTGTATCCTTCCTGTGTAAGAAAAGAACCCACCAGCTGTATGTTTTTTGGATTATCGTCTACGACAAGAATCCGTTGTTGAAAGGGTAGTTTTTTCATGTCAGCTATTGGTTTTCATTAGATTTTCCTTGTGCAACAGCTCGGGGAAGGTCAGTAATTGTAGTTTAATTTGTGCGACATCAAAGGATTGTATGAGCATTTGCATTTCTTCGGCAAACAGGCAAAGAGAATCAACCTTGTACTCCTCACCTAAATTCAGGACAAGTTGAGCAAATGATTCGGCCTCAACCATAGAAACTCTTTTAGTGAGTTGCTCCCAAAACGGAATAACATCTTTTTCGATGCGTGATGAAAGTTTCGATCGTCCCTCCGTAATTTTCTTTACAGTTTTTGATTTCTTGCGATCCGACTCCTTGCTTTCCTCCGGAGCTTTTTTCTCAGCAAAATCAAGAAATTTTATCATCTCACCAACGACATCAGCCAGCAACACTGGTTTTCGCAGGTAACCATCGAAAATTGAATCCAGATCACGATTCTCTTTTTCTGTTTCCACAGTACTGGCAGTAAGGGCGATCACTGGCATCCGGCCTTTAGTGTGTTCCTCCTTAATAGTTTGAGTAGCCAAATATCCATCCATTACAGGCATTCGGATATCCATAAATATCAAATCAGGATGATAGATTTTAGCCATTTTTACGGCCTCCAGACCATTATGGGCTTCAATAAGGACAAGGTTCATATCGGAGAGCATGCTGCGAACCAGATTACGATTGGTTTCTACATCATCTACAATAAGAATGATCTGGTTGTCGAACCAAATATTGGTTAAATCCATAGTGGATTCATCCTTCTTCTCGATTTTCTTTGAATAGATTGACATGTCCTCGAAGATGACTGAGAAGGTGCTGCCCTTACCCGGTTTTCCAGCAACTTCTATGGTTCCTCCCATCATCTCTGCCAATCTTCTGGAGATGTACAGACCCAATCCGGTACCGCCATATTTCTTCTGATCCTGTAATCCCTGTTGCATAAATGCTTCGAAGATCCGCTGGTAACTTTGAGGGTCGATACCTATTCCAGTGTCCTTAACATCTATTCTGAGTTTTATTTTTTCGTTGCTGGTTTGCGAAAAAGAGGCAGTCATCTTGATTCCACCTTTATCCGTAAACTTTACAGCATTGCCCACAATGTTGAGTAGTATTTGCTGCAAGCGTAGTTCATCAATTACGATAGCAAAAGGAAAATTATCAGGAATTTCGGTTTTGAACGTCAGCATTTTCTCAGCAATTTTCATCGAGAAAATATTTTCGATTTCCTTAAACACGGTTTCCAGACGAATCGGTTCCTTCTGGATATCCATGCGACCCGCTTCAATCTTTGAAATATCTAAAATGTCATTGATAATATGCAATAAGGTATGACCGCTGGATTTTATCGAGCGTATATAATTCTTCAGTTCAGGCTGCTCCACTTTACGGTCGAGCAGATCGGCGAATCCTATGACTGCATTCATGGGGGTTCGAATTTCGTGGCTCATATTTGCAAGAAATTCGCTTTTTGCACGAGAAGCAGTCTCTGCCTGATTTTTCGCAACGATTAATTCTGATTCAATTTTTTTACGATCGCTGATATTGCTAAAATTCCAGATTTTTCCAATGATTTCATCCAGCATTTTCTGAGGAAACACGTAGCATTCAAACACAGAACCATCCTTTAAAACCAGCTCGATGGTTTCTTCGCCAACCGTACTTTTGGCCAAGGTCTTGAATTTCTTTACACACTCGTGATTGGGCTGTAGTTGTTCGGTGATTTGTTCAACAAGAAAAGAGAGGGAAATATTATCCCTTAGCTCATCATCCACATGAAACATTTTAAAAAATCGCTCATTCACTTTGGTTACTTTCCCTTCGAGAGAAGTTACAAGAATGCCATCGGGGGTAGATTCCAATGTTGCATTTAGTATTGAAACCGCATGATTTAAATTGGCCGTACGTTCTTTCACCAATTCTTCCAATTGTTCTTTATAGGCAAGGAGTTCTTTTTCTACCCTCACTTTTGCTGTTATATCCTGCAGTATACAGTGGGTTTGCTTGAATTTTCCAGTAGAATCCAACCCTACCCTTCCAGCAAATTCTATTGTAAGAGTATGTCCTTTTTTATGATACAATTGCATCACACTTAAGGATTCTCCGCATTTAAGAAAGTTCTCGAATCCCCGCTTAAAACCAGCATGGTGAGCAGGTACTATAAAATCGATAAAAGGTTTTTCGATTACTTCCGAGCGTGTATAGCCCAAAAGATTCAACCATGTTTTATTTACATCGAGAATAATTCCATCCGCACTCAGCGATTGATATCCCAAAGGCGCTTCAACAAAGAGTTGTCGGAATCGCTCTTCGCTTTTCTGTAACGCATCCTCAGTTAGTTTCTGATCGGTGATATTTTTCATTGTTCCCAGCATGCGATAAGCAACGCCTTCATCATTCGGTAATATTACACCTGTATCTTCGAGGTATGAGTAGCCGCCATCTTTGTGTTTGTAACGATAGATCACGTGATAGGGCTCAATATCTCTAATGGCTTTATCAAGTAGTTGCGTGGCCATTTCTGCATCATCGGGGTGTATCAACGATGCCCATTCTTCCAATGTGGTTTCGCTGAATTTATCAATGGTAATTCCTGTAATGACTTCAGTAGCGCCAGACCATCTTATACAATTATTCATTATATCATAATCGTAAATCATCTGACCTGTTTGTTCCACGATGATTCGGAGCCGCTCCTCACTTTCCTGCAGCGCCTTTTCTGCCTGCACACGCGTTTCCTCCTCGTGAATACTTTGGATTGCGAACCCAAGATCGCCGGCCAATTCTTCAATCAAGGCAATTTCATCAGCATTAAACACATTGGTATCCGTAGCACCAACCCAGATAATTCCATATACTTGTCCGGAACAACAGACAGGAACAAATCCAACAGAACCTACTTTAGCGCTGAATTCAGGAATTTTCCAGATGGCATCAGCCTCGCGCTCCGATGATTTCACACAGCTCTGTGTTTGTTGATTCTTTATAGCCAACTCCAATAAGCTTGGCCAGCTGCGTTTTTTTGAAATCATTTTTTGAATAATTTCCGCACCCTGATTTAAAGAACCAGCAAAAGCAGCATTTTCGAAGTGTTCAATTTGTTTATCAACCAGACCAATCCATACTAATTTATAATCTCTGTTTTTAGCGAGTATTTTAGCAGTTTCATCAATGAGCACCTGTATATTGCGTTCCCGGGTAATCAGTTGATTCACGTCACGCACAGCATAGAGCACCTGTGTAAGATTATGATATTGCTGATCCATGCGGCTTTTATATAAAGCCATTTCCAGTGTTGCGTGAAGTTCACGTTCCTTAACAGGTTTAATAAGATACCCATAAGGTTCGGTCATACAAGCCTGTGTAAGAATGGCGTCGTCAGAAAAAGCCGAAATAAAAACGATAGGAATTTTAAGTGTTTCACGAATGATACGTGCAGCTTCAATACCATTCATCTCATCGCGCAACTGAATATCCATAAGAATAACATCAGGATGCAACTTCATTGCTTCCACTACAGCTTCCTCACCACTGGCAAAAATCCCAGTCACTGCATACCCTAATGAAATCAAGGTTTTTTGCAGATGGTAGGCCACCAGTGCATCATCATCAACAATCATTAAACGAACTTCGGCCATAATACACTAATTAAGAAAAACTTCAATTATACTTTTCGATTTAAGAAACTAACTTCAGTAACCAATCCCTGTTGGTTATACTGTTTAAACGTCCCGCCAAGTTGATGCTCTGCCCAAAGCTTCATTAATACCATCCCTGAGGAATCTGCATTTTTATTACTATTCTCCATGTTCACACCAACTCCATTATCGCGAACAGTCAGAGTATATTTATGATTTTCTTTTGCAAGTCTAATTAACAGGTGGCAATCGCCCTGATGTGATGCAGGAAATGCATGCTTATATGTATTGATAATAAGTTCATTTACTATCATTGCGCAAGGCATAGCCTGACTTACATCCATCCATATTTCATCGGATTCAACAGTAATAAGGACCCTGTCTGCCTGATTGAATGTTGAACCTACATTCAGTGCCAACTCTTCGAAGTAGGAGAACATTTCGATTTTAGAGAGCTTTTTTGTTTTGTTGAGTTGATCATAAATCAAGGCCATTGTATATGCCTGACTTTTCAGCACATCTAAATGAATCCTGTAGTCTTTCGGCAAAGCTTCAGCTTGCTTATCGATCAAATGAATAATTGCCTGCAGGTTATTCTTTACACGATGGTGAATTTCCTTTACCAAAACTTCACGTTCATCAAAAGCGCTTTGCAATTGGGCTTTGGCTTCCATGGTCTCACTAATGTTCATGATTACACCATCAAGGTAAAGCGGGGCACCGAATTCATCAACAAAAAAGCGACCCCGTTCGAACACCCAATGAACACAACCATTAATATCAATGATTCTGTACTCCATCTCATAAAGCCTGCGCTCGGTAAATGATTTGTCGATTTCCTCCACCACTTTTGCCATATCATCAGGATGAACGAGTTGTCCATAAGTCACCCTGCCGCCAATGTAGAAATCCTCTTGATTATAGCCGGTTAATGTGAGTATAGGCTCACTGATGTAATTCATATACCATGGTGGTGATATTTCGCAGCGATAGACTACTGCAGGAATATTAGCAACAAGCGCTCTGTACCGGGTTTCACTTTTTTCAAGTGCGACTTTCGATTCCTTTAGTTCCTTGATTGCGCTTAGAAAATCAATATCTTCAAGCTGTGCGGTAGATTCAGTTGTTCTATTAGCGCCTAGCACCCAGTCATTTTCAGGAAGGTTATTATGCTTAAGCACGTAATTAGCCATAGTTTCAGCCAACATGGCAATAATTCTTTTCGCACGCATAGCGGGCACCATTGGAGCAGTTTCGGAACAAGGAGATTGTTGAAGTGAAGAATTTTCGGTATTAAAGTGGCCCAGCAACACATTAAACACATGACGACCATTAACGATCACCGGCGCGGCAGCACTGTAAAGACCATTTGGACAGGGAGAGAGCACCAGTGTGTTTTCGACGCTAATTTCCTGAGCAAGGTCCACACAGCAAAGACCACATTCGGCAAAAATATCTTTTGTAAGTCCGGGAATAGATTGCTGCATTTCTGTGATACCTGCGTGCATTACAATCTTTCCCTTTGTATCAAATATTGCCACAGCACAGGCAGTGAGAATGCAAAAATCATTAAGCATTCGCTGCACAGAATTTATCTCAGCGCCAGGAACCAGCAAAGGTGTTTCCTTAGCTTTTTTCTTTCCAGACATAGGCAATCTTGAACTTGTGTATTTACAATCTGTACAAAGACTTACAGCTTGTAGCTAAATTTCTGCTAAGATAATAAAATGTTAATTGAGCTATACATTTGAGCGTAATTTAACAAATATCAAATGATGTAATATATATATAAAAAAGTTGCCAGAAACAATGAAGTTCCTGGCAACTCAATTCGCTAGAAAAAATTTCGCGATTTAGATTTGCGGCCCGGCTTGAATTAAGCGTTTGCCCTCATCGTTATCGGTAAAGTTTGCAAAATTCTTAATAAACTTTTCCGCAAGTTCGCGTGCTGAGATATCCCATTTTTCAGGCTCTGCCCAGAGGTTACGTGGGTTAAGAATTTTTGGATTAACGCCTTTTACTTGCTTTGGAATCATAAGATTCAGTAGTGGCAGGTGTTCGAATTCTTCTTGTAACAAAGTTCCTTCGAGAATTGCATCGATGATAGCGCGTGTACTTGGAATATCGATACGGTTACCAACACCGTAAGGTCCACCGACCCAACCGGTATTTACCAACCATGCAGAAGATCCATAAGCTTCCATCTTCTTTGCTAATTCACGGGCATAAGCGGTAGGATGAAGCAGTAGGAATGCAGCACCAAAGCAACTGGAAAAAGTTGGCTGAGGTTCTTTAATTCCACGTTCGGTTCCTGCAACTTTTGCAGTGTATCCACTCAGGAAGTGATACATGGTTTGGTCTTTATCCAGTTTTGCAACTGGAGGAAATACACCAAACGCATCTGCGGTGAGGAAAATAATATTTTTTGGGTGTCCACCCTTTGATACCGGTTTAACGATATTTGGAATATGATCGATAGGATAAGAAACACGTGAGTTTTCAGTTTTGCTTCCATCATTAAAATCGATAGCACCAGTTTTTTCATCAAAAGCGACATTTTCCAGCAAGGCATCTTTCTTAATTGCGTTCCAGATATCAGGCTCATTTTCTTTACTCAGCTTGATACATTTAGCATAGCAGCCACCTTCAAAATTAAAAACGCCTTCATCGTCCCAGCCGTGTTCATCGTCACCAATCAGAAATCGCTTTGGATCTGCAGAAAGGGTTGTTTTTCCCGTACCGCTCAGGCCAAAGAATAATGCTGTATCACCATCTTTTCCCATATTGGCGCTACAATGCATAGAAGCAACACCAGAAAGAGGCAGGAAGTAATTCATGATTGAGAACATTCCCTTTTTCATTTCACCACCATACCATGTTCCGCCAACAACAGCCATTCTTTCCTTGATATTAAAGGCTGCATATACCTCGCTATTGAGGCCTTGTTCTTTCCAATGAGGGTTGGTTGTTTTGCATGCGTGGAGCATGACAAAATCAGGAGAAAACGAAACTAATTCCTGTTCGGTCGGGCGGATGAACATATTTTTTACAAAATGGGCAGCCCATGCAACTTCGGTTACGATACGAATTTTAATACGGGTATTCTCATTGGCTCCACAAAATGCATCCATTACATAAATCTTCTTTCCAGTCAGCTGTTTGCGACTTGTTTCCAATAATGATTTCCAAACTTCTTCAGAGATGGGTTTGTTATCGGAACCTTTACGAGTTGGAGACGCCCACCAAATGTTGTTTTCGGAAACATTTTCCTTAACGATGTATTTGTCCTTAGGCGATCTTCCAGTGAAGACACCTGTGTCAACCGTTACACAGCCAGTGTTTGTAACAAAGCCACGTTCAAAACCTTCGAGTTTAGAATCGGTTTCGTGGACGAATAACTCTTCGTATGAAAGATTGTGATAAATGGTTGCTGAATCCGAGATCCCGTACTTTGCAAGATCCTCGCGAAGTTTATTAATATGTTGTGAACTCATAATTTGAAATTATAATGAATGATTTAATGCCTCAAAAGTAGAAAAACTTCGCAATAAAACTAAATTCTTTGAATAAAAAAAGAAGGCCCCCCGAAACAATCAGAGGGCCTTCAAAATCAATTATTTACTTACTTCTTTGATTTTTTCTTAGCAACCGGCTTTTTTGCGGCCACACTCTTTTTAGGCGCAGCTTTTTTTGCAGCAACGCTCTTTTTAGGGGTAGCTTTTTTTGCAGCGGGTTTCTTAGCATTGTCAGCTTTTAATTTTGCCTGAGCAGCTGCCAAAATAGCGATAGGCACGCGGAACGGGGAACAGCTCACATAGCTGAATCCTAAAGAATGGCAGAATTCAACGGAAGATGGTTCACCACCGTGTTCGCCACAAATACCAATCTTAAGATCTTTGCGGGTTGAACGGCCTTTGTCAACAGCGATGCGCATAAGCTGGCCAACACCTTCCTGATCGAGTACGTTGAATGGATCAACTGGAAGAACTTTCTGGTCGAGGTATTCGGTTAAGAAGCTACCGATATCATCGCGTGAAAATCCGAAACTCATCTGGGTAAGGTCATTGGTGCCAAAGGAGAAGAACTGAGCAACACCAGCGATTTTGTCAGCGGTAAGTGCAGCTCTTGGGATTTCGATCATAGTACCAACGAGGTGTTTGATCTCCTTCATTTTGAATTTGGCCAACACTTCTTTGTATACTCTCTCGATAATAACATACTGATGTTTCAACTCCATATCAACACAGGTCACAGGAATCATGATCTCTGGATAAGGATGTTTCTTTTCTTTGAGTAATTCTGCAGCAGCTTCAAAAATAGCGCGAACCTGCATTTCGGTAATTTCCGGATAGGTAATACCAAGACGTACACCACGATGTCCCATCATTGGGTTGGTTTCGTGAAGTGATTCAGCTCTTGCATTAAATTCCTTTTCAGAAATATTCAGAGATTTTGCTAAACGTGCTCTTTCTTCCGGAATGGTAGGAATGAACTCGTGCAATGGTGGATCGAGGGTACGGAATGTCACTGGATATCCATCCATAGCTTTCAATGTACCTTTGATATCAGCCTTTACATAGGGGAACAATTCGTTGAGTGCATCACGACGTTCGGCTTCTGTTTTAGAAATGATCATTTTACGAAGACAGAACAATGCTTTCTCCGAATTCTTTCCATAGAACATATGTTCTGTACGGAACAGACCAATACCTTCTGCGCCAAAGCTACGTGCTTTTTCAGCATCTTCAGGAGTATCAGCATTGGTACGTACTTTCATGTCGCGTGCAGCGTTGCATAATTTCATGAAAGCAAGAAAATCTGGATTGTCTTCAGCGGCTTTTTTAGTTGGCAGACTGCCTTCATAAACATAGCCTTTGGATCCATTGAGAGAAATATAATCACCTTCCTTGAGAACAATACCATCAACCATTACGGTTTTTTTAGCAAC
This sequence comes from Bacteroidales bacterium, assembly GCA_963678485.1. Taxonomy (GTDB): domain Bacteria; phylum Bacteroidota; class Bacteroidia; order Bacteroidales; family CAIWKO01; genus CALGYY01. The sequence continues at coordinate 647,180 of OY782882.1, forward strand.
GTCAATTTTCATTGAACCTGCACCAACGATGCAGCATTTTCCCCAACCACGGGCTACGAGAGCAGCGTGTGAAGTCATACCACCACGGCCAGTAAGAATAGCCTGAGCAGCACGCATACCTTCGATATCTTCGGGATTGGTTTCTTCTCTGACTAAGATCACATCTTTTCCTTTGCGTGCCCAAGCAACAGCATCTTCGGATGTAAATACGATTTGACCAACAGCGCCTCCTGGGCCAGCGGGAAGACCTTTTGCAAAAACTTTGGTTTTCTTTTCAATTGCTGGATCGAGAGCAGGGTGAAGCAGTTCGTCGAACTGAGCAGGTTGTACGCGAAGTACAGCTTCTTCTTTGGTGATGCGCTTTTCCTTCAGCATATCAAGAGCCATCTTTACAGCGGCAGGACCGTTACGTTTTCCAACGCGGCACTGCAACATATAAAGCTTTTGTTCCTGAATGGTGAATTCGATATCAAGCATATCGCGATAATGGTCTTCCAGTGAACGCTGAATTTTGTGCAGTTCCTGATAAACCTTCGGCATTGCTTTTTCGAGAGAAACTAAATGTTTGTTCTGTTCGCCCTTACCTTTTTCATTAATTGGATTAGGAGTGCGGATACCAGCTACTACGTCTTCTCCCTGAGCGTTTACAAGCCACTCACCGTAGAAATAATTTTCTCCGGTTGCAGGGTTACGGGTAAAGGCCACACCAGTTGCTGAGCTGTCGCCCATATTACCAAATACCATGGATTGAACGTTAACAGCGGTTCCCCAAGCATCGGGAATGCCTTCGATACGGCGATATGAAATAGCCCTTTTCCCATTCCAGCTTTGGAATACGGCACTAACTGCGCCCCACATTTGTTCCATTGCATCTTCAGGGAAAGGTTTACCTAATACTTCTTTTACTTTTTTCTTGTAGATTTCAACCAGTTCTTTCAGATCATCAGCGCTAAGGTCTGTTTCGCCCTTTACACCGCGACTTACGATCATTTTGTGCAGTTCATGTTCCAATTGATGACGTACACCTTTTCCGTCTTTTGGTTCAATGCCTGCTGCTTTTTCCATTACCACATCAGAGTACATCTGAATAAGACGACGCTGTGAATCGTAAACAAAGCGAGGATTCTTGGTTTTTTTAATCAGCCCTTCACGTGTGACATTGTTGAGACCCACGTTAAGAACGGTTTCCATCATACCTGGCATGGAAGCGCGTGCACCTGAGCGAACGGAAACGAGCAATGGATTTACTTTATCACCGAATTTGGCACCCATTTCTTTTTCAGTCTTTGCCAAGGCTTCAAGAACCTGAGCTTTTAATTCTGCAGGATACTTGCCCTTGTTTTCGTAATAAACCGTACACACTTCGGTTGTAATGGTAAAACCGGCAGGTACAGGTAAACCAATATTTACCATCTCTGCAAGGTTAGCACCTTTGCCACCCAAAAGGTTTTTCATGTCGGCCTGACCGTCAGCCTTCTTGCCGCCAAAATAATAAACATACTTTTTTTTCGATGATTTTGCCATGGATAAAATCCTCCTATTGCTTGATTGTTAATAGATTATATAAATAAAAAACTCAACATTCTGTATTTGCAGGCAAATGTAACTAAAAATAAAAACTTTATGAATTTTCTTTAATTTTTTTTTCACCGGCTGAAAAACAAAAAAAAACCGGGAACGAAAGTCCCGGTTTTACAGAGGTTTTAGAAGATTATTAATGTCTGCCCTGAATGTAGTTATTCAGTTCATCAATTGAACTAGAGAAGCTGAAGGCGTCGTTGACCCTATAAAAATTACCCGGATCGTAAACATAGCCATATGCATATTTGGCAAACTCAAGCTTGCTGTCTTCAAAACTAAAAGTGGTCATAACCCATTTAATCTGGTCACTGGTCATACAATTAGAACCAAGCACCTGCTTAGCAATGGTGAGCTTATCACTCTCAAAAGATTTTGAATTGATGGTTTGCTGAGCAGCTGCAAAATCAGCTTCGTTCATTGGCCAGGGGCATCCAATAGCACCATTGTAGCCTTGCATAATGTAATGATCTTCGTGAATAACCACGGGGTCATTGGTAACAACATTAGACGATGAAGTGGTAGTAACGGTGGTTGTCGTTGTTTGGGTTTGTACTCCGGTAACATTCATATTTACATTCATGTTCATATTTACATTATCTCCGGTAGCGGGATCAGTAACATTAACGTTCATGGATGCACCATTGGGATTAACGGTTCCGGATTGATCAACGGTAGTAGTGACGGTTTGAGTTTGAACAGAACCACCGACAGTTGAAGATTGTGTAACATTGAGCGGAGCGGAATACTGTGCCGGCTCTGCAGTAATAACACCCGTTGCGGGAGCATAGCTATTTATCCGCATTACATAAGCACCTTTATTATTCTTGGTAACCACATAGGTTTGATCCTGATAAATATTATCCACATCTTTAGTCATAATATTTTTATCGATTGCAGGAATGTTTTGGTCTTCAAAAATAACCTTAAACATGTAGTTGGGAGCAGTAAGTCCAGTGACTTTTACATTGGTCTGTGGAGTATCGTTTTGACGGATGCCATCTACAACAACATAGAATTTTTCACCATTTTGACTAAAAACAACGATACTGGAGTTGAACTGAGCAAATGATTGCAGCGACAACATAAGTGCAGCGCTAAGGAGTAAAATTAATCTTTTCATATGAAGGGGGTTTTAAAATTTCGGCGGCGGCGCAGCCAAGTTTCATGCCAAAAATTGAAGTTCCTGAATACTATTATTGGAACAAAAGTAACCAAATTGGCGGAATTTTAACATGTTTTCAGGTCGAAATACGGAAAAATAATAAAATTTGGCTATAAATGACGCGCTTTTCATAAGTTTGCACGCCAATTCAAATTCAAACGCTATGAGTACATTTATAGGAATCAGACATGAGGATAAATACACGGCTGAACGTCGTGCCCCGCTAACACCCGTTCACGTTAAGTGGTTGGTAGATCATTTAAAGATGGACATCATTGTTCAACATTCCGAAAAAAGGGTATTCAAAGAAGAAGAATACATTAAGGCCGGTGCTAAAATGGCAAAGGATCTGAAAAAATGTTCGGTGATATTCGGCGTAAAGGAAATGCCAGAATCTTTTTTCGAGCTTGACAAAACATATATTTTCTTCTCGCATGTTATTAAAGGGCAATCTTACAATATGCCCATGCTAAAGAAAATGATGGAGCTTGGGTGCAATCTGATTGATTATGAACGTATCGTTGACGAACAGAATAAGCGATTGATATTTTTCGGAAGATATGCCGGAATGGCTGGAATGATTAATTCGCTTTGGGCTTTTGGTCTTCGTCTTAAACATGCCGGATACGATTCCAAGCTACTCAAGATAAAGCAAGCTCATCATTATCATTCGCTGGATGAAGCCAAGGATGATATTTCTGCTGTTGGTCAACTAATCGCTGAAAAAGGGATTGCTCCTGAGTTAATTCCAGCGGTTGTAGGATTTACCGGATATGGCAATGTTTCTAATGGCGCACAAGAAATTCTGGGATTACTTCCTGTTAAGGAGATAAGTCCTGAAAAATTATTGAGTTTGAAATCACGCAAACACCTTCCAAACAATTTAATCTACAAAGTGATTTTCAAAGAAGAGCACATATCAAAACCCATTGATCCTGATGCACAATTTGATTTGCGTGATTATTATGCGAATCCACAGAATTACAAAAACAACTTTGAGCAATATATTCCCCATCTTACTATTCTTATGAATTGTATGTATTGGGATGCGCGTTATCCAAGAATCATCACTAAAGATTATCTTGAAAAGCTCTATAGTAAAGGCGAGCCGAAGTTAAAAGTAATTGGTGATGTGACCTGTGATCCCGATGGTTCCATTGAATGTACTCATAAAGGGACACTCATCGAAGATCCATTGTTTGTATATAATCCGTTTACCCGTAAGGCGACCATGGGTCATGAAGGAGAAGGCATGTTGGTAATGGCTGTTGATATCCTCCCTAGTGAATTACCTCGAGATTCATCGAATGGGTTTGGTGACGCGCTTTTGCATTTTGTAAAACCTATTGCGATTGCTGATTATCAATTACCCTTCGAAGATCTGGATCTACCCAGAGCAATAAAGAAAGCGCTGGTTTTGCATAAAGGGAAACTCACACCAGATTATGAATATCTCAGGGAATCTCTTGATAAGACTAATCAGTAAGCTGTTGATACATTTGCGCAGCGACTCGTGCGGAGGCGCCTGAGCCACCAAGGGTATCCTGTAGTTCTTTCATATCAGCAATCATCTTGCTCCGATATGATTCATCGTACATAAGCAATTTCAACTCAGCACAAAGTTTGGCTTTGGTGAGATCCTGCTGAATTAATTCTTTAACTGCAGGACGATCCAGAATTAAATTAACAAGCGAAATGTACTTAATATGTACAACACTTTTCGCAATTGCCACTGAAATGGCCGAACCTTTATAACAGACCACTTCAGGAACCCCGAATAACGCAGTTTCCATTGTGGCGGTGCCGGAGGTGACAAGGGCTGCCTGAGCAACATCAAGCAATTCGTAAGTTTTGCCAAGGATAAATTCGGCTTTACTATCTTTTAAAATAGCTTGATAAAATTCCACAGGAACATTTGATGTAGCGGCAACCACAAAGCGGAATTCGGGGAACTCAGGCACAACAGTCAACATTACATTGAGCATATTTTCAATCTCCTGCTTCCTGCTTCCCGGAAGAAGAGCAATCACTGGCCGACGGTCGGTATCATTAATTAATGTAACTGATTTATCTTTTCGTGTTCTGAATTGCGTGATTGCATCAAGTAAAGGATGACCTGCAAAGTCAACCTCAACACCAAAGCGGGCATAGAATGCTTTTTCGAATGGCAGGATCACATACATACGATCAACCACCTTGCGGATTTTTTTCACACGACCCTGTTTCCACGCCCATATCTGTGGAGAGATATAATAGAAAACAGGAATATTTATGCTCTTTACAAATGAAGCAATTCTCAAATTAAATCCGGGGTAATCAACAAGAATCACAACATCAGGTTGAAATTCCAGAATATCTTTTTTACAAAACGAAATATTACCGAGTATGGTTCGCAGGTGCAGTGCGACTTCCAAGAAACCCATAAAAGAAATTTCCCGGATATGCTTAACTATAACGGCACCTTGCTCGTTCATAAGATCGCCGCCCCATGCGCGAAACACAGCATTTGAATCCAGAAGTTTTAACTCACGCATTAAATTAGATGCATGAAGATCGCCTGAAGCTTCACCTGAAATGAGATAATATTTCATCCGCTAAACCTACATATTCATAATAAACCAAGCGATACCGATTGCAAAAGTAACAAGCAGAATTCCTCTGCCTGTTTTATCAGCTTTCAGATTGATCAGATAATAGCGCATTACAAAAAGGTTGGCGCCCATACTGATAATTTGCACCATGGCATCGGTAAGATAGGGGCGATTGCTCACATGATTTCTTATACTGATATTAATGAAATGCAGGATAAGATAAATCAAGCCTGGCAATACAATCCCAAGGATCAAGCCCAGCCAAAACGAATCTTTTTTTAAGAATTTAAGCATGAAGTTTCCAGTTTTTAATTTGCTCTATTGCTTGATGTGCGGTAAAATCATAATGTACCGGCACGATAGACACCATTTGTTGCGAAAGGGCATACTCGTCAGTATCTTCACCATGATCCTGATTTTCGAAAACGCCCGTCAGCCAGAAATAATCACGCCCATGCGGATCTTTGCGCTGATCAAACTCTTCTTTCCAATAGGCCATTGCCTGACGACACACCTGAACACCTTTAATTGGGCCTTTAGTTATTGAAGGAAAATTTACATTCAAACAAATTCCCTTTGGCAGCCCGTTGTTGATAACATTAACTGCAATATCCTGAATTAATTTTTCGGTGTGACTAAAATCAGCGTCCCATCCGTAATCCAGTAAAGAAAATCCAATCGAAGGAACGCCTTCCATCGCACCTTCGAGGGCGGCAGACATTGTTCCGGAATATATAATGTTAACCGAAGAATTTGAACCATGATTAATTCCAGAGACCAGCAAATCAGGTTTGCGATGCAGAATTTTATCGATTGCAAGTTTTACACAATCCACAGGAGTGCCACTACAACTGTATTCCGTATGCTCATTGGTCTTTTTCAACTTATGCATATGCAGGGGCATGGTAATCGTAATGGCATGGCCCATACCCGACTGTGGTTTATCTGGTGCAACTACAACCACGTCTCCTAACGGGAGCATAAAACTTACAAGGTTTCGCAGGCCCGGAGCCTGAATTCCATCGTCGTTTGTTATTAATATCAGCGGTTTCGACATCTTACATTAATTTCTTCGAGCAAAGGTCGTTATTTTTAATGAATCATTTGTTTGCTTTCAGCATTAATATAAGGTATACTCTGATGCCCTTCGGCAAATGCACGTCAAATCGGAGATTTTACTAATTTTATGGAAAATTTGACAAGCAATCTCCTTGGCCCCTCAAAAATCAATTAAACCTTCGAATATGAAAAAGCTAATTATGATGATGCTTTTAGTGAGCATCATATTCGCCGCAAAAGCGGAAGATCAACCTAAAACGGTATCGCCAAAAATAAAATCCGTTACCGTGTTCCTTTCAGGCGCCCAGGTGAGCAGCACAGCAGAATCCTATATCCCAGCCGGTGGAAGCACGCTTATCTTTGAGGATATTACTTCAAACATCAATCCTCAAAGCATACAGGTGAATGGTGAAGGCAACTTCAGCATCCTCTCTGTAACACACCAGCTGAACTATATGAAATCCAAAGAAATTACAGCAGAGATCAGGCAACTTACTGACTCTGCTTTTTTATTACAAAAGGAAATTGATTACCAAACGGCCATGTTATCGGTATATCTGGATGAAGAAAGTCTGGTCCTCGCCAATAAAGATCTTGGTGGCAGTAATACAGGTGTGAAGGCAGTTGACATTAAAGATGCGGCTGACTTTTATCGCTCCAGACTTACGGAAATCAGAACAACAAAACTTAACATTACTGCAAAAATTAAAAAACTTAGCGATCGTCTTATGATTATCAGCAATCAGCTAAGCACACTGAATGCAGGTTCCAATGAGCCAAGCAGCGAAATTGTAGTGGTTTTAAGTGCCGACGCAGCGACAACAGGAAAGTTCACAATCGACTATTTAGTTTATAATGCGGGTTGGTCACCTTCATATGATTTAAGAGCCATTGATGTGAACAATCCAGTTCAATTGGTTTACAAAGCAAATGTTTGGCAGACCACCGGTAAAGAGTGGAATAATGTAAAGCTTTCGCTGAGCACCGGAAACCCAACACAGAGTGGAACCCGACCTATTCTTTCACCTTGGTACCTTTATTTTTATGAGGCCTATGCCTACGATGAAGAAAGAGACCAATCTGCAACAGTCAGCAAGGCTCCTGCTGCTGCCTATGAAGCTGATCGTAAAGAAGACAAGGCAAAAACAGGTGCTGATTACACTTTTGTACAGGAAAATCAGACAAATATTGAGTTCGAAATTTCCATCCCCTACTCTATTCCTGCTGATGGTAAAGTAAAAATTGTTGAAATTCAAAAGAACACTTTACCTGCAGAGTACCAGTATTACTCAGTTCCAAAGCTTGACAAAGATGCATTCCTTATGGCACGTGTAAGTGGCTGGGAACAATACAACCTGTTACCGGGCGAAGCTAATTTATTCTTCGAAGGCACATATCTTGGCAAATCATACATCGATCCCCGCTACACCAAAGACACTCTTGAAATTTCGTTAGGTCGCGACAACAGCATTAGCATTACCAGAGAAAAACTGCAGGATTTTAGTAGTACCAAGGTCGTTGGCACCAATACCAAAGAGACCTTCACTTATGAAATCACTATAAGGAATAAGAAAAAAACCAGCGTAAGTCTGGCGATAGAAGATCAGGTTCCTATTAGCAGCGACAAGGATATTGTTGTTGAAAACATTGAACTTTCGGGTGGTGTTCTTGACGAAGCTACTGGAAAGATTATCTGGAAGTTTGACCTGAAACCATCAGAAACAAAGAAGATCAAACTGTCGTACTCGGTAAAATATCCAAAAGATAAAAGAGTCATTTTATAAATTCATATCAATTTACGGGATCCCAATCGGGGTCCCGTATTTTTTTTGCTTACCTTTTCATTCACATTTGTATATCTTTATAATCAAATCTATTGCTATGAAACGCCTAATTCTTCTTATATGGATAATGCTTCCTGTTGTTGCAGCAGCGCAGGATACTGAAGATGTCGTTCCTACTGACTCAATCGTAAAAACCTGGGATTTGGAACGTGTAGCCTGGAGGGCATGGCAGCCTATTGATTCTGCGTGGATGGACAGTATTTACTGGAACACACTCCGGAAGCACAAAATTCATATGGATTGCGGACACTGCACCCGTGTAATAATGCACGTTGACATGAAGATAGATAGCCTTGGGAAGCTAGAACAATATAGGGTGGAATCAAGTCATATTTGTGACGACAAGATGCAGAAGACGCTGGAAAAAGAATTTATGGAATATTTCTTTAATCTGACATTCCCACTTCCTTTGCGTTCGAGAGTGATTCGCACACAATTAGGCACAGGACTAAAATGCTGACGAAAGCATTATAATTTGTAAAGCAATTCAGCACCAAGAATAGTGTATGATGGCGAAGCCGTTGTAAAAAATCCTCCTTGCTGACGCAGGAATCCGGTAAGTTTAATATTCTTACTTAGATCTCCACCCAGACCGCCGGTCAATCGATATTTATATGCTGAAAACTGTTCACCCGAACGCCGGCCAAGATAAAGCTCAAAGGACACGAAAGGTTCGAGTGACGATTTTGCAATATTGTAGTCCACCGTTACTTTGGGTCGGAACGCCCATTGTGCATCGCGGTCCTTCATTTGGTTTTCGCGACTGAACACAGCCTGTACTGCAGGATGTATGGCAATACCCCAGCGTTTGATATGTCCTTTATAATCGGCCTCCACAGAGATTCGATGCGCAGGTGTGAAGCGTGTTTCAGGATCGAATACTTCAGAAAAACGATAATTTACTTCGAAGGCAATATTGTAATTCATCTGATATTCGCCACCTAGCTGAAAATACAACTCATCAACGGCAAAGGGCATGAATTTAATCCGTGTACTGTGCTCAGCTTTTAGCTTCCAATGATCACCAAAAGACTTTCTTACTGCTAAGGATGGCCAGAATGCAGGACAGTTATTAAACAGTAACTGTGCATCTGAAACAAATGGCAGCAGGCAAAGGCTCAGTAATATTGCGACCTTCGAACACTTCGAGCAAATGAAAGATATTTTAGATACCATCATTATTTCAGTCTTTACGCTTTTGGACTTTTTCGCTTTCAAAATAAAAGATTTTGATTTTAGCTGTGTCCTTTAAAAAACTAATGCGTTCAATTTCTACTTTTCTGATTTTATAACCAATGCGAGATTCGATGTCAGCGATTAACTCAGCGCGTCTATCCTCCCTCACGAGATCAATTTTATCATAAGTAATGGTCTGCACCAATAAGGGCTTGCGAAACAAAGCTACTTCTGCAATCCATGAAATACCAACAACGATCGCATTAGCAAAGAGCAAATCCGTGTAGCTGATCTTTTTATTCGATAATGCATTAATTACTGAAATGCCAATAACCATAAACAAATAGGTCATTTCCTTGATGGATATTTGCACCGTTCGATATCGGAGTATTCCGAAAATGGCAAACAGTCCCAAGGCCATTCCTATCTGCAATTTCACATTGCCAAGCAGGAAGCACAGAAGAAAAATGATAGTGCCGATCATAAGAAATGTAAACATATAATCACGACGGCGAGTAACCGGATAATACAGACATCTGATTAATAAAAATAGCACTGCCGTATTGAAAGAAAATCGCACAAGAAATTCGATGAATGACATTCCATCAAATAATTTGACATCAAGAAATGTCATTCCCGTATATGTTGCTGCTTCAAGTAATATCATCCTAATATGTTTTTAATTGTTATCAATTTTGGTTTAAAATTATTGTACTTCACTCCATTCACAAGGGATACAATCCCAATACAATATTTGCTAAATCCATTCATAGGAATTTTCATTTCGCGGAGCACCTGCATCATTGGGGAGAAGGAACTGGCTGCTCCACGTTTAATTTCGGCCACCACCAAACCATCCATCATCAAGGCAGTCCCATTAAAATGGTATGATATATCCACATCTAACGTAACACGCTCATTAGTAGCAAAACCTGCGAGGGTAATTCTCGAAAATTTATTTTCCAGATTTTTAACCAATGTAACGTCTCCCAAAGGGCTATGAAGTTTTAGAAATTTCTGACATTCCTGATTTATCTCCTGCGTATGAAAGGGAACTTCCATCCGCTTTTTCTTGGTTCGTTCTTTATTTGTTTTCCGTTTGATTTCGAAAAAACTTCGATCAGAAATAGCATATTCGCGAAGGCGAATCTTATAACGTGGTCTTGCACCATTATGGTGAGCATGGTACAATCTATAATCGGTAGTATCGAAATAGGTCGATCGATAAGGCATCACGCGCTCGCCATTAATCTCAAGAACATGATAGTTCGAAGAAATCTTCTCAAGAATTTCCGGCAACAGACGAACGTGAAAGATACATTTTGTATCAGTACGATTCATCAGCGACAATGCATCGAGCGCTTGCAAGGTCACTGGCTGAAATCCCTGTATGATGCTTTTATCAATCATTTGCCGTAGGTATAAACTTTCTTTTGAATGAGCTTATTAGTAGCGTCAAAGGTTTGTTTTTCGGTTTTAAATTCTCCGTAATAAGTAAATTTTGATACCTTTTTAAGATTTCCTGCAGCATCATATTCGCTTTCCATCGTTTTTTTGCGATTACTATCATAGGTGCTGTTAATCACTTTTTTTACCTTTCCTGCTGCATCATAGATTGTTTCAGAAACCTTATCATTAGAAGCATTATAGGTGTACTTCTCATGTTTAGTCACTTTACCAAAATCATCATATTCATACACTTCAATCTCATTACCATTTGCATCATATGTAGATTTCGAGTCCAGCGTTTTAACCTCTTTTCCGGTCTTGTAATCGTATTTGTAAACAGTAGCGCTTTTAATACCTGCTTCACGGATATCCTTTCTTCCCTGAGCCAGACAGAGGCCAGGAATTAACAAGCACACCCACAACACCAATGTATTTTTCATAATTTTCAATTTTAGGTTGACTGGAAAATTCTATGTTTAATCAACTATTTCAATATCCGGCACTAATACTTCCTGATTCGACTTTGTTATCTCCACTTCCTGAATTACAGCAAACTTCCCGGAAGGTTCGCTAAACGTAGTATCCTTTGAATAAGCATACACCTTATAGCTTCCTTTACGGAGAAAATCAAACTCGTAGGAACCATCATAATTTGTGCGAACACGGTTGCTATAGGTAAAATCATCACCATAGACGATATACACATCTTCATCCGGGGCATAGGCAGTACCCAAACAAACTGTGAACAAATCATTGTAATAACGGGCGTGTAATTTCCCGCGAATTGTTGCATTACCGCCCTCTCCTGCATCTTTTGAGCAGGCACCTATAAAGAGCAATAGTGTTACACCGGCGATGATATTCAAATATTTCATGCGATTATTTTTATTATATTATTATCTTGATATAATTACTTTGATGATATCTGTTTGCGTTTCCCGATTTATCTTAACAACATAAAGTCCGGCATTCATGGATGAAACATCAATATCATTTAATGCTGCTTTTGTAGGTGAAGTGCCAAACGGCGATTCTTCATAATGAACACGCTGCAGATTACTATTGTATAATTCTATAGAAGTGACGTCCTGTCCATCTAATGCTTCGATATATAAATGATCGTTAGACGGGTTTGGAAATGCGGAAAAATCATAGGTGTTTGAAGTGGCCACCTGATTGCACGAAACGTAGGTGGGACGCAGGTAACGATTAATCCCACTCCCATTTGGCCAAGAGCCAAATGACCGACCGGCGCTTTGCAGACCAAAGGTCAGTGAATCTACATCAGAAAGATCCGTATTTGACAAACGTATCCAACTGGAATTATCGATACGCTGTGATGCGTGTAAACCAGGCTGAGCTGACTCTCCATCAAGCCATATTACTATATATTCATTAGCAGGTAAAATGGTATCGGGAAATGTGAGTATTGAAATGGTAGGGCTTTCCTCACTATACATCTGAAGCCCGCCCAAATTGAGCGATTCATCCGTAGTATTGTAAAGCTCCAGCCATGGATCGTATCCTCCGTTTTGATCAACAATAGTTGTATTGAACAACATCAGTTCATTCAATACCACCTGATTCTTTTGGATTTTGGGATAAATTGTGAAGAATTCATACTGTGCCCGTTCAGGTAAAAAACGGCCAGCACTGTCGTTCTCTGCATAGAAATAATAATGGAGGATGTCGCCGGAAACTATAATTGAAGCACTATATACACTATCGCCAGCCTGAACATCGCCATTTGTTCCGTCATCCAACATGGTCTGCCGCATAAATAACCCATTCGAGGAGAAACGATAGTAAACATAAACATGCGAAGCCGAAACAACCTTGCATTCCACAAGACAGGACTCATTTTGCTCAGGACGTGCGGGCGAAAACGATTGCAGACTCAGTTCCGGAGCACCACGAAAGCCAGGGAACGAATCGAGGTAAGCCATTCTTGCCTCCATCAATTCCTGAATTCCCGGATTTTGATCTGAGGATGGCCCTGTGGTAGTTGTAAGATTATTCAAAAAATCTGCGGTACTATAAAACTTATTTGTGTCATTAGCCACAGCCTGAGCAATAGTATTTTGAATCTCCTGACCGCGTACCATATAAATGCCTGTTTTGAATTGCTCATCAATAATAGTTCTCAAATGGGCGATATACATTTTTCTGAAGGTCGTGTTTGCAAAAAGGTTTTTCATTAACGGCCTTGGTGAATAGGCAGAATTATATAAATGCTGAAGTGGATTTAATTGTTCAGCCTTGGCAATGGACAGGTTTAATGATGTTCCGTCTGAAAATCTGAAGCTCCCGAACGACATATTCAAATCCCAAGGAATGGCATTAAAACAACCATTATCATCCTTATACATATAATAATTCTGTGAATATGCAATATAGCTATCCAAATTTACCAGCGCATAATTAAATGCATGCATCCAAAGTGCACGGTCAACATTTAACACATCGGGTATGTGTGATGTGTCATTATTGAGCACATCAATAAAATGAAAAACGTCGGACCAGCCCAGCGCGGATTCCAACTGGTAAAATGGAACATAACCAGTGGAATCATCACCATGCGTATAAGCCAGATTGGAGTTTTGTCCAAAGGGGTATTGCAAGGTGGCCGGACTGCCCTTGAAAAATGTGTTTTGATTACTCGGAAAATTCTTCGAAATAAATTTTTTATCGACGGCCTCAACATTCGTGTATAAGCCCAAGAGTGTATCATTAACATACACATTTGCAAAATTGGCTCTCGATGCAGGCATATAGTTGCGTGCCACTTCGTAGGACAACACTTCTCTAATAAAGGAAGGATCATGGATCACATTACTTAGCTTGAGCTTAGTAAAGCCTTGGTAATTATGATCGGCGAAACCGAAGTCAAGATCAATATTAAAAGGGTTTTTCGCCTGATCTTCGCTATAGGAGCTAAATCCTTTATAGCGAATGCCTGACTGTTGAAATGTTTCACCATTGACCTGAACGGTTGCTGCAAGACGAGCATCTTCACCGTAGTTTTGAAACATACTATCGAGCACATGACGCCAGTTTGCCTGTTCGAACGTAATACGTATTTCCTGAATGGAATCCAAATCATAAAATGTCACCTGAGCTTGGGAGCTCATGCATAGCATGAGCATACCCAGCGACAGGCAGAGCTTCCTTAAACCGGAGATGGAAAATTGAAAACTCACTTAACAACAAGTTTAATAGAACTCACATGATCATTAAACACACATTGTAACACATATAAACCAGCAGAAAGCTCATCAATACTGATTGTTTCCTGATTTGATGCAGGAATTTTTTCAATCAGTAATTGTCCTTTCATATCTAAAATGCGAATGATGTCAGCTGCCACTTCTGTCTTTACACAAACCACATCTGAAGCGGGATTTGGGGAAATCTGCAGAGTGGATTGATCCTTAACATCACCAATACTATATGATGCACTCATTTTGGAAACACCATTGCCCGTAGCAACCCAAACGTTATCGAAATTATCAAGAGCAAGCCTGATTACTTGTTTGTCGGCAAGTCCTTCAGGTGTACTCCACGAAGCCCATGTTGTTCCGTTGTATCGAGATATTCCTCCATCGCCATTATAATCAGCGAAGCAGGCAACCCAAAGATCTCCGTCAGTCCCGATTTTCAAGTCACGAATGAAGTTATTATACACTCCATCGCTGTAGCGAATATTATCAACCCAAACTCCTGAAGAATTAATTTTAGAGATACCACTCCATGTGCCCACCCATTGTGTAAAAGAGGCATCAACAGCAACAGCGAAGGTAATATCACTAGCCAGACTATCCATCGTAGCAATCGTAAAATTCGTAAAATTCGTAAGATCAAATTTTGAATAGCCGCCTAATTCGGTACATATCCAAATATTACCAGCAGCATCTTCGGAAATATACTTTATAACGTCCGAAGATAATCCATCGGTTGTTGTATAACTCGACCAACTGCTTCCATCGAATTGAGAAAGGCCGTATGAAGTAGCAAACCAAACACTACCACTTTTATCAGCATAGATATAAGAAACATCATTATCGACCAAACCATCTGTAGTGGTATAATTGGTCCAGATACTACCATTGAACTTACTAACTCCGCTCATTGTCCCCACCCAAACATTGTTGGCGGTATCAACAGTAATACATTTGATGTAGTTATCTATCAGTCCATTGGTAGTAGTATAGGTGGTCCAGGTAACATCGTCGAATTTCGAGACACCTGTTGCTGTTCCAAACCACTTATTATTATTACCATCGATAGCAACACCTCCACAAACATAGTTGTTGGCTAAGCCGCTCAGCGAATCATTGTAGTTGGTGAACGTCTGCGACCTCACCACTGTTGAAGTGAGCATGAGCAGCGCACAGGCGAGACTGATAAGTACCTTTTTCATAATGTTGAATTTAGTTGTTATTTATGTAATATTATTTTTCTAGTCACTGTAGTCTCAATGCCCCGGCGTATCACCATAAAATAGAGACCATCTGCAAAGTCAGCCAGGTCGATTGTTTTGCTATCTTTTGCTTCGACCACCATTTTACCAAAAGTATTAAAAATACTAACAGTAAAACCAGCATCATCAACCAGGGTTCCTTCCAATGTAATATTACCCGTTGTTGGATTTGGAATCACTGTAATTTCGGGTTGTTGCTCTAATTCATCAAAACCTGTATATACGTAGCTAAATGCCGCTGAAGTAGCAGAGCAGCCGTTGACATCAGATATAACAACTGTGTAAGAACCCGAAGCGCTAGGTGTATAAGTGGAAGCGGTAGCACCTCCAATAATTCCTCCATTGAGATACCATTGATATGCATTTGCAACAGTAGAATTCAGGTCGTTGCCTGATTGGGAAATCACAGGGGTAGCAGGTAATGGGTTCACATTTACGCTGACAGATGCACTACTCGAACAACCGAGGCCGGTATTTGTAATAACCACCGTATATGTGGTATTCGCAGTAGGATTAGCTGTGGGGTTTTGCAATGTGGATGTAAAGCCTGCTGGACTAGATGTCCAAGCGTAAGAATACGAAGGACTGGTTTCAGTAACAGAGGCTGCACTTGAAGTAAGACTCACATTACTACCTGCACAAACGGTGGCAGGAGCTTCTGTTGCCGTGGCTATCGGTCCGCGAACCTCGCACAAAGAAAATCGATAAGCATGAGATGAGTTGGTGCCCGATTTTGTCCAAAGTTGCGTGCCTGCTGAATTTACTTCATACACACTACCAAATGGATTGTTTACAAGCATATTCCCATTGGGCAGTTGTTGTGAATTTCCTTCGTTGCTAGCTTGAAATACTGAAGTGAATGTGTAATCGGCGGCTGCAGGTGCGTAGGCCTGACCAACTGTGAGCGTATAATTGTATCCATTATAGGGTGGATCAAATATTACTACCTGTGTATTTGAACTTGAATTATTCTTGTAACCACACATATGGTTTGGATATAATGCATTGTCGGCAGGAATCCAATGAGCATCATGAATCACATTAAACATTGCGGACCCTGTTGCACCATATGATGCGGGGTTACCCCAACGAAATAAAAAATCTCCACCATGACCTGCATTGCCACCAGTATGTTCAGCAGCTTCGGCCGTTGTTGTACTATGGTCGATAACAAACACTGAATTTTGGAAATGCATACTGACAATAATTTGATCGAGTGCTGCATTATAATCGATGCCATTCATATGATATCTGTCTGGCAGAGATCCAGAACCAGCATAGTTAATATTGAGCATTTGCGGATTATTGACAATAGATGACACGTAATGATCTTTTGCAGCATTGTAATTCTGACATAAATGATCCCAGAGTCTCCATTCCCAAACGATAGTCCCTGTGGTTGCTCCAGTGGGTTTAACTTCAATAATTTTTTCCGACCAAAAAACGCTGGCACTTGAAGAGCCCGCTTGCGTAGCTTCGGCTGCAGTATGAACATCGTAACAAATCATGAGGACGTTTCCATTAGGCAATGGGCATATATCATGATGCAACGTATAGGTTGAGCCATAATATGTATAATTCCAAACCACTGTTCCATCCCACAGTACTTTTTGCACTCCACCATGAACACCGCCAGAGTTCCAGCTTGTATTTCCTGAAGGCTTATACGTCCTGACCAGTGTATCTCCTGGAACCTTTAGATAGGTCGAATAAGCACTCTTTGTAGAAGAGGTAAATGTCCAAGTGTGGTAATTTGTACCATTGGTATCACATAAAAAGGCCTGGGTGCCATTTTTTGTAGCGTACAATGTATACAGCCCCCATTGTTGTGCCTGAATCATCCCGCAACCAAGGATGATTAACATAACGGTGAATAAGATTTGTTTTCGCATAGGTAAATGATTTTCGGTTTTGATTGCAGACAAGAGGTTGTTGTGAAAAGTTACAAGTGGTTTATGCGAAAACTAAAAAATGAGGTTAACATCTAAAAAATCACGGTGAATTTATTTTGCATTGATAAAGCCCTTCACACATTCTTCGTAGCTACTGCCAATTGGAATTTCTTTATCACCAATAGTTATCATCTTATTTTTGACACTCTCAATGCGGGCAACAGAGACAATATAGGATCTATGCACACGCAGGAAATCGCGTGAAGAAATTCGTTCCTGCATTGCTTTCATGGTCATACGAGTAACAATAATTTTTTCATCGGCCATTACAATCTTCACATAATCATCACATCCTTCTATATAGGCGATATCTGCAGGATTCACTTTAATCAACTGATAATCTGCCCGTATAAAAAGGTGATTTGGATCTTCAGTATTTTTATGTATCAGATACTGTTTGTACTCAATTGCCTTTTCTACTGCCTGATTAAAGCGCTCGAATGTGTATGGTTTCAGTAGATAGTCAGTTGCGCATTGATTAAAACCTTCTACCGCAAATTCACTGTAAGCTGTCACAAAAATTATCATGGTATTTTGTGGAATCAGTTGGCAAAAATCGAGACCACTGAGAGAAGGCATTTGAATATCAAGAAAAATAAGGTCAACCGGAAACTTCCGAATGTGTTTTAATGCTTCGCTGTGACGTGTAAAGGTTTTCTGAAGCTGAATCCCCGGGATACGTTCGCAAAATTTTTCAATGATTTTTAGTGCAGGAGGCTCATCATCCAGGGCAATAGCATCAATCATAACAACTTAATATTCAATACAACAAGATATTCATTTTCGGTTTCCCGAAGATCAAGCGAGTATCGGGATGGGTACAAATGCTGAAGTCTGTTTTTTGTGTTTTGTACACCTAGACCATTTCTTTGCTCGTCTTGTTGCATGCCACGTGAAATTTTATTTTTCACTTCAAGTTGAAGCTCGGTTTCGCTTATTCGAATATGCACATAAATAAATGAGTCTTCCTCAGGATCCACACCATATTTGAAGGCGTTTTCCACAAAAGGAATAATGATAAGTGGAGCAATCTGTTTGCCCACCGTAATACCATCAATAATAAAATCAACACTAACAGTGTTACCAAAGCGAATTTTTTGAAGATCGATATAATCCCTTACATATTTTATTTCCTGTTCCAGCGAAACAAAATCAGATTTCGCATCTCCCATTACATAGCGCATCATTCCAGATAATCTTAACACAGCATCAGGTGTATCGTCAGATTTTTCAAGGGCAAGAGAATAGATACTATTGAGTGTATTGAATAGAAAGTGAGGATTTAGTTGAGCCTTTAAATGCGATAACTCAGCTGTGACGCGCTCACGCTCGGCCAATCGCCAACGCGCACCTATCCTGAAAGCCAGTGAAAAGAAAAATGCCATTAGGAAAAGTAGAATTTTTTGTTGAAAATTAAAATAGAGTCCCCCATCAGGTGGAGGAGGTGGCATGTCAATACCACCGGGATGGGGGCCATTGGGTGGCCCCATATGTATAAGTGATGGCACTATGGTGACTAACAGCAAAAATAGAAATGTAAAGAGAAAAAAGTATAGGAATCTTCGTTCGAAATAAAGCTTAGGCAATAAAATATAGGCATTGATATAAAAATAGATAAGTATCAATACATAGGTTAGAAAATCAGCCAGACCATAAGCTGTATAGAATATATCAGAAACGGGCATTTTTCCAGGAAGAAAAAATACTGGCAGGGAAAGATATGCCAGCGCGCCTAAAATATGTATCAGGATTCCGGCAGTTCCATTTTTCATATACAGGGATTAATCAAACAAATATAAATTAAGAATCCGTTCGAAAAAAATAAATGAGGTAATCAGGGCTATTGTGCAGGTAAACATATATATTCATCCTAATTACACTCAAATAGACCATTTTAATAAAATCGGCTGAAATCCCATTTAATGAATTGTCAACTTGAAGTTTGCTACTTTTAACTAACTTTGCGCTAATAAATACAAATTCGCATGGCTCATATTTTAGTGATAGACGACGAAAAAAGCATACGCAGTACCTTGCGCGAAATTCTCGAATACGAAAAATTCAAAGTAGATGAAGCAGGTGACGGCATGGAAGGCTTGCTTCTACTGGAAAAAGAAAAGTATGATCTGATTTTATGCGACATCAAAATGCCAAAAATGGATGGTATAGATGTGCTTAAAAATATTTTAAAACAGTACGATACTCCCGTGGTCATGATTTCCGGTCATGGAAATATTGATACCGCCGTTGAAGCTATTAAACTCGGTGCGTTTGATTATATAAGCAAACCACTGGATTTAAACCGACTGTTAATTACCATTCGAAATGCAACCGAAAAATCGAATCTTATTAATGAAACCAAAATATTAAAGAAGAAGGTAATTAAGGGATGGGATATGATTGGGGAATCAGCTCCTATTAAAAAGGTGAAGGAAATGATTGAACGTGTTGCTCCCACTGATGCACGTGTTCTTATCACAGGAGAAAACGGAACCGGAAAAGAACTGGTTGCTCGCTGGCTTCATGAAAAAAGCAACCGGGCAAAAATGCCCTTTATCGAAGTGAATTGCGCGGCTATCCCTTCAGAGCTTATCGAAAGCCAGTTGTTTGGCCATGAAAAGGGCTCCTTTACTTCAGCAATTAAACAGCGCAAGGGGGATTTCGAACTTGCCGACGGAGGCACCTTATTTCTGGATGAAATTGGCGACATGAGCATTTCCGCACAGGCCAAGGTGCTTCGTGCATTACAGGAAAATAAAATCACTCGCGTAGGAGGAGAAAAAGAAATCCCGGTAAATGTCAGAGTCATCGCTGCTACCAATAAAAATCTTGTTGAAGAAATTGACAGAAAAAACTTTAGGGAAGATCTTTATCATCGTTTAAGCGTGATTTTAATTCAAGTTCCACCATTGCACGACCGCGCTGATGATATTCCATTACTCGTTCATCATTTCGTTACTGAGATTTGCGAAAATCAAGGCCGACCTGCGCTGAAAGTTACAGAAGCCGCGCTTACAGAGCTCAAGAAAATACGATGGACCGGCAACATCAGAGAACTTCGTAATGTAATTGAGCGATTAGTCATACTCTGCGATAAACACATCGATGGTCCGGATGTAGTTCTGTATGCTCGCCCTTTGAAAGGCTAGTAACTTTGTCTACAAAATACCTTTGATGTTATTGCTTGCGTTTTCTCAATTCCTCATGCAGTGCACATCCTCCGCAGTCGGCACTGCAATGATCACAGGGATTTGACCTCTTTGGTTTTTTAAATCGCCGAACAATCATGACCACTGCAACGATGGTTGCAACAGCAATGATGATTCCTGCAATAGTATTTTGCATCATATCAATATCCCATTAATGAACCGATCTGAAAAACCAAAAAAGATAGCAACCATGCTACCGAAAAAGAATACACCATCATGAAAGCACCCCACTTCCAACTGCCCGATTCACGCGAGATAGCAGTAAGTGTTCCAATGCAAGGCAGATAAAGCAATACAAAGATCATGAATGATAAAGCGATAAGTGGAGTGATTGTACCTTTACCATCGTTTCTCCCATTATCAAACGATTTAAGATTACCAGCCAGTGTGGCATTTTGATCCTCGGCACCTTCATCAACATGATAAAGAATACTAAGACTACTCACTATAATCTCCTTTGCGGGAATTCCGCTGATGATGCTAATTCCAATGCGCCAATCAAAACCTAAGGGACGTATCACTGGTTCTATAAAATGCCCAATCATACCAAGGTACGAATGCTCCTTCCGCTCGCTCCTCTCCTCCAATTCAAGCATATGTAATCCCTGCTTCATTTCGTCCTTTGCCTGATGTATTAAAACTGTATCCGTTGCCGGAATGAGCGCGATTTTCTGGTCAAATTGTTTGTTTACCCTGGCGGCTTCCTGCTTATAATCTTTGGACAACTGTGGATTTGTGGGGAAATAGCTTAACGACCAAAATATAATAGATGCGATTAATATAACTCCACCAATCTTTTTAAGATATTGAGCACTGCGCCTCCACATATGCATCATCAGAACTTTAGCCCCTGGCATTCGGTAAGGTGGTAACTCCATTACAAAGGCCTGTGGTGCTTTACGAAAAAAGGTTTTCCGAAGTAATAATGCTGTAAGAATTGCCACAAAAACTCCCAGCGCATAAATTCCGAATAGCATGCTGCCACTGTAATGAGGAAAGAATGCGCTAATAAATAATATATACACTGGAAGACGTGCGTTGCACGAAATAAAAGGATTAATCAATATGGTAACGATTCGTTCGTTTCTATTCTCAAGCATGCGCGAAGCAAGAATTGCAGGCACATTGCAACCGAAACCCATGACCAATGGAATAAAAGATTTACCATGCAGACCGATTTTATGCATGATACGATCCATAATAAAAACGGCGCGCGACAGGTAGCCTGTGTCCTCCATCAGCGCAATAAAAAAGTATAATATCAGAATATTGGGAAGAAAAACAATCACACCACCCATTCCCGAAACTAGACCATTCACCAATAAATCACGTAACATTCCGGCATCCATAACTCTTAGCAACCATGAAGATAACAAGGCGACACCATCTTCGATCCAGTGCATGGGAAACTCGCCAAGCTTAAATGTTGCCACAAACATTATCCACATGATGGCCATGAATATTGGGAATCCGAAAACTTTATGAAGCAGTATCGCATCGATACGTTCGGACAATCTTCTCTTTTCCTTTGCTGCTGATTTATACGTTTCCTTGAGTGCTCCAGCTACAAAGCCATACCGTGCATTCGTAATAATATTTTCACTCGTTTGTCCGTAAGCCCGCTCTAAGCGAATTATTTCTTCATCCAGCTGCTTAACAATTTCCTGCTTATTCCCGCATCCATCAAGGCGCTGCATCGCAATCTTATCCTTGTGCAATAAACGAAGCGCCAGAAAACGGCTTGAATAGCGGTCGGTAATAAAGGAATTCTCGGGGACGCGAATCAAGGTTTGGATTTTACGTAAGCCTTGCTCTACTTCGGTTCCATAATGTATATGCACATGCCGGTAATCGGGATGAACATCTGTATACAAAGCAATGACTGCCTCTATCAAAGCTTGTTTCCCAAGATTATGAGCAGCACTGACCGGGACAACTGGCACTCCGGTGATTTTTCCAAACGCTTTATAATCGAACTGGTCGCCGGTCTCCTCGAAAGTATCAAACATATTGAGCGCCATCAGTAGCCTGACGTCCATATCAATCAGTTCAGTGGTAAGAAACAAATTACGTTCAAGATTGCTTGCGTCGACAACATTTATTATAACATCAGGAACTTCATTATATATATAGTCACGTATTATTTGATTTACATGTTCCTCTGATCCCAAGGCGTAAGTTCCGGGGAGGTCCACGATACGGATATTATAACCGTCATGACAGAGCAATCGTGAAATAGGCTCAATGGTTACACCACTATAATTACCAACTTTTTCGTGAGCGCCGCTCAGCATATTAAAAAGGCTGGTCTTGCCAGAAATCGGGTTTCCAATGAGGGCGACTGTAATATCTTTTTGTAAACGAGAATGATGGATACGTAATCCCTCACCTTCGAAGGTTGCAGCATAGTCACCTGAAACATCAGCTTTCACTGATGATTTAGCATCAATCTCTATAAGATCCGCCTCTGAAGCCCGAAGCACAATATAAGAACCGACTACCTGAAGCTCGACGGGTCCGCCAAACGGGGCTTTGCGAATCAGCGTAACTTCCTTTCCGGGGACAAAACCCATTTCCATAATACGCTTACGGAATGGAAGTCGCCCTCTGATCTTTATGATGATTCCTGATTGCCGCTCATTTAAGGCAGATAATCGCATTATTTAGAAGTATTATAAATTACAAAAGTAGAGAATTCCCCAATCCTAACAACAAAATGCTCAAAAAAGTTAGTCATTAGCCCAATTATTCTGTTATTTTGCCAAAGATTTTACAGCCTATGAGGATAGACATCATCACATTATTCCCCGAAATATTTGAAGGTCCTTTTCAGTTTAGCATGATAAAACGAGCCAAGGATAAGGGTTTGGCCGATATCAGACTACATCAATTGCGCGAGTATGCAACCAATAAACATAAAACGGTTGATGATTATCCATTTGGAGGAGGTGCAGGCATGGTCATGATGATTGAGCCAGTGGACCGATGTATTCAGGCATTAAAATCGGAGCGGCGTTACGATGAAGTAATTTATACGAGTCCAGATGGAGAACTTCTTTCGCAAGGGATAGCCAACCAGCTTTCGCTGAAAGAAAACCTCATTATTCTTTGTGGCCATTATAAAGGCATTGACGAGAGAATACGTGAACATCTTGTAACCAAGGAAATTTCGATAGGTGATTATGTATTGAGCGGTGGAGAGTATGCTTCGATAGTAATTTGCGATAGTATCATCCGGCTCATTCCTGGCGTACTTGGAGATGAGAGTAGTGCCTTATCAGACTCCTTTCAGGATGGTTTAATTGCACCTCCTGTATATACACGACCCTCTGATTATCAAGGATGGGAAGTACCTAAAGTACTCTTATCCGGCAATGAAAAAGAAATACAGCAATGGAAGATGGATCAGGCAATACAACGAACTAAAGAGCGTCGACCCAGACTTTTAACTGATGAATAGGACATCCAATGCACTAAAACTGATTTTTTTTGTCGGTATTTTGATTTGAATCAAAAAAACCACTATCTTTGCACCTCAATTTTTAAAAGGAATCATCTAATTACTAGAACCAATGGGACAGCCAGATTTAATCAAATACGTTGAGGAACAGCTTAACCCGATGCCGGAGCATCCGAAATTCAAAGCCGGTGATACCGTTACTGTTCATTACAAAATCAAAGAAGGTAACAAAGAACGCATCCAGCAGTTTCAGGGTGTAGTTATTCAGCGCACAGGCCGCGGCCCAACGTTGACTTTTACCGTTCGCAAAATGTCGGGCAATATTGGCGTTGAACGTATTTTCCCAATTAGTTCTCCCAATATTGACAAAATCGTTGTGAATAAAGTTGGTGATGTACGTCGTGCACGTATCTTCTACTTAAGACAACTCACTGGCAAGAAAGCCAAGATCAAAGAAAAACGCGTCAACACTGCGAAGAAAGCATAAATAAAAAAACCCGCTTTTGCGGGTTTTTTTATGTCTTTACTTTTCCAGCTTTTATCTGACAATCGTCACGCTGCCTTTACTCTTGATTTCATCTCCATTACTCAAAGTAAATCTCAGAGTATACACATAGACTCCGCTTTCACAATCTGCACCTCTGAATGTGCCATTCCATCCCGAATTCAGGTCAGTCGTCTCAAACACCTTTTCACCCCAACGGTCGTACATCAGAAGATGTAGACTTTCAACCCCTGCACCTCGAACATAAAACACATCGTTAACGCCATCACCATTGGGTGAAAACACATTGGGCACATAAACGTGCGGTGTATAACAGTCAAGCGTGGATTCAGTAATCTCTTCAGACGACACAATCTGACAGTTGTGGGCATCTGTTACCGTTACGGTATAAACACCGGGAGCAAGCATGCTCAGGTTTTGTGTTGTATCAGCATTATTCCATATTATATTATAAGGTATCTGCCCACCACTTAAGATAAGTGCAATCCATGCGTCGGAAGAGCCCATACAACTTTCCAGACCTGAACTAAAAGTCGCAACTGGGATTGCATATACGTTGATAGTAGTTTGATCAACATCACCACAAATGCCGGCAATGGTATAAGTGATGGTATGGGTGCCGCTTCCGCTTAAGTTAGGATTGAAAACGCCAGTATTTGAATCGGCAATACCTGCACCATCCCAAACACCTCCTGATTGCGCTGCTGCTAGTGTAAATGCAACAGCATTTTGGCAAATGGGTGCATGAGGCGTAATAGTAGCATCCGCAAATGGAAGAACTGAAACACTAATTGCATCGGTACTGGTGCAGCCTGTTCCATTTGTTACCGTAACGGTATATGTTCCAGAAGCGGTTACATTATAAGTCTGTAAAGTAGAATTATCTTGCCAATGATAGCCAGCACCTGAATTTCCTGCGCTAAGGATTAAAGTAGCACCGGTACAGAACGAAGTATCATTACCAAGGAATACAGTTGGCGCAGCATTCACCTGAATGGTTGTCTGGTCACTATCTCCACAAATTCCACCAATAGTGTAAGTGATAGTATAGGTACCGCTTCCACTTAAACCGGGATCAAAAATTCCTGACGTAGAATCGGAGAAACCAGCACCATCCCATACTCCTCCCGCTTGAGCAGCAGTAATGGCAAAGGGTGCAGCACTTTCACAAACAGCTGGATGAGGTGTAATTGTCGCATCAGCATAGGATAAAATATTTACAGTAATAGCATCCATCCCTGTACAACCGGAAGCATTTGTTACAGTAACAGCATAGGTTCCACTTGATGCCACTGTAAAGTTCTGTGACGTCGAATTATCCTGCCAGTGATATCCAGATCCCGGATTGCCTGCATTAAGTATTAAAGGTGCTCCTGAGCAGAATGAAGTATCATTCCCAAGAAATACTGTTGGCTGTGCATTAACCTGAATAGTAGTATTATCAGAATCTCCGCATAAACCAGCAATAGTATAAGTGACCGTTTGAGCGCCAGTTCCGCTTAATGCGGGATTAAAAAGTCCCGAAATAGAATCAGCAAAGCCCGCCCCGTGCCATATTCCACCAGCTTGAGCTGCAGTCAGGGTAAAGGCTGCATCGTTAAAACAAACAGGTAAATGAGGTGTAATCGTCGCATCAGCATAAGAAAGCACATTGACATTAATTGCGTCGGTTGACGAACAACCAGCACCATTAGTAACAGTAACTGTATAGATTCCGCTTGTTGTTACAGCAAAGCTCTGGGCTGTGGAATTATCTTGCCAATGGTAGCCTGCACCCGGATTCCCAGCATTCAGCGATAAAGTAGGTCCAGTGCAGAATGAAGTATCATTCCCAAGAAATACCGTTGGTGGAGCAACCACTTGTATTGTGGTTTGATCAGTATCTCCACATAACCCACTGATGGTATAAGTAATCGTATGATTACCACTACCACTAATAGCGGGATTAAAAATACCGGCAACCCCATCAGTGATACCTGTTCCAGTCCATACACCACCTGTTTGCACTGCAGCAAGTGTAAATGCAGGGTCATTCATACAAGCAGGTAGATGAGGCGTGATAGTCGCATTAGCATTAGGAAGCACACTCACCGAAATCGCATCGGTTGATGCACATCCGGTAGGATTAGTGACCGTTACGGAATAAGTCCCCGTCGCTGTTACTGCATAGGACTGAGCTACTGAATTATCCTGCCAGTGATAAGTTGATCCCGGGTTTCCAGCATTCAACGACAATGTAGGTCCGTTGCAAAAGGTAGTATCATGTCCGAGATTAACTGCAGGATATCCGGCAACAGTGACATTTACTTTAGCTGAATCAGTGCAGAAGCCTGAAGTTACGGTTACGGTATAACTTTGATTTACTGTAGGTGCGACAGAAATAGAACTGTTCGAACTACCATTGTTCCAATGATAGGCGGTGCCCCCACCGGCAATCAGCGTTACACTATTTCCAGTACAGATAGCGGTATCGTGTGTTAACGTTGGATGCACCGTGTTTGCATATACCATTGCAGTATCTTTCCCCGTACAACCGTTAATCGTTGTAATGTTTACGATGTACTGAGTATTAGATGTTGCACTCACCAAAGGATTGCTAATATTTGGATTACTCAAGCCTGCTGAAGGTGTCCACACATACGTATTTCCTCCACTAGCATTCAGATTGGCCGTTGCGCCATTACACAGATAAAGGTCGGTGCCAGCACTGAATACCGGCGTAAAAACAACAACTGTTGCCGATCTGCGATACAAGCCCGGACAAGTTTGAGCATAAACTGTAACATTAGCAGTGAGACCACTAAGTGACAAGGTATCACCGGACCCAAGAAGTGTTCCTCCTAATGGACTATCATACCAATATACTATGGTTCCCGCTGGCCTCGTTCCGCTAAACACAGCAATTAGCTTAGCAATTTCGCCTTTACAGATAGAATCGTTTAACACGTTGAAAGAAAAATTGGTGATTGTTTCGACAATACAACCAAAGCCTCCTTTTGTTGCGCCATTAGGAGGAAACTCAGTCACTCCACAATCGGCTGCAGTCTGGGCATAGCTGATTCCATTTGCTCCTCCATTTGCAATTCTAGTTGGAGATCCGGAAGAAATAATAATTTCCCCACCGCTGCCGCCGCCACCCGGCCCTTCAGCTTCTCCATTGGCAGTGGCAAGCGTCCCTTTGGTTTTATTCTGATCACCGCCATCACCACCATTGGCTGTAATAGTAATTGTATTTGCTGTGGCACCTATACTGTTCACAACGATAGTTCCGCCTGATCCACCACCACCTGCACCATCGATACCAGCATGAGAATTCCAAGGTGCTGTTCCTTGAGCATCAGTACCATCACTGCCGTTGCTTGTAATTTGGCCTCCACCTGTAACAGTTCCATAGGTGAGTAAATAGATAAGACCACCTCCTCTGCCGCCAACGCCGCCATAGTTCGTACTTGGCCCCTGATCACCAGCACCGCCGCCTCCTCCCATAAAAAGTCTTCCAAAGTTATAGTCCAGAGGACGTCCACCCTGACCGCCCATTATTCTCCGATTATCGCCACCCCAGGAAGCGTCTCCAGGAGCGATTAATGTAGCATCAAGATTTTGCCATGAGTAGGTATATCCTCCCCGGCCACCGCCATCAGATTTATTGCGGTGAAAATTTGCAGATTCCAGATCCCATGCAGCTTTCCATGTGGCTGTGGAAGTATCGGGATAACCATTACCATTATATGACCAGATACGGCTTCCATTGCCACCCCCACCGCCGCCGCCGTTGTGAGCATTACCGCCACCGCCACCGTTTGCAGCGGCATTTCTTCCATACCTACCGCCAATAAGGTCATAGTCTGCCCATGCACCAGCAATACCTTCGCCCTTCTCAGCGCCATCATTATTATCAGTTGATGCATAGATAGCAGAACCCGTTGCTGAATTCATATCAGTATTGGTTCCTCCCCTAAACCCCATCGCTGTTGCGTGAATCAGCCCCCCTGTATTAATCGTTGTTGCCCCATCTACTTCCATTGCAACCACTCCTCCGGTAGTACCATTCCATGCATCACACGTAATACTTCCGCCACTATTAACGGTAAGAGTGCTTAACCTCGGTACACGTATCACTTGTACACGTCCTGCTGCAGTGTATGACTTCAATAAGGGACAGCTAAGATTAATGGTTGTAGAATTAGGAACGGATGCAACCATGCAAAACTCATTGGCACCGCAGGTTCCATAATTATTGACATATCCAAAGTTTGGCCAATAACTGCCTCCATCAATTGTAGCTCCTTGCATTTGAATAATCATTATCAAATCCCCCGCTGCTAAGGTTCCGGAAAACCGGCTGTTTGTATTGAGACCACTGGCCGCAACCGTAATGGTTGTTGCCCCGGCAGCAGCATTGGAGGAAAGTGTGGTATATTCATTAAAAACCTGATTTGCCAAGGTCACAGTCTTTGGGCCATCCTTGCCAGGCTGAGCCACTGCCGCAAAAGTTAGCAGCATCAGGAATAAACTTTGAAAAGTCTTGATTTTCATCTTTACGACAATTTATTGAACTATAAAATTACATCTTTTTTGCAAAAACTAAAAAACATGGGTCTCCCGAATCCTCAGGAAACCTTAAATCGAGGCGAATATCACTACGGTTTAATAAGGATTCTGGATGCAAACCCGCCTCATATTCACTAAATTCACAATCCCAAATCAATAAAAATGAGGTGTCGCTAATAACCGATGGAAATTGGCCAACCCCAGATATCCTCTGTGTATCAAACGGATCGATATTAAGCTTTAGCTGTAAGTAAGGCTGACTGCAATATATCCGATTAATACTACTTAGCAAGTACCGCTTTTGCAATGCATCTGCGAAACGATCAGTGGTTATCTGCAAATTATCGCACATTAATTCCTTTTTTTTAATTGCTGCAGGTCCCGCAGTGAAAGGAAAAACCAACACCGCCCCTACAACCAAGACAAGTAGAGAAAACTTAATCCACCCGGAAGTTTTTTCTGTATGCAGCCACAAATAGCCAAGACAATCGACAATTAAATATACTATCATTGGGACTATGCATATTAACACGCGCTTCAATCCCATGGAATGATAAAACCCCAAGGCATAAAAACAAGTATGCGCACCAATAAATATAATTATCGGTAATATGAAAAGCCATAGTTTAACATTAATATTTACATTCTTTATACTATAAGACTTAAATAAGCCAAAGACCAAAATCACCAAGGACACGCCAAAAAGGAAATACATAGGAATTCCAATAACATAGGTCAACTGACTGAGAAAATGCAACCATGGCCCTTTACCATACTCAGCTCTAAAGGAAATATATGGATTTGTTGCGGTAGTTGAAAAGAAATCGCCACTCACCAACAGCCCTATGATGCCAAAGACAAAAGTAGCTGTAAGCAACCATGGCAATGCTTTCCATTTTTTCTGTATTAGCATAAACATAAATACGCAAGGCAATAAGAGTAAACCTTCGGATCGGGCAAAGGGAAGAAAAGAGAGTAGAATGGCTCCCATCACATATTTTTCTTTGGTAAAGAGCCAAACTCCCAGCACCCAGATTAAAGCAAACATATATTCAGTTAATCCGGAAAATATCAGCACAAAATAGAGTGGCGCTGCAAATAGTAGTGGTATGGCTAAAAACGAAAAGGGATTCTCTGTACTCTTCAGTAAAAGGTATAATAGAAAAGCAGTTGCTATTGCTATGACAAGGTTGAATATTTTAATTCCTTCAAATCCAAATTGAGCAAATGGTGAGGCAAGGATAACATACACTGGTTTAGCCCATGAGTTGAGAAAATTTTCAGGGTGTTCAAATGCATACCGTGCAAATTGAAAATGCACAATACTATCCCCTGTATCGCCATTCCCATTGAAAGTAAGCACCACCCATACTCCCAATAAAGACAGAGAAGTAAGCATTAAAACAACCGCAAGCGGGCTATTTAATTTTTGAAACCACTTATTCATGAAATTTTTCTGTGCGATGATGACCATTATGCGAAGCAGAAGGTTGCATGCTACCGCGAAGTTTAGCCTCTAAGAACGCAATAAAATTAACTATTTTCTTTTACATATCAAAAAAAATGACATCAATGATTTCTCATTTCTCGCAAACTCAAATCGACAAATTGACAGTCTTTTCACAAGAAAAATTGTAACTTTGACACAAAACCCACCTAAATCAAGCCATGGAATCGGGTTTGATAGCCCGTGTCAAGAAAGAAAAAACTATGAACTTCGACAAATTCACATTAAAATCGCAGGAGGCATTGCGCAAAGCTCAGGAAGTAGCGGCAGCCCTCCAAAACCAATCGGTGGAAAATGTCCACATTTTAAAAGGCATTCTACTGGTCGACGAGAACATTGTTCCCTTCCTGTTCAACAAACTAAATGTGAACATGACCATGTTTGTTGCTGCCTTAGACCGTATTATTAAATCGCTACCCAAAGTCACTGGCGGAGAGCAATACCTTTCGCCTCAGGCCAACAAAGCTTTAGCCCGTGCCTTAGACTTTGCCGGAGAAAACAAAGATGAATTTGTTTCGCTTGAGCATTTACTGCTTGGCATTTTAGCTGTTGGTGACACTGCTTCTCAATTAATGAAGGATAATGGCATACGTGAAAAAGATTTAAAAGCGGCAATGCAGGAATTGCGTAAAGGAAGCAAAGTTCAAAGCCAAACCGCAGAAGACACCTTCAATGCATTAAATAAGTATGCTCGCAACCTCAACGATTTGGCACGCTCAGGCAAGCTGGATCCTGTAATTGGCAGGGATGAGGAAATACGACGCATACTTCAAATCCTTTCTCGCCGAACAAAGAACAACCCTATAATTATTGGTGAACCTGGTGTTGGAAAAACTGCGATTGCAGAAGGAATCGCGCATAGAATTATCAATGGTGATATTCCAGAAAACCTTAAGACAAAGCAGGTATACAGTCTCGATATGGGTGCACTGATTGCCGGTGCAAAGTACAAAGGCGAATTTGAAGAACGGTTAAAAAGCGTAATCAAAGAAGTGGTCGCTTCGGAAGGTGAAATTATTTTATTTATTGATGAAATTCACACACTGGTTGGCGCGGGTGGTGGAGAAGGCGCCATGGATGCTGCAAACATTCTCAAACCTGCGCTTGCACGCGGTGAATTACGAGCAATTGGTGCAACCACACCCAAGGAATATCAGAAATATTTCGAAAAGGACAAAGCGCTAGAACGCAGATTTCAATCGGTATTGGTTGATGAACCATCAGTCCCTGACACGATCTCCATTTTGCGCGGATTAAAAGAACGCTACGAAACTCATCATAAAGTTAGGATTAAGGACGAGGCAATAATTGCTGCAGCTGAGCTCTCGCACAGATACATCAGCGATCGTTTTTTACCAGATAAAGCCATCGACTTAATTGATGAAGCAGCGGCCAAGCTTAGACTTGAAATAAACTCTGTGCCTGAAAATCTTGATGAGATTGAACGGAAAATACGACAATTGGAAATCGAACGGGAAGCTATACGCCGCGAGAACGACAAAGAGAAGCTTGACTTACTCAATAAGGAATTGGCCAACTTAAGCGAAGAACGCGATAAACTAAAATCAAAGTGGCTTTCGGAAAAAGAAATGGCTGAAGCCATACAGACAAAGAAAAAAGAAATTGAACAATTCCGTTTCGAAGCCGAGCGTGCTGAACGTGAGGGTGACTATGGAAAAGTTGCAGAGCTCCGCTATGGAAGAATACAGGAAGCTGAAAAAGCGCTGGAGGATTTGAGAAAAAAACTGATCGAACTGCAAGGCGATGCTGCTATGGTAAACGAAGAAGTCGGTGCTGAACAAATTGCCGAAATCGTTAGCCGCTGGACAGGTATTCCTGTTCAGAAGATGCTGCAGGGAGAACGCGAAAAACTGTTGCATCTTGAAGAAGAACTCCATAAGCGTGTTGTTGGTCAAGATGACGCTATTGTAGCAATTTCCGATGCCATTCGTCGCAGCCGCGCAGGATTGCAGGATATGAAGAAGCCCATTGGATCGTTCATTTTTCTTGGCACCACAGGGGTTGGAAAAACAGAATTGGCCAAAGCCTTAGCTGAATTTCTTTTCAGTGATGAAAACGCCATGGTACGGCTCGACATGTCAGAATACCAGGAAAGACACACTGTTTCAAGACTGGTAGGAGCACCTCCGGGATATGTGGGATACGATGAAAGCGGACAATTAACCGAAGCCGTAAGGCGTAAACCTTACAGTGTTGTACTTCTGGATGAAATTGAAAAAGCGCATCCTGATGTGTTTAATATTTTACTGCAAGTATTGGATGACGGGCGACTGACGGATAATAAAGGACGTTTAGCTGACTTCAAGAACACCATTATTATTATGACATCAAACATTGGGTCCACTGTTATACAGGATCATTTCGCCATGATGAACGATGGTAACCGGACTGAGATGATTGGTCGCATGCAGAAAAAAGTTCTTGAAACCCTTAAAGAATCAATAAGTCCGGAGTTTCTGAATCGTATCGATGAAGTGATTGTTTTCAATCCATTGTCAAAAGCGGAAATTCGGCAGGTGGTAATTTTACAGTTAAAGAGGATACAGGATATGCTTTCGCAGAATGACATTATACTTAAAGCTGAAGAACCTGCTATCGACCAGCTGGCGCTGCTTGGCTATGATCCACAGTTCGGAGCAAGGCCAGTAAAAAGGGTCATTCAGCATGAAATATTGAATGCTTTATCAAAACAAATTCTTGAAGGTAAAATTCAGAAAGACCAGATCATCACCATAGACTGGAAAGATGGTGTATTTACATTCAACAATCAAAAGCAGTAATGTACAAGTTGATTATCTTTACCTCGTATTAAATAATCAGCATACGAACAAGCTGTAGAAAAAAGAAAAAGATATGATTCAAGCACAAGGAATTCACAAATCGTTCGGCCCGTTAAAAGTATTAAAGGGAATCGACCTGAATGTTCAACGAGGGGAAATCGTTTCAATTGTTGGCGCTTCCGGTGCTGGAAAAACTACATTGCTTCATATTATTGGAAGTCTGGACCGGGCTGATCAAGGATCGGTATTAATTAATGAAACAGACATCTCGAAGCTCAACGACCGTAAATTGGCCGCTTTTAGAAATAAACATATTGGCTTTATATTTCAGTTTCATCATTTGTTGCCTGAATTTACTGCACTGGAAAATGTCTGCATACCCGCATACATTGCAGGTGTTAGCAAGAAGAACGCCGAACAAAAAGCGCTGGAGTTGTTGAATTTCCTTGGATTGCAGGACAGGCAAACACACAAGCCCGCTCAGTTATCTGGCGGTGAACAGCAGCGTGTGGCCGTTGCTCGCGCATTGATGAACAATCCCGACGTGGTACTTGCTGATGAACCCTCGGGTAATCTTGACTCACAGAATGCCCGTGAATTGCACAAATTATTCTTCTCATTGCGTTCGACTTTTGGGCAAACATTCATCATTGTAACACATAATGAAGAATTGGCCACTATGGCTGATCGTAAAATAACGATGAGAGACGGACTCATTCTCAATGAAATCAAATAACATCGCTTGCTTTGATAGTACTAATTTGGAAAAACAGTAGCACATTTTTCTTGTCGACATTTCAATCATAAAATAACCTAACCAATTTACCACCATGAATATTACTACATCTTATATGGGGCTATCGTTAAAAAGCCCATTGATCGCAGGAAGTTCAGGTATTACCCAATCGTTGGACAAAATCCGGGAACTGGAAAAAAATGGTGTTGGTGCCATAGTGCTCAAATCAATCTTTGAAGAACAAATTCAATTTGATGTACAAAAGGCCTACAATGAAGCGGATGGTGATGATTATCCTGAAGCTATGGATTATATAAGATCCTATTCTAAAGATAAATCGATTGGTGATTATCTTTCGTTGATTGAAAATGCCAAGAAGCAATGTTCGATTCCTATTATTGCCAGCATCAATTGTAATACTGCATCGGAATGGACCAGTTTTGCTTCTAAAATAGAAGCAGCTGGAGCAGATGCCATCGAATTAAATATGTTCATTCTCCCGTCAAATCCTGATAAAGAAGGCATACAAAACGAGGAAATGTATTTCAGGATTTTTAAGGAAGTTAAGAAACATGTTAATATACCCATCGCTATTAAGTTGAGTTCCTATTTTTCCGGATTAGCACGTTTTGCTACTAAATTATCATGGGATGGACCAGCAGCGCTCGTTTTATTCAATCGCTTTTTCTCTCCGGATTTTGATATTGACACATTTAAAGTGACGAATTCTGCGGTCTTCAGTAAGAGCGAGGAAATATATAACAGCCTTCGTTGGGTAGCCATGCTCTCGGATCGTATCTATTGCGATATTGCTGCTTCGACTGGAATTCATGATGGTGCGGGGATGATTAAACAACTGCTTGCTGGTGCAAAAGCCGTTCAGGTTGCATCAGCATTTTATTTGCACGGACCAGCTCATGCATCAGTGATGATAAAGGATCTGGAAGTCTGGATGCAAAAACACAACTTCAATTCAATTGAAGAATTTCGGGGAAAAATGAATTATAAGAAAACCGAAAATCCGGCAGCACTCGAAAGAGTTCAGTTTATGAAGTACTTTGCAGGAATTGAGTAGATGTGCTTTCGTGTGAATGGTTGACTGTATGATTCGTTAAATAGTTAATTGGTCGATTAGTTAATTAGTTTTTAAGAACTACAAAATATAAAAGACTAATACTTCAATCGATTTTTGAAACGTGCATCCAGGATAATTTTCGCATACAAGGATGACATAACTGTAAAAAAGGCAAGCTGGTTATGTGTCAATCCCAAAGGATTTTATACTTTTATCTTTCAAAAAAAAACACTACCTTATGAACCTACACGAATATCAGGGTAAGATTCTGCTTCGCAAGTATAATGTTAAAGTACCTGAAGGCATACTCGCAACCAGCGTTGTTGATGCAGAAAATGCAGCAAAAAGTCTTTACGATTCTACGCACACTGATCGCTTTGCAGTTAAAGCGCAGATTCATGCAGGTGGCCGTGGTAAAGGAGGTGGTGTAAAAATCGCAACTTCCGTTAGTCAGGTCAGGCAATTTGCCACCGAAATTATCGGAATGCATCTAATAACGCCACAAACCAAAAAAGAAGGCAAGCTGGTTCGCAAAGTATTGATTGAACAAAATATTTATTTCCCGGGTGAATACCCCATTAAAGAATTTTACATGAGCATACTGCTCGATCGTTCTACCGGGAAACACATGATAGTATATTCTCCCAAGGGAGGTATGGACATTGAAAAAGTGGCTGAAGAAAGTCCTGAACAAATTTTCAAAGAAGAGATTATTCCGGGCATCGGACTGCAAGCATTTCAGTGTAGAAAAATCGCATTTAATCTGGGACTCGATGGTCCGGCCTATAAAGACATGCTGAATTTTGTTTCCAATCTTTACAAAGCATTTCTTGGGATTGATGCTTCACTCTTCGAAATAAACCCTGTAATAAAAACTTCAGACAATCAAATTTTCGCCGCTGATGCAAAGGTTGTGGTTGATAATAATGCTATCTTCCGTCACCCCGGTATTGCAGAAATGCGAGATCTTGACGAAGAAGATCCTGCTGAAGTTGAAGCGGGAAAATACGGTTTGAATTTTATCAAACTCGATGGAAACGTCGGCTGCATGGTGAATGGAGCAGGATTAGCCATGGCCACCATGGATATTATTAAACTTTCGGGTGGTGAACCTGCAAATTTTCTTGATGTAGGTGGTGGAGCAAGCGCTCAAAGTGTGGAGCAGGCTTTCCGCATCATTCTAGGAGATCCCAACGTAAAGGCCATTCTCATTAATATTTTTGGCGGCATTGTACGCTGCGACCGTGTTGCCAATGGCATTGTGGAGGCATACAAATCGGTGGGTGAAATTAATATTCCAATTATCGTACGCCTTCAGGGGACTAATGCTGAAGAAGCACGCAAAATTCTTGACGAATCCGGATTGAAGATTTTGCCCGCCACATTGCTCGAAGAAGCTGCGCGTATGGTGACAGAAGTTATTTCAAAATAAGCAGGGCTCCATTATATTTTGAACGCCAGTTTTTATTCAATTAAAATAAATCCTGCCCATTTTGCAGGCTCGTTGGGATATTTCTTTCGCATACCTTCCTGCGCTTCCGCGAACGCTGTATGTATATCATGACCGGCTGTCCAGAATGTATAGAAGGATTGCATTAACTCTACCGTTTCTTTATCGGGCACTTCCCACATCGAAAGCATGATGCAACCCGCACCCGCAAGTCGAAATGCCCGCTGAAGGCCAAACACACCTTCTCCTGCTTTGATATCACCCAGTCCCGTTTCGCATGCTGAAAGCACAACAAGTTTGGTATTATTCAAATCAAGATTTGCAACTTCGTACGCCGTGAGCACGCCATCTTCCACACCCTCTTTTGGCCGACTACCGGCCCATACCTGATTCACCCCTGACAACACAAGACCTGAGCGCAGCAATGGATTTTCTGCACTTTTAAAAATGAATAATGGATCCGTTTCATCAACAGCATTCACTTTCTTATTGCGTGAAAAGAAAAATCCATGAGTGGACAAATGCAGTACTTCCGGAGCATGCCCGCTCAGCGCCTTTATCTGTTCCTCGCTGGCTGCGGCACCTTCGAGCAACTTGACCTTTACAGAACCCTTTGACAGCAATGCATTAATTGATTCAGCTTCAAGTTTCGTTCCCGGAAGATACGTCCAATTACCGCTACGCTGTAGGTTTTCAGCAGTAACGCCAGCATTAAAATCAGCTCCACCGGCAACCACAGCTTGCATTCCCGGACGGGCTCCTGAGGTTTGACTCTTCGCCCGTGCAAGATCGCGGCTTGTGAGCAAATATCGAATTGAATAACGATCACTAAGATATGTAGCGCTATCAGGCCTAAGTGCTGCAAAGGAAATCTTATTAAGAAGGCCAGCCGGACAAAGAAAAACTGTTTTAACGTTACTGAGTGCTGATTCCAGCGGACGCCATAACAAGGAATAAATCTCAGGATTCAGCGGCCCAAAGCGAGGACCCATTTTAGCATTATTGACCGTTAACCCACGATTTTGATTATCGGCATATCTGATGCTTGTATCATTCAGCATGGCATATAATTGCTTCTCTTCAAACAGCGGTATCCATATAGGATAAGGATCACCCTTTTTCAGCACTAATGCGGCATACACTGTTGAATCGATTTTTGTTTGCTGATGCGTAAATGTAAAATTCACAAATTCAATCACAGCCTCATCTGTACCCAATGAAGCCTGAACATCTTGCCATTTAAGCGAACCAGAAAGACTGACACCCCGTGATTGCAACTGCGTCAATAATTCTTTTTCGAGATTATTAGCCTGCTGTTCCATTTCATTGGTGGAAAATTGAAGTGTCGAACGTTCGCTTTCCGTCATCATATAAGCCTTGCCAATCTCGGTACGCAGCATCATCCATTTGCTGTATTTCGAAATAAGAGAAGTATCACCACTTGAAAGAACTTGCAGACGGACATTACGACTGTTCTCTAAGAGCATCGAAGCAGTGGCTAATTGATTATTCATTGCATCGCCTGCAATGGCAGGATTGCTTGCTGCACGCATATTTGTAAAGCGATTGAATCCGCTGAAATTATTATCAATGACCGAATAAAACATAGCCTTCTCTTGTTCAGAAAGTGTTGGATAATTATGAGCAATTTGAAAAACAGTCTTTGCATTTGCCTCCTCATACCATGGTTCTGCTTTAGCGTAATCGCCCATTAAAAAATAACAATAGGCGAGATCGTTCAAGGTCATTGCATAATCAGGATGCCCCTCCCCTTGCTGCGATTTCCTCAATTCCAACGAGGCTGTAATATACTTTTCGGCATTTACATAATCGCCCTTTTCAAGGTAGAGAGTCCCCATATTGTTTAGTGTTAGTCCAACCTCCGGATGATTCTCACCTAATGTCGACTTATAAAAATCCAATGCTTCAGTATAATATTGAAGAGCTTTATCATACTGCTTCATCAATGTATACAACACTCCTATATTATCAATATACGTAGCATAGGTTGTATTCTTTTGGGAGAACAACGATTTTTGAATGGCCAGTGCCTGCAGATACAATGGCTCAGCCTTGGCATATTTACCCTGATCTTTGTAGCAACCGGCGAGATTACTTAGTATCATTGCATAGCGATCATGATTTTCGCCAAACACTTCTTTTTTTATCGCCATACTTTGCAGATAGAGCGCCTCGGCTTTACTATAGTTGCCCATTCTGCGATAGAGATTTCCCAAACTTTCAATGGTACCTGCATAGTTTGGATTCTGTTTTCCCAAGGCTGACGCATAAACATCGGCAGCTTCAGTAAAACATTTTTCCGACAATGGATAATCACCCGTGTAATAATAAAGATTTCCCAGATTCAACAAGGATGCTGCATAATCCTTATGATGCTTCCCAAGTAATTTCTCCCTGATGCGCAAGGATTCAAGCAGCAATGGTTCTGCTTTAGTATAATTACCAAGCGTTCTATAAAAATTAGATAAACCGGAGAGTAGTCCTGCATATTCCTTACTTTCCTTTCCTTGTATGCGTGCACAAAGCTGCAAGGCTTCCAGAAAGAGTCCTTCAACTTTTGCAAAGGCTTCGGTTTCCAGATAAAAATTTGCAAGGCTGTTTAACAGATACACATAATCGGGAGTTTCTGTTAATTTCAGGTTGATGAACGTTTGCTGCACTTCTTTCAGTTCAGCTTCAGCCTTCACCATATCACCCATATCCTGATGAAGCAGCGCAATGTTCTGTAAGGTTATTGCATAATCACTGTTGTCTTTCCCGGCAATAGCGGCCTTAATAGCCATACTCGACAGATAGTTCTGCTCCGCTTTTGGATAATCATCCTGTGTCCAATACAACGAACCAAGGTTATTCAATACGGTGGCATATTCTTCACTTTGCTCGCCAAACACCTGTTTGCGTATATCACCAGAAAGTAAATAATCGGTTTCTGCTTCTTTATAAAAACCCATTTCTTTCAGACTGCTCGCCAGTTCAAACAATGCGGTC
Source organism: Bacteroidales bacterium (assembly GCA_963678485.1). Taxonomy (GTDB): domain Bacteria; phylum Bacteroidota; class Bacteroidia; order Bacteroidales; family CAIWKO01; genus CALGYY01. Next base: position 686,777 of record OY782882.1, read on the forward strand.
GCATATTCCGGATGGTGCTCACCATAAATCTCTTTTCGTAGATCAACAACTTTTCTGTAGCAAATGATTGCGCTATCGTAAACACTCATTTTTTCGAAAACATAGGCCAGATTATTCATTGATACCGCATAATCGGGATGCTGCTCACCTAACACGCTTTTACGGATAGCCAACACCTTCTTCAATAATGGAAACGCCTGATTCCACAGGTATTGATCCATATAAACCGCCGCCAGATTGTTTAAAACAAAAGCATAATCCGGACTCATCTCCCCTTTCTTCTGTCCCTTAATTCCTAGAACCAACTCATACGTTTGCACGCTCTGATCATACTGTTTATCGCAGCGATACATCATGGCAAGATTATTCATGGCTGTAGCATAATCATCGTTGGTTGCACCTAACAATTCTTTGCGAAGCTCTGCAAGCTTAGTATAATAAGTAATCGCATCTTTGTACTTAAGCGATTTATAGGAACCGAAAGCGACCATATTGAGAACATACAGATAGTTTTCATCTTTTTCACCGCTCAGTGGGGCAAGCACATCCAGACTTTTTCTATAGTAGCACAGCGAAGAATCGTTGCGTCCTGCATCCAGAAACAGACTACCTAAATTCTGGCAACACACTGCATAATCCTTACTTTGCACTCCGTGCTTTAAAGTGATAAGCTGCAGTAATTCCCGATATAAGGGTTCAACATCTTGGTAACGTTCCAATTTGTAATACACCTCGGCGAGATTGTTCACCACATTGATATACTCTTTGCTGTCCTTTCCTAATGCTTTTTCACGAACAAGAATACACTGAGAATAATAAGGGATTGCAGTTGCAGGTTCTTTACCTTCAGAAAGCAAAAAGCCCATATTAAAAAGAGCAGTGCCATAATCAGGACCTTTTTTCTTGAACTCCTTTGCAGCCGCGTCCAGGGCCGCTTTACCCGTCATTACTGCAGAATCCAACTCACCTGCACTATATTGAGCAATCATCTTTTGATTCAGCGCGCTCCATTTTTGGGCATTTCCAATAGTTGAGCACAACAGACAAATTCCAAAGCACAGTGATAGTGTAAATACTTTTTTCATGCGATTATTTTTGGATAGGAAAGTAAAGATATACATTTTACAATGAATAAGTAAACACGTGCTTTGAGTTTATAGACGGGCAGGTTGATGTGGGACGGTCTTATTCCGCCTCGTCACACGAGATAAATTAAAATCATGATACCTTAAGGCTTTCTGTCTTCGAATACACCTATTGCACTTCTAACCTCAAACTCCTCATTCCTCTACCATTCGAGGCTTTTAGCAGATACACACCTTCCGACAAATTGAGCGACAACAGATGTTTTCCTTTGTCCAATGTGGCATTATAAACCAAACTACCCAGTGTATTGTAAATTTCGATATTGGCGTTTTCCTCGAGCACTATGGTAAATTGGCTATTGGAAGGGTTTGGATATAATGTGATGTTGAGAAAATTTTCATCGGCAATTCCCACGGTTACAATTTGCACACAAGCTGAAGTATCGGCACACGAGCCTTGGGCGATGCGCACGGCATATTGACCATTGGCACTTGCTGTAAAGCTTTGCAATGTTGCACTTGAAATAGCAGCATATTCATTATCGCAATCGAGCCATTGATATCCATCAGCCGCTGTATTGACGCTAATAACAGGATCAGTTACAGTGACACTGACATCAATGGTATTCACCGTAAGTTCAAGTTCGTACACACTATCACATCCAAAAGTACTGTAGTAGTTTGCATGATAAATTCCTGTGACATTGTAATCATTTCCATGCCATGTATATGATTCATTGCTGCAGATGGTGTGATTTTCTGTGTAGGAATACACGGGATTAACTGTTAGCAACAATGAGTATGTGCTATCACAACTATTCTTTGTACTGTATGTGACTGTATGAGTTCCTGTTGTTTTACGATAGGCACCTTGCCACAAAACACTGTCGCCTGCGCAAATAGTTTGAGTCTCTACGAAAGTATATTTCGGATTTATGCTTAATGCCATAGTGTATGTACTATCGCAGCTATGACTTGTACTGTAGTTTGCGGTGTGTATTCCTGCAGTTTTTCTATAGGCACCTTGCCACAATAAACTGTCACCTGTGCAAATAGATTGCGTCTCCGCGAAAGCGTATTTCGGGTTTATGCTTAATGTCATAGTGTATGTACTATCGCAGCCATATTTGGTACTGTAGGTTGCGGTGTGTATTCCTGCAGTTTTTTGATAGGCACCTTGCCACAATACACTGTCTCCATCACAAATAGATTGCGTTTCCGCGAAAGCATATTTCGGATTTATACTTAATGACATTGTGTAAGTACTATCGCAGCCATGACTGGTACTATAGGTTGCTGTGTGTATTCCTGCAGTTTTTCGATAGGCACCTTGCCACAATACACTGTCTCCAGCACAAATAGATTGCGTTTCCGCGAAAACGTATTTCGGATTTATGCTTAATGTCATAGAGTAAGTACTATCGCAACCATGACTGGTACTGTAGGTTGCTGTGTGTATTCCTGTAGTTTTTCGATATACACCTTGCCACAATACACTGTCTCCTGCACAAATAGCTTGCGTTTCAGAAAATGCATATACTGGATTTACGCTCACTAAATATTTTGTTGCTGTGTCTCCTGCACATCCACTGCCATTAGTATAGTTAACAGTGATGTTTTGCTGACCAGGAGTATTCCATGTTACCGTGACATCATTTGTACCACCACCCATGGTGATAGTTCCACCAGCACTTATGTTCCAAGTGTAATCACTCATTCCCGCTTCTGTAAAAAAATGATTACCTTCAATTCCAGCGCAACCGCTGGAAGGGCCAGAAATTGTTGGAACAGACGAATGATTAATAACAAGATTCACTGTTATAACACTATCGCAACCAGCAGAGTTAGGAATCGTATCCATATAGGTTCCACTTGCCGTCCAAGTGTATTTTCCGCTTGGGGATGTATACTGATTACAACCAGTGGAGCTAATTGCTGAAAATGTAGAAGCCGAAACTACCTTAATGCTTGGATTGTCTAGCCAGACCATGTTGGGGATAGAAGACTGAGCATAAAACTGCATTTGAATTAAACTATCCTTATCATAAACAGAACCTTGCAATTTCGGATCAATGGAATGTCTGAATTCAACCACACCAGTAACCGAATCGGTGGCCATGTAGATTAAGCTATCCTCCGTCAAAATGATTTTATAATTAAAAACAGAAAAATTTGGTATACTGTTTTTAACTGCGATTTTGCTCCCGCCAATAGCAATAAAAGAGTGATTATAATAGCTGGTTTTCCATTCGCTGTACTGTTGAGAACAAGTAATAGTGGATGTATTATATGTTAGTTCGATAATTTCTTGCATGCCCCAATATGAATAATTAATCACACCTTTCCACTCGATTATAAGACTATCTGTACAGGAAGGGACATATCCGTTTCGAATTAACCGACCATGACCATCGGCAGGATAAGCCTCAAGTCTACCATTCGCTAAAGCAGCTGTACCATGGGTGATGGAGAATATCCAACCTGATGGCACCTGATTATCATTTAAATTATAGTTTTCAGTTATAAACTGAGCTGTACAGTTAAAAGCAGTAAAGGACATTGCAAAAATAATGACCATTAAAAAAATTTGAATTTTTTTCATACTTATAATTTAATAATTGAAAGAATCGATTGGCAAATTAAATCATAATTTAATAATCGACCAAAATTTATGTGATAATATTCTTAAAACAAACCATTTTTATTACATATTCGAATTTGGAAGATGCACTAGTTATTAGATTTATTTAAATAGTTTGGATTTACAAATTCGGATCAAATTTCAACAATTGTATATCATTTCAAATCTCTCATTCAAACGTAACATTAAAAAACATTGCACGGTGATATGAGATGCGCTATGCACTTATGAAGTGATGAGATATATTCAAATTTTTCTCTTTCATGTTTTTTTTCCACAATTGACTCCATCTTAAGTATAAACCGATTTTGAATTAATCAATAATTGCTACCTTTACACAACCATGTCATCAAAAAATTTCACTGTATACCGTTCTTCGGCTGGCAGCGGCAAAACATTCACTCTGGTGAAAGAGTACTTGCGCATTGCCCTTGCTGATCCTAAACGATTCAGAAATATTCTTGCAATTACCTTTACCAATAAGGCTGCCGCTGAAATGAAAAACAGGGTATTGAGTTACCTTAAAGAAATTGAGGAAAACCCATCACCAAAGAACAAAACCACCCACGAATTTCTACTTCCGTTATTAGCAAAAGAAACTTCGATTCCTGTTGAGGAATTGAAACTTCGGGCAGGGGAAGTGCTTACGCTGATTCTTCACAATTATTCCGATTTCGCAATTACTACCATCGATAGCCTGATGCATCGTGTGGTTCGCACATTCAGCTTTGATCTGCATCTCGCCTCTGGTTTCGATGTGGAAATGGATACCAACAAACTGATCCGACAAGCGGTGGAGGCCATCATTAGTAAAGCAGGTACTAATAAAGAGCTTACCGAAGTCTTACTTGGTTTTGTAAAACAACAGGCAGAAAACGAAAAAAGTTTCGCTATCGAAAATGCAATTTTCACACTCAGTAACGACACTTTTAATCTCGAAGACACACGATATAATTTGGGCCAACTTGGAAAACTTTCGCTCACTGAGCTCATGGAGATAAACCATCGAATGCATGCACTGCGAAAGGATTTCGAAGAAAAAATCAAATCGATTGCAACACAGCATTACAAGCATATTCAGAATCTCAACATCGACATTTCAAGTTTTTATAGGGGCAGTCAGGGCATTGGCGGCTATTTTAAAAACCTTTCGCTACAACGATTTGATAAGATTATACCTAATTCATATGTAACAGATACCATAGCCAACGACCGCTGGTTGGCTGGAAGCTGTAGTAAGACAATAGCAAGCATTATTGAAGAACACAAGGAAACATGGCGACATGGATTTGAAGAAATTCAACAACTAATCAACGCTAGCTATCCCTCTTACTTGCTCTATGGTTTGGTGACAAATCTGTTTTACCCAATGGCTTTACTTAACGAGGTATCCAGAACTCTTTCTGAAATTAAGCATAACGAAAAATTGTTATTAATTTCCGACTTCAATTATTTGATTAATACCATTGTCGAAAAAGAGCCCATCCCCTTTATATATGAGCGAATCGGTTCAAAGTTCCGGCATTTTATGATTGATGAATTCCAGGATACAAGCATTCTGCAATGGCAGAATTTGATTCCTTTATTGGAGAATATGCTGGCAGATGGTCATTTTTGCATGTTGGTGGGCGATGGCAAGCAAGCTATTTATCGTTGGCGAAATGGTGAAGTGGAACAATTTTCATCCTTACCAAAACTTTTCAAAAAGCCCGATTTACCTGAATATCATGAGCGCGAAGCTACACTTGAACGAAATTTTAATGAAGCATTCCTAGATACTAATTACCGCTCAGGAAAAACCATCGTAGAATTCAATAATAGCTTGTACGACTTCCTGTCCGCCTCACTTGACGAACGGCTGAAACCCATATATTTCAAGCAACAGCAGCAAACACCATCTTCACATCCGGGAGGCTATGTGCAGATTGATTTTTCTGATCTTGATCAGGAAGTTGACGAACTCCCCGACTATATTGCCCAACGGATAAGCGATTCGCTTCAGGATGGATGGTCATTAAAAGATATCGGTATCCTTTGCAGAAGCAATAAACAAGCAACATCAATCGCTGCAGGCCTGCTCAGTCGAGGATTGCCCGTTGTTTCTGCAGAATCCTTACTGCTTGACGGATATCCAACGGTGAGTTTCTTACGTGCTTGCCTGACGCATATTGCTGATGCGGACGACAGCATTGCACGTGCAGCAATCATTAGGTATTTGTGGTATTCTGGAAAGATTACCACTAGTGATCTTCACTCTTGCCTTCAAAAAAGTAAAGAGAGTGCACGTAGTTTTAGAACACTATTAGAAGAGTATGGATTCACAATGCATGCGATTTCGTTACTAAAAATGCCATTGTACGATCTCTGTGAAGAGTTGATTCGCATTTTTAGATTACAATCACCTGCTGACCCCTACCTCCAGTTTTTCCTTGATGCAGTGAGGGATTTCAACAAACAGCGTGGTGGTGATATTGCTGGCTTTGCCCTATGGTGGGAAGAAAAAAAAGGTAAACTTTCGATCACAGTGCCTGAAGGCATGGATGCTGTGAATGTTTTAACTATCCATAAAAGCAAAGGCCTTGAATTTCCGGTAGTGATTTTTCCTGCAAATGATAAGATAAAACAAAATACCATTCCGCGCGTATGGGCTGAATTTAGCGATGAAGCCTTTCCAAAACTATCAAATGTATTACTTCCCACCAGTTCCCAGCTCATTGGTACAAGCTATGAGGAAATCCACGAGACTGAGAAGATGAAGACGCGACTTGACTTTATCAACCTTCTATATGTTGCAACCACTCGAGCTGCGCAGTGTCTGTACATCCATGTACCACTGCCCTCTAAAGATCCCCAAAAGATGAACTCCGTACAGGATATTATGGCTTATTACCTAAAGAATACGGGCAGTTGGGATGAAGGTAAAACCAGTTATACTTTTGGAAATCGGAATCAGGCAACGCAAGAATCCATTGCAATTTCTACAGAACTTCGAATGGAGCATATGATTTCTGAATCGTGGCAAGATCGTATTTTACTAAGCCTTCAGTTCCCCGGATCAGATCAGGAAAACACAAGCACCGACCGGAGGATATGGGGAAACCTTGTGCACACAGCGCTTTCGCGGATGAGTCGCACCACCGACATTGATTTTATCATTAGTCAAATGACGCATGAAGGGCTCATAAGCGAACATCACAAAACCGATTTCGAAAACACCATGAATCAGATTGTGACAGATAAAGAACTCGCCGACCTTATCGATGCCGAAGGGGAAGTACACACCGAAGCAGAAATTCTGACTGCAGATGGCAAGTCCTATCGCCCCGATCGTGTAACTCTTAGAGGAAACAAGGCATTAATCATTGACTACAAAACCGGTGAAGCCAAGGATTCCCACAAGGAACAAGTCGCCAGATATGCCACACTGCTCAACGATATGGGATACTCAGAAGTCAGCATGGTGTTGGTGTATATTGGAAGTAGCCTATCGATAGTTAAACTGTAATAGGATTCGAACACATAACATTATTAAAACAGAAAAGGCCGGTTTCCCGGCCTTTTCTGTTTTATTGAACCAATAAAGGTTATTTCGAAATTACCATTTTACGGGTCAAACGCTGACCTTCAAATTCCATGGTATAATAGTAAACACCTGTTGCCCATTTAGAGACATTAAGCTCCAGATAATGGCGTCCGTAAGAAGTATTCTGCGATTCAGTATAGAGTAATTGTCCGACCATATCGCGCACCTCAAAGGTCACCTTACCGGAGGTTGGAATCTGATAAGCAATATAAGCTGATCCGTTTGCCGGGTTTGGCGCATTTTGCCAGAGATACAGGTCTTCGCCAGAATATTCATCAAATCCAATCACCCCTTGTGGGTATGCGCATGACTCATTGTTTCCGGCATAGGCATCGCTTGGTAAGGCAGTAAAACCGCACAGACTGTAATTGGAAAGCGGAGAAGCAAATTTTTGTACGAAGGTGTAATCAGCTGTAGCGTTGGCTACCAGACTACCCGTCCATGTTGCAGTTGCCATCACAACACCATTTCTCTTGTATCCAATTGGAATGGTTGTGAGGGTATTCGTTCCAAAGTTTTGGATACGGATTGCCACTGTGACAGAGTCGCCAAAAATTGTTGTATCTCCAGGACTTAACACAAGAATACAACCTGCATCAAGAGCAGCAGGATCTGGTGTAATACTCACGCAAGTCGTATCGTTGAACTTGTAGAAATCACCGGTTTTCTTGGTGAATGCACAAATATCATAGGTAGATGCAGGTGATATAAAAGTAGTGGTAAAGGAATAGTTTGCAGTAGTAGCAGGCTGCAATGTTCCTAACCAGGTCTCTGTAGTAGGTGTGCCACCATTTACTGAATAGGCAACCGGAACATTAACTAATGTGTCGGTACCATAATTTTCGATAGTCACCTGAACACTAACAGCACTTCCAGTGGTTGTTGGAGCTGAAGGATTCATAATAACAGAAACACCTGCGTCTTTAGGTATTGGAGGAGCAGTGATTGCAAAGTCATCAACAGCCCAGCCATCATAATTGTTGGTAGAGGCACTTGAATAGAACTTATACCTAAATTGTACTGGTGCTGTTGCATTCACGATAGTTGGAATAGACGACAAATTATAAGTACTATGTATCCAACCTCCGCTGTTGCCAGTAAAATGAGGCGCTCCACTGATGTTTGCAGAATACCAGTTGGTTGCTGCAGGATCGCCAACATAGCCTAAGGTGATCCAGTTTGTTCCATTCAATGAATACTCAATTTTTCCACCATCAACTCCCGATTCGGTTTGATACCAATGCCAGAAATCAAGAGTAGCATCATTTACCTGAGTAAAATCGAAATACGGAGTATACAAATAATCGACACTTGAATTCATATAGTACCCATCCAGATTGGTTTTCCAACAATTAACCGGACTGTGTGCAGTATTGATAGTGGCAGATGTTGGAACACCCCACTCCCAGCTACTGTTACCGCCTGCATCGAACCAATAAACAGTTCCTTCCATATCGTCGGACCATGGAACAACGAAGGTTACAATACCGGTCAAACTTGTACAAATGGTATCATTGAGATGATCTCCATCCGTAGCAAGTCCAGTATAAGCACAAAGACTAAATGCACCACCAGGGACAATCATCGGAGTTGCAAATGTGTAGGTAATTGTGTCGTTTGCGACCAAACTGCCCGTCCATGTAGCATTAACAGGAGTGCCACCATTTACGACATAACTAACCGGAATGGAAGTCAGAGTGTTTGTTCCATAATTGCGAATTTTAACCTTCACTACTTTAGATGCTCCTGAAGGTCCAGAACCCACAGGTTGTTTGATTAACTCAACACCGGCATCATAAGGCTGAGGAATCGTAATAGAAATATCATCAACTGAAGCTCCAGCAATCTGATTTGACACATCACTATGGAAATAGAATCTGAAGCGCACATTAGGTTGTCCGTTCAGTGCGGTAAGACGGTATTCAACTTTTTCCCAACCGCTCGTCGAAGTCCATGAAGGATAGCTTCCAGTAGTCGCATCATACCAATTTACTCCAAGCGGATCGGCCACTATACCCAATGTATTCCATGTTGCACTTGAATCAATACTATATTGCAAGGTTAATCCATCACAGCAATTCTCCACAGCCACGTTAATCCAGAAAGCTATTTTAGCGTTAATAGCTGTTGAGAAGTCGAAATTCTGAGTATACAAGTAAGCCGCAGCATAAGGAGTATAATTCGTTGTCAGATTTACATCCCATGCATTGGGTGCACTATGGGCACTATTGGTTGCACCAAACGCAGGCATTCCAAGTTCCCAGATATTACCATAGGTATCAGCAGTAGCAAACCAGTCAGAACCACTATTAAAATCGTCGTAATAAGGCAATGATGATAAGAAGATTCCGTAAGGATTAATACAAAGTGTATCATTCGCATGATCACCATCGGGAACCAATGCTGTATAGGCACAAAGATCATACAGTGCAGATGGGGTTACATAAGTCTGGGTAAATGTTAATGTGGTCGTTGCACCAGGCAATAAAACTCCAGTCCAAGTTTGAGTTGCCTGAACAACCCCATTTACTTTGTAGGAAACAGGAATTGAGAATAGCGTATCCGTTCCATGATTGGCAACCACCACCTGAACATGTTCAACTACACCCTCATTTCCATTAAGTGACGCCGGCTGTATGAAACTTGTTACTCCAGCATCAAAGATTGGAGTACCGTAGAACGATTTGCAGGTACTATCATTTCCAAAATTGGTATCAGGTGCCATACTTGTCCATGCACAGATATTCGCAGTGGCAGCGGGAACATTAAATGCTGCTAATGTAACAAGAGTTGTCGCTCCAGGAGCAAGATTACCATTGCTCCAAGCAGCATTAACAGGAGCTTGTCCATTCACAGAGTAGCCAACAAAGAGTCCGGTCGAATTTTTAATAGTATCGAAACCGTAATTTCTCACGATTACCTGAACAGGTACAGAAGCAGCCTCATTTTCAACACTAGCGGGTTGGATAATGCTGGTAACTCCTGCATCATACTGAAGCTGCGGGCTGACTACAACATAATAATCTTCAGTTTCACCATAAGAATAATCACCACAAGCAGGTGCCACGCTATATTCATCAACAACAACACGCATTAGCAGATTTTCACCAAACACCACTCCGGTTGTTGGAACAGACACATAACCACTAACGGTTGGGAATGTCTCATCATATCCGGTATTCATTCCAAACACTTTTTCAGCAGGAAGATCAAACTGACCATTGCGATTCCAGTCGATATACACATTAATCAATGCATTATAGAAGTAGCTGCTTTGTTCAATTTTCGTAATTGAAATTGATTCCGAAGATCCTGCAATTAACTGTGCAGGAGCAATTGAAGTGTAATTAGTGTAAGTAGCAGTACAAGTAGGATTGTTGAGAATTGGACTTGCTACTCCATTGTTAATCGATCCAAAGGTTACATTTCCAATGTCCATATCATACGTTGAATTAGCATATGATGGACAATACATCAGAGAATCGTTCACCACAATAGAAATGGATGTGTCGTTCACAGTAACAACATCACAGCCTAAGGCTGTATATGCAGCCAGAGAATATGTGTCAAATCCTGACATATCTACGGTAGTAGTAAACGAATAAGTATAATCTGCACCAGGAGCTAAAGGACCTGCAACAGTTCCATTAACCGTTGTACCATTTAGTGAATATGAAACCGGGATATTGGATTCGGCAACGGTTCCAAAATTATGCACAACAATAGATACAGTTTCTGCATTACTTAATTCAATTCCTGAAACGGGAGTATTGATTGAGGTAACACCAACATCACATGCAGGAATTCCACTTACAAATACAGTATCTGGAATCCTGTCACTTGGGCAATAATAAAATGATTGTATTGAAGCATCAGCATAACCAGAAGTCTCTGAAGATCCACCAAATTGCCCACTGTTTTCGTAATGGAAATACCAGCGGTTGTACCAAGGTGCAACCGTAAAGCTCGCCATATCGGAAAGGTTGGTGAAAGAAGCGACGGTGGTTACATTACCTGATGTTAAATTTAAGCGTTCGATGATATCTCCATTTGCGAAGGAAACAGCGTAATCCTGATTGACCACCTCAGCAACCCCCCAAATTGACCAGTTCTCAGAATTCATTGGAGAGAATGTATAACCGCTTCCAAGCACAGTCACTAGGCCAGAAGGAATATCAATTCGATAAAAGGTTCCTGCTGGAACGCCAGCAGATCCGTTATAAAGAATAACAAAGCTTTTTCCGGCGTAGATACCATTATCACTATTGTCACCCATAACAATGTTTTGCGATATTGGAATAATAGTACTACCTAATGAAAGATCATCATTCAATGTACGTATGGAATTAACAGTATAAGCACTGCCGCTTACTGGAACGGCAGTACCATTCCATAGAGTATACACTGTACCATCGCCAGACAGATCACTAAAGATACCGTCCATAATATCAAAAGTAACAGGGTTAGTAAGGCCTGGCATATCAAACCTAACTGCTGCAGCGTCACCATTACAATAATAATAATTCCTTGTAACAGCCACACCGCCTCTGTCATCACCTGCATATGCATCCTGATCAACAACCGCAGATCCTGATGCCAGGAGATTATTTATCATTATTCCATTCAATCCACTACTTGCTTCTACGTAATAAACGGTATTAGCATAAAGCAATGGAGTAGTAAAGGTTGTACTATTGCCAAGGATATTCCCCCCTGTTAGCGCATCATACCATACAACAGGATCGGTGGAAGTTGCGGTCAGAGTGGTCGAAGTAGCATATGGAATGGTTGCATTCGAAACCACTGGTGCTCCTGATGTGAGTGCAAAATCAAAAGATCTTTCAACCGTATCATTAAGCGAATAGGGGTCAGTAGCAAGGTTAACCCATAAAATTAATGAAATAGTAGTATCATTATTTGCAGCACTAATACCAGTATTTAACGGACTGGCAAAAGTATAATTCAGCGTATCACCAGGAGTAATCAATGTGGTGAAGGTTTCTGTAACAACAGCAGCAGTATTGGCTTTATAACTTGCATTAAAACTCGTTATATTGGCACTTCCGCCATTAGTTACGGAGAAGGTGACATTTTCTGTTCCATTAGTGCAATTTTCTGCAGGACTTATTAATGATACTACACCAAGCTCCTGCGCTGGGATTAATACTTTGGCAGTATCAGCCACTCTATCGCTAGCACAACCGGGCAATCCACTAATTGAAACATTATCAATATACCATCCAGTACTCCCACCAGAGACATCTGAAGCAAATACAAATGCAATCTCGATAGTACTACTGCCCGTGGTTGAAATTGTACCACTACTTACAGCATATGATGATTGAGTTCCAGCAAATGCATTAAGAGTGGTTGAATTACAACTATTCAATGGGTCAGGATCAATAGAATGTGCCGATACAGAATATGGATTCACGGTCGGGGTAAACAATGTCCATGGCCCGCCATCTAATCGATAAGCAACATAACCTTCATCACAGCAGGATTCTGTTGAATATCTATGAGAAAATGAAAGAGTAATCGCTGTAGCCCCTGCGACATTAGTAACTGGAGAAACAACTAACTCACCTGAAGTCACCGATGGATCAGGACAATATAATGCTCCGGCACCTCCATCAGCATCCCATGCAAAATTATATGAATACCCACATGGATCAGATGCAGTCCATCCTTCAAGGTCGCTATCAAAATTCCATACGATGGGATCACCCTCAGTAAAGGCAGATGCGTAATAAGTCGTTGTTGTAAATAAATTGGGGGTGGTAAACGTACTTCCGTTACCGGTTAATGAGCCTCCTGTATAGGCAGTATACCAGGCAATCATATCGGGAGATATTGCGCTTAAAACTGCAGAACCACCATAAGCAACAGTGTCGCCGATTACACTTGGTAATCCAGGAACATGCCTTGAGTTGATTTGCTTAAATGCAGTATCATTATATGCAAATGGATCACCTATAAGATTAACCCAAACACTTATATTAAACAGACTATCGGTCGCTCCAACATTCATATCTAAAGCCTCAGCAAACGAATAGAACAACGTATCACCAACAGCTATGGCCGTACCTACGACATTCGTCACAGGAGCACTACCATTTGCACTATAGGATACGGTCAAATTTCCATTTATGATTGCAGATCCAGAGTTTAAGATTCCAACAGTAACCAATTCAGCATTGCTCATATCACAATACGCAAAAGGTGCTGTTATACTAACTGCTGTCGCTTCTTGCGGAGGTAATGAAGTAATATTAATATCATCAATATATGCATCATACGACGAAGGATTACTTGTTGCATGCCATCCAAAATAATATGCAGCTGTGGTGGCAGGAACAAAAGTGATCGTTGCCTTTTGATAATCAGTGTTTGTAAATCCATTTAAAGTCTGGATAGTTGAAGTCATGCCAGCTGCACTTGCCGCATTTCCGTATGCCAACACAATATTCTGAGGAGCGGTTGCAATCCCGGTTTTATACCAGTACTCCACTTTATAAGTAGTACCTGCATCCAGATTAAAACAACGTGAGAATAACCAGTCGTTGCCCGAAAGCACAGTATTATTATTAAACATGGCAGAATTGGTTCCACTATGAGCGTTAGCTGAGCCACTAGTGGGAATTGCCCAAGTGTAGGTATCGGTATTAGCATCAAGCACAGACCAATCGGCAAAAGCCTCAGTAGGTTCAAATCCCATGGTATAGGGACCAGTTGAAAAATTATACCCACTATAGAACGAATAATTACTGATGGTATCGTTGAGCGTGTTTGGATCGCCTGCAAGATCAACCCAAGCATCGATAGTGTAATTGCCCGATGCGGCTATATTGGCTAAGTTTGTAAAGGTATAATCATGCGTTGCGCCTGAAGCAACAGAACCATTGAATGTTTCGTGAACAGCTGCAGCGCCATTGAGCGAGTAATACATTTCAGCAACTGTAATGGGGTCGTTTCCAAAATTCTTGAAACGAATAGTTACGGCCTCACTTGCATAACCGCAACCACTGACAGGTGCCAGTATACTAATCATTCCAATGTCATTTGCTAATGGAGTGAATTCATCTGCACCAATATCAGGAGTAGTTCCATTACGTATCTCTCCATCAATATCGTCAACCACAGAAATAATCACCGCTCCAGTATTATTTATGCTATTCGAAAATGTATGAAGATTATCAGCATTAATAAAAATAGGTTCTGCGTTAAGTGAATTCACATCTTGTCCTGAGGCTGTTCTCCATGCAGCGATTGTTGCCATATCCGTTCCAAGATAACCCAGTACACTCTGTGCACCTGCAACATAGTAGTCATTGTTGTTAATCGTTGTAAATGCCGTATTGGCTGCGCCACAATATATTGCATATTGCTTATACGTGGAGGATGCACTATTAGTCATCGTATTAACAAAAACATTATTACGAAGATCTATATTTGAATTAGAGGATGAATTCACTAAAAATGCAGCAGATGTTGATCCTGAAGAATTGGCCATCACGCCATTCATATTCACTGTGTTATAGTAAATTTTAAATCCGCCTGAGGCACCATCGAGGAAAATACCAACAGGGGTTGAGTAACTAAAGCTTGATGAGCCATATCCACCTATGCTGGAAATCATATTATTTGAAATCGTGTTATTACTTAGTGTTACACCCGGATTAAGATAGATACCGCGTGCACCATAGCCATAAGTTCCAGAATATTGAATCGTATGTATTACGTTCTTGCTGATTTCAGAATTCACAACACCATTGTTCGCTGAGAGACCGAAGGGAGTTGATGCATTAGTTATAATATTAAATATAGTATTGCTCTTTATCACACCCCCATTCACATAGGATAAATCCATACCTGCATAGCCAATAGAATTTGTCAAGGTAGAAGAACCAATTGTATTGGAAATAATCCTCAGGCTATCACATTCGCTGCCGCTGACGCCGGCACAAACAATACCGTAATAAGCAGTATTAATTTCATTGTTTTGGATTGTGATATAGTCGTTGTCTTGACCATTATTGCCAACATCGGATCCAATAAAGATTCCATAAGTGATTGCAGTTTTTGAACCAGCAGTTAGATTACAGTTTTTAACTACATCGTGAGTAGCTCCGGCGCCAATACCCAAGCTGGCGATATTAACTACTGCACCTCCACCACCATTAGCATTAATGATGGTCATATTACGACTAGTGGTTCCATTGTTTGAACCGTCGAAAGTGATATAATCAGCACCAACGAAAGATAATGTTCCCCCAGCAACATTTGCTGTTATTGTAACATTTGCACCAGCTGCAGGCTTGAAGATTATTTTATTGGTTGCAGAGGTTCCACTGATTGGAACAAATGATAATTGCTCATTGTAGGTTCCGCTTAATACGCTAAATGTAACTGGACCGCTGATACCGCAATTTGTTAAACTCCCAATGGCGGCTGCAAAATTTGCAAAATCACCACCACCACCAATAGTATATGGCCCTGCGAGTGCTGCAGTACACACAAAAAAGCTTCCTGTAGCCGTATCATTTAAAACATTTTGATCAGCCGTGCCATTGGGCTTCACCGTCCATGCTTTAATGGTATGTAAGCCTAAACCAAAGCTAGCTGTGTCTATATTGAAGTTGGCTGTAGTAGTCCCTGCATACAATACTCCTGACCAAGCTAGACTATCTTTGATAACACCATCAACTGAATATTTGATCTTCACAGTATTCATTGTGTCAACCGAATAATTCTTGATTTTTACTGTAACCGGAACATTGGTTCCAGGAATTACAGTACCTGTGGGTGCAACAATTTGAGAGATCCCAGCATCAAACATGTAGTTTGTGGCCTGAAACGAAAGGGTAATATTGGGTCTGTTCGCATCAACATAGCCAGAAGATGTTGGTGGGGAATAATCCTCTTCGAAATATTCATGCATATCTGTTGCATCTGAGTAATAGAAATACGGATAAGGATAATGTCCGGAACCTCCATAATTTGATTCGCAAAGCACCATCAAATTTCCCGATGCATACAAAAAGGAAGGACTTAAATTAATGGTGGCCCAACCAGCTGTGGAAAAACTCTGGCTTGTATTGTAAACCAAGGTTGCACCACTAATAAGATTGTCCCATGTATCCTCCGGCATTGCTGTCGCAGTTGTTGATTTCAAATACACTTTGACAGGTGCAGCAGTTGCCGCTGAAGTACTGACATTCCATGCAAGATTTTGCAATAATCCATACATTCCAATTTCTGCCTGAGTATATATTGATCCGCTACGAGAATACCCATAGTTCATATAAAATGGAAAAGTCCCGGTATTCGTCCCCGTTCCAACAATTACATTACTTGGGCCTTTCTTAATATATAAATTCTTTATTGTTGCATTTCCTCCATTGTGCGATAATGAATTATCCACCGCATGCACATAATATGAAATTGCTGTATTCCAGGTATAACTAGGAATGCTACCAGTGTAAGTAGAATCAGAGACCCATGTCATTGGAACATAGTTATTAGCACCACCGTTCACTGTATAAACGATCCATGCTGAATCGATTCCAGAAGGATCTTTAATCCATGCACTAATATCGAAAGGACCAGTATTAAAAACGGTATCCTGAATAATCGGTGGTTTATAAGCAATAACAGGTGGAATAAGCTCAGAAATAGCACCAACAACTTGAATATTATCTAAAAACCATCCATGATTCCAGTTCGTGCCATTTGCATTGCCATCAATTAGGGCAAAGCGAATACGCAGACTGGTGACATTCCCTGCAAGGGATGAAATATCAAACTGTTCATTTCTCCACCAGCTGTTGAGTGGTTTTGCATCATTCTGGGCAGGACTCCAAACCAATGGATAGGTATTACTGGAGAATTTACTTGCCTGGGAAGCAAACTGAGAGCCCGGATCAATATATTGCGCCGCAGTCAGCTTGGTCCATGCGCCACCATTAATAGATATCTCAACAATCCCGGCATCCAATAATTCGATTTTACATATGTGCGAAAACTTCAATACCACATTGCCCCATCCTGTACAATTTATTACAGGAGTCGTCATAAGAAACGCAGTATCACTGGTTTGAACAAAATTCGAGTCGCAGCGAACTCCTCCGGCTGCAATTCTCGTGTTGATTGCCCAAGGACTTGGTGTTCCGGAACCGATAACACTGTCGGCCAATGAGGTCAACTCAAAGTTTTCGTGATAAAGAACAGTCTGTGCCTGAACGGCATAACCTATCATTACCCCAATAATTAGGATAAACAACTTTTTCATATGAAATGATTTTTATTAGAGAAATACATATTCTATGTGCCTTGCAAAAGTAAGGAGGTTTTGAAATTATCAATGCCCTTTTTTAAAATATTAACAAATATAAATATTAATTATAAATAAAAGAGGGCTGACCTATTGGCCAGCCCTCTCGTAATTCTCATGATATGAAGTTCTTAACGTATAACCATTTTCTTTGTTAAACGTTTTCCTTCGTAGGTCACTGCATAATAATACACACCAACCGCCATCGGATCCACATCAATTTCGAAGGTATTTTGTCCGGCCAAAGCTTCCTGCTCCAGCGACATTATAACCTGACCAAACATATTGTACAGATCGAATGAAACTTTTCCATCCTGTGGAATCTGATACATAATGCTTGTATTGCCAGTTGCCGGGTTTGGTACATTTTGCCATAACTTAAATCCGCTATAGCCAAATTCATCAATACCAATCACACCTTCAGGACTCAAACATTTCTGGTCGTTGAGGGCATTAGCATCGTTTGGCAACATACTATAGGCACAAAGGCTGTATAATGACAATGGTGAAACATACTTCTTAGTGAAGGTATAGTCGAGTGAATCACCAGCCGCTAACGAACCTGTCCATGTTGTAGTAAATAGCTGCACACCATTACGTGAATAACCCAATGGAATGCTTGTTAAGGCAGTCGATCCAAAATTCTTGATACGAATGGTCACAGCCACCGAATCTCCAAAAATTGTAGTTGCTGTCGGACTAATCAATGCAACAACACCTGCATCCAACGCTGCCGGGCTAACACCCATGCTTACGCAGGTAGTATCATTGAATTTGTAGATATCACCCTGACGCTTTGTGAACGCACAGATATCATAAGTTGAACCGGGGGACACATAAGTTGTTGGGAATGTATAGTTGGTCGTAGCACCCGGCAACAAGATACCAGTCCATGTAGACTGAGTAGTTGCACCACCGTTGATACGGAAACCAACTGGGATCATCATCAAACTATCAGTACCAAAGTTTTTCAGGGTAACCTGTAGTGTAATGTCGTCACCGGTGATGGTAGATCCTATTGGATTAACAACGGCAATAACACCAGCATCTTTAGCCAACGGAGGGGCGATAATTGCGAAATCATCAATTGCCCAACCATCACCAACACTAGAGATATCCGACGCAAACTTAAACCTGAATTGAACTGGCACAGTTGCATTAACGATGGCAGGAATGGTAGACAGATTGAATGAGCTTTGTACCCAACCGCTGCTATTTCCCATAAAACCGCCAACTGCACCTGAAGTGGTTGTTCCGTTGTACCAATTGGTAGCAGCAGGGTCACCAACGTATCCCAATGAAATCCATGTTGTGGTTCCAGTGATATTGTACTCTATTTTTCCATAATCATAATTCTCCTCAGTTTCGTACCAATGCCAGAATTTCAAGGTAGCATCGTTCACCTGAGTGAAGTTATAATAAGGAGTATACAAGTATTCTGTAACACTGTTTCCATACTGTCCATCGAGGTTGGTTTTCCATACGTTCACCGGACTATGAGCATAATTGATACTATCGGATGTTGGAATACCATATTCCCACAATGTTCCATCAGTATACCAATTATTCACAGTTTCGAAATCTGTACTATCGGGAACAACGAGTACCGGCACACCAATGAAGTTTCTGCAGAGAGTGTCATTGTGAACATTGCCATCACCAGCCAAGGTTGTATAAGCACACAGTGACTGAGTGCCATTGACTGCTGAGAATGGTGCAACAAAAGCGTAATCAACGGTTGCAGCAGGAGCAAGAGTGCCAGTCCATGTTGCATTTACCGGGAGTAAAGCTCCATATTTGTAATGAACACCGAATGAAGAAATGGTATCAGAACCAAGGTTACGAACCCGAATTGTAACATTAACGCTTGTTCCAACTGGTGAATAAGTTGCAGATGGAAGTATAAACGCTGTCACAGAAATATCCTTGGCCAATGGCGTAAACTCGTCAGCACCAATATCAGGTAATGTAGCATTTCTAACATCACCGTCAATATCACTTGTAATGTATGCTAATGGCAAAGCAACAGCATTTACTACAGAGCTTGTTGCATGCAGATCGGTTGCAGAAACAAATACTGGATCAGCAGACACAGAATTCGTATCCATACCACTTGCTGTTGATAGAGCAGCAAGATTAGCTACTGAAGCAGAGCCATAATAAGCATAAGTGGTACTAGGAGTATAAATATTATTGTAATCCGAAGCAGCAAGAGAACCGGTTCCACTTACATAATAAGCATAACCAGAACCACTGTTTACAAAGTTGTTATTCAGCAATGTCAGATAAGTTGCACCCGTACTGTATAAAGCACGTCCGCCGCTAATTGATCCACCGCTAATATTTACAGAATTGTAAACCACCTTTGCGTAATCGCTGTAATAGATATAAACTCCATAAGCGGTACCTGTTCCAGTGGTATAGCTAATAAAGTTGTTTGCGATCAACGACTGGCTTGCTGAGGTTCCATCAGAATAATAGAGCTCAATACCATAGAATGAGCCGTTGCTGTTTCCAATAATATCATTACCGATTACCTGTGCACCCTTACCGCAGTAGTATAGATAAACCGGGTAATTGGTGGTGGCAGCACTACCATTAACAATGTGGTTTCCGCTTACGTTAACCGTATCGTTATAGGCCAAGTACAAACCATAGTAATTATATCCTGTAATATTGTTATTAACGAAATCATTGGATAACTTCGGATAAGTAGAAGAACCATAGAAATAAATACCATAATAACCATTCTGAATATTATTGCCTTCGAATACGTTGAAATTTTCTGACCTACCCGATGTAGAGTAGACAGGAACTGCATTGCTGGACGAAGAAACAATACTTTGAATGATGTCGCCTTTGAAATTGTTGTTTGACGCACCACCCGACAACACGACAACCTTTCCATAGGTGGTTGATGTTGTGGATTTGATTGTCATATTATTGAAACGAAGGAAGGATGCTGTATCCAATTTCAAAACAAAATTATCAACTGAACCCTGCGCTGCATATTGCAATGTAACATCAGTATTCAAACTTGTTTGCGACTGGAATGTGATAGTGTTCGTTGCTGAAGCACCAGCCACTTGTTGAATGAGTACCTGCTCATCATATGTACCCGGAAGCACATTGAATACAACTGGACCACTCACACCGCAATACCTCAGGGCAAGAACAGCTTCATTGAAGTCAGTATAATCGGAGGATGCACCACCAATTGTATACGTTCCTGCTAATGGACCTGCACAGGACATAACAGATACGGATGTTGTATCATTTAAATGGTTAGGATCAGCTGAACCATTTGGAAGACTTGTCCATGCTCTGATTACAGTAGCACCCTGTGGGAATGTAAATGTTCCAACGAGAACACCTGGATCAATAATTCCTGATGGCAAACTGCCAGTCCATAAATAAGGAGTACCAAGCACACCGTCAACTTCAAATGTAATGGTCATACTTGTTAAAGTATTCAAACCAAAGTTTCTAACACTAACTCTAACATTCTGAGCGCCACCACCCACTGGTGAGAAAGGTGCATCAATACTGATAGCACCAGCATCAACTGCCGGAGGAGTGAATTCGTCAGCTCCGATACATGGGGTTGTAGCATTACGTGTTTCGAGATCAAAATCTGAAGTGAATCCTGCGATTGGTGTACCAGCATTATATAAATCGATGCTGTATGTATGCAGGTTGTGTGTTGAGTAGAATGACGGTGGAACTGATTTTGAATTTACATCTTTACTGCTTGCTGTTTGCAATGCTGCAAGATCAATGCGGTTTGCATTCCAATAAGCTAAATCAGTACCTGTTGTATAAAGATTATTGTAGTTTGAAGTAGAAACTGCACTACCTGAACTAACATAGTATGCATAGCCACCACCAGTGTTTGCAAAGTTATTATTTACAACTTTGATATTACCACCACCGGATTGGTACATTGCACGACCATCAGTTGCTGAACCTCCATTAATGTTCACTGAGTTGAAATAAACATTTTGATAATTTGAATAATAGAGGTATATACCATAAGCAGTACCTGTAGCGCCTGCCTGACTGATGAAGTTATTTGCGATGTTATTATATACCGTTGCAGAGCTATTATTGTAATATGCATAGATGCCATAGAAGGATCCGGAGGATGTACTTACAATCTTATTCCTTTCGAAACGGCTTCCATTATCACAATAGTAAGAATAGATACCATAATTTGTAGTTGCGGCAGGACCATGCTGAATGGTATTTCCAATTACTCTGACAGAATCATTGTAATAAGCATACACACCATAGTAATTCCAACCAGTAATGGTATTATCAATAAAATGATTACCCTCTTTCCTTACTGATGAACTTCCATAGAAATAGACACCATAGTATCCATTTTCGATCTGGTTACCAATAAAGCGGTTGTAATCATCGTGAGCCCCCGAGCCTGAATAAATTGCTGCAGCTGAGCTACTGGTACTAATAATACTGCGAATAATATTATTCTCAAAGTAGTTATGATTTGCACCACCAGCGAGTTCAACAACACGGCCATAAGTTGCAGAAGCGGTAGACTTAATAGTCATATCTTCAAAATGCATATATTCAGCATTGTTCAACTTAAGTACATAGTTGTCAGTTGTAGTGCCGGCAAACTGCAGCGTCACATCTGTATTGTTACCAGTTGCAGAACGGAAGGTGATAGTGTTCGTTGCTGAAATTCCCGGAATGCTATCAAACACTACCTGCTCAGTATAAGTTGCTGTATTAACAAGGATATCAACTGCAGCACTTACACCCCACTCTTTCAATGCAAGAGCAGCAATGGTAAAGCTTGGGAAGTCGGCTGATGAACCGCCTAATGTATATGTACCATGATAAGGACCATGTGCATTAATAATTACCGAAGCTGTATCATTGGCAGGAATAGTATCTGCCACAAGATCAACCCATGCAGTTACTACATTGTCGCCAGGATAAGGAACATAAACAAAGTCATGTGTACCAATTGTTACTGTTTGGCTTTGACCTGTAAGTAATGATCCCGACCATGCATATGGTGTCTGTGCAACACCATTCACTGTCCAAGCAATGTTGGTATTTTCTAAGGTATCCAAACCATAGTTCTTCAATACCACGTCAACATTGTGAACACCAAGAGTAGTTGGACTAACCGGAGCAACAATATCAAGGATGCTTGCGTCAACATCCGGATGAGCTGTTACAACAGCATACACTGGGATACGGTGACTTGGACAGCCTTCTTTTCCAGCGTGGAAATAAACATTAGGCCTGTTTGATGTTAAAGTACCAGCAACAGTAGGCATAGCACCATCATCATTGTCGTACTTGGCTTTATCTGCAGCAGCTGTGGTAGTATATCTGAAGTTAGGATAACCAGAAACCCAGCTACCGTCATTGTTCATCCAGGCAATTTCAAGACTGCTGGTTCCATCATAAACGAATGGTGTCTGCAGTGCGATCTTATGCCAGCCAGTTCCACTAAAGGTCATATTACCGGTATAAACATTTGTCATACCTGCAACAACCGGCGGATTGGCATTTGAATAACTAGTATATGCAACATTCGACATATAAATACTTTGATTTAAGTATGTATAAGGTGCAGTTGCAGAAGAATAGAATGCTATAGTATCGATAAGTCCACCAAATCCCAATTCTGCACTAGTCCATAACATTGAACTCCAGCTATAATCCCACAATCCATAGGTTGGTAAATAAGAAGTGGTGGATGTTCCTGTACCAATAATTACAGATGCAAAAGGAAGAGTAGAGGTAGCCTCAACATAGTAAGTCTGATTACCATACAATGGAGGTGTAGTAATCGATGATCCTGTATCAGCAACTGTTCCTCCCGTTGGCACGGTGTACCAATCGAGATTCCATGGTGAAGAAGCAAGCAAGGTGGCTGCAGTACCATAGGGAACTGTATCGCTAGTTACAGTTGGATCAGCAGGAGAAAAACTAACTGTTACATTTTTCCTCAAGGTGTCATTCACAAAATAGATATCTCCCGGATTTGCACCAAAGGCAGTGATTAGGAAAGTAGAATCACCAGAAGTCAGGTTAAATACAGCAGGAGTAGCAAATGTGTGTGTCATTGAATCGCCAGGCAGCATAATGTAGTTGACCACTTCAGTAACAGGAGTAGGAACACCGGAGACCTTGTAGCCCAATGTGAACGGGGTTTCAATAGTGTCAATACCATAATTAAAGAATTTGATGGTCACATCTTCCAATCCGAACGTACATCCATCATTAGGTGTAACGATCTGATCAATTGCGATGTCTTCCTGTGGAATGATTACATAAGCAGTAACTGGCAATCTGTCGCTTGGACATCCGTCAGTTTCGTGGCTGAAATAAATATTAGGTCTGGATGAAGTCAGACTTCCTGTTACAGTTGGGAAGGCAGCATCATCATAATCATATTTTGCCTGAGTAGCAGCAGTAGTTGTTGTGTATGCAAAAGAAGGATAACCTGATGACCACGATCCATCATGATTTTCCCAGGCAATTTCTAATGAACTGGTTCCATCATAAATAAATGGTGTCTGTAAAGCTAACTTGTACCAACCGTTTCCACTCCACGTAATATCTCCGGTGAAAACACTGGTCATGCTTCCAACAACAGGAGGATCGGCATTTGGAAATGCAGTATATGGTACGTTAGCCATATAAATTCTCTGATCAAGCATATTGTAAGGCGCAGTAACAGAAGCCTTGAAAGCAATACTATCAATACGTCCATAAAATCCCAACTCGGCTGGTGTAAATAGTATAGAACTCCAACTATAATTGTAATAACCATAAGCAGGAATATAGTTTGTCGTACTGGTACCGGCACCAATGGTGGTAACTCCACCTGGGACACGTCCTACAGCTTGCACATAGTAAGTAGTTGTATCAAATAATGTTGGTGTATTGAAAACAGGACCTGAGAAAACAGAGGTACCACCCGTTGGAACAGTATACCAACTTAAGGTATTGGGCGATGAAGCCTGCAATGTGGCCGGGTTTCCAAAGATGATCGTATCTTCAACAACAGTAGGATTAAGCGGTGTGAAATTCAAAGCAACCGTTTTAACTAAAGTGTCGTTTCCAAAATAAATATCAGCGGCATTGTGACCGTAAACAGTAATCTGATAAATGGAATCACCAGCGATAACCGGCATACTTGCAGGAGTAGCAAATGTATGGACAATGGTATCGCCCGGGAGAATATCAGTATTTACAATTTCAGATACTGGTGTAGGATTACCGGAAACTTTATATGCTAAGGTAAATGCGTTTTCAATAGTATCAATACCATTATTGAAAAGCTTTACAGAAACCACTTCGCCAGCTAAATCGGCACATCCTGTAACTGGAGTTTCAATGTTTATGAGAGCAATATCCTCAGCGGGGTGAAGAACTGTCGCGGTAACTGGAACACGAGCACTATTACAACCAGGCACGGTGTATACAAACCGAATATTCGGCCTTGAAGTAGTTGCCGTTCCTGCTACAGTTGGCATCGCACCATCTGCATAACCATATCTTGCTTTATCATTAGCCGCTGTAGTAGTATAGTTAAATGTAGGATATCCTGACGCATAGCTACCGTCACGGTTTTCCCAGGAAATTTGCAATGACGACACACCATCATAATTGAATGGCGTTTGCAGAGCAATTTTATACCAGCCATTTCCCGACCATACAACTGTACCAGTATAAACATTAGTCATACTTCCAACAACCGGAGGTAATACATCTGGGAACGCAGTATATGCTACATTAGACATATATACACGCTGATCAAGTGAGGTGTATGGGGCGGTGGTATTGGCTTGGAATGCAATGGTATCAATACGTCCTGTAAAACCAAGTTCAGCAGAGGTAAAGAGTATCGAACTCCAACTGTAATCATAATATCCATACAGAGGAATGTAACTAGTTGTGCTTGTACCTGTACCTATTGTTTTTACTGCACCCGGCAACGCAGTTGATGCTTCAACATAATAATTAGTAGTGGTTGTTAAAGGAGCTGTAGTATAACTCGGTCCCGTATAGAAACTAGCAGTTGCAACTGCAGAGGTATACCAGAAAACAGGACCAGTGCTCGAAGCAAGAAGTGTTGCAGGATAATTCTGAACAACAGTATCGTTAGTTACGATTGGTGAAGAGGGAACAAATCCCGACTTAACTTCTTTATAAACTGAGTCATTGGCAGGAACAGGATCACCAGTAAGAACAATCCATGCTTTAATTTTGAAGATACTGTCGCGAACAGGTGCCACCATATTTAAAGGAGTGGCGAAGGTGAAGTTCAACGTATCCCCGGACAAGATTGTTCCAGTCACTGGCTCAGAAACTGCTGGTGCACTTCCTACCTTATAATATGCAGTAAGGTTGCCATTAATGCTACTTACTCCATTATTCTTAATCTTAATACGTACCTGCTCAGCATTGCTAAGTCCGCAACCGGCTATAGGTCTACTCATATTCATCACCGCAGCTTCCTGATCAGGAATATATTTAATATTGATATCATCAATAAACATA
Organism: Bacteroidales bacterium; assembly: GCA_963678485.1. Lineage (GTDB taxonomy): Bacteria > Bacteroidota > Bacteroidia > Bacteroidales > CAIWKO01 > CALGYY01. The sequence continues at coordinate 712,972 of OY782882.1, forward strand.
TTCTGTGTTCCTGAAGCAGAGTAAGCGCACCATCCAAAATTATAACTTGCAGTAGCAGGAGCAACGAAGCGTTTCACCGACTGTGCATAGGTGGTTGACAAAATATTTGGTAATGAGTCGATAGTATACAACATGGCTGCAGGTGTTGAGGTCAAGCCATATTTGAGTTTTAGACGTGATGGGGTGGTTGTTGAACTACCGCGGTACCAATAAGAGACTTCGTATGTTTTACCAGCTTCTAATGGGAAACAACGAGAGAATAACCAATCATTTAAAGTATTGGTTGCATTGTTCAGGAAGCGTGCACTATTGGCACCTGAATGTGGAGTTCCAACATAAGGATATTCCCAGGAATAAACATCTGGACCTTCACTCAACTTACTCCAATCACCATAATAATCGGTCGATTCAAAGCCCTGAGTATAGGTTCCTGCGGTAATAAAATTATAACCACTGTAGATAGTCCTGCGGGCAGTATCGTTACTATTATTCTGTTCGGCCGGATTTGAAACATAGGCAGTAATTGTGTAATTACCGAAAGCACTTAAGTTCGCAGGTGTTGCAAAGGTATAGGTCATAGTTGCACCACTGGCAATCGGCCCGGCAAAGGTGTTGCAAACTGGTGCGTTACCATTAATCTTATAGCACATACCCACATTAGACAAGCTGTTTGAACCTTTGTTCTTCACTGTGACCTTAATACTATCAGCAGCAGATAACTGACAACTAGAACTAGGAGCAATTACAGCAAGAACAGCAAGGTCGGTACTTAGCAAATCAAACTCATCTGCGCCCATATCAGGTGTGGTGACTGAACGAGGCTGACCATCGATATCATCAGTGATTCCAACGATGGGCTTACCAAGATTCAGAACATTCATTGAATATGTATGCAAATTTGAGGAGGTTAAATACTCTGGATTTACTGATATTGAGTTTGTATCTTTTGTTGTTGCCGTTTTCCAAGCTGCTAATGTGGCAATATTACCACTCCAATAACCCAGATTCGTTCCAGTACTATACAAATCATTATAATTCATATTTGAGATTGCGGCTGGAGTATCAACATATTCCGCAAGTCCAGAAGTATTGGTTCCAGTGTATGCAAAAATATTATCCTTTATCTGATTGTTTGTGTAAGATGAACTTGAATATAAGTAATATGCACGTCCAGTTCCAGCAGAACCATATATGTTTACACTATTATAATATACATTTTGGAATTTACTATAGTAATTGATAATTCCATAACTACTATTAGCTCCACCAATACTTACCATATTATTGGCAATAAGACCTTCACCACCTAAAACACCAGTGGAATAGTAATCATATATTCCGTAGCCCCCATTAATCAAACGAATGGTATTCTTCCGCACCTTCATATTATTGTTGCAATAACCAAGGTACATCCCATAAAATGTGGTGTATGTAGAATTCGTTGTAATTGAATTGCCATCAATGACCGGAGCATTTTGCTGATAAAGATAAATAGCCGTATAATACTGATTTACAAAAGTATTATTTAAAACATTGGTACTTTTTTCCAAACCAGAGGGTCCAGAATAATAGATACCATAACTACCATTCTCAAATGTATTTTTTATGAAAGCATTCGCTGTATCAATGCTGGAACTTGATGGCCCATAGACTAAAGCATAATCAGTAGAGGTAGCTGTAGTAACAGGAGCAGTGATTTTATTACCATCGAAAATATTCTCGATTGAACCATTATCAACTGTTACAACATTTGCGTAAGATGTTCCGCGCGCTTGCAGTGTCATATTCTTGAAGCGGAAATAATCACCACCGTTCAACTTCACCACATAATTTGTTGCTGACGAAATAGCAGAATCACGCAGTATCACATCACCATAAAGTCCACTTTGTGATTGGAAGGTAATGGTGTTGGTTGCAGAAGCGCCCATGATTGAAGGTATGCTCAAGCGCTCATTATAAGTACCACTCATTACATTAAATGTAACCGGACCACTGATACCGCAATTCATCATATTGGACAATGCTGCATTAAAGGTCGCATAGTCTCCGCCACTTCCAATGGTATAGTTACCTGACAGTGTCCCTGAACACACATAGAAGCTAGCATTTGAAGTATCATTTATTGCAGCCACATCCGATCCACCGTTAGGAAACTCAGTCCATGCTTTTATTGTATGAGCTCCCAAAGCAAAGTTGGCTGTGTCAATATTCAAACTAGGATTAACTGTTCCTGCGTACATGGTACCTGTCCAATGCAGACTATCCTGAATAATACCGTCAACTTTGTATTTAATTTTCACCGATGTAAGAGTATCGTCTGAATAATTAACAAGTTTAACGGTAACAGGTACGTTAGTGCCAGGAATGACAATTCCGCTCGGCATGGATACTTGAGCAATCCCAGCATCAAACATCACATTGTAAGTTGGTGCAAAACCAATTGTAATATTTGGTCTAGATGTTCCCAATGTTCCATTACCTGTCGGAGCCGTATTATCAGCCGTATATGTCATATGTGTATTTGTAGCCTGAGTAGTATAGGCAAACGATGGATAAGTGAATGTCCCAGACCCAGTGTAGTTAGCCTCACAAAGAACAACAAGGTTCCCTGAACTGTAATTATAAGGAGAAATTAATGATAAAGCTCTCCAACCAACTGTTGAGAACGCAACTGTACCATCATATACCAAAGTTGCACCGGCAATTGCATTTGCCCAAGTATCTGCAGTAAACACTGTAGCGGTCGTTGTTTTTAAATAAACTTTAATCGGAGCATTGGTTGCCACAGCGGAGGAAACATACCATGCAAGACTTAATATATTTCCATACTGCGTAGCTTCTGTCTGAGTATAAATGGATGCACTGCGGCCATAACCCCACAAAATATCAAATGGATGCGCTTGACCAGATGTTCCTGTTCCAATAATTACAGGATATGGCCCCTTCTTAATATAAAAGTTCTTTGTAGTGGCATTTCCACTATTGCTCGATAAGGAGTTATCTACAGCATGTACATAATAGGAAATGGCTGTATTCCAAGTATAGCTAGGAATTGTTGCTTTATATGTTGAGTCAGAAACCCAGACCATAGGAATATTAATACTTGAGCCGCCATTCACTGTATAAACCAGCCATGCAGTGTCAATTCCTGATTGATCTTTAATCCATGCATAAATATCAAATGGACCTGTATTGTTAATAGTATCTTGAACAATTGGAGGCTTGTAAGTGATTACAGGCGGGTTTAACTCCGAAATGGCACCAAGCACCTGAATATTATCAATGAACCAGCCATGATTATAGTTGGCACCGTTTACTCCACCATCGCGCAGGGCAAAACGCACTCTAACATTAGCCTGTCCTGCAGCAAGTGCAGAAATATCAAACTGCTCAGGCATCCACCAACTGTTTAATGGTTTTGCATCATTCACTGCATAGTTCCACATATTCGGAACAATATAAGTGTATGCGTTAAACTTGTTGCTGTTGGTTACAAACTGAGATGGCCCCGGATTAATATATTGTGTACCCGTGAGCTTGGTCCAAGGACCATTATTCACAGATACTTCTATTTCTCCACCATCCGTAAGCTCTATCTTACAAATATGCGAAAACTTCAAGACCACATTGGCGTAGCCTGTACAATTAATTACACTGGTTGTAAGATACGACGTATCACCGGCTTGAACAAAATTCGAGTCGCACTGAGCACCTGCCGCATACACCCGGGTATTAATACCCCAGGCCGTTGGCGTACCGCTCGAAGTTACACTGTCACCCCCCGAAGGAGCCTCGAAATTCTCATGATAGATAACGGTTTGCGCCGAAACGAAAGATGTAATCATTAAGGCACTCAATAGTAAAAACCATTTTTTCATATTATAGTTTATTTAGAATTTTTCTAAGAAAGTAACAAAAATACGGAAACACAGGTACCTCCACAAATAATTTAGATTATTTAACATATTATTGTTCCCTGAGAATATTACAATAGTCACGTTTTTAATAATTTAATACAAACTCAACGCAAGAACTTTATTTAATTTTTTGTAAAATTTTTAATATGCATAACAACCACATATTTAGGTATTTCCATCTACTGAAAAAGTAAAAATTACGTTAATTTTCTTATTTCAATCATCTATATCATTAAAACATTAATTATTCTCAACTAAAATTTCGTTCAAGCACAGCCCTCTCCTCTAAATTTGCACTTCGCAAATTATACCACCACACTCCCTCACCAAACACATTATCACATTACCACATTAGCATTACATATTTCGCCTGTACTGACCGCCTACATTATACAATGCTGCAGTGATCTGCCCAAGTGAGCAGGTCTTACCAATTTCCATCAGCAGTCCGAAAATATTTTTATTCATGCGAACTGCATGTTGCAATTCTTCTAATAATGCCGGACTTACGTCGGCATGATGTCGGTGCAACTCATCAATAGTACGAATCTGATGTTGCTTTTCCTCCTCGGTGGCACGTATTACCTCGCCGGGGATGGTTGTTGGAGAGCCCTTGGATGATAAAAATGTATTTACACCAATAATGGGAAATTCACCATTATGTTTCAATGTTTCGTAATAAAGCGACTCTTCCTGTATTTTACCGCGCTGATACATAGTCTCCATAGCACCAAGCACTCCTCCCCGCTCAGTCAGTCGGTCAAACTCAGCCATCACCGCTTCTTCAACAAGATCGGTAAGCTCTTCAATGATAAATGCTCCCTGAGTCGGATTCTGGTTTTTGGCCAGACCCAGTTCACGATTGATGATTAATTGGATGGCCATCGCACGTCGCACCGATTCTTCTGTAGGCGTTGTGATCGCCTCATCATATGCATTTGTGTGCAATGAATTGCAATTATCATAAATTGCATACAAAGCCTGAAGAGTTGTCCGTATATCATTAAAATCGATTTCCTGCGCATGCAGCGATCGCCCGGATGTTTGAATATGGTACTTCAACATCTGTGAACGCGAATTTGCCTTATACTTCAGTTTCATCGCCTTTGCCCAAATAATGCGGGCTACACGACCAATAACAGAGAATTCCGGATCTATACCATTGCTAAAGAAATAGGAAAGATTGGGTGCAAATTTATTGATATCCATCCCACGCGAAACATAATACTCCACAAACGTAAATCCATTGGCCAAAGTAAATGCAAGTTGAGAAATAGGATTTGCGCCTGCTTCCGCAATATGATATCCAGATATTGAAACTGAGTAGAAATTTCTTATATTATTATTAATAAAATATTCCTGAACATCTCCCATCATTTTCAACGAAAAATCAGTAGAAAAAATACAGGTATTCTGCGCCTGATCTTCTTTTAAAATGTCAGCCTGAACAGTACCGCGAACGCGACATATGGTATCTGTCTTTATCTGCTCATAAACATCTTTTGGCAAGACCTGATCTCCAGTGACCCCAAGTAACATCAACCCCAGACCATTATTCCCTTCAGGCAATGCGCCATAGTATTGTGGTTGCTTTTGACCCTTAGCAGCATAAATCTGTTCGATTTTTTTACGCACTTCAGTTTCCATCCCGTTTGCACGGATATAAAACTCGCATTGCTGATCAATCGCTGCATTCATAAAATAAGCAGTCATGATGGGTGCAGGGCCATTTATGGTCATTGAAACAGAAGTCTTGGCATCAGCCAGATCAAATCCTGAATACAACTTTTTAGCATCATCAAGACAACAAATGGAAACGCCTGAATTGCCAATTTTTCCATAAATATCTGGACGTACATGAGGGTTATCACCATATAAGGTCACACTATCAAAAGCTGTTGACAAGCGAATGGCGGGCATTCCCTTTGACAAATAATGAAATCGCTTATTAGTTCGTTCCGGACCACCTTCACCTGCAAACATTCGTGTTGGATCTTCTTCTTCACGTTTGAAAGGGAAAACGCCAGCTGCATAAGGAAATTCACCGGGAACATTTTCGCGGAGATTCCATCTCAACACATCACCCCATGCTTTGTATCGGGGAGTTACAACCTTTGGAATACGGCTATGTGAAAGGGATTCAGTGTATGTCTTAACACGAATTTCTTTATCGCGAACGGAATATACAAATTCGTCATTCTTATAATTCTGCACCTTCTCCTGCCAGCCCAGTAAAATGCGGCGATTCGAAGGCTCAAGATTTTCACTAAACAGTTCATACTGCTTTTTGAGCCCTTCAACTAATGATCCTTTATCAGGGGCATCGGAGGCTTCTACCACTTCTAACGCCTGCTGAATGCCATAAAGCTTTTGAGCTACTTCGGACTGCGCTTCGCTCCATGCATTGTAATTCCTTACAGTTTCAGAAATTTCAGAAAGATAGCGAGTGCGATGTGGAGGAATGATAAAGATTTTATCGGCTACCTCAGTGTGCTGATCGATCCCACATACAAAATCAGCATTCGTCTTTTGCTTCAACAGCTTAACAAGACCGCAATACAATTCATTTACACCAGGGTCATTGAATTGGGATGCCGTTGTGCCAAACACAGGCATTGTATCCAAGGATTGCTCCCATAAATTATGATTGCGCTGATACTGCTTGCGCACATATTGCAAAGCATCCATTGCACCCCGCTTATCAAACTTGTTTAATGCAATAATGTCAGCAAAATCAAGCATATCGATTTTCTCAAGCTGAGTCGCAGCACCATATTCTGGCGTCATCACATACATAGAAACATTACAGTGATCCACAATCTCAGTATCGCTTTGCCCAATTCCTGAAGTTTCTAAAATAATCAAATCAAAGGGGGCGCATTTTATTATTGAGACTGCATCTTTTACATAACGCGAAAGTGCAAGGTTCGACTGTCTGGTAGCTAAAGACCGCATGTACACCCGGTCAGTATCGATTGCGTTCATCCGGATACGATCCCCAAGCAAAGCCCCGCCAGTTTTACGTTTTGAAGGATCAACTGAAATAATGGCAAGATGCTTATCGGGATTATGATTTAAAAATCTGCGAACCACCTCATCTACCAAAGATGACTTTCCGGCTCCACCTGTTCCTGTAATGCCAACCACTGGAATGTCAGATTTAAGAGCATTTTCTTCGCATTTTTTCAAAAAATCAGAAATATCATCAGGATAATTCTCTGCTGCAGAAATCAGATGAGCAATTGTATTTACATCGCGTTTGGCAAGCTTTTCAAAATCAGTTTCCGGGTTTTTCCCACAAGGAAAATCACATTTCGAAAGTAAATCATTAATCATTCCCTGTAAACCCATCTCTCTGCCATCATCCGGAGAATAAATGCGCACTATACCATATGCCTGCAATTCTTTAATCTCTTCCGGAAGAAAAACACCACCACCACCACCGAAAATACGAATATGTCCACAACCCTTCTGCTTTAGCAAATCATACATATACTTAAAAAACTCCATGTGACCTCCTTGATAAGAAGTCAATGCAATGGCCTGCGCATCCTCTTGAATAGCACAATCAACAATCTCCTGAACAGAGCGATTATGTCCAAGATGAATTACTTCTGCGCCTGATGACTGCAAAATACGTCTGATAATATTAATTGTGGCATCATGTCCGTCGAAAAGCGAGGCCGCTGTTACAATGCGGACGTGGTGTTGAAGTTTATAAGCTGTGATTGTTTGCATATACTTTAAGCAAGTAATTAAGGGGGACAAAGATAGGAATTTTTTCAGGGAGGTTTGAAATACGAGCCAAAGTTCTATATTTGTTGCGACCAAGGATTCAAAAACACCTCCGATTATGTCACGATCTTTTCTCGCCACAGTAATTGCTGTATCATTAGCATTTTCAGGATTTGCGCAAAACATTCCACAGACATTTCAGGGCACTTATCACATGCTCGATTCCACCGAGTTAAACGCCCCGCGTCAGAATAAAGCTTTCACTTCTACGGCTCCACCTGTTGGAAGCATTCGCGCTATTGCTGAATGGGAACCTGCACAGGCCGTAATCGTTTCTTATCCGGGTAACTTTGGCATTCCTTACTCACTCATTGCCAGTCTTTCGCAAAATACGCAAGTAATCACCTTGGTGGAAAGTGCAGCACAGCAAACTACAGTTACCAGTAATTATAACAGCAATGGTGTAAATACAGCAAATTGCAGCTTTGTGATTACCGCATTGGACAGCTATTGGTCGCGCGATTATTCACCATGGTTCATTATGGTTAATAACAGCGAAATTGCAATCGTAGATTTCCCCTATAATCGCCCACGTCCCAATGATGATAATGTTCCAGGCGTTATGGCTTCTTTATTGGGCGAAGATATGTATGGTATGAATATTTCGCATACAGGTGGAAACTATATGTGCGATGGAATGGGTGTCACAGCCACGACCGACCTGGTTCTTGACGAAAACTCATATACTGAAGCCCAGATTGATACACTCATGAAGCAATTTTTGGGAGCTACCAATAATTATATCACAACTGACCCCTTAGGTGAATATATAAAGCATATCGACTGCTGGGGTAAGTTTTTGGATGTGGATAAAATTCTCATTGGTCAGGTTGCTGTAAGCAATGCTCAGTACACCGATTACGAAGCCATGGCGACCTATTGGGCGAATCAGGTTTCTTCATACGGCAACCATTATCAGGTATATCGCGTGTATGAGCCCAACGGCCAACCCTACACTAACTCTCTCATTCTTAATAAAAGTGTTTATGTTCCCACAGTGATTGGCACTGGCTCATCCAACAATGCTGCTGCCATTGCAGTTTATCAAAGTGCAATGCCGGGCTATAACGTTGTGAGCGTTCCTTACAGCACCTGGGAATCGACAGACGCACTGCACTGCCGTACACATGAAGTTGCAGATAAGAATATGTTATACATCAAACATTATCCGACATTAAATGCACAAAATAACCTAAGTCAGTTTCCCATTAGTGCTCAGATTTATGCCCTTAGCGGAAACACAGTTATTGCAGATTCTGTCTGGCTGCGCTATTCAGTTAATAATGGAAGCTGGCAACAAATTGCGATGAGTCATCCTTCCGGAAACCAATGGACAGCCAATATTCCCGGCCAGGCACCGGGAGATACCATAAGGTATTATATCCATGCCTCTGATCAAAGTCCAAAAAGTGTCACCCATCCGTTAATTGGAGCACCTGATCCACATAAGTTCTACATCACAGGAAGCACATCTGTGAATGAACCGAATGAAAAACCGAATCTGATTTTCCCTAATCCTGCGGTAACAGATCTTTTCATTCAGGTGACCGATCAAAATACTGCATCAATCACGGTTTCATTAATTAATGCATTGGGAAAAACAGTGTTGGAACGCAGCATCGATAATCCTTCTCAGCAGTTAATAAAAATTGACCTAAGCGAATTTGCGGCAGGAACCTATTTTGTCCAGACCAGAAGCAATGAAAAGGTCGAAATGAAGAAGATTCTTATCATGAAGTAAAAACAGTCGTTTCTCTGTTCTAAATCGGTACGACTATATTTATTGAATTTGTAAAGGTTCAGCTCAATAGGCATGGGCGGGCACAATAATTCTATTTAATTATTGTTTGTTGAGTTCAAACAATTAATCCCAATTTATTATGAAAAAACGAATTTTAGCAGCCGTGTTTGTTCTATTAACCGCAAGCACCCTACTGCAAGCACAACAAAGCGATCAACCGAAAATAAAATGTGCAGGCGTTCGTAATTTCTATTTTCACATTGGGCTAAATACTATTCACGAAATGAATGGGAATTTGGCAGACTTCCGTTCATTAGCACCTAAATCAGATCTACTAAACACAGACCTTACCGGGTTTGGCACTTACGGTGGACGCAGTATCTCATCAAACAGCGTATTTTCTGTGGCTATGGGATTAAAGTTCGCTAACAAGGACCACTCTGCATTTCGGGGCAACCCTGAATTACGACTGGGCCTGAGTTATTACACTGGCGGAGGATTTTCAGGAAATCTATTTAATGAAACACGTCAGGCCTACGACACATTAATCTCTGCTCAAACAGGAACGGCTTATTATGTAGATTCTGTTGATGCAAAGAACTACAACATGGACTACACCTTCGATCAATTACGATTGGATGCCAGCCTGATTTTCAGGACTGATCCAACGGCACGATGGTCGTTGTTTGCCGGAGTTGGTATGAGCGCAGGAATGTCGATTCATGCACAAACCGAAGTTAGTTACAGTCGCATGCGTTACACCGACACTAAGTTCAGCGATTTTGGCTCGTATTCAAATTTTCCAGGTAACGATAATTTCCAATCAGAATCGTTCAGGAACAAAAGCAACATTGGATTCTCTGCTTATATTCCGATGGGAATAGATTTCAGAATGGGCAACAAAAAAGCATTCTGGAAAAGAACTCATCTTTATTACGAAATGGGCCCCGGGATAAATTTTACTGTCATCCCCGAATTACGCACCATCACTACAATGAGCATTCGTCACGGCTTTGGTTTGAGAGTTTCGCTCGATTGATTCAACCTTGACAAACATTAAATAAATCCTACCTTAGCCTTGCGATTTTTTTTAATATGATTTTACTTGCACCGCTACAAGGCTATACTGATTGCATCTTTCGCAATGTTTACGGTCGTCACTACGCTGGAGTTGACCTTGCCGTTAGTCCGTTCATTTCACTCATCGATGGGAAAAGAGGATATGCCAGCTTGTCGAAAGATGTGCTGCCAACCAACAATACTTCGCTTCCGGTGATTCCACAATTGATGGGAAACAATCCTGACTACTTCATTAAAATGTCGGGATTACTCCACGAATGGGGATATTCGACTATCAATTGGAATCTCGGCTGTCCGGTTAAAAAAACAGCCGCTAAAAAACGAGGTGCTGGCTTACTTCCCTATCCCAAGATGATTCGAAATGTCTTAGAAAAAGTCATCCCAAATGTGAATACACGCATCTCAATAAAGATGAGATTAGGATATCACAGCACCGATGAAATCTATCAGCTTATTCCAATATTAAACGATTTTCCCCTCGAGAGCATCACTATTCATCCTCGAACAGGAAAGCAAATGTACGAAGGTCAAATTCATCATGATATATTAAATGATTGTATTTCAAAAATCAATCATAAAATTATTTACAGCGGAGATATTTTTAATCGTTCCTCGTTCAAGTCGATGCAAATTCGCTATCCATCAATCACCGACTGGATGATTGGACGCGGGGTGTTTTTCGATCCATCACTTATTGAATCAATAAAGGAAATGCCCGCCGATACTGAGATTCGAAAGAGGGAACGTTATCATTATTTTTTGACCGACTTGTATCAGGAGATGCAGCGGTTACGCCCCGAATCACTAGTGGTACGAAAGATAAAAAATCTCTGGAAACTTTTCAGCGAAGGCTTTGATGATGCTGAAATCGTTTTTGACCGCATTGCACATTCAACGTCAACTGCAGAACTATTCACGCTTACGGAAGATATTTTAGCAAATAGTCAGTTTCGGAAAACCGAATAAAACAAGGCTTACTTTTTATCCATCAATGGCTCTCTTGCGTATTGTCCCTGAGCGACCAGGTAAACCACACGATAAGCAAGTCGTACCAGTTCCTGATAAAGCCCAACGTTTAATGTTGCCGCTACATCACTTGGCAAATGCAAATGAGTGTAGCTATATCGTGAAGCGAAATAGAGCCCCGGAATTCCCAATTTGTACAGTCCTTCCAGATCGGCGCCTCCACCGCCCCAGGTGTTACTAATCATGTGTTTAAAATGCAGGGAATCCTGCGTCTGAGCCATTTTCCAGAGCACCGGATTAGACTTTCCACAACCCACCTGAATACTATCGCCATAACCAACGCAATCCAGATTAAAGGCTGCAACAATTTGCGGTTCGTCGACCGGACAGTGTTGAGCAAAATAATTAGAACCGACGAGTCCTTGCTCTTCTCCTGTATACAAGACAAACAAAATCGAACGCTTAGGATGTTCATTCAATTTGGCAAAGGCCGTTGCCAGCTGCAACACAGCTGCAGAGCCGGATGCATTATCATTTGCACCGGGAAAGTAAAGCCTATGCCCCTGCTTTCCCACATGGTCAAGATGAGCGCTGATCACCAAGAATTCTTTGTTCAACACTGGATCGCTTCCTTCCATTAAGGCAACGACATTTGAAGAAACTTTTTCCGCAGTATATTCACCACGCACCATAATGCGTGCTTGATATTTTAGTTCAACTGAATGCGGCTTTTTTGTACTATCGATCACTGTTTGCAAACGCTTTATATTCCAATCAGAGCCAGCAAGAAAATCCTGAGCAACTTCAAGATCAATATGCAACTGAGGCATATTTACATCATAAGTTCCTTCTCCATCCATCAAACTGCCTATAGGCTTTTGAGGATCTGCTGACAGAGGCGTCGACACCAGCAACAAACCGACTGCACCATGCGCTGCAGCAATATTCGCACGGTAGCGATTGTACTTTTGAGAAAAATCCACCTTGCCAATTTTCCATGATGGATTTTGCTTAAACACCATCACTATTTTACCTTTCACATCGATGCCTGCATAATCATCGTATCCTGATTCAGGTTCCGAAATTCCATACCCACAAAAAACCACTTGTGCTGTAACATCTCCAAAACCAGTCAAACCGCGGCACACGAAATGATCGCCTACTTTATAATCATTAAGCTGAGTTCCTCCCTCTAAACGTTGCAACTCCGGATCTTCAGTAATTTGGACATATTCAGCAGGCACATGCTGAAAATATCCATCCTCCCCAGCAGGTTTTAATCCCAATGAAGCAAATGCATCACGCATATATGCCGCCGCACGCTCATAGGCTTCACTGCCGGGCTGACGTCCCTCCATATCAGGAGCACTTAATACTTCAACCGTCTTTAGCATGCTTTTCCCATCGATTAAAGTAATACCGGGAACATCGGTCTGAGCTTGCACAAAAAAAGTTTCTGCTGCTAAAAACAGCAGCAGAAACAAAGGTTTTAGAGAGAACTTTATCATAATTTATTTTGGAATAACAACGGGAAAATTATGTTCAAATTGCAAGAAGTCAGGTTCACCTAAAATGTGAGAGAGGAAATGACTGTAGGCATCCGTAAATTTAAAATGATTTGGATCATAATAAATTTCAGGTAGTGCATGATTCCCAACTTCACCCATGTCAATGGACTTGGTGTTAAACTCTTCTAATTCTTGAAACTTTACAATTTTGCTCATTACCGGCATCTGTCCGTAATCCTCGCGCAAAAGCAGATCCACTACTTTATCTGCGAGTGTTTGGGTAAGTCTGCGGTCGTAGGTCCTGCACTGACCAGCTCTTGCATAGTATCCACTAATTTGAGCGCGTGCTTCAATCTTTAGTTTTGAACTAATCTCAGAAGCGATAACGCCACTGATACCACCAAAACGAGGGTGTCCATATTCGTCGACTTCAGAACTTGCATATACAACATCAAGTTTATCCGTTGCATCATCATACCAGCGTACACCTTCAGAAACAGCGATAACCAACGCCTTTTTAGGGTGACGCATATAACATTCCTTCACTGCTTCAAAAAATAATTCTTTGCGTGCTTTGCTAATAGGCACCTCTGGAATCAACGCCATATCTGCACCGCCATACATAGTACCACCGGTTAACCAACCGGCATCACGACCCATAACCTCCACCACAAGAATACGCGAATGAGATTCAGCAGTGGTACGAATACGATTGGTGAATTCCATGATTCCCTTTACTGCTGAAGGGAAACCGGGGCACATTACCGCTTCGATATCCTTACCATTATAATCATGAATGGTTCGTGTACGAAGATCATTATCGATGGTCTTAGGAAATCCAATAACAGGGATACCTTCGGTTTCATACAAGCGCTTTGCCGCCCCGTTGGTATCATCACCACCAATTGTCACTAATACGTCAATCTTATACCGGTTAAGGTTTTGAAGAATTTGCGGAACACGATTCTCAGGATTCTTCTTTGAAGGAAAGGGATTGGTGCGGCTCGACAACAGTGCCGTGCCACCATAAAAACCATCATACGGCTGATGCGAAAGATCAACTACATCACCATCACCCAATAAACCTTTCCATCCTTTGCGTACGCCAAACACCTTAAACCCCAGCAAGGAAGCACGATTCCGAATGGACTCAATACTCGAATTAATAGCCGGGGTATCGCCGCCTCCGGATAAGATTGCAAGTGTTTTTCCTTTGAAAAGTTTGTTTTCTTTGCCCATATTAATATTATTTATAGTTTATAGATTTTCTTAATTATTATTTTTTTGTATATTTTTTTTGAATTATCATCACTGCTATTCTTTTCCGTTTGGAAATTCTGATAGAATTTTCTCAGCCAACACCTGTGCTAATGCATACTTTGATTCTATTGTCCATCCGGCAATATGAGGCGTAAGCACAACATTTTCGCACTCCAATAATTCTTTCATAGGAAGGGGAAGCTGACTCATATCCATTGCTTCAAACGAGATTTCCTCGTATTCCAGCACATCGAGTCCGGCGCCCAATACCTTTCCACTTTTCAAACCTTCAACCAACACCGATGTATCCAGCACTTTCCCTCTGGCAGTATTCAATACCCAAATTGGTTTTTTGCAACGAGCAAGAAATGCATCATTAAAATAATATTTTGTTTCATCTGTCAGTGGTACATGAAAGCTAATAATATCGGCTCGTTCAAAAATATCATCTAAATCAGATTCTTTTACATAGTTATCGGAATAGCTACTTTTATATTTATCGTAGGCGATGACCTCTGCTTCAAAACCGGCAAGACGTTTTGCAAATGCGCTACCCATATTTCCATAACCGATAATACCAATCGTTTTTCCTTTTATTTCCACTCCTCGATTAGCTTCCCTGAGCCACTTCAAAGAGTGCACCTGCTGATTAGCCCGCGGAATGTGGTTCATCACAGAAAGTAATAAACCGAGCGCATGTTCACCAACTGCATTTCTGTTCCCCTCAGGAGAATTGAAACATTTAATCCTCATGCTTGCAGCATAATCGGTATCGATGCTTTCCATACCAGCCCCAACTCTTGCGATAAATTTCAGCTGAGTAGCATGAGAAAGAAATTCGGCATCAAGAAAAAATCGGCTATTAATGACTAATCCTGTATAATCAGCGATGCGCAATTGAATGTTTTCCTTGCTGTCATTAGGAGCCATTTCGCATAGATATCCAGCTGTCTGAAGGGATTCCAGAAGTACCGGATGTGGAATATTTACAAAAATGACTTTTTTCATGATGGATTTCTACAGTATGCGAAATTACAAAAAACCGACGGATACCGGACATTTTTCTGTAATTTTGGAATCGATATGACACAAGACCTTAAGATTACTGATTGGTTACCGGTGAGTCGCGAAGACATGGATAAACGCGGCTGGAACGAGGTAGATGTGATCATCGTTAGCGGGGATGCGTATGTTGATCATCCCAGTTTTGGCGGTGCCGTTATTGCACGTATTCTGGAAGATGAAGGGCTGAAAGTGGCGATACTTCCCCAACCTAACTGGCGTGATGATTTACGTGATTTTAAAAAACTCGGCAAACCACGTCTTTTTTTCGGAGTCACTTCAGGTTGTATGGACAGCATGGTGAATCACTACACTGCCTTTCGCCGTAAGCGTTCCGACGACGCCTATACGCCAGGGGGACAATCAGGATTCAGGCCTGACTACGCCTGCACAGTTTACAGCAATATTCTTAAAAAGCTATATCCAGATACCCCTGTTATTCTTGGCGGTGTTGAAGCCTCGTTACGAAGAACGACCCATTACGATTATTGGTCTGACACACTTAAGCCCGGCATTCTTGAAGAATCCCATGCCGATTTGTTAGTCTTCGGGATGGGCGATCAAAGTATTCGCAAGATTGCCCGCGAGATGCAGCAAGGCAAGAGCATCGACCATTTAACTGATATTCCACAGACAGCTTTTTACATAAGCAATAAGGAAACCTTACCAATAACAGACGCGGAGCAACAGGCAGAGCTTCCATCGCACGAACAATGTATGGCATCGCGTAAGCAGTTCGCCGAACATTTTAAAATATTGGAAACAGATTCCAATATGATGCACCAAAAACGCCTTATTCAGAAGGTTGGGAAACGATGGTTGGTGATGAATCCAGCAGAAGGACCTATCAGTGGAAAAACGCTGGACGCCACGTTTGACCTGCCTTACACACGACAACCGCATCCACGTTATGCGAAAAGAGGCGCTATCCCTGCATTTGAAATGATCCGGTTTTCGGTAAATCTTCATCGTGGTTGTTTTGGAGGCTGCAGTTTTTGTACTATTTCTGCACACCAGGGTAAGTTTATAGTAAGTCGCTCGGAGCAATCTATTATCAACGAACTTGAAATTATCACCAAAGACCCTGACTTTAAAGGACACATCAGTGACCTAGGTGGGCCATCTGCAAACATGTATCAAATGGGTGGATTAGATAAGAAAAAGTGTGCAAAATGCAAACGTCCTTCGTGTATCTATCCTGCGCAATGTCCAAATCTGAATACTGATCATCTTCCACTAATTAAGCTTTATCAAAAAGCACTTATGGTTCGTGGAATAAAGAAAATTAGTATTGGCAGCGGAATACGTTACGACATGTTGGTAAACAAAGCAGACGCCGTTGATAAAAAAAATAGTTATACCGCATATATTCGTCAATTGGTAAAGTATCATGTTTCCGGTCGCTTAAAAATAGCACCAGAGCACACTTCAGATGATGTATTAAAAGTTATGCGCAAGCCTTCGTTTCGGAATTACTATGCGTTTCACACCCTATTCTACCGTTTGTCGCGTGAAGCAGGATTGAAGCAGGAAATCATTCCGTATTTCATCAGCAGCCACCCGGGATGCAGATTAGAAGATATGGCCAGACTTGCAGCAGAAACGAAGAAACTTGATTTACACCTTGAGCAGGTACAGGATTTCACACCCACACCCTTGACATTATCATCGGTCATGTACTATTGTGGCTTTGATCCGTACTCGGGACAAAAGCTCACTATTGCCAGCAACAGCGAAGATAAGCATGCACAAAACCGTTTTTTCTTTTGGTATAAAAAGGAAAATCGGCAATGGGTACTTACGCAAATGCAGCGGATGAGGATTCCATTTTAGCAATGTACGGTGTAATGCACCTCATCAAAAATCAAAACTTAGAGAATTGGATAGAGCTTGAGTTTCTCGCGGAGCACCAATAGCAGGAAATGCATCAAAGTAATAGATATAGGTCGTTTTGAATGAAAAGTGCTTGCTGATTCCAATTTTTAAATCTGTTTGTGATGACAAACGGTAATCAGAAAAATTTGAAAATTTCGGCTGAAAATAAGTGGTGTTTATTAAACTCAAATTGCTTCTTAACTTCAGCGTAAGCGAAACATAGGCGCTTAATCGATGATCTCTATTAATTAATGAAGTATCATGTAATTCTTCATACTCATACATATACAACGCAGCAGCATACAATCGAAATGGTTTTGTTTTTACAACCTTAAATCTTGGTCCCCCTCCAAGCAACCAGCGAAAATCGACATTTAACAAGCGATTGAATTGTACTTGTGTAAAGGCTTCGGCGGTAAACCAATCTGTTATCTTATAATTGTAGCGAAAATGCTGTATCCCTGCATTTGCATAATCAGAACCTGCAGATTTTGAAAGTATATAATCGGTAAGACATAGATACAAACTCTTTTTTGTTTTGTATTGCAAATGCAAGTGCCCACCAGCGTTCCATACTTCTGCTTTGTTTTTTATAAACTGAAACGATAGTTGTGTCGTTCCCGCCCACCCGGTAGTGTCGGTCGAAATTCGTTCCTGCTCAATATTCATCACCTGAGCTTTTACTGAAAATACGCCCGACAGAGCGAATATTAAAACGAAAAGAAGTCTGATGCTTTTCATCATATTTTTTTTGCGAATATAAAAAAGTTCGGGCAGTCGAAAATAATTATGCAAGAGAAAGCTATCAAAGGAGCGAAATCAGATTAAAGAGATAATGGCGCCTGTCATATTCTTATCCATGAATTTACAGTGTAACTTCGTAATTGCCGGAGTTATTTTCTTTGTAATTTTATTGACCTCTGAACTTTTTCTTCGACAACTACTTTCCATCAAAAAAAAGTTGCTTCATAAATTACACATTATTAAATAAAAAAAGTGTACTTTTGCACCCGAAATTTTTTTTCTATTAATTAGCATAAAAAATGAGAATAAAAATACTTGCAGCTCTGATACTTATCATGAGCCTTTCTTTAAAAACAATGGCTCAGGTGGATGTTAAAGTAATACAGGAAAACCAGGTTCAGTGCGATACTGCTGGCTTAGTATCCATTCCTCTCACTGTAATTAACACAGGCACAGTACCTATTATTGGAGGTGCTCCAATCATGAGTACATACAAAATTAATGGTGGCACCCCTGTGGTTGAATCCATTGATTTCGTTAGTAATTTCAACCCAGGTGATACGGTAACTTTACTTTTCCCGACAAAATACAGATTCAATCAGTTTATCACCTATAACTGTATGATAGCGATTGACTATCTTGCCGATAATGATGTGACTAATGACACTGTACATTTCACCTCTACGTTTAATTCGTTTCCGGGTTATGGCGTGCATTCCAGTGATACCGCTGTATGCCTTGGTTCGCCTGCCACCCTGATGATGGAATTATTAGGTAATGGTCCCTGGGCGATTACATTTGTGATTGGTACTGATACAGCCTATGGCTTGCCTATTAACACTAGTGTTATTGAAACGGAAATGACACTCGACTCAACTACAACATTTCAGTTGTTAACGGTAACCGATGTTAATGGTTGCACAACGAACATCGGACAGGGAATTACCATTACAATTAACGACTATCCGACAGTTTCTCTGGGAACCGACACCAGTATGTGTGCAGGACAGACATTATTGCTTGACGCAGGAAATCCCGGAGCCAGTTATACTTGGTGGGATGGTCAGGCCAGCCAATCTTATGCTGCCGATACAGCCGATTGGAATGGTGTACTTGGGAATCATATTGTTTGGGTTGACGTTAACCAAAACGACTGTATTAGCCGTGACAGCGTAAATATCAACTGGAGCATTTGTCCTCAAGGCATTGAAACACTAAATGAGCAGCACTTTGAGCTATATCCAAATCCAACAGCTGGAAGTTTCAATATTTCCTTTAGCGGCATTACAGGAATGGTTAGTTGTGAAATACTTGATCATGCAGCTAAGCAAGTATACAGCGAAACCTTTATGAACAGTGAATATCAGGCTAGCCATCAGTGTTATCCCGGCAACCTTTCGAGTGGCGCTTATTATGTGGTATTGCACAACAGCGAAACACGACTGGTTCAAAAACTCATTATTGAATAATCGTTCCGATTGTTCACCTTCGAAAAAGTTGAGGCGTCTTAAAAGGGCAGCCTCAACTTTTTTTTTAACATATGCATACATTTAGAAGGATAATTTCGTAATTTTCGCCGAAATATCCGGTATTATGCGTCGAATCCTAGCTTTCGTATTAAGTTTATTGATTTCCAGCGCCTTGATGGCACAGGAACAGAACACTAATCAGATCCAGCAAGCCAATCAGATACTGCAGGATCGCGGAGAAATTGTAATTTCCTTTGTGGTAAGCAGCATTGATGAAATCAATAATGACCTTACCAATATTATGTCAATTGACAATGTAAAACCTTTAGCTGATGGAGGAGGCTATGCTGTAAGAGCTTATGCAAACCCTCAGGAATTCCAGACTTTTCTTTTACGCAATATCCCTTACACTATTATTCCGAAAGAGATACCGAAAGCATTGACTATGGCCACAACCGTTGCTCAAATGGCCAGCTGGGATCGCTATCCCACCTTCAGTGTTTATCTGCAAATGATGGCAAATTTTGCTAGCACTTATCCTAATCTTTGTGATATTGACACCATCTTATCATCCACCCCATCGGGCAACTACAAGATTTTAGTCGCTAAAATCTCGAATAATGTCAACACCCCTGAGAATGAACCGCAATTATTATTTACATCTAGTATTCATGGAGATGAAACCACCGGTTTTATGCTATGTTTACGCATGATCAGCTACTTGCTTACCAATTACGGCACTATTCCTAAAGTTACAAATTTGCTTAATGGTGCAGAAATCTGGATTTGCCCACTGTCTAATCCTGAAGGAACCTATTATAATTCAAGTCCGGCAGGAAGTACTATCGCCAACTCCAGAAGAAATAACTACGGTAATGTTGATATGAACCGCAATTTCCCTGACCCTCGGGCAGGTCAGCACCCTGATGGTAATGCTTGGACTCCGGAAACTCAGGCATTCATGACCTTTGCCACCAATCATCATTTCAACATGGCGGCAAATTTTCATGGGGGAGCAGAAGTTGCCAACTATCCCTGGGATACATGGATAACTTCTGGTAATAGCAATGCTGACCGTCTCTGGTGGGAGCGTGTTTGCACCGCCTGGGTTGATACAACACGTCTCATTAATGCAACCTATATGTCGGACACTTACGCTGACGGCGTAACTGAAGGAGGCGACTGGTATGTAATCACTGGAGGACGCCAGGATTATATGGGATTTTACAGGAATTGCAGGGAGGTAACTTTAGAAATTGATGGTACTAAAACTACAGCCTCTGAAGATTTGAACACCAAATGGAATGAGAACTATCGCTCCTTGTTAAATTATATGCAGGAATCTATGTATGGAGTTAGGGGCATCATTACTGACTCTTGCTCAGGCCTACCAATAAAAGCAAAAGTATGGATTACCGGCTACGATCAAACCAACGACAGCTCTCAGGTTTGGTCAGCGCTTCCTGTTGGAAACTATCACAAATACATGATTGCAGGAACACGCAACCTGACCTTCTCAGCAAGTGGTTATGTTAGTAAAACAATAAACAATGTGGTTCTTGCCAATGGTGCGGCAACAGTACTTAATGTTCAACTGAGGCCATCAACCCTTGTAAACCCTGATGCACAATTTACAGGAACAGTAACCGATGCATGCCTAGGAACAGCTTCGTTTACGAATAATTCAACTTCCTCATCCAGCTGTATCTGGTACTTTGGTGATGGAGCAACATCCACAACGACTAATCCTTCGCATACCTACGCAACCGCGGGAACTTATACTGTAAAATTAAAAGTATTCAATTGCAAAGGCAATGATTCACTTGTTCGTACTTCTTACATTACAGTTAGTCCAACCTCGGTCACACCAGCAGTTTCAATTGCCGCATCAACGACAACCATCTGTGCAGGAAGTAGCGTTTTATTCACACCAACTCCCACCAATGGAGGTACACCAACCTATCAATGGAAAGTAAACAATGTAAATACCGCTACTGGAGCAACATTCAGCAGTTCAAGTCTGGCACAAAGTGATGTTGTTACTTGCGTGATGACTTCAACCGCCAGTTGTGCCTCCCCTACTACTGCATCATCGAACTCGGTTACTATGACTGTCAATCCGACAGTCACACCTTCCGTTATCATAGGAGCTTCAGCAACGACAATTTGTCCCGGAACTACCGTTAATTTTACACCAGCACCAACCAATGGTGGAACGCCCAGTTATCAATGGAAGGTCAATGGCACGAATGCCGGAATTGGATCGACATTCAGCAGCTCAAGTCTGGCTCAAGGCGATGCAGTAAGCTGTGTTATGACGTCAAATGCCAGCTGTGCTTCACCCTCAACGGCCACATCAAATTCGGTGAGTATGACGGTGAATGCCGCACTCACACCCGCTGTTACCATTGGCGCATCGGCCACTACGGTCTGTTATGGAACGCTGGTCACCGTTACACCTTCCCCTGTTAATGGTGGAACACCATCATATCAATGGAAGGTCAATGGATCCAATGCCGGGACTGGCGCGACATTCAGCAGCACCACACTTCAGCAAGGTGATGTGGTAAGTTGTACTATGACTTCCACCGCAAATTGTGCATCTCCCACTACGGCCACATCGAATAATGTTACCATGACCGTTACTTCTTCATCCACGCCAACAGTAAGCATTGCTCCTTCTGCAAATAATGTTTGTACCGGAACTTTAGTTTCCTTCACTCCAACACCAACCTATGGAGGAACGCCATCCTATCAGTGGAAGGTGAATGGTGTAAATTCAGGAACTGGTGCCACATTCAGCAGTTCTACATTAGCACAAGGTGATGTTGTAAGTTGTGTAATGACATCAACTGCAAGTTGTGTTTCGCCTACAACGGCCACATCAAACTCAGTTACTATGATTATTAATTCACCCGTTTCACCATTGTTAGTTATTGGATCATCGGGAACTGAAATCTGCTCTGGCACTGCTGTTACCTTTAACGCAACTGCAGAAAACGGTGGTAGTCCAAGTTTTCAGTGGCTGATTAATGGCACGCCAACAGGTACGAATAATGTGATTTTTAGCAGCACTGCACTCAATAATGGTGATCAAGTAAGTTGCGTTATGACATCTACTGCATCCTGTGTTTCGCCAAGTACGGCCAATTCAAATGTGATTACCATGGTGGTAAATCCGTATGTAACTCCATCTGTAAGTATCGACGCTAATCCGGGAACGACGGTATGTCCGGGAGGTACAATTCTCTTCACTGCCCAGCCAGTGAATGGCGGCGACACTCCCACTTATGCATGGACTGTTGACGGAAGCGCAGCAGGAACAGGATACACATTATCGGGAATATTCAACGATGGTCAATCAATCGGCTGCACAATGACTTCAAACGCTGATTGTGCAAGCCCTGCTACAGCTAATTCAACGGGTGTTACTGTCAGTCATTATCCTGTCCAAAGTGTCACTGTGACTGAAACTGCCGGAATATTACACTCTTCTTCCAGCACGGGAAATCAATGGTATTTGCAAGGAAGCGGACCTATTATCGGAGCCACCGCACAGAATTACACTCCACCATCAAATGGCAATTATTATACAGTTGTCACTGATATCAATGGATGCACAGCCACTTCCAATATCTTCAACATGATAAGTGTTGGAATAAATAATCCTGAAATCTTAGGTATTAGCCTATTTCCAAATCCAACAGAAGGCATATTAACGCTAAAAAGTTCCGGGAGCATTAGCAATGCAATGCTAACGATTGAAAATATTTTAGGACAAAGTGTTTATGCTGAACCATTGGAAATGCAGGAAAACTCAAGCAAATTGATTGATCTTGGATCGTTCCAGAATGGGATTTATTGGATTAGTCTGCAAAGTGAAAGCATCAATCTCAGAGTTAAAATTGTGAAGAACTAGACATTCTAAGAAAACCGCATCTGTATTTGATTTAATAATTCAGGTTGCAGTTCTCTCTGACATTGCTCAATTGATGTTATATAGGGTTGAAGTTGTTTGATGATATATAAACAAGTTCACTTTTATGGATCCAGCGGAAAAGTTGAGGAGTAAGAATACTATTCATAGGAAAGAATAGGAATTAAAACCTTTCCTCAATCGCGAATGCCACGAATAATCCTTCATGCATGCATATTGCATATATTGCTTGTAATATTGATTAAACTTATCAATCTTTTAGAGCATCCATGATTTAAAAGTGGATAAGACCAATACTATTCGTACTTAAGGGTTCTTTTACAGTATTGAAATTATGCAATGCTAATGTTCAAAACGTGTGCGCGGGCCGGTCAAAGCAAGCGGGCGTGGGCGGGCTGTGAATCGCCAAGGGCACGCAAATCCGCAAGGGGCCAGACAGCGGCTTTTTCGCTGTCGGCTCTGTCGAAAACGACAAAAAGAAAATTCAATGAGTGAAATGAAGTTTATTATCACAATCAAGAACTGCCGTCAATTGGCGTTTTCGGCACTACCTTGCGTGATTTGCGGCCGTTGGCGAGAGCGGGGAGATAGCATGGTGCTTTGACTTGACTTTTGGCTCCACCATTTTTGTCAAGAAAAATGGTGGAAATAATAGAAATAAACAGTCAATTTAGTCGCGTTCTTGTTAATTGTGACAAACCTTCTTTTGGCTCTAAGTTGTTGATGTATTTGGTTATTTTTTTACTCCTCAAAAATCTGGTTTGACCCACTTTTCATCCAATCACAATTGATTAGGAGTTCCAATACAAGCACGATTAATCCACACCTTTAGGACTTAGTGTAAAGTAGAATGTTGCCCCCTGATCAACGACAGCCTCAGCCCATACTAGGCCATTATGGCGGTTTATAATACGATGTACTATAGCCAGACCCACACCAGTTCCATCAAAATCCTTGGTTGTGTGTAAGCGCTGAAAAACACCAAACAGCTTGTGAATATAATTCATATCAAAACCAGCTCCGTTATCTTTGATATGATATACACAGTCATCATTAATAATTGAATATCCAATTTCGATGGTTCTGACCGATTTATGAGAGGTGAATTTAATTGCATTGCTAATCAAGTTTACCCAAACTTGCCTTATCATAGCTGAATCGCCCAATGCGTCTGGGATATGGCTAATAGTAAAATTGATTCGTTCTAATTCGTTTTCAGTATTTAGTTCATGAAATACGGTGGTGGCAAGCGCTTCCATTTCAATTGTTGAAAGGGCTATTTCCTGCCGGCTCAATCGTGAAAACGACAACAGGTCTTCGATCAACTATCCCATTTTATTAGCGTTGCTCATAATGACTTCAAGCAGGCGCTGACCCTCGGCATCCAGACTGGAAGAATAATCTTCAATTAAAATTCTGGAAAAGCCATGTAAGGCGCGCAAAGGTGCACGCAGGTCATGGGAAACTGAATAGCTAAACGATTCTAATTCCTGATTTGCAGCTTCAAGTTGTGCAGTACGCTCAATGACCCTATGCTCTAATTCTTCATTGAGTCTTTTAATTTGGGCTTCT
Source organism: Bacteroidales bacterium (assembly GCA_963678485.1). Taxonomy (GTDB): domain Bacteria; phylum Bacteroidota; class Bacteroidia; order Bacteroidales; family CAIWKO01; genus CALGYY01. The sequence goes on from OY782882.1 coordinate 737,898, forward strand.
GCTTTCTTGCGGTCTGTAAGGTTTCGAGCAAAACCAATCACATAGGTTTGCTCATCCAAATTAATAAAGCTAGTACTTATTTCAACAGGAATTACGCTATTATCCTTATGTTTTAAGATTGTTTCGAAGATATAAGATTTTTCATATTCGAGTTTCCCAAGGGCAATGCTATGTTTTACCTTATCATTAAAAACGACATCAATTTCATATAATTTCAATTGTAATATTTCTTCGCGGGAATATCCCAATAAACTAGTGCTTTGCTGGTTTGTATCATAAATCTTTCCTTCAAGGTCAGCAAGAAACATTGCATCGGTGGCCTGTTCAATGATCGTTCTGTAGCGCTTTTCATTAACCTTTAATTCCTTTCTTGTTTGCCAAATTTTCGACCAATGAATCATTATTTGCCCAAGGAATACTGTAGCCAAAGGATACATGACAATCACAGGAAAAAAGATCGTTTTTAGTGTAATCGCTGAAAGGTTTGCCGGCAAAAAAATAGTACATGCCAGCATTACAATATGCACAACCAATCCCATAAGCAGCAATTCAACAGAAGTATTTTTCGTCTTCCAATTAGGTCTGATAAAATTCCACAACATACCAATGGCGCCCGAACTGATGATTACTGCAAGTCCCATCCAGACTCCGGCACCCCCAAGATACAGGCGATAAAGGCTGGTAATAATCATAGCAATGATTGCCGGAATAGGACCAAAAAACAAACCTGCTATAGAGAGTAATACAGAGCGAACATCAAAAGAGATTCCTGGAACCAGCTTCCATGGAGTCATCATCAGCATCACTCCAAAGGCACCCAGCGTAAGTCCGGCCAGCACCTTTAATAAAAGCCCTTTGGGCTTTTCATAACGCGACCATAAATAGTCGTAAATCATGCTAAATGCAAGCAATATGGCAATATTTTGCAGCAAACCAATAATAATCGAATAATCCATATTATATTTATTATAATACCTACTATAATTATAAAAAATATCTATTTTTCAATGGGGAGAACAAAATAAAACGTTGCGCCTTCATCTACCGTTGCCTGAGCCCAAACGCGACCATTAAGTCTGCTAACAATTCGATGAACAATTGCCAAACCAACACCGGTCCCTTCAAATTGTTTTGTGGTATGTAATCGCTGGAACACACCAAATAATTTATTTGCATAAGTCATATCGAAACCAGCGCCATTATCTTTTACAAAATACACACTACAGCCTTGCTCAGTATATGCCCCAATATCAATGAAACGTTCCGATTTATGACTTGTGAATTTTATTGCATTGCTAATGAGATTGGCCCACACTTGACGGAGCATAGTGGGATCACCCAGCGATTTAGGCAAATCATTAACATGAATATGAACTAGCGAAATATCTGTCTCTGCCGAAAGTTCCTGAATCAAGGTATTCACCATTAAATTCATATCGACACTCGAAACAACAATTTCCTGGCGACTCAAGCGAGAGAACGCCAATAAATCATCGATAAGGTTTCCCATTCGTATAGCATTACTCATGATAGCATCAAGTAATCGCCGTCCCTCTGTATCAAGCGAGCGCGCATAATCTTCAATCAGGATTCTTGCAAAGCCATCCATTGCACGCAAAGGTGCGCGCAGGTCATGAGAAACAGAATAGCTAAACGATTCCATTTCATTATTTGCAGCCTGTAATTGAGCGGTACGTTCTATTACCTTTCGCTCAAGATCTTCATTTAATTTTCTAATTTGTTCTTCGGCACGTTTTCGTTCTCGTATATCCCGCGTTACTCCTGTAACACCAACAAAATTCCCGTCATCGTCTTTCAAGATTGAAACAGTCACTTCGGTCCATAATGTACTTCCATCCTTACGTGTCTGCTCGAGTTCTCCTCTATATTCACTTGCATGATCACCTTGCATGACGGCCTGAACAACACCAACAAATGCTTCTTTAGCAAGTGCGGCGGATTCAGGAGTCAGAAAATCATCCATGGTTTGTTCCATGACTTCGGCAACAGTATAGCCTCTCATTTTCTCTACAGATGGGCTAACATAGGTAAAATGCCCTTCGATATCCATGGTCCAAATAACATCCGACAGATGTTCAGCAAGCAAACGGTGTCGTTGTTCACTTTTTCGTAAAGCAAGCTCTGCCCTTTTGTGATCAGCCAGAGTTCTTGATAAGCGAATTGTACTGAAGCTCAGCGATGAGATAATATCCGATATTTTTGAAAAGAAAACCATGGCAGTATCGATGGTTTCTCTTTTCCAGCGCGGCACATGGCTTATTGCACCAAGGTATTCTTCCTCATCGAACCCATATTTGCGAGCTTGATTTCTAAACACTTCAAGATCGACATTTTCATCTTCATAAAAATATTGCCCATAAAATAAATTTCCAAGATGACGTCCACCAACATGAATTGGAGTAACCACATCCCACAAATGGTTTTTGCATTTGTAGGCTTTATAGGAACCGTATTTTACTCCGGAAGATAACACAGTATCGCTTTCCAGACAATTCACTAATGTATCAGGATGACAACGATGGAATTTCGTACAGACCTCTTGCCAGCCAACGGCAAGAAGCACTTTACCCGAATTATCTACGATCGCGCTGCCAATTCCAGTTAGTTTATAAAAATCATCTAACATTAATTGCAATGCTTCCGTATCCAAAATGTCCTCTAAAATAAGGTTGCCAATATCGCCTTCCGGTTCAAGTAAGGCTTTTAGCTTATTTTTTACTGCCGCTTCGCTTTCAATGAGGGCCGTCTCAACCCTTTTGCGTTCACTGATATTTCTAACCACGCAAATAAGTCCGCCATTTTCGAGTGCTGTAAGGGAAATCTCCTGAGGGAATGTAGTGCCATCCTTTTTAAGCCCCTCTGCGGTTCCCCTGAAACACCCGTCTTTTGCAAAAACAGGCATGATTTCATTATCAAACCGTACTAATTCTTCCTCTTTGTATAAAATTCTCCATGTTTTGCCGATAAGCTCCTGAGGGCTTTCGTACCCATAGATTTCAAGATGTGCAGTATTCAGATATGTATAATTTTGTTGTGCATCAAGAATCGCAATACCGTCAATGGCTGCATCCATTGCATAGGTTTGTTGCTTAAGCTTCTGTTCAACAATTTTCCGTTGTGTAATATCTTCTGAGATTCCCAGAAGGAATAAAGCTTTTCCATTTTGATCGCAAATAGGGATTTTTTTTGTTTGAATAATTTTTACTCCAAGCCTGGTATTAATGGTTTCCTCTGGCACATCACACATTGTTCCGCTATCAAGCACTTGATGATCAGTAAGAATGAACGAATCGGCCTGTTCCTTAGAAAAAAAATCATAATCACTTTTTCCAATGAGTTCATTTCTATCGTAGCCCAAAAGTTCTTCCCCAGCCTTATTAAAACGAACAAACTTCAGATCTTTTGCATCTTTCAAAAAGATCATATGTGGCAAATTCTCAATAATGGAAGTTAGAAATGCTTCGCTTTCTCGAAGTGTTTCCTCCGATCTAATGCGTGCTTCAATCTCAACTTTCAAATCATCCAGCAAGTTGAGTGTAGCGGTTTGGCTCATTTGCAGCTCATGGGTACGATCGGCCACCATCATACTTAATCTGAGTTGCTCATCCCTTTTCTGCCGGCTAGCTTGCTTAACCTTCTCCATTGCACGAATCTGAACGACTAATTCGGTCGCATCAATTGGTTTAGAAAGAAAACCATCAGCTCCGACATCCAGTGCAGTAAGGCGATTTTCGCGATCACCTTTTAATGCAGTCACAAATACTACAGGAACATCCCCAATCCTCTCATCAGCTTTAAGTATCCTACACACCTCAAATCCATCCATTTCAGGCATCACAATATCTAATAGCACAACATCAGGATCATTTGATCTTGCTAGTGAAATTCCACTGGAGCCCTCAAGTGCCGTAATAACAAAAGCCCCAGGAAAACTATCATAAATAATGGCTTTTAGACTAATAATATTATCATTATTATCATCTATTATTAAGATTTTTAGCATGCCAACTAATGTAAAAATTATTAAACTTCTCCAATTGAGATTCTAGCTGTTTCATTAAAGTTCGGTAGAGAAAAATAAAACGTTGCACCATTATCAACTTCGCCTTCTGCCCACACCCGTCCATTATGACGAGTTATAATACGCTTAATGATGGCAAGGCCTACACCTGTCCCCTCAAATTCTTTAGTGGTATGCAATCGCTGAAAGACACCAAAAAGCTTATTTGCATAATTCATATCAAAGCCTGCCCCATTATCTTTCACATAGTACAAACATTCCGAATTATCAATGGTATAACCAACCTCTATCTTTCGCTCGGTCTTATGAGAGGTGAATTTTATTGCGTTGCCGATAAGGTTCACCCATACTTGCATGACCATGGCCGAATCACCATTGGCTTCTGGGAGGTCATGCAGCACAAAATTCAAATTATCGGGCACCTCATTTGACACAAGCTCCTTGAACACTGAAGCGGCCATTTCCTTCATATTTATTTTCGAAATATTTATTTCAAGGCGGTTTAAATGAGAAAATGTCAGGAGATCATCAATCAGATGACCCATACGCTGAGCATTATTCATTATTACAGAAAGCAAACGGTTGCCTTCTTCATCAAGAACGGAGGAATAATCTTCATGTAATATTCTCGCAAAGCCATCCATAGCACGCAGCGGTGCACGGAGGTCGTGAGAAACCGAGTAACTAAAAGCTTCCATTTCCTTATTCGCAGCCTGAAGTTGCACTGTACGTTCGGCAACGCGAAGTTCCAAATCTTCGTTGAGCATTGTAATCTCCATTTCTGCACGCTTCTGTTCAGTAATATCCTGTAGCGATCCGTAAATCATCAACAATTGCCCATCTCCACTTACATTCTGTCTCCCTATGTGTTCTACATGCTTAAGAATTCCACCTTTTGTCACAATTCTATAAGTGTATTTAATTGACTTCTCAGCCAAAATCTCCAGCTGCTTATCGACACATTCTTTCACGAATTGCAGATCTTCAGGATAAATATAATCCCAGAATTGCTCATAAGTTGGCGTTGGTTCCTCTGGTGCAATTTCAAAGATTGCTTTTAGCCCCTTCGACCAGACGAGCTTATAATTCCGAACGTCAAGATCCCAAAAACCAATTTTTGCTGCTTCCTGTGCAATATCAGATTTTTCAAGACTATCCTGAATTTTCTCTTCTGCTATTCTTCGTTCAGTAATATCGATTATGGTAGATAATTGGCAACTCATTCCTTTCATCTGCAAAAAGACCACATTCATCAACCCATATAATAATTTCCCTGACTTTGAACGAAAGCGGCATTCAAAGCCATATACAGAATTATGGACTTTAAGCTCATCAATAAGTTTTACCCTCTCATTGGGATCATCAAACATTCCCAGTTCCAAGGTTGTTCTTCCTATCACCTCATCACGCGAATATTCCATATCAACAAGGAATACGTCATTTACATCGATTATACGGCTATCAATGGGATTAGTAATAACAATGGTGACCGGACTTCGATAAAACATATTTGAGAAAAGCTGCTCAGATTCACGCAACGCCTCTTCTGTCTTTTTTCTGTCAGTAATATCATAAATCTGCGCAAGCAAACAAGATTGACCATCTATTTCGATGATTTCGGCGGAAAAAAGACCAATGCGCTTTTCTCCACTTTTTGTTTTTAAATTAATCTCGAAATTATGTAAACTGCCATTCTTTTTTAGCACTTCAACGAATTGCTCTCGCTGTGAGTAATCAAAAAACACACTTATTTCTTTCGAGGTTTTTCCAATTACTTCTTCTCTTGGCCATCCTAATGTCTCACAAAAATTATCATTAATATCTATATACATACCATCCGTCATACGGCTAATTCCAACCAAGCCCGGATGCGATTCGAAGGCCTTTCTAAATTTCTCCTCAGAAATTTTTAATGCTCTTTCAGTAGCAATACGTGCGGTAATATCCGTAACAGAAATGAGTACTCTTGAAAGCGTTTCTTTTGATGAGACCGATTCCCAATTTAAAATAACCTGCAAGGTCTCACCCTTCATGGTATATGCATCGATCTCAATTTCAAATTGTGTTTTTCCTTCTGCAATTAGAGCAAATTCATTGATTAGCCCTTCCGATGCACTTTCATGAAGTAAACCGGGATAATTAGCCAGGACTTCCTCTTTAGAACGAGCCTTATGCAAAGAGACTACAGCTTTATTAATGTCGATGATTTTTATTTTGCTGAAGAGTTCATTAACTTTATCGGGATGTTGTTTAAAAAATGCCTTAAAATTAACTACTCCACTGCTTCTAAACTTTTCGATTTCTATTTTTACTTCCGAAAAATCCTCCTCCCACATTGGCGTAGGTGAATCTTCAAACAGGCTTTGGTAGCGCTTTTCACTAGCTTTTATTAATTCATCCGAATGCTTTCTTTCAGTAATATCTTCCACCAGTGGGAGAAAGTATAACAAGTCACCATTATTATCAAAGGTGGCTGTGAGGGAAAGCGAAGCCCATATGCGCCGACCATCTTTTCGGATATATGGCTTTTCAGTTTTATATACAGTAATCTCCCCCGAAGCAAGCCTTCTAATATTTTCCAAATTTTCAGCAAGGAAGCTGGGATCAGAAATCTCCTTAAAAGTAATCTGTATTAGTTCTTGTTCACTATACCCAATCATTTCACAAAATGGGGTATTTGCAGCGATGAAGTGTCCTTCAACATCGAGCATAGCCATACACAATGGCCCTTCTTCATAAATCTTCCTGAATTTGTTTTCGCTTAACCGAAGTGCTTCCTCAGCCTTAATTCGATCTGTAATATTTCTTGCGAATATTGCTATGCCAAAGACTTCATTTTCCTCATTAAAAATCGGGTTATAAAAGCTCTCGTAGAACGATCGATTGATATCTCCATATTGTTCGATAGAAGTATGCGCCTGTCCTGATAATGCAATGTCATAATTTTTTTTTGACAATTTTCGGTCTTCCTCAGAACTTATATAATTGAGGACATTCGCACCTATCTCAACATCTTGTCCATAGGCAAATTTCATTGCCTCGGCATGAGCCTGATTAAAATATAAATAATTATAGTTTTTATCGACCGACATAATAATCATGTCTTTCGGACTTTCAAGACTCGCTTGCAGTAATAATTGCGTTTTCCGAAGCTCGGCTTCGATATTCTTCCTGGCATTATTCTCGGCTTTAAGATCATTAAGTAAATTCAGGGTAGCCGTTTGGCTGAGTTCCAGTTCATTTGTGCGCTCAGCAACGAGCAAACGGAGCCGATCTTGTTCATGTCGCAAATGCTTATTTGCAGCCTTGATTTTCACCATTGCCGTTATTTGCGCAATAAGCTCAGCTTCATCAATAGGCTTTGCAAGAAAAGCTTCCGCACCAACTTCAAGCGCTTGTAATCGCCCTTCTTTCCCAGCACGTGTCGCTGTAAGGAATACAACCGGAATATCGCATACTATTGGATCCATCTTCAATCTACGACACACCTCAAAGCCATCCATTTTAGGCATTACAACATCGAGAAGAATGACGTCGGGATCATGAAGTATGGCTAATTCAACTCCTAATTGACCAGATGTAGCTGAATAAAACCTAGCTTGAGGAAATGAGTCATTGATAACTGCCTCCAAACTGGTCAGATTATCACTCTTATCATCTATGGCTAAAATTTTAATCATTTCAGACATTTAATTAAACGACATTTGCATTTCACTAATTGACACATTGGTGAAATTTCACAACCAATGCTATATTCACATGGTGAAGATAATACATGAATGTCCTTTATACAAGCCATTCCTTTAATAGTTTATAAAATCTTTCATTATCGATAGGTTTCGAAATATATCCATCAAAGCCCATGGCCATAAAACTTTCCTTATCCCCTTTCATGGCGCTGGCCGAAACAGCGATTACCGGAATATCTTTAACGGTAGGCTGCTGACGGATTTCCTGCAGTGCTTCTATCCCGGTTATTACCGGCAAGGCAATATCCATTAAAATGAGATCTGGGTTGTGTTCTTTTGCCAGCGATAAGCCTGATATGCCATCCGTCGCTTCCAGGATTATATAGCTTTCACCCAACATCGCTTTTATTGTTAACATATTATCCGGATTATCCTCAACAACCAGAATCTTTGCCTTACCGGAAACGTGCTTTGGACGAGGCTTTTCATTTGAAGAGCCGTCAACAATCGGTTTAGCAATCAGCATGCGCGCCACAGCTTCAAGCAACTGTTCTTTATTAACATCCCCCTTTTGAATCAGCTGGAAAATACCATTATTTTTTAAGAATGATAGTTCCTGTTTGCTGACATATTTTGCAGTAAGAATAATAACAGGCAAGCTGGCTGTTTTCTCTTTTGATCGCACTCGTTGGAGCACTTCAAAACCATCCACCTCAGGCATCATAAGATCGAGAATCATCGCATCAGGTACAGATTGGCTAATCTGGGCAAGGGCTTCGTTTCCATTTCTTGCCAGCATAACTTTGTACCCTTGATGTTCGAGCATATCGCGCATTTGAACCACCATGGCTTCAGTATCTTCTACAAGTAAAATTGTTTTTACAGATGAGGAAAGTATCACATTGCGTGCAAGCTCTTCTGAATGTGAAGTTGTGTGCATTACGGGCATTTCCTGATTACTAGCAACACATCCTGAATATGAGATAGGAAGCAGAAGTGAAAATACAGATCCTTTTCCAAAGGTACTCGAGACACTAATTTTTCCACCGAGCATTTCTGCATATTTTTTTGCAATGGCAAGTCCTAAGCCAGTACCGCCGTATTTTCTGGCATTTGTGCTATCCGCCTGTCTAAATTCATCGAAGATGAGAGATAAATCCTCAGGTAATATTCCTATTCCTGAATCACTGACTTCAAATATTACATTATCGTGTTCGACTTTCGCAATAATTTCCACCTTCCCTTGTTCAGTGAATTTTACAGCATTTGCCACAAGATTTTGCAATATATGATGACATTTTCCATAATCACTGTTGATCTTCAAATCTGAATCATCAACAGAAAACAAAAGCTCTATTCCCTTTTCAATAGCCTGAATCATTACGACGCCAACAACATCACTAATGATATCCTGCGCAGCGAATAGATTGACCTCTATTTCTTCTTTTCCAGCTTCAATGCGAGATAAATCAAGAATATCATTAATGAGGGCCAGCAATTGCTTACCATTACGTTCAATAATATCAAGATAACTATATTCCTCCTGTGGCACTTTCCCTTCTAGCCGTCGATTAAGAACAGCTGATAAAGCGATTACTGAATTTAATGGCGTACGAAGTTCGTGACTCATATTTGACAGAAAGGATGTTTTCAATCGGTTGACTTCATCCAACTGCATTTTCTGCATTTCCAGCTCGACATTTTGTTCGGTGAGTTCTGCTGCCTGAGCGGTCATTTCAATCTTCTGGGCTTCCAGTTCAGAATTTTGCTGTTCGAGTTTTTGAGAAAACTTTATCAGTTTACGATAGGTTAACACCCCATCCATGCGTGCACTCAATGTATTCAGTATCGTATTTATTAAGCGGAGACTGTCCTTTTTAAACTCAGAAATGGTAGCCAATGAAATCATAGCAAGCACATCGCCACCAACAATGACAGGTATCGTAATTATTTCCCGCGGCGCAAATGAACCACCAATAATTTTAAAACTGTGACGACTCTCGTCGGGAATACTCTTTATATGTTGAATTTTCTTGCTGGAAAGTGAAGCGCCGAATTCCCCTTCATATCTAATAGAGGAGAAGGGTTTGCAAAGAGACTCTTCCATCCCTATACATTCAAAGGCTTCGAATAATGTTTTGTCATCATTTAACAAATAGACTGCGCCCAACTGAGAACCGGTTTGTTGCAGCAACGAGTTTAAGATGGAATGGCAAAAGCGATGCGCATCATCTTCGCTAAGCATGACCTCAGATATCTTATTTGTTTCGGCGGAAAGATTTAATTCTGTTTCAATAGTATCTGCAAGTTTATTAAATGAAGCTGATAATTTTCCGAACTCATTTTTCGATTGATAGTTAAACCGAGCATCAAATTTTCCCATTTGATATTGCTCAGTCACCAAGGTAAGCTGTTGCAAAGGCTGGCCAATTCTTCGCACTAGCAGGTAGACAATAACACTAGCAAATGCAATAATGGCAATAATTGCAATGAGCAACCAGTTCAATAATGTATTCTTAGCTCGCTCAGCAGAAAAATAAAATTCGTCGGCTTTAGTGATAGCAAAATCACTGATTTGCTCAATACAACCCAACACCTTATAGGCCTGTTTAGGTGCAAGGCCGCCTGGAACGTGTCGTTGTCGCGCTTCTTCAAGTCGACCGGCACTTATCAAACGTATAGTTTCATTCCGAATAGAAACCCAAATAGAGTACTCCTTGACGAATTCGTCAATGTCAGTCGGAGAACCCAAGTAACACTGCTTTAGCATTTCTACCTGCTGTAGAACATTTGCCTGATTGGCATCTATATCGTTCAAGACCTTTTGCCTTGTTGAGTCTTCTGTTGCCAGCAAAAGATCCCTCATATCAACGCGCATCGATAAGACACTGGATTTAATCTCGTAAATGGCACGGCGCGTTTTAAGCGGATGATTATACAGACTTTCCGCACTTATCCATATACTGGAGGTTTGATACCATGAAAACCACGCAAGTCCGATAACAACGATTAGGATGGCTCCCAGAGAAAGTCTTAATTGTACGGAAATTTTCAGATCATTTATTTTCATGAAAATCAATTTTAGTATTTATAGTTTAATTATCATAATGGTTCAGATGTCATTTTTGAAAGATTCCTGAATGCTGAAAAACTTCTCTAAATCCATTCTCTTTTAGGATATCTCTTTCTACTTCGCCGGTAATAATATAGCCTCCCCCGGCGATGCAATTTGCAACCTTTGATAGAATTCGCTGTTGAAATTCCGGTTTATAATAAAACAAAATATTTGAAACAAAAATCAGATCAAAATCACCGTAAACACTGGAAACAGGACAAATCATTCGTTCCGAAAGCAGGTCAAACTCAGAATAATCGACATATTCCTTAAGTTTTGGACTCACATAATAGTTATCCCCTCGATGGGTAAAATACGCTTTCACCCTTTTTACCGAAATCTTTCCTAAGGGCTCAATGGGATAGCATGCTTTGCGGGCCAATGCAAGACAGGCTTTGTTGATATCGGTCCCAAAAACCCTGAAAATAATATTGTAATCACACTTTTTAACTGCTTCATCACACAACATCGCAATACTGTATGCTTCTTGTCCCTCAGCGCATGCGGCAGACCATATCCTGATTTCCTTTTTTATTCCCTGTCGCACTTTTTCTGTTAATGAAGGAAAAACAATTTGTTCAATACAGGCAAACGTAAGAGGATTACGAAAAAACTCGCTATATGAATTATTGAGCTTTTTATGAAGAGCATCCACAGATAAAGGATGATTACTCAAATAAAGCAGATATTCCTGCGGGGTTTTACAAGCAGAGAAAGCAATTCCGGAATCAATTGTTTTCTTTAGAAATGCCTCATCATACACTAATAAATCATTGCTGGCCGTGCTTTGCAACAAATCGATTATTGGGGTCAAATCTGATTTCATCAAGTATCTCCATTCTTTATAAACTTCAGCATACCAACTGAAGTCCGCTATCCATGTAAATCAATCAATGCGACTCTATTGACTGACAGATAAAGTTGTAATACAACAAAGCTGACATCTACATAATACACTATACAGCCTACAAGTCCGAGAAAACAAGATTTGCCGGCGACATCCAGATTGATTAATAATATTGATTAAGTATAGTAGCAGTAATTCAACAAGCAACGATTTAAAAAAGTCCTTTACCCCAATGAATGCTTCAAGTATCATCACGCAAAAGTAACTGCGAGTCTTTGGGCTTTTTTCAAGATTCATGACAATGTACTTAGGATTCATGAATAAAATGCCTGCAGATCTCCGGTCTCAACGTCCATCTAGATTAGGAGAATCAGCGTTTAACTATTACTCTCGAATTGCATATTTCTCTTCTTTACCTGATTCCTTCAACAAATTATTGACTTCTTTTTTCAACTCAATCATCATCAATTCTCGATCGATAGTGAGTTTATGAAAACGTTGTAGTTCTTCTGTTTTCAACAATAAGGCATCTTCTGCCCGTTTTCTACTTAAAAATACGGAGGTTAAATGTGCATAGAATTCCAATATCTCCAATTCAGGTAATGAATGGTTTTTCTTAAATGCGAGAATCGTTGTACCTATAAGTTTTCCTTCGGCGCTATGAGCAATTCCATAGAAGTGATCAATTCCAGTTGTAGCTCTTAAGGCGCGGTCGATAAGGGGAGTAATTGCACCAAACGACACATCAACAAAATTGTGGCTCAAGCCAATAGTATTGTTCATGATCATTTGATATACCTCATCACTGACGGGAGAGACCGTATTAAGAACCATTTTACCGGCCAGCTTTATGGCAATTTGCAACACAGAAGGATCCGCTTCTATATGTTTAGAAATAAGTACTTTCTTTTCTTCATTATACTCGTTGTAAGCCACAAGGAATGCGCCTGTGAATGATTTGAGTTGCATCAGCATTATTTTACTGGCTTTTTCATCAGCCGGCATTTCTGATAATCGCTCAGCAAGAGAAGATAAAAAAGACATCCCTTTATCCGAAGATTCATTTACCACGAAAAAACCCAACGCTTCTTTTGCCCCTTGTGTCGTTCCCATTCTTTTTATTTGTGTATTGCGTAATTCTGATGTATGGGTACGTTCAAATTCTGATGGCTCCATGTGAATGTCTCTGTGTTATACATTACAAATGCAGTACTATCAACAAAATCAACCATTGAATTGGTCTCGTCCCCATTATAAAAATCAGATTGCTATTATTCCAAAAGATTTTCAGCCAAGATAGAATAAATTCCGAACTGCCAATTCACAAATATATAACAATTTATTCACAGATTCAACAAAAAACAGGTTTTTATACCCTTTTATCTAAAATGAAGTGTGACAGCAGGGTAAGAATTATCCATTCTCAAAATAGATTTCAACAAAATGCTTACTACACTGCAATTTTTTTGGATTAGCTATCTGAATTACTTATCTTTACTGCCTCATTTCACATAATTGCCTATTATGCTGAAACCACTAATTCGACTTTTTAACTTATTAACACTATTTACGCTTTTTACTTTTCTTTCGACTGAAAAGTCAAATGCACAGACGACCTATACATGGATTGGTGCATCTGGCGGAAGTTGGGCTGTTTCCACCAACTGGTCACCAACACGCACAACACCCGCTGTCACTGACATCATAGTTTTTAATAATGGGGCTCCCATCATTGTTACTGGCGTAATAACACAAACTATTCGGCAATTAATTATCAATAACTCCACTGACGTTAGTTTACAATCCGCAGCTGCAGCAGTTCTCAGCATCAACGGACCTTCGGCATCGACAAACCTCCAGATAGCGGCTTCCAGCGTGCTGCAACTCAGCAGTGCGGCTGCCGCCTCAATAAATCTTACTATTGTTACAACAGCAAATCAGACTGGTGATATTTCGGGGAGTTTAGTATTAAATGCCAACACCTCTAGCAACAACACTTTTACAACCAGCAGCGTTGGAACTACAGTTGTCACCGTGGCGAATGGTGGGAGTATCATCAACAACGGAGGGGCCGTCACCTCTACTGCTGCAACACTGGTCTTTGCGCCCGGATCGCTTTATCGCCATGCACGTAATGCTGGAACCATTCCAACAGCAACATGGACCAATACACCACCTTATTCAAACATAGTAATAACTTCACCTACCACCGGCCCTGCAGGATTCGGACAAAGTTTTGGAAATGTCACTTTGAACACTGGAATGATTACGACCAATGTTGCTGGTACCGCCACGATAAATGGAACATTGACAATAAATAATGGGAATCTGGCACTTCTGGCAGGAACCCTTGTATTAAATGGCGATCTTGTGGTGTCTACCGGGTCGATTGTGAGCAACACTGGCGCTACGCTAATTATAGGTGGAACAGCACCAAACCTGACCATACCTCCGCTAACTGGTGGCGCCACACTTCACAATCTAACAATCAACAGACCTAGTGGAGTGACTCTTGGTGGTGCACTTACAATATTTACCAATGGAGAACTTACTCTCACCAATGGAATCCTTACAACCACCGCAACAAATTATATACGAATTACAAATACTGCTGTTGCAGGAATTCTTGGAGGAAGTCCAAGCTCATATGTCAATGGGCCAATACAGCGAGCTTTTGCATCGAATCTTGCGAGTGGCAGCACCTATGCCTTCCCTGTTGGAAAATCAACCTACAATCTTTTCGAATTAGTCAATCCCACTACAGGAGGTTCCAGTGGGATTATCACTGTTGAAGCTTTTGACGCAGATTGCGGCGGTTTCCTCGGATTTGGATTATCGGCATTAAATACAAACCGCTACTGGCAAGCCACACCGAATATAGCCTTTATCACCTCATCATCGGTACGTTTAACCGAGCCTTCATTAGGTGCAGCTAATCGGGTGGCACAATGCGGCACAATAAACGGAACTTATATGAACAGAGGTGGCAGCGCACCATCGCCGGTTCTCTCGGGCCCGGTTTCACCAACCCTTGGTTATTTTACGCTGGGAACTGATGCAGCCATTGCATTAAATGGCACCTATACCGTAGGACCAACCGGCCAATTCGCTAAGCTTACCGATGTTGCCAATGCATTAAATGTGGCAACAGTCACAGGAAACGTAGTCTTCGAATTACAGACAGATTATGATGGAACCGTTGGAGAGACCTACCCCATTATGTTCTATCAGTACGCTATGACCGGAGGTCCTTGGAAAGCTACCGTGAGACCAGCAGCCACTGTTTCTGCAATGCTTACAACATCAGGAACAACCGCCAGTACAGGACTTATAAACTTTAGCGGTGTTGACCTGCTAAGCTTTGACGGGCGTCCAGGGGGAACTGGCACCATGGCCAATATTCAGTGGTCGATTACGCATACAGGCGCAGCAAGCAGCTATCCTGCATTACAGTTTTTAAATGGCGCAAGTAATAACAGCATGAAGTTTCTTAACATAAAAGCCAGCTGCACCAACACTACAGGAACTATTGTCTTCAGCACCTCAACTGTTGCCGGAGGTAATAGCAATGATACGATCAGCGATTGCAATATTGGCAATTATACTACACAACCGTACAATGCAATCCTATCTGCTGGGACAGCAGGTGCAAATGCTAATTCAGGAAATTGCATTTTAAGAAATAATATTTATAATTTTCAAAGTTTTACCAGCTATTCAACATTCCCGTTAAATGGAGGTGTGATTATCTCAGCCACAGGGAATGGAAGCAACTGGAATGTAAGCAACAATAGTTTTTATGCCAATCAAATTATTAATGGACGAAGCGCTGCCTGTATATTCATGGCCCCGGGTGCGGCATCAACAGGAAATATTGTGAGTGGCAATTTCATTGGAGGACAAAGCCCCATGTGCGGCGGCGCTTATATGGACTATCGTGGCACATGGAATGGGAACGGATGGGATTTCTGGGGAATATACGTAAACTCGGGAGGAACAAGCGTTAGCAACAATACAATTCAAAATGTAAAAATGGGACTAACCACTGCCTCAAATCATTTTTGCGGAATCAATATAGTTTCAGGACCGGCAACAATAACAGGCAACACGATAGGCAGTCCCAGCGTATGTAAAAGCATTTTAAATGGAAGTGCCGGTCAGGTATTTGGTATTTCAAATGTGGGTTCCAGTCCGGTGACCATTAGTAATAATGTTATTGCAAATGTCATTTCCGATTTTTCCAATCCACCATCAGCATTCAATCAGAGCGGTGTATGCGGCATTTCATGCAATATGCCTGGCGGGGTTGTAAGTCCGAACATCATTACAAACAATGAGATTTTTAATTTAGCAAATGGTGATAATTACAATGGTTCCTATGTAATATCGGGATGGAATTTCGGCAGCAGTGGCGCCAGTTATGGCCCTATGTCAGCAACCAATTGCAAGGGAGGTAGTGTACTTAGTACCTTTGGCGCTCATATGATTATGGTTGTAGGAATCTACCTGCAACAATGGAATGCCACTAATGTAACGCATACAATATCCAACAATCGCATTTATGGGCTGAACTCAACGGTCACTGGAGGTAGCAACAATTCATATATCATCGGAATTTTCGATAATACTTACGGCACAAATTACACTTCGAATATTAATGCAAATCGCATATATGGATTTTATGCACCTGACTCCTATGGCGTTTCGGGAACAAATTACACCGGATTGATTGGGATCTTTGCACCCCCCAATCAACTCGGAACGCATTATTATACAAACAACATGATTCAGCTTGGCTATAAGATGGATGGTACGAGTGTAAGAAATGCCTCTATTACCGGGATCTGGGACAATAGTAATTGGAATAGCCCAACGCTAAAAATGAATTTCTATCACAATAGTGTTTATATTGGTGGCACTGATAATACATGTCTCAATTCCTACACATTCAGAAGATCCCTCATTTATAGCAGTGCTGCTTACGATCTTGTTGATCTGAAAAATAATATTTTTGTAAATAATCGTTCAAGTGCTTCGGCAGATCATTACGGGATTTTCGTAAATGATAAGATTAATTTCACAAGTAATTATAATCTTATCTATGGAACAGGCACTGGCTTTGTTTTCGGAAATCTATCTGGAATTTCATATGCAAATCTGGCTGCATGGCAGACCGCATCCTTATTGGACGCAAATACAATTCAGAATGATCCGCTTTACATCAACCCTTTTGTTATTGCTCCTGATCTCCATTTACAAGCAGGAAGTCCGGCAATAGGCGCAGGAACATCATCAACCGTCACAACAGACTACGACGGAAGTACGCGTAGCGGCGCAATGGATATGGGTGCTGACCAATACGCAGCATCGTACAGCACACCCTACTTAGGAATTACGGGTTGCAATCAGGAGCTTCCGCTACCGGTGGAATTACTGGACTTTCATGCTGAATGCAATAACAATCATGCTGAATTAAGATGGTCCACAGCTACTGAAACAAATAATGACTATTTCAGCATTGAACAAAGTAAAGATGCACTGGAATGGGAAAACATTGCTACGATTGCAGGTTCGGGCAACAGTGGTTCGATTCGAAGATATTATTATTTCAACGAAGGAGAAAATATTTCCGACACTTACTACCGTCTTTCACAAACTGACTACGATGGAAAGTCCGTCACCCTTGGGATTATTTACACAAACTGTCGCGAGTACAAAAACAATAATGATTTGATTTGTTATCCAAATCCATCCAAGGATGATATCATGGTAAAATTCAGATGCGATGCGTCTGAAAGTGCCGTCCTGCTCATTTATGATGCCCTTGGCAATAAAGTATTTGACAAAAGTTTAACTGATACAGAAATCAGTAGTGGAGCCGCTGTACTCCATTTACAAAATTTACCTGCTGGCATATATTCACTCAAACTTTTCTCAGCAAGTGTTTGCAGGATTACGCAATTAATCAGAACAGAAAAGGAATAAAAATCAAATGCAGGATTTTATTGCGCCAGCAATAGCATTAATACTTTAACTGAAAGATCAGTTGTTTTAATTCAATTTCTGCAGACTTAGCAGCATATTGCGAATTTATCAGTAAATATGAAGCATTTTCAAAACTCGTCTGTGCAGCTTTAACTTCAAGAATAGTTGCATGCCCTTCCTGAAAGTTTGTCATAACTAATGCTAATAATTTCTGCGAAAGTGCCGCATTGGTTTTCTGCACATCAATTTGCCTGAGTGCCGTAGTATAGGAAAGAAAGGTTTTGTATGCCGTGGTATATAATTGAGAATATAGCTGCTCCCGTGCTAATTGGGCGTTATCTAAATTAATCGTTGCAATTCTCTTTTGATTTCTGTAAATATTTCCATTGAATATTGGGACCTGCAGCGATAGTCCTGCAGAAGGTCCGAAATTCTGATTAAGCAAGGTGCTACCCGCTTTATTATCGGCGCGATAAAAACCATAATCTGCATTGAGTTTAATGGCAGGATATCGTTGAGCCGCCGTTTCTTTTACAAGCATTTCGTTGATGCGCAACTGTTGTTCAGATGACAACCACTGTGGGTTTGACTTCAAAGCAGACACAATACTTTCCCAACTCATGGATGCCTCTGGAACAATGCTGTCGTCAATATCGAATGTTCGATCCGGCTGGATATTCATCAGCATCGCTAAATCCGCCTTTGCTTGATCAATCACCATTTGCTGTAATACCACATTTTGTTCAGCCGTATTAAGATCAGATTGAGCCTGCATCATATCCGCAGCACTGGCCATACCAACATTGCTTTTTGTTGTAGTGATGAGAATTTTTTCTTTCGAAACATCCAGTGTTTGCTGAATAATTCTAAGATACGCCTGTTGACGGACAATATCGAAATACTTTAGCATCACATCGCCCAGGACTCCCTGCACCTGACCATTCAGCGCAATCTCACTTTGTTGTTGTAAAGAGCTAAGTCGTTTTTTTGTAGCAATGACTTTGAATCCATTAAACAATACGATGTCAGCAGAAACACTTGCATTCAACGCATTTCCAACAATGCCCGATGCAGAGGTTTCAGTGCCATCACCATATTTCATATTGATATCATCAGAATAAATATTATCACTAGCCACTGCACTGATACGTGGAAGTGCACCCGCCATACCAAGACTATTCCCGATATGTGCAGATTTGGCTTCATTTTTCGCAATCTGAATGTTCAGATTTTTCTCCAGCGCTGTATCAATGGCGTTACGGAGTGTCAGCAATGACTGCCCAAAGAGCAATACTGGCGAAAAAAATATAAGCGAAAAAATTACTCGTTTCATCATGTACCTTTTTATGAGATCAATTCTCCTTCGCCTTCCTCCTCAACCTCCAGCTTATGTTTTCCGGAAATCAGAAGATATACTGTAGGAATAACAAATAAAGTAAGGATGAGCGAAAATAATATACCTCCCACCACCACGATTCCCAGTGGAATACGGCTGGTTGCAGCAGCACCTAAACCCAAAGCAATAGGTAATGCACCCAGAGAAGTTGCAAGGCTTGTCATCAGGATTGGACGCAAACGCTGAGTTGCAGCTTCAACAATTGCCTTCTCTTTCGGAATCCCTTGTGCGCGTTTTTTATTCGCAAACTCAACAATCAAAATTCCATTTTTCGTAACCAATCCAATGAGCATAATCATCCCAATCTCAGAAAATATATTGAGCGTTTGTCCAAAAGCCCAAAGACTGAGTAAAGCGCCAGCAATAGCCAGCGGCACGGTAATCATAATCGTTATTGGATCCTTAAAACTTCCGAATTGCGCAGCAAGTACTAGATAAATCAGCACAAGCGCCAGAGCAAAGGCGAAGGCCGTATTCGAAGAACTTTCTGAATAATCGCGTGCCGGACCGCTAAGTGATGTTTGAAAACTATCGTCTAACACCTTTGTGGCAATCCCTTGCATGGCTTCAACACCATCACCAATCGTCTTGCCCTCAGCAAGAGAGGCAGAAACAGTGGCTGATTTAAATCGATTAAAATGATACAATGATGGAGGATTAGCATTGGAAACAAGATTTGTTACCGAAGCCAGAGATATATATTGACCTTCTTTGTTTCGAACATACAAGTTGGAAATATCCACCGGCTGTTGACGATTCTTCAACTCAACCTGAGAAATCACCTGATACTGCTTGCCGTTCATAATAAAGTACGCCAAACGCCGACCGCTAAATGCACTCTGAATAACCTCAGCAATATCAGTAATTGTCAGTCCAAGTTCACGGGCTTTAATTCGGTCTATGATGATGTCAATCTCCGGTTTGTTGAATTTTAAATTGACATCCACATTCTGAAAAGTCTTGTCACTGCGTGCTTCTTCAAGAAATTTTGGAATAGCCGTTTTTAGTTTTTCGAAATCCAAATTCTGAATTACGAACTGCACAGGCAACGAACCTCTGGATGCGAGGCCCACTGAAATAGTTTGCTCTTCAATTAAAAAGAAACGAACATTATTAAATCGCGCCATTTTTTTATTCACTTCCCGAGCAATTTCGCTCTGACTTCTATCACGCTCTCCAACCGGTTTCAAACCAATCCTGCCCATTCCACTATTGACTCCACTACTACTGTATCCAGGAATAGAGATAAATGAAAATTCCCTTTCGGGGACAGAATCAATGAGATAATTTCCTATCAGTTCTCCCTGTTCAACCATGTAATTATAGCTCGCACCTTCCGGACCAGTCATTTGTAACCTCACATTACTTTTGTCCTCAATGGGTGCAAGTTCACTTTGAATCGTTTTTCCAATCAGCACAATCAATAACATACATACGCCAACGATTCCCCAGGCCAACCATTTGTAATGCACAAAACGCTGTAGTATATTGTGGTACCTCGATTCCATGCCACTGAAAAAAGGTTCCGTTTTAGTATAGAAACGTCCATGCTGACCACTTTTCTTGTTTAGATAAACATTCAGCACCGGCGTAATAGTCAGTGATACAAAAGCAGAAACTAACACCGCCCCGGCAAGTACCACAGCAAATTCACGGAACAGACTACCAACAAATCCTTGCAGAAAGAGCACCGGCAGAAATACGATTGCAAGAGTAATTGATGTGGATATTACAACAAATGTAATTTCCTTACTCCCTTCAATAGCGGCGCGTTTTACCGAAAGTCCTTGTTCAATCTTTCGAAAAATATTTTCGGTTACAACAATTCCATCATCTACAACCAGCCCTGTTGCAAGGATTACAGCAAGAAGGGTTAAGATGTTAATTGAGAATCCGGCAAGGTACATTATAAAAAATGTTGCGATGAGCGACACCGGAATGTCAATCAATGGGCGTATTGCGATAAGCCAATTACGAAAGAAAAAGAAGATTACAAGAATTACAAGAAGTATAGAAATGAGCAGGGTTTCACCAACCTCAGTGAGCGAACGCCGAATATTTCTAGTATTATCAATCAGTGTAGTAAATACAAGATCGCTTTGTTGCGACGATTTAATTTCATCTAATCGTTTGGTAAATTCATTGGAAATATCAATATAATTAGCTCCCGGCTGAGGAATGATAGCCAGTCCGACCGCACTCACACCATTAAGTTTCCAGCTCTGTTCGTATTGTTCCGGACCAAGTTCAACACGTGCCACATCGCCCAATCTCACGATTCCATTTTCATCCTCGCGAAGAATCATATTGCGAAAATCCTCTTCCGTAGTAAGATTCCCCAAGGTACGAATCGTCATTTCCGTTTTTGTTCCGTACATTTTTCCGGAAGGAATTTCAACATTCTCTTGTTTGAGAACACTTGTAACATCGTTAAATGCGAGATTGTATGCAGAGAGTTTATCAGGATCAATCCACAAACGCATGGAAGGACGCTTTTGTCCGATAATATTTACAGCACTGACTTCTGGTATTGTTTGAAACTTATTGAGCAGTACATTCTCTGCATAATCGCTAAGTTCAAGAAGCCCTTTACTAGGACTCTGAATTGCCATAAGAATGATAAAATCGCTGTTTGCATCAGATTTCGTAACCACAGGTGGAGCATCAATATCCTGGGGCAGACTGCGTAATGCCTGACTCACTTTATCACGAACATCATTCGCTGCAGATTCAAGATCCGCGTCAATATTGAACTCCACATTGATATTACTGCGTCCGATGGAACTGGTTGAAGAAATCGTACGAATTCCGGGGATACCGTTGATCGATTTCTCTAAGGGTTCAGTAATTTGACTTTCGATGATATCAGCATTGGCACCCGTATAATTGGTACTCACTGTAATCATTGGTGGATCAATGGCAGGGTACTCACGCACTCCGAGAAAATAGTATCCGATCAATCCAAACAAAACGATGAACAAGTTCATCACAATGGCTAGTACCGGCTTCCTGATCGATAATTCAGAAATATTCATCTGCTTAAAATTCAGTAATCAAAAAATTATTTATCAGGATTAATGATCTTCTCAATCTGCTTTACTGATTTGACGACCACCTTAGAATTCGGGCGTACAAAGAGAACGCCACTAACAACAACGCTATCGCCAACATTGATCCCAGACGTAATCTCAACCACCTTGGCTGTGCGGATGCCGGTTTCAATATTGGTAAATACAGGCAGCCCTTTCTTTATAACAACCAATTGGTTATTCATAGCATCGGGAATTATAGCATTGGTGGGCACAACCACACCTTTCATTTTATTATCAAGCATTACCTTCACAAAAGCGCCGGGGTTCAGAACACCATTTTCGAGACGCGCACGAACTTCATGTTTCTTGTGTTTGTATTAATCTGCGGCTCTATTGCTGTTACTATAGCACTAAGGGTTTCTTCCGTATTCACTGACTTAACTGACACCGCCGAACCCACTTTCACCAAATGTTCGTATGCCTCGGGTACTGTAAAGTCAATTTTAATTTTATCAGTTTGCTGTAAGGTTCCGATTAATGTAGCAGGAGTAACATAAGCCCCCATACTAACCAATCGAAGACCAAGACGTCCTGAAAAAGGAGCTTTGATTACTGTCTTTTCAATCTGTGCATCGATGATACTGATATTTGCTGTAATCAAGTTCACCTGATTAAGTGAAGCATCGTACTCCGCCTGATTAACGCCATTAACGGCCAGCAACTTTTTAAGTCGTTGTTCTGTTTTTACGGCAAGGTCAAGCTGTACTTGCTGCTGCTTGCGCTGCGCCTGCAGTTCAGCATCATTTATCTTTGCCAGTATTGTTCCTGCTTTTACCACCGCGCCATCAGGGATGTTCAGATAAACCAATCGTCCACTAACCTCGGGATGCAGCTCTATCATTTCCTCCGACAACACAGTACCGTTCACTTCAAGACCAGAGGCAAAATCCTCGTTGGCAGCGATAATTACATCTACAGGTACAGTTTCATTTTTCTTTTTCGAATTCGGGTCACCACCAGCATTTTTGCATGCAAGGATGGAGCTTAGTAACACCAGGACTCCTATAATTCGCAAATACTTCATATCGTGTTAATATAATCGTTTAATCCTTTTAAGAAATCCAAGCCAACAGTGCCGACTAACGAACATCGCTATCCATAACACTTCGAGGCATATATCATATGTCGAACCGACATGTTTTGACAAAGATAGGTATTATTGGAAAGTGTTTAGAATTTTGCAGTCAAAAGTAGAAATACCGTCGGTGCCTGACCATGCGTGAATGTGAGTGCAATCAAATATTTGAAGCCTCCGATTCGGGCGAGAAATGACGTTTCGATTTAAGGAATTCAATTATAATCTTTTTCGCGCCAGCGCCACTACCGATAATCCAAAGGGCATTGGACACCACTGAATCAACCAATTCTCGATTCGCATTATAAAAAGAAATAGCCTGTTAACGGCATTTGGCGGCATGCTAACCTCATTGTGATCAGTAGTTTCAGATGCAGAAAATTTATCGAAAATGCGCTTTATCAGCGCGAACGGAAAAAGCAAACTAACACTGTAAGTAATCTTTTCGATTTCAAATCCATTATCAACAAGCAAGCGCTTAAGACGTCGCTTTGTATACCGTCGCCCGGTGTGTACCACTTTATCATGTTTACTATACAGGAATGAATAGGCCGGAACACTCACCAAGAATGCACCATGATTTTTTAAACAAGCGCATATTCCGCTAACAGCCTTCTTTTCATCTACTTCACGATGATACAGAACATCTAAACTACTTATCAAATCGAAACAATCAGGAGAAAAAGGCAACTCATTTACATCGCCTTGTATCACATTCAAAGGCGCATCAGCAGTAGCAAAGCTCAGTGCACTCTCGTACTTATCGATACCAGTTTCATGAATGCTGAATGATTTTTTCACAAATCGAAGCCAACCACCCGTACCACAACCCGCATCCAGCATTCTAATCCCATCTTTTATCACATTATCCCGTTTCAAGATTTTCATAAACAGCTCGTGATTGCCCACGTACCACCAATGATGATCCTCTGCCTCTCGCATATATGTATATTGGATTGGATCCATCTCAAGCGCCGGTATGTTATAAATATTCTTTGCGGATGGTGTATTGCGGCTGTTTATTCTGCGAAATGAAGATTCTTCCAACATATTCACCAATCATTCCAAGCGAGATCAGCTGTATTCCTGCAAAAACAAAAATTGCAGTCATTGTAAGAGAAAAACCCTCAGGCAATTTAGGAACCATGAAATGCTCAATAATGGTGTATAAACCAAACAGCAATCCGGTTAGTGCGAAAAACATCCCAATAAAAACAGAAACACGCAAGGGAATCACCGAAAAGCTTGTGAACATATTTGACCATAACTTAATAAGCTTAACCAAGGTGTAGCCCGATTTCCCATGCTCTCGTTTATCGTGATTTACCTGAATTTTACCAATGTTTGCCGTAGATCTCAGAATGAGTCCATCAATGTATGGATAAGGAAGATCGTAGCGAATTATTTCTGAAACGAGAAAACGATTCAAACACTTAAAACTGGAGAGATACAAATCCTTTGGTTTTTTCAATAGAATATTGGCCATGTAATTATTCAGACGACTCCCCATATTTCTCCAGCGTTTGTGCATTTTTTCCTGATAGTACGTATAAACGACATCATAGTCGTTTTCCAACGCATATTCAATAAGCTTCTTTACTTCTTCGATGGGGTTCTGAAAATCATCATCCATTATAACGGTGTAATCGCCGCTAACTTTATTAAGCCCCGCCATGACGGCATTGTGTTCTCCAAAATTTTTTGCAAGCGCAAGATATTTTACAATGGAAGCATGCTCCTTATAAAGCTTAAAACACTCCGCATTCGATTCATCGGAGGAGTAATCATTAACAAGAATTATTTCAAGATTATAACATGTGTTGATTTCCGCAATAAGCGTATTCACCAGTTTGGCAATGGTCAATTGTGCGTTGAACACGGGTATTACAATTGAAAGCTTAATGTCTGACATGCTCATGAATTATAATGACTACAATTTGTTTTTTAGCAGAACCTCTTTTATGGAATTGACAACATAATCTTGTTTCTCTTCACTAAATGATGGATACATTGGTAATGAAAACACTTCATCAACAGCTCGCTCAGTTACCGGCAAATCTCCGGTTTTATAATTGAGATTTTTATAGCCCTCCATTAGATGCACTGGCCATCTATAGCTGACATTCAAGAGTATGTCGTACCTCTTTAATTCTTCGAGTATCAGTTCTCGTTGTGGATGCCTCACCACATACAGATGAAACGCATGTTTACCATACGAAGCCTCCACAGGGAGTTTGAGCGAAGTATCCTTCAACAAAGTTTGATATCGCTCTGCCAAATACCGTCTTTTTTGAATATATGAATCAAGATGAGAAAGCTTTTTGAGTAAGATAGCGGCATGTAATTCATCAAGGCGACAATTATATCCATGCTCTTTGGAATAATATGTTTTATCCATTCCGTAAAAGCGAAGTCGCATCAGTTTATCATAAAGCAATTCGTTGTTGGTCATAATCAAACCTGCATCACCAAAGGTCCCCAGATTCTTTGTTGGGTAAAATGATGTAGCCGCAATGTCAGAGCATGAACCAGCTTTATGGCCATTGTAAAGGGCTCCATGACTTTGAGCACAATCCTCGAGAACGTTGATCTGATGTTTTTTGGCAATGCGATTTACTTCATTCATATCAACACACTGTCCGTAAAGATGTACGGGTAAAATGCATTTTGTTTTGGCAGTAATCACACCTTCAATCTGAGAAACATCCATGAGCAGTGTTTCTTCATCAACATCCACAAAGACGGGTTTTGCGCCACAAGAAACTATAGCAGAAACTGTAGGCACAGCAGTATTCGAAACAGTAATTACTTCGTCATTATCTCCGACTCCAAGTGCCTTTAATGCTAGAAAAATTGCATTCGTACCATTGTCCACACCAACGCCGAATTTAAGATCGCAATAAGAAGCATAAGCAGCTTCAAAGCTACTGACCTTTTCTCCCAGTATCAACGAACCTGATGATAACACCTCAGTGATAGCAGCAAAGATCTCCTCCTTCTCCTCTTCGAACTCCAGTAAATAATCCCAAACTTTCATACAAAGTCTTTAATAATTCGCCACACACCTATCGGTAAATAGCTACTTTAATTGGTCAAGAAATTCAAAATATGCGTCCTTACTCCTTAAGTATTTAGCAGTACTAAATTCCGTATCAGCAAGGGTAAGTAGCACTGTATGCTCAGTAAAATCAAACATTTCAAGAAAAATCAAACAAGGAATAACCAAGCCTTTCCGCGGATCATCCAACAACAATGTGGTTGAAGCATTTCTGTCGTAAAGCCGGATTTTCAGACTCCCCGAAACAGGAATTAATAACTGGTTTGTATTAATCAAGGCATGACCACCCCTGTCACCTTTTACATGATGTATATAAAAAACCCGCTTTATTTCAAAAGGAACATCATTCAATTGTTCAATAGAAGTCAAAATTCCCCGGGGATCTTCAAACGAAGGAAGGTCAATTACTTTAAGTTGCTTAATATCCATAATAGTGCGGAGAGATATATTAGACTATTTTAGTACAAATGAAGCATATTAATCTAACAAAGATAATAAATCCCACATATCAAGCGAATGTCTTTTTCGATTCGCATTTTTTCTAATTAATATTGGCTCAAATCCGTATAAAAAAGCAACAGTATGGAGTGGTTTTCAGACTAGCAATTAATAACTTGACCGCAGCGTTGAGCATATAGGGCAATTCCTTATTTTTTATTTATCTTTGCCAAGTAAACTAAAGAACGCTATTCAGAACCAATCAGGCTTTTAGCCGATGTTTACTTGTTAACGATGTTGAAAAAAGTACATAAAAACAAAACTACATTTTAAGAATTCACAAAACACATTGACCAAACAAGCACCATTGATTCATAATAAAAGTTATAATTGAGATATCTGACAATACTGCAATACAGTTATTCAACCACTCAAGGCAATGCTTTATAGTTCCGTCACCTTTCTATTTTACTTTTTTCCTCTCTTCCTTGTGGCGTATTATCTGGTGCCGCGAACATGGGCCAAAAACCTTGTACTCTTCGCAGCAAGCCTTGTTTTCTACATTTTTGGAGCAGGGCAACTAGTTGTATTATTGTTTGCGATAGGAATCATTGCATGGGTGTTCTCGTGGTTGATAGCAAAAACCCAATTAAAAAAAACATTTATTTTTCTTGCCGTTATAGTATATATAGGTATTTTGATATATTATAAATATCTTGGATTTATCACGGAAAATTTGATTTATGCCGGAGTTAAAGGATTGCCTGATATCAAGTCGGTAATGCCAGCAGGAGTCTCATTTTTTATCTTTCAGGCACTTTCTTACAATATTGATGTATACAGAAAAAACAGCCGGTTTGAGAAAAACCCTTCTTACGTAATTCTCTATATATGCATGTTTCCCCAGTTGATGTCGGGTCCACTCGTTCGCTATCATTCTATTGAACCGCAATTAAAGTCACGAACATTCGACTTCAATATGTTTAGTGATGGTATAAAACGCTTCATTATTGGTCTTGCAAAAAAAGTTCTAATTGCAAATCCTATCGGCCTTTTAGTAAATCAGATCATGAATACAGAGTTGCATTATCTGAGTCCTTTAACAGCCTGGATTGGGATTATCGCCTTTACGCTCCAACTGTATTTCGATTTCTCTGGTTATACGGATATGGCAATTGGTGTGGGGAAAATGCTGGGATTTAACCTTCCGGAGAACTTCAATTTTCCATATATCAGCAGATCCATTAGTGAATTCTGGCGCCGTTGGCACATGACCTTGTCAGCTTGGCTGCGCGATTATGTGTTTATGCCATTATCACTGAGTCTGCGGCGATGGAAAAACCTTGGGGTTTTTGTTTCCTTATTACTTACATTTACACTTTGCGGAATATGGCACAATCCAGGCTGGAACTTTTTAATATGGGGAGCAATACACGGAATTTTTCTTGGGTTAGAGCCGCTATTTTTCAATAAATTTCTCGCAAAACTTAAAGGCTGGGCGACCATATATACGCTGTTCATCATCACTACAAGTTTTGTCTTTATCCGTACAGCGAATATCCATCAGGCATTTGATTATTTGCGGGTGATGTTCACAACTGCTGATAGCACTGCCTTGAGTGCAGCGGCATTCCTTTCCAAACAACATATAATTCTCATCATATTGGCAATATTCTTCAGCTTGCCATTAAAGCAATTTTTTGTTTTGAAGACAAAAAAGATGGCGCATATATTCAATGCATTCTCAATAGTTTTTTTATTGGCGATTTTCCTGCTTTCTGCAATGGCTATAACGAGTGAAACCTATACACCTTTTTTATATTTTAAATTTTAATCCAATTTTATCAGAATGAAATTCCCGGAATCGAAACTGGCTCATCAATATCTTGACGGACTCTCCGGCATCGAAATAGGTGGCGCAGCTCATAATAGTTTTGGCCTAAACACCATTAATGTGGATCGGCTTGGCGACATGGACACACATTTTAAACAATACGAGATTAACGAGTGTGGAGAAGCACTGAAAGTTGACGTAGTCGCAGAAGGCAACAGTCTGCCCTTCGAGGACAAATCTTTTGATTTCGTGATTTCGAGCCATGTGATAGAGCATTTTTACGATCCCATCTCTGCCTTGCTTGAATGGGCAAGAGTGGCAAGAAAATACATATTCATTATCGTTCCCCACCGTCAGCGTACTTTTGACGCAGATAAAGATCTGACTACCGGTGCTGAATTGCATGCCCGTCATCAACAAAACATCAGCCCCGAAGATGTGTATCGTGGCAAGCACTGGTCATTCTTCGAAGTGCCAAATTTTAACGAACTATGTGTCCTTTGCGGATTGAATGTAATAGATATTCAAGACCCGGATGATAAGGTAGGTAATGGATTTACTTTTGTGATAAAACTGGACTAACCAATAATTATCAGACTATAAATAATGTTTGTTCGAAGATTTAAAATAGCTTATTTGCTTTTCCTGATTATCCCAATGACATATTATTTCTTATGTCAGGATAGTGATAAAGGTAATGGGCTATCAACGGCAGACTATTTATGCTTTTCAGGGGCTTCAACAAAAGCAGCCACACTGAGTTTGTCTGACAGCAAAAGTGTATTTGCCACATGGCAACTGAATACTCCAGGATTTAGAGCCCTCGATTATAGTGGCCCGATTGATAACAATGCTGGGCTTAGCCTGAATATTACAGGTCTCAAAGCAAACGACACTATTAGTTTCCTTTCGTTCAACCTTTTTCAGAACAATCAAATCTATTCATTATTCGATTTAAAAAACGGAACAACTAATATCTCGAATGCAGAAATCATTCGTAAAGACGGACAATGGAACGTTGTTTCAAAAAGTTCCGACAGTCCGATCGTTATTCTGTTAAAGCCCATTTCTACATGGAAAAAATCAGCGACATCAAGAAATTTTAATATCTTTCTTGGAATACTATTTCTAATCGTTTTCATCCTGATTATAGTTATTGCTCCGCCTGTCAGGTATTTTATTGTTACCTGTCTAATCACCATTGCTGTGATGTTTTTCGCCAGTTGGTTCAGGACAAATGGCAATGGAAAAGTGGAGATAAAAACAGTTTCTTCCGCTGGTGGTGCTGAGTTTTTCTACAATCATTCTCCTCAGTTCACCCATCTGAAGAGAATTACAGCACAAGCTTCCGATAATGCAATCAAGGCAGAGATAGATTTAAGTAGTGACAGATTCATTCGTATTGATGTAGAAAACATTCCCGATTTAAAGAACCTTCGTCTGCGCGCACATTACGGATTATTCAGCAAAACCTGGAATCTTGGAGAGATAAGTACAGATATACTTGTCCTAAATGATTTGAACAAAAGCAACGGCGCTTTTATTATTACTGGTAATGATCCTTTCATTTCGCTGAGCTCTGAATATTTTGCAGACGATATCAATTGGTTGTTACTGCTAAAGAATAGCACTTTTCTGTTTATTTCGCTACTTTCATTTATACTAATCCTAAGCCTTCACTTCTTCGTTGCCCGTCATCTCAACATTCAGTTTAAGCTGATTTATCTTGTTTTTTTTGTGATTCCAGTCATTTACTTTGCTTTATTTGAAAATGACACCAAAGAAAATTTTGTCAAACAACCTGATTATCTTTTCTACTCTGTAAAAACTTCAAAACCTGCCTTCATCAGTTTATTTGCAGGAAAGGATTCTGTAAGTTCATGGAATATCGCTTCTGAAGGTTATAAAATGATTGATTGTGTTTGCAACATGAATGACTCTGCAGGTCTTACCTTAAAAATCAACAATCTGTCAGCCTCCGACACCGCATCTTTTCTTGCGTTTAACTTCTTCCGCAACCATATTCTGTATTCTCTTTACGACCGATCATACCCTTATTGTTCCGTAGAGAATGCTACTACAATGAACCGTAACGGTGTATTTTCTATAGTTCCAAACCAGCCGAACAAACCAGTAATACTTAGGTTAGCAAAGACATTATCGTGGCAAAAAATGCATCCCATTGAACGAAAAGGAGTCCTCGTATGCTTTGTATTTCTCATTGCTTTTATCGTGATTGTTGTAATGGCTCCACCTCCGCGATATCTCATTGTTTCATGTTTGGCGACCTTGCTATTATTGTTTCTTTTCAGTTGGCTTGGAAAAGATGTTCAGGATCAGGTAACAATGAGCACTTCGACACCACAGCGCAGTGTTGAAACCTATTATAGTCACACACCACTATTTCATTCAAAAGATAAATTCCCATCCAAAATATATAAATATTTTTTCAGGACGCAGGTCGAAATCGGGGACCATCAGTACATCCGGTGTGACGTTGATGATAGCCTTAGACAACTTAATGATTATAGCATTACGGTTAAATCAGGCTTGCTAAGTAAGCAATGGCAACTAGCAAAAGTGCCATTAGGAAAAATGGCACTGAACGATTTACGATTTGATAAAGGAACATTTGTTATAACCGGGAACGACCCATTTGTTGCATTGACTACCACTTTTTTTGTCGACCCCATTCATAAGATCGTGGATATCCGGACTAATGCATTTCTTTTTATATGCCTCTTTATTTTTGTCTTGCTGATTTTCTTTCATAAGCGTATTGGCGGTTTTGATCCATATTCGGTATTTTTAGTTGCAATATTTCTTTCGCTCATTTTTGGAGGTCTTTTATTTAAACCATTCAATGCTGATCGTGTCAGGCTAATTGCCGAAAAACGAGATGCTGAGACCTTGCCCCAATTCAGCAGTGATTCACTAAAAACCTATTCGGAAAAGTTAAGCTTTTACCTGAATGACCAGGTAATGGGGCGTAACAAAATTATCCCTTTCAACAACTATATCTACTATTCCATATTTGGTCAATTACTTGACAACCCAAATGTATATTTTGGTGATGATGGATGGATGTTTTATATTGGAGCTAATGGCAGGGAAACCTACGAAAATCGAACACCCATAAGCAATGAGCAACTTTACAAGATTAAGTGCATGTTTGAAGACAGACATGATTGGCTGAAAGAGCGAGGCATTAAACTGTACATCATTTTCCCAAGAATCTCTCAATTTATTTATGAAGAAAAAATTGGAAGCAGGATGTTCAGGTACAATAAAACAAGCAAATTGGAACAACTTGTTACATATTTGAAACAAAACTCTGATCTGGAAATTATCGATGTTGCTAAGCCCTTGCTTGACGCAAAAGACCCAACCAAACCAGAACTCTATTATAAAAAAGCAACGCACTGGAATTATTACGGAGCCTACTTTGCGTACGCTGCAATAATAAACCGCATCAGACAAGACTTTCCTGAGGTCGGGCCACCGATTGCCCTTCAAGAGATTTCATGGAACCAATACGAGGAACCTAAACAAGACATGGATTTGATCCAAATGTCAGCCCTTATTGGGTATGTTACAGGACACGAAATCAAACCTCGGCACTCATTGCTTTATGCTGGTGATACGGTAGAGCAGAATTCATATACTTACAAGCCTGATTTCCCAACACTATACGTAGTGAATAAAAGCAAAGAACGACCTAACATGGTCATGTTCCGAGATTCCTATGCAATATATCTTTATCCGTATTTAGGTCATCATTTTTGCAGAAGTGCTTATTTTTGGACACCGACTTTTAACAAGACACTAGTCTCTGAAGAAAAGCCAGACATTTTAATTTGGGAAATTAATGAACGCTTTATTCCAAATTATATATTGAGGAATAACCCGTCACCATTTAGATTTGACCTTGCCTATAAAAACAGCAACGATTCTAATAATTTTATATCATCGGTTACAAAGCAAGCGTATTGGTAAAGAAACAATAATCAATGAGGTTTTAAATAAGTAAAATGAATATGATCCATTGGCAGATATGGGAGAAGAATGCGATTACGCAGCCAAATGCTGATGCAATTATTCATTATGTAGCCGGAAAGGATAGCGTCAGATGGCCCTTCTCAACACTATTTGAAACTGCCAAAAAATTTGCAATCATACTTCAACAGGCAGGAGTAAAAAGAAATGATGTCTGTGCATTAATCATTCGTCACAATCCATATTTCTATCCGATGTACATGGGAGTTTCGGCGCTGGGAGCCATTCCTGCTGTACTCGCCTATCCAAACCCGAGACTTCATCAGGACAAATTCCGACATGGGCTGGAAGGAATGTCGGAGCGCTCAGGGCTTGACTGGTTGCTAACAGAAGCTTCGTTGCTTAATGTATTGAAGCCTCTTGCTGAGCGAAAAGAAAGCACCATTAAAGGCATCCTCTTGCCCTTAGAAGAAGATTTACAATCGATCAATCCAGATGAATTCACACCTCCGGTATCCCTGAGTGATTCTGATCCTTTCCTGCTTCAACATTCTTCCGGAACAACAGGATTACAGAAGCCTGTATTGCTTTCTCACAAAGCAGTATTAACTCATGCGAAGGTTTATGGTGAATCGATTCTTCAAAACAGCAACGATAAAGTTGTGAGTTGGCTTCCACTTTATCATGACATGGGGCTGATTGCAGCCTTCCACCTTCCGATGATTTATGGAATACCCTCTATCCAAATTAATCCCTTTGATTGGGTACTGGCTCCGGAGCTGATGATTGAGGCTATTTCGAAAGAAAAAGCAACCTTGGCCTGGCTACCCAATTTCGCCTATAATCTAATGGTAGAAAGGGTTTGCTATGAAGACATTAAAGGCTGTTCTTTGGAAAGCATTCGACTACTGATCAATAGTGGAGAGCCTATTCGGAAAAGGAGTCATGAGCTGTTTATAAAAAAATTCGCAGCATTCGGGTTAAATCCAAAGGTCCTTTCCACGAGTTATGGAATGGCCGAAACAACCTTTGCTGTAACTCAAACCCCAGCAGGAACAATCCCGGCAGAAATCAGTCTGGACAGGAATGCGTTGGCAAAGGGAGAAATCAAAATCAACCATAACAAGTCAGAATCTAAAATTTGTGTTTCTGCAGGACCTCTGATTAGAGGGTGCGAAGTCAACATCCTGGACGAACAGCGAAAGGAATTGCCCGAGGGCAGCATTGGTGAACTCGCTATAAAATCCTTATCATTATTTGACGGTTACAGGAATTATCCTGAAAAAACGGCTGAAGCAATGATTGGCGATTGGTACTTAAGCGGTGATCTCGGCTTTAAGATTGAAAATAATTATTACATCATTGGAAGAAAAAAAGACCTTATTATTTCTGCAGGCAAGAATATATATCCCGAAGATGTAGAAGACATCATAAGCATGCTTCCTAATGTTACTCCCGGACGCATTATCGCTTTTGGAGAAGAAGATGAAGCGCTCGGTACAGAGCTTATCAGCATTATTGCTGAAACACATTTATCAGTTGAACAGGATAAGAAGAACCTGAGTTATGAAATCATTAAAGCGGGAATGGCTATCGATGTTACGATATCGAACATTTATCTTGTACCCCCAAGGTGGCTCATTAAAAGTTCGGCAGGAAAGCCCGGTAGAAAAGCGAATAAGGAAAGAATATTAATTACAGAAGAAAATAAAAAGTGGAGGGTTAAATGATCAGTGAACGATTTAAGCAGGTTATTTTTAAAGAACTCAAAATTGAGAATGTGGAAATCACTGAAAACCTTTTAGCCAATGAGGTTCCGGGATGGGACTCACTATCTCATGCAAATATTATTTCTGCACTTGAGCAAGAGTACAAGATCAGGTTAAAAAACATCGAAGTGCTAAATTGTGAGAATATCGGCGATTTGCAGGCTTTAGTCAATTCGAAAATTAAAGACTAACTTAAACAGCCAGTAAAATCAAATAATCCAGCGGTATTTGCAACATCCCACTTAAAGCCATCAAGCAAGATCACTCTTCAATAAGCTCTATTAAATGGGCGTCCGGTGTATATAAAAATACGCAGGTTTTTCCGCCAAAGGCTGATGATTCGAAGAATTCAATTGCCTTAAAATTTAGTTCTTCCAGCCGTTTTACCATCGCGTAAATATCTTTGACTGTATATGCCAGATGATAGTAGCTAATCCTTTTCTTCAAAAGATTATACACTTTGGACTCCTCACCTATGGGCTCAACAAGTTCAATATACTGAGACGCAGCAATCTTTATCAGGCACACTTTTACCTTTTGCGAATCAACCATTACAGGCTTCGAAATATTTTCACTTCCGAACAATGGCGCATAGTACAATAACGAATCTTCGATGCTTTCAACAACAATTGCTGTATGGTGAAAAGTCAAACCGGAGGTAAAATTTTCGGGATTCATAGATTGCTTTTCTTTTTTAAAACTGCCGCATACATCATAGAAACCTTTAGCTTTTCGGCCTTTTCAACAGGCATATCTTCGGAGTAAATGGACAATTCATTTTCAATTTCAAAGCCAGCAGAAGTAATTATACTACGAATGTCATCCGCATGTTTAAAAAGATAAATATGGTCAATAGCCGGCGCGTTGGTAGGTGTGGTAATAAAAAGTCTTCCGGTTTCTTTTAAAAGACTGTAGGTTTTTCTCAACAGTTCAAGAGGGTCTTCAACATGTTCCATCACTTCTCCCATGGTAATAAAATCATAGCAATTCTCCGGATGAAAATCATGAATATCGGAAAGGTAGGAATTGATATTATCACTCCCAATCATTTGAGAAGCCATATCCAGAGAGCTCTGGCTGATATCCACCATGTCAAACTGAGCACTATTTCCTATAATGCTGATCGCTTCGGAAATATATAAACCATGTCCGCCCCCTACTTCAAGATAATGATGGATTTGGGCACTGTACTTTGAAATGATTTCGTTGAAGAATAACAAAATATTATAATGATGTGTCCATAGAAATTGCGATAGCAGCAAGCCATGCATATAGTACTCCATTATTTCCGGATTACCATAAACACGCTGATTTACCTCAGCAAACGATTGGCTTGAATATGCGCCGGTTTGTATAAACTGGACCGATTCATACTGAACATCTGCAAGCATTTGCAAATAACAATCGATAGCATAATCCATCGTTTTGCTATTCTTATGCAGCAGTGATTCGTATTTTCCGAAAAATAGTTCTGCCCGCTTAAAATAATCCTTATCGAATTTCTGTAAGTTACTTACAAGCTTTTTCCCATGCAGAGCATTTCTTTCACAAATGCGTTCAGTTATATACTCAAGAGAGGTTGACATAAATATTAATCAGTTAGGTAATTTCCCACAGATACAGTCAATCATTTCTCCAACGTTATCCCAACTTTGCATTTCTTTAGCAGAAAAGCGAATTTTGAATTTTCGCTCAATGGCCACCATCAAATGTATATGTGCCAAGGAATCCCAACCAGCAATATCTTTGGCTGAAGTTAAATCATTAAGAACAATGCTCCCATTGTCGAGCACATCACAAAAAATCTCATTCACTTGTTTCAACACTTCTTGTCTTTCCATGGTTATTGCAGTTTTTCATTAATAAAGCATTCTTTGTTAGTATATTCAGTCAGGTTCAGTTCCCAATACTCATCAACCTTACGAAAACCCAGATTTTTGTAATGATCCATCACCATAGCATTTTTTGGCGACGGGATATATTCTCCTTTAATGTTGGTAAATCCGTTATCCTTAGCAAAGTGAACAATAGAATTTAGTGCAAAATGCTCCATGCCACGCTTTAATACACGACAGCTCATAAACCAATTTTCGATAAACAACACTTCAGGAGTTTCGGCTTCAAGTACGATGACACATATCATCCCGTTATCTCCAAATTTATCTTCGAGTGTAAACGAAAAAGTGAAGTGTTTTTTTGATTGGCTAAGCATCTCAACCTCTGATGGCGTATATCTCACAGTGCGCAAATTGTATTGATTTGAGCGCTGCGACAATTGTGCAACTCGAGGGGTATTGAATTTATTAAAAGCCTGTACAACAGACAGCATGTCCAAACTGCGAAGAAACTCATTCTCGTCGGTAAACAGCTGCTGAACGGCCATTCGTTGAGATTCTATCTGATATTGTTTGGTGCGTTCAATGTCTTCCTCTGAAAACGAGACAGTTTCAAATAGGTTTAATGAATATAGATACTCAAGATATTCGGCAGGATCTTCAGGCATTTCAGGAACGCAAATATCAGGTATATTTTCTCTAACTAAATTTCTTTCAAAAGGATTATCATCAATAAACACCATAGCATCAAACCCAATATTCAATCGCTGTTGAATATACCGGATATTATCGGCTTTATTCTCCCAATTCGCAACAAAAACAGCAATATCGTCCAACGACAGCACCATATCCGGATGCTTCTCGAATGGCTCTTTTGCAATTGCTTCTGTATTTTTACTGCATATGGCAACGATGATTCCTCTGTTTTTAAGTTTCTTTATCCAATACTGAAATTCAGTAAATGCCTTTCCTATACCTAGGTGACCCAATTGGATATTTTCTATCCCATCATCGCCAATCACACCACCCCATAAGGTATTATCCAGATCAAGAATCACACACTTTTTAAACTTACCGTTTATAGCATTAATAATACTAACCGTCCTTTCAGCAACAGCAGGTATTATATCAATACTCAACACCATTTCTGAGTTCACATAAACTGATGGCTGAAAAAATGTAGTTTTTCCGTATTGGTTTTGTATGGTTGAAAGATCGCAAAGGTAAAAATCGGGTCTGTTTGCAGCAAAGCTCATAAGCTCAACGTTAAGCTTACGTAGTTGAAACAAGAAGGACGATTCTATTTTATTGGCATAATTACCAAACACTGAATCATCAATTTCCGAATAATTGTAAAAAATAACTTTCGCCTGCAGCTTTTCAGTAATCGTGCGATAATAGCTTTCTATTAAGGCTATTTCATTTACTGCAAGAAGATTTTGTTTTTCCCGAGGCAACATATTGTATTTGACCAATAAACTGTGAGACGCTTGAAACAAAATCACAATTTCGGGTTTACTAGCATACACATCAGAATTACAATCAGTAAGTTGAAGCGAGATTTGGTTATATTCAGCCTCCCAGATTTGCAGGTCAAGTCCAGTATCATAAGCTGATGCACGTAATGCTTTCACAAGAAATTGCGTCGATGTGTCGCCCAACAGAGCCACTCTTATGGTTTTGAGCCCGGCAAAATCCTTACTTAAATTCTTTACTAGTTGAAAAAAATCTTTCATGAGCCCTAATCAGCTGATTCACGTCAAAATTAGCAATAATTGTTATTCAACCACATTATTTGAACGTGCTAAAAGATAAGTTAATGGGGGCAAGTCATATATGTTTTGCGCGCTCAAACTATTATCCTCTGCAAATGATGATTTTAAAGTCGTAAAAAAAATATTAATTTCGCCGTATTCAATCGCAAGACTACAAAGCTGGTGTTGATGGTAATTATTACTTGCTGAGACAGATAAAAATTAATGACTTAAGTGATTGAAACTGCTTTCGGAGCATATTCCAAAATTTGGCTAATGTAATGGAGGATTAATGATACAACGGATATTATTGATAGATATTGATGATTTTCTGGCCGAAACGGATCGAGAAACTGTGACCTACAGTCATCATCCGATTGGGCTGCTGTATCTAGTTTCCTCAGCAAGAGAAGTATTTCCGGAAATTGAATTTCGAGTATTCCATACATCCACAAGCAGAACTCCTTTAACAGCGATAGCTTCGCTGATAGCTACATTTAAACCTGACATGGTAGGCTTGCGTTCGTTATCCATTGCCAAAGATTCATTTAATTGTGTGGCAGAATCTATTCGCAAGCAACAGCCTGATATTTTAATGGTGGCCGGTGGCCCGTATCCTTCATCTTCTTATGATGATATATTATTAGCCTCTTTAGTTGATATCGTTGTTATAGGAGAAGGTGAAGCAGCATTTGTCGACCTGATCAGCGCGTTCCAAACATCTAAAGAGATACCTGATAGTTTACCAGGTACAGCAGTTCTTGAGCAAGGAAAAATTAAATTAAACAAAGCCCGCCCATTAATTGCCAACATCGATGACATACCTCCTCCAGATTACAGTTTCATCAACCTTGAGGATTATGCAGGTATTGAAAATCACGCATTACAAAAAACATCACAATCTGCATTTATACTAAGTTCGCGGGGATGCCCCTATGGTTGTTTTTATTGCCATCAACTTTTTGGTAAGAATATCCGCCGACGTTCAGTGGAAATTGTAATTGCTGAAATGCGGTCGCACATTGATAATCGGGGCATTTACGATTTTGTGTTTCTCGACGACATGTTTAATGTCCCAAAAACAGCGGCAAAAAAACTGCTTACAGCAATTGCAACAGAGCTTCCTAGGGTACGAATAAATTTTCCAAATGGATTGCGTGCCGACCAGATTGATGATGAAATGTTAGACCTGTTCGAAAGAGCAGGAACAGTTTTCATGGCATTAGCCGTGGAGTCAGCACTGCCGCGACTCCAAAAAATGATTGGTAAAAATCTGAACTTAACCGCAGCCCGACAAGCCATCGACGAAGCATCCAAGCGATTCGTCACCCGTGTATTTTATATCATAGGATTTCCCACAGAGACGTTTGAAGAAGCACTTGAAACCATCAATTATGCAGCATCATTTGAATATGTTGCTCAACCGACCTTAAGCGTGTTAAGGTTATACAACAACTCCAGACTTTTCAACATACTTCAGCCGACAGAAGAGCAGGCACTGGCCATTGCAGAACAGGAAAAAAAAGTAATTCATTTAGAAATGTTTGATGATACTGCATTTTATGGTGATTTATTCCCTGCAGATAAAGTTCCCCTTAAAAGCCATGATTTGAAGGAACTTTTGTATTCATGGATGCGAGATGTTTTAATCAATCAAAACCGAATTTTAAAAAGCCATGGGATTTTAAAAAAGCATTTAGACGACAAAAAAATATTGGAATTTTACAGTAATGTGTTTGACCGACCAAATTTCAACGAGGCTGAATTGCAGAAATTATTAAAATTTTAAACGTTCATGGTTTACAGTTCGATAGTTTTTATTTTCTATTTTCTTCCTGTATTTCTGGCCGGCTATTACTTATTGCCTAAGCTTTGGGCAAAAAACATTTTATTGTTTGTCTTTAGTCTGGCATTTTACTTTTATGGTGCAGGAAACCTTGTCGTACTGCTGCTAACCATAGGGTTCTTAGCCTGGTTTTTTTCATTTCTTATTGCTAAAACAAATTTTAAGCGAGGTTTTTTGATCCTCGCGATTCTTGTCTTTCTTGGTATTCTCATCTATAATAAATACCTAGGGTTTATTATTGATAACCTATTATACACGGGCTTATTCAACCTTCCCAAAATTCATATACTTGCCTCTCTTGGTGTTTCATTTTTCACCTTTCAGGCTATTTCATACAATATCGATGTTTATAGAAAAAACAAGCGTTTTGAAAAAAACCCAGCATACATTATGCTGTATATTACGATGTTCCCTCAACTGATTTCGGGACCTCTGGTTCAATATCAACAGCTGCAAACACAATTAAAAAACCGAACATTTAATCTCACTTTATTCTCAGAGGGTGTAAGACGGTTTATGATGGGCTTAGGCAAAAAAGTTCTTATTGCGAATCAGCTTGGGTATCTCGTAGCTCAGGTTGTCGATAACAATATGATTGTAATCAGCCCGCTGGTAGCCTGGGTTACAATGGTTGTGTTTACAGTACAAATTTATTTTGATTTTAGCGGATATACCGATATGGCCATTGGTGTAGGCAAAATGCTCGGATTTAATCTTCCTGAAAATTTCAATTATCCATACATCAGCAAGTCCATAACAGAATTCTGGCAACGCTGGCATATGTCATTCGCAGCATGGATCAGGGAGTATATTTTCACTCCTCTTGCGCTACAGATGCGTTATTGGGGCAAGGTTGGAATTGTGATTGCTCTCATGATAACCTTTACGGTGTGCGGCATGTGGCATGGTCCAACATGGAATTTTTTACTATGGGGCCTTGTACAAGGCATTTTTCTTTCACTGGAGGAACTATTCCTGTTAAAATTCCTGAAGAAATTAAAAGGCTTCTCTGTAATATATACATTATTTATTATATTAACCTGTGTTGTATTTTTCAGAACGGAGAATGTTAATCATGCATTCAGCTACCTTTCGGTGATGTTCTCTCCCGCAAAAGCAGGAGCGCTTGGTTTGGATGCATTTTTCACTGTGGAACATGCAGTAATTTTATTTATCGGAATTTTTCTTTGCATTCCAATCAACTTACCCGCACGATTCACCGCTGGAAAAACAGGAACCACCCTAAGGATAATTGGGACTGTATTGCTCGTCATCGTTTTTTTACTTGCAGTGATGAGGCTTGTTACGGAGACATACAATCCATTTATCTATTTTAAATTTTAATTCAGATTCGACCTGACCCAATAGCAAAATAAAACATATCAACCAATCAGGCTCATGTTAAAAAGAAGATTGAAACCGGTTTACTTGCTGTTCTTAGCCATACCGCTTTTGTATTTTTTGCTATGGAATCAAAACACCAAGCCTTCAATTCCCGAAGCGCTTGAATCTGCGTATGTAAATTTTTCAGTTAAAACTTCAACACCACTATCGCTTACATTGCTGCAAAGCAAGGATTCTATTTACTCATGGTCGCTTACATCGGGCGGTTTCAAAGACCTTGAATTTTTAGGAACGATTAGCGATAGCACCCCACTGAGTATTCGTATTAACGGACTGAATTCCGGAGACAGCCTGACATTCCTTGGTTTTAATCTCTTCCACCACGGACTGATGAAGTCCCTAATTCAAAATCTTAAAAAGAATATTTCAATTGAAAATGGAGCGTTCGTTGAAAAAGATGGCTCACTGACTTGCATTGGTCAACAAGCAAACAAACCAATGGTTATAACGCTGAGCCCTTTTGCATCCTGGGAAAGCCCAAACAATGGCAATCCATTTCTTGTTTGGTTCATATTGGGATTTGCACTCGTACTGGTTTTGATTATAGTGTTTGCCCCACCAATCAGGTATTTCATCGTTACCATGATTATTTGCTTAACCGTGATGATTGTTGGGCACAACACAGATCAGCAGCCCGCAGGATATGTTCAGATTAGCAATGATTCCCCAATTAAGCGACCTGAAGTTTTCTATCGTAATACACCATTCTTTTCTCCTGCGCAAAAGTACAATTGCGACAGTTTAACGCGCTGCTATTGTGTACCTATAATTCCTGAAAAGGCTCCATTTCTAAGATTTGATGTTGGTGACAGTATCACTTCTCTGCAGCATTTGAGCATTGAAATCAGTACAGGCTTCTTTCATAATGTATACGATTTGTCGGCGCTATCGCAAGATAGACTTATATTGAATGACCTAACATTAAAAGGAAATATTTACTATGTGACAGGTCAGGATCCATATATTAAACTCACATCTTCGTATTTCCTGAGACAACTGCAATTATTAATATTCCTTGAGCATAACTTAATTTTATTCATCACATTAATTGTATTCTTAATCCTGATTGCTGTTCATCGGTGGATGCGTGGCCCAAAGCAACTACTTTCAAAACTTAAATTCCGACCCTCTTATCTGTTTTTCTTACTGCTGCCAGCGTCGTATTTTCTCATTGAGAATATTCAAACAAACAATGTTCATCACACAAATCCGGATCAGCTATTTTTTTCTGCCCGTTCTTCGAAACCTTCGCAGATAATACTTTATAACGGCAATGACTCTGTTACCTCCTGGGATTTGAATTCCTCAGCCTATAAGTATTTTCAATATGCAGGACCCATTAATAAAAGCAGTAATCTCTGGCTAAAAGTCAACAAACTTGCGGAGGGAGATACACTCTCTCTCCTTTCGTGCAACTTATTTCAGGAGGGTCAAACATATTCTTTGTATGACAAAGATGCGCCCTGGAGCAAAATGAAAAACGTCACCTTCGGCGAAAATCATGATGAATGTTATGCTATCGTGAAGCATACCAACATGCCAGTAATAATTGAACTTAAACCTTTTGATTTAATACAAAAAGGAAGACCCGGGTTATATATTGTAAGCATAATAATTATAGTATTCTTGTTGGTATTTTTAATAATACTAGTACTGGGACCGAAACCGAAGTATCTCATTGTAGTAAGTATCGTTTCCTCGCTACTGATGTTTATATTTTTCTGGCTCTGCCGCGATCTGCAAGACCAGGTGATTCTAAGCAATAAGTCACCAGTGAAGAGTGTGCAGTTTTATTATAGTAACAACCCGACGTTTATTCCAGAACAAATTGTTTCGACTGACAAAGGAATTTGCACATTTAAAGCTAATATAGATCTCATCACATTCCCCTACCTGAGATGTGATGTTTTAGAGAACACAAAGGAGCTTGAAGATTTAAGCCTTTCGACAAAAACAGGAGTATTGAAAAAGAGTTGGGATTATTCTACCACTCCATCAAGCAAACTACTGGTCAATGATATGGTACGCCATGGAAACATCTGGTATGTTCGCGGGAGCGATCCGTATTTTGTTTTAACAAGTGAATACCAATTGGATAGTATCCAATGGCTAACTCTGGTAAAACAAACCATATTCCTTATGCTTACATTGGTGTGTTTCTTACTTCTGTTAGCTTTACACCGCGTAGCCATCAAGCAAGATGCTGTTGTTTTTTTCACTTCTGTATTTTTTCTGATTTTTATTTCATATGGGCTGATTCTTCATTTTTTTAGCTCTGAAGGGATTGTCCTTTCAGCAGAACGCCGCTACACCAATCCGAGGCCAACAGCACAGATTGACTCTACGATGGTATTTGTAAAACAGCTCGATGATTATATTAAAGATCAGATACCGGGAAGAAACAATATTGTAATCATGAATAACCTCATTGAATATTCCACCTTTGGAGAATTACTGAACAATCCGAATGTGCATTTTGGTAAGGATGGCTGGATGTTTTATATTGGAGGTATCTGCAGAGAAAATTACGAGAACCGCACCCCACTTACGCAGGAGGAACTAATAAAAATGAAGACTGTCCTTATGGCGAGAAAAAACTGGCTTAAGGAAAGAGGTATACAATTCTATCTGGTATTCCCGGTAATGTCGTATGTCATTTATGAAGAAAAGGTCGGGCCGCGACTGTGGCGTTATCATAAACCATCCAAGCTTGATCAATTGCTGACCTACCTGCATGCAGAAACTGATCTTGATATTATTGACATTCAGACACCTTTAATGGAAGCAAAAAAAGGTGGTTATATGGATTTGTATTATAAAAGCAATACGCATTGGAGTCATTACGGCGGTTACGTAGCCTACTGTGCAATGATTGAAGAAATCCGAAAAGACTTTCCTGAAATTGGCCCCCCTATGCAACTTAAGGATATTGAATGGGTAAAATTTGATGTATATTCTCCAGATCTATACGTACTAAGTGCGCTCGACAAATTCGTTGACTGCTATGAAGTGAAACCTTTTAATGCAAAACTTAAAGCTTCTGCGGAAACAACACATCCATATTATCCCGAGTTGACTTCACCTGCACCAGCTTATTGCTTTCACAACAATAGCATCAGTAAAAACCCAAATGTTCTAATGTATGGTGATTCTTTCGGAGGCTTTCTTCTATACTACTTAACATATAACTTCAGTCACACCTATTATCTCTTCACACCTACCTTCTATCCTACTATCATCGAAAAGGAAAAACCAGAAATCGTGATTCAGGAAATGGCAGATTA
This sequence comes from Bacteroidales bacterium, assembly GCA_963678485.1. Classification (GTDB taxonomy): domain Bacteria; phylum Bacteroidota; class Bacteroidia; order Bacteroidales; family CAIWKO01; genus CALGYY01. The sequence continues at coordinate 782,357 of OY782882.1, forward strand.
CACTATATACAGGATACTTAATGAAAATCCGCCTTTACCCGCATTGAAAGATAGTATTGTTGATACTGAAGATTAAAATATCTACTATTTTTGCTTAAAACAACCTCGATGAAATCCTATAATCTTACCGAACCCGCGACCGAAGAAAATTTCACTGAGGAGGCTTATCTGGCCGCCAATCCTGATGTTGCTAATGATGTGCGAAATATCCACACATTGACCTCTGGTCGTTTACATTTCGAGATTTTCGGGAAAAATGAAGGTCGCTGCATTCGTTTGCCTCACGCGGTAATTGAAGAATCAAAGAAGACAAAACTTGAAAAAATAAGACCATTGCTGCGAACTGATATGTGCTGCAACGAAAAGCCAGGTCTTTGTTTTGAGTTTCTCACCGAAGAATTAAAATCCAAATTCAATATTTCAAATACTGAAGCTGTCAGCAGTAATCCATACGACAGACATATAGAGGCACTGATAAGCAAACATGCAGACGGATTAATCCTTGACTGTGGTGCCGGACGTAGAGACGTCTACTATGAAAATATTGTCAATTTCGAAATCGTAGATTACGACACCACCGATGTTACCGGAGTTGGAGAAATGCTCCCATTTATTGACGGAGCATTCGACGCGGTAATTTCCTTGTCGGTATTGGAACATGTAAAGGATCCTTTCCTTTGCGCGAAAGAAATTGCTCGTGTGCTAAAGCCCGGTGGAGAATTGATTTGCAGTGTCCCCTTCCTTCAGCCCTTTCATGGCTATCCGCATCATTACTATAACATGACCTACCAAGGTTTGAAAAATCTTTTTGAAGGTCTTCTGGAATTTGATAAATTCGAGATTGATGAAACAGCACTCCCAATCTGGTCGCTTACATGGATATTACGCAACTGGTCAGAAGGATTAAGCGGCGCAACCAAAGAGGAATTCTTACAGTTAAAAATTGCAGATCTAATAGCCACAGCTGATAACTATCTGAACAGATCTTTTGTTACTGAACTTTCTGACGAAAAAAATCGCGAACTTGCATACGCTACCGTAATTTTTGCTCATAAACATGCCCGCAATTATGAATAGCAATCAAAAGGAAAAACTCGCCAAATTATTCACCTGTGTAAAGAAAGGTTCAAAACCATTCCGGGATGAATCAACAAGACCATACATTGATTTGCTTTTAGAATACGCATCTCAATGCAACAGCGTAACCGAACTAGGCATCAATTCCGGATGTTCCACGCTGGCTTTTCTAATGTCAAAGTGCAAAAAGGTATATAGTTACAATATTGTTATTAGTCAAAATGCCTCAAAAGTAAAACAAACTGCAGCAGAGGATGGCGCATTTTTCCGATTGATCCAAAAAGATAATCTCAAACTCAAAATAAAAAAAACAGATCTTCTTTTCATCGATACGGATCACTGGTATGGGCAAATAAAGGCAGAACTAGAACATCATCACCAAAGAGTAAATAAATGGATATTGATGCACAACACTGAAACATTTGGACTGGTAAATCCTTTTGATGGGCGCCCCGGGATGAAAGCTGCCATTTATGAATTTCTTGAAGCACACCCGGAATGGGAAATTAAAGAACATTTTGAAATGGGCCATGGATTGACCATACTAGAACGAATTGGCCAAGCAAAATCCAATGGCTGGTGGATCTTTAAAAAATGACTCCAAAAACGAACGTGTATATACCTGTATTTCTTTTATTTAACTTTTTTATTTAGATTTCTTCTAAATTACAGATTTTTATCGTATCTTTGTAGTCTAATAAAACTACAAATTTATGAAACGCAACTTTTTTACACTTTCGACCTTACTCCTCCCCTTTATTTATATTTTGTTCTCCAGTGTTCGCCTTGATGCACAGCCATGGATTTATGACTTTGGCACCGGGACTGGCACCTACATCACAACCAGTGGTGTAAATAATAACTTTCTCCCTCAACCCATTGCAGGTGCAGGTAACGAACAACTTTCGGTTGGCACGGTTGCTTTGGGAAGCGGTTTTTATCTTGACAATCCGGGACTTGGTACAGTGGGCAGTGGCTCAGAACTTCGTTCGACTGCAAGTACGGGAACTGCCGCCAATAAATTCAGTATTTATGGCTATTCACAGACTAAGGTATTCCATACTCGTTTTACGATTCTTTTTGGTAATATGCTAGGTCAGTCAGGGCCAAAGAACGGCGAATGGTATTTTTATCAAGGTAAAGGATCCATTTATTCTAACACGGCCAATGCATCGAATACCACGAACCAGAGTTTTGTATCGATTCGCTGGACATTCGGACAAGAAGGAATAATTAAAATGGCATATCACAATGGTACTTCCTGGATTGATCTTGCTGCCACTCTAGGACAAAATTTATCACAAGCGCATGTATACACATTCGATCTTTATGGTAATAACACCACAGCTGCTGCAGATTATTACAACAATGGAACCTATACTCTGGCTGCTGACCGCTGGGATTTATGGATTGACGGGGTCCGGATTACATCGCTGGCAAGTGGTGGTATTGCCAATAACGCGAATATTGATTCGTGGCTCTTTGCAGGCGAGCAATCGACTACTAACTACTCAAGCATCTTCCTTGACGACATTTTGTACTCCAATAGTTTGCCCACTGCGCCTCTTCCTATTGAACTGCTCTCATTTTCTGCTGCTGCTGCTGATAATGGCGTTGATTTGAATTGGCAGACTGCAAGCGAACAGGACAATGATTATTTCACGATTGAAACTTCCGACAACGCCACAGATTTCTCAGCATTAACAGAGATACCAGGAGCTGGCTACAGTAATAGCTTACTCAGTTATCAATATAACGACAGCAGACCCATTTCCGGAACCAGATATTACAGACTAAAACAGACAGATTACAACGGAGCCTTCACCTACAGTAAAATAATCAGTGCAAACCAAAGCTCCTCAGGTGACGCGCTTTCCATTAGTCACATCGTTGCCAGCGATCAAAATATCAGTTTCCTTCTTAATGGGAGTTCAGGAGATTTTCTTGCACAAGTTTATTCCATCAATGGACAATTAATATTATCATCGCAGTTATATGCAACGGATCAAAATGATGCACACAACCTACAGATATCCTTACCCGCAGCAGGAATTTACTTTTTGGTTCTCAGTAACGAGCAACAAAAAGTTACTGAGAAGTTCATCGCATCATTCTAATACATTTTAATACAAGGTATTTTCTTCGTCAACTTCAGGGTGTGAACCAGTTCAATTTTCAAGACAATTGACCTGATTCACACCCTGACTTTAAAGTTATTTTCCTATGCCAAAAAACTGCAATATCAGGCTATTTAGCCCTGTTTTTTATTGATGATGTTTCCCATCTTTACAGACTCATCTGTCCATAAAGACCATATTGTATGAAAACAACTACTACTCACACTCGATGCGTTTTTGTAAGAGATGCACGATCATGCGGCAATAGTCTAATGGTTTTCATTTTTTTATGCATGATGTTCCCGAACCAGCTTAAAAGTCAAACCATTGCCGACCCCGGGAATATGACTTCCTATAGAGGTAATAACTATACCTCGTACGACATCTTAATCACCATACCTTCTACTCAAGGATCACTGTGGGGATATCAATACTATACTGACGATTCGCAGATAGCGTCCGCAGCAAGACATTACTACAATCTAACCTCGGCGGGCTCTCAATATGTGGTGAGAGTGGTTGTATATCCAGGTTTATCCTCCTACAGCAGTGCAACCGGCGGCGGATTTACTTCGAGCAGTTATGGTGCGTGGGGCGGAAGCTATTATTTTTCGACATACTGGGCAGCAACGTTCCCTTCGGTAACAACCTCATCGGCAACCAGCGTTACCTATTCATCGGCGAATGTTCCTGGAAGTATTTCAGGAACGGGAAGCGGAAGTTCCATTACCTCCAGAGGTATTTGCTATAACACCAGCGGCAGCCCGACCGTTGCAGACTCTAAAACTTCAAATGGAAGCGGTACTGGCTCTTTCACAGGTAATTTAAGCGACTTGTCGGGAAGCCAAACGTATTATGCACGCGCATATGCTATCAATAATTTAGGACAAACCGCTTATGGAAGTCAGCGCAATTTTACAACTCACCATACACCTGAAATAACGGTAAGCGGTAGTTTGTCAGCGATGAGTAGCAGTTCCGGAACACCATCGAGCGCCCAACATTTCACAGTCTCAGGGGATGATTTAGTGGCCAATGTTACAGTGACCGCACCAACCGGCTTTGAAGTTTCTACCTCCTCTGGATCCGGATATACCAGCAGCTTAAGCCTTGTTCCCTCTGGAGACGATTTATCTTCAACCTACGTTTATGTCCGTTTAAGTAGTAGTGCAACAGGAAATCCGTCAGGAAATGTTAGTCTGAGTTCAACAGGTGCTACAACTCAAAATGTCTCCGCCAGCGGGACAGTCACAACCTTACCCATCGAATTAATAAAGTTTACAGCAATAAATACCGATAAGGGAATTCAGCTGGATTGGCAGACTGCGAGTGAGCGTGATAATGATTATTTCACCATTGAGACCTCCGACAATGCAAAAGATTTCACCAAGCTGACTGAGGTTGATGGTGCAGGAAACAGCAATAGTCTGTTATCCTATGAGACTGTTGACACCCGAGTCAGCAGCGGAATTCGCTATTACAGGCTAAAGCAGACCGATTATGATGGCAATTTCAGCTATAGCGAAACCATTAGTATTATTGCACAAAATACAGTTGAACATTTATCCGTCAGTCGTCTGGCCGTTCACAATGATGAACTATCATTTATCCTCCGGGGTGAGTCGGGCATCTATCATGCTGAAATTATTGATCCATCCGGACAGTGCATTGTAGTTAAAACGCTTGAATTGCGTTTACCAGAGGAAATCAAGAGCCTGCAACTATCCCCGGCTGTAAAAGGTATCCACATTCTGAAGATAAGTAATGGCAGCCAAAGCACCTCAATAAAATTCAATGTGAGTCAATTCTGAATCTTAATACATGCAGGTATCAATATGTGCAGTGTTTTTCTTACTTTTGCCGCTCTGTAAAATTTCAATATTACTACTTATCCCGGGAATGCCCGGATAATGCTGGCAAAATGCGCTTACGAATCAAATCTAACAACCCGTACTTCCCGTTAATGATCATCCTTTTGGTGACGATAGTCTCATTAACACTCTATTCTTTTATTGAAAAACCTTTAGAAGTTTTTAATTATCCTATCAAGAAGAACAGCATTAAAGAATACTTTCTACCTCTTCCCGATTTTCAAAGGGAACGGGTCACAAAGGTTTCGGTCTACGATAGTACAGATTATTCAGGAGATATTATTGTATCCAATCTGTTTCATCCGACACCACCGCAAACAATGGACACCAGCAAGCAGCGCATTTTGCTCATTGGTGATTCCATGCTAGAAGGGCTGGGCTTGCGCCTCCACGACTACTGTGTCGCAAACGGTCACGAAATGATGCAGGTCATTTGGTATTCATCATCCACCTTGTGGTATGGCAGCTGCGACACTATTGCCTACTATATCAAGCAATACAAGCCAACATATGTAATTCTTGTAATTGGCAGCATGGAGCTATTCATCAGGGATATTACGGTAAAGCGAAAACAGTATGTTGTTGAAATACTTAATCAGGTAGGCAAAACGCATTACATTTGGGTAGGCCCACCAAACTGGACTGACGACACCGGGATTAATGATTTATTATCCTCATCGGTCGATAGTGCCACATTCTTCCTTTCCAAAGATCTCACCTTTGACCGCTGCGACGATGGAGCACATCCCACTCACGCCTCAGCTTCGCGATGGATGGACTCCATTGCAACATTTATGATGTACAGAAGCGCTCATCCCATTCTCATGAAGTTCCCTGAAAATAAGGCTCCGGGAAGACCATCCACAAGAATACTAGGTGCAAACCCACCATCAACACTAAAGTAATGGATTTCACCACTATCATCAAGAACATATTTTTATATCAGCCTGAAAACCCGATTTCCTTTATCAGCGGCTTCTTCCTGATATTGTTTACGCTATTTATCATTTTTTTTAGCTTAGTTTATAAACATAATTCCATCAGAAAATGGTTGTTGATCATTTTCAATATGTTCTTTTATTATAAGCTATGTGGATCGGCATGCCTGATAATTCTCATTCCTGTAGTGGTTGATTATTTTATCGCACGTCAGTTGGATCGTAATAAATCCTCCATTATTCGCAAGGTGTTGCTATTTGCCTCAATGGGTGTGAGCTTGGGTTTGCTTATCTACTTTAAGTATACCAATGGACTGATTGAGTTCATCAACTCCTTTGGCGGAAAACACTTCTCTACGCTCAAATTGCTTATTCCTGTAGGAATATCGTATTTTGTATTCAGGACGATCAGCTATGTAATTGATGTATACAACGAAAAAATTGAATCGGTGCGCGACTTCAGCGATTACCTTCTGTACATGACCTTCTTCCCCCTACTCATTTCTGGTCCGATTACCCGTGCAGAATTATTTATCCCCCAAATAAACCGTCAGACGGGCATTTCAGGCGACGATATTAATCATGGTATTTATTACATTTTCAAAGGCATCATTAAAAAAGCCATTATCGCCGATTATCTAGGGATGTATGTGAATATTATCTTTAGCCTTTCATCAGGGTACACCGGGTTTGAAAACCTGATGGGCGTGATGGGATTTGCCATGCAGATATATTTCGACTTTTCGGGATACACCGATATTGCTATTGGTATATCGACACTCTTAGGTTTTAATATCGGCATCAACTTTAATGAGCCATTTAAGGCACATTCCATTACTGATTTTTGGCGGCGCTGGCACATTTCCTTGTCGGACTGGCTTAGGGATTATATTTTCATCCCATTGAATTTCTATTTGCGCAAATGGAAAAAGCTGGGCTCTGTATTAGCCATCACATTAACATTCCTCATCTGCGGCATTTGGCATGGAGCCTCCTGGACATTCATATTCTGGGGATTGTTTTATGGATTGGCACTATCGTGGGAAATTCTCACCAAAGACCTCATGATTAAAGCCGGCAAATACATTCATAAGAATATCATCAGTAGCATTGGATGGATTTTTACCTTTGCGTTTGTTGTAAGTATGCTGGTATTGCTCAGAGCGGAGAATATGCAATCGGCGATGAACATCTATTCCAGGATCTTTACCAATATGGATCTTTACTATGTTCCACCATTTATTACAGTCAGGTATCTATATGTAATTGTATTTTGTCTGAGTTTTTTCCTGATATTCATGCCTCACACTCTGAAAGAAAAGTGCACTACCCTTTTCATCAAATCGCCCTTGATTATTAAAGTCATTGCATTTCTAATCGTTTCCCAGCTAATTATCGAGTTCCAGAATCAAGACATGCAATCGTTCTTGTATACTAAGTTTTGATTATTAGATTCAAAACTGCTGCATTTTATCATAGCATTGTTTATTGGTAAAGACGTCGTTATGATTAAAATAAACCGTAATTTTGTAGTGCAAGCGCTTTTACTATGCTAACAAGAATAAGTCAATCCTTTACTGAACATCCTCAGCACAACGCCTTTTGTATAGAAGGCACTCATTATACTTATAGCCAGCTACATGAGCTAGTTTCTACGATACAGCACGAGATTGAAGTACAGTGCAGCCGTGACGAGAAGATTATCGGGATTATTACAACCAATGATCTATACACCTATGCTTCTATTCTTGGAATATGGGCATCGGGCAGAGGATATTTGCCTATCAATCCGCAAATGCCCATCGAACGTAATGAGCAAATCATTAAACAATCGGGCATCAGCACGATTTTAACTGCAGATTCTCAGCTAAGGGATACATATGCAGGACAGGCCGAGCGACTCATTGTCACTTCCATGTTAGCGAAGCATGCTCCAACGCAGTTGACCTTTGCCTGTAATCCGGAGTCTACGGCATATTTGCTATTTACCTCTGGAAGCACAGGTATTCCCAAAGGAGTACCTATAAGTTTTTATAACCTCAATTCGTTTATCTCAGCATTCTTTGCTGTTGGTTATACTGTTTCTTGTGAAGACCGCGTCCTTCAAATGTTTGACCTCACCTTCGATTTAAGCGTGATGTCGTATGTTGTTCCTTTGTGCCAGGGGGCATGCGTCTATACAGTTTCACAGGAAGGCATGAAGTACATGAATGTTGCTTCATTGTTGGAAGACGAAAGCATCACCATTGCATTGATGGTTCCTTCCGTCATCACCTTTCTGCGTAAATTCTTCGACGAAATACAACTTCCTGCATTGCGTTATTCTTTGTTTTGCGGGGAAGCGCTGTACGCTGATGTTATGACTGAATGGAAGAGCTGCATTCCCAATGCGGAGATTCACAATGTATACGGACCAACAGAAGCAACGATATTTTGCATGACTTACAATGCAGTGCAGAGTTCCACCATCAAGATGGATCATGGCATTGTTTGCATTGGTAAGGCCATGGAAGGAATGGAGGCCATCATCTGCGATGACGATGGCAACATACTGGAGAATGGCAATGTGGGCGAATTATGTCTTTATGGATCACAGCTCACTGTAGGTTATTGGGGCGATAAAGCAACAAGCAACAAAGTATTTTTCAACATTGAAAACGCCCAGGGTCAAAAGACTTTTTATAGAACAGGCGATGTAGCTTATAAAGATAAAGAGGGAGACACCTATTATTGCGGACGCAGGGATAATCAGGTAAAGATACAAGGCTACCGAGTTGAACTGGCCGAAATTGAATTTGCAGCAAGGGACATACTACAGGATAAAAACGCTGCTGCTGTAGCAATGAAGGATGATGCAGGCAATGATGTCATCTTTTTATTTGCAGAAAATGCCACCGAACACATTACGGGTTTGCGTGCCATGTTGCAGGAACGTCTGCCATCATATATGCTACCTACAGACATCTACAATTGTGCAGAATTGCCGTTGAGTCAAAATGGAAAAATAGATCGGAAAGTACTGAAGCAATGGGTAAATGAAGAGTTGACTTATGGAGATACGACAAGCAACTGAAAAAGATATTGCGTTTCTGACCGAAGCCATTATCGAAGCAGAAAAAAGTAATACCAATAAATTAAGCTATTCCACTATTTTTGGTTTAACCGATGACGAGGTTGAAGCGAAAGTGCAGCTGATGCTTGAAGAAGATATTCCCGGACAGGAATTATGCATTTCAGGATTCCTCATTGCTGAAGAGGCCGGAGATTACGCCGCTGCATGCTGTTCCTGGATTGAAGGGGAGCAGGGACAATATTCCTCAATCATTAAAGCCAACATCCTACTTTGGTTTTTTGGAAGTGAAATTTGTGAACGTGCGTCTAATGAGCATCCATATTTAAAAGAATTGAATTTCGAAAGAAAAACCGATTCCCTTCAAATCGAATCGGTGTATACCAAACCAGCATACAGAGGTCGCGGCATCAGTGGCAAACTGATTAAAGAGCATATACAGCGAAGCAAGGAGAGGCAACCTCAACTAAATTTGGCGCAGGTAATCCTTGCAGAAACCAATACTGGTGCAGCAAGTGCGTATCAGAAACTTGGATTCCGCGAAGTGGACAGGCGCAAAACACAGGATCCTCGTGTATTTGATATCCTCCCCTCTGACACGAAAATTCTGATGGAGCTCAAAATTAAGGATTAGCAAACGGTACAGAACATTAGTAATTTGAATTAACAAAGAAAATATATGAATAAAGAAGCCATCAAAGAAACCCTGACACCCATTTTCAGAAGTGTATTTAAAGACGAACAACTTGTGATTACTGATGAAACAAGTGCTAAGGATGTTGAACGCTGGGATTCGCTGAGTCATATGGCAATGATCTCCAAAGTAGAAGAGACTTTTAAAATCAGATTTAAGCTGAAGGATCTTTCTGCTATGAAAAATGTTGGGGACCTGATTAGCATTGTTGAGCAAAAATTGCAAGCATAATATTTCACACCAAGAATGTCTTCGGGAATTGAGCAATCATAGCGGGATTCAGAAGGATGATGTTATTATGAAGAAAAGCTTTCTTTTCATTACCTTATTAAGCATTAGCCTGCTCATTCAGGCGCAGACTACATTTATTCCGTTTAACGATTCATCAATCTTTTATGAAGGACGAATCCGTTATCAATCCGACGCTGCAATCCTCAGCTGGACGGGCACATCGGTGAGTATAAATTTCGAAGGCACTAGTATTTCTGCAGTATTATTGGATAGTGATACCAGCAATTACTATAACGCAATTATTGACAGTCGCAGGATTATCAAGATACATACAGATACTGTTATGCGCACTTATCTGTTGGCATCTGGTCTCAGTAGCGGAAAACATAAGGTCCAACTCTTTAAACGAACGGAATGGGATAAGGGGCAGACCACATTTTATGGCTTTGTACTTCCCGCTGACGCCAAGGTTTTGCCAGCGGATGCACCAAAGAAACGATCGATAGAATTTTACGGTAATTCCATCAGCTGCGCATATGCCATTGAGGACAGCAGCGGAAAAGATTCCGGTTTGGGCGTTTTTGAGAATGCCTACCTCTCCTATGCAGCAATCACGGCAAGGCATTTCAATGCAGAACTTTCGTGTATCAGCAAAAGTGGAATTGGTGTGATGGTAAGCTGGTTTCCGCTCATCATGCCAGAGATGTATGATCGACTCGACCCCACCGATTCATTATCAAAATGGGACTTTTCGCAGAGCCATCCAGATATTGTTGTTATTCATTTGTTGCAAAATGATTCATGGCTGGTAAAAATGCCCACTAACGAACAATTCAAATATCGCTTTGGCAGCAAGGCGCCCGACTCTGTTTTTATTGTTAATGCTTATAAGAGTTTTGTCAGTACTATCAGGGGCAAGTATCCCGATACTTACATAATATGCTTACTTGGCAACGCCAGTATTACTAAAACAACTTCACATTGGCCGGGATATGTGAAGCAGGCTGTTGCAGAACTCAACGACCCGAAAATTCTTACCCATTTTTTCAAGTGTAAGAATTCGCCGGGACATCCGCGCATTGGCGAGCATAAAACCATGGCCGCAGACCTCATTGATTTTATAGAGCGAAACATTCAATGGTAAGCAGCAAATTGGCATCATAAACCATCTTGCATTAGGCGCTGGAATTGATTAACTTTGTACTACAACAAAACTATTATGACTACTATTAAAAAAGAAACGCTGTTATTCCTGAAGGATCTTAAACAGCATAATGACCGCGAATGGTTTAATGATCATAAAGACCGCTATATTGCTGCACATGAAAACGTCATTCAATTTGTGCAGGAATTGATTTTTGATGTTGCACATTTCGATCAAAGTGTCGTTGGTCTCGATGCAAAAAAAACGATTTTCCGTATCTATCGCGATACACGTTTTTCAAAAGACAAGACGCCATACAAGGCGAATTTTGGGGCTTATCTGATAAACAAAGCTAAGAGTAGCGGAAGCGCTGGTTATTATTTGCATATAGAACCAGGCGATTGTTTTCTTGCTGGCGGCATCCACATGCCTGAACCTGCGTTTTTAAGGGCTATCCGTAAAGAAATTAGTGCGGAAGGCAAGAAATTTCTAAGCATTGTAAACAACAAACAATTCAAAGCACATTTCAGCATTTGGGGCGATCAGCTAAAATCAGTTCCTCAGGGATTCAGCAAAGAAGATCCTATGGCTGATTACCTGAGGTATAAGGAGCTTACGGTCTTTCATCCAATCAGCGAGAAAGAATTGCTATCCGCGGATTTCAATTCGTATTGCAGTAAGATCTTTAAGTTAATGAAGCCGTTCAATGATTTCATGAATCAGATTGTTGTTGAAGCGTAGGCCCTTGAATACCGCAAGCAACTTCATAGTGCGAGGCCATAACGTCCGTTTGCGGCGTTGTCCTCGTCTTGTCGGGCAGTCGATTACCCCAGTAAACTCCTGCCCGCCAACACTTAGGACGCCTTGTCTCGCCTTAGGCGAGAGCGCTTTCTGATCAGTCACTGAGTTTATAGACGGACTCTACATTGCCGCTACTTTTGCAATTACTAATTTTACGATTTCGCTTACAGAAGTAGCTTCATCGCTGAAATCCTGCACTGTGGTTCCACACTTAATTTTATAACGAAGTGTAATTTTTCCGTTGCTCTGAGTATATGTCCCACTGATTTTGCAGCCATCGGGATATTCGCGGCTATCTACGAAAATCACAGGTCCGACGCCATTTCTAGTACTTAAATCAATCAGTGCTTCATCGACAGCTTTGGCAATATTTAATATATCCTCCAGTTGTTCTGCATCAATAAAAGTAGTTCGAACGAACACAGGCTTTGGACTTGCTAATGGAATTTTCGATTTGTCGTTATCGTTTAACATTCCAATATCGAAGCTTCCTCCCTTTGGTATCAATAATTGCGGTTGCTGCAGGCCACCTAGACCGACGGCCAATTTCGGAACTTCTTCGCGCGCATAATTGAGGAGCATGCTCACATCAATAAATTTCTCCTCACGCAATGCGGCACCTTTCATTGCCTGCAATACGGTAAATGTTAGTAAGCCCTGACCATATTTACTAGCCTCATAGCTCACCCTGTCGGCCGCACAACCGCTAATAATGTACATCCCTGTACGATCTTTCATACGATCAATGGACTTCATCTGCGAAGGATCCACGCTGCGTTGGGCAAGCAGATTATCAACCGCCTTTCCCGAACCACAGGCATCGATAATCATCAACTGCTTTAAGGCAGGTATGTCGTTGATCCATTCTGTAAATTCGTTAGTACTTATGCAATTTGCAGCTCTAATTGCCGGATCATTGTAGGATTCGGCTGAGGAAGAATACGCATCGGCAGTCAGATAATAAAAGTCTCCTCCTTCGCCGCCCCAGCTAATACCATGTCCGCTGAGGTATACAACCAAAACATCACCAGGCTTTGCTTTGGATTTAATATCGGTAAATAATTGATGAATATTGGCCTTGCTTGGGGTGATATCCCCCGGACTAGTCATACAATACACAAAGGTTCTATCAGCACCAAATAGATTCTCACCTCCCAGCCTGATAGCAGTTGCTATAGCCATTGCATCCGGCTTTGCATAATTCAGATGTATTGCAGAACTGCTGTATTCTGAAATTCCAAGCACAACGGCAAACAGCGAAGGCGGCTCGCTTATAGTATCACCGGCAGGCATATACGTAATCTGGATCCCTCTGCCTTCAACAAAACCGTCGGCACTCCACGCTTTAACGACAATTGAATTTTCTTCGCCGGATTTAAGCAAAGGATTATCTTTCAAATTAAAATATACCGTCTGTTTTAATTTGGTTGTATCAAATCCATTTCCCCGCGCATCCGCTTCAACCTCCTTACCGTTAATCATCACGACGATGCGACCATACCCCCCTTCACGCTTTGTAACATTAATGGCCAGTTTGCCATCCTTCACATCGGTAAGTTCAATATCGGGCTGCAATTTTAATTCATTCATACCTCGTACATCGCGCAATTGTTCACCCTGCATCACTTTCTCCCACAATCCGGGTTCCCAGTAGCGATCTTTCAACTGACCAAATTCTATCACATCCATTCCTTTAAGCCAATACATATATTGCATTGCACCGGGGCTGGCATCGAACAGACCTGAAGCATGAAGCACCACAAAATCGGAAGAATCCAGTGCAATTAAGGTGAGTAATCGTTGCCCTGTAGAGGCATCCCACAACATACACTTTGAATCATTAGACGCTGTGATAATTTTTTTTCCATCGGGACTATATTCGGCTGAGTATGCATCTCTGGTATGACCAATTAATTCAAACAGCAATTTACCTGTTTCAAGATCCCAAACTCTTGGAATATTATCGCTATACGATGCAGTGAGCAATGTTTTGCCATCGGGACTAAATCGTGCAGACTTAACATAGCTAGTGTGACCAGCAAGTGAATACAATAATGTTCCAGTTTGTGTATCCCATATTTTTACAGTTTGATCATCACCTGCAGTAGCAAGCTTTTTCCCATCAGGACTATATTGAAGAGAATTGATATAACCAAAATGTCCAATCAAATCGAATAATAATTGCCCGTTTGATGCATTCCATATTTTCGCCGTTTGATCAGCGGAAGAGGTTGCGAAATTTTTTCCATCAGGGCTATACTGTATTGTTGTAATCCACTTATCGTGTGCGGGAATACTATATTTTAGTTTCCCTGTTTCAACCTCCCACACTTTTACTACGCCATCATTTGAATAGGTCGCTAGCTGCTTGCCATCAGGACTGAATTTAGCCCCTTCAACATACACTTCATGACCAATCAGGTCGAACAGCAGAGTTCCGGTTGCAGCATCCCAAAGTTTTATCGTATTGTCTGCAGAGGCTGTTGCTATTTTTTTTCCATCAGGACTGAAGCTGGCAGTGGTAATCCATTTCTCGTGGCCAGCAAGGGTTAATAATAATTTCCCATTTGAAACATCCCATAGTTTCGCTGTATTGTCGAACGAAGCCGTTAATACCTTTTGATTATCCGGGCTGAATTCAATAGTCCCAATTCCTTGGGTATGTCCAACCAGATTATACAACAAACGACCACTGTGTGCATCCCACATTTTGGGCACTCTAAATTCGGAGTTAGTAATGAATCGTTGCCCGTCGCTGCTGTACTGCACAGTAAAAGCTCGCACTGCTTTTGAGCAGAGATCAGAAAGCAGATTACCAGTTTGTGTATCCCAGATTATTGCTGAACGATCGTCGGACACAGTAATTACCTTACTTCCATCAGCACTGAAGCGGGCTTGATTAACCCATCCTTTATGTCCCTTTAAGTCGACCAACAGCCTTCCGCTTGATGCATCCCAGATTTTTGCCAGACCATCAATAGAGGCTGTAACTATTTTTTTTCCATCCGCGCTGAACTCTGCACTATAAACCATGCCTTCATGGCCTGTAAGAGTGAGTAATAATTTTCCGCTCGCCACTTCCCAAATTTTTGCGGTTTCATCATCAGAAGCAGTAATGACCTTTTTGCCATCAGGGCTGAACACTGCACTATTAACATATCTGGTATGTCCTTGTAATATATATCGAAGTTTACCTTTGGCGACATCCCATATTATTGCCGTCCGATCATTTGAAGCAGTCACCAAGGTTTTCCCATCCGGGCTAAATTCGGCCGATTCCACGCCTTCTGTATGACCTTTTAATGTATAGAGAAGCCTTCCAGTATTCGCATCCCAAATAATACAAAGACTATCGTCAGAGGCCGTGACCACTTTTTGGCCATCGGGACTAAAACTCGCAGTTTGAACGGTACCATGATGTCCCCTAAGGTCAATCAATAATTTGCCTGTTTCGGTATCCCAAATCTTAGCAGAATTATCATTGGAAGCGGTGATAACTTTTTTTCCATCATAGCTAAAGCGGGCTGTTCTGACTGCGTCGGTATGTTTAGAAAAATCGATAAGTAACAATCCGGTATTAACATCCCAAAGTTTTGCTTTACCATCGATTGACGCTGTGACTATTTTTTTTCCATCAGGACTAAAGCTTGCTGAATTAATACCCTGTGTGCTTCCTAATAAATCATAGATCATTTTCCCACTACCGCAATCCCAAACTTTAGCTGTATTATCCAGGCCTGCAGTCACCACAAGTTTCCCATCAGGACTAAATTCTCCCGAACAAATAAATCCGGTATGACCAACGGGAAGGCCTATTCTTAGTGGATCAGCAGTGTTTGAAATGGCACCCGGATAATTGGCTGCTGGCAAATTCTCCTGCTGAGCATATAGAACCGAGCCTAAGCAACAAACAGCCAAGAATATTAACAGCGCTTTATTTCTCATGATTGATTTTTTTTAATTCAGACCTACGAAAATATTGGAAAATTTTGTTCCAACATCACTTATATTTTTTCAATATACATAAGATATATTAATCTTGTAAGTGTAAACAACATCAACAGAATACATCGCACTAAAATAGTAAAATAAATTCGTTCAGAGAAAAGTAACATACCCAGTCGAATTGTTAAGGAGAAAAATTAAGTAAGGGATTATTTTTTGCAACCATTCGACACCAAAAGATTAGTTGATTGCATTTATTAAGGCACTTCAAGATTGATTGTTTATTCTCCTTTTATTCCACCTTTTGCATGAACAAAAGGTGGAGCCAAAATTCTAGTCAAAGCAAAATGCTATCCCCCCGCTCTCGCCAACGGCCGCAAATCACGCAAGGTAGTGCCGAAAACGCCAATTGACTGGTAGTCTTTGGATGTGATAATAAACTTCATTTCGCTAATTAAATTTTCCTTTTGTCGTTTTCGACAGAGCCGACAGCGAAAAAGCCGCTGTCTGGCCCCTTGCGGATTTGCGTGCCGTTGACGATTCACAGCCTGCCCACGCCCGCTTGCTTTGACAAACCCGCGCACTCGCTCTGAACAATAGCATTGCGAAACTTCAAGCTAGAAAAGATTTTGGAAGAGTATATCAAGGTTAATCTTTTAACACTATCCGCCAATTAAATGTCATAGTACGTGTTTTAATTTGTAATAAAGCCAATAATATTGATACTGAAATATCGTAATAACGCGGGGATCCCGCATCATGTATGTGATGACGGCTCCGATTGGAGATATCCAAAAGTGAAAATTTATAAATGCGTTATTTGGGGGCGATTCATAAACCTTGGCGATAGTAGGCTTTAATTCGTAAAGATTCTTGATATTCGCAATTGAAAAAAGATTTTTAAATCTACTGTTTCCTATGAATAATATCCTTGCACCTCAACATTTCCTCTTGAACCAAAGTAACCATGAATGCAAAAGCATTAACAGCCTAAAGTAAAAGAAATCCAATAGTCGCATAATCTTAGCATCAAAAGCTAATGCAATGCTCTTATCCTTGAATTAGGCAAGAAAGACAGCAAACCAAAATGCGATAGCTGCGTCAGGGAGAATCAATAATATTCAAATTAAAGGCTAATGCTTGGCTTTAATGGCAAAGAGAAATAGAATGTTGCGCCTTTTTCAACCTCAGCTTTCGCCCACACTTTGCCGCCATGTCTTAAAATGATACGTTGTACGATAGCTAAACCAACGCCGGTGCCTTCAAAATCCTTTCCGCTGTGGAGTCGTTCGAACACGCCGAACAACTTATTACTATATTTCATATCGAAGCCAACACCATTATCTTCTATGCTATAAATACATTGACCATGTTCTTTTTTACTGCGAATGGAAATGACAGGCATTTCTCTTGTCGAACTATACTTAATAGCGTTAGATAAAAGATTTGTCCACACTCTCCGAATCATCGTTGCATCCGCCGGCACATTATATATTTCACCAATATTGAGCGAAATTTTTGCACGAGAACTTACATCAGTGACATCAAGATAAATGGCTTCTATCAATTCCTTCATGTTCATTTCAGTTCGCTGCATATTTGCACGACTTAGCTGGGCGAATGCAAGCAGATCATCGATAAGTATACCCATTTTTTGGGTATTCTCGATTATACTTGAGCACAGTTTTTTTCCTTCTTCATCAAGCTTTCCTGCATATTCCTCTTCTAAGATTTGCGTAAACCCGTGCACTCTTCTTAGTGGGGCTCGCAAATCGTGTGAAACAGAATATGAAAATGCCTCCTGCTCCTTATTCACACCTTCAAGTTGAGCAGTACGCTCAACAACCCGCTGTTCGAGAGTTTCGTTGAGATTTCTAATTTCTTCTTCTGCTTGCTTGCGAACTGTAATATCTTCCATGGCAATGCACCAATGTGGGCGACCATTAATCATAAGTGATTCAGCTCCCACCTCCATCCATACTTTTCGCGATTCTCCAACCCTGCCCAGCTCAAGATCAACTTCTAACCCACTAATAGAACCCTCATTTGCAATCAAACGCTTAATGGCATTATTTATAAGACAACTCCCGCAATGCTCATCATGGCCACAACCTTTTTCAACGGCACAACTGTGAACACAACGTAATGCGTAACCATGACGATACTGCAGTATTTCTGCTTCGTTTCTGCCGCAAAGTTTCACCGCAGCATTGTTAACCATGACGATTTTCGTAGACTCATCAATCACAAACATGGCAACAGGTGAAGATTCGAAAACAGCATCAAGATTCATCGTTTCTACCCTTAAGGCTTCTTCAGTAAGCTTGTTAAATGATGCTGACAAAATACCTAACTCATTTTTTGAAATATAGGAACTGCGCGCATTGCGATCACCATTATGAAAACGTTGGGCGGTATTTGTAAGTTCAGCCAGGGGCTTACTAATATTGCGTAATAACACAGCATTAAAAAGAAATAAGAAAAGCACAATGACCATGATAAGCGCGATGAGTTGCCTATTAAGCGAGGCGATCATTACTTTAGACTGTGCATATAAATCATTACCCTCTTTAATCGAATAATCGTCAATCACCTGAACTTTCGCAAGTAATCTTTCGACCTTATAGCCAACAATACCAAAGGTTTTAGTGCGGTTATACACTTCAGGGTTCTTTCCAGAAAGTAGTAACTCAATCGTTTTATCACAGACATCTACTAGGCTGTCGAAGTATATACGGACTGCTACAATATCGCTATGGGGACCCAAATACAGACTATCTATGGTTGAAATATGATTATTTGCGTCTTCTTTCCACCACTTAATCCAATCCATTTCAACTTTAATTTCCTTATCCACTTCAGTAAGGGATAAGTCTTTCATATCGCGGTGTAATCCAAAAATATCAGTTTTTAGAAACCCCACTGCCCTGGCCACTTGCAAAGGATGATCATACAAGTTTTTGGTTTGATTATACAGTTTTGCAGATTGCGTATATGCAACCAAGCCAAGTAATAGCACACAAAACAAAGGGGTAGCCAGGCCAATTAAAAATTGAGTTCTGACTTTGATGTTTTTCATCATAAATCCGCCTTAGATTTTAACACACACTATGAAGTAGTTTTATCACGAACGTATCTGATTTATTGGTCATTTGCAATACAACAAATCAAGCAGAATAAGAATAAAAGTAAGACTTCCCTATTACGTCAAGTTCAAAAAGATATCTTTTATAAAGATATGAGAAAGAAATTCAAATATCAAGCATTCGTTACAAATTTTTGAACTTTTTTCAACGATATATTTAAAATATTGACAATACATAGAATCAATAATGATTAATGCGACGGATGTCGCTTATTAGTTTTAACGGCTCAAATTTGAGTTCGGGGGCGTGGTCTGGTAAGGTTTAAAATCCTCAACAATCTCAGGTTAAGTCCAAGATATCAGTAGACACAAAAAAAAGACGATATGGCTATCGTCTTTAGGATGTAGCGGGAACGAGAATTGAACTCGTGACCTCCGGGTTATGAATCCGACGCTCTAACCATCTGAGCTACCCCGCTATGAATTTTGGAGTGCAAAGATACAATTTTTTTATTTCAAAAACCGAAGTTGAAAAAATCTGCATAAGCAAATTCCCAACTATCGAAGACCAAACTTAAATATTGTTATTCAGATTCTTACATTTATAACCCACTAGAATGTCTGGTCCAAAAGACTAAATCAACAGCCAAAAATAAAGCATGGAAAGTCCCATACTAAGCACCGTTACAAGAATTCCTGCTTTGAAAAATTCGAAAAAGCGTATCTCAATGCCTTTTGATTTTGCAGATTCTATGACAATTAAATTCGCCATTGCACCGATGATAGTTGCATTGCCTGCCAGTGTAGAGGCTGAAGCCAGTGACAGCCACAGGAGCTGGTTATCTGCACTTTTCATTACAGGCAGCATCAACACAGTAAAGGGAACATTACTTACGATTTGAGACATAAATAAACTCAAACCATGGATGGTGCTTATTCCACGGGCATCAGCACTTATTAAGGAATGCTGCATTACAGCGTCAAGCAAACCAGCCTTCTCCACTCCCTTTACTACAATAAAGAGTGCAGCAAAAAATAGCAATAATACCCAATCCACTTCCTTAATAACCTTTGAAGGTTTGACACTTCCAAAGATTAGCACCAGCGATCCTCCAATCATTGCAATTAGCGGAATGCTTAGATGCAGCATGCGGCTAAAGAAAAAAAGTATCACCACTGATGCAAAAATGGGTACTGAAAATCGCATTGATCGATAGGAATAATTAAAGCTCTCACCCTGATAAACAACAGGACTTCGATTCCGAAAATGTGCGGGATATGTAAGACGAATCGCTCCAATAATCAACAGCATGCTCAGCAAGGCTAAGGGTGCAAGATATAGCATAAAATTGCCATAGGATATTCCTGAATTTACACCAATCAGCATATTTTGCGGATTACCAGTCATGGTCATGACACTACCCGCATTACTGGCAAGTATCTCGGCAATTAAATAGGGAACGGGGTTGATACGTGATGACAAACAAATGGTGATAATGACAGGTGTAAATAATAGCACCACTGCATCATTCACCAAAAAGGCGCTGGAAATGCCTGTTACCAATACAATCAGCACAAGCAACCGAAACTGGGTATGGGCAAGAGAAATAGTTTTTTGAGCAATGAGTGAGAAAAAACCATCCAATTGCAAGGTAGAAATAATGATCATCATCCCGAGCAATAGTGCGATGGTATTATAATCAACAGCATATACAGCCTCCTCGAAATTCAATACACCAAATACAACCATAGCCACTGAACCAAAGAATGCTGCAGAAGGCCGGTCGATGTTTATGCCCGGTAATCGAGTAAAGATGATTCCAATATAAGTGACAACAAAAATGATTAATGCCGCAATTTCCATTATCAGCAATTTGCCACAAAATAAAGCAAAATAGTGCTAGTATCCCCACTTTACATTTTTGCATCCCACACAAAAGCACCTTGCTCAGGCACCGACCAGCAAGGTATTCCATATTCTTCGCATTCGCGAACCCATTTGCCAGCGCGGATTTTACTATTAGTGGCATCAATGATTATATATTCCGGCTGATATGTTGCAAGCAGATCTGTGATGGTGAGTCGTGCGTTATTCGTAAGAATTAAAAAATCTACGTTGAGTTTTTGTAAAGAGGTTTCTTTGCAATTCACCCAGGCAATGCGCTGGTCGAGAAATTGGGCAAACGAATGATATTTGTACAATCCGGCATGCAACGAAGAAGCAACATTTGCATCAGTACACAACCCATTAAAATCCCGCACACCTTTGCGATCCATGAGTCCTCCCGTATAAAAATCAATTTTCCGTTCATTACATATTATCATGGAATCGGCCAGCAACAATCGTTCGCGCGCTCTTATAAAATCAACCGTGCGGGATTTTCCAGTCTGATATACTACTAATGAAGCTTGATTCTGTATTCGCCATTGGGCCATCAGTAAGGAAGAGCATAAAGCGATGGCCATGGTGAGAGCAGCAAAAATCGCCACTTTATTTTTTTTATACAAAAACAACAAGACGCTGATAACCATTCCATAGATTAATAAAGCCTCGAATCCTGTGACATACACTCCCCGTGAAACAGAACCGGGAAGCTGCTCTATCCATCCAATGGAAGAATTTAGGGCAATCACCATCCAGCTTAGCACTTTGGAAAGCAGGACCGACACTGATGGAATAAACGAAACTGCCAGCACTACCAATGCCAGATAAATGATGGCCGTTGATAGTGGTAAGGCCACAAAATTTGTTATCAGAAAGTAATTTGGAAATTGTTGAAAATAATACATTCCCATTGGAAAAGTCAGTATTTGTGCGGCGATGGATACTGTTGTGATTGACCAGCCCTGTTGTAGTATCCACCATCGTGGAGTCCACCATGCCTGAATGCTTGGCTGAATTGCAACAATACCAATGACTGCCATATAGGTAAGCTGAAAACCCATATCAGTAATATAGTAAGGATTTATGATCAACAGTATCATTGCCGATGCGGCGAGGGTATTAAATATTTCAGCGTTACGACTAAATAGTTTTCCTGTAACAATTAAACTGAACATTAAAGCCGCACGTAGCACACAGGGCGAAAGTCCGGTCACTAAAGCATATACCCAAATACAAAGCAGCAGCAGCAAAGCTTTTGGATATTTCCCATAACGAATTTTATCGAAAAAAAACAAGAGCAGATTCAATCCCGCGTAAATCAAACCAACGTGCATTCCTGAAACACTAAGTATATGGATAGCCCCGGTTCCCGAGTAATCGCTCAACAATTCCGGATCAAGCTTATCAGTATAGCCAATCAGAAGGGCGGAAGTGACTGCAAACTCGCGGCCTGTAATTCCATTATCGCTAAGAATACCCAGTATGTGGGAACGAATGTCGTACGCTAGTGTAAACAACGCACTACGACTACCCTTTCCAATAAACCTCCAGTCACCATTTCTAACAAAAGCCTGATGATACACACCACGCATTGCGAGATAATGCTGATAGTCGAAGGCTCCGGGGTTTGCAGGCGCAGCAACCACTTCAGGCACTTTTTGAATGAGGATTAAATCGCCATATTCAAGTAATGAAGATGCAGAATCTGTCGCAAGATAGAGCATTAATTGTCCTGAAACAGGCTTCATTCCTGAAGAATCGCCATTCATCATCATCTCTGCCTCTGCCTTGATACTTTTCTCACGAAGCTGTGGTGGAGCAGTAATCCGCACTAATGTATAAGATGCGGGCTGCTTAAGATGTATAAAGTGATTGTTTTCCAATGCTGCTGTGCGTGAAAGGGTAAGCTCATAACCGCAACAGACTATCATCAAATAAAAAGACCAACCATAGATCCATCGTGTCCTGTAAGAGATTTTCCGTGCAAGAAAGAACACATACGTACCGGACAACAGCAACATAATTACAAACACAAACAATGGAATACGAAAGGAGCAACCGGAGAAAATGGCAATGAGTATCCCTGCAGCAAACGGCAGGAATAGCCTTACCAGAGGGTAAGGATTCCAGGTTTTCATAGTACTATTTTGATTTATTTGTTTTAATCAAAAATAATAATTTTCACAAAATCTAACATCATTAAAAACAAATTGTTGAAGTGTTTCAGAAATTATAAATGAGCGCGCAAATGCACCAAGATGTTAAGAATTGTTATTCATCGCTACTTTTCGTGGGTTATGGGTACATTCTGCCTTATTTTATCGTATCTTTACCGACCATTTTTAAAAGCGATGAAAAAATTTCTAGGCGGTCTATTATTACTTGCTATAACAACACTGCTCTGCTCCTGGGGGAGTACAGGGCATTACTACATCAGCTATCGAAGCAGTTTATTCATGCCTTCTGACTTGCTTGCCTTGGAATCATGGGCAACGGAGTTATCGGATCATGCATCAGATGCCGACGACCGTAAGTCGTGGGATCCTACCGAAGCACCAAAGCATTACATAAATTATGAGGTTTTTCCTGGTTTTAATACCACAGGAAGAGTGTATCAAACAGTAGATTCGGCCTTTTCGATGTATGGTAGCAGTTTTCTTGATGCTAATGGCTATCTGCCCTATGCCACACTGAACACCTTTGATTTGCTGGTTGATGCCTTTCAGCGAAACGATGATGCTGATATTATTTTTTACGCATCTGATTTGGGTCATTACGTTGCTGATGGTCATATGCCATTACATCTCACTGAAAATTATAACGGTCAATTTTCGGGACAAAACGGCGTACATTCACGAATTGAAAGCACACTCGTTGGAGATTATATGTCGCAAATCACCACCCCTGGCGGAACAGCTCATTATATTACAGACGTAAATGATTATGTTTTTCAATATAATTACGATACCTACAAATATGTTGATTCCTTGCTCGATGCGGATGCTCAAGCGTATGCTGTGAGTGGCAGCTATTCTAATGCAAACTATTATCCCGGACTTTGGGCACGTTGTCACCGACAGATGAATGCATTATTTCACAATGCTTCACAGGCCTTGGCAGATCTCATTTATACAGCGGCGGTCAATGGTGGACAAAACGTAGATGGGTTAAAAGAATATGGTATACAACGACACATCAGCATTTCTCCTAATCCAGTGTGCATCAATAGCACACTAACACTGTCAACTAATGAAGCCAGCGAGCCTTTTGATCTTGAAATTTTCGATCTGCAAGGAAAGCTAATGATGCGCCAACACATAGAATTGACAGGGAATACAAAAGGCATTTCCATTACAGGAATACCTCAGGGTATTTTTATGCTTAGTATTAAAGGCAGTAACGTGGAGGAAGCCATTAAACTGGTTGTAGCCCGCTAAGAATGAGTCAAACCAAAGGAAGCGTACTTTGAGAGACAATCTGTCTTTTCAAATCAAGCTATCGTAACATTTTCATACGATTCCCAAAACATTAAAATCCGCGCATCAATACCTGCTCGTAGCTGATGATTTCAACTCCTTTGTAATAATACTTAATGATATCGCGATAGCCATATCCAAGTTGTGCCATGCGGATAGCACCTTGCTGGCTGAGTCCAACGCCGTGACCATAACCTTTGCCATAGAAGATTACATCATCGCCCTTTTGCTTAATTGAGAAAAAGGTTGAGCGTAAGCCCAGATCAGCCCTGATGGTTGTGAGTTTAATGGAATCTGAAAAATATACCATGCGATGGGTTTGCGTAAAGTTGAGTGCGGCTTCCTTTTTATCACGATCGCCAATTGGATACTTAAAATGCGATGACAGATAATTTAGCCACTCATCAACCGTCATGGTTTTCTCCCAGGTAGCACTTGGCATATGCAATGAAAATGTATCTGTTACTGATTTTAAGTAGGGTGTGGATATACTCCAGACGTCCTGAGCATTGGCTGTCTCCCCGCCGCTATTGGCATGGAATGCAGCAGCAATCATTTTCCCGTCTTTATCAACAATAACATCGCCGGCGGTTTGAAAGGTTGCTGCCTGTATGTCGGAATTATGGCATCTGCCCATATAGAGCTGACAATGGGTACCATCGCATAAATGATAACCATCAGCAACATGCTTTTTGGAATTGTTTAATGCGTAGGTCCTGCAACAGATTGCCTGCACAACAAAGAATTCACTTTCCTTAGTACTACCACCTCCTTCGCTTTGCACTACGCCTGCAACATAATCCTCAAGATCCACTACATTGATGATTTGAATTTCACCATTCACAACACTCAGTTCGAGGTCATCATCATATTCTCTTTCTTTGATAACCGGCGCCAGTGGCTTTATTAGAAAATTATTTATCAGTCCAGAACCGCTTAATGTAACTGTTCCAAATTTCCCCAAAGGCTGACCATTTTTAAGCACCATGATGCTATCGCCTATGATTGAGAAATGAAGCGTTTCGGTCTTCAATACCTCAGCACGCAATTTATCATTATCATAAAGTGCATATTTACCGATGAGAGGAGTTACACTCAATTGTGTGATGGTATATCCAGAAAAAATTCGCACATCAAGTTCAATACCTGCAAAACTTTTCAACGACAAACAAATTAGTACAATGATTACAAATAAATATTTTTTCATTCAGTAAAAAAATAAGCGTTCAACAAATCACAACCCATGAAGTGGGCAAAGATAGACGAAAAATATTAATGAACTAAGAACTCAGGAAGTGCGACAGCAGCCGAATCTATTATAGGTTTGTCGCAAATAGCTTCTTAAGCTGTTTCAAAATAGCTTTGGAATAATAGTAACCTTCGAGCATTCGATCGCTGATTTGAGTCATTCCATCCTTAAGTCCGGGATTGAGTTGCATTGCCTGAGCAAATGCTTTTTTTGAAGCAACTGCATCAGTACTCATACGTGCAAGCGACAAGCCCAATGCTGCATTCCAGCTCGACGAGTCAGAGACCAAGACTTTTTCAAAAGTGGATGCTGCCTCACCAGCTTGTTTTTGTTCAATCAACAGGTAGGCATATCCAATAGAAGCGGGCAAATAGTTAGGATTGGCTTTCAGCACCTGTTCAAAGTCGTTCTTTGCTTTATCAGCTTGTCCCGATTCCTGAAACAAATATGCGCGATACACATAAGAGGCGGGGTCGGTGGGCGATAAAGCGATGGCTTTGTTCACATCATTCATGGCCTCGGTAATCATTGACTTCTGCCTATATATAATGCTTCGATTAATAATTGCCGATGCGTAGGTGCTGTCAGCTTTAATTGAACTAGTCAAATCAGCCAACGCTAAATCCATCTTATGCTGTTTCAAAAACACATTTGCACGATTAAAATATACTCGTGGATCGCGGCTCTCGATTGCTATGGCGCGGGAATAATCGACAATAGCAGAATCAGGTAAATTCATATCATTAAAAACGGAAGCTCTGTTATAATAGGCAAGATAGAGTTGAGGATCAATACTAATTGCTTTATTCAAATCAATCATCGCCTGTTCATTGTTCCGTAAGTAAGAATAAATTACCCCGCGATTCACGTAGGCCATAGCAAAATTTGGTGAGAGCTTAATGGTCTTTGAAAAATCGTTAATCGCCATATCGAACAACTCGTAGCGTGCAAGCACCAATCCCCTATTGTACCAGGCTTCCACAAAAGTTGAATCCTTTTCAATGGCCACTGTATATGCATCAACTTCCTTCTGAGCCTCGTTCTGCGCACTAAATACCAAACCAATGTAATAATACGCAGATGCAAAATTGGGAAGCAATTCAGTGACTTTAGTAAGATCGGCCATTGCCTGCGCATATAGCTTGATATCAAGATAGACTAAGCCACGATAGAAATAACCATCTGGTAATGCAGGATTAAGCGTGATCGCCTGATTGAGATCCATTAAAGCTTCGGAAAACATTCCCTGACTGGCGAAGGCCGAAGAACGGAGAACATATACTGTTGCATCTTCAGGACGCAGTTCAATGGCTTTGGAATAATCAGACACAGCCTGTGTGAAATTTTTATTCCCAAAAGAGGCCTTCCCCATTTTTACATAATAATCGAATTGCGCACTCGATTGCAAAGGCACTATAAACAGCAGCAACAGAGACAAACACACAAATTTCTTCATGGCTAATAAATTAATCAGCCGCAAATATAAGCACAATCCCCGAAGTAATGATGTATTGCTCAAAGGGAAAATTATTAAGTATCTATTC
Source organism: Bacteroidales bacterium (assembly GCA_963678485.1). GTDB lineage: Bacteria > Bacteroidota > Bacteroidia > Bacteroidales > CAIWKO01 > CALGYY01. The sequence goes on from OY782882.1 coordinate 809,484, forward strand.
ATAAAGTCCTTCAACAGACTTGTCCTTCTATTGCCGGGCATTCAATTACATGAGCATGTCAACACCCCGGACGCCTCGCATTTGGAGACTCAACAACACTTCAACATTTTGATATTTCGAATTATTCACCATATATTAATAACCTATTAACCATTATACCTTTTAACCAATATACATTTCTTCATATCCCCCATGATAGTCTATAAAATGCAAAAGCCCGGACGAGCCGGGCCTTTACACTTGGAACGCAACCGATTATTTCACAACAAATAGCTTTTTAGTAATGGTGCTAGAGGTGGTTGAGATAGTTATAAAGCATACACCGCTACTAATAACTGAGGCGTCAAAAGTAACTGTATGCTGACCAGCTTCCATTGTTGCATCTTGAACCAACAGAATGCTGCGGCCTGCTATATCCAGCACTTCAACTTTCACTTGCTCATTATTGGCTAAGTAAAAATCAAGAGAAGTCCTGCCATTGCTGGGATTAGGATATACGTTTACTTTGTCAGCAGATAAGGAATTTTCATTTACGGATGAAGATGCAGTATATATTGTATTTTGAGGATCCCAATTTGCCCAGGGTGAAGTCCAGTCAGTGCTTCCCATAGGACCAACAAAAGTCACCTTTTCGAACCATGTATCCGAGGCTAGTCTTGCATTCGTCCATGATGCTGCACCAAGTACTGGCGATCCGGCCAGCGGAACAAAGTTCGGGCTTGCGTAGTTAAAGGGATTTGTAATCATCAATAAATCGTTCGTTGCGAGTGTATCATTATTGCGACTTGCATTGAAGTACCAATTTCTGGCATCAGTAGCTGACCATAACTGACTAGCGGGAACATCAAAGAATTTGCCCATACCTGACATAATACAATTCTCTATTTGTAAATCGTTGTTATTGGCATTTGCATCGGTGTTGTCGCCATCGATATACAAACCTGTTGGCCAGCCCGCAAACACTGAGTTGTAGCACGACAAACGCGAATTTCTTCTGATATGCATTGCTCTTTTGAACAGTGGATTGATTGGATTGCTCATGTCCACTTTGGGTCCGTACAATCCAATATTGGCAAAGTAAGGCGAAGTGTATGGAGTGTTTGTGCTTCCTGTAGCATCATTGTCTGATTCAAATCCATTGGAACCAGAGACATCGGCAACTGCAGAATCTCTCAGGCCAATGCAGAACTGTACCCTGCCAGAGAAACCGTAATCGGTATCGAATTCATCATCAAGTCCTCTGAAGGCAATCAGGTTTTTACAATCGACCGTTCCTCCAAACCATTCGAAAGAATCATCATTAGCATAACTTACCTGTATATGATCCATGGTAGTTCCTTTACCAACAGCACCCATGGTTAACCCATTAATTTCTTTGTTTACCTGAAAAGGATAACCGGCAAATTCAATGCGTACATATTGTAAGGCGCCTGAATTGTCATTAGCGTCGGTGCCGCCATAATATGAGCGAGGACCACCTTCGATTTGTGATTGACCACCGGCAGGATTTACCGGAGCTTTCCCACAAAGAATAATACCACCCCAATCCCCACGAGTTCTGGAACCTGCAGGCATATCGGAAGTAAATACGATGGGTTGATTTGCGGTACCAATTGCATTTATTTTTGCTCCGCGCTCAACAATTAACGAAGATCCCGTAAAAGTGTGATCTCCCATAATAATGGTTCCCGGCTCAATCGTGAGTGTGACACCATTAACAATATAGACAAATCCCTGAATTAAATATATATGGTTATTTGTCCATGTAGTGTTAGTTGCAATTGAATCGCTAACTGTAATCGTTTGTGCCGAAATTCTTGCACTAAAACTCATCAGAATTAATGCAATTAAGAGTTGAATTTTCTTCATTTTTTCTACGTTTTATTTGATTAGATTTTCGAGACAAAGTAACAGTGTTTACGGCACTTTCCGATTAAGCTAAAATTATGTCTCTATTAAATCTGTGTAAACAAAACCAAAGAAAAAACGCTTAATGAGAAGTCTATGTAAAGTCAATCTTTCGTTGATATAAATATGAAATCAAAGTAGATGAATTAAAAATAATGTGATAATGTGGTAATGTGTTTGGGAGGTGGTGCAAGATTGGAAACTTGTGCGTTGATGATTTTTTTAATGTATGAGACCGCTGCAAGACGCGGGGTTTCTGGTCTTAAACAAATTTTCTAATAGACCTCATAACTTCAAAACCCCAATAACCCTTTAACCAAATAACCTCATCACCACCGTAAAAGGAATAACGGAGCAAATTATTAATATGCTAATGTGGTAATGTGTCAATGTGCTGGGGCGGTAGTGCAACACTTGAAGACTTGTGCGTTGATGAATTTTTTAATGTATGAGACATCTGCAAGCCATGGGGTTTATGGTCTTAAACAAATTTTCCAATAGACCACATAACTTTAAAACCCCAATAACCCATTAACCCAATAACCTCTTCACCACCGTAAAAGGAATAACGGAGCAAATTATTAATATGCTAATGTGGTAATGTGTCAATGTGCTGGGGCGGTAGTGCAACACTTGAAGACTTGTGCGTTGATGATTTTTTTAATGTATGAGACCGCTGCAAGACTCGGCGTTTCTGCTATGGACCTAATAACCAAACAACTCATCACGCCTCGACATAATTCGGCTCAGTACAATATAAGCCGCTCGGAAACTACCCTTCAAGCTCAGGAACCGGCATTAATTACGAAATTCTTGTGTGGTTTCGACAAGCTCAACCACCACAACACCGCACTGCTGTTGGGATTACAGAAGGGCGCTGAGCCTGTCGAAGCGCCCGTTTTATCCACAAAACCGACCGGTCCCCGAGCCTGTCGAGGGGCGATTGTATTCAGAAATACTCGACCAGTCCTGATGTCTGTTGGATTAAAAAAACTAATCCGAAAACAGAGAAACCCCACCTGACCGCATTTTTCGGGCAGGATGATTAGAAATGAGAGTGAAAATCAATTGGAGCCACACTACTAATTTGCCCTTCGACATGCTCAGGAACAGCCCTTCGGCATGCTCAGGAACATGTCCTCGACGACACTTCAACTACCCCTCGACTACTTCGTAAAAACTAATTAACGAACAACTCAGAACTTCATCGATAATCCCAAAGTATAATACGCACCTTTTTTATAGGTCATGGTATTTTGTGATCGTTCAACAGTAACATCGTTTACACCGTCGGCATTTGAATCCTGTTGGTATTGCACGAATTGTTTTAACTGTATCCGTTGATTGAGGATATTCTGCACCCCTCCCTTTACAGAGAAGTATTTCCAGATTTTTTGAGTGAATGAAAAATCGAGAAGATTATTCGGCATTTCATAGATATCAGGAGTATTGATATCACCAACGAACACTATTCTTTTTCCAACAACATTATACATAGCGTTTAGTTGCAGTCCGATTTTTTCGTTTTGATATTGCAATCCACAATTAAAAATATAGGGCGATTGTCCTTGCATCGGGCGTTTGCTTTTGTTGGTGAGTGCTCTTTCTTTATCAAAATAAACACGACTATGAATATATGCTCCATTGAGCACCAGGCTAAAGTCTTTCAGGAATTTAAAGATTTTATTATTCTTAAGAAATAAAAATGATTTTTTGAACTCAGCTTCTACCCCAATACTACTGGCCGATTCGGCATTTGCAAAAGAATAATTCAAGTCGCTTCCTGCAGGAATAATAATGGATTCTATAGGATTGACAAACTTCTTATAAAAGCCCCCGATGGTAAATGTTTCATTGGCCGACGGGTAATATTCGAACCGGAGATCGACATTGTGAATCAAGGCGTCTTTCAGTGTATCATTACCAATCACCGTTGCAGCGAGTTCAAAATCATAAAATGCATAGGGAGCGATTTCGCGGAATTCAGGACGATTAATCGTAACACCATAGGCAGCCCTTACCAAGGCCTTTTCACTAACATTACAACTGATGTTAATGGAGGGAAAGAAATTCGTTTTTTTCTTATCAACTTTCACAGGTCGCAGACTGTAATCGCTGGAGAAACTATTTAATATTTGCTGATTATTCTCTATTCTCAAACCTGTGTATATATTTATCAGTCCTGATACCGGAAGGTTGAACGCAATGTATCCAGCATACAGTGTATTCGACGCATCATACGAATCGGAAGGATTTGTTTTTTCTTCAATAAAAACACCCTTACTGGAATTAATGTTCTTGTCGGAAAAGATAGTATCAATGGGCGAAAACGCAAGTTTCCAGCTGGCGCCAGATGCCATAACATACCCAAGCAATCGAGAACTAAATGAACGATCTTTTTTCTCTAAATACACACCTGCCTTAAGTGTTGGCTTAAAGGAACCAATGGTGATTTTGTATTCGTAATTGATAGCAGTATTAATAATATTTTCTTTCAAGGTTGAATAAAGTCGGCCAGCAAGGCGGGGATCAGGAAAATTCGACAAGAGCACATAGTATTTATTGTAATACGGAAAATCAGGATCATCCTTGTATAATACCGATGTAATGCGGCGTGTATCGGGGTCTTCCTTCGTTGCAATAGAGTATCCAATAGTCCAGTCAAGCTTCATTTTATCTTTTATAGGATGCACCCCGCCTAATTGTCCGGAATAGGTTGATCGGTTCATGTAGCTATACTGATTCGCCATAATATCTGAAGCAAGGTTATCAATATCGCGTCCTTGCCGTAATGTAGTTTTTTGCTGACCAACATGATTGTAAAAATTCCGAAATTCGATTTTTTGATTATTCTTCAGCACTAAAGAGAAATTGCACAAAGCACTTGTCTTAACAGTATTTGTATATTGTTTATCGTTATAATACCAGGAGGTGTCCGGTTGTTCATTGATGGTGTCGTACTCCAGATAATAATTACGGTCGATGCTGTAGGTTGTATTTGTATTGCTATAATTGATGGCGGTGATATTACTCAGTGTTGCTTTTCCAATATTAAATTTACGTCCGAATCCCAAAGAGAAGCGATGATCGAGTCCGGCCTTTTGTTGAATTGCATTCCAATTATTGTTCATTGTTTTGCTAAGACTTACTAATTGAGCTTTTCCATCAACTGTATTTTGAAAACCAACAATGTTTTCAGGAAAGTCTTTGGGTAAAGAGCGGCTACCATCATCAAATCCAAGCCAATCGTACTTTCCCTTATCGGAAGAATGATAAAAATCCTTGAGTGACGATTGATTATTATAGGAAGCGCTATAGCTTAATGTGAGGTTATTATTTTCAGGTACATCCTTAGTAAAGACCTGAATGGTTCCACCTGCGAAATCGCCAGGTAATTCAGGTGCAGGAGTTTTGTAAATCATCATCCGATCAATGAGTCCGCTTGGAATAACATCGAATGAAAATGCCTTTACATCAGCTTCTGAGCTTGGGGCTGCAGCATTATTAAACCAAACGACATTATAGCGTTCACTTAAACCGCGCACAACAACGAAGCGATTATCAACAATGGTAATACCGGGAACACGTTTAATAACTTCCGATGCATCCCTGTCCTGCGTTTTTGAAATCTGTTGACTAGAAACACCAGAGACTACGAGGTCACTGGATTTAATGGCAGACATTATGGAAATTTCGGAATCGGTACTTTTTTTTGCTGTGATATTCACACCTTGTATGGTTGCGATTTCCTCCTCAAGTTGAAAATCCAACTGAGTGTTTTTTCCACTTAGCACTTCAACGTTTTCGACGATTTGTTTTTTGTAGGAAATATACGATATCACAACGGTATATTTTCCTTCTTTAATTCCAGTAATTTTATAAGCCCCATTCAAATCGGAAGCAGCTCCAATGGTGGTTCCCTGAATTATCACCGATGCACCAACAATGGTCTCTCCTGTTTTCTTATCCTTAATTGTTCCGCTGATGCTTTCGCTTTGTCCAAACACGCCAGCGATTGCTATAAAATTCAGTAAAAAGACCACAGACAATCTCACCAAAAATCGCATACTAATGTTATTAAAATTCATTACAAAAGTAGAGTCCCAATGTGACCTGAAAACTAAGTTAACATTAAGATATTATTACTCTTTTGAATTAAAAACCATTCGCGAATAAACTATTCTTTATAAATACCAAATCAACAAAACCTAATATTAGCGCGACTTCCAGAAATTGACTGTTAAAATTGTCAATATGATTTTTGCATGGTCAGCACACCATTTTCATCCCACATATACCAGGTGCCGGTTTTCTCGCCATTTTTATAGCTCATCTCATATCGTTTCTGGCCTTTCTGGTCCCATATTAACCATTTGCCATCTTTTAAGTCATTCTTATAATGAGCTTCCGCGGTTTTATTTCCTTGCTCGTCCCAGGTAAACCAATAACCGTCTTTTAAGCCTTTTTTATAGCTGCGTTCTTCGCGTTTTGACCCATTGTCGAAATAATAAAGTGTGGGACCACTCAGCTTTCCTTTGATAATGGACATTTCCGAAATCAGTTGTCCATTGCTGCCAATTTCTTTATACACTCCGGAATATAATTTTCCATCCTGATAATATTTTCCATTTTTGCTTTCTATATTCTGTGCATTCACAACACTGAATAAAGTGAGCATTACCACAAACAATAGAAACTTTTTCATTTAGAATATATTGATGATATTATTACAAAGTATAACACATAAATAGAGAAACAAAAAAACAAACCACTAAGGGTTTGTTTGGAAGAATATGCTGTCTTTTGTTTAATTAGGAAGCACACTGATTTCAAGCTGCGTTGCAGTTTCTGCATTTAACACAACATTACTAATTTCTGCATTGGCATAAGAAATATAGCTCACTTCGATAGTGTAGGTTCCGGGGCTCAATACAGGTAAGGAAAAATTTCCTTCGAGATCAGAGTACACTTTAATATCAGTTCCCTTAACCATCACGAGGGCACCTGCCAGACTTTCGCCCGTATTTTTATCAACGACTTTTCCTATTGCAGTTGCTGATTTTCCTGGTTCTCCAATATTACCAGTATTAGTTGCAAAACCATTAACAGAACCCATAAGCATCATTGCGGCAACGAACATTGAAAAGAGAGTAGTTTTCATAATTTTCTTTGATTTAATTATGAAACAAAATTACATCCTCATTGTTACGTGAACATTAAGCCCACATTATCGTTACTTTATCATAATATTAAGCTAATATTAAGCCCCATGAGAAGCCGGAAATTCGTTTCACAACCTTTATTTGTTAATATTGCCTGACAAGGCTAATAGCTTATACCGCAAGATTGAATTAGAACCGTGCAATAAATTCGACGGTGGCTTTATCATCAAGATCGGGAAGATTATGATAGAGGTACTTTTCGTAACTCAGGCGAATATCTGCCCAGGAAATCTTATGAAATCCAAAGGTAAGGCCGGTAGTGATGCGTGAAGGTTGCATAATACCATCCGACATATCGGCAGTGTAATAGTCGTACCGAACTGCCGGAATAATATTTCGCAGTATTCCCTTCTTCATTTGAAACTCATAAAGAACATAGGCAAAAAGGGCATTTGAGGAATAACTGTGTATTGTATCGGTACTATGTTTCTGAGCGTATTCAGCATCAAAATAGAAATGTTTATAACGATAATTCAATCCAACGTTAAACATATCAGAATTTATCCCACTTACTTTTCCTGTATAATAGCAAGCAGAGAGGCCAAATCCCTTGAATGGGCCAAGTTCCACACGGGCTCCAAAATTATTCGATTTCACCCATTCAGGATTATTAATTCCTTCGCCATTAAATACACCCACATTAACTGCAAACGGCAGAGGTCCGTCTTCGCGGGCATAGGTTGCCATAAAACCGATATCGCGCAAATCTTTACAAATACGCTTTGCAATAAAAGAACGATTAGAAAAATTGAGTGTGCCGGGCGAGCGTAAATTATCTGTACTAAATGGAATCTTCATCTGACCCAAAGTAAAGGATAGATTTTTTATTGGGTTAAAACGAACATATGCGTCGAGCATTTTTATCTGACCTTCGTCGGAAAGATCAATCTCTGCCTTATAATTAAAGACTTTGGTAACATTTCCATATACTTGAAATCTTGCATTGCGGACTTCGAATCGATTTTTCCCAGTAGAAGAATTGTATTCGAATTTTGCGCGGATAACACCTCCGATTTTGGGAATGTAAGAGGAACTATCTTTTTGGGAGAAACTAATTGCGGGTAAAAGTATGAGGCATATTCCTGCCACGCAACTCATGAGCTTCTTCATTTGCATGATAAAAAAGTTTTAATTTTTATTATGGTTTGCTATTAAACAAATATGTGCAATATATAATATACACCCATTGCCATAAGCATACTCACAGGGATAGTGAGCACCCAGGCCATCATCAGGCTTTTTGTGACACCCCAGCGAACGGCGGTGAGACGTTTGGTCATCCCCACACCGATAATTGCCCCGGTGATTGTATGTGTTGTACTAACCGGAATTCCGAATGCTTCGGTACCAAACAGCAATACTGCGCCAGCAGTTTCTGCAGCTACTCCTTCGAAAGGAGTAAGTTTGGTAATCTTGCTGCCCATCGTTTTAACGATTTTCCATCCACCCATCATTGTCCCTGCAGCAATGGCACAATAACAACCGAGTACAATCCAATGTGGGATTGCCTGTATTTTTCCGGCAGACGTAAAGGTAATGGTTGCCCAATCAGGAATACTGGCAGGATCAACACCTTTGAAATAGACGATTAGTGCGGCAGAAATGATACCCATAACTTTTTGCGCATCATTACCACCGTGACCAACGCTAAACAGAGCAGACGAAAATAGCTGTAGTGGCTTAAAAATCCGATTCAACTTGAATGGATTATATCTTTTGCATATATGTAGCATTAGAATTGAGATTAGATATGAGATTATCATACCCAAAATAGGAGCGAGAAAAATGAAGGCTGCAATTTTTAGAATTTTATCACTGTGAATGACTCCCCATCCCGCGTATGCTACTGCGGCTCCGGCAAAGCCGCCAACGAGCGTATGAGAAGAACTAGAGGGTATTCCAAGATACCATGTAATCAAATTCCAAATAATCGCAGCGACGATACCTGCAAGAATCACCTGAAGTGTAATTGCATTTGTATCGACGACTTTTGCGATAGTATCGGCAATATGTAAATCAAAAATGGCATAGGCAACAAAATTAAAACCGGCAGCCCATATTACAGCCTGCAGTGGTGTCAATACTTTTGTTGAAACAACAGTTGCTATTGAGTTTGCAGCATCATGAAAGCCATTAATAAAATCAAAGGCAAAGGCAAGGATGATGATAATGATTAATAAAGTAAAATCCATATTTCTTTTTTTTCCTGATTAGTATTGATCGCTTATGGTCGTATTCTTTTACTCTGCAAAATTACTTTGCTAATATTACCTTAATGTTAAGCCAGTATTAGGAAATTATTACTAATGGATATCGGTGTAGTCTACAAAACCGGACGAATCAATACATCAACACAACTTATGAAGTACCAAGAAAGCCTCCCTGCCGATGAATCGTTGAGCTCATTTTCAGCGTTCAGAAAAAAATGGACTGTTACTACAACGAGCAAAAAAAAGGTTGTCCACAATGGACAACCTTCAGAAAATATTCAAAAAATCGCTTAAAATAATTGCATAAAATAATAGACACCCATTGCGAGAGCCATGCTCACGGGGATAGTGAGAATCCATGCCCAAAACAGACTGAAGGTAACACCCCAGCGAACAGCGGTGAGACGCTTTGTCATTCCAACACCAATAATAGATCCGGTAATTGTGTGGGTTGTACTTACAGGAATACCGAAGGTTTCGGTTCCAAACAGTAAAATAGCTCCAGAAATATTTGCAGCCACACCTTCGAAGATACTGAGTTTTGTGATTTTCGATCCCATTGTTTTGATGATCTTCCATCCGCCCATCATAGTGCCGGCAGAAATAGCGGTATAACATCCAAGCACGATCCAGTGTGGAATCGCATGTATAGCACCAGAACTCGTATAAGTAATCCGCGCCCATTCCGGTATTGCTGAGGCATCTACTCCATGGAAGTAAACCATGAGTGCGGCAGAAATAATACCCATAACTTTTTGAGCATCATTGCCACCATGACCGAGGCTAAACAAAGCTGAAGCAAAAAGCATTACTGGCTTAAATATTTTATCAGATTTTGCAGGGTTCATTCGTCGAAACAGATGCTGCATACAAACAGAAATAAGATAGGCAATGATCATCCCTAAAATCGGTGCAAGAAAAATGAAAGCAGCAATAATGATAATCTTTTGAGCATGCACTACTCCCCATCCTGCGTATGCGATAGCCGCTCCGGCAAAACCGCCAACAAGCGTATGTGAAGAACTGGAAGGAATACCCAATGCCCAGGTTATAAGATTCCAAATAATGGCTGCAACTATGCCTGCAAGAATAACCTGTAAGGTGATTGCACTAGTATCTACAACTTTAGCAATGGTATCGGCAATATTTAAATCAAAAATGGCGTACGCAAGAAAGTTAAATCCTGCAGCCCAGACCACAGCCTGAAAAGGAGTAAGAACTTTGGTAGAAACAACAGTGGCGATGGAATTGGCTGCATCATGAAAACCATTGATAAAGTCAAAAGCAAAAGCCAGAACAATAATAATAATTAATACAGTTAAATTCATCAGTGTTACCTCTCACAATTTCTTATCCGGCTTTTACAATAATCGCTTTCAATACATCACTAACATCTTCTGCCTTATCTGTGGCTTTTTCAAGCGATCCTAAAATTTCTTTAATCTTAATCAACTCGATAGCATCTTTTTCATTCTCGAACAAATAAGATAATGCTTTGTGAAAGATATCATCTGCCTGATTTTCGATTTCATTGATACGGATACATGAATCCATGATCTTTTTGGGATTCTTCAGATTCTTTAATTCGCTTAAGGCAAATTTTATTTCCCTTGCAGCCTGCATGATTAGTTCACTCAGCTCAAGAAAAAATGTAGGCTCAGTTTTAGGCGGATGGTTACGCATTTTCTGACAAACGCTGTTCACGTAGTCCATCACATCATCAAGTGATCCGTTCAATTTATTGATATCTTCGCGATCGAAAGGAGTAATGAATGTCTTGTTAAGTTCGTCGTACAATTTGTGCGTAATTTCATCACCAATCTTTTCATGATCCTTAACCTGAATCATGATTTTTTCTTTTTCCGCTTTGTCGGTAACTGTAAAGAGTTTATTCAAAAGAGCTGAACCTTTTACCAGATTTTCTGCAGCCTCTTCGAACATTGGATAAAACTTCTTTTCCTTGGGGGTAAGGAATTGGAAAAACTTGTTGAGTCCCATAGTATCTTTAATTTTTTTATAATCGCGACAAAGGTAAATTATGCCCTTTGTGAAACCAGCGACCCTATGTAAAGTTTACGTTAAGTTTTGAGCAAAAAAAAGCGGTCCGAAGACCGCTTTAGAAAAATTTAACATTAGTGTGTCACTATTATTTTTTTGGACAAGACGTCTCCTTTAGGATTAATCAATCGGTACGTGTACACTCCTGCATTCCAGTCTGCAGTTTGCAACCTCAGCATTCGGCTACCCTTTTCCAAATCACTTGAAAACACTCTATTTCCAATCATGTCGAAAATCTCTATTGCGCTTCCTTGTGTTGCTTCAGAGAATGTAATGCAGGTATAACCATCAGCAGGATTAGGATAATTCTGTCCAAGGAACAAACCAGCCATGGTGTTATCATATTCCTCGGCACCTGAAATTAAACCATGGAACCAATCATGCGCAATATGAATCACATTTTTGCGAATGTTACTGTCGGCAATCATTTCAATACCAACGCCAAGATAAACAATTTTATAAGTGCCGGCGGTGTAGCGAAGTCCACCCATTCTGGCTAAGGCACTGTTGTAATAAAACAGAGGCAAACTATTGGGGCCAACGGTATCGATTTGATCAGGATAAAAATAGGCCCCTCCATAAGGATTAACCAGGGTACCTGTGTCAAGTGTTCCGAACACCAAATCGTAGTTTACAGGAGTCATTATAGTGTTTGTTGCTCCACCATCAGCCACAAAAGCTGTATGTAGATAATTGGTGTAAAATGCCTGTGTGACGGTTGTGCCATTACCACCATTCGTTAAATCCCAGTTATCCCAAGCTGCGTCTTGTCCGGCAAGCAAAAGGTTTCCTCCATTATCAAGGAACGAACCTAGCACACCAACCAACTGGTCGTCCATTGAGGGGAAAGTCCAGCTTATATTGTAATAAATATGCTCTACTTCGCTAAGTTTGCCCGCTGCAGCAACCGCCATGAATGTCTTAACCGGAGTTGAAGCAAAGTGGGTATTACCAGCTTCAGTCAATCCATTCATATAATTACTTTCAAAACTTTTAGCAGTGTAGGTATTGAGTCCATCTCCCCAGGGAGCATCGTTATTTAAAACGAGGTCGGTGACATTAGAAATTACCATCACAGTAGCAATAATCGGAGGTGCCATAGGGTTGGCTACACTGCGGATAGTGAGTGTATAGGTTGCTACAAAAGGCTTGGCTCCTGGCGTTACGTGGATTCCAATATTGGCAGCCACACCGCCATTAAGAGACAGTGTATCATTTTGTAAAAACGAAGAAGTATTAACGGTATAATAGGCCGACCAATCGGCAGGAGCATCAGAGGTGAGTTCAAAAGAAAAATCCTCTGCACCGGGCAATGCACTAGTGAGTGGGAAACCAAAATTTGTAGTATCTAAAGGAAGCCCTATCTCCACCATGGATGAAGGAGGCAACATGGATGCAGTGATTAATGTTGTACCACCCTTTGCAGGAACCTGAGCTCCAGTATAAATTTCCTGATAGCTTTCGCTTACATATGCAGCCACATCACAATTATTCACATTGTAACCGGCAGGTACAACATAGGTGTAAACTCTTTGTGTGAAACTTCCCGAAGCGGTAGCGGTTAATGTATCACCCCACTGTCCTGTAAGGAAATGACGCAACATATGATTATGAGTGTATGTTGTGCTCCATGTTGAAAGAATCTGCTGAGGTCCGGTAATCCCATTTTCGCACAAAGCCACATTAATATAATTTGTTGCTTGCGGACTGCTTGCTGTATAATAGGTTTCCACAGTTACAGTGAGCAAACGGGTGATGCTGTCAAAACTACTACTAAGTCCAACATTTACAGGCGATGCAGCCTGAAGAACTAAATTTGCAGCTGCAGCCCAATAGGTACGCCCCATTCCAGTGCCGCCAGTGTTATAGCTATAAGCAGCAAATACGTGCCGGTTCACTGTTGCAGCAGGATAGCCTCCGTTCGGTGCACCGATATTTGACTGGCCTGCAAGCAAATCACCAAAAGAAGTGCGATAATCCGGATCTCCCGCTGATGGTACTGCGTAACCGCCCTGGTGGATATTTACCAAGACTACTCGTCCGGGATTCTCATTATAAATGGCTTGAGCACGTGCATGTCCATCAGGACAATACTGACAATGAATACCTGTGTACTCCTCAAGAACCACATTTGCTTTTGTGGGAGCAGTACCTACCAATGTTTGCGATCGTACTGTTACGGAGAGGAACAGCATCAGCAATACTGAGAAACATACATACTTTTTCATAATTCGATGTTTTTGATGGAAATAGTTAGATGGTTAGATAAGATAGTGCTAAATTAAGATATTTTTCAATTTATGCTGGCAAAAAAGTAATTTTGCACAGATAACAAGGGCTAATGGCCCCACGCGAAAAACAATTATTATGACAATGAACGAACTTCACGCGATTAGTCCGGTGGACGGAAGGTACTGGAAAGCCAGTTCTGTTTTCGCTCCATACTTTAGTGAATTTGCATTAATTCGTTACCGTACCCTTGTCGAGGTAGAATACCTTGCTGCAATGAAAGCACTAGGCCTACCTCAACTGAAACAGATGCCTGCATCGCTGATCAGTTCGTTAAAGAAAAGCATTACTCAATTTGAGGAACAGGATGCTCTGCGTATTAAAGAAATTGAAAAGACCACGAATCACGATGTAAAAGCAGTTGAATATTATTTGCGTGAGCAATTCGAAAAACGCGGTTATTCACAATATACAGAATTCATTCATTTCGGATTGACCTCTCAGGATATAAATAATACAGCTATACCGATGATGGTACAGGATGCATTATTTGAGGTTACTATTCCATCGCTCATCAATAACATTATTACTCCTCTTGAAAACCTTGCGATTGAATGGATGCATATTCCAATGCTTGCTCGCACGCATGGACAAGCTGCAAGTCCGACTACCGTAGGAAAAGAATTACAAGTATTTGTGGAACGGCTTCAGGAGCAATTTGCCATTGTACTTAACACTCCTATCAGCTGTAAGTTTGGCGGAGCTACAGGAAATTTCAACGCACATAAAGTAGCCTATCCAAAAATTGACTGGATTGCATTCGCTGATCGTTTCTGCGAAGAACAGCTAGGACTTCAGCGACAACAGACCACCACGCAGATTGAGCATTATGATACGTTGGCGGCATTATTCGACGGACTTAAAAGAATATGTACCATACTCATCGATTTGTGCCGTGATATCTGGGCTTATGTATCGCTGGATTATTTTGGACAAAAAATTAAAAAAGGCGAAGTTGGTTCTTCTGCCATGCCTCATAAAGTCAACCCCATTGATTTCGAAAATGCAGAAGGGAATCTTGGTATAGCAATCGCCCTATTTGAGCATCTTTCAGCAAAGCTGCCCATTTCAAGATTACAACGCGACCTTACCGACAGCACTGTTTGCCGCAATATTGGTGTTCCTTTTTCCCATATGGAAATTGCTTTCCAATCGTTAAAACGTGGTATTCCAAAACTAATATTGAATGAACAACGCATTGCTGCCGACCTCAACGATAACTGGGCAGTTGTGTCTGAAGCGATACAAACAATACTGCGTCGTGAATCTTACCCCGATCCTTATGGTGCATTAAAAGAGCTCACGCGTACTGGAAAGAAAATTACACAAGAGGCGCTACATTCCTTTATTGATGGACTTGACATAAGCGCAGCCTTAAAAAAAGAATTAAAAAAAATCAGCCCACAGAATTACATCGGGTTTGCCAATAGTCACTAAAACATAAGCACAATGCGTGTTGCAGCCTTCACCTTTATCCGAAATGCAGTAAAATTCGATTATCCCATTGTGGAAGCTATCGAATCGATTTTGCCATTATGCGATGAACTAGTTGTTGCTGTAGGTAATTCAGAGGACGGCACCCGTTCGCTAATTGAAGGCATCAATTCCACAAAGATTCGCATTATAGATACTGTGTGGGACGACAGTTTACGTGAAGGTGGACGAGTGCTTGCCGTTGAAACTGAAAAAGCTTTTGCAGCCATCTCTCAACAAGCTGACTGGGCTGTTTACATTCAGGGTGATGAGGTAATTCATGAAGAATATTTGCCCATCATCCGCAAGGCTATGGAGCAATATAAAGACGATTTAAATGTAGAAGGGCTTTTACTAAACTACAAACATTTTTACGGATCGTATGATTATGTAGGCGATTCAAGACGCTGGTACCGTAGGGAAGTCAGGATAGTTCGCCATAGTCCGAAGATATCATCGTTTAGAGATGCCCAGGGTTTTAGGTACGACAACCGACTTATCCGTGTAAAGGCTGTTCCCGCTGAGGTTTATCATTATGGATGGGTAAAACCTCCGGAGCAGCAGCAGGAAAAGCAGAAATACTTCAATAAACTATGGCATGACGATGATTGGATGAAAAAGAACATTGCGCCTACCGACCGATTTGATTATTCCGGAATCGATTCTCTGGCGCACTTTACAGGCACTCATCCTCAAGTCATGCACCAACGCATCGAATCTCGCAACTGGACTTTCGACGTAGATCCAACGCAGAAAAAATTCTCTTTGCTCACCCGCATCCTTTACTGGATTGAGAAAAAAAGCGGATGGCGTATCGGGGAATACAAGAATTTCAGGCTGATTTAATAGAAACAGAAAATAGATCTGTTTGATATATGAATTTTATTGACATCATATTAATAGGTATTGGACTGGCGATGGATTGTTTTGCCGTTTCGGTCTGTTATGGTCTATTGGCGAAAAAAATCCAATGGAAATACTTATTGAGAATGGCGGCATTTTTCGGCGGTTTTCAGGCATTGATGCCGGTTATCGGTTGGCTGGCGGGTTTAGCATTTAAAGATTATATTGCCCAATTCGATCATTGGATTGCAATGGCCTTGCTAGGTGCTATCGGGCTAAAGATGGTCATTGGTGCACTAAAGAAAAAGGATGACGCTCCCTGCATACAATTTCACAAGCTAAGCGTCTTGCTCAGTCTTTCCATAGCGACTAGTATTGACGCGCTAATCATTGGAGTGGGGTTTGCATTTCTGCAAGTCAATATTTGGATTGCGATTGCCATCATTGGCTTGATATCAGCAGCATTCACCATTTTCGGCAGTTTACTTGGGAAAAAATACGGCAAACTGCTAGGTTCGAAAGCCGAACTTATTGGTGGCTTTGTATTGATTGCGATTGGCATAAAAATATTGATTGAACATCTGTTCTTTTAAAAACGTAGTTATGGCAAATATAAGAATCACCAAAGAGTTTAAGTTCGAAATGGCGCATGCGCTGATGAACTATAATGGTCCATGCAGAAACATTCACGGACATTCATATTTTCTTTATGTAACGGTTCTTGGTGAAGCCAAACAACAACCAACATCACCGGATGACGGCATGTTAATGGATTTCGGACAGCTAAAGAAAATTGTTCGCAGTGTAATTGTCGACGAGCTGGATCACGCATTATTACTAAACGAGCAAACCCCAGATGCCGAAAAAGAAGCACTGAAAAGTTTCAACAAAGTAGTATTAGTGCCTTACCAACCTACTTGCGAAAACCTGCTTATTGATTTTGCAGCACGTATTCGTCCATTGCTTCCAAAAGGAATCAGCTTATTTAGCCTGAAGCTTTGTGAAACTGTGACCAGTTATGCCGAATGGTTTGCTTCCGACAATACCTGATAAATCAGGATAATCCGCTAATCACTCCATCTTTATCAATATCCATCAGTTCAGCAGAAGGATGTTCCGGCAGTCCCGGCATTCGCATAATCTCGCCTGTAATAGGCACAACAAATCCGGCTCCGGAGGCGATTTCGATTTCCCTGACGGTTACAATGAAATCCTTTGGACGTCCAAGTAAATCGGGATTATCGGACAACGACTTTTGTGTTTTGGCTATACAAACAGGAAGTTTATCCAATCCGAGCTTTTCGATTTTTTCGATATCCTTTTTAGCTTTAAGCGTATAATCAACATGTTCTGCACCATAGATTTTACGGGCGATGCGTTCGATTTTCGCTTCAATTTTCCAATCCCAATCGTACATTGGCGTAAAATGACAATTACAGCGCTCTGCAACTTTCACTACAGTTTCAGCGAGTTCAATTGCACCACCACCGCCTTCTGCCCAAACATTAGCAACCGAGAAGGCGACACCTAGTTCCTGACATTTGTTTTTGATGATTTCGATTTCTTCATCCGTATCTGTGGCAAACTTATTAATAGCAACCACAGGGCATACGTTAAACTGATTCATGTTTTCGATATGCTTTTCAAGATTAGGTAAACCTTTCTTTAATGCGTCAACATTGGGCTCTTTGATAGTCTTAAGATCGGCGCCGCCATGATATTTCAACGCGCGCACTGTTGCAACAAGCACTGCTGCCTGAGGACTAAGATCAGCGTAGCGACATTTAATATCAAGGAATTTTTCCGCACCTAAATCGAATCCAAAACCAGCTTCTGTGACAACATAATCGGAAAAAGTAAGACCCATTCGGGTAGCGATTACACTATTGGTTCCCTGTGCAATATTGGCAAATGGACCACCATGAATAATCGCCGGTGTACCTTCGATTGTTTGCACAAGATTCGGCATAATAGCTTCTTTCATCAAGACAGCCATAGCACCATTTACATTCAAATCCCGCGCATAGACGGGCTTCCGTTCATAAGTGTATCCTATAAAAATATTACCAAGCTTTTCCTTAAGATGCTCGAGATTTTCTGCAAGACACAAAATTGCCATCACTTCTGAAGCTGCTGTAATATCGAAGCCGGTCTCCCGGGGAACACCAGACATTGTTCCTCCCAACCCGACGATAATTTTTCTTAACGAACGGTCATTCATATCCATCACCCGCTTCCAGGCAACTGTGCGGGGATCCAGTCCAATATTATTTTTTTTATTCTGAACATTGTTGTCTATTACAGCTGCAAGCAAATTGTGAGTTTTTTCGATAGCTGAAAAATCTCCGGTAAAATGGAGATTGATATCCTCCATGGGGAGAACCTGCGACATACCACCTCCGGCAGCGCCCCCTTTAACGCCAAATACCGGCCCCAACGAAGGTTCTCTTAACACCACTGTTGCTTTCTTTCCAATGCGATTCAAGCCCTGAGCAAGACCGATGGACATTGTTGTCTTTCCCTCTCCGGCGGGTGTAGGAGAAATGGCAGAAACCAAAATCAATTTTGCTTGTGAACCTTTATCCTTATCGATAAGATGCAAAGGAAGCTTTGCTTTATATTTTCCAAAATGATATAATTCATCAACATCAATTCCTAATATTCCGGCAATTTCATTAATATGCTTCATTTTAGCTTCGCGGGCGATTTCGATATCTGTTTTCATATATTCATTTTTATTATTTATACAAATTTAGGTATAAAATTACCAAAATACACTTTGAAAGTCAAGTATTTCTTTTTCTTTTCCGGAAACTGATAAAAAAAAAGCCTTCCAAAATATTAGAAGGCTTTTCTTTTATCTGAATGTGACTATCTTTTCAATTTTCTCTCAAGATCAGCATCCTTTTGCTTAAGAGCTTCAATTTCGAGGAGTAGCTTATTTATGAGTTCCTGCTGTGATTGTATCATTTGCTGTTGCTCCTGTACAGATTTTATCAATACCGGAATCAGTGAATAATAATTAACAGCTTTAACTTCCATAGTCCCAACCACAGTATCGGTGCGACCTCTATTAACGTTTGAGGTATGCATAACTGTCTTTTTCACCATTTCCGGGAATAATTTTTCGAAGTCCTGAGCAAGCACACCGTATTGATGGCGGTTACTCATGGAATAACCCGGAAACTTCTCCCGATTAAAATCAAACTCAACAATACTGATTTGCATGAGTTTGTCCAGTGCATGATCAAAGGGTTTAATATTGGTTTTGATTCGCTGATCAGAAATGTTATAATAACCTCCGGTTGCATTAACATCCCCATCAAAATAGCCAGCATAACCAACAGTGCCTGACTGACCATTTACACCATAACTGTGATCTAAAATATCTATTCCTCGGACTCCGGCACCAATTAAACTGGAGCCATTATGTTCACCTTGTACTCCACCAAACACCGTTGTTCCTGCCATTACAGACCCAAAGGTACCTCCACCATTGAAGCTTGAGTAGCCATTTAATGCCCAAGGGAAAGTAGCATTACTTACACCATTCATAAGGTCACCAAGCATTGCTGTTGCAGTAGTGCCAATAAAAAACTCGCCCAGATTACTCAATCGGCCTCTTACAATGTTATTAGAATATAAATCCACATGAACATTATCAGCTGTTCCCAACCTGTTGTTTGTTCCATTGGTCAGTCCGGTGTTGAGCGTAGTAAGCCACGCATATTTAGTAGTGGTTAATGTACCACTGCATGAAGTAACATACGAAGAACCGATGGTATTAAAGTCGAAGGCTGTGATGACACAGGTAGGCCCTGTTGCTCCCGTAACACCCGTGGTTCCAGTTACACCGGTCATTCCGGTTACGCCGGTAATACCAGTTACTCCTGTAACTCCAGTCACACCTGTTATCCCGGTTACACCAGTGACTCCTGTTACGCCCGTAGGCCCAGTGGGTCCGCGAACTCCCGTAGGTCCTGTTACTCCTGTTGTGCCAGCTCCGGTGACACCAGTGACGCCCTGAATTCCTGTTGGTCCAGCTACTCCGGTTGGTCCGGTAACGCCGGGTAGTCCTGCTCCTGTAACGCCAGTCACACCCTGAAGACCGGTTGGTCCTTGAGATCCAGTTGGACCTTGAAGTCCTGCCCCCGTTACACCAGTGACGCCCTGAGGACCAGTTACACCAGCAACACCGGTTGGTCCGGTAGCTCCTGTTGTTCCGGCACCAGTAGCCCCTGTAATACCCGTAGATCCTGTAACTCCTCTGACTCCTGTAACACCAGCTGCGCCGGCTGCACCTGTTGGACCTTGAAGTCCGGTAGCTCCGGCAGATCCGGCGGGACCGGTAGCGCCCTGTATTCCCTGAAGACCTTGTGCTCCTTGTGGTCCTGCAGGACCCGTTGGTCCAGCAATTCCCGGCAAGCCTTGTATTCCCTGAGGACCTTGTGCACCGGCAATACCCTGAGGCCCGGTGGGACCGGTGGGTCCAAGGCTTCCAGCACCACCATCACATAATGAAATCCAACTTACAGTAATTCCATTGTAGAATAATACGCATTGAATATCCGTATCATAAATCATCAATCCGTCAGCTGGGGCAGGTATCGCTAAACGTTGTAGTGTAGTCATTCTGGGAATAAGCATCCCTTTATCGGTTGAAGACACGTCCAAGACCGCGGAAGGATCCGGATTGGCGCCTGTGGAATTAATCCCAACATTATTTTGAGCATTAACAGCCTGAGTGAAAAAGCAAAATGCAATAATTGAAGCGCTTCCAAGTAGTTTCAGCCAAGTTTTAATTTGCATATTCAGCAGCAATTTAGGAGTACATTATTTTTCTTTTCCAAGCAGGGTAACTGTGCCTCTGCTTTTTGATTGAACGCCGTAATGATCAGTAAAGAACAGGAGCCATACATATACACCGTCCTGACAAGTCTTTTTATCGTTATTTAACGATCCATTCCATAGCACAGAAGGGTCGCTGGTGTGAAATACAACCTCACCCCAACGATCATACACATAGAAATCGTACGAAGAAAAGGTTTCGAAATTGAAACCAACTGGACCAAAGCCATCGTTAAGTCCGTCAGCGTTGGGTGTAAAAGCATTAGGCAAAAACATTTCATAGTCGATTACTTCCTCGACTAAAGTCCATGGTGCCCAGAAATTCGTATCTGAAACATTATAAATAGCAACCGTGTTATTTGCAGGATTATCAGTACCATCGGGTGCCATATCAGCCCACTGGTTCATAAGGGTACTGTACCGTGTAGCTTTGAGTTTCGACTCGTTAATCTGTCCGTTGCAACTGCTACTAATATCTTCATCGGTATATTGAAATACGATGTCGATACTGGGTTTACTGATTTGAAAAATAGGTTCAATAATCCAGTAACGATCAGCAATAAATTCAGGCGCCCTATCCAGCAGTTGAACATAATTTGGCCAGGGTGCATTGTGACATCCGGAAGGATAAGTAGCAAATGAAATAGCGCCGCCAGCATCACCGGCAACACGGGTAGAAAGTGTAAGATTAAGATCATTATATGAGGAAAGTCCGGATCCGAAAGGCACTTGATACGACAAGGTTTTATCCTGAATGTTCCACTGCACCTCACCATAACCATCATCGGGTGACGTTTCACTGAGTATATACTTACTCACATAAGTAATGGCATCAGGGGAAGGGTTGTCGATAATCATTTTATGGGAATTCAGATCAAGAACTGCATCAACAGTAAGCCTACCATTAACTTCACAATTAGAGACTCTGAGAACTTTATCCGCATTAAGAAGGGTAAGATTATCAAAGTGGGTTGGCTTTGTTCCTTCGATATTTTGAACGGAGGTTCCATTCATAATCACATTTCCCATGGGTGACACTCCAATATCCGTAACAACAAAGTTATTCGAAGTATTTACCCAGTTTCCACCAATTAAGATTGTACCGTCTAAATCTATTTTTCCATCGGTAAGCCCATCATTTCTGTTAATGTAATTATCAGAAATCACGACATAAGCACCGGGCTCAACAACCATAAAGGCGCCATTATTGACCACTGTTTGACCAATAAGATACTGAATACCAAATATTTGAAAAATAGAGAACGAAAGCAAAATAGCAAAAAAGTATCGGAGTGTAGTTTTTCGCATGGTCCGTAGTGTTAATATAATATTGTAAGGATGCGTAAAATTAACAAATGGTTGCCACACTTTCAAGTTTTTTGCACAAATAAATCAAGCCTTTAGGCCGATAATGGCCTGCAAAGGATCGACAGCTGCAAAAACCGCGTTGCCGGCAACGATAATTTCAGCGCCAGCATCAACGACCTTTTTATAATTTGACAGATCGATACCGCCGTCTACTTCAATGGAGGCAGAACCAGGGGAAGCTTTAATTATATTTGCTGTGCGTGCAATTTTCTCAATTGAATGCGGTATGAATTTTTGGCCGCCAAAACCGGGGTTCACCGACATAATAAGCACCATATCAAGATCGCAAATAATATCTGAGAGCACCTCAGCGGGAGTATGTGGATTTAATGCAACTCCTGCTTTCGCCCCAGTACTTTTAATAAGTTGAATGGTTCTGTGAAGATGAGGACAGGCTTCATAATGAACGGTAATGGTATCGGCACCATAATCGCGAAACATTGGAATATAGCGATCAGGATCCAAGATCATTAAATGCATATCAAGAGGTTTCTGAGCATATTTCTGGATAGCTTTCAACACAGGAAAACCAAAGGAAATATTTGGAACAAAATTACCATCCATGATATCGATATGGAACCAATCGGCTTTGCTCTGATTGACCAATTGAATATCTTCGGCCAGACGAGAAAAATCAGCCGATAATAAAGAGGGAGCAAGAAGGTGCTTCATAGGGTTTGCGTTTGACACGCAGTAAAAATACGACAATCAACCGAGATACGATTTAAGAATTTTGCTTCTCGATGTTTGTTTTAGTCTACGTATTGCTTTTTCTTTAATTTGCCTTACGCGTTCGCGGGTAAGGTCGAATTGTTCAGCAATCTCCTCCAGTGTAAACGGATGTTTACCATTCAGGCCAAAGTATAAGCGAATAACATCGGCCTCGCGAGGAGTAAGGGTTGAAATTGCACGTTCAATCTCCATTCTGAGAGAATCGAAGATCAGTCCGGCTTCAGGTGTCATATTCTCTTCACCTTTGAGCACATCGTACATATTATTATCTTCATCCTGAACCAATGGAGCATCCATGGAGACATGTCGTCCTGAGTTCTTCAGTGACTCTCGTACTTCATTCACACTTAACTCCAGAAGTTCTGCCAGTTCTTCAGTATTTGGTTCACGCTGATGAATTTGCTCGAACGAAGAAAAAGCTTTGTTGATTCTATTGATTGAACCGATTTTATTCAGTGGTAGTCTGACGATTCTTGACTGCTCAGCCAGCGCCTGAAGTATTGATTGACGAATCCACCATACGGCGTATGAAATGAACTTAAAACCGCGGGTTTCGTCGAAACGCTGAGCTGCTTTAATCAGTCCAAGGTTGCCTTCATTAATCAAATCGGGCAGACTGAGTCCCTGATTCTGGTATTGTTTGGAAACGGAAACGACAAAACGAAGATTCGCCTTTGTAAGTTTTTCCAACGCGTATTGATCACCCTGCCGTATGCGTTGCGCCAGTAACACCTCCTCTTCTGCCGTAATCAGGTCTACCTTGCCGATTTCCTGTAAATATTTGTCCAGGGAAGCGGTTTCTCTGTTGGTAACCTGTTTAATGATTTTAAGCTGCCTCATACGATTATTCTGAAAAATGCTGCGTTTACGTGAATGAAAACGATTTGTTACGAAAAACGAAAAAATTTATTAAAAAACTTAATCTACATAAATACAAGCCATTAAAACAAAAAACTTGTCTCTGCCCTGTTTAACGGGGTAAAGACAAGTTAAATTGTTAATTGGTTGCCTCAATCTAAGGCAAAAATATCAGAACTATTCCTGTGTTGGCTTTGGGAGTAATGCCTTACGGGATAATTTTAATTTTCCAGTTTTTTTATCGACTTCAATTAACTTTACATCGACTTCATCACCTACTTTGAGCACGCTTTCAACATCATTCAAGCGGCGATGTTCAATTTCGGAAATATGCAGCAATCCGTCTTTTCCTGGAAGGATTTCGACGAAAGCTCCAAAACTCTGGATATTCTTAACCACACCGTGATAAATTTCGCCCACTTCAGGTACAGCGGTGATTTGGCGGATACGGCGTTTAGCAGCTTCGATTGATGCTTTATCGCTCGAAACAACTTCGATCATTCCAAATTCGCCTACTTCTTCGATAACGATAACGGTCTTGGTTTCTTTCTGAATTTCCTGAATTACTTTACCTCCTGGTCCAATAACAGCGCCAATGAATTCTTTGGGAATAGTCAGCTTTTCAATACGTGGCACATGAGGTTTATAATCTTCGCGTGGTTTATCAATAACCTTTGCAATTTCGCCAAGAATGTGCATTCTGCCTTTGCGCGCCTGTTCGAGTGCTTCGGCAAGAATATCAAACGAAAGTCCGTCAACCTTGATATCCATCTGGCAAGCAGTAATGCCGTCGGGTGTACCGCAAACCTTGAAATCCATATCTCCCAGATGATCTTCATCACCGAGGATATCAGATAAAATAGCATACTTTCCGGTGGCGCTATCGCTGATGAGTCCCATTGCAATTCCGGAAACAGGTTTGATGATTTTTACGCCGGCGTCCTGCAAAGCCATACAGCCTGCGCAAACGGTTGCCATTGATGAAGAACCATTGGATTCCAAAATATCGGAAACAACACGCACGGTGTAAGGATTAATTTCTTGTGAAGGAATAACATATCTCAGTGCACGCATTGCAAGATTTCCGTGGCCCACTTCGCGGCGACCTGTACCACGAATCGGTTTTACTTCGCCGGTTGAGAATGGAGGGAAATTATAATGAAGAATGAAACGGTTTCTTCCTTCGATTACTGCGCCATCAATAATTTGTTCATCCAGTTTGGTACCCAGCGTAACACTGGTAAGTGATTGTGTTTCGCCACGGGTAAAAATTGCAGAACCGTGTGCAGATGGCAAATAATCTACTTCTCCCCAGATAGGACGAATCTGATCCATTGCACGACCGTCGAGACGAATGCGGTCGTTGAGCATGACGTAGCGCACCACTTCCTTTTCAAGGTCATGATAATAACGACTCACTAATGGTTTTTTCTTTTCGCGTTCTTCTTCAGGGATGCTTTCTAAAAATTCGTTTTTAATGGCTTCAAAACCTTCATGACGTTCATGTTTTGATGGATTCTGTGAACGGGCAATCACCATTACCTTGTCGCGCAACTCGGTATTTATGCGGTTTCTGAGTTCTTCATCGTTTACCTCATGGCAGTAAGTACGTTTAACGGCACTCTTTTCAACCATAGCAGCAAGCTCTTTCTGAGCAGTAACCTGAAGACGAATCGCCTGATGAGCAAATTTGATTACTTCAATCATGTCGTTTTCAGAAACTTCTTTCATGGCACCTTCAACCATCATGATATTGTCCCAAGAAGCAGCAACAATCATATCAATGTCAGATTCCAGCATCTGGGTAATGGTAGGATTAATCATGAACTGACCGTTAATGCGACCAACGCGCACTTCGGAAATTGGGCCATTGAAAGGAATATCGGAAACGCTCAATGCAGCAGAAGCAGCAAGGCAAGCCAATGCATCTGGTAAAGTGTCTTTATCGCCTGAAATCAGAGTGATTAACACTTGGGTGTCGGCATGATAATCGGCGGGGAATAATGGACGGATAGCGCGGTCGACGAGACGAGAAATAAGAATTTCATACTCAGAAGCACGGGCTTCCCTTTTAAAGAAACCACCAGGAAAACTTCCAGTGGCGGCATATTTTTCTTGATACTCAACGGTCAGTGGTAAAAAATCTACATTTTCCGAAGCTTCCTTTTTGGTTACTACGGTGGCTAAAATCATGGTGTTTCCCATCTTAACAACGACTGAACCATCAGCCTGTTTGGCCAGCTTTCCAGTTTCAATCGAAACGCTGCGCCCATCTCCAAGATCAAAGGTCTTGGTAATTCCTAATTGTGGCATCTTCTTTTTTTTTAATTGACATCTTGTTTACTTCACTATATATGCAAAAAGGCAATCGTTTGAATTGCCTTTTTGTATTGCTGCGAATGCCGAAGCATTTACTATTTCCTTAACTTGAGTTTCTTGATAATCTCACGATAACGGTTAATATCCCTGTTTTTCAGATATTCGAGCAACCTTCTTCTTTTTCCTACCAACAAAACCAAGGAGCGCCTGGTGGCACTGTCTTTTTTATTGATTTTTAAATGCTCAGTAAGATGCTGGATGCGAAAAGTAAATAATGCAACCTGTCCTTCTGCAGAACCGGTATCGAATTCTGATTTGCCGTAATCCTTAAACAGCCCTTTTTTAACCTCTGGTGTTAGATACATATGTGATAATATTACTATTACTAAAAACGGAGTGCAAAATTAGTGTTTTCTTTTTACTATTTACAATTTTTCAGCATTTTTTTTACGCATTATGTCAATAAACAATGTATAATACTGAAAAACAACATTTTATTGAAATCCCAATTGATTCGTGTATTCACCGTTAATCAGTGCCGCCACTGAAAAAGAGGAAAGAGCGAAGCTTATTTTACGGGTATAACGGCAACTAAAAATACCAATGCCATTGCTGACATTTGTAAATGCCGGCCGTTCCTGAATAATACTATTGCTGGGCTTGTTCAAATCTAGATAAGTGCTGAGATCATCTCCTCCAACGCTCAGGTACAAGTCGATTTTCCCAATCAACCGCTTTTTATTGTAATCCACAGGAATCATTGCTTCCAGATAGCGATAAAAAGCTTCGGCACTGTAGGTTACCATAAGCTCTTCCCCACCATCCAAATTACTTGATTTCACCGAAGTGAGCTTCCAGTCAATGTACTTATCCACCGTATCAGTAGTTCCAACCGTGACTTCCCTATAATTAAACCGGAAAAGCGGTTCGTAAAGGCGACCATTTTTTGCTGAGGTCCATTTAACTTCGCCTTCAGCATACAGACCGCTGGAATTGACAAAGCTAAAGATTGGATTAACAGGATTATAATACGGTTTGGTTATAGTAAAGCTTTTTACAAGTCCGGTTTCTGCGGTACATTCTGAGCCTGTTTCATTATTGGTGATTTTCAGCACATAGGTGGCCTCAACATTAAGAATCGCATCAAAAGCATAAACATATTGATCGTGCGAATAAAAAGTACCGGTATCTTTATTTGTGATGAGTGTGCGGGTACAGTTGTATGTATGATTGATACTTCCATTACGATGTTCTTCAACCTGAACGGTAAGAATATCACCATAATCGCTCAATGCAGGATCCTGCGCCATGACCAATGCGTCATCCTCACCAATAAAGGCGCGGGTAATCTTTATATAATGCGTGGTATCGTTGGAACTCATCAGCCCGAAAACCACAGTAATATCCTTTTGTGGGGCGTTGATATCAAAATCAGTGGAACAAGAAACCAAACCACCTAATAAAAGCAGAAGCACGATTCCGTATACTCTTTTCATTTTGTTTGTATCTTTGGCAACAAAAGTAATTAAATTTTTCAGAAATGTCTACAGAAAGTAAAACAAGAATTACGAAAGTTACTACTCACGTGCTTCAGGAAATGAAGTTGAGGGGTAAAAAGATAGCTATGCTTACAGCCTACGACTATTCCTTTGCGAAAATCCTAGATGAATCAGATATTGACGTGATCCTTGTGGGGGACTCCGCTTCGAATGTTATGGCAGGCTATTCCTCTACCTTGCCAATCACACTGGAACATATGATTTACCATGCTTCATCCGTGGTTCGTGCAGTAACCCGTGCTCTTGTTGTGGTTGACCTCCCCTTTGGCACCTATCAAGGCAATTCAAAGAATGCCTTATCCTCCGCCATTCGGATTATGAAAGAATCCGGAGCGGATGCCGTTAAAATGGAGGGAGGCAGCGAGATTCTGGAATCGGTGGAGCGCATACTTTCAGCGGGTATTCCCGTAATGGGGCATTTAGGACTCACACCACAATCGATACATAAATTTGGCACTTACGTCGTTAGAGCCACCGAAGAAAAGGAAGCCAATAAACTCAGAGCTGACGCAAAATTGCTCGATGAGGCCGGATGCTTCGCCATTGTTCTTGAAAAAATTCCTGCATCCTTAGCAACGGAAGTTGCACAAAGCATTAAAACGCCAACGATTGGAATTGGCGCAGGTTCAGGGGTGGATGGACAGGTACTGGTACTGCACGATATGCTTGGAATAAACATGGATTTCTCTCCCCGCTTTCTAAGGCGCTATCACAACCTTCACGAAGAAATCAAAGGTGCAGTGGAATCATATATCCGGGACGTAAAATCTGCTAATTTCCCGAACGAAAAAGAACAGTATTAATCATGGAGGAAGAGCCACGTCCAGCCAAAGTATTCAGAGAGCAGGGTGATTTTCCATCCTATACTATGCCCGATATTCTGTATGAAGACAATCATCTGATTGCAGTTAATAAACGTCCTTCGGATATTGTTCAAACAGACAAAACCCTTGATACACCAATGACTGATGCAATCAAGGCTTACATAAAAGAAAGCTGCAATAAACCGGGCAATGTATTTTTGGGAGTAATACACCGGCTCGACCGGCCAGTAAGCGGTGCAGTGTTGTTTGCAAAAACCAGCAAAGCGCTCGACCGGATGAATCAACAATTCCGTGAGCGTGAAATCACAAAAAAATATTGGGCGCTTGTAAAAGAAGCTCCCCCAGAAACAGAAGGCCATTTGGTGCATTTCCTGAAAAAAAATGCCCGTCAAAACAAATCATACCTTAGCACAGACTTCACCGAAGGCTCACTGAGAGCGGAGTTGAAATATAAGCTTCTTGGAAAGAGCGATCATTACTATTTAATTGAAGTGGAGCTCATGACCGGCCGTCATCACCAGATTCGCGCACAATTGGCATCAATCGGCTGCCCAATCAAAGGCGACCTGAAATATGGCTTCCCTCGGCCTAATCCTGATGTGAGTATCAGTCTACATGCTCGTTTCTTGCAATTCCAGCATCCTGTGCGCGATGAGCTCATCAGCATCACAGCTAAACCACCTGCAGATCCCGTCTGGGATTTCTTTCTCAGAAATTTCTAGCCTCTCGTTGTAGCGCAAAAAAAAAGACCGGCGAACCGGTCTTGCTTTATACTGCTTTTTTTCATGGTTGTTTCTCGTAAAAATAAGTGTCCGATTCTAACAGACCTTTCATTGCCCATTCACGTCCATCATCAGAAAACGAAATTGTTACCAGCGCAAATTCGTTTTTCTCACAATACAAAATATCTTTTTCTATATAAGGATTGAAGTAATCGAAACTCGCTGGAGCTGCACCACCTTTGAGCTCATAATGAACACTCAAACGATCTTTAGAAAATACAAGTGTAATTATGCATTCTTCTTCGGGCCACTGACGCACATAAGTACCAGAATATACTGATGCATCAACTTGCACATCAGGAGTTACTTTCACTTGCATTTCCTTTTTTAATGAAGGAATATAGAGTTTCAGATTGCGTTCGTTCATGTTTTGAGCTGTTAAATTAAAAACCAGAAAGACAATTAATAGAGAAATGAAAATCTTCTTCATACGCCAAATTTTGAATATATAATTGCTGCCAAAAAAAAGTAAGCGATTTACTAAGCAAATGATTTTTTATTTGAACGCTCAAAACAATTTCTGTTATATCTAGTCATTGACTCTCCAGTTTATGCTTTTCGAATGCAAAAAACCAATCCACGAATAAATGCAGCTTTGGTTATTTTGTTACATATGCTTTTCAGCGATACAGAAAAAAGTATACTTTTGAAAACTGCAATCACCCATGAATTAAAAGGCAAGTTGATGAATCTTAAAAAACTACTCAAGCTAATTCCCGCGCTCGCACTCATACTTTCCTTGCTGTCTGCCGGATTGATATTATATTACATTATTATATATGGTGTAGATATACCATATATGGATCAGTGGGAGTACATCGGCTTTTTTGATCATTTACGTCAGGGCAATCTAACATTTGAGGAGCTCTTCAGACAACACAATGAATACAGGCAGCTTTTCCCAAATCTTATTTTTGTTGGCTTAGGTTGGCTAACCGATTGGAACGTTAAATATGAAATGATTGTCATATTTCTTTTAGCATGCCTTGTTTCATGGAATGTATATCGATTGATTAATCAAACAGTAAATACTGCAGCCTGGAAAAAATGGATTTTGTTTTTCCTTACTAACATTTTTATCTTTTCACCAATGCAATGGGAGAACTGGTTGTTTGGAGTACAGATCGAATATTTCATCCCCATTGCCTGTGTTTCGACCGGACTGGTTCTTTCACTTAGTAGGATGGACGGCAGGATTAAACTACTCCTTTGCATGATACTGGCTGTAATCAGCACTTATTCCTCCATCAATGGATTTATTTGTTGGATAGTTTTGTTCCCCGCACTTTATTTCTCTGGCACTAACAATAACTTCTTTAAGAAATGGGCTCCTATTGCTATCTGGGTCGTTGCTACAGGAATATCCTTGTTCTTTTATTTTTACGGCTATAAGAAACCCGGCGCTCAACCAAGCTTATCTGAAGCCATGAACCATCCCCTTGACGCCATAGAATACTTGTTTGGAACCCTTGGAAACACGCTTCGCATCATACACAATTTAGATATCATAATAATTATTGGTGGTTTCTTATGCTTGATTTTTCTTGCACAACTTCTATATATATTATTACACATTCGAAATAAAATTTTTGCGAGAAATTCTATGATTTGGGCTATGCTTGGCATGTATTCATTCCTGACAGCAGCTATGCTCACTGTTGGCCGACTTGGATACGGCACCCTGCAGTCACTCGCCTCCCGATACACATCATTTATTTTATATATTGATATTGCTATAATATTACTCGCCGCAGTAATCATTCAACAATATTCAATAAAAAAATATATTTCGGTTTTGCAAAAAACGATCATCGCATTGTTGGTTGCGTTCATCGTATTTTCAAAAGTCATCACCTACCCTGTTGCAGTAAATGAATTGGAGTCATACCATACATCCATTGAACATGGCAAAGCCTCTTTATTATTTATCAATATAATCCCCTATGAACAATGCGTAAACAGGGTCTACCCCAGAAATTTTGAAGAACTGCATCGCAAAGCAAATATTTTAAATTCAATGGGGTATCTAAGACCTACGTTGATTAATGACAATATTGCCGAGCATTTGATGGATACTAAAAATCCCACAAGTGATTACGGCACCTTTGATGTATTAAATCATGTATTTAGCGATTTCTACATCGCCTCGGGTGACGCCATAAAACCGGGTACGAATGAAGCCGCCGACGCTGTTTTGCTAAGCTATGAAAATGAAAAGGGGCAATCGGTTATTTTTGGATTGAATAATACCGGACAAAAGAGATGGACCTGGTTTTTTACGGTTGTAGGTGTTCCTAGGACAACCACCGTCTTACGTGCATGGGCTTTCGATGCCAGCACAGCTAAAGCATATCCGCTGGAAGGGAAACATCCATTGAGGAAGAAACAAGCGAATTAATAATTGTATTTTTCGGTACGTTAAAGTAATTCATTTTAGTATATACTGTTTTAATGAATACTTATAAAACCTCAGTATCATCAATGTGAGCAGCACAATTCATCAATTTGCTATTTGATGATTTCTGTAGGCAGCAAGTTCTGAGCAATGGGGCAATTCATACAATTATGATCAAAATGCGATAGCATCTTTTTCTTGCGTACACGCCGAAAATTCTCATTGAAGAAAATAGAGAACAGCGTACTTGACCCATCGAGTTTGCCCATAGTTCCGCTGTAATACGAACATGGCAGTATCTTTTCCTGATCAACAATCATAATTTCATTAAAAGGACGCAGACAAGTTGCATTGTCTAAAAAACGATAATGCTCCTCTGCATTATCATTAAGAACGAGGTCTGGATGAGGCTCCACTATTTCAGTTTGCACATCAGGAAGAACAGCATTAAAGTCTGAAAGATTCACTTCCGGAATATTCGCAGGAATGAATGATTCATTGGTATTATAAGGTTCAGGGAGCCGGACGTGGACATTGAATTTTTTGGATGCATCGATGACAAGCTCCCTGTAATAATTGTATTTTGCAGGGAAGCGGCTTAACATCTCCTCATGCTCACTAAAATAAATATTGCCTACTAGATGGCGGAAATCAATCATTCCTATACCCAATTCCGCACATAATTGCACAAAGAGTGGCGCTTCGTGAATGTTTGAATTCATCAACACAAAATCCATCAATAACTCAGGAAATTTGCGATGCTGCAATATCTTAAGATCACGTAAGGCTTTTATATTTCCAATGATTTTACTGTAACTCGCACCAACCCTGATGCGCTCTAATACCGTTTTAGTAACCCCATCAAAAGATAACAACACATGAGCAATGTTATTTTCCATGATTACTTTTCTAGCCTTGGAATCCATGAGCATTCCATTCGTACAAAAGTCAATCTCTATCTGTGGATAATGCGTATTCAGCATGGTGATGATATCTGCAAAATGCTTCGACATCAATGGCTCGAAACCACAAGAAAGCATAATACTTTTCACATAAGGACCGATATCACTCAGATAATGCCGCAACTGATCAGCCGAAATATTTTTGGTGGGTTGCGAATGAATCTCCTCTTCCTTATAATGGCACATGATGCATTTCAGATTACACTTATTCGTGATGTCCATACGAATGGTAATCCAGGGATGCTTTGGCAAGGTCTTCTTTAATTTCTTTTCGATACGGTCATGACGCAACTCATGCCTTCTTTGTTTATCATCCACCTCAATTTCCTGAATAATGGATGTATTCAAGTCGAGAACAATACTAATCTTTTTGGTCTTACCAACTTTGTGCTCAACTTCGACCTCTAGTCTAAGTCCCTTTTTCAAATCTATAGGTTCGGCAATCGCCTGAACAGTAAACCCACACTTGACATTTCCAGGAAAGTTATTGAAGTGTTGGGCAACATCCGGTCGTTCAGTTCCAAACTCCAGAAAACAGCTACGCATGGCGGCAGACGGCAGATCCATGTTCAAAATCTTGTGCGAACAAAGGATCCATCCCCTAATCTCATTCGAGGCTATTTGCACATCAATGGGACGAGGAAAGTCGATGCAATATAAGAAATGTAATACCATATTTTTCTGCCTTATACCGGACTCAAACCGCCTGTTTGCGCGGTGTGCGACAAATTAGTTATTCTTTTCTAAACTAATTTACCAATTCAAATCAGTAACTATTTTGACTTTATAATTTTACAATTTGTATATTTTGTGAGTGACATAATCCTTATGATGATAGTTTTAGAAACCGCACCAATCGGAACTTTCAGCACCCACTTGAAGCTGACACAACTCGATATTGAGACGAATTATTGCTTCCAAATGTTGACATTTTTTTTGCAAATCAAAAATTTTCTTATCGTTCTATTTCATTCCAAAGTTATGTACACCTAAGGAAAGATTAGGGTTGTAACAAGGATCGTTTTCAACATAGGCCTTCCATTTCTTCCTGAAAAGATTCACTTCCTTCACATGCTTCTTATAGGATTCGCTAGTGCTGTGAGGATGTCCGCGCGAGATTGATTCGTAATGATACAATTCGCAATGCGGTACGTAGAGATTTTGATAACCCGCTTCTTTTACTTTCAGGCAGAAATCAACATCGTTATATTCTGTCCCAAAACTCTCGTCAAATCCACCCACCTGATCAAAAACGCTGGTACGAACCATAAAACATGCACCAGTGACTGCAGAATATGTATTAAGCATATTCACATAATTAAAATAGCCAGGACCATCGCGATCTTCTCCAACAAGCACATGGCCTGCTGCGCCACCAAGACCAATGACTACTCCTGCATGCTGAATGGTGTCGTTATCATAAAGTAACTTTGCTCCGGCAACACCGATTTCTTGGCGCTGCACATGTTCCATCATGGCTTCTAGCCAATCAGGAGCAATCACTTCTGTGTCATTATTCAGCAATAATAAAAATTCTCCGCTTGCATTTTTTCTTCCGAGATTAATGAGTCGTGAGAAATTGAATGCTTCTTTATCCTGCACACACTTGAACGAAAGTTTATTATTGCGTGAATATACTTTTATCAAATCAAAGAAATCTTTTTCGTTACTATTGTTGTCGATAACGATGATTTCGAAATTCCTGTAGGTAGATTTGCGATCAATAGATCTGAGGCATTTCTTCAGAAAATCCGCCTTGTTCCTTGATGGGATAATTATACTCACCTTGGCGTTTTTATTCTTCAACCCAAAGCGTATACTATATCCGCGGAAGCTGTCGAGAAAATCTACAGTGGCTTCCATTCCTCTTCTAACCATTGCCTCGGCCAGCGCACTTTGTGCAGCACGGTATGCATAAGGCTTAACGGCTTCGCTCATCGCAGCACTTTCGCTATGGATGCGCCAGTGGTAAAGCACCTCAGGAATATGTACAACATTGTTATATATTTCTGTATAGCGCAATACGAGATCATAATCCTGACTTCCCTCAAAGCCTGCACGCCATCCACCCACATCGCGGAGCTGCGCGGTTTTAAAGACACACACGTGACCCAGATAATTTCGCGAAAGTAAATTGTCGGGACACCAATCAGGCTTAAAGTGAGGATCAGAGTGTATGCCCCATTCGTCGATTTTGTCTTCATCAGAATAGATAAGGTCGATATTACTATTTCTGTTTACAACCTTCGCCATCGCGTACAGGGCATCTTCACGTAAGATATCATCATGATCCATTAGCACTGCATACTCGCCAGTGGCCAGTTCCAGCGCGGAGTTTGACGCTCGCGAGATATGACCATTTTGTTCACGATAAACGACTTTGATGCGAGCATCAGCCTTGCAGTATTTTTCCAGCGTTTCTCGAATCTCAGGATCTGTGGAGCAATCATCGGCAATGCAGAGTTCCCAATACTCATAAATTTGTCCAATCACCGAATCCAGTGTTTTTGTAAACAAATCGATACGCGGATTATAAACCGGCATAACGATACTGAACACCGGTTGATGACTGAAGCCATGGATGTTTCGCTTGTATTGCTTGATCATTTCCTTGTTCAGTCTTTTCCTCAATAAATACTGGGAATACTGACTTGTTGTAGCCAAATAATTTCCTGTTACTTCGATAATGACCACCTTGCGTGTCTCAAAAATAAGGTACAGCGCACGGAATACTTTAGTCAGCATCAATCTAAAAACACGACCACCACGTTTGAAAATATAGTGATACAACACAGATCCAAAATTGCGCTTTTTCCCTTTGCTAACATTCGAACGCAACCGACCCAGATACAAATAATAATACTTGCGAAACTTAATCAATTTGCTATTCTCTAGTTCTGCAAGTTGCTTGATTAACTTATCCATGCTTCGCAACGCCAGCGCCAGCTGTTTGTTCAGCTCAGCAATTTCCTTGGTCGCGCGATGATGTTTCTTTTCCCAGTATTGTTCGTTGCCCACTTCCTCATCAACTTCAGGTATGATGTGGACTTCCTCCTCGACAGCTTTGGTTACCAGATTATTTTTCCGATCCCTCATAGATTTATACTTCGTTCAACGACCATGCTGTGGTCATTGTAGGTTCAACAGTATTAAAACAAGTTATTATAGACATAAGCAGCTTCATCCGAATTTCCGTTGAAGATCATTTTACCATCTTTAAGACAAATGCCACGGGAACAAATCTCACGCACTTCGCCCGGACTGTGCGATACAAACAACAATGTGGTACCGTTATCCAGAATCTCGTGAATACGGTTCATGCATTTTGTCTGAAATCCGCGATCACCTACCGCGAGCACTTCATCAATCATCAATAGATCTGGTTGTCCCGTCATCACACAGCTAAAAGCTAGGCGAGCGAGCATGCCCGTTGAATACATCTTCGTAGGTTTCTTCAACTGCTCATTTGTTAATTCAGCAAAATCAGAAACCTTGTCGATCATTTCCTGACGTGTTGCCTTGCTGTAATTCCCCGATAGAGCCAAGGCAATACGCATATTCTCATAACCTGAAAGTTCCAGCTCAAGCCCCGCTCCGAGCGCCAACAAGGGAGAAATTGGAACCCTAACATTTACCCAGCCCTTATCAGGCTTGATGATACCGGCAATTGTGCGAAGTAATGTGCTTTTACCACTACCATTGGGTCCTAAAATACCAACCGATTCTCCTTTGAAAATTTCCAGATCGATGTGATGTAATACCTTATGTTTCTGAAAAGGATTGATAAACGAAGCCTTCAGCACAAAGTCCTTTATGGAATGCACTCCCTTCCTGCTTTGCAGGTAACTTACAGATACATCACTCAGTTTTATAACGTAATCCTTCATGACTATAAGTTAGAAATGAATCCGTTTCGCGTTTTACGATAAACAAAGATTGCAATAAGTGCCGCAACAGCCGTGATCAACAAGCAGCGACCCACATAATGCATCGATGGTGGTTGGCCTTCCCAAAGCACGTTCCTTACAAGTTCCAAAAAGTGATATATGGGATTGTACTTGACAATGAATTTATACTGTTCCGGAACAATCTTATATGAATACGCTATTGGCGATAAATAAAACATTGCAGGGTTAATTGTATTCCATAGGATTCCAACATCCCTGAAGAACACATTCAAAGAACCCAGAATCACTCCAATAGAAAAAATAAATATTGAAAACAACAAAATAACGGGAATAATATAAAGCAAGTTCCAGGTCATGGTTAATCCCATAAAACACATAATGACCATAAAAGGAATTAATCCAATTAAGAAACTTACAAGTTCACTCCCCAGCTCTGTGAGAGGATAGATGGTCTTTGGTAGATTTAAGGACTTTATCAGATGCGTATTTTTTATAAATACTACACAAAGTTGATTTGTTCCTCCTGCAAAATAAATCCAGAACACGAGTCCACTCAGCACATAGAGTGGATAGTTTTGGATACTTGGAAATGCCGTTGAAAAGATTGCAAGAAAAATAAGCAGGTATAAAAAAGGATGCAACAAGCTCCACAAAAAACCCAGCGCTGAGTGTTTATACTTCAACTGAAGGTTTTTATAGATAAGAAACAGTATAATATATTTCCGTTTGCCGGGCATACTAAAATTTTGAGCAAAATAAGACAAATATGTGACATGAGACACTAAAACTCTGGTATATTTTTCACAGAAGCGGTATGGGTATCCATAAAAACCAATAGCTTTGCAATAAAGAAAAACCCAGTTGCCAAAACCTCTCCGCATATATATTAATGGAAGGTTCCTCTGTCAGACTACGACCGGGGTACAGCGCTACGCACGGGGCTTGTCCAACGCATTACAACAGTCACATCCTGAAGTCATACTGCTCGCACCCCGCAAATCAGCATATATTCAGGGCTTAGCCATTAAACGCATTGGCCTGGGTTCTGGTGTTTTCTGGGAACAGTTCTGGCTTCCACTATATTTACTTTTTCGTAAACGGCCGCTGCTGATTAACTTATGCAATACCGCACCCCTTCTGCGAAAGCGACAAATCGTCTGCATTCACGACCTGGCTTACTTAAAGGACCATGGCTGGTTTCACAACTCTTTCCGAAGTTGGTATTCCTTTCTAATACCTAGAATAAGTAAGCGTTCGAAGGCATTGATTACGGTTTCCGAATCTATGCGAAAAGAAATACAATTATCGCTTTCAGTGCCAATGGATAAGATTAATGTTGTACCCAATGGGCTTCCTGAAATTACTTTTGAAAAAGATTACGAGCTTCAATTTCCCTATCTTTTATTGACCGGCGTCTTTAATCCCAGAAAAAATGCGCAATTTGTTCTTGCTCAGCGCTCAGAAATAAAGAAGCGTGGACTTCATATTGTGTGCATCGGCTCTGAAGCTGATATATTTGGCAACATTGAAATTACTCAGGATGAGCACATCCATTGGTTTAAATATGTTGAAGATGGTCGTTATTATTCATTGATAAAACAGGCTCAGGTGTTGGCCTTTCCATCAGAATACGAAGGTTTTGGCATACCAATTCTGGAAGCACTGATTCTTGGGACTCCGGTGATAGCGCCAGATCTGGAGATATATCGAGAATCCTTTGCTACGCTTCCAAACTATTATAAAAAAGGTGATACGCAAAGCTTCCTAAATGCGCTTGATGAAATATTGTTAAAAAAGTCTAAAGTCAGTGATGCTTCATATCTGAAAATATTGCATAATTTTGAGGCCTCCTCCGAACGGCTTTGGGAGCTCATATTACTTTTAATAACAAAACAACTCGAATAAACTCAACACTGCAGATGCCAAAAATTGCCCTTGTGCACGATTGGTTTAATGAAGCCGGCGGATCAGAAATGGTCGTGAAGGAGATACTGCATTGTTATCCTGAGGCGGATGTATTTTGCCTGTTCGATTTTTTTGATGATGAAAACCGTAATAAATTCCTGCAAGGAAAAAAAACGCATCGAAGCTTTATCCAATGGATGCCCTTTGCACGTAAAGCCTATCGAAATTATTTCCCGCTCTTCCCTAGAGCTATTGAACGTTTAAAACTGAGCAACTACGATGTAATTATCTCATCGTCGTCCTGCGTGGCTAAAGGTGCCATGCGAAATAAAGGACAGTTGCACATATCCTATTGTCACAGTCCTGCACGTTATGCATGGGATCTGAAAGAAGATTATTTGAGGGTCACCAATCGTTCAATTGCAAGGTCGATTCTGAGTTATTTCTTCGAAAAATTACGTCTTTGGGATTTGAAAAGCAGCGACCGCGTTGATTATTTCATCGCTAACTCCTATTTCGTACGTGAGCGTATCAGCCGATTTTTCTTGCGCGAGAGCACCGTTATTTATCCGCCCGTAAATGTTGAAATGAAGACAGTATGCGGCGAGCGTAGCGACACATATATTACTGTTTCCAGATTGGTGACTTACAAAAATGTAGACTTAATTATTGAGGCTTTTCGCCAGATGCCTGAATTAAAACTCGAAATTGCCGGTCATGGCCCAATGCGCAACAAATACATGAAAGACCTTCCTCCCAATATTACCTATTTGGGATACATTGATGACGAAACCAAGCATCGCAAAATTGCTCAAGCCAAAGCATTCATAGCCGCAGCCACGGAGGATTTTGGAATTTCGATTGTTGAAGCCCAGTCCTACTGTACACCAGTAATCATACCTTCAGTAGGCGGATATAAAGAGACGGTTAATCAGCACACTGGTGTATTCTTCAGACATCAAACGGTTGCAGCGCTGGTTGCCACCATTCGTGAGTTCCATAACAGCGGAAAAGAATTTACGAAAGAACAATTCGAAGCAAATATCAAATCCTTTAGTATTGAAAGATTCCGTAAGGAATTTAAGGACTTTGTTGATGATAAAATTGAGCGACATTTTACCGGAGCAAAATAAGGCACATTATCGCCTCCACTTAATTACAACCTTGCTGTTTCTTGCATTGTTTGTCTTTCCGCTGCTGCCCTTAAAAGTCGCAAATCTAATATTGATGGCCTTTTCGGCTATGACACTTCTTTGCTACCTACTTCAGCCAAAACCTTTAGGAAAAATTCTCCTTCTTAATCTTGTGTTCGTGCTTCCTTTCCTCCCCTATTTGATTGAATATGGAATTTCCGGTTTTGATACTGTTGCACAGTTTGAGTTTGAGAAGAAACTTTTCTTTTTTACAGCACCCTTGTTTATCCCGCTATTCATCAAGCTTACCGGATTCAAAAATTACAAAGCGGCACTACTGCTTTTCTCTGCATCTATTGTATTGTTGAGCATTTTCAGTATCGGCTGCTTATGTTTTGAAGGTATTCCTTTTAATTATGCATCTTACGAGAACGGAGCATATATTTTACGCAATCATTTCGAAAAAATCACTGCCCAACATCCCAGCTATTTTTCACTGATGGCGATGTGTGCAGCCGCTTTTATTGGATACTCAAATGTTAGAAACAACAACATCTGGCGGATTATTAAATACTGCTGCATCGGATTATTATTGCTCATGATATTATTCCTTGCGGCAAAAATTGCGATGGTGTCGTGCGCTGCATTCCTTATAATCTGGCTCATTCAACGCAAGTGGACCATGCTTAAAAAAGTCGTTGCGGGTTTTGGGATTATCAGTATTTTATTAGTGTTGATTCTTTGTATTCCGTCTCTAAAGCAACGATTCAACGAGGTTGGTGCATGGGCATCTCAGGAACCCAAAGCAGGCAATACGATTGAGCAGCGTGACATGATCATCGATTGCTCAATCAATGTTTTTTTAGATCATTGGCTCACCGGGACTGGAAACAGGTATTCACAACCGGCGCTTAACGAATGCTATCAAAGCAAAGGTTTTATTATAGATTCGCAATCAAGTTTCAATGCCCACAACCAATATCTTTCGATGGGTATAAATTATGGAATCGTTGGCTTGCTCCTGTTTTTAGGATGCCTGGTGTTAATATTCCGTAAGGTTTTCAAATTCCCCGTAGGCATCTATTTCGGAATCGCAGTCCTCATCTTCCTTATGAGTGAATCCATGTTGGAACGTCAGATGGGGGTTTACACTGTTGGGTTGATTGCCTTGTTGCTTTTTAATATGCGTGCAGCATTTGATAATGTGTGATGCATTTTGATTGTTGCATCATGGATGCATGGTTTCCTCAGCTATCCAATAAGCACTATAAACCAAGGGATTCCGAATCAAGTCAGGAATGACTGCATCTATAAGCCACATCACAAATATTTGGAATATCTGTATTAATAAAATCTGTCTCTAATATTTAAACATTGATGATTTCCTCAGCCTTGTTTCACTAATAACCATTTAACTAGTTAACAATTCAACTAATCAACTATTAACTTTAAACAAAAAGCCA
Organism: Bacteroidales bacterium; assembly: GCA_963678485.1. GTDB lineage: Bacteria > Bacteroidota > Bacteroidia > Bacteroidales > CAIWKO01 > CALGYY01. The sequence goes on from OY782882.1 coordinate 850,543, forward strand.
ACAATCACAACAACTTCTGATACACTCTGAAACGCTTGTGCAACTTGGCTCCTGCATGCTTCATTTCTGCCAGTACTTTGTTGTTGGTTTCGAGCATGAGATGAACTTCAAGGGTATTATATCCTGCATCGACCATAGAATCGAATAGCTTAATCGTCATAAGGACTTCAAGACCCAGTCCCTGATAATCGGGGTGCACCGCCCCAAGCATCAGATCAAGTTGTTTAGTTTTTTTGGCTGCACGCAAGATGTGAAAAATTCCAAATGGGAATAGATATCCTTTTGACTTTTGTATACCTGCCGTCATATGCGGCAAGGCAATTAAAAAGGCTACTAAGCGTCCGTTCAATTGAATTGCCTTTATAAACCGCGAATCGATAATTTGCATATATCGCTTGGCAAATTCTTCCATTTCTTTTTGGGTGAGTGGGACATAGCCGTAGAGATGACTATACGTCTCATTCATCAAAGTTAGCACTGGAATAATATAAGGTCTGAGTTCGCTGCTCTTACGGAATTCTATAATTTCATAATTCTTTTGAGAAAAAATCCTGTTGCTGATTCTCTGATAAATTGCCGGTAATTCCTCGCCAAGATCGTACTTGTAGACCAGACAATCAATTTCCTTTACATAGCCTTCACGTTCAACAAGACCTATCATATATGGAAAATTGCATGCACTCGAAATTAGCGGAGGATGCTCAAATCCTTCGATGATGAATCCTTGTGGATCCTTATCAGAAAATCCATACGGCCCAACGATTTTCACCATTCCCTTTTGTTTTGCCCACTGCTCAATGTCGGTGAGTAGCGCATGAGCAACTTCGCTATCTTCATAACATTCCAGATATCCCCAGCGTGCATTATTTTCGTTATGAAGTTCATTGTACTTTATGTTGATGATACCCATGATACGTCCGACGGCCTTGCCATTTTTGTAGGCAAGTAAAAGCCGTGTATCGGAATAGGTGAAGGCTGGATTTTTTTTGGTAGAGAAAAATGCCCATTCATCCATATATATATTAGGAAGCCAGGTTTTATGTCCCTTATGTATGACTGCGGGAAGATGTATGAACACTTTCAGTTCATGTCGGTTGGCAACTTCTCTTATTTCAATGGCCATTAATTATACTTGATGTGTGATTAATATTTTATATAACTAACTAGTGCCTGTCCATAAAGTTCGTCTGCGGCGTTGTCCTCGTATTGTCGGGCAGTCGATTACACCAGTAAACTCCTGCCCGCCAACACTTCGGACGCCTTCCATCCGGAGCTTTCTGATCAGTCACTGAGTTTATGGACGGACTCTAACTAGCTTGTCAATGGACTTATACCTCAAGCTGTGTTTATGAATGACAGTACATCTCCAGTAATCCTTCATTGGTCTATTTACGGCAACAAATCATGCTGCTTAAATTAGAGTCCTTTGCTAAACTCAGTGGCTGATAAGTGGATCAATCAATAGCATTAATGAAAGCGCGACCATTATCAACACAGCGAGCCAACCAATTATATTGTTGATTGGTTTATTAACATGCTTCCCCATTATTTTCTTTTTATTTACCAGCAATATCATGCACACCAGCACGACAGGCAGCAATATTCCATTTAAAATCTGCGACCAAAGGGTAATCTTTATTAATGGCGCATTTGGAATAAGAATAATAACCATTGAAATGAGCAATATTCCTGTATATAAAATATAAAACTCAGGCGCTTCTTTCCATTTTTTATCAATGCCAGCTTCGAATCCAAAAGCTTCGCAGACGTAGAATGCTGTTGCCAATGGTAAAATAGTGGCGGAAAAAACGGATGCTACAAATAATCCAATCGCAAATAATTGAGAAGAAAGCTCTCCTGCCAAAGGTTTGAGCGCAAGTGCAGCATCTTTAGCTTCATTGATGTGGATATTGTTTACATGCAATGTTGACGCGCAGGCAACAATTATAAAAAATGCAACACCAACGGTAGCCAATGAACCAACAAGGATATCAACCATGGTATACTTAAAATTGGCCATTTTCAGACGCTTCTCAATGACGGAAGATTGCATATAAAATTGCATCCAAGGTGCGATAGTTGTTCCAATAATACCGATTACCATTGCAAGATACTTGCTGTTAAACTCAAAATCAGGATGAATAATCGAAGTCCCAATCTCGCTCCAGTGGGGTTTTCCCATAATAGCCGAAACCACATACATTAGAAGGCAAACAGAGAATAATAAAAATATTCGTTCAGCCAGTTTGTAAGTGCCTTTTACAACCAGTACCCACACAAGGATAGCGACAATCGGAACTGAAATATATTTAGAGACGCCGAATACTTCCATACTGCCCGCTACTCCTGCAAACTCAGTTGTAGTATTCCCAATATCTGCAATCAACAATCCGATAAATATGAAGAAGGTGATTTTGACTCCTGCATTTTCGCGAATAAGGTCGGCGAGCCCCTTGCCCGTGACAATGCCCATTCGGGCATTCATTTCCTGAATAACGAGGAGTACAATGAAAGCCGGAATAAGTGTCCATAAAAGTGCATAACCATATTCTGCACCGGCAACAGAGTATGTTGTAATTCCGCCTGCATCATTATCAACACTGCCTGTAATGATGCCCGGCCCAAGAATGGCAAGAAAAATCAGAAGTTTTTTCCACCAGTTATTTCTTCTTAAAATACTAACTGCCATATAACCACTTATTGTCTTTCCTAAAAACCCACTTTAGTATTATCCTTTACATCGAGGTATTGCTTATTAAAATTCAGTTCTACAAACAACGGATTTCAATGTTGCATAATACAAGCATCACCTGAATTGTGTATGAATCAATGAAACTAACGTTTTCTTGTTTTTTTCTTATTCGTAAGGTCTTCCACAATATCATCCACCATAACCATTCCCTGAAGTTTTTTGCGCTTATCAACTACTGGCACAGCAAGTAGATTGTATTTCGATACCAATTCGGCTACAGAACCCATTTTATCAGTATCCAACAAAGAAATAGTCGTCTTTTTCATGATCGAATCAACCGATGTTTCAGGCGCTGCAAGCACTAAATCGCGGAGTGTAAAAGTACCAATGAGTTCGTTGCCGGGACTCGTAACAAACAAGGTATATAAGCTACTCTCTTCAGGCTTGTATGAACGAATATCCTCAAGTACCTGAGAGACCTTGATGTTTTTATGGAACGAGAAAAAATCGGTCGACATCATACTACCAACACTATTATCGTCATATTCCATAAGATCTCTGACTTCCTGCGATGCATCATGTTCCATTTCAACGAGCAACTTTTCAGCTTGCTCAGCTTCCATGGCTTCGAGCAAATCGGCAGCTTCATCGGCTGGCATTTTCTCGAGCAAATCGGCAGCCTTGGCAACTGGAAGGCTTTCCATAATATGCACCTGAGCATATTCTTCAAGTTCTTCAAGAACATCAGCAGCTCGTTCTTCATCCATAGACTCAAACACAGCTGTTCGTGTGTTTTTATCGAGATCTTCAATGATATCGGCCAAATCCGAAGGGTGAAGCGTATTCAGCTTAGAGGATGGCGTAGAGAGTTTTATATGAAAGTTGCGTGTATCAATGGCTTCAACATCTTCCCAAAGAATAAAATGTGACGGGGTTTTTGTTCGGAAAATTCCAAGAAACAGTCGCACCAGCCAATCAATACCAATACGACGCAATAGCCCTTCCATTCCAACATCCACAGCAATAGCATAGATTCCATCCGAAACGATTACCATGCGGACATCATTCACACGGACTAACTTTCGTCCATTGATATCGACAATTTGCTTATCAAGAATATATTCAACTAATGATAATGATTCCTTTTCAACATCTGCATGGAGCGGACGTCTTTCACGACAGCTGAGCAGTGGTCCGGGAAGATCCTTAGAAACATTAAACCCTTGGATAGCAAGAATTTCTTTACCAGAAGAAGTCTTTATCTCGAGCCCTATCACCTTTGCTCTTGAGCTGGCCATTCCATCATTTGATGGAATCATATGTACCAATAAATCGCTAACCCTTCCTAACGATTGTTGGTTAGTATCATAGATCTTTGTTCCTATGAAGGTACTTAAATAAAACGTCTTGTGTGATATCATACACGCGTCCTCTCTATTTCCGGCCAAATAAGGAATCGCGTGCGTTAGGCCGCGAATCTTCTAAATCCGGGTGATTACTTCAAAACAATATTGCGCAGGTCCGTCGTCCATTATTAGTTTATTTCTGTGGCAAAAGTAATTTATGTTTTTGAATAAGACTATTAAAAAAGTGTTTTTGTGAAACGGGAATTAAAACCCTTCATTATTCTGACGTTGCGAGGGAGATAGCCTTGTGATTATGTAATTGCAATGGCCGTCATTGAAAGCCATTATCCCTCAATAGGAGCTAATTATGAAATTATTGCTGATTATTAACACAAATCAAAACAGTTTCTAAATCAATATATTTTTTATTACTTTTATCCCCCGTATTGTATACCATTCAAATGCCTTCGAACCTATGAAAACAACCTTTACCGCAATATTGCTGGCCCTTTGCCTGAACAGCATGGCGCAATTCAGCAGCTTTTTTGAAGATAGAACCTTAAGGGTGGACTATTACCACTCGGGTGATAAAAACAGTGAATATTATTCGATTGACCAATGCTACATTGAGCCCTATTGGGGAGGCTCGAAGGTTAATATGATGGACATTTTCGATTATGGCAAATACAAATTTGAAGTAATTGACCTTGTGTATGATTCGGCGATTTATTCAAGAACCTATTGCACACTGTTCAGCGAATGGCAAACCACTGATGAAGCAAGTAAAACGGTGAAATCATTCAGTGAGACCGTGGTGTTTCCATTACCAAAACATAAGGTACGTGTTGATTTTTACAGCCGCAACAAATTGGGCATATGGGAGCGCAAATTCCAGTATGAAGTAGATCCAAAAAGTTATTTTGTCACTCAGGAACGTCGTCTTGAATATCCAAATTTCGAAATTCTGAAATCCGGTGACCCTGCTACTTGCGTAGATATTGTTATGTTGCCGGAAGGCTACACTAAAGATGAAATGGACAAGTTCAAAAAGGACTGTAAGAAATTTGCCGATTACCTTTTTACCTGCAGGCCTTACGATAAATACAAAAAGAAATTCAACATCTGGGGCATTAACGCGCCTTCCGCTGAATCGGGTACCGATTACCCCGGAACATACACATGGAAAAAGACCATCTTAAATTCCACGTTCTATACCTTCGATAGTGAGCGTTATCTGATGTCGTCCGACAATCGCTCCATTCGTGATCTGGCTGCCAATGCACCATACGATCAAATATATATTATTGTAAATTCTGATCATTATGGCGGCGGAGCCATCTACAATCATTATGCAACCTGCATTTCCGATAATAAATACGGGGCTTATGTTTTCACCCACGAATTCGGTCATTGCTTCGCCGGTCTGGGCGATGAGTACTATGATTCCGAAACTTCGTATGTAGATTTCTACCCATTGAACCTTGAGCCCTGGGAGCCTAATCTTACAACACTCGTTAATTTTGATATCAAATGGAAAGATATGCTTGCAGCGACAACACCCATACCTACACCAAATAACGGAGTTGAAAAACCAACCCCCGGTGTGTATGAAGGTGGCGGTTATGTAGCTAAAGGCGTATATCGTCCAGCTTATGATTGCACTATGAAATCTATTTCGGAGGATAATTTTTGTCCGGTTTGTACCCGGGCCATCATTAAAATGATTGATTTTTACACTAAGTAGAGTCCGTCCATAAACTCAGTGACTGATCAGAAAGCTCTCTCGCCTAAGGCGAGACAAGGCATCCGAAGTGTTGACGGGCAGGAGTTTACTGGCGTAATCCACTGCCCGATAATACGAGGACAACGCCGCAGACGGACTTTATGGACAGGCACTAAGTCATTTTTGGGAAAATTAATATATTAACAACTTAACTATTATTACTGTATGGCAATTACAAAACTTGACCAAATGTTTGAAGTGCTGAAAAACAGCAGCAACAAACGGCTGGTTGCAGCCTATGCAAACGACTCCCACACTATTGGGGCAATTAGTCAGGCTGTAGATATGAACCTGCTCGACGCCACTTTGGTGGGCGATGAAGCTACCATTAAACAGGTATGTAAAGAGCACAATATTGATCCGGGAAAATTCGAGATCGTTCACGAACCCGACGATATGAAAGCAACAACACTTGCTGTAGATCTCATCAATCAAGGCAAGGGACAGCTCTTGATGAAGGGCTTGGTGACATCTGACAAATATATGCGTGCTATCCTCAATAAGGAAAAAGGGCTGATGGCTAAGGCTGACGGTGTATTGAGCCATGTATCTGTAATTGAATCACCGATGTATCATAAGTTGCTTATCGTTTCTGATGTAGCTATTATTCCCCTCCCCGACCTCAAACAAAAGATTGCCATTGCTGGTTATCTGACAGCCACTGCCAATGCGCTTCAGATTGAGAAGCCAAAGATGGCCATTATTGCTGCAACGGAACAAGTTTCCGCAAGTATGCCTGCATGCGTGGATGCCGCACTCATGGCCAAAATGTGCGATCGTGGTCAAATTAAAGGTGCAATTATTGACGGACCTCTTGCGCTGGACGTGGCGATTGACAAGGAAAGCTGCGAGATTAAAAAGCTGGTTAGTCCAGTGGGTGGTGATGCCGATTGCCTGTTGTTCCCCAACATTGAATCGGGTAATGTATTTTTCAAAACCAATACTAAACTTGCCGGAGCAGAATTGGGTGCTGTGGTATTTGGTGCAAAAGTGCCATGTATCCTGACTTCCCGCGGAGATTCGGAAAAGACAAAACTATACTCTATTGCATTAGGGGCTATCTTAGCGAAATAAGGTAGTTGCTAAAATGTCTAAGGGGCTGCACCGTTCGTGCAGCCCCTTTTGTATTACAATATTCCAATAATGACAGACGCAGCGATGCTGCCTTGATCAATAGGTGCATTAGCGACCAATTGGCTCCGCGATTGAGTGATGGGTTATTATGAAATCTTCAATGACCTAATCACAGAGAGCTACATAATAAAAGCAGCACCGCTAAACTAATTAACCCAATAACCCATTAACCCAATAACCCATAAACCCCACAACACAAAAACCCTAAAACCCTAACAACCCCATAACCCCATAACCATTACCAACGGATTCCAGCTTAAATTAGAAAAACTGCATTTTCTACTTGTTACTTTTTTCACAATCTAAAAAAATATCTATACATTTGGGCGCAGAAAAAAAAAGACTTGTGCGCTATGGAGGTATTAGGAATTCTCACCATTAATCCCGGCTCCACCTCAACCAAGATTGCGGTGTTTCACGGCACGAACCCTGTTTACGTTAAAACCATTCGTCATACTACCGAGGAATTACAACCCTTTGAAAAGATCACTGATCAATTTCAATTTCGCAAAGATGTTATCATGAATCAGCTTCGGGAAGCCGATGTGAAACTTCATCTCATCAAAGCTATTGTTGGTCGCGGTGGTCTGCTCAAGCCCATTCCCGGCGGAGTGTATGAAGTGAATGATGCCATGAAGCGTGATTTATTTAATAGCCCGGTAGGTGAGCATGCCTCAAATTTGGGCGGACTCATTGCTGATGACCTTAAGAATGATCTCCCCGGAACCCGCGCCTTTATTGCCGATCCTGTAGTGGTTGACGAACTGGAAGATATTGCGCGCTACTCCGGCCATCCCTTGTTTCGCCGTATATCCATCTTTCACGCATTAAATCAAAAGGCGATTGCTCGTAAACATGCAGCGCTTATCCAGCGCACTTACGAAGATCTGAACCTGATATTGGTCCATCTTGGAGGCGGCATCAGCGTAAGCGCACACAACAAAGGGCGAGTCATCGACACCAATCAGGCCCTTGATGGAGAAGGTCCTTTTTCGCCTGAACGCAGTGGTACTTTACCGGTGGGCGATTTAGTCAGACTTTGTTTTAGCGGAAAATACCAGCAAAAGGAAGTAATGAAAATGATCAAAGGCGAAGGCGGACTCGTTGCTTACACCGGGACCAATAATGCCTACGATGTTGAAGTCCGTGCCGAAAACGGTGACGAGATCGCAAAGAAAGTCTTTGAAGCTATGGCTTATCAGGTTTGTAAAGAGATTGGTGCCATGTTCGCCGTGCTAAAAGGTGATGTGGACGCAATACTCATTACAGGCGGGATCGCCAATAGTAAATGGTTTATCAACGAAATCCTCGAACGTGTGCATAAGCTTGCGCCTACCCACGTATATCCGGGTGAGGATGAAATGGAAGCCTTAGCCATGAATGGTTTGCGCGTGCTCAATGGAGAATGCGAGCCTTTGGTGTATTCCTAGATATTAATTTTGAATTACTTTTTGAACTATTATTCTGGATAGTGCAATGCCGTATTGCGCCAGGTCGGAAGTTGAATTATTTCAAGCTGCCAATACGTGCATCCCAGCTTTTTTTTCTGAATCCTGTCGACGTTCAAACTTTTTTTATCTTTACCCAAAAAACCAAACTTATGAACCCATACATTCTGGTCATCAATCCAGGTTCCACTTCCACGAAAATCGCGATATACGAAGGTCGCAAACAAACTTATCTTAAAAATATCAAGCACGAAACAGAAGAACTTGCCCCATTTAGTCATGTTGCAGACCAATATGAATTTCGTAAAAATATTATCCTCAGCGACCTCAAAGAAAACAATATTGACCTCAATACTATTAGCTTGGTCATGGGACGCGGTGGTTTGCTCAAGCCCATACCCGGCGGCGCATACCGCGTTAATGAAGCCATGATACGCGATATTCACCACCCGATGGCTGAGCATGAATCCAATCTGGGCGGTATCATTGCCTATGAACTGGCCAAAGAAATTGGTCCCGAAGTTAATGCCTATATTGTTGATCCGACTTGTGTGGATGAACTCGAAGATCTTGCACGACTATCAGGATTACCGCAGCTTCCAAGAAAAAGTTTTCTGCACACACTCAACCAGAAAGCAGTTGCCCGCCGCTATGCAAAGGAAGAAGGCAAGCATTACGAAGAATTATCGTTAATTGTTACCCATATGGGCGGCGGCATCACTGTAGGCGCTCATAAAAATGGTCGCATTATCGATGTAAACAATGGGTTAAACGGTGATGGACCTTACAGCCCGGAACGCGCGGGTGGTCTGCCTGCCGGACAATTGGTTGATCTTTGTTTTTCAGGAACCTATACCAAAGCGGAGATTCATAAATTACTCAAAGGCAAAGGTGGATTGGTAGCCTATCTTGGCACCAACAGCGCAGTAGAAGTAGAAAACCGTGTCCTTGACGGAGATGAGAAAGCAAAACTTATTTATGATGGAATGGCCTATCAGGTGGCCAAAGAAATCGGCGCGATGGCTACAGTTTTGTCAGGAAAAGTAGATGTGATTTTGCTTACCGGAGGCGTGGCATATAGTGATTATCTCACCTCTATGATTCGGGACAGGGTTAGCTTTATCGCACCAGTGTTGGTGTATCCCGGAGAAGATGAAATGATGGCTCTTGCGTTTAATGGATTATTGATATTGACCGGGGAATTGACACCTGTGGAATATCAATAATACAGTATAAAAATTCATCTCAACATTCTGTAGTGCCCATAAGCAGGGCTTTTCAGAGCCTTAGAGTAAAATTAATGCAATCTAAGGTTGAGGAAAATCTGGATCAAACCAGATTGTTGAGGAGTAAAAAAAATAAAATGCATCAAAAACCTTAGAACCACAAAAAGATTTACACACATAGCAAGAGTACGGCTAAATTGGCTGTTTATTTCTATTATTTCCACCATTTTTCTTGACAAAAATGGTGGAGCCAAAAGTCAAGTCAAAGCAAAATGCTATCCCCCCGCTCTCGCCAACGGCCGCAAATCACGCAAGGTAGTGCCGAAAACGCCAATTGACGGCAGTTCTTGAATGTGATAATAAACTTCATTTCGCTCATTGAATTTTCGTTTTGTCGTTTTCGACAGAGCCGACAGCGAAAAAGCCGCTGTCTGGCCCCTTGCGGATTTGCGTGCCGTTGGCGATTCACAGCCCACCCACGCCCGCTTGCTTTGACAGGCCCGCGCACACGCTTTGAATATTAGCATTGCATAATTTCAATACAGTACAAGAACCCCAAAGTACGAACGGTTTTGATCTGATAAACTATTTATACATGGATGCTCAAAAAGATTGATAAGTGTAGTCAATATTGATGGCCAATGTTACAAACAATAGCTGCAAAAGGATCTCATTCGCGTTTATTCGTGGTATTCTTTGTTGAAGAAAGGTTTTAAAATCTATTGTTTTCTATGAATAGTACTCCAACTCCTCAACTTTTCCGATTGATCCGAAAATCTTTATCGATGTCAAAAAAACAGGCTGATCGTATTAAACATATTCCACCCACTCTGTTTCGCCGCTAAGCACCATCAGTCCATTCAATGCTAATGCATCCATATCATTTACATTGCTAAACACTAATAGTTGACCTAATTTTTCAACGCGTGGGGTGATGCCATCAACCAACAACTGTATGGAGAATATTTCACCGGAAAGAATCACCGCATCGACCTGACCCTCCAGTACTGCGCACATTGACGCAATTTCTTTGGAAATCTGATATGCCAGCGCATACACGATAAAACGGGCATGTTCATCGCCATCATGAACCAATTTTTCCAATTCATCAGTCGTGGAGGCACCGGTATGGGCAAAGATGCCCCCTTCTTTGGTAATCATCCGAATGACCTGTTCCTTGCTGTGTTTGCCGTCGAAGCATAGCTTTGCAAGATCGCCAGCAGGCAGGGTACCCGTACGTGTGAACGCAAAAGGACCATGACCATCAAAGGCCTGATTGACATCCACCACTTTCCCCTGTTTATGTGCACCAATGGAACAACCGCCACCACCCATGTGTGCAACAATCAGGTTCATTTCTTCGTAATTGCGATTTACCGAACGCGCATACACACGTGAAATATATTTTTGATTCAGTGCGTGAAAGATTGATTTACGTTTGAAGTCAGGATGTCCGCTAACCCTTGCCACCTCATCCAATTCATCTACAACCACAGGATCTGCAATGCAGGCGCGAGCATTCGGAAGATACTGCAACATGGCGTGAGCCAGTAATCCACCAAGATTGATGGCATGTTCGCCGTTGATACCGGCTTTCAGATCATCCATCATTCGCTGATTGACTTCATACACTCCGGATTTCACAGGATGTATCAATCCGCCACGGGAAATTACCAAACCAATTTCATCAAGTTTGACTTCATTATCGAGTAACTCTTTATACACCAATGCAGTTCTAAATGCACACTGATCAACCGCAGCTGCAAAGGGTTTCAGCTCTTCCGCACTGTGTCTGATTTTTTTCAGAAACAATACATTATTGTTTTTGTAAATCGCAATTTTAGTATTGGTTTCCTGCGGATAAATGATGAGTATCTTGGTGAAAATCATAGAGGGTATTTTATTTAGTGTAAGTACAAAAATAGTAAAAACCCGCTAATCGCAGGTTTTTACATGGGGTTCGTTTTTCGGGTCTTTGAGGATGATATTGAAAACACACACATAGAATATTCCTCCTTAGCCCATTTTACACAGATTGCAACACTATCAATGAGCAATACCCATTTCGATATCGCGATAGTAATTCTTCATGCAGCGTGCATGGCGGGCGACACAGGAAGAAAGCAGCACCGTTAACACAAGCAGTAACATTACTGCCAGTGTTGTCTTTAATATGGTCGTTTTCATAAGGGTGGGATTTGATGGTTTGTACTCTGTTGTTTATGGTCGCGGTTGACGAACAAAAAATCATTATTTACTCAGAGTAAAAAGTCATCATCTTATGAAAGGGAATTAAATGTGCGGTGTAATATAAAACTTGATGTTATCGCTGGATATTGCCCATTGTTAATTTTTTTTTCAAAGCTCATCCTTAATCAAGTTGATTTGGTGAGGAGTGGTATTTATTGGTTAGTTCATTTCCGAAGCGGTTCAACGATTAGTGCATTACCAGCCATAAAAATAATTTTTCTTTTTAACTTTTTTTAGCGTAAAAAAAGTTACAAAAAAAGCATGTCAAAACTATCCTTCCCCCCGCTCTCAAAAAGGCTTGCAAATCATGCAAAGGAGTGTAGAAAATAATTACAAGCATTATCGGAACCTTAAATGGCTCCAAAATTATTTTCTACAAATGGCATCCCGACAAAATCGGTCGGGATGCCACCTTTGCTGATTTGCTAAGCCTTTTTGATTCACTCCACCGCCGGCCCGGAGTTTTGACTTGCCCACGCACCGCCTCTACAATCCTAAGCGGAAGATTGAACAGAAAGAAATAGATTATTACTAACTATTCATGGACAGACACAATAAGCCATTTTTTAAACGCCATGCACTTAATAGCATGGTGCGCTATGACCTTGTCAAAGCGATAATCGTGGAATGGAACAAACCGAAAACACTCATCAAATCAGCAAGTGGGCGTGCTAATGAGCTGAAGTTGCAATCAGAAAAAATAAAAATTATTCTGTTTTTGCAGCCTTCATTTGCTTATGACTTCCGTCGAACATAGTGTATTTAAGAAAGCGACATTCAAGCGGACCATTAAACACAACATATTTTTTATCCGGTTTCAACCCGATAAATTTCATGGTTTCCATATCCGAACCGATGAGCCATGCCTGGTATCCCGGGCAATGCTTTTTTAGCGTATCTCCAATGACTTTATAATCGGAGATCATATCGAACGATCGCAAACGCTCGCCATACGGAGGATTACAGACTATGATACCGGGTTTTGGAGGGAAGGCATAAGTGTTGAAATCAGACAGCGAGGTTTTAATCATAGATTGCACACCAGCAGCTTCGATGTTGCGTCGCGCAATATTGAGATTTTTAGCATCAATATCTGAAGCATATATTTCAACAGTAGATTTGTGTTGTAGCGCCTCTGCTTTAGACTTTACTTCGTTCCACAGGGTCTCATCAAAATCAGTCCAATGCATAAAACCCCAGGAAAGACGGCATTTCCCGGCTGGCACACCACTGGCCATTAATGCAGCCTCAATAGGAATGGTTCCTGAACCGCAGAAAGGATCAAAAAAAGGTAATTGCTGATCCCAGCCGGTAAGAAGCACGAGTCCTGCTGCCAGCACCTCATTAAGCGGCGCAGGCACGCTGCCCACGCGGTAACCACGTTTGAAGAGCGGATCTCCTGAACTATCCAGCGAAACTGTGATACGTTCGCGTTGCAAATGTATGTGTATGCGAAAATGAGGCTGATTAAGGTCAACACCCGGACGACGCTCATACAGGCTTCTGAAGCGATCAACGATAGCGTCTTTAGCCTTCTGTGCTGCGAACATGCTGTTGGTAAAAGCCGGATGATTACCCACGACTTCGATAGCAAAAGTATGATCACAGCTAAAGATCTTTTCCCATGCAAATCCATTCAGCACTTTATAATATTCTTCCGTATCCTGCACTGCATAATCAGCCAGTGGCACTAATATGCGAAGGGCTGTGCGACTGCAATAATTAGCTTTGTACATGACGGATTTATCGCCCTTAAACCGAACTGCGCGATTGGCGGGTTCGACCTGCGTAGCACCTAAGGATTCTAGTTCATGTGCACAGACTCCCTCAAGTCCTGCAAGTGTAGTGGCAACAAGCTGTTGATATTTTAATGATGTTTGCATAAGACAAAAGTAAGCATAAGTCGGCAACTACGGAAGAAGGTTTCGTTCAGAGGCATTTCAGGGTTAATGGAATTAGAATACTTACTAATCAAAATTGGCAAACAAAATGGACAATTATACCGAAAATCCTTATCGTTTAAAATTTCTCGACTACTCTGTTGCTAGCGAAATCTTATCCAAAGTAGCCTACACGATCAGCGTCAGGGGTTAGGCAAAAGAATTTGCAGTAGCAATTATTAGAACTACAAATAATTTATTTTTATTCTTTATCATGTTCTTTAGAATTATACCGATTTGAAATGTTACGGCATTTTTAATGGTATCAGAAAACAACTTATAGTGTCAACTTCCCATGATACTCAGACATTATTACAAATGGAAGAGCAAACAAAAAAATTACGATGATGTTTCCAATGATCCTATGATAACGCTTCTCTGACTGAAAACGAGTTACAATTATTTTATAGCGCTTCCTCCAAAAGAAAAGAAAGAAATATAGCCCCATAAAGAATAACATCGCCAACGATATAATTATTCTCAAATTTGGCCCAACCCAATCAACCTTTAGCAAATCGAGAATAAGAACAATATACCCTACCGTGGTACCAGCTAAGGCTGATAATGTTTCAATAACGGGATCCATTTTTCGCTTTTTGGATGAGAACAATGTATAAGTTCTATAAAACCAATAATCAAGTACAATCATAGACACTCATTTTTTTACGCTAATATGGGCAATTGCAGTCCTCCTTGTAGTAAATAGGAATATCATAAGTTTCGTGACTTTATCATACTTAATTAAACTCTATCTAAAGCAATAGCCAATAGCAAGCTCGCCACTAATTACTCCTTTCGGCCAATACTCGACAATACACTCATCTTCGTACCAATCACAATCAATTAAAAGTTCTACATTTCCTTTCGAAATTGCATATTCTTGTTTGTAGGAATTATTAACCTTAATTAAAATAGTTGCATCCCCATCAATATACCCCTTAACAAGAATGCTAATTCTATTGACATCTTTAAAACTGGAATATAATACCAAAGTCGTTTGCTTTGATACATTGTCAATCGATTTTGTCGAATACACCAATTTATTTTGGCAACCGAAATTGAGCATTAAAAATAAACCTAACACTATTGCAGAATTTCTCTTAAAGATATCCATTGCACAAAAAACTAAATAATCCTATTTTCTTAATTCATCTCGAGCAAAAAGAACAATTCCTCAATATTCAAAATTCTTAATTATCCTTTTTAGACGTTTTCACAAAATCAATTGAACATAACGCCAATTATGCAACAATCATGAATAGCTCAAAAATACAATAAAAATAAATATTTATACTTGTTAATGCAAAATTTAACTGCACAAAAATCAATCATATTACATCATCGTCAACATTGAATTAAATTACATTACTATACGATACACCGAAATAACCATTGTCAAATGCTTTATAACATAGTTTCATTAAGATTTAACTGATGCATTTCAATGTTGCAACTCTATAACAATACCAACGGCGATATTGTGATAATACACTTTTGTTGAGTTTCCCGCAATTAGCCTTAAATAAGTTTGGCTTTCATGTGCGGCAAAAAAAAAAGGCCACCCGAAGGCAGCCTTTTTTTTATAAAAAGATTTCTTACTTAACAATCACCTGACGTGCGGTTATCACGCCTTCGTTTAACAGACTGACCACATAGCTGCCAGCACTGAAATTACGGGTGTTGATGATAATATTTGATTGACCCTTGGTAAATTCATTATAAACAATATTGCCCAGCATATCGGTAATACGAATTGCATCAGCCTTACCATTAATAACGACGTTCAATTCATTCACCACTGGATTGGGATACATTTTCACTTCAGTAGTATTATTTTCTTCTACTGAGAAAGTGCTAATATTAATATCAGCAGCGGAGCGAGGCAAAATCTCATATTTTGAAAAATAGTAATAACCAATTCCATTTACATCATAATGTGCACCAGGTGTTGCATCAAAATGATAAAGAATGTCATCAGCAGTACATGTGTCATTCCCGTCAAAAAGTTTATATTGATTATACCCAACAGCAGTGTCTGTGCAAATGACATTTTCCAAACGCATGAATACACATTCATATGGCTCAGAATTCACTAAAACAACAGGAATAATTTCTGGACCTGGAAGCGGGTTTGAACTATTAACAATAGTAAAATTATAAACACCACCAATTTCAGTAAGTCCATTATATTCCGAAACTGTACCAGATAAAGTAACACTATCTCCAACTGCAACCACATGAGTATTGTCATAGACCTCAATACCATTCCAAGGTCCTGCATGACTTTGAAGCACGAAAAATGAGGAGCTCGCTGCCGTTACAATTCCACCTGTGTTAACATTGTCTCCAGCATATGGACTATCCGCAGGAGTTGCAGTTGAATACTGAATATCATGGATTGAAACAGTAGGAACCGAAATTGCAAGCTTTGTGATGGTCACATCATCAATCAGTAAATGATTTGGTGCAACGGTTGAGCTAACAGAAATAACAAATTCTCCAGCTGCATTTGTTCCAGGACCAACCACTGTGTCTTTGTATTGTGTCCATGTGGCACTACTGATCGCGTGGTATCCAATTGGAACATACAGTGAAAATGCAGTCAAATCAGTAACACCACATCTGATATTTCCGCTACCATTTACCCAATAAGAAACTTCATAAAACACGCCACTTTCAACGGATACTCCTGTTGTGGTAAACCTTTTATGACTAGAACCGGTATTCACTAATTGTACTGATGAACTTCCACCATGAGGTGAGGTGGTAGATTTAATAATACCAGTTGTGGTATCAATGGTGGTTTTTGTTCCTACCCAACCTGCAGGATGATGAGAACCTGACCATGTCTCAAAACCACTTGTAAAGATAACCTGACCCTGAACCTGGCTGTATGCCGAGAATAACAAGATCGCCACGATCAATGTAAAAACTTTTTTCATAAGAGATTGTAATTAAGTTAGTATTGTAAAACGTTCTTCAATTCAAATTTGGGGCACCAAAGATACTACAAAATTTTAAATAAATGACATTTATTCTGTTAATAGACAACATATGGAGTTTAGGAGAATGAACTCCAACTTTTATCAATGAAGATAATCTATACTAAACCGCAATAATAATTATTGCCCGCGATTAGGAAATTCGCAAGCAGCACCAACAGATTTTACCTTTTTCTGCGAATTAAAACTCCATATACTGGAAAATGGTCGCTGTAGCCGGCAAGATACTGTCCACCAGCCTGAGTGCGCCATGGATAGCCAGCGAAGGTTCCTGTTTTTTGTTTGAGGAATTGGGCGTTGAAGATTTTTGCTGTCATCAGAAAATAACTTGAGCTATCGCCCTTTGCAACATTAGAATTTACAATGATTTGATCGTACAAGCTCCAAGAATCGCGATAAGCATAAGAGCCAATACCATTTTGATATAATTTGAACATTGGATTGTACATATCTCCAGGAACAACTTCCTTCACACTGCCCTTTGCCAGTAACACCTTAGTAATACTTGCGTTTGTGGGATCGTCGTTTAAGTCGCCCATCAGGATAAATTTCACATTGGGGTCCATTTTATATAAGGAATCCGAAATTCTGCGCGCCAGTGCTGCAGCGGCTTTGCGCTTTGGTGCAGAGCGTGCTTCACCCCCTCTTCTTGACGGCCAATGGTTCACTAAAAAATAAATGCTTTCCCCATCCAGTTTACCCCAAACCAGCAATTGGTCGCGGGTACGGAAGGCTGTGTCTTCGGTGGTCAATCTAAATGGATGACTTCCTTCAACAACAAAACGATTTTTCTGATAAATGAATCCTACATCCACACCACGACGATCGGGTGAATTAAAATGCACTATACCATAATTCATCGGCTTCAACACAGGAGTATTTATAAGGTCTTCGAGTACACCACGGTTTTCGATTTCCGAAAAGCCCATCACCACCGGCCCACCGGCAACAACATCGCTTCCGATTTTCGAAATTACTTCCGACATGCGGTCAATTTTGAGGTTGTATTTTGCGGAATTCCAGGTATTGAGTCCGCCAGGTAAAAACTCGGCATCATCCGTTTTAGGATCATCAATAGTATCGTAAAGATTTTCAAGATTATAAAAACCAACAATAGCGGCCTGATACGATGGGGCCTGAGCATTCACAACACTTGCCAGCAGCACAATCAGAAGCGACAAAGCAATTCTCCGGAGGTATACAGAAGTCATCATATTTCTTCAATTATTTAGGACAAAAGTACTTTAATTTTAGTTGAAGCAGAAGTTTTCTCTAAAATTCACTAAAAACTATTATCTTTGCATCCCATTTTTTCTGCACTGTGCTACATAGCCCGTAAACGATCTACGAAAGAACATCAGAATACGGCTAACCTCATTTTTTATATCATTCCTAATTTAATTATGTTTAACGTATGAAGAGATTAATTACACTCATCTGTCTGATGCTGCTTACCTATTTCGGGGTTCAAGCGCAGACGGCTTCGGTAACGGGGACCGTGACGGATGTGACAGGAAATCCTTTACCCGGCGTAGTGGTTACGATTGGGGTTTCGCAGGTAACAACAGATGCCAACGGAACCTTTAGTGCTACGGGTATTGGTTATGGAAAGCTGGACGTATCTTACGTTTTGAGCGGCTACGGAACCATTAGTCAGAGCATCGAAGTGAACAGCCCAAGCCAAAACCTCGGCCTGATGCAGTTGAAACTAAGTGGTGCAACCACAGAACAACAAACAGAAGGAAGCATCACCACATTGGAGATGGATGATGATTACAAGGATCAGTATGTTGCAGGATTGCTCCATTCCTCCAACGACGTATTTGTATCCACTGCAGGCTATACGCTGAGCGCAGGCTATTTCAGGCCCAGAGGCTATGACAACGAATACAACGAAGTCATGATTCAGGGTTTAGTGCTCAACGATCCTGAAACCGGTCGCCCAAACTTTTCTGATTGGGGCGGACTGAATGATGCTACACGTTTTAAAGAAAGTTCGTTCGGCCTTACTCCTACCCGCTATTCATTTGGCGGCTTAGGCGGATCAACAGATATAGATGTACGTCCATCGCATCAGAAAAAGCAGGTTAAAGTTTCATACGCTTATTCTGACAGATCGTATCGTCATCGCGTAATGGCAACCTATTCCACAGGCCTGATGAAAAATGGCTGGGCAATTACTGCCTCTGCATCAGGACGATTTGCCAACGCTGGCTATGTTAAAGGAACACCTTATCAGGCATATTCCTATTTTCTTGCAATTGAGAAAAAGATCAACGATAAACATTCTATTTCTTTTACAGGTTTTGGCGCACCTCAGAAAAAGGGTATGCAGTCAGCCTCTGTTCAGGAAGTTTATGATATTCTCGACAACAAATATTACAATCCTAACTGGGGATACCAGAATGGTGAAGTAAGAAATGCAAAAATCCGCAATTCCCACGAACCTGTGATGATGCTTTCTCATTTCTGGGATATTAACAAGACTACCAAAATGACCACTTCATTGGGATACAGTTTTGGTCGTACTTCTACTACTTCATTAAACTGGTATAACGCTTCGGATCCACGTCCTGATTACTATCGCTATTTACCCAGCTATATGGAGGATTCAACTATTGCCGACCTCGTAACAGCAAACTGGCAAAATAATGAGAGCGTAAGTCAGATTAACTGGGACTATTTATATCAGGTGAATCTGTTAAGCAATCTCGGCGGCGAACAGGCTAAGTATATTCTTGAAGAACGTCGTTTGGATCATAATCAGATCGGACTTTCCACACACATCAATAAAGAAGTAAACAACAACATTTTTGTTTCCGGCGGATTGAATTTGAGCTATTACAAGAGTCACAATTATAAAGTCATTAGTGATTTGCTCGGTGGCGATTATTGGATCGACATTGACCAATATGCTGAACGTGATTTCCCCTCCGATACATCCATACTGCAAAATGACCTCAACAATCCTAACCGTAAAGTTGGTGTTGGTGATGTTTATGGTTATGATTATGATGTTCGCATCAACAATGCAAACATCTGGGGATTGGCTGAGTTCACTTACAGTCACATCGATTTTTATGCAGCACTTAACCTTTCCGGATCACAATTCTGGAGAGAAGGTAATATGAAAAACGGTCGCTATGTGGATAATTCATATGGCAAATCCGACAAGCACACATTCTATAACTATTCAGCTAAAGCAGGCGCTACCTATAAAGTAACAGGTCGTCACTTCTTTGTACTGAATACCGGATACTTCAACATGGCTCCAAATTTCAGCGATGTATATCAGGCTCCACGTATTAATAACAATGTTGTTCCTGACATCAAAACCAAGAAAATTTTCAGCGTTGATTTGAGTTACATCATGCGCACACCGCGTATACAGGGACGTATCACTGTTTTTGAAACTATGTTTTGGGACGACACTAAAGTATCCAGCTTCTATCATGATGATCTGAGAACTTATGTTGACTATGTAATGGTTGGCATTAATAAGGTAAATCAGGGCATTGAGCTTGGTCTTGAAGTTAAAATCATCCCTGTGTTGTCAGCAACACTGGCGGGTTCTATTGGAAATTATCGTTATACCAGTCGCCCAACTGCTTATGTTTCCACAGAAAATGGTGCAGCTTCCGACACTTCAGAAACGGTATA
The DNA here is from genome assembly GCA_963678485.1 of Bacteroidales bacterium. GTDB lineage: Bacteria > Bacteroidota > Bacteroidia > Bacteroidales > CAIWKO01 > CALGYY01. The sequence goes on from OY782882.1 coordinate 871,024, forward strand.
CGCAAAATATTTCTATTTGGCAGGAACACCGCAGACTGCAGGATCATTTGGTTTGAAATTCAACCACCCGAAATTCTGGTATGCGAATGTCAACGTAAATGTATTTGCAAACAATTGGGTTGATTTTAATCCTGCACGCAGAACCTCAAATGCTATTGATGGTTTAGGCGATGGAGATCCTTTGATTGCCAGCATTACCGAACAAACCAAGGCATTCGACAAACCACAGTTTACACTGGATGCATCACTTGGAAAATCATTCAAAATCAAAAAATATTTCATCAACCTGAATGCAAGTGTATCAAATATTCTGAACAACCAGAACCTGATTACCACTTCGTATGAGCAAATGCGTTTTGATTATCTTGAACACAACGTAAATAAATTCCCACCTAAATCGTATTACGGTTTTGGACGGAACTTCTTTTTAATGGCTTCATTCAGATTTTAATTAGCAAACAATAAAAAAATTATAGTTATGAAAACTTTCAAATTATTACAGCGAATCCTTCTGATTGCAGCCATCGTCCCGGCTTTTTTCCTGGCAGGCTGTGTTAAAGATGATTTTGATGTCCCCCCAATTAACGTTCCTGTATTTACTCTTCCTGATGGAGCCACACTTATTACCATCAAAGAACTGAAGGCACGTCATACCGTGATGGGCGCATTCGATAGCATTAATGACAATGTATATATTAAGGGTATTGTTATTGGCAATGATGAATCCGGCAATATTTACAAAACATTGGTTATTCAGGATGCAACCACTGGTATTGAAATTAAGCTGAACAAAACATCACTTTATAATGACTATAAAGTTGGCCAGCGAATTTATGTAAAATGTCAGGGCTTGATTCTTGGCGATTACAACGATCTTACCCAATTAGGAACCATTTATGGTACTTCAGTAGGACAGCTTGCCGAAGTATTGATTCCTGAGCATTTATTTAAAGACAGCCTTCCTGGCGTTCCTCCAACACCACGCGTAATCAACAATGCATCGGAATTAAACACTGATATGATTAGTACGTTGATTCGTTTTGAAGGTGCTTCCTTTGTTGAAGCAGGTTCTACATTTGTTGCTTCCGGAGAGAGTTATACCAACCGCACCATGAATATCCCAAGTGGCACCCTCACCATGCGCAGCAGTAGCTACGCGTCATTTGCCCAAGATATTATGCCTTCGGGTCCTGGAACAGTGATTGCTATCCTCGGTTATTATGGCGGCACATATCAGGCTACGCTCAGAAGTGCAGTTGATTTACTGAATTTTGTTCCTGACAACAGTACTGTTTTGGTTGATGAATTATTCACCACTAACCCGGGCTGGTCAAGCTATTCCGTGACTTCCAATATGAACTGGACCTGGGATGCTACCTACAAATGTATGATTGGAAATAATTATGGTGGCGATGTAGCTGGTGAAGATTGGCTATTTGCTCCTGTTTGCAATTTTGCAGGTATGGATTCTGCATTCCTTGAATTCAGAACTTGGTCAAAAGACCCGGATGCAGGACAAACTGAGCCATTTACCGTAATGATTTCGACCAATTATGTTGAAGGCACCAATCCAAACACTGCAACATGGACAACATTAACTGGCACTCTCTGCCCGTTAAATTCAACATGGACAGCATCGGGTCCTATTGACCTGACTGCTTATGTTGGACAGACTGTTCGTATAGCATGGAGATACAGAGCTTCCGGAACAGCCGCAGGTTCTGCTTCAAAATGGGAACTTGATGCCGTAAAAGTTCGCGGAAAATTGAGCTAACATTATAGAGATTTTTGTAAAAGGCTGCCTTAACCGGGCAGCCTTTTTTTTGTAAATATTCTTTAAATGGTTGACGGAAAAGCACAGATAAGGTTCACACTTAGCAATAGAAATTAAATCCTTGTTTCAACTACGAATATCACGAATCTTCACGAATGACGGCCTTTGGCCGATAATATCTATGATTATCACATAAATACTGTATTCGCAAGTTAATACTTACAGAAACCGCTCATCGGAGCCGTCATCCCGCAGTTGATGCGAGATCCCCTAGGTATTAAGACAATTCAGATCAAACTGAAAAGTTGAGGAGCAGGAATACTATTCATAGAAAAAAGATATATAAATCTTTCTTTAACTACGAATGACGCGAATCTTCACGAATGACGGCCTTTGGCCGATAATATCTATGATTATCCCAAAAAAATATTGTATTCGCAAGTTAATACTTACAGAAACCGCTTATCGGAGCCGTCATCCCGCACTTGATGCGGGATCCCCTAGTTATTGAGAGATTTCCGTTCAAGCGGAAAAGTTGAGGAGCAGAAATACTATTCATAGAAAAAGATATTACAATCTTTCTTCAACTACGAATGACGCAGATCTTCACGAATGACGGCCTTTGGCCGATAATATCTTTGATTATCCCATAAATACTGTATTCGCAAGTTAATACTTACAGAAACCGCTCATCGGAGCCGTCATCCCGCACTTGATGCGAGATCCCCTAGGTATTAAGACAATTCAGATCAAACTGAAAAGTTGAGGAGCAGGAATACTATTCATAGAAAAAAGATATATAAATCTTTCTTTAACTACGAATGACGCGAATCTTCACGAATGACGGCCTTTGGCCGATAACATCTATTATTATCACATAAATACTGTATTCGCAAGTTAATACTTACAGAAACCGCTCATCGGAGCCGTCATCCCGCACTTGATGCGGGATCCCCTAGTTATTGAGACATTTCTGTTCAAGCGGAAAAGTTGAGGAGCAGGAATACTATTTATAGAAAATAAAGATATTACAATCTTTCTTCAACTACGAATGACGCGGATCTTCACGAATGACGGCCTTTGGCCGATAATATCTATGAATATCCTATAAATACTGCCTTCGCAAATTAATACTTACAGAAACCGCTCATCGTAGCCGTCATCCCGCACTTGATGCGGGATCCCCAAGTTATTAAGACAATTCAAATCAAACTGAAAAGTTGAGGAGCAGGAATACTATTCATAGAAAAAAGATATAGCAATCTTTCTTTAACTACGAATGACGCGAATCTTCACGAATGACGGCCTTTGGCCGATAATATCTTTGATTATCCCATAAATACTGCATTCGCAAATTAATACTTGCGGAAATCGCTCCTCGGAGTCATCATCCCGCACTTGATGCAGCATTCCCTAGTTATTAAGACATTTCTGTTCAAGCGGAAAAGTTGAGGAGCAGGAATACTATTTATAGAAAATAAAGATATTACAATCTTTCTTCAACTACGAATGACGCGGATCTTCACGAATGACGGCCTTTGGCCGATAATATTTTTGATTATCCCATAAATACTGCATTCGCAAATTAATACTTACAGAAACCGCTCATCGGAGCCGTCATCCCGCACTTGATGCGGGATCCCCCAGTTATTAAGACATTTCTGTTCAAGCGGAAAAGTTGAGAAGCAGAAATACTATTCATAGAAAAAAGATATTAAAATCTTTCTTTGACTACGAATGTCACGAATCTTCGCGAATGATGAAATATTGCAGCTATTGTTTGTAAAATTGACATCAATAATGAATTACAAATTGATCAATCTTATAGAACCTCTGATTTTTATAGTGTACAAAGATCACTACAATTTGTGCATTTAGGATTCTTTTACGACTTGAAGTTTTGCAATGATATTTATCAAAGCATGGGCGTGGGACTGTGATAACAAGCGGGCGTAGGCGAGAGCATTTTGCCTAACAGTGAAAAATATCCTACCTTTGTATAACTGCAAATAAAGCAAAAGCAGCCTGTCCTTATATAACTACAATCACAAACTAAATATATAATAATGCGACGGATATTATTTTTTTGTTGGATTTTACTGACTACAACATATGCATTTTCTCAAGCTGCGCTGCCTACTTCATGGGACTGTACAACAGGCACCACTCCTGCGTATTGGACAACAAACTCCACAACATATTATACATCTGCAAGCTATATACACAGCGCACCAAATGCCCTGAAATTTGAATTTACCGGTGCATATCTGACCATCAATTTTGCCGACGAACCAGATAGTTTAGTGTATTACCTGCGCGGTGCATCAATGACAGGAGGCACCTATTTAGTTCAGCAGTCTGCCGATGGCACTAGCTGGACCACTTTACGAACTTTCACTGATGCAAACATCCCTAATTCCAGTCTGGCTTCAGCAAGTCCCTTTGTTGATCATTTGGCATCGACCACACGTTTCGTGAGATTTTACTATTCGTTTAAGTCATCAGGCAATGTTTCGCTGGATGATATTAGCATTTCGAAAAAAGCAGCTGGTCCGAATGCAGAAATTGCGTTTAAGATAAATCATGTTCTTGTACAGACCGGTCAAACAGCAGTAACAGGGAACATTTCCGCAGTGCCTTGCTTGGTCTTTAACGGCGGTTTAGATTCTGTATTGAAACTCACTGGTTACGTCATTACCGGCACTGATGCAGGAATGTTCAGTCTGAGCGGGCTGCCATCATTAGTCAACCCGGGTGATTCAACATCGTTCACCATCAACTTCACACCAGGTGGTGCTGACGGCACCAAGACTGCCACACTCACACTCAACAATAACGATAGCGATGAAAATCCATTTGTAATCTACTTATGGGCTGTGAAAGGCTGTTGCGCCACCGAGCCTTCGAATGCTGCGGTAAATCTTGCCTTCTCACAAATCACTTCCTATGGCTTCAGAGTAGGATTTGCTGACGGAATGGTCGTACCGGAACGCTATATTGTATTGAAGAAATCGAGTCCCATCACAGAAAGCCCTGTTGACGGGCAAACATACGTAAAGGGCTGTTACATAGGCAATGCTCAGGTTTGCTACAATGGACCTGCAGCTTACTTCTACCCTTCTGATGTGGTAGCAGGCACAACCTATTACTTAAAAGTGTTTCCAGTAAATGGATATCCCGGATACGAGAACTACTACACAAACAGTCCTGCCAGCGGTTCAGTGAGCAGTCTGAGTAATATGATAGGTACCTATTATGATCTGCTTAATCTTCAATCTGGAGATATACGAAGCGAACTTCACAATCTGATAAATCCGCACAACACCTTGTTTTACGCTGATTACGGAACAACATTGCTTGCCACAGTGGAATATCGCGATACCGTGGAAAGCGGCCATTGGCGGAAGATGGTAAAATGTGCTTACTCAAACATACCGTATATTTATGCTGATCCTTTTGCATGGACCGTTCTGAGTCGTGATCACAATTTCTGTCAGAGTTGGATGCCCACGGTTGGCGATGCAAACTTTGATCAATTGCCTGAATACAGCGATTATCATAACCTTGCGCCTATCAACCAGAATCACGTAAATAGCTACAGAAATAATTATCCCATGGGTGAGGTTGACTCAATAACTTATCAATACGGTGATTGCAAAATGGGATATGACACCGCCGGGAATATGGTTTTCGAACCCCGCGATGATGCTAAGGGAGATTGTGCCCGATCAATGTTATATATGGTGGTATGTTATGATGGCATCTCCGGATATCGCTGGAAACTTCCCGACACCATTGGTGGTATGACCTACGGTCAGGACCTTAGTGTGCTAAAAAGCTGGAATCACAGCGATCCTCCCAGTGCTTATGAAATGGCCAGAAATGACTATATCTACAGCATACAAGGGAATCGCAATCCGTTTATTGATAGTCTCCAATGGGTTGATCAAATCGATTTTTCAATCTTCTCCGGAATATCAGAAACCGCTGTTGTCAATCCTTTCAGGATTTTCCCCAACCCGGCCACTGATGAAATTTTCATCAACAGGGAAACAACAAAAAAAGAAGCTTTCAGTTTAATATTGTGCAATTATGTTGGCGCTACCGTAATGGAATGGCCGATTGGCAGCTACAATCAGGGAATTAGGATTAGTCGCGGCAATTTACCTTCCGGTCTTTATATCTATCACATCCGCACTGCCAACGGTGAAGAATGGAGTGGTAAACTGATTTTATCATAGGCAAGGGCTGCATTTTAGCAATTGCAGTAAAAGATGTACTTTTGTTTCGGAGGAATTTGATATGGCATTTTTACTTATAGAAAACGTTAGGTTGTCGATCACATCGATCCGAAGCCATCTCCTCAGGACAATACTCACTATCATGATTATTGCCTTTGGTATTATGGCGTTAGTTGGTATTCTTACGGCTATTGAAAGTATCAAAGGAAGCATCAGTGATAATTTTGCACGCATGGGTGCGAATACCTTCAGCATTAGAAATCATGCAAACCGCATGCATGGCGGCGGTGGCGGCGAGCAGGAAATAAACTACCGAAATATCAGCTACCGCGAAGCGATGGATTTTAAAAATCGCTTTTCCTTTCCAGCAACAGTCTCGATATTTGCACGTGGAAGTCATACTGCTACGGTTAAATATGAGTCAGAAAAGAGCAATCCCAATATCGAAATTTCAGGAATTGATGAGAATTATTTGACGACTGCTGGTTTTGATATCAATACCGGAAGAAACTTTAGCCTATCCGAAGTTCAGAATGGATCATATGCCACTATTGTTGGAAGCGAAATCGTAAAGATACTTTTTAAGAACGGGCAAGATCCAATCGATAAACTCATTTCCATTGGTCCAACAAAATTCAAAATTGTTGGCGTACTTGAAGAAAAAGGCAGCAGTATGGGATTTAGCGGTGATAATACCGTGCTTATTCCGCTTCAATGTCTGAGACAATTTATTTCAGGTTCAGATCTCTCCTACACCGTCAGCGTTATGGCTACACAAGCTCAAAATGTGGACGCCGCCATTAGCGAAGCCAAAGGACTGATGCGTTCAGTGAGAAAAGTTCCACTCAGTGAACCCGACAATTTCGAGATTGAGAAAAGTGATAACATGGCTCAAATGTTAATGAGTAACATCTCTATAGTAACGATGGCCGCCACTATTATTGGACTGATTACCTTGTTGGGGGCTGCTATTGGTCTAATGAATATCATGTTGGTTTCTGTTACAGAGCGTACACGCGAAATCGGGATTCGAAAAGCGATAGGTGCGACCAGTAAAATGATACGCGACCAATTTTTAGTGGAAGCGATTGTTATTGGTCAGTTAGGAGGTTTGGTTGGTATTTTCCTTGGAATCCTTATCGGAAATGTGATGTCCTTTATTCTTGACACTGCATTTGTAGTCCCATGGTTATGGATATTTTCTGGTGTTTTGTTATGTCTGATTGTTGGCTTAATCTCCGGAATCTTCCCTGCTATGAAAGCGGCACGACTCGATCCCATTGAAGCCCTTCGATATGAGTAATAACCCATCTATTGCGTGATTTGAAAAAACTACGACTACTTCCCGCAATTTTTCTTTTGATTCTGCTTAGCATTGCTGCATGTAAGCCAACACGCCACATTCCCAGCGGACGATACTTGCTGGTAAAGAACAAAACACAAGTCACCCACAAGTATATTGAATCGGGAGATATCAGTAGTTTTATCAAACAAAAACCAAATCACAAGCAGTGGGGCACATATATCCGCGTCCGACTATATAAGCTTTTCAACAAAGGTAAAGACAACAAAAGCAAAGCATGGATCAGACGCACCTTCGGGGAAGAGCCAGTATATCTGGATTCTACACTGACGGATCAAAGTGTCAAGCAAATCCGTTTATACCTCAACAGCAAAGGATATTTCCATTCGACAGTAAAACGGGACATCACATACAATCATAAAAAGAATATTGCAAGGGTTACCTATAATATTGATGAAGCGCCGGCCTATCATATCAGAAACATCACGTATAGTATTGGCGATGCAACCATGGATGCTTATGTTGCATCTGACCGTCCCAGAACCCTTATTAAATCAGGTGATCGTTATGATGCAGACAAACTATCACTTGAACGCGACCGTATTGCAGGTGATTTGAGCAATTATGGATATTACTATTTTTCGTCCGACTTTATCCGATTCAATATTGACACGGCACTTAAGAGCCATCAACTAGATGTGAATATCGAAATCGTAGATCCTGTATTAAACGAACCCGGATCTTCGGATTCACTAGTAACACTAGCTCACCGACGCTATTACGTAAACAATGTTTATGTACATACCGATTACGATGCCCGGACGTATGATACGCTTTCGCTTGATACCCTAAGAATGGAAATTCCCAATCGCAGAAAAGGCCGCCCAAACAAAGTGTATTATTTTATTTATCACGATAAGCTTACGATTAAACCCAAAACACTGACTCAACAAATATTTGTTGACAGCGGAGACTTTTACCGATATAAAGATCTCGATAAATCATATAAACAATTGCTCGACCTTAAAATATACAGGTATGCAAACATTATGATGGATGACATTTCTGATTCATCGGGAAGAGCTTTGCTGAATGTGAATATGTTTTTATCAAAACTTCCATCTCAGGCTATCGCTCTTGAAACGCAAGTCACAAATAAAGGAGGTAATCTGGGCACCGCTTTGGGTGTGGTTTATGAAAACCGCAATCTATTTCATGGTGCAGAGATTATCAATTTCAAAGTCAACGGTGCCGTTGAAATCGAAAAGCTGAATTTTAAGTCGAATAAAAACGATGGCACTACCATCAAGAAACTTCCTTTTTTCAATACCGTTGAAGCCGGAACAGAGCTTTCCCTTAAAATTCCAAAATTTCTGATGCCCATCAGACAGGAAAAGTTCTCAAAGAACTTCAGGCCAAAGACCAATATAGGCGTGGGTTTCAATTATCAGCAGCGACCTAATTATACCCGATACATCACTAAAGCAACCTTTGGTTATGAGTGGAAAGAATCGGCAGCCAAAACACACTTGCTTACATTATTGGAATTAAACTCTGTTAAGATTTATCCTGATTCGCTCTTCCAGGAGCTTATTAATAATTTACCCGACAAAATCACTCAAAACACCTATCGTGATCACATCATCACATCCATAAAATACAGCTACATATACAATACTCAAGCATATGGAAAGAATGAAGATTTCATGTATTTTAGGGGAAACATGGAGCTTGCCGGATTTTTGTTTTGGATTTATAATTCAGTTCGAGGTAAGCACGGGTCTTACCTACTATTCGATGTCCCCTATTCCCAGTATGCCAGAATAGATCTTGATTACCGCTATTACAAATATTTTTCCGGGGAGACTTCGCTCGCAACGAGAGCGTATGTAGGTATTGGGGTACCTTTGACATCGAATACAGCATTGCCTTATGAAAAGTACTTTTATCTTGGTGGATCAAACAGCATGCGGGGTTGGCGCATACGTGCCTTGGGACCTGGTTCGTATGATGAGCCAGACAGTCTGAACAACGACAACATTGGGGAAATTGGCCTTGAACTCAATGCAGAATTGCGATTCCCTATGTATAAATATTTGAAAGGCGCGTTTTTTATTGATGCTGGAAACGTATGGCTTCGTAAGAAATACGATTTATACCCTAATGGCGAATTTAAATTCAACCGATTCTACAGCGAGATTGCCATCGATGCGGGATTAGGTTTACGCATCGATTTCGGATATTTCCTGATACGTCTCGATGGTGCGATTCCAATGAAGAACCCGCGGCTGCCACAGGGCGATCGCTGGGTGTTTCAAAACAATAACAAGCTGAAAATACTAGGTAATCTTGGGATTGGATATCCCTTCTAATTCCATGGAACGTCCCGAAACCTTTGCTGCTGCTATAGAATCTCAATTCCCTTATGTTCCCACTGAAGGTCAGGCTGAGTTAATACGCCGGATTTCCCGCTTTATCAGCGAAGAAGGTAACAACCAGCTCTTCGTATTAAAAGGCTATGCGGGTACAGGAAAGACCACAATAATCAGTGCTTTGGTCAAGATGCTGCCGACCTTCGGCATGGACAGTGTGTTACTGGCACCAACGGGTCGTGCTGCAAAAGTATTAGCCACCTATTCAGGAAAACAAGCGCATACGATTCACCGAAAGATTTACTTTATGAATACGGGCTCCGATGGGCGTCTGCGATTCATTATGCAGAAGAATCTATACAGAAATGCCGTATTTATTGTTGATGAAGCATCCATGATCAACGACTCGTATGATCAGGAAATATTTGCCGGATCCAGACTCCTTGAAGATCTATTCACCTATGTTCGATCAGGTGTGCAATGCAAGATTATCCTGATAGGTGATACAGCTCAATTACCGCCTGTTGGCTTGTCGGAAAGCCCTGCGCTCGACTGCGACTATTTGAAGGCCGCATTTAACCTTCAAATTGATTCATTAGAGCTTACCGAAGTTGTGAGACAAGCAGAGAACTCAGGAATTCTATACAATGCCACTCGTATTCGAAATCAAATTCCTTCAGGAAAACCTAAGCTTCCCTTCTTTCAACTGAAGGATTATACAGATATTATCTCCATCCAAGGGCAAGATCTGGAAGATTATCTGCATACTGCCTATCATGAAGCGGGTCGTGAAGGCACACTTATCATTTGCAGAAGTAACAAACGCGCAAACATCTTCAATAATGAGATTCGCCGCCGTATCATGGGTTTCGACACGGAGATCAATGCAGGCGATCTTCTGATGTGCGTCAAGAATAATTATTTCTGGCTTGAAGAAAGTTCGCGTGCTGGTTTTCTTGCGAATGGAGATATGATGGAGATTCTACGTGTAAAAAAAACTCAGGAACTTTATGGTCACCGCTTCGCAGATGTGCAGGTTCGGCTGGTGGACGTACCGGAAGAGAAAGAGCTTGAAATAAAAATTATGCTCGACACACTCACCATCGATGGTCCATCGCTTTCACAAAAACAAAACAATGCATTTTTCGAAGAAGTAATGCTCGATTATATGGATCTTCCACAGAAAGCATTACGCCTAAAAAAAATCAGAGAGAATCCTTTCTATAATGCAGTGCAGGTTAAATTTGCGTATGCACTTACCTGCCACAAATCGCAAGGCGGACAATGGGAACATGTGTTTCTTGAGCAGGGTTATCTTACCGATGAGATGCTCAACAAAGAATTCATGCGGTGGCTATATACGGCAGTCACACGTGCTAGCCGTAAGCTGCATCTGGTAAATTTTGCAGATAAGTTTTTTGTTTAAACGCGACGACGAATAGCGTCGATCAACACCACTGCGTAAGCACTTAAACCTTCACCTTCACCAATAAAACCAAGCTTTTCGGAGGTTTTAGCTTTCACTGAAACTTGTGTTTCCTTAAGTTTCATAATTTCCGCCAATCGAATTTTCATTGCAGGAATATGAGGTGCCAGCTTGGGCTGTTCGATGCAAACGGTGCAATCGATATTGCTGATTTCGAAACCTGCATTGCGAACTAAATCACAACATCTGGTTAACAGAATAGCGCTGTCGATTCCTTTGAATTGTTCCTCTGTATCGGGAAAATGCTGACCAATATCACCTAAGGCTGCAGCACCCAATAAGGCATCACATATTGCATGAATGAGAACATCGGCGTCGGAGTGACCTAGGGAACCCTTTTCAAAGGGAATCTTCACCCCACCAAGAATGAGAGTCAAGCCGCTTTTCAGGGCATGAGTGTCAAAACCAAATCCAATACGCATAAATTTTATTGTTCGCCTGCAGCTTTTCCTTTGATTTTATCGAAGTCAAACAACAGTGTAAAACGTAAAGTATTTTCGAGTGGATTGCGTTGTTGAATCGGAATCAGATAGGCGAAATCGAGACCGAAAACGCTATAGCGTAGGCCAGCACCCAGAGTAACATATTTGCGGTTACCCTTGGTTGAGGCTTCATGGAAATATCCTGTGCGAACACTAAATTGCTTTGCATACCAGTATTCAAGTCCAATAGCAAGATTGATTTCTTTCATCTCTTCATTGAAACCGCCTGGAGAATCATAAAAGGACTGAAGCATTCCCTGAACAATACCAACATTGGGGTCACGACCTTTGATGATAATCTTGTTTCCCTGTGAATCCAAAGAATCTGAATATACTGGAGTAGTAGGAACGAGCAATTTATTAAAATCAATCATGATGGCCAACGAATTCGATTTGTCGAAATTATACATAAATGAAGGGCCCATTCTCAAATTGATAGGAATGAAATCACGATCAAGGTTCTCAGTATAGGAAATCTTTGCACCGATGTTGGAAATATTCAATCCAAACCCAACATTGGCTTTTTGTTTTCCGATTTCCAATGGCTTATTGTACATAATGGAAACGTCAGCAGCAGCGGTTTGTCCAGCTTTAGAAGCTGCACCACCAACGAAAATCCCACCGGTTAAATTAGAATAGATATAACGTAAAGCAATAGCTCCGCTGAAATTCTTGGTGAATTTATAGGCATAACAAGCATCTACTGCAAATTCATTGGGTTTATATGATCCAATGTCCTGACCTTGCTCATTTGTAAAATTAATATTACCAAGAGAGAAATAAAGCAACGAGGCAGCCACTACCTGACGCTCGTTGATACGTTTATAAAGTCCGAGATATGCTAAATTGATATCGGTGACCAAACCACGCAACCAAGGGCTGTATGATACAGATGCACCAAAATCCTTTTCAATAAAAGCGTACTTTGCAGGGTTCCAGTGCATAGAACTGGCATCAGCAGAGGAAGATACCCCTGCATCACCCATTCCGCCACCACGTGCATCGGGAGCAATCATTAAAAAAGGAACCGCAGTGGTAATGGTATTAAGCTGTGCGGCATACTCAGAATTGCTCAGAATGTTGTTGGTATTGTTGTTTTGAGCAAGCGATAATAAGGGGAAAGCGAGGAAAGTGAATAAAATTAAAATGCTGTTTTTCATCTGGATAGGTGTCAAATAATAATCTTTATAAAATGAAAGTGCAAAGATAACGAAAATGATGTTCTATTATTGCCTGTTGATTGATTAAAGCGTGTCAGTTACGTATTTTATTGAAAATTAATGCGATTCTGATTTGGAAATTTTTCCCGTGAATTGCTTGTACTCTCCATTGGTATCCATAATTTTCAGCACATAAATATACAATCCTGCGGGTAAAGCTTTACCATTGACATCATTCCCATCCCAAACGTTGCACAGATGTATGGGCTCCTGTGCTAAAATTTTTCGCTCGGACGACCAAAGCACCTTCCCGTCAATGCTTTTTACCGAAATCTGCAACCACTGTTCTCCTTGCGTTTTATTACGATCGAAGCAAAAATTTATACTATTCGTCATGGGGTTTGGGTAAACCTCAACATGATTTAATGATAGGTCATTATTTTCTTTGACAATAAAACTAAGTTCCGATTCAGAAGAGAAATTGAGAACATCCCAGGCACGTAACCAAAGGGTGTGAGTTCCTTCAGCCAAATCTGTGATTTTGTATTCAGCTGTTCCCTTACGGCTGTTTCCTAAAGCAGGAGAATAATAATCATTAAGCACAACGGGATTATTAAAATCCTGATCCAACACCATGATGATGTCGTGCCCAATTCCGGCGCTGAAGAAATTGATTCCGTCAGGATCTTCCAAGTCGGCAATGAATTTTATATCTGCAGCGGTAATTCCATTATTCATAAAACCCCGATCGTTGATAAATAGCTTTATTGCCGGACCAGAATTATCACCAATGCCACAATTTGAATTTGATTCAACCACTATATCCGTTTCGCAACCTGTTGCATCACTATTCAGGGATTTCGCATAAAAGCTGATACGAGCATTACCCTCATTGAAGGTCACATCTTTAGGCAAGGTAAAGTCGAACGAAAATTTACCAGCATGCACTACGGCTCTGCCCTTAAATAATACTGATTGCTGCGCATAAAATTCTTCAGCTGCGCTGGACGCATCATTACCAAGGGTGCTAATCGACTGCTTTTTGTCGAACACTGTACAAATCACTTCCCCTTCAAAGCCTGCCATTAATTGCTCACTATAATCAGCAACATATCCCTGCAAACCGATGGATGTCCCTGCAACAATGGTATCGCCTGATTGAAGCGTATCTCCATTGAGACCATTTGCCACAACATGATATTGTGGAATCACAAGCCTGACAGCAGGGTCGCCAAGTAGTGTAAAATTCTGCATATACACTCCCGTACCACATCTAACCTTTGCTTTTCTTACGATATCACCAAGGCGTTGTCCTTCTTCCTCATCAAATGCCGCTTTCAGCAGGTTGGTGTTAATGATCATATTGGTGTGCGCATAGGCTACGCGGGTAGTGGATAATAATGCGATTGCTCCACCCTGGGCAGACATGAGCATATGTTCGCCGGCTGACTTTTCAGCAGGATTGTCATATCGGCTGAATTCGCAGGTGGCGGTGATGAATACGGGGAGATTAAAATAATTGGTCCAACTATCAATGTCGCTAATCTCGAGAATGCGCTCATCAGCCAAACCTGTTTCACCGCCGTGACCGGTGTAATTAATAATCAGCGAACCACGTTTCACCTGATCATTCAGTGCCTGATGTGCACCGGGGTACCTTGGTCCAAGTGCAGTCTGATCTTGCTGAAAGGCGTCAAGATATATTTTATTTATATTAATATTATCAGTAAGACTATCAACAATCCCCGTAAGGATTTCTGCTTGCGAAAAATGCAGATTGCCATCTTCATCATCAGCGACGAAAGTGATAACATTTCTCCAATCAGCAAAATTTGAGATCTGGTCCGGTGAAGGCAAAGAAGATGCAGGTAAAAGATCAACAGGACTGTTATATCTGAGAATTTTATCAACCAGAACTTCAGCTTCAGCAATGGTTGATGCTGGCAGTCGACCAACGCCCAAATCAATCAAGCCTGTTGCATCCGGACCTTCGCCTGCATCCAATAAACCGAAAAAATCATCCGAAACATATGAAGAAGTTGGCAATACAGAATTCCATGTCTGATAGGTTGGAATAAGGTTGGTATTTGCAGGCACTCTGTTTTTGGGATCATACGATCCATCACCAAACAGTAACAAATACTTTGGGTTTTTCAGGCTATCGCTTCCAGCGCGCTGATGCAGCATTCGCATAAAATCACGGATTGCAGCAGGATCTTGCATCCCCGAAGAAAACTCGTTGTATATCTGTTGAGGCAAACATACAAGAACTTCCATGCTGTCGGTATTCCGATGAAAATCGGCGAGCCGCGATGCTTGTCCCAAAAAATCCGAATACGTCACAATAACCATGTCGGGGAATGCTGTCGCATGAAGATCTTGATTAACGACTGTTTCGATAAATGCAGGGCTAAAACAATCATCCTCCTCAAACAGCACGTATTCCTGCAAAGTATCGGTGGATTGTTTGAAATAGCCATCAGTTCCGCTCAGCACCACGGGCACTTGTTTCACATTACTGCCATCAGTTACATTCCAAAGGTTGAAAGAGGGTTCAAGTCCCGATAGATTGAATTGCGCAACTGAAGTTGTTATTGCATCAGCGTTGCGAAATAACAATTGTTCGCCATGATACACCATCTTGCGCCTGGCCACCAATTCAATGTAGTTTAGCCATCCTGTTGAATTTTGATCAGGAGGAAGATAGGTCACCTCAAGCGCACAATTTTCTGATGATGGAAGAACCTCCATTTTAAATATTGTCGACTTACAATAATCAGTATTCACATTAGGATTTACGATATCCATAAAACGTGTAAAGGACTGCCCCCATGCAGTGCATTGAAATCTGCTAGAATCAAATGCACGGGAAGAAACATACGTATTAATTAATACACTGTCGCTCAATTCAAGGTCAGGCAAATCGAAATTAAATGTATACGATAATTGATTATTGAAAACCTCACCCAACCAGATTTTTCCGGAATGCAATAAATTTACAAGCTCCAATTCGTGCCATTGAAGATCTTGAAAATTATCTAGTTGTACTGCTGCAACATCAGTAATTATTTGCTGTTCAGAAATACGTTTCCCTGTAGCATCTGAAATATTCACAAAATAACAGGAATAGTCGCTATACAAATTTATGCTATGCGAGTAGCTATGCATGCTGGTATCATACGACCATGTGACAGGACCTTCAGCAAAAAATAAAATGTAATCATTCGCTGAATTAAACAAGCCGTCACCATTATCTTCTACCACACAAGCTACTTCTGAAAGATCATCCTGCCGTGCAAGACCGTTATCCTCAGGAAGCATTCTTCCTCCATTACCAAATACACGAATGTTCTGTGCAGCCACGGGCAAGGACATTCCAGCCGATTGTAGTTGTGTAAATGTAATTTTCTGAACTCCAGTTTTTGAAACAGCCCATCGCGTCCATTCTCCTTGTGAAAGCACCGAATGATCGCTGAACGCTTTCAACTGCAATGATTCAGATGCATTCTCCTTTTTGTAGGATAGTGGAGATTGCACTGTTTGAGCAGTAAGCTGCAATACAGTAGTAATGATAAATGCGAAAAATAAAATGAAACGCTTTTTAGGCATGTGCTCGGAATTCCCTACAAAAATAATAAAAAGAGATGAAAGAACCTCCTTCTATCGCAGGATTACAAGTTTTTCGAGCTTTTCAGCATAGCCACCCTGACTGCTTTTTACGCGAAGTTTGTAGACATAAACACCTTTACCAATAGGGTCTCCATAATCGTCAAGCCCGTCCCAAGGAATAGGTTCAGCACGATACCCATCGGTTTGCACCCATGCATCAATGGTTTTAACCAATTTTCCAGTAACAGTGAAAATTTGAATCTGAACGTCAAGTCCGCAACACGGCTGATTGTGCTCAAACCAGAATTCGGTATAGGTGGTAAATGGGTTTGGATAATTCAATACGTGATCAAGTGCAAGATTAGCGTTATCGGCAACTACAAAGTCAATGGTTTTCTCAGAAGAATTATTGAACACATCCCACACTTTTAAATTTAATGTATGTGATCCGATTGATAAATCATCAAATGGATACCGAACCAATCCTGATTGGTAAGTGTTCATATCAGCCTCGTAGTAATCATTCAGCACATAAGTGTTTTCGGTAAGATTATCGAGAACCGCTGCAATGTCGTGCCCAATGCCGCTTCCAACGGTATTAATCCCTCCGGAATCAGCAACGCGGGCATATAGGAAAGGACTGGCATCTGTAATACCACCGGAAACAAAGCGCTCGTTGTTGAGATATAATTGAATTTCCGGACCTTCTTTGTCAGTAATGACATTATTCTCTGTTCCTCCAATAATAAAATCCATGCAATAACCGCTTGCATCATTCATAGTAGCATTCTTTGCGTAATAACTCATTTTACCATTACCATAGTTATATGCAATATCTTTAGGAACTAAAAATGAGAAAGAAAAATCCCCATTAACAACAGATGCTTTCCCCTTATAAATAATACTTTTCTGTAAAGTAAAAGTTTTAGGTGTTCCAGCATCGTTACCCAATGAAGTGATAGAATTCTTTTTATCAAAGACTGTCGGATATAAAATCCCATTATATGATGTCAATTTATTTCCGGCCATATCGCGGATTTCACCACTTACACTGACTTTCGAAAGAGCCTTGAGCGTATCCATTACAGAACCTACATCATGCGTATTGATTTTTGTTGTGACCACATTATATTGCGGACAGGATAGCTTTAGCGCAGGATCGCCCAACAAACAGAAGTTTGCAATTGCAGATGCGCAGGAATAACTATTTTTTGCGCTTCGCACTGCATTGCCAATGCTGGGTTTTGAGCCAGAGCTTTCATTAAAAATAAAGGTATAGAAGCTATAATTTAATTCTGCATTCGAACCGGTATATGCCAACCGTGTTGTTGTGAATAATGCTATTCCCCCACCGTTTGGATTGATTAGCACATATTCTCCTGCTGAAGTACGCGCAGGGTCATCGAAACGGCTGAATTCGCAAGTGGCTGTAACAAACAATGGCATATTGTTTTTATTTGTCCATCCATTGATATCATCCACCCCAAGAATAGCTTCGTGCGCCCAACCGGTTTCCCCGCCATGTCCAATATAATTTACGATTAGTGCACCTTTCTCAACACGTTTATTAATCAAATCGTTGACTTCAGGATAGCGCTGTCCTCCTGGTGTTGAGACCTGAGTGTATGCATCCATATATATTTTATCAATATTATATATGGGGTATACCGTGTCAAGTCTGCGGGTAATTGCTTCGGTTTCCATAAGAAAATTCTCCGATGCAAGATCCGCATCATCTGCAACGAAACATAATACATTACGCCAATCTGCGAAATTCGAAATATCGGAACTGAACCCGGAGCAACTTGCATCCTGAGTTACCAGATCTGTTTCACTTGAATAACGAAGTATTTTTTCGACTACAGACGCTGCCTCCTCGGTGGTATTCACAGGTATTCTTCCAACAGCAATATCCATATTCCCGCCATATGCGCCATATTCGGCATCATCTAAAAATGTATAATAATCATCGGTCATCCATGACGTGGAGGGCGCCAAAGAATTGGGAGTTTGCCAAGTAACGATGAAGTCTGTATTATCAGGAACCCTATCAAGATTATCATAGGACCCATCCCCAAACAAAAGGAGATACTGTGGTAGTAAACTGGTATTCGCTCCTGCCCTGTCGTAAAACATTTTCATGAACGATCTGATAGCCGTTGGATCTTGTGCTCCAGAAGAAAATTCATTGTAAATTTGATCAGGGCGCACCAACACCACATCCATTCCATCGTGTTGCTGATGGAATTTCACCAGTGTAGCGGCATAGGATTCAAACTCGGGTGGGGAAACCACAACCATATCATACTGACCGAAAGCGTGCAAATCCTGATTGCCAATCTTTCCATAAAGTGTAGGAGTATAATATGAAGAGCCGTTATGGGCAACAAATTCCAACAAGGAATCGGTACGTGCTTTAAAGGTCATGGTGCTGCCAGATAAAGATGTGCTCATCATTTTTACATTCAGAGGGTCTGTAACATTCCAAACGGCGACGGCTGAAGAAGCATTTGTCATGGAATACTCCGTCACACCCTGCCCCACTGAGTTCAAATCTCTGAACGAAAACTGTCCTCCAAAATAATTAAGGTAAGCTGTATAGTTTAATGAGAAATAATTCAACCAGCCAATGGCAGAACTTGATCCATACTTGTTATATACATATCTTACCGTTACTGGAGATGTGGTGGTGAATGAAAAAGTCTTATCGTTGGTTGAAGCATATTGAGCAGTATAACTGGGATCTACAGGATTAATGCTTTGGGTTTCTTTTTTAACCCCATTCAAATAAATATCAAAACTGGAAATAGAGAAACTTCGGGCTAAGACAGAGGAGCTGCAGATAACCGAGGTTCCGGGGACAAGGTTAGGTAATTGGCACACAAAATCCTGTGTGACAGTAGCATCGAATACTTCGCCATAAAACTCGCGACCCGATTTAATTAGGTTAAGAGAGTCTCGTTCATGATATAAATAGTTCTGATACCGATCACAGGTGTAGTCAGGGCTATCAGGCAATGCACTTTGCATAGCAATTCGTTTACCCGGACCACTGCCAACAGTGATAAAGTAAAAACCCTGCGTGGAGTATTTATTCAATTCATGAACAAATCGGATTTCAGAAGAATACTGTTTCCAATTCACAGTTCCAACCGCATAAAAAATAATGTAATCGCCGTTATCAAACGAGCCATCATTTTCTCCTGCAATGTAAATTGCATTCTCCTGTAAATCATCGTATCTAAAGGTTGAATTGTTCTCTGGCAATGGTTTTCCACCCTGTCCGTAAATCGAGATATTTCTAGGATCAACCCCTGTTAAATTAATTCCAAGTGATTGAAGATCACTATAGGTTAAGATATAAATTCCGGATTGTCCTACACCTACTTTGTACCAATCACCGGAAGATAATACACTATGCGGAGCAAAACTCCAGGCTTTACCTGCTTTTATTCCATTGCTGGAAAAAGTCAATGAGAGCTCGAAGGAGATAAGTTTCTCATTTACACCTGTCAAAGGATTCTTTCGAAAAGGATTTACAGTAATTGCAGCGAAAGGTTTTTTATTTTCGTACACAACTTTCGATTGTACTGAAGGAACAGACATTAGAGATAGCTGTCGGTCAAAATCAGCGGGCATATTTGACCCAATAGGCTGATAAACAGGATTTAAAATTTCAGCTTGTACCTGAGAGGCAGAGCCAGGCATATCAAATCGTTCGACATATACAGGTAATTGGCTGGTTTCATCTGCCATGGCGCCATCAAACCACAAAATATTTTTTTTGTCGCCCTGTGTAACTTTTACATCATTGATGTATTTCCAACTCAGATTTTTGAAAACCGTTTTCTGTGCCTGAACTTGAAGGCTTAAAAAACTAGAAATCAAAACAATAAATAAATAACTGCACCAAAACTTTTTCAGGGTCATAAAAGGGGAATTTCAGATTGCAAAGTTAACACCTTGACGTGAATTAAACTGATTTAGTTGCCAGGACATTTTAGGGACGATTATTAAAAAATGTAACCAATTACAGAAAAAATAGTATAAAGTCTAAAAATTATTACTTTTGCTCCACTTGTAATAACAAAAGATTTAGTATTTTTGCTTGGGAAAATTGAAAATTTAACGACAGTGTCACGGTATTATTGTTCAAAGGCTGAATATCACACAATTTAGGACGGCAGCCGCAAACGAACATTTTATCGTTGCAATTCTAGAACAATTAAAACTTATGAGAAAACCGGTACGAATTCTTCTGATGGTGATTTTGCTGCTATCAGTTAAAGTGGCCAACGCGCAGGACCCGCATTTTTCGCAGTACTACGCCAACCCGCTTTATCTGAATCCAGCATTTGCCGGAACTACCCTGTGCCCCCGACTTATTCTCAACTTCCGTGACCAATGGCCCAAGATTTCAGGCACATACGTCACTTACAACGCATCGTACGACATGCACATCGAGAAAATGGCAGGTGGAATTGGATTTTTATTCAATACTGACCGTGCGGGTGAGGGAACCTTAAACACCACCACCTTTTCCTTCATGTATTCGTATCGTTTAGAAGTAACACGTCATTTCTCTATGAAGGCAGCTTTACAAGCCACTTACTTCCAGAAATCACTGGATTGGGAAAAACTCACCTTCCCCGATCAAATATCCAGACAACATGGTTTTGTGTTTAATTCTGCCGAACTCCGTCCGGGAGAACTTTCAAAAAAGAATGTTGACTTTTCTGCAGGTATTCTTGGATACAGCGAAAAATTCTTTGCTGGTGTTGCAGTTCATCACCTTACCAAACCCGACGAAGGCTTCATCAGCCAGAGCCGTATTCCCCGCCGCTTAACCATTCACGCAGGTGGAGTTTTTGATTTGGTTAAGAAGGTTCGTCGCAGAAGAAATTATGAGAACCCAACCATCTCTCCCAACATTTTATTTATGCAGCAACAGAATTTTCAGCAATTGAATTACGGCTTATATTTCAACCGTTACCCATTTGTTGGAGGTTTATGGTTCCGTCAGAACTTTAAAAATGCTGATGCTTTGGTTATTATGGCTGGTGTTCAAGCTAGCATGTTTAAGTTGGGTTACAGTTACGACCTTACCTTATCTAAACTGACCAATGCTACCGGTGGGGCTCACGAAGTTTCATTTGCCCTTCAGTTTAACTGCCGTCCTGCACACAAACGTGCACGTGCAATAAACTGCCCGTCGTTTTAGTTAATAATAATGAATCACAGAAATCAACCGAAAAATACATATTCACTATGAAGTATAACAGAATCCTCGCGGCATTGGCGGTAGTTGCAACTGCTATTCTCGCGCTGTCCTCTTGTAAAAAAGAGGTATCTCAGACAACCGGCTGGGCTTACAACGACCCCAGAAATGGTGGTTTCGAAGTTGTTCCCTACGAGCAGCAGGAAACAGGCCCCGGTCTGGTATTGATTGAAGGCGGTACATTTGCCATGGGTAGGACCGAGCAGGACGTTCTGTATGAATGGGATAATATTCCCCGCAGGGTGACTGTTTCGTCATTTTACATGGATCAAACCGAAGTCAGAAACCTGGATTATTGCGAATATCTTTACTGGATTCGCCGTGTATTCGGTGTAGATTATCCTGAAGTTTATCAAAAAAGCGTTCCCGATACACTGGTTTGGCGCGAAAGACTGGCTTATAATGAGCCTTACGTCGAGTATTACCTGCGTCACCCATCTTACAGGGATTATCCTGTGGTTGGTATCAACTGGGTACAGGCAACCGATTATTGCGCTTGGCGCACCGACCGCGTTAACGAGTATATCCTCGTTCGCGAAGGGATCTTAAAAATGGACCCCAACCAACAAAACGAAGAAAACTTTGTTACCGATGCTTACCTAGCTGGTCAGTATGAAGGTATGGTTAAAAACGACCTTTACGACATGAACCCCAATGGATCAGGAACACGAAAAGTGCGCATGGAAGATGGTATCTTGCTGCCACGTTACCGCCTCCCGACCGAAGCCGAATGGGAATTTGCGGCACTCGGCCTTATTGGAAATACATTATATGAACGTATTATTGAACGCAGAATTTATCCTTGGAATGGTCATATGTCTCGTAACGACCGTATGAGCAATCTCGGTGAATTTGTAGCTAACTATGTTCGTGGTCGTGGTGACTACATGGGGGTTGCTGGCAACCTGAATGATGCTGCCGATATTACTGCTCCCGTATATTCATATTGGCCAAACGATTACGGCCTCTATAATATGGCTGGTAACGTTGCTGAATGGGTAATGGATGTTTACAGACCTATTTCTTTTGAAGACGTAAACGAATTCAGACCTTTCCGTGGAAACATTTACACCACTGAAGTTCGCGACGCTGATGGTCTTGTTGAAGATAAAGACAGCTTAGGCCGTATTAAAATGCGCGAAGTTACTATTGACGAATCTGCAAACAGAAGAAATTATCGCCAGGCTGACAACCGCAACTATGTCGACGGTGACTATACTTCTACTGTTAATCAGTCTTCTGACTGGACAACTGCTGAAGATGCTGAAGGTGCCCGTATGTATGACTACAGCACAACTTCAATGATTAACAATGACGCCCGCGTTTACAAAGGTGGCAGCTGGAGAGATCGTCAATACTGGTTAAGCCCAGGATCACGTCGTTTCTTAGATCAGAAACAATCCACAGCTTTTATTGGTTTCCGTTGCGCAATGACGCGTGTGGGAAGCCCTGTTGGAAACTACTAATATTTAATGATATTTTAATAGAACCCCATTCTTCCAATGGGGTTTTATTTTTTTATACCCATGGTAAGCACAAAGGAATTATACCAGCTCTATTTGCAATCGCCTCTGATTGTGACAGACACAAGAGTACAGTTGAAGGATTGCCTCTTCTTCTGCTTAAAAGGAAGTAATTTTGACGGAAACCAGTTTGCCTCAGCAGCACTTGAACAAGGTGCACGCTACGCAGTGATTGATGATCCCGGTTTACAGCACATTAAAGGGACATTATTGGTTGAAGATGTATTGACAAGCCTGCAGGAATTAGCGTCCTATCACAGGACACAATTAAACATTCCAATCATCGGTATTACAGGAACCAACGGAAAGACCACAACCAAGGAATTGACAACAGCTGTACTCTCGAAAAAATTCAGGGTTACATCAACTAAAGGCAATCTGAACAATCATATCGGAGTACCCCTCACCTTGCTTTCGATAAACCAAGATACTGAATTAGCCATCATTGAAATGGGCGCCAATCATCCAGGCGAGATTGCTGAGCTATGTAAAATAGCTCAACCTACCACAGGAATCATCACAAACATAGGCAAGGCACATCTTGAAGGCTTTGGAAGCATTGAGAATATTATTGATACCAAAACAGCATTGTACCGTAGTGTGCAGCAAAATGGCGGAACTGTCTTCGTCAATGCTCAGAACGAAACACTATTGACTAAATCCAAAGGTATCCCCTCCTTTACTTATGGTGAAGGCAAGGACAGCAATATCATTGGAAAACTTGTTGCTTGCGATCCTTATATTAGTGTCAACTGGGGTGACAATCTGCAGCATACAACAAAAACTCATTTAGCCGGGGCCTGGAATTTTGAGAATATTATGGCAGCCATCAGTATTGGGATATATTATAATGTATCCGAAAGCGACATAGATGAGGCCTTAAGCAATTACCAACCGACTAATATGAGAAGCCAAATCAAAGAAACGGCATCCAACACCGTTCTCCTTGATGCTTATAATGCCAATCCAACCAGTATGAAGACGGCTATTCAACATTTTGGAAGTGCGCAAGCTAGCAATAAGATTTTAATTGTAGGAGATATGTTAGAGCTTGGCGCTGAATCAGAAAATGAACATAAAATTATACTTCAGCTAGCCGCAGCACTTGGTTTTAAACAAATCTATTTAATCGGAAGCAATTTCAAATCAATCAATATTTTAGCTGAATATCCACGATTTGATAATACAACAGCTCTTTGCGCATATCTTAAAAACCATCCGATAACTGGCAGTCAAATATTGGTCAAAGGCTCAAGGGGTATCGGTCTTGAAAAAGTGATGGATGTCCTCTGAAATGAATTCGGATTCAGCAATATACAAAGTTATAGGTTTAATGTCGGGCACCTCCTTAGATGGGCTTGATATTGCCTATTGTGAATTCTATCAGGAAAATGGTAAGTGGAAGTTTTCCATTCCTTTTGCTGAAACGTATTCCTATTCAACGTATTGGGAAGAAAAATTGCGCAATGCACCCCTGCAATCAGGAGAAAAGCTACAAGCCATTTCCGTTGAGTTCGGTCAGTTCTCTGCATCATGCGTGAACCGCTTTATTCAGGAGCACAATTGCAAGCCCACGATGATTGCCTCTCATGGCCACACCATTTATCACCGGCCCGATCTGGGCTACACTCTACAAATTGGCAGTGGTGCAGACATTGCAACGGCGACAGCTTTGCCAACGATATGTGATTTTCGTTCGTCTGATGTGGCATTGGGAGGTCAGGGTGCTCCTCTGGTGCCAATTGGTGACCGCTTGCTGTTTGGTGATTACGACTACTGTTTAAACATTGGTGGTTTTGCAAACATCAGTTACGAAAAGAATGGTCAACGCATTGCCTATGATGTTGCTCCTGCAAACATACTGTTGAACTCACTTGCATTACGTGCCGGCATGCGTTTCGACGAAGATGGCCGCTTGGCATCGAATGGCAAAATAATTCCTCAACTGCTGGAGCGCCTCAATAATTTGCCCTTTTATCGGCAGCCTGCTCCGAAATCGCTCGGCAGAGAGTGGCTTGAACAACATTGCTTACCAATCATCGATGATTTTATAGATTCACCAATAAACGATATTCTTCACAGTGTCACTGAACACATAGCACTTCAGATAGCAGTTATAGGAAAAGACACTGTGGGGTCAAGAATACTAATAAGTGGCGGCGGTGCACTCAACCGCTATTTAATTCAGCGCATAGCTCATCACTCATCATTAACCCTAGATATTCCCGAAGAACGCATCATAAATTATAAAGAAGCACTGATTTTTGCGTTTCTTGGTGTTTTACGCTTATGCGGAGAAGTCAACTGCCTTGCCTCGGTTACGGGTGCGTCAAAGGACCATTCAAGCGGATGCATTTATCAGGGGAAATAATTAATTACGCACTGATATTATGCAACATTAAACTCTACCAACTGATTCCTCAACAAATTACGTAATTTTGTATCAAAGCTTACACTGATGTGGGATAATATTTCTGAAGTTCTCGATACTATCATATTTGGGAATAGCGTTGAGCGCTACCTTATCTTTTGTTTAATCATCCTCATAGGATTAATATTCAAAAAGCTTCTAGCCAAAGCTATAGGCTTTATCCTTTACCGGATTTTTAAAAAGCAAGCCCGAGAAGTTGGAGGAAAACAATTCTACCAACTTACACGAAAACCTCTCGGAAGCATACTCATGCTGATATTCATATACATCGCATGTGAACTCCTTAGTTTTCCTGAAAACTGGCATTTAGCGTCTTCCAGCGAGTTTGGCCTGCGAATGATTCTCTTCGCCACTTATGAGATATTATTGCTGTCATGCCTTATCTGGCTTGGATTGAAAATCATCGATTTTATTGGGTTAATCTTTCTGGCCAAAGCGATGAAAGATGACAACAAAATGAATGATCATTTAATCCCATTTGCCGTTGATATTATAAAAATTATCGTTCTCTGCCTTGGTATTTTCCTGATTTTAGGTACCGTATTCAATCTGAATGTTGGAAGTCTGATCGCCGGTTTGGGCATAGGTGGATTAGCCATTGCATTAGCGGCAAAAGAAACCCTTGAAAACCTTCTCGGGTCCTTCACCATATTCATCGACAAACCCTTTATTATTGGAGACTTAGTGAAGATCGGGGAGATTACCGGAACTGTTGAAAAGATTGGATTTCGCAGTACGCGCATTCGAACCTTCGAGCAAAGCTATCTTACCATCCCCAACAAGAAAATGATCGATGCCGAATTGGACAATCTTACCATGCGCACCTCTATGCGCGTAAAAACCAACATTGGCCTTCGATACGACACTCCTGTTAACACAATAAAAGAGATTATTTCCGGAATTGAAGAACATCTTAAAAACCATCCTCGGGTTTCCAACGACTATGTTGTAAAATTGAATGAGTTTGGCGAAAGTTCGCTTCAGGTATTTATTCATTTCTATATTGAGACCACGGTTTGGTCAGAGTATATGAAATTAAGGGAAGAAATCATGTATTTGATTATGGAGGCTGTTCATCAATCTGGTGGCTCGTTTGCAATTCCCGGAAAGAGCGTTTGGATAGAAAAAAAATAGTTGCTATTACTACAAATTGCAAGAGGGAAAACCCTTTTGGAGAAGTAAATAATGACTACTTTTGCAGGCTGATTTTTTTCACTAAAACAAATTGCAGGAAAACCGCACTACCACACTATTTGCGATGATTTTATCTTAAATATTTCCTTAGAAAAATTTGTGTAATTTCATTAGAACATACCTTAACCATACTGCGATCCTCTCTATTTTAGACCGTCTTCCTTAATACTCACCAATCTTCCAATGCTATTCAAAACAGGGCAAGTTTGAAAACACTCCTTCGAAATAATTCGTCAAGCGGGATCCTGAGAGTGGGCTTAATCGTCACAATACTTCTTGGTTTGCTCTTCCTTCCCATAATAACACTGGCAGGAGGTGGCAGTCCTATATCAATCGGAGGTATACGCATTGAGTTTATTTTATTTGCATTAGTACTTATTTGCGTTGCGGTTTTTCACAATCAAACTTTTTGGGTAGCCACTATTGGCCTTGCTGCCGTACTTGCTTACAAATTGATTTTTGATTCTAATTTTCATTTCATTGAGCATTTTCTCGGTCATAATTCCTTGGTGGATCAATTGATACACAAGGACGCCAGCGGCGTATGGATGCGCGAAGGTGAATGGCCAACCTTACTAAATTTGCTTGGACTGCTTTTGGGATTTGCCCTTTTGGCAAAAATTTTTGAAGAATCAGGCGTGCCTGAACTTGTCGCTAAATACTTACCTAAAGGTTGGGCAGGACCTTTCATTCTACTTTGCTTTGTTTTTGTCATTTCTGCATTCCTTGACAATATAGCTGCGGCTCTTATCGGCGGGACCATTGCATTGGTGGTATTTAAAAACAAAGTTCACATTGGCTTTATTGCCGCTATTGTGGCGGCCAGCAATGCAGGAGGATCCGGTTCTGTTCTTGGCGACACCACCACGACGATGATGTGGATTGATGGAGTCAGTCCGTTCAACGTATTTCACGCCTACATAGCAGCAGCGGCTGCGCTATTGATTGTCGGATGGTTTGCCTCGCATCATCAACATAAATTTCAGACTGCCGAAAAAGCTTCACATATCATCTTCAAGATTGACATTGGCAAGCTACTCATCGTGGTGCTAATGCTTGTTGGTGCCATTGTATCCAACATTTTATATGATATGCCAGCCTTAGGGGTTTGGATTGCATTACTGATTGGTATGACCTTTCGGAAATTGCCTTGGAAAGAAATTTCCGGCGCATTAAAGGGAACGATTTTCCTTCTATGTCTGGTTACTGCCGCTTCATTGATGCCCGTAGAAACATTGCCTGATGCTTCCTGGGTCTCAGCGTTTATTCTAGGCTTTGTAAGTTCGGTGTTTGACAATATTCCACTCACAAAGCTTTGTCTGGAACAAGGTCATTACGATTGGGGCATGCTTGCATTCTCAGTTGGGTTTGGCGGTTCAATGATTTGGTTCGGTTCCTCAGCTGGTGTGGCCATTACAAATAAATTCCCTGAGGCACGCGACGTTCTTTTATGGATTCGAAAGGCTTGGTATATAATTCTGGCCTATATCGTCGGATTCTTCCTGCTATTGTTAATTATGGGCTGGGAACCTGAGGACAATAAGATGCATAAAGAACCAGAAGAAAGCTGCCCTGTAGAAAACTGTACTGTTAAAAAAGAAGCACTTACTATAAAAAATCTATATCAGAATCCAAAGTTAAGATCCGTAGATATTAATAAACCATTATATTTGCCGGTTTTTTCGCCACTAACAGAAGTTCGGTAATTGTCCTATGAAAAAGCACGCCTCATCTTTAAGCAAATTTTCACTAGCCGGTTTCATCATTACTCTTGGGATAGTATATGGTGATATTGGAACCTCTCCTCTTTACGTATTACGCGCTATTGCTGGTAGCAGCGTTGCCATTACCGAAGAATTAATCCTTGGTGGAATCTCCTGTATTATTTGGACACTGACATTGCAAACCACAATTAAATATGTAATGGTCACGCTAAGGGCGGATAACAGAGGAGAAGGAGGAATCTTTGCATTATACGCATTGATTCGAAAGCGCGCTAAATGGGCATTTATGCTCGCAATTATTGGGGGCTCCACTTTATTGGCTGATGGTATTATTACACCCGCTATTACTGTAGTTTCGGCCATCGAGGGACTTGAAATTGTAAGTCCTAACATTCCAATCCTTCCCATTGTTTTGATTATTATTTGTGCAATCTTTTTTATACAGCATTTCGGGACGGATTTCTTAGGAAAATCCTTTGGCCCGATGATGTTCCTTTGGTTTACCATGCTTGGCGTTCTAGGATTCTCGCAGATTATCCACCTTCCATCTATTATCAGGGCCTTTAACCCTATCTACGCTTATCAGCTATTGGTCAACCATCCGGGCGGCTTCCTTCTTCTTGGGGCGGTATTCTTGTGTACTACGGGTGCAGAAGCTCTTTATTCCGATTTGGGTCACTGCGGTATAAAGAACATTCGCATGACCTGGATTTTTGTAAAAGCAGCCTTGATTTTGAACTACCTTGGACAAGGAGCATGGTTGCTTACCCATCCTACCACCAACGTTCATGTTTTAAATCCTTTCTATGCAATTATGCCCGATTGGTTCCTTTTACCTGGAATTATCATCGCCACCACTGCCGCTATTATTGCAAGTCAGGCCCTGATTAGTGGATCATTCTCTATCATCAACGAAGCTATATTACTCAACTTCTGGCCAAAGCTCAAAGTAAAATATCCAACAAAAGTTAAAGGCCAGATGTATATTCCCGGCATCAATTACTTTTTATGGATCGGATGTTTGATTGTTATTTTAGTTTTTCAAAAATCAAGCGACATGGAGGCCGCATATGGCTTGTCTATTACAATCACAATGTTGATGACAACCGCGCTCCTTGGAGTTTACGCAATCACGCATAAAATAAAACTCTATTTTGTCATTCCTTTTATCATGATTTATTTTGTGATTGAAGGGGCATTCCTAATTGCTAATCTGAACAAATTCCTTCATGGAGGATGGTTGACCATAGTAATAGCAGGCATACTTTTTATCATCATGTATGTTTGGTATCGCGGCAGGGAGCTAAAAAACAAATTCACGGAATTTGAAAAAATTGACAAGTACAAATACATTTTCACCGACCTGATTAACGACACCACTATCCCAAAATACGCCACCAATCTGGTTTATCTGACGCGTGCCAGTTCGAACATCAACATTGAAACAAAGATTTTTAAATCGATTTTCAGCAAACAACCTAAGCGAGCCGATATGTATTGGTTGTTACATGTTGAGATTCTTGATACCCCACACGCCCTGGAATATAAGATTACAGAATTGATACCGGGAAGTCTGATTAAAGTCGATTTTCGTATAGGATTCCAGGTTCAGCCCCGAATCAATCTCTTCTTTAGAGAAGTGATTGATGATATGGTGAAAAACAAGGAAATTGATCCTCTTTCAAATTATCCATCCCTCAGGCAACACAACATTGAAGCGGATTTTAGATTCATTATTATTGATCGCGTGCAGAATTACGACTTCGATTTCCCCGGTTTTGATCAATTAATAATGGATGCTTATGCCATCCTGAAAAAGGCTGGTATCACGGAAGTCAGGTCGTTCGGCCTCGACACCAGCAACGTTCTTGTAGAAAAGGTATCCCTCGCATACGACAGCAAGGAAAGAAGTGGGCTGAAACGAATTCATTAATACGCTGAAATATTCAATGAACTGACGCGTTATTATTAACAAAGTTCTGTTCAAAAATACTATTTCGCGGCACCTCCGATTTTCCTATTTACTCTACATTTACCGATTAAATCATGTAATATGCTTGGAATAATAATGCAAATAACTGAGGGTGCTACGGCCGTTACTGATACCGCAAATCAGGTAGTAAATCAAATCGCGCAGACACCTGCACCGCCTACACAGGCCACTATGAGCTTGATGGATATTGTGATGAAGGGTGGTGTAATTATGATTCCCATTGGGATTCTCTCAATTCTTGCGTTGTATGTCTTTATACAACGGTATTTCTTCATCCGCAAAGCCTCACGCGATGATTCCAATTTCATGAACAACATCAGACAATTGATGCATGAAGGAAAAATAGATTCTGCCTTGGCAATTTGTCGCAGCAACACCAAACCT
This sequence comes from Bacteroidales bacterium, assembly GCA_963678485.1. GTDB lineage: Bacteria > Bacteroidota > Bacteroidia > Bacteroidales > CAIWKO01 > CALGYY01. The sequence goes on from OY782882.1 coordinate 901,978, forward strand.
ATTGCTCGAATGATTGAAAAAGGCTTGATGCGCCTGGGCAGGCCACTCAAAGAAATTGGCGAATCTGTTGAAATCGTTGGAAAATTTGAAGTATATAAGCTTGAGAAAAACCTGGCAATATTAGGTATCATCGCTGGTATAGCACCTATGTTTGGCTTTATCGGAACCATCATTGGTGTTATCAAAATCTTCTATGATATTTCTATTTCAGGCGACGTAAATATTGGAACCGTATCAGCGGGTCTGTATACAAAAATGGTTTCCAGTGCAGCTGGCCTTATTGTAGGTATTGTAGCCTTTGTTTTTTATCATTGGCTGAATATCATGGTCGACAAAGCCGTACATAAAATGGAATATACAGCAATGGAATTTATTGACCTGCTTCAAGAACCCTCCTAATGGAACTAAGAAGAAAAAAAAGACTCACTGCCGAGGTCAGTACGGCATCCATGAACGACATCATGTTTTTTTTGATGCTGTTCTTCCTTATTATGTCAACCCTTCTAAACCCTAGTGTTATTAAGCTTACGCTGCCAAATTCAAAACACTCAGGCGAAATTCGAAAAAAAGAAATAGCGATTTCTGTAACCAAAGACCTACATTATTACGTAAACAACAATGAAATCGCTTTTGATCAATTGGAGGGAATTCTTTCGAGTGAATTACAAAAATCATCCGATGCTACAGTTGTTTTAAGGTGCGATAATACCCTACCCATTCAGGAGCTGGTGAATATTTTAGAAATTGGGAATAAACTCAATGTAAAAATGATTCTCGCAACCAAAACTAAAGATGGAAGCACAAACTAAAGTATCGACGCGGCAATTCAATATAATTGCGGTCCTCTTCACATTCCTGTTTCATGCAGGAATTATTCTTCTTTGTTTCCTCTACCTCATCCATACCCCTATCCCCGCTTTCCCCGAAGGTGGCGGTGGCGGCGGACTTGGAATCGAAGTAAATCTCGGAAATTCCGAATTCGGTATGGGTACAGTGCAGGAAAAAATTATCATGCCTGGTTTCGAGCAACAGGCCGTTGTTAAAGGTTCTGACAATAATGTGTTAACTCAGGACAACGAAACCAGTACAACTATTAACAGCGACAACATCACAAAGAACACTCAACCTGAATTGAACCAAAATGCCATTTACAAAGGTAAAGTTAAGGGCTCGAATCAGGGTGTTAACGGTGGACAAGGTGATCAGGGAAACCCTAACGGTACACAAAATTCAAATAGCTACACCGGTGGCGGCCACGGCAATGGGACTGGCGGCGGCGATGGTGGCGGTAATGGAACAGGACACGGGCCTGGTAATGGGCCGGGAAATGGTCCCGGAAATAGCGGTGTAAAATATGATATGGCTGGCAGAACAAGTAAATCCCTGCCAAAACCAGTCTATAATTCAAAAGAAGAAGGCATCGTTGTGGTGGCCATCTGGGTAGACAAAAACGGAAAAGTCACCAAGGCTATTGCAGGAGCAAGAGGAACCACAACCACCAATTCGTATTTATTGAAAACTGCTACCGACGCGGCATACAAAGCTACATTCAAAGAAAAAGCCGACGCTCCTGAAGAACAAAAAGGAACCATCACCTACAACTTCATCAATCTCAATTGACCTCTTATCAACAGACATTGGATTTTCTTTTCAGCCAGCTACCGATGTTTCACCGCATCGGTGCTGCTGCTTATAAGGATAACCTCGACAACACCATTGCACTGAGCAAGCTCACTGCATACCCGGAATTGAAATTCCCGTCAGTCCATATTGCCGGAACCAATGGTAAAGGTTCCGTTTCTGCGCTGCTCGCATCCACCTTACAAAGCAAAGGATTGAAGGTGGCATTGTTTACATCGCCCCACCTGCGCGACTTTCGCGAACGTATCCGGGTTAATGGCGCAATGATTCCAAAGACCTATATTACAAAATTCGTAAATAAGTATCAGCGCGACTTTGAACAAATTGAACCTTCATTTTTCGAATGGACCTTTGCACTTGCAATGTCATATTTTGCTGAACAAAAACCCGACATTGCAATCATAGAAACAGGCATGGGCGGCCGTCTCGACAGCACCAACATTACCAAACCCCTGCTTAGCATCATCACCAACATCGGCTGGGATCATATGACTTTTTTAGGCGATACTTTAGAAAAGATTGCAATTGAAAAAGCAGGCATCATCAAAACAGGCATTCCTGTAGTGATTGGAGAAACACATAAACAAACAGAACCTGTATTTTCAAGCATCGCCGAAAAACAAAAAACTTCAATCTACTTTGCAGATCAGCACTACGATGCAGAACACTTTGTGTTCAAAATGAAACCTGCACCACTGCTGACTATTGATATCACGCATGATCAGGAACCCTGGCTTAACAAACTACAAACCCCGCTGGCAGGCATGTATCAACTGAAGAACAGCTGCACTGTGCTCCAGGCCATCGAAATTATAAATACTTTGGGTTTCGATATTACTGAAGAAAATATTCGCCAGGGATTTTTAAATGTCGTGAAAAACACAGGAATTAAAGGCCGTTGGCAGCTATTAAATAAAAAACCACTTACCCTTTGCGATACCGGACATAATCTAAATGGTCTTCAGGAAGTGGTGCGGCAACTACGCTTCATGCCCCATGAACAGTTACATTTTGTAATTGGTATGGTGGCCGATAAAGACCTCATAAGCATTTTGGATATCCTTCCACGAAAAGCTTGTTACTACTTTTGCAAACCTAATATTCCGCGAGGCCTTGATGTAAATATACTTGCCGAAACTGCAGCCAGTCTCAACCTTCAGGGAAAATCATATTCATCGGTATCAGAAGCTTTACAAGCCGCGCAGTTAGCGGCAGACGACAATGATCTGGTTTTCGTTGGAGGAAGTACTTTCGTGGTGGCAGAAGTCGTATAATTTCGTAATTTTACACAACCATGGTCTATATTTTTTGCAAGCATCATAGCCCCCGCCACGATTATACTTTTCAAGTAATCTTCCAGCATTGGATGGGTCTTGAATATCAGCAAATCGATGATATCTCTTCTGCGAATCTCACTAAAGGTTTCCTCATTAATTATAGCGATAAACCAAGCAAGCAAGGGATTTGGATTCCAGAGGAAGGACTGCTCTCGCAACAGGGTCTTCAAACTGAAGAACCACAGATCGGGAAATTCCAACAAGTTCCAGTACTCTTTCCTACAATAGAAAAAAAAGCGAGTCTCCCCTATGATATCTTTTCTGCGACATTCTACCTGCTAAGCAGGTATGAGGAATATCTACCGTTTAAGGCCGATATACATGGCCGATTTGAAGCAGATCAGAGCCTTCAGTTCCGCCATGGCTTTCATCATATTCCTGTTGTTGATTTCTGGCTTAAGCAATTGGAATCATTAATCACGAAGCAACATCGGGGAACTACTATAAAATCTCATGAATTTACATTCACTCCAACCTACGATATTGATCAATTCTGGGCATATCTGCATAAAGGAACATGGAGAAATACTGCCGGATACCTTCGTGATTGGTTTAATGGATCAGCCATTGCCCCGGGGCTCCGAAAAAAAGTTCTTCAAAAAAAAGTAAGTGATCCCTTTGATGCATATTCATATCTTGAAGAATTACATTCTTCACACAAGCTGTCGGCCATCTTTTTTGTTCACCCCGGCACTTATGGCCCCTATGATAAAAACATAAAACTCACTAATAAATTTGTACGAGAAATCATTACTTCGCTTTCGCTGAAAAATGAAGTTGCACTTCACCCCTCTTACAAATCGGCCAACAATGAACCGCTATTCAGGCACGAGTTAGAAGAATTATCTTCATTGCTGGGGAAAAAAATTACTCATTGCCGTCAACATTTTTTAAAGATTAAACTTCCTGATACCTATCGAATGTACATCTCAGCAGGAATCACTGATGACTACTCGTTGGGTTGGGCCACAGATATAGGATTTCGCGCAGGCACCAGTCGCAGTTTCCCTTTTTATGATCTCGAGAAAGAGTCCATTACGTCATTAATGCTTCATCCTCTTTGCATGATGGAAGGTGCATTGAAGTCTTACCGCAAGCTGCGTCCCTACGAAGCACGAATGGAGCTCGAGAGCATGATTCATTTACTGCATGAGGTCAATGGAACGCTGCTGAGTCTTTGGCATAATGAATCACTTGGAAATAATCCCCAATGGTCGGGATGGAGAGAGGTATATGAGTTTATGATACAAAGGGCACTTACCCGAGCTGCTGCAGAAGAAACCGAATGATACGATATATTAAGCAATCCGAGATCGACAAAAAACGCTGGGATCACTGCATCAGCAATGCGGTCAACAGCAAGATCTACGCTTATTCATGGTATCTTGATCTGGTGACTAACACCCAATGGGACGCCCTGATTGATGATGAATATTCCACAGTATTTCCCCTTCCTTTTCGAAAAAAAGCAGGAATATCCTACCTATACACACCGATATTCATTCAACAGCTTGGGATTTTCTACGAACAAGCTCCAACCAATGAAATGCTACAAAGCCTGCTACAAGCAGTACCCATGAACTTTAAACTGATTGATCTGAATTTCAACACCGGAAACAACCTCCAAAAAGTCGCAACTGAAGCGGGATTCCGAATGACCATGAAGTCAAATTACGAATTGTCGCTTCATGAACCATATGATCATTTGCGAAAAAAATATTCGGAAAACCTTCGTCGCAATATTAAAAAAGCGAAAGAAAAAGGTCTTGTTATTTCTAATGTACAATCACCTATTGCAATCATTGATTTATTTCGCATGGAGCGCGGAAAAAAAATCAGCCGTTGGAAAGACAATGAATATTCCTTGTTCGAACAATTATGTCAAAAAGTTAATACTGAAGCAAATCTTAAAATATTAGAAGCCCGTCTGTCTGACGGTACTTTCGTTGCCGGAGCCGTTTTCTTTATTATTAATGGGCGTGCAATTTTTATTTTCTCCGCCACAGGCGAACAGGCCAAATCAACGGGGGCTATGTCGGGATTGATAGATTGCTTTATCGCTGACCATTCAGATCAAGCTATAGTGCTCGACTTTGAAGGCAGCAGCGATCCCGGATTAGCGCGCTATTATTCAAGCTTTGGTTCGGAGCGACTTGAATATCCTCATATTTTTCGTGACCAACTCCCATTAGCTGTTCAATTGGCGAGATTTCTTAAGCAATCAAGATAAATTTGCAACAAACACATTTTATTTCCCAACAAAAAAGAAAAAAATTTACCTTAGCAAAAAAAATCCGTAAAGCCCGGCTTATGGTGAACATATTAGGTGCGAAGAATTCGATACTGACGAACATTATCAGTGAAATCAGGGATGTGACCGTCCAAAAGGACAGTATGAGGTTCAGAACCAACTTCGAACGCCTCGGCGAAATATTCGCTTATGAGATCAGCAAAAAGCTTGATTACGAAACCCGTGAAGTGACCACTCCTCTCGGTGTGGCTGAGGTTCAGGTATTAAAGGAATATCCTGTCATCGCCTCGATCCTCAGGGCAGGCTTACCTCTACATCAGGGAATGCTTAGGATGTTCGACAAATCGGAAAACTCATTTATCGCTGCATACCGCAAACACTACAAAGACGGCAATTTTGATATACAAGTAGAGTATATTTCAAGCCCTGACCTTACCGATAAAATTTTAATTCTGGCGGATCCTATGCTTGCAACAGGAGCCTCAATGGTACTTACCTACAAAGACTTACTTGCAAAAGGTAAACCCCGTCACACTCATATCGTTACTATTCTTGCCAGTGCACAGGGTATCGACTATTGCAGAAAACATCTCTCAAGTAAGGACGTTACCATTTGGGCAGGTGCGGTCGACGATGAACTCACTGCACAGGCATATATCGTCCCTGGTCTGGGCGATGCAGGCGATCTCGCTTTTGGAACAAAAATTTAAAATATTTTTCTCTTAAGCATACTATCCTCTTGTGCAACACATGAGAATCTTTACCTTTGTCGCAATTACCCTACAACACTCCTTGCATGTTGCTACAAATCCCAATTTATATAGAGGAAATTGAGGTATTCCTTATGAGTACAGTGAAGTTCTTTTTCTCTGTACCTCTGGCGCTTGGATTGGGATTTACCTATTGGCAAACCGTATGCACGACCATTATTGGTGGTTGTACCGGTGTTTTCCTTTTCTATTACCTCAGCCCCGCCATCATGAAGGTACTGGATTTTCTCGTTCATGGCTTCATGAAAATCTTTGGAATTAAAAGAAAGCCTCATCATAAAAGAAAAACAAAAAGAAAATTCACTCAGCGAAATAAGTTCATTGTCAAATTACGCGGCAAACTTGGAATGTTCGGCATTGTGGCCTTTACTCCTGTAATCCTCTCGATACCTCTAGGTAGCATCCTTGCCAACAAATACTATGGCGATCATAAATTCATCCTTCCATCACTCTGTCTTTCAGTCATTGCGTGGTCATTATTGCTAACAACGGCTTTCTTCTTCGGTTATATTTAATCGAATGGACCTGCTGCCTAAGGGCGAACAATTAAGCGTCAAGCAATAATAATTACTCGCGCTTTAGTTATCTTTGCTGCCATTATCTCTCATCCATTGGAAATAGTTGTAACTATAGCATATGCAATATTATTCATTGTTCTGATTCGGTTCATCCCGTTTTTCAGGCTGGAGGGATTCCATAAAAACACAATACCTTTCATTTTTATACTGAAATTACTCGCGGGTGTAACTGTGTATCTGGTCTACACACGGTTTTATCCTGACCGAAGCACTGCCGACATCTTCAAATATTTCGACGACAGCAAAGTCATGTATAACGCTTTATTCACAAAGCCGTTGGATTATTTTCAAATGTTGCTTGGGTTTCACAACGATCAGCCGAAATTCGAAGTATATTACAATCAAATGAATTATTGGCATCGGGTTTACGAAAGCAATATCTATAACGATAGTCATACAATTATTCGCTTAAATGCCCTAATGCGAATTTTCAGCTTTGGCTACTACAATGTACATACGGTTTTTATGTGTTTCCTTTCGCTTACTGGCCTAACAGGCATCTACCGATTTTTCGCAGATCGACTGAAAGATCGCAGACGATTATTGCTATTTGCTGTATTCTTTCTGCCGTCAGTACTATTCTGGGGATCCGGAGTATTAAAAGAAGGACTACTTTTCTTTGGTTTAGGAATGCTGCTCTGGCACACACAACGTCTGATCCAGAAGAAAAAAATTATTCTCTCAGTCAGTATGATCGCCGGAGCTTTGCTACTACTGCTCTATACGAAATTCTACATCATTATGATTATGCTGCCATTGCTGCTGACCTACGTATGGTGCACTTTAACTTCGCCCAAACTCAGCATCATCAAGTATTTGGCTGTTTTATGCGCGTTTTTGCTATTAGGACTAAATGTCCATCTGATTTTCCCCGAATACAATTTCGTACATATTCTTGTTCAAAAACAACATGATTTTATAGCATTGTCGCAAAGTGTACAATCCGGTAGCAGCATTTCAATACAACCACTCAACGATAGCTTTTGGAGTATCCTCATGCATACACCCCAATCGCTGTATAATAGCATGTTTCTTCCCTGGTTCTTTCAGGGAGGTTCACCGCTGAATATTATTGCAGGATTCGAAAACCTGATGATAATAATAATTGCCGGAATATGTATTTTTTGTTCCCGCTTTCGTGTAACACAAACTCCGCTCTTTTGGTTATGTGCACTTTTTGCTTTGGGAATCTTCGCTCTCACAGGTCTCACCACACCTGTCGTTGGTGCTATTGTTAGATATAAAGTGCCCGCATTACCATTTTTAGTGATTGCTTTTATAATGTTGATCGATATGGAAAAGCTATATAAATTCCTGCCATTTTTAAAAAGATGGATTGATGTTCCTCCTTATTATGAAAAAAAGAATTAGTTTCCTTTGTTGGTTGTTCTTTGGTCTCAGCTTCTCACTCAGTGCACAAATTGACACGATACGGCTGGATGATGTTGAAATAAGCGCCACCCGGACACCTGTTGTATATTCTGCTTCGATTCGTCCCGTACAAGTGATAAAAGTCCTGCAAATTCGTGATTTGCCAGTGAGTGATTTGCCACAACTGCTTTCGCAGATGCCCGGCTTTGACCTGCGCCAGCGTGGTGCATATGATGTGCAGGCCGATGTTAGTATCCGCGGAGGTTCCTTTGAGCAAACATTGATTCTTCTTAATGGTATACGCATGAATGACCCGCAAACAGGGCATCATAACCTTAACTTACCGATTGATCTTGATCAAGCCGATCGAATTGAGATGCTGAACGGCTCGGGTGCCCGTATATACGGAACGAATGCCAGTGCAGGCGCAGTAAATCTGATCACCAATGTAAATAATGAAAATTCGCTGCGCATACAATTGATGGCCGGTGATTTTTCGCTGTTTGCCGGTAGTATAAGTGGTAATCTGCGCACTGGAAAAGCGCGACATTTTATAAGCGCATCAGCAAAGACCTGCTCGGGATATATCGGAAATACTGATTTCTATGAAACCAAAGCCTTTTACCATGGAGTCTATCCTATACACAATAATCAGATAGAACTTCAGGCGGGCATGATGGATAAAGGATTTGGAGCAAACAGTTTCTATAGTGCAAAGTATCCTGATCAATATGAACAAACACGATCAGAATTTGTTTCAGTCAAAGGTCGCTTTGGAGATAAATGGCAATGGCATCCAGCCATTTATTGGAAACGACAGCACGACCGTTTTGAATTATTTCGTGATGAAGCACCGGCATGGTATACTTCACACAACTATCATATGACCGATGTTGCAGGCGCAGAATTAAGCGTGAGCACAAACACAAGACTTGGAAAAACCTCAATTGGCGCTGATTTTCGCTACGAGCACATCTATAGTAATGTGCTGGGCGAAAGTTTGAAAGACACTATTGTTGCGCCGGGTGAAGACAAGGGTTTTTTCCTTCGCGCCGCAGATCGTAGCCTGATCAGCGCTTTTATTGACCATCAGTATTCAATCGGACGATTCTCTTTTGGTGCAGGATTATTAATGCACTATGCCGATGGCTTTGGAACCGGCTGGTATCCCGGATTAGATGTTTCGATGCTTGTCGCAAAAAACACACGCGTTTATGTTTCTGGTAATCGTTCGCTACGTTTGCCTACATATACTGACTTATATTATAAAGGTCCCTCGAACAAAGGGAATCCCAATCTCCTTCCCGAAGAAACCTGGGATATTGAATCAGGATTGCGCTACGAAAACAAAGCTTTCAGTGGCTATGCTGCAGTTTTTTATCGCTATGGCAATCACATTATCGATTGGGTGAAACAGCCTGGTGAAACGGTATGGCATACTGAAAATATGACGAAGCTGAACACCACTGGGTTGGAAATTCAATGGAAGTGCAATCTTCCAGCATTAATCAATAAAAAATTCTTTCTTAGAAACATCGTACTTTCGTATCAATGGATTGGTATGAACAAACCCACGACTGATTATATTTCATATTATGTAATGGATTATTTGAAGCATAAAGCAATGCTGACCATTAACCATCGCATCTGGAAAAACATCAGTGCTGGCTGGGTGTTGGGAGTGTACGACCGGGCTGGAAGCTACACTGATGCTTCGACAGCTCAGGAGATTGCGTACAAACCTTACATACTGATACATGGAAAAATATCATGGAATGCAGGCCCTGTGGGCTTTTATATGAGTTTAAATAATATCGCAAACACCCGCTATCGTGATTTTTCTTCTGTAGAAATGCCGGGGCGCTGGTTTATGTGTGGATTACAAATTGAAATAAAATAACGAGCTATGATCAAAGGAAAAATAGTTTTTATTACTGGTGCAACCAGTGGAATTGGATATGCAACTGCAATTAAATTTGCTGAGGAAGGCGCACGCCTTATCCTAAGCGGACGACGTGAAGATCGGTTGATAAAAATGTCCACCGAAATCAAGGAGAAATATCATGTTGATGTTTTCACATTGGTTCTTGATGTGCAAAAAAGATCTACCTTATCAATAATGGATAGGATTCCTACCGAATGGCAGCAAATCGACATTCTGGTCAACAATGCGGGATTGGCAGCAGGCATGGGTCCTTTACACGAAGGCAATCCTGATGATTGGGATCAAATGATAGATACAAACGTTAAAGGTCTGCTCTGGATGAGCAGAGCCATTATACCCGGTATGGTTGAACGCAAACAAGGACATATCATCAATATCGGCTCTATTGCTGGAAAAGAAACCTATGCCAACGGCAATGTATACTGTGCCACCAAGCATGCTGTTGATTCGCTCAACAAAGCCATGCGTATTGAATTAGTCAATTACGGCATTCGTGTTACATTAATCGCTCCCGGTGCTGCTGAGACTGAATTTTCTGAAGTCCGCTTCAAAGGCAATAAAGAGATGGCAAAAAAAGTATACGAGGGCTATATGCCGCTTCAGGCGGACGATGTAGCAGATGCCATATATTATGTTGCTTCGCGACCCGATCATGTCTGCATCAACGAAATGATTGTTATGCCCACTGCACAAGCCAATACAGTTCACTGGAATAAGCGATAGCGTTATTGAACCCGTTGATGATAATAAGGGAGCAACGAATAATAACGGACCATCCCGGGCTCAAAATCTCATACCAATAAAAAAGATTAATTTTGTTTTCATTAAGAACCAAATTATAAATCATGGCTACAGAAGTTACACGCTTATTCGACCTTATCCCCCGCGCAATTGAATCATTTCCAAAACCTGATATGTTTGCAGGGAAAGATGAAGGCGAATGGGTGCGTTACAGCACTAAGGCCTATCAAGATATTGCAAATTACATTTCATATGGATTCCTTGCACTGGGAGTGCAAAAGGGAGATAAGATTGCAACAATTACCTATAATCGTCCCGAATGGAATTTTCTTGATATGGGCATTATGCAGGTCGGCGCTATCCACGTGCCAATATATCCAACGATAAGCGAATCGGACTATAAATATATCCTCGAGCATTCAGAAGTAAAATATGTATTCCTCGCGGGTGAAGATCTCTTGCGAAAAATCGAGCATATTCTTCCTGAAATCCCTACACTAAAAGACATCTATACCTTTAAAAATCTCAGAGGGTTCAAGCATCTCAACGAATTAATCCGAATGGGCTGGCAGTGCCCTGTTCCGGACAAACTCAATGATGTAAAGAAAACAATTAACAGTAACGACCTCGCTACTATCATCTACACCTCAGGAACAACGGGCAATCCCAAAGGAGTGATGCTATCACATGCCAACATCATCAGTAACTTTATCTCGGTAGCTCCTATCCCTCCCATTGGTCCTGAAGGAAAAGCCATTAGTTATTTGCCCTTATGTCACGTGTACGAGCGTATGCTTAACTACATGTATCAGTATAAGGGAATCTCTGTGTATTACGCAGAAAGTATGGGCACCATCGCAGATAATATCAGGGAAGTTCAGCCGGAAATATTTACGACGGTCCCGCGACTTCTTGAGAAAATCTTTGAACGCATTGTTCAGAAAGGACGTAAGCTGCCAGCTGTGAAAAAGAAAATCTTCTTTTGGGCACTTGACCTGGGATTCCGCTACAAAATTGGCGAACCCAATGGTTTTATGTATGGCATTAAACTAAAGATTGCCAACTGGCTGGTATTTAGCAAATGGCGCGAAGCACTCGGAAACAGGCTAAAAATGGTCGTTTCGGGAGGTGCCGCATTGCAGCCCAGACTTTGTCATATTTTTTGGGCCGCCGGGATACCTGTCCTGGAAGGCTACGGACTTACAGAAACCTCTCCTGTAATCGCTGTGAGTAATCTGTGGAAAGATGGCATCAAAGCCGGAACTGTAGGACCAGTGCTACCGGGTGTTGAGGTAAAAATAGCTGAGGATGGCGAAGTCCTCTGCAAAGGCCCGGGAATCATGCTTGGTTATTATAAAGAACCCGAGCTCACCAAGGGCGCAATCGATGCCGATGGATGGTTTCATACAGGTGATACAGGAATCATTGAACCCAAAGGACAGTTGCGGCTCACAGGAAGAAAGAAAGAAATTTTTAAAACTTCTTTTGGTAAATATATTAACCCCGGTGCCATTGAAGATTTATTCAAGGAATCACCCTTTATTGACAACATGGTGGTGTTTGGCGAGAATCAGAAATTTGCTGCAGCCCTTGTTGTTCCTGACTTCAACGACCTCCGCAACTGGTGCGCTAATAAAGGTATTGAATACACTACAAACACCGAAATGGTAAATCATGAACGCATCAAAATGCGCTTCAAAAAAGAGATTGCAAAGTATAATAGCTTACTTGGTGCAACAGAACAAATCAAACGCTACGAACTGATCGACTTTGAATGGTCCACCTTTACTGGGGAACTAACGCCAACCCTTAAGCTCAAGCGTAACTATATTGCAAAAAAATATGCTGATATCATCAATAAGCTTTTTGATGCCAGCGACAATGGATTATAATAATTAGCGTTATTAAAAATCAGATCAACCAAACCGACAAGTCTATGAAAATCTTTACCCTTCCCGCTATGGTGGCAGTATGCATTTGCCTGTTGAGTGCATGTGGCAACAACTCTAAGGATAATAACAACGGTGACACCATCATTACAGAAAAAATCGAATATCCTGTTTTTATTAAAAGTCCCTATGAAGAAGAAAATGGCGATTGGTGGAAAGAAAATATTGAAACATCAAAACGCACAGATTTCGTGAAAATGCTAATGGATTGGGCATATTCAGGTAAAGTTGGCGCATATGATTTTCTCACCAATGAACCGCTGACAGTAGAACAGGTGAAGGCCATCGGTAATGAATCCGATACTCTCCATATCAATAAGACCACACCACCTTACGACGAAATTGACACTGTAATAACTCAGAAACTCGATTTTCAATTAATCCAAAAAATAAAATTCCTCGAAGAATGGAGTTATAATCTGAATGATCATACGATCTCTAAAAAAGTTCTTGGAATTGCACCAACAGTGGCAACTTATGATGAAAACTCAGAACTTAAAGGCTATCGTCCACTGTTCTGGTTGTATTTTGATAAAGATTTCATTGAAAAAGAGATCACTTCAAAAGAGAAAAAGTAATTGCATTACTTTTTTTTGCAAGTAGTATATTTATCAATCACTTAACAATATATCAGTATTACGTATTTTCGTATTATTTATATAAAAAAGCTTCGTTTATTGCCTTTTGCCTTTTTTTTTACTATTTTTGGCCATAACAAAACCCACATCTCATGAAGAGCTCAATTCTGTGTTTTTTTCTGAGCTTGACTTTACTTACTTTTTCAAGCACCCTCTTTGCGCAAACAGAGGAGCGTCCACAGTATGCACCTCGCTCGGATAAACATCGCAATGTTAGGGATGAACTGGGACGCAAACAAGGGCTTTGGAAATATTATTCCCGGGAACGGGTGGTCCTATATGAGATTACATTTTTGAATGATGTAAAACATGGTCCTTTTGTACGCCACAATTCGTACAATGGTATCATCATGGAAGAATCAAATTTCTTCAATGGTAAACGCGACGGCGATTACAAGCGATATAATTACAACGGGACATTAGTGCAGGAAGGAGCATACTCCATGGGACGCAAAACCGGTTCCTGGGTGACGTATTATGTCGTTAATGGAGAAAAACGCACTGAAGGCGCATACGACAATAATGGCAAGCGCGATGGCACCTGGAAGTATTACACCTCCAAAGGAACCATGAAAGCGGAAGGCGATTACGTTAAAGGTCTCCGTGAGGGCAAATGGATAATATATAGCGCTGATGGCTCTACATCAGAAGAGAAGAAATTCTCAAACGGCAAAGAAATCGGTGTTGTGTCAACTTCGCAAGCACCTAAAAAGAAAAAACCTACCGGGCCAAAAACTACGCCTCCAACAAATCAAACCCCTGGTAATCCTCCTAATCAGCAAGCTCCTGCGAATCAGCAAACACCCGGAAATCAGCAAGCACCTGCCAATCCTCAGACACCAACCAATTAGTGTCTGTCAAATAAAGTTTATCTAGGTTTTTCAATTATTGGCGCAGAGTCGGTCGTCCTTGGCAAAAACACTACTTTTTGCCAGTCCCCTCGTGTTCTGCATAAAGCTTGTTCAGTTTCTCAATAAAATCGAGCAACTCCTCTCCTCCTGCTTTGGTTTCAGAGGAAGTAACAAACACTTCGGGTAAATATTCCCAAATCTCTAATAATGCATTACGATAGGCATCAAGATTTTGCTTGAGTTCCCTGGGTTTGAGCTTGTCGGCCTTGGTAAAAACCATAGAAAACGGTACCTGATTCATTACCATTTCGTTCATAAAATCAAGGTCGATTTTCTGAGGGCTGAGACGGGCATCAAGCAACATAAACGTATTAACCAGCGTTTCCCTTTTAATTAAATAATTTGAAATCATTGGACCCCAGCTTTTTTGTGCCTTTTGTGCTACGCGTGCATAGCCAATGCCTGGTAAATCCACGAGATACCAACTTTCGTTGATAAGAAAATGATTAATTAACTGCGTCTTCCCCGGTGTGGACGAGGTCTTTGCCAAGGTCCTTCGATCAGTCAGCATATTGATGAGCGAAGATTTGCCAACATTACTGCGACCAATGAATGCGTATTCCGGAAGCTTGTCCGTCGGGCACTCCTGATACATTTTGCTGCTTTTTACAAAAACAGCGGTTTTCATCAACATGAGAATAAAATTAGTGAAGCGTTATGAATCCTTCTTGTACGTAAGCAGATGCCGCTCCTTCTTGTTCTCATATATATCTCCCAGTGTGATCAAAATACCTGTTTCTTCCACGTTTCCAAACTTTGCGTTAATGGAGGTTCCAAAAGTACGCATAGTGGACGTCAGATTCATGTAGGCATTAATCAAGGGAGGAATATGCTCATCCAGCTGGCGGAACGCCTGAATAAGCCTTTTGTAGTCAGATCCATAATTACCACCATTGAATAAACTTTCAAGCTTGCGGAAGTCGGTTTCAATTTTTAATGGCAATGAGGGCTTTACGAGATTGTCTTTATCAGGAAAATATTTGAATAAAAAGTATAAGATGATATCTCTTGCCTCACGGTTAAAATGAGGATACATAGTCACCTTACCAAAAAAGTATTTCACATCAGGATAATCAACAATCAAAGCTCCAAGTCCATCCCAGAGATTATCCAGTGAAAATAAGCCCTTACGGCTATTCACCATCGGCTGATAATCGGGCTGTACAAAGCTTCTTCCCAATTCAATAGTATAAGGAAGAAATTCAGTAAGAAAACGAGGAGAAAAATCGAACAGTTTGGCCGTTGCAATTTTAGGAATTCCATTTTCGTCTGCATCGGCCAGACCACAATGCAAAAAACGATAACCACCGACAATTTCCATAGAATGCGGATCCCACACGATTAACTGTCGATACGGATTTTCCTGAAGATCCAAATCATCCAAATCCACCTCTTCCCCTGTTCCTCCACCACCTCTGCGGAAGGTAATCTCACGTAAACGTCCGATTTCACGCATCACGTTTGGTGAATCATGGGCCGTGATTATATAAATATTATTATTTCCATTGTTGGTATGTCGAACAAACTTTTTCTGAGTGAGTTCTTTTTCCAATAAGGCTTTGTCAACAGCGGGGATAATTTCTTTCATTTTTTAAACCTCTTTAGCGTTAAACTCCAGTTTTGGCTCATGTTCGAGTCGGTAAACATGCTCTTTTATTTTCGATGCCCATACTGCATCACTGTAGCGCTTATCCAGGGATTCTATGTTAATCGGCTTACCAAAAGTAATACGTATGGTTTTACCTTTTTGTCTGTACATCTCATCCACCAAATAGAGCATTTCTATATTTTGCTTAATGCCCATGCGCTTGCGGAAACGTGCCAGCTTATAAAAAAATTGTCTATTGTACCCATCAATATGTGCTGGAACAATATCTCTTCCCGACTTTTTGGACTTAGAAATGAATGTTTTTTTCCACTCAAGATCTTTAATCACTCCTTTCTTTTGCTTTCGCGAAACCAAGCCAGCAGGGAAATACAGGATTACTACATCACGATTAAAGGTCTGATCAAACAAGCGAATGTTTTCCGCATTACTTCCGTGTTTATTTACAGGAATAAAAACTTCTTGCAGATTTTTAACATTCATCAGTAAATCATTCACAGGAAAAAGTATGTCCTTTCGTACTTTGCTGGCTGCTGTAATTAAGGCAATTCCATCCAATCCGCCTAAGGGATGATTAGCAGCAATCAAATATCGCCCCTCGCGTGGAATATTTTCCAGACCCTCTGCAACTACAGTAATTCCGAAAAACTCGATGATTTTATGTGCGAAATCCAAACCGTACCATTGATTGTAATCACGAATGAACGCATTCATTTCATCCTGATGCAATGTTCTCTTCAGGTAACGGATAATGAAGCCCGGCAGCATCTTGAGTAATCGTGGATTCTTACTCCCAATTACCTTATCAATGTCGATCAGCTTTTCCTCTAACTGTGTATCCTTCGCCAATGGTGTTGATTCCTGTTCCGAAGTATTCATGTAAGCCAGTTTAAAATGATCAATTCCTGATCAGAATAATAATGCTTATATATTACAAATTTACTAATAATTCTAAATGCCAAAAATACAGCGCATTCTGTTAATCTCAAAAAAAATTAACCCGCAAAGGTATAAAAATTAGAAATACCGATGTTCAGCTAATGTTAAGTTTGGTCAACATTCATAAAGAAGGTGTGATTAATCCCTCTTCATAAGCGCGAACATTTTATCTTTGCACGCTCAAACGACTGCTATGTTTTCTGTCAATCAACTTTCAGTACAATTCAATGGGAATTTCTTATTTGATGATGTTTCCTTTATCATCAATCCAAAAGACCGTATTGGCCTGGTTGGCAAAAATGGCGCTGGCAAAACAACCTTGCTCAGAATCATGTGCGGATTGATGGAGCCTGAACAAGGCACTGTGGTACTACCTTCCGGGGCATCCTCGGGATATTTGCCTCAGGAAATGGAGTTCATCTCCGGTCGCAGCGTTTTTAATGAGGCACTCACAGCGTTCGACAAAGTACTCGCACTTCAAAAAGAAATTGAAAATCTTCACAAGAAAATCGCCGACTTCACCGATTATGAAGCACCTGTCTATTATAAAAGCCTGGATCGTTTAACACAGGCGAATGAAGAGTTTAGTATGTTTGGTGGTAATACCATGGAAGCCGACACCGAGAAAGTCTTACTCGGCCTTGGTTTTGAGAAAAGCGATTTCACGCGTTCGCTCAGCGAATTCAGTGGTGGCTGGAAAATGCGCGTGGAGCTTGCCAAGCTTTTACTTCGCAAACCGGAATTGTTACTACTTGATGAACCTACCAATCACCTCGATATTGAATCCATTCAATGGCTGGAGGATTTTCTGATAAATTATAATGGTGCAATTGTACTGGTTTCTCACGACCGCGCATTTCTTGATAATGTTACAAAACGCACTATTGAAATATCACTCGGAAAAATCACCGACTACAAAGCAGGATATTCCGAATATGTTGAATTGATGATGGAACGCCGCGAACAGCAATTTGCAGCCTATTCAAATCAACAAAAACAGATTGAACAAATGGAACGCTTCATTACGCGTTTCCGCGCTAAATCAACTAAAGCGCGTCAGGTAAAAAGTAAGGAAAAATATCTTGACAAAATTGAGCGTGTGGAAATTGACGAAGTTGATACTTCTGCAATCCATTTCCGCTTCCCGCCTGCACCGCACTCTGGGAAGGTAGTGGTTGAATGTAAGCAGCTATCGAAACGATATGGTACTCACGAAGTACTACGCAATCTCGACCTGGCAATCACCAGAGGCGAAAAAGTTGCGTTTGTTGGTCGCAATGGTGAAGGCAAAACTACGCTTTCGCGGATTATCATTAAAGAACTTGACTGCGACGGAACCATGGAACTCGGGCATCAGGTGGCTATAGGATACTTTGCACAAAATCAGGCCGAGTTACTCGACATGAACAAAACGGTTTTCCAAACTATTGACGATGTTGCGGTAGGTGATATGCGACCCAGAGTGCGCGGACTACTCGGCAGCTTTCTGTTTGGAGCAGAGGCCATAGATAAAAAAGTCAAAGTACTTTCAGGTGGTGAAAAATCGCGATTAGCCATTGCCAAACTCCTGCTGACTCCCGTGAATTTACTAGTCCTTGATGAGCCAACGAACCATCTTGATATGGTGTCAAAGGATATTCTGAAAAGCGCTCTACTTGAATTCAAAGGCACCTTAATCGTTGTTTCTCACGACCGTGATTTCTTACAGGGACTTACCGAAAAAGTATTTGAGTTCAGGAATAAAGGCATACGACAGTATCATGGAGATATCTACGATTTTCTCGATGCGCGCAAACTCGAATCGCTGAAATCACTTGAGGTACAAAAGAAACAAAAAGCAGTCGCTACACCTGTTGTATCAGTACAAAAAGTCTCATACGAAAAAAAGAAAATCGATAATCGCGAACTTCGCAAGCTGCAAAACCGCATCAAACACAGCGAAGATGAAATTTCATCACTGGAAGCCGAACTCAAACGTCTCGATGAAATTCTCTCTGCCCCTGACCTTCATCCGGGTTCCACTATCGATCAGGCCTTTTATTGGAATTATCGCAAGGTACAGGACGATCTTACCCACCGCATGAGCGCATGGGAAGCTTTGTGTGCTGAACTTGAGAACTTTCAGTAAATCATTTACTAAGGTTGCTAATGCAGTGTCGAGAGTGTAAACACTTTGCGACTTAAGCAAATTTTATTTCAATTCATTCTATTATTCAATCATATTTATCAATATGAATTGTATATACGGTTTTTGTGAGTATAAAAACTCAACGACAGACAACCATTCTGTTTAAATTTGAGTCTATAGATTTTGTTCAGCAAAAGTGACGTTTCTGTATTTCCGATTTCACCCTATTAATAATTACCCCATGAAAAAAGCCCTATTCTCAGCTATTCTGATGCTCACCATTGTGACATTGACCCATGCACAACTTCAGGTGACTATATCTGGCGATCCGCAATTTTGTCAAGGTAGTCAAACTACCATTAACGCTGTTGCCACCGGAGGCACTCCTCCATATAACTATACATGGTCCAATGGGGTAAATACACAAAGCACTAATATCACCATTGCAGGAATGTATAGTGTTACCGTTACAGATATGATAGGTGATACCGTTAGTGCTCATACCCATATCATTATGAATCCTACACCCGCAGCAACCATTACACCCGCCAATGCTAACGTATGTTTCGGCGAATGTACTTCAATCACCGCCAGCTGTAATCAAGGCTTTTGTACATATTTCTGGAGTCCGGGATTACTTACAGGAAATCCGGTAACTGTGTGCCCCACAGGAACAACAACATATACCCTAACCATGAATAATAACGGATGCACTGCTACACAATGCATCACGATAACGGTTACGCCAAATCCAATTGTTAATGCTCAGGTTTCGCCGGCTATGATTTGTGCCGGAGATACAGCCTTTCTTTCAGCAACAGGTACGGCAACATACTACACTTGGAATACATCATGGACAGGGGGAGTACAGGGTGCTGTTATGCCTACCGGAACAACTACCTATACCGTAACAGGAAGCAATGCTATCGGATGTACAGCGACAGACAATATCACTGTTGCAGTGACAGCCTGTTCTTCTCTATTAACCAAGGCTGGAATAGTATATAATGATTTGAACGATAATGGGGTCAAAGATCCGGGTGAACCAGGAATACCCGGCAAGATCATCGTTCAGGATCCTTTCCCTTATTATTTCTCAACGAATGCAATGGGAGAATACCAAGCCTATTATGATACAGGAACCTACAATCTAAGCCTTCTACAGCTTTCATCATTCTGTAATGCGAATCCCGCTACCCTTGTGTTGACGGGTTTTAGCGACACCCTAAACGATTTTGGATTGCATTGCATAAACGTACTTGATGTGCAGGCAGCAGTCATCACAAATATTGTTCGACGAGGATTTCAAACAACTTATTTTATTAGCTATAAGAACAATGGATCTATAGCAACAAACGGAGATGTGTATTTTAAGTACGATCCAGCGCTGAATTATTCGAGCAGCTATCCGACATTTAGCGCACAAAACAATGACACCCTTGTCTGGGCTTACTCAAACCTTACAGAAGGTGAAAGCAGGCTGATAGCAATAACTTTCGATGTTCCACTTTCTACTCAGCTTGGTGACTCAGTGCATACGACTGTCTGGATTACTCCAATAGCAGGCGACACTATCCCTGCAAACAATGTATATAATATTAGTCAGTGCATTGTAGGCTCCATGGATCCAAATTACAAAGAGGTATCATCTACCATCCTAACACCAGCGCAAGTGCTTACTCAACCTGATTTGTACTACACGCTGCATTTTCAAAACACAGGAAATGATACGGCAATCAACATTGTGATTAAAGATTCTCTTTGCAATAAATTAATAATCCCAAGCATCGAAACCATCTCCTCCAGCCATCCCTGCATCTTCAGCATCGAACCCAATGGCACTGCTGTGTGGACATTCAATCATATTATGCTACCCGACAGCAATGTTGACCTTGATGGAAGCAACGGATATATTATGTTCCGCATAAAAACCAAAAATGATATACAGGTAAACGACAGCATTAATAATGAAGCTAAAATCTATTTTGATTTCAATCCCGCAGTAGTTACAAATACCGCGACCACCATCATAAAGAGCCCGTCAATTGGCATAAACAGCACTGAGGCCGCATTTAACAGCTTGCTTAATGTTGCGCCCAATCCAACGAATGGAATACTAAACATTTCACTTTATGAGCAGGGAAGTACCAGCGCATGCATCCGGATTTTCAATTTCTCCGGTCAAGAAGTATATTCGGAAAAAATTGCAAACATCAACGGTACTTTTGTGGCCACACCAGATATCTCCTTACTTCCTGATGGAGTTTACATGGTACAAGGAGTGACAGAGCGAGGGAGCAAAACACAAAAAATCCTCCTTATAAAATAAGACACGAAGAACTAAAAATATTGTGGCCACAAAGACGCCAAGGCATATTCCTATAGTGTTCAGGATAGGATATTTCTTACCACGCTTACAACTACAGTTAAAACTTGCAATTAATAGTTGTAGCACCACATTCAAACTAATAACTGATCAAACGGAAAAGTTGAGGAGTAAGAATACTATTCATAGAAAACAATAGATTTTAAAATCTTTCTTCTACTACGAATACCACGAATGAACGCGAATGAGTTCCATTTGCAGCTATTGTCTGTAACATTGGCCATCAATATTGATTACACTTATCAATCTTTTTGAGCATCCGTGTTTAAATAGTCTATCAGACCAAAACCATTAGTACTTTGGGGTTCTTTTACCGTATTGAAATTATGCAATGCTAATGTTCAAAGCGTGTGCGCGGGCCTGTCAAAGCCAGCGGGCGTGGGCGGGCTGTGAATCGCCAACGGCACGCAAATCCGCAAGGGGCCAGACAGCGGCTTTTTCGCTGTCGGCTCTGTCGAAAACGACAAAAAAGAAAATTCAATGAGCGAAATGAAGTTTATTATCACATTCAAGAACTGCCGTCAGTTGGCGTTTTCGGCACTGCCTTGCGTGATTTGCGGCTGTTGGCGAGAGCGGGGGATAGCATTTGGCCTGCCTGCGTGACGCAGTCAGGCAGGCTTTGACTAGAATTTTGGCTCCACCTTTTGTTCATGCAAAAGGTGGAATTTAAAGAATATAAACCACAAATTAAGTTGTGCTCTTATTAATTGTGACAATTCAGTATTGGTTTTTTTTAGTTGTGCTAAAAAAACGCCATAACTATTTGTTGCTCCTCAAAAATCCGGTTTAATCCCTAATAACCCATTTAATATAGTCCGAATATAAACTCAGTGGCTGCTCATAAAGCTCTCTCGCCTAAGGCGAGACAAGGCGTCCGAAGTGTTGGAGGGCAGGGTCCCACATATCATGTCGGGATGACTGCCAGATAATACGAAGACAACCCAGCAGACGGACTTTATGGACAGACATTCCGAGTCAACCAAGAAACTAACTCATTATACGCATTACAATCCAATCAAAGGTGCGGTCGCAGAGTAACCATCTGAAGAAGAGTGCTGGTTTTGCACCCATACCAGCGGCGTAGCGAGTTTTAGGTCTGCGCGCATTTACCGCACGGGCAATGACCTTAGCTATAACAATCGGCTTGGAGCCTTTGCGATCAGCTGATTCCATCACAAGTAAATGCCGCTTAACTAAAGGGCCATAAGCTGTATTGCCCGAAACTTTTGCCATGCTGTCTCTGGCAATAGTATTCCATTCTGTATAGATTGCTCCGGGCTCAATGAGGACTACGTCAATACCAAATTGTTTCAATTCCAAACGCATGCAATCGCTAAGGCCTTCAACAGCATGCTTTGTAGAATGATACCATGCCCCGTGTGGTTGAGCCATTTTACCTGCAATTGAAGAGATATTAATAATTCGCCCCGACTGTTGTGCACGCATCACGGGCAAGACCAACTGTGATAAGCGGGCTAGGCCAAACAGATTCACTTCAAATTGCATTTTTGCCTCACTCATGGGCACATCTTCAACTGATCCAAACGAACCATAACCTGCATTATTAACTAATACGTCAATTCGTTTTTCAGTCTCTATGATTTCGCTAACACCTTTCACCATTGACGCATCATCAGTGACATCCATCGCTATTAGCTTCACTCCTGCATCTTTCAAATCCTGCATTTTCTCGAGACGACGTGCTGCACCGTAAACGATGTAGCCCTGACTTAACAATATTTTTGCGGCTTCTTTCCCTATTCCTGAAGAAGCTCCAGTAATCAAAACGACTTTTTTCATAGAATTAGATAATTTGTGATATTCACAAAGGTAAACCAAAACGCCTCCAAATGCAATGAAAGTGAATAATGCTTCGCTCAAGAGAATTGAATAATGCGACCTTACAGAGTCAATAATAGTAGCTCAATAACAAGCCTTACAACGGCTCATGTCAGATCTAGACAATATAAACCAGCACAAAAGAAGTATCCTTTATGAATAAGTGAGATTAATGGTATTACGATTACTTCACTTTTGGAATAGGCTGTGCCTTCTCGCAAGTCTTAATTTGATTCAGCGTTTCAGCGTTCAGATATCCGGTCTTAATATCCACGCCTTTTAGCTGAACATAATAATAGCGATTGGGTTTGAATCCGGTGAAATACATATAATTCTCACCTAGCTGAAAATGATGTGTTTTCACAGCAGTGGAAATGTGTATTGCAACCACTTCAAGTTGCAGCAATTGTGCATAAAGTTTATTATCAACTTTAACTTTCCAAATGCCCGCAGCACCCACGTATGAGCTCAATCGATATACATAAACAATCGACTCATATGAATCATTGAATTTCTCCAACTTCTTAAATATGGTTGGATCGATCACTTCCCTTTCGGCGCTGGCTTTTACAAAGTTCAGTGTATCGCTAACCACACGCTGTGCTTGTGTGGCTGTTGCTATCAACAACAATGCGATCAGAGCTGTAGTTTTCATTGGCAGAAAATTAGATTTTCTCCGGGTTGTAGAGAAAATACTGTTTATCTGACATTTATACTAAAATATGTAAAAAAGGTTACATTCCATGTAAATTAATATTTACAAAAGACAATAATAAATTTCTATTGTATATTTAATATTTCAAGTCAGTAGTGTCCGGTTAACTTTTTTGTAATCTTTGTAATGCGTTATAATATAACACAATATGAACGTTCTTTGATTTTTTGATTTGAATTTTCATCGATCTTCGTGAAAAATATTCAGGATGAACGTTGGGAAAACAGTCTTTGCACAGATAATGTCGCATATGAGATGGTATGAATTTGACAAGCTGGTTGCTAAGTATAACGGCGATTATAGAGTGAAGAACTTCACAACACGTCAGCAATTTCTTGTCATGTGCTTTGCGCAGTTAACTCGTCGTGAAAGTTTGCGAGACATTGAATCATGCATGAATGCAATTCCAGAAAAGCTTTACCACGCAGGATTTCGACAGTTAATAAAACGATCGACACTTGCTGATGCAAACGAAACTCGCGATTACCGGATATTTGAGGAGTATGCTCAAGTACTCATCAAAACTGCTCGAGAACTCTATCACGCAGACAATGATTTTAAAGTTGATTTAGATAATGTTGTCTATGCACTTGATAGCACAACGATTGATCTTTGCCTAAATCTGTTTCCCTGGGCCAAATTCCGTAAAAATAAAGGCGCGGTGAAGGCCCATGTTTTGCTCGATTTGCGAGGATCTATACCGACATTTATCGACGTCACTGATGGCCTTTGTCACGATGTCAATATTCTTGATGCAATAGTTCCTGAAGCCGGCGCTTTTTACGTAATGGATAAAGGCTATGTTGATTTCTTTAGGCTTTATCAACTCAACAAAGGTGCGGCTTATTATGTTACCAGAGCCAAACGAAACATGCAGTTTCAGAGACTTGCAGCATCGCCAGTTGACAAAACGATCGGCTTGGTTTGCGATCAGCAAATCCGATTAACTGGACAAAAACCTTCAAAATATTATCCTGATACTTTGCGGCGCGTTCGATATAACGATCTCGATTTAAACAAATCATTCGTCTTTATTACAAACAACTTCGAAATACCTGCATTGACTGTTACTCAACTATACAAAGAACGATGGAAAATTGAATCATTTTTTAGATGGATAAAGCAACATTTAAGAATCAAAGCTTTCTTTGGTACGTCAGAGAATGCAGTGAATACGCAGATTTGGATTGCAACTTGCGCATATCTGCTATTAGCAATTGCCAAGAAAAAACTGATGATCGATCAAACACTCTACACATTGTCACAAGTTGTTGAATTTTGTGTATTTGAGAAAATAACTATAAATGAACTATTTAGCGATAAAAGCAAGTACAATTTTGAACCAGAAAAAGATAATCAACTGAAACTGTTTAACCTATAACCGGACACTACTGATTTCAAGTCACAAGTATGAAAGCTTGGGCAATCCCCTTGCATTTTTCCACTCCTTGTCTGTTCGCAAAACCAAGATGCACGAATAGATAAAGTTCTTCTTCGCCAATTACAATACTGCTTACACGAATAGTATTTTGCGCTTAGTGCTGCAATTGGCGAAGAAAAACCTTAATGTTAAATTAATGTCTCTCTCATTGTTTCACCTCGTCGAAAAAATTTCAAAGAAAAAAATCCGACACCGATCATTGCGCCCCCCACACCAAGGTTTATAAAAATAAACGTAAGCAATGGGAGTTGAAAAAGATATCCAATACCACCAAGCAATGATGAAATTCCGTTTACAAGCATTGAGATTTTTAACCATTTGTTCGTGCGCTCCTTCTTAATTGCTGCGAATGCGAATAAAGAAGATAGCCCTAGAAATAAAGTCCATCCAAGCATATCGGCAGCTGTCATGAAGGAATAAGGATTTGCCTGAAGAAATTGTTCTATCCCCCCAATTTGCCCGTGTTCAACATTGATTCGTACAGAACTCAGTTGAATAAAATAATGCAAGCAAGAACATATTGCAAAGGCCAGAGAAAATAATAACGCAATACGTGCAACAGTTTTCCTAGAAGGAAGAGCCAAATCGTAAAGACTATTAATCAATACTACATAGACCGGTCCAAACAAAAGCATAAAGGCTTTGGCGGCCAGTTGAAAATACTGAGGATACGTTCTTTCAAATAAAAGATAATCCTGCAAATTTGTCCAGTAAAACAGAGGAGAAGAAAACGCAATCCCTGTAAAACAAACAATCCAGGAGAAAAAACAAATCAAAATCAAAAGGGCAGACCAATAGCCTGCTTTATACGATATCGTATTCATATAATATTTTTTATGTAATTAGTAAATAATGCTGAATCAGTTCAGCATTTATAAATCAAGAAAAGAGACTGGAGACAGCCCTCTCCTGCTCGTCCCGGTCATGAGAAACCCATAGGTTGTGGAGCAACCATTGCTGCTTACTCTCATCAGCTATTACTTCTTGATTCTTGAGGATAATACTTGCAATCAATGCTGTCTGCTTTAAGATTATTCCATGAATCTGTAAAGACCTGATGGAAGAAATCTTTTTCTTTATCGTAAAAAATGAAGAAATATGGACTGTATGCCGGGCATACTTACCAGAAGCCCTGAAATAAGGACATTCAATACGATAGGGCGATTGGGCCTGAGTAAAAGAAAATGCAAATCCGCCCAAAGGCATAGCAAGAAGTACTACAAAAAATATCTTTTGAAGAATACCTCGGTTTGCCATCAATGCCCGCAAATTAAAATTCATATCCCAAATTGTGATGACAAAATTAATTCATTTTGCAATACGACCACCGCTGTCAGAAAAACCTACTTTCATCCGACATGTAAAACATGTGATGCAAATAGGCCTATCACACCACAAACCACAATTATTGCAATCAGCGTTTCTTTTCGGATAACCTTAGTTGCTGCATTACGAATATGAGCCGTAAATGCGCGCCAATTATAAATAATATGGAGTAAAGAAAAGATCACAAATAATACGGCCGCCATATTGTGAATTGACATCCATAAATGTCGTTCACGACTCAGCGCTTCAAATTGAAGTTGATGATTCATAATCCCAGAAAACGGAAGAAATAAGAAAGAAAAAAACATGGCCGTTGAAACAAATGCTTTCTTAGAAAATAGCCTCTTTTTAGTGACTGTCTCCATTGAATATATTGTTAGATATTAATCCAGCAAAAATATATTGGTCAATCAAAACAATACGATAACAATTGTTAAGAAATCTATCTCTTTCTATTCCTGATTCTACTCAACGAAACTGGAGTTATTCCAAGATAAGAGGCCAGGTAATGCTGAGGAATACGCTGAATGAGCTCAGGATTGGTGGCCATCAAATCGAGGTATCGCTTTTCCGGGCTATCCTTAATTTGTGAAAGAAACAGTTTCGCGTAATTCTCAAAACGTCTGAATAAGATTTCGTAAAAGCCATCTTTCAACTCAGGAATTATATTTAGCATTTTATCAAAGTCCGATTTTTTCAATAAAACAATCACTGAAGGCTCAATACTTTCTAAGGTGAACAAACTTGGTTCCCGTCCAAAAAATGAGGAGACTGCCTGTCCCTCTAGAAAAAACTGAAAACTCACATCTTTTCCCTGATTATTGAACCAAAGACGTAAACATCCCTTTTTGACAAAATAAATATGCCGGGAAGTTTGTCCCTCACTTAGGAGAATAGTCTTTGCTTTAATCGTACGTTCCTGAAACAAGCCAAGCAATGCCTCTCCGTTAACGTTATCCTCCTTGATTCGCTGTATTAAAAGGTCAAGCATAATGTGAACTTTTCACAAAAGTATAAAGGAACTCATGAATAAACTATAAATAATGAGCAATTCAGCAGACAGCCATTTTCATAATATCCAAAAATCGACTCTTGTCACTAGCAACTATAAATACAGAAAGGGTATCACGACCGACATCAAAAACACAAAAATTCCAATGATACTGATAATCATCCCATGGAATCGATCGCGCTCGGTGTAAACAAAAACGCGACTTCCATCAGGCAGCGTTCGTTTGGATGTCCACAAATTAAGACCGACAGCAATGCCCAATAGGCCACCGAGTAATGCCGACACATAACCTACAATCATCCAGATAGAATTGCCCTTTTCTGTTTTTGACAATTCTTTGATCCGCTTATCAACAAAGGCTTTTTCAAGCGGTGCAGAAATCTCCACACTCCGGTCTTTAAGGATTTTTTTTGCCAGCTGCCGATCGAAATCGCACCACGCATCAGGTTCGGAGAGCACTTCAAGTAATTCATGGTTTTCAAAAGAAAACAAATAATAATCCTTCTCAACTTGCTCTATCTCTTGCTGCGCCTGCTTTTCAAGCAATTCATTTGCTCTGATAAAATCGCTCTGATTGATTTTAACCAGCACTTTGCTCTCCATATCCTGGCCAATAATATGATCGGCGATGCTCCGACTATTATCCTCTATTTCATATTCGATATTATGCGCATTGAGCAAATCAATCAGTTCCTGAGCTTCCTCAGATGAAGGATATCTTTTGTAAATCAGCATTTTCATATTCTTATAACTATTTGGGTGAAGTGCGCATTCTTACTAATCACAACTCCTTCATTACTTTTTATTATCGCATAAAAATAATCAATCCAATTACATTATCACATTATCACATTATCACATTAACACATTATTGTTTTGTTTTATACTGATCAAATGGCTTCAACAACAAATAGGCGCCGGAACTGATTCCGATAAGTAATAGCTGACTGTCGCTGAATTCGGGCATTTGCTTTTCCTTGATCACAACCCAAATAAAAACCACTCCCATAATAAGCGTCCAAAGGATCATTTGCATACGTGAAATACTGCTGCCATTATCATCGCAAAAGAGATCACTGAAAAAGCCTTTACTGGGACGAATAAATACCGCTTCACCCTGTTTATCCTGATCATTAGTTGCAGATTGATCTTCAGCCAGTCGCTTCTGTTGCATCCGTTTTGAGATAAGTCTGCTACCAGACGTTGTGGCTGTGCTGATCCCCATGATGATTAGCGCAGAAGCTGTGAGTGTATTATATTCCTGTGTACTCATCCAAAGGTATAAATATGAAATAATGACAATCAGCGTCCAGAAGGCGATTTGGGTATAGGCCAAACTGAATTGGCTATCCGTTGAGGCCACCTTAAGCAAGGTACTCGATCTGGTTAATACGACAAACACACAAATTACAAATCCTATCATACATAACATTACCCAAAAGGCATTGCGATCGATGGGATAAAGGGCATAACCGTATACATCGGTCTTAAAAGGCTTCTCTCCATCGAATCCAAGAGAGATGCGATTAATCACCCATGGACTAAACATGTTTTTAAAGTATGCATCACATTGAGATAAAGAAGAGTCAGCCTGATCGAGATAATATATTACAAAGCCATTATCTGAATCAATGAGAGAATAAGAAAGACTTTTTAACGCAACATTATTAAAATACAAACGAGGAACACGCTCTTCGTATGTAACAAGACTATCCAAACGTTTGATATTATTCACTTCAACAGCGATGTAACCATTCATGAACAGCTTACGTTTTGCGGTTTTGCGTGCTATCACTGAATTGGTAAAGCCATCCCAGCAGTATACAGCAGTAACACGAAGCACGGTATCGGTATTTTGTCGACCATTCTGTTCATACACTTCCTTGGGCGTCTTCACAATAAATCCATCAGGGAAAGCCACCAGTACAATGATGGCCAGCACAAATCCAAGCACCAGATAAAAAGCATAGTTCTTATGAAAAGGGATAAAGGCGTCCGATTTAGTTTTCATATTATGATTTATTAATTTTGATAAATATATAAATTTTTTGACAAGATGAAAATTTTCAAAGTGATTGCGCAAGTCTGAATCCTAAATCATCGATTTTAAAATCGGGATGACCCCTCCGGCGATTAGTAGCGAGGCATCCACGTTCCGGATCATTCCAGCCACCACCACGAAAAATTCGGTAACTACCATAGACTTCTTCGTCGTACAAATCCCAACACCACTCCCAGACATTTCCAAGCATATCGAACAAACCCCATGCATTGGGCATTTTCGAATCCACCTCATGTGTGCAGGCATCAGCATTCCCTTTATACCATGCAATTTGATCAAGATCTCCGTATCTTACTTTGTCAGTACCAGCCTTACATGCATACTGCCATTCGGCGTCGGTGGGCAAACGATACCCTATGGCATTCGGATTCTTAATTTTCACTTCGCCATTATTGTCAACGAAATAAAATTCTGGAAGACCTTCTTTTTTTGAAAGGGCATTACAAAATGCAATGGCATCATTCCACGATACATTCTCTACAGGTCGCCGTGGACCCTTGAATGCAGAAGGATTGCAGTGCATTATTGCAAAATAAATATCCTGCGTAACTGCAAACTCTGCAAGGCTGAACGGAACAATTTCAACCTCCCATGTCTTTTTTATTCGATCATCTCTTAAAACAATCTCTCCTCCGGGAATGACAAGCATAGGTAAAGTTATTACAAGAAACTATAAAAGTTCAAACATAGGAAAAAAAACAAAATGGGGATTTTCGAATTTACCCTATAGAGTCAAAACCATAGAATTTCTTACCTCACTTTTTTGCAAAAAACCGCCAAACCTCTGATAAGCGTAGGAGAAAAAAATTTCACTTTTTTATGAATAACTATTTACAACCATTTCAGAAGGCCGACAGCTGCAAAGGAGCAATTACAGGAAAGAAAAAAATTTTCACAATTCTTCAAATGACATATTTTGAATTCATTTATGAGTTGTGAAATTAATAACAGCATGAGAGTAATACTCATCTGTTTTATAAAAGTAAAATGTGCTCTATCGGAATAATTAGGTCTCACAGAAATCCTTCACACAAAACAAAAAGATATCAAAACCCTTCAACTGTGTAAGTTGCGAATCATCAAGAATGAAGGCCAATAGCTGCGATTGTTGGAGAACTTAATCATCAAAATTGAAATCAAAAAGCTACAGCTCTTTAATTTCACTTATTAATTTCTGCAGTACAACTTTGGCATCACCAAACAGCATTGAATTCTTAGGATGATAGAAAAGATTATTTTCGATAGCCGCGTAGCCCATAGCCATGGACCGCTTAATAACGATCACATACTTTGCATCCAATACAGTTATAACAGGCATTCCATAGACAGGACTTGAAGGATCATCAAGGGCGGCAGGATTCACAACGTCGTTAGCACCGATTACAATCACGACATCGGTACTACTCATTTCCTGATTTGCATCTTCCATTTCGATGAGTTTCGTATAAGGCACATCGGCCTCTGCAAGTAGTACATTCATATGTCCGGGCATACGACCTGCCACCGGGTGTATTGCATATTTTACTTCCACACCCCGACTCTCAAGCAGTTGATCAAGTTCGTGACATGCGTGCTGCGCTTGAGCAACAGCAAGTCCGTAACCAGGGACGATATAAACTTTTTGGGAATAATTCAACAAAACTGCAGCATCACTCAGCGTAATCTCTTTTGCTACCTTAACTTCACCGCCCCCTGACTTTGATTGAACAACACCAAAATTCCCAAGAATCACATTCATCAATGAACGATTCATGGCTTTGGTCATAAGCAAAGTAAGTATCATTCCTGAAGATCCGACAAGAATACCTCCTGTAATCATCGCCTGATTGCTGTACATAAATCCTCCACAAGCCGCGGCCATCCCAGTAAAGGAATTCAGCAAGGAAATTACAACCGGCATATCTGCCCCACCAATGGGCATAACGAAGGTAACACCGTAAACCAGTGCAATACCAGCAAACACATAGATCAGCCAATTATAGGGAGATGCGGGAGAAAGTAACATGAGACCAACAGCCATAACGATTAAAAGCACCAGCATTCCAAGATTTAAAAATCGTATAAATCGCGTTTTTATATCTTTGATTTTTTCATCTAACTTTCCAAACGCGATCATACTTCCTGCAAAGGAAACACTACCGATCATCACACCAAGATATACAGTGAGCGACAGCCCGCTAAACATATGTGATGCACCAGCAGCTATCGCTGCAGCCTGCATTTTCGGAAACTCAATCAACGAAATCAAGGCAGCTGCAGCTCCCCCCATCCCATTAAATAATGAGACCATTTGCGGCATTGCGGTCATTTTTACTTTGCGAGCACCAATCCAACCAACTACGGTCCCTATAACAATAGCCGCCAAAATCCATATAATATTACCAATGGGCTTCCCATCCTCTTTGTGAAAAATAATTGTAAAGATGATGGCGAGAAGCATTCCAGCAGCAGCCCACAGATTTCCACTTCGAGCGGTATCAGGGTGACTTAGACGCTTCAATCCAAGAATAAAGAGTATTGAGGCTATCACATAGGAAATTTCCAATAATGACAAACCTGCTGTAAATTGTATAGTTTTTTCAATGCTTTCCATGATTACAGCTCCTTATTTCTTTTTTTTACGGAACATTTCTAACATACGGTCGGTAACAACAAAACCACCGACAACATTCATCATTCCCAGTACCACGGCCAAAAAGCCGAGGACCATCGATAGTGTATCTGTCGGTTCGGCGTGACCCAACACGATGATCGATCCAATCACAACCACTCCGTGTATTGCGTTGGCGCCTGACATCAGCGGTGTATGCAGCACAGCCGGAACGTGAGAAATCACTTCTACGCCAAGAAATATGGATAATATTACAATGAAAATAATATCCTTGTATTCATAAAATAATTTAAGTACTTCTTCCATGGTTTATAGGTTTAATGCGGATTTTACACGATCATTGATTACTGCACCTGCATGAGTAACACAGCTGCCTTTTATAATATCATCTTCAAAGTTCAGCGTCAATTCGCCTTCTTTGCTGATAAGCAATTTTAAGAAATTCAATACATTTTTCGCAAACATACTACTGGCATCAGACGACATCATGGATGGCAGATTGGAGTTACCTATTATTTTTACTCCGCCATGCATTTTGATTTCACCATTAACGGTCAATTCACAATTGCCTCCGGTGGATGCAGCAAGATCAACAATTACTGATCCTGGTCGCATTGCATCAACGGTGGCAGTTCGGATAAGTAAAGGTGCATTCTTCCCGGGTATCTGCGCAGTACAAATAATCACATCTGATTTTACAGCATGGTCGTGTATCGCAGCAGCCTGCCGTTGCTTAAACTCATCGGTTTGCTCCACTGCATATCCACCTGCACTTTTATCATCAACGGCTCCTTCAACTTCAATAAATTTACCACCAAGACTTAGCACCTCCTCCTTTACAGCGGCTCTAACATCGAATACTTCCACCACAGCGCCCAGTTTCCGAGCAGTCGCCAAGGCTTGCAAACCGGCCACCCCGGCACCTAATACCATGAGACGCGCCGGACTAATTGTTCCAGCAGCTGTCATAAACATGGGGAAAAAGCGTGGAAGTTCCAACGCAGCCATCAATACTGCCTTGTAGCCCGAAACAGTCGCCATTGAGGATAAAATATCCATCGCCTGGGCAGGCGTAGTCCGTGGAATTATATCTAATCCGAAAGCAGTCACTCCTGATTCCTTCAAACCCAACACTAAGGCTTTGTTTGCATAAGGATTTAGCACACTTAAGCATATCATTTCCTTGCGGAATTTCTTTACCTCATCCACTCTTGGCGGATTGATTCTCACAATAAGTCCTGCCCTATCGAGAATCTCTGAAGAAGATTTTATCAAGGCTCCGGAAGCAGTATACTCCCCGTCAGAAAAATATGCATTGTTGCCAGCACCAGCCTCAACCCAAACTTCGACTTTGAGTTTTACAAGTGCTGAAACAACAGCGGGAGTCAATGCAACACGTTGCTCGACACCCTGTTCTTTAAGTACACCAATTAACATATTCAGGTATTTTAATATCAAATTTACAACATTCTGTGTCAGAAAAAAAATTTTCACATAATATTATTTCGAATAATTAGTTTTTGTACTTTTGGAACGTTTTAGTCTTTTGTTCGAATAATCATTTAGTCAAATAGTCAAAATATGGATAATATAATGAGAAACAATATTTTGGAGAGCGCCAAAGCTGTTTTCTCTAAATATGGTTTCAAGAAAACGACGCTGGATGACATTGCCAAGGCAGTGGGAAAGGGAAAGAGCTCCTTGTATTACTATTTTAAAAATAAGGAAGAGCTTTTCGAAGAGATGATGATTCTTGAGGTTGAAAAGATGAAGAATGCCTTCACCTCAGCAGTGGATGCGGAGAAAATCCCAAAACAAAAACTTCGCACCTATATCCTTTTGCGAATGGAACTTTTTGTCACCCTGGTAAGCTTTTACCCAACTTTTCGTCAGGAATTTGCAGAAAACTGGGGATATATCGAAAGGATACGCGCTCGCTACGATGCAGAAGAGCTGGTCATTATAAAGGGAATCTTACAATCGGGGATTGACAGCGGTGAATTTGCCATTACAGATATTGAGCTAACCTCCCAAGCAATCATTAAAGCAATGAAAGGCTTTGAGTTTCCGTGGGCTGTGCAACACGACAGTAAAGAAATGGGCAAGGACATAGACTCCTTACTTGATATTCTTTTTTACGGAGTTGTAAAGCGCTAAACACATCGTAAACCTGCCAATCACGGGTATGGACCCTCCGCCGTTGGCGGGATTGTTCGCCTAAGGCTTTTAATTCGCCTTCGGCTTTTAAAAACCAAGGCTCACGAATAAATAAAACATAACACCTGAGATTAACCCCACGAATATGAAAAAATTCAGCAGCTTTATTATTAAAAACCGCTTGGCCGTCGTTATTGCGACGCTTGTTATAACTGCCGGACTTGGCTTCTTTATTAAAGACATCACCATCAATCCGGATATTACCTCATATCTCCCCAAGGATGACACTATCGTTACACGCTTTAATTATGTCGGAAAACAATATTCGTCAAGTTCTATAGCAATTGTCATTATCGAATCGGATGAGATTTTTTCGAAAGAGACAATTGGACACATTAATGATATTACCTCAGTTCTGAGGAACACCAAAGGTGTAGATTATGTCACCAGTTTAACCAATGTGATTGACATTAAAACAGGCGCAGATTCAAGTATCGAAATCAGTCGTCTGATTGACGAATACAACCTACCGCAGACCAAAGAAGATCTCCAAAAAATTAAACAGTACACTCTAAACAACAAGCTATATGCAGGAAAGCTGGTTTCTGCTGACAGTAAATACGCCACCATAGTTTGTCGAATCAATCAGGATGTTGATAAAAATGAGGTATCACAACAAATAAAATCTGCAGTCGAGAATCTGAAGTTACCAGAAAAAACATATTTCGAAGGCATCCCCTTTCAGTTGTTGAACATTTTGGAGTATATACAGAAAGACTTACTGCTATTGGTTCCCCTGATTATACTTCTTATCGCGGTCACTTTGTATTTTAGCTTTCGTTCGATGCGGGGTGTTTTGCTACCGATTATCAGCGTAGGCATGGGAATTATCTGGACAATGGGATTAATGGCTATTTGCAAAGTTCCCCTCACTCCCATTTCTGATGCAATACCGGTTGTGCTTTTCGCGATAGGTGTAGCATATAGCATACATGTCATCAATAAATTCAACGAACGAATTATTGATCCTCAGCGCATCAAAGAACAGTCGATTGATGCATTGGAGGAAGTTGGCATCCCTGTATTTTTGGCTGGTATCACCACATTTTTGGGATTCCTTTCATTTATTTTCGGCGCATATCTTTGGATCATTCGCGACTTTGGAATCTTTTCTTCATTAGGCGTTCTCTTCATATTATTCATTTCAATCACATTTACACCGGCGGTTCTAAGCATGCTTAAAGTGCCGCATCTGCGACAGAAAACAAATGTGGAAGGAAAGAAAAAGAAAAGTCCACTCTTGTGGATGATGGAAAAATTATCGGTCCTTACACTTAAACATCGTAATGCCGTACTGATTGTATCATTGCTGATTATTATCGGAAGTCTTGCAGGCATACCTCTTATCAAAAACAAAATCGATTTACTTAACTACTTCCGTGATGGAACAAGCATACGCACAACATCACGTCTAATGAATAAGGAATTTGGCGGATCACTGCCCATTCAGATCATTGCCAAAGGCGACATTCAGGATCCTGCTGTAATGAATGAAATTAAAAAATTTCAGGATTATCTGAATGCCAATCCCAATGTGAGCAATGCACAGTCTGTATCCGATTTCATCGAACAAATGAGTGATGCTATGGGGGAAGGAAAGAAAATTCCTGACAGTCGTGAAAAAGTCAGTAACCTTTGGTTTATGATTGAAGGTGATGAAATGCTTAAACAATTAGTCAACACGGATAAGACCGAAGCAATCATTCAGTCATATATGGTGAATTGTGAAACCAAGGAATACCACAAGATAAATTCGGATATCGACACATATATAGCTCAGGTTAAAACACCGGGGGTACATTTCGAAAAGACAGGTATGCCGGCCATATACGCTAACCTTGACAACAGTCTAATAAAGAATATGGTTTGGAGTATGATTCTCTCGCTACTTCTTATTTTTATCTGCATGCTATTTCTTGTAAAATCAGTAAAAGGAGCACTTATCGGAATGATCCCATTACTCTTTAGTATGGCCACCATCTTTGGCTTTATGGGCGTGGTAGGTATTGCTCTTGACATAGCAACAGTTCTTATTGCATCCATTACCGTTGGCGCAGGCATAGATTATTCCATACATTTCGTCACTGCATACCGCAACCTAACGATGCGTGGAATGAGCATCGACGACGCTATTCACGAAACTATATTAACTTCCGGAAAAGCTATTGTGATTAATGTTGCCACTATTATTCTTGGATTTTTGGTGCTCGTTTTTGCAAATCTTCTCCCCTTACAAAACTTCGGTATACTCATCGCAGTAACCATGTTTACCTCGGGTTTTGCAGCAATAACAATGCTTCCGGCGACAATTAGTCTTTTTAAAATGACTTTTGTAAAAAAGAAAAAAAGTGAATTACTATAAACAGCATTTGTTTTGTTAATCATATATAATTTCTAAATATTACATTTAACTAACTAAAATAATATCAATGAAAACACGCATGTTTCTCCTCATCGCACTGCTCACCGTAGCTGGTGCTATGAATCCGTTCCGCAGCAGTGCTCAACTTACTGCCCCGCAAATTCTGACCAAAGTGGACAACTTTCTTAATGCGCCTAAAGATCAGGAATTGATGACCATTATTTCCATCATCGACAAAGCAGGAAAAGTAAGTACGCGTACGATGAGTTTATTACAAAAGGGCAGTGATAAGCGTTTGGTGAAATTCCTGTCACCCGCCGATCAAAAAGGAATCGGATTTTTATCTTTACCAAACGACAATATGACGGTCTATCTTCCCGCATTTGGAAAGACACGCAAGATTGCTTCTTCTGTAAAGAACACAAAATTTGCCGGCACCGATTATTCGTACGAAGACATGGAAGCAAAGATGTACAGTGCCAAATGGACACCAAAACTCATCAAAACAGAAGGCGGAAATTATGTTCTTGAACTCATGCCTAAAGCAGGCATCACTACCGATTATTCCAAGCTAATTATGTATTGTCGCACCAGTGATTGTTATCCTGTAAAAATAGAGCATTACGACAAAGGCGGCACGCTTTATAAAACGATTGTTGCTTCGCGTATTGAGAAAACCGGCAATTATCTGATGGCTCGCGAGACCATGCTTACCGACCACAAAACAGGCAGCAGAACCAAGATGCTTATCAATAGTGTAAAGTACGATCAGGGATTAACGGATGATAAATTCACCGAACGGGAATTAATAAAATAGTCAATTGACAAACGCTAAATAGAGGAGGTACGAATGAAAAAAATTCTGTTTCCCTTGCTGATATTCGCTTTGGGCGCATCATTCACAGCAAGTGCCCAAAGTGATACCACAAGTCTTCCTGCTCCCCCCGATAGTGTCCCTGTTGATTTCATAGATGACAGCGCATTCGCAATACCAGAAACTGAACCACCTAGAGGTCTGGAATGGGGCGGATATCTAATGACTGACGATCGAATGCGAATTGAAGGCCTGAAGCTTAACTGGCAAGAATATCGTTTGGATTTTAAGGCTGAGTACAAATTTGGTGATCGTGCTAAATTTTATAGTGAAGTCTGGTTGCGTGGAATACGCACACCGGGTATCACTCAAAGCAGCGATTTAATGTTTTCCAACAAGATTATGCCCATTGAACTTGATATCAGGGAAGCTTATTTCGACATTTATGGTTTGTTTACGAAAAATCTTGACCTTCGTGTTGGCCGACAACGTATTGCCTGGGGCACGGGTGACAAACTGAATCCTACGGACAACCTTAATCCTTATGATATGGAGGATGTATGGGACTTCGGGCGGCACTCGGCTTCAAATGCGCTACAGCTGAATTATTATGCCGGCAACTGGACCTTTACGGGAGTAGGCATATTAAATTTCTCACCATCAACATTACCGGGCAGCGATTGGACGCCTGCATTCATGCCGGATGCAACACTTCCGGAGGTTATTTACGACAATCATACACTCCCGGGATTTTCGTTGCCGATTTATATCAATACTACAGGTATCAGCGACTCTATCGTATTACCCACAAGAGATCTAAAACACAGTCCAACATTTGGATTCAAAGTTAAACGATCGATTGGCGCATGGGATTTGTCGCTCAGCTATGTCTATACCCGTGATGCAGTTCCTATGTTGACTAAAACACATATCAATCTTACCGTTGATACCCTGATCATCAATCTTCCTTCAACGATTTACGCCAATGCGAGTGCAAGTGTCAGGGCGACGCTGGATTATCCGGTGCAGAAAATCATAGGATTCGATTTTGCTGGTTCGCTCTGGGGCATAGGATTAAGAGGTGAAGCCGCGTGTATTATACCGGAAAAAAAATACATGGCGCAAACCATGCATTACGAAGTCCCATTCCTGAGCATGGTAAAAGATTCAGTGCTCTCCGATTCTCTAATCTCAGATGGAAAACCTTATGTTAAATTTTTACTGGGATTGGACTATACATTCAAAAACAATATTTATTTGAATTTCCAATACTTACACGGATTCATCCATGAGCGGGGCAGTTCAGAGTTGAACGATTATTTTATGCTTGGTGCAGATTGGACTTTGTGTAAATCAAAACTAAAGTTATCTTTGCTCAATACAGGAGTGCAAATTTGCGACTGGAAAGACCTCGCCCATAATTATGCGGTGATGTATCTTCCTGAGTTAAGTTATACTCCGGTGGACAATGCAACGATAAC
This sequence comes from Bacteroidales bacterium, assembly GCA_963678485.1. Classification (GTDB taxonomy): domain Bacteria; phylum Bacteroidota; class Bacteroidia; order Bacteroidales; family CAIWKO01; genus CALGYY01. The sequence goes on from OY782882.1 coordinate 941,049, forward strand.
CGTGGGGGCACATATTATCGACGGAAGCGGAAATACGGGTTTCAGCAAAGTCCATCTAAATGATGATGTATTTTTGCGATTCAGATATAGCTTCTAACCGATAAACACACACCTATGTCAAACCATCGTTCACTACGTCGCCGCATTATTTTATGCAGCATCACTGTATTTCTGTTTGTTGTTGCACCCGGTGTTGCACAAAATACCTGCGATGCAATTCTTGGAGAATGGTTCGCACCTGATAAAGACGGAAAATTTCTTTTCTACAAATCAAACGGAAAATACTATGGCAAGGTTTGCTGGCTTAGAGAACCAAACGATGTCAATGGTAAACCTAAAGTGGATGCAGCTAACGATGATCCTACAAAAAGGAACATCCCTATGATGGGATTGGTGGTTTTCAGCGGCTTTGTTTGGAGCGATGAAGATAAAGAATATATCGACGGAAAGGTGTACGATGCCCGTAATGGAGATCTTTATTCCTGTAAAATAAGACTTGTTAGTAATTTATTGATGGAAGTACGAGGTTACATCCTCTTTTCCTGGCTGGGAAAATCAGCCTACTTTACAAAATACTAAGCTGACAGCACCAAGTTAATTAATTGCTTGGTGCTGCAGTTTCTTTTTTCATATTCACCATCCATTTCCCGTCTTCCTTTTCCATTTCCAGCCGCTGCTCCTTGCCGTTTTCGTCGAGATAGGTTACCACAGCAACTTTACCATCAACAGCTGTTTTTACAACAGTAATATTTCTTTCCCTGACCGTAAAAATAGAATCGGCGCCCTTCTCTTTGCTTAAGTCCTTAAGCACTTCCAGCATGTCGATCATTTTATCGGTATTATCATTACCCAACTCACGACATTTATCAAACTCGTAATTGGCCAGATGTTTCAGGAATTTCACAGCAACTGCTTCGGGCGAATTTGCCTTTGGCTGACTGGTTTTACATGCAACAAAACCAACGACTGTTGCCGAAAGCAGCACAATGAGACTAACGGAAAGAAGTTTACTGATTTTCATAATCTGAAGTTTATCGTCACATCAAAGGTAGTAATTTACTAATCATATTTTTTCAAACAGCCCGTAAATATATGGATTACCTCTTCTGGTGCGAATTTCAAAATCATCGATATAAAACGCCTTACGTGACTTATTCCAAATATAAATACTTAGCATAGTACGAAGCTTTGAATAATAAATATCCGACAATTTTATAGTATGATAGACCGAGATCCATTTCCCTCTGCATAACGTATCGTTACGATAAAAATCAGAGAATTGCGCTGAACGCCAATCGATGGGATCTTTGCCTTCGTCCATTGATGATACTAACATCACATCTTGCATGTTATCCCCATCAAATCTTACCTTTAGTGAAATATCAATAAAATTATTTTCATTTCTTATAATTTCTTTGATGGCTGTCGTAAACTTTGTAGCATATTCCTGAGTGCTATCCAACCTCAGCGAATGTTTCCCCGAATAAGAAATTGTATCGCAAATAAGCGATGATGGCAGCGCCTCCCATCGATCTTCATTTTTTTCGAAATCCTGTACACTTAGGAAAATCGAATCCTTTGGAACTTTTTGTGCTCTCGAAAATAGATAAGCTGTTCCACCGGAATAATTCTTTTGCCAGACTAGTTCAGGAAAGTACCCCATAATTATATTCACCAATACCGGATTACTTTCCGTTAAGGCACCAAAATATAAATATTCATTTTTACTTTGTTGCTCTTTCAGAAACAGACCTAGATCGTAGATAGAGCCTATGGAATCAGACCATGAGAAGTTCGTTGGGATGTTATCCCTCTTAATGTAATAATCGGAAATCTCATGGTGCGAATCAATAAGAGAAGTTACATTACCAGCATATTTTTTTTGCGCGAGATCGTGTTCCTTTAATATTTGTTCATATGGAGAATGCGTGACAAAATAAAAATGCTGACGATTCAATACCAGTACTGAAATATTCAGCACCATAATTACCAGCACCAAGGTGGCATTCATACCTGGAGTCTGATTTTTTAAATGCCCGAACAATATAAAAAACAAATAAGGAAAACTAAAAATAAGCATAGAGGCTTGCAATACTGCAGCGATATATTTTGAATATACATAACCAATCACCATTGGCAAAATAAACCAGGCAAGAAAAACGAGCAGCAATTTAGTATGCTTTTTACTCCACTCCGACTGGTTGATTCCCATGACTATCAAACCTATCACAACGGCATAAATCAAATATGAGTAGTGAAAGAGATATCCCAAAAAATTAAAAAGAAAATCACTGTGCGGTTTATCGAGCCAGCCTTCGATACCTCCTGTGCCTACACTTAATTGATAAAAGAAAATATTCAAATGCGGGATATATAAAACAAAAATCGCAATACCACTAAGCACATAATACAGCAATTGCCTTTCCCTCACAAAGAATAATCCGGTAAAGCCGACAATGGCAGCGAATAATAGACTGAAATGATGATTATAGGCTGCTAAGGCCGAGAACAAAACATATAATGCAAAATGCAGCCAATACTTTTTTTCAGCATTAAACACCAATTGACTCCAGTAATAAACCATGGCAAGACAAATAAACAATCCTGATCCATATGGACGGGCAATCTGGCTGTACATTATCGTAAACTGCATAGTTGCCATAAAAGCAGCAGTCACCAAACCTATTGTTTCGTTGTACCAAAACTTTCCAATTTTATAAATCAACCAAAGGGAAAGAATTCCCATGATAATAAAAGGCATCTTTACTGCAATCTCAGTCCAGCCAAAAATCTTTACCCAATAATAAAGAAACACCTGCACTCCTGCCGGATGCCCATCGATGATAATTCCATTGGCAACTAATTCCGAAAAACTATTAAAATGCAGTCGCGATAATGCACTAAATTCATCATGAGTAAAAGGAATCTCATTAATAAACAACAAGCGGAGCAGACTGCCTGTGAACAATATCAACAGGAGAATATACGAATTTTTGATTTTCATATTAAAGATTTCTGCCACGAAAGTATGAAATCTAATAGAAATCAAACAAATCTCTATGGCCGAAACAGCAAGCCTTAGCAAAATATTCTTCACTGCGGTTATAAACCACGCCACTGCAATTTTGTAAATCTTCTTACCTTTGCTACACAAAAACTAAAATTATGTTTACAGGTATTGTAGAAATGATCGGCAATGTGGTTAATATTGAAAAAGAAGGCAGCAATATCCACATTTCAATTTCATGTCCCTTTGTACATGAATTAAAGGTAGACCAAAGTATGTCACACGATGGTGTTTGTCTTACCATTGTTCATGTTGACACAGAAAAGAACTTTTATAAAGTCACTGCAATTCAGGAAACACTTGATAAAACTAATCTTGGAACATGGGTCGTAGGAACGGAGGTTAATCTTGAACGCAGTATGCGTATGGATGGCCGCTTCGATGGACACATTGTACAGGGACACGTTGATCAAACTGCTGTTTGCACCAAAGTAGCTGAATATGACGGCAGCTGGCAGTACTGGTTCGAATATGACATAAGTCGTAAAAACATCACTGTTGAAAAGGGATCCATTTCCGTTAACGGAGTAAGTCTTACTGTGGTCGATTCTACACCGGGAACATTTTCAGTAGCCATTATTCCATTTACGCATCAGGTGACCAATTTTCACAATTTCAAACCCGGAACCACCGTGAATATTGAGTTTGATGTGTTCGGAAAATATGTTGCCCGACTACTTGAAGAATATCTGAAAAATCGTTAATCGGTAAAAGTATTCGTTCATTTAGAACTTCTCGTCGTATTTTGTCCATAGGAAATCGCCAAGTTCCCATGCTTTGGCAACGACCTTCAGTCCCCACTGGTTTGTATAATCAGTGAGGTAAGCACGGACTTTCTCCGGCTTCTTTGGATCATAGAGTTTTAAAGCTTCAGCTTCGAACGCCTTTTGATTGGCAAACAATTCCTTTTGCCATGGTGACCATGCTGCATCAACATCTTTGCGCATATCACTCCACCTGTGAGCCGCTGTAGTTCCCATATAGTTGAATGCCCACCACGCGCAACTGCGCGACATTCCGGTTCTGCGCCCATCCACCTTATACGGAGCCGGCATATCAGTTACTGAGCAATATACAGGGATGTATATAGATGTTGCAATGTTGTCCAATGCCAGCCATACAACGCCACCTATTTGATCGGGCAGCCAGCCGCGACATTGGATTACCGTTCCATACATGGTGTACCAGCGGGCAATGGTGCGTTCACCATACCATCCCCAACCACCATTGATTCGGAGCATTTTGTTCATGTCGTAAGGCATAAAAGGATTTGCTACCGGACTAATCACGGCTTTGCCGCTGTCGCCCACAACCCGAAGGTCCTTTACCATATTGAATTCTGTACCTTCATAATAATCTTTGAAGACACTCGTCACTTTTTCCAATGTTACCGGAGCATCTGGTTTAACCGAAAAAGGATAATTCTCGCTGTTAGGATCCAGCTTTAGCGAAGGTGCGAGTAAATCAAAGACACGCCATTCGCGGCGACGACCAGCAGCGGAAGTGCGACTTTCAGGAGCATATGCATAGCAGAACTCAAAGTTTTCTTTTGCAGGATTCCACCATCCATGCTCTTTGGCTACAGCAAACACATTTTCCGAAGCCATGAAAAAATCAGGATTTGTGAGGTCGATAGCACGAATACGGCTTGCATTGGCATTTACCGAAACCTCATCATCGGGAACGCGCTGAGCAACCCAGACAGAACCAGTTTTGCCTTTTCCTGGCCCCACGATTTCGAAATGCCAAACTTCTTTTTTATCAGCTATCGTTAAACATTCTCCATCATCAATATAACCGTATTTGGCTGTCAGTTCAGCGGCCATTTTAATAGCTTCACGGGCAGTAGTGCAGCGTTCCATCATTAATGCCACCAATTGAGTGCAGTCAATTAATCCGGAATCACTCCTCAATTCTTCCCTCCCACCAAACGTAGATTCACCAATGGCCAGCTGATGATCGTTGATACAAGGATAGGCTGAATTAATATAACCATTGGTATGCGCCACCTGGGGAATTTCGCCAATTTTAGCATATATGTAAAGGGGCATGGGAAACGAATCGGTAAGCACCCTTTTGGTAAGTATCGCCATTGTTCCCGGTTTATAGTCCTTTGCAGGAACAACGGTAACACTAGAACGGGTACGGTGACTATCGTCGGTATGAGAAGTGATAACAGAACCATCGGCAGTTGCTTTAATTCCGCAGGTGATTGAGGTGCAACCATCAGGAAATCCATTTACATAATCAGGATTATCTTGTGCAAGAACAGTTAAAGGCAGGCACAATATCACACATACCACAAAATATAATATATTCTTCATTGAACTTTAATTTGAGACAAATATCCGAAGAAAAATAATACGCAAGCCAGTAAGTTGTACACATGGAATTGAAATCCGACCATCATACATTATAATGAGTGTTCAATACCTGCCCTCTATGTGGAAAAAAAACTGTATTTTTGCACCCTCAAATTTTAATAGATTGAAGATGATGCTGATAGATAAGAAAAACCTTAGCATTCAGGATTTTGAACAGGTCATTCACCATCAGGCACAAGTGGAGATCAGTCCTGCAGTGTTGGAGAACATCGATAAAAACTTTGCCTTCCTCAATGAATTTTCTAAAAACAAAATAATTTACGGCATCAATACAGGGCTAGGTCCAATGGCTCAATACTGCATCAGCGATGGTGATCAGATTGACTTACAACTTAACCTAATCCGCTCTCATGCGGCCGGTGCCGGGCAAATGCTTTCACCGGAATGCATTAAAGCCGCGATGCTGGCTCGTTTAAACACATTATCCAAAGGTTTTAGCGGGGTCAATAAAACGGTATTACTTCGTTTACGTGACCTCATTAATAAGAACGTATACCCTGTAATCTTTGCTCATGGTGGTGTTGGCGCAAGTGGTGATCTCGTTCAGCTTGCACAGCTTGCATTAGTGCTGATTGGTGAAGGTGAAGTAATTTACGAAGGTAAGGTTCAGCCTACCAAAGATGTTTTTGCTCGCCTCTCCATCGAACCTATCGAAGTTAAAAAGCGCGAAGGTCTTAGCCTCATCAATGGGACATCAGTAATGTCGGGCATTGGCATTATCAATTACCTGAATGCAAAACGGATGGTGGAGTGGTCATTATGGGCATCTACCGTAATGAATGAACTCGTAGAATCATACGACGACCATTTTTCAAAGGAACTCAATGTTGTAAAACTTCATAAAGGCCAGAATCAGGTCGCATCAATAATGCGCGAAATGGTTAAGGACAGCAAACTGATTGCAAAACGCAGCGATGAACTTTATGAAAAAGAAGTAACAGATACACACCTCGAGAAAAAAGTTCAGGAATATTATTCACTACGTTGCATTCCACAAATTACCGGTGCCATTCTCGAAACACTCGAAAATGCAGGATCTATACTTATTGATGAAGTAAATTCTGTAAACGATAATCCTATTGTTGACCATGTCAATAAGAATGTTTATCATGGAGGAAATTTCCACGGTGATTACATCAGTTTTGAAATGGATAAAATGAAAATTGCCATTACAAAACTTTGTATGGTTTCCGAACGTCAGTTAAATTTCCTGATGAATGATAAAATAAACGGTATCCTGCCTCCCTTTGTAAATACTGGTGTTTTAGGGCTTAATCTGGGTATGCAGGGAGCGCAATTTACTGCAACCTCCACCACTGCTGAGAACCAGACCTTAAGTTTTCCAATGTATGTACACAGTATCCCGAATAATAACGACAATCAGGATATCGTAAGCATGGGAACCAATAGCGCATTACTTACAGCCAAAGTGATTGAAAACACTTCAGAAGTATTAGCCATTCAGTTAATGTCAATAATTCAGGCTATCGATTATCTCAATATTGCCGATAAGCTTTCTTCATTCTCCAATAAAATCTATAAAGAACTCAGGACCGTTGTCCCCTTCTTTAAAACTGATCATCCGAAATATCCGGAAATAGAAGCGATGAAGAAGCACATTAATTCGAACGGACTGAATATTCTGTAATACAAGATTGGGTAAGCGAAAGTGTTTATTTACACCTATGCGCACTATTCCGGATTTTTTTGACAGTGTATAGTGCAATGCAGACAAGCTGCAATCACGCAGCAGACGGACTTTTTGGGAAGACACTAATTAGTTTTCAATGGTCCAGGTCGCCCCGTCCTTAGTATCCTTTATCAAAATCCCTAATTCTTTTAAGGCATCGCGAATGCGGTCGGATGTAGCGAAATCCTTTGCAGTCTTTGCATTTTGACGAAGTTCAATTACAATCTGCATCAGGCCATCAACGGATTGATTGTTCTCATTGCCTTGCTCTTCTTTCAATCCAAGAATTTCGAATATAAAAACATTCACAAGGCGCTTGAACTCTACCAAATCGCTTTCGCTGATGGTTTCCTTTTTATCAGCTAATAAATTAATCCATTTTACAGCCTCAAATAGTTGAGCAATCAGAATAGGACTATTGAAATCATCATCCATTGCTGCATAGGAATTCATCGGGAACTCTTTCAGAAAAGATTGTAGTTCCGTCCCTGTATTAGATGAAGCCTGAAGTTTATTCAATAATGAAACAGCTATCATTAAACGCTTGTAGCCTTTCTCAGCAGCCTGTAACGCTTCGTTTGAAAAATCGAGTGTACTACGATAATGCGCCTGAAGTATAAAAAATCGGATGCACATTGGACTATAAGCACGATCAAGTCCGGCATGCTGGCCGTTGAAAAATTCATTCAGTGTAATAAAATTATTCAGCGACTTCCCCATCTTTTGTCCATTGATGGTAATCATATTATTGTGCAGCCAGTATTTGCAAGGATCAGTACCATTTGCAGCCTGTGACTGTGCAATTTCAGATTCGTGATGCGGAAACAACAAATCCATTCCTCCGCCGTGAATATCGAAATGTTCGCCTAGATATTTTGCACTCATAGCTGAACATTCCATATGCCAGCCGGGAAAGCCATCGCTCCATGGCGAAGGCCAACGCATGATGTGCTCGGGCTGAGCCTTTTTCCAAAGAGCAAAATCCATTGGATTGCGCTTTTCTTCCTGACCTTCCAATGCACGGGTATTGCTAAGAAGATCGTCGATAACCCGACCGGAAAGCTTACCATACGGATATTTCTTGTTATAAGAAAGTACGTCAAAATACACCGAACCATTGACCTCATAGGCAAATCCTGCAGCCAGAATTTTTTTAATCATTTCTATTTGTTCGATGATATGTCCGGATGCGCGGGGTTCAATACTCGGATTCAGCACATTCAACTGACTCATATTTAAATGATAGCGGTCGGAGAAATGCTGTGCAACTTCCATGGGCTCCAACTGCTCAAGTCTTGCCTTTTTTGCGATTTTATCTTCACCTTGATCTGCATCATTTTCAAGATGGCCAACGTCTGTGATATTTCTCACATATCTGACCTTATAACCAAGGTGCTGCAGATATCGAAACACTAAATCAAAGGTGATTCCCGGCCGTGCATGACCTAAATGAGCATCACCGTAAACCGTCGGTCCGCAAACGTACATGCCTACTCTAGGTGAATTTAGCGGCTGAAAGAGTTCCTTTGTTCGTGAAAGCGTGTTATACACTTGTAGCTTATGATCCATCTTGAAAAATTTTGCTGCAAAATTAAGTCAATTTTTCATAGGTTGTCGTGCCAGCTTGCCGTCATTGTATCAAATGTTTTTTTTGCTAACTTTGCAGCCCCAAACTAACCGAAGTTATCACACCAAAACAAAAACTATGGATTTCGAATTATCTGAAGAGCAAATTATGATACAGCAGGCCGCCAGGGACTTTGCCCAGCGCGAGCTGTTTAAGGATGTCATTGAACGCGACACCCATGCCATTTTCCCAACAGAACATGTAAAAAAATTGGCGGAGTTGGGCTTTTTAGGAATGATGGTAAATCCCAAGTATGATGGAGGCGGCATGGATACTGTGTCCTATGTCCTTGCTATGGAAGAAATCTCTAAAGTTGACGCCTCTGTATCAGTTATCATGTCGGTAAATAATTCCCTTGTCTGCTATGGCATCGAAAAATGGGGAACCGAAGAACAAAAAGAAAAGTACTTAAAACCCTTGGCTGCAGGCAAAGTCATTGGCTCCTTCCTGCTCTCTGAACCAGAAGCAGGATCAGACGCCAGTCACCAACGAACCACTGCTGAAGATAAGGGAGATTACTATCTGATTAATGGCACCAAGAATTGGATTACCAATGCGAATTCTGCATCTACCTATATCGTAATTGCACAGACCAACCCTCAGCTAAAGCACAAAGGAATTAATGCATTTATTGTAGAGAAAAATTCACCGGGAATTACGTTGGGACCGCATGAAGATAAAATGGGAATGCGTAGTTCTGACACACATTCTGTGATGTTCAACGACGTGAAAGTTCCGAAGGAAAATCGCATTGGAGAAGATGGTTTCGGATTTTCTTTTGCGATGAAGATTTTAGAAGGTGGACGCATTGGCATTGCTGCACAAGCCCTTGGAATTGCTTCAGGCGCGCTTGAACTGGCGATTAAATATTCTAAAGAGCGTAAATCCTTTGGCACCGAGATTTGCAACCATCAAGCAATTGCTTTCAAATTAGCCGATATGGCTGTTAAAGTTGAGAACGCACGCAACCTCTGCTTAAAAGCCGCATGGCAAAAAGATAACGGAAAAAATTATTCCCTCACGGGATCTATGGCAAAACGCTATGCTGCGGATATTGCAATGGAAGTCACAACTGAAGCCGTCCAAATTCACGGAGGTTATGGCTATGTTAAGGAATATCACGTCGAACGCCTGATGCGTGAAGCCAAGTTGACTCAAATATATGAAGGCACTTCTGAAGTTCAAAAAATCGTGATTTCACGTGCCATTTTGAAAGATTAAGATTATCTATTTATTAAATATTTTTTTCTATGAAGATTGTAGTTTGTATGAGCAATGTGCCGGACACCACGACTAAGGTGCGGTTCAGTGGCGATAACAAAGCGATTGACAGCACCGGAGTACAATGGATTATCAACCCATGGGATGAACTGGCACTGACCCGCGCACTGGAATTGAAAGATGCAAGTGCAGGTGCGATTGAAAGTGTAACGGTTGCCTTAGTTGGCAATGCATCAACAGAACCAACCTTAAGGAAAGCTTTGGCCATTGGTGCTGATAATGGAATGCGCATCAACGCAGAACCGGCAGACGCTTACAGTGTAGCCTTTCAGCTATCGGAAGCCCTCAAGGCATCATCGTTTGATGTAATCCTTTGCGGAATCGAATCCAGCGATTATAATGGTTCAGCCGTAGGTGGAATGCTGGCTGAATTCTTAGGAATGACCTCAGTTTCCTCGGTGTCTTCACTCAACATCGAAAATAATGAAATCACGCTAACCCGCGAAATTGATGGCGGTTCGGAAGTGATGAGTGTGAAAGCTCCCTTTGTTGGCATAGTGCAAAAAGGTATCGCCATCGAGCCAAGAATTCCTTCGATGCGCGGCATTATGCAAGCCCGCACCAAGCCTCTTACTATTGTTGAAGGCGCTGCATGCGAGGTCCTGACAGAGATCCAAGGACTGGAAATGCCCGGTGTAAAAGCAGCTTGCAAAATGGTTGATCCGGATAATGTAAAAGAACTGGTTAACCTTCTGCACAACGAAGCTAAAGCCATTTAATGTTGAATCTTTAAAATTGAAGATATGTCAGTACTTGTATATACTGAGAACTGGGATGGAAAATTCAAGAAATTGAGTTTTGAACTTGTTTCTTATGCCGCTGCCCTTGCAGCCCGCATGAATGTAAATGTTGTCGCACTCTCCATCGGCGACGTTGCACAGGAAGAGCTTCAGAAACTGGCTCAATATGGTGCAAACAAAGTTTTGACCGTTAAGGACGACCGCTTGAATCATCTTGTAAACAGCAGCTATGCTTCTGTAATTGCACAGGCCGCTAAAGCCGAGCAATCGAATGTGGTGTTGTTTGCTCATAACAATAGCGGAAAAGCCTTATCACCCGCAGTGAGCGTAAAACTTAAAGCCGGATTAGTATCTGCGGTAATTGCTATTCCTGCATCAACAGAGCCTTTCGTAGTTCGCAAAAAAGTATTCACTGGCAAAGCATACAGTGATGTTCTGATTAAAACTGCTGTTCGTGTATTGTCGCTGTCGCAGAATTCCTTCGGTGTCCACGAAAAGCCCGTCACTGCTGAAATTTCAGCTTTTGCTGCGGAGATTGCCGACAGCAGCCTCACCACTACCGTGAAAGAAGTGAAGAAGGTTACAGGTAAGATCCTGTTGACTGATGCTGAAATTGTTGTTTCTGCCGGACGTGGAATGAAGGGTCCTGAGAACTGGGCTCCTGTTGAAGAACTGGCAAGTCTGCTTGGAGCAGCAACCGCTTGTTCTCGTCCAGTTTCCGACGAAGGCTGGAGACCTCATGGTGAACATGTTGGACAAACAGGAAAAATCATTGCACCTAACCTTTACTTTGCATTAGGAATCTCAGGAGCTATCCAGCATTTGGGTGGTGTGAGCTCTTCAAAATGTATTGTTGCAATCAATAAAGATCCGGATGCACCAATCTTCCAGGCTGCTGATTATGGTATTCTTGGCGACCTCCAGAAGGTTCTCCCGGAACTTATTGCTGCAGTAAAAGAACTCAAATCTCACGCATAAGTTTTTTTCAAAAGCTTATGAGAGTAAGCATGCAATTCCGCTATTTGGGATAAGATAATGCGACATGCTTCTCGCAGGATTTGAATTAAAAAATACGTCAAGCGCCCTGAAATTGCTTTCGGGGCGCTTTTCTATTAAACGTATCCAGTATGAAAAGTGCATGCAGATGGAACGACTTCAATCCATTTTTTCGCATGAAATAGCTAGGTTAAATAAAGCGTTAATTGTTAAGTATAGCATTAAAACTAAAATCCTAAGAACATATTAATCAGACCAATAGGGCTAAACATCAATATTATTTTGTTAAATCCCCTGTAAAGGGCATCCATTTAGGCTTTTCTGACGTCTGAACCATTGAAATACATTATAAAATAAATTTGGTTAAAACTCGTAATGAATGTATCTTTGTTTTCTATCTCACAATAACACGTTAAGCATATGTTAAGGCGCACAATACTTCTAATCTTATTCTCTTTCTTTTTAGCCTCCGATCTGGTGGCTTCGCACTATATGGGAGGAGAAATCACCTGGCAATGTTTAGCCAATGGTCGATTCAGATTTGTGATGAAACTTTACAGGGAATGTAATGGAGTGACGTACGGGAGTACAGAAACGATTTCTGTTGCTAACTGCCCTGCACTTAGCTCCATCACAATGAATCTTTACCCGGGCGGTAATCCTCGTGATATTGCTGATGGAACGCTTGATGGAAAAACTGATATTTCGCCAGATTGCTATTCTGGGGTATTTGAAATTCATTGCACACCAATTCCTGCTGCACCAAATACTGGAGCTATTGAAGAATATTATTTCACTTCAGATTTGGCATATCCTTCGGGTGTCCAAATCATCGGTGTTCCTCCTGCCGCTGGATGGATATTTTCGCATACCGGATGTTGTCGTAACCCCTCGGTAAATGTACCCAATGCAACCAGCGATTCCTGGTTTTTGCGCGCTGTGATGTACCCGTATAACGGACAAAGCACTTTCCCTTGTTACGATAATTCCCCCGCTTTCGCTGAGGTTCCCGCAACGGTGATTATGACAGGGTATCCATTTACATACAACCACAATGCGGCTGACAAAGAACTTGATTGCTTAAAATACGAATGGGCTCAAGCTCTTGACGGAAGCATTTCTACACCTGTCACCTATGCACCGGGGTACAGCTATAGTAGTCCGTTGCCCGGACCAGCAGCCAATCCAGCGAATATTGGAGCAACTATCAATCAATATACTGGCGAAATATCATATTTATCATACACTTCAGGAGCTTTCGTAACAGTTACCAAAGTCTCCGCATACCGCAATGGGACTAAAATTGCTGAAGTTTTCAGGGAAATGCAAATTGTTTTGCTTAACCCGGGTGCTGTCGTAAACAACAAACCTCAAGTTGCCGCACCATTCTACAATCCAGCCACAGGCGTTTATGATTTATATGTTGATACTGTCTATGCCGGCGAGGTTGTTGATTTTGACATTACGGGGATAGATATGGACAATTTACCCAACGGTACCCCCAATACCATTATCCTCGAATCTTCTTCACAAGATTACGGAACGAATTACTCAAATCCTGCCTCTGGCTGTGTTAATCCACCTTGTGCAACCCTCAACCCCGCCCCGCCTATGTCGGCCATGGTGGCTCTTGCTACCCATTTTCACTGGCAAACAAGTTGCGAACATGTCAATCTTCAAGGTTGCTGGGGAACGCCAGGAAATGTGCACACATTCTATTTCAAAGTATATGATAATGGATGTCCTGCAAATGCAATTAATGGAGTCACCGTTGCAATTGTCGTTTTAAATCCAACACCGATCATTGCACCCAAAATTCATTGTACCGAGGTGCTCCCGAATGGAAACGTTCAGCTTACATGGACCATACCTCCGGATCCGTTAGGCTCATTCCATAGATACGACATTTACAAATCGTCAAGTCCCGCAGGACCTTTTACGCTGTTGGATTCAGTCCTCAATTACAACCAATCAACGTACACTGACGTTACAGCAAATGCTAACACTGCTCCGGTATACTACTATACAAGATCCTGGAGTGGATGTTATGGACTGTTTGTTTCCTTCCCTTCAGATACAGCTGCTTCTATGCATCTTGATGTCACACCTATTGGTGGAGGTCAAATCGCTCAGCTTGACTGGAATCCGGTGTATAATCCATTATTAGGCTCTTCGAGCCAGTATTATCGCGTTTATCGTGAGTTCCCGTTAGGAACGTGGGCCTTTGTTGATTCAACCACTGCGACCACATTTCTGGATACTGTTACAGTTTGTAATGACAGTCTAAATTATCGTATCGAGATCGCCGACACCGTTGGTTGCGTCTCAGTTTCATCGGTCGATGGCGCTCAGCTGCAAGATGGCTTCCCTCCTCTGACTCCGATTATGGATACGGTCAGCGTGAGTTCAGTTACTGGAAAAGTTGAAATGTCGTGGCAACCTTCTACATCGCTCGACACAAGAAAATATTTCATCTTCCGCAGGATTGCAGGAGGACCGTGGTTCAAAATCGATTCAGTGTTTGGCATCAATAACACATATTACATGAACATGGCGTCCAATCCGCAATTGCAATCGGAATCCTATTGTGTAGCCGCGGTGGATAGCTGTAAACAAACCAGTAATATGGGCCTTGAACATCGATCCCTATTCCTTCAGCCTTTGCTAGTAGATGCTTGCGCTGATAAAATTCAACTCAAGTGGAATAGCTATATAAATTTGAACACTTCACCCCTTGGCTATCGTGTTTGGATGAGCGAAAATGGTTCACCCTACGCAATTCTTGCAACACTGGGAGCCAGTGATACATTATACAACCATGTAGGTTTCACAGAGAATTCAAGTTATTGCTATTATATACAAACCTTCAATGCCGAAGGAGAAACATCCTCTTCAAATATCCAATGCGTTATTGCAACCAAGCCGAATCAACCACAGTTTGTGTATTTCCGTTATGCTTCGGTAGTGGATAATGAATATGCCAAACTTGGATTTTTTGTTGATACCACCGCTTATATCTCCAAATACAAAATCCTTCGTTCCGATGATGGTGTAACGTATTCGCAGATTGCTACCGTTCCTCCTACAAACCCATACTCTACGGTTGAATATAATGATTATACCGCCTTTGTCAATGCTCAGCCTTATTATTACAAGGTTGTGGTTGTTGATAGCTGTAATCTTGATGCACTCACGTCGAATGTTGCAAGAACCATTTATCTCTCGGGTAATGCAAACGTATTTATGACTAATCACCTTGAGTGGACGCCTTACGAAGACAGAGATCCGCAGGCCTACAATATTTATCGCCAAATCGACAATTACGATCTGATGCACCCAAGCAATACAGTGCAATGGGGCAATATCAGTTATGACGATGATGTTGCGATGTACACCAACACTAGCGGTCGATTCTTCTATATGATGGAAGCTCCGCTCTACGATATTTTCTTACAGAATTACCCATTCGCGGATACAGTATATTCTAATGTGATTGAACTATTACAGGAACCTCGTGTATATATTCCAAACGCATTCACACCAAACGGACTGAATCCTATGTTCAAGCCTGTTGGAGTATTTACCGATACGGAAGAATACATGATGGTAATATACAGTCGCTGGGGAGAAAAATTATTTTCAACCACCGATGTTGAAACCGGATGGGACGGATATTACCAAGGCAAGCTTTGTCCTTTAGGCTCTTATGTATATTACATTCGCTTCAAATTGCCTAATAGCAAGTATTTTGAAAGTCGTGGTTCTGTGACATTAGTCAGATAGAAAACATAAATTAATAAAATGGCCATCACTCAAATGATGGCCATTTTTTTTATTCTGAATTGCCAATTATTACTATCTTTGCACGCAATATCTTAAAATATTGCCATGGATTCCGTGCACAAAAAATTCATCGCCGAAGGGCTCACTTACGACGATGTCCTACTCGTACCTGCATATTCTGAAGTTCTACCACGAGATGTGGATGTCTCTACACAGTTTACACGCAACATCAAATTAAATATCCCGATTGTTTCTGCAGCAATGGACACCGTGACTGATGCGGTAATGGCGATTGCCATTGCACAGGAAGGTGGTATTGGCGTGTTGCATAAAAACATGACTATTGAGGAACAGGCCATCGAGGTAAAAAAAGTTAAACGTGCTGAAAACGGAATGATCATCGATCCCGTGACCATGCACAAAGAAGCGGTCGTTGCTGATGCTCTGAATCTCATGAAGGAATTTAAAATTGGGGGTATTCCTGTTGTAGATGAAGAAAATCATCTGGTGGGAATTGTGACCAATCGCGACCTGCGTTTTGAACGTAATTTAAATCGCCCAATTCGCGAGGTAATGACCAGCGAAAAGCTGATCACAACCACCGAATTCACCGATTTTGAAAAAGCTGCTGATATCCTTCAGGAATTCAAAATTGAAAAATTACCTGTAATCGATAAGAACAACAGGCTGATTGGATTGATCACTTACAAAGATATTATTAAAATAAAGGCTCGTCCAAATGCTTGCAAGGACAGCAGAGGTCGTTTGCGCGTTGCTGCTGGTGTTGGCGTTACCCGTGATATGATTGAGCGCGTTAATGCACTCATTAAAGCCGGTGTTGACGCAGTTGTAATTGACACTGCACATGGCCATTCCAAAGGAGTACAGGATGCCGCCAAATTATTTAAAAAGAACTATCCTGATGTTGACCTCGTTGTTGGAAATATCGCAACGGCCGAGGCAGCATTGGATCTTCTTAAATGTGGTGCTGATGCAGTAAAAGTGGGCATTGGTCCTGGTTCTATCTGCACCACCCGCGTTATCGCAGGAGTAGGCGTACCTCAACTTTACGCTGTTTATGCTGTGGCTCAGGCATTGAAAGACAGTGGGCTTCCCATTATTGCTGATGGAGGTATTCGTTTCACCGGTGATATCGTTAAAGCATTGGCTGGTGGTGCCCATTCAATTATGATTGGATCGCTCTTCGCCGGTGTTGAAGAAGCCCCGGGTGAGACTATCATTTTTGAAGGCAGAAAATTCAAAATGTACCGTGGAATGGGCAGTCTGGAAGCCATGCAAAAAGGCTCCAAAGACCGTTATTTTCAGGATGCAGAAGATGATATTAAAAAATTAGTTCCTGAAGGTATTGTGGGACGTGTGCCTTACAAAGGCTCTTTATCGGAAGTAATCCATCAAATGGTGGGCGGACTTCGCGCAGGAATGGGCTATTGTGGAGCATTAAAAACACAGGATCTCTGGAATGCACAATTTATTAAGATTACAGCTGCCGGAATCAACGAAAGTCATCCTCACGACGTTATCATTACCCGTGAAGCACCTAACTATAGCCGATAAGCGCACTTTTAATCCGAAAAATTCATAACATCCTTAAATTCTGAGATGTCCGAAATATTTCAAGGGACACTTGGTGCTTATTAAAAAGGCTGTTTACACCTCCATTTTAGGTGAATTTATAATTTTGTATAAGCTAAATAAAAATGCTAATTTTGCCATCCTCAAACCATAACCTTCAAATATTTAAGATATGAAAAAAGTCTTTTCTGCCATCCTGTTGTTTGCCTTATGCAGTGTGAATTTGCTGATGGCGCAAACCTCGGATCCAGTGTTGATGAACGTTGGCGTAGAAAAAGTTACCGCCTCTGAGTTCCTGAATGTTTACATGAAGAACAATGTTAAAGGTGATGCCCTCGATCGCAAGTCGTTGGAAGAGTACCTCGATCTTTACATCAACTTTAAGCTAAAGGTCAAGGAAGCCGAAGAGTTAGGATTAGACACAGTAACCTCCTTCAAAAACGAATTGGCAGGATACCGTAAGCAACTTGCGCAACCTTATCTTACCGATAAAACAATCGAAGACGCTTTACTGAAAGAAGCATGGGAAAGGTCGCAATACGATATCAGGGCTAGTCATATTCTGATTAAACTTGATAAAAACGCTGCCCCAGCCGATACGCTTGCCGCTTATAAAAAGATTATGGCCATTCGTGCCCGCTTAATGAAAGGTGAAGATTTTGCTTTAGTTGCAAAAGAAACCAGCGAGGATGAACAAGCCAGAGATCGCGAAGATCAGGCAACCAAACGTATGCTTAAAGGAAATGGCGGAGATCTCGGATATTTCACAGCCCTAGATATGGTTTACGCATTCGAAACTGCAGCATACAAACTTAAAGTTGGTGAAGTATCCATGCCGGTTAGAACCGATAACGGATATCATCTCATCAAAGTCACCGCAAAGAACCCCGCCTTGGGAAAAATGACGGTTGCTCATATATTTGTCAATGTCCCAAAAGATGCCAGTCCCGAAACCTTAAAATCTTTCCAGGATCGCATCAACGAGGCATATGCAAAACTTAAAAATGGCGCAAAATGGGAAGATATCGTTACTGCATATTCCGACGATAAAGGATCTGCCGCAAAAGGCGGACAACTCCCCGCTTTTGGTGTAAATCAAATTGTACCTGAATTCATTGAAGCTATTGCAAAGCTAAACGCACCGGGTGATTACTCAGAACCTGTTCAAACCTCGTATGGCTGGCATATTATTAAGCTGATTGAAAAGAAAGGCGTTAAAACATTTGACGAAGATAAAGCAACGTTGAAAAATCGTCTCATCCGCGATAAGCGCATGAATCAATGTAAAGAATCGGTCATTAACCGCGTGAAAAAAGAAAATAACTTTACTGAGAATAAAGGCGCTATTGCTGATTTCTACACAGTAGTTGATACCAATATTTTCTCTGGAAAGTGGGATATAGCAAAAGCTGCAGCACTGAACAAGTTGCTTTTTAGTATTGACAACAAACAATACAATGAACAGGATTTTACAAAATGGTTAGGCAGCCACCAACCTAAAAAAGCAAAAGGGAACATTCCTGCGTATGTGAATGAAAAGTATAACACTTATCTTGAAGAGACTATCCTCAATTTAGAAGACAGTAAATTGGAGCAGAAATATCCTGATTTCAAATTACTCATGAAAGAATACCGCGATGGTATCTTACTTTTTGAACTCACTGACCAGAAAGTATGGTCTCGGGCTATTAAAGACACAGCTGGTCTAGAAGCATTCTATGAGCAAAATAAGAACAATTACTTATGGGAAGAGCGTTTGGATGCTTCCATCTATACTTGCAAAAATGCTACTGTTGCAAAGGCCGCTCGCAAACTTGCAAAAGCACAGGAAAAGAAAGGCTATACTGATAAAGATATTTTAGCGAAGATCAATACCGATTCTATTCCCGTATTGAAAATCAACAGTAAATATTTCCTTCACAAGGAGAATTCGCTGATTGATAATGTTCCATGGCAAAAGACCATTACTGCTGATCAAAATATCGACAGTTCTGTTGTCTTTGTTGTTGTACGTGGCATTATTGCCCCAACTCCAAAATCCATCAGAGAAGCTAAAGGGATGATTACTGCCGATTATCAAAACTATCTCGAAAAACAGTGGATTGATGAACTGAAAGCCAAGTATAAAGTTGATGTTGACCGTACTGTCTTTGAATCCCTGATTAAAAAATAATGCGAACACCAGCCCTGATCCTTGTAATTCTTTGTTGTATCTTCTTTTCGTGCGGTAATAAAAGCACGCAAAATAAGGACAATGCTGTTGCTCGGGTATTTGACGAATATTTAATGCCCTCAGAAGTTGAGGGCATTGTTCCTCCAGGACTGGATAAAGCTGACAGTCTACAAGTAATTCATGATTACATCGATAGTTGGATTCGAAAAAAACTACTCGTCCGGCAATCCGAATCCAATTTGTCGAGTGAACAGAAAGACTTCACTCGCCAGCTTGAAGAGTATCGCAACTCGCTGATTGTTTATACATACGAACAGAAGTTAATACAGCAAAGTCTCGACACTGTAGTGACTGAGCAGGAGATAGTGAATTACTATAACCTCAACAAGGATGACTTTCAACTTAGGGATAATATTGTAAAGGTTTGGTACGTAAAGTTGCAAAAGAACAACTCGCTAGGAGCTTTTCGTAACCTGATTAAATCGGACCAACCGGCTGATCGCAAAAAACTGATGGAATTGAGTGCCAAACATGCGGTAAACTCTTTTCTCGACGATCAGAGCTGGCTTGTGTTTGACGATATCCTGAAAGAAATTCCGATTAAAACATACAATCAGGAAGAATATCTGAAAAACAACCGCTATATCGAAATTGAAGATTCCCTTTTTGTGTACCTATTGAATATTAAGGGATTCATGATAAAAGAAAGCGTATCCCCCCTAAGTTTCGAAACTGAAAATATCAGAAGCATTATCATCAACAAAAGGAAACTTGCCTTGATTGAAGAAATGCAAAAGAGCCTGTATAATGATGCGTTGAAAAGTGGAGATTTTGAGGTTCTGATTAAATAATACTGCAGATACTTTTTTTTCGAATTATGAGTTTATCTGCAGATTAAAGCCATTATTACCATTAATACTGTTTGTATGATTTTACGTCCAAAATTTCTTGTCCTTCTTCTCGTACTTCTAACCTCAGTATCTTTTGTGAGAGCTCAAGATTCTACTCGCACTAAAAATCCTCTGGTTGTTGACCAGATTGTTGCTGTTGTTGGTGGAAATGTTGTGTTGCTATCGGATGTAGAAAATGAATACATTCAATATATGTTACAAGGCAATACAAAAGGCGGCCAGGCCTTGAGATGCAGGGTCATCGAGGAATTATTATTTCAAAAATTATTGCTTGTTCAAGCTGAAATAGATAGTGTGGTGGTTACAGAGAAACAGGTGAACAATGAATTAGAGCGCAGGATGCGGTATTTTATTTCGCAAATCGGTAGCAAGGAGAAACTCGAAGCATACTTTGGAAAAAGTATTATCGAAATCAAGGAAGATTTACGCGAGCGCATTAAGGACA
This sequence comes from Bacteroidales bacterium, assembly GCA_963678485.1. Taxonomy (GTDB): domain Bacteria; phylum Bacteroidota; class Bacteroidia; order Bacteroidales; family CAIWKO01; genus CALGYY01. Next base: position 961,739 of record OY782882.1, read on the forward strand.
ATCTGATGATACAGGAGGTTCAGTCAAAAATTACCGCAAATGTTAAAGTAACTCCAAATGAGGTAATGGAATTTTATAATAATATTCCGGCTGATAGTCTCCCCCTAATAACACCTGAATATGAAATTTTACAAATTGTAAAAAAGCCACCTGTAAGCGACGTTGAAGTTACTATGGTAAAGGAAAAACTTAATAGCCTTCGTGATCGCGTGTTAAAAGGAGAAGATTTTTCTACCCTGGCAAACCTTTATTCAATGGATCCGGGTTCTATGTCAAAAGGCGGTAACCTTGGGTTGATTGGCCGTGGAGAGACCTATCCTGAATTTGAAGCAGCCGCTTTCAGTCTTAAACCCGGAGAAGTTTCACCGGTAATCAAAACCGAAAAAGGCTATCACATCATTCAAATGATTGAACGCCGTGGTGAATTTGTTAATGTAAAACATATTCTCATCATCCCTCAGCCCAGTATGGCGGATCTTGCAAAAGCAAAAAAAGATCTGGAGCATATAGCTTCATTGATAGCAGCGGATTCGCTTACCTTCGAAGAAGCAGCTGCCAAATACTCCGACGATCCTACAAAAAACAACAATGGATTACTTACCAATTCCTATTCGGGAACTTCGTTATTTGACGCTCAGGAAATCGACCCATCAATATTCTTTGTTGTGGATAAACTAAAGGTTGGCGAAATCTCCGCTCCCACCCTGTACACCAACGAAGAAGATTCGCGTCAAGCGTATCGTTTGTTGATGTTAAAATCCTTTACTCAAGCGCATCGTGCCGACCTCAAAGCAGATTATCCAAGAATTCAAAGCATGGTGTTGATGTTCAAACAAAACGAAGAAATTAATAAGTGGATTAGCAAAAAATCAGAAGCTACCTATATTAAAATTGCTGATGATTTTATTAATTGTGATTTTCAATTCGACTGGAAAACCAGCACTCAACATTAATTATTGTTGTTCAAATAAGAACTAAACGGTATGCAAAATTATACATCAGATGTGCAAGCCCTGGATGCGCTGGGAGAAAAATACCGGCAGTTACGTTCAGAAATTGCCAAGGTTATTGTTGGTCAGGATATCGTTATCCGCAATGTATTAATTTCAATTTTTAGTGGTGGTCATGGTTTGCTGATTGGGGTTCCCGGTCTGGCAAAAACCCTGCTTATCAACACGGTTTCTAAATCATTAGGTTTAACCTACAATCGTATACAGTTTACACCCGACCTTATGCCTTCTGATATTGTTGGCACTGAGATTTTAGATGAGTCACGTAAATTCCGCTTCATCAAAGGACCAGTGTTTGCCAATATTATCCTTGCTGATGAAATTAACCGTACGCCGCCTAAGACACAATCGGCGCTACTCGAAGCGATGCAGGAAAAAGCAGTTACTGTTGCAGGAACACGTTACGAACTTGAAGCTCCTTTCTTCGTACTTGCAACCCAGAATCCTATTGAACAAGAAGGAACATATCCCTTACCCGAAGCCCAGCTCGATCGTTTTATGTTCAACATCTGGCTTGATTATCCAAGTATTCAGGAAGAACTTGATGTTGTTAAAAATACAACCACAGATAAAGATCCTCAGGTAAATGTTGTTCTTTCTGCAGAAGAGATATTATTCTTCCAGCAATTATTGCGTCGTATTCCTGTTCCTGATAATGTTTATCAATATGCGGTTCAGTTAGCAGCCTCTACGCGCCCGGGCACTACCCATGCACACCCTTGGGCTAATCAATACATCTCCTGGGGTGCAGGTCCACGTGCTTCTCAGTATTTGGTGATAGGTGCAAAATGTCATGCCGCCATACAAGGCAAGTATTCTCCTGATATCAACGACATTCGTGAAGTAGCCACCTCCGTGCTCCGACACCGGCTTGTAAGGAATTACAAAGCCGAAGCCGAAGGGATAGGTGTAGATGCAATCATTACTGAACTTATGAAGTAATCGTTACTGAATAATTTGCATCAGCATTTTCTCAATAGAATGCAGGAGCACTCTTCGATTTGAAGCTTTCGTTTTTAGTTTGCACGTTGCGGTTCTTTGGATATTTTACCGTATACTGTATGCTCACATTCTCCGATTTATCAGGATCAATTACAAAATTCCATTTACATATACCTGATAATATATTGTAATTGGCCTTCGATGTTTCTTCAACCAACACTTCTATTTCGTCATTTTCTGATACTGGCACTTGATCCTGTATCTCAATATTGATAGGTGCTTTGCGATTATTCTTCACAACAATTTGATAGCGATATGTTTCTTTGCGCTTGGTGCCTATCAGCTGTTTATCGGTGTATTCCTTCATTTTTGTGCGAGTAACCATTACTTTATTATCACGTCCGAGAGATAGGTCGAGCGTATCACTAACATTTCTTGTATAAATATATGACTGTCCTACATAAGAACCCGAGAAATATACATTGGCCATACCCTCAACAAGATTTAAATCTTCCCAGCCTGTGATTCTGGCCAATAGGAAAGCATCTCTATCAACTTTCGGGATGGAAATATGCTTATACGTAGCAGGAAGATTATATTTGGTTACGTCAACGATATAAGGTTTGGAATCACTTGGAATGCTGTACTTGGCCTGAATCGGAAATTCTACGCTTAATTGCGAAACTTCAATAGTGGTATATTTAACCTCACCGCGCTTGTCGGTATTGTTCTGTTCCGATTGCTGACGAAAATTAAAATTATCATTAAGATTGCTCTGCGCCTGTACTTCATTGCCGCCTCCCGTCCAACCATCAGCCTCATATTCATAATTCATTTTCCATGGATTCAATTTGGGTTGTGTCACCGATTTAGTAGGATCACCGGTAGATAGAACAATATTTACGTTTTTCCAATCAATATCGGTATTATTAAAAACATGAGCCCGGTAAATCAAATCGATGGGTTGGCCAATTTCTTCTGATTTCAATTCGTAATAAGGAGCCCAGCCCGCATCGGCCACATAATAATCAAGATCAATATTGCAGCTGATTTCGCTATCAACAGAGACCAATACAGCAATTTCGGCACGTTCGAAACTCACCTGAGCATTAAGTTCAGAAAGCTCATTCGTGAGATTTGCTAATTCGGTAGTATATTCAGCTGTTTGATTGGCAATAACAGAAATACGTTTATTGATTTCGAAGATTCGCGTTGCATAGAAGTCTGCTGCTTTTTGCAGTTCCAGAACACTCACACCATTTGTCTGTCCGCCAATGGCCTGGTTTTTCAGAAGCATATCCTTCTGAATCACCAAGGAGCCTTGCTCGTCGGAGAGTAACTGTATCCTTTTTGTAAGAACATTAACAGAATCCTTTAGTACTTTAATGCGGGGTTTGTCATCACTTTTTACAAGATAGTCGATTTTGCTCGAAACAGATAATACCGACACCTCAGGATCCATGTTTACACGGATACTATGAGCATCGAGTTTGGGAGATAAGCCTTCGAAATAAAGCATATGCCTGCCCGGTGTAAGCTTCAGTGGAACGCTATGACTGTATTCCACCCCTTCGAGATATACAACCACTGATTCAATGTCAGGCTGGAAGCGTTGTATTTTTTCGTTTTGTGCAAGAACTGGCAGGGATAAGACCAGTCCAAGAAGTAATCCTAAAGTCTTTTTCATGTGTTTGATTATTAGTAGTTTAACAAAAGTATTCTAAAAGTGCATTTTTATTGTGAAAAAAAAAACAATAGAAATAAACTGATGCTCAAAAATAACTAAATTTGCCCGCAAATAATGAATCATTTAGCTAAATCTCATTTACAGACATGGATAAAATATTAATAATTGGTGCAGTTGGTCAGATTGGTTCTGAGCTCACCCTTGCGCTTAGGCAGATCTATGGTAATGATAATGTTATCATCAGTACAATTAAAACTCCGGCGACTGAAAAAATAAAAATGGAAGCGCCTTCAGAGTATTTCGACATTACTAATCGTAAGGATTTGGCAGATGTTTGCAAAAAATACAATATCAACATGATTGTAAACCTTGCAGCTATTCTGTCTGCAGTAGGTGAACAACATCCAATGATGGCCTGGGATACAAACATGAACGGATCAATTAATGTTCTTGAATTGGCTCGCGAAATGAAAATGAAGCAAGTGCTGATTCCAAGTTCAATTGCTGTTTTTGGACCTGAAACACCATCAGAGTGCGCACCTCAGGAAACAGTGCTGAAGCCAACTACCATGTATGGCATCACAAAAGTTGCTGGTGAACTGGTGGGCGATTATTATGTTAAGAAATATGGTCTTGATGTTCGTGGCTTACGCTACCCGGGAATTATTAGTTACAAGACACTTCCCGGTGGAGGCACCACTGATTACGCAGTAGGTATTTATTTTGATGCCGTAAAGCACGGCAAGTACACCTGCTTTGTTAGTGAGGATACCCGTTTGCCAATGATGTATATGCCAGACTGTTTGAAATCGACAATCGACCTGATGCAGGCTGATTTCTCAAAGCTGAAGCACCATTGTGATTTCAACGTAGGAGCAATGAGTTTCAGTGCCGGTGAATTGGCAGCTTCAATTAAAAAGTACATCCCTTCATTTGAAATAGAATACAAGCCAGATTTTCGTCAAAAAATTGCTGACTCCTGGCCAAATGCCGTGGACGACACAGCAGCCCGTGAAGAATGGGGATGGAAACCGGCATTCGACCTGGATGCAATGACTCAGGATATGCTTAAAAATATCAGAATCATGCACGAAAAGGGCGAGATTTAATCATTGAAAAGGAATCATCTTAGTGTTCGTTAACTCGTATATTTAATCCGGAGGATCATTAATGCAACCAAAAGTAAAAGCCTTTTTGGCAGAAGAATTAAAAAAGCTTCACGATCAGAAGCTCTTCAAAACTGAGCGTATTATCGAAAGTGAACAAGGTGCTGAAATCACCGTTAAAGGTAAAAGGGTATTGAATTTCTGCGCCAATAATTACCTGGGATTATCCTCGCATCCCGATCTTATCAAAGCTTCTCATGCTGAGATTGATCGTCGTGGCTACGGACTCTCATCAGTGCGTTTCATTTGCGGAACACAGGACATACACAAAGAGCTTGAGCGTAAGGTTTCCGAATTCCTCGGAATGGAAGACACCATTTTGTTTTCATCATGCTTTGATGCCAATGGCGCTGTTTTCGAACCATTGTTAGGTGAAGAGGATGCAATCATTACCGACTCTTTGAATCATGCTTCCATCATCGATGGTATTCGTCTCTGTAAAGCTCAGCGCTGGATATACAACCACGGCAATATGGGTGATGTTGAAGAAATTGACCCTGCCAATGGTAAGCTAGCAAAAGGCCTCGAACTTTGCTTAAAAGAAGCCCGCGAAAAAGGTTGCCGCTTTATTATGGTTGCCACCGATGGTTCATTCTCTATGGATGGAGATATCGCAAAGCTTGATAAAATCTGTGATTTAGCTGAAAAATATGATGCAATGGTGATGGTTGACGATAGCCACTCCACTGGTTTCTTAGGAAAGACTGGTCGTGGAACTCACGAATACCGCGGTGTTATGGGTCGTGTAGATATCATTACCACTACCTTCGGCAAAGCATTAGGCGGCGCTTCCGGTGGTTGCATCTCATCAAGCAAAGAAATTGTTGATTGGCTGCGTAACAAAGCTCGTCCATATTTGTTCTCAAACACTGTTGCTCCAGCAGTTGTGGGCGCAACCATTAAAGTTATGGATCTGCTCACGGCAAGTACAGAATTACGTGATAAATTAGAGACTAATACTAAATATTTCCGTACAAAAATGACCGAAGCTGGTTTCGATATCGTTGCTGGTGATCATCCCATTGTACCTATTATGTTTGGAAAATATCCTGATTGCTCAAAATTAGCTGTTGATTTTGCAAACATGATGCTTGAAGAAGGTATCTACGTTATTGCTTTCTCCTTCCCCGTTGTGGCAAAAGGAAAAGATCGCATTCGCGTTCAAATCTCAGCAGGACATAGCATAGAGCAGATTGATAAAGCTATTGCTGCCTTTACCAAAGTTGGCAAAGCGCTGAAGATGATTTAATCTTTCAATTGACAAAAAAAATCCCGCACTAAACAGTGCGGGATTTTTTTTAGAAGCTCCCTATATTAACTACTTTGAGATCCTTCACATATTGACCTTCATCAGGCAACATTATACTTACTGGTGCAGGCATTCCTTTAGAGGGATCAACTTTTTGTATCCAGATTTTGTAGACATATCCTTTCGTTGCTGCAACACCATACCCCATTCCATTGCTGTAGGTTTTATTCACACGAGTGATTTCGATAGGTTGCTTGTAATATTTGATATCATTAAAATCCTTTTTCAGCGACATATCCTTGATGGTTTGGGCTAAAGCGCTTGCATCATCATTTACCAAGCTTCCACCGGCAATACTTAGAAAGCGTGTTGCGCAGTCATCGAGACTTGGACTATTCAGTATTTCAACATAAGTACTTAATACTTTTGTTACACTTGCAGGGATATCGCCAACCGGAATATCATTCTCTTTGGTTTGTGCGTACAATGCCGTACTGAAGGACATTCCAAGCACCATCGTAAAAACGAAAAGTTTTCTCATCTCTTAAGTTTTTTGTGTTTGTAGATAAAATGAATACGTTTTATCTGATAAGGGTAACATTTCCCTTTTTCGAATACATCTTATTATTATAGCATATCACCTCGCAATAGTAAACGAAAACCCCGGGATCGCATGGCTTTCCGCGGAAAGTACCATCCCAGCTATTGGACAGATCGTAAGTCTCAAAAATCTTTTCGCCCCAGCGATCGAATATGGCAAGATAAATTTCAGTTCCTTGTTGTGTTCTTACATTGAACACATCATTAATATTATCTCCATTCGGTGTGAAGGCATTGGGAATATATACATAAGGCTCTTCACAAATAACATCAACAATATATATGGTAACCGTATCATAGGTTACACATCCATACTGATCCTGCACTGTAAGGTAAAATGTTGTAGTATTTGGAGGATTAACCATAGTGTTTGCCGCACCATTGTTGGCAACAAACTGCGCAGGAGTCCAATTGTAAATAACTCCGGGAATTTGTGTGCCATGCAATCCGGTGGCTTGCCCTTCATAAATGGTATCATCATCAACCCATGTATGAAAGTTTGCAAATATAAAATCAACCATCACCCTTCCCGAATCAATGGCAGTGCAGGAATGATCATCTGTAATAGTCACAGTGTAATCTCCGGCACACAATCCACTAGCGGGATTTGCCGACTGCCCGTTACTCCAGCTATATGAGTATGGAGGCGTACTCCCTGAAACATTCAGTGTTATGGTACCAATACAGGCTTCAGTGCAGGGAATATCAGTATCGACCACTGTATGCGAGATTACTGTAGGATTATTTAATGTTATGGTTTGAATAGAAAGACATGAGTTCATATCTGTGATAGTAACAGTGTAGGTATCGGCGCATAATCCGGAGATGGTATTGGTAGTATCTCCGGTGCTCCAAATATAGCTATAGGGTGGATTTCCTGAGCTTATCGAAACAGTAGCTGTACCATTACAATCGTCGTGACAGAGGGGATCCACAATTTGTGGAGTACCAGCAACCACTAGAAAACTGACGGTCACACTATCAACATCACTGCACCATTGGTTGCTAACCTGAACATAATACGTAGTTACCCCAGAGATATTCAGCGTTACAGAACTATCGGCAAGGCTCGCATTCAACATATCTGTAAATAAAGGACTAGAAGACCAGTGAAAACTAGTAGCACCACCGGCGGAACTCGCATTAAGGGTAATATGAGCCAAACAAGTCGCTGTATCTGGATATGGCCACGCATCCAGATTGTACACGAAAACTTTCTGCCATAATGTATCCGTACAAATACCATTAGATACTAAAACCGTGTAAGTCGTGCTTACTGTTGGAGAGGCAATGGGATTCGAAATGGTAGGATCACTCAGCGTTCCGACAGGACTCCATTGATAAGTGATACCGGGATCTCCTGTAGGAGGAATTCCAATCTGCGTAAAATCACCACTGCAAATATGTTCAGGATCTAACCAATCGGTGCTATTTGAAAGAACCAATAATGGCTTTGTTATCGAATCGCCAAAATTGCAAGTACCCGTATCAGTAACAACAAGGGTTACGTAATAGGTTCCGGATGTGGCATAGGTATGCGAAGGCTCAAATAACGGAGAACTCGTCCCATCACCAAAATTCCAATGACAGGTAAGGCCAGCTCCCCCTGTGTGCGAGGTATTATCGAAAGTGATACTGCTGGGTGCACAAACTACAGGTGGTAAGGCAAAATCAGCAACAACCAGGGGTAGCATAAAATCCAGTTTAATTACACCATTGTTGCAATTGAAACTGTTGTTGGTATTTGAAACCGCACCCGGTGTTGTTGGAAAGTCGGAATGAGCGCCGCATCCAGCACATACCGACTGATATATTCTTCCACTACGATCAAAACGGCTGGTGCCTCCATCAACATGTTCAGCAGAGGAACCGCCGAAAAACGAACCATAGGTCAAAGCAGAAGCATCATCGGCAATCACCATAAAATAATAATCGCTCCCATCAGTGGTAGCTTGAAATGGCGTTCCGGCCAAAGGCAATCCTGTGGTTCCACCAAAGCCATTTACGTTCCCACCCCAGCCCGACAAATAAATTTTATCGCACAAGTCAACCAAAAAAGCAGTTGGCGAAATATCCGGGCCACCGTTACCAGTACCAAAGGCTGTGCTCCAGATTAACGTATCGAGCGTGGCCGACATCTTACTAATAAATTGCCCTCCATTACTAACATAATAGGCTGCATTGTACACCCAGTCCATTCCAGTGGCTGCAGTCTGACCCAAGGTGTAGATTCTTCCCGAATTATCGTCTTCAACAAAATAGGTTTGATCATATGCTGTGGAGCCCCAGTAGGTAGATTGCAAAATTGCATTTCCATTTTTATTGATATGAGTTATGAAACCATCAGCAATACCGCCTTGGTACGTTGGTTTCAACACACCGGGCGTTACCGGAAAATTCGTCGAAGTGGTTCCTCCAGCAACATAAGGGTTTTCGTTATCATCAATCACAATACTGTAAACAGCGTCATTGCCGCTGCCTCCGATATACGAAGCCCAAATTAGAGTCGTGAGATTGTTATCAAGCTTTGCAAGTAAGCCATCCGTGGTTCCCCCACCAAACGTAGGCTGGAATGCTCCTGAAGATACGGGGAAATCGGTGGATGCGGTTGTACTGGCAATATAAATATTGTTATTGTCGTCAATCATAATCTCTCCTCTCACATCATCGGCATAATTGAAACGCAAAGGAGACATCATATTAAGTCCATCGTTGCCAGTCCCTCCAAGATAAGTGGAAGCCAACAATGCTGTACCTGCAGAATTGAACTTTGTAATAGCGATGTCACTACCAGCATAATTCAGAACATAGGTCAAGGTATACGCAGTCCCTCCATTAAAAGTCTGATCATAGGCATTGGCCGTAACAGGGTAATTCGTACTGGACGTGGTGGCAAGAACAAATAATTGATCGTACGAATCAACAATAAGACTATTGGGTACTTCAGCCCCCGAACCGCCCAAATATGTAGAATACACAAGGAAAGTCCCGCTAACATCATATTTCGAAATTGCTATATCGCAGCTACCTCCACCATAAACAATCTGGTAAGCTCCAGCGGTGAGTGGATAGCCTAAACCGAACACATTTCCGCCGGCATATAAATACCCATGACTATCATAAGTGGCAGTATAGCCCCAATTATCAGAAGTTGATCCGGAATATGATGAAAAAATTAACACAGGATCAATCACAAGATCCAAATCATTCCTGTATTTGCCTTTAATTTTATAGCTTAGACGATTCCCGTGAAGTTTGAAATTACATTCGACGGAAACTTTCTCCCCATCAATTATTTGATATGCGTAGGGCTTCACCTCAAACACCTTGTTCACTGAGGTGCGAATGATAAGATTATCTTCGTGCAGACTGAGCTCTTCCTGCCCTGTGTACTCTAACTCGATGGCATCAGCCTGAGCTCCCGGGTGTATAACAAAATCATACTTCACCAAATAATTGTTTTCATAAAGACTGAGGTCAATGCCCGGGTATATCCCGGTATAGCTGACTTTATGATACTTTTTAACCTGACTGGCCCATTTTTTCTGATCCCGATCGGTGTAATAATTTACATAATCCGGTGTAGGATCACTTCCTGAAACTTTAACGTTTTCTGAGGCATTGAGGAATCTCATGCGGTATGCATGGCATTTAATTATATTGGATGGCGGTTGACTCATTCTCCGCTGATCAGGAGCCATATATTTAAATTGAAGCAACTTGTCAAGTGCTTCCTGATCCTGAAATGCGAACGTAATCCCATCTTTTTCAAGAAACATTTTACCACCGCTAACATCAGCTCGGTATAAGACCTGAGATTCCCACTGTCCAAGGTTTTCAGTAAACTGAAGACGCTTTGAGCCCAGGGTATCATGCTCCACCGAAGCCATACCATTGAAGGAAAGCAAAACAACAAGCCAAAAGAGAATAAAAAAACGTAGTGGTCGAAATTGCATCAGGGTCATATAAAATGCTTCAATTCAGAAACAAAAATAGTAAAAATAGGAATCAATCACAAGCTAAATCCGATTTCATCGCTTTGTAGCCTTTGTCAATTAACGTATCCCCTGTCTATAAAACAACAACCACAGGTACATTTTACAGATAGACAAATAAAAAAGGGGCTTTGGTTGCCCCTTCTTTATTTAGATGAAGATATTTCAACTGAAGCATTAATCATTATTCATATAACCACTTCGATTTAGAAACTCAATTAATGCTTTTGAAAAATACACATTATCTTTCTTCGTATATCTTTTTTGGGTAAATATTTGAGCTAAAGTCTCAAGTTGGTTTTCTTCCAGCAACTTCGCAGTCAAAGGAAGAGACTCTTTCTCTTTATAGATTTGGTCGATATCTTCAGCGCTATATGAATGGTACTTTTCCTGATGAACAATACCTGCTACTGGCAAACGATCAGTCAGCTCAGGCGTTTCAGCCGGATAGCCAATGGCGATGGTTGTAATCGGCACAACACCTGCCGGACATTCGTAAAGTGCAGCTATTTTCTCAGCATTATAAAGCGTCGTTCCCAAATAGCATATTCCCAACCCGTAGGCTTCAGCAGCAATAGCAGCATTTTGAGCAGCAAGCAGCGCGTCAATAGCGGCAGTAAAAAAACTCAACAGATTGTCGTATCCTGGTTCAGCCTGACGTTGTCTGCACCATTGATTAAAACGATTGAAGTCGGCACAGAACGTAAGTAATACCGGAGCCTGCATCACAAGTGGCTGTTTGAAATGGAAATCCCAGACCTTCTTTTTCATCTCAACATCACGACTGACAATTATGCTATATACTTGCATATTTCCCGTGGTTGAGGCACGTGAGGCGGCCGTTAATATCTGGTTGAGCAGATCCTCATGAATTTCCTGCTCCTGAAATTTTCTTATACTTCGATGTTGGAGTAAAACTTCCATCGCGGATTTAATGTTTTCCATAGATCATTTTCGTTTTTTGATATTTCAATTACTTTTTATAGTCAAACTTTACCAGTCCATCCTGAGTCGCCATCCACTTCTGCCCTTCTAAATCTTCGATAACAAGGTTGATAAAATAACTTGGAACAACAGAATTTGAGGCATTGTAGGTGGCCCATTTTTCCGAATCCCAAACGACTAGTCCGGTATTGGTCGCAAACCATTTTACATTCTCCCGGTCAACGAAAATTTTATACTCACAAAACTTTGGCAAGCCACTATTTTCGGGAGTATAATTCTTCCATTCGTCTTTATCAAGTTTGAATACTCCGCCCCAATAAACAACCCACATAGTCCCAGTGCGATCGCAATAAACATAATTAATTTGGTCGGTAGGTAATGCTGAATTTGTTGTGTTGTAAATTTTCCATACATCCTTTTCAAGACAAGCCAGACCTTTTGATGTAGCAATCCACACCTTGCCTGCTGTATCAATAGCCAGACTATAAACAATATCCTCAGGTAATGGAGAATTCTTGGAAGAGTATGTCAGCCAATGCTCACCATCAAAGCGAGCTAATCCACGATCAGTCCCTATCCATAATATCTGATTTTTCTCATGAGCCATGCAAACAACATGAACATCAGGAATAGCCGAATTTGAAGGATTCCAGTCAGTAAATGTTTTTCCATCATATTTCAACAATCCATGGTAACGAGTTCCTAACCATTTAATATTATTATCGTCAATATAAATTGATGTAATAAATTTATCCGGAAGTCCACAGCTTAAAGAATCATATTTGATAAATTTACTCCCATCAAATTCAACGAGGGCACCACCGAAGAAGCAATCACCAGTTGCAAACCACAAATGGTTATCAGGACCGACAGCAATGGTTTTTATCAGATTGTCGGGGATTTCAGTACTTGTACTATCCCATGTAACGCATTGCAATTTTTGCGCAGAGACCGTGATTGCGGAGATTAGGAAAATGGGCAAACAGCATCCTAACAGTAAAAATCTCCTGCAACTCGCTAAAGAACCTTGCATTATTTCTTGGGTTTATATTTCGATTTTTGCAATATCTTTTGAGCATCTGTTTCCTTCAACAACTTCCTTATATCACAGTCTGGGGTCTCGTTCATATAAGCACGAACAATCTGCCAACCAACCCAAATAGCGATTCTGGGAGGGCTTTCCTTACCAAAGGAGGCTGTAAACGGACCATCGGCGAAGAACTTCATAAAATCATCACTGGATTTGCTGTATAGAATTTTATTATCGATAAAAAACGACCAGATATTTCCTTCATTTTTTTTACACCAGTTAAGCCATGATCCCGTGAATTTAATTTTGATACTATCGGGAGTAGTCGGCATAGTCACATCCAAAAAGTACATTAACTTTCCCATACCAACCATCTGCTCAAGAAAATTCCCATTCTTCTGCTCACTGGTACAGGCGGCAATTCCCAACTCTTCCATACAATCGCGTGCAATATAAGGCTCATCCATCCAGCGGGCTTTATACAGCGGAACACCGCAACTTGCATAAAAACTATATTTACTTCCTAAGTAAAGATCTAATGCTATGATAAGAGCACTATCAGCATTCTTAATAGGAGCGGTAAAATCCCCACCAGAAACATAAGTGTATACAATGGGAATTTTCTTTTCAGGAAACCAATATGAGTAAAGCGAAAAAGACGATGACAACTCTTTTTCGAGGTTATTCAATGTTGGATATTTTTTCATGCATGCATTATAATGATCACGAATGGCAGCATCTTCAACATATGCACTTAATTGATTTATATTTTCTGCTTCATTAAGATCCCCGTCAAGGAATAAAGCAAACTCAGGTTGTATCTTTTTTAGACCGGTCTGAAAATTTTTCTGATCGATAGTAAACAAAGCTATCTCGTAGCGTTTCACCTTAACATCAACCACTGGCAATGAGTCTTTAGCTACTTCCGGAATATTAACCTTATCATTCTGATCACCATTACATCCGCAACCAGCCATTATTACGGCCATTAGTCCGAGCATCAACCCAACAATGACTTTCGCTAATTTTTGTCGCTTCATATTATTATTGGTTTTTAAATATGTCTATTCAGTAAGCGCTTAAAAAGTTTTCCATCCAGCGGAAAGAATAAAACAGCCCGGATGCTGCTTAAATGAAGGATTCCATGAAACATCGTTCAGCGCACGCTCATACCTAAGGTCGATGGTGAATTTCCAAACATCAAATCCAATTCCACCAGTAACCGACCATGTTGCATCCTTGGTGTTGAATTTCTGTTCAGGAAGCAATTCAGCACCGGAGGTAGTAACTAAAATCTTTTCTGACATCGTATAGGAGATTACAGGACCTACGAATATTCTAAAGTTCAGCAAATTCTCACCAAAGTTATATCCGAATAGCAAAGGAATATCCATGGTCGTTATCTTAATGTGCTGATCTACCGCATTGGCCGGACTAACAAGATCATATTTACTTGACCCACCTTTCCAACTAAAAATTATTTCAGGTTGAAAATACAGTTTATGATAATGCATACGCGAATACATGCCAACACGCAATCCAATCCTACTGCTATTTTTCAAATTAATAACATTCTCGTCGATGGATTTTGTTCCCATGCGAGAATAGTTCATACCGACCACCGGCCCAAAGCTAAATGGGATCCTGCCTGTTTCACCATCCTGCGCTTTCAACGTGCTGGAAAACCCAATTCCTATTAAAAGGACAAGACCCAGAATTTTTTTCATCTATGATTTATTTATATGAATGACAAAAATATGAAAACTAACAGTGCGATATTTTTATTCCTTAATCTTTTTGTTCGTATTTTTGCAAAACAGAATCGTACCCTTGAAACTCACCAACATTAAACGATGATATTATGAAAAAAGCATTTGTACTCGTCCTTATTTTTTTCACGCTCTCCGTATTTAGCAGCAAAGCCCAGGACCGGACCTATCATTTTGGTTTGCAGGCGTCCCCCAGCATAAGCTGGCTTAAGCCCGAAGTAGAAGGCATTGCATACAAATCGGCTGGATCTATCATTGGCGTTAGTTATGGTGCCATATTAGAAAACTACTTCACACCAAACGTAGGAATTCTCACAGGACTGAACGTGCTTCATAATGGCGGGCATCTGAAATACCCATATATTAATACAGATAATCCTGTCGCCGATACAGGCTCTCTGGAGCGTAAGTACAATTTACAATACATCGAAATTCCCTTAATGCTTGTGGGAAGCACGGGTGATGTGCTTGGTAAATTCTCTTTTTACGGCCGATTTGGCATAAGCAATGGCTTTAGAATCAAGGCAAAGGCTCAGGATCAATTCACTTCGGATAAAACTCCCAATGTACCTCAGGATGCGGTTGCTAATATTAATGCAAAGAAATCTGTTTCCTTTTTCAGAGAGGCTTTGCTCATTGGTGTAGGTGCGGAATATCGCATTGGAAATACCGCTATTGCTCATTTAGGGCTCACATTCAGCAATGGATTTACAGATATTCTTAAAAGCAATACAAACTACAACAACGCTATCAAGGAAAAAGCTCGTTCCAATTCGATTGATTTAAATATTGGTATTGTTTTCTGAGACTATACATGATGAAGATTGCGCTTGCTCAACTTAATTTTTATATTGGTGATTTCGAACAAAACACGTCCCGTATTTGCGAATATATCGAACGTGCTAAATCGGAAAATGCCGATATCGTTGTATTTCCTGAGTTAGCGGTATGCGGATATCCTCCGCGCGATTTTCTTGAATTCAATGATTTTATTGCTCGTTGTCAGTATGCCCTCGATACCATTGCTAAAAATTGTGTCGGCATAGCCGCTATTATTGGATGTCCTACTATTAACCCAAACATTCAGGGTAAACCATTATACAATTCTGCTGTATTTCTTTCGGAAGGTAACATTGTCTCTACCCATCATAAAGCATTGCTGCCTACCTACGATGTATTCGATGAGTATCGCTATTTTGAACCGGGACGAACATTTCATTGCATTACATACAAGGAAACAAAAATTGCCTTAACCATCTGTGAAGATCTTTGGAATATTGGTAATGACCCATTGTATGTTGTGAACCCAATGGATGAACTACTCAAGGAACAACCTGAACTCATTATTAATATTGCTGCATCTCCTTTTCATTACAAACAAGCTGAAGTCCGTCAATCAATACTTCAGGCAAATGTTGCGAAATACAAGATTCCACTCATATACGTGAATCATGTTGGAGCACAGACAGAACTACTTTTCGACGGTGGATCGATGGTGATTAATGCCAAGGGACAGTGCATAAAGCAACTTAATTTTTTTACTGAAGATTTCTCCGTGGTTGAGCCCAGTCTACAGGCAATTTCCAATGATGCAAGCGGACTCTCCTCAGCAAGTAGCGAGGCACAGCGTATCCACGATGCACTAATCATGGGCATCCACGATTACTTTGCTAAGCTTGGCTTTCAGAAAGCTATATTAGGATTATCCGGAGGAATTGATTCTGCTCTAACGCTGGTACTCGCAGCCAAAGCACTGGGTGCTGACAATGTAAGAGCGGTATTGTTACCATCGCAATTCTCTTCTCAGCATTCTGTAGACGATGCAGTGGAACTTGCCACGAATCTTGGATGTCAGTACGACATCATTCCTATTGAAAGCGCATACCAAAGTCTGGAATCCACGCTTCAGCCCTACTTTAAAGGAACGGCATTTTCGATTGCAGAAGAAAACCTGCAAGCCCGACTGCGTGCGGTTATTCTTATGGCTCTCTCAAATAAGTTTGGCTACATTTTACTGAACACATCTAACAAAAGTGAAGCAGCCGTAGGTTATGGAACGCTATATGGCGATATGTGCGGAGGTATTTCTGTTCTCGGTGATGTTTATAAAACCCAGGTGTACGAACTATCTCGCTATATAAACAAGGACAAAATCATTATTCCTGAAAACACCATCAACAAGCCGCCTTCAGCCGAATTGCGACCCAATCAAAAGGACTCTGATTCACTTCCCGATTATGATCTTCTTGATAAAATTTTATTCGAGTATATCGAAAACCGCATGGGTCCTGCGGAATTAGTGCAGTTAGGTTTTGACGAAAAAATCGTTGCACGTGTTTGTCGCTTGGTCAACACCTCTGAATATAAACGATATCAAACACCACCCATCCTGCGTGTTTCTCCAAAAGCCTTTGGAATGGGGCGCAGACTTCCCATTGTTGCCCGTTATCTTTCATAAAAAAAGGCCACCAGTAGCTGATGACCTCATTTTCTTCATAAATAATCAGATTACATATTTACTGCCTCTACAGATTTAATTTCAGGAATCGCCTTGATCATCGCTTGTTCAACGCCATTCTTTAGTGTCATCAGGCTCATGGGACAACTCTTGCAAGCTCCGTGTAATTCTACATTTACAACATTATCATCGGTAAGATCCACAAAACTAATGGAACCACCGTCGGCTTCAAGATAAGGTCGAACCTGATCGATCACATTCTTAACTTTCTGTACTAATTCTTCTTTTTGCGTGCTCATATCGAGAGATTTAAAGATTAAAAATAATTATTTACAAGGTTTAACATCAGTCATTTCCTGAAATGCATTCCAGATAGCCACTTGCTGAGAAACAGATTCTGCCAATGCGTAAAATGCTTTACCCATTACCGATTCCCCGTCATTTGCAACAGGACATCCTTTGTCGCCTGACTCACATACGCCCTGAACCAAGGGAATCTGCCCAAGTAAGGTAAGGTTCATTGATTCAGCAAACTTAACTCCGCCTTCTCTGCCAAAAATATAATATTTATTATTAGGTAGCTCAGCCGGTGTAAAATAAGCCATATTCTCAATAAGACCTAAAATAGGAACTTTCAAGCCTTCCTGCTGATACAGATTAACTGCTTTTACGGCATCTGCCACAGCAACTTCCTGAGGCGTCGTAACAATGGCGATACCCGCAAGCTTGAATGTTTGCGCTAAGGTAAGATGGATATCTCCTGTTCCCGGCGGTGTGTCAACCACCAGATAATCCAGTTCTCCCCATTCGGTATCATTTAGCAATTGCTTAAGCGCACTGCTTGCCATCGGGCCTCTCCAAATCAGTGCTTTTTCGGGTTCAACAAGAAATCCAATTGAATTAAGCTCAACACCATATCGCACTAATGGCCGCATCCGAGCTTTACCATCTTTTTCAAAGATTTCGGGACGCTCTTCAGTCAGCCCAAACATTATAGGCACTGATGGCCCATAAATATCCGCGTCAACCAGTCCGGTCTTTGCTCCGCTACGTGCAAGTGCAACAGCGAGATTAGCTGCAACCGTTGATTTGCCAACGCCTCCTTTACCGGAAACCACAGCAATTATGTTCTTAACACCGGGCAAGCTCTCCTTCTCGGTGCTTTTATGCTGAGTAGTGACTTTTGCGCCCATTTCCGGTTCAACAATAACGTCCTGACCAAAGTGGGCTGTCACTGCATCGATACAATCTTGTCTGATTTTATTTTTCAGCGGACAAGCTGGGGTAGTGAGCATCACTTTAAAACGAATGGTATTTTCTTCAATACTAATATTCTCAATCATCCCAAGCGACACTAAATCTTTGCGCAGATCGGGATCCATCACCTTGCTGAGTGCATCAAGGACATTCTTTTCATTAAGCTCCATTGAACCTATTTTAATTTAGATTGTGTAAAATTAGATATATTTTTCAAGCAGGAATTCTTTTCTGCTGTTAAATAACTTATAAATTCCCACCAGCAATTTTTTTTTATATCTTTGCAGTCCTTTTTTCAAAGGAGAGATGGCCGAGTGGTCGAAGGCGCACGCCTGGAAAGTGTGTATACTCCAAAAGGGTATCTTGGGTTCGAATCCCAATCTCTCCGCATCCCGCACAAAGTTCCCGCGAAAGCGGGATTTTTTTATTTCCGGAGTCACGTAAACGAAGTTTACAAGTGACGAAGGGAATAAAAAAATCCGCGAGCGCGTAGCGCGCGGGAACTTTGTGCTGGATGAACCTCCCCCACCGGGATCACGAGCGAAGCGAGTAATCCCAATCGCGCCACCTCCTCAAACCAACCTATTACGTCTTGAGTAATAATTTCATTTAATGATTCATTGATGCGTAGCTTACAAGCTAAATCCTATGGCGAATTACATTAAATATTGATTGGTTAAATTCCTCCGTGTCAATCTTTATCCTGTTTAGGTCTGTTACGATTTTCGTCTTTCAACCATCCACACTCGCCTTTAACTGTTTCACCCCTGCCTTTTCCTTATCCATTCCTAAAAACCAAAAGCCATTGTTTATCTTCGAATCAAAATCGTACTTTGAGAAATAGCGGCATCGGTGTTTTTGCAGCTTCAGGTTTCAGTATCAAAATATCAGGTAAAAAACATTGCAGATTTGATAGCTTTATTATCTTTGCACCCATTCAAAGACAAACCTTTCGGAATCTTTACACCTTGCTCTTCTCAACAGAAAGCTAAAAGTGCTTGTCGCTGAATGTTCAGATTTTGCTGGGAGTTTTAATATACTTGCAATAACAAAATGCCGCTTACGTTAACGGATTACAAATAACTAAAGCAATGAGTGGACGTTGGAATTTTGGTGTTTGGAATATTTTCGGCCTTTTTATGGTGGCCGTTTACATTGGGCTGGGAATATATATGCTCATTACTCATAGCTTCGATTACGTCCCCTCGACATATCGAGTTGTTTTCGCAATCATAATGATACTATATGGAACCTTCCGTTTAGTAAGGGTATTTAATAAACTTAGAAATCCAGAGCCATGAAAAAGATCTTAAGCTATGGGTACGTCCTGATAGCGCTCGCCGTTTTTGCTTCCTGCGGAAGCAATGGAAAAATTAACGAAACGCCAACCTCTGGCAATGTAAAAATTGGTGTTGATGAATCGTACCAGCCAGTGGCTGATGCAGAAATTGATTTATTCGAGGCCATTTACCAGTATGCAGTGATCAATCCTGAATACGGTCCTGAATCCCAGATCATTGAGCGAATTCTCAACGATTCACTGCGTTGCGTAATTGTAAACAGGGAGTTTACAGAAAAAGAAAAAGCTTTTCTTCTTGCAAAAAAGATTATTCCGAAAACTACAAAGATTGCCTATGACGGTTTAGCCTTTATTGTAAACAAAGAAAACGCGGATTCCACGTTAACCTATCTGCAGATTGGCGAAATTTTCAAAGGAAAAATTTCATCCTGGAAAGGCCTCGATCCTACCAATAAGCTTGATAGCCTTGAGGTGATTTTCGACAATAATGGTTCGGGAAATCCTCGATTTATCAGAGAAACTTATAAACTTACGGAAAAATTCCCATCCTATTGCTTCGCAGTGAATTCCAATGAAGAGGTAATTAAATATGTTGAAAATAACCCTCATGCACTCGGTATTATAAGTTGTAACTGGATTAGCGATAAAGATGATACTGTTGCGATGAACTTTCGCAAATCCATTAAAGTCGTTGGCATTAGCCCAGCATATGATACCGAAAATGAAGGCCCGTTCGAAAAACCTTATCAAGGATACCTGGCCGATGGAACCTATCCTTTTATCAGGAATGTTTACATTATCAATTGTGAAACATTTACCGGACTTGGCTCAGGTTTTGCGTCCTTCGTAGCAGGAGAAAAGGGACAGCGTGTAATTTTAAAATCAGGACTTGTCCCCGCAACCATGCCGATAAGGCTTGTACAAGTAAAAAAATAATAAGAACTATAACCAGAAAACAGGAGGAAATTAAAATGTCGAATCTCATTAAAAAAGCAGGAAGCATCTGGATTTTTGTTGCACTGATGCTCGTCTCCGCAGGAATGCGTGCACAGGATCTTCCTTCCACTATTAAACTGACACAGAGTGAACAATTTGACGCAGCTAAGGCCGCGTACGAAAAATTGATCGCATCTCAACCAACCAATGGCGATAATTATTTTTATTTAGGCGAAAACTATATTTCATCGTTTTTTGCTGACACTATCTCCGTTTCATTGGCCGAAGTAACTGGTCCAGCTAAAGCAGCTTTCCAGAAAGGCACAGAGGTCGATCCTGAAAATCCTCTTTGTTATGTTGGTCTTGCAAAAATCGCCCTTATTAATAAGGACACTGCAGCAGCCCGCTATTTGCGTTTAGCATTCAGCAAACTCCCTAGCAAAACGAATAAAACTTCTACACTGAGTGTTGAAAAGCAAGCACTTACTTATGCAAAAGCGGCTGAAGCAATGATACAGTCGAAAGTTAAAACTGTTGCAAAAGCATTGGAACTTGTTCAAAAGGCAGCAGAACTGGATCCAAAGAACCCCGAGATTTTCCTTATTTGGGGTGATGTTTATATGGAAAACAACGAAGGCTCACTGGCCAAAGCCAAATACAACATTGCTCAGGAGCTTAATCCCAATTCACCTGCAGCTAAATTGCGCGTTGGTAAATTATGGGTTCGTGCCAGAAACTGGAACGATGCCATTGCCTCATACAACGAAGCCATTGCTATTGACCCAAACTTTGCACCTGCCTATGTTGAATTAGGAGCTATTTATATGAAGGCTAATCAGCCAGCTAAAGCAAAAGAATACTTTGAGAAATACTTGGCGCTATCATCAAACATTGGAGCCAAAATTAAATACCTCTCTGTATTACTAGAGCTTAAGGATTACGCTACAGCCATCACCATTGCACTCGAAATCAAACAAATTGATCCTACCCGTAACGACATCAACCGTGCTTTGGCCTATTGCTACTTCGAAACCAAGAACAACCAGAAAGCATTGGAGTACATGGAGTTATTCTTCAAGAACGCTACACCAGAAAAAATCATCACTTCTGACTACATTTATTATGGTGACATCCTGGTAAAAAACAAAAAGGATTCTCTTGCAGTGAATGAGTACCTAAAGGTTTTAACAATTGACCCGGAGAATTATGATGTTTACGGCAGCATTGCTGAAGCTTATAAAAATATGAAGCATAACGATAAAGCTGCAGAATGGTATGAAAAAAAGCACACTGCCGGAAAAATGAGCTTGGTGGATTTCTACAAATTAGGTATGATTTACTATAATATTGCCACCCTCTCAACGCTGGAGGCAGACTGGAAAAAAGCAGACACTACCTTTGCAGAGATTACCATGGTTAAGCCCGAGTTTCAACAAGGTAAAGCCCTGCTATGGCGCGGTCGCTGCAACAATCAATTAGATGTCGACATGAGCAAAGGTCTGGCAAATCCATTTTACGATGCCTATATTAAAGTAGCCAAGACTGATTCAGTGAAAAACGCTAAGGAACTGATTGAATCATATGATTATTTCCAGTGGTATTATATGAAAAGCAAGAAAGATTATTGCAATGCCAAAATCTATGTTGAACGGATTTTATGGACTGATCCGGAAGGTAAATATGCAGACGTTCCAAAATTCAAGGATCTTCTGACAGATTATACTAAGAATTGCAAACCGTGATAATGGTTATTGCTATAAAAAAACTCCGGAATTTGAAATCCGGAGTTTTTTTTTGCCCGTTAACTGATTTCAAGATACCATTAACTGAACCTTTCTTTTGGAAACGGCGCATTGACAGTATATTTGTTGCACAGGTTTTGAATTTTTTCGAATAAAAAAATTAGGGTCAAAAAAAACATCTATATTTGTTGCCCAAACCTGAATTTTAAGGTAAATCAAATAACGTTTAATTTTAAATCTTTAGAAACATGAGCAAGACAAACGGACAAGGAAACAGTTTTTTTAAAGCGATTTCGTCGGTTTTTGCATCGATCGCAATTCTGGTCGCTTTAATCGTATCTTGGATTATTTTCAAGTATGTTATGGGTAGTCCCGCTAACTTCGAAGGTGGTAATCCAGAAGGCACTCCA
Organism: Bacteroidales bacterium; assembly: GCA_963678485.1. Classification (GTDB taxonomy): domain Bacteria; phylum Bacteroidota; class Bacteroidia; order Bacteroidales; family CAIWKO01; genus CALGYY01. Next base: position 984,235 of record OY782882.1, read on the forward strand.
CTGCCAGGGAACTATTTAGCAATGCTTTTCAAAGGCGGATATGTGGTACCAGTACTTATGACAACCCTCTTAGTTGTAATTATTTTTACAATTGAAAGATTTATCATGCTTGCAAAAGCAAAAGGAAAAGGCCGTATTGACAATTTTGTTAAGAAAATTCAGGGCTTCTTAAATGCAAACAAACTTGATGAAGCTATTGCAGCATGTGACGTACAAAAAGGTTCAGTTGCAAACGTTATGCGTGCAGGTCTCAAAAAATACAAAGAATTGAAAGCTGATTCAGTGTTGGACAAAGATCAGAAATTACTCGCATTACAAAAAGATTTGGAAGAAAGCACCGCATTAGAATTACCAATGTTATCTAAAAACCTTGTGATTCTTTCAACCTTAGCTTCTGTTTGCGTACTCATCGGTTTGTTCGGAACAGTACTCGGGATGATTCGTGCTTTTGCCGCTTTGGCAACAGCTGGTTCACCAGATGCACTTGCTTTGGCAACTGGTATTTCTGAAGCTCTTATTAACACTGCATTTGGTATCGGCGGATCTTGCCTTGCCATCATTTTCTACAACTTCTTCAGCAACAAAATCGACCAAATGACCTTCAAAATTGATGAGGCCGGTTTCAGTCTGATCCAAACTTTTGCTGCAAGCAACAAGTAATTATTAAAATTCGTGAGCATCTTAAAACTGTAGAAAATGGCACATATAAAAATAAAAAAGAAGAACCCACATGTGGACATGACTCCCATGGTGGACTTATTCTCACTGCTGCTGACATTCTTCATGCTCACCAGTTCTTTCAAGCCACAGGAAGCTGCTGTTATCGATACTCCTTTTTCGGTATCTGACAAGCAAGCGCCTGACAAAAACCTTATTACTATTTCTATCACAAAAGATAGTAAAGTATTTTTTGATATCAGCAATAACGGTGTGACACTGGACAGTAAAGGCAAAGAAATCGCCGATACCGGTACGCATTACCGCCGTGAATTACTTACCAAAATTGGAGAACAAGAACGTATTAATTTCTCCGCCAAAGAATTGAAAACTTTCGAAACTTCAGCATCTTTTGGGATGCCCTTTAAGCTGGTGAAAACTTGGCTGAATGAAACAGATGCCAAGAAGAAAGAACAATATATGGTAGGTATTCCTATTGATACAACCGACAACCAGTTAGGAATGTGGGTGCTTTTAGCCCGCGGACTTAATCAAACAGCTGAGGTTGCTATTAAAGGAGACGGTGAAGCTGATTACAAAGTGGTGAAAAGGGTAATGGATATTATGCAGGATAATAAGGTACAACGCTTTAACCTTGTTACTAACCTGCAGAAGGAAGATTTGGAGAAAGAAGAAACGCCAGCTAAGTAATTGTATCGTAATACTTAAATTAATAAATTATGGCTGAAATTATTGAAAATAATAGTGGCGGGAAAAAAGATGGTAAGCGCCGTTCACCCCGAAAAATGGGTGCCGGTGTTGACATGACCCCTATGGTGGACTTAATCTGCCTCCTGATCACCTTTTTCATGCTTACCACAGCGTTTGCAAAGCCTAAGGTTATGGAAATCACCATGCCTGAAAAAAATGCGCCTGATAAACCAGATGATGGCTCGAAGGTCGATAAGAAAAAGACATTTTCTATTGTACTGGGAGAGAACGATCAGATTTGGTGGTATTGGCACAATGATGCTTTGACTGACGCTGGAGCAGCTCCTTTTGCCTTATGGCATAAGACCGATTATGGTCCTAATGGAATAAGGAAGTTTTTACTTGAGAAAAACGACGCTACTGCAAAGGAGATCGCAGAACTCAAAGACAAAGTAAAAACCGGAGCTCTGGTAATGCCCGATGATACGCTACAAGTGAGGATAAAAGAGATAAAGAAAAAGTTTGTTAAGCTGAAAAAAGCTCCAACGATTCTTATCAAAGCTGTAGAAAAAGCGAAATATCGTAATCTTGTCGATATTATCGACGAAATGGCGATTTGCAACATAGCTGGATACGCAGTAGTTGATCCTTCACCTGAAGATCTTGAAATTTTAAAAACCGCGCCCAAAAAATAATTTAATTCCTAAAAATTATGGCTGAAAATCAAAGTCCATTCTACGTCAATCAACTTGACGAGATTGTTTTCTCCGACCGCAATAAGGAATATGGGGCGTACGCACTACGTAAAGCCTACAAGAGGTTCATCAACCGCTCTATGATTATTGCGATAGCGATCATGTTGGCAGTTGTATTGATTCCATTCTTCTACTGGAAGCAAACAGCATCGGCCAATGTTGAAACCACCGTTTCAACTGAGATGCTCAACATGGCCACCGACAAGGAGAAAGATGCACCTCCTCCCCCTCCACCTCCACCCGAACAGGTGATGGAGCAAAAGGCGAGATTTACTGCGCCTGTAATTACAAGTGATACAAATGAAGTTATCGAAATCAACCAGGACGACCTCAACCAGACCACAAATAACAATGTGAATACTAATGAGGAAATCGTAATTGAAGACGACGGTGGCGAAAGCATTATCGAAGAGGTGGTAGAAACTCCTATTTTTACAGTAGTTGAGGAAATGCCTACCTTCCCAGGTGGTGATGAATCACGTGTAAAATTCCTTACTGAAAACATCAAGTATCCGCAAATGGCTAAGGAAAGCGGAATTCAGGGTACTGTGTTTGTTACCTTCGTTATTGACGAAAAAGGCCGTGTTGCTGACGTAAAAGTTTTACGTGGTATCGGCGGTGGTTGCGACGAAGAAGCAATCCGCGTTGTTAAAATGATGCCCCCATGGAATGCCGGTAAACAAAGCGGTAAACCAGTGCGCGTTCAGTTTAACATGCCTATTAAATTCACACTGAACTAATTGTCCATTGCTTAGTAAAAAGAGGCTGTCACACGACAGCCTCTTTTTTTTGTCGGATATGCCTTATTTTATTATATTTGCTATACCGTGACCAAATTCAGCGACATGAAACAGCACTTGAATATCATCAGCATCGCCATAATATTATGCTTTACCGTGTTTGCATCCTGCAAGCCGGAACCTCCCATTGACAATACGCAGACCTATGGTAAGGTTGCCTTTAAGTTTACTCATAAAGTAGATGGGACGGCTCTGGAAACGGATACCTTTAAGTATACTAACACAGCTGGGAATGTTTATATGGTGAATGAAATTCAGTATTTCATCAGCGATATTACCCTTATTAGTAGTGATGCGGAAAATACTGTAATTACAGAAAACAATGGCATTCATTATATTGATACTGATATTCCAACAACTCAGACATGGAGCGTTTCTCAAAATATTCCCAGCGGAAATTATAGTGGAATCAGATTCACGTTTGGAATCAACGAAGTGAAGAATCAATCGAATATGTTTGTTAACCCACCAGAATCAAATATGTTTTGGCCGGAATATCTGGGCGGTGGTTATCATTGCATGAAGCTTAATGGACAATGGATTGATACTGCAGGAAGTCCAAAGATGTTCAATTTTCATTTGGGTATTGGGCAGATTTATGCCAGCAATGTAATTGTGATAGATTCAATTACATCCTTTGTACAAAATTATTTTCAGGTTACTGTACCAGCATCATCCTTTAGGCTTGCTGAAAACGAAACGAAAGAAATTGAACTAGTGATGAACATTGAATCCTGGTTCGATACTCCCCATGTTTGGGATCATAATGTTTGGGGAACGAATATTATGCAAAACCAAGCTGCCATGCAAACGGTTAAAGAAAATGGCGCGGATGTGTTTAGCTGTGTCATTCAATAAATGATATCAATGTTGAATCACTTGTGGTCAGTCAGGTGCATTTGCTTTAGATAAATCATCAATTAACCATTTAGATAATGAAGTCTTTTGGAAAGTTTTTATTTATAAGTGTGCTAATACTCCTTGCATTTGCGAGTGGCTGCAAAAGGGATGAGCCATTGCCTGAACCGACGGATAATGTATACAATCCAACACCTTACACCATTCCAATTCCTGCCTATTTTCCGACAGAATTAAATATTCCTGATGACAACCCAATGACTGTTGAGGGTATTGAACTTGGTCGATATTTATTTTATGATGGTCGCTTTGGTGGGCGCAGTCATCCCGACTCGCTTATGAGCTGTGGCAGCTGTCATGTGCAGGAAAATGCCTTTGAATGCGGAACTGCCAACCCTACGTATCCTGGCGGTTTCACGCATGGAATTACCGGTATTCCTACACCACATGTAATGCTACCACTCTTTAATGTAGTATGGAATCCGAACGGTTACTTGTGGAATGGTTCAATTTACGCTGCTAACCCAAATGCAGCAAAAAGACGATTAGAGGATCTTTGTTGGATGGGTGTGGTTGCACCTCACGAAATGAAAAGCGATACGAATAAATCCAAAGCACTTATTGCCAGCATTCCCGGATATGCGCCCTTATTTAAAAAAGCATTTGGTACAGAGGAAGTCACCTTTGATCGTATGTCACGGGCAGTGGCACAATTTATTCGTAGCATCACTTCATCAAATTCTAAATATGATAGATATTTGCGTGGAGAAGTTCAACTCACCAGTAGTGAACTGAATGGCTTTGTTCTCTTTGTCACAGAATCAGGAGCAGATTGTTTTCATTGTCATGGCGGTGATGGGAATCCCTTATTTACCACGAATTTGTTTTACAACAATGCAAAGGACACCAGTTTTTCTGATGTACGCGATCATTATGCTGTAACAGGTGATCCTATGGATATCGGCGCATACCGCGCGCCTACGCTGCGCAATATCGAACTTACAGGTCCGTATATGCACGATGGCCGCTTTGCCACACTCGATCAGGTAATCGATTTTTATAGTTCCGGATTAAAATGGTCGCCCTCGGTGAGTTCTCTCATGCATAAGGTTGGTGATGGAGGTGCACAACTACTCCCTTCGCAGAAAGCAGATCTAAAAGCCTTTTTATTGACGTTGACGGATTATACACTAACAACCAACCCTGATTACGCGCCCCCGGCCAGTTTCCCGCAGTAGTTCTAGGTTTCCAGCTGTTTCTTTTTCATTCCCAACAGCTTTCTCCACTGCAACTGAGAGAGAAAAAGTCCACCAATGGTCAGTGCAATTCCTCCAAGTTGTCGGAAAGTGAATTCTTCCTTCATGATCAGGAATGAAGCAAAGGCAGTAATGACAGGGATTACGTATGTGAAAATTGTGGCTTTTGTCACCCCAATCTTTTGAATTCCTAGTGTAAACAGAAAGAACGCAATGGCAGATGCAAAGACTGCCAGTGAAATCAAGGGAACGAGAAGACCCGCATCCCAGTGCACTGCAGACATATTCTTTAGATCGAAAATCAGGAACAGTGGCAGAAAATACAATATGCCGATTAGATTTTGAGTAGAAATCACAGTGTATGCGTTATAACGAGAAGCCAGTCGTTGCAACACAAAACTATATCCCATAACGCTGGATACCGCTATCAGCAAATACATCAGCCCTTTCGGCTCAGCATCAAAACTAAAATCCCCTTTAAGGACAACCAGCAGAACACCAATAAAGCTTACTAATATTCCAAAGTAATTGCCCATGATGATTTTTTCCTTTGCTAGCACATACATGGAAAAGGGCACCACCAAGGGTATCATGGATACAACAATAGAAGCAACTGTTGGCGATACATATTTAATCCCATATCCTTCGCCCAGATAATACAAGAAAGGCTCGAACAAGGCAAGAAGCAGAAAGGCACCAATGTCCTTCTTTTGTATTCGCTGAAGCTTCCCTAAAATCAACGAAAGTCCAATGAGGAATACTGATGCGATAACTAATCTGATGAACACAGTGGCTGTTGGAGAAAGATATTCGAAAACCATCTTTACACCAATGAAGGAAAGTCCCCAAAAAATCATTGATACCAATAGCGCCAGATAGGTCCAGTACATCCCCTTTTTTTCCACGTCCCAAATTTTCCGCAAAAATAAGCAAATTAGGCGGGTCGCAATGCCTAGACCAGGAACAATAACAGTATGTTCACAGCTGTAATTAGTAAGAATCCTACCAATAGTGTCTTGCGAAGAGACTTGTCGCTGATAATCATTCCGTACACCATTTTTAATAGGTTATTACTAATAATTGCTTGCAGCGTGGCCGCAGTGATTACTGTTAATCCAACATCAAACTTACCCTGAAAAAGATTAAGTAAGAAAGGATCAATATCTGTTACACCAACAATAAAGGATAGAAGATTCAATCCAAGCTCACCAAAATTATTTATTGTAAAATAGGTTACGAAGGTGAAACCTACATAAAGTATGGTAAAAATGATGGCAACTCTGAATTCGAGTGGGTTTTTATCTTTCTGATTGGTAATCTCCGCGTGATTTGTAGCATCTTTCTTGAAAAGCAAAATAAAGAAACCGGTAAGTAAGGAAAATGCGAACATAATTAAAAAAGCCCACCAGCATTTCATAAAAAGTTCGGCATTAAAAATACCGATAAGAATAAGAATCCTTAGATACATCATCGATGTGGCAAGGACCATCCCTGCAGCATATTGATGTTTAAGTTCAGGATGATCTTTACTTTTTCGGGCAAGAATAAAAGTTGTTGCGGTGGAGCTATACAAACCTCCCAATATTCCCGACAACACAACGCCCGAAGTATGAAAAACAAATTTCTTCAGCAGATAGCTAAGATACGAAATGGATGAGATAACAACTACGGCAAGCCACACGCGATAAGGTGTAAGGCTCAGAAAATCAACAAAAGGTTCATCTGGCACTATTGGCAAAATAATACCTGCAATGATTAGAAACTTTGCCAGTGTAATAAATTCTTCCTTTTCGAAACGATCGCTAAGTGTAGAAAATGTTTCTTTCATTTCGGTAAATACCAGCACTACCACAATCACTAACATGTACAACCATGCAGGCTGGGTCATTACTAATGGAGCCAAACTGTATGTAATCAATGCAATGATAATCGTGGTGAGCCCAAAATCGCCAAAGCGCTGTATTTTGAAAAAATAATTAATACCTAGAAAAACTCCCAGCAACAACCCACCACAACCGTACAACCATAGGCTTTCCGGAGCAACCAGATATAAAATAAATCCTAAAATACCTATAAAAGTAAAAGTGCGATCGGTGCCAAACAGCCTACTGTCGTCGCTTACCGGATGCACCTTACGTTGCGATAGTCCAATCACCAGACTGAACAGGGCAACCATAATGAAGGATATCAATTCTGAAGGAATCAGATCAAGAATTTGTTTCATAATGCTGACATATGTGGCACTTATACGGAGAATCGCATAAATGGTTATCAAAGAAAGCATTTTTTTTGAAAATAATGGCAGGCAATGCAAAGCATTATAAAGTCAGCATTTTGTACCTTTGCTTATTGATAATCATCTATGCCCCTATTCAATCATTTCAAAACAGGCTTCAGGAGCTACAAAGCCGCTCATAAATTTATCGTAAAGCACAAACTGTGGTGGTATGTTGCACTGCCCGCATTGCTAAATGTGCTCATGGTTTTGTTATTGGCATTGATTGGCTGGAATTTTTTCGCGCAGCTTAACGAATGGTTATTTGACATCACTGGACTGTCGGGCGGTCCCGAAGGATACATGAAATGGTTGATTGTCGTGTTGCAAGTTGTATTTCGTATAGTGATGTATGTATTATTGTTCTTCCTGTACTATATGGTCTATCGTTACATCATTCTCATTATCCTTTCCCCAATGCTGGCGTTGCTTTCAGAAAAAACAGACAAGCTATTAAGCGGCAGAGAATATCCATTTGTGTTGAAAAATTTTATTATTGACGTATTGCGAGGAATCAGAATAGCCACACGTAACACCCTTATTGAATTCTTTTTCATGATTGTGCTGTTCTTTTTTAGCTATGTTCCTATAATTGGATATATCAGTCCGGTAATCATGTTTTTTATTACATGTTACTTCTATGGTTTTTCGATGATGGATTACACTAATGAAAGAAACCGTCTCAGTATCCGCCAAAGTGTAAGGTTTGTCAGGAGGAACAGGGGATTTTCAATAGCCAACGGCATGGTGTTTTATCTGATTTTCTTTTTTGTTCCTTTAATCGGATTTATGGTAGCTCCAGCATATGCTGTTGTTGCCGCCACTTTAGGCATAGATGATATAAATAAAATTCCCGTAGAGGAGAAACCAGGTAAATTAAAGAACCCAAAGAAATGGAGAAAGCAAACATCACAGCAGTTTCTTACCTGAACACTCTGCCCTTTGTTTACGGAATGAAGTCGAAACTGAATAGGGACACCACCAATCTTATGCTGGATGTTCCTTCGGAATGTGCACGAAAAATTCTATTAAACACGGTTGATTTCGGTTTAGCGCCATCAGGCATTCTTCCTTCCATTGATCAACAATATCTACCCTTAGATTATTGCATTGCCGCTGATGGCAAGGTGGACACCGTAATGCTCTACAGTCGCATGCCACTTGAAAGCATCACCAGCATTCATCTGGACGCTGACTCGAGAACTTCGGTCTTGCTGGTTCGAATCCTTGCAGCACATCATTGGAACATACATCCTGAATGGATACCACAGCTTGGCGGAAATACTCTCAGCGATGCTGAAAGTGTGCTTGCCATTGGTGACAAGGCTTTCGAGATGCGAAACAAATATCCATACGCATTTGATCTTGCTGAAGAATGGAAAAAAATGACAGGACTCCCCTTTGTATTCGCACGTTGGATGGTTCGTAAGGACACGCATCAATCATTAATTTCAACGATACAGGAAGCACTTGAATATGGCGTTTCGCATATTGATGATGCAATTTCAAGTATTCAGAGCAACGAATATCAACATGTGAATATTCCTTATTACCTGAAAAACTGCATTCAGCTAAAAATGACGAATGATTTTCAGCGAGGGCTGGATTTGTATTTATCATTGATCAAAAACCTTGTTGTATAAAACAATTTATAGGCGGTCGATCATTTTCAAAAGTTCAAGATAAAGGCGCTGTGTAGGCAATCCCATTACATTATAGAACGAACCATTTATTCGCTCTATTCCTACATATCCGATCCATTCCTGTATCCCATAGGCACCGGCCTTATCATAAGGTTTAAAGGTATCAATATACCATTCGATTTCTTCCTGCTCAAATGCTCTGAACCACACTTCTGATTCAACGCTGAAACTATGAAGTATTGTTGCAGTCTTAAGTGTAACACCTGTAATAACCTCATGCCTGTTACCTGAGAGTCTGGAAAGGATGTCAATGGCATCAGCCCGATCGCGGGGTTTTCCAACAACTTCACCATTAAGCAACACAATGGTATCGGCTGTAATAAGAATGGTATTTTCGGGCAGCTCGTTTGATTGAAATGCAGAAGCTTTGAGTTCGCTTAGAAACACAGGTATTTCCTGTCGATGCAAACCTTCCGGCCAACGTTCTTCAACCTCGCGCAATTTAACTTCGAAATTAATCCCTATTTCTTTCAATAGGTATTGCCTGCGTGGCGAGCCTGACGCAAGTATTAAATGGTACTTATTTATTTTTTCGAGTGACATTAAAAACTGACATAAAGAAGCTGCATGGAAAGGATTCCGGCAAGCATGATTATTTTAAGTAAATTACTGGCAAAATGGTAATCTTTTGCAGTTGTGCATTTTCTTAAATGAATAAAGAAATATAACCATAAGCCCCCGAGTACAAAGGCGAAATACCAACCTACAAGTTCGTAACTCCACCTAAATTGGAAATAAACCGTTGCCGCTAAAATCACAAAAAAGAATAATGACAAACCCAGCAATATTTTTCGCACTTTCGGAATACCGTATACAATGGGTAATGTACGACAACCGGATTCCTGATCGCCTTCAATATCTTCAATATCCTTGATGATTTCACGTATGAGCGTAACAAAAAATGCAAAAAACGCAAAGCTAAAAACAAGCATATTTAATGTTTTGAAATACCCAATGAACTCTGCAAAAACAAGTGGATCGCGCTTTATGGCAAAGAATTCGAATAACCAAACAATGATGATTGAAAATGCGGCCAGTAATGCAATAGTGACATTTCCAACAAAAGGTAAACGTTTATACTTTAGCGAATAGTAGAATAGTACCAGTGCAATAATAACGTGAACAAATCCCAGCTTAATAGAGCCTACTTTGTACGCAACATATCCCCCAATAATGCAACCGAGAATTGTTAAAGCATAATGTAAGACCCCAGCCTGACGCAAACTAACCACCTTACCAATCACTACTTTTTCAGGACGGTTTACCTGGTCAATTCGAAGGTCGTAAAAATCGTTAATTACATATCCCCCCGCAGCAATAAGCAATGTAGAAATTACAAGCAAGGCAAAATCGATATGCCCCATCTGCAAATCAACACCGCGGGAAACAAAGATTGGATAAAAAATTCCGTAACGGACAAAGTACTGCGTAAGTCCGAGCACTATCAGATTTGGAAGCCTGAACAAACGAGCCAACTGATCAATCGATTTAAACATATCAATAATAATCTTTTCTTAAATATTAATTTTTACCATGTGAATGCATCAGCATCCATCCATTTTTCCTGAACCTTCAAAAGTTGTTCAATGATATCGCGTACACATCCTTTGCCTCCGCCAAATGGAGAAATATAGGCAGATATGGCTTTTATTTCTTCAGCAGCATCAACAGGGCATACAGCAATACCGGCTGCTTTCATCACGGGATAATCCGGGAGATCATCGCCCATATACAATACTTCCGAAGAAGAAAAACCATGATCTTGCAAATATTGTTGAAACACAACGGTCTTATCAGTCACACCTAAAAAGGCATCCTTAATACCTAACACACGACAGCGCACTTCCATTGACTCTGATATTCCACCAGAAATCACAGCAATATGAACACCTTTCTTAAGTGCAAGTTGAATCGCATATCCGTCCTTTACATAACCAGTTCTTACATGCTCACCATTGCTTAAAATGGTAACCGTCCCATCGGAAAGAACTCCATCGTAATCAAATATCAGCGCCTTTATATTGCGTAAGTGTTCTTTGTAATTACTCATGATACATCATTTTTTTTCATGATTGCCTTGCTAAGCAAATCATATATATCCCGAAGATCTTGTTGGTTCTCGAGGCTTTTAAGATGTTTGGCAATAACAGTCAAATCTCCACGAAAAGCAGGTCCCGTCTGTACTTCCCAAGGTTTTCGCTCGATAGCTTTTTGAGTTGTTTCTTTAATCAGTGGATGAAGCAACTTGAAGGAAAGTCCAGCATTTTCAAGTATTTCCTCAGAACAGGAATAAAGAAAGTTGCTAAAATTGCATGCAATCACCGCTGCAAGATGAAGCTGCACGCGCTGTTCAAGCGTAGTGTCAACCTTAACGCCGCCCAACAGATCAACAAGAAAATTGAGTTGTCCGTGTAATGTAGGATTAACGGCTTCTATACAGAAAGGAATTCCCTTTAATGATAATTGCTTATCCTTTGAAAAAGTTTGTAAAGGATAAAATACTCCGGTGTTTTTTATATGCGCAGAAATGGCCACAGATCCAAGAGAACCACTGGTATGAACTACGGCAGTTTCAGGATCTTCTAACTTCAGTTGAGTTGATACCTCAGCAACAGCATCATCAGGCACGCTGATAATGATTAAATCCACTGAAGGAAGCACTGAATCAAGAGCATCAATAACATTGCACTGCAGGCTGGTTGCCAGCATCGATGCAGAAGCATTGCTGCGACTCCACACCCAATCAATGATGCATGGTTCCTTTTGCAGAGCCTTTGCAAGATGGGTGGCCACATTTCCAGCCCCAATAAATCCAATATGTAATGCCTGTTGCATGCTGCAAAATTACTTTTTATTATCCACAACCCAAAGGAATAGAAATACTAAAGAAATTGTACTAAAATTCTCAGTAGAGAATCTCATAAGTCACAGTATCGCTTGCGATGCAGTAAATAGTTGCATTATGCAGAATAGTATTGGAGTTTTTGGTGACATTCCATGTAGCGACTACATTTTGGTTTCCGAAGGTTTTACATTTCCACCACTGATCCACAGCCACTCCGTAGCCAAAACGAAGGGTATTGTCGCAACACTCGTAGCAACCAAGCCAACCAGAGGAGAAGGTGTAGGAAATCGCATCATTATCGTCAATAGGAGCAGTATTTACAATATGAAGTTTTATATATCCGATTGGATAAATGCTGTACTCCGGATAATACGGTGTTCCGGCAACAAGTTCACTTCCCGAGATATCGGTACTTAAAGAAAAATAATTTTCTTTCGAAATTGCAATTCGATACATTGATGCCCGTTCTTCCTCGATTTCAAAAGAGAACTTTCCTGAAGCATCGGTGGTTGTCCGTGCAACCTCAGTAAAGCCGGAATTATACACCCCGTTAGTGACCTTTGTGGAAGAAAAAACAACCCGGGCAGCTTCCACATTTATTCCCGTATTCGGATCCTTCACTGTTCCTTCAACAATAATGAGGTTTTTGTCTTTATTACAGGATGGAATAAAGGACAACGAACCAAGCGTTGAACCTAACAGAAGCAGCGGAAAGATTAGTTTGCGAAACATAATTTGACTTTTTACATGATAAAAATACAAAATAATTTAATGTTTCGGGCAGATTCAGCATAAATAACTATTGAATCCCACTAAGATTCATACTATAGAGAAATTCAGGAACAAAGCGGTTTTCTGAAGGAATGTAACTGCAGCGTCCACCAATGGTGAATGGAGCTAAAAATCGAAGGATATGAATATCGGTATAAAGCTCAAGTCCGGTGGTCATCAAGGTCTTTGAACTACCTGAATAAACACCACTTGCATAGTCTAAAAAAGCATTGGCCCATATACGCTTCATATAAAAAACAGAGCCACAATGTAAATCGGGGTAAGCTAAGGGCAGCGTATAATTGGCTGATGCGCTTAAAAAACGATCAAGATATTCATCTCTAATCCCGCGCGGCCATTCGATGATATCAACATATTTCAATGGCTTCAGTGTATTCTTTTGCCATGAAGCATTTATGTAAAAATTATGATGACGGCCGATTCCCGGAAAATAAAAGGCACTGCGCACAGCCATCATATCACCCATCATATACCCATCAAAAGGTGTGTGTCTGTAATCAAGCACCAGCGTCTGCCCCCACCGCGATTGAATACATTTTTGTGGAGAAATAATCTGATTACTCCAATACAGCTGATAATCGAGAGTTCTTATATAACCCCGAAACATTTGATCGGGGTAATTTTTTAAATGATCAATTTTATAATATGTTGAAGAAAATCTTAGTTGCAGCCATCTCAGCCATCTACCTGATGAAAGATTCAGGGGCACTCTGATTGATGGTTGCAGGGAGGTTTCTGCCCAACGGATGCGGTCAGTGCTAAGACTGTCCCGCGAAGGCGCCGAACGCATTCCATAGGAAAAGCGGAAATCGATGATTGGATACCACTGTCGAAAACTAATATTGGCGAAATAGGTCCCTGCTTTTTCTCTTAAATTATACTCCCACCCTAAGGTTCCCAAAAGCGTTGTAAGCTTATTCTGCGACATCAGCGTAAGTCCGGGTTTCACCGTTTGCTTGTCTGCATTGATTGAGATAGGTCCCCAACTGTGCGGGTTTAATAAATGAAGGAACTTCCGGTATTTCTTTATAGTATATGCTGAAGTATCTTTATACTCATTACGTCCAAGCTCCTGTGAAAGCAGCGGTTGAAAAATACGTTCAGTTACCTTTACTGTGTCAACCGGCACCCATGAATATATGTTTATCGGCATTGCAGAAATAATATAACCATCCGAAGTATATTCCGAAAAAACTAATGTATTGCCATCGCTGGAAATGTCCGGTTCGTAAGCACCATATGCAGTTGAAGTAACCTTATAAGTACTTCTCGTATTTGTATCGAAAACAAAGATTTGATCCTTTCCAAGTGAACCTGACGAAAAATAAATTTTAGAACCATTCATTACGGGGTTATAAAAATCCTTTAAGCCACCAACCTCGAAATAACTAATACGCGTTAAATTACTATCAGCAACTAATAGTTTCTTCCCATTGTTATCGAGATATACGGCAACAATTATATTGGCTGCTTTGCTCCATGAAGGAGTTAATATTTGTACACCAAAAGGAAAACTCATTTTCTGTAACTGGCGTCCTTTGGCCGGTTCCCGAATTTCTAAGGCATTAGTATTTTGAAGATTTATTGAAACACATGCGATTCGTTTTCCATCCATTGATAAAGCGGGTGCGAATAACCGACTGCGTGAAGTCAGTTTCTTTTTTCTTTTTTTATTGAGATCGAAACGCCAAATATTAGAATAATTACGGTTTTCCCATCGAGGATCATAACCAGCTTCCGCCCAAACCACCGAAGATTTTGCCACCGAAAGAGAGGATTCGCTGTAGTAGCCAGTTGCAAAGACTTTGGTACAATGCCCGTTGGTATCAAGATGCACAACATGTCTCACTTCATTAATCCCGGTACGGAAGGCAAGAAGTCCATTATTCGCTAATAATCCAGCATGATTATAACTTGTGTAATGCCGTGCTGTTGGGCTTAACCGAGTTGTAACAGAGGTTGGTTCATTGTTCAGATTCATGCGCCACAGACTATCGAGTTGATGCATACAGCGCTTATACAATTTCACTTTCGATAATCCGCTGGTCTTTCTAATTCCGCGATTAAAGGGCGTAATCATAATTGGACATGCTCCAGCTTTGTGTAAAGCACGTTCCCAGATTTCGCTACCAAAATCTCTGCGAGCCATGGTTACAATGTGGTATCCCAGAACATAGTGATCGGGGACGAAATCGCGGTACGAACCAAACACAGCCTTATCGTAGGAATACATACCCTTGTTTAAGAGTTGTGCCCTCAGTTCCACATCAAACGATGGAAGTCTGCCACGCCCAGCGTTACTGAGCAGTGTCTCGGTAAGTGTTGCATCACCTTCAATAAACCAGAAAGGCACAAATGCGCCCATTACACCTGCCGTTATTTGTTCGCCAAAGAACCACGACAACACGTGGGTTAGTCCACGGTTCACCGAAGTAAGTTGCACCAAATGTCGATACTCATGAACTGCAAGTTGCTCATTCCAATCCTGAACATCGTTATTCTGCGGCGGTGTTGTTACAAATTCCATTCGTCGTGGAGCCCAGGCCACAAAAGCATTTGAAAACACACTAGAAGGATGAAGAATAACGGACATGCGTTTAGGCTGCACTTGTAAACTGTAGGCTCCTTTTGCATAACCCGCTTCCAATGCTGTCGCTAACTGACGTGCAACGCGCTCTGCACTATCAGGAAACACCACATTAAAATGCTCGGTCTTAATTTGTCTCCAATGAAAAGATGCGGGATCCTGACCGCTCTCATAAAACTGTGCGGTTGACAGCATCGACAGGCCAAACAGGAGAAACAGTACACTTAGCAGGGATTTCACAATAGCATGTTTGTTTACCAAACGAAGGTAATCAAATTTGCTATATTTGCATTATGGAAACGATGAATAAAAAAGACAGCAAAGCAAAAAGTCTGGGGCGCTTTTTACTCAAGATTCTCATCTCTTCAATAGCCGTATATATCACTTCATGGTTATTGCCCGGAGTGCATACCGGACAATTTTTGATAGCGGTATTAGTCGCGTTGGCACTTGGAGTAATCAATACTTTTTTACGCCCGATATTGATTTACTTAACGATTCCTCTCACCGTTTTCACGTTTGGGCTTTTCCTGATTATCATCAATGCAGCGATGGTAATCCTTGTATCCCGTATTGTGCCCGGGTTTCAGGTGGATGGCTTCTGGTGGGCAGTAGCCTTTAGTGTAATCCTCAGTATTATCACAGGATTACTGGAATTACCTGTTCGCAAGCAACGACAAGAATAGATACTCTGTTATTTCGCAGCAGTCGCAGGATCTTCGCCGGTTAAAGAAATACCAACTTTCTTTGATGTGTACTGCACAAACATGTTACCCCCAAGATGAGTACTCTCACTCAGTGAATTTGAAGACTCTCTTACAAGGTAAATATTAACCTGACCAGGAACAATATTGTTCATTTGATCGGAAGGCAATTCAATGCTATTTGCCCCAACAACGCTGGTTGTAGCTGAACTCACATTGTTTTTTGCATCTTCCATATAAAGCGTAACAGTTTCATTATTCTTCAAAGGCACTGACCATTTTACCATGATGCCCGTACTTTTATCAGCAGTAGTGGGATATTCAGAAATTTCAATGGGAAGAAATTCAGCACGGTTTGTATATTTTTTCTTCTCGCAGTCCTGAAAAGTGAAAACATAGGACCCCTTAAAATTCGCCTGTTTGCTGATGCTATAGAATGTTCCTGAAAACATATTGTTTTCCGCTGCCATAGCCTCCTGGTCGAATAACACAGAACTTCCGCCTACAAGACTGAGCGTCGTTCCTGTACTTCCTCCAAAGCGAAAGCTGGCAGAAGCATATAATTCACGATCACCGGAGTTGTAAGTGACGGAATAAGACTGATGAATCTCAGATTGTTTAACCGCATCAATATTGGCGGTATCGGTAGAGCCGCAGGAGCTAAGAAAAATTCCGGCAGCACATAATGCGACGAACGTTAAAGTCTTCATAAATTTTCGGTTTATGGATAACAAAAATAATAAAAGCCAGTGCAAATGAATAAGCTGCACTCGAAAAAGGTAACAAAAACTTAAACAATCATCCCTGCTCCTACAGTTTCATTGGTTCCCTCATCAATAAGAATAATACTGCCTGTTGTGCGGTTCATGCGGTATTTATCGAAAAAGAATGGTTGGGTTGTGCGAATGGTAATTCGGGCAATATCGTTAAGCCCAATATTTTTATCATCCTCCATACGATGAAGAGAATTAATATCAATTTTATACCTGATGTCTTTAATCACACAGCGTGCTTCTCGGGTAGTGTGCCTGATTGCGTATTTACCGCCAACAGCCAATTTTCGTTCATTCATCCAACAAATCATTACATCAAAATCCTGACTAATTTGTGGAAGATTGTTTTCACGAACGAGCATATCGCCTCTGCTGATATCGATTTCATCTTCAAGTAAAATAGTAACCGACATAGGTGGGAATGCTTCTTCAACAGGGCCTTCGAATGTTTCTATTGATTTTATTTTTGTAGTAAAGCCAGAAGGCAGTACCATTACTTTGTCACCGGGTTTAAAAATCCCCCCTGCTACCCGACCAGCATATCCGCGGTAATCGTGATATTCATCGGTATAGGGGCGAACAACATACTGCACAGGAAAGCGGCAATCCACCATATTTTCATCACTACTGATGTGAACGGCTTCGAGCATATCGAGCAATGGAAGTCCTTTGTACCAAGGCATTTTTTCTGACTTCTCCACCACATTATCCCCTTTAAGGGCGCTGATTGGCACAAAGCGAATATCATGAACTTCAAGTTTGGTAGAGAAATTCTTAAAATCGCGTTGAATTTCCTCGTAAACTTCCTGAGAATAATCGACCAAATCCATCTTGTTGACACAAATCACAAGATGCGGAAGCTTTAATAAAGAAGCAATGAAAGAGTGACGACGGGTTTGCTCAATAACACCTTTTCGCGCATCAATTAAAATAATTGCGAGATTAGCTGTAGAAGCACCGGTCACCATATTACGTGTATACTGAATATGTCCGGGTGTATCAGCGATGATAAATTTTCTTTTTGGTGTAGCAAAATACCGATAAGCCACATCGATCGTTATTCCCTGTTCACGCTCTGCCCGTAAGCCATCAGTAAGTAAAGCCAGATTTACTCCTTCTTCACCACGTTGTTCGCTGGCTTTTTTAATTGCGTCATACTGATCTTCAAAAATTGATTTGGAATCATAAAGTAAACGTCCGATGAGCGTGCTCTTTCCGTCGTCTACACTGCCAGCAGTAGTAAAACGCAGCAGTTCCATATCGAGATATCCTTTAGTGTCGCTTGTCATAATGAACGGTATTGAATAATCAGAAATATCCTTCTTTTTTGCGGTCTTCCATTGCAGCGTCGCTACGCTTATCGTCGGAACGGCCACCACGCTCAGTAACTCTTGTTGCTGCTACCTCTTCGATGATATCCTCCACGCTGTTTGCGTTGGATAGTGAAGCGCCTGTACACGTAAGATCGCCAATAGTGCGGAATCGAACATGCATACGTTCCACTTTTTCAGATTCCTTAAGTTGCATAATAGGCGAATAGGCTGTAATGACGCCATCTCTAATAAAGCAATCTCTGTCGTGAGAAAAATATAAGGAAGGCATTTCAATTTTTTCCTGAAGGATATATTGCCACACATCCATCTCTGTCCAATTACTTAAAGGGAAAATACGAAAATGCTCTCCCATTCTTTTTTTCCCATTGAACAAATTCCAAAGTTCAGGACGTTGGTTCTTAGGATCCCACTGACCAAATTCATCGCGGTGAGAAAAAAAGCGTTCTTTTGCGCGTGCCTTTTCCTCGTCTCGTCTTCCGCCGCCCATGCATGCATCAAATTTGTGCTCTTCAATAGTGTCGAGCAGTGTTACTGTTTGTAGCACGTTTCGGCTGGCATTAACGCCCTTTTCTTCAACAACTCTTCCTTTATCGATTGAATCCTGCACATAACCAACTACTAGTCTGGCGCCAATCTTCTTAACGAGATCATCGCGATAATCTAAGGTTTCCTGAAAGTTATGCCCGGTATCGATATGTAACAGAGGAAAGGGCAACGCTGCAGGCCAGAAAGCCTTACGTGCCATATGCAGCATCACAATAGAATCCTTGCCACCTGAAAACAACAATGCAGGACGTTCAAACTGTGCAGCTACTTCACGAATCACAAAAATGGATTCCGCCTCAAGTTGCCGCAAATGATTTAAATGATAGATAACCATCTTTTCTTTCTGTATCTAATTAATGGATATACGTGACGAAACAGATAACGTGCTGTTTTTTTAAGATTCCACAAATCCGTTCTTAATTCAATGTCGGGATTCGAAGGCACTTCATAAGTAGCATCAATACCGGTGAAGTTTTTAAGTAATCCGGCGCGAGCCTTTTTATATAATCCTTTAACATCGCGCTGCTCGCATACTTCGATTGGGCAGTTTACAAAAATTTCAATGAAGCGATCTTTCCCAATAATTTCCTTTGCCAGATTTCTCATTTCCTCCGTTGGGGTAATAAGACTGCATATTACAACCAAACCATGATCGCAAAACAATTTTGCCACTTCAGCCGTACGGCGGATATTTTCAATACGATCTTCGATACTAAAACCCAAATTTTTACTCAAGCCTTTACGGATCTCATCCCCATCAAAAGACTTTGTAAAATATCCTTTGCGGTGAAGCTCATGCTCCAAAGCACCAGCTAGCGTTGTCTTTCCTGCCCCGGAAAGTCCGGTCATCCAAAGTACCTTGGGATCCTGACGTACTAAAAACCGAATTCTATTTCTGCGGATATAACTGTTGAAATCCGTTAAAATCTTCATTTTCATTTTTCTTCTGCACTTTTCGTTCGGGCTGCAAAAATATAAAATACTTTCGGTAAAAAGCCCAATTTTCCATAATTCCTATCTACACTATTGATTTAGTGGAGTATTCAAAAACTGTATCAATGGCAGACTATTTGTGGCATTTGCTTACTTTTACAAAAAAATCCAATGAACAATTCTTCCTTATTATCCCAAATCCTGACAATTAGTGTGATGATTTTTTTAAGTTCCTGTCGCGCACCCGAGCTCACTCAGGAAAAACCTATTGCAGAAACCACTTATGCTTCAACCGCTCCTGCACAGCCGGCTCCCACTACACCAGCGCCTGATGCAGTGAGTGCACCAACAAACCGCTATCCTTCAGCACCTGCGCCAGTTATCATTTATAAAACAGCAAAGGACTATTCAACATATGTCCCGGTATCACTCTCTCCAGATAATAAATCCATAGTTTCATACCCTGGCGTCAGTGATGTTTATTATCAAGGAGTCCTGGCATATCCAACACCTTTGATTGGTGGCTTTTTGCTCGACAATCGGGGGATTGACACCAACGCTGCCTTCCTAGACTATTCTTATATTGAATACAGCAAACTTCCAACGACTCCCTCAATAGCAGAGCTAAGAAAACACATTTTGGTCAAAGACCCGATAATTACTTTATACTCATGCACTTGCAATCGTGACACAGCAGTATTGAACGACCTGATTCGTCGTAACGATTTCTCATGGTGCACAAAAATAAAATGACCAGCAAATAGATATTGGAGCAACCTTTTATTGATTTGATACGCCTTATAATCCAGCAATTCGAAGTATTTTTTTGCAACACCATGAAAATTAAGCAATAAACGTATATCTGTGTTAAAATGTGTGAAAGCCTTGTTTTTTTTTACCACATAGAGTAATTTTGCATCTGTTTAAAAAATCGCGTTAAAATAAATGTATCTTATGAAGAAAATTGGTGTACTGTTGATGATTTTTGTGCTGGGCGCTGCAACAGCAGCTTTTGCACAAAAAAAGGCAACCATCAGTTTTGTGAGTACAGAACACAATTTCGGTACCTTTAAAGAAGAAGCCGGGAATCAGAGTTGTCGTTATGAGTTTACCAATAAAGGTAACGACACCCTGAAAATCCAGACAGTAAAGGCGGCTTGTGGATGTACTACGACTGACTGGACAAAGACCGGAATTGCCCCCGGCGCAAAAGGATTCGTTTCCATTACTTATGACCCAAGAAACAGACCCGGCCCTTTCAATAAAGGTGTTGATGTTGTTTCTAATGACCCCGACCAACCAAGAATTACGCTGGTTGTTAAAGGAGAGGTTGTTGCCAGGCAGCGTACGATTGAAGACGATTACCCACAAAAAATCGGAAACCTTCGTTTCGCCAGCTCACAGATTGTTTTTCAGAATATCGCCAACACAGCCACTCAGACTGATACAATGAAGATGTACAATGAGTGGAAACAGGTTATGACTTTTGGATTTACCAAATTGCCAACCTATATTACTGTAAAGGCTGTCCCCGAAAAACTAAAACCTGGTCAAAAAGGATACTTATTGATTACCTACGATGCAGCTAAACGCAACGACTTCGGCTTTATTTACGATCGTTTCACTTTTGAAAGTAACGATAGTGTGCAAGCTGAAAAAACCGTTTCAGTATCTGCAAATATTATTGAAGACTTTGCATCATGGACGCCTGAGCAAATGGCCAAAGCACCAAAGGTAAAATTTGCTAATACTACCTACGATTTTGGAACATCAAAAGAAGGCACTCCTGTAGAATATGATTTTGTTGTAACTAACGAAGGCGAGAATGACCTGTATATCCGCAAGGTCAAGGGTGGCTGAGGCTGCACTGCTTCCAATGCGGAAAAATCAGTTCTTAAAAAAGGTGAAAGCACCAAAATCCATGTAACACTCGCTACTCAAGGAAAAGCTGGAGTATTATCAAAGAATGTCACAGTGATTACCAACGACCCAGTAAATACTACAACAGTACTTACCATAAAAGGAACCGTCGAAAAAGCAGTTCAATAAAGAGTTCACTCTTAAAAAAAATCCCGCGCTTTACAGTGCGGGATTTTTTTTATCAAATCAATTCAAAATTAACCATTCATCGTAATAAAGAATTCTTCATTACTGTGGGTATATTTCATTTTATCTCTTAAGAATTCCATAGCTTCGATTGGATTCATATCGGCGAGATGATTGCGCAATATCCAAATCCTTTGCAGGGTTTCTTTATCAAGCAGTAAATCATCACGACGAGTACTTGAAGCGACGATGTCGATAGCGGGGAAAATACGCTTGTTTGAAAGCTTGCGATCAAGTTGTAATTCCATATTTCCCGTTCCTTTGAACTCTTCAAAAATAACCTCGTCCATTTTTGAACCGGTCTCAGTTAACGCCGTAGCAATAATGGTAAGAGATCCGCCATTTTCTATCTGACGTGCGGCGCCAAAGAAACGTTTTGGTTTTTGTAATGCGGTTGCTTCTACACCACCACTAAGCACCTTGCCTGATGCAGGAGCCACAGTGTTGTAGGCGCGTGCTAAACGAGTAATGGAATCGAGAAGAATCACAACATCGTGACCGCACTCAGTAAGACGTTTTGCTTTTTCGAGAACTAAATTTGCAATCTTCACATGTCGCTCTGCTGGCTCATCAAATGTTGACGAAATAACTTCCGCATTCACGCTGCGCTGCATATCAGTAACCTCTTCGGGGCGCTCATCAACGAGCAAAATAATCAGGTATGTTTCTGGGTGATTGCTTGCAATAGCGTTGGCAATTTCTTTCAGCAACACTGTTTTACCTGTTTTTGGCTGAGCTACGATTAATCCGCGCTGCCCCTTACCAATAGGTGTAAATATATCGATGATGCGTGTACTGATAGTCTCCTGAGGATGCCCGGTCAGATTGAATTTTTTAATCGGGAACAATGGTGTGAGATGATCAAAATTAATACGATCGCGCACATCTTCGGGGGAACGGCCATTGATGAATTCAACTTTTACCAATGGAAAATACTTTTCACCTTCTTTAGGTGGACGTATCCTGCCCTGCACGGTGTCGCCAGTTTTCAATCCAAAGAGTTTTATTTGAGATTGAGAAACATAAACATCATCGGGAGAATTCAAATAATTATAATCAGACGATCTTAGGAAACCGTAGCCATCAGGCATAATTTCGAGTACACCTTCAGAGGAAATCAGACCTTCGAATTCGAAAATAAAATCAGTTTGCTTTGGTTTTTTAATAACTAATTCTTTCTGTGGAGGTTCCTGACTTTCAGCCTTAAATTCCTCCGTTGGCAATGGAATTTCAGAATAATTATTTTCCATTGGAGGCTCTGTAGTAACTTTTTCTACAGGGGTTACAGCGGCTTCAGCAATGGGAGGATCAGGAACTGGAACAAAGTCTTCGGATTCAGGTGACAGGAGATCAATTTCCTTTTCGCTCAGGGGTTTTAAAATTTCTTTATGAAGAGTATGTTCAATTTTATGTTCCTTCGACTTTTCATAAGAAGGCTCATCCTTAGGTGCATCCTGCATTTGAGGATAATCATTCATAATAGGCTTATCGTCCTTACCTTCCTTCACCTGTGGCGTACGCGGCCTGCGAGGCTTGGCCTTGGCTTTGGGCGCTGGTTTTGGAGGTGCAGGCGTAATATTTTTTTTCGGTATTTCTTTTAATGGCTGTAACGCCTGATTGTCGAGGATGCGATAAATTAAATCCTGACGGCGTAAATCTTCCGGATCTTCGATTTTCATTTCGCGGGCAATATCCTGAAGTTCCGGCAGGGATTTCCCGTTAAGTGCAATAATGTCGTACATAAAAATAAAATTAAAATAAGCTTAATATAGCTGCTGTAGAGTTAATATTCAGTAGCAAAAAATAAAATTTGTTTGGTGAGAAAACGGGAAACCGGAGAGGCTCCCGGAATAACTAAGAGGAAAATCTGCTACAAATATAGTAAAATCTTTTATTATGCAACTTCTTTTGAAAATTATATCCAATCATACCTTTTCAGAATACTTCACATCCAACGCATCCCTCAGACCATTTCCGATCAACATGAACGCAAGTACCATCAGCATGATAGCGGCACCAGGAATCAGAGCAAGATGAGCACCATCTAATATAATGTATGCATAATGATCCCGAATCATAGTTCCCCACGACGGAGTTGGCGGCTGAACCCCAATACCTAAAAAGCTCAATCCTGCCTCAATTAATATTGCTGATGCAAAATTCGCAGCCGACACCACGATAACCGGGCCCATCACATTTGGTAAGACATGACGGAAAATAATACGTGTGCTTCTGTATCCTAATGCACGCCCTGCCTCCACAAATTCCTTTTCACGAATACTTAGAATCTGTCCCCTGACCACTCGTGCAACCTCCACCCACATAGTCAAACCAACAGCAATAAATATTTGCCAGAAACCTTTTCCCAACGCAAAGGTGATTGCTATCACTAATAGTAATGTAGGAATAGACCAAACAACATTAATAAACCATGTTATTACATTATCGACCCATCCTCTGAAAAAGCCTGCGAGTGCGCCTAATAGGATCCCAATAAATATAGAAATTATGACGGAGATAAAACCTACCGATAAACTCACCCTGGTTCCAATCATCAACTGACTGAGCAAGTCCCTTCCAAAACGATCCGTTCCCAAAAGAAATCTTTTGTTTACAATATGCTCTTCAACTACAAGAGTCCTCATTTCATTCAGTGGCATCGACTGTGCTCGCCCGTCAACACCGGTCCAGCTAACAACACTATCGCTTGATAATACTATTGGAGCCCCTGCTTTTAGCGGAAAAGCAACATCAGCTAACTTATAACGCATCAACCTTCCTTCGTTGGGCTGTTGCCCTGTGAATTCTTCGACCTCAATATCATCACCAATAAAATGATAGTTATACACAGGAACTGCAGAAGCTGTACTCTTTTCGCCAAACAACATCCGTGAAAAAACATTCACTTTGGGTGCTTCTTCATTTTTAGTAATCATCAAACATTTCACCGTGAATCCCGGTCGTTGCGCAGCTATCTCCGGAAGTTGCGTATTTGCATAAGGTGTAGAATCCGGAGTGATGAGATATCCCAATAATGCAACCAGGACGTTGATTGCTATAAAAATCA
This sequence comes from Bacteroidales bacterium, assembly GCA_963678485.1. Lineage (GTDB taxonomy): Bacteria > Bacteroidota > Bacteroidia > Bacteroidales > CAIWKO01 > CALGYY01. Next base: position 1,008,937 of record OY782882.1, read on the forward strand.
AAGACGCCACAACCAACTTATTCCTCAGCAATCGTTTCATGGCGATGTGGGATAAGCTTGAGGAACTAACAATATATTTTTTCTTACGATTAAGAAACATGAATGACGGCTAAGAAAACAAAAATACAACTAATGTTTTAGAAACTGTAATTCAATTGTCGCATATCATGCAAATGCATGTATTTTTGTAAAAACATCAATTTTATGAAACCACAACATCTTACATTTAAGAATCACACAATCTATTATAATGATGAGGGGCACGGACAGGTAGTACTCTTGCTGCATGGATTCACTGAATCGATGAGTATATGGGAGGACTATAGCAACAAGCTTTCGCGCGAATACAGGGTTGTTTGTATAGATCTTCCCGGACACGGACATAGCGATTGTATTGATGAAGTTCATAGCATGGATCTCATGGCTGAGGTGGTGAAGCATGTACTCGATACACTGAAAATCAGTCGCTGTGCCGTATTGGGACACTCAATGGGTGGCTATGTAAGTCTTGCTTTCGCAGAAAAATACCCTGAATTTATAACAGGTCTTTGCATGTTTCATTCAACGGCAGGGGCTGATGGTGAGGAAGCACGGACCAATCGCGACCGCACCATAGAATTTGTTCGTCAGCATAGAATTTCATTTATCAGTACATTCATTCCAGATCTTTTCGCTCCTGAATCTCAAAAAAAATATCCTGAGCAAATCAATGCGCTGGTTGATCAGGCGCGGAATATGACTGCAGAGTCGATTATTGCTGCACAAATTGGAATGCGCGATCGTCCCGACAGAACAAATATTCTTACTCAATCCACCTATCCCATATTATTCATGCTGGGAAAACTTGACAAGCGCATTCCTTATGAATCGGCCATGAAACAGGTGTCATTACCGGAAGATGCCATATTACTTTCGATGGGCGGAGTCGGACATATGGGATACATCGAAGCAAGGGACAAAACACTATTTGCCCTGAGAGTTTTTCTTGAAGGATTATATCAATGAGCAGCACTTAGTGCTTCACTTCACCAATCAAATTAGGATCGTGTTTATGACGGAAGAATACGGCAAACAACACGGCTACAATCAATGAATAGATGGCAAAAACGATCCAGATCGAATGCCAATCCTTTGTATTATCGGCAAGAGTAAAGTAATTCTTGATTGCAAAACCAGCAATAATATTACCCATTACTGCGCCTACTCCATTAGTCATTAACATAAATACACCTTGTGCTGATGATTGTATTGAGGAATCTGTATTTTGTTCAACAAACAGCGCTCCCGATATATTGAAGAAGTCGAATGCCATTCCATAAATTACACAAGAGCTGATAATCAATAAAAATCCAAGATTCGAATTATCGGCAATACCAAATAAACCAAAACGTAGAACCCAGGCTAACATACTAATCAACATCACGTTTTTTATACCCAACTTACGCATAAAAAATGGTATTGCAAGAATGAATAATGTCTCAGAAATTTGAGAGATTGATAAAATGATGGTGGAGAAGTTATTAATAATACCACCTTGGGGGAATACTGAAGCATCTTGCAAAAAGCTATCGCCGTAAGCGTTTGTCAATTGCAAAGCAGCTCCTAACATCAAGCTAAAAACAAAAAACAAAGCCATTTTCTTTTGTTTGAATAGTACGAATGCCTTTAGCCCTAGCTTTTGCGCCAATGATTGATGAGAACTGGTGTTTGTTTCTTTTTTTACAAGTGGTATGAAGATAAATGAAAATACGGACAGAATAAAAGCAAAAATAGCTGCAATAATAAATGACACTTTAATACTTTGGCCAAATCCCCATTCTTTGGTAAATAAATTTGTTACCCACATAGCAACGATAAAACCAACGGTTCCCCATACACGGATTGGTGGGAAATAAGTGGTGGGATCTTTACCTTCACTTTTCAAGAGATTGAAACCAATTGAGTTGTTAAGTCCAATGGTGGGCATGTAAAAACACATAGCTATAAGTAATACCCAAAAGAAAGGCATTGGAGCATCGATCAAGGGCAAAAAACACATAGACAGCCCAAATAATAGATGGCATAATGCATACATATACTTGGCCTGCCATTTATCAGCTAATATCCCAAATAATGTGGGCATAATCAGTGAAGCAAAACCCATGGTTGAAAACACCAACCCAAAATCTGCTCCATCCCATTGTTTTTCAACAAATCCATAATGCCCCAAGGTCATCATCCAGGAACCCCAGACAAAGAATTGAAGAAAGTTCATTATGGTAAGACGCAATTTTATATTCATAGTTTTCTTATATGTGGATTAACAAAGAGTGTTTTTGAAATAAGAATCAGGTGCTCTTCTTTTTTCTTTTATTGATCTCATCCCTGATTTGAGATGCGCGTTCGAAGGCTTCGTCGGCAATGGCTTCAGCAAGAAGTTTTTCAAGGTCTTCAATTCCAAGGTCGGTGAATTCATTAAGAAGATCATCTTCATCAACTTCATCGTCCTGATTAGTTTCATCGACGGGGCTTGTGTGATCATCCATCACCATACCCGCTGTAGCAAGAACTTTTTCATCGGCATAGATGGGACATTGGAAGCGCAATGCAAGAGCCACAGCATCCGAGGTGCGCGCATCTATTTCGATTTCATTTTTTCCATCATCACATACCAGGATGGCAAAGAAAACGCCCTTAAGGAATTTATTGATAATAACTTCAATGACCTTGATATTAAAGGAATCGGCAAAACTTTTAAACAAATCATGGGTAAGTGGGCGCTCAGGTTTCATCTTCTCAAGCTCAATAGCAATGGCCTGAGCCTCAAAGCCACCAATAGTAATTGGCAGGCGGCGCTTACCACGTTCTTCCCCAAGGACCAGTGCATATGCACCGCTTTGTGACTGACTGAAAGAAATCCCAATGATTTCCAGTTTGACTTTTTTCAACGCACAGGCAATTTTTGATTCCTGAAACTCCCCAATAATTAGTACAAACTTAAAAAAAAAACCTTAATAATGAACGAAAATCTGCGATTCGGCTTTTTTTTTACTCATTATTGATAATTAATATTTTCACAATCAGGCAGAAAGGAAATTATACGCGATAAACGCAAATTTGAAAAGCAAGATATTCGAATTTTTGTAAATTTGCCCACAAATGTCCTTTTGACAAAAAAATTATTATTATGAAACAGCTTGGAAAAGTTTTATTTGCGAGCATGGTGATGTTTTTAACACCATTGATGACGATGGCCAGCGAGGCCGATCTGAAAATTCCTGATACCATTAAGCAGCAATCCATCTTGTACTATGGATTTTTGATAACCACCTTGGGTCTGCTCTTTGGTTTTTATCAGTTCATGAAGGTCAAAAAACTTCCGGCACATAAATCAATGCTGGAGATTGCTGATGTAATTTACAGCACTTGCAAAGCCTACTTAAAACAACAGGGAAAGTTTCTGGCTATTTTATTCTTATTTATTGGTGCTGCTGTAGCTGGATATTTTGGATTTTTATCCCCTATCGGTGAAACTACAGGTGCTAAGATTGGATCAGTTGCCTTAATTATTGCATGGACTGTCATTGGTATTCTCGGCTCCTACAGTGTTGCAGCTTTTGGTATTCGCATGAATACACTTGCCAACGCCCGTATGGCCTTTGCATCGCTTAAGAGAAACCCATTAAAACTTTTAAATATTCCACTTAATGCAGGTATGAGCATTGGTGTTGTTCTGATTTGCGTTGAATTAATGATGATGCTCATCATCCTTTTATTCATGCCGGGCGAACTGGCAGGTGCTTGCTTCATTGGTTTTGCTATTGGTGAATCCCTTGGTGCTTCTGCTCTTCGTATTGCAGGTGGTATTTTTACCAAGATTGCTGATATTGGTTCCGACCTTATGAAGGTCGTTTTCAAAATTGGTGAAGATGATCCTCGTAACCCTGGTGTTATTGCAGACTGTACTGGTGACAATGCTGGTGACAGCGTTGGACCAACCGCTGACGGTTTTGAAACTTATGGTGTAACGGGTGTTGCATTAATCTCTTTCATTTTATTGGCCGTTACCGGTGGTGCTGCTATGCAAACCGAATTGCTGGTTTGGATCTTTGTGATGCGTATCCTCATGATTATTACCTCTGTTTTTTCATTCTGGATTAATGGATTCATCAGCAAAATAAAATACAGTGGCAAAGACGATCTCGATTTTGAAGCACCTTTAACTCATCTGGTGTGGATTACATCGATACTTTCAATTGGCGTTACCTTCATTGCAAGTTATGTGTTAATTCCCAATTTAAATGGAAACACTAACATGTGGTGGATTCTATCAACAATTATCAGTTGTGGAACATTAGGCGCTGCAATTATTCCCGAATTCACAAAACTCTTTACATCACCTAAATCTGCACACGTTCAAGAAGTAGTGAAAGCAGGTCGCGAAGGTGGTGCTTCCCTCGTAATTCTATCTGGTCTCGTTGCCGGTAACTTCAGCGCATTCTGGAAAGGTATGGTATTCTTTGTTCTCATGTTCATCGCATACTACGCCAGTACCTTCGGCCTTGATACAGTAATGGTTTATCCTTCGATCTTTGCATTTGGATTAGTTGCCTTTGGTATGCTTGGTATGGGTCCTGTGACCATTGCGGTTGACAGCTACGGACCTGTTACCGACAACGCACAGTCAGTATATGAACTTTCGCTGATCGAAGACAATAAAGAACAAAGCTCTGCAGAAATTGAAAAAGAATTTGGTTTTAAACCCGATTGGGAAAAATCAAAATACTACCTGGAAGCTAATGATGGCGCAGGTAATACCTTCAAAGCAACGGCAAAACCAGTATTGATTGGAACCGCAGTAGTTGGAGCCACCACGATGATTTTCTCTCTTATTTTGATGATTGAAAAATCGCTAGGTGTAAGACCAGAAGATATTCTTAACCTTCTGAATCCCTACTCCATTCTTGGATTCATCCTTGGTGGCGCAGTCATCTATTGGTTCACCGGTGCATCAACACAAGCAGTAACCACTGGTGCATACCGCGCGGTAGAGTTTATTCGCAAGAATATCAATCTTGATCCAAACGCACCTAAAAAAGCAGATACAGCAAAATCAATTGAAGTTGTAAAAATCTGTACTCAATATGCGCAAAAAGGTATGTTCAATATCTTTATCGGTATTTTCTTCTTTGCATTAGCATTTGCATGTCTGTCATCCCCATCAGGTATTGGTGGAAATAATGCTGTTGCACTCTTTGTGAGCTATCTTATTTCAATCGCAGTATTTGGTTTGTTCCAGGCAATCTTTATGGCAAATGCTGGTGGTTGCTGGGACAATGCTAAAAAAGTGGTGGAAGTTGATCTTCGCGAAAAAGGCACACCTCTTCACGATGCTTGCGTAGTGGGCGATACCGTGGGTGATCCTTTCAAAGACACCTCATCTGTTGCTTTGAATCCTGTGATTAAATTCACCACACTTTTTGGATTGCTTGCAATGGAAATCGCCATCTCCCCAAGTTTCAGAGATGTTGCTCCTTATTGTGGTGTAGCATTTTTAATTATAGCGCTCGTCTTTGTGTGGAGATCATTCTACGCAATGAGAATCAAAAAATAACCCTTGTTTTGGATATAAATAAAAAAGGCTGCTATTCATGGCAGCCTTTTTTTTATAGAAGATTTACTAACTATTCATAATACTCAAACTCCTGCTTTACGCAGTAGTATTGATCAGGACCCTGATCGTGACGATCCACATACACCATCGATTCAACCAATTCTCCATCTTCGTCCCAAACCCGTTCAATACGGTGATTCAGTTCTTCCTGATCGTTGAACTCTTCATGCAAAAGTACATTGTCGTGATCGTCGTATTGCATTTTTGTAGTCTTGCTAGTTGTGGTATCCTCTTCAAATAATTCTATGACATTTCCCTTATCATCAAAAGTAAACGTTGTTCGAGCCATAATCTGTCCCTCCTTATTATAGCGCTCGGCACAATCGCGATTACCTTTTTCGTCGTATTCATAAACCATTCGCACATCTTCATGATCTTCTTTTCCGCGCGATTTGGTTTCTATCAAATTCTTTTTATCATCATATGTATGTATGGCTTCTGAAATAAATTCCTGCTCGCTTCCATACACTGTTTCTTTTTTCAATAACTCTCCTTCATACTCATATTGTTCCAGACTTTCAACTTCCCCATCCTCATCCTGCTGCCTGCGTTCAATCAGATTCCCAAGATCATCATATAAATATGTTACATAATCAGAATATGAATCCTGATAGGTAATGGTTTCTTTCGCCATCTTTCCATCTTCACGATACTCAAATATGTGGCGCTCGGCCAATTCATTTCCTTCGAAATAAAGAAGCTCTTCGATCAACTGTGCCTTATCGTTGTATACATATTCGTTATGCTCTGAAGCTTCACCCTCTCGCGTGAATGTCTTTTCAGCGGTCATGTTCCCGGCTTCATCAAAAGCCTGCATGCTCGTAATGTGCGAATTTGCCACGATCCATGCTTCAGTTTCCTGACTGTAAGCATAATTGTATCGGGTCGTGGTTCTGGTTTTAATTTTCCTTGCCATAGGTTTCTGATTCCTGATATGTTTATAATAATCAATAGTCTCTCCAGTCGGTCTTCTTCTCAAGTTTAAGATCCTGCAATATCGAGGCTTTTACGCGTATAGTAAAATTATAACTCTGCCTGAACCCAATAGGAATCCAGTTAAGGATCATTTCCCAACAATGCAAATCGCGGTAGATATTGATGGATGTATAAGAAAAATCTTTGTTGTTGAAATCATAGCCTGTAGTGAATCCCAATTTCCATTTTTTAGTAATGGAAATATCCCCTGATATATTAAGGGTTTGAACGGTATCACGCACGTATCTGTCGAGCGTCGAACTGTACTTTCTTGAATAGGTCAAATTGTAATTCAAGGTAACACTCCACGGATTATTATAATCCACATTCGGCAAAGGATGGTATTGCTGGTTCTGACTGCTCGTGTTATTTGTTTCTTTAGCCGCCTTCTTTTTAAAATCGTTATAACCGAAAGTAAAGCCAACACTGACCATCCATTCATAGCTATTAAAACGAAGTAATTTGCGATTTACATCCCATTGAAATTTATTAATCCTGTTACCGGATGTATCAGTGGCATAAAAATCCCAAACTCCTGCATAGTTCACATCAATACGTTTGAACAGTTTGGTGCGCCCCCTTACCGTAAGATAATCCCAATTCATTGAATCCTTGGCCAAATCATAGCCGGTGCGAATTGTAAGGTCTTCAATCAGCATGATTTTTTTGGTACCTGTCACCGTATCTTTTTTAGACCGCACTTTCATTTCAAGATTGTTTGACAGTGCAAACGCCACCAGTCCTGACCTTCCATCAGGTGGAGATCCATAAATAGAATTTTCGAAGCGACTGTACTTTTGATAATTTCCAAAAGTATCAGCCACGGTATAGCGATAGTAATTCCAATTGGGCTTGCCAAAATCAGGGCGATATGAGAAGCTGACTGTCGGGGTGATTACGTGACGTATAGCTTTCAAACCACCTTTCTTGAATTGGTACATCGCATAGATACGGGTGTTTAGTGATGATGAATAATTAAAATCCCGTGCCGTAGTAAAACCTTCCAGCGTGTCAATCTTAATATAATTAGTATCGGATTCTTCAACAAAATGCTTCTCTATACTCTGCAAATACCATCGTTCGTTGTAAGTAAACGAATTGTTCCATGTAAAATACTTAAATACTTTTATTGTGCTATTCACTGGTATTTGATGCAGCATTCCATTTTGCATATGTTTCAGCGTATTCATGGTCAGAAGCAATGAATCAGGCGTACTGATTTTATTCTGAGCATTCATAACGTAATTCACGCTAATGTTATCGTACCAACGCAGGCGGGATTTACCTTTTTTTCTAAAAGGATAGAAACGGGAAATGCTGAAACTGAGCTCAGGAAGGCGCACCAAAACCTGCTTCGTTCCAGTATTCTGCTTATAGCCCATGCTCAGCGCAAAATTGTAGCGTCCCTGACCAAAGCTTGTTTGATAAGCAATACTTGATTCGAAATCGTTGGAAAGATAATCTGCAGTAGTGGACGGATTGTATTTATTGTAATTGCTGGAACCTGCATTTACATTGGCAGAGAAGCTGCTATTCGGCCGGGCCTTCGAGTCCTGCTTATGCTGCCATTTTACAAAAACACTTTTAGTTTTGCTATAATCAGGCAAGCCTCTTTCACCAAGAATATTTTCCGCATAACTCAGATTTACAGAGCCTTCATATTTATATCTTTTTTTATAATTCGAGCCAAGTTTAATTGCCCAACTACCACGGGTGTAGATATCGCCACGAACCGCCAAATCAACATAATCGTTAATCCCCCAGTAATAACCTCCATTTTCGAAATAAAATCCACGATTAGCCGATTGTCCATATGTTGGCATAAGAATACCGGAGACTTGCCCCTTCCTTGTTGGAAAAAATCCAAAAGGTACAATCAATGGCGTAGGCACATCTTCAATTACAAGATAGGCAGGACCAGTCACGATCTTTTCGTTGGGAATAACCTTTGCCTTGAAGAATTTTATTTCATAATGAGGATGTTCATTGGGGCACGTAGTGTATTTGCCATCCTTGACATTCGTGGTATTATTTGCAAATCGCTTCACCACGCTACCATGAAGAAAGCTCTCTCCTTCCTGTGTAATGATATCCTTGATGAGACCTTTCTTAGTATCAAAATTATATAAAATACTGCTTGCTGTAAAAGTCTGGCTTCCTTGAGTAAACACAGGCCGTTCAGAAGTTTTACCTGTAGAATCAGGGATACCTTCGGCATACATCACATTTTTCTTAAAATCAATTTCAACGTATCCGGCTTTAAGCACAATATCTTCGTAATAAATCTCGACACTTCGATAAAGATAAACCTTCTGCTGACTCAGCTGAATACGGATTGAATCTGTGGCCACGTATTGAATACTTGTGGAAATTGCATTGCTCGAAACCATGCTTCGATAGTCAGCAACTGAATCAACAGGAATGCTGTCGTTTGCAATCGTGGAGGTATCAGAGGCGCCAATGGTAAGGGTATCAGATGCAGATATTGCCAATGAATCGGAAGTGCTTACTGTACTATTCTGGCTATATGCAGCGTTATTGCATAGACAGAACAGCGCAGAACACAGTACAAGAAAATGCGAGTATTTAGTTAATAAAGTCGTTGACAATTTCTTCTCTTCCTTAATTCGCGTAAAGCAGCAATGCTGTAATTTTGTTTGCTTTGCCGCACAAAACTAATTAAAAATCCTCATCCGGGATGAAACGTACAGCGTTAATTTTTGTTATACTTTGTGGATTATTATTTTCCACCTCTGCACACCGCCAATCTACGACGTGCCTCCCGGCGCTGGGAGTCAGAAAAGTTGTGATCGACGCAGGTCATGGTGGAAACGATCCGGGAGCAGTAGGCAAGAAATATCGTGAAAGCAATATTGCATTAAGTATTGCTTTGAAGTTAGGCGCATTGATTCATGAGACCTATCCTGATGTTGAAGTCCTGTACACGCGTAAAACTGACGTATTTGTCGAACTTTACAATCGGGCAAAAATCGCCAATTCTGCAAAAGCCGACCTCTTTATCTCCATCCACTGCAATGCTTCAAAATCACCATCAGCATCAGGAACAGAGACATGGGTCATGGGATTGAATAAAAGTCAGGCAAATCTCGAAGTTGCCCGTTTAGAAAACGCAACAATATTAATGGAAGATGATTATGAAAATCAGTATGATGGCTTTGATCCAAACTCGCCGGAAGCCAACATCATTTTTTCGCTCTTTCAGAATATCTATCTGGACCACAGTCTGGAACTGGCTGCTGGAGTGCAAAATCAATTTGAAAAACGTCTGGGCAGAGTGAATCGTGGGGTCAAACAAGCTGGTTTTTTGGTACTTTATAAAACAACAATGCCCGGAATCCTCATTGAATCAGGCTTTATCTCTAATCCTGATGAAGAAGAATACCTTGGATCGTCGAATGGACAGGATTTGATTGCATCTGCGATATTCAGAGCCTTCAAGGCCTACAAAGAAAAACTTGAAAGTGGACAAAACACCGAAGATGATCCTATTGAAGACCCAATTATCAAAGATACAACAACCACTGTTCATCCTGAAATAAAAGTAACGAACCCTGTGGTTCCCAAAGACACTGTAAAAAAGGCCGATGAAATCTTTTTCCGGGTTCAGTTTGCCACCTACACACAGCGTAAAGCTCCCAATAGTCCCGAATTTTCAAAGCTCACGGATGTAAGATATTACCTGCAAAGCGGCATTTACAAATACACCTGCGGCAATTTCACCACCATGGAAGAAGCCTTAAAAAGCCAGCAAGAGGTACAAAAATTAGGGTTTAAAGATGCATTTGTGGTGGCTTTCAAAAATGAACAGCGCATCCCGCCTACGGAAGCGGTTCAGTTGTTAAAAAATTCAAAGAAATAATCTTCCTGTGAAATATAATTATAAATTTGCAGGTCTAACCAAAACTAAGAAGACTTGAAGATTTCACGGGAAGTAAAAATTGCATTGGTTTTCGTTGTTACACTCTCTTTGTTCATTTGGGGTTTTAATTTCCTTAGTGGCAAGGATGTGTTTTCTCGCGAGCGCACATTTTACGCAGTGTACGATCAGGTAAATGGCTTAAATGCTGCTAATCCTGTTGTTGTTAACGGTTTCAAGGTAGGCCAGGTTCAGGACATTTCGTTTCTTCCTGGGAAATCCGGCAAAATCTTAGTCGAGTTTACCATTACAAACAACGACATTGAGATACCTAAAAATTCAGTTGCAAAGCTTTTTAGCTCTGATATTCTGGGTTCAAGGGCTATTGACCTTATATTGGGAGATGCAACTACATATGCAAAAGAGGGCGACACCCTTTCTACTGCGCTTGGCGCAACACTAGGAGAAGAAGTAAGTGCTCAAATGCTGCCTATCAAGAAAAAGTTCGAATCAGTAATGCTTTCAATTGACTCAGTTTTAGTGATTATTAAGGCTGTATTTAATGAGAACACCCGTCAGAATCTTGCACTCAGCTTCGAAAGCATCAAATTAACGATCCGCAATCTCGAACATACTACATATAATATAGACACTCTTGTCACAACCCAACGCTACAAACTTGCAGGAATTATCAGCAATGTTGAATCAATTTCTGCTAACATTAAAAACAATAACGACAAGATTACAAATATCATTACGAACTTTTCGAATCTCTCCGATACTTTGGCTAAAGCCAAAATCACCAGTACCATCAATAACGCAAATGATGCACTCAAAGAGTTTAACGACATTATTACACGAGTTAATAATGGTGAAGGAACTTTGGGTCAACTCATCAATAACGATTCGCTGTATAAAAATCTTGAAGCTTCATCAGTTCAATTAAATCAACTGATCGAAGATATCAAGCTGAATCCACAGCGTTATCTGCACTTCTCGGTGATTGGTCGCGGGAAAAAACAAAATGCATACGAGCCTCCTGTCGACAAAAAACAACCGGAGTAATCGATATTGCCCACTTTAAGATTTTTCTGATTCCCCTTCAGGCATGGCCTTTTTAAGGTCAATCAAGAATGTACGTATATTCTTAAGCACTTCCACAACATCGGCTGTGGTAGAGATTCCTTCAGGCTTTTCGCGCAGTGTATCGCGTGCACCCTGGAGTGTGTAACCCCTCTCCTTTACCAAATGATAGATTAAACCGAAGGTTTTTACATCCTCACGGGTAAACAGACGATCGCCCTTTTTATTCTTATGGGGCTTAATCATCGGAAATTCCTTTTCCCAAAAGCGAATCAGCGAAGGGCGCACCTCGAATAATGCAGCCACCTCACCTATCGACCAATACAACTTACCCTCGTCAATTATGCTCGTATCCATTATCGATTCATATTATAAATCTTAGCAACTGTTTTGATTTTGTGTTTTATACGTTGAATGTTATTTGACAGCTGCAATTCCAATCACAGGAGTATTAGAAACCGCCCATCGGAGCCGTCATCCCGCACTTGATGCGGGATCCCCTCAATATTCAGCCATTTTAGTATACATATATATTAGCTATTTTAAAAATCAAAACAGTTTCTTATTCTGTATAGAATTTATAGAACCAAGGAATCGTCTCAATTCCTTTATAAAAATTAAACAGCGGATAATTTTCATTCGGAGAATGTATCGCATCACTTTCCAGACCGAATCCCATCAGTATGGATTTCACACCTAACACCTCTTCGAATAAAGCGATGATTGGAATACTTCCACCACTACGTGTTGGGATAGGCTTTTTACCAAAGGCCGTCTCGTATGCTTTGCTTGCGGCCAGATAAGCTTTTGTATTGGTGGGTGACACATAGCCTTCGCCACCATGCAAATCCTTCACTTTCACTGTAACGCCTTTAGGTGCTATTGAAAGGAAATGGTCTTCGAAAAGCTTGGATATTTTCTTTGAATTCTGATGAGGAACCAAACGCATAGAAATCTTCGCATAGGCTTTAGAAGGAATAATAGTTTTTGCACCTTCACCCGTATAGCCGCTCCACATCCCGTTTACATCAAGTGTGGGGCGAATCCCTGTTCGTTCGAGACTGGTATATCCTTCCTCTCCAACGATATCATCGATACCCAGACTTTTCTTATACTTTTCAAGATCAAAAGGAGCACGATTCATTTCCGCCCGTTCTTCAGCAGATAAGACCAACACATCATCGTAGAATCCCGGAATGGTTACCCTGTTCATTTCATCCTTGAGTGAAGCAATCATTTCACACAAGACATTGGCAGGATTAGCGACAGCTCCACCGAAAATACCGGAATGCAGATCATGATCCGGACCAGTAACTTCAACCTCCATATAGCTTAATCCGCGTAATCCGCAGGTTATTGAAGGAATATCCTGCGCAATCATTCCGGTATCGCTCACTAAAATAATATCACACTTTAACAGCTCCTTGTGTTCCTTGCAAAAAGGCCCCAGACTAGGCGATCCAACTTCCTCTTCACCTTCGAGCATAAATTTTACATTGCAGGGAAGCTGATTTGTTTTTACCATGTATTCGAATGCCTTAGCCTGCATGAAGAGTTGCCCCTTATCGTCATCCGCACCACGCGCAATGATTTTTCCATCAACCACCTGAGGATCGAATGGATCTGGAATAGTCCATAATTCAAGGGGTTCAGCAGGTTGTACATCATAGTGACCATATACCATTACCGTAGGCTTTGAAGGATCGATAATCTTCTCTGCATATACAATAGGGTTTCCCTGCGCAGGCATAACCTCAGCTTTATCAGCACCACATAGCAACAATTGCTGTTTAAGATACTCAGCAGCTCTGATCATATCAGCCTTATTCTCTGGCTTAGCACTCACCGATGGGATGCGAATAAAATCAAACAATTCGCTTAAAAAACGATCTTTATTGGCCTCAATATAATTTTTGATATCTTTCATATGTTCAATAGAATAATAAAATAAATTAATTTGAAAGTTCTGCAACGATTTTATCAGCCAAGCGACTGGCACCAAACCTCAGCCACTTATTGTTCATCCAAGCCTCACCAAGAATACGATCAACGAGTAATAAATAACCTAAGGCCTGATCCGGGTCTGAAATACCGCCGGCAGGTTTAAAGCCAATCATAATTCCGGTTTTTTCAAAATATTCCTTAATGGTTTCCAGCATCACTACAGTGGCAAACTCAGTTGCTGCCACAGGAATTTTTCCTGTTGAAGTTTTTATAAAATCAGCCCCTGATAGGATGGCAATTTCACTAGCCTTGCGGATATTTGCGGCAGTCAGCAACTCCCCCGTTTCCAGTATCACCTTTAAATGCGCTTTACCACAGGCCTTTTTAATGGCAGCAATTTCCGCGGCAACTACATCATATTTGCCTTCGAGAAAAGTTCCTCTGGAAATCACCATATCGATTTCATCCGCACCTTGTTGTGCTGTCCATTCTACTTCTGCAACCTTTACATGGATGGGCGACTGTCCCGAAGGAAAAGCTCCTGCAACTGCGGCAACACTTAACCCACTTCCCTTGAGTTGCTCTTTAGCAAGCGCTGCAAAGGGAGGATAAACACAGACTGCTGCCGTATTTGGCAGTCCTGCCAATTCAAAGGTTCTTGCCTTTTTGCAAAGTGCAATGACTCTTTCCTGAGTATCCGATCCTTCGAGTGTCGTCAGATCAATACAGTTCAACACCAGGCGCAGTGCGGCTTTTCTGTCGAGTGAACGAAAACCCGGAGCTTTAATCTCCTGGATATGCTTTTCCATTTGCTCCGGTGTATAATCCGGATAGCTGATAAAATTCATATGAATTATATTAATATTAATGCGTTATAATAAATTTTATTGATTGTTCTCCATCGTGCAAATAATACATACCCGATGGCCACGAATTAGTATCTATCTTCAAACTTTTTTCACCCTTCCTGAGATTGTGCTCAAAAACGCAAGCCCCGTTATTATTGAGAACCCGCAGCATCCTATTGTTGCTTTCTGAATTAAAATATACGACAACTTCATCACTGGCCGGATTTGGAACAAGCTGCAAATGGGATATTTCATTTACTCCTTCGTCCATTCCTCCAACAAAATCTACAAGTGGCAATTCTACATATGATGCGAAGGTTGGATTAAGATAAATATTCGAAGTAGCGATAAGTGAATCACCAGCAGTGTACATTGCAAGACCATTATTCAGATTGCAGTCATAGCGGGGATAATTAGAGGATGACACATCCACTCTTATGCTATGTCCCGTTAAAAAAGTATTCGCAACATCCGCTAATTCGATTACTATTTCATACACTGAACCTGGAACAGCAGAGGCGGTATCGGCAGCAGAATAGCCATCTCTGAACCTTAATCGACGAATGCCATCGGCCAATAACATCGATCGTCCGTCGGGATAAACATCCGTCAAGCGGATTGCATAATCAGTATCTTTACGATCGCAGCTAACAAATAAATGCACCACCGCTTTCCCTTTCATTACAACATCCTGCGTAAGCACAACTGTGGAGAACTTTAGCACATCGCTGCGACTTTCCACAATGGGCGCCTGATCATAAGGTCCCTGATCAAGATCAGGCCGAAGCGTTGCGCCACCTATGGTCGGTGAAGGATCTTTGGAATCATAAGATAAAACATTAATATCTCCAATACTTTGAGGCACATAAGGATTTAAATTACCTCCGGAATGCAGGTATAGTCTATAAGGCGTAACATCTGCAGTCGGCCAGGATTCGGCTGCATTCCATACATTGGTTCCCATTTGAAAATATTGCACATGCGGAACCGAAGTATACCAGCTGCTATCAGTACCATTCAAATAAAAAGCAAAGAAAAGGCGTGCAAGTGAATCGCTCCAGCCGAGCGCTTCATAATAATAAAGTTCTCCCTGCTGAGCTGAGCCAACCTGTACTGGGCCAAATCCGCCATGCGCCCAGGGTCCCATCATAAGGTACTGCTGATTGCGAACAGCTACTGCAGCGGATGTCCGTAGCGCCTGATGCATAGCGAGAATCGGAATGGTTCCATGATCATACCAGCCCCCGATCATAAACATAGGTACCTCAATTGAATCAGGATACCATCCTGAGGGCTCAATGAAATATTGCCAGGCTAAATCATAGGTCGGGTAAGGATCAACCACAAGGGATAAACCAAACCCAAGTGCATCAAGCTGTTCAACATATTCTGTACGATAAACACCACCCGGATAGTATTCACGATATTCAAATTGTGGGGATGCAACGAGTGGAATACAACACACTAAATGCGGTGGTTGTGTTTTGGCTGTCTGAAACTGTATCTTCCCTAATGCTGAAGGTCCCCAAGTACCAATCTTCCCATTTGACCAGCTTCGCGTTGCAATCCATTCTACAAGATCATATCCATCTTTACCGCGATCGTATCCATTAACATTGGCCGCCATAGATCCGAAAAAGCCACGCCAATCGGCAATTACATAAGCGTACGGACAGGAGGATAAATTTGAACCATATAAAGGCAGACCTGATAAGCGATAGGCTTGACGATTATAGGGAGTTTGGATCAACACTGTTGAATAAACCGCTCCACTCCCGCCATCGGGGATATAAATATCCACCGCAATTTTTTTTCCATCGCGCATTACAATGCTATCAACATAGGTCGGACTTACCATTGCATATGAGGATAAATGGACACAGCAACAGAGTATAAAAAAGTTCAACAAGCGATTTTTCATAGCGGATAATTTCTGGTTAAAGGTACAAAATCCCTAAAAAACAACAAGGATTTTTTGCGTTGACCAATTATTGTAAATTTGCAAAAAATCTTTCGCATGAGTACGTATAATGAATTTCAATTACAGATCCTCCAGGGGATTCCTTCTTCTTTACCAGAACCTCAGCCTTATGATCCACAGATCAATCATGCCCCAAGGCGAAAAGAAATATTGAGTCCACAGGAAAAGAAACTGGCTCTGGCTAATGCGCTTCGCTATTTCGACCCAAAACATCACGATGTGCTGGCACCGGAATTCTTAAAAGAATTAAAGGACTATGGAAGAATATACATGTATCGCTTTCGTCCTACTTACAAAATATATGCACGCAGCATCGATGAATTTCCCTACAAATCAAGACAAGCAGCGGCAATCATGCTGATGTTGTCGAACAATCTCGACATTGCTGTAGCACAACATCCTCATGAACTTATCACCTATGGCGGGAATGGTGCTGTTTTCCAAAACTGGGCACAATACCTACTGACCATGCAGTATTTAGCTACCATGACCGATGAGCAAACGCTGGCAATGTACTCTGGCCATCCCATGGGACTTTTCCCTTCTCATCCCGATGCCCCACGTGTGGTGGTGACGAATGGTATGGTGATTCCAAATTATTCCAAGCCCGACGATTGGGAACGATTCAATGCATTAGGAGTTTCTCAATATGGCCAAATGACGGCCGGTTCATTTATGTACATCGGTCCGCAAGGGATAGTGCACGGCACTACCATTACGGTATTAAATGCTGGTCGTTTAACTGATAAAACCGGTCAGGGCTTGGGTGGAAAAGTATTCGTGACTTCCGGTTTGGGAGGAATGTCAGGTGCCCAGCCAAAAGCCGCAGTAATCGCAGGCGCCATCGGAGTAATCGCCGAAATCAATCCAAAAGCAACGCATACGCGCCATTCGCAGGGATGGGTGGATGAAGTCTATGATAATCTCGAGTTATTGCTTGCCCGCATCGAAAAGGCTCGTGCTGCAAAAGAAGCCGTATCACTGGCTTATCAAGGCAATGTGGTAGATTTATGGGAATTTTTTGCCAGTAAAAATGTTCACATCGATATGGGATCCGATCAAACTTCATTACATAATCCATGGGCTGGCGGGTATTATCCAGCAGGATTAAGTCTGGAAGAATCTCAAAAGATGATGGCCGAAAACCCGGCCCTCTTCAAAGAAAAAGTTCAGGAGTCCTTACGACGTCAGGTAGTAGCCATTAACAAACTCACAGCAAATGGCATGTACTTCTTTGATTATGGCAATGCCTTTTTGCTTGAATCAGGTCGCGCTAATGCAGAAATTATGAAGGCTGACGGCAGTTTTCGTTATCCCTCCTATGTGCAGGATATTATGGGACCAATGTGTTTCGACTACGGATTCGGGCCTTTCAGATGGGTATGTACTTCTTCAAAACCTGAAGATCTGGATTTGAGCGATAAAATTGCGATGGATGTATTAGAAGAACTTAGTAAGACTTCGCCTATTGAAATCAAGCAACAGATGGCGGATAATATTAAGTGGATTCAGGGCGCCAAGGAAAATAAATTAGTAGTAGGATCACAAGCCCGCATTTTATATGCGGATGCAGAAGGCCGTACTAAAATTGCCGCAGCCTTCAATCAGGCTATTCGTGAAGGAAAGATTAGCGCACCTATTGTGCTTGGACGCGATCACCACGATGTTTCCGGCACCGATTCTCCATTCAGAGAAACCTCTAATATATACGACGGAAGCCGGTTTACAGCTGATATGGCAATTCAAAATGTTATTGGTGATTCTTTCCGCGGTGCAACCTGGGTTTCGATACACAACGGTGGCGGCGTTGGCTGGGGCGAAGTAATTAACGGCGGTTTTGGGATGGTGCTCGATGGGAGCGCTGATGCTGACCGACGGTTGAAAAACATGCTCTTTTGGGATGTGAATAACGGAATCTCCCGCCGCTCCTGGGCACGCAACGAAGGTGCTATATTCGCCATCAAACGTGCTATGCAGGCGGAACCCCGTTTAAAGGTAACGTTGCCAAACCTTATAGATTCAGGAAAACTTGATACGTTCTTCAATGAATAATATCTGAGAATCTTTGAAAACTACGCGCAATTGACTATTTTTGTATAGGCACTATTTTTGCAAAGCCCGCGCCCCCAAAAAATAACATTATGAAAAAGCTCGCATATTTTCTTTCAACGCTAATGGTCGTTA
Source organism: Bacteroidales bacterium (assembly GCA_963678485.1). Taxonomy (GTDB): domain Bacteria; phylum Bacteroidota; class Bacteroidia; order Bacteroidales; family CAIWKO01; genus CALGYY01. Next base: position 1,027,482 of record OY782882.1, read on the forward strand.
GCTTCCTTGCACTATCATCCTGCGAAGACCCGAATGTTACTCCCGATGATACAGACGTCAGAGCAAAATACACTTACACGTGGACCTGTACGGAAGAAGGTGGGATGTCCTACCCCGTCACCATTAGTCTCGATGCCTCTAATTCCTCGCAGGTATTAATTGCAAATTTCCACTATTTTGGAAATAACGAAAAAGCAAAAGCCATCGCTACTACCAACAATCTCACATTACCTTCACAAGAAGTCTGTGCGAACACAATTAATGGAAGCGGCACACTGACCAATTCAAACAAAATCACGATGAAGTATTATGTAAATAATCATTCTACTACCGATACGGTAAATGCCACTTACACTAAGTAACGACAAGAGATTTATCTACTGCGAAGCCGCCTCGAAAGGGCGGTTTTGTTTTTTTATAAAGAATGAAAAATCGAAAACACAAGCATTCGGCAGCAGTCCCAAGACAGCGCATAAAAAAGTAACTTATTGTAAAGCCTCGCTCTGCTTTTTACTAAGGTCGCTCATTACCTGATCGTACATTTCCCTGTACAGCTTTGGGTGCAGACTATAGAAGTCCTCAGAAGACTCAAACCTATTACGAGTAACATTATATTTTTTAAAAGTAACATTGTAATAATTCACCGACATTTCAGTAACATCCTGCTTTTGATCTTTCTTGTCCTGAATGGCAGCTTCTACCAAGTGCATATCAACCAGTAATGGAATCATTGTATCAGGAGGAATGATGCCGGAAGGAATTTCAACATTATCTTCTCCACCAGAACAGCCGGACATCAGTAACAGTCCAGAAATTGCAATGATAGCAAATACCTTTTTCACAGTTTTCCCTTTCGATTAAATTCCAGTGGTTTTCCCATCACGCTTTCATCAAATTTTCCTGAATGCCATACCAAATGCCCATTTACAAATGTGTGCGTAACGGAGGTATTAAGTGTTTGTCCTTCCCATGGCGACCAGCCACATTTAGAAATGATGTTCTCTTTTGATATGGTCCACGGCCGGTTAGGATCAAGGATTACAAGATCTGCACTATATCCTTCACGGATAAATCCCCGATTCTTTACATCGAAGCAACGAGCCATGGTATGACACATCTTATCGACTATCTGCGTATGCGTAATTTTCCCTTGTTTAGCTAACTCGAACATCAGCGGAAGAACATGTTGTATGGATGGACCACCCGACGGGGCCTTAAAATACGAATTGCTTTTTTCTTCTACGGTATGAGGCGCGTGATCGGTAGCAATAACATCAATGCGACCATCATTCAATCCGGCTAACAAAGCGGCTTTGTCAGCTTCAGATTTAATCGCAGGATTCCATTTTATCCTACTACCAAGTGCTTTATAATCGCGGTCGTCGAACCACAAATGATGCACACAAACTTCGGAAGTAATGTTCTTTTGCTCCGAAAATGGCGTTGCATCGAGCAATTCCAGTTCTTTCGCTGTTGAAATATGCAAAATGTGTAATCGTGTTGCATACTTTTTTGCTATTCGCACTGCGCGTTGTGTAGACACATAACATGCTTCGGCACTGCGAATCAGGGGATGCATTTCCATCGGGACATCATCCCCATATTTGTCTCTATACTCTTTACTGTTTTTCTGAATAATAGCTTCTGCTTCACTGTGAATAGCAACAAGTATGGGCGATTCACGAAAGATAGCTTCCAATGAAGCTTCCTCATCCACTAACATATTACCCGTAGAAGCGCCCATAAACACTTTGACACCAGGCGTTGTGAGCGGATCAACATTTTTTATCTCTTCGATATTTTCATTGGTCGCCCCCAGATAGAAGCTATAATTAGCCAAAGATTTTTGAGAAGCTAAATATTGTTTTTCTTTGAGCAGTGCATTCGTAATGGTTTGCGGATTAGTATTCGGCATATCCATAAAGGAAGTAATGCCTCCGGCAACCGCAGCGCGACTCTCAGAATATATATCTCCTTTGTGCGTCAGGCCAGGATCTCTGAAATGCACCTGATCATCAATCACCCCCGGCATTAAGAAAGAATTCGAAGCATCGAGCAATTCAAAACCACTGGAAGAAGATTGCAGATTAATTGGAAGTGAACCATCATGCACACTAGTGATAATGCCATTTTCCACAACGACATATCCGAAAAAAATCTTCCCTTCGTTAATAATATTTGCATTATAAATAATGAAGGAAGAGTTCATGTAGTAATTCAAAAGTGGGAATTATTCCTTATTGACTTTTTTGTATTTCCTGCCCCAGCTTTTTATTTTCATAGAAATGACGCCAAAAATGGCTTCCTTAAAAATACCTTTGCTCATTTTCGACTGACCTTCGGTGCGGTCGGTAAAAATGATGGGGACTTCAAGGATACGGAACCCATGTTTCCATGCGGTAAATTTCATTTCAATCTGGAAAGCATATCCTGTAAACCTGACTTTGTCAAGTTCGATTGTTTCAAGCACCTTACGCGTAAAACACTTAAATCCGGCTGTTGTATCGCGTATCTTCATACCTGTAATAAAGCGCACATAACTTGAAGCGTAATACGACATCAACACCCTGCCCATAGGCCAGTTCACAACATTCACTCCGCGTATATATCTTGAACCGATGGCCAAATCTGCACCCTGGTGAGCACAGGCATCATAGAGCTTGAGCAAATCATCAGGATTGTGAGAAAAATCAGCATCCATCTCAAAAATATAATCATAAGAATGATTGAGAGACCACTTAAATCCATGGATATAGGCAGTTCCAAGCCCCAGCTTACCCTTGCGTTCTTCCATATGCAAACGTCCCGGAAATTCGGCCATAAGACGACGAACAATTTCAGCCGTTCCATCAGGAGAATTGTCTTCGACAATCAGGATGTCGAATTCCATGTCGAGACAAAACACCCGGCGAATGATTCGCTCAATGTTCTCTTTCTCGTTGTAGGTTGGAATGATGACTATACGATCAGCCACTTTATTGATTTTGTTGTGTTAAACGAAGCAAAGATATAAATATTTTAGGCGCTTGCAAAATATAATCTTAAGGCAGCATCTTATCCAGTGGTGCCAGGCTTTTCAGCGCAGCCGATATACTGCCGATATGTTGAATAATCAGGCTTAATTTGTCATTTTGCTCCTTCATCCTGCAAACCCCGGGATATTCGCGTACAAATTGCAGCACAATGGTAAATAGCGGTGAACTGAAATAATCCGACTCTGGATTCTGGATGAAGTATCCTGTAAAACGCTGTTCGCGAAGGTAAATACGCTCAATGCCCGCTCTGCGCGCCACCCATCGCAAGCGAACAGCATTCATCAGTTCATGAGCCGGTTCAGGTACAGGACCAAAACGATCGATGAGTCGTGCCTCAAATGCCAGCAGTTCCTCCTCGCTTTCAATACTATCGAGTTCCTTATATAAAATCAAACGTTCATTTATATTTTCAATATAGGTATCAGGAAGCAATATTTCGAGGTCAGTCTCGATCTGGCAATCTTTAATGAAAGGTTTATCTTTAAGTTCATCCTTATATAAATCCTTAAAGTCGCTTTCTTTCAATTCCTGAAGCGCTTCATCAAGAATTTTCTGATACATCTCATAACCAATTTCGGAAATGAACCCACTTTGCTCACCTCCTAGAATATTTCCTGCTCCACGAATGTCAAGGTCGCGCATGGCAATATTAAACCCACTTCCCAAATCAGAGAACTCCTCAATCGCTTTAAGACGTTTGCGTGCTTCATCCGTTAGTAACGACAATGGCGGAGCAAGCAGATAACAGAAAGCTTTTACATTGGAACGCCCTACCCTGCCGCGAAGCTGATGCAAATCGCTGAGTCCGAAATGATGCGCATCATTAATAATAATGGTATTCGCATTGGGGATATCCAATCCCGATTCAATAATTGTGGTCGAAAGTAATACATCGTAATGGCCGTCGATAAAGCGAAGCATCGTTTCTTCCAGCTCAGCACCATCCATTTGCCCATGCCCCACTGCAATGCGCGCATGCGGAACAATTTTTCTGATTACGGCTGCAACATCCTGAATATTCTGTACTCGATTATGCACGAAAAACACCTGACCGCCTCGTGATAGTTCGTACAAAATGCTATCGCGGATTACTTCTTCGCTAAATACGCGCAATTCCGTTTGTATAGGATAACGATTTGGTGGAGGTGTGTTTATTACAGAAAGATCTCGTGCACCCATCAGCGAAAATTGCAGGGTGCGTGGGATTGGCGTCGCTGTAAGAGTTAGTGTATCCACATTAACACGTAACTGACGAAGTTTTTCTTTCGCAGCAACACCGAATTTTTGCTCTTCATCAATCACCAATAATCCCAGACGTGGGAACTTTACATCCTTGCCGAGCAGGCGATGCGTGCCAATAAGAATATCGATTCGCCCGTCTTTTAACTCTTGTAATATTCTCTTCTGCTCGCTGGCACTACGAAAACGATTAATATACTCTACGCGACAAGGAAATACGCTAAGTCGATCGCGAAAGGTGTTGTAGTGCTGCAACGCGAGTATAGTGGTTGGAACCAACACCGCCACCTGCTTGCTGTCGTTAACAGCCTTAAATGCAGCTCTGATGGCAATTTCAGTTTTCCCGAAACCAACATCACCACAGATTAGACGATCCATAGGATGCTGAGCTTCCATATCCCTTTTGATATCAACTGTGGATTTCATCTGATCCGGAGTATCCTGATAAATAAAGGAAGCCTCCAACTCTGTTTGCATATAGTTGTCCGGCGAGAAAGCAAATCCTTGCGCAGCGCGGCGTTTAGAATACAAAGAAATTAATTCGCGAGCAATATCCTTGACCTTTTGTTTGGTCTTTGATTTTAGTTTATTCCAGGCATTCCCCCCTAAACGGCTCAAACTCGGCACTGCACCGTCTTTGCCGGCATATTTAGAAATGCGATGCAGCGAATGTATACTCACATACAACAGGTCGTTATTATCATACACCAGCCGTATTGCTTCCTGTTGCTTGCCATTCACCATCATCTTTTCGAGTCCGCCATACCGGCCAACTCCGTGATCAATATGGGTTACGTAATCACCGGGCTTTAAGTTGTAAATTTCTTTTAGGGTGATGGCTTCCCTGCGCTGATAGCTATCGCGTAATCTGAAACGATGATAACGGTCGAAGATCTGATGATCGGTAAGGCAGACTAATTTGTTGCCATGATCAACAAAACCTTCGTGCAATGTGAAGGCCGCAGTTTCGTAGGAAAGTGAACGGGCAATTGCTTTGCCTTCTGTAAGGTCTTTTAAAATATTTCTTATACGGGATAACTGGTTTGGAGTATCGGATAAGATCCAGACCTTATAATGATCGTTGGCATATTGAGCAAGCTGCGAAATCAGCAACTCGAAATTCTTGTTAAAGGAAGGCTGTGGTGCGACATCCAATGTAACGGTCGCTTCAGGAGTAAACATACTTTGCTTGCCGAACTCAAGTACACAAAGATCAATTAAATCGCGCAGTACTTCCTTGCCATCACAGAATCTTGAAAGCACTTCGTCTTTAGCAGCAGCATCAAGGTTCACAAGCTTTTCCTCAGCTTTCGCCACAAGCTGACCCATACGATCGGATAAAAAACCAGCATCATCAATCCAAACGGCCGTGGATGCTGGCATATAGCTTAAGAAGGTCACACGTCCAGCTTCAGCAGCAGCTAGATTCATATCAGGAACCACGCGAATATGATCAAGCTCATCAACGGAAAGTTGCGACACTGGCTCAAATGAGCGTATCGATTCAATGGTATCACCAAAAAATTCAATTCTAAAAGGCTTATCATTAGAAAACGAAAACACATCTACCAATCCCCCGCGAATGCTGTACTGCCCGGGTTCAACAACAAAATCAACACGATCGAAATGCATTTCTGCAAAGATCTCTGCGAGCATCTCCAGATTATGGTTCTCGCCTTTGCGCAACGATAATGTGGTTTCGCTGAAGAAATCACGACTTACTACTTTTTCAGCCAGTGCCTCAGGCCAGCTAACCACAACAATTTTTTTCTCGTCAGATCTCAGTCTGTTTAATACTTCTGTGCGAAGAAGCAGATTAGCCGGATCGGTGGAAATAAAATCTTCCTTACGATTAAAAGCCGATGGAAAAAAGAGAACTCTTTTCTGAAAGAAATCTTTATTCCCTTCATCATATATATTTTCAAGATCATTAAGAAAATAGGCAGCACTTTCTTTATCCTGACAAATGATCATATGATGGGTTGCAGAAGCTTCGTATGCAGCAGCAATTACCATAGCCGAGACTGATCCGGCTATACCTTGAATACGTATGCGTTTCTTCCCTTGCTGCAGGCAATCCACCACATTTCTGACAGTGGAAGAAGCTGCATAGCAAGCAATCAGCGAATCATCATTCATAAAAGGTAATGATCAATAGTAGGTCTTTGCGATCAGATAACCTTGCACATAATCTTCAACGCCTTCTTCCAGTGAATGGAAGGGATCGTTATAGCCAATGCCGCGTAATTTAGCCATATTTGCCTGAGTGAAATACTGATATTTCTGACGTATATCAACAGGTGTATCAATAAAGGAAATGTTAGTGCGCATATGCAGACTTCTAAAAGTATTTTCGGCCAGATCCAGGAACGTTCTTGCCTCCCCCGTACCGGCATTATAGATTCCGCTATGTTCACGGTGTGTGTAGAAAAACAATAATATTTTAACAAGATCCTTTACATATATAAAATCACGTTTTTGCTCACCATCAGCAAAATCGGGATTGTGCGATTTAAAGAGCTTCATAGCAGAGGTTTCTTCAACCTGATGAAACGTATGAAAAATCACAGATGCCATGCGGCCTTTGTGATATTCATTCGGTCCGTATACATTAAAGAACTTCAACCCGGCCCAAAAAGGTGGTGTTGTAGCTTGCTGAAGCACCCATTTATCGAATTCGTTCTTCGAAACCCCATAGGGATTGAGCGGTTTGAGCTGATTAATAATTTCATGATTGTCGTCGTAGCCAAATTCCCCCATGCCATACGTTGCAGCTGAGGATGCATAGACCATAGGAATGGCATAACGGGTACAGACTTCCCATACTTTCTTACTGTAACCTAAATTAAGCTCTTCAAAAATCTGCTCGTTAAATTCAGCGGTGTCTGTGCGCGCCCCAATATGAAAAACAAATTCCACTTCTTCGTGATGTTCATCCATCCATTCGAAAAACAATTTCCTGTCGACCCTGTCGCGGTAGGCTTTGTGAAGAATGTTCATGTTTTTCATTCCGTTTGTGAAATCATCAACAAGAACAATGTCTTTCATCCCTTTGTTGTTGAGCTTAGAAAGAAGGCAGCTTCCGATAAAGCCCGCGGCACCTGTTATTATAATCATATATGGAATTTTGAACCACAAAAGTACAACTTCTGAAGCATTTTAGGATAAAAAAAAGGGGCTAACCGGATGGCTAGCCCCTCTAAAAAATCTAATTATTTACTGACCATTTTTCATCTTTTCCTTTAATTTGGCCAATTCATCATCCACTTTGGAGTTTTTTTCCAGTTCGTCAAACTGTTTCTCAGTGTTGGCAGTTTCGCTGTCGGCACCACTAAGCAATTCAGCTTCAGCTTCGGTCTTTTCAATCTTCTGTTCGAATTCATCAAATTTTGAAAATGCACCATCGTCAACGCCACCAAGCTTTTCAGCAACTTCTTTGGAAGCTTTTGCAGTTTTGCTGCGTGCAATGAGTAACTGTTCTTTTGCTTTAGCTTCTTCCAGTTTATCTTTCAATTGCTCAAGCTGAGCGCGGAGTTTAGTCACTGTATCTGTTGCTGTAGCAACGAGACGCTCATACTGAACCACCTGCTTGTCGCTGTCTGCCTTTTCGGCCAGGGCTTTGCGGGCCAGTTCTTCATTGTTTACCTTTAATGCAGCCATTGCTTTTGTTTCCCAACCGGCCGATTGTTGTTTGTAGTTTGCTAACTGGCGCTCAAGCGATTTCTGATTAGCCATTGCTTCTGCAACACCCGAAGTACCTTCTTTCAATGCTTCCTGCATTTCAAGAATCATTTGTTTGATCATTTTTTCTGGCTCTTCAGCTTTGTCGAGCAAATCGTTGATGTTCGCTTTAATGATATCACCAAGTCTTCCGAAAATTCCCATTTTGTTTAAGTTTAGTGGTTAATAGATATGAATATTTTTTTTAATTTACAAAGTGCAAAGCATCTAACATTTTTCAAGAAAAAAAGTAAGTGGCTTCGGTGCACAATTACATCTTGGGTAGAAAATTTGAAAAATCTGAAGGTGCAACCTTGGTTCCCACCACCGCTTCAAAAGTCGAAGCACCTTTTTGAATGATGTATAATAGATTATTCCCACCATTTGCTGCGTATTTCCAGCAACTACTGCGGTTCCAATCCATTGCATTTTTGGTAAGATCGCGGTATTTACCATCGCCCTGACCAATGCAACTATATTCAACATCCTTAAACGTAAGACGTGAGGGCGGTTTCGCGAAGTTCTGCATCAAACCGGGAATATCGGCATCAACGAGAGCCGCATCAACACTTTCTACAACGGCAGTATCGGTCCCATTTTCAACCAACATCCAGAAAATCTCATCAGCGGCATCCATTTTCATCACGCGGAAACTATAATCCTTCATCTGAACTTCTGTACCTGCAGTAATTTCATAGGTTTTAAAGTTATAATCCACAAAGAAGCCCATATCCAGATCACGTATCTGTACATTTAATGGATCGAAATTCAAAGGTTTTCCCATTTCAAGTATTTTATTTTTGATTATATTATAGTTACGACACTATTAATTCTTTCCGTATTGATAATACAGGTATACACAACCGGCAATCACTGCGAGAATTGCAAGCACAAAGAAGAAAATCTTCCAGAAGCTATATGGTCTTTCTCCCTGCACCTCACCTGTACGCGCATTCACAAGGAAACGATATATTTTGTTGCGAAACTGATATGCGCTGATAAATAACGGAAAGAGCACATGCTTGAAAGTGATTCTGCTGTACTTGGTATCGGTGCTGTGAATGCGCTGTTCATCACCACCAATATCCTGATGGATTAATTGGCGAATAGTCACATCCATAATCTCCTTTGCTTCTTCGAAGCCTTGTTGCAAATCCACCTGATAGCTCTCTGCCTTGAATCCACTAAGAAACTTTTCATCAAAGGGCACCAGATTCTCAGTATCCCATGGTTCAAGTTTTACAACATATTTCTTAGGAAGAGTATTACTTGCAGGCACCAGAACATCATCAAACCAATGGCTAACACTGCCACTTACAGGAGTCCAGCGAATTTTGCGCACCTCACGTGTTTTAGTTACCGTTTGTCCATTCTCAGTGGTGGTATATGTTTCGGTCACATAATAATAGGTTCCGCGTTCTCCCGTGTAATGGGTATAGGTATCGGAATCGTAGGTCCAATAAGGAATGTACATCCCCACCAGTTTATCAATACTATGGATAAACTTCTTCAGTTTATTGGGAGCAAACCACAATTTCTTCACCCAGGTAGCAAAGAGTTCCAATGCCTGCTTTTGATCTATCTTGAATGGCAGTAAGGACTTCGGGCGCAACTGTGAACTGGTGGTACCATTTGCGATTACCAGACTCGTTCCACAAAATGGACACTGGTCGCTGGTTACATTTGGTTTCAGTGTGGTGGAAGCGCCACAGGACGTGCATTTCACGGTGGAAACATCCTGTTTGATTTCCGTTTTCAGTTTATTGTTAATGAAATCCATGTAGTCGATTTCTTCAATCGGTACATCATTCTTAGGAGCAATTTCATTCTGCGCACCGCAATATTCGCACGAAAGCGTGGTTGTGCCCGGTTTGTATTTAAGCACAGCACCGCATTGGTGACATTTCAACTCCTGATTGGTATCTTCTAATTTCTCGTTAAAGTCGTTCATAAATAAATAGTTTTTTTTTAATGTCAATCAGCCAAACACTATTCTAATTACTTTACAGGAGGAGGTGGTGGTGGCGGAGGTACGCTATTGAACACGGGCGCCAGATCCGGAACCTGTGAAGCTGGAGACCATGCGGCCATACCTTGTTTCCACACCAGGGATTCACCATTGAACTGACCTTGCTGAGCCATGGTGATTAATTGTTGAACAGTAAAAGGTCCGGTTTGCGCGCCATTAACTGCAACAAAGAATTGTAACATTGGAGGAGGCGGTGGTCCTTGCTGATTATTCTGTTGATTATTTTGCTGATTCATATTATTCATCATCTGGTTGGCCATACCGAAGCCCATACCCATGCCAATGCCTGTTCCTGCATTTCCACCCGGGTTTTTCGCAGCCTCTTCAATAGAATTTGCTGTCTGATACTTCATATAGTTATCCAGATTCCCAACAGCGCCCATGCTGGAACGCTTGTCAATAGCTTCTTCCACAGCAGGTGGTAAAGAAATATTCTCGATCAGGAATTTAGTAATCTCTAACCCATATTCATCGAATTCGAAGGCAATTTTCTTGCTGATGAATTCAGAAAACTCATTGTAATTTGAAGCCAGATCAAGTACCGGAATTTTGCTTTCGCCCAAGAGGTCAGTAAAGCGGGTAACGATAATATTTTTCAACTGCTCGTATACCTCATCAGTAGTGAATTTGCCATCGGTTCCTGCAATTTCTTTGATGAACTTAACCGGATTCATAATTTTGATGCAATAGCTTCCGAATGCCCTGATGCGGACGATTCCAAAATCAGCATCGCGCATGGTAATGGGATTTTTAGTTCCCCATTTCAGGTCGGTGAAATTTTTGGTGTTGACAAAATAAACCTCCGCTTTGAAAGGACTGTTAAATCCATATTTCCAGCCTTTGAGTGTAGTAAGAATCGGAAGGTTCTTCGTTTCTAATGAATATGTGCCCGGATTGAACACATCGGCAATTTGGCCTTCATTCACGAATACAGCTACCTGTGATTCCCTAACAACGAGCTTCGCTCCATTTTTGATCTCATTACCGTAACGGTCGAAACGATAGATCATCGTATTGTTGGTAGCATCAAGGTATTCAATGATGTCGATAAATTCGCCTTTGATTTTGTCAAAAAGTCCCATCGTTAATCAGTTTAAATGTTTTTCAAAAATAAGTATTTAATGTGGAAAAAACCAAGCAGTGATAAAATTAAGCAATAAAAGGTTTGCGTATTCGTAAAAAAAAGTTCCGGTAAATTAAGTACCGGAACTCTTATAAATTATATTTACGCAAAATCAATGACCTCCACAAGCAGGTGTAGTGCCGCTGGCGGGAGTTTTTTTCTTGCAACAAGGAGGCAGCGCATCATATGCGGTTTTATCGGCAGGAATTTCATCGGCGTCATAACCGGTTTTGGCTACTAATAAGCGAAGTTTTTCCGGACTTGTTTTCTTTGCATCGTAAGTCACAGTAAGGACTTTATCATTCAAATCAAGAACAGATTTTTTCACTCCCTTTTCATAAGCCATGGCACCTTCAAGACGGTCTTTACACATTCCGCACTGTGCAGATGTTTTTATTTTCACTTCCTGTACCGTGGAGGTTGATGATTTCTGAGCGCATCCGGTAGTTGCGAAGAGCAGAACCATTAGGCCTGCGATTAACATTTTTGCTTTCATTGTTAGGTTTTGTTTGATTAATATTGATAGTTAAATTAAATAATTTTAAAGCGAAATCCTGCATAAATCAATCGTCCAACAATTGGTCCCCAGGTCATAGATGTATCAAAATGGGTATGATAGGGAATAAACGGTTCGGTGATAGGATCCTTCTGTCTAAAATTCAACAAATTTTCCGCACCAAGATAGAGATCGAAATTCCCCTTGAATCGTTTTGTGATTTGCGCATTAAGCACGGGATATGCAGGTGAATAGCGGTAATCGCGTTTGACAATACCCGGCATTAAATTCTGTTCCGAGATTCTGGCTGGGCCGTTGATCTGAGCAGTAACATCAAATTTCCATTTTTCGAATCGGGTTGCATAGCTCATTGTGAGCAAACCCTTGTATTTCGAAAGGAAGGCTCGTGGCTTTAGAACACCGCCTGTAGTCTGCCATGCATCGTTTACCCTAAACGCAGCGAGTACAGAAAATCGTTTCACTGGTTCAAAGCTGAACTGCAACTGATAGCTGTTAGCGTATGATTTACCTGCACTATCCTTAAGATTGTAGAAATTGGCAATGGCGGGATCACTGTCTAAGTCAACCACAACCTGATTAAAAAAATCAGTTCTGTATACATCGAGATCAATCTCAGCTTTTCTTTTGAACATCTGAAATTCCTTAATCAAATTGATGCCGTAGTTCGCTGCCTTTTCTTGTGCCAGCGGACCAGCAATCTCGATGATTTTTTGACTTGCAAGAATTGAAATATTCTCAGAAATGATATTGGCTGAACGATACCCCAATCCAGCAGAACCACGCAGCGTAAGATTCTTTACAATTTCCCATCTGATATTTGCCCTGGGAGTAAAAAACAGTCCGTGTACATTGCTGTAATCAGCCCTTGCTCCAAGTATCAGCGAAAACTTGTCTAAATGGGAATAGGTATATTCAAAGAAAACACCGGGCACAATTTCCGACCGATCCCAATTATACACCACAGGATTTAAATCAGTGGTTGGAGAAAGAGTCATGACATCATGCATCGAAATTGTACTTCCTGCCGGCAAGGTCTGATAAATATACTTGAACTGTATCTGAGAATAACCTTCATTATAATCATCATACAATACGCTGGCACCGGTTGAAAATTTATGATTGGTGTTTCCCAATATTGACTGATAAATCAAATTCGCATACAGACTTTTCTCATATCCATGATACGTATTCACTCCAAAAAATCCGGTCTGATCGTGGTAGATACCAGATAGGATAAGGCCAACACTTTTATACGGCTTATCATGAAACATAAAGCCATTCTTCCAAAAGGCCTCCAGACGGCTTGTCTTAATTCCAAAACCATAGGGCAAGGTGCCGTTGTTAATCTTAGCGGTATCTAGCGAAAAGGTCTTGGAATTATAATCTGTCGTTCCACCACTGCGATCTTCGTACAGATATTTTATTCCAAAACGCGACACATATTTATTAGGGACAATATAATCCCATCTATTAAATATGTTGATGGTATACACTTTTGGAATATCCATAAAATGATCCGCTTTCTTCCAATAGATCTGGTTGCCTTCCGAATCCTTTAGTAAACTCATATTGTCGGTATTCACCGCATTAATCGTCGCCGAATCAATCTTGTTTATTGTGCGTTCAAAAACACTTCCGTGCACCATCAACATCGTACTTAAGCGCTCAGTAAAACTGTGAGCGACATTGATGTTTGCTTCAGCCCGGGTTTTATCATTCACATACATATTGATAAACAGCTTATCGGTAGTTGCCGGTTTTTTGTACTCAACATTGATTTGACCGGTAATAGATTCATAGCCATTAATCACCGAAGAAGTTCCTTTCGAAATCTGAATAGATTGCATCCATGAACCCGGGATGTAATTCAAGCCGTAAGCAGAAGCAAGGCCTCTGATGAGGGGAATATTCTCTGTTTGAATTTGGCTATATATACCCGAAAGTCCGAGCAATTGTATTTGCTTGGCACCGGTAATAGCATCGCTGTATGAAACATCAACAGATGCATTGGTTTCGAAACTTTCAGAAAGGTTACAACAAGCAGCTTTATAAAGCTCGGTAGTGGTGACAATTTGTACCTTCCGGGGATCTATCTTTGAAATAAAGCTTCCTTCCTGACCGGCGTTGATTGTTACTGCATCCAGATTTGCATTAGGCTGCAGCACAAAATCGGCGCGTTTATCCGTAGCCAGAATTTCGATGGTATCGTTTTTATATCCAACAAAACTCGCAACGAGCTTTGTTACGCCATTTGCGCTTCGTCCTATCCTGAAGTTTCCAGATTCATCAGTTGTTACACTTTTTGAACCTCCAACCCAATAGACGTTTGCAAAGGCAAGTTTCTGTCCTGAAGAATTAGGATCTGCCCCTAATCCGCTCACGGATCCCTTCACCACATCCTGTGCAATCAGGGGATTCAGGCTTCCAGCGCTAATCAAGATCAGGACTGCAATGATTCCTTTTCTTATATACATAATAATTTTTCCTCTTTGATTATTTCCATAAATAATTAACTCCAAAAAAACTAAGTTAAAATTCGAGGAGATCAAAGACGAAGTAATGAAAATGAGAATGGACTACCATTGAATGGGTTGAACCCGGGTGGCTTCACCGTCAGTTTCTCAATGATAAATTGAGGAGATATTGAAGAAACATTAAGAATACAGTTTGATAAATCAGCTAAAAAACTAAAAGTATGCTGCAGTTGGTTCAGCTGAGTTTTTAAAAACTGAAAAGAGATTTTCAGAAAAACGGGATTGTTCGTGCAGCACTTTCCATGCGGAACACTGACGCTACGACTACTCTTTTTCTTTGCCTGACAGCAAGAAGGAATATTTGCAGTTTCATCTTTGCAACGACTTTCCCCAACTTTGCAACAATGATCTCCTTCACTTTTTACAAAAACCAGTTCAGTTACATTATGAGTTTTGCAATGATGAAGTATGAAAAACATACCACCCGAGGCTGCTACAAAGACAGTCAGTAAGAAAAACAGCAGGCCGTTAAACAATATTTTTTTCACGCCACAAAGATAGTCATAAATGCTGCTATTTCAGCAACCTTAACAGATTTTAACAGACAGTACCTCAGCCGTTATTGCACACAAAAACGCCTACTGATGCGTTGTCCGGCAGACTGAATTTGAATCAGATATAATCCCGGACTAAGCGTTGAAATATCCACTACTCCTTGCTCTCCCTGCATTTGCACTGTTGTTGAAAGCCATTGCTGCCCTTTAACATCAAACACCACAACTTGCACAGCTTCAGTCACGTCAGGTAAAACAAGATGTAATGCGTTAGTCGCAGGATTTGGATAGATTTCAATAGCACCATTGCCATCGTTTTCGCTTATTCCAGATTCAACGACTGCATGAATAGTAATCGCGTTGCTGATTAAATTGGCAACACCATACAACTCATTTTCATTCACCGTAACTTTTACACCTGTTGAATCCACATCAAAATCAGTCCCTGTAAAATTCAGGATAAGATGAGCATGAGTAGCATTCACATAAAGCGCATTTGCAATAGTCACCCCGGCAGGCATGTGACTTAAAGTGAAGTTTGCAGCGACCAATGTAGCATCAAGAAAATTATCCTGCACCAGCGTCAACTCAATTGTATCATTATTGAGTGTATTTTCAACCAATCCAACGCCCGGACTGATTGTGCAACTTTCCACAAATGCATGCAGGGTGACACCGGTACTGACCGTCATTGATCCACTGGTAAGTCCGGCAAGTTCGGTATGAATTACAACCACCGAAACGTTTGTGATGTCCACATCATAATCGGTAGTGCGATTGCCTGAAAGCGCGATGGTGGCCGTATGAGCACCGGTGCGCGTTACTGCGCCCTTGCTCACGCCTGCAGGTAAATTATTTACTGTAAAGCCAGAAGCATTGATACTTGCATTAAATACATCCTCACTAACAGTTACGGTAATGAGTTCTCCATTCTCAGCACCTTCGTTTATAGTGCCGTCATCAGCCATACTTATTGAGGGCAGCTGATATTCATAGGAACCAATATCAAGCACACCAAATCGGCTTACCCCGCGCTGATCCTTAGCTGGAGCTGAAGTCGCGTTCCCTGCATCACGTGCAGGACTGGATGCCGAAATTATTACAGTTTGTGTTGGCCCGCCATTATCAGCGAGTGGGCCAAGTTGCGCATCAACAGGAGAAGCAATGGTTCCACACACATTGTTTGAAACACCATTTACAAAATTGCTCCCGTCTTTTTTACCAACGATGGTATAACTGGGACCACCGAAATTACCTTGCACATCAGGGCTTTGACCAGCAACGCCAGCTGTTCCGGAAATTCCTGAATTGCCCATAATCATTGATCCGGGCGCACCGCCTGCTCCTGCAGTTGCAAAACTATTTCCAGCTAAAATATCATTCTTACAGCTAAACAGATCAGAGAATGTATAGATACCTCCACCTGTACCACCATTGCCCCCATTACCGCCAGAACCGTTGGTTCCCACCTGACCAGGCTGTCCCGAAACACCCTGAGGTGCTGGGGTTGCGCTGCCGGCAAATCCAAACATTCCGCAACTGCCACCATCACCGCCAATTCCGGAAGTGAATCCTGCTGAATTTTGAGTAAGCGTTGTATTGATCATAAAATTCACAACATGTCCGGTCGCATTATAGATTGCTCCACCATTACCGCAATTACCTGCATTACCGCCCAATCCGCCAGTTCCACCATCACCACCGGTTCCACCATAAAACGTTGGACCCAGAACCGGACTCTGAGTAGAATCGGCTCCTTTCATTCCGGCACCACCATAGCCGCCCAGACCGCCATTTCCGCCATTCCCGGCAGCATTACCATATAAGGTACAATTTATTATTGTATCAATAGTTCCCGCATTATAGATGGTTCCGCTTCCGCCATTACCACCGGCGCCACCGGCACCGCCTGTGCCACCATTACCACTTTTTACAGCTGCTTTTGAGGAAATCAGACCATCTCCACCGTTACCGCCACCACTACCCACAGCGCCATTTCCACAGCTATTACCACTAATGGTCGTTTCAATTAATTTCAGATTCCCTACATTGTAAATCGCTGCTCCATGTCCGCCTTGTCCGCCATTTCCACCAACGGGACCAGCACCGCCGTTCAGACTTCCGGGTAAAGTACCACCAATATAACCCGAAACGGGAACACCGCCAACTCCACCAAGACCGCCCCTATTGCCAATAAAAACACATCCTCTGGCAATCAAGGTACCTGCATTGTAAACCGCACCACCATTACCTCCCGCACCACCGGCAGTACTGAGAACCGGCGATCCAATAGCCGGAATAGAGCCAGCAGTCCCTTGTCCGCCTTTACCACAGTAATTATTCGCTAGCTTAACATAGGTGAGAGTGAGCGTTCCTGAGTTGTAAATACCACCTCCGTTCACACCATCACCTCCTGTACCGCCTACGCCTCCCTGATCTGCACCAACCGGTGAATAACCGTTTTGCAACGTCAGATTCATAATGTGGACCGTATAGCCAGCAACAATATTCATTATCCTATTACTTGCAACACCTGCAGAAGCAGCTCCTCTGACAATAGTACTGTTCATGCCCTGTCCGCGAATCACAATGTTTTTATTGACTGTAATCCCAACTTCTGTAATCGGCGAAGTAACAATATTTACTGTATCTGTTTGAGATCCGGAAGCCGCATCAATGGCGTCCTGAATAGTAGAATATGTTTGCCCGCTGCCAACATTGAGCACGGATTGGGCATTGGATTGAAAAACAGCAATACAGAAAAGCAATAAAGTGGACATAGCCATCCTTTTGCCAAGAGCAGGTAGCGATGATTTCATAGAAGAAAGTTTTTTATTTAGGCAGTGAATATACGATAAAAAACGGCGAAATCAATGGATGTGCGAAAAAAATGTTGAGTTATGGTTCATTGTCATTACGTATATTTGCAGGAAGATAAAAAATTGAATCTGAGGACACCTCATCAGTCCCACATACTTATGACACAATCACATTTTCAAAAAGGGCTGGAACAATTATTCATTGAATGGTCAGGCAAAGAGCCAGTTTCCGTTGAATTGCTTCCCGGATCAGGGTCCGGACGCCGGTATTACAGAATGACCGCAGACAACATCGCGGCCATAGGTGCCTATAATCACGACTTACGAGAGAATGACGCCTTCTTATCCTTTTCCGAAAAGCTTTACAAGGCAGGCCTTCCCGTGCCACAGATTTATGCCGTGAATCGGGATGAGTTCATTTACCTTCTGGAGGATTTGGGTGATGAAACCTTATTTAGTTATCTGAGTGCGAAACGCGTGATTCCCGGTGCTGCACCAGCAATCAAACAGACCTACCTTAAAGTTATTGATTTCCTTCCGCAATTTCAAATAAAAGGTGCAGGCTGTGTTGACTTCTCGCTTTGCTATCCGCGCGATGTTTTCGACCGTCAATCCATGATGTGGGATTTGAATTATTTCAAATATTACTTTCTTAAACTTGCAAAAATCCCGTTTGACGAACAAGCCCTTGAAAATGACTTCGAGGTGTTTTCTGAATATCTTGGGCAGGCACCCCAGCAATACTTTCTATACCGCGATTTCCAATCACGGAATATTATGTTATATAAAGATAACATATATTTCATCGATTATCAGGGTGGCCGCAAAGGTGCGTTACAATATGACATAGCCTCACTCCTCTGGGATGCAAAGGCAGATTTGTCAATGGAACTCCGTAAAGAATTATTTCAATATTATCTTCAACAATTAGCAACTTATCAGGAGGTAGATGCAGCAAGCTTTACAAATTTATATTATGCATTTGTATATGTACGAATTCTACAGGCTTTAGGTGCTTATGGATATCGTGGATTTTACGAACGCAAAGAGCATTTCCTGCTCAGCATTCCCTACGCAGTTAATAATTTGAAATGGCTGTTGGAAAATGCCCCGCTTCCCATTAAAGTGCCTGCATTACAGCATTGCTTAGAGCAGATAACGACTCAGGAATCGCTTCAGGCTTTTGTTCCTCATGGAGATAAACTCACTTTGCACATTCATAGTTTCAGTTTTAAAAATGGCCTCCCCCGCGATTTATCGGGCAATGGAGGCGGTTATGTTTTTGACTGCCGTGCCTTACCAAACCCCGGAAGATATAAGGAATACAAACAACTTACCGGTAAGGATGCAGAAGTAAAAACATTTCTTGAAGCTGAAAATGAAGTCCTGACTTTTTTTGAAAACAGCTTGAAACTCGTTGAACAATCGGTAGAGAATTATATCATGCGCGGATTTTCAAGCCTGATGGTCAGCTACGGATGTACCGGAGGACAGCACCGTAGTGTATGGTGTGCCGAGCAATTAAAGAAACGTCTGGATGGTCGTTACAATATGATCATCAAACTCTCACATAAAGAACTTTAATTCTGTAACGCTTGAAGACAGAAATCAGGAAAGCCATGATACTTGCCGCCGGGAAAGGAACCCGGCTGGGAAGCTTAACTTCCAATACGCCGAAAGCATTGGTAGAAATCAATGGTAAGACCTTGTTGGAAATCGTTCTTCAGCGACTCATCCATTTCGGATATTCGGAATTCATTATCAATGTGCATCACTACTCCGATCAAATCATTGAGTTTCTCAAGCAACATCAAAACTTTGGACAACGCATCGAAATCTCTGACGAAACGCAGCAATTGCTCGATACCGGAGGAGGCCTTCAAAAAGCTGCACACTTCTTTGATAATGGTCAGCCGTTTCTGGTTCACAATGTTGATATTATTACCGACCTCAATCTTGATAATTTAGCACAAGCACATCTGGCAAGTGGCGCGAAAGCCAGTCTGGCCGTGAGAGCGCGTGAGACTTCCCGTTATTTTTTATTTGATGCTGATGTTCATTTAAAAGGTTGGACGAATTTAAAAACTGCTGAAGTTAAGCCCGAAGGTCTTTTTACCAAAGGATTGACACCCCTTGCATTTAGCGGGATACAAATCATTGAGCCCACATTGCTTCAAACCATGCAAGCTAAAGGCGCATTCAGCCTGACATCATGGTATCTCGAACTATGCAACACTTTTACTATTCAGGGATATGTGCACAACACCGGTTATTGGAATGATGTCGGAAAGCCGGAAGAATTAAAGGCTGCAGCAGATTATCTAATGCATACGTCTACTAATACCAACACCTTATGATATCACCTTCGTTCTTTCGTAAGCATTGGTTTTTACTGAGCTGTTCAGCTTTGCTCCTACTTATTCTACCATTCTTTATACTCTCATTCTTCACCTGGCCATCGGCGGATGATTTGAGCATTTCGTTCATGGCTATAAAAGCAGGATTTTGGAACTATCAGGCATTGATGTATAACGATTGGACCGGCCGATATACTGCAAATTTCCTTGAAGCGCTTAACCCTTTGTGCTGGAATCAAGCCTGGGGATATCGCCTAATACCACTGCTTTTGCTCGTAGCACTATTCTTTTCGGTGCATGCAATGCTGAGCGCCTTCGCAAGAGAGAATTATTCACGCAAGGAAATTACCATCGGCTCATTAATTCTATTTGCTTTAATTCTAAATCTCTTTCCCGGAATTTCTGAAGGTATTTACTGGATGACCGGCGCAGTGGAATATTTGCTTGCAAGTATACTTTCTATGTTCACTATTGCAATATTAATAAAGCTGCAACATGCGCAGCTGGCACGTTCAGCGCGCATTCTACGATTTATTATGATTGCTGTTTTTCTCATTATGATTGCCGGACTCAACGAGATTTCATCACTGTTGATGCTTGGATTGCTTATCATCTGGCTTGTCTGGACCTATTCGGTAAAAAGAAAATGGGATTTTAAATTAACCGGATTAATCCTGATTCTGACTGGTGCCATCATAGCGGAAATGAGCGCTCCCGGAAATTTTGCACGAATGAGCGTTATGTCAGAACCAATGAATGCAGGAATTGCCGCAGGTATTGTAGTTTCTTCCTTTGCAAAAATTATCGGTATCTGTTTGCAAAGCGCATCATTTCTTTTGTTGAGTATATTGTTTATTCCTTTTGCCGCAAGAAAGCCCAAAGAAGGAAGTATTGCTGAAATTATCGCATCCTTATCTTTAATTAAAGTCTTACTACTGTCCGCCCTGATTATCCTGTGTATGTACGTTCCACAGGCCCTGGCAATGGGCATCAATCCACCCTTGCGGGTACACGGACTAACGCTCATTGTCATCATCTGGTTATGGTTCCTGATTCTTTACATTGCGATACAATCCATACAGCGAAAATTAATTCATCCGATAAGCATTCCCTCATTTGTAAATGCAATACTTGTTGTTGCTATCGTAATACTTACACTTACTGATTTTTCCAAGGAACCTTCAGGACCCTATCACTATCGAAGTAACATCATACGTGCCTGGTCAGATCTGGGTTTCCGGGCGACACCTTATGAACAACAAATGCAGGAACGCTTAATCAGATTACAGCAAAAGCCGGTAATAGCTGAGGATACCATAGTTTTTGAACCACTCCGAAAAATTCCCACCACTATACATTTTGTGGATTTGACCGATCAGCCTTCGTATTGGATTAACGTCAGCTATTCCGAATACTATCACTGCGGTGCTGTGCAGCTGAAGTCAAACTCCTACTGTAACCAACAATGCACGAAGCAATGAAAACATTTCTTGAGGAACTGGCGGCACAGATACTTGAACGGCATCAGCAGCATTTGGATAAGCTCTGTGTGGTTTTGCCCAACAAACGTGCGGGTTTGTATCTTAAAAAATTCATTGCACAGCAGGCCGGAAAAACGGTGTGGGCACCAAGAGTGTTATCCATCGAGGCGCTGGTAGCGGAACTCAGCGGACTCGAATTTGGAAATCATCTTACGCTGATGACAGAATTATTCAGAGTTCATCAACAATTAAAAACTGACAAAGCCGGTGATTTTACGGAATTCCTCTCATGGGGAAGCACACTGATTAAGGATTTCAATGATACTGATCATTACCTTGCGGATGCACGTCAATTATTCTCTTACCTTGATGCATCGCGCGCAATGACCTTGTGGAATCCGGATGGCAGGCCGCTTACAGAATTTCAACTCGATTATCTCGACTTCTACCAATCGCTTTTTGATTATTATTTACGCTTTCGCGAACAGCTACTGCAAAAGAAACTGGCCTACTCAGGAATGGCCTTTCGAATGGTATCAGAGAATCCGGAACCTATCTTTTCTAACGATCAACGATTCTACATTTTCGCCGGATTCAATGCACTTACCTCGGCAGAAGAAAGCATCATCCGATTTTTAATGCAAGCGGGAAAAGCAGAAGTAATCTGGGATGCAGACGCCTACTATTCAAATAATACAAATCAGGAAGCAGGAATTTTCTTAAGAAAGCATCAGGAACAATGGAAATTAAAAGACCTTAATATTACTACTAATGCTTTCGCAGAAAAAAGTGCAAGCCTTGAAATTATCGGCGTTGCCGGTCAGGTAGGCCAGGCCAAGGTTTGCGGAGAATTACTCAGCCGCATGTCGAAAGAAGAAATTGCAGAAAGCTGCGTGGTACTTGCGGACGAAAGTTTGCTCATCCCCGTTCTCAACGCCATCCCCAAAGGGATCGACACCTTCAACATCACCATGGGTTTTCCTCTTGAATTATCTGCATTACATCAATTGATTGTTGCATTATTTAATATGCAGGAAGCGTCACAGCGCTTTCGCGGAATTAGAGGAAGCTCGGAGCAGATGGTTTTTTACAAAGACCTGCATGAGATTGTTGCGCATCCATACATTGCGCAATGGATGTCGGGCTCGGGCCAAAATGCTGCTACAGCCTACGGAAGCCGATTGGCAACCCACTTCTTAAAACAACAACAGTTCTTTATTCCCATTGCCTCTCTGCTTCATGAAGCGGAACAATTAAGTGCCGAAACAAAAGTACAATGCAACCTTCTTTTCTCCGATTGGGCTGAGCAGGATGGTGGAGCCTTATCAGCACTCAATGAACTGCTGTCGCAATTGTTGGATTTCTTTGCATCAAAAAATGAATCCCGTCTCGAATGTGAATACATCTATCAATACAAATGTTTAGTACAAAGTGCTATTTCTCTTCTTTCAGAATATAGTCTAAACCCTGATTTGTCAGGCTTTCAGGCGATATTGAAATTATTTTCGCAATCAGCCTCTATCCCGTTTTATGGCGAACCATTAAGCGGTTTTCAGCTCATGGGTGTTCTTGAAACACGTAATCTTGACTTCAAGAATATTATCATGCTTTCGGTAAATGATGACATACTCCCTGGCGGAAAACTACAACAAAGTTATTTGCCGAATGATATACGATCAGATTTTGGTTTACCAACTTATAAGGACAAAGAGGCTGTTTACGCTTACCATTTCTATCGACTACTGCAACGAAGCACTCAAGTTAGGTTAATTTATAATACAGAGCCAGGACCGATGGGCGGTGGAGAAAAAAGTCGCTTCATTGCTCAGTTACTGCACGAATTACCACCCTACAATCCCTCCATAAAAATCACGGAGCACATCTTTTCATTACCTCCTTTGAGGAATCTTCCGGACACAAAAATTGTTATTCAAAAATCTGCAGAGGTGCTCGCATTGCTTGAAAAGAAGGCCAGCAGCGGCTTTTCACCAAGCTCGATTAATGCATATGCAGCCTGTAGTTTGAAATTCTATTTTGGGGAAGTGCTGGGAATTCGCGAAAAAGAAAGTGTGGAAGAATCGCTGGATGCCGCTATGCTCGGGCAAGCTATACATGAAGTTCTTCATCGCCTATATAAACCATGGGTGGGAAAATCTATAGTTGCCATTGAACTGAAAAAGCGGAGTGCTGATGTTGAATCCCTGTGTAATGAGGTTTTTCAGGAGATGATGCACGGCAGTGATTTTCGCTTTGGAAAGAATTTATTACTCTACAAAGTGGCTCTCACCTATATCTCCAATTTTCTTCAAGCAGAAATTAAACAACTGGAAGACCCCGAAAATTCAGGGAATTCATTACAGATGGTACAACTTGAAGAAGAACTTTCAGTAAGCTATGCTCCCGGCGAAATCGCTCCCTGCACTACGGTAATGAAAGGTTTCGCTGATCGTATCGATAGGCTGGGCGACATCACCAGAATCATTGATTACAAAACAGGAAAGGTTGAAGACAAAGAACTCAAGCTTTCCGATTTAACAACATTCTTCACCGAAAACCACAGCGACAAAGCATTTCAGCTTTTATTTTATGCATATCTCTACTTCAAACAGCACAAAGATTTCAATAATGAGATTACTTCAGCTATCGTTAGTTTCCGTTTATTGAATCGGGGTTTATTGCCTATCGTGCTCAACGAACAATCTGCATTGTCGCGCAAGGATGCAGATTCTTTCGAAGAAGTACTCAAGCAATGGTTGCAAGAGCTCTTCAACACTTCGTTGTGCTTCGAACAAACTGAAGACAGGGAGCGTTGCAAATTTTGCGATTATCGTGAATTGTGTTACCGATAGAAACAACCATCTACTTTTTGTTACGCCGCTCAAGCTCTTTTTTAATCAGTGATAATTCGCGACTCGTCTGTCCGGCAACTGAAGTATTTTCCGCTGCACGCCTTACTAAATAAGGCATTACAAGTCGCACCGGACCATAAGGAACATACTTCGCCGCGCGGTATCCGGCTTTCGCCAAATTATAAGTAATATGATCGCTCATCCCCAACAGCTGCGCAAAACACAGATTCGGATGCAGTGAGTCCAGCCCTTTTGCATTCATTAACTCAGTCATTAAAAGTGTGCTTTCCTCGTTATGAGTGCCCAGACAGAGTCCGGTGTTGCTGATACGCTGTATACAAAACGCGATGGCCTTGTTATAATCACGGTCGGTATTTTCCTTGCTGGAATGTATTGGTGAGGGATAGTGCAGCATCGCCGCTCTGCTTCGCTCTTTCTCCATGTAGGCGCCTCGTACCAGCTTAAAGCCAGGAATAATATTCATCGCATCTAACTTTTCGCAACATTTCATAAGATATGTCAAACGGTCAGTCCGGTACATCTGCACAGTATTGTAAACTATAGGCTGTTCCTTATTCCAACGTATCATTTCTTCTTCGGTCAGGGAATCAATAGCAGCTTGTATCCATGTTTCCTCAGCATCAATTAAAATTCGAACACCTGCGTTGGCGGCAGATTGGCATAAGTCAGTAAACCGCGCTCTGCCCCTTTGGTAGGCTTCACGTTCATTTTCGTTCAATGCGATTCCTGCTCTTAGCTTTTCAAGCAGCACCTTGGAAATAATTCCGGTAGGTTTAAACACACAAAATGGAATTTCATGGCGACCTTCAGCGAAAGCGATCACTTTCAGAACTTCATCTCTGACCTTGTCAAAATGTACCTCTGTCCCCTGCCCTTCGGCGCTGTAATCAGGGATTGATCCAGCTCCCTGAGCCCGGATTGCATCCACCGTTTGATTGCATTCCTTTAAACTTTCTCCACCACAAAATTGTTTGAACAATGTGGGTTTTACCATCCAGCGAATCGGAAAATGAATGGCCAGTGCCATCTTCAACAAGAACTTGCCAATGCTCACATTCATCGGATGTCTGATGAACTTAAACAGAAAATGCGCCTTTCGCAAATCCCGATTGGTATAGGATGCGAAAGCGTTTTGAGTATTTGCAAAGTCAGGAATCAACATTTGAACAGAGGTTTATATTCGGCCTTTACTGTCTTACACAGGTGCTAAGTCTTTTGGCTGTCACAAACAGTCACTAATTACTTTTTATTAATCTGCGTGAAAGGAATAACAATACCAAATATAAATGCCATTTTGAAACTTGTCTCCCAATCGACCACTACACCAGTCTTCTTAATAAAATAATTCCAACATAGCGTAACAAGAACTGTTGCAATAAATCCTATTGCAAAGGATATCAGAAATCGTAAAGCAAACGCCTTAATCTTCATAATTCAAATTTAATTTAAACATCGACTACCATCTTCTTTAATTCTAACCAAACCAATTAAAACTTAACCCAACAATAAAAGCAATTAATACCACAATAGAAATTACAAGTCCAATAATAGCAGTAGTCTTCTTTTTGTCTTTTTGAAATAAACCAATAATAGAAAATGATAGTCCTAATAGAGAGAATATTATAACGATATAAGGAGGAGGCGGAGTTTCCCCTTTGTTTTCAGGGTTTAACGCACTAAGTGCAAAGATTGAAATGATTGATAAAACAAGTCCTGCAATTCCGTACCCATTCCGCTTGACTTTAGATTTTTTGCCTTGTTCTATAACAGTCATGGTACTTAATATTGTACCGCAATTACTGCAAAATTTTGCAGTTTCGTCGTTTTGAATATTACATTTTGAACAGATCATCATTTCTATTTTAATGGCTAAGTTTTTAGCTTTCGTAAATTTTAATACCACAATTTACTCTGAAATTCTTTACCCAAGGCAAAATCCCACTGTAATCCAACATATCGGTTAAATATCGTTTACTGTCATTTGCTAAAAGTTTCAGTTGGGTAGTAGAACTAACCAACTCATTTTTTTCATTTTTCAATTTGGCTTTAAGATATTTTCAATAATTACAAGTCTTAGTATAGAGTCCGTCTATTAACTCAGTGACTGATCATAAAGCTCCGGATGCAAGGCGTCCGAAGTGTTGGCGGGCAGGAGTTTACTCGGGTAATCGACTGCCCGATAACACGAGGACAACGCCGCAGACGGACTTTATGGACAGTCACTAATTACTTTTTATTAATCTGCGTGAAAGGAATAACAATACCAAATATAAATGCCATTTTGAAACTTGTCTCCCAATCGACCACTACACCAGTCTTCTTAATAAAATAATTCCAACATAGCGTAACGAGAACTGTTGCAATAAAACCTATTGCAAAGGATATCAGAAATCGTAAAGCAAACGCCTTAATCTTCATAATTCATCTATTTATTTAAGACAGCTTTTTCAAGAGTAAAAAGACTTAAAAAAAAATCACACCAAGAGTATTAATTCCTAAATCCTTTGTATGTTAACCAAGATTCAAAGTTAAGAAAAAATATTCACAACCGTCGAACTAGCCATTCCATAGGCTACAGGGGTTTGCCTCACTATTCAAAGTAGTAGTTTTCTATTCGTTCACAGTTGGGTCCCGATATATTGTAAACATTTTATTCTTGCTTTGCTCAAATATTCAGTCAAATCTCCTGAAGTCGGTTCAATTTCCGATTTTAGATAAAGGTCAAACATTGGAAAAGCCCCCCAGCCACTTTCATTAGGATCAAATGTAACCCACACTTCAAAATGCACAATTCCTTTGCTGTCGCGGTATTCTTTGGACACTTCTTTTCTTTGAATGTTTAATATTTTAACTGTCTTTGTCTCAACGTGATTAGTCCAATCAACGGTATCCCCCATATAGTCAATGAATTTTGACTCAACATTAAAAGCTTTAATAAATAAGTCTGAAGTCATGAGGCCATTCTGAAAAAGCAAAGTCACTATACTGTCGAGATGATAATAAATTCTTTGAGCTTCACCAATACTATCCCAACCAGCAAGAAAACCAATAAAATGGTCTGCATACATTATCATTTCTGAACTATCTGTTTTGTATGTAGTCAACTTAAGAGAATCATTTTTTATAATTTCCAGGTTCCCTGTTTGTCTTGGAAACTCACAATTCAATATTGATATAGGATAATACGTGTCTTTAGGAGGAAGTTTTTGTTTTTGTCCAAAAACCGTCGTGCTTATAAATATCGAAATTAATATGATTAATGTCTGTCTCATTCCTATTACTGCTAACGTTTTAGGGCTTTGCGATTAGGCGAGTTTCAGTAAACAAAGTTTTATTATATCACCTATGCTCATGGGAAGAATAAAACACTACGTTTGCATGTCACCCCGCTTGAATTAAAACTCTTGTTTGTAGTAGCCTTAATTGTTAGTTTATTTCTTTAATAATCCACCGTAATTCGGTTTGTCAAAACACAATTCACTCTGCTTATATGTTGTGCAGTTGTTTACTATTAACGGAACATTTCTGATTTTATCAGACGCAATCATTAAGTAAAAATAACTTACATCTGCTTTATCATTCTTTTCTTCAAATACAGCTATTCCCCTTTTGCTATCAATGATATGAATAATGAGCTTTCTATCCTTGTTAGCGATACCTGTCAATTGAAATTCGTATGTATTGTCGTCAATTCCCTTTTGGGTAATAATGCTGTTTGCCACCGGCCCTTCGCCTGTCCAGTCTATAAAAGATGTATCGTTAATCGAAATTCTATAATGAGAAATAAAATCACAAGGATGATAGACATAAAACGACCCTTTGTATTGCTTTAGTGTTATCCACTTAGTTTGAGGAATTACAGGCGCTTTTTTAGTTAATGTCAATTGATTTTCTTTCAAAAAATCCAATGAATATTTGTAACTCTGTTCGTCAAACATCATAAAACCCCAGTAATTTATTTTGTCGTAGAAATTGCTATTGGGGTTATTTTCAAAAAAAATTGACTGGGCCGTACCGAGCAAGCTATCTTTTTCAATAAAAACTGTGTCTGATTGTCCAAATGCAGAAAAAGTCGAACAAATAATTATAATTGTCAATATGTTTTTTAGTAAAGCCATGAAGCTACTGATAATGATTATTGCCGCTTTTTATTTGCAATATAATTGCCGTCTCTCGTCAATACTTTTAGTTTCTGTTGATCATTAGAAATTAAAAACCTGTTTCAACCACGATCTTAAATAAAACCAGATAGAAAATTCCACCACCAATTAATAAAAATAATCTTTGCTTATATTTCTTCTTAAAATTCTCTCTTTTTAATTCGGAAACTGTCATATCACCGAATGATTTAAAACTGGGAATGAAGATGAATGGAGATGCAAAGAAAATAAATATCATTTTCCAAATTGAATAAGTCTCACTAGCATTTTTTTCCAATTCTTTTTGATATTCCTTTTGCTCTTCCTCAACTTGCTTTTCATATATTTCAAGCTGCTCGTCAGTAATTCCTCGTTTGTATAATTCCTCTATCGTTTGCTTTACAATTTCATCTTGCCAGTCGCCTTTTGGGGAAAGATAAATGTAAATCAAATCCTCAGTCTCTCGTTCATTGATTGGGGGTGAAAATTCTTGCATGGTTAAACTTGCGGCAAACGTTAGCTACTATGAGCATTTGCAGCAACTGGCTATTTATAGATATGTTTTGTTTTTACATGCCCATCTTCATAAAAGACCTCTTTTGTCAATTTCCCCGAGTCATTATAATATTTCCATTGTCCTGTCTTCCTATAATTCATTATTAAGCCCTCATTTAACAATAGGTCTTTTTTATGTTTTGAGTATACTTTCTTATAATAGCCATCATGTTTAACAATTACTTGTGATAAAACTACATTATTTTTATATTTAAAATGTGCTAAGGTATCGAAATCAGTGATTCTTCTAAGAAAGCCATTCTTATAAAATGATTTAGTTGTTCCAACAATTTGACTATTTATATCATAATATATTGAGTCTTTCAGTTGACCGTTCCGATAATAAGATTTCCACATACCAACCATAAACTGCAAATCGTAATCCGAAGAAAATTGCCGCTGACTTATTTTCCCCTCTGTTTTTGTGTTCTTATTACGATAAGTTTTTTTCTGAAAAAATTCTTTCGTAATCGTTGGATATAGCATTACAGAGGTATCAGTCTCTGCTTGATTTTGACTATATAAATATATTGGAGCTGCACTAAGTATTAAAAAACATATTAAAAACTTCATTTGCATTATTAGTTTGCTTAGTTGCGAACGCTTGAGTGTATGTGACGTAAGGGATTGCGGTTCAGCTTCCTGTCCACCGACACTAAAGTTTGAGCGGGCTACAACGCTTGAATACCCACTGAAACCCTTATTGCATATACACTTTGTTGGCGTTTCGTTGTTCATTTATCTATTTATTTTTCTTTCAATTTTGCTGCAATGTCTTTCTGTCCATGCGTTGGCTTTGCAAGCTCTTTGACAAAGCTTTGGTTGTAACGTTGGCCTGTGGGGCTTTGGCAATGTGCTTGCAAATATTTGTAGATTCAATGTTAGTAAAGAGGAACTCTGAAATTAATCCTCTTTTTGCATTTATTCCACCTATTAATGAGTTTCTAGTAAGTTCTATCATGTATGAATTCTTACTAAACACATCATATATTACTTTATGAGCAGCATTGGTCAAGATATAGTGTGCCCCAATATTATTTATAACTTCTATAAACTCTTTTAAACGAAATTGGTCATCAATTGAAAATAACTTTCTATTGTATTTTATAAACCCATTCTTATTATGTGAAACGGTATATGGGGGATCAATAAAAACTAAATCATTTTTTTTTATATTATTTAAGGATGTGCCGAAATCACAAGTATTCAACTCAGCATTTTTTAACGCCAATGAATTTTTAATCAATTCAACCTCATTGATAATATTCTTATCCCTATAGCCGTATGGGACATTATATTCACCTTTTAAATTTTCTCGATATAAACCATTAAATGAGGTTTGATTTAAATATATAAACTGTGCCGCACGTTTCCATTGACTACGGTATTTGGTTTTTCTTATTTTATAATAATCTTCCTCAGTATTGTTCATTTGGTTTAATTCACAGATAACTTTTGAACAATTATCTTTTATGGCAGAATAAGTATCAATTAAGTTATGATTAATATCAGAAAGAAATGATTTATTATTTGGTTTAAGATAAAAGAATATTGAACCGCTTCCCAAGAATGGTTCATGATAATTCTCATAATCTAATTCCTTAACAATTGATTCAATCTCCTTGGTTAACCAAGTTTTACCGCCAGCCCATCGTAAAAAAGGTTTATTCATAATTTATTCAAAAATGAAATTAATAGGTTGTATGACTTTGTAGCTTGTGAAAATGGCATTTTCTCATACAAGTCCATTTCTGCATATGTTTTTGTACTACCGTCAGGAATAAAAATAGGATCGAATTGAAATCCATTTCTTCCTCTACCTTTTTCAGAAATAACACCATGTGTTTCTCCAATAAAGGTTTTAATATTTTTTCCATCGCAATAACAAACAGCGGAAATAACTTTCGAATTCCTAGATTCTCCTTTTGGAATTAATGAGCAAATTCTATCATTCATTAAATCCCACATTGGTTTTGATAAAGCACCAGGGAAACCATTAAAATATTCCACTTCTAATGCTCCGTGCTCAACAATAACCGGCAAACGCCAATAACTGTAAGCATCTATAGCTTTTCTTTTAACCACCTTTGTTATATCACTGGAAAGTACTTCTGTAATATTTCTATTTAAAAAATTAGAGATAAAACTACTATGAGGTGAAAAGATAAATTCAATTTCCTTGACTTTATCACTATTCACTGTATTAAAATATATGTTCATATCATTTATTAATTTTGTCAAGTAATTCACAAATTTGTGCTTCTTTATCAAGTGGATTCAACGCAATTATTTTAATGTTCAGTTCTTCTAAAATCCTTGCTTGTACTTCATTGCTTCCAAATGTTACAATGTAAGAAGGTCTTGGAGTAGCTCTACTGCCATTATATAAATATTTTTTTATTTGTTGCTGGATTTTATACCATATGTACCTGATATTAGGATCGTCAAAACTATAACCAATGAACAGAAAACTATTACTTAAGGCATCTGACCTTAGACTTTGATCAAGTGGATGTTCTAATTCCATCCGCATATAGTATTGATTTTCCGTTAATATTATAGAGTTCTGTTCTGTTAAACAACCATGAAATTTTATTACTTCGAGATCATAATTTTCCTTGTCCGGTTGAATGAAATCCTTTAACGAAATAATTGTTTTTACCTTTTGCCCTTTATCCTCAAAACACCTCTCAATATGCGGGTCATAATTGGTTGTATATATTTTTTTGACCTTTAGTTCAGATAATGATAAATGTTGTTTTGATATTTTTCTTCTTTCATTAGATTCTTTGCTGTCAAAACCAACTCTCATTTTTTGTATAAAGGCATTCCATTTCTTTTCATCAACCAATTTACCGTATTCTGCTAATTGTTGATAATTACCATGCAAAAGGTATAAATCATCCTCATATCCTAAATCTTTCCCGAGATCAATAATTAGTTGTCTCCAACCTGGCAAATCTAAAGGGATAGAAAAACCTGCTCCAATAAATGGAATAAGTCGTTGAACAGAATACTGTTCTTTCAGTTCTTTGATAGCTTCATAAAATGTTAAAATCATAGTAGTTTAATTATTAGTCTTGTCATTGAATGCATGTGTGGTATTTGATTATGAGAATGCGTTTCATACAGATCTTCATCTGATTGAAAGAGTATTTCATGTTTGGAAAAATAATCAAGATATTCATCATGTCTCAATAAAAGAGGATTAAAATTTTCATGGGCGGATAAATCTTGTTTCCTTGAATTAAAAGCACATAGTATAAAGATGCCACCACTTTTCAAAGCTTTTATACATCGATTAATTAAATCAGAAACCTCATTTTTATTTTGAAAACAATGAAATAGACCGTATGATATAATAATATCATAATATACTTCGGGTAAATTTAATTCAATTACATTAGCATTTGCCAATTTAATATTCGGATGGTTTTTACACAACTGTCTTGCATTTCTTATTGCATATTCTGAAATGTCATAGGCATGTAAAACTGCACCTTTTTTTGCTAAATAAAATGAGTTTTTAGCTTCACCGCAACCTAAATCCAAAATCTTCAAAGAATTAAAATTATTGACAATTGCTTCTGTTTTTAACACTAAACTCCCTGGCTCTGTACCCCAGAAACAATCACACTTTTCATAACCTATATCATATCCACCATCAATCATATAGTATTTGTTTTAAACCATTTTAAAAACTCTTCAAATAATTTTTCTTTAGTGCCACCATTAAAAATATATATACTCGCTTCACCTCTTAAAAATTTGATTTCATTTTCAACAGGATGGTGTCTTTCTTCACGAAAATTACTAATATCCAAAGTGCCTTCACTTCTTAAACAATAATTTCTAAAAGCATCATCTCTTGTTGAGTCTACAAAAATAACTGTTAAGTCAGGATAAAACTTCTTTAGCTCGACAAGAGTTTCAAAATGACGAATTCCATCAATAAATACATTGCCTGAAAATATTTCAACTTGATTTTTAATTTCTTTTGCAAGTTTTTTTGGACCGTTTATACTTTTAATAAACATTTCGGCTTTCTCTTGAAATACAGTACGATTACTTATACCAAAATCATATTCATCAATTAATTTTGAAACGCATTTTCTTGTAGAAATTATGTTGTTTATATTTTGTTTAGAAAGCATTTCACAAAGAACAGTTTTACCACATGCGATTTCCCCAATTATAACAAAAACATTTGAGCGTATATTATATTTTATTGGTCTAATAACAACAGGGTTGTTATTAGCTTCATCCTTATAAAAATGCCTTATTAAGAGTTGTGACCAAAATTCAAATTCATGAAAATTATTCCATAGTTCCTTAATTGACATAAATTTCAAGTCATTTATAGATAATTCTTTTGAAAAATTATTAATATCAAAGTCTTTTGGAATTTCTCCTCTTAGCACTACTCCTAGATGCTTTACACCTTCAGGAGATGAATTATCCATAATATACCCAGCAATACTTAAATTTATAGGTTTAAATCCCTTTAATTCTTCGAAAACCTCACGTTCTGCAGTATCAAAAACTCCTGCATAACCTTTTGAAAACATATTATTTGTATCAATATCTTGTACATGACCGCCAAATCCTAAACACGTTGAACCTTTAATCATCTCATGCGCATTTGTGTATACTCCCCGTTTATAGGTTAGAACTTTGTCATTATCTTTTGTAAGAATTATATAAGAAATTAGCTGCTTATAATTCGTATCATTTTCTGCAACTTTTCTATCAATATAGATCAAGTTTTCATTCTTAAGAATACTTACAATTAAAGGAACATCAGATGAAAACCCTAAATGATTTGTTAGTTCTCCTAATTTAGATTGTGGGATACAAGTTATTATTTCCTTGGGAATATTTTTTTTAAATGGTTGAGATATAAATTCTTTAAGCCCAAATTCACGAAGAGCAAATTTATTAGGACCAACCCTCATAAATCTTGATGAGAAACCATTCTTTCTAAGATCAGTGGAGATTCTAGCTTTCATTGATAGAGACGGTGTTTTTCCCCTACTGATGAGCAACCCTTTTTGCTTTGCAATACTATATATTTCATCTGGATTAAGAGGTTTTTGTTCTTCTCTTAAAATTACTTCTGCTATTTCTAAAAATGTTTTATTCATAAATAAT
Source organism: Bacteroidales bacterium (assembly GCA_963678485.1). GTDB lineage: Bacteria > Bacteroidota > Bacteroidia > Bacteroidales > CAIWKO01 > CALGYY01. Next base: position 1,061,545 of record OY782882.1, read on the forward strand.
TCAAACCATGATAAATTGCACTCTTTGACAAAGCTTTGGTTGCAGCGTAGGCTTGTGGGGCTTTGGCAATGTGTGCAATGTGGGTCAGCAATTGTTTTAAAAAATGTGCGGTGGCAAAAAAATAAAAAACATTGGGTCGGCTTGAGTGTCGGCTTTCTTGTCCTGTCAATTGTTCTTTTTTCTGTCCTTTCACAATGGTTTACTTTTCAATTTTTCTATGTCGTTGTCTGTCTCTTACACTTGGCGGTAACGGTTGCGTGTATGAAACGTTTGGCATTTCGAAGCGATTTCCTATCAAGTTACAACTACTTTTGAAACGAGCTGTACCTCTCGACAAACCACAGATTGCCAAATGTTTATACACGTTGTTGTGCTTCGTTATTTTATTCAAATAAATATATCTTATCCAAGGCTCTTCTTGCTTCGCCTTCATAGCAACCTCTATTTTTCATCTTTATAAAGTAATTAAGTATAGGGTCATCTTCTTTTTTAGGGAATAAATCCTTTTCAAAGGCTTTAGGTAATTCATTTAAAAAATCTGGCTTCATATTAAATCCGCACATGAGATAGCTACCTAATTGATTTTTTGCATAACCCCATCCGACATGTCCGAACCATGCATCTTGAGCGTCAGGACGACCTAGTGGGAAAATTTTCGGACGAACTCTACTGTAAGAAAAAACTGAGTTTTCAGGACACCTAAAAACATAGATTATTGAATTCTCATAGTCTTTTATCGGCTCAGTTTGTGTAATACCTTCAGTATCAATATTCATCTTATTTAGAGCAAACCATGCTGCAACAGTTAGTGTTTTAGTCAAGTCAAGACCAATACTAGGCATACCATAATGTTGTGCTATTCCTAAGGCAAATCCATTCATGTCAATTCCACCTTTAATTGCCATAATATCTTTCTGATATTTTTGGAAATCTAAGGGCGTTAATTTTTCAGAATAATCTACTCCAATGTCATTTAACAATGTTGCTGCTTGACTATGCCACATGCTATGCATAAAGTTTTCATTGAAATTGCTTCTCAAATGACTTGGCAAGAACGATGGTTCTTTAATATCCTCATTCCCATAAAGATGACGCTTTTCATCTTTATCACGATTGATTGGATAATGACTATGTTGTCCTCTTAGTAGTATTTGGTAATTAGGATTAGCTTTTTCAATTTCACGTAATAAAGGTGATATTGAAGCTAGACTACTAACCTTAAAAATTGGAATTTTCCTATATGGGACTCTAAACGTATCAACAATTTCATTATTTATACCAGTTGGATAATAATTTAATTTATCTCCAAATCCATATGGAGTTGAATTATAATATAACCCTGAACTAAATACTCGACCGTAATAATCATCAATTAATAAATCATCAGAATAAATATCCTCGTTTGATTCATTAGGTGATGTTGCAAAACTTATTTCGTTTTGAATAGGGTAAATATTATAAAAACCAGTGTGTAGTAATCTATAATCGTCCTTCTTTATCTTTTCCATTTTACGAAACTAAAACGTTAGAATTAGGGTTTAATGGAATTCCCATACTTTCACAAACCCAAATTTGAATAAAATAAGAAAATGAGGTGGATGAATTCGCATTCAAAAACAGACAATCTTTATTTCCCCCTACTGCTTCTATATATTTATTAAAGTAATCAACAGATGCCGTTAATTCTGAATGGAATTGACTAATCGGTGACCAGATTAAATCAGCAAACATGTCATATGCTTTAATTATTATTCTTTCATTATGTATTACAACCTTACTTTGGATACCTGCCTCCTTAATAAATTCTTCAAATAAGCTTACTATTTCTTCATCTAGTTCTGACAAGAATACATCTCTGCATGATTTTTCAACTTGTATATTATTTAAAATACTTTCAACTAAAGTAGGGTAACTGTTTGAAAGTAACTGTTCATATGTTTTCTCATTATCTACTGGGAGAATTAGAGCAGTTTCTTCTCTTGGATTATATCCAGGTTTAAGTTGTTTATATTTAATTACAAAATCCCAACTTGTAAGGCGAGAATTAAATTGTTTATAGAAATCGTGAAGTATTTCTTTGTTATCTACTATCATAATTTGCCAGAATTTCCTTTTTCATAATGAAGCACAACTTACTTATATACACTACAATCCTTTCCTCAAATCCCACTAGATCATTAAAGTTGGAATTTATCCTGTTATGTATATAACCAAAGTTAAACGGATAATAGCCAATCATACTCGTTTCTAAGGTTCGATTTACCCAGCAAATATACCTCTCTCTACACAATGAACCAAATAAATAATGTTAAATATGTGTAGCTGTTGTTGGGTGTCAGTATTTATGAGGGGATCCCGCATCATTGCGGGATGAAGCGTTTTTTGGCGGTGTCTATATTTATTGCATTTGAGTTGAAGCATTCGCTAGACTTGCAAAGCGTGATACTGGATATCAGTAATGTGTGTACTATTCACGGGGTGACTTAGAGTCGCCCCGTGAATAGTCATGAGGTGAGCCCGCATCATTGCGGGATGAAGCGGCGACGGGCTGCGTCTGTACTATTATTACGAGTTGAAACATTTCTACACTCCTATGACGCTGCAATTGTTTACTTTTGGTACTTTTGTAATTCACAAGAATCAGAAGTACAAACAAATTTGAACAATCAATTAAATTTCACCACTGAATATGAAAAAGAATCAAAAACATCCTAAGCCCGTTATTGGAACCAATGCCCTTTTAAAACTCGAGAAAGCACTTAATACGCCTGATTTTCGTGATGCACGCATTTATATTCTCACAGATACCAATACGCTAAATTGTTGCCTGCCGGTGCTGGAATCTGTGGTTATTCGCTCAAGAGAAGCGGAGATCATCGAGTTGCCCGCCGGAGAAGAAAGTAAAGATCTTGAATTGTGCAAAGGAGTATGGCTATCGTTGCTGGAATTGGGTGCCGGCCGCGATTCAGTGCTGATTAATCTGGGCGGTGGTACTATTACCGATATTGGCGGTTTTGCAGCATCAACCTATATGAGAGGAATACGTTTCTTTAACGTACCCACTTCACTCATGGGCATGGCAGATGCAGCCATGGGTGGTAAAACAGGTCTCGATCTCGACGCACATAAGAATATGATCGGTTCCTTTGCCATTCCCGAAGGCGTTTTTATCTATCCTGCCTTTTTAGAAAGCCTGCCACAAGAAGAAATCCGTTCAGGCTTTGCTGAAATCATTAAGTATGCTCTTATCGCAGATGAAGATTTATGGAAAAAAATCATCAGTAAAAATTGTCTCGAAATAAAAAACTGGGTTCCGCTGCTTAATAAATCGGCAGAAATTAAAATGTCGGTTGTGGCTATGGATCCTGAAGAAACAGGCCTTCGCAAAGTTTTAAATTTTGGTCATACCATTGGTCATGCTATAGAAACCTTGTCGCGACGCAAGGACAAAAAACCAATTTCTCATGGCGAAGCGGTTGCCATCGGAATCATCTGCGAAAGCTATTTGTCGTACAAAATGCTGAACCTTCCCGAAGCCTTACTGGGCGAGATTAGCGATATAGTGTTGGAGCAATTCCCATGGAAAGCAATTCCCGGCAACGCGGGTGCGCTCTTGCCATTGTTGCGGTCGGATAAGAAAAATGAAAACGGCGCATTGTGCTTTACACTTATCGCCGGTTTTGGTCAGGTGATGATTAATCAGCAATGTCCGGAAAGTTGGATTACTGAAAGTCTTGAGTTTTATAAAGGATTAAAACCTTAAACCATACTTGTATGCCCATCGTAAATTGCAGTCACACCAGTTTCTCCGGCGATGTTCTGCTGCCGGCATCCAAAAGTATCAGCAACCGATTGCTTATTATCAATGAATTATCGGGAGGTCTTGTGCAGATAAAAAATCTGAGCACGACTGATGATACACGATTGATGCAACAATGTCTTTCGGATTACAAAAGCAGTGACCATCTGTATACCGCAAATGCAGGGACTGTCATGCGTTTCATCACTGCCTTGCTTGCCACCAAAGAAGGGCAATGGATGATCGAAGGATCAACACGTATGCACGAACGACCCATCGGTCCGCTGGTAAGAGCACTGCAAACCCTGGGTGCCGACATCTCATTTATTGAAAAAAACGGCTTTCCTCCATTGAAGATCTGTGGAAAAAAACTTCATGGAGGACGTGTTCATGTGGATGCATTCATCAGCAGTCAATTTATCTCTGCGTTGATACTTATTGCACCCGGATTAAAAGATGGACTTGTAATCGAATTGACAGGGACGATTCAGTCAGGTCCTTACATCGACATGACTCTAGCACTTATCGAACAATGCGGTATACGTGTTGAACGTATAGGAAGAACCATTTCTGTGATGCCTTCTGAATATAAAGCCACCAGCGTTACTGTGGAGTCTGATTGGTCGTCGGCTGCATTTTTTTATGCCTTGGCAGCGCTATCGGAAAACGTTGACATCTTCTTAAACGGTCTGACATCGCAGAGTATTCAAGGGGATTCGATTGCAGCCCAATGGTTCGAATCGCTCGGTGTAAAAACAACATACGAAGCCAATGGTGTGAGATTAGGAAAGCTATTCGGTCGCTTTGCAAAATTATCGCTGGATTTTACCGGCCATCCTGATCTTTTCCTTCCCATGGCTGTTGCCTGTGCCGGAATGGGAACTGAATTCACGGCAACGGGCTTGGAAAACCTGAGTTTGAAAGAATCTGATCGCATCAAAGGGGCAATGGAAGCGCTGAGTTCACTAGGATATCATGTAACTTACAGCAAGGGTGTGTATCATTCAGCAAGCACAAAAACACGCATCACTAAAGCCAGACTCCCGTTAATCTGTGTACGCGATGACCATCGTATGGCGATGTCGTTCGCGCTACTCGCATGCCGCTTCCCGCATATCATGCTTGATCAGACCATGGTGGTTTCAAAATCCTTTCCGGGATACTTCGATGCACTTCAACAACTTGGATTCAGCCTTTTTGAGTAGTAGAATCTATACCAAGACAAAACTCAAGACCACATAACAGTCAAGGCTTTGAACAATACGTCAAGTGCTGAATACAAGATGCACTTTGATCAAATCTTCTATAAACTCCCAGCTTAAAACTATTATTCAAAGCAACAGCCTTCTTGCGAACGCTTCTGCGTATTAAACACGCCGATAATCCCCAAATCAGTTATCAAGCGGAACAGTTGAGGCTCAGGAATACTCTTTATTGAAAAAATAGATTTATAAATACTAATCCAATTTACAGTTAAACCTTCTTTTATTGTCTTCAAGTGTTGCACTGCTAATGTTCAAAGCGAGCGCGCGGGCCTGTCAAAGCACGCGGGCGTGGGCGGGCTGTGAATCGTCAACGGCACGCAAATCCGCAAGGGGCCAGACAGCGGCTTTTTCGCTGTCGGCTCTGTCGAAAACGACAAAAAGAAAATTCAAAAAGCGAAATGAAGTTTATTATCTAAATCAAGAACTGCCGTCAATGGGCGTTTTCGGCACTACCTTGCGTGATTTGCGGCTGTTGGCGAGAGCGGGGGGATAGCATTTTGCCTGCCTGCGTGACGCAGTCAGGCAGGCTTTGACTAGAATTTTGGCTCCACCTTTTGTTCATGCAAAAGGTGGAATTAAAAAAAAATAAATCATTCATCGTTTGACGCACCAGATAAATGGGGCAACTCATCATTTTGTTTAGAATGCTTGAGTCAATGTAACACCTTTGAAGGAAACTCACGGGGTGATTCCAAATCACCCCGTGAGTTTCACACATCCTAAAATAGCCGCTATCCTTTGCAGTTTTACCGCTTTGTTGTATCTTTGATAAAAACTTTTTTATGTCAGAATTATTTAGAAAAATTTCCGACTTGCAGGCAGCACATATCCCTTGCGTATTATGTGTGATAACCGATACTACCGGATCTACCCCACGTAAAGCCGGGTCTAAAATGATAGTAATGTCAGATGGCAGCATTTACGGCACCATTGGAGGGGGCTCGATAGAATTAGCTGTAATCAAAGAAGCTGTAAGTGTTTTATCCAAAGGTGAACCGCTGTTCAAGGAATATCAACTCGAAGAAGATCTCAGCATGCATTGTGGCGGGATGGTCAGAGTATATTTCGATCCAATTCTTAGCCTTCCGAAACTTTATATTTATGGTGCCGGTCACATCGGACGTGTCCTTGGGAAATTTGCATCAGCCCTTGGTTTCAGAATATTTTTCTTTGATGAACGTCCGGATATTTATAAAGAATTCCAGGTCGAAGGCGCGGAATGTACTACAGGAAACTATTTCGAAACCATCGAAAAAACAGTGTTTGACGAGCACACGTATATCGTTATCACTACGCCAAAGCATGAGTTCGACGAAAAAATCCTTGCTGCTGTTGCACGTAAACCGCATGCATATCTCGGAATGATAGGCAGCAAACGCAAGGTTGCCGAAGCACGAAAAAAATTCCTTGCCGAAGGAAGTCTCACCAACGAAGAACTCGACCGTGTTGACATGCCCATAGGGATTCCATTTGCCGCGGAAACACCTGAAGAAATCGCCATTAGTATTTTGGCAAAACTAATTGACACACGAAATACGCTAAAGAAATGATGTCGAAGCAAAACATTATTCAGTTTGTGCTGGACGGGGAAGTGAAGCAAATCGATTTCAATAAGGAAACCGGGCTGAAGCCTTCCACCACAGTGCTTAATTACCTGCGTTCGTTGCGCGAACACAAAGGGGTGAAAGAAGGTTGCGCAGAAGGTGATTGCGGCGCATGTACCATCGTTGTTGCCGAAGCTACATCATCACAGCAATTAAGATATCTTGCCCTCGACTCCTGTTTATTGTTCCTCCCAATGATCCATGGCAAACAACTGATCACCGTTGAAAATTTAGCCATACGTGAAAACGGCCAGGTAAAACTTCATCCCGTGCAACAGCTTTTGGTAGACATGCACGGAAGCCAATGTGGTTATTGCACACCGGGTATTGTTATGTCACTCTTTGCCCTCTATAAAAATCATGACCATCCCGACAGGCATACCGCAGAAGAAGCGCTCACAGGTAACCTTTGCAGATGTACCGGCTATCGCCCGATTGTTGAAGCAGCCATGATGGCTTGTGTGCATAAGGGTAACGATCATTTTTCTGATAATGAACCGGCAATGGCTAATCTTCTTTATGAACTTGTAAAGCAACAGCCATCCGTAATTATTGATGCCGTAAATCAAAAATATTTTCGTCCTTCTACTATTGCCGAAGCGCTTGATATTCGCGCAACATTCCCAACGGCCATTGTGTTTAATGGGGCAACGGATATTGCATTAAGGCAGACAAAAAAACACGAGCACTTTAGTGAAATGCTCGATCTTTCAGGGATTCAGGAAATGAAAGGTGTTAGCGAATCTAACGAATCATGCATTATTGGAGCAGGCACCACCATGGAGCAGCTGCGTCATTCAACGCAGAAAACACTTCCGGCTTTACATGAAATGCTGAACGTTTTTGCATCACTACAAATCCGCAATCTGGCCAGCATCGGGGGAAATATCGCATCTGCCTCTCCTATTGGCGATATTCTTCCAGTGTTGTTCGCATATAATGCAAGTCTCGAATTGACTTCTCTCAAAGGGGTGCGAACGATTGCTATAGGCGATTTTATCAAAGGATACCGCAGCACCGCCCTTGAAAAAGATGAATTGATTACCCGGGTGATTATCCCTAAACCATCAGCAAAATCAATAGTTTGGACACAAAAAGTCTCCAAACGTAAAGACCTTGACATCTCAACCGTAAGTGCTTGTTTTCATTTGAATGTCGCTAAGGACGGAGTCATCAGCGATATCATACTTGCATACGGTGGTATGGCTGCCTGTACGCAACGTGCAAAAAAGACCGAACAGATGCTGATAGGAAAAGAATGGAATGAAGTTAACGTAAAAGTCGCCGCCGCTTGCATTGCAGAGGACTTTACACCGATCAGTGATGCCCGCGCAGAAAAAGAATTCCGTAGCGTAGTAGCTCGTAATCTTCTTTTGAAATTCTTCAACGAAAACAGTCACATCAGCTAAAACAGAATTCATGAAAAAGAAAGCTGAACAACAAAATACAGCCATGGTGCACGAAAGCGCCGTGAAACACGTCACCGGAGAAGCGGTTTATATTAACGATATGTCTTTTGGCGACCATCTTCTCACTGGCTATATTGTTCAAAGTCCCTACGCCAGTGCGAGAATCATTACAGTCGATTTTAGTGAAGCACTGAAATGCGAAGGAGTCATTGACATTCTTAGTTACAAAGATATTCCCGGTGCAAATCAGATGGGGCCTGTGTTTCACGATGAGGCTTGTCTTGCTGAAAAAGAGGTTCAGTTCATAGGACAGGCGGTGCTTATCATCGCTGCTACTTCAGAAGCCGCAGCCCGTGCGGCAGAGAAGAAGATACATTTTGAATGGGAAGTACTCACGCCTATTCTTAGCATCGAGGAAGCCATCACAAAAAATAATTTACTCTCTCCCACACGCAAGATAGAACGAGGAAATCCAGACGAAAGCTTCCTGAAGTGTAAACACATCATCGAAGGTGAACTCCGCACCGGAGCTCAGGAACACTGGTATCTTGAAACACAGACCTGTGTTTGTGTCCCCGGTGAAGACGGTGATATCACGGCATACAGCTCTACTCAAAATCCTTCGGAAACACAGGCGATTATTGCCGAAGTTTTAGGTATTGGAAAACATCAGGTTGTTTGTGAAACACGAAGAATGGGTGGTGGCTTTGGTGGTAAGGAAACATCAGGAAACCATGTCGCAGCCTGGGCCGCACTGCTGGCCTCCCGCACGGGACGACCGGTAAAGATTCATCTTTCACGCGATATCGATCAAAAAATTACTGGCAAGCGTCACCGCTTCCTGTCCCGCTACAAAGCAGGCTTTGATGAAGAAGGAAAAATACAGGCGTATACCGTGGAACTCAACTGTGATGCCGGGGCCACAGCCGACCTGACCATGGCCATTTTAGAACGCGCCATGCTGCATGCAGAAAATGCATATTACATTCCCAATGTCCGCATACTTGGCAATGCGTGGAAAACAAATCTCCCGTCGAATGTGGCATTCAGAGGTTTTGGCGGTCCTCAGGGAATTGCTGTTATTGAAACTGCACTCGATCGTATGGCGAGAATATTGAAGATGGACGCGGCATTGCTGCGAGCCAAAAATTTCTACGGAACGAACGATTGCAACATTACCCCTTACGGACAACTTATAGAACACAACCGTTTGTTCAGTATTAATGAGCAATTGCTTGAAAGTTCGCAATATTCCAAACGCAGAAAAGAAATAGATCTTTTTAATAAAAATCACCATCATCAAAAAAGGGGACTGGCCTTAACGCCCGTAAAATTCGGGATTTCCTTCACCACCTCATTTCTTAATCAGGCCGGGGCATTAGTGAACATCTACAACGACGGCACCTTGCTGGTTAATCATGGTGGAACAGAAATGGGCCAGGGCTTATATACCAAGATTCTCCAGATAGCGGCCGCTGAGCTTGGTGTAAGCAGCTCACGCATCCGTGTAAACGCAACCAACACTTCCCGTGTTCCCAATACCTCTGCCACCGCAGCTTCTTCGGGAAGTGACCTGAATGGCATGGCCGTAAAAAACGCCATTGAAACTTTAAAGGAACGACTGAAACCGCTTGCTGCAGCACTCTTAGAAAAAGAAGGCGTAAGCACATCAAGCGGCGATATAATATTTGAGAATGACCGGATATTTTGCAGCACTAAGCCTGAAATAAGCATCGCATTCGAAAAACTAATACAGACAGCCTATATCGGACAAATCAGTCTGAGTGCAACAGGTTTCTACCGTACTCCAGACATTTGGTTTGATCGTGAAAAAGGCCAGGGACGGCCGTTTCATTACTTTGCCTACGGCATGGCCGTTTCTGAGGTGGAGATAGATTGCTTTACAGGTCGCTTAAAACTTTTGCGATCCGACCTCTTGCATGATGTTGGCGAATCGATCAATGAAGCTCTCGACAAAGGTCAGGTTGAAGGAGCATTCATTCAAGGTGTTGGCTGGTGTACTGCCGAAGAAATTAAATGGAATGAGCAGGGGCTCATACTAAATGCATCTCCTGATACCTACAAGATTCCCGGAGTGCGTGATGTTCCGGAAGTGTTCAATGTGACGTTGCTACAAGGCGCTCCTCAACCCGGAACGATAAGACGCAGCAAAGCTGTTGGGGAACCCCCGCTGATGCTGGGCTTTTCGGTGTGGCTTGCCATTAAGGATGCCATTTCTGCCTGCGATGAACATCGCACTGAGCCAGAATTTGCACTCCCTGCCACCCACGAATTAATCGTGATGAGCATTGAAGCGCTAAGAAAGCAGCGTAATTAGTGTCTTAACAATTCACGGGGTGACTTTGAGTCACCCCGTGAATTGTTAATAAAGCTGATGGAGATATCAGAAATTGATTATCTTTGCAACAAATTACTTTACAGTTATTACACTGTCGATTCTGTGAGTGCAAAATAAAGCACCTTAACCATTAAACAGAATCCATAACAAACAGAATTTTCGAACAACATTTATTGTATGAAGTACAACACACAACGCGAACAGCTTGCCATTCCTGAATATGGAAGGGGTGTGCAGGAAATGATCGCTTATGCCATGACCATCGAAGACAAGGAAAAACGCACTAAGGCAGCACGTCAGATCGTGATGGTGATGGGACAGCTAACGAATGCACAGCGCGAAGGTGGCGACTACAAACAAAAATTATGGGATCATTTATATATGATGTCAGATTATAAGCTTGACGTCGATTCTCCTTTTCCAATGCCAGAGCCTCATCGTGAAGTAGTTCCTGTGAAGCCAAATTATCCGCATCAAAAAATCCAGTTCAAACAATACGGAAAAAATGTTGAACTGATGATTGAAAAAACCATCGAATACCCTGAGGGAGAAGAGAAAGAAACCCTCACCCGATATATTGCCAACCACCTCAAAAAAATGTATCTGAACTGGAACCGAGAAAGTGTTCAGGACGATTTGATTGGAAAACACCTGAGCATGCTGTCGGAAGGCAAACTTACCCTTTCGGAAGATACGCGACTTGAAGCCACGAATGAGATCATTCAACGCAACAAGAAAAAGAAATTCATTCCTCAGGGAGGCAAGCAAAACAATCAGAAAAACTTCGGAAACTATAACCGGAAAAAGCAAAGGAAGCAACAGGGTTAACCATTCGTGCTTCGAATCCCTATGAACACATTCACCATCAACGGAGGTCGGCGACTGCACGGAGAAATTATCCCGCAGGGCGCTAAAAATGAAGCATTGCAGGTAATCTGCGCCACACTGTTATCATCCGAAGAGATCACAATAAGCAACATTCCAGATATACGGGATGTAAATATGTTGATTCAGCTATTGCGTGATATGGGTGTAAAAGTGAACAAACTCTCAAAAGGCGAGTATTCATTTTGCGCAGATAATATCAATACTGAATATCTTGAAACACCCGAATTCATTGCCCAAAGCGTTAGTCTTCGCGGATCAGTTATGCTCATTGGCCCGATGCTCGCACGATTTGGAAAAGCATTAATGCCTAAACCGGGTGGTGATAAAATCGGCCGTCGTCGCGTAGATACGCACATTGTAGGTTTTCAAAAACTTGGGGCTGATTTTCGTTACAGTCATAAAGAAAATATGTACCATATCCACGCAAAGAAATTACGTGGGGCATATATGCTGCTTGATGAAGCATCAGTGACCGGTACAGCCAACATCATCATGGCTGCGGTACTTGCGGAAGGTACGACAACTATCTTCAATGCTGCTTGCGAACCCTATGTTCTGCAGCTCTGCAGCATGCTCTCGCGCATGGGAGCCAAAATCACAGGGATAGGATCGAATTTACTAACCATTGAAGGGGTTAGCTCACTTAAAGGAACGCAACATCGCTTGCTTCCTGATATGATTGAAGTGGGCAGTTTTATTGGCTTAGCTGCGATGACTTCATCGGAACTGACCATTAAGAATGTGAATTTTCAGCACCTCGGAATTATTCCTGATGTATTTCAACGCCTTGGTATTCAAATGGAGCATAAAGGTGATGATTTATATATTCCACAGCAGGATCATTATGGCATCGAAAATTATATCGATGGATCTATCCTTACGATCGCGGATGCACCCTGGCCCGGATTTACTCCCGACCTTATCAGTGTTGCGCTGGTTGTGGCTACACAAGCCAAAGGCAGCGTATTAATTCATCAGAAAATGTTCGAAAGCCGTTTGTTCTTTGTTGATAAACTTATCGACATGGGCGCGCAAATCATTCTCTGTGACCCGCACCGTGCAACAGTCATAGGATTGGATAAACAAACTCCGCTTCGTGGAATTTCAATGACATCGCCGGATATACGCGCCGGAGTAGCTTTGCTGATTGCGGCTTTATCGGCAGAAGGCAAAAGTACCATTCATAATATTGAACAAATCGATCGCGGGTACGAACAGATTGATGAGCGCCTTCGCGCCATTGGTGCGGATATCCATCGACAGCAGGCATAGCCTTCCCGTCCGGAATTTAAGAACATCCTTTCTTTATCTTACTAATGATAACTCTCGACCTTATCAATAGGCGTACAGTATTCTTTAGGTACAGTGCGATAAGTAGGAACTCCTCCTGAAGTAACTTCACCATACCAAATCCCAAGATGACCCTCGGGTGTGTTGTTTTGAAATTCTAAAAAAACCACGACGCCTTTTGAAAAGCCAACCTTCACGAATTGGCCACGTTCAAGTTCTTTCATAACCTATGATATTAATTCTTATTCTTCAGGTTCAAACCTCATCATATCCTTTCGCTCCTGCTTACTTTTCATCCCGAAATTATAGCGTAGATTGATACCAAAACGCTGATTGTCGGTGTAACGATCCCCCGTCGTGGATATGGATCCCTGATTCAAGGTGAATTCCGTCACCATGGTATGCAGGATGTCTTTAACGTTCACAGTAATGCTGAGTTTCTTATCAAACAAGGTTTGCGTAACACCAATATTAAGCTGACCAAATGTACCCAATTCATAAAACCCCTGCTGGCCTTTCAGCATAAGGAATCCAAACATGGTAATCCTTGTTTCCTTAAACAAATTCAACGATTGATAAGTGAAAAAACGCCAACTTCCACGGGTAAACGAAAACGGTTCGTTATCATAAGAGCCTTTATATTCGGTAAGGTTATACTGACCACCCAATGCAAAAAAATACTTCTTTCCGGGAGGAATACCACCCATAACACGAACATAGGTTTCCCTGTTCTTTCCTAAGTTGTCGTAGGTGCGCACTGCAATGCTCGGCTGATTCTTGTCCGGATATACCACACTTGTAAATATATCAGTTGTATAGTTCTGCCCAACAGCTAATACCGGCGTATCATCAAAACTTACGTTGAATTCAATGTTTTGTACAAACTGCGGCTTAAGCGCAGGATTGCCGGTTTCGCATAAAAATGGGTCCACATATTTAATATATGGATTTAGATTTTGGTAGTCAGGGCGACTAATCGTTCTTCGATAAATTAAATAGGCATTGAGTTCGATACCCATGATCTTCAACAATGGCCGGCTCAGGTATACGTAGGGAAAGAAGTCAGCACGATTCACAAGAAAACTGGTATCTCCGGGTATTGTCTGGTGACCGGACATATAAGTGTGTTCCATGCGCACACCGGCTTTTAGTAAAAAACGACCAAATGGTTTGGATGCCTGAAGGTAAGCAGCATTAATGCTTTCCTGATAATTGAACGCATTCGTACGATCCGGATCAGCGATTAATCCACTGCCATAATTTATCAGATAATCAGCCTTGCTCTGATAATACTGATAGGTGGCCTTGATGCCTGTTTCCATTTTTATTTTTCTGGGGAAAAGCCAGGTAAGATCCGATTGAAATAACAAAAAATGACGTTGCTGAAGATTATCACCCTCACCCGAAACAGTTGCTACAAAAGGAAGTGAAAAGGCTGAACGATAATTTTGCTGACTATTGTTATTATTATAACTGTAGGTGAGCTTGGTATCTAACTCTGATCCTACGGTGTCGAATTTGTGATTAAACCCAAAGTCTTGCTGAACACTCAGGAATGTCGAGCTGTTATCAATACGATTATCTGAAGATGAAAGCAGCACATCTTCTACTGTTTTTATAAGACTGCTGCTTGTTGCAGAAGATTTCGGAAAACTCGCATTTAACCTGCCATCGTAGCTAAAGTTGCTTCGTTTGCCGGTTTCAACATTTAATCCGTAACCCAAAAACGCCTGATGGCTTTGTTGACGGCTTCGGGCGCTTTGATCAAGTGATGTATCAGGTCGCAGACTGCGTAAGGAATTCAGATCCTCGACCATATCATTGTGGTTATAATTTGCATTAATATAACTGGTAGTTTTTACACCACTGTTGTTCATTGTCAAGCCGCAAAACTGATTTCCATAAAATCCCTGATTCATGCCAATACTAAGGGTTCCAAAGCGACCGAGCTTCACTCCTTTTTTGAGAATAATATTGATAATACCTCCTGAACTGGCTGCATCATATTTGGTCGATGGGGTTCGCATTACTTCAATACGATCCACTCCTCCCGGAGGAAGGCTACGCAGCAAAGTCGCTACATCCTGAGTACTCATCTTTTGTTCGCGACCATTGATGTAGACCACTGCCGGCGAGGTACTCGACAAATAAATGCCTCCATCCTGATCAACAAAAAGTCCGGGAGTTTTTTCAAGAACCTCCAGTGTATTTGTGCTGGAATTGGCCAGCGGCAAGGGATCTATAATCATTTTATCATCTTCCTGCCGTATCAAAGGACGTTGCGCAGTAACCGCCACCTCCCCCAATGCGATTGCATCCTTCTTTAACTGAAATTCGAACTTCAGATGCTCAGCGTTTACTGAAATCGTTTTTTCGATGGGCTGAAATCCCAGATATGTTAGCTTAACGATATACAAAGCATCGGCGACATTTTCGAATTTCGCAAGACCAGAAACATCGGTGACACTGTATATCTTTACTGAATCCGAAACTCGCGTGAATTGGACTGAAGCTCCGGGTAAAGGCATTTTCTCAGCATCTCTGACCAATACAGTCACCGTTTGTCCTGTGCAAACAACAGTAGATGCAATGAAAATCAAAAAGACCGATAATAATAAAACTGTGAATCTCTTCATTTAAGGTTATTACGCAATACAGCGATTAGTAGGGATGCAATAGTGTTCAGTATTTGTGGAACCGCAAGATAACGCATCGAAATTAATAATATTTCATCGATAACACGCTCGCTCGAAGCAAGACTATAATTATCTTTCTATCCCGCTTTGCACTTTACATCGTTCTGTCAATCGTAATATCGTACTTACTTAATAAGCCCAATGCAGAAAGCATGGAAAACTTAGCTTTTCTTATGCGGTTTCGTTCGGGGTCCAGTGAAAGATTAAAGGAAGTGCGAAAATCGGCCTTTTCAATATTGGTCTGTTCAAAGGTGGCACGGTTCAGATCGCAATTATCAAATACAGATAAGGTCAAATCACATTCGGTAAAATCCACCTCGTGCAATTGAGAATTGCGAAAAATTGTTTTTGATATTTTGGTTTTAAAGAAAGAAGAATGGTTGACAGTACAGCTTTCAAAAATAAATGATAACCCGAATTTATTGCAATGATCGAAATGCAGTCCCAACATTTTGCAATGATCAAATTTAGCATTTCTGAACGCAGTATTATGCGTGGTAAGCATACTTAAGTTGCAATCGATAAAGATACAATCATTAAACCGCACATCTTCAAGATTAGCACTATAAAAATCACAATTGATGAAGGTACATTCTTCGTATTCACCCATTATGAAGGCGTTTTTTTTATAATCGCATTTGGAAAATGTTTCTTTACTAAAGATAGTATTCATATTTGTTAATTTGCAAAAACTATAGTTTCATTATTATTTTTTATCAATTAGTTTTTCGTTATAAGAGAAGTAGCATTTGTGCTATCAACATATACTAAACCATTATATTGAGCCTTTGCAATGATTTCTACAGAACTCTTTTCGATTCCATAAAATGCAGCACCCAAGCCATAGGCATATTGTACAGATATAAACAAAGGGCTATTTGACTCACTGATATCAATAAATAATGCAGGAAAACCAAAAGCTGAAAAAACATTAGTTAAGGTATTCTGCTGGTTATGCGGCAAAGAACAGTTAACCAAACGATATTGGTAATGACTTCCGGTGTATTTGTTTTTATCCTTCCGTTGCTCTTTTTTGCTAATTTTTACATATTCATAGGCATTAAATAATCCACGATCGAAAACAAATCCTACTGAATAATATTTCTCGCGAAATACTTGATTTAAAAAATAACCCATTGGCTTTCTTATATCTCTAGGAGGTGGGGATAGTCCAACATGTCCATTGTGTGCCCATATGAACATTTTTGAGTTTTCTCTTTGTTGCATCCTTTCTATATTAACAGCCATGCAGCTATCCCGAAACGAAATATTCTTGATTGATGCTGAATCACAAAAGTTGTTTACCGCTTGTTTGAAATTATCGATACAGAATGACAAATTTTCTATTTCCTCTGTGCTTAGGCTTACATTCAGCAACGAAAGATTATTACGCCACCATATTGCAATAGCGTCCTTCATATATTTTAAGGTATCCGAATAATTAGATTCGATATTACCTATAGCACGATATGTTTGTGCCTGTGTTTTAGAAAGAACTGGGGATAGAAGTTCATTTATCTTCGCTGTCTCTCCTAGTGCGTTCGCAGTTAGAACATGGTAAAAATATGCCAGCGGTGCATGTACATCCTGCATGTCGAAACCGAAAACTGAGATCTTTAATGAATCCGGAAGGTTTGTATTAAAATCCCTCATCCACAAAATCAGGCTTCTCACTTCCTGTGACTTCCAACACCAAAAGCTTAAACCACTCATTAGAGAATCAATATTGCCATCACCTGATTGAACAAAATCATTTATATAACAGCACTCTCCAAATGATGTTTCTAATCCAAAGTTCCGAAAATTATTATGCGTAACAAGGTACTTAAAGGTGGCCGCCTTAATCTCAAAAAACTCCTTCGTACCATGAGTAGCTTCACCCATAGCAAAAATTTCTATCCCTGAAAAATTTTTGTTGTCAATAGTCCAATTAAAAAATGGATTCTCTTGCTCTAAAGTAAATGGGTACAATGTCTCTTCTGTTCCTGCTATATCGACTTTTTTCTGTGCTGCAGATAAAAGCGTAAAAAAACAGAAAAGAATAGAAACGCTACACCAAATAAATCTCTTCAAAATATCCATTTTAATTAGCCATTCATTAACTGTGCATTTTTTGCATTCAACGAGAATCCACCTCATTCCCAAACCAAACCACAGCAAAGCCTTTGTAAATGCCAATTCCAATGGCATTCCATGGCTCCTTCCAAACACCTTGATTAATAACCACCGCATTGTGACCCGGGCTATTTTTCCATGATTTCAGTGCGTATTCAGCAGTCATTACAAAATCACTGCAGCAATCATTAGAGCCACAAGCTATTTCAAAACCAGCACCCGGGTATGACGAAAGCTCTTTCGGCTTATCCCACATGCACTGCGATTGTGCGTGATCAGGGGTATAACAGCACGAACTCCAGCTACCTTTTGCTGACCAGCTATGCGCATTACATACGCCTGTGTCCGGCTTGTTATCTGCGAGATCAACAACATGCGTTTGTGCAACAATGGTGAGCGAGTGGGACAATGGAATCTCCTTTAATCCATTTTCCTTGCGGTACTGCATAATCAAATCATAGAGAATCGCTTCTTCAGTGGTCAGTGTTTGAGCGAAACTGAACCATGAAAGCAACATACAAATAACGAAAACTAAATTTTTCATTGTTCAATCATTTTCTCATTCATAAAACTCAAAACAGCTTGGTCACTTTGTCCCGGTTACTGAATTCTGCATGCTCTATAGTTCGGGGCATTCAATGCATTCGCGAGACAGTATAATTCAACCATGCTAGTGATTTTCAAGAATATCCATGAGAAATATTTCTCACGAATAAATGAGCAAACGAAAGTAGGTAAAAAATATTTGTAGACAATTTTTACAAAGCAATTCAATATTGAACGGCGACGCTGAAAATGACAGAAAAGAACTCAATGCGGCATTGGTCTTCTTCCGCAAGGGTGAGGACAATCACCACATCGTCCGGTGCAACCACCACCCCGCTGATAATAGGGATCCAATTTGATGTTTTCAGGTGCATCACCATGAATCAAGGTAATGGTCGAACTCCATACACTATACGACTCGCTGCTTTTCCAGGCTCTAACTTTACAGTATTTGTATTGATTGGTAACAGCACCCATAGGACAGCTAAAAGTCGTGTCGGTAGTTACAAAACGCTTACTAACCTCAAACGTATTAATATCTGACACCCACAATTCATATTTTAATTTGCTGCCAGAACTGGTCCAGATAAAGTTGCACACTGTGTCGCAAGTGCTATTATTAACAGGAGATAAAATGACTGGTGCCGGAACAATTGATGCATCTGTTGAAGGCGGGATGCTGTTGTGGCTTTGGATGCCAACGTTAAAAGTAAGTGCAACAAAGATCCAAACAGGGAGGAGGAAGAATGTTTTCATAAGATAGTGTTTTGTTTTGCGGGGCGATTGAGACCTTATGATTGATATTCCATAAAGACATCAAAAAAAATTATTCCTTTTCCCCAAACACCAGTGCACTATAAATGAACAGATCGGCTGTCTTCCAGCCTTCCCAGCCTATACCCGCTTTGTCGCGTGCACAATGACCAAGAAATTCTTCCAGTGTCCATCCGGTCTCAGTAGCAACCTGCGGAAGAAAGGTACCGCTCTTACCGCCCTTTGTCATGTAAATACCATGAACACCCAATTGTATTTCATCGATCGAAGTAATCTTTTGCATTGGCGACAATACCGAGATTTCAATATCGATATTACTGAGCTCATCAGGAACTACCGGACTAAAGCGATAGTCCTGGGTTGCAGACGCGATAGCCATTTGTTGTACCACTTGGCACAATGGAATATCTGCCGTAAAACGACCAATACATCCGCGCAACTGCCCGTCCTTCTTGAGACTCACGAAGGCCCCGCACCGACTATTAAGTGCTGCTGAATAAGCAGTAGTGTCAACCGAAATAACCTTCCCCTGATTTACGTAGGCAGTGATAGTGTTTCGGGCAAGATTAAGCAGCTGCTTTTTATCGTCATCGGTCAGGGAAAACTGCGGTTGACCCGCCTTTTTTGTTGTAAATACAGCAATGGAATTATAACCAACAACTCTGTTGGTATCCCCATAGGGAGAATTTGATGAATTCATATATTGCAAATGCACGAAGTTGTATGTGCTGTCTTTTTTAGTAAGGTAAAGCATTGTAAGAACGGAAGTCCAGCCACATAATGAGGTCACTAAACCCGGCACATTAGCTTTCTCATTTTTATCAAGTGCTGAAAGCAATAATTGGGGATCATTCTGTAAAATGGCATTTGCCGTGAGATGATCAACCTCAACCGCATGAGCAGCATCGGGATAATGCGAGAAATCTGATGAAATCACAAAAAGATTATCATCGGTAAACCACGGCTTGAGCGCAGCTGCTAACCTTCGGCAATTTTCTGGTGATTGTCCCCCAATAATAATGGGCACTATGGAAAAAGGATTCCTGAGTCGATATTGTAAAAAGGGAAGTTCTACTTCCAGACTATGCTCATCTGCGTGTACCGATTTAGTAAACTGAAACAGCTTTTCGGATTTAATTAATGATGATGCAACGGCAGTGTCGACAGGCACCAAACCAAGGGGTGTAACAAAATTTCCTTTCGCATAAACACTTGCCCCTTCAAAATGCGTAGTATGACTGCTTCCAATGATAAAAATCCGTTTATACTTTTTATCGGGATTGATTTGATTAAAGCCGGAAGCCGCTACCTGTCCCGAAAATACGTAACCCGCATGAGGTACAATAATCGCCTGCAGCGAACCTCCATTCTTAGGAGGAACGGCATCTTCAAAAAATGTTGCAAGATTATTACGTAGGCTTGCAGAATCCCCCGAATAAAACTTCCCGGCAACAGCAGGCTTTCTGTCGTTTTCGTGCCCATCTGAATGGGAATTTTCCTGAGAGCAGGCTGTCTTGGAAAACAGACCCAGTGCGACGATCAGCATGGCTATTTCATTTTTGAAGTTCATACCTGAGTGACACAAATTTTATCAATCCTTATAATATAAAAAATAGTAAGCCTCCACATTATCGAGATAAACCCCGTCGAATCCAGCATTCAGAATTTTCTGCAAATAGGAATCGCTATTCCCATAGATTATATCCTGCCATTCGCTGTCCCAGTATTCAACCCAAATTTCATCTTCGTAACCTTCGTATTTTTTCTTCAGCCATGAAGGATGATGAAGTTTCCATCCATCCTGCCAATAATAGCGGTAATTCTCTGCTGAGCCAATATCCATATAGGAAAGCACCAGTCGCTGCCCGCCACAGGCCTTGGTTTTTAACTGTTGAATTTCATCGGAAGTAAAAAGCTGATCTTCAAAAAACGCATCAATAATCACCACATCAAAATTAGTTGCAGCGATGGCATTCAAAAAATTTTGTTTGTTAGCATATGACGAATTACTTATAAGATACAAATAGTTTTGCGCTTCGCTCAGTGTATGAATATCGTTGACATTCTCATGTATAGCCGAATCCGGGATAAGCGTATAATTATAGTTTGTACTTATTCGGGGAAAACAAAGAAAGCCCTCGTTAAGGTTGCGTGTGAAGGCATCATTCACATTTTCGTTAAACGTCAGATATTCTGAAACCATTACTCTCTTTAAGGGTCCAATCTGACGGAGCATGCCGAGACGATACTCGTCAGGGCTGCACTCTCCATTATAGAAAAGTTCTTCGATGCCCATACCATCGATGGCTGCGAGATAATCTGAATTCAAGGCAGATTCCGGATCACAATCTGTGTAGGCCAGCTCCGGGCCATTCTGAGGCACGACAATAAAATCAGGATGCTGCTGTCGTGCCCATGCTGAAAGGCCAATAACGAAATCCTGCATTTTTTTCCCGGCTTCCACCGATCGCTTCTCTTTAGAACAAGCTGAAACGATCAACAGTAACATTATCATGAATAGCGAGTACCTTTTCATAGTTTAAGATCTTATCGTAAAGGTATAAAAAACTGAGCAGTTAATAATGGTATTGCTGAAATTATCTGATTGTCAACAGCCCGTCGCATACGATTTCTCCTCAACAAATTAACATTGCATGTTCATAACAAAAAATCAGCAACTCATTTTCATTAGGTGCTTTATCTAATTTTGCATACAAAGCGGTGGTAATGGACGATAGCGTGCTGTACGTTATGAAAATCAAGGGGGTGGACCGAATGCCTGATTTTATTCAGGTGAGGGATGAACACTTTACGCTGATTGGATATTTCAGAGCCGACAAGCCAAAATCTGCACGCATGCTGTTAAAAAAGGGCTACACTGTTGAAGCCCTTGCTGTTTTGCTGAATTCCTTGCCTTACGGGCATCTGGTTAAACTGGGTGCTGAAAAAACTGTGTAGCCTGCAATAAAAAAGATACCCCATGGAAGAACCCACATTGAATCAAAACAACGCGGTCATATCGCTTGACAAGGTTTCCGTTTTTCAAAACGACAATCTGGTCCTTTCCAATGTCTCCCTGAAAATTGAGAAAGGGGAATTTGTATATCTAATTGGAGAAACGGGCAGTGGCAAGAGTAGTCTGCTTAAGCTGATTTACGCTCAACTGCCTGCACGCGACGGTCAGGCCGAAGTGGCCGGTTTCAACCTACGTAATATTCGTAGTCGTGATATTCCTTTTCTGCGTCGCAAATTGGGTATTGTTTTTCAGGATTTTCAATTATTAACCGATCGCTCGGTGAACGACAATTTGATGTTCGTCATGAAAGCCACGGGCTGGAGCGACAAAGCCGAGATGCAAAGGCGATCACAAGAAGTATTGGAAAGTGTTGGTCTTGGTAGTAAAGGATTAAAAATGCCTCATCAGCTCTCGGGTGGCGAACAGCAACGGGTAGGTATAGCCCGGGCGCTACTTAATCGTCCTGAGGTGATTCTCGCCGATGAGCCAACCGGAAATCTTGACCCTAACACCTCAGAAGATGTGATTCAGATTCTGATTGATATTTGCAAAAAGGGAACGGCCGTATTTATTGCCACTCATGATTATTCGCTGTTCAGAAGGTTCCCTGCCCGCACCGTACGTTGTGAAGACGGACATTTAGTAGAGAAACAGATTGTGCGCGACGCGCAGATACAGATCAACACTTCAGATAAAATCCAGTAATCGCAGTATGCTTTCTATTCTTATCCCTGTTTACAATTATGACATCCGGCCTTTTGTGATTGAGCTGGTCAAACAGCTTGAAGCATGCGGTGCAGAAGCAGAGGTTCGGTGCTATGATGATGGTTCTTCAGGGCAATTTCAGAATCTGAACAGGGAGCTGCAACAGCTGGAAAGGGTGATTTATAAAGAGCTTCCGTATAACATTGGCCGTTCGGCAATTCGCAATATGCTTGCGCGTGAAGCGGCATTCCCCTATTTGCTTTTTCTTGACTGTGATAGTTTTCCGGAGTATCCCGACTTTGTGAATCGTTACATAACGCAGCTGCAACCAGACGTTCTGCTGTATGGTGGCAGGACCTATGAACCACAAGCTCCGGAAAAACCGGAATTCCTGCTTCGCTGGAAATACGGGTCTGCGCGTGAAGTCTTTAGTGTAGCGCATCGCATAGAGAAACCATATCATTCCTTCCAGACCAACAATTTTGTCGTTCCTGCTAAGATTTTTCTGATGTACGGACTAAACGAAGATCTCCGCGGCTATGGTCACGAGGACACTCAATTTGGTCAGGTCCTGATGCATCAGCAAATACCCGTCATTCATATCGACAATCCTTTGCGTCATTTAGGTCTGGAAACGGCCGACGTCTTTCTTGAAAAAACGCTGGAAGGCGTTAAAAATCTGGATTTCCTGATTAAGAATGGAGCAGAGGTAAGTACAGTGCGACTTGCCCGTTTTTACCTGCGACTCAGGCGATGGGGAATGGTTCCTGCCTTCCGTCTTTATTATGCGTTACGAAAAAACAGCATTCGAAAAAACCTGCTCGGAACGAATCCTTCACTCCGATCGTTCGACCTCTACAAATTGGGGGAATTATGTCGCGCAGGACATAAGAAATAATTCGTCTTAAAGCACTACAACAACGGCCTGTACAAAGCTTCCGCGATTTTCTTTTCCTCATCCCAACATAACTCTAAGCGTGCTTTGATGCAGTTAGCCTGATAGAGTTTCAGGTTTTCAGTATTGGAAAGCATGGACTGCATTGATTGAGCAATAGCTTCAGGATAATGACTGCTGATAAGAGCTCCGACATCATAGGTTTCAATGATCTTGCGGAGTTCAACAAGAGGTGAGGCCAGCACAGGTACACCGGCATGGATATAATCAAACAGTTTATTGGGCAAACTATATCTATAATTGATATTTGTATCTTTATCCAAACTCAATCCAATATCAGCAACAGTAGTATAACGACGAAGCTGCTCAAAAGGCATACGATCCTTAAAGATGACTTTCCCTTTGATTTCGGGCCTTTCGGCGATTGTCTTTAATTCGCTAATTACATCACCACCGCCAATGACAAGCAATACCGCATCTTTCATGTAAGCCATCGCTTCAACAGCTTCTTCCCCTCCCCTGTCTTTATTGATCCATGCTCCTTGCAGAAGGATTACGCGACTGCCTTCAGGAATTCCCAATTCAATTTTAGTAGCAGTGGCGTCGCTTTCGCGTAATGGCGGGACGTTGCGAATGACAGTCAGGGTTTTCCCATACAACTCTTGATATAAGCCGGCTATCGATTTATTTACGGTAATAATATGTTTTAGATGAGGGAATATTTTACGTTCAATCCGCTCCCAAACTGCTTTAACGCGGGGACGTTCAACAAGCTCAGGGACACCGGTAAAAAACTCATGAGTATCATAAACCAGATTGCAACCTTTGAGACGACTGATTTGATAGGCGGCCAGCAAGGTATCCAGATCATTGGCCAGGATGAGTGAGGATTTGCGGACAAGCAGAAAAAAGAATAAGCGCAGATTATATTCTGCATAAAACAAAAATCCTTTATCGAAGCACAATCGCATTCTATAGGTACGATAGATGCGCTGAGCCAGGGGGCGACTGCTTTTTCGGTGTCGCCCGACCAGTGTAACTATGAAGCCCAGTTCCGTAAGCACAGTGCAGCTATTGTCAACCCTGCGATCGTTGGAGAGGTCATTCGTGACACATACTATGGCTCTTTTCGTTTTCATGATATTTTGAAAAACAAAAATAGTTTTTATTGAGGCGCAATCCTAAAAGATTATTGACAATATTATTTAAGTCGTATTTGATTAGCCATTGAATTGCAAACTGAAAAGTTCATGTGCACTGTTTTATTCGCGGAAAACAAAAAAAGGCAAACTTTATTCTAAACTGCGAATGCCACAAATCATAAAGAATGAATGCCTATTACCACTATTACATTTGAAGATTGGCCATTAATATTGAATTAATTTGATAAACTTTTGAGCATATATGTTCTAAAAGTGCAAAATGAATGCGTCAATGGTAACGACATACTATTTTGACCCACAATTTTACGTAAAAAATTGCACATCTACCGAAAGTTTATATTTTTGAGGGTATAAACCCAAAAAAATAACTCATGGAAAAGTACAATGGGATGTTTCATGAATACATCAAAGATTTTAAGGACGAAACTGGTTTCGATGTGATTATTGGAGAGACAACGTATCTAACGCTGTTTTTCTCCTATGTAACAAATAGGTTGCTAAAAAAACAATTAGAAAAAATGGACGAGATTCTCAATGATACAGGAGCAATCTCGTCCAAATAATTATTTTTTACTATGTATCGTGGCTGTTGTGCTAATGATGCGCTCTAATATCTCTATTAGGTATTTCGCATCAGCATAACTAAACCCGTCCATTAGTAGAAACAACTTTTTAATTGTTGCTTTTTTTCTCCCTTTAAGGTGAGAAGTGATTTCATTAAAACATTCTTGACTTGTCATTTTATTAAATATTAGGTGGTTATGGGATACATTAAATTAATGGAACTTATCAAATGGCATTGTGATGCCACCGGACAGGAGTATTTTCCGTATAGTGTAGACGATCAACCCGCTGTTATGAGCCTGTTATCGGATGGGTACATTGAAACAGCACTTCCGGTTTTTCTTCGTTCAAAACCAGTGAAGGATGCTCATGAGCGTTATGTTCGCTTAACTCTAAAAGGAGAGAAGCATTTAGCAGAAATAAAAAACAAGGAGTTAACAGCCAAAGCAACTGTTTCGTCCGCCCTGACATATGAGCAAATGGCAGAACAGGCAAAAAAAGCAAACGAAATAGCTGAGATGGCTGTTATAAAAAATGCTGAGATAGCAATGCAATCAAAATCATTAGCCATTGAGGCGAACGAGTTATCTAAAGTGTCAAATACCCTCTCAGAGACATCAAATGACCTTTCAAAAGAGTCTAATATAAAGGCAAAAAAGGCAAATGATTATTCCATTATTGCATTGATTATTGCAGGATTATCACTACTTGCATCAGTGGGTATTGTGATATACGGTTATTGCAGTAAGTAACATTTGTATAACACACACTGCACTTGAAATCCATAGTGAACATTTACAAAAAAACTCTGAGTCTTCCGCGGAAGACTCCGTTGACCTATTTTTAATAAATGTTTTTAATATCCTAAAAAACCGTGTTATATTTTTCATGACAGTAAGATTTAACAGGGCATAGCAATAGCCTCTCTATGAGTCACTGTTTACGCCCTAATGAGTAATTTTTTGAATTGTCCGCAGACGTGCGGAAGCGTTTTAATCTTTAGCGACTAAATCAGAGTATCTCAGTCGCTTGTCCTCACCGCTTTTAAGCATAAGGGCGAATCTGTAAGGCTGTTTGAATGACCTGTTATTGTATCTGAACGCAAATTCATCTACGTACATTTGAAGGTGCTTTGTGCTTGTTGAGTGATAAATTCCAATAATACCACGCTTTAGCAAGCTCCAAAAACCCTCAATAGTGTTGGTATGAAAACTACCACGTACATATTCATCATTCATATGGTCAACAACAACGTGATTGAATAACTGACTGCATGATTTGTATGAGACGTAACCATCAGTAACCAATGTAGCACCCCTTTCAATATTCTCTATCAAAATAGGGCGCATTGTCTTAACCTGAGTGTTTTCAATAACATTGGTAACGACCTTTTCGCCTCGTTCCAATATTCCCATAACAACATCCATTTTTGCACTACCGGGGAGACCTGTTCTGTCTTTTTTGTGTCTGTTTTTATCCTTACCCCCGATAAATGTTTCGTCAGCCTCAACAACTCCATCCATTTTTTCCACAGATCCATTCTCACCAAAAGCATAGCGAATACGTTGCAACATAAACCAAGCGGTTTTCTGTGTGACGTCAATATCACGGGCTAATTGGTGAGACGAAATGCCTTTTTTGTGGGCGGTGAGCAGATAAATGGCAATAAACCATTTTCTGAGTTTGATATTTGTGTCCTCAAAGATTGTCCCGACTTTGGCGTTGAATATTTTACGACACTTAGCGCATTTGTAGCGTTTTCCATCGGAAAACTTATAAACTACCGTGTGTCTGCATCCGTCATAAGGACAAACAGGGTGACCACTCCAACGAATACGCTCAAGGTATTTTATGCAGGTCATTTCATCGGAGAAATATTCTGCAATCTCCATTAAGCTATTCATTTTCGTTTCCTTTAATGCAGGTGATTTGTTCAATACATCTGTATCCATAGTTGTATGGTATTAAGTGAATAATTCCGTATATTTGTAGAATGAAACTTAAAAAGCCAAAAAAGGAACTGCCACAAATGGCAGAATTTGACGAGGCATTGAAGAGAATAATCAATAGCCCGAAAAAACCGAAGGTAACAACGAAAAAATAATATATTTTCAGGTTACCTTTTTTCAGTAAAAAGTATGTTGGAAAAATATATTTGCATTGTGGTAAGTCGCTGTTGTATTTTTGCAATAAGCGTGAAATCATTTACAAAAAACAAACATTTACTACAATGGTAATTGATGAAAGAAAAGGCACTCCAAGTGCACATTATTTGTTAAATCCACTTGCAAAACACGCAAGTATGCTTACGAATAAGGAAAATAAAGAGATAGTCCAATCAATAACAGAGCATTTGAATGGACTCACAATAACCGAGGCACATTATATCCTCCAAGACATACAGGATAGACTACAAAATATTATTATTAAGTTGTAGTCTCAGATTTTGGTTCTATTCCAAATTTATTCATTACTTCGCCGTGTGTTAGCTCTACAATTATTTCGTTAGGGGACGACTTGAAGGTTATTTTGTGCTTAATTTCACCCATACACAAAATTTCTTTAATTTCGTCTACGGCAATACTAACGTAGCCTTTAGTAGATAAAACTTCTACTCTTTTAGATTTTGTCATATATTCTGTTTTGAAATATGCGGTAAATCTATAAAAGTTTGGTTACAAAAAAACAATTGGGTCAAAATAGTATGTCGTTACCGCGTCAATTATAGGTTAACATTCTTTTCTGTCTTAAAGTATTGCAATACTATTGTTCAGAGCGTGTGCGCGGGACTGTCAAAGCAAGCGGGCGTGGGCGGGCTGTGAATCGCCAACGGCACGCAAATCCGCAAGGGGCCAGACAGCGGTTTTTTCGCTGTCGGCTCTGTCGAAAACGACAAAAAGAAAATTCAATTAGCGAAATGAAGTTTATTATCACATTCAAGAACTGCCGTCAATTGGCGTTTTCGGCACTACCTTGCGTGATTTGCGGCCGTTGGCGAGAGCGAGGGGATAGCATTTTGCTTTGACTAGAATTTTGGCTCCACCTTTTGTTCATGCAAAAGGTGGAAATCAAAGAAAATAAACAACACGGTTTGCTGAGCTCTCAATCGATGCTCCAAATTTATAATCGTGGGACATTGAAATTCGAAATTGAACCTCATTAATTCAACACCTGCCTACACTTAACGCTAGCATAGACCTATTCCCATCAGTGCAAGCTTTGATTATTCGGGTTGCAAGTAGGATTATAAAAACTCACAAGTATCCTGTACGACTATTTCTGCAAAAGTTTTCTTAACTCGTCGATTTGCTTTTGAAGATCTTCGATTTTTTGATTTTGAGATTCAATGGTTTTTTGTTGCGCCTGTATCATTCCCTGTTGCTCTTGTACGGCCTTTACCAAAGGCACGGTGAATTGGCTATAGGCAACACCATAATTTCCATTTTCATCGTTAGGAATACTCACACCATCAAATAAAAAGCCGGCATCTTTGGCAGCCTGTTCAACTTCCTGTGCAATGAATCCAGTATGAGTGATATTAGAAGATGGCTCATAATCCTGAGTTGACATACGTGCGTTGCGCAAACTATCGCTCATGTCTTTCATCAGAAATTCATCAAATTTTCGTGTATCGAAATTATAAACCACAGGACGCAGCTTCATAATAAAGTCAAGACCTTTCACCTCTTCCTTCACATTAAACTTAAAACGTGCATCGCTGGGGAAAGTGTAAGCCACCTGACCTTCAATGACGCTAACAGTAGTATTACCCAAACGTAATTTATTAGAAGCATTTACAATGGCGCCTGCACCGACAGCTGTTGCATAATTAAGCGTTGTAACAGAAACATCCGCATTAGCACCTAATCCTGTACAATAATCCCCATTATTATTATAAAGTGCACTTGAACCAAAACTTGAGCTAAATTCACCATTAAGATTTATACGCATTCCCAGATAGCCAACTGCTGTGTTGTTATTGCCATAATTCAAATAGAGCGAATAATATCCCAATGCAGTATTACGACTCCCGGTATTAAAATATAACGATGCATCTCCGATTGCAGTGTTGTCGTCTCCCGAATTATTTGAGTACAAGGCAAACGCTCCATTCGCTGTATTTCCACTACCGGTTTGATTAGTAAACAACGATTTGGTGCCAGTTGCTGTATTCGAGCTCCCACGATTATTATTCTGAAGTGCTTTAGACCCTATAGCCACATTATATGCACCCTCAATGCTTGTTAGCGCCCCGGACCCATTATTTAATAAGGCGGAATCTCCAATTGCAACAATATTACTTTTTATGGTATTATTATACAATGCATAAATACCAATGGCCACATTACCGTGTCCTTTAGTATTGTAGTAAAGTGCGTAGTAACCATTCGCTGTATTATAAGAACCTGAATCATTCCTACACATAGAAGTATATCCGGTCGCGGTATTGCATAAACCAACTTTATTATAGTAAAGTGCGTTTGCACCAAGAGCTGTATTTTTATCACCAATCAAATTACTGAATAAAGCGCTTGCTCCTAAACCCGTGTTGTCTATACCATCAACACAATTTTTCATACTATTCAACCCTACCGCTGTGTTATTAGACCCTGAAATATTCGAAAGCAAGGAGAAATAACCAATCCCAACATTACCACTTCCGTTAGTATTCGCATAAATTGATTGATAGCCCAGTGCTGTATTAGCCGAGCCACTTGTATTTCTAAGAAGCGCTCTTGCTCCAATTGCAGTATTTCCATCGGAAGTAGTACATGTATACAAAGCACTATCACCCATCGCTGTATTAAGGGTACCTGTTGAGAGCAATGATTTACCCGCCAGATAACCATACATCGCATTGTGTGCAATATGATCTATTGAACCAGCTTTATTATTATTGACTTTTATAGTTAATGCAATATTATCCGTCGTTCCTATAAAATTAGTTCCGTTCACCGTACCTGCATTACCCGTCAGCGACCATGCATTCAACGCTCCATCGGCACCAGTAGGACCGATTGGACCAGTGGGTCCGGTAATCCCCTGTATTCCCTGTAAACCAACAGACCCTGTTGCCCCCGTAACCCCTTGTAAGCCCTGCAACCCATTAGTCCCCGAAGGTCCGGTAGGTCCTGTAATCCCCTGTAATCCTTGTAAGCCAACAGAACCCGAAGGACCCGTTGCTCCTGTCACTCCGGTGACCCCTTGCAAGCCTTGTAACCCAGTAGAACCTGAAGGCCCAGTTACGCCAGTAGCGCCGGTCACTCCCTGTATTCCTTGTAAACCTATAGACCCTGTAACCCCCGCAACCCCTTGTAAACCCTGCAATCCATTAGTCCCTGAAGGTCCGGTAGGTCCTGTAATCCCCTGTAATCCTTGTAAGCCAACAGAACCCGAAGGACCCGTTGCTCCTGTCACTCCGGTGACCCCCTGCAAGCCTTGTAACCCAGTAGAACCTGAAGGCCCAGTTACACCAGTAGCGCCGGTCACTCCCTGTATTCCTTGTAAACCTATAGACCCTGTAACCCCCGCAACACCTTGTAAACCCTGCAACCCATTAGTCCCCGAAGGTCCGGTAGGTCCTGTAATCCCTTGTAATCCTTGCAAACCAACTGTACCCGAAGGTCCCGTTGCTCCTGTCACTCCGGTGACCCCTTGCAGCCCTTGTAACCCGATAGACCCTGAAGGCCCGGTTGCACCAGTAACACCGGTTACTCCTTGTATTCCTTGTAAACCTATAGACCCCGTAACCCCTTGTAAACCCTGTAACCCAGTGACCCCTGTTACTCCCGTAACCCCTTGCAAACCCTGCAACCCAGTAGGTCCCGTAACTCCCTGCGCACCGACTGTTCCTGAAGAATTCGCATATAATGCATAAGGAACACTTAGAAGCTGAGGTGATCCAACGCTATTGAAACCCGAGCCGGTATTTAATTCTACTTGCAAATATTTTGAACCCGACGACCAGGGGATAGTTAGAAAATCTCCTGAAACCCAGGAACCATCGCCAATTTCAACGCTTACCAATCCAAAAGCGTTGGTGGAAACAATATGCGTTTCTGAATAAAGTACAGTACCACCGGGGGAAAGATCACGAATCGAAAATCGTAAGGTCACGACTTGATTAGCAATAATATTTCCCAGATTATCGCGGCAGGCTGCCTGATAATTAAACTTCTGTGGAGATTGTGCGAATAATGTAATACTGCAACATTGAATGATAACAAGTGTGACAATCATCAAAACCTTGCTAATACGTAGGGGATTCTTCATAGAATACTGTTCAAAATAAGTAATTGTTTAAGCGGGCGCAAAAATATTAAAAAATAACTTTAGATGTAAAGGCTTAATCAATAATGTGTATGCAAAGTAACCATTATCCAAATCGGGCTGACTATTTTTTTCACAAAAAATAATGTACCTTTGAAGTATTAAACCTATGAATGCTAAACCAACACAGTTGATTTATGGAAAACACCGTTAATCCTCAGGAATATCAAGCGGTTCCTCCTGTATGGCCGCAATATCCACCGAAAAAACAAATGCTACCGGGATCCTTAGCTACGCTAATTCTAGGCATCGTATCATTGGCAAATATGGCCATGCTTGGATGGATTCCTGCAATCATCGCCTATAAGCAATACAATAAAGCTATGGATGCCCTGCAAAGCGATCCTGATGCTTATTCTCCGACCAGCAGAAATATGGCCGCATCAGGCAAAAAGATGGCTGATATTGGACTCATCCTTGGAATATTAGGAATGTTCGTGACCGGACTTTACTATTACTGGATTTTCTCCAATATGTTCAATCATCACTCATATGATTATTACAACTATTAATATTTGAACGATGGAACCTACACAAACCCAAGTGCCCGGACTACCCGGAAGCAATAATTTTCTCCATGGACGTCCCAGAGAAAATGCTCCAAACTCAGTATCTGCTTTGGTATTAGGCATAGTGTCACTTTCGGCCATGGCTGTCGGTGGCTGGATTGTAGCTATCATCGCACTTAATCACGCTCGTCACGCCAATGAGGCCATTGCATTAGAGCCAGATCGTTACTCCGAAGGCTCAGTCCGTATGGCGCGTGCAGGACAAAAAATGGGAAAGATGGGATTGATCTTTGGTTTGCTCGGAATATTAGTGTGGGCCTTATATTTCACCTTTATCTTTTTGATTATTTATTACGCAAACTCGACCTCTCACTATAACCATTACTAATGAAGGTTTTTACTGTTGACCAGATCAGGGCTCTGGATGCTCTTACCATCGAGCATGAGCCTATAACTTCTGTTGATTTGATGGAGCGTGCTGCCCGTCAGTGTGCGCAATGGATTGAAGGACATTTGCCCAAGGATAAAGCCTTTGTTGTTCTGTGCGGAACCGGTAATAATGGCGGCGATGGTCTTGTCATTGCCCGCGTACTGGCTCAAAAGAAGCGCAATGTTGAAGTTTATATTTTATATGCTGCACCTGATTGTTCCGAAGATTTCTCAGTAAATCTTAAACGCCTTCAGCAAAATCCTAAAGTTAAAATCACTACATGCCGCGATGCGAGCGAAGTTCCGTCCTTAGATCCACAGTGCATTGTAATTGACGCAATCTTTGGCTCAGGATTAAACCGTCCGTTAAATGGATGGATTGCAGAATTCATCAGCAGTATCAATAAGCAGCCCGCATTCAAAAAAATTGCGATTGATATGCCTTCCGGATTATTTGCAGAAGATAATTCCGATAATGACGGAACGGTTTTTCGTGCGCACATTACACTGAGTTTCCAATTCCCCAAGCTGGCATTTTTCTTTGCAGAGAATGCTCCGTTTGTGGGCGAATGGAAAATCCTGAACATCGGATTACACAAAGCTTCTATAGAATCTACAAAAGCAAAAAGTCATTTTATAGAAAGTGAAGATATCAAAGCATTGATCCATCCCCGCGAGTGTTTCTCCCACAAAGGAACCTTCGGGCATGCTTTACTGATTGCCGGAAGTCAGGGAAAAATGGGTGCTGCTGTTCTTGGAGCACGTGCAGCGTTGCGCGCCGGTGCGGGATTGCTGACTGTGCATATTCCTACCTGCGGGACCAACATCGTACAGACGGCTGTTCCCGAAGCCATGGCAAGCATCGACCCTGACCAGAAGTGCTATTCAGAAACTCCGCCCATCGGTGCTTATTCAGCCATAGCTGCCGGTCCTGGTCTTGGAATGAACGAATCTACACAGAACGCAATTAAAGTTCTGATTCAGGAATCCGCACTACCATTAATCCTCGATGCCGATGCGCTAAACATCCTCTCTGAAAATAAAACCTGGATTTCCTTCCTCGTCCCTGAGACTATACTCACCCCACACCCCAAAGAATTCGAGCGACTGGCAGGGAAATTCAGCAACTCATACGAACGCACTCAACTTCAAGTAGCATTCAGTATGAAATATCGTGTATATATTATTTTGAAAGGTGCATTCACCTGCATTAGTTGTCCTGATGGGCGCACCTTTTTTAATTCGACCGGTAACCCCGGAATGGCCACTGCCGGCAGCGGTGATGTCCTGACCGGCCTATTGCTCGGTTTGCAATCGCAGGGCTACACCCCACTCGAATGCTGTTTGATTGGAACTTACTTTCATGGACTAGCTGGTGATATTGCCGCCGACCGGCGCAGTACCACAGGAATGATCGCAAGCGATATCATTGAATATAGTGGTAAGGCTTGGAGGTATTTGGGGGGATAGGTTATAGGGTTAACGGGGTTATTGGGTTATGGGGTTATTGAGGTTTTTGGGTTATGGGGTTATTAGGGTTATGGAGGTTTTTGGGTTATGGAGTAAATTAGGTGAATAGTTATTGGTAAATTAGTTACACGCCATAGCAGGAATCCTTTGGAATGAATGGTCGGAGTTGAGGGGACTTAATAACATTTAGAATCTGTCACTTTTTTCTCTTCTTTCTTGTTAAGCCTTCAAATGAAAATAATTTGTAACGCACTCCAATTGTCAATTGCTGTACCTTCCATGTCAAATAATCTCTAAGCACTTTGTTCTTGATTAGATTTGTTATTCCGTAGTAAT
This sequence comes from Bacteroidales bacterium, assembly GCA_963678485.1. GTDB lineage: Bacteria > Bacteroidota > Bacteroidia > Bacteroidales > CAIWKO01 > CALGYY01. The sequence goes on from OY782882.1 coordinate 1,095,707, forward strand.
AATTTGCCTCGATTGAAAATGTTTTCGACAGTTTGTAAAGCATTCCAATACGTGCGCCGCAGTCAAGGCGGTTAATACCGAGACCATTTGACTTATTGTGCCATGTGTAAAGCTGACCTTGATAAATCGCTTGTCCTCTGTCTTCTCCACTGCTGGCCATTACAATGTTTGCCTGAACACCGAGGTTTACATTAAATTTCTTAAAACCATAACCGACATAAACAGGCACTCCCAAATAAAAAATGCGCCGGTATATATTTCCTTCGCTGTAATCGCCTGTATAATTCCCATGCTCGTCGGTTAACGGAAATTTTAAGTATTCTTTTCCTTCAATAGGCATAAAAAGAGCTTCTGTCCCAATTAAAAGTTTGTTTTTGAAACAATAATTGTAAAAGAACCCGCATTGACCTGATGGTCGATAAAAAAACTTTTGTGTCTCCTGTTGCTGTGATGATCGTGATTTTGTCGAAAAATAACACATCCCACCATTTACTTTCAATCCGATATCATGTTGTCCGAATACCGACAGATGTACTGTTAGCGCTATTATGAAGAAAAGTAGTTGCCGCATTTTTTTAATGATTAGTCGTGTTGTAATGGGCGTCGAGGGGAAAGGTTAGTTAAATAGTAAATTAGTAAGTTGGTCAATTAGTTGAAGCGTTGAGGTAGTATGGGTTGATATTGGCCAAAATGATAAAACGATCTTCCTTCTTATTTTTCCAACTGATTTTGCTTTAAACCTTCAAATAGTTTCGCTCTGCGCGTTCATTCTATAATTACCTTCTTTTGCATTGACACCTTTGTTCCTGTCACATTAATGATATATAATCCTGAAGATAAAAAGCTGAGGTCTATATTTTCTTGAGTAGTGTTTAATTCCTTTTGCAGTATAAGTTCACCACGCATATTATATATCGAACATTTTAATGTATTTTCCCGGACTTGCGTAATCGTGATACTGCTTGAAGTTGGATTAGGGAAAATACTAATTTCAGATGATTGTTCGCTAAGTTCTCCTTGCCCAAGACCACCGCTTGTAGTGCTCCAAATATAGTTGTTCTTTAGACCAGCATTAGGATGTCCTGTATAGACACCCAATGCCCAGCCGTTTAAACTGTCAGCAAAAGAAAATTGCTTTATTATAAACGGTATTGGACTATAATAATCCCATGTTGCGCCGTTGTATCCATAAATATTGTATGTGTCGTCGGAGAACCAACCCTTCTGGTTATTTAACATATATATGTTGTATACACCATAAACAAGTGGAATCGAGTTCGCATAATCAAGGTGCCATCCGTTTCCATCGAATTTATAAATGATACTTGATTGAGATGTTAAATCATAGCCCCCAGCCCAACCATGCGTTTGATCAGTAAAGCATATTGTTTTTAAGTACACATTCCCGATTGCAGTATCAATCAACCATTGCCCGGAAACGAACTTAAATATATATGAAGAATCCTTATTAGGATTATTATATTCCGCTAGACCCAGTGCCCATGCTGTATTTTGTCCGCTTGCTGAGATTGAGTTGAAGAAACACAAAGACATATATGAAGGCATGCTAATCGGGTATGATGTCCATATGCCGTTTTGATATCTTTGAGTTGGCCCAAACTGAGTCAATGTCCAACCGTTATTGCTATCGAAAAAGTCACAGTAAGTGCCACCTGTATAACCAAGATATTGTTTTGTCCACACTGAGCCATTATATCGATAGACACTGTCTTGGGCCCCAAATACCCATCCATCATTGGGTGAGGGGAACGCACAAGATTCAGCAAAAAATAAAGAATCCTGTAATACAGTGGTCCAGGTTAAACCATCCCAATGTTTGAATTCCTTACTAAACGACCATCCATCATTCGGTTGTCGAAGCCAAATTGCATTAATGTTTCCAGAGTCAATGGCTGTCCACTGAGCGAATGAGCATTCACTTACGATCAACATAAAAATCAAAATCAATGTTTTTTTCATTTCGCTACTAGTTTATTGTAACAATAGTGGATAATAGGTTTGGATAATATGTGCATTAATAAATATATGAACGAGTGATTTGCAATACGATCAGCAAGGCCAAAGCCGGCATCGCTTCCTTAAACCATTACAATGATTTCTTTTTCTGATTTAACCAAAACTTGTACAAAAGGCCTAACTGCAGGTTAGATGTGTTTGTCTTTAAATTAATATGACTTAAATCGGGATAATTACTGACCGAATAAAATCCAAAATTATTTCTCAGCTCAAGTGATATCAGGAAATTCTTCGTTAATGAAACTGAAACTCCAATTCCCAAGGCAGCACCAACATCGAACAGGCGATGGTCGCATTTACTCCAACATACTGTACCCGCAGTAGTTTCAATGGTATTGTATTGTTTAACCAGATATCCAAAAAACAAACCTGCATTATAGTAATATTTAATTTTGCGGCCATAGCTTGCACGCAGAAGGACTGGAAGTGTCAGATAGTCCAGGCGACTATGAATTATTGATTCAGTATAAGAAATAGACATCCCATTTGAATAGTAATTCGTATTGCTACTAAGCACTCTGGAGTCTGTGCCTTTTCTCTCGTAGGCAAGGCCGGTCCGGATGGAAAATATTTCAGGGAAATCATATTGTAATATGATCCCTCTGGCATAACCAGTTGAAGGTTTGCAATTCGTTTTAAACATGTCGTTACGAAGAAACACCAGACCCATACCACCGTCAATTCCAATGGTAATTCCCCGCTCCTGGCCAAAAGCAGCCGTTATAAGAAAAAATGAAATAAATAAAATGGCTACTTTTTTCATGGTTTCATGATGTTACCGAATGCAAATGATTGATAATCCTATTTATTTTATAAGAATAGTAGGAATTTCAATTGTCAACAAATTATTATCTTCAGAATAACTACGTTTCGTTTCATTGATATCTAATCTTCCTGACTGTAAAATTATCGAATCGTTATATCTTATTTCATATTTTATAAATCTGCCTTGAAAAGTTTTTATCTCAGCAGGAGGACACTCACCTAAGAACTGACCATTTATTTTAAATATCCCATAACTGTCTATAGCTTGAAATTCATCATAGAACGTTGGAAACTTATTAGTGTCCCACACATAAACGACTCTATCTAAATTTTCAATACCAACTTTAACATATCTATAATCGACTGAATCCAGGAAAACAAGCTGTCCATTATATGAAAATTCATAATAACAATCACTTAATGGCTCACAACCAATGAGTAAAAGCAGTAAACTGAGGTATCCAAAAGCACGTCTTTTCATAATTCAAAATCACATGCAATAGTTATATAATAAATACACACCACGATCATTACCCATCATGGTAAGCTTGGCATTAATTCTTTATAAATTTCTTGAAGTATCGCTGCCCATTACTAAAATCAATCATTACGAAATACAAGCCTTGTGATAATTGAGAAACATCAATTTCTTTCCGATTGGTAATGATTGCAGTCCTTCCTTTGGTGTCAAATATCCGGATATTCGTTATTTCGAAATCCTGTCTCAACACACTTACAGAAATTACGTCAGATGCCGGATTAGGAAAGAGGGAAACGAAATTGTCTTTCTGGTCAAATTCATTTATTCCAATATGGAACAGATAATCGCAGTCTTTGCTTGTAACGTTATAAAGAGAGAATGAATCATCCTCAAAGCACGAGAAACGGTAGTCAATATATTCCACAACAGCAGAATCACAGTTTCTGTGAGTCGGGAACAAATAATCATCAACGGCACCAAAACGTTTATAAATTTTGCCACTTAAACCGACACTAGAGTATGGCAAATCACCTACATATATCCAATCACAGTTTTGTCCATTAATAAGGCTACTGCCGGTACTTTGAACTTCAACCATAGAATGTGTACACCAGCTCTGATTTGTGTCAACCCCAAGATCCCATGTATCACCAATCTGAGCACCAAAATTATAAAGAACATGAAATACGCTGTCGACAAGATAGAATACAGTGTCTCCATTTACATAGGTATAATGTTGCGAATACAAAGTATTAACTAAACCACCACCAGCTTCAATTGGAGCAAACATATAACTTGTGGTTAATAGCTTTTGGCAATTTTTGCTTTGAATCATCGTGTCGCTAACGTACTCAATTTTGTCAAAGGCCGGTAAAATACCTGACCATTCATAGTACCATGTCGCACCATGACTGACCCATACTTGTGCTTGCGTTGAAATTGAGATAAAAAGAATTAACATTGCCAGGACTCTTTTCATAGGGATATTTTTAATGTCTGCTAAAAGATTGGCGATATTTTTTTTGCTGCCATTTCGAAGCACTTACTATCAACGATAAACTAAATTCTTCGTAGAAGCGCCGCACTATGCACTATTCAATCAAATAAACATATCACTTGTCATGATCAGTTTACCATTTACATTTTATAAATATATCCAATAATTGTTGTTGAGAAAAATATTCCAAATCCCTTTTTCTCATTAATATCAACAAAAACGATATTACCACCTTTCTCGGATGCTTGTTTTTTCAATTCGTTTAGGGTTCCGGTTTTTAAATCATTATTGTTGTAAAACCACCATTTTTCTGTTACCTTAACTTCACCCAGACATTTCAATCCACATACATCCGAATTGTTATAGGTAATTGTTACCTCGTCGGTGGGATTCAGTAATTCAGCAGCAGATCGGTTTAGGTCGCAAATTTCCTTCAGGTTGATGTTTGTCAATGAAAATGATGTTAATACCAAGAAAAGACTCAAAACGAGTGAACTTTTGATAAATGTTTTCATTGTCATAATGTTTGTTTTCCTACTCTTATGGCTTTTCGGTTTCGCCCCGTTTTTGTCATGGTCTCCGGTCTCCATGTGTTAGCAATGTGAATAATCTTTAACAAATATACGTCAAAATTATGTTTTTTGAGTATTTGATTATAAACTTGTGTATACATTACCTTTTGGCTGCAACTATTGCTGGCAATGGAATTAGTTTTCTTTAATTTACAAGCGGTTTGCCGCTGAAAGCAACAATTTATTAGCGATAGTCATTCTTATTAATTTATCACATTAATTTTTTTTATAACAGAGCTGAACTTCCCTTGAAATTCCAAAAGATATAAGCCATTGGGAAGGTCTGTATTAATGATAATATTATTTCCAATAAAATCCTCTACGATTGTTCGAAGAGTTCTCCCTGTCAAATCTCTAATTATTATTTTTTGAGGTTTGAATTCAGAGCTTGATATATCAATATTGATTTGTCCGTTGGTGGGATTTGGAGTTATTTTTATTATTGGATTTTCTGTTATCAAATTTTCTACACCGTCAATAGTAATTGGACATAATGTCATTGTTGTATCGGGACAATAATATGTCACCTCACACCAACCTTCGAAATAAGAACTATAATTTCCATTAATAAAACCATTAACAAAACCACTTCGCTGGATAAGGTCAGGGAACTCCGTTTGGTGGTTATTAAAAATAAACCTTTTATTATACGTTCCATAATAATTTGATGAATCAATACTAGTCACTACAATTGTATCGCCGGGAAATAATTCATAGGAATACCAGTATGGATTGTGAAGAGTGTCGCCAACGGAAAGATTAAAATCGTACCATAAATATTCAGTTGAGTCGTTTGGCACATAAAGATAAGCTCTGTTATTTGTATCATTCCTAAAAGCATAACGATAAACAAAAGCACCAAGTTGATGATAAGAGCTGAATCCAGTCCGCGTCAATTGTGCACTTAAAAGCTTAACATACGTTTTACCAAGAATATTAATGTGTCCACTAGTTTTATACATTGTCCAGTATTCCTCAAGATAACTGCCATTATAGAATGCACTATGCTGAATCCATATAGCATTTTCGGATATTGCAATATTATTCTGACTGTTTGCAGTCTTTGACGCAAAGAAAAGTGATAATAAAAAAATGAGCAGTAGTTTTGTTTTCATATAATTATCGTTAACGGTGGCAGCTATTCCCAGTAGCCGATTTGCGGACTTCATCACTGTCCGTCGTTACAATGTTTCTGCAGCATACTGTTTAAGGTTACTCTTTCATAGGTTATTGGGCATAAGGGCTGTTGCACTAAATCCCACCCCGAAAAAGCCGGGGTGAGATAGTAGCGTTTTTTTCGTATCCACGTATATTGGTTTTACCTAAAAATCATTTATATATGGATACGAAATCAAAAGTAAGAAAAAAATCATTCACAACGGTTGAACAAGCCATTCATCAGGTAAGAGGCTTTCGTAATCTTTATCAGGAACTTGACGATAAGATACGACTGTCGGGGCAATCAGAGAGTACGCTTAAATGTTATGGGCGGAAAATAGCCCAACTAAGCCTACATTTTGGCAAGTTACCACAGCATGTCACCGAAAAGGAGATGAATAAGTACCTGGCATCACTGGCCCGGCAGAGCAAATCACCTTCGCTGAGCGATTTTAAGTTTGCCGTTTATGGGCTGCGCTATTGCTATCGCCTGCTGGGCTTGAATGACAAAGTGGTGCAACTCCCCAAAATAAAGCATACCAGCAAATTGCCGGTAGTGCTTAATTATGGCGAGTGCAGGGCGTTGTTTAATGCGCCGGATCTGCTAAAACACAGAGTGCTTCTGTCGCTGATGTATTCGGCCGGTCTGCGTGCCCGCGAGGCAAGCCGGCTGAAGCTCTCTGATATTGACCGTGGCCGGATGATGATCCACATTCGACAAAGCAAGTACAACAAAGACCGCTATGTTCCGCTCTCACCGCTGATTTTGCAAGGACTGGAGAAGTATTATTATGCCTGTCAGCCGGTGGAGTACCTGTTCAATGGCAATGAGCCCGGTTCACCCTTGAGTGTACGTGGCATGCAATGGGCCTTGCGCGAAGCGGTGAAGAAGTGTAAGCTTCAAAAGGGCATTACCCTCCATACACTGCGACACAGCTATGCTACGCACCTGCTTGAGTTCGGGATGGACATCGTGACCATCAAGGAACTGCTGGGACACGAGCGTATAGAAACGACACTGGTGTATCTTCATGTCGCCAAACCCAATCGCAGCAATCTGTTCAGCCCGTTCGACCGGTTGTATCAGAAGGCTTGAAGCCTGCATTCGAGCTGGCACAGGTCATTGAGCGGTTCGGGAAAGCGTATATTGAACAACATACCCCCAACGCCTACGTGCAGCGCACGCTGAGCGCACTCAAGCGTTGCCGCACAGCTGCTCTGGGAGGACATGTTGACCGATGCGATCAATGCGGGCACATTCGCATCAGTTATAACTCCTGCCGCAATCGTCATTGTCCCAAGTGCCAGAATACACAGAGGGAAGCGTGGATCCAAGACAGAAAACAGGATCTGCTTCCTGTGCCGTATTTTCATGTGGTGTTTACCGTGCCGGATCAACTTAACCGTTTGTTCCTGTATGAGCCAGTGCTGATGTACAATCTGCTCTTTCAAACGGCATGGCAGACACTCTCTCAGTTCTCCTACACGCGTCTGCATGCAGAAACAGGCATGTTCGCTATTTTGCACACCTGGGGACAAAACCTCTCGCTGCACCCTCATGTGCATTGTGTGGTTCCCGGCGGTGGGATCGATTTCAAGAATCAGTGGAAGCAGGTACAGGTCTCTGAAAACGGGAAAGTGTTTTTGTTTCCGGTCACAAATCTCTCTGCGGTTTTTCGCGGAAAGTTCATTGCTGGCCTGCAACAACAACAACTTATGCAGGAAAAGCCGTTCATCAATGCGCTCTACAAAACGCCTTGGGTAGTTTATGCCAAAGATCCCTTTGCAGGCCCTGAGCAGGTAGTGGAATATCTTGGCCGTTACACGCACAAGGTAGCCATTGGGAATCATCGCATCTTAAACATCAATGATGAAGGCGTGACCTTCCGCTGGCGCGACTATCGCGACAACAAAGAAAAAGTAATGACACTTGATGGCACCGAGTTCCTGCGCAGATTCAGCCAGCACATCCTTCCAAAAAGGTTCGTAAGAATCCGTCATTACGGATTGCTTTCAACTTCAAAACGCCCGCTGTTACGAGCGTTGCAGCAGTCCTTTGGAATCAAGCCTGTAGTAAGGGAAAAGAAAAACTGGAAAGAAATCTCTGTCGAGCATCTTGGCTACAACCCGGATTTGTGCCCGCATTGCGGTAAGGGCAGCATGCTTATGATAGAAATATTATTGCCGGGCAGGCCGCCTCCCGCGGCGCTCATAGCAAAACAAACATCAACAATCAAAATCACTGCTTTATGAAATTGTTCTGCGAAGGACCTGAAATCGTATTGTCTATACTTTATGAAAGCGCCAATGTACGGGTAAATCAGAAGGTGTCTGCAGATATGCTGCGTGAATTATCCGTGCTTCACAACTCAAATCTGAGTACATTTTTTCATAGCAGGCCGCAACAAAATCATTAAAACTCCATAAAGACTATTCCTTCTTCAAATCTTGCTGCACGTGGGCTTTCGTGCAACACGGCTTCATGTTGGGTCTCGTGCCTCGACCACACGAAGCCTTAACTATTATGCCCAGTATTTCTTTGTTTTATTCATTTTTCTAATATTCAAACTCCTCAAACTCGACTCTATATTTTTTGTCTTGGTAAATTGTCTCAAATATCATTTTTGTATTAGTCAACTTACGAATTACCCAATCTGACATATATCCAGCATTAAATGGTCCATAACCAAAGATTGAATCCCCTTTAGTATGATGAGTAAAATCTAATAAAATAGCTTTTGAATTGTTTTCAAATTGAAATTTTCCAGAGAAGTTATTACGATTGGAAATAGATCTGCAATTCTTAAGCTCTAGTTCTCCATAATTGTAATAATCATCAGAACGAAAAACAAAATTGCAATGACATGAATCTGAATATTCTTGAGTGTAATCTAATCCATCAATTATTAACTTTCTGACATGATATTGTCCTTCTATCCTATTCAGTGCAGAACGGAAACTTATAGAAGGTCCTTCTTTATAACGACAAGAAAGAAAAAATGCAGATAATAATAAACAAACTCCAATAATCCATTTTATCAGATTCCTTATTATGATTCTTTGATTATTTATTAAATACATTGATCCTTTATTTGATTAAATAGCCTGCATGTAAGCCAACTGAAAAATTTGAATATCTTATACCTGTCAGCATTGTCTTGTCAGTTTGCCATAAAGGTCGTGTAGTAATATAAACATCACAACCAAAGCGTACCTTCTTCCTTATTGTTAAATTGACGCCACCACCATAACGCAATCTAAATGAATAATACTCCCAATGTCTGCTTTTGTAAAATTCAAACTTATCGTTATAGATTAATGCCTTTTCATAAACACAAATATTATTCGTAAAACCTCCTGATATATATGGATTAATAAAGAACTTATTAAAGAAACTGAAAGTAAAAAAAACTGGAAATTCAATGCTTTGAAATTCATAAGTCCTTGGAGTATGATTATAAATAGTGTCTTTGTATATCAACCGAGAATAAGTGTCGTTAAATCCAATTTTCAAGTTCCTATAATATATTTGGGCGTTTAAGGAAAAAAAATTGAAAAAATTGTAATTAATATATGCACCATATGCAATGTAATTACGTGGATTTTTTGTAAAATCATAATTTAAACAATATAGCCATTCCAGTTCTCTTCTAGTATGTCCATGAGGAACCCATTCAGTTACATAAAATTTATGATCCCAATTATATTCTGCACCAACTTCCCAACGTTTAAATCTAACCGTGTCTTTCTGGGATTTGGATGTCTCAACAATTGATAAAAGAACAAATATTATAATAATCAGTCTTTTCATTTTATATCTATTGTTTCAGCGAAGTACGTGTTTCATAATATTGGGCATAACGATCCGGGGCTTGGTAACGGGCGGGTATTCACTTAACCCAATCAAAGATATTAAATTTCTTATTATGTTCCGAAAATTATTTTACGCTAATCCCGCCTGTTACCAAACCCTTGTTATAGGCTTGGGCGGAATACGATTCCTGCGCCATCCAGCGGCTGGCGCAGGAATTTGTTGCGATAAATTTTCTGTTGTAGATCTCCACTGATGTTGGCCAATTCAAGCGAACTTCCAGAATTCAATCTCGTTCAGGCTTAGCATGCTGACTGTTTACAAATTCTGTGACAGCCGCGGGTGCAAAGCGTAAATTTTACCTATCCCCGGCGAAATCAGCAAACCGCATCACTGCCCGCCCCCACAAAGAAAAATTAGCAACGCTAATGGTTTTCATATTCTTCAAAGAGCGAATCCTTTTATATTGAGTATTACGCCTGGCCTATAACTAATGTATATATACAACTCCATCTCCCCTTCACCGATCTACATCCACTTTAATAATCGATTAGTTGCTATAAAAATCAGTTATATGTTGGAATCACACTCTTACAAATATACACGCCCCGATTCAATCAACCAAATAAATAATGTTAAATATGTGTAGTTGTTGTAGTAAGTCGGTATTTATGAGGGGATCCCGCATCAAGTGCGGGATGACTGCGTGTATGGGCTGCATCAGTATCTACATTATCCGTGTTGAAGCATTCGCTGGTCATGCAAAGCGTGATACCAGATATCAGTAATGTGTTGTATGAAAATAGTGCAATTTTGAGGGGATCCCGCATCAAGTGCGGGATGACGGCGTGTATGGGCTGCATCAGCATCTACATTAGTAAGGGTTGTTGTATTCGCTAGACGTGCAAAGCGTGATGATGGATATCAGTAATGTGTGTACTATTCACGGGGTGAACTTAGAGTCACCCCGTGAATAGTCATGAAGGGATCCCGCATCATTGCGAGATGACGGCGTGTATGGGCTGCATCAGTATCTACATTAGTAAGGGTTGTTGTATTCGCTAGACGTGCAAAGCGTGATGATGGATATCAGTAATGTGTGTACTATTCACGGGGTGAACTTAGAGTCACCCCGTGAATAGTCATGAAGGGATCCCGCATCATTGCGGGATGACTGCGTGTATGGGCTGCATCAGCATCTACATTAGTAAGGGTTGTTGTATTCGCTAGACGTGCAAAGCGTGATACCGAATATCAGTAATGTGTTGTAAGAACATGATGCAATAATGAGGGGATCCTGCATCAAGTGCGGGATGACTGCGTTTATGGGAGGCGTCTGTATTTATATTATTACGAGCTGAAGCGTTCGCTAGACTTGCAAAGCGTGGTATTGGATATCAGTAATGTGTGTACTATTCACGGGGTGAACTTAGAGTCACCCCGTGAATAGTCATGAAGGGATCCCGCATCAAGCGCGGGATGAAGCGATGATGTGTGCGTTATGTTGTCTATTTCTACAGCAATATCATCCTATATAGGATCCGAAAAAATAGGGAAATGGCGTAAGAGTATAAATGCAATAATGTCGGTCTGCACTGCAATAGCACATCACCACATTATCACATTAGCACATTAAATTATTGACGGCTAAGGAGCTTGAGTTTTGCTTTCAATAAGGCCAATTCTTCTTTGGCACTTTTGATTTTGCGTTCAAACTCTTCTTTCAGGATATCTGCATTCTTTGAGGATGCAAGGAAACCGATGTTATTCTCCCAAAGATTAATATCGCTCTGAAGCTTGCTAATCTTGCCTTCCATGAGTCCGCGCTCGCGATACATCATCTTACCCGAATCGGGTGATGACTGCATTGCATCGAGCTTGTTTTTGTATTGCAAGGTATTGGCTTCAGCCGAAGAAATTTTCAAACGATCCAGCAAACGATTGATGGCGTTGCGGAATTCATTCTGTAATTTTTCTTTCTGATCCATGGGCACATGACCAATCTCCATCCATTCGCGCTGAAAATTACGCAGGGCATCGAGGTTTGTCTTTTTATCTTCTCCTACAGGATAGGCATCTACCTGCTTGATAAGTTCGAGTTTCTTCTGCTGATTCTCCCCTTCCATCTGATTGATGTTGGAGAAATAATGCGACTTTGCATGAAAGAATTCATCACAGGCCGAACGGAAACGTTTCCATATTTTATCAGAATATTTGCGCGGCACCGGACCTATCTTTTTCCACTCCTGCTGAAGTTTTAGAAAATCATTGGTCGTGGTTTTCCAATTCGTACTTGTCTTGAGCGCTTCAGCCTGCAAACAAAGATTTACCTTGAGGTTGTAGTTGTTGGTCTGCTGCTCCTTTAATCCGCCAAAAAATTCCTTTTTCAGATTATAGAAATTATTGATGGATTTCTTGAATCGTTGCCAGATTTCGTCGTTTGATTTCACCGGGGCGCGACCAATGGCCTGCCACAGCTTCATCATCTCGGTAATCTCGTTGGTTTTTTCTTTCCACACCTGCATATTAGGAATCTCTTCCGCAAGCATGGCCTCAATCTTTTCGCACAATGCAGTTTTAGCAAGCAGATTGTTTTCCTGCTCCTTCTCCTGACTACTGTAATATTCTTTACGGATTACATTGATGCGATCGGTCACGGTTTTAAAGCGCTCCCAAATCTCATCTTTTTTATCCTGAGGAACAGGACCAATCTCTTTCCACTCATCGTGGTATTTCTGCAGCAGCTTGAATGACTTATGAACACTGGTCGACAACAATAATTCCTCAGTCTTTTCGCAGAGTTGCATTTTATGTTCAAGATTCTTTTTCAGATCAAGATCCTTTAATTCCTTATTGATCTTTACCTTGTCGAAAAAGCGCTCCACCAGGAAGTTGTAGGTCTGCCAAAGGTTGTTCATTTCGGCACGTGGCACCAGACCAATCTGTTTCCAACGTTCCTGCAGGCCTTTGAACTCATCATACGTCCGCTTGAGCGTTTCCTCTGAATTCACCAATACCTTGAGCTCTTCCAATACTTGTTGTTTGGCTGCCAGGTTGATGATTTTTTGTTTCTCAAGTTGTTCGTTAAACTTGGCTTTCTTCACGCGGTACACATCGAAGATCAGACGGAACTTTTCTTCGAGTGGATCGGGAATTGGCTTATAATCTTCGGCAAGACCGCCAGCTGCAATAAATGCATCGGCTGCTGCCTGTTTTTCATCTTTGATAATTCTTAGAAATTCAACCTTAATCGCAGCAATACGGTTTTTGATGCGATTTACATCATCGTGACTAACTGCTTCTTCCAGCTTGGTGATTAATTCGTCCTTGCTAAGTACTGAATAGTCAACCTCTGGTTCATAGACTTCCTCTTCACCGACTTCAGTTTCTTCCTCCGACTCAGCTTCAGCTTTCTGTATTGCCTCATGCATTTCAAGCTTGCTTAATTCATGGTCGGCAGGGATGAGCTCTTCGTGTGGCTCTTCGACCATGGTTTCCGAAACAATTTCGGTTACGAGCGGCTGCTCTGCCTCTGGCTTCAGCTCTGCGACAGGGGTTTCAGACTCTGGTGATTCAACAGAGGGTTGGGTCTCTGCATTCAGTTCGTCCGCCTTTGGAACATTTTGTTCTTCCGGGTTCTGATGGGTGTGTTCATTCTTTTCCATTGATGAATGGCTTTATGTTATTAAGATTCCGGAAGGTTGCACATGATCAACCACCGGTGGGAAGGTTCAAGGGGAGGCAAAAATAATAAATTTTACAATGATTTACGCCGAATCATTAACGTGAAACGACAGACAATATTTCTTACTTAATAGCTGCAAGGGCTTGTTCCAAATCGTGAAGAATATCGGCCACATCTTCGATGCCCACCGATAAACGAACAAGTCCATCGGTAATGCCTGATGCCAGACGGTTTTCGCGACTTAGCTTGGAGTGGGTCATAGATGCAGGATGTTGAATTAAGCTTTCCACACCACCCAAAGAAACAGCTAATAAAATAAGTTTTACGTTGTTCATTAAAATTCTTCCGGCTTCCACACCACCCTTCAGCTCAAAACTGATCATACATCCGGGACCTGCCATTTGTTTGCAAGCCAGTTCGTATTGAGGATGAGATTTTAAGCCCGGGAAGCGGACTACAGCCACCTGAGGATGACTTTCGAGGAATGCGGCCACTTTAATGGCATTCTCCTGAGCACGGTCAACGCGGATTCCCAGTGTTTTAAGCCCACGATGAGCTAAAAATGCCTGGTGTGGGTCGATATTGAAGCCCATGTTCACCATTACGGGACGAATAATATCATAATATTTCTTTTCCTTGGCTACAATGATACCACCCACGATATCAGCATGGCCATTGATAAATTTGGTCATTGAATGCAATACTACATCAGCACCAAATTCAAAAGGACGCTGCAGATATGGGCTGCAGAAGGTGTTATCCACAACTACAGGAATATTATGCGCATGAGCAAAATCGCTCAGACCTTTAAGGTCGGTGATGGTCATGGTAGGATTCGCAGGGGTTTCGGTATAAATAAGCTTGGTATTTGGACGTATAGCGGCCTTCACCTGCTCCAGATCGGATGTATCCAGATAGGTGTACTCAACGCCAAAACGTGCCATAATGCTAAGCATAATGCCGCGTGCCGGACCGTAAATCGCGTCGTGACTGATAATATGACCACCCTTTTCCAACAATGCCATGTAAATGGTGCTGATTGCGCCCATACCCGAAGCTGTAGCGATACCACCATATCCGCCTTCCAATGCAGCAACTGCATTTTCTAAGGCTTTAATGGTAGGATTACCTATACGGGAATAAATATATCCATCGCTTTCGCCCGAAAAACACTGGGCTCCATGTTCAGCATTTTTGAATTTAAATGTAGAGGTTTGATAGATGGGTACAACAGCGCTACCGTAAGCATCTTCTACACCACCTTCGTGGATCAATTTGGAATTGAATCCGATATCATCATGTTTCATAAAATAATTTTTAATAGGTCATTAGTAGGCAAAAGTATTGTCTTTGGTTGGAATAGCCAAATGAAAAGGGTTATTTGTTGGTTAATAACAGTTCGATTATAAACTCATTGGTAGATTATACAGCTCTCTCTCCTATGTTGAGACAAAGCGTCCGATGTGTTGACATCTTGGAGTTTACCAAGTTAATCGTCTACCAAACAGCACCAGGACAAGGCCGCAACAAAACTTGTGGACAGACTCTCCTAATTAGTTTCATTATTTCCACCATTTTTCTTGACAAAAATGGTGGAGCCAAAAGTCAAGTCAAAGCCAAACGCTATCCCCCTGCTCTCGCCCGCTTGCTTTGACAAGCCTGCGCACACGCTTAGACGAAAAGCATTGCAACACTTTATATCCGAAAAGATTCTGGAAAGCTCATAAAAATGAACTTTTTTTAATGCTATTTCATCAATAATGAAGTGAAAGTATCTGTTCTGAAATTTTATAATATGAATATTCTACACACAGTCATGTCTTAATAACGATGGGATCCTGCATCAAGTGATGGATGACGGCTCCGATTGAAGATTCCCGCAAGTGTGAAGTTATGAAAGCAAGATTGATGGGCAATTTAATACAAACAAAAACGTAACGGTCTTTCATTCGCAGGATTTGTGAAAATCGCATCTGAACAATGGCATTGACCTTCTGCAGTTTTCCATAAAAATTGCATGCAACGCTTCTCTTACAAATAATCCTTATTGACTGACTCGTACCACCGGAACTGTCAGGTTCTGTTTACCATCGAATAAGCGGATATAATACAATCCCGTTGGCCATGCAGAAAGATCAATCTCGAACAGATCGGACATACTTGCAGTATTTGTCATTTGCTGCAGTAATAATCCTTTGCTATCGTATACTGCATACTGCTGAATAGCATCTTGAGAAAGCTGGCGAATAAACACTTTATCGTTCGTAGGATTAGGATAGATTTCAACTTGCAGCGTCTGCAATTCATCAACACCGGAGCACGGAGTAAAGGAAACTCTGATGGTATCCCTCTTGATACAACCATTGTTCACCTGTACCCATATGTCGTGCGATCCCAGCCAGTACTCAGCAGAATCAATTAGATTTGTCTGTCCGGTCTCTCCATCCGACCAAAGGAATAGCGATCCAGGATTTCCAGCATCAAGCGTTATATCCAGATCCCAGCAAAGCAGGGTATCATGTCCCAAGTTAACAACCGGTAAAGTATTTACCGTAAGATAGGTCCACGTGATACTATCGCATCCTAATACTGTTTGCTTATTATCTAAATAATTCCCTGTGCTGTGCTGCCATGCACCAGCAGCAAATACACTGTCGCCGTTGCAAATATGAATTACTAAGGTATCGTGATATGAAGGATTTACGATAAGATTTGTATAGGTAAGACTATCACAACCATAAGTAAGTGTATGACGATGATCTAAATACAATCCGGCGGTATGTTGCCAGGCCCCCGCTGCAAACGAGCTATCACCAAGACAAATAGTTACATTTAATGTATCATTATAAACAGGATGTACATTCAGATGTCGCACAGTGATTGAATCGCATCCAAGCAACGTTGGATTATTATCAGTATAGTAACCGCTCAGATGCTGCCATGCTCCCTGAGTGTAGAGGCTATCGCCGTTGCACAGCTGATAATCCACGGTATCGCGATAAGCAGGATTTACATAGATCTTAATTGAATCGGCGATACTGCTGCATCCATTTTGGTCGACTGCAGTGAGGTGATAGGTGGTGGTAAGCACTGGTGTTGCCACAGGATTGGCAATGCCCTGAGCGCTGAGGCTGGCAGAAGGAGTCCATGTGTATGTAGCGATTGCATTGGGTGCTTTGACTTTAATTGACCATTTGTATAAGGTGCCGGAATTTCCGCTGTTATCGTCGGTGACCACCAAACGCCAGGTTCCGTTTACTCCACCGGTGAGTACCTCGAAACTTTCTTCCGGAAGGAACAGTCCGGTAAATGGTGTAAAGCCAGTGCTGATGCTATTTACAGCACTCGTCGAAAATTGTGTTCTTAAATAATTATCTCCCGTAGAGCCATTATCTGTAGTAAGTTCAACCCTACTGCCATCGGGTGCATAAAGGTAAATATCAACATCACTATCATACGTATGTAATAAAGAATCGATAGTAACGGAGACCAAATCGGAAGCCTGACCACCAGCGCCACTCACCAGTATTGATGAACTTATTGAGCCGGGATCGGGAATGCTTGCCGCAGTATCGCGAGAGAATGTAAGCTGGGAACTGCCGCCACCAAAGGCAGAGACCGTAGCCAGAAGATTAGCAGGGCTCCATTTGCAAATGACGGTATCATCGGCAGTGATGCTCTGAATCTCGGGATTAGTCACAATTCTGGTAATTTTCAACGTATCATTTGTGCGCACCTGATCCGCAGCCCATTGATGATATACTTTAATAGCATATGTCCCATGAACATTCATTACTGCTGCAGTAGTAAAGGTTAATCTTATGGTGGAATCCGGTTTTAAGCGACCTGAATTTTTAAGCAGATTGAATGTCTGCAGTGTGCTCCCGTTGTTGATAGTGCTTGTAAAAGTAACTGGTGTTACAGCAAAATCAATGGTTTTGAGTGTTACATTTTTTATGGTTGCCGCAACCGTATCCGAAGCAGTGAAGCATCCTTTATGTGTTGGCTTATCAATAGATATTACAGCGATATCATAATCAAGACGTGTATAATTACCTTCATCCGCGCCAACATCAGGAGCAGTACCGGTTCCCGAATAACCCGTTTCTCCATAACGAATATCATTATCATAATCGCTGGTGATTGCAAGAGGAGAAGTGATGCGCAGTCCGCCACTTGCACACAGTGTAGGTATGCTCAGCGAAATATGCAAATCGTACGGTGCCGCTGTTGCGTTTATAAAAGGAACATTCTCGGTAAAAGATGAACTGTCGCGCGGTGTCATTCGCGCCTTAAAGGCTGCAATGGTTTGATCAGTTGCTCCCGTATTTGCAAAAATCACATTTTTCGAAGAAGGAGTCCCTGCATACAAACAATTATTATTTGATGAATTTTGATAATTGGAAGTCCCTGCATTGCCCGAATATAACACAGAAGTATTGGCTGTTCCATTCGGAACCGAAGTATTCACGATAATGTTGTTTCGCAAATCAAGCTTAGCATTATTTGCGAAATACACACCGGTTGACCCGAAGGTAGCTCCTGAACTCGCTGCATTAATAAAGATCGAATTGTAGAACACGAAGGTGGTGTCGCCTGCAGTCTGCGATAGATAGATTCCGCGAATGGCATTATCGAGATTTGCATTTGGAGCTTTTAGTTCAGAAATAAAATTGTTATATATCTCTGATTTATTTCCAGTATATATCATAATACCAGCGGCATAACTTTTTGTTCCCGGACTGGAAGTTTGCAAATCAAAAATCCTATTACGGTAAATGGTGGCTTTGCCGCTACCGATGTACATTCCCATCACATTGCTATCAGCAGAAAACAAATGGCTGATTTCATTATCGCGTACAATACGCAGTGCAGATGCATTGGACAAATTAATTCCAGTCACCATGCCTTGTCCGGAATGATTCAGATTGCGTATGGTATTCAAATAATAAGTTTCGCTCGTGGGTCCTGCAGTATTATAAATACCATAAATCATGGAACTCGTTGCAGATGAATTAAGGTTATTTATTGTATTATTATGTGCATCCACAACACCTGACCAGCAGCGCATACCATAAAGAGACCCGGCGCCAGTTTTAAAAAGTGATGAAACGGTGTTCCCATACACGTAGGTATGTAAGGGGCTTCCAGCATCTATTCCCGACAAGCCGCCACTTCCGGTAGTACTCAAGCCTGTAACGACATTATCATAGATATACAATGTATCAGCATTCGAATTGTTATAAATTCCATACATAGCGGCCGTTGTGGCCTGCGAATTAACCATGCTTTCGACATAATTTTGATTAATGGTAATACGATTACCGGCAACTGAAGAACCCAGACTATTCGCAATAGCGTAGGAAGGCAAGGTGCTTGAATACGGCTTCAGGATTATTTTGTTGTTATACACTGTTGCATTGGCGCCGAAGCCATTTACCAAATATATTCCGAAGAGAGAAACGCTGGTGCTATCACCACCATTAATACTATCATTAGATATATTGACTTTATTTTGATATGACACATAAATTCCAGAAGCCATTTGATTGCCCCCTCCGAAATTACTGATGATATTTCGCCCTGCACCACCAACATTTGTGGTTTGATCATAGAGGTCATAAGGTGAAACCACATTGCATCCGCGTAGAATAATACCATTGTACATATTGCTCAAAACGTTCCCCGAGTAGCTATTCCCCTCATGAAGTCCGGCAATACTTGCCGGATTAGTGACAGCGCCGGAACCGGTATAGTTCGATTGAAAAATTCCAGCAGTATATAGGTTTTTTCGATTCAACTGTATTGTACAATTTCGAATTTTGCAATTTTTCGCACCATCGGTCGCTGTTGCCCTCGCAATCATATATCCATATTCCATATATAGAGTTGGATCACTACCTGAGTATTCTTCATTAAGATCAATTCCAGTAATGGTTATATAATCGCCACCATTGATTTTGAAAAAAGCATCGCCGAAGCTTAGAAAACCAGCATTGTTATTCGTTCCACTTCCTGTGCTCAAGGATTTAATGATAGGCTTAGGAGTCCCCATGCCAACGATTTCCAAGGTATTTACTGCAGTTCCCGTAGCATTGAGCTGAATATTTACATTATTTTCAACATGGCCGGCTGCCACCTGAATGACGGTTGCACCGCATAATGCGTAGGTATTGAGAGTATCAACAGCCATTTTTATTGAAGAAAAATGATCGCTCGCCAAAGAACCAACCGTGTAGGTACCATTAAACAAAATATTGAATGTTTGGGTAGCAGTATTATCGCTCAAATCCGGATCAACAGGAGAGGTTGCACTTATTGAGGCTACAATAGTATTTTTCCCGGGTTTTGGAAAACTTAAGGGCACGCTAAAGGGTAGGTTCGTTCCACTAGGAATACTTGGGCTTAGGAATGGAGAACCCGGAATATGATTTCCATTAAGAAGGATATTTATAGTTACCATGTTGGCAATATCTGGCCCATCGTTGATTACATTAAAATTCACATTCTGAGTAGTGTTTCCGCAGCTTGGATTAGCTATCGGAGTTATTGTGATGGCCAGATCGCTGGACTGAGCAGATACTTTCATTGGCGCCTGAATGCAGAGAACTGCAAGGATTGACAGGCCAATAATTGTTCTAAGGGCAAGGTATATTTTTTTCATAGGGCAGGATTTTCTTAGTCGTATAAAAATACTAAAAACAAATCATTCTTATTATATCAAATAATTATAGATACAAAAGAAAGCGCAATATAGAAAACTATTCAAGAAGATGCAAGTGAAAAGCGGGAAAAAACTAATATTCAGAAAGGATAAAAATAAGCGGCACAAATGCTCGAAAATCAGTGCTTGGACTGTTTGCGACGCAAATACTGGTAATCAAGATAATAAAGTACTTTTATAGAAAGACTATTTAGCTGATCGCTTGCGAAGGTGCGTTTGATATTGTCTAAATAATTCCAGATTACGCGATTTTCATCTTCAAGTATGGAATTTTTATAGGTGATATCGAGACTGCTGCCGGGAGCGAATTGCCATTTGAACATCAGGTCCACATTAAAGGCGTTATAATTAAAATCATAATCAGTGGAACCAAAATAAGAATCGTTCATTTCAAGTTTACCAGACTCAAGAAGTGTATAGAAACGATCATAGGTTGCCATAGCCCAGTAATATCTCAAGCGCAGCGCAAGAGAGAGGTTGTTACGAAACATATATCTACCTTCGAGTAATTGTTCAATCTCCATCAAATCACGATTCCCGAAAATGACTGCGCTGGTATCTGTTGTCGCAAAACCCTTGTCGTTCCAGCATTGCAACAAGCGAAGCGTATATGTAAAAAACAATCGATCGTTTGGACGTACCAATGGTGTAAGTGTAGCTTCAATTCGTCGTGCAGGATCATCAATGGTACTTATCCAGGTAAAATCCCCGTCAAGAGCAAAGGCTTTTCTGTAGTCGCTGGAAAATCCGAAATAGGCATAATAGTATGGCTCGCAGAAATAGGCTCTTCCTGGAACTCTGGGCTCGTAGTAATCATATACATGTAATGGATCCAATCCAATTCCATCCCAAAAAGTAAGATAATTTTTAAAGGTCTGTGAGTTGCTCAAATCCACTTCAAAGTTGGTCAGTTTTCCAGTAGTAGCATTGTCCCGTTCAGTAATCGTAAGGGCCGTAGAAAGATCCCTCACTATGCCAAATGGTTCAAAAATTCGATACGCAAAATATCCGGTATGTCGTGTTTCATTATTTTGAAACATCAGACCAAAATCATTATCGTCATAATTTTTACTGATCGCTTCACGGGAAAGACTGAAATTGATTTTTCCAGTGACTTTACCAAAAGATGCATAATAACGATATCCCAGCTGATTCTCGTAGACATCAGACGGATCGCTGGTATTACGATGAAACAATTGACTCAGCGCTGCACTGCCAGTAAACCGCCAGGTGTTTGTTTTATCGTTAATCGTTGTACCGGCACCGGTTACATTGGCATCATCCCAGCCGTGATTACGGCTAACATTGGTATTGATAAGGTAAACACTGGAATTATTTTTCATTGTCTGATCAACAACCGCAATGTTGTAGTTCGTCAGAGGCTCAGTGAGTATCTTGCGTTTTGAACCCGAGCTATCTTCGATAACTGCGTACATATTATCGGTGATTGCATTAAAAATACCAATGGCAGTCCCCTTTTTACCTCTTCCTGAAAACTTGGTCGCATTGATGAGTTTAACCTGACCCGGATTTTTTTTCACGAACTCTCCTTCGCGCAAAGAATCTTCAATATCATATAAGCCCGATGGTTCCTTACCAATACGGCGTGAATAGAAGTGTCCGCCTTTTTGAAACAGTTCAATGCCTTCGTTGAAAAATGGTCTGTTTTCGCTGTATTGCGTTTCGAAGGCGGTAATATTTTTTACCAGATTATCGCTTTGCACCTGACTGAAATCGGGCAGTAAGGTCATATCCAAAGTAAAACTTTCATCAACGCCCCACTTCAGGTCAAGACCGCCACTGTAGGAACCTGAGAGGTTCGACTTTCCATCGACATTATATGGATAATGCTCACCATACAGTGAAAGGTAGGGTGTGACAGACAGTCGCAATGGGGCTTTGATGGCACTGATGCCTTCCATTTTCCCCCAATAAGGCAAATCATTGGCAACTCCTTTTTCAACAAGTGCCCATTGGTCTGTTTCGCGAAAGCGCCGTAAGCCGCGAGTAATCTGCAATCCCCAACATTGCACATCGGTATTAGGAAACCTCAAGGCAGAGTATGGGATTCGGAATTCAGCAATCCAACCCGAATCGGTAATATTGCATGCGCTGGACCAGACCGGATTATAGGTTTCATCGTTGATACGATAGTCGGTTTGTACACCTGAGGCGGTCACGGAAAAAACATAGGCATCAACCTGAGTATTATATGTATCAAAGCAAATAGTGAATGCATCTGCATTCAGCATATCGTCGCGATTCCCCAGTTGATGAAGAATGCTGTCGGGAGCAGTGTCGTACATCATTGCTCCTACAAAAATGGCATTATCGCTATATAGTATTTTTACTTCAGTTCGCTGTCGTGGCTTGGCCTTGAAAACGGGCACATACTGCGTAAACGATGTGACAGCCGTTGCGAGCTTCCAGCAAGCTTCATCGAGTTTGCCATCGATGCGGGGATTCTCAACGGTACGCGTTGCAGTCATAACAGGACGCACTGTTTGCGCCATCAGCGTGCTTGGAAGGAAGAGTATGAGTAGAAGTATTTTTCGCATATGGTCTTAAGAAAACGAAAATACGTCGAATTAGTGAGTTGAAGAAAATTTGAAAAGAGTTTTAACAAATTATTATAGGTCAGGTGCGAATGTGGGGATGAGGGGGGCTAAAACCAGCCCATTTAATCATCCTACTTAATTTATTCCGATCACAACTACTTTCATATGTCCAACCTATCCATACCTATATAGCCCTGCACCCAAAAACAAGTGAGGGCAATGCATAAAATGGACTGCTTTGCTTTAGAAAAATGATGGCACTACTTATTGCACACCAAGCAGCACTTCATCGATGGCTTGTTTAAAGGAGGCCTTGGGCATTGCTCCTGCCATCATTTGTGGTTCACCTTCCATCGGGATAAACAACAGACTTGGAATGCTTCGGATACCAAAGATTCCGGCTAGTTCCTGCTCCGCTTCAGTATCAACTTTATAAATATTGATTTTTCCTTCGTATTCAATAGCAAGCTCTTCGAGAATAGGCGCCACCATTTTGCAGGGTCCGCACCAATCGGCATAGAAATCAATCAAACAAGGCAAGGAGCCTGCAAATTTCCACTCCTGATGCTTTTCGAAATCGAAGACTTTACTGATAAATGTTTCCTTATTTAGATGTTCCATCTCTTTTATTATTTCAATAATACTGATTTGATTAATGATTCGTAATGTTCCTTGGTGTTGGCACCAACGATCATCTGATAATCACCTTTGATTGGACAAAGCATCACAGCGGGAATAGCATTGATTTCGTAGAACATTGCAAGATCCTGAGCATTATCAGTATTGACTTTATAAACATATATTTGATCTTTGTAGGTTGCTGCAAACTCCTTCATAAAAGGAGCAATCATTTTGCATGGTCCGCACCAATCGGCATAAAAATCAATGATTGCAGGCTTATCGCCTTTATATTTCCACTTACCCCCTTTACGGAAATCAAATACGTTCTTTGCAAAATCATCTTCAGAAATACTTATTGGTTTCCCCTCTGAAGGTGGGTTGTTATCTACAGTTGCATTTTGTTGAGTAGTAGTGGTGGTGGTTTCAACCACTCCATTTTTATCAACATCAGCTGGTTTATTTTTATCTGTTCCCGGTGTGCAAGAAAAGAGTACAACACCCATTAGCGCAACGATACACAATTTTTTCATAAAATTTATATTTAGTGTCTGTCCATAAAGTCCGTCTGCGGCGTTGTCCTCTCGTTGTCGGTTAGTCGATTACCCCCAGTAAACTCCTACCCGCCAACACTTCGGACGCCTTGCATCCGAAGCTTTATGATCAGCCACTGAGTTTATATACGGATTCTATTTAGTTTTACAAAGGTAACTATTTTCATGGTTGGATATATTGCAACAAGCACCAAACTCATTCATTAGAGAAGATATTTGTCGAAGCAAACTTTTGGAAAATATATTCATCATCTACTTAAATTCTGCAGGAGGAAATTCTTCTCGTCCATCAGCAAAGCGCGCAAAGCGGCCTTTATCACGAGGATGCACAGGATCTGGTCTATCCCATGGCCAGCCACCAAATTGAGTTTTTCTGTAATCATTAAATGTTTGTTGTATCTCAGCTTCAGTGTTCATCACAAAAGGTCCGTACTGAACAACGGGTTCCGCAATTGGCCTTCCCTGTAGCAACAGCAAGTGTGCAACATTTTCGCCATTTCGAAATAGCACATCCGTTTCAGCGACCAGCTCAATGGCATGATTTACATCCACTATGGTTGAATCAACTTCGATGGAGGATCCTTCATAGAAGTAAACAGTTCTGTTCGAACCCTTGGCTGCAGCTGGCAATACCCATTCGGCACCGGGATCTAAGGCAATAAGATGAATATCGACCGCATTTACAGCATCTGTTGCCCATGAATCCGGGGCAGGCTCTAATGCAGTAACATCTCCCACCTTCCCTGCAATTATCCGAATACGCGTATTCTTGCCGTTATTGTCCGTTAGTAAAACTTGCGGAATATTCTCGCTCCACAACATTTTATAATGCGGCTCCACCATCTTCTTTGCAGCAGGAAGGTTGAGCCATATCTGAAAAAGTTCACATGGATTATCAGCATCCTTATTAAGTAGTGGAAACATTTCAGCATGCTGCATTCCGCAACCCGCAGTCATCCATTGCACATCTCCTGCGCCGTATCGACCGGCAGCACCAAAGGAATCGGAATGATCGACCAAACCTTTAACAACCACCGTTACCGTTTCAAAACCACGATGAGGGTGCTCAGGAAAACCCGGGACTACATGCCCATGGTACATTCTAAAACCATCCTTAAGAGTAAAATCTTCCCCAATAGCACGGCCGGCCAGCGATACAGCAGGCCCCATCTGTTCATTGGCTTTAGGAAAATTATCGAGGTGATGAGCGCAAAACAGGAAAGGATCAGCTGTTTCGAAATGAAGTCCAATTGGCTTTAGCGACTTTATCAAGTGGGTTTTCATAGCTACAAATTTAGTTAGTGGCTGACCATAAATTCCGTCTGCGGCGTTGTCCTCGTATTGTCGGGCAGTCGATTACGCCTTCGTCTCTAAATTTCAAGGTTTGTGCAAAAAGTCCGTCCAAAGGCAATACAGCGGTTAATCGAAAGACAAATTATTTTTTACCTGAAATACTTTTCCTTTTTTCTTCAAGTGCTTTCAACAAGGTTTTTTTCTGCTCTATCGTTTCCTTCATCGTTGGGATCATTTCTTTATTGCGCTGGATTGTGGCATTGTTTTTTTCGATTTGCTTTTGCAGATCCTCGATTGTTTTTGCAGCCTTTTCATTTTCATCTCCAAGTTTTTTAATTTCCTTTTCCATTGAAGACTGTTCCTTTACACTGGCATCGATCACTTTTTGTTTCTCTTTAATCAGCCCATCGTAATTAGCCACCATAAAGGATTTCACAAAATCAATCACTAAGGTTTTAAGTTTTTTAAAATCCTCCGGATGCTCAGAAGCCGAAAAATAAATGGCGCCACCAGCAGCAGCCGTAACGATCATTTCACAACCTTCAGCGGTGAGCTTATAGGTCGTAAGCAAATTGAATGTTGCAGCCGAAACACTAGGGATGCTGGCGTTTTCAACACTAACTTCATTACGTCCAGTATTCACCTTTAGTTTAAAGTTCTTTTTCAAATATGCAGCCCATGCGCTTTGCAGAGGTTTGATTTCAGCATCACAGGCAACAGAAAATCCGGGTCGCTTTTCCTTATCAATTTTCACATTCAAATCAACGGCTTTTATCTCTTGTGCTACTGAAGTCCGCGGTACGAGTAGTAGAAAAATTACTGTCGTTATTGCAATCAATGAAATTGTTTTTTTCATAGGAGCTTTTTAAAATGCAACAAGGAATCATGATGATTCCCTGTTGCGTAATTTATGATTCTAGTAATTATCTTCTCTAACTTGCATAAATGCTTTTGGATGCAGGCATGCTGGGCAGTTTTCGAGTGCCTTCACTGATTCATACACATAACCACAATTAATACAATACCACCAAACTTTTCCATCTTTCATAAACACTTTGTCCTCAGAAATATTCTGCAATAGCTTCAGATAGCGACGTTCGTGTTCTGCTTCAACCTTTGCAATCATTTTAAATGCAGTAGCGATTTCAGGAAAACCTTCCTCTTTTGCAATTTCTGCAAACATGGGATAGAGCAATTCCCATTCTTCGTGTTCGCCTTCTGCTGCGGCTTTCAGATTTTCTGCGGTAGTTCCGATTTTCCCTGCAGGATAGGTTGCAGTGATTTCAAGTGGACCTCCTTCGAGAAAGCTAAAGAAGCGTTTTGCATGTTGTTTTTCCTGATTAGCTGTTTCCATAAAAATTGCAGCCATTTGCTCGTAACCTTCTTTTTTGGCGACTTTAGCAAAAAACTCATAACGATTTCTTGCCTGAGATTCTCCGGCAAATGATTTAAGCAGGTTTTGCTCGGTACGTGTTCCTTTTAATGATTTTTCCATAATTATTAATTTAGTATTTATATTTGAATGAAATCAGTTTTTTCAGCTCCACAAAGAGGACAAACCCAATCGTCGGGCAGTTCGTCGAAAGGTATTTCTTCCTCAGCATCATCATAAATATAACCACATGCCAGACATTTATATTTCTTAGCTGTGTTTGATTCATGTGTTTTGGTGAGTAATTCTTTATTTACATAAGTTGGTGCATTCTTAGGTGCCACGCCCTTTTTCACCTGTCGATAATATTGATACGTTAATGGAGACTTTGTATCATCAATGATTTCGCATTGTACCAGGTCTGCAATAAACATCCAATGCGTTCCGAGATCTATAGTGTTTATCACCTTACATTCCATGAATGCAATGGTATCATTCAGTACAATAGGCACAGAAGTTTCTCCCTCGCGAAGCTCAATGCCTTCCATTTTATTTATATCTCTTCCGCTTTTGTAACCAAAGCGACTGAGAATATCCATAGAGCATTGTTCAGCAAGAATAGAAACTGAAAACACACCACTTTGCTGAATCAATGCTGCAGTATAATTATTTTTACTGCAGCAGTTGGCAAACCTTGCAGGCTCTGCTGTTACTTGAAAAATTGTATTGGAGATATAGCCATTCGCCTTTTGCATGGTGCCTGAACTCACGATATAGAGTCCGTAAGATATTTTGAATAAG
This sequence comes from Bacteroidales bacterium, assembly GCA_963678485.1. Taxonomy (GTDB): domain Bacteria; phylum Bacteroidota; class Bacteroidia; order Bacteroidales; family CAIWKO01; genus CALGYY01. Next base: position 1,123,133 of record OY782882.1, read on the forward strand.
GCTTCGACTTGTATCATTTTGCAATTATTATTATGACCAAAGATAACACATTTTACTAAATGAATTACTTCTTTTCATCAATGCTGCAGCAGGAAGTTCTACAAACCCCGCATCCATTCAGGACGTAGCGAACCCGTATTATTCAACGCGAATTCAATTTGCCCGAGCAGTTTTTCCTGATCTCTGTTAAGAATACCCTTCAGACTAAGATAATTTGAAGCATGATCGCTGCGAAAAATGGTTTCCTTTAACTGCAGTTGTTTGATCATTGTCTGCAACTCAATCAGCAGCTCCTTTTTATCGGGCAACTCGAACGGAAGTCCCAGTCTATTTCTGTAATGCTTCTCGCCAAAAGGGAAGCTCAACACCAGTGTTGAAGCGAAATGTGGTTGAGTTTCGTTGAGCACTTTCGCAGATTCTACAGCATGAGAATGCATCCGTTCTTTCCCGCCAAGTCCGGTAAGTATCATGACCGAGCTTTGAATTCCCGCATCGTGTGCGCGAAGCAATCCTTCAACGGTCGATTTGAATGTTTCTCCTTTTTTATTGCGTTCCAGCACCACATCGTCACCAGATTCAATACCCACATAAATAATTTTCAATCCTGCATCGTGCAATTCCTTGAGTTCTTGTGGCGATTTAGTAAGAAGATTCCGTGTGCTTGCATAGATACCCACTCGATTAAGCTTAGGAAATGATGTCTTAAGCAGTGTCAATATTTCAAGCAGTCGTTCAGAGGAAAGTACCATAGCGTCGCCATCTGCAAGAAAGACTTTGCGTGTATCTGGAAGTAAGGCGGCTGTTTTTTCAATATCCTCAATATTTTTTTCTCTTTTCTTTGCTTTGAAATCCTTGGTAGAATACATTTCGCAAAAAGCGCATTGATTCCACGAGCAGCCTTTGGTAATCTGGAAAATCAAGGAATAGGCCTCGCTGGGCGGGCGAAACAGGGGCTCTTCATACTTCAAGGGGAATCGCATAATCACAGATTTTATAACATCCCTAATTGCAATTTTGCTTCGGGTGACATCATGACCATATCCCAGGGTGGTTCGAAGGTAAGCTCGACATTCACCTCTTCCGCGCCGGGAATGCCAAGAACTGCAGCCCGAACATCACCAGGTAATGATTCGGCTACAGGACAATTGGGAGAAGTGAGTGTCATTTTAATATAGATACGGTTATCCATAGAAATCACGATTTCGTAGATCATTCCCATTTCATAGATATCGACAGGAATCTCAGGATCAAATACGGTTTTGATACGTGCGATAACCTGTTCTTCGGTGATGGTTTGCATAAGTATCTATTTTAATGTTGAAACATATTAATATCTGTATTTCTAATGCATCTGATCATTCGGCTTATCCAACGCTTCCTTCAAGACTAATGCTCAATAATTTCTGAGCCTCAACGGCGAATTCCATTGGGAGTTTATTTAGCACCTCGCGTGCATATCCGTTAACGATAAGGGAAATGGCTCGTTCCTGATCGATACCTCGCTGCTTGCAGTAGAACAATTGCTCATCAGAAATCTTAGAAGTAGTAGCTTCATGTTCAACAATTGCGGTAGTATTGTCAACCTTTATATAGGGATAAGTGTGAGCGCCGCATTTATCGCCCATAAGCAGTGAATCGCATTGAGAGAAATTGCGTGCATTTTCAGCCTTCTTCGATACTTTAACCAATCCACGATAGCTATTGTTGCTTTTGCCCGCTGAAATACCTTTTGATATAATAGTGCTTTTGGTATTCTTACCAAGATGAATCATTTTGGTGCCGGTATCGGCCTGTTGGTAATTATTGGTCACCGCCACCGAGTAGAACTCTCCTACACTATTATCACCGGCAAGAATACAACTTGGATACTTCCATGTAATCGCTGAACCCGTTTCAACCTGTGTCCAGCTAATTTTACTATTTCTTCCTTTACACAAACCACGTTTTGTGACAAAATTATAAATCCCGCCCTTACCTTCCTTATCACCTGGGTACCAATTCTGCACAGTCGAATATTTAATTTCGGCATCCTCAAGTGTGATTAGTTCAACAACAGCGGCATGCAGTTGGTTCTCGTCGCGACGTGGAGCAGTGCAGCCTTCCATATAACTAACATAACTATCTTCTTCCGCTACGATTAAAGTACGTTCAAACTGGCCGGTATTCGCGGCGTTGATTCGAAAATAGGTTGAAAGCTCTATAGGACATCTTACTCCTTTAGGAATAAATACAAAAGAACCATCGGTAAAGACGGCAGAGTTAAGCGCTGCAAAATAGTTATCTCCGTAAGGGACAACAGAGCCCATATATTTCTTAACGAGTTCCGGATGTTTAATAATGGCTTCGCTAAGGGAGCAGAAAATGATTCCTTTATCTTCCAAGGTCTTTTGAAAGGTGGTTTTTACAGAAACGGAATCGATAACTGCGTCAACGGCGACACCGGAAAGCAGTTTTTGCTCATCGAGGGAAATACCAAGTTTATCAAATGTTTTGAGCAATTCCGGATCAACCTCATCCAGACTTTTAAGTTCCTTTTTCCTTTTGGGGGCAGCGTAGAAGATGATTTCCTGAAAATCGATTGGAGGAAAGCTAACGTGTGCCCATTGGGGCAGTTCCATTTCAAGCCACTTTTTATAGGCTTTCAGACGAAACTCGAGCATAAAATCGGGTTCGTTCTTCTTTTTCGAAATAAAACGGATAATATCTTCATTCAGACCGCGAGGAGCAGTATCCATTTCGATATCGGTATAGAAACCATATTTGTACTCGGAGTTAGTTACTTCCTCAAGTATTTTGTTATTGTCGTTTTCCATTTTTTATAGCCTTTATTTGCAGTACAAATCAGGCTACAAAAGTACGACATTTTAATGATAAAAAGAAAGATTCTAAATAATAACAAATAATCACCTCAGGGCAAGCCCCTACCCCTTATTCCGACCAGCCCATCAGCCGCCGGAGAAAGCACTTTAAGGAAATCCAACGGTGGCTTGTTATTCCCTTTAGGTTCCAAAAAATTAAGGCTCACAAATAAAATATCTAAGTACCATAGGATATGTGAATATGTGTGAGACCAATATCTCCAGATCTAATTTTTTAGTCATTTTAATTTGGGTCAAACGGCATATTAAACTACGGTGGCAATAACGGGAAATCTGAATTTTTCGAAATATCTTTCATTTGCCTGTTTTTCTGCTTCTTACAAACTTTAAAAGAATTTTCATTCCCATTTTGGGAATTTTTCAGCGACAAATAAGCATCAATTTTTAAGGGCGATCGCTCTTACCGGGCTGATTTTAGACTATTATTCACAAACATTACTCATTGATATTCTTTATTTTACGCTATTACCATCGAATTAAATGTCATCAACTGCCTCATAAAACGAAAACGTTCTGATGGTAGATGAAGGCATTGCCAATTTAGATTTGCAGACACTGCAGGTCATAAAAAAATCCATGGATAAAGAGTTGATATTTATTGTAGAAAACGACAGGAATACTGCAGACATTCTATTTAATCACAATCAATTAGATAACGAGTTCAGCCTTGGGATTTTTCCAGATAGTGAAGCTATGCTGGAGCAATTACATTTTAATCCTTGTATAATATTTCTCTCTTACGAACTAAAGGATTTGAAACAACAGGAAACGTTGGACAAAATTCACGCTTACAAAGCTGATTTACCCATTGTGTTTTTAAGCAGTTCGAAAAACTACCCCGAAGCAATAAAACTGGCTTATTCGTATGCTTTTGATGTAATTGTCAAAGATCAAAATCTTAAATACAACTTCGATAAAGTAATTTTTAACTGGCGACGTTTTGCGCGCTTACGCGACGAAAACAGTGATTTCCGCGAACGTAGCCTAGAAGCCTATAAAATTAAAAAGTGCTTTCCAGGAGTGAGTCAGGAAAATATCATCGTTAACCGTCTTATTAAAAAAGCTTCTACGAATCTTTCTCCTTTATTACTTAGTTCCGAAATGGGCTTTGATCTCCCTGAGGTTGCGCGGTATATACATTATAATTCGCCGCACTCAGACTTACCTATTGATTGCATTGACCTAAGAAGACTCACTGCCGCTCAGGCACGGACAGCGATTCTGCGATTTGGGCGTTCAGATTTTGAATTGCCTAAGGACGTTGGCACAATGAATACGTATGCAAATACAGGCACATTGGTGATACAGCATTTTGAATTGATGGAAACATCAATGCAACAAAGGTTTTACGAAAATTTTTCCTCCACAAAGAGTAAACAAAGCGCAAAAGATACACTACCCAATGCGCGCTTTATCCTTACAACTGAAGAAGAACTCGAAAAATGGGCGGAAAGGGGCAAAATCCATTTAGAATTATTGACTCTTTTAAGTCGAACCCACATTCATATTCCTGCTTTAAGTGAGCGACCTGAAGACATCAGTGAATTGGCGCAGAGTATAATGACGCAGCTAAATAGTGAGAATCCGGGCAAAGAAAAAGAACTTTCGACTGCAGCAATGAACAAGCTTAGCGACTATCCGTTTCCATTAAATATCACTGAGTTAAAAAATGTTATAAGACAAGGCTATCAACAATCTGATTTATTGATTGATTCAGTTAATATACAGTTTTCGGAAGGACCTCCCTTACCAGAAAACTTTACTTGGGAAACAAGTCTTGACGAATACTTTAGATTTTTTGCTAAAGTGTACCTCAAGAGATACCGCGACGACGTAGTGCTTACTGCCAAAAAGTTAAAAATCGGCAAATCCACTTTATACCGTAAACTTGAACAGTGGATGATACGGACAAAGTCGTGAATCGCTTTATATTTCATTCTACAGATTATGTTTTAGGTCGGCAAGCCCGTTGCTGCTTATTGTGGAGATAATTTTTGAATTATCAACATAAGAAAAAATGTGCCTGAATAAAAATACAGTAGGTGTTTTATACTAGTGTTTTTAAATTTTATGATGTTTATTTAACATTTTTTTATGATAAACCCGCAATAATATGCATATGTCATGTTAAATTACTCTTTATATTTGTTCTTGCTTTCCGCTTAACGCACTGTGCACTACCCTCATAAATCACTTAAAAACAGATAATTCAAAACAGTATCTATCATAATTTTATGGTAGGTGTTGTTAATCTGCACCTTGTGCCTAAAATTAGTATTTGAATATTTCTAAAACTTCATTTTTCATGAGAAAAGTTTATTTCTTTTTAGTAATGCTTGGATTGGTTTTCGGAATGAATCTGAATCTTCAAGCACAGATTAGCTATGGGGGTATCCCTGCTAGTACAAAGTTCACGGGTGAAGTCGATGATAATATCGATGCGATCACGATTACCCCGATTAACGTTGCTCAAGTAAGGCTTGAGGACTCCATGCGTTCTGGTCCACTTTGGTCAGGCCGCACGATTCCAGTGAACGTAAACATGGAAAACGCAGGGACATGGAGTACCATGCCAGACGGCAGCGCAATCTGGAGGTTGAAGATTTCCTCTGCAGGTGCAAAAGCCATCGGTGTGAACTATGATAAATTTTATATTCCTGTCGGTGGGCAATTGTTTTTATACAATGCTAGCAAGACTCAGGTAATTGGCTCGTATACTCATGAAAATAATACAGAATCAGGAATTTTTTCCACAGAACTTATTCAGGGAGAATCTGTTACCCTTGAATACATTGCTCCATTAAAATTAACCAATAAGGTACCACCAACCGACTTACAGGAACGTGGTTATCTCGATGGCAATCGAATTGTGACTCAATCGCTGAGTTCGACGGTTACTTTATCGCAGCCTCAAATTAGTATTTCAGAGATTATTTATGTTTATCGTGATGTTCCTTTTCTTGCAAAGTTTGACCCTTTAAGAGCTCCCCAATTTGGTGCATCAGGATCATGCCAGGTGAATGTTAATTGTACAGAAGGAGCCTCCTGGCAAGCCCAGAAAAAGGGTGTAGCTGAGATTTATATTAAAAACGGTACGAGTTACGGTTTTTGTTCCGGCTCATTAGTAAATACAACGAATAACAGTGGAACTCCATATTTCTTAACTGCGGACCATTGCCATGGAACACCGAATTCATCACCAGCTGAGCCATATGCTTCTGCTGCGGATATGGCCTTATGGCAGTTTTATTTTAAGTATGAATCATCAACCTGTAGTGTTGGCGCTAATCCTTCTTACAGCACCTTGGTTGGTTGTACATTGAAGGCAATGAGTCCAATTGATGGAGGTTCAGATTTTTGTCTTGTTCTTCTTAATTCTACCCCACCCATCTCTTATAATCCTTATTATGTTGGTTGGGACAGGACAAATACTGCAGCTACCAGTGGGGTTGGCATTCACCATCCTGCGGGCGATGTAAAAAAAATATCAACCTTTACATCTGCAGCAACCACAGGTACTTTTAATGGTGGAACAGGATTAACGTGTGCTACAGGTGTCCATTGGAATGTAACATTTGTTTCAACTCCTAATGGCCATAGTGTCACTGAGGGTGGATCCTCAGGCTCACCTTTATTCAATCAAGCCGGCCGCTGCGTTGGGACACTTTCTGGAGGAAGCTCAAGCTGTACTACTCCTGCCGGTGCAAATTTATATGGAAAGTTTTATTATCATTGGGATCAAATGGGAACACTTGCGAGTGCCCGACTGAAACCTTGGTTAGATCCAGGAAACACAGGGGCAACTACTGTAAACGGCTATGACCCTACTGGCTACCCGGACTTCGCTGGAAACCCGACAACAATTTATGAGGGGCAAACTGTAAATTTCACCGATATTACCAATGGGGCCACCACATGGTCATGGGTGTTTGAAGGCGGAACTCCTGCAACCTCCACTGTTCAGAATCCATCAAATATATATTATTATCAGCAGGGTGTATATAAGGTAAAACTTACAACCTCCACCCCATTGGCTGGTACACAGACAACAGAAAAGGTAGCCTATATTACGGTATTACCGGGCACACCGCCTGTTTCAATATGGTGTGATAACTTCACCACAACTACTAATTGGACGACAAGTACATCTGGAGGATATCCGGATTCTTGGGTAATAACCTCTGCTGCTCCAACGGGCTCCTCAACTTCAACATTTGGACGAATAAACTCCTCTTCCATGGGAAATTATGCTTTATTTGATTCCGATGCCTTAGGCGCGACTGGAGATAATGAATGGGCGCATATTACCACAACCAATGGAATTGATTGTTCTGCCTATGGTGCAGTCACCCTCACCTTTCAAGATTACTATGCTAAATTTGTAGATAGCACATTAGTCTATGTAAGTTCCGACAATTTTGTTACTTCTAAGCGCTATGTAGTCCATCCAGATGCCGCCAATAATGATCTTTCTGAAAATCCTGTCACTCAGACATTCGACATTTCTGCAGCAGCGGCTGGAAAGACCAATGTAAAAATCAGATTTACATTCCGTTCTACTCAAGACATGAGTACATCAGCAGGATATGCTTATGCATGGATGGTTGATGATGTTTGCTTGAGTGGTGTTGCACATGGCAACAGCCTTCCAGTACCAGACTTCACCGCGACTACCAGTCGGGATATCAGTCCAGGACAAAGCGTAAGCTTCCAGGATTTATCGCAACTTGCCACCTCTTGGCTTTGGACATTCGAAGGAGGTACCCCAGCAACATCGACCACACAAAACCCGACAGGCATTGTTTACAATACAGGTGGGTATCATGATGTGACCTTAACAGCGACCAATCAAAACGGGTCAATTTCAACTACAAAAAGTTATTATGTTCATGTTTTTGATGATTGCAGTTATGATGATTCAAATATTCAACCCAATGACGGATTTACCTATTATGGTGCTCCCGGAACCTATTGGGGATATATTCCAGGACATAATGGAGAAGGCATTACAGCATACGCGGATCGAGTTGAAGTTGGAAATTTAACTGGTAAAGTAAAATCCTTTATTGTTGCTGTTGCTAAAGCAGATTCCATGCAAGGACTTACTGACGTCACGTTCAGAATTTGGACCGACAACGCCGGAGTACCGGGGACCTCCCTTTTGGCTCAACCAGTGAAAGTTCATACTTTAAAAGCTGGTTATTTAAATACAATCAATTTTGCTCCTGTTTCTGTAGGCAGTTCATTCTTTGTTGGATTCACCATTGATTATCCATCGAATGTCGACACCTTCGCTTGTTACCTCGCTAATGGTGACGCGTCCCGCACCAACACTGCCTTTGTTTATAATGGAACAACTTGGCAAAGTTTTGAAGCAAAATATGGTAGTAACAGTTCGTTATATATTTTACCTGAATTCTGTCTTGATCAAGCGGCAAGTCATTTACCTAACACAGATTTCTTTGCCAGTCAAACTGAAATTACTCCGGGGACAACGATTAGTTATACCGATCAAACAACAGGCGGTCCTGCACCAACGGCTTGGTCATGGGCGCTGACCAGTGGGACACCAGCCACCTCAACAGTTCAAAATCCGCCAACGGTTACATACAACACCACAGGTATTTTTGACGCCAGCCTTACAGCTACTAATGCAAATGGATCTGACGCCGAATTAAAAGGTGGCTACATCCATGTTGCACCCATATCAAGCATTGTTTACTGGAACTTCCCTGTAGCGAGTGCCGATATTACTGCAGATGGAGGTATTACTGCGAATTTAACAAAGACACTTTCGGTTAGTTCGACAGTCACTGCACCCACATTCGCTACAACTGGAGCTTCAACACGTTGTGCAACCTCCACTGGATGGGACGATGCCCTTACTTCTAATGACTATTGGATTGTTGAATTTACAACCACAGGATACACCAATATTAAATTTTCCTCCAAACAAATGGGTGGCGCAACAACTTCACCGAGAGATTTTTCAGTATATTACTCTGCCGATGGCGGTAACAACTTTGGTTTCTTATGTGATGTCCCGGCAATGACAACAGCAGGAAGCTGGACACAGGGCGTATTAAGTAACGTCCATCTTCCAGCAGATTGTAATAACCAAGCAAGCGTAATGTTACTTTGGTTAAAGACCAGCATCGTTTCACTAAATGGAGGCACTGTTGCCGTTGGTTCTGCCACTAGTATTGATGATATTATGGTTACTGGCCAAGTTTGCGCAGGAACACCAGCCGCTGCAGGAACTATTACTGGCCCAGCTACTGTTTGTCAAGGACAAACGGGAGTTGCCTATTCAGTTGCCAGTGTTGCTGGAGCAACTATCTACAATTGGAACCTACCGGTGGGAGCCACTATCGCATCAGGTGCTTATACGAATTCCATCACTGTTGATTTTGCTCAAAATCAAGCAGCAGGAAACATTACTGTTCAGACCGAGAACCTCTGCGGACTTGGTACAATGTCAGCCGCAAAAGCCATCACATGCAATCCGGTACCAGTAGCACCAGGGACCATCACAGGTATTCAAAGTGTCGCCAATGGTCAGAATGGTGTAGCATATTCTGTAACAGCAGTACCTACAGCAACAAGTTATACATGGACTGTTCCGGGCTTTGCCACGATTACCTCTGGTGCAACTTCAAATACTATTTCTGTTAATTATGCTTGTCCTGGGGATTTTGGAAATATCTCCGTACACGCCACCAATGGCTGCGGTGCTGGACCAGAGTCCTATGCCAAAACGATTGCAATTAGCTGCCCCCCAACGGCAAACTTCTTTGCAAGTACAGTACAGACTTGTCCCGGAAATTCAGTAACCTTTACGGATATTAGTACTAATAATCCAACAAGCTGGAGCTGGAGTTTCCCCGGTGGAACACCCTCAACAAGTACTGTTGAACATCCAACTGTGACCTATTCCACTGCAGGAGTATATTCAGTTACATTAACAGTAACCAATGCAACAGGAAGTGATGCCGAAACCAAGACCAATTACATAACGATTGCTAACCCTGGAATAACCTTTACTAATGTAAATGAAAATCCGGCAGGAGCTTGCAATGGTTCATCCACTGCCAATGGTTCTGGAGCTTCTCCATTTACCTATTCATGGGGATTCATCGATAGTACGCATATTTTCAACGGACTAACAACTTCCGTAGAAGCATCCACCAATGTTATTCTCAATAACGGAACTCGAAATTTCAATGCAACCGTTTCCGGTGTAGGTAACCTTGATGGTGTAACCTATTATCTTGATCAGGTTTGTATGTATATTACAGAAGCGCGAGACCAGGATTTAGTATTGACTGCTGTTTCCCCTCAGGGACAATCAGTCATTCTTGTTGCTCAAAATGTCATCACTGGTGCTAATCTTGGCAATGGCACTACTCAGGTTTGCTTTACACAGGCAGCAGCAAGCGCTATAGGTTCAGGTACTGTAGTTGCACCCTATATTGCATCTCCGGGACCATTATGGAAGCCATCTGGTGCGGCAACATTAAATACATTCAACACTGGGCAAAGTCCAAACGGCACATGGAAATTAAGAATTCAGGACGCTGCAGCTGCAGGAGGAAATGGGGTGTTGAATAGTTGGACATTAAAATTCAACTCTCACATTAGTAATAGTGTTCAAACACTCACTAATTTGTGCTCCGGTAATTATACAGTAACTGTGACTGATGCCAGCGGCTGTACTTCCAGTCAAACAACAACTATTACCGCTGCGGTACCGGTTAGTGCAACAATTTCTGCATCAACTAATGTTTCTTGCTTTGGTGGAAATAATGGAAGTGCTACTGTTTCTGCATCAGGTGGAACCTCACCATACACCTACGACTGGGCTCCTAATGGATTTACAGGAGATGGCACAGTGACTTACTCTGCATTAACAGCCGGTACCTACACTGTAACAGTAACGGATGCGCTTTCAGGAACAGCAACTACCTCCATTATTATTACAGCCCCGGCACAACTTACGGCAACCATAAGTGCTAAAACAAATGCGACCTGTGCTGCCAGTAATAACGGCTCTGCAACGGTAACTGCAGGTGGAGGTACCTCGCCATACACCTACGACTGGGCTCCTAATGGATATACTGGCGATGGAACAATAACCTATTCGGCACTCATACCTGGTACCTATACAGTAACTATATCCGATAATAAATCATGTACCGCAACAACCAGCACCACAATTACCGCCGCCAATGCTGACGCTCCAGTTAGTGTAAGTATTGCCGCAGTACCTGCAGGTGCTATCTGTGCTGGTACAAGTGTGACATTTACGGCAACACCTACCAATCCCGGCACGACCCCTACCTATCAGTGGCGCGTAAATGGCGTTGCAGTTGGAACGAACAGTACTACCTATACAAGTACAACCCTGGCTCAAGGTAATGTGGTAACATGCCAATTAACCTCGAATGCTACTTGTGCCACAGGTAGTCCGGCAACATCGAATTCAATTACAATGACTGTGAATGCTGTACCTACGGTTTCAGCGACTGCTACACCAACCACCATTTGTAATGGTTCATCATCTTCACTCGCAGGAACAGGAGCAACAACCTATGCCTGGATGCCGGGAAGTTTAAGTGGAACTCCTGTTTCAGTTTCACCGACAACCACAACAACCTATACAGTTACCGGGACAACTTCCGGATGTACAGGAAGCAACACTGTGACTGTAACTGTAAATCTAACCGCTGCAGTAAGTGTTAGCATAGCCGCTGTACCTGTAGGAGCGATCTGTTCAGGAACAAGTGTAACCTTTACTGCAACACCAACCAATGGTGGTGCAGCCCCAACCTATTCATGGCGTGTTAATGGAACGGCCGTAGGTACTGGTACAACCTATACAAGTACAACGCTTGCAACAAGTGATATTGTTACTTGCGTTTTAACATCCAATGTAACTTGTCCTACTGGCAACCCGGCAACATCGAACGCAATCACAATGACGGTAAATCCAAATTTACCAGCCAGTGTAAGTATTGCAGCTGTGCCATCTGGCGCAATTTGTTCAGGTACGAGTGTGACCTTCACAGCAACACCAACCAATGGTGGAACCACACCAACCTATTCATGGAGAGTTAATGGTACCGCAGTTGGAACTGGAACTACTTATACCAGTACAACGCTATCAAGCAGTGACATCGTCACTTGTGTGATGACTTCAAATGCTACTTGTGCAACTGGAAGCCCTGCAACATCCAATGCCATCACCATGACGGTAAATCCAAATCTACCGGCCAGTGTTTCTATTGCAGCAGTTCCAGCAGGAGCTATCTGCACTGGAACAAGTGTTACCTTTGCTGCTTCACCAACCAATGGCGGAACAACACCGACCTACTCATGGAGAGTTAATGGAACCGCGGTTGGAACTGGAACAACCTATACCAGTACAACATTAGCAAATTCTGATATTGTCACTTGCGTGATGACTTCAAATGCTACTTGCGCAACTGGAAGCCCGGCAACATCCAATGCTATCACCATGACGGTAAATTCAACGTTACCTGCAAGCGTAAGTATTGCTGCTGTACCAGCCGGGGCAATTTGTTCAGGTACCAGTGTAACCTTCACAGCAACTCCAACCAATGGTGGAACCACTCCAACCTATTCCTGGAGAGTTAATGGAACCGCAGTTGGAACTGGAGCTACTTATACAAGTACGACCCTTGCAACAAGCGATGTTGTTACTTGTGTGATGACCTCTAACGCAGGTTGTGCAACAGGAAGTCCTGCAACATCGAATGCAATTACGATGACGGTGAATCCAAATTTACCGGCAAGCGTTACCATTGCTGCAGTTCCCACAGGTGCAATATGCTCAGGAACCAGTGTAACCTTTACGGCAACACCAACCAATGGCGGAACAACACCAACATACTCATGGAGAGTGAATGGTACCGCAGTTGGAACTGGAAACACATATACAAGTACAACTCTGGCAAATACAAATGTTGTCACTTGCGTGATGACTTCAAATGCTACTTGTGCAACTGGAAGTCCAGCAACATCCAATGCCATCACTATGACGGTAAATCCAAATTTACCTGCAAGCGTTAGTATTGCTGCTGTACCTGCCGGCGCAATTTGTTCCGGTACCAGTGTGACCTTCACAGCAACACCAACCAATGGCGGAACCACACCAACATACTCCTGGAGAGTTAATGGTACCGCAGTTGGAACTGGATCGACCTATACCAGCACAACCCTTGCAAGCAGTGACATCGTCACATGTGTTATGACTTCAAATGCTACGTGTGCAACTGGAAGCCCTGCAACATCCAATGCCATCACCATGACGGTAAATCCAAATCTACCGGCCAGTGTTTCTATTGCAGCAGTTCCAGCAGGAGCTATCTGCACAGGAACAAGTGTTACCTTTACTGCTTCACCAACCAATGGCGGAACAACACCGACCTACTCATGGAGAGTTAATGGAACCGCGGTTGGAACTGGAACAACCTATACCAGCACAACCTTAGCAAATTCTGATATTGTCACTTGCGTGATGACATCAAATGCTACTTGTGCAACTGGAAGTCCGGCAACATCGAATGCTATCACCATGACGGTAAATTCAACGTTACCTGCAAGCGTAAGTATTGCTGCTGTACCAGCCGGGGCAATTTGTTCCGGTACCAGTGTAACCTTCACAGCAACCCCAACCAATGGTGGAACCACTCCAACCTATTCCTGGAGAGTTAATGGAACCGCAGTTGGAACTGGAGCTACTTATACAAGTACGACCCTTGCAACAAGCGATGTTGTTACTTGTGTGATGACCTCTAACGCAGGTTGTGCAACAGGAAGTCCTGCAACATCGAATGCAATTACGATGACGGTGAATCCAAATTTACCGGCAAGCGTTACCATTGCTGCAGTTCCCGCAGGTGCAATATGCTCAGGAACCAGTGTAACCTTTACGGCAACACCAACCAATGGCGGAACAACACCAACATACTCATGGAGAGTTAATGGTACCGCTGTTGGAACTGGAACAACCTATACCAGCACAACATTGGCAAACTCTGATATTGTCACATGTATAATGACATCGAATGCTACATGTGCAACTGGAAGTCCTGCAACATCGAACGCAATCACCATGACGGTGAATCCGAATTTGCCGGCAAGCGTTACCATTGCTGCAGTTCCAGCCGGTGCAATTTGTTCCGGTACCAGTGTTACCTTTACCGCGACACCAACCAATGGAGGAACCACACCAACTTACTCTTGGAGAGTTAATGGAACCGCGGTTGGAACTGGAACTACTTATACAAGTACAACCCTTGCAAGCAGTGACATCGTCACATGCGTGATGACTTCGAATGCTTCCTGCGCAACAGGCAGTCCAGCAACATCCAATGCCATCACCATGACGGTGAATCCAAATTTACCTGCAAGTGTGACTATTGCTGGAGTACCAGCCGGCGCAATTTGTTCCGGAACGAGTGTTACCTTTACCGCGACACCAACCAATGGAGGAACCACACCAACCTACTCCTGGAGAGTTAATGGAACTGCCGTTGGAACTGGAAGCACCTATACAAGTACAACTTTAGCCAATACAAATGTTGTCACTTGCGTGATGACGTCAAACGCTACTTGTGCGACAGGCAGTCCGGCAACTTCGAATGCAATCACCATGACGGTAAATTCAAATTTACCTGCAAGTGTAAGTATTGCAGCTGTGCCATCCGGAGCAATTTGTTCTGGTACGAGTGTGACCTTCACAGCAACTCCAACAAATGGCGGAACAACACCAACCTACTCCTGGAGAGTGAATGGTACCGCAGTTGGAACTGGAAGCACATATACAAGCACAACTTTAGCTAATACAGATGTTGTCACTTGCGTGATGACATCGAATGCTACTTGTGCAACTGGAAGTCCGGCAACATCCAATGCAATCACCATGACGGTAAATCCAAATTTACCCGCCAGTGTGTCTATTGCTGCGGTACCTGCTGGGGCAATTTGTCCAGGAACCAGTGTAACCTTTACTGCAACACCAACCAATGGCGGAACGACGCCAACATACTCATGGCGAGTTAATGGAACCGCGGTTGGAACTGGAACGACCTACGCCAGCACAACATTGGTAAATTCTGATATTATCACTTGCGTGATGACATCGAATGCTACTTGTGCAACTGGAAGTCCGGCAACATCGAATGCAGTGACTATGATCGTTAATCAAGCACCATCTATTACAAGCGATCCTGGCAATTCCACCATCGGATCAGGTGGTAATACCAGTTTCAGTGTAACTGCAACAGGTGCTGGTCTTACTTATCAGTGGCAGCTTTCAACTGATGGAGGAGGCTCGTATAATAATATAACCGCTGCTGGAACCAACCCTGTTTATTCAAATTGGACAACAGCAACACTTGGTGTCTCCGGTGTAATTGCCGGTAACAATGGATACAGATACCGTTGTATTGTTTCTGGAACTTGTGCTCCATCGGCAACCTCATTGGGAGCAATATTAACAGTGAACAATGCACCCGCTATTACAAGTCATCCATCAAGCGTTGCTGTATGCGCAGGATTAAACACAAGCTTCTCAGTTGTTGCAAGCGGAACGATTACAGGATATCAGTGGCAGTTATCCACAGATGGTGGATCATCATTTAATAATATTTCTGCTGCTGGTACTAACCCTGTTTACTCTAACTGGACAACAGCAACCTTGAACCTCACAGGTGTTGTTGTTGGCAACAATGCATATCAGTATCGTTGTGTTGTTACAGGACCTATTCCTCCTGATGCAACATCAAATGCAGCAACCCTTACAGTAAATACACCACCAAGTATTGGCACTCAACCTTCTCCTGCTACTTTATGCGAAGGCACAAATACTAGCTTCACAGTAGCTGCAACAGGCACTATTTCGGGCTATCAGTGGCAACTCTCTACTGATGGCGGTGGAACATACAATAATATTACTGCTGCAGGAACCAGTCCTACTTATTCCGGCTGGACAACCGCAACACTGGGTGTTACTGGTGTAGCAGCTTCAAATAATGGCTACAGATACCGTTGTGTTGTTAGCGGACCTTGCACACCAGCAGCAACATCAACCGGCGTTATCATGACTGTAAACCCCAATGTCCCGGCAAGTGTGAGCATCGCGGCTGTTCCAGCAGGTGCAATTTGCGCTGGAACAAGTGTGACCTTTACTGCGACTCCAACGAACGGCGGAACAACACCGACCTATTCATGGCGTGTTAACGGAACCGCTGTTGGAACAGGGGTTTCATATACCACTACTACTTTAGCAAATACAGATATTGTTACATGCGTAATGACATCTAACGCAAGTTGTGTTACGGGTAGCCCTGCAACGTCCAATGCCATCACAATGACGGTTAATCCTAACCTGCCAGCAAGTGTGAGTATTGCAGCAGTACCAGCAGGTGCAATATGTGCAGGTACAAGTGTAACCTTCACTGCAAGTCCTACCAACGGCGGCACAACGCCTACTTATTCATGGCGTGTTAACGGAACTGCTGTTGGAACTGGTACGACCCTCACAAGCACAACGCTCGCTAATACAGATGTTGTCACTTGTGTAATGACTTCGAATGCAACTTGTGCAACCGGAAGCCCGGCAACTTCCAATGCAATTACAATGGTAGTAAACCCAAGTTTAGCTGCCAGCGTAAGTATTGCAGCGGTTCCAGCTGGTTCAATTTGTACAGGCACAAGTGTTACTTTTACTGCAACTCCAACAAATGGCGGCACCACTCCTACATATTCATGGAGAGTTAATGGAACTGCCGTTGGAACGGGATCAACTTATACAAGCAGTACTTTGTCTAATCTCGACGCTGTTACTTGTGTAATGACTTCCAATGCAACTTGTGCAACAGGAAGCCCTGCTACTTCTAATGTAATCAATATGTCAGTCAGTAGCAGCCTTGTTGCTTCAGTTAGTATTTCCGCTGCACCAGCAGGTGCAATCTGTACTGGCACCAGCGTAACATTTACAGCAGTGCCAACCAACGGAGGAACAACCCCAACCTACTCATGGAAGATCAATGGTACCGCTGTCGGTACAGGAAGCACATATACCAGCACCACGCTTTCTAATAGTGATGTAGTGACTTGTGTTATGACTTCCAACGCAGGCTGCGTAACCGGTAGTCCCGCAACCTCCAATGCTATTACAATGGTGGTAAATACAAGTCTTCCTGCAAGTGTCAGCATTGCTGCTTCTCCAGCAACAACAGTTTGTGCAGGAACCAATGTGACCTTTACTGCAACTCCGGTCAATGGAGGCGTAACTCCATCTTACCAATGGTACATCAATGGAAGTCCAGTTGGAACAAATAGTGCTACCTATTCCAGCACTTCATTATCATCTGGAAATATTGTTAGTTGTGTGATGACATCCAGTACTGCTTGTGCATCTGGTAGTCCCGCTACATCCAATAATATCATCATGACTATCAATCCGAATGTCCCTGCAATGGTAAGCATTGCTGGATCTCCATCAGGAACAATTTGTGCCGGAACCAGTGTGACCTTTACAGCAACACCTATTAATGGTGGCACCACACCAACCTATCAGTGGTACGTCAATGGTGTGAGTGTTGGCACAGGAAGCACTTACTCAAGTTCTGCACTTTCGAATGCAGATGCTGTTACATCCGTAATGACTTCAAATGCTAGTTGCGTTACTGGAAACCCTGCTACCTCGAATGTGATTAATATGTCAGTCAATCCAAGCATGCCCGTTAGTGTGAGCATTGCAGCATTGCCAAGCACCACCATTTGTAGTGGAACGAATGTTACATTCAACGCAACACCGGTGAATGGCGGATCTTCGCCAATCTATCAGTGGTATGTAAACGGTAGTGCTGTTGGTACCAATAGTGCCAGTTTCTCGACCACTACTTTGACAAGTGGAAGTAATGTAAGTTGTATACTGACTTCCAGCGAAGGATGCGCAACGGCCAGTCCTGCTACATCCAACGTAATCACAATGGTGGTTAATCCAAATCTGCCGGCAAGCGTAAGTATCGCAGCATCTCCATCAGGCGCAATCTGTGCTGGTACCAGTGTTACTTTCACAGCTAGCCCGACAAATGGTGGTTCATCACCGTCATACAACTGGCAGGTCAATGGAAGTAGTGTAGGCACAGGAACAACATATACAAGCTCGACATTAGCCACAAGCGACGTGATTAACTGCGTGATGACCTCCAATGCTACGTGTGCTACAGGTAGTCCTGCCACATCTAACATTATTGCAATGATTGTGAACCCGAATGTGCCAGCTTCCATAAGCATCGCAGCTTCTCCAGCAGGTGCAATCTGCACAGGTACAAGCGTGACGTTTACAGCTAGTCCGGTCAACGGAGGCAGCTCTCCAACCTACCAGTGGAGAGTTAATGGAACAGGTGTGGGAACAGGTGCAAGCTATACATCAACAACCCTTACAAATGGTGATGTTGTGAGCTGTGTTATGACTTCAAATGCAAGTTGTGCAACGGGAAGTCCGGCAACATCAAACTCTGTCACCATGTCAGTGAACCCAAGCTTACCAGTAGGCGTATCTATTGCAGCTGTTCCGTCAGGCAGCATTTGCTCCGGAACGAATGTAACCTTTACTGCTACTGGTACTAATGCAGGTTCAAGTCCAACATATGCATGGGCAGTTAATGGAATATCTGCCGGCTCTAATATGGCAACATTTAGTTCCAACACTCTTGCTAATGGTGATGTTGTCACATGTACTCTTACATCTAACTTAAGCTGTACTTCTGGAAATCCGGCAACTTCAAATGCAATAAGCATGACCGTTACTCCAAGTATGCCAGCAAGTGTCAGTATTTCAGCTTCACCTACCGGAGCAATTTGCGAAGGAACGCCAGTAAATTTTACAGCTAGTCCTGTAAACGGCGGTACTACACCAAGCTACCAGTGGATGATCAACAGCGTTGTTGTAAGCGCTGGTAATACTTATACTTCATCGGGTATCATCAATGGTGATGTTATCAGTTGCTCCATGACCTCGAACCTTGGCTGTGTAACTGGATCTCCGGCAACTTCAAATAGCCTGACCATGAGTGTAAATTCAACAGCTCCGGTGAGTGCTTCAATTATTGCAAGTCCTTCAGGTGCGGTTTGTCCGGGTACCAATGTAACTTTTGTTGCTGTGGCGACCAATGGTGGAAGTTCCCCAAGCTATCAGTGGCTTGTAAATGGTACTCCAAATGGAACAACATCTATGACCTTTAGCAGCAGTTCTTTGAATGATGCTGATCAGGTAAGCTGTATTGTAACTTCTAATGCAAGCTGTGCTGGTGGTAGTCCGGCAACTTCTAACATCATTACCATGTCAGTAACGCCGGTAGTTGCAGCTGCAGTAAATATTTCAGCAACACCTGCAGGTTCTATTTGTCAGGGCACACCAGTAACAATTACTGCAACCCCAAGTGGTGGCGGAACATCTCCAGCTTATCAGTGGGTGATGAACGGTGTGGTTGTAGGAAATGGAACTTCATATTCAAGCAGCACCTTCGCTGATAATGATCAGGTGATTTGTGTGATGGCATCCAATGCTTCCTGTGCAACAGGTAGTCCGGCCATTTCAAATCCGCTCATCATGGATGTTAATCCAATTCTCGCAGTGGGTGTTTCAATTTCTGCAAATCCTGCTGGGACTGTCTGTTCCGGCACAACTGTCACCTTTACTGCTAATGCTATTGATGCAGGTGCAAACCCCACCTATCAGTGGAAAATCAATGGCATCAATGTAGGTGGCAATAGCCCGACATATACTAACGGCGCGTTGTCAACTGGTGATATTGTATCGTGTACTCTTACAG
The DNA here is from genome assembly GCA_963678485.1 of Bacteroidales bacterium. GTDB lineage: Bacteria > Bacteroidota > Bacteroidia > Bacteroidales > CAIWKO01 > CALGYY01. Next base: position 1,142,883 of record OY782882.1, read on the forward strand.
CCACGGCACCTTGCGCAACAGGTTCTCCGGCATCTTCGAATGTAATTTCTATGAATATCGTCCCGAGTGTTGCTGTGAGCGTAAGTATTGCTGCTAGTCCATCGGAAACAATATGCTCAGGAACCAGCGTAACCTTTACTGCTTCGCCATCAAACGAAGGAACAACACCAACGTATCAATGGCTTATCAATGGAGTGTATGCTGGTAGTGGTCTTACACTGACAACATCAGCACTTGCTAATGGGGATAATGTAAAATGTATTCTTACTTCATCCGAGATATGCCCATCTGGTTCTCCAGCAACATCAAACATTATAAACATGGTGGTGAACCCAAGTGTTGTTGCAGGCGTTTCTATTGTATCTGATGCGTCAGCAACAGTTTGTCAAGGTACATTAGTAACATTTACTGCAACACCGGTAAACGAAGGTGTATCGCCTTCATACCAGTGGATGGTAAATGGACTTAGTGTCGGTAGTGACAATCCAATATATTCTACTACCGCTTTGGCAAATGGAGATATAGTTAGTTGCAGGCTTACTTCTTCTGAAGTATGTGCAAGCAATTCTCCTGTACTATCCAATGCAATTACGGTTGTGGTATCCCCGACTCTTCCAGTTAGTTTAACCATTGAAGCCTTGCCAACAAATGTAATTTGTGAAGGCACAGAAGTGACATTCTCTGCTGTACCGACCAATTCTGGCTTAAGCCCGGTTTACCAGTGGTATCTCAATGGAACCGCAGTAGGTATCAATACATCTACTTACACTTCAAGCACGCTGGCAACGGGAGATGTTGTAAACTGTGTACTGACTTCCTCAGCAGTTTGTGCTGTTGGTTCTCCTGCTACTTCCAATTCGGTTACAATGACAGTTAACCCCGTTCCAATTGCTGAAGCGGGCAATGCACAAACAACCTGTAGTAATGTTCCGGTTGTTCTTGGCGCAACAGGAGGTGATACTTATGCATGGAGTATTGGAGAAGTTGGTGACACAATTACCGTGAACCCACAAACTTCAACCACCTATATTGTAACAGTTACTACTAACGGATGTTCTTCTTACGACTTTGTTGATGTGCTTGTTTTAACTGCACCAACAGTAGATCTTGGTATGGATATCATCCTTTGCGGTAACCAAAGTATTACTCTTAACGCCGGTGCCGGCAACCAAAGTTATTTGTGGACAAACGGATCAACGGGACAAACCCTGATTGTTGACTCCACTAACTTTGGATTAGGTGCGCACGCTTATGGTGTTGATGTAACTGCTTTCAACGGTTGTCATGGAACTGACACAATCAATGTCACACTGCAGTCATGCGCCGGCATCGATGATGTTGCCGACGGATTCCAAATTATCTTCTATCCTAACCCAGTTCACGATGTCCTTACAGTTTCTATCGAAGGTGAACTCACGGAAGATATTCAGATTTCAGTTCTCGACGTGGTTGGACAAATCACTTACAAGGAAACCATCAAAGCTCAGTCTGCAAAAACACAGCAGATTGACCTTTCAGCATATCCTGTAGGTGTTTATTATTTGAATGTACAAACCAGCGAACGTTCCTATGTGCACAAGCTTATTGTGAACTAGTACGCTGAACTAATAATCAAAAACGGGACTCGAATGAGTCCCGTTTTTTTTGCACATAACCGAGATAGAATTACTTCATTATGAATCATAACATCACCTACTCAAGGAAACCAAGCTAAGTAATCTAAACGATGAATGTAATATTTCAGTCAATGATATATACTAATCACGGGCATAAAACCAAGGGGAATGTCCTGCACCCAATATTCTAGCTCGATAGGGCGTTGAATTAGTTCCCCAAACGTTCGCAGGATGGCTTGTCAAATGATTTTAATTTGCCTTCGGTTCTTGAAAACCAAAGCTCATAAAAAAAATGGGTGACAGTAATCTGCCACCCAATTATCAATATCTAATAAATTGATATATTATTAAACCTCGTTTTGTCCATGACAGCTTTTGTATTTCTTCCCGCTACCGCAAGGACAAGGATCATTACGACCCACCTTTTTCTCAACTTTTATTGGTTGTGTCTTTTGTGGTTCGTTTGTTCGTTGATTGCGAACTTCAGACATAGAATCGTCGCGACCCGTTTTCAATTTACTCATATCATTACGCTGTGGACGCTGCGCTTCCTTAACGTTATCGCTGTTGTTCCATGGCAAATCGCCCTTATACAGGAATGAAACTATGTCGTTGTTCACCTTCTGCAACATACGTTTGAATAAATTAAACGATTCAAGCTTATAGATCAATAATGGATCTTTCTGCTCGTACGTGGCACTTTGTACCGATTGTTTCAGGTCATCCATCTCACGTAAGTGATCTTTCCATGCATCATCAATGATAGAAAGCGTGATTCCTTTTTCGATTGCTAAAATCACCTCTTTGCCTTTATTTTCATATGACTTTTTAAGATTGGCAATAGTGTTCAGTGTTTTGTGACCATCAGTAATAGGAATAGCAATATTTTCATAATGTTTAGGATTATTCAGATAAACATCCTCAACAATAGGATATGCCTGTAATGCAATAATTTCAGACTTCTTTTTATAGTTCTCGAAATTCAGCTCATAAAACTGATCTGTTAATTCGTCAGCATTGGCAGAGAAGAATTCCTTTTCAGTAACCGGACTCTCGATACCGAAGTTTGTGAGCAATTCAAATTTAAATCCTTCGTAATCGCCACTTTCCAGATGGTCATTTACTATTTGCTCAGTAACATCATAGAAATTATTAGCAATATCAACAGCTAAACGATCACCAAATAGGGCATGATGACGCTTGGCATAAATTACCTCGCGTTGAGAATTCATCACATCATCATATTCAAGCAAACGTTTACGAATTCCAAAGTTGTTTTCCTCAACTTTCTTTTGTGCACGTTCAATGCTTTTGGTAATCATGGAATGTTGAATTACCTCGCCTTCCTTCAATCCCAAAGTATCCATAATACGGGCAATACGTTCAGAACCGAACATACGCATTAGATCATCTTCGAGGGAAACATAAAACTGCGAAGTTCCGGGGTCACCCTGTCGTCCAGCACGACCACGCAACTGGCGGTCAACGCGGCGTGATTCGTGACGCTCGGTACCAATAATCGCCAAACCGCCAGCATCCTTAACTCCCGGTCCCAGCTTAATGTCAGTACCACGACCGGCCATATTTGTTGCAATGGTCACAGTGCCTGCATATCCAGCCTCTGCAACGATATCAGCTTCTTTCTGATGCAATTTTGCATTCAGCACATTATGCTTGATGCGTCGCAGTTTTAGCATTTTGCTAAGCAATTCCGAGATTTCGACAGAAGTTGTACCCACCAACACAGGACGGCCGGCCGTTACAAGATTGCTTATCTCATCAATGACTGCATTATATTTTTCTCGTTTTGTTTTAAAGACCATGTCCTGCATGTCTTTCCTGACTATAGGACGATTGGTTGGAATGACCACCACATCTAATTTATAGATATCCCAAAACTCCCCGGCTTCTGTTTCAGCAGTACCTGTCATACCGGCCAGTTTCTTATACATTCGGAAGTAGTTCTGCAATGTAATGGTGGCGTATGTTTGCGTTGCAGCTTCAACTTTTACATTTTCTTTTGCCTCGATAGCCTGATGCAATCCATCAGAGTACCTTCTTCCTTCGAGGATACGACCGGTTTGCTCATCAACAATTTTAATTTTATTATCGATGATCACATACTCCACATCGATTTCAAACAGTGCATATGCTTTGAGCAGCTGATTGACGGTATGCACGCGGTCGGATTTAATTTCATAATCCTGTAGCAGCACACTTTTCCTTTTCACCTTTTCCGCGTCACTTAAATTGGAACGTTCCATTTCAGCAATCTCGCTTCCAATATCAGGAAGGATAAAGAAACGCTGGTCTTCAAGATCCTTTGATACAAGATCAAATCCTTTATCAGTAAGGTCTATTGCATTATTTTTTTCATCGATAACAAAGAATAATTCATCATTTACAATATGCATATTCTTTGACTGCTCCGCCATGTAGAAGTTCTCGGTGCGCTGCATTAATGCACGCATTCCAGGCTCAGAAAGAAATTTAATTAAGGCTTTATTCTTCGGCAACCCATGATGTGCACGAAGCAGAAGTTTTCCGCCTTCTTTCTCGTTTTCGCTATTTGAGGAGTCGGACAATAATTTTTTTGCTTCAGCTAAAATGTTTGTGACTAAATTACGCTGAGCATTGTAAAGCTTCATAACAAAGGGCTTCAGCTCATCAAATTCCTGATTGTCGCCTTTGGGTGTAGGTCCGGAAATGATCAATGGCGTACGTGCATCATCAATCAACACGGAGTCGACCTCATCCACAATCGTATAATTGTGAACGCGCTGAACTAATTCCTCCGGGCTACGAGCCATATTGTCGCGCAAATAATCAAAACCAAATTCATTGTTGGTACCATAAGTAATATCTGCGAGATAAGCATTGCGTCTATCGTCGCTATTCGGCTCATGGCGGTCGATACAGTCAACACTAAGACCATGGAACTGGAACAACAATCCCATCCACTCAGAGTCACGTTTTGCGAGATAATCATTAACTGTAACAACGTGCACACCCTTTCCCGGTAAGGCATTCAGGTACATCGGCAATGTTGCCACCAATGTTTTTCCTTCACCAGTAGCCATTTCAGAGATTTTCCCCTGATGAAGAACAATCCCCCCAATGAGCTGGACATCGTAATGAACCATATCCCAGGTAATCATATTCCCGCCGGCCATCCAGGTGTTATTATACACTGCTTTATCACCAAAAATATTTACGTGATCATATCTGGCTGCGAGATTACGATCCATTTCTGTGGCTGTTACTTCCACCTTTTCATTCTCTTTGAAACGGCGGGCCGTTTCCTTCATAACGGCAAAAGCGGCAGGAAGGATTTCGTTAAGCACTTCTTCGATTTGTCCATCGATGCGTTTGCCCACCTGGTCTATTTGCCTGAAAAGATCTTCTTTGGCGTCAATGGCAATGTCAGGATCATTCTCTGCCAGGTCTTTCAAACGAGCTACTTCAGCTTCTTCTTCGGCGATACGTTCGGCAATGAGTTGACGAAATTGTATGGTTTCTGCGCGCAAATCATCTGTGGAAAGAACTTTAACCCGTTCATATTCAACATGAATCTGCTCCACGATATGTGCAATGCTTTTAATATCACGTTGGGATTTATTGCCCAACATTTTTTTGATTAAATCAAACATAGATATAGAATATTATAATATTATTTCAGAACCCGCAAAAGTACAATAAATTTGGCAAATTATGAGGCAGAATCTGGGGTAAGAAAAGAAATTTATCAGAAAACCCCTTGTGCATAAGAAAATTTTTCTACCTTTGCACTCCATTTTTAACTAACACATTATTAATCATTAATCCAAAAGAACAATGGTACGTCAGTACGAAACCGTTTTCATCATGACTCCCGTTTTATCTGAAGACCAGGTAAAGGAAACGGTAAAAAAGTTCTCGGATTTTCTCACCTCTAAAGGTGCCGAGATCGTTTACCAGAACAATTGGGGGCTTCGGAAGCTTGCTTATCCGATCCAGAAAAAGTCCACAGGTTTTTATCATCTTATCGAGTTTAAAGCCGAGGGCAGTGTAATTAACGAGCTTGAAGTTACTTTCAAGCGTGACGAGCGGGTAATCCGTTTCCTCACCATGGTGCTCAACAAGCATTCCCTTGCTTACAACGAGAAGAAAAGGGCAGAGCGCATGAAAAAAGAAAATGCCGAAGCCTGATATTAACCTTTAAAGTAAACGATCATGAGCGCACAACAAGCCGATAGTGAAATCAGATATCTAACCCCCATCGCGGTAGATGTCAAAAAAAAGAAATATTGCCGTTTCAAAAAACTGGGCATCAAGTACATTGACTATAAAGATGCAGACTTCCTGCTGAAATTCGTTAATGAACAGGGAAAAATTCTGCCACGCAGAATTACCGGTACTTCTGTTAAGTATCAACGGAAATTGGCCAAAGCCATCAAACGTGCACGCCACCTTTCCTTACTCCCATATGTAGGTGATTTATTAAAGTAATTTTAGGAGATTATCCAATGAAAGTCATATTGAAACAAGATGTCCTCAACCTCGGGTACACTAATGATATCGTTAAGGTAAAGAACGGCTACGCCCGTAATTTCCTTATCCCAAAGGGTTTTGCTGCCGTCTGCACCCCTTCTGCTGAAAAAGAACTCACAGAGGTGATGAAGCAAAAAGCCTTTAAAGAAGAAAAAATCCGCAAGGAAGCTGAAACCTTAGCAAAAGCACTCGAAACCATTACCCTGAAAATCGGCGCTAAAGCCGGTACTACTGGTAAAATCTTCGGTTCTGTAAATAATATGCAGATTGCTGATGCCATTAAGGAACAGTACAAATACGATATTGACCGCAAACGTATTTTAGTTGACGGTGAGTCAATTAAAGAACTCGGAACCTATACTGCAAAAATCAACCTCCACAAAGAAATTAAAGTGGAATTGAAATTTGAAGTCGTTGCTGAGTAAGTAGCGGAAGATTAAACTTAACTGCATAAAAAGCCATATTCTAATGAGTATGGCTTTTTTCATGGGGTTTATTGCTATTTTTGAACAATTTTCAACCTGATGATCAGCAAAGCTCTTATTAAACATATACGATCGCTGCACCAAAGCAAGTTTCGCAACGAACATAATCAGTTCATTGCCGAAGGCCCCAAAGTAGTAAAAGAACTGCTCCACTCCCGCTTTTCACTCATTACCCTATGCGCTACCACTGCATGGATTGAGGAGCATGCCACGGAAATCAATGCGTCGAAAGCCGAAGTCATTAGCGTTAGTCCTGCAGAATTGGAGCGGATTTCCGCACTTTCAACCCCGAATCAGGTGCTGGCAGTCTTTGAGTATGACAGCGAAACATCCATCCCGGCTATTGATTCCAATGAATTGATATTGGTGCTCGAACACCTCAGAGATCCGGGAAATCTGGGAACTATCATCAGAATCGCCGATTGGTTTGGCATTAAAACCATCATCTGCTCCGAACAAACAGTTGATGTATATAATCCAAAAACCGTTCAATCCACCATGGGATCATTGGCTCGAGTGAATGTGCATTATACAGAACTTGAAGCCTTACTCCAAGGTCAACACGGTAAAATTCCAATTATCGCAAGTGTACTTAAAGGAGAAAATATTTCCACAGCGAGTCTCCCAAAAGGTGGATTGCTACTGATTGGCAGCGAATCACACGGACTTTCAGAGGCATTAATCTCGCTGTCTTCCCAACAAATCACTATCCCAGCATTTCACAGCAGTCAGGATGAATCCGCAGAATCACTCAATGCATCCATAGCTGCAGCCCTCATGTGTTACGAATTTCGCCGAAGATTATAAACACTAATACAAATACTACAACCATGTTTAAAATCTCAAACTTTAAGGAAAAACTGATTACAACACTGATAATCGTAGGTATCGTGTGGGTGTTTTATGTTATCACTCTTATCTTCCCAGGCCTTGCACAACACGGTATTGTACCCCGCACCACCAGCGGCTTATGGGGAATTATCCTTAGTCCGTTTCTTCATGGAAATTTTTCGCATTTGCTATCGAATACTATTCCGCTCGCAGTGTTTGTTTTTGTGCTGTTAATCTTTTATGAGCGCATGGCGATTTGGGTCATTATTGGATCTGTACTATTGGGAGGACTCATGGTTTGGCTATTGGCCCGGGGCGGAACAAACCATATCGGCGCATCAGGACTTATCTATGCACTTGCAGCTTTTCTGATCACCTCAGGATTAATCAGAAAAAAATGGTTATTGATGCTCGTATCAATTGTCCTGGGTGTAGCTTATGCAAGTCTGATCTGGGGCGTTATTCCAGGGATTGCAGGCCCGGGTATCTCGTGGGAAGGACATTTATTCGGAGCAATTGCAGGTGTAATCCTCGCGTTTGTCTTCAAACCCGTACCACCCAGCAATACCGGCATTAATATCACTTCTGACACAAAGTAGAATCAGGGTTTTTCGTTAATGATCAGTTTCTTGAATTCATCATCGGCCCATATTTGCATTGAGCCATCTTCACCTGAATAGATGCAATACACATGCAGTTGCAGGTCTTTGTTCTTTTCAAGAAAAAGCTTAATCTTATCAAGTCCCATCACCATAAAGGCTGTAGCATATGCATCAGCTGTCATGCAATCATTGGCAATTACCGAAACACTAAGTAAATTGTGCTTTACAGGATATCCTGTTGAAGGATCAATCGTATGGGAATAGCGAACACCGTTCTCTTCGTAGTATTTTCGGTAGTTTCCAGAGGTTGCCAACGAGAGATCGTTCAAATTTAATTTTGCCTGTAACTCCTGAGCACTGTTCATATCAGGAGCAGGCTTTTCAATCGCAACCACCCAGCTTTCGCCGGAAGGCTTCTTTCCCTGACCTCGGACTTCACCCCCAATATCGATTAGAAAACTGGTGATTCCCTTTGAGATAAGGAAGTTCGACATATAATCGACAGAGAACCCTTGTGCCACGGCATTAAAATCAAGCATGATGCGCGGATCTTCCTTAATCAGCTTTCCATTCTTAAGTTTAACCCTTTGATATCCTATGCATTCGCGAAGACTATCTATCAATGGCTGAGAAATATTTTCGCGATTCTTGAATCCAAAGCCCCATGCATTTACCAACTGTCCAACAGTAACGTCAAACGCACCTGACGAGCGCTCCGACACTTTCATCGAGGCATCAAAAATTACCTTAAACAATGAATCAGCTGTAACGGTAGGATCATTACGATTAAACCGGGAAATTATACTTTTGGGTTCATAGATGGATGCGCAAAAGTTGAACGCATCGAGCAAGGAATCGACCTGCTTCTGGCTCACCAGCGTATCCGGAGCAAAATAGGTAATCGAGTAATACGTCCCTTGAGCAGCACCATCAAATTTTATTTTCACCTGGGTTTTTGGTTGCCCTGAACTCCCGCAGCCAAAAAGGATGCAGCATACTAACGCAATGAATGGAATGCATTTCATAGTTCACAGTTTTCTACAAAGATACGATAATGCATACTGAAGCGGCACACACCCTGCGATTGAAAATCACTATCTTTGCTGCCATAATAGTAAAACTACAATCAACCCTACTTCTATGAACTTACTTTATATTACATGGGAGGCCTCTCCAAAAATCTTTAGCATTGGCTCATATGAAATGGGCTGGTATGGTTTGCTTTTCCTTCTGGGATTTGTATTTGCCTATTTGGTATTACATCACGTGTTTAAAAAAGAAGGAATTAAAACTCGTTTACTGGATGTTCTTACTGTTTACATATTCTTCGCAACAGTGATTGGCGCACGATTAGGCCATGTGTTCTTTTATGAATGGGCTTACTATAAAAACAATATCGGTGAAATATTTATGCCTTGGAAAGGTGGACTTGCCAGTCATGGAGCCGGTTTCGCAATTATTATCGCACTGATTATTTACATAGTAAGATTCAAAGTAAAACCATTGTGGTTATTCGACAGGGTTTCCATAGTAATTCCCATTGTGGCCGCCTTCGTTCGTTTTGGTAATTTGATGAATTCCGAAATTTATGGTATACAGACAACTCTTCCCTGGGGATTTATTTTTAAGCTTGATCCTACTTCGGGCGGTGTTCCTCGCCATCCAACCCAGCTCTACGAAGGATTTCTTTACTTGTTCATCTCACTTTTATTATTTCTGATTTGGAGAAAGCAAGGACGAAACAGCCGTCCCGGGCTGCTTGTAGGACTTTTTCTTGTGATCATGTTCACCGGTCGATTCCTGATTGAGTTCGTTAAAACAGAACAGATGCCTTTTGAAAAAGGGATGGCGTTGGATATGGGCCAGTGGCTGAGTATTCCTTTTGTATTGCTTGGTATAGCATTTATCATTATAGCCTTTATTAAGAAAAACAGCGCTATAGAAGAACCACCAGTAGTAAAAAAATAATTCTGATAAAAAAAAGAGGCTGCCAAACGACAGCCTCTTTTTTTTACTTTGATGCTTCAATCAATATTTCTAAAATCTTGATCGCAGCTTCGGGAATTTTTGTTCCGGGACCGAAGATCGCTGTAGCCCCAGCATCGTAAAGGTACTGATAATCCTGAGGTGGAATCACCCCACCAACAATCACCATGATGTCTTCACGTCCAAGTTTCTTCAACTCTTCGATAACCTGTGGAACAAGTGTTTTGTGACCTGCAGCCAAACTTGATACACCTAATATGTGAACATCGTTTTCAACGGCTTGTTTAGCGGCCTCAGCAGGCGTTTGGAATAAAGGTCCGATGTCAACATCAAAGCCAATATCGGCATATCCTGTGGCGACTACTTTAGCTCCACGGTCGTGACCGTCCTGACCCATCTTGGCAATCATGATGCGGGGGCGGCGTCCTTCGGCTTCAGCAAAGGCATCTGCCATGCTCACGGCCTTTTTAAAACTATCATCATTCATGGATTCTGAAGAATATATTCCTGATATGGATCGAATCACAGCTTTGTACCTTCCAAACACTTCTTCACAGGCTGATGAAATCTCACCCAGACTTGCCCGCTTGCGTGCTGCGTCAACTGCGAGTTCCAGCAAATTACCTTCGCCTGTTTTACATGATTCAGTAATAGCAGCAAGAGCTTTTTTCACATCATCATTATTGCGTTCCTTGCGAAGTTTCATCAATCGCTGAATCTGCGAATCACGTACAGCGGTATTATCAACTTCCAGTGTTTCGATAGGATCTTCTTTATCGAGACGATATTTGTTTACACCCACAATAGTTTCTTTTCCACTATCAATGCGGGCTTGCTTGCGGGCAGCAGCCTCTTCGATACGCATTTTGGGTAATCCGGTTTCAATAGCCTTGGCCATACCACCTAACTCTTCAACTTCCTGAATGAGGTGCCATGCATTATGAGCAATAATGTGAGTGAGCGTTTCCACATAATATGAACCTGCCCATGGATCAACCGCTTTACAAATATTGGTTTCTTCCTGGAGATAAATTTGTGTATTACGTGCGATGCGTGCAGAAAAATCAGTTGGTAAAGCAATAGCTTCATCAAGCGCATTCGTATGTAGCGATTGTGTATGCCCCAACGCTGCACCCATTGCTTCAACACAAGTACGAGCAACATTATTGAACGGGTCCTGCTCGGTAAGACTCCAACCTGAAGTCTGACAATGCGTGCGCAACGCCAGTGATTTCGGATTCTTAGGATTAAATTGTTTTACAATCTTAGCCCAAAGTAAACGAGCAGCGCGCATTTTGGCAATCTCCATGAAATGATTCATGCCAACACCCCAGAAAAACGAAAGGCGCGGTGCAAACGCATCAATATCTAATCCTGCCTCAACGCCCTTTCTTAAATATTCCAAACCATCAGCCAGCGTGTATGCTAATTCTATATCGGCGGTGGCTCCCGCTTCCTGCATATGATATCCACTGATGGAGATGCTGTTGAACTTGGGCATATTGCGTGATGTAAACCCAAAAATATCAGCGATAATGCGCATCGACTGCAACGGTGGATATATATAGGTGTTGCGCACCATGAATTCTTTAAGAATATCGTTTTGTATGGTTCCACTTAGCTTATCCATAGAAACGCCTTGCTCTTCTGCCGCCACAATGTAAAATGCAAGCACCGGCAATACTGCGCCATTCATGGTCATGGAGACTGACATTTTATCCAGTGGAATATTGTCAAACAATATCTTCATGTCGAGAATGGAGTCAATTGCTACACCTGCCTTTCCAACATCACCCATTACACGTTCGTGGTCAGAATCATAACCACGGTGTGTAGCCAGGTCGAATGCAACAGAAAGTCCTTTCTGACCAGCAGCAAGATTGCGACGGTAGAAAGCGTTGGACTCTTCTGCAGTTGAGAAACCGGCGTATTGACGCACAGTCCATGGCTGCATAACATACATGGTTGAATATGGACCATGCAAATAGGGCGGAATACCCGCTGCATAATTGAGATGCTCCATATTGTTCAGATCTTCCGCGCCGAATACAGGTTTTAAATGAATCTGCTCGGCAGTCATCCAGGCTGGCTTATTCTGATGTTCCGCTTCCCATTGGCGGAAATCCTTCTTTTCAGCACTGGTCTTATATGATACTTTACTAAAATCTGGTCTCATTGTATTATCGTTTTACTACAACAGTAGATGAATTAAAGGATTCCAAAACGTTTTTGATACTGATTGAGGGTCTCGAGCAAGTTTGATCGGACATGGATAAAATCACCTGCACCAGCGGCTTTCAGATCTTCCATCAAATCTTTTGGATAACCTGCAATTACATGCACTGCAGTAATGGATTTTTCTTTCGAAGCGGCTTTCATGATTTCTGTAGCCATTCCTGCATATTCTTCATCAGAACTACAATACACAATAATGGAAGGATCGCACTCCATGACGTGATGCAATGTTTGTTTTAAGTCGATAGCCTCATACTCATCAAGAATGGAATAACCGGCAACTCCAAAGAAGTTTGTTGCAAAATTAGCCCGTGCTTTTCGCATGGCAAGATTGCCGAAACCTACCAGAAGAACAGAAGGTTTTTTATTTCCTTTTTCAACAAATTTCTCAGTGGCTAAACGCATGGTCTCAAAAGCCTCTGCACCGCGAACAAGCTTGAGCCCGCCCTTTGAAGGACTGATGGTCTCTTTGCGAATGTCGTGAAGCATTTCCTCTTTGAGGTTAGGATAAATATTGGTACCCAATACCGATACTTTGCGTGTGGCAATATCCATGACCTTTTGTGAAGCACTCTTTTCAACGGCAGTGCGAATATAGCCGTCAGCAAAGGCTTTTAAATATCCACCCATGGATTCAATCTTCACAAATTCATCCCAAACCAAACTGGCAATATTGTCGGTAAGATTCTCGATATAATATGAACCCGCAGAAGGATCCACAATTTTATCAAGATTCGATTCTTCCTTTAATATAATTTGAGTATTCCTCGACACACGTGAGGTGAAGGGATCTTCCTCTGCATAGGGTTGATTCAGTGCCAGACCCGTAATCGCATCCGCGCCGCCAATAGCTGCACTCATGGATTCGGTAGTTGTACGAAGCATATTTACATATGGATCATACAATGTTTTATTGAAGCCTGAATTCACAGCGTGTAAATATATTTTCAGAGAATCGTCCTTACCACCGTATTGTTGCGACATCTTTGCGAAAAGCAATCGTGCTGCACGAAAGCGGGCTATTTCTAAAAAATAATCAGAACCCGTGGCTAAGGTTAATTGCATGCAGGGCACTATCTGTGCGATATCCAGCTTACGATCAGTCAACTGATTGAAATACTCGCTCGCCACTGCCAACGCATAAGCCAGTTCCTGAACCGGATTGGCTCCTGCATTATGAAAATGCTGGGCATTTACATTAAAGCATTTGAACCCGGGCAATTTCTTATGCACCAGATTTATCAGACAGGCTAATTCATTAAAATTATCTTCAGCACTGTTATAGAACTCACCATGAAGAGTGTACCATGCGATGGAATCAAAATCAAAGGATCCACGCACTTTAGTAGCATCCTGCTTGCTCGCGGCCAAGGTCTTCATCAGTAATTCCACTAAAATGGAATATGAGTTGGCGGAAGCAAAATGCACCGGGGTCTTACTAAGGTCAATACCTTTAAGCAATGCATCCATCTCTTCCTGATAAGCCAACTTCTCAACTTTGAAGGTAATGGCATCAGCACCACGTTTAATGGCATCCAAGGCTTTAGCATTGGCTTCAGCTGCCTTATCCACAACAATTACCTGACGTAATTCCCAGTTGTTGCTTTGCGGATTGTTACCACGTACAAAAGGAAACGATCCCGGCAGTGATCCCATATGGGCAATGGTGGCAAGGTTCTCCATGCGGTAGTATGGACGAACATTTAATCCCTCTACAGGCTTCCAAACGAGTTTCTTCTCGTAATCAGCCCCCTTGAGGTCCTGAAGAATCTTCTCTTCCCACTGCTGCGTAGTAATGGGAGGAAATTCTTCAAATAATTTTACATCATCTTTAGGCTCCATCATTCACGTATTTTTCAACATTCTGTTAATAAAATAACAGTGCAAAAGTACACTATTTTATAAATTCAGAAAATTGATTTTTATAATTCTATGTGTTACTTTGGCAAATATCTGTTCTTTGCTAGATAAATGAGTAAATCAAGAGTATTTTAATGAATAAAAGGCAACGCAGATATTTCGCAAAATTTTGGCTTATTGTATTATTTGTAATTTGTATTATTTACGCAATGATAATATGATGCATTCATTAGTAAATTTTAGTTAAAATAAAATGCCCTTATTTAGTATTTAACTGGTCATTTCATTATTTAAAAAATATTCACTGGGAATTGGGGCGCAGTATATTACAAATTAATTCCTACAGAAAAAGAGTTGAATTTACAGAAGCCAAGCTAAATAGGGGCTTTAGCGACAAACACTAAATTGAGCGTAAAGATTTTCAATTCTTTCTCCTATTAAGAATTATATACCTAAACGTGTAGTCTTCACATATCAGTCAAAAATTTTATGTAGGTTTGCCTCAGCAAATTCAACCGACATATTATAAATCATAACGCGATATGGAATCAAATAAAACAAGCATTCCCACTAATTTCGGAGCTCTTGGAACCTTGGTGGTCGTTTTCTTTTTTTGGGGATTTATTGCTGCCAGTAACGGTGTATTCATTCCGTTTTGCAAACACTACTTTCATCTCGACCAATTTCAGTCGCAGCTTATAGATTTTGCCTTTTATCTGGCGTATTATATCGGTGCCTTACTATTGTTTGTTTTCAGTACACTTAGAGGAAAAGATGTAGTGGGTGCATGGGGCTACAAAAAGAGCATTGTGAATGGGCTCGCCTTTTCGGCCGTTGGCGCTGTAGTAATGATTATTGCTGTTAACGCGAATTCTTTTCCGGGTATGCTTGGAGGTCTGTTTGTTGTAGCACTTGGTTTTTCCTTACAACAAACAGCAGCTAATCCCTTTGCAATTTCATTGGGAGACCCCGCTACGGGCTCAAATCGCATCAATCTTGGTGGAAGTATCAATTCGTTCGGAACTTTTATTGGCCCCATCATACTTGCATTGGCTCTCTTTGGCGCCACTAAAGCCAGCGATGATCAAATCAATGCACTGGGCTTAGGCAAGGTATCCATATTGTATGGATTCGTTTGCGCCTTATTCATTATCGCCGCTGCAATATTTTTCTTTTCTAAAAAAGTCCCTGCAGGCCGTATTGAAGAAAAAACAGAAAAGGCCGGAAAAGCAGTGCTTTTGTTGTTGGTACTCACAGGACTGCTTGTACTTGCTTTTACACCTGTACTCAACAGCTATAAAATTATTCCTGCGGATGCCACTGAAAAAATTGCAATGGAATGGTACCGATTCCGTTGGTTGCTGCTCGCCGTTGGATCGGTAGTGGTTCTATTATTACTGGCCCTCCTCCTTGCCCGTAAAAATGGTAATGGCTGGGGTGCAATGAAATATCCACAATTAGTGTTAGGGATGATCGCCATCTTTATCTATGTGGGTGTGGAAGTGGCTATTGGTAGTAATTTAGGTGAATTGCTCAAACAACCGCAATTTGGGGGCTACGATTCCAGTGAAGTCTCTCCTTTTATATCAATGTTTTGGGGAAGTTTAATGGTCGGCCGCTGGGCTGGGGCTATTAATGTTTTCAAACCAGGAAAAAAACTGAAATATTTGTTATTACTGTTGGTTCCACTAGTCGCTTGGGGTGTGGTTATCGGAATTAATATGATTGCGCAAAACGATATGTCGCCACTTTATTACTATTTCCTCTGCGTGTTGGTACTCGTGGCTGCATTTTATGTCACTATGGATCGCCCTGCCATCACACTGATGGTGTTCGCTGCACTGGGAATTACCGCCCTGCTTATCGGACTTTTTTCTACAGGACCGGTAGCAATCTACGCTTTCCTCAGTGGTGGCCTCTTCTGTAGCGTCATGTGGCCCTGTATCTTCTCGCTTTCATTGGCCGGACTAGGAAAATATACCACTCAAGGTTCAGCATTTTTGGTAATGATGATTCTTGGAGGTGCCGTTATTCCTCCCATTCAGGGAAAACTTGCAGATTTTCTTCAAAGCGGGTCTTCTGTGGTTGGCTTTGGAATTCACTCATCATACTGGGTAGGTGTGGTTTGCTTCGCTTATCTGGGACTTTTCGCACTTGTTGTAAAAATGCTGTTGAAAAAACAAGGCATCAATTACGACAAATAGATAATCGGCTTTTGAGTGTTTATTAGTTCACAGGAAGCAGGCTTTAAGAAACCCATAAAAAAACAAATCGGGTCACGATTCTTTTGGCTATAATCCTATATAGTTTTCACATTCAACAACAAAGGATCGTCAGCGCTCCATAAAAAAATGTGAATAACTCCGCCCTCAATACGACATACAACCGATAATAATTGATTAATTTTGTCAGTTAATTGTCGAGGTAACTAATGCAATTTGTTCACCCATATTTTCTCACAGGCCTTACTGCCATTGCGATTCCTGTAATTATTCATTTGTTTAATTTCAGGAAGTATAAGCGTGTATTATTTACTAATGTCAGCTTTATCAAAGACATACAGCTGCAAACGCGTAAGCAATCGCGACTGAAGCACCTTATCATCCTTGCACTGCGAATACTAGCCATTATTGCGCTGGTGACCGCCTTCGCCCAACCCTTTATTCCTCTTACCGAACAGACCAAAACCAGCGAAGCCGGTAACGCACTGAGCATATATCTCGACAACTCCTTTAGCATGGAAGCCCAATCAGGCTTCGGGCCGCTGATTGAAGAAGGAAGAAAAAAAGCCTCAGAGATTGCTGCAGCATATAAGGCTTCCGATAAGTATCAATTGCTCACCAACGATTTTGAAGGGCTGCACCAACGTTTGGTCACCCGGGAAGAATTTCTTCAAATGCTTGAGCGCGTTAACGTTTCTGCATCCGTTCGTAAAACCTCTGAAATTATTACACGCCAGAAAGACCTGCTGGCGAGCCTTCCGGCAAAAAACAAAAGCATCTATCTGATAAGCGATTTTCAAAAAAGCAGTACTGATCTGGCTTCCCTTGAATATGATTCGTCAATTCAAATAGTCCTTGTTCCGCTCAAAGCAAATCCATCACCTAATATCACCATCGATAGCTGCTGGTTCACCTCTCCTGTCCATCAGGCAGGAAAAACAGTCACGCTTAAAGTCAGAGTGAACAACGTTTCCGATCAACAATATGAGAAAGTTCCGTTGAAGCTGTTAATCAACAGTAATCAAAAAGCTGTGACCACCTTCGATCTACCTCCTTTTAGTTCTCAGGAATTGACGCTGGCCTACAACGACATGGAAGCGGGGATACGTTACGGGCGACTCGAAATTGCCGATAATCCTATCATTTACGATGATGCCTTTTTCTTTGCTTATAATGTTACTGCGAACATTCCTGTTCTGGTAATCGACAACGGCATCCCCAATGTCTTCCTTGCCTCACTAATGAAGAATGACTCTTCATTTCGGTATCAGCGTCAGTCAGAACAAAATCTGGATTACGCATCCTTCAGCAATTTCGATTTAATTATTCTTGATGCGGTTCCTTCTATTTCTTCAGGACTGGCGCAGGAATTAAATCGCTTTGTATCAAAAGGCGGAAGCCTTCTTATTGCGCCCTCCTTGTCGATGGATGTCGACAGTTACAATTCTTTTCTGGGACAAATGGGTGTTTCGCCCTATGGACCGTTAAAAAAGATGAAGCAAAAAGTGACTACATTGGCATTACAGCATCCATTGTTTCAAGATGTATTTGATGCAATCCCTGAAAAAATGGATTTGCCTGTAGTTTTTTCTGCATTCGAAATGAATGGAACAAGCCGCACGAACAGAGATGTGCTAATCAGCATGCAGAGCAATGCACCCTTCCTCATTACCCAAGCTTCAGGTCAGGGAAAAGTTTATATGCTGGCATCGCCGCTGGATCTGGCTGCAAGCAATTTCCCACAGCATGCGCTCTTTGTTCCGGTAATTTATAAAATTGCTCTATTGAGCAAACCGGATGTCAGGCTGTATTACGCTGTAGGACTTGACGAACGTATTGCTTATAACAAAGCCGCCAATGGTGACGATCAGGTAATAAAAATCAAACAACGCGATGCTTCGTTTGAGTTCATCCCTGGACAATCCAGCGATGCTGCATCCTCCGGACTTATGGTGCAAGACCAAATTAAAGAAGCGGGACTTTATCAGATTATTGATGGTGATTCGGTGACGGCTGGATTGGCCTTTAATTACCAACGGTCTGAATCGGACGTAAGTGCCTACACTCCAGCAGAACTCAAAGAAATGAGTGCGAAAGCCGGATTAAAAAATATCAGCGTACTGGAAACCAGCACAAAAAACCTAACTGAAGCCATACAGGAATTACATGCAGGCATTCGCCTGTGGAAACTCTTTATTATCTTCGCCCTTGTTTTTTTAGCGGCTGAGATACTCATTTTAAGATTCTGGAAATAGTCATGGAAAAGAAATCGAAATCGACACGCAGCAAAAAAAGTGAAGCAAAGCAAGACCCCATCGTTGATCCTGAAAATGGCGATAATCAGGACAAATCGAATGAATTGGAACTGAACGGTCAGGATGGATTCAATTTACCGAAATCCATTAATCTCTCTGGTATGTACCAGAACTGGTTTTTGGATTATGCTTCATACACAATTCTCGAACGTGCAGTGCCTCATATGAACGACGGCTTGAAACCTGTACAGCGCCGATTGATGCACTCGATGAAAGACCTTGATGATGGCCGTTTCAATAAGGTGGCAAATATCATTGGTCACACCATGAAATATCACCCTCACGGTGATGGTAGTATTGGTGGGGCATTGGTGCAGATGGGTCAGAAAGATTTACTTGTTGAAACACAGGGAAACTGGGGAAATATTCTCACCGGCGATTCAGCTGCAGCACCACGTTACATCGAAGCACGCCTATCCAAATTTGCACTCGAAGTATTATTCAATCCCAAAACTACCATTTGGCAGGCATCGTACGATGGAAGAAATCGTGAACCGGTAACATTACCTGCAAAATTCCCGATACTACTTGCACAGGGTGGTGAAGGAATCGCAGTGGGTTTAACCTCCAAGATGCTTCCGCATAATTTTGTTGAAATTATTGATGCTTCCATTGATTATCTTAAAGGCAAAGAAACAGAACTGTATCCCGATTTCCCAACCGGTGGTATGGCCGACGTTTCCAAATATAATGACGGCAGCCGTGGATCGCGTGTGCGCGTGAGAGCTAAGATTACAGCGGTTGATAAAAAAAGTCTTGTCATTACAGAAATTCCTTTTGGAGTAACCACCAGCTCACTCATCGACTCCATCATCACAGCCAACGATCGCGGAAAGATACGTGTCAAAAAAATCGAAGATAATACAGCCGAAGCCGTGGAAATCAATATCCACCTGCAACCCGGAGTATCTCCCGATCAGACGATAGATGCACTCTATGCATTCACTTTTTGCGAGGTTACAATTTCACCAGTGTGCTGCGTGGTTGAAGATCAAAAACCAAAGTTCATTTCTGTTAAAGAAATTTTGGCATTCTCCACCGAATCAACGCGCAATCTGTTGAAACTGGAACTTGAGATTCAAAAAGCTGAATCGATGGAACACCTGCATTTCTGCAGCCTTGAGAAGTTGTTCATCGAAAAGGAAATTTACGAGACCATCAAGAAATGTAAGACCGACGAAGATATTGATACTACCATTGAGAAAGGATTTAAACCTTACTTAAAACAACTGATACGTCCTATTACTCCTGAAGATATAAAACGCTTACGCAAAATCCCCATTGAGCGCATCTCAAAATTCAACAGCAACAAGGCCGACGAGGTGATGCAATCCATCGAAGATGATATCAAGCAGATCAATCACGACCTCAAACATATTACAGAATTCACAATAGAATATTTTAAAAGGATTCGTAAAAAATTTGGCGCAGGAAAAGAACGTCGTACTGAACTCAAGAACTTTGATGTGATTCAGGCAACGATGGTGGCTGCTGCCAATCAAAAACTCTACGTGAATCGTGAGGAAGGTTTTATAGGAACAGGACTGAAAAAAGATGAATTCGTTTGCGATTGCTCAGATATTGATGATATCATTGCATTCCGCGACGATGGCTCTGTTGTCGTTAGTAAGGTAAGTGATAAATTCTTTGTTGGGAAAGGCATCATCCATGTGGATGTGTTCCGCAAGAATGACGAACGAACCATTTACAATATGGTCTATCGCGATGGCCGACTGGGAGCTACCATGATCAAGCGCTTTGCAATGCTAGGGGTTACACGCGACAAAGTTTATGATCTCACCAAAGGAACCAAAGACTCTAAAGTTCTTTATTTTACTGTAAATCCCAACGGAGAAGCGGAAACCATCACCATTCATCTTCGCCCAAAAGCGCGATTGAGAACACTCACCTTTGACTTCGATTTCAGCGCTCTTGCGATAAAAGGACGTAGCTCCATCGGTAACATTCTTTCACGTAATGAAGTCAGAAAAATCGTATTAAAAGACTCCGGCGTTTCAACCCTTGGTGCGCGCGATATTTGGTTCGACGAATCCGTATTGCGTCTTAACGCTGAGGGCCGTGGTGTTCATTTGGGCGCTTTCGCTGAAGAGGAAAAAATCCTTGCCATCTACAAATCGGGACACTACAAACTTTATAATTTTGATCTGACCAACCATTTTGATGATGATATTCTTGTCATTGAAAAATTGCGCGCCGAAAAAGTATTCAACGCTGTATACTACGATGCTGAAGCCGGGTTCCATTTCGTGAAGCGTTTTCAGATTGAACTCACCGATAAAAAGGTGTGCTTTATCAGCGAAAGCGAAGGCTCCGAATTGACCTTCTTAAGCGGTGACCGCCATCCCAGAATTGAAGTACTCTATAATTCGAAAAACGCTAAAGCCCGCACTCAGGAAGAAATACAGCTGGATGAGTTTATTGGTGTGAAAGGTGTGAAAGCAAAAGGAAAACGACTGGCAACATTACCGGTGAAAAAGATTAATCCGCTCGAACCCCTTATTATTGAAGGCGAAGAACCGGAAGTTGTCGAACCAGTGGAAGAAGTTTCTTCAGCGACGAATGATATTCCAGAAGAAGAGAATCATCCTGATGAAGCTCCTGAGAATTTCGATGAAGTGCCCGAAACACTCATTCCTGAAGAGGAGTTTGAAATTAAACCACTTCCTCCTAAAGAACCGAAAATCAAAAAACCCTCCACACCGAAAGACAAGAAAAAGGGCGGCAAGAATGACGGAGCACAACAAATTGAATTGGAATTTTAATTTATAAAACGCCTTCGTATTAAACAGAAATATTAAGGAGAATTTAGAAATTAATTATTTACACATATGATTGATGATAAGATAATTGACATTAGCCCCGATGTAAAATGGATTGGCGTATTAGATCCGGATATCAGGACCTTTGATGTGGTGATGGAAACAAAATACGGCACCACTTACAATTCCTATTTTATCAATGCTGAGAAAAAGACGATTGTTGAGGCTACCAAAGAAAAATTCTGGGACGTATATTTAGCCAAACTTATGCGGGTGA
This sequence comes from Bacteroidales bacterium, assembly GCA_963678485.1. Lineage (GTDB taxonomy): Bacteria > Bacteroidota > Bacteroidia > Bacteroidales > CAIWKO01 > CALGYY01. The sequence goes on from OY782882.1 coordinate 1,164,622, forward strand.
CCGATCCTGCTGAGATCGAATTCATTATTGTTAACCATACAGAGCCCGACCACGTAGGGAATGTCATTAACTTGCTGAAAATTGCCCCAAATGCAACTGTTGTTGGTAGTGGCAATGCAATCCGATATCTGAGCGACATCATGAATATTGAGTTCAGACATCAGATCATGAAAGATGGAGACATCCTTGATCTTGGAAACAAAAAAATTCAGTTTATTGCAGCACCTAACCTTCATTGGCCGGATAGTGCTTATACTTATTTGGTGGAAGATCAGATATTATTTACCTGCGATTCATTTGGGGCTCATTACTGCCATCCCGAAATGATCGATCAAAAAGTAGGTAATTATGATGATGCCTTTAAATATTATTTCGATGTAATCCTCAAACCTTTCAGTCGCTTCATGTTGAAAGCCATTGAAAAGATCCGTCCACTGAAAATACGCGCTATTTGTAACGGTCATGGACCATTGCTCACTAATGATTGGAAACGTTATGTTGACCTAAGTGAGCAGTACTCCCGCGAATACCTTAAGCTTCCCGCAAAGGAACGTGCACTGGTTGCATATGTCTCTGCATATGGAAAAACTGGAATGCTAGCCGAGGCCATTGGTCGCGGTTTATCGAAAGCAGGCGTAGAAGCCGATGTGTGCGATATTGAAAAAATGCCGGCTGCTGAACTCGGAGATAAACTCACTGCTGCATCTGCCGTCGTTGTTGGATCTCCAACAGTTAACCAAAATTTTTTACCGCCCGTTTATACATTATTTGCCTTGTGCAGCCCCTTGCGTGATAAAGGTAAAGCCGCTGGATGCTTTGGATCCTACGGCTGGAGCGGTGAAGCATCAAAGCAAATGGAAAGCTGTCTGGCCCAACTAAAATTTCAATTTATACCCGAAGGTCCCTTCGTGAAATTCACACCATCAAATGATGATATAAAGAAAGCAGAAGAATGGGGACTGGCATTTGGGAAAAAAATGCTTGAAATTGCCTTTGTTGCCAATAAATAAGAAAGAACAACGTTTCTTCCCTTTTACACTGTTTGAATGAACCCATGCATACTCTCTTGAAAAAAACACTACTTACTTCTGGTCTACTGCTGCTGATTTTGTTGATTACGCAGGCATGCAGCGCTGAAAAGCGTCTTGCCCGCAAGCTCACTCAAACCAACGATAGTATACGTATTTGTCTAATCGACCCTATGTGGTTATTAAAAGAGAACCTTAAAACATGGGAGATTCCCGGATATGATACGCTTTCCCCGGCCATGCAGGACTCCATGAAAATGGCAAGCAGTAAGTACCTCAAACTGGTAAATGATTCTATGTTTGTAGTCTCCTATACGGTGACCCTCCGCACAGAACTTGCTAAATTTGGCTTACGTGTATTTCCGCAAGACAGTATGGACGCTTTCCTTGCTGATGGCGGCATTGGTTATATTTTTAATGTCGCGCAAATGTCATTGGAAGAATACTACGAACTGTTCAAAAAAACGTTGGGCTTAGACACATCTTACTATCGCTGGGAGATTTGGTGTAATGCTATGGCAATGAATGTTTGGTTCGAAGCCACACCAATGAACGCAAGTGATAACAAAATGAAAATTCTATTTGGTAATATGTTCGTTCGCGATAATGTAAAAGGCAAATTCGTTGGAGATTTCATGAATGGCGATATTAATTATGTTTATAATGTCGATACCATTGATGTTAATTCTGCATATCGTCTTGCACGTAGATTGGCGAAAACACACGCTGGTTTTATTTTCGATTATGTGATGAATGATCGAATTGCCAAAAAGACCGGCATACCAAGCACTAAAGAGAATTATCTTCATTACGACGTTGAAAAAAGGAAATTTGTAAAGGCCGGTGAATCACGCTTTACTGAGATGTAATCCTGCAACTGTCTGAATTTCCGAGGGTCTTATCCCACCATATATTTCTCCTTTAAAATTTCTTCATAAGCACGAAAATGTGTATTATTGCAGATAGCATAATATATATCAAAAACATGAGCATAGAAACCTTATCCCCCGGAAAAGTTTGGCAATTTTTTGCCGAAGTGTGCAACATTCCACACCCTTCGAAGAAAGAGGCGCGGATGATCGAATACTTGTTGGAGTTCGGCAGAAGCCGTAACCTGGAAACCCTCAAAGACGAAGCTGGCAATGTACTGATACGTAAGGCAGCCACTGCTGGAATGGAAAGCAAACCCTGGGTGTGCCTGCAAAGTCACTTGGATATGGTATGCGAAAAAAATAATGATACAGCGCACGACTTCGATAAAGATCCTATAAAGGCCTACATTGATGGCGAATGGGTAAAAGCTCAGGGAACAACTCTTGGTGCTGACGATGGTATAGGCATGGCAGCCCAGCTGGCACTCTTAGATTCAAAAGATTTGTCACATGGACCCATCGAATGTCTCTTTACCGTTGATGAAGAAACCGGGCTCACTGGTGCTTTTGCACTTAAACCGGGCTTTCTCAAAAGCTCTGTACTGCTAAATCTCGACAGTGAAGACGAAGGCGAAATTTTCATCGGATGCGCCGGTGGACGCGACACTCAGGCCTTCTTCTCTTTTCATAAAGAAGCCATTGAAGAAAAAACTACTCCATTCAAATTAACGATCAGCGGCCTCAAAGGCGGACATTCAGGCGATGATATCAACAAAGGTCTGGGCAACGCAAATAAAATATTGAATCGCTTCTTATGGAATGGTGAACGCATGTTCGGTCTCAGACTAGCCTTTATTGACGGCGGTAACCTGCGTAATGCCATTGCACGTGAGGCCTACGCAACCTTCACTATCGGCGATAAGCATAAAGACAACTTTATAGCATTTGTACATCAGCTTTGCGAAGATATAAAAACAGAATTAGCTACTAACGAACCAGGACTGAACATTCGCCTTGAAGAAACCTCAGTGCCTGAATACCGAATCGATGCTGTATGTCAGCAAAATCTGCTGAATGCATTATATGCATGTCCGCATGGAGTGATTGCCATGTCAGCTGATATTCCCGGATTAGTCGAAACCTCAACAAATCTGGCTTCCATTAAAATGGATGACAAACAAATTATTGTTGCAACAAGTCAGCGCAGTTCTATTGAGTCATCAAAAACGGACATTGTTGATATGATGGACGCTGTGTTCCTTCCTCTGGGTGCATCTACAACACACAACGATGGCTACCCCGGTTGGAAACCCAATGTAAATTCTCCGATTTTGCAGGTGGCAATGACTTCTTATAAAAATCTATTCAATAAAGAACCCCGCTATCTGGCAATTCACGCAGGACTTGAGTGTGGATTGATTGGTGAAAAATATCCGGGTATGGATATGATCTCTTTTGGCCCCACTCTCCGCGGTGTACATTCGCCTGCTGAACGTTTAGAGATTGCCAGTGTTCAGAAATTCTGGGACTTCCTGTTAGAAATTTTAAAGAATGTAAAGTAAGCTACGCATCTTCAAAACCATTAATTTTGACCCCATAATTTTAGTCGTTCGACATGGCAAAAAATCAGGTAGACAATCAGGTTAGCGTTGAAACAGCAAAAAAACTCGGCTTACTGCCCGAGGAATTTGAAAAAATCAAAACAGTGCTTGGACGCACACCAAACTTTACTGAGTTAAGTATGTACTCTGTAATGTGGTCGGAGCATTGCTCATATAAAAATTCCATTTTTTGGCTTAAGAAGCTTCCTAAGGATGGCCCGCAAATGCTCGCCAAAGCTGGAGAAGAGAATGCCGGCGTGGTTGATATTGGTGATGGAATTGGGGTTGCATTTAAAATTGAATCTCACAATCACCCTTCTGCAGTTGAACCGTATCAAGGCGCAGCTACGGGAGTGGGCGGTATCAACCGCGATATTTTCACCATGGGAGCCCGCCCGATTGCCCAGCTCAATTCCTTGCGCTTCGGCAATCCTAAGCTCGATCGCACTAAATGGCTGGTGAAAGGTGTAGTGAAAGGAATCGGCGATTATGGTAATGCCTTCGGAGTTCCGGTTGTTGGTGGCGAAGTTTATTTTGATGATTGCTACAACACCAATCCCTTGGTAAATGCCATGTCGGTAGGTGTGGTTAAAAGTGGCCGCATGATTTCAGCCGTATCCAAAGGTGTTGGAAACCCTGTGTTTATTGTGGGTTCATCCACAGGTAAAGACGGTATTCACGGAGCAACTTTCGCATCGGAAGATATCACCGAAAACTCTTCACAGGATTTACCATCAGTGCAAGTAGGCGATCCTTTCCAGGAAAAACTCTTGCTCGAAGCATCGCTTGAGATTATCAAAACCGGCGCTGTGGTGGGCATGCAGGATATGGGAGCAGCAGGTATCACCTGTTCTACTTCAGAAATGTCGGCCAAAGGCGAGTGTGGAATGAACATTTGGCTTGATAAAGTTCCCTTGCGTCAACAAGACATGCAGCCTTTTGAGATTCTGCTTTCCGAATCACAGGAACGTATGCTCGTTGTTGTAACCAAAGGACGTGAAGCGGAAATCGAAGCAATCTTTTCTAAATGGGATCTTAATTGTGTTCAAATCGGAGAAGTCATCGAAGGTGATACACTGAATTATTTCTGGCACGGCGAATTAGCTGCAAGCGTTTCGGCTTATTCCTTAGTGCTCGGCGGTGGAACCCCGGTGTACGAAAGAGAATACAAAGAACCTGCTTATTATAAAAGGACATTTGATTTCGATATCAATCTTGTTCCTGTACCGAAAGATCTTAAAAAAGTTGCTATGCATCTGCTGGGTCACCTGAATATTGCCAGCAAAAAATGGATTATCGATCAATACGATACGATGGTCGGCACAAAGAATATGAGCACGAACGCTCCGTCAGACGCTGGTTTGGTAAATATCAAAGGCACTAAAAAAGCCATTGCACTTTCTACCGATTGTAATTCCCGTTATGTTTATGCAGATCCTGAAAAGGGAGCATCCATTGCTGTTGCAGAAGCTGCGCGGAATATCGCCTGTACTGGAGCTCGTCCATTGGCCATCACCAACTGTCTGAATTTTGGCAACCCCTACAATCCTGAAGTTTACTGGCAATTCGTTCATTCAATCATGGGAATGGGGAATGCCTGCAAAGCGTTTGGAACACCAGTTACCGGTGGAAATGTAAGTTTCTACAATCAGGCAAATATGGAAGGAGTCATCGAACCCGTATTCCCAACTCCTGTTATCGGTATGCTTGGAGTATTGGAAGATAAAGCCAATGCTCTCACGCTTGACTTCAAGAAAAAAGGCGATGTAATCTTCCTGCTGGGTCAGTGTCGTGATGATATCAACTCTTCGCAGTATCTCGTCAGCTATCATAAAATAGAAAGCTCACCTGCCCCTTGGTTCGACATGGAGCATGAAAAATCATTACAGCAGCTGTTAATCGATTTGGCGCATAGCCGCTTGTTGCAGTCAGCACACGATGTTTCTGAAGGCGGACTCTTCATCGCATTGTTTGAATCAGCCATGCACCGTAATCTGGGCTTCGACATCACAAGCGATTGTGAAGTCAGACCCGATGCCTACCTATTTGGTGAAGCGCAAGGTCGTGTGGTTGTTTCGGTGAGCGAAGAAAACGAAAGCGATTTTGTGGATTTTGTGATGAATACCAAAATCAAAGCTACTTTGCTTGGGCATGTCACAAAAGGCGAATTGCGCATCGATGATGATTCCTTCGGTCAAATGCAGGCACTCAAAGAAGTTTACAATACTGCTTTAGACAAGATGATGGCCTAATTATTTTGGCATCACGTATAAATTCATTTACACGAAAAAGAAAGCGGCTTCCAATGGAAGCCGCTTTTTATTATCAGTCTATTATGCTCAGAAGAAAAAACCGCTGTGGCATTGGATTGCTGTTCCTTTCTCCACTGATAGCCAAACAACACGAGGATACCGCAGCAGACTGACTTAAAGAACAGACTATCCTAATTAATCTCTATTTTCTTCGACAGGACTCTCTCCTTCAACTGCAGCTTCTTTCTTGGTAACAAATTCACCCTTCTCGTTAAAAATATAATCAGCACCACTGATTTCTGCTTCAAAGCTGACAGTTCCATTCGCTGCAGTAATTTTCGATGCCTCTTTAATTTTCTTTCCGGGCAAATTCATTTTACAATAATCCTGTATCTTAACAGGCAGTGACGCGGGATCCATTGAGACTTCAGTTTCAAGCAACGCACCAGAAGCATCAAATACTACAGAGGTTTCTACTTTATTGTTTAAAAATTCCGCTTCATAATTTCCATTTTCCTGATCCCATTTAACACCCGTCACTGCTGGATATTTTTGAGTAAAGCTGTTCTTCACCAACTCAGGCACAACAATCTTTTGGGCAGAGGCACTGCTAAAAGTGAGCACCATTAATACAAGCATAAAATATTTTGACATGTTTTTTAAGGTTTGGTTATAACAAATATAATGAATGAATCTGTAGAAAATTCGGAATTACAATTTTATCAGTAACGAAAGATTGATTACCCTGCCATCGATGGGAGCCCACAATGTTTTAAATGTTGGATTACTGTAGGGAGGCAATACAATGGATTCAAAACGTGTTTGTCGAAAATCAAATAGATTTTCACCATTGAGCACCAAACTAAGATGCTTGAATTTCTTTTCAATCATAGCTGCAAGAAAAACATAATCTTTCGTTTTTGAGCCGTCTTCGCGGATTTGCGGACCATTATATGAACCCTCAAGCCCAAACCTCCATTTCTCCTCGATTTCGTATACCACAGTGGCAGCAGCCCGATGTCGGGGTGTATAATATATAGGCTTCTTTTCAGCATTTATATGTTGATCAGCCCAGGTATAGGTATATCCCAAATATACTTCCCAGCGTCCAAATGAGGCTCTGATATAGGTGTCTGTTCCACGAGTTTGGATTTTTCCATCCGCATTTGAATATGAAACAAAGCCCGAAGTATCAGTGTTAGCAAGCAATGGCGATTGCACATAGGTATAAAAAAATGCGTGATTTATAAGCAGTGTTACCTTATTGAACAGTATACCTGTGTAATTAATTTCAAGATTTCCTCCTAATGAATTTTCACTTTTTAAGTTATTTGAAAGCGGCAACAATGCAGAGGGATCCGTCTCAACCGTACTTGAAGAAAAGAGATCAGGATTTTTATATCCCATACCGGCACCCAGTCGCATATACCAGTGACTGTCGAACTTATAGAGGCCGGCCAGACTGGGCAACACATGAATACCATAGACATTGTGATAATCAAGTCTGCAGCCCCCTTCAAGAAAAAACTTCTCTTTCCATTTATATGTTTCCTGAATAAAACCACCCAGCGATTGGCGCTGGTAACTGTCGAATAACACGGCATCAGCAGGGTTCAGATAAAACATATCCGCCTGATAATTGATACCAAACACCAATTCATTTTTCTTTCGCGGAATTAAATAACTAAGCTCTCCAAATGCATTTAGCTGCTGACCACCGAACCAATAAGCATTTCCTGCAGTGGCCAGATCGAAAAAACTTGCACTTCCCTTTATACTCAGTACATTCATTTGGTCTGAGGTAAAAGTAAAAATTGCATCAGCAGTGTATCGTTTTGTCAGATTTTCTTCAAAAAATGTATGCAGGGAATCGGTCTTATGCTTTAATACCTGCATATCGCCACCCTGTCTGTTCTCTATAATACTTGATAATCCAACAGCCAGGGTTGACTTCGGATTAAAATAAAAGAATATTCGCGGATGGATAACAAGATTATATAATTCCGGCACATCAGAAAACCCGTCTTTATCAACATCTACGGCACTTTGCCTGGTAACTCCTGAAAATATGGTCAACCCGATTTTATCTTTTTTTGCAGAATAAAATCCATTCAGATTTGTTTCCATCAGCGTTGATTGATTAATCGTAATCATGCTCAACGGCTCTTTTTCAGGCGTTCTTGAGACAAAATTTATAATTCCACTAATGGCTCCTCCTCCATAAAGGGTCGATGCTGAACCTTTGATTATTTCGATTTGTTTGAGGTCGAGCGGAGGAAGCTGCATGATTCCAAAACCGCCGGAAAACCCATCGTACAATGGAAGTCCATCTCTTAATATCTGAGTGTATTTGCCATCTAATCCCTGAATTCTAACATTTGAATTCCCACTGGTGGCCGAGCTTTGCTGTATTTGTATTCCCGAAATATCCCCAAGGATACTGGCTACATTGCCCGGTTTTATTGTGTTTTCCTCATTCATATCATCCTTTCCCAGCACCTCAACTTTGAGTGGAGAATCCTCGATACGTGAATTGGTGCGACTAACAGAGATTGTCACCTCTTCCAACTCATTGGACGAAGGAGCCAATAAAACCGTAATATTTTTTTCAGCATTCGGAAAATTCAGACTCAATATTTTCTCAGTATAGCCAATATATGTAATACGAATCTGTTCATCACCACTTTTTATATTCTCCAACTTTAATACACCAAATGCGTCGGCAGCCGCTCCTGTCTTTGCTTTCAGCAGTAAGGCCGTTGCCCCGGCCAGTGGCTCACCCGATATACTGTCCAGTATAGTTATGCTAAGTGAATGTTGAGCACTACTGACCAATCCGGTGAACACCAAGAGTACCAAGCACGCTAGAGTTCTGAACTGACTTTTCATTTTATTTATATTGGAAAACAGATGCAATGCCGGTGTCTTTTATCAAAACACAGCATAATGAAAATCACAGAAAATTATTTGTATTTTGACTTGAAGACAACGGCATAAAGCTTCATTTGCTTTATCATTGCCAACAATCCATTGGAGCGTGTTGGAGAAAGATGCTCACGTAATCCAAGCGCATCAATATATTCGAGCTTTGCTTCGATGATCTCATCCGGCGTCCGGTGCGACAACACACGAATCAGAAGATTCACTATGCCTTTGGTGATGATGGCATCGCTGTCGGCGGTAAAAATCACACGACCCTCGTCATAAGCGGCATGCAGCCATACCTGCGATTGACAGCCGGAAATGATATATTGATCAGTTTTATATTGTGGATCAATTTCAGGAAGTGTATTTCCCAGCTCTATGATGTATTGGTATTTATCCATCCAATCGTTAAAATGGCTGAATTCCTGAATAATTTCGTTTTCCGCGTCTTTGAGTGTCATAGCTCCACATTTTGTGATTAAACCCCAAACATTTTTTTTGTCCTTGCAATCGCTTCCATCATGGCATCTATTTCCTCCTTGGTATTGTAAACAGCGAAGCTCGCCCGCATCGTTCCTGGGATTCTGAAGCGATCCATGAGTGGCTGTGTACAATGATGCCCTGTACGTATGGCAATTCCCAATTTGTCTAAGATAGTGCCTGCATCAAAGGGATGGATATTATTGATCAGAAAAGAAACCACTCCGGTTTTTTTTGCAGCAGTCCCTATAATCCTGATATCACCAGATTCAAGGATACGCTGTGTGGCATATTCCAAAAGCTCGTGCTCATGCTCTGCCATCAGTGCTATACCCGTTTGATCCATGAATCGAATGGCCTCAGCAAGTCCAAGAACATCGCCCACATTGGGCGTGCCTGCTTCAAATTTAAAAGGAAGCTCGTTATAGGTTGTACCGCTAAAACTTACATTTTTTATCATTTCACCACCACCCTGATATGGCGGCATTGCATTGAGCAAGGCTTCCTTTCCGTAAAGTACACCTATGCCCATTGGAGCATACATTTTATGTCCTGAAAAACAATAAAAATCACAATCAATATCCTGAACATCCACGGGAATATGAGCAACAGCCTGAGCTCCGTCAATCAGCACCGGAATCTGACGTGCATGCGCTATAGCAACGATTTCCTTAATGGGATTGATCGTCCCCAGTGAATTTGACACATGAGCAACTGCAAGCAATTTCGTTTTTTCTGAAATCAATCCGGGTAATGCCAGCATATCCAACTCTCCGTCATCAGTAATTGGAATGACTTTGATCGTGGCTTTACGTTCCTCACACATGAGTTGCCAGGGAACAATATTAGAATGATGCTCCATCTCAGAAATCAACACCTCATCACCTTCGTTGATAAATCGCTTACCAAACGAAGATGCAACCAGATTGATTGATTCTGTAGTGCCACGAGTAAATATCACCTCATGTGCATGCGGCGCATGTATGAAATCTCTGACTGAGCGTCGTGCTTCTTCGTAGGCATCCGTAGCCTTTTGAGATAAATAATGCACACCACGATGGATATTGCTATTCTGTTTTTCGTAATAGTGCATCAATACATCTATGACCTGACGCGGCTTTTGCGTGGTTGCAGCATTATCAAAATAAACTAAAGGTTTACCGTAAACTTCCTGATGAAGGATTGGAAATTGTGTTCGGAGTGCTGAAATATCTAACATTTGCTGAATTTCCTTATATCTATTAAGTATTCCTAAATCTTAGTCATATCAATTCCGAAGGTAATTCCTCGCTCATCTTTGCAATGCAGCACGCACTGATCGCAAATGGACAGTTCGCCTTTTAATCGTTTTTGTACCATCACATCAAGACGTTCACGAAGGTTTTCGATCTTCACTTTTTTTATAACCTCAGCAGCAAAGGCATACATCAGAAGCATGCGTGCATTGCGTTCACAAATCCCTCTGGACCGTATGTAATACATGGCATCCGGATCAAGCTGCCCAACAGTGGCACCATGCGAACATTTCACATCATCTGCATAGATTTCAAGAAAAGGCTTAGTGGTCACATGCGCATTGTCACTTAATAAAATATTACGGTTCGTCTGAAACGCAGAAGTGCGCTGAGCATCGCGCTGTACCTCGATGTGCCCGTTGAATACTGCACTGGCATCATCATCAATAATTCCCTTATATAACTGTGTACTCGTATTATCAGGAAAAGCATGGTTTACATAAACCTGATTATCGATATGCTGTTTTTTATCGACCAAATAAAGACCATTCAGTTGAGTATCACATCCTCTTCCTTGTATATCGGCATATACATCATTACGTAGCACGCCTCCATTGAGCGTCAGCGTATGAGTGGTGGCATTAGTATGGTCCTTTTGATGAATGAATAATGAGGTAACCACCGTTGATCCTGCATCTTTATTCTGCATCTTGTAATGATCCATACTGCTGTTCTCATCCAGAAACACTTCGGTGACAGAATTTATAAATGTCCGCTCCTCTTTCGTGCTATCATCGCAATGCAGCAAGGTGAGCTGACTGTTCTTACCAACCACAATCAGATGTCGCGGCATAATAAACAAGGCATCGTCCGATTGTACGATGTTCACCATTTGGATTGGCTTTTCAACAATAGTATTGTCGGGAACATATATAAACATCCCATCCTGAGCAAAGGCTGTATTCAGCGCAATCATTCCGTTCTTATCGTAACGCGCATATTTTCCATAATGCTTTTCGAAAATTTCGGGATGCTGCTTCATCGCTTCACACAGACTTCCAACGATGACTCCATCGGGAAGTGTGGTGAGTGGAGAATGATCGTACACATTCCAACCATTAAGCTGGGTAAAAAGAAACGTATCGAAATTATGTATTTCACATTTGAAAATAGAATGCACATCAGTGCGACCTTCAGGTGGCAATAAATCGAAAATATATTCCTTATCGATTGCCTCAGTAAGGGAAGTATTTCGCCACGATTCAAGCTTCTGCGTAGGAAAGCCCAGCACATCAAAGGCCGCAATGGCTTGCTGGCGTATGGCAGCGATGTTAGCATCATCATTACGACCAATGTCTTTGATATGTTTATTGAAAAAATCCTTTAGGGATTGCCTTGAAGGATTAAGCTGATTATTAGATTTCATTTGAATTCCTTTGTAATATTGGAATGCCTATGCTTCCAGTTCCTTTTTAATCCAGTCGTATCCCTTTTCTTCTAACTCCAGTGCTAATTCTTTACCCCCAGATTTCACGATACGACCTTCGAACAACACATGCACAAAATCGGGAACGATATAGTCGAGCAATCGCTGATAGTGGGTAATAACGACCGTGGCATTATCAGGTCTTCTGAGCTTATTTACGCCATTCGCAACAATCTTCAATGCATCAATATCAAGTCCGGAATCAGTTTCATCAAGAATGGCCAATGTGGGCTCAAGCATTGCCATCTGAAAAATCTCATTGCGCTTTTTCTCTCCACCGCTAAATCCTTCGTTGACCGAACGATTGGTCAGGTTTGACTGTATTTCCACCAGTTTCTTTTTTTCATCCATCATCTTCAGAAATTCTGACGGACTTAAGGCTGGAAGATTTCTGTATTTGCGAATTTCTTCGATAGCGGTTTTCATAAAATTGGTCATGCTCACGCCGGGAATCTCAACCGGATACTGAAACCCAATAAAGATACCTTCTCTGGCTCTATCTTCAATCGGCATGTCTAACAAATTCTTTCCCTTAAACGTAATCGTACCTTCAGTAACCTCGAAAATCTCACGTCCGCCAATGACAGATGCCAGTGTGCTTTTCCCTGTCCCGTTCGGACCCATAATAGCGTGTACTTCCCCGGCATTAATCTGCAAATCCAGTCCTTTAATGATTTTCTTTTGATTGATAGAAACCTTGAGGTTCTTAATTTCGAGTAGCATATAAGTATGTTTTAATTTCTGCGAATTTTCTGCAAAAATACAACAAAAACAGATGCACTATTCACGCTATTTAAAATAATTATAAATTGTGATTGAGGTCAGTTAGTTTGGCATATCGAAAATTCCGTGCATTGGTCTATTTTTGCATTCAAATCAACGAACATGGATCTCTCAGAAATTTTGAACGAACTTGGCGAAGAACGCGAAAGTTATTTCAATGCAATAGCACCTCCGGTTATACAAACGAGCAACTTCCGCTTTAGAAATACCACAGAAATGAAGCGGTTGCTTCAAAACGAAACAGAAGAAACCTTGTACACCCGAGGTAATAACCCAACGGTGACCATTTTGCGAAAAAAAATGGCCGCATTGGAGCATACTGAGGATGCTCTTGTTTTTGCCAGTGGAAGTGCGGCAATCGCTGCAGCTGTGATTGCCAATGTTGCTTCCGGAGATCATATTATCTGTGTCAGGCAGTGTTACTCCTGGACTCATAATCTGCTGGAACGCTTTTTACCGCGCTTTGGCGTACACACCACCTTCGTTGATGGAAGAACACTGAATGATTTCGAAGAAGCCCTGACAGAACAAACCAAAGTGGTGTTTCTTGAATCACCTACCACCTTTATGTTGCAATTACAGAATCTGAAAGAGATTGCTGCATGGGCTGCAAGCAAGGGTCTAATCACCATGATCGACAACAGTTGCGCAGGCCCATTGTTTCAAAACCCTGCTGATCTGGGAATCGATGTAGTGATTCATTCCGCGTCGAAATATATTGGCGGCCACAGCGACACGATTGCAGGCATTGTTTGCGGGACTCACGCTATGATGCAGAAAATCCACGCTTCGGAATTAATGACCTTAGGTGCTGTAATCAGTCCATGGAATGCATGGTTGCTTATCCGCAGCCTTCGCACCCTGAGTGTGCGCATGGAACAAATTAGTGCAAGTGCTCAGCAAGTAGCCAACTATCTTGAAAAGCATCCCGCCATAGAACAAATCCACTACCCATTTGTCGAATCTCATCCTCAGTTCGAACTTGCAAAAAAGCAAATGGCCAGGGGAACGGGCTTAATCACCATTGCCCTGAAAACACAGCATATTCAGGAAGTATCCAGCTTCTGCGAATCACTGAAACACTTCATACTTGCAGTTTCATGGGGCGGACACGAATCGCTGGTACTTCCAGTGTTTACGACGTTCAAAGACGATGATGATCCAACAAAGACAGAAGGCTTCAACCTCGTACGTTTGTATATTGGTCTGGAATCAGTCGAGATGCTTATTGCAGATCTGGAACAGGCATTGACATGTATAGGGCATTCCAACTAACAATTCGAGGCTGTTAATTCTTGCAAACAACGTGGTGTTTCATCATACAACCCGCATATTTCCTTAAGTAAATGCGGTCGATCTTAAAGATTCTGCAACAGAAAAGCCGTCATCCTTTTATACAAATGGACTCTGGTCTTGCCACCATAAATGCTGTGGTTTTTATTGGGATAAATCTGCATTTCGAAGGCCTTATCCAATTCCACTAATTTAGCTGCAAACTCCATGGTGTTCTGCATATGAACATTATCGTCGCTTCCGCCGTGTACAAGAAGTAATTTTCCTTTTAGTTTAGATGCGAAGTTGGTTGGACTGTTCTGGTCGTATCCCTCAGGATTCTCCTGTGGTGTCCGCATAAAACGCTCAGTATAGATATTATCATAATTGCGCCAATTGGTCACCGGAGCAACAGCAATACCGGCACTAAACACATCAGCGCCTTTGGTCATGCACAAGGCAGTTACATATCCTCCGTAACTCCACCCCCATATTCCAATACGCTTGGCATCGACAAAAGGTAAGGTGGCCAGATATTTTGCAGCTTCGATCTGATCGATGGTCTCAAATTTTCCCAACTCCTTATAGGTACACTTTCTGAACTCCTCTCCCCGACCACCGGTACCGCGATTATCCACACACACGATAATATATCCCATTTGCGCCAACATCTGATACCATATCAAATCGGCTCTGCCCCAAGAATTTTTTACCGATTGTGAATTCGGGCCACCATAAACATACATTAAAACAGGATATTTTTTCGTTAAATCAAAACCACCGGGTTTTATCATCCATGCGTTAAGATAGATTCCTTCTGAGGTCTTTATCGTCATAAATTCCTTAGGAGAAAACTTATACGCAGCAGCCCGATCCTGCAATTCCTTATTGTTCTCAATAACTCGCAGCACCTCACCTTTGGTGTTGCACAGACTGGTCTGTGGTGGGGTGTTTGCATCCGACCACGTAGAAATATAATACTTATATGTTTTTGTAAACTGTGCATTGTATACGCCGGTACTCCCCGACAATTGCTTCTTTTTCGTTCCATCGAGTCCAACGCAAAAAAGTGATTCATTTTCCGGACGCGTTTCAGCTGCGGTATAATAGAGCACTTTCTTCTTTTCGTCCACCGCTTTCAGCGACATCACATCAAAATTTCCCGGCGTAAGCAGTAAGGATGATTCGGAATCAAGTTCAAATTGCCACAAATGATTGTATCCATCCCTCTCACTAAGCCAAATAAAATGACGATCATCTGCAAGTAAAGAAAAATTATCCGTAATATCAACATAGCATTTATTAGTTTCTGTCCATGCTATGTGATTTTTCCCGGTAACAGGATCAACAAGCAACAACTCGAGTTTGTTCTGTAAACGATTCATCCTGAATACAAGCAGCTGATTGGTGTTATGCGTCCAGTAAACCCTGGGTATATATTGATCCTTTTCTGGACCGATATCCATCGGTGTCGATTTTCCAGTGCTTAAATCATAAACCCAAAGACTCACGACCGAATTGGCCTCTCCTGCTTTTGGATATTTATACGAAAAAGGAGTAGTGTACAATTCACCATATTCAATAAATGTAAATTCCTTTACTGCACTTTCATCAAATTTATAATAGGCAATTTTTGACCCATCGGGTGACCAGAAAAATCCCTTTAATAAATCAAGTTCCTCTTCATAAACCCAATCAGTACTCCCATTGATAATACTACCAAATGCACCGTCCTTTGTGACCTGCACCTCTTCGCCACTTGTAAGATTGGTATAGAAAAGATTATTGTCGCGTACAAAGGCTACTTTATCTGAGGTTGGTGAAAATTCTGCCAGTCGCTGCTTACCTCCCGACGATAATGCTTGTCGCTTCCGATCGGCAAGATTCAAAATATAAAAATTTGATTTTTCAGAATATCTGTAAATGGCTTCACTGGCGGTCGTCAGTAATAGTTTGCTTTCGTCGGGACTAAAACTGAATTCTTCAACCACCAGAGCTTCTGAGTTACCCGTAGGTGATAATTCCTTTATGTCAACCAATACCTCTTCTTTTGATGCAGTCAGATAGTCGGTTTTAAAAATACCCTTATCGTTCATGTAGGCGTACGTCTCACCATTATTCATATGCACCATGGGCTGAATGGATCGGGCTGAGAATTTTTTTGATGCCCAAATGTCATCCACAGTAATAGGCTTCAACTGTTCCTGAGCAAAAATTTGCATTGGTGCAGCAATGAGTACAAGCGGTATCAACGCTGAGAAAAATAAAGATCGCATGTTATAAGTTTTAATGTTCAAAAGTACGAATATTAATAATGAAAGCAGAGTGTCATCAGGATTTCGCTATTTTTATAGCGGATTAGCACTCTTATAAAACCACCAAAGTGATGTTTGGAAATCGGATAACCACCGCTATTTCGCTGGCTGCCTTAGGCGGCGGTGCTATGGCTATTGGGGTTCAGACATTATTACTTCGTGAATTTCTGAGTGTTTTTAGTGGTAATGAGCTGGTGACCGGACTTATGCTATGTTTCTGGATGCTGCTTACAGCACTTGGAGCGTATGGGGGTTCCCGGATAAGATTCTCTCAAGGGCTTATCATAGGCTGGTTTTCAATACTCAGTGTTATACCGTACCTCACCATATTTTGCATTGATTATTTTCGCAATGCTTTATTCGGTCCGGGTGTAATGATTCCCCTTGGAGGCATCCTTTGTTGTCTCCTCATTGGCCTAAGCCCATTTTGCCTGATAAGCGGAGCGCTCTTCCCACTTCTGGTAAAATCAACCAAAACACAAGACTCACCCGCAACGCAACAAGTATATACCCTCGAAGCACTGGGAAGCTTGCTTGGCGGGATAGGTGCAACAGTATGCATGTTGTTTATTTGCGATAGTTTTATAAGCATTGCTTTATTTGGAATAATTGGCTTATCTGCATCTGTGTTACTCTCTGTTGCTGATAAAAAGTGGAAGTTTGCAACAATACCAGTAATTGCGTTGCTTATTCTCATCAGCATAGTAATTCTGCTTCCTGCACAGATGGCACGCCGCGCGCTCTATCCAGGTCAGGAAGCTGTTGTTTTTACCGATGCGCCTCAAGCAAATCTGGCAATCACGCGTCAACAGGAACAACTCAGTTTTTTTTCTGACGGTAATTTGTTGTTCTGCACATCCCAGCAACAACAGGACGAAGAACCACTTTACTTTGCACGCCTGCAACGCAGGCAAATGAATGAAATGCTCGTAATTGGCGGACATGCTTCCGCAGTGCAAGACCTGAGCAACAATTTAAAGAAAATCAAATTTACATTCCTCGAAGAAGATCCGGTGTTGCTGCAGCTTCAACAAGAATATACAACGCTCCAACAAAGTGATAGACTAAGATTGGTAAGCAGTGATGCACGATCATTTCTAAAAAATTGCACTCCTGAGTTGGATGCACTTATACTCAATGTTTCTGAACCCTCGACGCTAGCCGCTAACCGTTTTTACACCAAGGAATTTTTCAGAATCGCCTCATCCAGCCTTTCCGATTCCGGAGTTTTCATGATATCGTTACCATCATCAGCTAACTATCTTGGTCGCGATGCACGCGCCATACACGCCACCTTATACCAGACACTGAAAACTGAATTTGCACACGTTCTAATTATTCCGGCAAGCAGAGACTATTTTCTGGCATCCTCAAAGCCTGTCTATTCTGACATCGCACAACGCTCTACTATCCTTGATATTCGCAGCACTTATGTTAACCCCGATTATATTGATGACGTTTCCATGGGTTTTAAACGGGATCAATTGATGAAACAGATAGAGATGGAATCACCCGTCAACAGCGACTTACAGCCTGTATCCTCAAAACTTGCCATACAAGCTTGGTTAAGTATTTCAGGAAAAGGAACTTGGATAATATTGATTATATTATTTGTAATATTATGCATCCCTTTGGTAACGGGAAAAACAGAGGGTGCCGGACTATGGATTACCGGATTTACTGGTACAGCAACCGAAGTAGCACTTCTTTATTTTTACCAAACACAGTTTGGAAATTTATATATAGTGACGGGTTTGATTTTTGGAATTTTTATGGCAGGGCTTGCATTAGGTTCGGCTTTGCTAAAGACCAATCAGAGCAACCTTCGAAAGCAAATGCAACAGGGGCAATGGATGATTGTCGTGCTCTGTTTTTTATTACCTGGCTTTTTTGCACTCACCCAAGCTGTGCCCTTACCGACAATCATTACTAAAGCGATTGTTTTGCTCTTTGCATTCATCCTTGCTTTTTTTGGCGGAAGACAATTTGTGCTTTTTGCAGCATCTGCTGTTGCAAGAAAAAGCAGTACCTCAGCGGGAATTGCGTATGGCACCGACATGGCAGGAGCTGCTGCAGCGGCTTTGTGCGTTGGATTGTGGCTGTTGCCCGAATTTGGAATGCTTTGGGTAACATCATCAGTAGCGCTGCTCAACTTATTGATGCTGGCCTTAATGACCGTTTTGCGAAACAGGCTTAGGTTTTAAGAAACTGTTTTGATTTTGTGTTTCATACGCTGACTATTGTTTGATCACAGCAATTCCTATCATAGGAGTTACAAAAACCGTCCATCGGAGCCGTCATCCAGCACTTGATGCGGGATCCCCTAAATATTAAGACATTTCAGTGTACATAATATTAGCTATTATAAAAATCAAAACAGTTTCTATACTTTTAGAGAATAACTAAGGAGCATATGTTATTAGGGATCAAGCGGAAAAGTTGAGGAGTAGGAAAACCATTCATAGAAAACACTAGAATTTAAAACCTTTCTTTAACTACGAATACCACGAATGAACGCGAATGATTTTCATTGCAGCTATTGTTTGTAACATTGGCCATCAATATTAATTAAACGTATCAATCATTTTGTGCATCTGTGTTTTTAATAGTTAATCAAGCCAATACCATTTGTACTTTGTGGTTCTTTTACAGTATTGAAATTATGTAATGCTAATGTTCAAAGCGTGTGCGCGGGCCTGTCAAAGCAAGCGGGCGTGGGCAGGCTGTGAATCGTCAATGGCACGCAAATCCGCAAGGGGCCAGACAGCGGCTTTTTCGCTGTCGGCTCTGTCGAAAACGACAACGAGAAAATTCAATTAGCAAAATGAGGTTTATCATTACATTCAAGAACTGCCGTCAATTGGCGTTTTCGGCACTACCTTGCGTGATTTGCGGCCATTGGCGAGAGTGGGGGGATAGCATTTGGCTTTGACTAGAATTTTGGCTCCACCTTTTGTTCATGCAAAAGGTGGAATTTAAAGAATAAAAACCACACATTAAATTGTGCTCTTGTTAAATGCGACAATTCAGTATTGTTTTTCAGTTGTGCTAAAAAACACCAATAACTATTTGTTGCTCCTCAACAATCCGGCTTGATCCGTTATTAGTCGTGTACTTACTTCCAATTATTGAGGAGTCCACATCAAGGGCGGGATATGCTTATTATTCATGCATTTTCAGCAGTCAGATAGTACATGAAATTTTTGCAAATTATATCTGTTTAAAGAAAAAGGCGTAATTTTATTTCGATGAATTCGAAGAAGATCAGCAAGAGGGAATTTCTGAAGCAATGCGCCTGGTGCGGAGGAGGATTGATTCTGGGTTTGAACGCGCTGGATGCAAAAGCTTTTCGTAACAGCAAAGGTATTGTCCCTATCGACATTTGGAAGTGGAACAAGCTCGCGCATTATTATACAAAAACTGACAAAGGACCGCAATGTGGTTTATGTCCCAACGCTTGCATCGTCCCAAAAGGAGAAAAAAGTTTATGTAAAACCAGAGTGAGTTTTGAAGGAGATCTCTACTCAGTATGTTATGGAAACCCATGTACCGTAGGTGTTGATCCGGTAGAAAAAAAACCACTCAACCATTTTCTTCCGGGGAAAAAAGCTTTTTCGGTCGCAACCGCGGGTTGTAACTTTACTTGTTTGAATTGCCAGAATTATCAGATATCACAAGTAAGTCCATTCGAAACCGACAACTACGATTTATTCCCTGCCGAAACAGTTGCCGCTGCCCAAAAGAATAGCTGTCCCTGCATTGCATATACGTATTCTGAACCGGTAGTGTTTTACGAATATATGTACGACACAGCCAAACTGGCTCGTGCAAAAGGAATTAAAAACATTCTTGTTTCTAATGGATACATTAAGGAAAAACCCTTACGTGATTTGTGTGCTTACATTGATGCCGCAAATATTAACCTGAAAATATTTGATGATGCCACCTATGTAAAACTCAATGGCGGACATATGCAGACCGTCCTCAATACCTTGAAAATACTAAAGGAAGAAGGCGTATGGCTGGAAATTACAAATTTAGTGATTCCTCAATGGACCGACAACATGGACACTATTACACATATGTGCGATTGGCTTGTTACGAATGGTTTTCAGGACAGGCCATTACACTTTTCCAGATTTTTTCCGATGTACAAATTGACGGCCCTGCCTACCACTCCTGAATCGACGCTTAACAAAGCCCGGGAAATCGCAATGAATGCAGGAATGAAATACGTGTACATTGGAAACCTTGCTGGTTCTGAAGGGCAAAACACCTATTGCCCTTCGTGTAAAAAAATGCTTGTTGAGCGACGCGGACAAACAGTGTATTCCAACCAGATTAAAGACGGGAAGTGTAGTTATTGCGGAACCTTGATTGCGGGGGTATGGCAATGAAAAAAACAAAGATTGTGTATCTGATCATTGGATTAATCGCATTCACGTATGTGCTCATTCGTGCCTATTCCGTTGGAATCACCTATGATGAATCGTGGACCATGTATGGTTTTGTTCCTCAAAGTTTTTGGAACATTATTACGTGCACTCCCTGCGATGCCAACAATCATATAATGAATACGCTACTTATCAAATTGTTTTTTTACTTTGGTAATCATTCTCTTTTTATCGCACGTTTGCCCAATGTATTGGCGCTGCTATTGTTTATTTTTTATGCCTATAAACTTACCAACTCCCACCTTTCACCATTGATGGGACTTTGCTGCTTCCTGCTCTTTTTACTCAACCCATTCCTGCTTGACTTTTTTAGTCTGGCCCGTGGATATGGATTATCGCTAGGATTTCAAATGGCATCATTGTATTACTTTTTACAGATGTCGAAAACCTACAAAGCCTCAAACACATTGCTAACACTGATGTTTGGTGGCTTAGGGGTATTAAGTAATTTGTCTTCGCTCAATTACTGGCTGGCCATTCTTGCACTGATTGTACTCGTCCCTCTGTTGCTAAAAAAGGGAAAAGAACTGGCAAAAAATAGTCTCATCGGCTTCCTGGCTGCAACTGTGATGCTCGTGATTTTATATGAACCAGTTCGAAAACTGATTGCCAGCAATAGTTTGTATTATGGCGGAAACACCAGCTTTTACAGCGACACACTGATTTCGCTCACTAAGTATAGCATGTATTCCACCGAGGCATTCCCTTTAGTATTTCTTGTATTAAACATATTTCTTACAGTTTTGCTCGTTGCGGTCATTGTCTCATATTTCTATAACCGCAAGCTCCTTACCGCAAAAAATCTGATACTTGCTTGTCTTTTCCTGAGTATTGCCTCCGTGATTTCTCAACACTACTTATTCGGAAACCTTTATCTGATCGACCGTACAGCACTTTTCTTTTATCCAATGTTCATTACACTTCTGTGTTTAAGTTTGAACGATATTTCTCAAAAGTATCTTGGCAATACAGCCATTATAGCTGTTGTTGCTGCGTTTTGCATAAATGGCTATTTACATTTTAATCTGTATAAAACGGCGACATGGTATTTTGATGCCCATTCTACAAAGATTCTGACATGGGTGAACAATCAAGGAGCTAAAAAAGGAAAGATTATGCGACTTGATTTTTCCTGGCCGCTCGAAAGTTCTCTTGGTTACTACGCCCAACAGAACAAATATCCATTTGTGGCCATCGTAAAAACTGACCGTCTCAATATAAACAGAGATGCTGATTATTATATTTATTTATATAAATCGCTGGAGAAAGTTGGTTACGAAGCCTTATACAAAGGGGTGCTGCCACGAGGTAACGACACTGTAATGAGCTTTCCGGACGAGAGTTTGTACCTATTTGCAAACCCGCCGTTGAACAGGCCATAATTTCCCAGGAAAATTTGGCACACTGAGAATCATTCCAATGGTTAAATTGAATTAAGATTCTTCATTCTAATTGATTATTTTTGCACCAATGAAGAGCTCCCCATTTTCGCTGGTCGTTAAAGTTTTCCTTTGGGCAGCCATTGGTGTGGTCGTTTTTTACCTTGCCAAAAGTATTTTGGAACCCATATTATTCAACAGAGAATTTGAAAAACGTCGCGATGCTGTCATATCCCGATTAAAAGATATTCGCACAGCTCAGCGAACCTATAAAGAGTTGAATGGAGCATATGCTGAGAATTTTACTATCCTAAGTCAGTTTTTGCGTACTGGTTCCATTCCAGTAATCAGAATGATTGCCGATTCCACCGACACCACCTTTCAAACTCAGATTATCGACACCTTGAGAAGCGTAAAAGTATTAGACTCTCTCTTCCCCGGAAGGGAGCCCTGGCTGGCAGATTCCATCGCATACGTTCCATTTGCAGATGGAATAAAATTCGAAATGGAAACAGATAATATCGAAATCGGAAAAGTGAATGTGCCCGTGATGGAAGTCAGTGTAGCCTATAAAGATTTTCTTTACGATCTCGACAGTGAGCTTTATGATGCTGAAGCCGGACTCAGCATTGGCAGCTTATTCGAACCAACATTAAATGGAAATTGGGAATAACAACATATGGAAAAATCAATAAAAGCTGACCTTATCCTGAATGATCCTGCCTTTAACAAGGAGAGTCATACTGAGTGTTTGTTGGCCATCGATATAGCCTGGGATCATTTGGCCATCGCAGTATATGATCAGTCGCGCTCATTATGGGTTGCTTTCGAATCTTGGCCGATTGGGAAACTGTATTTACCCGGACATTTACTTGAAAAACTAATTCAGGTTAAAGAACAATCGCAATTGCTTGCCAATACCTATGCGCAAACCCTTGTGTTATGGGGTGGCCACACCTATACGCTGGTTCCGGGTGCACTTTATGATATTGAGCACAGCGATCAGTACTTGAGTTTTGTGCGCACCGTTCACGCGGGAGAATCCATACAACAGGATGCCTTAAAGAATCTCGATGCTTATAATATATACTCAATCCCTCACATCCTTAAAGAAGGCATCAGTCAGCTCTTTCCCAAAGCCCGCACTCAGCATGCGATAAGCAGTTTTGCCGAAAAACTTTTGATACGCTATAAAAGCAATGCTGGAAGTCCAACGATAGTGGTAAATCTTTCGGCACTTTCATTCGATCTGGTAGTCCTTAAAGACGGGCACTTACTGTTTTGCAATAGCTTTGAATACAGCACGGCTGAAGATGTCCTCTATTACATCCTCTTCGCCTTCGAGCAATTAAAAATCACGCCTACGGAAAGTCATGTACTTGTTTGCGGTGAAATCATGAAGCCATCAACCATCGATGATCTCATGAATAAATATATTGGCCGGGTGCAGTTCATTCCAAGAAACCCCAACTGGACTTACAGCTATGTTTTCGACGAATTGCCTGGCCATCGTTTTTATAACTTATTGAATATACTACCATGCGAATAATTAGTGGAAAATTTCGCGGAAGAAGGCTGAACCCGCCGGCAAACCTACCTTTGAGGCCAACAACTGATATGGCAAGAGAAGCATTGTTCAACATATTATATAATCAATACGATTTTGAAGAGATATCTATGCTTGACCTTTTTTGTGGAACAGGCGCCATCGCTCTTGAATGCAGTTCCAGAGGATGCGATAATGTTACAGCGGTTGATATTAATCCAAAGTGTATCGAATTTATAAAAAAAACCTCCGCTCTTTGGGGCGCCGAAGGCTTACACGCACTAAAAGCAGATTCGTTCCGCTATTTGGACACCGCACGCCAGCAATGGGATATTATTTTTGCCGATCCCCCTTATATAATGAAGGAAAGCCTCATTATACCGACGATGGTCGCAGAAAAAAAAATCCTTAAACCTGGAGGTCGCCTTATCATTGAACATCCCATAGAAATGGTGTTTAAGTCAGAACCGGGTTTTATTGAGCAACGCAGCTATAGCAGAGTTCAATTCAGCTTTTTTAATTTTGATAATTTCCAGGATACACCAATCGAAGGATCCGAAGAATCTGTCTGATGAAACACTCGCAATCACCATTCAACAAAGTACTGACGCCTTATGCAATTGCAATTCTGGTATTACTTAGCCGTATTCCCTTTTTATGGAATGGCTACGGTACCGAGGAGGACAGCTGGGGTTTAGTGGTGAATTCGTGGGACATCCTTAATGTGGGACATTACGTTTTTTCCCGTCTCCCCGGGCATCCAATTCAAGAACTACTATTAGCCTTGTTTCCTTTCGCCGGACCCTTTGTCTACAATCTTTTCAGTGCGCTATTTTCGGCGATTACAGTATTTTTCTTTGTCAAAATACTTCAGTGGTATCAATTGAAGAATGTTGTCCTTGCCGCACTGACACTGGCATTCACACCCGTCTTTTTTATAAGCAGCACTTATACGATTGATTATTGTTATGCACTTGCTTTCATCCTTGCGGCCTATTATGGGCTATTGAAAGGGAATTCATGGATTGCAGCAATTTTACTAGGGTTTGCTGTGGGATGCAGATTAACGTCTGGTCTGATGGTGATTCCTTTTGCACTTCTAATTGTAGGTGAAGCAAAGAAAAAGCCTTATCAAAAATTACTAATCTTTGCTTTGCTTTTCGCGTTCAGTGCATTGTTCACCTATGCTCCGGCCCTTTACGAATACGGACTGAGTGTAATAGGAACGTATAAACTGCCCTATCCGCCTTTAGCAAAAGCGCTCTATAAAGGCAGCATCGGCGTGTGGGGTGTCATGGGCTGTTTGGCATTGTTAGTTGCGTTGATTGCAGCATGGAGGAATCGAAAAAAAACGATCTCGCTTTTTACATCATCCTTCAATAAAAAACTACATATAAGCGTGTGGGTGCTCTCCATAGTTTTACAACTCTTGATTTTTCTTCGCCTTCCGGAAAAATCGGCCTTTCTTATTCCTGCACTACCCTTCCTGATTTTACTAGTTGCCAGCACGATTAAATCATCAAAAGCTTTCATTGCATTCTGTATCCTAACGATAATTGCCCCTTTTATTATTAGTGTTAACATTAGCGACAGTAATCGCGGGGCAGACTATTCATCAACTGCAATGATTTTTAAGATGTCGGGGCAGGAGATTTTTATCGACCCACTCAATGGGCCCATTTTTTCTGATTACAGCAAACGTAAGAACAAAGCTGCCTTCTGTAAGGAAACACTGGCCATTGCCGACACATTGGGCGAACCCGCGGTGATTCTTTGTGGATGGTGGTACAACGAACTTTACGTCGACAGGATGAACAGCACACCCCAACGCAGGATACATTTGACGGCCTATTTGGAAGAAGATGCACTAAAATACTACACTCAACAAGGCATTCCAATTTATTACTTACCTGAGACCGACCTTATCAACAATCGCCGATGCGGAAAAGATATTACTGCACTTTATGCAAAACCCTTGTTTGTTGAGTAGGTAAAGAGGAAATGAGCAGACAGGAGTTTCTCCGAGTAATTGACTTCCCAACAATACGAGGACAAGACCGCAGACGGACTTTATGGAACGTTAGTACTTTGATCATATCACCATTCACGAGGTGACTCAAAGTCACCCCGTGAATGGTAAAAATACAATTAAGAGTCAGTCTATAAACTCAGTGACTGATTATAAAGCTCCGGATGCAAGGCGTACGAAGTGTTGGCGGGCAGGAGTTTACTGGCGTAATCGACTGCCCGACAATACGAGGACAACGCCGCAGACGGACTTTATGAACAGTCACTATTTAAGTTCAAAATTATTACACCAGCCTTCCCGTACAAGAACAGAAAAATTATCCCAGGTATAAACATCATTTTTCGCACTCACAGTATACACTCCAGGCTCAATATGACTCAGCGTTACGCAACCAGAGGCTCCACAATCCGGGACACCGGAATAAAAATAGCGCACACTGCCGCGAGTGATACCATTTACTTTAACACGAATATCATTTCCAAAATCGAATGATGACCAAATGACCAGACTTCCTGTTCCGGATTCTTGAGAAACGCCGTCCCCATCAGCATAGCCATTGCATTTAAGTGCTACGCGATAACATTCACCTTCAGTATTGAGATTTACCCAAAAATCCCACATGGCGCCAGAATCAGCATACCCAGTAAAATGATAACTTCCCAAAAGTAAAGTATAACTCACCGCATCCGAATTATTCACACCACAATCGGGATAATCAGTAGGGAAAGAAGTAGTAAATGTTTTCTGATATGTCCCATCTAAATAAAGTTCTGTATTACCTTCAAAACAATCACCATATCTAAATAATGTCACCGTGGCATATTTAGTATCGCTAGCATATTCACAACTTCCGTCGTCATGTTCAGCATTCGGATCATAATTGGTTGCGTTGGGATCCGTGCATCCTCTGTCGAAGCATCCGCTTCCAAGCACAAGCAATGATATTATTCCTGTAAGAATAAATAAGCTGCGCAAATATTTATAGATATGAATGGTCATTGATTTGAAGTTTTAAGCATGTTCCCGAATGCAACTGAAATCCCAAGGTTGTAGTAAATCTCGTGTCCAAAATATGCAGTGAAAGAAGGACAAATATCAACTAAGGTCTGGGTGTGAAAATTATATTGAACCCTTACGGGAATTTCAATCATATTCTGACTTACACGAATTGTATGGATAGGATTTTTATCGCGTTTGGTTTCATTAAAAACATAATGATTCGTTTGCACTTGTGTAACATGATCTCCTGAACTGCCTACATAATCATATACATCGTGACCATTATACTCCTTAAAATATAATTCCTTACGCAGATAAAATGCTCCGGTGCCGATTTCCGGTCCACCTAGTTTTGTTTCATAAATCTGCCAACTTGCAAATAATCCAACACTCATGGTACTAGTCGTGACACGCGCATCGTCCATCAGGTATGTTGTCCGGTCGATGGTTTCGGTGAGATTCGCTTCATTCAGTAAACTGAGGTTTTCCCCTTCTGGTATATGAAAGCCAGCACTGTTGATTGCAGTTCTGGAACCTCTTCCAAAGGTGCCAAAGGATAGTTTAAAATCTGGAGAGATATGAAATTTCTTTATGGTAAACCGAGTAAATACATTGACCGTTGGAAGTGCAGCATTCTTATACTTCATAGTATATAAGGGTGGCAAATGTTCATCAATACTCACACCCATATCAAGGCCTAAGCCTAGTCCCATCTGAAACCCCAGCGATTGCGCTTTAAGCGCGCTTCCCGCTACCATCAGCAACACAAAAAAGATTATTATTTTTTTCATATACAAACTTAAGTCAACAAAAATAAGAAAATGCTGAAAACTTGTTCGAATTGTGAATTAATATAATATCCTAGCCATAGGTAAGTCATAAGTAATATGTACTTTTGCGGGTGCAATCCAACAATATCCATTAACGCCACGTATGATAGCCAGCATCATATTTCAGCGCCCTATTACAGAACCGGTATACATCTTTCTGGTGTTGCTTCTGATTATATTTTTCGCTCCGAAGGTACTGAAGTTTTTACGCATTCCCGGCATTGTCGGTTTTATCCTCGCAGGTGTTGCTTTGGGTCCTAATGGATTGAACATTATTGGAAACTCAAGTGGCATTGAGCTCTTTTCGACCATTGGCCTGCTGTACATCATGTTTCTTATTGGTCTTGAAATCGATCTTGTTGACTTCAGAAAGAACCGTTCAAAGAGTTTCATTTTTGGAGCAATGACATTCTTTGTCCCACTAATCATGGGATATGTTGTTTGCCGATATATTATTAAACTTGAATTTGTTCCTGCGCTACTACTGGCGAGTATGTTTTCAACTCACACCATGATATCATATCCCATTGTGAGTCGCCTTGGACTATCCCGTCACCGCACCACCAATATTGTTGCAGGAGGCACCATCATTACTGATACTGCCGTGCTGTTATTGCTGGCACTTATTGTGAATTCTGTCCACACACACTCAAACCCTTACTTTTGGGTGCGACTGGTCGTTTCTATGGGTTTGCTGATATTTACTTTATTCTGGTTATTTCCGCGTATCAGCAAATGGCTTTTTCGGAAACTTGAAGGAGATGGTGGCGGGCAATATTTATTATTATTGCTCGTCCTTTTTATTGCTGCATGGCTTTCGAAGGAAGCGGGCATTGAGCCAATGATTGGCGCCTTTCTCGCAGGTATTGCGATGAACCGACTTGTACCGGCAGCAAGCAGTCTGATGAACCGTACAAAGTTTATCGGCGACACCTTATTCATTCCATTTTTTCTTGTTGGAGTTGGTATGGTGGTGAATCTGCGGGTCTTTTTCCTGGGAACAGAAGCACTGATCATTGCAGCTATCCTCATTGTCACCGCCATCATAAGTAAGTTTTTTGCTGCATGGTTTTCTCAATTGATATTCAGATTTAATCGCACTGAGCGTAATCTCATGTTTGGCCTTAGTGCATCTCACGCTGCGGCTACTATCGCCCTGGTTCTGGTTGGTTATAAACTTGAAATTCTTGACATCAACATTCTGAACGGAACGGTTGCCGTAATCTTTGCAAGTTGCATTATCAGTAGTTTTGTAACGCAGAATGCAGGTCGTAAACTTGCGATACAGGATCATGTTGCGCCTGACGCAGAGCATAAAGCCCAGCGAATACTTGTACCATTGGCGAATCCTGCAACCATGCGTCAGCTATTAAATTTTGCTGCACTCATTAAAGATCCTGAATCCCCGGAGCCAATCTATCCATTAAGCGTTATTGTGGGAGATATCGACAGCGAAGCCTCCCGCGAGCAATTACTACAAATGAATCATAATGTGGCAGAGTCGCTGGCTAGTTCCGATCGTCGTGGAATACGCTTCTTTTCTGCAACCCGTGTTGATATCAATGTTGCTAATGGAATCAATCGTGCAATCAAAGAACTCATGATTACCCATGTTGTACTTGGTTGGAATGGAAAAACATCGACTTTGAATTTTATTTTTGGGACGCTGCTCGAAGGTGTGCTGCCTAGAAATAACCAATTAATTGCGATTTCCAAGCTTGATCAACCGGTTTACGGAATGCGTAAAATTGTAATGGTTCTGCCGCCCAATGCCCAATTCGAGACAGGTTTTAAAGATGTACTTTCGGTCGTCGCCAATCTTGCACGACAGAATTCAGCCAAAGTATTGATTGTTGGAAACGCAGAAGGCGTCGCCGCAGCAGAAAAAACCAAATCACATATGCGAAATGGTTTTGCCTCAGACACCTTTGTTGTTGAAGAAATGAAAGAACTCACTGCCATTGAAAGTCAGATAAGGCAAAGCGATTTAAGCATCTTTGTGGCAGCTCGTCCTCGCACTCTTTCCTATTGCAATTATATCGCGCATCTGCCGCGCACTTTGAGCAGAAGCTTCCCCGAAAATGATTTTGTTATTTTGTATCCCCAGCAATCCATCGTTCTGGAATCAATTCAACATCCTACCCCAGTAGTGGAAGATAAAAATTAGCTGTTCACAATTCCTTGTGAATAATTCACTCTGAATTCGCCATTTGGTAAATTGATAAGCCGAAAAATTTGACTTACTTTTGCAAAAGATAGCAAATGCGAACGAAATGCGTGAAATCGACCCGGAACTAGAAAAAAAAGAAATCCTCAACCGCTACAGGGATCTGCTTAAAGTATGCAAACCCCGAACGAGCAATGCCGACAAACAAATCATTCGTAAGGCCTTTAATCTGGCATTGGAAGCGCATAAGGATATGCGCCGTAAAAGCGGGGAACCATACATCTATCACCCAATTGAAGTTGCAATTATTTCTGCAGGTGAGATTGGTCTTGGTACAACATCGATTGTTTGCGCCTTATTGCACGATGTTGTAGAAGATACCGATTACACCCTTGAAGACATTCGCGGACTTTTTGGAGATAAAGTCGCACGCATTATCGACGGACTAACTAAGATTTCCGGCATATTTGATCAAAAAACCGAATCGATGCAAGCGGAGAATTTCCGCAAAATGTTGCTCACACTATCGGATGATGTACGTGTAATCCTCATTAAGCTTGCTGATCGTTTGCACAATATGCGCACGCTTGAGAGTCTTCCCCGTGAAAAACGCCTCAAGATAGCCTCAGAAACGACATACTTATACGCTCCATTAGCACACCGACTTGGTTTATATCCTATCAAAAGCGAACTGGAGGATCTTGCGTTCAAATTCATGGAACCCGAGATTTACAATACCATCACCGAAAAACTGAAGGAATCCGAGCCAGAGCGTAAGCGTTTCATCACAAAGTTTGTGTTGCCTATAAAGAAAGCTCTTACCGATCAAGGCATTCCACATACTATTCTTGCACGCTCCAAATCGGTGTTTTCGATTTGGGAAAAGATGCGTAAAAAAGAAATTCCGCTTGAAGAAGTCTATGATCTTTTTGCCATCCGCGTTATCATCGATTCCTCACCTGAACACGAAAAGATAGACTGCTGGCGGGTTTACACCATCGTTACACGTTTTTACCGACCTAATCAGGATCGTTTGCGCGACTGGATTTCTATTCCAAAAGCAAATGGTTATGAAGCCCTTCACACTACAGTGATGAGTTATTCAGGAAAATGGGTAGAAGTACAAATACGCTCAAAGCGTATGGACGAAATTGCCGAAAAAGGCTACGCAGCCCACTGGAAATATAAAGATAGCACTGCCCAGGAGGGCGCTGTGGATGAGTGGCTGGCCAAAATCAGAGAACTACTTCAAAGTCCTGAATCTAATGCATTGGACTTTCTTGATGATTTCAAGCTCAATCTGTTTGCTGACGAAATTTTTGTCTTTACACCCAAAGGTGACCTCTACACCTTGCCCGTTGGCTCTACGGCACTCGATTTTGCATATGGAATACATTCGCATATTGGGAATACCTGCATAGGTGCAAAAGTTAATCACAAACTTGTTGCACTCAGTCACAAATTAAAAAGTGGTGACCAGGTGGAGATTATCACATCCGACAAACAAACACCTAAAGAAGAATGGTTTGGCTATGTGATTACGGCGCGTGCCAAGACACAGATCAAGGCTTATGTTAAGGAAGAACGGAAAAAGGCCACCACTGCAGGTAAAGAATTACTGAGAGGATTTTTCGAAGAATCGAACATCGATTTCAATGCCGCTAACATCAATAAGTTCATGCATTATGCAGAAATGCAAAATCATGGAGATTTATACTTTGACATTGCTCGTGAGAAAATCGGTTTGAAGGAACTTAAAGAGTGCTTTCAACATCAGGAAAAAGATGGATTCTTCCGTTTTCTGCGAATGCCCTTTGGTTTGCTTCGCTCGGGAGATAATAAATCGCACGCTGAAGAGAAGCATCAACGTAATGAAAAAAATGCTGAAAGCCCGCTTCTGGGAGCCGATGTGGAACAAATCAAATATGAACTTTCACGTTGCTGCAACCCAATCCCGGGCGATGACGTTATCGGTATTTTAGGATCTGCAGGCGAAATCGTAATCCATCGCACGAATTGCCAAACAGCCATTGAACTGATGTCACGTTACGGCAATAAGCTGGTAAAACCCAAATGGACTCCTGACGAATCGCTTGAATTCCTAGCAGGAATCAACGTTCGCGGAATTGACCGACTGGGTCTTATGAATGAAATCAGCAAAGTTATTTCGAAACAGATGAACATCAATATGCGCTCTCTCAATTTGTCCACTAATGACGGAGTCTTTGATGGGGTAATGATGCTATACATCCACAATACTGAACAATTGAGAACCCTCATTGCGAGCTTGAAGCGGATCAACGGTATTGAGCGTGTGACCCGCATCAACTAAAGCATTAAAAAATTATTTATATCAATTCCAAACCATGTTGCGGAAAAATTGTACTTTTATCCGGTAAATCTTAATTGATGCTATAATGAAAGAAAAAGTCCCGGAACAATTTGAGGAAGTGAGGAAAATTTTCACAACCTATCTCGAGCATAATGGACATCGCAAAACACCAGAGCGTTATACCATTTTGAAGGAGATCTATACCTTGACCGGGCATTTTGATATTGAAACGCTGTATATACGTATGAAAAACGCCAAGTACAGTGTTAGCCGCGCTACCCTTTACAACACCATTGAATTGCTTTTGGATTCTGGGCTTGTTGTTAAGCACCAATTCGGAAATAACTGCGCCCAGTTCGAGAAATCATACAAATTCAAGCAACACGACCACATCATCTGCATTGAAACTAAAAAAATGATGGAGTTTTGCGATCCCCGCGTACAGGAGATTCAGGAATCGCTTGAGAAAATGCTGGGCATTCAGATTTTGCACCATTCGCTCACTTTTTATGCAAAGTGCAAGGACATGGGCAAAGATAAAGAACACAAATAATTATTATTACCGGACGCATTATGAATGTTGATGTTATTCTTGGCTTGCAGTGGGGCGACGAGGGCAAGGGAAAAATTGTGGATGTATTGGCGCCCGGATACGATATCATTGCCCGCTTTCAGGGCGGTCCAAATGCCGGACATACACTCGAGTTTGATCATCATAAGGTCATACTGCACACTATCCCCTCCGGAATATTTCATCAGGATAAAATCAATGTCATTGGTAATGGCGTTGTAATCGACCCTGTGATTTTCGCCAAAGAATTAGCGGTTGTTGAAAGTTTTAATGCACAGCCCCGCAAAAATCTTTACATCTCTAAACGCGCCCATTTAATCCTCCCAACACATCGTTTGCTCGATGCAGCACAGGAAAAGGAAAAAGGTGCTGCAAAAATTGGCAGTACCCTTAAGGGGATTTCTCCATCGTACACCGACAAATATTCACGCAACGGTCTGCGCGTGGGCGATACACTCAGAAACGATTTTTGGTCATTATACGATACTCTGCGTCAGTCACACCTGCGCTTAATACAAATGTTCAATTGCAGCGTTGATGACTTCCAGATCGATGGAATGTCATTTAACGAATTTGAACAGCAGTGGAAAAAAGACATCGCTTTACTGAGCAGTCTCCCCTTAATCGACAGCGAAGTTTTTCTCAATGCTCAGATGAAGTCGGGTAAACGCATTCTTGCCGAAGGGGCACAAGGTACGTTACTGGATATCGACTTCGGATCCTATCCATTTGTAACCTCTTCGCATACCGTTTGTGGAGGCGTTTGCACGGGACTTGGCATTGCTCCACGACATATCGGGAATGTGTTTGGTATCTTCAAAGCATATTGTACCCGTGTTGGTAGCGGCCCATTCCCTACCGAACTATCGGACGATACTGGCGAAAAACTGAGAAAAAATGGATTTGAATTCGGAAGTACAACCGGAAGACCCCGTCGCTGTGGCTGGCTCGATTTAGCTGCACTCCGCTATGCCATTGAATTGAATGGGGTTTCCCATCTTATCATGACCAAGGCGGATGTTCTCGACACTTTTGAAACAATTCAGATGTGTAGCTCGTACAATATTGCTGGAAAAGAATATTCTTATCCACCTTATGAAATTTGCGATCAGCAAATCTCCCCCTCACTTATACCTGTGAATGGATGGAATACAGCAATTACAAACTGCACCCAAAAACAAGAACTGCCCTCGCGGCTTCTGGACTACGTTGCAGCAATAGAGAAGGCTTGCGAAACAAACATTCACATGGTTTCGACCGGCCCCGACCGAAAACAAATTGTTAGCATGTAACTAAAAAGCAAATGATACTTTATAACTCCTTACTGTCAATATAAAACGCCGACCATGAAAGCAAAAGTAATGTTATTCTTATTCCTTTTCCTGATGGGAACCCCAGTATTATTCGCACAAACTATCAGCGAAAGCGACGTTCCTCAGGATGTGTTTATCAGCTTCAAATATAAATATCCCGACGCGGTCATTTCCAGCTGGGAATCATCAGGTGGAAATTTTGTTGCCAAATTCAAACTCAGCGATCAGGAAGGAAAAGCAGAATTTACCGCTAACGGAAAATGGGTTGCTACCCGCTTTTCCATTGCAGAAAAAGAATTGCCCTCTCCTATTGTAAGCTACTTTAAAGATAATTATAGAGTAAAAGATTACAGTCTTACATCTTCGGAACTCGTGAAAGACGGCACGGGCGAGACGTTTTATTATTTACAAACCAAAAAAAGTGGTTTTAATCAGGCCAAAGCTATTGAACTATTTTTCGACCTTAACGGAACTTTTCTCCGCAAAATTGAGCCTGTTGAAACCAATGCAGACAACAGCAACAACGGAAACAACAATACTAATGTTGGCACCTTGCAAACTGAAAACCCGAAAGATACTGTTGCTCCAAACACTGACTTTACAAAAAAGGAATTACCAACCTCGGTAAATAATTACATTAAAGCTAATTTCCCAAGTCATACTATTAAAGATAGCAAGTTCTATAAAGATGAAACCATGGGCGAAGTGTATTACATTTTGCTGAAGGAACAAGGATTCAAGGAACAGGTTGAATTGTATTTCGATATCTATGGCGCGTTATTAAAAAAGATTGACAGCCGTGAAGCCCGCGCCAATCAAGTTCAGAAAAACGACAACTCATCTACAAAACCTGATGTTACTCAACCCAATCCCGAGGAAGTAAAAAAGAAAAATGAAGGTGAACCTGTAGTGGATACTAAGGTTCCTGCCCTGGCAAAATCGCATTTTTTAAGCAAGAATAAGAAGGCAGTAGATATTAGCTGGTTTAAACTTGATAAAACATTTATTGCACATTATACCTTAGGTGGTCGCAAAGGACTGGCAACCTACAACGAAGAAGGCGCCTGGAAAGAAACACGTCTGGATGTGGATCCTGACGCCCTTTCTGCGCTGATTCTGACCTTCCTCAAGGATAACTTCCGTAAGTACAAAACAGTAAAAGCTGAATATGTACTCACCGCTCCTAAATTCAAATTTTACGAAGTACAAATCGTTGAGAAATCATCGAAAGATCCAAACCCTCCGGTTACCAAAGTGTTCTTTGATGGTAATGGAAAATATAGCAGTATTGAAAAACCTGATGTAGCTGATAACAACGACGAAGCTAAACAGAAGGAAGAAGAAGAAAAAGCGTTTCTGGATCAGGTTGATGCTTCGAACCAAAAGATTGAAACTGGAACCGGCGTTAATGACGTTGTAAATCCTAAAGAATTACCTACTGACGCGGTCGATTTCATTAAAAAGACTTACCCTGAACTCAAAATAAAAGAATCAAGATATTTATTTGATGACGATCTTAATGCACATGTATATTATGTGACCGTTAAGAAAGAAGGTGATAAATACGAGATTGAATTGTTTTTTGATTTAGCGGGAAAACTCCTTAAAAAAATTGACCCCACCGAAAAGAAATACAATGGCGATAATTCCGTTAAGGAAGAAGTTGTAGTGGAAGAAGGCATGCCTCTAGGCTCAGAAAAAATCGATCCGAAGAACCTACCCTCTGGAATCAAGAGTTATCTAAATAAAAATTACCCTGATCAGAAGGTTGAACAATCGGTTTATACTACCGATGAAGAGTTTGGAAATGTTTACTATCTACTACTAAAGAAATCAGGAAGCAAAACCAATACAGAGCTTTGGTTCGACCTGAATGGTAAACTTGTAAAATCGGGACAATCTAATTAATGGGGTGCATCATACCTAAACGGAAAGTACACAGACTAAACATTGCGGTATTACTGGCGTTCAGTTTTCTTTTAATTTGTAGCACGACATACGGGCAGGCAGTTAAAAAGATTGAACTGCTTGATGCTGACAATATGCAGTACGATAAATCGCGGGGTGAAAATGTGAACCGCGTGCTAGGTAATGTAGTATTTCAGCACGAGAACGTAATGTTATATTGCGACAGCGCTTATATGTTTAACGATGATAACAGCGTGGAAGCATTGGGGCGCGTACATATCCGTGTGAATGACTCAACAAATATTTTCGGAGATTCATTAAGATATAACGGCAATACAAAAGTCGCTGAGATGCACAAAAATGTTCGTATGGTCGATAATCAGATCACACTTACAACCCAGCATCTTAATTACAACATCCCAAAAAAAACAGCTACCTATTACGAAGGTGGGACTATTGTTGACTTACAGAATACACTTACGAGCAGAAAAGGCTATTATTTTTCTGACTTAAAGCGCTTTTTCTTCAAGGATTCTGTCAAGTTAGTTAACCCTAAATACACAATGTGGAGCGACACTTTACTATATAACACGGCAACAGAAACTTCATTTTTCTATGGTCCCACTGTCATCATTAGTAAGGACAACTTTATCTATTGTGAACGCGGTTGGTATAATACAGCAAAAGACATCTCGGAATTCCGTAAGAATGCATATATGCAAAACAAGAAGCAGACCCTGGCTGGCGATAGTATATACTACGAACAGCGCTCAGGACTAGGACTTGCATATGGTAATGTGACCATCACCGACAAAACTGAGAATGTCATGTTAAAAGGCCAATATGGTTCCTATGATCAAAAGAAGGAATACAGTGTGGTCACAAATCAGGCACTGATGATCCAAGTGGATGGTGCAGATAGCTTATTCCTTCACGCTGATACGCTCAAGGCTACCTTTGATACAACCAATAATAAAGCGAAAGTGCTTTTCGCATATCATAAAGTAAAATTCTATCGCAGCAATTTACAAGGCATGTGTGATTCGCTGATCTACAGATTCAGCGACTCAACCATTAATCTATATCGAATGCCTGTGTTATGGTCGGAGGATAAACAGCTGACTGCCGATACCATTGTGATTCAGACGGCCAATCGACAACTTGAGAGTTTATCGTTATATAATTCCAGTTATATCATTACTGTGGACGACAGTACGCAAGGCCGCTATAATCAGGTTAAGGGAGTAAGAATAAAAGCATACTTCAAAGATGGAGATATTTCCAGGGTGTATGTTTATGAAAAATCTGAAACCATTTATTATCTGCGTGAAGATAACGGAAAGCGCATTGGTATCAATAAAGCCAATGGAAGAAATCTATTAATCACCTTTGCTGATAATGAAATTTCATCGATAACCTTTCTCGAAAAGCCGGAAGGAACGATGTATCCTGATGCAGGATTAGTCGGAAAAGAGCGATTTTTAAGAGATTTCAACTGGCTTGAAAAAGATCGTCCTATCAATAAAAATGATATTTTCCGCTGGTTATAACCTTCAAAAAAATTTATCATGCAATTATTCTTTATCCCTGAATTGGAAGCCTCAGACTCCATAGTCACACTGGGAGAAGAAGAAACACGTCACTGTTTTCGCGCCTTACGATTGATTGAAGGTGACAGCATTTTAATGACCAATGGAAAGGGATTGAAAGCGATTGGTAAGCTTTGCGGTGACAACAAGAAAATGGCGAATGTTGAAATCATTAGTATAGAAACCATAAACCAGCCAAAGGCACAGTTGCACTTAGCAGTAGCACCCACAAAAAATCACGACCGCTTCGAATGGTTTGTTGAAAAGGCCACCGAGCTTGGAGTGCAGCAGATTACTCCACTAATTTGCCGTCATTCGGAACGCAAGAATATTCAGGACGCACGACTACAACGATTGATTATAGCCGCTTTGAAGCAATCGCAAGAATTCTTTCTTCCTGAATTACAGGATGCCACTACTATTGATTTGCTTATCAACAAAGGGTTTGCTGGACAAAAGTTCATTGCCTGGTGTGGTGACGAAATCAAACCGACATTACAATCTTCGGTAACACCGGGGATTCCTGCTCAGATTCTCATTGGCCCTGAAGGGGATTTCTCCGATGAAGAAGTATCATTAGCGTTAAAATCAGGGTATATACCAATAAGTCTGGGTAGAAAACGTTTGCGTACAGAAACTGCTGCGCTGGCAGCATGCCATATATTCAATATCATCAACGATGTATAAAAGAAAACAAATCCTATTTTCAATTTGCGGGGTCTTAATGCTTGTTGGATCATGCATGGGACAAGGAACACAGATTGCCTTATTGAAATACAGTGGCGGGGGTGACTGGTATGCTAATCCAACCTCACTCACCAACCTTATAAAATTCTGTAATCAAAATATAGGGACAGCGCTGCAATCGGATTATGCTACTGTGGATGTTGGCAGTTCAGAGCTATTCAATTATCCTTTTGTGCATATGACTGGTCATGGCAACGTTGTATTTTCAGCGCAGGAGACCCGCAATTTGCGCGATTACCTTATTGGCGGAGGGTTTCTCCACATTGATGACAATTACGGGATTAACGTATATATCCGTCGCGAAATGAAAAAGGTATTTCCTGAACTTGATTTTGTTGAAATCCCATTTAGTCACGCTATTTATCACCAGCGATACCCCTTTCCTAATGGTCTCCCAAAAATCCATGAGCACGATGGTAAGCCGCCACAGGGTTTTGGATTATTCTGGGAAGGTCGTCTCTGTTGCTTCTATTCATATGAATGTGATTTGGGCGATGGCTGGGAAGATCAATCGGTGCACAAAGATTCAGAAGCTACGCGATTGAAAGCGCTGCAAATGGGAGCTAATCTCATTTCTTATGTATTTCTGCAATAGTCTTCAGACTTTATAACGGAAAAGTAATTCAACAACAAGCCTTTGGCAAGAGCTAAGCAAACGACTTTGTTCTGTCAGATAATTCAGTTCTGCAATTTTTAACTTTACTTTCAAGACTTCTATTCCTATCAGTGAGTCCTGCAGAATGAATAAAAATCCATATTCCTTCAGCTTTGACTATCTATAATGTAACCCAAATTAAATTTTTATTTCTATAGCATTATCAATGAAATCTCATTGATTGTTTATTAATCATTTGACATTGGTTTAATAATAACTTAGAAGTGGAGGCAGGTATGAGTTCTTGGGTAATTGAATGCACAACAGCACGAGGACGAGGCTGCAGGCGGAATTTATGGGCAGACATTAATTGAATTGCTGGGCTCACAAAGGCTACACTTATTACAAACAAGAAAACGACGTATTTAAAAAGAAGAAGGCTGCCCAACTGAGCAGCCTTCTTCAAATAACTTATATAAGATTATTCAATAACCAATTTCTTGGTGATTCTTCCACCGAAAGAAGAAGATAATGAGCAGAAATATGTGCCAGCCTGGAGGTTAGCAATATTTACGTTCATTGAATGCTGTCCAGCATCTTTTGAACCTTCGTTCATATTAACAACTTCGTTTCCTTTGATGTCCCATACAGTCAACTTAACAGTTGCACCATACTGAATTGCATAGTCAATTACTAAGTTTTCTCTGGCTGGGTTTTGTCTGAGAGTCATTTTGAAACCGCTGAAGAAACCATTGTCATTAACGCCAGCACCATCATCGATAACTGCAAAAATTGATTGGTTTACATCAAGGGTAGAAAGGTTGTTAGCAACATAATAATTGGTGTTGGTATCAACACAATTCTGAGAATAATTCATTCCAAGACCGTTTCCAATAGCATCGCAGAACATGTAAGCGGTGTCACCATTGGTTCTGATAGCTTTGAAATCAGCGCAAGCTGCGAAGTCACCAGAAATAACCGGGGTCATGGTCAAAGGAACATAGTTGAAATTAAGGAAAGCAGTATCAAGAGCACTAATTGTCATTTCGCCTACTGATAATACTGGACCAGCTGGTGAAGGTCCGAAAGTAGTTGGGCTAGTTCCAAT
The DNA here is from genome assembly GCA_963678485.1 of Bacteroidales bacterium. Taxonomy (GTDB): domain Bacteria; phylum Bacteroidota; class Bacteroidia; order Bacteroidales; family CAIWKO01; genus CALGYY01. The sequence goes on from OY782882.1 coordinate 1,204,438, forward strand.
AACGCAACCATGAGCACTTGCTGCATAAGGAAGCATATTCTGAATCCAAACTCTCAGTTTTGAACTTGAGCTTGAAGACATATTAGCTTTGCCAGAAACAAAGAATAAAATACCGCTAACTTTAATACTTGCAAAGTTGGTCCAGCACTGTGCCCAAATATCTGAAGAGGAATCTGAGGTAGCTGTTCCGTTTGTTCCAAACCAGTAACCAATGGCTACTGAAGGAGTACCTGAAGTCATGATGTAAGTGTGAAGCTCAGCAGTTGGGGAAGCAAAAGCAGGTGTATAAGTGCTCGTCCAACCAGCAGTGTCAATAGTAGCTTTTGCACCAAGAGTCATTGGATGATTAAGAGCTGAAGAGTTTTTCTCAACATAGTTCATTGTCTTAACATCAGCAACCTTCTGAGCAAAAACTGTTGCAGAAATCAAAACTGCAACCAGTACTAAGTAAACTTTTTTCATTTTTAACATTTTTTATTGGTTAATAATCTTGATAAGTTGTTGTTCCGGCCACAAATATAGGAAAAATATTAACTAAACAAATTCTTTGAAAAAAAAATGTAACAATACTTTATGTTAAAAATCAACAATAGCATCGACATAAACAAATAGAACCACAGCACTTAATCTAATAAATATACGTTCTTCTTCCTCATTAACAGTATATTTTGAAATATCTTACATTCTTATATATCAAACAGCGATGAAAAAATCTGTATCTTTGTCCATCATCAATTCTAATCAAATGAGGACGATTTTATTTTGTTTATTGTCACTTGCCATTAGTCCGTTAGTGGCTCAAAACGCTTTTTCAGACTCCAAATCTCCCACTGACACCCTCTGGCCGGGAAATGCTTCATCGGCAAGCACCTATGAATTACTGGCAGACACAAATGGCGGGTATGTTCTTGGAACAAACAGTTATAACAGCATCGCGATCGGGCAGCAATTTCACGTAAGTGCCGGATATATTGTTGAAGGTGCCTTCTATTGGTTTCCATATAAAAAAGCCATTTCTAACGATAGTATCTCCTTCACTCTTTGGAATATGGATAGTTTACAAGGTTATACTATGGCTGGCGACAATCAGCCTTGTCCCGGGACTGTTCTTAGTACCTATAAAACCACCACTCAACTGGTAGATACCTCTTCTGAACTGGATGGCGCATTTAAGGTAACTTTCGCTGAACCGATAGCAGTTTATTCTGACTATATTATTGGGTTTGATATGTCGAAATTCACAAATGACAGTATTGGTATTATGTCCACCACGAATGGTTCAGGCAATGGTTATGAATTAGTTTGGGAGCAGTGGGGCATTAATCACAGCTGGCATACCATTCAAGCCAGCGGATGGAACTTCCCCGCATTACTTGATATTGACGCGATGATACTGCCAATCGTGGATATGAGTTCTGCCGGTATCACCGAAACACCCGAAATCAATGGATTACGCTGTTCACTTTGGCCAAATCCCGCTGCAGAAACGCTGCACCTCAGCATTAGTAGCCTTGTTCCAACTGATAATTACAATATTCAGATTCTTGATATACAAAGCAAACTTATTTCAACTATTAGCGTAGCTTCAACAAAAGCGCAAGTACAAACAATTGATATTCCTGTTAATCAACTACCTTCAGGAAGTTACTACTGTATTGTTACCAGCAGCATGGGTAGAATTGCCATGAAGTTGCAGATTGCCAAATAATGCTTGTCATTGATAATGTTTAATAACGATATCCCGCATTGAGTATCTGATTACGAATCCATCTAGCAGTTTGAAAAACGCCTGATGCAAGTATTGAAGAAATTATACGGTGCGAGTAGTGATACCAAGAAAATCAACATTATTTCTCAGATAATCACGGGCATGAACCCCGGGGCAAGCCCCGGCCCCAAGATTCCGCCCTAGAAGGGCGGGGTATTATACCCTCCGCCGTTGGCGGGATTGTTCGCCTAAGGCTTTTAATTCGCCTTCGGCTTTTAAAAACCAAGGCTCACGAATAAAAAAGGCTGCCTAACAAGACAGCCTTTTTTTTATTACCATATCATTTTACTACTTATAGTTTTCAATTGGTTCGCAGCTACACATAAGATTGCGATCTCCATAGGCATCGTCGATGCGGGTTACGGTTGGCCAGTATTTATCATTAGCCGACCAAGGCATCGGATAAGCAGCACGCATGCGTGAGTATGGATAATTCCATTCATCAGCAGCAATCATCGTTGCTGTATGCGGTGCATTCATAATGAGATTATTTGCCTTATCTGCCTTACCTTCTTCAATCTCCTGAATCTCTTTGCGGATTGCTATCATTGCATCGGCCAGACGATCAAGTTCATGAAGTGGTTCGCTTTCGGTAGGCTCAACCATCAATGTTCCATGTACTGGGAATGCTACGGTTGGTGCGTGGAATCCATAATCCATAAGACGTTTAGCAATATCGATGGCATCAATTCCGGTTTTATGATGGATATCGTTGCAATCTACAATCATCTCATGCGCAACCATTCCTTTACTTCCGGTATAGAGAATTGGATAAAATTTCTGCAATCTCGCTTTCAGATAATTAGCATTTAAGATGGCATAACGAGTCGCTTCGGTTAATCCCGCACCACCCATCATTTTAATGTATCCATAAGAAATTGTCAGCACAAGTGCACTACCAAAAGCAGCACTGGAAACAGCTGGAATCGCCTTTTCTCCGCCAGTTTGAGTGTAAATGTGACCTGGGAGGAAGGGAGCCAAATGCGCAGCAACAGCAATGGGACCAACGCCGGGACCACCACCACCGTGAGGAATAGCAAAGGTTTTATGCAAATTCAGATGGCAAACATCCGCTCCAATGATGCCGGGGCTTGTAAGTCCCACCTGAGCATTCATATTTGCACCATCCATATATACCTGACCTTTATGATCATGTATCACTTTAATAATATCAAGAATATTTTCTTCGAACACACCGTGGGTAGAAGGATAGGTAACCATGAGACCTGCGAGATCATTGGCGTATTGATCGGCTTTCTCCTTCAAATCGGACAAATCAATATTTCCATTTTCATCACATTTCACAACAACTACTTTCATCCCTGCCATCACAGCACTTGCAGGATTGGTCCCGTGTGCAGATGCCGGAATTAAAACAATGTTGCGATTTCCTTGTCCCTGAGATTCGTGCCATGCTCTGATTACCATTAAGCCAGTATATTCACCAGCAGCACCAGAATTAGGCTGAAACGAAATAGCAGAAAAACCAGTGATTTCACAAAGGTTTTTACCAAGATCATTTATTAATTCATGATATCCCTGAGCCTGCTCAGCAGGAACAAAAGGATGAATTTGTCCAAACGAAGGCCAGCTTAAGGCAAACAGTTCTGCAGCCGCATTGAGTTTCATGGTGCAGCTACCCAAAGGAATCATTGCGCGATTCAGTGAGAGATCCTTTTCTTCGAGTTTTTTGATATAGCGCATCATTTCAGTTTCACTATGATATGTGTTGAAAACAGGATGCGTCATAAATGAAGATGTGCGCTCGAATTGCTTTGCAATTTTACTGTATGATTCAAGTGCAGTATTATCGGCAAGAGCGGTAAATGATTTTCCTGATACCTGAGCAAAGATTGAACAGATGTCGTTAAGATCAGCAATACTGGTGGTTTCGTCGACCGATATACCAATGCGCTGCTTGCAAGTGTAGCGGAAATTAATACCCTTAGCTAATGAGCTCGATTTAATTTTTTCGATTTGTGAAGTATCAGAAATCTCAATTAACAAGGTATCAAAATAATCAGGGTTTAGCTGTTTATATCCAAGCTTTTGCAATTCTGCAGCAAGCAGACTTGCCATCTGATGAATATTCAGAGCAATTTTTTTAATGCCATCTTTACCATGATAAACACCGTACATTCCGGCCATGATGGCCAGTAAGGCCTGAGCAGTACAAATATTTGAGGTCGCACGTTCGCGTTTGATATGTTGCTCGCGGGTTTGCAATGCCATGCGCAGAGCCCTATTACCTTTAGCATCAACTGATACACCAATGATACGTCCGGGAATATTGCGTTTGAATTTTTCTGTGGTTGCGAAATAAGCTGCATGAGGACCACCAAATCCCATAGGAATTCCAAAACGCTGAGTATTTCCAACAACGGCATCAGCACCCCATTCACCCGGAGGTGTGAGTAATGCCAGACTCATAATATCGGCAGCCACAGCAACAGAAACACCTGCTTGATGAGCTTTTTCAACTAAAGATTTATTGTCAGTAACAAGACCATGTTTATCAGGATACTGTAATAAGGCACCAAATGTTTTTTCAGTAAATACAAAATCAGAGGCAGCAGCAATCTGAAGTTCAATACCTAAAGGTTGAGCTCTGGTTTTTAATACATCTATGGTTTGTGAGAAAACGCGATCGGAAACAATGAAAACATTTGCATTGTTCTTTATGGCATCACGTGATCGTGCATTGAAAAACATAATCATCGCCTCAGCTGCCGATGTACCTTCATCAAGTAAAGATGCATTTGCAATGGGCATTCCGGTCAGATCCATGACCATGGTTTGAAAATTCAGCAGTGCTTCGAGGCGACCTTGAGAAATTTCTGCCTGATACGGAGTGTAGGAAGTATACCAACCCGGATTCTCAAGAATATTGCGAATAATCACAGCGGGGGTGATTGTATTATAATAACCAAGCCCAATGTAGGTGCGAAAAATCTGATTCTTAGCTGCGAGCTTTGTAAGGTGCTGCAAATACTGATATTCATTCATACCTTCAGGAAGCTTCATCGCGTTCTTGGTCCGAATGGAAGCCGGAATGGTCATTTCAATCAATTGATCCAGTGAGGACACACCAATCGTTTCAAGCATCGCTTTAACTTCATGTTCGCGGGGCCCGTTGTGACGCTTAACAAAATCGTTCGTAATCATATTTGTATGGTATTGATATTAAACTAAGGTTTCTGCCAACAAAATTAATCGCAATTTTCATAAGTGCAAGTTATCTGTTCACAAAATAACAATGAAAATGATTAATTTTGCGCCATAAACCGAATACCATGCGAATTCAGCGATTTATACTTGCCATTGCCTTATTATTACCGTGTCTGGTACACGCTCAGGACACACTGGTCATGATTAGTGGAGAAACCAAAGTGGTTGATGTTGCAACCCTTGATCAACGCATGCTTTATGTTACTTATAAAAAATGCGAATCGAACAGTCAGAAACTCAAGGCACTTGATTTACGTGATGTGTTTTCAGTCGCTTATAAGGATAGCGCCAAAGTAGTGACCTATTTCCAGGATTCGGTATCCGGCCTTGATATGCCTTTAGAAGAAATGACCAGTTATGTCAACGGTGAAAAATATGCACTTAAGAATTATAAAGCACCCTGGGTGACTGTGGGAGGAATAGTTGCCGGAGCCGGCGGTCCGGTTTTTATTAATTATTTTTTGGGGATTCTTGTCCCCGCGGCCTATACAGGAACTATTGGAGCTATTCCCATAAGTACACGTAAGCTGGCGAGAGATCATCCAAGCCTTTATGCTGATCCCTATTTTGTACAAGGATATAAGCAGCGAGCAAAAAGAAAAAAAGTTATGAATGCCATTTATGGCAGTCTGATTGGACTTGGTGCAGCTGCAATTACAATTGTCACACTGAATGCCACGGGCAACTGATCCACAAAAGAATATCCGTTAATACTGGCTATTCTGAAGTGTTCACACCTTGAACTCCTCAGCATAAAAGTGATTTGACTGCTTCATAAAAACAATATGGCAACATACGTAATTCGATGAAGGCCTGTTGTAATAATGACAGGTTTGCGTTGTGTATTAGTAACAGCTAAGATTATTCGATTGTAACTTCAAACACCTCTCCTACGATGGCTTTTGCGGGGAAAGGAATATCGCCCTGGCTGAATGGACTGCCTGGCCACCATTTGGTATTATGAAATTCCTGTGAAATAATAAGTGCCATCTGATTATTAGGAACACTGGTCATTCCATCATTCATATAGCCGACAACTCTGAGTTTATTTTTTTCCGGACCAATTTTCCAGATGATTTCTTCAGGCTTCCAAACAATTTGGAAATAATAATATGCTCCGCCAAAAAGCTCATTATCCGATGCTATAGCTTTAGAAGTAATGGCTTTATACCAATAGTCCCAGCGATGATTTGAATAGGTATTTCCCTGATAAATCAAATCCTGACAGCCCACCTGATAGGAAGATGGCTCCGGACAAGCCATATCCCAATTGGTGCACCCTACCATAATCTCATCCTTACTTCGCTCATTCTCTCCTGGATAAGGAAGATCCCACCACTCTCTCCTATTGCGGTCTGCCAATGGATGCAAAGGTTCATTCTGATAACTATACTCAGGACAATACGGACCGGTTTTCAATATTTCAAAATCAATTTCGGAATAAGCTGAAAGTGGACTACGGCTTTTATCAGCATTATAGTAATCGATGATATATCCTTCATCATTACAATTACGCCTGTTGTTCCAAACCGCATTTGACTGGGTAATCAACCATATCGCATTGGTGAGTCCATTCCAGATTCCATGTTTGTTCAATAACTGCGGCATTTTTACTTTTACTGTATATGTTCCGTAGGTCATCCCAACACGGGTAATGATTCCAACATTCTGCTTTTCCCATCGTCCGCGTTCTGCAGCACGATTGGTCAATTGAATACTTTTATTTATTGTATCAACGCTGATTTCTGCACAAGGGAAATCGGCCAATTGTGGCTTGGTGTGAATATATTCATCCTGAGAATGAAAACAGCGATTCCAATTATAATCAGTCAGCGTATAGGCATCCCCTTGAACATCGGCAATTACCGGGATGTTATTAAAGGCAGATGAGGAATCAACATAATGTATGAACTGCCGAAACAATGCGCTTTTCTGTAGCTCGGGTGATTGCCCACAACTTGAACAATAATATGGGGTATATTGCTCTCCGCTATAATCGCTGGGTTCGATAAAGACACCTTGTTCCAATGGAAGATCTGATGAAACAGACAATGTGTCGCCAGTGGTGATTACAGCAGCCGACTTCATACGCTTTCCATCACCATATAAAAAATAATAATATGGATTAACCCAAGTGCTATCTTCAGTAAGAGAAATATCACTATACCAGGCTGGCAACGTAGCTTCTGTTGAATTGACAACAAGTAAAAAACTGTATTTCCCCATTCGCGGATTGCGCTTCCATCGCTGATTTACTGCGCCTTCCATATATCGTACTTCATTCCGCGGGTTTCCTTGAATCCTGAAATACCCCCTTATTTCGTGAAACGCGCCATCAGCAGGAATGACTGGTGTTTCTCTTAATCCTTGCTGATCGTCCCAACTGCCATAGAAATTCTCCCCGGATAATGGATGAGGCAGACTGCTGTCGCCATTGATAACCTCCGGGAACTTATACGACTCATTCTGATAATATAATCGATACTGAAATTTACGGGCTTCTTTAGTCGTATTTTTTATACGAAAACCATATTCAAACTTTTCAGGAGATTGTGCGACGGAAGGAATATTTATACCTTGCATTGCATCGCTGTAATCAACCATTAGAGAGATGAGTCCCTTTGATGTTTTTGCAGAATCGAGATTTGAAATCGGAACAAAATCACTGACGATACAATCCTGACCAACTATTGCATTTTTAGGTTCATTGCCGCATCCGACATTTAAAACAAGAACAACTGCTGCAATAAATACAGCAACTCCTGCGCTAATGAACCTTTCAAGCAATCTCATTGGTATGGTCTCAGAATTTTATTGTTTTTTTCGAATTCAAAGGCATGAATAGTTGTAGTCGGCCTCTGTTATTTTTCATTTTCTGTTCCTGATTACTTAATCCTGTCAGCACAAACATTGCACTCGACCTTCCATCGGAGTTATTCCATGGAATAAAAAATAATTTAGCGCTGTACTTTGGATTTTCTATTTCAGTATTGAAGGCAAAATCAATCTGTCCGTGAACCTCATAACTAGTATCGTTAAGACACAGCAATGCTGCATCAAACCTCCATTCATCGCGCAATCGCAGCAATTGTGGTGTTGATGAGTTAAGAAAATCAACAGCAAAAAATTGGTCCTCTGTTTTTAACCGATCTGTGCCACGTAAAATACCACGGCCATCCACTCCTGCATTCAAGGATACGTAATTATTTTTTACAAAATCGCAACGACCCAGAGCAAAGCCAGCATCGTTAGCTGTAACACTTGAAAAAACAGTCAATACAGAGGGTAAACTTCCTTTGGCAACAGAAGGAATCAATGTTACAGAATAGTGATACTTCTTTTCATTCCATATATTCACAGGAGTGACAGATTTTGATACTTCTGTCCATTGCTGCTTTTTCATCGCAAAACGTGACCACATTCCGGATGGTTCAATGCATAATATTTCATTTGAACTTCCCGATAATGCAGGAAATACAAGCAGCTTACAATATGAAGCGGCTGTACCAATTGTGGTTGGGGTGCATGTAAAAGTATTGACACCACCGGTAATCACGGCATCAAAAAGGTAAAAAATATTACTCCGATTATACTGAACAATTGCTTCTTCGTGGCGGTCGCCATCAAAATCACCCTTGGCAACGATTGAGTTTTCGATATTGATAGTATCAGTAGCCGCAGTAAGTATCACGTAAGATTTCATCATGCGCTTTTGCACATCCCATTGATAAACGGTAATTTTTCCTGAATTCACTGCAAGAATTTCAGGATTGCTTCCTGCTGTACTGAAAAAATTACCTGCAAGGATTTCTGATGCATTTAGTATATTATAATATCCAGTTTTATTTAATAATGTATCATCGCTGTGTACTGGAATATTATCCCCAATTGCATTTAGCAACAGAGGCTCGTAGGGTGGAGTATTCAAGTCGGGGAGCGCCTTTCCAAGTAAAGAATTAAAAGGCGATGATTCTCCATGCAGTGAATATTCTCCAAATTGAACACACAAATCATCAAGCATTAATGGCATGGAGGATTTGTCAACCAGAAATATTCTGATCCTGTCTTCGCTGTTGTATCTATAACCAGAAGTATTGACACTTGAAGCAATGCGAAACCACCGGTTGACAGGATTATTACGAATTGGGATACTCTTGCTGAAACGCACTGAATTTGATGGATTGCTAATCAGCATCACCAGCATAGCCTCATCTTCCTTCATCATCTGCCCAGCATAAAGCCAACCATTAATATTGACCAATTTCACATCGGCAGAATCCCAATCACCCAGAGGAATATTTATGATACCGGAATAGCGCGAACCGACACCTGCTGTCATGCTTGCTTTTCCTGAATGAGCAGTGTTCGACAGCGGCACCTCAGCTGGAACGAACTGTTCAAAATCATAAAGCAGTGCATTCGGATAAACGCTCGAAAACTTAGGGGCGATAGAATATTCGGTCGTTGGGGGAACTGCAACCGTATCCTTTTTCAGCATAACCCAAGCCATATAAATGAAGAACAGTCCGAAAACCCCAAACAGGAGAAACAGCAGAAAAATCGTATTTTTTGTTTTTACAAATCGGGCCATGCTTATCAATCAGAGATCAAAAATACAAAAGGTTTCTGAGTATTTACACAATACTTGCATTAGACAATGAGATCTTCATCGCGGCTTTCACTTAGCCTCCCTCATATATACATTGTATTCAAATTCCATTTCATGATTGGATTTGAGCCGTCCGTAAAAGTACACACATATAACATATTAATCTTTTCATATTTAATTAGCATTAAGAACAGTTGCTCTCTCATTCTAGAAACAGCCCAATCACGCAACAATTAGCAGTCGATCTGTTTAGTATCATACTATCATTATTAAAATGAAAAAACATATATTTGCACTTAAATTTTTCTCCATGGCAAAACTTTCAGTCATCATACCAGCATACAATGAAGAACGCACCATTCATTTAATCCTAGATAAAGTCAGGGATGTAGAACTTATTAATGGATTGGAAAAGGAGGTCATCATTGTGAATGATTGTTCAAAAGATGCCACGGAAGAAGCGATTCATCGCTATAGTGCAGCCAATCCCGGACTGAACATTCAATACATAAAACATGAAGTCAATCAGGGTAAGGGAGCAGCTTTGCATACGGGGATAAAGAATGCCAGTGGCGAGTATCTTATAATTCAGGATGCAGATTTGGAATACGACCCACAGGAATACAATCTGCTCTTAAAGCCATTGCTGGCGGGTTTTGCGGATGTGGTCTACGGATCACGTTTCATTGGCGGAAAGCCACATCGTATTTTATTCTTCTGGCATTCGATTGGAAACCGTTTCCTTACAAACATCTCCAATGCCTTTACGAACCTGAATTTGACTGATATGGAGACCTGTTATAAATTATTCAGGTCAGAAATTATCAAGAATATTCCATTGCGCGAAAAGAGGTTTGGATTTGAACCTGAAGTAACAGCAAAGATTTCGAGAAATAAAAATCTGCGAATTTACGAAGTAGGGATCTCCTATTACGGTCGCACTTATGCTGAAGGAAAAAAGATAAGCTGGAAAGATGGCGTGAGAGCCATCCATTGCATTCTCAAATTCGGGCTATTTAAAGCGCGCTAATTCTCTCCAATTGAAAGAATATTAATACGCTCTTTCGTTCTTCCCTTCGATATAATTCACGAATGATTTGTTTACAACGCGGTTACCTCCGGGTGTTGGATAATCTCCGGTAAAGTACCAATCACCTGTGTTTTCAGGGCAGGCAGCGTGCAAGTCCTCAATAGTCTGAAATACGATTTTCACCTTAGCTTTAATATCAGGAGGTGTCAGCATTGCAGCAATTTTGTCGGAAATCTGCTGAGGAGTAAAAGGCTTATAGATTGCCTTCACCACATTTACATTTTCCTCGCGCGGCAACTTCATCTGCTCTTTAGCCTGACGATAGACCTGATTAATAATATTCTCCTGGTGGGTTTCTTTCAAAAGTGCAATTGCAGCTCTGAACGCAACAAAATCGCTGAGTTTCGCCATATCAATACCATAACAATCGGGATAGCGGATTTGCGGAGCAGAAGAAGCAATAACAATCATTTTCGGATGGAGCCTGTCAAGGATGCGAATGATACTTTGTCTTAAGGTTGTTCCCCGCACAATGCTATCATCGACCACGACAATGCTATCGGTATCGTTTCTGACAATCCCGTAAGTAACATCGTAGACGTGGGCAACAAGGTCATCGCGATCACGATCCTGAGTGATGAATGTCCGGAGTTTAATATCCTTCACTGCTATTTTATCGATGCGGGGCGATAATGCAAGAATTTTAGTGAGGGATTCATTAGTTAATGTATCCTTTGCCTGAAGAATTCGCTCGGCCTTGACTTTGTTGCAGAACACATTAAGCTCTTCAACCAGGCCATAATATGCAACAGCAGCGGTGTTCGGAATATAAGAAAAGACGGTATTTTCAAAATCGTGATCAATCGCCCGCATTATAGATGGAGCCAGGAACTTACCAAGATTTTTACGCTCTTTGTAAATATCTACATCGGTACCACGTGAAAAGTAGATGCGTTCAAACGAACAAGCCTTGCGTGGCTGTGGCTCTCTGCATTCAACCTGAGCGACAGTACCATCACGCTTGATGATGAGCGCATGCCCGGGTTTTACTTCCTGTACCTGATTATAATCGACATTGAAGGTGGTCATAATGACTGGGCGTTCAGAGGCAGCCACAACAACTTCATCATCCTGATAAAAATAAGCGGGACGGATACCAGAAGGATCGCGCATAACAAAAGCGTCGCCATGACCAATGAGACCGGCAATCACATAGCCACCATCCCAGTATTTACTACTGCGTTGCAGCACCCGGGCTACATCTAAATTCTGGGCAATCAATGGAGATATCTCCATCTTGGAATGGCCTTCAGCTTTGTATTTCCTGAAAAGTTCTTCGTTCTCCTCATCCAAGAAATGACCGATCTTTTCAAGAATTGTAATAGTATCAGAGGTTTCAACAGGATGCTGTCCTAACGAAATAAGCTTCTCGAAAAGCTCATCAACATTGGTGAGATTAAAATTCCCGGCAATCACAAGATTTTTCGTAAGCCAGTTGCTTTTACGAATAAAGGGGTGACAGTAATTAAGACTGTTCCTGCCAAAGGTCCCGTAACGTAAATGGCCTAAATAGAGTTCTCCGGTAAAATCAACATTCTGCTTTAACCATGCAGTATCGTTAAGTTTTTGAGGACAATTCTTTCGCAGGTACTTAATTTCCTGATAAATTTCGTTGAAGATATCGATGATTGGGGTTGATGAAGCGGATCGCAGGCGATTAATAACCTGTGAGCCGGGCTCCATATCGAATTTCACATTCGCAATACCTGCTCCATCCTGTCCACGGTTATGCTGCTTCTCCATCAGCAGCGAAAGCTTGTTCAATCCATACAATGGGGTTCCATATCGGGATAAATAATATTCCAGTGGCTTAAGCAAACGGATTACCGCAATACCGCACTCATGCTTAATGGATTCGCTCATAAGAAGTCAGACTTTAGAAGATTCGCAACTCGATTGAAAGGCTAAAATTACCATTTTATCACGGGCCTTGTATTTCTTTTTTTTCCAATGTTATGAACAGCCCTTTCGACATCATGATATTCTTATTCCCTCCCCTTTATAGCACCTTGGTAATTGGGCGATTTGAGCAATTCATAATATTTTCCATCGGGTGTTTCAGTACGAAAAAAGGAGTTCCAATAGGCTTTGCCTGTCATTCCGTCAAAGTGAATGATTCCTTTGCGGTATTGGTAGGTTTTGAAGCCACCAAGTAATGTAAAAGCACAGATGACAAGCAATAGAGGAATACGAAAAACCCTTCTCCACTGAATAGTCTTTTCGATGAAAGCACATAAAGGAAATGCCAGTACAGGATATAGGTCGATCATGGGACGCATTCCAAAACCTACATACCACCAACACCACCAGCTAAAAATTATATAAATGCATAGAACTAAATAAACAATTACCGGCCACCTCCAGACGCTAAGGCGCTCTCTAAGAAAAATCAACCCAAGCAAGGAAAAGATCATTACCGGCGCATATATTAACCAGCCATTTCTGTAGGAGAATAATCCTAATATCACATGAGGCCTCAAAAAAAAGAACGACTCTCCGGCATATGAATAGTGAATTAAGTTCCCTGTAGCCCAATACCAGTAGATCATTTGAGGTATCCAAACAATGATGGCAAAAAGTGGCAATAGTAGAAGTTTTGGAAAATGATTCCTTATAAGTTGTATTTTTTCACGTAGTAGGTTTTTTGAATGCGTATTATATAATAACGGCAGGATAAATACTACAGCGTTACTGGGTCGCACCAGCACAATTAATCCTCCCAATAATCCTAGTAATAGCGAGCATTTCCAGCTGGGCTTATCATGCCACGACAGTGAAAGAGAAATAAAAGAAGCAATAAGGAAAAAGTTATATACATGCGACATACCTCCTTCGTATACGGTGTAGTACAAGAGGTTGGTGCCAAAGAACAAACAGCATAGACCGACAGCAATAACAATATCGTTAAAATACTTAAGCAACAGACGCCGTAGCACAAGCATTCCTGCCAACATATAAAATATAGCACCCATACTAAGCATTAGACTAAAAGGCGCGCTATACTCATCATTTGGTAATCCTGTTATTGTGATATACAACCAGGCAATCAGATAAAAGGGAAGGTACAGGAAAGCGAGTCCCATGGTCATTTTCTGAGAAACCCGCCCCTCTTGGTCCCTCACCCAGCCACTATGCATAGGAAGCTTGTTAAAATCAAGACGATGATACTTAAACACTCCCGGAAGATAATTATAGTAGCTATATACATCGCTTGCAATGATTCTTCCATGCACCTTATAGTCCCCATTGGAGATTAGCAAGCAAAGACTGCAAGCGGCAAAAACATAACAAATTATCAGAGAGATTTTAGATTTCCGTTTACTTGCAGTGGGAGGAGGATTTTGCACCATGTCAAATATTCAGATTCACGCCGTAGGTTCTAATTCCCGATGCGATGTCCCTTTTTAGCTTCTTCGTAATTTGGACTTTTGATCATATCCCAATAACCCTTGGGAGGTTCATCGGTAAGAAAGGTCTTCCAATATGATTCCTGAGTCATTCCATCGTGATGAACCATGCCTTTGCGATACTGCCAGTTTCTTGAAAGTCCGATTAACATGAACACAGATAAAAGGAACACCATTGACGTTCTAAGGAAAACTCTTTGCTTTAGCACCCAGTTAATAAATGCACAAAGAGGTATCGCAAGCATTGCATACAATTCAATCATTGAACGCATACCAATACCAACCCACCACCAGCACCACCAACTAAATATGATATAAATGGCCACTAAGAAATATAACAGTATTGCCCAGCGAAACGAAGCCAGCTCCTTTTTCATAAAAAAGAAACCAATCAGTGAAAAAATCATAACGGGACTATACATCAACCAGCCATTTCTGTAGGAAAAGAAACCGTAATGAATGAGCGGTGCATCCCAGAAAAAACGTTCGCCTGCGTATGAAAAGAATAAGTAATGTCCGGTGGCAAACTTCCAATAAAGCATTTGTGGCACCCATATTAAAAATGTAAGGGCAATCATTAATATTATTTTCAGCCAATTTTTTTTCAGCAGTTGAAGTTTAACGATGAGGCTTGATTTGCTAAAAATCCCGTATGCTGCAATAAATAACACAATAGCTGCCGTACTTGGCCTCATGAGTGTGAGCACGCCCCCAACCAATCCCAGGGCAATACTGATTTTCCATGATGCCTTTTCATGCCATTTGATCACAAGCCATAAAAGTGCTGCAACTAAGCAAAACACATAGGTATGCGACATAGGTCCTTCGTAACAAGTATAATAAACCAGATTGGTCCCAAGAAAAACGACAACCAATCCAAGTGTACTCACCAAATCATTGAAATAGCGAAGCAGCACTTTTCGCAGAAAAATCAAACCCAGACTAAAATAAACGATAGCGCTCAATTCCAAAGCCAGCGCAAAGGGTCGGCTATAAGGATCATTAGGAAGCCCGGCAATAACGGTATACAGCCATGCCAGTAAATAAAAAGGCATATAAAGAAACGCAAGTCCCATGGAGGTTTTTTCGACAACAATTCCATCAGGCAATATCACAAAACCAGCCTGTAGCGTCAATTTTGGAAAATCAAGGGTATGAAACTTAAAAAAAGCTGGCAAATAATTATAATAGCAGGTAACATCCCAACCGAACACCTTGGCAGGTTCAACAAAGTCAGCCTCAGTAATCATCAGTGCCAGCGCAAAAAGCGCCAGTATTAATACAGCAAAAAAAGAAATTGGATTTTTAATTGGCTTCATAAAAAATTCCAAACAGTAGTATTTCTTCAAGTGGCAAAAATACTGTAAATGTGAACATCTATTGAAATGAATAGAGAAAAATTGAATAATTAACAGCATTACTAAGTGTAAAAGCAGATATCGTAAAGAATTTTTTACTTTTGCAAAAAATACATTTTATGAAATCATTATACATTTTACTTGCAGTGATTATTCTTGGTATGTTTGCCTCCTGCGACCCTACAACCGAAAAGGATGCAGCCAATGCAGCCATTGATTCAACGAGCCGTACTATTTCATCATCTGCAATGCCCAATTGCTGGATTAATGAAGAAAGCCTGCAGCGCGAGGTTTTCCACAGTGCACCTTATGCGAGCCGACTTGACACAGCATGGCAGTACAGTTATGGTATCCGTGCTATGGTAAAAGATCTCAGCAATGAACTTCCAAAATCGGTTGATGTTAGTTTTTGGGCAATGATGCCAGCCACAGGGATTAATTCAACACTTGTACTAAGTGTTGATTCGGTTGATAAAAACAAAGCATGGGTTGGTCTGAGTCTCAAAGATTCCATCAAGACCGCTAATCAGTGGAAACTGATTAAGGCCAATATTCCGATGCCAGCACAAGTTACCATGGACGACAAGGTGACCATTTACATTTGGAGCGTTGATCAGAAGTTGATGTACATCGACGATGTTGACTTCAAATTTATCTATCGCTAAACCTCTTTATCGGTTTCGTAGTTCGATTCATCCACAACATACAAAGGCCGTTGCCTCACATTTGAGGCAATGCGGCTTATGTATTCGCCCATAATCCCAAGGCTTAGCAACTGAACCCCGCCCAGAAAGAGTAAGCTGATCATTAAAGATGCCCAGCCGGGAACAGCACCACCAAGAACAAATTTGGAATAGAGTGAATACATCGCGACAAGGAAAGCGATAAAGGCAACAAAGAAGCCCGACCAGCTTACTAGCTTCAGTGGAAAGTCAGAAAACGAAGTTATTCCATCGGTTGCAAAGCGTGTCATTCTTGCATACGAATAACTGGTGGTTCCCGATTTTCGGCCATCGCGGTCGTATTCAATAAAACCCTGTCGAAATCCAGCCCAGGCAATTTGTCCACGAATAAACTTATGCTGCTCGGGCATACTTCTCAACACCGCGGCAACCTTACCCTTCATGATGCGAAAATCACCAGCATCCAGAGGAATATCCACAGAGGTCATTCGTGTTAATATCCTATAAAAAGCTTTGGCCGTAAACTTCTTCATGAAGGACTCGCCTTTGCGACGGCGGCGACGTGCATACACTACATCGTATCCTTCCTGTAACTTGGCAAATAACAAAGAAAGATCCTCTGGTGGATCCTGAAGATCGGCATCAATAATAGCGACATACTTTGCAAAAGCCCTGTCAATACCAGCAGAGACAGCGATCTGATGCCCGAAATTCCGACTAAAACTGAGATACTTTACACAGGAGTCTGCGTTACTGAGATCGCGGATGACGTTTGCTGAATGATCAGAACTACCGTCATTCACAAAGAGGATTTGATAGCTAAGTGATAATTTTTTTATGGTTTCTACGAGACGCTGGTAGAGCTCCCGAAGATTGGGTTCTTCGTTGAAAACAGGAACAATAACGGCCAGATCTATCATGGTCAGTTTCGGGGTTAGAAGGCACATTCAAAAGCAGGTGGACTCAGCCACCCGCTGCAGATATTAGAATTTCCGATCGAAATTCGGAACCGAGTTATCGTTATTGTATTTCCCACAATCCAATTCGATGGATAAGTCACCATGCGGAACATCAAAGCGATCCTTTTGAGTAATCTTTAGTGAAGGATCTGCATAGACTTTTTGCATGTATAATGCCCAGATAGGAAGTGACATATTTGCACCTTGTCCTAAAGCCGTACTGCGGAAGTGAACACTACGATCTTCGCAGCCAACCCAGATACCGGTCACCAAATTTGGAACAACACCCATGAACCATCCATCGGAGTTATTATCTGTAGTACCTGTTTTACCTGCAATTTGACCAGTGAGACGATACTTTCCGCGCAAGCGTGAACCCGTTCCACTTTCAACCACACCTTGCATAAGGCTGAGCATGATATATGCAGTTTCCTCACTCATGGCTTCATTGCGACGGGGGACAAATTTTGCCAGCACATTTCCATGCTTGTCTTCGATACGTGTAATAAAAATTGGTTCAGTATAAACGCCTTTATTACCATAGGCGCCAAAAGCACCAACCATCTCATACAGGCTGATATCAGGGGTTCCAAGGCAGATAGCGTACACTTCAGGAATATCGCTCTTTATACCCAGCTTGCGAGCCATTTTTACAACGGCACCCGGAGTATAACGTTTGATAAGGAATGCAGAGATCCAGTTAATGGAATTAGCAAGCGCTTCCTTAAGCGTGACCATCTCTCCTTCCTTATAATCTCCTGAGTTCTTAGGCTCCCATTTCTGTCCATATGGAAGATCGAAGACTACCGGCACATTCGGAACTTTAGAGCAGGGAGAGAACTCTCCTTCCTGCATTGCCACTGTATATACAAAAGGTTTGAATGTTGAACCTACCTGACGGCGGGCAATCTTTACGTGATCATACATGAAATACCTATAATCGATTCCACCCACATAGGCGCGCACATAGCCAGTTTCAGGTTCCATCGACATAAGGCCGGCAAGCAGAAACCACTTATGATATTTAACAGAATCGTACGGACTCATCACGGTATCGATCTCTCCTCTCCATGAGAATATCTTCATAGGCACGGGAGTCCGCATTACTTTTTCAATAACACTTTCAGGTACATTTTCCTTTTTCAAATTGTGATAGCGTACCGAGCGTTTGAAGCCGGCAACAATCATTTCATCAATCTTTTCTTCGGATAAAGTATAGTCAAATGGAGCCTTTTTTACACCTTTCCAATGCTTAAAAAATTCATCTTGCAATTCTTTGGACAAATGCTCGGTTACTGCTTCCTCAGCGTATTTCTGCATTTTTGAATTGATGGTAGTATATATTCTCAGGCCATCTTTGTAGAGATTATAGGGTGTTCCATCAGCCTTCAGATTTTTATTACACCAACCAAACGCAGGATTATTATTCCATTCGTCAATATCTGATTTATAACGGGCGAGATCATCATATTCAGCCTCCTTCGGTTCTTCAGCAGTAAGCATCATTCGCAGATATTCTCTGAAATACGTAGCAATACCGGCGGTATGATCTTGTATGCGGAAGCGAGTCATATCAAGGGGTTGATCTTTAACCGCATTGAATTGCTCTTCGGTGATATACCCGTATTTTTCCATTTGCTCCAGAACGACCGTCCTGCGGGCCATTGCACGTTCTGGATTGCGTGTAGGACTAAATTTCGAAGGAGCTTTGAGCATACCAACCAGTAGTGCCGATTCCGGAATATTCAGCGAATCCGGAGTTTTGTTGAAAAAAGTACGAGCCGCAGATTTAATACCGAAGGATTGGCTTCCAAAATCGACGGTGTTCAGATACATTGCAAGAATCTCTTCCTTGGTATAGTTATGTTCCAGTTTAACCGCTGTAACCCATTCACGCAATTTTGTAGAGAACAAATTTACAAATGAGGGATCCTCTTTACGAGGAAATAAGTTCTTCGCGAGCTGCTGAGTAATGGTACTGCCACCACCAGAACTCTGATCTCCACCAATAATTGTTTTGGTGATTACCCTGAGTACGCTGCGTGCATCCACTCCCGAATGCTCTGTAAAACGGGCATCCTCAGTAGCAATAAGTGCGTCAACAATATTTTTTGACAAATCAGCAAAATGTACATTCGAGCGATTCTCTACGTAGTACTTTCCTATCATGGCCTGATCCGAAGAATAGATTTCTGTTGCCAGATTACTTTTGGGATTTTCCAATTCTTCAAAAGTGGGCATAAAGCCTAACCATCCCAGTGATACTGCGATAAACAGCAGATTGATGGCACCAAGCACAGAAAAGTAAATGATCCACAATCTTTTGATTGGCTTTCTGTATTCGTCGGGAAACAGATCGCCCCATTTGAATTTTTTCAATGCGTCTTTCATAGGGTTATTGTTCAGCTTTCTCGATACGGATTCCAAAATCTTCAACGCCGAGTAGTAAAGAGTCGCGCATGGCTTGCTCAAATTCAAATGAATACAAGCCGGCCTCTTCAAATTTCATTTGCTTGCGTAATAGTATGCGGTTGTCGATGCTGTTACCACTGCGGTTTCCCAACCAGCGACCATCAACATCAGCTAAAAAACATTCAACCGTATCTACCGAGATTTTTCCGCCGGGATATAGTGTTTTCATGAATAAAAACATATTTGCATATGCATAATCATTCAACACACGAATATTGATATAGTAGTTATAAAGTTGTTCTTTATCTGAAATCTGCACGTTGAACTTGGCAATATCATTTGCATTCCAAGCTGCTTTGTCCATGCTTTTGTATTCTTCGAACACACGGTTGCCATCGCAGGCAAACAGCATCATCATGGAAGCGGCCATGACAACGATCATCAACAAACGGAGAATTGGCTTCATGTCAGAAATTATGATCGAAACGGTTCAAATCGTCTTCTTCATTTGCAAAATCAACTTTCTTTTCTTTGGTTTCTGCAAAGTCCTCAAGCTTTTCCGGAATAATATTCTTTTTATTATCAGCAATAATCGAAATTACCTTATCGACCGGGATTGCCATCATATTGCTGTAATCATCAACATAAGAATACCACATGACTCTGCGGAATACATCAGTTTTCTGATGACGTGCAGGTCCTTTCTTGGTTTTCAGAATTACATCATGATCGGGTAAGCCTTTCATTGCATCAACATAGCAATCATATTCGTAGTTCAGACAGCATTTAAGTTTGCCGCATTGACCAGCGAGTTTCTGAGGATTGATAGATAATTGCTGCACTCTGGCTGATCCTGTGTTCACCGAACGAAAATCGTGCAGCCAGGTAGAGCAGCAGATTTCTCTTCCACAAGTACCGATACCACCCAGATTGCTGGCTTCCTGACGCATTCCGATCTGCCGCATTTCTACGCGCACACCAAATTGCTCAGCGAGAATTTTTATCAACTCACGAAAATCAACACGTTCTTCGGCCGTATAATAAAATGTTGCTTTAGTGCCATCACCCTGATATTCCACATCGTTCATCTTCATTTCAAGACGAAGATCGCGCGAAATCTTTTTTGTTTTCTGAAGGACATTCTCTTCGTTGTGAACCGAAGAAAGCCACTTCTCAATATCTGAAGGACGCACACGACGGTATACTTTTTTACTTTCAGGATGATTAGGGTCTGCATTCTTGCGCTTCATTTGAAGACGGCATGCTTCACCGACGAGGGTGATAATACCGATATCATGTCCTGGTGATGATTCAACGGCAACGATATCGCCGGTAACCACATCCATACCCTGAGGCAGGCGGAAAAAATCCTTGCGGCTATTCTTAAAGCGTACTTCTACAAAATCAAAAGCCGGCTGGCTCTTGGGCAGGTTAATATGTTCAAGCCAGTCGTAAGCGTTACGCTTACAGCAGCCATGCTTATAGACATCGTCGTTGCGTTGATGGATTTTTGGTTTTTCGCCGCATCCCCGGGTTGTAAAATCGTTTGGCTGTTGCTCTTCCATTACGCATTAGTTATATTCGATGCAAAGGTACATAAAAACCGTGAATAAAACACAGCTAAATAAAAGTGCAATACAACTGCAGATCAGGCTTTGATTTTCATCAACTTAACAAGGGTAAGCGACAAATCCATGAATAGGATTTTGCCATTCACATTACGTTCGATGTGAAAGATCGCTTTATTGAATTCCTCTGCCATGACGGGTGCATTGGCAGGATTGATATAAGGTGCCAGATTGGTCACAAATTTCAACTCTTCGCCCTCAAGTTTTACCAGCGATTCAAGACGAAAATTGATTAAGAGGCAGCGGCGGATAATACGCAAACCATAGGACAATAAGGATTTCTGGCGCTCCCTTCCGATTTTAGCAATATCTTCGGTAAACTGGGCAATACCAACAATATCCTTTTTGAAACACAGGCGCAGCCAATCCTGCAGCGTTCGAAAATGATATTCCTCTGTATCTCTTTCACCAACAAGATCAATGGCCAGTTTCAGGTCACCATCGCTCAATAATGCCAGCTTGCGTGCTTCAGCTTCGGATAGTTGAAATTTTGCCATCAACACCTCAGCCACTTCACGTTCACTCAGTTTGTTTATTTTTAATATCTGACTTCGTGATAAAATCGTATTAAGCATTTTATCTGTTTGTTCAGCAATTAGTATGAACAATGTCTTGTCAGGTGGCTCTTCCAGAATTTTCAATATTTTGGGAGCAGCAGCGTGGAACATTTTATCAGCATGCCAAATGATGACTATTTTATATTCAGATTCATATGACTTATACGCAAGTTTCTGAATCATATCATTGCAATCCTCAGCATTGATAAGACCTTGCTTATTCTCGAGTTGCATGGCTTCGTACCAACCAGCAGTATCAACGAGGAAATTATTTTTTAGCAGAAACTCCCGCCAAACATTCATAAAATCCTTACTGACGGGCTTTTTAAACTCTTTGGTAGGCGCAACTGGAAAATAAAAATGCAAATCGGGATGGGCGATTTTAGCATATTTCACGCAGGAAGGGCACACGCCACAGCTATCGCCTTTTAATGTGCCGGTTTCGAAATGTTGACGGTTGGTGCAACTGATATATTGCGCAAATGCGATGGCCAGTGCAAGTTTACCGCTGCCCGAAGGACCGGTAAACAATTGTGCGTGACTCACCCTATTATTCTTGACTGTTTGGATCAGATGGTTCTTAATCCTGGTCTGCCCGGGGATATCGCTAAACTTCATAACTTAAATCGCTATAAATTCGTCATGGCTCCTAACGAAGCCCTACGCTTACAGTTTACGCTTGACTTCGGTTTCGGTGTAACCTTCGATGATATCACCGACTTTAATGTCGTTGAAATGCTCGATGCTCAAACCGCAATCCTGTCCAACAAATACTTCCTTCACATCATCCTTGAATCGCTTCAAGGTGCTAAGGTGACCTGTATAAACTACGATGCCATCGCGAATGATACGAACCTTGGTGTTGCGCTGAATCTTTCCATCGAGCACCATACAACCACCGATTGTTCCGACTTTCGTGATTTTAAAGATCTCACGTACCTCGACATTACAAACGATCTTCTCTTCAATCTCGGGTGATAACATACCTTCGATAGCTGACTTAAGTTCGTTGATAGCGTTATAGATAATAGAGTATAGACGAATGTCAATCTGTTCATGCTCGGCCAATTTACGTGCACTTACTGAAGGACGAACCTGGAAGCCGATGATGATGGCGTTGGATGCAGTAGCCAACAAAACATCGGATTCGGTGATAGCACCCACTGATTTGTGGATAACATTCACCACGACTTCGTTGGTAGAAAGTTTGAGTAATGAATCGGACAAAGCCTCAACAGAACCATCCACGTCACCTTTGACAATGATTGAAAGTTCCTTGAAATCTCCGATAGCGATACGGCGTCCAATCTCATCAAGAGTAATATGCTTTTGAGTTCTGATACCTTGTTCACGCTGTAATTGCTGACGTTTGGTGGCGATAGATTTTACCTCACGCTCATCCGTCATAACATTAAACAAATCACCAGCCTGAGGAGCACCATTCAAACCCTGCATCAACAGTGGCGTTGAAGGTCCTGCTTCTTTGATGACCTGATTACGTTCGTTGTACATAGCTTTAACGCGCCCAAAATGATATCCTGAAAGTACCATGTCGCCCACCTTCAAGGTTCCATTCTGAACCAAAAATTTGGTAACATAACCTCTGCCCTTTTCCAGCGCGGATTCCAAAACGGTTCCACTGGCAAGTCTGCTTGGATTAGCTTTCAGTTCGAGCATTTCAGCCTCGAGCAATACTTTGTCGAGCAATTGAGGAATATTGATCCCCTTTTTAGAAGATATTTCCTGACTCTGATATTTGCCACCCCAGTCTTCAACAAGAATATTTATTTTGGAAAGTTCCTCTTTAATTTTTTCAGGATCTGCACCAGGTTTGTCAATTTTATTAATTGCAAATACAATCGGCACTTTGGCGGCCTGAGCATGGTTGATAGCCTCAATAGTCTGAGGCATCACATTGTCATCAGCGGCAATCACGATAATTGCAACGTCAGTCACTTTGGCTCCACGTGCACGCATAGCTGTAAAGGCTTCGTGACCAGGTGTATCAAGGAACGTAATGCGCTTACCATTATCGAGTGTTACCTCATAAGCACCAATATGCTGAGTGATACCGCCGGCCTCACCAGCGATAACGTTAGAACGACGAATGTAGTCAAGCAAGGAAGTTTTACCATGGTCAACGTGACCCATAACTGCAACGATTGGATGACGGTCCACAAGATCTTCGGGGTTGTCTTCATCCTCTTTAATTGCTTCGGAAACCTCAACACTAACGAATTCCACAGCAAATCCGAACTCTTCAGCAACAATAGAAAGTGTTTCAGCATCGAGACGTTGGTTGATAGAAACGAACAAACCTAAAGTCATACAGGTGGAAATAATTTCGTTCACACCAACATTCATAAGGTTTGCAAGCTCACTGGCTGTTACAAATTCAGTAACTTTAATGGTACGTTTGCCTTCTTCCTCGCGCATTTGGTTTTCTTCCATCTGCTGCTGTACGTGTTCTCTTTTCAAACGACGGTGTTTGGAAGCTTTTGATTTTCCACCACCACCGCTAAGACGTGCAAGTGTTTCTTTGATTTGTTTTTCGATTTCGTCCTGAGAAACTTCTGCGCGGGTAATGATTTTTTTCTTTTTCAGTTTCTTCTCGCCATTTGCAGCACCAGCAGTAGCAGGCGTAGTGGTCGTTGTAGCGGCCTCTTCCACAGGACGAGCTTGTTTCTTGATACGTTTGCGTTTCTTTTTCTTGGGATATTTTTCTTCCTGAGTAAGTGTACCTTTTTTCGCAGCCTCATTAATTGAAGTAAGGTCAATCTTTCCAACAATCGTTGGCCCATCGAGTTTACGTATCTCAGTTTTAAGGAAGTTGCTTATTTCTTCAACAGGAGCTTCAACCACTGGAGGAATCACTTCTTCTACTTTTTCCTCAACAACCACCTCAGGAGTTTCCTCTTTCTTTTCTTCAACAACGGGGGTTTCGGTTTCTTTAGTGGTTTTAATTTTCTTACTGGTCTTTTTTTCAACCAGTTTTTCGCTCTCTGGCTCTTCAACTACTTCTTTAACTTCCTCAACAACTCTTTTAGTGAGTTTCTCGCTTTTCTTACCATCTTTTTTCGGCTTGTTCTTAGCAGCGATGGCATCCAGATCGATTTTCCCGATCACTTTAACTTTGCTTTCTTCGGGAGCTTTGACCTCAACTTCAGGCTTTATTTCTTCTACGACTTCAGGCTCTTTGGTTTCGATCACTTCCTCTTTTTTGGAAGTTTTTTCGGTTTTACTTTCCGACTTTTCTTTTTTCTCAGATTTAGTCGTACTTTTCTTTTCCGGAGCTACTTCAGGCTCTTCCTTGGTTTCAGGCTGCTTTTCAGTCGTTTTGACTTTTTCAGTTTTATCCTGTCCGTGGGTTTGCGCTGTTTTAATAATGAGTTCTTTTACGTCCTCAATTTCGGGTTCCGATTCGCGCACCACTTCTTTATCCGCGGAGATGGTCTCGTGACGTATGCCAATGCCGATCTTCTTGGATTCTTCCTTAACATTCTTCTCTGCCTGGTATTCCTGCACCAGCAGCTCATACATTTCCGGGGTTATTTTTGCGTTGGGGTTGTTTTCAACCTTGTGACCTTTCTTATTCAGAAAGTCAATCACCGTTGATGTCCCCACGTTAAATTCCCGTGCGACTTTGCTAAGCCTAATCGTTTTAATGCCGTCTTCCATATGGTCTTTTAATGCTTCGTTATCGTGCCTGGTTTTGGAATAGTATAAATGAAATAGTTTTATTCAAATTCTGATTTGAGGATGCGCAATACTTCCTTAATGGTTTCTTCTTCAAGGTCGGTGCGAGCAACAAGATCATCGAGTCCGAGGTCGATTACACTGCGAGCAGTATCACAACCAATAGCTTTGAACTCGTCGATAATCCACTGATCGATTTCATCGGAGAATTCCATGAGATCCACATCTTCCATTTCTCCTTCAACATCGCGGTATACATCGATTTCGTAACCGGTAAGTTTTGATGCCAGTTTAATATTGTGTCCGCCTTTACCAATGGCAAGAGAAACCTGATCGGGCTTAAGATAGACATCAGCTTTTTTAGTCTTCTCATCTAATTTGATTGACGAAATTTTAGCAGGACTCAGTGCCCTGGTCATATATAATACTGTGTTTGTAGTATAATTGATAACATCAATGTTTTCGTTACGAAGTTCGCGAACGATACCATGGATACGGGCACCCTTCATACCTACGCAAGCACCAACAGGATCGATGCGGTCGTCGTAAGATTCAACAGCAACCTTTGCACGTTCACCGGGAATACGAACAATCTTCTTTATTGTGATGAGACCATCGTAAACTTCAGGTACTTCAGCCTCAAACAAGCGTTCCAGAAATACAGGGGAATTACGGGAAAGGATGATGGCCGGATTGGCATTCTTCATCTCAACGCGTAAAACCACGGCGCGCATGCTATCACCCTTACGGTAAAAATCGCTGGGGATTTGCTCTGACTTAGGAAGTATAAGCTCGATGCCTTCGTCGTCCAATACAAGGATTTCCTTTTTCCATACCTGATAAACCTCGCCACTGACGATTTGTCCAACCTTTTCAATATAGGTTTTATAGACATTATCCTTTTCGTATTCAAGTACTTTAGATATCAAATTCTGACGCATTGCTAAGATCTCGCGGCGTCCGAAGTCTTTCATTTTTACTTCTTCCGACACTTCTTCCCCAACTTCGAAATCGGGTTCAATCTTAATAGCTAAGGAATATGCAATTTCTTTATTCTCATCTTCAACGGCGCCATCTTCAACGATGATACGATTTCGCCAGACTTCGAGGTCACCGCGGTCGATATTGACAATAATATCAAAATTCTCATCCGAGCCATATTTTTTAATGAGCATATGGCGGAATACATCCTCAAGGATGCGCATGAGGGTTTCGCGGTCGATGTTTTTGAATTCCTTAAACTCGGCAAAAGATTCGACGAGATTGATGTTGTCCATTGTATCCATTACTTACGGTATTAACAGGTACGTATAATATTTATTTAAATGCTAATTCTATTTTTGATTCTGTAATTTCGTTGAAAGGTATGATTACCGTTGTTTCTTCGATCTTTTTCTTTTTGTTTGCTGGCAGTAGCAGGGTGATTGCATTGTTGTCGCAGCTAAGCAATTTTCCAATTAAGGTTTCATCTTTAACTGTAGACACCGCCAGATTACGGCCCACATGCTTAGGATACTGTCGCTGCAATTTTAATGGTTGATCAGCACCGGATGAACTGACCTGCAATTCAAAATCTTCGGTCTCACGGTCGAGGCTACCCTCGATATGGCGACTCAGCTTAACGCAATCTTCGATAGTAACGGCGGCATCTCCATCAATAAACACCATAATTTTATTACCTGATCTTATTTTGATCACGACTAAAAACTTATCGGTGCCTTCGAGGCCTTGTTGAATGATACTGCTTATTTGCGCTTCTGTAATCATTGTTAACATTTAATACAAGAGGGGACATTAGTCCCCTCAATTTCGTTTTCCGTATATCGCTCCCACCGGGTGGTTGTCCGACCAGGACTCGAACCTGGACTCTTCTGAACCAAAATCAGACGTGTTGCCGGTTACACCATCGGACAGTCTTTTCCTAAAAAGACGTGCAAAGATACATCTTTTTTTCATTTGGAAGGATATGTAGCAAAAAAAATATGTGAAAATTAAAAAAATGGAGTAATCGCCTCAACGAGAACAATAAATAGTGGATAGGCCAGCACCTAACCATAGAGAAGCAGCATTAAGGCGTTTGCTTATTGTATGACATTAAAAAATTAAGGAGGCTCGTCGGGCTAATGGTTGAAGGTCAGAAAGAAAAGGCAGATCAGAGAACAGAGAAGTAAGAATTGAAATGCGAGAGGAAAACAGGGCGGGGCTGATTTCAGCAGTCATTCCTTAAACTGCAATGCTGATATCAGAGACACCCTCGGATTCTTACATCACTAAATTCTTTCAAAGCGAAGCGGTCGCAGAGAACTTAAACCATTCTATGGGTTTATAAACCGGGCCATTCGGGTGCAGTATACTCTCAAAGAGCAGGAGTTCGTGGGCGTGTTCGTTGATATTAAGATTATAACGAAAATGATTGAGGCTCTGCTGAAAAAGTTGCTTATCGAGAATATGGTTGATGCGGCCAAGGGTAAGATGAGGAACGAAATTCTGCCGATCAGGAATATACCCCAATGGTGTAAGCTCCTCAGTAATTTTCTGCTGTAGCATGCAAATGGCGTGCGTTTCAGCAACTCTGAGCATGACCACTCTGGGCTTATATTCACTGCCAAATATTCCAATTTCATTTATTTTCACAGGGAATACAGCTTGTTCATTGCACGCATTAGCAAGCGCCTTACAAATACCGGGGATCTTTTCATCAGCCGTCTCTCCAAAGAACTTAAGCGTAATATGAATATTTTCAGGCTCCACCCACTTAATGCGATTTACTGACAACAATTGCTGTAAACTCAAAAATTGCTTAGTAAAGGTAGCATCGGGATGTAAATGTATGGCGGCAAACAAGCGTTTTCCCATGATTTTTTTTATGAATGCGTAAAATTAAAAAAATATATTACATTTGCATCCCCATTTGGGGCGTTAGCTCAGTTGGCTAGAGCGTTAGACTGGCAGTCTAGAGGTCAGGGGTTCGACTCCCCTACGCTCCACCATAGAGGAATACAGTAAAATGTGTTCCTCTATATTTTTTTTACGGCTTCTGCTTTGCTTGCTATTGCTCATAATCCACATGAGCGCCTCGTTGATTTTTGGTGTTCGAACTTCACCATCGCTGAATATGATACCATCTGGGAACAAGGTCGAACACAATCGCTGTTTCATTTCAACATCTGATTGCGTGTAAAAGGCCGCAGTGTTAGATAATATATTGATTCCTTCTTTTAAAAAACTGCTGAACAACGACCGAACAGACTTTGCTTCCACTTCCTTTCTAACCAAATCGATTCTTTCATTTTCAAAGTTCTGCTTCATGGTATTGTAATCCTCAATTGCCAGCTTTCCATCAGCCAGTAGGTTCTGAATATTCGAAATCCGTGTTTCAACTTCCACAAGCTTTTTATGTATAATGAGGGTAAGCTGATCCCGTTCCTGCTCCATCTTGCCAAGTTTCTCCATGATTACTTTAAGAAACAAATCTTTTGCATTTGGCTCAATGTCGATCATCGAAAGCAACTCCACAAACTTTTTCTCAACAAGGTGTGCACTAATGCGCTCATTGTGGCAATTGTTGCAATGATAGTAAAAATACCTTGCACCCGATTTACCTCTTGATGCACTACCAGTGTGTTTCGACCCACATTTTGAGCAGAACAGCTGACTTCGTAACGGTAGTTCATCTTTTTTATGATACGAAGAAGCCTTATGCTTT
This sequence comes from Bacteroidales bacterium, assembly GCA_963678485.1. Lineage (GTDB taxonomy): Bacteria > Bacteroidota > Bacteroidia > Bacteroidales > CAIWKO01 > CALGYY01. Next base: position 1,233,539 of record OY782882.1, read on the forward strand.
TTCTTATAATTTCCAGTCAGGATGTCTTGTACCCTATGAAATAACTCAGTAGTCACGATGGCCTCATGTACACCTTTTACCATGGTTTCAGCTTCTCCCTCATAGGCAGGAACTCTGATAAACCCTTTATAAATAGGATTAACAAGTATCTTCGACAAGCCTGTTTTGGAGCATTTACAACCTTTTGCTTTTAATGCCTTGAGGATGTCACTTTGCGCCGCACCTGATGCCAATTCCTCAAAAATGAATCTTATGTATTTTGCATTGTCATTCGCAATCAAAATGGGCTTATTAAATTCATCACGCTTATTCGAATAACCGAAAGGTGCAAAACATGTATAACGTCCCGCTTTACGAGCGCCATGCACTCCGCCACGTATTTTAGTAGCCCTGATATCATTGTCAACTTCTGGAAGCGTCAAATAAAAACCTAACAACAATTTGCAAACAGGATTACCGAAATCTATGTATTGCTCAATAGCGTTGACATCAATACCTAACTTTCTCAACACACCAATATTTGCATACGCTTCTTCAGTATTACGGCTGAATCTGTCCCAACTAACAAAATAAAGGCAATTCACCTTTCCTTTGTTCTCTCTTATGTACTGCATGATTTTCTTCCATTCAGGACGCTGAAAATTTTTAGCAGAATGATCCTCTTTATAAATTTTTAAAACTTGAATGTCCTTTTGTTTACAATAATTGACAAGCTTTTCGACCTGTACATCCGGGCTGTATCCTTTGGCTTGTTCGTCCGAACTAACCCTAGCCATTAATATTGCTGTTTTCATACTCAGGACTTTTTTAAAAATTGTTTAATATTTAATATCGCTAACAAATCGAACAGTTTAAGAATGTTCTGAATTTGCATGTCACTGTATTGCTTGTTCCCTTTGTTTAGAATTGATTTTGCCTCATTTAATAACATTTTGATTTAAAAATTGTTTATGCCTCCGGTGATTCCGGTCAGTCATACAGATTACTTGTTTGGTTTGGGGTATCCAATACCTATTACTATCATTATAACTTTACTTTTCGTGTATTTCTGCAATGCATTACTTGCCCATCAGCGGTCTCGCATTTTATGCTGTGATATCCATGCTGATAAATTAAATCAAGCAGTCGAGTGTCTATGCTTACCTTATTTATCGAAGTTAATTCTATCATTACCGGTTCGCTCTTCTCATCAAAGCGGATTGTAAGTTCCTGTATCTTCTGCCTTCTAATAAGGTTTATAATTTTGATTTCCTGCTCAGTCAGCAGTTTCAATCTCAAAACCTCAGTTCCTAATTCGTTTGAATTTGATATAAACTCAGCGATAATACTATTTAAAGAAATACTTATATGATGGCCTAGTATTGCTTGTTTGTACTTTTCATCATCTTTCAGCCCATCGTAATAGGCAAGTGAATATGGATGAACCTTGCCACTTTGATTGATAATTAACGAAATTGCCTCCTTGTGAACAACGGTATCAATAATGAGAAAGAAAAGGAAGTTCAACTTTGAGTGAATAAGAGCTATCTCTTCATCGTGACTTGGACTACCAATCCAAGCATGAAACTCGTCTTTTTTATCTGCGGGAACAAATTTCTCCAAAGCCTCTTCCTGCCCTTTCATAAACTCAAGAAAATTGCTCAGTTCAATATTGGATAATAGATCATTTTTAATTTTTTTAATTAATTCAAAGGAAACATCAAACCTTCGGAGTTCAATTATTATCCGCAACCAAACATAGTCAACAAAAGAAAACCGATGCCATTTCCGCGTTCTTTCGAGAGCACTATCTTTTTCACTTGGCTTATGTATTACCTCGAATCCTGGGACAAGACCTTCTTTAACCCAGTTATGCATCACACGATTACTGATACTTCCAATATTGCTCAGTGTGAAATTTTTTTCTGTCATTAGCTCGCATAATTCAGCAGCAAACTCAAAGCTTTTTTGACCACAATATTTATCCAGAAGTGTCCTACTTAATTCCATCTTTTATTTGCTTTAAAATTTTTGAATCCAATTCTGCAGCAAATATACAACAATATTTTATTATGTCCACATAATGTAACTAATAATTTGCTTATAACAATGTTAAATGTCTTATTTGTTACCTTAAATATTCATTATCTGTCTATTATGAAAATAGGATGCAATTCCGATATATCACTATCAGTATAAATGATTGAATATCAATCCTGAATTTTTTGAATTAATCATCCTGAATTTGCACGAATCCGAATTAATTCGGATTGTAATCTTGGTCTCGATTGTTTGACTTGTTTTTTGAGTTGAGTTTTGAGTTCAAATCAATGAACAAGTAATTTAAGACTTCGTTTACCCAGCTGGGGATTAAGAACCACAACTTTATCAATCGAGAACAACTTCAGTTAATAACGCTAAACTCCTCTTGTAAGCTTCCCCGAAATTCGGCCATTTAAAATTAGAGTTGCGACAAGCCCGCGATAGCGGGTGCGTCAGAAAAAAACACTAATTTTAATCAACCAATTTCATTATGAAAAAGAGTAGGTATTCTGAGACACAGATTGTGTCAATCTTAAAAAAACAGGAAGCTGGCATAAAGCTTACCGACCTATGTCGGGAGTTTGGCATCAGTGAGGCTACCTTTTACAACTGGAAAGCCAAGTATGGCGGGATGGATGTCAAGGAAGTGAAGCGGCTGCGAGAACTTGAAGCTGAGAATGCCCGGCTGAAGAAAATGTATGCAGAATTAAGTCTGGAGAATTATGCATTAAAGGACCTGATCACAAAAAAATTGTAGCGCCTGACGAGAAAAAAGAGGCTGTCGATTTTTTAATTGGAGAGCACGAATTAAGTGTTCGTCAGGCATGCAAGGCAGTGAGACTGCCAAGAAGCACTTACAGCTACGAGAATGTTCAAAGCGATGATGATGAGATAATGCGTTCTTTGAAAGAGTTGGTGGAAAACCATCCGGCAATCGGCTTTTGGAAATGCTTCCATAGATTGCGCCGTCAAGGCAATGAATGGAACCACAAGAGAGTTTACAGGATATATACCCAGATGCAACTAAACATACGCAGGAGAGCCAAGAAAAGGTTACCTGCAAGGGTCAAACAGATCTTGTTTCAGCCAGAGACTATCAATCAGGTATGGTCAATAGATTTTATGTGCGACAGCTTGTGGGATGGTCGCAGGTTCCGGCTTCTGAATATCTTAGATGATTACAACAGAGAAGTGCTAGCCATTGAGGTTGATACTTCCTTACCGGCACAACGAGTTGTCCGGGTACTTGAGCAGCTGCAACAATATCGTGGGTTACCACGAATGATCCGTGTTGACAATGGACCAGAGTTAATCTCAGACAGATTAGATGGATGGTGCAAAGCACATGAAATTCAACTGGTATTTATACAGCCAGGGAAACCAACTCAGAACGCTTATATCGAGCGATTAAATGGCAGTTTAAGAAAAGAAATACTGAATGCTTATGTGTTCAGGACACTGGGCGAAGTCAGATATCTTACGGAAAAATGGAGAATGGATTACAACTTTAACAGGCCGCATACGGCATTAAAATATAAAGCACCTATGGATCTTTTAGAAGAAAAGTTATGAAAACAACTCTAATTTTGAATGGTCCGAAAAACGGGGAAGCTTACACTCTCCCCACTTAGCCTCCAATTGGGTTTGATCCCTAATTAGCACCAGTTGTTGTCTTATATGACATTTTTTATTTCATTATATTCTAATGTACCTTTTTTAAATTGTCCAAGTAATTTAGCTTTATTAATAGCACTTAATTTATTGTCAATGATTATTAAAGTGTCCTTATGGTTCTGATAAATCTTTATTGCTGTATTCCTTGATAATCCAACATTTTGTAACGCAATAATTATTCTGTTTTGTGTGCCATATTCTAAAAGTGTCGCCCAATTTTCGCCAGCGTTATCTTCACCTAAGATTTTCACAAGTATCTGAAAGTAATGATTAAAATATTTTTCAAATAGAAATCTTAAAATATATTCCAAATCATCAATGGTATTTTCTATTACAATATTTATATGTTTCTTATTTTTTGGGTTAAAATTTTCAAACTCATCAAAAGATACTTTAATTGTATTATCATTTTCTATTTTCCATTCTATTGCCTGACTAATTATTTGGCTTAGCGTCAAACCATTTATCCACTTATTCATCAAAACTGCATAATATTTTAAGCTATTTTTTTTCTGAAGTCTTTTTTCGGATTTGTCCCAAGAATATAGCGCATAAAACTTATTTAATACTTCTAAACAAGAATTATAATTAATATTACCACTTCCTGGTAATACAATGTTCGCTTTAGATTTCTTAAGTGTGAGAAAAACATTGTTTTGAATATCGAAATCAATACTTTGGTTAAAATTTAATATAAACCTAGGTATTTCATAGTCTTTAGTTTTACTCCTAGCCAGCTCAATAATTTTTTCTTTATTTTTTTCAATTAACTTATCAATTATTGGACTCTTGTAATTTGTGTTTGTTTCAAGTGAATCTACTTTAATTATGTTCGCTATATATTTAAGGATTTCCTTTTCGGTTTCCGTTCCAGATATATCTTTGTTGTTAAGTATTTTTTCTATTTTTTGTAAATTTTTATCGACTTTAGTTAGTATGGTTGGCTTTAATTCTATTTTCTCTTTACTAAAAATATTTTTATTATCCCAAAGAAAGCCTTCATATTGTACACAATATACATTGCCTTCTAACTCTTTTGATAATCTTCCTGCTCGCCCTGACAAATTCCAAAAGTCTATGGGTTTTAAAGGTGGTATGCCATTTCTATTGTCTAATATAAAAATATTTTGAGTTGGCATATTTACGCCTTCTAAAAGAGTTGATGTACAGAATACATTCTGAATTTTCTCGGATTTATATAAATCCTCTATTAGGTTCCTAATTAGTTGTGGAAGTTTCCCATAATGATATGCAACTCCTTTTGGAAGAAGTTCCGCTAAATAATAATCTGGGTGAATGTATTCTTTAATATTTTTGACTGCATTTTTTATCTCATCAGAAGAAATTAATTTATCAATAGTTAAAGCATATTCATTTGCCTTTTCTATTGTATTTTTTTTTGAGTTACAATATACAAGATTATTTTTCCCACCTCCGATTGCTTTAATTAAATCAATTTCATCATTTACATTAAGTAATTCTACATTTGAATTAAGGTTAATAATTTCACCATTTGAATACAATTCAAAATTCCTATTTATTAAGTCTAAAAAATAAAGGTTCTGTGAAACAGGAGATTCTTCAGTATTATAAAAATTGTCATTCCCATCTCTATTAAAAAGTTTTAAGAAAATTTCCGGATTCGATATATTTGGAGATGAAAAATACAATTTTATTTTCCCATACTTTTTCTGAACTTTTTCAATTGCAGTATAGGTCGTAATACTTCTAGTGTCAGTGTTATTTGCAAGTTTATGAGCTTCATCTAAAAATAAAAAACCAATAGGAGGGTTGGTTTCTTGGGATAAATAACTAATTAGCCTTTCTGGAGTAAGCACAAAAATGTAATTATGCTTTTCTTCAGTTACAATATCTGATACATTTGAATTAATAAAAACTTTGTATTTATATAAATCAAGCAAATCGCATAAATCCGTTTTTAAATCTATTGAAAACTGGTTAATTAAAGCTCTTGTTGGGACAATAATGACAATATTTTCAGGGGGACTATTTTTAATAACTTTTTTTACAAAGGATTTAATTAAAAAAGATTTACCCATTGAAGTAGGTCCTGAAAAGCTAAACTCGGTGCTATTACTCAATTTTGAAAATAATTCAAATTGAGAATCAGTAAAGTATGTGTTTTCGCTGTCAGGTACTTTTTGAATAATTTTTTTTGAATCACTTTCAATACTCCTAAGAAATGGTAATTCCGCTAAATTATCATTTCTTATCTCTAAAAAATTAATTGCCGGGTAATTACCAAGTTTACTAAATACTGCTTTGGAAATTGTACGGTATGTCGGGTTTGTATTATAATAATGATTTAAAGCTGTTATGATTTGATAAGAATCATTCCTTGCTTTTGGGTTGGTAGAATTTGATAAAATATCCGCAAATCTTAGTGCATCGATAAATTCTTTTTCCGTAAAATTTGATTGTTTTTCAGATTTTAAGAAAAATTCAGCAGATGTAATTAAGCACTTATTAAATAGTTTTAAAAAGTACTTATCATTATTGATATCTTCTATGAGTTTTTCAATTAATTTCATCTTAGGTTGTAATTTCTTTAATAATATCTTTTCTCATTTTAGCTAAATCATTAAATGGTATTACATAAATATAAAATTGATATCCAGTAAATTCTGCTTTTTTTAATTGATAATTTATGGATTTAATAGCTGATAAAACTTCATTTTTTATTTTCAACCTAATTTGTTTTCTAAAGTCACTATTAGTTAATTTTTTTTCTGTTTCTGTTATTTCAATATCATATCCTAAAAAAATACCAAAGGAATAATCGATGTTTGTCAAGTCATCTTTAGCACTTGGTATTATTATTTTTTTTAAAATTTTATAACTTGCTTGGTCATAGGCTTCCTTTACTAACTCGCTATTTATTAATTCAATTTCAAATTTCAGTTTACCTTTTTCTGTTAAAAGAGTATTTATGGAATCAAAAGCTGAATATATTCCATCCGTAATCTTTGCCTCTAATTTTGATTCTCCTAAAATAAGTTGATAATCTTTATTGTTCAATTTTAAAAGATGTACACCATCAGCTCCTTTTACATAGTCATTATGTGCAGTTTTTAATTCTAATTTTGTTAAAATTTTTGGAGCATTCAAATGTGATTCAAGTAAACAATACAATAGAATCTCACCTAATTCACCTTCGTTAACAGAATGTTTTCTAAGTTTAGCTTTAGCACTATCAATTAAGTCCTTTAGTTTATCTTCATTTTTTAGAAGCCTAACCTGTTGTCTAGAAAGTGCAAAATGGTGTAGTTTATTTCCTAATTCTCCAATTAATTCTTCATAGGAAAATGAATTGTTTTTCACCTTGAGAATAAACAAGTTTAGGTTGTTTCCATTATCAAGCTTTTCCCCATCCAATTCGTGATAGAATAAATTTAAAAAATCTTCTTTTATACTCTGTTCTATCATGTCTATATCGTTATTTATTGTTTGCGATTTCTGTTTACAATTGGTGCTTAGGTCCTGTTAGCGGGTCGTTATTCTTTTTCTTCCTTTTTTATTCAAGTGGACAGGCCGTTCCATTTGACCTGTCTTCACCGATTAATTGTGATCACCTCATTACTCTCATTTTCAATAAGCCAGCACGGTCCGGTTATAACGGCGGGAGTTGGTCAGCCACATCGGCGTGTCTAGCAAAACCCGTTCAAGGTGAATGATAAAGCAATGGTTGAGGATCTACGCTATGTTAAAACGTATTTTAAAAGATTAAAATTATTTGAGGTGGTCAAGCTGATAAATTATGAAATGAATTACTGATAAACACGATTTCATGCTATGGAAAATACATATGTAATATTCTTTGTGACTATATCCCTAAGCGTTGTTTAAAATCATTGTGCTCTTGCACGTTTATATCCTTTGAATATACCATGTATAGCAAATTGCCGAATTACTTAAAAGACACACCAATGTTTCTTTTGTTCTTACTATAGTATTTCCAAAAAAGTTGTTGCATACAATGTACAATCCCTGTTAGATAGCATGGAATTCTATCTTTAATACGCCATAATCTGTATTCTTTGTTGGTGGTTAGTGATAGCACATAGTACTCGTCTTCATTCATTATGTAGCTGCAGTTAGAATACAATCTGGAATCGTTTGGAACAGAGATTCCCAAATAGAATAGTTCTTTCAATTCACTTCTATCTAGTGTATCATTGATTAAATGTTTAGTATCAGAAAATGTAATATGCCCTTGATTGTCTATTAGACAACTCAGGGCATCACAATAAGAAATAGATACTGATTTCATAAAGACGCCAACTCGTGCAGAAATTCTATTTATTTTTTCAAAGTGCGATTTCCCTCCACTATCTGAAAACCTTATCAGATAAGAATCAGTATTCAATTTTTTTACTATTTCAAAATATTTATTATAAGATCTTGTGTTTGTATCATATATAAAAAGAGATTTTCCTTCTTGCTTATAAAGAGTCCCATAATATCCATAGCCTATTCTGGAATACCTGTATATGCTATCTTGAGTTACTTTATATTCAAATGAAACAGTGTCCTTTTTATTAGATTGAATAATTTGCCAATATGTACAAAATTGTTTTTCTTTACGCTGGTTACACGCGAATTGAACAAGAAAACAACAACTTACGCATATAAATATATATAGTTTATGCGATCTAATTAACATCATAAAATAATTTATTTTAATTGCTTGGTTCATATAAGGGGTCATTTCTGTCACCAGAGTTCTTTGACGGAATGGGGGGAGGAGGTGTCCACCACCCCTCGTTCTTTAGAAAATCATCAAAGATTTTTTTTACCTCATTGAAATCTTTTATTAAAGGTGTGTTAATAAATCTCTCGGAATGATAATAAACTTCTTCAACTGACGGAGTATGCCAAGCATATCTATGAAAATAATCAAAATGCTCAGCCCATGCGTTTGTGCTTGTTCCTTCGAGAATTCTAATAGCATGTGCACTGATTTCATGCACATACGTATCTATTGCATCGAGACATCTCAAATAAAATTCATTCTCTGCCAACATTCTTTTCAATAGAGGATTGCTAAGAGCGTCTTCAACTGTAGATATGTTACCATCACCACAGCCAATGATTATAATTTTTTTTCCCGATTTCAACCTTTCTTCGATGTCACTATCTGTAGCGTCAAATAAATACGAATCGCCATCTTGCACAATAGTCTTCCCATCAACATCGATAAAATATTTGTCATTCCAATATTCTTGCCAGGAGGTGATTTCTGTGCAGAACCCATCTCGTTGGACATCTTTGTCTAAAAAGAAATAGACATCATATTTATTTTGATTTTTAAGTACTTGGTAGAATTTTTTAACAATTGTTGTTCGATTTCCAAGTTGCAGAATTGCATTTACGGCTTTAGGATATGCAGTCTGTAATAATTGCTGATATATTACATCTTCCAGACCATCTAAATCAATTGCCCAAATAGGCTTGTTCCCCGCAAATTGATATGGGGAATACCATGGGAATTGGTTTGCTATAGGATCTCTAGAAATAAATCTTCCCAACCTGGAATCATACATCCTCATTCCATAATCCTCAAAAGAGCCAGTCACATTATAAACATCATTTACATTCATCTCTCCATTGTATCCATATTTATACTCAGCCCCAGTTGCAAACGAATTTCTCCCCGGCTCCAACATCCCAAACGGGTAATAGTCGGATGCAGACACAACATCAGCATACCAAGGTGCATTCGTGGCAGTACCAGTTTTAATTTTCTAATTTCTAAAGGTGAACATTACTACTTTTGCCTTTATTTTTGTACTGAATTTTCCTAGGCTTCTTATTTCTATTTCTTTTGCATTTAAGGGGTCTTTCCACCTTATGCAACAAAGGGGTCAGAATTTAAAAGCTCAACGTAATTGGATTGAAACATTTTTACACCGCATTCAGTCTATTTAATCAAAATCTCAACTCGACGATTCTTCCGGCGGCCTTCTTCTGTGCTGTTGTTTGCGACAGGTTTGCTACTGCCGTATCCCTTGCAGATGATTCTATTTCTTTCGATGCCTTTTGAAATTAAATATTCTGCGACAGATTTTGCTCTGGCCTCAGACAATTCAATATTATGTTCTTCAATACCAATATTATCAGTATGCCCTGAAATTTCTATTCTTGAAGTTAATCCTTTTAAAAAAGCAGCAATGGTATCAAGCTCGGCATATGACAATTGTAAAAGTACTGACTTGTCATAGTCAAAATAAATATCATTTAAAACAATCTGTCTTTCAGTTATTCCAGTATCAGAAGTTATTGGTCTCTTTGTAATAGAGTCATTACTGATTGGATTGCTAATACAGCTACATTCCGCTTCAGAAAGTATGGGTTTTAACGAAACATATCCAATGTAATAATAGGCTGATTCGGCAATAAAATCGCTCTTTTTAATTATTTTATTAACTTGCATAAGGCTAGTATGCTCGTCATCCTTAAAATTTCCGATTGTCAGAAAATTTTCATCCCCATTGGCTTTGTAAATAGAACTAATTTTTGCCCAGCCATTTTTGTAAGTTACTATATTCCCTCCAATGTTTCTAATTTGTGGCTGTTCGGATAGATTCATTATATAGTTGTCTTTTACCTTATTTTTTGAAAAAAAAGCCTCTAACCCATCTGAAGCATAATTACATGTGTCAGCCAATGATACAGCTAATGAAAGGCAGTATAAATTGCCAGAAGTCAACTTTTGTTTCAATTTTGTCGAAAGATATTCCCTATAGTTTTGCCCCAGATGCTTAATGTCTTTACTAAACGTGACGATTCCAACATAACTATTTTTGCAGTATGGATACCTTTTTCCAACATAATTTTTTGGAAATCTATATAATGGTCCCGGATTATTACTAATAAATAAATCCGGTGTAGTTTTATTTGCAGCTCCCCAATATTTTAAATCAAATGCATATACACTTCTGCCGTTTTTTGGAATTCGAAAGTATTCAAAGCAAGTATCAGCAATAAACTGTTGTGCTTTACAATTTATCAAAATGAAACCAAAAACGAATAATAAAAGCAACTTTTTCAATTTGTCGAGTTGTTTGGTTGACCAAAAAGCCACCTGTGCCAACGAGGTCTTCGTCTATTTCCCATACCGTTTGTAGAATTTACATAATATTGAAACGTACTCACTTGATAATTTACAGCCACATTATTCACCAGTGTTATGCGTGATGTAACCCTAACGTTCCTAACTTGTCGGTAGGCTGGATTTACTCCTCTTTGTAATGCAACGGCAACCCCTGCAATAATCGAAGTAACAGGGCTTGTAATCGCACCCAATATTCCCATACCTATTCCATTCCGAAACATTATATTCATGCCTCCGATATATTGTGACCACCCATTAATTGATCTTAAATTTCCCTGAGGATTCATCAGATCTGGCAAAATCGCAAAGGTATTACTGTTAAATAAATTTCGATAGCCCCCTGGCATCAGTGCGTCAACATCCATATATGCTGGTGAAAACATTCTTCTGCGTGTACCGTTATACCACAATTGTCTTAACCTGTTATTCGAATTAACTTGATTAAGGTTATACAAACTCTGGTTTCCCTGAACAGACGTTTGTTGCGCAGTAAAAGCGGTCGGGTTGTTTCGCCATGTCCCTGCAGGAACAAGATTTGTCCGGTGATGGTGTCCAGATGAAAAAGCATCTTTTAAATCCATGTAGGCTTCAGCAAAATCATTATTCTTCACAACATTACCTTGATTATTCCTAACTCTATTGTCCACCCCAGGTCTTCTTCTTTTTTTTATTTTAAGTCTTGGCCTTTTATCGTGTTCTGCTTCTAGACCAAGAGGGTCATCAAAAAATATTGGATTGTTTGCAAAACACAAATACGGGCTTTCGTCATCTAAACCCATCGGATCCACATTCCACCTCCGTGCTAGTCTTGAATCATATTCCCAATATTCTGCACCATATATCGTTCCGGATTGATTGTAGATGTCATTATCTTTCATTTGTCCATTCAATCCGAAGCGGTATTCAGCCCCTGCAGCAAAAGAATTCCTGCCAGGCTCCAACATCCCAAACGGGTAATAGTCGGATGCAGACACAACATCAGCATACCAAGGTGCATTCGTGGCAGTACCAGTCTTTATTTTCTGGTTTCTAAAGGTTACCATTACATTACCAAGGTGGTTACTAATCTCATATTGTTTCTCGCATAAAAAATACTGGAACATATTAAAAATGGGCATGGAATACGTTGTGACAAGGCAGGAACCATTTTGTGTTGAAAGGTCTATGTTCTTTACAGTTGTTCCTAATCGGTTAACACCATAGATGGGTTGTTCTAACAGTTTTAGTTTATATCCATCTCCACCGGCTTTAATTTCGTAGGTCGCCATAATATTTCCTGATGCATCATAAGAATAGAAATTTGTGACCTGACTTGTTTGATTGTATTTCAGTGTCCTTCGTCCAAATGGATCATAACCAAAGGTAACACGCTTTCCAGTGTTTTTATTCACATTAACAGGTTTTCCATAGGGGTTCCATGTGATTGAGGAGATTCCTCCTTGATTATCTGAGATCAAATTTCCAACCCTGCTATAGGAATAATTCGTTGCTAAAGGTTGATTGTCAATATCAATATTGGTATAGGCTGTTGCATTAACTGCATCATTAACCCGTATCAACTGATTCGTTTTATCTTTGTATATATATCGGAGACTATCCATTAGACCATTATTCCCATATCTTTTAAGTTTTTTGATATTTCCGTTTTTATCATAACAAAAGTACGAATTATAAGTTTTACTTGGATTTGTAATATTCGCCCAGGAATTTGAACTTTGAACAGTCAGGCTCGTACCATCCAATACTGTATTGCATTCTTTAAGGCGATTTAGTCGATCATATCGATATGCACTACCCGCGGTGTACATTAGATTCGGCACAGCCCCATTTGGTTGCATCATAGAAGTAACGGTTCTGACAATATTTCCATTATAGAGCCCGGAGGCTTTAATGGCGGAATAAAATTCGCAATTTGTTGGAATTGCAACCTGCATATTTTGTGCAGGAGATGAGGTTCCTCCAATGGGTCTAAAGTCTCCATTATAATAGTCTAAAGTATAGCCAAACGCATCCCAAGCAAAGTTTTTATTGGGATTTGTAAATTGACTGCCACCAACATTATTCAAGTGCCGTTTACCATCTGCTCCAATATCTCTGGTGGTATCTATTGTTCCGGAGTTAATTGCCTTTAACCAGCCATTAATGGTGTATGCATAGTCTACCCCTTGAATGCTTTTATCACCCAATTCAACTCTAGCAAGACTTCCATGAGGATAAAAGAAATACTTGGCATCAAGAGTGTACCCATAGATTAACGAGGTGTTTCCAATATTTACTGCATTATTACTGGTTTGAACTTTTATCAAACGGTTTTCCGCGTCGTAATCATATTTGTGATAGAAACGATCATTTTTCCCATGCTGATATTTTACAAGTTTGACATTACCACTTATCAACTCATAGTCATAATCGGTTCGGATATACCTCCAATTATAGCAAGTAAGGTTCGCATCTTCCTGAATCTGAGATTTGACATTCCCATGAACATCATAGCAGTAATGATAAGCTGAAGCAGGTGTTTGCCACGCCGCTAATGTTGTTGGTTTTGAACCATAACTTGCAACACACGCTATGCGATTTTGTAAGTTTTCTTGATTGTAACCAGAAATCGAAACCAATGGAGTATCGTAGAATGTATGCATTATATAGTAATTACTTGATCCTCCTAAGAGCCACGCCCTTAGTTGAACACTATCATTAAGAGTTGCCTTCGTTAATGGAGCCGTTGACAAAACAGATTTCTCACCAGTTTCTATTGCACGACCTAATTTATCGTACATTATGTAGCTATAACGAATTTTACTTGAAATGGGTATTGCCTGCTCCATATTCTGCGAAGCCGTTAGTCTAGCCAATTGATCATAATAGTAATGAACCGTATCTCCATCTGGTGTGTATTGCAACGTTAGTTGATTCAAACTATTGTATTTATAATTTGTGACCAAGCTGTCTTTTGGCCAAACGAAACCGGTTCCATCGAAAGGACTTGTATCTGGGGGGTCAGGGTTATTACCTGAATTCCTTCGATAATCGTCGATGTGAGCAAGAACTGCCGAGTTAGTTATAACCTTTACTCCGGCTGGAGGAACAGTTTTTATTAGGTTGCCAGCCTGATCGTAAAAATACAAGGTGAAATTAAATTGGCAATTTGTATACGTCATGGTGAAGGTTTCACCAGTTTGTAAATGGTTAATGCACATTGCATAATAGCTTTGTTGCACTGAATTTAAGGAATCATTAAGTTGCAAGTTAAAGAGGGCTATTTCTTCCTGATCGGCAAGAAACTGATTTTCTTCATGACACTGCTGCCAAAGAGATTCTGTGTAATCTTCATAATTGAATTCTTCATAATCGGGGCACATAAATAATTCCGGGAACCGCAGTAATCGAAGATCGGCATTATCAATTGTATCATCTCCGCATAAGTCTAACCACATTTGAATTGTGTCATTGGTTGGAACAGCCGATGCAACTGAATCTAGCAGCACAAACAAACTATCATGAATCGCTTGCAGAGAAGCTCCTGTTAACCCTTTTTCTGCTAAAAAGTTATGAAAATTATTGCAACTACAATTACCATCGACAATATAATAATCTTCGGGATGGACAATAGCCTGACTAATAACAGGGATTGCATTGAATCTTCATTACGACAAGGGACGTACTTGCCGCAACCCATCCTTGGGGTAGCAATACCCAAGAGCAACGGGAAAACCAGACTACTGGGGATTCCCGCCGTACTCGACCGGCTGTTGCAACAAGCCGTGGGACAAGTAATCGCTATAAAATTTGAGATGACGTTTGAGGATTACAGTTATGGATTCCGCCCCAATCGCAATGCCCAGCAAGCGGTATTGAAAGCACAGGAATACATCAACTCGGGGTATCAACACATTGTTGATATCGACTTGAAGAATTTCTTCGACGAAGTTGACCATTGTATCCTGCTGCAATTACTGTATCGCAAGATTAAATGTCCGCTTACGCTGCGCCTTATCCGCAAATGGCTGAGAGCACCCATACTTGTAAATGGGAAATTGGTCAAGCGCAGGAAAGGCGTACCACAGGGAAGCCCGCTAAGCCCATTACTGTCCAATATCATGTTGAATGAGCTGGATAAGGAAATGGAACGGAAAGGACTTTGCTATGTCAGCTATACAGACGACTTCAGTATTTATGCAAATAGTAATTAAGCAGCACGGCCGCTAACAGCATTTATCTGTAATTAAATGATAAACTGAAACTACCCATCCAGCGGGAGAAAAGTAACATCCCCAAACCTGTTAACTTTACCATAATTGGGTTGAGAGATCGTGCCTATGTTTCCATGGCTGAGGCGGACCAGTACCATTAGAAATCATTATGCTTTGCTTTAACCCAATTGTTCCTTTAGAAACTTTAACTGCTTGGTTTTTGTAAAAGTGACTAAAATTCGATCATTTTTGCATTTTTCAGTACAAATTAAATTTGTTTGAAAGTGAACCCGTTGAAGCGGCGGTTTCCCCTTTTGCTTGTTGTACTAATCCCAATAAGCCACAATTAACGATATAATCAATTGAATATGTAATACTAATAGGCAACACTGGAGATTCAACATTTATTTACTTTCGCTTTTCATTTTACCCTTGCGATTATAGTATATACATTTTATTGTTTTACCGTTTTGATAATAGTATTCCTTTTCGATATTATAAGGTTTTTTTATTCTAAATACTCTTCTAATTATCTCTTCATTATTTAAGTAAACTGAAATTGATGATAATTTATCCTTATAATAGTAATTTTTTTCATAAATTTCCCCATTCCCAATATTTTTTAATTGATATTCATTTTCCTTACAATCTAAGCATATGTTTTTGGAGAAGTGCCTCAACAAAATTGTATCACCTTCCTCATCAAATTTAACAAATATCCCGTCATTGCTATCACAAACATAGTTAGCTAATTCTTCTATACCACCGATATTATTAAAATATTTTGAAATTCCATTTTTATGTCCATTTTTATAATTTATTTCTGCTCGGATTGTACCATTGGGGTAAAAAATCATTAAAGTACTATCAATTGTATCATCTTTATAATATCCTTTTGAAGAAACATTTATACCATCCTGAAAATATTCTTCAAAATAGCCATTTTTCTTATTATCTTTATAGTTGATTTTTGCAAACAGCCTGTTTGAATTAATAGTAAGAATCCATAAACCTTGCTTAAACCCCCTTTCGTCGTATTTATTTATGGTATCTGTAGTTCCTGGAAGCATATTACTTTCCTGAGAAAACGCATGATTTGATGAAAAAACGCAAATTAAAAATATGAAAGAGATTAATTTGATATTCATTTGATCAAGTATTTTATGGTCAATCAAAAAACAAATTTTTTGAATTGTAGACATTTGTTGTAATTACATGAGGCTTGAAAACTGCCCTTGTTAAGGAAATCTGCAAGTTCCAATTATCTGGCATATCTGCTCGCTCTGATGTGTTTGTTACTTTAAATGAAATTTGCCCGGCATTAGCTTTTGTGATTGTGATATCACCACTATTATATGTTGCAGGAGTACTTAGAGGTGAAATTTCTCCATTTGTGGAGGCAACAGTTTGTCGATTTGTTCCATTTGACGAATAAACATCTAAACCATCAGGTTGAAGCAATGGATCAAAGGATACCTTTAGAACATCGCCTTCTTTTGCATCAATTAGTGTTTGTGACTCAACATTATTGGGTGTTGTAGACTTATCCCCCGTCATTTCAAAATCATCCTTTTCTGTAGAATATGCGACAACTTCAATGCGTTTTTGATGAGTTCTTTTCATTCCAGATGGCGTCGTTGAAGTGGACTCGTAACCTTTGCCTTCGTTGTCATAACCACCAGTTCCTGTGTATCTGAACCACTCTTTGTTTTGGTATTTATCTGACAATTGATGAGCAAGAATTTCAATTTCTTGAGGTGTTCCATTATTTCTTCTTAATTTTTCAAGCTTACTATATATTCTTTTTTCTAGTTTCTTCTCACATCTTGCCTTATACTTGTCTCCATTGCCTTCTGGATTAAGGCCTGATGGATCCTTGTAGAATATTGGATTATTCGCAAAGCAAGCATAGGGACTTTCCCATGGTTTAACTATAGGATCTCTATTCCATCTTCTTCCAATCCTACAGTCATACTCCCAAAATTCCGCTGTATTATGCGCCCCATCCTTCCCCGCAAACTCATTATCCTGCATTTGGCCATTGAAGCCAAAACGGTAACTGGTGTCGCCTTTAATGCGCCCCGGCATCTCCATTCCGAAGGGGTAATAGTCTATTGTGGAATGTATGCCAACAATTCTATGGGAAATAGGATTCATTAAGTCTGTAAAAATAAGACAATGGATAATATCCATAACACGTATACGTTACTGCCTTCCTCGTTTATTTGTAGAGATCGGTAGTAAAATATATTAATCGATTGCATTTTGTAATAGTCAGCCACGATATTAGACATATTCGGCGTTTTCAAAAAAACTATTATAAGCAGCAATCACACAATTTAGCAATAAATTGATTTTTCAATTTTTGGCTGATGTTTTTTTATTGACATACCGAAGCGATCGAAAGGCCAAAACAAAACCTAAGTAGAGCCCTGCCAAAAAGCAAAAAATATAAAAAAGCACATCAGGAAAATCATTTTTATTTGAATAGAAACCATAAAGAATAGTGACAATAGCAAAATAGGCACCAGTCACATAGCCAACAATTTTGAACGAACTAATGGATATATAGTATAATACTTTTTTCATTTCTTACCCCTTTTTTTTTGAAACCAAACGATAACTGAACTTATAATCATTATTAGGCAAAGAATGGCCATAAAATATGCTGAGAGTTTATTAATGGCATCGGGTAATTGCTTTTCAAAAATAAAAAATATTGCCCCGCTAAAAACTAGTAAAGCAGTAGAAAATGTGCTAATTATTTTTATGTACTTATAATTATTTTTTGTCATCGTAATTGCTTTTATCAAAAACTAACACTATCGTTTTTGAGTATTCGTGGTAGGGGGAATCAATGTTTGACCAGAATTTATGTAATCCAAAGTGTATGACCCTGATGTAGATGGCTGATTTTGAGACTGATTTGCGGGAGTTGAAGTTGTGTTATTTTGTGGTTTTTCAGCACCCTGTGGAACAACTTTTTTCGCCTCATCTATTATTTTTCCCGTAGCCATAGCCCCTCCGATAACTTTCCAAAAAGTACCAGGAGGTGGTTGTATTGGATTTAGACCACTGCCGCGCTCATTTGGGTTAACCTGTGTTTCTTGAAGCATTTGCTTATGCGCTTTATTGTCATTTACTGCCCCTTCCTGTGCCTTGCTTTCTTGTTTTTTTTGCTCAGTATATCCGGGATTATCTTTTAATTTGTGATATAGATATGCCGTACCAAGTACGCCCAATGTTATTGTTGTTTTTGTGCCGGTTGGATCTTTACTCCAATGTTGAATCGCAGACTTTGCTTCTGGTGTGAGTTCTATCCCCTTAGAATCAGCTTTTTTAATAATGTATCCAGCAGTTACTACGCCTGTAGCCACTAATAAAACTTCAGTGGCCGCAATAGCGACTGGAATAGCTTGCCATTCTGCTCCTTCTAAATCAATCCCATCAATCGGTCTATTTTCTGCAAATGCATAGGTGCTATTCCATGGATATTGCTTGAATAAAGGATCCATTTTCCAAAATCTGCAAATTCTACTATCATACTCTCTAAACTCAAATTCCAAGTGCGCCCCATCCTTCCCCGCAAACTCATTATCCTGCATCTGGCCATTGAAACCAAAACGGTAACTGGTGTCACCTTTAATGCGCCCCGGCATCTCCATTCCGAAAGGGTAATAGTCTATTGTGGACACTACCGTTGGATAGTAGAAATCGATTTTTGTACCTACATAATGGGCTTTGCGTTTGTCAGTAATTGTTACCATTACATTGCCTAGATGATTCGTTAATTCATAGCGTCTGTTACAATATGTCGCAGTAAATATCGTAGGACTTGGTGGCGTGTAGACAGTGCATCCACTTGTTGTGTAATAGGATAATGCACGATCAGGAAGAATGACTCCAAGTCGGCCGCTTCCATATATTGGCTGTTCTTTGAGGTACAAATTAAGATAACCATTGGAGCCTGTTTTCATTTCATAAATCCCAAGGATATTCCCATTGGGATCGTAAGTGGTATATGTTGACACCTGTGATACTTGATTATACTTTACTGTCCTTCGTGCTAATGCATCATATAAAAACGAATATCTTTTATTGTTATATTTATAGACGCTTGCCAATTTCCCGAAAACAGTCCAATTAATTGTTTTCGCATCAGTAATTACATCACGTGTTAGATTTCCAATGCTATCGTATGTATAATTAGTCGTTGTCTGGTTCTCCATATCAGAAGAACAGGTCGGTGTTACACCTGCATTATCCTGAATATAGCGCAGCATATTGGTTCCAGAGAAGTAATTATATACCAAGCGGTCAAGAGAATTCCCCGACTGATCATTTCTGTTTAAGGTCAAAATATTTCCGTTTGCATCATATGTGTATGAATTCTTATAATGCGCGGTGGCAGAAACCCCATACCAGGTGTTGTTATTTTGAACACTTCCTGAAGCGTCAAGACAAGTTTGCATTAATTTTATACGATTAAGGCGGTCGTATTGATATGCGTAGCCGTAAACACGTTGTAAATAGGCCGAAGAATCCCCAACTTTTCGAAAGCTTACAATGTTCCCTGTTATGTTGCCATTGTACAAACCATCACTTTTTATTGCTTGATCAAAGCCGCAGTTGGCTGGGATTGCTGTCAATAAATTATTTACCGGTACCACTGAGCAAATAGGCTTATAATCTCCTTTAAAATATTCTAGTGAATAAGAATATGCATCATTAGCAATGAGTTTATGGGTGTTTGAAAACCGTGGCGTTCCTGTGCTACCATAGTAAAGAGCAGCTTTTCCATCAGCCCCGGCATCCCTATTTGTATCAATAGTTGAAGAATTCACTGCTTTTATCCATCCATTTAAAGTGTAAATATAGTCAATTCCTTGAACTTGTTTGTTGCCTAGTTCTGTTCGGGCAAGGGGCCCATGGGGATAATAATAATAGCGGGCATCCGTCACATATCCAAATTTTCGGGCATTAGTGCTGGTTTGAACCTGAATTAAACGGTTGTCTGCATCATATTTATATTTATGGAACAGCCTATCCCCCAAACCTTCTTGGTAGCTAAGAAGCGTAACATTTCCACTTCCAATTTCATAATCATAATCTGTACGAACAAATCGCCAGCCATAAAGGACTAAGTACTTTTGCTCTTGAATCTGAGTCTTTACATTACCATGAACGTCATAACTATAATGATATGCTGCATCTGGATTCAGTGAATCGGATGAGGTTGCTGGTTTTGTTCCATAATAGGCTATACAAGCAACACGATTTTGTAAATTGTCTTGAGTAAAAGAGCATGTAGGGCAAGAAGTACTTGGATAAATTGCAGTATTGAGTGCTTTATCAAAATAGGTATAGAAATTATCGTAATCGGTTCCGCTATTCATAAAATTGTTCAATCTTGTGGCCTGAAGCACTGTAATGTTGGTAAGTGTAGTGTCAGTGCGCTTTTCACTACTTACAATCATCCTTCCTAGAGGATCATATTTAGTTATCGAATAACGCTTTGGTATTTGTGAATATTGATTTTTATTCTGAGAGGCAACAGTTCTGCCTAAAATATCATAGAATGATTTTACTGTGTCTCCATCAGGGGTATATTGGCGAGTGATTTGGTTTAGAGAATTGTAAACGTAGTTAGTAACCATCGTATGTCCTGGCCATTTAAACGCAGAATCAACAGCATTATTTTTATATCTTCGATTATGATCAATAGTATCTAATGTCAGAGGATTAGAGATAATTGATACCCCTGCAGGTGGGACTGTTTTGATCAGATTGCCTGCTTGGTCGTAATAATAAAGTGTATATTGAAACTCATAGTTTGTATATGTTGCAGAAAATGATTCGTGAGAGTAAAGGTTTTCCAGACAGTTTTGGCGATAACCGTTAATGAAACTATATAATGAATCAGTGAGTTCAGCAGTAATAATGGATTGCTCCTCAAGCCAGGCATCTTGTTCCGCGCGTTCATGACATTCTTCCATCATTTGCTGTATGTAATCTTCATAGGTAAAGGTGTTACTCTCAGGACAAAGAAATGCCTGAGGGAAATTGAAATTTCTTAAAGAGTCATTTGAAAGAGAATCTCCTTGACAATGCGAGATCCAACGAATAATATCTGTATTGTTGAATGTACTATCAAATGCTGCGTCTAAGGTTATTCTAATAGAATCAATATTGCTGGAGTAATTTTGGTTATAGTTATCAAGGAAAGTTGAAAAGCTATTGCAACTACAAGCACCATTTGCAATAATTATTGGCGTAGGATGCTGGATTGTAGGACAATTAGGGCAGTTTACATTACTTATTCCATGAAAATATGCTAGTACGTCTTGAAAACTGGAGAAATAATGATATTGTCCATCATAATAACTAACTGTTGCAGGAGAACAATTATCTCTTCCATATAAAAAGTCGTTACTTCTACCAGCATAACAGATTTCATATAAGAGATGCCGCACAGTATCTTGAAATGATTGATTTATACAACTTCCAATTTCCTGCATCCATGAATCGAGCTTTGAATTGCACATATTGCATGCATTTGTGTTTAAAGTACTATCAATTCCAGCCTGAATGCTATCAGGATTAAAGGAACCTGATAAGGCATTATTACTAATGAACCGTATCGAATAACCATTATCAGTGATATATCCTGCTTGGGAATAATTAGAAGACAAATATTGTCCGCAGGGGCAGGAGGTTTCTTGAATACGAGTCCCCACTAGCTCAAGAGCTTTGCATTCGGTGGATAAGGACGTTCCTCCAGCGCAATTATTATATAAACTATGAATAATTCGTTCTTTATAGAAGTTATAAACCATTTTGAAAAAGAAAAATTTGCCATTTCCATTATTTGCAAGAGCAGGCAAAAGCACATTGTGCATTTGATGGAATAAGTCGTCAATATAGGGAGAGATACTATCGTGTGCAGAAAGATGAATATTATCAGGGTCATCCAAGAAATACCAAATGCTATAATCTCCTGAATCTGTTTTAATATAATGCTGTAAATTATATATGATTGAATCTGTGACCTGACCATAATTACCTAAACAATTATATTCAGATTGATCCCAAAAATAAGGATCTCCAAAAAATGTTTTGCTGCCAATAGTTCGTGTCCAAATATTTGTTATTCCCATGTAATTACTGTGATCAGAAGTGATATCTCCATGAGATGTATTTGTATCTAGGGCTAAAGGATTCATAAGTCCAAGGAGGTAAGCTAAAGAGTCATTCTGAGTAACATACATGGTGCTGTCAAATACTCTCATATTCATTTTATATAGTGCATCAGATGGTATTTGTTTATTAGAAAAGCATTCGCAAAAATATAAGTACATGCAATACTCAGGATGAAAACGTACAAGATCCTTGGCATAGCTCGGACTCCAATGTGTCCTAAGAAAATCCCAACCATCAGCAGGTGTCATGCTTGCAACAGATGAATCGGCAAGTTCCTGATAATTTGGGTTACTTGTAAGTAACAGAATAGAGGCATTGTTAAGA
Source organism: Bacteroidales bacterium (assembly GCA_963678485.1). Taxonomy (GTDB): domain Bacteria; phylum Bacteroidota; class Bacteroidia; order Bacteroidales; family CAIWKO01; genus CALGYY01. The sequence continues at coordinate 1,256,087 of OY782882.1, forward strand.
AGCCATACATTTCTATCACTAAATTCAGAAACAAATTCGTTCGAATCACTATTGTATGTTATATTGTCAAAATATTGCCCTCCTGGGCTCATGTCCTCCAGAAGAGCTTCAAGTTTTAAATCACATTCTGAGACATACGGTGTTGTGTTTTCACTACAGACAGTACTTTTACAGTTTGCAATTAAACTAAGGGAAACCGTTGAATCTACAATGGCGCCAGTGTCATTAACCCATTGCCATTGATTGTTAATGATTCTTCGATATGAATAATAGCAGGCAGAGTCACATGAGAAAATGCACGGTTCAGGAATAATGTCGACATCTTCCAGACATGTTGCATTTTCCAGAAAGTACAATTTTACTGCAGAGATGGTATCCTCATAAAGAGATGTTTTTTTAATTATTTTATACGATCCAATTTCGGGGAATGTATAATCGAAGTTATAGTTAGAATTACCACGAATAATGCTACTATCGTTATGGACAACTAATCCACTCTCATTATTTACTATAGAGATGCGTAATCTATAAATACAGCTGGGGCATACTTCAAGGCAATTATGACAGTAAGAATTTGAAGATAAACTGTAATTAAAATGATAAGTTGTATATGGAACTGAAATTAGTACCACCGTTGAGGCAATCATTTCATTGTTAACACTGGGTGCATTGTTGTCCATCAAATTTACAGGAATATTCACTCCCCCACTGGGTTCACTATCTATGCGCTTAAGCCTAGCAGTGTCTGCACCACTGCCGGCGAGACAGCTTGCAATCGTACGACCTTCCTGATCAAGATATGTGAGGCTTACCTGACCATTTGGATCAACAACCATATTTTTTTGGTAATGGGAGACGTATCCCACTTCACTGCCAAATAGCCGATCTAATTCGGCCTGCCCTGCAGGTCTTCCATAATAGTACCTTGTTGCCCTACCCGAATCTAAGCTCATGCTAGCGCCATAAATGGTTTGAGAGTGAATATTTCCCGTACCATCATTCATGTATCGTGTTTGTGAGAAAGGAAAGCCTCCAGCATCCGGAACATAATCGACAATTGTTGGTTTTGATGACACCCTAAATGGATTTTTATATGAGTAATACTTTGATGCTCCAAAATTATTATTCATAGTGTCAACCTTTGCATATTTATAACAACTATCTCTATCAAAATTCAATCGATTGTACCGACCATTAAACATTAGTTTTGATGTATCCTGAGTATTGTAATAGAACCTGTTTCCTCTGTTTTTAGCGGGCGCTGGCATTACTTCGATTGCATTACGGCCAAGATGATCATAGATTGTTTCCTTGACAATTGCAAAAGTATCCGTACTCATGGTCGTGGATTGCTGTCGTAATCGTAATGTTCCATCATAATACGAAATTATTTCTTTGCGTTTTCCACCCTCAACATAAGTAGCCATATATTGCCAATTGCTATCTGCACTTAATCCTGCATATTTAATATATGGTTTAGGGTTACCAATAGTTCCAATTCTGCCTGTATCTGGCAGACTCCATTTGCTTTCTTTTCTCAGAATGACGTTGTTTGTTGCATCCTGATAACGCCCTACGGATCTTACTCTTACTAATAATACTCCTTGTGGATAAGCTAATGGGATTTTGTAACTTGATGTGGATACATTTACTCGTGTTGCATTGCGAAAATCATAATGAGTATTGGAAGGATTGAAATTACTGCAGAAAAGCGGGTCGCCAATATCAATGAATAGCCACTCTAAATCGTAGCTTTCTGAGCCAAGCAAATAGTTCCAAGATACTGTTAATTCATTGCGCGGGGTAGTGTTTTGATAAATGCAACCACTTGAAGGTGCACCGGAAATTGTGACCCCAGGACTCTTACTAATATTTAAATTGAATAATCTATCAACTGTATACTCTTCCTCAAGAAAAATATCAGTTGGAGAAATGGAAGTTATGGTGTTTGAATTTAAAGTAATTGAAGTAATCCTAGTACTCATCGCTTGATAGCCTGCATATTCTATTTCAAAAACATGTTGTTCACATTGGCTTGAACTGCCTCCAGGTGCAATTGTAATAGTGAGTGATTCATTAGTAGTTCTTGCGGCACCTCTTGTAGTATCCGTTGTTGAATACAGCTTAACAATACAATTTACAATATAGGTTTGCGGCGTTGAATAATAAGTGTTATTTGTTTCTGCAAATCTCAAGCGAAGTCGCATCGTTTTTTCTAAATTGGCTTGTAAGCTATCAGCCAAATTACCTTTCTTTTGAAGAGTGTCTTTAATGAAAATAAATGCATTATTGCAAATGCCACTTCCGTTCAACGAAACTAAGGTGGTAATATCGCCAGCTTTACAGTTCGTTGATATCATCAACGATATGAATGTAGAAAGCAGAAAACAATATCTAAGTTGGCGAAAAATTAATAATGATCTTCTATTTTTCATAATGCATTAGTTTATATATAACTTGTAACCTTTAAGCTCTTCTACTGGATACACTTTTTTGCCATTAATACGTACAAAGCGAAATTCCGAAAAGAACTTTTCGTCAATGATTTGATTAATCTGGATTTGACTATAAATAATGGTCACCTTTTTAATCCCGGTAACAGCGGATTTATAATAATACACGACCTTTTCTAACGTATAGTTTGGAAGGCCCACTTTTAATTCCATCTTAACAATAAGAGATGGCTTATTGCTTGTTATCTCATAGTTAATTGAAGAATTAGTACGAGATACTTGTTTTACAATATTTGCTTTTAATGAAATAGAGTCAAGAAGGGCCATTAAATCTGCATTTTTGTCCTTAGTTTTTTTTTCAGACATTTTTCCAACTTGAATATATTGCATGCGATCATTTACAATAATCTGATATTTTTTATTTATCAAATTAGTAATACCCATAATTTTAGAGTAGTAGTTATCTCCACTTTTGCAAATTGAACCTGAATAGCTTTGATCTGATGCATTTTTATCAGCAAATTCAATTGAGACAACTAAATCACATCCAAAACTCTTTGCATTTAAGTAAGTGTTTCGTAGTTTGTTAATTCCGTCCCAGCTATCTTGAGCTTGGCAAAAGAGAGCAGAGAAAAGGAAGAAAATGAAAATAGTTTTTTTCATTAGCGGATAGTTTTGATATTTTGACGTGTTGTTTTAATTGTAAAAATTCCTTTTTCTGTTTCCTTTTTCACTTGAACTAAAGTGCCTTCTTCGTCATAATTATAGTAAGTGGCATAATTATTCTCATCCAAATCGGCAAGTAACTTTAGCGTTTTAGAATCATAAACATAAGTTTTCATACTGCTTGATGCAGGTTGAATCCTTATATCATCAATATAGCTTCCTGCTTCAGCCAAATAGAAATCGAAGTAACATGAAGTGGCAGTTGAAGGAACCTTGAATTTTAGTTTTACTGGTAGCCAACCGTCTATAGGAGAAATGTTTGCTGAAATATATGCTGTAAACTGCGTACTGCCAGGATTGCACGTTGCTCTTACGTAGTAGTTTGTGCGAGTTGTTTCGTATGGGCTGAGTGGCTTAATCCATGCTGAAACTATATATTCACTTCCTGCAAATGGGGTAAACTCATTTTTATTTGCTATTACTGAAGGAGTATATAGTTTGGTTGCAAGTACAGAAGTTGTGTCTGTTGTTATCGTTCCTGCGGTTCTTCTTAAAAGACAATATTTACCTGTGTGAGATGTCGCTGCAGAAATGGTATAAGACAGGGTGGTCAATATGTGTCCATGTGAAATAATGGAAGATGAAGCATTATAATCTTCAAAACCTTCATTTGCAATTTCAAAATAGCGTGCATTATTTGAAACGGCTACAGCAAGTGAATTATCATATCCATACAAAGCGGATGAGTAGATATTTAAAGCATTTACGTTTTCAATTTCATACCCATATGGACTATAAATGGTTGGTGCTGCTGTCCATTTCCAATTGTTTTGAATATTACCTTCATTTCCCTTTTTCCAATCAAAAATGCAAAAGGTTGAATAGGTGCCATCAAGACCACTATTGGTTTTGAATTTTTGATGTAAGGTGGTATCGTATTGTGATTGTTTTCTGTCGGTTAAGTATAAATTTTCACGGGATACTCTGTTTATTCCAAGCTTGCCATTGCTATAAGGATTTTGATTAATAGAATTTAGAAAGTACAATATACCATTGGTCGAAAGATTATTCGCATCGGCATAAGGATAAATCCAACCCTTGTCTTTAAACTCAATTGCTTTTGCATCAAGAACACCGTCGAGACATTCAAGCATACATGTTGAGCAGTCGCATGCACCACCACCTATATCGCTCATCAACTCACAGAGTTCAGATTGAGTGATACCACCTTGCGTAACATCCACCCTTATATAATTACCGTTTTTCTTGAACTTTACAGAGTCCAGATTCCCTTGTGTAATTATATTCGATTTGAAGAAATAGCAGGGAGTGGTACAATCAACGGTCTTCGTACAATTTCTTGGATAATCAGCACAATAGATATCAACGCGATAACCAGTAATTAGTGATGGATAGGCAATAATACATGCATATGCTTGCTTTCCAAAGCAGTCTTTGAACTCAAGCTGTTTGTAATAGTATGATTCTAATGAATAGAAAGTATATGGATTGGTATTGATCGTCGAATTGTACTTGTCGAATAATGGCATTTTGCGATCAGCGATTGGGTTCGTTAGGGATTTAATAAAGCCTGTTGACGTGCTTTGCTGATTCTTATATCCCGAATTAATAACTTTAATGTATCGAAGATTTGTAAAATAATTTCCCGCCATATCTTGTACACGAAATGTATCTTGACTAGCCATTGTCACCCATGCACGTTTAGTTACTAAGGTATTGTTTACAATTCCATTCGCATATATTTCGTCTCCTGCAACTAAGTATTTTGAGGCGTTTTGTTGAATGAAATAATGACTGCTAGATTCCGCCAATCCCGGATATGGGAATGCCCATGAAAATCTCGTGTTTAGATATGAAGGGAGCATGTTTTTATTGTACCATTTTCCCATAAAATCATATGTATAAACAGGAGCATTGTATGTCCGTGCAATGTTCGTATTATAAGATGTGGTAGTTTGAGTCATTACTGGATTACCTGTGTATGCATCAAAAAGTAAATTTTTATTAGAAACTTTAGCACCGTCTTTTGTAACAACTATTTCTTCAAGAATCCCATTTCTATAAATGACCTTATTCGTAACTGAGGTTCGGTAGTATTCATCATTTATTTCAAATCCGGGTGTAACCATGGCAGAAATAGGAATGAAACCAAGAAAATCAAGATTAATATTTCCACTTCCTTCAATTACATTTGTTCTGTTTTCTTCGGAAAGAGCAAAAAAATCAAAAGTTTCCCCAAGTGTCATTTTTACAGGTGCATTATCATTCATTAATACATCCACAGTATTATTTAATCTGTTAATATTATTTGGGTCATAGGGATACTTTGTTTTATAGAAATACTCTTCTTTCGATACTGGTTGAACATTATATGATGGTGACAATACAATGAGCGGATTGCTTTCATATTGATAAGTTGAAACACCTTTTTTTTGACCATGCATATTGTTTAATTCAATGCTATATCCTTGGGTATAACCATGTGTTGAAAAGCCAATTGACCCAAGAAATGGAATCATGATTGGGAAGGGAGTAAATTTGGCATTATCAATTTCAGTGTTGCCTGTGACTACTGGAAAGTCCTTTGCTGTATAAAACTCATTTAATGTTATTCCAGTTGCAGCCTTTGTAACATTAGAGGGCAGTTCATTATAAACTAGAACTTTGCTATAGCCAACCGTAGGCGATGGAAAATAACTTTCATTGAAGGGTTCTTCAACATACAAATCATCATTTCTGCATAACAGTCTATCTGTACTATAAAAAACGGGCGTTCTTAATGGATTCTCTTCCCCACCAACCATTGGTTCATATTCAGCAACACCCGAACTTATAAATCGACCATTTTCAAAGGTTTTATATATGTAGTGTTGAGCATATGTAGAGTATGTTGGTTTGTTCCAGTCATCAGTAACTTCAATTCGCTTGACACGATGGCCTCCACCTTTTTTACATTGCTCAGGATTGTTTAATCTAATGAAGGATGGGTATGATGGATCCAAAGCAATATATTTTCCACGACCTGCAATGTAGGAGTAATTGTAATATCCTGTAAGCATTGTGCCCAGTTCTTTGACAAAATCTATAACCGCATAAACAATTTGAATAACGGCATTATTTGCATTTGATGAGGGATATAATAAATCGGTGCGGTACATGCGGAGGTATTGCCAGGCTGCCATACGAAAGGGGTGTGTCTTTCTACCTGATCCATAATCAACATCTTTGAGTGTAATATATCCTAATCCGCCTTCAGTTCCATAGGACGAAGGGTCTGTGTTCACCTCAGCATAACCTTCAATATAGTCCCGATCATTGCTAGTGTTAAGAGTCATATAGGTTTTAAAATACAGCAAATTGTCTTTTAGACCCTCAATACATCTTTTAACATCAAGTACAGTTGGGCTGTTGTTCATTTTAAAATAAACGCGCAAATTATCTTTAGTGCATTCATTCATTTTTCCGTCAACACCTCCAAGTTTGGCAATCTTAAACATTTGTGCTGCTTGCTTATTTTGAACATAAGCATAGTCATCACTTTCATATTCTATTTTTATTGTTGAACCAGACGGGAGGGTTATTTTTTTTAAACACCAAGCTGAAGCCCATTGGTCGATTAATCCTGCATTACTGCTGAGTTGTGAGACATAAGGGTTATATATATTTGCGCTATCATTAAAGTTTCCCCATCTATCATAGTTTTGAATTCCATAATTCATTTGAGTAGAATCAGAGGAGCTTCTCTTATAGCTGTTAATGTAATCGAATTTATAAGAACTGTATTTGCCTTTTTTATTATAACCAAATGTGAAATACAATTCCTTTAGCGTAAGCTTACCTCCGAGTGAGCTGCTATTTTCTGTACCTTGACATAGTTCTCTTGTATATACAAAATGTGCAGTTTTAATAGGATTTATGGTGTCTGTTTTGGCATACAAAGAAATACTATCTAGTTGATAAAGCGTTTGTGTTCCTATACTACTGCCTAACTCATCACTAGCCCCTAATCCATCTTGACGAGGGCTCATATGAAACTTAGCAACATGTGTTTTTGTTTCAATACGATTTACATAAGCAACTTCTTTCTCGCCGTATATATAGCTGGCTTTATTGTCATTTTTATTTGATAGATATCCTGGTGAAAGATTCGCTTTTTTATATGGCATTCGCCATTTATAACTGTTCGCTAAAGAGTATTTTTTATCATAAGAAAATTTTACCCAATACCCTAAGTCATTGTTCGAAGGAACATTGTTTCCATCAAGATCCACATAGTCTGGGGATAGGATAGCTGTGAGCAAGTATGTATGTGCGTATGGTGACAACTCTTTAGAGCTATAAAAATGATCTGTGCCAGCTGAGTTATCCATCGTTGCTTCTGATGAAAGGCATACAATTCTCTTTTTTAAAATACTATCGTTATCTGTAGCATAAGTAACTTCCTTATATGTTTTATTATATAAGGGTTCTCCGTATACGTTCCGAGTCCCATTTTCATCCGTTACTGTGAAATCATGAATAAGATTATTATCTTGCGGATAAGATGCTCCATCCAATTGGGAAGCTTCTCCAACTGTTCTATATTGAATTGCTTTTGCTCTTTTTTTCCTTGTATATTGCGTTGGATTAAGTAGGGTTGTGCTATTATCAAGATCAGAGGTTGCTATTTTTCCGGTAGCAACAACATCTTTTCCGCTTACTTCAACATCTGGTCTTACAGCATTATTTTCACTAAGGTGTGTTAACTGATATGTCTCGGTTGCGCTCTGATCATCCAAACATTTGAAATATGCAGCTTCATATAACAATTTGTTTTGATTTACGGCATCATTACCATTGAATTGCAGCACATCATGATTTTCAAAAGACTCATCTCCTTCTAACCATCCACCAGAGTATGACCTGACAACATTATCTGAAACATTCACACCAATATGTGTACTTATCCCTGACGTTCCAAGATCAGCGCCAACCCCGACATTAGAGGTTTTTTGGTTAACAGCCTTAGGTTCATATCCGCCAATGTCATTCCTAAAAAGCCTGAAACTACTTGATAATCCTGTTCCACTTACATTGTATAAATCTTGAGTCATTATAGGCAAAGGCAAATTCCTGGATTTTTTATTTATTATTCCTTCTTTTTCCGTATTGTAATCTTGCAAAGAAGCTGTATCACTTTGTTCAAGATATAATGTGCCATATGCCCGACTTAGAGTAACTTTATTCTTTATCGCCTGTTTTGAATATGAAAAGAAAATATCTAAATCAGAAAATAATACAGTTTCTGAAAGCCCTAATTTCAAACTTCCTCTAAAACTGCTCCCCTTCATTTCGTTTTCTATCCTTGGGATATATGAAGAAAAGGCATATCCGGCACCTCCGCCAAGACTTGCGTTAATATTTCTGTTTGCATATCCCGAGTTAATGTTCATTGAAGTTAACCCTTGCCTTGAATTGTAGTTGAAACCAACCCCAGCGTTTACGCTAGAACCCTTATCATTAATTATCTGTTTTTGAGATAATGCTTTGGAGTAAGAGAGGGAAGGCGAAATATCAAAACCTCCCTGATTGGACCAGGAAAGGTTAAGATCCATTTTTCCCCCTCCAAAGTAGTCCTTGTCCTGCGTTGATAATCCCATGTTCATTGAAATTCCTATCCCAGCGTAGGTGTTGTAATTTAACGCCCCACTTAAAGAGCCATCAATAGGTAATCCGAAAAGCTCCAAATCGGCAATATCGGTTCCTAAGGACAGATTGACACTTGATTTCCTATTGATTGTTTGGGTAACTCCTTGGCCATTGTAGTCATCCGGTAACCCTCGCATCTCTCTATTAATAGCTCCAGGATTAAGTGTCCAACCTAATCCCACCCAACTCGCTTCTTGCTCGACGCTTGGACCTGCATTATAATTTAATACTATTGGGTATTCACCCCCTGGGCCTGGAATATTCATTATCGGAATACTATAATTGAAATCTCCTGTAAAAAGATTGACCATGTCATTTGATGTGACAGGAGAAAATCCTTGCATTTCTGGCTGAGTTGGCCCACTAGTCAATGCAAACAGACGTATTGGGTTTATTATTTCAACTAATAAGTTCGTTGCAAGAAACAATGCAATGAATTTTAAATAGAAACTTTTTTGAATACGAATTATCATAGCTTATTTTATATTGAGTTCTGGAATTTGTTGAAGATCCTCCTTGCTATATGAAAAGCGGATTGAACCTAGTTTTAAGATTTTTGCATTATAAATTAGAGTAAAACCATTTGTTATCAAATTACTATTGTTTTCAAAGCCAAGAAGAATTTTGTCGGGGCTTATTCCTCCATGATTTTCAAACAGATAAAAAGTACAGGGCAGAGTGTCCATGCTACTACATACAAAAGAAAAATCCTGTTGCATTGACATTTCATGATAACCGGCAATGTCAGCTGAATCAGTTTTAAAAGGACTTTGATTATTATTATTTAGAATCGTCAATGTGAAATACGTATATCCTTCTAGTTCCTTTTTTCGCTTTTCCAGATATTCTTTGGATATTTCATTTTTCTGAGACTCTTTCACAACAATATATTCCAGTGGTTCATATTGTAAATAGAATTGGAATCCATTAACAATATTTTTTTGCAATAACCCGTTTTTTTCATTTTCAACCCACTCTAAGTATTCTTTCGATGATAAGCTGCGTTGTCCGCAAGAGAATAATTGTGCACAAAAAAGGCAAATTATTACAAAAAAACATATTTGTTTCATGTTTTTAATATTCATTTGTTGTCCCTTCATCAAAAAGAAAGCGTAAATACCATTTTATGTTTCTCATGTCTGTGACTTCTAGTATATAGTAACCATAAGGAATGTCAAGGAGATCAAAATTTATCTCATAGAAGTTATCATGATATTTTACCTTTTCAATAGGGAGATTTTCAACCTTTTCATATGTCGAATTATTTAATATAGAATACTTTAAATTTATTGTGTCCTCAATATTGTAAGGTTCTGAAAAAATAAATCGTAAAAAATTATTCTTATTTCCTAATGAATCATGAGTGACATCCTCAGCATAAGTACTGTTTAATTGTTCAAGCATTATATAATAGGTCGGGGTCACCACTGTGGTGTCTACGATCACTGAACTTTTTCTTGGTGGGTTATAAAACTTGAATGTCCAAACCTCTGTTTCTGCTAAAAAGGCGCTGCCATTATAGGCTTTAACCTGCCAGGCATATTCAACGCTGTCGTTAAAACTTTGCGCAGCAGAAGGGTATATGTAACACGTGGTTGACAAATTAGATTCGCTTATGTAGGTTGGATTTGAAATTACAGCTTGTTCTGGAGTTTGTCCGTTGTACATTTGGTACACATTAACTGTATATGATATTGTTGCGCTGTTATCTTGTATAAAAGCAGGAGTCCAGCAAAAAATCACATTTCCGGTTTCATTGAGATTGAACACATGTTCATTTTCAGGATCAAGCAACATGGGCGGAAAAAATAGCCCAATTGTTTTATTAAGAGTATAGGTAGCGGCAATCTCTGGGATCTGATTTCCCGAAGAATTATTTGTTAACCCATATAATTCGTATACAAATGTGTAATTTCCTGCAGGAAAATAACCCCCGCTTTGGATTAAGGAATTGCAGTTGCTGTAAGAGGTGAAATTGATAGACGGCTGTAAAACGCTATAATAATTAGAAGCCGTGAACAGAGTTATTCCTTGTGCAATCGAGAATGCTTTGCTTTGAGCGCTGAATAATTGACCGGCTTGTTGCTCGTAGGCCACTAAATGAATGAAGAAGTTTTGATAATCTCCATTCGCTGTAGAAACGATGTTTATATTCCACAGATCATCATAAGTAATATTATCATTTAAATCCAAAACAACCATTTGTACATCCGTGGTTTGACCGATACTACTGAATGACCAGCAAAAAAGCAACATGCCCATAATCAAAATTCTTATCTTGGTCTTGATATTCATGGATTGAACTTTTGATTTCATATGTTCAAATTATAATTTAGCGGTTAATATGGATCTTAAAGTAAATTGGTTGTAATTTCTTTCGCCATAGAAATAATCAGAGTCGTAAGTGTTGGTTCCTAGTCGAAGTCTAAAAGAAAGGATTTTCGCAAAGGACACAGATACATCATAAAAAAACCCGAACTTTTGATCAGCTTTGCTGAAAACATAGTTTATCCCCGCAGTATTCGTGACCCTGTGTTTGATGGTAAAGGTGCTACTTAAACTTGAAGTAAGATTGTTTAATGTAGAGTCTGTTCTCTGCATTGAAAGATCAGACACACCAATGTTTAAGGCTATGTCATTAGTCAAAAAAGTAGTATGATTGAGTGTCAGAAAAAGTGCCTGATAATGCAGCATGTCGTTGCTCCCGGAACATTGTTGAAAGAAACCGTTGATGCTTGTTGAATGACGAATTTTATTGGTTTTATAACTGTACAAAATGTTTGCATTATAAGTATTCACTGTGTAGAACATTGTATCGTTCCGAAGAAATACAGGCTTATATGCTATTGTTAATGAAGGAAATTTGGGGAATTTGATACCAGCCTCAATGTTTAGTCGCAAAAACTTTGAAGTAAAATAGTTTTCATGATTAAGATTATTGGTGTTGTAATTTGCTCCAACACTCAAGTAAATTCTTCTTTTGTATATATTCTGCTTGACCTTCGCTTCATAAGTCATGAGGTCTTTCATTAAAAAAGGAAGTCCAAATGATTGGAAATATGGGCCTACTCTTCTAACCGTGAGCGAAATTGCTGTGTTGCCCTTAAATAGGTTAATGTTTGATTTGATTTTGTACGCATAATCAACGAACGTATTGAAATTCGCATTCTTTTGAGTAAGTATATTGATCAGCCAATTATTTGCATTTCTCTCTGCATTATAAGGTACGCTATCCACATATATTTCTGGGCTTATTTGTAGTTCCGTGTTTTTGATTGTTTCTGCACCAGAGATTTCCGCTTCGATATTGAATACTTTCTTAATAATATCAACCCTTCCAGAAAGATTAAGTACTTTATTGGCTTGAGGGGATAGAAAAACCGTAGATATATCATCCGATGGCAAACTTTGAGGATTGTCAGAAAAGCTTAAATACCGTATTCTAAAGTGAGATGAATTTTGACGACCATAACCCAGACCAAAGGAAATGGAATTTCTTTTATAGCAATTATTCATTGTATCAAAGCCATTGATGGCTTTGTTCAATTTGCCATAGGCAAAAGATATATAAATATTTGATGGGATCAATTCAATTGCCACACCCCTTATTGGTTGATTCATCATTGATAAATCAGAATAATTGGGAAAGCAGGTGCCAATTTGAAGATTCTCTACATTCAACAAAATTTTAGCAAGGTCACTGATATTTGTGAGGTTCTTTGCCTTTTTCACCAAGGTTTGTACATCATTAAGTTTGTCCTCGGCATACTTGACTAATTTACACAGGGAATCCTTAGCTTTATAAATTCTATTGAGAGAATCCAATTCGTCTTTTCGCTCAAAAAGCCGATCATAGCTTTTTCTCTTCGCTTCTAATTCTTTATTTATCCCCAGTGCATTTTTCAAACTGTCTACCGCTTCATCAGTTTTTACATTGTAGGTGTATTTTAATCTGCGCGTCAGCGAATCAAGGTTGTTAAGCAAATTTAATTCTTTCTGAACCTCAGGATTTTTAAGAATATTGTCAATGTTTGCTAGCTCCCCAAGATTCGCTGACTTATACAAGTCAGTCACTTCATTTTCTTTTATTAAATTGTTCATTTTTTCCGCCAAAATCTTTTTTACATTCTCTTTCAATCGATTTCCATCGAAATGAAAATTGAACATATTAATGTTTTGACGGTAAGCACTATTATCGGTAGAAAAAAGAATTTGCCCACCAAGAGGAATACCGAAGGCATTGACTTCGGGCTGTAAATTAATCCAAGCTGCCGATTGGGGGAAATTGTAAGTGCTGTTGTCACAATAGTTATAATCCGCGCCTAATTCCAAGGTGCCAGAGAAATCAAATTTCTTAGAGAAACTAGGTTTTTTCGATACTACACTTGATTTTAGTTTATGGACTTCTTCTTTAAGATCTGATTTATCTGGAAGGTCTAAAGTGTTTAGAAGGTCGTTTTTATTTGGTAATTCTGTTTTCCCAAGCAAGTCTTCTTTTTTTGGCAAATCTGTCTTGTCTAACAATTCCTCTTTAGATGGGAGATTACTTTTATCAGGTAGATTCACATCGGGAATAACTTCATCTTTTGTTGGCAGGTCTTTTTTATTAGGCAAGTTGGATTTGTTTAGAAGATCTTCCTTTTTTGGAATTTTATTTTTAGTTGGTAATTGAGCAGTATTTAAGATGGTTTCTTTGTTAACTGCGCCACCAATACCTACAACAATAACCCGATTACAAACTTTTGTCAATTCTATATCCTCCGAAGAAGAAAACACTGTGATGCATATGTCATATTCTCCCGCCGGGAACTTCCCGTCGTTTGAAAGGCCATTTTTGAATCCCTTATCATTATACGAATAATTAGCATTATCTATGGATAACACATTAAATGCAGTGAGACCAAGGCCAAGGTTAATTTGTTGAGTTCTTGCTTCAGCCAATACTGTACCCTGGTCGCTTAATATTTGGGTATATATGTAAATATTCTGCTTCTCCGGCAAAGAATTCGTCAGTGTAAAATTCCAAATATCATCCATTCTGAAATGAGTCATTTCTTTAACGGTATAATTAATGGACAGCTGTCCTTTGGATGAAACAGTAATACTCACACATATTAAAAGTAGTAGCCATTGTTTCATTTACTAATAGAGTTGCAGTCTCCTGAGTGATTTAATGTTGAATTTTATTATAAGATGCATACTTGTTTTTTTCTCAATACTGAGTGCGCTCCTTTATTTTTTCGCAACGCTTAAAAAAACAGACTCAATCATTACATAGTACCATAGACTACATACGTTATTTTATAACTATCACATTATATAATAAGGGAAAAAGTATTGGGGACAAGGAAATCAAAGTAAATAATTCTATATATCACATAGTCAGTAATATAAAAATTGTATTTTTAGAAACCTTAGTGCTAGTGGGCTTTTTAGAGAGTATGTGGCTGTTCTTTCTTGCATCTACTACGAATTGAAAACTATAAGAACGATTAAACTTTGTTTATTTCGAATGCTTATAAATAAGTAGAATATGACAAGAATTAAATAATAAGTCTCGTATAGAAAACATTAACAGTGACTTATGACATATTCAAAAAAATCTTTCATTTTTGCTATTTAATTATATATGATTTCTATCTTTGCATGGAGTCACATTTTGTAGTAAGGTGTGGGATATGATTTTTATGGTAAATGGTTTTGCTGGTAAACAGTGTGATTTTGTAAATAATTAATTTCAATCAATAACCTGCAATGGCTTCAATCGTCAACAATACTGCATCATCCTTTTTGCCGTCTTTAAATAAAAAAGGACATACACGATTGTTAAATGTTTTGTATAAAGAATGTCTGCCCATTATTACTAGCTTTATTCTCTCCCATAATGGCAATATTCACGACGTTGATGATGTTGTTCAGGAGACTTTTCTTTACCTTGTTACCCATAAAAAGAGGCGTTGCAAAAAGAGATTCAGGAGTCATAAAGCATCTTATATCATTGCTTCTGCAAAGAATATTTGGTTTCGAGAATTGGCATATCGAGAGAAAAATACTTCGTTGTCTTCCACTTTGGATTTTTGTGACGAATCGGCTGAGCTTCTTGAACATGCTATTCTTGAACAAAAACAATATAGGCTTTATAGAAACAATTTGAATTGGATGAGTCACGAGTGCCGAAAGGTTATTGATTATAGCATAAAAAAAATTCCTGCAAAGGTTGCTGCCCAGAAACTAGGATATTCAGAGGAAGCCTATAAAAAGAGGAAAATGAGATATATTGGAGATTTGAAGAAAAAGATAAAAATGGATCCTTCATTTTCTTTACTTGAGCAAGAGTACCAATAATGGAATATTGTTTTCCATAGATTTGAATTTTTACTGAATTATTAGTCCTCATATAATTCGAATTCTCATTACTGAAGGATGTTGTTCCGATATTATCATCTATAAAGTGATAATGAAATTGTATTTACTGTAAGTGTGTTTTGCTCATTAATAAAGGGCATTCAATAATTGAATCCACGAAGCTTTGGTTAATAGGGAGGTCTGTGATTTATTATTTGCAATGGCCTTATTTTATTGGCGATTTGAGCAACACAAATGGAAAAGTTGTCCCTTTTTCTAATTTTTTCATTATACATATACTTTTTTGTATTATCTGAATAATGAGATAATGAACAGTATCATCTCATTATTGACCGATGTTTGCTATTTATTATTCGGGGAAATGTATGCTTTGAGAAGAAGTAATAATTAATTAACTTAAATTAAAAAAAAGATGAGACGAAATTTTCTAATTGCGATTGTGTTACTTTGGTTACCCTTGGTGAGTTGGAGTCAATACAAGTTCGAAGAAACGCTGTTAATTACTGGCGAGGACTTCCTGTATTCTCAGGATATTGATTCAGGGAATTCGCAATACATTGCTACGGGTTATAAAGCGGGTGCTAAAACTGTTCAAAAGGATATCCTCCTTGTAAAATGGCATGATACGCCAGGATATATTTGGGCAAAGCGTTATACTGGGCCAGGTATGTACGCCGATTGTGGTTACAATGTAATAAAAACGCAGGATAGTGGGTATTTGGTTTCCGGCTCAACAAACAGTTATTCCAGTGGAGCAAATATTGATGGTTTTGCGTTAAAATTAAGCCAAATGGGGACTGTTGAATGGTTCAATTATTTTGGAAATTCTTATCCTGATTATGCTTTCTCTGCCTGCGAAAACGCAAACTATTATTTTGTGGCAGGAAGGTCTGGCCGGTCATCAACGGCAATTAATACAAATGGAATCATTTATTGCTTCAATAAAAATACTGGCGCTGTTGTATGGGGGAAAAGGTATAAAAACTATAATGACGGTTATTATATCACATTCAATTCTATTCTTGTTGGGAATGATGGAAATCTATTTGTAGCTGGCACTGCAACCACATCCACAACAACCCAGGTGCTTTGTGCTAAGATTAACCCTAGCAATGGTGCTTTAATTTGGAGTTATCGTTATATTTCAGGTAGTGCTAAATTGAGCTCAGTGAACATTGCTAAGGGTCATAATAGTGGCTATATAATTACTGGAATGTATAATCTGTCAACTGCCTATAAGGCAATGCTAATCGAAGTTTCAAGTAGTGGTGTGGTGAATTGGTCAAAATGTTATTATCTGACGGGTACAGATGATGAGGGCATTCAGACAGTGAAAACAGACACTGGTTATACAATGTTTGGTGTAACAAAAAGTTTTGGAAGCGACGATTTATTCCTTCTTAATACCGACTCTTCTGGTTCAATTAATTGGCTTCACTATTATCATGGGTCGTCAACAACTGAGGGAACCCCATTGTTCAGAAGTATTGGATCACCTTTATTAAACTTAAGTGATTCTGGGTACGCCATTGTTAGTGGACAAAAGAATGCATCACTTTTGCTTGATTCATATTTGCTTAGAACAGATAGCTATGGCCATACGGGTTGTGAACAAGATTCTTCATTTTTCACTTCCACACTAAGTTTAACCCGCTATGTGCTATCAGACTCTCTATTCAATATTACTGCAACTGATACTACTATTACAGCCTATTCTGTCACAAGTGCATGGGATACCATTTGTCAACCAGATTCTCTTTACGCCGCTTCTAAATCACTCTTAGGGGTGGATTCGAGGCCACTGCAAGGCCAACCAAGAATATACCCAAACCCAGCCAATGAAACGCTGAATATAGATTTTGGTATGCCAATTAAAGGCGCAACTGCAATTAGTATTTTTGATTTAACAGGTCAGTTGAAAATGAATATGTCCTATTCTCCAACTGGGTCAAGTTCAATTTCAGTAGATGTAAAAAGTCTAAGTGTTGGAATGTATTTCGTAAGGATACAAGGTGTTGGTATAAACACCACGCAAAAAATAGTTGTTGAGTAATTCAATCATAAAAGAGGCGTATCGCTACGCCTCTTTTATTTATAAGAGAAAATGACAGGTAAAGGCAAAATTGGATTAGCACTTTCCGGTGGCGGATATAGGGCGGCAGCTTACCATCTTGGGACGCTGAGAAAACTTCACCAATTAAATATCCTAAAAAAGGTTGATGTTATATCAACGATTTCTGGTGGATCTATAGTTGGCGCTGCTTATTGTTTGAATAAAGATAGTTATGAAGATTTTGAAAAGTCCTTTATTGCTGATCTGTCAAAGAAAAGTGTCATTAGGTCGGTGATTTTTTCATGGTATTTTTGGAGAACAATATTATTCGTTCTGCTCTTTTTAGGGGTTGCTATTTTTATACTCTTTACAACGCTGTCATGGTTGTCGTATATCATATTTGGTGCGGGTATATTTCTATTAATAAAATATCAGTTTAAGCTTTTTCCTGCAAGTGAGGCTGTAGAAAGGGCATACGATAAGTATTTTTATAAAGGTGCAACATTAAATGCCTTGCCTTCAAGACCCAGATTAATCATAGGGTCCACTAACTTAGATACAGGAAGACCGTTCATTTTTTCGCATGATCGAATGGGTGATTCAAGTTATGATTTTCCGAAAATTGGTGAAAAACCGGTATACTTCGTCTCTCAAAATTTTCCAATTTCTAGAGCGGTTACAGCCTCTTCCTGTGTGCCTTTTGCATTTACACCGGTTCATATTAATAAAAAGTTTTATAGGGATCCCTTAGTGAAAACGAAAATTAATCCATCTCTTGTTGATGGCGGAGTATACGACAATCAGGGAATACATAAACTTACTACGCCCAATGGAAGTCATGTTTGTGATTATGTTATTATCAGTGATGCTGGAAACAAACTGCCTTTTGCGAATGCTTATAATAACACGCTGGTATTACTTATTAGAACAGTAGATCTGTTTATGAATCGCATAAAGAACATTCAATTGATGAATGCGGTTTATAAAAAATCGGATAAACATGATATTAAAGTTGCCTATCAATCTCTTGGATGGGATTTTTGTGCAACAATTACCGGTTTTATTGCAAATTTGAAAAAGAACCAGATTTCTCAGGCTTCAATTGAGTATCTTGATATTAAACCTGAGTGGATACTTAATGTAGACAAATATATTGACGAAATCAAATCTCATTTGGAGCTTGCCATTGACTATTCAAATATTAAGCAAAGTGCGTTGAATGCTGAGGAATTAAAGGTAGCCAGATCAGTCTCAACGAATTTGAAACCATTAACGATAAAACAAATAGCCTTACTTTCTCGACATGCAGAGATCATGACTGAAGTCCAAATAAAGCTGTATTGCCCGCAAATTCTTATTGATTGACACTAAACCCTCATACGATGAAAAAACCAGTAATTACGCTACTCTGTTTGTTATGGTTTACCTTAATGGTGGACGCTCAAGGTAATGGCAAATTTCAAATGCATTTTATTGATGTTGGACAAGGAGATGCAACCCTGTTAATCACGCCCAAAGGATCAACGGTTCTATTTGATAATGGTGTGAAAAATCATTGCGAATTGCCAATTAATTATTTAAAGAATATTGGTATTACATCCATTGATTATTTTATCTGTAGCCATTATCATGATGATCATCTTGGGTGCACTGCAGAAATATTTTCGAAATTTCCACTTAAGAAATGCGCATATGACAGGGGCGATTCCGTTGTTTCTAATGCGCCATCCTATTATCTGGAAACACTTGATAAAAAGCGAGTCACCGCACCCATAGGGACAAAATTAGTTCTTGACGGGAATAAATATCCTGTAACAATTGAGTTTGTAGCAATGAATGGCGCAGGAGTGAAGACCGACAATGAAAATGATTTGAGTCTTGTAGTATTGGTGAGTTTCGGAAATTTGGATATTTTGATGGGTGGAGATTTAAGTGGTTTTTCTAAAAGCGAATATAAGGACATTGAATCAGCAATCGGTCGTAAGCTTAAGCAAATTGAAATTTACAAGGTTCATCATCATGGAAGTCAATACAGTTCAAATAGCGCATTTCTTGAAATAATAAAACCAAAAATCGGCATTATAAGCGCATCTCCAACGATTGGGAAAAAGAATTTCGGGCACCCAACTGAAAAATGTTTAAAAAGATTACATGAAGCAAATATTAAAACATACTGGACTGAGCTAGGGACCGGGGCTTTCCCGGATAAAAATTGGGATAAGGTGGTTGGATCAGTTTTAATAGAGGCTGTTCCTGGAGAAAGCTCATTCGATGTTGAATACGGTGAAGGGAAAAGCGACGAATATGATTGTTGGAAATAGTGGAGAGTTTAAGTTCTTTTATTTCAGTTAATGATGCTGTGCAGTGAAATACTCTGATTGAAATGAAATAAACACCTCCGCTGAAATAAATATCTCAATGCTTGTGATACCTTTAATAAGAGGATTTTTGAATGTGTGTATTTTCTTCATTTTTTTATTAGAGAAGTTTACCTGTCTTTTATGGTTAATTATGTATGTGTTTTGGAGTACAAACAATATGTATTTATCATAAGCCCGCCAACGCAGCAATCATTTTTCCTTTTCTTTCTCTGCGCTCTCTTCCGTTTCGGGTCTTTGCTTTTTGTTCTTCGATTCACTATTCTCACTCAGCCATTTTACTTGCGCTAACGCCATCTCAAACGTAACGTGCGGTTGCTTCTTCAGCAATTCAATGGCAATCTTACTTCTTTCATGAAATAACATATACACCCCCAATTTATAATGTCATTTTGCTTCCTCTTTTGTCCCATCTACATTCGATACTGGCCTTTGCTTTTTCGCACTGTCTGTGCGCCAACCCTCAATTCTTTTGAGCTGCGAAAGGACAATTTCTAACGTGACGGGTGGCTGTTTGTCCAGCAAGTCTATGGCTATCTTTGATCTTTCGTGAAATAACATATTCTATTCAAACTTTTAATTATACAAATATACGAAACTATTAATATCCTTATAATATTTGGACAACGCTGAAAATGTTGTATTTTTGTCATTAGAAAAATATTGAAAATAGTAGCGTAAACTATTGTTCTTGCCTTAGAAAACTGGAAAATTTCACTGCAACAAGAATAATAAGTAGACGCTCACGCTATGCGTGGGCTGTTGCTTATTTGTTGCAAGGGTATTCCAGTACCTCTAAGGCAGATATAGTTTCAGTTCCACGCTATTTTTATGTCTAAATCGCTCTTGGGACAGGGCATAAAAACCAATCACAATGAAAAAGCTAAGTATTGCATCAATTGTTATCTGTACAGTAATGCTGTGCAGTATGATTTCATGTAAGAAGTATGAAGACGGCCCAATGATCAGTCTAAGGTCTGCGAAGTCAAGAGTTGTGGCAAATTGGAATGCCACTTTCTGGACTAATAATAACAAGGACTGTCTGCATGACAGCGGATCTGATTATTACAATTGCTCACTAGGATATGATGTGTGGTATCAATATTCATATGATTACACAAGTGTCATTTATAGATTTTCTGATAACGGGACATTTACCTATAGCTCAAGTTATAATTACACTGTTCCATCTGATTACAGCTCTTGTGAAGTCACATACCAAAGCGGTAATTCAACTGAGTCCGGAGGAGGAACTTGGAAATTGCAGTCGAATAATACTGAGTTATCCCTTCTTTACACTGGAGACAATACTTACTGCATTTTTTCTATCACAGAATTAAAAGAAAAGGAAATGGCAATTGAAGGAAACATATCAGGCGAGCAAATAAAAATGATATTTGAAAAAATATAATATCTTTGTATTACTATTAAGAATATTACCCATGAAGTAATGAAACTGCCCTTGCAATCATATTAGCAAAAAATCACTGTTTGTAAGGACAGTTTTTTACGAGAATTTTTTAACTTGGCAAAGAAAGAAACAAAGGAAATCCAAGCTTCCAAATAAAATGGAAATGCTATATTACCTTTTGATTTGCCCTATTTGTCATATCATTTACTTTCTTATCATAACCTCATATCCTAATAAAAATCTATTGTAGCACTTACCTTACTTTTTCTTATCAATAAGAAAACTAAATAGCCAATGCTAACGCTGACAGAAATAGATATCAATATTAATTGGAATGCTTTATCTATTTCAGGGTCTTCCCTGCGTATCTTGTTGATATATTCAAAGTACCGCCACTCCTCTTCACTAAGGATAGAATAGTACCCCGTTTTTGTATTAAAATCATAGTTCTTATTTAGAAGGACTTGAATTAGAAGTCCTGTAGCATCAGGATTGTTTGCAAACACTCCTTCGATCAATTGTTTTAATAACTTAGGATCGATTATTCCTGGTAAATTCTTCATAATAGACAAATCATTTGTTAGAAATGAAATTCTTACATAATATATCGAGATGACGAAATGCTAATATTAGAGAAATTCAATTACTCACTCAATATCCAAGAAATAGTATCATTATTTGGATTTCTTCGTGGCATTTGCATATCCCTTGCTCTGTTTTTGCTGTACTTATAATAACTTATCGTTCATTTTTCTCAACATTTGATTAGAGATTTTGTAAGGATCCCCAAAAAATTTAAAAAATATCGATAAACTTAGCATTGAAAATCAGGCCGCATAAATTCTGTAATGGTCTGTAATCAATAGCTATAAATACTAAACAGCCGTCTACAACGACAAATCATTGTTAATGGTGGAACTCAAAGATGAAAATTGCAGAATATGCGAATAAAGAGTATGTGGTTTTGAAGCAGATTGTATCAAAAATCGCAGACGATTTTTAAGGGTATAAAAGTACAATAATTTTTTTAATTGGAACGCCAGCTTACTGTTTTTTTAAGATTGACACAATTTGTGTCTCAGAATACCTACTCTTTTTCATAATGAAATTGGTTGATTACAATTAGTGCTTTTTTCTGACTAACCTGCTATCGCGGGCTTGCCGCAACTCTAATTTTAAATGGCCGAATTTCGCCGAAGCTCACAAGCCTTATCAATTATAGGCTACCGTTTCTTTTTTTGTATTTGTTTAACAAGTTATTGATATAATTCTTTACTCAATTCTACTATCGTATCTAATATAACATGAGTCGCCTTTCCATTGCCAAAATCTGAATATGAAGGGTACTCTTTTAAGATTGCCTGCTCAACCCATTCAAGTTTCTCTAGAAAGTCCTCTTTGCTATTTTTAAAAGTTTTGTGGATTTCTCTTTGTATTAAACTTTGCCAAAAAGCAATATCTTGACGTATTAAGCAACGTTTTTTCAAATAGAATGATTCTCTTTGCAAAGCTCCTGAATCTGTTATCAAAAAGCTGCACCCTTTTATAGCAGATAAAAGCTCTTTGTATGGTATACCCGAAGTAAAAAAAATATTCTTTGAATATTCAATTTTGAAGTTATCAATAATTGATTTTGTTCTAGGGTGGGTAATAAAAACTACTTGTCGTTTATAATTGGAAAGTACATCCAAGATATTTTCGATTATTAAAGTTGACTGTAAGTTTTCCTCCCGATGAATTGTACAAAGAATATAACCATTTTGAAAATCTTTATATCCGCTTTTCATTTCTGAGGATAAATCCAAAACCAAATCATAAACAATATCACCGGAATAGAAATTATTATTGATAAGACCTTCTTTAATTAGATTTTTCTCATCAATTTCTGAGCTTAAAAAATGAACTTTTGCAATATGGTCAGCAACAATTCTATTAATTTCCTCGGGTGACGATTTATCCCCAGTTCTTACTCCAGATTCTACATGAATTAATGGAATGTGCAAACGTGAGGCTATGATTGCCCCTACGAGTGTAGTATTTGCATCCCCAAAAACCACAATCCATTTTACTATTTGATTTGCGCAAATTTCATTTAAACATTCCCCTAGCTTAATTTGCATTGTTCCTAATATAGAAAGAGGGCTTTTATCCGCATATTCAAAAGTATAATCAAAATGAATATCCAATTCAGATATGAATTGTGATAATTCATAACTATAATGTTGTCCTGTATTTATATAGATTGGATTAATTTTAAACTCAGAAGTCATATTGAACTTCTGTATTGCTCTCTGAATTGAAGCCAATTTAATATATTGAGACCTAATCCCAACTATAAAAACAATATTAATATCTTGCATAATTTTACATTTTCAAATATTTCGACTAAATTTCTGATAAGAAATTATTAATTGATACAATCCATAACTAATTAATATCCTTGATAATACATCAAGAATATATCCTACTGTATTCAAATGTAGTTCGCCTAAATCTCTCAGTGAATGTGTAGGATTTAATATAATGCAATAATATTTTATACTGTCTGAAAAAGCAGAAAAGAAACTTTCAAAGGATACCCAACCCCATTGAAACGGGGCATTGTTTATTCCTAATATATAAAATAGAGTAAAAGAAAAAATTGACGAATAGAATATAAAAGACATAGCCCTAACCCAATGAGTACCGAAGTTACTTGATATTTGATTTAATTTCAAAATTAATTTATCGGTGTAATTTTTAGTGTTTTTTAAAGTTGCTTTCATTTCGTATTGATGGAAACGGAAAGCCATAACTTTATCATTTGTTTTTATACAATAATGCTTAATAAGACGAGCATTTTCGCGTAAATAATCATTATCAAAATGAATATATTCAATGTTAGAGTTATCAAAATTTGCATATTTCTCAAAGTGAGAACAATGTAAATCAAGTTTTGCATTAGTCTTAAATTCGACATCTGAAAAGTTCATCAAACTCAGTGCATTGGAAAAGGAAAATAAACATTTCTCATAAAAAATTGAATCTGCAAAATTACAAAAGCCTTCAAATTTTGTAAAACTGAAATTAATGTCTTTCTCAAATTTACATTTGTAAAAGAAAACTCGCTTTTGAAAACAACAACCCGAAAAATCAACATCTTCTTTAAAAACACACTCTGAAAACAGTATATCATTATCAAAATCTTCATTTTGACAATCAATTTTGGTTCTAAAAGTACAATTTTCATAACGACTGGTTTTAATATCGTTTACTGAAATTGTGCATAAAGATTGTACCCCAGTAATTGTATTCATGCTGTAATTATTAATTTCTTAAAAATGATTCATTTTTTAGAGTTGTAATTCAAGACTAATATTTTTTTTGACATTTTCTATTACTTCACTTAATTTCCCATTCCACAATGCCTTTATTTTTTCTGTTGGGGAATTTCCATTGAAATACCACCAAACTGGGTGTATTAAGAGCTGAAAACTCTTATTTGAATCAAGGATAGAAGCAAATTTTGTTTCATTAAAACTACATTTAGAATCACTGATATACTTTATGTCCTTAAAAAAAGTATCATCATAACTTGTTAAAATTTGTTCGGGAATATTATTTCTAATATTTGTTTTTGTATGATAGTCAATTCTTGGTTTATGAAAACTAATTAAATCAGTACGGACGTTTGAAAAAACCTTTGATAGAATTTCAATTTCTTTGTCAAGTCCAATATTTATTTTTTCATTAAAATGTAATGCAATATCGTGTCCAAAATCTACAATTTCATCAATTTGCTTTTTATCATCTTCAAAAAGGATATTATAAAATGGAGTATTTAAGTAAATAAAAAAAGTAGAACGTATACCCGAATTGTAGTCATGCTGTGCAATTTCCCTTGCTGCGGTTAAGGAAAAATCAATATCGTGCCTTAGTAAAACCTCTTTTTGATTAGATAATTTTAATTTATTTTGTTTGGGAAAACTTACAAACTTGTAGCCATTGGCAATAATCTTTTTAATTATTGCATTGTAGCTATCTATATTGAAATCATTTGTCAACATACCGAAATAATATGAAATTCAAAAAATAAGTCTTTTGATAAATTAAGTAAGCCATTGTAATTATTACCATTTGCATAGTCAAATGCATTTATTTTAAAGATAATTGTATCTGTTTCTTTTAGTAAACATAAAGTGTCAAATATATAGCTGTTGAGATGGTCCTTTGTTGCAAATACTTCAAGTTTTGTCTTATTCTGAATGAGATTTTTCTCTTCTTTTATATCATTTATAGAATACGCTACATTATATTTTAGAAAAACAATACTTTCATTTTGAATACTTTTTCCATGATTCTTTTTATGGTCAATAATTGTTATTTTATCTATATTGTAATCTGAAGTTTGACTTTCTGCTTTTTGAGAAATAAAGTTATTTATATAATAGTAACTTTCATCTCTAATATTTTGAACTATTCTAAATCCCTGTCTTGCTGCTGATAAATCAGGCACATCTCTTCCATTAAAAGTTGCACGCACTATCTTGTATGAATTGTTACAAAATGAGCCACCCCGTACCATTTTTTTATTGCCTTCTGTATCTAAGCACCATTCCCATACATTCCCACACATATCTAATGATGCATTTTCAACTTCGCCAAAACAACCTACAGGACAAGTATCATTTATATCTGATTCAATGGTATTGCAAAGGTCCTTTTCGTATTTGTTTCCCCAGGGGAAAATAAAATTCCCGCTACTTTTTATTGCTTTTTCCCATTGTTGAATTGTTGGTAAGTCGATAATTAATTTTGTTTTTTTACCAAGCCATTTACAAAATGCTTTGGCTTCATACCAATTTATGTAATTAGCAGGATAATTACCGTGATACAATTTATATTTATCTATTAGCTCTATTTGTCTATTTTTACCGTTATTATCAAACCATTCTTTGCTTGATTCTGAATAATTCCACCAATCAGAATTTAAATATTCTTCTTTTAAAAATGATGAATACTGGCTAATAGTGATTGGGTATTTACTAATTTTGTATTCAGCTAATTCTAATTCTCTTTCACACAAATCCCTATCAGCATTCGAGACATTATTTTTGATTAGAAATTCTTTTTGTGTTTCAGAAAGCCCAAAATTGAATTTTCCTTTTTCAATTTTACACCAACAAATATTAGGAATATCATTTTCATCAACTGAAACACCAATTCTAGTATCTCCTAGTAATCCCAAC
Source organism: Bacteroidales bacterium (assembly GCA_963678485.1). Classification (GTDB taxonomy): domain Bacteria; phylum Bacteroidota; class Bacteroidia; order Bacteroidales; family CAIWKO01; genus CALGYY01. Next base: position 1,282,351 of record OY782882.1, read on the forward strand.
ATCTTAACAATATCTGATTGTTCTTTAGGAGGCAAAATGTTTTTAAAAGATAGATGTTTTTCGATTGTGGATTTTAAATAAGATTTGAGATATGGGTTTACATCATAATCCTTTTGCTGATATAGCTTAGAAACTAACCATAATGTCCAATTGGGATCCATTTTAATTCCAGTAAGATTTGTTAAAAAGTCTCTCAATATTGACATTTGATTGTTAATGCGTAAAATATCTCCTGTAAATAGAAGCGGTTCTTTTAAGATATCCATTTTGGAAGCAATAATACTATACAACTCATCTGATTTTTGCAAATCTCTACAAATCTTTTTTGCAGACAAATACTCGCAAAAACTTCTATGAACAAAGCCAAAACCGCCAGATTTGCTTTCCAAAATACCTGCAATACTAAGTAGATATTTAGTTATGCTTTCATGTAGAGTTTTGTCAAATCCTTTATTTGTTAATATAGAATTAATTGAATTGCCATCTAGATTACCTTCAATTAAAGTTTTATATGCAATTTCTTCCAAAACATAAATTAAGTCTTCTTTACTTTCTTCTACAAATCCTTTTATTAATTTTAGATCATCAAAATCTGTTTTGTATTGAAACATTAAAAAGTTAATAAATTCCTCGTATATTGATATTTTGTTATCTGGAATTTTCCCTTCTTTTTCAAATAAAATCGTGAGTAAAACAATAAATAGTGGTCTGTCCCTTAATTCTATCGGTATTTTTTTAAGTTCATTCTTAAAATCTTCAAACTTTACCTCCACATTATCGTTATCACAATACTTAAAAAATAACTCCTTAATATGTTTGTCTTTAATTTTTTCAATTTTAACAATAGGAAAAGATTTAAGCTCTTTTAGCCCTGAATAACCTTCTCGACTAGTAAGAATAATATTTTCTTGTTCTTTAATAAAATTATTTAATCTTTGACAAATTGTGTTTGGTGAAGTTGTTGGATTGTAAATTTCATCAATTCCATCTAAAATGTAATATATATCACTTTTATGGCAGGTTATTAATTCATCTAATTCAGATTTATTTAATTCGTATTTTTGGCTTATATATCTACTTATATCATCAAGGGTTATGGTTGAATATTGTAGAAAATAATCCTTTAACTGCACATAGATTGGAAAAAACATATTCTCCTCAATTAGTTCCAATGCAAATCTGCGAGCTATTATTGTCTTTCCGCTACCAGCTTGTCCTGTCAAAACAAATTTATTTAATGATTTAACAATCTGAATGGTGTCAATTTGCCATTCACCTTTGTTACCATCGTCAGAGGGCAATGATAAAATAATAGGTCTTTCTAAGAGGGTTGGGTAATGAAAGTCTTTATTTTGCTTAATTTCTTCTTCAATTTTATTAATGATCTTTTCTTTTTCAACTTGCTTTACATTCGCAAAGTTATCTGAAAAAGTAAAGCTTGTAATTGATTTGGCGTGTACCGTATATTTGCTTATATACACATTACAGGGCATGGGAACAAAACTATTGTCCAAAAATCTAACACCTTCTTTTGAAAATGCAGTTAAAGGTATTTCACTAATATAATTTTTTAATTTTTCCTTATAAATAGGAAACTTTTGAGCTTTAACAATAGAACAATTCAGTATCGATTGCTCTGGATTCTCATTGACAGAATTTTTTATTATATCTGCAATAGGACGTGGAATGTTTTTGCTAGTTTTATTGGTCATATTATTTACCTGTTGCACTTCCTTTTAATGTATCTATTACACTAATTCCTAAAAAGTCGATAACACTTTGCTGGTATTCTTTCTCAAGAAAATCAGAAAGCTTATTGTATGCAGCATTTATTTCATCAATTATATCAGAATTGCTGCTTTGAATTGATTTCAAATTGTTTATAACTTGCTTTGTATTAGAAGCACCACATTGGCATAGTGCAATAAAATCATTTGAAAGTGCCCATTTTATTGCTAATGCAGACAAAGGTAAATCATAACGGATTGAAATTGGAATTAAGTCTTCTTTCACCCAATTTTGAATAACCCAACGAACCCCTTTTCTAAATTCAGGCTTTTTATTTCTCAAATCATTTTTTGAAAGTTCAATATTTGAGTCAATGAATTTTTCTGTCAAAATGCCTCTCTCAATTACTTGAAAAGCAACGATACCTATTCTATTTTTAATACAATAATCTGTAAATTTTTCGTCAAAATTTTGATTTAAAAGACTAAATCGATTTTGGACAAATTCCACATTATTTGATTGATTGTATTCTTTTAATTGTTCCAATAATACATTCGATACTCCAATCGCTTTTATCTTACCTTGTTTTTTTAAATCTTCCATTGCAGATATTGTTTCGGAAAAAGGCGTACCTGTTTCGGTGTCAGGTGTATGAGAAATATACAAATCAATTTCATTTAAACCCAATCTCAATAAACTTTCATCACAGTCTTGAATAACATCTTTGTATCTGCCACTCTTAATATATCCATTGCCTTGTCTGACAAAGCCACAACTGGTATTAATGAAAAAGTTATCTCTTTTGAACTTTTTCAAAATTTTCCCCAACAGAATTTCAACTTCTCCAAACGCATAAGTAGGAGCTGTGTCAATATATTTCCCACCTGCATTAATATATGTAGTAACTATGTTTACAGCCTCACTTTCATCAACTTTTGTAAAAGGGCTTGCAAAAGGGAATGTTCCCAAACCTATTCCATTTAAAAGTTTCATATTTGTCATTTTATTATTTTACTCAATTAAAATTTCATTATCGCTGTGTCTTTTTACGGTTGCCTATAGTCGAGTCATGCAGAGGAGTTTCACCTCTGCGTTCTCACGGAACCGTACGTGAAAGTCTTCCTTCATACTGTCTTCTTGTACCATCACAAATATAACTATTTTAATGATATATCAATGTCCAATGTAGAAATAATCCATGTTTCTCTTTCCATTTCGTTCTTAACTATTTTACCGCTTTTGAGTTTGTATAAACGCTTCCATTGGACCACTTTCTCAACCTCGCATTGATGCCCCTCCACACTTTGTCCGTTAACCACTGACTATTTCGGACAAAATAGGCTGATTTAGTCCGAAATAGTCAACCACGAGCCAAACATACAGTAGTAATTGATAACTCCTTATAATACCGGCCTAACTTACAAGCAATGCAGTCTATAGATTTTCTCCACTTATGTAACCACATTGACCCGATCTTCTCTTTCATTGATTGGTCACTCATGTGGGGAACTATCATTTGAACCCTACTTTTGTTTTGACCAATGATGGTTTGAACGTGTATCCTAAGAAGTCATTTCTATGTGAGTATTTGTTCACGCTACTCCCCCTCAGGTTTACTACTTTCGTTTTCGTTGGATGCATCTGCAGTTTGCAGCTTTCAAACCTCCTTGCCACTTCTCTGCATAGCTGAAGCGCTTGTTTTTCCGTCTTACAGTGAATTACAATATCGTCTGCATAACTTTCAAACGGATGATTCGGGTATTCATTCTCCATCCATTTATCGAAGGTTATATGCAGCTAGTTATTCGCTAACAGTGAGCTGATTACGCCTCCTTGTGGTGTGCCACTCATCCGGTCGATGTTGATTCCGTCTTTTTGCATCACACCTACCTGCATCCATCGCTTAACATAAAGCAATGCCCATCTGTCCTTGCAGAAGTATTCAAGCTCTTGTTTCTCTTTTTGATTCATTAAGCGTTTCAATAAATATCCTTGCTCCAAGTTTGCTTTCTGTTAATGCTGTCAGTCTTGTTCTTGTTAGAATTGCCATTTGTAATATTCTTTAGTCAATTAGTTTACTGCGATTACTGTCATAGCATTGGGCATAACGGTCGGGGGTATGAGCAGGGGCGGACTTCGTAGCTGCGTCCGTATCCTACGTTACAGACCTAAGCTGCGAGACGAGGTGCTTGATATGCTACAAGCACCGCCATTGCTTATACCCGTTGTTGCACTAAATCCCACCCCGAAAAAGCCGGGGTGAGATAGTAGCGCATTTTAAAGAACATCGTACAAAGGGTATTATAAACCAATAAATCCTTTGTATATGAACTCAGAGCCAAAGTTAAGAAAAAAATCATTCACAACAGTCGAACAAGCAATTCATCAGGTAAGAGGCTTTCGTAATCTTTATCAGGAACTTGACGATAAGATACGACTGTCGGGGCAATCAGAGAGTACGCTTAAAAATTACGCCCGAAAAATCGCTCAATTAAGCCTGCATTTTGGCAAGTTGCCCCAGCATGTCACGGAAAAGGAGATGAACAAGTACCTGGCTTCACTGGCCCGGCAAAGCAAATCACCTTCGCTGAGCGATTTTAAGTTTGCCGTTTACGGGCTGCGCTATTGCTATCGCCTGCTTGGACTGAACGACAAAGTGGTGCAACTCCCCAAAATCAAACATGACAGCAAACTGCCGGTAGTGCTTAATTATGGAGAGTGCCGGGCGTTGTTTAATGCGCCAGATCTGCTAAAACACAGGGTGCTGCTGTCGCTGATGTATTCGGCCGGTCTGCGTGCCCGTGAGGCAAGCCGGCTGAAGCTCTCTGATATTGACCGTGGCCGGATGATGATCCACATTCGACAAAGCAAGTACAACAAAGACCGCTATGTTCCGCTCTCACCGCTGATTTTGCAAGGACTGGAGAAGTATTATTATGCCTGTCAGCCGGTGGAGTACCTGTTCAATGGCAATGAGCCCGGTTCACCCTTGAGTGTACGTGGCATGCAATGGGCCTTACGCGAAGCGGTGAAGAAGTGTAAGCTTCAAAAGGGCATTACCCTCCATACACTGCGACACAGCTATGCTACGCACCTGCTTGAGTTCGGGATGGACATCGTGACCATCAAGGAACTGCTGGGACACGAGCGTATAGAAACGACACTGGTGTATCTTCATGTCGCCAAACCCAATCGCAGCAATCTGTTCAGCCCGTTCGACCGGTTGTATCAGAAGGCTTGAAGCCTGCATTCGAGCTGGCACAGGTCATTGAACGGTTCGGGAAAGATTATATTGAACAACATGCGCCCAACGCCTACGTGCAGCGCACGCTGAGCGCACTCAAGCGTTGCCGCACAGCTGCTCTGGGAGGACATGTTGACCGATGCGATCAATGCGGGCACATTCGCATCAGTTATAACTCCTGCCGCAATCGTCATTGTCCCAAGTGCCAGAATACACAGAGGGAAGCGTGGATCCAAGACAGAAAACAGGATCTGCTTCCTGTACCGTATTTTCATGTGGTGTTTACCGTGCCGGATCAACTTAACCGTTTGTTCCTGTATGAGCCAGTGCTGATGTACAATCTGCTCTTTCAAACGGCATGGCAGACACTCTCTCAGTTCTCATACACGCGTCTGCATGCAGAAACAGGCATGTTCGCTATTTTGCACACCTGGGGACAAAACCTCTCGCTGCACCCTCATGTGCATTGTGTGGTTCCCGGCGGTGGGATCGATTTCAAGAATCAGTGGAAGCAGGTACAGGTCTCTGAAAACGGGAAAGTGTTTTTGTTTCCGGTCACAAATCTCTCTGCGGTTTTTCGCGGAAAGTTCATTGCTGGCCTGCAGCAACAACTTATGCAGGAAAAGCCGTTCATCAATGCGCTCTACAAAACGCCTTGGGTAGTTTATGCCAAAGATCCCTTTGCAGGCCCTGAGCAGGTAGTGGAATATCTTGGCCGCTACACGCACAAGGTAGCCATTGGGAATCATCGCATCTTAAACATCAATGATGAAGGCGTGACCTTCCGCTGGCGCGATTACCGCGACAACAAAGAAAAAGTAATGACGCTTGAGGGCGCCGAGTTCCTGCGCAGGTTCTGTGTGCACATCCTTCCAAAACGGTTCGTAAGAATCCGTCATTACGGATTGCTGTCAAGCTCAAAACGCCCGCTGTTACGAGCGTTGCAGCAGTCCTTTGGAATCAAGCCTGTAGTCAGGGAAAAGAAAAACTGGAAACAAATCGCTGCAGAACATCTTGGCTACAACCCGGATCTGTGCCCGCATTGCGGTAAGGGCAGCATGCTTATGATAGAAATATTATTGCCGGGCAGGCCGCCTCCCGCGGCGCTCATAGCAAAACAAACATCAACAATCAAAATTTATGCATCATGAAAACGTTCTGTGAAGGACCTGAAATCGTAGTGCCAAAACCTGAGGAAAATGCCAGTTGGCGGGCGAATCAGAAGTTGTTTGCAGAAATGTCTTACGAATTATCCTCGCAATACCACTCAAATCTGAGTATACTTTTTCATAGCAGTCAGCACCAAAATCATTAAAAATCCATAACACGTATTTCATTGATAATGTGCTGCACGTGGGCTTCCGTGCAACACGGCTTCATGTTGGGCTAGCGCCACACGAAGCCTTAACTATTGTGCACAAGCATTTTTACTATAGAATTCATCTATAATTTCAATAAAAATTTGATTTGCAATTAATTTACCTTTTAAATATTTTTTATAAACTAATTCTACTTTTGCATTTCTAAGAAAATTGGCACGAAATTTAGAAACTGTTTTTTTTCTATTATGAAGAATGAAATAGGATTCACTTGATCTAAACGATGTTAAAATATAATAAAATTCTTCTTTTGTTATACCATCAGTTCTTATTGCTTTAGTTTCAATGTCATGTAAAGCTAATAGATTATCAAAGTCCTTCAACATTTTCTCACTTTCAATTAATAATTGTAAATTCAATTGTTGTCTAGCAGCTCTCATTGTCTTTAAATAGATATAAAATGAAATTGCTAAAGATCCAAAGGATATAATTAATGCAAAAACTGAAATGGTTTTTTCCATATCTCTAAAATATTATTTTTGTTTGTTAATAATGTTCGTGTGTTAATACTTGTACACAACGGTCGCGGGTATGAAACGTGCCGGATTGCGGAGCTGCGACTGTATCCCACGATACAAAACTTGATGCGGAACGAAACGCTTGAAAGCCCACTAAAACCGGCATGTTTTATGACCCGTTGTTGGCAGCTTCCCTTTATTTTATTTATTATCAGTCAAAATAATCATTTTTTCAATTAGAGCACTGCCCTATCAAAGTGCGGTTGGGAGGGATTGGCTGGAAGGCTCTTTTGTAATCTTTTGGTTTGAGGGGCGTTTTGTGCGGGCTTACAAATGTGCATGACAGCGAAGGGAAGGGTGAGTTGGCTTGTTCGAACCATTCCAATTATAAACCTAAGTCGTCAATTAGGCCATACTTAATCCCTTTTGTACCGTCTCCATCAAACCTCATTATAACATCCTTTTCTTTTACATCCGTTGTAGTATTATTGTTAATTACAATTAGTTGAATATTATTTTCATTTAATTCTGCAAAATCAGCAAGATGTTTCACTAATAATCTAAAAATCTTACTATCCTTAAACTCATCTTCACTATCAGAAATATCAGAAGTGCCTAAGTTTTTTCCAATAGTATCAAGCATTAATATTCCGGGGTGATACGTTTGTTTGAGCTGTATGCTAATTTTTAAAATTGATAGAAAATATCCAATTGTAATTAAAGTTACTGCACCTCCACTACCCAATTCATCATATTTTACATTTCTGACGTATGGAAGGTAGTTTTTATCACTTATATAAGCATCCTTTAATTTGGGGAACTCAAAAGCAGCAAGAGTTTTGAAAAAATAAGTACTAAGTTGTTGTATTATTTGGTTAAAGTCTTCATTCTCTTCCTCAATGCTTTTAATCTTTGCATTAAGTTCATCCAATTTACCTTCTTCGTCTCTTAATGCACTAATAATACCGAGCAGTTCAGAGTGAATCTTTTCACTTAAAACTATATTTTCGATTTGTTTATCTATTTCACCAACTTCTCTATTTAACTCTTCAATTTTGCAAATAAATGGACTCAAATATACTTGTTGAAGTGAATTTATTTTCTCCTCTGTCTTTGCTCTTTTTTTGATTAGCTTACTTCTGTTATTGAGTATTTCATTCATATCAGCTTCTTGTTTTTCTATAAAATCAATCAGCTCAATTATTTTACTCTTTAATCTTTTCTTTTCAAGTTTTATAGCATTTTCCTCTTCTGCATCTAAATCATTAATAGAACTGCCACAAAGACAACACTTGCCATATTCTCCTTTTTTTATTTCTCCGCTACAAGAAGGACAATGTATAAAATCTAATTCTTGAATTTGACCATGTGCCATTAATAAATAATCATACTTGATTAATTCATTATTATATTGATTTCTTAATAAGCTTAATTTTCCTTTATAAGAATTAACATCTTGAAAAACTTGGTTTAGTTTTCCTATTTCATTGTTTAGTATAAATAAACGAGCCTCCAAAGATTTCGTAAAGTCATCCTTTGTTTTACTATTATTTTTAAGTTGGTTTAATTCTTCTAAAATTTCTAGCTTCCTATTCTCGAGCTTTTGTTTCTCTTCACTTATTTTTTGTGGATTTGATAATAACTCAACACTTTTAACAAAATCTACGATTGCATCTTTTTTATCGTGAAACTTTTGAATGTCTTCCCTTTTCTGTTTCTTAAGCTCTCGCAGTTGATGTAATAACTGGTTTAAAGAATTTAAAATAACTTCTAGGGTTGGCTTTCTTTTAAATGCAGTAGAAGAATTTTTCTCATCAAGTAAATTTTCAGAATCAATACTAGATTGATTCACATAACAATATTTAAATAAATCTCTAAAACTAAATGCTTGGTTTGCAATAGTAATTTTTGGAACATTTAGCTTTTCAAGTAAGAAACTTGATAATGAATTTGAATTTAAGGGAGAAGAAATCTCAAAAATCAGAAAGTTATCTTCAAAATCTTCCAATTCAGAGTTCCATTCATAAATTTTAATTGGTCTATCAAAGTAAAATAAAGGTCGTACTATCTTGTATGGGATACCCTTTATATCAAAGTATAATTCAACATCAGTACAACTACTTTTCACTTCCAAATAATCCTTATGCGATTTACTACCTAATGCATAATTTACGAATTCGAGAATTGAAGATTTACCAGTAGATATTGGGCCAGTAATAAAATTCAATCCAGATTTAAAAGGAACTAAGTAGTCTTTTCTATAGCCTTTTAATACTAATTTATGAAGCTTTAAATTTTGCACCATCGCTATACCATTTTAATGTTACTTTTAGTTCTTTGATGAATCTCATCTTTAAGGGATGAATCAGCTATCTTAGAATATTTTTTAGCTATCACATTTGCATTCTTTATAAGTTGTATGCTTAAAGGACTGTCAATTTTCAGAACGGTTGTTTTCCCAAGTTCCGTTATTTGATAAATAAATGAGCCATCTTTAATAACCTTTGAAACAAGACCTTTTGACCTAAGAAATTTAATGAGCCTATGATAATTCTCTCTGTCTGGCTCTGAATGATAAAATGAAAATAGTTCTTCAAAATCATATTCTTCAACATTTGCAATCTCTCCCATCATAGTCTTGGGGAATCGCAAATAAAAGTCGTATAAAATAAGCTTATCAAAAGTCATTTGGAAAGAAGTTTTATCTTTAAATCCAAACAACAAAGTAAGTAATCGCATTGAACTTGCAATCAATTCATATTTTTCACTTACCATCATTTTCCCTTTGCTTTAAATATTCGACCAGCCTAGCTTTGTAGTTTTTTACCCAACCTAATTCGCATTCTTCAGCATATTGATGTAATATCCCTTTTTTCTCTATGACACTAACTGGTATTTCTGTTTTTAAATTTGTGTCATTTTGGTCTTCGATTCTCTCAAACACTTCTCCTATAAGAGAATTGCCATCATTCGTATTATTGTATTTTGAAAATTGAGTTAACCATAAATCATGGATGTTTGCTTTTAAACTTTCTAATTCAACAATTTCCTTTTGTACACCTTTGCTATATATTTGTTTATCCAGAATTTCTGCATTAAAAAACTGTTTCTCAAAAAGCTTTATATGGTCTACTACATTTGCAGATTGTAATTTGGCTATAAAAACACTTTCACTGTAATCTGCATCAATAGGTGGACTAAGAACTTCCTTCAAACTTTCATTTTTATTAACTAAGAATTCATGAATTTGTCTCATTAGTTTAAGCTGTTCTAAATCAAAAACATCTTCATCAATTTTGTGTTTTTGAATGAGGTCTAATAATATACGACTATCATAAAGTCCAATTTCAATGTTATGTTTTTTTTCGTTTTTGTTTTTCCACTTAGACCACCACTTATGCTCTTCGATGGTCAATCCAATTGGTACACAAAGAAACCACCTTTTCAAAACATAATTGTTTGAATTAATTGCAGTATCAAAGGATTCTCCTATTTGTTTTCTTTGAGAATCCCCTAATCTTTCAATAAAATATTTGCATTGATATACATCTATAGTTACGGAAAAGTCTCCAACAAAAATATCTATTCCATCATCACCTGGATTACATTCTACATTGAAAGCATGTTCAAATTCTTTTCTGAATGCTTTATCGCATGCAGTCTCAAAAATATAGCGAGCTCCATCGCCATGTTTTAATAACAAATATGAAAAATCTAATTCCATGTAACAGTCTTTTACTTATTAATATCGCAGTTACCTATCCACGAAGCAGGTGCGGTGGAAAGAAAGCACGTGTTTGGCAGTGAAGCGAAGCTTGTAGGGAAGGACTGCCATACTTTTGCTTTGTGCGATTGGGTTTTTATTTTTTGTTTTTCAATCATGCTGTAAATTAACTCCGAAGCGGTTTTTAGGGTTGCTGCCAACGTTCGGCAGTATTAAAAGTTGCCGATTGTGGGCGATTTCCTGTCAAGTTACATAAATGTTGAAGCGGGCTACAAACCTTGAATATCAAACTGTCCCGGCAATTTTTTATACTGCTTGTTGGCAGCTGTGCTTTTGTTTTTCGTGCTTCTGTTCTCATTTTGTCAATTCTATTTTAAATTTTTATTGATTGACAATAACGTTAAGATTAATGTCTGCAACTTCTTTTAAATAGTTTTCCGTCACGCCTAATAAAGTCATTATTGATTCTGACACATTTTGTTTGGAAAGACTTGGTTGAACAATATAAATTTCAAAGTTCATTGGTTTTCTGTTTTTAGCAATACCTAAAAGCCTTTCTAAGTCATGTTTTGTTCCCTTTTCTAATCGACTTCTTTCATCCCCATTCCTCACCTTTGTTTCACGTCTTAATAAATGCTGAAAGAACTCAATACCATTTTTGTGTTTCCAATGAATGGATTTTTGAGTTTGTCCACACACTTCATAGAAGTTGTCAATTCTGGTATTGACCTCACCGTCTTTGGCAAATTTAAGGTGATAAAATTGAACGTTAATTTCATTGTCCAATTCTTTAATTGTAATTATATCTGCTATTTCACCCGAGTAATCATCGTCATATATAATGTCGTAGTCGCTTTCCAACAATTCTTGAATTACTCTATACTGAATTGAGTCTGTCGCAATCGGATTCACACCTTGAGCTTCTTTACTTATATCAATTCCTTCCCAATTCCAATCAATTAAATTGTCAGTTGGAAATGGTTGAATTACGTGTTTCAATTGCACGTATTCGTTACCTTGTAATGCCGAACCGTCAGCAAACCATACAATAGGGGGATTTGCATTCAAATACTCCAAAAGGTCAAGTGTTTTTGAACCAATAATTATGCTGCTTTGAACAGTATCTAATTTTGTCATTCTGAAATTTGCAAACTGATTGCCGTCTTGATTATCAATAAATAATTCCTTTCTGAATTTGGCTGAACCATTAGGCGTTAATATTTCAAAATTTATATCGCCATCATCATTTGCGTTAATAACGTTTATAGAACAATATGCAAAACTGAAAATGCCATTAATATCTATGTTGATTTTAGACTCTGGTAGGTCGTAAAAATTATCGTCCCAATCTATGTGAGTTGGGTAGATATGAGGAATTTCTGTTATGATTTCAGGAATAAGAGTTTCACGAAGGACCTGATTAGGGTCAATGTTTTCGTCAATCAATTTTTTACCTACATTTTTACACCATTCAATAAAACCTCTTAGGTCGTTTCTTAAATAACTCCAAATTCTTCCTTTATATGAACACCCTAAAGTTATTTTCTCTCCATTCTCATAACCTGTACCAAATACAAATGCTTTTTCTCCTCTTTGTTGTTCTGCAATTGAAAGTGCGTCTTGAATATCTGTACCCACTCTCATTGTAAATCTGATTTTCCTATTTAAAAACTCTTTCAGACCAACGTTTTGTAGTGAAACTCTGTTTATATCATAAAAGCTTTTAAAAACTGTAAGTTGATTTATAAGTGCTGCATTATCATTTAATACAGTTCGGGCAACATCGCCATATAAACTGGATTTATCTGAACTATGAATGAAAAGTAAATTTTGTTCGGTGTCATAATATATTACCATTAATTGCCAATTCAATCCAAATACTTCTTTATAGTTTACCCATTCAACCTCTGATTTTGATGCAGTTATAATTACTAACGTTTGTTCCCGTGGGTTATAGTCGTGAAACTTGTATTCTAATTCTTCATAATTTGGAATGCCATTACGGAAGTTCAAAAGGTTAAATGAATTGTCTTGATATAGATTTTTGTAAACAACGGTACTAAGAGCAAATCTTATGTTTTGAAATGGTATTTTAGAGTTTTCCAAATGTTGGAAACCTTGTATGAATTCATTGAAGTCAATTTGTTCTTCAATATGGTCAGCACTAAGAGTTGAAAGAAGTAAATTCCAATCAGAATCTTGTGCATATAGTTCACTTAATTCGTTCTCTGTATCAGTATCAGCTAAATTGGCAATAAAAGTGGCATTGCCTAAATCATTATCTGTTGCGGTTCTAGTAAATCTGCCTGCAAATTGTAAGGTAATAGGTAGGCTTTTTCTTATATCGTGAAAGGCTGCTATCTTTAATTGAGGTAAGTCAAAGCCTTCGCCTAACATATTTACTGCTACTATTATTTTATGTTCTCCTTTTACAATTTTATCAAGTATTTCCTTTTTGCCTGTAACGGAAGAATGAACAACCACAGGATTCAAATCTTCATAGCCTCTGTAAAGTTCAAATATAGTTTCTGCTCTATTTTTATTCTCGCACCTTGCCATTAAGATGTGGTTAAGTCCATTGTCAATATCTTCCCGTAATTTTTCTACGGCTTTTTCTGCAATGACTTTATCTCCTTTTTCTAAATCATATTCTCTGATTGGAACGAAATTAATCGGTTTGAAATAACCTTGTTCTTGAGCCTTTTTCAGGCTAAAATTGAAAATAATGTTCCCGTCTAACCTTTTTCTATCGCTTCTAAATGGTGTTGCCGTAAATTGTAATATTTTTTTATTGTCAAACCTTTCTCTAACTTTTTTCCAAGAGTTCGCTTCAATATGATGTGCTTCGTCAATAAAAACGTTGGAAAATCTATCGTTTAAAAGAGAAAGTGTAACGTCAGAGTTATTTGTAAGAATACTCATAGTAGTAACAACAACGTTACTGCTATCAATGAATTCAATCAAATCTGCTTGAGTAGAAAAATTTTGATGAAGAATTCCTACTCGAGGATATAATGCATCTTGATTGACAATTCCGAATTTCTTTAATAGTCCAAGTCTATAAAACTTATTTGCAATTTGGTTGCGCAATGCGTCTGATGGGACAGTTATCAAGACTTTATTTAATTTTCCTGCAATTAAAGTCGAAAGCATGGTTTCCGTTTTCCCTGTTCCTGTTGGCATAACAACGGTGCCAATTCCGTCAGATGCTTTAAGATGGCTTAAAATAGAATATAGAGCCGCAATTTGTGGCTCTCTTAATCCGGCTTTATTTTCAGCGATGTTTTCTTCAACAAAGTTGAATTTATTTATCCAAGAGTTTATAATGTCTGTGTTTGTATGACTTTGTCTTGCTGGGTGTTTAAGCCATTTTTTTATTATGATATCATTATTTGAATAATTTTGTGCGGTTACTCTTTTGTTAGACCAAATAGCGCATTCAAAATCTATCAACTCTATATCTTTGTTTGGGGTGATACAGATTTCAACGCCATTGCTTTCAAAGACTGCATAACTTCTCGTGCTTCTGACAAAATTTAATTCCGCCTCTTCACTAGGTACTATCAGTTGTACCACTTTGTTCTTTGTTCCTGATTTTTCAAAGTATGTAAGACTTAATTCTGGAAGTATCATTTCTGTCCTTTATTTTAGATTTATAGGTCTGTCTTTTATGTGGTGGTCTGTTTTTAGCATTGCTGCCAACGTTCGAGGCTTGCTAACGGCGGGGGAGATTCGAAGCAGATCCGATTCATAATACAACAAAGTTAAATAAAAGAACTATACTATCCGTTAAAATGTCTGCTCCGCTGATAGCAAGCCTTTGTTATAGCCATGTGCTATTTATTTTTTTATCTTATTATAACTTGTCCAGCTTGTTTTTTTTCGTTTATTAGCCTTTGGATACTCAAATTTAATATCTTTTTACATTCAGGGCATAATTCATTATCTGAAGCATAAAAACTTTTTATGTCATTCATTTCAGTCACTCGGACACAATCTGGGCAGTCCGTACAGTAATTTAAACCAATCATAAAACATTTGCAACTATAAGAACAATGCATTAAACCGAAGAAGTGTCCAATTTCATGTAATGCAACCTTTGCCAAGTATTGTGCGAATATTTTTTCATCATTTTCTGCGTCCTTTTGTATTCTAAATGACGAAATGATGGAAGAAGTCCCACTTGTCATGCCCCGATGAACAAATGTCCCAACCATCGTTTCTATTATAATCGGTCTATTCGTGATCCCAATTAATAAATCACATTTTGAGTGCTCATCTCTGAGCTGATGTAAAAAGGTCAAGACATTAGCCGTCTTTATTGTATCCTTTGAAAATAAAGTATCATTGTCTGGGAAGTCTATTTTATCAAAGACCTTAACTGTAAATTTGTAATATTTCTCTATTTCATTCCTTACAATCCTTACAACGGAATCCTGTATCCCGCCAATTGGCAAGATTCCAATTATTATTCGCTTATTTGTCGTGTCGCGGTCAGATTGACTATAAATCCCCGAAATGGAAAATAAGAATATTATAATAAGCGATATTGTTTTTTTCATAGTCTCTGTCTGTGCGGAGATTTTCTTGCATTGGCTATAACGATCCGGGGCTTGGTACCGGGCGGGGTTCCACTTAACCCAATCAAAGATATTAAATTTCTTATTATGTTCCAAAAATTATTTCACGCTAAGCCCGCCTGGTACCAAACCCTTGTTATAGGCTGGAGCGGAATACGGTGGCTGTGCCTTCCAGCGGATGGCACAGGAATTTGTTGCGATAAATTGTTCGTTGTAGATTCCCACTGATGTTTACTAATTCAAGAAACCTTCTAGAATTCAATCTCGTTCGTGTTTCGCATGCAGTTAGTTTACAAATTCTGTGACAGCCGCGGGTAAGTAGCGTAAATTTTCACTATCCGCACCGAAGTGCGCAAAAGCTCACCACTACCCGCCCCCACAAAAATCAATTAGCAACGCTAATGGTTTTTCTATTCTTCAAAGAGCGAATTAAATTATATTGAGTACTACGCCTTGCCTATAACGGTATCGCGCTTGTATTCGTTGACGTTATTACTTGTGTTTTACATTCGAAGATACAAAATTTAACCTATCTCAATCCTGTCATTGTTCCTCTGCCTGTCAATGAATACAAGCGCGTGTTGAGTGCTGGTTAGGCCGCACACATCGCTTTAGTAAGCATTTTAGGAATTGATAATGATATGTATTTTCTAATATATATTGTTATTAATTCCGGCGGGATTATTTACCGATTTATCCTCTTCATTGGTTTGTAGGTCGATTCCTTTTGAAAATCTTAACAAATATAAAATTCATAATCATCTATTACACTTGACTTTATGCGCATTTTTTTGTACCTTTGCCGCGATCTGCGAACGCCTTCGCTTTCAAAATTAATTTTGTGCTCGTCATTCGCAGATCACGGCTGATGCCCTTATTGCACATCTTGTTTTTTTCCTTTTTGATTTACCCTGTACAAACCAATAAGATGAAAGAAAAATAATTCCGCAAAATGCTTACGGGCATCTTTGCTCCGCCCTTCAATAGCGGACTAACTTGCACGCAACGTGCTTATTTGTACAACAAAATATTATAAGCATGCTTAGCGCTTGTTAGCTTTGTTTAATACAATGATACAATATAATTTGTTACCATTGAATTATTAACAAAGAAATTTAATAATCCACTCATTTTACCCTATGAGTCAAAACACCCCAATTTCTGATGTCGTTTTTTTTGAAAAAACCTCTGTGTCGCATAACACACTAGGGCAAAAATATTTTCATTTTCTACGAATAACTATTTATAGTGCTTACGTAAGGCCAACCCTTTGAAAGCCGCTTAAATCTTGCTATTACAAAATATATGATGTTTGCACTAATTAAAGTGGGACAATAGCCTGTGCCAAATCAAAAATTGAATCTTGATATTCACTTCTAAATATGGCGTAATACAAATTCCTTATATTCAGTCGTATAATATCATACACCCATTATGTTTCCATGATTAGCACTGTTCTATTAATATCGTCTCCGCAAATCAATAACAGGTAGTTATAGATTTGATAGCACTCATCCCATTCCTCAGATGGAAGTTTCACTGCATAGGCGAGATCAAGACCTAATTTTTCAAGTAAATACAGTGGAATAGGTTTGTCCATAAATCCAATCATAGAAAGCAGCCTTAACATTTTGTGATTATCCTTACGCTGTTTATCCTCATTTTTGGTCATTTCATGCACAATTGCGGCCTTTTCATTAGCTTTCCATACTTTGCACCAAGGATGATATATCATGTTTTTTCTGCCATAAAAATAGTCATCGCAAACTGGGCATTGGTGACGGTAGTTTCTTGTGGCTGGTCTGTAGTTCTTCGGTAATTTGTAATCCATTGCTTTTTGTTTTTCTATTAGACATTATTTCCTTCGTTTTTTGACATAGCAGTCGGGCATTACTTTATCATTCCCCTCTTTCTGAGAATATTAGCAAGATCAATTAGTAAGGTAGCGTCTTTTTCTAGAGAGTTCGAGATTTGCCCTCTTTCCTCCACCTTAAACACCTCTTCAACCCGAAGGGGTGTTTTTTATTTAGCGGCTTGCGAGAAAAATTAATTTTATTTTTCGACGCGGGACGATAAATAAAAAAATCGAAAGAAAAGAGGTGTTTGATGTTGTAAGGCACCCCCCACCGGGTGCATCCGCCGACAGGCGTACACTCTCCTGCCATTGAGCAGGAATACAGCGAACCATTAAATTGTATTCCTCCAACATTTTGCTGGTTTTTTCGGTGGACTTGATTTAACTTGAAAAAGTCCACCACTTAATCCATTTTAAAGATTGCTTTCCCCTTTACTATTGAAAATCGCGACTCATCAATTTTGTCGTATATATACTCTTGAAATATATCGACAAAGTGCTATTAAACTACCCTAAACAGAATTCTTATTACTGTTTCTATCTGCTCATTTTACTTGCCGGATTTTTGAACCGGAACTTTTAATCCAGCTTCTTTTGCTTCACTTATCCCGATAGCAATAGCTTGTTTTCTGCTTTTAACTTTGCCATTTATCCCTTGTTTTCCCGATTTTAAGGTTCCCTCCTTAAATTCATGCATTACTTTCTCAATTTTTTCTTGAGCCTTTTTTGAATATTTTGTCATTGTATTTTGTATTAAGACTTTTTGCAGATATAATCTGTCAAGGAGTTACTACTATTTAATGATAAACATATAAACTAAAACCACAGATGCAATCGTCATAAGAAAGAATGCTGCAAACCCAAAAATGTTAGACATTCTTCCATTGGTGAATTTCCCCATTATTTTTTTGTTGTTCGAAATGTGCAGAATGATTGCGATCAAAACAGGTGCGGTCAGACCATATAGAACTGCTGAATAGATCAAAGCTTTGATGGGTGAAACACCAACATAATTAAGCGATAGCCCAAGTATCAGTGAAATGGCAATGATAATATAAAAGGCTTTTGCTTTAATGAATTTTTTATTCAAGCCTTCGCTCCAACCAAAAGTTTCAGTGATGATATAGGAAAGTGAGCCGCTTAAAACCGGAATGGCCAACAGTCCGGTGCCGATCACACCCACAGCAAAAAGCAAATAAGCTAAATCTCCCGCTAATGGCTTTAAGGCCTGCGCCGCCTGCTCAACAGTATCAATTTGATGAATCCCCCCATTAAATAAAATTGACCCTGTAGTAAGAATGATAAAGAACATAACAAGATTTGAAAATAACATTCCAAAATCGACATCCTTTTTCATTTCGGATATTATTCTTTTATTAACCACCAATTTCGGTTTAATCTGCCTTGCATTTTCCACTTCCATGCTGGCCTGCCAAAAGAATAGATAAGGAGAAATAGTAGTACCAAGAATGGCGACAAGCATGGTGATAAAGTTTTTGTCAAACTTTATGGTAGGGATAAACGTTGATTTCAACACCAACAACCAATCTTGTTTATATAAAAATGGAACGATGAGATAAACCAGAAGCACTAAACAAAGATATTTTAATACTGATGCAATTTTCAAATAAGGCAAGTAAACGATTAACACTAAAAGGAGCAAGGTGAAACCAATGCTAAAAAATGATGCATCAATCGATGGGAATAAAAGATTGCCGACAGCACCCATCCCGGCAATGTCGGCGCCAATGTTCAATACAATGGCCGGGAAACTAAACAGCAACATTAAATATAAAACAGGTTTTGAATAATTCTTTTTGATTGTTCCCGCTAAACCATGTGAGGTAACAATGCCAATTCGTGCACACATTTCCTGTATGGAAGCCATGAGTGGAAAGGTGAGCAATGCGGTCCAGAGAGTGGAAAATCCATATGCTGCACCGGCTTGTGAGTAAGTCGCTATACCCGAAGGGTCATCATCACTTCCCCCCGTAACTAACCCCGGTCCCAGAATTTTCCAAAAACGAATGAGTTTATTTGTCGTTTTACCTATTAGACCTGATGGCGTTTTCATGGATCATTCGATTTGACATTTCATTTCGTTGTGTTAGTTACTGTCTGCTCCTTCAATTGTTTTCGAGGGGCAAATGCAAAATCCACACTTGCTATATAATACATAATAGCTGAGAATATCAGGACCGTGCCAACCCAAAACCACCATTTATGATGAATCCGTTTCAAGTGAAATCTATGCTTTTGATGATTCCTGCTGCTGTCAATAACCTCTTGCAGATTCTGCTTGTGCGTATTTTCATTCATTAGTTCTGTTTTTTTGTGGGGACAATGAAAATCGGAATAGATGTGTGCTTCAAAACTTTTTCAGTAACACTTCCCATGAGTATATTTTCAAGCCACTTCCGGCTGTGAGAGCCAGCAACAATAATGTCTGCATGGGTTTCTTTCGCAGTCTTCATAATTGATTCAGCGATATCGCCCTCTTCAACCAAAGTTTGAATAGTTTTATCGCCAAGATGGCGTTTTGATTTATCAAGAAAATCCTGAGCTGTCTTTTTAAGTTCCTCCAAACCAACTGATAGCTTTTTTTTCATATCCATGAAACCCGAAAATTGCATTATTGGAGAAAATTCCGGCGTAGAATAATATACCGGTTCTTCCATAACATGGAGCAAAATCACTTCGGCATTCATGGCTTTTGCCATTGAAAAACCTGCTTCTGCAACTTTCTGTGCGGTTGGATCATAATCCAGCGCAATCAATACTTTTTTCATTTAATATGATTTATTTTGCTAATAATTATTTCTGAATCATGTGAAATTCTTTTTTATTGTTTCCATCCATGTGATAATACCAGAATTGCCTTTCTGCTCATGCCAGTTTCCTTGTACTTTTTGTTTCATTATTCTGATACTAATTGTGAATAATTTTTTAGAGAACAAAGATCAGTCTTATGCTTCCGGGATGCATTGCACAATTCGAGAGAAGAATTACATGATTCACATGTATTGCAGAGGTGCTTTGGACTCGATAAGCCGGTCAACATATGGCTTAACAGTTGGCTTGCCATTAAAATATTTTGTCATGATAAATCGGGAAATATTTCTCTTCATCCCGAAGGGGTGTTAAGGATTGTAAGGCCCTCAAAAAAGGGTGCAGTGCTGTTACTCCCCAATGGCTCACGAAAAAAAAATGTGGAGCGAAGGAAAACCAGTAACTGTTCGAACTTTTTAGAATGCCTATCTTGGCATTAATCCTGACGAGAAGTTGGCTTTTCACAGCGTGCCGCGCAATTGGCTAGCATGTTGGGAAGACCTAATACCATTAATTTTAAGGCTTCCTTTGTAGGTGCCCTTTTTTATGAGCCATTGATTATATGTAGAAGACTAATGGTAATCATTATACTTATTGATATATGAAGAATGCAATCAAGATGCAGCACACCGCGATCTTGGCTGCGTAGAGGCGGAGATTGAGCTCCTTCACAATATACAATTCAGGCACAGCTTGAGTTTGGTATGCCAATTGGTAAGCAAAAGCAAATAAATCCCCTTTCCGGTCTCGTTCATTTCCTTTATCAGTAAGCCCTCTGCGCGTATTTGCGTTGGCAACAGTGACGGAGACCGGGAAACAAAAACATCACACAATCATGAACCTTAAAAACCTATTCTTATGAATACACTCGCCAAATGGGCTTTGATCCTGACACTCGGACTCAGTGCGTGCTCTGGCCCCAAATCCTATTTCACACAGGATATCAGAAAAAAGATTGAACTCAATAAGCTGACTGTTGAACAGATCCAATTTTATGTGGATAGAGACGTAGTATTAAAGAGAGAACTAACTTCAGGAAACATGGAAGTATCCTCGGGAAAGGTAAAAGTTGAGAACGGGAAATTCATTAATGTCATCGTACTCAAAAAAGGCACCCCAGGTGTATGTGTATCATCGGGGGCAAAGACGATGAACGTTTCCTTTGAGCTGGGCGACAACAAAACCCTCTTGTTTAGTGTTCCAACCAGTGGCAAGTCGGAGGCCTATCAGATCTGTGCTGAAGAATGGGCCAACAATTACGGAAAGATCACTTACGATGGAGAGGTTTACACCTTACAGCCCGCAGGTTCAGCAGCAGCACTGATGATTAAAAAGTCGGTGATTAGCCGCTGGGATGTCAAAGTGCACAAAATGAAAGGGCGGAAATTGTAGACACGTATTTGCTTTCTTGATTTTAGGCTTCCTTATGAGGGAGCCTTTTTTTTGTTGATAAGTTAACTTGTTGAATTTTGGCGAATACGTTCTATTATTCCCGTTTTGGAATTTCCCTTATTATTGCTTCAAAAGATATAAAATATTATTATATTTGCATGAGACAACACTGATCGGATTTTTCATTGGTTATAATAACCAGCGATGAACTTGTCCCTGGCCTACATTAAATAGCAGAGAAATTAGTTGAACTTTTTGCTCTTCCAATAGAGTAATGCAGAATATAAAAAAACACGCCATGCACATAAAGAAGTTTACACTGATAACATTTTTGTTATTCTGTCTCACGCTGGTCTTTCAAATTCCACAACAATCCTTAGCTCAAGACAGCATCAAACAACATCGGGTGTTGGTTGTTGACAACTCCAACGCACGCGTTCAAAACAGCCCATTCCCCAATATGCCCTCAGTTCCCGGACCACCAAAAATTTTTAAAAAAGGCAAAAGAGTCACCATTACAAAAAATTCAAGCAACGAAAAAATCAGAGGAAGGATTGAATGTCTGGGCGATTCGTCTATCATTATCAACGGCCAAACGATAAATTTAAGCGACGTAAGTTCTATTAAGGCATACAGAGGTGTAGAAACTGCTATTGTAGGAGGATCAGCTTTTGTTGCCAGTTTTAGTTTATTTGGAATATTTACAGGAACCTATGTGCCGGATTATAATGATGAAGGCGAGGATCAAAATCGCTACAGCCTTTTTAATAAACAAATCGTCACTATTGTGGTAGGCTTTGCAAGTGGGGTTGTTGCTCTTGTTGGAATTATTAGCCTTGCAAGTTCAAAACGCTATCGGATGGAAGATGGATACCAACTGAAGATTGAGTATGAGAAGCCACCGCTAACTTCGCCACCAATGCCGGGCAACCCATTTAAAAAAACGCCGTAAATGATGTTTAAGCTCGATTAAGCACTTCAAATTTTCCCCTCTTCAAATTGTTCAATCATCTCACCGGCAATACTTATTGTGGAGGAATGCTGAGGGAGCTTGCCTCTGGTAAACCATGCGGCTTCGACTATTTCCTTGTCATCGATAATAATAGGTTGTGTATCGTCGGCCTCCGCTACAAAGCCTATCATCATTGAAGAAGAGGGTGGCCAGGGCTGACTTTTATAATACCGAATATTTTTCACATCCAAACCCACCTCCTCTTTAACTTCACGTATCACGGTCTCCTCAAGGGTTTCGCCTGCATCGACATAACCGGCAAGTAAAGAAAACCAGCTACCAGTAAAATTTGAACCCCGCGCTAATAGTATCCGGTCTTTGCAAACAACCGCCATTATCACTGCGGGAGAAATCTTTGGAAATACCATTGTACCACATTGCGGGCACACGATTGCACGTTCATCCGTTTTGGGTCGAGTGCCGCTTCCACATTTACAGCAATAGCAGTTACTGTCATACCAGCATTTTAATTGAAATCCTATGATGCTAACCCATGCAATTTCGCGCTGCTTAATAGTCCGAAATGAACTTATCTCTGTGTACACTAATTGCGCTGTTTCTATTTTCGGTTTATCAAATAAAAGAAAGCAGGGAATATCATTTAATGTAAACAAAAAAATAGTTCTTGTGTTTGCTGAAATATCAGACAAATCAGACTTTCGCGGAATTTCGAAATGTTCATCAATACATTTCAGCAATAATGAATTTTCATTATAATGTAATACATAATCGTTATCCTCAATTTCTTTATTTGGGAGATATTGATTAGCGAAGCGATGTGGAAAAATCTCCTGAATCATGATATCATATATTACTAAATATGAATTTATTTATTGTTTCATTGCTCTTCTGGCCATGCCCTTATCAAGGACAGCCTCTTGTCCCAACGCATATGTCTTCCAAATATAAACACAAATTTGATTGTGCAATTAAAAGCACTAATTTTTCACCGCAACTATTTTGCTGAAGCGCCTTGTCACCCGACGTAATCCCATTACGCCATTTTGTCTTCAAGAATCAGGGTTGAAGGGATATCCTTTAACCAAAGACTTTTACTTTCGATAAGATGTTCCCATCTGTCGCACTTGAACATTTTTTACTAAATTTGATGCGAGCGCCTTCAGAATATTCACACATTAATCCAGTAGTTATTATATGAAAAGTTCAGCCCATAGCTTGTTCATTATAGGGATCTTTATTTGTATGTTGACGTCTCCACACCTTGTGCTAGCGCAGCTTCCCGCCGACACTCTGATGAACAGTACAACAACTGTCCGCAACTCCACATCTGATCAATTCTACTATGGATTTGCTGAAGGTGATCGCGTAGGTTTTAGTTTCGACGAAATATATGGCTCGAGTTTACGCAGCTTTTGTTTTTTTGAATATCCTTCTTCAAAAATTTTTTCGCAAAACAATGTGACCTCAATTGATAAAAAAGAGTTCGTTATTCCCCGTAAAGGAATTTATTATTTTTCGCTTGCACAATCGGGTTTTCTGGCAGGCAGAAGACACTGCCGACTGATTGTCTGGCGCATTCCAGCCAACGAGGAAGTTGCAGATTTCAACACCACAGTATATTGGGAAACCGCAATGGATACCTCCTGGTTTGAACGAGAAGAACGCTATCTCGTTAGAAGAGATACGCTGGTCACCTCGCTAAGCGATCAAACTATAAAACTCGATAAAAAGGGCAAAAGCGACAAGAGTTCCATTTCTTTTATGATCCCTAACGACACTTACGCGTGGTCGTGGTGGGTGTCGACTTCCAAAGAGGCCGTGAACATTTTCTCACAAACGGAAAATACTTTGAAAGCAAGCAATAAATTAGTCAAAGATCGTGGATTGATGGCCTATCTTGCAATGGGAGGAGCTGCCGGGTTTGCCAGCACCAAAGGAGCGCAAAGTGTGAGCATGAATTTCCTTGATGCAGCTCAACTTCAACAGTTTGTTTCCAGTACAGTTTACGATTCACTGGGCTTGTTTCCCTGCACTACTCTTTTTGGAATTTCTCATGATACGCTGCCTGGCATTAAAAATCTGGCATTGCTTAACATGGGAAAAAAGAAATTGAATGTTTCCGTTAAAATTTGCGTTGTTCAAATTTGGGAAACATGGGGAACGCGCATTGTGAGGGATTACAAACTGGAGGAAGTGCGCAAACCTTTTCTCAAAAATTAATCTCTTTTATAACAATGAGATTTTAATACAAACTATTTTCATATGACGGCTATCGATTTTCATGCACATTTGAGTTTGCAACCGTACCAGATGCAAATTCAGAAAAATGGCCAATGGGTTTCCTTATCTGAATTTTGGCACAAACGCCCCAAACAGGCCACAGTTCCTGTTTCTACAGTGTTAAAGGTTTTAATTGCACAAGCCCCCTATTATTCAGAAACGCATCTCGATGGCGCTCTTAGTGGCGGCGTTCGCTGTTTGGTTAATCCGATTTGTCCGGTAGAACGCGGATTTTTGAAACCGGGTTCAAAAAACGATCATCCGAAAAATATCTGGGACAATGTATTGGCCTATCTTACCGGACTCAATGTACGTTCGGTTAACCGAATTCAAAATAAAGAATTATCGTATTTCGCTGAGTTGCATAACGAATATATGATACTGGAACAATGTCAGTTCCCTAATACAAATCCTGACGGTACTGACTTCTATAAAATTGTTTCCTCGTATCAGGAAATACTTGAAAATACTGGTATTTCAGTATTACTATCCATAGAAGGAGGACATGCATTAGCATCAAATATTTACGATGCAAGCGGTCAATTTATAGATCCAATTGTTGCGGAACAGCAGCACCTTCCTGAATTTGAAACATACAAACAAAAGGTGATTGCGAATATAAACATTGTGAAAACCTGGAAATATCCAACGCTCTTTATCTCACCATCGCATCATTACTACAGCCATATGGCGGGACTTTCGGAAAGTATTCCCATTCCCTTTCTGGTTGAACCACAAAACATCGAAATTGACGGAGTTTCTGTTTATGATATGGGGCTCACCGAATTTGGCAAAACAGCTATTACCCTTTTATTGGCGAATAAGCAAAATGGAAACAATGGTCGAAGAGTATTGATTGATGTGAAACATTTTAGTCCAAACGCCAGAATTGAGTACTTTAACATGGTCAGAGGAAAAGGCATTCCTATCATCGCTAGTCATACTGCGGTAAACGGAAGACCGACACTAAGCGATTACAAACACAAAAAAACGTGCAGACCCTTTAATCCCGCAAACATAAATCTATTCGACGACGAAATTGTTGAGATTTGCAACTCAGACGGCATCATTGGATTGATGTTCGACAAAAAACGTCTTTACGACAATATCACGGAAGCGTCCCTGATTGACATGAAAAATACTGATATTGATGAATACAAGAAAATGTTGTTTGATGTAATAATATATCAGTGGCTACACATCGCAAAAGTGAGTGGTGGGGCGGGTTTTGAGCATATTTGTCTGGGAACTGATTTTGATGGTGGCATTTATCCAATGGAAATTTATTCTGAATTCGGTGCTATTCCTCAGCTGAGAAGCGGCTTACTTGCCAGAATCAATGGGGGTTTGCATGGAATTAAAAAAGCGTATCGTAACGAAAAAGACCAATTGATAAGTGATCCGGAGAAATATGTAGACGCTTTGCTGTATGGGAATGCACAGCGTTTTTTACAAACATATTTCAATGATGGATACTTAAAGGGTATTTGAAAATCCGAAGCGAAATGCTATTTTGTTGCAACGGCTTCTTTAGGTAAAGTGAAATAGAAGGTGGCTCCTTCGTTCTCAACACCTTCACCCCATACGCGACCTCCGTGCAATTGGATAATTCGCCGCACAATAGCCAGACCAACACCAATTCCGGGATATTCAAAATCTTCGTGTAAACGTTGAAACACCCCATACAGCTTATTGTAGTATTTCATATTAAAGCCCACACCATTGTCTTTCACAAAGAAAATATACTCATATTTGCTTTTTTCGAAGCCGATTGTAATTTCAGGATTAATCGACTTTTTCGAAAACTTAACTGCATTAGAAATGAGGTTATGCCATACTTGTCCGATTAATGGTGCATCGGCTACAACAATTGGCAAATCCCCAATGTTGACAGTATAGAGTGAACGGTCGCTGGCTGATGTCAATTCATTTACAATCTGCCCTGCAAGAGTTTTCATATTCACAGAAGAACATCTTACTTCCGTTGTATTGAGCTGAATAAACCCTATTAATCCATCGATTAGGCGCGCCATTTTGTGACCGCTATTCCGAATGGATTCAAGATATCGTTTTGCTTCTTCGTCGAGATTTTTGCTATAATCTTCCATCAGCAATGTTGAAAAACCATCGATTGCACGTAAGGGAGAGCGCAAGTCGTGGGAGACTGTATAGCTAAAAGCTTCCTGTTCTTTGAGCGTTGCTTCGAGTGCGGCAGTACGCTCTTTAACGCGCAGTTCAAGAGATTCGTTGAGCTTGATAACTTTTTGTTCTGCATTTTTTCGTTCTTCGACTTCAATCTGCAGTGCCACATTTTGTTCATTATATTTACGGATCAGACGGGCGATATCACCATAACCACCTTTTTTTCCTAAAAGATTATAAATAGGCTTAATGGTACCTTCCGAAAGACTTTTTGTGATGGCCCTTAAGGGACGGGCAATCCAGCGATTTGTAAAAAACGCAAAAATAAAATATGTCAGTAGCAGCATCGCCAAGCCGCCGACAGCAATATATTTGAGCATTGTTAGTTCTTCGCCAAATGGATTCTCAATCGAAAATTTCAAGGTAGCTACTTCAACATCATTCGCATCTCTTAACGAACGATAAAGCTCGCCTTCGCGAGGAGCGTCGCCATGCCCTTGAACTTTTTGATTCTTTTCGAGTAATGTAACCTTAAACCCGGTTGCTGTCTGCAAAGAAGCGATACGAGTGCTATCCCAGTGTTCGGCTGCAATCAGATATCCATGAGGTTTGGTGCACAAATGATTATCTGAAGTAGGAACAATAACACAACCAAAGAACTCATACAATTCATCTCCAACAATACCAAAATGATGAATTTTTCTTAATCGGGAAAACCAGGAAATCAAGGTATCGGGCTGCGGGACAATGTTAACTGTCTGACCATCTGTTTCGGAATGAAGCAGAAATCCATTGGCATCGAAGGCGGCAAAATAGCCAAATTTAAATGTTCCTAAGGAGCTACCCAGATTTTCTCTGGCCCAAGCAGTATCTTTGCTTTTTGTAAAATCCACCATTCCATCCCAGACTGCATTGTCAACAACGGCGTTCATTGATCCCCGTGTTTGGAAATCCATTACTTTATCGATAATCTGTCCATCGCTAATTCGCTGCGATTGGAAGTAAATATCAATTTCGCGGTTACGCACATACTGATATCCCACAAGGAAAACCATCAGGACTAATATAACCCCAATAATCAGTATTGTTATTTTGTTGTGCGTTTTCATTCGATGTTGTTTCCTCAGATAAAAAAATTACAGACTAATCCTTGGGCAATGTAAAATAGAAGGTTGTTCCTTTATTTTCTTCACTTTCGGCCCAGACTTTTCCTCCATGTTTTTTGATAATGCGATCGACCAATGCGAGGCCTACACCAGTTCCCGGGTATTCGGCTGCAGGATGCAGGCGTTGAAACACACCAAAAAGTTTATCATAATATTTCATATCGAAACCTGCTCCATTATCACTGATGAAATATACAAGTTCGTTGTCTTTCTTTCTAGAACCAATTTCAATGTGCGGAGATTTTGCTTTAGAAGTAAATTTAACTGCATTTGAAATTAGATTCACCCAAACCTGATGCATCATGGTTGAATCGGCAAACACAGTAGTCATTTCACCAACGCTGAGTTTTATGCTGCTTTTTTCTGAGGCATTCGTATACTCTTTGAAAACCTGCAGCACCATGGCTTTCATTTCGATATTGGACTTATTGAGGTTGCTGCGACCGAGCTGTGAAAATGCAAGGAGGTCGTTGATCAGCTGCGCCATTTTTTGGGTATTCGAGCGAATGGTCTCCAGATATTTTTTTCCATCTTCATCAATGATATCGGCATAATCCTCCATCAGCATAAGCGAGAATCCATCAATGGCACGCAGTGGTGCTTTAAGGTCGTGAGAAACGGAATAGCTGAAGGCTTCTAGTTCCTTGTTGGTTGCTTCGAGCTGAAGTGTACGTTCTTTAACCCGTTCTTCAAGGGTTGCATTCAATCTGAGAATTTCTTCTTCATCACGTTTACGAGCTGTGATATCATTATTAACTACAATAGCACCTTCAACATTTCCAATTTCGTCCAAAATAGGAGCAGTATAGTTTAGGATAATTCGCTTCTCCCCATCAAAAGCATCGATCTCCAACAATTCATCTTTTACAGTAATGCCTTTAGTTATTGTCTGAGCAAGCGCCCAATCATCCGCTGCAACCTCTTCACCTTCGGGTAAACGGCGCGCCTTAAAAACTCCATAACTATCCATAGAAACGGTTGCTTCAGCACCCCAAATTCGTATGCCTGCTGGATTCCCTTGCATTAATTTTCCTGATTTATCTGCGATCCAAAGTCCAATTGGAAGTAAATCAAAGATTTTTTGCAATAAGCGTTCACGGTTAATTAACTCGCGTTCTTTAAGTTTAAGCTCAGTGATATCATAGTTCACCCCAGACATACGCAAAGGGTTTCCATTTGCATCTCGCGTAACCTGCCCATAGGCTTGGATATAGCGTATAGTTCCATCAGGCCAAATTATTCTGAAGTTTGTGTCGTACTCCGCTTTGCCTTCCACAGCGTTCTTTGTTTCCTGAACACTGCGTTCCATATCCTCAGGATGCAGACATTTTCGCCATGTATCATAATTAGATACAAAATTCTCCATTTCGACTTTATACAATCCGATCATCCGGTCATCCCACTCAAGAATATCATTGTTAATATCCCAATCCCAAATACCAAAATTTGCCGCTTTTGCTGCGAGATCAAAGCGTTCAAGAATTTTTTTCAACTTCTCTTCAGCAGCAACTAGGTCTGTGATATCCTGGACCGTACATCGGATTTTTTTTACCTTGCCCTCAATAACAACCGGTATGCCTTTAGTACGCACCCATTTATGTATGCCTATTGCGCTGATTAGCTCAAGCTTTAGATCGTATGATATTCCATCAGCAATGGCCATTTTAATAGCATTCTCAACAAGGGTGCGTGATTGAACGGTAAAGAAATCTAAACTCTGCGCTGTCGTAGTTATTGAGGAATTTTCAAGGTCGTAGATTCTTGCCACCTCCTCTGTCCAAGTACCGTCGAGTGTTTCAGCGTCAAACTCCCATCCACCAACTTTAGCCATTTCCCCTGTAAGTCGCAATAATTCATCCTTTAGTTGAATTGTACGTTCTGCATTTTTTCTCTCCGACATATCGCGTGTCACACCATGGATTCCGATTAAATGTCCATCCTTGCTAAAATAGGGTGTTACCATCATTTCGCCCCACTTCGTAGAGCCATCCTTGCAATTATATTCTAATTCCATAACAAAGAAATAATTGGCTCTAACCTCAGGATTTTGCCTGAAACTTTGTAATTCCCTACCAAATATACCCTTCCCATAAACAGCAGAATCTTTCGTGAATCGTTCATCGATAGTCTGTTTTAGGTACTCATCAACCGAATACCCAGTAAACTGCATAATCGAATTGGTAACAAACGTACTTTGACCTTCAAGGTTCATCAGCCAAATCACATCAGTTGTTTTCTCTGCAATGATTCTGTATTTTTCTTCATTCTCTCTAATAATATTCTCTTGCCTACGACGCTCAGTAATATCGCGATTGATTGACAGTACTACCTTTTTACCGTTGTAATCGATCATGGAAGAATTGATTAGAAAATAGATTGGTCGCCCATCCTTGCCATACTGTGTAGTTTCAAACTCAGCGAGCGAATCGTTTTCAATCAATCGTTGCAAATGCTGTTCTCCATTAATCACATTTTGCGAAATAGTTTTGAGGCTCATTCCTATAAATTCTTCTCTTGAGAAACCATATATTTTGCAGGCTCTTTGATTAACATCGAGAATAATTTCATCTTGAGGGTTAAAGACTAAAATAGCGTCATTTGCTTGTTCAAATAAATTTTTATAATCCCTTTCAGATTTTATCACTGCAAGTTCATCACGTTTATGTGCAGTGATATCCTGCAGCGCAATGACAACATGCTTTTTCCCATTCAGCAATAATGGCTCAATACTATATCGAAGCCAGATATTTTCTTCTCCATCGCGTAAAATCTCGGCATCTTGCTCACGTTGACCTTCATTTTTCTCAAGAGCATTTCGTATCGCAGCCATAATGCTGCAGGAATCGCAAGCTTCAGCAACTCCGCACCCTTTACCCTCTTGCATGCGGTTGTGACAATCAAGAAAGTCGCCGCAGAATCTGCGACTCATCTCATGTAAATTTTTTCCAAAGATGGAAGCTGCGGTTGGATTGGCTTCTACAATTGCTTGAGCAGAATCTAGCACCAACATTCCTACAGGCGAAGCTGCAAGAATTGATACTATATTATTATGTTCCATGCGTAAACGATCCTCGGTATAAAGTCGTTGAATTGCAATAGAACCAAGGTTCACGATAGTTTCGACCAGATGAGGCCGCTGTAAGGTTTCACCATCTCTAGGAGAGATACCAATACCTCCATACAAACGATCTTCCCAAGAAAAACCGATAGTGTAAAACGATTTTATACCCAGCAGTTTTTCGGCAGCGAGACATATTTGACGATTAACTTTTCGGGCAGCCAGAACATATAATGGGTCTTTAGTGATATGAACCAGTTTGCGACTTTTAAAAATACTGAGTTCATCAACAGACATATCAGATATCGGCACTTTAACTTCAAACGGATTGATTCCCCACTTTTTCCTGATACTTTCAAAAAACTTATTAAACCCATATAGATGTTTAATTTGTACAGTTTTATCAATGGGTTCATAATCGCTGACAAATACGTAGGCATTACCGGCAATTTTGCATATTTGTTCGCCGATATATTGATAAACGCCATCTTTATTGGTCAGACTAACGAGCTTGGCTGAAACTTCGGAGATCAGCGTTTGTTCTTTAAGAACCTCTGCGGATTTTTCCTCAGCTTGTTTTCGATCAGAAATATCAAGAATAGTGGAGAGCAAAAAAGGTGCGCCTCCGATTTGTAGGCGGACCATAGAGATCATGCAACTTATAATTTTGCCGGATTTCACCCGCACTTTGCATTCCATTCCATAGACCGAACCTTCTTTTATGACTCGCTGAACCAGTTTTTCACGATCACTTTTATCAGTAAAGATATTTAGCTCAGCAGAAGTATGACCAATCACTTCATCTAATGTATAGCCCGATTCTCTAAGGAAAGCATCATTGACATCAAAGTACTGCCCAGTTTCTGCAGAACTCAGTGTAATCCCCATTGGACTAAACTGGAACACTGTAGAGAAAAGAAGTTCCGATTCTTTAAGTGCTTCCTGTGCAAGTTTTCGAGCCTGAATATCGTGCATGGATCCTTCAATTCCCATGGGATAACCATCGGAAGAAAAAATTGCATGAGCACTCATTGATATCCATCGAAACTCACCGGCTTTTGTTTTTAGTTCCATTTCGAAGCCGGTTACTTCACCTTTTTGTTGAATGATTTCCATCAGTTCAGAGCTTCGGCTGGTTTCCCGATATAATTCCAGCGCATTTTTTCCGCAAAGTTCTTTTCTGCTATAGCCGGAAAACATTTCAATGGAAGGGCTAATCTCAATGATTCTTCCATCGAGACCTACCTGAAAAATAATATCATGTGTATTCTCAAATATCCTTCGATATTTTAATTCACTTTCAGCGAGAACGGCTTTGCTTTTTATCAGATCAAGCTCAGCGGTCCTAAGTTCGGTTATGTCCCTAAGCACGCAGTGGGTTTGCAGGAATCCTCCTTCCGTTCCATAAGCAATACTTCCTTCAAAAGAAACAAAGATTTTTTTTCCATCTTTACGCTTCATTTCAAACTCGGAATGGATTTTCCCCATCTGTTTGAAATACTCAAAACGCTCTTTAAAAGATTCCTGGTAAGAAGGAGTAAGAAATTCCCCGAACCATTTTCCAATAACCTCTGTTTTAGAATAGCTAAACATTTCAAGCCATGATTCGTTTACATCGATAATGTTTCCTTGAATATCAAGGCTTAGATACCCCATGGGCGCCTTGTCAAACATCAGCTTAAAATGCTCTTCACTACGCTTGAGTGCGCGTTCTGACAAGATTCGCTGTGATATATCAGAAAAAACCGTAATAAAACAATCAGGCTCGGGAGAATAAACTGAGATCTCGAAATGCCTGTCCATCTCTGCAAAGTGAGTCTGAAATAGGGTTGCTGTCCCAGTCTCAACTACTTTTGCATATGTTTCTAAATAAGGAGCAGCAGGGATTCCATATACTTCACTACCTAATTTTCCAACAACGCTCGCCGACAACAAACCAGTTTCACTTTCAAAAGCAGGATTCACTCTTAGAATAATATAGTCCTTTGCTTTCCCATTGGCATCATAGATCAATCGATGTAAAGCAACACCTTCTGCCATTTGATTGAAAAGCAAGCTAAAGCTCTCTTCGCTGCGCTTAAGTTCGAGTTGTGCACGTTTTCGTTCAGTGATATCCTGTAAGGTAACACACACCTGATAAGGCTTTAATTCTCCGGGTAAGAATATCGGAAAAGCACGTGCTATAAGCCAGGAATAATCACCTCTAACAGGATTAAATACTCCAAAAACTTTATCAATAATAGGCTTAGCTGTGGCTAAGGCTATCATTGAGGGATGATCTTCCGGCTTCAAGGGCAGTTTATTTTCGTCGACTACCTTCCAATCAGGATGATAGGAATCGCGACTCAAAAATTGCTCGCGCGTCAATCCAAGCATTGTTAATGCAGCATCATTTACATCGATGAGAACACCGTCAGCACGTTGAAAAAATGCACCCTGAGTCATTTGGGTAAAAAGCTCTCGGTAATTTTGCCCACTTGGTGCTACTATGTTTTCCTTGGTATTTTGAGATGTATCCGATCCTGGGAGCTTATCCAGTTCCTCTTTCATAGCGGCATTTTTAGTAGTTTTTTCCGTTCACACCGAATAAGAAAATTTTTATTCGGCAAATAAATAGGGTGCAATATACTAAAAAAAATACCTGTCTGCAAAGAAAAAAACGCATCTGCAGAAAATAATACACAAATTGCAATCTCACAAATATTCTATATTTAGAACATTTGATGATTGTTAAACTTTAAGTCAGACTGAATTATGCCCCGCATTCGCTATCATGGCTATGACCATGATGCACATGCCCGTGCTGAAGTTCTTCTTCAGTGGCTTTACGAACAGAAACAACCGTTCCCTTAAAATGTAAATCCTTTCCTGCCAGCGGATGGTTGAAATCCATAGTAACTTCGCTATCACTAATGGCAGTAATGGTTCCACTAAATTGTTGTCCTTGATCATTGCGCATAGGCACTACATTTCCTATTTGGCAGATTTCTGTATCCAGAACTCCATCCTTATGAAAAATGCTTAGCGGAAGATTCACAACGCTCTGTATGTCGAAAGCACCGTATGCATCGGCTGATAATACAGTAAATGCAAAAGCATCGCCTGCAGTAAGATTATTCACATTGGCTTCGAATCCCGGAATAAGGTTACCACCACCAAATAAAAATACAAAGGGCTCCTGCGCCTGTACTTCCTCAATAAGGTTTCCATCGGCGTCGTTCTCAGTGAGGCGATAACTCAGGGAAACGACCGTATTTTTTTCTACTTTCATGAAATAAGATTAGCCGGCAAAGGTAAAATGATTCACTTAATTGGCCTAATTCCAGAAAAAATTTGTACCTTTACTTAAATTTAAATGAAAAACTATGAGAAAACTTTTAGCAATTGCAACAACAATGCTTGCTTTAGGAATTATTGCCAGCATCACTTTCAACGCTTCTCCAGTACAAAGTAAGGGAAGCACTTCGCAAACCAGCAACACAAGCATTCCTGAGGACGTCTATAAGATTCTTGAGAATTCCTGTATGGGCTGTCACGCTACCGGAGCTAACGGCATGGCAAGTTCTGCAGTTAATTTTTCGGAATGGGATACATATACCGTAAAGAAACAAGCAAAGAAATCCTCTGCTGTATGCAAAGCCATTGAAGATGGAAGTATGCCTCCTGCCGCCTATGTAAAATCAAATCCTGCAAAAGCCGTCACTAAAGAACAGGCAGCTGTTGTATGCAAATGGGCACTCAGCCTTAATTACAACTAAACGAAGAAGAACTTAATCAAGAAAATTAAAGCCTATCGGGTCGCTAACAAAGCGGCCCTTTTTTATTTCTGCAACAGGATGCTCCACTAGCTGCACTTTAGGCAGCATAGTTCCTGCATCAGAGACCAACAATAACAGGGGTTCTGCGATGTCGGAAGTGGCCAAGGTAACCCAATCCTCAGCACAAAGGTGATATCGATGCTGTCCTGCACCTCTGTATGCAACAAACAGCGATTGTTCTTGGTTAGCATCTTTCATATTTAATATGGCATGACCATGCTTAGGTCCGCTTACTTCAATCCCGGGAAACATGCTAGAGATAAGTCGCCGTGCGTACTCGATTGACCATGATAACAATCGTTGGTTTGAATCAGTCTGTTGTAAAAAAAGATCGAGCCCTTTCAATAGCTTCGAAGTGCTTATATGGTCATTAACTGCAGCATCAAGCGCTACGGAAGTGAGCACAAGAAGATTACTTTCATTAACATCAAATAATGTGAATGCGTTTTCTTCAGGTTGAGGCTTAGAAAATTCACGAATACCCAACATCTGAAGAAAGCTTAGTGCAGCCTCGCTTCTGAGAATTAGTGGATGAATATCCTGTTCCTTGATGCGCTTGCCCGAAGGAAAATGTACCAACAATTGTTCGCTGCGATTATATGCAGCCACGGTTTCGCCCGATTTTAGTCGGATAATCGGCAGATAGCGTAAACTATAATGCTCGTGGCGATGCATTTGATCCCATAATGATGTATGAGAAGCGAGAAAAGAATAAAAAGCCGGAAACCATGCATTCGGCTGCTTCATAAGGAAATCAGGTCGTGCAGCAATACGAAAAGCGGCGCTTTGATAATCGATCTCTTTGATCCCACATGCTGAAGTAAGAGCTCTTGCAAGCACCGTCTTTTGAGCAATATCAGGATGTACCCAATAAGAACGCTGATATAATAAGACTAAGGCATTGCTGTCAAAAATTTCCATCAAGGCTTGATCATCAGCAATAGCAAGCTCTTCAGCAAGTCTATAATGACCCTTGAAATCCGGGATAATCTTTTTTTGTTTCAAAACCCCGCAAAGTTCACGGTGAAAAACATTTGCCACAATGTGTTGCTCCGCTGCAGGAGTTAATGGAAGTACATCAAAAAATGAAGCAGTGATATATCCAAGATTTCTTAAGGAAACCATTGATCGGGCAAGAAGTGCAGCTGCACGATCTAGGATATGCAAATTACCATGTAATTGTGATGCATCAAAAGGAACCGCTTCACGTGTAGGTGTTGTTGAAAAACGGGCATGTAACAAGAAATTCAGATGACTTTCCTGTAAGGTCTTGAAATATACAAACAGCGGCGAGTTTTCTTCCTTCACAATTTGTGGTTGTCCCTTATCATCAACACACAGCTTAAATGCAATGGAACACTCATCCTGCAATCGATTCGAAGTGTTACATAAAAGTAAAAAATCGCTGATCGCTTTATTCTTGCCTTCAACAATGATTGTCTTACGTATGATATTTTCAACTAATGTCTCTTGCTGCAACCTAAGTCTGCGATGAAGCTTCCCCTGAACAACTATTTCAATAGTATCAATTTGCTTTAGAAACAGAAGCGCTGTAGCATCAAGACGATCGAGGCCTTCACGAACGTCCTTAGTAATTTTTTTTATTTCGCTTTCGCGGAACGGAAGCCGGATCAGTGTTCCATAACCCAAAGCGGGTGTTACTCGTGCTGTAGCTTCAAGCACTTCGTAATCTTCGATAGCAAAATGCCATCGTCCGGAATGTAGCTCTGGCCGCGACGTTAAGGAATACACTGACCGAAAGCCAATACCAAATTTCCCAATCTGGTTGATTTCACTTAACGCTGTCTTTGTAGTACCAGCAAACGTTGTAATAGCTTTCAGGTCATCTTCAGAGAAGTCGATACCATTGTGCAAAATATCAAGTCCGGTATTGCTAAACTCAAAACGAATGCTGTTTCCGGCCTGAGGACTACCTTTTCGTGCATAGGCGTCTTCGGTGTTTTGCAATATTTCTTCAAGGAATCGATAGGGATCGTGATATAAGCGTGCAAATAATTCAGCATGCTTGTTCCCTTTGGCGCGGTTAGCGGCAACGGCCTCACGGCTTTTTTGAATATGCTCCTCAAGACTTAGTGACATAACGAACAGTTAAAAAACAAAAGTAATAAATATCGGGCTTTGGAATTTGTTATTTGCCGACTTCCTGTTTTCTTGATATAATTCATATTGAAAGACTAATTTTGCACTTCACATTGAAAATTATGAAACGTACAGAACTATCGGAATTGGGCGAATTTGGCCTTATCAGACACCTCACCGAGACAATTACATTATCGAACAGCAGCAGTCTTAAAGGCATTGGAGATGACGCTGCGGTACTGGATGCTCAGGGAAAAAAAATTCTAATCTCCACAGATCTGTTGGTGGAAGGGGTGCATTTCGATTTGGTTTATACTCCGCTGAAGCACCTTGGTTATAAAGCTGGGGCAGTAAATTTTTCCGACATGGCCGCCATGAACGCTATTCCTTCGCAGATCACGGTAAGCCTTGCCATTTCAAGTAAATTCAGTCTGGAAGCACTCGAAGAGTTTTATGAAGGATTAAAGATTGCCTGCAAGCGATATCATGTTGATATTGTTGGTGGTGATACTACCTCCAGCACATCGGGATTAATGATTGCGGTGACTGTTATCGGTTATTCAGATGAAAAGGAAATTACATATCGCAGCGGTGCTAATGAAAACGATCTGATCTGTGTGAGCGGTGACTTAGGTGCAGCCTATGCAGGATTATTGCTTCTGGAGCGTGAAAAGGCAGTATTTAAGGCCAATCCGGAAATTCAGCCAGACCTTGAGGGATTCGATTATGTACTTGAACGGCAATTAAAGCCAGAAGCAAGAACAGATGTTGTAAATGCATTAAAAGCAAAAGGCATACATCCAACATCAATGATTGACATTTCAGATGGCCTGGCCTCTGAAATCTTACATATTTGCAAGGAATCAAAAGCCGGAGCAGCTGTTTATCCCGAGAAGTTTCCTATCGATCCACAGACTGTTTCGGTAGCTGAAATTTTCAAAATGGATCCACTAACCCTTGCCCTTAATGGAGGCGAGGATTATGAATTGCTTTTTACAGTGCGCCAGCAAGATTTTGAACTCATCAAGGAAATGGATGGAATCAGCATTATTGGGCACATCTGTGAACCAGCCGTGGGTGTAAACCTGGTACAGGGTGATGGATCGCTTATTCCTGTAAGTGCTCAGGGATGGGACTCCTTTGCAAGTTAGAAAAAGTTCTCACTAAGGCTATGATGCGTCGCTGTTGCGTTTGCGTTTGCGATCGATTTCGCTCAGAAGAATTTTACGTAAGCGTAACGATTTTGGTGTGACTTCCAGATATTCATCCTCGCCTAGATATTCCATTGATTCTTCGAGAGAGAATTTCTTTGGAGGAACAATCATCATTTTGTCGTCAGAGCCTGATGCACGTACATTAGAAAGTTTCTTGGTCTTTGTAAGATTGATCTCAAGATCATCGGGACGAATGTGCTCTCCTACGATCATACCTGCATAGATGGGGTCGTTGGATTCAATAAAGAATGTACCTCTATCCTGCAATTTATCGATTGAGTAGGCAATAGCAAGTCCGGTTTCAATGGCGATGAGACTACCATTACGCCGCGATCCGATATCACCACGCCATGGCTCAAATCCTTTTAAGCGGTAGGCCATGATGGCTTCTCCCTGAGTGACTGTTAGTACAAAATTTCGCAGACCAATCAATCCTCTGGAAGGTATGGTGAATTCCATATAGGCGCGCTCATTTCTATTATCAATACTTACAATATCACCACGACGCTGAGTAACCAATTCAATGACTTTTCCGGAAAGCTCAACAGGACAATTAATGGTAAGTACTTCGACAGGTTCGCACTTTACACCATCAATTTCCTT
Source organism: Bacteroidales bacterium (assembly GCA_963678485.1). Taxonomy (GTDB): domain Bacteria; phylum Bacteroidota; class Bacteroidia; order Bacteroidales; family CAIWKO01; genus CALGYY01. The sequence continues at coordinate 1,320,894 of OY782882.1, forward strand.
AGTAATAATTTTTGGTTGACCCACTTGCAATTCGTAACCTTCGCGACGCATGGTTTCGATGAGAATAGAAAGATGAAGGATGCCTCGACCGTACACAATATAGGTATCTGGTGATGGCGTATCTTCTACGCGAAGTGCCAGGTTTTTCTCGATTTCCAGATATAATCTGTCGCGCAAATGTCGTGATGTAACAAACTTTCCTTCCTTACCAAAGAAAGGCGAGTTGTTAATCGTAAACAACATACTCATAGTAGGCTCATCAACGGTAATAGGCGTGAGACCTTCAGGATTTTCGAAATCGGAAATGGTGTCCCCAATTTCAAAATCGTCGATACCAAGCACTGCACAAATATCACCAGCAGGGACAGGCGTTTTAATACGTTCCTTGCCCAGGCCTTCAAAAATATAGAGTTCTTTAATTTTAGATTTCAGGATACGGCCATCGCGTTTCATCAGAGAAACGTTCATTCCTGCGGCAATGCTACCTTTCAGAATTCGACCTACAGCAATACGCCCAACATAGGAGGAATAATCCAAGGATGTGATCATCATTTGCAGTACGCCTTCTTCTACCTTAGGTGCAGGAATGTGTTCAAGAATAACATCGAGTAAATAGCTGACATCTTCAGTTGGATTTTTCCAATCGGCCGACATCCAGCCTTGTTTGGAAGAACCGTACACTGTAGGGAAATTCAGCTGGTCTTCGGTTGCTCCTAAGGAGAACATTAAATCGAACACGGCTTCTTGTGTGCCTTCAGGATCACAATTTGGTTTGTCAACCTTATTAACTACAACGACTGGCTTCAAGTTTAGTTCAAGTGCTTTCTCAAGAACAAAGCGGGTCTGGGGCATAGGTCCTTCAAAGGCATCAACCAATAGCAAAACACCATCAGCCATATTTAATACACGCTCTACTTCACCACCAAAATCGGAGTGACCCGGTGTATCAATAATATTAATCTTTACGTCCTTGTAACGTACCGATACATTTTTTGCAAGAATTGTAATTCCTCTCTCCCGCTCCAAATCATTATTGTCAAGGATTAGCTCTCTGACCTCCTGATTCGCTCTGAATAATTGCACTTGTTGAAGCATTCTGTCTACCAGCGTGGTTTTTCCGTGGTCAACATGCGCGATTATCGCGATATTCCTGATGTTCGTCATATTAAAATTGGCTGTTATTGAAAAATCGTGCAAAGGTAGGCATAATGAAGTTAGCGATTGTTATACTTAGAATTAAATAATTGTGAAAATGAAAGAATTAGTTGTTGCATGCCTTACTTTTGTTGCGAAATTAATTTTTTAAGCATGCTATTTCCCTGGGGCAATCAACGGCGCTTCAATTCCTATATTAGTTATTGTCAACAAACTTATGGATCACGTTTGCAAAAACTGAGTATCGATGCTGGTTTCAGTTGCCCCAACCGCGATGGCACCAAAGGTATTGGTGGTTGCACCTATTGTGTAAATGATGCCTTCAACCCTTCGTATTGCCAACCCGGAAAATCTGTCACTCAACAAATCAATGAAGGAATTCCCTTTCACCGAACCCGGTATAAGAGGGCGGGTGGATTTATCGCCTATTTCCAGGCATACAGCAACACCTATGCTTCAATTGCCGATTTGCGCAAGCGTTACGAAGAAGCGATTGTACACCCTGAAATTACTGGACTTTCAATTGGCACACGTCCCGATTGCCTTTCTCAGGATGTTCTGGATTTGTTAGTAGAGATCAATAAGCAGAAATCAGTAGCAGTTGAGATTGGTGTTGAATCGTGTTACGATACTAGCCTTGACAGGATTTGTCGCGGCCACAGCTTTGCAGAGGCTGTAGATGCCATTACAAGAACATCCAAAACGGGACTGCACACTGCTGCACACTTTATATTCGGATTACCCGGAGAAACTATCGATGATATGCTGAAAATGGCCGGGATCATTTCAGATTTACCCTTGAACAGCGTAAAATTTCATCAACTTCAAATCATCAAAGGAACAGCAATGGAACAGGAATTTGCGGACAAGCCTCAGGATTTTGTCACATTCACGCTGGAAGCTTACATCGATTTCATTGTTGATTTCCTTGAACGCTTTAATCCGGCGATTATGATTGAGCGGCTTTCGGGCGAAGTTCCTCCCCGCTTTCTTGCAGGTCCTTCCTGGGGTTTGATAAGAAATGATCAGGTACTGCAACGCATCGAAAAAAGGTTGGCAGAAAGAGAAAGTTGGCAAGGCAGACTGTTTCAGGACCATGCTAGTTCTGTCGTTTTGTCATAAAATATGACAGGCAATGCTGGCATTTATCAGCCAAAGCATGTCATAATTTCGCTGGCACAGCGATTATTTCTAATGGCACATCTATTGACAAGCCGCGGCGACCAAAAAACGAATTATTCATAATTAAATATATATAGCAATGGGAAAAATCATTGGTATTGACTTAGGAACCACCAACTCGTGTGTTGCAGTAATGGAAGGCAACGAACCTGTTGTAATACCGAACAGCGAAGGCAAACGCACCACACCCTCACAGGTAGCATTTACAGAAAAAGGAGAACGCAAGGTAGGCGATCCGGCCAAAAGACAGGCTATCACCAATCCACAAAAAACCATATTTTCCATCAAGCGTTTTATGGGAGAAACCTTCGACCGCGTTCAGAAGGAAGTTGGCCGTGTGCCATATATCGTCGTAAAAGGTGAAAACAACACACCAAGAGTGAAAATCGACGACCGTCAATACAGTCCGCAGGAAATTTCAGCAATGATTCTTCAGAAAATGAAGAAGACTGCAGAAGATTATCTTGGCACTGAAGTCACAGAAGCTGTTATTACAGTTCCTGCATATTTCAGCGATTCACAACGTCAGGCGACCAAAGAAGCCGGAGAGATTGCCGGTCTCACAGTAAAACGTATCATCAACGAACCTACAGCTGCAGCTTTAGCTTACGGTCTTGACAAACGCAACAAAGACATCAAAATCGCTGTATTTGACTTAGGTGGTGGAACCTTTGATATTTCTATCCTTGAATTAGGGGATGGTGTTTTTGAAGTAAAATCGACCAATGGTGACACCCACCTTGGTGGTGACGATTTCGACCATCGTATCATGGATTGGCTGGCAGAAGAATTCAAAAACGACGAAAATATTGATCTTCGTAAAGATCCTATGGCTTTACAACGTTTGAAAGAAGCTGCAGAAAAAGCCAAGATTGAACTATCGAGTTCTTCACAAACTGAGATCAATCTGCCTTATATTATGCCTGTTGACGGCATTCCAAAACACCTTGTAAGAACACTCACTAAGGCAAAGTTCGAACAGCTTTGTGATGATCTTATTCAATCAACCATTGAGCCTTGCCGTAAAGCCTTAAAGGATGCCGGCTATACAACTAACGATATCAACGAAATTATTCTTGTTGGTGGATCTACCCGTATTCCTGCTGTTCAGAAGGTAGTGGAAGATTTCTTCGGAAAGACACCATCAAAGGGTGTAAATCCTGACGAAGTTGTTGCTGTTGGTGCTGCCATTCAGGGCGGTGTGCTGACTGGTGAAGTAAAGGATGTATTGTTACTTGATGTTACCCCACTATCATTAGGTATTGAAACTTTAGGTGGTGTAATGACAAAACTGATTGAATCTAATACTACCATTCCAATTAAGAAGTCAGAAGTTTTCTCAACGGCGGCTGATAGCCAGACCTCGGTTGAGATTCACATTCTGCAGGGCGAACGCCCCATGGCAAATGGCAACAAGAGTATCGGCCGTTTCCATCTCGATGGAATTCCTCCTTCACCACGTGGTATTCCTCAGATTGAAGTAACCTTCGATATTGATGCAAACGGGATTCTAAACGTTTCTGCTAAAGATAAAGCTACTGGTAAAACACAACAAATCAGGATTGAAGCTTCATCTGGTTTGAACGATGATGAAATCAGGCGCATGAAGCAAGAAGCAGAAGCAAATGCAGAAACCGACCGTTTGGCTAAGGAATCAGCCGACAAGTTAAACTCTGCCGATGGAATGATTTTCCAAACTGAAAAGCAGCTGAAAGAATATGGCGATAAGATCCCAGCCGATAAAAAGGCCACCATTGAAGGTGCATTGAAGGGACTTAAAGATGCCTATGCATCAAAAGACATTGCGGCAATCGACACTGCACTTGCAGCAATGAATGCAGCATGGCAAGCTGCCAGTGAGGAAATGTATAAAGCTACTCAGGAGCAGCAACAGCAAAATCCTCAGGATGCATCGCAAGATCACACTCAAAATCCAAACAATACAGGTGGCGATAATGTTACCGATGTTGACTTCGAAGAGGTAAAAGACGAAAAAAAATAAATTATTCCCTAATAATTAAAATCCGGCCTAACAGCCGGATTTTTTTTAACCCATAACATAATGATTATTTAACACCCTCTTATCGTTTTTTTTCCGACCTTTGTCTTCCTTTTTTGAAAAACCAAATTTTTATCATATGAAAAAACTTATCACATTATCAATGATCTTTTTGCTGCTGGGGCTTTTCGCAAATGCCCAGGTCTCTATGACCACTACTGGCAGCTACTTCCAGAATTTTGACGGATTAGGCATCACTGCAGGGACCTGGACCGACAATACAACTCTTCCAAACTGGTGGGCCAACCGCACTGGTACGGGAACTACTTTTGCTGTATCTGACGGCAGTGCAACTGCTGGAACCGTATATAGCTTTGGCACAACCAGCGCAGCAGATCGGGCTTTAGGAACGATTGGCAGTGGCGGTGCTACAGCTGGGAATTTTTCTTATGGTGTCCAACTACAGAATAATTCTGGGGTTGCAATTACTCAGCTGACCATTTCATACATTGGAGAACAATGGCGTGACGGCGGATCAGCAACTCCAGCAGCACAAATTGACTCCTTCTCTTATAAAATCAGCGCTACCATGATGACCACAACAGAGCCAGCAACAAATGTTGGCTGGACTCAGGTTCCAGCGCTGAATTTTACAAGTCCAACATTTGTAAATTCTGCAGGTACTGCCCTTGATGGAAATGCAGCTGCAAATCGGGTTTATTTTAATAATATTAGTATTCCTTCATTGAGTATTCCTGCGGGATCATATATTATGTTAAAATGGAAAGACATCAATCACAACGGCAATGACCATGGTTTGGCTATCGACAGCCTTACAGTTGCTTGGGTTGTTGCTGGCACAAACAGCGTTACAACTGGCGCAATCAGTGGAACACCTTTCTGCGTAACAGCATCAACAGGTGCTTCAGTTAGTGTCCCTTTTACGATCTCAGGAACATACAATGCGGGTAACGTATTTACAGCATACCTTTCTGATGCTGCAGGAAGTTTTGCAAGCGAAACTGCCATTGGAACATTAAACTCACAGCTTGCAGGTACCATTAGCGCAACTATCCCAGCTGGAACTGCTGCAGGTACTGGATACCGCATCCGTGTAAAAGCATCTGACCCTGTTGCGACAGGTACTGATAACGGAAGTAATCTGACTATAGTTCTTGGTGTCCCAACAGTTAGCTCCCCCAGCGCAGTGCCGGGTAATAACAGCGTTGATCTTAGCTGGACCAATCCTGTAAATTGCTACGATGAACTGATGATCGTTGCAAAACCAACTACATCTATCACTGCCCTTGCTACTGGTGATGGTACTGCCTACACTGCTAACTCAACCCTCTTTACTGATGTTTTGAATACTGTATTTGATGGAACTGGTGCTGTAGTTTACAAAAGCGCCACACCTGCAACTTCAGCAACAATAACAGGCTTAACCAATTCTACTCAGTATTTCTTCCGCATATTCGTTCGCAAAGGAACCGAATGGAACAATGCCACTGAGGTAAGTGCAACCCCAACCAGCTCTGATGTTATTCCTCCGGTTGCTACTTCTGCATATGCTTCAAGTCTGAGCAATGTGGTGGTTGTTTTCAATGAAGCTCTGGATCAAACCAGCGCAGAGACCACTTCACATTATACCTTCCTTGCAGCAGCAACTGGTTCGGCTTCACTAAGACCCACCAACGACTCTGTTTTTCTGACGTTGTCAACTCCTCTTTCAGCAGGCGTTACCGATACATTAAGAGTTACAGGTATCAGCGATATCAATACAAACGTAATGAGCCTGACCTACAAATTCCCTGTGACTTTTGGAACCTTACCTGTTTCCGATAGAGACACCTTAGTATTTTGGAATTTCCCCAACAATCCAGATAATAATATTGCCGATGGTGGAATCACTGCCAACCTCAGCAAGGTAATCCTACGCGAGCCGGGTTTTGCAGATACAAACAGCTACTCAAGTGGTGCAACCACAAGAGCCGTCAGCACGACAAAATGGGATTTTGGAACATTTACCAAGTATTGGGAAGTTGAATTCACCACCTGGTTATACGATAGTATTCGTTTCTCATCCAAACAAAGATCATCGGGTTCTGGCCCTCGCAATTTCCGCGTAGAATATAGCCTTGACGGATCAACCTGGACAGCAGTCGCTGGTGCAAAAGTATTGTGTGCCGACAACTTCACCTCTGGTGTTCTTTCTAACATTAACCTTCCTGCTGCATGTAATAGTCAACCGAGTGTGAGATTGCGCTGGATCCTTACATCTGACTCTGCAGTAAACGCAGCTACCTATGATTCTGTCAGACCTACTGGAACCTCACGTATGGACGACCTTTATGTTACTGGTCGCTACAATCCCATTTTAGGTGTTGATTGCAATAATGGACAAGCGCTGGAATTTGCAGTATATCCAAACCCTGCAACAGAAAGTGTAACCATTCAATTGCAGCGTAATGCTTCTGTTAAAGTTGAAATCATTTCAATTACAGGTAAACTTATGCGCAGCGAATTGCTTGAAGGCAATCAGTTCCGTATGGATGTTTCTGATTTGACTTCCGGACTATATATGATTCGTATGACCAACACGATCGACAAAAGTGTATCTGTGAAGAAGCTTTCAGTGAAGTAATCTCACTTCAATAAATATAAAAGAAGCTGCTCAATGATGGGCAGCTTCTTTTGTTTTTAATAAACTATGTTCGGTTGATTGGTATAAAACCAGCACACTATATTGAATTCACCCCTTTTTCATAGGCAATAAAACGGATCAAGCGGAAAAGTTGAGTAGTAGGAATACTATTCATAGAAAACAATAGATTTTAATACCTTTCTTCAACTACGAATACCACGAATGAACGCGAATGAGTTCCATTTGCAGCTATTGTCTGTAACATTGACCATCAATATTGATTAAACTTATAAATCTTTTTGAGCATCAGTGTTTTAATAGTTTATCAGACCAATACCATTTGTACTTTGTGGTTCTTTTACAGTATTGAAATTATGCAATGCTAATATTCAAAGCGTGTGCGCTGGCATGTCAAAGCAAGCGGGCGTGGGCAGGCTGTGAATCGCCAATGGCACGCAAATCCGCAAGGGGCCAGACAGCGGCTTTTTCGCTGTCGGCTCTGTCGAAAACGACAAAAAGAAAATTCAATGAGCGAAATGAGGTTTATCATTACATTCAAGAACTGCCGTTAATTGGCGTTTTCGGCACTACCTTGCGTGATTTGCGGCCATTGGCGAGAGTGGGGGGATAGCATTTGGCCTGCCTGCGTGACGCAGTCAGGCAGGCTTTGACTAGAATTTTGGCTCAACCTTTTGTTCATGCAAAAGTTGGAATTTAAAGAAAATAAACCACACATTAAGTTGTGCTCTTATTAAATGTGACAATTCAGTTTTGGTTTTTTTAGTTGTGCTAAAAAAACACCAATAACTATTTGTTGCTCCTCAATAATCCGGCTTGATCCAATAAAACAGAAGTGACACTTCTTCGGAAAGTGGTAATTGTCATTAAATAGTAAAATCTAATTCTTCCCTTCAAGAATCGTATTCAACCGCGATTCGATGTTTCCACTGGGGCTTTCAGCAGGATTTAAAAGGAAACGACCTTCAGTATCAACAAGAATGAAATAGGGATATGTCTTCACACCAAGAGCATCCAGTAATTGATAATCACCATTGAAATGTAATAATGGCCAGGGGAATTTTTGATCGCGAGCAAAATGATACATCTTCATATACTCGCGATCGCAGCAGATGCTTACAAATTGCACAGACGAAGCATACTTTGATTGCAAGGTCCGCATAAATTCCATCTCTTCCAAACTCGCAGTATTCCAAGTAGTGAAAAAATGTAGATATACTATCTTATTTTTGAAATCGGACAATTGAATTGTATCGCCTTTTTCATCCATCAGTGCAAAATCGGGAGCAGGTTTTCCCGATTCGTATCTGGTCAACATGTAAAGGAGATTTTTTGCGATTTCGCGATGTTCAGGAAAACGGGCTTCTGAAACCATTGATCCAATAACGCGCAATACACTGCTTCTTTTAAAACCGCTGGTAGCATATGCCGTACGCAAGGCTTCTAACAGGACGACTTCTCGTAAAACCTCATTCTGCAATAGAGTATCAGCCCCCATAGAATCGAGAATTGCTGCATATGGGGCATCAGTATTAATAAGATATCTCAAATGCTCAGTACGGAAAGGACGATTAACGGCAGTAAAGTAATTTTCATAGTACTGCCGGAAAAATCCCATATATTCAATATTGTTGTATAGCACTGGCTGATGAAACAAATAAGAGAAAAATAACTTTTGTGTGGAATTTTGCAGGTTCATGTATTGCAGAGAAGCAAATCGGTATTTGATATAATCGTTGATAAAACTGGAACCATTCTTAGCAAATACGGTATCACACACTAATTTTAATGAATCAACGGCAATCCTAAACGACTTGCTCATGAGTTCAAAGGGGTTTCCAGATTCATCGCCAAGATAACGAATCAGCAGCTGATTGCACGTGACATTGAATTTGCGAAGTTGAATATTCAAACGATCACTGGAGTCGGGAATAACACTAATGGTTTGCTGCTCCAAATTGCCATTTATCCGATCGGTTTTTTCATTAAACACTATGCCTTTTAGTGTGAACACATGATGAGTCCCCGGATCCAGATATACTTCTCCAGCATAATAATCTATCTCGAACCATGCATAGATTGTTGATCGAAGAGGAATACTGAGAGAGAAATTACCGGTAGAATCAATAGTTGTGTAGCCAAGAGTAATTTCTCTTCCTGAAATATAATCAGCAAAAGTACGAACCAACAGTTTCTTTCCTTCAGCGCCTTTTGCTGTTCCTGTTATATATGTAGCCTGCGCAGTGACCTGAAATATCATCACTACACAAAAAATAATCGTCGTAATAAATTTTCGAATTCCCATAAAAAAATGAGCCTCATCCCATCCCTCTTTTTGAAGAGAGGGCTTGCGGGATGAGGCCTTACCCCCTGTTTAATGTACCCGCATAATAACGTAAGCTTAAAGATGCTTATTTTGTAATACCGAATTATAATTTCACACCCGCTGGGACAAATGGTGCAATGTCGCCATGATAGCGGATAATTTCCCTGACAATTGAGGAGTTCAGCGCCGCATACTCAGGATCGGCTAGCAGAAAAACTGTTTCAACATCCTGATTAATTTTTCTGTTCACCTGACCAATACTGCGCTCAAACTCAAAATCGGCAGAAGTCCGCAAGCCTCTTAAAATAAAACCTGCCTTCACTTTTTTACAAAAATCCACAGTCAATCCTTCGTAATGAGAAACCTCAACCATATCACTATCCGCAAAAGTTGACCGTATCCATTCTAAGCGCTGCTCCAAAGGAAACATATGCTGTTTGTCGGAGTTTACTCCAATAGCCACAATGATTCTATCGAATAATGGCAAGGCGCGTCGCACTACCGATTCGTGCCCTTTGGTAAGCGGATCAAAGGATCCCGGAAAAACTGCAATTCGTTTCATTGCTGCGATTTTTAGCAAATGTATAAAAAACCTGCGTAGGCAGGTAAAAAGCAAGTCAAATCAAAAAAAATCAGATTGTTGAAAAAAACATTGCAGTATTAAAAAATATTCATATGTTTGTTGTGGTAAATAAGCATATAAATACCTTTATGAAATTATCCAACTATCTGACATTCTTAACCGTAATCCTTTTTTCTTTACAGGTTTTCGGTCAAAGTGCTGATGAATTATCAGTATCAGCCTTTACAAAGTATTCAAATAATGATTATTCCGGAGCCATCGAAGATTATGCGAAAGTAATCGCGTTGCTACCTGAACAGGGTGATGCATATTTCAACAGAGGTATTTGTTATGAAAAGCTTGGAAAGAATATGGAAGCCTTGGCCGATTATTCCACCGTTATTACATTAAAACCTACAGATGTTTCAGCCATTATAACACGTTCTGCCTTGTACGAAACCATGGGTAAAACAAAAGAAGCGCTTATTGATTTGGATCGCGCCATTAGTATTGATTCTAACTACTATCCGGCTTATTACCGGCGCGGGGCCTTGTTTGAAAAAATGAACCTCATTGCAGATGCTGAAGCTGATTTCAAAAAAATATTAAACACCTATCCCGAAAATAGCGTTGCTCTCTACCATCTGGCAGTGTTGGCTGATAAACGTGAAGAATTCGGTGAGGCAATCGAATACTATACAGCGGTCATCCGTTTGGATCCTGCCAATGCCAAAGCTTATTACAACAGGGCTTATGATTACGATTTGACCTATCAAACGCAGTTAGCCATTGCTGATTACAATAAAGTGATTGAGCTTGATCCGACATATATTGACGCGTACTTTAATCGCGGATATATTTATGATGAAATGAATGATTTCGCCAATGCTATCAAGGATTACAATATGGTTCTGCAACTGAATCCTGATGCAGCGGATGCCTATTACAATCGTGGTTTAGCAAGAATCAGTTCAGGCTATAAAAGAATGGGCTGTGAAGATATAAACCGTGCTGCTGAATTAGGTGATAAAATCTCAAAGAAGTATTACAAGTTGAATTGCCAATAATGCTATGAAAGCGCCAGGACACATAATAAAAAACGTTTTCCTTTTTTATTACGAAGGGTTTAAGGGAATGACCATTGGTAAAAAGTTGTGGTTGATTATCCTTATAAAATTGTTCATCATGTTTGTTGTTTTGCGCTTATTCTTTTTTCCAAATTTTTTAAATAGCCGCTTTGATACTGATCAACAGAAGAGCGAATATGTTTTAGATCAATTAACCAAACCAAGATAATATGATAGCTAACATTGACCCTTCATTGGTGGACTGGTCGCGAGCGCAATTTGCGTTAACCGCGATGTACCACTGGCTTTTTGTCCCGGTCACCCTCGGATTGAGTTTTATTGTGGCCATGATGGAAAGCATTTATGTTCGCACTGGCAACGAAGAATGGAAAAGGATCACTAAATTTTGGATGAAACTTTTCGGGATAAATTTCGCAGTTGGTATAGCTACCGGACTCATCATGGAATTTGAATTTGGCACCAATTGGTCCAACTATTCATGGTTTGTGGGCGATATCTTTGGTGCGCCACTGGCCATTGAAGGTATTCTTGCCTTTTTCCTCGAATCTACTTTCATTGCCGTGATGTTCTTCGGCTGGGAAAAAGTTAGTAAAAAATTCCATCTTGCTTCATCCTGGCTTGTTGCCTTTGGTGCAAGTCTTTCTGCCTTATGGATCCTTGTTGCCAATAGCTGGATGCAATATCCCATTGGTATGCATTTTAATCCCGACACGGGGCGCAGCGAAATGCTCGATTTCTGGCAAGTTCTATTTTCGCCGGTTGCCGTTAACAAATTCCTTCACACGATTTCGAGTGGCTATGTTACCGGAGCTCTTTTTGTAATTGCTGTTTCCGCATGGTTTCTCCTTAAAAAGCGAGAAATACTGTTTGCAAAACGCAGTATGGTGGTTGCTTCTGTTTTTGGTTTGATTGCGGCCCTTTTCCTTGCATTCACCGGTGATGGTTCTGCCTATCAGGTTGCACAACGCCAACCTGCAAAACTTGCAGCCATGGAAGGTTTATACAATGGAAGCCGCAATGCCGGGCTCACTGCTATTGGTGTGTTGAAGCCAAATGCTGGTAAAGGCGATCCCTCCGAGGACTTTTATTTCAAATGGGAAATTCCTCAATTGTTGTCGATGATGAGCTACCGCGATGCGAATGCCTTTGTTCCCGGAATGAATGACTTAGTTAAGGGAAATGCAGAGAACAACATCATTTCTGCCCAAACCAAAATCGATATGGGAAAAATTGCAATCGCTGCACTGAATCAGTACCGCATCGAAAAAAAGGCAGGAAACATAGCTAAAGCCGATTCAGTAAAAGGAGTGCTTGAAGCCAATTACCAGTATCTTGGATACGGATACCTCAATAATGCAGAAGAGATTATTCCAAATGTTCCAATGACTTTTTATTCCTTCCGCATTATGATTATTCTTGGAATATGGTTCATCATGATTTTTGGAATGGTACTTTATTTTGCGCTCAAAGATAAAATTGAAGGACGAAGTCTTTTCTTAAAACTAGCGGTCCTTACCTTTCCATTATCCTTTGTTGCCTCATGGGCTGGATGGATTGTTACGGAAGTCGGTCGTCAACCCTGGGCGATACAAGATTTGCTTCCTACAGCTGTCGCTACTTCGCAAATTACTTCAAGCGCGGTAATGGTCACCTTTATCCTCTTTGCCGTGCTCTTCACCGCGTTGTTGATTGCTGAAATGAAAATTATGTTCACCGCTATTAAAAACGGTCCGAAAGGAGAAAGCCATGTTTGAAACATTATCACATCCCGCACTTCAGCAGTATTGGTGGATTATTGTGTCTATCCTTGCTGCATTGCTCGTATTTCTGATGTTTGTTCAGGGTGGACAAACCTTGTTTTCCTCCGTTGCTCAAAGTGAGGAAGAAAAGACCATGCTGGTAAATTCGCTCGGACGCAAATGGGAATTGACCTTTACAACACTTGTGACTTTTGGAGGCGCTATGTTCGCAGCCTTTCCAAAGTTCTATTCGGTGAGTTTCGGAGGTGCATACTGGGTTTGGATTGCTATATTGTTTTGCTTTACGATTCAAGCCATCGCATATGAGTTCCGTGTTAAAAAAGGAAATTTCCTTGGTCAAAAAACCTACGAACTATTTCTATTTATTAATGGTGCGTTGGGTACATTTCTCATTGGCACAGCTGTCGGCACCTTCTTTACAGGCAGTGAATTTTTAGTTGACGCCAATAATTTTACTCATTGGCAAAACCCCTTGCGTGGATTAGAAGCTGTATTCAACATACAGAATATCATGCTTGGATTTACTGTGTTCTTTCTTTCCCGTGTACTGGGAGCAATGTATTTTATGAATAATATTGCCGACGATGGCATGGTTGAAAATGCAAGAAAAATGGTACGTTTCAACGCTATCCCATTCCTTGCAGTATTTATTGCATTCGCAGCAATGCTTCTTACCAGCAGTGGTTACGGTTATACCGATGACGGTGTTGTGTCGCTGATGCCGTATAAATATCTGCAGAATTTCCTTGATATGCCCGTCATACTGATTATTTTCCTACTCGGTGTAGTGGCTGTAATCGCCGGGATTTATCTGGCATGGTTCAAAAAGAACACTAAAGCAATTTGGTTTGCTGGTGCAGGAACAATCTTTACTGTTCTTGCCTTGTTTTTAGTTGCAGCGTTTAACCACACCTCCTTCTATCCTTCCACTTCCGACCCGAATTGTTCACTCACCATCAGTAACAGTTCTTCGAGTATGTATACGCTTACAGTAATGTCGTACGTTTCGTTAGCCGTACCTTTTGTAATTGCTTACATATACTGGGTATGGAAATCACTCGACCGAAAGAAAATTGACCGTGCAGAAATGCAGAATAATGATCACGCTTACTAAAATTATAAGATTATGTACGATTCTATGTTAGCCTCAATTTTATGGTATATTTCCTGGCCCGTATTGATAATTGTTTCATACCAGTTTATAAAACTGGCTTTGCGACGTTTCGAAAAGCGTGCTGCCAAATAATAACGCATTAACACTTAAAAAAGGAGACCTTATATGGCCCGCATTATTTCGCTTTCCGAAGCATCATCCATCGCAATCCACGCTATGGTGCTGATTGCAAAATCGGATGTAAATATGAATGTAAACAAGATCGCTGAACTCACAGGCGCCTCCCGAAACCACCTTGCTAAGGTAATGCAGCGACTGGTTAAAGATAAATTCGTAAAATCTACTCGTGGACCTTTAGGCGGATTCATCCTGCTTAAAGCAGCCAATGAAATCACCATGCTCGACATCTACCAGTCGATTGAAGGTGAAATTCAGGAAACCACATGCCCCATGGATCGCCCGATTTGTCCTTTTACTAAATGCCTGATGGGTGGGATTATGTTTGAGCTTTCCCAACAATTCAAGGATTATATGCAAAAACAAAAGCTGGCCGATTACTTATAGGTAGTCTCTCTTAGACTAGCCTCCTTTTTGTAATTTAAAAAATGACGCATTACATGCACCAAGCATAGTGATGCGTCATTTTTTTTGTAAAACGCCCTCATTTCACCTTATTTATCTTATTGTTTTTCTTATATTTACAAAATCAACAAAATATTTCTTAAAAAATATTTGGTCAGTTGTAAATCTTATTATACATTTGCGTACTTTATTACCTGTTTATATTTTATGAAACGACAAATTGTAATTATTGACGAGGAAAAATGTAACGGTTGTGGTCTGTGCATTCCCAACTGTCATGAAGGCGCATTGCAGATTATAGATAATAAGGCAAGACTTATCAGTGATTTGTTTTGTGATGGTCTTGGTGCCTGTATCGGACATTGTCCCCAAGGAGCAATGACCATTGAGGAGCGAGAAGCCGAACCCTATGATGAAAAAAAGGTAATGGCAATTATAGTGACTAAAGGAGAGAATACCATTAAAGCACATTTGAATCATTTAAAAGAGCATGGCGAAACAGAATATTATAATGAAGCGCTTGCTTATTTGAACGAACATAAAGTGAACATTAAAACAAATGAAATCATGGAACATCAACATGGACATCATGGACATTCGTGTCCGGGGAGCAAGGAAATGAGTTTCAATAATGAACCTGCAAAGGAACAAAATATCGGTGCTGTCCCCTCTCAACTCAGGCAATGGCCGGTTCAACTACATTTATTAAATCCTTCAGCCGGGTATTTCAAAAATGCCGACGTATTGCTAGCCGCAGATTGTGTGGCTTTTGCCGTTGGCAACTTCCATAATGATTTTCTCAAAGGGAAAACCCTTGCTATTGCCTGTCCAAAACTTGATTCGAACATGGAAAGCTATGTAGAAAAAGTGACCGCTATGGTAGATCAGGCACAGATCAATACGTTAACGGTGGTGATGATGGAAGTTCCCTGTTGCGGGGGTTTGCTGCACATTGCAAAAACCGCGGTTGCTAACGCTACGCGAAAAGTACCAATTAAAGCTGTATTTGTGGGCATACAAGGAAATGTACTCAAAGAAGAGTGGGTATAATTTATTAATGAAAACTAATGATCTATTCAATATAATAATTAACCAACATAAAGGAGAAACTACCATGAGTATGTTTTGTTATCAATGTCAGGAAACAGCCAAAGGTACTGGCTGTACAATTAAAGGAGTATGTGGAAAATCAGATGAAGTTGCGCAACTTCAGGATGTATTAATCTATGTTTGTAAAGGCATCAGTATTTATAGTACCTATGCAAGAGCAAAGGGATTAAACCGCAAAGATGTCAACCTGTTTATTGCAGATGCATTATTCACAACCATTACCAATGCAAATTTCGACAAATTGGCCATTGCCGAAAAAATCAAACATGGATTAGCCATACGCGACAGCCTTGCATCGGAAATGAAGCAGAAGGGCATTGCTGTGCCTTCATCACTTCATGATTCAGCTACATGGACTGGTACTGAGATTGCCGATTTTTTGAAAAAGGAAGATGTTGCCGGTGTATTAGCTACCACAAATGAAGATTTACGTTCATTAAAGGAATTGCTTGTTTATGGAATTAAAGGAATCGCCGCCTATGGTGAACATGCCTCTAATCTTGGGTTTGAGGAAGAAGACATTTGGTCCTTCATGCAAAAAGGCCTTGCTGCTACCACTGATACAAGCTTAGGTGTGCCTGAGTTGCTCAACCTTGTATTGGAATGTGGAAGCTATGGTGTAAAAGTAATGGCCTTACTCGACAAAGCAAACACCAGTAAATACGGAAATCCGGAAATCACGAAAGTAAATATTGGAGTGCGCAACAATCCTGGCATTCTTATCAGTGGACATGACCTTGTGGATATGGAATCATTACTAGAGCAGACCAATGGCACAGGGGTAGACGTATACACCCATAGTGAAATGCTCCCTGCCCATTACTATCCTGCATTTAAAAAATATGAACATTTTGTTGGCAACTATGGCAATGCATGGTGGAAGCAGCGCGAAGAATTCGAAACCTTTAATGGCCCTATTCTTTTTACATCAAATTGCATTGTTCCTCCACCAACACATTCCATTTATAAAGATAGAGTTTTCACTACGAATTCTGCCGGTTTCGATGGATGCAAACACATTGAAATTAAAAATGGCAAAAAGGATTTCAGCGAAATTATAGCACTGGCAAAAAGCTGTCAGGCTCCTATAGAAATTGAAAAAGGTGAAATCGTTGGTGGATTCGCCCACGCACAGGTATTCGCATTGGCAGATAAAGTTGTGGATGCTGTAAAGAGCGGTGCTATAAAAAAATTCTTTGTAATGGCCGGTTGTGATGGCCGTATGAAGGATCGTGATTATTATACTGATTTTGCAGCAAAGCTCCCAAAAGACACGGTAATCCTCACTGCAGGATGCGCTAAATACAGGTATAACAAACTTCAACTGGGCGATATTGGCGGCATTCCACGCTTACTTGATGCAGGTCAATGCAATGATTCCTACTCACTCGCAGTCATTGCACTCAAACTAAAAGAGATTTTCCAATTGAATGATATTAATGACTTGCCAATCGCATATAACATTGCATGGTACGAGCAAAAGGCCGTTATTGTTTTACTGGCTCTACTTTCACTGGGTGTAAAGAAAATACATCTCGGTCCAAGTCTGCCGGCATTTCTATCTCCCGCTGTAGCTAAGGTTCTTGTTGAACAGTTTGGTATTAGCGGCATTCAAAGTGTTGATGAGGACATGAAATTATTTTTAAACTAATTAGTATCTTTTCATAAAGTCCGTATGCGGCGTTGTCCCAGTGTTGCCGGGCAGTCTATTACCCCAGTAAACTTCTTCACGCCAACACTTCGGACGCATCGCATCCGGAACTTTATGATCAGCCACTTAGTTTTTTCGCAGAAAGTTTAATTTTGACATTATGAACGAAAATGATGATTTAATCTGTGTTTGCGCAGAAGTATATAGAAGCACCATTGAGCAGGCTATTCGAGACAAGCAGCTAACAACAGCCCATGAAGTTGGCATCGTTACCGGTGCAGGGACACATTGTGGTGGTTGCATTGAAGAGATTGAAGAAATAATCAGAACGTTGTCAACACCAAAATGAAAAATCTTCGCGAGAATAAACAGAGTTTACCTCAACTTAAAAAAAGAAAATATGGAAAGCAAATCCTTCGAAACAGCCAAGGTTTTTGATTTTACACATGAAGTTGAATATTCCGAAAATGGAATTATTAGCAAGCGTATACTTGACAAGGCCATCGGCAACATTACGCTCTTTTCTTTCGACGCAGGACAGCGCCTAAGCGAGCACACGGCACCTTTCGATGCATTTGTGCAGGTGATTGAAGGCAAAGCAGAAATCCTCATTAATGGCCAGGCACACGAACTGACCAAAGGGCAAAGCATAATAATGCCTGCATCCATCCCTCATGCAGTCAACGCCATTGAGCGATTCAAAATGTTATTGACCATGATCAAAGCCTGATTGCGATGTTACAGGTAACTAAATATGAGGAGGCCGATAATGCTGATTGGCCTCTGGGAGGAAGAGTCATGCTTAGCAATCAACTTTTCAAGATTGTCCTTTACAAAATAAAACCACGCGCAAGTTTCAAATGGTGTCTTGCCCAAGAGGTATCGATGATTGTAATGAATGGCCAAGGCTTTCTGATGACACCTTTGCACAAGCTTAACGTAAAAACCAACAGTAGTATTCAAATAGAAGTAAATACAAAATGCTGCTGGCAAAACATGACTGACGAGGAGCAGTCTCTTATTTTTCTATTGACATAATATATAAATCGCTATTTATAATAAATAAAAATTAGTGTATTTTTTAAAAATTTCCATTCATTATAGGTGAATCCTACCATGGCGTATCTATATTTGTCAGTAATACCCTATACGCCTTGAAATTGATAATTCGTATTATTTCATTTTTTACACCGCCAGAGCGCTGGCGCATTCCGGTCATAGTGCTTCTTGGCATTATTTGCGGGTTGTCGGCATTTATTTTTAAACTCTCCAATGCTGCCTCCTATATTTCAGATGACCCCAAAACCTGTGTTAATTGTCATGTGATGTATCCACAGTACGCATCATGGTTTCACAGCAGTCATCGTGAGGTGGCAAGTTGTAACGATTGCCACGTACCACATAACAATACGATTAATAAATATTTTTTTAAGGCTAAGGATGGCATGCGTCATTCATACATGTTCACTTTTCGGCTCGAACCGCAGGTCATTCGAATAAAAGAGGCGGGGCAAGCTGTGGTTCAGGACAATTGCAAACGCTGCCATGCAGATTTAATCAGCATGGTAAATCTTACGGAAGTGACTGCTGAAAACTCCAAACTTGGTAAAGGACATCGATGTTATGATTGCCACAGAAATACTCCACATGGCGAAGTAAACAGCCTGGCCTCATACCCTTCTTCCTTGGCGCCACAACTCGAGAGTGTATCCCCGTCATGGTTGGAGCATTACACATCATCTAAAAAATAAAAATATATTATTAATATAAAGAATTATCCTATGAAATCAATTAGTGAAAACACAAAAAAAAGGCCTTGGCTAAATTGGCTGATTTTTTTGCTTACGGCAGTTGTGGTATTTTTCATTGGATTATTCGCTGCATCCATAATGGAGCGAAGAAGCGAATCGAAGTTGTATTTTCAACAGACGAAAGAAATTGCTGAATGGGAGCCGGACAACGCTGTTTGGGGAGAGAATTTCCCACGTGAGTATGAAACCTGGATGACTACAGCTGATACGAGTTTTCGCAGTAAATATGGCGGTTCTGGAAAAGTGGACTATTTAGCCAACGATCCTAATCTCGTTATTTTATGGGCTGGCTATGCATTCTCAAAAGAATATAATCAGGGACGCGGCCATTACCACGCAATTGAAGATATACGAAATATCTTAAGAACTGTACAGGATCAACCAGCAACCTGCTGGACTTGTAAAAGTACTGATGTCCCCCGTATGATGAACAAAATTGGGGCTGAAGCATTTTATAAAGGTAAGTGGATTGATATGGGAAAAGAAATTACTAACCCGATTGGTTGCCAGGATTGCCACGACCCAAAAACAATGAACCTTCGAATTACGAGACCAGCCCTGATAGAGGCTTTTCAACGACAAGGGCGCGACATTAACAAATCAACCCAACAAGAAATGAGGAGTCTTGTTTGTGCCCAATGCCATGTTGAGTATTACTTTAAGGGAGAAGGAAAATATCTTACGTTCCCATGGGATAAAGGATTTAGTGCAGATTCCATGGAAGCTTATTACGATAGTATCGGGTTTAAAGATTTCGAACATGCTATGAGTCGAACACCCATACTAAAATCTCAGCATCCCGATTATGAAGTATTCATGACTGGTGTTCATGCTGACCGGGGAGTTGCCTGCGCAGATTGCCATATGCCGTATCGCCGCGAAGGAAGCATAAAATTCACCGATCATAAGATTCAAAGTCCGTTGAATAATATTTCTGGTTCATGTGGTGTTTGTCATCGCGAAAGTGAAGATAAGCTTCGTGACAATGTTTATCAACGACAGGATAAAATAAATCAGGTTAAACTTATCGCAGAAAAAAACCTTGTACTTTGTCATGTTGCTGCAAAGTTAGCTTGGGAGAACGGAGCCACCGAAGCCGAAATGTCGCCTATTCTAAAGTTAATCAGAAGTGCACAATGGCGTTGGGATTGGGTTGCATCCTCCAATGGCGTTGGATTCCATTCCCCGGTGGAATGTATGCGCGTTTTGGCTACGTCCATTGACCGCTCCAAAGATGCGCGAATACTACTTGTTGAAGTCTTGATAGCTCATAATGTTAAGCTACCATTCAATACTCCTGACCTTTCAACAAAAGAAAAAGCCCAGAAATACATTGGGCTTGACATAGCAAAAATACAAGCTGAAAAACAAGAGTTTCTTAAAACGGTTGTTCCAACTTGGGATAACAATAAACCAAAGAAATAAAATAACGAATAGAATCGCTAGGAATATCACTATACTCTGTTCAATTCCTCCTAGGCAGATTTTCAGTTTAGATGGTTTATTTGTCTTCTGCCCTAAAAAGTATAGCGCAAAAAAAGAGGCCTTCGATTATGAAAGCCTCTTTTTGATTTAAGAATGTTGCTATTCTATAATTGTCTTGCGAGTAACCGTTTCACCGTCCATCCTGAGTTTTACAAAATAGACACCCTGAAGCAGGCCACCAATATTCACCGGAACACTAGTGTTTCCATCAGTAAAGGTTAACTCACCTTTTAGAACCGATTGACCAACCATATTAATGAATTCGTACTCACACTTACTTTGAGTAATACCATTGAAAGAAATATAAATTACATCCTTTGCGGGATTTGGATATAAACCGATTTGGGAGAGCTGATCTGCATATGCCTCTACAGCTGCAGGACCTATCACAACATTGTTCCATACCGTATCACTACCACAGCTGTTGTTAGCAATCAGCATTACATTGTATGTTCCGTCAGTAGAATAGGTGTGTGAGGGATTTTGTTGAGTGCTGCTTTGTCCGTCGCCGAAATTCCAATACCAGGATGTAGCATCGCTGGATGTATTAGAAAAAGTAGCTGTTGTCCCTGCTAATGATTGACCAAAGCTTGCAACAGGAATTGGCTTGATTGCACCTGTTACAGCAATTCGTGCACTGCTGCAACTACCAGCCTGAATCTGCCAATCATACACATAATAATAATAATTGAGTGGCGTAGAAGCGGCACTACTTGTTTTCACACTAATCAAACCTGCTGTAGTATAAGGGTAAGATACGCTCCCACTGTTGCGATACAAGTCGCAGGTGCTAGATGAAGCAAGACCTAACTGCAAATTAGTGCCAACGGGAACGGAAAAATTTAATGGAACAGTAAAGGCCCCGGAAGTTGAAGTAATGTTCACTGTGGCTGACTGCAGCACAGTCCCTGAACTATTTCGCAGTTCAAATGTACGATTGCCCAGTGTGGAAGCATATACCTTCACTGAAACAAGAGTGCATGCTGTAGTGCAATCAAAAATCTCATACTGGTTTTGATTGGTTAGATTACCACCAGCACCAGTATTATCAGGCTTTCCACCAGCAACGGGAGCAGCGATAACTTCACTTGCAACATAATAAGTCGTTGTTGAGGAAAGAGATGGAGAGAAAGCAGTCCCTGTATTAACCAGATTTCCGTTGATGGGGGCATCATACCAGCTAAGCGTTCCAGAGCCGGTGGCGCTAAGGTTTACGGTCCCCGCACCGCATATGGAATCACCATTAACTGTAGGAGCAGCAGGTAAGTTAACCGTGATGTAAGATGTTCTTGTGGCGGTATTTGAGCCTTTACAATTTGATACCGTTAAGCTAACAGTATAGGTTCCATTAGTAGTATATGCATGCGTCGGGCTGGCAGAAGTAGAACCCGTACCATCACCAAAATCCCAGGACCAGGAATTGGCGCCACCTGTAGAAAGATCAGAAAAATTGACGACACCGGTACAGGTTGAAGTTTCATCTGCTATAAAATTAGCAGCAGGCAGACTTGGTGCAAAGGCGACATTAACAACGGTTGTACTTCCATTGGCAATCACAACATTATTAACCGTTTTACTTGCATACCCCGGGGCAGAGAACGTCACACTGTAGGTTCCTTCCGTAAGATATTTGTGATAATCTCCCACAGGAAGAAACGAATACACCTGCGAACTATCGTTAGCCTGATCATAACTCGAAATCCATACCTTTGCTTTGATTGGTAAACCACTGCACGAATCCGTTACTAATCCTCGTAATCCAAAAAGTGATTCCTGCATATAATTATACAAACCACGGTAATTACGATTCCATGCGGCGCCCAGATTTTGCGTTTCAGTGGTTTTAGTCACATCAATTTCAGCTGTTACTTCACGACAATACTGAAAATAGTTCATATAATCCTGGCGACCGCCGGTAATCACAAACCAATCGCCACCTTCAGTCACACCACCCATATCGGTCATATAAGTGGCATCGACCAGCTGACATGTATCAACATAAGCAGTACAGACTCTTTGCCACCAGCCTGCGCTGGCGTTAGGATTACCTGAAGTGGTCCATGTATCCCAAGGGTAGTTAAGTAATTCTGCACCTCCGTGAAAATTGGCAGACATATTAAAATGATGTAATTCTGCAAAAGCCATGAATGCCTGCGTTTCCGGCTGCCAGGATAATCCATCAGGATGGTTTCCTGCTCTGGGATCAGGATAATTACGATTAAGATCCTCTCCTGCTGCATTACCTCGGGTGGAGCTCGTGCCGTTTATCGTATTATCACCACTTGCATAAGTTCCGTCTGGATTGGCCATTGGACATATCCAAATTTCGATATTATTTACGAGGTTGAGGATTTTTGCACTGGAGTTATAATTCGTCAACAAATCATTGATTAAACGAAGCATTAATATAATACCAGTGGTTTCATCCCCATGCATGGAACTGGAATACAAAAAACGGGGCTCATTCTCATTTTGATTTACATTATCAGAAATCTTTAATGCAAGTATCTTATGCCCCCCAGGGGTGGAGGCCAAAATAGTATCCAGCCGACAAATGGCAGGAAAATTATTGGCGAAATCAGCCATCAGCTGCTCATATACAGAATATGTAGGATAGCGATCCCAGCTTGACATCTGAGACGTGGTGGTAGCCATATTATACGCCTTTGGAGCTGTCCTTACAACTTCCGTCCATGCGATTCCACGGGTAAGAAATTCTGTAAAACTTCTTTTATTGGCGTAAGCAGTTACATCGTAGCCTCCAAGAGCTGAGGGACGCACACGATCGATAGAAACGACATTTGTAAGATCATTGTTGATTTGATCTTTACTGTCGGCATGAAATGTAAAAACTATCTCCTTTCGTGTTCCAAAGAGATCGTCAACAGAAATACTGCTGTTTACTGGTGCCTGAATTTGAGCAAATGCATTGACCGCAACCAGAGTCAATAACAAAACTGAGAATACAAATTTCTTCATATCGGGAGAGATTTAATACCCCCAAATATAGGGATATTCTGATAAATTTATACTCTTAACAAAGCTTTAACCCTCTGAGGCGACTGCTATTACTCTGCAGACTTCAAATTGCGAAGCCATTCAATAATCTCATCCATAAGCGTTTCGGGCGAATCTGGATGCGAATCACTAATCATAAAATCGTAGAGAGCTACAGTATCTGTGTGATAACGTCCGCATTTCAATCGGGCTTTGGAAACGCCGACGATGTAATCAAACACCTTTGCAGAGGACAGATCAAGATTAACGAGCAGATCAAATTCCGTATTTATAAAGTCATTGACTTTGATTCCACCGGGCTTACCAAACCAATTGAGGTCTTTACGGTTAAAATAATCGAAGGAAAGACGGGGATAGCAATAATGAGGAATTTCCTTGCCTGCGTATAATCCAAGGGTTTTAACATCCTTTTTTGCTGACTGAATCGTCGCAATATAATTTGTAAATCTCACATAAGCTGCTTCGTCAGGCACGTGGTACAAAATGCCGATGCTTCTAATAGCTTCCCACGACTGCAGTTTTTTTGAACGGCGTGATTTTACGCTATCGCCTGCAGTTCTCCGCTTTAAAACGCCCTCTTTAATTTTTTTAATTGGCATGATCTAAAGATAACTAATTATACATTGATCAATGTTTTTTCTATCTCACCGATATACATCCTGTGATAGTCCTGAGTTGGATAAAGTTTCTCAATAGAAGCGTCGAGGAAATGCTTAGGCTGAAGATCCTGGAAATAAATCTTCCGACAAATCATTACAAGACTCGCTTGCTCGAAATAGACTGTTTTATTCTGATATGCAATCGTCTTCAACCCTGTCTCTTTTGCTTTATCCACATCACGTCCGGAAACTTTACCACAATAGTTAAGAATGTCACGATGCTCTTCCTTAAAAAAGCAAAGGGAAAAGTAATCTGATTTCTCAACAAAGGAATATGTATATCGTTGTGGGCGAATAAAAATTGTGGCGACAGGCATTTTCCACAAAAAACCTAAGCTACCCCAGGCGGCTGTCATGGTATTATACTCTTCCAGATTCCCAGCGCTGATAAGCATCCAGTCTGAACCAATAAGCCTTGCAGCACTTTGATCGAGTTTCAGAACATCGATTTCTTCTAACATATCAAATATTTATGTTAAGCAAAGGTAAGCATTTTTTTTCAGCCCTCAATGAGGAGGAAAAGCTGATAATGAAGGCTTCATTAATAAATTATTTCTAAATTTGCAGCTTCATGAAAATTACATTTTTAGGTACTGGGACTTCACAAGGTGTACCGGTGGTAGCTTGTCATTGCGAGGTATGCCGTTCCGGAGACTCCCGCGATCAGCGGCTTCGTTCATCCTTAATGATTGAAGACAAAGGCGTAGTGGCCGTTATTGATGCAGGCCCGGATTTCAGACAGCAAATGCTGCGTGAGGGGGTGAATCATCTCGACGGTATCCTGTTAACCCATGAACATAAGGATCATATTGGCGGACTGGATGATGTGCGTGCATTCAATTATATCCAACAACGAGCAATGGATGTATATGCCCGTGAGGAAATACATTCTCAAATCATCAAAGAGTTTGAATATGCTTTTGCTGATGACAAATATCCCGGCGTGCCGGATATTGAACTACATCCGGTGGGTACAGAAGCCTTTAAATTTGCCCATTTGTCGGTATTACCTGTTGCCGCCCAGCACTATAAGCTTCCGGTACTTGGGTATCGCATACAGGACGTTGCGTATCTTACCGACATAAGTCTGATTACTGATGAGGAAAAGGAAAAACTTCGTGGCTTAAAAGTTGTAATCCTGGCCGCGCTTCGCAAAAAACCACATTATTCTCACATGAATCTGGACCAGGCCCTCGAACTCATCGCCGAAATTAATCCTGAAAAAGCATTTCTTACTCATATTAGCCATATGATGGGTTTGCACGAAAGCGTAGAACGGGAATTGCCAGATCATGTAAAACTGGCTTATGACGGACTAAAGATTGAACTCTGATGTTAAAAAAAATTATTTATTCCTTGGTATTTACGCTTTGTACAGGACTGGTCTATTCGCAGACCGACACTGTTTCTCAAACACAGGCGGTTGCTCCTCCCGACACCATTCTTCCCGTAAAGACCGACACAATTAAAACTCAACCGGCAGTTAATGCCACCCTGAAAATCTGGATAAAAGGATTCCATTCGCTGAAAGGCAGTGTATTTGTGGGACTTTACAATCGACCACAGGGTTTTGCAACTGAAAATTCATATCGAAGCTTTAGTTACGAAATTACGGGAGCAGAGATGTGGGTAGCATTCGACAGTCTTCCAAAAGGAAGTTATGCTGCTGCAATCATTCATGATGAAAACAACAACCGAAAATTAGATCAGGGAGAAATGGGCATTCCCATTGAAGGTTATGGCTTTTCGAATGATGCCAGAGGTATGTTTGGTCCACCTGACTTTCGTCTAGCCATGTTCTATTTTAATGGCACATCCAACAAAACGATTATCATTAACTTGTTATATCCAAAAAAATTAAAATAATGCAAAAAGATTTAGCGTGGGTAGATTTCGAAACCATGGAACGTTTCATGGCTGAAGCCCTTGTAAAAGCCGGAGTTCCGGAGGAAGACGCTGCAATATGCGCCGATGTACTTATCACTGCCGACAAATTGGGCATTGATTCGCATGGATGCAATCGATTAAAGCCAATCTATCTGGATCGTATTAAAGATGGCATCCTGAATCCTGTAACACAATTTGAAATCATCAAAGAAGGTCCCACCACAGCCGTTGTTGACGGACACAATGGAATGGGACATGTGATTGCAAAAAGGTCAATGCAAATGGCCATTGACAAAGCAAAGGAATTTGGTATGGGCATGGTGGCAGTAAGAAACTCGACTCATTACGGGATTGCAGGATATTACGCACTTATGGCGGCAAAAGCAGGGATGATTGGAACCACTGGAACGAATGCCCGCCCATCCATTGCTCCTACTTTTGGCGTTGAAAATATGCTAGGAACCAATCCGCTAACTTTTGGAATGCCTACCGACGAAGACTTTCCGTTCTTACTCGATTGTGCTACCAGTGTAAGTCAGCGTGGAAAAATAGAATTATATGCCCGCGAAGGCAAGGAAGTACCTAAAGGTTGGGTTATCGACGAAAACGGGGAAAGCAAGACCGATGCAGTAGAAATTCTAAAGGATCTGGTTGCTGAAAAAGCAGCGCTGGCGCCTTTAGGTGGAGTTGGTGAAGAAACCGCCGGATACAAAGGTTATGGATACGCTACTGTTGTTGAGATTCTCTCGGCCGCGTTGCAAGGCGGAAGTTATATGAAAATGCTACTGGGCATTAAAGATGGAAAAAAAGTCCCGTATCCCCTTGGACATTTCTTTATTGCCATGGACATTTCTCACTTCACCGAAGTGGATGAATTTAAAAAGACAACTGGTGACATTCTCAGGGAATTAAGAGCAAGCAAGAAAATGCCCGGTCAACAACGGATTTACACTGCGGGCGAAAAAGAATACCTGATCTGGCTTGATCGTAGTAAAAAAGGCGTACCTCTCAACGAAGCTCTTCAAAAAGAAATTAAAGGAGTCATGCAATCTTTTGCGATGACCGGTTATAATTTTTCTTTTTAATGGTTTGTTGAACCTGACAATGCGTTGATTTTGTTGATTACGCAATTCGCATAATTCGTAAGTATCAAACTCCTTAGTGCTTCGGTATCCACCGAGGCATCTTGGAGTTGCGCATTCAGTCGCTGAGTAAATTCAGCTCTGATTGTATCATCATACCTTTCGCTAAACTTATGCGTTCCAAAAAGCATATCATAAGCCAGATAGTTCGTTGGCCACAGATGGTAATTGCGGTGAATTTCCGTATCGATTAAATTCGTTAACCATTTGATCCAATCATTTTGATTAACTAATCCCGGATATAAATCAACGAGTTCATTCAATGGATTTCCAAAAGCCACATGCACCCGGCCTTTGCGTCCCTGCAGTCCGGTTAGCATACTTTTCAGATTGAAATTACTATCCTTTACAAAGGGCAATTCATTATCAATACTAAATAGCTCTAAGGCTTTAAGATAATCACAAGGATCATATTCATAGGAAACGCTTACAGGGACAATTCGCAAACGCTTGATGGTATTGATAAAATCGCCACCAAAGTTCATCAGAAACATTTTAAGAATTCCTGTTTGAGTGCGGTCATCACCATCTTTTGCTCTTCCTTCGCGTTGTGCAATCCAGAGATTTTCTTTTCGCTCACTAATGACATGAGAAATATATGCTGAAAGATTGCGCCATGCTTCGTATAATTGGCGCGGTGATTCGTTGCGCTGAACGATAAAACTTTTATTAAGCTTAAATAATTTTGAGACCATATCCGACACCAGCAAATTATTTCCAATGGCCATTTGCGCAGTTTGAAATCCATTATCTAGTAAACAATAGTTCATCAAAGCCGGATCTAGAACGATATCGCGGTGGTTTGACATGAACAAATAATTGGATTCGGCCGAAAGCTCTTTAATGCCGGTATAAGTCAAACCAGTGATAGAACGATGAATAATTACATCAATAGCCTTGTAGGCAAAATTCCTCTGGAAATCATACAGTGTGCGGTATTTTGAGAATTCCTCATACACTTCTTCCTTCTTTCTGTCAGGAAAAAGATATTCGACAAAAATGGCAAACTCAGGTTCTGCAAGCACTTCTTTTATGGCTTGTGGAACTTCATCATCATAAAAAGGTCTAATATCCTCAAAAGGTGCGCTCATATAATATTGCTATTAAGAAATTAATTTAAAGAATCGTACGTAGAAAGGAGCAGGAGCAGGGATCAGGGGCCTGGCTCAGAAAAGGTCTCGTTTTCTTGTGCCGGCAAATTCTTGCTTTTGAAACTTCCAAAAGACAATGAAATAATGCCTACCGGACTGTCATAATCAGCATTGGTATACCGATCCAAACCTAGAACCACGCGGTATCCAAAACCAATTCCAACGCGAAGCCATGTTAAGGGCGTAACAGTACATTCAATTTGAGGAGTAAGCACAAAAATACGGTCGCGAGTTCCGCGATAAATTTCATTCAAACGATCGGTATTCGTTAAAAGTGGATCAAAATACCAAACCGATCCCCAACCTGCACGGGCGGAGAAATTGAGATTAAACAAGCCTTGTGGTTTCCAAACGTAGCCGGCAACGATTCCGCCATGATTGAAGCTTGCTCTGAGTTTTGTTGTAAGGTGATCCGGAATATCATAACGATAATGCTGAGTAACCAGGGCCACATAATATCCACCAAGATAAAAATGATCAAGATAAGTCACACCCATGGTAGCGCCCATATTGACGCCTAATTCCTGATTAAAAAGATGGGGTTCAACCAACAGGCCACCAAAGAAATTAACAGCCGTTCTTGACTCAACAGCGGGTTGTTCATCATCAGGAATATCCTGAGCCATTACAACACTGCCCAGACAGGACAGACACAGCATGAACAAAACAAAAACAACTTTCTTCATGAGATTTTACAAATGATGGTTATTAAGTGCAAACCGAATTCTTACTAAATATCATTCTGCAACAAACCCAAATCGAGTGCAAAGATAAACTTTTATTTGATATCTCCTTCGTCAGGCTAAGGCCTCGCCAGGGCAAACGCATCTAAATAATTACCTACTGGCTAATAGTTGTTAACACGCTGAATGTTAATATCTTAATCATTGTTTATTGAATCAAAAGTTGTATATTTGTCTGATATACAACAATATAAAACATAAACAATGAAAGCAGAATCCAGCGTATTGTCTTTTTTCGCATCTTTACCAGATCATAGAAT
The DNA here is from genome assembly GCA_963678485.1 of Bacteroidales bacterium. Classification (GTDB taxonomy): domain Bacteria; phylum Bacteroidota; class Bacteroidia; order Bacteroidales; family CAIWKO01; genus CALGYY01. Next base: position 1,350,241 of record OY782882.1, read on the forward strand.
TGACAGAACAAAATTGCATTTAGCCGAAGACATAGTATTTATTAGTATTGCATCTGTTTTATGTGGTGCAGATACCTGGGATGAAATGGAGGATTTCGGACATTCAAAAATCGAATGGCTGAAGACTATACTCGAGTTGCCAAATGGTGTTCCTTCGCATGATACTTTCAATCGATTTTTCTCAAGCCTAGATCCTGATGCATTTGAGATTTGTTTTCTTGACTGGACGAGACATATAGTAAAACAAACTACAGGAAAAGTAATTAGCATTGATGGAAAGACTATTCGCGGAAGCAGAGGCAAAGGTCCCAAATCGGCGATTCATATGGTGAGTGCATGGGTTGAAGAAAACCAGATTACGCTTGGTCAAATTCAGGTTGAAGACAAATCAAATGAGATAACAGCTATCCCTGCGTTGCTTGATGCGCTGTTAATATCAGGAAGCATTGTAACTATTGATGCCATGGGCTGTCAAGTGGATATCGCAAATAAAATTGTATCCAAAAGCGCAGATTACTTGTTGGCGGTTAAAGCAAATCAGCCCGAATTATTTGAGGATATACAAGACTCATTTCGCATGCTTAAACCAATCGATGTTTGGGAAGATGTCGATTATGGTCATGGTCGGGTTGAAACAAGGGTTTGTAGCATCATTAGTGACTTTAGCTTAATGGATAAGGCTCATCGTTGGCCGCAATTACATGCTATAGCACGGGTGCAAGCAGAGAGGTTTCATAAAGCAACACAAAAAACTGAAACTGAAACACGCTATTATATTACCAGTGCTAATTCTGACGCAGAGTCTATTGGTCGATGCATACGTTCTCACTGGGGAATTGAGAATAGTTTGCACTGGGTATTAGATGTAGCCTTTCTTGAAGACAAAAACAGAAAGCGAGCTGGTAATGCTGCTCACAATGCATCCCTGCTTAATCGCATTGCTCTTAATTTGCTTAAAAAAGAAAAATCATCCAGAAGAAGTGTGAAGGGTAAAAGACTCAAAGCCGGCTGGGATAATGACTATCTTCTTACTGTTCTGGAAAATTAGATGCGTTTGCCCTGAAGGCCTCGCCATTGTATGCCTTCAAAATGTTTTATTTGTCCTTGCTGCCACAGGGTAGCTCCTGCTCAGTACGCATTAAAAAGCGCTGCTCGGTGAGATAAACGAAATACCGCTCCCAATCGCCTCGTTCACTTTCCCACACATTATCACTGGAAATAGGAAGTAACACTTGCTGTGGAAGAAATGTGCCCCTGTTCTTTGCTCCGTCAACATCTTCAACCCAAATACGCACAGCTTTGGCATTGTTTGGAAATGAGGTGGTGGAATATTCCAGTAAATAATTCCCCTGCTCATCGGTGAATACTTCCAGCGGTTGAATGTTAGAATCAGAAGGCACAGTAAGACTGACCTTAATCCCGCTGATACCAGTGCCACAAACGCCTTCCTGAACATTTCCCTTGAACTTGTATGTGCAGCTTACAATGCCATATTGTGCAGCAGTTTCCTGAGAGATTCCAAAAATAAATGCGATAAACAGAACCAATATCTTTTGAAAAGCAGTATTCATCGTGGATTTTTTTACTAAATTATGATTTTTTTTATTATATTGCACAAAGTTTTAATGAAATCCGTGAATTTATCTGACCCGTAATCAGGTAAATTTTGCAATACCCAAAACAAAAATTAAAGTAAATATCAGTATTATTACTCTGCGGTCAATCACAAAAGTAGCCTCCTATGAGAACATTTCTACGTTTTGCTCTATTACTGTGTCTTTTGACATCTATCGAAAAAACTCAGGCGCAACAGCGCTTTTTCTTTGACGACTTTGAAAAATGGCGCGACTGGACGCTTGTAGATGAATTTGAAATTTTTGCCTGTACCGGACTGGGCACTACCGACCCTTCTGCAGCATATAGCGGATCCTGGGTATTAGGTGTGGATTTAACCGGAACCGGAAGCAGTGTTGGAAATTACGAACCCAATCTCACAAAAAGACAATGCGCAGCAACATCACCTGTAATTGATTGTCGCAACTACACCGGGATTCACATGAAGTTCAGACGATGGCTTAATGTAGATGCCATTGCTAATGACACTGCCCGTATTGAAATTTCCAATAACGGCGGAAGCACTTGGACTCAACTATGGATTAACGGAAGCAGCGCAATCCTCGACGCATCCTGGAGCCTGCAGGATTTGAACATTTCTGCATATGCCGACGGGCAGGCAAGTGTGCTAGTACGATTCAGCATTGGTGGCACAAATGCAACAATAAACTATGGTGGTTGGAATATCGACGATTTTGAGTTTACCGGAACATTTGCATGCAGCAATACTATTACAACTGAATGGACCGATTTAATCGAGGCTCCAGGACTTACTAACTGGTATCAGGATGGTACCGATGATTTTAACTGGACGTTCAGCAGCGCCCCCACTCCTACTCCAAACACTGGTCCTGATGCGGGTTTTGGAGGTGGCTCCTTCGCTTTCACTGAGGGTGATGGTAATCTCAACAATACAGCTTCATTGATTTCGCCCTGCATGAATCTAAGCTCTATGATGAATCCGGCTATAGAGTTTTATTACCATATGTACAGTGGTTTTACAAGCGATGGGATGGGAAATCTATATGTTGATATTGAAAAGGTATCAGGATCCGGCCAATGGACCACTATCTGGGGTAAAGCAGGAAATCACAACAACCAGTGGTATAAAGAAGTGCTCGATTTAAAAGCTTATAAAAACAACACCTTTCGCCTGCGTTTTCGCGGTGCACTCATCTGGAGCTTTTATACCGATGTTGCCATTGATCGTGTAAAAGTTTTCGATAATCAATGTGTGATGTCACCCATTGTCATTTATGATACCAGGGTCTGCCCCGGAAGTCCATCAACACTATACTTTCCACAATCCGATGCAAACTATCAGTGGTACAATTCTCCAGGCGGAACCTTGCTCGGCACAGGCAATTCATATAATATGCCCGGACAATCAGCGAATACAACAATCTATGTCCAAAAAGCGGCGAACACTACTGCCGATTATCTATTTACAAATTACTCCGCCACATATAATGTAGATGGAGTAATGTTTGACATACAGGCCAAGAATTCACTAACAATCGATAGTATGGAATTTTTGCTTTCGGATGCAGCAGGCACTCAGGTTCCGATTGCACTGATGATTAAGAATAAAACTCACAATGGGAATGAAGCAACGTCATCAATATGGTACACACATTTTGTTGACACTATTGCTTCGCCCGGACCTTCAACTCCGGTAAAGATTAAGTTCAAAGGCATTCAGTTAAACAATCAGGACACACTCGGATGTTATCTTACAGTAACGAATACGGCCTATGGCCTAAAGTATAGCGCATATAGTGCTGCATACTATGACACCAATATGGTCATCACTGCATCAGAGGGAATTGATTATCCCTTTGGCACCGTGACAAGCAACCGAATGCTGAATGGTAAAATATATTACACCGCACATTCTGCAACAACGCAGTTTACTGGCACTAACCTTAAGTCTGGATTTATGATGAAAGTACAGGCAAAAAAGGCGATTGCGCTCGAAGGAATAGATGTGTTAACTACAAATAATTCCGGATCATATACTGCATATTTATATTATATAAAAGGAGACTATAGTGGGCATGAACTATTTTCCACTCATTGGTTCAGATGGGACTCTGTAGGTTTCGTGGGGAATGCCAGTTATATCAGCAGGATAAATTTCACTCACGAATTTAAAATTCCGGAAGGTGATATCATTAGTTTTTACATTGGCGTTTCAGGAACACAGATTAAAAATTCAAGCGCCAGCATGACCTTAACCAATAATCAAATCAGTGTGCTTAGTGGCTCTGCTGTTGATTATCCCTTTACAGGTACAGTGAATTCGAACCGTTCGCTCAGTTGCCGTATTCATTATCGTCCGTTGCAGGATGCTACCGGCCTTGTTCCTGTTCATATCATGGTACCTGACATTGCGATTCCAACCGTTAATGATACCACCATTTGTGATGGTGACATGGCAAGCCTACACGTTCTTGGCGCAGGCGGAATCTACCATTGGCTGGATGCTGCGATTGGGGGAACCGAAATTGGAATGGGTAGTACCTACACTACACCAGCCTTACCTACACCCGGGACTTATCATTATTATGTGAGTATGGAAGACACGCTTTATATGAGGCAGCTCACAACAATTCAAACAGGCGGAGGCAGCGAGAATGGTGTGATGTTCAATATTACCGCGGGATCTGAAGATATTTCATTAGATAGTCTTTCCTTTGTCCCGAGTACAAGCAAGCCTGCATCCATCCAGCTTTATTACCGAGAGGGAAGCTATTCCGGTTATCAACTTGATCCAGATAGTTGGCATTTGTTCGATAGAGCAACATTTCCAATTCTTACTGCAAACACAGCGGAAATTTTCAATTTTTCTTCAGGCTTGATGATTCCTGCAGGAACAACTTATGGATTTTATCTTACTTCACAAACTACAAAACTCAATTATACTGCGGGTGCCACACCATACAGTGATGCTTACATGACAATAACACCGGGCACCTCCAATGTGTATCCTTTCGGCTTGAGTACACCAAGTCGTACATGGAATGGAACCGCTTACTACACCATTGGGTCTTCCTGCAATGGTCTGACCAATGATGTTCTTGTTACCGTCGAAAATTGCTCCGGCATTGAAGAATCAGCCATGAATGGTAGCATCAACGTATATCCGAATCCGTCACACGGAATGTTATCTATTGCGAGCACTGGGTTTAGTGGTAACGTTGTTCTCGAACTTTATGATGCAACCGCCTTGCTTCTGCTGACTAATCAATTTGATGCTTCAAATAATTCTGTTCAAAACCTCGACCTTAGCAATCTTAGCTCAGGTTTGTACGTACTAAAGCTTCGGGGAGAACAGCTAAATAAGGTGTTAAAAATTACGATCGAATAGCATAAAAAAAACGCGGGCATTGTCCCGCGTTTTTTTTAGATTCCAATGTACATTTGAATTTGTCGCCAAAATTCAAGTGCTACAGAAGGTCTGCAAATTATTGTAAACGCTATACCGAATACAGCTCCCCAGAAATGAGCATCATGACCAATGTTATCTCTGTTGCGACGAGCCATTATATAGGAATACAAGAGATAAAGCGCTCCGAAAATAAATGCAGGGATTGGAATTGGAATAAAAAACATATAAATTTTTCCAGTGGGATAAAAGAGAATGCTGGCGAACAATACAGCAGATACGGCACCTGATGCTCCAACGGCATTATACGCCGGATTGTTCTTGTATCTGAAATACGAAAACAATGTGGATATGATGATGCCAGCCACATATAAAATCAAATAAAGGAAAATCCATGTTGTCGGAAAATAATAATGAAAGTACTGCTCTACCACATCACCAAAAGAATACAGAACCAACATATTGATAAAGAGATGCGCGTAATCTGCATGCAGCAAGCCGTATGTAAAAAAACGCCATACTTGTCTTTCGGTTTTTATTGCATATGCATTAAATTTCCAGCGATCGAAAAGGTATCGGTTATTAAAGGCTGCAATACTTGTAATCACCGTGGCAGCAATGATTGTAAGCGTGATTGGATTGGATAACGTCATTGAATATTATTTTTACGAAAAGTAAATTCCACTGTAGCTCCAGCACCAGCGAGGCTTTCAAACAAATCCCCTAGCATAAAGTATGGCATTGCGCAAACGAAAAATAATTTATGAAAGAACATTCGTCCTTTACCAAACTCAGGTGCATAAGCTGTATTGCCTTTCATACGTTCAAACAGCACGTCGCGTTTTCCAGAAAACACATTCAATAATCCTTGCACCATGCCAACAGGATTTTGCTCCGGTGAAAAAAACTTTCTTCTGATTAAAGTGAACCCCAGTGCTGACATTTGAGTGACAAACTCATTTGGAGAAGGAAAAAAGAGATGTCGCGGAGGATCCAGATGTAGCCAGTGCTGCCTGAGTAGCTGCGCTTGCAAACTTTTTATATTGGGGAAGGAAACAAGTAATACACCTCCTGGTTTTAATAGCTCATTAATTTTACTCAATGCTGAAGCGGGTTCTGGAAGGTGCTCGAACACATGAAAGAGAGTTACTGCATCGAAGGAAGCAGTTGGAAAATCGGACTGAGCAAAGCTTCCACAAAACAAATTAATTTCCGAATATGATTTTGCACGCTCGGCAGAATTTCCGGGTAATTCGGTGCCGCAGACCTCTACACCGCCCATTTGATAAAGCTTATGTAAAAATCGTCCATTCCCGCAGCCAATATCCAATACTCGACCCTTCCTTTGAATGAGCCTGTGTAAGCGTCGTGCACGCAGCATGCGAAAATAATCTACACTCTTTTCTACAATGCTCCAGCGAAATTTTGTTTCAGTTTCACCATAGTAAGAATTCGAATAAGCTATATCAAGTTGCTCCTTGCTTGGCTGAGGATTATAAAACCAGGTCTGGCAGTGCGCGCAACACCTCAGGTCACGTATAGTTCCGTACATATCGTTCACCGACCAGCGGAGACTGCTTTCCAGACTTCCACAGTATACACAAACGGCAGAATTATTCGGCATCATTTGGGTTTTTGAAAGATCGCACAGTGCATCCATCCCCAGCGATGGAAACGGTATTTGAATGATGTTGCTAGTACCCCAAACCCATATTTCATACTGCGACGAAAACTAATGGAAGACGCGTCGGTGAAGTATTTGGTAGGACAAGTTACTTCTGCAATTTCATATCCTGCCATAAATATTTGAGCCAGCATCTGATTGTCGAACACAAAATCATCATCATTTATCTGATAATTGATGTCTTGCAGCACTTCTTTAGAAAACGCCCTGTAGCCTGTGTGATACTCAGATAATTTCTGACCCATAATCAGATTCTGTGTGAGCGTAAGCACACGATTAAACAGATATTTATATTTGGGCATGCCTCCGCGAAGTGCGCCCATACCAAGGATTCTGGAACCCAGCACCACATGATACAAGCCGTTGGCAATCATATGCGCCATGGAAGGAATCAGTCGTGGAGTATACTGATAATCGGGATGCACCATGATAACGATATCACTCCCAATCTCAATCGCTTTGTTATAGCAGCTTTTTTGATTGCCCCCATAACCTTTATTATTTTCATGACGGATTACATAATGAAGCCCAAGCTCCGCGGCAACTTCCGCAGTGCGATCAGTACTGGCATCATCAACTAAAATCACCTCGTCCACCAGATCCAACGGGATTTCTGCATAGGTATCCCTTAGCGTTTTTTCCGCATTGTAGGCGGGCATTACGACTGTGATTTTTTTACCGTTGAGCATGTTCTATATTGATGGCAGTAGATCAAATGAGTCCGAAGGTGACTTCATCCGGCAACTCATTTTTGGAGTGTTGCCCTCGGGGAAAATACTTTTTCAATTGTTCGCCTGTGGTCGTTATACCTTCGTATAATCCATCAGTAAACTGACCTTCCCTAAAATGATTCAACATCACCTGTTTAATGGAATCGAAGAATCCTGCTCCCACCTTTTCCTGAATACCAATATCGCCAAAGACGGCAAACTTGCGGTTTTCGATCGCCACATAAAACAACACAGCATTTCGTAATGCCGTTTGTTCCATGCCTAGTCGTGTAAAAATCTCTTTCGCTCGTTCCATCGGATCGCCAACACAACTATCTTCGATATGAACTCTAATTTCTCCAGATGTATCCAACTCAGCCCATTCGATGGCTCCGTGAATATCATCCATTTCCTCGGCACTAAAGAACTCTTTTGCTTTGCACATTGATTTCTTTGTTCAATTTTCTTCAGAATAACAAGGCATTCGGACGTTCCGGGCCCTGAAATTTACCTGCATAAATATAATTCAAATCAAAGGGATTGCAACAATCCGGGCATATTTTTTTTATAAAAATAGTTAAATGCCTATTTACCTATCATTTGAAGGCTCCTGTGAACAAAATCGTTCAATTCCTGACCCTTGAGTAAGTTTTGTGACAGCATCGCCAAATCACTCAACTGCTTGATTAGATTAGCCTGCAGCTCTTCATTGCTTTGATTCAGCACCTCACTCACCAAGGGGTGATTGGTATTAACAACGAGATTGTACTGATCGGGCAGGTTGGCAAAATAAGCATTTTGTCCACCCAGATGCGACATATCCTTCATACGCCTCATAAATTCAGGCAAGGTAATCTGGAATGGCAAGTCCTTCTCGCTAAGACTTTCGAATACCACATGAAACTTATCTGCAGGCAGATGCTTTTCAATCAATGGTTGTAATGCCTTCTGCTGATCCTCAGTAAGCTTGGAAGGAGGCACATCATCCTTTTGTATCAGTTTGTCGATAGTATCAGAATCCACGCGGGCAAAATGACATTTGTCGAACTTCTGCTCCAGCATATTGATAAAATGATTATCGAGCGGAGAATCCATCACTAACACATCATATCCGCGCTCCTTAGCTGTTTGTATATACGAATATTGTGTATCTGTATCATGAGCATACAGATGAATGAGCTTTTTGTCCTTATCGGTCTGCAAGGCTTTGATATGTTCTTTATATTCTTCGAAAGTAAAATATTTACCTTCGGTATTTTTCAACAAACAAAACTTATTTGCCCTGTCGTAGAACTTGTCTTCGCTGATCATTCCATACTGGATGAATACCTTGATATCATCCCATTTCTTTTCAAATTCCTCGCGATTATTTTTAAATAATTCTTCAAGTTTATCGGCCACCTTTTTACTGATGTGCTGCGAAATCTTTTTCACATTCGGATCGCTTTGCAGATATGAACGTGAAACATTTAGAGGAATGTCAGGAGAATCAATGACTCCATGTAGCAAGGTTAGAAAATCAGGAACGATACCTTCAACAGAATCAGTTACAAAAACCTGATTGCAGTATAATTGAATCTTGTCGCGCTGTACCTCAAAATTCTTTTTGGCTTTTGGGAAATAGAGGATACCAGTAAGGTTAAACGGATAATCCACGTTGAGATGGATATAAAACAAAGGCTCTTCGAAATTATACGGATATAATTCACGATAAAAGGATTTGTAATCTTCATCCGTCAATTCGGCAGGTTTACGAGTCCATGCAGGTTTTGTATTATTGATGATACGTGGTTTTTCGACCTCAATAGTTTTGTCTTTTCCGTCTTTGTCTTTCTCACCTTCTACCTTCTCAAAAACTTTTTCAGTTCCAAACTGCACGGCAACCGGCAAAAATCTGCAATACTTTTTCAACAGCTCAAGGACCTTATGGTCTTCGAGATACTCTGCAGATTCTTTAGAAATGTACAGTGTGATTTCGGTGCCCCGATCTGTCTTATCGTCTTCTGTCAGCGTATATTCAGGACTTCCGTCGCACTCCCATTTTACGGCTTTGGTGGAACCGCCCTTTTTGTAGGTTTTGGTGCGAATTTCCACTTTTTCCGACACCATAAAGGAGCTGTAGAATCCTAATCCAAAATGACCAATCAGCGCATTTTTATCAGCGTCACTTTTACCTTTATATTTTTTGATAAACTCTTCTGCACTGGAGAAGGCGATTTGGTTGATGTATTTATCAACTTCTTCTGCAGTCATCCCAATTCCCCGGTCACGAACTGTGAGGGTTCCCTTCTTTTTATTCACTTCAACATGAATGGTCATATCGCCCAGATCATCGGTGAACTTCCCGGCCTGCGCCAAAATCATCAGCTTGTTTGAAGCATCCACTGCATTCGATACAAGTTCCCTGAGAAAAATTTCGTGGTCGGAATACAGGAACTTTTTAATAATTGGAAAAATGTTTTCCGTCTGTACGTTTATCTTACCTTTTTGCATAATTATTTTTTTTTGGCGCGCGGCGCAGTCAAAGCATATGCCATTGGAAAGGAACTGACATTTTGGCAATCCTTGTCTGTATTGGATGTTTTAGCAATTATAATATGTATATTATGATGTCATGGCCTCGTATAAATAGCAAAGAATAGAATCATGACACTGCAACTCCAAGGCTTCAATTTGTAGATTTTTTGTAGTTTTACAGCATGCGAAGAACTTTCATCCTGATCATCATTACTGTGTTTGCTTCCTTGTGGGCAGAGGCACAGACGACAAAGTCAGCCGCCAAACTGGCACTTGAAAACGAGATCAACACACTAAAAAAAGATCCTCTGCTCAAGCATGCAGCATGGTCAGTGTATGTATACAATATTACTACATCGGAATCTGAAGCAGATTACAATAGTCAAATGAGCCTACTCCCTGCTTCTATTCAAAAGACCATCACAACCTCAACTGCACTTGCGTTGCTTGGAGAAAATTTCAAATTCGAAACACAACTGCAAATATCAGGAAGGATTGACAGTTTGACCGGAACACTTCATGGAAATGTATATCTAAAAGGAGGTGGTGATCCGACCTTAGGTTCCAAACGTTTTGGAGTCACAACAAATGCTGATACTCTCTTTAGCCAATTTGCACGCGCACTCCAGAAGGCTGGAATTACCAAGGTTGATGGCGCCCTCATTGCTGACCCTGGAATTTTCGATGATCGTTTTCCTCAAAGCTGGGGTTATGAAGATGTTGGCAATTATTACGCTTGTGCAGTAAGCGGACTGTGTATTTACGAAAATATGTATCGATTATATTTTGATGCTGGTGCTGCAATTGGTGACTCTGCAAAACTGGTCGACATGGAACCGAACATACCGGAGATTACCTTTATAAACAGTGTTACAACTGGGGCAGCAGGGACGGGTGATCAGGTATACATTATGGGGAGTCCATATACATATTTAAGACAGCTTGATGGTACAGTACCACTCGGAAGGAAACGTTTTGATGTTGATGGCGCACTTCCAGATCCTGCCAAAACATGTGCAGTTGTCTGCATGTCAGCATTCAGTCATTATGGCATTAGTGTGAAAGGCGGTTGTACAACCATCCGAGACGAACAGCTCAAAGGGGCCGCCGGCATAAAAGATACTTCGAGTCATCGCACCATCAGTAACTATTATTCTCCCGAACTCAGCCAAATCGTCAAGCATACAAATCTTAAGAGCATTAATATGTTTGCTGAAAATATATTAAAAATGCTTGGTTATAAAAAAGGCGGAGTAGGCAGCACAAAAAAAGGGGTAGAAATTGTTAAGCAATATTGGATTTCCAAAGGTATAGACCTTAGCGGGATGGAGATGGTGGATGGATGCGGATTATCGCGGAAAAATCAGCTTACAGCTCAACAGTTATGCAAGATGCTGGTAGCTTATACCAAGGAGCCGACCTATGAAGCATTCAACGAATCTCTTCCTGTCGCCGGGAAAAGTGGAGGTTTGTCAACGCTTTTCAAAGGGACAGTAGCAGAGGATAATTTACGTGCGAAGACGGGCACTATGGACGGTGTAAGGTCTTTTGCAGGATATGTAAAAAATATTTCGGGCGAAGATCTGGCCTTTGTAATTATCATGAATAATTTCCCCGGCACTGGCAGCGACATCAGAAAAAAGTGCGAACGATTAATGGAGTTGATTGCAGGACTGGATTAGTGACAGTGGCTACTGCTAAAATTCAAAATTGACACAAATAACCATTTGTGTCATAAATAAAAAAAAGTGCGTAAGCCCTAAACAATGAAGAATTTATTACTTTGCGTTTCCTTATTTTTTATAATGAATATTGCTCTTCCTCAAGTCAGGAAATATTCAATGGAAAAAGAAGATTGTTTCCCAAAACAAAAAACAAAGAACTTCTCAATTGGCGATACACTCTACACAACAGCATTTGACGATGTATGGGCGGATAAAATTAAAGATTCATCGTTTAGCCCATTACTTGACGCACTTAGTACCGAATTGATAAATAAACCTGGCATTTCCATTATTATAAATTGTCTCCAATACCTAGACAAGCAGCGTTTTGAAGAGTACGAGAATTTAAACAAAAAATCCAATGATTACTATAAGATATCATGGAAAGAATCGACATTAAAAAGATCAATATTTGTTGCGAAATACCTGAAAAACCAAGGTGTCCAAAATTGTATCGTTGTTCATGGTTTTGGATATAAACCATACCCGCAAGGAGTTATGCAGGAAAACAGATGTAATACTCCCTCCCCTATTGAGATTATTCTTGTACAATCAACAGATGAGAATTGTATTATTCTTTCTTCAATTACACCATTAGTTCTTCGCAACATTTTCTTTGAAACAGGCAAGAATGAAATATTGCCGAATTCTTATCTTGAATTAGACCGACTTGTTAATTATCTATTGCTGAATCCAACTGTCAAGATAGAAATTTCAGGACATACAGACAATGTTGGAAACAACAATGCTAACATTGAATTATCATCAAAACGTGCTGAGTCAATTGCAAAATATTTAAAAAGTAAATTTGTCACAAACTTCATTACCACAAAAGGGTATGGCAGTGCAAAGCCGCTTGCAAGTAACGGAACGGAAGAAGGTAAGGCAATTAATAGACGTGTAGAAGTTAAAATAATAGAATAGAACGATAAGTTTAATTTCTCTTCCATTGCTCATCTCGACTATCAATACATAAAACTTAAAGCATAAAAAATAAAGGCCGGATAAACCGGCCTTTACTGCTATTTTGTAGCTGTTGCTTTATCCTTGTATGGAACGACCTCCACCCATTTTCCTTCGGAGCGGGCGTAGATAGTATTATCATACATTGCCTCACACAGGAATGCGGGGAGATAGAAGCGACCCAGATAACTTGCATTCAATAGGAAGCGATATGTTTTATTGATCTTCACTGGAAGATTAAAGAATGTATAAACACGATCATCACGATAATCAATATAATCGTAATCTGACATGCTAACACGACCCGAATATTCATCCATACGGGTATTGTGAATTTCCCATCCCGATGGGAATATCGTGGATAATGCAAGGTTTGCGTATCCGCCCATGAGTCCCGGATTGCCCACGGTGATCTCTGCAATAAAATCAGTACCCTGCTCGAGTTTGCTTACATCCAACTTAGCACCTTTAGTATCGGTGTAATTCACTGTAATGGTCATGTTGCTGTTAGCAGCCTTCTCTTGTCCCGCAGCAGGAATGCCCTGCAGTATCACGCGAGCATAAAGAATTCCCTTGCCATTATTTTTAATCTTCACTTTACCTTTAGCCGCAGATCCTTTGAGGTTCATATCGACCGTGCACACTGACTTTCCACTGGTTTTACTAAGCTTCGGCAGGGTGTTCTGAGTATATTCAAAACTCAATCCCGAAGATGTACCATTGCCCTGAACGAAGCGGCTGATGGCCAATAAACAGTAGGCGGTAGTTTGTGTACTCATCCATTCGTCCTTACTCATTTTCGATGAAAGCGCCTTCACCAGCGGAGCAGCTCTCATTTGTTGACCCATCAACACTAAGGCCTCAATGATCATCGCCTGATCGCGCTCAGCGCTGCCGTATGTATAGAACATTTCCCTATAACTTGGAACGGTGGTCACAGCAGAATTTACCATGGCTTTTGCAATCTGCGGCTGACCTGCAAGCTGATATGCAGCAGCAAGACGCCAGCGGGCAGCAAGCGAGAGGTTCTTCTGTTCACGCAGCAAATTCATAGCACCAAGTTCAGGAGCCTTTGCCAATGCCAGTGTATATAAGCGATAGGCCTGAATCAAATCTGAATTATAATAATATTCTGTATATTCACCTGTCCATGCCAGTGCTTTTTTGCGCTGATATTTCTGCCAGTTTTTCAATACGGTGGCTGAAACAGCATAACCCTTTTCTTTAGCTTCAAGCAGGAAATGACCGGCATAATTACTGCCCCATTCATCAGGATATACGCCACCCGGCCAATAAGCAAGACCACCGCTTCCGGTTTGTAAACTATAAATACGATTAATACCCGCCTTGATGTTTTTCTCAATACGCGCTTTATAGGCATTATCAAGATCCATAAGTTCGCTCAGATACAATTGCGGGAATACCGAAGATGTGGTCTGCTCAACACATCCGTATGGGTACGCAATCAGGTATTTCAAACGTTTCTCCAGATTGATAGGTGGTATAGAAGACACCTCAATTACGCCTTTGTTGGTGCCTTTCATTCCTACCGGGATATAATCGCCGTTCCATGTTTGACCAGGCTGTATCACCGTTTCAACCACCTGAGTAATTTCCGGATTTGGATTGCGGACATCAATCTCAATTTCGTGATATGCCCATTCTTTGCCACAATTCGCTATCACTTTTACTTTGCCCACGCCTATGCCGGGCTTCACTTTAAGAGTGAAGTTTACAAGCTCGTCACCAACTTCATTAAAACTAATGGACTTCATTGCCGGTCCTTCGACAGTAAAGAATTCGTTGGTTTGAACTTTTACTGTGACGTTCTTTATATTCTTCTCCATCGCAAACACTGTTGCTGGAAGCTCCACAGTTTCTTCTGGTCCTACAACACGCGGCATGGTAGCTAGCAGCATCAATGGCTTTTTCACAGCTACGGTTTTTTCGGCCGAGCCATAAGCCCCGTCCTGACCGGCAACCACCATTACTCTTACAGATCCGATATACTGAGGCATTTTGAAAGTAACCGTTTTTGATTGTCCTTTGCCCAGTGCAAACGGCCCAAAGAATTTAACCATAGGTTTGAAACGATTCGCACGGTTCTTTCCAGTACTGCCTTGTCCATCATCGCCTCCACCAAGACTAAGGATGCGCTCCAATTCTCCGCCATAGGCTCCAATCACATCATCATACATATCCCAGGTCTTAATTCCTAAGGCTTCGCGAGCGTAGAAATATGACCATGGATCCGGAGTTTTAAATTTAGTCAAGTCGAGCAATCCTTCATCTACAACAGCAATGGTGTAAGTCATGGGCTTGCCCGTTTCTTCTTTGATAGATATAGTTGCATTCTCTTCCGGCTTGAGCACATCAGCCATCGTAATCACGGGCTTCATATGCGTTCCCGGATTTTCGACATTGATTGGAATTACTCCGTATAAGCGAATAGGAAGATCGTTCACTGTTTGTGCATGAGGTTGCAGTAAGGTTACATGAGCATATACGTTGGGCGCCATTTCCTCAGTTACTTTGAAGTTGAACATTGTTTGTCCCGCTTCGGTTTTCACCCAAAACGACTGAAGAACTTTTGCACCGGTTTCGATAGTAATCAGCGCTCTGCCACCAGCTCCGGAAGGAATAGTCAGATTCACCTGATCACCCACCTGATACTTTTCTTTATCTGCAGAGAAGATCAGCATTGATGCTGCTTCCGATCCATCGCGTGAACGGCTTGCCCAGTTTGGCCAGTCAACATATACAATTTTACCACAACTGTGACCGCTGGTTTCATCCGTTACACGAATAAAATAACGACCCCAATCAGCATCTTCAACTTTGAAATTAAATTGTGCTTTTCCACCGACAGAATTAACGGTGAAGGTATCAATAGGCACATTATAGCTGCTGCGAACGTAATCAGCAACATCATTACCTGAATTATCCCACCACCATCTCCAATCAACTTTATAAATATCAACTTTTAGTTTGTGATTAGAAACTGGTCTTCCTTCAGCATCGATATCCACTACTTTTATAGGATGCGTTTTCCCGGTTTCAAGAATAAAATCGAACTGATCACCCTCGGGCACTTTAAGACCAACATACGATGAATAGGGATAGAACGGCAATGAGAAACGATCCACACTAAACTCGCCGCCTTCTTCAAAAACTCTTGTTTCAAAGTATGCACGCAGAACACCCGGTGCAGAATTATTCAAGGCCAGATCGGGCGACACATCTGCTTTACCTTCTTCATTGAGTTTGCTGTCGAATATCAAAGCCTGTTCTGAACGGAACTTGCGCGATGGATCATCAAAGGTAAACTCCTTGAATTTTTCAAACGAGGTAGATGAAGGTTGCAAATCCATGGATACTGTTGCCCGCAGATTGCGTGCGATTGCGCCATGCAGCCATTTAGCCTCAAGGATTCCTTTCACATCGCTACCCGCAACAATTCTATTGGTTCCAAAGTCGAGTTTAATTTTAAGACGATTGGGTTTAATGGTTTCAACTTTTATAGTCTTGCTAAAGTATGCACCACCTACGCGAATCTCTGCAGTATAGTCACCGGTCATTGCACCGGGATCAGTTGCAGTCCGGAAATCATAGAATCCATTAACACCTTTTGTCTTCACAATATGACTGACCTTTTGACCTCTTGGATTTACCATGGTCATCGAGACAGGCACTTCTGCAGGTAAGCGTTTTAGTTTATCCTCGAGAATAAAGGTCAGATAAATGGAATCGCCCGGACGCCATACGCCGCGCTCTCCGTAGATGAAACCTTTTATACCACGACGAACTGCTTCGCCACCGACATCAAACATACTTAATGAAAGAGCACTTCCACCCAGTAATCGCAAGTATGTTTTCTGACGATCTTTTGCTGCAACCAATAGATGCGGAGTCTTTTTGAGTTCGAGTTCAGCCATCCCCTCGCTACCAGTCGTAACTTTTCCTATAATCTGGTTTTGGTAATCATAGAATGTCATGTTCACACCTGACATAGGTTCAGTGGTGACAATATTTGCAGAATACAAATACACTTTTCCACCTGCACCCACTTTGGCAATTACACCAATATCACTGGCCAATATATTACGGCTATATTTTTTACTGCTATAATAAGCATCTTCACAGGGATCGTCATTATCATACCAATCATAATAATAATCATAATCGTAGCTGTCATAATCGCTATAATAATCCCATTCACCGGTTTCATCGGCCGACTCATCCCAGTTAGAGGTCAATGTAGCATCAGCGGTTTCCTCATTGTTATCTCCGCAATCATATAAAGAATATTCTTTCTTAAAACTGATGGTCACTCTGTAAATCGCGCCAGGTTCAGCTTTGATGAGATCCGCGAGATCGAGTGAAAAGCGATTCCATTTGCCAAAATTAACCGGGGCATTTGTTGCTGAAGATAATTGCAGTGTTTTCTTTAGCACGACTTTTCCAACACGGCTCAATTCGCTTTGTCCATCAAGGTCGTTTACCTGCAGGAACTGGGCGATATTGTTTTCGTAGATTTTCATAATCTTGACATCGACCGCCTTCAGATTCACTGCTTCAAAGGGGAAGATCAGACCATTGGAACTAGGTAGTATAACACCCTCGCCAACCAGACGAACATTTGGTTTAAGATTCTCGAAAGTGATGGTTTCTTTTACCGCATTGGTTAATTCTTTACCAACGGAATTTTTCAAACTTTTATTAATCACAAGTTCCTGATCGCCTAACTCTTCCTGGGTAAGATAAACGCGAATTTCATTATCTTCGATAACAAAACTCAATCCTTCAAGATCACCAATTTTAACAATACCTTCTAAATCCTGCGTTTCCTGCAACGGATCCGAAAACTGTATTAAAACATATTGCTCGGGAGTCTGGAATACTTTCACTCCTGTCATGATAAACACATCGATTGACGGGATAACAATGGTTTTCTCCAGTGTTTCTTCAGCGCCAATCACACTTCCATCAACGCGAATATCTACAGAACTGGCGTCCTTTCCTCTCATTACACTATCAACCACAAAAGTGAAATTCTTACGATCGCTGTCAGAAACCACACTAACCTTGAGTTGCTTGTTGCCTTGCTTGGCACTGATCATTTTCTTCACATCCTCAGGATTGGCGACATCGGCTGTACGCACAGTCCCTGTAACACGCTCCCACTTTAAATTCTTTTTGTCATAGACTTTATGACTTTCCACATTCATATCCACAGCCTGCTTTGCAGTTTGAAACTGAAACACGAAAGTCTTCAGACTATCAGGCATGCTTAGCAACTCAGAAATTTTAAACTTAACTGTATAGAGTGTATTGGGCTTCAGCGGTGTTGTTGGCCGAAACTCCAAAGTACGCGTGTTAATCCAAAAAGCTTTACCTTCCACATTGGGCGAAAAATCGAACAGATCCAATTCCAGCGCTTTATCAAACATCGAGGAATCAGCGTAATCATTTGCAAGTTCAACTTTAACCGTACTTTCGGTACTAACCACACCAGAAGTAAACGCAGTAATGTAATCCCTGAACGCAGGGTTTACTTTAACACGTGCCGGGGCGCCTGTATTGAACAGCAGCACGATCGTAATAATTAGTAGTGCGGCGATGACCGCAACAAGGGCAACTCTTTTCTTGTCCATGGTGATTTAATTAGGTGATTTTGAATTGTGAAAAGGCAGGTAAAAGTATAAAATTTAAGAGGCGAAAGGAAGCGTTTTTGAAAAAAAATATCAGGAATGCAAAAACTCAGGGTATCAATCTGGGCATGAGTCTTTTTTGAAAAGGGGAAAACAGCCACAAAATACAACTTATTTATCTGTAATTGTGTAATTTGAAAAAATATCATTTTTCAGAGCCAAAATTGAAATGCAATTAATTTGCATTCATTACATTTTGAATTGGCGCGTTTTTATACATTTGCCTGAAAGAGCGCGCCTATGAAACGACTGAAAAAAATCCTCCGTATAAGCCTGAAGACTATTTTAGTGCTGGTTATTGTAATTGTAGTCGGGCTGGCTGGCTTTCTTACATATAGCACTTATACGAAAAATAATCCACCCGCGACCGAAGTAATAAAAACTGCCGGAGCTCAAGGACAACGTCATATTGCTTACGCTGAATTGTCTCTGATGACCTGGAATATTGGATATTGCGCATTAGGAAAAGAAATGGATTTCTTTTACGACGGCGGCAAGAAAATGCGTCCTGACCCTACACTCTACAATCAATATCTGAACGGCGTCTTTAATTTTCTCGCCAAGAACGACAGCCTTGATTTTGTAATGCTTCAGGAGGTAGATCAAAATGCACACAGGAGTTATAATACGAACCAGACCGATGCTTTAAAGGAAGCTTTGCCATCCCACACCTATGCTTATGCATCAAACTATGACGTGGCCTTTGTTCCAATGCCAATTACAAACCCAATGGCCAGGGTTCAGTCCGGATTAATGACTTTTTCAAAATTTTCTCCAGTAAGCGCAGAGCGCTATTCATACCCTGCAAATTATACTTGGCCAATGAAATTATTCATGCTCGACCGTTGCTTTATCATCGAGCGATTCAGAGTTGTCAATGGCAGAGAATTAATTATTGTAAACACTCACAATTCCGCCTATGCTGATGCAGATCAAATGCGACTTTATGAACTTTGGATGCTTCGGGGATTCTTATTGAATGAATATGAAAAAGGTAATTATGTAATCGCCGGCGGGGATTGGAATCAATGTCCATACGATCATGACAGCTTGAATTTTTATGGCAATTATTTCCGCCAACCCAAAGTGAGCACTATTGCTGCTGACTTCTGGCCACAGGGATGGACATGGGCATATGACAAGCATTCCCCTACCAACCGAAATGTTGACGAACCTTATCGTCCGGGATTAACACCCACTTCCATCCTCGACTTTTTCATTGTTTCTCCCAACATCAAAGTTCTCGAAACGAAAGCAATTCCTACAAATTTTGAGTTTTCCGATCATCTGCCGGTATACATGAGAATTCAATTGCAGGAAGACCCTTTGGAAATTTGCCCCGATCCATGCGCTGATATCATTCGCAGCTTGCAGGATTCATTAAGAAAAATCCAGGATAAGCAATCCAGTAAAGGTGCCGGAAGTAGCATACCCCAGAGTACACCCGATCGGTTTTTTCAGCGGAAATAATCACTGTTACTCTGTTTCAATTTTAACGGTACGAATCGGAAATGTGCTTCCTTACTGAAAAGGAAGCAATGTGCTTTGCGTAATATTCCTTTCAATACCCAATTTACGGATTTATGAAAAGTTCAGCAGCGATTCCATCTGCGTGAAGTTTTCCAGATTTGCTCAGGCGAATATTATCACAATCCTGTTCAATCCATCCCCTCATAAGGAGTTCAATCATTGCTTTCCTCAAGGGTTTTGTTGAATCCTTGCCAAACTGAGATTCGACCTCAGCCAGATTCAATCCTGAGGATGTTCTAATACGAGTCATTATCATTTCGTTGAACTTCTGAATCGGCGTCAGTTCCTCGCTTTCACATGGGATGATTCCATTGTTAATACTCGAAAAATATTTGCTGATGTTTGAAACATTCCACTGGCGGCTGTTTCCATTATATGAATGTGCTGAAGGTCCAATACCAAGATATGAAACCCCCTGCCAATAGGCCGAATTGTGTTGCGAACGATGCCCCCGCAAACAAAAATTACTGATTTCGTAATGCTCATAACCCGCTTGCTCTAGTGCATCAATCAGTAATAAATATTGTCTGACGCATTGCTCTTCTGAAACTGCTGAACGCCTCCCTTTTGCTATCATTTGGTGCAAAGCTGTGTGCTCTTCTACCGTGAGTGCATATGCAGATATATGCGCAACCCTGAGTGAAATCAGCGTTTTGATTTCTGATAGCAACATTTCGTCGCTAAGCTGAGACACGCCATAAATCAGGTCTGCAGAGATTTCTTTAATGGAACTATCAGCAATATAAGTCAGCGCTCTTAATGCTTTTTCTGCATTATGGGATCGCCCGAGTTCAAGAAGTGGTTCATCAAAGAGCGCTTGCAACCCAACACTGATGCGGTTTACGCCAACATCTGCCAAGGCTGATAAATAATCGGGGTTGATATGCTCGGGGTTTGCTTCGAGTGTAATTTCCAATGTTGAGTCTGCATTAAAAACATCTCGGGCTGATTGAATAAGAGAACCTATATCTTCGACCGGGAGAATCGATGGCGTACCACCTCCAAAATAAATGGTGTTTAAAACAGCGCTCGAAAAATAATGCTTCTGCAACTGCATTTCTTGAATTAATGCGAGACGCAATTCACATATATTCCTTCTCGATGCGATAGAATAGAAGTTGCAATAGGGACATTTGGAAGTACAATAAGGAATATGTATATAAAGTCCGGGCATGATTGGACAAATGTACATTCTTCTTAATTAATGACTGCATACAAAGAAATCTTATCTTCGCAAACTCATTTTTTGCTGATGCCAAAACGAATTTCATTTTTTCGACATCCCCAACTGTTGATATTTCTTTTTCCGTTGCTACTCAATTTCCAGCCACTTATTGCGCAGGATATCGCTATTACCCGGACTGACACGGTTACACGACCACTGAAAATCCTTTCCTGGAACATTAAATTACTACCGGCATATTTGTTTGAAACGCAAAACAAATATCGCAGAGTTCGTGGAATGGCTGCGGAGCTACTTAAGCTTGCTCCGGACATCATTGTGTTTCAGGAAGCCTTTCATTATACAGCACGCACCACGCTGTCAAAACTATTAATGGAACATTATCCTTATCAAATAGGTCCGTCGAACAACCAGCTTTCGATTTTAGGTAACAGCGGAATCTGGATTGTTAGCACCATACCGCTTACGAACCGTCACGAAATTCGGTATAAAACGCGCAAAGGCACCGATGCACTGGCACGCAAAGGCGCCATGTTGCTCGAAGGAAATTGGCAGGGAATCACTTTCCAGATTATTGGGACCCACCTTCAGGCAGCCGGACCGCAATCGCTCAGGCGTGCACAAATGATACAACTTCATGATGAGTTACTGATTCCCTTGCAACGAGAGGGTGTACCACAATTTATTTGCGGCGACATGAACACCTGTTATCATCTGTGTGATGAATATAGTGAAATGCTACATATCCTCGATGCCAGTAATGAAGCATTCCCTGATGGAAATACAGGAACCACTCCGGAAGGCACTATAATCGATTATATTTTATTAAGGAATAATGGCCTTTCGGGAATTTCAATTAGCAGAAACATCCACAAACTTAATCATCCATGGTCATTGAAGAAGAATGCTCTCTCTGATCACCATGCTGCTGAGGCGACGATATCCTTCAAAAAATAATTCTGTTTAGGAAAAGTGTAGACTTTAGTTGTTTAAAGAAATTTTATAGATTTGTGCCTCCGGCAAATTGTTCTGATTAATATTTCCAAAACCTCACTTATGGCCAAACGACTATTCATCACCAAACCCATTCAAAAGATTTACACTGAATCTCAGGGCGAGCATGGACTGAAGCGAACGCTTAATGCCACTAATCTGACAACTCTTGGAATCGGAGCCATCATTGGCGCAGGCATCTTTGTGTTGACAGGTCAGGCTGCGGCTCAGTATGCCGGCCCAGCCATTGTAATCTCATTTTTGATTTCCGGTTTGGCCTGTGCATTTGCAGGATTATGCTATGCTGAATTTGCATCGATGATTCCAATAGCGGGAAGCGCATACACCTATGCCTACGCTACTCTTGGCGAATTTGTAGCATGGATTATTGGCTGGGATTTAATTCTTGAATATTTATTTGCCGCATCCACCGTGGCTGTCGGATGGGGTGGTTATGTTATGAGCTTTTTCCACGATTTTGGTATCGATATCCCGCCAAGCTTAACAGCTGCCAGCGGGACTGTGCTGTATAATGTTCCGAATATGGGCTGGAAACCTGCCAGCGAAGGATTAGTAAATACTCTTTCCGCCAGCGGAATTTCCTTGGAGAGTTTGCCGCATATTACATGTTTGGTCAATGTACCTGCAATGTTTGTCATTGCGCTCCTCACCTTTATTTTAATAGTAGGCATTAAAGAATCGGCCCGTTTCAATAATGTAATGGTGATTGCCAAAGTTGCTGTAATTATTCTCTTCATAGGACTTGGGTTTGCGTTCATCAACATGGATCATTGGACTCCGTTTATTCCTGAAAACACTGGTGAATTCGGACATTTTGGATGGTCGGGTATCCTGAGGGGGGCAGGAGTTATCTTCTTTGCCTATATAGGTTTTGATGCGGTTTCCACTGCGGCACAGGAAGCCAAGAACCCGCAAAAGGACATGCCAATTGGCATATTGGGTTCGCTTACCATTTCGACCGTCTTGTATATCCTGGTTGCTATTGTACTGACAGGTATCGTCAGCTACACTGCATTGAATGTTGCAGACCCTATCGCTGTAGGTGTAAATGCAATGGGTGCAGGAATGTTCTGGCTTCGTCCAATCATTAAAGTTGCAGCTATTGCTGGTCTTACCTCGGTTATTCTTGTTATGCTTATGGGACAACCCAGGATTTTCTTCTCAATGGCCAAAGATGGCCTGCTTCCTCCTATTTTTGGCAAAGTTCATCCAAGATTCAAAACACCCTATTTCAGCACTTTGCTGACCGGATTTGTTGCCATCGTCCTTGCAGGGATCTTACCGATAAACATTCTTGGCGAACTTGTATCCATCGGCACCTTACTCGCTTTTGTAATTGTTTGTATTGGTGTTGCTGTTCTTCGGAAAACAAAACCGGAATTGCACCGACCCTTCCGTGCACCTTTTGTCCCGGCTATTCCTATTATTGGCGCAGTGGTCTGTCTTGCCCAAATGGCATCGCTTCCGCTCGACACATGGTTGCGTCTTATTATTTGGATGGCAATAGGGTTCATCATTTACTTTACCTATGGAAAGCGTAGGAGTTTACTAGGTCGGGAATGGAAAAAGAATAGTAAATAAGAATACGGTTTGCCGAATTCCTGTATCTTTGCCCCCTTGCTTCGTTAGAAAACGCATGTAGATTATATGAATAAAAGTACGATCAATACCATTATTGGTGTTCTGGTAATTTTCGGGATTATCTTTGGTTATAGTATGCTCACTGGCCCTTCGAAGGAAGAAAAGGCCAAAATGAAACACACTCAGGATTCCCTGATTGTTGCTGCAAAAGATAAAGCTAAAAAAGATTCAATTGCCGCAATTTCTATAAAAAAGGCAAAGGACTCCGCCACTGCCGTTGCCATTATTAATGAGCCGGCAAAAGCCGATACAGGAGTTAAAGCCGACAGTATCCGCAAAGCGGCATTTGTTAAGAAAACAGGATCTTTTAGCCTTTCTGCACAAAGTCAGGAAAAACCATTGGTGATAACCACCGATCTTATAAAAATGAAGATGTCACCAAAAGGTGGCTTCATCGGGTACGTTGAACTCCTTAAGTATAAGACGTTCGATCAGCAGCCATTAGTTCTTTTTGATAACGATACTGCGTTTAAAATGAATTTTTATGGCGCGAATAATCAATTGTATACCACTACGGATTTTACCTTTGAAACCTATTGCGAAGATGCTCGATTTAAAGGAAAAGACAGCATCGCTATCAGTGGAAACGATAGTGTTGTTTTCAGTATGCGTCTTTATCCCAACGCCAACGATTCTGTCAAAGCCACGGATAAATATCTGGAGTTTCGCTATGTAGTTAAAGGCGATAACTACATGATGGGCTTTACCATTAATATGGTGAATATGGAAGAAGTGGTTGCTAACAATAACAGCTATCTCTATCTTGAATGGAACATGATAATGCGCCAGATGGAGAAAGACCACAAAACTGAATTCAACGCTTCGACCGTATATTATATGCCTAAGGATGATGATGTTGATTATCTGAAGGAAACTGGAAATGACGAGAAATCATTTAAAGTTCCCATGAAATGGGTTTCCTTTAAACAACAATTCTTCTCCTCCACTATTATTGCAAAGGAAAGCTTTAAGGAAGCTGAGCTAAAAGTCGTCGGCACTAAAGACAGTATTGGCACTCGTCACCTCAAAAGCGCATATGCACTGATTACTGCACCGTTCGGCAGTGGCAAGAGCACCACCTTACCTATGTCGCTTTATTTTGGGCCAAACCAATACAAAGGTCTGCGTTCATATAACCTGAATCTGGAGCGCCAGATTCCTCTTGGATGGAGCTTCTTCCTCCTGCAATGGATCAATCGTTTTGCTGTTATTCCAGTATTCAACTGGTTGGAAAGCTACAATATTAATTATGGTATCATCATTTTGTTGTTGACTATCATGCTTAAAATTGTACTCTTCCCGATTGCATATCGCACCTATAAATCATCAGCTAAAATGAGGGTTCTAAAACCTGAGGCTGACGAAATCGCCAAGAAATTCCCCAAGAAGGAAGATGCGATGAAAAAGCAACAAGCTACCATGGCCATGTATAAGAAAGCGGGTGTAAACCCGATGGCAGGCTGTGTTCCTATGCTGCTACAGATGCCGATTCTTATTGCGCTGTATCGTTTCTTCCCGGCATCCATCGAATTGCGGCAACAGTCATTCCTTTGGGCAAGCGACTTGTCGAGCTACGATAGCATCGCCTCATGGTCGACTTATGTGCCTCTGCTCAGCGATTTTTACGGAAACCACATCAGCTTGTTTACCTTGCTTATGACGGTGACTACCATCATTTATACTTGGCTTAACAATCAAATGATGGGAAGTACCCAGCAAATGCCAGGGATGAAGGTTATGATGTACCTTATGCCAATCATGTTCCTTGGATTCTTCAACAGCTTTGCTTCTGGCTTAAGCTACTATTACTTCCTCGCTAATATCTTTACCTTCCTGCAAATGTTCCTAATCCGCAGGTTTATCGATGAAGATAAAATCCACGCACAATTGCAAGAAAACAAGAAGAAGCCAACAAAGAAATCAGGATTTCAGGCGCGTCTCGAAGAAATGGCAAAGAAACGCGGTTATAATTCTGCAAAATAATTTATTATCTATGAGAATTTATGAAGGATGTTCTGTCTCAGAACGTCCTTCATGTCTTTCCACCAAGAAGCATATGAAATGAGTAAAAAAGGTTGGTTGCAGTGGTTGATTTTAGCCTTACTTGTGCTCACCTGGGGTAGTTCTTTTATCCTGATGAAAAAAGGATTGGAAGTATTCTCCGCCATGGAATTAGGCGCATTGAGAATCACCCTCACTTTTCTCTTTCTAATACCATTTATGATACTGCGGATAAAAAAAATAAATTATCGCCAATGGTATATGTTTTTAATCTGCGGACTCATCGGAAACGGCATTCCCGCCTTTCTATTCGCTTACGCGCAGACAGGAATTGATAGCTCACTTTCCGGGATTCTTAATTCGCTAACTCCCCTATTCACCATGGTGTTGGGAATGATATTTTTTAAGTATCGGACAAAATGGTACAATATCGCGGGAGTTTTCATTGGCTTAGCCGGTGCCATTGGGCTTATGGCTGTTAGTGGTCAGGGAAACCTGAGTTTTAATTTCAGCTATGGAATCTTTATAGTTATCGCAACATTATGTTATGCAATCAATGTAAATCTGCTGAAAACATATTTCAAAGAAACAGATTCAATTAGTATAACAACGTATACTATTGGAGCCATAGGCATACCGGCCTTGGTATATTTATTATTTTTTACTGATTTTCTTAGTGTTATGCAGCTTAAGCCCGGAGCTATGCATGCGTTTTGGATGGTTGCCATTTTAGCAGTTGTTGGAACAGGTCTAGCTGTAATGCTTTACAACTACCTAATAAAAATTTCAAATGTTGTCTTTGCTGCATCTATTACCTACATGATCCCTGTAATTGCCATTTTATGGGGTGTGGCCGATGGCGAACATTTTAGTCCGTTCAATATTCTTTGGATATTATTGGTGCTGGCAGGCATCTATTTGGTGAACAGCCATTTCAAAAAAGCCTGATATGCTTTAGGAATTATTACTGACCTGAGAAGGGTCGAAGTTCAGACATTTAGAAGCCGGACTTTTTCCTTAAACTTTGGTTATTAATAATAGTTGTTCTATATTTGCACCCTCAAATTTGAAAGATAGAAATATAAACGCTTAAGAACATGCAAAGTAAAGGAGCTATTAAGTTTTTGGCCATTGCACTCGCACTCGTTTGCATTTTTCAGCTGTCGTTTTCTTACTGTACCCGTAAGGTAGAAAAAGAAGCTGTTGAATTCGCCGAAAACAGTAATGCCATTGAAATGGCCAAAGTGCTGGCCAAAGGAAACCCTGCGAAAGAAACATATCTGGCAGACTCCATCAAAACCTCCATGGAGAATCATTATCTCGACTCCATGTCGAACGAAATTGTGTATAACTTTTTGTGGATCAGGAAGTATACCTATAAGGACTGTAAACAGAAAGAATTAAACCTTGGTCTTGACCTCAAGGGAGGTATGAACGTGACCATGGAAATTTCTTTGCCGGATATCATCATGGCACTTTCCGGAAACAATCAGGATCCTGCTTTCCTCAAAGCTATCGCCAATGCCAAAGAAATGCAAAAGAACAGCGATAAAGATTTTATCGTATTGTTTGAACAGGCATGGAATGAAGTGAGCCCCAACGGAAAATTATCTTCAATCTTTATGATTGGATTAAAGGATAAGATTGCTTTCAATTCTACCAATGAAGAAGTATTGAAAGTGGTTCGTACTGAAGCCACCGACGCTGTTGACCGTACGTTTAATATCCTTCGTTCACGTATCGACCGTTTTGGTGTAACCCAACCGAATATTCAAAAACTGTCCACTACCGGTCGTATCCTTGTTGAATTACCTGGTATCAAAGAACCAGAGCGTGTACGCAAACTCCTGCAAGGTACTGCACAACTTGAATTCTGGGAAACCTACGAATATAAGGATGTCTATAAATTCATGGAGCAGGCTGATAAAAAAGTCAATGCTATCGTGACAAGAACAGACACTACCCTTGTTAGCGACTCACTTACCGGAACTGAAACGGCAAAAGCCGACACTACCGTTAAAGATACAACCGAAGCTTCACTGTTAGATAAAGTAGGTCAGGATACAAGTAAAGATAAAGGTCAGGGCCAACAGAGCTTCGACCAATATGCCAAGGAACACCCTCTGCTTGCTTACTTACAGCCTGCATTGGTTCAGGATGAAGCAGGAAACTACTTCCCGAACCGCGGACCTGTTGTAGGCTATTGCCAGTCATTCGATACTGCCAAAGTTGGTGTGATGTTACGCAATCCTGAAGTAAAAGCGATCTTCCCAAGAGATATGCGTTTCGCATGGACAGTAAAACCAGTGGATGAAAATAAATCCACATTACAACTTATCGCCCTTAAAGCTTCCCGCGATGGTTCAGCATCATTAGGTGGAGATGTAGTTGTGGATGCTCGTCAGGACTTTGGACAAAACAACTCCAACGAAATCAGCATGACCATGAACTCCGAAGGTGCTCAGATATGGAAAAACCTTACTGCTAGCAACATTGGAAGATCAGTCGCTATTGTGCTCGATGGTTATGTATATTCATTCCCGACAGTAAACAGTGAAATTCCAAACGGACGTTCTTCGATTTCTGGAAATTTCACACTGGAAGAAGCAAAAGACCTTGCTAACATTCTAAAAGCTGGTAAACTCCCGGCTCCGGCCCGCATTGTTGAAGAAGCCGTGGTTGGGCCATCACTTGGTAGCGAAGCTATTAGCGCTGGTCTGTGGTCTTTCCTTATCGCCTTTATCTTTATCATGTTGTATATGATATTGTATTACAACAGAGCCGGTTTGGTTGCCAATATCGCGTTGTTGTCAAACGTCTTTTTCCTGGTTGGTATTCTAGCATCACTGGGTGCAGTTCTTACACTCCCCGGTATTGCAGGTATTGTACTAACCATGGGTATGGCGGTGGATGCGAACGTTATTATTTACGAGCGTATTCGTGAAGAAATCCGCGCAGGAAAGGGCGGTCGCCTGGCGCTTGCCGATGGTTTCAAACATGCATACAGCTCTATTATCGATGCCAACGTTACAACAATCATCGCTGGTATTGTCCTCTACATTTTCGGTTCAGGCCCGATTCAGGGTTTTGCTACCACACTGGTTATTGGTATTCTGACTTCAATGTTTACGGCAATCTTCATTTCTCGTCTCATCTTCGAATGGATGCTTAACCGTAATATGCATATTAATTATTGGAACAATTTAACCAAGAGCTTGTTCCTTAATACAAAGATTGACTTTATAGGTCTTCGCAAAAAACTGTACCTGTTCTCCCTCGCTCTTTTCTTACTGGGAGGAGCATCAATGGCAATCCGTGGTTTTAGCGCTGGCGTTGACTTTGCCGGAGGTCGTACCTATGTTGTCAGGTTCGATCAGGATGTAAAGACCACCGATGTTCGTGCTGCATTGCGCAAGAGCTTTGGTGAAGACATGGAGGTCAAAACCTTTGGCCCTTCAAGTCAGGTTAAAATTACTACCAAGTACCTTGTTAATGATGAACGTCCTCAAGTGGATTCCATCATCGAAACAAAGCTTTATGAAGGCTTGAAAGGATTCTATATTACTCCTGTATCATATGATGATTTCTCTGCTACTACAGAAGGAAAAGAAATTGGAAAGTTGAGTTCACAGAAAGTCGGACCTACCATTGCAGACGATATCCGAACAGCCTCTGTTTGGGCAATCGGAATTGCTCTACTTTTGATTTTCGGTTACGTTGCTATCCGATTCAAGAAATGGCAGTGGGGATTAGGTGGTGTTGCATGTCTTATCCACGACTCCTTCATTGTTCTTTCACTCTACTCTATATTCTATGGCGTGGTGCCTTGGTCAATGGAAATCGACCAGACTACTATTGCTGTAATTCTGACCATTATCGGGTTCTCCATTAATGATACGGTTATCATCTTCGATAGAATTCGTGAATACAAAGAACTCTATCCAAAACGTGCGCTATCCGACAATATCAATCAAGCTATCAACAGTACACTGGGTCGTACCATCAATACCTCTGGTACAGTAGTCGTGAGTTTGATCGCTATGTTTGCCTTTGGAGGTGAAATCATCCGCGGTATGAACTTCGCGCTGATGATTGGTATCATTATCGGAACTTATTCTTCTATCGGAAATGCTACTCCTATCGCTTACGATTTCATCCGTATGGTTGAGCGTCGTAAAGAGAAAAAAATGAGCAAACTAGGTAAGAAGTAATTTTTCAAAACATAAAAAAAATCCCTGCCAGATGGCGGGGATTTTTTTTATGTTTCCGTTAAATATTGTAACATTTTTAATAAAAAAACAGTTTAATGCCTGACGGAATTACAAATAATGCTAATTTTGCTTCTTAAGAAAATATTAACACCTGCATGCAAAGAATGTTTATGTAACTTTTTAGCATGTATGGTATTTATTGGGCGATTTTTTTCTTAGATATGATAATTATTCATTAATTTAGCAGCCTTCCAAATTTAGGGTTAATCAATCTTTTTTTATATGAGACTTTTTAATACGCTTTGTGCCTTCTTTGCATTCTCACTGATTATAACAGTTAGCGATGTTAAAGCGCAGAAAAACTTCGGTCAGGAAGCCGATAAGGCCTACGAAACCGAGCAATACTCAGTGGCGATCGACCTTTACAAACAGGCCTACAACAAAGTCAAAAAGAATAAGGCAGAAAAAGCCCGTATTCTTTATCGTCTTGCCGAATGCTATCGCATGACAAACAATTCAAAGCAGGCGATTAACTGGTATCAACGTGTTACCAAAGCAGGTTATCCTGATCCAACAGCATTTCTTTATCTTGCTGATGCGCTCAAAGCTGATGAAAAATTTGCTGAAGCCATCATTCAATATAATGAATACACAAAGTTAAAACCGGAAGATCCCAGAGGTAAGTACGGAGCAGAATCTTGCGAACTTGCCCAGAAATGGCTCGACGAGCCCACACGTTATGTTGTGGAAAACGTAAAAAAATTCAATTCGAAATTTTCCGATTTCAGCCCCTATTGGGCAGATAAAAATTACAAAGCCATTCTTTTCACCTCCACCCGTGAAGGTTCTACCGGTAACGGTTCTGATGGATGGACGGGACAAAGCTTTTCCGACCTCTACATCGTGACTCAGGATAAAAAAGGCGCTTGGAGCGAACCACTCCCTGCTGACGAAAACATCAACACTGAGGTTAACGAAGGAAATCCATGGATTAATAAAAAGGCGAATGTAATTTACTTTACACGCTGCCCGGTTGTTAAAAAACAGAAGATTGGTTGCCAGATTTACTATTCAAAAAAACAAGGTAAAGGCTGGGCATTACCCGATACATTGTTACTTGCTCCTGATATGAGCTATGCAGTTGGTCACCCAACACTTTCAGATGACGAACTAACCATTTACTTCGCTAGCGATATGCCAGGCGGATACGGTGGCAGGGACATCTGGATGGCTACACGTTCCAAGAAAACAAAACCTTTCGACAAAGCTGTTAACCTCGGCCCTAACGTCAATACAGAATCTGACGAAATGTTCCCATACCTCCGTGATGACGGTGTGCTTTTCTTCTCATCAAATGCACTCAGCATGCTCGGAATGGGCGGTCTGGACATCTATAAAGTGACCAAAGAAGGCGATAAATGGGGTAAAGCTGTTAACCTCCAATCACCGCTGAACTCCGCTGGTGACGATTTTGGAATCATTTTCAAAGGCAATAAGGAAGAAGGTTATTTAACCTCTAACCGTAAGGGCGGCCGTGGTGATGACGATATTTATTCATTCTATCTGCCACCATTGGTATTCACTCTTCAGGGAACTGTTCGCGATGATAGTACCAAACAAATCATTGCTGGTGCACATGTGAAACTTGTTGGATCAGATGGCAGCGTTGTGGATGATTCTACCGATGCTACTGGTATGTATCATTTCGGAAAGACTCAGATTCTTGAAAACACTTCGTATGAACTGAGCATTTCTAAAAACAAGTATTTCGGAGCAAAAGGTCGCGAAACAACCGTTGGTCTCATGAAATCTAAAGACCTCGTTCACGATTTCACCCTTGTTCCAATTCCTGTTGAGCCTGTTGTACTCCCCGACGTACTTTATGTTGTAGGTAAATGGGATTTAACACCTCAGGCTATCGACTCATTAAATTGGCTTGTAAACATTCTTAAACAGAACGACCGTTGGGTAATTGAGTTATCCTCACATACAGATATTCGTCCAATCGCAATTACCAATGATACGCTTTCTAAGAATCGTGCAATCTCTGCTTTCAAATATTTGGTATCTCAAGGTATACAGGCTGAGCGTATCGTTCCTGCCGGATTTGGAGCAAACAGACCTCGCGTTCTCGATCGCAACAAATC
Source organism: Bacteroidales bacterium (assembly GCA_963678485.1). Lineage (GTDB taxonomy): Bacteria > Bacteroidota > Bacteroidia > Bacteroidales > CAIWKO01 > CALGYY01. The sequence continues at coordinate 1,382,279 of OY782882.1, forward strand.
AGTGGTCCTTGATATCAAAAAGTATCCAACATGTAAAGACCCAATCTTCTTCCCTGCAGGAACCAAATTGACTCCGGAGTTTATTAAAACACTGAAGACTACTTGCGAAAAAGAAGCGGCTCACCAGCTTAACCGTCGTACAGAATTTGTGGTACTTCGCGAAGACTTTGTGCCTACTGCCTCAAACGATTCTGCTGCAAACCTTGTGGTTGTTATTAACCCGATGGATAATATTGTTACTATCCTCCCGGGCGGAAGTGGAACCTTCGAAGCTCGTTGCGTTGTCAATAGTATTTCTATGGACTTCAAATACGACGCTGCTGAAGAGCAAATGCAAATCGATGCTGATAAAGTAATGGCACTGATGAAAGAATACCGCGTAACTATTAGCGATTTCAAGGATAAAGAAAAAGCCTTGAACGAAGATGGTTCGATTAAAGATAATGCAGTTGTAACTATTAAGAAAATGGTGATTGGAAAAAAAGTCCTCACCAATGTTGAAGCCATCGTGGTTAAAGGTCTGAATCCTCCGGTTCTCTTAGGATCCAAGACATTGACCAAATTCGGTGAATACTCTGTTGATGATGAAAAGCGCCAGTTGATCTTCGAAGATCCAAACGCTGTTCCTACCCCACAGAATTAGCTTCGCTGAACATTACTCAAAAGCGTCCCGGCCTGTCTGGGATGCTTTTTTTATTGTCCCTTTTTAAGAAAAATATGAGTGCTGATAAATATCTGAAACGCGGAGTATCCTCTTCCAAGGAAGATGTACATAAAGCCATTGCAAGCATCGACAAGGGTATTGCACCAAAAGCATTTTGCAAAATCATGCCCGATATTTCCGGTGATCCTGATTATTGCACCCTCATGCATGCTGATGGCGCGGGAACAAAGTCATCCCTTGCCTACATTTACTGGAAGGAAACCGGCGATATCAGCGTATGGCAAGGCATTGCAGAAGATGCTGTTGTAATGAACCTCGATGATCTCATTTGCGCTGGAGCAACTGATAATATTCTACTATCCTCTACCATCGGTCGTAACAAGAATCTTATCCCAGGTGAAGTAATAGCAGAAATCATCAATGGTACTGAGCGTTTTCTTGCAAAAATGCGGAATTATGGTATTAACATCTATTCCTCCGGCGGAGAAACTGCTGATGTAGGCGATCTCGTGAGAACCATTATTGTTGATTCTACTGTGTGTTGCCGAATGAAAAGAGATCAGATTATTAGTGTTGAACCTCAGCCAGGTGATGTTATTGTTGGTTTCGCTTCTTACGGTCAGGCGGAATGGGAAGATCGTTACAATGGCGGAATGGGCAGCAATGGCCTGACCTCTGCACGTCATGACGTTTTCCATAAAGACTATGCTGAGAAATACCCAGAAAGTTTTGATAAGGCAATGCCCGCCGATGTCTGCTATACTGGTAATTGCCGGATGACAGATAAAGTAGAAGGCGTAGCACTTAATGCCGGCCAACTTGTACTTTCTCCTACACGTACCTATGCTCCATTAGTAAAAGAAATTCTTGAAAAGCATCGCAAATCTATTCATGGTATTCTTCACCTGAGCGGCGGGGCACACACTAAAATTCTGCATTTTATTGAAGACTTACTTGTAATAAAGGACAATTTACTTCCTGTTCCTCCCCTCTTTCAACTGATAATGGAACAATCAGGTACCAGCCCAGAGGAAATGTTCAGGGTATTTAATATGGGGCAGCGCCTCGAGATGTATTGCAATTCAAAGATTGCAGAGGAAATTATTGCTTTGTCGAAATCCCACGGCATCGACGCACAAATCGTTGGCAGAGTTGAAGCTCACTCCGGAAAAAAAGTCAGGATCGAAAGTCCTCTGGGAACTTTTAATTATGAATAATATTTTTATTATATGACTGATTTACTAAAAAAACTGGAAGCGGTCAACGTACGCTTCGAAGAGATAGCACGGCAGATGAACGAACCCGATGTGCTCTCTGATATGAAAAGATACATCCGTCTCAACAAAGACTATAAAGAACTGGAACCCATCATCGTGGCATTTAAGGAATATCGCACCACCATGGATCACCTGAATTCATCCAGAGAAATGCTTGCTACTGAAAAAGATGAGGAAATGCGACAGATGGCCAAGGACGAGGTGGAGTTGCTATCGGCAGAGCAGGAACGAAAAGAAGAAGAGATTCGTCTTATGCTCATTCCCGCCGACCCACAGGATAAAAAGAATGCTATTCTCGAAATCCGCGCTGGGACAGGTGGTGATGAAGCATCACTATTTGCTGGTGATTTATATCGTATGTATACGCGCTATTGCGAGCGTCGTGGATGGAAAACAGAACTTGTCGATTTCACCGAAGGAACCATGGGTGGCTATAAGGAAATTATCTTCAATGTAAACGGCGATAATGTATATGGTCAGCTCAAGTATGAATCGGGCGTGCATCGCGTTCAACGCGTACCTAAGACCGAAACTCAGGGACGTATACATACTTCTGCATCAAGCGTTGTTGTTCTTCCTGAAGCGGATGAATTTGATGTTGATATTAAAGATTCGGATATCAGAAAGGATACCTATTGCTCTTCCGGTCCAGGAGGCCAATCGGTAAACACTACTTATTCCGCAGTCCGCTTAACGCACATACCCACAGGAACCATTGTTACTTGCCAGGATCAAAAATCACAGATGAAAAACTATGATAAAGCCCTTGGTGTATTGCGTAGCAGAATCTTCGAAATGGAGCATCAGAAATATCTTGATGAAATTTCTAAGAAACGTAAAACAATGGTATCCACAGGTGACCGCTCAGCGAAAATCCGCACCTACAATTTCCCGCAAAGTCGCGTTACTGATCACCGCATACATTTAACTCTTTTCAATCTGAATAATATTCTCGACGGAGAAATTCAGGAGTATATCGATGCATTACAACTTGCTGAAAACGCTGAACGTCTAAAAGAAGACGTTCCAGAAGAATAGCCATCATTAATCCAATAATTCAAATTTGCAATGAACAAATCTGAACTGTTTCAACTAATCAAAGAAAAAAAATCCTTTCTCTGCGTCGGCCTCGATTCCGAACTTTCCAAACTCCCTGCATGTGTTAGCAATGCTGCTGATCCTGTGTTTGAGTTTAACAAACAAATCATCGACGCAACCATCGATTATACGGTCGCTTACAAACCTAATCTTGCCTTTTATGAAACCAATGGCGTGAAAGGCTGGCAGAGTCTCGAAAAGACTATTGAATATATCAAATCCAAACAATCAAAAGCATTCATTATTGCGGATGCAAAACGCGGAGATATTGGTAACACCAGCACTCAATATGCCCGTGCTTTCTTCGAAAAAGGTAGTGGTCTTGATGTGGATGCCGTCACTGTCGCGCCTTATATGGGCGAAGATTCTGTGCGTCCTTTCTTAGGCTGGGAAGGCAAATGGGTGATTCTTCTTGCACTTACCTCCAATAAAGGAGCGTTCGATTTTCAATTTCTTGAAGTTCAGGGAGAGGCAACAAAATCACGACTCTTCGAAAAGGTTCTTGAAACTTCATCAAAATGGGGCTCTTCCGAAAATATGATGTATGTTGTTGGTGCAACACAAGCAACAATGCTGGGCGAAGTACGCAAGATTGTCCCTGATCATTTTTTACTCGTCCCCGGCGTTGGCTCACAAGGCGGTAGTTTAGCAGAAGTTGCAAAAAACGGCATGAATGCGTATTGCGGGTTGCTTGTTAATGCGTCACGCAGCATTTTATTTGCTTCACCAAATGAGGACTATGCTTCAAAAGCAGCCGCTGAAGCTAAAGCTATGCAACAGGAAATGCAACAACTTTTGGCTGAAAAGGGCTTGATTTGATTCATTTAATTTGTTAGTACCACAGACAATTGTTAACAACTTCCATCATAGAAATTGAGCCCTTAATGGCGAATTTTTTTATTTTTGAATGTTGAAGCTGATGTATGATGAGAGTAGCTGCTATATTTCTGTTTTTGCTTTTTTTCTGCCAGGTTGGCTACAGTCAGACTACCAATGATGATAGTCAGGACAGCGTTGATCTTAGCATTCCTGATTATGATGATCTTTGTACCATCATGGGAGGCGATTCCATCCGCCTAAATAATGGACAAAAAGCTACAGGTTTCTTCAAAGATCTGTACCCAAGTGGTCGCATCAAACACAAAGGCTATTATGATGCAGGTAAGATTGTTACAGTATTCACCAACTACTACGAAAACGGCCAAATTGAACGCACATTCAAAGCAAAAACCGATCGTCGCGGAACTCTCGAAGTATTCTATCCGTCAGGCGGAATTTTGTCGCGTGTTGAGTGGATTGACGGCGAATCGCTGATGTGGGAGGATTACTATCCACAGGGACAGCTTGAATTTGCTGAGGAGTATAATAAAGGCCTTGAATACTATTTGTATATGCGATTCTATTTTGAAGACGGTAAACCACAGACTCTTTTCGAACTCGTAGATGAAAAACAACGCCTCTATACATATAAAGAATATTATCCTAATGGTCAGCTGAAGGAAAGCGGCAACAAAATGCACAACGCTAACCTTAACGACTATCCAATGGAAGGCAAGTGGGTGTACTACGATGAAAACGGGAAACTCAAGCTTGAAGAGGAATATACACACGGCCAACTTATCGACGATAAAAGATACGATTAAAAAAAAAGAAGCTGTCTCAATAGGACAGCTTCTTTTTTAATATGGCATTAAAGTACTATTCAATAATGTTTACCCAATTATGAGTATCAGGTTCATCGCCTAATTGGATAGCACGCAGTTTTTCATACAACTTCGTTGAAACAGGACCAGCCTTTCCATCTTTGCAGTAATCATAGGTCTTTCCATTATCACGGTCAAAAATCTTCTTGATGGGGGAAATTACCGCTGCCGTTCCGCAAGCACCAACTTCCTCGAATTTTGTAAGATCCTCAACAGCGATATGACCTAATTCTACCTTCATTCCCATATCCATGGCCAATTGACGAAGGCTCATATTGGTAATGGAAGGAAGAATGCTTCCTGAATCAGGCGTAAAATATGTGTTGTTAGCAATACCGAAGAAGTTGGCAGGACCAGCCTCATCAATATACTTTTTCTCTTTTGCATCGAGGAAAATAGCAGTAGAATAGCCTTCATCATGCGCTCTTACACCAGCGCGCAGACTTGCAGCGTAGTTTCCTCCAACTTTGATGTGCCCTGTGCCCAGTGGAGCAGCACGGTCGAAATCACGGATGATTTGAGCAGACACCGGATTAAATCCTTCTTTAAAATAAGGACCTACCGGAGTAACGAAAATCATAAACAAATACTCGTCGGCAGGTTGTACACCAACCTTTGGACCTGAGCCCACGAGCAATGGACGAATGTACAAGGATGATCCCGTACCATAAGGTGGAACGAATTCCTTATTCAGGTTAATGGCTTTGATCATTGCTTGCTTGAAAATCTCAGCAGGAACCTGTTGCATCATGATCCCTTCTGCAGATTTGTTCATGCGTTTGGAATTTTCTTCCCAACGAAAAACACGGATTTTACCGTCTTTTCCCATAAATGCCTTCAGCCCTTCAAAAGCTTCCTGTCCATAGTGTAAACAGGTCGCTGCCATGTGTATATTGATGGTTTCAGATGATGAAACTTCTAACTGCCCCCATGCTCCGTTACGATAGTAACAACGAACATTATACTCGGTCTTTAAGTAACCGAATGGCAGATTTTTCCAATCAATGTTTAACATAATATTCGGTTTTTTTAATGAATGAAATTGAAATAAAACGGGGGCTAATTTAGCACTATATTTCTACACACAAAGGAAAAGCAGTAAATATTTTGTTGCTGTTCCTGAGCACTATTTAAACTTTTTGCCCGCAATTTCTCTTTCTATACAGTGACGAACGTATAATCAACTGTAAAAATTAGCTTTTTTATAAGGTATAATTTGCTGAAATCCCCGTTAATAAAGGGAAAGACAATGCCCTATTTCTGAATTCCATATTTCAGAAAATACAATGTATTGCTCAATAAACAGACATTACTAAACAACCTTATTAATCCACTCCTGCACTTCCTCAGGCTTTGGAGCAGGAATATCCAGCTTCATCTTTTTTCGCAATCCGCAAATTGCATTAAAAAGCTTATTGGCATTGGCATCTTTTAAGGTCAATGGTGTGCTGAACCCCGCTTTCATAATTAACTCAGCGTATTCAGCGGGTATCCCAAGCGCAACAAAATCATCCGAAGTTGTGGCTACACTGGTAATCTCAGGTCGCATCTGCGGGAAAAACAACACATCCTGTATTGAATGTTGATTAGTCATGACCATAGTCAAACGGTCAATCCCAATACCCAAACCAGCAGTTGGCGGCATACCGAATTCCAGTGCGCGAAGGAAGTCTTCATCCAACACCATCGATTCATCATCACCGCGCTTTCCAAGCTCTAACTGTAGCTCAAAACGCTTACGCTGATCAATAGGATCGTTCAACTCAGAAAAGGCATTGCATAATTCCTTACCATTGACGATTGCCTCAAAACGCTCAACCAGTCCGGGTTTCGAGCGATGTTTCTTGGCAAGGGGCGACATTTCAACAGGATAATCCGTAATAAAAGTCGGCTGTATTAGTAGCGGTTCGCAGCAGGCACCAAAAATTTCATCAATTATCTTTCCCTTGGCCATAGCTGGAGTAAGCTCTACATTGAGCTTAGCAGCGGTTTCACGCAATGCCGCTTCATCCATACTGCTTATGTCGATCTGCGTAAAATGTTGTATGGCTTCAAACATTGTGAAACGCTTCCATGGTCGCTTGAAATCAATCATATTCGCACCCACCTGAATAACAGTGGTACCATGTAAATCCATGGCAATGCGCTCAACCATTTCTTCCACCAATTCCATCATCCACACGTAATCTTTGTAAGCCACATATAATTCCATTTGCGTAAACTCGGGATTATGGAAGCGATCCATCCCCTCGTTTCGAAAATCCTTGGCGAATTCAAATACCCCATCATAGCCTCCAACAATCAAACGTTTCAGATACAATTCATTTGCAATGCGTAAATATAAAGTCGCATTTAATGAGTTATGATGTGTCTTGAAAGGACGTGCAGCAGCACCTCCATATAATGGCTGCAGAACAGGCGTTTCAACTTCCAGATACTGCTTTTCGCCTAAAAATCTACGCATCGACTGCATCAGCGCAGCACGTTTCATAAAAACTTCACGAACACCAGGATTTACAATCAGATCCACATAGCGCTGTCTGTATCGCTGCTCCGGATCTGTGAATGCATCAAACACCTGATCATCCTTCTCCTTCACAATGGGCAATGGTCTTAAGGATTTGCTCAATAGTTTGAATTCCTTCACGTGCAAGGTGGTCTCTCCCATCTGAGTCACAAATACAAAACCTTTGACTCCAATGATATCGCCAATATCGGAAAGACGCTTAAATACTGTATTATACAAGGTTTTATCCTCACCCGGGCATAGATCATCGCGTTTCAGATAACACTGCAAGCGACCGCTCACATCCTGAATTTCCGCAAATGACGCAGCACCCATGATGCGACGACTCATTATACGACCTGCAATTTCAACCTCCTGGAATAAACTCTGATCTTCTGGAAAGCGCTTTAAAATATCAGCGGCGGTAGCATTCACCTTAAATGTTTCCGCTGGCCAGGGGTCAATCCCAAGCTTTACCAATTCTTCTGCAGCCTGCCTGCGCAGCACTTCCTGTTCACTTAAACCTTGCATATCTCTTCAAATTTTTATGGTGCAAAGATACAAATCTCCCCGTAGCATTTGTAATTCACTAATTTTGTCATTCAAAATTAAACACATTGAGAGCGGTTACATTTTGTGATTGGGGGTTGATTCCCTACAGAATTGCATGGGAGCAACAGGAGCATCTGTTTGCTGAAGCGCTGAACTGTAAAAAGCAGGATGCGTCAGCTAACCCAATGATCCTACCCCAGCACCAACTAATCTTTTGCCAGCACCCACACGTATATACCATCGGTAAAAGCGGGAGTATTCACAATTTACTCGTTAATGATGCCTTTCTGGAAAGCATTAATGCAACCGTGGTATTGAGTAATCGCGGAGGCGATATCACTTATCATGGCCCCGGTCAACTTGTTGGTTACCCCATTTTTGATCTGGAACAACTTGGTCTATATATCAAAGACTATGTGCATTTACTAGAGGAATCGGTGATTTCGCTATTATCAACCTATGGAATTGCATCCTCACGTATGCAGGGAGCCACCGGGGTTTGGCTGGATGCAGGAACAACCAAGGCCAGAAAAATATGTGCAATCGGTGTGCGCGCAAGCCGTTACATAACAATGCACGGGTTCGCATTAAATGTCAATACCGACTTGAAATATTTCTCTTATATAAATCCCTGTGGATTTGTAGATAAAGGAGTAACCTCACTCCAGAAAGAGCTTGATACAACATTAGATTTTAATGAAGTGCAGATGCGCATGAAGCAGCAAATGGCCTCGACCTTCGAAATAAATTATCGTTAGGAAAATTTCTGCTGATTCAATCGTTGAATGCATGCATTAAATTCATCGACCATCTCCATCACAATCCTTGCAGCAGGTTTGATTTCCTTGATAATTCCGGCAATCTGACCTACCTCGAGTTCTCCTTCTTCAAGATCACCTTCAAACATTCCTTTACAGGCCCTTCCCCGGCCAAGGATTGCAATCAATTCCTCTTTCGTGGCTCCATTTAATTCGGCCTGCACTATTTCAGCAAAGAACTTGTTTTTCAACAGTCGCACCGGAACAAGTTTCTTCATCACCACAAAGGTATCTCCATCCTGTGCATTCAAAATATACTTTTTGAAATTATCATGCGCTGAGGATTCACAGCTTGCTGCAAATGCAGTCCCTAGCTGAACGCCTTCGGCTCCCAGTGCAAAAGCCGCTGCCATCGCTGAACCCGAAGCAATTCCTCCTGCAGCAATCAATGGGGTTCGCACAGTTTCTCTAATCATGGGAATGATTGTCATTGTTGTGCTTTCCTCAATTCCGTTGTGACCACCGGCTTCGTAACCTTCAGCAACGATGGCATCAACACCAGCCTCTTCACATTTCTTTGCAAACTTAGTATTGGCTATCACATGCGCAACCTTGATTCCATGTGAATGCAGTAATGAAGTATATTTTGATGGACTACCCGCAGAAGTAAAAACCACTGCGACCTTTTCATCAATAACAATCTGTATAAACTCTTCTGCATGCGAAAACAATAAAGGAATATTCACACCGAAAGGCTTTGCTGTCGCTTGCTTGCATTTATGAATATGCAATTTTAGGACTTCGGGATTCATGGAACCAGAGCCAATCAACCCAAGCCCACCTGCATTTGAAACCGCTGCAGCCAGCTCCCAGCCACTACACCAGATCATCCCACCCTGAATGATGGGATATTTTATATTGAATAACTCACAGATTCGATTGCTCATAGTAAACAACATTAATTCGACAAATATACGCTGCTTCAACAAATTGGAATAATCTCACAATAATATTTGAACACACAACAGAACTTTCGTATTTTTACATTAAAATATATTCCATGTCGAAACATATACTAGTTCTGCTTTTTTGCCTCAGCATTTCAGTAACAGGATTCTCACAGAATACGAATACAGTCCCGCAAGCTACAATTGCAGGGCATTCCAGCGGCATGCTCAACAAACAACTATTGCTTAATACAGCTAAAATCGAATGTAACGATACCAGCTGCCGGATTACAGGGTTTACTCTAACCATGAATGTTCGAGGGGATTTAGTTTCAACCCTCAGCAATGACAATGCGTTTACTGAAAAAATGAAGCAACTATTGATTGACACACAAGCCAACGCAAAAATCGTTTTTGAAGATATACACGCTGTTAATGCAGCAGGGACGGCCATTTCGCTGTCGCCGATCGCGTTTAAACTCGAATAAAATTTCAAACGTCGAATATTTGTGTTAATATTTTCGACGAAACAAGCTCAATAATTCCCGAAAGGCATTTCTTGTTCGACAGGACTCAATCCCTTTGTTGACGCCATTTTTATTGCTTGCACGAAGAGGGTTTTCCATATATTTTTGTTGCAAACAAAAAACAATATCATATGGGACTATCCTTTCATTACAGTGGCAGGTTCAATCCTGCAGCCTCGCTGGGCGAGATGATCACCGAAGTTGAAGAAATTGCCAGAACACACCAATGGCCTTATGTAGTTTACGAACGCTCCTTCCCGGAAAAGGGTTTTGATAAGCAGCATAACGACGAAGTCTATGGTATCAGTTTTACTCCTCCCGGTTGCGAAACTGTGTTTTTATGTTTTCTTTCTGATGGTGGTATGAGCAGCTTTCTGAATTTAAAACTCTATGGAGACCCCGAAGAGACCGATTTTCCTGAGTTTCTGTATATGCTCTCTGTAAAGACTCAGTACGCAGGCATCGAAACACATATTCAAATTATGAAACTATTAAAATATCTGAACAAAAAATACTTTCTTGATTTCGAAGTACACGATGAAGGAAATTACTGGGAAACCGAAGACGAAGCCGAGCTGACGCGTATCTTTCAGCGTTATGATATGCTCATTGCAAGTTTCAAAGCCGGACTGGAATCCATTCCCATCGACCAAGGGGAATCGGTTGAAGATTATATAAAACGCATCGCAGAACATGTACGCATGATCGATGTTGACTCAAGGAGCAATAATCCTGCATCGTAACCTGTAGTATGCCGTGTCTGTGAAGCGATTCAGCATACCTGCGTCATCTCTGCACTTTGCGAATTTACTGGAATTTTGAGAGCCAGTTTTAAAGTTCCTACCAACAAACTCATGCTGCTACAATACACTTCCTAATTAGAGTCCGTCTTTAAATTCAGGAGTTTGAGTCATAATGTTCGATATCGAGGTTTCGATGACCTGAGAATCAGGAGTGTACTGGCGTACATGACTGATTCGAAGGTCGAGAATAACGATGATATCGGACATTATGGACAAACTCTGATTAGTTAAGGAACTGTCTTTGGAAGTATGGGCATTACCACTGTCTAAGTGATAATGCAACTATTTTTTTGGTAAAATCTGACTACACGTTTCGTTTGCAATCTCGATTGCTTCAGCGTCCCCCATGGAAGCCGCTTTGTTGATATCCTCACACCCTTCGGTTTTTTTTCCGGAAAGGAATTTTGCATTTCCTCTTTTACGATATGCAAAAGCGACAAAGGATTTTTCATAGGTACCTTCAGGCTTACTGATGATTACATTGCACAAACTAATCACTTGTGCATAGTCACGTTTATCAGTAAATGACTCTATCATTATTTCAAGGACACCATCGTTTGCCGGATCTAATCTAATGGCAAACTGCAGCGCAGAATCAGCAATTTCATCCATACCCAATTGACTCGCCAAATAGAATTTACTCATATAACCTTCAGCTGAGGGTGATTGTTGAAGAACGATATCCATTACATCCAAAGCCTGCTCTCCTAATCCAAAAGTCATCAGTAATTCAAATTTCTTCTTAAGAAGATCGCTGCTTCCTCCGGATTCACTAATCATTCGATCCATTTCCATAAGCGCCGAGTCCACATTTTCTCTGTAACCATTATAATCATCCAGCTCATATTTAATTTGAGCCATCAATATGTATGTGTCGACAGAGGAAGATGAGTCCATCACTTTTTCCAAATAATACAATGCGGTATCAGCCTTTTGGCACATAAAATAACTTCTGGCAGTATAGTACCAGGTCAATGCAGTATTGTTTTTTTTCAAAGCCTGTTTGTAAAAATACGATGCATCGGTACAATGACCATTGGCTGCGAGGAAGTTGCTCCACAATGCATATAGATAATAATATTCTGCATCCATCTTCACTAATTGGTCAAAGTCACTTTTGGCCTCTCTGAACTTTTCTTCCTGATAATAAGCTAAGCCGCGAATTGCAAGGATTTCCGGATTGTCCTGATAATTCAGAAACCTATTGCAAGCAATAATACAGGCTTTGTACTCTTCCATATTGAAATTTATTACCGCCCTAATACCATAGGCCGCATAGAACGAAGAATCGTTATGGATTACATTGTTTATTATATACAGGGCTGACCTGAACTTATACAGTTTGCAAAGACTATCGACCTGATAAATAACGTGTATGAGTGATGTTGAATCATATTTATTATAAAATTCATTTATTGTCATGCCCGCATTTCTGGCTAAAGGATCCTCCATCAAAAGCTGTGCTTTAGCGCCCAAAGAAATAAGCATAGAGACAAACAGAACGAGAGTATATCGAGTGAACTTTTTCATCTTTTTATTTTTCGAATGGTCTTTAATAAACATCAATTTTTCAGAAGATCAATGAGCATTTCTTTCAAGATATAGCTGATCACTCAGACTTAAAATAATAAAATTCAGATCACAATTTTCCATAACATTCTCATACTCTTCCTCGGACAAATACTCAAAAGTCTTATTGTAAAGAAATATTGCTGATTTCTGGGCAGCTACCTTTTGTGCATGATAAAGAACATCCATGACTCTAATCAAATCATAAAACGTATTGTCAGCGCGAGTTTCAACAAAGAACATAATATTCTTCTTCATTATAATTTCAGCGAGGGAGTATGCATTTACCTGATGATCATTTATCATCATTTTGCCGTCTTTACTCTTGATAAAATAATAATTTGAATCAGTATTACTTTTCCTTGCCATTAAATAAAGGTCAATCGGATCAGCCATAACTTCAGAGTCGGCTAAACTCTCCTGAAATATTTCACGAAAGTCAAGAAACACACATTCCTTATCTAATATTTTTTTACTATACTGCACTCCATAGAGTTCCTTCACAGTAGCTTGCCTAATATCAGGATTTTCGGATATACCAATATAAAACCCACCATCGTTGCGGCGATCACTTTTGGTCCTTAAGAATACGCCTGAAACGCCTAATATATTAAGTTTCTCGAGCAATTCATCAAATCTGCGAAACATTACAGCTGAGTCAATATCTACAACTAGCCGATAATTCAACACAAAATTATTTTCGATAATAATATTTGCATGTTTTACCGATCTGCAGTAATACTCATCAATTTGTTGAAAATTCGTAATATTCCTTACTCCAAAATATCCGGATAGCTGAATAGAATCATTTTTTAGAGATATCCTTAAAAGCACACTATCTCCATTTGCTTCCGGCGACCTAAAAGAATACAATGCAAAGGGGACATTAGGTTTGATGCGCTGTTGGCTGAAAACAGCAATATAAGAAAGCAAGAACAACAAAATGAGGGAACCTTTTTTCATAAATAATAAAGATCAAAAAGTGTAAGCAAACTATAGTTCAACGCAGGAGTAAACAAATATTCAGGCATCATCCTACATCACATATTTGCGTTCAAACATAATTAATATTTTTATATTATACAGAAAAGAAACTAAAATATTAAACATAGAGAATGATTATCGGCAGTTGAAACTCAGCAATCAAATGGGCAGGCTTTGCAGCGAGTACATTCTGGTGAACATCAACCATTCATCACCGCAAAACACGGTCTTAGCCATCGCAATCTATTTGGTAGTTCTGATTTCATAGAAAATCAGTAAATTTTTTTTGCTAATTATTAGATGGCAAACAAAATATATTGTATTATTGTATTATTGTATTATACAAGAACAGCAGAAATTTAGGGAATTTGCGCAAATTGGTTGTGCCTATAGGTAAGGAGTTGCTATTATAAAAATAAAGACAATGAAACAGGACACAGGAAAAGACAATAATATTTTGAGAATTACTTTTTTAATTGGCGTCTTTCTTTTATTAGTTAAACTTTTGAATGCACAAGACACGACAAAGACATTTCAGCTTGGTGTAAATGGATATGTATCATATAACGGAATTGGCCGCACTAATATAAATCCAAGTATTGTGACAAGTTATGGAAGACATACGGTTTTCATCGGAGTTTTACTAGTAGACAATATAGATGTTTTACAAAATGGATATTTACCGGGACTTCAATTGGGATATCAATTTTACCCAAATGGGAAAGAAAAGATATTTAATCTATTCTTTGAGTATGACTTTAATTTATTAAAAGCAAAAATAGAAAATGATAATCCAACAAGTTTATCAATTAATCAGAATAGTTATTCTGCAATGGAAACATTAGAAGTTTTTAATATTGAACAATACTTAGGTTATGGATTTAATATTCAATTTCTAAAACGTTTTTATTTTACAACAAGTGTAGGTATCGGATGCGGTTGGTATCAAAGACAATTTATTTATAATTGTGATAATGGTCAAGTAATAAAATTGGGAGACAGAAAACCATATTTTGGAATGCCGACAGGTATTTTTAAGACAGGTATTGGTTTCAATTTTTTGCCTTGGAAAAAGAATAAAAATAATAAATAACAGCTGGCAACAAAGGCATGCTATAAGCGGGACAGCGGGGTTTTAGGACAGTGCAGTTCTTTTATCAAGCGGCGGTGTATTAGGACCGGAAACGGCTTCGATTCGCCCAGTTGTTAGCAGGCCTCGAAACATTTACAGCATAAAGAATATGAACAGGACCATTCAAATATTTACATTAGTTTTTTCAGTTTCCCTTTTTGGTTGTATGGTTGAAACAAATTCAAACAAAAAGAACAATGATAATGTTTTTATTCAGACAGATTCCGCAATTAAGATATCTGATACAATTTTAGAAAATACACGACAATACAAAAAGCCACATTTGGACTCGACAATTAATATTAGGAATTTACGAATTAGAAAATCATTTCCAAGCTTAGACCAACCCTTGACTTTTCAGTCAGCTAAAAAAATGTTGTATACATATTTTAAAGGGATTGGATATTATATAGAGAAAATTCCTTATGAAATTAGTGATTCAGACAGAACAGGTAAAATTGCGAAAGATGGTTCATATAAATTTGTGGTTTTTTTTGATACATTGGAATACATAGACCTCAATAATGACAGAATAAATGATGCAATAATTGAATATTCTTTATCACCACCATACGCTTGTGGTGTTTGTGTTGGTGAACCATCAAATGCAATAATAGTGAGCAACGGCAATCGTTTTGACTTGATAGGATTGGAATTTATTCCAGATTCCTTCACATTAGATAGCATAAAACAGGATTCTAAAAACTCTATTGTCCTTTATGGCTATGAGTTTAATTGTCTTGAAAAAACTTATGAAAGATCGTTTAAAATACATTTAAAATTGAATTAGCCCTGCCTGACAGGGGCTTGCATCAGGCAGGTGCGGGAAAAATTTGAAACGTATGGAAAATTAAATAATTTTATGGACGGGTTGGGCCAATGTTACCCCGGAGACAGTTTACATGCGGACACATTGTTCTATACTGAATTACAAGGGCTCATTGGACTGAAATTATCAGATGGGAATTTTTTAGTAAAAGAATAACTGCATTTAACCAAGGCGTGTTGTAAGCCTTTTACTATGCCTTCTTTTTATTGATCATACAGGTTTTTTTTGAAGTGCCCCCTAAAAATTGGTTTAGGAACCACAAACTAAAAAAATGAAAAAATTCCTAGTTGTTTTCTTCTGGCTGTTATGCCTTTTCCTGAGTTGCACTTCGAATGCGCAGGTCGTCATCTCGGAGGGTATTTCCGGCAGTGCCGGACCTTCACCAGTTAAAAAGAATGACCTGCTGTTGCTGAAGGCCAGCAAGACCATAATGATCCTGCCCGATTATGAGGAAAATATCATTCCGGAGATCAATGAGGTCATCAAAAAGAAATGGACGATCACGGAAATTGAGGCTGTCACTTATTCTTCGCTGAAAAGTCTTCCATCCGGCAATTACTCCTATTTTGAAATAAGCGGAATTTCGGGCGATTTCAACGCGATCATGATGCGGTTGATCTATAACGATGATGGACGTTCCTGGATCTTTGGTGAGAAAACAAGGATGTTCGCTTACTTTTTTCTGTCGCTCACAGATTTCAACCAATACAAGGTGATGAATTCGATTAATCTTGGACAAATCACTACAAGTACCGGCCAACCCAATCAGCAGAGTATTTCAAAGGATCTCGGTCAATTGTTTTATAAGGATGCAAAATACTATAACCTGAGTATCGGGCATCTTTCCTTGTATCTTGATCTAATTAATTCCACCTTTACTGACCCCACTAACCTAAAGTATGGAAAGCCGTCTAATTATAGTTTTATGAATGAAAAAGATCCCTTCGCAGTTGCTGCCCTGGCAAAGGATACACTCTATATTCCGGATTACATTCTCAAGGGACAGAAGTTTTCTTTTGGGACCGTAACCGCAGAAGAACTTACGAAGGAAGAACTCCTGTCGACCTACCCCTATCCTTACAAAATTATTCCAGCAGCAGCACTCGACCAGATGATCACGGATAATGAAAAGCCGAGTTACTTTTTGGACTTTATCATGATCCTTGACAGGGGTTATTTTACGATTTATAATAGCCAGACCTCAGAAGTCATTTACGCAGGCTTAGGCAAATCCGTGGCGCGGGCAAAGGATTTTGAAAAATTAGCAGGAACGATCGCAGAGCGTCAGTAGCAAGAATTGGCGTGCGATGTACGGAGGAAAGGCGGGGATCAATGGAATAAATTGTTGTAAATATTTTTCTATTTCGAGAATGTTCGTTATATTTGCATGTTCGTTTATAACGAACAGACACTAAAACGCGAACACAACATCATATGAATACACTAACTGAAGCCATCGATAAACTTACAGAACAAACTGGTTTTAAGGTTCGTTTTGTTAATGATTGTAAAGCTGCAAAACGCGGTGATGGGTGTATTGAAGTAACTGTAGGTAAAGAAGGTTACAAATGGGTAGTAGAGGTAAAAAATGAACTTACAGCGCACTTTCTGGCACAGCTTGAGGATATGATAAATGAAGGTGGCACCCGGCATCCTTTGTTGATTGTCACCGAATATATCAATCCCCGCGTCAGGGAACAACTCCGTGAAAAGGGCATTGATTTTCTGGATGCTGCTGGCAACACCCTGCTCAGGCAAGGGAAGCTTTTTATAATGCTTGGGGGAAATCAGCGTATTGTAGAACCTGAAAAACAAAAGAACAGGGCATTTACAAATGCCGGGCTTAAAGTGCTGTTTTACTTTTTGCACGACCCTGTCAATGTTAATAAAACCATCAGAGACATTGCTGAAAATACCGATACAGCGCTTGATACTGTGCATAAAACGATCAATGCCTTGCTTCAGATGAAGTATTTGCTGAAAGTCAATAAAAAGGAATATCGCATCACAAATACCAAAGAGCTATTGGGGCGTTGGATTCAGGATTACGATCTGAAATTAAAAAACAAGTTGCTCATTGGTACCTTCCGCTTCGCCCGCAAAGAGGACGAGCAACACTGGCAAAAGCTGGCCTTAGATAAAAATGATACGGTCTGGGGTGGAGAGCCGGCCGGGACTATTCTTACGGAATATTTGCGCCCCGAGATTTTCACCCTCTATACCACATGTACAAAGAACGATCTGGCAAAGAAGTACAAGCTTTTGCCCGACAGCAGAGGCAATGTTTATGTCTATGACAGGTTCTGGCGTTTTCCGGATAACGAGAATATGACAGTACCAGCCCTGCTCGCCTATGCAGATTTGATCGCTACAGGCGACGACAGATGTATTGAAACAGCAAAAATGATTTATAAGGATTTACTTGCAAACAAATATCAGTGATATGCCGAATGCCGAACTTCAAAAGGTAATTGAACGTTTTGATAAAGCCATGAAGGGCTTTGGGGTGGATTTTTATCTAATCGGCGCCAGGGCAAGGGATTTATGGCTGGCTGCAAAGGATATGGTACCTAAAAGGGCTACAGTTGATTATGACTTCGCTGTATCCATGCAAAATCTGGATCAGTATAAGGAATTGCTGGAATATCTTGAGAATACAGGCGATTTTATCAGTGACAAAAACATGCCTCAGAGGATATATACCTCCGACAGAAAGTACATCATCGACCTTCTTCCCTTTGGTAAGATTGAAAACGCCTGGTATGTCACTTTTGATGATAAGGATAAAACCCGGATTTCCACCTTGGGCTTACTGGAGGTGTATGGAAAGTCATTTCCTTTCAGTTTTGAAGGCAATATTGAAATTCTTGCTGCTTCTCTTGCTGGTATCGTCATTCTGAAGCTCATTGCTTGGAACGACAGGCCTGATGTCAGGGGAAAGGATATGAAAGATATCTCTTTCATTATTGCAAACTATTTCGATTTGCAGGGCGACCTGATTTTTGAAAAGCATAACCGGTACTTCGAGGGCGATCGCGAAATTGACCAGATTGCTGCCCTTGCCTTGGGAAGCGAAATGAAAGAGATACTTGCATCATCAGAGATGTTGCATAAAGTGGTTCTTGAGGTGTTGAACAAACATGCGAATCTGAAAGAAGCCAGTTCCATGGTGCAAATTATGGCCACCGAAATGGAAAGAGAGTTTAGCAAAGTCATTGAGTATATTGAGCTGATTTTGCAAGGTATTAATGAATAAGATCGGCCTGACAAGCGGGCTTAGCTCGAATTCAGAGGGCAGAAAAATGATGAAATTCTAAATTGCAGTGCAAAATTGCGAAAATCGGTGAAAACAAATCCGGTTTGTAAAATGAAGTAAAAGTGTGTATATTTTTGTAAAAAAAGAGGACGCATTTATGCCGGGCAAAGTCAAAACCATAACGCAGTTAGCCAGTGAATACGGGGTATGCAGGAATACCTTTCGCAAATGGATCAGACCCATCGAGGATCAATTGAAACTTACTCGCAGCCCGTTGCGTGAGTGGCAGGTGCAGAAGATTTATAGCTTTCTGGATCAACCCGGAGATTCTTTTTAAGTGTGAATGTCATTACCATTCAGCATCAATTACATTCTATGTATCGTAGGAGTCACGGCAATATCTTACCGATTTTCAATTATTGATAAGCGTTGGGTCTATTTTTATATTGGATGGAATTCATACTTTCTCCATATGTTTCGTAGCATAAATCACCTAAGGTGTCGTGAAAACCCCAACCGCAATTTTCTGTTTTTCTAACACATTCAAAGGCTCTGTCCTTAAATGCTTCTTCGAGTTTATTACTCCTGATTAGTTTCATAACACTACCATATACTCCTTCAATACTTAAATAAAAACTTTCATTAATATCCCCGAAATCACAAGTGCACTGCACACCCGTTTCAACATAATACATCATCAGATCGATGAGCAATTCCGTGCTTGGTTTGAGTTGGCGAAAGTCGCTAATTGCTTTCTTTCCCATCGAAAGTATAATTCGATCCCCACGGCTGGGATAAAACGCTTCTTTCACTTTTACCTTAAAGTTTTTCAGTGCCTCCTTTTCGTCAGGATTGATATAATAATCAAGAAATTCTTTTACCGCTTTATTTTTATTGTAAAGCTCCGTGACCAGCCCGATCAGTTGTTTTTTATCGTAGGTTTGAAGCAGATCCTTTAGTACTTTTTTACTCATAGGTTTCGTGGCTATTCGTGAATGTGTGATTCAATACGATGCTAAAATAAATATTTCGAGGGACATGCATTTAATTTTCCTGGAATGCACTTTTTTGCACCATTACGGCCATCAATGTACAATTTAAGATAATAATGTTGAACAATGGCATATAATGCGAATCATTGCACACTTTTGCCCAACTACCCCTTCCTCTGCGGTGAATCTTTGTGGTTGTTTTTAATAACCAAAAATACGTGCAAAGATGAAGATCGATCCGAACCGCCCCGTGTATTCCCTGAGTGTGGCCGAATACATTGAACTGAACAGGGAAATCCTTTCAGAAAACAAGCTCACCAGCAGCGCCCCAACCGAAGAGTTTCCTGAGATCATGAATATTGATCAGGCCTCTGCCTTCCTTAAGATCGCAAAGCAATCCATTTACATGATGACCTCCAAAAGGGATATTCCCTTTATTAAAAGAGGTAAGCGTGTTGTTTTCCGCAAAACTGATCTGCTTAGCTGGCTCGATGGCGGCCGCAGACAGACCCGCGAAGAAATCAATAACGACGGAATAAATCTTCGCTGAGATGAAAGCCAAACTATCCATCAGCATGACCCGATTGGAGGAGATTATCGCGAAACTCAGCGAAGATCTGCGGCGGTACGCACAAAAAACAGACGCAAATCCCCAATTTGTTGAGAAGCAGAACACACTCATTCACGGCCTCTGCGCGATATACAACGATCTGGATTGCCTGGACTTGTTTGAAATGTGGTCAGATATTGAACAGCGGATGAAAGAACTCGAAGCCCTGGATCCGCAGATCGATTCCCATTGCATCATGATACACCTCAGGCCAGGACCGGTGCGCAACAATTCATTCATTGAAATAAAGCCAGAAATCTCATGCTGAACTTTTCCCCTGTAGAGATCAAACCCCGCAATGGGGAAAAGTCGGCAGCCATGGTGGCCGATGCGATTCCGCTGAATGCTGAAGATTACTCAGGGAACACCATTCGTTCCGCGAGCCAGCGGCTGGACGATGCCCGCAATCTGCCTGATGTCAAGCGGCTGTTCTCTGTGATCTGGCAGAGCAATGAGTTGCACCTGATGTTCGCCGATACCGGTGTTGGCAAAAGCATACTCGCAGTGGCGCTGGCCAATGCACTAAGCAAAGGCGAACCCTTACTCTTTATGGACAATGACCACGAACCTCTGAATGTGCTCTACTACGATTTTGAATTGTCGGATCGCCAGTTCCGTAAGCGCTACTCGGATGAGCAGGGCAATGATTATCCCTTTAGTCCGCGGTTTTTTATCGATACCATTGATTTCAACACCCTTTTGATGAAGAACCCGGGGAGATCCGTCACCGATCTACTGTTTCGCAAGGTGAGGTACGATATTGAACATAACAACGCCCATGTGTTGATCATTGACAATCTTACATTCTTGAGTTTTTATACCACGCAGGACACCCAGGTGGCGCTGGATGTCATGCGCAAGCTCACCGAATTAAAAAACGAATTCGGACTTTCCATCCTGGTACTGGCGCACACGCCCAAGCGCAGCATGAGCGTACCCATCACCATCAACGATCTGGCCGGGAGCAAGCACCTGAGCAATTTTGCCGACAGTGTTTCTGCCATCGGTAAGAGTGTGCAGGGCAAGAGCACCCGCTACATCAAACAGGTAAAGCCCAGCCGCAGTAGTGAGATCCTCTTCGATACCGACAATGTGATCTGTTGTGAAATTGAAAAAATCGACAGCATGCTCAGCTTTCATTCCCTGGGCTTTTCGCCCGAGCTGGATCACCTGAACCATGATCGCGCTGCGGGCAAAGAAGAAATGAAAGAACGCGCACGCGAAATGAATCGCCAGGGGTCAAGCGTCCGCGAAATTGCGAACCAACTGGAGGTGCCGCCCTCTACAGTACATCGCTGGATCCGTTCCGGGACGACGGTGTCCCATTCGGGACAAATGGGACAAACGGGACAAAATGGTACAGATGAAACAGACCCCTTCTGAAAATGGAACACCATGACACAAGACCTAAACAAATATAAACCAATGATAATGCGATTCAATAGTGTTTCACTGTCCCAACTGTCCCATTCCACAGTGGAACGGTACAGATGGGACAGCAGTCACCCAAGAACAAACCTTAAGTTCTCCATCTCCCCCACACAACACCAAAAAATCCTTCGTGCCTTTGTGTCTTCGTGGCAAAAATATTCTTTGTGCCTTCGTGCCTTCGTGGCCAAAAAACCTTTGTGCCTTTCCAAATCCTTAGTGGCAATCCAGTTCCCCCAATTATAAACTAACACCTTCAAAAAAAATGAGAAAAATGACCTTAACCGTCCCCGCCGACTCCATGATCGAGTTTGCCCGGATTATCGAAGAAAACGAACTCAACAACACCATCACCGGTCTCACCGAGGACGAAGACATCCTGGTGGAAGTGGAGTACGACAGCGAAGAACGCCAGGCGGTGTACGAATTGATCGAACTCACCGAATCGGAAGAGACCGAAGATGATGAGTAAGTACAGATTTTTACTAACCAATGGGATGAGGACACGTTCCTCATCCCCTTTTTAATCAAAAACCATGGACACAACCAATATTCGCATTCAGGCAAGCACTGAGTTTTACGAAGCCCTACTTGAAGAGCAGGAAAAACGCCGCGGTAAAACCGGAAAGAAGACTTCGCTGGGCGACATCATCATCGAGTTATGCAGTAATCAACTTAATTCTACTCCGATTGATCAGCATTCTGATCATTATAGCCCGGGAAATGATCAAAATGCCACACAAAACGACCGCGATGTACTCATGTTGGCCGAAAAACGCCTTCGTTTGGTAAAATCCATGGAGGATTACCAGTCTTCCAGGGAAGACATCATATCAAAAAGGGAACAGGATCTGGCCGAACGCGAGGAAAAGCTGCAAGCGGAGCAAGACAAACTCTTTGACGACAAGACCGCCTTTCTTGATCAAAAGCTCCAGAACCAAAACAAATCCATTGATGGCGTGGTTGAAACCCGCCTCTCTCAGGACATAGCCAAGAAAGAGCTGAGTGCGAAGAACGAACAGCTTATTACCCTGAAAGAAGAAATCACCTACCTGCGCGACCACCTGGAGAAGCGCCTGAGCCAGCTTGACAAAAAGGAAGAGCCCTCCGTAATGGACAAACTCATGCCCTTCTTGCCCAGCATTATCTCAGTGGTAGGCATGTACCTGATGTACCGAAAATTTGATCCGAATAATGATCAGGATCCTGTACAAAAAGAGATCAGCAACGTGTTCAAAACCCTCAATCCCGACAGCAAAGATGCGCTGACAAAGGCGCTGATGGAGGCGGTGGGGAAGTTTGGTGGGGTTGAAAAGGAGAAAGATCAAAAGGTTGATCAAAAAGAAAAATAAAGCCAACAATATTATAAAAATTAATTTTGCATTAACATGTTCACTCCCCTTCCCATAAGAACAGGGCGCACAGTGTGGACTTTTTTTTATTTTTAACCCTTGAGAAAAATCTTCTTAATCTAGCCGCCATCGGCGTTTTATTTCAAATTTTTACTAGCATTAATGTGCGATTCGGCGAGTGGAATTTTTCGATTTCATAGTTTTGTCATTAAAATATCCTAATTTTGAAACATAAAGGAATGCATTTGTTTTATTTGGGGTTCCGGATATTGGCTGGTATCGGCACACGGGTTTTCTAATTTGCGAATTGTAATATTGTCACAAATTACTGTTACAAGAAATATTAATTAGGACATAATTGAAAGCAGCAGAAAAGCGATTTATCGAAGTTTTAGCAATAGTCATTTTATTGACACTGGCTAAATTTTCGTTTGCTGCAGACTTCTACAAATCAACAGCTGACTTATTTCTGAGAACAGGCCCTGGTTCAAAATACAAATATATCACAGTAATAAAGAAGGGTGATACAGTTAATCTTATTGATAAGAGTATTTCAAAATGGTTCAAAGTCGGATATAAAGAAAAAAGTGGCTTTGTTTCAAGCAAATATCTCGAGTTAATTGTCGTTGAAAGTAAGGCTGAAATCACTAACCCCCCTATTGAAGAGGATGAGTCTGACTCAAACGCTATTACCTATATCGTAATTGGGGCATTGATAATAATTGTTTTTATAGTTATTATTACTCTTGGTAAAAAGAGAAGAGTGAACCCTGTTCCTGTAAAGCCAACAATGACTATAAGCAACTCTGATCGATTGAAAGAGAATATCAATAAACAACCCGAAAGAAATTTTAAAATCACCATCACCATGCCAAATACGAATTCTGAATTTGGTGATGAATCTATAATTGATGTCACTGGGAATTCATATCACATTGAGCCAGACGGCAAATTGAAGAAATTTCCTGAGGGTGTACCGTATTGGGCCCATCAATATGTATATTCCTATTCTGAAATCCACAGTGCTACCCAAGAACAAAGGACGTTCTACGATATTTATAAAAGGAGTTTTATTGATGGAGAATATTTTGATTTAGAAGGCAATACGAATTATGCATTTATATTATTGTTTGATCTATATGCAGATTTTGAGAATCACAGGGACCTAGTAAGACTTGAGAAACAGTTTGATGCTCTTGGCATTAATTATCCCAAAACAAAACCATACGCACGGAATTTCTTACTCGACAAGATGGAAAAGTGTGGCGATATGAGTGGCGTTGAACGATTACGACAGCAATCGTCTAATTCTTACAGCAATTATCCTAAAGAATACATAGATAATTATCATTTAGGAAATAAATACGGCAAAAAACTTAACTTGACTCATGAAGAAATTTCTTGGCTAAATAAGTTCTGGGATCCAAACAATGCTTTTACTTCTATTGAGGGATGCTGCATTGAAACAATCAGATTCTATTTAGCAATAATAAAAAAACTCGTAACCTTATTTGATACTCAAGGGTCTTCGTTTGATAAAATATTTAGTGAATTCCAATCTGAGTATATAAGAGTCAACAAACTTAGTACAGAATATAGCTGGGGTGGGTTTGACGTGTCGTATGTGAAAAGCAGGGTGGAATATGAAGTCTATGGTACAATTTTTAAAAGAGCAGAAAATACTTTGCGAGATGTTTTTGGCCATAAAAGGAAAATCTCGATAGACTTTCCTAACTCGAACCAACAGTTGAAACAAAATTTTGAATCTACGTTTGGTACTAATGTCGATTTTATTATACAATCCCTTCTCACCTCCATTAATCTTCCCGATGAAAAGACAGAAATTGAGCTCAATACTCAAAACATAAACCGTTGGAGAATTGCATTTGAAGGATTATGCGCAACATATGATGATCAATCGATTGACGAATTTGTTAGAGGGATTCATGCCTTGGAAAAAGCTAATCTGAAGAACCCATCCATCGAACACATATTTTTTGAAGCATCGAAATTTATTTCTAAACATGATAAGATTGCGTCCTTAAAATTTTACATGTATTATTTGTACTATGATCTTAAATCTGTAAAAATTGACAACAAGCAACTTGCAAAGACGATTCAAAAGAACCTATTTAAAAATAACGATCAAATCAATGAATTTGAAAGGATCGTAGCTGAATTGGTCAGAACAAAAGATATCAATAAGGCTATTGCTGAGGTTCCTAAAATCTACGAACCTAAACGTAAGAAAATAACGCTAGATGAAACTACTATTAAAAAAGTACAACAGCAAGACAAAGGAACAGTCGAAATTCTTAATGAATACCTGAAAGACGAATTTGAGGACGAACACACAAACATAAAAACGGAAGAAATAAATAATTATGAGTTAAAAATTGAAATTATTGACAGGAATGAAAAAGTAGTTGAAAATCCGTTCTCGATTCCATTAAATCCAGTTCAGACGGAAGCTATAGTTATCTTTGCTGATAACGCTTACAATGTTTCTCATGAAGTACTCGAAACTTATTGCCGGTCTAAAAATGTTTTTATAAGTCAGCTAATTGATAGCATAAATGAAGCTTGTTACGAAACGCTTGATGACGTTTTGATTGAAGAAGATGGAGAAGCGTATATCATAAATGCAATATATTACGATAAAATAATTACAAAATGATTGATAACATCAAACCTAAGGAAGCAACTGCAATTATAAATTCACTTTTAGGGGGCGTAGTTCCCAAAATTGGTCTTCAACATATTACCGTTGGACGTTCTGAGGAGGTTGAGGCTTTTATTAAGGCCCTTGAAGATGTTAAAAACGGTAATAGCATGGTAAAGTTCTGGATTGGCGATTTTGGTTCGGGAAAGTCATTCATGCTGTATCTTCTCAATACTGTTGCATTAAAACAGAAGTTTGTCGTGGCTAATGCTGATTTTACGCCAGATAACCGGCTTTATTCAAATGATGGAAAAGCAATGGTTCTGTATTCAGCAATTATGGACAATATCGCTATCCAAACAAAGCCTGAAGGTGGCGCCTTATCGACATTACTCGAAAAATGGATTGAACAGGTCATTGCAAAATGTGCGCAAGAAAACGCTATCCCATTAACTGAAATTCGGAACGAAAAATATTTAGCCTTGATCCAAGATAACATTATGAAAACCGTCAATGAAATTACTGATGTAGGCGGTTTTGATTTTGGTCTGATTATCATGAAGTATTATGAGGGATATATCAAGGATGATGTCCAATTACGGAGAAATGCCTTAAAGTGGTTGAAAGGTGAATATAGAACAAAAACAGAGGCAAGACAAGATTTAGGTGTACGTGAAATTATAAATGATCTGAATTACTATGATATGTTGAAGAACTTTGCGAAGTTCTTTGTTAGTATGGGCTATAGTGGCTTTATGATAAATCTTGATGAAGCCATAAACTTGTACAAGATTTCCACCTCTGTTATGAGAGAAAAGAATTATGAAAAGATCTTGACAATCTACAATGATTGCTTTCAGGGAAAGATTAGTAACTTCTTTATCAATTTTGCAGGGACACGAGAATTTCTGGAAAACGAACGCAGAGGTCTTTTTGGCTATCAGGCATTAAAATCAAGACTTGAAACTAATAAATTTGAAACAGCCGAAATTAGGGATTTTGCTCAGCCGGTAATCCGCATAATGCCACTTGATCACAATGAAATATTTGTTCTTTTAAAGAAGTTAAAGTCAGTATTTGATTTTAATTATAGCACCCAGCTTGACATTTCCGATGATGAAATACATCATTTTATGGAAGAAATGTTCAACAAGCCTGGCGCAAGTGAGTTTTTAACGCCCCGCGAGGTAATCCGCGATTTTCTTAACATTCTTAGTATTATCCGCCAGAACCCGCAAGTTGACAAAAAGAAACTATTCGGCGAAATTGAGATCAAGGACGAAAGACCCAGTAAAATTGCAATTGATAGCATTGAAGAATTATAATGTCGTTTGAATTACTATCGGAACCTATAAGAAGATATGTGCGCGATAAACGCTGGGAATCTTTGCGCCCAATACAAGCCGCGGCAATAGAAAGAATTCTTTCATCGGATGACAATTACATTCTTGCTTCAAGAACTGCATCGGGTAAAACTGAAGCTGCATTTCTCCCGATTTTATCTAAGATTGATTTTAAGGAAACAGGAATTCAGGTTCTTTACATTTCTCCACTTATAGCTTTAATTAATGACCAGTTTTATAGAATTGAAGAACTATGCAAGTATTTGGATATTCCTGTAACAAAATGGCATGGTGAGGCAAATAAAACATTGAAGGATCGGATTATTGCCATGCCTAGCGGGATTATGTTAATTACTCCCGAATCATTAGAGGCAATGTTCGTAAACAAACTTTTCAATATAAAACTCCTTTTTTCGAATCTTAAATATGTGGTAATTGATGAGATTCATTCCTTTATTGGCTCTGATAGAGGTATTCAGTTAAAATCAATTTTATCACGACTACAAAGCAATAATTTTAAACCATTTTCTGTAGTTGGACTGTCTGCCACAATTGGAGATTACAATGAAGCAAAAAGATTTACAGGTAATGAACAACACACAAAAGTTCTTTTAGACCGCACTGCAAAGGAGATCAATGCGCATTTTCGTTATTTTAAAAATGATAAAGAAGAATTGCCTTTAGAATTATTAAAGGATCTGTATCTTACAACAAAAGACAATAAGGCTCTCATATTTCCAAATAGTAGAGGTCGAGCAGAGGAAGTCGCGGTTAAGCTTAAAAAGATATCTGAAAAATTAAATGGGCATCCTAATTATTTCTCCCATCACTCATCGGTCGATAAAGAAGTGAGAGAGTATGTAGAATACTTTGCTAAAAATAACTACAACAGGAACTTCTGTATTTCCTGCACTTCTACATTAGAACTTGGTATTGACATAGGTACTGTTGATGAGGTGATACAGATTGATGCAACATTTAGCGTTTCTTCACTTATTCAAAGGGTTGGCAGAAGCGGGCGAAAGGATAAAGAAAAAAGTAATTTGTTCTTATATGCTACAAGGCCTTGGAGTTTATTACAATCTTTAGCTTGTTGGTTGCTTTACAAGGAAGGGTTTATTGAGCCACCTGATGTAACAACCAAATCTTATGATATACTGCTTCATCAGGCATTATCGATTGTAAAAGGAAGGTCGGGTATAGATCAATCAACCTTGATCCAGCAACTGAAAGATAACTTTGCGTTTACTCAAATTAATAGTTCAGAGATTGAGGAAATAGTAAATCATCTTATTGAAATTGATTTCTTTGAAAAAATACAGCATGAATTAATAATTGGGATTGAAGGTGAGAAAATTGTAAATAGTCGGGAATTTTATAGTGTGTTTAAAACTGAAGAAAATTTTAAAGTTGTCAATGCCCGCAATGTAATTGGGGCAATCCCCTTTTCGCCTCAAATCAGGGAAGATGAAAACATTTTCTTAGCTGCGAGGGTTTGGAAAATTAAATTTGTAGATGTAAAGTCAAAGAAAATTGAAGTTGTTCCGGCAAATGATGGAAAGAAACCGATGTTCTTTGGTGGTGGTGGTCTGACGCATTTTAAAATTAGAGAAAAAATGCTTGAAATACTTTTTAGTAAAGATGATTATGATGTTTTGGACAACCAAGGGGCTGGTGAAATTGCCGAATTGCGTAAAGATTTCTCACATTTTGATATCCAAAACTTAGATATTGATAGACCATTGCTCTCAACAAATAAGCATCTGCAGTTTTTCTCTTTTACAGGAACAAGAATTAATAGAACAATTCACTTCTTATTTGATCTTGCTGGTATTAAATCAATACTAGATGATAGCAGCAGTTCCTTTGAAATTGCAATTCCGAAAGATGAATTTCTGAATAAGTGGCTCGCTTTGGCTAAGCCATTAAATAATATTGATTCGCATATTGAAAATTACTTACAGGCACATCCAACATTATTGGGCTTTTCAAAATGGGGGTCTTTCTTACCAACGACTTATAAGGTGAGGCTGCTTAAAGAAAAATACTTCGACTTTGAGAGTGCATTTTTCTTACTAAGCAAATTCCAGTTGAAATAATCTATATTTCGCCAAATTGTTTAAACTATGTTTAAACCAGAAAAAAAATAGGGTTTCAGAACCTTCTGAAACCCTTGTCTTTCTAAGTCGGGGTGAGAAGACTCGAACTTCCGACCCCTTGCACCCCATGCAAGTACAAGCCTGTTTTGGTCGAATTTTCTCATATTGTGTTTCTTTGAATATTTTTGTATTAGCTTAGATAAAAAGCTAAAAAACAATGAAATGAATGAGTACAATAAAAATTTCATCGTTTGGCGTTTTGTGTATTTTTGACGATCATTGACTATTTTTGAGAATATTTTGTGCAAATTTTGTGCAAATATCATATATTTGCACAAACTACCATCATGAACGCTAAAGTGTCTATAATACTTGATTCCAGAAGGAAAAAGACGAATAACCTTTTTCCAGTTAAACTTCGAGTCTATGACCCTCAAACTAGAAAGGCAATACTTTACGATCTTGGGATTGACCTAAGTGCTGAGGACTTCAATCTCTCCTATGGCGTTCCCAAACCCAAAAAGGAATTTGTTGAGATTAACACAAAGTTGATTTTCATTAAATCAAAAGCATCCGAAATTGTGCAAACAATTCATCCGTTCACCTTCGAAAAATTCGAAAAGAAGATGTTTCGGGCTAAAGGTGATGCAAAAAATATCTATTCTTTGTTTGAAGAGAGAATATCTGATTTTGACTCATCAAACAAAATTAGTAGTCGGGATATTTACAAAAGTTGTTTGGCAAAAATGAAAGCATTCCAGAAGGATCAAACGGGAAAGGAAAGTACGAACTTGCCGTTTTTAAATGTTGATGTTCGCTGGCTTAATGGTTTTGAAAAATTCCTGACTAATAAAAATAAATCGAAAACAACGGTGTCTATTTACACTAGGGCAATACAAGCGGTATTTAACATTGCCATTGAACAAGGAGACGTTGATCGAGACATTTACCCTTTCGGGCTAAAGAAATATCAAAGGCCAGAGGTGAAAAAGGTAAAAAAAGCACTTAAAACCGACGCATTAAAAACCCTTTGGGATTGTACTCCTGAGAATAGTAAACAAGAAAAGGCAAGAGACTTTTTCATATTTAGCTTTGTGACTTGTGGAATGAATTTTAAGGATATTGCATACCTGACATGGAGAAAAATTCAAAATGGGCGCATTTCATACTATCGCTCAAAGACTGTCAATACTAGGAAGGCGATAGAGGAAATTAGTATTCCATTAAATGAAATTTCTGAGTCAATTATTGAAAAGTATGGTTCTAAGATCAAGAAGCCTGACAATTTTGTTTTTAATATCCTTACTGAAGGACAATCTGAACGACAGCAAATAAGGGCTTACAAGAACTTTACACGATTCACAAACGAGCATATTAAGGAATTGGCAAAAAAACTTGGCTTACCAGAGGGCATTGGAACAAACTGGGCGCGTCATAGTTTCTCAACAAAGGGCATACGAGAAGGTTATTCTTGGGCGCAGGTAGGCAGCAGTCTGAACCACGCCGACATAAAAACAACCGAAGGTTACTTTGCTGGATTTATTGACGATGACCAAGACGAGGTCATCAAAAATATTACAAAAATATAGTGCGTTTTTTTTTAATGAATAAGACGGAAAAGGCACACACGAAAGGTTAACAGTAGATTGATTAAAATGGCTGTTCCACTGAATTAGTGTTGGAGGTGTTATTGGCTAAGTCAAATGCCTACTGATGTTCCAGTTTTGCAACATGAAGGAGAGGGACGGGTTCAGTGGGTTCTGAAACCCTATTTTTTTGTTTAGGCATCCAGTTTTATATACATATTATTCGGTATCATCTAGGAATTTCAATTAGAATTGTGTGGTAAGAAACGTTCCCCAAAATTAATACAAGAAATATCTATGATGTCCTAAGTTAAAATAGTCGGGAGTGCGTAATTGCAAAGTTTCAATCTCAGGTTGGTATTCCCATTTGTTAAAAATATGGATCAAACTTTTCTTGGCGTTTTCAAGTCGATTGTATCTGTCTAAATAGCATGATAAAACTATTTTGTCTGGTCGTATTGCTTTTGCCACTTCTGCAAGTGAGTGAAGTGCTTTATTCTTATCTGCTGAAAAGGCTTTGCTGTCATGTTTTGCTTCACCAATTATAAATTGTCCATCTGAAAGACATGCAATATCAAGTTCAGCACAAGGGGTCTTACTATGATAATTGTCGTAAAAAATTATTTGCGGACTGTAATAAAAAGAGAGGAGGCTTCGTCCATGTATATTTACAAGAGTTCTTATAACAGTCAGGTTTCCATCTCTTACGGTGCTTGAACGAAAAATATTGTTTTTAATCAGGTCGTTTAACTTGTAAGCAAAGTTTGGTTCAACTGGAAATTGAAAATCTTCTAGGCAGCCTTTGCAACTAATTGTTTCTTTTACTTCATTTAGGGGATACCAAAACTGCGATGAACACTTTCTGCATTTCAAATTGAATCCTTTCAGGAATACTCTATAATTGCATAACTCTTCCAAAGTGCTTTTCAATCCCATTTCTAAATTTTCTTCGTTCTTAAATGTTTCTCCTTTCTTCCCCACAAGTTTCCCGTTTTCGTCTAGAACAACTATTTTATTAGCAGCTAATTCAAGTCTACATCTTGACAATACGTCTTCAAATAGGATTGACTCTCCAATTGCTTTTTTACTTATTGCAAGTTCTTCAAAAATTGCAACCCAAAATTTGTCAGTGAAAAAATCATCAATAGCTGAAAAGTCAAAATTGAATGTTTTAAGGAATGCAGAGAGTTTATTGCTGTCGTCATGGTCACCGCTATCAATATATTTGGTGCCTGTTGCTTCACCATTTATAACGGGTCGGCTTGTAAGCTGGCGAAGCAAAAATTGGAACTCGGGAATATTAATTTCAAATGTATCAGATTTTATTAGCTGATTGTGAATAATAACCGAAATATTTCTTTTTCGGTTGACCCTTCCTTTGATCCCCTTTATTATGTTTTGCGTTTCAGTTGTGAAAGGTAGGGTGATTTCATTCTGATTATGTTCTCCGATTTGTTTTATCATAGAATCTAAAGCCCAACCTTGAGGATAGAAACCAGGCTTATTTGCGAAACTTAGTTTAGGTAAATGAAACAATCCTTTTTTTGAATGAAGTGTTTGAATAGTTGAAACCTCGCCTTCATTCCTTTCAAACAAGCCGTGTCCATCCTGCACTTCAAAAGGAAAACTTTCTGCTCTTCCATTTTCAAATTGTCTGTTTGCTTTTATCTTTCTGAGCTTATTGTCAATGATTTCCTGAACTTCGTCCTTCGCTAATGATTGCGATATAACAAGTATTGAGTTATCCCAATCCATATCATGAAGAACTTGTCCGAAAAATTCATCAGCACAAAGAAGATTCAATTCTTCCACTGTTACATATATGATGTTCCGCAATTCAAACAGCATTCTATTCCAGAAGTAAAGCAAATCAGCGTTAGAAGATTTGTCTTTTGCAATCACCATTTCAAATTGATAATTGCCTGTATAGTTTTTACTTCTGAGAATTGGAGTACTTAAATATAATCTAGAAAGGAGGGACTGGTTTATAGGCCTGAGTTCACTGATAACCTTATTCAGTAACCCAAATTCCTTTTCACCAACAAGCGTCCTGTCGAAATCCTTAGTGAGTTCAACTTCATGGTGAAATAGGGTTGATTCAAAACCAAAATTGGTTTTGAAATAAGGAAGCAAAGGGCTTTCCGTTTTCCAGGTCTCTGTCGTTAAAACAATTCTTGACTTTGTGTGAAACGTAGAGAGAAAGTGAAAACTATTTATTCCTATAATATCCACCCATCCCGAATGGTCGTCAAGATTATTATATCCACAAGGATTAAAAATTCGTAACTGTTTTATTATTTCGGGGTCAATATTCTTTGAGTAGAAAATAAAATCAGGGTCGTAAAATTTTAGAATTTCTTTCCACTTGGCTGAAATAATGTTATTTTTTACTGGAACGATTGGATTGAACCGGCCTCCCCAAATTTTTTGATTCACATGGACAAGTGAAAGCAGTTTTTCATATGGATAATTTTCATCAACAAAAAACACATATCGTAAGTGTCTTGGTCTTGACGTGATTTGAAATTGCTCCATGCCTGTTCCTTTTTATTCGTTGTCGTTACTCTTGCTATAAGTCGAATCAAACCAAGGAGGTTCATCTTGGCTATTTTTTAATTGACATTCATTTCAATTTTTGGTTTTTTTTATTACTTCTTCTATGAATGAATTAAAGTTAGTATAAAAATCAGAATCAAGAGAAATTCTTTTCCATGCCTGGCGAAATGCTGTCTTTGAGAAAGCATATTTAATTCCATTCCTCCACTCATTCCATGTATCCTCGTCAATGTTGCCACTTTTCCATAAAAAGAACTCTTCACTGCATAAATCAAAGTATGCACGCATATACCTTAAAGTCTTATCTTTCTCGTGTTTTTCCATTGATTCAAAGTTGAAGCCCTTGTCGTTAATATTTTCTGGAAAATTGAGAATGATCTCTTGATACCTTTTTGTATAATCAGCAAAGAAGTTCAATCTTAATTGCTTTCTAAAGGAGTAAACAGAGACCCAGACTCCCACTCCAGGAATAACTACGCCAACAATAGTTGCAAGCATAATAATAATTTGAACACAGTCACAATTCATATATGTTTTGTTAATTTGTTATTTAGGATCCATAAAATCAAAGACGCTGGCAAATTATTCAACATGCCGTTTCAGGTAATCTTTCTTAGGCCAATGTTTTTTATCTATTGGCAAATTCATTTTTTTGCCATGAAGGTCTGCCGCAAATATTATATCTGAACCAGAATACTTATCTTTTAGGTCAGGATTACAGAAAACAATTAAGTAATTATCTTTTACAGTCAACCAGAAATTGTCAAATAAATCATGATGGTTAGAACAAAGCAAAATTCCATTTCTTACATCTAGTCGTTCACTTTTTTCAGATTTAGACCAAGGAACAATATGCGATGCTTTTAACGCTTCTTCAAAGCTAAAATCACAAAATGCACACTTATAATTATAGGCACGTAATAGTGCTTTTCGAAAAATTGTCTGAGCTATTCCTCGAACTTTAATTTTTGCATAAACGTCTCTTGAATTATCAGGATTTAATAATAATGCTTCTATAATGTCATTTTCTGTTGCTCCAGTTAACGCATAATTAAACGGATTTCCTAACGACATCCAATCATAATTAAAAACTTGGTTATAGCCAATTTTAAGATTGTCGGCATCCCAGGCATAAGCAAATCCTGATCCAGGCTTGCCCGTATGATTAACCACTAAAATTGTTAATGGTGGCATGCGATTAGTGAGGCAATAATTCTGAATTAATTCTAAAACACCGCCCACGTGTCTATAATGAACCCCAAACAATTTACCGAGAACATTGTAACGAATTTTCTCCCTTTTCTTAGCGACGTTAATAAGTGCATACCATGCAATTGCAGCTTGTTGTTCTTTTTCCATAGTTTCTTTCTTTTACCTTATCCTAACAGTTGAGGGGATGGCAATCTGAAGTCCTACAAAGCGATTCCTGAACGTTTACATCGGTGATTATTTAAGAGTTACAAACCTTCGAAAAATATCTGAAACTATCACTTTCTGTTCAATGTATGAAGCAATGGCTATACTATTTGCATTTTTCTTTGCTTAATTTTTTTATTTTTTCTTCTTTATCATTTTTGTTATCAAGTTGAGCAATAAGATTGCGTCGATTACGGAACTCTTCTTCTTCCAAACTGTTTAAGAATAGCTCATGTAAGCGCAACTCAAATTTTTCATTACTTAATCTTGCTTGATAGATTTGAATATTGTTCTTTGCTGCAAATTGCACAAGATATTTTCTAAAATTTGATTCAGTCTTTGAACCCACATAAATTGCCTCAATATCAAGAAATGGGATTGAATTATTGACCAAAATATCTGAATCATATTTGCTTATAATTAGCCTCCATTCTTTTTCATAATCCCATGATGTCGATTTTGTAATCATTGTCTTGTATGCAGTTTTTAGAACTGATCTGCTAAGCACCAATTCATCATTATTGAATTTTAATTTCATTAATTCACGTGGGGATAAGCGTGGAACCTTACAAGTATAGTTTACAGGAAAAAAACCACATCGAATCGAGTTTTCATTACTTACATTTTTGAAATCCATTTTATACTTAATACAAAATCCACGATGGTTATCCGCATAATGAGACCACATCGTGGTGTTTTTCAGTAATTCTGCTTCATCCTTGAAATTTGAAAAACAAGAGATTCTAAATTCCATATTTCTGAGATAATCAATCTTTTTCCTACATTCCCGTCTTGCTTCTTCAACAATCTCATAAAGTAAACCACTTAAATGTCTGCTTTTTTTCTTTCTAATGTCAAACAATGTGAAAATAAAGTGCTTTGGCCTTGCCTTATTTAGGTAAATAGGGGGATCTGTTTCTCTTGTCCCAGAATGGTATATCTCATAATACTCTTTTTCAGACACTTTACCTTCCTCTTCATTTTTTGATCTCAGGTTGAGTTCTTTAAGCCTCTTTAGCAAATAATACTTTTTGAATTTTTCTGCTTCAATACAAACATAACTATCAAATTGGTCATTGAAATCTCGGGGTGAAGATAAGTAGAGCGCCCTATTTTCTATGTTAATCAAACTATATGGTGATGGTGGGTAAAATTTAAATAAACTTTTAGGAAGATGCTCATTCTTATTGGCTGCAAGTTCCTCCTGCGCTTTCATAATGCCAGAGTTGAAGATAGAATCAACATAATCATTAATAAAATGCTTTGTCCAATCGCCATTAAAATTGCAACTTCTATAATCAGTTTTTGGAAATGCTGATCCTATTTTATTGTACCAATCATTCATATGTCAGGTTCGTTGCTTGCATAAGCCAAGAGTATCAAATTTGATAGCATTCTTTCTCCATTTGTGGAATCGACGCACTACGAAATAAAATTTATCCGTAACTTGCCCATGAAAATAATGCATGCTAGTTAGTGTTAACCTCTGTTCTTTTCTAATCAAACACTCTATTACTATCAAAATCTAAGCCTGCGGTTTTTAATTCCTTTATTAATAATAATTTCCAACCACCATCATTGTCAAGGGGGAGGTATACTATTCCATCATAATCACTGGGTCTTTCAACACTGCCTTTTAGTAAAACACATACATTTCTTCTGCCTAGCTTGCCAAAGAAATAGCCTAATTCAAAAATTACATTTTGTCTTGCACGTGGATTTAGTTTCTCTGATTTCCCAGATTTAATGTTTTTTCCAACATCATCAGGTGTCATTAACACAATCGCATAGCAAGTACCGGAGTAGCTTTCAAATTTCTCTATAATTGTAAGTCCAGAATTTGCTTGTTCGTGAAGAATTATTGGAATAAGATCAAGTTTTTCTAGGAATCTTGCAACTTGTTCTTTTATTTCATCATCATGTCCATGCACAAGAAATATACTTTTCCTATCTACTACGGTTTTGTCAAGTTTTGATACTTTCTTTTTATTGGATACTGCAACAACAAAATTGTCCTTTACTTTGATACTTCCAATTGTTTCATCTATAATGTCAATAATTGGAAGTATTACATCTACTCCATATGGTGGATCAAATATTACATTAAATGGATTCACGTTTTGAATAATGTATCCACCAATCATTGGAGGCGGTCTAAAAGACATCACTTTGCTTGTTCCTGCACTTCGTATTATAGTCTCAACAAAACCTCGTTCTTGATTAATTTTAGTGCGCAGATCAAGATAAGTAGATGTGCCATATTCTGTCCTTAGTAACCTTTTCATAAGATTCTTAAAGTTCTCTAAGGTTTCAATATAAATTTCTTTACCTGTCTTTTCACTCATATATTTTCAATTGTTGCTAACGGTCGGGGATTGCAGTTTGGTGGGGTAAATTGAAGTCGTTTTCTGTCCTAATGCACCAAAGATAGATAAAAGAACTGCACTGGCCTAAAACCCCGCTGATTGAATACATTATGCGTTCGCTTTATTCATCCCTGTATTTTCTTTTATTATTTCGTCTGTTTCCACCCATTTATCATTCTCGTCAACCCACCCAATTTCTTTAAATAATGCCCATCTTCTATATTCAAACTGGGAGTGCGACTCTATTTCTGCTCTGTCATGACAAACAAATGAATAGTCTGTAGCTAAAGTTGCCTTTTGAGATGCATAATATGGCTCGGCTTTCTTGAAGCAAACGTTGTAGAGAAAAACAACGAATCCTGTCGCTAAGTCTGCAGGCCTTAGTGTCCATTTTGCACCACAAATAAAATTAATTTTGTTGCAAACAGCGAAAATGTCTGTGGCCACTTTAAATAGTCCACCACGACAACATGCCAATAAAAATACAGTATTATCATGTAATAATCCACTCCCACAGACAAGCTGTCCAAATCGACCCCATGTCATGTCGGACTAACCTAAGCCCATATCAATGTCAAAACCGTAACTGTCTGCGTGGGTGCACAAGTAAACAAAGTCAAATTCGAGTCCAATAGTGTGATACTTGTTAAAGATGTCAAGGAGGGTTTGGTCACTATCTACAGATTCTTCTTTTACATTAATTTTAAGGAACTGTGCTTGATGAGTTATTAATCCAATTTCATCGCCACATATTTCATGATGGGCTTTTAATATTAATAAATTCTTCATTCTCGTTTTCTCTTAAAGTGACGCATACTGACGCAGCCATGTGTAGCCCAGGCTTTTCGAAGATTATCTGTGTCCAGTTACACTAATTTTACTTATAATATTTAGCCCGCAACATACAGTCCATTTGCGTTAAGTATGGGTGCCGTTAGTTTTAGCACCAAGCATGTCGCTCAGTCAAATAGCCATCTGTATTATTTGGAAATTGATGCTCTTTCGTAAAGTCAACTAATCCAGTTCCATAAAAGGTCTTTATCCTTGGCATTTCTGTTTCCATAATGGACTTAACTAATTCAAACCCTCCCTGTGTCTTGTTGAACACTGCAAATACTCCAAACATTTTGTCAATTCCTGAGCTTCGTCTTTGAACTATTTCCTGGAGCTTCTTTATTTTATCAATATCGTTATTGTATTTTATAATATCTGCTTCGTTTATGCCATTTTTGTCTCTACAAAACTTAAGTTCTATAATAATTGTATTACCTCCAATTTCAACACATTTCCGAGGCAGTGTTTTGTATTCATAGGATAAATGGCTTCTTTGAATTTTAAATTCCACTGAATGAAAAATGCTAATATGTCTTGGTTCAACTATACATAAATCAGGTATTAGGGTTAATAAACCGCCTTCGTCATAGAATTTCACTTCCGCATGAATTGCAGATGCCGAAATTCCATTATCAATAGTCTGTGAAGTAGGAAGATATCCATATAGTTTTGAGAACAAGAGACACTTAAGGTCATCTTCCGTCAAAATCAATCCTTGATCTTTTTGATACTCGATTTCAATTTCTTTGAGGTATTCAATTATTTTCTCAACTAAAGTTTCGTTAATTTTCATAACTCCATGTATTTCTAATTGCACATAACGGTCGAGGCTTCCTATTCGACGGGGCGAATCCTAGCCAATTCCAGTCTTAATACACCAATGGTAAATAAAAGAACTGTACTGTCCTAAAACTTAGCTGCCCCACTGATAACAAGCATTTAGTACCGGCAGTTTATTTTATTTCATCCAGTTTCTTCAAATCTTCTTCTGTAAAATATCCCCATGTTCCGTGATTTTTTGAATATTCAGCACTTTCAATATGATTCTGGTAGCAATTCTTGAAATGTGCAATTAGCTCCTCCAAATTCTTGACCATGCTAAGTGAGTTGTCGGTTACAATTATATTGTCAATTATATTTGGATATAAATGTTTGAACTTTAATGTTTCAAAGTCAACAGTACCAATAACAAACTCTCCAATATTTGAACATTCTAAGATTGTTCCACCAATCTCGTTTATTGACATCATCAACTCCTCAATAGTGAAGAGTTTTTCTTTCGGTTCTAATCTTTCTCTTGCTCCAATTATAAACGGAATTGTCAACCCATTGTGAATGTACCCTTTATTCTCAAAGTGTCTTAATAATATATACCAGTATGGCCTTCTGTTTTCTTCCATATCATATGGCTTTGTAGTCGTAACAAATAACTACTTCATCATTGTCTAATTGTCTGAAATTTCGGTGCTGTGTCAAGTAATTCTCAATTTCAATGACCGTTGGAGTATTATCCGAGTCAGAGAAATCTATGTCCGGAAAACAGTCTTGGTTAGCCCTTGCCCAGTCCTTGGGAGTGGTAGAACTTACTACACCACCATTGTTGTAAATTATAAAATGTTTTTTATTAATTCTCTTCGCCACTATTTTGAATTTTACTGTGTGTCATAAATTGCCGCTAACGGTTGAGTCCTGTTATTCTGCGGGGCGAATCGAAGCCGTTTCCTGCCCTAAGACCTCACTGATAAACAAAAGAACTCATATATTGCCATACGACCCATTTCATGATATATTTGCAGAAATAGGTAAACAAAATAACGTTAAACCAATGCAAACTGCTGTTCAATAACTTCAGGATATTGTTGCCATATTTTCCCATCAATCTCTTTTCCGTTTAACTTTTTATTCCTTTTCACTTGGTCAGACCCCCAGGTACCCCATTGCTTAAAGAAAAACGCAACATCTTCTTGTTCGCATTGTTTTTTAATGTTTACAACCCATTCTTTTTCCATTGGTCTTGCTTTATTACCACTTTCTCCACCAACTATTACCCAGTCAATATTTTTTAAAACTATTTTGCCTAAGTCTTCAAGTAATGGCTCTATAGATAGAAACAATACAGTAGCCTCAAGCTGCCTTAATTGGTCAATTCTTGGTAATCCTTCTTTTTTGTTTTCAACTGTTACTCCAAGCCAAATGTTTTTTGGAATTTCCTTTTTTGATAGATAACGAAGCATCCTATCTGCTCTCTTGGTTAAAATTTGATATGTGTGATACGGAGTTTCTTGAATAACATTGAATATTTTATTTAAATAATCCTCAGGAATATCCTTATGAAAAATATCACTCATAGAATTTACAAAAAACACAGTCGGTTTTTTTCTTTTAAAGGGGTCATTTAACCTGCTTGGAACCGTGTTAAACTTAAAACCATTTTCATAACCCTCAACTCCCATTGCCTGTAAACGAATTGCCATACTTTGTGCATAGCAGTTTTTGCAACCAGAACTAATTTTAGTACAGCCTGCCGATGGATTCCAAGTCTGTTCAGTCCATTCTATTTTATGCGCCATTACTTAACCTTTTTCAATTGATAAATTTTCGCCTTATGAATATTTGAAGACTGGTTGTTTATATCTCCATATCTTTCAATTAGCTTTTCCTTTTCCAAATCCCGCACAACTTCTGTAAATAACTTAGGGTCACAACCATTTTGCATGGAAAACTTCAATCCAGTTTTATTATCAGATATTTCTCCCGATAAAATTAGTTGCCTTATTCTATTCAAAACAATATCCTTTTTGACAGTTCTTTCGCTATGATAAAAAAGCTCTCCTTGTACAAAATTATTATCAATATTATAGTTTGCTTCTCCAGAGAAAGAATCGTGTTTCCAACACACTTTTAGGAATTTCTCCATACCAAGAGTATGGTTTGAGCCAAATATCAAACCATAATAATTTCCTTTATTCTCCTCTTTTCGGATAGAAAAGTGATGCAAGTAGTATTCTTTCCCTTCTGGAATTAAATCCCGGAAATAATTAGCAATGGCTCTGTGAATTTCATTTGGCTTGATATTCTCAAAATCAATTTTTGACGTATCAATATATTTTGTAGTATTTGGATGTTTTCGAAACCTACTGATAAAAGAAGATGAAATAAAAAAGATAAAATCAGTCTTCGGATATGATATTAATTGACTGAATATTTGCTCATCTATTTGACTGAACCCATATTGGTCAAGCAAAATAAATTTGCCAAAGTCTTTGTTTTTAAAAATATTTGTTATGCTGGGATCTGAGAAAATATCCTGAAAATTATAATTCTCCACGCTGTATTTAAAGATACAGTCATTACATTTATTATCCAGCTTACATTTCTCAATATGTTGATTTACATTTTGCTTTAGTTCTTCGCTTTTACCTTGCTTGTCATCATTAAAGAGAAACTTGATCTCCTTTTTTGCATTTAAGCAATACTTCCTTTCTTCACCTTTTGCTTTATCCAACAAAACCAAAGGACTTCCCAAATTATTTTCTAAATCTTTTCCACTTCCTGCAAAGAAATCAAAAATATATAGTTTCTTATACCAAGAGCTATGTAAAAAAACAGGAAGCCATTCTTCAAAGCATTCTCCAAAAATGTCCAGTTTTAACATAGTTGCCTCATCAAAAACAGTTTTATTTATATTTTTTGCCATAAATGCTTATATTAAGTCCAAGTTAGTCAACTTGTATTTAACAATCCGACGCTTGGAATATGCCCAAGATTGTTAATGCGGCTTTCCTTTCCCATTTCAAATGCCGAATCAAATATAATAAAATATTTAATTTGCAAGGCTCATGGGACAAGCCTTTGATAACGGTAAACAATCGGTCGTTTATTTAACTTTGCATTGCAGGGGGGGATAGGCGGGTTTCACGTCGTTTTTTCGTTGTTTTATTATTTGG
The DNA here is from genome assembly GCA_963678485.1 of Bacteroidales bacterium. Taxonomy (GTDB): domain Bacteria; phylum Bacteroidota; class Bacteroidia; order Bacteroidales; family CAIWKO01; genus CALGYY01. Next base: position 1,424,075 of record OY782882.1, read on the forward strand.
CGGGGGTTTTTAATCATCAACTCGCAAATGCTGAATTTTCAGAGTTACTCTTTTGAATCCATTAGGTTCATTTTGGACTGCCCAATCATCCTTTACGATCTTGATTATTTTAATTATTGCAATATTCATTTATCAAATCATAAATTGCTGTTTCGCCAAGTTCACCAGCTTTGCTCCAATCAGAACAAGCTCCTTCCATATCACCAAGTTCCTTTTTTGCTAGACCCCGATTAGCGAAAGCACCTGCATGTTTTGGATTAATTTCTAATACAATGTTGCAGTCATCTATTGCGCCTACGAAGTCGCCTGAATTTAATTTTGCTATGCATCGGTTAATAATTGCTTGAGTATTTTTCGGATCACGTCTTAATGCAAAATCGAAATCTTCAATAGAGGCAATATAGTCACCTAAATTTAATTTTGCATAACCCCTATTAACATAGGCTTCCACGAAATTGGAGTCCAATGCAATCGCCAAATTACAATCTTCAAGCCCCCCTTTGAAATCGCCAAGACCTATCTTCGCTGCTCCTCTATTGGAATAAGCCTTTGAAAGCAAAGGGTCAAGTTCAATAGCCTTATTACAATCTTCAAGGACACCATTTAAGTCACCCAAATATGACTTTGCGACTGCTCTATTTGAATATGCCACAGCAATTGTAGGATCGGATTCGATTGCCATTGTGAAATCGTCAATAGCTCCTTTATAGTCTTTATGGTTGATTTTACTTACTCCATTTTTTACAAGCTCTTTGGCAGTTAAATCGCAACCTATTATCCCTAAGCAAAGAAGTATAAATGGAATAATTTGTATTTTCATTGACAAGCTTCTTATGATTTTGAAATTTATGTACAAATAAATTATTGCAACAAAAATTATTTACAAAAAAAACTGACCTCGCAAATGAAGGTTTGCCACAAGCAAGGCCAGTTTAAATTATTTCATGGGTAAAACTCTTAATAGCAATACAAAGATATTATATTTTTTCAAATATCATTTTTATTTGCTCGCCTGATATGTTTCCTTCAATTGCCATTTCTTTTTCTTTTAATTCTGTGATGGAAAAAATGCAGTAAGCATTCTCTCCCGTGTAAAGAAGGGATAATTCAGTATTATTCGACTGCAATTTCCATGTTCCTCCTCCAGACTCAGTTGAATTACCGCTTTGGTATGCGACTTCACATGAGCTGTAATCAGATGGAACGGTGTAATTATAACTTGCGCTATAAGTAAATGTCCCGTTATCAGAAAACCTATAAATGACACTTGTGTAATCATATGAATATTGATACCACACATCATATCCTAGTGAGCAATTGTAATAATCAGATCCGCTGTCATGCAGACAGTCTTTGTTATTATTAGTCCAGAAAGTGGCATTCCAATTTGCCACAACTCTTGACTTCGCAGACCTCAGACTAATCATTGGGCCGTCTTCATACTTCTTACATGAAATCATACTGCACAGTATTACTGTACAGATAACAAGTGATGCAATACTTAGCTTTTTCATTGTGATTGGTTTTTATGCCCCGTCCCAAGAGCGATTAAGCCATAAAAACAGCGTGGGACAAGAACCTACCCTCGACTGAGGCACTGGTATGCCCATGGTGTAAGATAAGTCAAGCCCACGCCTTATCAGCGAGAGCATTAACATTATACCATTTACACCATTGCGAAAATTACCAGTTTTCAGTCGAAAGGCAAAAGGTTAACGCTATTCTGTCATATTTTCTACATACAAAAATACAACATTTTTAGCGTTGTCCAAATATTATAAGGATATTAATAGTTTCGTATATTTGTGTAATAAAAAGTTGGAGGCGAGTATGTTGTTTCACGAAAGAAGCAAGATAGCATTGGAAGCGTTAAAAAAGCAACCACCCGTGACCTTAGAAATCGTGCTGGAGCAATTAAAAAGGATGGAGGAGTGGCGCACAGACAGTGTTAAAAGGCAGAGGCCAGTATCAGATGAAAACGGGACGAAAGAGGAAGCAAAATGACAATATAAATTGGGGGTGTATATGTTATTTCATGAAAGAAGTAAGATCGCCATTGAGTTACTGAAGAAGCAACCTCACGTTACGTATGAAATGGCGCTAGCCCAAGTAAAATGGCTAAGTGAGAATAGTGAATCGAAGGACAAAAAGCAAAGACCCGAATCGGAAGAGAGCACAGAGGAAGAAAAAGAAAAATGATCTGCTGTATGGGTGTTTCGCACACGGAAATTTATTTTTTTTACTTCTAACTTGACTATTTCTCTTTAATTAGAACCTCGACTGGTATAGTTAGTTTTTCCGCAAGGTTTCTTATCATAGATAAGCTTAAATTGCGCTTCCCCTGAAATATCTCAGTGACACGTGGCCGACCATATAATTCTTGTGAAAGATTCCTTGGCTTAAGCTGCAATTCTTCTAACCGAACCTTTATAGCACCAATTGGAGTCATGCCCGCATAAGTCAGGTGCCTGGTTTCATATTCCTTCATAATTTGGCCAAGTAGATTGGATTCATCCTGGTCGAATCCGGATTGAAGCTCGCTAATTTTCTTTTCTAAATTTTTAAAACGGCTGCGCTCTTTTAGGGTCAATTCATTTGTGTCCATTAATAGTTTGCAATGTTCAGGACGCAAACATAAGGAATACCAAATTAAGCAAGACATTTTGGATCGGATTTCAATCGGCATCATTGCCCGACAAAAATAGGTGGGGAATAGGAAAACCCACAATTGTCAATGGAAAGATGAAGTTGGACTATCTCAACTACTACATAAAAAAAAATCAAGAAGGGATGAGGGTTTTTTCCAGATTTGGGAAAATGGGATAGCGAAAAAAAGCACAGTTCTCTTAGTTTCATCTTATCAGCTTGGATTATCTTTGAAATTCAAATTCCGGAACCATTGACCAAATATCTACAGATTTAGGTAAATCTCCCTCAACTCCTCCTGTCTGATTCCCAGATATAGCCTGGTGGTAGATACATCTGAATGATTAAACATCGCTGACAAAAAAATCAAAGATTTTTCGCTCTCATTATTATTTAAGAATACTCTACGACCGAACGTTTTCCGAAGGGAGTGCGAGGATATTTTCAATTTTCGGTTGGAATCACCTAGGATTCGCTTTAGTTCACGGTTTACAGACCTTATAGAGAAAACCTCATGCTTCTGCGAAATGAATAGTGAATCATCTTGGCTAAAGTTGTGCTTGAGACGATTGCAGTATAGCTTGTAGGCATTCTTAATGTTTTCATTAAGGTCAATTGTCCGTGGCTTTTTTGTTTTTTTTTCCACCAACTGCAAGGAATCGCCCGAAAGGTCTCTATGGTGCAAGCCAAGGATATCGGAAATCCGTAGGCCGGAATTGATCCCTACAATAATCAAAAAGGCAATTTTATAATTTTTTTCGTTTTTAAGGATTTTCATCGACATATTGAGGGTTTTATCAAATTCCAAATAGTCGCACGTGGTAGTTGACTTTTTCAGACTCATCTCTAAATTGTTTTTAGTTTTTAATAAAACAGAATAAATGTCCCCTTTTAGTGATTTTCGTTTGTTAGTGGACATTGATATTTAGGGAAATTGCAAACAATGGGTTTATATGTTTGTTTTACAGCGTTTTGTGCCAAATATAAAATGACCACCAAGTGAGAAAATGGACATTTTTTCAAAAAGCTATGATTTTTCATTTCCAGGATTCCGATTAGTGTTTTCTTAAAATGATTGATTAACGTTTTTAAGAGATTTTTGAAATATTGACCATTTTTCCAATTTCGATCAAGCATGTTAGATTTTGATCTCTTGGATCTGATCGACGAGTTCTGACCAAAGAGGGCTATATTGAATTGGGATCCACTTTCTCACCCAGGATAACTTTGGCATATTTAATTTTGATATCCATTCTATTAACTTTCTCAGTTCCTTTGACAGCATAAAACTCATAACTTTTCTTTATTTTTTTCAGACACAACACCGGAATCTTGCACCGGAACGCCTTGTCAATTTCGAGGTACACTCCTGAACCTATATGCTCTAAATATTCTGTAACCACGATGAGAGAAGACCAGCTTACAATTTTTTGAAAAAAACCCATATTGTAGATAGAGGTCTCTATGTCTTTATTTGGACAAAGAACGTTATCGAAAATGCTATTCAAAAATAATCGCTCCTCATGTTCTTTTTGAGAGTTGTATGTCTGGAGAGAATGGGCATAATACACACGATGTTGTTTGTTTTTCATTTCACCTTAAATTTTGTGTTTTACTCTAAATTTTTTGATTAAGCGGTAGAACTATGATATTCGAAGTGGCAATTTTCTCGTATTTACCAAGGTCTTTTACCGTGAATACTACAACCGCTTTGTACCTTTTGACCCTGAACAAATGCTTAATCAGGATTTTTTTAAGTACTTGTGATTTTTTACCATCATTTATTTCTAAATAAAAATCAAAAGGAATGAGTTTGTTTTGGATTGCAAATTTCAGGACTGCCACAATCTCGATGCGGGAAAAACAATATAAGGCGTATGTCAGTGGCTTGCCCATCTATTTGCTTTTATTGGCGGATAGTCGCCTCAAAGATTCTAAATTGTTTTGACGCATAAGCTAGTACTTTAAACGAAACACCAATTAGGAGTATACCTCCAAGAACTCCTACAATGACAATAGTTGTCTTTCCAGTAGTGCTGTTCAAGATTGTTTTTAGTTTCGTTTCTTTTTTTTCTGTTGGCATTTCCATATTAAAAATTTATAATTAGTGCCGTCAGCGAAAGCGCAAAAGTTAAAAAGACAAGCACCAAGTACCACACAATGTTCTCCACTTCGGAGTTTACCGTCAATGGTGAATCAAATGTTGCTTCTTTATCTTCAGCCACCTGAAATGAAGTATCAATTTTGGACGTGATTTTCGTGACACCTCTTGCCTTACTGAGCTTCAGTTTCATCTTCGCTATTTTTACGGTAAATATAAAAGGCAGTTCCAACTGCGACTAATGCAAAAGCAATGAAAACGACTACCATCGTGTTTGTTCTTGAAGAATCACTATTGGAGCCTGTTACTAATTTTGGGGTATCAACTATAATCATATTATTATTTGTTTTTTGTAAGTAAGTATTCAATTTTATTTGTTCCCCCTGGGATATAGGAGTTGTCGGAATCATCTCCCCGCAAAATGTATGAAAGTGTGAAATTAGAAGTTTTAAAGCCACTATCTGAGGCATCAACTTCGCCAATGTCATTTATGAGAAGATCAGCCAAGGGGCGACATTGGTTACAGATATACTCAAATCCAACCACCATTTCTTCACCACGAAAAATCTTTGCAAAAAACCTGTCGGACAAAATTCCAACAAGAATTTCAAATTCCTCTGCAGTGATTCGGGATCTCGCATTAGCCAGACGTAACTGTTCCTGCAGGTCTTGGCTATCGCTATCCTCGTTTTTACTTTCACTGGAATTGAGTGTATTCTCCACTCTTGACGGTAAAGTTTCTGCGCTAGTTGGGGAATATTTACTGTCATCCTCCTTTTCTGATTGCTTACGAGCCTGATACATTTTCGACTTACAAGAATCGCTGCAATATAATGCGCGATCGTTGTTAGAGTAGAAAGGTTTGCCACAGTAAACGCATACCTTCAATTCACTGTCAATTTCCTCGGTGGACGAAGGATTTAAGATTGATCTCATTATCTTCTGTTTTTTCTCAGCGAAGGTAGCACATTTTTACGGTGAATGCAACTAATTAGCTGTATTTTAACAACTTGTATATCATTATCTATCATTACTTATCATTTACTATCATATTTGCCTTGGTTGAATAAAAAAAGATAGCAATTGAGAATACAATTGATATTTTTTTACCTTTGATTTCTTCAACAAATCGACATGTTTTGGAATTTCAAAGGCAAAATCGACTTTGATAGGGAGATAATCAACACAAATTGGCCTCTCATTAAAAATTTTTAATAAACAGAAGTATAATGGCATTAGGCTGGAACGAAATAAAAGAACGTGCGGTAAAATTCTCAAAAGAATGGGAAGATACAGTCAATGAAGATGCCGATGCAAAACCTTTTCTTGTCGAGTTTTTTAATGTGTTTGGGATAAGCCACCGTAAAGTATCCACCTTTGAGCATAGGGTAAAGAAGCTGGATGAACATGACGGCTATATTGATCTCTTGTGGAAAGGTACCATCCTAATTGAAATGAAAAGCCGTGGCAAGAATTTGGATAAAGCATATCAGCAAGCCAGAGACTACCTTCACGGATTGAAGCAACATGAGTTGCCAAAGTACATTCTGGTTTCCGATTTTGAACATTTTCGCCTTTATGACTTGGAGGAAAATTCAGAGTCAAATTTCCTATTCAAAGACTTTGTAAACAACGTCCATCTATTTGGGTTCATTGCAGGATATCAGAAGCGAACATACAAAGATGAGGATCCTGTGAATATTGAAGCTGCCTATCTTATGGGTAAACTTCACGATGCACTTAAAGACGCTGGCTATACTGGCCATGAGTTAGAAAAGTATCTTGTTCGACTATTATTCTGCTTATTTGCTGAGGACACAACAATCTTTGAAAATCATTTGTTTCAAGAGTACCTTGAAAACAAAACCAATGAGGATGGCACTGACTTGGGGCTTCACCTTGCGCAGATATTCCAAGTATTGAATACCCCGCATGAAAAACGGCAGAAAACACTTGATGAAAGTCTCGCTGCCTTTCCTTATGTTAACGGTCAACTATTCGAAGAACAACTGTCCTTTGCGTCCTTTAACAGTAAAATGCGCCATAGGCTATTGGAATGCTGTTTACTTGACTGGAGTAAAATATCTCCGGCAATATTCGGCTCCATGTTCCAAAGTGTAATGGACAAGGATGCACGTCGTAATCTTGGGGCGCATTACACCAGCGAAAAAAACATCCTCAAACTCATTAAACCATTGTTCCTAGACAATCTTTGGAAGGAGTATGAAACTGTAAAGTATAACTCAGCGAAACTTAAAGGATTTCATCGTAAAATAGCGTCGCTACGTTTCCTTGATCCGGCCTGTGGTTGCGGTAATTTTCTTGTGATTACTTACCGTGAATTACGATTATTGGAACTCGCTATCTTAAAGGAACTCCAAAAGGGTCAACAGGTAGTCGATTTAGAAAACCTTATTGAGTGTGATGTCGATCGTTTTTACGGTATAGAATATGAAGAATTTCCGGCACAAATTGCTCAGGTTGCTCTATGGCTCATTGATCATCAAATGAACATGTTGTTTTCACAAGAGTTTGGTGAGTATTTCGTGCGGCTTCCATTAAATAAATCAGCAAAGATTATTCAAGGAAATGCATTACGAACTGATTGGGGGGAATTGATTGTTCCTTTACCTTGGGAAAGTAATACCGCAAGATCACAATTTGATTACATCCTTGGAAACCCACCGTTCATTGGAAAACAACTTCAAAACGAAGTTCAAAAAAGTGATATGGCACTTATTTTTTCAGGAGTAAAAGGTGCTGGTGTTCTCGATTATGTTGCTGCATGGTACATCAAGGCTGCTCAATATGCACAAAAGTATAACTCGGACTTTATAGGCTCTGATATAAAAACACAAATCGCCTTTGTTTCCACAAATTCTATTTCTCAAGGTGAGCAAGTAGGCATATTGTGGAATGAACTATTCAGCAATTATAAAATAAAAATACATTTCGCACATCGAACATTTAAATGGACAAATGAAGCAAAAGGTAATGCAGGTGTTCACGTAGTAATTATTGGATTTTCCAATTTTGATAATACTGAAAAGCTAATTTTCGAATACGAGAATACGAAGGGTGAACCTCATCAGATAAAAGCACAAAATATTAATCCATATTTAGTTGATTATTCTGATATAATTGTTCCAATAAGGAAAAATCCAATTTGCAATGTCCCTTTAATGCAAAATGGTTCAATGCCAAATGATAATGGCAACTTGATTCTTTCAAAGCAAGAAAAGGATGATCTTCTTGAAAAGAACCCCTCGTTATCTATTTATATCAGGCCATTTTGGGGGGCAGATGAATTTTTGTACAATACACCAAGATATTGCTTCTGGCTTCACAACATGAAGCCAGAAGATATTAGAAACCATGTAGAAATATTTAGTCGCATTGAAAAAGTTAGGGCATTTAGAAGTAATAGTACAAGAGAAACCACAAGAAAGTTAGCTGCTTTTCCATCTTTGTTCGGTGAAATACGTCAACCTAATTCTGATTATATTATCATTCCGGTTACCTCATCGGAGAATAGAAAATATATTCCCATGGATATTTTTCCTCCTGAATTTATTGTTAGTAACCTTTGTAATATTGTTCCTAATGCAAACAAGTATATTTTTGGTGTATTAATGTCAGAGATGAGTATGGTTTGGGTGAGGAATGTTTGTGGAAGACTTGAAAGTCGACTTAGATATACAAAAGATAACGTATATAACAATTTCCCATGGCCTCAAACCCCAAATGTTAAACAGAAAGAAGTCATAGAAAAGGCCGTTCAAAAAGTTTTAGAGACGCGTGGAGAATTTCAAGGCAGTTGTCTTGCAGATCTCTATGACCCGCTTTCGATGCCCCCGACTCTTGTTAAAGCTCATCAAGAACTTGATAAGGCTGTTGACCTTGCTTACCGCTCTCAGCCCTTCGTTAGTGAAGCAAAACGTATTGAGTTTCTGTTTGAGTTGTATGATAAATACACAGCTGGTCTGTTTGCAGTAGATAAAAAATCAAAACACAAATAAATTTTCGATTGAAATGCTTAATGCTTTTCACAAAACATGATATTTGTTTATGATCAATTGGATTGAATTATTTATTGGGTTTGCATTGGGAATTACAGCATCGGTGATAGCATCGGTCGTTTTATTAAGGGCTGAACGGATTTCTAAAAAGAATGAATCAAGAAGAAAATGGGAGCGATATAAAGGAACTTATGCGGGATATGGGTATGATCAGGGAAGTGATTCCATTATTAATCCATCCCCTCAAAGTGAAGCAAAAATATATTATAAAATAGACAATAAATTAGAGATTTCTTTGAGTCATGATTCTCGAGAATGGTCAGGACTAATCATCATGGACTTTGAGAATTATGGAAGTATAATTTGGCATTACAAGCCCATTCAAGAACACGAACACAATTTTGGATTTAAGCGATGCATTTTAAAAGAAGACAATGAAAAATTCTGCATTTATCTGATTGGCGAACCACTTGTTGACAATTGTGCAAAAGAAATTCTGATTAAAACGAAAGATACATAAAGTGGATTGATATGACAGTTGAGAGAAATTTTGAGGATTTAGAATTAATTAGAGAAATAATTAAAGACGTGGAGGAGGACAGAACCTCTCTTTCAACGGCTATGATTAAAACACTAAGAATCGCCGAAAAAAATCAGCAAACTGAACTTCAGCAGTTTGTCAGAAATGAACTTGAAGGTGCATATACACTTGAGACATTACCTGAATATAGAACAAAACATGCTGATATATTAGGCATATTCAGAAACAATTTTACAGGACAGATTAATAGCACGAAAATAGATTTTGAACCCTTACTTAAAAAATCAGGAGAGATATCAGACAAGTTGAATAGAAAGCACCTTTACTTCTCTATTCCAGAAATTGAGGACTATTTGGAGAAATCTAAAACTTCTGATATAAAGATTGAATTTACTCTCGGTCAAGTAAATTTTGTGAGACAATACTTGCAAGATGACGAAGCGAATGGGTGGATCCTCCAAACCGCATATTTTCAATTGCCAATGAGTACTTTCCCGCAAATTATTGTTTTGACAAAGAGAAGGTTTATTCAACTATTGTTAGATATTGAAAGCCTATTACATCCCTCTGACGCTATTGGTAATGAGCATTTTTTTGAAAACGGAAAGCGTTTTGACGCAATAGTTTCAATCTCTGATGTTATTAACAATGCAACTGAGGAGCTAATTTTAATAGATGGTTATGTTGACCAAAAAACCCTACAACTATTTTGTAGTAAAAACTCTAATATTCATTTGCTAATACTAACAAGTAGCAAATCTATGAACGATATTCGTTTACATATTGACGCATTCAATGCTCAATATCAAAACTTAGAAGTTAGGCATTCCAATGCATTCCATGATAGATTTATAATTGTTGATAGGCTGCGATTCTATCATATTGGAGCTTCAATAAAAGATTTGGGTAAAAAATCATTTATGTTTTCTTTAATAGAGGATGCGTCCATTCAGGAATTAATTATGAAGAAATTCTCCAAAGAATGGGGTCAATAGTCGGGCTAGGGATATTTGTCACTTATAATCCCCTAAATCATTAAAGATGTGTTTGCAAGAAAAAAAACGGCACCTTAAAGACTTAAATGAAAGAATATCTTGGTGGGACGAACGCCTTCATTTATTCCCTTGTTTCAAGGATTTCTATAATGGGATAGTTAGAGAGAGGGACAAAATTAAACATGAGATAAAAAACGAGAACATGGCAAAAAAATTAAACCTTTTACAATGATAGCGATGCCTCCGCATTAACAAAATTGAAGGAATCCAAAAATTTTCAGCACTAAAAAAACCATCCAAAAATGAAAAAGCACCTGCTTGGAGTAATTTTCCTGATATTTATAATTCCCGTTTCATTGCATGCTCAAAACATTTTGAAACTGGATGAAAAAAACGGATTAAAGGATTTTAAACTTGGAGATACTTATTCACAGTGGAAAGATAGTTTATCTTCCCCTTGGAAAGAGAATAATATTGGTGTCTTCCAAGTGAAATCGTACAGTTATATGGGGAATTGCTGCCAAACTGTTTTTACAAGAGAAGTTGAAGCGATTTCTTTGTCGTTTCAAAATGACACACTTTACAACATCCTTTTTATATTAAAAAATGTTGAGTTGAACTTTGACCTCATACAAGACATAGTCGCAATTTTTGGAGATCCCTCAAAAGTTGAAACAATGGAAGACGACCTTTCCATTACAGCATACTGGGTGACAACTAAAATCACATTAACGGTTATGTTTAATGATTGCTTGACAATAGCTACTAAAACACAAAAGACAATAAATCCTGATGAATATGTGGAATTAGTTGGCAGAAAGAAAATATCCATATTAATAATTGATAGACTAATGGATCAGAAATTAATAAATACAGATTATTAGGTTATCATTCTTTTTTAAAGCAATAGTTGAAAAATCTTTTTATAAATTTATCTCTGCAGGTATGCGAATATACATTGATTTGAAAACTGTTCTAGGTTTCAATGCAATAAATGAATTAAGGAATCAAAATTGAATCCTAACGAATATCAGCAACAACTAATTGAAACGGAAGGTTCCTCCTTTCACTATAAGTTAGAATTAGCATTTGTATTTAACTGCACGATTTTATACGAATGATTTGAAACGTGCAACATGGGCTTTCTGCAAGCGGAGCATTGGAGTTTTGAGACAGTGCCACTAATTAATCAAACGTTAGAGAATTAACATTAGAGGTTTGTGATGAAAAACATAACTTATCTGTTGGGTGCTGGAGCTAGTTGTCAGGCTCTTCCCCTAGTTAATGAAATATCTGGTCGCCTTGGTTCAATGATAAACCAACTGTCACAAGAGCAGTTTCAGTTACCGACGAAAAAGTTCCGAAACATTCCTTCTTCGATGACTCAAAGAGATTGGCAAAGAAACCTAATATTCCTTTTAACCACGCTAAGGGATACTCTAGAAAAATCAAAATGCACATCCATTGACGTATTAGCGAAGCGTTTTTATATTAAAAACCAAAAGCAAACAATAGTTTCATATGGGTTAATTATGCTCTTCATTTGGGAGCAATATATAAATCATCCAGATACAAGGTACGACACTTTTTTTGCATCAATCCTTGAACCCGATTTAAAATTGCCTAATAAAATAAAGATATGCTCATGGAACTATGATCTTCAACTAGAACTTGCTTTCAGGAATTTTGTAGATGATCTGGTTCCAATTGATGATGTTCAGCAACATCTTGATGTAACGCACAAATTCCAAGTAAAATCTGTGCGATCTGGATTCAATGTATTCAAACTAAATGGAACTGCCGCCATGAGGGATAAAAATAATAAGTATATTTTTTTTCCAGAATTTACATGTTCTGGATTACGCATTGAAACTATTCAGGAAGTAGTCTACTATTATGCAAAATACCTGTCTGAATCATTCGACACAAATCTTTTTTTCGCTTGGGATAAGACAATTATAGAGGAAAAGCAGTATTCTAATGTAATTGGTCAAATTTCTGAAACAAACGTTCTTGTTATTATTGGCTATTCATTCCCTTTTTTTAACAGGCTTGTAGATAGGGCTATTTTAGGCAATTTGAAAAGCATTGAAAAAGTCTACATTCAAGATAAAAACCCAAAGGGTGTTTCAGAGAGATTGGAGGCAATATTCAATCACAACGCAATTCCAGAAATGATTTTTAAGGAAAACGTTGATCAATTTTTTATTCCAAATGAATTTTAAAAAAGTAAGTCTTTGGAATTGACTAATCTTTCAATTTGAGAGTTGCTTATTTTATAGAAGGCCAGCAATACAGAATGTGACGGCTACAAAATTGGTCAGAGGTTTCTTGCTTATATTGAAAAATGATCGGGAGTTTGGTTCGAGGTTAACGAGCAAATTCCGGAGAGGTGTCAATGCAAGGTTGATTTAGTGGGTGCATTGGAAAAATGGTGAAACACCCTTGATGCGAATCAATAATGAATAAATGGGAAGATCTAATTTGCTTCTATATTGGGTTTTAATATTTACAAATAAGTTATATATTTGATGAAAGAATAAGCTCCGTATAAAGGGTGCCTTTCACATACAATGCCATAAAAAAGTTAAAGTGAAACTTCCTAGCATAAATGGACTTGCAAGAATCATATAAGAAAAACATTGACATATTCGAGACAGAAAATGAGTGAAATTAAAATTGAAGATTTAGATGACTCTTTTTTCAGCGATTTAAGGGATGGTAATTTTATTTTGGTCTTGGGCGCCGGCTTCAGTTTTGGTGTGCCAAATAAAGCCGGAGGAACAATACCTATAGGAGAACAATTTGTAAAATTAACGAAGGAAAGGTTTGGATTGACCTATGATCTTGATTATTCAAGTGCCGCTGAAGTATGGGAAACTCAAATTAAAGGTGATGAGAATCTTATTAGTGAATTTAAAGATCTTTTTTTAGTTGATGATTCAAAATTTGATTCAAAAAAATATGCTCCAATATTTTTACCTAAATGGTACAACATTTTCACTTTGAATTTCGATGATGTGCTTGAAGTAACACAGAAAAATACAAAGGGCAATCAATTAAAAGTACTCTCTTATCCGCATGAAAGTACAGACTCAGAAGAACCGGACATTCTCCATTTGCATGGTTTGATTAATAATGAAACGACCTTCGACACAATCGTTTTTACTCCCACTTCATATGCGGAATTGCCTTTTAAACACCACACTCTTTATAATGTTCTACATGGTGATGTAAAAGATCATAAAAAGAATATTGTTATTGTTGGTAGTCAATTCAGGGAAATTACTGTTCGGCAAAAGTTTTTTAAGGATCTTCCTAAAGGCAATAATGTTAGAATTTTCCATTTTGATATTAAAACTGAACTGAATTATGTTCCTGAATTTACGGCCAGAGGTTACAATTTTATTCTGTTAGATAAAGACAAGGGAGGGATCGAAGTCTTCCTCCAGTTCCTTCAAGCCCATAAAGATAAAATTGAAAATATACAAGTTGAAGGAGCCGAAATAATTAATTCAACATTTATAAGGCGAATTAGAGAAGGTAAAAAATTTTCCAATGCAGATTTCTACACGGCGAAACAGGATGATGATTGCCAGTGGTTCGGCATAATCAATAATTTTGACGTGGTAAGAAATGATTATAATAGAATTAGAGGTATCGCTCTTAGTTGTTTCAATAAATCTGCCAGAAATATTGTTGTGGCAGTAATTCACGGCTTTGGCGGTTGCGGTAAATCTACCTTGCTAAGAAGACTGGCCGTTGAGCTCTGCGATGAGCCATTTACAATAGTTTGGGTCAAAGACAGGCAATTTGATGATTTTGCATCTGATGGTCTAGAACAAATTAAAGAAGATCGTTCACGTAATTATTTGGTAATTATTGAAGATTGGTACCGCATTGCTGACAATATGAAGGCAAAAGAGTTTTTGTTAAACTCACAATCCATAAGAAATCTGAGGATTATAATTGGGGACAGGGAAACAGATGGGAAGGATTACATGGATTATCTATCTGAAAAAGAAAATCAATTTCATTTACAGCCTGAAGAAAACATAAAAATCATTCATGACATTTTAATAAAGTATCCTGATTGGAAATCCGCAACAGAAAGAGTTTTGAAGAACAATGCTGCTGAAACGACTTCTCTATTTTTACTGTTGTTTGTTATTGCCCGTATAAACGAAGAAGAATTTGGTGCCACCGAAATTGATTTTACCGACCCTTCTTCCGCCTTCAAAGATATAGTAAAGAGCGACCTCAAAAAAATAAATAATAAATACCCTGGGCTTGCAAAAGCACTTCACAATTGGGCTTGTATTTACACTAATTATAAAATGTTTATAGATTTTAAGTCTTTTCTGAAAATTGCGGATACATATAATGGAAATACGAATGTAAGTACTGATTTTGGCAACTGGAATGCAAATTCCTTTCTGCTAAACAGGCTAAAGAATTATATTAATGTCAACAAAATCTCTTTTTCTAAGAATAAAAATCTCCAAGCATATGATTTTATACAATTCAATCATGATAAATTAGCTGAGGATGGTTTGGCTCAGATAGTGATTGAAGGTTGGAATGTTTTTTTCAATACATATACTAAAATGTATGATGATATTTTATTGAAACAATTTTTAATTGCTGTAATCGAACACTCTGAGAAGGGTAAGGATTTTTTCTCTTCGATATTCCTAGCTGTAATGTTGAATAGACAAAAACAAAGTTTTAGCTCATCTGAAAAGATAACCTTTATCAAAAAACTCTATGCTAAAGGTAATTATTATACTCATTATTTAAACCATTTAGCTGATATTGATATTGGTTTATCGCCACAGGAATTAAAAAAATATTTGTATGAATTGTTTGATAAAAGGGTTATTCCATATTTTGCTTGGTTAGCGTACTTCAAAATGGTGGACTCGGAAAACTTGCGCGAAGCAGTCATTAAAATATTGGATGCCCCTGATTTTACTTTAATTCAACATGAATTAGTAGTTGCAGTATTTTATCAGAGAGGTTATGATGAAAAAACAAAACAAGAAATTGAAATGGCCAAGCATAACGCCGCTATTAAAATATTGACTACCACAGACGTTACTTTAATTCAATCGGAAATATTAATTGCTGCTTTTTATCAAAAAGGTTACGATGAAAAAACAAAACAAGAACTTGAAAAGGCTAAACACAACGCGGCTATTAAACTATTGACTGTTCAAGATATTACTTTAATTAAACATAATATCATAGTTGCCGCATTTTATCAGCGAGGTTATGATGAAAAAACAAAACAAGAAATTGAACAAGTCAAACATCAAGCAGCTCTAAAAATATTGACTGCTCCAGACATTACTTTACGTCAAACTGATATAGTGGTTGCCGCCTTTTATCAAAAAGGTCACGATGAAAAAACAAAACAAGAAATTGAAAAGGCCAAACACAACGCAGCTATTAGAATATTGACTGCACCAGACATTAATTTTCTTCGACAAGATACGGTGGTTGCTGCCTATAATCAGCGAGGTTATGATGAAAAAACAAAACAAGAAATTGAACAAGTCAAACATCAAGTAGCTCTAAAAATATTGGCTGCCCCTGATATTACTTTAATTCAACCTGATATAGTGGTTGTCGCATTTAAGCAGAAAGGTAATGATGAAAAAACAAAACAAGAAATTGAACAAGTCAAATATCAAGCAGCTCTGAAAATATTGACTGCACCAGACATTACTTTTCTTCAACATGATATAGTGGTTGCCGCCTTTTATCAAAAAGGTCACGATGAAAAAACAAAACAAGAAATTGAAAAGGCCAAACACAACGCAGCTATTAGAATATTGACTGCACCAGACATTACTTTTCTTCAACATGATATAGTGGTTGTCGCATTTAATCAGAAAGGTTATGATGAAAAAACAAAACAAGAACTTGAACAAGCCAAACACCAAGTCGCTGTTAAAATATTGTCTGCACTGGACATTACTTTACTTCAACATCAAATGCTAGTTGGCGCTTTTTATCAAAAAGGTTACGATGAAAAAACAAAACAAGAAATTGAAAAGGTCAAACATCAAGCAGCTCTAAAAATATTGACTGCACCAGACATTACTTTTCTTCAACATGATATAGTGGTTGCCGCCTTTTATCAAAAAGGTCACGATGAAAAAACAAAACAAGCAATTGAAAAGGCCAAACGCAAAGCTGCTATTAAAATATTAAGCGAAAAAAACTGGAACGAAACCGGCAGTCTATTCCCTGTATTGGCGGCATTAAGGTTCTATTGTTCATTGTGTGATTTTCCTGAAATAGTCAACCAACGTGTAAATGAAATATTAAATTCATTTCTTCTAGAGCCAAAATCAAAATCTTGCAGGGATTTTTATTTCGGATTGATGAGTATTCCTTTTCACGACAATGCACTTTGGGAAAGCCATTGTGAATACATAATTGTTAATTGGCGAGCCAAAGACAGGCGAGGTATTGGAAGTGTAATACACAGTAATAAAGAAGAACCGAAAAGAATTATGGGTGTGTGCTTTTCAATATTGAAGCACTGGAAGGAGGAAATAGCATTAGATATCAAGCAGGTATATGGGCGACCACATAGGGGCGACCATATAATTCTTGCGTTGGGACATCCATTATTAAAGGAAATAGCTTTAAAGTCAGCAAAGGAAATGGCTGTTGAAGAAGAAAAGAATCCACATACATTACCTAAATCTCTTTTAGAAATTGTTTTAAATATTGTTAAATCTGGAGAATTTCCTCAATGGCAGTAGTGACACTCCGTAACAACATTCCTGAATCATTCACCCTCTTTTTTAGATTTCGTTGTCGCCGAAAGTTGAGTTAAAAAAGAATGATACGCCATAGATTGGGTCTGAGATTTTTTCCAGTATTTCTCAAACAGGTCTTTATATCTGTCATGATAGAAAGCTAGGAGATTGTCTTCTGAATCAATTCCAAGAGAATCATTTAGTTTTCTCTATGGATTGAAAACAAGGCAATTTTAAAATAGTGACGTTCTTCAATTTGAGCCATCAGTAATTGAGGAAATGCTGTTGTTGCTCCCCATGTATTAAGCGCTAGACAAACTGCGAAAATCGCTATTAACACTAATCTTCCTTTATCTTTATTTCAATGTTATTGGGCTGTATAAAAATAGGATTCGTCATATAAAAATCACCAGCACTTTTTGTATCTGCAGGTTTTAGTTTTTTTAGCAAATTATCTACCGTCTCCCATTCTACAAATTTAATATTGTAGGCTTTATTGGGAATCGAAATGATTTGAGAGTCGTCTGCCCTAAACGTATAAGCAGTATTTCCAGTGAAAACGGAAGCAACCGCAACATTGCCTCCTGTAATTATCTCTGTTCCCTTAGTAATATTGAAAACGCCACTTTCAATAACATCAAAACTAGATATTATGTATACATTTAATCCTTTAGGTAGTATTCCTAGTGCGTCAACGAGTTCTTTCTTTTTTTCAGGAGAGAGTGTCGCCAATAATGTCGACGTGCTAATATTACTATTAAATGAATAATAGCTAATAAGCCAAGTTATTTTATATAAACTGGATGAAGTCATCGATGCCTCAATACTTCCGTAAATAGGAATTGATAATTTCAATGCTGATACAAGTGATTTCTCAGTAATCGTGTTTTGCTCAAACGTTGATGGCTTATCAAATTGAATACGCCCTTCTTTTATTAGGTAATTATCAGTTATCACTAATTTATTACCTTCCATTTTCCCAAATACAAGGCTGCCAATTAAGGGAGAAATGTCAACCATTCTGTATAGCACGGTTGTTGAATCAAATTTTAAATCTGTCCCAAGTTGCATAAGTCTTTGTTTGCCATCATTTACATCATACATTGTCAGGCCAGTCAAAGTTTGAACAAAATTAATTGGTCTCCTCGAATCAGGGATAACAAGAGGATCCAACGTGAAGTTGCTGTTCCCACCAGTTGGATAATACTTCATTTTAATATTCCCTCCTTTGTAACCTATCGTTGTATATTCCTTGTCTGTTGAGGCCGGCTTTTTTTCCGGGTCTAAGAATCCTTTAGGAATCAATACAGACTCATTATGTTTAAGGCTCCCTTTTTTTGTATAACTTTCAACATTAACGGTTACATCATTAGAAATGTAGTTTTTAAATAAAATGGAGGTTTTTACGGAACTACAGCTAATGCAAACTAAAAGGGCTATTAGCAGCATAATTGATAACCAATTATTAGTCTTCATGATCTTGGGTTTTAGGTGAATAATCAATACTTGTGATTTATGTTAAAATATGTTATATTATAAGAGTAATGTTATACAAATATATGATGTTTGTGAATGTATTCATTGCTCGTTATAAAAATTAACTTATGCGCCTTGTCTCTATTTGTAATCTATGAAAAAAATCCCAGACCAATCATGATATCAATTACAACGAAAAAATTGTACGATCTACGAGCCGGCATGTCAAGTGGATATTATGATGCAGGTGCCGTAGTTAACTTGGATTCATGGAGAGTAAAACTATGCAATTCCAGAACCATAAAGCAGTCCACTGCTATAATGGCAATGAGATTATCAATATTCCCTGCTCAGTCGATGTCCAATTTTCATTGAAGATGGATTTATCTCTCGTATGGGAAACATTAAAAAATTTTAATACTCTAGGATAAGTGCTTATTTCAGAAACGGTGACTGAGGTGAAATCCACGGTGGATATTTCAGGGTTGACTTCCGGTATTTATCCTCTTATGGTTGCTGATAACCCCAGACAAACGTTACGAGTAATACAAAAATAGGTCAACCCTCACCTCATTCTAGTTATACTCTAATTCAGATATTTCTTGAGATGGATTTCAGAGAATGGGATGGATCCAATGTGAACCTGTCTTTAATATTCCATTTGGTCATATTATCCGGCCACAGAATTTCAAAAAAAACCTTTTCTAAATTTTTAATGGTTCAGGAAGCCCATCTCCACAATCAGAAAGAAAAGAAACGCCGCAGCATCTTGTCTGAACTTCAAGGGGGCATCCTGCCTCCTGAATAGTGTCAGAAGGGCATAAACGATGCTTTTCTGGCACTTTCTTGGGATATGTGGCTAATTCCTAGGCATACTCTTTTTTTTGCAATAGAGGTATTTAATTGGAATGTGGTGTCAGTCAGTACTCATTTTACCCCAAAATACTTGCTCAGAATGGTGCTGTTGGTGGATGAAATTAGCTGGTCAATTGCGTTCCGTGATTGCAATTCTATAATTATTAGTTCCATTGGAATGCGGTGCGAGAAACTATCTGATAAGGGTGAGTAATAATTCATAAATGACTTGAACCACTCGATCAAATTTTCAGTGCCTAGACTTGGTATTTGTAATTGAAATTCACACTCAAAATCTTCATTGGTCGGTCTTTTTTTAACGATTTTTTCTTTGGTTTTTATCGTTTTTTCTTCCAGAATTACTTTAATTTTCTCTATTACCAATGGAGCAAGAGCATCTGACGGTGGGAAATCGTATTTGAGATTGTGCATGACTTTTTCTCTTTCGGCCTCCTTCAAACAATTGTACACCATGATCCACTTGTAAATTATTTCGGAGTCAATACGATTATAAATCGTATCAAACTCGCCCCGCTTTGCTTTTTTAAAAATGAGGAGAATATCTTGGATTGACAAAGAAACCTCTTCCATTAAAACCATAGCTATTGATAATATTTGAGCTTCAGAGGGTCGGTTACTGATATTAAACTGCATACATTGAACTTGAATTATGGTCGCAAGAATTGCAATGACTTTTTTTTCTCCAAATTCAATTTTTAATTGCGAAATCGTTGGAAATTCTAAAATTTTGTCAATCGTGAGCTGGGTCTGGTATTTACTTATAATCACAATATTTATCTCGGCTATCTCTTGTAATGTGCGTATTTTACCGGAGGAGTCCCTTTGGTTCTCCATGTGGCTCTGCGAAGGCAATATCATTGAATTGAGCAATAAGATCGTTTCCTGCTTCTTGTTTTGAATAAGTTCGAGATTTTTCATTTTTTTCATTTTTTAATGGGTATAATCCATTATGGTTGTGTGTTATTGCTTGATCAACGAACTTTTGTGCCTCGGAAGGGACTTCATTGGAAACACGAAGTAGCTCGTCTATAAATTTTGTGAGGGTAAAATTAGAAAAGGGTATTTTTCTTAAATTGAGATATTCTTTCCAATCTTCAATGGGTTTTTCGAAACCAATTGGGATCTTTAATTCTTCTTCTTTATTTTCATTTTTTAAAGCATTATTGTTTATAGTGGAGGTCGGTTGTTGGTTTCGTGTTCCTTTCGATGTTTCTTTCGCTGGAGTTTGGTAATTCTTCGGGTCTTGATAATAGTCGTACTTACAGATAGTTATGAGCAATCCTCTTGTTGTTTTCTTTGTTTCAATCATCTCGTGTTTCCTAAGCCATTCAAGTGCAAATTCGCATTTACTTTTTGTGTAAGCCATTCTCCTATACCCTATAAACCAAACCAGTCCTGCAATTATATCGGCCAAGGAACGAACGCATTGACCACGTTTGATTCCCTGGCTGTCTTTATGGTTGGCATTAATTACAAGCCATGCCCAGATTTCTCTGACGTGGGGTGGGGCATTGGCCAATTGCCAGTATTTGGCTGCCCTAGGGACAAGGCAATAACCTTCATCAATCATTCCTGCTCCTTTTCTTTAGCAATGTTGTTTTTCATTCCGGGTGATAGCCATACGTTTATTGCTTCCCGTTCATAGAAAATACCACCACTCGCACTTTTATGGAATGGTATTTTCCCTTCAGCCCTCCAACGGTCAATCGTGGACATGGCGTACTTCCTTCCTGTAAGTTCCAGGATGTATGGGATGATATCACCGTTCGTGAGGTATTTAGATTTGGATTCTTCCGGAAAAATTAATCCTTTCTGCGAAATAAAGTCGGCAATTACCCTGGTGATGGCTGCTGCCATTTCTGATGGTTGCGGTTTCTTTTCTTTCATTTATCTCCTTTCTTCTTTTTCGAGAGGAAATTTTCTGCTTCCAATTCGATCTCTTCTTTTGATTTTCTATGGTTTTTGCTCAAGAAGTTGTCAAGATCAGTTATGTCGAAAATCACATCTTTTCCATTTGGCTTGTTGCTAGGAATGATTCTTTTCGATGAATACTGATACATTGTACTTTCTTTTCTCCCAATGTAAATGGAAGCGTCTTTCAAGGAGAAATAGCGTTTATTTGAATATGTGGTGCTTTTGTCTGGCCATGCTTTTTTAAGTGAGGCCAACTCTTGAATGAGATGCTGAATTACTTCAGCCATTTCTGTTTCCTTTTCTTTCATTTGGCTTTTGTTTTTGAAAGCACAAAGAAAACGAGAAATAATTAGTTGATATTGAAATACTTGTGCAAATATTGAACATAGTGCACATAGTGCACAATGGGTGTCAAAAAAAAGGACGAAGGAAAATTATCTTAGAGTGTTTTAAGGGAAGGCGCTAATGTAATAAAGGGATAAAGGATTTTCGACCCACATTTAATCTTAGAGTTATAGTTTGGGGTAATGGTAACCCCAAAATTATTCATAGCGATTTTTGAAAGTTCTTTTGCTGTTACTTTTCTTTTAATGTTAAAATAACCCTTGACCCGTATAAATTTTAATAGGCCAATGAGGTAAGTTTGTGTTTTTTCAGCATTCCACATATGACTTTCTTCATCAATAAGGTTCTCAGCAATTAAGATGGAAATTAAATGTTTATAATCTGAAGGTTCGACAATATCTTCCAATCTTGTTATTTCAATAGCCTTTTCATTCTCAATTATTGTGTTTTCTTCATTAGTCTTTCGCTTCATCACTTTTTCCTTTACCACAGAAGATCCACCTGTTTTCGAACCAGGTTTTTTTTGTTTATCAATAAGAAATTCAAGAAAATCCTCTTTTGCCCTTGTTTCGGCAAATTGGTGCAGCTCTTTTCCAGTGAAAATTGTCCCAATTGTTTCAAAACTAAATAAAACATCTTCTTCAAGATACTTTAAATAGGCTTCGGCAAATATTTTTTTATAGTTCTCATGTCCTTCGGGATTTTCAGCGTACTCCTTTGCCCAAATATCGGCAATATCCTCGGCACTTACAGCGCCATCAGCCTTCATGTCATTAAAATTCAAATTAATTGTGGCTTCTTCTTCCACCCTTTTTTCAATTTCAGTAACAATAAGTTCCATTATTTGCATTGAATGAAGCCGCGTATAATCTTCTTGAAGAATTTCCTTGGTATGTAGCGCAACGGCTTTTTGAGGGTCGATTCCTTCAATGTGAATCGAATTATCAAAAGAATTGTGAAGGTCAGAAAAGACACTATCATAAAAACCGAAAAGAATATCAAATAATCTTAAGATGTCTTTCTTGTTATACCCTCTTTGCTCAAGTCGTGTTTGAATCTCTTGAAAGCGCAGGAATGGCTTGTAGTTATATGAGAACGTCGTGTTGTCTATATTACGGGTTTTAGTAACTAAATTATCTTCAAAATAATTAATGACCATGCCTCTCAGCCCATGAGATCCAGAATTTAAGTATATTTTTTTTGTTGGCAGCTTCATCAATTACAAAGATAGATGAATGTTCCTTATACTCGTATTTGCTGAAAGAAAAAGAGTGGCGAAAAAAATTCGAAGTTTTGTGCAAATTTTGTGCAAATGGCAAAAAAATAGGGTTCCAGAAATTCCTGAAACCCTTGTCTTTCTAAGTCGGGGTGAGAAGACTCGAACTTCCGACCCCTTGCACCCCATGCAAGTACGCTAGCCAACTGCGCCACACCCCGAATTATGGCGCAAAAATAGTGTTTTTTTGATTCAGAACAATGTTTTTTGTATGAAATATTAATAGAACGACGTGGATTACGCCTGTGCACAGATTTTACCGACCGCTATTAGAAAACCCATGACAATATTGCCTCTTCATGAGCAGTACTCGTTTTTAAGCACAAAAAAATCACACATATTATACTACGATTTATATTAAATAGGTGAAAAACATTTGCGCGTAAATTAATTCTCTATCTTTGTATTAACAGCAATCATGAGCTGTAATTAACCTAACCTTATCCAATTATGAAAAAAATTTTATGCATCGTAACCATGCTCCTGTCAATCGCGTCTGCGAGTCAGGCACAAGAACTCATCAAGGATATTGCTGGTGGGACAACTAGTAGTCATCCTAAAGATTTTATCAATCTTAACGACTCTGTGGCACTTTTCCGGGCGTACGACACCACGCATGGAACGGAGTTATGGAGAACCGACGGAACCACTATCGGCACTTACATGATTAAAGACATCGACCCTGGACAAAATAACAGCTATCCAACCTTTATTGACACTATCAATGGCAAAATAGTTTTCTTTGCCAGAACTACAATTGCAGGAAACGAACTTTGGGTTACGGATGGAACTGAAGTTGGAACAACTATGTTAGCTGATATAGAAGCCGGATCGAATAGTACATTTCCATATGAATTAGTGATTGGACATGCAAACAATAAAATCTTTGTTATCGCCGACAATTCACCCCAAGGCACAGAACTCTGCGCAACTGATGGGACTCCAGCTGGAACAGGTATCGTAAAAGATATTTGCCCGGGCGTTAATGATGGCTTGGGTAGTTACAGCCATATCGGTTGTGCAATGGGAAATAAAGTATATTTCGCATCCTTCGGCACTTCTGGTAGCGGTCGGGAACTATGGGCTTCTGATGGGACCAGCGCAGGAACCACTTCTGTATATACGCTATTCCTGAATTTCCCAACATATCTGTCAGATGTTGGAGGCGAAATAGTATTTTCGGTCTCTGCAGGAGCAACGGGGCAGGAACTTTGGGTCAGTAATGGAACCGGTGCAGGAACCATGCTTGCCAGCGGTGGAGATATTTATGCCGGTGCGTCTAGTTCTTCACCAGATAATTTTGTTTCGAACGGACAAATGGCATATTTTACCGCTAATAATGGCACAACTGGTAATGAGTGGTACTACTATGCTGGCACAACCTTCTCTTGCACAGAAATCGTCCCCGGCAACAGTGGGCCTGCTATTGAAACCATATTTAATCCAAAGCCTGATAATTCTATCAGTTATATGTACCTTTCTGCTAATGATTATATTCATGGCAATGAATTATTTTACATTAATCCATTTAATTTTCATGTTGGGCTTCTTAGAGATATTAATCCTACAGGAAGCTCAGAACCTGATGATTTGACCTATTATGAATCGGGATATTCCTTCTTCACCGCTGATGATGGCGAACACGGCAGAGAACTCTGGACAACAGACGGCACACCTTCAGGAACACGCCGGCTCACCGACATGATACCAGGGTATGGCTCCTCAGTTTTTTCTAACTCAGCATTGGTTAATGGAAAACTTGTATTTGCTGGAGATAACGGGTTTTATGGAACAGAACTCTTTGCAATCAATTTCTCCGCAGCCCTTGGTATTACTGATGATTTATCCTCGGTCAGTGAAATAAATATTTACCCAAATCCTGTCATTGATAATTTCATTATCGACCTTCCGAAAGAGCCGGTTACCAATACTTCTATCACAATTTGGAATAATCTTGGACAAGAATGCCTGAGCATACCAATTATTGCAAAGCAAGGCAAACGTTTTACTATCGACGCTTCTTCTTTAAGTCCTGGCATTTATTCAGGAAGTATCATTACTGATCAAATCACTTACAGATTCAGACTAGTGAAAAACTAAAATGGAAATACCTTTCATGACTCAAACATTAATCCCTTAATGATTTTTGGGGTTTACATGAAATGTATTATCTTCACCTGCGAATAACCAAAGGACTGGCTGAAACTCATGCTTACCTTTGCTTATTCGCAGTTTTTTTGCGTCTAATTTTTATGACAAAATAATTGCATACTATACTTGAAATACCATATTAAGCTCTTACTTAAATATAGATAAACCTACAAAAACACTCATCGTAATTTTTTAAAGGTTAAACTCATGAATTCATTTTATAAGGTCGCCGGTATCGTTAGAATCATCTTTATTGAATTGATGATCCTGATATTTTTTATCGGTTTTATCTCGAATCTGGCAAAAGATATCGAAGAAAACACCGTGAGTTCCGACCTTTCATATCTTATCTCTACTGGAATCATCGGGACATTGTGCATGCTTTGGCTCATATGGACCATGCTCAAACCACGCGTCACCACAGAATCCGGATCAACAAATATTCTGACTCGATACCAATTCAAAGATTTCTGTTCTACCCACCCCTCCTACGTATTTATCGATGTATTTATCATCCTCTGGGCCTTTGCCTTCAACGAATTCGAAAGTACAAATACCTTTGAACTCTGTCGAAAATATGCGACCTTTTCTGTTGGCATCTTTATCCCTGTATTGAGGCTCTTTCTATGGTACGTCATCGGATTGAAATATAAGAAGGAATTCTCCAAAGGGGCTTGGAAACCGATTATGTGGTTCTATATTATTCTTAGCCCCTTTGTGATCTTGTATTTCATCTCAACCTGGCTTAATGCTTAATAATCTCAAGTCTGTTAAAATGAAAATTAAAGGATTCTGCTTTCTTATTTTTATGCTGAGCGTTGCAACATTGTCGGCACAGACTCTTAGCCCTACACGTGCTACAGACTGGTCACGCGCCGGACATCAAGGTTCATTTTTAGAACCAGATACCACCATTAATTTTATTACAGCAGGCGGTTTCAATAATGGGACTACCCCCAATGACTCGCTACTGTCTGCAATATTTTCTTCACTAGGTGGAGTCCCCGCTATCATCTATTTTCCTGCAGGCAACTACTTGTTCACGCGAACAATCAATATTAATCAAAGTGTAATTTTACGAGGAAAATCAAGTGATTCCACAACGTTTACCTTTAATTTTCCTGTTGAATCAAACCTGATTTATGTTTACGGTAATTCTACAGCCGTTGAAACAACGGTCGCTGCCGATCTCGTAAAAGACAGCACACGCCTGCCCGTGAGCAATGCTGCACTTTTCAGTCAGGGCAACCTGATACATCTTTGGGAGAACGATTCCGTCCTGATTACCTCTACCTGGGCCATGCATACCACAGGACAAATTGCCCTCATCGACACCATTATCAATAACGACATTTACATTGGAAGTCCGCTTCGCAGAAATTTCTACATCAGCCGCAATACAAAGATTACCAAGCTTAATCCGGTGCAAAATGTCGGTATCGAAAAAATTAAAATTCTTCCCACTAATGCAACGGTAGCCCAAACCAGCAATATTGTTTTTCAATATGCATACAACTGCTGGATTAAATGCATTCAAAGTATCAATTGCAATTATTCCCATGTTGAAGCACGAAGTAGTTCCAATATCGTTATTACCGGAAGTTATTTTCAGGATGCATATTCATATGGCGATGGAGGAAAAGGCTACGGCATCATGATTCACTCCACTTCCGGTGAGTGTCTGGTAATGGATAATATCTTCAAACATTTGCGCCATTCCATGATCTTTCAATCAGGTGCCAATGGTAATGTCTTCGCATATAACTACTCCCGGGAGCCTTACTGGACAGATGTCACCCTGCCATCAAACTCTGCAGGAGATATGGTGCTTCATGGAAATTATCCTTACGCAAACCTGTTCGAAGGAAATATTGGGCAGAACATCGTTATCGACGATTCACACGGGAAAAATGGAAGCTTTAACACCTACTTCAGAAACAGGGCTGAGCTCTATGGTATCTTCATGAATACGAATCCCGCCAGCGATGAAGTCAATTTTATTGGTAATGAAATCCCCAATACCGGCTTCCTGCTTGGTCTTTATACGATATTTGGCAACAATCATTTTCAATACGGAAATAATGTTCGTGGCTCCATTACCCCCGCAGGAACCAGCCTGCTGCCAGAGGCTTCACTCTTTCTGAATTTTGCACTCACCTATTACCAAAGCAATTCGCATTGGCCGCCCATCGGTACGCCAAATAGCATGAACGCCTATAAAAATGAAGCACAAAATAGATACATTGCAGGCCAACTGACCGATTGCCTGACCGATGAAATTATTGTAAATACTGAGGATATCAGCATTGAACCACGGGTCGGATTATTCCCGAATCCTGCGCTTAATACCATGAATATTACGACACCTACCGGACTGATTATCGAAAATATTCAGCTCATATCAGCCACGGGCCAGGTAAATCATTGCGCAAGAACTGAAAACGAACTCGATATCTCCAATCTGCAACCAGGACTCTATTTCATCCTGATAAGCTTTAACAATGGCTCTTCCATCGCAAAGAAGTTTGTTAAAAACTAAGTTCGGGCACCATTTAATTCCTTCCGGTAATAATATTTAATTGGTCAAAAGCTAATTAGATATATTTTTTATTATTTTTATGGCGACAACCTAGATGTGTTTACTGCCCAATTTTTTATGCTGAATATGAAACATTTTTTTACTTGCAAACTATTTTCACTCCTACTAATCTGCACTCTTTCTGGAATTTGGTCAACGAGCTCAATCGCTCAGAATGCGAGCAATTGGAAGGTTCAGTATGAACATTCCCGTTCATTCATCGAGAACAAAGGACAGTTCAACAATCCGAAAGTCCCGGGAAAGGTAATGTTTGCCTGGGACGATGCCAATACGGTGGTCTATTTCACCACGCAAGGTGTGTATTACGCCTTTCTAAAAACATGGAAAAAAGAAGAGGGCGAAGAGAAAGAAGAAAAAGAAAAGAAGAAGTTTACCTCTGCAAAGGCCTGGATGGAGTTTGAAAAAGAAGAACGTGCTCTTGAATATGAAACTGCAATGGTAAGTATGCAGTGGGTTTCTCCTAATCCATCTGTTTCATTGATTGCCGAAGATATGAACAACGACTTCCATAGCTACTATATTACGAATGCCTCAGGAACGCGTGAAAACATAACCAATATTCATTCATACAAAAAACTTATCTATAAAAACATCTATCATAATATAGATATTGAATTTTCTTTTCATCCTGAGCAGGGAATTAAATACGCTGTTATTGTGCATCCGGGAGCTGACGCAGCACAAGTAAAAATGAAATATTCCCAAGCTGTTCGTTCAGAAAACAACGGAAACATCAGTATTCACAGCAAATTCGGCAATATCATTGAACATGCCCCTGTTACTTTCAATCAAAACGAAACTGCTGTCACTATCAATTCCTCCTTTGCAATCGAAGGTAATACCGTTGGATTCCAATTGGACAATTATGATCCAACAAAAACCATAGTGATTGATCCATGGGTGCAAACGCCACTCATTCCTACCTCACATGCGGTCATGGAATGCGAGCGCGATGCCGCAGGAAATGTTTATATCATTGGTGGCGAAAGCCCCATGCAGTTATTAAAATACAATGCCAGCGGAACATTGCAATGGACGCATAACACCCCCTACGACACAGCTAATTTCTGGCTGGGTACCTTTGCAACGGATTTGGCGGGAAACAGCTATATCACGGCAGGTTCTGTATGTCGCCTCGAAAAGGTAAATGCTTCCAATGCTGTACAATGGAGCTGGACTCCGGGCGGATTGACACCATCGGATGAATACTGGAACATTGCTTTTAACTGCGATCAGACCAGGCTAATCATTGGAGGAACCAAAGGAACCGGCCTTATGACCCTTAATGGAGCCATCTTCGATGTCAACACAAACGATGGCAGTATTAATTCCACGCGGATTGTTGGAGCAGGAAGCGTGGTAGCCTTTCCTCCATCGATTCAGGAAGTGCGTTCAATCACATCATGCAGAAATGCCCGCTATTACTTCCTTACACTCGACACTATCGGATGTATTGATGATAATTTTTCGATTTGTCCATCGAATACACCTTCTATCTTTGCAATTAATCACGGGTATCATTTGTCGTACAAATGCGAAAACTATCGTCCGAATAATGGCAATGGCGGTATAATGGCCATTCGCGCCGACAGAAATTACGTTTACACACAAAATGCAACGGTCATTGAACAGCGGTCTTTGGCCGACGGATCAGTGCTCGCAACCGCAGCCATACCGGGTGGTATAAGTATTTCATCGCTAGGCCAAAATCAAGTGGGGAACAGTGGTATTGATATCGACAGTTGTGGAAATGTGTATGTAGGTTCGGGAAATGCGCTGATACAATACACTTCATCGCTTGCGCAGATTGGTGCTACTGCCACCTCTTACCACGTTTATGATGTTGCAGTGAGTACGGCAGGAAATGTTATTGCCTGCGGGGCAACAGGAGATCTTAACACATCAGTAAGAACGGGGTATGTACAGTCTTTCGCTTTGGGTGCCTGTTTGCCAATGTCGCTTTATTGTTGCGATGCTAATATTTGTCCGGTTAGTCCAGTATGCAACACAGCACCCGCATTCACACTTACAGCAGCAACACCGGGTGGAACATGGAGTGGCGCTGGTATTACTGATGCTGTTAATGGTGTGTTCGATCCTACATCCGCCAACCTTGGAGCAAACACAATTTATTACACTTTGCCCTGCGGCATGGATTCAACCCTCATTCAAGTGAATGCATGCGCTACCTTATACGCTTGTCAAAATGTTGACGGAACCCTCACTGTTTACGGAGGTACTGATCCGTACTCTTGGCAAACTCAAACAATAACTCAGGATTGCAGCGCTTGCCTCGTTGGCTGCCTGTTTCCCGCTGGTTGCGCGGTAAATACTGTGACATGGACAACCTATGCAACAGGAGACACTGCTGCTCAACCAGCAACATGGCCCATTCGTGTAATTGACAATACCGGAACCTTCCTTGATATTGCAGGTATCGCAGGACTTCCCATTTGCTCCAGTTGCGCGGTAACAGCCACGGCATCACCGGATCCCATTTGTTCAGGAGAATCCACAACACTCACTGCATCCGGCGCGAATACTTACGTTTGGTCACCCGCTACAGCGCTGTCCGCCACAACAGGCATCACGGTTCAGGCAAATCCAACCGTAACAACAGTCTACACTGTCACAGGAACAGCACCCGGATGCACCGGATCAAATACCGTAACAGTAACGGTGAATCCATTACCAGTGGTCACGGTGAGTGCTACACCAAACGCTCTTTGCCCTAACGAAACCACTACCATCACTGCTGCTGGAGCAACTACTTACACTTGGAGTTCAGGTCTTGGAACAGGAAATCCAGTTACTGCAACTCCTTCAGCAAGTACAACCTATGCAGTGACCGGCAGTGACGGTTCGTGCACAGCTTCTGCAAGTGTATTCATCTCTGTCGCTGCACAACCCAACCTCACAGCCATGGCCTCACCCGATACTATCTGCGGTGGGTTTAGCACCACCATCAGCGCATCCGGCGCAACCTCGTACCTTTGGTCGCCCGGTGGATATACCGATGCTTCCGTAGTAGTTTCGCCACTTACAAATACCACCTATACTGTGACCGGCACAACTGGCGGAAGTTGCTCTGCCACGGCCTCAGTGAACATCGTTGTGAGTCCCTACATACAGGCAGGTTTTGTCACCGAACCACTTTGGGGTTGCGAACCACTCACTGTGATGTTTATGTTCGACACTACAAATATTGCTGTGTTCACTTCGATACGTTATGACTTTGGAGATCCATCCACCACTGATGATTATTCTACATTAGCAAATCCTTCATACACATATCAGCATCACGGAACTTACGTCGTTACAGTAACAGCAAAAACAATTTACCATTGTACCATCATCCTCACACAAACCATCGAGGTATACGAACAGCCCGATGCTGGCTTTATAGCGCACCCTATGGTCACCGATACCTGGTCACCGATGATTGATTTCTTTGATGAATCCGACAACGCCATACATTGGGAATGGGACTTCGGCGACCCTGCAAGTCTTGTAGAAAACGCATCAACTCTGGAAAACCCACAGCATACCTTTACCGGACCTGGCACCTATCCTGTGATGCTCACGGTAACGAACGAGAATTGCAGTGACACACTCACAAAATATATTACTGTATATGAAGGATACACCTTCTTTGTTCCGAACTCATTTACACCCAATAACGACGGCAAGAACGAGACCTTCAACGGCTATGGTAAAGGCTATAAAACTGATGGCTTTGAACTCTATGTTTTCGACCGCTGGGGCGAGCCAATTTTCCACACGAATGACCCCGAGCAAGGTTGGAATGGACGTGTTCAAAACAAAGATGAAGTCTGTATGAATGGCACTTATGTTTATATGTTCAAGGTAGTTGAAATGAACAGTATCATTCATAAGTACGTCGGTACTGTTACACTTATACGGTAAAGGCCGAAGTAACTGAAACACATAAGGCAGGATTGCCTGAATCTTTATTTACGCATTTTATGCGCATATTACATATCATTGCTTTTGTTGAACATAAAGCATTTATATGTTATTATCTCAGGAAACAACATTTGTACGCAATAAATCCTCCGCCATTTCGTCATTAATCCAGAAAAAACTGTCTAATTTGCTTAACTTTGCGTGAGGTATGATTTTTTACAGTTAGAACCTAGAATGCTTACACCTTCGATGCTTTTTTTCGAAATGCAGTAAATTAGCATCATCCGTGAGTTATTGAAAAATATTTTACAGCTACCCACAACAGCAAACATGACAAAATGACGCTACTACAAAAACCTACATATATGCATGGAAAAAATCTTCTTTTAACATTTATAATACTTCTGCTGATTCCTGCAATGGCGTTTTCTCAAACTCAGAAATTCACCATAAGTGGATACGTAAAAAGCTCAGAAAGCGGCGAAAATTTGATTGGGGCAAACGTCTACATCAAGGAATCACTCAAAGGAGTAGCAACAAATTCATACGGCTTTTACTCTTTGACTCTGGAAAAAGGCACCTATACATTGGTAACCTCATATATTGGGTTTAAAGAGTTTACACAAACAATCACCCTGAATCAGGATCAGAAAATCAACGTATCTCTGGAACCGAATGTGATTACTACCTCCGAAGTCGTTATCACAGGCGAAAAGCAAGACAACAATACTCAGGGAACTCAGGTCGGTCGATTCGAAATTCCTGTTGAACGCATTAAAAAACTCCCTGCTTTCTTTGGTGAAATTGATGTATTGAAAACCATTCAGCTTACCCCCGGTGTGCAATCTGCGGGTGAAGGGAATTCAGGTTATTATGTTCGTGGAGGTGGTCCCGATCAAAACCTTATCCTCCTTGATGAAGCCGTAGTTTATAACGCATCGCACTTACTTGGATTCTTCTCAGTTTTCAATGCCGACGCATTAAAAAATGTTGAACTCACCAAAGCCGGAATGCCCGCTAATTACGGGGGACGCTTAGCATCAGTTCTCGACATTTCCATGAAAGATGGGAATATGAAGCACTACGGAGTAAGTGGAGGTATCGGACTGATTAGCTCACGACTCACAGTAGAAGGCCCTATTGTGAAAGATAAATGCTCCTTTATTATTAGTGGTCGCCGTACATATCTCGACCTATTGATGCGACCATTCCTCAAAAGTAGCAGCCCTTTCAAAAATGGCGGTTATTATTTTTATGATTTAAATGCAAAAGTAAATTATACGTTTAGTGATAAAGACCGCTTGTTTTTAAGTGGATACTTTGGCCGGGATGTGTTCTCTCTTAATGGTGGAAGCATGAGCTTTAAAAACTCGATTGACTGGGGTAATGGCACGGCTTCGCTACGATGGAACCATTTGTACAATGATAAACTTTTTTCAAATGCGACTTTTGTTTTCAGCAACTACAAATTCAACCTCAGTGCTGAACAGAATCTTTACGAAATGAAACTGTTTTCGGGCATCACCGATTACAATGCAAAACTCGATTATACCTGGATGCCATCAATTCTTCACACAGTGAAGTTCGGGGCAAATTATGTTTATCATATCATGATGCCTAATAATGCCTCAGCAAAATCGGGCGATACAGAATTCGACCTTGGTAAAACCGTGAAGTTATATTCGCATGAACTCGCAGTATATATCAATGATGAATCAGATATTACTGAATGGCTAAAAATTAATGCAGGACTTCGTTACAGCTTCTTTGAGCATGTCGGCCCCTATGATCGTTATGTATTGAACGATGTTGGTAAAATTGGCGACACCATACATTATGGCACTGGAGAGCCTATCAAATGCTACAACAATCTAGAGCCTCGGCTTTCGATGCGATTCCTGTTTAAAGATAATTCTTCGATCAAACTTAGCTACACTCAGAATTATCAATATATCCATCTGGCATCGTTTGCTTCTGTTTCCCTGCCAACCGATATTTGGGTTCCCAGTACCTCCATCGTAAAACCACAGTATGGGGTACAGTATTCACTTGGCTACTTTAGGAATTTTAAAAAGAACACCTTCGAAACTTCGATTGAATTTTATTATAAACACCTGAAAAATCAAATAGAATTCAAGGAAGGAAGTATGCCCGAAGATAATTTGAGAAATAATACTGATAACAATTTTACCTTCGGTACGGGTGATTCCTATGGTGGAGAGATCTTCCTGAAAAAACGCACTGGCAAATGGACCGGATGGATTGGATATACACTTTCTTGGACTACCCGACTCTTTCCGGATATAAATCAGGGACAACGATTCCCAGCTAAATACGACCGCAGACATGATATTTCGGTTGTTCTTTCGTGGGATATTACCGAACGACTCAACGTCTCTGCCGTATGGGTATACGCCACAGGGAACACAATGACATTGCCATTGGCACGCTACTTCATTGCTGGAAATATCGTGAACGAGTATAGTTCAAGGAATGAATTCCGCATGCCAAATTATCATCGCCTCGATCTTTCGATGACCTATATGGGTAAGAAAAAGAAACGTTTTCAGTCAAGCTACAATGTATCTATTTACAATGTATATAGCAGAATGAATCCCTATTATATCTACTTTGAGACTTCGGGCGATTTGTCGAATTTCGACCTCACAACGACAGCCAAGCAGGTTTCTCTATTCCCAATCATTCCTTCATTTACATGGAACTTTACCTACTAATAGCGATGAAAAACAAGATCACATCAACCTATAATAAATTGAGAATTTTGCTAGGCAGCTTTCTCATTCTTGGTTCCCTTGGTTTCTTTGCATCCTGTGAAAAAGAAATCACCATTGATATTCCTGAACCCGATCCAAAAATCGTAATTGAAGGTTGGATTGAAAACGGTTTTCCTGCACGCGTGATTATCACCAAAAGCGCGCCCTACTTCGACCCTATCGATTCTTCCACACTGGCGAATTCTCTTATTACGACTGCAGTGGTGACGGTGAGTGATGGCAGCACAACAGAAACCCTTCCTATTGGGATTAACACTGAGTATTTCCCATACGTGATGTATATGGGAAGTAGCATTATCGGGCAAATCGGAAAAACTTATTATCTTACTGTAACTGTTGATGGCAATACCTACACTTCAGAAACCACCATTCTTGCGCCATTGGCACTCGATAGTGTTTGGTTTTCTGTTGAGCCGGGTAAAGATTCACTAGGTTATGTCTGGGGCATTGGAACTGATGATGCTGCCACCGAAGATTATTATCGAATGCTTACTAAACGGCTAGGAAAAGATGCTGGATTTGTGCCTATGTTGGGATCTACCTGGGAAGATAAATATTTCAACGGGCAACAATTTACCTTCTCTATTTATCGCGGTGAAGCCAGTTATCTGATGGAAACACCAACCAATGAAGAAGGAGAATTTGGATTTTTTAAAATTGGAGATAGTGTTGTCGTCAAGCTTTCCCGCGTCACCGAGGACGTATATAACTTTTGGTCGGCTGCAGAAGCTGAAACATTTTCAGGCGGAAATCCCTTCTCATCTCCGGCACTAATACCTTCAAACATCAAAGGGGGCGCATTGGGCGTTTGGAGCGGATATGGAAGCTCGCTCGACACTGTGGTAGCAAGTTATTAATTAGTGTCCGTATGTAAACTCAGTGGCTGATTATAAAGCTCAGGATGCACGGCCTCCGAAGTGTTGGAGGATATGAGTTTACTGGGGAATCAACTGCCCGACAACACGAGGACAAGGCCGCAGACGGACTTTATAAACTGATACAAATTATAAATTGAAAGAATAATTATTGCAATGGAAAAAGTAAAATGCTTAATCATCGGATCCGGACCTGCCGGTTATACAGCAGCAATTTATGCTGCAAGAGCTGACCTGAAACCCATACTTTATACGGGTTTGCAAATGGGTGGACAATTAACGACCACCACAGAAATCGAAAATTTTCCGGGTTATCCAAAAGGCATTACAGGTCCTGAAATGATGGTAGAATTGCAGCAGCAAGCGGAGCGCTTTGGAACAGAAGTGCGTTTTGGAAGTGCCGAAAAGGTTGATTTCTCTAAGCGTCCATTTACTATTCATACCGATGATGGAAATGTTATTGAAGCAGAAACTGTGATTATTGCTACAGGTGCTACAGCAAAATATCTCGGATTGGAATCTGAAAATAAATATAAGGGCTACGGAGTTTCAGCATGCGCTACCTGTGACGGCTTTTTCTACAAAGGCCTTGAAGTGGCCGTTGTTGGCGGTGGTGACACTGCCTGTGAAGAAGCGACCTATTTATCCAATCTTTGCAAAAAAGTTTATCTCATTCATCGCCGTGATGAATTCCGCGCCTCCAAGGCAATGCAGCACAAGGTGCACAATACTGCCAACCTGGAACTCGTATTGAATCATACGCCGGAAGAAATTGTCGGATCACAAAATGTTGAGGGTATTGTAGTCAAAAACGTCCTGACCGGTGAACAGAAAAAGCTCGATGTACAAGGTGTCTTTATTGCCATTGGACATAAACCAAACACTGATTTCCTGCAAGGCCAGCTTAGTCTAGATGAACAAGGATATATTATCACTAAACCCGGTAGCACCGAAACCAGCGTCCCCGGCGTATTTGCAGCAGGAGATGTGCAGGATCACGTTTATCGTCAGGCCATCACTGCCGCAGGAACCGGATGTATGGCGGCCATTTCAGCTGAACGCTTTCTGACCGCAATGGAATAGGTGGAACGTCATTTTGTTTCAAGCTTAAACTGAACCCGAAATTAGGTTTTTGCCAGTTTTCTTTATATCTTTACTTTCATGTTATTAAAAAGAATAATATGCATTGCTTAAGAATTCTAATGATTATCTGTCTTCCGTTTGCACTATTTTCCAACAGCTACGCCCAGCAGATGCAAATCAACACAGAAATGGGTTACGGTGGCGGTGCTCTTAATTATATGAAGAACACATTCCATTATGCAAAGCCTGAATTCCGTGACCTTAGGCTCAATACTACTTTTGCTTACCTTCCGGGAAAAGGTATTGCTAGGTTAAACACAGGTATTACTGCAGACATTTTCTTTAATGATTTTGAAAATTTTTACTTATTGAAAATGCCCATGGGAATCGATCTGTTGTTCGGGAAAAAAGTTCAAGCAGTTGTTGGAACAGGCATACAACCTGGGGTTTTGTTATCACATCTATTACCAGGATATTCAAGAAATATTGAAAATAGAAAAATTGTATTTGATGCGTTTGCACATATCGGCATCAGATATTCCATAAATGAACATTATGCCTTTTTTGCAAAATTTCAAGTAGAATATTTTCCCAGTGTAATTTATAGACAAAACTATTATCACGCAGTGTATACCAGCGTCATTTCAAGATACGATGATCACCGTATGTTCAGCAATTCTTACAATATTGGATTTTCCTATAACATCCCGACGAAGCAAAAAAAATGAGGCTGCCTAAAATAAGCAGCCTCATCATTGAACTTACAACTTATCGTATACTTAGTTTCTTACGTACGGTTTGAGTTCCATTGGTGCATTCTATAACATAAATTCCTGCACTTAATTCATCTACCGCAATACATACATCAGGCTGCTGATTGTGCCTGTTTTAATAATGATGTTCTTCGATGTTTTTCTAAAAGAACACGACCCCAGTTTTTTCAAACGCAAGCAACATCAAATACATGGATAGACATATCTGAAAAAAAAGTAAATGAAGAATGCTATAAAAGCAAACACTTTGATGATCGGGATTGCCTTTTAGTGAGCTTTCAAGCCTACATCGAATCAATAAAACCACGATTGGCTAATAGTACGTATTTGGGTTATCTTTCAGAAGTGAGCAAATTGAGAAAATTCAAAGGGGCAATCACATTTACTGAGTTTAACCGTCAGATGATTTTGCATTACGAACAGTATATGCTGGGAACCCTTAGGAATAAACAAAATACAGTTAATAGAACATTCAGAAGAATCAAGTCATTCTTGCGACAAGCACGAATTATGGGGTTATTGTCGCATGACCCATTCATTGGATACCGAATGTCGCATGCCCCAACAAGCCGAGAGGCCTTGAATTGGGAAGAGATGGAGAAAATTGAAAAATTACAGCATAGCCAGTTAAAGGATAATCAAATGAATGTACTGAGGGGTTTCTTATTTGCCTGTTACACCGGCTTGCGCTTCATTGATGTTCGCCGACTGGAGATGAGCCATATTGTTAACGGGGTTATCGTCATGCAAATGTCAAAAACTGGGGCTGTGGTCCGGATTCCAATCTCAAAAAAGGCTGCAGCATTAATCTCAGAAGGTGATTGTCACCTTTTTCGGCTGTATAAGAATTATGAAACGAATCTATTGGTAAAGAGTCTGATGGTTGCGGCTGGAATATCCAGAAAGGTAACATTCCATATTTCAAGGCACACCTTTGCTACACTCTCACTTAATATGGGAATATCAATGGAAGTTGTAAGTGGTCTATTGGGCCGTGCAAATCTGAAGACAACGCAGATTTATGCTAAAATTCTTGACAATACAAGAGTGGAAATGATGAAGAAATTGGATGAAATTACGCCTGTTGCCAATTCAAAAACAGACTAAGCGTTTTTGGGAAAGCAGAATTTTTTTGGTGGAGTTATCCATTTCTGTATATTTACATCTATAATATGGATTCTTTTATTAATAAACAATCAGCGTCACATTCCACAATAGACTATTACCCCTTTGGAATGGAGATGCCAGGGCGCATGAATCCTTCCTCTGGAAGCACCTATCGTTTTGGAATGAATGGACAGATGAAGGACAACGAATTTACCGGGCAGGATGGGGCGCACACCACTGCGATGTTTTGGGAGTATGATAGTAGGATTGGAAGGCGGTGGAATTTGGACCCGAAGCCACAAGTCAATATTAGCGATTATGCTTGTTTTGGAAATAATCCCATGATTAATATTGATCCAGATGGTGACTATTTCTTTGGATTATTTGGATCAACAAAAGCCCAACGAGAAGCAGCAACACAATTAGCAAAATCTACTTGTGGTACAATTGTTTTTCGTCATCAAAAAAATATAATGGTGACTTATACTCGGCAAGTTGCGAATAATCCCAAAACCGGAGAGCCAGTCAATCAGATTTACAATCAGTATTTCAACAAGGATGGTTCTCTTGTGCCATTAGAGGGCGAGTATAAAGAAACAAGTGGATTTAAGCAAGCAGAAATGTGGTTAGAAACTTCCTCAGGAAATGCTGCTGAGGCGGGGGCTAAAATTGCAGTGAACATGCTTTATAGTTTACCAAATTCAGTAAAGATTTTATTAGAAGGATCAACTCTGGCTGGCTCAGATGGTACTGAAAGGAAGGTTGATGCATTTGTTGATGTTGCACCATCTTTAATGTCATTAATGATTGCAGGCGTTTCTTTAAAAGTGACGAAGTCTGGCCTCCAAGCATTAAATCAATTTATCAAAAAGTCCCCTGGAATACTTCAAGGAAGGGGAGCTGACCGATTGAAAGACGCGGCAAAATTATTAAAAAGCAACATGAATGTTCTTCGCTCAAAAGAAGCCCTAAACTCAGTTGATGAAATTAAAGAAGCGGCAGAGAAAACAAATGATGAAATTAAAAAATCAGAAAAATGATTGAGCTCTATTTTCGTATTGGTGTCTTTTTAAGGTGGATTATGAGAGGTTTTAGAAAAACATATAAAGAAGAGTTGTATGCGGATGTTGGATTATTCTTGAAAAACAGACCAGACCTTGAGGGCTGGCTATTGGGAATTGCATTTGCATTTAGCTTTATTCTTTTATGCTACTTTATATTTGTTTAGTTGCAAACTATGAGTACTCTTCAAAATAAAACTTCAGTGCCACATTCACAATAGACTATTACCCCTTCGGAATGGAGATGCCCGGGCGCATGAATCCATCCATTGGAAGCACCTATCGTTTTGGAATGAGTGGCCAGATGAAGGACAATGAATTTA
The DNA here is from genome assembly GCA_963678485.1 of Bacteroidales bacterium. Taxonomy (GTDB): domain Bacteria; phylum Bacteroidota; class Bacteroidia; order Bacteroidales; family CAIWKO01; genus CALGYY01. Next base: position 1,463,734 of record OY782882.1, read on the forward strand.
CGGGACAAGACGGGGCGCATACCACGGCCATGTTTTGGGAGTATGATAGCAGGATTGGAAGGCGGTGGAATTTGGATCCTGCACCAGTTATTGGTATTTCAGATTATGTGTGTTTTGCAAATAACCCAATAGTTTATTCTGATGTATTTGGCGATAAAATCAAATTGAAGGGAAGCAAAAAGAACAAACAAGATTATGTGGATAAACTAAATAGTAAAACGGGCGGAGATCGATATTCATTAGATAAAAAGGGGAAATATGTAACTCAAAGCATTGGTCCTGAAAACAGTTCTGAAGATGTCTCAAATGAATTAGTAGATGTGATTAATAAAGCAATTGGAGACAAACAAACGGTGACATTTAAGCTTGTAAGAGGCAACAAGGATGTTCTATTCGATTCATTTAAATCTGGCAAAGTTGATCTGTCTGATCTCGATTTAATAAAAAGCGGTAAGATGGAAGCTGCATTAATCGGTCATTTTACGGCTGAAAGATTTGCTGTAAATAATTACGAGAAAAATAAAAAAAGAATAATAAGAAATGTATTTAGAGGAAATCCGGCGGAATTTTCAGTCAATATTTTTTTTGACTTTTTGATTCCGAAAAATATTTTTACTCATTTTGAAGACAAAATCCCCAACTTTTTTGGTCTACTTTGCTCCGAAATGAGTGGTCTACTTTGCTCCGGAATCACTGGCTGATTTGCTCCGAAATGAGTGGCTGTTTTAGTCCGAAATAGTCATTTTGACAACCTCTTGCATTTTTAGGCGTTCGAAATAGTTTCTGATATATCGCAAGTCTTCGTTAAGCGCCTTGTCATCGCAAGTATATTCCCTTTCTGGCAAACTAACGAGTAATCAATTTATATTTTATAAGCAAGGACTAGAATGATAAATACCCCCATTTTTATTATTAGTGATGAAATGCTAACAAATAAAAGGTTGAAAAGCTCTTGCTCGATTCAAGTGCTTTTTGCAAATTTCATCTTGTTATACGTCGGGGAAGCACAGGGATGCTACTCATGCCCACTAAATACTCTTTTCAGTCCTTCACTCGGCACTTGGTCTTTTGAATTTAAAAATAAACCGCGCTTCTTTTTTATTAAAGAAATACTATCGAGATTGATAAAACAATCTGGATTATAAAATTCAGGGATATAAATATGGATGTCAAAATAATTTGAAAAAGCACTTTTTGTCAAATATGTAGTCGATTTCAATCCTCCAAACATACTAATTATAACATATAAGGAGTCTATGTTTATCCTTTGTTGAAAGTAATAAATACTATCAGTAAAAAAAATATTTTGAATTAATTGATTAGTGTTACAATATACATATGAATACTCTATAGGTTTATTTTGATAATTAACAAGCTTTATTATTGTTCCTTTTAACGTATCAATCCGATTCTCTGTAACATTAATAGAAAAATCTTTAATTGTTTTAACGTCAGAAACAAAAGAAATTACGTTTCCGCGAGACTTCCACTTACCTGTCAAGTCTGTTTGGCATTGACCACACCCATATTTATAAGTGTAACTTGAATCTGCACGCAAATTTAAAAAATGGCAATCTCTTTTGTAAAAACCAATAATTCCCCTATTGCAAGATATTGAAATAAAAAAGAAAAAAGCAGCAAATAACAGTTTGGATTTCTTATTGTGATTTAAAAACATGTATTATTGCCCTTCCAGTATTAAGATACATATTATTAATATAGGTCATATATTCGGATAATGATTTGTCTCCATTAATACTTGCGCCAATTGGGTCAACAACACTTAACATTGTTGAACAATTCAAATTATTTAGAGATAGAGATGCATATCGATAATCATTCTTTCTTAATACAGGATCATATTCATAGAGCCCTTGAACATTTGCCGGGGTAATTTGTTCATATGTTGAGAAATGTGCACTACCCCATGCGAGCGATCTTCTATATGCTGCCACTTCATCATTAACATCATACAAAAGACCGCTAGTCCCATGTGCATTAAAGCTCAGTTCTTTGTTTTCATATTGAAAGCCATGTTTCATTTCATGAGCCATAGATTGATTATCTGAATACTCCATGCAAACCATTCCATTTTTATATTTCGTAAGACCAGCTCCTCCAATCACGTTTGTTAATTTATAAACAGTTGAAGAGTTTTCCATGATTGAAAACTCTTGCAAAGCACCTTCAAGTTCAGATTTTGTTTGAGTAAGCTCCCCAAGTTTACTATCTATTCCTGCTAGTTCTGATTCATCTCCTTGAGCCATAGTTCTTTGATTATTTAAACTAGTAATTTTATTATTTGTTTCATTAAGTCTGTTAGTTGTATTTGTTTTATAGTTGTTCGCTTTTGCTACCGAGCCTTTATGCCAACTGTCACCAGACAAATCCACATTTAATATAGGATTATTTCCAAAGCATGAATAATCACTAATACCAATTGTCGGTTTCGGATCCAAATTCCACCTTCGCCCAATCCTACTATCATACTCCCAATACATCGCTGTTGTGTGCGCCCCGTCTTGTCCCGTAAATTCATTGTCCTTCATCTGGCCATTCATTCCGAAACGGTAGGTGCTTCCTGTGGCCGGATTCAAACGCCCTGGCATCTCCATTCCAAAGGGGTAATAGTCTATTGTGGACACTACCTCAGGGGTAAAGTAGTCGAATTTATTATCCCCAGTAATTTCCCATCCAATACGTTTATCTTTAATAGTAGCCATTACATTTCCCAAATGGTTCGTCAGTTCATACAATCGAGCACAATATGTTGCGGTGAATATGCTAACGCTTGGGGGCATCAAATCGAATACTATCAGGATATTTTATTATATTCCATATACTGTAATCTCCAGATGTGGTTTCCATCATCGTTAACGACAAGAATTCAGGTAACTCAACCCCCGCAACAGCTGCAGCTATCGTAATTACCACAGGGAGCACCGCCGGATGACTTTTTGCCCTTACCTTCTTTGCGAACGTATTCGCCACCCTCCTGATGGCACTCAGGACATTCTGCCACCCATTTGGAACAGGGACCATAGATGGCATCTACGTATTCTTTTTTTTGACCAGTGGCCTTAAAAAGATGCCCGCATTCGTAACATTTATAGTCTTTCATAAGTACAAAGGTAAGAAATTTCCGTAAGAATCTTTTGCTTTAACTTGCACTGCGGGCTAAACCGTATTATATTTACTGCTTCAAAATGTTTGTGGATGCTGCGTAAATACTCTTTTTTACTATTCTTCATTACTGCTTTTCAATTCACTGGAATAGCCCAATCTTATTGGGTTTTTTTTACAGACAAAAACCATTGTACTTTTGACCCATACACTTACTTCGATCCAAAAGCGATCGAACGTCGTATCAACAATGATGTTAATCTGTATGATTCCACTGATTTCCCTGTAAATGCATCATACGTGGCTGCTGTTGCCAAAATAGCCGACAGTACAGGTTTTCAGAGTCGCTGGTTTAATGCCTTAGAAGTTGATGCAACTGAATCACAGATCGACCAAATACGTGCATTGCCCTTTGTTCGCGATGTTCAGTCAATGACGTTCAGTGGGGAACTGGCTTCTCGTCCGGATGACCCTCTTTTTGATTCTATCCTCAGTCCGTTCCTTAAGCAATTACTTGAATGGCAAACCTTGCGAATGGGCGGTCCCCGATTCAAAGAGGCCGGCCTGAATGGTAAAGGTGTCCGTATTGCCGTGTTCGATGGAGGATATCCGAGTTTACTCAGTAATGCCGCCTTCCGCTATTTGGTTTGGGGAAACCGCATTATTAAAACCTGGGATTTTGTTGGAAATAAAGAAGATGTATATGGTTATAACCAGCATGGCATCCTCGTTTTATCGTGCCTAACGGGTGTTTACGACGGTCAGGAAATGGGGCTCGCCTCGGGTGCTGAGTATTTACTCGCCCGAACCGAAGTCGCTTCAGAACCTTACCGCGAAGAAAAAAATTGGCTGGCCGCATTAGAATGGGCTGATAAAAATGGCGCACAAATAATCAATAGTTCTGTCGGATATACATATCATAGATATTTTCAATCGGAAATGAACGGTCAAACCAGCCTGATTGCCCGGGCCGCTAATCTGGCTGCACGCAAAGGGATACTTGTGGTTAATTGCGTTGGTAACGAAGCCCTGAGTAAATGGCAAACGCTATGTACTCCTGCCGATGCTGACAGTGTTCTAACGGTTGGAGGAATTGATCCGGTGACGGGTTATCATATGGCATTTAGTTCTTACGGACCAACCAGCGACCATCGCATGAAACCTAATGTTTGTGCATTTGCTGATGTTGTTGCCTTTGGTCCGAAAGGAGTACAGAATGTTCAGGGAACCTCATTCTCCGCGCCTTTGGTTTGTGGGTTTGCAGCCTGTGTATTACAAGCATATCCCAACATTAAGTGTATGGATTTATTTCACATGATTGAACAATCGGGCGACCTCTACCCCTACTTCGATTATGCCCATGGCTTTGGCGTACCTCAGGCCGCACGCATCCTTGACACCATTGCAACGCCGGCACCAACATTCTACTTTGTGCCAAACAAAGGACTTCTAAACGTAGTACTTCGAAATTTCAATTACGATACTGATGAACCATCCAGTCACTTGTTATTGTATTATAACATTATGGATGAAACAGGATATATTGAAGAATTTAATGTGATAATGGTTTATCAAAGTCGTGTATTGAGTATCCCATTGGATAAGTATCCCAAAGGCAAGAAAATAAATATTTGTTTCAGAGGATTTACTTCCTCTTATACTTTTTAATAATGACACAAGGCCGCATTAGTTTGATAAACACTTGCACGAAGCGCGTTTTAATGAGCACGCTTCTCTTGCTGAGCCTTGTTTGTGGCAAGAGTAATGCGCAGCAGGTGCTGCTTACTCACAATGTCCTTGCTGATACTGCCCAACAAGCCTTTGGACAAAACATGCGCAATTTTGTTCACGCATTTGGTGCTGTGGGTATCATGGCAGGTCCTTCTTCAAAAGCAGGTGCAGATATGATTTATGTGATGTCGGCCAATATCGAAGCAGGTGTTCGCTACAAATTGAAAATTGCACGCTACTATTCCATGGGGCTTGATCTTTCGTATAATTTATACAGTTACAAGATTAAACAAAACCAGCAGAAAATCTTACCTGATACGGTACAACATAATGCTGAACGCTTTTTGTTCAGTAATCTTACCCTTGGCTATTTCAATCGTTTCAATTTAGGACGCACAGGAAACTATATCGGAAAATTTGTCGATCTGGGTGTTTATGGTGATTGGGTGCATTATGCGGATTGTTATACACGTGATAAGTTGAGTAATGGAACCACTGTACGTTCGCATACTTCAGGCTTAGACTATATCAACGATTTTCAATACGGTGTTTATGCACACTTTGGCATTACGCGATATGTGTTCGAAGTTAAATATCGACTTTCGGATTATTTTCACAGCAAGGCTTCTTATCCGGAATTACCACGATGGACTTTTGGCGTACAAGTAGGTATTCACAAAGTTAATTAATGCACTCATGACATTTGATTTCTCGAACAAGACGGTTCTAATCACAGGTGCTTCCCGGGGAATAGGACGAAAAACTGCAGAGATGTTTGCATCTGCTGGAGCCAATGTTATCATTCACTATCTCCATAATGAAAAAGCGGCTAAATCATGCCTGAATGCGCTCAAACCGGGCAATCATCATTTGCTTGCGGCTCCCTTAGATACAACAATTGGCATTGTAAGCCTTGCAGAAAAAGCCATTCAAATGGCGGGACGTATCGATCTTCTTATTAATAATGCCGGCATCTACGAAGAATGTGACCTTACCCACGAAGGCATGGCTTCCTGGATGAGCCATTGGGAGCGCACTATTCAAATCAATCTCACTGCATCATCACACTTATCATATCTTATTTCAAACCATATGATATCCATGGGTGGCGGAAAGATTATCAACATTTCCTCCCGGGGTGCATTTCGCGGAGAGCCCATGGCGCCTGCCTATGCAGCATCTAAAGCTGGCATGAATGCGTTTGGTCAATCATTAGCCAAAGCCCTTGCTCCACACAAGGTATATGTCTACATGGTCGCCCCCGGATTTGTTGAAACTGAAATGTCGCGTGCCGCACTTGACGGGCCATTCGGTAACGATATCCGAAATCAAAGTCCGTTTGGAAGAGTCGCCACAACACAGGATATTGCACACGCAGTCCTAATGCTGGCTTCTGATGGCAATGAATTTATGACCGGAACTATTGTTGATGTAAACGGCGCTTCTTACCTGAGATAATTGGGGAATATCAGTTTTTTTTAGTGGTTGAAAGAGATCAAACTGAGAACTTGATGAGCAAAGACTTTGCATAGAAAATAATAGTTATTATAACTGTTCTTTAAAGAAGAATGTTACAAATCCATAAAAATTAATGCCAATTGCCACTCATATTATTGAATCAAAAATGATATAGCGATTTAAGCATCGAATATTAAAAAGTAAAATAGTCAATTACTCGTTTAATTTTGGATTCTTTTTCTATCAGGAATTCTTGCAATGTAATTGTTCAGAGCGTGTGCGCGGGCCTGTCAAAGCAAGCGGGCGTGGGCGGGCTGTGAATCGTCAACGGCACGCAAATCCGCAAGGGGCCAGACAGCGGCTTTTTCGCTGTCGGCTCTGTCGAAAACGACAAAAAGAAAATTCAATGAGCGAAATGAAGTTTATTATCTAATTCAAGAACTGCCGTCAATTGGCGTTTTCGGCACTACCTTGCGTGATTTGCGGCCATTGGTGAGAGCGGGGGGATAGCATTTTGCTTTGACTAGAATTTTGGTTTCACCTTTTGTTCATGCAAAAGGTGGAATTCAAAGAAAATAAACAACATATTTAGTTTTGCTCTAATTAAATACGACAATTAATTTGGCCCCTTGCATATTACAGTGCATCTCCCAAAAAAACAGTATTAAAATAGAAACCCACAAATCAATGAATAACTATTTCAATTATGCTCACTGTCGCATAATTCGAATTGAACATATCAAATGAAACATTGATAAGCACACATACCTCAACAACGAAATAAACTATAAAGAAATCGCCAATTCACAACATCAATAGAAGACCTGAACAATCAAACAGCCCTCATTCTGATTAGGAGAGGTAGTATTCCCTCCAGCGTAGAAATTATCAAAAGCATACTTGCATCCTCTCACAGTGAAGGTATGACTTCCCGCAGTGACATTGGCATAGGCCACCATCGACCAGGGTGCAATGGTTTGTGTAAAACCAGATGGATCTGTAACGTCAATTGTTTGCAATGCCTGAGGCAGTAGTACACCATCGATAAAAATCCCAATATGTACCCCTGAACCGGCATTAGCCCCAGAGGTTGTTTCAAGTGAACCTGTAGTGAAAATGGCTACCATAGCGGCTGCGGTAAAATTAATTGTGACTGAAAGTCCAGAAACTTGCGTAAATGTGGGATATGTCGTACTAATCAAAGTACGTGTTGAATATGCGCCCTGAAAAGAAACAGTAACCACGCCTGTAGGACCTGTTGGTCCCTGCGTTCCTGCTCCGGTTGGGCCAGTATGACCAATTGCTCCGGCAGCACCCGCGGGACCGGCAGGACCAGCTGCTCCGGCGGGACCCGTTGGACCAGCAGTACCAGCTACGCCTGTCGGGCCTGTAGGACCCGGAACTCCAACACCTGTCCCTGAAGGACCTGTAACACCTTGTATTCCCTGTGGACCTGCGGGACCGGCAGCGCCAGCAACACCCTGTGGACCGGTAGGACCAGTAACACCAACACTTCCGGAGCCTCCATCACACAAAGATCTCCATGTGGCAGTTACGGAACTGTAGAAAAATACACATAATAAATCGGTATCATAAACCATCAAGCCATTGGCGGGATTCAAAATAGCCAGACGCTGTGCAGAACTCAAGCGTGGAATCAATACGCCTTTATCAGAGGCATCAACATCAAGTGCTGCAGATGGATGAGGATTTGCTCCGGTGGAATTAATCCCAACATTATTTTGTGCCATTAATTGGGGTGTTCCGACTGTCAGGAAACCTGCAATTAACAACATGAATATGGCAATAAATAGTATGTTCCCAGAATTAATATTTCTCATAGTAGGTCATTGTTTAGTTCTATTGCGCTATTATGACGCAAATTTATCGTTGAGGGTTGTTTGTACAAATATAAATAATTAGGCAAACATAGCTAAATATTTTGACCACTCTATACATAAAAACAGCATTCACCGGCGTATATTATTCCGCGTGCGATGAATGCTGTGGAGTGTAGCTTATTGAATAATGCGAAGGTAAGCGAGTACCTTTATAACTTTTTCAGAACCAAAGAAACTAAGGTTTTATCGTCGCCCCCCATATTTACTGTTAGTCCATATGGTTTCTCAGCCGGTATGTTTATCTGAGCATTTCCCGCTCTTCCGGTAAACTGTTCCCAAAGGGTAACGGCCTGATGCACGCCGGTAGCTCCAGTGGGATGTCCCCACCCAATGAGACCTCCAGTAGTATTAAAAGGAATTTTGCCGTCTCTGGCGGTATTCCCGGCTGCAACAAATGCTGCACCTTCCCCATGTTTGGCAAGTCCCATGGCTTCAACCGCAAGAACGCCAGCAATTGTAAAGCAATCGTGCGTTTCAACAGTAGCAACATCTTTCATTTCAATACCGGCTGATTTCAATGCCTCAGCAACTGCTTTTGAAGTCGTGCTCATCTTTGTCAGATCCTCAGGAGCACGAGTGATATCATCAACCACATGTCCCCAACCAACAAGCTCTACTGCATCTTTCAATGCAATTCCGCATTTTTTCAAACCTTCTTCCGAAAGGATAGCGATGGATGAAGCACCATCGGAAACCTTAGAGCAATCAAATACATTCAGATGATCAACAAAGGATTTTGGATTGGGCTCCATCATTCCTACAGCGTCTATATCTTTGGTGCTATTATGAAATTCCTGAGCAGTATCGCATAACCTTGCATTTTCAATAGCATTACGATACCAACGTGCCAAACCTTTGCGTGTAGCCTCTTTCCCGAATTTTTCATAATACGCTCCTGCCCGATTACTAAATTGTCCCGGGAAAAAATAAGCATGTCCATTCTTGCGCTCTTTGAACCATCCTGCACCGGCCAGAATATCTGCACCGTAAATCGCCTTCACTGTATTCTGAACTTCAACACCCATACAAAGCACCACATCTGCAGTCTCAGCAAGTACTGAGCGTATCCCATACATTAATGCCAATCCCCCCGAACAACAGGCACCTTCAACACGAGTTGATGGTTTGTTGCGCAATCCTTCATCAATCATTCCCATAAAGGCACCTAGATGCGCTTGCTTGTTAAAACGACTTGCCATGAAATTACCAATCACACATTCATCCACATTCTTTGCACCACCAATCATTGCAAGTGTTCCAAGTCCGGCTTCTTTGATATAATGTTCCAGTCCCGGTCGTTCCTTTTTTGGATTGAATTCTTTACGTCCGGTTCCCATGGCGATGGTATTAAAACCGGCAGCCAAATATATTTTTTTCCTTAATTTTTGCATGAAGAAATCTCCTGTTATTTTGGGTTAATCAAGATAAGAATTAATAGGACCATAAGCATGGAAGAAACCGGTAAGCAGCACCGTATTCACATCCTCAGCATTTTGTGCAACGCCTGAATTTACGAGCAATTGCCCAATTTCCTTCGACCGCTTTGCATAGGCTCTGGCCATTTGTGCACCAACGCTATCCATGTCCTTTAATTCTGTAAAATACTTTTTAAATACCTCATCCCTGTTAGGCTTGCCTACAACCGCTTTCCATTGAACAATAGACGCAGGTACCTGCCCAAGTTTAGCATCGCAACGTGCCTGAATTCCTTCGATAGGAACATATGATTTTTTCGTCGGATCAAAGATGGCAACAGGCCGTCCCTTCTCATATTTCAAAAAGCCATCCTTTTGTGAACCGTCAGAATTTTGTCCACCTTTAACACCCATGTCCATAATTTTATCAAGCAATGGACTATGAAGATTTTCATCTTTTAAATATGGATTCATAACATTCATGATGAATCGCACTACATCAACCCCTACATAATCGATTAGTTGAAAGATACCCATCGGACGAATTAAATAATCCTGACTCACTTTATTAATCATGAACACCGCCTCTGCAAAGCCCATTTCTGCAGAGAGTTTTTCAGCTTCAGTAATGCCATAAAGCGCATCACGCATAAAATGTCCATTACCAATAAAACCTGCGTAATCGTTGGATGGAACGATTATCTTTTTTAGATTTTTTGCATAAAGCTTCGCAAATTCAACCATCTCAGCTTTGGTCTCTTTTGTAATGATGAGCTCAACCAGCTTTTGAACCGCGGGAGGATTGTAAAAGTGAAATCCTAACACACGTCCGCCCAGTTTTGCCTGCTCATCCAGCTCATGAATGGGTATGGAAGAAGTATTGGTAAACACCCAAGGATCCTTACTGCTATTGGTAAAAATCTGACTAAGTATCTTCACCTTTAAGGGCATATTTTCGATAATGGCTTCGAAGATAAGTGTGGATTCATAGGCAGATTCCAGCGTAGTGACCGGTCGTACGATGTTCATCACATCAAAAACATATTGGTCGATAATTTCACCATTCTCAATTAAATCGGCACGATGAGCATAAACAGCCCGCAGCTGATTCACTTTTTTCTCGGCGACTTTTACGACTTGTGCTTTTAGATACCGCATTAAACCTGATAGTCCAGCATGCGAAACATCCATGGCATTTAACACAAACTGTTTATCCTTATTCTCCGGTTTTAAGCTAAGATCGGCCATTTCAACGGCAGTCAGGAGTAAGATCCCGCTACCCATTTTACCGGCCGCGCCAAGCACCGTAACATGTTGCAATCTTTCTTCGTAATTCATATTTATACGTTTTTATTATTTTTATATTATGATATAGTATTTGTTTTAATATTAAAATATTGACTTACCAATTCGGTTTGCGCTTCTCGAGAAATGCCTTCATTCCTTCCTCTCCTTCAGCTTTGAACAGGGTTCCGAATTCCGTTGATTCTAACTTACTGCCCTCAGTAAAATCAAGTGATAATCCTTTACGTGTAACAGATTTTACTTTTTTAATAGATTGCGGACCTTTGGAGGCAATTTTTTTTGCAATTTCTATGGTTGCTGTAAGCAAATTTTCGGGCTCTGTTACTTTTTGCACCAATCCCATACGTAATGCTTCATCAGCAGTAATGGCATCAGCAGTCATTAACAAATACAATGCATTTCCAAGTCCGATTAAACGCGCTAAACGCTGTGTTCCGGCATAACCGGGAATCAATCCCAGGTTAACTTCTGGCTGACCGAATTTTGCTTTATTACTTGCAATGCGGAAATCACAGGCTAACGATAATTCACAGCCGCCACCTAATGCGAATCCATTCACTGCAGCAATTACAGGTATTGAAAGCTGTTCGATACGATCGAAGGTCCGTTGTCCGCATTCGGAAAATGCGATACCTTCGGCAGGACTCATATGTACCATTTCCGAAATATCAGCACCGGCAACAAAAGCTTTGCCTTCACCAGTGAGAATCATTACACGAATTTCAGATCGAGTTTCCAGCTCATCCAGAAAGGCATTTAGCTCTTTAAAAAAAGCAGAATTAAGTGCATTCATCGCCTCAGGGCGACTGATCGTCACTATGGCAATACCTTCCTGAACTTCAGGTTTTAAAATCTTGTAATCCATAATTATGGTTTGGTTTGTAGTGAGTTACAAAAGTAAAAAAAAGCAAGTAGACCCTTCTTTTGGCTACGTTAAAATTTCTTAAGATGTGAGACATCTCACAAAGAAATGCGATTATTTCTTTTCAATAATTCCGCTTTTACCGTTAAGCACAATCAAATCCCCATCCTTAAGAAACGTCTTGGCTCCCTTTGCTCCTACGATCGCGGGGATTCCGTATTCACGTGCGACCACAGCCCCGTGCGAAAGCGGACTACCAATCTCAGTGATAAGTCCTGCAATTATACTAAAGTATGGAGTCCATCCAATATCTGTAAAAGAAGCGACCATAATTTCTCCTTGCTGAAGCGATGCTGCTTGTGTCAGCGAATTTACAATGCGTACTCGTCCTTCCACAATACCACTACTTACCGGGGTTCCCTTAAGCTGACCTTCGCTTAGTACAAACGGCAACTCTTCCTGCAATGGTTCAGGAATTCCAAAACAGACCTCATCAAAAACCATTGCATCCATTTCGGGAAGCAGCTCTCTGCGGCGATTTGCAATTCGTTTCCATTTCGAGTCGGCTGTTTCCAACAACTGACCTATTTCTTCATGAGTTAAAAAATAAATCTGATCCGTATCATCCAATAATGCCGCATCCTTCATCTGTGTTGCAAGTAAGCGATAACGCTTACGTACTGTGTTAACCATTTTTATCGAATAGGCTTTTGATGCTTCTCTTCTCGAGACTGCTTTGCGGGCAGTAGTGATTAAGGACATCAGTATGCGCTTTTTCAACCATGACAGATTAGCCGGTAATGCAGCCGTTCCCGATTCGGGTAATGACTGTTGTGATCTGCATGCGCCCACACGCACGCGGGTTTGCAATATCTGAACAATTTGCAAAGGGTCTTCTTCCCAGGTCTTTTCTCTGAGTTCTGATTCACGTACACAGCGATGACCATGACGTTCAATGAAACTTTTATAATGATCCAAAATGTTTGCAGGCGCATCCGTTTGCAACATCATTAATGCATGATCCAACGGTGCATTGATAAAGCGCTCTGAGAAATTTGTATCCTCGTGAATTAATTCTGCAAATGCTTCCAACGATTTGACTGCATCGGCACTTTCAATTTCAGGAATGTTCAGCAAAAGCATGGTTGCTGTGTGATGATCAGCAGCCTCAGGCCTACGTTCACTGCCAATCATTATTCGCATGAATGCAGAGTACAATCCGCCCGATTGTGCGGAAGTGCTCAAATGAAGTTCGAATCCCACACCCAGATCGAACTGCGCATTACTCAAATTGCGATATAATTCATGCATATCAGTACCGGCCTCTATATGATATGCATTCGCCAGACACATCAGCTTTTTCAAATGCCTGGCCGCTTTCGCAGAATGCATAATCTGTCGGGCAAAATTGTAGATTTGCTTTGGTAAATACGTAGTGCTTTGATTCGTCAATCCGGGGATTGATTTTCCGCAGATCGCGAACTGCACATCCTCAGCCTTATTTAGCCATATGTTCTTCGGATAGTCCATCATATGTGTCATATTGATGAATAGCCGATTGTAGAACATTTGTATATACTGTGGTGCTTTACGATTCTTCATATTGAAAACGCCACAACTCGCTGCCAGCGCTGTCATCCCGTAATCGATGGCTTCAGCACTTACAGAATAAGTAAGGGGTGTTGCAACACCGGGCATCATCTCACCTATGTTTCCTAAGGTCCACACATCAGTACTTGTGCCTTTCACCGTGTCCAGTTCGTTATAATGCACAGTATCCAATGTTGTGACCGGCCTAACTTGCAGCCAATGCAATTTACCTTTGTGATCGATGGCCCATTCCATATCAACGGCTGTACCTGCATTGGCTTCAGCAGATAGCACACCATTCAGAATTTCTCGCAGATGCTCCTCACTTATGAAATGCTTATTCTTTTCTATTTCCTTACGAATATTAGAACCACTGCGGAACACCTCGTAATGCGCGGCGTCAAGCATACCACTTACCAGCGCCTCTCCTTTACCAGCAACGGCATTCACCACTATCATATCGCGGCGGTGATTTACGGGATTTACAGAAAAAACGACACCTGCAAATTGTGCATCTACCATGTTTTGAATAATCACCGAAATGCGAAGATCAGATTCAGTAAGCATATTCTCTGAATACGATTGCACACGCCCTGTCTCAGCAGCTTCAATGCATTGCACGATGGCTGATTTAATTTCTTCGTAAGATTTCAAATCGAGATAACTCTCAAACTGTCCTGCAAAAGAGGCCAGAGAACCATCTTCACTAACCGCTGAGGACCTCACTGCTTTAGGCCCTGCACCTAGGCTTGCAAGATGCTTCTGAATGAGATTGTCATCAAGTTCGTTGACCTCAGGATGAATCAAAACGAAGGCTTCCGGAACATTGAAACCCTGATCTTTCAAGGTTTTCAGCCCTTTTGCTTTCCCTCCTACCAATTCATCCGTTAGCTCGCTTATTGCTTTAATCATAGCTGAGGATAAAGATCCTTATGAAACCCAAATTCAACCATACCTACACCATCGGAACCATCAAACTTATATGTACCAATGCCCTCTCGCATCATGTACTTTCCATCATGCAAATAAGGGAATTCGCCATGTCTCCAAAATTCCATGGTATGTGTCTTTCCACTACGGGTAAGGATGGTAATAACACCATGATCAGGTAATAGCTTTTCCTTTGAAACACTTGCAAGATCTGTACATTCAACAATAGCATCCGTGGTTCCATCAGCTGCAGTGATAAACCCTGCAGTGAGTCGTCCAAGAAACTGCCATTTAATGGTGGTCACTGTCCAATGCATACCTGCATCGGACACACCGGTAATCCAGAAGTGGCGGTCCCATGTGAGCCAGTTTCGTGAACCAAACGAATGGTCACGTGAGCCCATCATATCTAATTTAAATTCCTTGTCATCAAGAACAATTGTGCCTTTCAAACTACCCGTTTGTTCGTAATGAACCTGATGCGTATCCTTCATTTGATGGAAAAATTCCTTGGTCCATTTTTCTGCGGCAATGGCATCAGCAATCAATCGCTGATCGGAACTCTTTGCAAAATCATACACAGGATGGTCGCCAGTGAAAAGCAAATCAACCTTGCATTGAAAGGTTTTACCATTTCTATCCTGTACTGGTCCGTGATAACTCACCTTCCAAATCATTCCTATTTCAAGCGGCTCCCATTTTAATGGTCCTTGTTGAAAACCTTCACCATCTGCACCGGGATCAGTGGTTATTCCGAAAAATCCATGATCCTTAAGAAAAAAGTCCAGCCAGTATTCATGCTCTCTATTGGGTCCGCGAAATGCCATACGGGTAATAAATGCATTACCCATTTTATCCCCACCATAGAAATAGGAACTATCGTTAGGATAAGGCTCATTAAGATCAACATGCTTCTGCTCGAGAAATTCAACCGCATACTGACGCTTTTTTGTGCGTCGCACCATAGCACGTGCAAGGAATCGTTTTAGCATAGGAGTAAAATTGAGCCGACAAAATTACTGCTTTTTGGACTAATGATTAGTATGCAGCTACAATGGCCTGCCAATAAGGCTTTCAGAACAGATCATGAAATTGCACAACAACATATTATCATATTTAATAATTTTTGCGTGTTCTAATAAATAATTTTGTATTATTGTATACAAAATATATGACCAATGAAACACTTTATAACTTTTAGAAACATGGCAGCGATAGCGCTGACTATTCTGGCAATAATGTCAGGCTGTAAAAAAGACGATCCTGATCCAACTCCTGTCACACCTACCGCGGATGTTACAGCTCCCGCCATAACAATTACCGGAGCGGAGAATGACGCTGTTGAGCAATTCAGTAGTGCCATTTATTTTGATGCGGGCGCTACTGCATACGATGCACATGATGGCAGCGTATCGGTACACGTAACCGGCAGTGTGAATATGAATCTTGCCAACGATTATGCGTTAGTGTATACGGCTACTGACAGCGCCGGTAATGCGGCCACTAAAACAAGAACAGTCAAAGTAGATGGGGCCGCATTTTTATCGGGATCTTACACTGTGACGGATTATACAGGGAGCACTTCCAATGGAAGCTATCCTGAGACCATTACTTCCACGAGTGGTATTCACAATAGGATTAATTTCTCAAAATTCGCCTTCTATCAGAACGCTGCTGTGTACGCGGATGTGTCGGGCACAACAATCACAGTCCCCACTCAGACCGTATATTGCGGACTTGCACCTAATGCTATGAACCATACCTTCAGCGGTTCAGGAACCTACACTAATAGCACAACATTTACCATTAATTACACTGACGTCAGCACCAGCGGTACCTTTAGCTGTCACGGAGATTATGTCCACAACTAAAATTCTGCAGCTTGACAATAGCAAAGAACTATATAAAATAAGTGACTAGCATCATCAATGTGGCACTAATCAGTAATATCATTCCGGAAATCCACATAGCTTTTTTACGAGCAAAAAGCCCAGCGAAGAACAAAGGAGTGCCAATCACAATCATTACGATTGGCAGAAACCGGATGCAGTCCATAAAATCAATAGGCGTGTCCATTATTCTTAAGTGTTAGAATTGGACAAATATATAGAAACTGCGCTAATTTTCGTACTTACATTGAAATGGGGGTGAGTTGCAATCCTCCAATGGGAATTTAGAAACGGCCAAACAGAGTCGTCATCCTCCATTTGATACAAGCTTTCCACATGATTCAGGCATTTTAGTTAACAACATCCCGGGGATTGAATAAAATCAAAACAGGTACATAGATTATTCAAATAATTTTTAGGGCGACTTCTACGTTATAGGTGGGAATTATGGGAATTTAGTCAAGTTACATTGTAGCTACTACAAATTATTCATATTGCATTTTGAAGCATACTAATATTCATCTCTTGTAAATTTTTTTTCAACAATCTTTACAAACTTTAGTATTAACTAAACTCATTTGTTAACTTTGGACTTGGATTAGTCTTAATCAAATCCACAATCAGATTTGATTATCAGGAAGATAAGAAATTTGCTTAATAAATTTGGGGGGCAAAAAACGAAATTACATCAAATGAAAAAGGTTTTTCTAATCATATTTGCACTATTAATAAGCATTTCTGCCTACTCTCAGTCGAACTCATTAAAGAGGACAAGAACGGGAAAGCAGAATACTGTTCGTGCCTTACATAAGGGGAACAGGGATGGGCATGTTCCCACTGAAGGTGACGGCACTGGAGATAAAATTATGGGAGAAAAAACCAAACGTCTTAAAGATCTATATGCCGAGTTTATCGGTCAGCGCAAAAATTTTGCAACCCGCAGATATCATCTGCGCACCAGCGGAGGTGAACCTATCAAAACGGGCCGCTAGTCAGAGTTTTCTCTTTTGTTGTTATTCGATACTTTTTTATTCCTTACTTTATAATGATTAAGTAGTTAACTGGTTAAATAGTTAATTAGTTTTGAGCTATACACTATTTGGCTGGGCATAACGCGTGTACTCCTTAAACGAGACAAGTCAGTAGCCTGACTATAAAGACAGAGGCAATTAATTAGTGCCTTCCCATATAGTTTATAGGCGGACTATCAACAAGCTCACAGGGTGACTTACTATTCACGGGGTGACTTAAAGTCACCCCGTGAATAGTCCGTATTATAAAGTCCTACATGGCCTTGACCTCTTGTGTTTGTGCAGTCGATTACCCCTGTAAACTCCAGCCCACCAACGCTTCGAACGCCTTGCATCCGGAGCTTTATGATCAGTCCTTGAGTTTATGGACGGACTCAATTAGCTTTTTCGATTAGATTTCATTCTGGTCTTCTTACAAACCACCGCACTTCATCGTGGCGTCATTCCGGATTTAATCTGGAATCCCATCGAATACTGCTTAGGAATAATATTTATTTTGCATAGAGTAAACTCAAAAAAACTACCTCACGCGCTAAACAATCACAGCAGTAGTCATGAACTAAAGAGATTCCAACCATCAACTCAGTGGCTGATCACACGGCGCTCTTGCTTAAAACGTGACAATACTGCAGCCCCACTCTAGGAAAGACATTATTAACGTTTTCATCCAAGGTCTGATTCAAGGCTCCTAAAAAAAGCACTAATGTTAATCTCAATATTGACGAACAGCATTTAACAAAAAATTTCATATCTTTACAATATATGTACAATATCTCTGTTAATTTACCTTATATATAATTAGAAAGTGTTATTTTTGACCAATCAAACAAATTCACCTATATAACATTCAATACCTGCATCATATTACTATAAACCAGCCTCTGCAGGCACAAAACCAATCACATGAAAAGAATTGTATTTATTCTGATGCTATGCCTTATTGGCTTACAAGTGAACGCACAAAACACAGCAGCTGATTCAACAAAAAAACAGTATTCCAACATCCTCAGCATTGATGCCACTTCCTTGCTGTCCAATTTTCGAATCATTCTTGCTGATGATTTGTATTATTATGAATATTTTACATCACCCTATATATTATCATACAAAAGGATTTTCAAGAACGAAGCTCTGCGTGTCAGTATTGGCGGGGGATTCGGAAGGAGTACATACCACGTTAACTCCGGAACCACTGATTATGTGACCTCTGCAAGAATTGCGGTTGGAATCGGATATGAACACCGCATCAACCTTAGCAAGCGCTGGCTATTCTATTACGGTGCAGATGGATTATTTAGATTTGGATATACTCAAAACAAAGCGGGCAGTTCAGGTGATCAATACCTGAATGAACTTCAGGAAATAAAGGTTGGTGCAGCCCCACTTTTAGGTCTTGAACTGCATCTCGGAAAGAGAATCAGTATTGGAACTGAAATGAGCCTTGAACTTATGTACATGAGCGGCACTAAGAAATTCGAGTATTCCGGTAACCCCTATTACACAAATGAAAAGCAGACTACCACCTCCTTTTCTACACAATTTCATGCACCAACAGCATTCAACATTGTGATTGCACTTTAGCATCGTAAAATATCTGACGAACAATTTTATTCATATACAACAATGGCCTTGATGAACAAGGCCATTGTTGTTTTTGCCAATTAGTATAGTTTATTTTTTAGGATCAAGCCGGATTGTTGAGGAGCAACAAATAGTTATTGGTGTTTTTTAGCACAACTGAAAAACAATACTGAATTGTCGCATTTAACAAGAGCACAACTTAATGTGTGGTTTATATTCTTTGAATTCCACCTTTTGCATGAACAAAAGGTGGAGCCAAAATTCTAGTCAAAGCCAATGCTATCCCCCCGCTCTCGCCAACGGCCGCAAATCACGCAAGGTAGTGCCGAAAACGCCAATTGACGGCATTTCTTGAATATGACAATAAACCTCATTTCGCTCATTGAATTTTCTTTTTGTCGTTTTCGACAGAGCCGACAGCGAAAAGGCCGCTGTCTGGCCCCTTGCGGATTTGCGTGCCGTTGACGATTCACAGCCTGCCCACGCCCGCTTGCTTTGACAGGCCCGCACACACGCTTTGAACATTAGCATTTCATAATTTCAATACTGTAAAATAACCACAAAGTACAAATGGTATTGGTCTGATAAACTATTAAAACACTGATGCTAAAAAAGATTGATAAGTGTAATCAATATTGATGGCCAATGTTACAGACAATAGCTGCAAATGGAACTCATTCGCGTTCATTCGTGGTATTCGTAGTTGAAGAAAGGTTTTAAATTCTAGTGTTTTCTATGAATAGTTTTTTTCCTACTCCTCAACTTTTCCGCTTGATCCATTTTTTATGCCGCTTGTAGTAATGATAAGCGGCCTTTACTGTCCAACGATTATCAGTACGGAAGTTGCGTCTTGATGCAATCATATAAATACCAGTGTACAATATTCCGCTACCTGTTGATATTAATGAGGATCCCCATAAATTATTTCTCCTCCTACCGCGCGCATATTGACTATTATTCGAACCATCAATGGGCATCATCGTACCTATCGCCCCTAAAAAAATTCCGCCTGCACCTATCAGTGAAACAAAACAACCAGCACAGACCTGCAATACATGCTTTGGATCGCGAACCCTGAATTTACTGATGTCGCTTAACAGAATAGTATCAGTCTCACACAACAGCGCATTGGTATCCACTAAATGTACTCCTGTTGAATGATGCTTTGTTCCATGCGCCCAGACAGAAAAACTTTTATTTGGATCTATTTTGCGTTGAATTGATTTCCCGCATGCGCCTGTTCGTTCAAGGATAAGTGTAGGGACACTATCGGATTGAGCTATTGTTACTACTGTGGAAATTAACAGTAACATGACAATAAATAATTTTTTCATTGCACATGATTTTTATTAATAACCAATATTGCAGCCTTTATTCATAGGACATCTTACGCCCAATGTAAGTTGTCGGATTTGCCAGGAAGGAGCATCAAGTTCATTTTCCGCAGGACGGTATATATCCATTAGACCGTAATAAAAATGGATAAACAGCGACAACCGCTTGTAGAATCGTGCGGATATCTCCGCTGTTGCACCAATATCAAATGGATTGGATGAGATTTTTTTATATTCAGACTTTCCTCTGGGGACACTCCCGGTTGGGGATATGCTTGCGAAATTCTCCTGCGTCTGCCCATATACAAGTAACGAAGGCTGCACTCCTATGCTAAAGCTAAACTTATGTACACTGATTCCGAAAGAAACAGGAACACTAAAAAAATACAAGCGTTTTCTTAACTCATTAATTTTTCTTTTTCCCGGCGCTGTTATCACCGTTCTTCCATTTCCCTGCACCATCGAAAAACCAGGCTCTGCAGCAACAAAAAAACGTTTTCCAAAATCAATACGATAAAAAAAGCCAATCTGTGCAGAAGGCATGAAAGGCCTCGTAGTTAAAGTATCGGTAACATCTTTGCGTGGGAAATCGCTATCCAATACCTTACTGATGCCAGCACAAGCTGACAGCCCAAAACTTCCTCCACTACAACGGGAATTCTTCGCTGCATCCTTCTTTGCAATTGAATCCTGCGTTACTCCATTCACAACGCCCTGTGAATAGGTCATGCTGGAAAACTGCAATATAAACAGCAATGCAAAAGTGAAAAGTTTACGTTCCAAATTAATCCAGTTAGATATTGAACTTAGGCCCATATATAAAAGATCCACGATTTTGAAATCACACGTCAACAAATATAACTAAACATTTGATAATTTCAGTGAATAAATGAGGAGAAAGTTTAATTTCGGTCCTCCATCTTGCACAGTTTATAATCAAGAAATTCAATAGTTTGCAGAAAGAGCTTAAGCGGTATTATCGCAATAATAAATGTCACATTATCACGGTCCGAGAGCAACCATATGTGCCCAAAATATTTGCAACTATACTGTGCAAAAATACGTCAAGGTGAATCTTACGTTAAAAACAAGTTCTAAATAATATTTATTCTATATTTGCATGTAGAAATATAATTATACATCATAACCCCATGCAAAGATATTTCATTTTCCTACTATTACTAGGTGTATTTTTCGTAAGCTCCTGCAAAAAAGAACTTGATCAAGCGAGTGAAGACCTTCCATCAATCACAGATCACGCTACTATATTATGGCAAAAAACAATACCGTCACAATATTATTGCGAGGATGAACACTTCAGTCCATATGGAATGAAAGACCAACAGAATATGACAGTTCTTCAAGATGGATCTATAGCAATGTTTTATGCAACACTCCATGATAACGCTCCAGGAATATTCTTTGATTTCACGAAAATTGACAGTGCAGGAAACTTGATTTTTGTAAAAAGCTATGGCATACCATCGGAAGCTACTATCCTTAATAAAGCATCCATTTTTGCAACCTCTGACAATGGGTACTTGCTTTTTTACAATTTCTTCAATGGAATCGATTACAAAGCATGCATTATCAAAACAGATATAAATGGAAATACTCTTTGGGAGCAGAATTTTCCTTTCTGGTCGTTCACATTGGTTGATTGTATGACTGAAAAAACTAATGGGAATTACATAGGTATTGTTGAAGACTCATTAAAAAACTACCTATTAGAGATGACAGCTAATGGGGTGATTACAGACACGTCTGTTATTTCTACAGATGCTAACATTAATTCCATTGCTATTCAACAGAACGGAGATATTATAATTGCAGGTAATCATTGTGTAGATGGAATGATGCACTATAATGGAGATCTAATGGCCATTAATAATTCCGGTAACATTATCTGGCAAAAAGAAATTGAAGGTTGCACGGGTGATAATTATTTACACATTTCCGGAATACAGCTAAACACCGATAATTCTATAGCCATCATTGGGAATACTAAGTTAACGTATAATTATGTTCAGACTTTCGCCAAATATAATTCTTCAGGCGACCTCATTTCTCAAACAAATCTTAACACTACTAACTTATGTAACGATATCGAAGCTGCAGATGCAGGTGGCTATTTAATACTTTCAACGACAGACAGGCAACTCACTAAAATCTCCGAATCGGGTAGTGTAGAATGGAAGCACACTCTCATTAATCTACCAGATTTCTTTGTCGGACTAACACTTAAAAGGACAGGCAATAATTACCTTGCATTTGGTTTTATTTATCCTCAGGGTATTTATTATTCGCAAGGCTTTCTTATTAAATTCTCTGTTTACTAATTTCAAGTTTTCTTGCAATATGAAAAATTTAACTTTTAGTTTTCTTATACTCTTTATTGTTTTGCTGCTGTTTTCTTGTAAAAAGAATGATACAGTAAAAAATGCAATCAAAGACAATGAGCTTAACGATACCTGGTGCATGTCGTTTATGGATGATGGACATCTCTATCTTGATTCTATTGTACTTTCGAACCAAGGCTTTGAATGTAACATTAGCATCTCTGAAGAAGGCTCGATTACGGTATATGATGGCACCACACAAGATAAAAAAGTTGCTGAATGGGAAATTACCGAAATCTCAGGCACTTTTATTCAAGAAGATCTTAATTTCACATTAATGATGACTTGGCCAGATAAATACAAGAACACATATCAATATTTGGTTACCAATCATCCTTATAGTAATGCAGAGTATGTGAAACTATGTGTGTTTACACCAGTTAAGAATGAAAATAAATTTGTTTTCTTCAACAATAAAAATCTTGGAAGTGGCTTAATTGGAAGCTATTGTTTCAGGAGGTCTTAGATAAAAATTATAGGCTTCAGAAAACGCAAGAAACATCGAGCTGCTCCAACTTGTAAAATTCAGTGCTCCTAAGATATTTTAAGTATCAGGAATGCTCAACAATGATTTTGCTGGCACTGCCTCGTAAACCCTTCATTAAAGGTGTAGCCGGGGCAGGCTTGCCCTATAATGCAATTACTCCTATTTCGTATAGGTTTGGACGCATACAACTGTACCATAAACAGCGAATAACTATTAAAATACCAATCTAATATTCCATATAAATATTAGTGTTTACTATTTGAATTATCAATTTCAAAATTAAACCAATTTGATCGACCACTTTCGCAATCCGAGCTAAATGGGTAATTATACATTACTCTGATACGATAAATCCCCTCGGGCATGGTATCAAATAGCAATATAAATTTATTGTATTTCATGCAATCACCATTTTGTAAAACACCTTCTTTTGAAAGTGCATTTTCTGATGAATCCGCATCATTAAAATCAAAATTGTCCAGTATTATTCCTCCGGGAGGGTATTGATAATCTTCGTATTCCCCAGCACGCTTCCTTTGCATATGAATTATTACTTGTGTACTGTTTTTATAAATACCATTTCCTTCCTTTGCATAGTAAGAACATAATAACGCTTCAGGCATGTACATTACTTCATTTGTATTATTACAAATTTTTATGGCAAGAGGAATCGAAGAGTACTTGTTAGAAAAAACTGTTGTCGCACTGGAAATGAAAATTTTTACACATGTATCTTGCGGTGAAAGGACTTCATGCAGGGGGTTCTTGTTTATCAATTCCGGCGAGGATCCAAAGGTTAGAAAATAAAGAAGAAAAATTAAACTATTCATAAGTTGCTTATTTTATCTGATAATCCAGATGAAAACAATATAAAACACTAAAAAAAGAAGTCACTATATATATTAATACTATGATGTTGCATACAATGTTTTTCGTTTTACTCTCACCCTTATACTTTTCTATTATCGGCATATATAGCTTTTCCCGATCAAATAAAATACTACTTGTAAAACAGGTAAAAAAACAAATAGCAACGAATATGATATTATCTGTTTTGGTTTCCCTACCTCCTATGCCAAAGTACATCTTCACAAATACGCTATTTAATGTCAATACAATAGGAATTATAAAAAATGGACATTCCTCAGGGTCCCTCATTTTTAGCCATGCTGCTAACCTATAAAATCTGTAATATATATAATGAAATTTTCTCATACGGAATTATTGAACCTTGCTAATCTCAGCGAAGGTAGTACATCTGTTCATTTAAATAAAGAAAGCAATAAGATTTCCAACAACACTCACGCTAAATTGAAAAGTTAAACGCACTCTTAATAATAATCATGCATAATAATTTGGATATGCGCAATTAATAGCATCACATTTAGGCTTGTTTTGCGAAATTTCTTATGCGTTAAGGAATTCTATATCTTGAATCTATTTTTCAACTTTCCTCTACTGAGGAATAGCCACTATATAGATTGCATTAACATACCTATTCTTGCAATGCATTAAACTCAGACTTAATCACTGCTTTTTGCCACCAATACCGCCACCCCCAATACAAAACACCCCTGAATATCAATGTATTCAAGGGTGTGGTGGTGGTCCCTGTAGGACATCCGATTTTTTAACTTAATATGTTGTTTTTCTTTTATTTACATTGTGTTGTTTTTGTGTGGTGTGTGAACATTTGCAGAACTTTTTTTCACGTAGTTCC
The DNA here is from genome assembly GCA_963678485.1 of Bacteroidales bacterium. Taxonomy (GTDB): domain Bacteria; phylum Bacteroidota; class Bacteroidia; order Bacteroidales; family CAIWKO01; genus CALGYY01. The sequence continues at coordinate 1,488,490 of OY782882.1, forward strand.
ATCTTCAAGTCCTCAACGGTGCGCTCCAGTATCTGAATTCGTTCATAGCATTCTCTCAGTTCAACGCTTTGATTTATGTTGGCACCTATGGCCACCTGAGACACTTTCGGCCTTATTTCGCCTCTATCGAGTCCGAAAATGCAATGCACACTTGTTTTTATTGCCCGGGAGAAAATTACCAGTACTCCCTTTTTGATCCCGGGACCATTTTTTTGAAAAGAAAGCATGTCCATCGGAATTGATGGACTATAATTTTCATTAGTCAATTATTTTAATTTACTGGTTTATAAGTGTCATTCTTCATGATTTGTCTTATTGTCGCAGTTAATAGGGTGATTTTAGTTTGAGGGATTTCCAATTTTTGATTTTTATTAATCATTATTGTAACTGTTGATTTTGATAAGTCTTGACCAACAATCCAATAATATGATCCTTCAGATAATTCTTCACCTCCAATTAATTGAATTGATTCATTCATTAGTCCAACACTGCATCCTACAACTAATGGAGCTTTTACAAGACTATTTGCACCATTAAAAACAACCATTCTTCCCATTGGATCGAAACAATAATATTTATCTTTATTTAAGTCAAAAGCTAAAACCACCTCTCCTGCTGCCATTGGTAAATCATCATAGTTGGGATAAGTATAACTTCCGTCTTCATTTTGAATCATATCATTTGAACTAGGCATTACTACAGAATAAGTTGCCTCTGATTGAATTATATACCAACCAGGAACAAATGATTCATTTTGGCTAAATACCGTTAGTTGAATTAATACAACTAAAACTGTAACAAATAGGCTTTTTTTCATGATTTAAACTTTTTTCTTCGATGAAACAATGATTGCAACAATTGAAAAAGCAAGGAAAAATAATGACATGATAATCATTCCTATTCCAACTATACTAATGTATTGTTCATTTAGGTCACCAATTACAAGGTGATAACCTAATAGTAACAAAATAGTACATAATATCATTCCGATAATTGACAATGCTTTCATACTTTATTTTTTTTGGGTTTGACGTTCTAGTAATTCTATTATTTTATCCTTTGCTGACAGCTCCCGTTTCAATCCATCCAATTCCGCCTGCAGTACCTTAACTTTATTCTCGCATTCAATACTCATATTCTGATTGATCTTGCTTCCAGTGGCTTTTTGTTGGTGCCCGGAGCCGGCGGACTCCAGTTCCTCATCGAAGAAATAACCAACATTAACACCAAGCTCCTGAGCAATACGCTCAAGGATTTCAATTTTAAAGTTTTCTGACTTTAAGGCTTTATTAAATCCATTTCTTGTCATGCCTATGGCTCCAGCTAACCTTTCTTGGCTTAAACCCCTCTCTTTTATCAAAAAGTATATTTTATTGTAATTCACGTAATTATAATTAGAATCATTTTAAATATCAACTTTGTTAGAAATTAAGCGCCATTTTGTTTGCATACAACTGTTGGATGCACTAGTTTTGTCATGTCAAACTTAAGACTTTATACTTACAAAATCAAATTTTGTTACATATAACCCCAAAATCACCTTTAATATGTATAATATGTTACCCGGCATTTTTTTCGTGAATTTTTATGTTTCCATTTTTATTGCATTTATAGTAATCTGCATAAAACAATGGAAGATAGATAATCAATCTTTTTGCAAAACAAAAGACAGATTAGACCTCTATTATAAGCTTGAACATGAGATTGAAAAAGAAAACTTGCGTCGAAGTTTTAAATTTAAAATATCCATCCTAGAACAAGAAAAAGCATCCCTTCAGCAATTAGTAGAAGTGTACCGGCAAAAGTATATTTCGGAAAAATGGAAAGTTATTTCCTTAAGAGAAAAGCTTTTTAATTCTAAGAAAAAGTAAATCACAAAAATCACCTTTAATATATAACATATGAACTTTGCACGAATCAACTCACTTTTCATCGCCAACATTGAGGCCGCTGAAAAAAACAAACCAACTTCGTTGGAATCCTTTCTTGAAGGGACAATGAGCCACAGAGATTATAACCGGCTCACTGAAATTCTTGGAATGACTAAAACTAGATTGTCCAGACTGTTTTCAGGAACAGATTCCTGGCAAATTGAAGATTTTGTCAGATTATATACTTATCTATCCATGAAATATCATGGCATAGAATCACCAAAGGAATTTATCGACAAATATTCAATCAAAAACGAGATCATTATTAAAGATATGGATGAGCTTTCAGAATGGAATAGCTCATTTAATGAACTAAAAAGTATTTATTATTCTGTAGATCGCAAGGATCAATCTGTAGAAGATTTTGCCGCGAGTCTTGAGAATATTGAAAATAACAACATCGCATGGACTGGCTTTAAGGTCTGGATGGTTAGATATCTCAACGCCGCTTAACGACAAATTCGCCAACAAATGGACCTCGCAACGAAACAAGATATTGCTGAACTGACGGCTGAGATTCAAAAACTCTCTGCAATCGTTCAGAAGTTGGCCGGTACGACGGCCAGCGAAATTCTAAGCATTAAAGACGTCGAGCGTATGGGCGTGCTCGGCAAATATGATCGCATTAAGCGACTCATTCGCAATGGCCATCTTAAGGTAACATCGGATGGCAAAATAACCCGTCAATCAATCAACGAATACTTATCAAAGCAGGATGCTAATTTCATTCAATTTGACAGCCAAATGGCTCTTGGCGCTGCCAAAGCGATAGAAAAACAAGGCAAGTCAGTCGCTTTACAAAATAGTCTTGATGAACAAGGCAGGCCAACAGTTATAAAAAGCTTTTACAAAACTGGAACTGGCGATTGGGAAAAAGTATTAGTATTTGATTGGGATACTCCAAAATGGGCGGATGATCAGCCTGAGAAGTTTTGCAAAACCTGTCCTATTGCATCCTATGCGCATCCGATGGTAAAAGATCCTAAAGATTCAAATGCCTATTTCAAATTATGCGCACTAGATATGATCAAAGAAGAATTAATCACTATTGATGAAATCTTTGAAGATATCGGAGGCTGTGGCGCCCATCCAGATGATCGCGCCAAACTTGAAAAAATGCTAGGCATTAATTCAGATCCTAAACCAGAAAATTTAAAGAGATATGACGGTTTGACAATCCATTGCTTTAATTGTAGTGATAGCCATTCTATCAATGATCTTGTTGAAGGACATTGTCCATCATGTGACTGCTTACTTGCATGTCCTAAATGTAAAACAAAAGCCATAGTTTATACAGATAAAGACAGCAATGGTTTTTGCGGCTCATGTGGTAATACATTCCCACCTTATACTGAATTCGACGAAACCCAATCATCCCGGACAAATTCATTAGCCGATTTCCAAAGGCTGCGAATATTAGAACGTGTGAAAGATGGTGGCTGTGGTGGATCATTACCACCTGATTATTTTCTGTATATGCAATGTGAAAAGGAAGGAATTATTAAGCTGCTTCCTGATCAACCTGATGGCATATATCAGGCAAGGCTAACACCTAAAGGCCGCAAATTATACAATAAACTCACATCAAAATAATTCACCTTAATCCATATTACCATGGCAGCTAAAAAAATCAACAAACCAAGCGCAGCAAAAACTGTCGAAAATAGCCCAATCATTCAAATGCTTGAAGAAAAGCTCGAAATAATTGACAAAGAACATGAGAAAGAACAGTCAGCCTATTTTCAGAAATCATTCCTTCTTTCTCACCTTATTGAAGAGGCTAGAAAAATTGATAAGAAAAACTCTATATCCAAATAAACTCGAATTATTCATCATCTTAAAAATACATTTATGTGCAAATTTTTCAGTTTTACAACTAAAGGCGATGGCGTCGCAATGTACTTCGGTCCTGAAGAGCGCAAAAAAATTAAATCAGGCGAGCTGAATTATAATGAAGATAGTCATACATCAATTAATGACTTCTTTGGATACAAAGGCGAGGCTGAAGATAGCCTTAATCGATATGAATTTATATTTGATCAATTACAGGGTTTTCGTGTTGATCAGATTAATACAACTGATGATAGAGCTCTTGCTGAAAAGTGGGTAAAGAAATTCATTAAAACAAAAAAATTTCAGAAAATTTTAAATGAATTCGGTGGATCTCTCGACCTCAGTGGTTGTGACCTGAAAGGAATCACGCTTCCGACTTCCGTCGGTGGATCTCTCTACCTCAGGGGTTGTGACCTGAAAGGAATCACGCTTCCGACTTCCGTCGGTGGATCTCTCGACCTCAGGGGTTGTGACCTGAAAGGAATCACGCTTCCGACTTCCGTCGGTGGATCTCTCGACCTCAGGGGTTGTGACCTGAAAGGAATCACGCTTCCGACTTCCGTCGGTGGATCTCTCTACCTCAGGGGTTGTGACCTGAAAGGAATCACGCTTCCGACTTCCGTCGGTGGATCTCTCGACCTCAGGGGTTGTGACCTGAAAGGAATCACGCTTCCGACTTCCGTCGGTGGATCTCTCGACCTCAGGGGTTGTGACCTGAAAGGAATCACGCTTCCGACTTCCGTCGGTGGATCTCTCGACCTCAGGGGTTGTGACCTGAAAGGAATCACGCTTCCGACTTCCGTCGGTGGATATCTCGACCTCAGGGGTTGTGACCTGAAAGGAATCACGCTTCCGACTTCCGTCGGTGGATCTCTCGACCTCAGGGGTTGTGACCTGAAAGGAATCACGCTTCCGACTTCCGTCGGTGGATCTCTCGACCTCAGGGGTTGTGACCTGAAAGGAATCACGCTTCCGACTTCCGTCGGTGGATATCTCGACCTCAGGGGTTGTGACCTGAAAGGAATCACGCTTCCGACTTCCGTCGGTGGATCTCTCTACCTCAGGGGTTGTGACCTGAAAGGAATCACGCTTCCGACTTCCGTCGGTGGATCTCTCTACCTCAGGGGTTGTGACAAAAAACAAATTTCATCATTTGTAAAAAAAATATAATAAAAAATATAAAATTGATTATTAAAATATTACATACATCAAAATCTCAATTATTCATCTAATTCAAATCACATGAACACACTTATTTTAAGACGCGTTAACATCGGCTCTGATGCCACAGTTAAAGAAGTTGAAAACCAAAAAGTCATTGAATTTTCAGTTGCTGAGAATCGCAAATTTAAGGACCATCAAGGCAACGAAAAAGAAGCCACAACCTGGTACAAATGCAGCTGGTGGACAGCTAATACAAAGGTTGCTGAATTCATTAAAAAAGGTGCATCCGTCAACATCATTGGAAAGCTTTCTGCAAGCGCCTACCTGAACAAATCCAATGTTCCATCTGTTGACCTCAAAGTTTCAATAATGGAACTGGATCTTCTCGACAAAAAAGAAAAAACAGATGATGGTGGATCTACTGAAACTTCAAATCCCCCAGAAAGTGATTCATCGAATCCAGAAATTAATACAGACTTACCATTTTAAAACCATTGACCGGGCTCTGCAGGGGTGCAACCCGGTCCCTTAGCGACCGCTCGTCGAAACAGTTTTGAGTGATCAGCTAGCAGGATGGGGAGGGAAAATATAAGTACCTCCCCACCACCCTGCCACTTAAAATCCAAAACAGTTTCAACGCTAAGAGAGCTAAGGAAAAAAAACCCAAATCGTAATTAAAAATCAAGCCTATGTTACTCATTAGTATCCAAAAAAACCAAAACCTGTTTGACAATCATGTAGTTTGTCTTTGGAAAAATACAGTAACAAAAAGAAAAGAACATTCAGGCACAATAGAAGCTGAAGACTACAATCAACTATCAGAAATATTAAAAAGGACTATACTAAGGCAAGCAGCGATATCAATAGGTTTTATAACATCTGAACGACGTCATATCTATAAAAATGTGTTTAGACCTGACACATTTTTCTTAGCTAAAATTCAACAATCATGCTTGGAAAGATGCGACATAGCAGACAGTGTTGCAAAAAAAATTATTACTCAAAACCTACAAACAGCCAAGGAGTCTATTTTGAATCTGTGTGCAAAAGAACTCTGGCAACTCATCCCTGGCCCAGACAAAAAAAAGCATGAAGATATTAAACAGAAGGTCGAACAAATCAAAACATTTTTTTCAGGTTCATTAGGTTCGCTTGAGCCCACTGAACTCGAAAAAACTTCAAAAATAGGGTAGCATTTTTTCGCTGTCTCACAGTCGATTATGCCTCCCTCGATAATTATACGAACAACTGGAAGATTTCTACACTAAAACGGTACACAACATGCCCGAACAAATCATCACGGAAAATCAGCGCCGCCTCGAGGCCAACCGAAACTATTCGGCAAAGCTCTCTTGGAAACGAAAAGAAACCATCGCGCTGCGCTCCCAGATCAGAGAGTTTATCGAAACAAACTTTGGTATCGATATGCCAGACACATCCGCGCTGTTTCGTCGCCTAGCGAACTGCAATCAAGATTTTGCAGACGCATTCGAAAACTGCGGGGAGATCATCCGGGCATATTATACCCTGGGAAACTTCGGAGAGTCAGTCGGCAGCCTGTTCGTTGATGATGCAGGTAAACCTGAAGTATTCACCAACGCTCACCTGTTTTCAAAAAATCGAATTGATCCCGTGTGGAACTGGAAGAAATCAAAATTGATTCGTTCCACGTATCACCGCTTTTTGCAAGAAAGCAATATTCACGAGGAATTTACACCGGTTCATATTACGTTCACAGTACCCCATCCAGATGGACTGTACAAGGGAAAGAAATTTTATGCCAGGGAACTAATCGAGCACTTTAATTTGCTGCGCAAATCTCCCTTCTGGAAACATTATGTATATGCCGGAGAGTACGGTCTTGAAATCTCCGGCAGCGAAGAAAACGGCTTGCATATACACATTCATTCGCTTGCATTTCTTTACTCCCCACGACTAAAAAGATTTCGAACCTTACTTCAGGAATATTGGAAAGAAGATACAGGAGGGACCCAAGTTTGGATAGAATCGCTGTATGTGTACAAAAAAGGAGACAATGGCCAGTACATAACAACAATGAAGGACACCGCTGCCCTCACTACGTTTGAGCAACCTGATGGCACTTATATATCGGTCCCGGAAGGCAAGGTGATCATTCGTAAAAAGTTCTATATAACGGATGAAAAGAAGGCAATTAAACAAAGCGATTTGCCGGAAGATGAAAAAAAGAAACAAATTCTAGACCTGTACACTCGTTCGATCTTGGAATGTATAAAATATCATTTCAAAGATGAATCCATTAAGCTTGCAGATGGGAACTTCAACATTTTTCTGATAAATGAGATACTTCAGAACACCAAAGGAAAGCGACTTTATTCTCGTTATGGTGCATTCTACAATGAACCTGACTTAAACTTTAATCGCTTCGATAAAGAAGATGTCTCATTGAATGAGGCCAACTGCAGCACCGTGATTAATCCGCATACCTGCCAGGAAGTCCCCATTGAAGAAACCCAAATTGTAATTTTTAAGCCTGAATCGATTCACTATTCAGGCAAAACTTCCATAAATCCGAACATCCCATTTATGCATAAATTAACCGTGTACGAGCTTATGCAAGGTAGGGATATAAAGGAAATTCTTAAGCTATTGATACAGAATAAATTTAAGAAACGAACTAAACCAATAACACAAGATGACACATGACAACATCCAACAGAAAATCGGAATACAAGCAAGTCAGAGCATTTGTCCGGGACATGTTAGCAGCGAGAAAAGCAAGGGTGAAAATAGATCAGATGAATGCAGGCCGCCAATCATTTCGGAATATTACCAACTATTTGCAGGGGGAATATCGAAAATACATAGTTGTGATGGGGCCGATGTTCAAAAGTCCGATGAACATAGAATTACACAAAATGACAAAATGGAGCCCCTGGAACGCGGGGCATATTTGCGCAATTTGTCATATTATTTAAAATATTCAGAAACCGGTATATTCAAACCATCACACCATGCCAACGATAAAAATTACTCCGAAAATGCTTAACCTAATTCGCGCAGGTCTAGCTTTGAAACAATCATCCCTTGGAAGACAGATTTTGCATATGCAGATGGAACCGGCCAACTACGTTGGCTTCGAACATCTGGGTAATGAGCATGCAAAAAGCATCATTGAGCTTGAAGAGTTGATCAACAAACTTCAAACATTTGAATCTTTGGGTGAAGTAACATTCAAACTTGACACTGATGGAAAAGACTGATTTTTTCATTGATATCGATAATGAAATTGCTGCACTTATTAGCATCGAGACAAAAAGCTTCATTAATAAGCAGTGCAATCGTGCTGTGATGGGAGTGCCCGGAAAGATTCGATATGTGTTTGATTCAATAGATTCAGTAATGAGCTTACACAAAAAGCTTAATGTTGAAAATATTGCATTTGATTGTTTCGCTCATTCTGTTGCCAAAAATACATTACATGAACTTTATCTTTAACATTATGAAATATGTAACTTTTTATTGTTTGATCGCTGCGTGCCTGAATCCGCTTATTTGGCGATATATTTTCACTGATGGCTACAATAAATTTAAAAAGGCCTTACCGCCACATTGGACTGATTTAAGAGCTTCACTTTTTTTGTTTGCGACAGGGCCATTTTTGTTTCCAATTGCATTTTTTGATTTGTTAGTTTTTAGCCCAATCATGCTTTACCAATATTTCAAAAATCGTAGACATGAATAATTCATTATCAAAATTTATTGAAGCAGCCTCGGCCATTAAAAACCCGGTTGTGCTCGAATTAGGAACTTTTCGAAGTATCCCGGACAGATCCACCACCCATAAAGATTTTGTACCGCATCATTCAAAATGGATCGGAGCCGATATCACCCCAGGGGATGATGTAGATTTTGTGGGTGATGTTCACGTTATGGCGCTGTCATTCCTTCGTAAATATAAACCTGTGGACGTAATCATCAGCTGCAGCACCTTCGAACATTTCAAATACCCTCATATTGCAGCCCATGAATTGGGAAAATGTCTCAAGGTTGGAGGGCTTATATTTATCCAGACGCATCATTGCTTTCCGTTGCACGCATACCCCTATGACTACTTTCGCTTTTCGCAGGAAGCACTTCGCGGCTGCTTTGATGAAATCAACGGCTGGCAGATTATTGATTCATGTTACGAATTTCCTTCTGTAATCAAATCGGAAGAGATGGGAGAACATCCTGATTTCTTAAATGTCTGCCTTTATGCCCGCAAGTTTTCAGCAACACCTAGAAAAATCAGATATAAACTTGATACTAAAATTTAGCAATATGATTATTAAGCGCTATTCTGAACTTAAACATAAATTGGGATTTGATGAAAAACCATGGCTTATTGTTGGTACAGGCCCTTCAATAGAAAACATTTTTAGAATACCATTCTTGGATGCAAAATTTAATATTTTGGCAATAAATCATGCAGGCGATTATCTTTTGACAAATTGTATTATTCCATTTGTATGGTTTTGTGCTGATTATTTAGCCATCGATGAAACCGGATCGGTGGCATGGCTAGAAACCGATGAATTTTGTTTGCTTTCAAGAGCAAAAAATTATTCGAAAATTATTTCTGAGATATATCTTCGTGACCTTCAGCAACGAATTTTCAGGAAAGAGTTTCCTGCGGTCGATATTCGATTAGACAACCTATATTTCATTGAATATGATAAAGATTACGACAAAGGAAGCGAGATTGAACCGCTGTTCCCTACAGAAGAATTTTCACCCTCTGGATGCAGTTCTGCTACAGCTGTTAGAATTCTGGGTGAGCTGGGCATAAAAGAGATTTTTACTTGCGGTATTGATGGAGGCATTTCTGTTCGTGCTCCACAATTTGACGGATTGGAAAGCACAGAAGAGGCTATTCGTGAGAAGGTCGATTATGATTTGCACAATGCCGGCATGGATCATTGGGCGCGAGTTTATGGTATTAGTATAAAAAAAATGATTTATTGATTGTTTATTAAACTTGAACCTTTCTAATAGTCCAGTTGGACAATATAAGTTAGACGCAGGATAGCCCCGAATTGTTCGGGGCTTTTTTTTGGGCAAACGGCCGTTTTTGGCCGACGGGCTTTCTGCTGTATCTTTTATTGCCGCCAGGGGCTAAAAAGGATGCCGCTGACAATCCCTTTTGCATCAATGGTATTCGTACCTCATAACTGGGTTTCAGCCTTCTTATCGCAAAATTATTGACCTTCTGCAGCTCGTCTGGCAAGGGCATGCGTTGACCATGTGAAAATTTTGAATACTTCCCTTTCGGGCAAATTTTTCACAGTGGTCCCTTGCCAGCGCTTCCGAAGGCTTAATGAGGGTTGCTTAAGAAGGCCAGAAAGCCCCTGATTGCTTCTGTTTAGTAATTGATAAACTGTTTATAAATAGCTGTTTTACTGGTATTTGCATATTGTTTAGTCTAAATATAAATTATGCCTAAATGTTTTATTTTCTTGTTTTTCAAGTATTTAGTAGTTGCAATTTTTCTTAATATGCTGTTATTTAGAAGGTAAACACTTGCATAAACTATGTTTTTGTAGTATCTTTATATTGTAATTAATTATTAATCTAACACTTAAGAAAATGGAAAAGCTAAAAAGTAATGAAAAAAACGGTAAAAACAACAAAGCCGAAACAACAACAACAGAACCGGCAAACGTTCCTGAAAACGGCAAAACAGAAGTATCAAAATTAGCCAGGAAATTGCTTGATGAAAAACTTGAAAAAATTCAGCGCTTTTCAGGAATGCAAACACGCCTCGCCACATTAAGGGCAACACTCCTGAAGCTACAGGAATTTAAATTCACCAGCACTCGAAACAATGATATTTTAATACTCAAAGACGGTGCAGAGTACAACAACGAGTTTAAAACATCAAATTTGACGTATGTCGAAAAGGTCAGAGATTTTATAATTAGTGAGCTGAAAAGAGATATTGAAGCCACAGAAATTGAAATTGAATCGGCCACCCTGTAAGGTAAAAAAAAGAGAGCGTCAAAACGGCAATTTTGTACGCTCTCTTATTAACTAACTTCTTAAAAATGGAGCTCAAATATATGAATAATTTACACGAAAGCGAAACAGAAGAAAAAAAACGTATATCGCAGGCAGTACAAAAGAGAAAGGTGTTATCATCAATTTCTAATAAACTCCGCAGAATCCGTGAAGATAAAGTCCGAAGCGCATCCAGCGAAATGGATGCAATGTACTGGGCAAACCTCAAAGTAAATGATTTACTTATGAAGTTTCTGCACAATCCAACAGGTACAAAGGAGTTTAAAACATTTCACCAATGGAAGCGCGAAGGAAAAACCATTGTTAAGGGCTCCCGCGCTTGCCTCATCTGGGGGCAACCCATTAAAGCGCATGCAAAAGCAATGCAACAGAACGAAGAACCCAACGAAGAAACCTATAAGCTTTTTCCGCTCTGCTATCTCTTTTCTCAAGACCAAGTACATTAACCCTTTAATCTTAGATTATGGATACCGATTTTCAAGAAGTGGCCGAAATCAAAACAATCTACATCAGTAATGTAGAATTAAGCCAACGACCAAAATTATTGTCTAGTAAAGATGCTTTTAATCACCTGCTTAAAGTACCTAATTTTGTTGAAAATTTGGATTATATAGAATGTTTCTATGTAATTTACTTAACACGCGGAAATAATGTTATTTGCGTTAAGTTAATTTCGCAGGGAGGCACAGAGGGGACAGTGGTAGACCCGAAAATAATTTTTCAAAACGCATTGAAGATTAACGCGCATAGCATGATTCTATCACACAACCATCCATCCGGAGAAGTTCGCCCGTCTGAATCGGATATTCGGCTAACAAAAAAAGTAAGAGAAGGCGGCAAATTCTTAGACATACCGGTATTAGACCATTTAATTATATCACGGGAAAAATACTTCTCCTTTGCTGATGAAGGCAAGTTAGCGTAAATACAACGATATCGGCCATTATTCAAAAGCCCTCCCATCCATTGGGAAAGGGCTTTTTTTGCCCGCCGCCGAAAAGCCGACCGGATGATACATGATCGGCTTTTCGGCGCTTTACACTAAGGTATGTTCTCATGAAACATTGTTATGTGCGTAACGTATGTAGATTATTATAAACCTAAATCCCACATAACAATGGACATCTACATTGATTGCGAATGGACATTAGATCAGGATGTATTCCTGATTGGGTATGCCTACACCCTGAGAAAGAAAGGCCAACTTTATGACAAAACCCTAACAAAACGAAACTTTTTGAAGTTACTTGATGGGGTTGAGTTTGTTTTTATTTATGGTCCTGATATCGGCCAGCTTGAAAAACACTTTGGTATTAATCTGCGAGGCAAGTATAAATGCATTAATCTACTGAAGATCTTCCGTAGATACCTCCCGGAACTACCCTCTTATAAACTCTCTGCCCTGGAAGAAATGTTCGGTATTAAGAGAACAACGGCACAGTATAAGAGAAACATTTTTACCCTCTTCGAAGATTGGCACAATCCAAAGAAGCGCCGATTGTGTCTTAAGTATAATATGGAGGATGTTATTAACCTGTTGATTCTTAAGAAAAAAGCATTTGCAGAATATCACATAACCCGTGCTAAATATTCGCGCTCGTTGCTTAGATAATTAGTACTTAAGCATACGTTGGAAAACCCGGATAATAAAATATTCGGGTTTTTTTTGTTTTGATAACAAATTATAGCACAGTTACTTTTATATGTTGTTAACTATCAATGTTAAAAACTTTCTTTCTTAAAGTATTACTTTAACTGTTATTGTTCTGTATATTTGCAATCAGCAACTTAAGCAAATCTACTTAATACTTTCTAAAGTGTTTCTTAACAGTTTCTACAGTGTTTCTGAAGTGTTTCTTAAGTATTAAGAAAGTCTTAAGTAAGTATTTAGATATTAATTGATAATCATTTATTTATATTGTCATGAGTAAAGAAAACTATTTTTTTCGCAAAAATTCTTTTGGCGTTTACCTATCGCCAGAACGCAAAGAGATACTCGAACAAAACTACGAAACAGTATTTGGCACCGACGGTGATCTCAAACCCGCTGAAGCGTTTTGGATTCTGTTCGAAACGGCGTTGAATCAGAATACTGCAAAATGCAATATTAAGGAGCTTGAAGAACACCGCATTAAGGTTACCGAACTTCAAACAGAAATTGGTACACTTAAGGCTGAAACTCAGATTGCTAATAACACAGTTGTTGCTTTACGGGCACAAATTGAAACTGACAAAGAAACTGTTGAATCATGGATGTCAGAACGAGCAAAACTGGTTGCTAAAATTGAAGAGCTCTTAAATTTGACTCCAGTAGTAAATGAAGTAACAAAAGAAGTTCCGGCCTTAGTCGGAGAAAATCAAATTCTGATCACTTTTACAAGTGAACAAAAAGCAATGTTGGACGAAACCCGCATATTGCTTGCTGAACGCAATATTAATTGGAGCAATGACGAAATTCTTGCACGTCTCTTTGTTGATTTTACCATAAAAGGTCCTTGCGACTTTTATCCCCGTGTGCTTAAAGGTGCGCGAATCAAAGAAATTATAGAGCAATTCAAATCAAAAGAAACCACTCAACCCCAAGAATAGCATGAGTAAAGACATGAATTTTGTACAACGACAGGCTATTCGCGCCGGTTGTTCAATGATTAGTCCGATGATTCTGGAAGTATTACCAGAGTTCGCTAAATGGCTCTCCTCTTCCAAAATGCATCTTGTTACTAGTTCCGACGAGTCAGAGCCGATAATTGCCATTTTCGAACGGAAAGAACGCCTTATCATTTCACTGGTCATTCTGGATACCCAGGATAAAATAACGCGTCAATTAATCAATCTTGATTTGGGCGTACTTATCACCAATCTTAGCAAAATCCTGACTTGGTTTTTTACCATCAAAGAACAGGACAGAATCCCATCTCTTGCCGAAGTAATGGACTTTTATTCCACCTTAACAGACCAATCCAATGCTTAACGATCAAACAGGATTATTATCCGAAGTAAAGACGGCGCCTTCACCTCAGACTGATGCTCCGGACAATAGTACTCCTACATCATCTTATAATTGTGATCTGGAAGGGCTGCTTACAGAAATGCAGGAACCGCGAGAGGATGTTAACCAGGGAAAAGAACAGGTACAGCAACCCGCGACGGCCTCTTACAGTGATCCAAAACCTGCGGTTAAAGAAAAGTTGACCGCAGAAGAAAAAAGCCTTCGTGAAAAAAGAGCACGATGGGAAGCTAAATTTCTCACAAAAAGTAATGATACGCTTCAAGCACTCATTTGTTCAATCATCGCCCAGGAAGATGACCTTGATTTATATCGAGCGGAAAAAACAGAACTTGAAGATTTGGCAAATGAGATTTACGAAATGCGTAAAGATGCCAAAGATCATCTGCCGCCCTGGGTAGGTATTCTGGTTGGATTGCTTTTAATGTATGGTCCAAAGTATAAAGAGGCTGTGAACGACCGCCGTGTTAATAAAGCCCTTGTTGAAAAAGCAGCACGAGAACAGGCTGATAAAATGACTGCACTTCGCGCATTACAGGACCTTCGGGACGAAATGACTGAGCTAAAAAACAAAAACTCGGAACCGGTAAAGACTGATCCGGTTGAAGAGAAACCTGAAGAAAAAAAAGAACCCATAAAGTTTGAGGAGATCAGGTAAATGGCACGAACGGCCAAATGTATTGTACTAGCAGGATTCAACGGGACCGGCAAATCAACGATGCTTAAAAAACTCGTTGAAGCTGAAGTCAAAGCCGGAGGCAAGGCCCTAATCGTAACTCCTGATGATATCGAATGGCCGGAATATCATTTTATAGATCCTGAAGATCCTGGGCAATTTCAGTTCAAAGGGGTAAAGAAAATCATCTATAACGATACCGGAACGATTGAACAGATAACAACAAATTTTCGTAATGGCATTCTTCCGTTGGATGATTGCCGTTCTTATCTCACTGCACAGACCGATAAAGAAATTCACAGGCTGCTTATCCGTCGCCGTCAGATGCAGGTCGATGTGGTAGCTGTCGGCCATGGATTCACAGAAATACCTCCCAAGTTTTTCACCTTTGCGACACATTTCATTTTGTTTAAAACTGAAGATGATATCTACTCCCGCAAAAATGTAATTCGTGATTTTGACAAAATGCTTGAAGCGCAAGCACGCATAAATAAGAAAGCAGAAACCGACCCTCATTATTTTGAAGTAATACGCCGATGAATCTTGAATACCCATCTACTCTGCCAACAGTATTGCTGGCCTGTCCTATTTCTTCCCATAAGGATTATGTCATCCTTGAATGGGCAGAGCATGTTAAAACTCTTGTTAAAAATTATCCGGGCATATGCAAAGTTCTTTTGGTGGACAATTCAAAATCTCAGGCGCATGCAAAGCGTGTTGAACGCCTCACCGGCTTTCATACCGACTTTGTTTCAACGCGGCTCAAAAATAATTACGATGCAATATCAGACTCCCGTAACTATATCCGTAAATGTTTTCTTAGGTGGAATTTTGACTATTTATTCTCCCTTGAATGCGATATATTTCCACCGCAGGACTCAATATTGTACCTACTCTCTTTGCAAAAAGAAATGGTCGGGTTCACGTACTTTCTCGGCGCTGGTCACGAATCGCCATTGATGGTCCAGGAATACGAGGACAATGGAACAGATCGCGAATGTCAAAATTTGAGCATTGAACAATCGATTCTTTTTATTGACGGAACCATTAAAAGAGTGTTCTCTATTGGTATGGGATGCTTAATGATACCGCGATTTGTATTAGCTAGCACAAAGTTTCGCACCGACAAAAAAATTAAAATTCATGATGATTCATTTTTTGCTGAAGATTGTAAAAGCAAAGGGTTCAAAATTTATTGCGATACTTCAGTAATACCTCTCCACAAAAATCAACCTTGGAATTTACTTAAAGGAATTAGTTTATGAAAGAAATTAAAACACCAGCTCAAGAAAAAGCAGCACGAGAAAAAATTCTGCATTATCAAAAAGTAATCGCTCTTGACATTATTCTTCAAAAAAGAATTGAATCAAGGGTTAAACTTTTATTATGGATACCATTTTCAGGATTGCGCCGCATACGATTGATTCTCGAATTGGAATCAATTAATAGCAGAATTATATCACGACAAAAATTTCTTGATATGTATTCTTCCAGGGTTGACAATAATAAAGTTAATCATGTAATCGAAAATTAATGGAGACTGGGTTTCTTTTCGCACTTATTGTGATCAGCGCTCCATTTTGGGGAAACCTCCTTATTGATTTCATTTTATCCTTCATCAACGATGACGACCAGCAGTCCTAAAAAATATAAATCCTATTCAAAAAAGGAAATTCGTCAAATGCTGAAGATATCGGAAAGCACGTTGCGCAAATGGATGAATGAATTATATTATGATGACCTGGAAAAACTAGGATATAAAAAATCTCAGAAGCTACTTACTCCTGCCGTTGTTGAATATTTAGTTGGTAAGCTTGATATGTGATTTGTTCGTAAGCTGTAGACAGCAAAAGGTGATTTGACCGCCGTACTCCATTTGGATGCGGCGGTTTTTTTATGCTCAAATTTCTTAAAGAAAGCATTGCAAAGCCTTGCAAAGCCTTGCGAAACCTTGGGAACCCTTATTGATGATTTCACACTGATTCAATTTTGTTGCCTTGAAATATTTATTAACCAAAATTGATAATCATGTCAAAAGTTAAAACCGTCGGGATCATCGTGATTATTGTCGGTGTTCTCGTTTTAGTCGGCCTTGCCGCTCAGCTCTTATCCAAATCTGAAGTTCAGGTATCAGAAGACGGATCAAGAATGGTGATTAAAAACCACCCCTTTGGAATTGGCGCTTCAAAAGCACCAGTGGCTACAGACAAAGCCGCCAACTCGAAAGCACCCGAAGCATAATCGGAAGTCAAGAACAGCAAACAAACACATTAATTATTCAATAATCAATTTTTTCATTATGAAAAAGCTCTTTAAGTCCAAATTATTTGGCGTTTTTTGTATGATTTTGGCCGTTTCTGCGACCATTGCAGGCGTATGCTTAAGTCATTGGTTTTTCTCTGGAACCGCTGCACTTGCGCTTGCTCCACTCCTTTCAAACTTAAGCCGCGAAGATATCGAAGCGCTGGCAGTTGCCAAACTGTCTGATAATTTCGGTGGATCGCCTTATGAAAACATGTCTGGAAGTCCTTATGAAAACTTCGCGGGTGATCTTGACGAAGATGATGTTTATGATGGCTCCGAGGACGTACATTTGTCATTCATTGGCAGTGGCAATAGTTTTCTTACGGAAACGGATGGCGCTGTTGAAGTTTCGTACAGTGTTACAAACCTCACTCCAAGTATCATTAATGTTGCATTTGCAAACGGATCACTCACTGATGCTACGATCTTAAAAAACAACTTTGGTGCAGACTGCTATCTTAAAGATGGTGTGATGACCAGTGTTGGTGGAAAAGACGTTGTAGGTACAGGTATTGGAACAGTTGCCGGGATTGATGGTTTTGTGAAGTTCTCTGAACGTAATGCTTATCGTATTACACATATGGTCATTCAGGCTGTTAATGCTGATGGATCGGTGAATACTGCAGCATACAACAAAACGATGATTGTTCAGCGTTTTTCTCCATTCCGCAAGTTTGGTGAAGAAAGGATTAATCTTTTCAAGTACTATTCTGTTCAGCAACAGAACAAGGAAAAAATCGAAATTCCATTGATCAAGTATGATATCCAGCGTGATGATCAAACTTGTATCGTGATGGCTGTTGATCCAGGAGTAACTCTTACCGTTACTGAAACTATCGGTGCAATTCAAAACCAGGCTGCTACATTATACAAAAAATCAGTGATGGCTCGTGAGAACATCGCGAAGAAAACAGCCGGTCTGATGCCACTCCGCACGTTGCGTGCAAAAAGGGGCGCAATTGCCAGTAAAGCTGCTGCTCCAAAAAATCCGTTACAGTCAATAATGGACAAACTGAAAAAGTAAGTCCAAGTGAAAAGCTTGAAATTACTGATAGAGCAACTTATCCGAGAAAATCCGTCGGGAATCCGGAGGTTGCTCTATCAATATTCAGGCTACTATGGTCCGCTGGATGCAGAGGCCGTTTGTTCCGCTTACGTTCTTTATGGTGATAATTTTCTTTGGGAATTATATCAGTTGTATGGGTATGATCATGCAGATGGACAACCCCAACAACAGGCCGCAGAATATAACAAGCTTTCAAATGCTTTTCAAGATGCTGCCAGTATTATAACAGGAATTGGTTCTGTCGCAGCCGCTGCAAGCGGTAAGAATTCAAAACCTGATCCCCAGGAAATCACACAACGAAAAATATGGAATGGCTTCCTTATTACAAGCATTGGATTAATAGTAGTACTGGGTATTATCGCTCTTATTAATAAACGTTCTTAATAATTATTGACATGGCTAAAGTATCAAAAAAGAAGTTGGGCGAGATGGGTAAAAAAATTACCACTAAAGCCAAAGCGATCCGCAAAGCCAATCCACGAAAAAAGTGGACAATGTGCATGAAAGAAGCGGGTAAAGCCCTTAAGGGAAAACTGTAAATACGATCTTTGAAATGTCCGGTTTTGAAAATATCTTTTTCCGATATCCTGGTTCAATCTCAACATCCCAATCGATGGGAACGAATCCAGCCCGAGTGCATCGCATCACGGGTGACATTACATTAAATCAGGATTTATTGGATCATGGAACTTCCCAGGAAGTTAAATGGATTCTTTCACATGAAGCCGGACATTTTCTTAAAAATACCCGTGATGAATTTCTGTCGGACAAATTCGCCTTTGATTCATTAGCCGGTCAATTTGCAGGTTCACTCAAAAGTTCAATATCGGCGCTTTCTCGACATCTTCCTTTTGATAACCCGGAACATCTCAATCGCCTTTTTGTCCAGTTTATGCGAGCGCTTCGGTATGATTTCGAACACAACGGAAACATCGAAGCACTAATCACATTCAATGAACTAAAAAATCGCACCATGAACCAAGCATCGCAACAACAGGATTTTTTCAATACAAGTGATCCTTATTTGAATTTAACCGGCAAAGAACGCCGGAATGCTAAAAAGGACTTGAATCTTGAAAAAAAACAACTCAAAAACGACCGATATGCCGTAAAGACGGACAAAAAACAGTCGAAAGCTGATTTGAATCGCTCTCGTGGCGCAGCCAAAGAAACCAAAGCTGATTCAAAAAGAATATTGGCTGAAAACGGTGGTGCAGAGCAACCAAACTGGTGGGACAAAACCCTTGGAACGGTCAGTTCAATTTTTGGCAAAAATTCACCTGATGGAAGCGGCGGAACTGATAAAGAACTTTCAGGAACCGGCGCTGACGCTCCAAAATTCCTTGGGATGCCTAAAACTGTCGGAATTATTGTTACAGTGTTAGTTGGGCTAGGTGTTTTAGGACTTGCTGCATTTTTAATTTTTGGTAAAAAATCTTAATTCAAATGCCATGGAGTACGCTAGTTACTATATTGGTGATTCTTTGTATGATAATGGGGCTGGAAAAGCTGCAAGAAAGGCTAAAAACGCCCAGAAAAAAGCAGACAGAGCCGCCCAAAAAGGCACCAAAGAAGGTACGTGGTTATCGCGTACCATCGACAACGTCAAAAGGATTGCAGATGGAACAACCGCCGTCGCAGGCTCAGTGAGTTCTGTGGCTGGAATGTTTTCAAAACAAGGAGATACTACAGTATCCGGCCCCGCTTCGTTCGAAGTGGTTGATCCAAGCGCTGAACCTAAATTTTTGGGAATGCCCAAAACCATCGGTATCATGGTTACTGCTTTAGTTAGCCTCATGATCCTGGGAACAATCATTTTTTTAATCTTCCGCAAAAAGAAATAGTCCCATGACTCCAAAAATGCGCAATATTATCATAATCGTAGTACTCGGGATTATTATCCTGGTTGTACTCATTATTGCCATTGGTAGTGTCATTCGGTCATTTAAAAAAACACCTGATGAACAGGATGCCGAAAGGGTGAAAAAAAGCATTGACAAAAACAATGTTACCCTAAAAGATGCTGATTTTGTCACCATGGCCGGTCAACTCGATTCTGCATTTAATGACACTTTTGGAACAGACGAGGACGCTATATACAGGGTTTTTGGTATGCTCAATACAGTTGATGACTTATACTCTCTGATCAATGTTTTTGGCAAAAAACCGAGTGATTGGCGGGAAATTATTCTTGCGCCATTTGCTGCTAAAGGTGACACAGACCTTGGTGGATGGATGACTGCTGAATTAGATGAAGATGAAATCGCTAAGGTGAATGGAATATTATCATCAAAAGGAATTAAGTATAAATTCTAATGATCATTGAAAAAGACACATCGCAGAACCTGGTTTATATTTTCCTTGCAATTCTTTTGTTTGGAGTTCTTGCATTTGTGGCTTATAAGCTGATTTCAAACGGGATTAATTCGCTCAATAAAGATGCTTCAGAACCTTGGTATAAAAAAATATTTTGATTATGTCTGCTAAAGCTATCAATACAAAACCTTACATAATTGTTGGAATTGTTCTGTTTGTTGTGGCAATTCTTATCATCATTTATGTAAAATTTTTCAAGAAAAAAGTAATCGTAAATCCATCAAACGATACTCCCGCTGACACAAAACGTCAATGGAGTAATGATGAATTTCCGCTTAAACTTGGAAGCCAGGGTCTGAAGGTAAAATATCTACAAGCCGGGTTAAACATTGCTTATAATTCCCGACTTGCAACCGATGGAAAGCTTGGAGAAAAAACAGCGGCCGTTCTAAAAGAAAACACCGGAGCCGACTCAATCTCCGAGCAAGTATATAATGATATTATTGAGCCCAAAATGACTTTAATTAAAAAATACCTCGATAATATTTCCGGTGCTGGATCTAAACCTGTCACCGAAAACCAGTCAGTCCAAAACGCAACTGCAGCACCTACAAAAATCGGGATTGATAAAGGAGATTCAGTTGAGGCAACAAAAACAACCACTGGATGGAAAGTATTAAAGAATGTTTTTTCAGGAGACTATAAAATGGCTAATGAAGTATATGGAGTTTTTAAGCCACGTGAATATATCGGAGTTGTTTTGGACATTCAAAATAAATGGATTGTTTGCGCAGCAGCCAACGATCATGCAGTATACGTATTGAGCGCAGATGTAAAAATTACTAAATAAAAATTGTATGTCTTTCTGGGATTCTAATTTCATGAAAAAAATCGAGACTACCGGAGAACTCCCGGAACTCCCGATTGCAATAGATAATGATTCGTTGGTAAAACTAGCGATATCATTGCTTTTTGTATCGATTCTTACAATTCTGATTGCATACTTATTCTTTCGTCGCAAAACAGCATGATATGAACAAAGCCTTAATTTTTATTGTGGTTTTATTGGTTCTCTCTGGAATTGGAGTTGGACTGTATTATTTACTCAACGGAAAGAAAAATGTTCAGGAAACAAAATCTGTCCAAGAAAAATCAACTGCTGACGCAAATATGCAAGAGTCCAACACACCACCAAAAGCAATTGAAAAGGACCAATCAATACGCCGGGTTTCTGATGGCAAAGTATTAACGGGTCCAGAAATTAAAGAAATGCTGGGAAAAGGTGTTGTTCCTGCAGGTGTTGGAAAATCTGCAAATACATCATCATTTTTTGGAAATGATTTTAAAAAAGCATTTTAAAAGTGAAACTCACATTGGTTCGTAAATGGTTTGGTACGAATAAAACGATTGATAAATTACTTGTCAATGGTCAATTAAAGTACTATGCCCTTGAAGATGTTGTGAGAAAAGATGGTGTCAAAATAGCCAAAGAAACTGCTATCCCTTACGGAAAATACAATGTCACTGTCAGCCATTCGCCAAAATTAGGAAGGAGACTTCCTTTGATCAACGATGTACCAATGTTTTCAGGCATTAGAATTCATGCCGGGATTGATGAAACTTGGACTGAAGGCTGTATCCTTATTTCTGACCAGGTAAAAAACGGAGAACTTGGATTAAACCGGCAAGCAGAAACAGACCTTATTGCCCAAATTGATGAAGCCATATCAAAAGGAGAAGACTGTACAATTACAGTCACCAACGTTCAAAGAAGGTATACGATGCTCTTCGGTATAGGTATCGCCTTTTTCGTATTGATTTTTGTTGTAATAAAATTGTTCACGCCCCAAAAATAATTGCCATGCCTACAGAAAAATTCAAATCCCTGTTTGATAGCTTAGTCGCAAAATACAATCCGGCTGCACTTAAAAATTGGACCATTTCGCCCAGCGATGATTTGCTTATCGACTTTTTTCACTTTACAGACAACCAGGGCGGCGGTAAAAGCAAGGATCCTAATGATCCGGCTGCTGCTGCTATGCCCCCAGAACCCGATGTTGATGGCAATTACTACCATACAGTAAGAGACATTACATGGTCATCATATAAAAACATTCTTCTTAAAAACGGTATTACACCTACAGCCAAAAGATTTTATTCAATGAGTGATGGTGATAAAAAAATCATCGTTGCTGATTACATAAACAAAACAAAAAAGACTACGAGTTTATTAATTAATTGCGCTCTGGCATTTTATAATTGGCAAGGGTCTGCCAATCCATTCTTAAATAAGTTCTTAGTTAATAATGGAATCCAAAACCTTCAGGAAGGCATCGCCAAATATGGTGAGAATGTTTTGTTTGACATGTTGATGTCAGAGCGAATTACTTACATGCGTGCGCTCAATCCCAGATACGCATTAGGCTGGAGTCGTGGATGCTTATGCTTTTGGAAACTATTTGGTGATTCTAAAAAAAAAGACTAATGAAATATCTTGATATCATATTGCTTGTTTTATTGATTTTGCTTTTGGGCATCAACGCCTACAAGCTATTTGTAAAAGTTAAGTCATGATCGAAACGATTTTATATATAGTGGTATCTGTCTTATCAGTTGGTTCAATTCTGGGCTTTGCTACGCTTCGCTCATCAATTCGGAAAGCGAGAGCCGAAGCAAATAAAGCCATCGCAGATGCAAAAACAGCAGAGTTCGTAACTAAAGGGCAGGAGATTGACAATATTGAAAAAATATCTGGCATATGGGAAAACCTTGCCGGTGATCTTTATAAAAGAGTAGACAGTCAGGCCTTGGAAATCGAATGTCTGAAAAGGAAAATTGAAGTGTTAGAAGTAAATTTTTGCGCTGTTAAAGATTGTCCAAATCGTATAAGAGAATGAAAACAAAGATCATCATCGTTATTGTTGGAATTATATTGTTTGGCTCTACAGCCGGTTCTTTGTATTGGGCATTTTCTCTGCGCTCTGACAGGAATCGATTACAGGATAATATTCGATATGGTTTTGATACAGGTTTCAAAATTGAGAAATACTATAAATCCAAAAACGGTGAATTAGTTGCAAAAAATGCGGTACTTCAGTTGACAAATAAAGAGCTTGTATCATCCATCAGCACTGAGGTTATCAAGCAACTTGAAAACATGGGAATAAAACCGAATCGAGTTACCTTCTATACAGAGAACCAAGTTACGACACACAAAGAATTTATTACTCATGTCAATGACACCCTAATTGATACCATTCCTGCAGAAACTTTTTCTTATCATGATAAATTCTATGATGTTCACGGTTTACGGATTGGTGATAATCAAAGAATCAGTATATTTTCAACAGACAGCATAATCCAAGCAGTCTACTGGGGTGATCGATATACAAGAACAGGAAAGAAAATGCCCGGATGGTGGATATTTTCAAAACGTCGCCTTGAACAATCGATACTTTGTAAAAATCCATCTTCTAAAGTCACTTATTCAAAAACAATCCAAATTATAAAGTAATGGTAAACTTGATGCAATTATTAAATAGAATTCTTGCCTATTTACAACTAAATATGGCATGGTCATTCTATTACAGTATGAATAACCATGCTTCAGCTGTCAGTGCTCTAAACATGGCTCTTCAAAGCTTCATAAATTGCAACGACACAACAAATATCAATTACTGTAGATCATTGCTTGCTTCCTGGGGCGCAGTTGTGCCGGCGCCATCACCAGTGACACAGATACCATCGAATGAATTATTTGTTCAGGCACTGGCCGGACTTAAAGGATTTCCTGTTGATATTCAAAATAACGGAGGTTTAGGAACATTGATTTCTCATAAATCTCCATATGAAGATTTAGCCACCTATTCAATTATTCCTTTTGGATTTGATTCAATTTCAGGTAGACCTGTTAATTGTATAATTCCACCTACTAGTATTACAAAGGACAGTTTCATTGTGATCCCTGACAAGGACTGCAAATTTTTTCACATTGAAATTTTGAATGCAAATTAATTAGAACAAAAAAGGTCACTTCAATGAAAAAAATATTTTTTATCATACTCCTAACTCTTTCTTCCATTGTTGCAAATGCACAATTTAATAAAGATCTTTTCACTTGGAATATTTATCCATTTAACTCATCTAGAAATGCTATTCATCATTATGTTGATACTTCAACATTTCATGGAGATGTAAATATTTTTGGGGATTGGAATTTTTATAAAGATACCATATACAATAGTAGCACGAGAACGATTCTCGGATGTCCTTTTAGTGGATTAATTAAGGATGGCGGGGATTCAACCTTTAATATTAATGGGTTTGTTGATTTTAGAGCATATGGAGGGCCTTTTGGCGCTTGCTTAGGATATATTGATGGTAAGTCAGTTTATGGCTACTCACATAGAAGTTCAAGAATTTCCGCAACCAAAAATGGTGGCGTTGATATGTCAAGTAATGTTGCGACACATTTTAGTCTGGTCGATTTAAGAACCTCTGATTTACGAGAAGTTGACATTACTGGTATAAAATCCACAGATTTAATAATGGATTTATGTTATAGAAGATTCAATTCCCTTAATCAGAATGCTTCAAAAACTTTTAGAATTGCCAATAATGGGTTTACATTTCTATATCATCCATTTACAGGAGCCGAAGATATCTTATTATTTGGTGATACTTCAGGAAATTGGGAATTTAAAGGGATGATTAAAATCGGAAATTATTGGATGAATAATTCTGTTGGGTTAAGTGGAACCGTATTAACATCAAATGGTTCAGGAAATACTACTCAATGGCTATCACTATCAAATGTTAGCTTTTCATCTCTTACATCAAAACATTCGGACAGTTCAGTTGTTATAGATGGTTCCGGCAAACTAGGTTGGAGAATTACTACGCCAAGCAAGACTATGTCGATTCATGAAGTTGATAGTAGTATTGTTGTCAATGGTGTTTCATATCATACTTGTATTATTAGCCTGGGCGATGATGCTACCTATACCCCAACTGATAGCGTTAGTGGTCGAGGGCGAATCACCGTAGATAGTTTAGGCGTTGCAAGTAAAATGGCTTACGCTGATTTCATTTTTTCAAAAGATGGAACTGTTACATTAATCAATAATACTTCAAGTATAGATGATGCGGATACAGATGGATACTTCTGTATTTATAAAGGAACTATGGGTATTGTGATTAAAAACAGGTTGGGCTATTCACGTAGTGTTTTAATTGAACTTCAAACAAAATAACGTGAAAAAAGATTTTTCATTAATCGGTAAATTATTGGGTTATTCTGCCATGGTAACAGCTGCTACTTTGGCAGTATCAAATAATGCTCAAGCGCAAGTTTATGGCGAGACAGTGAATCGTGATATTCATCTTGGAGAGTCTTTTTCATTGGATTTTAATCTTGATGGAATTATTGATTTTGATTTTTATAATGCACAAACATCCTGGACGCAATCCTACAGTACTTATACTAGAGTTGAATTGTATTGTAAACCATCAAATCTGGTAAATGCTGGTATTGTTGACCCTGTATCATATTATGATGCTAATTCTTATAAGGTTATTGGATGGGGCGCAGGTAATGCAATCAAATCATCTTCCGGAACATGGAAGCCTTCAGGAGCTGACTATAGTCTACAGAAATTAGAATTCGTTGATGTTGCTACACCTGCAGTATTCAATGAAGGTAATTGGAAGGATTTTGCTCAGCATTATTTAGGTTTCAAATTTGAAATTTCAGGGGCAGTAAAATATGGTTGGGTAAGAGTGCAAGTAAATGCAGATTTATCGCATCTTACAATTCTGGATTATGCATACGAATCTAATGGAGGACAAATTTTAACAGGTTGTGCATTTTCTCCTGTTCCAACTCCAACACCTCCCACGCCAACAAATGCCGAAAAAGTGCAAACAATAAATGAGAAAATACTTATTGATGCCTTTGGAAATATATTAATTATCAATTAAATACAATACAATATGAAATTCTTCAATTTCATTGCTGGTTTTTTTCAAGATCAATCCAGCGGATCAGAGAACGGAGCAAGCCGTAAAGCAGCAGCAATGTACTTCTTATGTTGTTGCTTTTGGACGCTCGTTAATGCTGCCTCAAAAGGAGTTACCATAGAACCAATAGCATGGTATTGTGTTAGTGGATTACTTGCTTGGACGCTGGGTGCCATCACGACTGAGTATATCGTGAAATATCTTGAAAAACGCGCTGCAATTCTTTCCGCGCCAAAAGATATAACAGATCAAACGACCCAATCATCCGACAAAGCTTAAAGGGTTTTCTTCAGTTTTCATTAAATTGTCCCACTTTTCAATATTTTGCTTTAATGTGGGATCATTGAACTTTGCATATTGCAAAGTCATTCTTAATGTTTTGTGTGTCATTAGCCTTGAAGTTACCGCGATAGGCAAACCCAATTCGTTACAAATAGTAGCAAATGTGTGCCTTGAATTGTGGTAACGTATAGTTTTTTTTATGTCACACAATAACATAATATTTGGCAACACAATATTGTTATGTTGATCCGAGTGGACCTTAAAGAAAGGTAACTCTGGGTACATATATTTGAATCGTTTCGATTCAAATTTCATATAATCTTTTACAATCTTCTGCGCTGGTTGACTCAAAGGCATCTGGATTCTATCCTTAGTTTTTACTGTTACGATATCAATCATTGAGTAATCCTTATTGAAATTTCCAACTTTCAGATTTTTGATATCAGAAATACGAAGGCCAGTGAGACACGAGAAAATGAAATAATAAAGGACCCGTTTTAAGTTTTTTTCAAAGTCTGGATCTCGCAACTTAAAAATAAGCGTTTTAAGCTCATCAATAGTCAAGAAGTCCTTATCTGCCGCCTGATAATTAATAGAGTAATCTAGTGGCCTTAATTCGGCCACTAGTTCTCTTCGCTGGGCCTCATGATATACACTTTTTATAAACTTAATTTCTTTTGCAACGGTATTATGCATCATTCCAAGATTATTACGTAGATGCGTTTCATATGCCTGAAGCCAGTTATAATTTATCCCAGACAAAGAAACGTTACCATAAGCCCTAATTTTGGTAATTGAGCTATTATAACGGTTTATCGTACTTTGCTCCAGTATCGTTTTTTTATCTTGAATATAGATTTCTGCAAAGTCGGCCAGCATCGTAATTTTTCGAGTATGAAACTTGTTTTCGAATTGGTCAAATGATACAGGATTATCAAAACTATCCATACGAAGGTCATGCAAAATGCCATCGGCTCTGGTGAAGAAAAGTTCCAAAAGTTCATTCTTTTTCCGAAAATCAGGATCACGCAATGTAATAACTTGCCTGTCCTGGTCCCAAGCTTTCATCGAAATTGAAATTCCGCAGGAATAATACTTCGATTTACGGTTAATTGTTAACCGCAAATAAAGAGTACCGGTCTCGAATTGATCGGAATTACTCTTTCTAATTACCACGTTTAGTGTTGGTTTCATTTTGTTGCTACACTTTTGGGTGAAAAATACTCGGTGTACAAACAAATGTGCCAACAAAGAACCAAAAAAGGCCTAAATAAACATTTTGAAAACTTAGGCCTTTTACTCGCTTTTGCCCGTCAATCCTAAAAAGTACGAATTTTTAGTTTTGGTGTTTTGGGCTTTCTGTGGTCCCTGTAGGACTTGAACCTACGACCAATAGATTATGAGTCTACTGCTCTAACCGACTGAGCTAAGGGACCGGAGCGGATTAACCGCTGCTTTTTTAATTTTGGTCAGCAAAGGTAGTATTTTCATTGTAATTTTGTCAAAAAAAAATTCATATGCAGGAAAGAATCTATCGAAATCTGATCTTCGATTTTGGCGGGGTGATTATAGATATTGATTTTCAACGAACCATCAACAGCTTTATCGCATTGGGCGCTACTCAATTTAATGAGGTCTACTCTAAGGCTACCCAAAGCGGTTTGTTCGATAAACTTGATAAGGGCGAAGTTAGTGAGGATGACTTTGTAAATGGCCTTCGACCCTGGCTACCTGCAAATACGAGCAGACAACAAATCATAGCTGCGTGGAACGACATCATTATCGGCATACCAGAACGCAGGATACGCCTGCTCGAATCACTAAAGCCCAATTACCGGCTGTTCCTGCTAAGCAACACCAACATCACCCATTATAATCAATACATACCCGAGCTAAAATCCAATTACGGCTACGACAATCTTAACGGACTGTTCGAGGAAGTGTTCCTTTCGTTCAAGCTTGGTATGCGTAAACCCGACCGCAATATCTTCGATTATGTATTCAGTTCAATGAATATTAAAAAAGAAGAAACACTGTTTATCGATGACTCCAAGCATATCATCGAAGCTGCTCAATCCTACGGTATACAAGCTTTCTGGCTTAAAGACGGAATGGATGTGACGGATCTTTTTGCTGATGGCAAACTTAAGGTGGAGGGTTAGGGGTTGTGGGGTTATGGGGTTATGGGGTTATTAGGGTTTTTATGGTTATTGGGGTTATTGGGGTTATGAGGTTATTGGGGTTATGAGGTTATTGGGGTTATGAGGTAGATGGGAATGGGGATGATTTGACGAACCAAATAACCTATAAACCCAATAACCAACAAACCTACAATCACCTTGTCTGCAGCTCCGTATCCTTTAAAATCTGATCGAAGATCTCAAGGGCGGAATCAAGGGTGGTGCAGGCTAAGAGTTTGATGCGGTAAGGTTTGAAGTTGGGAAGGCCGCGGAAATAGCCAGAATAATGTTTGCGCATTTCGATTACGCCGCGCCTCTCTTCTTTCCAATCAACAGCAGCAATAAGATGCTGACGACATACAGCTACGCGTTCGGCCAAGGAAGGTGGCATGAGGATGTTCCCCGTGCTCAAATAATGCTTGATGTCTCTGAAAATCCAGGGATTTCCAATGGCTGCACGTCCAATCATGAGTCCGTCAACAGGATATCGACTCTTCATGTCCCCCGCCTTCATCGCACCATCTATATCTCCATTACCAATAATCGGAATGTGCATGCGAGGATTAGCGGCCACTTCGCCAATGAGTGTCCAATCTGCCTGTCCTTTGTACATCTGGGATTTTGTTCGCCCATGCAGGCTGAGCATCGCAATGCCGCAATCCTGAAGCCTTTCAGCAAGGCCGACAATAATTTTGCTTTTCTCATCCCATCCCAATCGTGTCTTTACCGTTACCGGAATAGTGACGGCTTTACAGACTGCACGGGTGATTTCAAGCATCAGCTCAGGTGTTTTTAGCATGGCTGCACCACAGCCTTTAGAAACGATTTTTGAAACAGGACAACCGAAATTAAGATCAATAAAATCAGGTTGGTTTTGTGCCGCAATGATTGCCGCGTCACACAAGGCATTCACGTTATTTCCAAAAATCTGTATTCCCAGAGGACGCTCTTCCGCAGCAAAGCTGAGCTTTTTCAAACTCTTGTCGATGCTACGAATCATACCATCCGAAGAAACAAATTCAGTGACCATCACATCTGCACCAAACTGCTTGCAAACACTACGAAATGGAGGATCGGTAATATCTTCCATGGGCGCAAGGAATAATGGGAATGCGGTCGTAGAGAAAGGAAAATTCTTCAAGCTAATCGATGTTGGATGGTTGCTGCAAAATTATTTATAATTTCGTCACAAATTCTTAAACATGTTAATCCAACCGGTTTTTTCGCAACATTCACCATGGCTTAAAATTATTCTTTTCATTTTACTCGTCCTGGTAAGCCTGCTATTTGTCACTTTACTCGGAATGCTCGTTGCCATTCCATTCTTTGGAGCAGGGTTTCTGGAAAGTAGTGGAACCTTTGGCGATCTCAGCGATCCTAATGTTATTGCGCGATTAAAATATCTACAAATTATCAGTCAGATCGGACTCTTCATTGTTCCAGTCATCGTTTTTTCCTTTATGGTCACTAAAGAAAAAGCAGAATACCTCTCAATGAAAGTCCGTATTCCCTGGCCATCTATGTTTGCCGGCGCTGCGGTGATGTTGCTCGCGCTACCCTTTATTAATTGGCTTGGAGAACTCAATTTGCAAATGAAGTTACCTGAATCGATGTCAGGGATTGAGCAATGGATGATGCAATCGGAAAAAGATGCAGCAACCATGACAAAGGCATTCCTTGTTACATCAAGCCCATGGAGCTTCATTGTAAATATTTTCATGATTGCTATTCTTCCTGCTATCGGCGAAGAGCTAGTATTTCGCGGAGTTTTATTAAGACACTTTCGTGAATGGACCAAAAATATCCACGTAGCCATTTTTATTACCGCATTTCTGTTTAGTGCGGTACACATGCAGTTTTACGGATTTCTTCCACGATTCCTGATGGGCATGCTGTTCGGATATATGGTGTATTGGTCAGGATCGATCTGGGTTCCGGTATTGGCACATTTTGTCAATAATGGTGCTGCAGCTGTTGTGGCCTTTTTAAGCACTTCATATTTTCCTGATGCTGACTTTAACACCTTCGGAAGCAGCGATAGTCCCTGGATTATCGCTGCCAGCGTATTGTTCACAACGCTCATTGTAGTGTTTCTGTGGATGAGAAGAAGGAAGGATGAGGGGAATCAGATGCGGTTTGTATAGTTGACTAGTTAGCGTCCATCTATAAACTCAGTGACTGATCAGAAAGCTCTCTCGCCTAAGGCGAGACAAGACATCCGAAGTATTAGCAGGCCGGAGTTTACTGGCGTAATCGACAGCCCGACAATAGGAGGACAAGGCCGCAAAGGACTTTATAGAACGGCACTTGGTTACTTGCAATACGATTCATAGAAAAAATTAGATTTTGAAACCTTTCTTTAACTACGAATACCACGAATGAACACGAATGAGTTCCTTTTGTAGCGATTATTTGTAACATTGACCATCAATATTGATTAAACGTATCAATCATTTTGAGCAGCCGTGTTTTAATAGTTTATCAAGCCAATACCATTTGTACTTTGTGGTTATTTTACAGTATTGAAATTATGCAATACTAATGTTCAAAGCGTGTGCGCGGGCCTGTCAAAGCAAGCGGGCGTGGGCTGGATGTGAATCGTCAACGGCACGCAAATCCGCAAGGGGCCAGACAGCGGTTTTTTCGCTGTCGGCTCTGTCGAAAACGACAACGAGAAAATTCAATTAGCGAAATGAAGTTTATTATCACATTCAAGAACTGCCGTCAATTGGCGTTTTCGGCACTACCTTGCGTGATTTGCGGCCGTTGGCGAGAGCGGGGGGATAGCATTTTGCCTGCCTGCGTGACGCAGTCAGGCAGGCTTTGACTTGACTTTTGGCTCCACCATTTTTGTCAAGAAAAATGGTGGAAATAATAGAAATAAACAGCCAATTTAGCCGTGCTCTTGGTAATTGTGACAAACCCTTCTTTTGGCTCTAAGTTGTTGACGCATTTGGTTATTTTTTTACACCTCAACAATCTGGCTTGATCCCCTATAACGCTTACTTTTTGGCGGAATAATTAATGTTTAATGCATTTGCTTTACGCAATTCCTGCTTGACATCGGTGACAATTCCCATATGCGCACCTTTATCAATTTTGAGGGAGGTGATCATTTGGTTTCTGTCCTGTTCGGGCATATTCGCGCGCTCCGATTCTATGTAGGCCGCAACTTCATTTACATCAGCAAAGGCATCATTAATCTGAATACGTTGTCCAGAGCCCAGTGCAGGATCATTAGGTGTGCCAATATAAATATATGTTACGAGTGATTTTTTTGTAAGCTTCTCCGCTTCCTTTGCTTTAGGCTGACGAACACGAACCAGAAGATCGGTTTCCTTAAAGGTCGTTGTGACCATAAAAAAGAATAGCAACATAAAAATAATATCCGGCAAGGACGCGGTATTCAGCGCAGGAAGGGCCTTGCCCGATGGTCGTGAAAAGCGTCCCATTAGTTGGTTCCTCCACTATTCACAGGTTCAGCTTCACTGATGTTCATTGGTATTGCCTGTTCTATAGCACTCAGTTGTTTCGAATCGCGCAGTCGCGAATAGCTCACACCGAAGCGATCAAGGCTCAATGCATCACGCATGCTGCGATAGGCGGCTGTAAGTTCATTTTGGACTTTCACATACATTTCGTAGCTTGTTCCCCTGTCGTTCTGAAGACTGATGATACCTAAGGAAACCGGATAATCGCCCACCCTCGAAATGGTTTGATCCAGGCTTGCTACCATTTCGAAGTTGCCCTGAGCAGCTTCTCGTTGTTTACGAACAGAAAGCAATTCCTTCTCAGGCTTTGTGGCATCATTGCCCGGATTACTGATGAACTCAATAATCTGCTCTTTGAGTCCTTCAATCGTTCCGGCTTTACCATT
The DNA here is from genome assembly GCA_963678485.1 of Bacteroidales bacterium. GTDB lineage: Bacteria > Bacteroidota > Bacteroidia > Bacteroidales > CAIWKO01 > CALGYY01. Next base: position 1,521,183 of record OY782882.1, read on the forward strand.
CACCAAAAGCTGATCGTGAGAATTAATCAAGATTTCGAATACATTTCTTCGCGCAACCTGCGTAGCTTCCTGGTTGGCTTGTGGTAAGGGCGGCAGTCGGCGTTTTAGTCCTGAATCAACATCCATCGTTGCTGTGACCAAAAAAAAGATCAACAACAGAAATGCGATATCTGCCATTGAACCTGCGTTTATTTCCGGTCGTAAACGTGCCATATTATTTTTTCCTACTGCTTGATATCTCAGCAAAAATAAAGACCGCGATGGTTGCAATTAAACTGATGTAGGTGGTGATGAGTCCTGCATTAATCATACGCGCTAATTGAGGCCCCACTCCATGTGTATCATAAAACTCTCCGGTATTGGCCGGACTAAATAAAAAGCTAATCAGGAACACGAGTAATACCGCACCAACGCTGATAAGTGTGCGTGCTGATGCTTTTAAGTGGGTGATGATTTTTATCAGTGGAAAAACCAATGCCAATACGAAAGCAGCCAGTAGCAAGGCATAGGCGATGTACACCCCGATGTCGAACAGCAACATGCTGGTTCCAGTATCATCGCTTTGATTGTTTGCAAGCACCGCAAAAGCAATAATGACGGCCGTTGCGAGAAGCACTATCAATCCAAGAATAGAGGAGTATAATAGCTTTGGGGTTCTCATTGCTGCGATTTCTTTTGGAATTTGAGCAGTACATCAACAAATGAAATAGTAGCATCTTCCATTGTATTCACGATACGATCGATTTTTGCAACAATATAATTATAGAGCACTTGCAATATCATTGCTACGATTAATCCAAATACAGTAGTAAGCAGCGCCACCTTGATACCACCGGCAACGATTGCCGGAGAAATATCACCTGCAGCTTCGATGGCATCAAAGGCCTGAACCATACCAACGACAGTCCCAAGAAAACCAAGCATGGGCGAAAGTGCAATAAATAAGGCAATCCACGTCAGGTTTGATTCCAGTTTTCCGTTGAGAACACTGCCATAGCTAACAATGGATTTTTCTACCATTTCCATTCCTCCTTCGTAACGATCGAGGCCTTCGAAGAAAATTCCAGCCAAGGGCCCGCGTGTGGAGCGACAGACTTCTTTTGCTTCCTCAACTCCACCCTTACTCAGTGCTTGTTCAACATCGAGTAACAATTTCTTTGAATTGGTGGTGCTCATATTAAGATAGATGATGCGCTCAATGGCCAACCCTAATCCGATAATCATACAAATCAGAATCGGCGCCATCCAAGCGGGACTACCTTCTATGAATTTTTCGCGCAGCACCTGATGAAATGATTTCTGTTCTTCAGCCTCGGGGGCCGCTAGCAGGTCGGTCTCTTTTGCAGAATTAACCGTGCTGGGGGCTGTAGCAACGCCAGACTGATTGCTATCAGCGGCTTTCACCGATTGTGTATGGTCTTGTGCCTGAATCTGAAACAAGCCAAGAATACTGAACACTATAAAAACAACGAAATATTTTTTCATACATATGATAATGGGGTGCTAAAGTACGAAAAAATGATGAGTTTGCCGACTTCGCTATAGGGCAAAAAACATCTCCTCAGATTTACATAACAAGTAGTGATGCGAATCTACGATTGAAATTTTAGGTGACTACTCGCTCTCGCTTCGGCTCTTGTTGATCTGGGTTCTAACGCTAAACAAGGCATTACAGGATCCGCATATTTCATGGTGTTACTTACTAAATTAAATGCGTAGGACTCCACAGCTCCGCTCCCATCACCCCATGCTTTATTATTAAAATCCAATGTAATAGACGTGATATTAACTTAGCAATGTGAGTAAGTCATTGCTGCGAGATTCTGACAGGCTGCGATGGCTTCGTATTTTTATAGCCATATATTGGCCGTTAATAAAGCAATCAACTTCTTGGCAAAGCGCTTTATGAAACGTCACTGAAAATACAGGCTAACACTAAATATCTACTATGGCAAACGTACGTACGAAAAAAAAAAAGCAGGAGAAAAAAAGATTTTTGTTCTCGACACTTCAGTCATTCTCTATAACCACAATGCGATTCGCAGTTTTGATGAAAATGATGTTGCTATCCCAATCACGGTATTGGAAGAACTTGATAATTTCAAAAAGGGAAATGATATTAAGAACTTCGAAGCCCGCGAATTCATTCGCATTTTAGACACATTATCATCGAATTTCTCATTACAGGATTGGATTCCTCTTGACGGGAAGAGACTAGGAAATTTTCGTGTTGTCATGCAAGAGAAGAGCGACATTGATGCACGCAAAGTATTTGGCGAAGACAAACCCGACCATCGTATTCTGAATGCCACGCTGGCACTGCAACAGCAGAATCCGGGAATTCATGTGATTCTGGTGACCAAAGATATTAACCTGCGTCTTAAGGCCAAATCGCTAGGGATACAGGCCGAAGACTTCGAGACCGGAAAAATCAAGGATATCGAATCGCTATATACCGGAAAGCGAATGGTAGAAGGACTTCCGGGTAGTGTAATAGATGATGTTTATCAAAAAGGTTTTTGTACACCAAAGGAAGTTGGCGTAAAAGATCCAATTGCCAATCAATACTTCATTCTCAAAAACACCAAAGGATCAGCCCTTACATTTTATAATCCCGTAAGCAAATTACTTGAACGCATTGAAAAACGATCGGCATACCGCATCAATCCGAGAAATGCAGAGCAGGTGTTTGCACTTCATGCGATCATGAACCCGGATGTAAAATTAGTAACGATTTCCGGTGTGGCAGGTACAGGAAAGACTTTGCTAACACTGGCCGGGGCTCTTGAACAAAGACGAAATTTTAAACAGATATATCTTGCCAGACCTATAGTTCCGTTGAGCAATAAAGATATTGGTTACCTCCCCGGAGATATTAAGTCGAAGCTGAATCCCTACATGGAACCTCTTTTCGACAATCTCAAGATGATACAAAACCAATTCGACGAAAAGGATAAGGAGCATAAGGCCATTACTGAATCGCTCGAAAAGGAGAAATTGGTAATTACACCGCTGGCATATATTCGTGGTCGGAGTTTATCCAATATTTATTTCATCGTGGATGAGGCGCAAAACCTGACTCCCCATGAGGTAAAGACAATTATTACCCGTGCAGGAGAAGGAACGAAAATCGTACTCACGGGTGATATCAATCAAATTGACACTCCATACCTGGATGCAGAAAGTAACGGATTATCTGTACTCATTGATAAAATCAAGAATCATCCGCTATACGCACATGTACGTCTCGAAAAAGGCGAGCGCTCCGAACTTGCGAATCTTGCTTCAGAGTTGCTTTAGCAGCAATTCATCATGCGGGTTTAGCTTCTTCAAAAATTACTGTCAGTAAGGTTTGTCCAACAGCCTTTAAAGTGCTGCGGTCAATATGATCCATGTTATCATGGGAAGTATGCCAGTATTCAAAGAAACCTGAGCGGGTATTCTGATCATTATGAATAATGTCGATTGTTGGGATTCCCGCGTATTTGTTGACATACAGATGGTCGTCATTGACGGTACCTCCCTGAGCATTTACAAAGTAATTGCTGTATCCCGCGCGTGAAGCGGCATCCCACACTTTGGCCACAACATCTGGTGCATACTGCATCGAAAATCCTTCTTTTGCAAAACGTCCGGAAGGAACGGCAACCATATCGAGAAGAATTCCAAATCGTGCGCTATAATTGGCTTTATGTGGATTTCTGGCCCAATACTGAGATCCGAGGCCCCAGGTATCATCGCCGTATTGACCTCTGTCCCACATCGGCTCGCCATAATCTTCCGCGTCGAAAAGCACGATATCGACTCCGATACCGGGATTACGCAATTGAAGCTGACGGGCGAGTTCCAGCAATACTCCTACCCCACTTGCGCCGTCATTTGCAGCATCAACAGGAGTTTTCCATTTGGTGCTATCAGGATCGTTGTCGCTCCATGGGCGTGATTCCCAATGGGAACACAACATGATGCGACCCGGTGCATCAGGATTAATGGATCCAATAATATTGCGTGAATTGAGGACTGTGCCGTCAAATGCGCGAAGGCGAACAACCTGGGAAACAACAACGGCTCCAAATGATTTAAGTTTTGCTTCCAACCAATCACTGCATTTCTTGTGTGCAGCAGAATTGGGAATGCGGGGACCCATATCAACTTGAGTTTTTATAAAGTTATAGGCGGAATCTGCATTAAACACAGGCACATCCGCTTTAACTGTTTTCAGGGTATCCGGATTATTTTTTCCATTGTTATTATCGCCATTATTACCACAGGAAGCGATCAATAAGGCAGAAACAAGCATCAGAGGCAGCAGGTATTTTTTCATCAGAAAATTTTTATAGATGCAAAGGTAACTAATAAGATTGAATAGGCCCTGCGCGATTGCCAAAAATTCCTACCTTTGCAGCTTTCATTTACATTTACGTTTTACAATTACAAACGGCTTAGCCGCAATTAGTTATGGAAATTCCTGCGAAATACGAGCCCGGGCTCAGTGAAGAAAAATGGTACCGCTACTGGATGGAAAAGGGTTTTTTTCGTTCGGTACCTGATGAGAGAGAAGCATATTGCATCGTAATTCCTCCGCCTAATGTTACGGGGGTGCTACATATGGGACATATGCTCAACAATACCTTGCAGGATGTTCTTGTGCGTCGAGCACGCATGCTTGGAAAAAATGCATTGTGGGTACCTGGCACCGATCACGCTTCAATTGCTACCGAAGCCAAAGTAGTGGCCAAACTCAAAGAAGAAGGCATCGATAAAAAACAATTAAGTCGCGAAGAGTTCCTGAATCATGCCTGGGAATGGAAAGAAAAACATGGCGGCATCATTCTCGAACAGCTCAAGAAACTAGGCGCTTCCTGCGATTGGGAACGCACCCGTTTTACGATGGATGAAGCATTATACGAATCCGTAATTCAGGTGTTTGTTGATTTATATGACAAGGGCCTTATCTATCGCGGAGTTCGCATGGTTAACTGGGATCCTTCAGCATTGACAGCCGTTTCGGATGAAGAAGTAAATTACAAAGAGGTTCAGTCAAAACTTTACTACATCCGCTATCTCATTGAAGGTAGTAAGGATGAATATATCACAATTGCCACTACCCGGCCAGAAACAATACTCGGAGATACCGCTGTTTGTGTGCATCCCGAGGATGAGCGCTACACACACATGAAGGGGAAACGTGCAATTATCCCCCTCATCAATCGCTCTATTCCGATTATTTTTGACGAATATGTTGAGAAGGAATTTGGAACAGGCGCATTAAAAGTGACCCCTGCTCATGATATCAATGACTACAACCTCGGAATTAAGCACAAGCTGCAATCGATTGATATCTTTAATGACAATGGAACACTGAATGAAAAAGCACAGTTGTATATCGGCGAAGACCGCTTTATTGTAAGGAAAAAGATATCCAAGGAACTCGACGCTCAGGGTTTTATGGTGAAGATTGATGAGCTTACCAACAAGGTTGGATATTCGGAACGCACCGACGCAGTCATTGAACCCAAGCTTTCGCTGCAGTGGTTTATGCGTATGGGCGATATGGCGAAGCCCGCGTTGGATGTGGTTATGAATGATACCATCACCTTTACTCCATTAAAATTCAAAAACACCTATCGCCACTGGATGGAGAATGTGAAGGATTGGTGCATCTCGCGCCAGCTATGGTGGGGACAGCGTATTCCAGCATATTATCTTCCAGATGGAGAAATAGTGGTTGCGTTAAATGATGCGGAAGCACTGAAGAAAGCTCGCGAAAAGAGCGGAAACAAGGAGTTGCAATTAAGCGATCTGAAACAGGATGAAGACGTTCTTGACACCTGGTTTTCCTCTTGGCTGTGGCCGATATCGGTGTTCGACGGCATTCGTTATCCTGATAATGAAGACATCAACTATTATTATCCTACCAATGATTTGATAACCGCTCCGGAAATTTTATTCTTTTGGGTTGCGCGAATGATTATGGCAGGACAGGAATATCGCAAAGATATACCTTTCAAAAATGTATATCTGACGGGCATTGTACGTGATAAGCTTGGACGCAAAATGTCGAAATCACTTGGCAATAGCCCAGATCCCATCAAGCTCATTGAGAAGTTTGGTGCAGATGGCGTTCGTGTTGGGATGTTGCTATGCTCGCCTGCTGGCAATGACCTGCCTTTTGATGAATCGCTGTGTGAGCAGGGAAGAAATTTTAGTAATAAAATCTGGAACGCATTCCGTCTTGTTAATGGATGGACTATTGATGAAAGCCTTGTACAGCCTCAATCATCGGAGATCAGTGTAAAATGGTTTGAAGCAAAATTCGAAGCAAGTATGGAATTAGCCAACGATCATTTTAGCAAGTATCGCATCTCGGAAGCCTTGATGGTGCTGTATAAGCTGATGTGGGATGATTTCTGTTCCTGGTTTCTTGAAATGATAAAACCAGCTTACCTACAACCCATCGATCGTAAAACATACGAAGCAACGGTAGGCTTTTTCGAATTATTGATGAAGGCCTTGCATCCGTTTATGCCTTTCATTACTGAAGAATTATGGCACTTCCTTGGTGAACGCAAAGAGGGCGATTCAATTATGATTAGCAAATGGCCTGCTCCAAAAGTCTATGATTCTGAATTACTGGAATCGTTCAGCTATGCAGCAGAAGTTATTACCGCCATTCGGAACATACGTAAAGATAAGAACATGGGCATGAAAGAAGCCATGCCGTTAATGATAAAAAAGAATAATAACGAAACGCCTGATTTACGTTTTGATGAAGTAGCTAAAAAACTCTGTGTACTTTCCGAAATACGCTACGTGGATTCAAAGCCTGAGAATGCTTTTACCTTTATATCTGGCGCCACTGAGTTTTATATGCCGGTCACTGAAAACGTAGATATAGAAGCTGAAATTTCGCGTATGCAACAGGAACTCGACTACAATCGCGGATTCCTGACATCCGTTATGAAAAAACTCAGCAACGAAAACTTTGTACGTAACGCAAAAGCTGAAGTTGTAGAGATTGAACGCAAAAAGCAAGCTGATGCTGAAGCAAAAATAAAAGTGCTGGAAGAACAAATTCAGGCATTAAAAAAATAACTCATGTCGCGTCGCAACACTAAGCTCCCATTGATATTGCTCTTGCTCATTGCGATAGTAAGTATAGTGTGTTGCATTGGCTGCCAAGCGCCCAAAGGTTGTCCAACTTGTGTGGGTGGAACTAAGCCTGCATACTACAACAAGGAACGTGTGAAAGCGGCAAAGCGCATGGCATTGAGTGATAAGCGTCGCAGTGCTACCGGCGAAAAAAGGATGAAAGATCAAACTTCCGAATCGAAGGACAGCGAATCAAAACAAGATCAGCGTCCGAAACCTGGAAAAAAACCTGTTTTATAAATATTAATTCTTCGACTATGAATTACGATCTCATTGTTATTGGAAGTGGCCCGGGGGGCTATGTTGCAGCAATCAGGGCTTCACAACTCGGATTAAAAACAGCAGTTGTCGAAAAGGCAGAACTCGGCGGGATCTGTTTAAATTGGGGATGCATTCCCACTAAAGCCTTGCTGAAAAGCGCTCAGGTATTTAATTATATGAAACACTCTGCTGATTACGGCATCACACTTAATGGTGAAGCAACACCTGATTTTACAGCGGTTGTAGCACGCAGTCGCGGAGTAGCTGACAATATGAGTAAAGGCATTCAATTCCTTTTCAAGAAAAATAAAATCGATGTTCTTACTGGCCTTGGAAAAGTAAAACCAGGAAAGCTTGTTGAAGTTACCGATAGTGAAGGCGTAAAAACAGAATATTCTGCCCAGCATATCATCATTGCCACAGGAGCCCGTTCCCGCGTTTTACCTAATCTTCCGCAAGACGGAAAAAAAATCATTGGTTATCGCGAGGCGATGACATTACCCACGTTGCCTGCATCAATGGTGGTTGTAGGCTCTGGTGCGATCGGATCGGAGTTTGCCTATTTCTATCAATCGATGGGGACCAAAGTCACCTTAGTGGAATTGCTTCCTAACATCCTTCCCATCGAAGATGAAGATGTTTCCAAACAGATGGAACGTTCGTTCAAAAAAGCAGGTCTAACCGTTATGACTTCCGCAAACGTAGATACTGTAGACGTTTCAGGAGAAAAGTGTAAAGTTAGTATTACAACAAAAAAAGGACAGGAAATCATTGAATGTGATGTGGTGCTTTCAGCAGTAGGCATTGCGACTAACCTCGAAGGTATTGGTTTAGAAGAAACAGGAATTGCTTTTGAAAAAGGGAAAATAACCGTTGATGATTACTATCGCACCAATGTTGACGGATATTATGCGATTGGTGATATTGTGCACGGTCCTGCCCTGGCTCATGTGGCCTCACATGAAGGAATTATCTGTGTAGAAAAAATTGCAGGTAAAGAAGTAGAACCCATGGATTACAATAATATTCCATCGTGTACTTATACAACACCGGAAGTCGCTTCTGTTGGGCTTACGGAGAAGGCAGCCATTGAAGCGGGATATGAAATTAAAGTGGGAAAATTCCCATACACTGCTTCAGGAAAAGCAACAGCGGCGGGCAATAAAGATGGATTTATTAAAGTGATCTTTGATGCCAAATATGGCGAATGGTTAGGTGCGCATATGGTTGGTGATAATGTTACAGAGATGATTGCAGAAGTAGTTGTTGCACGAAAACTGGAGACTACTGCTCACGAAATTATTCATGCTGTTCACCCGCACCCAACAATGTCGGAAGCAGTGATGGAAGCCGTTGCAGCAGCATACGGAGAAGTTATTCACTTATAATTATCGTTATGTGCGGGATCTGTGGAGGCATGGCATTCAACACAACGGGCGGATCCTTTCTGAACAGGCTCCCTGCTGCGGTTGAAAGTTTACGTTTGCGCGGACCTGATCAAAAAGGATTATTCGTTGATGAGGCTGTTGCACTGGGACAAACCAGATTATCGATTATCGATTTGTCGGATGCAGCCTCGCAACCTTTTACTGATTCCAGTGGTAGGTACACCATCGTTTTTAATGGTGAAATATACAATTTCAAGGAGCTTCGCAAACCGCTTCAGGAGCAAGGAATCGTATTCCGTTCACAGAGTGACACTGAAGTACTACTTTATTCCTACATACTGGAAGGCCCGTCGTTTCTCGAAAAGCTAAATGGATTTTTTGCATTTTGCATTTACGATCGCATAATGAACACACTGTTTATTGCGCGCGATCGCATGGGGATTAAACCATTGTTTGTCTATAAGAATGATGATGTTTTTCTTTTTGCTTCTGAACTCAAGGCACTCATTGCAATGGGAATTCCGAAAGTTCTGGATCGGACTTCATTATTTTCATATTTACAATTAAACTATATCCCGGCTCCTGCCTGTATTTTAGAAGGTGTGCAGAAAGTGATGCCAGGAACAATGATGACGATTGGATTCGACATCTTTGAATCCCAACAGTATTATGAAATCCCGAATGAGCCTGTTAGCGGCACTTATGATGATTATCAAACCGCTTGTACCCGCATACGAGAGCTGATGGATCGCTCGGTGCAACGCAGGATGATTGCAGATGTTCCGCTGGGCACCTTCCTTAGCGGAGGTATAGATTCCAGCATTATCACCGGTTTAGCAGCAAGGCATGCGTCCTCATTAAAAACTTTCAACATCGGATTTAAGGATAATCCTATGTTTGATGAAACCCGATATGCTGAAGAAATTGCACGATTGCATCATACCGAGCATCAATCCTTTCGTTTAAGTAACGATGACCTTATTGATATTTTACCTGATGTACTTGATTATTTTGATGAACCCTTTGCAGATTCCTCTGCTCTTGCGGTGTATATTTTAAGTCGGGAAACAAGAAAGCATGTAACTGTCGCCCTTTCGGGAGATGGCGCTGATGAACTTTATGGAGGTTACTACAAACACCGCGCTGAATGGCGTATGCAACATGGTGGTCTGACAGAGAAAATGGTGAGTCTTGGAAAACCACTTTGGCAGATGCTTCCGAAATCCAGAAATAGCAAGGCCGGGAACAAGGTGCGTCAGCTGGAACGTTTTGCTGAAGGTGCTGCATTAAGTCCGCAAGAACGTTATTGGCGCTGGGCATCCATAAGCGGAGAAACAGATGCGCAAAATATTTTAGCTAGTCCTTTAATGGATGCAGATACATTCGCCAAACGCAAACAGGCCTGCTGCAAGGATCTTAGCGGTGGAAATGATTTGAACGAACTATTACTAAACGACATGCATCTGGTGTTAGTGAACGATATGTTGGTTAAAGTTGACTTGATGTCGATGGCGAATTCACTGGAAGTGCGTGTGCCCTTTTTAGATCACGAACATGTAGGCTATGTATTTTCTTTGCCTTGGTTTTATAAGCTAAACAAGGCACAGGGCAAAAAAATATTAAGGGATGCATTTAAAGAATTTTTACCCGATACCATTATAAATCGTCCAAAGCACGGATTTGAAGTACCTTTGCTTGATTGGTTCCGAAATGAATTACGAAATCTATTGCACAATGAATTGCTGCATCCTGATTTTATCAGGGAACAGGGATTGTTTAATGTAAACGAAGTACAATGCTTACTGCAACGACTTGACTCTTCCGATCCGGGAGATAGTGCAGCAAGAATCTGGGGTTTGCTGGTATTCCAGTATTGGTGGAAAAAATATATGTAAACATTCGAACATGCCGAGAGTACTAAGGATCATCAATCGTTTTAACTTAGGAGGCCCAACCTACAATGCCGCCTATTTAACCAAATACCTTCCGCAGGAATACGAAACCATGCTCATTGGCGGGAAGGAGGAAGAGTCGGAAGCGAACTCACATTATATCCTCGACAATCTCGGACTTGAAGCGAACATTATTCCCGAGATGCAGCGTTCCATTAATCCACGTCGCGATATGCAGGCGATGAATAAGATTAAAGAAATTATCCGCACTTTCAAACCCGACATAGTGCATACGCATGCGTCGAAAGCAGGAGCCCTCGGGCGTCGCGCAGCATCACGATTGAAAGTCCCTGTAATTATACATACTTTTCACGGACATGTGTTTGATGCATATTTCAGTGGCGTAAAATCACAAATGTATCAGATGATTGAGCGCAATCTTGCAAAAAAAAGCACCAAAATCATTGCTCTGAGCGAGATACAGAAGCACGACCTGGTATCGAAATATAAAATCTGTCCTGCCTCCAAAGTAGAGATCATTCAATTAGGATTTGATCTGAATCGTTTCCGTGAGAACAAAGAAGAAAAACGCTTGGAGTTTAGGACCGCTTATGGAATAAAGAAAGATGAGATCGCCATTGGCATTATCGGAAGAGTAGTCCCGATAAAAAACCATGAATTATTTTTAAAAGGTATTGCATGGCTAAAAGCCAATAGTAAGATAAAATTTCGCGCATTTATTATAGGTGATGGCGAGAGTCGCCCGCAAACAGAACAATTGGCGCGTGAGCTTGGCCTTGACGTTGCCGATTCGCTCAAAGAAAAACATAATGCCACGCTCACGTTTACTTCCTGGATAAAAGATATTGATTGCGTGAATGCCGGGATGGACATCATTGCCCTCTCCTCTCTCAACGAAGGCACACCTGTGAGCCTGATCGAGGCTCAGGCTTCCGGTAAACCTGTTGTTACCACCAGAGTTGGTGGTATTGAAAATATCGTCTTGCCAGGTGAGACGGCCTTACTCTCCGACACTGGTGATGCAGAAACCTTTGGCAGTAATTTAAAACTATTAGCCGAAAGTCCAAATATGCGCGAGGTCTTTGGCAGTCGCGGCTGGCCTTTTGTGCGCGAAAAATTCCATTACACCCGTCTGGTCTCAGATATGGCAGGGCTATATGACAGACTGTTAAGACAATAATTCGGAAATAATTGTAGTCATTTCCAAAAAAATATTTCATTTTTTTTGTGCACAAGTGAAAATATTTCACTTACTTTGCAACACAAAGTACTTTTTATCGTAAAAGACCAAAAAAATATTCAAAAGATGCCGGCAAAAATTAACTTTGTTGCAAAATTCGCGAGCATGAAAAGAGCAGGGCTGATATTACTGATGTGCGCGTCGCTTGCGTCGTGCAAAGTATTTAATCCATCGGTAATGCTTCGCACACCCGGAAATTACGATTACGCCAAACAGGCTGATTCGGTGGCAAAGGAATACCGCATTGCCCCCGACGATGTAATTAGTTTTATCGTCATGCCTAATAAAGGGGAGCGATTGGTAACAGGAATAACTGATCAGAGTGCTCAGGGAAGTCAGCAAACAGAAAAGACAGGATTGAGTTACATAGTAGAAAGCGATGGCAACATCAAGCTTCCGTTGCTCGGTTCGGTGAAATTCGCCGGACTCACACGCACCGAAGCGGAGTCCATGCTTGAAGCAATGTATTCTAAATATATTAACGATCCTTATGTGAAAATCACACTCGATAATCGCAGAGTATTTGTGTTCAGAGGAGATAACGCTTCGGTTGTTAAACTAGAAAACCAGAACACAACCCTCTTTGAGGTATTGGCGACTGCAGGAGGAACTACCGATTCTAAAGCGCATAAGATTAAACTAATCAGGAATGGCAGTGAGGGCCCTCAGGTATTTCAGATTGACCTTTCCCGCATCGAGAATCTGAATCAGGGTAATATGGTATTGCAATCGAACGATGTCATTTATATCACTCCCCGCGATCGTGTACCTGAGCGCATCATTACCTTGCTCACTCCTTATTTATCACTACTTACCACAGCCCTTGCAGTGATTGCACTTATAAAATAAGAACCCATGGCTTTTCGAAAAATACCAGCAATCAATGATGAGGTCGATGTCAAATTGTTTTTGCACATCGCAAGGAAAAACCTGTTAGCAGTCATTATATTCATCGCAGTGGCGCTTATTGGTGCATTCTTATACCTTCGCTACACTTATCCTTTGTACGAAACCAAAGCAATCATACAGCTTGATGTTAAAAGTGAAGCTGACAAATACCTGAATGCTCTGGCCGATAAACAACCAGCCGAAGAAGGCATGGCAAAGCGTGTTGAGCTTTTACGCTCGCCTATTTTTCTTGCTCGCGCCTTTTCCAAATTACCCCTTACCACTTCCTATTATATCAAAGGAACAATTTTAAATACCGAACTTTATCGTAATGCTCCTTTTGAAGTTATATCGCAGGTTAAAAATCCATCGGCCTATAATGTTCCATATTACGTTAGCTTTAATAGCTCCGACAGCTATACCCTATCCTATACTATCAATGGAAAAGAAACCGAAAACGTTTACAAAGTTGGAGAAGATGTAGTATTGCCTGAGGTTACGCTCAGAGTTAATATTAAAGATCAAAGTCAGGTCGTTACCGGTTCTGATGATCTCGACGGCATATTGTACTTTTTCACATTGAACAATCCCGAAGAAATTGTGTCTACATACATGGCCAATTTACGGATCAATATTTTAAGTGAACAGGCTAAGACATTGCAAATTATTTATAGCGACCGCAATCCTCAAAAAGCAACAGAGATTGTAAATATTATTGTTGAAGAATTTCGCATCTACGATCTAGAGCGCAAAGCAGAAGGCGCAAACAATATTTTAGGATATATCGACGAGCAGCTTTTGCTTATCTATGGGGAGTTATATGATTCTGAATTTCAGCTCGACAGTTTTCGCAGGGTAAACAATATTGACACTACCTATCTGAAAGACCCCATTGATCTTAAAGTACAGCTTGAGGAGTACGAACACCAGTTGCTGAGTTTTGATAATGAAGAAGCAACATTAGATCAACTTGATGATGAGCTTCAGAAACCGGGCGATATCAACATTTATAAACTTACTGCAATTATCGCCGGGAGCGATTTTCAGACGGTCATTGCAGGAATGATTAATGGTATCCAGGATCTGCTGATTAAGAAAGAACAATACCTGTATGAGGTCACCCCACAAAACGGACAGATTGAAGCTTTGGATTACCAGATAAACATCCGGCGTAAACTCCTGCACGAAAGCATAAAATCCATCAAAACAAATCTTATTGCGCGTCGAACAGAGATTAGCAAAAAGATGCAGGAATCGAGCGGGAAGTATTTCAAAAAAGATCTGGGATTCAGTCCCATTGAACTTAACAAATTGCAACGCTTGTATAGTGTCAACGAAAAGTACTACAATGAACTGATACAAAAACGTGCTGAATATAGTATCACCAAAGCTGGATTAGTTTCGGAAAACGTTGTGCTCGATAAATCGCGGGTTCCGCAAAGCCCCATCTCGCCTATCCCACAGACCGTTTATCTCGCGTGTTTGCTGGCTGCTTTTGTATTAAGTATTGGATTAATCATTGGGAAATATCTTTTATATAATACAATTGTCAGTATTGGAGATATTAAAAAATATACTGATGTTTCCGGACTGGGCTTGATACCGAAGTATAACAAATCCATTCCTGAATCACAGATTATCGTTGACCGAGAGCCGCGATCACTGATTGCAGAAGCACTGCGTTCGATACGAACCAATCTGCAATTTATCAACAATGAGCCCGGACCTAAGGTAATTGCTGTTACATCAACGATTTCAGGAGAAGGAAAAACCTTCTTTGCATTGAATCTTGCAGGTGTTATAGCGTTTTCCAACAAGCGCGTTATTATCATCGACCTTGACTTACGCAAGCCCAAGATTCACACGGGCTTTGGCGTTAACAACCGTCGTGGTATGAGTAATATTCTCGCTGGAAAAGAGAAGATCGAGGATTGCATACAAAAGAGCACCCTTCCAAATCTTGACTTCATCACTGCTGGTATTGTACCTCCGAATCCTTCGGAGTTGATCATTGGCCCCAACATGGAAAGTACAGTTGAAGAGCTGAAGAAGGTATATGATTATGTTATTATCGACAATCCTCCTGTGGGTGTAGTAACCGATGGTATGAAGAGCCTGCAAATGGCGGATTACCCGATTTATGTATTCAAATCTGGTTACAGCAAACGCTTCTATATAGAGAATCTGGAGCGATTGGTGAATGAAAGTCACATCACTCATATTTCCTACGTACTCAATGCTGTTGAACTGGGGGCTGTCGCCTATGGTCGATATAATTATTCGAGCAGTAAACAGGGTTATGGTTATGGATATGGATATGGATACGGATATTACGATGAAGAGAGTACGATGAAGAGTAAGCATCCGTTACTTGACAAAATACTGATTGCCCTACATCTTAAAAAGAAAAAGATATGATCGTCACAGCCCTTGATATCCCTGAGGTAAAGGTGATTCAACCCAAAGTCCACGAGGATGGCCGTGGATACTTTTTCGAATCCTTTCATAAAGAAATCCTTGCTAATGCAGGCATTTCGGAGGATTTCGTACAAGATAACCAATCCTTATCCGGGAAGCATATATTACGTGGATTACATTTTCAAAATCCTCCGTTTCAGCAGGGTAAGCTTGTGCGTGTAATCAAAGGCGCAGTGCTTGATGTTGCTGTGGACATTCGTAAAAATTCGCCATATTATGGTAAATGGGTTGCACAAGAGCTTAGTGAATCGAACAAATTGATGTTGTGGGTTCCTGCGGGCTTTGCGCATGGCTTTGTTACGCTAGAAGATGATACCATTTTTTCATATAAGTGTACAGGCTACTACAACAGGGAATCCGAAGGCAGTATTCTTTGGAACGACCTTGAGCTAAATATTAAGTGGGGTGTAGAAACACCCATACTTTCGGATAAAGATCGCGTGGCTCCGAAATTTTGCTCGCTAAAGTCTTTGTTTTAAGCGATAAAATTGCTACTTTTGCGCCCTCAAAAATAAAGTGGCCTCTTGAATCCATCGAATCTGTATTTGATTATTGCTTTCTCTTCCTTCTTCATTGCAGCCCTACTGTTTTCCCTGCTGATTAATGGCTTATTCATTCGTTTCGCTAAAACGCTTGGAATCCGCAGTAATACTGACAATATGATTCGCTGGAGCACCAGCAGTAAACCCTCTTTTGGCGGCATCGGATTCTATATCATTTACATGATATCCATTGCGGCCTTATCATTCATCTTTGAGCATAATGAGAATTTCCGCAATGTGCAGTTTCTGGGCTTCATAGCCGCCTCATCGCTTGCCTTCCTCATGGGCTTATTTGATGATGCTTACAATACCAAAGTGTGGCTTAAACTACTTACCCAGATCCTTTGCGGTGTAATACTTATAGCAACCGGAACTTATATTCATTTGTTTGGCAATATCTGGCTAAATTATCTGCTTACAATTTTCTGGATCATCGGCTTGATGAATTCCATCAATATGCTTGATAATATGGATGCTATTACCAGTATTGTTTCGCTATTTATTTTTTCTGCATTTTTAATGTTACTGGCATTTGAGCATTTGTTTACTTCACCCTATGCCGTGTTGCTCATTGGACTTATTGCGGCACTCATGGGATTTCTGTTTTACAACTGGAACCCCTCGAAACTATATATGGGCGATACCGGAAGCCAGTTTTTAGGTTTGCTCCTTGCATTTTTTGGAATTGTCTTCCTTTGGAACAGCAAGGATGTGAGTGGTGAAATTCTCTCTTCTGACCATAGACTTGTCATGGTATTGACAATGTTCGTTCTCCCGATTAGTGATACCACCACAGTAGTTATCAAACGTCTGCGCCGCGGCAAATCACCTTTTGTTGGAGGCAAGGACCATACAACGCATCACCTGTCCTACCTTGGGCTTAGCGACCGAATGGTGGCTGTTGTTTTTCTAATTATTGCCTTTGTTTCCTGGTTACTGGTGCTGGTCATTTTTAATATAACCCCTTGGTATACCTACTACGACGCAATATTTGGCGCCTTTTTCCTGTTGGTCTTTGTTTCACTTTTCATCATTGGGAATAAAAATATCCCTAAACAGTAAAGCTTCTCATTATGAAAAAGGTATTAACGATTTCACTGATTATCGTTGCTGTGCTCACAGGGGCGTATTTCCTGATGTCGTCCTCCTTGTTTTTTAGCAACAACGACGAAGACAAAGCCTACAGGGACGCCTTTTCGAGGCATTACAAAATGTTTGCAGTGGAAGTGCCCACTCAGCTTGACTTTGCTGGGGAGCCGGTACCACTTGATGAGTATTATGTGCGCGAGAGTCTCGATCGTGAATTATTGGTAAATACATACTGGCATTCCAATACGATTTTAATGGTTAAGCGTGCCTTTCGCTGGTATCCGGTCATGGAGCCCATCTTTAAAAAGAACAATATCCCAACAGACTTCTTTTTCCTTTGCATGATTGAAAGTGGTTTGGAGCAGGTGGTTTCTCCCGCAGGTGCAGCAGGCTTTTGGCAATTTTTAAAAAGTACTGGGACCTCATACGGTCTTGAGATCAGCACCGAGGTTGATGAACGCTATCATGTGGAAAAATCTACTGAAGCAGCCTGCAAATATTTAAAGAACGCCTATGCAAAATTCAACAGCTGGACATTGGCTGCTGCCTCGTATAATATGGGTATGGAAGGCTTGTCCGACCAATTAGCGCAACAAAAAACAAAGTCATATTATGAGCTTCAGCTTAATAAGGAAACACTGCGTTATGTCTATCGAATACTTGCCGTAAAAACGATTTTTTATCAACCGGTACGTTATGGATTTTATTTGCGCAAGAAAGATCTTTACCCACCTATTCCTGTGCAATCTGTAAGCACTGATACCACCATTGCTGATTTTGCTGATTTCTGCGTTGAACACAAAGTAAGCTACCGTGCTTTCAAGGAAATGAATCCTTGGTTACTGAAAAATACCCTTACCAATAAAGATCGCAAGACATACAATATTGCCTTACCCCGCGACGGTGTTACATCATACACTAAGCTTCTGGCAAAAGAGCAAGCAGGGGATCTTTTTAATGATACTCTTAAAGTAGAAAACATCAGATAGTGAACCGGCCCAAGTGATGGAAAAGAAATTGAAGGATTGTGTTGAACAAGTGGACGACAGCGGGTTTTCGCATGATAGTGACCAGCTGCTTCAGGTATTTGGCGCCAGGGTACATAACCTAAGGAACATCGATGTTGTGCTACCGCGTAATAAACTTGTCGTGATTACAGGCCTGAGTGGCAGTGGAAAATCATCACTGGCATTCGACACTATTTATGCAGAAGGTCAGCGCAGATACATGGAAACCTTCAGCAATTACGCGCGACAATTCATTGGCAATATTGAGCGCCCCGATGTTGATAAGATTACCGGATTGAGTCCGGTGATTTCAATTGAACAAAAATCAACCAACCGTAATCCCAGATCTACGGTTGGAACGGTGACTGAGATATACGATTTTCTTCGCTTATTGTATGCGCGCGTTGCTGATGCCTATTCGCTTGCAACCGGAAAGCTGATGATCAAATATACCGAGCAGCAAATCATAGATCTGATCTTTACGCATTATAACGATCATAATCTCGTTCTCCTTTCTCCGAAAATCAAGGGTCGCAAGGGACATTACCGCGAACTCTTCGAACAGATGCGCAAGCAAGGATTTGTGCGAGCCCGCGTAGATGGAGCAATTCGTGAGTTGACGGTTGGAATGCAGCTCGATCGCTATAAAGTGCACGATATTGAATTGGTGGTCGATCGGATTCACATTGCTAAAGAATCATCTCAGCGTCTTACTGCATCGCTTCAGACTGCACTGCACCATGGCAAAGGAAGCATGATGGTGCTTGATGATGAAACTGGAACCATTCGTCATTTCAGCAGAAATCTGATGTGCCCTGATTCCGGCGCATCCTACGACGAGCCGGAACCCAACACATTTTCTTTTAACTCACCTTACGGTGCTTGTCCACGCTGCAGCGGACTTGGTAATATTATGGAAGCCGATCTGACCAAGATTATTCCTGATTCCAAAAAAAGCATACGTAACGGAGGCCTTACACCACTAGGTCCGTATAAGAATAGCTGGATTTTTTATCAGCTTGAAGCCATCGGAAACAAATATGAATTCACACTTGACACTCCGCTTTCGCAGATTCCTGAGGATGCATTGAACACCATACTTTATGGTTCAGACGAGGTTTTCAACGTAAAAAATGAATACATCGGAGTTACCTCATCCTATGCGCTGAACTTTGAAGGCATTGTAAATTTCATTCTAAATCAGAACAGCGACGCGCCTTCTCCCGCCATTAAAAAATGGGCGGGAAATTTTATGAATCGCGTGGAATGTCCCGAATGCCATGGCAAACGTTTAAAGAAAGAATCCCTTCAATTTAAAATTGATGGAATGACCATATCTGACATGGCAGAGATGGATTTGCTTATGCTGAAAGATTGGTTCGAGCATTCACAGCAGAAATTAGAAGCGCGTAAAATGAAGATTGCTTATGAAATCATTCGTGAGATTTCTTCACGTATCGATTTTCTGCTGGGGGTCGGTCTTGAGTATCTCACTTTGAATCGCCCTGCTGGCAGCCTTTCTGGAGGTGAAGCCCAGCGAATACGATTAGCCACACAGATTTCTTCACAGCTTGTAAATGTTCTATACATACTTGACGAACCCAGTATTGGCCTGCATCAGCGCGACAATACACGATTAATCCACGCGTTGAAAGAATTGCGTGATTTAGGTAATACGGTGATTGTAGTAGAACATGATAAGGAAATGATTGAGGCAGCAGATTATATTGTTGATATTGGACCAGGTGGCGGAGTGAATGGCGGACATGTTCTTGCAACAGGTACGCTGGACAAAATATTAAAGTGTAATACACTGACCGCTCAATATCTGAATGGAAAGAAACGTATTGAATTGCCTAAGCAGCGGCGAGAAGGAAATGGAAAATCAATCACGCTGAAAGGCGCCAATGGCCATAATCTAAAGAATGTTGACATTAGTTTTCCGTTGGGAAAATTCATTTGCGTAACAGGTGTTTCCGGTTCGGGCAAATCATCGCTGATCAACCAAACACTTTACCCGATTCTGCATCAGCATTTCTTTCGCGAAGGAGTGTTGCGTCCTCTGGTATATGAGTCTATCGACGGATTAAAAGCCATTGATAAAGTAATTGAGATCGACCAAAGTCCGATTGGAAAAACGCCACGTTCTAATCCTGCTACATACACAGGAGTATTCGACGAGATTCGTAAAATCTTTGCCGGATTACCGGAAGCCCGTGCACGTGCCTATCAGCCGGGAAGATTTTCGTTTAATGTGAAGGGTGGTCGCTGCGAAACCTGTGGTGGCGCAGGCTTGAAGGTGATAGAAATGAATTTTCTGCCCGATGTCCATGTGCCATGTGAAGCCTGTTTTGGCAAACGATATAATCGGGAAACCTTAGAAATAAAGTACAAAGGAAAATCCATCAACGATGTGCTGAATATGAGTATTGATCAGGCTATGGAATTCTTTGAACACATACCTGCGATTATTCAGAAAATACGGGCCTTGCAATTTGTAGGTCTCGGATATATCACACTGGGTCAACAATCCACCACACTTTCAGGAGGCGAAGCACAACGCGTGAAACTGGCGTCTGAATTATCAAAAAAAGATACGGGCAAAACATTATACATACTTGACGAACCCACCACCGGGCTGCATTTCGAAGATGTCAGAATACTGTTAGAAGTATTGAATAAGCTCGTAGATAAAGGAAATACTATTATTGTGATTGAGCATAATATGGAAGTCATTAAAGTGGCCGATCATATTATTGATATGGGTCCTGAAGGGGGCGCACGTGGAGGTAAAATCGTTTGTGAAGGAACACCAGAAGCGATATGTGGAACGACAGAAAGTTATACCGCACAATATCTTGAAGAGTATCTCGATAAAAAAATTGTATCTTTGAATTGACAACATTAATTTTCTATAGATGAACTTTAACAAAGAAAACGAAGAAAACCTGATCAGAGAAGCCTTTCAGCCTAAGGACTGGCATGAGATCAAGACAGATAATGCCTGGAATATTTTTAAGGTTATGGCCGAGTTTGTTGAAGGTTACGAAAAACTGGCTAAAATCGGGCCTTGCGTGACTATCTTCGGGTCGGCACGCACTCAACCTTCGCACAAATATTATAAACTGGCAGAGCAAATTGCCTATAAACTCACTAAATCAGGATTTGGTGTAATTACAGGCGGAGGCCCCGGAATCATGGAAGCAGCCAATAAAGGCGCTCATTTCTCCGGAGGTAAATCGGTGGGGCTTAACATTGAATTGCCTTTCGAACAGCATCCAAATCCCTTTATCGACAGCGATAAATCCCTTTCGTTTAATTACTTTTTTGTACGTAAAGTAATGTTCATGAAGTACTCGCAGGGATTTATTGTAATGCCCGGTGGTTACGGTACGCTGGATGAATTTTTCGAAGCTATTACCCTTATCCAAACGCAGAAGATTATGCATTTCCCGATTGTGCTGGTAGAAAGAAATTACTGGCAGGGACTCATCGATTGGATTAAAGCTCATATGCTCGCTGAACATAATATTAGTCCGGCCGATATGGATCTCTTCACGCTGGTGGATACCGCAGAAGAAGCAGTGAAATATATCGAAGATTTCTATAATAAATATGCAATTAAACCCAACTTCTGATGTTGGGAAAATCCACTGCATATTGCAAAATACCGTTCCGTCTGGTTCCCATTGAGGATGATGGTTTTCATCTCATGATGGAAGTAAAAATCGGGCGAAAAAAGGCCAATGTACTTATAGATACTGGTGCCAGCAAAACAGTATTTGACTTGGATCGTATCCGGGAGTTCATCACTATGCCTGATACCTCATTCGAACGCAGTCCGCATATGAGTACTGGTTTGGGGACAAATAATCTGGTGAGTCACATCACTCGTTTGCCTTCACTTCGTATTGGCGAGGTCGTAATAAAGAACTTCAATGCAGTATTACTCGATCTCACGCATGTAAATCAATCCTACGATCTTCTAGGTATTCCACGCATTGATGGAGTAATTGGAAGCGACCTTCTGAAAAAATACAGGGCGCAGCTTAGTTTTGGCAGCTGCACCCTGAAGATTTTTTTCTAATGATATGTCCCGACTATCGGGTAATTATCAGCTTCCCCGTTTGAATCCGATTCGCAGCAGTAACGCGGTATAGATACAATCCCGATTGCAATTGTTGCGTATTAATTCGGTTGATGCCTTGCATTTTCATTTGATAATCCATCATTACCCGACCACTTAAATCGGTCAATACAAAACGCATTGTGGTCTTTGCATCATTAACATCAGCAGCAACAATTAAATAATCTGCAGCCGGATTAGGATAGATGCATATCATCGAAGATTCTTCCTGCATTGCCTGCTCTTCAACAGACGAAAAGACTAAGGGCTTGCCTCCCTGGTAATAGCATAAACCTCCACGGTAATTACCTGTAATCAGGTCGGGACGTCCATCTGTATTAAGGTCAGCAACTGCAGCCGCTGATCGGTAACCGTCGCTGATGGCACGTATTAATGAATCAGCGCCAATGTATACCAATACTGAATCAACCGATGTAAAGTTCCCATATAAATTGGTCTCTATATCCTTGTAATAATAGATTCTTCCACGTTCCGACCCAACAAACAGCTTTAATGCGCCGGTGCTATCCCGGAAAAATGTGGGTGTGCTATAACCACTATAGGAATACATATAATCGGTAACATTAACACCACCCAGCGTATCCTTTTCCATGCTAAATGAAGGATTACTGACAGTCCCAGTATTTTTGTACCAACAAAGCATTCCATTCTTTTTACCAATGACAAGATCTTTTAAACCATCACTATTGAGATCAATTAGCACCGGAGCAGAATATTCGCCCACATCAATACCCATATATGAGGCCACAGGCGCGGAATACAGAGGCATATTACCCGAACCTGCAGTGTTTTGAAAGTATAGCAGTGTCCCGTCTTTTTCGCCACAAATCATATCCTTATCACCATCATTATCTAAATCGGCAAAGGTAGGCACCAGTGCGCGGTAGCCGAGTTGGCCAAGATTTCCGTAATCACGTGTAACGAGGGTATATTCAGGATTACCCAATGAACCTGTATTTTGAAAATAGGCAATCTTAGATCTGAAAACGGATTTCAAATAACCTGTTTGATAATAGGTGGAATCGAGATAACCATAATTCGCCACCAGCAAATCATCTATTCCATCCCCGTTGACATCGACCAGCACAGGATGAGCACCTGTCCCAACTTCGATCATTTCGCCCTGAAGGAAGTCGCCCTGTTCCCAGGAAAAGAAAGGGATTTGAGGACTTCCAACATTTTTGTACAACCAATTACTGTGAAAAGATTCGGGCACTTCTACATTAGGATCAAATGGTGAAACAAGCAAATCACGCAAACGATCATTATTAATATCTATATATGATGCGAGCGGGAATGAGACTAAATCGACCGGTATTGATTCCGATGGAAATAAGGTATCGGCGCTACCTATATGAGCAGTGTCGCGTGTTCCAACATTTGATAGTAAAATCAGATTCATATAATCCACATCTCCTAGCACAAGATCCTGAACGCTGTCGTTATTAACATCGAACAACAACATTGTAGAGCCAGTATGCTTAGAAATGCCTTTGGGTAGATTCGAAAAAGCATCGCTCATTGATTTCCAAGGACAGCTAATATCAAGCATTGTGTGATTATTTGAGGCACTTTCTGCGAAATCGCCCCAGCAGTTGAAAGTGCGTTCAAACAGAAGTGTATCACAATTACCATAGAGTTCCATTGAATTATTGCGGTGCATTATAACATAGGCTCCGAGTCCAAAAAACACAAGGATATCAAGATCTCCATCCCCGTCGATATCAGCGATTCCCGGATAATCGACATACGTAAGACCTATATTTGAATAGCCTGATCCCTGATAGGAATTTAAGAGGGGAGTAACCAAGCGGAATTTCAACATAGTGTCGGAAACATTTTCCCAAACCTGAATTCCCGCAGGTGCATAGGCAAAGAGATCCTCCTTGCCATCACAATTGTAATCCTTCAATTGCATCCAACCAGTCACAGGAGGAAATAAAAATGACCATTCAGGCATATAAGTGTAGCTGACAGAATCATCAATATCCAAATTCTTGTAGCAAGAAATGCAATCACCCGTTTTATCGAAAACCACCAGATCTTTTATTCCGTCTTGATCAATATCGATTTCATTGTAATGACAGCCATTCATACCTCCGTTCCATGCTCGTTGGAACTCGTGTAATGTTGAATCCCTGACAACAATTGAATAGTTGCGCTGAAAGCCGTAATCGCTGAGCTGTGCATCCACTGAGGAGGTCAGCAACATCAGGATAAACACAAGCATTGATAGACGTGTAGAATTCATATAAGATTATTTTTGAACGTCACCATTAAATGACAAAAGAGAGAAAAATCGTTACCCGATAATTATTTATTGGGGAATGAACAGTACTAACATCACTCAAAGATACGAAAAAAAAGTGAATTCGCATCTACAAATTAAATATACAAGACTAGGTTGTAAGATTATATCCTGCCTTCGGTGTGTTTCATAATGTTGTAGAGAAAGTCACGGGCACGAAACAATTGTGCTTTTACTGTCCCAAGCGGCAGCTGAAGTTCTTCGGCAATCTCTTCGTAGGAAAGTTCTTCAAAATATCTCAACTCAACCAAGCGGCGGTAGTGTGGTTTAAGCTTTTCGACCACTTCCCGCATGAGTTTAATCTTCTGCTTCTCGATGAATCGTTCTTCCGGATCGAGGCTCTGTGAAGGTATTTGATGAGCAAGCTCGGTACTTTCTTCGTTTTCGTAAGACTTACCGAGGTTCATCAATTCCTTTTTTCGTTTGCGAATAAAATCGATACAGTTATTGGAGGCAATTTTAAACAGCCAGGTAGAAAACGCGTAATCGGGAGTATATTGGTCAAGCTTGTTAAAGGCTTTACCAAAAGCCTCTATGGTGAGATCATCGGCATCGTCAGCATTGTTAGTCATTTTTAGAAGCATAAAATAAATGGTATCCCGATAATAATGCATCAGGTTGGCATAAGCCTTCTGATCGCCTGCTTCAACAGCAAGTTTCACCAGCTTATAATCGCGCTGTGCCTTTTCGGTAAGATTGGAATTCATTTCCATTTATGATTGCGGCTAAAAACATTGATCAATGCGAGCAATGCGAAGAAAAACACAAAAAACAATTCAAACCACAGCGAAAATAGTAATAATTTTTTTTCTGCCAGTCGCTTCATGGTTTTTTTAAATATCACTAAAAATGTGATTTGTCGTATCAATAACATCAGCCCAAGCAAGGCCGGGTTAAATAGTTTTACTCCCAAAAACAATACAGTAGCAACGAATAACAGCATACTGAATGGCCAACCCGTAAGTAGAAATTTATCTGAGGTCTTGTAAAGTCTACCCGTTGTTAGGTGACGGCGTTTTTGTCGCGCCCATTCCGAAAAATTGCGAGGGGGTATTGAGGTGGTAAAACTCCCGGGTGACAGGCATATCGCGGTATTGCTTCTTTTAGCATGTTGGTTTACGAAAAGGTCATCATCACCACTGCTGATATGGTAATGCGAAAGAAAGCCTTTAGTTTTTGTAAACAGAGATTTGCGATATGCAAGATTTCGTCCGACGCCCATATAAGGATGTCCTGCCAACGCAAACGAAAAGTACTGCATTGCCGTATGGACAGTTTCCCAACGAACAAATTTACTCAGCAGCCCTTTGGTTGGCGCATAGGCACCATAGCCTAAAACGATAGCATTCTTTTCAGTAAAATTCGATTGCATTTCGCGTATCCATTGCGTGCTGTTTGGAAAGCAATCAGCATCGGTCAGCAGCAACCATTCGTGCTTAGCGGCTTTAATACCCAAGCCCAGAGGGAATTTTTTTCCTCTGAAAAAATTCAGGTTCGATCGGATATTGACCACATTAAGATGTTTGTATTTGAGCACCATTTCCTTTAGGTACTCTTCAGTTTCATCCTCTGATGCATCATTTACAAGCACTACTTCGAACGATGGATAATCCTGTTCCAGGATGAGTGGCAGATGTTTCAATAAATGATGATACTCATTGCGGGCAGCAATTACGACAGATACCGGGACGGCTGTCTCAGCAGGCAAGACATCACGCACTCCAGCTACCCTCCTGAAAAACACAATCAGGTAGAGCATTTGGATAAGCCAGGCAGCACCCGAAACAATGAGGATAACCGTGAGTAACAGGGAATGGCCGGAGAGATCGATCCAGAAATTTTCAAACATCATTAATCACAAAAGTAGGCTGATGCCTAATGCAAGAGCAGCAGCAAATGAAAACTTATAAACGGTGGAATGTTGAATAATGTGATATTATTAGTAAAATGCGGTCTTTTTCTGAAACTTTGCTGTGTGTAAACAATATTTTCTATTTTTATGCCTGAAACCAAAATGAAGATTATCCTATGTCAGAACAAGAAAACACCAACCGGATCTTACCGGAGAACGCGTACAGGGAACTAAAAGAGGGTGAAGAATACAAGCCGGTGATGCCATCGGGAAGTATATTCCCGGAAATCACTACTTGGTCGATCCTTATGGGTTTGCTCATGGCAGTTATCTTTTCAGCTGCTGCAGCATATTCGGGATTAAAGATCGGGCAGGTATTTGAAGCCGCTATCCCCATTTCGATTATTGCAGTAGGTGCCTCAGCAGCAATTCGTAAGAAAAATGCATTGGGACAGAATATCATTATCCAATCGATCGGCTCCAGCTCTGGTGTAATCGTAGCTGGTGCGGTTTTCACGATTCCCGGACTTTACATTCTTCAGAATAAATATCCGGAAATTCAGGTTGACTTTTGGCAAATCTTCTTTTCCTCGCTATTAGGGGGCTTTTTAGGTATATTGTTCCTGATTCCTTTCCGTAAATACTTTGTGAAAGATATGCACGGCAAATTGCCTTTTCCTGAAGCAACCGCAACCACAGAAATCCTTATGACGGGTGAAAAGGGCGGAAAACAAGCCAAATTGCTAGTAGTAAGTGGCTTGATTGGAGGTCTTTTCGATTTTTGTTTTACCTATCTAAGACTATGGGGCGAAGAATTTACCACGCGAGTTATCCCCTGGGGTCAGCATTTGGCCGATAAAACCAAGATGGTTCTTAAATTAAATGTCTCTGCACTGATTTTTAGTTTTGGATACCTTGTTGGACTTCGTTATTCGTTTATTATTTGCGCAGGGTCGCTGTTATCATGGCTTGTTTTCGTTCCCCTAATTAACGAAATCGGCAATATCGCTGCCGGAAGTGGCGTCAATATTTTTGCAGCCATGAGTCCGGAAGATATTTTCAGAGGATATGTTCGCTTCATCGGCATCGGCGCTATTGCCATGGCTGGTATTATCGGCATTATTAAATCCTCCGGAGTCATTGGAAGTGCTTTCAAACTGGCCGTTGGTGCCGGAAGAATTAAAGGAAGTGAAGTAAAAGTAGAACGCACACAGAAAGATATTAAGATGTCCTTTGTGATGTTATTTTTAGCTCTTACTTTGATTGCAGTGTTCATCTTTTTAATTTTTGGAGTACACATTACTCTGGTTCAGGCGCTGGTTGCACTCATAACAATTACGCTCATCTCATTCCTGTTTACAACTGTGGCAGCCAATGCAATTGCGATTGTTGGTTCCAATCCGGTTTCGGGCATGACCTTAATGACTTTGATTCTATCCTCTGTGGTTTTAGTTTCTGTTGGATTGAAAGGTCCTACAGGGATGGTTAGTTCGCTGATAATTGGAGGTATTGTCTGTACTGCTCTGTCGATGGCTGGTGGTTTCATCACCGACTTAAAAGTTGGCTACTGGTTAGGAACAACTCCGGTAAAGCAACAGAGTTACAAGTTTTTGGGCACACTGGTATCTGCCGCAACGGTAGGTATTGTAATCTATGTATTGAATGATGTTTTTGGTTTCGTAAAAACCGCCGAGCACATTAATCCAATGGTTGCACCTCAGGCAAATGCAATGGCCGCAGTTATTGAGCCTTTGATGTCGAATGGTGGCGCACCATGGATTCTACTTGCCATTGGAGCAGTAATCTCTATCCTTCTTAATTGGTTAAAGGTTTCTCCATTGGCCTTTGCTCTTGGAATGTTTATTCCGCTGCCATTAAATACTCCGCTGGTTGTGGGTGGTTTATTAAATCATTGGTTCAACAAAAACAAAAATGAAAAGCTTGCCAAAGCACGCACTAACAGGGGTATCCTTATTTCTTCGGGTTTCATTGCGGGAGCTGCATTATTTGGCGTTATTGGTGCGGTGATCTTGTTCTTTACTGGAACTGAGGAAACACTAATTCTGGTACATTGGAATAAGATTGCAAATGGTACCGCTATTTCTGAAATTCTTGCCTTCGTAGCATTTGCAGGTTTGATATTATATTTTATTTGGGAATCTTTCCGCGCTAAGGAAAACGATTAATTTTTATTGAGATGAAAAAGGGATAGCAAGTATCCCTTTTTCGTAATCATTTTTAAATAACCATTATCATGAAAGAAAAAGTATTAAAAAGATTTTTGGAATATATAAGCATCGACACTCAATCGGACGATGCATCAGAGACCACTCCCAGTACTGCAAAACAATTCGATTTAGCAAAGGTTCTTGTTGAGGAACTGAAGCAGCTAGGCCTGACTGATATTTCGGTAGACGAAAAATGCTATGTAATGGCCACACTGCCTTCGAATAGCAAAAAAAAGATACCTGTAATAGGGTTCATTGCCCATATGGATACTGCCCCTGATATGCCGGGCGTTGACGTAAATCCAATTATCGTAAAAGATTATGCGGGACAGGATCTTTTGCTCAATGCAGGGTTAAATCTCACACTTAGCCCCAAAGAATTTCCTGAGTTAAAGAATTATATTGGTCAAACGCTGATTACCACTGATGGAACCACTTTGCTTGGCGCTGATGATAAAGCAGGCATTGCTGAAATTATGACAGCCATGGAGTATTTAGTAAATCATCCGGAAATTGAGCATGGGACAATCAAAGTTGGCTTTACACCTGATGAAGAGATTGGCCGCGGTGTTGATCACTTTGATGTAAAGAAATTTGGTGCTGATTTCGCCTATACTCTTGATGGTGGCGGAGCCGGTGAACTTGAATTTGAAAACTTCAACGCTGCTGGTGCCAAGGTTTTTATCCAGGGAAGGAATATTCACCCTGGTTATGCCAAAGACAAAATGCTGAATTCGATACTCATCGCAATGGAGCTGAATGCACTGTTACCGGTAAACGAACGTCCCGAATTCACTCAGGATTATGAGGGGTTCTTCCATTTAATCAAGATGGAGGGCGCAGTAGAAAAATCGATGATTCAATACATCATCCGTGACCATGATGCAGAAAAATTTGAAGCAAAGAAGGCAATAATGACACGTGCGGTTGAATTCATTAATAATCGCTACCCGGGTGTTGCAACACTCGAAATGAAAGACCAGTATTACAATATGCGTAAAATGGTTGAACCAGTGTATCACGTTGTTGAAACTGCCCGCCTCTCCATGGAAGAGCTTGGCATAAAACCATTGGTTGTTCCTATTCGCGGAGGTACCGATGGTGCGCGCCTTTCATATATGGGTCTTCCCTGCCCCAATGTATTCGCCGGTGGACATAATTTCCACGGTAAGTTCGAATATGTTTGCGTCGAAAGCATGGAGAAAGCAGCAAAGGTAATACTGAAGATTATTGAAAAGTATACCGCTTGATCGTAGGTCAACATCTTATTATAGTGTGAAATACTCTTAAAATTCAAAGCAAAAGACTTGTTTTTTCAAGTCTTTTGTCGTATTTTTGCGATGCTTTCAACTACGATTTACTTTTAGGATGTTTGCGAACAAGCCTGTTTCACTATGAAAAGACTGATTCCACTGCTTTTTATCACTTTGTTTTCCTCATCGGGTTTTGCTGCCGTATTATGGTCACAGGACTTCACCGCGGTTCCTGCGAATTTCTATAATTCTTCTGGGTTTACAAGAAATGCGGGAAATACATATTCTTGCGCATTTGCAAATAATATTTACTACACTTCTTCTTCCAATGCCTATCTAGAAACCAACACAATCAATGTTCCTCAGGGAAAAGGCTTGAAGTTTAGTTTTGATAGTCGTCGTGTAAATGCTTCTGCTGGATCTATCCAAATTTATTATTTGATTTCCGGTTCTTGCACTTTTAGTACAGGCTCAGTAACAGATAATGGCTGGGTGTTGTGGGGAACCATTACACCTGCAACTTCAGCTGCGGCAAATTCAGGTTGTACCAACCAAAACCTAACCCTAGAAAGCTATGTTTGTGGAGGACAGAATATCGCAGTGGTCATGTTTTTCCCCTCTGCTACAAGTACCAATTGGATCTCATTAGATAACTTATTAATCGAAGATACCGGTCCTACTACGGTTGCGGTGCCTAATATTACAGGAGCAACTACCTATACTGAGAACTTTACCCAAAGCAAATGGTATGGCCCTGTCAACACAGGAAATTTCGCCACCACAGGTACAGTCATACCTTACCATTCCTATAAGAATGCTTCGAGTGCAATCACTTATTTGTGGTCGGGTGGTTCCGGAGGAACTGGTAATCATAGTGGGAACGCAGGTGATTATTATGCTGCTTTTTATACAGGGTTTGAGTTCTGCAACAGCGGGGGCTCAACACAAGTTATTACAAAGGAATTGAATACTTCGGGTTGTGCAAAGCCAGAAGTAAAATTTGCATATTTCGCCAAGTACCCATGCGTTGCCGGTGCATATAGCTATACATTCGACGAAAGCTATGATCTCAACGCACCACAAATGTTTACGAGTATTGGACAAGGCTACACCTGGGTTCAGCAATCTGTTAACTATTATTTTCCTGACGCCTTATGGCATTTTGCCTGTTATTCCGTGCCTTCTGCAAGCAATTTAAAAATAAAACTTTCACGTGGAGGTAGTTGCTCTTCGCCACTTGAAGGTATTGATAACATTAAAGTTTTTTGTCGCGATTGTAGTATTAGCGCATTGACTGCAGGAACAATTTCAGGTGAATCATCACCCCTGCCATCGACTGATTATCC
Source organism: Bacteroidales bacterium (assembly GCA_963678485.1). GTDB lineage: Bacteria > Bacteroidota > Bacteroidia > Bacteroidales > CAIWKO01 > CALGYY01. The sequence continues at coordinate 1,552,275 of OY782882.1, forward strand.
TTACTCTATTACTGCTACTGCAGGAGCAGCCTATTACAAATGGATGATTAGGGCTATCAACCGCACACCGCCCGTTATGATTGAAGCTGCTTGTCCTAACGGATCTGATCCATGCATTGTTTCAGGACAAGGAACGCAAAACGTTGTGATTAATTTCGGTTCACTGAGCGAGAGTTACAGAGTAGTTTGTATCCCCTACGATGCCGCTCCAGGAACTTTGGCTGCACCTAGCGATGCTTGTTATGCAGCTCTTTCTTATTTCCCTACTTCGCCACCTCTTCCCATTCAATTAAATTATTTCAAGATTATTCAGTTGAATGAGGGCATTCAATTGCAATGGCAAACGCTTACTGAAACCAACAATGATTATTTCTCTATAGAGCAAAGTCAGGATGGTATTAACTTCAAGGAAATTGCAACGATTGACGGCGCAGGCAATAGTAATCAGGAATTGAACTATAGTTATGATGTTACTCATCTTCATGCCGGAGAGAACTATTTCAGATTAACTCAATATGATTTTGACGGAAACAGGTCATCCTCTAAAATTCTGGCAGTAATAAACGATTCACCTGAAGAAAGTATCAGTTTCAATATATCGTATGGAAAGCTGGAATTAAATAGTGACAAGGATATTCTTTATCCGCTTTCCCTACACATTTTCGATATAATGGGACGATTAGTTTTCACCGCTAATAACATCATGACTGCAGCTGGAAGCACCATTAGCTTTGGCCTTCCGGAGACCACTAATGGATTGTACTACCTTCGCCTTGAAGGAATCGGTGTAGATATCAAACAAAAGATATATTTACGATAGGTTGGAATTATTTTACTAACAACCTTGGCTCCATCATTTCAAGCATTGCATAACGAACACCTTCGCGACCCAGACCTGAGTTTTTCACTCCCCCATATGGCATGTGGTCAACCCTATATGTTGGTACATCATTAATTATTAATCCGCCAACCTCAAGGTGTTTGAATGCATAATCCATTTGCTGGATATTGTTGGTAAAGACACCTGCCTGTAATCCAAATTCGGAATTATTAACCCAATCAACCGCTTGGTCGAACGAGGAAAATGGTTCTAATGTCACAACAGGACCGAATATCTCCTTGCAACAAACATTCATTGAAAAGTCAGTATTCGTAAGAACCGTGGGTTCTACAAATGCACCTTTACGCGTTCCTCCGCATAAGACTTTGGCTCCAGAAGCTGCTGCATCCTTCACCCAATGTTCTACACGTACAGCATTCGTTTCGTCTATCATGGCAGCAATCTCAGTATCGGGATGCTCGGGTGGTCCAGGGTTCAGTCGCTTTGCTGCGATTACAAACTGCTCCTTAAAATCCTCGAAAATTCGCTGATCAACATATATTCGTTGTGTATGTATACATACTTGTCCGGCATATGAAAATCCTCCGGCAATACATTTCCTTACGGTTTCCTGCAAATCACAACTATCAGTAACGATAACACCGGCATTACCACCCAATTCTAATACAACTTTCTTTTTCCCGGCATCTGTTTTCATTTTCCAACCCACATCCGGAGAGCCAGTAAAACTAAGGAGCTTGAATCGTTCATCGGTAACCAATAAGTTACCTGTAGTGCGGTCCATTGGCATTATTGAGACACTGCCTTTGGGTAATTCGGTAGCATCAATAATTCTGGCTAAAGCAAGTGTTGTAAGCGGTGTACGAGTAGCTGGCTTTAAGATAATCGGGCAGCTTGCTGCAAGAGCAGGCGCTATTTTATGCGCAGTAAGATTCAATGGAAAATTGAATGGTGATATCCCGGCGACCAAACCTACAGGGAAATATTTTATTAAACCTTCCCTGCCCTTGCCAGCGGGCGTCCAATCCAGGGTTATGGATTCTGAAGGAATTCGTCTGGTTTCCTCTGCTGCAACAGTAAAAACCTGTGCAGCCCGCTCTACTTCAGCCAAAGCGAATCTTATAGGCTTACAAGCCTCGCGTGACAATATTAATGCGAGCTCTTGTTTTTCTTTTAGTATTCCTGATGCGATTGATAGCAACCATGAGGTTCGTTCAAATGATGAGCTGTCCCTAAGTGCCTTTTCTGCCAGAAATGCAGCAGCAATCGCCTTTTCAAGTTCTTCTGATCCGGCAAGACAACAACTTCCCACGAGACTTTGATCACAGGAATTGATTACATCGATAGCTTGCTGAGTTTGAATAAAAAGTCCACCACAGTAAAGTGCTTCAGGTTTTTTCATAGAAAATAGATTTATGGAACAAAGCTAAGAAATGTTGCGATTATGCTGATAAGTAAAGTATGATTTTCAATCACGCAAAAACACAAATGAAAAAGCCGGTCCACGACCGGCTTTTCAACTTTGTAAGGGAACCACGAAATATCAGTTAGGGTGTCACCAATACTTCCTGGCCTAGATTTGCATAGTTTCTTTCAAAATGCCAATTGCCTTACCAGGATCCATCAATTGAACTTTAATTAATGGCCGGTCGTTATTTACTGTTAGTGCTAAAAATGCTTCGGTGGAAACCACTCCCATTTGTCCATTGTCAGTAACAAACCAAAACAACAAACTTGCGCTCTGATCACAGGCTATTGAAGCGGAAGATCCAAAATTATATAGAATGTTCTGTGTACGATCTGCAATGAACATTTGAACATTCTTTATTTCTTTTCCCTTAAGATCAATCAATCTCGGCTGAACGACTTTCATCGTTGTTGGATGGTACGCCATTACAGATTGGTACACTCCAAGCTTATGAACCTCAAAATGACGTTTCCCTTTTGCTTTTAATTTTGAATAATTAATTAAAGGCTCATCGGTCGTAACCAACGCGACATCATTAGCATTGACTTTAATTGCCTTTTTCTCGTTTGTTTGTTTTTGCTGTTTTGCCAGATTTGCCAACCATAATTCTTTTTTCTCTTGATAAACCAACATCGCTTCCTGATAGTTCTTGTTAGCAAATACCGGATAAACCATGATAGTGACCGAAGAATCTCGAATACCAATAGTGAGATTATAATTTCCGGCAACAGAAGATGCTTTTATACTGGCTTGTTCCCATTTGATATCATAGAGACGCTCATCGAATTTCTGATAGGTTTCATTTACCTCAAAGAGCAAACCTTTATACTCGGCAAGTTCGGGAAAGCCGGAAACATCCACTTTAATATCAAAAATATACTTGCGCTTATCGGCTTTTCGAGGCATCACTGGCATACCAGCAGAATCGATAGACACTGGTGCTGTTTCTTTTTCAACGATGATTTTACCATTTTCAGCTAATAAATCATTTTCGCCTTCTTTAACCCAGGTGTTTGACGTAGTATTAAAAAACATTTGCTCACACTTTCCTGAGAAGCGACTTTGTTGATCTACTGCAATTTGTTTTGAGCTGGCAATGTAAATTGCTTTATCATCTTTATTGGCAAGCAATTCAAACATTCCAGCAGAGGCAGTTTGAATGGGTTGACCGTCTTTCATTTGATGCATAGGCATTCCACTCAGAAAAAAATCGAGAGGATTCTGAAATTCGCGATAACTCACTTCGATGGTTCCTTCAACTTTTTTTCCTTGCTCATCTACAAATGCCATAGCAGGGATACTGATGGTTGATCCACTGGAGGTCTTAAAATTTCCGCCTTGATCAGCAGATACCTTGAAATGTTCAGCAGGAACGCTATAATTCTTTAATGGTAATTGTACTTTTTTCGGCAGATCGTTTAGGTTAAAATGGACAGGCGCATTTCCATCGCTAAGTAAGTTCCCATGATGATTGGTACTGTTGTTTAAAAATCCAAAATACAGAAAAGCCAGTAAACACGCGGCAGCTGCAATACTCGCGGCAGCAATCCACCTGGTGTTGCTTGCTGGTCGCTGAACCATGCGATACGACCTGAGCACTTCATCGAAATTCTTGTGCTTCAGTATATCTTGCTCTCTCAGCTCTTTTCTGTCAAAATTTAGATTTTGCGCCATGCCGGAAAAGATTACAAATTCATATTTTTCTTTAGTCTGCGAATAATTCTGAACATTTTCACCTTTGCATTATTTTCTGTTACATTCAGAATATCGCCTATTTCCTTAAATGAGCGTTTTTCAAAAAAACGCATTTCAATTAACTCCATATCAGCACTTTTTAGCTTTTTAACCGCATCGGCTAATGCTTTAAGATGCTGCTCGTCGGCCATTTCGTTTGCTTCAAAGCAAATATCCTGGATGTCGCCCCATTGAGCCTGAAAATTTCTGTCAGCCCGCTCCTTGCGGAACTCTTGATTGACTTCATTTCTGGCAATGCGGTACAACCACGAAGCAAATGGGTAGCCCTTGTGTTTGTAAGATTTCAAGTGTACCATTGCATTGAGAAACACTCTTGAAGTAACATCAGCAGTTACATCTTCGTCGCCCATGCGTTGAAACACAAATCTGAAAATACGGACGTAATAACGATCATAAAGAACGGAAAATTTGGACATGTCCTCCATTGCTGCATTGATCTCAGTGACTTCTAGATCAATTTCTGCCTGTGTAATGTGATATTTCAGGTCAGTAGCAAAAGATTGTTCAGATTCAAATTTCCCCATTATAATGCCTCCGGCAACAAAAGTTACAATTCAGGTTCTTGACATATGTCATTTTTGCATGGTATAGCCAATAAGATCCTGAATTTGTCCGATAGAACTTATTTTTCTTGGTAAGCGTTTGAGTACAAATATATATTCTTTATTTTGAAATAAAGGTATCTGCGATAAGGCCTCCGGAGTAAGCACGCCAATGTCGCCATTACGCATTTCTGCGATAATTCCGTATTTCGCACCATTTAAAAAGTACATCCTTATATTCTTAAGGCCAACAGATCCTTCGAACGTCCGAAAGTTCTTATTATCAAGATCCACAAGCACCACTCGTATCACAGCGACCATATTTCGCTCATCATCGCGGAACATGCCATAGATACCTTTCATTTGGGTAGTATCAGATTTTAGGGCATCGTTGGTTGCATTTCTATAACCATTTAAAACGAGACTTCGTTCCAATAAGGTTGCGGAGGGTGCAGCATTTTTAAGAGCCTGTTGTTCATCGGCAAGCACTTTATCGTAATACTCCATCCAGTTCTTCATACTCATGCGCTGCTCTTCAGGACACATATAAACTTTTCTAAACGTCTCCCATGTGGTGATGAATGAGCGTTCGAGGGTAATATCGTATGCTGATTTATCTTTGAGTAAGCGTTTATGAAAGCGCTTTCTTCTATTATCCAAGGCTTTGGTGTATTTTTCAAAATAGCCCTCGTAGGCTTCCTGAACTTTTTCTAATGAAATAGCTCTACTTCGATTCCTCAGATATGCTTTTATTTGCGTAAAACCATGCTGATCCTTTAGCTCGATGATGAAATTCTTCTCTCGTTCATTATAATATACTCTGGCATCCATCCAATAGCGATAGCCATTCTTTGTCTTAATATATTTCCGAATAAATTGATTTTTAGTAAGATCCCCTTGATAGACCCATTTCAACCCCAAAAAAATCATGAGCTCCGGATTATTCTTTGCAATGAACGGTTCGGCATTAGGAACATCCTTTTCTTTCTCATAGGGATGAAGATCAAACCATATCTCGCCTTTTTCACCATCCTTGTATAAATACAAACGAATATTGTTATAAGTACGCCAAGGCTGAATCTTCCAAATATTGGCATACGTAGTATCCAAATAACGTTCTTCAAATAATAAGGAATCGAAGGTGCTCTTGAAATTTCCCTGCTCAAAGATTACAGAATAATGCAAATACGCATCGGAAAGCGCCTGAAACTTTGCCCCATCAACAAGAATTGTCCTGTATTCAATGTCTGAAGTGTCAACTGTAAGAGAATCCATTTCGAAGTATTCGGGAGTAAAGATTTCTTCGTCGTTACTCACTGTGTCAATTACCTCAACAATTTTAGACTTCGGGAAAATTTTATTCAGTTTTTCTCGATCGCGATCTGTAAGACCAACATCAATAGACAAATACTTAATATTTAATCCTTTAAGCTTTTCAAGAGATTTAACCGGATTAATCAGCACATTCTTTTCAATATTCAGAACTTCCAGACTATCCATGCCACTCATCCCATTAGGAAGATCAGCAAGTTGGTTATCACTAAGGTCGAGCACTTCCAGTTTGTCAAGCATACTGACATTTTCAGGGAGGTCACTAATCTGATTCACAGGAAGAGAAAGCTCTCTCAGGGAAAGTAGACGGCTGAGCAAAGGAATAGACTGCTCCACATTGAAATTTTCATTATTTCTAACCACCAAATGATACAACTGATTGAGCATCTGTATCGTTTTTGGGAGTGTAGACAGAGCATCATTATCCAGAACCAGTTTCTTTAGGGCGGGCAAAGTCGAAAGCTTTCTGAACAGATTATTATAATTAACTCCCGGACTTTGAGTTATCGAAAGGGTTTGAAGATCCTTCATTGCACTGAGATCACGGGGGAAATAATCTCTTCCGCAATTCAATACCTCAAGATTTTTCAAACCGGAATATTCTTCCATCCGATTAAAAAACTCATTACAATCATCTGTCCTGCAATCGATATAAAGGCAACGTGCCTGGGAAGGATCCTGAGAAGCCTCGCCATAGTTCATGCAATCATTTTCCTGTGCAAACAGCAATGTGTTGAAAAGGAAAGTGATTATTACAAAAACTGCCTTCTTGCCCATTTTCAGGATTTATTGTTTAACGTCAATGAAGCTATAAAGGTATGAAATATACGGAAAAAACTATCAAATCCCCAATTGCAGCGCAGCGAATGTACTGGTTGTCAATAAGAAATCATTTCGTCCCTTAAGCTTCGGGAAACTAAAATAACGCTTAGAGTCCCGCTATAAAATTAATACTTTCCGCGAACATATATTGAGTATGTAAAAAATTGCCTGTATACTAAAATTCAAAGGGAGTCGTTCGGTGAAAGAAAAAACGTACTTTTGTACAAATTCCCAAATGATATAAGAATATGAAAAAATTCGCATTGATCCTTGCTTGCTTCCTTGCTGTTACTAGTGTTTTTGGTCAGAAGGATGCGGATGAAAAGACCAATACCAACAAAACCAAGCCTCTGGCACGATTGGATCAGGCCGACCGCATTATGGTTGACATATTTACTGATATATGGATGAATAAGCCCGACGATAGCGTAATGTCTATCACTGCCATTAACCGTGGAGCCAACGCTTATTTCATGCGCGATATTCCTATTGGTAAAAGTAATTTCAGTTTCGCCATTGGAGCCGGAATCAGTTGCCATAATCTCTACAGCAATGCGTTGCCAGTAAGAGAATCGGTTGTGGATACTTCTGTTGCCTTTGGTTATGTTTTCACTGGAAAGACCATTTTTCAGAAACTTCCAGAAACTGTTGGAACTACAGAGGTAGGTTATAAGAATAACAAATTGACATCGATTTTTATTGATATCCCTGTTGAATTTCGTTTCCGTACCAAAAATCAGGGACAAAAATTCAAATTCGCTTTAGGTTTCAAGGCCGGTTATATGCTCAGCAGCCATGTTAAATACCGCGGCGATGATTTAGGATATAATTATGTTGGTCAGTCCTGGAGTCTTAATTCAGATGAAACAGTGAAATGGAAAACCTACAAAGTTCCCAACATTGAAACTTATCGTATGGGACCAACATTGCGTATTGGTTGGGGTTGGGTGAATATTTCAGCCTATTACTCACTTACCAAGCTATTCAAGAAAAACAAGAGTTATACTGAGATGTATCCTATTTCGGTAGGATTGACCATCACTCCCCTCTAGTTAAAGAAGAAAGTATAAAAGCATACTTATTACTGTGCCCACGAGAAATCCCACATACACCTGGGAAGGCTTGTGGGCATCTAGTTTTAAACGGGCAAATCCGACGAGTCCGGAAATCAACAACAATAATCCAATCACTATTACCAGGTTGAGTTCATAGCGTATAGCAAGCGCAATGAAAATGCCTGTTATTCCTCCCATGGCAGCAGCGTGAATACTCACTTTCCACCAGATATTAATAACTATCACCACAAGGATTACTAAAGCAACACTTAGAAACAAGCCGTTCACAAAGAATGGCAGCTTGATGCTACCAAAAAGAAGGTACATCACGTAATACACAAGCATCATCAGCAAATAAGGATAGATGCGCTCTTCGCGTTTCTCCATGCGAATTGAGGACACCAGACCCTTTCTTACGAAAAGGGAAATAATAAGTAAGGGAAAAATCATGGTAGCCACCAGCACCATCCCGAGTATTAACCATTTTGCTTTATCGGGGATGAGAAATACACTCAAGGTGTCGATCTGGAAAATCAGCAACAATCCCAGGATCGGAATCCACAGTGGATGAAACAGCCAGGAAATCACCTTGGCAAAGCTTCGTTCGATTTGTTCACCTTGCATTAATTAAATCTCTTTACGTAATCGTGCAACCGGAATCCCAAGTTGTTCGCGGTATTTGGCCACGGTACGGCGGGCGATGATATACCCCTTTTCTTTAAGGATTTTCATTAATGCTTCGTCGGTCACTGGTTTATTCTTGTCCTCGGCTTCAACACAGTCGGAAAGTATCTTTTTAACTTCACGGGTTGAAACTTCTTCTCCTGAATCGGTGGACATGGACTCAGAGAAAAAACTCTTCAGTAAGAAAGTCCCATAGGGGGTTTGTACATATTTACTGTTAGCTACACGAGAAATGGTGGAAATATCCAGATTTACGATTTCAGCAATATCCTTCAAAATCATAGGATGCAACTGAGTTTCATCACCTGTCATGAAAAAATCAGATTGATAATCCATGATGGCTTTCATTGTACTATAGAGCGTGTTCTGGCGCTGCCGTATCATATCGATGAACCAACGCGCCGAGTCAATCTTTTGCTTAATAAACACCAGTAAATCCTTTTCCGACATACTCAGCTTTTTCTTACTTGCAGCCATCGTTTCTATCATATCTGAATATGAACGATTAATTCGCAAGTCAGGAGCATTGCGGGAATTCAAGGTCAATTCCAAAATGCCATCTGTATTGGTGATGATAAAATCAGGCACAATGTAATGAGCCGTTTTTGATGTTTCAATCAGCGAATTCCCCGGCTTTGGATTAAGTTTCAAAATCTCATTGTTGGCGGCCTTCAACTGATCATCGGTAATCCCCATCTTTTTGGTGATTTTATCGTAATGCTTTTTGATGAATTCATCGAAATGCCGCGACATAATAGTTGTTGCGTGCTTTACCGCTTCATTGGGTGTTTCCACACGCTTGAGCTGAATGAGCAGACATTCTTGCAGGTCACGTGCGCCAACACCCGGGGGGTCGAATTCTTGAATTAAATGCAACACCTCTAGTACCTCTTTGGGTGTAGTGGAAATATTTTGCGAGAAGGCCAAATCATTAACCATGGCTTCAACTTCGCGCTTTAGATAGCCCGATTCATCAATGTTTCCGATGATATATAAACCTATCTCATATTGTTGACCGGTATAATTTCGTAACCCTAACTGAGAGATCAGCGAGTCCTGAAAACTCAGAGAAGAAACAAAAGGTATTTCACGACGATCAGCCTCATCATCGGGACTCTTATTATTTGCAATGGTTTTATAGTCAGGGATGTATTCATCGTCTATATATTCCTGCAAATCGAATTCATCGTCCTGAATTTCATTTTCATCATCCTTCTCCTTTTCCTCTTCGTTCTCGTCCCTTGCCTGAGCCTCCTCATCCAAAGGCTCCTCATCAGTAGCATCTTCAAGAGCAGGATTGTCCTCCATCTCTTCCTTAATTCGTTGTTCCAGTGCTACAGTCGGGACCTGTAATAATTTCATAAGCTGTATCTGTTGAGGAGACAGCTTTTGCATCATCTTTTGTTGTAGTTTCTGATTCAGCATATGACTTAAGTTCCGTTTTCAAGGTTAAAGATACAACAAAATATTAGGATAATGGAAATTTTCTTAGCCATTGTGGGATAGATATGAAAAGAAGAAATGATGGGTTTTTTAACTTCCGGAAATTGTAGGAACTACCGGTGAAGGCATTTCTATCATAAAAAACATACAATGTTTGAAAAGCACAGCTTTGACCTCGACAGAACGGCTGCAAATCTTCACTAAATCAAAATATTTATCTGATTAATAATAAACAGAATTATTCAAGCTGCAGTTGCTAGACTGAAGAACCAATGATATAAACGGATTTGAAAAAGCGAGTCCTCAGAGAAGCGACTTAAAACTCGGCATTCTGCGGTGTGCGTGGGAATGGAATAACATCACGTATGTTGGCCATACCAGTAACGAATAATATCAAACGTTCGAAGCCCAGACCAAATCCGGCATGTGGCGCTGTACCAAACTTACGGGTTTCAAGATACCACCATACATCCTTTTCAGGAATACCCATTTCGTTTACACGATTGAGTAATGCCTGATAATTTTCCTCACGTTGCGATCCACCGATGATTTCCCCAATACGCGGGAAAAGAACGTCCATTGCGCGAACGGTCTTACCATCGGGATTTTGTTTCATATAGAAAGCCTTGATATCTTTGGGATAGTCGGTGAGAATTACCGGATGTCCAAAGTGCTTTTCTACAAGATATCGTTCATGTTCCGATTGCAGATCCAGTCCCCAGCTAACAGGGAATTCAAACTTTTCTCCTGACTTCATCAATATTTCAATGGCTTCGGTGTAGCCCAGACGCACAAAGGGTTCAGCAACCACTGACTTCAATCGTGCTACCAGTTCGTTGTCGTACATTTTATTGAGGAATTCCAAATCATCGATGCAATGCTCGAGTGCGTAGGTGACCAGATATTTAAGAAAATCCTCGGCCAAATCCATATTGTCGGTAATATCATAAAACGCCATTTCGGGCTCTATCATCCAGAACTCCGCAAGGTGGCGTGGTGTATTTGAATTCTCAGCACGAAAGGTCGGTCCAAAGGTATAGATGAGCCCAAGTGCCAGAGCACCCAATTCACCTTCTAATTGACCCGAAACAGTAAGACTGGTTTCCTTACCGAAGAAATCCTTGGTATAATCTATTTTTCCATCCTCTGTTTTTGGCGGGTTGTTGATATCGAGCGTGGTTACGTGAAACATCGCGCCTGCACCTTCAGCATCAGAGCCAGTGATGATAGGGGAATGCAGATAGAAAAATCCATTGTTGTTAAAATAGTTATGGATGGCAAAGGCCATAGCATGTCGTATCCTGAGAACCGCACCAAAGGTGTTTGTGCGAGGACGCAGGTGAGCAATCTCGCGCAGGAACTCCAATGTATGTCCTTTTTTCTGAAGCGGATACGTAGCAGCATCGGCCGTTCCAAGAATCTCAATAACATCGGCCTGTATCTCCACCGGTTGACCCTCAGCGGGGGAAGCCACCAATGTGCCTTTCACAGTAATGCATGCACCAGTGGTCACATTCTTAATCAACTCTTCGTCAAATTTTGCAAGGTCTGCAACAATTTGAATACTGTGGATCACCGATCCATCATTCAATGCAATAAAAGCAACTTGCTTATTCCCGCGACGGGTTCTCACCCATCCCTTTACCAATACTTCTCTGCCTGTTTCCTTTGACTTGAACAGATCAACCACTTTGTTTCTGCGAAGATGTTCCATTTTCAAATTTTTTGCAAAGATATAAAGAAAGTGATAAGTATAAAGTAATAGGTTCTCTTGTGAGATAGCAATGTTATACAAATCAAAGAGAATATCGTTTTACATATAAAAGAAATACAATTATTATCCAGTCATCCATGAATTAGAGTGAAGGCTATTTTCGCAATGCAAGATTATCATAACTATTGATTGCAGAATTACATTGAACAGCCCCCCGCTGAGCTATATTAGACCATAACCTCCACCGTATACATTTACACTGCTGGATGATGGGAAACCAACCACCAAATAGATTAGAAATATGTGTAATTAAAAGTAAACAATAATTGTATTTTTGTGCACAATATCCTCACTCCTCTAATATCAAAGGACTATGAAGCATTGGAAAACCGGTAACGATTACGAAATATTTCAGGTTCTTTCTAGGCGAAGTAACTCCTATTTAATTATTAAAGACACTCAAGGTATACTTCTAGATACCGGAAAAGACACGTCTTACAAGCAACTCAGGCGTAATATCGAGATGCTGCAATCATCCATTAAAGCTATAGATTTTTTAATTCTTACACATACGCATTTTGACCACTGCCAGAACGTCGCGAAAATAAAGGAACAGGAACATTGTCGAATCATAGTAGGCAAAGCAGAGGAGGCATTCTGTAACGCAGGACATACGCCACTTCCAGATGGAACGAATATTTTCACCTCAGCAATTTCCACCATTGGAAAAAAACTGAACCAGCGCCGATTCAGTTATGATGCATTCAATCCGGATATTGTCGTTACGAATAATTATTCATTGAAAGAATATAACTTTAATGTGAACATTATCGGCACTCCCGGTCATTCTCCGGGATCAATTTGCGTGATCGTTGATAATGAAATTGCGCTGGTTGGAGATGCCATGTTCGGGGTGTTTTACAACTCCGTCTTTCCACCATATGCCGTTGATATTGACCAAACCGTCAGAAGCTGGAAGATACTATTAGATACCCGTTGTACTATGTTTCTTCCCGGACATGGCAGCGTAATTAGCAGGAATCTGTTGGAAAAACAGTATCAGAAATATGCCCGGAAGTTGAACCTTTTTTAATCGTTTAAACACTAATTAAAAGGCATACTCAAAAGAAATAACAAGCCTGAATTGCAGTAGAAATGAAGCATACATTCAAAGCAAGAATTTATAAAACCGGCATTAACTGGTGCGTTGACGTTCCTCTTACAATCACCAAACAACTGAAGACAATCAAGGGTTATATAAGAGTTAAAGGAGTCATCAACAGTTTTGAGTTTTCCAAAGCGCTGGTTCCTTTAAAAAATGCGCCATACAGACTATTTGTGAATCTCAATATGATGAAAGGTGGCAACACAAGTCTGGGACAAATTGCCACATTCATCATAGAACAAGACGACAGTGTGGTAACAAAGGAATACACAATGCCAGCCTTATTAAAAGAGTTGCTGCAAAAAAATAATCTTGTAATGGCCTTTAACCGTTTAACGGAATCACGTAAAAGAGATATCCTCAAGTACCTCAGTTTTGTTAAGACAGAAGAAACACTCATGAGGAATATCAATAAAATAATTACTCAATTGAAATGCAAAGAGACGAACGTCAGAATACCATAATGACTATTCATTTCCGCCTCTGAAATAAAGAATCTTTGTCTGACAGCAATTTTATTACAGGAAAAATAATCTTACATAATATAAGTTGTATATTTACCATTATTTAATTCCTATGAAAACAACGCTACTTACCATAATAATTGCGTTCTCTTTCTATACTGTTTCGGCGCAATTAAAAATTGACACCATTCAATCCATTGATCAACGTGTGCTTGAGATTAACAAGGACACTGCCTATTGGGTTTCCTCATTCGAAAATAGCGCTTTTCTTGATTCAGCCTTTATTAATCAGCCCGGGCAAGGATATGGTCGGCTGACAGGCTATTTCAGAAATGGAAAGGTTTGCAAGATTCGCGAATTTATTGGTATTAAATTGTTGGATCAATTTGCTGTGACTGAATATTATTTCTTTGATGGAAAGCTCATTTTCGTAAATGAACAAGAGATTGTTGGCCCTGACATTTATATCGACAATACCGGAACAATTGACCATAGAATTGACGCACCTTCCTTTCAGATTCAATATTATTTTTTTAACGACAAACTCATCAAGTCGGTTGAAACGGGAACAAGGACAACCATGCTGCTGCCCAACGCAGCTTATTTCGATTCAATGTCAAAAGAAGGACAACTGTTGTACTCTGCAGAAAAATATTATGCGAAGTTTTCAATAAAGTTTAAATAGTATTTTTGTTACTGCTATTAAAAAAAAGTATCTCTACAATCAATGAAAAAAGTTTTCACTGCAATTTTAAATTATCTGAAAGACTGGAAAAACCTGTTAGTCCATGCATTAGTAGGCGTTGGACTGTTACTTATCGCATTGTACCTTCCTGTATCTATATATATTCGGATTGGCATTTTAGTACTCGTTGTTTTATTTAACGTCTATCGAAAAAAAATATTCAAGAAAAAAACCGAAGACGAACAAGAGAAGCTCTAGAAACCAAGCCTAAAAGGATTAAAAGTAAATTCGCCAAAACCATCTTTATTATACATTGCAATTTATCACCGATGCCTGAAGCTATTGCCATTTCCTCATTTCAGAAAGGAGAAGAAATCGAAATTTTCGAATTCATCAAAAGAGTATATGATGAATTTGTTTCCAGTGATTATACTGATGAAGGAAATATGTTTTTCTACAATTTTATCAGTGCAGAAAATATTGCAGAACGTTTTGATAAGAATAAGAATATTATTCTGACAGCAAAGCATAAAGGAAAGATAGTTGGGATGATTGAAATACGGGGGACGAATCAAATCTCACTATTATTTGTAGACAAATCATTTCAAGGTCAGGGAATCGCTAAAAAGCTCTTTGCCGAAGCCCTCCGGCAATGCATCAATACGGATGTAACACTTAAAACATTCTACGTTCATGCTTCTCCATTTTCTATTCCCATTTATCAAAAGCTTCGATTTACTAAGACAGCTGAAATCCAGGAAGTAAATGGAATTAAGTATTTACCGATGGAGATGATCATTAAATCTTAAGTTATCGCGACAGGAGAATTGCATTTTTTTCAACAGCCATTACCCAAATAATCGTTTATCTTTGCACTGTAAACATCCATTTTATCGGGTATGATAACTATCCTTTTAAATTGCATTGTCTCTTTGGGTATTCTTACCGCCGGTATTATTATGTTTATAAAAGGCCGGCCATACAAAGGCATTCAGCTTGCTATACACCTTTTACTCTCCTTTGGTCTGATGATTTACTCAGGGATTAAAATGTATAATGCATCGGGTGTTGGCTCCACAAATTATCCGGGCACCACCATTACCATCACCACCATTGCATCCATGCTACTCCTTATAATAACTGGATTTCTTCTGATACGCGAACGTTTTAACCGTCTGTTTATGAACCTCCTTCACGGAGCGGCAACAGTTGGACTGCTGACTGGTCTAGTCATGCAGTTCCTGCTTCATGAATAGATTAAAATAACCATGGTTGCTCATTTCGAAAAAGAAAAGATGTCAACCACATTAGGCCAAACTCTCCGATTAAGTAATACATAATTATTCTTATTATTCATTATTAAATTTAAGAGTTATGAAAAACATCTTTATGCTTTTTTTTGTGCTGTGCTTTGGATGGATGGAGTCAGTCATGGGCCAAATCAATCCCGACAGCGTTAGTGTGGGGAGCAAAACCTTAGCAGAAGGCCTTTACGAAATTGAAATGTACGGATGTAATATGATCGTTTCATCCGGCAAAGATGGCGTCCTGCTTGTGGATGCAGGATACATGGAACTTGCAGAAAAATTACGCAACGAAATCAGAAAGATTAATCCAGCACAAATCAACTATCTGATCGATACACATTGGCATTTTGATCATGTTGGAGGAAACCTTGTATTAGGTAAGGAAGCCACCATTATTGCCACAGAATACACACGTAAGCTGGTCTCGAAGGATAATGATTTGCTTGGTGAAAAAATTCCTGCTCACCCGTCAAATTTACGACCAGTCATTACCTTCTCAGATAAAATGACATTGTACTTTAATGAAGACACTATTAGTATTATTGCATTACCAGGAGGTCATTCGGGAAGCGACCTTATTGTATATTTCAAAAAAGCAAATGTTCTACACATTGGGGATATAATATTTTCTGATATGTTTCCTTTTTGCGATGTGGCTCATGGCGGAAACGTAATGCAGATTGCCATTAACATCGAAAAAATTGTCGACATGTTCCCTGCCAATGTTCGAATCATTCCCGGGCATGGTCGTGAATACACTATTAAGGAACTCAAGGAATACCAGAACATGGTTACAAGCACCTATAAAATTGTCACTAAAGAAATGGCTGCAAAAAAGACGTTGGAAGAAATTAAAAAAGCGGCAGTATTAAAAGACTGGGAACAGTGGGGAGTGGCATTTACATGCAATGATTGGATAGAGATGATTTACAACTCAGCTAAAAAGTAGGCCTTATTGCGGTGGTTGGTTCTTCAATGATGTTGGAATTAAATTGTACTTTTGCACACTATTTTTCATAAAAAGATGTTAACAGCATTGGTTTGAACAACCACCGCATTATGTCACCGAAAACTGGCCCCCTCCTATCCAAAGTCAACTCCGTTGAAGACCTGCGAGCACTCGCAGTGACTGATTTGGAGCCACTTTGCGCCGAAATTCGTGAGTATATTATTGACATTGTTTCACACCGACCAGGACATTTAGGAGCAAATCTCGGCACTGTCGAACTGGCTGTTGCTCTGCATTATGTGTACAATACCCCGGACGACAAGCTGATTTGGGATGTTGGACATCAGGCATATACACATAAAATCCTAACTGGCAGAAAAGACCGGTTTTATACAAACCGCAGTTATAAAGGTATAAGCGGTTATCCAAAAATGTCGGAAAGCGAATTTGATGCGTTTGGAACGGGACACAGCTCTACCTCAATTTCCGCGGCGCTTGGAATGGCCGTTGCATCAAAGCTCAAAGGCGAGAATCAACGTCAGCACATTGCTGTCATTGGTGATGGATCGATGACCGCAGGTATGGCATTCGAAGCAATGAACCACGCAGGTGTGAGCAAATCCAACATTCTGGTAGTGCTTAACGACAACGGAATTGCAATCGACAAGAATGTTGGCGCCTTAAAGGAGTATCTTACTAACATCACAACATCCAGATTTTACAACCGACTCAAAGGAAATGTCTGGAATCTGATTAGAGGACAAAACATACGTCGCTTTATACGAAAAGTTCTATTCTCCACCAAAACTGCGATTGTAAAACAAAGTAACTTATTTGAATCCCTTAACTTCCGCTATTTTGGTCCGGTGGATGGTCACGATATACCACGATTGATCAAAATCATGGAGGATTTGAAAAACATACCCGGCCCCAAATTGTTGCATTGCATTACTGTGAAAGGCAAAGGATTTAAGCAAGCAGAATCGGAACAAACCCGATTTCATGCTCCGGGACTTTTCGATAAAGCTACGGGCGCAAGTATGGAAAACACATCCTGTATTAAAACTCCAAAATATCAGGTTGTCTTTGGAAAAACTTTAGTGGAGCTAGCTCAGGCCAATCCACTAATTGCAGGCATTACACCCGCCATGCTAACCGGATGTTCAATGAACATGATGGCCAATCGTTTTCCTGATCGCACCTTTGATGTTGGCATTGCAGAACAACATGCGGTTACTTTTTCGGCAGGGCTAGCCTCGCAGGGGATGATCCCATATTGTAATATTTATTCGACATTTCTGCAACGCGCCTATGATCAGGTGCTGCATGATGTTGCGCTGCAGAATTTGCATGTTGTATTTTGTATTGACCGTGGAGGACTTGTAGGTGAAGACGGGGCCACACATCATGGTGTTTTTGATTTGTCGTTTTTGGGAAATATTCCAAATATGGTTGTGAGCGCACCAATGAATGAAATAGAATTGCGGAATTTATTGTACAGTGCACAATTCCACAAAGGGCCTTATTCAATTCGATATCCCAGAGCCAACGGGCAGTTTGAACAATGGCAACTACCGATGGAGCTCGTCGAAACTGGCAAAGGAAGGCGTATCCATGAAGGAAAAGGCATTGCTTTGGTCACATTGGGACATGTCGGAAATTTCGCAGAAGCAGCTTGTAAGACGCTAGCAGCGGAAGGCATCACTCCTGCACTCTATGATATGCGGTTTCTCAGACCGCTCGACACAGAACTCCTTCACGAAGTCTTTGTACGCTATCCAAAAATTATTACCATTGAAGATGGTTGCACAACAGGAGGCCTTGGCACCGCTGTTTTGCAGTTTATGGCTGATCATCGCTATAAAGCTCAGGTGGTCAGACTGGGGATTCCCGATCGCTTTATTGAACAAGGGTCCCCAGAGGAACTCTACGCTGAATGTGGATTTGATCAAAAAGGAATTATCGCTGCAGTGCGTGATCTCTTGTCCGTGCAAACGGAAAATTAATACATTTGCTTCTTAAACCTTGATGCTTGGCAAAGAAAGATCTTTTCCGAAGAAAGACTATTGCAGATATTCTATCACACGCGGGTGATGCGGAAGGCAATGACACAGGGATGAAAAAAAACCTTGGGGTTCGCGACCTCACAGGCTTTGGCATCGCTGCCATTATTGGTGCGGGAATTTTTAGCACGATTGGAGGCGCTGCAGCCAGCGGTGGTCCCGCCGTTTCTCTGCTTTTTATTTTCACTGCGATTGCTTGTGGTTTTTCTGCATTATGTTATGCCCAATTTGCATCATCCATTCCTATCAGCGGAAGCGCATACACATACGCCTATGCGAGTTTTGGAGAACTCATCGCGTGGATTATCGGATGGGATCTCATCATGGAATACGCAGTTGGAAATATTGCTGTAGCCATAAGTTGGTCGGATTACTTTACAGGATTTTGCTCGGGTCTTGGCTTTCACATCCCTGAATTTCTTTCCATTGACTATGTAAGTGCATCCCGCGGTTATACTGAAGCGTTAGCAGCCATTGCTGATAAAGGATCAATTAATATGATTCCCGGAGCTTTGCAGGAAGCCTTTTATGCCTGGCAAAATGCCCCGCAGCTTTTCGGGATGAAATTAATTGTTGACCTGCCTGCCTTTGGAATCGTTGTCTTTATTACATATCTCGTTTATAAAGGGATTTATGAATCGAAAATAGCAAGCAATATCATGGTTCTGCTCAAAGTGGCCATATTGCTGGTTGTCATTGCCGTCGGATCCTTTTATGTGGACCCGGCAAACTGGAGTCCCTTTGCACCAAATGGTTTTGGGGGTGTACTTAAAGGAGTGGCAGGAGTGTTCTTCGCATATATTGGCTTTGATGCCATATCAACAACGGCCGAAGAATGCCGAAATCCGCGAAAGGACTTGCCCCGATCCATCATCTATGCGCTGATAATCACCACCATATTATATATTATAATTAGTTTGGTGCTTACAGGTATGGTACATTATAGCGAACTGGGGGTGGGCGATCCCTTGGCCTATGTTTTTGAGAAATTGCATCTCACACGATTATCTGGAATTATCGCGTTAAGTGCAATCATTGCCATGGCGTCGGTGCTGCTGGTCTTTCAAGTGGGCCAGCCCCGCATATGGATGAGTATGAGTCGTGATGGTTTATTGCCAAAACGATTCTCCAGACTTCATCCACGATACAGAACCCCTGCCTTTTCTACTGTGCTAACCGGAATTCTGGTAGCCGTTCCATCGCTCTTTCTAAACTTAAAGGAAGTCACTGATTTGACCAGTATCGGGACTTTATTTGCATTCGTGCTGGTTTCAGGGGGTGTACTGATTCTCGATGGAGGTCCGCGTGACCCAAAGGAAATTAAACAGAAAGGATTTCGCATTCCTTATGTAAGCAGCCGATATCTCTTACCTATAATATGGGTTGTTGTTATTGGTCTAATTTTCTGGCTTAACACAGATGGGGTACTAAGGTTCTTTGTTCCCGGACATAGCACGCCAATTCCGGGTGAGGTGCAGCTGGCTTTCTGGCACAAGATACCAATGATGTTTTTTATACTGTTTTCTCTAGGTCTGAGTATATTGGCCATTGCCAAGCGCTTGTCAATTATTCCAGTACTCGGTTTACTGACCAATCTTTACCTCATGACCGAGCTTGGCATCACCAATTGGCTCAGATTTCTTATCTGGCTGGTTATTGGGCTCTTACTGTATTTCACTTATGGATTTAAGCATAGTAAGCTTAACCATCATAAAAGTGCTGTATAAGACTGTTTCACTTACATTTACAAGATCGCTTCTTTTCAAAATTGCCGGTTTTAAAAAAAATCGTACCTTTGCATTCTTAATTTTTTAGAAAAAGTCTCCTTAGTGCAAACTAAACGAATGTAATGCAGTATCTTATAAAGAAAAACTATCACCATCTCCTGCTGATTCTTTTATGCTGTTCGCTGGTTTTTGTGAGTGATCTTTTCAGTCAACCTGGAAAACCATTAGCAGGCATGGTGACATTGAATGATGTTCACAAAGACAGCATCAAGCCTGACAGCAGCAATAATCATTTTTACAAAGAGGCTACTATTGACAGCCTGATTGCTTTAGGTAAAAAATTTCTCGGTCTACCTTATCATTATGGAGGTCATTCTCCAGAAGGTTTCGATTGCTCCGGATATGTTTCGTACCTCTACGGAAAATTTGGTTATACACTGCCGACCTCATCGACAGCAATGGCCAATGTTGGAATAGAAGTGCCTTATAAAGAAGCTCGTAAGGGAGACATCCTTTTATTCAAAGGAAGAAATTCTTCTTCAACCTATGTGGGACACGTAGCATTAGTAATTGAGGTAGACTCACTGGGTCTTAAGATGATGCATTCCTGTCACCGGGGTGTATTAATTGACCGTTATCCGCAAATCGACTACTATCGCACACGTTTCATGGGTGTTCGACGGGTCAAGCTTTAGGGATTCTTTATAATTCGAAAAAGCAGCGGATAGGTTCATGCTGTATTCTGCACAACGAGGTCTTTAAAGGAATTTACTTTCATCTCAAAAAAAAAGCGCTAAAGTGTTTTTTATAAGGATTTTTCTCTATCTTTGCACTCCCATTTTTAGGGGATATAATCTTTAAATCATTAGAAATGTACGCAATAGTTGATATCGCAGGGCAGCAATTCAGGGTTGAAAAAGACCAGAAGTTGTTTGTACACCGTTTAGAAGGTGAAACCGGTACCAAGTTGGTTTTCGACCAGGTACTTCTTATTGATAACGACGGTAAGGTCAATGTTGGCACACCGGTTATCGAAGGTGCTAAAGTGAATGCTACCATCGTTGAGCATGTCAGGGGTGATAAAGTGATCGTTTTCAAGAAAAAACGTCGCAAAGGCTACCAGATTGCCAATGGTCACCGCCAAAATTTCACAAGAATCCAGATTGAAAAAATTACAGCCAAGTCCAGCAAGAAAGCTGAAGAAAAGACTGCAGAATAAGGCTGAACAATATTGTAAAACTGTAAAAATCACAGCATATGGCTCATAAGAAAGGTGCCGGGAGTTCAAGTAACGGACGCGAATCCCACAGTAAACGTTTGGGCGTTAAAATTTACGGCGGACAGTTCGCCAAGGCCGGCAACATTATCATTCGTCAGCGTGGCACCGTGCATTTTCCTGGTGAAAATGTACAAATGGGTAAAGATCATACCCTGTTTGCTACTTCCGATGGTATCGTTGAATTCAGGAAACGCAGGGATAACAAATCCTTTGTCTCCGTTCAACCGCTGGAAGAAACCGCAGAACAGAACTAGTTTCATTTCAAAGTATGAAATATCTCCCCTTGCTGCGGCAGTGGGAGATATTTTTTTATCCAGCATGTTGATCCGAACTTAGCTTTCGTAATTTTGCACAAATACAAAAAAATAATATGTTACAGATCCAGACCATACGTAAAGATGCAGAAGAGGTAATCCGCTGTTTATCTGTAAAGAATGTTGATGCCCGTGCCATTATTGAAGAGGTTTTACGAATTGATGAAGAACGACGCGGCATCCAAAAAGAACTTGACGATCAGTTGGCAGAGGCCAATCAGATTGCAAAAAGTGTTGGCATTCTCTTTAAGGAAGGAAAAACTGACGAAGCGGCCGTGCTCAAAGATCGCAGTGCAGAATTGAAGAAGTCCACCAAAGCTCTGGAGGAAAAACTGGCTGCACTTGAAGAAGCACAACAACAGGCTCTGATTGTTCTTCCCAACCTACCGCATAGCAGTGTAAAACCCGGACACAGCGCAGAAGATAACGAGATTATACATCAGGAAGGAACCATCATCCCCTTAAGCGAAGGAATGCTGCCACATTGGGAAATAACCTCTAATTTTCGATTAATCGACTTCGAATTAGGAAGCAAGATTACAGGTGCAGGATTTCCCGTTTATCTTGGTAAAGGAGCAAAACTGCAACGTGCCCTCATCAGCTTCTTTCTGGATGAAGCCATAAAAGCCGGATACAACGAAGTACAGCCACCTTTAATGGTTAATGAAGCCTCTGCTTACGGTACGGGTCAATTACCTGATAAAGATGGCCAGATGTACACAGCGACGCTGGATAAATTATTCATGATTCCTACAGCTGAAGTACCAGTCACTAACTTGTATCGCGATGTAATTCTCAGAGAAGAGGAGCTGCCGGTAATGAATGTTGC
Organism: Bacteroidales bacterium; assembly: GCA_963678485.1. Classification (GTDB taxonomy): domain Bacteria; phylum Bacteroidota; class Bacteroidia; order Bacteroidales; family CAIWKO01; genus CALGYY01. Next base: position 1,574,713 of record OY782882.1, read on the forward strand.
CTATTCTGCCTGCTTCCGTCGCGAGGCCGGATCGTATGGTAAAGATGTCAGAGGGCTTAACCGCCTTCATCAATTCGATAAAGTTGAAATCGTTCAGATACAACATCCGGATAAATCTTACGCGACGCTCGAAGAAATGCGCGAGCATGTTGCCGGACTTCTCCGAAAACTCGAACTCCCATTCAGAATCCTTCGCTTATGTGGTGGCGACATGAGTTTTACTTCGGCACTCACCTATGATTTTGAAGTGTGGTCTGCAGCGCAGGAAAAATGGCTGGAAGTGAGCTCCGTTTCCAATTTCGAAACCTTTCAGGCACATCGTATGAAACTGCGTTTTAAAGGCAAAGATGGAAAAGCACAAACTGCACACACACTAAATGGTTCTGCATTGGCGTTACCAAGAATTGTTGCCGCACTGCTGGAGAATCATTATTCTAATAAAGCTGTGCATATTCCTCAAGCATTAGTTCCCTATACTGGATTTGAAACCATAGAATAATTTGTACATGAAAGCAAAGATCGTTCTCTCTCTTATTATTACCGGGCTTTTGCTGACCGGCATTACAGCCTGCGGACCAAAAGTTGACCAAAAAGTACGCGATCGCATTAGTAACATTCGCCTGAATATCGACTCTGCAGCGAATAAGATTACTACAGTCAACTATGACAGTATTCATAAGAAGTTTCAGCTATTTAAGCAGACTTCAGAGCGCATCGATAAGAATTACGATGCCATTAAAAGTGAAAAAAGTTTTCCCGTACTGGCGCTTTATAAAGACTGTAAGAAACCTTTACGCGAAGTTGCAACCAGCTATAAACTTTATCAAAAAGACCTCGATAGCTCTCGTATCCAAGTCGACCGACTCGAACATGATATTGAGAATGATCTGCTAAAACCTACTGAAATTGAACAATTCCTATTAGTTGAAGAGCAGAATGCGCTATTCCTCAAAGGACGAATTTTCAAAGGAATTGATAATGCAATCAGATACGAAAAACGTTTCGACACAGTTCATCCTCAAGTGCTCAAATTCTTTGAATCGCTCAAAAACGAGGTGAAATAAATTTTTTCAATGCGCCTGGCTTATTGGAATATTCTCATACTGTTTGTTGTTTTCTTCGGACTGCCTGTTCACAGCTATTCGCAGGAAGGTGAGGAAGCACTGGCAGTACAATATTTCCAGAATGGCGAATTTGAAAAGGCCGCACCAATATTCGAGAAATTATTCACTACCACTCCTACTCCCAGACTGTATACATACTACTTCGACTGTCTGATGAAATTGCCTGATTATAAAAAGGCAGAGAAAGTTGTCGGCAAACAGATTAAAAGAAATCCCAATGATAGCCGATTTCTGGTTGATCTTGGATATGTATATCAACAATCGGGGGATGAAAATGCAGCACGTAAGCAATTTGATTTAGCATTTAAGCAGGTTGTAGAAACCCGACAATCCTACCTCGATTTGAGTAATGCCTTTTTATTGCGAGGTCAGACAGATTACGCTATTAAAGTTCTGCAAAAAGGGAAAAAGGTAATCGTTTACGAGACTCCATTAAATTTTGAACTGGCTGATGTGTATTTAAAAAGTGGTGATTTCACTTCAGCACTCAATGAATACCTTGAATTACTTGAAAATAGCAATGAATACCTTGTTGATATCGAAAACCGCCTGCAGGACATACTTTCAGTGGATCCGGATCATAGTTTGAACGATCAATTCAAAATGGAACTGCTTGGACGATTAAAGAAAAACCCTGATAAAACAAGGTTTTCAGAATTACTCCTCTGGTATTTCATTCAACAAAAAGATTTTGATGCTGCTTTTATTCAAGCCAAATCGCTTGATAAAAGGCTAGGTGAAGAAGGTGCCCGAGTGTATAACCTTGGGCAGTTGGCTGTTTCAAATGAATCGTATGATGCAGCCATTTCATGCTTTGATTACATCATTGCGTTGGGTTCAGATAATTCTTACTGGCTTTCTGCAAGGGTCGATTTGATGGATGCCCGGTATTTGAAAATCACCAATAGCCTTACCTATACTCAGGAAGATCTTAACAAGCTTGAATCAGAATATAAGGATGCGTTATCAAGTCTTGGCAAACAACCTCAGACACTACCATTAATCAGGAATCTGGCCCATCTCGAAGCTTTTTATCTTAATGATATCCCTCAGGCGAAAACCCTGCTCAACGACGCTATTGGATTGGCCGGAGCAAAACCAATTAGCGTTGCGCAATGTAAAATTGAACTTGCTGATATTCTCCTAATGACAGGAGAACCTTGGGAAGCAACATTACTGTACTCGCAGGTTGAAAAGGCATTTAAGAACGATCCCATTGGCGCTCAGGCGAAATTTAAAAACGCAAAACTGTCATTTTACATCGGAGAATTCGAATGGGCCCGCGCGCAACTTGACGTGCTGAAGGCCGCTACGTCAAAACTCATTGCAAATGATGCCATGCAGCTGGCTTTGCTTATCAGCGACAATACCGATGCCGACAGCAGCATGACCGCGTTATCCATTTATGCGCGGGCAGATTTGCTATTGTTTATGGGGAAAACAGATCTTGCATTAGCCACTCTTGATTCGGTGAATATGCTGGGAATGTATCACCCATTATTCGATGAGGTTCTCTATAAGGAAGCGGAAATCTATATCAAGAAAAAAGATTTTGCGATGGCAATGACACTGTTTAAAAAACTATACGAATTCTATCCACAGGATATCCTTGCTGATGATGCCCTATTCCAAATGGCCAACCTCGACGAAAAGGTTCTTAATCAGAAAGAGGAAGCAATGAATTATTACAAGGAACTATTTACCAATTATCCCGGAAGTGTCTTTGCTGTTGATGCACGTTTACGTTTTCGCATATTACGTGGCGACAAGGTTGCGCCCTGATCCTGAATGCTTCTAAAACCCTATTCTTTCCTATGGATTATGTACGCCCAAAAAAACATTTAGGACAGCACTTTCTTCGCGATCATAATATTGCACAGAAAATCGCACAGAGCCTCAGCCTTCATGGAGGCTATCAACAAATACTTGAAATAGGCCCGGGTACGGGTGTTCTCACTCGCTTTTTACTACAGGAATCATCTTTTCAAACATGGGTGATTGAGATAGACAGCGAATCGATAGCCGCATTAAAAAACGAGTTTCCTGAATTAATGCCCCGCATGATTGAAGGAGACTTTTTAAAATTGGATGTGGAAGGCCTAATTCCAGCCCCATTCGCTATTATTGGTAACTTCCCTTATAATATTTCAAGCCAGATTCTCTTTCGCGTTTTGGACTGGCGCGATCAGGTTCCAGAGGTAGTTGGTATGTTTCAGAAAGAAGTAGCGCAACGTATTGCCTCACCTCCGGGCAGCAAAGCGTATGGAATTTTAAGCGTATTGTTGCAGGCATGGTATGATATCGAATACTTGTTCACCGTAGCACCCGGCGTATTTCAGCCTCCGCCAAAAGTTGAATCTGCAGTAATTCGCTTAAAGCGCAATAAGGTTGAACAATTGGATTGTGATGAAAAACTCTTTGTTAAAGTGGTTAAAGCGGGATTTAATCAGCGTCGGAAAACCCTACGTAATTCACTAAAGCCAATGGGTCTGGTGTGCCAGGATCCATTAAGTCCTCTGCTTGATTTGCGCGCCGAAGCATTGAGTGTGGCCGATTTTGTGCAACTCACAAAAATCTTCTCATAAATTCTTTATGAGTGCTTATGAATGAAATTGGCCAGCAGCCTTCATTATAGCAAATCGTAACTCTAATCATTTTTATTGCAGCGGTGTTCTTGGATCAAGCTGAAAAGTTGAGGAGTAAGAATACTATTCATAGAAAAAATTAGATTTTGAAACCTTTCTTTAACTACGAATACCACGAATGAACACGAATGAGTTTCATTTGCAGCTATTGTTTGTGACATTTGCCATCAACATAAATTAAACGTATCTATCATTTTGTGCATCTGTGTTTTTAATAGTTTATCAAGCCAATACCATTTGTACTTTGTGGTTATTTTACTGTCTTGAAATTATGCAATGCTAATGTTCAAAGCGTGTGCGCGGGCCTGTCAAAGCAAGCGGGCGTGGGCGGGCTGTGAATCGCCAACGGCACGCAAATCCGCAAGGGGCCAGACAGCGGCTTTTTCGCTGTCGGCTCTGTCGAAAACGGCAAAAAGAAATTCAAATAGCGAAATGAAGTTTATTATCACATTCAAGAACCGCCGTCAATTGGCGTTTTCGGCACTACCTTGCGTGATTTGCGGCCGTTGGTGAGAGCGGGGGGGATAGCATTTTGCTTTGACTTGACTTTTGGCTCCACCATTTTTGTCAAGAAAAATGGTGGAATTAATAGAAATAAACAACCAATTTAGCCGCACTCTTGCTAATTGTGACAAACCTTCTTTTGGCTCTAAGTTGTTGCCGCATTTGGTTATTTTTTTTCCTCAACAATCTGGCTTGATCCGTGTTCTTCACAACATTCCTACTCTTATTACTCATTGATTAAGGATTTACACAAGACTCCCTATAATCGACGACACGATTACATCAACAGCATATCCAACAATAGAAATTAATAATGCCTTACGAAAGGGACTGAGTAACCTTAGAGGCATCCTTAACCACTTGTTCGTATTCGGCAGGTGTGAGATCGTTATAGAAGAAGTGAACCGGATCGATCTTGGTTCCATTCTTTATTACCTCATAATGACAGTGTGGGGCAACGGAAAGTCCAGTACTGCCGACATATCCAACCAACTGACCACGTTTAACCTTGTCGCCAATCTTAACCACCATACGACTCATATGTCCGTAAAGTGATTGATAACCGTAGCCATGATTGATGATACATACAATGCCGTAACCCGACTGATTCCCTTCCGGATCAATGACCACACCATCACCAGTAGCATAAATAGGTGTTCCGGTTTTAGCAGCAAAGTCAATACCTGTGTGCATTCTCAAGGTTTTGTAAATGGGGTGCACACGATATCCAAAGCCAGAAACGATGGTACATTTATTTTTCTCGACCGGCTGAATTGCCGGAATGCAGGCCAGCATTTTTTCTTTATTCTTTACCAACTCAATAACTTCATCATAGGATTTTGATTGAACATAGAGCTGACGCGATATCATATCCATCTTTTTACTGGTGGATTTCAACAAGGCTTCATTCTCCATTCCATCGAAGCGGGCGTAACGCTCTTCACCGCCATATCCGGCTTTGCGAACACTGCCAGGAATAGGCTCAGCTTCGAAAATCATACGGTAGATATTATCGTCGCGTTGCTGAACATCTTGCAAAACAGCGGACATCTGATCCAAACGCTTGTTCATAATGTCGTACTGCAATTGATATTCTGCAATTTCCCTTTTGAGCAACTTTTCCTTGGGCGAATCGAAAAAACTGTAGAAGACAACCATAGCCACAGCAGCCAGCACCATCCCTGAAGTAAGAATGGAAAAAACCTTTAAGAGCTTTTCCTTGACGCTGACCCTGATTTCCTCAAAGGTCATCGTCTTCGCATTAAAATGGTATTTCACTTTTATCTTTCCCATGACATCGTAAATTAGATTCTAAATAGCGTCGTGGGGCGCCTGAAATCAGCTTTTTTCAATGGGTTTACTTCCGAAATTCTAGAAGCTTAGGCACAAAAGTAATAAAAAAATTTAACTTTGCAGGCTGATTACTCTCTTAATAATTGTTAATTGAACAGTTTGCAACTGAATAACAGTCGTTTCGAAATAATTAATAAAACCATCATATATTACAATTTTTTATATGGATTCAAAGACAATACGACAAACCTTTCTTGATTTTTTTAAAGCAAAGCAGCACGAGATTGTTGCTTCCGCACCCATGGTTGTAAAAAACGATCCTACCCTCATGTTCACTAATGCAGGTATGAATCAGTTCAAGGATCTTTTTTTGGGAAATAGTCCTGTGAAATTCCCCCGTATTGCCGACACCCAAAAATGTCTGCGCGTCTCCGGCAAGCATAACGACCTCGAAGAAGTAGGCCACGACACCTATCATCACACCATGTTTGAGATGCTTGGCAATTGGTCGTTTGGGAATTATTTTAAGAAAGAAGCTATTGAATGGGCATGGGAACTTTTGGTGGACGTATATGGAATCAATAAAGAACATATCTATATCACCGTTTTTGGCGGAGATGAAGCCGAGCATCTGAGTCCTGATAACGAAGCTCTTGAATTTTGGAAAGCCATCGTTCCTGAATCACAGATATTATACGGTAGTAAGAAAGACAACTTCTGGGAAATGGGCGATACCGGTCCCTGTGGCCCATGCTCTGAAATCCATGTTGACCTTCGCAACGCTAAAGAGAAAGCGGTCACTCCCGGAAGAGAGTTAGTGAATACTGGTGATCCGCTGGTTATCGAAATCTGGAATCTCGTTTTTATTGAATTTAACCGTAAAGCGGATGGTAAACTTGAAGCCTTGCCTGCAAAACATGTCGATACTGGAATGGGGTTCGAACGCCTGTGTATGGTGCTTCAGGGAAAACAGTCAAACTATGATACTGACGTTTTTCAGGTGCTGATTCAGGAAATTTCCAAACTTGCAAATCGTCCCTACGGACAAAATCCCAAAGAAGATATTGCAATGCGGGTAATGGCCGACCATCTGCGCGCAGTTGCCTTTGCTATCGCCGATGGACAGCTTCCTTCGAATAATAAAGCTGGGTATGTAATTCGTCGCATTTTGCGTCGCGCCGTGCGCTATGGCTATACTTTCCTTGGCTTCCGCGATGCAGTTCTTTGCGAACTGGTGCCTGTTCTTGCACAACAAATGGGAAATACCTTCCCCGAGCTCGTCAAACAACAAGCACTTATCATTAAAGTGATGCAGGAGGAAGAACAAACCTTTATGCGTACACTGGCAACTGGGATTATTAAGTTTGAGCAATATGTCCAGGACAAAAAAGGCATCAATGTCATTGAAGGAAAATTTGCATTTGAATTATTCGACACCTATGGCTTTCCTATAGACCTTACACAACTAATGGCACGTGAGCTTTCGCTGGATGTAGATATGGAAGGTTTTAATCTCAGTATGCAGGAACAAAAGACACGATCACGTCAGGCAGCAGAAGTAGATCATGAAGATTGGGTTGAAGTGCATCCTTCTCAGGAAAGCAAGTTTGTTGGTTACGACACTATCGAATGCAAAGCACGTATTTTACGATATAGAAAAATCACCACTAAAACTAAATCCTCCTATCAGCTCGTATTGGACTGCACTCCTTTTTATGCAGAATCGGGTGGACAATGCGGAGATACCGGACAACTCATCGGAAAAGAAGGCGTATTGGAAATTGAAGACACGCGTAAAGAAAACAATTTAAGTGTTCATTTGAGCAGCACTCTGCCATCGGATCCCGCACAGGAATTCATTGCAAAGGTGAATGTTTCTTCTCGTACCGCCACTGCCTGCAATCACAGTGCAACCCACCTGCTTCATGCAGCACTCAAGGAAGTCCTTGGGTCGCATGTTGAGCAGAAAGGATCATTGGTGAATCCTGAACGCTTACGTTTCGACTTCGCACATTTTTCGAAAATGACCGACGAAGAGATCCTTCAAACCGAGCATATTGTGAATGCAAAAATCAGAGCCAACATTGCTTTGCAGGAACACAGAGAAATCCCAATCGAAAAGGCAAGAGAAATGGGCGCTGTAGCACTGTTTGGAGAAAAATATGGCGATCACGTAAGAGTAATAAGTTTTGATCCTTCCTTCTCTATCGAATTATGCGGAGGAACGCATATTTCAAGTACTGGTCATATTGGCTTTTTCAAAATTGTTTCCGAAAGTGCCATTGCTGCAGGTATCCGAAGAATCGAAGCTGTTACCGCCGATGGTGCTGAACTTTTAATACAGGAACAATTCAGAATTACTGGCGCCCTAAAAGAAGTGCTCAAAGGCAGTAAGGATTTGGTGAAGAACGCAGAACAACTCATCAAGCAACATTCAGAGTTGCAGAAGCAGATTCAGGAATTGCAGCAGGAACGAGCTAAAGGCATGAGTTCATCGCTTGCAAATGAAGCCACTCCATGCAGCGACATTCGAATAGTGGTAAAGAAGCTTGATATGGATGCGCAAACATTGAAAAATCTTGCATTCGAAATGCGCTCGCAGCATTCCGACATTGTCTGTATTTTCGGCACTATTAGCGAAGGAAAACCAACATTAACGGTATCTATCCCAGAAACACTTGTTGCTGCAAAGAAACTTGATGCTTCATTAATTGTGCGCGAACTTGCTAAAGAGATTAACGGCGGCGGCGGCGGACAAAAGTTTTTTGCCACGGCCGGAGGAAAAGCCCCGGAAGGTATGGATAAGGCGCTGGACAAGGCTGCAGCACTACTTGCATCCATGTTGTAACGAAGGTCATTTCAGGACAATAAAAACAGCCAAATTAAGTTAATAACCCAGTCCCAAAATTCCGCACATGACCCGCATACGATTACTGATCTACTTACTCACCGCTTGTTTTGCAAGTACTTCCCTGGCCCAGGAAAATGGAATCGGTGAATGGCGCGCTCATCTTCCTTATCGCAAATGTACGGCTGTGGCTGAAGCCGGAGATTTAATCTATTGTGCTACTCCTTTTGCCCTCTTCAATCTGGACAGAATAGATAATAGCATGAACCGCCTGAGCAAAGTGAATGGATTGTCGGACGTTGAAATCAGCACCATTAGTTATTCCGAAACCTACAAAACATTACTCGTAGCATATACAAACGCAAATATCGACCTCATCACGGAATCAGGTATTATCAATATTTCCGATATAAAGCGAAAGAATGTATTCGGAAAAAAAACAATTAATCGTATACTGCTTCTCGACAAATACGCTTATCTGTCCTGCGGCTTTGGTATTGTTGTTCTTGACCTATCACGCAACGAAATTTTCGACACCTATTATATCGGACCATCAGGTACTAGTCTGGAAGTAAATTGTCTTACCTACGACGGTACTCATTTTATTGCAGCAACAGTCAATGGTATTTATTCTGCAAATGCAACCGGAAGCAATCTGGCCGATTATGCCTCATGGACCAAAGACACCACCTTGCTTCAACCCGACGCAAATTATACGCATATTGCCTACTATAGCGGAAAAACAATTAGTGTCCTTGCAAATACGGGGTATGGAGACGACACCCTATTTGTAAAAAATGATACTACATGGGACGAAATGTTACCGGGCATTGCCGATGACTACACTTCCATCAAGGTTTCAAAATCTCATCTTTTAGTATGCGCCAATGGGAGTATGCAGATTTTTAATGATACGCTGGGCTCTGTGTGGCTAACCTATTCATACAACCCGGGGACTCCGGCTCCTATGGACGCATTCGAGGATAACGACGGCAGCGTATGGATTGCCGATCAATACTCTGGACTAGTAAAAAATATGGGCTGGTCTAACGAATATTACAAATTAAATGGTCCGGGTTCACATCAGGTATTTTCGATGACGGCAGCAGGATCCGATATCTGGGTTGCTCCGGGAAGTGTGAACTCTTCCATGGGAAATACATACAACACGGTAGGTCCTTTCTCTTTCATCAACGAAACATGGTATACTCTTAAGGATTACAATCCTTGTTTAGATACACTTTTTGATGTGCTTTATGTTGCCGTTGATCCGAATAATTATCAGCGTGTATTCCTTGCTACATGGGGATATGGGTTGGTTGAGTTACAGAATGGCATTTATTCCAGGGTGTATTCCTTCAACAACAGTGGTCTCGAAAAACCCTATGATTTCTATGATTGGGTTGGTGTGGGTGGATTAAGCTTTGATGAATCAGGAAACTTGTGGATGATTAATTCTGATTGCAATAAATTACTCAAAGTGTTGAAACCGGATGGTACATGGAACGCCTACAGTGTTTCTTCTGTAATTAGCCAACCTAAGGCAACTCAACTCATGATTGATTCTTATAATCAAAAATGGATAATGCTTTTTGGCTCATCAGGGATCCTTGTGTATAATGACAATAATACGATTGATAATACATCCGACGATCGCGTTACACGTTTAACTACCAGCCTTGGTTCTGGCAATCTTCCTAGTGCCGCGGTGTATTCCTTTGCTGAAGACCTTGATGGCGAAGTCTGGGTTGGCACGGATAAAGGACTCGCAGTATTTTACAATCCCGGAAGCATATTCTCCGGCGATAATTACGATGCTCAGGTGATCACGATTGAACAGGATAGTACAGCTCAACATTTACTTGCCTTTGAAACCGTGACAGCCATTGCTGTTGACGGAGCAAATAAGAAATGGGTCGGCACCCAGAAAGCCGGAGTTTTTCTTTTCTCTGATGATGGACAGAAAGAGATACATCATTTTACTGCAGAAAATAGTCCCTTGCTTTCAAATACTATTACCGATATCGTAATCGACGGGAATACCGGAGAAGTGTTTTTTGGAACCGACATGGGAATCTGCTCCTATAAGGGATTTGCAACCACAGGCGAAGATAAATATCAAGGCGTGTATGCTTATCCTAACCCCGTTCCCCCCGGCTATACTGGCTACATCGGGGTTAAAGGATTAACAAGGAATTCCTGGATAAAAGTTACGGATATCAGTGGTAACCTGATTTACGAAACCCGCTCCGAAGGCGGACAAGCCGTATGGAATGGAAAAAATTTCAACGGAGAAAAAGCAAAAAGCGGCGTATATCCTGTGATTGCTATCAGTGAAGATGGCAGTGAAAAAGTGGTTACAAAAATCCTCATCGTCAACTGATCCTTCCAAGGTTTTTCATTTCAGATGTTATACACCACTAGAGGCATTGTCCTACATCAGCTCAGGTATTCTGAGACCAGTGTTATTGTTAAGATTTTTACAGAACAGTATGGTCTTAAAAGTTACATTTTCAAAGGTGTTCACAAACGAAAGGCAAGTGTAAAATCCAGTTTGCTGCAACATTTAAATTTGGTTGAATTAGTTTGTGAAGATAAGGATTATGGCGGATTACAGCATCCAAAGGAATTACGAATGGAGCATACTTATCGCACCTTAAGTACGGATATCAGGAAAAGTTCAATCGGTCTCTTTATTAACGAGATGCTTTTACATACCATCAGACACGAGGAGGCTGATCCCGAATTATTCACATTTCTTCACGACGCTTTGTTGTGGCTGGATAATACGAATGGTCCTGTTGCCGATTTTCATTTGTGGCTCTGCACTCACCTTACTTCGCATCTTGGGTTTCAACCACAGGAAACTGACGGACTGCCTAAATATTTCAATTTAAAAGAAGGACTGTTTCAGGAACATAGCGGAATACTGGATGAGTTCATGGATGAAGCCTGCACCAAGAGTTTCCATCAACTATTAAATATAAGCTGTGATCAACTTCAGGAATGCAGCATCCCTCATTCTTTACGTATACGGACACTTCAGCAAATCATCATTTATTACAAATGGCATATTGCCGACTTTGGTGAAATTCAATCGCACCTAATATTAGCTGAAATACTTTCGTAAGTTTTCCTTCTAAAAAATAAAATCGGTGGATAAAAATCCTGATTTGTTATCCTGCAAAATTTCGCGGATAATCTTCTTGTTTCCATCTGTATCTTTTGCAGCAAATAATGTTCTTATAGAAAATACTCTCAACGCATCGTGCACCGAAAGCGTACCTTCGGCAGAGTCCTTTCTTCCGGTAAAAGGAAAACTGTCAGGGCCACGTTGGCACTGTGAATTAATATTAACTCTGCAAACCTGATTAATCAGAATATCGGTTAACTGTGCAATCTGACCGGAATCTCTGCCGAAGATACTGGCTTGTTGTCCATAGTTTGAGTTAATCACATATTCCAGGGGTTCACTGATGTTTTTATATCTCACTACAGGAATCACAGGACCAAACTGCTCTTCGTGATACACCTTCATTTTTTCATTGACATTACAAAGAATTGCTGGAAAAAAACACGAGCGGTTGAATGCGCCACCACTGGGATTCATGACTTTTGCACCATGCGTAATAGCATCATTAATTAAATCTGTAAGATAGCTTGATTTATCTGTTTCTGGCAAAGGCGTAATATTTACATCAGCATCCCATGGCATCCCCAACTTAAGCTTCTCAACTTCTTCGACCAGCTTTTGAATAAACGCATCGGCAATGTCTTCCTGTACGAATAGAATTTTAAGTGCTGTACACCGCTGTCCATTAAAGGATAATGCTCCGGTGACACATTCTTTTACTGTTTCGTCTAAATCCGCATCATGCAGAATAATCCCCGGATTCTTAGCTTCCAGCCCAAGCACACATTTCAAACGATGTGGTTTTGGATGCTGCTTCTTTAAAATGTCGGCCACTCTGCTTGATCCAATAAATGCAAGCACATCCACTTTCCCCGATTCCATAAGTGGTCCAATGACCTGCTGACCATTTCCATACACAGTATTAACTACTCCCTTTGGAAAAGCTTGAGCAAAAGCACGCAGCAGAGGATAATGCAGTAGTACGCCAAGTTTTGGCGGTTTAAATATTATAGTATTGCCCATAATCAGGGCAGGGATGAGTGTGGTAAATGTTTCGTTCAGCGGGTAATTATAAGGCCCCATGCAAAGCACAACACCCAAAGGTGCGCGTCTGATTTGAGCAATAATACCTTGCGAAATGGTAAAACGCGAGGCATCCCTGTCAAGGTTCTTTAAGGCCTCGATGGTGTCATTGATATACTCTACTGTCCGGTCAAATTCCTTTTCCGCATCTTTAAGGCTTTTGCCAATCTCCCACATAAGCAAACGAACCACATTGTCTCGCTCTTCCTTCATTAGAAGTACAAAATTTCTAATGCAGCCAATGCGGTTTTCAATACTCATAGATGGCCATTCACCTTTTCCGTAGTTAAATGCGACAGATGCAGCCTCGAGTGCCTCCAATGCAACCTCCTTCCCCATTAAAGGATAACTTCCTATTACATTAGATAATGTATTCTTGTCGCGTAGAAATATTGGCGACAGCACCTCTTGCATGGTTTCATTCCATTGCCTGATATCCCCGTTTATCAGATATTCCCTCTGAATCACTGGTATTGCGAGTGCATGTTTGCGCTCAATACTGACTTTTTCCGGAAAAATCGAATCATTTATTTCCATAATTCATTTTTATCTAATTCCTTCCAAACTTAGTAAAAATGCAGCGATTTCTTAATGTTTTGTTCACCTCAAGGTCAAATCTTAAAATATTTAACATAAACTTAAGAAACTTTTTATGGGAAAATAGTTTCCATAAGCTTTTTCTATATACTTTTGTACCATGGATGAGAAAACATTTGCTTTGCTGGAAAAAGTTTCCGCCTTATATAATAAGTATGGAATTCGCAGCGTGACAATGGATGACCTTGCCACACAGCTTGGTATTTCAAAAAAGACGCTTTACGAACATTTTGAAGACAAGAATGATCTCGTTAAGCAAACATTGACACATCAGATGCGAAAAACTGATTGTGAATTTAAGGAAATGGCATTGCACAAGCAAAATGCGATAGAAACCTTGCTGTCCATTAGTGACATTATTGCCCGCAACATGAGTGAAATGAATCCTTCATTGACATTTGATTTAATGAAGTATTATCCGGATTGCTGGGAGCTCTTGCTTGAATTCAAGCGGGAACGTGTATTTAATAGTGTAAAAGCCAATCTTGTTTCCGGGATCAAAGAAGGCCTTTATCGTAAAGATTTCGATCCAGATGTCATTGCACATTTATATGTAAGTAGGATGCGCGGAGGAATGGATACAGAATCATTTCCTAATATTCAACAAAACTTTTCTGCATTTTTTAAAGAATTAATTACTTATCATATTCGCGGAATTGCGAGCACAAAAGGACTAGAGGTCTTCGAAAAAATTTCTAAAAATCACAAATTATTTCAATAAACGATCTATGAAACGGATACGAATTACATTACTGGGTTTGTTGATAATCGGGCTTATACCAACGGTCAATGCCCAGACAGGAACGCCGCAAACCTTTACACTTAAGGAAGCGCAGGATTATGCCGTCCTCAATAGTTACAAGACGATGAGCAGTGCGTTGGATGTTGAGATTGCGAAGAAACAGGTTAAACAATATACTTCGATTGGCTTACCTCAGATTAATGCTACCGGAAAATTAATGGACTATATTGATATTCCAACATCGCTGATTCCAGGTGAAATGTTTGGAGCTCCTGCAGGAACTATGATTCCAATTAAGTTTGGAACCAAATATAATATGAGTGGAAGCATTGATGCCAGTCAGTTAATATTTGATGGAACCTACATTATTGGTCTAAAGACGGCTAAAGTCTATGTAAATATGACCAAGACCAACCAACTAAAATCTCAGCAGGACATAAAGGAAGCTGTCACTCAAGCTTATTATTTGGTTCTGGTGGCAAAAGAAAACCGCATGGTCCTTGACTCAACTATTCTGAACATGCGCAATACATTAAAGCAAACAACAGAGTTCCAGAAAAACGGCTTCATTGAAGGGACTGATGTAGATCAAATCAGTTTACTGATATCTAACTTGGAGAGTAAACTTGCGATGGTCGACCGTCAGATTGAACTTGCAGAGAACATGCTTAAGTTCCAAATGGGAATGGACCTATCAACTCAGATGACACTCACCGACAAGCTGGATGACCTTTTATTACAAGCCTTCGCGTCGAATTTAGTAGATAAAGAATTCCAACCTGAGAACCATATTGACTACAAGTTGCTCTCAACTTCAAACGAAATTGCACGCTTGCAATACAAAATGGACAAATTCAAATATATGCCATCTCTGGTTGCAATTGGAAGCATGTCGTATAGCGCACAACGTAATGAATTCAATTTTTTCAAATCAGGAGATCAATATCCTTGGTATCGAACAAGCATTGTTGGCCTTTCTCTTAGTGTTCCCATTTGGAGCTCCGGTTCCCGCTATTATAAGATTCAGATGAGCAAATACACCGTACAGAAGAATGAAATTACCTTGAAGCAAGTAAGTCAGGGCCTCACCTTGGAAGTACAGAATGCACGATCAACCCTGCGAACCTACACCACCCAATATCAAAACGAATTAAATAATATGGCCCTCAGTAAAAAGATTTACAACAAAACTCTGATTAAATACAAAGAGGGTGTGAGCAGCAGCATGGATCTGACTCAGGCACACAATCAGTATTTGAGCACTCAGGGCACATATTTCAACACTATTCTGGAATTACTCAACGCTAATTCCAAATTGAACAAGGCACTTAATAATTACTAATACTAAATACAAAACATATATGAAAAAGGTTATTTATTTGTTGAGCTTCATGCTGGTCTTCGTGGCCTGTAATCGCCCAACTGACAAAAAAGCAGAATTAGACAAACTTCGCGCGGAAAGGGACAAACTGAGCGAACAGATTAAAACATTAGAAAATGAAATCGCTGCAGAAGGCGGCACAACAGTAAAATTAAAACAAGTTGCTGTATCACCAGTTGAACCAACCACCTTCAGAAGTTTTGTTGAAATTCAGGGCAAGGTGGACGGAGACGAAAACATTGCATTGAGTTCAAAAATGGCAGGTTTCATCACATCCATTCCTGTTCAGCAAGGCGAGCCGGTTCGCAAGGGACAATTGCTTGCAACCTTCGATGATCAGGTTATGCAGCAGTCGATGAAAGAACTTGAATCTGCGCTGGCATTTGCAACAGATATTTATACAAAACAGAAAAACCTTTGGGATCAGAATATTGGTTCAGAAGTGCAATTTCTGACAGCAAAAAATAATAAGGAATCCTTGGAGAACAAAATCAAAACCCTGAAAGAACAATTAGCTATGATGCGCATTGTATCTCCGATTCAGGGCACTATCGAAGAGATTCCCATTAAGGTTGGACAGTATGTTGCTCCGGGTATGACCACCTTCAGGGTAGTGAACTTTACCAAAGTTAAAGTTACTGCTGAAATCGCCGAAGCCTATTCTCCTAAGGTTTCACCTGGAGATAGCGTTATTATTTTCTTCCCCGATTTCAATGAAGAAGTGAAAACAAAATTGAATTTTACCAGTAAATTCATCAATCCTACAAACCGCACATTTCAGGTGGAATGCAGACTTAATCCCGGTAAATTACAATTCAAAGCCAATATGATTGCAGTGGTAAAAATCCAGGATTATAAAGCTGAAAATGCCATTGTAATTCAGGATAATCTTATTCAGAAAACCATGCGTGAGCAAGCCGTATTCGTTGTAAAAACAGAAGGTGGAAAAAACATCGCACGCAAACAAATTGTAAAAATTGGACAGACCTATAATGGACTTGTTGAAATTACTGACGGATTAAAAGCAGGTGATAAGCTTATCACTACAGGATATCAGGAATTACTCGACGGACAGGAAGTCAAATTTTAATTTACTGCTGCCTTTATTTTTTGAAAGATCAAACACATGAAAAACGAAAAGTTTAAAGAATTTTTTGCGACGAGCTGGGCCATCAACAACAAAACCAGCACCTATATTATCGCCGCATTCATTACCATATTAGGTGTAATGAGCTACATGAGCATCCCTAAGGAGCAGATACCGGAGATCATTATTCCAACCATTATGGTTAGTACGCCCTATCCTGGCACCAGTCCGGATGACATGAAAAACCTGGTGACCCGCCCCTTGGAAAAACAAATGAAATCGCTGGCTGGGGTTAAAAAGATAACATCGAATTCCATACAGGACTTTTCTGTAATCGTGGTTGAATTCAACACTGATGTCGCTGTTGCTGATGCCAAACAAAAAGTACGCGATGCTGTTGATAAAGCCAAACCCGACTTGCCCTCAACGTTGCCGCGCAGCCCGGATGTCATGGAAATTGACTTCTCCGAAATTCCAATTATGTATATTCAGATTTCTGGTGATTATGACTTGCAGAAACTAAAAACCTATGGTGAAAAGTTGCAGGATCAAATTGAAGGATTACCTGAGATTACCCGTGTTGATATTGTTGGTGCTCTCGAACGTGAAATCCAGATCAATGTTGATATGTACAGAATGCAGGCAGCAAGTATTACCTTATCAGATATAGAACGTGCTGTTGCATATGAAAACCTTACCATTTCGGCAGGCAACATCAACTCATACGGGATGAACCGCTCCATTAGGATTGTTGGGCAGTTTGTTGATATGAAGACCATCCAGAACATTGTGATGAAATCATCGAGTGGTGCAACCATTTACTTAAAAGATGTTGCAACCATTAAGGACACGGTGAAGGAACAGGAAAGTTTCAGTCGTCTCAACGGACAGAATGTAATTACGCTGAATGTTGTGAAGAAAAGTGGCAAGAACCTGATTGATGCTTCTGATAAAATCAAAGTAATACTTGCGGATGCTCAGAAAACCACACTTCCTCCCGATGTAAAAATTAATGTGTCGGGCGATATGTCGCGCTACACGCGCAATACCCTTGATGAACTCAATAATACCATCATCATTGGATTTATGCTGGTTATTCTGGTATTGATGTTTTTTATGGGATTTACGAATGCATTCTTTGTGGGACTCAGTGTGCCGCTTTCAATGTTCGTTGCTTATCTTATCATGCCCGGACTTGGTTTCTCCATGAACATGATTGTAATGTTCGGATTTATTTTCGCGCTTGGAATTGTGGTTGATGATGCTATTGTTGTAATTGAGAATACGCACCGAATACATCGAAAGGTACCGGATATTGTGACTGCGGCCAAGATGGCCGCGGGAGAAGTGTTCCTGCCGATTTTATCGGGCACATTAACTACATTGGCGCCTTTCTTTCCGCTCGCATTCTGGCCGGGAATCACAGGAAAGTTCATGTATTTCATGCCGGTTACTCTCATCCTAACGCTGTTTGCTTCATTGTTCGTGGCTTACATCATTAACCCAGTATTTGCAGTTTCCTTCATGAAACACGAATATGAGGAAAAAGTGAAAAAACCACGCATTAAATCATTAGCAATCATTGGAGCAGTTGCGTTTACTTTTGCAGGATTGTTCTATGCTGTAGGCTGGCCGGGCATGGCGAACTTCACCATCTTTGTTTTCTTATTGATTGTACTGTATCAGTTTGTACTTAAAAAACTCATCAATCAGTTTCAGGAAAAGCTATGGCCTCGCGTCTTACGCTTATATGAAAGAACGCTACGTGCAGTGATTCGTCGTAAAAGAGCTTACACTTTATTATGGGTTGTGGTCGCATTATTTTTCGCAACCATTATTGCTGTTATGCTGGTGAAACCGAAGGTATTGTTCTTCCCAGACAACGAGCCCAACAACTTATCAGTACTGATAACTATGCCGGTGGGTACGAATCAAAACACAACCGACTCTATTTGCCGAATTGTTGAACGCCGTGTTTACGATGCGATTGGAGAAAACAATCCTGATGTTGAATCGGTAGTTTCTAATGTCACTGCAGGTGCTGGTGAAGGTACGTTCTTCGATCGTTCCTCATCGACGCATAAGGCAAAAATTACGGTGAATTTTGTGGAATACAAATTCCGTAAAGGACCGTCAACAAATTCCTACCTTTCTGATATAAGGGCTGCAGTGAAGGGTATTCCCGGAACTGAAATCGTAGTACAGAAAAATAAAATGGGTCCTCCAACAGGAAAACCAATTAGTATTGAGATTTCCGGGGAGAATTTGGACGACCTGATCACTACTGCAGCAGGGTTCAAGCGGTATCTTGACTCATTACAAATTCCAGGCGTTGAAGAATTGAAGTCTGACTTCATTAACAACAAACCTGAATTGGTTATTGCCATTGACCGTATTCGTGCAAATCGCGAAGGTATTTCTACAGGACAGATTGGCTCTGAGATTCGCACCGCTGTCTTTGGAAAAGAAATATCTAAATATAAAGAAGGTGAAGATGAATATCAGATTAACCTTCGTTACGAAAAAGACCAACGGGAGAACATCAACAACCTGATGAATCTTAAGATTACCTATAGGGATATGACCACGGGATTGCTGCGTCAGATTCCGCTTTCTTCTGTAGCAACCATACAAAGTCGCAGTACCTATGGTGGTATCAATCGTAAAGACTTGAAAAATGTTATTACGATTTCCTCAGAGGTATTAAGTGGATTCACCGCCAATGATATTGTAAATCGCATCGCTAAAGAAGCTGAGAGCTATTCAAAGCCCGCCGGTGTTGAAATTAAAATGGCAGGAGAACGCGACGACATGAGAGATGCAATGAACTTCCTGAGCAAGGCCATGTTAATCGCCATTGGCTTGATCTTCTTTATTCTTATGACTCAGTTTAATTCTATCAGCAAGACGCTTATTATATTGAGTGAAGTATTCTTTAGTATCATTGGTGTATTGCTGGGCATTATGATTTTTGGAATGTCAATCTCCGTAATTATGACAGGACTTGGCATCGTTGCACTGGGTGGAATTGTGGTAAGAAACGGAATATTGATTGTGGAGTTCACCGATGTGTTGAAGAAAAAGGGATTACGCACACGTGAGGCAGTGGTTCAAGCGGGATTAACCCGTATTACTCCTGTGATTCTGACTGCAACGGCCACTATCCTTGGCTTGATTCCTTTGGCTGTCGGGTTGAATATAAATTTCGTCACCCTGTTCACCGAACTGAATCCCCATATTCATCTAGGGGGTGATAACGTGGCCTTCTGGGGCAACCTGAGCTGGACCATTATTTTTGGTTTAAGCTTCGCCACCTTCCTGACATTACTTTTTGTACCTGCCATGTATCTGGCATCCTACGCAATGAAGGTTCGATTCAAACGTCGCAGCCTGCATCGTAAAATTGCAAAGGGTATTCCTGTGAACGCCTAAACAAAAAAAGAGGCCTGCTCAGTGAGCAGGCCTCTTTTTTTTTGTTTTTATTTGATTAAAAACTTACAAGATCAAATGCTTTTAATATGAGATACATCAATATCAACACATTAGTTGCAACCAAAAACACTATCAGCATCTTCCGGGTTATCAAATCGTCTTTCATTGCATTGTTAATTTGAGTTATACATTCTTAGAAGTATAGAATTCAATATATTTAGAACATTGACATTCTTCTACGTATTTTAGTGTACAATAATATGACATTTTCTGAAACACTACAAGTTTTGTTTAGGTTTTTTTACCCTTTTTGCAAATATTTAACAGTTATTTTTATCAATATTTAATTAATCCACTGTTTTTCTTCGCATTATGAATACCGTATTTTAGCGGATAGATAAGTTTGAAGACTTGGAGATCATTTAAGTTTAGTTACGTTTTCGACATAGGTAAACTAAGTATGTAATTAGAGAATGTAATAAAGATATCGTTGCATCCATTACTTTTGCAATCAACTGATATTTTCAACCGACCATTATCCTATAATGTTAAAGCGATATTTATCAAAAGGTATACTTGAGGCTGGGTGCGATGAAGCCGGTAGAGGCTGCCTCGCTGGACCGGTCTTCGCGGCAGCAGTTATCCTCCCTGTAAAATTCCATGATCCGGGGCTTGACGATTCCAAGAAGTTAAGTTTGCCGCAGCGTCAGCGACTACGATCAATTATTGAGCAGGAAGCGCTTTGCTGGGCTGTTGCCAGTTGCAGTCCTGAAGAAATTGACCGAATTAATATACTGAATGCTTCCATACTTGCCATGCAGCGGGCTGTTGATCAACTGAAGCTTCTGCCCGAATCTTTGCTGATCGACGGTAACCGCTTTCATCCTCACCGGGGAATCCCTCATCATTGCATTATTCGTGGTGATGGCAAATACCAGGCGATTGCAGCCGCCTCGATTTTAGCTAAAACGCATCGTGACGAATTTATGGAGAAACTTCATAGTGAATTCCCCTGCTACGGCTGGAATCAGAATAAAGGATATCCCACCGCATTTCATCGCGAAGCTGTAAGACAGCACGGCCAATGTCCCCATCACCGTAAAAGCTTTCATTGCGCAGAGCAGCTTAAGCTTCCGTTTTAATGGCAGGTTGAACATCCTGATTCAGCAAGCCTTTTAGCCTGTTTTTTCAATAAAATCATTCATGTATTGATTTTATAAGAATAATCTCATATATTTGTTGAGCTTCAGTGTTAGTATCTCATTCTGCCCAACACTCATCAAAATAAATATACATGACGACACCTACTATCCTATCGCGCCTTGCAGTGATCATCTCCTTCACCGCAATTTTTATCTTCCCTTTCTCACTTTCAGCACAGACAAATTCACCCAGAGACATAGATCAATATAACGCCACACAAGCTTCTGCACGACAGGCAGCCCGGCTTGCAGCAGAACAACAATTGAGTACGCTTCCCAGTGTAACAGACCCCGGGCAAGCTAAACTGCTACCTCCATCGAATGATGAATGTACAGGAGCTGTCCTTATTACCCAGAACTCAGGCTGCACTTATACTACAGGCACAGTGCTAGAAGCCACGCAATCGCAACCCGGATGTAGCGGCACTGCCAACGAAGATGTTTGGTTTAAATTCATGGCAAACCAAACCTCAGCAAAAATTAAAGTTCAGGGCTCAGTGGGATTTGATGCTGTTTTTGAAGTATTTTCAGGTAGCTGCGGAAATCTTACAGGAATAAGCTGTATGGACAATACCTTCGCTGGAGGACTGGAAGTCGCACTGGTAGGCAATCTTACGATAGGACAAATGTATTATATCCGCGTTTACGATTATGAAACGGGGCTTCCTTTATCCTACACCTTTGACATTTGCGTTACCGAAGTATTCCATTGTATCCCTTCAATTCCCGGCGCCACTGCCGAAATTGAGGCCTGTGGTGCAAATATCAACGGAGGATGCGATCTCGCTACGCCCTACTTCCAAACACTGGTTCCGGGCGAAACAGTAACCGGAGATGCATGGTCGAACAATTTAGATCGTGATAGAGATTGGTTTAAATTCCATCTGAGCACAGCAACCCCTATTCTGCTCACAATGATTCCCGAATTCCCTGTCGAACTTTCATTAATGAGTTATAATAATTGCATTAGTTCTCCCATACTAAAAACTACTATGGGACCTGCCTGCGACACTACTTATCTTGCCGATACCCTTGCAGCGGGCGACTATGTGGTTTTTGTTGCCAACCAAACATATAATGGATATCCTTGCGGAACAAACAACTTCTATGTACTAAAGCTTAACGCGACCAATGCTCAAAATGACATTTGCGTCAACGCGATTCCTGTACAATGCGGTAGTTCTTATGAGGGATCAACCCTTGGAGCAACCGTCGATGCTGTTCCTATATGTAATGGAGTAAATGCGGGCGCTGCAGGCGTTTGGTTTCTGCTCCCCGGTAATAATAAAATCATGACCGCTTCATTATGTAATGTTGCAACATATAATACGATACTTCAAGTCTACAGTGGTAATTGCGGAAGTTTGACCTGCGTAACTGCTAATGATGACTTCTGCGCTACAAAATCGCAAGTGGAGTGGTTTGCTGTTACAGGAACCGATTACTATATTTTCGTAAACGGAGCTGCGCTGGCAACCGGTAATTTTCATCTTGACCTGAGCTGTACTTGTCCTCCTCCCGCGGATGCGAGTCTTACAGGCAACACAGCCAACTCCGTAAATTTAATGTGGACACAAATTGGAAATCCCTCAAGTTGGGATATTGAAGCTGGAACACCCGGTTTTACGCAGTCATACAATGCAGATTTCACCGGATTAACCAACCCTGGTGTAATCAATGGCCTACCGTCGGATCGTGATTTCGATTTTTATGTTCGCTCGGTTTGTGGAGTCAATGATTACAGCGATTGGATTGGACCCTTTTTTATGCATACCCGTTGCCCAGCACCTGACATCCAATTAATGGGCGTTTATTTAGATTCCAAAAAATCACATATTAATCATATTACACCTGCCAACAGCACGCAGCTGGCTGATGATTTTACTGTGCCCGCCGGGGAGTGCTGGATTATTGATGGCGTTACATTAAGTTATCTAGGAACCACGATAGATTCATTACATATTACTTTTTACAATAACTCTTCGAACTTACCAGGAACAGCCATTGCAACAGAAACACATCCAACATTTGTTGCTGTACCCAGAGGCTCGCATCTTGGAATGAATGCTTGGGAATTATATGTAAACATGACCACTCCTGTCACTCTTTGCGGCGGAGCCAGCGGAACTCGTTACTGGATTGGCTCACAAGGCATCAATGCATCGGGTGCCTTTTGGGAAACGCAAAACACCGACATTCGCGGGTTGGAGGCAGCATTCATTAACCCCGGTGGTGGCGTTTCATCCTGCACAAGCTGGAGTCCGCTTAGCACCTGCTTTGGATCTGCTGCTGATGCTTCTTTCCGTATACTTCGCACCGAAAATATTAAACCGGATATTACTTGTCCACACGATACCATCCTCAACATTATTTCCGGAACCAGTGTGCCATTTTCATACGCGATTAATGCCACAGATAATTGCCTTGCCGATACAATCTACCGCATACAGGGACTCGCCAGCGGAGCCAGTTTCCCCATTGGAATTACAACCAACAGATGGGTAACGAAAGATCCGGCCGGTAATTCAGATACATGCAGTTTTACTGTCACGGTTAATTTGGTATTATCTACCGATGATCTCCCTGAATTTACTGCTAAAGTGTATCCCAATCCTGTCACCGACCTACTGAATATTGAATTAGGATCTGCATTCGAGGGTAGTCGTATTTCACTCTACAGTATCGAAGGTAAATTAATCAAAGTAATTACTGAATCTTCAACTGCACAGAAAATGGAAGTCTCCATGCAGGAAATGCGCGCAGGGGTTTATTATGTAAGGTTTGAGACCAGAGGAGGTGTTTACTTCAATAAAGTAATAAGACACTAAGGATTTACTTTGCCACGAAGACACTAAGGCACTAAGGCAAATTTTAAAAGCTTAAGGGCACAAATATTTTATATGCATTTATTCATATAAGATAATTTGGATATAAATGAAATCCAAAGCCTGCAGCCCTCTGCCAACTAATTTACCATTTTACTAATTAACTATAATCATCTCTCTTTAGTAAACATTAAAAGAAACATACTCCGTTTTTCCAAATAAACGGAATCTGTTACCTTTGCAAAAAAATGTTATGAGCTTACAGGATCGTATTAATAATGATATCAAGGCCGCAATGCTGGCCAAAGAAAAAGAAAAACTTGAAGCCCTCCGGGCGATTAAGGCTGCTCTGTTATTAGCAGGCACCGAAAAAGGAGCACAGGAAACCATGACAGAAGATGGAGAAATAAAACTTCTGCAACGCCTGGTAAAGCAACGCCGTGAGGCCGCTGAAGTCTATCTTTCGCAAAACAGGAATGATTTGGCAGACCCGGAAATTTTTCAGGCTGACATCATCCAGACATATTTGCCACAGCAAATGGATGCTGCTGCTCTTAAAGAAGTGGTTGCCGCAATTATTGCTGAAACAGGCGCCAACTCTGTAAAAGACATGGGCAAAGTGATGGGCATAGCAAGCAAGAAACTTGCTGGAAAGGCCGACAATAAAGCCATTTCGGAAATTATCAAACAATTACTCGGAGTGTAATTAGCCGTTTTTCTTTTTCGATTTATGTAAAAAGAAATCGAACAGTAAACGAATACCAACCCCTGTACCGCCCAATCCACGGTAGCTGTCACGTTTATCCACAAAAGCAGGTCCGGCAATATCCAGATGAATGTATGGATAATCGGTGAAATGCTCAAGGAATTTTCCCGCAGTTATCGCACCGGCATAAGGCCCACCGATGTTTTTCAAATCGGCAACATCGGACTTAAGCAATTCTTTATATTCATCCCAGAACGGGAATTCAGCGATTCGTTCATACATCCTGTTACCCGACTGTTTGAGAAGTTCCATCTCCCTGAGGGCTCTTGCCTGCATTGCAACGGTTGCATACTTCCCTACAGCTGCGTGAGCTGCACCAGTGAGTGTGGCCATATCAATCACCAACTGAGGATCATATTTACTTGCATAGGCTAAGGCATCAGCCAGAATCAAACGCCCTTCAGCATCTGTATTCAGCACCTCAACGGTTGTTCCATTGTACATTGTAATTACATCACCCGGTACCTGAGCGTTTCCTGAGGGACGATTGTCAGTAGCAGGCATCAGTGCCACCATCCATAACGGAAGTTTGGCTTTCGCAATGGCGAAGATGCTTGCTGCAACTGTTGCTGCGCCCGCCATGTCGGACTTCATATCAATCATGCTGGCTGAGGGTTTCAGACTGATGCCCCCTGTATCATAGACTACTCCTTTTCCAACCAGCACATAAGGTTTCTTGTTGATTCTATTGGCCGGCTTATATTCCATGATGGTGAAGGTAGGCGGATCGACACTTCCTTTGTTTACACCAAGCAAACCACCCATGCGCAAAGCCTCTATGCGCGCCTTACTCAGCACTTCGACTTCAATACCTGCTTCAGCGCCCATCGTCTGGAACACTTCCGCCAATGCAGTAGCACCAAGCTGTTGAACCGGTTCGTTCACCAAATCGCGGCAACGAAAAACTGCATCCGTTAAAATCTTCAATCGCTCAATATCAGCAGAGGTAAGGCTTTCGTGAGTAATAACAATTTTTGACAAGGTATTTGTCATGGACTCTGCCTTTGAAAAATACTTCAAAAATTGATAGTTCCCAAGCATCAAGCCTTCGCACAAAGCGAACAATTTCGCGCCACAAGAAGCTGAAGCCGTGACTGCAATCTGAGTGATTTTCTGCTCATTCAACTGTCGTCCCAGCTTATCACCCATAGTCCGAAAACCTTCGAGCATGGATTCTTCGGTGGATGCCTCCTTTGTAAAGCATAGATACAATAAGTTCTTTGCACGGGGAATGCGAATTAAATGCCTCTTGTCGTGCTTTAGTTGTTCTTTTACCCAATTGCGCTCGTCAGCATTGATAAGTGCTGATGGCAATTCTTTTAATTCGTTCAATACCCATAGCTGAGGAAGATCTGTGGGAATACGTTTGGATTTTTCGATTTGAATAAGCATATGATCGAATTATATTTTTGTTAAAATTACAATAAAAAAAAAGGCCATCCATAGGGACAGCCTTTTTTTTAAAGCACACGAAAATTATTTTTTCTTGGCTGCAATTTCTTCAGCAGCTTTAAGTGCATTGTAGAGATTAACAACACCACCACTTACAGAGAGTTCAGAAAACTTTATCATCACTTTTCCGTCTTCTGCAGCTGGCTTGGTCACTTCACCATCGTAAGGAGTAACAGATTTCATCATTGCTTCCTTAACTTCTGCAGCTGTGAGCTGAGGATAATATGAACGAATAACAGCAGCAACACCGGCAGCGATAGGCGATGCCATTGAAGTACCACTTGCAGATCCGTATTTATTTCCTGGTTCAAGTCCCCAAACATCAACACCGGGAGCAAAAAGATCAACATTTTGTTTTCCATAATTGGAAAAAGATGCAGGTAACATAATGCCTGCTGTTTTAGAGCTTGCGCCAACAGTAATCCAGTTTTGTGTGATTTTGTTTCCCTTTGCATCCCTGTTCTCAGGATAGTTGGTCACTACATCATTGTTTTCTCCATCGTTACCTGCAGCATGCACCAACAGTACATCATATTTTTCGGCAAGTGGAAGCACTTCATCAACAAATTGTTTTTGCGGGGAGAAGGATTTTCCAAAACTCATATTAATAACCTTAGCTCCATTTTCGATTGCATAACGAATTCCGTTAGCAACATCCTTATCGCGTTCATCTCCATCAGGAACAACACGAACAATCATCAACTGTACATTTCCAGCGATACCATCAACACCAATTCCATTACCACGCTGGGCACCAACGCAGCCGGCCACAAAAGTTCCATGACTTGGGTCAGGACCAGCCACATCATTGTTGCCATAGTAACGATTGCTGTTGTCTTCCCAATTGTCGCCCACGATACTGCGCGGATCAAAATCCAGATTATAGCTATATTTTGCATTTCCATCAAGATAGTCGGCATATGCCTTAATATCGCTGTATTTCACGCCCTGCTCAAGCCAGAACTTTGCAGTAGAAACAGCAGTACTCAGTTGGGTATCATCGGTCTTGATCTTGGTAATCTCTTTAAGAGTATAGGTTTCCTTTTTCAAATGCAGACGAATCAAGCTATCCGCTTTGCGGAATGTTTTTTCCATAGTGAGGAAAGTAGCTGTTTGTGGGTTCGTGCCACTGTTTTCATCAAATTTGGCTTTTGCCTTTTTGTACATTTCATACACAGGATCACCGTCAGTTCCGCCATTAGCAAATACATCTTTATATTTTCTGTAAACACGGGTAACTTCGAGGTTATCCCACTGAACATTACGTCCATCGGGATTTCCAATAAAATTCCATCCATTTACATCGTCAATATATCCATTTTTATCATCATCGATTCCGTTACCAGGAATTTCATCGGTATTCACCCAAAGAACATTTTTCAGATCTTCATGTTTAATGTCTGTACCGCCGTCAATAATTGCAACAATCACCGGAGTTGCTGTTTTGTTGGCGAGAATTTCCTTGTAAGCTTTTTCCGTACTAACCCCAAAAGTTTTGTCCTTAGTAAGGTCTTTATTGTACCAATTCATTAAGGGGTTCTTGCCCTTTTTTTGTGCACTGGCGCCAAGGCTGATTACCAGTACCAGTAACATCAAGATGATTTTTCTCATTTGGTTTTGATTTTTATGATTTTGTAAAAGTACAAATTTAATTTTTTGATTACGACTTATTAAACTATTCCATCAGCATTTTGATATTGAGAAGGTACAAACATATTTTAATTCTGATGAGCGACAAAATAAATTCTGTCAACAAGCCGCTTCAAACGGTGAATCCCAATCATCAAACGGTTTAGACATTTTTATCCCAACAATCGTAATATCCTAAGAAATATTGTCAACAAACCCATCTTGCATGAGAATCCTTAGTAATTTTACCAGCAAAAGCATGGTTTTGCCCGACATAAAAAACATTATAAATAACTGCATTTCAGGAAAGGCGATTTCCATAGAGGATGGTGTTGCTCTCTGGCAACAGGCCGGGCTTTCAGAATTGATGGCAGCGGCTGATTTTGTCAGGAAGAAAATGCATCCTGATTCACGCGTTGGATGGATTATCGACCGCAATGTAAATATTACGAATGTTTGCATTTCGATGTGCAGGTTTTGTAACTTCTGCCGCACAGCAAAAGATCCGGA
Source organism: Bacteroidales bacterium (assembly GCA_963678485.1). GTDB lineage: Bacteria > Bacteroidota > Bacteroidia > Bacteroidales > CAIWKO01 > CALGYY01. The sequence goes on from OY782882.1 coordinate 1,602,966, forward strand.
AGCATACATCCTCAAACCCGAAGATTACCGTTCGCGCATTGAAGAGCTATTTGCCTTGGGCGGCGACCAATTGTTGCTTCAAGGCGGGATGCATCCTGAGCTGGGGTTGGATTTTTACAAGGACCTTTTTAGTGCGTTGAAGCAGGAATATCCATCATTAAAGCTACATGCGCTGGGACCTCCGGAGATTGTACACATTGCTAAAAAAGAGAAGCTGGAGGTGGTTGATGTACTTCGGCAATTAATATCTTCCGGACTTGACAGTCTTCCCGGCGCTGGAGCGGAGATTCTTTCCGATCGTGTTCGTCATCAGCTTTCTCCGGCTAAATGCACCACTCAGGAATGGCTGGATGTGATGCGTCATGCCCATCGTTTGGGAATGATTACTTCTGCAACTATGATGTTTGGGCACATCGAAACGATTGAAGAACGCATACAACATTTACTTTACCTTCGTGATGTGCAAAGTGAAAAACCGGCAAACGCCGGAGGTTTCCTTTCATTTATTCCGTGGCCCTTTCAGGATGAACACACGCAACTTCGCGAAAAATACGGTGTTCAGAATAAAGTAAGTGCACAGGAATATATAAGGATGATTGCCATAACCCGACTGATCCTGTTCAATATCCCGAATATTCAGGCTTCGTGGCTCACCGTTGGCAAAGAAACAGCCCAGCTCTGTCTGCATGCCGGCGCCAACGACTTTGGTTCAATTATGATTGAAGAGCGCGTGGTTGCGGTTGCAGGAGCCCATCATCGCTTTGATGCGGAAGGAATACAGCAGGCAATTACCGAGGCAGGATTCATCCCTGCCCGTCGCAATCAGGGTTTCGAATATTTTGACGATTTTAAAAAGACCACAGCCACAGATACTAACTGATTTATGTTGAATCGAATTTTATTTGCAATACTTTTTATTATGAGCCTCTCCCCCAGCCTGCCAGCGCAGCAAACACGCAATTACACATTAATCGGTCATCGCGGGGCTGCTGCAGAAACACCTGAAAACACACTAGTTTCACTTAAAAAATCCATGGATCGTGGGGTTGACCGCATTGAGATTGATGTTCATATGACCAGCGACGGTCGTATCGTGCTAATGCACGACCGCTCGCTTGACCGCACTACCAACGGACATGGAGAAATAAAAGATCATACCCTTGCAGAAATTAAGAAACTCGATGCAGGCAGTTGGTTTGACTCTTCGTTCACCGGAGAAACAGTGCCGACTCTGGAAGAAGCCATACAACTCATAAACGGGAAATGTATGCTTATGATTGAAGTCAAAGAGCACAGTGGCTATACTCCCGGAATTGAAGAAGCGGTTGCAGATATTATTCGCAGAAAAAATGTTGGCTCATGGTGTGTTGTCATTAGCCTACGGCACAAGGTTGTAGCTAACTTTCATCGCTGGGCGCCCGACATTCGATTACACAGATCATATGTTGGCAAGCTTCCGCTGATTCCTCTGTACATCGCAACTGGGCTTACTTTTAGAGGTTTTAAGTCCTATCCGTATGTTGAAGAATTTAATCTTAATAAAGGCTTTATCAGTCGTTGTATAATGAAAAAGGCTGTCAGGCAAGGGAAAAAGGTCAATGCATGGACGGATGACGATCCCGCTCATGCACAAAAACTTATAGAGCGCGGAGTACATGGCATTATCACAAATTGTCCATCAGCATATCAAAAAAAATAGAACTCCGACCGAATCATTTTTTTTATACATTTGCTCAATACAAAATATTTTTACATGTCAATCAATACAGGCATTCCCAAAGGTACACGTGACTTTTCTCCGGCGGAAATGATGCGCCGCAATTATATTTTCGATACCATCAAAGACATTTTCCGTTTATACGCCTATCAGCCATTGGAGACTCCATCCATGGAGAATCTGAGCACACTGATGGGAAAGTACGGGGAAGAAGGAGATCGTTTAATTTTTAAAATTTTAAATTCAGGCGATTTTTTAGCAGGATTAGATTGTTCGAAACTGAGTGAACAAAGTCCATCAAAAATTTCGACTAAAATTTGTGAGAAAGCGCTGCGCTACGACCTCACAGTTCCTTTTGCTCGTTACATTGTACAGCACAAAAACGAGATCACCTTCCCATTCCGTCGTTATCAGATACAACCTGTTTGGCGCGCCGATCGTCCGCAAAAAGGACGTTACCGCGAGTTTTACCAATGCGATGTGGATGTAATCGGGACGCATTCCTTGTTATGTGAGATGGAATTAATGCGAATCATTGATGATGTATTTGGAAAGTTAAACGTTCCAGTTCAAATCCACTTAAACAATCGTAAGATACTCACTGGTATTGCTGATGCCATTGGGCATTCCGAAAAGTTTCTGGATATTACAACGGCTATCGACAAACTTGAGAAGATTGGAGAAGAAAAAGTAACGGAAGAATTACTTTCCAAAGGATTGACAGCAGCTGCCATTGAAAAGTTATGGAAGATAGTACGCATTGATGGCAGTAATGATGACAAACTTGAAGCGTTAAAAGTGCCTCTTTCATCCTCTGATACCGGGCTACTTGGCATTTCCGAATTACAAACGGTCTTTTCGTATCTTAACGATTGTGGACTGCGATCGGAAGTTAGCTTTGACATCAGTCTTGCACGCGGATTGAATTATTATACCGGCGCTATTTTCGAAGTAAAAGCCAAAGAAGTAAATTTCGGGAGTATTTGTGGTGGCGGGCGTTACGACGATCTTACAGGAATCTTCGGTCTTAATGATGTTTCCGGTGTAGGTGTTTCTTTTGGTGCCGACCGCATTTATGATGTACTCAATGAATTAAATCGTTTTCCCGCTGAAACCAGCGCTGGTGCTAGGATATTGTTTGCCAACTTTGGAGGTGCTGAAGAACGCTATAGCTTGAAAATGCTGGATTATGTCCGTAAACAGGACATACGCGCTGAGATGTACCCTGAAGCAGCAAAAATGAAAAAACAATTTGCTTACGCGGATAATAAGAACATTCCCTTTGTAGCGATGATTGGCAGCGAGGAAATGGCGAATCATTCGATAAGTTTAAAGAATATGCTGACCGGTGACCAACGAACAATAAAAGTTGAGGAAGTTATTAAACTCGTTTCATAGAAAACACGAACATATAATAGTTTACACTCCAATATATTTTGCAATTATGAATAAGCTGATGTTCCCTCAAAAAAGACTCAATAAAGTTGTATTGAGTTTAGTATTATTTCTTAGTTTAAGCACTGCTGCGTTTGCACAACCATATTGGGTTACAAGCATTGGTGGGTCAGGCTGGAGCGGGACGCTGGCTAATGATGGAGTTACAAATTCTACAATTTACATTTGTTATGGCACAGGTGGAGTTACTTTGTATTCTAATGCAACCCCAACCTCCATTGTGAGTGGTAGTAAAACCTATTGGAGAAAATGGCAAACATCAAGTAATGGAACCACCTGGATTATTCCGGGTTCTCCAGCTTCTGGAATCAATAATGCCGTGAATGGCACTAGCCAATATCATAGAGTCTGCTATTCGTATAATAGTTCATCAACAGACATATTGTATCCATCTCCCTGGATTCATATAGTAGTTGGACCCTCCTTTGTTTCCACACCTTCATCACTTGCTGTATCTACCACTAATAATACAGGAACAAGTTTTCAGGCCAATTGGACTACCTCAAGTACTCCGCATGGTCCAGGAAATCTTGCAATCAGGCATTATATGTACTGTTCGACTACCTCAACATTTGATCCTGGTACACAGGCTCCGGGCTTTAACTCCTCATGTTGGAAACTCATGACTTCATGCAGTGATGCTACTACAGCTATTCCGGGTTGCACCGGGCCCAATACAGCAGTTTCGTATGTGGTTACTGGTTTGACACCGGGCGTTACCTATTATTGGAAAATCCTTGCACAGTCATGGCATGAGGACAGCAGTAATGGTGATTTGTGGTGTGGCTATCAAAGTTCTTATACAACCACACAAACTGTGCAGGATTGTGCAGCACCAGTTGTTACCGGCCAACCGGCAACACAGTCGATATGCTCAGGAAATGCAGGAACACTCACCGTTTCAGCAACGGGTGCAACAGCCTATCAATGGCAATTAAATGGTACTGATATCGGAGGCGCCACCTCAAACACTTACAATGCAAATGCAGCCGGCACCTATACTTGCTGGGTTTACAGTGCCTGCGATTCAACTGCGACTTCATCTGCAATAATTACTGTTGATCAATCAACAACTGCAGTTGCCGGCCCTGATCAAAACCTATGTGCTAACTCTGCCACACTGGCCGCCAATAGCCCGGTTACAGGCACCGGCACATGGTCGGTTGTAAACGGCAGCGGAACCTTTACGAATGCTAACGACCCAAACACAACCGTAAATGGTTTGAGTGCTGGCACAAATACTTTTCGCTGGACCTTGCTAAACGGGGCTTGCAGCGATTCACAGGATGATGTGGTAATCAATGTACAAACAGCATCCACTGATCCATCAAGCATTTCAGGAACTGCAAGTATTTGCAGCGGAACATCTACAACCCTTACTGTAACAGGTGGTTCATTAGGCTCAGGTGCAAACTGGGAATGGTATACCGGTACTTGCGGAACAGGCGCACATGTTGGTTCTGGGACTTCCATTTCTGTTTCACCAACATCAGCAACGACATATTATGCAATAGCCCAAGGGGGATGCAATACCACCACTTGTGTCTCTCTTCCGGTAAGTGTCACCTCCATTTCAGCCGATGCCGGTAGCAATCAAACCATGTGTAGCGGCGACAGTGTAATACTGACTGTCACCGGGACTGGCTCCTATCTTTGGAGTCACGGAGGATTAACCACTGCCTCAATTGTAGTAAAACCTGCAACATCCACAACATATAGCGTAACTGTAAGCAATGGAGGATGTACGGCAACTGATACTGTCCAAGTGGCTGTAACTTCGTTTGCCGATGCAACAATCACCACCAGTGGTACACTGTGTACGGCACAAGCACCTTTCATTTTAGGAGCAGTCAATGCAGGAGGAACATGGTCGGGTTCAGGAATTACTAATGCTTCAAGCGGATTATTCAGTCCTGCTGTTGCAGGTGTGGGCACTCATCAGATTATTCATACGATTTCGGGAGGCTGCGGAGACGCCGACACTACTAATCTTACAGTGGCCACATCGGCTAATGCAACGATAACTGCAGCGGGACCTTTCTGCAGCAATGCCTCTCCTGTAAACCTTACTGCTGCTAATCCGGGAGGTGTGTGGTCAGGACAAGGAATCACAAATGCAGCCACCGGACAATTTAGTCCGGCAACGGCTGGAGCAGGATCATATAGCATTGTCTATAGCATTTCCGGCGCCTGCGGAAATTCGGACACTACAAGCATTGTGGTAAATGCCGCATCAAATCCGGCAATCAATGCTGCCGGACCTTTCTGTAGCAATATTGCACCAGTGACCTTAACCGCTGCTACAGCAGGAGGAACATGGTCGGGACAAGGAATTACCAATGCCAGTAGCGGGCAGTTCTCCCCTTCATCCGTAGGAGCAGGAACATTTAACGTCGTTTATACACTTTCCGGAACTTGCGGAAGTAGCGATACTCTTAGCATTACAGTTAATGCAGGTGCAAATGCAACCATTAATCCAACAGCTCCACTTTGTAGTAACATAACTAGTGTTACGCTAACAGCCGCAGATGCGGGAGGTACATGGACAGGTTTCGGAATTACCAATGCAAGTGCAGGAACTTTCTCACCTTCTTCCGTTGGTATTGGATCCTACAGTGTAATCTACACCATACCCGGCATATGTGGCGACAGCGACACTTTAGGAATCACTGTTAATGCGGCAGCCAATTCAACCATCACACCAGCCGGACCCTTTTGCAGCAACATAATATCGGTAACTCTGCAGGCCGCAACTGCCGGTGGCCTGTGGTCGGGACAAGGAATCACTAATGCCTTTACAGGACAGTTTTCTCCATCGGGCGTAGGTGCTGGTTCTTATGATGTGGTTTATACCTTATCCGGAACATGTGGAACTAGTGACACTTTAACCATTGTTGTTGGCAATGCAGCAGATGCAACAATTGATGCTGCCGGACCATTCTGTTACTCTGATGCGGTCACGACACTCTCAGCTGCTGAAGGTGGTGGTGTGTGGTCGGGGAATGGAATTACAAATCCATCCACTGGAACCTTTGATCCTTCCTATGCCGGGACAGGCTCCCATTTGATAACATACATGATTAGCGGAGCATGTGGGGATACAGCTTCTATCATTATTGTGGTTGACACACTTTTCAATGCAAGCATTTTATCTCCTCTTACCTATTGCGACAATATTTCACCCTTTGCACTTGTGGCCAGTACTGCGGGTGGTAGTTGGTCAGGTACCGGAATTACCAACAGCAGTAGCGGAACTTTTGCTCCTGCGGTTGCAGGGACAGGGAATCACACAGTAATTTACACGATACCCGGAAGCTGCGGTGCTTCGGACACTGTAAGTATTCGCGTTAATGGTGCACCCTCGCTTACCGTTTCAGGAACAACCGAACAATGCATAGGATCTATGGATGGAAGCGCTACAGCTCAGGCTACGGGCGGCTCAGAACCATATACCTTCCTTTGGAACAGCACCGAAAATGGATCTACCATCAACCAACTTGAGCCCGGAACATATACTGTACTTCTTACTGATGCTAATGGATGTCATCGCATTGATTCAGTTACTTTGCAGGCATCCACTGTAAATTGTGAAGACATCCAAAGTGTAATCTATATTCCGAATATCTTCTCTCCCAATGGTGACGGGGATCCCAGAAACAACACTCTGGGTGTCATTGGACAAGGAATTAAAAATGTTGTATTCATAGTATATGATCGCTGGGGCGAAAAGATCTTTGAGTCGCATGATCTGAATACGGGATGGGACGGCACTTACAAAGGCAAGGACGTGGATCAGGGTGTCTATGTCTACACCGCAGTTATTGAACTACTCAATGGAACCATCGAGAACAGAAAAGGAAATGTCACACTTGTCAGATAATTCTACACATATGAAAAACATCCTATTATCCATAATATTTGCTGTTTGTTGTTTGTTGTTGAATGCACAGGATATTCACTTCTCACAATTCAATAATGCACCCTTAACAATGAATCCTGCACTAACAGGAGCTTTCAATGGTACTCATCGTATTACCGCTAATTATAAAAGTCAATGGTTTAGTATCGACCGCACTTATCTTACCTACGGGATATCCTACGATATGGGACTATTGCGGAATAAATTAAACGTTGGTTTTTTAGGATTAGGTATTCAGGTATTCAACGATGTAGCTGGCGCTAATAAAATGGGACTGATGCAGGAAAACCTGTCATTGGCTTATCATCTGCCGTTGAACAAACAGAACATTCTTTCTGCTGCTTTGCAAAGTGGATTTTCTCAACGCAGAACCGATAACGAAACTATGGAATGGGCCAGTCAATACGATCCTACTTCTGTTGACGGCCACAATGCAGCTTTTGCTTCAGGGGAGCCAATGTCGTTCAGTAATATTAATTATGGTGAAGTCTCTGCAGGTTTGTTATGGACTTACAACAAATCGAGTGCTACGCTTTCGTCGAACGACGCAAAAAAAGTGCAATTAGGCATCGCACTGTACCATATAAACAGGCCCAAACAAACCTATTTTGAAGGCATCGACAAGCGCTTGTTTATGAAAATGGCTGTTCATTTTACTTCGTTTATTGGGTTCACCAATTCCAATTTTGCGTTGGTACCCTCTGCTGTTTGGTACCGTCAGGGCCCTTGCAACGAGATTCTCGCCGGGACGCTCTTTCGCTTTAATCTGAATGGTGCATCTAAGTACACATCCTTTGTAAGAGAAACGGCTTTATCGATTGGTGCATATTACCGTGTAAATGATGCAGTAATTGCTGCGGCCCAGTTCGAATGGAAGAACTTTTTATTAGGTGTAAGTTACGATGTGAATACCTCAGGACTTTCTTCTGCCTCTAAGTATGCAGGCGGACTTGAAGTAGCCCTTCGTTATCAGTTTCCGTTGAACAATGCAAAGAACAGCAGTATGTTTTAGTTTTCTTTGATAAAAAAGATTGTAAAGTCAATGGAAATTTTCTACTTTTGACAAGCTAAGTTGGTGTTATGTATAATTGGAACATAGAATTCAAGATTAAAATCAATCGCGCGGGATTGACTTTATAATTCCGTTTTCAGGCTTTGTTCTAAAGCCCGAGTTATCTATTTCCAATGTTCACTTTTTTTTATTTTCGAAATTATTCATTGTATAAAACAATACAGGAGATTATTATATGACTTTAGTAATTAAAGGCGCAGGCCTCACTATAGAAGATGTTGTGAATGTAGCACGCAACAACGAAAAAGTAGAATTACATCCCGATTCTATTAAAAAGATCAATGCATGCCGCGCTATGCTTGAGAAAAAAGTGGAAGCTCACGAGATTATGTACGGTGTAAACACTGGTATTGGTGAGTTTTCCGAAGTCGTTCTTAATGACGACCAGGTTAAAGATTTTCAAAAATATTTAATTTATAACCATGCTGCAGGTATTGGCGATCCAATGCCGTTGGATTGGGTTCGTGGCGCTATGCTCGGACGTATCAACGTTCATGCACATGGCAATTCAGGTTGTCGTTTGGCAATTACACAGACTCTTGTTGACATGCTCAACAAAGGCGTTACACCACATGTTTGCAGAAAAGGTTCTGTTGGTGCATGTGGTGATTTAGCTCCAATGTCGCAGATTGCATTATTAATGATGGGTGAAGGTCATGCCTATTATAAAGGAGAATTACTCACAGGGAAAGAAGCACTGGAACGCGCCGGTATTCCAGTTCCGGGACTCATGGCCCGTGATGGTCTGGCTGCGATAAATGGTTCGAATGTCCTTACTGCAATGTCGGCATTAATGATTTATGATACCAACAACCTGATGAAACAGGCTGAAATCGCCTGTGCATTATCACTCGAAGCACTTAAAGCCAATCTGAAACCTTACAACGGACGAATTCTCGAAGTTCGCGGTTTCGCAGGTGGAGTAAGAAGTGCAAAAGCTATTCGCACTGTCACCGGTGGCGGAGACCTTGCAGAAGGTCGCGTAAAGGTAAAGGTACAGGATGCTTATTCTATGCGTTCCACACCTCAGGTCATTGGCGCTGCTCACGACGCAATTGCATATGCCCGCAAGCAAGTAGAAATTGAATTAAATGGTGTAGGTGACAATCCTATTTTCTTCCCTGAAGAAGGTATACAATTATCAGGTGCAAACTTCCAGGGCTCGCCAGTAGCTTTGCCAATGGATATGGTTGGTATTGCTGTTACCATGGTTTGTGTTCTCAGCGAACGACGCATGAACCGCCTGAACAATCCGGCTCTTAGCGTGGGTCTGCCTCCATTCCTCACCAAAGGTGCAGGTATGTTCTCAGGATTAATGCTAAGCCAATATACTGCCGATATGCAGATTGTTGAACAGCGCATTCTTTCTGCACCAGCCAGTATTCAATCAATTCCGGCCGCTGCCGATCAGGAGGATTTTGTTTCGATGGGAATGAACACAGCTATCAAGAATTTCCAGATTATGGATAACGCTTATGGTATCATCGGTATCGAAATGATGGCAGCCGCACAGGCGCTCGATTTGAGAACCAAATTTGAAACTCCCTACGAATTCGGTAAAGGCACCAAGGTCGCACACGAAGTTATTCGTAAACATGTTGAATATCTCGACATCGACCGTCCTCTCTACCCTGACCACAACGCAATGAAAGCTTTGGTTCAATCATGCGAAGTGCTGCATGCTGTAGAAAAAGCAGTAGGTTCATTGGAATAAAAGTGCATTACATATTAAGCATAACAAGAAAGGCTGCCGAACAGGTAGCCTTTTATTTTGATGATAAGATTGGATCAAGCCGGATTGTTGAGGAGCAACGAAAAGTTAGTGTATTTTTTAATACAACTGAAAAAATCAAATACTGAATTGTCACAATTAATAAGAGCACAAATTAATGTGTGGGTTATATTATTTAAATTCCACCTTTTGCATAAACAAAAGGTGGAGCCAAAATTCTAGTCAAAGCAAAATGCTATCCCCCCGCTCTCGCCAACGGCCGCAAATCACGCAAGGTAGTGCCGAAAACGCCAATTGACGGGATGTCTTTGAATGTGACAATAAACTTCATTTCGCTCATTGAATTTTCTTTTTGTCGTTTTCGACAGAGCCGACAGCGAAAAAGCCGCTGTCTGGCCCCTTGCGGATTTGCGTGCCGTTGACGATTCACAGCCTGCCCACGCCCGCTTGCTTTGACAGGCCCGCGCACACGCTTTGAACGCTAGTATTGCATAATTTCAAAACTGTAAAATAACCACAAAGTACCAATGGTATTGGCTTGATAAGCTATTAAAACACGACTGCTCAAAATGATTAATACGTTTAATCAATATTGATGGTCAATGTTACAAATAATCGCTACAAATGGAACTCATTCGCGTTCATTCGTGGTATTCGTAGTTGAAGAAAGGTTTTTAATCTATTTCTTCTATGAATAGTTATCCTACTCCTCAACTTTTCCGCTTAATCGGAAGACCTCACAACACATGAGTATTTATATGATGCAAATGGGAACATGATACAGGATAAATCCATAGGATTTGTAGTCTCTTATAATTATTTGAATTTACCGGAATTGATTACATTTGGACAGGATGAAGGCATTGGCTATCTTTATAACACCAAAGGCGGCATAATGGAAAAGACCGTAACTGATCATGGAAATATTAATATTACCGATTATATGGGTAATTTTGTGTACAACAATGGAAGTATGCGATATATGAGTACTAACGTTGGACGTATTACTCCGCATGGAGGTTGTTATCGTTATGAATATTACATTACAGACCATTTAGGGAACATACGCGAGTTGTTTGCAGATATAAATAATTATAAAGTGCCGGAATTATTACATGAAAACAACTTTGATCCTTTTGGTATGAGTATGGGAGGCTTGAATTATGAAGCTGCCAACATTGAAAACGAAATAAAATTGCAGGGTAAGGAGTTGCAAAAAGATCTTAATCTGCAATGGTATAATTTCGGAGCGTGATTTTATGATGACGTATTAGGTAGATGGTTGAGTGTTGACCCGGTGGCTAGCGAGAGAAGTTGGGTAAGTCCTTTCAATTATTACCAAAATAATCCCATTAGTAGAACCGACCCTAACGGTGAATTAGATGGTGATTATTTTAGACTTGATGGGACATACTTAGGCAGTGATAATATTGATGATAGAAAGGTTTATCTGGTTAGTAAAAACTATGAACCAGCTACTGAGGAAAAACCTATTGTATTAATGGAAGGAGATTATAAGGAGGTTAATGTAACGATTGATGAATTGCTTCAATCTGCTGCATCTGCAAATAATGAATGGGAAAAGTCATTTGAGGGAAGAGCTGCCATTGTTCATGCGATAATTAATAGAAAAAATGCAATGAATTTTTCATTCGATGTAGCGATGGGTAGTCTTGCCGGTAATAGTGTTGGCGCTTCTCATGCTTCTCGTATGAAAAGTATTTGGTTTGCTGGGTATGCGGCTTTTATTAATGCTGGTGCTTATGGACGAAATAAAAATGCTGTTTATAAAAGTTGTATTGCAGCAGCGTTGGATGCATACAATGGTGGTACTGATTATTCTAATGGTGCTATAGGTTGGCAAGGTGAAGATTTAACTGACGCTAGCAAACTTGCTGATGGTACGTATAAGAGGCTTGCTTATAGAATGTATATAAAAAATGGCTTTATGTGGAACGATGAAGTTGCGAATAAAAATGGTACTTACCCATTGCCTAATATTACTAGGGTCGGCTATGCTACAAAGTCAAATTATTATGTAGGTTTGGCGTATTATGGTCGAAATATTTTCTTAAATCATTAATTTATTAATTATGAGTGCAAAGATTAATATTAAGAATGCTTTTTTTTGCTTGATTATTCTTTTTATACATACGCAAAAAGCACAGAGTCAAATTAGTTATGACAGTTTATTAAAGAGTATTTGTTATAATAGTAAAATTATTAAATTTCATGCTGATACTACTAACGCGTTTGATTTTATTGGAAAAAAAAATATAAGCTACAAATTAGATAATCACTCATTATTAATAGAAACCGATTCTTCTAGTTCTTTAACTAAGATTAAAATTGATAGTAGTAACATTAGGATTAGCGATATTTATAATATAAATGATAAGTTGTATTCTTTTGATGGTATAGATTTGTATTATCAAGCTATAGTGTATTTTCAGTTTAATAATTGCTTTTACTCTTATTTGCCTTTGTCAATTGTAAATTGTCATGGCAGTTCCTGTCGATATTATATGTGTTTGCTTATTCAAATTGATTCAAGTGCAAATACTAAAACGTTCTTTTTTGGTAATTCAGAATTAGAAAATGATTTTTATTTTAGAATTACGGAAAAAGGGGAATTAATTTATCTAAATATTACAAATTCATTTCAACATCCAGAGTTGTTTCAGTCGTATATTAGTTATTTGAAAAATTCAGAAAATATCTTATATATGATTACATCATTTATTTATAATGAAAAAACCAAGTGTTGGAATGTTCGGAAGGATTCAAAAGGCAAAGAGTATAAGATAATATTTAAAGCTGAAGATGAATTTAGCAAGGGGAAAATATGGTTGCTAGATAAATATTGGATGGATTGAGATTAAATCTGTACTGTTAATGCTGTAAGCAATGCTTTGATTGCGTCCCGCAATTCGCAACGTTCATAAAAATCAGCGATTATCCTCAACCCTTGCCATGGAGTAATATTTTATTTGTATAATCGTTGTCAATCATCTTTTTAGACCTGTCTGTTTTTTGAGCAAAGCTAATAAAATCGACTGATTGTGGATGTTTAGATAAACAATAAAAACCCTAATCCTGAAGTAAGAGAAATCGTCTTTGGTGTAGCTTGGGCGCATGATGAAGCATACGGAACAAGAACAACTTTTAGTTTTGATATGTTGACAAATATGACTGCTGCCGATGTAGGCAATTATCATTATGGTTATGTAGGGAGATTTGTCAACAATGGTGAGGGATTAGACCATACCACACTGTGGAAGGGAGCTGGAGCGGCTGAAATCGCTAAGAATTTTTTTGTTGAGTACAATTTTCTTACAAGAATAAAAGGCGTATTTCAATTTACCGGTACAGCACAATATGGACAAATTATACCTTATGGAGATAATCCAGTAGATTGGTATTGGATAACAATGGGTATCCATGATGCAAATATCACCAAAAGTCATATTAAATAAACGACCATGGCATTAAGTTTAGAAAAGAAATCTCGTATGCTTATATTTTTATTAATCGTTGGATTTATGCTGCTTTCTTGTACATCCAAATACTCTAAGCAACATTATTTTGGCACAGGAAAAATATCAAGCGGTTTATATAAAGAAGTATTTTGCATTAATACTGGGGGCGTAATGGCAAGCGGCTCATACAGTTATTATCTTACAGATTCTGTGAGTTTCAGAAAATACCTTGGTACATCATATAGTGATGAGGAAATCATTCATTGTGAAATGTTTGATTCTGGACGCATCATGGTGTTTCGGGTCTCGTTTCGTGGTAATGAAAAAGACACAATATCGAAAGAGTTTTACCAACTTTCAGAACTTAAATCAGAGGGGAAGTATGATTGAAGAATATTTATTAACTGATTAACTAAAAGTTCTGGTTCACCGGGACTTTTGCCTTTATTTTTTACCAATTGCTGAAGTTGTTTCCTCATCCAAAAAGCTTCGATAAGGGTTTTGACAATGCTTTTATCCGTATCAGCTGTGCTCCATATCTGTAAACTATTAAAGTAGTTCCGCATCCTTAACTGTGCTTTGGCTTTATCTTCGGTAGCCGTGTATACGAGAAAATCAAAAGTTGTACAGAAAATAGCGGCAAGCTTCAATAGTACTTCGGCCGGGGGTTGTATTCCTTTGGTTTCATGGTGGGCCATCTGCGCAAGAGTTTTAGCTTCCCCGTTTTTCTATCCATTAAAAATTAGAATTGTTTTTCATATTCTATATTCTAAAAGATGTTTTGGCTTTTTTCATCAGGGATGACAAAAATTATGGTATCTAAACACTAGCGTTGCGTTGTTTTTAAAAAAAGTTCTTTGAAAGTCTTGATATATCATCGTTAGCGAAGATTTTTTTACAGCAACGATTTGAATTCAGTTCTGCCGACCTTTGGTTAAAAATTGCTATGAACCTAGGGAAGATTGTTTTTGCACAGCTTATGGAAATGGGCTCCTTTCATGTGTTTAAGTATTGTGTCGAGAGATACAATGGCAACTATAAAGCAAAAGAGTTCACTTGTTGGCGACAATTTCTATGCATGTCTCTTGGTCAGCTAACCCAACGAAAGAGTCTCCGTGATACTGCCTATTGTCTCAAGATCAAGAAAGATAAACTTTATCATCTCGGGATTGGTAAAGCCTTTGACAAATCAACCATATCAAGAGCGAACGAAAGTCGCGATTGGCGTATATTTCGTGATTTTGGATTAAAACTTATTGAGCAAGCAAAAGCACTGTACGCTGAAGATAACCAACTGGATATAAAATTAAAAGGTCGAATTTTCGCGATTGACTCTACTACAATTGATCTATGCATACAAGTCTTTTGGTGGGCAAAGTTCCGTAAAACCAAAGCTGCAATAAAAATGCACACAGTGTTAGATCTTAAAACTGCCATATCTGAGTATATTTTATTACTGACGGATCTGTTCATGACATAAAAGCATTGGATATTATCTCATTACCCAGCGGAAGTTATCTGGTGAAGGATAAAGCATATGTTGATTTCGGCCGTTTGATGAGGCTTTCATTGGAACGCATTAATTTTGTTTTGCAAGCAAAAGACAATATGCAGTACAAAATAATTTATAGACGAACAGTGGAAAAGGACTCTGGCGTAATATGCGACCAAATCATTGAATTATCTGATCCAATAACTCGAAAAAAGTATCCTAAACAGCTAAGAAGAATCCGTTATTATGATAAAGAATCGTCTAATACGTTTGTCTTTATAACGAATAACTTTAAACTGTCTGCTCTTACAATTGCTGCTTTATACAAGGGTCGCTGGGGAATTGAGACATTTTTCAAATGGATAAAGCAGCACCTGAAAATACTTGATTTTTGGGGACACAGTGAAAATGCAGTAAGAACGCAGGTTTGGATAGCCATTTCGACTTATGTGATCGTAGCTATTGCAAAAAAGAAACTGGATTTATCTGCTTCACTCTATGAAATCCTGCAAGGAATCAGCATTTCAGCGTTTGACAGAATCCCAATAAAAAATTTATTCGCAGACGATATTAATCAAGATGTCAAAGAACAATATTATAATCAGTTGAAAATGTACTAACTAAGAGGCAACGCTAGTGACAAGGATTCTCAAAATGATGGATACGTTTAATTAATATTGATGGCTATTGTTATGTTACAAACAATATCTGCAAATGGAACTCATTCGCGTTCATTCGTGGTATTCGTAGTTGAAGAAAGGTTTTAAAATCTATTGTTTTCTATGAATAGTATTCCTAGTCCTCAACTTTTCCGCTTAATCCATGAAATTCCTTTTGCAAAATGCAATACTGCTGTTGCGCATAAGTGACCTGAATCTTATTGCGTGAAATTTTAAGGCTTTACAGCACGCTCGATGGCGCTCCATAATAAGGCGGCAGTTTTATCCCAAGTGAACAATTCCTGTCGCAGATGTCCTTTACGTATCATTTCATTGCGAAGATCTGCATCCCTGTCAATGGTGGTCATGGCTGATGCAATGGATTCCGGCTTGAATGGATCAATCAGCATTGCTGCATCACCAGCCACTTCGGGCATGGAGGAAACCTCAGAGGTAATGACAGGAGTACCACAACGCCACGATTCAACGATAGGAATACCAAAGCCTTCGAAGTACGAGACATAGGTTGTTGCAATGGCCCCACCAATTGCCAGGTTAAGATCATATTGATTTAAACGACCTGCAAAAACCACTTCCTCCTTAAACTTCATTAATTCATATGCCTTACGTATTGGGTCAGTCCACCATTTTTTCTCACCAACAATCAACAACTTTGTATCGCGCACGCCCCGCTGCTTCATAAAAAGATCGAAGGCCTCAAACAAATGTGTGAGATTCTTTCGGGGATGCAATGCACCAACAAATACGAAATAAGGTGATCCTTCGCAAAAGCGCGACATTGCTTCTGTTTTTTCAATGGCGGATAGGGGACGAAATGATTCATTTGCCCCATCATAAACAACATCAATATTTGCACGGATGACTCCATACTGCGAAACAATGTCATCAGCCGAAAAACCCGACACAGTTGCGATACGCTTAGCCTTTCGCGAAAACTTCGGGAAGAAATAACGATAATACCAGCGTACTAACCAAGGGAGATCCTGAGGATAATGTTCGAAATTTAAATCGTGGATTACCGCCAGTGACGGGGTTTTCGTGCGCAACGACAAATATCCGTCGGGTGATAAAAAAAGATCAGCGTTGCATTTTTTCAGGATGCGCGGGATACTCAGCTCAAACCAAGTGATAAACAGAAATGGGTGACGTGCCTGTGGCCCAACAACGACGGGCGTTATATTATCAGAAAAAATGAAATCCTGATCGTATGGACGATCGAAAATGAAAATGAATTGATGCTCAGGATGCGCAATCGTAATACGCTTAAGCGTTTCAAAGGTAAACCAGCCAATCCCTTCGAGTCGGTTTTTAAGCAGTAAACGTGTATTGGCAGCAATGATCAAATGCGCAGAGATTGGAATTACTTATTCGATATTGTATTCTTTGATTTTACGATAGAGCGTGCGTTCCGAAATACCAAGCTCAGATGCAGCATTCTTACGCTTTCCGCGATGCTTTGTCAGAGCCCGCTTTATCATATCAATTTCCTTTTGCTGCAAGGACAGTGATTCCTCTAGCACTTCAGGTGTTTCAATGCTTTCGAGGGTAAACGGATCGAGTCCGGAATTTGTGTTATTATCTTCTTCATTAAGCATGGTATCAAAATCCTTGTTCATTTTACCAAGAATCTGCGTACCGCTTTCATGATTATCGATGGCTGGTCCTTCGCCCCTGTAAATTTCGCCAACAATCTTTTTAAGATCATTGATGTCCTTACGCATTTCGAACAACACCTTGTAGAGCAAATCCCTTTCGGAAATGCCTGAACTATCTGCCTGTGCGCTGAAAAGAACGGGCAACTTGCTGGTCTGAGTTTGCGGTAAATACTTTTGCAGCGATGCCGCATTGATTACACGATTCTTCTCAATGATTGATATTTGCTCGGTGATGTTTTTCAATTGCCTGATATTGCCCGGCCAGCGAAAGTTCATCAGCATCTGCTGAGCATCTTCTTCAAGCTGAACAGCAGGCATACGATACTTCTCAGCAAAATCTCCACTGAACTTACGAAATAACAAAACCACATCTTCTCTGCGCTCGCGCAACGGAGGAACGATGATAGGAACGGTATTAAGCCGATAATACAGATCCTCTCTGAAACGGCCTTTCTGTATGGCTTCCGGAATATTTACATTGGTCGCTGCAATGATTCTTACGTTCGTTTTCTGAACTTTTGATGAGCCAACCCGAATAAATTCGCCTGTTTCGAGAACCCTTAACAAACGAACCTGAGTACCTAAAGGTAATTCGGCCACTTCATCCAAAAATAGCGAACCACCATTAGCCACTTCAAAATATCCCTTACGTGCTTCGCTGGCTCCGGTAAACGAACCTTTTTCATGACCAAATAACTCAGAATCTATAGTTCCTTCAGGAATTGCACCGCAATTGACCGCGAAATACGGCCCATGCTTGCGCGCGCTCATCTGATGTATGATTTGCGGAAAGACTTCCTTTCCGGTTCCACTCTCTCCAGTAATTAATACGGTAATCTCCGTAGCAGCTACCTGTCGCGCTGTATTTATCGCCAACTCCAGCAATGGGCTGTTTCCAATAATCCCAAAGCGCTGCTTAATTGTTTGTACATCCATTGTTTAATATTTTCTCGTCCACAAATTTACAAAAAATTCATGACAAGTTGTCAGCCTAATATTTTCGTAATAAATCGCATTATCGCTGATGGATTTTTATAGGGCGGATAGCGGAACGATGGATCGGGGAATGTGGACTTTCTCATGACACTCTTTTCATGAGTGAAGGTATCGAAACTCTTTTTACCATGATAGCTTCCCATACCGCTAGCACCAACGCCCCCAAAGGGAAGTCCAGTAGTTGTAATATGACTCAGCGTATCGTTAATGCAAACGCCACCGGATGATGTACGTCTGACAAAAGCCTTCCCCACTTTTTTATTTCGCGTAAACAGATAAAGCGCAAGGGGCTTTGGCCGATCATTAATAAATTGAATCGCTTCTTCGATATTTTTGTAAGTAATCACGGGCAACACAGGACCAAAGATCTCATCCTTCATCAGCGGCGATTTCAAATCTACATCAGCAATTATTGTAGGAGATATATATCTTGTAGCTTCATCTACCACACCACCGCTGAGAATTTTTCCGCCCTTAAATAAGGACACTAATCGCTGATAATGTGCATTACTTATAATACGTGCATAACTACTGCTTTTTCGCGGATCATCGCCATACCATTTATGAATGACTTCCTGCAACTGAGCCACAATCGCATCTTTATCTTCTTCATGTACCAATAGATAGTCAGGTGCGATGCAGGTTTGACCGGCATTAAAGAATTTTCCAAAACAGATTCGCCGTGCTGTACGCTTTATATTCACTCCCCTATCCACGATACACGGGCTTTTCCCACCCAACTCAAGTGTAACTGGGGTAAGGTTTTTAGCCGCAGCCTCCATGATAATCCTTCCAACTTTAGTACTTCCAGTATAGAAAATATAATCAAAGGGTACACTTAATATATACTGGGTTTCTTCTATTCCGCCTTCAACGACTGCAATGTATTGAGGATCGAAATTGGCAGAGATTAATCGTGCAATCATCGACGATGTATGCGGCGCCAATTCTGATGGTTTGACCACACAACAGTTGCCGGCAGCCATTGCACCAACCAATGGGGCTATTGCCAGCTGGAACGGATAATTCCACGGGGCGATTATCAATACTCGTCCATAGGGTTCTTTTACGATGAAACTTTTCCCCGGTTGATGCATAGGAGGTGTTTGCACAACATTAGGCTGCATCCAATATGCAAGCTGTTCACGGCAGAATTCGATCTCTTGTCGCACAACATCGATCTCTCCAAAATAGCTCTCAAAATCATGGCGACCTAAATCCTTTTTTAGTGCAAGCATAATCTCATCTCTATGCTCAGCAATCAGATTTTGCAGCACTTTCAGTTGCTTTATCCTGAAATTCAAGGAGCGTGTTTTACCACTATTAAAAAAATCCATTTGCTGTTTGCACAACACATCGAAATGTGAACTAAATTGATTATCCATGGACTGGGTGTTTATAAGAAGGACATCAGGTATTCCTGATGTCCTAAGGTTTTTCGTACAATTAATAAAATAATTAAAACTTCCAGCTCACACCAAGACTAGGCATGATGGGCAGCTGGTCAATGCGTTTATAAGTTATACGGTCAAAGTAAAAAATATTTTTACGACTATAGACATTTGTTGCTCCCAGATTCACTTCAAGTGTTGAATTAGGGCCAACCTCAAAGCGGCGTTTTAATGTTACATCCAGACGATGATAGTATGGTAACCTGCCCTGGTTGATGGGGGCATATACAATGCCCATATCTCCATTGGCTGTAGTATAATCGGTATTGATTCCATCAGCAAATGTGATATTTTCATAAAATCCCTGTGTCTGTGTGAAAGGGAAACCAGATCCCAGATTCCAACGGCCATTCAATTCCCAATTGAGATTTTTTCCGAATGTCCAAGAAGCAACGAGGTTTACATTATGGCGACGATCGTAATGTGGGAAATACTCTTCGATGCCATCATAGCGGTGTATAAAACCATAGCTATATACTGCCCACAAATATAATTGGCGGTAATCATATTTCAGCGTAACATCAAGCCCTTCGGCGTCTCCCTTTTCAATAACAAAATCTTTTTTGAGCGCATCAGGAACATCAGAATATTCACCGGTATCGTCATAGACTTTATTACGATTTAAATTAGTAAGCTGACTGAAATATTTATAATATCCTTCTATATTAAGTGTTAAATGTTTCCACAGATCGAACTCCATTCCAAGAATCAGGTGATCTGCTTTTTGCAATTTATGACGAACAGCCCTACCATCGAATTCATCCTGAAGATTGTCTGGCCCAGAAACAAAGCCATAGAAAAGGTTTACTACATCGCGGTCGGATACAGCACTTATTAAATTTTGTGAATACATGCCACCTGCGAATTTCACACGAAACCATTTTGCCGCATTGTATTTCATCGACAAACGGGGCTCCAGAGAGAAATTGGAAAGTGATGCATATTCATGGGCTCTCACACCGGGTTCGATAATCCATTTTCCGGTAACCAGTTTATATTTCAAGTACAATGCAAATTCAGTGGTACTCTCGTCTTGGGTGATTTGATGACCTTCTGTATTATAGAATAGATAATCGGTTTGAAATCCGAGTACTTCAATTCCGTATTGTAATTCGCCCTTTTTTGTAAAATAGGTAAAGTCCAATCCGATGTTAAATCCATCAATAGAACTCTTACGTTCATTTTCGCTACCGTCGACTAATAGTGAAATCCCATATGTAGAATAAGCAGCTGTTCCTTCAATTAGCATAGAAGCTTTCGTTGGCAACACCACGAAATTGATACCGCCGCCATAGGAAACCCACTTGAAATCAGAGATTCCGCGATAATTTACTTTATCGTCGAATCGGAATCCAAACAAATTTACCTTTGAACCAGAGGGCGAATTGATAGATATTTTTGAGTAGATATCCATGTAATTATAAGGTAGCCCCGCGGTATCAATGTATTTATAGAGAAGTTTTGAACTCTCTTTCAAATAAGAATCTTTAACGGAAACAATAAATGAAGCACTGCCTTTACCATCTTCTTTCTGTTTACTGATGGGCCCTTCGAATAAGACTTTCGCACCAAAGGTGTTTGCATCCACTTTACCACAATATCTCTTTTTGTTTCCATCACGAGTAGTGATATCCATTACAGAAGAAATACGTCCACCATACTCAGCTCCGAAGCCCCCAGTATAGATATCGGCATTACGCAAAATATCTGTATCAAAAACTGAGAACAACCCTATAGAGTGAAACGGGTTATATATAAGCATTCCATCGAGCAATACTTTGTTTTGAACGGGAGATCCGCCACGAATGTAAAGCTGTCCACCCTGGTCACCAGTAAAAATAACTCCCGGCATGACCTGCAGATACTGAGCAAGATCGGGAGTGCCGCCAATAGTAGGGATTTGAGTGATTTTCTTTGGTGTTACAGTGATGACAGATGTGCGGATTTCGTTTGTCTTTTCCTGACTTTCTGCAACAACATCAACACCTTTTATATCATATGCTGCTTTCGATAAATAGAGTTTCTGAATCATCTGCTGCCCTTTAGCAAGTTCAACCTCCATGCGCAAGGTATCATAACCGAGATAGGTCACCATAAGAGTGTAATTTCCTGCAGGAATACTGGGAATGGCAAAGAAACCATTAACATCAGTAGTGGCACCCATATTGGTTTTGTACAAATATACATTCGTGAAAATTACAGGCTCACCCGATTCTTTCTCATAAACAAACCCTTTAATTGAGGCATTTTGCGCAATGCCCAGATTCGCGCTTCCAAAAAATAAAATAAGGGTGATGCCCAGAAATAAACGTATTGATTTCATAACGATCGTGATTAAAACAGGGCGTAAAGTTAGGGAAACTAAACTGATAATTAACAAATCTAACGCATTGCTTTGTAAATTGTTTTTTAAGTGCTGAATATGTGCTCCTTACAAAGATTCAAAAAGCCCTATTTACAGGCATTTTAGCAGGATTTTTTCAACTAATTTTATAGTTCAAAGTGAGAAGAAAAATTTATTTTGCAGATATCGATTTTTCTTATATATTTGCAGGAATGATGACGAAAGAATTAATCATTCAAAAACTACAACTCCTTCCACATCCTGAAGGTGGTTATTATCGTGAAACTTATCGAAGCTCCGAGGAAATCGGCGCACCCTGGCTTCCTAAGAATTACAGAGGAAAACGGAATTGTTCGACATGTATATATTTTCTTTTAAGCTCCGACACTTTCTCGGCCTTTCACAGAATCAGGCAGGACGAGATATGGCATTGTTACGATGGCAGTCCGCTCTGGATACACGAAATAGATCGTGATGGTAAATATTGCAAAACGCTCATTGGGCGTAACATCGCGGACGGACAGATTCCGCAGTATATAGTCCCTGCCGGTAATTGGTTTGCTGCTACTGTGTATAATCCCGATGATTATGCATTGGTTGGATGTACCGTTTCTCCCGGATTTGATTTTCTCGACTTTGAGCTTGCTTCAAGAGGTGACCTCATTAAAGCCTTCCCCCAACACATTGAGATTATCGCCCAATTAACAAGAATCTAATTTCCAACACATGTTTAGTGCAATATCGTCCTTCCTGCTCCTACGAAAGGCCAAATGATTATATAAACATATTAAGGCTATGTTTTTTTAATCAATTTGCTATTACCCAATCTAAGGTGGTTTTATAAAGTTCTTTGTATCTTTGATTATCAAAAAAACTAGCTATGAAAAAATTCATTTTACTTCTTGGCATTGTTCTGTTCTTTTTCGCACCCGTTAGTGCTCAATTTCAGATTTGTCCTCAACTTGGATTCAATCTCACGCGGACTACAGCCTCGCCACGTTCAGGAATCGATACAAAAGGCGCCTATGGATTTTCACTTGCTGTAGACTTTAAAATCGGCAAGCGTTTTTACGTTCAGCCGGGCGGATATTTCGCTACACTTAGAACAATCTACATTGTAAACGACAGTCTGATTGCTGATCGCAATAGCATCGACCGTTATGCTGCTGGAATCAGAGCATGGGCCGGATATAAAATCATTAATGAAGAAAATTTCAAACTACGCTTTGCCCTAGGACCATCGTATGATTTCTTTCTAGGAACCAATGTACATGATGATATTTATTTTTCGCAGGATGATTTCAACAAAGGATCATTTAACCTTGATGCAAATTTAGGAATTGATATTTGGAGAATTTCCTTAGATGTTGCCTACAGTGTAGGACTTTCAAAAACTTTCGATGCAGATTATTTTAGCAGGAAACCGAAATATCAGCGACTCACAACCACTGTTGGTTTTATTATAGGAAGACGCTCACCGAAATCAATATAAAATTAATTCAGAATCTTGTAGGTAAGTTCTTTCAGAAGATCGCCTGCATTACCGCCAGAACCGTCCACACCTTTGGACTTCATATCGTATTCGCGTAACAGAGAAAAAACGCGAACCAGCTTTCCTGGTGGATAGTTAGCCGCAGCCTTTGCATAATCCTGCACAAGAAATGGCTTAATACCAAGCAAAGCAGCAATATTTGCACTTGATTTATCGGTGGCAAACTGATATTTTAGCAGTTTTACAAAAGTGGTATATAATATTGCTGTCACCATGGGCACAGGAAACTCCTTTTCGTTCTGCGCAAAATGAAGCACGATCTTGTTTACTCGTGTTCTGTCTTTTTGCTCCAGTGCCTTGGTAAGCTCAAACACGTTATAATCCTTGCTAATTCCGATGTTCTGTTCAACGTGAGTTGCAGTAATCTCTGTTCCCGGAGGGATGTTAATAATCAACTTCCCGATTTCATTAACGATGCGACTTATATTGGTACCCAAACTCTCAGCAAGGAGGGCTGTAGCTTTTGTTTGTATAGGATAATTAAGGCTTTTTAAATGTTGGGCAATCCATGCAGGGACTTGGTTATCGTAGATTTTTGGTGATTCATAGATTACACCATGTTTGTCAACCGCTTTAGCAAAGGTTTTGCGCTTATCAACTTTACCATATTTGTAACAAAGTACCAATATGGTTGATTTGAGCGGGTTTTCAACATAGGACTGAAGATCTTCAAGTTTTTTTATATCCTGAGCTTCCTTAATGATAAGCACTTGATAATTGGACATCATAGGGTAGCGCTTGGCATTACTGATGATTGTAGGAACATCGACATCCTTTCCATACAAAACCGTCAGGTTAAATTCCTTCTCTCCTGCATCTAAAATCTTCTCTTCAATGTAATCAGAAATCAGATCAATATAATAGGATTCCTCACCCATGAGCAGATAAACCGGGTGATAGACCTTGTTGTGCAGCTTTTTCAGAATATCTTCGTGATCCATAGAATGGGCATTAAAAACTATCGCTCGCTGTAATCAAAATAAAGATGTTTCACCGTTTGTCCTTTATTGATTAACTGATTTAAGGACGCAACGCCGATTTTGAGATGGTCTTCAGTGAATTTTTCTGTGACCACCTTATCGCTTTGTTCGGTTTTTACGCCGGATGAAATCATGGGCTGGTCGGAGACCAGCAGTAATACTCCGGTTGGAATTTGATTCGCAAATCCTGCAACAAAAATAGTAGCTGATTCCATATCGATAGCCATTGCTCGAACGGTTCGAAGATATTTCTTGAATTCGCTATCGTGTTCCCATACCCGACGGTTAGTGGTATATACAGTGCCGGTCCAATAGTCTTTACCAAAATCGCGGATTGTTGTTGAAACGGCCTTTTGCAGATTAAATGCAGGAAGCGCGGGCACTTCAGGAGGAAGGTAATCGTTTGATGTTCCTTCGCCACGTATTGCCGCAATTGGAAGTATAAGATCACCCAGGTTGTTTTTCTTTTTTAAGCCTCCGCATTTCCCCAGAAAAAGAGCAGCCTTTGGTTTGATGGCCCCCAGCAAATCCATTACTGTGGCAGCATTGGCTGATCCCATTCCAAAGTTAATTATCGTAATGTCACCTGAAGTACATGATGGCATCGCCCTGTCCTTTCCTTTGATAGGCGCTTTATTCCATTTTGAAAACAATTCTACGTACCTGCTAAAATTAGTAAGCAGAATATACTTCCCAAAATCTTTCAATTCTGTTCCTGTATACCGTGGTAGCCAGTTATCAATAATTTCTTTTTTTGTTTTCATGGTATAAACCTGGGTTGTGGAATGCTCACTGCATTATAGAAGAATACATAGCTTATCAGGCATTCCGGGTTTTTCGTAAATTTGACCCAAAATTACGAGATTTCCGCGAAACAACACAAAGATGTCTACACTTATTCCCTTAAATTTTCCGGTGTTCCCATTACGAATCCGCGCCAATGCAGGACATCAGGAAATTTTTGATCCGGCACGAAGGAAGTTTGTTAAGCTCACTCCGGAGGAATGGGTTCGCCAGCACCTCATCCATTACTTTCTTACCGTACTGGAGTTTCCAATAAGTATGATCGCTGTTGAAAAAAGCATAACTCTAAATGGGCTGAGCAAACGATTTGATATAGTTATATTCAAGGATAGCGAACCTCGTATGTTGGTTGAATGTAAAGCTCCATCCATTAAGCTTGATCAATCAGTAATGGATCAGGCAGGACGCTACAATATGGTTCTTGGTGTTCCCTGGCTTTGCATTACAAATGGCCTTGATCACTACTTCTGTAAGAAAAATGAAACAGCTAACACATGGACATTTCTGGAAGAAATCCCACACTTTAAGGATCTTTAGCGATAAAATATTGATACAAACCATACTGTTTTTTATTATCTTCGCATAAAATAACTCCCATGAAGAAGGCTTTACTCCGACCTGTGATATTATGTGCAGTCGTTGTGCTCTATTTATGCACACCCACTTTTGCTCAACAAAAGCAATTTTCGCTTCCGGAAGGATGTACAAAAAATGATTACGTAAAAAATGTTATTATTTATAAAGTCTCCGAAAATGCCTTTGAAAAAGGCGTGTTGAATACCAATGCTGCAGCACAATTAAAAGCTGCATTTAGTTCACTTCAGGTTCAGGAAACATCGCAGATTTTCCCCAATCACAAAGCTCCCATTGCAAAGACAAATGCCGCAGGTCTTGCTCTCACTGACCTCAGTCGAATTTTTGAATGCACCTACAAATCGGAGTTGCCCATCGAAGAAGCTATTAATATTCTACTTGCAACGGGCACCCTTGAGTATGCACAGCCTAGGTACATCAATTATCCCATGTGGTTCAATCCTGCAGATCCCTTCAACACGAATCAATATCATCTTGGCAGAATGAAATTATTTGATGCTTGGGACATCGAAAAGGGAGACACGAATATTGTAATTGGCATTACAGACTGGGGCGTCAATCTGCTACATCCAGACCTTATAGGAAATATCAAATACAATCATGAGGATCCCATTGATGGAATAGATAACGACAATGATGGTTACATTGACAACTATTATGGATGGGACATGGGATGCAATGATAACGACCCCACCGGCATTAGTGCTCACGGGACCTTTGTGAGTGGGTGTTCCTCCGCAAGCACAAATAATGGAACCGGAGTCTCAGGCACAGGATTCAAGTGTAAATTTATTCACGTAAAAGTTGCTGATAATAACAATAACGGAACCCGCTGCTATGAAGGCATTGTTTACGCAGCAGATCATGGATGTCGTGTTTTAAACTGTTCATGGGGCGGCACTTTTTATCAAGGACCCTTTGGACAGGACATTATCAATTACGCAACCATTGACAAAAATGCTTTAGTAGTGGCCGCTGCAGGAAACACGCCTGCTTCGTTATGGTTTTTTCCTGCGTCATATGATTACGTCTTAAGTGTTGCAGGATCCACCAATGCTGATGTTAAATGGTCTGGGTCTACCTTTGGAACCAAGGTGGATGTTTGTGCTCCCGGAGAATTGGTGTGGACTACAGGGGGGGGTGGCACCTATGATTGC
Source organism: Bacteroidales bacterium (assembly GCA_963678485.1). GTDB lineage: Bacteria > Bacteroidota > Bacteroidia > Bacteroidales > CAIWKO01 > CALGYY01. The sequence goes on from OY782882.1 coordinate 1,630,045, forward strand.
AGTTCGGGAACATCTTTCGCTTCTCCCTTGGTGGCAGGCGTTGCAGCACTTGTCTGGTCGCATTTTCCATCCTTATCCGCATTGCAACTAAGTGCAAAAATCAAGGCCAATTGCGATATCATCGACACTGTACCGGGAAACGGAGCCTATGCAGGATTGCTAGGCGCAGGCCGTGTTAATGCATTCAGAGCGCTTACCGACAGCACTTCTTCATACGTAGAAATGTTGAACATTCAGCTTCAGGATTTAGATGGCGACCAATTTTTTGAACGAAGCGATACATTGTCAGTTATCGGTGATTTTTACAACTTCCTCGAGCCTACGAGTTCCGCCTGTAAAGCAACACTTAAAGCAACCTCAGCTTATGTCACAGTGGTCGATTCTGTTTTTCAGATTGGAGCATTGAACACCCTATCATCGGTTTCAAATACTGCAAACCCATTCTCTTTTAAGATAAGTCCTATAACTCCTGCAGGACAGATATTGACCTTGCGTATCAGTATCACAGATTCTACAGGAAAAAGTTTCCAATACATCACACTAACCGCAAACAGCGATTTTCTAACGATGGATACCAATGACATCGCAGTAACGCTCACCAGCAATGGTATTATTGGCTACAATAATGGCAATACCACACAGGGTGTTGGATTCACTTATAATCATGGCGTTTCACTGATTAGTACTGCCGGTTTCATAGCAGGGATTTCTCCTTCGCAGGTCTCCGATGCGCTCCCCGGCTTTGATGGTTCAATAGATAAAGATTTTGTTTCTCTCGATCAGGTGCGAAAATTCACCACAAATCCTGCGGCCGACTTTGTTGCTCAGGGTTTTTATTCCGACTCGATTGCTGTGGGGCGCATGAATCTTAGGGTAAAACACACCACGCTTGGATGGGATGAGGTAGGTAAGGAAAAGTTCATCATTCAAAAATACACCCTCTTTAACGATAGCACTGCAAGTCTTGCAGATCTTCATGCCGGAATCTTTTTCGATTGGGACATTTCGAATAGTATGGGAAATACAGCGGCTTGGGACGATCAGCGCAAGTTAAGTTATGTTTTTCCTTATGGAGGAGGAACCTATGTTGGCACAAAACTTTTGTCTTCCGGCGGAAGTTTTCATTATGCGTTCGATAATGACGGCACCAATGGTAGCATCAAGATTTCGGATGGCTTTACTGGTCTTGAAAAATATGTGACTCTTAAATCCAACCGCAGTGATGCCGGAAATTTTGTTAATGGTAATGATGTTTCCACCATGCTAAGTTATGGCCCTTTGCTTATTCTCCCTGGAGATTCTGCAGAAATAGCCTTTGCAATCCTTGTTGCAGACCATCTTAATGATTTGCAATTGGCTGCCGATGAAGCACAGAGCACATTTGACGCTCTATCACAGATTACAAGCCCAATTCCACAAGGCCAGCAAATAGCAGTTTACCCAAACCCATGCACCAATAGTATCACGGTTGATATATTGTTATCTTCTCCCGACTGTCCGAAGATTACCATCATGGATCAGACTGGAAGAATCGTCTTTTCTCAAGTAAACGTAGGTCTAGTTTCCGGAAAAGCACGTTACGAAATACCTACTTTTTCACTTGATCCGGGACTTTATTTCATTGAGGTAAGAACCTCCGAAAATGTTTTTGCAAAAAAAATGTTAAAATTCTAGGTTTGTTTGTGTTAATATTTGTATTTTTGCACCACCTAAACCAAACAAATCTATTGTAAAAATGAAAAAAGCTTCCCGCAACAGCTCAACGAAAGTTTCTAAAGTGTTCTCTATCATTGCATTAGTTGCTATTGTTATTTCAATAGTTGGTTGCGCCAGTCCTCGTTGTGGATATATGAAATGTTATAACAGGGATGTTCGCATGGGTATTGCCCGTTAATTTTTTCTTAATTTATCATTAATTTCAAATTTGATCATACGTCGTTTCTTATGAAATGACTTTGATATATTGCTGATTGTTTTCGTATTTTTTGATTGAATGGTTGAGCGTGCACCTGATCCGTGCACGCTTTTTTTTGCATCCGAAATACTGTTGAGATTGGTCAATTTGCGATGCTTTAAATTGATCTCTATGGAATTCTCCGTTTTTCCTTCCTGCGGTAAATAGCTCAACATCTGCATAAATTCACAATAAATAGATTATCCGGCAACATAACTAACATACCACTGTTAAGAAACAACTACATTAAACATAGTTTACAAAACAATTTCTGATTAATTTTGAAGAATGTGGATAAGCCGCGTCAAATCCTTTTTTCAAAAGAATAAAAAGCCAATTCTTCTGAGTTTGCTGCTTGTATGTGTCGGCGCACTCGCTTGGATGACGATTATCTTCGTTCACCGTTTAAAGGAGCCCGTTATTCCAGCATCACAAGCAATCCCAAATGATGTGGCCTGGTATATCGAATTCAAAGATGCTCAACAATGCTGGGAAAAGATACGCTCTGGCAATGAGCTCGCAGACGAACTCCGCAATTTTCCTTACTTTGCCTCACTGTTTTCGAATATTGGTAAAATCGACAGCATCATCCTTTTGAATAATGCAATTAACGACATTATAAAAGGACAGGGACTTACAATTTGTTGCAGATACACACCCAATGCACCAGAGTATCTATTTCTTATGAACCTTCCCGACGCGCATCAGGAAGAATTGATTCACGATTTCATTAAAACTAGCTGGGACAACCAACTCACACTTCAGGAAACTGAGGAAAATGGGGTGATATTGATGCATGTCAAAATGAATAATGGAAGTGAATATGCACTCAGCGTGACATCCGGAATATTTATGTTGAGTACTTCCAATGATTTTTTAGATGCCGCTTTAAAAACGTTAAAAGCAGGCAATGGCTTGATGACAATGCCCTCGTTTACCAGAGTAAAGCAAACAATGGGAAGCAAAGTAGATGCGAATGTTTGTTTGAATTTAAAACAACTGGGACGACGCCTCGGTCCATATATCAGTGAGAATCATCAGGACGTAACTACGCTGCTGAATTCCTTTGGTATCTGGTCGGGCATGGATATGATTATTCGAAAAGATGAAGTTCTTTTGAGTGGATATATGTCGGCGGAAAAGAAGAATTATCTTGACATTTTTCGCGGCGAGCAAGGACAAAAGATGACATTACCGTCACACATCCCTTACAATACTGCAGTAATGCTATATTTCGGAGCCACTAATCTTCAAACGATTATTGAGAGGCAGCAATCCTACAGAACATCAACCTTTGGCAATCCAACTCCTACGATTGAAAATCTTGAACAGCAACATCAATGCGATCTTCACGATGAATTCTTTTCATGGATGGGTTCTGAAATGGCGTTGGTAATTACTGAATCGCCTTCAGCCTCGTTTCGCTCTAATGCTTATATGGTTTTTAGTGCAAATACGCGCAAAGCAGAAAAAATTCTTACCGAAATATCAGTTGCTGCGGAGGATCTTCCAGCAACCAATGCGGATGAAGAAAAACTTGCGATACGACAGATTACCATCCCTGAGCTATTCCCAACGTTGTTCGGTTCCGCGTTTTCATATGTAAGCGGGAACTATTATATCATAACTGATGAATGCGTTATTTTTGGCAATACACCTCTTTCGCTTAAGAATTATCTTTCGTCGCGTCTTTCAGGAAAAACACTAAGCACAAATGAGAACTACAAGGCATTTGCTGATAACGTTTCTGAGCAATCAAGCTTGTGCTTGTACGTAAACATTCGTAAATCCGCTGAATTGATTAAACCTGTGCTGAGTGCAGAATTAGAAAAAACACTTGATGTTCTTACACCTCAGCTTAGAAATTTTCAGGCATTCGCCATTCAAATCACACCTGAAAAAGACCTTTTCTATACCAATGTTTACCTCAAATACAATCCATCCTACAAGGACGAAAACCCCGCTGTTTGGGAAACAGCGGTTGATAGTACCGTAATCTTTCCACCCATTTTTGTTGTAAATGCTGCTGATAGCCATTCATATGTTGTTATTGTTGATCAACTGAACCACTTATACCTGATAGATGCAATGGGAAGAATCTGCTGGACATATAAAGCCAGTGAACCCATTCTTGGACAAGTTCAAGTAATTGAAAAAAGCCAATCACGCGAAACTCAACTACTGTTCAACACCCAGCATCAATTGGTTCTATTAGACATGCAAGGAAAATTCGCAAAGAACTTTCCCGTTGTAACTCGCTTTCCGGCAAACTCAGCTGTTACCGCCATTGATTATGATCATAAAGGCGATTATCGATTGTTTTGGGTGAGTGACGATCATAAACTTTCGAACTTTTCACTTTCCGGAAAGCCAACTACAGGCTGGGTTCCCCCGTCGATTGGCGCATATGTCAATAAAGAAATTTCACATGTCCGACTATTTGAAAAGGATTATATTATTGTCACCGATGTCAATGGTATCTGCCATTTTTACGATCGCAAAGGTCGTCCCGCATTTAATCCTCCTTCAACGGAATTCATCCGTGCAAACAACTCGACGTTCTTTGTTTTTGAGGATGCCAAACGCTCTCGCATTATTACCACTGATCGCAAAGGACGGATTATCCGCATTGCGCCTGACGGAAATTGGGAATCAATCAATCTCAAAGAATTTTCACCAGAACATACATTCAGATATGATGATTTTGATGGCAACGAAATAAAAGATTACATCTATATAGATTCAAATTCTGTAACGGTTTTTGATGTCAATAAGCACAACATTTTTGAGTTGGAATTTCCAGCCGTGTTGCAACCAGCATTGATTAAAGTTAAGCTAGCTGACAACGTTGTTTATTTTGGCACCGTAAGTAAAGACACCAAACAATTGTTTCTCTTCAACAAGGAAGGCTGGTCTGCGATGAACAAATTTCTGATTGGCTCCATCGCCTTCAGTGCAGGTAACCTAGATCAAAGCGGCTTTGTTTCGCTGATTACTGCAGATAACAATAAAGTATTCGACTATTATCTTACAGATTCCTCGGTGCAACCTTATTAAGCAAAACAAAGTCCTTCTAAAAATCGAGCCTGTGCCGATTATATCAAATTCCTCTTTCAAAATAAAGAAAATAGTGTATTTTTGCTTATCAAGTTTAATTTTCTGCCCATGAAACCATTTCAACCTCTGAGAACTTCCGGACGGATCCGTAATCTAGCGTTGATCCTTCTGCTTTTTTCATTTACATTTTCAATTGTAATGACCGGATGCTGGAAAGACCGCTTCGACCTCAACAATGTGTCGACACCGGAAAGTTGGAACCCGGATGTTTGTGCACCATTGGTGCATTCGAACCTCACAATGAAAGACATCCTTAACGACTATGACCACAATAATCTATTTGTGGAAGATGCCACAGGGTTTCTTTTTTTGGTTTATTGGAATCGGGTGTATTCAAGATCTGCAGCAGAAATGCTTGCCATACCAGATCAAAACGTAAACACAAGTTTCCCTTTTAGTGTGGTCGGGGCATTACCTTTTGGTCTGGACGTAACAGCAGCACCATATACAAAGACGTATTCGTTTACCATGCCTAACAACGAGGTGCTCGATCGTGCAATTCTCAATGAAAATCTTGCTGGGGTTGTTGGAGGTAATTTGGTGTTTCAGGCAACATCAAACTTAAATCATGACGCTACCATTAACATCTCTATTCCTTCAGCAAAGTTGAATGGTGTGCCTTTTAATAGAAACATTGAGTACACTCAGGGCAATCCATTAAATGAAACCATTGATCTTTCAGGATATGAAATAACCTTTAACAACACCTTCCCGAATGTCAATGCGATTGATATTACATATACAGTAACAGTCCATGGATCAGGCGCAGCAAACAATTCTCCCTACAATTTTAACCTGAACGAATCCTTCCAAATTCTTTCGTTTCACGCATTGTATGGCGATTTCAAACAGAGCACCTTTACCTTACCCAACGACTCTGTTAAACTAAGAATTTTCGATAATAACATCTATGGCCTGATTGATTTTGAAAATCCCTATCTGCATCTGTACGCGTATAATTCTATGGGAATTCCATTGTCGCTAACCATGAGTAATTTCAGAGCATCTTCAGCGGTTAATGCCCCGTATACAGTTGTAGTGAACAATTATCCTTCGCCTTGGTACATTAGTGCTCCAACCCTCGCTCAGATTGGGCAAACTGCAACAACCACTTTTACTCTCGACAAGACCAACAGCAATGTTAAAGATGCAATCAACCTGTCGCCTCAATGGTTTGTTGTTGATGTAAGCGGGCAGACCAACCCTGCAGGTGGAGCCTCAAGTAATTTTGTAATCGACACGAACCGCTTGGCTGTGGATGTTAAGGTTGAACTCCCCTTGTACGGTAAAGCCTGGGATTTCAGGCTTTCCGACACTATTGATTTTGAATTTGGTCAGGATGCCGATATGAGTATGGTTGAGTATATGTCATTCCGAGTTAATACTCTTAATGGATTCCCGGTGGACGGAACAATGCAGGTTTATTTTCTCGATGGTGCAAATAATATTTTGGACTCCTTGTTAATTCCATCACAACAAGTCATTGCAGCCGCACCTGTTGGTCCTGGTCCCGATTATCGCGTTACCAGTACCGTCCCTGCCCGAGTGGAGGCTACCATTGAACAAGCCCGGCTACTGAACATGGAACCTACAAAAAAAATTGTGGTCTTAGCACGGCTTGCAACACTCTCGAATGGAACAGAAATCGTAAAGATCTATTCAGACTACTCTCTTGACGTCCGTTTGGGTGCAAGAGCTAAATTCAATGTCAATTTCTAACCTTGGAATTCAGAAAATATGAAAAGATCAAATATTAGCCGACTGATATTATGTTCTATCCTTATGCTTTTCATGGCGAGGCCTGCGTTTTCGCAATACGATCTCACGATCTATCCTATGCAAAGCATTCCTCAGAGCAATTACAATAATCCTGCTCTGGTGCCCGATTGCAAAATCCATATAGGCATTTTGCCTATTGGCCTTCCCGTTCTTCCTTCCTTATACTTTGGTGCTGGCAACAGCGGGTTTGCATACAACAACGCTATTCATCAGGTGCGTGTTGATTCTTCTTACATCGATTTAGAAAATGTAATTGATAAGCTTGGTAAAAAGAATTATCTGACCGCTAAGATGCAGATGGAGCTTTTATCTTTTGGTTTTAAAATTAAGCGTACCCATTATGTTAGCCTAGGCATTTACGAGAAAACATCAATGCGCTTATGCTATCCCAAAGATCTGATTTCGATGGCCTGGTACGGAAACAGTCAATTTATTGGCAAAGAAGCATCCTTTAATGGTATTGGGTTGGACTGGATACATTATCGCGAACTTGCGCTGGGGTATTCTAATCAAATTGACGATAAATGGACCATTGGAGGACGTGCAAAACTACTGTTTGGAATGAGTAATGTGTGGACTAAGAAAACTAAGGCCACTCTTGGAATAAATGAAGAATATTACGACTTCACTGCCAACTCACAACTTAACATTAATGCGGCGGCCACTGATGAATTGGTTCGTTTTCTTGAAGACACATCAAGTAGCAAGAACTTTAGCAATGATGTGTCGATCCAAAATTATATTTTCAATACAAAAAATCTTGGTGGCGCCATTGATTTTGGCATCAATTATCGCTTAAATGACAAGTTTAGCTTTGCTGCAAGTGTGGTGGATCTTGGATATATCAAATGGAAAGACGGTGCACGAAATTACGTCAGTCCTGATACCGCATTTGTATTTGAGGGTTTGGATATTAATGACTGGCTAAGAAAGGATGATTCTACAACCAATGCCGACGTCCTTGGAAACCTTATCGATTCCGTTTCGAGAATATATAAGCTGGATACGACTTACAACGCATATTGGGCTCCATTGAATCCGGTAGTTTATGTAAGTGCATTCTATACTCCCAGCGAACGTGACAAAATTAGCATACTTGGTCGCATGGAAATCTACAAAGGCACCGTACATCCCGCATTCACGTTGGGGTATTACAGAAAGTTCGGCAAAGCCCTGAGTGTAGCCATCAATTACTCCTACTATAATCGTAGCTGGCTCAACATAGGATTTGGCGCTGCCTTGAAATTCGGGCCTTTCCAATTCTTCCTCACAACGGATAACATATTTAGCGGCGCAATGCCCTATGCCATCCGTAATGTGAATATTCACTTTGGTGCAAACCTGATCTTCTATCAAAAGAACTATTATCCATTGCTTAGCAGCGGCAAATAGGCACTACCCTTTTTTGAGATTAGGATTTTTGCCTATCTTTGTATACATTTTTCTGTAATGTCTAAACAGTCTATCATACGTTATGCTTTTCTGGCATGTCTTGTCATTCTTCAGGCTTGTCGGGTAAATTTTAGTTTTACCGGCGGTAATGTGAATCCTGCGGCCAAAACTATTTCTGTGCATTTTATCAAGAACAACGCAACGCTGGTAATCCCAACATTAAGTCAACAGCTGACCGATGCAATCAAGGATAAGTTTACCGGACAAACACGACTTGCCTTGGTAAATAATGGTGGTGACCTTGACATTGCCGGGGAAATCACAAATTACGTTACTACGCCAATTGCTATTCAATCCAACGAAACTGCCTCACAGAACCGACTCACGATTACCATAAACATCCGCTTTACCAACAAGATTGATGAAGCTCAAAGTTTTGAAACCACCTTTTCCAGATACTTTGATTATCCCAGCACCAAGCCAATGTCGGAAATGGACGAGATCATCAAACAGATTAATGAGTATTTAGTTGATGATATATTTAATAAAGCTGTTGTTAACTGGTAATTTGAAATTATGAACCGGACACTCCTACTCGACTACATGGGCGATCCCTCCTTGCTTTCCGGAGCAAGCCTGAGCGAGTTGGAAAAGCTTACGATTGATTTTCCTTACTGTCAGGCAACACATTTATTATATGTCAAGGCTCTTTCTGAACAGAATAGTGTTCACTTTCACGCACAGTTAAAAAAGACCGCAGCGCATATTTCTGATCGTAGCATATTGTATTACCTCATACAATCGAAGCAGGAAATCGCCCCAATACCCTCAGAAAAAAAAGTAATTAAGGAAAAAGTTATCTCCACTCCTCCTACGGTTGAGAAAAAAGAAGCTCCTTTATCTGTGGAAACAACGACATCCAATCCTAAAAACATGGATCAGTTAATCCTTAGAGTAAAGGAACTTTCCAATCATACACTGCCTGACTTAACTGAAACAGCCGATAAATTATCGTTATTACAGACGGAGCATCTTCAGCGTATTGATGATATGGTGGCGGCCTATCTAGCTTTAAGGACTATAGCAAAAGCAGCTCACAAAAAGGAGCTAAAAAAGACAGTAACCAAAGTTGAAGCTCCACCAACAATAATCGAAACCCCCACCATTCCTGTTAAAAAGGAAAAGATTGACACGGTGCAGGAAATTGTTGAAAAGCAGGAAAAGCTTCCAGAAATAAAAGTTAAACCACCAAAGGAAGAAAATAAAAAAGCGGCCTTAATAGAGAAATTTATAGAAACAGCACCCAGCATGCCGAAGCCCAGGAAGGATTTCTATAGTGCGACCAATATGGCTCATAATTCCACTATTGATAAGGACGATCTGGTAAGTGAAACACTGGCGGAAATTCACCTTAAACAAGGTAATATTCAGAAGGCTATTAAAATTTATCAACGTTTATGTTTGATTATTCCCGAAAAAAGTACGTACTTTGCAGCCCGCATAGAAAATTTGAAAAAAGAAAATAACTTATTGTAATTCAAATATTTATAAAATGAGCACCTACATTATTGTTTCTGTCATTATTTTCATCGTAGCCGTTTTACTGATTTTGGTTGTTTTAGTCCAAAACTCTAAAGGTGGTGGTCTTGCCTCTAATTTCTCATCCTCTAACCAATTTATGGGTGTTAGAAAAACTGCCGACTTCCTCGAAAAAACCACCTGGACTTTAGCAATTATTGTGTTGGCAATGAGCCTTGTATCTGTTTTTGCAATTCCAAAAGCCACACAAGACACCAAATCTGTTGAAACAGAATTAAAGGGTCAGGTTGAAAGCAACCAACCGGTTAATTACACCCCGGCTCCGGGACAGCAACCACAAGGCGGACAAGCAGCAGGTGGCGAAGCTCAAGGCGGAGAACAACCGACAACTCCTCCAGCAAAATAATCGAAAAATCATACTATTAAAATGTCAGAATGTCATATGAGTTCTGACATTTTTTTTATATAGCACTTGCATTTCTGCAATAATGTCGCATATAACATCGCGATTTCCATTGGCATAATATCTGACAAGCCCGCGCGCCAAAAAAAAATTAAAATTCTATTGTTTAACATAAAAAAAATCCACTAAGATGGCAAAAGTAAACGGCAAACCTTTAAAAGACAGGGTATTAGTTGAACCCGCTCCTGCTGAAGAAAAGACCGCTGGAGGCATTATCATTCCCGACACCGCTAAAGAAAAACCACAAAAAGGAAAGATCGTAGCAATCGGCACTGGTAAAAAAGATGAACCCATGACCGTAAAGGTTGGCGATACAGTGTTGTATGGCAAGTACTCCGGAACCGAAGTTACCATTGATGGCACGATCTATCTGATCATGCGCGAAGATGATATTTACATGGTTATCTGAGGAAACTCAACAAATTCAAATCATTAAATTAAACTTATAAAGAGACAATACAATGGCTAAAGACATTTTTTTTGATATGAAAGCCCGCGATGGGATTAAAAAAGGAGCCGATGCGCTGGCAGATGCAGTAAAAGTTACATTAGGCCCAAAAGGTCGTAATGTGATTATCGACAAAAAATATGGAGCACCTGCTATCACAAAAGACGGTGTTACCGTTGCAAAAGAAATTGAATTAAAAGATCCTATTGAAAATATGGGAGCTCAGCTGGTGAAGGAAGTTGCCAGCAAAACCGCAGATGTTGCCGGAGATGGAACAACCACCGCAACAGTTCTTGCACAAGCTATTTTAACTACCGGCTTAAAGAATGTGACCGCTGGAGCTAACCCAATGGATCTGAAAAGAGGTATTGAAAAAGCTGTTGAATCAGTAGTTGCAAGCCTTAAGAAAATGTCGAAACCAGTGGGCGATACCAACGAAAAAATTCAGCAGGTTGCCACTATTTCTGCAAATAATGACCACACTATTGGTGAGATGATTGCCAAGGCTATGGCTCAGGTGAAAAAAGAAGGCGTTATCACTATTGAAGAAGCAAAAGGAACTGACACTTCAGTAAAAGTGGTAGAAGGTATGCAATTCGACCGCGGATATATTTCTCCATATTTTGTTACCGATCCTGACAAAATGGAAGCTGTGTTCGAAAACCCACACATCCTGTTATTCGATAAGAAAATCTCTTCGATGAAAGACCTCCTGCCTATTCTTGAAAAACAAGTGCAGACAGGCCGTCCATTACTTATCATCGCTGAAGATGTTGAAGGTGAATCACTGGCAACTCTTGTTGTTAACAAGCTTCGTGGAAGTTTGAAAATTGTTGCTGTAAAAGCTCCGGGTTTTGGCGATCGTCGTAAAGCTATGCTCGAAGATATCGCTATTCTTACAGGTGGAACACTGATTTCGGAAGAAACCGGTTATAAACTGGAAGAAGCTGAAATTTCCTATCTCGGTCAGGCCGAAAAAATTATTGTTGACAAAGACAATACTACCATTGTTAATGGTAAAGGTGCCAAAGATCAGATTAAAGCCCGCGTTGCTCAGATCCGTACCCAAATGGAAAATACCACTTCCGATTACGACAAAGAAAAATTACAGGAACGTCTCGCCAAATTATCTGGTGGTGTTGCTGTTATCTATGTTGGTGCCGCTAGCGAAGTTGAAATGAAAGAGAAAAAAGATCGTTTTGATGACGCATTGCATGCAACCCGCGCAGCAATTGAAGAAGGTATTGTCCCAGGAGGCGGTATTGCCTATATCCGTTGCATCGAAGCCCTGAAAAAAGTTAAGGGTGACAATGAAGACGAAGAAATTGGCATCAACATTATCGTACGCGCCCTTGAAGAACCATTACGCCAAATCGTTGCCAATGCTGGTATCGAAGGTTCTGTAGTTGTTCAGAAAGTTAAAGAAGGAAAAGACGATTTCGGATTCAACGCACATACTGAAAAGTATGAGAACCTCTACAAGTCTGGTGTTATCGACCCAACTAAGGTTACCCGCGTTGCGCTTGAAAATGCTGCTTCTATCGCAAGTATGATCCTCACCACCGAGTGTGTGATTTGCGACATTAAAGAAGAAAATCCTGCTCCTCCAATGATGAACCCAGGAATGGGCGGCATGGGTGGCATGATGTAATATTTCTTTTAACACCAAAAAAAAACCTCCGCATGGAGGTTTTTTTTTCAATTTTTTGATTTCCTATACTTCCTGAATCTTCTTATTCATTTGTAGCTTTCGCTGAACGACTTCAAGCATTGATTCTATTGAATCTCCAGAATCTTTAAAAACGCCAATTCCGTATGAAAACCTAAGCTTTGAAGCATCCTTACCTTGTTGCGATAATGTCTGTAATCGTGTTAAAATGATATGCTCATCGCCGGGATCAAACAATAGCACAAATTCATCGCCCAGCCTGTAACGTGCACAGAAAGCATAACCTTTCACTGCTTCACATAATGTAGTGGAAAAAGCAATTAAAATTTTGTCTCCCTCCTGATAACCACTCTCATTATACCGCCTGAAATCGTCCATATCAGTAAGAGCAAGACCAACACCTCTGTTGTTCCCTTTATGCAGATGCTTTGCAGCCTGAAGTAAAAATGCCCGATAATTGGGAAGGCCAGTGAGATCGTCGTGTAATGCGCGTCGACGCTCGCTTAACCACAACCACAGCAATACAATCAACCCAAAGGCTAATAGCACAACGAATGCAAAAACCCACAAGGAAGGAGTTTCCATGAATTACATATTACTTTTTTGCCCGTTCGCGCAGTGGATAATCCTTGCGTTGCAAATAATCGTAACGAAGATTTCGTCCCGGCTGGTAACACAAAGCCATGATTGAATCCTGAGCTTCCTTAATGGTACTGTATTCAGCAAAGTCCAATGTGCGTATTACTGCTTCAAAAACACGTATGGCTCCAGAATGATCGCAAAGTAATATGCGACGTCCGAGATTTTGATTCAATAAATCTATAAATGAGTAGGCAATTCTCCAATCTGCTTCAATCAAGGTTTCTCCTTGCGGATAATGATAAAAACGATTCTTGAACATTTTTGAGACCTTAGCTTTCACCTCCGGTGTCACCTCTCCGCCTCCACCATATATTTGAGCAGCTTTCTCGTTAATCTCGTTCTTAAACTTGAACGTCATTGCACCATATTTTTGCGAATTCAATCCAAACATTGCATGGAACTGCATATTTGTATAACCCGCCTCCTGAAGGAAATACCTTGCCGTTTGCTCAGTATTTTCGGACTCACTACCAAACACCTGTATGGGCGTATCTTTCGACCATGACCACAGCGGAAACCCTGATTTATCAAGGATATCAACAGCTACTTTGAAATCTTTCCCTAATTCACGGGCTGTCATTGCGCCATTATCGTGCAGGAAATTCCCCATTGAACCGGTAATGCGGCGGTTGCTATCCCACGAATCCCAGTATCCAGAGCCAACAAATTCAGGATTCTCTCCACCCGATTCATGAATAGATTTTCCATGACGAATAAGAATAACATGAGTTTGATTCAATGGAACATAGGCTTGTGGAAACATTGGTAAAGCCTTGCCATTGGGCAACCACACAATATTCTCACGCATGATCAGTCCACTGCCATCTTCAAGGTGACGACCCTGCGTTCTGCGACTGCCCTCGGGATTCATCGCCATATCATCAGCCAAAATCAATTTGGTTCTGTAACGTGTCATTGAGGATCCAGGAGTAGGAATACTTTGCGGACATAACACATCACTGAAATGCCCAAGACTAAAGGTCTTCAAGAGTATTCTCCTGAAACTGTCGTTTTTTATCAAGCCATTCCATGCAATATAAAACAGATTAGGATCCCCATTGGGTATACGATTGCGAATAAATTCGAATTTTGCTTTGATGTAATTCTGCGGATTCAAATCAGTCTCCAGGGTTTTAAAGAAAAAGTATACTTCCTTACTGATTAGTTTCAAATTGTTTACAAAGTCTTGTGAAATATCATCCTGCGAAAGAGAAATCTTCTCATTGTACACCGCCTGCAAAAAGGCGATATCTTCTTTTACACTCTTAATCGAATAGCAATTGTGGAACTCAGCATGCTCGCGAATTGTAATATGAAGCTGATTCATTCCTGCAATGGGGCCCACAGTTGTGCTCTTTTCAACCTTAGCTGATTTAAGGTTTGATTCTTTTGTTGTTGTCATAGCTATTAAAGTTAAATATTGAGTATTTGTTGTAACAATATTTCCGCAATGTAACTATTGATGCGGCATCTTTGGTCTATTTGGTCTGAGTTACCCAGCCTTCATCATCGATTGTTATTTTGCAGTCTGGAAAATCCGCCTTAGTAAGATCCTTTATTACCGTTAAAACCTTCTTCGCTGCATCTACAGCCGGTGGCTGCGATTTAATCTGATAGGTAGGAACGATTTGGGCTTTATAAAACTTCCCCGTCTTATCGGTGTAAACGCGCATGATAGGTGCAAGTCCGCAAACACCGGCAACACTAATGGAACTATAGGTACAAAAATTTCCCATACTGTAGGCGATGAAGCGATCATTATATACTTCAACCGCACGACTTACATGCGGGCCGTGACCGAATACGATATCCGCACCAGCATCAATCACTGCATGAGAGAATTTATATACATCACCACGATTATATCCCATGAACATTTCGTCTTGCTTAGGTACATGCTGGCATGCAGCACCCTCGGCTCCACTGTGAAAAGACACAATTACCACATCGCAAATCGAATCCAGACTTCGAACCAAGCGTTGCGCTTCAGGAATATCGTTAATATCACAATTTGCAGATTCCGGAGAAAATGCACAAAATCCGTATGTGATGCTGTCCTTAACAAAAATTGCAGTCTGTTTCGTAATCCATCCGGCATATTGAAGTCCTGCAGCCTCCAGCGTCTTTGCAGTGCTTGCTTTTCCAATGGTACCAAAATCTTTTGTATGGTTGTTTGCTACACTAATCAGGTCGAAGCCCGCGTCAACCAGGCATTGTGCAAATTTTGTCGGCATTCCAAACGTGTAACATTTACTTGGGTCGGAACAAGATTTACGTCCCTCAGGAGAGTCAGTTAAAACGCCTTCCAAATTGCACATGGCAACATCCGCTTCCTTGAAATAATGAGAAGTTGGGAGTAATTCCCCACTGCAATCTTCATTTGGCGGCAGGTACGCACGGGTTGGAATAATAGTTCCCAGCATAATATCACCAACACCAACAATCAATAAAGTATCGTTTGATAGCGTATCCACAGGTGAATTATTCAAGGTAGAAACCTCGCTTTGCGCTGATAACTGCATGACTGCAAATAAGGCCAGTAAAAAACCAAAAAATCTTTTCATGATAAATAAATTTATGCGAGCACAAAGATAGCCAATTCCTTGCTATTGTCCATTCAATGTAGAAATCCCGAACCGAATCAAACTTTGCAACTTTTGAATAGTCAAACTTTATCTATTGAGTATCTTTGCCGAATGAAATTCTCGTTACTTCACACCGATTCCCAAAGTCGCGCACGTGCGGGGCTGCTCGAAACTGCACATGGCAGTATAGAAACACCGATCTTCATGCCGGTTGGCACAGCAGGCACAGTAAAAGCAGTCCATTTTAGCGAACTTAGCAATGACATTGGAGCACAGATCATTCTTGGCAACACTTATCATTTGTATTTACGCCCGGGAATGGAAACGCTTGCAGCTGCAGGTGGTTTACATAAATTCAACAGCTGGGACAAACCTATTTTGACCGACAGTGGCGGTTATCAAGTATTCTCTCTTGCGGCCAACCGTAAGATTAACGAAGAAGGTGTGACCTTCCGTTCTCACATAGACGGATCAAAACATATTTTTACTCCTGAGCACGTGATGGACATCGAACGCACCATTGGCGCAGATATCATCATGGCCTTTGACGAATGCACACCATGGCCCTGTGAAAAAGCTTATGCAAAGAATTCGCTGGGCATCACTCATCGCTGGCTTAAACGCTGCATACAACGACTATCAGAAACACAGCCTCATTATGGTTACGAACAAAGCTTATTTCCTATTGTTCAGGGCAGCACCTTTGCAGATTTACGTAAGGAATCGGCGGAATTCATTTCTGAATGCGGATGTGATGGAAATGCTATAGGCGGCTTGTCCGTAGGTGAACCAGCTGAGATGATGTACGAAATGACAGATTTGGTATGTTCGATATTACCCGCAGATAAGCCCAGATACCTTATGGGCGTAGGAACTCCGATTAACATTCTGGAAAATATTGCACTAGGAATTGATATGTTCGATTGCGTTATGCCTACACGGAATGGCCGTAATGGTATGCTCTTCACATCTAAAGGAATTATCAATATCCATAATGAAAAATGGAAACGTGATTTTTCGCCCATAGATGAAGATGCTCATACCTTTGTGGATATGCGCCATACCAAGGCATACCTTCGTCACCTGTTTGTTTCCGGGGAGATTCTGGGATCTCAGATTGCAAGCATACATAACCTTGGATTTTATCTCTGGCTGGTTAAAGAAGCACGCAAACATATTCTTGATGAAACATTCACATCGTGGAAGAAAGAAATGACGGGGGTTTTGGGCGAACGACTTTAAGTCCGATTTCTGAAAAGGTTGCTATTTTCTTACAAACAAGCAGGCATCTCCATAGCTCAAAAAGCGATAATTGTTTTTTAATGCATAGTCATATGCATCTTTCCAGGCATCTCCAACAAACGCAGAAACCAGCAACAACAGGGTACTGCGTGGTTGATGAAAATTTGTAATCAGCATTTTTGCAGTACGAATTTTATAACCAGGCATAATCAACAAGCGCGTTTCACCAATGATTTCGTCCAATCCAATTTGCTTCATATGTTCAGCAAGAGCAGACCATGCTTGGTGTAGCGGAATATCCTGCGGAAGACTTCCGTCATAAGGATCCCACTGCTCAATAGAAAACCTATTCGCGCTTTCTTTAGCATAATGAAGCTTTACACCCAGCCAATAAAAACTCTCAAGAGTTCTCAAACTGGTTGTTCCCACTGCAACAATATTATCTTCCGCTGCAATCAAGCAATCCAGATCTCCCTTTTGTAAGTGGATTTGTTCAGTATGCATCTTATGATCGCGAATATCACTTGCTGTAACCGGGATGAATGTACCTGCACCCACATGCAGTGTCACATTGGCATGGCGAATATTTTTTTCAGTAAGCGATTCAATAACGTTAGCTGAAAAGTGTAGTCCGGCAGTTGGCGCAGCAACAGATCCATCATGCTGGGCATAGACTGTTTGATAACGCACAGTATCCTCAAGGGTCGCTTCGCGCATAATGTAGGGTGGCAATGGGACTTTGCCTGCAATTTCAAGAACTTCGGCAAGGCACAGACGGGTATCACTCCAGTTAAACCGCACCAGATACTGACCTTCTTCAACACCAATTTTTTCAGCAGTTAAGGTGCAGACTTTTGTATCGGATTGAATCTCCATTTGCAGTAATCCTGTTTTCCATTTGCGCGCATTTCCCACCAAACACTTCCAAACACATCCCGGACCCTGTTGTAAAGCCCGCTGAACCTCACGTTCAGGATTAACTGGTTCAAGACAAAAAACTTCGATGCGGGCTCCACTTTCTTTTGAAAACAGTAATCTTGCATGAATTACTCTGGTATTATTCCATACCAACAAACTCCCCGAAGGCAGAAATGTCGCGATATTTGAAAATACAGAGGAAGAAATATTTCCATCCTTCATTACCAGTAAACGCGAGGAGTCACGTGGTTCTGCTGCTGTAAATGCAATTTTCTCCTCGTCTAAAGGGTAATCGAAATCCGCTAAATCTATTTCCTGAAGGCGCATGTATCAATGACAATTTGCCGCAAAATTAAGCATCTTTGTCAGGCAACCACCATTTCAGTATTGTTTGATTGTCCTTTGCCTAACAATTTGATGATGAATTTTAAAATCAAAGCAGGTTCTCATTTTGGGATCAGGAAGCTGAGCAGTAACTTATAAATTAGTTGTAAACCCTTGCGAAATGTCGATACGCTCACTATATACTTCCATCACTTCCTCTTCTGACAATGAAATCATCTGAGTATCTTCGGGATGTTTAATGCCAAACCAAAGTTCAACAAAGAAGTCGGAGATAAGATAAAGTTTAATACGATAACCTCTATCCTCGCGTACATCAAGTTCATCCCCGAGATCAAAGAGGGTGTAAACTTTTTCCACTGTGGGAAGTACATCGAATTCTGTGCGGGTAATCACGGCGTTTTTTTTTGAAGTGGCCGCGCCTAGCAATAAATATGCAAAAGCTATCAGATGACTCAGCTTTTTTCGTAAAAATGCATTTCCAACAGATAATCATGCACCTTTTCCGGAAGTAAGTAGCGAACACTTTTGCGTTTACGAATTGAGTCTCTAATGAAAGTGGAAGATATATCCATCAAAGGAGCTTCCTGCCAACTGACAGCGGGATGGTGGCGAAACTCACCACCATCGGACTCAGGGCGAGGATATACTAACAATTTGTAATGCTCAAGTAGCTGCTCGTAATTTCGCCACTTGCGGAAATGTTGTAAATTATCGCTGCCCATGATTAGCACAAAATCCCGGTCAGGATACTTTTCCGCTAATACAGTTAGTGTTGTTATAGTGTAAGATGGTCTTGGTAATCCGAATTCAATGTTGCAGGATTTGAAACGCGGATTATCTTCAATAGCCACGTTTACCAAGGCTAGCCGGTGCTGGTCATTAAGAAGAGTGCTGCGGTTTTTCAATGGATTCTGAGGGGAAACTACAAACCAAACCTCATCGAGACCGCCAAATTCAAGCATATGATTAGCAATAATCAGATGCCCGACATGAATGGGGTTAAACGACCCAAAAAATAAGCCTGTTGACTTTTGCTTTTTCATCAAACAACGATGATACTAATATTATCAGGGCTTGCAGAAAACTTAGAGTTAGCCTCTTCTTTGGCGGCTTTCTTTTTCTTCTGGTTTTTCTTCCACTGCTCTTTATCAATCACCTCTCCGGTTTCTGTATAATGTTTCCATTTCCCGGATTTGACGCCATCTTTGTACTGCCCTTCGATTTTAATCATTCCGCTATCGTAAAAGAATTCTGCATCACCATCGGGGACACCCTCTTTATAATTCACTGAGGCTTTGCGCTGTCCTTTCATATAAAATTCGCGATAAGGCCCGTCAATTTTATCATCCACAAATGTGACTTCTGCGCGTGTCGCCTGTTGTTCATCGTCATAATAATACATTGCAACTCCGTTCGCCATGCCGCTTTCGTAGTTCACCGCACCGGCAATTTTTCCA
Source organism: Bacteroidales bacterium (assembly GCA_963678485.1). Classification (GTDB taxonomy): domain Bacteria; phylum Bacteroidota; class Bacteroidia; order Bacteroidales; family CAIWKO01; genus CALGYY01. The sequence goes on from OY782882.1 coordinate 1,649,595, forward strand.
CTTTCATAATAAATTCTCCAAAGCCCGTCAGGCTTGCCATCTACAATGCGCCCTTCGAACTTAACGCCAGTGGAATCGTCATAATAAATCTTAGCCGGACCATCAGGTAGTTTTTCGATATCCTCAGCTTTGATGCGGTAGATACCGGTATCGATCTCAAAAACGAATAGTTCCTCAGCGGCAGATTCGATATTTTCCAGCGCATCATTAAAGGCCGCATCAGCATCAAAACCGGCAATGAACGTGGTTTTGAACAACTCATCATCGGCGGTCATCTGGAAACCTAACTGATTAAACCCTAAAATCACATCTTTATTATCGCGGATTCCCTGTCGCTTTTCGCCCTTACCGTAATAATACAGGTGCGAATATACTTTGGGCATCTGTACAAAAACTGACACATTGGATTTTGTATCAAATTTTGCAACAAAATCCATAAACTCCTTTTTCCGCTCAAGCGTGCGTCCGGTAGTGTAATCATCAATTACATCCATTAGGCATGACGGAGAATTGCTAAACACAACAAAATTGTCGATATATGTAAAATATGGACGTTCGATGCTATTAAATAATTTCCCAAAGAACAATTTCAAAAATCCTGAAAACCCAAGATATTGAATTTTGAAATTTTTGTAGTCGACTTCCTTGAATTTTGCCAGTCCTAGCGTTTTCTTTTTAATCTGTGAAGTGAGATGATCCAACCCCTTCTGGGCAGCGTCAATATCTTTTGCATGTATAGTGACCACAACATCTTCTTCGTTCGCATTAGCTGTGGGTTGCATTTTCACAAAAGTGATTTCGTTTCCAATCCAACTAAAGAAATCATCTTCCAGACTTACCTTTAAATACTTCTCAACTTTTTTAATGGTCTTATCATAATTCTCCGCACGTGTGGTATCTTCCGCATCAAACTCGCCTTTCAAACTTTCGAAGAACTCATTAAAATCATTAAAACAAAGTGCGAGATAAATCGCAGCTCTATCAGAGATGATACTCTGTGCCTTCATGGGTCCGGGCTCTACACGTTTTAATGCATTGAGATAGGATGGTACTGAATCAATAATACCGGTATACCCCGAGAAGCTCAATTGCTCATCTTCAAAATTTACATTGAATGCAGTAAATGATAATATTTTACTCAGAGAAATAATTCCGTCGCCGGGCTCATCCATAAAGCATCGCAGATAATCATCGAGCAGACCATAATTCAGATAGAAGTTGAACAATTTCTTTGAACTTATCTCAGAGGCCACAAGCTTGAATCGTTTATTCTTATCCCAATACCCTGACTCCTTTTGATTGATAGATTTTTCAATCAGTAACGTCGAATAGGAACAAACCATAACATTATCAACAAAGGCAAGATTCACCACTTCGTTGGTCTCTAAGTCAGTAAGCATAAGGATTTCCGTTCCATTATAATCCCTCTTCGTCATTTTAAACCCAAAGCTGGAAACAATGTCACCTATATAATCAGTAAGGAACGCCACTTTGGAACCCTTTTTCAAATCAACAGCAAATACAAAATCATAATCATCTGCAGCAATCATGTGAGCGGATACCAGAAGTTTTCGATCGGTAAACAGCATATCCAGCGTTTCATTTCCTTTAATCAGAGAATCCAAACTTGATGCGCTGCTGTTAATATCAGCAAATGTTTTTGTGGCCATCATATGTTTCCACATTTTACTTTCGCTCAGTGTGACCCAACCCTCGGTAAGATTGTTGGTCTCGATTACGAAAACCGCATCATTAGGAATCATCGTAAAAGGATCGCGATTTCCTGATTCTGACAAGTACCACCAGGCTGCACCACCACCAAGACCCAACAGGATAATTAATAGTAAGGCCAGAAAGATTTTTCTTCCCGTTCTTTTTTTCTTTACAACAGGAATTGCAGGATTGACAGCTTCCATAGACATATATTTTATTTCAATATTTTATAATAAAACGAAAACAGCAAAATGAATAATATTGTAAACACCGCATTAATAAGGAGTTTTACTAATATATATTCGAGTCCGAGATTCCATATTAACAAAAAAGGCAGTAATAGTAAAATCATCTGTACACCAAAGTACAACCAAAAACCAACTTTTCTTGACTTCCACAAAAAGAAGACAGCGGCAGCGGAACCTAGTATAAATACAAACTTCAGCAAAATGAACCATATTCCTCCGGCACTATCATCCCTCAACATTGCATCAACCAAAGGCAGCTTACACGCATAGGCTAATGATCTTCCTCCAAACATTAATGCAATCAGAAGAACGAGTGAAACAAGACTTCCCATCCATGAAAGCACGGCCAGTACCCGCAAACCTGAAGGTGCAGAAACGCGCTTATCCTGAGCAATCATTTCCCCTTGTTGTTCTTCCATTGATTCTAATTATGGTATAAAAGTAAAAAAAAACACGTTGATTAGGTCGCGAACGCTTGTTTTACCGCATATTTTTTCGCTGTATCGACAGTATTAATAAAGAGGCGGCAAGAATTACCAATTGCAATTGTGTGAGTGCACTAAACACTAAAAACAGAGATGCTGCAAATAGCATAAACGCTGGCACCGCATATATCCAAAAACCCCTTTTGCGCTGTTTTAACATCAGAATGCAACCCACCACAGCAACCAGGTAAATTACAACCCCAAACAGAAACATCCCTCTCACAAGCCATGGGTTAAGACGAATCAAGCCATCATAGGGCTGTCCCATCATTCTTGATAGCGGGGCATAAAAAAACACGCTTAAGAGCGAGATTAAAATGACAGCCCCGCAAATTATAAGATTAATCCAAAGGGTTACTTTGGCAAGCATGGAAAGCTTCTTCAATTCTTCACTGTCCGGATTATTGTTATGTAGATCAGCCATCAGCACTTATTACTCTTTCATGAATTTTACCTGAGTTGCATATAGTATAATAAACAATATACTTATAAGCACGAATAAAAGGAAGAATACATTAAACGCGCTAATAGTAAGTATCGCCTGTAATACTAAGAGCAATCCGTTGGGGATCAGATAAAGAACAAACCCACCTTTACGTCGGTTGAACATAAGAATGGCACCCCAAAGGGATAGTCCCCAAATGACCACCAGTATAAAAAAGAAAACAATGAGAAAGGCACTACTGTAATTCACCATTCCCGGGATTATAGGAGCCAGCATATCCAGAATCCAACCTGATGCAAAGATTCCAACAAGAGATAAAAGGGTTGCAAAACCGCTGCAGAGAAATGTAAGAACACACAGTACTGTAAGGAGCGCAGGGCGTTTTCCTGACTGTGTTGCTGAGTTCGAGATATTTTCCATAATTTAATGAATATATACAGCAACAAAGATACATTGCCTTTATGGTTTCAGGCATCATGAACGTAAAAAAAAGCTAATTTTGTATTACATACAATAATACTGTTCTTCAATAGTTTATTTTTGGCCTGTAGCTTTTATTTATTGAAAAGAGGCCGCGGCACTGCTTTTTTTTGTACTTTTATATGTTTTTTTTCTGTGGGTATCATGAAGAGGATTTTTAGCTTTATAATTATCAGCTTATTGTTTTCGACACTGGCATTTGCAACACACCAGCGTGCGGGAGAAATTACTTATAAGTGGCTTTCGAATCTCACCATCGAAGTGACGATCATCACCTACACCTATACACCTTCGTTGGCCGATCGTCCTGAACTTACCATCAACTGGGGAGACGGCACTTTTGATGTAGTAACTCGTATTGAAAAGCTGAACATGCCTAACGACATCAGTCGTAACACTTATACCTATGCCGGTATTGGTTCGGGAGGAAGACACACTTATCTTGCGCCCGGAGCCTACACCCTGTGGCTGGAAGACCCAAACAGAAACTATGGGATTGCCAATATTCCGAACTCTGTTAATGTTCCATTTTATCTCGAAACTGATCTTATCATCAACCCATTTCTTGGGGCCAACAATTCTCCAGTTCTACTAAATCCTCCCATTGATAATGCCTGTGTAAATGAGGTTTTTGTTCATAATCCCTGGGCGTATGATCCTGATGGTGATAGCCTCTCTTATCGCCTTGATACCTGTATGGGTTCAGGTGGTTTGAACATTCCTATGTTCACTCAACCTGCGGCAAGCCACTTCATTAGTGTTGATCCAATTACCGGCGATTTGACATGGGACAGTCCTATATATAATGGAGAATATAATGTTGCCATTTTAATTGAAGAATGGAGAAATGGGATAAAAATCGGCTCCGTATTACGGGATCTTCAAATTACTGTTCTCGCATGCAACAACCATCCACCGGTTCTTACTAATATTACCGACACCTGTGTACTTGCTGGAAGCTTGTTAACGGTGAACATCACGGCAACGGATCCTGATAATGACGACATCGTACTAACCGGAAACGGGGGGCCGCTGATTGTCCCGGTTAGCCCGGCAACATTCCCACAACCTGTCACTGGTACCGGAACCGTATCATCTACGCTTAGCTGGCAAACAGACTGTATCCATGTTCAGAAAAACCCTTATCAGGTTAACTTCAAAGCTGAAGATGATGGAACGCCGGTACATCTGGTCGATTTCAGCAGCCTTCGTATTACTGTAGTTGCTCCAGCACCGCAGAATCTCACAGCAACACCATCTGGCATCAATATTCAATTGAATTGGAATAAAAGCATTTGCGAAAATGCTATAGGATACAAGGTTTATAGACGCAATGGATATTATGGATATTTCCCTGATCATTGCGAGACTGGTGTCCCTGCATATACGGGCTATGTTGAACTCGCCAACATCCCTGACCTCAACGATACAGCCTACCTTGACAATAACAATGGAGAAGGTCTGTTCCACGGACTTGATTATTGTTATATGGTAATCGCTTATTTTGCTGATGGCGCTGAAAGCTATGCATCCCTAGAAGCTTGCTGCATCCTTAAAAAAGATGTTCCTGTTATCACGCATGTCAGTGTTAATTATACTGACCCGGCTACAGGTTCGATATTTGTGGATTGGTCTAAGCCAACAGAATTTGATACCATTGCAGCTCCCGGTCCATACAAATATCTAATCTATCGAGCACCACAGTTCAATGGCGGCAGCTTTGCCCTGATTGATTCACTTGCTGACATTAACGACACTACATATACCGACACACTTTTGAATACTGCTTCAATGCCATACAGGTATCGAATTGATCTTTGGAACGACAGCCCTGGAAGCCATTTCCTCATTGGTGCATCACACAAAGCTTCCTCTGTTTTCCTCACACTGTCACCTTCTGATCAAAAATTGCGATTAAATTGGGATTACTATGTTCCCTGGGAGAATGACACCTTTGTGATTTATCGTAAAAATCTGATTACATTGATTTTTGACTCCATAGCGACAGTAACAGATAGTACTTACCTTGATACTGGTTTGATTAACGGAACCTCTTATTGCTATAAGGTTAAAAGCATTGGCCATTACACTGCCAGCGGCTATGTTGACCCTATAGAAAATTTTAGCGAGATTCGCTGCGAAGTTCCTATTGATAATGAACCTCCTTGTCCTCCAGTACTGACGCTAAGTACCGATTGTGAATTGGTCACCAACTATTTATCATGGACCAATCCTAATCATTTTTGTGCGCATGATGTTGTACAATATCAGATACTGTTCTCTCCTGATGGGGTTACTGATTATACAGTGCTTGCAACAATCGACAATCCCAATGATACTATTTTTGTTCATTCCGGAATGTTTACAATAACTGGATGCTATGCTATTGTGGCCATCGATTCAAATGGTAATGTGAGCAACTACAGCAATGTGGCTTGCGCCGATATTAACAGCTGCAACCTTTATCATTTGCCCAATGTATTTACACCTAATGGCGATGGTTTCAATGATTTGTTTATTCCATTCCCTTATGATTTTGTAGAAACGGTGAATATGGTGATCTACAATCGTTGGGGAGGCAAGGTATTTAGCACCCACGATCCTGATATCAAGTGGGATGGAAAAAACCAATTTACGAAATTAGCTTGCGCTGATGGGGTCTATTACTTTGTTTGTGAAGTCTTTGAGCGCCGCCTCGAAGGCGTCGTTCCGAGAACTATCACAGGCTTTGTTCATTTACTGAGATAGCACCGGGATTGAATCCTAAATAAAAGGTTTCTTATTTCATTTTAGCTGCTGACTGAAAAAAGTTTTTCTTGTCTTATTCAGGGAATTTGTCTTATTTTGGCGGAAATTTCAGACAATTTCAATAATTAAAACAATCTGATATGGCAGAAGAAAAGAAGTTTGTGTCGTTTGTATCTTCGGAGACAAACATGGCAGAATTTACCGTCCGAGCCTTGATCATTGGCTTGATCATGTCGGTGGTACTTGGTGCAGCCAATGCTTATCTGGGTCTTAAGGCAGGGATGACCATTGCGGCTACCTACCCCGCAGCGGTAATTGGCATGGCCATTTTGAAAATGGTTAAAGGCTCTGTTCTTGAAGAGAACTTTGCACGTACTGTAGGTTCCATCGGCGAATCTGTAGCTGCTGGAGCAATTTTCACTTTACCGGCTTTTTTCATTTCAGGCGTTTGGTCTGATTTCTACACACCGGGCCATTACATTACCTCAACACTTATCCTGATTGCAGGTGGTGTACTTGGGATTATGTTTGTTGCCTTGTTGCGTAGGGTAATGGTAGAAGATGCTGAATTAAAATTTCCTGAATCCATTGCTGCTGCTGAAATTCATAAGGCAGGTCGCCGTGGTGGTGGCGGATCTAAATTCCTCTTTGGCGCTATGATTGGCGGTGCGTTAATCAAAGCTTTGGGTGAATTTAAGTTTTTCGCTGTTGCATGGGAAAAATTTATCGTTTTTGGAAAAGCAACTATTACAGGAACCGCATTTAAGGGACAAGGCGGTTTGCTTTTAAGCTCTCCTGGTATCAGCCCTGCATATATGGGTGTTGGATACATCATCGGACCTAAACTTGGCGCATTGAACTTCAGTGGTGGTATCATCGCATGGGGTTTGTTGGCTCCAATTATCTATTACTTCATTGCTCCATCTATCGACATGGACTTCCTCAATAGCTGGGCAGCCATTCTTCAGGCAAAAGACCCCAGTATGAGTACTCAGGATGCAATCGCTAAAGTGAGCGAACCTACCTTCCAGATTTCTCAGGTATGGCGTTTCATCGTTCGTCCGATTGCCATTGGAGGTATGTTAATGGGTGCCATGTTCACTTTATGGAAAATGCGTAAGAGTCTGGGCGCCGGAATTGCACGCGCTATTGGCGATGTCAGAAAAGCTGCTGGTGGCAAATCTACAACCACTGCCCGCGTTGACAAAGACATTCCTTTTACATGGATTTTAGTTGGCATCCTTGCCGTTGCAGCATTAACTTTCTGTATAACCTTCTTTATTTTCCATACAAGTTTAATTGTTGCAATTGTGGCCGCCACAGCAATGATCATTCTGGCCTTTTTGTTTGGAGCCGTTTCAGGATATCTTGTGGGAATCATGGGCTCCAGTAATAATCCTATCAGCGGACTAACCCTAACAGCACTTGTTGTAACAGCTCTTATCCTTGCAGGCTTAGGTGTTTCTGGAGAAGAAGGCGTTGCCTCCGTTTTAGGCGTTGCAGCTATTGTATGCGTTTCTGCTGCTGTTGCCGGAGAAATGCTTCAAGACTTAAAAGCAGGACATATACTTGGTGGTACACCCTGGAAAATGCAGGTTGGCGATATCATCGGTGTAATTCTGGCTGGTGCAGTAATGTTTGGTGTATTGGTAATTCTTAATGAGGGTGACATTGCACAGGGCGTTAAAGACGGCTACGAAGGTGGATTTGGGAGTAAGAATCTTTCTGCTCCTCAGGCTAGCTTAATGGCAATGCTTTCTAAAGGTATCGTTGGTGGTCAAATGGCTTGGCCATTGATTATCGTTGGTATGCTCATGGGACTCGGGTTGATTCTTATGCAGGTAAAAAGCCCAATGCTTGTGAGCGTTGGTATGTACCTTCCTCTCGAAACAACCTTTGCTATTTTCCTCGGTGGTGCCGTTAAGGGTATTGTTGAAATGATTCAGAAACGTAAAAACTTCTCTCTCGGTCAGGCGGTCCGTGCCGAAAATGTCGGAGTGCTGCTCGCTTCAGGCTTTATAGCGGGCGAGGCCTTGATGGGATTGGTGTTCGCACTATTATATTTCCTGAATGTTCCTACATTCTCGATTTTCGAAAATCCAAATTTTGGTGTCAGTATCATTGTTCTCGTACTGATTGCCGTTGCATTAGTGTGGTTCCCGGTTAAAAACAGGGGTGCTGCAGATGAACCTCCACCTCCAAGTGGTAGTTTCTAATCTCATAAAAGGGGCTTTGTTTACAAAGCCTCTTTTTTTTTCTGCTGATGAATATTCATAAATTGAATTAGTCAAATGATTATTGCATAAAACACAAATCTGAAATTCAACAATATTTGTTTCATGTTTCCAATATTTCAGGACATCTATTAGATTTCTCAGGAAAGAGGGAATTACGATCGCTTGTCTTTGTTGTCGTGTTGCGAATGTTCTCTTTTTAACTATTTTTGTCCATTATGGCAAGTGAATCGAATAAGCAAAAAGTGGCGTTGGTACTCAGCAGTGGCGGCGCTAGGGGATTAGCCCATATCGGGGTTATCCGCGAATTGGAGGAACATGGCTACGAAATTTCTTCCATTGCCGGATCATCGGTTGGTGCCCTTATCGGCGGCATTTACGCTTCGGGTGCTCTGAATGAATTCACCCAATGGATCTGCTCACTAGATCAGGTTGACGTTTTCGATATGATGGATTTCACTTTAAGTGGGCAAGGCTTCATCAAAGGTGACAAGCTATTTACGTATTTGAAGACTTTTATTGGGGATAAAAATATCGAAGCCTTATCCATTCCCTACATCGCTGTTGCCACCGATATAATAACCCATCGAGAAGTGGTCTTCAACAGCGGGAAGTTAAGCGACGCTGTCCGTGCATCGGTTGCAATTCCAAGCGTTATCACTCCGGTGATCCGTGAAAATATGATTCTGGTTGATGGTGGCGTGGTAAGTCCGATTCCTGCAGAATCTGTTCCCCGTTGTACTGGAGACATCCTTGTGGTTTGCGATATAAATGCAAATATCCCATATGAACGACCTGTTGTTCCTCAAAAGGCGCCAAAGAAACATGATTATTCTTTAAAACGGCAGCTCTTTGAATTCGTCCGTGACAACACCCATTTCTTTTCCACCGAAACCAAAGCCGGGACAGTGCCGGGATATCTCGAGGTCATCAACAAAACTTTTGATATCATGCAGGACTCCATTTCCAACCTGACAAAGAAGAATTATGCCCCAGATATCAGTGTGGAAATTAGCCGGGAAGCAGCCAGCACTTTTGAGTTCCATCGTGCTGACGAACTAATTGAAAGTGGCCGTATTGCATTCCGCAAAGCGCTTAAAAATAAAGTCAATAACTAATATATCCTAATATTCTATTATGAATTTTTTTCAGCGCCGTAAAATACTTAAAAGCACTAATGCATATGACCTCATTCCTATTCGCCGTTGTGAGCATACACTGGAAGAAAATGGATTAGTCACGATTCTTGTCCCCAAATTCCGCAACGAAAAGATTGCGAAATTTATGTTAGGTCGTAGGGGTAAATACATATTTATCCATCTCGACGAAACCGGCACTTTTGTTTGGCTTGCCATTGATGGGATTTCAAGCATACACGCATTGAGCGAAAAGCTTCAACTTCATTTTGAAGAAACCTTAGAACAAGCAGGAAGTCGTGTAAACAAATTCATGTCACGTTTATACGAAGAGCGCTATATCACTTTTAAGCAGCTTGAAGACTGGGAAAAGAATCATCAATAATTGAAGAGGCTGCCCTTAAGAGCAGCCTCAAATTTATAAATTCAAATTGTAGTCTTATTCAGGGATAGTTCTATTTCTTGCTTGTTCGAATGATATAGACCACACCGACAATTTTTTGCTTCTGATTGTTCTCGTCAGTATATTCAAAGAGATATGAGTATGTTCCATCAGGTACACCGGCTGCATTCCAATCGCCTGTATAGCCCTTTCTCTTGTATACTACGCTGTTATTGCGGTCCTGAACAATAAGATTATTATCCGGATATTTTTCAACATTAGTGATATAGAAATACTCATTTAATCCATCACCATTGGGTGTAAAGCTATTCGGGAAAATTGGTTTATTGTCATTATCTCCAGATTGAGGCTGATCTGGATTAGGATTTTTAATAACTCCATCATTCTCGGTTGGATCAGAATTCCAAGGATCCGCTGAATACATTGCCTGTTGCAGGCTATCTTCAATAGCTGCAGCACGTATGATTGAATCAACTCGCTGAGCATCTAGAATACGGTTGACCGGATCCTTGTCCTGCTGCGGAATACTAACTTGCGACATAACTCCATGCTGCGGTTGAATGGTGTTTAAAACATTCATCGTATTCATAGGAAGCTGTGCCATATTTTGCGATTGCTCATCATCGTGTCTTCCTGAAATTTGTTCATTTACAGACTGAGTGCTGTTTTCCTGATTCGTTGTCTGAGTTGCGGCAACAATGGTATTGTTCACATTTGGTTTGAAAATCTCAGGAGCACTGGTTGAAGGCCGGCTAACTGGACCAGCTTCATTTTGCTGATTCCATGTTCTGTGATATCCTTCATTAAATGGCTCGTCAGCAACAAACAAATTTCCTTCATTATATTGATAAAACGGCGTTTCAGGATTGACTGATCCTGAGTTCGTGAGATTGCTTTGTTTATCGTCAGAATTATTTTTAACACGATCAACAATAAAAAGAGTAGCTGCAACAAAAACTGCCGCAACAGAACCGGCCACAATTGCCCTAAACCACTGCATGCGATAAACAGGGGTTGGGAAAACGCTATTGTTGACAGGTGGCTTCTTAAAGGTAACAAAATCAGCTGCTTCCTTATAATTAAGTTTGCGGTTGAGTTTGTTCCACGCTGCATCAGAAGGTGATTCCTTGTAGTCGCTTAGAGCATCCCTGAAGAAATCGTCAACTTCGTGTCTGTCATCCGGGATAAAATCGTTGTTCATTGCTGTATGTCTAAAAAATCTTGTTCTTACCTTGTATGTACTTTGCCCTGTAACATTTTCCTTGCTTTCGACAGCTGGGACTTGGAGGTACCTATTGTAATATTCAACATCCTCGCAATCTCTTTATGCTTATATCCTTCAACAGCATAGAGGTTGAATACCACTTTATAACCTTCTGGCAATTCCTGCAAGACCTTCATCAGGTCTTTTGCAGAATAGTTCTCAGCCACATCGGATTTAATCATGGTGCGCTCATCAATGTCATCAATATCACTATGGAAGTAATGCTTTAAGTTCTTCCTGTAATTATTGATGGCTGTGTTGATCATAATCCTTTTCATCCAATGTTCAAAAGCGCCATCTTTTCTAAATGTATGCGCTTCTGAGAAAATGGTCATAAAGCCTTCCATCATGACGTCTTCCGCTTCGTCGCGGCTTTTGCAATATCTCATGCAAATACCCATCATCATGGACTTATACCTGTCAAAGACCGTTCGCTGAGCACCGCGATTCTGTGCAATAATGCCTTCTACCAATGTTTCGTCAATGCTCATGCTGCCTTTTTTAGACGTGGGTTGTTTGCAATAGGTTGCCTGTAAGTTGCTCCGGCAACAAAATAATTAGTTAAATTTCCGTTAAATCTTTCGGCTTTGCTTTTTCCTTGTACCTTTGTTAACGTGCAAAACTAACAAGATTTTTTGTACTTCATTTAATAATTGTCAACACAAAAACTATAAAAATAATAAGGAGACCAACGTATGAGTAATGTTCTTAGTGGATTGAAACCAGCCGATTTATGGACCATATTTGAAGAAATTTGCCAAATTCCTCACCCTTCCAAAAGTGAAGGTGCTATTAGTGAGTATGTAATTGCTTTTGCAAAAAAACATGGCATCGAATGCAAAGTGGATGAAGTGGGAAACGTGATTTTGCGTAAACCTGCCACTGCAGGAATGGAAAACCGCCGTGGTGTTATTCTCCAGGGTCACCTTGACATGGTTCCTCAAAAGAATAATGACACTGTGCATGATTTTGAAAAAGATTCCATTAAGCCACGCATCGATGGTGAATGGGTAAAGGCAACTGGGACAACCCTTGGTGCTGATAATGGAATAGGTGTCGCTGCTGCAATGGCAGTAATGCAATCCAAAGAGATTGCCCATGGTCCGGTAGAATGCTTATTCACTATTGACGAAGAAACCGGAATGACAGGCGCATTCGGTTTAAAACCAGGACTATTTTCAGGTGATATTCTCATGAACCTTGATTCAGAAGACGAAGGAGAATTATATATTGGTTGTGCCGGTGGTATTAATGCCGCTGCAAATTTCAAATTTCAGGAAGTTGCCGTACCAGCAGGACACGTTGCCTATAAGGTGAGTGTAAAGGGAGCAAAGGGCGGACATTCAGGCGTAGATATCAAACTTGGCCGCGCCAATGCAAACAAATTGCTGGTTCGTTACCTTTTTCATGCAATGGGAAAATACGAATTAAAGGTAGCTCAGATGGAAGGTGGAAGTCTGCGTAACGCAATTCCTCGTGAAGCAAGCGCCATTGTCACTATTCCTGCAAAGGTTGAAGCAACATTCAAAGAATGTATCTCACACTATTCCAAGACTTTTATTAGCGAATTCTCTTCTCTGGAGCCAGATCTGGAATTCATCGCCGAAAGCACAGCAATGCCATCTAAAGTTATGGACGACAAGAGCCAGAAGAACCTTCTTATGGCGGCTTATGCCTGCCCTAATGGCGTAATCTCTATGATTCCCGATATGCCGGAAATCGTTCAAACATCGAACAATATGGCCATTGTTAAAGCAGAAAATGGTAGTGCAACGATTAACTGTTTGCTCAGAAGTTCTGCAGAAAGCTCAAAAGATGACCTCGTCAATATGGTTAAGAGTGCTTTTGAACTGGGTGGTGCTGAAGTGGTATTTGATGGCTCCTATCCAGGCTGGAAACCAAATGTGAACTCACCTATCCTCACAACCATGAAGACAATTTACCAGAATCGTTTTGGTAAAATTCCTGAGGTTAAGGTAATTCACGCTGGTCTCGAATGTGGTTTATTAGGCGGAGTTTATCCTAATTGGGATATGATTTCCTTTGGTCCAACCATCCGCTTCCCACACTCCCCCGATGAAAAAATAAATATTGCTACTGTAGAAAAATTCTGGGACTTCCTGCTGGAAACCCTGAAAAACACTCCAGTAAAGTAATTCTCCCCCTCAAATCGGGCATGAAAATCACTTCATGCCCGATTTTTTAAAAAAATATCGGAAAAAGTTTGCTGAAGAAAAAAACATTTATACCTTTGCACTCCCAATTTAATTTTATACACAATGAAACGGACATTTCAACCTTCGCAGCGTAAGAGAAAGAATAAACATGGATTCCGTGAACGTATGTCCTCGGCAAACGGTCGTAAAGTATTAGCATCCAGAAGGGCAAAGGGAAGGCACAAACTCACCGTTTCCGACGAACTGAAAGCTAAATAACGTGTTCCCGTTGTAACGGGATATGCATACAAAACCAGGGAGATAAATTTTATCTCCTTTTTTTTTAAGCATTTATTCAAAAAAAAATAGCCGGATTCACATGCTGAATTTCCTTATTTGGGTTATTTTAATTTACTTTGCCTTATTGTTCATTTGGCGATATATCATCCCATTTTTCGTGCGAAGAACGCTCAAAAAATTCGAACAGCGAATGCGGGAACAATCAGATTATCAAAATTATAACAGCAAGCCTTCTAATGAGGGCGAAGTGCATATCGATCATATTCCGGAAACGGAACAAAAAGCACGTTCCAGTAATAACGATATTGAATACGTTGATTTCGAAGAAATTAATGATGATCCTTCAGACAAATAATCCTAACAATTTAATTATCGCATATGTTCTCATTTAAAAAAATCCTCCCTTACCTCGTAGCCTTAGTGGTGTTCGTGGGCATTTCTCTTGCTTATTTCAGTCCCGTTCTTGATGGTAAGCAATTGCGTCAAAGCGATATCATCCATTACAAAGGAACCGCTCAGGAAAGCACCGACTTTCGCACCAAAACCGGAGAAGAAGCATTGTGGACAAATTCCCAGTTTGGTGGAATGCCTGCATATCAGATAAGTGTGAGACATCCGGGGAACCTAATGCCTTATTTATACAGAGCATTCTACTTTTATATCTTACCACACCCCATGAGTATCCTCATGTTACTGCTCATTGGATTTTTTATACTGTTGTTGTCACTCAAGGTGGATCCATGGCTTAGTATTATTGGTGCCATTGCCTTTGCCTTCTCATCTTACTTTTTCCTCTTTCTCGAAGTTGGACATAACGCAAAAACATTGGCCATCGCATTTATGCCTACGGTTTTAGGAGCTATGATTCTGACATACAGAGGAAAATACCTTCTTGGTGGCGCACTTCTGGCTCTGTTCATGGCGTTCGAAATCTCGGTCAACCACATTCAAATGACCTATTACCTGATGTTTGTCTTGTTCTTCTATGTGGTTTCTGAGTTTATAGTATCACTTATTAAAAAACAATTCATTGGTTTCCTTAAATCAACAGGAATTGCACTCATCGCAATGATTATTGCCATTGGGCCTAGTGTTTCGAATTTATGGACCTCCAATGAATACATGAAGGAAACCATACGCGGTGGCGGTGAACTCACCGATAAAGATGGAAATAAAACCTCAGGGCTTGATAAAGATTATATCACAAGTTGGAGCTATGGGATAGGTGAAACTTTTACACTCATGATTCCTGATGCTAAAGGTGGCGCTTCTGAACCTATTGCAGAGAAATCAGGTGCCCTTGATAATGTTGACCGACAATACAAACAAGCGATTGCACAACAAGGCAGCTACTGGGGCGAACTTCAATTTACCGGAGGACCAGTTTATGTTGGCGCAATAATATGTTTTCTTTTTATCCTTGGACTTTTCATTGTCAAAAAGCCCATCAAATGGGTGCTCCTGGCCTCTACGGTGTTTGCAATTCTTCTTGCCTGGGGACATAATATGTCGTGGCTTACCGATTTCTTCATCCAGTACTTTCCTTTTTACAACAAATTCAGGGCTGTATCTAGTTGGATGATTATTGCCGAATTAACGATTCCTATATTGGCCATACTTACCATTAAAGAAATTGTTGATCAACCCGAATTGTTGAAAAAGAAATCCATATTCTTCTATATATCATTTGGCTTGACAGCAGGAATCGCCTTAATATTCTGGCTTGCACCCAGTGCTTTCTTCGATTTCTTCAGCAGTAACGAAATTGCACAGTTCAATAATTATCGCAAACAAGGTGCAGATCCAAATCAGATTAACGCCTATATGGATAATCTAGAAATTGCTCGTATTGCGATTTTCAAAGCCTCTGCAATGCGTTCATTTTTATTCATTCTTTTGGCTGCAGCCGTTTTGTTCATGTATTCGCGTATGAAGAAAATGAGCAAATACATTGTTTATGCTGCACTAGGACTGCTGATTCTCGTGGATCTTTGGATGGTTGACAAACATTACCTTAATGATAAAGATTTTGTGGCTGCCCGCACCATGGATATTCCGTATCCAAAAACTACAGCTAACGAATACATTCTGAAAGATCAGGATCTCGATTACCGCGTATTGAACCTTGCCACCGGAGATTTTACACTTGATGCCTCGGTATCCTTCTACCATAAATCTATCGGCGGATATCATGCGGCTAAACTTCGTCGCTATCAGGATTTGATTGAACGCAGATTATATCCCGAAATTCAGCGCTTAACCGACGTATTATCCAAAGACACTCCAGACAGTGTAAGACTTGCCACTATGTATGGCCTGACCTCACTGAATATGCTTAATACACGATATTATATTTACAACCCGGATGCCCCTGCTCTTCGAAACCCGGCAGCAATGGGCAATGCATGGTTTGTAAAGAAAGTGAAGATTGTAGAAAATCCTGATGAAGAAATCAAAGCGCTCGAAAATTTCATTCCGGCAAACACTGCTATTGTTGACAAGCGCTTCGAAAGTATGCTCACCGATTTCAAAGAAAATCGTGACCCTGATTCTAAGATTGTTCTCCGTGAATATAGCCCCAATAAACTTACCTACGACGCTGTTGGCCTCAAGGAAAGCCAATTGGCAGTATTCTCTGAGATTTACTATCCTTATGGATGGACAGCAACAGTGGATGGTCAGGAAACTCCGATTTTCAGGACTAATTATGTGCTTCGTGGAATGGTGATTCCAAAAGGAGATCATACCATTGTCTTCACTTTTGCACCTGAATCCTATATGACTGGTACAAAGATTTCCTATGCTGGATCACTCGTATTAATCGTACTTGTGCTGGTTGCATTGTTTTTTGAGTTCAGAAAAAAACTCAGAAAAACTCCTGAAAACACACCGGTAAAATGAGCAATTATCAAATCTGCACACGTTGTATTATGGATACCTCGGACCCTGAAATAAGGTTCGATGAGAAGGGGATTTGCAATCATTGCATTAAGGCCGATCGCTTACTAAAATCAGAGCCTTTTTGTTTACCTGATCATTTCAAGCAACAACGACTAGATGAACTTGCGGCTGAAATCAAGGAAAAAGGAAAAGGGAAAAAATACGATTGTGTTATTGGTGTTAGTGGCGGTGGAGATTCAACATATGCAGCATATTTAGTTAAGAAAGCCGGATTAAATCCATTAGCGGTACATCTTGATAATGGCTGGAATTCTAGACTGGCTGTTACGAATATTGAGCGAACGCTTAAAAAATTAGGAATCGATCTTTTTACCTACGTAATTGACTGGGAAGAATTTCGCGACCTTCAACTTTCATTCCTCAAAGCATCTACGCCCGATTCTGAAGTGCCTTCCGACCACGCAATTGTTGCCATTCTGTACAAAATGGCTTCAAAATATGGTATAAACTATATTCTGGCTGGAACCAATATTTCGACAGAATCCATACTCCCCGCCTCTTGGTCGCATGGCCACAGCGACTGGAAATATATTAAAGGCTTGCAAAAGCGCTTTGGTACTGCCAAATTGAAAACCTTCCCTCATTTTACTTTACTTCAGTTATTCAAATATATTGCAATTAAAAAAGTGAAGTTTATCAGCATACTCAATTATGTTGATTATGTAAAAGAAGATGCAGTGAAGATTCTTGAGCAGGAACTTGGCTGGGAAAACTACGGTGGCAAGCATCACGAGTCCATTTATACGCATTTTTATCAAGCGCATATTTTGCCAACGAAATTTGGGTTCGACAAACGCCGCGCACATCTTTCAAGTCTGGTTATGGCGGGACAGATCACGCGCGAACAGGCATTGGAAGAAATGAAAGTGCCTCTCTACACAACTGAAGCATTGAACGAAAGTCGCGAATATGTTGTGAGTAAATTTGGGATTTCTGAAGAACAGTTTACCGAGATTATGAATCGCCCACCGCTGACATTTCACGATTATCCTTCGTATGAAAATTCGTGGTATTATAAACTACTTTTCAGAATTTACCGTTGGCTTGGTAAATTTGGTCTGCGAAAATCTGATTTCTGAAAAACACTTGAAGTATGATCGTCATTATTGATTATGGAATGGGCAATATCGGTTCGATCATTAATATGATCAAGAAGGCCGGAGGCGAAAGCACTGTTACTGCAGATCCTGACGTAATTGATAAAGCATCCAAACTCATCATTCCAGGTGTTGGCTCTTTTGACAATGGAATGAAGAATCTTTCGAGTCTGGGACTCATCAACATTTTGAATAAAAAAGTTATTGATGAAAAAGTTCCCGTTATGGGAGTATGCCTCGGAATGCAGCTATTATCTAAGTCTTCCGAAGAAGGACAATTAGAAGGACTCGGATGGATTGATGCACAAACTATAAAATTCAACTTCGAAAACGAAGTGGAAAAATTGCGTATTCCTCATATGGGATGGAACAATGTTGCAATAAAGAAAGCCGGCTCTTTATTTACAGATATGTATGAGGATCCCTCGTTTTATTTTGTCCACTCCTATCATGTAGTCTGCAACAATCCTGACGATGTGCTTGCAACAACAAATTACGGTTTTGATTTTGTGTCGTCCTTACAACACAACAACATCATGGCAACCCAATTTCATCCGGAAAAAAGTCACAAATTTGGATTGAAAGTGATTAAAAACTTTGTAGAATTATAAAAGGCAATTGACCTTATTAACACGATTCAAAACTCTTTGTCAACATGCTTAAGACACGCGTTATTCCCTGTTTATTGCTAAAAAATAACGGTCTGGTAAAATCGGTAAAGTTTAAAAATCCGACCTATGTTGGCGATCCTATAAATGCAGTAAAAATATTTAATGATAAAGAGGTCGACGAATTGCTCTTTATTGATATTGAAGCAAGTCGCCAAAAAAGAGGGCCTAACTTCGATTTTATTGTCAAGATCAGTCGCGAAGCATTTATGCCCTTTGGCTATGGTGGCGGAATTCGTAATCTTGATGATGTTAAAGCACTTATGCGTCTAGGCGTGGAAAAGGTTTCGATAAACAGTTACAATTTCGAAAATCCAGATTTTCTTACTGCAGCCGCCGAAATCTGTGGAAGCTCTAGTGTTGTCGCTGCAATCGATGTAAAAAAAGACCTTTTTGGGAATTACAAAGTATATAATTATGTTGATGGTAAATCAGCAAAAATGAACCCTGTGGAATTTGCACAGATGGTAGAACACAAGGGTGCCGGCGAAATTTTATTGAATAGCGTTGACCGCGATGGTACATTTACAGGTTATGATATTGAACTGATAAAAAAAGTGACTGCAGCTGTAAATATCCCTGTTGTGGCCCTTGGTGGCGCCAGTTGTATGGACGATTTTGTCAAAGCGGTTCAGGAAGGTCATGCTTCCGCTGTAGCGGCAGGAAGCTTCTTTGTTTTTTATGGTCCCCATCGCGCTGTTCTGATTACCTATCCTGAAAAGAACGAATTAAAAAACCTTTTAGGAGAAAAATAATACTCTTAAAAGCCCCTGATTTAGGGCACTTCAGCTATTCCTCTTTCGGCTTTTTCCAGAATGTAAACCAGGGCATGGGGAACACTCTGTTTGAAAGTATCCAGACCGAAACAAACATAAAGAAATTCACAATCACAAACGTATATGCCGCTCCGGCAGCGTGAAACTTTGGAATAAACACAAGATTTACAGAAACACTAATTACCGCAGCTGTTGTGGTTATAATGGCTAACATCCAGGTCTTTTTTGTGTAAAAGATATAATTAGCCACTACATAGTACATCCCACCAAACGCTGCACCTATTGAAATAGGCAGCACTAAGGGCTGATATTCCCAAAACTTCTGCGCAACAAATAGCTTAAATAATAAAGGTGTAAAAAGGTAAAGGATTGCAGGGATACAAAGGAAAATGAGCATAAATAAATAGGATTGCTTTACTATCTTCCGCTGTCGAAAAGGATTTATGTTACTTAGGTTTTCGAACATATGCGGAACCCATGCCTTATTAAATGCATCTGCCAGAAAATTCACAGCAAATCCAAGCTGAAAAGCCACCTGATACAGACCATTTACAGCCGCACCTTCGAAGCGTGTCAGTAACAATCGGTCAAGCATTTGTATCAAAGCGGCACTAATCATATGCGGAATTAATGGCACGCCAAATTTTAAAGCATCCTTAATAAAAACCATTGATACACCACCGGTCAGATAACCCATCTTTCGCATCGAGATTAGGCCTATTATCAGGAATACCAAGAAACTTGTAATGATCCCATAAATTCTGCCTTCCCAGCCAAAACCTAATGCGAGAACAAACAATACCGATCCGCCGAAATTTAATATGGTCATCCCAATCTGAAAAAAACCATATTTAACTGGCTCCTTGCGTGCCTGAAAGATGATTAGCGAAATAGTACATATAGCCTGAAAAAAACTAATGAGAGGAACTAAAAGTATCCACTTAAATGGAATATCCAAATACTTTCGAATCAATGGAGAAAAGGCCAATAATGCGCCTTCACTAAAAATCAGACCGCCAGCACAGATTACCAGAGCAGAAGAAAGATACCGTGGAAAATCTTCCTTTTTCTCCCTAAAAAAGGCCGTATTTACAGCACCATGCATCGCCAGCATAACAAATGGCAATGTAAAGGTCATAAAAACCTGAACATTGGTGGCCATTCCATATGCCTCCTTTGTAAGAGCGGCGGTCAGAATAGGAATCAGCAGTATCGGGATGGATGCGTTAATGATGTTATTAATAGCGTAAACCGATACAGATTTCAGAAGTTTCATTCAAAAAGCTTAATTATGTTGAAGATTTTTACTTCGGCAAAGGTAATTTAAATGCAATAATATGATGCTGCATTTAGTTATAGGGGCGTCGCAATTCTTTATAAAATAAGCATAACGCAAGCAGGAAATACTTATTTTTGCATAAACATACATTGATGGATCTTAGTAAGAAAAAAATCCTCGTAACTGGTGCCGATGGCTTTATCGGTAGCCACCTTACCGAAAAGCTTGTCGATCTGGGATACAACGTACGGGCATTTGTTTATTATAACTCCTTTAATAGTTGGGGCTGGCTTGACTCCTTCCCAAAAGAAAAACTTGAAAAGGTTGAAATCTTTGCAGGCGATGTCCGTGACCCGAATGGCGTTCGAACAGCAATGAAAGATGTGGATGTAGTATTCCATTTGGCAGCATTAATCGCCATTCCCTATAGCTATCATTCTCCCGATAATTACGTCGACACCAATATCAAAGGCACACTGAATGTGTTGCAGGCAGCTCGCGATCTTAAAACTGAGAGGATTCTTGTCACTTCCACTTCTGAAGTTTACGGAACGGCATGTTATGTTCCCATCGATGAAAAGCATCCTCGTCAGGGACAATCGCCCTATTCAGCAACAAAAATTGGAGCCGATGCTATCGCCGATTCGTTTTATCGAAGTTTTGGTTTAGCTGTGACCATCGTCCGTCCTTTTAATACGTTTGGTCCCCGTCAATCGGCAAGGGCCGTAATTCCCACTATAATCACTCAATTACTTAGTGGAAGCAAAACAATCAAACTAGGCGCACTTGAACCAACCAGAGATCTTTTATTCGTACTCGATACGGTAAATGCTTTTATTAAAATTGCTGAATGTGATTCATTAATAGGCGAAGAAGTCAATATCGCTACTAATCAGGAAATTTCAATTGGAGATTTAGCGGCTAAATTAATCAGCCATATTAATGCCGACGCCACAATCCTTTGCGACGAAAAACGTCTGCGTCCCGAACTTAGTGAAGTTAACCGTTTATGCGGAAGTAACGAAAAACTGATTAGCCATACAGGATGGAAACCCCAGTATACACTCGACCAGGGGCTGGAACACACCATCGAATGGTTTCGTAATAAAGAAAATTATTCAAGGTACAAACCCGATATGTACAATGTTTAAAGATACCGCAGCATTTATTCGCAAGATTTATAAGCAGGAAGAAGGCTTTATCGCTCTGCATGAACCTCGTTTTTTAGGCAAGGAAAAAGAGTTCCTAAACGAATGTATCGACTCAACATTTGTTTCCTCTGTTGGCCAGTTTGTTGGAATGTTCGAACAACAAATGCGTGATTACACAGGGGCTAATTATGCTGTCGCTGTTACGAATGGGACACTTGGACTGCATATAGCCCTCAAGCTGGCAGGGGTAAAACAAAATGATCTCGTAATTACGCAACCTCTTACTTTTATTGCAACATGTAACGCAATCGCCTATTTAAATGCGGATCCTCTATTTGTGGATGTCGATAAAGACACCCTTGGTTTGTCTGCAGAAAAGCTGGGCCACTTTTTAAGCTCGGAAACCACCGTCAATGCTGATGGTCAGTGTATACACACCTCAAGTGGAAAACGCATTGCCGCATGTGTTCCCATGCATACATTCGGACATCCTTGCAAGATTGAAACTATCGCGTCTCTTTGCAAAACCTACAATATCCCATTAATTGAAGATGCTGCAGAATCAATCGGCAGTACTTATAAAGACCAGCAAACAGGAACCTTTGGGATAATGGGCGTGTACAGTTTTAATGGCAACAAAACGATTACCTGTGGTGGTGGTGGAATAATAGTAACAAATGATGAATCCCTTGGCAAAATGGCCAAACATCTTACCACTCAGGCAAAGATTCCACACCCCTGGAATTTTGAACACGATTACATAGGATATAATTACCGACTTCCAAATATTAACGCAGCCCTTGCTGTGGCTCAAATGGAGCAACTTGATGGATTTATTGCAAACAAACGTGAGTTGGCGCTTCAATACAAGGAATTCTTTGCAAATTCGCCATGGCAATTTTTTATCGAACCCAAGGATGCCTGCTCGAATTATTGGCTGAACGCCATTTTTCTTAACGATCGTAACGAACGCGACGAATTTCTGGCATTCACAAACAGCAATGGAATCATGACACGTCCTGCATGGACACTCATGACAAAACTACGCATGTTTGAGAAATGTATTTGTGCTGATATCAGCAACGCCCAATGGATTGAAGACAGATTAGTAAATATTCCCAGTAGCGCACGAATAAAATGATTATTGACAATTTAAAAAACTCCGAATTGTATTCGCCCATGCATGCAGGCATTCGAAAAGTCTTTGACTTCATCTCAACAAATGATCTCACAAAATTAGAATTGGGCCGTACCAATATTGAAGGTGATGATGTATTTGCGTTGGTTTCAAAAGGTGTTGCCACTGCAAAGTCAGGAAAAATGGAAGCACATCGCAGATATCTTGATTTACATTTTGTACTTGAGGGTACTGATAAAATGGGTTACAAGCCAACAGAACTCTGCAAAAACACAGATTGCGCCTACAACGAAACCGATGATTATATGCTATTCAACGATTTACCTGATACATATTTCGTGTTATATCCCGGAGATTTTGCAATTTGCTTTCCTCAGGATACACACGTACCTTTGCAAGGAGATGGTGCATATTACAAGGTTGTGTTCAAAATAAAACTATGAGCAAACAGGAAATCATTTTAGTCGGCGGAGGCGGTCATTGTCGTTCCTGTATCGACGTAATCGAGGCTGAAGGCAAGTTCATTATTGCCGGCATTATTGATCTTCCAGAGTTTGTTGGCAAGGAGACTCTTGGACATAAGGTGATTGCTTCTGACGAAAACATTGAAGAACTTTCGAATTGCTTTTCCAACTATCTGATTACTCTTGGTCAAATTAAATCGGGGTGGAAGCGTATTGCCCTATATGAACGAATTAAAGCAAGCGGCGGGTGTTTCCCGAATATTGTTTCACCCCGCGCCTATATTTCAAAACATGCAACATTGGGCGAAGGCACCATTGTAATGCACGATGCAATTATAAACGTGAATGCTGTGATTGGAAGCAATTGCATACTTAACACACGTTGTTTGATCGAACACGATGCCCGCGTAGGAGATCATTGCCATATTTCAACAGGAGCTATTATCAATGGTGAGAGTGTTGTTGGTGACCATTGTTTTATTGGAAGTCATGCGACTGTTGCGCATACGGTGACCATTGGCAATAATAGCATTGTTGGTGCTGGCAGTACGGTATTACGCAATATTGAAGGTGAAGGAACATTTTTGGGATATCCTGCAATCAAAGTGAAATAAATGGAAAAGATTATTATCATTGCCGAAGCAGGGGTCAATCACAATGGGGATATTAATTGTGCTATTGAAATGATTGCTGCGGCAAAAAATGCAGGCGCGGACTATATAAAATTCCAGACTTTTAGAGCAGGCCTTCTGGCTTCTCCTGACGCAAAACAAGCGGATTATCAAACAAAAAATGCAGCCGAAAAAAACCAGTTCGAAATGTTGAAGAAGCTGGAACTCGACGAAAATGCGCACCAATTGCTGCTTTCGGAATGCAAAAAACAACAAATCGGTTTTCTTTCAAGTCCATTTGATTTGGATAGTATAGTATTACTGAGTCGTTTTGATATGGATTTTTTCAAAATCCCTTCAGGAGAAATTACGAACTTCCCTTATTTGCGGGAGGTTGCAAAGCAATCAAAAAAAACGATTCTTTCAACAGGAATGGCTACTATAGAAGAAGTGGAGGCTGCAATTAACATCCTTTACCAACATGGTGTATCTCGAGAATCACTCTTTCTGTTACATTGTACAACTGAGTATCCATGCCCTTTTCAGGATGTCAATCTAAAAGCAATGCTCAGCATGGCCTCACGATTTGATTTATCTGTTGGTTACTCCGACCATACTTCGGGAACCGAAGTCGCAATAGCAGCAGCCGCTTTAGGCGCCTGCATTATCGAAAAGCACTTTACGATGAACAAATCGCTTCCGGGTCCCGACCACAAAGCCTCGCTAGACCCAGTTGAATTAGCATCGATGGTCGCTGCTATCCGCCATATAGAGCAAGCTCTGGGAGATGGCATCAAAAAGCCATCACTGGCTGAATTAAAAAATGTAATCCCAGCGAGAAAAAGTATTTTCTTACAACAATCAATTTCTAAAGGACATATTATTACAGAAAATGATATTATCGCTTTACGTCCGGGAGATGGAATAAGTGCAATGCAATGGGATTTTGTTGTAGGAAAGAAATCAGCCGCAGACCTCAACGCTGGCCACAAACTTAAACTTACCGACCTTCAATAATAACACAAATGGAAATACGGGATTATCAGGCAGGAAACGAGACACACATATTGGCTCTCTTTCAACAAGTCTTCAAAACCCCCATGAAACCTGAATATTGGCAATGGCGATTTGCTAATAACCCTTGTGGGAAGTTCATGATTAAACTGATGTGGGATGGCGATATTTTAGCCGGACATTATGCTGCGTCGCCAGTCAATTTGCTGATTGAAGAAAAAAAAGTTCTTAGTGCATTAAGCATGACAACCATGACACATCCCGACTATGGTGGTCAGGGAATCTTTGGCAAACTTGCAGAATCACTATATGCAGATGGATTCAAAAACCAGCAATTAGCTGCTATCTGGGGATTCCCTAATAACAATTCTCACTATGGTTTTATTAAAAACCTTCAATGGCAGGACTTTGATCAGATACCATCCTTTGGAATTGATGTGAAGAAGATCCCTGAAGGAATAGACGCTCCAATTCAAACAGCTGATAATTTTTCAACCAGCCATTACAAGGCCTTCCTTGAAGTAACTAAGGGTTGGGGAGTAAAAGTAGATCGTAGCCCTGATTACCTCAATTGGCGCCACATACAAAACCCGTCAAATAATTATGTTGTTTTTGAAAGCACTATTGAGGATAAAACATATTATGCCGTAACAAAAGTGTTTCGTAGCTTTTCATCAACAGAGCAATATGAAGTTGATTTGGTCGAATTGATGTTCCCTCCCGACATCAAGCTGCTCCAAGGTTTACTAGGAAAAATAAAACAACATTATTCAAATTTACCATTATTGAAATTCAATTGCTGGCTTCCGATAAAAGACAAAAAACACATCCTATTAGAGAAATTGGGTTTTATTAATGAGGCGCCTATTACTTATGCTGGCGTCCACCTGATAGATCCTCAATATCCTTCGGTTTATCAACCGCAAAACTGGTTCTATTGTATGGGTGATTCTGACATTTATTAACCGACCATGACAAAAAAAAGACGAATACTTGCAATTACAGGCGCACGCTCAGATTATGATCTAATGACACCCGTTTATGAGCGATTGCAGGCCGATTCTGACATTCAATTCAGCATTCTTGTTAGTGGAGCTCATTTGTCAGAAAAGTATGGCCTTACAGCCTCGTATATCAAAAAAGACGGATTTCGTATTGAGAGCAAGGTTTATAATCTCATTGACTCTGACCAGAGAGTAGGTAGAGCCATTTCACTAGGACATCAGTTGGTGGGCTTTGCTCAGGTATTCGATCGTGTTCAGCCCGATATTATTCTGGTTGCAGGTGATCGTGAAGAAGCTTTGTCTACAACGGCTGCAGCAGCATATATGTCCCTCCCTGTTGCTCATTTTTTCGGTGGCGATATAACCTACGATGGAAATATTGATAATTCCGTTAGATATGCTGCTTCCAAACTTGCCCATTTACACTTCCCGGTAATGGAGGCACACAAAGAGACCTTAATTAAACTGGGAGAAGACCCCTGGCGAATATTTGTTACCGGAAGTCCTGCGCTTGACAAATTCATTCAAACACCAAAAGTGACGCTGAAAGAACTGTCCACAAGACTAAAATTTGACATTACTGATGGGAATTATTTAATGCTGATTCAGCATCCGGTTATCAGCGAAGTTGAGCAGCAATCACAGATTATTAAGCATACCCTGGATGCTATTGTAGCTACAGGAACAAAATGTCTCATTAATTATCCAAACTCTGATGCGGGCAATTTTGCAATTATTCAGGCATACAAGGAGTATTCGAGTAAATACCCGCAACTGTTTTTATTCACAAATCTTGATCGCATCACTTATATAAATTTGATGCGTAATGCCCAATGTTTAATTGGGAACTCAAGCTCGGGCATTTGTGAAGCCCCATCGATTGGATTACCAGTTGTAAACGTTGGATCAAGACAACGTGGTCGTGTTCATGCTGAAAATGTTATTTTTACAGATTACAATAAAGCCGAAATAGCAAAAGCTATCCACAAGTCAACGACCGACACAAGCTATATCAACCGAATAAAGAAATGTAAAAATCCTTACGGTGACGGACATAGCGCTGAAAAGATAGTTCGCATTCTTAAAAAAATTGTTCTTGATAATCACTTGATTTATAAAAATATTACATATAAATGAAAGTACTTATTGTATCAGCCCATCCCGACGATGAAACCATGGGAGCAGGGGGAACATTACTGAAACATCAGGCTTCAGGTGACGAAATCCATTGGGTTATTATTACCCACATTTTCGAGCATCAGGGATTTTCCAAAGCTCGCATTCAAGAACGTGAAGAGGAAATTCAAAAAGTCAGCAAGATGTTAGCTGTGAAAAAAACGTACAATCTTGCTTTTCCTACAACTACGTTAAGTTATAGTGTAGTCCCCAAAATTATTTCATTGTTCTCTGATATTGTTAAAGAGGTTGAACCAGAAATCATCTATTTACCAAATCGTTCAGATGCTCACTCAGATCATCGTATGACCTTTGATGCAGTGATGGCTTGCACAAAGAGCTTCCGGTATGCCTGCATTAAAAGGGTGTTGATGTATGAATGTCTCTCCGAAACAGAATTCGCACCCGCATTAGCAGAAAGTGCTTTTATCCCAAATTGGTTTGTTGATATAACTGATCATTTTTTGCAAAAAATCGAGATTATGAAAGTATATCAGTCGGAACTTGGCGAACACCCTTTTCCACGAAGCATCAGGAATATCGAAGCCCTCGCTGTCCACCGGGGAGCAATGGCTGGGACGGTTTATGCAGAAGCTTTTCAATTACTGAAATTCATTGACAAATGAAATCTATTTTTTCGAAGCACATCATCAATCATAAAGCCCCAATCACTGAGGCTTTACAGATGCTAAATAATGTTCCAGAGAACCTCACCCTTTTCGTAATCGATGATTCCGAAAAGCTGATTGGAGCGGTCACTGATGGCGATATTAGGCGCAGTTTACTTGCAGGAAAAACGATGGCCGACACCGTTGGCGATTTCATGTTCACAAAATTCCGCTTTCTGCGTAAAGGAAAATTCACCTATGAACAGGTTCAGGCAATACGCGAAAAAAAAATAAAACTGGTTCCACTTATCGATGACAACGACAAAATCGTAAAGCTTATCGATTTCAATAAAATCAGCACCATTTTACCTGCAGAAGTCGTGATAATGGCCGGTGGAAGGGGTGAACGTCTGAAGCCACTCACGGATGTTACACCCAAATCCTTGCTTCCTGTCGGGGAAAAACCCATACTTGAAATCAATTTAGATCGGCTGATACAGTTTGGTATTGACACGTTCTTTATTACAGTTAAATATAAAAAAGAACAAATCATTAAGTACTTCGGTGATGGAAGTCAACGCGGAGTAAACATTCATTACGTTGAAGAAAATATTCCTCTGGGTACCATTGGCTCTGTGAGCATGATCAAAGGTCTGGAGCATGAACATATTCTTCTCATGAATGCAGATTTGCTCACCAATATTGACTTTGAGGATTTCTACAGAAATTACCTGGAAGAAAATGCTGACATGGCTGTTGCATCAATTCCATATACGATTGATCTTCCTTACGCAGTTCTTGAAACCAACGACGGGCAGATTAAATCGTTTAAGGAAAAGCCCTCGTACACCTATTATTCAAATGCAGGCATATATCTGATAAAAAAGAAGCTGCTCGACCTTATTCCCATTGAACAACATTTTAATGCGACAGATTTTATGCAGGTGCTACTTGAACAAAACTACAAACTAACCTACTACCCTATTCTCGGGTATTGGCTCGACATTGGTCGCCCTGAAGAATATCTAAAGGCCAATGAAGACATCAAGCATATAAAATTATAATACATTTTAGTTAAAAAAGAATGTCAAACGATCAAACTCTTTATGATAAAACCCTTTTCTTCATTCCTGCTCGTGGCGGTAGCAAAGGTGTCCCAAACAAAAATATAAAACTGCTTAACGGCAAGCCGCTGATTTGTTATTCAATCGACATTGCAAAAAATCTTGCAAAGGACACAGATATTTGTGTCAGTACTGACAACCGTGAAATAATTGCGCTCGTTGAAGAACATGGATTAAAAATTCCATTCACTCGACCCGCAACTCTTGCCACTGATGAATCTCCCACAGAAGATTCGATAAATCATGCCATAGATTACTATAATTCGATTGGTGTTAATTATGAGAAAATTGTAATTCTTCAACCTACATCTCCATTCAGAATGAAATCACACGTGGAAGATGCATTAAGAAAATACACAACCAATCTTGATATGGTTTTTTCTGTTTGTGAAACAGACGCAAATCCATATTTTGTACTATTTGAGGAAGATGACAAAGGAACAATCACTCGTTCAAAAAACGGCAATTTTATAAGACGTCAAGATTGTCCCAAAGTATGGCAAGTCAACGGTGCAGTGTATGTCATTAATGTTTCATCTCTTAAGCAGAAACGAATAAAGGATTTTACAAAAATTGCTTTATCAGTTATGCCTGCCATCAATTCGGTTGATATTGATACCGACTTAGATTGGAAGTGGGCTGAATTTTTATGCAATTCAGGCGCAATTACAATTTAAAAGAGGGAAGTAATAAATTACTCTTTTATCGTTCAACAACGACTTTTCTAACTGTTCTAAAACTATCGGACTGCACTACGACAAAGTATAAACCGTCATCTGGGATAGTTATAAGTTGGCTAAAAGAGCCTCCTTTATGATTAACAGCCATCACTGAATATTCTTGCCCAAGCATATTAATAACTTTAATTACAATTCTGCCCTGAGCTAAATCTCCAACAGCTATATTGACTAAACCATTAGAAGGATTAGGAAAAATATTTAATCCAACTGTATTTGCGTTATGATCAATTCCGAGCGCTTGTTCATGATAGAGAGCCTCCACCTCATCTGGATTAATTGCACGCGAATAAATACGAATATCATCAACAAAACCAGTATACCAATAGGTACTACTTATTTCTCTGCCAATCCTTAATGTACCGCCAACAGTATATGTAATATCCTGAATAGACCGCGAACCAATACGAACACCATTCTGATAAATACTCATAGAATCACTATCAACATCCTTTATACAAACGAAATGATGCCATTTATCATCGATTGAAGAAGGTGATTGAACATTTAGGCTAGTGTAGTTATTTGGCACCATATTATAATTTGGAAAATTAAAATGCAAATAATGGGTACTGGGGTAATTAAAGGTCAAATTAAAATTCAATGCACTTGGTGAATCGTTTCCTGTTCTCTGTTCAAAAAGATCAAATCTACCTGTCATCATCGATTTCATCCAAAAAGATAGTGATGCTGAAGATAGCGGTTGAAATCTAACGGCATTAGGCAAATTTACATAACTACTCCCATTGAAGTATATTGCACTATTGGCATGACCACCCCTATCGGTGGTGAAAGTCGCGCCATAATTGGTTGCATCATAA
The DNA here is from genome assembly GCA_963678485.1 of Bacteroidales bacterium. Lineage (GTDB taxonomy): Bacteria > Bacteroidota > Bacteroidia > Bacteroidales > CAIWKO01 > CALGYY01. The sequence continues at coordinate 1,679,836 of OY782882.1, forward strand.
CCATTTCCAGAACTATCACTAAAGTTATTACTGAAATAATACGATGCTACAAGAGCACTATCAAGGTTCACTTGAGACTGTCCACTCAATGCAATCAAAGAGGCAGCAACAAAAAGTAAAATTCTTCCTTTCATGATATTAATTTTAGTATTAGTTATCCAATTTTTACAAAAATAATAAACTTAACTGTACAACGTATGATATTTTATAAATATTTATATAATTCTTATCAACACGAAGTATTCACTCAATAATATGTTTATTCGAAAAAGGCATTGTATACGATGAACTTTTATATCTTTGCTATATAATGTTGCCTGTAATGAAAAAATCAACGACCTATTTAATCTTTCTTGGATTTTTTATCAGCCTGATATTTTGTCCTTTAGTAAGTCCTGCTCAGGATAATTGGTCAGAAATGATTCCCTTCCCTGGCACACCGAGAATAAACGCCTTTTATTTCTCAATTGGCGATAAATTATATTTTGGTGCAGGAAATGGAAATGGAATTAAAAACATGAATGATTTCTGGGAATATAATACTACGACAGAGGAGTGGACACAAAAAGCAGATTTTGGTGGTTCTCCCAGAACTAATGCGGTCGGCTTTTCAATTGGAAACTTTGGCTATGCCGGATGTGGTGCACTCTGGCAGTCGACATATACGTGCTATAAGGATTTTTGGAAGTATGATCCATCCTCCGATACTTGGACTCAAGTAGCCGATTTTGGAGGAGATGTTCGTAAAAGTGCCCTGTCTTTTTCAATTGGCACGAAAGGATATGTTGGTCTTGGTAGCACCGCAACCTATACTTATGAAGACCTATGGGAATATGACCCATCCCTTAATACATGGACACAAAAAGCATCATTCCCCGGTACAGTAAGAAGCGCTCCGGGTAACTTCGTAATCGGAAAGAGTGCCTACGTTTGCTGTGGAAAAGGTTCATCAAATTTAGTTTTCTATAATGATGTGTGGTCATATAATCAAGATAGTAACGTATGGTCACAAAAATCTGATTTTATCGGAGATGCACGATATTGGCCTGTAGGATTTTCTTTAAATAATCAAGGTTATCTTGGCTTAGGTGGGTATTATGACGGATCACACACAGTGGAACTATTTGATTTTTTCAAATATAATCCTACAAACGATAGTTGGACTGGATCAACAATGCTCACTCCGGGAAGAATTGGATGTCAAATATATAGCTCTGGAAATATAGGGTATGTTGTAAATGGCTATAGTGACTCATTTCATAATGAGTTTTACAGATTTATTCCGTCATCTAGTGAAATAAACGAAACAGAAGCAAATCAGACAATAGAAGCTTTTCTATCTTTCACAAATAAGGTTCTTACAATTAACATTAACTCATCATCACAAGGAAAGGGGAAGATTAGCATCTATTCTTGCACGGGATTATGTGTTTTACCTGATTTTAGTTTTGACTATTCATCAGGGAACTATCAGAAAGATATTCAGTTAAAAATGTTATCATCAGGCATCTATGTGGTAAAAGTAATTACGGAAAAAAGCGTATTTGCAAAAAAGATACAAGTACTGTAATTTCTGCATTATTCACATGTTGAGATCAATCGCTAATGACTAATTTTTGCATCTACGCAAAACTACTCTACTTTTCCTATTCTTCTACAAAACATCCATTGGCAACCGCTCAATGAAATTATCATACATTTGCATGTCAAAGGTGTTTAAACTGTAATTTTATAGTATGGCAAGTATTGCAAGTCCAATAGTCCAACAACGTATTGAGGGACTTGATTGGTTAAGAGGTTTGATGGCTATAAGTATAATGTTCTATCATTATATTGGAAGAATATTCGAGCATCCTGACGCATCAACTTTTATTGGAAAGTGGGGCGTCTATGGTGTTTCAACTTTCTACGTATTATCAGGAATTAGCTTGGCCATAATCTACAGTAGGTTTATTCAGGGAATTTTGAGCTCTTTAAGGTTTTTTTTACGAAGAGTTTTTAGAATTCTCCCTCTGATGGCATTTGCAACTGTAGTAATCATTATTCAAAATGAAATTACAGGCGCTATTCAACCTTCTTTTTATATTACATTTCTAAACATCACTACACTTTTCGGATTCATAAGTCCGGCTAGTTATTTACCCCTTGGAGCTTGGTCAATTGGTAATGAAATGGTTTTTTATGCTTTCACTCCAATAATAATTATGTTATTCAATTGGCGAAAATGGGCTGGTAATATTTTCGTATTAATTACCTGGGTAATCGCATTCCTTTTTGCTTTTTTCTGGCTTGACAAGGATGTACCAACTGCTGAACAATGGTCCACATATATTAACCCATTCAATCAATTCTTTTTATTTACCTCAGGAATTTTTCTATATTACAATTTCAAATCGATCAAAATTCATGTAAATGTATTTTTTATTTATCTGGCCTTCGTAATTTGCTTTTTTCTATTTTTCCCTGTTGAAGGGGATCAAATTTGTATTGTGACTGGATTTAACAGAATTATTTTTTCTCTCATATGCATTGTTTTGGTGTTCTTTTTCTGGAAAATAGATATTCACCTACCAGCTGTTATCGAAAAACCACTTGCTGCTTTTGGCATTGCCACTTACTCTGTATATTTACTTCACCCATTTGTATACGACGTTTTAGAGTTTATATTTAAAAAGATTCACTTGCCTATTAATACTTCGATGATGTTTATTGCTCCGGTAATAACAATTGGTGTTTCATTAGTTATTTATAACTTCTTCGAAAAACCCTTTATGAATCTTGGCAAAAAAATCACAACAATTCAAAAACAAAAAACATAGTTTATACATTTCAGCAATAAAACAAAGCATTTTTGAAGAGCACGATTTTATCTTAATCCAAAAAACTATTATAATGTCGATTCCGAAAATTGGCATCCCTGCTCTACTAAGTTATTCTGACTTTTTGAATGCTCAGAGGTCAAAAAACTCTGTAGCAAAAAAACTTTACACAACAATCCTTTATAAGTTCACAGTTCCCCTTTTTAGATTATTTTCACCTATTCTGAGCTTATTTGTTCGCAATCAAAAAAAATCCACATGCGATATCCTCATTCTCGGCACCTGTGAACGCGACCTGACTGGGTCTGCCCATATATGGGATGCCTTGAGAGAAAAAGGATATAGTGTCGAACAAACTTATATTAGAAAAAAAAGTGATTTTTTCCGATTTGCTTTGCGCAATAAGATTTCCCCTAAAGTGCCTTCATCACTCTATCTTCAAGCTAGTGCTGCCAGATATTTTGTTGAAATGTACCAACCGAAAATGGTAGTTACATTCTATTCATACGACGTATTGCCTTCTTTTCTTAGGGCGGAGATGCAAGGTAAAGGACCGTTGGTTTATATCGCACATGCTGTTATCCCCACCACCTATATCTATACATCATTTGATTATGATTACTATTTGGTTTTTGGGAAAAGCTCAATTACAAATATTCTTACCCAATCGCTGCGGATTGGGACGACCAAAGCCATCTGCTGCGGGTCCCCTATGATTGGGAAAGATTTCTATTTACCCACCGCTGATCCCGAACAAAAAACATTGCTCTATTTTTCAAATTGGATGGTGGGTGTGGATCAGGATTATACACACGACTTTGAAATCGTTGCGGAATGGGCCAAAACGAACCCTGATTACAAATTACTGATTAAACTCCATCCGCTCGAACACAATGGATATGTTCAAAACGCAGTAAAAGACATTAAAAATATAGACATTCTCGAAGCCTCCATTGCTATTAAAGACGCAATAGCCATGGCATCAGCGACCATCGTTGCGTTTTCTGTTGCCTCACTAGAATCAGCATTATTAAATCGTCCCGTTTTAGTGGCCAATTTCAGACCTATTGATCCTACTTCAGGAGATGCCCGAGTTTCAGACAACTTCCTGCATCTGGAACAGTATTTCCCTCCACGCGCTAACAATTCATCAGCACTGGCAGAAAGGATAAATGAACTGTTTTCCAATTATCCTCACTACGTCGAACAATGCAAAGAATTTGTAAAACTGCATATCGAGTCTGGTATGGACTCTTCCATTTGCATAGTACAAACGCTCGACAAGATTTACAACACAGACCTCAGCCTTACATACATAAACATACCGGAGAAAATTCAATAGCCCCTCTCTAAGGTATACTTGACTATGAATTATCATATACTGCTGCAAAAGTTTTTGGATATAATGCCTATTATGTATGAAAGTATTGAGAAAAAAATAAAATGTTTTAGGCACCATATTGACTTACATTAATTTCAATTATATTTGTTACTTTATAATTAACAGCATATGTTTTATTAAAATATTTTTTTACAATGAAAAAACACACTCCTCTCTCCCTAATCACACTAATACTCCTGCTTTCATCAATCACACTCAGTGCTCAACATCCCTGCATGGTGGCTTGGTACAAATTCGACGGTAATGCGTTAGATAATAGTGGTAATAGTAATCATGCCACCAATTATGGCGCTACCAATACTGTTGATCGTTTTGGCGGATCTAGCAGCGCCTACTACTTCAATGGTTCCACAAATTATGTACAGTGCCCCGACGACTTCGACTTTCAACAACGCACTTACTCGGTTTGGATCAAACCAGAAACATTCAATTCAAATGGTGAGGTAATTTATGCTTCAGACCATAGTGCATTAAATTATGGGCTCACTAAGATTATGGTTGGCGTTTATAATGGAAAGAACGTCCTTATTATGGGTGTAGCCTCCAATATCTTTTATTATGAAAAAGTGTACGCCAATCAATGGGTACATGCTGCAATGTCAGTAGATTTGAATTATATCCGCTTCTATGTTGATGGTACCATTAAAGATTCTATGGCGAATGACGATTTTGGCCATTCCACTAATGGATCAACCGTCGCTAGAATAGGCACCAATCGAATTTTTGAACGATACTTTCAAGGCACAATAGACGATTTACGCATTTATAATTGTGCTCTTACTTCCGCTGAAATTATGCAGGAGGCAGTTTCTGTTCCTGAAAACTCAAAGCTATCGACTGTTGTAAATATTTTTCCACTGCCTGCCTCCGATTTCCTATGCCTTAGCACAGGGAATGTTCCTCTTGAAGATCAGATGCTGAGAATATTTGATGCATCAGGAAGGCTCGTACTCACCACCACAATCAATGGAAATACAAACAGAATAGACATTTCAGGCCTTGACAAAGGCACCTATATCCTGAATTTTCAGTGCAACGAAGGCCAAACGAACAAACGCTTTATTAAACTTTAAGGCTTGAAAAAGGTTTTATTACTCTGCATTTTTCTTGCGCTGTTTTTCTCAACCACAGCACAGAATTATTGCGACACACCGGCTTTTGACACGACCAGAGTATTTCAGGATTTCGAACTTGATACGTTCTCAACAACCTATGGTTCCAACTATAGCTGGCAGGGCATTCTTCAGACACTCAATGTTTTTATGGCTCAGCCTAAAATTGCCCTGGATAGCTTTCTTCAACGGCCACTGGTGTTATTAATACATGGTGGAAGCTTCACCCATGGCAGTCGAAACGATATGGTGAGTGAGGCTATGTATTTTGCTGGCAGAGGCTATGTGAGTGCTTCCATCGATTACAGGATGGGGTGGAGTACTGGAGCAAGCTCAAATCCCGCATCCTGTCTGGGTAATAACACTTCGCATAAGTATGCTCTTTATAGAACCGTGCAAGATGCCAAGGCAGCTTTACGCTTTATTGTTTCCAATGCAAGCATATTTAATGTTGACACCTCTGCAATATTTATTGGAGGCACCAGCTCAGGTGCTTTCACATCAATGAGCGTGTGCTATATGTCGGAAGCTGATTTCGAAATTGTCGCTCCCGGAATTGTAGCAACTTTAGGTGGATTGGATACTGCTTCAAACGATCTTCACTGTCCGGTTAATATAAAAGGTTTACTCGCCTACAAGGATGCAATTTTCGACTCCACATTTATTCAACCAAATGAATTCATTCCTACACTTTTTATACATGGAACTGCCGATCCCTATTATCCGTACCTTACAGGAACGGTGTACACCTGTCCTTCGTATTTTACTACTCAGGGTGCAGGGTTGATTGCTCCCTATATGGCACGTAATGGCGGATGCTATGAGAATAATTATAAAGTTAATGGTGATCATGGTTTAATATATCCGCAGTCGTATACGCTGGCAGTAAGAAGTCATTTTGTAAAACAAGTTCTATGCGGCGAATGCCATCAAACGATTGTTGAAAATCAGATTACGATATCAGACTCTCTATTAGCGAGTTCTGTTTCTTCTTATAGTAATGTTGCAACCGGCTATCACCTCCTTGTTAATCCAGTCAGGCATGAAATAAGTGTAGAGCGCGATGGAAATATATTACAAAATGGATTATCATTAGATATCTATAATTTGCTTGGACAAATAGTCTTAAGTACATCAATTGAAGATGTTCCTTCAATTATTTCGTTGAATACCCTAAACAATGGTATTTACATCTGCGAGCTCCGGGCACAAGGCACAAAATTACTTGCCACCAAAGTTGCAATCTATTGATTCGCAATTAAACTATATTCATTAGAATACCGGACAAGTCTTTTTCCCATCCTTGCTAATCTTAGATTTAGGTTTGAAGAAAGGATCAGCACACAAGAAATTTTTTACAAGAGAAATCTCAAATCCGCTTTGCAACTGAGAGGCAAGCGAAAAACGGGATATATTTACGTCATACGAGGCAAGCAGGGCAAAGCCCATGTATTGAAATCCTACCACAGGAATGATGTCGCTATTCCAACGATACCAAATCCCCATATATACCGGCTCCAATCGCGGGTAATAACCTGCTATAAAACCCATCATAATTTCTTTTGTTCCATTCTGCATGCTAAACATAACCTTTGGCATCAGCGTGGTTTTCTTTGATATTGATGTATTCAAACCGGCATGTATCGTGGTTTTCAAACCAACCTTATATTCATCGCCATAAAAAGTATAGGTGGGTGATGACAAATGACTTATTACACCACCTAGATTGATGATCGTGTAATCGGTAATATAATAACTCATTAGCATCCCTGCATGTATATCAAAATAGGTTGATGATGCCTTTACTTCCGGTTCATTCGAGGGAAGATATGGATTGAAAGTCTGCCCTGTCCATTGATTCCCATAGTATAATGCATGCACATTTAATGTATGATTGACAATACCCATCGACATCCCCAGACTCATAATGAATTTGTTCTGTTCTCCCAAACCCTTGTGGTAAGCCAGCGTTATACGAGCATCATTCGTTCCCATATTCGCGGTTCCTGCCTTATCGCCGATAAATGTCAATCCTATACCAAAGGCATCATGCTTCCATTCGTAAGGCTCTAACCGTGCGTCGGTAAAAAAAGAATAGGTACGATATGGCTTACTAACAGATCGCCATTGATCGCGATACATACCGCCAATGCGCATGATACAGCTATTGAAACCTGCCAAGGCCGGATTTAAAGCAACAGGATTTTCGTAAAATTGCGAAAAATGCGGTTCCTGTGCATATACCGAGGAAACACACAAACAGCCAACGATCAGGATTAGTAGTTGTCTTCTCATAGCTATTTTAATAAAGTTACATCACCCTTTTTCTTGATCACCTTTCCACCAAGACATTCCCCTGTGAGGTAGTAATAATAAACTTCGTTAGGCTGCAACACTCCTTTGAATGTACCATCCCAGCCTTCGTTCAGCTCTTTCGTCTCAAAAACACGCTCACCGTTTCGATTATAAATTATCATGTCTATCCTGGTGTAACCACCACCTACCGGATAAAGAATATCATTACTTCCATCACCATTGGGCGAAAATGCATTTGGCAATTCCAGTATGCAATCCGGACAAGGTTCAAATACCACACTATCGGTTACGGTTCCACAGCTGTTAGTCACGGTGACAGAATACAACCCATCATCCTTAACAAGATATGTTTGATATACAGACCCATCCTGCCAAAGATAGCTGCTTAATCCAACACCTGAACCTGCGTCCAGCATCCATTGCTTAATGTCGCACATATCCATACCCTCCCCAAGATTTACCACGGGAAGCTCTTGTATTACTAGGACCATCGCATCATGCGACATACAACTATTCGTATCAGTTATTGTAACAGAATAGGCACCCGTTGTATTCACAGTGATGGTCTGCGTTGTGTCACCTGTGCTCCAATTGTATTTTACAAACTGAGTACCCGGATCAAGTACAATCGATGCTCCCTGACAGAGCTGCCTGTCCATCCCAAGAGAAACTTGTGGCAATGGAATTTCTGTGAGCAAAATACTATCAGCTGCAATACCGCACTCTCCTGAGACGGATACCGAATATATCCCTTCTTCTGAAACCGTTATAGATTGAGTTATGCTGCCATCCTGCCACAAATAAATATCAAAGCCTGGTCCCGCATCCAGCACGACTGAAAACCCAGTGCATATTACAGTATCCTTCCCTAATGTAAAATCGTTGGGCAGCGGAATCACCGTGAGATATACGCTATCAATCGCGGTGTCACCAATTGCATCAGTAACCGTAACACTATAATATCCCTGATTATAAGCAGTGATTGTTTGGCTTGTACTCCCATCCTGCCATAAATACGAAGAGAATCCAGGGCCTGCATTAAACACAACAAAATTTCCATCACAAACAGAGGTATCCGGACCAAGATTTACAATGGGTGCTTTGCCCAATCCCATGTTTACTGAAGCTGCCATAACATGTCCCGAGATTATCAGACTAAACAGTAACAATATAAACGAACGGACAGGAAGCGAAAATTTATAAATAAAGTGTCGTAATATATTCATCAATATAGACTATTAATTATCAAATTGAATGTACAGCGAATATACATCATTGTTAAGTATAAAACAAGCCCCTGAACGAAAAGTTTTATCACACTAATCGCAACATTACTGTGAATAGCTGAAAATTAAATTCATTAGAAAGCACGGCTCACTCCGAGTATCCATCTGAATTTGAAATACTCCGGGTCATCTGCTGGTGGCCTGTTCAAAAACAATGGCATATCGAAGCGCAGCGTAAATGGTTTAATCTTATCGAATCGACCCCATTTTTTTATTGTTAGCGCCGTTCCAACGCCAGCATCTGCGCGTATTTGTGCGAGGGATAATTCCTCATTCAGTGGGTTTGTGTTAATAACACCAGCATCACCAAATAAATAGATATTTAAATGCAGCCATTCTCTGGTGAAACGCGGATGCAATGGAATGAGCCCGTCCAAATCAAGGTCTGCATTGATTGCCATCCCGGAATTACCTTTATAAACGGGAATTACCGTACCATCCGAAAATCGATGAGCAACAAGATAACCAGCATAACCTCTCAAATTAAGACCACCTCCCGCCTGGAAGTGATTGGTGGTTGTTCCAAAACCTGCCCATGACTGTGGAAAGTAACCAAACGAGCGCGTAAATTTATTCTCAATAAGTTCTTCAGGATTGGCTCCAGCAAGATACAGGGCAGACTCATTGGGCATTGCTTCACCTATCGTATATTGAACAAACACTCTTGAATGTAAAACAAACCTCCACAGTTTTTGATGATGGATTTGAGTTACCCCAAGTGAAGCATAATTATACCCATTACCAAAGGCCGATGATTTGAGCAACACCTCCAACTGCCCGTTACTTCCGCGTTTCCCATACTCTTCAATATATTTTGCATACACAGAAGTATTATAATTCGTATGACCATTGGGCTTTAAATAGCTCCATTCATCAGGATTAAGAAGGTAGGTCAAACTGCGCTCGCCAAATAAAAACATTGATTTCACCCCAAATCCAATCATCCTTCGCTCAGAATTATTACGCTTTTCAACACCTAAAGAAAATAGATTCACACCATCAAGACTACGCGCCTGAAATTTAAACCAGGTTTTTTGCGACAACCATTTCATGGGCGTTTGATAAGCCATGCGAAATGAAAAATGGTTGTATGAGGTTGGATATCTGCTTTCGACAATTGACTGTTGCAGTAATCTTGTATTGATCCATGCGGCCATTTCAAAGCAATGCTGATACTTCATATAACCACCATCGAGATGAAAGCCAACTTTTAGTCCATCGTATCCATTGTACCAAATATCCGGTCTCCCGTAAAATTCGTAACGTGTCCAATCTGCATTTTGCTCAAACATATAATCGAAATTCGCTGTAATTGGCCGTCGCTTGCTGTTGTTGTATAAATTTAAATCGGCCAATCGCTTACTGCTATCGATAATCACATTCCGGATTCCATTTGGCACTTTGATTATCGCAGTGTAATTACGATTGTACTTATTCCAGCCTACCCACCTTGGAAGCACAGTAGCTGTGGTAGGTTTAACATAAATACTATTAGGTATTATGAATGAATATGTACTATCGTTCTTATCCACGACTTGAAAATCAACCGGCATTTGCATCAGGCCACGACGATGAAAGTTCAACTTATAAGTATCCTTTTCGTTTCTCCTTTTTACCGACCGAATGCTGTAATCAATCGTTTTATTAGTCTCGAGCCATTGGTCGAAAAACCAATTCAAATTTGTACCAGAGAAATGATTCATGGATAGTCTGAAATCATCAAGGTAAGGATGACAAAAACTCCATTGCTTAAAATATTTTTTCATAACATTTTGAAACACTTCGTCACCAAGTACATATTGAAGATTAAAAAGCATTACAGCCGTTTTATTATAGGTTTGCCGGAATTCACTACCGTAGCTTTGTGTAGTTAAAAACATATCAGAGTGTGTATTTAACGTCACACCCGGTGTTTTTAAAGCATTCTGAAGATAGCGCTGATAGCCGGCTTCGTAACGAACTGGAAATCGTTGTGTGTTTTTCTGAAAAAATTTAGAACGATCCGGCGATTCCATCGGGTATTTTTGTTGCAGTCGTTCAAGAGCCCAAACAGTCATGAATTGGGTAAATCCTTCATCCATGGCTGACTGATATGTTTCATTATTACCAAGCATTCCAAAAAACCAATTATGCCCAATTTCATGAGCAAAAAGATATAAATAATCGGGTGATAATTCTCCATCCATTGTGAGCATAGGATACTCCATGCCACTCTGCGCATCACTTACAATGATTTTAGGATATGCGTATTCCCCAAAATCAGTTGAGTAAAGTTGAATAATATCAGCTGCAATTTGCGCTGCATCCTGCCATCGTGCTGCATGCGGCTCGCTCACCAATGCCACACATTTCACTCCGTTCCAATCTGCCTCTCCTATCCTGAAACTAGGATCCGCTAAAAAGGCAAAGTCATGAACATTAATCGCTTGAAATTTCCAGGTTTTATAGGCTGTGCTATCATATGGAATAATCACACTGGGCGCGGAATTCAATGGTTTATCCTTAAAATTCGAAATATCAAGTTTCTTGCGAAGATCTGCAGGCATCACTTCATCCTGATTTACCAGTGTACCGGTAGCATCTACAATATAATTTGAAGCAATCTTCAATTCTACGTCATACGTTCCGAAATCTCCATAGAACTCATGTCCTAAATGCTGATCCGTATCCCATCCACTGCGATAATCGTAAACAGCAAGCCGGGGATAAAAATGTCCGCCATTGTAATGCTTTACACCATACCATTCAAACACCTCCATTCTTCCCCAGGGTGCTTCAATGTCAAAGTATGTTTTAAAAACAACGGATAATTGTATTTGCTTCCCCGGCAAAATAGGCGCATCTAAATCAACTCGTAGTATCGTATAATCAAGACTGGTACGCTGCACTGTGCCATTTATTGAGATGGATTCAACAACAGTACCCAAACCTTTTGATTGGTAATGGCCAAATGTGTATGGGTTTTTGTTCTCCTGCGTTAATTTATCAAAATAAGATCCGGGTTGAAAAGCATTCTGAACAAGCCTAAAATAAAGGCATTTGAGTGTGTCAGGCGAATTATTGACATACACAATATCTTCCTGTCCGGATAGAATATCAGTTTTGACGTCTAATTGCAGGCGCATTTTATAATGCACATCCTGCTGCCAATACGCATTGTTAGGCCGTTTGTTTTTCCAATAATATTCATTGTTGGACGATTCATATGTTTGCTGCAGCGATGTTGTGTTTTGTGCAACACAATGTAAAACAAACGCAACAATAATCGAACTTGAAAGGATAAATTTTTTCATCCGCATGGAGTTTCAATGCCCGAAGATACAAAAACCCTTTATCCTCAGCAAAAAAACATAATATTTGAAAAGCTCCTATTTTGAAGTCTTCACAACAAATAAAAAAATGTTACTTTTGAATCGACTGACTTAGAATATACCTCGACAGTTAAATATTGATTTGTAATGTCGGATCTTCGGCCAAAAGACTATTTGTATTATTATCATACAGCGATATTCATATATATCGTAACCGCCATCTTTAGTCTGGGCTATCACCAATCGGATGAACATTTCCGAATCATTGAATTTGCTTTATACAAACTTGGAGGGAATCAATCAGTTGATCTTGTTAATGATTTTGCCTTACACCTGCAATCAGGACTCCAGCCATTTCTTGCCTATTTGTTTTTAAGCGGATTTAAAATAGTTGGCTTAAATGATCCCTTTATCCAAATGGCAATAATCAGAATTATGATGGGATTGTTCTGCTTGGGAATATCTCTCATTACCTTAATGGCGTTGATGCCCTCTATCAAAGAAGAAAGTATGCGGCATCCCTTTATTTTGCTCGCATCTTTGTTGTGGTTTCTCCCATATATTTCGGTTCGGTTTTCAGCAGAAACCCTTTCGGGAATACTATTCACACTAGCTTTTGCTCTGGTCTTGATGCGTAGAAATCCACTTTCGCGATCGCTCTTTTATCGAGTTCCCTGGATTGTAATAGGCTTTATTATGGGATTAGCCTTTGAGTGCAACTACGCCACGATCATTATGATTTTGGGATTTCTGCTTTGGTTGATTTTTCTTGGAAAAAAAAGCTGGCCACAATTGTTGCTGATGCTTGCAGGCTTCATTTTAAGTCTGGGAGTTGGGTTGCTTGCCGATCGCTGGTTGTATGGAATATGGATACTACCTTTTCTGAATTCTTCTCAATTACTTGCAGCGATTGGATTTTCTGTCCCCGGATCACAGCCATGGTATTACCTTTTACAAGAGGTATTTTTAAATGGGGGATTTATCGTTGGGCTGATTATTCTTTTTAGTTTGTTCTACTTTTGGGTTAGGCATTTTAAAAATCCTGTCACATGGATATCCATGCCCTTGTTTGTTATATATCTTTTTGCTCCCGTAAAAGATGTTCGCTTTTTGTTTCCCTTTGCCTTTCTTATTCCATATATAATCATATATTCTTCGCAGGACTTTATTGTTCTTGCGGATAAGTATTTGAATCGCACAGTTAAGAACATTGGCTATTATACAATTGTTGGAATATTTCTGCTGGTCAATAGTATTTTTGTAATACTGTTCGCCTTTAAACCTGCAGATCAGAACACCGCTACAATTGCGCATTTAGAGCAACAGTATAATCCACAAGACATAATTCTTGTCTATGCAGATCACAGTAATCCATATCTCCCCTTTGATTCAAGTGCAGTAAGAAACCACTTCTATCTTCCAGGCAATCTTGAAATGTATCACGTTTCACACCCGGAAGATGTCGAAGCCTTCTATTCCCGGAAGGACAAACTCATTCTTCTTTGCGTAAAAAAGCAAGAACTCTCTAAGGGTTTTTGGGTCGACAAAAACAAGTTTATTAAAGTATACGAGAGTTTCCCTGAAGAGTACTTTAAAATCACCCAAAACTATTGGGAAAAAGAAGGGGATGCCTTAATTCTTTACCAGTATAATAACTGTCGGCTTCTCTATTGATAAAGCCATTGATCTCTTCGTTGAATTATATCGATGTTTTATTATTAAGTCCAATCTTACTTCCACGTCGTTTTAAAAACTTCCGTTCCTCGAGTTGCCTCTGAATTCTTGCACCGGCAATACTGGCATTAAGCTCAAAGCCAATAATTAGTACCAGTGAATTAAAATAGATCCACATCATAATAATTATAAGTGTTCCTATGGATCCATACAAAGCATTGTAATTCGAAAAACGATCTACGTAAAAATTGAAGCCAAGAGTGGTGGCAATAAATAGAAGGGTAGCCAGTGTCGATCCCGCGCTAATAAAGCGAAAACGAGTTTTGGGAGCTGGTGCAAGATAATAGATAAATGAAACAGTAAAAAAGATCATCAATACAATCACTATCCATTTACTGATTTTAATTAAATAATAAGTGATCGCGCTATTGATGATATGATGCTCAAATAATATGTTTAGTAGACCGGTGCCGCCAATAATAGCCGTAACAGAAACAAGTAGAATAATCACAAGGATTAATACCAGACAAATAGAAACTACGTATTGTTTAAAAAGAGTTCGTGTTTCGATACTATGCATTGTATTGTTGAATGCAGTAATCATCCCAAGAATTCCGTTGGCCGAAAAGTATAACGCTAATAAAAAGCCAAAGGAAAGTAGTCCTCCGTTCTGACGGAGAATAATATCCTGTATTGTGCTTTCGACCAGTAAATAGAAGTTCAACGGCAACATCCCTTTAATTGTGGATAATAGCGCTGTTTGAAAATTCTCAACAGGCACATAGGGTATTACTGTAAAAATGAAGATTATCGCAGGAAAGAGCGCAATAAAAAACTTGAATGCTACTGAGGAGGCACGGGTAGTGATGGCTCCATTTAGCAAGCCCTTTACAAAAAACAGCAAAACATCATAAAGAGGCATTCCGTCGAACCCGGGCAAAATGATACGCCGTGTGGCTTTTACCAAAAGCCTGGCCTGTTTGGTGTTCCGGATTTTAACGTACAGTTTGTTCATTGGATTGCAGCGTAGCTGCGCTATTTAATCGCTTTAAGGCTCATATCAAGACTGTGGATTTGATGAGTAAGTGCTCCAACAGAAATAAAA
Source organism: Bacteroidales bacterium (assembly GCA_963678485.1). GTDB lineage: Bacteria > Bacteroidota > Bacteroidia > Bacteroidales > CAIWKO01 > CALGYY01. The sequence goes on from OY782882.1 coordinate 1,694,861, forward strand.
TCAACGCCAGTTTCAGCAAAGCTTCTGATTGTTTCTAAGGTAATACCGCCGGAAGCCTCAGTTTCGTATGCATTGTCGATGCGCAAGACTGCAGTTTTTAATTGTTCTGGCGTGAAATTATCAAGCATAATGCGATGAATACCCCCTTTGTTCAGCACTTGCTCCAATTCGTCCATATTTCGGACTTCAATCTCAATACGCAGATCCTTCCCCGTAATACTGAGATAATTCTGGACTGCATCAATAGCCTGATTGATTCCGCCTGCAAAATCGACATGATTATCTTTAATCATAATCATATCATAAAGACCCATACGGTGATTTTGGGCGCCTCCGGCTTTCACTGCATATTTTTCAAAGAGTCGCATATTTGGAGTGGTCTTTCGTGTATCAAGAATCACCGTTTTTAATCCATCAAGAGCATCAACATATTTTCTTGTCTGCGTTGCAATACCACTCATGCGCTGCATAAAGTTCAAGACAGTGCGTTCAGCCGTTAATAATGATATTGATCGTCCCCAAACGATAAAAGCAACATCGCCGACGCGAATGCGGCTTCCATCCTGCAGATAGTTTTGCATTTGTATTTCGGGATCTACTTGCTGAAACACATTCCGTGCAACGTCAATACCTGCCAAAATTCCATCTTCCTTGATTAGCAGTTTTGCTTTTCCCTCAGCATCTTTAGGAATAGTGCTAAGCGAGCTATGATCACCGTCACCAATGTCTTCGTTGAGTGCCAGTGCAATTAAATCGTTTTCTGTCATATAATAGAATTCAGCAAAGGGGTGCAGATTATTCTGCTTCGAACTGCAATTGTGTAATGAGAGCGGTGCCTCCCGTAGTTTTAATGAGGAAGTACACGCGAAAATTGCCTGATGTGGAAGTCATACTTCCAATGCAAAATTGAGAACCTTCTCCAGATGATCCCTGATGTTGTATTACAAAAGCACTTGGGTGATTAGCATTAAAAAAGCCTTTCACGATTAATTCGGCCTGCGCTTTAGAATAGGTGCCTTCACTTTCGGGTACCGTTAAATCGATTGATGGCGCAAAATAAGCGGCTAATGCCTGTGCATTACCTGATCGTATTGCACTGGCCACGGCGGGAGTAATATCCCCCATAGCCAGCGTATCTCCGGGATCCGCAGAACGAACAATAAGGCATTGGCTGCAACATAAGAGAACCGTCAATAATAGAGCACGCATGTTAGTCGTTTTTTTTGAAGCCGGCGGCCTGCTCAAAAACCAAGCCAAGCGGCAAATGCAGAAAGATATGCCTGATCAAAAAATTTCATGGTCTTCCCAGGCAAGTGCAAATGTAAAAGATTATGTCTGAATGAAAAAATTATTGGTGAATTTCCTGTCAAAAAAAATATGGCGGAATCAATTACTTCCCAAGCTTATTCTTGATTACCTGCCAAATCTTCTGCTTTAATCCATCCACGGTATATTGCTGAGGATAGACAGGATTTAAAAAACTCACCTTGACACGTGTAAAAGGACGTGGAAACATTGCCCCTCTTGGCAATGCTCTAAAAGCACCATCGATTACAACAGGCACTACCGGGACTTCAAGCTCCTTGCTAAGAATTGCAAATGTGCGTTTGAATTCACCCAGAGCCCCATCATGAGTTCTTGTCCCCTCAGGAAACACAATAATCTTCTTACCCCGCTTAAGAACATCAGCCATCTTTTGAATCGATTCTTTAAGCCCCTCGTTAGTATCAACAACAATCACATTATTGCGCTTGGCCATAAAACTAAGAGCCTGCGTATTTACATGTTTCTTCTTGGCGAAGAAATAAGTCTTCATCATGGTCTTGCGCTTCAAGAAGGAAGTAACAAACAATCCATCAAAAAAGCTTTGATGATTAGGTGCGATGATGCACGGTCCATCAGGAAGATTCTTCATTCCATTTGCAGAGAAACGAAAATACACTGAGAAAAAGCTAAGTGCAGTGTTTTTTATCAGCATAATCGTCGGCCAACTTTTGGGCAACTTCAGATGCACTTTTTCTTTTATAATTTCCGACCAACTGACTTCCTGATTCTTCTGCCATTTTTTATGCCCGGCAACAAAGGTGGTTAGATCGGCTAGGGTTTGGTATTTCTGAAAATCAGACTCCGCGATGATCACACCAAAATTCTTTTCGATAAAATCGATTAAGCTAATGCGGCCCAGTGAATCGATGGCAAGGTCGTACTCCAAATGATCTTCGGGAGTAACTTCTTTACCAATCAATTGCTCCAAATAATCTCCAATAATCTTGAATTCCTCGCTATAAGAAGCTGCTTTCTGCTTTTTCTGAGGTTGAGATTTCCCCATATAATCCTCAAGCATAAAACGCTGTATCTTGCCAAGCTTCGTGCGGGGAATTTCTGTATCGATAAGGGTAAACTGACTAACACGTTTATATGTACTCACTTCCCTGTTATACTCTGGGAGCAAATGATCTCTGAAATATAGCCTTGCATCCGGGAAACCGGCATTTTGAAGGGCGACATGATCGCAAACTATCAATGCATGTAGCATCTCCTTATGTAACAATACGGCAATTTCTTTTATGAATTTATTGCCTGCCGCCAACTTAGTTTCTAATTCAACCGGGCTAATGTTCTTACCATTCGGCAAAACAATTATCTCTTTTTTCCTACCCGTAATACACAGAAAACCTCGCGAATCGAGATTTCCGAGGTCTCCGGTATATAACCATCCATCTTTAAAAACCTCAGCTGTTTCCTCCGGACGATTGTAATAACCCAACATAATACTTGGGCCCGAAGCAACAATTTCTCCATCGCGAACCTCAACTTTAAGTCCGGGAAGTGCCTGACCTGTATATCCAATTCTGATATTTCCGGGACGTGTGAAAGTTATCATAGGAGCAGCTTCAGTCATACCGTATCCTTCCAGCACATCAAATCCAAGGGTGTAGAAAAACGTTCCAACCTCCGGATTTAATGCTGCACCACCGGCAACCATAACTTCCAGATGCCCTCCAAGGCCTTCATGAACCTTTTTGAAAATCTTTTTTGCTAGTCCACGAGCATGAAAAACCCGCACTACGTTGTAAAGGAAACGCGCGATTAGCTTTTCTTTAATCTTAGCACTGATACTTTTATACAGCAATTCATAAAGTCGCGGAACACCAATCATAATATTAATCTGGTTGTTCTTCATGGTCTCGAGCAAGTCGGCAGATTGCATTGATGGTGCAATTACCATTGTACCTCCTGCTCTTAACGGTGCAATCATTGATCCCGCAAGCGGGAAAATATGATGCAATGGTAATAATACCAGTACTTGTCGCTCAGCTGTGTAAATGGGAATATCATCCGAAACCCCTTTTACATTTGCAATGAGGTTGCCGAAAGACAGCATTACTCCTTTAGGGAAACCAGTAGTCCCAGAAGTATAGATAATCACTGCCATTTGATCGTCAGCGTAGGAAAACTCAGGAACAACAGTGGAATCTATTTCAGGAAACACCAAGTCCTCGAAAAAAAGGCAATCGGGTTTGAACTCAGCGAGTGCAAGAGAATCATTTAATAAGTTACGTTGCTCATTTCCTGTAAAGAGAAGTGCAGGTTTGCAATCGTTTAAGATATAGGCTATATCATCTTTAGAGGCACCAGCATCGATAGTAACAACACAGCAGTTGTTGAGCCAGGCAGCGTAAAAAGAATAAACCCACTCAACTCGATTGGAAGCTAAGATGGCAATCTTTTCGCCTTTTCTGTTGGAAAATAATTCTGCATAGCGCTGTATTTGCCTAAACAATTCCGCATAAGACACTTTCTCTTCCCTGGTGATCAATGCTGCCTTATCCGGAAAACCGGTATGTATCATATTGAATTTTTACTTCATGGAAGCCGTAATAACTTGACTCTATTGTATTCCTGATAATTTTGGATTATCAAAGTCCCTTAATCAAACCCCACATGAAAACAGGCAACAAAGGTACGAATAATAATCGAGCTGACATTCCTGAGATTTTTCCGTACTTTGTAGCAGAATATGTATCGGTATGAAAATCACATTAATTCTTAACGGCAAGACAGAGCAGCCCTTTCTTCAAGCGGCGCTGGAATATTATGTTCAGCGGCTCAAACACTATATCCCATTTCAATGCATTGAAATACCGTCACCCCGTGCACTAAAATCACTTACCGAAGCTCAGGTTTGCGAAAAAGAATTCGAGTTAATGCAAAAGCATCTCGCCCCCAGCGATACCCTTGTATTGCTTGATGAGCGCGGAAAAGAGTACCGTTCAATTGAATTCGCAAAATACCTGCAGACTAAAATGAACCAAAGCACAAAGAATCTTGTATTCATTTGTGGCGGTCCTTATGGTTTTAGTGAAGAATTACTAAAGAAGGTTACTGAAAAGATTTCATTGTCGCGCATGACCTTTTCACATCAGATGGTTAGAGTTTTCTTAGCAGAGCAGATATACAGGGCATTCACCATCCTGCGCAATGAACCTTATCACCACGAATAAAAATTATCAGGCAACCATTTTTAATCTTTATCGTCATTACATATGCAAATAAATACATAAGTGCATTGTAAAAATTTCTAATGTAAAACCCGATGAGGCAATATCTTTTTGTAATCGCCATTTTTATAGGACAGTGCTGCACATTGCAGGCTCAGGAAATAAGAAATGTACTTTTCCTCGGCAACAGTTACACTCAAGTGAATGATCTGCCAAAAATGTTGCATGATGTAGCAAAGGCCATGGGTGATTCGGTGGCTTATGACAGCAATACACCTGGAGGCTATACTTTTCAGGGACACAGTACAGATGTGACTTCAATTGCAAAAATTCAATCACGACACTGGGACTATGTAGTACTTCAAGAACAAAGTCAACTACCCTCCTTTCCTCCATCGCAGGTATTGACGGATGTTTTTCCTTACGCTCACAAGCTCGACAGTATTATTAACAGCAATTACTCCTGTACAGAAACGGTGTTTTATATGACCTGGGGAAGGAAAAACGGTGATGCAAGTAATTGCGCTTCCTGGCCTGCCGTCTGCACATACGAAGGTATGCAGGAGCAACTTCGTAAGAATTACCTGCAAATGGGTATTGACAACTCCGCAACTGTAGCTCCCGTTGGTATGGCTTGGTATAAAACCCGTTTGCAATCGCCAAGCTTTGATCTATGGAGCGGAGATGAAAGTCATCCAAGTATTTATGGTACATATTTGACAGCCTGTGTTTTTTATGCAACCTTGTTCCATAAAAGCCCACAAGGATGCACATTTATCTCAACTCTAAACGCACCAGATGCCGGATTTCTTCAGCAAATGGCCACACAAACGGTGTTTGACAGTTTAGATAAATGGGCCTCTGCAGGTGATAAAGCTTATGCACGTTTTTCGACTCTAGTGAATGGCTTAAATGTGCAGTTCATTGATAGTTCTCTAAATGCCAATTCCAGATATTGGGATTTTGATGATGGAAATTCCTCCACTCTCACTCAACCATCACATACCTTTGCCAGTCAAGGCGTCTATAACATTAAACTTGTCGCAGGCAACGGTTGTTTTGATGACACATCAAATGTAATTCTGAACCTGAATGTTTCTAATATTCAATCTCAGGATCGATTATTAAAGGGCTTTTCAATCAGCCCAAATCCGGTATCACAATATCTTGTGCTATCCAATTTACAAGAAAAGGAAATTGAATATTTGGAAATCATGGATGCTGTAGGAATGTTGCTCTATAAGAATAATTCTCCCAGTGCATCATCAGTAAAAATAGACCTTTCAAGCTTAAGTGCGGGGTACTACCTATTGCATGTGCATACTACAGAAGGGGCTCTTTTTCTTCCTTTTATTAAGGCAGAGTGATGGGGATAGAAAAATAAAATAAATTACATCAGCTTTATCATGGCTGCAATCATGGCTTCAGCTCCAGCAGCTATCTGTGAAATGCCGGCATTGACCATATAGCAGGGTGTACTGACAAGTTTATAATCTGCATCAATTACTACTTCGGAGCCGTGTGTCTGTTTATGACGAGCTCCCATTTGTTCCATATCTACGGCAGTCTGCTCATCATGCCCAATAGTAAGTTCAACGTGTCCAAAAACATTGGCTAACAGTACAGGGCTTATACACATTGCACCAATTGGTTTGTTTAAAGCATGCATTTCCCTAAGTACTTTTTCAATTTCAGGAAGGACGCGCATCTTGGCCCCTACAAATGCATAATCCGATAAATTCTTTGCAGAACCAAAGCCGCCGGGAATCACCAGTCCGTCAAATTCCGAAGCTACCAACTCTTGCAGAGGCCTTATCCTTCCCCGGGCAATTCTTGCCGATTCGATAAGAACATTTCGTTGTTCGGGCATTTCCTTACCAGTCCTGTGGTTTATTACATGGTGTTGTTTGATATCGGGCGCAAAAATCTCAACACGACAACCACATTTATCTATCGCAAGTAAGGCCATAACAGCCTCGTGAATTTCGCTACCATCGTAGACGCCGCAACCGGATAGGATAAGTGCAAATTTTTTCATACCAAGCAGTTTAGAAAGTGATAGTACCAATAGTTTTTTTAGAAATGATCCTTATTAAAATTCTCAAGCCACTTGCGCGTTTCCGGAGGTTCATGAACACGAAGTTTTTCAATCAGGGTAAATTCATCCTCGTCATCCACAAAAAAATCCCGATGACCTTCCCTCATAAAACCTTCGGCAATGCTATGATTTACCATTTGTTTGAGCGGTTCAAAGAAACGATTTGTATTTAATAAACCAACGGCTTTTTTCATTAAATGCAATTGACATAATGTCAACGCTTCAAACAATTCATCAAAAGTTCCTAATCCACCGGGCATCGCAATAAAAGCATCACTTAACTCAACAATTTTATTCTTGCGTTCACTCATGGTTTCTGTTACTATCATTTCCTGTACACCGCGATGTGCAAGCTCAACTTTCTCCAGATGACTGGTAATAACACCTGTGACTTGTCCTCCCCCATCTAAAACCGCATCAGCGATAACTCCCATTAGCCCAACATTCCCACCACCGTAAATAAGTCGTATGTTTTGCTGAGCAAAAGCCTCTCCCATTCTTTTTGCAGCCTTAACATATACTTCGCTATTTCCCTTGGCAGATCCGCAAAAAACACCTATTGCTTTAATATCATTTGGTAATATGTTCATGTTGTAAAGATACAAAAGACTATGAATCCAACATAATATTTTTTCTGAGGGCAACAAATAATGTACTTTTGTTGAATGGAGTATTATGTAAAGAATTTGAATAACGGCTTACGTACTGTTTTCAAGCATAACGATTCGCCAGTAGTTCATATTGGACTCATTGTTGGTGCCGGTTCTCGTGATGAAGCCACTAATGAACACGGACTAGCTCACTTTATTGAACACACTGTTTTTAAAGGTACACAAAAAAGAAAATCATTTCATATTCTTAGCTACATCGACAACATTGGAGGAGAGATTAATGCTTTTACTTCGAGAGAAGAAACCTGCTTGTATGCTAGTGTTCCAGCGGAACATGCTGAGCGTGCAATGGATCTCTTATCCGATGTGTTTTTTCATTGCACCTTTCCCGAAAAGGAAATCGAAAAGGAAAAAGAAGTAGTTATTGAAGAAATTAAGTACTATCGCGATCTTCCGGATGAAACCATCCTTGATGATTTTGAAGAGCGTTTGTTTCCGGATCATCCGCTTGGACGCAATATTCTTGGCAAACCATCCGTAATAAAATCATTTACACCAAAACGAATCAGGGATTTTATTCGCGAACATTACACAGCCGATTGTACACTGATTAGTGGAACTGGCGGGATCAACAACGCCTTATGGGAAAAATTGACAGCGAAATATTTTGGAGATTCATCACTATTACCAATAGCACCAGTACGAAAACCCTTTGAATCGTATACACCTTTTGATATTCGCATTCCCAAAAAAACACATCAAAGCCATTGTGTGATGGGCGCTGCAGCCTATTCATTTGCAAATCCACGAAGGACTGGTTTGGTGCTACTAAATAATGTTCTGGGCGGTCCGGGAAATAATTCCAGACTAAATCTAAGTATACGCGAACGGCATGGCCTGGCTTATAATGTAGAATCTAATTACAATCCTTATTCAGATACGGGCACTTTCTTAATCTACGTGGGTGCGGATCCCAAGCAAATGGAAAAAGCAGTACTTCTGGCACGTACTGAATTACAAAAGCTTTGTACTGAAAAATTAGGAACCCTTCAGCTTCAGCGCGCGAAACAACAAATCTGCGGGCAAATGATTCTTGCTCATGAATCGCCACTTGCAGAAATGTTGTCGATGGGCAAAAGCTTGTTGATTCGTAATGAGGTTTACTCATTAGAAGACGCAATCGCTGACATTAATAGCCTTAATGCATCCGAATTGCTGGATATTGCGAATGACATATTCGACAGCTCGCGAATCAGTACACTTGTTTATACACACAAATAAAACCTATTTCATTATGCAAGATGAACTTTGGGACTATGCCATGCAAATGAGCAAACCTGAATCGGAATTGCTTAGCCGGCTTAACAGAGACACGCATTTACATGTAATGCATCCTCGCATGCTTAGCGGTCATTTGCAGGGTGCGTTACTTGCGATGTTAAGCCAGATGATTCAACCCAAGCGCATATTGGAAATCGGCACTTACACAGGCTATTCATGCATTTGTCTTGCTAAAGGTCTTCAACCACAAGGGGAAATTATCACCATTGAACACGATCCTGAATTAAAGGAAATGTGCGATGCCTACATTAAAGAAGCTGGAATTTCTGAGCAAGTCAGCTTACTCACTGGCGAAGCTATTGAAGTTTTGTCAGGTTTATACGGGCCGTTTGATCTCTGCTTTCTTGATGCCGATAAACGTGATTATCCGGCATTATTCCCGATTATAATGGATCTCACAAGACCCGGTGGTTATATTATTGCCGACAATGTGTTATGGTCAGGAAAGGTATTATCGCCACCAGCTTCCGGAGATAAAGACACACGTGGATTGCAAGAATTTAATCTTATGGTTAAAAATGATCAAAGGGCAGACAATGTTTTGCTGCCCTTTGATGATGGCTTAATGCTGATCAGAAAAAAACTATCGTAACAGCGTAATGGTTCCGTTAAAACTATACTCTTTCGAATCGTAGCCTACGGCTTCAATAATAAAGAAATACGTTCCTGCAGCACATTCAGCACCTCCCTGCATACGTCCATCCCAAAGGTCGGTACGAGTCATAGATTCCGAGAATCCTTCTTCCACCTCCGTTGTATGAACTTTCTTTCCCCAGCGGTTGTATATAACAGTAGTGAACGAACGAATGCCTTCTGACTTGACAGAAAAGAAATCATTCTTTCCATCACCATTAGGAGAAAACACATCTGGGAAAACCATACTGGAAGGTTGAATGGCAGTAATTGGAACAACATACACTGACTGGCAATTATCCGGAGGTCCGCTTGTGATGGTAAGAGTAACATCATATAATCCCATGGTGGTATAGCTATATTGCGGATTTGGTAATGTTGAACTTCCTGTGCCATCGCCGAAATCCCATTGATAAGTGGAGGCACCATAGCCAGTAAACGTGAAATTCACATCAAATGGCACATACCCTTGAGTTGGATCAGCGGTAAAGTTTGCACTGATAAGGGTATTTGTTCCAACATTTGCAGTTGCAGTAACAATGCAGTTATTGGGTGAGTACGTTACAGTGACTGTATAATCACCAGCACAAAGTCCGGTAGCAATTGTCCCCGATTGCGAGGGACTAGTGCTCCATGCGTAGGTATAAGGAGGGATAGGGCTTGATGTAATATCACAAACAATTTGCCCATTACAACTATTCAAACAAGTCTCATCTGTAGGAGTCAAACCAATGGTCAAAGCAGGAGGATTTGTAAGTGTAATTGTATTCACAGAAGTACATCCTATACCATCGGTAACGGTAACCGAATAATTTCCCGAAGACAAATTTGTAACTGAGGCTGTGGTATCGCCCGACGACCAAAAATAATGAAAATTGGGTAAGCCATTGGACTCTGTCACTGTCAGTCCCCCATCAGTATAGTTATTACAGCTTACCGAGTCAACGCCAGTGATTGCAGATGAAAGATTGGATATACTCACCATCACACTATCTACCGAGGCGAAGTTACATTCATCGGTGACAGAAACATAATACATGGTCGGTGTTGGAGGGTTCACAATGATGGAATTGGTGGCGCCCCCAGTATTCCAGGCATAGGAAAGCGGCGGATAACCTCCTGATCCGATGACTTGAACATTAGCGGGTGAACCGTTGCAGCTATTCACATTAGGCGAAATAGTTGTGACTATCGGATCATAATCTTTAATAAGAATCAGAATGGTATCAAGGGTTCCACACACCGTATTGATGTATGAAATAATAACTGTTTCGGTGGGCTCTGGAACACTGTCACTAATTGGGGTTATCACAACACTAACTGAATCCATGCCGGGATAGATTATGAGACTATCGTCAATAGCCGGATAATCGGTGCCTTCAGATGCAGTTCCTCCAACAGAATAATGCATTACGATAGTATCGGTAGCCGGCTCACTAAGTAGGAAAGAGACCATTGCATTGTTGCAGCCTTCGACTGCAACAGTATCGATATCGCTTGAATAGCTAGTGTTATAAGAAATTCCGTTGGATGAAAAACTGTTTTCTTCAAGAAAAACACCTGAATCATAGGCGCCATCACCAGCATCACCAATAGCAATTTTTATATGGTATTGATTACAGGGCGTAACAAGACACCATGCAGTTAGCACAGTGGTAAATCCGTCATAAACAACAGTAAGACCAGTGCCATTATTTACGTAATATGAACTGTAACTTCCGGAGTTAACATTATCAATGGTAACAGGCACGGCAGTTCCGGGGATTCGGGCAACGTTATAATTGGTGTAATTCCCTCCGGCTGGATTCGGACCAGAAACAAAAAATCCAAATACATCATTATATCCCAATCCAACGAATTCAGGATACTCTTCTGAACCAAAAACATATCTAAATTTAATAGTATCAGAAATCGGATTAAAATCAAATTGGAGCACTGATGCGTCTTCAACTGTGGCGGAGACAAGACTTTGAAGTTGCGGATCTGAACCTGTCCCATTATCGGTGGAGGCCCAGCCACTGGCGGGACTGCCAATAGCAGGAGATCCATTGACAAGCCCCGTAGAAATAATAATTCCACTGCTCAAGCCGAGATTAGAACCACCGCCGCCGGTAAACTTCCCAATTGATCCGGCAACACCGGAGTAGGTGATATTTGACACAGAAACACCTGTCCCGACCAAAACATTTTGCACCAACTGCGCTGGCGTTAATGAAGTATTGACAACTATCTGAGCTTTTGTCTCAGCTAACGTAAAAAGTAGCAGAAAGCTAAGAAACAGACGCTGAAAACCTGAAATCTTTCGTAAAGGGTAACGCATAAGATTGTTTTTTACAATATAAATTCGCCAAACTAAAGTAATTCCAATAGTCTAGCATGGACCAAATATAGAAAAATAGTACTTATAATCGAATAAGTGCGACATTTTTTTACAATACGAAAATGACAAACCGTGCTTAATCCCTCAAGGGAATGGATTCTAAGCTCAAAAATATTCTACCTAATCTCAAAATTTAAAAAAACGATGCACTCCAATTGAATGGAAACATATAGCGGTAGAACGATTAATACAAGGGGATAGTAAAATACAGGGGGATAAAAAATTATCTTGCAATGCCCATACGGACATCTCTGTTGTAGCATTTCATGTAACCACAACGAGGACTTGCACAACCTACGATTGAAATAACAACGGCGATCAAAACAACGATAGAAAGAACTTTTGAACGGGTGTTGCGAGTTGAGTTTTTCATGCTTTGCAAATTGTATTTTAAAATGATGGCGCAAAAATAGAAAAAAAAATCGAAATAACAAGGGCTTTTTGTCCTTTTTTTGGTGATTAACATATGAAAAACAGCACCATACAAAAAAATAGAGGAACCCCTCTTTATAAAAGCTTTCGTGCTTTAATAATTTTTATAATTTTGACGCCACTGTCAAACACTGTTGTCAAAATCGTTAAATAATGAAATACAACGTTTTATCGAATCCTGAAGCACGCATTATTGAAGCAGCCAATAAAGTATTTTTAAAATACGGTGTTGAAGCTGCAACGATGATGCAAATTGCTGACGAAGCTGGATTAAGCAGAACCTCATTGCATTATTACTACCGGGACAAAGCGCATTTGTTCGAAGCTGTCTTCAGAACCATTGAACATAAGCTATGGCCTGCACTATCTTATGTTTTCGATGCGGATGTTCCGGTCATACAAAAAGTGGAGAAGTTCGTGAACGAGTACATACAGTTGATTGTTGATTATCCGATGATTCCTGGATTTATGTCATCAGAGATTCAGCGCAATCCGCAATGGATAAACGAACTCTATAAAAGCAAATGTGTGAATTTCGATGGTTTAAGAAAGAGTTTGGAGCAAGAAGCATCTGAAGGCAAGATTCGATCAATAAGTGTCGAGGATCTTATCGCCAATACTGTTGGCATGTGTGTGTTTCCCACCTTGAGCAAGCCTGTATATCTTGAATTTGTATTCCAGGGTAATGAAGAAGGGTTTAACTCTTTTATGCAACAGCGCAAAAAAATTGTGATGGATGTTATTACAGCATGGCTAAGGCCTGTTGAAATCACTGAACAATCAACGACTATTTAAGAAATACCGAATTGATGAAAACGAACTTATTAGGAATAGATATAGGATCCACAACGGCCAAAGTAGTTCTGATAGCCAATGGAAAAGATTTGCTTTTTTCGGCATATGAACGACACAATATCCGGACTGCCGAAACGCTGATTATACTATTGCATGAGGTGATAGAAAAACATGGGGATATCCCAGTAAAAGCGGTCTTTTCAGGCTCGGCAGGGATGGGGCTCGCAGAACAAATTCATCAGCCCTTTGTGCAAGAAGTCATTGCCGCAAGTGTTGCTGCAAACAGCCAATATCCCGGAATAAAAAGCCTGCTTGATATTGGTGGTGAAGATGCTAAGCTTGTTCTTTTCAACGATAACAAAAATCCCGACATGCGCATGAATGGGAATTGTGCCGGCGGTACTGGAGCCTACATAGATCAAATGGCAACGCTGCTCAACATCTCAATATCTCAAATGAATGATCTTGCGGGAAGCGCCTCGAAAATTTATCCCATAGCTTCCCGTTGTGGTGTGTTTGCCAAAACAGATGTACAAAATCTCATCAGCCGAAAAATCTGTCCGGAAGATATAGCCGCTTCTATATTCGACGCAGTAGCCGGTCAGGTTATTAATGCACTGGCGCGTGGTTGCAGTATTGAGCCCAAACTACTTTTTTGTGGTGGGCCACTCACCTATATCCCTCGATTGAGGGATTCCTTTGTGCGTCTGCTTAAAATGAGTGAGAACGATATAGTGGTTCCTGAACATGCAGAATTATTTACTGCGATAGGTGCAGCAATGTCGGCAAAAAAAAATCAAAAGCTCATTACGTTATCTGCACTAATCAGCGGTCTTGAAAAACGTTCAGTGAGCCCGCGTGAGCAAGACACACTTCCGTCGTTGTTTAATAACCGTGAGGAATTCCAGCAATGGGAACAACAACGTAAAATCATTAATATCCCGGAAGCATCAGTCAAAACAGGTGTTCCGTGCTATCTTGGCATCGATTCAGGGTCTACTACGACAAAGATTGTAGTTATGGATGATGAAGGTAAACTGTGTTATAAGTTTTATCGTAACAATCAGGGCCGACCGTTGGAGACCGTTGTTGATGGGCTTAAAGAATTCGCTCATCAATTAAATGCAGATGGTATCAGAGCTGACATCAAAGGCAGTGCAGTCACTGGTTACGGAGAAGAACTCATACGATCTGCTTTAGGTCTTGATTATGGAATTGTAGAAACAGTGGCCCATTTCATGGCCGCAAAACATATTGAGCCCGGACTCACTTATATTCTGGATATTGGCGGGCAGGACATCAAAGCGATAAGTGTGCGCAATAATACCATTACCAATATTGAAATCAACGAGGCTTGTTCCTCAGGCTGTGGCTCATTTATAGAAGGTTTTGCAAGAACACTAGGATATAGTCCATCCGAATTCTCTGATTTGGCTGTTAGCTCTCAAGCCCCGTATGATCTTGGTTCCAGATGTACAGTGTTTATGAATTCCAAGGTTAAGCAAGCACTGCGTGATGGAGCCACTGTGGCGGATCTTGCAGCAGGACTCTCCTATTCTGTAATTAAAAATTGTCTTACCAAAGTTCTCAAGATTAAAAATTACTCTGAAATTGGTGACCATATAGTAGTGCAAGGTGGAGCATTCAAGAATAAATCGGTTTTCAGAAGTCTGGAGTTGCTCTCAGAAAAGCGCATTGTATGTTCCAACATTCCTGAATTAATGGGTGCTTTTGGTGCCGCCTTATACGCACGGAGGACTATTTCAAAAAGTACTAGCGTCAACCACGAATTTGTGGGTCTCGATCATTTGGATGACCTCAACACCTATGAGACAAAAATGTCTTTCTGCCATGGGTGTACTAATAATTGCCAAGTTACTACTTATCAATTTGGGAACGGAAACAAATGCTATTCGGGAAATAAATGCGAAAAAATATTTTCAAATCATCCATCAACAAAATCAAAAGAAGAAAACATTGTTGACCACAAGAGGCATCTGCTTTTTGCGGGCAACAGCAAGCCAATGCGTAAATCAGCCAAGCGAATAGGAATCCCGCGCATATTAAACATGTACGAGAATTTCCCATTCTGGAATACATTGTTTACACGATGTGGATTCGAGGTTGTTCTTTCAGACGACAGTAATGACAGCATTTATAAACAAGGCTACGGAACCGTAATGTCGGATAATATATGTTTTCCTGCAAAATTATCACACGGGCACATTTTCAATCTCGCTGAAAAGAAAGTTGATCGTATCTTTTTTCCCTTTGTTGTTTACGAAAAAAAGGAATTTGAAAAGTCATCGAACAGTTTCAATTGTCCCATCGTTACTGGTTATTCAGAAGTATTAAAAAGCACATCCGCTTTACTTGATGCACGCAATATCCCATTTGATGCACCATCCATCAATTTCAACGACGCAGAGCTCCTGGAAAAGGCATGTATAAAATACCTCAGAACACTCGGAATTAAAAAGACCCTTGCACACCTCGCTTTAGGAAAAGCGCTGGAGGTAAGACGCAGCGTACGATCCGCAGTAATGAAAAAGAACAAAAGCATATTAAAGGATGCTATTCAAAATAACACTCCAATCGTACTGCTTGCAAGTCACCCTTATCATATCGATCGTCTGATTCATCAACAGGTTTCGCAAATGCTCACTGATTTAGGTGTAGCGGTAATCAATGAGGAAATCGCTATTGGTACCAATAACGAGGGTTTTGATAAATTCTTTTCTGTTGCGCAATGGGAATATCCGAACCGAGTGTTGCAAGCTGCATGGTGGGTTACCCGACAGGAAAACAATATTGGATTTTTGCAACTTAATTCATTTGGCTGCGGTCCGGATTCATTTATCATTGATGAAATTGGCGAATTAACGCGGCAAAGCGATGTTCCTTATGCCCTCATTCGTATTGACGAAATCACTAGTCCGGGATCAACACGATTGCGGCTGCGCTCATTGGTTGAATCAATGCGATTAAAAAATGAAAATCGAATGATTCCTGCAGAGCCCGCCAACGCTCATGAAAAGACTGCAATATTTGGAATTCCCGACGCAGGAAAAACAATATTGGTTCCATGGTTTTCTGATTTTTACTCCCCGTATATCCCGGTGCTGGCGACTCAGGCAGGATATAAAGTTGAAAATCTTCCTCCATCAGATCAGCAATCAATTGACCTTGGACTTGATTACGCTAATAACGAAATCTGTTATCCTGCCACGCTGGTTGTAGGGGATATCATTCGCGCACTGAAGAGCGGAAAGTATTCCTTGGATGATATTGCAATCGGAATCAGTCAAACCGGTGGACAATGTCGCGCAACCAATTATATTGCGCTAATAAAACGAGCAATGATTAATTCAGGATACAGCGATATTCCTGTAATTTCTGTTGCCACATCCGACGGACTGAACAACATTCAGCCGGGATTTACACCTGATTGGCAAAAGATTATTATGCCAGCGATGAAGGCCTTATTATTTGCTGATAGTCTTTCGCGAATGTATTATGCAACCGTTTGTCGGGAAATCGAAAAAGGGGCTTCTGCGATTGTTCGCGACAAGTACATAGGCTGGAGTCTCTCTATGCTCCAGGCCGGTACTCATAAAGCATTGCTTCCATTGTTGAAAAAGGCAGTGCAGGAATTTAACAGAATTCCTGTAAGGGAAGGCGATGTACCAGCGGTTGGTATTGTTGGTGAAATTTATATTAAGTATAATAGTTTCGGACAATTCAATGTGATTGATTGGCTCATTGATCAGCACATCGAAGTCGCACAACCGCCGCTGCTGCACTTTTTTATGCAATCGTTCGTCAACATCCGCGTAAGCGATAAAGAAAATATTCAGGAATCTTCATCCTCACGATTTTTAATAAACTTCCTGAAATGGCGTGCAGGGAGGTATATCAGCCGTTACGAAAAGGCACTTCGAAATTTCAGGTATTACCGACCCGTTCATGGTATTGAAGATGAAGCACGATTAGCATCAGATATTTTAAGTCTGGCTAATCAATATGGCGAAGGCTGGCTAATTCCAGCCGAAATTGCATCCTTCTCAAAACAGAACATCAATCGTGTAGTTTGTATGCAGCCCTTTGGTTGCGTGGCAAACCATATTATTGGAAAAGGGATGGAAAAGAAAATTAAAAAATTATATCCCGATATGAATCTTCTGTTTTTAGATTTTGACTACGGCACTAGCAGGGTTAATGTCATCAACCGTCTGCAGTTCCTGGTACAAAACCATCAGGAATTAATTCATGAAGACAGCGCGCATTAATTCTATATTCTATTGGCCCATTTTATTGAATCGAACATCAACAAATTTTAACAGCATCATCATGCTAAATTTGTTTACTTAAATAACTTTGATACCTTTGTTCATTGATGTACAATTAACGTACGTTATAATAAGTATTGTTGGATTTGTTCATTCACATGGTTACTTTTCTTTGATTGAATTACTTTATCTCATCTGACGCTACCTGCTACAACGCATTTTATTTTATATCAACAATGAACTTCCAGGAAAATCCTCAACTGTGTGTGTGAATAATATCTAATCCAATGAAAAAACTATTTGTAATTATTGTCGTTTTTTGCTTTTCCTTAAGCGCCATTGCGCAGACGAAACCCAGCATAGATTGGGTAAGTATTCCTGCAGGTTCATTCACAATGGGAAGTCCTAAAACAGATGCAACCCGGGGTCCGGATGAAATACAGCATCAAGTTACTATCAGTGCATTTAAAATGAGCAAGTACGAAATTACGTTCGAGCAATACGATGCTTTTTGTAGAGCTACAGGCCGTGAGTTGCCTTCAGATGAAGGTTGGGGTCGTGGAAGACGTCCGGTAATTAATGTTACCTGGGATGACGCTTCTGCATTTGCCACTTGGATGGGCTGTCGTTTACCTACCGAAGCTGAATGGGAATATGCTTGTCGTGCAGGAAGCACAACGGCATTCAACACTGGAAACAATCTCACTACAGACCAATCGAATTATAACGGCAATTATCCTTTTGGTGAAAATCCTAAAGGTGCCAATAAGAAAAAGACAACGGTTGTTGGAACTTACCTGCCCAATGCATGGGGCTTATTTGATATGCATGGGAACGTGTGGGAATGGTGCAGTGACTGGTATGGCGAATATCCCACCGATCATCAAACAGATCCCAAAGGCCCGGTTACGGGTGTTGCACGTGTTAGTCGCGGAGGAAGCTGGTATTACGGTGCCCGTTATTGCCGGTCCGCCAATCGCAGATTCTATTCTGTTGATTCGCGCTATTATTTTATTGGAATCCGTTTGGTTGCCAATGATTAATTAATATTGTCGAAAGATCTTATAATCGGCTGTGTAAAAGAAATAGCTCACATTCAATATTTCATTCAGCATGAATAAAACCAATCTGCAAACAGAAATTGATGCATCATATCTGTATCATAAACTTGCCGAGCATGAGGCTGATGCTATCATTGCAAGTGTTTTCAGGCAAATGAGTGAAATTGAAAAAGGCCACGCTGAAGCCTTTGCTAAAAAGGCAGGCCGTGATATTGATGATTTGATGCAGCCATCATGGAGGGCAAAAACCATTAATACCATTGGGAGAATCTTTGGTTATGATTATGTTCTCGGTGTATTAATGGATACTGAGAAGAGTATTTCAAATGGAATTTTATTTACTAAAAAGAAACAGAAAAAGGAGATTACCGGCACTGAAGGAAATCACGTGAGTATTCTTCGTTCAATCCTTGAAAAAGAGGAACGAGTTACTGGCACTCAACTCTCGAAATTTGAAAGCCGACACCGCTCTGTGGGCGGCAATGCAATAAGAGCTGCAGTGCTTGGAGGTAATGACGGCTTGGTCTCTAACTTTAGTTTGGTGATGGGAATTGCCGGTGCCACGGCAGGCAATGGTGGAGTTTTGCTGGCCGGTATTGCAGGTCTGCTAGCCGGAGCATTATCAATGGCTTTGGGTGAATGGATTTCGGTTAAAAGTTCTCAGGAATTATATGAGAACCAAATGCAGTTAGAGATGGATGAGATTGAAACCAACCCTGAAGGCGAAACACAGGAACTAGCATTGATTTATATGGCAAAGGGAATCCCTGAAGCACAGGCACAACAAATGGCTATTGACATTATGAAAGATAAGGAAAATGCCCATCATGTATTAGTGAAGGAAGAATTGGGTATTAATACTGAAGACCTTAAAGGTTCTGCGATTGAAGCGGCCGTTTACTCGTTTATTTTATTCTCGATTGGTGCAATCATTCCTGTGTTGCCATTCATGTTTACTAACGGAACAAAAGCCATCATCCTAAGCGTCTGTTTAAGCGCCGCAGGACTCTTTTTAATAGGTGCAGCCATTACTCTATTTACTGGAAGAAATGTATGGTTTTCTGGCTTCAGACAAGTATTATTTGGATTAATAGCTGCGGCCATCACCTTTGGAATTGGTGAGCTGATTGGTGTTTCCTTAGCCAAGTAGAAAAACATTACAATCCAATGGACTCGGGCAAAAAAAAGCTGCCTGCAAAAAGCACAGGCAGCTGTGGGATGTCCTTTGGGACTATATTAATCCACGTTGTCGTGGAGGAAGGAGTTGTTTTTCAACTCCGTTTTCTTCTCCTCATCTTCACCCAGCATCAACTTAGATACTTCTGATTCGGAAGAGGGTTTTACGTCAGATAATTCAACATTACGGCGCTTGTAAGCAGGTTCCTTTTCAACTTCTTCAAGTCCTTGCTGTGTTCTGATTTTGATACTCAGTTCACGTAATTTTTTTGTACGATCCTGCGAACGACTATACATTTCGCGATCGTCGGGGGTTTGCAGTTGAAGTGGCTTTTCCGTTGGAATTTCGTATTTATTAACGGGATTAGTTTCTTCAACTGTATTGGTAACGGGAGTTTCCTTCTTTTCTTCTTCGGCCGGTTTCAGCGTTTTAAATTCGAAGGAGAATCCATCCACTTCTTCAATCTTAGTAACGTATTCATCCTTCTTCGGAGCAATGGGCTCTTGCTTGGATTCAACGGGTGTTTTATCTTCCTTCACATACATATCGAAGTTGTCCACTTCAGTGACATTTCTTTCTACTTCTGATGTCTTTTCAATAGTAGGTTCCAGAGGATGTACTATTTTTTCGGTAGCGGGTGTAGCAATAACATTGTTTGCAATACTGCTGTTGAAGCCGGTTGCGATGATAGTAACACAAATACTGTTTCCGAGGCGTTCATCGTTTCCACTACCCCAAATAACTTCTGCAGTGCTTCCTGCTTCGGCCTGGATATAATCAGTAATCTCGGTGATTTCATCCATTGATATTTCCTGATAACCGGAGGAGATGTAAAGAAGAACATTCTTAGCTCCTGTAATATTACTCTCGTTAAGCAATGGAGAGGTAAGAGCCTTTTCTACAGCAACCGATGCGCGATTCTCGCCTTCAGCAACGCCTGTACCCATGATAGCAGCACCACTGTTACGCATAACGGTGTTCACATCATTAAAGTCAACATTTACATTACCAGTGATTGTGATGATTTCGGCAATACCCTTGGCAGCAACCGTAAGAATATCATCAGCTTTTCCAAATGCTTCACTTAATTTGAGATCGCCATGGAGCTCGCGGAGTTTATCATTGCAGATAATGAGTAAGGTATCGACATATTTTCGCATTTCAGCAATACCCTGATCAGCCTGCTGTTTGCGTTTGCGCCCTTCGAACAAAAACGGAATGGTAACAATACCCACGGTGAGAATTCCCAATTCCTTAGCGATTGAAGCGATAACCGGTGCAGCTCCGGTTCCGGTTCCACCACCCATACCTGCGGTAATAAACACCATTTTTGTGTTGGTCTGAAGAAGCGTTCTAATCTCTTCGCTACTTTCAATGGCAGCCTGACGTCCAACTTCAGGAATGGAACCAGCGCCCATGCCTTCTGTAAGATTTGCTCCCAATTGTATCTTAACAGGGACCTCGCTCATTTCAAGAGCCTGACTGTCGGTATTGGCAAGAATAAAATCCACACCGCGTATCCCCTGCCGGAACATGTACGTAACTGCGTTACTTCCACCACCACCCACACCTAGGACCTTGATGATAGACGATTGATTTTTGGGCGCTTCAAATTTCATAGACTGCATTTTTTGGAGGATGTAAAAATAACCTTTAAGATTGTGTTAATATTTTGTAATCGTAACAATTTATCAACTAGGTATTGTTAATTATTAAAAACATAACCAGCTGAATATCAGATATTCAAAAAAACTCATTTTTTATATATTTGAAGCACAATTAGTTAACATCTTCTTCACCAAAGAATTCTTTTCCTTTTCTGAACATAGAATCGAAGAAGGATCCTTTGGTACGACTTGGTGGCGTTGGCGCATTCTTGTCTTTTGCCGCATTACTGCGGTTGGTGTGTTGCTGTCCCCTCAGGACAAGCCCAATTCCAGTGGCATACATGGGCAAAGACATCTCTTCTGCAACCTTTTCAGCTAAATGCTCAGTCGGGTATCCAATACGGGTATCCATACCTGTAATGAACTCTGCAAGTTGGCTAATATGTTTTAACTGAGAACCTCCACCGGTAAGAACTAAACCTGCAATCAGTTTTTTCTCAAAACCAGAATTTTTTACTTCGTAGTAAACATGTTCGAGGATTTCTTCCATACGAGCCTGAATGATACTGGCAAGATTCTTAACCGAAATTTCTTTTCGTGGGCGACCTTTTAATCCGGGAATAGAAACGATTTCTTCTGCTTTGCTTTCGCTGGCGAGAGCAGACCCGAAACGCACTTTGAGGGCTTCCGCCTGATCTTTAATGATAGTGCAACCTTCCTTCACATCTTCGGTAATGATATCGCCACCTAAAGGAATCACGGCAGTGTGACGGATAATGTCGTCCTGGAAAATTGCGATATCTGTGGTTCCACCGCCAATGTCAACCAGCACAACACCGGCTTCTTTTTCTTCGTCGCTTAGCACAGCTTCTGCCGAAGCGAGTGGCTCAAGAATCTGATCGGCGATTTGCAAACCGGCTTTTGTCACACATTTGTTAATGTTACGAACCGCGGAAACCTGTCCTGTGATAATGTGAAAATCTGCTTCAAGACAGATACCTGCCATACCAATTGGATGTTTGATTCCACTTTCTTTATCGACAATGTATGATTGCGGTATTACATGGATAATCTCTTCTCCAGGCTGCATCACAAGTTTGTACATATCTTCCACCAAACGGTTGATATCATCCTGACTGATTTCATTATCCAGACTATCACGTATCAGGCTTCCTCTGTGTTGTATACTTTTTATGTGCTGTCCGGCAATACCCACATTAACAACGCGGATATTAACACCAGCCTGTGCTTCAGCATCGGCAACGGCCTTGCGGATTGAATCCACAGTATACTCAATATTGGATACTACGCCGCGCTTCACACCCAGTGACTTTGCTTTGCCGTATCCGAGAATTTCCAGTTTGCCGTAAGCATTCTGACGGCCAACAATGGCCGCAATTTTTGTTGATCCTATATCTAAACCAACGATAATTTCGCCAGATTCCATAATATTGAATTTATTTTATTGTACAAACTACTTGATTTTCAAATTTTAAATTTAATGTATCATATGCATCCCAACCTTCGGTAGATAAACCCTGTTTATAAAAGATAACCAGATTGCCGAATTTTTTTTCAATATCGTGAGCATCTCCAAAAATAATTAGGTGTTTACCAACCATTGGAATTAGTTCAAACTCCCCATCTTTATTGACAAATATCTGTTCGATCTGAGCCTTTAAAAACACATCATTATTAATATACGATGCTATTTTGTATATTCCATAGGTTAATGTTTTCTCAATTACTGAATCTTCTTTACCCATTGGATCATTAACTTTCAGCACCAAATTTTCATCGTACACTTCATTAATGTAGCCATTGGCCAGCAGGACCCGGGCTGATTTCCCCGGATTAAGAGGCATCATGTATCCATCCTCACTAATGTACCATTGTTCGTGCGCTGCATTTTGAACCCTTACTACAGGTTGTCGCTGAATAACCTGAATATTCACAACCCCATCAAGCGTGGCAAATACCGAGGCTTTTAGAACATAGGGATTATCAGCAATTAGTAATTCAAGTTTGTGAATGTCGATGTTTCCAATAGGCTCGCCTTCCAATGAATCATCAACTAATTCCATATATGCACGTATATCCTGTTCTGTAATGAAAACTTCTCCTCCGGGATTGATAATATTAATTCTCACTTCTTTGCATCGCTCCGAATCATGGCGCTTCACTATCATCCCAACAAACACCATTGCGATGATGATTACACCAATCCAAACGATTATCCACACCATTCGCTTTTTCATACGCTGGGGGATTTAAAGTGATGTTGTAATATTTCTCGAATTTTATCGATCCACTGATCAATGTCTCCCGCCCCCATGGTAATCAACACACCCGGTTTCACTGTAGCAGCGAATGCGGGAATTTCCTCTTTCTCTATTAAATGAGCAACAGCATGAGTGATTCCGGGAAGCAGCATTGCTGAATTTACACCAGCAATAGGCAATTCTCGTGCAGGGTAAATGGGAAGTAACAGCAATTCATCTAAGGTGTCGAGTGCTGCTGAAAAATCCTTAGCCAAATCGTTCGTTCGGGAATATAGATGCGGTTGAAAAATACCGGTAATATGACGCCCCGGGTACAACGCTCTCGCTGCACTAATGCATGCTCGCAATTCTTCAGGATGATGAGCGTAGTCATCGATATACACCATTTCCGGGCTATTAAACTGTAATTCAAAACGACGTTTAACACCCCTATACG
Organism: Bacteroidales bacterium; assembly: GCA_963678485.1. Taxonomy (GTDB): domain Bacteria; phylum Bacteroidota; class Bacteroidia; order Bacteroidales; family CAIWKO01; genus CALGYY01. Next base: position 1,718,505 of record OY782882.1, read on the forward strand.
ATTCAATCCCTTCACGAATTTCATTCGCCGACAATCCCCTAAGATGAGCTATTGCTGCTGCAGCTACAGCATTTTCAATATTATGTACTCCCGGAACTAACATACGAACACTAAGAACTTCAAAAGAGGGAGTAACTAAATCGAACACAAAACGACCGTCTTCAACATGAATATTTTTTGCGGAGTAATCACCTTCTCCAATACCGTAAGTCAGTTCTTTTATTCCATTCAGCTTATTCCAGGTAACTTTTGTGTTACGAATCAAGATTCCACCAGCTTTGATTTTACCGGCAAACTCAACAAAAGTATCCTTGAGCGCTTCGTAATTTCCGTAAATATCAAGATGATCAGCATCAATAGCTGAAATAACAGCAATATCAGGACTAAGTTGTAAAAATGAGCGATCATATTCGTCAGCCTCTACGACCACACTTTCCGCTCCCTGAGTCAGCATCAGATTCGTTTGATAATTTACGGATATCCCTCCAACAAATGCATTCACCGGTTGTTTTGCCTGTAACAACACATGAGCAGTCATGCAGCTAATACTGGTCTTCCCGTGAGTGCCTGATATGGCAATACAAAACAAATCTTTGGAAAGCCAGCCAAGCACCTCTGATCGTTTGACAATCGACAGATTTCTTTCTTTAATAGTCAACCATTCTTTATGATCTTTGGGAATGGCAGGGGTATAAATTACGAGTTCTGTATCATTTGGAATAGCATCCGGGTCTTCGTTATAATGAACTGGAATACCTTCGTTGGACAGTGATTGGGTGAGTGGAGTTTCGGTTTTATCATAACCCGATACTTCAACACCAGCCTGTTTAAAATAACGGGCAAGCGCGCTCATACCAATCCCTCCGATTCCCAGAAAATACACCCGCTTCAATAATCCAAGATCCATTACTTTTCCTTTATTAGTCCTAATACAACACTGGCAATTTTTTCATCCGCATTTGCTTTTCCCAATGCAGCAATATTTCCGCGCAATTTATTACGTAGATTTTCATCCTTTATCAGTGAAATGAGTTCTGATATCAATGTGCTTGCGGTATCAGCATCTTTCACAAGTATAGCCGCCTGATGATTCACTAAGGCCATGGCATTGTGTGTTTGATGATCTTCTGCAACATAGGGCGAAGGCACAAGAATGACGGGTTTTTGCACAACACATAATTCAGAAATTGAAATGGCCCCTGCACGCGATACAACAACATCGGCCACCGCGTAAGCGAGATCCATCCTGCTAATAAACGCCTTTGTCACTATGCCCTTTTGCTCAAAGCCAACAACAGCCGTTCGTGCAGCCTCTTCATAAGTCTTTCCTGTTTGCCATAATAATTGAATTCCTGCATCAGCCAATTGCTGCAATCCGCCATGAATGCTTTCGTTTATTGAACGTGCACCCAGACTTCCCCCCACCACAAGTACAATAGGTTTATCGCCTTTCAAACCAAATTCTTCCAGTCCGCGCTCCCTCTTGCCAATAAGATTAACCATATCCTGGCGAACAGGATTTCCTGTTAAAAGTATTTTCTCTTTTGGAAAATATTTTTCCATCCCATCATAAGCAACGCAAATCAATTTTGCTTTTGAGGCAAGAATTTTATTTGTGATTCCCGGATAGGAGTTCTGTTCCTGTAATACTGCAGGTACTCCTCGTTTAGTCGCGGCTTTCACCAATGGCCCGCTGGCATATCCACCAACACCCACAACAACATCTGGTTTGAATTCTTCTACAATCCTGCCTGCAGCTTTTAATGCAGCCATAACCTTAAAGGGAAACGCGAGATTCTTCCAGGTGAGCCTGCGCTGAAAGCCACTAATATTAAGCCCTTTGATCTCATATCCGGCAGCAGGAACTTTTTCCATTTCCATGCGACCGTTCGCACCAACAAACAAAATATTTGCAGAAGGAACCAGTTTCTTTATAGCATTGGCAATGGCAATGGCCGGGAAGATATGCCCGCCTGTGCCGCCACCACTGATAATCACACGGAGATCACTTTTCATTGTTTCCCGTATTATTTGTTGCATTATTAACCGCTGCACCATCTACCACCGGTGCAGGGATCTCTTCATTCTTTTCTGTTTCTCTTGAAATACTCAGCATTATTCCAATAGCAAGACTAGTAAACCATAATGAGGTCCCCCCCATACTGATCAGTGGAAGCGTTTGTCCTGTTACCGGAAATAAGCCTACAGTAATCGCCATATGAATGATTGCCTGAAAGACCAGCGTGAAGCTAACTCCCAGACCCAGCAAGGCCCCGAACGTTGTCTCACACTTGGTGGCAATTCTAATCCCTCGATATAATAATATCAGATATAATAATATTAAAAAGATGCCCCCTATCATCCCATATTCTTCGACAATAATTGCATATATAAAGTCATTATATGCCTGCGGCAACACATTTCTTTGCGTACTATTCCCGGGGAACTTTCCTATCACACCACCTGTAGCGACGGCTATTTTCGCCTGATCGGCCTGAAAGGTAAGATCTGGATCTTCTTTGATGCCAGTAAAGGTCAGCACCCTGTTTTTCCATGTGCCAATACGTCCCTTATCAGGCGAATTGTACAAAATAACGACGATTAAAATGACTCCAAAAAGTCCAATCGCGATGAGTGAAAATATATATTTCAGATTGACGCGACCTACGAACATCAGCGTCAAACTGGTCATAAAAAGGATCAATGCGGTCGACAAGTTCGAAGGCATAATCAGCGCGCATACAATAAGAATTGGGAGCATGATAGGAACAAAGGCCGACTTAAAATCTTTAATCTGTTCCTGTTTCCGCGAAAGCATGCGCGCCACATACATGATGAGTGCAAGTTTTGCAAAGTCTGACGTTTGAAAATCGATATTAACGTAGGGTATACTAAGCCACCGACTGGCATCATTAACGCTTGAACCAAACATCATGGTGAGCAGCAATAATGGAACAGCTGCATAAATTGCAAGCATCGACAATTTAGAATAGTACGTATACTTTACCAGATGCGACAAATAAATCAATGCCCAGCCAAGAATCAAAATACCGGTATGCTTCAACAGAAAGAATTCGGTATTGCCCCCTTTCTGCTGATACGCAAGCATGCCTGTTGAGCTGTACACGGCCACGACAGAGAATATGGACAATATAAAAACTACTGCCCAAATGACTTTATCGCCCTTGAGATTGCTCCTGAACTGGAATAATGGTGTGGCCATAGGTTTCTATAAATCGAATACAGCACGCTTGAATTGATTGCCGCGTTCTTCGAAATTTTTAAATAAATCAAAACTTGCACAGGCCGGTGATAACAACACAACATCGCCGGGTTTACTGCGTCTGTAAGCTTCTCCAACAGCTTCCTGTGCAGAGCTTGCATCAACCATGTCTTTAACGATTCCGCCAAAGGTCTTGTGCAGCTTGGTATTGTTTACACCAAGACACACGATAGCTTTCACTTTTTCCTGAACCAGTGGCAGCAGATCAGTATAGTCATTGCCCTTGTCTTGTCCGCCAACGATCCAAATCACAGGATGATTCATGCTTTCAAGCGCAAACCAGACTGAGTTAACATTCGTTGCTTTGGAATCATTAATGAATTCTACACCATGAACTTTAGCCACCGATTCAAGACGATGTTCAACTCCCTGAAAATCCATTAATGATTCGCGGATAATGTCTTTGCGGAGATTGAACAACTGTCCCACGATGGCCGCTGCCATTGAGTTGTAGATGTTGTGTCGTCCTTGTAAAGCAATTGCTTCGATACTCATTTTTAACTCCTTTTTATGTATTCTAATTATTATTTCATTTTTGTGCTGAAACGCCCCTTCTCCAACGGGCTCTGATTTTAAGGAAAAAGGAAAGCAACGGGAGACAATATTCCGCTCCTGCATTCCTCGAAGAATTACAGGATCATCTGCACAATACACAAAGGCGTCTTCTGCAGTGTGATTATTGATAATCCTGAATTTGGAATTAGCATACGCATTAAAATCGTTGTGATAACGATCCATGTGATCTGGTGTAATATTGGTCAACACTGCGATATCAGCCTTGAAATCAAACATCCCATCCAATTGAAAACTGCTAATTTCTAAAACAAACCAAGGATGATCCCTAACGGTAAGTTCAAGTGCAAGACTTTTCCCGACATTCCCCCCAATGGCTGCATCCACTCCGCCTTTTGTCAACATATGATGTGTTAAGGTGGTCGTAGTAGTTTTACCATTACTACCGGTAATACAGACCATACCTGCATTGGTGAAGCGAGCTGCGAATTCTATTTCAGAAATCACTTTGATTCCTCGTTCCCTGAACTGCATAATTAATGGTGCATCATCAGGGATACCCGGACTTTTTATCACAAGCTCTGCTGCGTCCACCACTGACGGGCTATGCGCTCCTTCCTCAAAATCTATTTCAGCATGACAAAGAACATTTTTGTAACGTTCCTGTATAGTTCCTTTGTCGGAAACAACCACAGGAAATCCTTTTTGTTTAGCCAGCAACGCTGCTCCAGTTCCGCTTTCCGCAGCACCCAGAACAAGTATCCGTTCCTTTTTTGTGTCTGCTTTTGGGTTCGTCACGTTTCTGGTTTTTTTATTTATCTAATCTTTAATGTCACAATGGTCAGTACGGCCAGAATAATTCCGACAATAAAAAACCTCATGACAATCTTTGCTTCATGATATCCCTTCTTTTGATAATGATGATGGAGTGGTGCCATAAGGAACACTCTGCGTCCCTCGCCAAATCTCCATTTGCTATATTTAAAATAACCCACCTGCATTAATACAGAAATGCTCTGAATCACGAATATGCCGCACAGCAAAGGAATCAGCAACTCTTTACGAATAATCAAGGCAAACACTGCAATGATTCCTCCCAATGACAAACTTCCTGTATCGCCCATAAATACCTGCGCAGGATAGCTGTTATACCATAGAAAACCAATGCAAGCACCAACGAATGCACCAATATAAATTACCAGCTCTCCGGTGTTGGGTATATACATTATATTCAGATACTTCGCAAACACCATATTACCTGAGACGTAGGCCAGTATACCGAGCGTAATTCCAATAATTGCAGAACTACTGGTCGCCAGTCCATCCAGGCCATCAGTAAGATTGGCTCCATTGGATACAGCAGTGATTACGAAAATCACAACAAGTATGAAGACAATAAAGACATATTTATTTGCGCCTTCGCCCATCCAATTGATAAGAACAGAATAATTGAACTCGTTATTCTTCACAAAAGGAATCGTTGTTTTAGTTGATTTTACTGACTGTTCGGAGAACAACTGCGGTTGATCGTTATAGTTCTCGATGCGGAACATATCCTGTGTGGACACCACCGTTTCTTCTCCTACCCTTTCTCTGATCACCACGGAATCGCTGAAATACATAACACTTCCAACGATTACACCTAATGCCACCTGACCAAGAATTTTGAATTTTCCAGCGAGTCCTTTTTTATTCTTTTTGAAGACTTTAATGTAATCATCTATAAAACCAATGGTTCCAAGCCACAGTGTTGTTATAATCATCAGAATGATATAGATGTTATGCAGTTTTGCAAAAAGCAGTGTGGGAATAATGATTGCACCAATAATGATTAATCCACCCATGGTTGGCGTTCCTTGCTTTTCTGTTTGCCCTGCCAGACCCAAATCGCGGACGGTCTCACCCACTTGCTTTTTTCGCAGAACGTTGATCAGCTTGCGTCCAAATACCATAGAAATCAATAAGGACGTAATAATAGCAAGGGCGCCTCTGAACGACAGATACTGAAACATCCCGGCACCAGGGGTGTTAAAATGCTTATCTAAATAATCAAATAAATAATAAAACATATTCTTATTATTAAGCCTTTTCTGAAATAAGGAATTCCCTAAGGACTTCCTTGTCATCAAAAGGATATTTTACTCCATTAATTTCCTGATACTTTTCGTGTCCTTTCCCTGCGACCAGAATAACATCGCCACTCTTTGCCAGGGTGCATGCGGTTCTTATTGCTTCTTTACGATCGGTGATGCATAACACTTTTCGAGTGTAAATCATATCCACACCCTTTTTCATATCCGCGAGAATAAGTTCAGGATCTTCTGACCTTGGATTATCTGATGTCAGTATTACCTGATCACTAAGTTCACATGCGATATGAGCCATGATTGGGCGTTTCCCAGCATCGCGATCACCTCCGGCACCAACAACAGTGATAATTCTTCCTTGTCCCCCGCTAACTGATTTTATTGTGCTGAGCACATTTTGAACGGCATCAGGAGTATGAGCATAATCGACCACTGCGGTTATATTATCATCCCCCTGCAAACAATCGAACCTGCCTTCGACAGCTTCCAACCCGCTCAATACTGTGAGTACATCCAATGGTTCCCTTCCATCTATCACCGCGGTAGCGTAAATTGCAAGAAGGTTGTATGCATTAAACTCCCCAACCAGCCTGAACCATGCTTCGGTTCCATTGATACTCAGCTGCAGTCCCGACAACTGGTTCTCGAGGATCTGTGCTCTGAAATCGGCCATTGAGTGCGTGCTATACGTGTATTTTTTTGCTACGGTATTCTGCACCATCACACTTCCATTACGATCGTCGGTGTTCACTAATGCAAAACTGCCAGAAGGTAAATGATCAAAAAATTCCTTCTTTGCTTTTAAATAGGCTTCAAACGTTTTATGATAATCGAGATGATCACGCGTTAGGTTCGTAAAGATGCCTGCTGCGAAAGTCAATCCAGCAATGCGGTGTTGAACCACTGAATGAGAGCTTACCTCCATAAAGCAATATGCACAACCTTGCTCCAGCATTTCTGCCATAAGCTCATTAAGCTTAACCGGGTCGGGAGTTGTATGAGTACTTGGAAGGATTGTTTCATCGATGCGATTGCAAACTGTTGAAAAAAGACCTACGTGAAAACCTAGTCCCCTGTATAGTTTGAACAAAAGTGTAGCAATTGTGGTTTTTCCATTGGTGCCTGTAACACCTATCAGCCGCAACTTTGAAGAAGGATAATCGTAAAATGCTGAAGCCATGAAACCAAGCGCTTCTGCAGAGTTTTCGACAATTACATATGTGACGGTCTCTAATAATTGAGCTGGCAGCACTTCGGCAACAATAATATGAGCTCCTTGTGCTATGGCCTTTGCAATGAATTCATGACCGTCGACCCTGGTACCTTTAATTGCAACAAATGCACAATTGGCGGTCACTTTAGAAGTATCTGCACAGATAGCAGCACATTCCTTCTCAAGGGAACCCTCAATTTGGCTTATCTTACACTGCGCAATTATTTCTTTTAAGGCTTTCATTTTCTACTGTTACATTTCAAGATTAATGGTAATTGCCGTTCCACGCACCAGCGGTTTTCCGGCCGGTATCGACTGGCTAACCACACTTCCTTTTCCGCGTGCAGATACTTTCAATCCTCTGCTTTCGAGCAAATACATTGCATCGCGGGCACCCATTCCAACAACATTTGGAACGACATTCTCAGCCATGATGCGTGGTTTAAGCACCACACTTGATGGTTTACTTTCTGCACCTGACCAATCGAGTGCTGTGCCGGAGGCAAGAGTGTGAAAATCTAATACAGAATAAACATTCACAAGGTCCTGTTGACGGGCTATACAAGCAGGAGGCGGTGTTTTAATTTTGCTTTTGAATTTCTCAATGGCTTTAATATCTAGGCGTGTGGCAAATACTTTATCGGCAATCTCTTTGAATACGGGAGCAGAAATCTGGCTGCCCGAATATTCTGAACCGCTGGCCCGGTGTACAATTACGATGCAGGAATACTCTGGCTGATCGGCCGGGAAATATCCTACAAATGAGGCCACATATTTCATTATATACTGCCCCTTTTCGAAAATGCGCGCTGTTCCTGTTTTACCTGCAATCTGATAAACTGAATTATTTATATTACTTGCTGTACCATGTCGTACAACGCCTTCAAGCATCTTGCGCACCTTTGCTAGTGTTTCCTTCGAACAAATTGCTGGTCGCAACACCTTTATTGGAGATTTGTAAACAATGTTGCCTGCCTTACCTACAGCTTTTACAAACCGTGGTTTTACAAGCACACCGTTATTTGCAACAGCATTATAGAATGCTAGAATTTGTAATGGGGTCATCTTTACAACATAGCCGTATGGGATAGTCTCCATATCTCCATATTTTATTGGCATTGAAGGTGCAGGCTCGCCCGCAATCTCAATTCCGAGAGGAATGGTTAATCCCATTTTTTCAAGATAGCTCTTAAACTTTTCAAGTTTGGTAGCAAAGGTTTTATACGTTGCGAATGAAATTCCAAGGTTTGACGATTTCTCAAAAGCTTTAGAAAGACTAACTACACCGTATCCCGGGGGATAAGCATCTTCGATAAAACGATTCCCAACAGTGCCTGTGCCTGTAGGTACGCGTGAAGAGGAATCGAAAACGCCTTCTTCAAGGTCGGCCATCACTGAGGCAAGCTTGAAGGTGGATCCCGGCTCGATTTGCTCACCAATGGCGTAATTACGCCTTTCACTATATCGGCCACTGGAATCTCTGGAAAGATTCACTATAGCCTTTACTAATCCGGTTTTTACTTCCATCAACACAACGCAGCCCCATTGTGCACGGTTCGAATCCAGACATTTTTGCAGTGCATTTTCCGCGACATCCTGTAAGTTGATGTCAATGGAAGTATAGAGATCGTAGCCATTAACAGGCTCAAGTAGATTCGTATTCGTGACTTCCTTATACGTTCCGGCACCCATTTTTTTCATGATTCGGGTACCATCGCGACCGCTGAGTAATTCATTGTATGAACCTTCGAGACCAATCAGATACTCATCTGCAACTTGTTTTGCAGTAAAGCCGGTAGCTTCTGTAAGACCTTCCAATAAAGGAAAATCTTTCATTCGTTTCAGCTGCCTGCTATCAGCATGCATTTTAATTACCGTTTTAAAAGCAAAACTCTTATCTAACTGATTGCGGTAATGCTGCTTTGAGAAGCCTTCATGAAAAAGATTATACATACACAAAGCCAGGGTATCAGCGTATTTCCCGTATGTTTCCTCACTGATTTTTGCTTTTGACAAGTCAAGCTTCACGTCGAATTGTGCAAGTTTTACATACCCAATCGTTCTTCGCGCAAGAGATTTGTACGGCCGTTCCCTAATTTCTCGGCCATTCACAACCAGTCCTCCTTTGAAACGACCACGCTTAAAAATTGGAAACGTTTGGATTTTTTTCAGCTGATTGTACGAAACATTCTTTTTGAGTAAAACATAGCCCAGGGTATCTCGGCTGTAGTTTTTTCGTGTGTTATATAGCTTATTATAAAATGTCGATTTGGGCACAGAAAAGAGTTTGCCAAGAGAAAGGCATAAGGAATCGAGATCTCTGTCAAAGATAGAATCGGGAACTACCTTAGGATTGACATCCATTCCTATATCGTAAACATCAACACTTGTTGCAAGGAGGCTTTCATCGTCTGAATATATATTGCCCCTTTTTGCATCAATATTTTCGTATTTAATAACAAGTTCTTCAGCTTTCTTTTTCCAATAGCCACCCTGTCCCCACTGCAGCACCATAATGCGAACGATAATGGCGAGACCGAATAGGAGTACCATCACATACACCAGATATGCGCGAATAAGGATGGTTTTACGGTTGTCACTCATTTTAATCGGTCTTATTTATCTTTTACAAATATTTTTTTCGGAGGAACTACAGATTCAACAACTCCAGTGGTATCTAGCATTACAGCAACTTCAGATTGTTTGCTGCACATCATCAATTCTGATTTTGTGGACAAGTATTCATTCTCTAGTTCCTTAATTTCCTTGCGTGTGATATTGGAATGGCGCAGTGTCTTTTCGGCATAGTAGGCATTGGCGATATAGAGAATACAAATTCCTGTAAGAAAAAGAACAAAAGGCACCAATCTTTTCGCGTTATCACGAGTAAGTATGGTTCCGTCGAGCAGGCTTCGAATTGCGTGCGCCACCTTGGAGTCCGTCTTCGGCTTGCCGGCTTTCTTTTTCGGCGCTTTTGGTTTTTCCGGTGTCTTGTATTCGTTCTGCATTAGATTTTTTCAGCAATTCTTAACCGGGCGCTGCGAGCCCTGTTGTTTATATTTATTTCTTCATCTCCTGCCACCATGGCTCCTTTGGAAATCAGTTTCAATGGCGAGCGACTATGTCCAAAAATCGGATCCTTATCTTCCTGCCCTGAAACATTGCCGGTGCGCATAAAATTCTTCACCATACGATCTTCGAGGGAATGGTATGAAATAACTACCAGTCTTCCTCCAGGTTTAAGTGCAATCAGACTTAATTCAAGAAATTTTTTCAATGCTGTGAGTTCGTCATTTAGCTCTATGCGTAATGCCTGAAAAACCTGAGCAAGGAATTTATTCTCACTATCGCGGGGTGCCATTGGAGATAGCAGCCTAACCAAATCGTTTGTTGTTTCAAGAGGTTTTTCCTTGCGGGCACTTATGATGGTTTCTGCGATTCTTCCTGCCTGATCTAATTCGCCGTATTCCTTGAGCATATGCTGAAGAGCTTTTCGATCATATTGGTTCAGCACATCAGCGGCTGTCTGCTGCATCCGCTGATCCATGCGCATATCAAGAGGCGCATTGTAACGGGTAGAAAAGCCCCGTTGCGGCATATCGATCTGATGTGAAGAAATACCGAGATCGGCCAAAATCCCATCTGCAGGTAATGCTTTGTAATAGCGCAAAAAACTGGTGAGGTAGCGAAAGTTGTGATGCAACAAGCGGAAACGTTCGTCATTCAATGCATTTGGTTGTGCATCCCGATCGCGGTCGAAAGCAATCAGTCGTCCCTTCTTTCCCAGATTTTTGAGTATTTCTGCAGAATGTCCGCCGCCACCATAGGTCACGTCAACATAGACCCCATCCTTTTTTATGGCGAGTCCTTCGACGCTTTCTTTAAGCAATACCGGCTTATGATATACTTCCGTCATGGGGCGTGTCTTTCCTGCTCATGACGTCTTCTGCGAGAAATGAAAAATCTTCCGGCTCATCACTGAGCAAGCCTTCGTACCTGGCACGATCCCAAAGTTCAATCCTGTTGGAATAAGCGAACAGAATGAGGTCCTTTTTAATCCCGGAATACTCAAGCAATGGTTTAGGAACCAGCAAGCGATATGCTCCATCAGGAAAGACTTCCGTGGCTCCGCGATAAAAATAGCGGACAAACTCACGATTTTTCTTGACGTACATGTTGAGCCGGTTCACCTCATCGCTTATCTGCTTCCATTCGGGAAAGGGATAAAGATTCAGGCATTTCTCGAAGCCCCGGTTGATGACAAAGTGCATTTCGATACCTTCAGGAAGCTGTCTCTTAAGCCCCGCGGGGAAAAGAAAGCGCCCTTTAGCGTCGATTACACAAGGAAATTCTCCAACCAGGTTCATCATGATTTAATTAGCCGGTAAAATTACAGATTTTTAGACACTTTTTGACACAAATTACCACCGTTTACGAATATTTTTCAACTTTTGTTGCAATATTTTCATATTACATTGTTTTTCAATGTTATAACAAGTGGGAATTGTTAGTAAAATGCCGTAGATTTACCTAAGGATGAGGTGAGCAAACAAAAAAAATCCGACACATAAAATGCGTCGGATTTTTTAGTGGTTGCAGCCCAAAAATTTTATCCCTTGAGTGCATTTGCACCTGAGATAATCTCAAGAATTTCTGTTGTAATTGAAGCCTGACGAGCTTTATTGTATGTAAGACGAAGCTCTTTAAGCAAGGCATCCGCATTATCGGTTGCTTTATGCATGGCGGTCATACGAGCACCGTGCTCTGAAGCGAAGGAATCGAGTAATGCCTTATAAAATTGAACTTTTAATGTTCTAGGTACCAGCTCGCTAACAATTTCTGCTTTATCTGGTTCGAAGATATAATCTGACAGATTTTTAGACTCAACAGCAGCTTTGGTTTCCGGAATTGGAAGGAATTGCTCGCAAGTAAGTCGTTGCATAGCAGCGTTGCGGAATTCACCATAAATAATTTCCACCTTGTCGTAAACGCCACTGGCGAAGTCTTTCATGATTTTCTCAGAAATCTCAAGTGAGCGATCATAACTCAACGAATCATAAATACTACTATGATTTGCCACTATCTGATATTTCCTCTTATTAAAATATTCAAAGGCCCTTTTCCCAATACACATTAAAAACACATTTCCTGCCTGATACTGTGCTTCATAATTGTTATGAATAGTTTGCACAGCCAGCTTAATCGAATTACTGTTAAACGCGCCACAAAGTCCTCTGTTCGAGGTAAGTACAACAATCAGAATCTTTTGTTCTTTTCGTTTGGCAAAATAAACAGCTTCGTCACTGGTTCCAACACTGGATTTCAGGTTTCCAAGAATCTCGTTGAGCTTCCTGGAGTAAGGTCTGAGCTTTAATATGGCGGTTTGCGCCCTCCTAAGCTTAGATGCAGATACCATTTTCATAGCACTGGTAATCTGCTTCGTTGAAATAGTAGAGGTAATGCGGGTCCTGACTTCCTTTAAACTTGCCATATTACAATCTTATATGTTTCCTCACAATTATTTCTGCTATATGCCTATTTCTCATATTTAGCCACCATCTCGTGCGCTACCTTTTCAATGACAGCAATTGCATCATCTGTCAGTTGGCCTGAGCGTAAGGTTTCCAGCGTATCCTTGTTATATTCTTCCAAATGATGGATGAATTGCTCCTGGAAATCAACAATACGTTGAACGGGAACTTTCTGCAACATGCCTTTGGTTCCGCAATAGATGATTGCGATTTGGTGTTCAACCGCCATTGGAGAGTATTGAGGCTGTTTTAGAATTTCAACGTTACGTATACCTTTATCAAGTACTGAGCGGGTCGCAGCATCGAGGTCGGAACCAAACTTCGAGAAGGCTTCCAGTTCGCGGAATTGTGCCTGATCAAGTTTTAGCGTACCGGCCACTTTTTTCATTGATTTAATCTGCGCATTACCACCTACACGTGATACCGAAATACCTACGTTGATAGCCGGACGTATCCCTGCATTAAACAGATTATTTTCGAGGAAAATCTGCCCGTCGGTAATTGAGATCACATTCGTTGGAATATATGCTGAAACGTCACCAGCTTGCGTTTCAATGATAGGTAAAGCTGTCAGCGATCCCCCACCTTTTACCAACGGTTTCAAGGATTCCGGAAGGTCATTCATTTTTTTTGCAATAGCATCCGATGTGATTACGCGTGCAGCACGTTCCAACAAGCGTGAGTGCAGATAAAACACATCACCCGGATATGCTTCGCGGCCTGGGGGGCGACGGAGCAACAAGGAAACTTCGCGGTATGCAACAGCTTGCTTTGAAAGGTCATCAAAGATCACTAATGCTGCACGACCCGTATCGCGGAAAAACTCCCCAATAGCAGCGCCGGCAAATGGTGCATAAAACTGCATTGCTGCTGGATCTGATGCTGTAGCCACAACAACGGTAGTGTATGGCATAGCGCCTTTATCTTCCAGTGTTTTTACAATATTTGCAACAGTACTTCCTTTTTGGCCGATTGCAACATAGATGCAATATACAGGTTTCCCTTTATCGTAATATTCCTTCTGGTTCAGAATGGTATCAATCGCGATGGCTGTTTTACCCGTTTGACGGTCACCAATGATAAGCTCACGTTGTCCCCTGCCAATAGGAATCATTGCATCGATTGCTTTGATACCTGTTTGCAGTGGTTCATTTACTGGTTGACGGAAAATTACCCCCGGCGCCTTACGCTCGAGTGGCAACTCATAGGTTTGTCCGCTGATTAAGCCTTTACCATCGATTGCCATACCCATAGGGTTAATAACCCTACCAAGCATACCTTCGCCAACATTGATAGAAGCAATTTTTCCGGTACGCTTCACTACGTCGCCTTCCTGAATGTGGTTGGATTCTCCAAGCAACACGATACCCACATTGTCTTCTTCGAGGTTAAGCACAATGCCCATTACATCTGCTCTTTCAAACTCAACCAATTCCCCGGATTCTGCATTGGAAAGACCATATGCTCTGGCAATACCATCACCAACCTGCAATACTGTACCTACTTCTTCCAGCTCAGTGCCGTATTTCAGTCCGGCGAGTTGTTCACGTAAAATCGCTGATACTTCAGCGGGTTTAATTTCAGCCATATATTAAATGTTTGAATATTTAATTTCTATATTTTCCTCTTATAAATGTTCACCTTGAATTCGCGGCTCAGCTTTTTAATTTTCTTTTGAATACTGCTATCGAATTGTTGCCCGTCAACAGAAAGCAGGAAACCGCCAATTAGCTCTGGTTTTACAATGGTCTCAAGGGTAACCTCTGCTTTTAACTGGGTTTTGAGAAGATCAACAAATACTTTCTTCTCTGCTTCGTCAAGTGCGACGGCCGTTTCGAGACGAGCCACTTTAATGCCTTTCCACTCGCGGTATATATCAACATATTGAACAGCAATCTCGTCAAGAATCATTTCCCTGCGCTTGCGTACAATGATGGTCATATATTGAAGGGTGGTATTGTGAAAATTGCTCCCAAAAATGGCTCTGATCACTGCATTTTTCTTGTCCTGCTTAATTACCGGGCTCTGGAGCATCAGTCGAAAATCTCTATTTGATGCACAAACAGTAGCAAAAGACTGCATATCATTGAACACTTCGGTCTGAATATGATGTTCAGAGGCAAGCTCAAACAGTGCTTTCGCATAACGGGAGGCTAATCGGATCTGTCTCATGCTAAATTATTTTACTTCGTGCAAATTGTATTCATCAATTAAATTGCACATCGCCCAATAAGCGGGTGATGAGCTTGCTTTGTTTTTCCTTGTCAGACAATTCTGCACTAAGAACTTTTTCAGCGATTTCAACAGACAAGCTGGCAATCTCGTTTTTCAATTCTGTGATAGCAGCCATCTTTTCGAAATGGATACTTTCGCGTGTATTTTCGAGGATGCGATTGGCTTCAGCATTTGCCTTCTCACGGGCTTCCTCAATGATAGACTCTTTAATTTTTCTGGCTTCACGTAGAATTTCATCACGCTGTTCCTTGGCGTCTTTTAGCAATTGCTCATTGCTGAACTTTAACTGCTTCATTTCTTCCCTTGCCTTGTCGGCCTGCGACAGTGCATCTTCGATACGTTGCTCCCGATCATGAAGCATTTTCATAACGGGTTTCCATGCATAGCGACCAAGCACCAACAATAGGAACAGAAAGGATAAGGTCATCCAGAAAATAAGTCCCAAATTCGGAGTTACGAGTTCCATATATTTAATTTTTCTTTAGTGACTAATAGAATTCACATCCTGACCAATCGTCAGGATGTGAAGTTCGTTTGGTGTTTTACACGAATAATACGAGCAAACACACTACAATAGCAAAGAATGCAACACCCTCAATAAGGGCGGCGGCAACGATCATGTTAGAACGAATGTCGCCTACAGCTTCGGGCTGACGTGCAATAGATTCAACAGCACCCTTACCGATATTTCCGATACCAAGGCCTGCTCCTATTACGGCGATTCCTGCTCCGATACCTGCGCCCATCTTAGCGATTGGTGCGTAATCGGCTACAGCCTGCGCTGCTTGCAAAACAACTGATAATACTGACATACGTGTAAATTTAGGTTTATAATGAATTAAAAAACGCTCAATGAACAACTTCGCCTTCGGGAGCATGATGCTCTTCTGTAGCCATTCCAAAATACAAGGCCGAAAGCAGGGTAAATACATAAGCCTGAATGAATGCAACCAACAATTCGAGCAGACCCATAAACACATAAAAAATAATAGAAACGATTGACACTGATGAACCCCAGGCGCTCATCGCACTGAAAATAAAAATCAGGCTAATAAAACCTAAGGCAACGATATGACCGGCCATAATGTTCGCAAAAAGACGAACCATCAATACAAATGGCTTGGTAATAACACCAATTAATTCCACAACAGGCATGAGAGGAATGGGAAACTTCAGCCACCAGGGTACTCCGGGGGCATTAATAATATGTTTCCAATAATTTTTATTACCGCTGAACGTAGTAATGACAAAAGTAAATAATGCTAACACCAGCGTAACAGCTATATTTCCTGTAACATTTGCACCAAATGGAGCAACAGGAATGAGTCCCATCAAATTTGAAAAGAAAATAAAAAAGAACACCGTGAGAAGAAATACCATATACTTCTCATATTTCTTTCCAATCGCTGGACGGGCAATATCATCACGAACAAAAAGAATAAGTGGCTCAATCATCGACTGCAAACCTTTAGGCGCGCCGGGATTCTTTTTATAACGACGAGCAATGGAGATGAACACTGCACATAATAAAATCACACAAAGAAAAATTGAAGCAACATTTTTTGTGATGGAAAAATCTAAGGGAAGTCCTGCTGCTTCATCAATAGTAACATCATCAGAGAGGACTTTAACAATCTTTCCTTTGTACTTTCCTTCAGTCATTAAACGATAGCCTTGATATGAGGCTTCGCCATGATGAAAACGTGATGACATAAAAGCAATGATTTTCCCGTCATCTAATAAAATCACAGGCAAAGGAATCGTTAATGGAGTATCTCCAAATTTCCCAATATGCCATTCATGGGCATCGATAATATGCTCGATGATCATTTCCCCGGCATTGAACCCCTTTTCCTTGCCGCCGGCATTCTCCTGTTTTTCCGGTTCGCTTGCATAGGCCATCCCTATAGAAAGGCAGAGCACTAATGCAAAGATTCCTCTGAAAATCAAACTGATACTTGTATTGGTTCGCCTCATTGCTAATTTCTTTAAACTATAATCTGGAGCGAGGCGAATTTATACATTATTCTATAACGAAAACAAATTTTACAAAAAAAATATCTGTCCCCGCAAATATTTTTTTTCGATTCTTGTAACACGCTTTCAATATGGAGATTGCTTAGGTGTGCTCACATCGATTCCATCGATGTATGCCACAAGAATTGACGTCTAACGTCCTTAAATATGTTTTGAATTAGTTGCGATCCATAGTCCGGATATCGCGCAAAAAGGCGGCTACTTCAAAAATGGTATAGACAAGGTAAAGTGCAAAGAAGGCGGTGATGAACCTAACAGCATCTTCCCTGTTTGCCAGAGCGTAAATGAGCATTAACACTGCAAACAAAAGCAATTTTCCAAGAGTGACAATCATAAAACTATTTGCAAATCGGGGAAAGCGATTTGAGGCTGATTGTAACATCACATAATAAACACTTAATGTTACCCCAAAGAAAAATACAATGATTACCGGGATTGCAGGGGAAAGAATTCCTGAGGGAAGTAAAAAAAATAATGCGGCCCAAACCACCAGCAATATGACCGTTAATGCGAGCATTTGAATCGCAAATCGCTTAAATGAGGATTTCATAGATATTATTTCCTTTTGATCAGACCACGCGTAACAATATAGATTGCAAGGCTAACAGAAGCCAGCGAGCATATAATAATAAACAAGGGAAAACCTGTAACGATCCAACGATCCAACGCCCAACCGCCAGCAACACCGCCGGTTATTATGACAGCCATAGTTATGGCCATGCTGGAATATTTCGCGTAATCAGGAAGTGGGTTGATTGATTTTTTCATCATTAGCCGGTGGGACGTGTGAACTGCGAGGGCTGGTTTCGTGCATGCTACAGTTACCTGAATACTTAGCCCCGGGCTCAATTGCTAACTTGCCGACTTTTAACTCACCTGTCACCTGGGCTGTTGCTTTCATGATGAGAAGATCGGTAACTGTGATTTTTGCCTTTACATTGCCCGAAAAATCTGCACTTTGACAGATGATTTCTCCGTCAACGTTTCCAGTAGTTCCTATAACAACTTTTCCTTTTGCGTGAACTGAACCAACCAAAGTCCCGTCGATTCTCATATCTCCGTTAGCGCGAATATCGCCTTTAATCACCGTACCATTTCCAATGAGGTTAATAACCGGTGCTTCCGCTTCATTACTTTTTGCCATAACTGTTGATTTGTGCTGTGAATACCGCCCCGAATATACAAAAAACTATTGAGTCATATAGTTTTTATTGAAAAAATCCAGGTATTGCTCCACGTTTTTGAGCTTAAAAAAGGTAGTGTAATTGTTTGCAGATATCACAAAATGCTTCATGTTGGCCGGTCCCAACTTAGCCATAATTGCTGCGTTGTTGTTAACCGAATTGTAGTAATTAAGCGCCTTTTGCTTGTTTTCAAAACGGTTCACAGTAATCATTTGGGAGACATTATTCAGAAACATCGAATTCACCGTTAGCTTGTCCAGCTTGAACATCGCTGTATTATGATCCGAGTAAAGATTTTTAATTTCAGTAATCTTGACTTTTACAGCATCAAATACAGAAATATAGAAATGAAATCCCTCGGGATCATAAACATAGGGCGATTCATTGACTACCTGAGTGCTGGTTTTTACTGTGTCTCCCGAAGAGCTCACAGTGACAGGCAGTGCACTAATTTTTTCTCCCGTCAAATAACTCAATAAAGCCTGAGCCAAAGGAACCACCGTGCTACCGGGATATTTCACAACGATATCCTTTAACGGGGAAATCATCATTGAATCGCCTTGTAACTTACCGATTGCAATAGCACGTAAATAACTGAATTTTGGCAACAATTCCTTATTGGCAAAGTGTCCTATTGCTGAATCGGATCGCTGAATCACCTCCGGATATCTACCTGAAGAATAGGCACTAAAAGTACTGCTGTAATAATTCTCTTCCAAACCCTGAATGGAATCAACCTTTTTATAATACTCTGGATCACTGATAATTTTTGCATAATCTGAATTAGCATAGTTATCGAGTATCAATCGCTTGTATTTTTCAGCATTTGTAAAATCTTCTTGCTCAGTATATATTCTATATAAATAATAGTAAGATTGCAACAGATATGGATTATCCGAGAAGCGTTTGAACAGTGTTTCAAAGGCTTCAATGGACTTGTCATAATCAGCAAGTCCATCTTTATAGATAACCCCAATATTGTACAATGCCTCGACAATTTTTTTATCTGACTTGGCAAAATCTTCTGCGGTAGTTGGAATCACTTTAAGATATGCGTTTCGATCCTTTGGGTCGAATACAGCAGTGGTAGTACTATCAGCTGCAGAACTATCGGCGTTTTGAGTATTATCCTCATTAAAGCCAAAGTCAACAACCACCTTATTACTATACCTCCACAAATCTTCTAATTTGCGATTTCCCCATTTCTTTCCAAACTCAGTAATACCAAAGGCAATGGTTTGAGGATTCTCGAAATACCACTTGCCTGTCCCCGACTGCTGATTTTGGAAACCCATCTGCTGCATGTTGGCAAGTGCATTTTGGCGGTCGATTTCTTCCTGACGTTTTCGTTCTTCTTCTTTGGTGATATCGCGAATAATCCCGTCAATCATCTCTATTCGCTGATTGTAGGGCATACGACCCATTTTCTGCAAACTATCTTCAAGAACAACAACATCAAGGTTTTTAACAAGATCAGTAAGGGTATTCTTCTTCGACTCAATACTCATATAATTCGGAAAATCCTTTGGCAATGCGATTACAGCGCTATCGTAAAATGTTTGAGCAGGACGGTAATCCATCTCGCCATAATAGATATCACCAAGTTTTAGATATGAAATTCCTTTTTGATAATCGTTGGAAACGCTTGTTCGTGCTGACAATTTTAAATTCTCTTTGGCGGCCGTGGCATCATTTTCTTTCAGGTAAACTTCAGCAAGTGCATAATATATCTGATCCAGAAACTCCTTATTCTTATCATCCTTCAGCATCTTTCTAAGCTGCTTCTTGATTTCACGACTATCACCGGAAGCTGCATCAAAGCACTTAGCCATATTTATCTTTGCAGCGAATTCCATTTCATATACAGGATTATAGCCCAAAACTTTGCGGTATAGTTCGGTGGCTTTACCGGTATTACCCGTTTTCTGATAAACTTGGGCAAGAATAAAAGATACGCGGCAACGAACTTTTCTATTTTTATTCAAGCGTAATGCCTGTTCTAAAAATTCAATCGATTTATCATACTCCTGCTGCTGGAGATAATAATCGGCCATCACTAAAGGAAATAACTTCTCGATATGACGTGTGGCTTTATTTTTCTCAATCTTTTTATCAACCGATGCAATCAGCGCTTCTGCCTCCGAAAAGCGCCCCATTTGGCAAAATGTGCGCACCTGATAGAGAACTGCATCATATACAATCGAGTTTCCCTTATAGCGGTCACGGATAAAAGAAAAGGTCTGTGCTGCTAAATCATATTCTTGTTTGTACAGATATGAACGTCCTATGAGAAAATATGCATCATCAATCCATTTTACATATTCAACCCGTTTAATGTAGATGGAATGTCTTGAAATTACAATGGAAGCCTTTTCAATGGCGCGATCCAACAAAGCGTACTGAGATTGAGCATCCGCTTTGGTTCCGTATTGAAAGACCGGAATTACTTTAGCAAAATTGTCCTTGTTTTTTTTGGCAAGCTCGCCAATAGCCTCGTTATAAGCTTCTTTCCCGTTGAAATAAGCATTATAATGAGCTGTAAGATTATGGTAAGCTCTACGTGAGAATGTATTCTTTTTTGTAGAGCATGACCAAACTGTGGTCATTACAACAACCAGCAGCAGAATTCGTAAAAGAAGGGTTCTATTCAAAGAGATCGATTGTTATTAATCTACCATTAACTGAAAAAGTACAAAATTATTTTATTTTTTGGAATTAAGGCCCTGCAATCTAAAAATCAAGACAATTTACTGTAATTGCTTACGTTAAATTTTGGTTTATAGGTTTCCCAAGACCGCATCATTTTTTTTCCGATATTTGCACCTTCCTAATAATTAGTTGCTTTTCAGGAAATGGAAGATAAAAAAGGCAGCCTTCTCAAACGACTGCAAAAGAAGATGAATGACAAGTACCGTCTTGTCATTATGAACGATACTACGCTTGAGCGTAAGTTCTCGTTCCGTTTGACACGTATGAATGTATTTGTTGCAGTGGGCGCATTAGTTATGATCCTTGTGATTGCTACAACTTTTCTAATTGCATACACTCCCTTGCGTGAATATATTCCGGGCTATGGGGATGTTAGTATGCAGAAAGAGCTTTATGCCTTGGTCCAAAAGGCCGATAGCCTGCAAACCGAAGTAATCCTACGTGAAAAATACATGCAGAACATTCGCGATGTCATTAATGGCAAGGACTTCAGCATGAAAAATATTCAGAAACCCTCCGATACAGCCAAAAAGGATTATAATAATCTTGATGTGAGCAAATCCAAGGAGGACTCTTTATTGCGTCAGGAGTTTGAAGAGTTGGATCAGTATAGCCTGATGACCCCAGGTATTCAGGGAAGTGATCCAACGATTAGTAATTATTTTTTCTTTACACCTGTGCAGGGAACCATTACTAATGGCTTCAATCCTGCAGCCCGTCATTATGGAATTGATATCGTGGCACAAAAGAATGATGCTGTAAAGGCGGTACTTGACGGCACGGTGCTCTTCTCAACCTGGACCTTAAAAACAGGTTATGTTATCGCCATACAACACCAAAGCGATATTATCTCCCTGTATAAACATAATTCAGCCTTATTGAAACGTGAGGGAGATTACGTAAAAGCCGGAGATCCCATTGCCATCGTTGGCAATAGCGGAGAAGTTACCACCGGGCCTCACCTGCACTTTGAACTTTGGTATAAAGGCAAAGCCGTCAACCCCAGAGAATACATTACCTTTTAGTAATACGGGATGACACAAAAACGCATTGCAATTCTAGGTTCTACAGGATCCATCGGTACTCAAGCACTTGATGTAATACGTAAACATCCTGAATCGTTCACTGCAGAGACCTTAACGGCTCAGAACAACCATGAGCTGCTTATACAACAAGCACTGGAATTTCAACCCAATACCGTCGTTATTGGTAACAAGGAGAAATATTGTGTAGTGCGCGATGCACTTGCATCTCACGACATCAAAGTGTTTGCGGGAGAAGAATCCATTGTTCAGGTTGCAGCTTCCGGAGAAACCGATATGGTTCTTGCAGCTATTGTTGGCTTTGCTGGTCTTGCTTCAACGCTAAAGGCCCTTGAAGCCGGCATACCTGTAGCTCTTGCAAACAAAGAAACGTTAGTGGTAGCAGGAAATATCGTTACTAAAACGGCCTGCGAACACGGAGCAAATATTTATCCGGTCGATTCAGAGCATTCGGCAATATTTCAATGCATGACTGGAGAATTTCATAATCCAATTGAAAAAATTATACTTACTGCTTCGGGCGGACCCTTTCGTGGGAAAGACCGTGCTTTTTTGGAGCATGTAAGTCCCGAAGCCGCCTTAAAACATCCCAACTGGAGTATGGGTCCCAAAGTGACCATCGACTCTGCTTCACTAATGAATAAAGGTCTTGAAGTTATTGAAGCTCATTGGCTGTTTAATCTTAAACCTGAACAGATTGATGTGATCATCCATCCTCAGTCGATTATACATTCGCTGGTTCAGTTTAGTGATGGCTGTCTTAAAGCTCAAATGGGTATGCCCGACATGCGTTTACCAATACAATATGCGTTTTCGTATCCAGCACGTCTGGCCTCCGATTTTCCAAGATTTTCGTTTACGGATTATCCGGCACTTACCTTTGAAAAGGCCGACAGAAGCCTTTTCAAACATCTCGATTTGGCATATTATGCTCTAGAAAAAAAAGGAAACACTGCCTGCATCCTGAATGCAGCAAATGAAATCGCCGTTGAGGCTTTTTTAAGAAGAGAGTGCAGATTTACACAAATGTATGATGTGCTAAATTGGACACTGGAACACGTTCATCATATTTCAGAACCCGTAATGAATGATTATATAGCCACAGACCAGGAAGCACGGGCAAAAGCAAAAGAATATATTAAAACGATAAAAGCATAAACACTATGAATGGATTGATCATGGCGGCCCAATTAATAGCGGGTCTTTCAATATTAGTACTTATACACGAACTCGGGCATTACCTTGCTGCACGGGCGTTTGGAATACGCGTTGAAAAATTCTATCTTTTCTTTGATGCATGGAAATTCAGACTCTTTCATTTTAAAAAGGGCGATACAGAGTATGGCATTGGTTGGCTTCCTCTTGGAGGTTATGTGAAAATCGCAGGGATGATCGATGAATCCATGGATAAAGAAGCCATGAAACTGCCGCCACAACCTTGGGAATTTCGCGCGAAACCAGCATGGCAACGCCTTATCGTCATGTTAGCCGGAGTCATCATGAATGTAATCCTTGGTATGATCCTATTCACTATGGTTACATATCATTTCGAAAAGGAATATTTGCCAGTTGATCAATTGACCAATGGCGTATATGTATATAGTTCAGGAAGAGAAATTGGATTTAAAACAGGTGATAAACTGGTGGCCATCAATGGCAATCCTATTGAGCGATTCAAAGACATCAATGGTACCAATGTTTTACTTGGATCTACCATCACTGTTGCACGCGATGGAAAGCAGATGAATATTACGATTCCGGGCGAATTCTATAAGACCTTTACTAAGAAAAACAATCGTGATTTCTTTTTAGATGCAGTGAATTTTCCATGCATTCCTGATAGCATTTCTCCTGATATGACTGCTCATTATGCCCCCTTTGCAAAAGGTGACCGCATTATTGCAATTGATAGCACTCCTGTAAAATCGTTTTCAGAGTTGATCAATGCAAATAAACCGTATCGTGGAAAAGTTGCACCAATGACCATTTTGCGCGGGAAGGACACAATTCATTTCGACATTGCATTAAGGCTTGATGGTCTTAAAGAGGATGGCTTACGCAAGGGTGACAGGGTATTTAAGGCAGATACGGCTGAAATTGCCAGCTATGGCGCATTTCGTGAAACTATCTGGGCTAGCAAAGGTAAAACTATCACGCTTGGATTATTGCGTGGTAAGGATACTGTATCACTTCCTGTATCTGTTGACACTACAGGCGTTATAGGCTTATATTGCAAATCACCTTATGAGATGCGTCCCTATACGATTGGAACAGCAATCAGTTATGGCGTGAGCGATGCAATGGGTAATTTGGTTGCGAATGTGCGCGGACTTGGGAAAATATTTTCCGGAAAAGAAAGTGCGACTGACAGCATTCAGGGGCCCATTGGTATTGCCAAAATCTATGGCAGCAAATGGAGTTGGTATCGCTTCTGGTTAATCACAGGATTATTGTCGATGATCCTTGCCTTCATGAATATTCTTCCCATTCCTGCACTTGACGGGGGACATGTAATCTTTACTACCTTTGAATTAATCACAGGAAAGAAACTTTCCGATAAATTCATGGAACGTGCACAGATCGTTGGCATGGTGATTCTCTTAGGCATTATGGCCTTTGCGATTGGCAACGACTTGTGGAAGTCACTATTCTAGCGGAAAAGCATGCATGTATGAATGATTTTAACGAGCCAGGGAAAAAGAAAATCGTTTATACGCTAAACCAAGCCTTGGAGAAAGCGCGCCATTGGTGCGCCCTTCAGGAGCGTTGTCACTGGGAAACACGCACCAAATTCCACAGTTGGAATATCTCCGAGGAAGAAACTGAATTTGCCATTTCTCAATTAATCTCCGAAGGCTTCCTTAATGAAGAGCGCTTCGCACGTGCCTTTGCACGCGGGAAGTTTCGTATTAAACATTGGGGCCGTATCAAAATTGTAAGCGAACTCAAACAGAAAAAAATCTCTGCACTCTGCATTCGTAAAGGACTTGAAGAGATTGACGATAATGAATATCTGGATACTTTACGTACTTTGTATGCAAAACGCATCAAGGAAGTAAAAGAGCGCAATCCATGGACACGTAAGGCTAAGATCTATTCTTTCCTTGCAGGAAAGGGTTATGAACCAGAGCTCATCAGAGAATTAATGAGAGGAGACGGGGAATATGCCGATTGAACACTACAAGTCGGATTACACTACTCAAATTTCCCTATCTTTGCACTCAATTTAGACACATTCACATGATTATCAACGAAGCATTAAAAGATCTTTCTAAGAGGCTGGAAGCCTTGAGGAGGTTCCTTTGACGTGGACGGCAAACTGAAACAAATCGCCGAAGAGCAGGAAATCTCCGTACAGCCCGGGTTTTGGGACGACCCAAAAAAAGCAGAATTACTCATGCGGGCTATCAGCGAAAAAAAAGACTGGACCGATTCATATGCCGCTGCTCAAGCTGCATACGATGACCTCGTTGTACTGAACGATTTCCTTTCGATGGGTGAAGGCACCGAAGAAGATTTTGAAGTGCAGTATAAAAAGGCGTTGCAGTGGGTTGAAAAACTGGAATTCCGCCGTATGCTCAGCGGAGAAGAAGACAAACTTAGCGCAATTGTCAGCATTAATCCCGGCGCCGGAGGAACAGAAAGTCAGGATTGGGCGTCCATGCTTATGCGTATGTACTTGCGCTGGGGCGAACGCAACAACTATAAAATAAAAATTCTTGATGAACAACCGGGCGATATTGCCGGTATCAAATCGGTATCAATAGAATTCGAAGGTCCATATGCCTTCGGTTATCTTAAAGGTGAAAACGGAGTACATCGCTTGGTGCGTCTTTCTCCCTTTGATGCAAACAATCGTCGCCACACATCCTTTGCCTCAGTTTACGCTTACCCAATGATTGATGATAATATCGAAATTGAGGTAAACCCGGCAGAACTGGAATGGGATACATTCCGCAGCAGCGGTCCGGGAGGACAAAATGTAAACAAAGTAGAAACAGCGGTTCGTGTACGTCACCTTCCCACGGGTATTGTTATTGAATGTCAGGAAACACGCTCCCAGCTTCAGAATCGAGAAAAAGCCGTACGAATGCTGAAGTCGCAATTATATGAAATTGAATTGCGGAAAAAGCAGGAAAAAATCAATGAAATCGAAGCGACTAAAAAGCGCATCGAATGGGGATCTCAGATACGTTCCTATGTTATGCACCCTTATAAGATGGTGAAGGATCTTCGTACAAATGTTGAAACATCCAATGTGCAAGCTGTGATGGACGGTGATTTAGCAGAATTCATCAAAGCTTTTTTGATGGAATATTCTTCTTAATCAGCGCATATTTCTGTATTGAAAAAAATGTCCTCCAGAATTATTACTTCAGTTGTAATAACTCTACACTAATAGCCATTAGTATTATAGCGCTACTTAAGCATTCCCGAACTTCCGAGCGAACTGTTTAGAATATGGAAGTCAACTTCCAACAATCCCACTTCATGTTCATAGGTGTCGCGTGGATCATCGGCAGCACGGAAAATACGGCAAACCAACATACTACTAATCTTCTTTCCTTTACCGTCGACCATTCCAAAACTAGAGTATACCTGAGTATTAGGTGAAACTGCCGCTTTCATGTCGTGTGCGTAGATGACACGTGTATCAGGATATACCTCGGCCATATTGCACCACGTAAATTCCAGTCCCCAAACAACAGTTCCGGTATCACTATCGGGCCTGTAGTAATGAACATGAGGTTCGATCTCAGTTCCCTCGGCCCATGTGTGGGGTAATTGGGCTGTAAAGAATAATTCCTGCGTCACCTTTGAATCGAAATAATAGGTAAACACGCCATGGCTAATCACAGTATTAGAAATAAGCCCGGTGACAGCAGACGCAGCCATTGATGGATCTTCAGTATAGGATTTAACCTCAGTCCCACCGATCGTTGAAACAGGAAAACCGATGCTGTTATAGTCAAAAGCAGCGACCAGACTTTCTTTAGCAATCAAGGTTTCCGTTCCTTTACCGATATTCCATAAGGAATCACATTCTGTTGTTGTAAGTGCTTTTTTCCAAAACATTAAAGCATCGAGCGTACCCTTGAAATAATTTCCAAAACCTTTGGCCTCAGCTTTTCCAACAAGAACAGGGGATACAACGTCCGTTAGACTGGATGCCCAGCTCTGTTTACCTGAAGCTTGATTATTAATGCTTATATCCAATGTTGTATTCATTGCAGAATTATGAACGGTCACAACGACTAAATTACGTGTTCCCATATTCATTTCACGTGAAGATAATACGACATCCTTACCTTCGAGGTATACGCGAATTTTGTTGCCTTGTACTGCAACATTCCATCCGCCCTTTTTATAAAGAATTTTTGCATCGTTGGCCATACCCGGTTCAGGAATAATCCAAAAGGAAATCGTAAAATTGCTTTGGGCAAAGTTCATTGATTTCAATGCGGGTATAGAATCGTAATCATTTACACCATCGTAGCGACGGGCTTTCCCGGTATAATCACCACCGGAATTTTTGAAAAATGAAAACTGAGGCGGATTGCTACCCGACGCCGTAGTGGCGGTAACTGGCACTCTCATATCATCCCATGCACGGGCAGAACCGGTTAAATATATAGTTTTATTTTCTGGCATCACCATGCTGGTTCGCCCGTCAACATTAAGGAATAATGCAGAATCAGTGAGTACAATACTTGCGGAATCCTTGCCATTCTTCAATAATAGCTTGTTCTGCGAAAAGGCCGGAATGCTCATCATTCCGATCATTATGATCAAAAAACATCTTTTCATATGTAAAATTTAGATATTGGTTGAACTTGACTAACTAATGACAGTAGGCTCATCGCCCGATTTCTTATTCATAGGAACAGGAACAATACCAGCCATATCGTTGATGATATTCACAAGCTCCGAACCTGTAGGAATAACAATCTTAGTATTCTTTGCCAATGAGGCTTCCATGGCTTCAAGCTTACGCAACATTTGAGCATTCCCAATAAAATATTTATCAGCCGCATCGTTAACTAAACGGATGGCTTCAGCTTCTCCTTCAGCAGCAAGGATTTTGGCTTGCTTCACCCCTTCTGCTTCCTTAATCTTCGCACGCTTTTCGCCGTCAGCAACAGTTTCGCGAGCAGTTGCATAATCCACCGCAGCGATCTTTTCATTCTCTGCCTTAACAACTTTGTTCATCGTTTCCTGAACATCTTTGGGAGGATCAATTTCTTTCAATTCAGTACGAACGATTTCAATACCCCAGCTTTTAGTTTCCTCGCAAAGTGTTTTGTGTAATTCCGCATTAATCTTACCACGCTCGCTATTGGCCGATTTCAGCGTAAGCGTACCAATGATATTTCTTAATGTAGTGCGTGCAAGATTTACAATTTGCCATTGGTATAGATTCACATTATACTGAGAAAACTTCACGCTTTCCTCATCAGCTTTAACTTTGAAATACACCTGGGCATCAACCCTTGCATTCAGGTTATCGTTGGTGATGATTTCCTGAGGTTGCGCATCCACCATTTGCTCTGTAGTATTTACTTTGTACATCCTTTCTATACCCGGGAATATCCAATGAAATCCGGGATTTGCAAAACGTGCATACTTACCGAGACGCTCTATCAGACCGCGATGTGTTGGTCTCACAATTCTAATCCCAATAAGAAGAAAGAACAAAATAGGAGCTCCGATGTAAACATAAATTAAATTCATAGTAATCTTATTTTAATATTATTTACTTATAGAATATATACTTATTGCCGACCAGTTTCAATTTTCTAACTCATTAAAAATGGTGCATAAAGGTACAAAAAAAATCTGCCAACCCCCAGCTTAAGGAATAATTTTCACCCGGCTCACTCAAAGCCACGTTGGCGCATCGCTTCAAAAACAAGTATTGCTGTGGATACAGAAACATTTAGTGAATCTATCTTCCCTCTCATGGGGATTTTAATGTTTTCATCAGCAGCCTCGAGCCATTGCGCTGTCAGACCTGTGGCCTCTGTGCCCATGATGAGTGCGATTGCCCCTTTTAAATCAGCCTCATGATACCAGTGCGAAGCTGATAATGCAGCTGTCATGATTTTTACCTGATGCACCTTAAACCAACGAATGGCCTCTGCCGATTCACAACTAATCACGGGAACAGTGAATACGCAGCCAATACTTGATCGTATTGTATTTGGATTATATAAATCTGCGCGTGGATCGCATACAAGAACGGCATCAACAGCCGCAGCATCTGCGGTGCGGAGTATCGCTCCAAGATTCCCGGGCTTTTCAACCGATTCCAAAACTATGAATAGCGGATTTTTCTTTGTAACCAATTGATCCAATTTATAAACTACCGGAATCATCAGCGCTATCATGCCATCCGATGTTTCTCTGTATGCCATGACTGAAAACACCTTTGAGCTTACCTCAACCTGATTTGCAGGAGGAACCTGAACATTCAACAGCTCTATATCAATTTCAGGCCTGAGGAGTTCAGGACAAATAAACAGCGTTTTTACCACACATCCCGCATTGATTGCCAACTGAATCTCGCGCCAGCCCTCAACAACAATAAGATTTCGTTGTCTTCGCTCCTGCGATTTCTGTTGAAGCTGCAAAACATCCTTTATGCGAGGATTACTGGTGCTGCTGATTTTTTCGGACATGTTTTTCCTTTTTGCAAAGATAGCAGGAAGTCAGAATACCAAAGCGGTTTCCGGGTTCTTTCTTACTAATTGCTTTTTATAACTTTCGTGAGCAGAGGATGAACTGAATTGCTTTTTAAATGCATTGACCAGATTGTAAGTCTCTGCGGGTGTTATTTTCCCTGGATATTGGATGGTTTGATAACGGTAATTCTGTTTGTCGTAATAGCCCGGTGAATCTGGAGTTTCGATTAAATATTCCTTTACTTCATTAAAAAAGTTCGTATTCCTCAGTGCTATTGCAAGACGAACATCGATTTGCGCAACAGCTATTGATTTGAGGCGCTCGAGTTGTGAAGCAAACTCATCACGTGTAAGTCCCGGATCACCCACAACAGTAGCTAATACAGCAATCCCCAGATCGGCACACAGTCGCAGACATTCATCAATATCGGAATGAGTGTAGCCCTTGCGATAAACATCTTGTGCCTCAGGACCGGGAATATCAAGTCCTATCGACAGACAATTCATGCCTCTGCTTACCAGTGATGGCAGCATTTCTCTAGCATTGATGACATCTTTAACTCGAACAAAACCGGAAAGCTGCAAATGCTCTATTCCAAGCAATTCCAGCGATGAATAAACAGCCTGAATTTGCTCAAAATCCATATTTGGCAAGAGAGAGAAAAAACGATTCACCTTATATTTATTATGCAGATGTGCCATTTCCCGAGCGATAGCTGATGCCTCAATCAATACAGGCAGTTGCTTTTTATATTGATTGTTCTCGACAGAATTTTGACAAAACGAGCATTGATATCCACATCCAATTCCCATTAATAGTGCAGCAGTACTGTATTTGCCGGAATGACTCCCCGGAAAAAATTGCAATGAGTTATAATACTCCTCACGCTGGTGATTGAATACTTCCAGACAAGAAATATCCAGTGGCTCTGCAGGCAATGCGCCAATTGGAGAGGATTCCCTGTTTTTCTTTACAACTTTGCCCCCTTCTGCTTTTATCAGGCCAGAAGAATCGGGCGTCCTGTCATCCATGATGGCTTCCAGCAATTCGGAAAGTGCTGGATTTGCCGGTCCTGAAATTATATAATCTATATTGTTAAAAGGGATATCATCTCCAGTTAAAAGTAAGGAGCTTTGCTTTCCGCCAACAATGGTAATAATCTGAGGTGCTATTTTTTTTATCTGATATGCAAGTTTGTTTACTTCGTTTACTAACACATCAATCTCCGTAAAAGCAACGGCTGCGGGAGGGTTCTGATGAATTCGTTTCAACAGAGCATCATCATCCGCATAGTTTATTAAATGCCAGATCTCAGTTTTGACAATGGATCCAAAGTGCTGTTGAAGTTGAAACGCTATCATTTTCAACACCAGAGGTTCCCAATGATAGCGATTCTGCTCACTAATAGCAGTCCTGCTTTCCAAAATTTCTTTTGGAGGGTGCGGTTTTACAAGAAGTATTTCGAATGATTTCCCAGTCATCAGCGCAATCCCTTAGATAAACAAGCCTTATTGATTTAATTAATCTCTCAAGGCCAACACAATGAAACCTCTGCAAAAATATGCATTTCCTCTAAACAGAGTCCTTCTCTATACTTGGTGGCTGATTATAAATATCCGGACGCAAAACGTCCGAAGTGTTGGAGGGCAGGAGTTTACAGGGGTAATCGACTGCCCGACAACACAAGGACAAGACCGCAGACGGACGTTCTGGACAACCACTTAATAGTTTTTGTTGGTTATGGATCAATAAGCGTTGAGCAACGATGGTAAGTTTTGTTTTTGTATTTTTGTCGCATTTACTATGATTCAACTACTGACTCCCACCTATTGGACAGATTACGAATTGCTCGACAGTGGCGATTTTGAGAAGCTTGAGCGCTTTGGAGAATATATCCTTGCCCGTCCCGAACCACAAGCTTGTTGGAGCAAATCTATGACTTCCGGGGAATGGGAGCGTCGTGCACATGTACGATTTGTCCGTGAAAAGAACAGTCACGACAAGGACGCAGAAAAAGGAAGATGGCAGTTTCTAAAAAAAATGCCGGAACAGTGGACGATTTTATACCGCTATCACGACATGGATCTTAGATTTCGCTTGGGGCTGACAGCATTTAAGCATGTTGGTGTGTTCCCTGAACAAGCCGAGAATTGGAATTATATCTATGATAGTCTGCACAGGCAGCGCGCGACATCTAGCAAAGTGCTCAATCTATTTGCTTACACAGGGGGTGCCTCACTTGCGGCCAGAGCAGCGGGTGCAGAGGTGGTGCACGTGGATTCGGTTAAGCCGGTTGTTAGTTGGGCTCGAGAAAACATGGAATCTTCGGGCCTCTCCGATATACGGTGGGTAGTTGAAGATGCCATGAAATTTGTAAAAAGAGAAGTCAAGCGTGGCAATCATTATCAGGGGATTATCCTTGATCCCCCAGCCTATGGCCGTGGTCCGGATGGTGAAAAATGGATACTTGAAGAAGGTATCAACGAAATGATGCAGTGCTGCTCTCAACTGCTTGAATCGGAACAATCCTTCCTTTTACTGAATCTTTATTCAATGGGCTTTTCGTCGCTGGTGGCCGCAAATCTGCTCCATTCTTCAATTCCTTCTCAATCGCTTGAATATGGTGAGTTGTATCTGTCCGACACCTTTGGCAAAAAACTGCCATTGGGAGTCTTTTGCAGAAGCCTTTTGAAGGTTTAACAAATCAGATTTGTTCGTTTCATTTCTACTATTTCGGCACTATGCCCGATGAGAACCGTGTTTAATTTGCCCCGGTACTAATGGTCAAATGAGAAGATTTCTACAATTAAACCTTTCATCGTTTTGACTTTTTTTTCGCAATTTATATTTGACAGATAAAAATTATTATACATTTACCTGCAAATTTTTTAATGTTAAACCACACCTTAATTTCAACATATGAAAACCCGTATTGAAAAAGACACAATGGGAACAGTTGAGGTTCCTGCTGACGTTTACTGGGGCGCCCAAACCCAGCGTTCGAAAGATAATTTTAAAATCGGCGGACAATTAATGCCCAAGGAGATTATAGATGCCTTTGCTATATTGAAAAAGGCTGCAGCGCTGACCAACACAGAACTTGGTGTTTTGGCTGCTGAAAAATCTGCGTTGATTGCAGCAGTTTG
Organism: Bacteroidales bacterium; assembly: GCA_963678485.1. Taxonomy (GTDB): domain Bacteria; phylum Bacteroidota; class Bacteroidia; order Bacteroidales; family CAIWKO01; genus CALGYY01. Next base: position 1,751,169 of record OY782882.1, read on the forward strand.
TGATGAAATTCTCGAGGGAAAGTTATATGATCAGTTTCCGCTTGTTGTATGGCAGACTGGTAGCGGCACTCAGAGTAATATGAATCTGAATGAAGTAATTGCAAATCGCGCTCACGTCTTGAATGGTGGCGTTTTGGGTGAAGGAAAAACCTTTATTCATCCAAATGATGATGTAAATAAAAGTCAATCCTCGAACGATACTTTCCCCACAGCCATGAGTATTGCAGCCTATAAGATGATCGTTGAAACGACACTTCCGGGCTTAAAAAAATTACGGGGAACCCTGGCAAAAAAAGCAGCCGAATTTAATGATATTGTAAAAATAGGTCGCACCCACCTGATGGATGCTACACCGCTTACACTGGGCCAAGAGTTTTCCGGCTATGTTTCCATGATAGATCATGGTATCCTGGCAATTGAACACACACTTGCCCATGTTTCTGAACTTGCGCTGGGCGGCACTGCTGTAGGAACAGGTATCAACACTCCAAAAGGATATTCTGAGCTGGTTGCTAAAAAGATCTCTGAACTCAGCCAGCTGCCAATGATTACAGCGCCCAACAAATTCGAATCTTTGGCAGCGCATGATGCAATCGTTGAAGCATCCGGTGCCTTGAAGACAGTCGCTGTAAGCCTCATGAAAATTGCTAGTGATATTCGCCTGTTGGGTTCCGGTCCCCGCTGCGGTATTGGAGAACTCAACCTTCCCGAAAATGAACCCGGTTCTTCAATTATGCCAGGTAAAGTCAACCCAACGCAATGCGAAGCCATGACGATGGTGTGCGCTCAGGTGATCGGTAACGATGCTGCAATCGCCATTGGTGGGATGAATGGTCATTTTCAGTTAAATGTTTTTAAACCTGTAATGATTTTCAATTTCCTGATGGCTGCACGTCTGATTGGAGATGCCAGTGTTTCCTTCGATGAAAATTGTGTAGTTGGTATTGAAGCCAACACTGCAAATATCAAGGCTAATCTTGAAAAGTCACTCATGCTGGTCACCGCCTTGAACCCTCACATAGGTTACGAAAACGCAGCAAAAATTGCTAAGAAAGCACACAGCGAGCATAAGACCTTGCGTGAAGCTGCCATTGAACTTGGTTTGGTCACTAACGAACAATTCGATTTGTGGGTGGAACCCAGGAAAATGATTTAATAACGAGCTTAGGATAAAAATGGATCGGAGTGTCCGGTCCATTTTTTATGATATTTTACAATCAGCACAAATACATATTTTAATTATTACTGATTTTGAGTCCGGATGCAATTGTTATCCTATTATTGATGTCAATATTTTTTGGCGTTGTTATTTTCAAGCAGGTGCTTGAAAGGAAAAGCGAAAACGCCAAGACTATCACGCTTTCGCAAGAGGAAATTCTGTTGAAGAATCTTCCTTTTTATTCGCAATTGCGCAGCACCGATTTAAAACGTTTTAATCATCGGGTTGAAATGTTTTTGGAGTTTCACGAATTTCATGGCAGAGAAGGCTTGCAAATTAATGAAGAGATCATGATTACTATTGCAGGTGCTGCTGTTCATATCACCTTTGGTTTGGATGATTTTCTTTTGGGTAGCTTCAAGGAAATCTATGTATATCCTAGTATTTTCTATTCTCCCTTTTCAAAAACGATGAACAAAGGGGAAACGAACCCTCATGGCATATTAGCCTTTTCGTGGCCTCATTTCAAAGAAGGATTTGCAACCACCACAGACAGAATCAATCTCGGGTATCATGAATTTGCTCATGCGATAATGCTTCAAAACTCAATGGAAGAGCTTAATGATGAACAGTTTAACCGAGGATATCAGCTATTTGGCGTGGCTATGCAGCATTTCAAAATTGCTCGCACAGCTTTTGAGTTGAAATTCCTTCGCGACTACGCATTTACTAATAAAATGGAGTTCTTTGCCGTGTGTGCTGAGCATTTTATGGAAGATCCGCAGGAATTGTATGATAAATTCCCTGGTCTCTACAGGCTGATGGTACGCATGTTAAGGATGGATCCCTTGGATAATCGCTTACGCATTCATTTTCAATACAATGACGAGCCCGAAACGGATACGGTAGAGCGCCTTCTCTACATGACAGACTATAACTAAAACGCCCATAACTGGTCTTAAATCGAGTATATTAGCCCAATTTGCAAATATTTTTGGTTCGCGATGAAAATAACCCTACCTTTGCAAAAATTTAATTATCAAATCATTTATTAGTTCATTATGAAAATTTTTGTCGGCAGTCTTCCTTTTAGCTTAGAGGAAACTGAATTAAGAGAATTCTTCGAAGAGTATGGCGAAGTAGCGTCAGCAGTTATCATTTCCGATAAGTTTACAGGAAGAAGCAAAGGCTTTGGTTTTGTAGAAATGCCGGATGACGAGCAAGCACAAAAAGCTATTGACGAATTAAACGGTGCGCAGGTCAGCGGACGTACTATTGTTGTTAACAAAGCTGAAGAAAAACGCGACAATAATCGTGGCGGCGGCGGCTTTAACAAAGGCGGCGGCGGTTACAACAAAGGTGGCGGCTATAATAAAGGTGGTTTCAATAAAGGCGGCAGCGGCGGCGGTTACAACAAAGGCGGCGGCGGTGGTCGTGACAAATGGTAAACCATTTAAACTCATAGAAAAAGGTGCGAATAACTTCGCACCTTTTTTTTTATTCCATAAAGAAAAACCCCGACACTAATTGCCGGGGTTCTTCTTGTATAAAGTTCAATCAATTATTGTTCTAACGAATTTGGATATTACTCAATCTCAATCAGGCCAAATCTCATTTTCGAGATATTTCCTGTTACCAAAAGCAAATCGCCATTGTTGAGGGATTCCGAATAACCCGGCCATAAGTAGAATTTGTTCTTCTCAAAAGTGTAAAGGTTTTTGCGTGTCACCTCACCCGATGAATTTACACTGGCAATGGTTGTAACACCCGATTTTCCAAAGCTCGCCCACTGTGTGTAAGGCGGATGCGGTGCATTATTTAATGCATTATCCGTGAAAACGAAATACAAATCAGAACCCTTCATCGTCATGGCATATGAAATATTTGAAGGCGATGAAGATTTTTGCTTTTTCAAAACTTTAGCAACCATATCAATTTCGGAAGATTCGTTTATCCCAATTACAATAATATCCTCAGCATAATATGTTGTATGTGTAGTTGTGGTACCATTGGAGTTTGTTGTAGTTGTCGTAACAGAATAATATTTCTCTGCCACAAGATACACTCCATTGTCAGGACGCATAATCAAATGATCGAATGTATAATTCTCCATTTCAACATTCTTTCCCTTTTCAGCTTTAGCTTCGGTGCGTTCTGCCTGTCCCGGCTTCATCCCCATGGTAATGAATTCAATGCTAAAGGGCTTGGTAACCTGATTCCTGATTTCCCCCGTCGTGCCATCAATCACATTACTAACACAACCTTTAATATCAAAACTATTTCTTTCAGAATAAAATCCAGCAGCGATTAAATCACCATCCAGATTGCAGCCTATTTGAAGTTTCGAAATGAAGAGATCGCTCAATTCAATTGAAATTTCTTTTGGCTTTGAGTTATTACCATCGATAGCCAATACAGAATACTTATAATTTGGTTCTCTCTTGAAAGGTTTTTTTGGACCGGTAGTAAGTGTTCCGCAAAGATATATCGTACCGTTCTGCGAAACAGCCGCCGACTCTAAATCGTATTTTCTATCCTTAAATGGGAATTCGTCCATACGCTGATACACTAAACTCAAGCTCTCATCGATAACTGCACAACCGAAGGTTTCTTGTCCATCTGGAACTGATGGAGGGTTGTACACGATCCCAAGCTTTGTTGAATCGGGAGAAATTACATCGAAAAAATATCCCGATACAGGTAAAGGCTTTTTGACGATAGGAACTTCCAGTACTTTAACGGTTTCCGATGATAAGGTCTGTGAGTCCTCATTATACTTATTATAGTAAAGAGTTTTGGTTCCCGCCTTCACATCAATAAATGACGAAAATACAAGAGTGGCAGTTTTCAATACTGAGGTAAATTCATAACTCAGTGCTTTGTCCTGAAATTTTAATGGTACTTTAATGAGCGATAAAAAATTCATACCGCGATCAAACTTTATTATAGAGACACTTGTTGAAGCTCTCATAAATGCTGGAACCGGTGAAATAACACACAGACCATTTTCATTAAGCGAAAGCACTCTGAAGTTACCAGCAAAAGATTTCTTTGTACAGGGTTTCCCCCATTTCACGTCCTTTACCTGGCCAAATACGGTAGTGGAAAAAATCAAAACCGTAATAATGCATATTAGTTTTTTCATATCGAAGATTTTTTACAAATGTATCGTTATAAGCTGAATATTTTAAAGCATTTCATAAAATTTTATTTACGATTTATTGAAGTCAATGTATAATATTGTTAATCAGTAATCTTTGTAATAATAGTTGCCTTCGGAAAATAATTTTCGTATCTTTGTACCTCAATATTTAAAACAATAATTCAATCCATCATAATTATTAAAAATAAGGAGTCTATATATGTTAAGTAAAAAAATGGAACAGGCATTTAATGATCAGATTAATGCTGAGATGTTCTCGTCGTATTTATATCTTTCTATGTCTTCATATTTCACCGATGCAAATTTAAAAGGCTTTGCGCATTGGATGAGTATACAGGTGAAGGAAGAGAATGCACATGCAATGATAATGTTCAACTTTGTTCACGAACGTGGCGGAAAAGTGACATTACAGACTATTGAGCAACCCGAATCTAAATGGAATGATCCAATTGCAGTATTTGAAGCCACTTTGCATCACGAAGAAAAAGTTACCTCGCTAATCAACTCACTTATGGATGTTGCCTTACAGGAAAAAGACCATGCTTCTGTGAACTTCCTTCAATGGTTTGTTAAAGAACAGGTTGAGGAAGAGGCTAATGCAACAGAGATTCTTCAACAGCTCAAAATTGTTGAAGGAAAAGGGCATGGATTGCTGCTTCTCGACAGGGAACTCATGACCCGTGTTTTTGTTGATCCCACCTTAACTGCGGGTGCATAATACAAGCATCGCAAAGAAAGAAAACCGGGCTGTCCCGGTTTTTTTTTATTTTTGTCCAAAGGAATCCCCATTTTATGCGCATCGGACTATCATCGCTTTTGGCGATTTTACTATATTTTCAAATCTCCTTCGTTAGTGCGCAATCGCTGATTGGCTTTGAGCGATCAATCATGCAACCCTACGAAAGTGTTCAGGATGGATCGCCAACGGCAAGGCATCTATCTGTAAAACCTTTCATAAGTCAAAACAAAAGCGAACTGCTTTTGAATGATTCACTCTTAACTCCGGGCTGCCAACAGTCCGGCTCGGGCCGTTCCTGGATTATTCGCAAGCTCTACTTCGAACACTTTTTACATGCAGATAGCGGAAATTTTTCAATCGCCGCGGATCCCCTATTCGATTTGCAACTAGGCAAGGATGTATATAATTCCGGACTGCTGTACCGCAATAGCAGAGGTGTTCAGATTTCAGGAACCATCGGCAACAAGCTCGCCTTCTATACTTCATATTTGGAAACCCAAGCGCGCTTTGCCAGCTATATTACTGATGTCATCCAACAATTCGAAGTGGTTCCTGGAATGAATCGCGTAAAAGATTTCAGAAGCAATTCTTTCGATTATGGCGTGGCTTCGGCCAACATCTCCTATTCACCATGGAGGTTTCTGAATTTTCAATTGGGTTATGGAAAAAATATGTTTGGCAATGGTTATCGCTCCTTGCTTTTATCGGATAATTCCTTTCAGTACCCCTTTCTTAAAATCACCACTAAATTAGGGCGATTTGAATACGTCAACCTCATCACAAGTTTCCAAAATCTGGATTCCGATTCTGTGCTGGATGCACCCATCATCTGGTACCAGGGATATCAGAAAAAAGGCGGAACCTTTAATTATCTAAGCGCACATGTCACCCGTTGGTTGGATATTGGGTTATTCGAAGGTATCATTTGGGAATCACGCAGTTTTAAAGATCGGTCTTTCAATTTTAATCAATATATACCTATTATCTATGTCAATACATTTCGGTATTCGCTTTTCTCAAAAAACAATGTTCTTATCGGAGCGGATTTAAATGTTAGACCATGGAAGAAGCTTCATATTTACGGACAATTTGCGCTTGATGATTTTCATTTTAGCAAACCATCAGGCGGTGGCTATTTGAAAACGAAATTCGCTTATCAGGCTGGTGTTAAATGGTTCGATGTTGGTGGCGTTCGAAACCTTTATCTGCAGGCAGAGTACAATCAAGCACGACCGTATACCTATGGTCACCAGGATGCACTGCAAAGTTACACTCATTACAATCAGGCATTGGCTCACCCTTTAGGCGCAAACTTCAGAGAACTTTTATTTTTTGCTGATTACCGTTACCGCAGGATGTATGCATCCATTAATTGTTTGTACGCTGTAAGCGGTGCGGATACACTGAACTCGCATTGGGGAAGCAATATTTTTATGTCAGACACTCACGCTTCCGGCGGATATAATTCAACAGGTAATGTAATGCTACAAGGCGATCGTCTGGTTCGGATGATTGGTGTATTGAGAGCGGGATATTTGTTTAATCCCAAGTATCAGCTTTGTGTTGAAGGTGAATTGAGTTACCGCACAGCCCGAATGAACGAATCTACACAAAAGAACCTTTGCATCTCGCTCGGAATAAAAACAAAATTGTTTAATCAGTACTTTGATTTTTAATACTTGAAAAAAGTCATCATGAAATTAGTCCAAACCATTCTCCTGTCGCTTGCGTTATTGTGCACATTGCCTCACAGGCTTTCGGCACAGCAAGGGCATCTTCAGGGCACAGAGGAATGGAATTATTTGGAAAGAAAAAAACTTAATATTGCCGGACAAAGCCGTCAAGCTGCAGTCCTGCCGATACTAGAGAAGGATCTAATTTCTGATACTCTTACAGAATTTCTGCATGCTGTCAAAGGAAGAAGAAACAATGCATTTGAGCGTTTGTATAATTTTGAAATGGGAAAGATTGGCAATGATAAAAACCATATCATCATTACGCCTACGATAGATTTTGAAGCTGGTTTAAATTCACGAACCTCAGGTGCAACAGGCGGTGGAGCAGTTGGTTTGAATGTTACAGCAGACCTTGGAAAACAGTTTTCGTTTGGTGGATATGGCCGGTTCAGCCAGTATTCATTTCCCGATTATCTGGAGCATGAAATTTCCCGTCTGCACGTTTCCCCTGCTTGTGGCTACGCTGTTCAATCATCGCTTGGCGGTCATTATTTCTGGGATTGGGACGTGTATGCGAACTATAGTTTCATGAAATATTTCAATCTTGAAGCTGGCATGGGTCGTAATTTCTGGGGCGATGGATACCGTAGTTTCTTTTTAAGTGATCAGTCGTTCTCATACCCTTACATTAAACTTACTACCTCAGTCTGGCATATAAAATATATAAATCTTTACGCTCAGTTAAAAGATTTGCGCAACAGCAATACAGGAATCTGGAGTAGGATGGATAATAAATACGGGAGCTTTCACTTTTTAACCTGGGATGTCTCAAAGCGAGTGAACATTGGTTTTTTTGAAGCAATTATATGGCAAAACGCCGATAGTTCGATGCGTAGAGGCTTTGACATCAACTATTTGAACCCACTCATATTTTATCGACCTGTTGAATTTTCAATTGGTAGTCCTGATAATAGCTTGATGGGATTCAGCGCCAAAGTTAAAGTTGGGAAAAAGAGTTTCTTCTACGGACAATTCATGCTGGATGATATTATATGGGGAGAATTTTCAAGTGGCAGTATAAACCGAATAAAGCACTGGCTGCATCCCGGCGATTCCGTAGGCAATTATGGATACTGGACCAATAAGCAGGCCTGGCAGTTAGGATTTACTTCATATGATATATTCAAAATAAAAGGACTTGATATTCAAATTGAATACAACGCTGCGCGTCCCTATACTTTCTCGCATCGTCGCCCAGAAGTCAATTATACTCATTATAATGAACCTTTAGCGCATCCGGCTGGGGCGAATTTTCATGAAATACTTGGCTTTATTAAATATTCCTATAAAAAATATTTCTTTCAATGCGAAGGCAGGTATTTGTTGAATGGTCTTGATACCAATGGAACCCATTACGGTAGTAATATTTTACAGCCAACATTCGACACCTATTATCCCGAATATCAAAACATCCCGGTTCAGCAATATGGGAATAGCATTGGCCAAGGATTAAAATGCCAAACGTTTCTTTTATCTATCAAGGCAACACGAATGATAATTCCATCCTTAAATTTGCGTGCGGAAGCGATGTTGATGTTCCGTCAACAGCAAACTTCCTTATCAACACAACGGGGAATTTACTTTTCGGTGGGAATAAAAAGTAGTTGGTTCCATCCATCGATTGACCGCTAGATATATTTTGTATTTTTGTATCAGAAAACTACATGAAAAAATTCTACCTCATATTACTTGCAATACTCACAGGTGTCCTGCTATGGCTGGGCTGGCCTGCCCGCGGATTCCCGGGAATACTGTTTGTGGCTTTCATTCCCATGCTGTTTGTTGAAGATTATATTGTTCAGAACAAGCATAACTTCATTAAGGGTAGCTTGTTTTTACACGCATATATTGCCTTTCTTGTATGGAATCTGCTTACAACATGGTGGATTTACTACTCTACGCTATTCGGGGCATTGATGGCCATTTTCTTCAATGCCTTGTTTATGGCCTTGGTCTTCCATTTTTATCATGTAATTCGACGAAATCTTTTTAAGGGCCGCGGAGGCTTTATTGTCCTCATTTTTTTCTGGGTGACCTTCGAATATTTGCATTTGGATTGGGATCTCACATGGTCGTGGCTCAACTTAGGAAATGGATTTGCTAATTATCCTACATGGATTCAGTGGTATGAATACACCGGGACATTTGGCGGAACAATTTGGGTGCTTGGCATCAACATTTTAATTTATCTTTCATTAAAATATACGTTTGGATTATTGAAAATGAAGAAAAGAGTGCTGCTCTATGGTCTGGGCGCACTACTTGCCTTGATCATTCCGATTTCCACCTCCCTCCTAAGATATTACTCCTACAAAGAAACCTCTGCCCCGGTTAAGGTCGTAGTGGTTCAGCCTAACATTGACCCTTACAATGAAAAGTTTGGCGGGATGGCCCCACAAGCGCAGCTTGATAAAATCCTTAGTCTTGCGCGCCAAAAAATTGATTCAACAACCGATTTCTTAGTTTGCCCAGAAACAGCCATTCCTGAAGGTATTGTTGAAAACGAACTTAATGATACCTGGAGTGTTGATAGTTTAAAAGCATTATTGGTTGACTTCCCTCAATTAAAGATTGTGATTGGAGTCTCTTCATTTAAGATTTATCATAAGGGAGAAAAACTTACAGAGACTGCCCGCATTTCCCACGATGGCTCTTATTATTATGATGTATGCAACTCTGCATTATATTACGATTCAACGCATAATCCTCAAATCTACCACAAATCGAAGCTGGTTCCCGGAGTCGAAAAAATGCCTTTCCCAAAATTATTAAAGCCACTTGAAAAATTCGCCATTGATTTGGGCGGAATGACAGGAAGTAACGCCACACAAACAGAGCGAAGCGTATTTGTTGGAGACCATGGCAAGATTAAAGTTGCTCCTGTGATTTGCTATGAATCTATCTACGGCGACTTTCTTACTGGCTACATCCGTAACGGAGCTGAGCTTATTTTCATCATCACCAATGATGGCTGGTGGGACGATTCGCCAGGTCACAGACAACATTTCCAATATGCACGTTTACGTGCAATTGAAACACGTCGTAGTATTGCACGCTCAGCAAATACGGGAATTTCAGGATATATCAACCAGAGGGGCGACATATTGCAAAGCACTCCCTATTGGGAAGATGCCGTACTCAGCATGAGCATTAACGCCAATAACCACATGACTTTTTACAGTCGTTTTGGCGACTATTTTGGAAATATTTTCCAGTATTTCACACTGACAATTCTTGTAGTGCAGCTGGTCATGCTCTTTCTCAATATGAGATTTCGCATGCGCTCGAAAAAGGCCGCAAAGAAAGGCTAGCGTTAAAATTTTATTTAGTTAGTGCTTTTGAAAAAACAGTATCAATAATCGACTGCTTTATCGGAATGAATGTGAATGCCTTTAGGTTGGCAAATTTTGTCGTATCATAAGAAGAAACCGACGTTGATATTCTTAACATCTCTTTGGTAAGTGGATTTGTCTTTCCTGTAAAGACGGTCTTCAGCTGGAGCACTACCCTGGCCGCATTCATCAAAGAGTGACTGGCCCGTTTTGTCGGAACGTTGACATTTAGGGCTGTTGCAATCAAGGTCATGATATGTTGATAGGATAAATTCTCTGCAGAAACAATAAAGCGTTCAGCAGTAATATCTGATTTCATTAAATATACCATCGCTGCAGCAACATCCCGAGCATCAATCCAGGCATTTGACCCATTGGGAAAATATTTCATTCCCTTTTGGACCAACTTCACCAGAGGCTCAATACCTTGATTTGACCCACAAGGCCCAGTAATTACAGATGGATTCACTATTACTGCATTTAAGCCTTCAGCGATGCCTCTGAATACTTCGAGCTCTCCCATATATTTTGTCCAACCATAGCCTGAATGTTTAACTGCAGCGCTTCGTGGTGTTTGCTCATCAACTGGAATTCCTTCAGAAGCATCACCCAATGAACCAATACTGCTGACATGACACAACTTCCTCGCTTTTTTCTCCAAACAGGCATTGACAATATTAGCTGTACCGCTAATATTTACCTTATACATTTTGTTTCGTTGTCTTTTAGAAAAACTGATGACAGCGGCACAATGATAAACATCGTCGCCTTCCTTTACCAACTCTAAGATTCCTGTTGCATCAAGCACATCACAATCAACCCATTCAATGAGGTTTTTTTGTGTGTCATCATCAACATACAAATTGAGAATCTTCAGGCATGCCTCCATTGATGCAGGAGAGCGTCGTACAGCACGTACTCTGCTACCCTGACTCACTAATAAGCCAAGTAAATGCGCCCCTAGAAAACCTGTTCCTCCTGTAACGATGATCATTTTAAAAAATTAATTTGCAGCAAGGACAGAGATTATATTTTCACTGTACTTACAATCCATCCTTTGCATCAAAAGTAACCAAATATTGTGAATTCTGCAGTGTCAGCTTCTGACAAAATAATTGACCCTTGCGTTGCAGACTATGGTATCAAACACATTTTAACGAAAACATGTAATTAGTTTCACTGCGATAAAGAAATGTGTAAAGATCCTAAATCCTCAATCAGTGTAAGATTACTTCCCAATACAGTGATCTGTACAAAAATATTTATCAACAATTACTTGCCGTTTTGTCGATACAAATACAGCTTTTGTTTTTTATTCATAATATTTTGTCTAATTTCTATCTATTTTAATTTCTTTTTCACGATAGTTTCATTTTGTATATAATTTTTTATGATTTATATTTGACAAAAAAACAAACACCAAATAATCAAACTATGAAAAAAAGAAAACATCACTTCGATCGCTTGCATTCTAAGAAATTTAAGCGATTCATTAGCAAAATAAAGCCGACCGTCATTGGTGCGCTGTGCTGCATTCTTTGGGCAGTACCGCCGGACATCAGTGCACAGAATGTCCCTCCGCATTACCCAAACGCAGTATTAAAATTGTATTATGGTAATGGACGTTATACTTACGGAGTATCGCAATTATACGATGACAGCATAAACGTTGGCTGTGGGACTATCACTCCTACAGAGAAATTTGATGTTGTGGGAGGAAACATTCGCACCACTGGAAAATTGATATCCTTGATTCCCACTGGCACTGCACCGCTGAGTGTAAGTTCCTCGACTTTAATATCAAATCTGAATTCAGATATGGTAGATGATCTTCACGCAAGTGCCTTTTCACTAAGCACTCACACACATGCAGGTATGGTAACAGGTGCAGGAACTGCCACACAACTTGCTTTCTGGAATGGTCCGTCTAGCCTGACAGGCAGCACAGAGCTGTTTTGGGACAATGCGTCTTCCCGCTTGGGAATAGGGACAAGTGTACCCTCAGCACAATTACACATTGCAAGTACCAACGCTCAGGCTGCCTTAAAACTTACGGAAACCTTTAGTTTTACAAACTCAACTACCACCAAAAGCTGGAATATTGCTAATAATATGGGCATACTGCGCTTTGAAATTCAGACAGGCAACAGCACGCCGTATGCAGCAATGACCATCCAGTCAACCGCAACCAATGCAATTGTAAATGTAAATGGGCAGGTAAATATTAAACGACTTCAATTCACCTCAGGCTTTACAGCTAATTATTTATTGGCGACTACTTCAACAGGTTTAGTAATATCGAAAGACCCGGCATTAGTCACTGGATGGACTGTAAGCGGAAACAATGTATATAAAACGAATGGCGCTGCCGCAGTTGGAACGACTTTAATGGAAGGACAGATGAACATTGCAAGTTCAGCGCAACCTGCTTTAGTTATCGGGGCAAATCAGTCAGGGCCGGGATATGCTCTGCTTACCAAAGCTTCAAATTCGCAAATCAAAGCGTTTGCGGTGGAGTCAGGAGGAACCGAAAATTTCATTCTCTGGGGCAATGGTTATATGCAGGTTGACAATAAAATTAGAGCGAAGGAAGTGGAAGTTTGCGTGGATGTATGGCATGATGATGTATTCCGCAATGATTACCCCTTATGGACATTGCAACAAATTGATGAGTATATCAGCGCCAATGGCCATTTGCCGGGGATTCCACAAGAAAGCGAAGTGCTCAAAGAAGGTATTTCTTTGGGTAAAATGAACGCCGCCCTGCTTGAAAAAGTCGAAGAACTTACCTTATATGTAATCGCCCTTAACAAAACAAACATTGATCTTCAAGCCCAGATCAGTGAACTGAAAACCGCGTCTAAACCCTAAACTACAAACTATAATTAAATAATGAATATCTCTTTATTATGAAAAAAACAATTCTTATCCTTATCGTGATGACGCTGGTCGTTGCCTCCTGCAAGAAATATGAGGAAGGTCCAGCTATAAGTTTGCGAAGTAAAACAGCCCGTGTATGTGGCATCTGGACTGTCGAAAAAATGTTCGAGAATGAAATTGAAGTGCTTGACGAAACCCAGATACAATGGGAGTTTAAGTCTGACGGCACAGGAACACGCCAATCTACCGACCCACTTATTGGGACAACAAATGTCGCATTTAGCTGGAGCTTTATCAAAGACAAATCGTCGCTGGAAATTATTCTTACCATTCCTTCGGTGCAATTGACAATGACAGAAGAATGGGAAATACTCAAGTTGAAAGATAAGTCAATGTGGGTAAAAACTACTTTATACGACAACTTGTATGAATACAGGCTCAAACAATAATGAGATGTCGGCACAAAAAAACAAAAACAAATAAATCACATTTTGTGCTCACATATCAAAAAAACTAATATGAAAAACAACACCTTCATTAACGGCCGCATGGCACTTGCCTGCATTTTATTTTCTTTAATTCTTTTCTCATGCAAATATAAAGATGGCCCTGCAATTAGCTTTCGCTCGGCAGATTCACGCATTATAGGCAATTATGAAGCGGATGCATTTACTGTAGACGGTCAGGACGCGCTACAATTATGGAAAGATTCAATCAGCGATATAATTTTCAGTCTATATCATGAGGTTGAGCCAACCGATAATTACTGGATATCAACTCGTGTTAAGTCAGAATTTCTTTCGGGTAACTATAAGCTGGTTGCTGATGATACTCAATTGTTGATTTATTCGCTCGAAGAAACCGCGGCTTTCCCCGGAGCGGGGCCATTTCGCGAAAACAAAGAAAGCACCTGGGATATCTATAAGCTTAGTAAAAAGAGGATATGGATGCAGACCGAATTTGAAGGACATATTTATTATGTCGAACTAAAACAAATAGAATGATGAAAAAAATACTAATATTTACAACTATTATACTTTCATTACTGCCGTTCAGTCTGTTTTCACAAAGCGCATCGACTGATCAGGCATTACTTTCAAAATACTGGAAATATCGCCTTCGTCTCAAATACTTTGTCATTCCGGGCAATGCCGGACAACTCAGAGGTGAAGGGATGGTCGCAGGCATTAGAAATCAACAATCCACTGGTTTAATTTCCTATGGTGATCAGATGGTACACATGGGTTATTATTTAGGTGTGCTGGCAACTGAATATGCGTTGCTGGTTAGTTACGGACAAGATGCTTCAGCAACGCTTCAGGAATTAAATACGGCTCTCGATTGTTACGTAAGAAATGATCTTTGCGAAAGTCGCATGCCCTGGTATAAAAATTTTGATACCTATGATGGATTTCATATGCGCCAGGATGTTCCTGAATCTTTCATCGTTGAACATCCACAGATCAACGAGGGGCTTACTTCCACAGATATTGTCGGCAGCCTAAGTCCGGGGCGACCAGCTTGGGTAGAACATGTGTCGGCCAACGATTATCAAAACTGGGAAGTTGAACCGGGTGGCACACCTCATTTGGTCTTTCAATCAGATCAAGACATGAAGAATGGATCAATGAGTCAAGACAATGCCATTGGGCTATTGAAAGGACTTGCGCTGGTACATAAATGTATTCCATCAGGATATTATGCACACGATAAGGCCTCTGAAATTGCCAACAAAGTCATAACAAGGATGTGGGGAGCAGGATCATGGATTATTCTAGATCCCAATAAAGAAGCGGTACCTAGAGGTTCTGATGCATATTTCTACTCCATTCCACTGACTGTTATCAATCTCACCATGGATAATCCACCACTACCCAGCCCGGTGCTTGCGCAGAATGCAAACCTCACCTGGCAAGGATTGCAATATGTTCCAACAGAACCGATGAACAATTGCATGACAATGACGATGGCCGCTCTGTGTGATTGCTGGAATGGGTCGCTTGTTGGACTACCCGGAGTAAACACCACTAAAGGTTGCATATATCAGCTCTCTGAGCAAGACAATTGGGATACATTTTATCTGCTCCTTTGGGAATATCTTCACGATAAAAGTACTTCGCTGCTGAGCATGGGAAAAGTCAGAGACCAGCTGATCGCCGCACCTTGCGACGGACCCTATTGCTACGATTCAGTTATGCACATTCACGCGGAGAATGGCTGGGCTTCGACCTACAAATTTGAGCAGGGTGAAGATTTCCAGAACCACGGAAAGATTGGGAGTCAAGGAAATTATAACGGATTAGATTATATGTTATTATACAATTTATATCACCTTGTCTCTCTCCGGGATAATTATACTCCATCAGCGTTTATTAATATGATAAGTATGAATCTAAGCGGAGAACTCCCGATGTGCCATTACAACAACAGTATCACAAATATTGGGAGTAGCCAGCATCCCTCCCATTATCAGGCGTTTGAGACGATTGTTTCTAATCAATTGATTGATACCTATGTCCACCCTGCCGAACCCATATGGAACATTGGCAACTGTCCGACCATTGGTTCGTTTGATCCGGGCAGAGTAACATACAGAGCAGGTAAATCCATCCTTTTACAAGCTGGATTTCATGCAGTGGCAGGCTCATATTTCAGAGCATACATTGAGGGTTTTGATTGTCCCGATTTACAAAAAAAAGACACCAATAATAATCTTAACGACCATCAACTTCCAGCGATCATGGCAGAGTCGCAGGGAGAATGGAATGTGGAAGCGGCATTGGAAGCTATTCTCGGAACGTACAATGATAGCAGTTCAATGCCTACAAATAACTCATTGTCTCTTTCAGTCTTCCCAAATCCTTTCAGTGAACGAGTTATTTTACGATTCAACCTTCCCATCAATACTGACGTAAGTCTGTCCATTTACAATGTGAATGGACTGGTGGTATATAGTTCAATCTTTATGAATGTCAAGGCCGGAGCCAATTCCATAGAGGTCAACACACAGGAACTATCCTCCGGTCAGTATTGCATTGTATTAAAAGCGGACAATATTATTGCATCTAAAAATATCATAAAAGAAGAGTAGTGCTGTAAAACTATCCAAAAGGCTGAGGGCAAGCCGGTTCTTTCATGTAAAACGGGGAATGTTCAGGGACCGGTCTTACCCAAAAGCCACAATTACGGCACATACGATACTATTGCGCTATACAGAGGTAATGCAACAATCCTTCATGTTTGTTCACAACAATCCAGCTATTTAAATTATTCGCAATTTGAGTATCTTTGCAAAAAATTCACACCATGAACTTTGTTGAAGAATTGCGCTGGCGAGGGATGATCCATGATATGATGCCGGGCACGGAAGAACAATTAATAAAAGAATCAACATCAGCCTATGTAGGGATTGATCCTACGGCAGATTCTCTGCATATCGGACATCTTGTTTCAATCATGATGCTGAAGCACTTTCAATTGGCCGGGCACAGACCTATAGCTCTTGTTGGAGGAGCAACCGGGATGATTGGAGATCCTTCGGGGAAATCGGAAGAACGCAATCTACTAAGTGAAGACATACTCCGTCATAATCAGGAGTGTATTCGCAAGCAATTGCTCAGATTTTTGGATTTTGATACAAAAACGAATCCTGCGAAGCTTGTCAATAATTACGATTGGATGAAGGAATTCACCTTTCTTTCTTTTCTTAGGGAAGTTGGAAAACACCTTACCGTAAATTATATGATGGCTAAAGATTCTGTTCAAAAGCGATTGGAGACGGGTATTTCTTTTACAGAGTTTACCTATCAGCTTGTTCAGGGTTATGATTTTCTGCATTTATATGAAAATGAAAACTGCAAATTACAAATGGGAGGTTCCGATCAATGGGGGAATATTCTCACCGGAACAGAGCTTATTCGCAGGAAATCGGGAGGTACCGCCTTTGCACTGACTTGCCCATTAATAACCAAAGCTGATGGCGGAAAGTTCGGGAAAACCGAGGAAGGGAATGTATGGCTTGATGCTCAAAGGACATCACCTTACAAATTTTATCAGTTCTGGCTCAACTGCTCTGATGAAGATGCCGCACGATATATAAAGATTTTCTCACTTTACAGTAAATCTGAAATTGACGCATTCATATTGGAACATCAGCAGGCGCCCCATTTGCGAATCTTACAAAAAGCACTGGCAAAAGATATAACCATCCGAGTTCATTCTGAACAAGATTACACTCAAGCAGTGGACGCCTCTGAAATACTATTTGGGAAAGGGACAGAGGATGCATTAAAATCACTATCAGGAGAAATGCTGCTTGCAGTTTTTGAGGGTGTACCGCAATGTCAGGTCGCACGCGAACAATTATCAGCAGGAATCCCTGTTGTTGACTTTCTCAGCGAATCAACAAATATATTCCCAAGCAAGGGAGAGGTGCGCCGAATGCTCAAAGACGGCGGAGTCATGATTAATAAACAAAAGATATCTGACGACCTCGTTGTTGGCAAGAATCATCTACTTAGCGACCGTTATATTCTCGTTCAAAAAGGAAAAAAGAACTACTACCTGGTCGTTGTTTCTTAGTATTGTTTATCACTTTATAAAAGAAACTTTATATCAATGCGGAGTTTTTTTGGACAACTATGTCCTCTCCCAAATATCAATTCCCACAAGCAACTCAGGGCAAAGCATTACTTAAACAACCTCTTTAACTGCGAATGACGCGGATTTACGCGAATAATATTCATTACATAACTATTCGTGTCCATTCGTGAAATTCGTAGTATAATCCATAAAGTAAGGTACAAGGATGTTATCCTTTCTTTTTTGGTTTAACTGCGAATGACGCGGATTGGCGCGAATAATATTCTTTACAAATTCATTCGTGTCCATTCGTGAAATTCGTAGTATAATCCATAAAGTAAGGTACAAGGATGTTATCCTTTCTTTTTTGGTTTAACTGCGAATGACGCGGATTGGCGCGAATAATATTCTTTACAAATTCATTCGTGTCCATTCGTGAAATTCGTAGTTAAAATCATTAAAGGTGCATCATAAAGAATTTCAGTTTTCAATTAAAAGAAGTGACTTGTTGCACTGAGATTTTTGATGCGAATAATGTTAGTTAATCTGTTTTTTTGGAAAAATATTTTTATTATTTTTACAAGAAAAACATGAACAAATTATTCTTTAAGGAGGAATCCTATGCTATCATAGGAGCCTGCATGGAAGTCCATAATCAGTTGGGCCCCGGCTTTCTTGAATCTGTCTATCAGGAAGCATTGCACATCGAAATGATAAATAGAAAAATTCCCCATTTTCAGCAAATCGAAATCCCTGTGCATTACAAAAGAGAGCCTCTTAAAAAAAGTTTTAAGGTGGACTTTTTATGTTATGATCAAATTTTGGTTGAGATTAAGGCGATAAAAGAGCTTTCAAATCTCGAAAAATCAATTGCTTTAAACTACCTCAAAGCCGGACAATTTCCGTTATGCTTACTGATTAATTTTGGAGAAGAATATCTGGTATATGAAAGATTTTTACTGACGGAAAAACTGAAATATCCGTTGTAAAACGCATCCAATTATTGTCCTTTTGAAGTGCCTTTTTCTTTCTTTATCAAACGCACAGTACGCCAAAAAACTTTTGCAAAAAGCCAATAGGCCTGTATGAACGCGCTTCGTGGAAAAACTATACGGCTATAGTTCTTAAACACACGAATGCGGGAAGCGTCGGTTTTAATACCATAGAGCGCTAATTTTTTCCCAATTAAACTGAAACCTGGTATTGCATCTTTGTCGATTTTATTTCTTCTCCACTCTTCATTCACTAAATGTAAAACTTCCCAATGTGCCGGAATTCGAGGGTTTCGATACAGCAAGGTACGAACATATCTCCAACTATCCTGATTCGAAAATTCATGAATGCATGATTGTAGTTCATGCTTTACAATAGCTTCGTTTAGTATCCTTATTGGAAGGTTCCAATCTGTATTGTCGGCATTTACCTGTGCAACGGCTAATTCATAACATTCATACATGAGCTGCGATTCCTTGGGACATTTCATGATGTTGCCTACCACTGGAAAGTCATGGTGCGTCCGAAAAACATAAGGTTCCAAAAAATCCAGTGAACGCAAACATACCACATCCATATCCGTCCACCAACCCCCATACAAAAACAATAATTTATAACGGAATATATCTGAAAATCCAGCAAAACTGCCCTTTCCATGACCATATTGATTTTTGTTACGATAGGCAAAAACCTCAGACTTTGGAATTATCGTATTGGCATCTCCGAGAATTACTGCATCAGGTAACACAGTACTGAGGTTGTCGTATACCCATAAATGAAATTCGTGGCCGTTAGAAATAAAGGAGTTTATGCACAGCAGTTCCACTACAGACAACTCAGTGCCAATCCACAAACCATGAACTATTTTATTGTCCTGTGTCATCTAATTCATTGCTGGGATGGATACAACCTTCGCATCTTTCCATTGGGTGATTGTTTGAACAAACTCCATATAACGCGCATTATTCTCTCTGGACTGCAAGCTGTTTTGTTCTAACCGATGCGCAGTAAGGACTTCAACAACATGTACAATATCCGAATAACTCAAACTATTCAATGATAATTCTTCTGGAAAAACAACCGTACTAATGTTGATACCTGTTTGATGGTTATTACAGAAATCAATCATTGCAGGCAGATCCTGCCAGTTATGGATGGATGGAGTAAAAGAAACAGATAGCAGATTGCCCTTACGTTTGCTATAATCACAATAATATTCAAAGCTCTTCATTACATCTTCGAAAATTGCGTTTTTTCTAATCTTCTCAAAGCTTTCTTTATTCAGCGAATCTATAGAGATCATAATAAAAAAGCGCGCCTTCTCCATAAGTTCTTTAGCTTTGGGAGTAAGTACCGTTCCGTTAGTCAGAACATTGATACGTAAAGAAGGATTTACTCTGGCTATTAACTCCCACAAACTATAATAAATATTGATTAGAAACGGCTCTCCCCCACAGCAATTGATGTGTTTTAAGTACGGGAGAAATGGTGCCAGCGATTGTATGAATGATTCATCATAGGGCATGTTCAAGGGCTCAAGATTCTTCTTCATGCGATGAGTGGAGGACTCAAACTCATTACACATCACACATTCAAGATTACACCGATTGTCGAGCCAAAGATCTAGTGATGCTGGATACCGATACCGTGTTCTAAAGCTATATCGATCGAAGGTTTTTGAAAACATCAGGCTGCTTTGATTGGTTTCAAACCAATGGCGACAGTCCTTACATTCGTCGGGAAAAATTCCGCGACGAATGCTTCGACGTATCTTTTTTACATGTTCAGATCTCCATATCTCTTCAATGCTTTGCTCAGGATATGTTCCCAACACAACCGAGCTTCGGCAACAGATGTATACTCGTCCTTCAAGACTTACAAAGAGATTTCTGAATGGCGCATAGCAAAGCTGTGGCTGAAATCCGTGCATACGTCCCTTGTTGTACTGCAGCCATCTTTTGTACGGTAACGACTGTTGTCCTGCAAATTTAGAAAGCAGGAAATGCAGCGTGCTATAGACACGCTTGCATCCAAGAAATACCTTGACCAACAGCTGTTTCATAGATCACCAATATACAATCATTCTATAATGATATGAGTACTCTTTAATTCCTCTTGTTTTCTGATAAATAGCTCAGCGATGGCTTCATTATCCATTTCCGCGAGCCCCTGCATCACTTTTTCCTTTGCTGTATTCAACAGGAAAAAATAAATAATTGCCTGCGAAAGTCCCTTTTTTGCAATTATCAAATCAATGCGATTAAGAAAATCAGGCATCGCCGATTCGTTTGAAAACACTGCATACGTTCCCAGATACTTTTCAAATTTTGAAGAAAATTCGTTTCGAAACCTTGACGCATCTGCAATCCGAATTTCTTCCTTTTCTATATAATCTCCCTCCTCTTGTTGTGAAGCGTATTTTCTGAATTCACTTATATAATCGGGATTACGCTGCTGTTCTTTGTACCAGAATGCAATATCGCCAACCATTTCTCTGAAGTTTTTTTCATTCGTATTTTCGGGAAGATTCACAGCATTATAAAAATCCAGAATTTCCTTTTGATTGACAATCGGAAGATTCCACAAACTAAGCGTTTCGGGATAATAAGCAACACTGAAGTATACTTCCATGTTCCACTCATTGCATTGTTTCACCATTTCCGGAATCTCTCTCCAATTCGTTCGTGTAGGAGTAATGAAAACACGCAGTTGTTTTCGGTGACGCTGCATATAATCATTGAAGTAATGCAAATGCTCCATGGTTTTTTCGAAAACAGCATTCACGCGTATCCTTTCATAGCAATCCTTTTGGAAGGAATCAACAGAAACGTTAATAGTGAAGTTTCCCCGTTCGAGCAGACTTTTTACTGTATCATTTAAGATGGTTCCATTGGTAAGAACATACAGATCAATGTTTGAATTCGCTGTAATAAATGCATTCCAGATATCATAATAAATATCAATCATGAATGGTTCCCCTCCATAAAAACGGGCTTGCTTAAGGTGAGGGATGAATTCTTCCAATTGCTTCACAAAGTTGCTATCGTATGGCATTTTCAAGGGTTCACGACCCTCCCTGTGCTTGCGAATACCAGATGAAACTCTGCCTGAACACATTTCACATTCAAGATTACAGACATTGCTAAGTTCAAACTCCATCATTCGCGGATACTCTGAAACAGGCCATGCCCTAAGAAAGTCAAATCCACTGGCAGTCATTGAACCATAATTTCCCGAATGCAGTGCTTCCCGGCATTTATAGCAACCATGCGACAAATCATTATGTTGAATATATGCTCTCAAACGATCAATCTTTTCGCTGAACCACATCGAATGTATACTTGAACCGGGATATTTTCCGAGCACAACCTTCGTGTTTTTACAGCAAACGATTGCCTTGCCATCTGTATTAAAAAACAAGTTGGAAAATGGAGCATAGCAGAATCGCTGCGCCGGCCCATACGGCCGATGATTGTTGTAATCAAGAATGCGTTTTTTGTCTTCAGGAACGAAACCGTTTTCAACTGTTGGGTAGGAATAGAATGCTGAGGCTGCTTTATTAAGCAGTCTGGCGGAGCGGCGAATAATATTTCTTCTTCCATCACTCATCGAAACTAACTCCTTTCGATTTGCCGAATGCCTTCAGGTACTGCCAAACCTCCCACTGCTCATCACCAAAGCGGTGATATACATGTACCATTTCAGGTTGTATAATGCTTGCAAAATTATCTTTGGTGAAGCCGCCCTTTCCATCCAACCCAAGTCCGGGCTTGTAATAATCAAGAATAAAATTAAAGCGGCTGTCAATCGTCCTGCAGTTTTGCAATCCAAATCTCCAAACAGTCTGCGCCAATGTTCCCTGATCGCGAACTTTCCAATCGGCATCCTTAAAAATGCTTATTGTCCTTTCGTGCCAATACTCTAGAAATTCAACTGAGTTCCGATTAAAGAGGAATAGTCCACCATTCCAGTGTTGCCAGCTATCCGGAGATATTTCACACCCATTCGACTTTTTAATCAGTTCGTGAAGATGGGTGCAGCGTGGGATGCAGGCATCATGGTCCGATTGTTCGCTCCAAAAATTTCCCTCGGGCACATAGGTAAAACCTGTCTTTCTTGCGATATACTCATAATACGTAACGATTGGAAACAGGATAACTTCTCCCTTGTAGTTTCTCCACACTTTTAGCTTTTTATCCCATGAATAGGATTTGAACGATGCCTTGCGACAAAGGGGACAGGCCTTTTCTATGGCAAAACGTGATAATGCAAATAGATTGCGCGATTTCTTTGCATTTGCTTCTGCAATGATGGCGTCTAAAACATCACCTTTATGTTCCTTTTTGAACGCCTCCCATTCAGCTAATAATTTCGCATAAGCACTTTGTGCTTCAAGGAGGTGTTGCTCATTTTGTCGGGCTTTTTCATAACAACCGCAATTCACCGCGTAGGGACTAAAAAGATCAAGGGTGATATTGTCAGCACAAAAGCCAATAACTTCGGGCTCCTCCAAAAAGACTTCATCAGCCTTATCGCTGATTGCAAGAATATCTGAATCCAGATAACAGTACTTTCCTTTATCAAGATCAAGGTAACGATGAATGGATGTTTTAAGGAATACGGATGCCTGATGATGCGTGTATGCCTTATCAGTTCTAACATCAACGATATGTTCACACTGAATGGGACATTCATTTCTACTGCTATCGGTAATGACGATAACATCACTTTTTGAAAATACCTTCAAAAAACGCAATGCAATATTGAGGGTGTCGATATAGACCTCTCCACCGCAAACAACAAATACAAAAGTATTTTTCGGGTTTACCATAATTGCCCTTTCATACTTAATTCGTACTTATCATTATCGCTCAAACCTTCCCCTGCAAAAAATTCATAATACATGGCATTGTGATATCCGGCCAGCTTTTCAGAGAGTTCCTTGTCATTCATAGAATTTAATCCTTGAACGATTTCCTGCGGAGTTATCGTTGATAGCTTTAGAAAAACCAATTCATTATATGCCTCAACTTGCAACTGCGCAATAATTGTTTCGATTCTTCGCTGATGATGCTTCAACGTTTCATCGTCCTCAATTACTGAAGAAAGTTCAGCCCAAAACCTCTCTTTTGCCCTATTTATAAGCGTTTCCAATGAACCTGCTTTCTCCTTTATGGCACTTTCTCTCAATGCAGCCTTGACGGCCCATGCATTAATCAAATCTGTCACTGCATCATAATTCCTAGAATTGATACGTGTTCTGAAATCACTTCCCTTAAACTGATAAGGAACCAAATGTGAATGCAACAATCTTAGCTCATCGGACTTCATTGTCCACAAAGCCAAAGATGCGGGTTTGAAGACAACGTGATAGCTTAGCGTAGCTTTATAACGATTGGCAAACTCAATAAAATCGGGAAGTTCATAACGATTAATCTGAAGAGGACACACAAGAAAGCCAAGCGATGTATTGTGTTTCTGGGTATATTCAAAAAATATCTGGATGTTCTTAATTGCATTTTCAAAGGTTGCATTTCTGCGTATTTGCTCATAGATATCCTTGCGCAGCGAATCTATAGAAACATTAAAACTCAACTTCAATTTCCCTTGCAATAACGCTTGTACGGTACTATTCATCGTATTAGCGTTGGTCGTAATCAACAAGTCCAAAGAGGGATTTACCTTTTCAATCTTCGACCACAACTCTTTATATATCGGAATTAAAAAAGGGTCGCCCCCAGTAAATTCTGCGGCCCGAAGATGCAGCAGACAGAAATCGAATTGCTTCACAAAGTTAGCATCAACAATGCTTTCGACCTTCGTTTTATGTTCGCGGTTTGCACGAATAGAAGATGACAATTCCCCACAGCACATCACACATTCCAGCGCACATTCATTTCCCAGTTCAAGCTCTGCGATTGCAGGAAATCCGCCATTTTCAGCAGCATGATGATCATATTTAGCCGCAAGGATACTTCCAAAATTCTGGTTTTTTAAGTGTCCCCGACAAAAGCTGCACTCATCTGGAATAATGCCCTCACTCATTTGCGTTCTCAGTGCCCTAAAATCCTCGCCGTTCCATATTTCCTCAAGACTTTGTCTTTTTAATGACGCATTGGTTTTGCAGGCATAACATGGTGAAACCCGGCCATCGTAAGAAACAAAAATACTACGGAAAGGAGCATAGCAGAAATATTTACGCGGACCATAGAACCGCTGACGATTATAAGCTAGCCCGTGTGCTTCTAAGCCTTTGTTTTTAACCGGATTCTTCGTCCCCATGAAGAGATTCACTGCGCGCAAAATGCCAATAGCAATGGATTTAATTTGGGAACCGAGGGTAGTCATAAAATTGAAATTTGGTCGATGTCTAAAGGTTTATGAGAAATGGCAACAAGTGTCAGTGAATTTAGTATTATGAGTGTTATGACAGCTGAACAAAGTTAGGAAAATATGGCTATCAGAGGTCATTTTCAATGGTCTTCATCATATTAACAACATAAAGATATTTATCAAGTATTTTTCTATTTAACAATTCCTGACTAAGCTCTGGCAACATTTTCACAATCTCTGGTATTGGAGTGTCAAGTAATGAAAAATAAACAAGATCAATTTGAAAACCCGGCAGCTCGTGTGATTTGAGGGCATTGATTTGACGTTCAAACCAGACTTTATCAAAGCGGGCAAACTGAGAATTCTCAAGCAAAAAGGCGTTCAACAAAACAAAGAATGTTTCCTTTTTTTGTTGCACCAGGGCAAGAATTTCTTCGGCATTTTGTCGCTTTGCGGGAGCTTCTGACGCCCATTGCCTGAGTTGGCCCAGCATGGTGGCAAAGACGATACGATTTACCTCAGCAACCCTTCCCTTGCCAGAAATCTCTTCCTTTTCAAAACAATGAATAAGCATTTCAATCTTTGCTTTATTCATTTTTTTTATAGACAGATATTCCGGAACCTCAACATAATTAATATATACGACAATATCGTGCTGATTGCAAAAGCGAAACAAGTCAGGAAACTCTTGCCAATTGAGCGACATTAAACACATGCATGCGGAGAGATTTATTTTCCCCTGCTCATTCAAGGAAATGAAATAATCCAAATGCTCCTTGTATTTGCTGAACGTTGCACCAATGCGAATCTTTTCGTAAGTGTTTGTCTGCAGGCTATCCAGCGAAACATTCAAATCAAAATTTCCCCTTTCGAGCATCCTTCGATGTTCAGTGGAAAGTACTGTCGCATTTGTAGTTGCTCCAATATGCAATGCATGATTAATGCTTCGAAGACGCTCCCAAAAATCATGATAACGAGAGATAAGAAATGGCTCTCCTCCACGAAAATGCGCCTTGATTAAAGCTGGTGCATACTTATCGAATGCAGTAAAAAATGCATCATCATAGGGCGATTTATAATTACTACACACACCATCACTGTATGGAATTGAAGAAGAAAAATACGGGCTGCACATAATGCAATTTAAATTGCAGCGATTATCAAGTTCGAAATCGATATAACGAGGTCTGTAATCACTCAACAGCGGATAGGCTTTGTGAAAATTTATAAATGCTGCTGCTTCGGTACCTTGCGTCAAATGCTGCTTGCATTGCTCACAGCCCTCAATAAATTTTTCTTTTATAAACTGTATTCTATACTGCTGCATTAAATCGCCGGAAACAATTTCATCGACGCTTTGAGCAGGATAACTTCCGAGTACTGCATTTCTGTTGGCGAGACAATAGTAAGCCTTCCCTGTCATTGAGAAAAACAGACTATTGAAGGGCGCCAGACAAGGTTGCGATGATCGGTGTTTCATTGAAAACATTTATATAGCTCTTTTTTTTATAAAATAATCAGCTTTTCGTAACATCCATTTTGTTCCAAAAACAATAGTTCTTCCATACGATGCCTTCCCATTGCAAGCCGATGTTCATGAGATTCATTTGCAAAAAGATTTGTAAAGTATGTTAGCGCTTTCCCTTTGAAAATCAGAAAAACAAAATCTATATTTTTTGTCTGTTCCTGAAATTCAATCTGTAGTTCTTTGACATACATCATCAGACTCTCAACAAAAAGAGGATTAACACTTCTCAATTCTTCAAGTTGCTGCAAAAATTCAATTTTAAAATTTGCAATTTCCTCGAACAATCCAGCTTCAAACGCTGTTGCATTAGCTTCCGTATTGCGACGGGTTTTAAGATGACCTTCCAGCATTTCAATAAAATGCAGAAACACCTTGTTGTTTCGTTCAGCAATTTCGGTACTTGCAGATAATTCACCAGCAATTGCGCGATACGCGGACAATAGAGATTCGATTTCAACCGCCTTCAACGACCAAATAGCCAGAGAATATGGCCAGTTGAGAATACTTAAAGACAATATAGAATCATGAGTATTGCAATATTCAAGTAATTTCGGGACCTCCAGCGCATTCAGGCGCATGGGTGTCATCATGATAGTCATGTGATTCCCTTTAGCCATGCTGTATTCCTGAAAATACTGCAAATTATCAAACATCACATTAAAGTGGCTGTTCCTGCGTATTTGCTCATAAATCTCAGGCGTAAGAGCATCCACAGAAACACCCAATTGAATGTGGTACGAATGAAGCCGCTCTTTAATTATGCTGTTTAACACTGTCCCATTCGTTTGAACATAAATGCCAGCTGTCGGATTATTACGTTTCATATATGCCCATATTTCCTGATAAAATGGAATCAGAAATGGCTCTCCGCCTGAAAATACGGTAAACTGCACTTTATTAAGAAATGGTTTTATCTGGTTTAAAAATGCATCTCCAAACGAAATCGGTTTCTCCACGAATCCTGAGGCAGTGATGGTACTTGATTTATTGGAGGCGCACATAATGCATGACAAATTACATTCATTGTCAAGTAGGAACTCGATTTGTTGCGGGTATGAGCGTAATGATGCGCCAGGATAAGATTTGCTGGTTTTAATTTTTGAATCGGGTGACTGACTATTAATCCCATGCTGAATGCAGTTTAAGCATGCCTGGGGCACTTTCCCCTCTCTCATTTCCTGAACCATGTTCCTTCTGATTTCCCCAAACCATATATCGTGCATTGATTGCTCAGGAAATTTCCCGATGGTAAAATCATTATTATTATGGCAACAAATTCTTACGTTTCCCTGCTGATCAATCAGCATATTATTCAGTGGTGCAGCACACAGCATCTTACGATTCTTGCCGTTTACAAAAGACCTTATGTAATCACCTAAACTCATGCTGTTTAACTTTCGTTGATAAAAAACTGTCCGCCTGCCTCAAACAATTTCTTTCCGGCAATCTTCCGCAATTGGGATGAATCCTGAGTTTCCAATTCCCTGATAATTGCCTTTACAGGAATTTTTGCAAGTGCCAAATAAACCAAATCTGTTTCCTGTTCAGTCCCTAATTCCTGAATGGCCTGCTCAAATTTCTGCAACATCATTGCTCCATCGTTATATTCCTTAAGTTCATTTTTAAGATTTAATAAAAACTCACTTTTTATTCGTTGCATTTCGATGGCAGAAATAGCGGTCTTTTGAGCGCCATCAACATTATGGAGATTTGTCGCCATCCATGCTTCAAGTTGTTTTAAAAAGTCTTGAAAGTGGCGATAATTGTCCTTTTCAACAGTTGTTCGTTGTGGTAAATTTGCCAAAGATAGTTCTCTGATCATCTCATCAAGCTCCGTTGAAGGCATATTCCAAAGTGCAAGATCAAGAGGAGTAATGAGCGTATTGAAGTAGACCCTTCCCTCTAAGGTGGCAGCCCATGCAGTGAGCTCAGGAAGGTCCATCCAGTTAAGGCGATTCGGAGTAGGAATGATTCCAAAAT
Source organism: Bacteroidales bacterium (assembly GCA_963678485.1). Lineage (GTDB taxonomy): Bacteria > Bacteroidota > Bacteroidia > Bacteroidales > CAIWKO01 > CALGYY01. The sequence goes on from OY782882.1 coordinate 1,779,593, forward strand.
GCGTTTTCTTACGATGACAATACTCAGCAAACCATAGCGTATTTTCCATCACTTTTTCGAATTGCGCATTCTTCCTGATGTGCTCGAAACGCCCTTTATTAAGGGAATCTATGGATATGTTGATGCTGAAATTTCCTTGTTCCAACAGCGTCTTCACTTTATCATTCAACACGCTTCCATTCGTCTGTATGAGAATCTGCAGGCCAGGATTGAGATGAAGCATATTATTCCAAATATCGTAATAGATTGGAATTAAAAAGGGTTCGCCTCCATAAAATTTTGCTTCGCGCAGATGCGGAATAAAAGACTGCAATTGTGATACAAACTGCTCATCATAAGGTGATTTTTTCTTTCCAGTGCCTGCGATTGACGAGCTAAACAAATCATTACAAATTACACATTCAAGATTGCAGGTACTATCAAGTTCAAATTCCATGGTAATCGGCCATTTCCTGACCTTGTAGCGATCATAAAGGGCATTTTTCGCACCATCGAAATTGTTTGCCAGTAGAAGTGTTTTGCACACTTCGCAACCATGCGAGAGATCGTTGTTTGCAATATAATTGCGAAGTACGCCTAGTTCGCGGCCTTCCCAGATTTCATTCAATGATTGCTCCGGATATCGTCCCAAAATATTTTTACGGTTATGGCAGCAGGCGATGACTTCTCCTCCAAAAGCGAAGTACATCATTTTATAAGGCGCATAGCAAAGAAGCGGCTGCGGGCCTAATGGTCTTGAACGATTAAATGCCTTGATTACCGCATCGGATAAGGGATTATAATTTGTAGTAACCGTAGTATTCCCGGCTCTAAACAAGGATTTGCTTAAATTTATCCATTTCAGGACTTTTGCTCCGCTCCTCTTCAAAGTATAATTCACGCACAACCTCCCTTTTCGAAAACAAATGCATTGAGCGTTTCGCGTAATGCATTTTCATCCATTACATCAAAAAGTTCAGCTAAAAGAGCAGATGAGGCTGTTTGTGCAATTTGAAGAAAACTACGTTTGTTATAGCTAAAATTCGATTTCCCGATAAGGCAGCTTTCGATTTTTAATTTCAATGCTTGCTGCTGAACATCATTGTTGACTTCACACACATCAATTACACACTTTAGAAAATCCGCTTCTCCGCACAGATCGCCAGTTTTAGGGTGCAAATGAATAAATGATGCTTCAATCATACGATCGATAGTGCTTTTCAAAAGATTGAAGACGTCTTTATTGTATCGCTCCACCTCAGTGCTTTCAGGGAAAGACCGCCCTTCCAATTGCTCTTTAAGGTTCTCAAGCTCCGCTGCTCCAAGCTTCCATAAAGCTTGTGAAGGAGGAAACCAAACATTGCTGAACCAACCTCTGGCATTGTAGGAATTCCAGGCATTAACAATCTCAGCAAATTCATGACAATTCTTTTGCATAGCGCAGGCGGTCATCCCCCAAAAGCGATCGTTGCTCAGGCAATAATCTTGAAACCATTCGAGATTAGATTTTACGGCAGATAGGCTACTTCCCTTACGTATTGCGGAATACGTAGCATCATTAAATGAATCAACAGAAACATTTATGTGAAATTTACCTGATGCCATTAATGTTTTAATGCGATTATTAAGTATGGTTCCATTCGTTTGAACTACAATATTGCACTCAGGATTAATCTCAATCAGCATTTTCCAGAGGTCAAAATAAAAGTCAGAAAGAAAAGGTTCTCCCCCGCTAAACCGTGTTTCGCGTAACTTAGGAGCCCATTGTCGGATTTCATCTAAAAAAGCAGAATTATGGTACACATTCGTGTTGGGCAATTCAGCACTTCTTAATGAAGAAGAAGAAAGACCATTACACATGATGCACGCAAGGTTGCATCGGTTATCAGTTTTGAAATCCAATATTACAGCTTGTTCTGCTACGGGTTCATAACGATCATACAAGGCTGCGCTTCGCACCTTGGAAAACGTATTTTTCGATTCAAGAATACAATATGAACATGAATCGGGAAAGTGCTGTGTTTTTAGATCACGCCGCAGATGGGAGATAGTTAGAGAATTCCAGATTTCAACTAATCGCTGAGATGGATAATTACCGACAACCACTTTATTATTGTGACAGCAAACCGTCACTCTTCCTCCCGGGCCAAAGCGCAGACTTTTGGCTGCAGCCTCACATGAAGGCAGTTGATGTTCTGTATCAGACCATAGCAATCGCTTTAATGACAAGCCTTTCATGTGGTATGGTCGTTATTGTTTATATACGTTTCCCCACGGGAATAATAGTAAATCGAGCAAAAATTTCCTGCGGTTGTTGGAATATCCTCATTCAAAATCTCAGTAATAATACGACTTGCAGGCATCCTCATCACACGGCGAATAAAAAAATCAGTAAAAAAAGATTCAGGCAGACTACTTAAAACAGCTTCTGTTTTTTGCGAAATAATTTCCTGTTCTGTTGCTGAATGTGCAGCAAAGAAAGGGTCTGTAGAAAGATACGAAATCAATTGATCTTTAAATGCCTTTTCAGATATCAGATAATAATTGAGCCTCTTTTGAAAATATGCTGATTGTCCGGCCCAACTTTCCAATTGTTGTATTAGAATTTGAATTTGACTGAAAGGCCCGTCACTACTTGGCTTTTCCGTCGCCAGAAAACAATCTTTTAAATACCTTGCAATGCTTAATAGTTTTTCGTCTTCAAGTGGCCACAGCGCAACTCCAAAGGGTTTTGTAACAAGATTAAAATAAAGTTGGATCTTTTCTTTGACACAAAATTCAGCAAGTTCAGGAAGTGTTTGCCAGTTCATGTTCATAGGACATGCCGCGATGGTCAGATTTGTTCCTTTTCTCCGCGTGTAATCGATTAGATATTGCAGGTTTTCTTGTGTCCGCGCGAATGATGCATTAGTGCGGATATGCTCATACACCAAGGTGTCCATTGAATCCAGCGAAATATTAAATGAACAATTGCCTCTTTCGATGATATTCTTCGCCCTTTCGCCTAGGACTGTTGCATTCGTTGTAATAACAATGCTCATAGAGGGATTTAATGTCATCATCCGATCCCATATTCGATAGTATGATTCTATCATAAAGGGTTCACCACCGGAGAAAATTGCAAATTCCAGATCAGGAATCAGAAGCTCCAGCTCCTCGAAAAAGCGCTCATCGTAAATAACGCCCGTGGCCTTCTTTTCTTCAGGATTTGCCAGTCCGGAAGACAAACTACCATTACACATTATGCATTGCAAATTACAATGACTGTCGATACTAAAGTCCAGATAAACCGGCTTCAGCCGCTCTTCTATAGTAAAATGTTTATAATGCGTAGCGAGCACATTGCCAAAGTCTCTGTTCAACAAATGTGTTTTACAAAAATCACATTGTCCATCAAGATTATTTTCAAGAATTCTCTTTCTAAGATCTGTGTATGGCTTGCCATTCCATACATCAAGAATTCCTTTATCGCAAACAGAGTCCAGATGATAGTTTTGACAGCAAGGGGTAACACCTCCATTGCGATTGAAGCGCATACTCAGAAATGGTGCTTTGCAAATGGGCTCATTATCAGAAAGGCCGGCGTATTTGCGATAATCCAAAAGTATGTCTGTAGAAATGCCAGCGTTGCTTTTACGGCTGACAGTCCCATAAACACCCGACTTCTTTCTAAAAGGATTCTTCATCTCGTTAATTTCAGACAAAATCTATTAACTACGAAATCTCATTACAAATTTCTCAATATTATTTCTATACAATTCATTAATCACCATAAATGGAGGGAGCATCAATAGTTTCAACAATAACACTCTTCGCTTTTCCTGTTCCATGGCAGTTTCCATCAATGCATTCAACGCAGTTACCGAAGATTTCAATAGACGTTCTCTTTCGGTGGCTTCAGTCATTTCATCATTAGTTATTGCCTCTTGAACCATTTGAAACAGCTTAGCTTCGAGGGCTTCCGTGCGCATGGCCTCAAGAGAATTTTGCGAAAAACTATCCCTGTCCTCACGCCATTGTTCCAAAGTACGAATCATTTCCTTATAGCGTATTATGTTGAACCCTTTTATTTGGCTATCATTACTGAAGGAAAATGAACGTAAAAAATTCGCTTGAGCTTCAATCGCCTCAGGCTCCTGAAACCGAAGACTGAGATCAAACGGCACCATAGCCAGCTTAGGATAGAGTTGTACACCTTGTGAATGGAAAAACTCGAAGAGTTCGGGTATTTCCATAATGTTCTCTTTCATCACCACAAATTTAACAGAAAACAAACGCTGTTTCTGTTTCATAAAATCAATAAGATACCTAATATTGCTCATGGTTTCATCGAAAGAAGCATGTTTACGAATACGTTCATAGGTATCTTTCTTAAGACTATCAATAGAAACAGTAAGCTGTATATTCAATGAGGACAAGAGGGCTTTAACTGTATCATTAAGAATAGTCCCATTGGTAGAAATGGTGATGTTCAATGCCGGATTAACTTTCTCAATTTCGCTCCATATCCAGTAATATTGTTCATTCAGGAAAGGCTCTCCACCGGTGAAACTGGCAAACTTAAGTTTCGGTAAATAGGGCATCAATTGTTCGTGAAAGGACTCATCATAGGGATCCGGCCATGCAGCACCTTGTTCTCTGTTCTTACGAATGGCTGATGAATACTCACCGCTGCACATGATACATTCGAGATTGCAGCGATTCGATGTTTGGAACTCAATGGAAGAAGGATATCCAGTTAATGATCCAGCGAGATAATCATACTTCTTACAGCCGGCCGTCTGGAAATTTCCGGCAACAATCTCATCACCACAAAACTGACAGCCTGGAGTGACTTCATAGTTTGAAACATTAGCTCTCAAAGCATCGATACGACGACCTTTCCATGCTTCATCAATACTCTGTTCCGGAAAGGTTCCGATTGAAAAACCCCTGTTATAATGACAAACCATCATTTTGCCACTTTGAACGAATAAAAGATTTTGGAAGGGCGCATGACATAAGTGTTCGCATTGGGATTTTTCCCGCAAACCGTTGTATGCATAAAAGTCTTTTTTCTTTTTATTGGCGCCGAACATAGTATAAAAGTACTACTTTTTCGTGCTTATCCAACGGAAAAAGGCCTTTTGGAGTTTGTTAAGATGTACTCCGTGTAAAATATCAGATCCCACAATCACATTGATTCTATTCCTGGGTGACAATCTGACTGAGGTCACATTTATGCCATTAATATTGTTCGGAAAAATAAGATCAGGATTGCGTTGTAAGAGTTGTGGGTTTATTAGAAAGTATAACCAAATCCCTTTTTGATTTTGAGCAATCCTCAATCTGGAACCGCCTCTAATTCCCGGAAAGGTATGTGCGGGCCAGCGGTCATTTAATGGGAGTCTCTTATCGTTTATAACAATCATCGCCTCTTTTGATTCAATAGCATGAAGTATAAATGGAAACTCGATAAATCCAACATAACCACTGTCAATAAAAACTGCACATTCTGCGTAATTGTATAGCTGTGTGAAGTCACCTTTAAAATCTGACCAAAGAGGAAATCTCGAGAATACTGGAAAAATCAATTTAGATTTAGGAGGTAATTTTATAGTCAAAGAAGTATCAGATGGCAGGTCAATTAAAGTATTTTCAATAATGCGATTATTATCCACTGACTCATAGATTTTCGCAAGATTCCTGCTATTCCCCATAAATCGACTCCAGATATTTTTCCTTAATCCCGGGCAAATATTTGGATGATTAACATACTTAGAGTGAGCGGCTAACGAATCAACACTTAATGGAGTCCCATAATCATCGGTGTAATAAATATGATATGTAGGATCCCAGACCTCCCAATGATTTTTTACAAAAATCTCTGGAACAACGTGCCCTTCAAGATCAACCACTCTGGTGTCGTATCCCATTGCCCGCCAGATCCATGCGAGCGCCTGTGATTTATTCCCACAGAAACCGGAACCAATAGCATTAAAAAAGGTTAATCCATCTTTGATGTCGCGTGCCCCAGCCAGTGGCTTTCGTTGCGACCATGTATAAGTCCCCATGAAAAGCCATGCTCGCTGATAGTCCTTATCAAGGGCTTTTGGAACGTCCATCTTACGAATAAACTGAATAAGCGAATCTTTCGAAAGAAAGAAAAGCTGATTTAAAAGACTTGAAATATCAATTTCATGGTCTGTATCATTTGAGATCATTCTTACAGCTTGAGGCTTTTCCCGGGAAATCTCCTTATATGAGATTTTTTGCCCTTCTGCAATATTAATCCAACAAACTAACCCTAACGCTATAACTAACCAAGCTCTCATTTTTCAAATCTGGCAAACCACATTTCAAGCACTGCTAACTTCCACAGATGCCAAGGCATCTTTCCTTCAATAAATTTCCCAATAATTTCCGGATTAATAATTCCCTCCTCAACTAAACGGCTTTTATTGAATAACTGTCGGTAAAAATCCGGTCGATCATAAAACAAATCTGAACCTGTAAATCCTTGCTTTTTGCGAGCAAGAATATTATCGGGAATCTTTCCCTTTAATTCGTTGAACAGAATTTTCTTATATTGTTCTTTACTGAAATATAATGAACTCTCGTGCGAAAAAATTTCTTCGGCAATCCGGTGATCCAGAAATGCCGGACGCACTTCAAGTGAATTTGCCATGGAGGCCCTATCCATTTTTGGTAATATCAACTCAGGCAAAAATGTTCTGATATCAAGTAACTGAAGTGACTTTAATACAGGAATATCCTTGTTCAAATTGTGCTTATACAGCCAAAATATATCTTCAGGAATTTTACTATGCAGATCCGAATGTAGTGTTTCTTTAAGTATCTCTTTCGAATACAAACCCATAGCAGTATATCTGCAGTAAGTATCCAAGGCCATTTTATGAAAATCCGGTCGTTTGAAAAAGGACTTTTTTGTATCAGCAATTTGTTGAGCTACTTCATAATACCAATTGTAGCCTCCGAGCACCTCATCGGCACCATCTCCTGATAAAACCACCTTATGTGTTCGAGCAGCTAATGAACAAACGCGAAAAGTGGGAATAATAGAAATATCGGCAATAGGTTCATCCCAGGCAGAAATGATCTGCTCAGAAAGAAATTCTTCTTCAGATATTAGTTCGGAAGTATTTGGGATTTGAAGTGATTTGGCTACTTCGGCAGCAAATACATCCTCGCTTTGTGACCAATTCCTGAATCCGATGGAAAAGCTCATTGGAGATTTCCCCATCTCCTTCATTTTTAATGCAATATAACTCGAATCATAGCCACCACTTAGAAATGCTCCAATTGCCTCCTCACCTATCATATGCTCACCCACAGAACGCTGCAACATTTCACCTATTTTTCGACTGAAATCAGCTTCGTTCTCCTTTTTCTCTGCTACGTTAATTGACCAATACTCAGAAATTGAGAACCCCAATTTACGGTCAATAATCATGAATCGTGCTGGTGGAAGCTTATAAACATCTTCGTAGATTGTTTCAGGAGCAGGAATATATCTATAAATCAAATAATTAATTATTGCACTTCGATTTATTTTGGGTTTATGAAATGCGACGATAGGCCTAAGCTCCGAAGAAAATATTATCGAATCCTTATTGACCTGGTAATAAAGAGGTTTTATTCCAAAACGATCGCGAGCCAAAATAATAGACTCGTTCGTTTGATCAACAATGGCAATGGAAAACATACCATTAAGCTTCGGAAATATATCTACCCCCCATTCTTCATATCCATGGAGAATAACTTCAGTATCGGAACTACTTGTGAAAATATGACCGGATTCGACAAGTAACTTCTTTAATTCCTTATAATTATAAATCTCACCATTACAAACCAAATGAAGTTTCCCGTCTTCGTTGGCTATAGGTTGTTGAGCTCGCTCTGAGGTGTCGATAATTGCAAGGCGTCTGAACCCTAAGGCAAATTGCCGGTTCTCAGCTATCCAGCACTGCCCGTCATCCGGCCCACGGTGACTAAGTAAATTATTAAGACCCGTAAACGTATCTCTATCAATAGCTTTTTTCCCATCGAACACACCGGTAATCCCGCACATACTGTTTTGATTTTATATCATTTACGAACAAAAACGAGCTTAATGTTTTGACTGGTACTGAGTCTTAAAATAATTCAACTCCTCATTGGTGGCAAGCTTAGCGTACTTTTTATATGCTTTAAGGTGCGCCTTAAATTCTGATTTTCTAAGATTTTTAATGTCAGGCAAAGATAACAGATGAAAATATTCCTTTTCAAGTGCCTTAAAAACATCCTTTACCAAATTTGAATAATATTCATCTTGCAGAAGGGTTTCAAGCATCTTTATATTATTGATCTTGAAATCTATAAGACTGTATTTCTTACTAAAACCTTCAGGATGGTCGTGGTACTCTGACCATACTTCATTGAAGTATTTGAATTTACTTTCTTTTAATAACCAAAGATGTATCGCCCAACTAATTGATAATCGAAAAGCGCCAAACTTTTTAAAAAACAATTCCAGGTTTGCCTTTCTGAATAAAAGCGACGCGGTTGGAATTATCTTTCTTGATAGCGCATCCCATGGAAAAAAATCGCCTGAATATGTATTGAATTGGGAATATGTTTTCCAATGATTATGAAAACGCATCAGATATTCACTGCTTCCAATGCCTTCAGGTGCATCCGAAATGATTGCAGCATCATGGAAGCAACCAACATAATCAGGATTACTCTCTAAAAAATCCAACTGTTCCTGCAGTTTATTCTTATAAATCCAGCGATCATCAGCATCCAGCCAGCAAAGATATTTGCCTCTGGCTATCGCTGCAAATTTCTTGGCTTGTTGAACCGGACCCCCATTTTTCTCATTCGTAACAACTATGATATTGTCGTGCGATTTGCTCCAACGCTGAATGATCTCGATACTTGCATCTTCTGATGCATCATCCAGAACAATAACTTCAACGTTATAAGTGGTTTGCTGACCGAAAACGCTGGCCAATGTATGCTCTATAAACTTCTCATGATTATGACAAAAAACCCCAACACTAACAAGCGGTAAATCAATCATTATTATTTGATTTTCTAAGCATTGCAACTAACACACAGCGTCCGTCGTGACTTACACTCAAATCAGAATATGTCTGCGAACTATTATTTGATAATACTGGATAACCGTACAATGGATGATCATGATACGTATTGTTCATTGATTCGTTTTCTTTACTGAATCCAATTTCTTCCAAACACTTACGCGAAAAAAAATAGTCATCGTAAGTAAATTCCGTGACGCGATAAAAAGCATGAAGCTCCACTTGATTCAACATTTCATGCTCAAGGCAGGCATATGCAGATATCGAACGTTCAATCCTTGACAAACTGCACATTACATAACAGTAACTTTCTTTGTATTTTACAGTCAGCTGATATTTCTCGGCAGATCCTTCAGTCCCAATAGCAGTGATTGTTTGACACTGAAATAATGCCGGCGAAAAAGAGTTCAAATTCAAACACTTAAAAAATAACTTATAGGAACTTTCCTTAGCTGCCCAAAAGATTGCAAATTTCTCGGTAGTATCTGCCAATGCACGTTCAATGGCAGTAAACGTCCTTAACTGATAGGTAAGTCGCTCGCTGGAGCCAAACAGCTTAAATAATTCGAAATCAACTACATCACAGCCGATAAATGACATGATTTCAGGCGGTTTTGCTTTTTATTACTTCGAAAATATCCTTAACACATTTAATTTGCTCGATATCCTCATCGGTAATATTCACCTGAAAATCCTCTTCCATGTCAAGAATAATATCTACAATTCTGGCAGAATTGATTTTAAGGTCTTTAATCAATCCGAATTCAGGCGTAAAGTTGGCCCATACATCAGGATTGGGAGTATATTTTTTTAATATGCCAAGAACTTTGTTTTCAATTGTTTCCATATGATAGAAATTAACGTTTATATTCTTTGAGTACTAAACAAGAATTCACATCCCCGAAGCCAAAACTCGCCTTAATAATACATTTGGGATGATAATCAATGGTTGAATGGGGAATAGCCTCAGCTCGGATGGCGCTAAGGATTTCGCTATTTACGTCCTCACAATTCAGGTTTGGATGGATAAACCCCTGCTGCATCTCAATGAGTGCGGCGGCGGTTTCAATTGCTCCGGCTCCTCCGAGTAAATGGCCCGTCATTGATTTAAGGGAGTTGATATAAGGGAAATCGTTAAAACTCCGTCCAAGCGCAGTTTTCCAATTGTTCACCTCTATTGCGTCTGCCTTTGTGGCTGTAAGATGGCCTGAGATAAGATCTATTTCCTCTGGTTTTATTGACGCGTTGTGCACAGCTCCTTCAATACATTTTAATATGGCTTCGCTATTGGGGGCTGTCATTGTACCACCTTTGCGTTGACCGCCAGTATTCATGAAGCCTCCAGCGATTTCTGCGTAAATTGTCGCGCCGCGTAACTGTGCTTCCTCTAGTTCTTCAAGAAGTAAAACGGCGCCTCCGGCACCAGGAACAAATCCTGCAGCTGACTGACTCATTGGTCTGCTTGCTTCCTCCGGTCGGTCGTTAAAACCCTTAGAAAGCACGCGCATCAGGTCGAAAAGACACCAATAATTTGGAGAGTAACAATCAATTCCGCCAACAAGCATACGCTTGGCCCGTCCTGCCTGTATATGCTGCGCCCCCATAATAATTGCATCAGTACCAGAAGCACAGGCATTCGAATTCCCAAAATTGGCGTTACCCAAGGCCAGAATTTTTGTAAGATGTGCGCTGGGAGCACTCACCATGGTTTGTTCAACCATGTCGGATCGCAATTTTTTTATTTGATTGCTGCTAACCATTGGAGCAATGCGATCACACAGCAAATCCACCGAACCTATCACAGTTCCCAGCACCGAACCACTATCGTAGTCAACTTCTGAATTATAAAGGTCGGGGATTTGTAAACCTGCATCCTTCCAGGCCTCAAGTCCGGCAATTAAACCATATTTTAAAAAACGGGAAGTATTTGGCAAATTAAAGCGCTCAAGAAAAGACTCAGACTCTGCATCCAATTCAGGAATTCCACCAACCTGACAACGCATACCCAGCGATTCAAGTTCTGGAATGAAGCGAATTCCGGATCTGCCTGTCCGAATTGCTTCAGCAAAAGCATTTTTCCCAAAGCCATTTGGGCTGATTACTCCAATACCTGTAACAACAACCCTTTTCATCATTTTTGTACTTTTGAAAGCATCAGCAAACCTTTGAGTGTAACATAAATAAGGCCTGCTTCATCCATCATTTTAATTGATGACTTTATTGTTTTATTTCTGAAGTAGATGAGCTCTCCAACAGTAATCATTGGCTTACCTACTGGGATTTTTTCGTGAAACTGAGCATTAATCTCGTGAAGGATTGGAATATAATCACCGGGATTCTCAACCAAAGCAAAAGCATGCCCCACCAATCCAACTTGCCCCATAGCTTCAACAGCAATTACCCCGGGAATCACCTGCTGTTCGGCAAAATGTCCGTTATATACTGGATTATCACTGTGAAAGGTATATTTCCCGGAGATTTTCCGCTCATCGATTTGAATAAATTCGTCGACCAGCAAAAAACTTTTGCTATAGGGCAGTATGCTAAGAAGCGCTGCAGGGGCTATCATTACTTTTTTTTTCAAAGATAATTATAAAACACTTCATTTGTTCCAAACACATATAGAATATCAAACACCGATACGTATTCTCCGTCTCCCCCGAAACAGTATTGAAAAAGCGCACGGAAATGTCTATTTTTGTATTCTACTAATCTGTTCGCATGAAGCCGCGGTATTCGATATTATATTTTGAAACTACCCGCAGATGTAATCTTTCCTGCCCCTATTGCTCGTCGGGATCGCAGAAGCCGGAAGGAAGCTACCCTGCAGATATGACTACGCAACAGATTAAGGATCGCGTACTAAATCCTGCGCGAAAGCTGGGAACTGAACTGCTCGATTTATCCGGAGGAGAGTTTTTGCTTAGAGACGATGCTCTGGATTTGCTTGATTTTGCTAATAAAACAGGATTCAGAATCGCCATGGCGACCAACGGTTTACTGCTTGATGAGGCGCAGGCCAGAGAAATCAAGAGGATAGTGGGAGATAACATCATCATTTCTTTTGGTATTAATTCTTTTGATGAGCTAAATCCTGAAACCAGAGAAACGAAAGATAGCTTCGTTTTGGAGCGTATTCAAATGCTGGAGCACCTTAATATTCGGGCAAACATCAGCATTACCATGGGACAATTCAACAAGACCAGCTTTAGCGACACCGTTGCGCGCATACGTGAATTGCATCTCCCATTTAATCGAATTCCCTTTGTTCCCAGGAATTGCGGTCGATCTGAACTGATGCCGGACAAAGCCTCAATGAGAGATTATTTTCATGAAGTACTGAGAAATAATTACAACGGACAAGTCAGTTACACGCCCTATTTCCTGCCTCAAGATGTTTATGAAAAAGTTTCAGGTCAGGATTTGAATCGCGAGAAAATTCCTCTTAATCCGCCGGTAGGATGCTGGGTCGGGGCATACTATGCCATAAATGCTGAAGGGGATGTTTCTCCCTGTCCGATGTTTCTCGACCAGGTTAAAGGTGGGAATGTGCTTGACACCGACTTAAAAGAAATTTTATTTGAAAGTGCTCTTTTTAAAACCATCACTAATCGAGACGCCTTAAAAGGAAAATGTGGAAACTGCCGCTACACGCACACTTGCGGTGGATGTCGCGTAATGGCATATTTTCATACAGGCGATATGTATGCAGAAGATCCAATCTGTTTCATCGATGAACTCAGCGAAAGCGAGCTATCAGGAATGGAAGCAGAAACAGTAAAAAGCTTTAGAAATTATGTAAGGATGGCGTATTTCGGAAAGATCTTCCTGCCACCAAAATAACATTTACAAACCACTAAGGTTTTTGTTGATACCAACAAAAGACAAAGCATCGCGGGAAGGTCTCTTACTCTTAAGGCATAACCAAAACAAAGCATGCATCCGTGTTTGCGGACCAAGACGGATTGTTGATGAATAACAAATAGTTACAGGTGTTTTTTAGTACAACTAAAAAAACCAAATACTGAATTTTCACATTTAACAAGAGCACAACTAAACGTGTGGTTTATATTCTTTAATTTCCACCTTTTGCATGAACAAAAGGTGGAGCCAAAATTCTAGTCAAAGCAAAATGCTATCCCCCCGCTCTCGCCAATGGCCGCAAATCACGCAAGGTAGTGCGGATTTGCTTGCCATTCGCGATTCACAGTCCGCCCACGCCCGCTTGCTTTGACAGGCCCGCGCACACGCTGTGAATATTAGCATTGCATAATTTCATTACTGTAAAAGAACCCCAAAGTACTAATGGTTTTGGTCTGATAGACTATTAAAACATGGGTGCTCAAAAAGATTGATAAGTGTAATCAATATTGATGGCCAATATTACAAACAATAGCTGCAAAAGGAACTCATTCGCGTTCATTCGTGGTATTCGTAGTTGAAGAAAGGTTTTAAAATCTATTGTTTTCTGTGAATAGTATTCCTACTACTCAACTTTTCCACTTGATCCGTGTTTGCACTTTTGCGTTGCCTGTTTGGTTCGGATCGTAAAGTTTTATGTGAAAAAAATTCCTACAGCAAATACTACAGTGTCCCAAAATCAGGGACATCTTCCCTGACCACCACAGCTGTTCCAATAAAAGCGTTGTTCCCTATACGTACGCCCGGGTGCACAACGACGTTGGTGCCGATAAAACTGTAATCGCCCACACTGCAAGGTCCGATGAGGGTCGTCATAGAAGCCACAGACACATAGTTGCCCAACTTCACATCATGACCAATAACTGAGTTTGCGTGCAGGGTGCAGGATTTCCCGAATTCAATATTATGAGCAATCACTACTCCCGGTTGAACAATAATGGGTGCCTCAATACTGATTAGTGCACTAATGTATGACTTTGAAGAAATCAGCGGCGCCATCTTACCACCCCACTGTTCAATCTTAACTGCCATTTTTTCGCGCATACGATTATTGCCAACAGTAGCAATGAAATTTGAACCATGCTGCTGAAAATGGGCACGAACGGCCTCTTCCGTTTTTAATACAGGGAATTTTTCATATAAAAAATCAGGAAGCGAGGGATTATCATCATAAAACACCACTGGCTTATCATAACCATCATAGATAAGCATATCCAGACTGTGTTTCCCCAAGTTGCCGGCACCTGCGATTAACATAAGCTATTTTATTGGTTGAAGTTTTCCGCAAATATAATTCAAGTCCTCGTCCCACATGAATGTATGCAAAGGTAAGGTCAACACCTTATCACAAAAAGGCTGTGCTGCCACGATACCCTCTGCAATATATGCATGATCACGGAACATCGCATATGAATATAAGGGTCGCGGATAGTGTATCATCGTTTGTATGCCTCTCTTTTCAAGGAAAAGCTTAAGATCGTTTCGGTCTTTTGCAAGAACAACATACTTATGATTGTTATATATTTCGTTGGGAGAAATCAATACTTTGATCTGCTCTTTTCCATTAAGAGTCTTCGCATATAACTGCCCACACTTGATTCTGGCGCTAACGATTTCGTCGAGAACATCCAGTTGAGCATCTAACAATTTTGCCTGAAGTGTGCTAATTCGGCTATTGTAGCCATGTTCAAAGTGATCCTGCCCGGCTTTTCCATGATACCTCAGCTTATGAATTTTCGCTGCAATTGCCGCATCATCAGTAAGTACGGCACCTCCAGAGCCAAATGCGTGAACTACTTTTGTGGGATCAAAACTTAAACAAGCAATGGTACCAAGACTACCTGCCACTGCCCCACCCCGCGAACTTCCCAGCGATTGCGCAGCATCTTCGATGTAGGGAATCTGATACGTTTCCACGAGCGCCTTCACTTTTTGCGGATCGGGCAGATTGCCATAAAGGTCCACACCTATGACGGCTTTCGGTTTATGTTGCTGCACCAATTGCTCAAGATGTGATAAGGAAATAAGCCCGGTTTCAGCATCAACATCTGCAAATACAGGAACTGCTCCAGCCCGCAACACTGGCGTTACCGTGGCAACAAAGGAAACAGCAGGAACAATGATTTTATCACCAACCTGAACGCCAAGAGCCACTAATGCAAAAAACAATGCATCGGTACAACTACCAACCGTGACAGCATAAGACCGATGACAGAGCATCGAAAGCTTTCGTTCAAAATCAGCGATTACAGCCTCATCAACATATTGACCTGAAGCAAGTGTTTCCAGTCCTATGGCGTCAAACCTGTCCTTATACATAGCATACAGGCGGTCGAGACGGTAAAAAGGGATGTTCATATAAGCATTGCAATAGTTGTGGTAAAGATACTAAGATTTGAGCATTCGATTATTCGATATAATATACATATTGATAAATGGACATTCTACAGGGCAAACGCATCTAATTTTCCAGAACAGTAAGAAGATAGTCATTATCCCAGCCGGCTTTGAGTCTTTTACCCTTCACACTTCTTCTGGATGATTTTTCTTTTTTAAGCAAATTAAGAGCAATGCGATTAAGCAGGGATGCATTGTGAGCAGCATTACCAGCTCGCTTTCTGTTTTTGTCTTCAAGAAAGGCTACATCTAATACCCAGTGCAAACTATTCTCAATTCCCCAGTGAGAACGTATGCATCGACCAATAGACTCTGCGTCAGAATTAGCACTGGTAATATAATAGCGTGTTTCAGTTTCAGTTTTTTGTGTTGCTTTATGAAACCTCTCTGCTTGCACCCGTGCTATAGCATGTAATTTCGGCCAACGATGAGCCTTATCCATTAAGCTAAAGTCACTAATGATGCTACAAACCCTTGTTTCAACCCGACCATGACCATAATCGACATCTTCCCAAACATCGATTGGTTTAAGCATGCGAAATGAGTCTTGTATATCCTCAAATAATTCGGGCTGATTTGCTTTAACCGCCAACAAGTAATCTGCGCTTTTGGATACAATTTTATTTGCGATATCCACTTGACAGCCCATGGCATCAATAGTTACAATGCTTCCTGATATTAACAGCGCATCAAGCAACGCAGGGATAGCTGTTATCTCATTTGATTTGTCTTCAACCTGAATTTGACCAAGCGTAATCTGGTTTTCTTCAACCCATGCACTCACCATATGAATCGCCGATTTGGGACCTTTGCCTCTGCTTCCGCGAATAGTCTTTCCATCAATGCTAATTACTTTTCCTGTAGTTTGTTTTACTATATGTCTCGTCCAGTCAAGAAAACAAATCTCAAATGCATCAGGATCTAGGCTTGAGAAAAATCGATTGAAAGTATCATGCGAAGGAACACCATTTGGCAACTCGAGTATAGTCTTCAGCCATTCGATTTTTGAATGTCCGAAATCCTCCATTTCATCCCAGGTATCTGCACCACATAAAACAGATGCAATACTAATAAATACTATGTCTTCGGCTAAATGCAATTTTGTTCTGTCAATTCTATGATCTGGTAAAGATGCGAAAAAAGACAATACGCTGGATTCTGCTTTCATTGTTTATGTTTTATATTGTTGTATATCAGACAAATATACAACTTTTGATTCAATAAACAATGATTAAGATATTAACATTCAGCGTGTTAACAACTATTAGCCAGTAGGTAATTATTTAGATGCGTTTGCCCTGGGACATTCTACTGAATAATTATCTTTTGTTTTGCTTACTTTTACACTGCGAAAAACTAACCCTATCTATTAAATGTCTGTCGATAAGCCCAAAGAAAAAAGAGGCTGGAAAGAATTCCTGAAATTTCTGCTTCTTTTTATTGTTATTCTTGCCTTGCTGGAAGGCTTGTGTTTCTTACTGATTAAGGGTCTTTTCCCCAACTATGAAAACTATCCATACAATCGCATAGTATCCGGATCAACGCTCTTTTATAACACTCCCGGTTACAATTACGGAAGCTCAACAATAAAAAATTCACCCACTGAAAAAGACCTTTGTATAGACTCGAATGGGTTTGTTTGCGGACATCCCTTGTTGATGCATAAACCCAAAGAGGTTATACGTATTTTTCTTATCGGCGGATCAGCCTTGTTTGGCTCAGGACAGAGCAGACCTTATGATCAACTTTTTGCCTATCCTTCAGGAAATTACTCATGGGAATCCAGTATTGCCGGTTGTCTTCAGCGAAAGCTGGATTCGCTGGCACCAAACAAGAAATTTGAAGTTATAAATGCTGCCTGCTCAGGCTTTACAACAAAGCAGGCGTTGGCATTATATATTGAAAATATTTGTCGTTATCAGCCTGACTACCTTATTGAAATGGACGGCATGAACGATTTGGGAAACATGATCTCAGGAAGAGAAATCGACATGAACGAGATAATGTTCAGGAATTACTTTGAATTAGCTACACGAAATAAAAATTTGCTTGGATTGAACATGATAAAAATCGTTCAACTGCTGCAATCCCGCATGCTTGAAAAGCGCACGGAGAAGGTCTCTCAATCATTAATTGCGTCAAAGCTTTCGTACCATCCCGAAAAATTTACACTTGAGCAAGCGACCAACATCTATACTCCATTGAGCGAAAATTTCAGCGAATACTGCAGGCTAGTTAATCGCTACGCTGCAGTAGTAAAAGCAGATTCGGTGAAATTTATTTACGTATTGCAACCCATGCTTAATCGCGTCAAAACCAATAAAACCCTAAGCCAAACTGAGCAGAAATTTGCAACCACGATTGACCCGATTACAGCACCCGAAGAACAAATAAACAGCTTCACCGTAGCAAATATCCACGGACAAAAGATGAGTTCATATGACATTCTGCATTTGATGTTACTTTATGCCTTCGATCTTGGCTTTTCCGATTCGCTGAAAACCACAATTGAAAAGCAGTCTGCGCTATACATTGATGGAAATCAAGCCATACAGGGACTTGGAAACAATGTCGAATTCTACACCGATTACTGCCATTTAACACCGCAAGGAAATAAATTGATGGCCGGAACCATTGCATCTGCCATACTATCTCAAATCCCACAACTATGGGCTAAAGAGGATTCTCTTGCCCGGGCTGAACGACCGATTAAAAAGAAATAATGACAATCATTGCCATCACTGATTACACAACTTAATGTCGCACATTAAAAAAAATAGTTGGCGCTTTCGCTTGATAATGGCGGCTTTTGCAGGAGCAATTGTTGTTTCAATAGTTTCCATTTTCTACATTACATCATCGCCGATATTTCTTCCAGTTAATATCGCTGTATCCGGTGCATCACAAGAAGAATTAAAAAATATACATTTTTTCGGCGAAAAGCCTTTTGGCGGAGATTACGAAATCCCTCGTCCCTGCTGCAGATGGAAAGGTGAAGAAGCTTTTTATAAAGCAATAAGAGTAGAGTTACCCGAGACGCTGAACACCGGAAACATTGTGATTCGCATAGAAGCTGGCGGTGATGTTTCAAATTACAATATTGGTGAGCTGAAACCTGTTCCATCAAACAAATCAGGCTTCAACGGCTTTCATCTGAACCCAGTGATTAAAAGTCCGGGCAGTTTTTCAGATAAGCTGCTGATGTTTGTTTCAAAACCTATGATTCCATATGCTGCCCTCGCCTTCATTCTTTTTATTCTAATTCTTCTTCTATGGAACAAGCTTAGCCGTATCCCAACGGTGTATAAAAAAGTGAAGGAGCATCTTCTTCTTTTCATTGAAAGTACTATAAAATCCAAACAACGCTTAATACTATTCTGTAGCATTTCAGGCATTTGCCTGAGTATAGGCTTCGGAGTCGGGGTGCATTTTTCTGATGCTGCCGGCACAGCAAATCTTCCGGATTCTTACGACTATCAGGCCATTGCCGTTAACTATGCTGTTGGAAATGAATTTCCGGTTTCAGGAATCACCCACCCTGTTGAGACCTACAAATACGATACATTAAGCCCAGAAACACTTGCAAAACTGCATCAAACTTCGGGTTTTCTAAGCCTGCACCGCGCTCCAGTCTTCAGCCTGTTCTGCGGACTGATTTATAAAGCGGTCGGAATTCATCCTGTTGTAATCAAGTATATTTTACTCATATTATTATGCTTTACTTGTGTTTTCATTATATATGCAGCATCAACTATTTTTGGAACAAAGGGCTTTGTGGCCGGAAACATTAGCGGCATTGCGCTTATAATTCTAAATTATCATGATGCTGATATTCTTTCACCGGGCAGCATATTTATCTCCCTATGGGTTGTGCTTGCCTTTTATTTGTTTTTCAGGTATTTGAAGGAACCCGGATTTATCAGGGTTATCCTCTTAGCCGTGCTTTTTGCCTCCAGCTGGCTGACTACCTACTCATTAATGCTGGTGCCCGGATTTTTTATTTTGTCATTATTTATCCTTGCCCTTCGTAGAAAAAGCAGCAAGCTCTTTTTACATCTGATTGTTCACGTGCTGGTATTAATTGCAGTGCTGTTGCCATGGCAGATTAAAGTCAACAGCGAATTGAAGCAATTAAAACCCGGACTTGAACAAATTAAAACTCTGGCGCTTGATACATTGCAGTCGCAGGAAAGCAAGCAGCAGAAGGCGAATCAAATCTTTCCCCTATTTGGCTCAAGGCTCATCCCGGACTCAAGTTTCAACGGAAAAGAAATTAGCGTTTTGCAACGTTCCATTTTACCATCCACACGACAGAACGGTTATTATCCCAATCCGGGCATTAGTGAGGACATGAACCAAATGGCCTTTCTTGAAGACATTCGTTGTTCACCCGATTATGTTTTTCTCTTTCTACCCAAACCAAATCATGAAGCCTTAAGCTGTCATAATGAATTTGTTGCTAAGGGAATGATTGCGCAGGATTGGCGGCTAAAGAATTGTTTTTATACTCGTCAGGACACCACCAACACCAATGATGTTTCGCGGATAGCCGGCTTCTATCGAGAGAATCCGGATATGCTATTCCTGTTGTCAAACGACAAATTAACTGCTGCCTTTGGTTCATATAATGAGCTTCTGGCCTTATTCTGTCTGAGTCTTGGAATATTATTTCTGATGCTGCTTCAACAAAAAAAACTAAAGACAAACAAACTGTTCGTTAAAATATTGGCGCTGGGACTACCTTTTGCCTTGCTCGCGTCCTTGCATTATATCTCATGGCTCTACATTGTAATCCTAATCATATTTTCGCTTTCGCTGATAATAAAGCCCTGGCTAACGACTTCCTCAACCTTTGACCGCATCACTGGATTTTTCTTTTTGAATTATATCGTTATAGTGGTGATTGCTTACGGAATCGACCGCTACGTTCAACCTTTGCAGTTCCTGATGCTATTCCTTGCCGTGTATGTTCACTTGATTTTTATTGGAAAATTTCGTGAGCTCTTCAGGAAGAAGGAATGATCTATTGTTCCTGATTCTATTCAAAACTTGCCATCCTCATTACAAATCCCTAATTTTGTTATCCAAACCCGCCCAATAATGGTCGAAACCAACACTTCTGATTATTGCTTGCTGATAATACCTCCCTTTCAATCGGGCAAAGGCAGTATTCTGAAGTCGTTCAATTACTCTATGCCTCCACTAGGCCTGCTTTCGATTGCAGCATGGTTGCGGCATAACGGAATACGGGTTTCCTTGCTTGATTTCAGCATAGAAGATACGCAGCATAAAACGCTGGACAACCTCCTTGAGGAACATGCCGAAGAACACGGCAATCCGCAATGGATTGGAATTTCGGTGTGTACGCCTGTTGCCTATGAGGCCTACAAGGTGGCTGATCTTTGTAAGAAAAAATATTCTGAAAGCACCATTGTTCTTGGCGGACCGCATATAACAGTGATTGGCGAACAGGTATTTTCGGAATGTACAACTGCAGATTATCTAATTACCGGCGAAGGAGAATATGCTTTGTGCAATTTGATTAAGCAACACGATTTGAGTGCTCCAAACTTACTATGCAGAGATGTTCACAAAAATCTTGTGAAGGTTGAAGAAACGCTGGTGGATCTGGACACCCTGCCAATGCCGGCGTACGACTTACTTAAGTTTGATCGCTATGTGCCACCGCCATCTTCCCTTCATAGCCGACAGCCAGGAATTGGCATTATGACCACGCGAGGCTGTCCGTTCAAATGCACCTTCTGCGCGAAGATCGCGGGTTCCAAATTGAGATTGACACCTGTTCCAATGGTCATTGAACAGCTGATATATCTAAAAGATCGATTTAATATTAAGCAATTTCATTTTTACGACGATACTATTTCCTGCAATAGAAAGTACATTATTGACCTTTGCCAGACGATTATTGATAAAAAGCTAAACATCCACTGGTCTTGCTTTGCGAGGGTCGACACGGTAGATCACGAGGTGCTCAGCATCATGAAAAAGGCCGGTTGCTTCATTATTATGTATGGGGTGGAAAGTCTTGATGAGGATATTTTGCAGAGCTTTAATAAAGGCATTACAGTTCCACAGATAAAGGCCGCTTTAAATGCAACGCGTAGTGTCGGCATCGAATCACGTATTTCGCTGATCATCGGAAACCCTAAGGACACGCGGGAAACACTGCAAAAAACGAAAAAGGAAACCCTTAAATTAAAAACTGATTTCCTACAGGTTTTTATCGCGATTCCTATGCCCGGCTCTCAGTTTTACATTGAAGCCAAAGCCGAAAACAGAGTTCTTAGTGAAAACTGGGAGGACTTCAATCTATCCAAAGTTCTTTACAAACATCCACTCTTCAGCGAGAAAGAATTATTCAAAATTCAGCGTCAATTCTATCTTTCATTTTATTTACGATTCAGCATAATTTTTAGATATCTCTTAAAAATAAATTCATGGAATGCATTAAAAAATGTATTTATGGGCTTTAAAGGATTTTTGAAGATAGTGTCGGTTTAGAAAGAAAGAACTATTGAATAATAATTATAAATAATAAAAAGGGATGATGGATGCGGTTTCCGGTTTGAGTAACGAAAATCATTGCATCATTGCATGGTCCAGAATCCCCTTGATTAGCGCGTTGGACTAGGAAGAACATCAATCAGCATTAAAGACTCTTTAGAACAATTGACTTTCCATTAATAGAAAATGCAAACGCCCAGCACACATTACGATTTCATTTTTATTGTGCCTCATTACAGGGCGAAGGGTGGCTTTATTTGGAAAGCAATTGAATACCGCTTTCAGTCGCCGGGTGTATTGTCGATTGCAAGCTACCTTAAAAGCAAGGGCTATAATCCCTCCATCTTTGATTGCAATCTGGAGCAGATCAGCGAGGAATCCTTCGAAAAAGAATTTGATCGCAGATATGCTAATGCTACTTTCAGTTATATCGGCTTTAGCAGCGCTACACAAACCGTAAATCTTGCCTATCGTCAGGCGCAATTATTAAAAAATAAATACCCCCAAACGACCATTGTCTTTGGAGGAGCCCATGCGAGCGCACTTCCGAAGGATGTGCTGCAACATTCTTTTGTTGATTTGGTGGTGATGGGCGAAGGGGAACAGACAGCCTATAACATCCTTGCCGGAACTCCCCGCGAAGAAATTAAAGGCGTGGCTTTTCGCAATAAAGGAGAGATTGTGATTAATGCAGCTTCTGAGCGCATAAAAAATCTTGATGAACTGCCCGTGAATGCCTATGATCTGGTTCCAATGCATTTGTGCAAACCGCTGGTTGGAACCTATCAAAAACTGCCGGCGACCATTCTGGTTACCGCTCGCGGATGCCCCGGCCGCTGCACCTTTTGCAGCAGGGTTGTTGGAAACGCGCTCTGCGTGCAGAGTCCGGAACGCATTATAAAAGAAATTGAGGTCCTTTATCACACTTATCATTTCCGACAGATAATTTTTTATGACGACACCTTCATTGCCGACAAACAGCGAATAGAAGCGTTTTGCGATTTACTGCTGCAATCAGGAATGAAGATTAAATGGACCTGTTCTTCACGCGTGGATAAAGTGTATCCTGAACTATTGCGTAAAATGAAGCAGGCCGGATGTCATCAAATCATGTATGGTATCGAAAGCTTTGATGCTGGCGTACTTCAGCGCATCAATAAAAAAACAAACAGCGAGGATATCTTTTTCGCGATCAATGAAACGCGTAAAGCCGGAATTGAAGCCAGAGCTGCTATCATGCTCGGAAACCCCGGAGATACGGTAGATATCCTCGAGGAGAATATCCGCCAATTGAAAAAACTTAACCCGGATCTTATTCAAGTCACCATCACTACGCCGCTTCCTGGTTCTATGATGTTTCATGATAAAGCCGCCGCTAACGAAATACTGACATACAACTGGGATCATTACGAAGGCTCTGATAAAATTTTCGAACACGAGAATCTCAGTTTTGAGCAATTAAACCACTATTACAAAAAAACATATTTAAGGTTCTATCTGCGCCCTTCGTTCATTTTAAAAAGCATATTTAAGGTTACATCGTTTATGCGGATAAAAATGATGCTGATTGGCCTGGTTTCTATTGTTCCGATTATTTTCAGGTCCTCAAAAAAAACAAGCAATACTATGTGAATTGAACAATGAAGGAATCCCGCATCAATTGTTGGATGGCAAGTCCGATGGACAGCCGCTGACAAGAAATACAGCACTCCTACATCTTAACAACTGACAAAACAAATTATTAAAACATCTTCAAAATAATCAGTAATACCGTGAAGAAGAACATCGATTGCATGCTGCTCAATCCACACTTTACCTACGTAAAGGGCAGCATTTACAGGGAGATCAGCAGTCTCGACCCGCCATTGGGTTTAATATCCCTGTCTTCTTTTTTGAATTCACACGGAATTCAAACCATGGTATACGATTTAAATGTGGAGATCAGCAACAACACAGAAATACCGAAATTTCTGCGACGCATTTCTGATGAGTACCAGTTTTCGAAACCTGTTTTTGGTATTTCATTTCTTACTCCCTATGTGGGAAATTCCTATGAGCTTGCCGAAGCCATCAAACGTGAGATTCCTGAATCGCTTATTATTGCAGGCGGAGCGCATGCTTCGTTCATGGCAGAAGAAATTCTTTCGAGTGGAGCCATTGATGTGGTAGTAAGAGGCGAGGGCGAACTTACCTTAAAAGAATTGCTTGAGGATATTCCGTATCCACAAATTAAAGGAATCAGCTATGCCTCGGTGATTGATGGCAAACTGCAATTTTTTCACAATGCGGATCGCGAGCGCATCATGGACATAGATTCCTTACCCCGACCGGCATACGAGCAGCTTCAATTGCGCAAGTATCACCCCATTCTAGGTTCGTATCGAAAACTTCCCGCAGCTAATATTATCACAACCCGCGGCTGTACCGGCAAATGCAACTTCTGTTGCAAAACCTTCGGCAACAAGGTTACCTTCAAATCACCGCAAGGCATTGTCGAAGAAATCGAATTTCTTGTTCAGAACTATAAGATAAAACACATCAATATTTACGACGACACCTTCACGCTGAATCGCAGTCGTGTCATGGAGTTTTGCGAGTTAATTATTGAGAAAAAAATACGAATCGACTGGACTTGCTTTGCGCGGATTGACACCATGGATAAGGCGCTGCTGCAAAAAATGAAAGAGGCCGGTTGTTATCAGGTGATGTATGGCGTTGAGAATTTTGATCAGGAAATATTAAATCGCATTTCGAAGAATGTAGAAGTCTCAACGATGCTGGAGGTAATCCGAATGACCAAAGAAGTTGGGATTATCACCAGAGTTTCGATGATGATTGGAAACCCGCAGGACACCTGGGAAACATTCAATAACAACATCCGCATATTAAAAAAAATCAAACCGGATATAGTGGTGGCTAGTATCTTCACTCCTATTCCCGGATCCGAATTATATCAGTGGGCATTAGCGAACGATCGTTTGCTAAGTCACAATTGGAGCGAGTTTGCCGGTAACAACTCCGTTATGAAATTAGATTATCTTTCGCAGGAAGATGTAGTTAAACAATACCACAAGATTTATTCAATCTATTATTATAACATCCCCTATTTATTCGGACGATTAAAACGCATAAGCACCTTTACCGCACTATGGATGTCGGTAAAAGCATTTTTTTTGATTCTGAAATTTGTGGTTAAGAGGTAGGCTGTTTCTCCCTGGAAACGGGCATTTAATGATGTTTTGCGTTTGGGTTTGAATGATAAATCTTCTCCGATTATTATTATTACTCCACAAATTCTATTTTAATGAATCCCTGTTCCAATTTGCAGGATTTTTTATAATATAATTGGATATATTTATATACGATTGTTCATCCCGAATGATGTGTTCGTGGTAATTGCGTTGCCATATTTTTCCGTTGAATCCCAATAATCCCAATTGTTTTGTAACGGATGATTTATATCCACGGACAATGGAACCAATGGTTTGCGATGGCGACCGCAGGGGCGTATTGAATACGCCCCCATTATCGAACGAATGCAATTCGTTCGATAATGCATTCAATGGCATTTCGGGCATATTCGTGTTGGGCGAATTCATTTTGGGCGAATTCATTTCGCCCCGACGTAATATACGGATGATGCCGTGAACATGATTTGGCATTATAACAAAATCACACAATTCAA
This sequence comes from Bacteroidales bacterium, assembly GCA_963678485.1. GTDB lineage: Bacteria > Bacteroidota > Bacteroidia > Bacteroidales > CAIWKO01 > CALGYY01. The sequence goes on from OY782882.1 coordinate 1,805,186, forward strand.
CATTGGTGCGAATTTCGGGGGTTTTCATCCATTCGTTGTGTGCAATGTGCCCGTATTCGTTCAAAATCATTTCGTCGTTTACCACATTCCCAAACAAACATGCCCTGTTTTGGGTACATATTGTAATAAAATATAACCCGGCCTGCGAATAATCGTATCCTTTTAACCGAATGCTACGGCGTTGGTGTTTGATGGGATTGTTGGCCATATTACAATGTTTTCATGGTTACAATTTTGTGTTGGCACATCACTTCATCTTTTCTTTGATCTTACTATAACGAGGCTATAAAAATGAGGAACTTTTTTTCTTTTTTAACAGCATCGTTCTGGCTCTGATTTCAAAACTTATCACTCTTGAAATATTTCTTGGTTGTCAATTTCAAATGCTTTCATGTCGCATCTTTTTATATTTTCCTCGCTCTGAAAATTCCAGGAATCTCAATATTTACATTTTTGATGAAAAAGCTGCTTAACGCACAAAGTAGATCAATAAAATTCCTGCTAGGCAATTCTGAAATCACCATCTATAAGTTCAACTTTAAAATTCACATTTGCTTTTAATGCCTTGAAAACCCTTAAAATAGTTTCAATCGTTACATTTTTTGCATTTCTTTCAATTCTAGATATCTGCGATTTTTGTACTCCAATCATTTCTCCCAATTCAGATTGCGTTAAATGTCGCTCTTTTCGAGTTTGTTTAATCATCTCTCCCAAAAGGTCAAGTCTGAGTTCATATTCGTATTTGTCTCTTTTCGCTGTACCAATTTTTCCCAGGTGCTTATTCTTGGCTTGCTCCAAGGTGTATATCTTAAGTTTTTTTGAGTTTTCCATGACGTTCATTTTTTTAGTTTCTGTTCAAAATAAAGTCTCATTATTGCTCTGCCCTTTTCAATTTCTCCTTTTGGAACTTTATCTGTTTTCTTTATAATTCCATGTGTCGCGATAACCAATGTTTCTTTGTTCTCTGTCTTATCCCAAAATGATAGAAGTCTGTAATATGTTCTTTTGTACAAGGTCCTGAACTCCCATATTTCATCATCAATCTTTTTAAATAATTCAGGGTCATTAATATACCTAGATTTATCAAGATTATAAAAAATCTTTTCTTTAGACTTTTCATCAAGTGTATCTAAAAAATCCCATACCTCTTGAAGTAATATTACGTCAAACTTCGGTTTCATTTATTGTTTTTTTTCATCACAAAGGTAACAAATGTTCTAATATAACGAAACTTTGTATTGAAGTTTTTGATTACGATTACCTGACTTTTTTCAGTAGGACTCCGGCTATCATTCAGTCAGAAGTAGTCGGCAAGGTGCTGAACAATCAGAAAAATGTGATGGGAAGATTAGCGGCGCTTTCTTAGCGTGAGATCCCAGAAAAGCCTGACTATCCGTAAGCCTATATCCCATAGCTGGATTGGGCGGAGATAGTAAGTTAGAAAGGCCATGGTTCGTAGGCGCTTTAGTTTTGTAAGCGACAAGCCTGTGGGAACATAATGAGGAATGCCTGTTTCGCCCTTCATATAGGTGGTCCAGACTTTTTCGTGAAACACCTTTTCCTTCACCCCTAAGGTAAAAATGGGCGATTGGGGCAATGCCGTCATATTATAATATTGTGCATAATTCGCATTGAGCCTGCGCGAGAGCCTTATGGTTTCACGGATTTGTGCATAGCTTTCGCCGGGATTGCCGAGTACATAAGAACACAACACTTTTACACCTGCACTTCTCAACTCATTAATCATCTCAACATATCTTGAGGTGGTAATGTTCTTATTGATGCTTTTGCGTACTTCTTCGTTCCCCGCTTCAACACCGAGAATGACATAATACAATCCGGCCTCTTTCATAATGCGGATAAGGTCCGCATCCAGCACGTCCACACGGGTACAGCAGGTCCACTTAAAACTGAATTGTTCGTCTTTTATAAACTTACAGAGTTCAATAACACGTTCCCGGTTGTAAGTAAAGGAATCATCAACAAAACTCAACCACTGCACATGGTATTCATTTACCAAGGTGCGGATCTGTTGTTTTATAAGTGCTATGGGATATTCCGCATATTTGTTCTTACCTGGGTCTTTGCAGAATTTGCAATTATACGCACAGCCTTCCGTAGTGATTAAAGTAAACCACCGTCTTCCGTAGAAAACATTTTGATACGTCCCGGGTTCATAGAGTGAATAGTCAGGCATGAGCGGTGAGTCCGTAACATCGTAACACGCCGGAGGTCGCACCAATGCTGACTTTCCAATAACGATTCCATCAATATCATCAAATTCACTAATACCGGCTTTCACCCGCTTAATAAACTCAGGGAAGCTTTGTTCGCAATGTCCGCGAAATCCATAATCAATTCCCATGTCGGTGACGATCTGCGGATCATTAGTAATATGAGGCCCTCCGGCAACAATGAGGATTTCAGGGAAATGCTTGCGGATTGCAATGGTAAGTTTGTAAAAAAGCGGCAGCGATATAGACATCACCGAATAGCCTATTATCATAGGCTTATGAGCGGCAATTGCTTTTAATATTCCTCGTACTCCACCCTTTTTTACATCAACATCGTAGAGCTGACAACAAAAATTCCTTGATTTTATATATGATGATAAATATCCCACACCCAAATATGGATATACCGAAAACTGCACTGCACGGGCTTTTGAGGAAGTAATAAATAAGCAGTCGGTGCTATGTTCCATATTATACCTTTTTGAAAAATCTGAAAAACACTCCGAAGCAGGCCTTAAACGAAATGCCTATAGGTGTAAATATACTAAGAAACATTAAACCCAACTTAAATCCAACATCCATCAATAATAGTAAAGTCAAGGGGAATTTTCTGAATGCTTCCCAATTGCTGCTGCCAAAGCTGAAGATTGCCCCGCCCCAGTCTTTTTTTGTCAGCATCTTTTTTATCATCCCAAAGCGAAAATAAAACTTAAAATAGGAGAATAATATCTCGTTGCGCATCCCATAGCCGGTTGACCCTTCGGGCAAATAGGGAAAAGGCAGGCGTTGCCAGGCCGGACGCACCAATACTAATTGTGAATTGAAATTCGAAAAATCAGCATCAACATGAAGCCGGCCAGCACCAAGGGTTTCGTCGTACATCCGCGTTCCCGGGTATGGGACAACATTGTTGAATTTCGCCACATCAATATGATTATCTATGGCAAAGCTCACGCAATTGCTGCGTATATCGCGGGTTTCGTTGGGGAGACAATAAAGAAAATTGGCCATTACTTTAAAGCCTGTGTTGCGGGAAGCCTGTATCGCCTGTTTAATTTCGTCAAGGGTTTCATCCTTCCCGACTTCTCGCAAAAGCTTTTCAGAAACGGTTTCTATTCCAAAGAATACAGTTCTGAAGCCGCTTGCATACATCTCTTTAAGCAAATCCTCATTCAAATCCCTCGATCGTGCCTGAAATGAATAGGAACAGTTTTTAAGCTTTGGCGATTTTCGAATTGCTGCACACAATTCATGAATCCGATCTGTGTTGGCTAAAAAGTTATCATCAAAAAAAGCAATCTCTCGTTGAGCGTAATCAGTGGCCAATAATTCGAGTTCACTCACGGTGTTCGCTGCGCTTTTGTAGCGATATCGGCGCTTACCAACGGCCTTAACACAGCAAAAACTACAATTGAAGGGACAGCCACGCGAGCTGATCATATGTCCGAAATGATACTTCGATGAATGTGAAAACAATTCGTATGGAAAATCAGGGAGGCTATCCAACTCCTTTATTAATTCTGGCGGATCGTTAAGCACCAGCGCTCCATTTTTCCGAAAGCCAATTCCTTTCACATGATTAATCGGCAATCCCGCTTTAAGCCGATGATAAATTTCGACGATTTCCGATTCTGCTTCACCGGAAAAAACATAATCGATTTCCTCATTTAGCATCACCTCATCCGGCATACAGGAAGGATGCAAACCGCCAAGAATAACAATACTTCCCGGGTATTGAATCTTTAATTGCCGAGCTAAGGTTTTGGCCGAAGAAAAGGCCTCAGTAAGTGTACTAATACAAAACACATAGGGCGCAGAATGGTTCTTCACCATTACTGCTATTTCCGACAGGGGATTTGGATGCAATTGCTGATCAACATAGTTAAATACTATCCCCTCGCGTTTCAATACTGCCATTAAAAAGCCTATACCATACGGCAGCGTAATGGGAAAAAACGGCTTAAATAAACCAGTTGTATTGGATGCAGTATTAATGAAAATCATTCCTTATGCCATCGAAATTAAAACAGAAATTAAGCATCAGCAGTATGCTGGCCTTAAAGCAAATATATTCTAAACACCAGCAGTACCACCCCTTCCAAAAAGAACACAACACGATAAATATTTCTATATCTGAAGATATAATTTCTTTTAGCAATCATGTGCGGCTTTAACGCAATAAACGAAATTAATTGTACGAGATATCCGGCAACAATCACGGCCAGAACCAGTGGATCGATATTTCCTGTGGCGAAGAGCACCAGCAGGAGTATGACACCTGCCGTGAATAAAATAAACGACAACCAAATTCCCCAGGCTAGTCCTACCAATACGGCGCCCGTTCTGATTCCCGCCTGTTTATCCGCATCATAGTCGATTACTTCATGGTTCAGGTGACCACCAGCAAATCCAAATGAAAAAAACAATGAGATCAACAGGGAATTCCAGCTAAGCGGAGCAAAGACATAGAAGACCATGTTGAAGTGAATAATCTGCGCAACAAAATGCAAGGCTGTTCCGGCAAAGGGAATTGCCTTGAGGCCGAAAACCGGAAGGGAGTACAACACCCAAAGTACTGCAACACCCAGCAATGCAAGGGGAATGACCGTATTCAGATACAGACCGAGAGATAATGAAATTAGAAGAGAAACAATAGACGTAATGAAAAAGCCCCATTTACCTAGGTTTTTCAGGTCGTTCAGCCGATCATTCTTTTCATCCTGTTTTTTACCAAAGAATGAATTAAACGCATAGATAGAAATGATGAGGAAGAAACAGGCTGCGCCAATGACTGCAAGCTTAATCAGTGTTTCTGCATCAAGGGCGGTGATGGCGAACACAGCTCCAATCATAAAGAACCCTGTCATCAGCGTAACTTCAGGAATACGCAGTGCTTTAAGAAATTTGATCACGGTTGCCGGCGATTAGTTTAGGGAGTGTGTTTCAAAACAGCACACTAGAGCAGTTTCTTAAAACATCGTCTGCGCTTATGCTGTATGTGCTTATAGTTTTTCCAGTGTTGAATAGCCTTGTGGTTCGTTTCGAAAATCCCCGTTGTTTCAACAAATTCGATCTTATGTTCGAGGATGGTTTTTTGCAACTCATTGATTAAAATGGCCGGTACGCCTGTTCCCTGCATCTTAGGATCAACGCCAGTCAGGAAAATATCCATTTCTTCCGGATGCTTCAATGCCTTAAGTACCGGGATAAATCCAAAGGGATATAAGCTGCCGTTGGCTTTCTGCATGGCTTTGGAAAGCGAAGGAACACCAATGATAAAGCCAGCCAATTCTCCATCCTTCGTTTCGATTAACTTAACGAATTTTGGATTCAGCAGTTTGAAATATTTATTGGAATAATAACTAATCATGTCATCGTCAAAGGCCGATACGCTAAACAGCTCTTCGAAGGCCGCATTCAACAATTTGAATACGCGATGTCCATGAGGAATAAGATCTTTTGTTCTTGTAAAGGTGAGGATATTCAGGTTGTAGCGCTGACGAATCATTTCGGCCAATTTAGCCGCCTTTTCAGGGATGGCTTCCATGGTAAGGCGGAATTCCAGCCAATCAATTTCCTTAACATAGCCCAATCGTTCGAAATGGCCTTGATAGTAGGCATGATGATACACCGAAGCAATGGATTGAAGATGATCGAATCCTTCAATTAATAATCCCTGAGTATCCAGATTTGTAAAGCCCAAAGGACCTTGAACTTCTTTCATACCTTCTGCTCTGAGCCAGTCTTCGGCAGTTTTGAACAGAAGATCAACCACCACTGCATCGTCAATAAATTCAATTCTTGACACCCTTCCAATAGAAGTTCCGACTTTTTGATTGTATTTTTCATTGATGATCGCTCCAATACGCCCAACACATTTGCCTTCTTTATATGCCAACCAGAATTTAGCTTTACAGAAGCGATAAGCAGGATTATGTTCCGACTCGAGGCTTTTTATCTCGTCATCCTTAATTGGAGGTACCCAAAAAGCGTTTCCCTTATATAATGCAAACTGTAGATTTACAAAGGCTTTCCTGTCGGATTTATTTGTTACTTCACGAATTTCTATTCCCATACAACAATCTTTAGTGTGCAAATTTACATTAAAAGACAACAATTCCTGCAAAGTTGCCGCTGCATCTTCCAGCTTAGTGAATTTTATATCGTCTGGTCATAAAATTCGTTTCAGCATTTTTTAATTCCTCTCTGAGCTCCCCCCTTAGTATCCAAAGCAATATCCTTGCATCAAGGTTCCACCCGTATACACCGATTTTGAACCGCAACCAAACCCAGGGATAGGCCGTCAGATTACAAAGTTTGAGCAACCAATGCTTTTGAGCAGCACCATGTTTGTGATAAGCCGGATCGATAAATCGAAAATAGATCAAAGAGTAGTATTCCAATATCCGGTAATGACGGTCGGTGTGCCATGGGAGGCGGTGACTTCCGGCAAAAAAATCAAGATAATCGCTAATCTTTTCAGGTGGAGTCATGCCCTGTTCCTTAGCTAAAAAATAAAATTTATTTTTTCTCGAAGGATAGTAAAGATTGATGGTGTACTTGATGGTAGGATCAATCAGCTTGATTTTACTGATTAATTTCATCGTCTGTTTTAATTCCTGATCGGTTTTTCCAGGATACAGCGACATAAAACTGAGTGATACCCGAATGTCCGCTTTTTGAAGACGACGCACGAATGTGAGTGTTTGCGCAGGCTTCAGGTTTTTATTCAGCATATCTAAAGTCTCCTGATCGCCTGATTCTGCACCTGCATATATCGTTTCACAACCGGCCTCTTGTAAAATTCTCAAATCTTCATCAGAATAATTATCAAGTAAACCCGCGATATTGGTGGTCCCGCACCAGCGTAATTTCTTAGGGTATTCGAGAAAGAACGCAGCCAGTTCCATTGTAAATTCGCGGTCTGCAAAGAGATTGCTGTCATCAAAAGAAATGTGACGAATTTCAGGATCTTTCGCAAGCAAATACTGAAGTCCGGCGATTACATCTTTAATGTTTCCTGACTCCCAATAGGATTTCCAATAACTTGAAAGAAAGCAAAAGCTGCAATTACATGGACAACCCTGGCTGGCAATAAAATGCACTGCATGTTCCGTTGAAACGTAGTCATGAACATTGATATACTCCCAGTTAATTGCAGGCAGACTTTTAACGGAATACGGTCGAAGTTCCCCGTTATTTATTATTTCTCCCTGATGACGGAACAATAGATTTGGCAAGGCTTTCAACTGCTCCAATGAAGGTTTACTGTTATCTAATAGCAGTTTCACCAATGCCCCAAAAGGAATTTCTCCCTGGCCTGTTATAACATAATCAATCGCGGGATCGTTCAGCAATACCGTGGGATTCCAGTTAGCAAACCATCCTCCCCATAAAACCGGCACATCCCGTTCTTTTTTTACAAATTTGCTGAATGCTAATCCTTCTCCTACTTGATTACCTAGTATTGCAGAGACCGCGCACATTAAAATATTGCCCTTTAATTCCGAAATTCTTTTCTGATAATTAGTTTCAATTTGCCCATCAATGATGACCACTTCCACCTCCAAATTCCGCACTGCACGCTCAAGATAGAGGAGTCCGTATGGGATAGCCCGATACTCTCCACGTGGATCGGGGTTAAAGAGGATTATATAATTCCTTGAGGCGTTCATAGAGGGAAATAAAGTTGTTCACTCACACCAGCGTATTCGCACCAGTTTTCGAAATCAATCAAACGTATCAACTGCGGATGTTCTGTAGTACCCTGTCGTTCCAGTCGCTTTATACGTCTGTAATTGTACAGATGCCTTTTCCCTTCAAAATTCTGTGCAAAAATCATTTTTAACGCGGCAGCATATTTAGGTCCTCTGCTTTGAAAGGGGCTCTTTGGTGCATCAAAATATTTTAAACTCGCACCCTCATGATTTGCATAATTGGAATTTGTTGCAATGCTTTTAAATTCGAAAGGCATGCGATCAACCACTGTGTTATACAGGCGTCCATGGCCCAATCCAAGCATATCTGGCGACAGCTGAAAAAATAAATTAATTAATCGCTCATCCGTAAATGGGACACAAAAATGTTTATGAATGAGTTGTGGCTGAAAGTGAAACAGTCCTCGAGTCCCCTTCCAAAAATCAGTGAAAAAAGAACGGGTGAGTAATGATATACTTAAGTCCAATGCGGCATTTGCTCTGTTACTTTTAAACAATTCCTCTCGAATAGCTTCTTCAATAGGAAGTTGGCGTTTGCTAAAAGATGCGGCACACATTGAAGAATCTTGTTTACTAAAGGAATACCACGGTCGACCGGCCTTTTCATCATATGAATAGATGGGCTTCTGCGTAAATCTATTCAGTAAGTTACGCAATAATGTGGGAACCAAATAATAAAATTCCGCCTTAAATATCTCACTCCCGAAGTGCCCACTAAAAATCATTTCTGGTTGGTCCTTACGCATCAATTCGAAAAATGAGGGGGCGAAATCATCCTTCCAATAAGGAAAATCGCGTGTTTCGAGTTTAAGGTCAAACGCGGTGGCTATTTGCTGTGAAATCAAAAATTCACTGTCAGTTGTTCGGTCCAGCGGCGGAGTAAGCATAGTAAGAAATCGCTGCGATTGCCGCTCTTCCTGAGAAAGATTAGCCAAAATCAGGCGCGTATCCATACCGCCTGACAAAGTAAAAATTGTGCTTGCGCTTTTCAGCGAATCGATTCTGCTCGTTAATCCAGCTTGAAAATCCTGAACAAATTCCCGTGCAAAGGCCTCAACGTTCGTTTGTGCATCTTTATAAAAAGGGACAACAGTATTATATAGCTGTGGAATCAAATCAGGACCTGCATGCATCATGGATCCTGCAGGAAACTGATGGACTTTAGAAAAAAATGTTTTGTTACCGAGTACCATTCCCCCTTCGAGATATTCGTACACCGCCTGCGGATCGAGCTTTAGCTTTGCAGGATTCGCCTGAATTATCGGTTCATATTCATTACAGAAAAATAAATATTCGTCGGTCTCGTGATAATAAAGAGGAAATGAACCATTCGGATCATTGATTAAAAACAATTGCCTGATTGATTTATCAAAAATCACAATTGTGTATGCACCCAGCAGTGTTCGTAATTGTGTCGTTCCTGTTAGTAGGTACTCCGTAGCGACGTAATTGCAGGCAATATCACAATCATTATTGGGCAAAACATTTTTTTTGATGGCATCAAATCGCTGCTCGAAGTCCATAAAATACCCTGCAATGGCGACAATCAGCGTTTCTGTTTCAAGACAATTTGCTTTGTGCCTCCATTTTGGAGCTGCCGCTAATTGAATGAAATCCGCTGCTACCGCTTTGTACGGGCGCTGTCCGTTAAAACCAAATGAAGTAAAGTAACGCTCAAAGTCGGCGGAATGCAAGGGCGATCCTTTAGATACAACGGCGGCTAGCAGCGACATTTATGATTCCTCCCTGTTTAATTTCAGCAGGTCGATGTAAATGGACGCGGGGATCAGACTGCATTGATCCTCCTTCTGGGTGTCGGCTACCTGAAACGAAATCACATTCGGAATACCGATTTTTTTATCTACTGAGGCGGAAGTAACATATGCATCCAGACTATAAAAACCCGGGCTAAGCAGCTTTGCAGGAATGGTAAATTTGAGCATATACTTGCCCTTTGTAGTTGCTCTACAATCGGTGTTCAGCATTGTGCTTGTGCTGAGCACTGCTACTTTCCAAGAGTTTTGGAGATTAATGGTCCAATCAAGAATGTCCTCCGTTTTGCTGTTGAAGCGGATTTCGATTTCGATTGTTCGATTCCGCTGGATTTCTCTGAGTGGTGTGATTAAGGCAATATCATCAATCGCAATAAAATCGTTATCGATTTTTTTAAAGGCTTCTATTTGATTTGAGCGGGTCTCAGAAGACTGTGCACCATTCACAATTTCGTTTAGTTTTTGAATGGTTTCAACAGGTGCCCCTGCATGGACAAGCGTCCCATGATGCAATAATATCATCTGATCGCAGAATCGTGAAATTTCGGTGGGTGTATGCGAAACAATGATTACTGTTTTGCCCTTTTCCTTTAAGGATTTAATATAGTTTAATACATTATTTCTGAATGCAATGTCGCCAACAGAAAGCACTTCATCAAAAAGAAAAATATCGGCATCCATTGCAATTAATACAGAAAAGGCCAGGCGCAGGTACATTCCGCTGGAATAAAACTTTACAGGTTGGTCGATATACTCTCCGATACCGCTAAAATCAACTATTTCAGGCATCTTTTCGAGCATACGCTTACGCGATAATCCCATAAGATTTCCGTACATCAACACATTATCGCGTCCTGTATTTTCGGGAATAAAACCAATTCCAACTTCAAGGATTGATAACACTTTTCCATTGACATTAATACTTCCGTCGGAGGGCGGAGTAATCTGTGCAATCAGCTTAAGCAATGTACTTTTGCCTGCGCCATTCATCCCGATTAGTCCAGTGATACTTCCTGCAGAAAAATTATAACTAAAATCCTTAAGTGCATATTTTTCATGTGCAGCCTCACGATCGCCTGCGACGCTGGTGAGCGGATAAACCTTTGATATCTTTTGAATTATTATCGCATTCTGCATCATGGTCTCAAATATAGTCAGCAATCATTCGCTCTTTCCTGATAAAGAAGCTTACCGAAACAACAAGCAATATCAATGGAAGTATTAAAATCAATAAAATATATAGAGAAGGTATTTCACTGCCAAATATGCTCCATCGAAAAAACTCTGTAATACAACTCAATGGATTTAAAAAGATCATCCATGTATAGGGTTCAGGAATTAGTGATACCGGGTAAAAGATTGGAGTGAGCCAGCTTCCAAAACCTATAATGCCCGGAAGTATGTGTAAGAGTTTGCGGTTCTTTACCGATTTGTAACTAAAATACAAACCCAATGAGAAACTAAAAATTACGGTCATGATCATAAACAGCGGGAACATTGCAATCCATCCGCTAATCGGGGTTTCCATGATTAAACATGCGAGGATGAGTAACAAATACGAAACAACAGCGACCAGTAATGAATTTGCCAAGGCACTGACCGGAATGATGATACGGGGAAAATAAAGTTTAGTGATGACTGATCCGTATTTATTCAGGGATGACATCACATCCATAAAAGACATTGCAAATAAATTCCAAATAATCATTCCGCTAAACGCATAGAGCGGATATTTAACGCCTGGTGTTTGGATTTTAATAAGCAATCCGAAAAAAACAGAGAAAAAAACCAGTGTGATCAATGGTTGCAGAAAAGAAGTTAAAAAACCATATATATTGCCTGAATAAATTTCACGAAGATTACGTTTTGCAAAGGATCCCAGCAAATAGGATTGCTTTCTTACCAGCCTTATGTAGTTGGAAAAAGTTACCGGACGGTTAGTAATAAGCGTGCCTTCCATGTCAACAGCCTGAATTGTTTAGAAACTCAAAAGTACAAAAGAAATCGCTTTGAATGGCATTTTTCGTATTTCATAATGCAGTTCACATCTGGCAAGGACTCCGTAGATTAGCAGCAGTGAAGTTCGAGGCAACTCGGTTGCTCGCCGCGAAACCTTATGATAAAGCATTTCGCTATATCTTTAGCGGAGGAAAATCCAGTCTCACGAATCACGGGTATGAACCCAGGGGCAAGTTGAGTTCTCGAAATCCCGCTCTGCGAGGCCCCGGATCCAACATTCCGTCCAAGAAGGGCGGGGAATTATACCCTCCGCTGTTGGCGGGATTGTTCGCCTAAGGCTTTTAATTCGCCTTCGGCTTTTAAAAACCAAGGCTCACGAATAAATTACTTATTTTTACATTAGAATTAAAGGGAATCGCTGCCCTTTAAGTCCTGACCAATGGTAAGCAAAAACACAGATATTTCTATTCGTGAACTTCTTAAGGAGTATAACGCTGCGACTTCCTCGCATCGAAAAGTGTTTTGTGCCGCACCATGGAATTCCCTTAGAATAGGGATGGATGGCAGTGTGTATGCCTGTAATCACAATTCTCATTATATACTGGGCCATTATCCTGACCAATCGTTAATGGATATCTGGAAAGGCAAATCTATAAAGGCCCTCAGGAAGCATCTCAAGCATCATGACTTTTCGCTGGGTTGCGGATTATGCGGTGATGACATTCTTCAGCATCGTTTTGCTCAGGGCAGCTTTGTGATGTTTGATCGTTTTCCTGTAAAGAAAATGCCGTCGATGCTGGACTTCCGGCTTTCGAATGCATGCAATTTAAAGTGCATTATGTGTTCCGGCCTTTCATCAACCGCGCATCAATCTAACTCGAAAACGACTGTTGATTTTGGTGCAGATTTTCTGAAACAGCTTGATGCCTTCATTCCGCATTTGCATACGGCCCGATTTATTGGTGGTGAACCACTTGCTATTCCTGTGTATTACGATATCTGGGAGCGTATCATAGACCAAAACCCACAGTGCAATATCGTTATACAAACCAACGGAACAATCGTTAACGAACGCGTACAACGACTTGCGGCCACGGGCAATGTACATTTTTCGATTTCACTGGACTCTTTACAGCAAGATGTTTATGAGCAAATCCGCATAGGTGCCCGCTTTGAAGAGGTCATGAAAAACATCGGTTACTTTTCTGAAAATGCCGTGGCTCGAAATAGAGATCTGGTATTATGTTTTTGCCCGATGCGCAACAACTATCAGGAAATTCCTCAATTTATTCGCTTTGCAAATCAACACAAGGCTTTGATTTGTCTGAATCGCTTTCTATATCCTGCAAAGCTGGCTCTATGGTCACTATCGTCTGATGAAATAACTACCATACAACGCTCACTTCATTCAACAGCGGAAGTTGCCAACACCCAACATCAGGAACAGAATCAACAATTTTACAATGATTTTCTTTCCTTGCTCGGCGAATGGCAAAAGGAGGCCATCATCAGGGAACAACATATTCCATCGGAGGAGGAGAAGCAATCCTTGTTTTCAACCTTCAGAAAAGCTGCGGAGCTTGATGACTCGCATAAAGAAAAGATAGATAAGATTCTTTGCATCCCCGATCAAAAGAAATTATACTTCTATTTGAAACCCTTGTTACATGCGTATTCCCTGAAACTCTTTTTTGATTTTCTGGATACAGCTGATACTGAAAAAATTATCGACGATATTGCGACGCTCAGCATATAATGATTGAAATACTGCCTCATGAATAAGCCCGTTTTCAGGATGTTTTCTAAGGTACGTCAGCACCAGCTTCCTTGCCTTGCACCGATGAACAACCTTGTGTTGGATTCATTTGGCAAAGTGAAGATGTGCTGTAATCAGGCAGATGTTCCCTTAGGCATATATCCTGAACAATCATTACGAGATATCTGGTTTGGATCGGCTCGAAAAAATATTATTGAAGAATTTACCAAAGGTCGCATACCCTCGATTTGCTCTTCCTGCCTGAGTAATGTAAGTTTTAATCTTTCGCCGACCGCCAAAGTGCAAACGAGCAAAACGTTGCGACCAAGTCATTTTACTGATTATCCAAGACAGATCGACTTTTCATTATCCAATCGCTGCAACCTGAAATGCGCCATGTGCTCATGGGATTCATCCAGTCAGTTTATTGAAACAGAGAAACAACGGCTGTTACAAGTGAATTATGGTGAAGCCTTTCTCGACGAAATCAAAGTTTTTTTGGAAAAGGCCGAATATTTAGTGTTTTCAGGGGGAGAACCCTTTTTAATTCCCATTTATTATCAGCTATGGGACATGATTAACGATTGTAATCCGGATGCTGCTATTTATGTTCAAACCAATGGTACGGTATATAATGAGCGTATTGAAAGCCTGATAAAAAATCATAATATCAGCATCGGAATTTCCATTGACAGCCTGAAAGCAAAAGGGGTACACCATATCAGAGTTGGAGCCGATTATGCGCAACTACTCAGTAATATTGAAGCTTTTAAGAAACTTAGTAAGGAAACTGGCAGGGCACTGACCTTCACCATCACTCCAATGACACTGAATATTGAAGAGGTTCCCGAATTATTTTCTTATTGTCATGAACACAACATCATGATTGGTATTAGTTTGCTGGAACATCCGTCATCACTGGCAGTTTGGAGTCTTTCCTCGCAAAGGTTATTAGAAATCATTTCGCTTTTTGACGATGTTAAGGATACTGACGGGGATGTAGTTGAACAATGGAATCGAGCAACAATCAAGCAGTACAAGGCTTTGCTCGTGCAATACCATCAGCAGAAAAAAAAGAATGAAGACCATCGCAAGGCAATCATACAATCGATCAACGCCAATAGTGCCGGGGCTTTTCAGCGTCTAATGCAGGAGCTACAGCAGATTTCAGTTGTCGAAACCCAGGATGATGGCGACATCCGGGAAGTAATACAAAGTGTGAATGATCTCATGGAAGAAGCTCAGGCAGCAAACAACATCAGCGAGCTGTGTAGCATCAAGGATTTTCTTTCTTCATTTTTTTCCGGAACACAGCTTGTTTCCTTGCATAAATATTTTGGAGATCCACTCTTCAGATTGAATGCAGGGAAGAAATTTGCACATTTGCTATATATCTTTTCGGCAAACTCATTTGATAAACTGAACTAAGGATTTCTAATACAAGGCCTCTTTTGCTCTCTGCAAAGAATCATCAATAAGAAAACCCGAAGCTTCCAATTTTTCCAGGACTCCATCGGCAAACAGGCGATAGCCTTTGGCATTGTGGTGGCCATCCTGAACCCAGTAGTATTGCTGAAAGTTGGTTTCATTAACACCTGCGGTGTTTCGATAATATTTCAACAAATCCACAACAGGAGTATTCTCTGTCTGAAGGGCGGGAATAATACGATTCCAGTACATATAATTATTTTCGACAACTTCGGACTTTTGTGGATACACCACAAAGAGCAACTTAAAATGATTCTTCTCTGCGAGATCTTTGAATTGTTGTCCCGCTTCCATGAGGCCGTCAACAGCATACTCCTTGATCCCCTGCTCCTGAGACGCAGGCGAAATCAATAATTTATTATATCCAAAAACTCTATGGATTATCAAACGTACTGAATAAAATAGTGAATACAGCGGCTCGAAAGAAGGCGCCTTGTGAAACTCGACATCACTATCCGCCCTGAATCGCTCCATTCCTCCTCTAATCATTACATCTTCCAAGTCGATACCAAATGCAGGAATGACAAGATCGGGCTTATATTTCAATAATTTATCGCGCAACAACACGTATTCAAAAAATGGATCACTGCCACTTTCACCGGCATTGATAAATGAAAACTTCCGTTCGGGATACTTCTTCCGAAGCTGGTATTCCAGGAACTTCAACCACGTTGAATCCTTAGAAGCACCGTCTCCTTCGGTAAATGAATCGCCGATACCAAGAATGCGATACTCATTGGAATCCTTGCTCAGACTGGGTTCATCATCGCTCAATCCAAGCGAGTTCACATCACGGTCGAAGGAAAATTCGGGCGAATCTAGTGTGAACTTTTTGTAATTTGATCGGGTATAATACCAGCTGTGAACCTGAGGCTCGTAGGGCGATTGATAATATCCAGTTCTAACCTCAGCATATGTTTTATATGATGAAAAACGCAAGAAAAATTCGATGATAAAAAGAAAAAGAAAAATCACACCCAAGAGTAATTGAAGATTTGTCTTTAATCGAATCTTTTTGAAAAAAATCAACTGGATCAAAAAATACAAACAACTGTATGCAGCAACAATCAGAAATAGTCCGGTGCACATATGGATCTTATGAAGGCCACACATAAAATACAGGACCACCCCCATGGATGTGACACCCGCAACAATAAGAATAAATCTGAAAACATTGGTTTTGGTAATCATGGATGGCTTAATGTCGCGAATAATAAATACCAATAACAAAAGTCCAAACAGACCGAGAATAAAATAAAATAAATATTTTCCTGAAGTCCAGTTATAAACTGATCCAAGGAACTCCACAGTACTGCCCCGACTTTCCATGCTATCGGGGCTTAGCAAGCATATCGTGCTGTCGTTAACGGAAATTGATGTCCATGTTTGTGAAAGTTCCTTAATTGAAAGCACCGTACTATCCGCGCCTATTAAGAATTTTAGCGGCTGCTCGGATTTAATAAGTGATTGCGAAATACTAATTTCGATATGGCTAAGGAAACCGTACCACGACTGCCACTGCCCGCTGCTCTTTGAAAAGGCGATTCTTCTGCCAAAGGGAGTTAGTCCTTCAACACCGACTATTTGAGTATCGACGCTATCCGTTTTCTGGATGCTTACCGATATAGGCTCATAAAACCGAAGATTGCCGGATTTCCTGAGAATATAAACACCAACAAATAGAATCAGTGCAATCAAAATCACCGCACCCGACAGGAGGACATATTTTTTTTTCTTAGTAGACATTAGAGATTTGATAGAACAAGCAGAGTTTACCACAATTTCTCG
Source organism: Bacteroidales bacterium (assembly GCA_963678485.1). GTDB lineage: Bacteria > Bacteroidota > Bacteroidia > Bacteroidales > CAIWKO01 > CALGYY01. The sequence continues at coordinate 1,821,900 of OY782882.1, forward strand.
AATTCTTCTTTATTAAAATCCTTTGATGTTTTCACATACCAAGATGCCGTATCCTTATTCATCTTAAATGAAGCAGAGGGTTTGCCAACAATTTTTTTAATGAACGCCAATGGGGTCATAAAGCCATAATAGAAGACAGTAAGAGTTGCCCCGCTAATGATCTTTCCAATTAATCCGGTGATAAAATCAAAACCCGCAGCAATCCATCTACGCAGCGGATGAATGGTCACCGCGATAAACGTGAGAGCCATTAATGCATAGATAATGGCCAGATGGCTGTACATCAGAAAAAGGCCAGCGAGGAAGAAATCCAGCACAAGAATTACTACATATTCGTTGGTCTTTTTATGTTTCATTATCAGAAAAGCGTATAAATGAATGGGGCTACCGGACTGCTACTGCCAAGTATCAGCATAATCCCGATTAACAATAAAAAGATCACGATGGGGGTAATCCACCATGCCTTGCGTTCTTTTAAGAAGGCCCAAAGATCTTTGAGGAATTCCATGACACAAATTTAGTGAAAAAACAAGACACAAAGAATACATTAGCCACAAAGGCACAAAGGCACGAATGAATAATTGATAATGATTAATGCGAATCCAGCGTTGAACACTTTTCTTGCTTCGCGGCCCCTCGACAAGCTCGGAGGCCATTCAAACTGCAGAATTTTAACTCAGGATCGTTGGTTAATGGTAAATGTCCGGCGAAGAAATCAAAACCAAATGTACCAAGCCCTTTAACCAATTAACTCCTCCTCCCGTCAATCCCTCCCAAACTCCTGCTTCCAGTACCCCCGATCTTCAAACCGTGGTTGTTGCTCTTTTACAAAAACAAAACGGTCGATAACCAAGGCGTCCATTTCCGTATTCATAAAACAAAGAAATGCGTCGCGGGCAGTACAGACAATAGGTTCGCCCCGCACATTAAAACTGGTATTGACCAACATTGGGTGACCACTTTTTGTTTTAACAGCCTGAAGTAATTCCCAGAACTTTGGATTGGTTGATTTACTCACCGTATGCAGACGTGCGGAATAGTCGACATGAGTGATAGGTTGAAATTCGGCACGCTTCAGATACAGCTTTTGCCAAAGGTCCAACGAGTTGTAATTGTTAGGATATTCAACTCTGAACTTCCGATTAAGAGCTGCAATCAGCAGCATATAAGGAGAGCTAATATCTATTTCGAAATAGTCGGATACAGCTTCTTCCGCTATAGACGGGGCAAAGGGCCTGAAGCCTTCGCGGTATTTTATTTTGAGATTTAGCTTTTTCTGCATTTCTGTATTGCGTGCATCTGCAAGAATGGATCGGTTTCCAAGAGCACGCGGACCAAACTCCATACGATCCTGCACCCAGCCAACCACTTTCCCTTGCTCGAGCATTTCAGCAACAAGGCTATTAATCTCATCAAATGATTCAAATGCAGTTGACGTTGCTTTGAACTCGCGCTCCAGCGCCGGGATGTCATCAGCGTTTACAGAGGGTCCGAGATAAGTGCCATGCATGCTGTCTTTGGAAGAATCAATCTTACGATTTGCATCGAAATACATGAATTCAGCTGCTAATGCTGCACCCAGGGCACCACCTGCATCACCGGCAGCCGGCTGAATAAAGAGCGATTTGAAAATTTTTGATTTCAACACTTTGCCATTGGCCACACAATTCAGGGCTACACCTCCCGCCAAACAAAGGTTTTCGCATTGCGTTAGCTTGAACGCGTGTTGGACAATTTTTAGAACAATATCCTCTGTCACCTTTTGTATTGCAAAGGCTAGATTGCAGTGCTCCTGTGTAGCCACTTCATCTGCTTTCAGGCGTTTAACCCTAAACAGGCGTTCCCAGCGGGATTCAGGAATCATCTTCAAGGCTGTTGGAAAAGAAAAATACTTCATGTTGAGCTTTATCGATCCATCATCCATGATGGTTACAAGCTCAGAAGTTATTTTTTGAATAAAGTCTGTAGTGCTTGCTGATTCAGGATTTCCGTAAGGGGCAAGTCCCATGAGTTTATACTCTCCGGAGTTGACCCTGAATCCAAGAAAGTACGTAAAGGACGAATAAAGAAGTCCGATTGAATGTGGAAAATGCAGTTCTAACAGATTGTTGATTTTGTTGCCATCCCCAATCCCTATTGATGCAGTTGCCCACTCTCCCACTCCATCTAAGGTAACAATGGCGGCCTTTTCGAAGGGTGATGCAAAAAATGCGGATGCTGCATGTGCCAAATGATGATCGGTAAACAGCAGCTTTAGTTTCTTAGATTGATAGGATTGAACCTGCTTTAGACCGCTTCTGATCTGCTTTTTGATGACTAATTTTTCGTTGATCCATACCGGCATCGCTTTCACAAAGGAGAACAATCCGCGAGGTGCATAATGCATATAGGTCTCTAGCAGACGTTCGAATTTTAGAAAAGGCTTATCATAAAATACAACGGCATCCAAATCGTCGATATTCAGGCGTGCCTGCTGCAAACAAAAGCTGATGGCCTTTACAGGAAAACTCGCATCATTCTTCTTCCGTGAAAAACGCTCTTCCTGAGCTGCGGCAATGATATCGCCATCAACCACCACCGCAGCTGCAGAATCATGATAATATGCCGATATTCCAAGAATTTTCACTGTGTATAATTAATTTATCTTTTCCCCTTAAGCCATTCCCGATAGAGTTCAAGGCCTTTGTCAATATCTACTTTAGGTTCATATCCAATGTGCTTTTTCGCTTTTGTAATATTGGCGAAGGTTACAGGCACATCACCGGTCTGCATTCCGGTATACTCAATAAGGGCTTTGCCTCCAAATACCTTTTCGATTTTGTAAATCAGATCCATCAAGGCGACTGGTGTACTATGACCGATATTGAATATTTCGAAATTGCTTCCGGTATAGTCGAGGGCATTAACAAAGGCGTCGGCCACATCAGTAACATAAGTATAATCTCGTTTTGAATCGCCTGCTCCAAAAATTTTAACCGGATGCTGCATCAGTACTTCATTCACAAATTTGTTGATTGCCAGATCTGGTCGTTGACGCGGACCATAAACGGTAAAAAGTCTCAGCACTAAAAAGCGAATATTATAAATACGGCTGAAGGTAAGGCCATAAAGCTCTGCAGCCCGCTTAGATACTGCGTATGGTGAAATAATAGCATCGATTTCAGTATCCTCGTTCCACGGAATGGTAGGATTGACGCCATATACGCTTGAAGAAGACGAAAGCACAAATTGCTTTATACTTTGCTTTTGAGCGAAATTCAACAGATTCAATGTTCCTTCCGTATTCACTTTGTTGTAAATGGCAGGATTGCTCACGCTTTCGCGGACACCCACGCGTGCGGCTAAGTGCAGGATGGCATCATACTTATCAGTCAGTGCGGTGTCTAGTGCAACTGGATCGGTGATGTCGATTTGATGAAATGTAAAACCGGGGTTCGTAAGATGTTTCTCAATGTTGCTTCTTTTCAATGCCGGATCATAAAATGGATCCATACTATCCACCACAGTCACCCTGTATGCCTTTTGCAGCAAAGCATCCACGATATTACTACCAATAAATCCGGCACCTCCGGTTACGATGATGTGTTTCATTTAATGAACCCCATTTGCTAAGTTTTTTGTTGAATGATCAATCAGCTTCTGATTTAAAACCTCCAATTGATAGCACGCTATCTGAAGTAATTGCTTAAAACGATTTTCTTTGGGAATACCCTGATGAATCAGCACTGAATTCATACTTTCGATATTGGATAAAACGGTGAGTTCTATAATACTGGCCAAATCCCGGATATTTAGGTTCTTTCGTGCCAACTCCGGATTACTTTCTCTCCAATCTTTTGCCGTACACCCAAACAGTGCTACATTTAACAAATCAGCTTCTTCTGCGTAAATCAACCACTCCATGCTTTTTGAATAGTTTAACTTCGGGAGGATTTGCTTTTGGATCGCATCTGTTTGAAGATGATAATTCGTTTTGCTAAGCAAGCGTTTGACATTCCATTCGATTTTCAACTGTTCATTCTCATTGGACTTTAACCTTTGAAATTCACGAATCAGATAAAATTTGAATTCCGGTGATAACCAAGATGCAAATTCAAAAGCGATATCTTTTTGAGCAAACGTCCCACTGTTATATCGCCCCGCTTTTGACCTGATCCCAATTGCATGGGTTCTCTCAATCCATTGCTTGGCGGACAGCACAAATCCATTACTACCACTACTATTCCTAATATTACTGAATTCAGTAACATTAAAAGCTGGATTATTGATTCTTTCCCATAGACCCATAAATTCAACCGTGTATCTTGTGCTCATCCAATGAGAAATCACAAGGCCAGTAGCTTCTGGATTTTTAAATCTGGCCATATCAGTTAAACAGATAAAATCCTCACTTTCTATTTGCGTGATATTAATTTCTGTTTGTTCAATAGTTATCTTCTGATTCTTTTTCATTACGCACTTATGCAACAAATGAATTATTGATTAAAAAACGCAATAACCTTTTCGCAAATATAATCTACTTCGGCGAATGTCAGGCTATGGAACAGGGGCAGACGAATCAGCGATTGGCTAAGTTTAGTGGTCATTGTATCCTCTCCGTGAAAACGGCTAAAACGTAATCCGGCCGCTGAGCTATGGAGCGGGATATAATGAAAGCTAGCTGTAATCCCATTTCCTTTAAGAAAAGCAATGAGAGAATCGCGCTTTTGCTGATTCTCACAAATTAAATAAAAGATATGTGCATTATGATCACAGTCCTTGGGTATTTCCGGTATTCTGAAGCCCAAGCTAGTTTTCACCATATTGAGGTTCAGATAATAGCGCGTCCATAGGGACATGCGCTGCATCGCAATTTCCTTGTGATTCATTAATTGTTTCAAAAGAAAATGCGCATTGAGCAGGTTCATGCCATAGTTAGACCCCAGATCCACCCATGTGTAAGAGGCTGCTTTACCTGCATTAAAGGAGGTTCTGTTTGTTCCTTTTTCAAGAAGCCACTGTGCTCTTTCGAAGTAGCGCTCATCATTCACCAGCAAAGCTCCACCTTTAAAACAATGAAGATTTTTACTTACATCAAAACTCAAACAACCCAGATTTCCGATGCTTCCCAAGGGTTTGCCCTGATATGAAGCAAGAATTCCATGAGCTGCATCTTCAATCAGCAGAAGGTTTCGGCGTCGTGCAATTTCTCTAATGCTTGTCATTTCGGCACCGACTCCGGCATAATGCATGGCTACAATTGCCTTGGTTTTTGCTGTGATTGCCTCTTCAATTTTTGCTTCGTCGAGATTGAGAGTATCAGGTCTTATATCAACAAATATGGGTATTGCGCCGCGAAGTACAAAGGCATTCGCTGAGGACACAAATGTAAACGATGGCATGATTACCTCATCACCGGCATTGATTTCAGCCAGCAAGGCCGACATTTCAAGGGCTGCGGTGCATGAATGGGTCAGCAATATCCGCGACTGCCCGGTGATTCCGGCTAGTTCTTGCAATATCGTACTTTCAATCATTGCACCATTGTCAGCAATATCGTTGCTGAGTGAAATTTCAGGAATATACGCCTTACTAAAAGGAATAGGGTTCATGGGGTAAAAGTACGAAAGTTTGAAAGTTTGAAAGCAGTCAGGCGAAAGATTGTTATACGTCTGCTGAAATGCCCATGAATGTTAATTTTTTCGACCGACCCTCTGAATAAACCAATTAATTGGTAAAGCTCAGGCGACCAATTAAGCCCATCCTGTAATAGTGGACAAAAGCCAAAAAAAATTCCTAAATTTGCAGGTTCAATTCTAACAACTCTCCCCATGAAGAATAAGATTTTAGTATTACTGCTATCGCTCCTCCTTCCGTTACTGCCGATTACTATTGCTGCTCAAAACGAGGATGACATGGACCTGAAAGCTGCAGCAATCCTTGACGCCAATTATACGCAATTGAAACCCTCCTTTGAAAAGGCATACACAATGTGCCCTTCTATTCCGCGTGGAGTATTGGAAGCCGTTTCATTTACAAATACACATTTTCGTCATATCAGTCAATTAACTGATGAGGCCAGTTGCACAGGAATGCCACTGGCATTGGGTGCCATGGGTCTTATTCAGGATGGTCAGAATTACTTTCGTAACAATCTTGGTTTAATTGCACATTTATCGGGCTATCCGGCTAATCAAATTGTGAGCGACCCGGAAATAAATATTCTTGCATATGCCCGTGCATATGAAGTGCTGCAATATCAAAAAAATCTCACAAACAGCGATCTTGCATCTCAACTACCTATACTTATTGAACTTTCGGAATTACCAGATAAAAACATTCCTCAGAACTTCGCATTGAATTCATTTTTATATTCAGTTTGTGATTTTATCAATAGTCCGGGGCGCCAGCAAATGTGCGGCTTTCAACCATATGCTCTTGACATGCAGCAGATCTTTGGCAAAGAGAATTTGCAGTTGTTGAGTTCATCGTATATTCTTCTTGACAAGAACAGTGTTCAAAACAAAAAAGGACAGAAATTTAATCGCAAAAGTTTATTGGGAGGCAATGCAAAAAGTTCGGATTATAGTCCCGCCATATGGGATGAGGCCTGTACTTCAAATTTCAGTTCACGCGCGGGCACTGCGATTTCAGCTATAACAATACATACGGTTCAGGGCTCATATGCCAGTTGTGTTTCATGGTTCAACAACTGCTCAGCCAGTGTTTCCGCACATTACGTTTTACGTTCCAGCGATGGACAAGTAACGCAGATGGTTCTCGAAGCCAATAAAGCCTGGCATGTGGGCAGCGAAAATCCTTATACCATTGGTTATGAACACGAAGGTTATGTTACAGATGCCAGTTGGTACACAACTGCCATGTACACCAGTTCGGCCAACCTGACCAAAGACATTTGCAACAGTGGATATGGCATTGATCCCAAGCGTTGTTTTTGGGGACCGGCCACCTCAGGGATTTACGTCGTGAACTGCCCGAAAATCAAAGGCCATGCAAATTATCAGAATCAAACGCATACCGATCCGGGCATTAACTGGGACTGGAATTATTATTACAAATTAGTAAACAGTGCGCGCACTCCGACCAACTATACAGCAGCTTCAGGAACCTTGTACGATAGTGGTGGTGCAAGTGCAGATTATTCTAATAACGAAGGAGGGCTGTGGCTGATTCAGCCAGCAGGTGCGGCTTCTGTGACCTTAAATTTTTCCGCCTTCAGTGTTGAGGCCAACTGGGATTATATGTATATCTATGATGGTAATACTGTCTATTCCCCGCTAATCGGCGTTTACACAGGCACTACGAGTCCGGGAACTGTAACCGCGTCAAGTGGCGCTATGCTGATTGAATTCCGTTCCGATTGCGCAACGGTAGGCAGTGGCTGGGCTGCAACATGGACCTCATCAAGTGGTACGACCAATCCAACAGGGTTGGGAATTTCTCAAGCCGCTTGCCCAAGCAATGATGTTACATTCAACTGGACGAACAGTGGTACCGGTTGGTACATTGCGTTATCGACAGATCCATCCTTTGCAACTTATTATTGGAAGTGGGTCTCCGGACTTACTAGCTATACGGGCTTTTCAGGATTCGTTGATCACATCAGCGGAGCTGCTATTACTTACCAACCCGGAACTCCCTATTATTGGTACATTCGTGCAAACGGTGCAAATACTGCCGGTCCAGATTTCACTACACATACGTGTAGCACACCAACGCCCACAAATATGCTGGTCACCGCACCCAGCTGCGCAAATCAAACAGCGAGCTTCAGCTGGACAAACTCAGGCGCTAACTGGACCATGGACATTTCAACAGATTCCACGTTTACAAGTAAGTCGAGCAAAAGTATTGCAAGTATAACAAGCACTACTGCCCCATCGGGTTTTAGTCCAATATTTTCGTATCATCACAGTACAAAATATTTTTGGCGAATCTTCAACGGCTCTGTATATACATCAGGTCCTTCCTTTATTTCACCCATGTGCGACACTACAGCGCCCACGACTGCAATCACTATTGCAGGTAGCTGGCAGACCAGTGATTTTAATGTAGATTTCACAGATGAGGATGATGCTAACGGAACGGGTGTAGAAAAGGCATTTTATCAAGTGTTGGATTACAATGGCAGCGAGTGGCATGCTAATCCAACGCAGGGTTTCTTTGCAGATAATTATGATCTGACTATTGGCAGTGAGTATACGATTCCCGCATCCAGCGGAACATGGAGCATTAGTAGTGGTGTATTATTACAAAGCGATTCCGTAAACACGAATACTAACTTATATGCGCCACTCACCCAGGATTTGTCCAATCGCTATCTCTATAATTTCAGATATAAAATGAATACAGCATCCGGGAATCGCAGGTTTGGTTTCCATTTCTTTGCTGATAGTGCGTCTTCTACTAACCGCGGTAATTCCTATTTCATTTGGTTCAGAGCAAACACAAGTGGAAGTAACACTCTGGAATTCTATAAGTGCAATTGGAATGGAAGCTCAAATGATTTCACCTTAGTAAAAACCATCGACCCAATCACAACTGTGAAAGGCCAATGGTATGATTTGAAGGTGCTGTATGACCGCGTTACAGGAGAAATCGATGTTTACCGTGATGATATACGTTTGGGCAGTTATACTGATCCAACACCTCTGACCACAGGGAAATATATTTCCTTCCGCACAGGTGCCTGCAATGTGTCGTTCGACGAACTCAAAGTTTATCGCTCCCGCTATCCCAATGTTACTGTAACCGTAGGTTCGGGAAATACCCATATGGCGCGGTATCAAAATCCTGCACCGGCGACTTATGCAGCTAAAGTAAAAAGTATTGCTGAAGATTTTGCCGGCAACTTATCGGCACTTTCCTCATCCAACGTAAACATTGATTGGACGGCACCAAGCAGCATTGCCACACTTAACGATGGCCTCGCTGCTGATGTTGATACGATTGTAACCTATAGTTTATCGGCAAATTGGTCTTCATCGAGCGATCCACATTCGGATGTTGTCGCGTATTATTATGCTATTGGAACATCTGCAGGTGACAGCAATGTTGTTGCCTGGACTGCGAACGGGCTGTCGACCTCTGTCACCAACAATAGTCAAACGCTGGCTGATAACCAGCTATATTATTTCAGTGTAAAGGCATTGAATGGTGCAGGCTTGTATTCAAGTATCCGGACCTCTGACGGACAGCGGTATCTCAATACCACTACTGTTGCTGAAAACCAGTCACAACAGCCATTACAGATCTATCCAAATCCTGTATCAGAACATTCAACACTTAATTTTTCTGTTGATGATGCCAACATAATACGCTTTGAATTGCTTGATATTACTGGTCGTTGCGTTCAGCTGCTAGCAGAGCGCAGGTTCGATGCAGGAAATCACTCAATGGAGGTTGACCTTAGCAAACAGGCTCAGGGCGTGTATTTCATTAAAATGACTCAAGGCAAAATGAACACACAAATCAAAATAACGATTTTATAATTCTTTACAGCCCAACGCGCTTTAATGCGTCCGATTGCATATTATCCCCCAAACAGCATGATAAATACTTATTATCTAAAACGTGCGCTATTCCTGATGTTTTCATGTTTTTTAAGTTATCCCGTGATCGCTCAGGAAGTAAAAACCATTGATGCTTATAAAGCAGAAGATCAAGGTTACTTTACCAATCCGGTTGCTAGTGCTGAAGGCATTATTTTTACTGACAACTACGATTCTAAAATTTGGTTGTTGAAAGATGCGCAATTAAAAGAACTGGCATCGACCGCTGCTTGCGGAAGGTATTACACACTTTCTGAAGATGGTCAACAATTGGCGTATAAAGAAATCAATGCAGAAGGACAGCAATCTCCTGTGGTGATTAATTTGGCTACACTTCAAAAAACGGTATTACACGCTCCTGCTCCATTATGTGGACAGCCAGTGATAGCGGGAAACTTAACAGCCTTTACGGTTAGCAATGATTTGTATCTTTTGCAGAACGGAGAAACGCGAATATTACCTCTGGGCTTTTACACGAACTTCATCCGTATTTCATCGAACGGAGAACTGATGACGTGTAACGATTTGCATGATCGTATCATGCTCGTAAACCTTGTAACCGGAGCTACATCGGTGATTTCCGATGAAGCTGAAGCCTGCTTTTTTCCCCAGTTTTCGCCGGACGGGAATAAAGTTCTCTACTGTACTTCAGGGCAGGAATTGCGAATTTTTTCGATTACCACCGGAGCAACGGTTAATCTGGGTTATGGCGTTAATCCGCATTGGGCGCCCGGTTCAGACAAAATAATTTTTCATCGCACCCAGCATAACAATGAAAATATCAGCAATGTTGATTTATGGATGAGCTCTGCTGATGGCAGCATTCAGCAGCAACTTACGTCCACTTCCGGATTGTGTGAAATGGATGCAAGCTTCGTTACAGAAAATGAAATTATTTACCACACATACGTGCGTAATGAAATTTGCAAAGCTACCATTGACGGCACTTCCGGAGCATTACTTTCGACTAATATTGTTTATTCACATCTGGGAAATCCAATCATTGCACATTACAACACAGCTCCGTTTTCGGCAAATAAAGCAGTGGTGACGGTGCCGGGGAGAGTTCCTTATGTGCATCAGGTTTACGATACACCCAATTGGCATACAGGTTCCGGATCCTGTGCACCAACATCTGCCATTATGGCCATTGCATACTACAACAAACTCCCAAAATGGCCGATTACAGTGAGTTCTCCGAGTTCCCACACCAGTGATTACGGAAGTTATGTTGCAGACAAATATCGCTTCAATGAACAGTATTATTCAACCGTTGCTACCACCAGTGGCAGTGATGATGCATGGGGCGGTTATGGCTATATGTGGGGCGGCAGTTGCTCGCCAAACTCCTGTATGAATCAGTATATGGTAAATCACCAAATGAGTTCAACGGAATACTGGACCACTTGCAAGTGGGATTCAACCACTCATGAAATCAACAATGGATGGCCGCAGCCCATCTGTAGTTTAATTACAACTTCAGGACACCTGACGTTAGCCATTGGATATATCGTTGGTCAGCACACCCTCATTTTTAAAGATCCTTACGGAAATAAAAACACAGGGTATATGAATTATTATGGCGACAGTGTTTGCTACGACTGGCCAGGATACAGCAACGGATACGCGTCGCTCAACACTATTGCATGGACGGTACAATCGAGAACTACAGAGACCACTTATAACGATACCATCATTGATGATATTTATTATAATCACGGATTTTACATGAATAACACGGCACCAAGTCTGATGCGCTATTATCGCGACAAAAGTGCTGCAGGATATAACAACCATTATTGGTATACCATTACGAATCCTTCTACGGTTGTTGACACTTGTGTTGTGAAATGGACACCGAACCTGCCTCAGCGATCCTTGTATGAGGTGCTGGTGTATATCCCCTCTTCCTATGCTACAGCCACAACTGCGCGATACAAAGTAAATTTCGATGGAGGAAGCACTGTTGTTACGATCAATCAGAACAGCTATAGCAATCAATGGGTTTCATTAGGCACCTTTGTCTTTAATGCAGGCAGCACAGGCTATGTGCAATTGGGCGATGGCAGCGGCATCCAGGGGCAGTATATTGCATTTGACGCGGTGCGCTGGCATAAAATAGGAGCGATTGATAACACCGATCCTACTACACTTATACAGCCTATCTCTGGTTGGAAAACAACATCTTTTACAGCAAGCTTCACCGATAGCGACAATGCTGGCGGAACTGGGGTAGAGAGCAGTTATTATCAGATTCAGGATTATAATGGTTCTGAATGGAGGGCAAATTCGCAAAACGGATTTTTCAACGATCAATTCAGTAGTAGCATTCACAGCGATTGGGTTATACCTGCTTCTAGTGGAAGCTGGAGTATCAGTAGTGGTCATTTGAGGCAAAGCGATGCAGTACTTGATAATACTAATATATACGCACCTCTTACACAAAACAACAGTAACGAATATTTATATCAATGGTCAGCATATATGGATGGAAGCAGTGTTAACCGTCGTTGCGGACTTCATATTTTTGCTGATAATCCAACACAAAGTCAGCGCGGGAATTCATATTTGATTTGGTTTCGTGCTGATGGAGATCAGGTGCAGATATATAAAACAGTCAGTAATTCTCTTGTGTTGAAAGCGGAGCAGTCGCTGGTAATTAATACAGCAACTTGGTACGATTTCAAAGTCACTTATAATCCGGGAACAGGGCGTATTGAGGTATATATGAATGATGTATTAGTGTTATTGTATATCGACCCTGCACCCTTGCAATCGGGTAGCTACATCTCATTTCGATCGGGACTTTCAGATGCAATGTTTGATGATTTTAAGGTGAGCAAATTGCGCAGTAGCAGTGCAAGTGTAAGTGTTGGATCTGTCTCAACCAACGATGTTCGTTATCAAAACACAAATCCTATCACCCCTGCATGCCGCATCAATTCGATAGTTAAAGATCTTGCACTCAATTGGTCAAGTGCTGCCACAACGGATGTGAATATCGACTGGACCGCTCCGACCGACCCTACTTTACTGAATGATGGGCTCAGCGCCGATGTCGATACAATTAACAGTCAGATACTCTCTGCCAATTGGGCAACTTCTACAGATCCCAACTCTTCGATTGCACGCTATTATATTGCAGCGGGAACCAGCGCTGGTGCAACGGATATCATTGGTTATACTGATAATCTGCTTGCTACCTCATTTTCTCAATCGCACACATTGGTTGACGGGCAGCTTTATTATTTCTCGGTGTACGCTGAAAACGGTGCTGGCCTGATATCGGGCACGAGTATGTCTGACGGGCAGCGTTATGTGAATCTCACCGCTGTTGAGGAAAATACCGATCAATGGGCAGTTTCAGTATTTCCGAATCCTGTACATAAAGAAGCCATGTTATCGCTATCGCTGGAGAACAATGAATATGTCGACATCAGCATTGTTGACATCACAGGTAGAATTGTAAACAGAATTACTCCGGGTGGTCTTAGTTCGGGTATACAGCTAATACGATTAAACACGGAAACCTTAAGCTCAGGAACCTATTTCTTGCATATAGCAGTGGGTTCAGAAACATATACAAAGAAAATATTAGTGTACTAGAGCCTGCGATAATTACAAAACGATATGTCCGAAAAATTAGGGCATCCCTGAATTCTTCAGAGATGCCCTATATTTTAATACAGCGATCAAGGGCAGAATTATATATTCACGATAACTTGAACGCTCGTTGATAGAATGATTACATCATGAAATCATATAGGCGATTATATTCATCCACACCTAGATTATGATGATCTCCACTCACCTTGTTTTTTACGGCTAGTGCAACGATTTCCTTTTTTTGATTTTGATCCAGGTTAACTTCCGAGATACGAATCGGGCTTCCGATGGCACTAAAAAAAGTCTCAAAGTTTTTTATAGTTTCATCAGCATTAGTACAGCCCCAAAGGTTTTTGCCCAACTCGGTGATACGGTCAGGGATGTTATTTTTCTGCAATTTCATCCATGCAGGGAATCCAAGTGAAAGGGTTGCTCCGTGAGCAATATCATATTGCAATGAAAACTGATGACCAAAATTGTGTACACCCCAATCGCCTCCTGCCCTTCCATAGAACAGCAATCCATTTAAGGCACATGTTGCTGCATACATTATTCTTCCTCTAAGCTCAACATTTGTGAGATCTTTCATCAAGGCTAATCCGTTTTCCATAGCCTCCGCGATTACTGAAAATACAAAACGATCGGAAAGGCTGGCTTCGCCCCTGCCAAAATACGCTTCCAGTGAATGGGCGATAAGATCAACGATACCGAAAGCTGTTTGATTTGCAGGAACACTCACAGTGAATTCCGGATCCAGAAACGAATGTTTAGGATACACCAGTGGATGGCCATATCCAGGCTTTTCGCGTGTTTCCTGATTTTGAACCACGGCAAAACAATTCATCTCGGTACCGGTTGCAGCAAGGGTAAGAACAGCAATGAGAGGTACCGCAGACTGCGGACGTTTTTTACCACTCATAAAATCCCAACCTGAATGAGCTACAGGAATGCTAATAGAAATTATTTTAGCTGAATCGATTACACTTCCACCGCCGACGGCAACAATGGCATCGACCTTATGATCGCGTCCAATTTTTGCAGCAGCATCCACATCATCAATCACAGGATTTGGCCGTATACCGGAATATTCAAAGATAGTACAACCAGCAGCTGATAATTGATCATGAACCTGTTTGTAAATTCCATTTCGTACCACAGACCCTTTTCCATATACCAGTAAAACAGTTTTCCCATAGAGTAGAACAGTTTTCCCAAGATCACCGATTACGCCCTTACCAAAATGCAAGCGCGTCGGGTTAAATGCAACAAAATTTTCCATAGTAGGTATTATAATTATTTGATTTTATTTTAGAACATTTTTATTGTACAGTATGCATATTGTGCTCTGGGCAGCCTTTCTTGCAGTCAAATTTACAAAATATTCGCGACATTATTTCATGCGTGATTTCAGCAACAGGCATCTTCGTGGGTGTGTAAAAAAAACGAGGCTGCCCACTATAGCCGGGCAGCCTCTTCATACATCCACAAACCCCACTTATCTTTTCACTTCTATTTTCTGAATGTTGATTTGATCATTTTTCGTAATTCTCACAAAGTAAACACCAGCAGCCAGGGGTGCGACATTGAGTGCAACTTTGTTTTGTTCAGCATTTACAGAAAGTACAGTGTTTCCAATCATATCCATGACTTCAATCAAAGCCTGATCGGCGCCTTCAATTATAAGAACATCTGAAACAGGATTAGGATAAAATTTGAAGTCATTGCTTGCATTTGCTTCGATGCCGGTACACAAATCAATTGTGAGATTAATTGTTATCACGCTATCGCAACCAGCAGCATTTGCAATGGTATCATTATAAACACCAGAAGTTGTATATTCGTTTCCTTCAGGAGAGGTGTAAACTTCGCATGCTACAGGAGCAATGGTACTTGCAGTACTTTCGTTGATGGTGAGATCAAGTGTAATAGTACTGTCGCATCCTGCAACATTATTCATCATGTGTACATATTGTCCTGAAGTTGTATAGGTCGTTCCAAACCATTCATAACTTCCGCAATTGGAGAGGCTCAGTGAAGCAGTTGTAGCGTTTGCAATGCTTGCTGTTACGGTTAAACGTTCAGCACTTTCGCATCCATCAATGGTTTGAGTTGCAAAGTAATGTTCACCATTAATTAAAACTGTAGTAGCAGGATCCAGTTCGTTTCCATCGACTGAGGCATCGTACCAATTAATATTCGATCCTGAAAGTACAAAATCGTTAACTACTCCAGCATTGCATACAATCTGAGTGGTAAGTCCTGTGGGAGGTTCAGGAGAATTAATGCTAACTTCGACTTCCAATCTTCCATTACTGGTGCATCCATCCAGCACCTGATCTGCATAATAGATTCCACCATCGACCGTGCTTGTGAAGGAGGACAATTCATTTCCACCCACCTCAGCATCATACCAATTTATTGCAGTTCCAGTCACATTCAGGTCAGCCAGTGTTGCCGAGTTACAGAACGATTGAGCACTTGATCCCGAAGGAACGGCAGGCGAAGGATTGACAACAATATTTTCAATCCAACCTACCTCTGATGCACAACCATTGACATCTTCGACACCAAGTAAATTATATGCGAAACTGCCAGTTGCTGCGGTTGATTGCGATAATGTTGCAATATCACCTGTTGCTGAACTTACGGTTTCGGCAAGTCCGCCATTGATTGAATACACAAATGTGTAAGGTGCTACACCATTGATTCCTGTAAATACAATCTCAGCATCAGGAGATCCTGCACAAACCGAGCTACCTCCATCAGCAATGGCTGTTGGTGTAGGCTTAATTTCAAGGGTGCCTTCCTGAAAAGTAATTTCATAATTTTCTGCGGTAAGCCCATCCGGAATTATTGTATAAGCCCCGGGGGTGTAGGCAGTGATTGCATCACCAGAAAACTCAAGTGTATTCTGGAATACCGAAGGTCCTTCACTGTTTACAAAACCGGAATAATAAACTGAATACCCACCATTGTATGGTTCACCGTCATCACATTTTGCAATATTGTCGGCAATCACAAACAGCTCTTTGGGGTAAATGGTTGCATAGGTTGTTACTGTGGAAGAGAGCGAATAATTCTGCTCATCCTGTCCGCTAAAGATACTTACACCATTTAGCGTTACTGGCTTATTGACATCTGCAGTTGCATTATTAAAGCTCGCTGAAGCATACTCCAGTGTTAGATCATCACCAGCAATCCTGTTGTCGTCAAGCGCTACAGTTACACTTGTATTTCCATCATATACTTTATCAGAAGCGCTAGCAGTAACCATTAGCGGCCTTGCCGTAATATTGGCATATGCTGCTCCGGTATTGCTGACTAATGCGTAATTGTATCTGTCAGCTCCACCATTGATATCAATTCCATCATATAGAACCAGTTTTCCATTACCAACATTCTTGTCTTCGAACTGAACATTTAATGTAAAAGAAAGCATATCTCCCGGAACACGATCATCCACAAATCCAGTTCCGCTCACATTTGTTGTTCCGTCGTAAACTTTATTCGATGCAGCGAAGCCCAATAGATGCAACGGACGAGCATCGATATTTGCGGTTGTTTGTCCGGTGACAGTTACCAGTGTATAGTTTTGCATATCTGCACCACCATTAATGGCAATTGCACTATAGTTTACATTCTTTGAAGTTCCAGCGTGCTTGCTATCGAATGCGGCAGTATAGGTGAAATTCAGTTGGTCGCCAGCAAGACGATTATCAGTAAATCCGGTCCCGGTTGCACTTACAGAACCATCATATGTTTTATTGTTTGCAGAAAAACTATTCAGCGTTAACGGGCGTGGATTGATTGTAAAATCTTCCGACATAATACTCAATGAATAGTTTGATCCGGCAGTAAGCGTACCAATCGTCATTGCATATATTCCAGCATCTTCGCCAGCATTGCGACCCAGAGCACCTGTAACAACATCACTATTGAATAGCGCTGGAGTTATAGAATAGCTTAATGAAGGATCGGAATAGCCGTACACTTTAGACTGACCAGCATCAGGAATTACAGTAATACCCTTGGGAGTGATAGAGAAATCTTCCGGAACAAATGAAATGGTATAATTGAATCCACCATTAAGTGAACCTACATTCATTTCATAATCTCCAACATCTTCGCCTGCGGCACGAGAAAGCGTCCCATTAAGTACATCAGTTCCGATTAATCCCGGATTTACTGAATATGTATAAACAGGATCTGTATCTCCATACACTTTTGATTGGGAAAAATCAGGCGTGACTGTAATTGGCTTGGCGCTGATGCCAAAGTTTTGAGAAATCAGATTGATGGTATAGTTCCCACCAGCTGAAAGGGTTCCCAATGTAATAGCATAGAGTCCGCTACTCTCCCCGGCTACACGACTAAGTGCACCAGTAAAGTCGTCAGCATCCAGAGATAAAGGATAATATGTATAGGTAAATACAGGATCCGTGTCTCCATATATTTTCGCAAGACCCATATCTGCAAAGACTATAATTTCCATTGAAGTAATTTCAAATTCATTGGAAACAAAGTCGATTGTGTAATTATCGCCTGCGGCTAAATTGCCGACGGTAATATCATACAAACCTGCGGCTTCTCCTGCGTCGCGGCTTAATGCACCAGTCATCAATGTAAGATCATCAGAGAATTCAAATCCTGTGACTGTATAGGTAAAGACAGGATCAGCTTGACCAAAAGATTTTGTCTGACCAGCATCTGCAGTAACCGTGAGTTCCTTAGGTGTGATATTAAAATGATCTGTATTAAATGACAGTACATAATTTCCGGTAACGGTTAGTGATCCAATAGTCATATCATATGCACCAACATCTTCTCCGGAAACGCGACCTAATGCGCCTGTAACTAAAGAGCCATTATCACCGAATTCAAAACCAGTTACAGTATATGTAAACACTGGATCAGAAGTGGCATATACCTTCTGTTGACCTGCGTTTGCTGTTACTTCCAGCGTTTTCGGTACAATATTAAATTCATTTGTAATGAATGCTATTGTATAATTTGCTCCAGCAGCAAGACTTCCAACAGTAATATCGTAGGCTCCGACTTCTTCGCCACCCACGCGATCAAGCGTTCCACTCATCACGCCGAGTCCATCAGCAAATGCGAAACCGCTCACTGAATAAGTGTAAACAGGATCAGAAGCACCATATATTTTCGTCTGACCATCATCAGCAGTGACCTCTAAGGACTTTGGAGTAATACTGAAATCGGCTGAAGTAAATGAAATAGTATAGTTGCTTCCAGCTGATAAGGTTCCAACTGTAAGAGCGTAGTTGCCAGTATTCTCTCCTGCAATACGACCCAAAGCTCCTGTCATGATGCTGATATCATCATCAACCACGAATCCAAGAGCGTTATATGTGAATACAGGATCAAGAGATCCATAGATCTTGCTCTGACCTGAATTTGCGGTAACCACTAATTCGGCTGGAGTAACAGTTAACTCACCATCACTTGAATAGGTGATATCGTAGTTGGCTGCATCAAAACCGCCAGTACCCATTGCATTAGCCGTTGTAATAGCAAAGACTCCTGTATTTGAATAGTTAGCGTAACCGGTGCTTGCAAGGTCAACCTGAGTAATACTTTCACCCGGTGCAAGAGTTCCTGTGACCGTAAATTCTGATGTTCCCATCACCAACTCCTGTCCATAAACCTTGCTTCTATCGTTCGCAGTAATGGTGATTGGCATTTTTTCGACATGAATATTTTCCTGATATCCGTAGTATGCCGGCTCATCAACATCGAGCACAGTCACCCAGAAAATGCCTTCTTCGCTGAAAAGTATTTCATTGTTGAATGTCACCTGACCCATATCGGAGCTCTGGAATGTGTAATCGGCGGGACCTTGAGCATCTGGATCGGTGATTTGGAATGTGATGGTTCCTGTGTAATCAGTTTTTATATTGTAGAAAATATCGCGCGCAGCAACGGTTACCGATTGGTACGAGCCGTAGTAATGAGGATTGGCAATACCAGAAACGGCGAAGTCTAATAAGGCTGCAGGTTTAACTGTTACTTCATCAATTCCATCAGAAATACCAATTATTCCATCCAATGCTGGCGTGGCATCAGAAGCGGTAATGGTCCAATCACCAGTCTTTTCATCGTAGTACCAGAAATTGGCTGTTGAAGCACCATTTGGAATATTGACCTGAGTAATCGTGGATCCAAGGCTTGCAGCATTATAAAATTCTGCATTGGTCCCTGACGATTCAGTATATAAGTAAACCGTCTGCGAACCTGCAACAACAAGGTTATTGAACTCATCATAACGAGTAACTGTATAGGCTGCACGTATACCACCAGCAATAATGTCGGCAGGAGCATTTAAGGTAAAGTACGCAGTTGGTGCGGGACTCACAACAATAGAAGAAGTCGTTGCTCCAATTAATCCCGGTGCAGAAATTCCAATTGTAATCGTTTCTGCTCTTTCATATGACAGATTTGTGAATGTCACGATTCCATTGACAGCACTCAATATCCTGCTGCCGGTGAGCTCGATAGTGCCATTCGAAATAGCGGTAATCAGCGTACTGTTATCATCAGCAACAAGATTATTATATTGGTCTTCGATTCTAATCACAGGTTGTTGCGTAAAGTC
Source organism: Bacteroidales bacterium (assembly GCA_963678485.1). Taxonomy (GTDB): domain Bacteria; phylum Bacteroidota; class Bacteroidia; order Bacteroidales; family CAIWKO01; genus CALGYY01. The sequence continues at coordinate 1,841,673 of OY782882.1, forward strand.
AACACCGGCAATCGCAGTATTTGAAGGCTGTGTAGAGATTACCAGGTGTGTAGCAACACCAAATGTGATATCAACATAAGCCTCATCAGCAATAGCAACTGCATTTAATTTTCCAGTAATGGTTGCTGTGCCTGTTCCGCTGAAATTCGGAGAAAGAATGGCTGTATACGTTCCATCTGCATGATCAGTAACGGCAGACAATGCACCCAGATTGGTCTGAAGAGTAATTGCTCCACCAGAGGTATGAAGCAGATTTCCATGCTGGTCTTTAAGCTGAACCGTAATTGTGCTGGTTTCATCTGCAGTTATGCTAGTTGGTGCTGCAGTAATTTCGATATCAGCAACAGCGGGCAATCCTGCGGTAATGGTTACCTGGGCATTATCAATGATTGGGTTTCCATTAAAGTGACCACTAATGGTTGCTATGCCAGTACCTGTATTGTTTGCAGACAAGGTCGCAGTATAGGTTCCGTTGTTATTATCAATTACATTTGATAATACACCAAGATCTGTGCTTAGAGAGACTGTACCGCGACTTGAAGTAAGATTGTTCCCAAACTGATCTTTCAATTGCACTGTAATAAGACTGGTCTGATCAGTGGTCATACTCGTTGGAGCGGCCGTTATACTAATCATTCCTAAAACAGGTACTCCTTCAATTATTGTAACCTGGGCATCATCCGTTAAGGCTGAAGCATTCAATTGTCCTGTGATGATTGCCAATCCAGTACCAGTGTTGTTCGCTAATAAGGTTGCAGAATATGTGCCGTCTCCGTTATCGGTCACAGAAGAAAGCACACCTAATGTTGTAGAGAGCAAAACTGTACCTCGGCTAGTGCTTAACAGGTTTCCATGCTGATCTTTTAATTGTACAGTGATGCTGCTGCCCCCATCGGTAGTCATACTGGTAGGATTAGCAGTAATAGTACTTTGTGATAGTGAAGGTGCGCCTTCGGTGATGGTGACGTCTTCATCATCCAATAATGCAACTGAGGCTAAGGTGGCCGCAATCGTTGCTATTCCTGTACCTGTATTGTTTGCAGAAAGTGTTGCGGTGTAAGTGCCATTTGCATTGTCAGTCACAGCAGAGAGTAAACCCAGATTTGTTGACAACGCAACCAATCCGCGGCTTGTAGAAAGGTTGTTTCCATATTGGTCTTTCAGCTGAACTGTAATTATGCTGGTTTGGTCGGTGGTCATTAACTCTGGGACAGCTTCAATGGTTGAAGTAATCATTGAGGGCAAGCCTTCGTTGATGAGCACGGTTGCATTATCATTAATTGCAGAAGCACTGAGCGTTCCTGTGATGGTTGCCGTTCCGCTTATATTTGTTGAAAGTATGGCAGCATATGTACCATCAGCATTATCGCTTACGGTGGATAAGGTTCCAACCGTAGTATACAATGCAACAACGCCACTGCTTGTAGTTAGATTATTATTGAATTGATCTTTTAATTGAACTGTAATTGCACTTGTTTCATCCGCGGTTATTGTTGTTGGAGCAGCAGTAATAACAATATTCGGTAGCGATGCCACAGCCGGAAGAACAGTGATGGTTTGTGTTTGATTAATCAGAGCACCATTAACTGTTGCACTAATTACATTTGCAGCAGTGGTATTGGTGACTCTGACGCTTGCTGCATAAATACCATTGCCAAGATCCGTCACAGAAATAGCACCGTTATAATCGGTTGTCAGTCCATCGAGACGAACGGCCACGGTTTTTCCAGCACCCAATAAATTTCCCTGAGCATCTCTCGGTGTAACAGTAACGCCCACATATTCGCCTGCAATGCGTGTGTTGTAATCAACAGCAACAGTGGACTGCGCAGCGCTGAAGGCACCGGGAATAACATTGATATTATATTGAGTACCGAGAATAATGGGGACTAACGCATCAGCCGCGCGCAACCAAAAGGTCCCAATAATATTAATATTAATTGCATTAGAAAATGTTCTGACTCCATTATAACCTGCTAAAGATTGTGGTCCGACAGGGAATGATACTAATGCATTATTACTTGACTTAAAGCTGATATTGCCCGCATAATTTTTTACAGTATTGTAATATTGATCGCGAGCAGTTACTGTAACATCAAAGGGAGTTCCTGCTACCTGGGTTGTACCCGTTACAACAAGGAAATTAGCGAGCGCTACATACGATACATTAATCGGTGCAGTTGTCCCAAGTTTCCCGGTTGCAGTCTCAGTAATAGTGATGGTAGGAGTTTCATGAGCGTTGAAAAGTTTAAAACCGCTAATAGTTGCGACACCACTTGAGAATGTCACACTTCCATTAGAAGCTAGTATAGGTGTAGTCCCATTTCCTGAGGCGGTAGCATTGGAGCTCCAATTGATATTTTCCGGGCCAGTATAATTGGTTTTGAGGTTTCCAAAAATGTCATATGCTGTGGCAGTCACAGAGAATGCAGTGCCAGCTGTTTCGTTGCCTGCATTTTGTGTTGTCAAGGTGAAATGCCCTATTACGGCGGGAGTGACAGTTATCTCTGATTGTTCATTATTCACCGAACCATCGGTTGCTCTGACATAATGTTCACCTGTAGTTTTCAGTGTTACTCCGTTAGTAAAGGTTTTGCTTCCATTATCTCCGGCTGAAAAAGTAAAGGGAGCAGGAAGGACTGCTTGAACGTCATCTGATGTAAGCGTAATCGTACCGGTATAATTGGTCTTAAGATTATTGTAATAATCATAAGCAGTCACCACTAAAGTAGTAGGCGTTCCTGCAATAACAGGATCGGTGATTCCCGCTACAGTGAAGTGATGCAGAGGTCCGGGAATAATATCCGCTTCAAGATAATTTGGTTGAGTGAGATTATAATTAAAAGCGTCGGCACCGGTAATGGTCATTGCTGTAGTAACAGCTAAACCATAACCAACATTTGCCTGAGAGAATGTTCCTGCGAATTGATTTCCCAATGTAACGGTACCTCCATAAAAAACTCCACTTAGTTGGGTACCGCTAATCACGGCGTCGGTGTTGGTATCGTAAATCTTATCATGAGCCACAGCATTAATAACCGTCAATGTGGCCTTACTCACAGTAAGTGTTCCGTTCACATGAGTTACTTCGTAATTAGAAGCTGAACCACCGCTGGCTGTAATAGTATGTGTACCCCAGGTAGCTGCAGCTCCAATATCTGTACTCAAATTCACACCGGTAATTACAGCATAAGTATCTCCATTATATAATGTGCCCGTGGAAGTATAGTTTAATGTTGGATCTGTTGCGCCATACACCTTAGATTTATCATTAGCTGTTACAGTAAGGGCCGCGGCCTTATTTACTGTTAGCGTCTGCTGCACGCTTGTTGCAGCGCTGTATGTAACATTACCCGATTGTGATGCAGTAATTACCGAAGTACCTGCGCCAACAATATTAATTGTGCTTCCAGAAACAGTTGCTACGGATGTATTTGAACTGGAATAGCTGACAGTCAAGCTGGAAGTTGCAGTAGCACCGGGATTGAAGCTTGAGTTACCATAAGTTTTTGTTGCTATTGGGCTAAAAGAAATTGATTGTGTTAGCTGTTGCATGGTAAAAGAGGAGGATGTAACATATCCCGAATTACCACACATATTATTTGCATATACTCTTAAATAATATGTAACACCGGGACTCAAGGCTGTTGCAGTTGCAGTCGTGCTTGTGGTTGAACCCTGAGCAGTACCACTTCCATATGCGACAGAAGAGGAAGTTCCAATAACCCAATAATAGGTAATCGTGGCAGTTCCGCTGGCGGCACCCCAAGAAAGATTCGCTGTTGTTGTTCCAATAGAAGACACGGAAGGGCTTGAAGGAGTAGTGACTGGTTGATTTACAGATACCGTTGCAGATGCACAACCACTACTCCAATTTCCGTTATAGTTCCTTGCATAGTATGTAGTAGCAGAAGAAGGTGAGACACTAATGGAACTTCCAGTTGTATAAAAGGAACTGCCGCAACCACCGGTATACCAATAAACCGTTCCTTGAGCATTATTCGCAGTAAGTGTTGTACTATTTCCATTACAGACCGGATTGGTTGATACAGAAATTGAGGAAGGATCTGTTGGATACGTTGTAAAATATGATGAGCTGACAGAAGAAGAATATCCTCCGCAATTGTATGCATACACATTTACATAATAAGTAGTGTTAGGACTCAGTGAAGATGTTGAAGCCGAGGTCCCAGATGAACTACTACCTGTAACCCACGATCCTCCCGAAGTATACACATTCCAGTAATAGGTAATTGGGGCAGTGCCGCTGGCCGTGCCCCACGAAAGATTCGCTGAATATAGGCCGGTTGCTGATCCACTCGACCAACCGGGTGATGAGGTCCCTGAACAAGGGTTTTCCGCTTCATCTGGATTGGATCGTGTAGTTGTAGACCAACCCCAACCTGCATCAACGCCTGTTACATATACATAATATGTAACACCAGGAGTTAATCCGCTGCCGGAATAGCTGGTAGCACCGCTGGTTGACAATCCACCACTCCAATCCGGAAAGGTCGGTGATGTAGTGATCATAAGGTAGTAGTAAGGGTCTCCGGTATTTGCCCAACTGGCCGACCACGAGGTTCCTGTAATGGTTAAGCTAACCCATGCCGGTGCGGAACCATTCGCAAAAAGCTTAGTCTGTACTACAAATAATAGTAACAGTACGTAAATAAATTTTCTCATGACTGTAGGTGTTTGTGGTTGATGTACGAATGAACTCTGTAAAAGTACCCTTGGGGGCAAAGGGTTCACAAACAGCCAAACACCCAAATTGTGGAAGCTAAAAGACCTGAATCTTTCAGGTTATTTCCCATCAAAAATACAGCATAAAAAAGCTTATTGCAATGCAATTGCTAGTCAAACGGGCATTACAAAGCAAGCACGGTTCGAAAAAGAAGTGCACACAACAAGGAGCAGAATTGCCAAACAAAAAAATTAGTGTTGTAAATGTTGAATATTTCGCTTCAGTTGTTTGTAGCCTGTACGATTCATGGCGGAGGATGCCGATAGTTTTTCAAATGTTGGTTCGTCAAGTGATTCCCACTGTTCTTTCGAAAAAAACAAGAGTGGATTATGAATCATAAATCCTGGTTCCTTAGTAATTTCGGCCTTTTTATTCCAGGGACATACTTCTTGACAAATATCGCAACCGTAAATGTGGTTTTTGAAATCCTTTGGCGTGCTTTCATCAAAATCTCCCTTATAGGAGATGGTGAGATATGAAATACATTTACGTGCATCAAGACAATGCTCTCCAGTAAGAGCCGCCGTTGGACAGGCATCTATGCATAAGCGACAATTTCCACAATGGTCGGTTTCAGGAGTATCGTAATCAAGTTCCAATGTGGTAATGATTTCACCAATAAAACACCATGTTCCGCTTTTTTTGTTTATTAAAACATTGTGTTTCCCCATCCAGCCAAGGCCTGCACGCTGCGCTAATCTTTTTTCAAACACGGGACCCGAATCAACACCGGCACGAGAACCCGCTACACCAGTAGTTTTTTCAAGCCATTGCTGAAGTTGCTTTAGCTTTTCATTAATCACAACATGATAATCGGTTCCCCATGCATAACGCGAAATCTTATACGGACCGGTGGTTTCGGGTGCTGATGAATTATAATTCAGCAATACTGAAATGACAGATTTTGCATTGGGGACCAGCAAACGCACATCAGCCCGAACTTCCGGAGTTCGCGCCAGATAAGCCATTTCCCCATGATACCCTAAACCAATACGTTGCTCGAGAAGTGCAAGGTCTTCGGAAAGCTCAATTGCAGGGCTAATACCGCATGCAGTAAATCCCAGCGACAAGGCGGTTGATTTTATTTCTTCGCTTAATGACATGGATAAAAAGTTTTGTCAACAATACAATTTAGTAACTGCATCATTTGCATGTGCGTTCGTACTCAGCTGCTGCCGCTTTATTTCCAAGGTTAGCAGCAACACGAAGATCGGCGCAGCCGCGACTAGCCATTCCATTTCTAATATAGGCCATTCCTCGCATAGCGTAGGCTAAATCGAATCCGGGATTTAGTTGCGTTGCCTGATCCAGATCACTGATTGCTTGCTGATAGTTTCCAAGATTATAATTTGCAAAACCTCTGTAGGCCCAAGCCATTCCATTGGACGGTTGGAGCTTTGTTGTTTGAGAAAAGTCCTGCAAAGCCTGCTGAAATTTTTGCATTTTATAATAATTCAATCCACGCTGATAATACATAACGGGTGAGACAAGACCAAGTTTTTCTGCAGTATTGAAATCAGAAAGTGCAGCATTAAAATCGTTCATGTTTGATTTGGCTGTTGCTCTGCCAGCAAATGCAGATGCCTTTTCAGGGACAAGTTTCAGTGCTTGGTTGTAATCTTTTATTGCACTTTGAAAATCTCCAGTGTGCGAATTAATATCGCCTCTAACAACCCACGCGTCGGCAAAGCTTGGCTGCAATTTAACAGCCCGATTAAGATCAGCCAATGCGCTCTGGTAATCACCAAGAAGATCTTTTGCAATGCCACGATTGACATAGTTCGCAGGATCCTTTTGATTAAGTGAAACGGCACGGTCAAGATCTTGCATTGCACCTTCCATGTTCCCTGACATTGCTCTGGCACGGCCACGATTAGCAAATGCGCGATCGTTGGTGGAATTTAGTTTTACGGCTTTATCAAAATCACTCAATGCAGCATTCAGATTTCCTGATTCCAAAAACAGATCACCGCGACAATTCAGCGCTGTATAGGCATTTGGGTGTTTATCGAGAATATCATTTAGCAAAGTCATACTATCTTTCCAAACCATTACACGCATTACTGTAGTCGTTGCCGATGTTGCGACAATTAAAATCAAGCCGAACAAAAGAAGGTTACGGGTGTTTTTCTTTTGCTCTTGTATCTTTTTTACAATGAATGCAACAATAAAAATCAACCCAAAAGATGCAATGTACATATATCTGTCGGCAATATAAAAATCGCCCGGATTAGCCTGTAAAAATCGAAGCATTACAAAAATATTCAGTATAAAAAACCACAGGCCGAACGTCAATTCTTTTGACTTTCTTGGCAGATAAAACAACAAAAAAACCACAAGCGGAACAACAATTACACTAAGCCAAAATGTTGCTGGTGCCGCTTTAAGCGAATCGAATGGATATGGGTAATATGCTGACAAATTGTATGGAACAATCCATTTAAATAAATACATTATAAAACCGTAGCTTCCAAGAATTACCCGGTTTGCAAAGGACACGGTTTCGCCGCTTAGCGGTTTTATATAACCTGTTTCTTTCTGGGCGTACATTACCGCAAGACCGAATACCAAGGCAATCAGAAAGAATGGAATTTTTTCAAGTATGACTTTTTTCTGTAACAGTTTTCTTCCCTTCATATAATCGATAGCAAATAAGCTTGGCGCAAGGAAGGCAGCCTGTTCTTTTGAAAAGGCAGAGCAAACAAAAAGAAGCAGTGCAATAAAATAGAACTTTCTCTTTCCAATTTCCAAATAGTTTATGTAAGCCAGTAGTGACGCGAGGTAGAAGAATCCGTATAGAACATCTTTTCGTGCAGTGACCCATGCGACTGATTCAGCCATCATAGGATGCATTGCCCAAAGCAGGGCTGCAACAAAGGCGGCAAATCCATTCCCGGAAAGTTTTTTTATTAACGCAAAGACCAACATTGCGTTAAATGCGTGAAGTATAATATTAACCAAGTGGAAGAACCATGGATTATTTCCTGCTATTGCATGATCAATCGCAAAGGACAGCATGATGAAAGGATGGTAGTGCCCATCGAACGTACTGGTGAACATTTCAACCAGCGCGTTGCCATTAAGGGTTTGAACCATGGAATTATTCAGAACATAAAGCTGGTCGTCCCAATTAAGAAAAGAATGAAAGACAGAAGGAAAAAAACATAGCAAGGAAAATAAAGCGACGATCGGAAGGTAAAAACGTTGAGCGCCCAATGGTGCAATGGAATTTACCATCTGCTGCGGAGGTGCGGGGGTACGCTTCGTCTTTACCATGATAAATCAGGGTTCCTGGTCAAATAAGGATTTCTGTGGTCGTGGTGGAATCTTTCCAAGGTGCCTGAATGCCATCTCAGTGGCTTCCCGTCCACGTGGAGTACGCATGAGATAGCCTTCCTGAATGAGAAATGGCTCATATACTTCCTCGATGGTCCCTGTATCTTCGCCAACAGCAGTAGAAATGGTAGAAATACCAACAGGGCCGCCTTTAAATTTTTCAATAATAGTAGAGAGGATGCGGATATCCATTTCGTCGAGACCATTTTTATCCACATTGAGCGCAGTAAGTGCCATTTCAGCAATCTCAGGCGTAATGGTGCCGTCGCCTTTGATTTGCGCGAAATCTCTCACGCGACGGAGTAGCAGATTTGCAATACGAGGTGTACCTCTGCTACGACGCGCAATTTCCTTTGCTGCGGAACCTTTAATGGCAACTTTAAGAATATCGGAAGAACGCCTGATAATGCGCTCGAGTATTGATGCATCGTAATAAGAAAGACGTGCATTAATACCAAAGCGTGAACGCAGCGGTGCAGTTAATAAACCAGAACGAGTAGTTGCACCAATGAGCGTAAATGGATTTAATGTAATTTGAATGCTTCGCGCATTCGGTCCACTTTCGATCATAAGGTCGATGCGAAAATCTTCCATGGCCGAATAAAGATATTCTTCAACTACAGGACTTAGTCTGTGTATTTCATCAATAAAAAGCACGTCATTGGGTTCGAGGTTCGTAAGTAAACCAGCCAGTTCTCCGGGCTTATCAAGGACTGGTCCTGAGGTTACTTTGATTCCAACGCCCAACTCATTGGCGATGATATATGATAATGTAGTCTTTCCAAGCCCCGGAGGTCCATGAAGCAATACATGATCTAACGCCTCCCCTCTTAATTTAGCGGCTTCAACAAAAATTTTAAGATTATCCACAACCTGCCCCTGTCCTTGAAAATCGTCGAAAGCCGATGGTCTCAACACTTTTTCAATTTCTTTTTCTGCAGGGCTTAAATTTTCTTCGTCGGGATTCAGGAGTTCGTTAATCATGGGAGGTTTTGCAAGATGACAAAAGTAAGAATTTAGGTGCGATTATCTGTTGAATTAAAAAAAAACAGTACTTTTCGGCCAGATTTACGATAACATAAAATGATTTTGTATTTTTATGCTGTAAATTTGCATATTTGCATAACCAAATTTTGAAGCCTTTCATTGTATAACAAAAAAATCAACCATCGTGAAAAGACAGATTATTGTAGCCATTGATTTTTCGAAGAACTCCCAGCATGCTCTTGAATATGCTGTGTTAATTGCAAACATTGTTCATGCTGATATTATTCTTGTTTGGGTGGACAAACCAGAAAGTGATGAGTCCATTTACACCAATGAAGTTACAGAGGTACGTCAGGAAGCCAAAAAACGCATGGAAGAATGGATTAAGAAATATCAATCTAAATTGAAACATGGCAAAATAAGCTTCAAATTACGCAAAGGAAAAGTTTATAAAGAAATTGCCAATATGGCCAAGTATCATGATGCATACCTTGTACTCGCAGGAGCTCATGGTGTATCAGGGTTCGAAGCTTTCTGGATTGGCTCTAACGCTAATAAAATTGTTGCAAACTGCGAATGTGCCGTTATCACGATGCGCGACAGCTTCAATGTAAAAAAAGGAATTCGCAAAGTTGTGATGCCTATTGATAATTCGCCATCAACCCGTCAGAAAGTTCCGTTTGCAATGGAGTTTTCAAAATGTTTCTGTTCCGAAATTCATGTACTCGAATTACAATCATCAGGGTTGAAAACCTTACAGGCTCAGGTAAAAGGATATACCCAACAGGTGACAAAATACCTTGCTGAAAACGAAGTAAAACATGTTGTTCATTCAGTGAAGGCAGATAATAATACGACTGCGACTATTGAATACGCTAAGGAAATCGGTGCAGATCTTATTATCATTATGACTGAACAAGAATCCTCGGGAAACATATTATTAGGACCTTACGCTCAACAAATGGTGAACAACTCGCCCATTCCAGTTATGAGTGTACATCCTAAAACGGTTTCCAAACTGGAAAAATAGTTGTACTTTTGCAGTCCGAAAAAAAACCCTATGTTTCGACCACTGCTTATTTTTGTTGTAACCCTTATGAGTACAGCCTCACTGGCTGCAGCTCAGGATGGGTTACCCGGTAGAATTGATGTTGTTCAGGACGAGCGCATCACCGCTCTTGTCAGCAAACACATCTATATTGGAGAAAACGGAAAGCTTGATGGCTATCGCGTTCAGATTTTCTACGATTCGGGTAACAATTCCAAGAACCGTTCTTTTGCCAAGAAAGGGCAATTTCTGGCTCAGTACCCTGAAGTAGGCGCCTATCTTTCATTTCAGTCGCCTAACTATAAAGTGAGGGTTGGTGACTTTCGGACACGTATGGATGCTGAGGGTTTTAAGGTCAGGATTTCAGGAACATTCACCGATGCCTTTGTTGTTAAAGACGAAATAAATTACCCCGATTTATAAAAAAAAGGCTGCCTTTCGGGCAGCCTTTTTTGTAGACGATTTCTACTAAAAAATGATCAATCGTTTTGAATAACTTTTTTGATCATCGCTGATTCTTATCGAATAATTTCCAGTACCAATCTTGCCAAGGTCAATTTGCTGATTGATTCCTCCATTACCAATAATGTCAGTTTCAAACACCTTTTCACCCATAATATTGAACACCTCGATGCGTCCATTTGTTCCACTATATGACTCCATCACAATTGTGAATGTGCCATTATTTGGATTTGGCTGCACACTAAAGGCAGATTCATTCTCATTAATACCGGATGTTGACCAGCCAATAGTGGCCGTATCGGTTGTTGAGCACAAGTAAGCGTCGGTAATAGTCACATAATAATCACCTCTTGCAAGAGCAGAAATATTTTGGTCAGTTGAACCATTACTCCAGGAAAAAGTATATGGAGGTGTTCCTCCAGAAGGAGTAATATTGATACTTCCGTCCGTGCACAGATAGCATGAAGCTTCATTTGTGCTTGCAACATTGGTCATTGTTGGACACAGATAAAGATTAGGTCGTACTAAAAATGACTTGGAAAAGCTCGTACCGAAATACTCAGCATTTGCCCAGCCACCGGATGGAGAGGTTGGCCAATTAACCCAAGTTGTCCCATTAGTAAATAGACCACTGGTTTGCGCCAGACTGAGGGTACTGTCGAATTCAATCATTGTGAACGCATAATCTCCTGGTGCAAGCGCTAAGGATCCGCCATGCATTTTAAGGGTATAGATTCGTGCAGAGTCATCCGGGTAATAAATACTATCAGTAGTTCCAATAATTGTTGATGGAAGTCCCGACGAAATATTCCAAACGGCAAAGGCCATCTTTGAATTCGCATAACCTCTGTTAACGCCAAATGTAATTGACCGGAGTTCGGTAGCCGTATTGATTGTATAGGCCTGACCAAGATAACCACCATTGCCGGCGCCAATTCCGAGTGCTCCGGTGACCACACCGTTATCGCGAGCATAGGTAGTATCGGAAATTAATACAGATCCTTTAACGGTATCATTAGCGGTCTCCTGATCTATCTGATCCATGATAGGAGAAAATTCAAAATAATGTGCTCCTATGAAACCCGGAGTATATGTCCCACAATCAAATATTTTAATAGTATCGGGAAGAATGTTGGCAACCACAGCACTGGTATCTGAATAGACTAATGTATGTGTCGAATCATATACGTTTGCAAGGAGCTTAACTCCTGTTAGAGTTTGCAAGCCCTTATTTTTAATTTGAGCAGTTAATGAAATAGGGGTTACTTGCTGAAATGGGATTTGCGTGTAGTTTGACAAACGATCGCTCTTTGTAACTTCTGCGTTATAATTAAGGCTTACATTAACGAGGATGTCATCAATGAGAAGAACAAATTTGTCGTTAGAATTGTTTCTAAATCCAATATATACATTCTGACCGGCATAAGCGCCTAGATCAACTGTATGTGCCGTCCACACTGATGCTTCAGCTGCAGTGGAGAATAATACAGTAGAATTGGTGAGTTGGTTTCCGATAGCGGCGGTACCTCCAGTAGGTGCGGTTCCAATCATAATCCGAACTTCATAACCATCAGGAAAGGCTGGATCGTAAGCAACAGCATTCCAACTTAACTTACAGTACGCAGGTAATGTTATCATGGGCGTCCACATCCAATCATCTGCTATACCTGCAGGTGAAGACCAACTGGTGCTAAAAGCACAAGAATCCGCACTATTAAAGTTAAAATCCTCCCTGCGCTCCCAAGCTTCATTTATATATGAAACCATGCCACTGGGAGTAAAATTGTCTACATTCCTTAATGCCCAACCTGCCGGAAAAACATAGGTTCCTGCTCCACCAGCCGTAGCCCCGGGGATTCCGTCGAAGTCTTCACTAAAAACAATCTGTGAAGATGCGCCAACACCGGTAAATAGTACTAACAACAGCAAAATGCAAAAGTTTCGAATAGTATTCATAATTTATTTTTTAATTAATGAAGGAAAAACAGCGCCCTCAATCCGCTCTCTCTTCTACTGGATTATCAAGGAATCCGCGCGTAAAAGGCACGCAAAGGTAAAAAAAAATGATCAGGTAATTTTTACCTGATCATGAGATATAGCGAAAAAACGTTACTATTAATATCTATTATTACAATTTAAATTATTAAACGCAACCTTAAGCCGTTCAACCAGTGTCTTCTCACCTTCGCGCAGCCAGGCACGTGGGTCGTAGAATTTTTTATTGGGTTTATCTTCCCCGTCGGGGTTGCCAATTTGGCCTTGAAGATAGCCTTCATTCTTTTTGTAATATTTCATTACGCCTTCCCAATAAGCCCATTGCGTATCGGTATCGATATTCATTTTCACCGCGCCATAGGAAATTGCTTCTGCAATTTTTTCCGGCTCTGATCCTGATCCTCCGTGGAATACAAAGCTCACAGGATTTGGTTGAGTATTATACTTTTCCTGAATATATTTCTGACTATTTTTCAGGATAACAGGTTCCAGTTTTACATTACCCGGTTTGTACACTCCGTGAACGTTTCCAAAAGAGGCGGCAATTGTGAAATCAGGACTAATTTGAATTAACTCAGAATACGCATAAGCCACATCTTCGGGTTGGGTATAAAGACGAGAATTCTCAACGCTGGTATTATCAACACCATCTTCTTCTCCACCAGTGATGCCAAGCTCGATTTCGAGGGTCATCCCAATTTTGGACATGCGCTCCAGATAACGTTTACAGGTTTCGATATTTTCCTTAAGTGGTTCTTCGGAAAGATCGAGCATATGTGAACTAAACAGGGGTTTGCCGGTCTTCTCGAAATGCTGTTCACCTTCATCTAGTAATCCGTTAATCCAAGGCAGCAGTTTCCGCGCTGCATGATCGGTGTGAATGATAACTGGTACGCCATAGAATGCGGCAACGCGATGTATATGATATGCACCGGAGATGCTTCCGGCAATCGCTGCCTTCTCATCAGCATTGTTAAGGGATTTTCCGGCAAAGAACAATCCCCCGCCATTAGAGAATTGAATAATAACCGGACTATTGACTGCTTTAGCTGCCTCCATCACGGCATTTACGGAGTTAGTGCCAACCACATTTACAGCGGGCAAAGCAAAATTATTTTTGCGGGCGATACGGAAGATTTCTCTAACATCGGCACCAGTTGCGACGCCCGGAGCAATTAAATCGGAAATTTTTTCTGACATAGTGTAATTTTTTGGATACTGTAAAAGTACAAAAAAAAGGCAGGTTGAAGTAAAAAAAACAGGCCTGACAGTTATTCACCGACAGGCCCGAAAAAGTGATTTCCCGGAATACTATTCCAGGTTGGCTGCGGCCAAACGTTTGTGTAATTGTTTAGGGTTTTTTATTGGGTATTGTGTCGCACGGCCCTGGTCGTCGTAGCGGTATTGAGTACCATATAACTGACTCTTTCCTTTGCTCACCAGAATTTGATCGGTAATGAACGCGAAAGAATACATAGCAATTTCGCCGGCCTGAGCTGCTTTTTTAATCAGCTTATAATATTTCTTTTGATATTTGAGATCTGCATGCTGAAGAACCAACAGTGGTGTAGTAAGGGCGGTATAATCATTACCAACCACACTAACTCCAGGATAGCCATACTTTTCAAATATTGGAATTAGCTTGATCATATTCATGGAATCGGTCTTCATCGCTTCTGCGTAAATGCTGTCCATTTTTTTCTTTTCGGCCTTATGGAGTTCCAGCAATTTCATTTCCTGCCGGACTTTATAATCGGAAATCAGCATATGGCGTAACACTAATCCAACCTCATGATCAGCCTGAGGGTTATTAATCACATACAACGAATCTGATAAGGTCATCAGTTTCTCCATCCGGGGATCAGCATACTGGCTCGACAAGCGGGTACTTGTAAAAATCTGATAGGAGGTATTGCCATTTAATATGGCTTCTTCCATGTATTTGTACACACTGTCGGTCATCAGCATGTTATTGTAGCAATTCATGATACCTTCGAAAACATTCCAGAAAAAAGGATCTTTTTCTGCATCAGAGTACTCGGAATGTGCGCTTACTGCCTGTTTGTATGTATCGGCAGCTTTTTGGTAGTGACCTCTATTGTATAATGAATCGGCCTGACGGGTGTAGAAGGTATAGTCCTGCGCATAGCCAATGGCTGACAGGAAAAAAACCAACATACTTAAAACAACAGCGCGCTTCATCATTTATTAAAAAAGTAGATTTTGTAACTACCTCTTATTCAGTTCTTTTTGTTTTACGGTCTACCCCGAGTTTATGGGTGCAAATATACTACATTTTATTCATCCGCAAAAACACTTGAGATTTTTTTTCAACATTTGAAAAAAAATAACTTTAAAAACTGCTAAACGCGCGTTGTATCTGATAGTTGAAGAATCTTTTTTGTTAATTATTTGTTATTTTGCAAATTGGATTATTTGGGTGATACAGGTAAAAACACGTTTAGACGTTTAGACTAAATTTAGGTGTGAAAACAATGCTGATTTAAATCAAGTTTAGATATAATTATTGATAATACCCTGTAATACAAAAACAAGCATCAGAAAACTGATGCTTGTTTAGATTTTAGGATAGAAGTTTTATTCAGCCAGAACGATGATGCGATTTTGGCGTACTTCGATAATACCTCCTTTTACGTCAAAATAACGGGTTTGTTTTTCCTGGTCCACCAGTTTAATCTTTCCTTTTTTGAGGACAGAAACGATGGGCGCATGCAGATTCAAAATTTCGAAGGAGCCATCTTTCCCAGGGAACTGAGCAAGGGATACTTCCCCGTTGAAAATAGTCGCGTCTGGCGTTATGATTTCGATATGCATATGCGTTGATTATTGGGCTTCTGCGATCAGTTTCTTTCCTTTTTCAATAGCTTCTTCAATTGTTCCCACCAGGTGGAAGGCCATTTCAGGGTATTCATCCACTTCGCCATCGAGGATCATTTTAAATCCTTTAATAGTATCTTCAATGGAAACGAATTTACCTTCAAGACCGGTAAACTGAGATGCAACAAAGAATGGTTGTGACAAGAAACGTTGTACCCTGCGTGCGCGGTGAACGACCAACTTATCTTCATCAGAAAGTTCATCCATACCAAGGATTGCGATAATATCCTGAAGCTCTTTATAGCGTTGCAGAATTTCCTTTACACGTTGCGCTGTCTTATAATGATCATCTCCTACTACATCGGGCGAAAGGATGCGCGACGTAGAATCAAGTGGATCAACGGCAGGATAAATACCCAGCTCGGAAATCTTCCTGCTTAATACTGTAGTTGCATCAAGGTGGGCAAATGTGGTTGCAGGAGCAGGGTCGGTTAGGTCATCCGCAGGGACATAGATAGCCTGCACCGACGTAATGGATCCACGCTTTGTTGAAGTGATTCTTTCCTGGAGAATACCCATTTCGGTGGCAAGGGTTGGCTGATAACCAACAGCAGATGGCATACGTCCAAGAAGAGCGGACACCTCAGATCCTGCCTGTGTGAAACGGAAAATATTATCAATAAAGAACAGAATATCTCTTCCTCCTGACTTTTCATCTCCATCACGGAAATACTCAGCCATGGTTAAGCCCGACAGAGCAACGCGTGCACGAGCACCTGGAGGTTCATTCATCTGTCCGAAAACAAGGGTTGCTTGCGACTTTGCCAGCTCTTCCATATTTACAAGCGACAAATCCCAGCCTCCTTTTACCATATCTTCCTTAAAGGCTTCTCCATAACGGATAACCCCTGATTCAATCATTTCTCTAAGCAAGTCGTTTCCTTCACGGGTACGTTCTCCTACCCCGCCAAAAACAGAAAGACCAGAGTATTTCTTCGCAATGTTATTGATAAGCTCCATGATGATAACAGTCTTTCCTACACCTGCACCACCAAATAAACCAATCTTTCCGCCCTTTGCATAAGGCTCAATCAAGTCGATAACCTTGATCCCTGTAAACAGAACTTCTTTTGTTGTTGTAAGATTTTCAAATGTCGGAGGATCGCGGTGAATGTTATAACGCGTTTCGCCTTTTACCGGAGGAATACCATCGATAGTATCTCCAATTACATTAAACAATCGCCCCTTAATATCTTCACCTGTTGGCATGGATATCTGTCCGCCTTTAACATAAACAGGCATTCCTCTCTTTAATCCATCGGTAGAATCCATGGCAATGGCTCTAACCGTATTCTCACCAATATCTTGTTGACATTCCAACACTAAAATGTCGCCATTTGCACGATGCACTTCCAGCGCATCATAAATGTTTGGCAGATGTCCTTCGTTTTCGAACGAAACGTCCACAACTGCACCAATGATTTGCGAAATTCTTCCGATAATTTGTTCTGACATACCCTGAAGTTTTATAATATTCTTGACAATCAATCTCTAAATAAAGTGCTCTTCAAAAAGCAGCATTCACCAAGGCGACGAATTTAGTATTTTTTTCAATTCTCCAAGTAAAAATGTTATTTTTTATAACTTTGGCCTCCTTTATTAAAAAGGAATAAAAAAAACATGGACAAAACTGAAGCAGGTGCTACAATTTCATAATTTCCCCGAAGGATTGAAAGGTGTTCCTTCTCCAGTGGTTACCGTTGGAACCTTTGACGGCGTTCATTTGGGACATCGTTCAATATTAACCCGCCTTCGCGAAATTGCTGCTCATACCGGCGGCGAAACTATGGTTGTAACTTTTGAACCTCATCCAAGAATTGCCCTGGGTAAGGATACGGAAAATTTATATTTACTAAATACACCGGAGGAAAAGGCTGCTTTATTGGATGAATTGGGAATTGATCATCTGGTTGTAATTCCCTTCACTCAAGAATTCGCCAAACAGGATGAGCACACTTTTATCCGCAAGTATTTAGTTGAGGCTCTAGGCACTAAAACACTTGTGATTGGATATAATCACAGGTTTGGGCATGAACGAGGTGGTGATTTCGCAAGCTTGAGCGCTTACGGCCAGCAATATGGTTTTCATGTAGAAGAGATGCCACGAAAAACCGCCGGGAGTTTAGGGATTAGTTCCACACAAATTAGAAATGCACTAGCTGTCGGTGATGTTGAATTAGCCTCAGGAATGCTCGGTTATGCATACCCTTTAAGCGGGAAGGTAGGACATGGTGATCAGCGGGGACGAACCATTGGGTTTCCTACGGCGAACCTTATTGTAGAAAATCCGTACAAGATGATTCCCTGTAATGGTGTTTATGCTGTGAGGGTGGAATGTAATGGGCAAAAGTACCATGGAATGTGTAACATTGGGACCCGGCCAACGTTTGAAGGAAATCTTACTAGTATTGAAACCCATATCTTTGATTTTAATAAAGACATTTACGAGCAACCTCTGAAGATGCTTTTTACTGCCCGCTTGCGGGACGAACAAAAGTTTAGTTCGGCAGAAGAATTAAGCTTGCAATTAACTAACGATGAACTGATGGCCAGGCAATTACTGGAGAGCCGCGCATGATTAAACAAACCGGGTGTTTTTTTATTACTGTAATTGTAATTCTGGGTCTCGCAGTGTCGCCAGCTAAAGCACAACTGCTCGATTCGGCGAGCCTTCCACAACAAAAATCGTTTGAATCGCTCGAAGAAGCATTATTGCAACCCGATCAGGTTTATCGTCTTACGCTTGAAAAAAAGAAATACACTTCTATTCCCGCTGAGATTTTTCAATTTAAAAATCTGCAGGAGCTTAAACTCGGTAATAATAAGATTAAGACAATACCTGCCGATATCGCTAAATTAAATTTGCTTCAAACCCTCGATTTATCGGGAAACCAAATCGATTCCATTCCACCTGAGATTGGAACACTTATACATTTGCGCCGACTGGATCTTGGAAACAATAAAATCCGAACGTTTATACCTGAGATAGGATTGTTGAAAGAATTGAAAGTATTGAATCTCTCCGACAATGATATTCATCACCTTGATCCCGCAATAGGACGATTAAGCAAACTTAAAAATTTGCTTTTAAGCAAGAACCGGATTGATTCACTTCCATCATCAATGAGCAATCTGACCTCTTTATACTATTTGGATTTATGGGGCAACAACGTTAGTGAATTCCCTTCACAAATGGCGAAACTCAAGTACACGCTTAAATATGTGGACATGCGCGTTATCGCGTTGCCCATGCCTGCGCAGGATGCGATACAACAACTCCTGCCAAACACAGAGATATTATTTTCACCGGGATGCAATTGTAATTAAGTTGTGAATTCATGAAGAAAATTGTTTTTTTAATCATTGGATTCCTGATGTTTGTTTATCAGGGAACGGCACAGGAAGGTCCGTACCTTTCTTCCGGAATAGGCGTTATTTGTCCTGAAAAAGGAATTAATACACGCACATTGAATTTTCCACAGGCCCCTATTGAATTGCTGGATGCCGCGGGTGGAAAAAAAGTAGGATTTATCATTAAAAAGAATAGTCTCAATATAATGTATCAGCTCGATGGAAACGGCTTTCCTTACCGGGTTGCAGACAAAGACCTTGCGGAGATGACCCCTTTGGGTTATTGCCTTAAAATTTTTCAGCGCGAAGGAGATTTTGTGAAAGTGCTTGTAAATTCTACCGGACGAGGCTATTGGATTTCCTTGAAGGAGCTTGGCTATCTGCGTTTCAATTCCATTTGTTGGATTGATTGGATGAAAACGCAAAAGGTTATTTTCGCACCAATGGTTGATGTGGGGATTAATCTGCGCGTTTCGGCTGATGCGGAAAGTCGAAAAATCGCCTTGCTTAAAGGCCCGTTATATGGGATTGTTCTCACCGGGAACACTGAAGGTTCATGGGCAGAAGCAACTGTTTCCCGCTACTCCACCAACCCTTGCAAAAGTTCAGGCCTTACTCCAAAAGCAATAGAAACGCAAAGTGGGTGGCTAAAAGTTATTGATGACGGCGGTATGCCTAACATCTGGTATTTCCCAAGAGGTTGCAATTAAACATTCGCGAATAATATTTTCTACGATTCAATTCATACTTTTGAGTGTTTCCCTTTTTAAATTTGGTTACCTTTGCCCGGCAAAAAAATTACGGAATGTAGCATTTATTTAATTTATCGGGAGGCAGGCCAATGATTGAAAATCTTCAATTCGGCAATTACATCTGGAAGCATATAGTTAATCCCACTGATGAAAATCTGGATTATTTAATCAATAATTATAATTTCCACCCTCTTGATATAGAAGACTGTCGAAGTAAAGTACAACGACCGAAAATAGATATTTACGACGACTATTACTTTCTGATTCTCCATTTTCCATCATTTGACAATCTGAATCGTTTTCTCACCACGAAAGAAGTTAAAATCTTTTGGGGTAAAGATTACATAATCACAATTGGCAACTCACATTGGGTAGTAAAAAAGTTTTTTGAAAACATCAAGGCGAATTTTGATCATTTCAAACAAGATCTTCGCTCTAATACCAGTGATGCACTTCTATATAAAATTCTAGAGCAATTGATGAAAGAAACGTTGCTCTTGCTTGACAGCGTAGGTAATGAGGTAGAGAAAATAAGTCTTGATTTGTTTGATCGTAAACCGGAGACTATCATTGGAAAGATATCGGTCACAAGAAAGAATATCATTCTTCTCGACACCATGTTCAAACCGCAGCTTCGATTATTTCACAAATTTGAATCCGGCGAAATTAAAGGATATGCGGATGATATGGAGAATTACTGGGGTAATATTCTCGACTATTATCAGAAGATGTGGGATATGACCGAAGATTATAAAGAGTTAATTGAAGGATTAAGTAAAACGTACGATTCTTTGCAGACAAACCGAATCAATGAAATCATTCGTGTACTTACTTTAATATCTACCATATTACTTCCAATGACCTTTATTGCAAGTTTGTATGGGATGAATGTCGGACTTCCATTCCAAAACCATTGGGCCGCATTCTGGATCGTGGTAGGTTCGATGCTGTTTGTCAGCTTTGGTTTTCTGTTATATTTCAGGCGCAAACGCTGGATGTAGGCAGCACACACTCAAGTGCTCTTTCTAAAGTGCTGCAATGCTCTTCATAAATTCTTCTGTGTTGATGATGTATCTGGTATGTGTACCATCACCAATTTTTCCGTTTTCGTCCCAAGCCGTTACTGAATAAAATAATTTCTTTCCTTCGATTCTTTCCAGGGTAGCTTTACACCTTATTTTCATACCAACCGGGCTGGCTTTGCTATGTTTTACACAGATATCAGTACCTACGGTATTATATCCCTCCGGAAGAAAAGGTTGAACTAATTCCAAGGCTGTCTGTTCCATAAAGGCCACCATGGCTGGAGTAGCAAAAACTTCAACAAGACCAGATCCATAACGAGCTGCAGTATCTTCCTTCTTTACTGTTTTTTCCAGGGTCAGGCATATACCCTGATCAATGACGAAATCCATAATCGTTATTATTTATAGTTAAAATGGATAGTTTGAATAACTTCAGTATTTAAACTTTTTCCAACAGGACAATTGTGTGCTGAAAATTCAATAATCTTTTTTTGCGAATCGGTGTAATGAACATCAGGAAAATCAAAATCAATAACAACTTCGCCAATACGCCGAGGCTCTGCTTTCATTATTTTTGTAATACTTAATTGGGTTCCATCAATAGAAAATCCATGATTCGTTGCTGCAATACCCATGATCGTTAGCATACAACTCCCAAGAGCCGCGGCAACCAAATCGGTTGGAGAAAAGTTTTCCCCTCTCCCATGATTATCGACAGGCGCATCAGTTATCAATTTACTGCCCGATGCCAGATGTATTGCCTGAGTGCGCAATTCACCAAGATATGTTGTTTTTATCGTTGCCATAGCGTAAATTTATATAAATATATTTCTATTGTATTTATATATACAAAGATCTAACTTTCTATTTAACAATAATTTTTCAAAATCACCATTTCAATCATATAGGATATATGATGAAATTATTATTATTTAAAAAAATTTATAGATGAAAACGAGCAATCTAAAAGCATCCAAAGATAATAAACAAATATGACACGCTGTTAAAGTTGTGTTAATGGCTGATAGCGTGAGGAAAAGCCCTTTGTGCTGGACTATATTTGAGTACTATTTCCTCCGGTATCTATGAAAAAAAATTTCGTTACCGCTATTGCTGTTATTACAACTATATCCTTGCTTGGCGTAGTGCTAACGCAGTTTTTTTGGGTAAATCGCGCCATTGAATTACGCAATGAGCAATTCGAATCTGCGGTTCATTATGGCTTAGTAAACGTGGTGGATAAAATTAAATATATTCAAAAAGATTCTATTTTTGAATTTAAGCAACGTCACCGTAACGACAGTTTGACTCTCCCCTGGCATGCAAATCTGAACTACCCGTATTTATTGGATTCGTTGATAAAAGACGAATTTGGTTGTTTAAAAATTAAAGAGGATTTTGCCTGGGGTGTTCTCGACACGCTTGAAAACACTGTGGTTTATGGCAGGTGCAATGAGAAATATAAAGATGATTTATTTCATTCAATTCACAGTTATTCTGCCAGCCAAATTTATAACGACAGACCTCAGTTTATTTTAAAGATTTTCTTCCCTGAGCAAAAGCAACTAGTATTGCGGAAGATGACCATTTGGGTACTTATTCTTTCGGGAGTCTTTTTACTGGTGGTGGTAATCACATTAATTGTGGTAATCAGAATTACACTTCGGCAAAAGAAATTATCTGAAATGAAAAACGATTTCATCAATAATATGACGCATGAGTTCAAGACACCTATTTCTACCATTTCGGTGGCCAGCGAAATGCTGATGCGCCCGGCCATACAAGGCTCTTCGGATAAAACACACCGTTATGCAAATATTATTTTTGATGAAAATTTAAGATTGCGGAATCAGGTAGAACAAGTATTGCATATCAGCATGTTGGAGAAAGAAGAATTCCGATTAAAAATCACTAAAGTTGATGTTCATAAAGTTTTAGAGAACAGTATTGAAATATTTAATGTAATTTTACGGGAAAATGGCGGGGTGATCCATGCCGATCTGTATGCTTTAAAAACAGAAATTGAGGCTGATGAAGTGCATTTTATCAACGTAATCTCAAATCTGCTGGATAATGCCGTTAAGTATAGTATTGATCGACCGGACATCAGAATCATGACCCGTGACGCTGACAAGGGAATTGAGATTACAGTTGCCGACAAAGGATTAGGAATCAGTAACGAAAATCTCAAGCATATTTTTAAGAAGTTTTATCGCGTACACACGGGCGACAGGCATGATGTAAAAGGTTTTGGATTAGGATTGTTTTATGTAAAAACTGTAGTGAATGCACACGGAGGTACAATACATGTGCATAGCGAATTAAAAAAAGGTAGTACATTTACAATTTATTTCCCCTATAAATCAAGTACAATTGACCATGATTAACGCAAAGGCCCGTATTTTACTCGTCGAGGATGACCCGAATCTGAGCATGGTGCTCAAAGATTACCTCGAAATCCTGTTTTACGAAACTACCTTGTGCGACGACGGCGAAGAAGCTATTGAGACCTTTAAGCACAATTCCTTTGACTTGTGTATTCTCGACGTGATGCTGCCCAAAAAGGACGGCTTTACCCTCGCACGTGAGATTCGCAAAGTAAATAAGGATATTCCAATCATTTTCCTCACCGCTAAGGTATTAAAGGAAGATAGGATCAAAGGATTTCAAATTGGCTGTGATGACTATATCACAAAACCGTTCAGCACAGAAGAATTAAGTCTTCGTATTGATGCAATCCTGCGAAGGACCAAGAAGAAAACATCCTTCCCTGTTGTTGAAGAATCAGAGATTTTTATCCTTGGAGTTTTTAGCTTCGATTATTCTAATATGCTCTTAAAGTCAGCACAGAACGAACAATATCTGACACGTAAGGAAGCAGATCTCCTGAAATTACTCTGCCTGAACAAGAACAAACTCGTTCATCGCGAAATAGCTTTGAAATCTATTTGGGGTGGAAGTGATTATTTCACCGGGCGAAGCATGGATGTATTTATTACCCGCTTACGCAAATATCTCAAAGAAGATCCAAATATCGCCATCACCAATATCCATGGAACCGGCTTCAAGCTTGAAATCCACGGAGAAGACGATACCACGGTCTAAGGTTCACCCAATCAATAAGCTTACTGCATCCATGAAACAATCATGGCTGCTTTTTTAGTTTACCAATAAGCCTTTCGGAAAAACGGAAGAAAACTTCTACCTTTGCACTATTATTTCAGGTATGAACATCCTCGTATTTTTAGCATTATTTCTCCCTGTCCTGCTAAGCGGTGGCAGTGTCTTCTTTTTCAGGACTAACAACAAAGTTCTTAAACTCCTTACTGCATTCAGCGGCGCATATCTGCTGGCGATCAGCTTTCTTGACGTAATTCCGGAAATTTATGAAGGCAACAGCGGAATCGAAATCGGACTGTTCATCCTACTCGGATTCTTTATTCAACTGGCATTGGACTATATTACCAAAGGCGTTGAACATGGGCACCAGCACCACGACTGCAAAGAACATCACCCCAATGAGGCGCATACCAAATCACACCTGCCGGTTCTACCAGTAATCATCGGACTTTTCATTCACTCTTTTCTTGAAGGAATGCCGCTGGCCGATAGTTTCAATATGCCAGAGCTCCGGAATACATTGTTGCTTGGTATCGCAATACATAACGTTCCAATCGCAATAATTTTGGCTAGTCTCGCACTTGCAGGTGAGCAAAAGAATTTCAAAAAAGCGATTGTTTTATTGCTAATCTTCTCGCTGGGTGGTCCACTTGGCGTGCTCACAAGCAATTTTATTGGAATTGGAGCAGCAGGAGCAGCAGGACATTATTTTAGCATTTTGATGGCTGTCGTGGTTGGTATTTTTCTACATATTTCAACCGTCATCCTTTTCGAGACCGACGAAAATCACAAATTCAACTGGCTTAAACTTTTGGTAATCATTGGAGGAGCCGGGGTAGCCTGGTTTATCGCTTAACGTACTAGTCTTCCAATTTCTTGGCTTCGTTCCACCAAACATCCATTTCGGACAGACTCATGTCCTGTAATTTGCGACCTGATTCATTGGCCTTTTGCTCCAGATAATTGAAGCGTTTAATGAACTTTTTATTGGTACGCTCCAACGCGTCTTCAGGATTTACTTCTATAAATCGCGAATAATTAATCAACGCAAAGAGCAAATCACCAAATTCATCTTCAACCCGATCTGTGCTGCCATTGTTATTCAACTCATGCTCTAATTCCTGCCATTCCTCCATTACCTTGTCTTTTACCTGGGTTGTATTTTCCCAGTCAAACCCAACTCCCCGGACTTTTTCTTGTATCCTGTAGGCTTTTACCATAGCGGGAAGCGACACAGGAACCCCGGCAAGCACACCTCTTGTTCCGCTTTTTAGCTTTATCTTCTCCCAATTATTCTTAACCTGCTCGGCATTACTTACCTCAACATCTCCATAAATATGCGGATGACGTAATACCAGTTTCTCACATATCTTGTTAAGGACGTCCGTAATATCAAATTTCCCAAGCTCCGACCCTATCTTTGCATAAAAGACCAAGTGCAACATTAAATCACCGAGTTCACCACAAATCCCTTCATGATCTTTATCCAAAATTGCATCTGATAATTCATACGTTTCCTCAATGGTAAGATAACGCAGCGATTCCAGTGTTTGTTTGCGATCCCATGGGCAACCCGCGCGCAATTCATCCATAATCGTCAACAGGCGATCGAAAGCAACTAATTCTTTTCTCATCTCTTGAGTTTTGTACAAATGTACACATTTCAGCCTTTTTCGTACATTTGCCGATAGGAAACACTGATTGATTCTATGCTGAACAAGCGAAATTATAAAGCTTTCTTTTTACTCTTACTGAGCCTGCTTTATATTTCATCTGCGCTGGCTCAGACTACTCCTTTTAAGCATAAACTTTGGGTGGAAGCTAAGCTTCACTATGGATTTGTAATCCCTCATCACGAGAATATGGTCAACCTTGCCGCACAGCATTTCTGCATGATGGAAGCTGACCTAATACAAACCTCAAACGGCGATAAACTCTGGGAACAGCAACACTACTATCCTATCAAAGGCATCAGTTTGCTCTATACTGATCTTGGTGGATCCACTTATTTGGGTAAGGCTTTCGCAGTGATTCCGTATCTGGATTTCAACCTTACCCGAAAAAAGAAGCTTAATTTATTCTTCCGCTTTGGGGCGGGATTGGGTTATTTGAGTAAGCATTACACCAGAACCGGTAATTATAAGAATATTGCTATTGGATCACATTTTAACGCAGCTATCCAGCTTATGTACGAATTGCGCTGGAGAGCCACGCCCCGATTAGATATTACAGCCGGAATAGGTCTCACGCATTTTTCTAATGGTGCCTTAAAAATACCAAACCTAGGTATCAATATCGGTTCTGTTAGTGCTGGTTGTGCTTATAAGATTGATGCTGTGCAGGCTCCCCTCGTCCACAGCTTAAAGGCTGAGGCATTTTCACGCAAATGGGAGTTTCGCGTTTTTGCTTTGTTTGGTTGTAGTGAATTGTACGCAGCCTATGGCCCTAAATTCCCGGCATACATACTTTCGGGCACTTTCTTAAAACCCATTGGAAAGATGAACAAACGCAGGATAGGCGCAGGTTTCGATTTGTTTTATGATGAAGCCACTATTGAATCATTAGACAGAATTGGTCAGCCAGTTAAAAATGCAGTTGAAGTCCTTCGTCCCGGGATCAACTTCACCCATCAATTTAATTTTTCACGCTTATCATTTGTGCTCCAGTTTGGTGTGTATCCTTACACCAAATACAAAGGTGACGGTTATTTATATGACAGACTAGCTCTGCATTACAGAATTGGAAAGCACTACCTGATCCAATTAGGCATAAAGACACATTTATTCAGGGCAGATATGATAGAATATGGAATTGGATACAAATTTTAATAGCCGAAAAAATGCAGGATAAGTCCGCTAATACAAGAATGCTGCTGATCATACTGGTCCTTTTGACATTTGCTGCAGGATGTCAAAAAGAGCATTGTCTTGATTGTTTTAAGGGTACCGGGCAAAAAACTACCGAGCAGCGCACACTTGGCGATTTCTCCAGCATTGAGCTTTTCGACCATATCAATTTGTATTTGATCAGCGATTCATTAAATACTGTGACTATAGAGGGCGGTGCCAATATCATCCCTTACGTGCTTACTGAAATTACTGATGGCAAACTCACTATCCGTGACGAAAACCGCTGCAATTGGGTCAGAAATTTCAAAAAAGAAATTAATGTTTTTCTCCATTATAAAAATCTTAGCAAGCTTGAATACCGCGGATCGGGCATAATTCAGAGCATGGACACTCTGGTTTCTGATTCACTCGAACTGAATTTTTGGGATGGATCCGCAAGTATCAACATGGCTGTTAAATGCTGTACGCTTCGTGTTCACCAACATACGGGCTGCGGAGATGCTGAGATCAGCGGAAGTGCGCATTATGCCTATTATTATAATCGTGGGAATGGTCAGCTTCGCAATCGTGGACTAATTGCCAGTATTGTTGAGATTGATGCAAAATGCACCAACGATAGTTATGTCTATGCAACAGATGCACTTGTTGCACGTATCGGTTATATTGGAAATGTTTATTACGCAGGACGCCCAACGAGTATCGAAACCAAAATAACTGAACGGGGTCGACTTATTCCGTTAGAATAAAAAAAAAACCGGCCAGAGCCGGTTTGAAAACTTAATTATTTCTTTTTATCGTAATCAATCTCGTTAAGCATTTTTCCCGCTTCATCGTAAAACTTCCACACACCTACCATTTCGCCCTTAGCATACTGCCCTTCAAAATGCACTTTGCCATTTTCATAATAGGCTGTTCGTTTGCCATCATCTAATCCCTTATCATAAAAACCTTCACTCCAAAGATTTCCGTTCTGATACCATACCTTCCAAGATCCATCCTTTTTATTATCCTTAAAGTCGCCTTCGTAAAACTTAGATCTGTTAGGATAGAATTGTATCTCTTTCACCAGTTCGCGCACATTACCATCCTGCTGATAATACTTTACAAGCTTAGGTGTGCCGTCAGGATGCGTTTCCACTACTTCTTCCACCAAATCGCCGGTACAGGAGAACAGGAACAGGGAAACAAAAATCAACAGTATATTACGAATTTTCATAATACTATTCTTTTGCAGGTTCAGCTTTTGCCTTTTCTTTCTTTATCGCTTTATATTCCTCATTAAGGCCTTTGACCACAGTACTTGTAATCTCCATGGATGAATCAGCCCAAAGAATACCGCCTCCATAGGAACGCTCGAGAATTAAGGTGTACTTTTTATCCTTATTCATACGTGCAATAAAATTCACAATGCTATCGTGTACTTCCATATTGCGAGCTGTCTTTTCATCAACAAGTAACTGGGTAAGCTCGGCGTCAAGTTGCTGAAGTGCCTGTTGTTTCTGGCCTAGCTCTTCCTCTTTTTTCTTTTGCTGATCAAGTGATAACTGGTATGCAGAGGCCTTCTTTATATATGCATTATATTCGTTTTGAAACGCTGTTACACTGGATGCATATTTATCCTGAAGGTTTTTTTCATAAACAGCAAGTTCAGCCTTAACATCATCAACAAAATCGTACTGTCCCCAAATAGTATCGGTATTCACCCAGACAATGCGAACATCACCCTGACTGCCATTAGAAGATGTATTTGTTTTACAACTACCATTGCAGGTAAAAATTATGATTAAGGCTGTAGCGGCCAATAACAGCGCCAGTACGCCAATAACCATTGTTATTAAAGGCTTGTTATCTTTTTTTTCGCTTACCGGATTGGCGGTCACTGGAGTTTCCATTTCTTCGCTCATATTTCAGGGATTTAGATTAGGTGCACAAAGATAATGCATTGCTTTGAAATACATCTCAACAGCTATAGTAAAATAGAAAGATTGACAGCAACATTAATTGCCGACTTCCGACATAAATTTCAAACGTATAAGACGAATTTCTTCCTCGGTGTATTCCTGTTCACCCAATTCCTGATGAGCATTTTCTACCGAGTCGGTTTCAGCACTACGGAAGAATTCGAAGATTTCTTCCTGATGATATGGATCCACGTACTCATCTATGTAGTAATTGAGGTCGACCTTTGTTCCTGAAGCAACAATACTTTCAAGCTCAGTAAGTAATTCTTCAACACTAAGGTTTTTTGCACGGGCAAGATCTTCAAGCGGTACTTTGCGATCAATGCCTTGAATAATAAAGACCTTCAATCCGGATTTTGACACTGGAGATTTGACCTGCATATCCATTGGACGGATGATCTCATTCTCCTCAACATACTTATTGATCAGTTCAAGAAATGCGTGACCGTATTTTTGTGCCTTCCCTGCGCCCACACCGGTTATCTGAATGAGCTCATCCATTTTTATAGGATATTGGATGGCCATATCCTCGAGTGAAGGATCCTGAAATAATACAAATGGAGGAAGATTTTCTTTACGAGCCATTTGCTTGCGCAAATCTTTCAGCATAGTGAACAAGGTCTTGTCGGCTGTGCTTGTTTTCGCCCCCGAGCTGTTGTAAAACTCATCATCCTCAGGATTATCATAATCATGGTCATGCATCAGCATGATTGAATATGGTTCTTCAAGGAAAGCATGACCTTCGGGAGCCATTTTCAAAATACCATAATTCTCAATATCTTTAACGAGAAGGCGATTAATCAGACTCTGCCTGATTACTGCATTCCAGAAGCGCTCGTCCTTTTCGTAACCCTTTCCAAAAACCTCAAGTTTGTTATGTTTGAAATTCTTTATGTTGGCGGATTGCTTGCCACTGATAATATTTATAATGTGACCGGCTTTGAATTGCTCTTTAACAGCAATTACGGTGTCAAGCACAAGTTCCACATATTCGCTGCCTTCAAATTTTGTTTTTGGATGCAGACAATTATCGCAATTCTGGCAATTCTCGTCAGGGAATATTTCGCCAAAATAATGAAGTAGTTGTGTGCGGCGACATACAGAAGATTCAGCATAAGCAATAGTTTCAACCAAAAGTTGTTTGGCAATTTCCTGCTCTGCAACGGGCTTTCCTTTGGTGAACTTTTCAAGTTTTTGAATATCGTCGTAAGAATAAAAGGTAATACAATTGCCTTCTCCATCGTCCCTGCCGGCACGACCGGTTTCCTGATAGTAACCTTCCAGACTTTTAGGTATATCATGATGGATAACAAAACGAATATCCGGTTTATCGATACCCATTCCAAAGGCAATGGTTGCTACAATCACATCCACCTCTTCCATAAGGAATTTATCCTGATGCTCAACTCTAACGGCGGGTTCAAGTCCTGCGTGATAAGGAACTGCTTTAATACCGTTTACCTGCAGTGTTTCGGCGAGTTCTTCAACTTTTTTACGACTCAAACAATAGACAATTCCTGATTTCCCAGGATGACCTTTTATATACTTGATAATTTCTTTAGCAACATCCTTGTTTTTGGGACGTACTTCGTAATACAAATTAGGACGGTTGAACGACGACTTAAATAAAGTCGCATTCATCATATGAAGATTCTTTTGTATATCAAGTTGAACCTTTGGTGTTGCAGTAGCTGTGAGCGCAATTACAGGAACCTGTTGCCCGATAGCATCTATAATGGGCCGAAGTCTGCGATACTCTGGACGGAAATCATGTCCCCATTCTGAGATACAATGTGCTTCATCAATAGCATAGAAAGAAATTTTTATTTCTTTCAAAAATTCAATATTTTCTTCTTTGGTTAATGACTCAGGGGCAACATAAAGCAATTTTGCTTTTCCTTCTGTAAGGTCTGCTTTCACCTGAGCAATTTCCTGACGTGATAATGATGAGTTTAAAAAATGTGCAATTCCCTTATCAATACCAAAACTCCGCATGGAGTCGACCTGATTTTTCATTAATGCGATCAAGGGAGAAACAACAATCGCAGTACCTTCACTTAACATTGCGGGTAACTGATAGCACAAGGATTTACCTCCACCAGTGGGCATTATAACAAAGCTATCCTTCCCGTCGAGGAGATTTTTGATAATCATCTCCTGATTCCCCTTAAAGGTGTCGAACCCGAAAAATTCTTTCAGCACCTTATGTAACGAAATGTCTTCTTTAACTTTCATGAATCCCCTTCTTAAAATGCGCTCTTAAAATTATGTTAAGATTTTAACGTTCAATGATTTATTTTTTAATTCCGAAATACGAAGATATATAAAAAAAAACAGAAAATCCCAAGAGAAAAAGTTTTTATGCATAAAATAACGAATATTACGCATTTATTCGAAGCATATTGGTCGAAACCCTTATCATTCTAAGCAATATTACGCATTTATAAGCAGTACAGTTCTGCAATTTAGAGAACATTTCCCAACTATTTGCTGAAAAATAAATTGCAGACACAAGGTTCTTTTCCGCAATTGACGGTTGTTTCAATTATGCGGCTGTCCATTTGAAATGAAGAGGAATCACAACCTGTACACGAACGGGGCTTCCATTTTGTTTTCCCGGAATCCAGCGGGGCATCGAATTTACAACGCGAAGCGCTTCTTCATCACAGCCATGACCAATTCCTTTTAAAATTTTTATCTGGCTGAGACTTCCATTTTTTTCAACAATAAAACACACATACACTACGCCCTGTACTTTCTCTTTTCGGGCAGCAGGAGGATAGATAATATTTTGTTGAAGAAACCGTGTTCGATCTTTTTCACCTCCAGGAAACGAGGGTGGTTGCTGAGATGCAAGCAACACCGGCCCGCCGCCGTCACCACTGCCATTCCCATTGCCAGCGCCAGTAGTGTCGGTGCCATTACCTTCCGCTTGGTTGATAAGTGTATCGGATTGCGGCACAGAATCTATTACTTCGGGAACCAACAATGGTTTATAGAAACCCCCGGATTGCGGTGGTTCCGTTTGTTGTGGTTTGACGCTCATTTGAACGCCATCGCCTCCCACACTGAAGTAGCTTATCTCATCCATATCTCCCTTTGGTTCGGGCCAATAAACATACAGCAGCATTCCAAAAACAAATACAAAGACGGTAATAAAAGTGCTCAATATTAAAACACGGGGATACTTCCGTCGCAGCATATACGCGCCATACTCCTTATTGCGGTTACGAAACAGAATATCTTCCATGATTCTTGTAAAGCAATTAGTTTGATGCTTGTAAAGTAAAGACCAGTGGCATGGTCACCTGCACGCGTATCTCTTTGCCATTCTTTTTTCCGGGAATCCATTTGGGCATAATGGTAACAACACGATAGGCTTCTTCATCACAACCGGATCCAATGCCCTGAAGAATTTTAATATGTGTCAATGACCCATCGGGTTCAACAACAAATGTTGCATATACAGCACCCTGAACTTTATGTTCACGTGCAAAGCGCGGATAGCTTACATTTTTCTGAAGGAATTTCATTCGCATTTCTTCCCCACCAGGAAAAGCCGGTGGAACATCAACGATGGTAAATATTTCCGCATCACGCGAATTGTCTTCATTGATTGGTATACCATTGATTGTACCTGAAACGGTATCACTCCCCAAATCGGAACCATTATTATCGGTAATAATATCCTGCTTCGATGGGTCATCAATCAATTCAATAATTGAATTGTTGTTTTTTATTTTTTGTATAGCTTGACCTGCAGCAGGTAAGGGAACTTTTTGTTGAGTAACAGGAATAATTTCTTCGGGGATTATTGAATTATTCTGCTCACTAATAATTGAATCTGTTTTATCACTAGTGCGCCACTCAAACGCCATCAAGGTAATTGAAAGAGAGAAAAGCAAACCGAGCTGAAAGAATAATCCTCTTTTGCGTTCAAGATCGTATCGGTTATGTTTTCTGATTTCCATTGTAATCGCTACGGGGTTTACCCAAAGGCTTTTTCCACAACAAACATACGAAGAATCCTGCAAAAATGCCCAGCAGGTCTGCTCCAAAATCCCACTTATCAGCTGTTCTTCCTGTATTCAGCCAACCTTGAATTAATTCAGTAAGTAATCCATACGCTGCTGAAAGTGCTGGTGCCAGCCACAGTGCAAGTAAACGACGATGCTTGATAGATTGTTGTTTGTGAATCGCTAAAAACAAAAACATGGCCAGCACTAAAAAGAGCAGGCCATGCACCCATTTATCAAAAAAAGGGATAAGGTCAGTTATACTCCAACTTGGAATTTCCTTAGATGGAGTAAACAATGCGACTGCAATAAGCATTGCCCACCCAACGGCAGGCAATGAATAGAGCCAAGATTTTGACACCTTAATTTCGAAGGCTTAGTGAGCCGTGAGTTCGGTGTATTGAGCAGGAGTGAGAAGCTGAGCGGTTTGTGATGCGTCAGTCATTTTAATTTTCACAATCCAGCCTTCACCATAAGGATCTTTATTCAGTTTTTCCTGAGCGTCTGCAATGGAATCATTTACTTCGAGCACTTCACCGGAGACTGGCATAAAAATATCCGTTACCGTTTTCACCGCTTCGATTGTTCCAAAAGCTTCGTCCTTATTAATGGTTTCGCCAACTGTATTGACTTCAACAAATACCACATCGCCTAACTGGCTTTGTGCAAAATCGGTGATGCCAACAAAAGCTTCATTTCCTTCCACTCTCAACCATTCGTGGGTTTTGGTGTAAAGAAGATTACTCGGTACGTTCATAATAGTGGGTTTTTAATTCTGGTTTCAAAAGTACATTTTTTGTTTTAATCATAGGGTAAATAGAAATAAAAATGATACGATCAATTGTATGATCTCCCCTAAAGCATTGTAACAAAAAAATTTATTGCGCCAGGGTGAACTTGAGACTTATCCCTGCATTGGTGTTGGAGTTTCGATACTGTGATGTAACGAACGGATTATTAATAATCTTGTCGAAGAATAAACGAATGTTGAATTTCTCACTGATCTGATAATCGGCGGATACACTGATTGACATTACTCGTTGTCCTGCAGAAACCTGATCCATATTCTCAACAAGCTTGCGCAACATGGTTTTATTTGACCGTATTGAAAAGTCGGCTTTAAGATTCAAATCGCTTTTTATTGGTTTCTTTCGTCCGCCCATGTTAAGGTTAAATGAAACATCTTTTATCCGATATCCGGCACCAATCACATATTCTTCACTGGTAACTTCGGTTAACTGGGTGTTTGCGAAACTCAAAGCTAAATTTCTTGTTTTTCTGATTTCAAATTTAATAAGCAGGCTATTAACCATTGTCATGTCGAAACCAATCAGCGGACTGAATTGCTCATTAATGGAAATTTGTCCGATTTCTTTTTGCGAAAGATAGTTGTGTGCAGCATCACGGATAAACGTATACCCATCTCCATCCTCATCACGCCAACGCACACTTGTCACATAAGAACCAACACTGTATGTATTCCTGTATGAATGGGAAACAGAAATGTTTTTGAAATATTTCTTAATCCACTTAATCTTAGTCAGGCCGGTATATGTAATTTTCCAGTTTGGCAAAGGCAGCGCACTCAGCAACTTTTCGGAGAACGGCTTGAGCGAAATCTTATCTGGGTCTTTCTTAGCATAGGCGGCCAGGAACGCGGGAATAAGAACTTCTTGTGATGTGGGACCATAACCATCAGGGAAACCGGTGCTATCATTAATTAATCCCGTTGATAAAGGATTTGCCTGCGACAACCTAGTAGCAATGATCAATCTGTATTCCTTGAACTTTTCAAAGATGGCGTTACTATTATCTTTATTGTCGCCAACAAATGCGGTTCCCCATGTTATATAAGACATGCTATAACTTCCCGATTCTATTGGAGAATACTCTTTATAATATCCGTCACCAGTAGACCGTAGATATGAGCTGTTGATTTTCGAAAAAGTACTGTTCATCGTAACGTCAATGCGCAATGCGGGCAATGGTTCCAGTGTAACCTGACCATTTAGTGTCTTACTTTGTTTTAGCGAATACGGCGTATTCAAATTGGTATCAGTGCTCATCCAATTATTCTTGAATGCCAAATCCCGTATATCAGTCCCTCCTCCAAATATTTCGCTTGGGTTTCCAAAGACAAAGTCCATCCCCGGCGCATTTTGTTTCCAATCCATTCCAAGAGCTGTTGGTTTGGGCATGAAACCGGGGAGCATTTTCCCATTGTTTTCCTGATAAGAGACGTTTGCCGACTTAACGCTCATGAGCAGACTTAGTGTGTTGTCTAAAATTTCTTTACCCCAATTGATTTTATTTTCGGTGGAATCCTCCGGTGCGCCTGGCATATTCGTTTTCGCCTTTGGCTTAGCCGTTTGACTCTGTCTCCGTTTGTCGTTAATCTTTTTCAGATAGGGTATATAATTATATAAATTAACGAGATTAGCATTAATATTCAGCTGCTGGGTGTTCGAGTTTTCAATAGTATTTCCTAATGGATTTTCAATAATTTTATCCAAACTATCAGTGGTCAATGGCAAGGCCATCCATTGATAATTGCTACCGTACTTCGCTGTAGCGGTTACCCAACTCAGGAATGGGAGTTTATTGATGGGAAGGGTGTAAGTCACATCCAGATTTTGTTGGTACGTTGTGAGACGCCCAAAATCTAGGAGGTTGTTCCAAACGGAGTCTTTCTTGGCTTTGTAATTAGGATCGCTTTTCTCAATGCGGCCAGGAGGCTCATCAACACGGGCATTAGCGTTGGCATTGAAGTCGATTTTAAGATTTTGCGTTAAATCCCATTTCAAGCCGTAATCGCGAGTCCAGTTAAATAACTTGATGTATGTTGGTTCCAGAATAATGATTGCATTGGTTTTATTGCGCATCAAACTGGCTGAAAATTGCTTGTCAAGATCGGTACGGAACGACAGCAATTTGGGCATATAATAGAAGTTGAAGTCCTTGACAATCCTGAAGTACTTATTATTCAAAAACTTTACTTTATCGAAAGGCTTCACAGCTTTAGGATTCCCTGCGAAGTTATATCCAAGCCCTCCTCGATAGGTCTTCTTTACATCATACTCAATATCCACATTACGATGATAAACTTCGGTGAACGCATAACTCAAATCCAAATTCTCGACATCCCAGATGTGTGCTTTTGACGAACCGGAAACCTTGGTTTTTCTAACGTTCATGAAATTTAAACTCTGACGTCTTGTATAATCCTGAGTCATCTTACGAATCGAATCCTTTTCGCGTTGATTGGAGTAAGTACTTAAATCTTCTTTGTAAACGATATCAGGATTAATAGGATTGTATTGCGGAGTGCTGCGTAATTCTGAGAAATCATAATGCATTGGAATCTTCAATCCCCATTTTTCAGGGAAGAATTTACCAAGCTCAAGGTTGGTGGCAATATCATAACTTACCACAGTTTCTTTTGATCGTTCATTGATTTTTTTATCGATACTTCCGAAACCAGGGGTGCTGATGGTTCCCGCTAGACTAAGGTTTCCAAAGTCGGCCAAAGCTGCATTAATTCTTGCTGTAGCTGCCCATCCGCCATTCTCAGCAAAATCAGTTAACCTCAACTCATTCACCCAAATTTCAGCACACTTGGCATTACCATCATCTGTCGTGTTGGAGTTCGATTTCTTTGGATTGCGAATACCCAGCATGATGGTTTTCACTGCACTCAGGCTAGGATTTCCAACTACAACAATCTTTCTGTTTTCGGCATCATAGGTAATGTAGGGAGTAGTGATGCTAACTGGAGATCCATCTTCGCGAAGAGCAGTATTCCTGTCCTTCTTTGCATTTACGAGATCTTCCAACGAAATTTCAATATCGTTTACTCCTGGCCAAATAATATCAGTCTGGTCTTTAGCTGTTCCCCAAGGGGTAACAACAACCGGAACTTCGTACTCATAATAGTTACTTGTAAAGTCAGATCCAAGACGAATAAAAACGGTCAAATCACCATCTGCCAAAGGCTCAGAAGCACTTCCTGCCTCACCATGGACAAACATTTTCAACTTCTTGAATTGCCGCATATCGAAGTCGCAGGTTTTATATACTGCTCTTGAATCCCCATCCAACAAATTACACACTTTCAGGTCGAGCGACTGCTCATTCATTTGTTGTAAATTGGTTGCACCAACGTTGATTTCCCTTTCAATACCAGGAGGTACAACATAAGGAACAGGAACGCGCTCACTGTTTTCTTCAATGTTTACGGCAGAAACATCAAAAGTGGTATTGTTCTGATTATCGTCAGGAATATATTCGCCCGGTGACAATAATGAATATTTGTAACGTCTCCATTCACTTCTTACCAAATCCAGCGTTGCAAAACGACAAATTACAGAATCGCTGAAACCTTGTAGGAACATACGTAAAAAACGAATAGACTTAAAATCCTGAATTCCATTTACAATGCGATCAGGAGTTTGTACGGGAATTTTAAACTGATACCAATTCACTGTTGCTGATGTACCATTGGCTAATTGAGAAGTAGCCGCTTTCACATCAGTAATGTAATTCTCACCTACAACCATTTTTGCAGGACGCAGTTCAATGCGATATTGGAAATAGCGCTCACTTTCGTTGAGTGTATTATCTCTGTTGATGTCTTCTCCATCTGGTAAGGTGGTCGCCATCATTGGATAGTCAACACCAAACATATTAAATGATTGCTGATCGGTTGGGGAGTTGCCATCGGTATTGTTATACTTTTTATAACGCTGAAGGATAGATTGTGTCTGGGAATCATAATCCGGTCCGCGGAAATAATGATAATCATCGGACGAAGGGTCAGCAGCAGCCTTGGCATATGCAACAGAACCCACACCATAAACAGCAGCAATACGATCCAAATAGGCAGACTTAAAAAAGTTGGATTCATTAGCAGAATTTAATCCATCCAAACCAACGTCCTGATATTGTCTTGAATCCTCATTAGCATCAAAGGAGGTAGTAAGTGGTTGCTGATTTGGCACTATACCCCAGATAGTAGTATCAACTCTGGTGTCGAACACACCGTCGGAAGGAATTCCATTTTCAACACTTTTTCTTGAGTCACGCAGCACGTCTTCCGAAATATCACCAAGGTCAAAATACAAATAACCACCCGTGTGAGAAGGATTATAAACGAAAGGATCCATCATCCAAAACTCGATGTATTCCACGTTGGTGGCTTCAAAATCGGTGGTTTCCAACTTACGGGTAATCCCACCCCAACGGGTTTCAGGATCTTTTAGTTTCCCGTTAGCATCAATACCGCTGGATACACCTTCAGAACCATCAACATCATAATTGTACGGACCAACCTCTTCAGGATAGTACGCAAGGTTCATCATTGCGATATTTTGCGGCTGATCATAAGTAGCATCCTTTTGCGGAAAAACTTCATTTTCGAACACTTCTCGTACGAAATGATTGGAAATATCGTCCTTCGTAATATTTGCAGGTGTCTGGTTATTTCCGCGATAAAAAACTGATGGGTCAATTACATACCAGGCAAGTCGGGCGCGATTCATATTAAAAGCTAAATCAATACGCGAACCTTCGGGAAAGATATCAGTCTGATATTGGGGTGTACTCGCCAAAAACCAGTTTTGGATGGTTCTTAAATCAATAGATGATTTACTTCCTTCAAAGTCGTCGATATATGATGTTCCGGTGCTGCCAATAGCTTTTGAGTGACCGGGAATCAATTGTGCAAACTCTCCAGCAGCACTAATGTTAGATGCAGCTTTGGTCTCAAGGAATGGGAGCCAGTCGATGATTTTCGTAAGCAATCTTGATTCAGTCTGGTAATCACCATTGATTCCCCAAATAGTATTTGATATAGGCTCATCACCAAAGTTCACTTTCTGGGTAAGTGGTTTCTCCGATAAATTTAATACTGTAGCGCCCAAATTAAAATTCTTGTTCACCATGTAATCCACATGGGCACCCAACAGTGTTTTCGTTTGGATGTCGAACATATTATTGCTTTCGAGTGAGATATTGATTGGCGTTCCGGAATTAAGAATCCCTTCGTTAATAATCTTCACCCTGCCCAGCGTATAGTCAACTGTATAATCAACATTTTCAGCAAGAGGAATTCCTCCGGCAGTAACTTTTACCGAACCTTGAGGAACGTTCATTGCACCAAGGGAGATTTCTGCCCCTGCCGCTGATTTGAAAAATCCTGCAATCGAAAATTTATTCTTATCGGGATATTGCTGAGCCCCGGTTTTGGTCATAGAATACAAAGAATCATAACAGTACTTATCGGCCAAAGCCATTAAACTGGGATCTGATAGGTTTCCTCCTGTGATAGCAATGCGCATATCCTGTCCAAAAGGCTCAAGAACAGGAAAGAATACCCTACCGTTAGTCTCCTGTATAGTACCACCCTGAGTGGCGGCACCTCCAATAAAGTCGAAGACACCATCCGGAACAGGATCTCCGCTGGAATTCAATCTGTCGCAGCCAAGAACCTTTATCAATGGTATACCATTCACGGCACCTTCGGTTAGATAACCCATTGGAACACCGTTTTCTTCGCCGCTAAAAAGCACGTTTAATCTGAAATCCTGCGGATTGATTTGATAACCACCAATGGCATACACATTCTTCATCATCAAATCCCACATGGGAATTTTGGTGTTGAGTGATGTGCTTTTCAATAATTTAACCGCAAGACAATTTGGTGCACTAACACCTTCATTTGAAAACTCCCCAACCTGATAAACGGTTGTATCACCGATTAATGTATACTGAAAAGCAACGGCCAGCACCTGATCGGTGTTGAGTGTGGTATTCAGGGAGATGAAGCCTAATTTGCTATTGAATGAATACTCTGAGGGATTAAGCTTTCTTGCAAGTTCAACCTTTTCGAAATCAATCCCGGCTTTAAAACCAAGTCCGGTAAGATAGTTATTTACCGTATTTAGGTTACGAATTTGTTGTGTATCAAGAATATCCCACAAATCATTTGCTTCGTTATCTGGATAATAATGACCAATGTTGTTCAGTACAGAACTATATGGAGAAGGTTCTCCAATATCCTGAAATGCAACAATATTCCTGTTTTCCTGAGTAGCTGCGCCAACATTGGTAATCCACACCTCCATTTTGGTGATATTTACAGGAGATTGAATAACTGGCAATTTTTTTAACGCGGTATTGTAGTTATTTCTAAAGAATTGCGCAATGAAAAAGTGCTTATTTTCTTCGTATTGATCGGCTTTAAGATCAAAATTGCTGGTTTGCGCACCACCAGAAACTGTAATGTTTTCGGTCTTACTTTTTTGCTGAGAATAGATACCTGTGATGGTAGTTCGACCGAATTTCAATTTTGTTTTAATACCAAAGAGTGCCTGACTTCCGGTAATAAGGGTAGAATTTAATGGGAGTGTGACATCTCCGGCTTCAATCAACTGAATAATTTCGTCTTCTTTACCTTCATATTTGAGGTTCATTTTATTCTCGAAATCAAACGAAGCCTCAGTATTATAATTTACACCAAACTGGATTTTGTCTCCAATTTTGGCGGTAACATTCATTTGTATTTTTTCCTGAAAATCAAAATTGGTATTACGTCGTTGTTTAACATCCAGCGCAGGATTATCGGTGCGAGTGGAAATCACACCGAAAATAAGTTCGGCAGATCCCGAAGGCCGTATATCAATGGTATTGCTACCAAAAATGCGATCGAATGTTTCACCTCCAATGCGCAACTTTGGAATAAGACCATTATCACCCTTAGCCATGCGGTTCGAGTGAGTTTTCTTTTGCCAGTATTCCTGCAGCGATTTGTCGAGATCATATTTCTGATACTCTTCAAAACTCATATAATTGGAAGGACGGTATTGTAATTCGCCGATTTTGGTACTAAGTGTATATTCGTTAGCGTCGGGATCGTAGATCAGATCTTCTTTGATATTAGACGGATTATTCAGGTAGAGCCCACCATTTTGCTGAGGGTCGTATGGATTTCCGCTATTATCATTAAATGGAAAAGGAAGGATGGTGTCGGGGGGCGCAGGCGTTTCAGCGGGAAACTTGTCAATTACGACGTTGCCCGGAGTAAAGGAACTAGCCCATCCAATGCTGATAATGAAAACTGCTGCGCAGATATTCACTAGGTATTTTACAAAGCGCTCCAATCCCTGCTTCAAGTTAGAGTATTAAAAAAAACGTGCAAAGATAAACTTTTTATCTTCATAATGGAACGTCGCAGCCACATTTTGAAAGCCTTGCTGTTCTTACAAATGAACAGATTATCAAAGCTTTATGAAAAGCGCATGTTACAAGATGCGCAATGCTTGTTTGATCAAAGACTCTACAGTAAGGCCCGAATCCGCTGCAAGTATCTTATCAACTGCCTTCTCTGCGTGCATTCTGTTAAAGCCTAATAAGATCAATGCAGATAACGCCTCTTCCCTATTTGTATTGTGTGAGCCAGAGAACTTTTCAGATAAGGAATTGGTTTTCCCAATTTTATCTTTCAGGTCGATGATTATCTTTTGGGCTGTTTTTGCGCCGATACCTTTTACATTTTGGAATAAACCAACGCTTCCCATCAGTATGGCCTGCACCACATCTTCTGCACTCATTGAAGAAATAATCAACCGAGCTGTGTTTGATCCCACACCAGAAACAGAAATCAAATGAAGAAAGACTTCCCGCTCACGTTCTGTATGAAAACCATACAGAACGAGACCAACCGGAGTTGTTGCTTCATTCTTGATGGCGAGGTGAGTAAAAAGTTTACAGCTGTTATTCAAATCGCCCAGCGCAGAAAAGGTGTTGAGACTTATCTGCAATATATAGCCAATGCCGCCACATTCAATGACGGCATAGGCAGGGTTTTTTTCAGTAAGACGACCTTCAAGATAATTAATCATAAACTAAGATACTTGTTTAACGGCCCATTCCAACGCACTGTCAAGCATTGCCTGAGGTGGCGATTTAATGAAACCTGTTTCGGTAAGATGAGTGATCATCGCGCGAGCATCTTTAATATCTTCAGCAGCCTTGTTATAAACCTCTTCACGGGTAAGCTTGATACGCGCAACACCATCCTTTATTGCCTGCATAGCAACATCTGCTGCTTCTTCAGGAAATACGCCGGCTTCATCCATGTTAGGAACAATATTCTCAGGATTAATTCCGCGTTTTTCACCATAATCAGCCAGTGAATGCGCAGCAGCAATGGCCATATTATCAGTAATTTTACTAGCCCTCACAAGCAGTGCACCTTTTAAGATACCAGGAAATCCAATTGAATTGTTAACCTGATTGGGGAAATCTCCACGACCCGTTGCAACGATAAAAGCACCTGCCTCTTTGGCCGCATATGGATAAATTTCAGGAACCGGATTAGCACAAGCGAACACTATTGCTTTTTCATTCATTGTACGAACCCACTCCGGCTTAATAGTATCCGGACCAGGAGTAGACAGAGAAATCAACACGTCTGCACCTTGCATTGCTTCTTCTATGGTTGCAACTTTATTGGGGTTGGTTTGCTCGCACAATTCCCATTTTCTATAAAAGCGTTTGTCATTACGAATATCATCACGACCAATATGCAAAGAACCTTTGGTGTCGAATAATATCATTTTTGCAGGATCTGCACCATCAGCGAGAATCAAACGGGCAATCGTAGTATTTGAAGCACCTGCTCCATAGAGCACGATTTTAATATCAGATATTTTTTTCTTTGCCAGTTTTAATGCATTGATTAATCCGGCAAGGGTAACACAAGCAGTACCCTGTGCATCATCATGCCAAACAGGAATATCACATTCTTCGCGTAAAGCATCCAACACGCGATAGCAATTTGGCTGGCTGATGTCTTCGAGATTAACCGCACCAAAACTATGCTGACACATTTTTACAAAGTCGATAATCTTTTCAGGGTCATTCTTTCCATCCTTGTTTTTACTATCAATGCAAAGAGCAACAGCATCGAATCCACCCAGATATTTCATCAGGAAAGCCTTACCTTCCATAACGCCCAAACCACCTGATGGAGTGCAATCGCCATCTCCAAGAACACGGGTAGAATCACTAACAACGGCGACAAGATTCGCACGGTTTGAAAGATCATAGGAAGTAGCGTTGTTATCACGAATGTTTGTTGATACTTTGGAGACACCCGGCGTATACCAGACATTAAACCAATTGAAACCAATTACCGGAGCTTTCGGCACCGTTTGAATTTTTCCACCATAAAAGTTATGTGCATCTTCTGATAGCTTTTTTAAAAATAAGGTTTTAGCTTTAGCAATCTGCTCAGGGGTGAAGTTGTCGGGGAACACTTTGTTCAGATTACTCAGATTCAATTGGATTTTTTCCATGACATTCAATGTTTTAACGTTAATGTGTGATGCTGAATTGGTGAAGCGAAAATAGTGTTTTTTTATATGCCAAATTAATTCCTGAGCGTCTGTATTAAATAATTAATTTTACACATCAATGAAAGCCTCTCCCATCCAATAAAACATTTTAATGAAAAAGATTGCCCTCGTTTTTATATGTTGCATTCCTTTCTTTGTTTATGCACAAAAACAGAATAACCGCTGGTATTTCGGGAATCATGTAGGAATTGATTTTAATTCCGGAAGCCCAGTGGTTGATACACTTGGACGTATGTCGTCATTCGAGGGAACGGCCGTGATTTCAGATAGTGGCGGGAATCTTCTTTTTTATACCAATGGTGGTCCGTTCGATACTTTTTTGGGGCATTTTCAGGGGGGGATTTGGAATCGTAATCATCAGATTATGCCCAATGGAGGACTTGACAGTAGTGGCGGCTGTAATAGTTCAGCAATGAATTGCCTGATTATTCCGCGCCCCTTAAGCGATAGTCTATATTATGTTTTTACCACCGATTGTCAGGAAAACATGATGCAGGGCGGATTTCGCTATTCCATAGTGGATATGTCACTGGATGGAGGACTGGGTGCCGTAACTTCAAAAGGAACAAAGCTTCTTGATTCTGTTGCCGAGTCAGTCACGGCAGTACGGCACGCAAACAAGTCAGATTGGTGGGTCATTATACATAAATTGTATACCTCTCAGTTTTATGCATATCTCGTGACTCCATCAGGCATACAAGCCCCGGTAATCTCCAATGCCGGAGATCCGGTCTCGCATAACGCGGGAACCTTAGCAGCCAATATCGAAGGGAATAAACTCTGCTATGGAATTGTGAGCAAAACCTTACTCTTCGATTTTAATAAAGCAACAGGAATTGTTTCGAATTCGATGGACTTGAATAAGACCTCATTCGCTTGTGCCTTTTCAGCCAATTGCCGATATTTGTACACTCGATCGAATGATCCACCAGATACAAAAATCTATCAATTCGATTTACAAGCCAGCGACATTCCCGGCAGCGCAAAAGAGGTTGCATCAGTTGATACACCGTATCGTCCAATGCAGCTTGCACCGGATGGAAAAATATATGTTGTCCCTGGAATGATTTCAACCCAATACCTTGACGTTATTAATTCCCCTGATAATCCTGATAGTTTGGTTAAT
This sequence comes from Bacteroidales bacterium, assembly GCA_963678485.1. Classification (GTDB taxonomy): domain Bacteria; phylum Bacteroidota; class Bacteroidia; order Bacteroidales; family CAIWKO01; genus CALGYY01. The sequence goes on from OY782882.1 coordinate 1,885,761, forward strand.
TATCAATACAATGCTTTATACCTTGGAGGCCAATTTACTCAGGCGAGTTTGCCAAATATCGTTACCGGTTTTTATGGTATGTGCGGATTCAATACAAGCAACATCTCTCCAGAAGAGTCTCTATCCGCGACATTCAGCGTGTTCCCGAACCCTGCTGCTGAAAATATCAACGTACGGTTCACAAAATCAATTCAGGAAAATTTGACGATAATTATTCATAATCCTATGGGTGAATTGATTCAAAAAACAACAATTAGAAATGATCGCCAACGTATTGATGTATCTGGCCTTGCTCCAGGTTTATACGTTTTAAGTTGTTATAGCAATATATCATACTATGGCTCTAGCTCTTTTATTGTAAAGTAATTTTAATATGAAAAAAATCATTGTCCTCACAGGAGCCGGAATTAGTGCGGAGAGCGGAATCAGTACATTCCGCGATAGTGGTGGCTTATGGGAACAGTACAAGATTGAAGATGTTGCCACCTTTGATGCGTGGAAGCGCGACAGGGAATTGGTCCTCGAATTCTATAATCAACGCCGCCGCCAACTGGCAACCGTTAAACCCAATGCTGCCCATATTGCACTTGCATCTCTTGAAACAAAATATGATGTCCAGATAATTACACAGAATGTAGATGATCTTCATGAAAGAGGCGGATCTTCGAAAATCCTCCATCTGCACGGTGAAATGGTGAAAGCAAGAAGTACTCTCAATGAAAACCTGATTTATACTATCGGTTATAATGATATCAAGCCCGGTGATCATTGCGAAAAGGGCTCCCAACTGCGTCCGCATATTGTTTGGTTTGGCGAAGCTGTACCAGAAATCTCACGAGCCGCTGAATTAACCGCTCAGGCAGATATTCTGCTTGTTATTGGAACGTCGCTTAATGTCTATCCTGCAGCAGGACTAGCACAAGTGACAAGTGCTAATTGCAGATGCTATCTCATCGACCCCAATGCAGCCGATTTGAAACTGGGTTTACGCTGGACCATACTTCCTCAAAAAGCAGGAGAAGCCGTCCCTGTTTTGGTTAATCAACTTTTAAAGGAGGCGTAATTTCAAATGGTGCACGAAACCTTAGCTGAAGAGTTTTATCGAGATCATGCAGGACTTGCGCTTATTGATGTCCGAAGTCCTGTTGAGTATAATAAAGGACATATCCCTGGCGCCAACAATATATTTTTGTTTAATGATGATGAGCGTGCCTTGCTTGGCTTTTTATATACAAAACGAAGTCCTGATGAGGCGATTCAAAAAGGGATGGAACTCGCAAACAGCCGCCTGGAGCAATATGTTGAAGCTGCTATTGCTTTGGCTCCAGCTAAAGTCGTTAGGGTATATTGCTGGCGCGGTGGAATGCGAAGTCACAGCTTTGCTGAATTGCTATCGTCCAATGGTTTCGAAGTATATCTTTTAACCGGAGGATACAAGGATTACAGAAATATGATCCTTACCGCTTTTACGAAAGAACTACCAATCATTGTACTGGGAGGAATGACCGGATCCGGAAAAACTGATATGCTTCACTACCTGGCTAAAAAAGATATTCAGCTGATTGATCTTGAAGGCCTTGCACATCATAAAGGCTCAGTTTTCGGAGGTGTTAATGAACATAAACAACCGCTTACTCAGCAATTCGAAAACGACTTATTCGAGGTATGGTCAACGCTCGATTCCAGTAAAGCCGTGCTGGTCGAAGATGAGAACTTCAGCATTGGATCCGTGAGACTTCCGCTTTCATTATGGCAACAAATCCGTCAGGCACCACTTATCCATCTTCAGATTCCACGTGAGTTACGCCTTCAAAATATTCTCAGCGTTTATGCCGGACAGCAAGACGAGCTTCTCATCGAAGGAGCACAACGTCTCGAACGTAGATTAGGCAACGAACTTTCGCGCAAAGCTGAACAATCTATACGGGATAAAAATTACCGAATTGCAGCCGAAATCTTGCTTGATTATTACGACAAATCATACCTTGCCTCGATCGCAAAACGAAATCCGGATTCGATTTTCGAAATTAGCCTAGAAGGAAAGCAAAATCGCGAAGAAATTGATAGTCTAATAAGTTGCATTGAAGATATTTATAAGATTCGATACGGTAGCAACGATTTTTGATTAGATGACTAGTTAAATGGTTAACTAGTTGTTTAAATGCGACATAATATTTAATTATAGTTTAGTGCTCGTTTCTAAGAAATAACTCATTGCTTTCTTTATCTTTAAGCCATTTTCATTTGAGTCTTTTTTTATAGTTGGTTAATTAATTGGTTGAACAACAAATTAGTTGTTAACATAATGTATAACATACGATTATAATACAAATTATTAATCTTTGCTCCTATTCTGAGTAGCAACTCTTTGTATGCTTTATCTTTAAGCCATTTCCTTGGTGCCTTAGTGGTGAAAAAATCTTTTTGTCTTTATAATTCAAAAAATCTTCATGCCCCAGTGCCTTCGTGGCCTTAATTAAGTTTAACTTTGTGCCTTAATTATTTTTTATGAGCGAAGAGAATTGCATTAAACTGACCCAGTTCAGTCCTGGTGCTGGCTGTGGCTGTAAAATATCACCCAAAGTCTTACAGGATATTCTTGGAAAATCTGGTGAAAATGCTAAGATTTCTGCCCTGCTTGTTGGTAATGAAACCAGCGACGACGCTGCAGTTTTTGATCTTGGCAATGGCATGTGTGTAGTAAGCACTACGGATTTTTTTATGCCAATTACCGACGATCCTTACGATTTTGGTCGCATTGCCTCTGCAAATGCAATCAGTGATATTTACGCGATGGGCGGTTATCCAATCATGGCTATTTCAATCCTTGGCTGGCCTGTAAAAAAACTTTCAACAGATTTGGCTGCACAAGTATTGAATGGCAGTCGATCCATTTGCAAACAAGCCGGAATTCCTCTAGCTGGCGGGCATAGCATTGATTCTCTAGAACCTATCTTTGGTTTAGCCGTAACTGGAATGGTTGAAACCAACCGTATTCGCCGCAACAATTCAGCTAAAGAAGGTAATCTCCTTTTCTTAACCAAGCCATTGGGAATCGGACTGCTTTCGACTGCAGAGAAAAAGGGTGTATTATTGCCCGACCATCAGAACACTGCACGTGACCTGATGATTAGATTAAATAGTATTGGCAGAGAACTGAGCGCTCTTCCTTCGGTTACCTCAATGACCGACGTTACTGGCTTTGGTTTATTAGGACACCTCAACGAAATGTGCGAAGGCAGTGGATTACAAGCCCGACTGCAGTTGCAAAACATCCCCACTATTCTCGATTGGCAGGAATACGTTGAATTAGGAGCCATTCCTGGAGGAACCACACGCAATTTTGACAGTTACGGACATAAGGTTACAGGTATGGACGAATTGCATCGCAACATTCTTTGCGATCCGCAAACAAGTGGTGGATTACTGATTGCTGTAGACAAGGATGATACTCAGGATTTTTTCAAACTAATGGAAAAATATGAATATTCACTAAAGCCCATCGGTGTGATGGAAAAAACCGCTGACAGTTCCACTGGAATTATCATTCAGTAAAATCTGAATCTCTTATTAATTAAAGTATTAATGGTCTTGCACTAAGGCTCATTTAGCGTTACCTTTGTATAAAAATAAACCAAATGAAAAGACTAAGTTTTATTTTACTTTTTTTACCCTTTTTCCTGGGAAGTTGTTATGCACAGGAACCGACCATAGAAATTGAGCCAGAATCGGTAAACAAAACCAATACTATGAAAACTACAGAGGAAGAGTGGAAAGAGAAATTAACTCCCGAACAATATGAGGTGTTGCGCAATAAAGGGACAGAAGCCCCATATAGTGGAAAATATGTGAGTACAACGGCTGACGGCACATATGTGTGCGCAGCATGCGGAACTCCGCTGTTTTCTTCAAAAGATAAATATGATGCAGGCTGCGGCTGGCCGAGTTTTACTGCCGCACTCGAAGAAAAGCGGATTATCGAAAAAGAAGATCGCAGTGCTGGAATGGTTCGAACCGAAATTCTGTGCGCCCATTGTGGCGGGCATTTAGGCCATGTTTTTAACGACGGTCCTAAACCTGGCGGTTTGCGTTATTGTGTCAATTCAGTCTCGCTCGACTTTAAGCCAGCGGAATAAGTTGCCGCAGCAAACTAAGCGCTATCTTTGTGCCCTCAAAATTTTAAATGGCTCAAAGAACAACTGAACGCATCTGGTCGAAAGGGTTCATCCTTTTATGTATCGGCAATTTGTTTATGGCAATGGCTTTCTATCAGCTACTGCCAGTACTTCCTGTTTTTATAAAAGAAGAATTAGGCGGCGGTAAGGCTGAGATTGGAAGCATCCTAGCGCTGTTCACGGTTTCTGCGCTGCTTATTAGACCATTCACAGGCATTGCACTTGACAGGATTGGGCGCAAGTGGATTTTTTTATGTTCACTCTTTTTCTTTTCTTTAATGTTCTGCGGGTACATATTTGCAGCAACAATAATGATGGTGGCGATAGTGCGACTGTTTCACGGACTCGCATGGGGCGTGACCACTACAGCCGGAAGTACCGTTGTTGTTGACATTTTACCCCGTTCTAAAATGGGTGAAGGGATTGGATTCTATGGCCTTTCAATGACATTGGCAATGGCACTTGGGCCATTAATAGGCATTTGGATGACTCGTGGTGCTCATTACGAATGGATCTTTTTTGAAACCTCAATGATGAGCCTTCTCTTCTTTATTATGGCTCTTGCCGTAAAATATCCGAAATATCAGCCACCAGTAGTGAAGCCTCAAATGCGACTATCGGTGCTATTCGAAGTCACAACACTAAGACCTGCACTTAATATTCTCATCCTTATGTTCCCTTATGGGGGAATCATTTCCTTTATTGCGCTGTATGGCGAAGAACGGGGAATGGTTGATGCCGCAGCCCCTTTCTTCATTCTGTGTGCACTTGGTATTGCACTGACACGATATTTTGCGGGAAAAATCTTTGATCAGCAAGGACCAAGGCGACTCATGTTGGCTGCAATTATTTTCGAGACACTTTGCTTCCCTGCATTGGTGCTTATTCCGGGAGAATTTGGGTTCTGGACATCTGCATTTCTATTAGGTTTGGGCGTTGGTACCGTAATGCCCACCATACAGGCGATGGTGAATGCCATGGTTCCGCAACACAGACGTGGAGCGGCAAATTCCACTCTGTTTACTGCAATTGATCTTGGAATTGGCAGCGGAATGTTGGGAATAGGATTACTAGGCCAATGGATTGGACTAGATCGCTCTTATTTGCTTTGCATATTGATATGCATTGCAGCATTACTGTATTATGTTTTTGTAGTTGATCGCTATTATCAACAAAAAAAACTCAATCAGGAGTAGAACCCCCAAATCCTAAAATGCGTTCAGTCCAATGGGCCTCAGAGCTCCAAACCATTTCAATACCTTCTCACCAACTCCATCAACTTTAATATAGATAATATAGAGCCCTCCGGCAATAGGCAAACCCGCATCTGACCTTAGATCCCAATCAACGGATGCCAATGGATCATTCTTTGAAAACTTACGTATCAACATACCATTTACTGAATAAATTGAGATCTCGCATTGCACCGGCAGATTTGTGATTTTCACACAACTCACCGATTGATCGCCTTCGTAAGAAGAATAACCATAGTATGGATTTGGAACAACATTAATCAACTGTAATGCTCCTTCTGCAGCCATTTGGCTTTGTGTTGTTACACAGATATCTTTAGTGCTAAATGTGTACAACGGATAATTATTGTTTATCGGATTTGCAGCACCATAAGCTTTTGTAGAATAGAAGCGTTTATAAGGCTTTGCAACACGCAAACGAATCTTAACGTCGCAAGGCATTTGCTGAGGATCCCACGAACCAGTAAATGTGGTCAATGGAGCGCCTACCCACATCACATCCTTAAAAACCATCTGCTTGTAACGGTCATGATTGTTGGATATTTGCATCGTTTCTTTAATCCATTTTCCACCATCGTATGCAGGACAATCAACATCTCCATACATTGTGTTAATACTGTCGCGGTTGTGACCGAAAATATAAATCCAATGTTTACCACCAAACAAAAGTTCGCCCATGTTGTTGGCAACATTGGCCGTTGGATTCCATTTCATATCCATGCCATTTTCATTCTGAAGCCAGGAATCCTCACCAAACGCGACATTCAGACGTTCACCTGTTTCAACGTTAATTGCATAGCCTGGAAACCAACTCATGCCTTGCTCACCATTGGTCGATCCTGCTCTGAGTTCTAACTTAGCTCTGCCTCCCTGAGATAGCACAGTGTTTTCGCCTAATTCAAACACCGGACAACGCGACCATTTTGATTGATCGGAAGTAATATACAAATCGACAGATGCCAGATTCGCCATCATTACTGAACGCGAATAATAAGATGGCAACACCTGTGGCACAGGTCCGTATCCCGCATTAGAGCAAAGTGCAAATGGTGCCCAGGTTCCTCCTAATACCTTTTCATAAGCCTCATACGGATCAATCCATGCGGCAGGATTATAATCACTATTGCTCGTGCTAATAGGATCGATGAACATCCCCGATCGTATCCAGTTATAGGGAGCATATCCATCGAAATCAGGTATGCCGCTTAACCACTGTTTTGTACTATCAGCAAATTCAATAGTTGCATCAATAAATCCATTATTGGTTGCTGATGCAGAACCGGGCGACGGCACTTGAGTCACCTGAATGGAAAGACCAACTTCCATCAATAATTGCTCATACCCTGCACTAATCGTGGCTTCTGAAGAATAGGTTGCTGAGGTTTCATTATTTATAAGCAGCCAATTACATTTATTAATATTACCATCAGCAGGTGGAACGAATTTCAACGAATAGTCCGCTCCAATCACATTTAGCGGGTCAACCACCTTAACGTTCACTGGTCCGCTGTTGTATTCATATTCCAAATTGCCGGCAGAACCATTTGCTAATACCTGGGCACTTGTTGCGGCAGTGAAGTCCAGATTCATGCCTCCATTCCCCTGACCTTCAATTCGTGTAATCTTCGGCTGAATACCATATTCAGATTGTGCAATCGTCCCGCCTGCTTCAGGCGAAGGAATATGCGGAATCCCAACCTGACAACTGATCGCACCTGTCGCCGACTTTTTTCCACACAAATATGGTCGCTGCTGGCCTAATAAAGCATACGGATCATTAGGATTATAATTCAAATAATTATTATATGCATATGCAATCGCCATATAATAATACTGTTTATGATTCACTAATCGATTATCCCCTGAAGCAAAAAGATCTTCAAAAACTCTGAACGAATGCACAATCCCGGCATCACTTCCGTTCACCTCCTCCACAGGGACTGGCGCTGCAAGGTCTTCATCATAATAATAATTAATCAGTTTGGAAACTCCATTCTTAAGGTCACATTGAGCCAGTAATCGCGCCTTATCCGGATCTTTCAAATCAGCAGTTGTGACAGAAGCATCCTTAAGCTGGTAGATTTGGTACCCTTCGAAGCGGAATGCACTATCGCCCCTTTCACTAGCTGGAATGGTGTCAGCATAAACAATAGAAGGATCTACTTCAGCATAATCTTCTGGGGTTTCATTATAATTGTTAGAAATAAATTTGCGGTTTGATAAATATATTATCAGCTCCCTGTCCAGCTCTTGAATTGTAACATCCGGTGCATCCGGACCTTCGAGAACCTTGAAACAATGATCGAACAAGGCTTGAAATTTATCATCCACCAGCTTCAATAATTCAACTGAAGCCATTGGCCCACCTGAGGTTGCGCGTGCCCATGGAACACCTATGGTTATATAATTCACTTCGCCCGGCTCAAGAGTAAATGGGCCTGTGGACATTGAAAAACGTCGGTCGAAAGGCTCATTGCCGGCTTGTTCTTCTGTCCAGCTTTCGCCAGGATGAAATGAATCAGGATCAATACCATTCGTACTCCAATGACAAGGATCAGACTTAGCAGGATACATAAAGGAACACAATGGACCAACGCCACCAGCAATTGGATGGGCATTACCCCAATACCTCATTGGTTCTCCATCTAACCATATTCCCTGAAGAAAATTATAGAAGCCGGTAGCTTCCTGTGGACAGTTCAGCGGTTCAAAACCACCGCTACAATTGAAAAAAACAAATTTCTGCATTCCCAAACGTTCATTATCCACAATGCCATCTCCAAAATTTTGTCCATTGATACTATTATCGCAAAGCTGATTGCCCAAATCATCATTTTGAGGATTATCAATACCATCTGCATCCTGATATGGCCCTTGAAAAAAATCGAGCCCCACTGCGGGTGGCTGTGCCCCATAATCTCCTATTCTTCCAGTTCCATCAGGATCTTTCCCATTATAACAATAACCCAATCCGCGCGAAACATCTGAACCTACATAATCATCCCATCCATCTCCAAGTTCCACATCCACATAATGGCCATACCATACCTTATTTAACCTGCTATTCGATCGATTGATAATTTCATATGTATAAAATGTGGCATTGTTTAATTCATCATTAGTAGCATAAGCATATGCCTGTGCCCGGATTTCAAGACCGATTGCCTCACCCTGACTTGCGTGATCATTCCCTTTATCATTTAAAACCCACCAAAGCGTTTGATCACCTTTTAATACCTGATCAGCAAGAATTCCATTTCCCTCCATTGTAGGCGTTTGCGAGACACCTGAAATTCCAGAATTAGAACAAAGAGCATGGTTTAAATCATAATAGGGATAATCTCCGTTATGATAATTATATGTTCCGTCGTGATCATTATCATAAAAGGGCGCCAGATAATAGCTTTGACCTTGAGCGGGATCCCCGTGTGCTGGATAATTTACAATAAAATCAGGAACAACATAGCCGGCCAATGATGGGTCATTATTATAAGCAGCAATAAAATCTTCCACCTGCTGACGATAACAAACAAAGATTTTATCCCATTTATGACAGTTCATAGCATCTGTGCTGGCTGTGCCATCGGTGGAAAGTGGTCCGGTGTAGTAATCAACACCATATTGCCTGTAAGTTTGTGCAGCCACTTTTAAATTCCCATTATCATCTAATCCTCCAATCCACATCGCAGTTGAGAATAATGAATTGTTAGAAGAATATTTTGGAATTGTATATATGTTATTACCTGCTAAGTCCCACCAAAGATCACCCCCGGTATTGATACGAGCTCTCACATTATTTATATCCAAATCTGCAAAAGCGCTTGGAGGCATGCATCCCGAAGCCGTTTGCTTTAGTTGTTGAGACTTCAACGAATTTCGCGGAACGGGATATTCTGTGCCAAACCCCTGCTGAAAGCTACTTATAATAATAAGCACAATACAAAAAAAACGATTAACTAAAATATCCCTGATGGTCATAAAAAGAGTTTTTATTACGTTCCACTTTGAATCAAGCAGAACTACCTGTAATACTTCAAGTGTAAAAATACCGAAAATTTCGAACTGGCAAAAAATAATATTGATATGTTTCATGTTTGCCTGAATTAATAATTCGCTTCATCAACATTTTTTGTATTTTTATGAAAATTTACTTTGGCTTCACGCGTCTAATAATACTCCTATGACTCGTTCTCTGCTAATCATGCTACTTAGTTTTACAATTCTTCAGGCAACTTCACAGACCAAAAACATCAAGTACCTCTGCGATCCCGTCGATGTTGCTGAAGTTCCCACGCACTTTAGTCTTGGCTCTATGGGTGGCTTTTATACTTATACGGAAGCTATTGCTCAACTTGACTCTATGCGCAAATGGTATCCTTCGCTAATCTCCCAAAAAACGCAAATCGGAACTTCCATTGAGGGTCGTGCAATTTATCAGGTACGCATTAGCGACAACCCCGACATCAACGAGCCTGAGCCACAATTGCTTTATACTGCGCTACACCATTCTCAGGAACCAGCCTCCTTGCAACAGTTAATAATGTATATGTATTATCTGCTTGAAAATTATGCAACGAATCCCGAAATACAATACCTCGTAAATTCGCTCGACATCAATTTCGTTCCTGTAGTCAATCCTGATGGCTATGTGTACAACGAACAGCAAAACCCCACTGGTGGTGGAACATGGCGAAAAAACAGGCGACAAGTTGGATTATTCTATGGAGTTGACCTTAATCGCAATTACGGATATGCCTTTGGTTATGACGAAATCGGGTCGAGCTCTATTAGTGTTCATCCATGGTACCGGGGCGATAGTGCATTTTCGGAACCTGAATCACAGGCCATGCGGACATTTATCGAAGCACATGATTTTAAATTGGCTATGAACTGGCATTCCTATGGAAACTATCTGATATATCCCTGGAATTACGAAACGCTACTTACCAATGATTCCGTTCTTTTTGAGCAGTTCTCACGTTATCTTACCTTACAGAGTCACTACAGATTTGGCACTTGCGATCAAACCTATGGATACAACAGTAATGGTGACGCTGATGATTGGGCATATGGAGATCTTACAAATAAAAGCAAGATAATCTCATTTACTGCAGAGATTGGCTCGTCATCAGATGGTTTTTGGCCTGCGGCGACCAACATCACCGGGCTTTGCCAGCAATCAATTGATATGAACCTTCGGTTCACCCGGCTTGCAACGAAATATGCTATTGTAAATGATTTAAGCTCGGGCTACATCGACCAGCTACAAGGGAAATTGCCTTTCGAAGTGTACTGTCTGGGCATGGATGCTCCCGCTTCGTTTACGGTAAGCCTTTCGGCGATAAGTCCTGAAATCACTGCTACCGGCACATCATTCTCGACACCCTCATTAAACACATTGGATCAATTTCACGATTCGATTTCATATAGTTTATCCCCCTTTATTGCACAGGGCACATCAATAAAGTTTCTTTTGCAAATCAGCAATGGGACGTTTACCTGGGCAGATACTATTGTGAAACTTTTCAATCATATCGATACCCTTTTTGCTGATCCCTGCAATTCTTTTAATCAATGGGACAATAGTGGATGGCAAGCTGATACTGAAGAGTACGTCTCTTCTCCTTCAGCATTTACTGAATCTCCGGGAGGAAATTATGGACTATTGCAATCGGCTTCAATGGAAACTCAGAATCCTATTGACCTCAGCTATTATTCAAAGGCAGTGTTGCAATTCCGTGCAAAATGGAATCTTGAAATTGCTTACGATTGGATGGAAATATATGCATCCACCGACGATGGCTCAAGTTGGACGCCACTTTGCGGAACATACTCCTCTTATGGTAGTGATGACCAATCCTTTCAGGAGCCCGTATACGATGGTTTTATCAATGAATGGGTCATGGAAGAAATTCCGTTGGATAACTTCACAGGTGGGCCGTTGAAACTCAAGTTCACTTTTAACAGCGACCAAACACACTCTTTTGATGGAGTGTGGATTGATGATATTCTTGTGCTTGCCAAAGACAATACTGCATCCTCAGAAGCTAATGATATATGTGAACATCGTTCCTTAATATTCCCAAATCCCGCCACCGACAAGCTTTTCGTTGAATATGGCCAGCCAGAGGCAGGTCATCAAACAATTTGTATTTACGATCTAGCAGGCCGTCAGGTACAAAAAACGCAGTCTAACGAATCACATGCAAAAAAAACCGAAATCAATTTAAGTGATCTTTCTCCGGGACTTTATGTACTTCGAATATCCTCGAATTCAAGAGTGGAGGTGCAGATGTTTGGGGTGGTGAGGTAACACAAACGACGAAGCAATAAAGACAATCCTCTGATTTTAATTCCAGAAATAATGCAAGATGCTGTGCAAACAAAAAGGGTCGCAAACTTTAATCGTCTGCAACCCTTGATAATTCTGGTCTCCCCGACAGGATTCGAACCTGTGACCCATTGATTAAGAGTCAATTGCTCTACCAGCTGAGCTACGGAGAGATTTAAAACTGGAGCGCAAAATTACTAAAAAACTTTGAATGACGAAAGTATTTCTGATTTTTATGTAATACATACCATCAGAGGACTATAAAGACCTCCGCCCACTAAATGGGATTACTCAAATTCTCTCTTTGTTCCTGAGCGTTACTTTGATTATAATTATATTTGATGTGCTTCTAGATTCCTTTCATATGAAAAAGATTCTGCTCTTGCTCACGGTAATTCTAGGGTTCGGTGCTTGCTGCGATTGCTTTGACGAAAGCGATTATGATATGCATTTTCAATTTACCAATGAATCTGACACCAATACTATTTATTGGATCATTACAGAAAAGGGCAATTTAAGCCATCCACTCGACACCATTTTTTCAAGGGCTTCAGCAATAACCCTCGATGGCACTCGAGATGCGGATTATATTATCAGACGCGATACCCCATTCTTCGAACATTACATCACCGAGATCAACATCGAAGGCAAATCCAAAGGTCCTTGTAAATGCATCAACATAACAAAAATGGATTTTAAATTCGACGGCATTCAGAAAACAATGGAGGATCTTCCGTTCCAGATTCCCAATTAGAGTCCGTCCATAAACTCAGTGACTGATCAGAAAGCTCTCTCGCCTAAGGCGAGACAAGGCGTCCGAAGTGTTGGCGGGCAAGAGTTTACTGGTGTAATCGACTGCCCGACAATACGAGGACAACGCCGCAGACGGACTTTATGGACAGGCACTAATTAATACGAGATCTTGAAAACCAACCCATATCCGTCTAAAAATTAATATCGTCAGAAGCATCAGCTAGTTTTTTTAATTGAATTGTATACATTTGCTGCAAACGATCCGATAAAGATGATGAAAAAGATACTGTATTTGATGATGGCATTGATTACCATCTTCGGCTGCACAAAATCCACCATTAAAAATAATGGCTGCGGAGATCCGCCACTGACGGGCGATTTATGCCTCCCCAACGTTTTTTCTCCCAATGGAGATAATATTAATGATTCGCTCTTCGTGCGCCAAAGCCCCGGACATCCTCAGGTCGTCACCCTTGAATTTAAAGTGATTGATGCAGTGGGAACCGTCATGTTCTCTACCACCGATCCGGCTCTTGGTTGGTCAGGCATGTATAATGGTACTATCCAATCAGGAATTTATAAAACCGAAGTCCATGCCTCAATGAGCAATGGTGCAACTATAGATTTCAACGGAACCATCACCTGCCTCGCTGAACGACCTAAAACCCACATTATCAATAAATGCACTGATTGTCGCTTTGATAGCCAGTTTGACGGCGATGGAAATTTTGATGCATCCTTGCCCACAAATGAAACGATTGATATTTGCAATTAATGCCAATCGCTGATTTCGTACCTTCACCGCCTTGCAAAAGATTTTTTTGAAATCTGCGCGCAATTTGGCTGTTTTCAAAAAAAATACTTATGTTTGAACAGGCAAATATGTGCTGATTAACATTTATTTTTCATATTATCTAATTGTTTATATATGGATACAAAACTTGAATTGAGCCCAAACCGCTTGGTCGCATTTTTAGGAAAACCTGCAGCAGAATTCACCAAGGCGGATATTATCAATTATATCAAATCCAATGGAATTCAAATGGTGAATTTCAGATATGTGGGGGGTGATGATCGACTTAAATCGTTGAATTTCGTTATCAATAACATGAAACATCTGGACGACATACTGTCCGGTGGCGAACGTGTTGATGGCTCCAGTTTATTCTCTCACATTGAGGCCGGATCGAGCGATTTGTATGTTATGCCGCGTTTTAAAACCGCTTTCGTAAACCCGTTTACCGATATTCCCACATTGGATATTCTGTGTTCGTATTTCAATAAAGATGGTGAACCCCTTGCCAGTTCTCCTCAGAATATTTTAAAGAATGCTGCAAAATCGCTTTACGACACCACCGGACTTCGCATGGAAGCTATGGGCGAACTGGAATTTTATGTCATCAGTGAAAAAGATGAGCTCTTTCAGGCGACAGATCAAAAAGGATATCACGAATCTTCCCCCTTTACTAAATGGGAACATTTCCGCGCTGAGTCCATGCTTGCTATCGCACAAGCTGGTGGGAATATAAAATACGGTCATTCCGAAGTGGGTAATTTCTCCATTGGAAACAAAGTGTATGAACAAAATGAAATTGAGTTCACACCAACAGATATTGAGGATGCTGCTGACCAATTGATAATCGCAAAATGGATACTTCGTTCAATGGCATATCAATATGGCATCACGCTGACCTTTGCTCCAAAAATAACTGTGGGTAAGGCTGGTAGCGGTATGCATATTCATATGCGCCTTATGAAAGACGGTAAAAGTGTGATGACAGAAAACGGAAAACTTAGTGATACAGCCAAAAAAGCCATCGCTGGTTTTATGACGCTCGCACCTTCGCTTACTGCCTTCGGCAACACTAATCCTTCTTCATACTTCCGTTTGGTACCACATCAGGAAGCACCAACCAATGTTTGCTGGGGCGATCGCAATCGCAGTGTATTAGTACGTGTACCTCTAGGATGGTGCGGTGTGTCAAACATGACCAATCTGGCTAATCCTTTGGAACCCCCGTTCAAAGGCGACTTTAGCGATAAACAAACTATGGAGTTCCGTTGTCCGGATGGCTCTGCTGACATCTATTTACTTATGGCAGGCCTTACTGTTGCTGCACGACAGGGACTTGAGATGAAAGATGCTCTTGATATTGCGCAACGAAATTATGTTGATGTGAATATTTTTCACGACGAGCACAAAGAAAAAACCAAATGCCTCGACCAATTACCTTCATCCTGTTATGAATCTTCACTACGTTTACAGGAACATGCCGAGTATTACAAAAAATACGATGTATTCACTCAGGGAATGATTGATGGTCTGGTGAATGGCTTGCAAAAATTCGATGATAAGACCTTACGTAAAGAGATTGCCGGCAACGAAGAAGCAATACTGCAATTGGTCGAACGATATTTCCATTGCGGGTAATATCAAAGCGTCTCGAAAAGAATAACACTATTTTTCGGTGTCGTCCATTTCTCTTCCATAATAGATATTCAGATAATTCTGATATCGCAATAAATGAATTTCTCCTGATTCTGCAGCACGTTCCACTGCGCAATCAGGCTCTCCAGTATGTGTACAATTATGATACTTGCATTCTGGCAATAGTGCAAACATTTCAGGAAAATAATGGGTGAGTTCTTCTTTATAAAAGTCAACAAGTCCGAATTCCTTGATACCCGGGGTATCGATAATGTAGCCACCCATCTTTAATGGATGCATTTCTGCGAAGGTTGTAGTATGTTTACCTTTCATTGAAAAGAGCGAAAGATCTGCAGTGCGTAGCTTCAGTCCCGGTTCCACGGCATTTACGAGTGCGGTTTTCCCAACGCCTGAATGACCAGCAATCAGTGATGTTTTGCCATGCATAACTGCTTTCAGAGAATCAATATTTGTCCCCTTTAATGCCGACACACGCATGCACGGATAACCGATTTTTTCGTACATATCGGTGATTTCCTGCACTCGTGCGTCCATATCTTCATCTGTGACATCACATTTATTAAAAACAATGATAACCGGTATTTTGTAGGCCTCTGCGGTAACCAGCATTCTGTCCATAAACCCTGTGGAAGTCCGCGGAAATGCCAAAGTAACGACCAGTAACAACTGATCAATATTTGATGCGATGATATGTACAGATTTTGAAAGCTTGGTGGATTTACGGATAATATAATTCTTTCGTGGATGTATCTTATAGATTACACTCCCCTCGTCTTTCTCTGATTCCTTAAATGATACATTATCTCCTACAGCCACCGGATTGGTTGCTTTCAGTCCCTTGATGCGGAAAATGCCTTTTAATCTGCACTCAACCGTTACACCTTCCTCAGTTCTTACAAAATAAGAACTTCCCACAGATTTAATCACCACACCATCCACGCTGCTTACTTAAAATTGTAATGTTTCCTGACGGACTTTTTAATATCCCAGGTGCACTTTAATCCATCCTCAAAAGTAACAAAATCGTCCTTTACAATCTTAAAAGCGCCGTGATCCGTTTCGACCAATACCTCTCCTTCCAGAATGTAACACTCCTCCGTCCCTTCATAAACCCAATCAAAACGGGAAACATCCTTCTCCCAGACAGGCCAATGCTCAATACGACGTTCCAGTACTTCTTCTTTCGAAAGCTTTTTGATAATTACGGTAGGCATAATAAGTACTTTTCG
Source organism: Bacteroidales bacterium (assembly GCA_963678485.1). Taxonomy (GTDB): domain Bacteria; phylum Bacteroidota; class Bacteroidia; order Bacteroidales; family CAIWKO01; genus CALGYY01. The sequence goes on from OY782882.1 coordinate 1,901,951, forward strand.
ATTTTTGTATGAACCAAAACAAAGATACTATAAATGAAGAAAAATACAATGATTTTTCTTTTTGCCGGATCAATAACAGATTAGAATTGTATCTTTGTATGCAACTAAGAATCTAATTTAAAATTTATTTATATGAAAAAACTGTTACTTCTTGCTTCTATGGCGATAATGCTGATGTTTTGGACAATCAGCGCAAGCGCACAATGTACTCCCGATCCTCTTGTTACTGACCCTGAAGGAAATGGCGAAATGGTACCTGATACACTCGAAGGTTGGGAAGGCACACCAATGAATCTGACACTGAGCATTATTTGTCCTACAAATGCTGTCGTGAATACCACTTCTATTTTATTACATCATATCACAATTAAAAGTATTGGAAATAAACCTGCATGGATGTCATACGCAACCAATCCGGCATCCGGCGAATTTGCAGCTGGCAGCCTGCAATGCGCTTTAGTAACTGGCACTCCCACCGTTGGTTCTGCTGGTTATACTACTATGAGCGTTATTGTAGATGTTTACGCAAATGTTGGTGGAATGGCACTGCTCGCAGCAACAGATTATAATAGTGGAATGCCGATGGTTCTTTGGATTCACCCTGCATTAGGTGTTGACGAAATGGGTAACTCCGGATTTGGCGCGATTGCCCCAAAACCAAACCCCTTCAACGAACAAATGCACATCGGTTGCTATGCTAATGATAACAGAACAGCAAGCTTGAAGGTCATGGACATGGTTGGTAATTTAATCTATACCGAAACCATTAGTACTAATGTTGGCGAAAATTATTTCGTGTTCTCTGGTTCTGAACTCAGCAATGGTATCTATTTCTACACGATTAGCGACGATCGGGGTAACAGCACTACCAAGAAAATGATTAAGAGCGAATAAGCTTATCAACTTTCAAATCCCGCTGCCTCAGCGGGATTTTTTTTACCCTAAACAAACTATATTATGAGAAATCTTATCTGTATAATGTATTTCGGTTTGGCATGTTTGATTTCAGCCCCATCGTTAAATGCGCAAAACCCATTCGACGCCGACAGTGCCTTAGTGGCAATAATAAGTAATGCTGAAACCAGTCAGCAACAAAAGACAACAGCTTGTCTTAAGCTCGACTCAATTGCGATAGCTATAGGAAATCAGGAAGTACGTGGTAATATCTATGCACGCTTGGCAGGACTAAACTTCAACACTAATCCAAGTCTTGCAATACCCTACTATAAAACTGCGATAATTCTTTATAAAAAAGTTGATAACAAGCCTTGGACGGCCTTTTCCTACCTCAATATTGGAAGTGTTTTCGATGAAAAACTTAAGGTGTACGATAGCGCTGTTTACTACTTAAACCTGTCGTATCTTTTATGGATTGAAATTGGCGACACCACTCAGCAAGCGAACATTCTTAAATATTTAGGTTTGCTTAAAGCAAAAACCGGACAGTTTGAAGAAGGAATAAAAGACGTACGGCTTTCAATAGATTTATTTAAAAAATCAACCTTCCCTCAAGGTGTTGCCGTGGCTTATTTCGATCTTGCGGGTATTTGGGACGTTCAAAAAAACAGCGATAGTGCGCTTTATTATTATGGGGTGGCTAAGCAAATGCAAACGCAAAATGCCGACTCTTTCAGAATTGCAATCATCAATAATAAGTTGATCGAAATCTATCGGCGCATAAACAATCAGCAAGCCTGTAAGACTTTAATCAGTGAAAACGAAAAATTGCTTCCCGAAAAATTGTTTTGGTCCGTTCCTCTTGAGTTCTATACCAACGCCCTTAAATTTTATGAAACCATCGCCGATAGCAAAAACGTCAAAATCTACCAGCAAAAACGTGAAGCACTAGTCAGCAAGCTCAAAGCAGACGGAATACAGATTGAGTGAACTGGTTAAAAATTCCAACATCTCATTACTGAAGAAAAATTATCCTCGCAAAAAAAATCCCCTGCAACTTTGAAGTATCAGGGGATTTTATTTTTTAAATGTACCCGAGGCCGGAATCGAACCGGCACGAGTGTTACCTCATCGGTTTTTGAGACCGACGCGTCTACCAATTCCGCCACTCGGGCCAATAAATAAGGAACTTGGGGAGCGCAAAGATAGTGTTTTTCTTATTTCAAAAAGATTTTCCTAATTTTTCCTATTTGCACAGTGTTTTTTTATAAGTTTGAGCCCTGTTAAAAATGAACGTTTAATAAGCTTAACACGATGGAAAACAGCATTGACCCGCGGGTTAATTACGAAGAAAGCCAGAAAAAAGTGGGATATATTCCCCTGCACCAGGCTACTCAAGCCGATTGGGACCGCATCGGATTTATGTCGGGACTCGAAGTTCATCAGCAACTTTATACCGAAAAGAAACTCTTCTGCCGCTGTCCGGCCGGAGTTTTTCAGAAAAAAAATGTATACGATGCCGAATTGGTTCGCCATATGCGTCCAACTCTTAGCGAGCTTGGTGAGTATGACGGCACAGCCTTGATGGAATTTAAAACGCGTAAAGAAATCGTTTACCGTATCGCCAACCCAACAGCCTGCACTTACGATGTAGATGATACTCCGCCATTTAAACTCAACAGAGAAGCACTCGAAAAAGCATTGGTCATCTCGTTGCTATGTAAATTAAATATTGTTGGTGAAGTTCATATTACCCGTAAACAATATCTCGATGGTTCTATCCCTACTGGTTTTCAACGTACAGCAATTCTTGGCGTTGAAGGAGAAATCCCATTGAAGAATAAAAAAGTTCGCTTAATCCAACTTAGTATCGAAGAAGATTCATGTCGCGAAATTTCTGATATCGGGCATGTTCGTATTTATAGTACCGACCGTTTAGGAATGCCGCTGATTGAAACAGTGACTTATCCTGACATGAAAAATCCGTTTGAGGTTAAAGAAGCGTGTGACTATATCCGCTTCATGAACCGCAGTACAGGTATGGTAAGAACTGGTCCTGGCGCTGGCCGCGAAGACGTGAACGTTAGCTGTACCGGTGGCACACGCGTTGAAATCAAAGGAGTATCTCATACCAAATGGATTCCGAAACTTACACATATCGAAGCATACCGTCAATGGGCACTTTTACAAATTAGGGATATCCTCCTCAGTCGCGTTAAAGACCCTAAAGCATGGAAACTTAATGCAGTGAAGATGAAACCTACTGATTTCAAATTCTCTAATCTTCCACTTTCACAGGAAGATTTCAGCATTATGGTTGTTAATCTTCCCGATTTCAAAGGTCTGCTTTCATATTTTACTCAGCCGGGTAAAATGTTTGCGAATGAAGTCAGCGATCGCCTAAAAGTAATCGCCTGTCTGGAACGCCCCAATATGGCTCATTCCGAAGAGTTACAACCAGTCATCAGCAATGATGATTTCTCAAACATCAGCAAACTCCTGAATGCAGGACCAAACGATGCTCAGATTATTTTCTGGGGTCCGGAAGATGATATGAAAACAGCGCTCGATGTAGTTGATGAGCGCTGCAAAATGGCCTTCCTTGGTGTTCCTAACGAAACGCGTAAATCCTTTGAAGATGGTACCACCATTTTCGAACGTGTTCTTCCCGGTGCTGATCGTATGTATCCAGATACAGATTCAAAACCAATTCCATTGGAAAACCAATATATCGATTCCTTATACAAACAACTTCCGGGAGAAGTAATGGATCGTTATCAACAGCTGGCCAAATGGAATATTCCAGAAGATTGCTATACCTATCTCCTCTCAAGGAATCTGTATCCTATCATCGAAAAAATTGTAAATGAATTAAAATTCGATGCAAAATTCACTGGTATTTTTCTGGGTCATGAATTTAAATTTGTGGAAGGACATTACCGTCATTCCAAAGATTTCCAGATAGAACGCATCGTTGAATTATTCCGTTTTATTAAGGAAAACAAGCTGGAACAAGACATATTGCGCTATATGATTCCTGTGGTGTTCGAACATCCTAAAATGGATTTCCAATCAGTCCTCGATACCCTTAAATTCAAAAAATTGGATCCTGCGGAAATTATTAAAGATATCCCCTTCCTCAAGAAACAATTTGCCTCAATACGCTACTCTAAAAAAGATGGTGTGGAAACGCAATGGATTATGGGTGAACTGCATAAAAGAGCAATCGGTAATATTTCACTCGCTGTTCTAAAAGACACCGTTGAAAAAACCAAAGCGTAATATAATTACTATTAAATATACTGCATTAAAATATATCGAAGATGAGCGAAGATTTTTTTCAAGGATATAAAGGACCAGCCCTCGACATGTTAAAGAAATTCAACGTGAGGGTATGGGGACAGGCAAATATTGAGACCAGCCGGGGAAACTTCCAGGGTACGGTATTACCACGTTCAGAAAACGACGACGATCAGCACATAGTCGTTAAGATTATCACAGGTTATAATATAGGTATTGATATTACCACCATTAAAAAAATGGAAGAAACCGGCTATAAAAAAGCTGTTTATAAAATTCCGGAAAAAGCATTTCCTGTTACACCGGGTTTACCTCAGGTAAAATTATTAGGAACCGGAGGTACTATTGCTTCTCGTCTTGATTACCGCACTGGTGCTGTAATTCCAGCGTTTACTCCCGGTGAATTATATGGCGCCGTCCCCGAATTGGCTGATATCTGCAATCTCGATACAGAAAAACTTTTCGCCGTATTTAGCGAAAACATGGGACCGGAACAGTATAAAACACTGGCCATTGCTATTGGTAAAGAAATCGAAAAAGGAACCGAAGGCATTGTTATTGGCCATGGTACAGACACCTTGCATTACACCGCCGCTGCACTCACCTTCATGGTTCAGAATTCGCCGATTCCTATTGTACTCGTAGGATCACAGCGTTCTTCCGATCGTCCAAGTTCCGATGCAGCACTCAACCTCATGCATGCCATGACTGCTGCCGGTCACGGAGATATTGCAGAAACCATGGTTTGTATGTTCGGCCCAACATCTGACGAATACGGCTTTCTGCATCGTGGTACCCGTGTAAGAAAAATGCACTCTTCGTATCGTTCTACTTTCCGCACTATTGGCGATACTCCGTTGGCAACAGTTACCCGCAAAGGCGTTGTTCCAATCAAGGAAGTATACGCTCATCGTCGTAAAGACCGCAATGTTACTATTCTTCCGTATTTCGAAGAAAAAGTCGGGATGTTATATTACTATACGAATATGCAGCCTGATATGATTGACGCTATGGTTGACAATGGTTATAAAGGCATTGTAATCATCGGAACCGGCTTAGGTCACGTGAATAAGCCCATATATCCAGCAATTGAACGCGCTGCTAAAAAGGGCGTGGCAATCTATATGACGGTACAAACCATTTGGGGCTATGTTCACATGTTTGTATACGATACAGGCCGCGACTTAATGGCAAAAGGAATTATCCCTTGCGAGAATATGCTTCCCGAAGTTGCCTACATTAAATTAGGTTGGGCACTTGGACAGACAAGCGATTTGGAGAAAGTCAAAGAAATTATGCTCACACCAATCAACGACGATATCACAACAAGAGAACCTTACAATGGCTATTTGGTGTATCAGGGTGGTGTAAAAGAAGTAGAAGACTTTATCCGCAAGGTTCACAAATAAAAGCATCCGGGAGCTTGTCTCCCGGGCTTTATACAAATTGTTCCCCTTTATTTATCTTCACATCGTTGTTGAATTGGCGAATTTCCTGCTCGTCCGATTTGCGACAAACCAGTAGTATTTGTTCTGAATCAACAATGATGTAGTCTTCAAGGCCTTGAAGAACGGCCAGTTTATCTTTGGGTAGTGTGACGATGCAGTTCTTGCAATCATACAGCATGGCGTTCTTTCCAACCACTGCATTACCATCCGCGTTTTTTTCACGATGCTCGTAAAGTGAGCCCCAGGTGCCAAGATCCGACCACCCAAAATCACTTTTCATTACAAATACATTCTCTGCCTTTTCCATAACAGCATAATCAATAGAGATGCTTTTGCAGGTGGTATATGTTTCCTGAATGAAAGCCTTTTCTTCAGGTGTATTGTAAAGACCCGCGCCTTTTTTAAATGCAGCGTCCATCTCAGGAACATAGCGATTGAAGGCTTCAAGTAGACTCTTTAATGACATTACGAAAATGCCCGAATTCCAAAGAAAATCGCCGCTTTCAACAAATGAAATTGCCATTTCTAATACAGGCTTCTCAGTAAAGGTCTTTACTTTATTTAATCGTAAATCTTCAGGATATGCCTCTGTTTCCTTAAACTGAATATAACCATATCCGGTATTTGGAAAGCTAGGTGTGATGCCAAGGGTGATTAACCAGGGATTCTTGGAAGTGGCTGCTAATCCCGATTTTATGATGTCAGTAAATACATCCTCCTTAAGAATAACATGGTCCGATGGTGCAATAACTATGTTGGCCTTCGGGTTCACTTCTCTGATTTTATAGGCTGCATAGGCGATACAGGGAGCCGTATTTCTTCGTGCAGGTTCAAGCACAATTTGCTGATCAGAAATTCCGGGCAGCTGTTCTTTAACTAAATGATCATATATATCATTTGTGACGATATAAATATTTTCTTTGGGAACAATATTCGAAAATCTTCGGAAGGTCTGTTGCAATAAGGTTTCGCCAGCGCCAAGAATATCAAGAAACTGCTTAGGATGCGCAGTGCGGCTGAGTGGCCAAAAGCGCGAGCCAATACCGCCCGCCATAATCACACAAAAATCATTTTTATTCATCAAGCAAGTTTATTTTTTCAAAGATACAGTTTATTTTATTCCTCCAGCGGATAAACCTGAGCAATACCGTCAACCAGATAATTTCGTTTATTGGTCACGCAGTAACAGAGATAACGCGTTCTGCGCAACAAGCCCTTTCTGAAAACACGCTTATCGCCAAGCGTGAATAGGGTGCCTTCTGAAATATTCTCCAGCAGAACCTCATCTGGAGTTTCAGGATCATATTGATGAAGAATTTTTGCAAGATTCTTATCGCCTCCCGTTGAAGCTGCGGGATTTTTTAAATATTTAATCAATGCAGTTTTAATATCTTCAGGTAATAAAGTGCCATTAACAAAAGGCTGCATCAGTCGATGAAATTCGAATTTCCATTCCTTGCCATGGGGTGCAATCTGTCTTCCAAATTTTTCAAAGGAAGTCCTGTGTGCCATCTCATGCACCAATGTAATTAGAAAAGCATATGGATTCAGATTATAATTTATTGAAATACGATGCTTAGGATCAACAGGTGTGGGCGCCCTATAATCACCGGCTTTCGATCGTCGGTCACGCTTTATATGAAGATGGATCCGAAAATCAATAATCCAATCGGTAAGAATTCCGGCAGTACCCGCAGGAACATATCTTTCAAGTACAGAACGAATCTTATCCATACCGATGTGCTACCGGAGCGTCTTTGGGTAGCTCCTTAGAAAAGGTAGGACATCCATCATACCGGCCTTTCTTTGGGCCTTTGCAACCAGTGGTGCAAATCAATGCCAGGCTAATGACTAGCAGTGAACAGATAGTTAAAGCACGCGTTCTCATGAAGGTTCGTGATTAGTGGTTAATAATTCCGGTGATGGTTTGCAGGAATGTGAGACCTTTGAAAAAGTCGGGCAATCTTTGCATTTGTGCTTTAATGACCGGCAGGATGTCATTACCAACACCATTGCCAATAACCATAAACTAATGCGCGCTGCCTTATATATACCTTTCATAATTTGTTCCTTCAAACGCAAAGTTAATACAAATCATTATTGAAAGGTCAACATTTTTAGGTGTTATTGTTCAATCTTACATAAAAAAAAGTACTTTCGCATGAGAAAATACATCTTATGCGACTTTTGCACAACATCTTCACCCCGATTGGCAAATATGTCCTGCTGATGTCACGGGTTTTCTCTAAACCTCAGAAGGGTAAGGTATTTCGAAAACAACTTCTGATTGAGATAGATAATCTTGGGGTTGACTCCCTTGGCATTGTTGCAATCATTTCCGTATTTATGGGAATGGTCGTGGCAATACAGACCGCCTATAATATCGACAGCCCACTTGTTCCCCTTTACACCGTTGGTTTTACCACACGTCAATCCATAGTCCTAGAGTTCTCTCCCACCATCGTTTCCCTCATTCTTGCAGGAAAGGTTGGCTCTCGTATTGCCAGTGAAATTGGCACAATGAGAGTCACTGAGCAAATTGATGCCCTTGATATTATGGGAATCAATTCGGCCAACCACCTTATACTCCCCAAGATTGTTGCAGCAATGATCATTTTCCCGGTACTGGTTTCCTTGTCTATGTTTCTGGGCGTTTTCGGGGGATATATGGCTGCTGTATTAAAGCAGGTGGTTACTTCATATAATTATATTTACGGAATTCAATCATGGTTCGTTCCGTACGAAGTATTTTATTCTCTCACAAAGACGGTTGTCTTTGCATTTTTGATCACTTCCGTTTCCGGATTTTATGGCTACTATGCAAATGGCGGAGCTCTTGAAGTTGGCCGTGCTTCGACCAAAGCTGTGGTTCAAAGTTCGATCCTCATTATACTGTTCAATTTGATTATTACGCAATTGATGCTGCAATGATTGAAACAAAGAATATCTATAAAGCCTTTGGGGACAAAGTGGTGCTTGACCACATCAACGTTAGCTTCGAGCGCGGAAAAACCAATCTTATCATTGGTCAGAGTGGCTCAGGTAAAACGGTGTTGATGAAGTGTCTGGTTGGCCTGATGGAAGTTGATGAAGGCGATATTTTCTTTGATGATCGCAGTATTTCCACCATGCAATACAAAGAAAAAAATATTCTGCGTCAGGAAATTGGAATGCTGTTTCAGGGTGCTGCCTTGTTTGATTCTATGACCGTCGAAGAGAATGTGATGTTCCCCTTGACTATGTTTACCAATCAAAGCATGGAAGAAAAAAGGGAACGAGTAAATTTTTGTCTGCAGCGTGTTGAACTTTCCAAAGCCAACAAGCTCTTTCCTGCAGAGATTAGTGGTGGAATGAAAAAACGTGTTGCCATTGCCCGCGCTATTTCAATGAATCCGAAGTATTTATTTTGCGACGAACCCAATAGTGGTCTGGATCCGTTAACATCTATAGTTATCGACAACCTCATTCGCGAGATCACAAAAGAATATCAGATTACTACAGTAATAAATACTCACGATATGAATTCTGTGATTGAGATTGGTGATAAAATCGCCTTCCTGTATCATGGAAAACTTTGGTGGGAAGGAAGCAATAATGATATTTTAACGGCCGATAACAAAGAAATCAACGACTTTGTTTATGCTACGGAACTCACACGTCGCTTAAAACGCTAATTTTTATTATGAATTATCTTGATATTATCCTGGTCGTCCTGCTCGGACTTGCTGGTATACTTGGATTTCGTAAAGGCTTAATTATCGGACTTGCTACTTTAGCAGCACTTATTCTTGGGGTTTGGGCAGGTTTTTATTTTGCAGATTTTGTTGCCGGCTTGATAGAAAAGGGTTTTGATTATAATGGAAAATATATAAATATCATCAGCTTTGTTATCATATTTATTGCGGTAATTGTACTCGTTCATCTGCTTGCACGCATGATCGAAAAAGTGGTAAATCTGACTGCACTTGGCATTGTAAATAAATTGGGTGGACTAGTATTCGGTGTATTGAAAGCTGCAATTATCCTAAGTGTCCTGATATATTTTCTCAATCGTTTCGATGAGCAACGTAAACTCATTCCTCAGGAAACACGAACTGCATCATTACTGTTTCCATTAGTAGAAGGCATTGCGCCAATATTGATTCCTAAGATGGAAGAATATTCGAAAGCCTTGCCTGACCTCCCAGCTGCGTCTGTAGCAGAAGATACGTTACCACCACAAGATAAACCCCAGCCTAAGCAATAATCCCATTCTACAACAACTGCATTACATAAACATCCTTTTTAACCGAATTGGTTAATTAGATAAGTCGCGTCTTAATAACAAAGACTTTTACAATTGCGTTGCGAATAAGGCCATTATTAATTGCTGTGGATTACTAATCGAGGATATCGTGCAACTATTCAATAATACAAATTCAACAGTTACCGGTTAACCGGATCAAGCGGAAAAGTTGAGGAGTAGGAATACTATTCATAGAAAACAATAGATTTTAATACCTTTCTTCAGCTACGAATACCACGAATAAACGCGAATGAGTTCCTTTTGCAGCTATTGTTTGTAATATTGGCCATCAATATTGATTACACTTATCAATCTTTTTGAGCATCCATGTTTTAATAGTCTATCAGACCAAAACCATTAGTACTTTGGGGTTCTTTTACCGTATTGAAATTATGCGATGCTAATATTCAAAGCGTGTGCGCGGGCCTGTCAAAGCAAGCGGGCGTGGGCGGGCTGTGAATTGCCAACGGCACGCAAATCCGCAAGGGGCCAGACAGCGGCTTTTTCGCTGTCGGCTTTGTCGAAAACGACAAAAAGAAAATTCAATGAGCGAAATGAAGTTTATTATCACATTCAAGAACTGCCGTCAATTGGCGTTTTCGGCACTACCTTGCGTGATTTGCGGCCATTGGCGAGAGCGGGGGGATAGCATGGTGCTTTGACTTGACTTTTGGCTCCACCATTTTTGTCAAGAAAAATGGTGGAAATAATAGAAATAAATAGCCCATTTAGCCGCGCTCTTGTTAATTGTGACAATTCAGTATTTGGTTTTTTCAGTTGTGCAAAAAACACCTATTACTATTTGTTGCTCCTCAATAATCCGGCTTGATCCGTTGAACCATTCGAAAGTAGCGCCTTAAACTATTGACTTTTTTTCACACATAATCTTCCAAGATTTGCTGCAAAAAAAAAGGAAGCCCTATGGACTTCCCCTTTTCGATTGAATGGCTGTGCTTATACACCAAGCATTTCAAGAAGCTTAAATGTTTTATCCATAATGCCAGGCATTAAAGAATAAAAGGTGTTCTTGCCAGACCTTCTGTAATCTAATACACCAATCTTCACAAGAAGCTTCAGGTGATGAGACGTTGGAGGCTGAGCAATTTTCAGCACTTTTTGAATGTCACCAACGCACTTTGGTCCTTTGGCTAACATTTCAACAATTTTAATTCGCATTGGATGCGATAAGGTACGGAAAAAGTCTGCGCACTTTTCAATTTGTACCGGATCAAGTTCTGTCTTACGTTTCATGGGTTATTTTTTTACAAAAGTAAGGCAGCAAGACCAAAGAGTAACAAATTGGTCATAAAAAAAACACTAAAATAGTTCTCAACTAGAGCCGCATTATATGTTTCACATCTACACATATGTTTAACTGTTTATTTTATAACACAAGTTATTCAACTCGTTTTGTGCACTTTATAAATTACGTATTGATGTATATTCTATTTGTGTGAATATATAGAGTTGGGATGTATTCGTTTTTGTTGATTATTCTATTTTCCTCAAAATGAACATTATATATTCCCGCATTTGTAATATTTGGACAAATAGTGGACAATCGCGAAAGCGTTTCAAAAATGGCAAAAAAAAAGAGTGTCTTTCAACACTCCTTTTTCATTAAATTAACGTTTCACTCTATTTTTAGAATTTTAAATTCAGTGCGACGGTTCATCTGATATTGTTCTTCGGTGCAATTCACTCCATCAACACATGAGTTTACAGGAACATTTTCTCCATATCCTTTGGCAGTAATCCTTCGGGCATCAATCCCTTTTGAAACAATGTATGCCACGGCAGCCTCTGCCCTCTTTTGCGATAAAGTTTCATTATAGGCACTGGTTCCTCTTGAATCGGTGTGCGAGCCAAGTTCAATAATAATTGTTGGATTATCACTCAATACCTTCACAAGCTTGTTTAGCTCAATAGCAGCGTCAGGACGAATGAACCACTTATCATAATCGTAATATATATTTTGCAGAACAATGGGTTTATTGATTACCATTTTATCAAAGACAAGTTCTGCAAATACTGTGTCGTTCCTTCTTGTACATTGCGGAGTCCCGACCATAGCTGTGCTTATCAGATATCCGTCCCTATGCCCTTCGATGATATAATCACTGTTGCAACTTACTTCGCTATAAATTAATCCTTCTTGATTCACTGCTTGATTCAACAACAGATTTCCGTTCGATTCCTCAAGCTTCACATTAGCTTGCGTCATCGGCTGAATACTACCATCATCCAAACGTTCCAGCGCTTTCACAACTAGGATGAGCTTGGTGGGCGGCGCAAAAACAAAGGAGTACAAATCATCTCCGCCTTTTCCTCCATCCCTATTTGACGCAAGATATCCGCTTTGATTTCCGCTTTCGAAGGTAATCGAGAAATCATCTTTTGGTGAGTTGAACGGATATTTTAAATTCTCCGGAACGGCCCATTGATCCTTACTTCCAGTAGCGCGAAAAATATCAAGCCCTCCCATGCCTTGGTGACCATCACTGGAAAAGTACATAGTTCCATCTTCAGCCACATAAGGGAATACTTCTTTACCACTAGTATTGATAGCACTTCCAGCATTCTTCGGAATACTCCAGCTACCATCTGCATTCTTTTCACAATAATAAATATCGGCATCACCATAACCACCAGGCATATCAGAAACAAAATATAAAACCTTCCCATCAGGTGATAATGCTGCATGTCCCACTGAATATTCCTCGGCATTGTTATAAACAAATGGAGTTACTTCGCCCCATTGTCCATCATTATAGCTTGCGGTGTATAACTCCAACCGACTAACGTACTCCTCGTCGGACAATGGTTTTGACCAATGTGTTGGATCAGGATTTACTTTTTCGCGTTTTACTTTTACCATTTTTGTTCGTGTAAAAATTAATGTTCGCGAGGAGTTGTCGAACACTGCAGGACCATTATGGAATTGATTATTCAGTCCTTCTACTGCGTGAAATGAAGGATTCTGAACACCTTTGACATCGAAGAGTTTTATGTATGGATTTCCCGTCCATCCATAAACATCCTTTTTTGTGTACACACTTCCTGTCTCACGACGATCTGAAGCAATCATAAACTCCTGGTCAAACCTGATTAATCCGAATTCTGAATTTTCAGAATTATATTCAGTCGCATTACTTACATTATAAAAAACCGGATCAGCAATCCATTCCATAGCGAGATTGCATGCCTCAATTTGCTTATCCATGCTTGCTGTTAATGCAGGATCAATCGCGGATGCATGAGTAAACTGTAGGATAGCATCATTATAACGACCTTCCGATTTTAATAAGTTTGCGTAAATGTATACGTCCTGAGCAGTCCTGCTATCATAACTTACTACTCGCGCATACCAATCTCCTGCAGATTTGGTATCACTCATCATTAGATAACAATTAGCAACATCCCTGGCCTCATCCAATGTAGGTGTGCGCACGGCAAAATGCTTCTGATATAAAGCTGCTGCCTGTGCATAATCATAGTCCGACTGTAGCTCTTTCGCCTTCTGTAAGGTGTTTTGTGCATTTATATTCACACTAATAATAGTGAACACAAAGCCGATTAAAAGATATTTGAAGATATTTAGTGTTTTCATAATTGATACGTTTAATGTCATTGATTATACACAAGATTTTCACTTAAAAATATCGGGGAGTTCTCATTTTAGGAGTCGCCTTTTGTGGGAAATAATACGCCAGATGGATTTCATGACTGCCATAATCTTTTAGCGCACTAATGGTCATAGTGTATGCATAACCTAATCTGAACTTATCAGTAATATTCCAATCAGTCATAAAAATCACAGCATTCCTATGTCGTAGCGAATTGTCGAGCGATTCGGTATTAAAAATTTTAGCATTCATACGCACACTACTTCCCAACCAGAATCTGTCCCAAAATAAAAACATTGCATTAATGTCGAAAGTTGTAGGTGATTTGAAATCCTCTTTGATTAAAAAACTTGGTTTAATCTTGACTTTCTTACCCAAATCTGCAACATAACCGGCAGTCAAATAATAGTGCCGTGCCTGATTTGTAACCTGCAGATTATTATATTTGATTGCATCACCTAACAAATCTGAGATAGAAAAACCAGTGTAAAATCGTTCACTGTATAAAAACAAACCGGCTTTTGAATCAAACTTCAGCGTGCTTTGTTTGTTTAGTGGAATTGCAGGATCGTTCTCTCCGTCTGGATTCAACTTCGTTCCGTCCAGTGTAATGAAGGACATCCCAACAGCCAAACCAAGCGATAAATGCAGCTTTTCAGTGAGATTTACTTTGTATGCATAACTCCCAAATAGGCCTTGCGTCATTTGTGCACCAATCATATCATTCACAAAGTGAAAACCCAAGCCTATATGAGGCGACACTGAACCTTCAGCACTGAGTGAGGCTGTTGTTGGAGCACCGCTTAATCCTGTCCATTGAGAGGAAACCACAGCGTTGATATTCCAGATTTCCTTGGTACCCGCATATGCAGGATTGATGAGAAGTTCATTAAAAATATACTGATTGTACTGAGCATTTTGCTGAGCAAAAGTACTAGCCGTAGTCAGCATTAAGGCGAAAATTATTATACGTGTTTTCATTGTTTACAGTGCTTGATTGTTAGTGTACTATAGTAATGTATCCATTAAAAGTTTTGGCTTCTCCACACATCGTAACATTCAATATGTAGAAATATGTTCCTTCAAGGAGATTGCTTCCATCCCAATCGTTCTGATAAGATTTCTGAGAATAAACTTCATTCCCCCAACGATTGACAATTACAAGTTCATTGTCAGGATAAAATGCAAGATTATCAACTACCCAGGTATCATTAATACCATCGCCATTAGGTGAAAACACATTATGAATTTCTATATCGTCATACACGACACCAGGACTAATATTAACCGGGAATTTGAAACTGCAGCCATTGGCGTCAGTAATGTTAGCGGTATAAGAGCCTGCAGCCACGTTGGAAATATACGGAGTGTTTTCTCCATGACTCCATGCATAGGTATATGGCTCAACACCTCCACTGACCGATATTTCAGCCGCACCACTTTTGGTTCCTGAACAATCTGCATCGGTAATGGATACGAGTTCTGCCTTGATTGGAATTTGTGCAGTAATCTCAAAGCCAAGCACTGCGCCGCAGCCAGATTCATCATATACATAAAGCGTATGAGTGCCTGCAGCTATCTCCTCAAAATAAGATGATGCTTGCAGTGCGTTGTTATCCATTGCATAGTTGTATGGAGGAGTACCGCCATTTACTTCTGCACTTATTGCAGCATCTGCAACACCTCCACACTTATTTCCTGAAATAATATTCACATTTAAGGCAATAGCTTGCAATTGCTGTACAGTGAAATAAAACAAACCACTACTACAACCATTCGCGTCTCTAACCTCGACTAAAATACTGCCGGCACTGACTGAGTCAAAAATGCCTGAATTGTGAAAGGTCTGTCCTCCATCAACGGAGTAAGAATAGGGAGCAACACCTCCACTAGCGCTGACAATTACCGGGTTAAGAGCACTACCTGCACACTTCAATTCAGGTTGCTCAACTGCAGCTGTCAGCATCGTGGGACTTGATACTAATATGCTTTCAATACCAGCCTGACAGCCCTTTTCATCAAAGACAGTTATACTATAATTACCGCCGTATAAATCTGAAAAAACATTCGATGATTGAGGATCCAGGCCATTCAAAGAATATGAATAACTTCCGGTTCCTCCGTTTGCAGTTATAATGAGTTGTCCATCAGAAGAACCAAAACAACTTACCGGATTGGCTACAACACCATATATTGATATCGGCGCTGGATTAGCAATATTGATTTCTCCTGATGTTACAGCGCACTGATTAATATCGTAAACTGTGATAATGTAAGTTCCCGCTGCAAGGTTAGAAAATTCTGGAGATGATTGTGATTCCCCTCCGTTTATTGAATATGAATATGCACCGGTACCGCCTGTTACACTAACAACAATTTGTCCGTCTTCTGCATTATTGCAACTGACCTGAGGTGATGATTCTACAGAAATTGTAAGCACTTCAGGTTTTGAAATGATTAACTCTTGTATGCCTGCTGAACAGTTGTTGGCATCAAAAACCATAATACTATAACTGCCTGCTGGTAATCCAGTAAAAGTGTTAGAAGCCTGAACTGGTCCGCCATTCAGCGAATAGCTATAAGCTCCTGTGCCACCAGCTGCACTTACGATAATCTGCCCGTCTTCTACATTATAGCAGCTCACTTGCGCTGAGCCTTGGGCTGATGCAGTAAGTAATGCTGGATTATTGATGGTCACTGCGTTTGTGGTGGCTGAGCAGTTGTTGGCATCAAAAACCATAATACTATAACTGCCTGCTGGTAATCCAGTAAAAGTGTTGGAAGCCTGAACTGGTCCGCCATTGAGCGAATAGCTATAAACTCCTGTGCCACCGGCTGCACTTACGATAATCTGTCCGTCTTCTGCATTGTAGCAACTAACCTGAGCTGAACCTTGGGCTGTTGCAGTAAGCAATGCTGGATTGTTGATGGTCACTGCGTTTACTGTGGCTGAGCAGTTGTTGGCATCATAAACTGTAATACTATAGGTGCCTGCTGGTAATCCAATAAAAGTGTTAGAAGCCTGAACTGGTCCGCCATTCAGCGAATAGCTATAAGCTCCTGTGCCACCAGCTGCACTTACGATAATCTGCCCGTCTTCGGCATTGAAGCAGCTTACCTGAGCTGAGCCTTGAGCTGATGCAGTAAGTAATGCTGGATTATTGATGGTCACTGCGTTTGCTGTGGCTGAGCAGTTGTTGGCGTCATAAATAGTAATAGTATAAGTGCCTGCTGGTAATCCTGTAAAAGTGTTGGAAGCCTGAACTGGTCCGCCATTCAGCGAATAGCTGTAAGCTCCGGTACCACCGGCAGCAGTCACGATGATCTGACCGTCTTCTACATTATAGCAGCTCACTTGCGCTGAGCCTTGGGCTGATGCAGTAAGTAATGCTGGATTATTGATGGTCACTGCGTTTGTGGTGGCTGAGCAGTTGTTGGCATCAAAAACCATAATACTATAACTGCCTGCTGGTAATCCAGTAAAAGTGTTGGAAGCCTGAACTGGTCCGCCATTGAGCGAATAGCTATAAACTCCTGTGCCACCGGCTGCACTTACGATAATCTGTCCGTCTTCTGCATTGTAGCAACTAACCTGAGCTGAGCCCTGGGCTGTTGCAGTAAGTAATGTTGGATTATTGATGGTCACTGCGTTTGCTGTGGCTGAGCAGTTGTTGGCATCATAAACAGTAATACTATAAGTACCTGCTGGTATGCCAGTAAAAGTGTTGGAAGCCTGAACTGGTCCGCCATTGAGCGAATAGCTATAAACTCCTGTGCCACCAGCTGCACTTACGATAATCTGTCCGTCTCCTGCATTGTAGCAACTAACCTGAGCTGAGCCCTGGGTTGATGCAGTAAGCAATGCTGGATTATTGATGGTCACAGCGTTTGCTGTGGCTGAGCAGTTGTTGGCATCATAAACAGTAATACTATAACTGCCTGCTGGTAATCCTGTAAAAGTGTTGGAAGCCTGAACTGGTCCGCCATTCAGCGAATAGCTGTAAGCTCCGGTACCACCGGCAGCAGTCACGATGATCTGACCGTCTTCTACATTATAGCAGCTCACTTGCGCTGAGCCTTGGACTGATGCAGTAAGCAATGCTGGATTGTTGATGGTCACTGCGTTTGCGGTGGCTGAGCAGTTGTTGGCATCATAAACAGTAATACTATAGGTGCCTGCTGGTAAACCTGCAAACGTGTTGGAAGCCTGAACTGGTCCGCCATTCAGCGAATAGCTGTAGGCTCCCGTGCCACCGGCTGCAGTGACAGTGAGAACTGCGTCGGAATCTCCATAACAGAGAATACTATGACTTATACTTGATGAAGCGGAGATTGCAATTGGGTTGGAAATAATAACAGTTGTTGAATTTACTGCACATGCAGAACCGTTTGTGACACTTACTACATATGATCCAGCCGATAGATTAGAAAAAACATTTGAACTCTGCAGAGGCTCCCCGTTAAGTGAATACATATAATTTCCAGTGCCTCCAATTACAGTGGCTGTAATGGTTCCATTATTTGCGCCATTACAACTTATGTTTGTTGAACTAGTGTTAACCTTGAATTGATCGTGAATAGTAAGTGTTTTAATAATTGTATTTTGATTACAGGGACAACCATTTCCAATTGATATTACAAGTGTTTCTGCACCTTCAGCAAGAGCATCAGCAATAACATTATAAGGGACAGTCACAGAGTTCTGAAATGCAGGAATAGTTACATTTCCAGTTGGAAAGCTGTGGTCGGTTGCAGAAGCAGTTCCGGAAAAAGAATATGTGATATTAATTGCAACCCCATTGTTCCCACCATTACGAGCGAATACAAAATTATATCCGCAACCCTCATAGAGATCATCTGTAATGTTTCCATTAAGGTCATAATTTGTCATAGATACGGGATTGGAGGTAAAACTGCTACCTTCAATCATGACCCCGGAATCCCACTTTCTGTCAGCAACATCAGCAATCGCAAGTTTAATGTGGTATGTCTGACAGGGGACAACCTGCCATTGTGCTGTAAGCACAACCGTGCTTCCATCATATTCTATGGATGTTCCTCCAATATTGTTAACATAATAAGCACTATTCATATCAGGACAAGTAGAGGCGTTGTGGCTGGACTCAACATTCTGATTCCATCCATTAACATGAATATTATTAATGGTTACGGGTGTTATGGCATCAGGAAGTAAAGCAATATTTTTTGCATTGTTGCTGAAGCCTTGCCCTCCGCTTATTCCCGGGCCACTTAATAGAAATGCGAACACATCATTGAATTGGCTGCATGCCCACTCAGGGTATTCTTCAGATGCAAATACATATTTAAATTGAACGGTATTCCCTGCAGGAACAAAATCAAACTCAAGTACTGCAGCGTCTCTGGTAGAATTTGACCCAGTTATTATATTTAGGTCGGCATCTCCATTATTAGTGAATTCCGTAGTTCTGTTGGTGTACTGGTTTGGACCAACGGCATTAGTAACATTCCCCGTTGCCATAATAATTCCATTGTTAATGGGGAAGCCTGATCCATTAGCATTAAAAACACCAAGAGCTGCCTGGTTTCCAGTGTATACAACATTAGATGCCTGAAGACAGCCAGAAACCAACACAGATTGAACAAGTGTGGCCGCTGTATATCCAGAACTCTGGAGTGGAGTCACAGAAATTGCAGGGAGTTGAGCAGCTTTACCTTGCGGAGCACCTGCCATATCAACTGTATTAACAATTTCTCGCGATGGATAGTAATCCTTTTGAGAGCTCTCCACCTTTAAATAATCAATCTGCGCTACCGCTGATTGTATACAGAGTAGAAAAAGACTCATAATGCTTAAAAAAATAATGTATCGTCTCATAGTTGTAGATTTTGGGAAGTTCTTATTTATACCGTTTCTAAATAATAAAAATGGGCAAAAAAAAGGCCGAAGCCATGGTTAGCCCGACCTTGAAGTTTTACTACATTATTATATGATGAGGAAAAGAGTGTTAATAGTAGGTAATTATTGGTCATGATTTCTTATTTTTATTTAGACAAAATTAATTTAAAAATGAACACAAACCAAATATCAATCGTGTAAAACACAGAATCCTATTGTTAAGGAGTTGATATTTGTGTGACGAATTGTCTTTTTCTACATATCATAATATTATCATAATAGCCATTTTCATTGGTATTCCGAGATTCGAATCTGGAATATTAAATTCTACAAAATCCGATAGGTAGTATTATTTAAAAAAGGTTAAATCTTAAGAAACCAGCAACGACAAAAAAATTAAGGACATCAAATTACAACACCCATGAGCATTTCGGCCTGCTCTTTTTGCCTTAAATACTATATTTGCATATAAATCTTTAATGAATGAATACTTCAAATCTTACGTTATCATCAAAGCTTCCACAGGTGGGCACCACGATTTTTACGATTATGTCCGCCTTAGCAAATGAACATAATGCAATTAATCTTTCTCAAGGCTTTCCTGATTTTGAAATCTCAGCTAAGTTAATTTCGCTGGTCGATCACTACATGAAATCTGGTTACAATCAATATGCTCCAATGCAGGGAGTACCTCGTTTGCGGGAAGCCCTTTCAAAAAAAGCAGAAATGGTATATGGCGTAAAATACGACCCGGGTAGTGAAATCAATATCACGGCAGGGGGAACCCAAGCCATCTACTCGGCCATTACCGCTTTTATAAAAGAAGGGGATGAAGTTATAGTGGTGGAACCCGCCTATGATTCTTATGTCCCGGGAATTCTGCTTAACGGAGGCAAACCCGTGTTTACCCAATTAAAAGGACCCGATTACCACATTGATTGGGATGAGGTCAAAAGGCTGATTAGTCCGAAGACCCGCATGATAATGATTAATAGCCCGCAAAACCCTACTGGCAGCGTGCTTCACGAAAATGATCTGCTTGCCCTTGATAAAATTACTAAGGGCACTGACATTCTTATAATTAGTGATGAAGTTTACGAGCATTTGATTTTTGATGGTATTCGCCACGAAAGTGTTTGCCGCTATCCTGACTTGCGTCAACGAAGCCTTGTAATTGGATCCTTTGGAAAGACCTTCCATGCAACAGGCTGGAAAATGGGTTATGTGATGGCACCTGAAAATCTCATGGCTGAATTCCGCAAGGCTCACCAATTCATTGTTTTCACCTGTAATACTCCTATTCAATACGCTCTCGCAGACTTCATAGAAGATCAATCCAACTGGGATTATCTTCCGATGTTTTATCAAAAAAAACGCGACTATTTTCAGGAAATGGTCAGAAATTCGCGCTTTAAGATTATCCCCTCTTATGGCACCTACTTTCAACTCCTTGATTACAGTGCAATTTCTGATGAATCGGAGCTTGATTTTGCTCGACGCATCACGATAGAATTTGGCGTGGCATCAATTCCTGTTTCGGTATTTTACAACCAGCCTATTGAGAATAAAACGCTTCGATTCTGTTTTGCAAAAAAAGAAGAAACCCTCGAAAAAGCAGCACACATCCTATGCAAGATCTAAACATTTGTCTGTTACAAACAGATATTCTTTGGGAACAACGTGATGAGAATTTGCAGTTGTATTCCGCAAAATTAGGGCAGATGAAGCGTCCCTGCGACCTGATCGTTCTTCCGGAAATGTTCGCCACGGGGTTTACCATGAACAGGGATTGTGCTGAAGATGAATCTGGCCCGACCTTGCAGTGGATGAAAGAACAGGCAAAAAAACACCAGTGTGTAATTACAGGAAGTATCATTACACTCCACGAAGGGGACCTCTACAACAGACTCTACTGGGTTCTCCCACAGGGGAATTATCAATACTACGACAAACGACACTTATTTAGATTTGGCGGGGAACACGAGTATTACGCTCCGGGCAATAGGAAGATCATTGTACAAATTAAAGATTGGAATATCTGTCCATTGATTTGCTACGACCTCCGCTTCCCGGTCTGGGCAAGGAATACATATACAAACACTGAATTTGAATATGATTGTTTGCTCTATATCGCCAATTGGCCTGAGCGCAGAGCACATCATTGGAAAAGTCTGCTTGTTGCCCGCGCTATAGAGAACCTTAGCTATTGTATTGGGGTAAACAGGATTGGCGCTGATGGTAAGGGGCTGACTCATTGCGGAAATTCTATGGTGGTGGATCCTCAGGGAAATGTAACACTACCATTAGCAGATTCTGAGCAAGGATTAATAGAATTAGTGCTCGAACGCAAGCAATTGCTTGATTGGCGAAATCGGTTTAATGTAGCCCAGGACTGGGATCATTTCAACATCAAGGATTGATTACAACATTCTGCTATCAATGCATCAGCGCAAATACATTGATAGAATCAATTTAATGCGTAGCTTTGTATATTGTTTTTATGAAGATTTCAGCCTCTATATATTCCAGTCGCGATAAGACACTTCCTGCATTAATTCAGGAATTGGACGCATACAATGTGGATTATTTTCATGTTGATTGCATGGATGATCCGTCCGTGTTTGAGGATATTCGGAAAGTCAGAACACTAAGCAAAACGCCCATTGATTTGCATTTAATTAGTGCAGCTCCTGACAATTATACCGAACTTATCGAGAACGCAAAAGTTGAATTTGTGACACTGCAGTATGAGAATATGAAGGGTAAACCTTCGATACTTGCTGTCAAAGATGTATGTTTTGGACTTGCTCTTACCACTGAGACTCCCGTCGAGGTCTTTGCAGAATATGCCAGTGAATGTTCATTTATTTTATTTATGACTACCACTCCTGGACAAAGTGGCGGTGTCTTCGACAGTAATACATTTCGGCGAATTCGACAATTCAGAACCATGTTCCCCGGGAAAAAAATCCACGTCGATGGTGGTATTAACGCTCAGGTTTCATTCATACTTCGCAATATGGGTGTCTATACCTCAGTCATTGGCTCCTACTTATTCAAGGGAGAATTCATTGGCTCGGCCATGATGAAGTTGCGCAGTGATAATGTAAAATCGCATTATTTAGTCAAAGATTTCATGTTGCAACGCGACGAAATTCCTGTGATTGCTTCGGCACATGCTAATTTTCAAAATATATTACAGAGTATAGAGGATTTCAAAATGGGCTTTACCATGTTGGCTTCCGCCGATGGCCGCTTAGAAGGAATTGTAAGCAATGCAGATGTAAGAAAAGGACTTCTTAAAAATTTTCCACATCTTGATCAACTAAATATCGATTGCATGATCAATCGAAATCCAATTTTTGTTTATGAGGATATGGAAGTGTCGGAATTACTAAATATGTTGAAAAATCTGAGCTTTCCGGTACTGTTTGTTCCTGTGGTGGATCGTTCGAAGAAAATTGTCGGAACCATCAAATTCAATAATCTTATTAAAGGGGAATCATGATTCTTCAATTAAAATCTACAGTTGATATAAAGACTAAAGAAGGTCTTGCCTCTGCATATGAGGCCATCATCCTTGAAAACACATCGGGTATTTTTCTCATTACACCCTCCCGCATGACTAGCGTGAAAGCTGAACATGAAAATTTCTTTGATCGTATTCTTATCTTTGATAGTGACATCCAACTGTCCTCGAAAAAATTTATTAAAGAAACGCGTGAAGTAAAATTTGGGGCAATCACTCTGGGCGGCAACACTAGAAACTGCGCATTGATCATTGGTCCGTGCGGTGTGGAATCAGAACCTCTCATCGAAGAAAGCGCAGCATTTATTAAGGAACTTGGTTTAAAAACCCTTCGGGCTGGTGCTTATAAGCCCCGTACCTCACCTTACACTTTCAGGGGAATGGGTTTGGATGGCTTAAAGTTATTAGCCAAAATGCGCGATAAATACGGTTTTGCAATTGTGACCGAAGTTCGCGATTCTACCCAAGCTGACGATGTAATTGCTTACGCTGATGTAATTCAGATTGGCGCAAAAGCCATGTACGACCATGGCATCCTTTACAAATGCAGTAAAGCCAACAAGCCTATTCTACTTAAACGGGGATTTGGTAGTACGTTGCAGGAGTTTGTGCAAGCATCCGAGTTTATTCTATCAGGAGGAAATGATCAGGTAATGCTTTGCGAACGCGGCATTCGCACTTTCGAAAACAAATCACGTTTTACGCTGGATCTTTGTGGCGTTGCTTATCTTAAAGAATATACTAACCTTCCAATTGTGCTCGATCCCAGTCATGCCATGGGTTACGCATATGGTGTTCCTGATCTTGCCCGTGCCTGCATGGCGATGGATATTGATGGATTACTCATTGAAGTTCATCCCGATCCATCCATTGCCAAATCAGACGCATCGCAACAGCTTAACCACGCCCAGTTCCGTAATCTTTATAACACACTGCAACCTATTGCAAAGGCCATAAACCGGACGATTGTATGAACAACCTTCATAAAAATATTGTCTTTCTCAGAAAGCACCACAAACTGGATGAACTCAGTTTTATTCAGCAATGCAAGCTTACAACAAAGCTCGCTTTCATTGAAGCTGGTCATTTAGAACCAAGTATTGATGAGTTATTGCGAATTTCTGAAGTTTTAAATATTCCGATTGAGCGTTTGGTCAGAGAAGACCTAAGCATAAGCTTTAAACAGCTGCAAAAGGCAAAGGTTTCTTTTTTAGCACTTGATATTGATGGAGTTCTTACTGATGGTGGAATGTACTATACCCAACAGGGAGATGAATTCAAAAAATTCAATGCAAAGGACGGGCTTGCGATTAAGACGCTAACCGCCTCAGGTTTGCCTGTTGGCTTCATCAGCAGCGGTATCAACGATCACATAATTAAAGACAGGGCAAAGCTACTTGGAGTAAAGCATGTTTATGTTGGGACCTGGAAAAAGCTTGAAGTGCTTGAAAAATGGTGTAAGGAGTTGAAAATTGCACTGAAAAATGTTGCATATATCGGTGATGACGTGAATGATCTCAGCGTTATTAAAAATGTTGGTCTCAGTGCCTGTCCAGCTGACGCTGTAACCAAAGTTAAAAACGCCGTTAACATTATACTTGATTCCAACGGAGGTAAAGGATGTGTTCGTGAATTTACAGAACGTTTCATTCAGCCCATTGAATAAAGATGAGAAATATCTGGTCATTGCTGGTACTTCTGATTCCTTTTAATGTAGTTGCACAAACCGATGCAACGCCATCTAACGGAACTATGATAATATGGTGCGATGGTCAATCCGAAACAGTTAATCCCTCCTCCTTTGCTGCCTCCAAACCAGAACCCACTTACTCGGTAGTAGAAGAAATGCCCACCTATGTGGGAGGTGAAGAAGCACGACTTAAATTTATAAAAAAGACGTTTAAATATCCGGTCTATGCATTGGAGCATAGCATTCAGGGCACTATCCAATTATCATTTACTGTAACAAAAACAGGCTGCATTGCAAACCCCAAGGTGCTTAAAGGACTTGGTGGTGGCTGTGATGAAGAAGCCTTACGTGTAGTGCAACAGATGCCCCGATGGAATCCGGGTATGCAGGACGGTGAGGCCGTCGCTGTTCAATATAAAATGTTCATGAATATCAATATGGTGCCTTAATGGCGCTTTTTTTTGCTTCTGAAAAAATTTTTCATTGTCAGATTAACATTGTTCAGTATATTTGCAGCGTTAATTTAAAGAACCTTGTTAATGGAAAAGAAAATTATTCAGGAGCAGCGGATGAAACGCTACTTCATTGAAGCCACAAAGGAACTCCTGAAAGGAGAAGGAATTCAGGTTGTTAATGTCCGTAATGTCGCCGATCGAGCCGGGTATTCCTATGCCACCTTGTACAACTATTTTAAAGATTTGAACGAATTAATCTTTGAATGTGTAAAAGACTTTCAAGGTGAAGCCGAGGAGTTTGTAGCTTCAGCGGTTGAAAAAGCACCGCGTGGTAAAAAACGTATTGCGGCCATTGCCAAAGCCTACACATTATTTTTTGTTGAGTACCCCGGGGTATTCGATTTGTTTTTTGTTGAAAAAATGCGAAGTCTTGGAAACAAAGGCGCAACGGCCACCCTCATTTACAACTTTCTGGATGCCTTATGTGAAGCGGATTGGGATTATCTGTGCAAACAAAAGACGATCACCACAAAGCAACGCGAAGCAAAGCAAGATCTCTTGCGCAATGCGACCACGGGCTTGTTGATCTTTTACATGAATCGTCGTACGCCAGAATCGTATACCGAATTTATTGCTCTGCTGGACAATCAAACCAAGGCTATACTTGACCTATAGATTCGTTGCAGTCAACCGGTATTAAGTCAAGTAAATATCCGGCACATCTGAAAAGCAATACAGTTGCTGTTAATCTGATATTACTTCAGACTTTCGATGCTGGTGTTTGCCTGCTGCGGAGTAATATTGATGTAACCAAGGTCGGGCATGTAATTCTGTCCAATTGTTAAAACCCATTCAATGTATGCTTTAATCAATGCGTTGGTGGGTTTTTCCTTGGCAACAAGATATAGCGCTCTTGCAGGCGGTGTGGCCATTTTACCTGTTTCTATTGCGTTGGATATCACATTGTATTTATCAAAAAACTGCTCATTATCTTCAATAGTCCCATTACTATTCGCATCCAAGGGTAAAACATACAACCCCTCTTTTCTGAATCCTGTTTGAAGGTTATAGGCATCCATTACACTGATGTAGCCGATTGCCCCTTTTTCCTTCATTACATGAGAAAGCATTGCTGCTGACGACTGAACTTTACTCGCTTTATATGCTAGGTCCTGACCACCAAGAAAACTCTTCCATGTATAGGCAGTACCTGAGCTATCAGAAAAAGCATAAACTTTAATTGGCTCCTTGCTGTTCCTTCCTGATACTTGTCCCCAAGTTGTGATCTTCCCTGTAAATATCGACAGCAACTTTTCTTTGCTAACACCTTTCATTACTAAAGGTTGAATTTCCGGATTATCGAAGCTGATAATTGGAACTACTCCATCCAGGGCCACTGCAACACACCAAAGCTTGGCTTCAGCGCTGTCGTTCCCCGGCTTTCTCGACATCATAGCCAGATCAATTTTGCCAGCAAGCAGCTCTTCAAGTGCTAATTGAGAGTGCTCCGAACGAACATCGAACTTTACTGCAGGATGCTCTTTAGAAAACTGTGATCCCCATTCTGCCATCATTGGATATAAGGTCTGAGAACCCGAAATCTTGATGGTTCCTGAAAGCGCCAATGTGTCCTTATTCTCCAAAGCGCGTTTATCACTTGCGTTGTTTCTGCATCCTGCAATTAAAAATGCGGAAACTAATAGAAGCACTGTCAACTTTTTCATCGTTTGCAAATTTTATTCGATTGCAAATTTAAGCAAAGCAGGCGAACGATAAAAAAAACCTTAGTTATGTTATTAAGAATTCTTACATTTGAATACACTGAACCCTAAAACCTAAAGCAGTTATGTCAGACTCCTTATTAGAAGAATACAAAGCATACTACAAGACGCGGGCGGATAAGTATGCTGGCAATCCCAATTTCCCAAACTATTATGATGCGGAGTTGCGTCTCAGCGATGCAATGCAAGGCTGTGCTGTGCTTGAAGAATTCAAGGACAGAATCGGCGACTTGAATGAACGCTGTGCCAATGCACTTACAAAAGATCAGAACATCTTAGAATTAAAGCATTTTGAAAAACACAAAGAGGATGTCCGTGCACTGCTTCCAAAAAGAATTCTCGAAAAGCTGCCAAGCTGCGCCAATGTGAATGATTTAATCACCATGGTGACTGAAGAAAGTAATAAAAACATGATTGAAATCTCCTTGGATGAAGCTAATCGGTTTTTTGTTTCCGATTGGGAATATGTTGATACCGCCGAAGTTTATGCAAATGCTGTTGTCCCTGATAAGTATAAAAAGCAAATGCAGGACTGGGCAAATACGGTTCGTAAAAGTATTGCTGATGGGGCAAAAAGCACAGAAGCTGATTTGCAACATTGGAAAGAGGGCTTCAGACTGAATCCTGATGTAATCTTTGAGTATCGTCACCGTAGGTTACTTCCCTATGCTGACGAACATGTCAGAGAACAAATGGAACGTTTCAAAAAAATTATTAACCTATAATCCAACACACCATGCCACTTGACCCAATGATCTTAGATTCCATCCTTGGCACCTTTAAAACCATGGTGGAGGATTGTAAAGAGAAAAAAATAACCGGAGAAGATTTCGACGCAATGTGCGCTTGCTATGCCCGTATGGAAGAATTAGGGCAATCGACAGACGACATGAATGTTTTCAACGGAACGATGATGCAGGAAAATTTGTATGGAAAATTCAGCGATCATTATAGTCGTGCACTTGGTGCGTATGCAAAGCAAGCATACGCCAGCGGAGAAAAGACCTATGATGATGCCTCCCTGCTAAAAACCTCGTTGGACGCACTCAAGCAGTCCATACAGCGGCTGCGTGACAACTATAAAGAAATGCTGCGTTTAGCTTCGGGAGAATATAATGAAGCTCAAGCTGAAAAGGGAATGGATTACGCTGCAAGAGTCTTCAAGAAGAGCTTCGATCAAGGCGGCGGTTTTGATAAAATTAAAAAAGACGTAAAACAGCAGAATAAAGAAGCGAAAAAGATTACACCGAATATGTTCGATAATACGGTTGAAGTGGAAATTCTCAATGATCCTGAACCCCTCATCGGTCCTATTCAAAAGTTAATTGATCTTGGAGAACAACCTGGTATGACCTTTCCTCGTTTTCTTCGTTTACAAATAGAAACCGGTCTCGACAAAGCGATGCAGGGAACGGGTGTGATGAGGAACGGCCTTGTTTATACCCTTGAATTCACTGAAGCAATCGCGGCTAATCCATATTATGTAGACGTTGCAAAGCGAAAAATTGAAGCCTTCGACACCCTGGCTGCAGGCAATAAGTATGGCATCCCTGATTTGAAAGAGCTTGGTTTGCTTCATCAGGACATTGACCATGAAATGGATGCACATATAAAGAAATGGGATGGAATCAAGAGAATATGGGAAAAAATGATGTGGAATTTATATGACTGGAGTTTGTCCTATGCCTCTTTTGCACCAAAAATAAAACCGTGGAGTGAAGCGCCAAATCCGGTTCAGGCCACTATTGAAACACAAGAAACCACTCCTGGAATTTTTCAGGAATGGGAGAAATTGCTCGCGAAGTATTTTGGAATGTCGTTTATGGATATTTTCAAACATCCCACCTTCGCCTACGATGTAGACAAAAATTATTTTTGGTTATCCCAAGGTCTCACTGAATTTCTAATTGAACAAGTATATCCGCAGTGCAAACCTTTCAATCGCTTGCCTGATGCGATTATTCAGCAACGGTCCGCATTTTATCCATTCCCGAATGCTAATCAGGATCGCGAGATGAACCCGGATCTACATCTCCCGGCTGAGCGTTACAGAGTATTTTACAATAAAAAGTTTGGGGAAGGATATTACGAGACGAAGCATCTACCCGTTCAAAAGAATGATGCTGTGATCGCTGAATCCTGGAATTGGGCATCTTTCAAATACAAGTAAGGAACAACGTTCTTTTCGAAAATATCATCAAGAACGCAAGCAAATGCTGTAAACATGAAGAATGCAGCACCTTTGCAACGATTATACATTTAATCATGCTACTAATCAAGGCTAAAAAAAACAATCATATAAATCACCAAAAAACATATCTCCTTAGAATGATTTGTATTCTGGCGATATGTATCTGCCCTTTGGTTTCCAGGGGGCAAGCCTCTTATACGCTTGCGTTTGACAGATATCAGTCGGAGCATTTTGGAGCAGGCAACATGATTACTGCACATAAGGCACTCTACACATTTCAGGACGCTGTTATCCCAGATACGCTGTTTGTTGAAAACCGGTGGTATAAAAAGACCGGTGGTTTTTTTTATCGAATGCTTCGCTTCTGGCTTCTGGATGCACAACTGGATTACCTGACAGTTCTTACTCAACACGAAGTTTTCGGCCATGGAGCCCGTTATCGGGAAATGGGACATATTAAGAATTCATTTCACATAAATCTGTTTTTTCCATATGGAGATGGAAGCGGATATGCGCGTTCAGGTGAACTTAACCCCGGTCATCAATCAACCCCACAAACGCGAATCTCTGAAGTATTCGCAGGGAATGAAGCAACGCAGTTAATGTCGAACGATTTGGAAGCAGCCATGCTCCTTAATGGAACTATTCATTATAGGCAGGCTTCACTATTTCTCGCATCACGCAACAATCTGCCCGCCTATATCTGGAGAACGCGATTACTTAATAATACAAACCCATTCGCATCTGACGATATTGCTACATATATTATGGATATCAATAATATATACTTCCGTGAGGCTATTTCGAGACGCATTGAAATCAACAGGCTTTCAATTGAATGCTTAACCTCTTTACTTGACCCCATTCAAGTCTATTCTGCTTACGCGATTCTGGTGTCTTATGGTATTAAAGGAAAGAAATCCTTATCGAAAATTCCTATGATTCGTTTGGGAAATGTGGGTTATCTACCCTCGTTTCAATATTCCCTTACTCCTTTTGGACCACAGTTTCATATGATAAACTATGTTAAATGGGAAAAACGCCTTTTTTCAGCTGCCTTTTCATATGGCATTGGGGGACGATATCAGTCTTACGGAGTGCAGCTTGCCTCATACAAATGCCTGCAATTACCATGGATTGAACTCGATGCCAAGGCTGAATTGTGGCATCAGCAGGAACTTCAGCTCGACCATTATTCATATGTCCCTCTCCCGCCAAAAACGGGCGGTTCCGCCTCAGTACAATGTTATCTGCATCCATTGAAAAACAATAGAAACATTGGACTATATCTGCAGGGTGGATATAAAACAAAAGGTTATATGTTAGGTGAGAATCTCGACCATGGTCTCATCCTGAGATATGGGCTAAGTGGGCGGTTTTAATTTTTTTTCGTAATTTCGCAACAAATTATTCCTTCATGAAAAGAATCTGTCTCCTCCTTCTATTGCTGGGTTGCTGGGTAAATACTCAAGCTCAAACGCAGATCATTTATCAGTCAACAGAAACAAAATCATGGCTGCTTTCTTATATGCAGAACTCAGGCGAAGAAAGTCAGCGCGTGATTAATGAAATGCTCGAGGCTATTTCGACCTACATTCCAAAGCCCGTATATCAGACGAAAATTACTTTTAATGTCGAGGAAAACATTCGTATTACACGCGATCGCAATGTTGTAAATATGTTTGTAGCTCATCAGAATATCAGCCTAAACGGAGATGTCTTTTATAAAGGGTTTGATATGACCGACGTCATTATTCCCACAAAATATGATTTTGCTGCAAGTTTGTATCGCAGCAAAGGCGGTGAGTTTCTTGCAAACTTTACTCAGCAAAAATCAAATTTTGTCGTTCCTTATAGCGAAGTCCTTTTCAAATATAACGATACCGCAGCGGTAAGTTCGTATTACCTTGTACTAACATCCACAACCTTCTATTACGATAATAATTCCCGTACCCGATTCAGAGATAAGGTCACCTTGATAGATCAGTATTACCTTGCCGAGAATGACCTTAAAAAAATCGATGCACAGCTTAATAATATTGACCCTGATGCATTTGAAGTAATTAACTCGACTCAGGAATATCTGAATAATGCACGCAAGAGCCTTGACAACATTTCTGGAGCAGCCTTCTGGCAAGCTCTCCGCATAGAGAATTATGATCCGATTAAACTATATCCAAGATTATACGCAGTAAACGCACATTGCCGAGATCTTCAAACACAGCTCAGCTACACTCAGTCTGTCATACATCAACTTTACTACGACAAAGCCCTCAAACTTTACAACAGTAAAAAACTGAACGATGCACGCATTAATTTCGAAAAATCCCTTTCATATAGTCCAATGTACGGGCCTTCCCAGTATTATTTGGTACTCATTGCGTTTGAAGAAAAGAGATTGGACGACGCAAAATTGCAAATGAAAAAGTTGTTTAGTTTCAAGGATCTTGACAACCAAATTCGTGATGCTGCTTATCAATTGTGCAAGGCCATCGAATGGACCGACATCAATACAGCTGCAGGATATTTGAATGAAAGCAAATATGGCGACGCGCTGACTTCTGCGCAAAAGGCTGAAGATTTTTGTAAGAGTATCCCCGCATATACATGTAATGACACCATAGAGCTCATTCGTAAAGACGCGCATTATGGACTCTATAATCAGTATGTAGTTAAAGCCCAGCAAAATTTCACCTTGAAAAAATATGATGATGCTGAGCGTGACGCTAATCTCGCTGTTGAATATCAAAAAGCCCACACAGCCTACGTTCCCGACAACAAAGCCGCATTAGAAATTTATTCAAAAGTAATGGTGGAACAGTACAGTATCGCCGTGAAACGTGGTCAGGATTATATGGAAACCAAAGATTATCGCGCAGCCTTCAATCAATTCTCTAAGGCAACAGAGCTTGAGTCAGGATTCCCTGTGAGAAAAGACCGTCAATTACCCAACTTGTTAAAATCATCAAAAACAGAAGTATTATTGCTGGATCTTAAGGATGCTGAAAAAGCCGTTGGCCAGAATGACCTGACTCGTGCACGCGAGATTTTGCGCAATGTAATCGAGGAACAAAAAGCTTACGATTTACTCACAATTACCCGACTTAACAACAGCATCGAATCGCTTAAAAAATCCATATTTAGTCAGGAATGCGAAAATGCCCAAAAACTATATGATGAGCAGATTTCTGATGCTAACGGATTAGTTGAATCCAAAGATTTTATTGCTGCAGAGACGAACTTTCAGGAAGCATTGAAAACTACTCAGAACAACCGCGATTGCGGCATCAATGCAGACCTCTCCATCAACGGTAAAAAGAGTATGGAAAAACCCGCACAATACCAGCGGACACTTAACAAAATCAAAGATTATATCAGCAGCTCATTGTATGAAAAAGCAATCACAGAGTACAATCTTCTTACAGCATACTATACCAACAATTTACTTAATGCATATGGGATTACTCACCTCCCATTGCACGAATTTATCTGTGCTAACCGCTTTGAGTTCTCCTTGTATGGGATCACCTATATGATTAACACAAATGAGTTGGATCTTGGATTATATCTGCTGAGGCACCTTCGTACAATTAATCTGGCAGCCAAGATTACGCTGAGTCAGCAAACCTCACTTGCGCGCTCTTTGGCCCTCAGGGATTTCAAAGCAGACCCCTCGGTAAACGGAAAACTAAAAGTGGCCGAGTATACGCTGAACGACAAATGGTACAAATACTTTACAAAAGAATATTTGAAGCAATTAAAAAAGATCCAGTAGTGCTTTCTTTATTGTTGTATTGTAAAATATTCATCCTCTACACGGCCTTTTTGTAGGCTTCTCGCTAATGCAAGCTAAGAAATTTTTTCGCAAGACTGTAAAGATATTAATCTATGGTCTTGTACTATGCTTCATTTTTCTGGTACTTCTGGAAATCAGCTATCGCTATTACTGGTTTGATTTTTATGCCACCGAAGACCAATATCTTAATGAAAACTCCACCCTTGGTGGAAAGAAAACACTGCTAATCTTTGGAGATTCTTTCAGTGCGGGTGGGCATTATGTGGATTTACTTCAACAATCGAATCCTTCCCTTCACATAGTAAATGCAGGCATTCCAGGCACAGGTATCAGAGAAGCTTCTATTATTGCAGCAGACAGAATCCAAAAATACAAACCTGATATTATCCTTTTTCAAGTCTACGTTGGAAATGATTTCGTGGATCTTAAGCATGATGGTAATTTGCGTCAGTTGTCACCCATAAGAAATATTTATTGGTGGCTTTCCGATCGCTTTCTCTCCATAAGGTATATCAATTATAAACTTGGACAATTCAAATCAGAACCCATAATTGATCCGAAAACTCAGACTGCTTTTGATGTTTCAAAATACAATCCTCGTCAAAAATTATTATTCGATGCAGATGCGGGATATTTGCGCGATGCCCTATTAATGCAAGGCAAACAGCAAAGCAAAGTAGCTTCATGGTTTGAATATTTTGATGCTATTCGCGCACAATTGGATAGCTCGACCTCTGTCTGTATCATGCTAATTCCGCACGGAGCGCAGGTCTCAGCGCATTATGAGCGACAAATGGAGCAGTTAGGATCATCGGCCCTGACTGATGAAATATTAAATCCTAATCATTGTCCCATTAACCTATATTTTTCTGATGAATGCTCAAAACGCGGAATTCGCTTTTTAAATCCACAAGCCTGCTTTCAACACGCGGATTCCTGTGGAAAAGTGTTATATTTTGAAAATGATTTTCACCTGAGTAAAGCGGGTGACAGCCTAATGAATGTTTACTTAAGCCGGGAGCTTAAAAACATCGCATTTTAACGATAGATCATCATCGCTATCCTTGCGGCAATCGCTTTAGCCTTGAACACCCAGGTTTTGAGATGCAGCCGCTTCCTTTTTGATGCACGATGATACTCAACCTCATTATAAACCCACCGTATTGCATAATTGTAAAATCGACGAGAAAAATTTCGCTTAAAATCAAGATCGCGATCGCTGCAATGCTCCCATGATTTCCCATAAGGAGTAATCACTTCCACTTCATTCCAAAGTTCTGTACCCTTAATTGGATAAGTAAGTCCAAGTGTATATTGTAAGGGTTGACACATCTTCAAATGCTGAATTGAAGCGCGAATATCTTTAAGCTGTTCGCCAGGATAGCCCAGCATAATAAAGGTTCCTGCTTTAATCCCCGCCTGTTGCAAGAGATGAATAGCCTGTTGCACCTGGGCAACAGATACCCGGCGTCCCATAGCTAGCAACATTTTGTCAGAACCACTTTCACCACCAACCCAAACTTTGATACAGCCAGTTCTTTTCAATATTGAAATACTCTCATCATCGAGACAATCAGCCCTTGTTATAATTTCGTAAGGGATGTTGAGATTCTTTTGTTTGAGCTCCTTTTCAAAAGCGGTCAACCAAGCAGTTTGCAAAGTAAAAACATCATCAGTAAACCAAAGGCGGTCGAAGTGATACTCATTAAGTAATTGTTGCATTTCGTTCACCACCGAAGCGGGACTTCTTCTTCGTACCGAATTTCCAAACACAGCTTTACTGCACCATTTGCATGAATAAGGGCAACCTCTCATGCTATTTATATTCATGGCACTATACCCATGATGTATTTTCCATGCCTGAAGGTATTTTTGCATTTCAATGCGATGACGGGCAGGGACAGGTATTTCGTCGGGCGACAGCGGTTCACGCTCTTCTGTGAAAGCAGTTTTACCTGAAGAATCGTTGAACGCAATGCCTTTGATATCCTTGAGGTCGGCCTCTTTTTCAATCGCCAACATCAATTCGTAAAAAGTACGTTCACCTTCTCCTATCACCAGTAAATTCGCTCCTTTGCTTAACCACTCACTGGCATAGGTTCTGACCTCAGGCCCACCTAATATGATACGTGTTTTATAAAAATCCGGATGTTTTCTGATGACTGAAATAATTTCAACAATCGCGGCTCGAGTCATTAAATTCACATAAAAGGCAAGAACATCGGGCTTCTCCTGAAAAAGTTGTTCAACAAATTCAGTTCTTTTTAGAAAAGTAGTATCAAACACTTTATGCTCGACACCATGCTGCTCCAAATACGAAGAAACACATAGCAATCCTATCGGAGGATAAGGCATCATGAGCTTTTGCTCAATAGCATCCTCGCAAAGAAAATAAGCATGTGAAAGTATAATCTTCATCGGCATAAAGATAATCTATTGTACAGAAAGCAGTTTTATGTTCCAAAAATACTTGCATTTTTTGTACTATTGTAGTAATGAAATCTATTTGGAAAAATACCTTGGTGTCGTTTCGCGAAAAGAGTCTTGCGCCCTTTCGTGGTTTAACTCTGAATGTTAATTCAAATCAGGGATTAAGCGGTAAACGCATTCTGATTTTGCATGGGATAGATGACACCAATTGTACAAGGCACAACACGCGATTTATCAGCAAGAAAAAGTTTGAATCATTGCTCGTCCTACTAAAGCAGCATTGTAACCTAATTAGTATAACCGATTATTGCAACGACCATATTGAATCTGATAAACTGAATATTGCAATTACCTTCGACGACGGCTATTTCAATAATCTGTCACATGCCTTGCCCCTACTCGAAAAATATCAAGTTCCTGCATGTATTTTTTGCACAGCGATTCATCTTGAACAAAAAGATATTTTATGGGCTGACCTTTATGATTTAAGTCGAGATAGATTGCCAAAAGAACTTATTATTGAAGGCGAACTTTTCCGCAGAAATATTTTCGGTGAGCATATACATGCAAGTGGTCGTTCTTTAAAACAATACGCGGCAACCAGCAACCGTGATTTCATTCTGCAGTTGTATCAACAACTTAAACAATGCTCTTATATAAAGGACAATGAGCAGTTGTCGATTTACTGGAAATTACTTTCTCAATCTGACATTAAAGAGTTATCGCAGCATCCGCTCATCACCATTGGAAGTCATTCGGTACTACATCTCGATTACCCGTCAATGCCTGAAAAAAACGCATTGCAGGACATGGAGGATTCCAAAAATGCATTGGAAAAATGCATTGGAAAAAATGTGGAATTTGTGGCTTTTCCTAGAGGAACCTTCAATGCAGAATCAGTAAATCTTGCACAACGTATAGGTTTTCGTTATCTGTTTGTTGAATATTCCGACAATAATAAAAGCTTACCCGGAACCTTCAATCGTTTAGGAATTAATCCATATATCAGCGCAAAGCAACAATATTTATACATCAGAAAAGGGAGCTATTGAAAACACGAATTGAACAGCTTACGGCTGAGAATCTGCACCATGTAGCAATCATGCACCTTAAGGTGTATGGGAAAAAACTTGAGCTTAATACTCTCCGTAATAAGTATCAGCTTTTCGAACCACATACAAGGTATTATGGTGTGATGGCCTTTGAGGGCGAGTTAGCAGTTGGTTTTATGGGGATTGTCCCAACATTAATCGAATATCAAGATAAAAAAGAATGGTGGGGATTCTTAGTAAATGGAATGACATTGTCAACCCATAGAAGCTGGGTATTGTTTTTTAATCTGTTGCGGTCGTTGCATGATTTGTTATCCAGTGAAGGAATACAATGCATTTGGACCAATTCGCCGCCACAAACAGCCTTGCTTTATACTCCTCGGGGTGGCTGGACAGCCCATCATCAGCTAACTGCATATAAGATTCCTATTATGGAAAGAAAATTAGCCTTTGCACGACGTAAAATCAGAGGAGTCTTTAATCTTGATCTTAAAGGAGTACTGGGCGATCACTTAATTCCTGCATCCTCCTTCCATTCCTTTGCAAACACTGACTCTGTGAGAGTTTGCAGGAATGAGCCCTTTATGAAATACAAAACAAGTAGTGGAAGTGTTTTTGCGAAATACAATGACTGCCAGCTTTGGCTCAAGCACATTGGGGCGCTGTGCATTGGTGACCTCAAGGTGCATTCTGAAAAAGAGTTGAAACATCTTATGGATTGGCTTGTTCCGATTGCAAAGAGAATCGGCGCTCCTGAAATAATTTTCCAAACCAGTCCCGGATCAATGCTCGATCAGTATTTTGGTCATCATTATAAGGGTTTTCAAACCTGGACGCTTGGAAATAAAGGCTTTTCCTCAGCATTTCCTCTGGAAAAATTTTGCGTCACCTGGGGCGACCTTGATACATTCTAGCTTTTACTCAATCTATCGTAGAGTTCAAGATAACTAGATACAGTTCGTCTTATATCAAAATCAACACTCGGGTGTTGTTCAGGAAAATGCTCTAAAAGCTCCGATGCCTGCCGGGCAAATTCATTCGCGTTATCAGCTAATTTCCAATTAGGAATATCCTGATAACAGCCTGTCTCGCGCGAAACGATTGACATTCCTGAACTCAGAGCTTCAGCATATACCAATCCGAAACCCTCATGCAAACTTGGATGCATTAAAATCCGGCTCCGCCCCATATATTCAAGTACTTTCGAATATGGTATCAATCCCATCAAAGAAATAGTTGCAATCAGCCCTTTCGCCAGAATTCGTTCCTCTAGCGCAGCGCGCGCCTCTCCTTCACCAATGATAACCACTTTGAGCCCGGGATTCTGAACAACCAATAATTCAATGGCATCAATAAAAATATCAAAGTTCTTCAATGGAATTAAAGAACCAACACCAAGAATATCTATTTCTCTGTTGTGTTTTGGCTGACGTTTAATGAGGTCAATATCTACCCCTAAAGGGATTATATATTTAATCGAAATGGAATGATTGTTTTTAAAAACATCTCCAAGATATTTCGATGGAGCCACCAGAAAAACGCCAGATCCATTAATACGTTTAGTGTAGAAATTTCTCTCACTGGCATCCTGTCCGAGAACCGAGCATACATGCGGTATCTTTAACCTTTTACAAAACGATTGGGCGAGGAAACATCCTTCCGAAAACCAAAAGGAGTGGACAAGATCGATCTCTTCATTTTTTACAATATTCTTAAAGTAGGCACGTGCCCTTAACCATGTGCGAAGTTTGAAAATCCCGCCCCTGTTCTTTCCTCCGCATGCATAGATGCTGAGTCCGTTCCATGAATATATTTCATTTCGATATGGATAATGCAGTGATATGATATGAATGTTTTCAGGTGGAATTTCACGCATTAATGCCAGAAAAAAAATCTGCAAAGCAGGAATACACGTAGTATCCAGCTCATCAGAAGCAAAACCCGGTGTGATAAAAATTATCTTTTTATTTGATTTCATATAACTCCCACCCATCCGGAAGGCGCTTTAATAACTGCAATTTCTTTTGCTGATTCAATCGATTCCAGTTGCTCATCGGCTTAGCATCCTTCCATTGTACAGCGAATTTTTTGTAATTAAAAAGTAGTCTACTCCCCGAAGAATAATCAGTAAAGTCGTTTTCCCAAATATTAAAAACCGGATTCTTAACCCCGTATGAACGTAATGCCGGATCAATTGAAAAGGTATATATAGGAATCTCGGGTGCTACATTCGTTATTACTTCTGTGGCGATTTCCTTCTCTACCCTGTTTTGTAGGATAAATGATCTTCCTGAATAAATCAACATTGCAATATTAGCAACAACCAATACTACGATTGCCGCATATTTCAAGGTTTTTCGCTTTTTTAACCATTCTCCGGCACGTACCCATGCAGGAAACATCCATATGGCTGCAAGAGGAAAAGCTATCAGCAGAAAGCGCATATTTTGAAACGGCATTCCCATAATAACAATCAAATAGATAAAGACTGGTAATAGTAACAGCATCTGTGTCGGGTGCAAAAAATCAGTACGTCGTAAAAAAAGAATCAGAAAAATTCCCGCCATTATATATCCGGGATGCACAAATAAGCTGAATGCATAGAGTAGATTTATTACATGGTTTTGTGAATATCCATCAATGGTATTAAATGACGACTTAAAAAAATTGCTCAACGACCATCCATGAACCTGCAAATGATCTGTGAGACCATACGCCATATTTCCCTTCAGTTTCATGAAAAGTATCGACAATACTGTACTGCAAACGAGCATTAGAATCAGTGAATATATTTTTCGCTTTTTTATGGTTTGTTGCAACAACACCACGGCAGGAACAAACAAAATGATTCCCGCAGCATAGCGGGAAAAAAATGCCAGAGTGCCCATTACTCCTGCAAACACCATGTATTGAGCCTTCTCCTTTCTAAGAAATAGAATCACAAAATAAAATGTTGACAGAATAAAGAAGGCCGCTTGCATATCACTCATAACAAAATAGGCTGCACGTAAAAAATAGGTTGTCGGCATAATTATTAAAATCACAAAATACTTGGCTTGCATCTGGAAAGCCGGATGAATAAGCAGAATGATTTTATATGACATCCATAATGAACCGATAAATGCCAGCAAAGAAATTATTTGTAGCGCCCATATTGCATTTACACCCGCCATTGAAAGCAAGCCGCCTAAAAAAGGATATGCCAGCGGCCAAAAAAACTGAGTGTCAGTATGATTTCCATGCATCAGATTAAGAATCCAATTTGTACATCTGAGATATTCATGAGCATCCTGTCCGTAAAGCCCGTTAAATCCTAAAACAAAGCGAACTATCACAAACAACAATATTGGAATGGCAAGCCATCCATACTCTTTAATCAGGGGATTTGGCTTTTTTGGTCGTGAAGGAATCATGCTGTCGAATTGAGTTTCTCAAAAGTACGAATTTATAGCATAAAAAAATTTAGAATGCTAGCATGTATGTTTGTATTTTTACGCAATGAATATCCCAAAACAGCTTCGCAGAATCAATGCAATATGTTATCCCGCTTATCAATTTCAAGTACCTGAATGGCTCGTATTGAGTGTGAATTCAAAATGCAATCTGCATTGCAAATGGTGTGATATAGGTACAGCTCATCATACATCTGCATTTGCAAAGAATCTGGAGAACAGCACAAAAACCGATATGGATCCTTCTCTGTTTAAACAGATTTGTGATCAATTGAGCAAATACTACCCAACAACACGTCTTGGACTAGGCTTTACAGAACCGCTTATATACAAACATCTGGAGGAAAGCATTAACTACGCTCGTTCTAAAAATATTCGAACTTCGATAACAACCAATGGCTTTGCATTGCCGGAAACTGCAGAGATGCTGAGTTTCGATAATTGTCAACAGCTCAATCTTTCCATTGACGGACCACTGGAATGTCATAACGCTACACGTGGCCATGGAAAAGCATTTCAGAACGCAATGAATGGTTTGGATAAGGTCTTTGGACTTCATGAGTTTCCTGAAGTTTCCATTTTTTGCCTTATTACCTCATTAAATTTTAATCGGCTTCACGAGTTTGCTGATTCACTAAGACCCTATCCAATAAAGCATCTCGGATTTTTGCATATGAATTTTATCACATCAGCGATGGCTGAGGAACACAATAAATTGTGGGGAGATCAATACCCTGTCAGCGATTCAAACCTAACAATTGCCGGGCTTGATAACATAGATTTGCTTTTGTTGGAAAAAGAGATTCTTTCGGTAAAAGCAGCCGCTTTTCCCTTTACCACAGGCTTTTCACCAAACCTTAGTACTGAATCCCAATTAAACACGTATTATAAATTTCATCATGAAAAAATAGGGAAACGATGCATGGATGTCTTTTCTAATTTAATGGTCCGTGTTGATGGCAGTGTTATTCCGGCGCATGCCCGTTGTTATTGCGCTCCGCTTGGGAACATTGCGACTTCCACACTTCCTGCGTTGTGGAATTCCTCTCCTATGAAAGCATTGCGACGGAACCTTGCCAATTCAGGCGGATTGCTTCCGGCATGTACACGATGTTGCAGTAGCTTCGGCGGGTAGGGAATTAATGCTGCTGGATATTTTTTATTAATTTTGTACAAAACCACTCAACTAAAACTTATTTAATGAACGAATTCACTAATGAAAAGAAAGAATCGGTGGAACTAATCCGCTTCTTTATTCGTCATTTCAAAACAATCGTGATCGCTGTATTAAGCTCAATGCTTATTTCGGTGGTTGTCACTTTTTTTATTCCTAAGGAATATCTTGCGTATGGGACAATATTCCCAACTTCAGCGAATTCGCTTGAAATTACCTTGGATAATCCAAGCTTTGGTTATGATGTTGAGGCTGACCGACTGATTCAAATTCTTGAATCAAAAGAGATGCAGCAAATCATAATGAAAAAATTCAATTTGGTGAAATATTATAATCTCGACACCACTGATGATTCCTGGAAAGATGATTTACAGAAAAAGTACTTTGAAGATATAAGCTTTTCCCGTAACATTTCTATGTCTATTGTAATCTCTGCCCGTCTACAGGATCCTGAAATGGCCGCGGCTGTTGTAAATACGATTATTGATACTATAAATCCTCTTCGCGAAAAAGTTATTAAAAAGAACTTTGAAAATGCCTATCTATCATTTCAAAAAGAGTATTTTGATAAAAAAGCCGAAGTTGATACGCTGACACAGAAAATTTCGCAAATGCGGGATGAAATAAAGGATCCGCAAATGATCATTCTTTCCACACAGCAAACAAATCTGAATATGATGAGCGAACGAAGGTATGTGAACAGCACCCAGCTTGAATTAGCCATCAATCAGTATATGTTTGAACAAGCCATACTTAATGATATTGCCAAACGCTATTATAAAGCTAAATATGCCTGGGAACGTCCGATCCCTTCAGTATATGTGCTCGACCGAGCTGCAGTGTCTCACAAAAAAGTTTATCCCTCCTATACGCTCAACTTGCTGATTTCCGGATTTGGTGCGCTTATCCTGTGTTGGATACTGTTGTTTTTAAAAGACAAAGTGAAAGAAATTAAAAAGAGTATGGCTTCATGAGAAGCATGCTGCGTTGGATTAAAACACATTCATTTTGGTTGCTTATAGCCTTTGCTGTAATGCTGCTTAATTTATGCATATTCTTTAATTCCTTTGCCTATCTATCTTATTTTACCTATCTCCTTTGCGGGATAATGGTGATATATCTGTTATTTTTCAACAAAAAGAATTTATATTTAATCATTGCTTTTCTGATACCCCTTTCTATCCCCATTAAGCTAGGGGGTGGCAGTGTTCTCTCTTTCCCTTCTGAAGCACTGGCCGGTATTTTTGGCCTGTTTGTAATACTGAAATTATTGATAAAAACAAACATTGAACGGAGACTTGTCTATCATCCGCTTACCATCATATTACTTCTCGAATTATTGTGGATGCTGATATGCAGTTTTTATAGTTCAATCCCTGAATTTTCATTCAAAAGAACGCTCGTTCGAGCCATCTATCTCAGCGTTTTCTTTTTCATGTCGATGGAGCTTTTTAAGGATAAAAGGAATATGTGGTTCATTTTCCTTGTATATGGATTAGGGGTTTTATATCCGGTAATCCATAGCATGATTGCACATGCAAAAATAGGTTTCGATTCAAGAGGATCTTATCAAATGACCTTGCCGTTTTTTGCTGACCATACCATTTATGGGGGAGTACTGGCATTTCTGGTTCCAATAATAACATCGATTGCTTTCAATAGAACCTTGTTCGGTATACAACAAAAATATCGCACAATTCTTTGGATATTCGCCATCTTCCTTATCGTGGCCACCATACTTTCATACTCACGGGCAGCGTGGATTGGGCTTATCATCGCACTTTTCTTCTCTGTCCTTATTTTATTTCGTACACGCTTCTATGTAATAA
Organism: Bacteroidales bacterium; assembly: GCA_963678485.1. Lineage (GTDB taxonomy): Bacteria > Bacteroidota > Bacteroidia > Bacteroidales > CAIWKO01 > CALGYY01. The sequence goes on from OY782882.1 coordinate 1,944,764, forward strand.
TTATTGGGTTAACGGTAATCACAGCGATGGTCGCTTTGAACCTTAAAGATATCGGAGACTGGGCCAAGCACAGCGATGCTAAAAGTAATAGTACCGATTTCAAAGAACATGTTGAATCTGTTTCAAATATTCAAAATGATGCATCGAATACCGAACGAATCAATCGTTGGAAATGCGCATATCGTATGTACCTTGATCGCCCGGTGGTTGGTTTTGGCCCTGGGACTTATCAGTACAATTATGGCAAATATCAGGTAAGGGCAGAAATGACGCATATCAGCACCTTTACAGGAAATCGCGGACACGCTCATTCTGAGTATATGACCTATCTCTCAGAAGAAGGACTTCCTGGCTTATTACTTTTTATAGTGCTTGTCTTCTATTCAATATTTATTGGATTGCGCATCATTTACAAATCGCAGGATGTCTTTTTACGAAGAATTGCCCTCGCCGCTTTGCTCAGCTTGATAACTTTTTATATCCATGGAATTTTCAATGCCTTTTTAGATCTCGATAAAATGGCAATGTTGGTCTTTGCTTCATTAGCCCTATTAGTAAGTATAGATAGAAGCGCAAACTATAAAACGATAATGCTTTCAGAGAATCAAAACGACAAGCAGATAATGAGCAATAAGATCAATCAATGAGGTTTCTTCCCGGAAATACTGACATTAAGCGCCTTAAACATTCCATGCTTTTCGGGATAAAAACACTTATGCCAAGTCTTGTGGGTTTCATTTTTTCATGGTTAATCATTCGCTATTATTCAAAGGACTTATGGGGAAGTGTGGTATCTTATAGCTTGTGGGTATATGTTCTTGGAACGGCCACAGTGTGGGGATCTAAGGATTATCTATTACGAAGTATCAGTCAGCAACCTGCAGCATTACAACAGCTATTCTCCTCGTCACTAATAACTCGCTCCCTGCTATTACCCGCAGCTGCACTAGTACTATGGCTTCATACAGCTAATCAGGTGTGGATGCTTTCCCTTTGCTGTCTATGGTTATTCGTTCGCTTTATTTATCAAAGCTTCGACACTCTTGTGTTTTTTGAAAAGAAATTTGGTTTATTAATACTGGTCGAAGTCCTTGGTGGATTAGCATCAATTGTTGGTTTGCTTTGCTTTCCAGCCATTGCCAATTCCTTAGGAATTGTATTCTTACTCATGATTTCAGATGCGATAAAAGCTGCGGTGACTTCGGGATATTTTTACAAAAGCTGGAATCGTTTGTCCTATTGGAAATTTGATCGCAAACATTTATTAAACGCATGGATCTTCGTTGCAATGGGCTTTACAGGTCTAATTGTTTCCAAAGCGGATCAATTCATTGTTAACTATTATTTATCAAATCACGACAAAGCTTTTTATCAGATCTATTTAAATCTACTGCTCCTTGTAACACTGACTCCAGGATTAGTGATTGTTCCTGCACTTAAAAATTTATATCGTTCCCCAGAAATTATTTTTAAAAAAGTGCAACTACTTTTACTAAAAATCGGAATATTCATTACTCCCATTTCAATTAGTATTATCTATTTAATCATCCGCTACTTCTATGGATTTAGTATCAATCCATTATTGTTAATGCTTGGATCTTTGCTGATTTTCCCGGGATTTATTTATTCTTTATTTATATATTTTGCCTTTAAAAACAATCATCAGATATATATCCTTATAATCAATCTGCTGGGCTTGTCTATTAGCTTTTTTTTGGGAAATATCCTCGCCCCCATATATGGCACAATAGGCGCCCTCACTGGTGCTGTGGCGGGACAGTGGCTCATCATGATTCTTGTTGTAGCTGGATATTACAGGGGTCTGTTCAAGGCAAAAAAACTAAGTCCATCATCTAATATGGAGGAAGCTGTGCAATGAAAATCGCTCGCTCAGTATTACTCTTTAATCCGCGCTCGGCCAATTCGAAAGCTCGTATTCCAAACAGCATCCTTGCTGTGGCGGCGGCACTTGAAGGCCAATTTGAATGGGAAATTATTGATGGAAATGCAGAAGTTGACCCTTGGCCGATTATTGAAGATTGCTTATCTAGTGGTAAATTTGCAGTGTTTGGTTGCACCGTTATGCCCGGCATTCAACCGCGACAAGCCATTCCTATATCAAAAAAAATTAAAGAACAGTTTCCGGAAATTACCATTGTTTGGGGAGGATATTTCCCTGCATCTCACCCATTACCTGTATTAAAATCAGGTTTTGTTGACTACATCATCAAAGGTCCGGTTGGTTATACCATGACGGAATTAGTTTCAGCACTCATCAACAAAAGTGAAATACCGAACTCTCCAAACCTTATGTATCTAAAGGATGGATTGTTAATTCATTCTGAAGAAACTAAAAGTCTTGACTCATCAAACCTATTTATTCCCTTACCTTACGAAAAGTTTCACCAGCGCTATCCTGCAAGATTATATCTTAAGGAAACATGGTTGGGCAAACGAACTTTTCAATATCACTCCAGCTTTGGCTGTCCATACGATTGTTCCTTTTGCGCCATACCTGATGTTTTTCATAAAAAATGGATGGGGATGGATGGGGATTTACTTGGGAAAATCATACTGAATCTGAAATCCAGCTATCAATTAGATGCAATTGAATTTTCAGACAACAACTTTTTTGTCAACGAAGACCGCGTTGTTTCTTTTTGCGAAAAAATTGTCGGACACAACATTCAGTGGTGGGCTGAGGGTCGCGTAGATACGCTGTTGAATTATAAAGAAAGCAGTTTACAACTTATGCGACGTTCAGGATGCAGGATGATTTTTATGGGTGCTGAATCGGGGAACAATCAAACCCTAGCCAACATAGGAAAAGGTGGCAATCAGAGCCCACAGGATATTCTGAACGTTGCACAAAAACTAAAGCAATTCGACATTATTCCTGAGTTTTCATTTGTATTAGGATTTCCTGAGCCAGATCATAAATCATTGTATAAAAGCATAAACACAGAAATCCGCTTCATCAAAAAACTAAAGCACATCAACAGCAAAAGCGAAATCATCCTTTATGTTTATAGCCCATTGCCTGATTCTATATTAACAACGGATCCTTCTGAAACATCTGATACTATTGTTTTTCCTGACACATTAGAAAGCTGGCTGCAAAAGGAATGGCGCGATTTTGACCTGAGAAGAAATCCAGCGACACCGTGGATGACTAAAAGGGCCATAAGAAAAATCAGAAACTTCGAAATTGTTCTGATTGGGCACTATCCGTCTATTTCGAACATTAATATGACACCCATAAAGCGAAGTATTTTGAGCGTGTTTTCAATGTTCAGATATCGAACAAATATTTTTTGCGCCCCCATTGAAATAAGAATACTGCTACATTTGTTTCATTATTATCGTCCGGAAAAAGAAGGATTTTAGAGATGTTTCAGGCTGCGCTACGACTCATATTAAAACTTTTTTACAAACCACTTGTAACAAGAAAGCTTAAAAAGATTTGTTACTGGAATTATGATGATTTACAAATCACTGTTCTGCCCGGCGTTTTCCATCCCAAGTATTTTTATAGTAGCCTATATTTATTAAAACATTTGAAAACACAAGACCTGCAACAAAAAACGGTGCTGGAGGTCGGCAGTGGAAGCGGCCTGCTGTCGGTTTATTGCGCTAAACAAACAGCCTTGGTGACAGCGATAGATATAAACCCAGTTGCGATTGAAAACACTATACTAAATGCAAAAAATAATCAAGTAAAGGTTAATGCATATTTATCTGATCTCTTTGCTGAATGTAAGGAGGAAAAGTATGATATACTCTTGATCAATCCGCCTTTCTTTGCAGCAGACCCGAAGGAGGCTTCAGAATATGCCTGGCGATGTGGAAAGAACTTTGAATATTACCATCGCCTTTTTTTATCATACAAAAATCACATTAAAGAGAATAGTCAGGTATTCATGGTTCTTAGTGATATCGCAGATCTAAACACAATAGAAAGCATTGCAAAAACGCATGGTTCGCTGTTGAATATACTGCATACGAAGAGGACATTCGGGGAAAAGATTTACCTTTATTCCGTAAAGCGAATCAGCTAAACAATGACGGAAACTCTGTATACTCAACGTGCTGAAATACAAAGCAAGCTAAGCTCCCTGCAACAGGCGCTTATTAAATCCTTGCTGTATTCAAGTATTTTCAGATACCCTTTAACATTAACAGAAGTTATTGAAAATACTCATCTAGCCGTCACTGAAGCGGAGGCTAAAAAATCGCTTCAGTATTTGTTGGCCGAAAATCTGGTTTCAGAAGAAAAAGGTTTTTATTTTCTTGGCGAGGAAAATGGGATGATTCAGCATCGGCTTAATGGAAATCGTAAAGCCAGAGCATATCTGAGAATTGCGCGAATTTTTACTTCACTCATTGCATCATCGCCTTTCGTAAGAGGGGTTATGCTTACAGGTAGTCTTTCTAAAGGTACCGTTGAAAAGAAGGGGGATGTTGACTACTTCATCATTACGAAACCCGGACGATTATGGCTTTGCAGAACATTTTTAATATTATTCAAGAAGGTTTTTTTGTTGAATTCCAGAAAATATTTTTGTGTGAATTATTTTATCGACACCAATAATCTGGTGATTCCCGATCAAAATATATTTACAGCAACCGAAATCTCTCATGTCTTACCTGCGTATGGTGTAGCAACTTGTAAGGATTTTATTACCGCCAACGCATGGATTTCTCAATATTTTCCAAACAATAGCATTGCACCTAAACATAAAATTCAATCACGGACATTTAATATTCTTAAACCGATTGTTGAATTTCTATTGTCAGGATCGTTGGGAAACAAGCTTGACGACTGGTGTTTGAAGAAAACGCATGCGCATTGGAAACAGAAGCATCAAAGTATAGAGCAACATGTTTTTGAAGACAACTTCAAGTCGAAAAAATATATATCTAAACATCATCCTCACGGATTTCAGTTCAGAATTGTTGAAGAATACGAGAAGCAGATTGCTATGTTTGAGGCCCAACATAACATTTCACTTGGATGAGCAAGGTATTGGTCACTCATTCGTATTTCATGCGCTTTGATCCGAAACAATGGGGTCTACAGCAATCATTTGCACCCTTAGGAACCCTGTATGCCGCATCAGCTCTGCGAAAAGAAGGGCATGATGTTGCTTTTTTTGATGTGATGTTTTCAGAATCAGCCGAAGAAATTTTTCCAATACTCGAGCGCGAGCAACCGGAAATACTGCTAATTTGCGACGATGGCTTTAATTATCTCACAAAAATGTGTCTCACCAATATGAGGGAGGCCGCATTTCGTATGTCAAGGCTTGGAGGCGAACACGGATGTAAAGTAATCGTTTCTTCTTCCGACGCAACTGATCATGTTGAGAGCTATTTGTCGCAAGGAGCTCATTATATTATTCATGGAGAAACAGAAGCCACTTTAGTTAGCCTTGTAAACCAACTGTCTTCAGGCAACAATCATTTTCCTGAACTCGCAGGTATTTCTTATAACTACGAAGGAGCCATTCAATCAACAGCTACACCGGAGCCAATAAGCAATCTGGACACGTTGCCCTTTCCTGCCTGGGATCTTGTTGATATGAAACGATACCGGTCGATGTGGCTGCATCGCTACGGATACTTCAGTATCAATTTAGCTACAACACGTGGATGCCCCTTTCGATGTACCTGGTGCGCCAAACCCATTTACGGGTACCGTTATAATTCGCATTCGCCAAAATACATCATCGACCAATTGCTTGAGCTGAAAAAAATTATTGGTTTTGAAAAAGTATGGTTTTGCGACGATATCTTTGGTTTGGATAAGCGCTGGCTTACTGAATTTTCTCGTCTTGTGACCGAAAATAAACTCCACTTCAGGTATAAGATTCAATCGCGAGCAGATTTATTACTTGATGAAGAATATGTAAAAAATCTTGCACGTTCTGGTTGTGAAATGGTCTGGCTTGGCACCGAAAGCGGGTCGCAAAAGGTACTGGATGCTATGAATAAGGGGATACGCATAGAGCAAGTGGAACAAGCCACACTAATGCTTCGCAAATATGGAATACAACCAGCTTTCTTTATTCAATTCGGATATCCCGGAGAAACAATAGAGGATATACGATTGACTCAGCGCATGATTAATCGCCTTTTACCCGAAGATATTGGAATATCAGTTTCTTACCCATTACCGGGAACGCTCTTTTATGAATCTGTAAAAAATGATCTTAAAGAAAAATCTAATTGGACTGATTCAGATGAATTGGCGTTAATGTTCAAAAACACCTATCCTCCATTATTCTATAAGAGATTGCATCGCTATATACATAAGAATTACAGATTGCATCAGGGCTGGGATCAATTTAAAAAGACACTGAAACATCCGCTGCATGTGCAGGCGAAAAGTCTGCGTCGTATAGTCCTTATCATATATTACATTCCAACGAGCATCATTGCAAAGATCCGATTAAACCATAGTATTCATGAATGATACTGCGCTGTTTGATGCCATGGCTGAGGGGTATGATGATACCTTTACTAATACACAGATAGGAATTCTGCAACGTGAACGGGTATATGCCGCTATGCATGATTTAATTAACGGGGAAAAGAAACTCCGCATATTGGAATTGAATTGCGGGACAGGTGCCGATGCGTTATATTTTGCGCAATTGGGACATCATGTTGTGGCAACAGATGCATCTTTAGCCATGATTGAAATTGCTACAAAAAAAGCTGCTGACGCCGGTATCAAAGATCATCTCCGCTTTGTTCAATGCAACTTTCAGAATATTGATACGCTGAATGACCATGAACCCTTCGACCTCATCATTTCGAATTTTGGAGGCATTAATTGTATTTCTTATCAAGAATTACAGCACTTTTCGAATGCTATTTCATCTTTTGTAATCACTGGCGGATCCTGCGTATTTGTTGTAATGGGAACGAATTGCCGATGGGAACAAACCTATTTTTTATTAAAAGGGAATTTCTCCAACGCATTTCGAAGACTGCGTGAGAAAGGATCTTTAGCCACATTTAAATCTTTCTCTTTAAATGTACACTATTATCGACCGGCACAGCTTCTTAGGTGTTTTTCATCATGGCAACGCATACGTTTAGCACCCATCGGATTATTTATTCCCCCATCTTATCTGAACCCCATGTTTGCTAAGCGAAAAGTGGTTCTTCGACTGCTTCTATGGCTGGAAGTTATACATTCAAAGTGCTCTTTGTTATCGAATTATGCAGATCATTATTTTCTGCAAATTAAGAAAGCAAAAGCATAGTCTTCCCATCAATAAGCAAAGCCCAGTTTATGTCTGAATGAGGTGGATTACGACTGGCAGGTGCAGGCGCATTTGTTCTGGATGAAAACAATGTTATTGCAATTTATATGAACCGTTGTCGTTATTAGAAATGACGCTTAAATGGGAAGAGGGTCATACTTCAGCAAAATCAAATTTTAATATGTAGTCAATAATTGTAACTTTTCACAAAGTTTATATTACTATATAGCATATTTCTACAGGAATACTAACATCAAAAAAGCATAACAATTTTGCACGTCCAACTTTGATTTCAATCTTAATAAACTTCAGGAGAGTCCTATAGAAAAACCTTTACGCGATAATGTAGATCTGAACGAGCTGCCCCATCGTCCAAAAATTGTCGGTTCACCATTGACACACAATTGGTAATCAGATCATAACAACCATCAACTAAAGGATCATGAAAAAGTCGATTATCTTATTAATGTCCCTGCTCGCTACTGCCATTTTCAGCGAAGCAAGCGCGCAAACCTCAACTGCAGAAACGACACGAATCGTCCGCCTGGGCGAAGACTCGGTTCATTTCAGAACACTATCACAAGATGTCGTCACCAAACGATTGATAATCCTTGAACAAGGCGACAAAACCCAGCATTCCTCGCTGTTAAAATTAAATCTTGATTCATTTCCCGCGCTGGAAACTCTTGAATTACTAAACATCACTTACACACAGCTAAGCTTTGAAGGGAAAAAGAGAAGTCAGCTCAAATCTCTTCTTATTAGTGCATCTCCTGCCTTTAACTTAAGTAGTGCCATGGAATTCTTAGCCTCACATTCATGGCTTGAACAACTTTCGATAGACGGCGCTGTGACGGCCGAGATTCCTTCCAGTATAAAAAAAATCCGCAGTCTAAATACACTTTCCATCTCTAATTGTGATGTGGTCGATTTAGCAAAGGTTTTAGATGCACTTCAAAAAAATCCCGGATTAGATGTGCTCAGGATTAGTGGCAATTTTGAAGTCCGTTTTCCATCAAAATATATATGCAAACAGTACTATCAAAAAATTGATGTAAGCGATAATTATCTCAGTAATTTCCCTGCCTGGCTTGTTGATCCGGAGGGCATCACATATCTTGATATTTCGGGTAATGATCTTAGTTTGTCAGAAGTGCTTTATCCAATCAAGAATATTGCGATAGATACAGTGATTACAAGCATCACAACCATTGCTGACACAGCCTTTGTTCATCGGATGTTTAAGGAATCTGTTTGTTTATATAAATACGATACAGTGACTGAACCAGAAAGTGTATATATTTCATCAGCGGCAGCCACTTCGTATACAAAAACAGCAAATCTCGAAATAGACTATCGTTCATTTGAGGCACCTGTTGAAGAGGCAACAGTGCATTTTCAGCAATTCACCGGGGTGCCGGCGCGTGAGCAATTGATAATGACACCAACAGGTACAAAGATTACTATTCCTGCAAATGCCATTGTGGATGCACAAGGAAATACCGTTCAGAACAACTACCAAATCTATTTCAGGGAACTCTCCGATCCTGCCAGTATCTTTCTCAGCGGAGTTCCTATGACCTACGACAGTGGCGGTTCAGAGAACATTTTCGAAACGGCAGGGATGTTTGAGATCTACGCCATGCAGGATACAAACATGCTGCAACTAAGACCTGGCGCAGAAATGGAAATTAAGCTTGCTACAACGAGCATGCAGCAAGATTTTAATTTATATAAATATAATGATTCACTAGGTAACTGGACCTTCGCTGGAAATAATGCAAACACCCTTGTAAAGGGGGGGCCAGAGGGTCTATCGCGTGCATGGACATTGCAATTTCTGTTAGATAACTATCCGTTCGACACAAATAATTTTTCTAGCCGATACGAAAACCTTACCTACGCACGTACACGCCGGCTCACCTCCTATTTCTGGGGAGATAAAAAAGATTTGCGACCATTTTTTAAGGTAAAAAAAATCAGAAGCAATAGGGAAAACAGGGATAACATATTATTCCGCTTTCCTTACATATATGCCGGAGCGAAGAAAAAATATGTAATCTCCACCGCCAACTACAAAGAACTAACTCCCTATTGCAATTACAACTGGCAATATATAGGACCAATGAGCAAACAGGAATTCTTAACTGCGTATTGTAAAATCAAACGTTGGACAGATATTCGCGTGGAATATTCTGACGCCAGCAACCGATTTACCATAAGCTTGAAATCGCCGCAATCAGAGGTTTCATTTGAAGCCGTTCCTCAAATACCTAATGTTTCTGAAGATTCAAAGCTTGAAAAACTCTATGCACGATTGGATGTCCGATATAAAAAGACACTGAGTAAGGTTGAGTCTTCCTTTGACCGTGCGCTGGATCGGAAAAAAATAAGAGATCAGAAAAAAGATTGGAAAATTATTAAAAGTGCAATGTCGCAAGAAGAATTAAAAATGACTCAGGCTGATTGGCTCGCTTATGCCCGACAAACCCTTGCCTTATTTGAACAATCCGATACTTCATACAACACCCCTTCCTCCAAGTTAACACGAACTTTACAGGTGAGTGGTTTTGGAATTTGGAATTGCGATCACATTAGAAATAATCCTTCAAAGGTCAATGTACTTGCTGAACTTAGAGATGCTGAAGGTAAAAAAGTAATTCCTAAACAAGCCTGGATGGTTTGTAATACTGGACTTGGCGTGTTCCCCGCGCAAATCAAAGAAAACAAGGTTACCTATGTTTTTATTCCTAATGAAATGATGGCCATGTGTGTCATCGATCAATACGATAAACTCTATGTTACACATTACGCCGATTGCAAGTCAGCAATTGATGCAAACGGTTCAAAGATTATTGGGTGCAAACTTCTGGTAAATCCAGATACTGAGTCGCTGCATCAGGCAATGGGCTTTTAACATTATAACACGAGCTACCAATTAATTCGGATTGTGTACCTTCGTAACAATGAAAGCCTATCTTTTATCGGGACTTGGTTGCGATAAGCGCGCATATTCGCGTTTGGTATTTCCAGAAGGGATTGAAGCCGTCCATTTGGATTGGCTAAGTCCTGAAAAAAGGGAATCGCTGGATCACTATGTCGATAGGATGATTGCACTCATTGACACAAGTCTTCCTTTTTATTTAATTGGCTTGTCGTTCGGTGGTATGATAGCCTGCATGATGGCAGAAAAGGTTCATCCACTTAAGACCATCATAATTTCGAGCATAGGATGCAGGGAAGAATTGCCAGTAATGATGAAGTTTATAGGACGTTCTGGTTTGTATAAACTGATGCCTAGCAGACCCCTGAAAAAAACCAATCCGGTGATGAACCGCATGTTTGGCGCAAAAGACGAGGAAAGTATTCGCTTATTGGAAAGTATTTTAATTGACACTGACCAGCGTTTTACCAAGTGGGCCATAGGAAGCTTTGTGCAATGGAAACACAAGCAATGCAAGTGTAAGCCAATAAGGATCCATGGAATGCAGGACAGGATATTACCTCCGCGAAACTTTACACCTCATTACAGTGTTGCGACAAGCGGGCATTTTGTTGTGTTCGATGCGGCAGAAGAGGTTTCTGGCTTCTTGGCCAAAGAATTAAATTGACAAAATAAAGGATCAAACCGGATTGTTGAGGAGTAAAAAACAATCAAGTGCGCCAAAAACCTTAGAACCGCAAGAAGATTTACCACAATTAACAAGAGCGCGGCTAAATTGGTTGTCTATTTCTATTAATTCCACCATTTTTCTTGACAAAAATGGTGGAGCCAAAAGTCAAGTCAAAGCAAAATGCTATCCCCCCGCTCTCGCCAACGGCCGCAAATCACGCAAGGTAGTGCCGAAAACGCCAATTGACAGCTGTTCTTGATTGTGATAATAAACTTCAGTTCGCTCATTGAATTTTCTTTTTGTCGTTTTCGACAGAGCCGACAGCGAAAAAGCCGCTGTCTGGCCCCTTGCGGATTTGCGTGCCGTTGGCGATTCACAGCCCACCCACGCCCGCTTGCTTTGACAGGCCCGCGCACAAGCTTTGAACACTAGTATTCCATAATTTCAAGACTGAAAAAGAACCCTTTAGTACAAACGTTATTTGTCCTTTACACTTTTAAAACATGGATGCACTAAAAGATTGATATGTTTAATCAATATTGATGATCAACATTTCAAACAATATATGCAATATGCTTTCATTTGTCATGATTCTTGGCCTTCGCATTTGAAGAAAGGTTTTAATACCTATTCTTATCTATGAATAGTATTGCTACTCCTCAACTTTTCCGCCTGATCCAACATAAACTGTCAACAAATTGCAATTATTGATTTCCGAATCCACGGTACCACAAGGAAACTGTAAACACTGCTTACGAAAAAAATTGGGGGTGGAACGTTTAATTCTTGGAATCGAAATACTCCACTTTACGAACAATCACAAAGGCGGGCCGTTCTGAAGCATCAGCGCGCGGCTTTTTAATTACTATGGCTTTAATCCAGTTACCCTGATTGTCGTATTCGTACTTTTTGCTTTCCTTACTGGTAACAGCTCCTGTTGCATCATAACCAACAAATTCGGTTTCGTTGCGCTTGTCGTCGTACTTAAAAAGATTTTTATTGGAAGAGATAAAATCATTTTCTTCAATGATGTTTCCCTGATCATCATAAACATAGGTCTGTTTCCAATCCAGCGATCCATCGGCTTTATAATAACAGATTTCAATCTGGTTTCCTTTGGTATCATATACATATGCATTGCGTGAGCAGAGTTTCCCTTCGGCATTATAGTCTGATTCTTCAATAACACGACCCACGGAATCGGTTTTTTGCGTTTCTATCCAATACAACTTTCCATCGGCGTAATAATCGCTTTCAGTAACATTTTCGCCACGTTTAAAATAAACGTAATTGAACTTGTAATAGGGACTTCCGTCGGCGCGGAACTTATTATCCTCAATCTTTTTACCCTTGTCGTCATATTTACATTTACGAGTCCAGTCAAGTCCGCCATCGGCACGATAAAAGCAACTTTCTATTTCATTACCGTTAGTATCATACTTGTAAGTAGTACGCCAGCTAATACTGCCATCGCTATTGAAGACGGTCTCTTCAGCAGTTTTACCCTGCTCATTAAAAACGTAATACATATTGTCGACAATACTGCCTTTTTGGACATCGCCCGATTTAATTACAGCCATATAGGTTGTAATTCTTACTGCTTTAACATTACCCAATAAATTCATATCCTGAAAATCCGATTTCTCTTGTCCAAAAAGGCAAGAACCCCAGGATATAAAGCATAAAAAACAGATATAGGATAAGGTCCGCATAGTAAGTTCAATCTCCCCGTCCCGAATTAAAATTCCCGAACCAAGGTTGTTTTTGATTTTAATCTTCGCAAAAATAACAAAAAAACTTTACGCAACAACCTTTTCAAACAAACACCTATTCTTGTGATTATAATTATTTTATCAATCTATCTAGGAATATCGCCTACAAAAAGACTTGCAGCGATTTGTGAAACGAATAATACATTTGGGAAATATCTTGTCGGTCGCCTTGTTAAAAATATATCTACTTTTGCCCGTCCGAAACAAATTATTGTTTGGAAACGATTGCAACATATATGATCATTTTGGCAGCAGCGCTGCTCCTTGTACCTTTTCTAAAGGTATCGGGGAAAGGAATGGTCACGCTGGCTGCAGTGATTCTCATGGCTGCAATCAGTAGTTATATGGCAATACAAGCCTTGCTCGGTCATCCCTTGGATTTGGTTTTTACGGGAACACTCATCACAGGTCATGTAGCCATTGTTCTTGATGCATTATCCGCCTGGTTTATTCTCATCATCAATTTTACACTTGTCACCGGAGCTTTGTACGGCCTGCAGTATATGAAAGCCTACCGCGATCAGAGTTCCAATATTTCCTTGCATTGTATGGCCTATTTACTGGTGCATTCCATGCTCATCCTGCTCACGGTAATTCAAAATTCGCTGGTCTTTTTGATTGCACTTGAAATTATGGCCTTGTCAGCGTTTATCCTGGTTATCTTTGAACATTATAAACCGGAAACCCTGAGAGCCGGACTTAATTATTTTATACAATCACATCTCAGTATTGTTTTCCTCAGTATTGGATTTCTATGGGTTGCCAGCAGTGCGCAAACATTCGATTTTAGTGCCATTACGGCATTTTCCATGACGCATCCAGTTAGCACGACGCTTTGCTTATTCCTGATACTATTCGTTGGTTTCGCCTTTAAGTCCGGCTTTGTTCCATTCCACACATGGCTTCCCTACGCACATCCTGCTGCGCCTTCGCACGTTTCAGGAATTATGTCGGGGGTGATTATTAAAATTGGTATTTACGGAATACTTCGAATGATATTATTGATTCATACGGACTATACGTTGATTGGAACGATAATCCTTGTAATCTCCGTGATAACCGGCGTTTACGGAATCATGCTGGCGATTCTTCAGCATAATTTAAAAAAGCTCTTAGCCTATTCAAGCATCGAGAATATTGGTATCATTGGAATAGGTATTGGCCTTGGAACTATTGGTCTTGGCGCCAACAATATGGCCTTAACGGTATTAGGCTTTGCAGGAGCATTGCTACATGTGCTTAACCATTCGCTTTTCAAATCTTTACTTTTTTATGGCGCCGGGAATGTTTACCAATCCACGCACACATTGAATATTGAGCAGTTGGGCGGTTTAATGAAACGTATGCCCCATACTGCCTTACTGTTTCTTGTGGGATCATTGGCCATCTGCGGATTACCACCCTTTAATGGTTTCGTTTCGGAATTTATTCTTTACTCGGGCTTTTTAAAAAGCCTGACAGAAGTTAGTTCGATGCCGCTTTTACTTTCGCTCTTTTCTATTTTTGGTCTGGTCTTTATTGGCGGGCTATCGTTCTTTTGCTATACAAAAGCCTTTGGGGTAGTATTTCCGGGAAATGCCCGAAGTCAATATCCTGAACAACCCAAGGAAGTGAAGGTGTCTCGCCTTATCCCTATGTATTTAGTGTTTGCGATAATCATTGCTATTGGCCTCACTCCTATGTTTTTTATCAATGGGTTAAATGGTGCATTGGGACTGTTCATGGCAAAGCTGACGCTTCCTGAGACAATTCAAACGGGAACAACGCCTGTAAGCTCAATGATGCAACACATTTCATTTGCAGCAGCTGGTTTCATTTTACTGGCAGCATTTATTTGGATTATTCGTAAACAAATTACCGTGCATCGCCAAATGAGTACAGCGGAGACCTGGGGATGCGGTTATACTGGGGATGCATCGCGAATGCAATACACCGGTAGTTCATTTGTCCGTTCGTACCGCAAGCTTGCAGGACCAGTATTGAATATCAGAAAGAAGAAAAAGGAAGTCAGTGGTGTGTTCCCCGAAGAAGGTTCTCACGAAACAAATCCCTATGATAAAGTTGAAAGCTGGCTAATTGATCGTCCCTTACGCAGCATCAACTATTTCTTCGGGAAATTTAGTTTTATGCAAAATGGAAAGACACAGTTTTATGTTTTATACGGAGTAGTTTTTATTTTACTTGCAACCGTAATTCCCTTGTTATATAAAGGTTTTTTATCACTTATCGAATTCTTTAACCGGCTTTAAAATGATCAGTTTAGCACTCATCATCATAGCAAGTATCTTCTTTGTGGGAATCTTAAACCGCACAAAGAGTCTGGCCTCCGGAAGGAAAGGTCCGGGGATACTTCAGCCTATTAAGGATATTTTTCGATTGTGGAAAAAAGGAGCTGTGGTGAGCAATACCAGTAGTATTTTATTTCAGATTGCTCCCAGCATATATTTCGCATCAGTAATAATGGCAATTTTGGTTGTTCCTCTGGGAAATTATAAGGGAGTAATTTCCTTTGAGGGAGATTTCGTTTTCTTTGCTTATGTTCTCGCTTTAGGAAAATTCTTTAGCGTCATTGCCGCAATGGACACAGGAAGCAGCTTCGAAGGCATGGGTGCAGCTCGTGAAGCCCTTTACTCAATGCTCGTAGAACCCGCGTTCTTTCTGCTGATGGGCTCTTTTGCTTTATTGACAGGTCATACCTCATTTTATGATATTTTTTCATCGTTGCAGTTTGGCCCCTACATTTCTTATGCACTCGGGGGTTTAGCCACCTTTGTTCTCATTATGATTGCAATGATTGAAAACAGCCGTATGCCTATTGATGATCCAAAGACGCATTTGGAATTAACGATGGTTCATGAGGTAATGATACTCGACAACAGCGGTTTTGATTTAGGCTTGATTCTTTATGCCACCCAATTAAAATTTGCCATGTACGGTGCATTAATCGCCAATTTCTTTATCAGTGGTTTACCCTTATATTTTGTGATCCCTGCATTTTTTGCCGTACAATTTATTTTTGCTGTATTTGCCGGACTGCTTGAATCATTCTCGGCAAGATTCCGGATGAGCCATAATGCTCAATTCATTTTTGCACTAACATCGGTATCAATGCTGATCTTTTTTGTTGTATTGATTGTCATTGGAAAAATAATATAAACGCAGCGTCATGATCAATGTACTCTTAATCACTTTTGCCATATCGTTGCTGTACTTGAGTATCGTGAACAGGCTCTTCAGTTATTTGAAAATTCTGGCTGTTCAGGGACTTATCCTTTTCTTTTTAAGTTTTGTTGAGTTGGAATCGATGAACCTGTTAAACCTGATATTCATCATTCTGGAAACAATTATTTTCAAAACGATTGCTGTTCCTTTGTTTTTGAATTATATCATGAAACGAAATAAGATTACTCGTGAGGCCGAGCCTTATGTTTCGAATTTTTTCTCATTAGTAATCGTAACGGGAATTTTGATTATTACCTTCCTAATATCGCAAACATTGATTGATGACAGCATCAATAAAATATATTTCATGGTGGCCTTGTCATCGCTCTTTACCGGATTATATCTCATTATTACTCGCCGTAAGATTATAACTCATGTCATGGGATTTATGGTGATTGAAAATGGGGTGTTTATCCTATCTCTTACTGTTGGTAAAGAAATGCCAATGCTTGTAAACACAGGGATATTGCTGGATTTCTTTGTCAGCTTCCTGGTGCTGGGCATATTTGTGAATAAAATCGGTGATGTATTTAAAGAGCCGGATGTAGATAAACTGAATCAAATCCGGGATTAGAAAAGAAGAAAAAATGTTTACATACTACTGCATAATAGGTGTATTAATAACTGCCGCTCTCTTTGTTTTGAGAAGGACCAGCATACATTATGCGTTATTGATTCTTTTCAATATTATGCAATGGGGCTTAACTGTTTTTGAAATTCTCCAGTACAAAAAATGCGAACCGGGCTTCTTTACTGCAGATGCCACAGCCCTATTAATGCTAATCGTGCTTAGTATTCTTACTACAACTTCTTCGTATCACAGCATTCGTTATATGAAGGAACATGCCGATCAGCCGCGCCGTAGTCATAGTATTTATTATGCAGCCTTTTGCATGTTGATTATTGCGCAGACCGGTGCATTTCTGTCACGACACATCATTGGCACCTGGATTTTTGTTGAGTTAACCACTTTTGCCGCCTCAGCATTAATCTATCACGACCGGACTGAATACTCTATAGAAGCCACTTGGAAATATCTTTTCGTATGTTCTATTGCCTTGGCTTTTGCTTTTATTGGAATATTATTCCTCAGTATATCTGTTCAAGAGTCAGGTCTTACGGATCTCACCTATCAATCGTTGCTTGAGCATGCAGCCACCTTTAACCCCTTCTGGCTGAAATTCGCATTCCTGTTTATTTTGATTGGCTATAGCGCCAAGATGGGATTATTCCCCATGCATACTGTAACCATTGATGCACATACTGTAGCCCCACCACCTATTAGTGCGTTCATTTCAACAACCCTCATGAATGTGGGATTTATTGGAATTTTCCGCACTTACGAAATTGTTGCCTCTTCCAGTATTCTGGATTGGGCTAATATGATATTAATAATTTCCGGCGTGCTTTCCGTGTTTGTTGCTGTTGTTTATCTGTTGCGTGTGAACCACATCAAGCGCATGGCGGCCTACTCAAGTCTGGAAAACATGGGTATTGTTGCTATTGGCCTTGGCGTTGGTGGAATTGGATATTATGCTGCCTTTTTGCATTTAATCTTTCATTCCTTCACCAAGGCAAGTCTGTTCTATCAGATACAGCAATTGCACTCACTCTTTAAAAGTTATCTTATAAAAGACCTAGGGGGTTATTACACCAAGCACGCAGCGGGGGGTGCTGTATTCCTTATTGTTTTTATTTGTTTGGCTGCATTGCCTCCATCGGGACTTTTTATCAGCGAATTTTTTATCTTCAAAGCAATGTTTGACAAACACTATTTTGTTTTAGTTGTTTTGATGATGTTTCTCCTTTCCTTTGCCATCTGGGCCTTGGGAAAGAATTTTTTCAAAGTATTGTTTACACCTCCCGATCCACAAGGGATTGCTGTTGCAGGGAAATTTTTCTGGGGTGATTCCCTTTCGCAAATTGTACTCACTGGGATGGTAATCTACCTCGGGTTCAATCCTCCGGCAGTATTAGTCGACCTTATACAACAAGCCATACAAAATCTTCCGCAGTGAACATGGAAACCATTACCATAAAAAATAATCAGCGCATCGCATTTGCGGATATTCCGATTCTGCCTTACCCGCAATTTCTGCAACTAAATACGCAGCTTGCCATGCAGCCTGAGTTTCATTGCGTGCAGTATTATGCTATACCTGAAGACACACAGCTCCGGCTTATTTGCGCTATGGCAGATGATGCTCAGGAAAATATTCAAATCTCTTCCTGCCGCGTTGCTACTGACGAAGAGCTACCTTCGTTTGCTGCAAAGCAAATGGTATTTCACCTTTTTGAACGGGAAATTCATGAAAACACCGGCCTTCGTTATACTGATCATCCATGGTTAAAACCTGTGCGTTACGCGGCCAACAGACATGATAAATCACAAACGCTCAGGAACTATCCTTTTTACCGAATGGAGAGTGAGGAACTGCATGAAGTGGGCGTTGGACCAATACATGCGGGAGTTATTGAGCCCGGGCATTTTCGTTTTATTTGCAGCGGTGAAAAAATCCTTCATCTCGAAATACAGCTCGGCTATCAGCATAGAGGTATAGAGAAGCTTTTCATTGAAAAGCAAGCGTTGATGCGTCGCGCTGCACTTTCAGAAAATATTGCGGGAGACACAGTGGCTGGACATTCCACGGCCTTTGTCAATCTTTGGGAATCGCTGTCGGAATATAAACCGAGCATGCAATTGCAATACTCCCGCACACTCGCATTGGAGTTAGAACGTATTGCAATACATACTGGAGATCTTAGTGCCTTATGCACAGATATCGCCTATCAACTTGGCAGCTCTGTGTTCGGCAGACTTCGCACACCCATTTTGAATTATTTTCAGCAATGGTGCGGAAACCGTTTTGCGAAAAGTTTAATACGTCCGGGCTTCACTCATTTCCCGTTTAATGACGATTTGAGGATGAAGCTGAACAATGTGCTGAATGCCTTCGAACCCGATTTCAACGAAATGTGTAAAGGTTTGTTTAACCTTACGAGTGTACTTTCGCGTTTTGAAAAGACTGGTATTGTTACCAATGCGCAGGCAAAAGAAATTGGAACTGTTGGAATGTCGGCCCGTATGTGCGGCATCTCCCGCGATATACGTAGCTCTCATCCACATGACTTATACGCTGAGTTGCATCATTTGCCTGTCATCAAACGACATGGCGACGTATATTCGCGGGCTCAGATTCGTAAAGAAGAAGTGAAGCAGTCGATTGCTATCATCCGTCGCTTGCTCGAAATTTTACCAACTCAGGACGTTGAGGCTGCACCAATGCTTAAGCCACAGGCATCTTCCTTTAGTCTTTCATTGGTTGAAGGTTGGCGTGGGGAGATTTGTCATTGTGCAATTACGGACGAACATGGCGAACTTCAACACTATAAAATTAAAGATCCATCCTTCCACAACTGGCTGGCATTGGCACTTTCGGTACGCAACAACGAAATTTCAGATTTTCCTATTTGTAATAAAAGTTTTAATTTATCCTATTGCGGATTTGATCTGTAAAAGAAAAATAAATGTTCGATTCTCTTAAAATACTCATCCACCAAGGAAAGCAATTCATCCCTGATGTCCGTAAAGCCGAGGTGCCGGGCATTTTTCGTGGCCGTCCTGTAATCAGTGATGTTGCTGTTGACCACCAGTCTTTGATGAATTGTTGTCCAATGGCTGCAATCAGCGTGGATCCTGTGCAGATTGATCTCGGACAATGTACTTTTTGTGGTGCCTGCGCATTTGCTTTTCCGGAAAAGATTTGCTTTACTAAAGATTATAAAATATCTGCCAATACGCGCGAAGGACTCGTTGTTAAAGAAGGTGATAATACACCCATAACTCTTGACACAGCAAAGATTCGTGATGAAATCTCACGTTATTTTAGTGGTTCGTTGAAACTCAGGCAAGTTTCCGCCGGTGGGGATAACAGCTGCGAGTGGGAGTTGAATGCCTGCGGAAATGTGAACTTCGATATGGGTCGTTTCGGGATTGAATTTGTTGCCTCACCACGACATGCTGATGGAATAGTAATCACAGGGCCTGTTTCAACAAATATGGCGGAAGCCTTACAAATCTGCTACGATGCCATCCCCGAACCTAAAATTATTATTCTTGCCGGCACCGATGCCATTAGTGGAGGACCGTTTAAAAATAGTCCTGCAATAGATCGGAATTTTATCGATCATCATCCTGTGGATCTTTATGTCCCAGGAAATCCGGTGCATCCCCTGACTTTCATAAATGGGGTGCTTGATCTTATCAAGAGAAAGTAAACCCTCTGTCTTCCCTATCTTAATGAAAAAGTAAATAGTGTATATTTGCTTTAATGAAAAGAATATTTCACAGATTGCTCGTCTGTACCCTATTAGTCGCGCCATTAAAGGGAGTGGCACTTGCCTCCTTTGAGAAGACCATCGTATCAGTATCAGGAGAAGTAACATTGTCGCTTTCGCTGAAAGATGAACGATTCACCTATGCTGTTACTTATCGTAATGAACTTTTAATTCGTCCTTCACAACTGGGAATGGTCTGGCAATCGCAGGATTCATTATTATCATTTTCCTTTGAAGGTATTGAACTGTCGTCAAAAAATGAGCAATGGCAACCCGTCTGGGGACAATATAGCAATATCCGAAATCAGTACAACGAATGTTTAGTACACTTAAAAGCTCTCAACTCCGGCCGCTTGCTCGACCTGCGTTTTCGGGTTTATGATGATGGTGTTGGTTTCAGATATGAAATCCCTGAAAAAATTCCATCGGTGGTCATCATGAGTGAGGAGACCCATTTTCGATTTGCAGAAAATTTTGATTGCTGGTGGATATGGGCGGACTATAACACGCTTGAAAAATTATATCAGCAAAGTCCGGTGAAACAAGCATCACAGGTTGCTGCACCATTCACATTGCGATCAAAAAACGGGAATTATCTAAGTATTTATGAAGCTGCTATTGGTGATTATTCCACTATGACATTGAAGCAGGAAGCATCGGATTCGCTTCAGTTCAGGACACAATTGGTACCATGGGCCGATGGAAGTTTGGTAAAAACATCAGCCCCATTTACAACACCCTGGCGTGTGATACAGCTTTCTGCAACAGCCGGGGGCTTGATAGAGTCATCACTAATATTGAACTTTAACGAGGCTTCTGTAATCGCTGATGCATCGTGGATTCAGCCGATGACCTATATTGGCATATGGTGGGAAATGCACCTCGGATTAAGCAGCTGGGGTATGGCCGGTGGAAGGCATGGGGCAACAACGGCGAATGCGAAACGCTATATTGATTTCGCTGCTGCACATGGGATACAGGGAGTATTGTTCGAGGGTTGGAACACAGGTTGGGAACAATGGGGGACGCCCGACGCTTTTGATTTTGTAAGCCCTTATCCGGATTTTGCCATCAAAGAAATCGTTGAATATGCCCGCAGTAAAAATGTTGAGATTATTGGTCACCACGAAACCGGTGGAGATATTCTTTCTTATGAAAAGAACCTTGATTCCGCATTTTCATTTTATCAAAAATTGGGAATACGTATCGTTAAAACAGGCTATGCGGGCCCGGTGAATCCTCCCACAGAATGGCATCACGGACAGTACATGGTCAGGCACTATAACAAAGTAATGACTACAGCTGCAAAATACCATATAATGCTGGATGTTCACGAGCCGGTGATTCCCTCAGGCTTGAGCAGAACGTATCCTAATCTTATGAGTTTCGAAGGGGTTCGCGGGATGGAATGGAATGCATGGAGTGAAGGCAATCCTCCCACGCACAGCTGCACTTTGCCCTTTACACGCGGGTTAGCTGGCCCTATGGATTATACTCCGGGGATTTTCGACATCAATGAAGACCATTTTGCTTCAAAACGAATAAAATGGAATTGGCTGGATAAAGGAAATACCGCGGTCCACAGCACCCTTTCAAATCAGCTGGCATTGATGGTTATCCTTTACAGTCCTTTGCAAATGGCTGCCGATCTCATTGAAAACTATACAGATCATCCTGCTTTTAAATTGGTAGAAAAACTTCCTGCTACTTGGGACGAGACACGTGTTCTTGCCGCGGAAATAGGCCAATATGTAGTTATTGCAAGGCGCAAGGGAAGTAGCTGGTTCATTGCAGGCATCACTAATGAGCAACCCCGACAATTTGAAGTTCCTCTTAGTTTTCTTGATCAAACACATACATACACCTTCCTTACTTGTATGGATGCTGCAGATGCTCATTACGAAACCAATCCCGAAGCTTATCTCATCACCAATGAAACACACACAGCAAAGGACAGCCTGATATTAAGTCTTGCCGCTGGCGGCGGAGTACTAATTATCGTAGAAGAAAAAAACTAATTTTTCTTTTTTTGTTTTCATCCGTTCAATCATCTTCGGAAAATTATTCTTTCACGTTATCATTGGTCCTCAATACTCAGTTTTTCAAATCGTATAAATCAATTTGTATTATAAGTTAATAATTTTATAAACGATCGCTCAATGTTTGCTTTCTGGCCATTGAGCGCGTATATTTGTCTATCGCTATGTTCTTTTGAATCTCTTTTAAGTTGAACACCAATGAAGAATGCTAGCCTGTAACCACAGCTTGCATTGCGAAAACCGGCTTAAATCTTTGCATAGAGCGCTAATCGGCTGATGTAAAAATTTTTACCGATTTTTTTACATCCCTTTTACGCCAACCTTTTCCGGACCCAATGTTTAGACATTGTGGCCCGGTTACACTGTGAATTACCCTGACAAGACCTGAAACTACTACAACGAATGTTAACGGGTCAAGATGAATCAATGTGAAAGTTAACGGCATTAAGTGATTGAGTTCATTGATAAGTAACATAAACTGCTTATTATATAATTCAATTCTGCCGAAAAACATAGGATTACACATTATGCTTTCATCTTGAATCGTGGTTATTCACTAACAGAGGCCGACTATGTTTAAAAGGTTTACACTTCTGCTTGTCACTGCCATATTGGGATTGGCATTGCACGCACAAATTCCAGCAGGATACTATGATGCTGCTGCTGGAAAAACCGGCGATATTCTCCGCGCTGCGCTTAGAGATATTACAACCAGCGGACATGTTAAACTTCCCTATACAAGTAGTTCTTTCGATGTATGGGATGCCTATGCTGTGACTGACGTCAGACCGAGTCCGAATAATACAATAATTTGGGATATGTACTCAGATATTCCCAGTGGATCGCCGGCTTACACCTTCACGATTTTTACTGATCAGTGCGGCACTGCAGCTGTGGAAGGCGATTGCTATTCGCGTGAACATTGCATGCCTAATTCATGGTGGGGTGGCCTCGACAATCCATCCAATCCACAATATACCGATCTCCATCATTTGTTTCCCAGCGATCAATATGTAAATAATCGCAAAAGCAATTATATCGTTGCAGAGACCAATGCACCAACGTGGACATCTACCAACGGAAGCGAGCTTGGTCCGTGTTCTCTGGCTGGTTTCACCGGAACCGTCTTTGAACCCATCAATGAATACAAGGGGGATTTTGCGCGAGCATTTTTCTATCTGGCAACACGCTATATGAATAATCTGAGCACCTGGCGCAACACCTATTCTTCCTACGATTCCAAGTATATTATAGCTACCACGGGAGGAAATTATTTGCAATGGTATATTGATATGCTTGTCAGATGGCATAATCAGGATCCTGTGAGCCAAAAAGAAATTGACCGTAACAATAATATTTATTACAATACGCCACAAGCGAACCGCAATCCTTATATCGATCACCCAGAATATGTTTGCCAGGTCTGGACTTCTTCCTACTGCGCATCGGTTCCGGTTATCATCAATATTATCAATACTCCTGTTTACCCTAATGCTGCTAATACGGTAGCCGTTACTGCAGATATTACTGATAATGGAAGCATTACATCAGCAACATTGCAATGGTGCACCGATGGAAGTAGTTTTGGAAATTCGATTACGATGACCTTAAATGGTGCACCTAATTATATCACTTCTACCGCTATTCCTGCACAATCCGCGGGCACGACTGTTACCTACAGAATCATTGCCATTGACAATGATGGAAACCCAACAACCTCCGCAATAAATAGCTATACGGTTTTGAAAAACGAACCCAGCAATCATCCAACTGGATTTGGCTGCGGGACCACTACAGGATCGTCTATATCCCTTACCTGGACCGATGCAACAGGCAGCGTACTTCCTGATGCCTATCTGATTAAGGCCAGTAGTGTGGGCTTTGCTTCTATAGCTGATCCTGTTGACGGAACAGCTGAAGCGGATGGTTCATTTGTAAAAAATGTGACCCAGGGTACTCAAACAGTAAGTTTTTCGGGCTTAAGCGGAAGTACAACCTACTACTTTAAGATATATCCATACACGAATTCTTTGTCTAATATTAATTATAAAACAGCAGCCACCATTCAAACATCAACGTGTATAACCTCTGCAGTTGGCTCAGGTAGTGGCTGTGCAACTGACCTGATTATTTCGGAATACGTCGAAGGTACAGGAAGTAATAAGTATATCGAACTCTATAATAACACCGGAGCTGCAGTTAATCTCAATAACTACAAGCTACGTTTGTTCGCTAATGGAGGCACAACAGCTGTACAAGACATTACGCTTTCAGGAACACTTAATGATCAATCAACTATTGTCTATAAAAATGCTTCTGCAACTGCATATACAGGGACTGCCACTGTTTGTGATGCTACCAATTATAATGGAAATGATGCCGTTGCCTTGTATAAAATTTCCACTTCATCATACGTCGATATTTTTGGACGCATTGGTGAAAACCCAGGAACAGCATGGACAAGCGGAAGTTTTACGACCCTTGATAAAACACTGGTAAGAAATTCAAATATAACTTCTGGTGTTACTGTGAATCCTGCCTCCGGATTTCCAACATTAGCTACAGAATGGACTCAGAATAATGTTGATGTGGTGAGCTTTTTAGGTTCACATACAATGGCTTGTGGAAGCAGTTGCTCTTCCCCTACTATTCAGTCAAGCGTAATAAATTTTACCGCAGTTTCTCAAACATCATTAACCATCAACTGGACCAATGGGGACGGGACTTCCCGCATTGTTGTTATGAAACAAGGAAGCGCCATTACCGGCAGCCCTATTGCTGGAACAACCTATGTTGCAAACAGTGCTTTTGGTTCAGGAAGTACACTGAACACCGGAGAATACGTGGTTTACAACAATTCCGGATCCAGTGTGCCCATCACAAATCTCACAGCAGGCTTAACGTATTACATTGCCATCTTTGAATATAATTGCACGGCAGGGTCGCAGCTATATTTAACTCCTGCAGCAGCGGCAAATGTAATTACCTACTCTCTTGTGACCGGGGCAACACCTGATAATCAATACTGCCTCACCACAAGTATTGGTTTTACGACTTCAATAGATTTTACTTCAACAGGAACCTTTACTGCAAACACCTATACTGCACAACTTTCAAATGCGACGGGTTCTTTTTCAAGTCCGGTAAGCATTGGAACTTTAATAAGTAATGCGAACAGCGGAACTATAAATTGCACATTGCCTGCAAACACCCCGAGTGGTACTGGATATCTTATTCGTGTTGTCAGCAACGGTCCTGCTCTAACGGGTAGTGTCAGCAATACCTTTGAAATTGTCCTTTATGCTCCCTGCATTGCTCCTGCCAGCGCATCAAGCAGCCGAAATAATTTCTGTGTGGACGATGCAGGAACAATCGATTTAAGCGTCACTGGCGGCTCAGGGAGCATTCTTGCATGGTATTCCGGTTCATGCACAGGAACATTAGTCGGAACTGGAAATCCACTTACGATTCCTTCTCCGTCAGTAACAACAACTTATTATGCGAAGTGGGAAAATGCTTGTAGTAATTCCTCTTGCGCCAGTGTCACCGTCACCCCTTTGTCATATGTCACCGCCAGCGTAAGCATTGCTGCGTCACCCTCCGGTGCGATTTGCTCGGGAACTAGCGTGACATTCACTCCAACCCCCGTCAATGGCGGAACTCCTGGTTACCAGTGGAAAGTAAATGGAAGCAATGTGGGAACCGGTGCGACATATACGAGTTCGACCTTAGCTAATGCGGATGTCGTTACTTGTGTGATGACCTCTAACGCTAGCTGCGCCACAGGCAGTCCGGCTACTTCCAACGCCATCAATATGTCGGTGAATTCTAGTTTACCCGCCAGCGTAAGCATTGCTGCTGCACCTGCCGGCGCGATTTGCCCAGGAACTAGCGTGACATTCACTCCAACCCCCGTCAATGGCGGAACTCCTGGTTACCAGTGGAAAGTAAATGGAAGCAATGTGGGAACCGGTGCGACATATACGAGTTCGACCTTAGCTAATGCGGATGTCGTTACTTGTGTGATGACCTCTAACGCTAGCTGCGCCACAGGCAGTCCGGCTACTTCCAACGCCATCAATATGTCGGTGAATTCTAGTTTACCCGCAAGCGTAAGCATTGCTGCTTCACCCTCCGGTGCGATTTGCTCGGGAACTAGCGTGACATTCACTCCAACACCCGTCAATGGCGGTACTCCAAATTATCAATGGAACGTGAATGGAAGCAATGTGGGAACAGGTGCGACATATACGAGTTCGACCTTAGCTAATGCTGATGTCGTTACTTGTGTAATGACCTCTAACGCTAGCTGCGCCACAGGCAGTCCGGCCACTTCCAATGAATTAATACTGACGGTATACGAAAATCCCACACTAAATCTTGGGCTTGACGTCAATGCTTGTAGCGATCAAAGTATAGTCCTTGAAGCGGGAGCGGGGTTCTCCTCATATCTATGGCAGGATGGGTCTACAAATCAAACGCTCGTCGTGGATTCCGCCATGAATGGACTTGGCAGCTCCATTTATTATGCTTTGGTTGAAAATGCACAGGGTTGTCAGGCATCTGATACTATAGTTGTTACTTTAAGCCTGTGCGTTGGAATACATGAAGACGGCGAAGAAACAGCATTTCTTTTTTGGCCTAATCCAGTCCATGAATTTTTACAGGTTTTTATAAATGGAGGAAGACAGGAACAAGGGTATATTCAGTTAACTGATATGTCTGGAAGAAATATTCTGCTAAAAGAGGTTAGCATCTGTGCTGGAGAACAGCTTGTAACGCTCAATTTGGGAGGATTTCCAAGTGGAATATATCAACTTAGATTATTGACAAATGATGGAATCTATCGGCAAAAAATTGTCATCAACTAGTCTTTTCCACAAAGTTTAATACCGAGGTTGTCTTTGTAAGAAAAAGCCTACTCTCACCTAAGTAGTGATTTTCGCGATTTTCTTTATACCTTTAGCGGCTCTAATCACTCAAAAAATGAAAGCTGTTTTCACTTTCCTGTTTAGTGCTTTGATTTCCTTTGGATGGGCACAGACGACCTCAACTGATACAATATACCGCGCACTTACTGTGGTTCAGGCCGATTCCCTCATAGACGCTAACCCGGCAAATCCTGATTTTGTTATCATCGATTTGCGCACTCCTTCCGACTATAGCGCCAATCACTTATTGAACTCAATAAATATAAATTATTATGATGCGAACTTTTCTACTCAGATAGCTGCTTTGGATCATAATAAAATGTACTTATTGTA
Source organism: Bacteroidales bacterium (assembly GCA_963678485.1). Taxonomy (GTDB): domain Bacteria; phylum Bacteroidota; class Bacteroidia; order Bacteroidales; family CAIWKO01; genus CALGYY01. The sequence continues at coordinate 1,972,287 of OY782882.1, forward strand.
TTGTTTAGCGGGAAGTCGTAGTACCCAAACATATAACATGATGCAAACCCAGAATTTCAGGGAAGTATACAACATGTTGGGGGGAATTAACGCCTGGATTACGGGTGGTTATCCAACCTCAACAACCACAGACATTATCAGTGTTTCTAGTACGGCTAAGGAATTCAATCTTTGGCCAAATCCAACCAATCAATTTATTACCATTAATTGTGATGCAAAGGGACAGGCAATGCTAAGTGTAACTGATGCCTCTGGAAAGCTTGTCTTTTCTAAAGAATCCATCACTCCTTCTGAAACCATTGACCTTTCACAGTGGATGAAAGGCACATATATTTTTACTCTTAGCAATGGAGAAAAACGATCATCAAAGATGATTGTAAAACTTTAGTTGTTAGAAATTAAAAGTCTCAGTCATGAATCATTTCGACACCGTCGCAAAGGAATGGGATCTTAATCCTATTCATACCGAACGCACCAAAGCCATTGCTGCCGCAATAATCGACACAAAACTGCTTAAACCGGGGATAGCAGGAATTGAATTTGGAGCCGGAACTGGACTGTTAAGCATAGCCTTAAAAGATTATTTTTCCGAAATTATTCTAATGGATAATTCAGCCGGGATGGTTCTTACCTCCACAGAAAAATTGGAGCGTAACGAAATATTTCATTTAAGTCCATTATTCTTTGATCTCGAAAAAGAGGCCTATCTGGGAAAACCCGTGGATGTAATCTTTTCGCAGATGGCAATGCATCACGTAAATGATATTGGGGGGATGCTGCATCAGTTTTATCGCATGCTTAAGCCGGAAGGACTCTTATTCATTGCTGATTTATATGAAGAAGATGGTAGTTTTCATGACCAGGATTTTCATGGTCATAAAGGTTTTAACCCCATCGCTCTATCAACCCAGTTGGAAGAACGGAAGTTCACTCAAGTGCAATATAAAACTTGCTTTGTGATTCGAAAAAATCCGGAATCGCGTGAGATGATGGATTATCCGGTATTTCTAATGTCGGCATTAAAGAAATAACGCATTTTTCTTGCGCATTCAAATTACGATCTGTTATAGAAGTACAACGCAACAGGTCGGTAAAAGGCGTGTGCGAATTTCGAAAATGCAAATAACAACACCAGTTCCATAGAGATAATCGTATGCACCAAAAATGCTATTTGATTAATCGTATTATTGACATCAAATATCACAGAGACTTCCATCCAAAAACCTGTCACACCTGCAATTCCTAAAAAAAGCAGGAACACCCAATCAGCCATTTTAGTGTTTTCATAGGCTTTTACCGGTTTTGTAAACCGATAATACATGGCCATGGTGGTTCCATACATCATTAGCAGTCCCCCGATAGTGCCGATGGTGCGACTTGGCCACCAATAGCTTGTTGCAGGATCTTTGAATGCGAAATTTAGTATAGTTGCAGCAAGAAGTCCGATAAATCCCCACATGATGGACCAATGGATGAACCAAGGACGCTTAAACCAACTTTTCTTCATCCAGAAAGAATCCTCCTCAGTATCGCAGCTACGGTAGCGCTTAAGAGAACCTATTTCGGTGGCTACCCCAGATATGGATTGAAGTGCATTGGGCTTTTTCTTATCCGTTTTTTTTACGTTTCTCGAAAGATGTAATATCATACTAAGCATTCCCCATAGCACTGTAAGTCCGGTAATACTAAATATTATAATTCCCATAGTATGTATTACATTATATGGAATCCAATAGAAAATCCAGCGGGCAACTTCATTTTCCGGTTTAAGTGTAAACAAGAAAAAACCAAGAATTACTGCAAAAAATAAGGTAATCAAAATAAAGAGTGGGTTACTTTTAAACATCAATCTTGTCATCCCAGTTGGCTCGTAATGCGCAATTGCATAGCGCCTAAGGGCAGCCATGTATTCGCCGGGAGCAGCTTTGCGCGGACAATTTGCTGTACAATCGCCACAAGCATAACATAACCAAAGCTCCTTACTATTAAGGATTTCCTGCTTTTGTCCAAGCACTCCCTGTCGAATAAGGATACGAGGGAAATTAGCCTTTTGCTCGGTAAGTCCGCAAATGGCAGTGCATGTCCCACAGTTGTAACAGGCATCAAAATCTTTTGCGCCATATTTCTTTATAACGGAAGCAAAATCTGCATCTACTTTTGCCATTGCTCTCAGTTTTTCAATTTATACATAAAATAGGTCTCAGTATCATTCAGTCCTGCCGGCATAACCACGCCATATTTATTCATGGTCATTAGGTGGTAGGTAATCTCCTCACTGCCGGCAGATAGCTTCTCGCTAAGTTGGGGAATTGAGAGCGGTTCTGATTCAAGTTCCGCAATAATTTGCTTCCAAAGTTGGGGGTATTCTTTCATTGTGACACGTGGTCCTTCGTCCACCACCACATCAGCTTCGGTCGATTCCTTCAGTACCACCTCATCCATAAAACCATCGATCATGCCCTCGATTTCCTGATTTGTGTACTGCGCCAAATCGATCGCATCCACAGGACATATGGGCGCGCAGATTCCGCAACCTGCACAAGTGGCACGATTCACTAACGCAACTTGCTTATTTTTGAAGGCCACTTCCTGAATAGCATCATAATCGCAGGCTTCAGCGCATTTGCCGCACCAGACGCAAGCATCGTTATTAACACGCGCAACAACGGGATCAAGAGAAACAGTGCCTCCTTGCAAGAGCGCATTAATTTTTGCTGTGGCAGAAAGAGATGACTGAACCGACTCGCTTATGTTCTTCGGACCCTGACATGAACCACCAAGATATACTCCCTTAATCACTGTTTCTACCGGCTTTAACTTGGGATGTATCTCGTTGAAGAATTTATCGCCACCAATCGGAATTTTAAATACGTTCGCAATATCTTTACTGTCGTTGCGAGCCACCATCCCCGTTACCAGCACTACCAAGTCAACACCAATTTCTAATTCCTGCTTAGAGGTAAGATAATCCTTTACTTTCACTAACAGTTGCTGCTGTTGCATTTCAACTACCGGAGGATCTTTTTCATCAAAACGGATATACACATCCCCTTGTTTGGATGACTTTTCATAAAGAATTTCTTGTTTCCCATAAGTGCGGATATCCCTGAAAAGATGAAAGGTCTGAATATCCTTGTACTGCTCTTTAATATTGATGGCCGTGTGAATGGCTGCGGTACAGCAAAAACGCGAGCAGTATTTGTTTTCCCCTTTCTTTTGACGATTTCCAACACAATAGATAAAGGCTATTTTTCGAATCGGGGTATTATTAATTACTAATGCTTTTGGATTGTTTAGTACAATTTGATCGAATTCCGACAAGGTGACAACTGTTGGAAACTGGCCATAGCCGAACTCTTCCTGCTTGGGCGTATAGGTTTCCATTCCCGTTGCCACAAGCACCGAACCCACATTAAGCACTAACATTTCCTTCTTCTCTTCTGAACCAATACTTACCGAAACATTGAAATTGCCAAGACTTCCAGAAGTTTTTTCAACGCTTGCACAAGTAAAAATTGTAATGTTAGATTGCTTACGAATCTCACCATGTAGTTTTTCTATAAGCTCGCGCCCTAGCTGACCGGTCATAAAAAGTTTGCCAGCATGAGCTACCCGTCCGCCAATCTGCTTTTCTTTATCGATAAGATAAACCTGATTTCCAAGTCGCGCCAATTCTAGTGCTGCGCGCATTCCGGATACTCCGGCGCCAATCACAAGGACTGCTTTTACCACCGGAATCTCAATATTTTCCAGCGACTCGGAATGTGTCACTCGATTGATTCCTGCACGGATTAAGCCAACAGCCTTAACTGTAGCCTCTTTGGGATTATCTGAATGAGGCCATGAGCATTGCTCGCGAATGTTCACCTGTACATAATTCGAAGGATTGAGTCCTGCGCGATCAGCAACGTTTCTGAATGTGTGCAAATGCAATTTTGGAGAACAAGAAGCAACAACGATGGCATCCAGTTTCATTTCCTGAATGTCGGATACCATTTGCTTTTGATTGGAATCGGCACAAGCAAACATCACGTCTTTCGAAATGACAACGCCGTCCTCAGCAGCAAGCATTTTCCCCAGCTCTTCTACATCAACGTAGTCAGAGATGTTGCCGCCGCAATGACATATATAAACGCCTATTCTTTCTCTCATATAACTGGACTTTATGTATGGCTAACTCAATATTTATTAATGATTCGAGATATATGCTGCAACTTCAGATGCAGCGCAACCTGCAGATAGGATGGAATCGGGAATATCCTTTGGACCAGCAGCGGTACCTGCAACAAACACCCCTTCAATACTGGTGAGCGCGGGATTCAGTAACTCATCCGATTGTCGGACAAAATTAAATTCATCAAGCTGTAAGGTTTCGTTGGTAAACATCAAGGGCACATCCTTATTTGGAACCACACCCACCGAAAGCACCACCAAATCATGCTTTGCTTCCTTTACAATCCCCGTTGCAACATCTTCGTAGCGGATGATAAGGTCACCATTTGGATGATCCTTTGCGCGAATTTTTGCAACCTTGCCTTTTACGAAATTGACTCCCATGGATTTTGCTTCCTGAAAAAACTCCTCATATCCTTTACCAAAGGCACGTATGTCGATATAATAAATGGTAATATCAGCCATTGGCAGAGCGCCCATCAGCAATTGAGCCTGCTTGATGGAATACATGCAACAAATCTGTGAACAAATGGGATTGTTTTCACAGTCGGCTCCGCAGCCAATATGATTTTCAATACTGGAATCCCGCGATCCCGTACAAAGCACATAGGCAATATTGTCAGGAACCTTACCATCTCCCGGTCGCAGTACACTGTTATAGGGTCGTGTTGGTGCGATTAACCGATCCATTTGTAATGAATCAATCACATTCGAATATTTTGCATATCCTAGTTCAGGCTTGCCTTCCGGTTTAAATAATTTGTAGCCGGTTGAAACGATTACTGAACTCACTTCAGCATTTATAATTTGTCTTTTCTGAGAAAAGTCGATCGCATAGGCTGGACAAGCGCTAACACATTGATGGCATTCGCGGCAATTGGAACAGTCGAGGCAGCGGTTGGCACTTTGTAAAACTTCTGCTTCGGTGAAGGTGAGTTCAACGTCCTTAAAATCCTTGATTCGTTCGGATGGCGCTCTGAAGGTATCTTTCAAAGCAGGAATAATATTAACCTTGTCACGATTAAGAACATTGGCTTTGTTAACCGAAGGAAGCTTTTCGCCAAATGCGCCAGTACGGAATTCTTCGCCAAGAAGAAAACTGTGCATATAAAACGCAGCTTTTTTACCACTGCCTACTGCTTCGATAATGGTTGACGCTCCGGTTTTGGAATCGCCTCCGGTAAAAATCCAAGGAATCTTTGTTTGTCCTGTTTCGGCATCAGCCTGAATGGTACCATCTTTATTTATGCCAACCGATGTTTTGAAATTAGCTGTTGTGGGGCGTAAACCTATAGCTTCAATAACTAAATCAACATCTTCAAAATACTCTGAACCGGGGATTGGCACTGGAAGACGTCGTCCTTTATCATCTGGTTTTTCAAGTTTCATTTTTATCAGCTGCACCTGCGATAGCTGTCCATCTTCTCCGGAGAATTTTACCGGATTGCGAAGCAACTGTAAGTCCACTCCTTCTTCGAGCGCCTCTTCAATTTCCATATCAAAGGCAGGCATTTCTTCACGACTGCGACGATAGACGATACTCACTTTTGCAGCACCAAGGCGCAAAGCAGTGCGTGCGGAGTCCATCGCTGTATTGCCCCCACCGATAATCATTACCTTTTTACCGGAAAGATCGCTACGCTGACCAATATTAGCATCTCTGAGGAAATCAAGGCAAGACACTATTCCATTCAGTTCAGAACCATCAACTTTAAGCTTGCTAGTCTCGTGGGTTCCAACAGAAATGAAAACCACATCGAATCCAACCTGACTTTTTAATGATTCAAAATCATCAATACGACTATTTAAAATAATTTTAACCCCTAGTGCAGTGATGTTCTGGATGTCGCGATCTACAACGGTTTTAGGAAGTCTGTACTCAGGCAATGTAAGTTTCAGCATTCCTCCGGCTTGTGCAGCAGCTTCATAAATAGTTACTGAATGGCCCTTTTGTGCGAGAAAGTAAGCGGCAGTAAGTCCGGCGGGACCCGAGCCAATTACAGCAACCTTTTTCCCTGTGAATGCAGGGACTTGAACAGCCGGGGCTTCTGGAAATTTGTTATAATAATCTTCAGCAAAAAAACGCTTGATTCGACGGATATCAACATGTTTATCCTGTTGTTCGCGGGTACATTCCTTTTGGCAGGGCGCATAACAAGCGCGGCCCAGACTTCCCGGAATTGGTGCATCTTCAAGATGCAGTTTCATTGCGTCTTCATATTGTTTGTTTCTAACCAGACTGATATAACCATAGGGTTTCACACCTCCGGGACATTCATTAATACAGGGTGCAGAAACATCTTCACGATCGATAGTGGCAATACGAGGATTCGCGAGGCTAAATGGGATATATGCAACTTTTCTTCCTGCGAGGTTAGTGTTATACTCATCATTTCTGACTTCTGGGCAGGCGACTTCGCATTCCTGACAACCAGTGCAGTTTTCCTGAATTACATAGCGAGGATTTTTATTGATAGTAGCAGTGAATCCCTTTTCAGTTTTATTGATTCCCTCAATTTCGCTATTTAATAAGAGTGTGATATTGTGATGGCGTGCGGTTTCCGACATTTTTGGTGTGGTGATACATGCAGCACAATCAAGTGTTGGAAAAACCTTCGAAAGCTGAATCATTTTCCCACCGATAGATAAACCTTTTTCTACGAGCAGAACTTTATAGTTCATGTCGGCCAGATTTAATGCGGCTTCCTGACCGGCAATACCACCGCCCAGCACCATCACATCGTATTTATTATTTTTTTCTGACATCGTTATTTCTCTTTAATGATTGAGGATTGCTCAGGATTGAGAAGACTTAGTTTCATCAGCAATACTTCCGATTTCGGAAAGGATGCGGGAAAAATTATCCATATGTCCGGCAAAAGGTTCAGCACAAACAGAGCAGATTGCAGCCATCCGAATGCGCTTGGTATTAATCCCTTTTTCTTTCATCATGGATTGAGTTTCTGTGATTATTGTATTGGTGCGATCTGGACAGCTAGCACTATAAGAACATTCGTGACCATCGGCTGCTATGAAAACCCCATCAAATCCCTGTTGAAATGCGTGCATGATCCATCGGGGTTTTATGCCTGAGGAGCAAGGCATACTAATCACATACACTGCAGGTGAATAATGGATTTTGCGTAGACCTGCCTGATCGATTCCGGGATCAGAAATTTTGTCGGTGGAAAAGACCAGAATCTTTGGTCGGTAACTTTCAGTGGGCATAATAATCCGTTTTAATTTATGCAATGTTCAACCAGGATATCCGAAATGGATACCGAAATTTTTCAATAAAAGAGTCGGGCAAATGCCCAGTATTCACTTTCAAAACACCGCTTAAAAGTCAAAGCGATTTAAGACTATATATGGTGATTGGGAAATGCAGATTATGCTTTCTTTAAAAACAGGCGGGTATAGCTGTCTTCTTCAACTGTGCCTAAAAACTCGTGTTCCATTTTTTCGCACCATCTTGGAATATCATGTTTGGTTCCTTCGTCGGAGGAAAGAATTTCCATAATTTCTCCGGATTCGATATCGCCAATTGCTTTCTTAGCTGCCAATAGTGGTCCCGGACAAGCGGTTCCGCGTGCATCAACAAGTTTCTGTGCTGTGAGGGCTTTCAATTCTTCTAGTGTCATGTGTTAAGCTTTTATATAGTTTATTAATATTATTTCTCTGTATGATAAATGTTGTTATATAAATAATTGGACTTTGCTTTCGCTTGCATCGGCGATAAATGTAGCCACACCACAAACGGTCATTCCCGGATAATCGATCATTTCTTCTTTTTTGAAGCCCATAAGGTTCATCGACATTTCGCAGATATTGATTTGAACACCCAGTTCTCCCGCGGTTTTGAAGATTTCTTCCAGGGAAGCAACTTTATGCTTTTTCATAATGCCTTTAATCATAGAGGTCCCCATACCGGCCATATTCATTTTAGAAAGCTTCACTTTCCTGCTTCCTTTGGGTAGCATGAAACCGAACATTTTTTCCATAAAAGATTTTCCGCCGACTTTCTTTTTTGGATCACGGAGTGCGGCTGTTGCCCAGAATGTGAAAAACAGTTTCACCTTCATATCATAGGCAGCTGCTCCTGTTGAGATAATCATTGCGGCAAGGATCTTATCAAGATCTCCGGAAAATACCACCATTGATAATTGGTCTTTGGTGCCTTTTTCCATTGTACTGATCTTTTTTTGCATTTCTGCAATCTGCATTTCGATTTCGTTGCTCATGGGTACAAATTTTAGTTTGAACAAAAATATGCAGATTGTCCCCCTTGTTTACAATACGATGTGTGCAAAAACACATGAGTCGGTGTGATTTATATCACAAAGTAGCAGAAATTGCTTATCTTTACTGATGAAAGAAACGGCTTAGTTCGAGAACAAAACAAATAACGCTATGAAAACTCACAATTGTAAAGACTGTCCGTTTAAATCACCTGCAGCGCGCAACCTTACTATCGAGGAATTAGAGGTATTGGAACAACACAGTGCATTGGTGAATTTCAAAAAAGGCGAAGTTATTTTTAAAGAGGAAGCCTTATCGTTGAATGTGGCTTATTTAAGGACAGGAATTGTAAAGGTACACAAGAAAGGTCCGACAGGAGAAAAGATATTACGCATCATGAAAGCGCCGACATATCTGGGTATTCCGACAAGCATGGGTGATAAGATAAACCAGTTTTCAGCAACAGCTTTAGTAGATACCTCTGTTTGCTTTATTGATACGGTGTTGTTCAGAAACTTCATTTTCCAAAATGGAAAGTTTGCTTATGAGATTATTGTAGAATTGTGTCGCAACGAGCTTAACGATTATGAACGCTTTACCAGCCAGTCGCAAAAGCAAGTTCATGGTATTGTTGCAGAGACCTTGCTTTGCATGTCGGAGAAAATATTCGAAAGTTCGCAATTCAATTTCCCGCTGACACGCAGTGAGCTTGGCGATCTTGCAGGTACATCGCGCGAAAGCGTTAGTCGTGTACTCACCGAGTTAAGCACTGAAAAGATTATACAATTCAACACTAAAGAGATTTCAATTCTTGACAAAGAGCGCTTAAGACAAATTAGCGAAAAAGGTTGAGTTCAGCTTTGAATTATCGCCAAGCAATAATGCCTGCATTGTAGTCTAAAATGTGACATATAATATTTTTCGTCTTATGTGTTGTAATTGCTTTTACTTGCAATTCAAATTTGCTAAGTAACAGTTATTCCAACTTCTACGCCGACAAATATCAAAACAAATATCAAAAACATTAATATTTTACTGCTTCCGGTTGCTTCTTTTTTCTTATACTTGCATCCCAATAAATTACGGAAATAAACGTATTGCAATGCGGATTTTTAGAATGTATCTTGCGGCATGAATCTTTTTCAGGGACTAGTATATCCATTTTCACTACTGTATGGCACAGCGACATGGCTTCGCAACAAACTCTTTGATGGAGGTATTTTGCGTGAGTCTTCGTTTGATGTTCCTGTGATTAGTGTTGGTAACTTATCCTCTGGAGGAACAGGAAAGACGCCACATATAGAATATCTGATTCGATTACTTAGCCCACACAAAAAATATCTTTCCACACTGAGTCGCGGATATGGCCGTAAATCCAAGGGATTTGTTCTTGCTAGTAAACTTAGCGGGCCGACCGATCTTGGCGATGAGCCATGTCAATTTCAGCGGAAATTTGCCGGGATTCGAGTGGCTGTTGACGAGAAGCGTCCGCGCGGTATACGTCGTCTTTTAGCTGAGAATCCCCCTTCTGATTGTATTTTGCTCGATGATGCCTTTCAGCACCGCTATGTAAAACCGGGATTATCGATTCTTCTTACTGATTATTTTCATCCATATTACAAGGATCACGTTCTTCCAAGCGGCACATTACGAGAATTTCGTCGTGGTATGCGCAGAGCCGACATCCTCGTTGTTACAAAATGTCCTCCTGTACTCTCGCCTATTACCCGCAATGCGATGTTACACAGGATTCGTCCACTAGCCAATCAGCATGTTTATTTTTCATACCTGAGCTACGGAAGGCTCACCCCAATGAATCCGGAGACCACACCAGCGCTGGAAGATGACCGTAAATTCTATGCGATATTACTGATGGCTGGAATTGCGAATACCTATCCACTGGAGGAGCAACTTAAACGCAGCTGTATTGATCTGGAAGTCTGCTCGTTTTCCGATCACCATCAATACACACGACAGGATTTACTGAAAATCCGCGAAAAATTTTGTAATATTGTGGGCAAAAACAAGGTAATTGTCACTACAGAAAAAGATCGCGTAAAGCTTGAGGAACCTGAATTAGCAGAGGTTCTGGCCGGTTTGCCGATATATTACCAGCCCATGCAGGTTGAATTTTTCAAGAATGACAAGACCTGGTTTGACAACCAAATTCTTGAATATGCTGGAAAAAATAAAAACTAGCGTTGACTTCATACAGCAACGTTGCGGTCTTAGCCCCGAAGTTGGAATTATACTTGGCACTGGCCTTGGCGGCTTAGTGAATGAAATCGAGACAACTCATGTTATTCCTTATACTGAAATTCCAAATTTTCCTGTTTCAACGGTTAAAGGTCATCAGGGTCAATTAATCTTTGGGAAATTAGGTGGAAAAAGCGTAGTGGCTATGCAAGGCCGTTTCCATTATTACGAAGGATACACTATGCAGGAACTTACTTTTCCTGTAAGGGTGATGAAGTATTTAGGAATAAAACTTCTTGTGGTTTCCAATGCAAGCGGTGGTATGAACCCAACCTTCAGTGTGGGCGATATCATGTTGATTACGGATCACATCAATCTAATGCCATCGAACCCCCTTATTGGGAAAAATCATGATGAACTGGGAACCCGATTCCCTGATATGCATGATGCTTACGATAAAAATATCCTTGTAAAAGCACGCGAAATTGCTGCAGCCAATAATATAAAAGTTCAAAACGGTGTTTATGCAGCTGTTTCAGGCCCTTGCTTCGAAACACCTGCAGAATATAAGTACATACGAACAGTCGGCGCCGATTGCGTTGGAATGTCAACCGTTCCCGAAGTCATTGTCGCCCGTCACATGGGTGTCCCCGTGTTTGCACTATCGGTGATTACCGATTTGGGTGTTGATGGCCGTGTTTGTGAGGTTTCGCATGAAGAAGTGATCAAGGCGGCAAACGAATCGGAGCCCAAAATGACACTTATTCTCAAAGAATTACTGAAACAACTTTAATTTCTCTACTATGAAAAAATTTCTGATGCTGATCGTTCTGACCAGCATGGTACTCTGTTCCTATGCGCAAGAAAATACTCCGGCAGCAGTTACTTCTTATATCGCAAAATTTGAAACGGCTGTCTTGACTCATAATTACGACAGTGTGATGATTTACATGGATAAAGGCTATGTAAAGTCACAGTATAAAAAAATGCTAAAAAAGAACAAGACACAATTTATTGATGAACTTTTTGGCGGAATGCAAGCTGAAGAAGCTGGCGGTGCCTATATCAATACCACCCTTCCAGAGATTTCGATGATTAAACACACTGAAATAAAGAAATTTGAGGGTGAACATTTTCAGGTGACCTTTGCAATCACCACAGCCACCGGCGCTGTCCATTATCGTTCACTCCTGCTGTTCAAGAGTAAAAAAGGTCTTGGCTTTATCGGATCTGAAGGTTAATCTAAGAGAATTCAAGTGTTCCTTACACTTTCTTCTTTGATCCCCAATTATAGTTATACAATCCATCGAGTAAGCGTTGCTTTTTCTCTTCCGGAGTAAGCTTATCATATTCGGCCTTTTCCTTTTCGATTTTCAAGCGTTTTTCTTCCTCAATTTGGTGGATTTCTTCCATATACTTTTGCTCGATTTTTCCTTTGAGAAAATCATTGGCAACAGAGGGGAACAATTCGAGTAAGAGTTCTTCTTTCTCGTTTTTTGCAAGCTTTACATCACCATATTCCGGGAACACAGGGTTATCCTGCTTTTTATAATTCTTTGTATCATAAGGTGTTTCCTCGCGCACACCGGCAATTTTATAGCGGAATTCCGGATCAACGGGCACAGGGGTTTTTCCATAGAGCCCTTTTACGAGATTCACAAACTGAATTGACTTAGTGGTATAAAAAGGAACACCTTTATTCTCGTCGATTACACAATTAACAGCCTGCACACCAACGATTTGACTTGTTGGCGTTACCAATGGTGGACATCCGGCGGCCATACGTACACTTGGAATTAATTCAAGTGTTCTTGGAAGTAAAGCCTCTAGTTTCAGTTGTTTAAGCTGAGCGAGCATATTTGTATACATACCACCAGGGATTTCTGCCAATTGAATAGCTTCGTCCGGTTTTGGGTAGTTAAAATGCTGTTCTATAGAAAGACAGGTCTTCAAAAGTTCGACTTCTTTATCCTGATGTGCAAGATCAATAGCCATATCGAAAAGGTTATCGATCACTTTTGGCAAGGTGTCGTTAACCAGATCGAATTCAAGTGGGAATTGTTTGTAGCTGTCAAAATCGGCCATGTCTTTTCTAATTTCGACCAATTCTTTGCTAATTTTATTTACAGCTTCCAGATTTACTCCGGTATCGATTCCCATTTTAGTGCAGAAGATCTGTATAATTTCGAATGATGGAGCGGCTGGTCCACCAGCAAAACAACCGATGGCTGTGTCCAAAATATCAACACCGTTAACGATGGCCATCAGAGAAGACGCTAAGCCGTAACCAGGAGTACAATGAGTATGGAAATCGATAGGAACTTTTGTTTCCTTCTTCAGCATGGCAATCATACGACCGGTTTTCCCCGGAGGAATTAATCCTGCCATATCTTTAACGCTGATCATATCGGCACCCATTGCTTCTAATCGCTGGGCTTTATCGAGAAAATATTCTTTAGAGAAAATATTGCTTTTCAATCGTTTGCCCTGAAAAAGAGCCTTGATTCGATCACGAGCAGTAAAGTGAGGATCAACAGTGTAGCAAATGGTGGCATCTGCTATTCCGCCATTTTCCTTAACGTATTTAATTGTAGATCTGATATTTTCAACATCATTTAAAGCATCAAAAATGCGCATAATTCCAATACCTGAACGTACGGCATTTCTATTAAATCCTTCGATAACTTCCTCCGGATAAGGATTATAGCCAAAAAGATTTCGTCCTCTCGAAAGGGCTGTCAGCTTCGAAACATCGCCAATAACTGCTTTAATAGATTCGAGACGTTCCCATGGATCTTCTTTGAGATATCGCATAATTGAATCGGGGACGGCACCACCCCAAACCTCCATGGCGTAAAAATTCGCCTCTTTGAAATACTGGAGGACTCTGTCCACCTGAGCCTGATTCATGCGGGTCGCAAAAAGTGATTGCTGACCATCCCTAAGGGTAACATCACGGATTAAAAGCTTCTTTTCCATCTAATTTATAAGTTTGATTTTCAACACTTTTCTTTTGTGAAGCTTTTCACAATTATTGATGTAAAAGTATATAATAATCTTTGGATTATTCAATTGAGATTAAAAAAAACAAAAAATATTTTTGCAATTACTATTTTTTTGCTCCGAGGGTAAATAGTCGTTTATCAGCTCTTTATCTTCCCATTGATTACAGCCCAAGCTTCCAATTGCATTAAATAAATATGTTATTAGTTGAATATCTGCATAATAGTGAATAATATTTTTGTTGAATACTTAACACAAAGAAAGCTATATAATTTTTTCTCGCGCTGTTAATTTTTATAATTTTGCCCAGAAACCAACAAAAAATATAATGAACCCACTGCCCCGAACTATTGATCACGTCAATTTTAAGAATAAGAAAGTTTTAATTCGTGTTGACTTCAATGTTCCTTTGGATCACAACCGTCAGATAACAGATGACACCCGTATCCGGGAAAGCCTTCCTACGATAAAAAAAGTATTGAACGATGGAGGTTCTGTGATTCTTATGTCGCATCTTGGCCGACCTAAAGGTGGTTTCGAAAACGATTATTCTCTGACTCCTATTGTACCGCGTCTTACGAAATTGCTAAACAAGAATATCATTTTCACCAGGGATATGTTTGGCCAGAAAACAAAGGATGTTTGTTCAAAGCTGGTTCCCGGTGATGTAGTTATGCTTGAGAACCTGCGTTTTTATCCTGAGGAAGAGGGCGCCAGCGAAGAATTCGCTAAGGAATTGGCTTCTTTGGGGGACGCTTATATTAATGACGCTTTTGCTACTTCGCATCGTAAACATACTTCTACTGCTGTAATTGCTAAATATTTCCCAAAGACCAAGTATTTCGGCATGTTGATGCAAAGTGAGTTAGAGAATCTTGACCGCATTTTACATCAGACAACTACAGGGGCACCATTTACAGCAATTATTGGTGGTGCAAAGGTCTCAACCAAGATCATGATCATTAAAAACCTCATTAGCAAGGTGGACAATATGATTATCGGTGGTGGTATGGCCTTCACCTTCATTAAAGCCCTAGGCGGCAAGGTGGGCGATTCGTTAATTGAAGACGAGCGTTTACCTGAAGTAAAAGAGATGGTTCAAGAAATGATGCTTAAAGGTGTTAATCTCTATATCCCAACAGATGCTATAATTGCTGATGCCTTTTCTGATGAAGCCAATATTAAAGAAAGTGCGGCTGACAACATCAAACCAGGCTGGATGGGTCTCGACATTGGAAAAAAGAGCTGTAAACGTTTCGCGGAAATTATTAATAAATCGCAAACGGTATTATGGAACGGGCCAATGGGCGTTTTTGAATTATCGAATTTCAAACAAGGCACAAAAGCGATGGCTATTGCTGTTGCCAGTGCGACTATTAGTGGATCCTACTCCCTCATTGGAGGTGGAGACTCTGTTGCTGCGGTAAATATGTACAATCTGGCCGACCAGATCAGCTATGTTTCAACCGGGGGTGGTGCCATGCTTGAGTACATTGAAGGCCGCGAATTACCTGGAGTTAAGGCTATTTTAGAATAATTTCTCATATCTCCTGTCATGAAAAAAAACCTTTTTGCACTTATTAGTGCAGTATTGTTCGTACTCAATACTTTCGTTCTTTCTGCGCAAGACATCACTTCAATTGAAGCATACAAAATTGCCTCAGCCTCTTGCCATCGCTACTGTCCCAGCGCAGTCCTTATCGCAACTCAGACGCCAATCGCCGATGGCTCGCGAACATTGGCCTACCTCTTTCCCTTATCGCCAAAGGGATTCATTATTATTAGCGGAAATAAAAATGCGGTTCCTGTGATTGCCTTTTCTACCGAAAGTGATTTCAATCCTACAGTGCCAACATGGAATTCTGTACTTAACCTTATTAAACAGGATCTATCACTTCGTTTTAACGCATATGCTCAGCTAGATGTAGCCCACAAACAGCAGATTTCGAACGCATGGACTAGTGCTTCAAGTACTTTAGCAAAAGACACTCTAATCGTCTGGCCTGCATCAGGAACAACTGTTACCGGGGGCTGGCTCGAAACCAATTGGACACAGAATAGTCCGTACAACCAGATGTGCCCGATGGACCTCAATGCTGGTTCGCGCAGCATTGCCGGCTGTCCTGCCGTTGCTATGGCACAAATATTAAATTTTCTGCAAGACATTAAAGGAACACGCTTCGGCGATACCGACGATTATTATCATAACTATGGCGCCGGCAATCAGTATATGATTGATGATGATTACGCCACCCGTGGATTCCCAAGTTTTGACACATTAAATAAATACCTCGACACTTTAGAAAACAATTACCTCAGCAAGGCTGCGCTTTCGAATAATATGAAAGCAGCGCTCACCTTTGCATGTGGTACCGCGTGTACTCAGGTATATACTTCAAGTGGCTCAGGAACCTTTGGCGTAAGTCAGGCCGCTGCTGCATATCAACGCTTCAATTACACTCATTCAAGACTGGTGTTTTCAACAGATACTAATCTCTCGAAAGATCTTGCATGGAATATGAAACACGCATACCCGGCCCA
The DNA here is from genome assembly GCA_963678485.1 of Bacteroidales bacterium. GTDB lineage: Bacteria > Bacteroidota > Bacteroidia > Bacteroidales > CAIWKO01 > CALGYY01. The sequence goes on from OY782882.1 coordinate 1,988,439, forward strand.
TTTGGCTTTAGTTGATGTTGGTGAAACGGTTGGACACAATGTAGTGGTGGATGGTTATAATACGGATGAATTCTTTCACTTCAATTTCGGTTGGGGTGGCAGCTCTAATGGTTGGTACACCATGCCTCCCACTGGAATGCCTTATAATCTTACTGTAATTGAAGGTGTTGTTATGGATATTTACCCTGATAGCGCAACCGCAGGATTAACAAGGAATACGAACACAGATAACATTTGTGTTTATCCAAATCCAGTTAATACTTATTGTGAGATTCAGTTAAATGCTCAGTCGGAAAAATGTACGATTACTGTGACGGACCTTAGCGGAAAATGCATTGTAAACGAGAAGTACACTAAACTTTCAAGGGTAAAAATTCCTACCACATTGTGGGCAAAAGGCATGTATATACTTTCTGTGAAAACGGATAACGGCCATACAAGTAGCTTCAAGTTAATCAAAGAATAGAGGCTCGCTATCGGTGTAATACTCTGTAACTGCTTTGATTTTTTTAGCACGTAATATTTAGATGAAGTGCCTTATAACGCGGGATACCTCGTCAGACGAAGGATTACAGCTCCTATAGGCGATTTTTTAAACTCCTTTAATAAAGAATTTAGATCTCGCAAAAAATTCAACATATAGTAGGAAATTCAAAACAGTCTCTATGAGTGCTATTGACCGCTGTTTGTGAATTTCAACAGCGTTTTCAATATTTCTTTCTACTTGGAGGTTCGCGCAACACTCTGTTATCAATGTTTACGTTTATTTGACTCCATAAATAAATTGTCCTCGTATTCTCTTGCCCGATAATATTAGTATTCGGCAGCAGGAAAATACGAGGACAAGTTTTAATCTGAAACTAGTTTCGCTCTAGTTGGATTTGGTTTCGAAAGTGAATTTGTACTTAGCACCAAATGCATCCTGCACCTGTTGGAATGCGGCCATTCCTTCATCCATTTTCTTTGTGCTTTGTTCAATAAGTTTGTCAACTTCATCAGCCTTTTCTTGTGTATACTGTTCTTGTGGAAGCTTGTAAATCTCAACAATCTGTGGAAGTTCGTTCATTGTAACAGATTTGTATATTTCAAAAAGTTTTACACCAGCATCACGAAAATCAGTATTGCCATCGAAATCATCCATTTTCTGGACGTTTTCCAGACCGGCTTTTGCCTGTTGCTGCGCAGCGGTCAATGCCTGATCCATACCGGATACATTCTCATAATTCTTCATTGCTTCATAAACAGCATTGATCTTATCCATGACCAATTCCTGTTCATCAACGATAGCATCGTTATAGGCAACACCTTGTTCCGGGGTTGGTCCACATGCACTAAAAACAGCAGCAAAAACAAGCAATGAAAGCGCGATAATAAGTTTTTTCATATTAAATAAATTAAAAGTTATTGAATGGGTTTATTTTTTCCGGGGTCTTCGATTTCAAATTGATACTCGCGAGCGAAGGACTTGCAGCAACGGGTAAATTGGTCAATCTGCGTCTGGAGGCAAGTGTCGATTCTTTCTGTAAGATCAAGAAAGCGATTATCATCTTCATTGGTATAGATACTTGATGGTATTTTCACAATTCCGACAACTTCCTTGTACTCGTTTTCTGATAATTTTTTATACGTATCAAGCAGTGATGTTGCGGCATCCAGCAATTCTGTTTTATTATTAAAAGCACCTGTTTCCTTTAATTGAGATTGAGATTTCACGATTTGCGCACAGAATTCTGCATAAGTTGCATCAATCATAGTGCGGTTATCAAGCGTATCGGTAGTTTGAGGAATATTTGCCGAAGCAGAATCAGCTAAAGTTTTATTCATCTCTTTATTGATAAGAATAATGAGAGCATCTTCCTTTTCGAGCACTGCCTGCTGACAATCAAGCACCTTATTATAATACTCCATTGCCTTGTCGGGTGAAGGTTTACACGAGGCCAATGCGAGGATAAAACAGCAAATTCCACCAATTAAAACAACAGCATTTATTCGCTTCATACAATTAAAAATTTCTTTTGTAAAAATATAAAAAAATCTAATACTGTCCGGAAAATGCTTGGGCAGTGGCAAGGACAATTAGCTGAAATCTTGAAACAGGCGGAATTTGGTTAATTTTGCAGCATGGCAAATCAAGATCTTCAGCACCCGATGGAAATTATGGCGCCCGTTGGTTCGTATGAATCACTGATGGCAGCAATTAAGGCCGGAGCACAATCGGTTTATTTTGGTGTCGGAAAAATGAATATGCGATCGCGTTCAGCTGCAAATTTTGCATTGGACGATCTGCGTCAGATAGCTGCGATATGCAATCCTGTAGGAGTTCGTATGTACCTCACGGTAAACACCGTAGTTTTCGACCACGAAATCGAAGAAATGAAAACCTTGGTTGATGCGGCCTGTGAAAGTGGCATCTCAGCAATTATTGCTTCTGATTTAAGTGTGATGCTTTATTGCCACAGCAAGGGTATTGAGGTTCATACCTCAACACAATGCAACATTTCAAATACAGAAGCTGTTGCCTTTTATGCACAGTATGCTGATGTTATGGTGTTAGCGCGAGAATTAAATCTGGACCAGATTGCTGTGATTGCAAAGAATATCAATGAACGCAACCTCACTGGTCCCTCCGGAAACCTTGTACAACTGGAAGTCTTTGCACACGGTGCATTATGTATGGCCATAAGCGGGAAATGTTACCTAAGCCTTGATTTGTTCAACCAATCGGCAAATCGTGGAGCATGCTATCAGCCTTGTCGTCGTGGTTATGAGGTCACTGACCTTGAAAAAGAAATCTCTTTGAATATTGATAATGAATATATCATGTCGCCCAAGGACCTTTGTACCATAGGTTTCCTGGACAAGATCAAGGCTGCAGGCGTAAGTATTTTAAAAATTGAAGGCCGTGGACGGTCGGCAGATTATGTTTTTGTAAGCACTCAATGTTATCGCGAGGCGGTGGAATCCCTTCAGCATGGAGAATACTCCCGTGATAAAGTAGCAGCATGGCAACAAAGACTTAACACCGTATATAATCGTGGGTTTTGGGATGGCTATTATCTTGGGCAAACGTTTGGAGAGTGGGCCAACGAAGGTGGATCACATGCAAGCACAACAAAATTATATATAGGTCGCATAAATAATTATTTTTCCAAACTTAAAGTTGCGGAAATTCATATCGACACCTATGATTTATGTCAGGGCGATGAACTTCTGATAACCGGCCCTACCACAGGGGTTGTACAAATGCAAGTTGGCGAAATACGTGTAGAAGATGCGGTAGTAGAGGTTTCCGTTAAGGGTGAAGATTGCTCAGTTCCTGTTTCAGAGATTGTACGTCGCGGCGACAAAGTATATAAGGTGATTTCTAAAGAACATTGATTTCGGTATTACTAGCACGCCCAAAGGTAAGCCCTGTTGCCCAATCCTCAGAAGGGCTGTTTGTCTTTGGCGTTTATTCGTCTTAGGTTTATAAACTAAGACGGATCAAGCGGAAAAGTTGAGGAGTTGGAATACAATTCATAGAAAACAACAGGTTTTAAAACCTTTCTTCAACTATGAATACCACGAATGGACGTGAATGAGTTCCTATTGTAGCTATTGTTTGTAACATTGGCCATCAATATTGATTAAACTTATCAATCTTTTAGAGCATCCGTGTTTTAATAGTTTAGCAGACCAATACCATTCGTTCTTAAGGGTTCTTTTACAGTATTGAAATTATGCGATGCTAATATTCAAAGCGTGTGCGCGGGCCTGTCAAAGCAAGCGGGCGTTGGCGAGAGCGGGGGGATAGCATTTTGCTTTGACTAGAATTTTGGCTCCACCTTTTGTTCATGCAAAAGGTGGAATTTAAAGAATATAAACCACACATTAAGTTGTGCTCTTATGAATTGTGACAATTCAGTATTGGTTTTTTTTAATTGTGCTACAAAAAAACACCAATAACTATTTGTTGCTCCTCAATAATCCGGCTTGATCCACTAAGACTAACGAATAAAAAAAAAGAGGCTGCATCGATAATGCAGCCTCTTTTTTTGTCAGTTTAACTGATTAACGGATAAACTGGAATTCGCAGCGACGATTGAGCTGACGACCTTCCTCCGTAGTATTTGCAACGCTTGGCTTAGAGAAACCACGACCTTCGTATTTGATGCGACTACGTTTCACACCACGTGCAACCAGATAGTCAGCAACGGTTTTAGCGCGCTTCTTCGAAAGGAATACATTATATGTTTCAGAACCCATGTTATCGGTATGTCCGGAAATCAGGATCTTCCATTTTGGATAGCGGTTAAACAAATCTGCATGACGATTCAGAATCTCAATAGCATCGGGGCGAATGAAGGCCTGATCGAAATCAAAGTAAATATTCTCAAGGCGAACATTGATACCATCAATCATGTTATCTGTAAAGTTCTCAGGAAGCACTACAGTTGCGGCTTTATGAGCACAACCAGAGGCTGTGATATTCAAACGATACGAACCAGCAGACGGCAGTGTAATTGAAAAGGCGCCCTTTTCGTCGGGGATACAACGGGCAGCAACGCTGCTTTCCTTGATATCGATAACCTCAATGGGGAACTGGAATGGTTTTCCAGTAGCTTCATCCTTAACAAATCCGCTGATTTCGATTGGGGGTGTTTTAGTGCTTACGCCCGGTTCGTAAGATGGTGTATAAACGGTACCTGTAAGGTTTACAATTTTCACATTTGCCGTATCGCAATCAATAGGGTTAATGTTCATTGTATATTTCTTCATCGAAGGAAGACTCAGTGCAAACTGGCCAATAGTATCGGTTTGAGAGTTGAACACTTCCTTTTTATCGGTCACATTATTTACGTTTATTGATGCTTTAACGCCTTCACCGGTAGCTGCATCCTGCAGATATCCCCAGGCAAACACCGGAGAAACATTAGCAAGTAAGTCTTCAACTTTAAGATTGAATTTTGCATGATAAAGGTCCATGCCACCGAAGCCACCCTGACGATCAGAAGAGAAATATCCATCACCGCTTTTTGCAAGGATTAGATAAAGGTCATCGCCGGAAGAATTCAACGGGAATCCAAGATTTACAGGGGCTGTCCACTCGCCATTCGGTTTGAGCTTAGAAACGAAGATATCAAATCCGCCACAGCTGTTATGTCCGCGTGAACTAAAATATAAGGTAGAATCGTCGAACAGACAAGGAGCATCCTCAGCATAAGGGGAATTGATAACGTTTCCGATATTTTCGGCTTCAGTCCAGCTACCATCTTCATTCAGGTGACTTATGTAAATGTCTGAACTTCCGTAGCCACCTTTTTTATCACTAACAAAATAGATGGTTTTGCGATCAGTGGAATAAGTTGCTGATGGCTGATGATAGCGCTTGCTGTTAATCTCTTTGCTGAGTTTAACAGGAATAGTCCATCCCTCGGCGGTTTTCTGACTTTCACAAATTACGTCCTGACCTTTAAGGTTTTTGTATACGGTAATTACTTTACCATCGCCGGAAAGATCAACCGTTGCATCGTTAGTCACACCATTAAGAGGTTTTCCGGGGTTTTCGGGATATCCCCATACACCATTTGCATTTTTATATGTAAAGTAAATATCTTCATAATACATTAAGTCATAGGAATTGATCTTACCGCCGGTGGTGGTCTTTCTGCGGGAAGTGAAAGCTAGCACTGTTTCATCGTCGTTCACCACGGTGCAGTAATCATCCCACATAGAATTCACCTTATCACTAAGATTGTTGATCTTTGATACATTAGGATTCTGTGTCATAATCTTACCGTATTCACATTCCTTGATACGTTTATCGACCCATTCAGCTTCGTTTTGCAATTCCTGTGGACCCAAGCTGGCTTTGTACTTCTTGTAATACATTCCAGCTTTATCGAAATTTCCGTTGTACTGGTGAGCTTCGCCCAGATATAGAAAGAGTGCATTGGAAATTGTTGAATCGAGTGCTAAAGCGTTCTGAAGGAAAGGTAGGGAAAGGTTCTTGTAAAAAGATTTCACATAACAAATCCCAATCTTCAGGTTGAGCCATGCATTACCATGGTTAAAGTTATTGGCTTGCAGATAGCAATCCAGCGCTTGGGCATAGCCTCCTTTAATATCGGCATCTAAAAGAGCATCACCCTTTTTGATATTCTTAATGGCCTTTTTTAATTCTTTTTTCTGTGTTGGAAAATTCTCTTTGGTGAAGTCCACACTTTGTGCAGAAACATTGAGACTAAAGAGCAGTCCTGCGAGCAGAACGATGGTACATAAGGAAAAATGAAAGCGCTTCATTGGGTTCTAATGTTTAAAAAATAGGTCTGGCAAGTTAAATTTATGTTCTCTACTTAATGTCTTTATTGCTTCACAGTTTAAGCTGCAAAGGCTTTGCCCATGGGCAAAGCCTTTATAATTCATATGCAGTGTTAAACCATTTTATTTACTGATAATTTTAAATTCTGTACGACGGTTCATCTGACGACCTTCTTCGGTATCGTTGGTAGCAATCGGCTTATCGAAACCATATCCGATGTAAGTCAGACGATCTGATTTAATTCCCTTACTTACTAACCAGTCAACCACAGATTTTGCGCGGTTTTCAGAAAGTGTTTTGTTGTAAGAGGCAGATCCGATATTATCGGTGTGACCAGAGATCTCAATTTTCAAGGTTGGCATATCGGTCAACAATTTCAAGAGACGATCAAGTTCTGCATATGAATCAGGACGCAGGGTTGATTTATTGAAATCGAAGAAAATATTATTCAATACGATTACACTACCCACTTCAACTTTCTTGAGTTGAATATTCTTTTCAACTTCACGATATGAAGTTGTTGGTGGAATATTAAAGTTTTCGGAGTGGAAGAGATAACCTTCGGCTTTCACCGCCATACCGTAGTTTTTACCGGATGGCAGGGTAACCAGATATTTACCGGTTTTGGAGTTGGACTCAAAACTTGCAATGATTTCGTTTTTATCATTATCAGTGATTTCGATAATAGCACCAACAGGTAAGGTTGTTATCTCGTCGGTGATAATTCCTTTAAGCAACGTCAGCTGGTTGTCTTTAATCTCAACAGTTGGTTCAATAACCGTTTCACTAACAGGAGCAGCAAGACTTGCAAGCAAATTATCTTCAGTGTTATTAATTACAGGTTTTTCAGCACCAAGGAAGGTGATGATATAAAGATCCTGTCCGCCTAAACCATCGGGTTTAATGGAAGAATAATAACCGTGAATACCGCTGGCAGAGATAGAAAAGAAAACATCATCGTCAGCTGAATTGATTGGATATCCCATATTTTCCGGCACTGACCATAGTCCGTTTTCGATGGTCGTTTTGAAGATATCATATCCTCCCATGTTTTTATGGCCGCGGGAACTAAAGTACAAGGTCTTACCATTCGGATGCATGAAGACACCTTCTTCATCATACTTTGTATTAACGGTTGCTCCAAGATTAACAGGATCGCCCCATTTGCCTCTTTTATCCTTTTTAGATTGCCAGATATCGCTTCCACCAAAACCGCCTTCGCGATCGCTCACGAAATAAAGAGTACGTCCATCGGGTGAGAAGGTTGCTGAGGATTCATGGTACTTTGTATTGATGGTATTAGGCAGCTTAACGGGCTTATCCCATTTGTCGCCTTTAAGAACACACTGGTAGATATCTCCCCCATTTGAACCTTTGTAGGTAAGCAAGGTTTGTCCGTCAGGAGCAAGACCAACGGTAGCATCATGTTTTTTTCCGTTGAGAGGTTTAACAGGGTTTTTGGGTGTTGTCCACTCTCCGCCTGATTTTTCAGAAAAATAAATATCTTCATAATACTGCAAATCATTCGGATCGCGTTTCTCTCCGGTTGTATTGTTACGACGTGAAGTGAAAAAGATGGTAGATTCATCGGCCGTAATCAGAGGTGCATATTCAGGATAGATGGAGTTTATGGTGCTTCCGAGATTATCAATAAAGACACGCACAGGTTCTTTAACAAGCTGATTTCCTATATTACACTCGCTGATATATTTTTCGATATCCGGACCCTGTGTAGCAATTTCCTCGGGTGAGCAACTGGCTTTATATTCCTGATAGTACTGAATAGCTTTATCGAATTCCAAATTCAGTTGATATCCTTTCGCCAGTAGATACTTGATATCACGGGCAATTGAAGGATCAAGCGCTAAGGCTTTCTCGAAATAGGCAATGGACTTGGTTTTCTGAATGGAAGCTAAATAGCAGCGACCGATTCTATAGTTCAACTGAGCATTATTAGGATTGAACGCCTGAGCTTTAAGTAAAAAATCCAAGGCTGTCATATACATACCTGTACCCAGATCGAAATTCTTATATCCCTGAGCAAGATTGGCCTTAGCTTCTTTAAGTTCGCGAGGCTTATCAGGAAAATTGCTCTTGTCGAATTCAATGTTTTGTGCCTTCAGGTTAACTGAAGCGAGAAGGCAGAAAAAAACGATGAGGAAAATATTCTTTTTCATAAAAAAATGTTTTAGGCCTGAATTATTTACACTGCAATTTGACATAATTATCACCAGAGCTTACACCGAGACTGGCTGCTTTTTTCCAGTCCTGACAGGCCTCGGCAGATTTACGTAACATTTCGAAAGAGATGCCGCGGTTTAAGTAAGCATATCCATATGAAGGGTTAAGTTCAATAGCTTTTGTAAAATCATCAATAGCACCCTGATAATCTTTCATTTTGTATTTTGCATTTCCGCGATTGTTATATGCGTATGCATAATCAGCTTTGATTTTTAATGCTTGATTGTAATCATCAATAGCTTTCTGATATTCGCCCAATTCAAAATAGGCGGTACCTCTGTTGTTGAATGCGATGTAATAGTCAGGTTGAATTTTTACAGCAGCAGTATAATCATCCACCGCTCCCTGAAAATCCTTGAGTTTCTTTTTTGCACTTCCCAGATTGTTGAAGGCAAAAGCCATTTTAGGGTTGTATTTCACAGCCATCTGATAATCGTCGCGAGCCTCTTCGTATTTTTCCTGTTTAATCTTGGCGCTTCCGCGATCGTTATATGCATAGGCATAATCAGATTTTATTTGAATTGCGATGGTAAAATCACCAATAGCAAGATCGTATTCGCCCTTTTCGAAATAAAGCCCACCGCGATAATAGTATGCCGGAGCAAAATTCGCATCTAGCTCTATGGCTTTTGAATAATCAGCAAATGCCCCATCACGATCAGAAAGCTCGTGTTTGGCTTTTCCACGATTGAAATACGCTTTGGCCGACGGACTCAACTGAATTGATTTATCAAAATCAGTAATGGCTCCTGTATAATCCTTAAGCTCTATCTTAACAACCCCACGATTGAAAATGGCCTTTTCAAAACTTGGTTTTTCCTGAATTGATTCATTAAATTTGCTTAAAGCCTGCATAAACTGCCCTGCGTCAAACAAGGTAATACCCTCGTTATAAAGCCTTTCAGCTTTTTGGTCATCACCATCTTTGAACAACGTATCTACCTTGGTGTTTTGAGCATAAATGCCTGTGGCGAGCAAAACCAAGGAAAACAGTAGAAAAAATTTTCTCATATGATTGAACTTTTGATTTTTATCCGGCGGCAAAGTTAATAAAAAATTAATTTAATCATGCAAAATATCAAGGCTTGTTCAGCAATCCTATTTGATGAAAAAATCAAGCAGAAAAAACAGTGCTAGTAATACCCCCGCAAAACCATTCACTAATGCGAAAGCCTGATTGATTCTGCTTAAATCAGAGGGCTTTACGATCAAATGTTGATAGGTCAGCAACACGGTAAAGATTCCACAACCCACGAAGAATATATAGGAATTTTCACCTATAATTGCAGCTAAGATCAACAAAACTAGCGTAAAAACATGAACCAGCCCAGACACAATTAACGATTTTTTAACACCGATTTTTGCAGGTATCGACCGAAGCCCCTCCTTTTGATCAAAATCTTTGTCCTGTAAGGCATAGATAATATCAAACCCTCCCACCCAAAAAAGCACCAATCCGGAATAAAGAATCGGCAGAGTATCAAAGTGGCCGGTCACCGCCAGATACGCTCCTATAGGCGCAAGCGATAACCCTAATCCAAGAACGAAATGCGAAAGTGAGGTAAAGCGTTTTGTATAGCTATAGCCCAGCACAATGACGAGAGCTACTGGCGACAAGGCAAAACACAGTACATTGATAAACCAGGTGCACACAATGAATGCAAGGCAGCAGATGATCACAAAAACCATAGCTGCAGTCGGAGAAATAATGCCTTTAGGAATTTCGCGATTACTGGTTCGCGGATTTTTTTCATCTATGTTGCGGTCGGCCCAGCGATTGAATCCCATGGCGGCGCTCCGCGCAAACAACATACACAAGAGGATAAGTGTAAACAACAGCCAGGAGATTTCAGTGCCTTGCCGCTGAATTCCAAGAAAAAAACCAATAATCGCAAAAGGCAATGCGAAAACGGTATGACTGAATTTTACGAGGGATAAGTAATTTTTGAAGTGCGCTGCAGCCATTTGAAGAATTTCGGGTGTAAAAGTACAAAATAAGATGTATTTTTGTATATTTAATCCTTATGAATATCGAAGAATTTCGTGAGTATTGTATCATGAAAAAGGGCGTCACCGAAGGATTTCCTTTCGATGAAAGCACGCTGGTATTTAAAGTCATGGGGAAAATGTTCGCCTTAACCAGCCTTGACACGGATTTACGGTTCTCTGCAAAAGTTCGTCCGGAAGAAGGAATTAGTCTGCGCGAGCAGTATCCATGCATACAGCCCGCATGGCATATGAATAAAACTCATTGGATTATGGTTGAACCCGATGGGAGTCTTGATGACACCACAATGAAACACATTATTGACCGTTCTTACGAAATTGTGGTTGCTGGCCTGACCAAAAAATTACGTACAGAATTAGAACAGATGAAATAAAATGAAAAAAGTATTCTTTATTCTCTTGCTTTCCTTTATTGCTGCGGCTCCTGTTGTAGCTCAGAAAAATGTACTGGTTCTCGAAAACCTTGCAAAAAAGAAGAACTTCAAATACTACGAAGGCGATAAAATTGAATTAAAAACTACCGATAGTCTGGTAGTAAAAGGGATGATTTCAGCAATTAAAGACACTGTCTTTGTTCTTGATTTTTATACTGAAATCTCGGTGCGCAAGGTCATGTCGGTGCAACGCACACGGTGGGCGGTCAGTATCCTTTCAAAGATATTGATGATTGGTGGCGCAGGCCTGGTCATTCTTGAATCAGTAAACAGTGCTATTTCCAGTACCGGAAATATGAACATGAATACGCTATACATTGGAGCCGGCGGCGCAGCTGCTGGTGCGGTATTAATTCCTTTACAGAAAGCGAAATACAACATTGCCCCGGATCAGTGGAAAATCAAGATACTTCCTGTGGAAACGGAGTTTAATTATCAGAAGAATAAAACCATTCAATTCTAGCTTTCGGCAAGACACAGCTTAATAGTTGCGCTCTGTAGTAAAGATTACCAATTGCTCCAGCGAAGTCCGTGCTTCCTGTTCAGGATAATTTTTTAACAGCGCCAGTGCTTTGTCCCTGTATTCTATCATGCGTGAGCTGGCGTAGGCAATGCCCGCACTGTTTCTGACTTTTTCGAGAACCTCATTCACTTTATCTATCTCGTCGTTATGATTTTTTATCATATGGATGAGACGCCTGCGCTCCAGATATGACGAATTGTTCAGAAGGTGAATCACCGGCAGCGACATTTTCTGATCCTGCAAATCGAGGCCACCGGGTTTGCCTGTCTGCCCGGATACCTGAAAATCGAAAAGGTCATCTTTAATTTGAAATGCAATTCCAACAAGATGTCCGAATTCTTTCATGCGTTCAACCTCTTCGGCGGAAGCGCCTGCCCCATGGGCGCCGCAAGCGCAACAGGCTGCAATGAGCGATGCCGTTTTTTTGCTGATAATGGTGATATAATCGGCCTCACTAATATTCATGAAACGGGCCTTTTCTATTTGAAGAAGTTCTCCTTCGCTCATCTGTTTTACTGCGTCTGAAACGATGCGCAGCATCTCAAATTCGTTGGTTTCGAGCGCCATTAGCAATCCACGTGACAATAAATAATCACCAACAAGTACGGCTGCTTTGTTCTTCCATAAGGCATTAACCGAAAACAGACCTCTACGCTGATCCGACTCATCCACTACATCATCGTGCACTAAGGATGCGGTGTGCAGTAGCTCAATTAGTGCCGCAGCATGGTGCGAAGAATCTGTGATTTTGCCATGCAACAACGACGTAAGAAATATGAACATCGGCCGCATTTGCTTTCCTTTTCGCTTAAGGATGTAGCGAATAACGCGGTCGAGTAGCATCGAGTCGGTTTTAAGCGAAGCGCGGAAACGTGCATTAAAGACCTCCATTTCGGCTTGGACTGGTGCAGCAATTTCCTGTAGGTTCAGTTTTTTCATTCTTTGCAATTTGTCAACGCTTCGCTCGCCTCTGCCTTACACTGGTTTTTTAAGTTGAATAAATAGTTCATCTAATTGCTCAAGCTTCACTGGAGCAGGAGAATCAATCATGACATCACGTCCTGAATTATTCTTTGGAAATGCAATAAAGTCCCTTATCGAATCGCTGCCTCCAAAAACAGCACAGAAGCGGTCGAAACCAAAGGCAATTCCTCCATGCGGAGGAGCACCATATTCAAACGCATTCATTAAAAATCCAAATTGTTGCTGTGCGTCTTCATCGGTAAATCCGAGAATGCTAAACATTTTCTTTTGAACTTCTTTACTGTGAATTCGAATAGATCCACCGCCAATCTCTACACCATTAATCACAAGATCATAGGCGTTTGCCCTGACAGCTGCAGGATTGCTTTCTAACAATTGCATATCCTCCGGCTTTGGTGCAGTAAAGGGATGATGCATCGCATAGAAGCGCTTGGTTTCTTCGTCCCACTCAAGCAACGGAAAATCTACCACCCATAATGCGCTATAGTTTTCGCTGTTTCGCAAGCCCAAACGTGAGCCCATTTCCAGACGCAGATCGCCCAGTGCTTTCTGGGTTTTTGCTTTAGGTCCGGCTAATATTAGTATGAGGTCGCCTTCCTTAGCATTGGCAAGCTGAGCCCAGCCTTTAAGTGCCTCTTCATTAAAAAACTTATCTACTGATGATCTATATGTCCCATCTGTATTGACTTTCAAATAGATCATTCCGGAAGCCCCTATTTGCGGGCGTTTCACAAATTCTATTAATTCATCGGTTTGCTTACGACTATATTCTGAACATCCGGGAACCGTGATGCCGAGAATAGATTCAGCATCATCAAACACCTTGAAGCCTTTTCCTTTAACGATAGCTGTGAAATCGGTGAATAACATTCCAAACCGGGTATCCGGTTTATCTGAGCCATAGCTTGACATTGCTTCGGCCCAGCTCATGCGAGGTAGGGACGGTATTTCTATTCCCTTTACTGTTTTGAATAAATGCTTAACCAAACCTTCGAAAGTTGAAAGGATATCTTCCTGATCAACGAAGGCCATTTCACAGTCAATTTGCGTAAATTCGGGCTGGCGATCGGCCCTTAGATCTTCATCACGGAAACAGCGTACAATCTGGAAGTAGCGATCGTATCCTGCTACCATCAGCAACTGTTTAAATGTTTGCGGTGATTGTGGTAGTGCGTAGAATTCACCGGGATTCATGCGGGAAGGAACGATAAAATCGCGTGCGCCCTCAGGTGTAGACTTTATCAGATAAGGTGTTTCTATCTCAAGGAAATCCTGGGCATTCATGTAATTTCTGGTTTCAATACCCATGCGATGACGCAATTCGATATTCTTACGAACCACCGAACGGCGTAAGTCCAAATAACGGTACTTCATGCGGAGTTCATCACCACCATCACTATTATCTTCGATAGTAAACGGAGGTGTTTTTGAAACATTCAATACTTTTATCTCGGTAACATTTATTTCAATATCACCTGTAGGCATTTTGCTGTTTTTGCTACTGCGTTCGGTCACCGTTCCTTTAATTTGAATCACGGTCTCTCTTCCAAGTCCACGCGCCTGTTCACACAGTGCCGGTTCTGATTCCATATTGAAGGTAAGCTGAGTGATTCCATAACGGTCACGCAGATCAATAAAAGTCATTCCGCCAAGGTCGCGGGAACGCTGAATCCATCCACTCAGCGTAACTAAAGTGCCTGCATCGCTTAATCTTAAGGCACCACATGTATGCGTACGAAACATATTTTGTAATTTAGCGGCGAAGGTACGATTTTTTTGCAGCCATTGTATGCTCAATATTTCGTTATTTATCCTTTTGAATCAGGCCTCATTTCAACACAAAATAAAATGCAGGAAAAAGATATTTATTATATGCGTGAAGCGCTGAAGGAAGCGCAAAAAGCACTTGACAGAGATGAGGTTCCCATAGGTGCAGTGATTGTGTGCAAGGACAAAATCATTGCCCGCGCTCACAATCTTACCGAGATGTTGAAAGATGCAACAGCACATGCAGAGATGCAGGCTTATACCTCCGCTTCCAATTTTCTTGGAGGAAAATATCTGTGGGAATGTACACTCTATGTAACGATAGAGCCTTGTACCATGTGTGCAGGTGCGTCCTTCTGGACACAAATTGAGCGCATCGTATTTGGAGCCCGTGATCCTAAACGTGGATACTCCCTATCAGCGCCTGGAATTCTTCATCCTCGTACCAAAGTAAGTGGCGGCATCCTTGAAGAAGAGTGCGGTGCAATGGTAAGTGATTTTTTTCGCAGCAAGCGAAAATCTTAGGAAGTTGGCTTATTTAAACCTTCACGGGGTGACTTGAAACAAACTCACGGGGTGAATTGAAGTCACCCCGTGAGTTTAGTTGACTTCATGGAAACTATTTAAGTACTTCAAGCCCTTTAAGGAACATCTTATCATTAGGCAAAATCTCCGGATAGAATGCTGCATCATTAAAAATAACGCGGCCAATTTGCGCTTTGAGTTCGGACTTAATAAGAGTTTCTGAAGAGCGCAAATCGGTAGGATTTCGCTTGACGCCACCTTTCTCAGCATAGGCTACAAGCTCTTCTAAAAGTGCTGAACTTACCTGAAATTGCTGAAGAAAAGTTGCTGCGTTTTTATAGGCAAGAAGTCGTGAGCGATTACGATCTGCATAGTCGAAAGCAAAGTCTATGATGCTTCCCTTATACAACAGTGCTTTGTAGTATTGCGACGAAAATTCCGATTTAGCCGAAACATAAAAATCGGGCATAATTCCTCCACCACCATATACCACTTTCCCTCCGGCTGTAATAAAACGAGTAGTGTCAACAAAATTCAAACTGTCCTGATATTCCTCATCAGAAAGAAATTGTTTATAAAAATCGGCGTAGTACTTTTCGTAATCTGCAGTATAGGGTTTCTGAATGCAGCGTCCTGTGGGAGTGTGATAACGGGCAACGGTGAGGCGTACGGCAGATTGATCAGGTAACTGTA
Source organism: Bacteroidales bacterium (assembly GCA_963678485.1). GTDB lineage: Bacteria > Bacteroidota > Bacteroidia > Bacteroidales > CAIWKO01 > CALGYY01. The sequence goes on from OY782882.1 coordinate 2,003,914, forward strand.
TTTGCTCCTGTACCAAACCTTTTCCAAAGGTGCGGCGACCAACAATCAACCCCCGGTCATTATCCTGAATGGCTCCGGCCAGAATTTCCGATGCAGAAGCAGAAAATTCATCAATGAGAATTACCAATTTTGTTTGCTCCAGTCGTCCTTCGCTGCTTGCAAAAAAGTTTTGTTTTTTCTTGTGATAGCCTTCAGTGTAAACAATTAATTTTTTATCAGGAAGAAACTCATCAGCAATACTGATAGCTGCATCCATCACTCCGCCCCCATTTCCTCTAAGGTCGAGAATGATTTTCTGCACACCTTGTTGTTGCAGTGGAGCAACAGCCTGAACAAATTCATCAGCTGTGTTTCCTGCAAAACGGCTGATCTTCACATAGGCGATTCCAGGCTTAGCCATATAGGCAAAATCAATACTTGAGGTTGGAATATTTCCACGGGTGACAGTCCTGTTCAGGCGTTTACCTTCTGACTTGCGATACAGCCCCAGTTTTACTTTGGTGCCACTTGGACCTTTAAGTTTCTTTATCGTCTCTTCGTTGCTGATTTTAACACCGGCAACATTTTTCCCATCAATAGAAATGATGCGGTCTCCGCCGAGTAAACCTTGCTGCTCGGAAGGACCACCAGCAATAACACTGATTACAGTAATACTATCTCGGATAATGCGGAATTGAACGCCAATGCCGTCGAAATTTCCCTTAAGCGGATCATTGGCTTCGTTGAAATCTTCGGCAGGAATGTAGGTGCTATGAGGGTCCAGACTTTTAAGTAATCCTTCTATTGCCAGTTGTTCCAATTCGGTGCGCGAAGTGGAATCGACATATTGTTCCTCAACATAATTCAATACGTCATTTATTTTATCGTAATTCTTCAAGTCGATAGAAAAGATTCCATTCTTCGAAGAAATGGCAGGAATAAGAAACGTTCCCAGAAAAATACCCACGATAAGAACGAGTGCAAAGAAAATCGGCAAATAGATATAGGGACGTTTATTCATTTTTATTAATTTATAGATTAATATTTCCTTTTACTTACTTCTTCAAACAATGAATATTATCTTTTCGGTTCATACATTGATGCCTTTTATCAGCGGCATTATTATCATTTAATGTGTTTAGAAACGAGTCGGAAAAAAATCAAAATTACAACAAAGCGCTCACACCGGCTCAATCTGCAGCATCTTTCTCCATTCCTGTAATACCAAGCGCATCATAAATAAACTGTTGCATCTTTTGTCGTACCCGCATTCCATTTATCTTTTGATTCGTACTTCTTGGATGAACCCGATTGGAAAGAAACACAAAAACAATTTCGTTTACCGGATCAACCCAAACGCAAGTTCCAGTGAAACCAGTATGTCCAAAAGTTTCAGGAGAAGCACCGGGGGCAATCATTTTCATTCCCGAACGTGTTTGATGATCCCAGCCTAATCCACGATAACCGCCTTCCTGGACGGATGTAAATAACTTTATTGTCTTCTCACTAAGGTAACGGCGACCACCATAGGTCCCATTATTCAATAGCATTTGCATCAGAATCCCAAGATCTTCGGCATTAGAAAAAAGCCCTGCATTTCCACTAACACCGCCTAACAGCGCTGCAGTAGGATCATGAACATAGCCAAGAATAAGCTGTTTTCGAAAGATTTTCTCTTCTTCGGTGGGGATAATTTGTTCCTTTTTAAAACTGCGACTCGGGTTATAGCAGATATGTCCAAGATTTAACGGACGATAGAATTTTTCACTCACATATTTGTCGATGGCCATTTTCGTTACCATTTCCACGACTTTCATGACAAGATAAAAGTTCATGTCGCTGTACAAATATGTTTTACTTTTCCTTACACCTGTTTGTTTCGAAAGTTCCCAAATGGAATCAACGACTGAAGATCGCATATAAAAATCCTCTCCGATTTGCAGCTTATGGGCATTGTCCTTTTCATGCGTAAACAGCCATTCAAAGATTGAATCTTCAGCCATCATCAGTTGGGTGGTGTCGATCATCCATTCCGGACTTTGTTCTTCGCCAACCAAAGTGTCGTTACCTTCAGCTTCGAGCTGACGGCGTTCAAGTTGAAGCATATATTTCAAATACCATTTGGGGCTAATAAAGCGCGCTAAGGGTAGGCCGGCAGGAAGTCCTGAACGGTGCGTCATCAGCTGCCTTAGGGTGATATCGTTAAGTTTGGAATTACGAACCTTTTTGCCTTTCGAATTTTTATCCAGGTCTTTGAAATAATAATTCAGCGAAGTGTCAAGCTTTATCTTGCCTGCATCATAGAGCGACATCATTGCAATAGTACTGGCGGCCACTTTAGTCACCGAGGCCAAATCATAAAGGTCGCCTGTTCGCACCTCTTCTTTGCGATCATATTTGTGAAAGCCCCAGGCTTTATTAACGATGACCTGACCCTTACATGTTGCAAACACCTGACAACCGGGAAATGCGCCGGCATTGATTGCCAATCGAGCCAAAGAGTCCATACGTGCAACAATATTCCCACGGAGACCCACTTCAGCGGGAATACCATATTTTACACGGGTTTGCTGTTTAACAGGACAACCATCGCCATAACAAAATACTTGAGAACAACTCAATGGAAGTCGCCCTGGCAGGGTAACTCCACCAAAAATAGATTGTGCTGCAAAGGATTGTGATACCGACTCATCCCCAAAAGATTGAATCATTAAAGGATAGCGATCAAGAAAGGCAAGGCTTTCGGGTGGACCAAAGTGCAAAACTATCAGGCGTTTCCCGGATTCAAGATGATGCAGAAAATCGTTTATTTCCTTTGCGCGTGTCACCCAACGTACATCAGCAAAAACAGCAACTACCACCGTTGTATAGGGGGCCAATGTCTTTTCCATTGCTGTAATGGAAGCCGCAGTGGCCATCGGTGATAAAGAAAAGTGTGTAACAGAGGCATAATGATCAAGACCAGTGGTAAAGGCTGGTTTGCGTCCTTCGCTAAGGCAGACACTTGCAGCTTTCATTCCCGATAATTCGGAAATCGGTAGTCCGTTTTTCTTGTTTGCCAGAAGAACAAGCGATGATTCTATAGCCTTACGGGCGGCCACTTCCGCTTCTTTCCAGGGAAGTGCGCGATAAGTAGAGTCGGTAAGTCCGGTTGTTTTTTTATTAAGTCCTGCCCATGATTTTGCAAGCAAGATTTTTTTTACCTTCAGGTCAAGTTCTGTCTGCGAAATTTTTTCAGTCTTCACTGCCTCCAAAATTGCTGAATAAACTTCTTCAATATTGTGAGAAATTCTCAGCATATCGCTGCCCAGCTTGAGTGCTTCAACCTCAGCCATACCGGGGGCTTCCTTACCTCGCCATGATTCGTATGCCGAGAAATCGCTTATTACAAGTCCTTGAAAATTCAATACTTTACGCAGACTATCAGAGATTTTTAAATGAAGGGAATCGGAGCAAAGCTGTGGCGCATGTGTAACGCTAATTCCCGATAAGCCTTGAGAAACAAGGTCGCGAAAAGGCCGAATACGAACACTGTCGAAAGGGATTAATTCATTTGATTTGTAATTTGTCTGATAATTCGGGAAAATTCCGGCACAAACAAAAATACCCTCCTCTTGTTGCTTTCGCAGATATAGCGCTGCTTTACGAGCGTACTCCTTAAGAAACATCTTATACGAAATCTCACGGGGATCATCAATGTTTTTTGTAATCAATCCCATATCGGGAGCAAAGTTTATTTGCACTCCACTTTGTTTTAACTGAAATGCAACACTGGCGGCCAATTGAACAATTACACTATCATCACTGATAGCTGAAATACCCGGAAGCAGAGGGAAGCGCGAAAGGGTATCGGAGGGGAAAAGTAAACCGTACTCAGCAGACGCACCAATAATAGGAGAAATCTTACTTGCACTCTTGATTTTTTCTGCTTGAAGCAATTGCAATTTGAGGGATCCCGGACCGAGACACAGGCCACCCGGCTGTACTTTTGAAACAATGGATTGATCAAGGGTAGTGCGATCTGTAGCAGATGCATCGCCTATACAAAGCATTAAAAGCTGACCCACTTTTTCTTCGGTCGACATTTTAGCAAGCTCTGCATTAACCCATACTGTATCTGCTTTCAGAAATGGAGCGCCTGTCCCTGTAATTGTCTTTTTTACTTCCTTACCTGAAGGAAGCCAAAATCCAATGGCAAGAATAGTAATGCCAATCAATAATATAGCAGCGGAAGCCCAAACAATGTTTTTACGAGTAATTTTCAGTTTTTTCATGGAGGGAGTACAACTGATTTTGCGCAAAGTTACACCAAAATATCATGGAGCAGAAAAGGGCGCAAGGAATATGAACTACGATTAATCATGGGTATGAACCCCGACCCCTTATTCTGTCCCGCCTTTTCTGCCCGTACTATTTCAGTCGGGATTAATTCTCCTTCTACTCTTAAAAACCAAGACTCACGAATAAATAGAGCCTGTCTATAAAGTCCCTCTGCGGCGTTGTCCTCGTATTGTCGGGCAGTCGATTACGCCAGCCCGCCAACACTTCGGACGCCTTGTCTCGCCTTAGGCGAGAGCGCTTTATGATCAAGCACTGAGTTTATAGACGGACTCTAAATAATTTCTCTTGTTTCTTTGTATTAAGCATTAGAAAAAATATATCTTTGTCGCTAATTGTGAAAAAAATAACAGAACATTCAAAAGCGATATTTAATTAACTGTAAAACAATATTTTAATATAACTAATTTTTGCCATGCACAGGATAGATAAGCACCCCATTTTAGAGGTTCCGCAAAAGCAGGAAGTCCGTTTTACTTACGAAGGCAGAGAAATCGTTGGAGAAAAGGGATTTACGATTGCAGCAGCCCTACATCAGGCCGGATTTCCGGTTCATAGCCATAGTTTGAAAAATCGCGAGCGCAGCCTTGAGTGCGGCATTGGAAAATGCGGTGCATGCGAAATGCTGGTCGACGGTCAAATCAAGCGCATTTGCATCACCCGTGTTGATGGAATTAAGACTGTTTTCGAGATTCCCAAAGGATACACCCCTGGTGTTAAAGACTATCATTATAAAGATGCAACTAAAGTATATAAAACTGATGTTGCTATCATTGGCGCTGGTCCAGCAGGTCTGGCTTGTCGCGAAGAGCTCAATAAACACAAGATCAGTAATATTGTCATTGATAATAATGACAAAATTGGCGGTCAGTTCCTGATGCAAACCCACCAGTTTTTCTTTTTCGAAAAGGAGAAGAAGTTCGGAGGTATGCGTGGTTTCGACATTGCAAAAACCCTTGCCGGTGAATCCATGGATGGAATATTCCTCGATTCAACCGTTTGGGACATTCTGGAAGGCAAGCGCATCGCGGTAAAGAACGTCAGCACAGATGAAATTTATTATGTCGAGGCTGACTATATGGTGGTTGCCACTGGTGCTGTTCCCTTTATGCCAACATTCGAAAACGACGATGTACCGGGCGTTTACACTGCTGCCGTTGTTCAGAAGATGATGAATAGCGAATTCACGCTATTAGGAAAAAATGTACTTACTGTGGGCGCCGGAAATATCGGCTATCTCACCTCCTATCAGTTAATGCAGGCTGGCGCCAATGTCAAAGCCATTATCGAAGCCATGCCGGGCGAAGGAGGTTTTCCTGTCCAGGCAAACAGGGTGCGTCGTTTGGGCATTCCAGTAATGACTTCACATATTCTGATCAAAGCCTTACCAAATAAAGATCGCACAGGTATTACAGGAGCAGTAATTGCAAAATGCGAGAATTTTAAACCGATTCCGGGAACGGAAGTGGTTTTCGAAAACATTGATGCAATAAATATATGTACAGGCTTGGTTCCTGACGACCAATTAATCATTAAAGGCAATGAGGTTTTTGGCCGCAATTGTTTTGGCGCAGGTGACGCCATTCGCATTGGAGAAGGCACTTCTGCTGTGGTTCGTGGCAAACAGGTCGCTTTTGAGATTCTTCAGGAAATGGGAGAATCCTTTAACTACGAAGAATATTTAAGTACTTCTAAGGAATATATCGACAGCCAGCAGCATCCAATTCGTGTGATTCAAGAGCCCTATCTTCCAACTTCAGAACGAATGAATAGTAAGGGTTTCGTAGTCATTGACTGCTTGTATGGATTTGCCTGCAACCCTTGTGAATTTGCCTGTCCTCACGCTGCTATTACTAAAACATCCACCAGTACTGTACCTCAGATTGATTTCGATAAATGTATTGGCTGTATGGATTGTGTATACCAATGTCCCGGTCTTGCAATCTTTGGCTACAACCTCGCCAAAGACTGGCTTTTCCTACCTATCGAATACGAAGCAGCAGAAAAAGCTGAAGTGTTTCTGGTAGATAATCAGGGTAAAAAGTTGGGCTCAGGTATCATAGAAAAAATTCTAAGAAAGCCTAATAAAACAAACATTGCACGCGTAAAATCAAACGATGTGCATGGTGAAGCACTAACACAAGTCAGAGGATTTATCGTTAAAGAATTATATCCCGAACCCAATGTGCTTACACCAACAAAGGTCAAGGTAGAATCCGACACTTACGTTTGCCATTGCGACGATGTGACATTGGAAGAAATCATGAAAACCATTGGTGATCGCAAGTTTATTTCGGTTGATGAAATCAAGCACACAACACGACTTGGAATGGGCGCCTGTCGCGGAAAACGCTGCATCCGTCGCTTAAAACAAACCCTTCGCGGAAGTGGGATTTCTATTGTAGGTGATGCAACACCTCGTGGTCCATTATCCAATCAGATTGGTATTGGAGAAGTATATCCAAGACCAATACATGAAAAAATGATTATCCCCGATATTCAGAAAAAAACTGAAGTCATTAAGGTTAAATCCCTGGTTGCAGGAGGTGGTATTGGTGGAAGTGCCTTATTCCGTTACTTGGCCGAAGCCGGTTTGCAGCCCACCCTGCTCAATTATGGCAGAGGAGCATCATGGCGTAACATCGCGGGCGGTCGTCCTGCATTCAGTTTGCCTGAGATTGCTGATATTGCAAAGCATAACCTCGAAATCTTTAAGGAACTCGATAAGATTCATCCGATCGATTTCCACTCAACAAGATATATCACCTTCGCTCACGACGAAGCAATGGTCAAGGCCTGTCTGGATTCCATCGCTTGGTCCGATGCTTACATGGTAGATCCCAAAGATTTCCAAAAAGAAATCGCTCCCTATTTTAATCCTTCGCTGCAAACCTATCAATCGGCATTAGTCACTCGAAATTGCTGGCAAGCAACACCCGGACGAGTTATTGATTTAATCCGTCGTTTAGGACTGGAAAAGGGTGGAAATATCCTTGAGGATTGTCAAATGATAGATATCTCTAAGGAAGGAACCATATATAAAGTATTAGTCCGCGATCACGAAAAGCAATACAAGGAAATCCACACAGAGATTTTCATCAATGCGCTCGGACCAGAAGGTGAAAAGTTCGCCCGTTCATTGGGTATAGAAACAGGATTATTCCCTGTAAAACATCAGGCCTTCATTACGCGTCGTCTGCCAATGATGGGATTGAATGGAAGTCCGCTTGATATGCTTATCGACCGCCGTAAATACAAAGGTTTTGTTGCCGTGTACGGTCAGCAACTTGCGGAAACAGGCCAGATTATTGGCTGTGCATCACCAATGGTTGAGCCTATGGAGACAGATAAAAATCTTAAAATTAACTCCAAAGAGTTTCTCGAAATCGTATCCGAAATTTTTGTGGATTGGATTCCTGAACTCTCTTCTGTAGGATTCCAGGCAGTTTGGGCAGGTTACTATATCGAACCTCGCATGGTTATCGATTCAAAACTGGGATTATTCCTGGGTTTGCGCGGACAAGGCTTTATGCTCGGACAGTACCTTGCAAAACTTTATGTTGATGATTTGTTAGGAAAATCTGTTCCGGATTATTTCTATCGTCTGAAACCGGAAGGGGATGCATTGTTGGAGAAAGCATTTAAGTAGACTCTAGAATAAATGATTTTAACAGCCCTGTTGATGCGTGCGTCAACAGGGCTGTTTCGTTTATAAACTTTGTAGAATGAAATTTCTGAATAATGCGTATGTCTTTCATCAACTGCGGGATTAAGAATCCGATTGGGGATTATAATAGACCGATAAAAAGAACTGCAGCTCTTGCCTATCATTAGACTTGCAAAACAAAAATTTAAACCGACACAAAAATTACTTTTATTTTTTCCGGTATTTCTACCGGCTCAAAATCTTGTATTTCTGCTGTTCCCGGCTAATCATACTCCACCTACTTTTGTATTCACCTGATTGGAGATTAATCGCTTTATCAGTAAGCACAAAACCTGAATTGAAAATTGCGATAATGAATATCATCAGTCATTTACATTTGTATAATAAAATAAACCATTGTATTTTTGACAAAAACTAATACCATGAATTCAATGCTACGTTTCGTCTCTTCTTTCCTTTTCGGAATCCTCATCCTGAGTTCCGTGATGTTGCAAGCTGCAACTATTACTGTCACTAACACCGCTGATGCTGGCGCTGGATCTTTAAGACAGGCTATTACAACTGCCGGTTCGAATCCTTTCGATGCGGACAATATTGTGTTTAATATCCCGAATACAGATCCGAACTATTCAGCTGTAACGGGCGTTTATACCATTACTGTTGCATCGCTGCTCCCTACGGTGAATAGCCTTAGTGTAAGTATCGATGCAACTACGCAGCCGGGAAACACCAACCTTTTCGGTCCCGAAATTTGTCTTAGAAGTACAACAAATTTGTTGTATGGTCTGTGCTTCCCCGTTTCAGGTGGAACCGCAAAAGGCTTTATTATCAACGGTTTTCAGGTGGGTATTGTAATTATGAAGTATGGAGTATACCCAAGTGGCAGTTGTTTGGTTTCAGACAACTACCTTGGAGTGAATTATGATGGAACCATTGCAGACCCTAATGGTGTGGGCGTTGCATGCTATCAGGGTACAACCAACAACACTATCACCAACAATCTGGCTTCAGGAAATACAACTGCAGGAGTAGGCATTCGCAGTGCAAACAGCAATATCATTAAAGGAAATAAAATCGGAACCGATCGTACAGGTATGTATAAAATTCCTAATTATTATGGAGTAGCCATCGATTCTTCGGCTTCCAATCTCGTGGGTGGAACAACGGCTTTAGATCGAAATCTCATTTCAGGAAACTCATACGCTGGAGTAGCCATCAACACTAATGTTTCGCACGACAACATAGTTAAAGGCAATTACATTGGCACAAACATCAATGGTATTGTACGTGGCGATACCATTGCAAATTTCTATGGTGTGGCGATTAATGATGCATACAGTAATATCATTGGAGGAAATACTGCTGCCGACCGTAATATAATCTCCGGAAATTCCGAAAGTGGAATTGCCATCTTAGGGCCTTTTGCTAAATCCACAAGCATTAAAGGAAACTACATAGGAACCAACATCAATGGAAACGATTCGATACCTAATGGAAACGGTATTTTATTGAGCGGGGCTTCATCAACAGCCATCGGCGGAAGCACTGCTGGTGACCGCAATATTATCTCGGGAAACCGTTTGGCGGGTATTTCAATGGCCTATAGCGGAACCCGTCTTAACACAATTAAAGGTAACTATATTGGAACGGGTGTTTCCGGAACTCAAATTCTCAGCAATTACACCGGTATTTATTTAAAAAGCAATGCAAACAGCAACACCATTGGCGGAAGCACAGCCGGTGAACGTAATGTGATTTCAGGAAATTTTGAAATGGGATTATGTGTAGAGACAGCTGATAGCAACCTTATCATTGGAAACTATATAGGTCCTGATGCCACTGGGCTGGCCGCAATGCGCTTATCGAACGACACTCTGGTTCAGGGAAATGGTCTAATGTTCAACTCAAATGCAAAACACAATACGGCTGGCGGCTATACTGCCGGTGAACGTAATGTGATCTCAGGCAACAGAATTTATGGTCACGATATTTATGGTAATTCTTCTTACAACAGCACCATTGGAAATTACATTGGCGTTGATGCTACTGGAAACGTGGCCATGCCTAATGCTACTGGGATTTGTGTTGATGGTGGCTCAAACCACAACCCTTTTATCAATAATGTAATGTCAGGAAACATGGCCTATGGAATCTTCATCGTCACCACGGGTTCGTATTACAACGAATTAAAAGGAAACATGATTGGTACCAATGCCGCAGGGACTGATACAATTCCAAATCAGTGCGGAATTTTGCTCGGAGGCGGAACTAAATTCAATATTATTGGCGGAACTACAGCGGCCGATCGTAATATCATTTCCGGAAATCGCTTCGATGGTCTCTTAGCTGCCGATACCGGAACGATGTATAATAACATTAAAGGAAATTACATTGGTACCGATATTACTGGTAGTACAGCTTTGCCTAATAACATAGGGATTGGTTTTGCCACCAGACCATCGCAAAATAATATTGAAAACAATGTTATTAGTGGTAATGGTCATATCGGGATTATCCTTTATGAAGAATGTAACAATAACACTGTTTACAGCAACAAAATTGGAGTGGCCGCTGATGGCAGCACAGCTCTATCTAATAAAGGAGCAGGGATTGTGATTGCTAAAGCATCCAAGAATAATCTGATTGGCGGCGTAGGCAAAGGCAATATCATCGCTTATAATGATACCGTAGGTATTGCAATTATTGATACCAACACCCTTTACAATACAATGTCTGAAAACACTGTGTTTGCTAACGATATGATGGATGTTGATCTCTTTCCATATGGAGTTAATACGAATGATGCTGGCGATCCTGATTTAGGTTCGAATGAGCGAATGAATTATCCTACAATCGCTACTGTTGTTACTGATTGGTCAAGTGGAAATACTAACATCAGCGGAACGATGGATCACAGCAGCCCGGTTGGTATTAAACTGGAATTCTACAAAGTGGGCGCGTTGAATATGTTCGGTCATGGCGGTGCATCAACCTATTTAGGTTCAACAGTAATTACAGATCCCGCAGGGAACTGGACCTACAGCTGTGCAGGACTTAATGGTGGTGATGCAGTCACTGCCATTGCGACAGACGCTGCAGGAAACTCCTCAGAATTTTCAGCAAATACAGGTGTTGTCGTGGGTATCGCTGAGAATTCCGCACAGGACGGCCAGTTCAGTTCATATCCCAATCCTGCAAGTGAGGTGTTAAACGTATCATTCACACTCGAAGAAACTCAGAATGTTGATGTACGCATTTACTCGGCACTCGGTAATCAGGCGTTGGTGCTTAGCTCTGCAGTTTATGGTGCAGGTCATCACGAAATCAGTTACAGGCTTAGCGATTTAAATCTCAGCAATGGCGTGTATTTCATTTCACTGTATGGCAATAAGCAACTGCTGAAGACTAATCGCATTTTACTACTGAAATAGTATATCGATGATGATAAGAAAACTTTGTGCATTCGCGGGCTTTGCCCTGATTGCAGGCTGGTGTACTGCCGCCAATTACGTTGTAACCAATACGAATGATGCAGGCGTAGGCTCGTTGCGACAAGCTATTTCGGATGTCAATATCATGCCCGGCAGCCACAGTATTACATTCAATATCCCTACATCAGACCCGAATTATGTGCCTTCTCAAGGAGTATGGAAGATAAGCCCTACGTCTACCCTACCCATGGTTATGCGCAGCAATCTCTTGATTGATGGTAATTCTCAAACAACGAATCAAGGCAATACCAACCCCGATGGCCCGGAAATACTGCTTGATGGCAATCATGCCTTTGGATCCGATTATGCATTACATCTTTACAATGTGTCGGGTGTCATCGTGCAAGGCTTTATAATCGGGCGTTTCACTGTAGGTGTTGAAATCAGCGGAAGCAATTCGCAAAACATTACTATTCGTGGAAATTACATTGGCTGTAATTATAATGCAACTGATACGCTTAGCAATACTCAGGGAATCGAGATTCTGAGCGGTCCGCATAATATTACCATCGGAGGCAGTACCCTTGAAGACCGGAACATTATTTCGGGAAACAACCACATTGGCGTACGTGTAGTAAATTCAAACAGCAACATCATCAAAGGAAACTATATTGGGCTGAACAGGACAGGTACCGCTGCTGTGCGCAATTACGACGGCATTAGCATGGAAGGCACATCCAAGTATAATCTCATTGGTGGCGTCACTGCTGCTGACCGCAATTATGTTTCAGGTAACGTTGCTTACGGAATGTTGCTATTTGGTGCAGGTTGCAATTACAATACTGTTTCCGGGAATTATTCCGGGACAGATATCACCGGGACATACTCTATTCCTAATACCTATGGGTTCTTGTTCGATGATGGAGCAAGCTTCAATACCTTAGGGGGACGCACTCCGGGTGCAGGAAACCTGTTGTCGGGCAATTCAGCCTATGGTGTTTTTATATACAATCCCGGGACACAACGCGACACTGTAGTTGGAAATCTTATCGGCACTAATGCAGCAGGAACAGCTGCATTGCCCAACGCTAATGGAATTGTAATCGATGGCCCGTCGTTCCGTCATTATGTGGATAGTAACGTCATTTCCGGAAATCTGCAAATGGGCATTGACATTCACATTGGAGGAAGCGATAGCAATGTGGTTATACGAAATTTTATTGGAACCGATTATTCCGGAACTATTGCTATTCCTAATGCAATGGACGGTGTTCGCCTCGGCGAAGGACCTAAAAACAATATCATTGGCATGCCCGGCAAAGGAAATATAATTGCGAACAATGGTGGCAATGGCGTGTCGGTGATGACTACCGCGGAGCTATATAACAGCATTTCGGCAAATTCAATATACAACAATACAGGCTTGGGTATCGATCTTTTCCCTGAAGGTGTAACTCCCAATGATGCGGGTGATGCGGACTCCGGACCTAATGATGCCTTGAATTTTCCTGTAATTGATTCGGTATATTTTATATGGCCAAACACTTACGTAAAAGGACATATCGATGTTCCTGCCCCCATAACAACCAGGATTGAGCTCTTTGTTGCAATGGCTGATGCATCGGGATACGGACAAGGTAAAGATTATCTTGGTTATACGTATGCTATTGCAGATGGAAGTTGGATTACCTCATTACCGGGCATTATAGCAGAAGAACAGATAACCACAACTGCGACCGATGCCTTAGGCAATACTTCCGAATTTTCGTTGAACTATAGCAGTCCGCAAGCTGGATTGCCCGAAAATACTGAAAATTATGCGGATATTACTGCATACCCAAATCCTTTCAGCGAAGGATTCAATCTTGAAATTAATGGATCACAGCAGTTCATGGATGCATTACAAGTAAAGATATATAGCTGTGAAGGCCGTCTGCTAATGACTTCAGAAATATCCTCAACGAAACACTATATTGAGGCTTCATTGTTACCTTCAGGATTATATTTTTGTCATATTCAATACGCTTCAGGACGTTCCTCCGTTATAAAGATCAGCAAAAGATAGTGTCTTGCTGGCATTGAACCATAAATGGAAAACTGTTGAACTATGTTACGTCAATTCCTGATATTGATAATCCTTGGCTGCATACCAGCGCTGGCCTTGCCACAGATTCCTGCAGCTAACAAGCGCATCGTAGAATATGTAAGTTCGGTGATTGGAACAAAGGTCGACCGCGGCGAATGCTGGGATCTTGCGCATAATGCCCTTGAGCTTGTGGGTGCAAAATGGGATCATCAGTATGTTTATGGAAACGAAGTCTCATGGGAAAAAGACAGCATCTATCCCGGCGACCTCATACATTTCAGCAATGTTATTATTAAATCGGTGGATAATGGAGTCACTACCACCCAAAGCTATCCCCAGCATACTGCTATTGTTTACGAAGTTCTTGGTCCGGGAGAATTTCGGATTGCCCATCAGAATAATGGTTTCAGCGGAAAAAAAGTGGGGCTGAGTGTGCTGAATCTGAATAATAAAAAAAGCGGAAAGGTAAAAATTTACAGAGCTGTTGTGAATTAAAAACACGGGGAAGATATGGAGCGATTTTTGATAGCGCGCGGCCCTTTGTTTACGCAACGTATGTTGATAACTACCTATATCTTTTGACAACATGAAATCATTCTTTGCTGCACTTATTCTCGCAACACTTGTCACTTTGCCTGTGCTAACAACTGTTTCGCGTTCAGCTGATGACTCACAGCGTATTGTAGATAATGTCTATCAATTAACGGATCAGGATTTCGACGAAAACATTAAGCAGGGTGTTGTTCTGGTTGATTTCTGGGCAACATGGTGTGGCCCTTGTCGCACCCAAGGTCCGATAGTTTCTGAAATCGCTCAGGAAATTGGTCAGAAAGCTAAGATTGCCAAAGTAGATGTGGATAAAGCGCGCATCACTGCCAATCGTTTTAATATCCGCTATATTCCTACCATTATCATTTTTAAGGATGGAGAGCCTGCGCTTCGCCTAGAGGGATTGCAGGACAAAGATGGATTATTACAATCCATTGATGCGGTTATACTTCAAACTCCGTAATACGGTTGCTTCCTTTTTGCGGATGAATAAGCGGTGGCGTAGGAATCGCTAGTCTTATATAATATCTGTATAATCATTCGCGACAATTCTATCGAAATGAAACGATGGTTATCCCATGTCCGCCTGATTCCAACGATTCGTCGGTAAATGATTTTACCTCTTTGACACTGCTGAGATACTCACGAATAAGTTTGCGTAAAATACCATTACCTTTCCCGTGCAAAATGCGAACTTCAAACACATTTAACAATATTGCATCATCAATATATTTTTGAATCAGGCTCAGTGTCTCCTCTGCACGCTGTCCTCTGACATCGATAGTTGTCTTGAATTTGCTTAGTTTTTCATTAACATCGGAGGATAGTTGTTGCTGCATTCTTTTCCCTGCCATAATGCGACGTGCATCCCTGTCATTTTTACAGCCTTCCAATTGAGATACGGGAATCTTTAAACGAATATTATCGCGGGAAACCGTGGCGTATTTTCCTTCGATCTTTTCAACTTCGAATACGGTGTGTTGCCCAATCAGCATGGCAAATCCGCCTTCGCGCACTGTCATTGGAACTGCAGGTGCTTTAGGCGATGCAACCGTTTTTTCTTTTCGCTTAATAGCTGGAACATGCGGCTTGTGAGCCGTTTTCTGTTCCACAAATGGAGTAATTTCATGTTCCGCAAACTCTTTGAGTTCTTCTCTGACCTCAATGTTTACTTCCTTCTTTGCCTGACTTTCACGAATTTTTCGAATAGCCTCTTCAATTTTTTGATTGGATTTTTGAAGCAATTCTGCAGCATCGGTTTTGGCCTGTTCCAGAATCTGTTTACGCGAGGCCTCTACTTTCTCAGTCAGTGCTGAATAGCGTTCAATCAGACTTGCAAGAAGTTCATCGGCAATATCGAATTCCCGTTTACGAACGTCCATTGCTACGCGTTCTGTTTCGAGTTGTTGCAACTGTTGCTCAAAATCAAAAACGGCCATTCCCGTTTTCACGGTGGCAGAATTTAATATCTCTTTCGAAAAGCCTGTTTTTGCTGCAATCTCGAAGGCAAATGAACTACCTGGCTTTCCAATCACCAATGAATATAAGGGGCGCATATTATTCGTGTCGTAGAGCATTGCGCCATTTACGATGCCTTCCACCTTCCCCGCCATCAGTTTGAGATTTAAGTAGTGCGTGCTGACAATCCCATGAGCTCCGCTCTTTACAAGATGTTCCAGCACGGCTTCGGCAATAGCCCCGCCCAGCTGTGGTTCAGTGCCGCTACCAAATTCATCAACTAAAAACAACAGTCCCTTTTTGGCTGATTCAGTAAGCACTTTAATGTTGCGCAAATGCGAACTATAGGTGCTCAGATCATTCTCTATCGACTGCTCATCACCTATTTCGATATAGAGGCTTTCGAAAATCCCTGCTTCGGATTCTTCGCTCACAGGAATCGGCATTCCGCATTGTAACATATACTGCAGCAATCCTGCGGTCTTTAAACAAACCGATTTCCCTCCGGCATTTGGGCCAGAAATAACCAATATGCGCTCTTCGGCACTCAGTCTGATGTTTAGGGGAACAACCTTTTTCCCGCTCTGCATTCCGGCAAGAAATAATATCGGATTTACAGCATTCTTCAGGTCCATGCAGGCCTCATCAATAACGCGTGGTACCAAGGCATTGAGTTTCCTCGCACACAGTGCTTTTGCTCTGGTAAAATCAACCTCTCCAAGTACTTCGTAACAAGGAATCAATTGTTCAATCTCAGGACGAAGAAAGTCGCTAAAGGCTGCCAGAATCTTACGAATCTCGCGTCGTTCGGCCGCTTCTAGTTCACGTAAATTATTATTCAACTCAAAGATTTCCTCAGGCTCAATATAAACGGTTTGTCCTGTGGCTGATTCATCATGTATGAATCCCTTGATAATCCTTTTATTTGCTGCTGGTAAAGGAATCACACTGCGTCCATTTCGTATTGTGATCTCAGCCTCATCGGGTGTATAGCCCTCTTTCTTTAATCCAAGATACACTTGACGTATACGTTTCTCCACCAGTCCTTTTTTTTGATCCAGCTGCTTGCGAATATCTGCAAGCGTTTCAGATGCATTGTCGCGGATATCGCCCTTTTCATCCAAAATACGATCGGTTCTTCGTAAAATCTCTGGATCCAAATAGGCCGGACCAACCATTTCTCTAAGCAATGGATAAACATCAGAACTATCCTTATTGAAATAATCAAGAATGGCGGCCAAGGTGCGAAGCGAGGCACGTAGATCAGCCATTGCTTCTTGTTCAATCACCATTCCTGTAATGGTGAGACGTTTCAGTTCCTCGCGTAAATCAAAGTAATCCTGTGAAGGAAAATTCCTTCCTGAATCCATGATAGCACCAAACTCCGCTGTAGCGCCAAGTAAGCGACGAATGACGGTGGCTTCCGAATGAAACTGCATCATGGCACAGCAACGACGACCGGCATCACCTAAGCAAGCTGAGCGTATCTCTTCTCTTATCCGGTCAAAGCCTGTCTTTTGTTCGAAGTGTGCGGGATAAATCATGACTGTGAAAATTGTGATTCTATGATACTATAAATATTCTGATATCGCTGTATTCCTTGCTGTAGGCTTAATTGCTGCAATGCGACTTCTCTCACTGATAGCGGATCTAAGGAAGCTAATTCCGTAAATCGGCGACTTGCTTGTTCATAGGCATCAACAGAAAAATCTTTGATAAGGATGCCTGCCGCGCCATTGGCCAATATGCGTGAGCAATCACCAACCCCATCATTACAAATAACAGGAATACCCATACTAAGTGACTCTCCCATTTTTGTAGGAGAACTAGCCTTTTTAGAATAAACAGGTTTTATAAAAAACACATTTGCCTGTGCTAATGACAATAGATAGGGCACCTCATTCCGTGCGGCTGGCCTAATTCGCAGCGATTTTTCGGAAACGCCACGTGCAGCAGCTAATGCCAATATTTGTTGTGGCTCATCCTGGGTTATCATTAGGAAAAGCGCATCAGGATGGGCGTTCAAGAATATCTTAAAAAAATCGAACATTTCCTCTGCCATATACCAGGTTCCTAAAGAGCCCAAATAGCTAATTACAGTCTGTGTTGGCGCAATATTCAACTCTTTTCTCAACACCTCTATAGCAGAACGATCTGTAATTGGTTTGAATAATTTGGTATCGGTACAACAAGGAATCACAGTGATTTGTTCAGCAGACAATCCAGGTAAATTCCAGCGTAGTATCTCCTCTTTCCCGCACTCAGTAAGGGAAACCGTATGTGCTGCCTTAACAAGAAATTGCCGCTCCTTTTTTTTGAAAAAGTTGTACACCGCACGGTACAAGGGATTCCGAAGATTCCACAAACCACCATCAACACGTTCATCGGCCCAAAAGCCACGCATATCAAAAAGAAAAGGAATATTTTTCTTTTTTTGAAAATGCAATCCTACCAGGGCGGCAATGTAACTGCGACAATGTATCATCTGAATTCGCTGATCCTGAATGATAGACGTTGCGGTTTTTTTTGCAGTTCGCACGTCACGCAAGGTAGAAATTACGGGAGGTTTCGAAGTATACGACAATGGAAACCATTTTATTCCTGCAGCATCCAGGATGGCCGATACGCCCTGTTTTCCTTTTTCGTAGCGACCTTGTTTTTCAAAACTCATCAGACAGATACTATGTCCATTTGCTGCTAACCCGCATAAATAGGGCATCACCTGAGATGCACCCAAGGGATCAGTCATGCCGTCATAGGATATATATAGTACCTTCACGTTGTTGGAAATGAAGTGCAAAGATAATGCGTTAATGTGATAATATGTAAATGTGATAATGTGTTCTTGCTGCAGCACCATAATGGGAGCAGTAGTATTTTAGGGTGTTCGGAAAAGAATAGCTTAAATAAAGCCAATGAGAATATCAGCAATTACTACAAAATCGATGAATTGCAAACCACACGAGAGGAACAAGTACTACTACTTCTTCTTCTTTGGAGTTTTCGTCTTTGTAACTTTTACCGGTGCACTTTCGAGTTCAACCAGTAATTGCTTATTTGCGACCACTTCGCCAAGTTTTGCATGAACGCCTTTTACAATACCGTTGATAGGCGATGTGAGTTCGTTCAGCATTTTCATGGCTTCAAGTATCATTAGGATCTCCCCTTTGACGACCTTCTGGCCATCCTTCACATAGATTTTACGAATAGTGCCGGGAATGAATGACTTTATGATAGCAGGATTATATGCTTCGAAAGCCTTACGTTCCTTGTATTTGCGGGTTAACGTTGTTTTATAGCTAACGCCATCCGCAAGCTGCAGCATTTCGTATTTCTTTGGTTCAGGGGTTTCTTTTTCTTTATTTTCTTCCATGAGGCGACTTTTTAGAATGGAGGAATTCCATGTTTCTTGGTAGGACGAATCTCGTTTTTCTGACCGGAAATCTCCAATGCATGTATGATAAAGCGACGTGTTTCGCTTGGCTCAATAACAGCATCAACATAACCATAAGCTGCGGCTACGTATGGATTTGCAAACTTATCCTTATATTCCTGTATCTTCTGTTTGCGCATTTCTTCCGGGTTTTCAGCAGCAGCAATTTCTGCCTTGAAGATAATATTTGCTGCTCCTTCCGGACCCATAACTGCGATCTCTGCAGTTGGCCATGCCAATACAAAGTCAGCGCGTAGGTGATTTGAGCACATTGCGATATAACCACCACCATAGGCTTTACGAAGAATTACGGTGATCTTTGGCACGGTGGCTTCGCTGTAGGAATACAGAACTTTTGCTCCGTGACGGATAACACCGGCATGCTCCTGATCAACGCCGGGAAGATAACCCGGTAAGTCAACCAATGTAACCAATGGAATATTGAATGCATCGCAGAAACGAATGAAACGTGCGGCTTTATCCGATGAATCAACATCGAGTACCCCGGCAAGAACCATCGGCTGGTTGGCAACGAAACCTACGGTTTGTCCACTCATGCGGGCAAATCCGATAACAATGTTTCCTGCAAAACGTTCCTGAACTTCGAAGAATTCTGAATCATCACAAATGGCCTTGATGATATCACGAACATCGTAAGGCTGTTTGGAATCGTTCGGGAAAATATCTTCTATTTTGAAAAGCTTCGATTTAGGCTGTTTCACCGGGAAAGGCTCAGCTTTCTTAGTGTTGTTCCATGGAATGAAACTTACCAATTGCTTGATTTGCTCAAGACACTCCACTTCGCTTTCTGCAAAGAAATGGGCATTACCGGTAATTTCAGAATGCACAGCAGCACCACCAAGATCTTCCATCGAAATTTCTTCACCCAGTACCGTCTTGATAACCTCAGGACCTGTGATGAACATCTTGGAAATCTTATCCACAACGAATACAAAGTCGGTAAGCGCAGGAGAATATACAGCACCACCGGCACAAGGACCGAGAATCACAGAAATCTGTGGAATCACGCCCGAAGCCTGGGTGTTACGATAAAAAATTTCGCCATAACCAGCTAAAGAGTTAACCCCTTCCTGAATACGTGCACCACCAGAATCGTTGATCCCGATGAGAGGCACTTTAAGCTTCATCGCATGATCCATGATCTTGGTAATCTTCTTGGCATGCATATACCCCAAAGAACCACCGGCCACAGTAAAGTCCTGAGCAAAAATACAAATTGGATATCCGTTAATGGTGCCCGTACCTGTAACTACACCGTCGCCCGGAAGATACTTTTTATCCATATCAAAATCACGGCCTGCGTGCTCAACAAATAGGTCATACTCATGAAATGAATTATGATCCAACAAGGCCAGAATACGCTCACGGGCAGTGAGTTTGCCCATGGACAATTGCTTTTCGATGGCTTTTGTGCCACCACCCTGAGAAGCACCACTCATGCGCTTTTTCAAATCCAGGGTTTTCTGCTTTAATGACATATGTTGTTTTTTTAATATTGAATGCTTATTGAAAAACGATGCGGTAGAATTCGCAAATTACAGAACTATCTCTTTGTAATACAGTGCTTTTTATGTTCATTACCCACAAAAAAAACCGATTAAGGGAGGCAAAGGTATAAAAATCTAGTTCGAAAACAGACAGTATTTTTTACAAAAAATGTTAAAGCCTTAATTTTAAGACAAATAGAAACCCACTGAATTAATATACTATTCGGAAAAGACCCTTAGCATCATAACCCCAATAACTCATAACCCACAATACCTTTTTACCGCCTTACCTTCAAACCATAAAACCCCAACGAACCAACCAACAACAATAATTCTTACTTTCGCCTAATATTTATCACTTTATGTATTTTTTGCAATCATCCTATTTTCGATTTATACATATTAGTCTTTATGATATAATATTAACACCTCTCATTGTTGTGCTGGTATTGTTGTGGGCCTATAACTATAAGCGTAAAAGAGAGGAAGAGCAGCCCATGTACAAATATTTCCATTGGGCTCTTCTGGTAAAGATGGTTTCTGTTATTCTGTTTTGCCTTGCCTATCTCACTTTTTATGAAGGGGATACCCTGGATTATTTTAATAGTACCGTTGCAGTTAATAACGTTTTTTCCATTAACAGCGGGAATTATTTTCAGTTAATGTTTCACGGAAACCAACCCGAATATATCAGTTACTTTAATGCTGACACGGCTTATCCTGAAGCCCATATGTTCCGCGATCCAAAGACATTCTTTGTAATCCGCATGTTTTCACCTATTGTGTTCTTAAGTGGAAATTCTTTCCTGATTGCCAGTCTTATCATGTCGTTACTGAGTTTCATTGGTATGTGGAAATTCTACAAATTGCTTTGTGGCTTGTATCCAGAGCTCTACAAATACTTTGTTTTTTCAGCATTAATGATTCCTTCGGTCTTGTTCTGGGGGTCAGGACTATTAAAGGATTCCATTACTATGTCGGCAGCAGCCTGGATTTCCTATAGCATCTTTATGGCCTTCTTTAACAAAAGAAGAATAGCCACAAATGTTATTGTAATTATGATAATGGGCTTCTTGTTGATTTCTATTAAACCCTATATTTTTGTTTCTCTTGTACCCGGACTTCTTGTTTGGTTATTCTTTAATCAGGTGAAGCGAATACCAAATAAAATGATACGTTTTATAGTAACGCCAATAACTGTGGCGTTAATTCTTGTTGCAGCATCTGCCTTACTCAGCAATATGGGGCAATACCTTGGGGTTTATGGAGATATGGATACGATGATTATGAAGGTAAAAGTCACTCAAGAAGACTTGCAGCAAAGCGCAATGTACGGCTCAAATTATTATGATATTGGCGTCATTGAACCCAGTGTTTTTGGATTGCTTAAAAAAGCTCCGCAAGCTCTAATTGCAGGCATGTTCAGGCCATTTATCTGGGAAGCAAGAAATCCCTTTGTTTTAATCTCAGGATTAGAAAACTTATGTTTACTATTATTGCTGATATTTATTCTGATTAAAGTTGGTATTTCTGTCTTTTTTAAGGCAATTATCAAAGATCCATTTCTTACCTATGCGTTGATTTTTACTTTGCTCTTTGCCTTTGGCGTAGGTCTGGCATCAACCAACTTCGGAGCTCTGGTGCGCTACAGGATTCCGCTTATGCCCTTCTTTGTCTCCGGACTTTTTATCTTACTTGGCCATTACAGGGCACAGAAACAACAGAAAGAATTGCGAAACAATATGGGTGTATAAATCCACAGCTTTTCGCCATTTCGCTCTATAGAAAAATCAGGTTTTCTGTAAAAGAATATTTATTTCCATCCCTTTATTGAACCTTCGCATATACGGTCTAAGTAAGAATGAGAGGAAGCCCGGTAGAAAAGTCTGACACATTTCATAGTGACAGGAATGAACCGTGTATCCAGCATTTGAAGCTTGAGCCTTAAAGGAATCCAGCGTAAATTCATACAGGTGATAGGGAGAATGCATGGGACTCAGGTGGGCTGTATACCCTAATCCTCTAAGCTTATAGGACCAATCAAATAATTTCACCGATAACC
Source organism: Bacteroidales bacterium (assembly GCA_963678485.1). Lineage (GTDB taxonomy): Bacteria > Bacteroidota > Bacteroidia > Bacteroidales > CAIWKO01 > CALGYY01. The sequence goes on from OY782882.1 coordinate 2,026,425, forward strand.
AATCCGAAGATGGCACGATAACACTGAGGATTCCTCCCGGTTTCAGCCATTTCATACAATCAGTAAGTCGTTGAGCAGGATTGGTCAAATGCTCCAGAACGGCACCCATAAAGATGAAATGGAATTTTTCATCCGGCCATTTTAATTCTTCAACAGTGCATTTAATCAGATGGTCGGGACTAAGACTCATCGTCTCAATAGCCCGACGATAAAAGGATTCAGAGGGCTCGCAACCATAGGCATCAAAACCGGCATTCTTACAAGCCATCATATAGGCACCGAAACCCGCTCCTATATCAAGAGAAACAATCTGCTCCTTGGTGTTTAGGATTTCTTTGATATGCTGCAATTCGTTTGTATAGGCACCAGCCTGCGTTTTGAGATAATCTTCTTGCCAATAATCCTCGGCCGTCACTCCATAATGATCCTGGATATCCAACGGTACAGGTATAGGATTAGAAAAAATAAGTCCACACTTTCTGCAACGCATTATGGTGGTTGTAATGCCTGTCTTTCGTCCGGGATGTCTGCCCTGTGAGGCATTCAGACGCTTACCAAGGATGCGGTGATGCTCTGCACCACTGCCGCACATATTGCATTTTTCAACCGGGTGAAAGCTGTATGTAATCGACCTGTTCATTGCGGACAAAGATATGGATTTGCTGGTAAAGTTTATTATGAAATGCGTTTTTGAAATGTGAGAGAAAATCAATTGGAGCTGAACTACTAATTTGTCCTTCGACAGGCTCAGGAACCGCCCTTCGACAGACTCAGGGACCGGCATTATATGTTTTGTTCTTTGGTGGTTTCGACAAGCTCAACCACCGCTAGGCCCCACTGCTGTTGGGAAGAATGCAGGGCGCTGAGCTTGTCGAAGCGCAATTTTTATATATAAACCCGACCGGTCCCCGAGCTTGTCGAGGGGCGATTGTATTCAGAAACACCCTGCCAGACCCGATGTCTGTTGGACTGAAAAAAACAAATCCGAAATCCGAGAAATCCCGCCTGACCACGTCTTTCGGGCAGGAAGATTTGAAATGCGAGAGAAAAACAATGGCATCGCTGAAGTACAGCGTCTGTCCATTGAAAATCATTTTCTAAAAATAAAGTCGGTTTTAATATTCCCCACCGCCATCCTCATTATCACATTAGCGCATTCCCACATTAGCACATTATACAAAGGCGCATCGCGCCGAAATGTTGGTAGAAAGCATATATATGGTAGAATTTCCCCTGGCGCCAAAATGCTGCGTTGATGCAGCAGTCTAGTTGCGCCAGGAAGGGTAGAATGTTAAAGGTTGAAGTGAACAATTAGACAAACATGGAAGCACCGCATTTCGGCAGATGTTCCTTCAATTGCGTTTTCAAAATCAAAAAACAAATCCGAAATCCGAGAAACCCCGCCTGACCGCATCTTTCATTTTCTAAAAATAAAGACGGTTTTCATATTCCCCACCGCCATCCTCATTATCACATTATCACATTATCACATTGTCACATTATCACATTGCCCAAACATCACTGATGTGCTACAACCAGCGTCCAAACACGATTGTATAAATAATCCGGGCCACCGTTAAAGTACTTTTTCAAAAGTCTTTCAACTTCTGCTGGCCTTACCAGACCTCTACTCTGAATGCGCGAAGGAGTAAGAGAATCAAGCACCCAGGGTTTTAACGGACCTTTCATCCATGTTGATAATGGCACTGCAAACCCTCGTTTGGGGCGGGCAAACAAGGATTCCGGCAAGTAAGAATAGAGGACTTTTTTTAGCAACACTTTGCTAATGCCATTGTTGAATTTTAATGATGGATGAAGATTCAATGCAAATTCAACAATGCGATAATCCAATAGTGGTACACGCGATTCGAGGGCGTAATGCATGCTTGCTCTATCAACCTTTACAAGAAGATCATCCTTCAGATAATGCGTCAAATCGTGAAACGCCTGCTGCTCGCTGGGTAACAGTGGTCGGGGGAGAGAAATCTTAGTGAAAGGCGAAGAAGTAACAGAGAACAATGAACAAGACTCCGGTGACAGCGGTGGCAGCGTTTGCGCAGATATTACTGATGGATTCAAGAGCTGATGTAACTCTGTTGCAGAAAAAAGATATTGTTCCTGAGAAAATATATGAGAACTCAGATCCCCTGTGGGATATCGAAGCATTGCTCCTATCCGCTGTTGGCGGCTATTTCCATATTTCATTAAACACCCCACAGTACTGTGCAGCATTTTCCACATAGGTTGATGCAGGCGTTCGGCCCATTGATAGGCTCCATATCCCATAAATAACTCATCACCGCCATCGCCAGATAAGGTCATTGTGACCTGTGTCTTCGCAAGCTTTGACACCATTAACGTTGGAATGGCAGATGAATCGGCATATGGCTCATCATATATTTCATTGAGCTCCGGCACTAATTCTAGGGCTTCTTTTTCGGTGACCATGAACTCATGATGATTCGTTCTCAACTGTTCGGCAACAGCCCGCGCATAGCGACTTTCGTCGTGTGTTGCAACATCGAAACCAATGGAAAAGGTATTCAAGGGGGCATTGTGAACACTTTGCGCTATAGCTGTCACAAGACTTGAATCGATGCCGCCACTAAGAAAAGTCCCAAAGGGAACATCACTCACCAATCGCATACGCACCGAAGAAACCAACAAAGATTTCAGGGTGTTGAATGCTTCCTCTTCATCAGTAAGTACTTCTTTTTTCAGGCAGTCGGCGGCATTCCAAAAAGCATTTATTTCCCATTGCTTGCCGTCGAAAACCGCGGTGTGTCCTGCGGGAAATTTTCCTATTTGTTTCCAGGCAGTCATGGGCTGCGGGATATATCCCAAATGAAAAAACGCAGCATGTGCTATATCGTCCCTTTCGAGATGATCAGCAATCTCAGGGACAGCCCTAAGCGCCTTGATTTCCGACGCAAAAGCAATTGTATCTTTGTGTTGAAAAATAAAAAGCGGCTTGATTCCTAAACGATCGCGCATCAGGCTAAGCGCTCCGGTTTGCTTATCAAACACAGCAATGGCAAACATTCCATTGAAGCGTTTAACGCAATTGCGTCCCCATAAAGCAAAGGCTTCGAGCACTATTTCAGAATCCGATTTAGTGCGCAATCGCAGGCCTTTTTCTTTTTCAATTTCTGTCTGAATCTCTTTGAAATTATAAACTTCGCCATTGTAGACCATTACATAACGCCCGCATTGAGAAAGCATAGGCTGATTAGCTGCACTACTCAAGTCGATAATGCTAAGACGGCGGTGTACAAAGCCTACCGCTCCTTCAACAAAAAAACCCTCTGCGTCTGGTCCACGATGCGCTATTGCCTTACCCATAAGCTTAAGGCGATCTTCAGGATCATTTGTTTGCAATTGAAAGAAACCGGCAATACCGCACATGGGTTTATGGTTATTTGTGTTTAATTGTACAAAAATAGGCATATTTATAAAGTGACAGGGTGACTGTTCAGTCATGAAGAGTGGCGGGGTGACTGCGCATTGTCCGACGCCGTGGCAGTCACCCCGTCACTTATTTTCCGTCTCCCCTTGCTTTTCCCTTGCAATTATGCTTATTTTTGCCACGTTTGTAAACGATCCCTACAACAATTATTTCCATGGGCGGCTACCGCAATTTGCTTTATATATTGGGAAAACAATGACAGACCGACCTTATCAGGAATGCAAACGCTGTGTGATGGACACGTCCGATGCGGAAATCCGCTTCGACGAGCAGGGTTATTGTAACCATTGTACCGATTATTTTAATTTGATTGCCCATCAGGTTTATCAGGGTGAATCGAGCGATCGGCGCATGGAACAATTGATAGCCGCAGTTAAAAAAGCAGGACAGCATAAAGCATATGATTGCGTAATTGGCATCAGTGGCGGAGTCGACAGCATTTATACAGCCATGCAGGCGCAGAAATACGGTCTTAGGGTATTGGCGGTGCATATGGACAATGGATGGAATTCGGAACTGGCAGTAAACAATATTGAAAAGATTCTAAAGCAACTCAATATCGATTTACATACAGCGGTGCTTGACTGGGACGAATTTCGCGATTTGCAGTTATCCTTTCTGCGCGCATCGGTTCCTGAGGCAGAAACGCCCACCGACATTGCTATTCCAGCAGTATTACATAAATATGCCGCTAAATACGGCGTAAAATACATATTTAGTGGCGGTAATTATGTTACTGAAGGTATACTTCCCAAAAGCTGGCATTACGATGCTAAAGATGTAAAGTACATAAAGGGAATCCAACAATTATTCGGAACCTTAAAGCTCAAAACCTTTCCCACCTTTGGGTTTCAGAAAGAGACTTGGTATAAGCTGGTGAAAGGTATTCGCATGGTATATCCTCTGAATTACCTGCCATATAACAAAAAGGCAGCGCTTAAAATACTTGAAGAAGGCTTGGACTGGAAGAATTACGGAGGCAAGCATCACGAATCGCTCTACACTAAATGGGTTCAATCCTATTTGCTTCCTGTGAAATTTGGAATTGATTACCGGCGTGCAACTTATTCAACACAAATTTGTGCCGGAGAAATCAGTCGCGAAGAAGCACTGCAGGCCTTAAAACTGCCACCCTATGATGCAAGTAAAATTGAGGAAGACACCGATTACCTCTGCAAAAAACTTCTTATCAGCCGCGACGAACTAAACAACATCATGCAGCTGCCACCCAAGTCATACAAGGATTATCCAAACAATAAGAAGTGGCTTGAGTTCGTGTACGGCTTGTACAGAAAGATTAAAGGATAACCTTACTCATGTTATTCGTGAACCTTGGTTTTTAAAAGCAGCCGGCGAATTAAAGGCCTTAGGCGAACATTCCCACCAACGGCGTCTGGTATAATACACCGCACTTCTACGACAGAATGCTTAGTCTGTGACCCCGCAGAGCGGGATTTCGTGAACTCAACCCGCACCGGGGTTCATAGCCGTGATTATTTTGGATTAAGACGAAAAGTTGGGGAGCACGGGCTTTTCCTTTGATTTATCTCGTACTTCTAATTTCGTTTCTCGGATCTCTGATTTCAAAATACTGAAGCAAAATCATGGATTCCACATATCTCGATTATAGAATGTTCGTTAATTGCGTCATTCGCAAATCCCCGCCTGACCGATGTCAGTCGGGCAGGTACGCATGAAAGAAGTAAGAGAAAAGGGTGAAAAGAGAAAAACAGATCAGAGATCCGAGAAACGAAATGCGAAATCAGAGAGATAAGCAATAAGAAGTCCTGCAAATATTACCTTCAAACCTTTCCTCAACTATCCGGCTTGATCCATTATTTTTCCAGCATCAATATCAGGACTAAATCACTACGCGTTGATTTAATCTTAAAACTCTATTATTAATGTGGTGAACAACGGGTGAACACTAATTGCCTTTTATGTATTCGTTGATTGCTTCAGTAATCGACATCTTTACCTCCTCCCAAGTGACGGGAAGAAGCATCATTGGTGCTTCGCCTTGTTCTGCATCCGTAAAATAAGTCAAACTTTTAACTACCATAAATTCTGACCCATCATAGTACTTTTTACGATAGAAGCTTAACATGTCTTTCAATGAAAACTGTTTAAGTAGAAAATATATATCATAAAAATCTTTTTTTGTTCCTCTGCCGGTAATTGCAGCCATTTTCATCGCTGCAATATCCTTTTGGTTTGCAAGTAAAAGACCATCAATAATCAAAGGGGATTCAAGCCATTCATAAGGATAATTTTCGATATCAACTTTAATATCATCAAGTAGAAATATAAAAATATTAGCAGATCTATTCAATAGCTGAACAGAGCCAAGATTATGAAAACTATTGCTCAATGAGAGGTAATCTGCTTTCAGCTCTCCAAAAAAATCCAGATCAATAGATTTCCTATGACCAATTTGTAAAGCAAGAGCCGTTCCTCCAGCGAGCCTCATTCCGGATAATTCTGGCAGTGATTGTAAACGCTTCAGAAGTTCCAGTGTGGTGGTCTCGACGACACTGTATTGTAACATAAGAATTTTTCAATTGGTATTTGTGATAATAATGCAATGAATGCGGCTGATTTTGGATCAAGTTCCCTTATTGTCAATGCTGTCTGAGCGATTTCATCCAGCCCATAAAAAGAGTAAATTAATTTCCAATCACTCATTAATCCATAATCCATCACCCTTTGGACAATGAACCTTTTGCTCTTGAAAGGATCCATACCAATCCTATCCACATCCCAGAACAGGTGGGGGGATAAATTCAAAATAAAATCAGGATTGGTCATTATTAAAATTATTACACAGTTGAGTATTGGCGCTATTCAAATAATAACTCTTTTGCGCAGACACAAATATAAGTCTTTTCTGTCATTTTGAATGCACCTTCCGTTTGTACTGTTTCGAATCGAAAAAAGATTAGGCGCTGAATTGAGTTTGTGTACGGCTTGGATAGAAAGATTAAAGGATAAGGTTTCTGAAACCAGACTGAATCAACGCTTGGAATTTATTGGTTGTTCACCTCTCCGTAATGCAAATACTGGGCTTTAATGGCTTTATTGTATTTACTAAAGAGCTTTGCTTTTAGGTAGTTTGAATTGGCAATATAGCGGAAGCCATTAAAATAAAGCCAAAGCAAGAGGCCTGCCGATTGGATTTTCTGGTAGAAGGTGCCGGCTTTGTAAAATTGAATCAGGATATCAATTTTCTGTTCAAGTCCTATCGCTCTGATGCGCGCAAGAATATATTTGTCCTTAATATCATTTTTTAAAACAAACCATTTACGCATTTTTCTAATGAAAGCGAAGGCTTTTCTGATATCCGCAAAACTAACCTTTACTTCATGAAATCGATTCGACACAATTTGTGAAGTAAGCGTATCGATAGGAAATCCTGTATATGATTCTATGTGCTGACCAACACAACGGGCAAAATTTCGATTTTGAATTTCTGTGTGCTGAATTGATACACTATGAGGGTTCACCCTGTACTTAATCGTTGGAACATCAGTATTGGCCATACTAACTCCATGACGAAGCATACGAGCCCATATTTCATAATCTTCGGTATGCAATGCAAGTTCATCCTCAAGATAATTGTGTTTGCGAAAGACATCGGTTTTCGCCATTACTGAGGGATGTCCCATTGGATTGATAAAAATCGATAACCACTCTATTGTTAGCTGTTGATGACCTCTCGGCGGAATGACCTCAAGTTTTTTACCCCATTCGTCGATAACGATTACTGAACTTGAGACCAGATCTGCTCCGCTCTCTTCGATAAACGCTAATTGACGTTCAATTCTATCAGGAAGTGAAACATCATCAGCGTCCATACGCGCAAGATATTCGCCCTGTGCCAGACGGATGCCTTTGTTTAAACTTGGGATAAGCTTGAGGTTCGTTTCATTACGTACGATACGAATGCGGGTATCCTGTGCTGCAAACTTTGCTAAAATTTCAGGAGTACGATCGGTACTTCCATCATCAATAAGCAATATCTCGAGGTTCTTGTAGGTCTGGCCGATTAAAGAAGTGAGTGCTTCTTCAACGTACAATTCTGCATTGTAGCAGGGCATTAATATGGTTACCAACGGTTGATTGTTCATTTAACGAACCCCGCTATTTGATTTATCATTTACACTGTCCTCCCATTCGTCTATTTTGATGCTAGCTGACTTCATTTCACCAGACCAAATAGCAGCTTATTTCAGTGCCTTATCAGGCTTAATGACAAAATATCCCCCTGTTTTTTTACTGCCCCGCCTGTGAATATAATTTAATCTAAGTAATACGCTAATATGTTTATCAATCGTACTAAACGGGATATTGAGCTTTTTGGAAATCAAACTGGCATTGATACCTGGATTCAGTAATACTTCTTTAAAAACTTTTCGTTGACCGATATTTAATTCGCCGTTTAATTCACCGTTTAATTCACCGTTTAATTCACCGTTTAATTCACCGTTTAATTCGCCGTTAAATTCGCCGTTTTGATTATTGATCTTTTCCTCTGCTAATTTAAAAACAACTTTAACAACGCCATGATCCTCAAAAAAATCTGGTTCCGGAATTCGTGCATTTATACATTCACGGACAATTTTCAACGTACCACGCCCCCAACTTTCAATATAACCAGCTTTATAAAATATGTCTGCCAGCAATTTATTTCGTGGTTTCGATAAGTGTTCCCGTTTCAAATCATCAATGTTAATTTCAGGAGGAAATTTGCCTTCATTAGAAATACTGAGACTGTTGTTGTATATTTTTATTTGTATAGCAGAGGTTGTGTTATAATCGCGATGTATGAGTGCATTAAAAATGGCTTCGCGTAAAGCCTCATAGGGATATTCTAAGCGCTCTCTCCTGTGGGCGCCTTCATAGGTAATCGGGCTAAGGAGATATTTTGCTTTTAAAACGGCAAGGGCATTTTCAGCTTGTTGAAACAAGTTTCCGTCAATGATATCAGACGAAATTATATCTGCTTCATTAATAAAACGACCTATCTTTACCACGGCCTGAGGAAAAAAACGCTGAGGATTTGTATCAAAAAGCAGGATGGCCGCTCTGGTCGGCAATAAGGCCGGGGTCAATAAGTTTAATTTTTGAATAAGAATCTTAATATCATCTTCATCTTTAACAAATGGTAATCTATCTGAGGCTAATTTTTTAAAGAGATTAAACGTCACTATATCTGGCTCAAACACCCAATTTGTATTTGATTCTGCAGAGTCCCACGTTATTCCGCTTTTATGTAAAAGAAAATCGCCTAACTCCCTGCCTTGTAACTCTAGCACTACGCTGCCACTTCGGATATAATATCTGCCATTGTATGAAATGGGGACTGATGAAGGTTGAATAGCAACTTTTACAATATGCTTTTTTTCAATGTTTTCAAGTACTAACAAGGGAATAATTCCAAGTTTTTGATTAATAATGTTAGGAAGGGTTTCAAGTAATTTCGTGGCGTTTTCTGCACCGATAGCTTTCCCCTTATTATCTATGCCGATGTAAAGAACTCCGCCTTCAGCATTAGCAAAAGCGCAGACATTTTTCAGAAAGTCTTCTTTCCAGTTAAGCTTAAACTCTATGGTTTGATTCTCTTTCATTAAACAACAAATTAACAAAAGGCGTCTGACTTCATTTCACCAGACCCATCATTTGTTTCACACTATGCTTGATACGCGGACTCAAGGGATTTAGAAAAAAAGCCAGACTAAAGTAAGCAAATTTTTGGAAGAATCCATTCTTTGTAATATGCATATAGAAATAAAAATCGCTCAATGCACAAAATTTTTCCTTGCCTTGCAACAATGGATACCTTGATTTAGTCGAAGAAAGTAAGCTTTCAATCAAAGAATTGTATTCGAAAGGAACATCATTATAATGATAGGGAGACAAGGTTTTAACCTGAAAATAGGCCTGTTTGCCATCTATCATCGCTTGTTCTTCTGCAATAAGTTCATTCGGATTACTAGGTAAGGATTCTGTTGTTACATGGGGAGGATCGTGCAACAACATATAGGAAATAAATGATGAAGGAACGATGAAAGGAAAATCAGAAAGACCTGAATGTAAATAACGAAATGTATGCTCAGTATGTCCAAAGCGCTTTAATGCCGCAAATGCCGTATGCCAACCCCCGACTTTATCAAGGCCCTGTCGTGTATAAAAATTAAAATAGCCCCCGCCATAATAACCCTTCTGAATTATAATGCCATCAACCACTTCTTCCTTGTATACTTTTTTTAATGGTGTAATGCTCATGTGATGATAGTTGCACTTTTGAGAAAGTTCAATCATTGAAGTGAAAACATCAGGCTTGACTAACTCAACATCATCATCAATAAAAAAATAATAATTATAGTTCGGAAACTGGCTGATTACGCGGTTTTTCGAAAGACCAACTCCTTCACGTTGATCGGACCATAACAAAGGAATACGATATTCAGCGCAGAATTTCAAATATCTTTCGTTGTTTCCATCAAGAGAAAGAAGAAGATTAAAGTCTTGGTTACTATTCGCAAATGCAAAATAATGGGGCAGTATACGACGAACCATATTCAACCGGTTGCACGAAGTAATACATATTAAGGCATTGGCGCTCATAGTGGAATTAGTGTATAAACAATCGCAGCACTACAATATTTAATATTTTTTAAACTCACGAACCAATTCGTTTGCATAGCCCGCCATAGGCTCTTCATGGCCAGTTGCCGTTTTTTTTCTCTGGCATAAAGGTATGCGTTGCTACATAGATATTCCGTAATTCTTGCGTTAAGCAAAGCTTTGTATCTGGGATTAAAATAATCAATCATAAGCACACATTGGCTGATATGTTTTTCATTATGCTTGATCCCTTTGAAGCGGCTACCAGTGACGCTTTGAGCATTTAACCTGTATATTGACATCGTGCGGTCAATATAACCAAAGCTTCCAAATTTCGACAGAAAGAGAAATAATGATAAATCTCCGTGTGTGCTTTTCAAAAAGAACTCAGGCAATGGGTTCTCAAGTACATTTCGAAAAACCACTGAGGCTGTAGGAATCAGCCAATGCTTTAAAATTTCTTCGCCTTCATATGTTCTCTCAGAACACTTGTTGAATTTTCGTATTGTCTCGCTCCCATTAGCATTAATTACATCTGCATTATGAAAACTAAGCACTACTTCCGGCTGTGCTTCTAACATATCTATCTGGCGTTGCAGTTTCTCCGGGTCTGTCCAATAATCATCTCCTTCACAGATAGCAATATACTTCGAAGTTGCTATAGTTAGGCATCGGAGGAAATTTTGCATCATTCCAACATTTTTTTCTCCAGCATAAAAGGAAATTTTATCTGGATACTCATATTGAAATTCTTCGCAGATTTCTTTCGTCCCATCTACTGAAGCATCATCACAGATTATTAGATGAAAATCCCGATATGTTTGATTAAGGACACCTTGAATCGCTTTTGTTACAAAAGCTTTTTGATTATAAGAAATCATGCAAATATCAACAGTGTTTTCCACTTCCGAAATATTTTCCTTTATCAATAAATTTTACAATTTTTTATCTTTTGTTCAGGTATACTAAAGGGTTGATTATGATTACCCGCAATAAAAATTAATACCAATTAAAAACTAAATTTACACAATTTTTATTCACATACTTACAGCCAATAATAGTATATTCCCAAATAATTCTTGACTTTGCGGTAACCCCACCATAACCAAGAATCGAAATTCCCAGATAAAGATAATAAAACAATAGCAAGCCAATTATATCGAAAACGTTTCGCTTCCAGTAGCGAAATCAATTAAAAAACAAGACATCCATCTTGTTAACAATAATTAATAACCAGTTGACAAATTTCCTTAATCTCTGTACTTGATAATCCATTGTAAATAGGTAAACAGAGAACCTCATTTGCAATTCTTTCCGCGACTGGCAAATTTTCTGATGATGCGCCAATTAATTTATTATATGGAGAGAAGGAAGATATCAATGGATAAAAATAGCGCCGGGAAAAAACATTTTTTGATTTTAAGAGATTATACAGATCATCTCTAGAGTGACCAAATTTATCTTTCTTGACAAAAATTGGCATGTATGACCTGTTGTAATTAGTATTTTTTAAATCTGAAAAAAAGCGTATTCCCGGTACATTCTCCAATTCCTTTCGATATAGCGTGTTAATCTCCTCTCTTTCCTTAAATATTTCATCCATGTATTTTAAATGCAACAAACCAAAAGCAGCCTGCAGTTCATTCATTTTTGCATTAATTCCTGGACCAATAACAGTTACCTCGTCAGCAAATCCGAAGTTTTTCAGATAATCTATTCTTTGCTTCATTTCTTGAGTATGGCAAACTATAGCCCCACCCTCAAATGTATTAAATATTTTTGTAGCATGAAAACTCAGGATTGAAAGATCCCCTGCATTGCAAATAGAACTATCACCTTGTTTAACCCCGAATGCATGAGCAGCATCATATATTATCTTAAGATTATGGTCTTTTGCTATTCGGCCTATTTCTTTTGTATTGCATGGCGTTCCATAGACATGAACAGGTAAAATCGCAGATGTTAATGGCGTAATCATAGCCTCAATCCTATGTGGATCGAGGTTACACGTTTCCTCCTCTATATCACAAAAAACTGGTGTTATACCATTCCACCATAAAGAATGGGTGGTGGCAACAAAACTAAAAGGTGTGGTAATCACTTCGCCATGAATGTCTAATGCTTGTAACGCAGTAATTAATGCAAGGGTTCCATTAGCAAACAAACAAATGTGCTTTACCCCCAAAAAATCACAGAGCGCTCTTTCTAATTTTTCATGAAATTGGCCTTTGTTTGTCAGCCACTTGTTTTGCCAAATTTCCTTCAAGTACAATTCGAACTCATCGAGAGGTGGTAGGAATGGGCGGGTAACATATATTGGTGTTTGAGGCATTTTTAATAAATAGGGGATTCTCTTACAAAGATACTAGAAAATATCTTACGATGAAGGAAGTTGCAAAACCAATAATTCTAACTTACAATCAAACAACTAGCCCATAGTAATCTCATAATCCTTTATATTTATATTTGACTTATACATAAAAGAAATATTGTGTAATTGATTCAAAGGAACTTTTATTCTGTATTAAATGCAACTAAAGGAACTTTTAGAATTTTGGAGGTCGTTTTGGAGCTAATTCCTTAAAATTTAATTGGACATTAAGACAATACAATAATAGATTTCGGGGATTGGATTTGGGGGACAACTTTACTACCTCGATTTCAGAAAAGATTCTCCCGGAACTCGAGTTCTAATTATCCTTGCTGGATTACCAAATGCCAAAACATTATCAGGTAAATCATTCAAAACTACAGCACCAGAGCCAACAACAGTATTTTCTCCAATTCGTATTCTGTCAATTAATGTAACATTAAGGCAAATAGAAGAGAATTTTCCTATAATAACTTTTCCACCAGTAATTGAACCTGCAGATAAATGAGAAAATTCATCCATGAAGCAATTATGTTCTAGTTGCGCCCCGGTATTTACAATGCAAAAATCACTTATTTCCGAATCTGGATTAATAATGGCCCCAGCCATTATAACATTTCCTACTCCAATTTTTACATTTCTACCTATTGCAACTGTCGGATGAATAGCGTTGATAAATTTAAACTTAGGAATTTTCGAAACAATAAAGTCCCGAACATAACACCTTGAATAATTATCTCCAATAGAAATAAATCCTCCATCTATACCAAACTTAGCAACTATATCAACAATATTTTCTTGTTTCCCAATTACAGGATATCCAAACATTGTTTCACCAACCTCGGCAATAGAATCAATGATGCCAACAATATTAAAAAGTGATTCTTTCTCAATAATATCAATGCAAACATTTGCATGTAAGCCGCCTCCAAATATAACTATATTTTCCATTTACTCTCTATTTATACTTTGAGATTATTTTAATATCGCTGACGCCACATTATACTTACGCTAATTTCTTCTTCTAAACTTGATTTTTTCCATTACTGTTTTCCATTTAGATAACAGTACGCTAATATATACCGAAAAAAACGGGAATGCCAATACAAGATAACGATATTCAACTGTACCTTTATACAAAGGAAACAGCACTATTAAAAATCCAGGAACAAAAATTAATAGAGAAAATTCCTTCGTCATCTTCCTCATTATTACGCCAAAAAAGAAATATAAATACGAGAAAAAGCCCCCAAGAATGACAAAAGCATTTATTAAATAGAAGAAGCCCTTAAAAAGTAATTGGATATTCCTATTATCTTCACCAATAGGCTGATAATATGTATATGGCTGGTATATAAATTTCCAAATAAGTATTAACGGAGCGTATATATAGCAAACCTGTTTTTTATTCTGTTGTATATAAGATATGTGCTCGTCTAAACCTTGAATAAACAAAGATGCGTAGTTTTGCCTTGTATTACTATCAAGGCTAGTATCAGAGGATAACCAATAAAAATTTCTTAGCTGCACTAAGTGATCTAGATTAATGGTGTCATTAAATATGTATTCAGGAAATATTTTATCACTTGGTCTAGTGAAGTTATAGGTTTTTAAGTACTTATCGGTAGCAAACCAAGCACCCTCAGATCCAGGGTGCCATTCTAGAAAAACCCCTCCAAATTGTTTTGTAAAATCAACAATTTTTAGATAGGTTTTAGGATAATTCATACCTCCATACACGGAACTTTGGAGTGGAATTATTTTTTTTTCATTAATATAGTTTCTAATGACCCAAATTGAATCAAAAAACAAAAAACATAAAGAAAATAATAGGATACATAACATTTTTCTTTTAAATGTATTAAAGGAAATAATAAAGATTATGAAAAATATTATAAATATGAAATAAACAATCATAAATGGCCGAAGAAACACTAGCCACGCGATAAACAGCCCTGATAAAAAGAAAGGGGATGTTGTCTGCCTTTTGATTCCAATTAACAAAAAGGAAATCCCAGTTAACATGCAAGCAGTAGCTAATGTTTCGGTATAATAACCGAAAGCATAGATACTGATATAATCTGTCAACCCAAGAAATACAATTACAAGAATTGCGCTTATACTTTTAGACACATGCCTTTTAATCGTATAACCAAAAAACACTACTGAAATGCAATAACAAGCGATCTGGACAAAAGACCCTAATAGCAACGCGATTTGTTTACTAAATAATAATCTTAAAGGATAATATATTGGAAGAAAACCAGGCATACGACCAGAAAAATTACTATTTAATTGATATTGTCCAAGATTAATTAAATTTTCAATTGATTCGACATAATAATGACCGTCACCTTCAATTTTTGAAATACCTGTATTTCGAAAAAGAAAATATTTTAACGCTTGAAAAAGAAAAAGAAAAACACACAAAAAAACAAACTTGTTGTTTTTTAGGAACTCAATTATACGATTAATTGCCGTACTCATGTGTTTATTGTGTATATGTTTTTTCATAACATATTTCTAGTTGGCCGTTAATTTATGATATATGCACTATCATGCTTCGGAAATTATTTCTTTATATCTTTAATCACATACGATGGATTTCCCTTTAATTCGTCATATATTCTGCAGATATATTCTCCGATTATGCCAAGCATAATCATTACAAAACCACCAATAATTAGAATTAAAATAACAATGGGTGCATAACCCTTAAATGGAGTCTGGTTTAATAATCTTGCATACAACACAGCACCCGCATAAGAAAAGCCTAATATTGCACAAACAACTCCGATAATAGACATCAATCTAATAGGCCAGTATGCAGTATTTAAAATACCATCAGTAAAGTACTTCATTCTCCTTGTTAATGACCATTGTGATTGCCCAAGTTTTCTTTCGGCTCTTTCATATGGTAAAAACTTTACGTCGAAGCCAAGCCATAAAACATCTCCTTGAAAAAATCTGTTTTTTGTTCTGATCTTGTTAAATTCATCTAATGCCTTACGTCCAAGTAAAAGGAAATCAAAACCTCCTGCAGGCATTAAAGGATTTGATATTTTTATAAGCTTATAAAAAATCCTAGAAGTAACATTTCTTACAAAGCCATCGTTTCTTTTTTTTCTATAGCAAATTACAATATCATGACCGTTGTTCCACTCTTGTATAATTTGAGGAATCATTTCAATTGGTTCTTGCAAATCTGCCGATAAAGAAATTACTGCCTCACCAGTAGCGGCTCTGTATCCGGCTGTCAGCGCGGCAACCTGGCCAAAGTTTCTACTAAATCTAATAATAACAACATTTGTTCTGTTTAATTTAAATTTCAACAATTCATCAAAGGAACCATCATCAGACCCGTCATCAACAAAAATAAACTCAAATTCATATTGATGGCATTCCACATCAATTACATTAGAAATTCTAATAAATAATTCCGGCAATGACTTTACATTTCTATAAACAGGAATTACAATTGATACTTTTTTCATGACGATAAAATGTTTTTATAAGACACTCTTACGAAAAAATATGTTTAAGCACAAAGCGATAAATATCACAATGTTAGCAAATTTTCTTTTTATGAATATGCGATAGTTCAGATTTAATTATTTATCAACGAAGCCAAAGTAAACAATACAGCCCGTCTTTGTTTTACTTTTTTGCATATATCACACATCTTCGAATATATGGAGCTTTAATGTTTTTGTCGAAATAATAAACTATATAACCTTTGGATGATTTAATTTCAAAATGCTTTTGATTGAATATTTGAGAAATATTACGATAATCATCATGTTTATGATATGTTGCACATGCGATTTTTATAGGATATTCTGAAGTCTCAATAATTTTAGATGCTCCTCTTATCACTTCTTCTTCATATCCTTCCACGTCAATCTTTAAAAAAAGATTTCCCTTTATTGGTGTATTTTTAAAATATCCATCCAAAGAAACACTTTCATTACTATCCATTGAAGACACCAATTTTTTAATTATGGTTACTTTCTTCATCCACGGTTCAAATGTGGCCTGTAGTGGTTCAATCCACATTGGCAAAAACTCAAATAAATATAGATGTTCTATTTTTTCAATGTTTTCTAGCGAAAATAATCCATCTGCACAACCCACATCAATCACAATATCGCCAGATTGAATATAAAAATCTGCTTGTGTATAACAATGTGGGCTCTCTTTATCCTGTTCTAAACACAATCCATTGTAGCACTTTCGAATTTGCTCCTCGCTGTATTCTCGAGGAAAATACAAACGGAGACCACGATGCTCTACATAACACAATTTTTTTGAATCGTCAAATAATACATCAATTATTCTATTTATATATTCATTGGTGAATGGATACGGAAAAGGAAAGATACGTCCTGACTGGTAATACTCAACGATAGCTTTTATTTCTGGATCCTCAGTTCTTAAATGCAACTTTACCGTTTCTTTTACAATACGACTGGCAAATCTTCTTGTATTTGCATTATCGATTTTGTTTTTAATTTTATAAAATAGATTCCCAGCTAATGACATATTGTTAGATTTTTCCAAGTAATAATATTGTACGGGATTTTAAACGCCCGTAATACTTTGCAAGAAATATTTTCCTGTTTTGAGAAATAATCTCATTCCTGTTATTAAACTTACTCCCTCCCACTAAATGGTAAACTGAAATATCAGGAAAATACAAGATTCTCTTTTTTGCAATTTTTTTGACGATATAACACCATTCCGTATCTTCTCCATACATAAAAAATGTCTCTGTAAGAATTCCTGAGGGAAACTCCTTTAGCAATTCCTTGTTAAACATTAGAAAAGTCCCCCAAACCCTATCTACGTATCGTTCTGATAAATGGTCAAAATAACCGTTTAACAATATTTTGCTGCGCTTATTTTTCGACCATAATTTGTGAAGTCTTAACTTTTCGATTAGTATAAGCCTTATTGATGGGAATCGATGACACTGTCTCTGAATGCTACCATCAAGATTTAACAACTTGCAAGTAAGGAAACCAAGCTGCGACTCTTGTTTCAGTCTTTCTAGCGATTTTGCAAGAACAGGCTCCCTTAAAACGACATCACTGTTAAGTAACAAAATATATTTTCCTTGCGCATATGAAATGCCTAAATTATTACCCTTCGCAAAACCCAAATTTGTATCCGATTTTACTATTTTAATGCTTGGAAATTCATTTTGAAATTCATCTGGAAGACACTCTGACGAAGCATTATCAACAAGGATTATTTCGTAATTGCAATTTAATTCATACTCAATAATAGAGCGAATACAGGCACTTGACAACGAAAAAGTGTTATAATTAATAATCACTATGCTTAGTTCTGGTAGCATAAAATACTTAATTAGTTTTCAAAATGCTTGCGAAATTTCCTTTGCAAACAAACTTACATTTCTTTTTGCGTCAAAATTATTTGTATGAAACTCTTTAATGATTTCCTTCGAAAATTCAAATTCAAATAATGCCATTTCAAGTTTAGCCGCAATGCCTTCAATGCTGTCATTTTGCTCAAAAAGCACTCCTGTCTTTTCATTAACAAGTTCCGGAATTCCACAGGTTCTCATTGCAAAAACAGGAACACCAAAACTAATAGCTTCCATCATTGAAATGGGAAGTCCTTCAGACTCACTCAATGAAATAAAAAATGAAACACTCTGCTGTGAAAAAAAATTGAAAATTTCAGCGTTTGGGCGATTACCCATAATTTCTGCCTTTATGTGTTCTGGCAACAACTCTATTTCCTTAATTAAACAAGGCATCATCTCTCCATCACCAAAATGAACCCATCGTATTGGCCGATTAATAATCTTAAGAACGCGCGGAATTAAATGAACTCTTTTGAATTCTCTCATGTTCGAACAAGAAACAATGAGAGGACTAATACCTTCATTTGCAGGTGATAAATTTGAATGATTTGCACTGCCTAGATAATGCAGACAGACTTTTTTTGAATATTTTGAAGTCTTACTCTGCATATATTTTTTACCATGCTCACTTATTGCATATACCCTGTCAATATATTTAAGTTTGAATTCACGAAAAGGCACTATACGATCTCCCACATCATAAAGATCAAATCTATGCGCTCTACTAATAAACTTGTTTATAACACCTTTTCTTTTGAGTAAAGCCAATGACAAAGTTGCATTCTCAAACCAATAGTCGTAAAACAATGCGCTTTGCAAAACTTCCTTGCTGAGACTTTTCTTTATTAATCCGGCTCTCCACAATGAAGTCAATAGTATAGATAAATATGTTTTTACATGTTTAATATACGATCCAATAGCACCTCTTTTAAGTGCCTGCACTAAGAACACTGTAATGGCAATTGGAAAATATCTGAACAATAATTTAATGTTCGATGGTTTTTGCTTCTCAAAAAGCTCAGACATTAAGACAACATTAGAAGGAAGAAAAGAATCTCCGGCCTCTCTGGAGGTTGGAAAATAATAGATTTTTTCGAATTTCACAGCAAGACATTCAAACTCATTTTTGAGCGTTGTTTCATAAGGAAATACTGTAGAAAAAAAAACTAGTGTTTTTGTCATCATAAAAACTATTACATTCTTGGAAGAAGATTTTCTACCATACTACACAGTTGTATACTTTTTTATAAAGTCATCGATATTTGAAGAACAAAGCAAATGAACACTCTCAATAATTTTTTGATCGGGCCAATCCCACCATTTTATTGATAAAAGTTTTTCGATTTGTACTTGGGTAAACCTAGTTTTCACAACTACACCAGGATTCCCTGCAACAATGCAGTATGGAGGTACATCTTTTACAACAACACAGTGAGCAGCAACAACGGCCCCATCCCCAATCTTTACTCCTGAAAGTATAGTTGCATGACTCCCAATCCAAACATCATTTCCAATTATTACATCTCCTTTTGAAGCAGGGTGACCATCTTTGTATTTTCCATCCATATTGAACATTATCCTATGCGGATATGTAGTCACCCAATCAATTCTGTGGTTTGAGCCATTAAATATTCTTACATTGTTAGCAATTGAACAAAATTTTCCAACGATAATCTTTGCTGTAACATTTTTATCCCAAATAATTTCTGGATATCCATATGAATGCTCTCCAATCATTATGTTACCGTTTGAAATATTATCTTGAAGTAAAAACCGATTACGATATTCTAGTATTATATCCAATTGAGATGCAAGTTTTCGATATATCCATGTTTTTGCTTTCATAAAATAATTCTTTTAGTGTCTCTTTTGAAATTACACCTTCCGCCTCAGTTTGCCTTTTATGACAGCTATTCCTTGACGAAAATCTTCAGAAGAAATTATGAACATTTTTCCTACAGGTAATTTATACTTCGAAATAGCAACTATCAATAGCACAGAAAAAATAGCAACACTTGTAAGTGAATTAGCTATTGCTGCGCCTATCATCCCAAAATATTTAACAAGTACAAAGTTCCCTAGCAAAGTTACTATAAAGCCGACTAATGTTGCATAAAGACTAATGTGAACGGTCCCTGAAGAAATCATATACGAAGAAAACAGTCTTCCCTGACACACTAAAATTGCGCTAATAAGTAATATCCAAAAGGGATAAACTGCGCTTGAAAAATCCTTTCCATAAAGTAACGGCAATAACCATGGGGCAATGGCTGCACCGAAAACGGCCACAAATAGTATTACTGCAAAATTTATTCGTGAAAAACTTAAGAATGATGAATCTCTTGTTTTTAAATCTGAACTTGTCATGTGTGGAGTAAGCACATTTGCCAACGGATTTGATATCATTGTCAGCATCTGTGTTAATCCTGCTGCCAAAGTATAAATTCCAATAGTGAAATTATCAAGATAAAATGCAAGAACCCATATAACTAACTTACCATTAAAAAAGTTCACAAACATTGATAAGTGCATAATTCCAATAAATGAAAAGAATTTTTTAATGTCTTTTCCCCACGAAAAATGCAAATTTATCTTATAGTTAAAATGCTTTCGAAATTGAAAATGCCAGTGCATTGAATTAGCAAAATATACACATAAGGTTATTAGCATTACCTCAGAAACACCCATTTTCATTACACCGAAAATTGCCAGAAGATAACAACCCCCACAAAGTGCCAAATTAAACGAGCTATTCAACAAACTGATTTTATTCACCAAATCAAAACGCTGAATTCCCTGAAAAAATCCCGCATAGATTGAATTTGCGAGCATAAAAAAGACACAAAGCCAAACCCAAACAATATATCTTATCGTCACATTGTCCTTTGGATAAAGGATTCCGGGATCACATACAAGAAATATTGATGTAATTACAATAGTAAAAACCAAACCAGCAATTAGAACAAGAAATGCTAAACCTTTTAGTTTCTCAATGGAGATTTTTCCATTTGCAACAAAATAAATTAATGCAGCATCGATACTAAAGCTGAAAAGGGTTGTACAAAGGGCAACAACAGCAAGGTATACGGCCATAACTCCTCTTCCGTCTGGCCCAAGTGCGCGTGCAATAAAGATTCCAGAAACAACGGCCAGAAACTGTGATGCAATCTGAGTTATGATAGTTTGAATAATATTTTTTCGCAGTCGTGCCAATAAGATAATATTACGTTAGGCTAGCTATATTAAAAAGCATAAGGATTAGTATCTTTGCAAAAGTACACAGGCTAAATCATGAAAACAAATATTGTTTTTCCAAATCCATATATTTTGAAGACGCCTTAACAAAACTAATTAAATATCAGAAACGTGCCTCGAACGCATGTTTTTGATATGTTTTAAAAAATCAAAAACTAATTTGTCCAATTTATTAAAATAAATATGAAAAACGAAGGTTTGTGGAAGCTTACCAGATTTAGTGTTGATAATAAGGGTAGAATACATGGTAGTCATATGCTACGTATTGTCGGGAAAATATACTCAGAAGCAATTCAAACCTATGCAAAAGGGACCTTGATAGATCTAGGCTGTGGGGATGCTCCATACTACTTTTTCTATAAAAATTACACGGATAGCATTATATGTGTTGATTGGCAGAACGCAGGAAAAGAACTAATACATCTTGATTTCTCGGCTGATTTGAATAACAATATCCCTCTAGATAATGAGAGTGTTGATACGGTTTTTTGTGTTGATGTCATAGAACATATTAAACGCCCTGCCATACTTATGTCTGAAATTTCCAGAATCTTAAAACCAGGCGGAAATTTAATAATTGGTGTCCCTTATATGTATTGGGTTCATGATCCAGAGTATGATTACCATAGATACACTCATCATATGTTAAAGGTCTTTTGCGATGATAATAATTTGCGGGTTGTCGAACTTAAGCCATATGGTGGCCTGCCTGAAATATTGTACGATCAATTGTTCAAGGCTGGTTTCTATATGCCACCCCTACTTCGAAAAATACATCATTTTCATTTGAAACTTTTTGGAAGTATTCTGTCAAAAACAACAATTATCAAAAAGTTTAGTGCCATTACTCAATGGGATTTTCCTCTGGGCTACATTCTCGTTGCTCAAAAATAGTTGTGCTTTTAGGTCAATGAGTAGATTAATTCTTTCCTTGCCCATTAAATTCTCTCACAACAAAGCGCTTTTTCAATAAAGCAATGTAAAACATTTTTTTGAAACAATATAGATAACACCCTATTTTTTACTATCTTTGATTATAATATCCTTGCACTTTAAGCTAATGAAGATTGCCCTACT
The DNA here is from genome assembly GCA_963678485.1 of Bacteroidales bacterium. GTDB lineage: Bacteria > Bacteroidota > Bacteroidia > Bacteroidales > CAIWKO01 > CALGYY01. Next base: position 2,048,613 of record OY782882.1, read on the forward strand.
CTATACATTGCTATTTTTTTCAATAATTTCAGCTTCCGTTGCACAGCCATTGCAAGACTCGCTACGGATGTGGTATAGAGCCGATTCTGGCGTGATAAGCGTTGCGGGAAAAGTAAATACTTGGCAAGACTTAAGTGGACATGGCTCTGATTTATTGCAATTCACTAGTGACAATCAGGCATCCTATATTGACTCTTTGCAGTCATTAAATAACCTTCCTGTCGTTAGGTTTGATGGAGTGGATGATTATTTCAAAACAGCTCCTTTTGCTTCAAATTTATTTAGTCCATTAACAGTATATTTGGTTTGGGCAAATCCTTCAAAAGATTTTTATATTCTTTTCGATGGAATTGACGAGGCCTATCGGATTGTTATGTATGATAATTATCATCAGATTACTATATACGAAAACGCAGCATTATCCTATTCCCAAAACCCACCATTCACAATCATTTCAACAGCTATTTTCAATCAAGCAAATTCAAAATTATATGAAAACGGTTTGTTGATGGCATCGGGTTCTTTATCAATATCATCACTTGCTGGTCTTACTGTTGGCGCTCGTTGCAATGGCGCATATACTTTTTTAGGTGATATGGCCGAAATACTTGTGTATAACACTGTCCACACTGATTCGGAAAGATCTCAAGTTCTTTCATATCTACAGAATAAATATGCTCCTCCTGTCAACCTTGGTCCAGATCTCAGCATTCCCTATGGTTTTTGCAATACTACTCTTCATGCAGGTTCAAGATTTAAGGATTATCTTTGGTCAACAGGTGATACAGCAAACAGTATTATTGTAAACGCAAGCGGCACCTACTCTGTAACGGTAACCGATATCTTTGGGTTTACATCCAAAGACACTATAGTGGTGAATAAACCCACACTCAATATTCCCGATACTACTATCTGTCAATTTACCACTGCCCATCTGGACAGCCATTTGGGCGCGGATTATACCTTCCTTTGGTCTGATAGTACCACTAATGCTGACTTCTATACTGATAGTGCTGGTGCACACTGGATAAATATTTCGGATACACTGGGCTGCCAGTTTCGCGATACAATGATTGTAAGCATCGACTCCTTCCCCTCCACTGCATCACTGGGACCGGATCGTTCTGCCTGCCGGGGTGAGATTTTGGCTTTGGCGCAAGGACAGGCTGAGGCAACTACCTATCTGTGGTCGACAGGTTCGGGAAGTGGTCAGATTCTGATTAACGCAACACCAGGAACAACGCAGGTTTACAGCCTTACAGTGGGAAATGCATTGGGTTGTCAGGCAAAAGATACTATCAATATTTTTATTCGTGGCGACGTTCCAACACCAGCATTTACGGCCGATTCGGTATGTCCGGGTCTGCCTACAAGCTTCACCGATCAGTCCACGGCTTTGCCTCCGGCCGTGCCTAACGCCTGGCAATGGTCATTCGGCGACGGAGACAGTAGCACTCTTCACCACCCTACGCATGTTTTTCCTCAATCGGGAATTTATAATGTTAGCCTTAAAGTCACTACAGATTCGGGCTGTTACAAGTCCTTCACTAAACAGGTCGTGGTCTGGGCAAAACCTGCGGTGATGTTTTCTCCATCGCATGGGTGCAGTGGTACCGTTATTCCCTTCTCAGATCATTCAACCAATGCCCTGGGCTCAAACGACCACTGGCACTGGGATTTCGGTGTGCCCGGAAATACTGACACCTCGAATGCTCAAAATCCTTCGTTTACGTATGCCATTCCCGGCGTTTATCCTGTATTGCTACAAGTAACGTCAGTAGCGGGTTGCAGCGATACTTTGCAACGTAGTATCGAAATCAAAGAATCGCCACAGGCGGGATTCAGCGTTTCTCAAAGTTGCCAAAATCAGATTGTTTATTTTGTTGATACCACCCACACTAGTGTGCCCACTATGATTTTATCGCATAAATGGGACTTTGACGATGACAGTATTTCCTATAACGCATCACCAACCTATAGGTATACAACGGTGGGAGATTATAATGTCAGCCTGCTAATCAGTTCCATCAATGGCTGCACCTCGAGCGCAACCCAGGTGGTTAGTGTGCATCCATTACCTGTGGCTCAGATTGGATTAACTTCGCTTTGCGTGGGAGTACCCGGACAATTGCTGGATCAAAGCACCATTAGTGGCGATGCAATCAACAGTTGGTTCTGGACCTTTAGCGATGGCAGCACCTCTAATCAGCAGAACCCATGGTTCACGCCCGACAGCAGCGGCGATCATAATACCACACTTATGGTAAGCACAGCCAATGGTTGTGGCGACACTACACATCGCATCCTCTCCGCCTATCCATTGCCCCATGCGGCATTCAGCTTCAGTCCTGAATTTGGCACTGCGCCTCTGACTGTTGACTTCACCAACCTCAGTACCGGCGATGCCAGCTGGCTCTGGACCTTTGGCGACGGAGGAACCTCAACTGACGAAAACCCGCAATACATCTTCAATACCCAGGGTGTGTATCCTGTCACGCTTACTGCTTATAATTCGTTTGGTTGCCCTGATAGTACCTCACAATTAATGTATGTATTATTGCTTAAAACCGACATTGCCGTAAGCAAAGCTAAAGCAGTGCTCGATGGGGATTTGTTACATATGAGTGCACGTTTAACGAATAACGGAACCAGAAACATCAGCAACCTTTTGCTAAAAGCCAGATTTAACGGCAGCAACACTATGGCTGAATCATGGACGGGAATATTGGAACCCGGACAAAGTATCGATTACACTTTCAGCTCCCTGCTCGAAATCCCAACAAATTCGCAGCTTGATTATGCTTGTGTAGAAGCCGAAGTTACCGGTTATACTGATGATAAACCAGAAAACAACAGTGATTGTGCCGTATTAACGGAAACCTTTACTGTGTCCAATCCTTACCCTAATCCAAGTTCTGGTGAAATCGCCATTGATGTGATTCTTCCATTCTCCGATGCCTTAAATGTGAAGATCTATAATGAATCCGGCAAAAAAATGGCCGACCTCTTCGATGGCACTGGTAACGATGGCTACACCCGTTTCACTTACGATGCCTCTGTCCTGCAGGCTGGCACTTACGCGGTGCACGTGGTATTCAGGGACAAGAAGGAGGTGAGGAAGTTTGTGCGTCGATAATTTAATGGGGTAATGTGGTAATGTGATAATTTGGTAATGTGACAATGTGATAATGAGGATGGCGGTGGGGAATATGAAAGACGTCTTTACTTTTAGAAAATGATTTTCAATGGACAGAAGCTGAAATTCGGCGCTGTAAGGGCTTTCAAACCACAACTTAATAATATGACCGTCCTTCGGTAAACTCAGGAACACCCCTCGACAGGCTCGGGGACCGATCGGTTTTGTATATAAAATGGGCGCTTCGACAGGCTCAGCACCCTTCCGTAATCCCAACAGCAGTGCGGTGTTGCTGTGGTTGAGCTTGTCGAAACCACACAATATTTTTGTAATAAAGGACGGTCCCTGAGCTTGTCGAAGGGCGGTTCCTGACCCTGTCGAAGGGCAATGTTGGTTTTCAATTCTACCCTAGCTTGTCTCTCGCATTTCTAATCTCCATGCTCGAAAGACGCGGTCAGGAGGGGTTTATCGGATTTCGGATTTGTCTTGTAATTCCTCGTTGTTCACTTCCCCAAATATTCCTCATACATCATCTGCAAATACGCCTTTCCTTGTTGTACGCAGGTTTTAGAAGGAATGCTGTCGGGGCCGGAGGCGATTACTCGTTTTAATTCATGATCATAAACAACGGTTTCATTTTCGGTAATCCATCCAAAACCATTGTCAAAGCTGTAGAATGCATAGCCGGGACAACAGGGATTAAGAGGATTACGACTCCAGCTGAAAGCAGTGTCGGGAAGGTTAAGCTGTCGCAGAAGCAAGGCAGAAAGGTCAACCTGTGAGCTAGGTTTATTTATCACGCTTCCGCGATATTCCTCTTTTAGAGCCCCCCCCATCAGCAACAAAGGAATGTGATGTCGTTCAGGATCGCTCTTACTGCGGTTTTCAGGGTAAAAATGTGCATGGTCAGCTGTGATAACAAATAACGTTCGTGCATACCACTCTTGTTTCTTTGCCGCTTGTATGTAGGCAAATAGGCAACTATCAGTATAATGAGAAGTGTTCTTATAACCTTGTGCCTCTCCAATAGTAAAGTGCCGTGCTACAGGCGCATCAAAGGGTTCGTGATTCGTTGTGGTCATTAATACACTGAAGAATGGTTGCGCATCGTTACCCGATTCACGCAAATGACATTGAAAGAGTTCTTCGTCTAAGGCTCCCCACTCGGTGGTTTTCTGCCATTCGCGGGCATCACGGTCAAGCAGTTTTGTAAAGGCAGAAGAGTTAAGATATGCGCTGGTATTTGCAAAATTTAAATCACCGGAATAGTAGTAATTGCAGGTATATCCAGCGTCGGTCAGGGTGCGGGGCAAACTGGGAAGTTTTTCAAATTTACCAAATTCCCGTTGAATGGTCACTGTTGGCTGTGCCGGAAAACTACTCAGCAAGGCAATCAGCCCTTGCTCGGTACGAAAGCCGGATGCATAGGCGCGTGTAAATAATAAACCTTCATTACACAAACTGTCTAAACCCGGCATAACTGATTCTTTTCCTCCCAGACGCTGCATATTTTCAGCACTGCAGCTTTCCATCATAATCAATATTATATTTGGGCGGGGAGTGGTCAATATTATAGTAGTGCTGTCGCAACTGAGTGTTTTCAGTTCCATGCATTGCTTTTGTGCTTCTTCCTTTTTAAAATATTGATACGGATTTTTTTGTCGTTGGCTGCTTGAGACAATGTACATAAAGTTCCACGGACTGTTTAATGCAGCATAGTTCAGTACTGGATATCGTGAGTAGTACACATCATTTTTCCCAAGCGGATATTTCTGAAAACCTCCCCGAAAAAGTACCGGAAGGCTTGCCAATAGCAGCACAGCAACAATGATTGAAATTATCTTTTTACCTGAGGCAAGTGGCTTGGCGCGAAGGAAACGCAGATATATCCAAGTAAACAGTGCAAACTGTATTATCAGTATGCCCAATAACAACCACACAGGAACCGCACCTACCGCTCGCATTCCCTCTTCCGGAAACATTACATAAAACAATGCCTTGGAATTAATTCGCGAGCCCCAGTTGGAATATAGGCCCATATCAATCAATCCAAGACAAATAACAATTAGTATAAGAAGAACGGTAATAATATTGGCCAAACGAGGAAAAATTCTGCGCTGCACAAATAGCGCGATGATCATAAAAAGCAGCGGAAGTATTATTAAAAAGCCTGTCGTTGCAGCATCCATGCGTAATGCCACAAGAAATGCCTTCGCAATCTCACTTGCCGAACAGAGGATTAGTTCAGCATTATTATACCATAGAAATAACCCGCGCTGCATGGCCAGCAGTATCATCCAGAATGCAAATAGCTGCAGTATATATTTCAACAAGGATTTCATTAGACAAATTTAGTTTAAAGTCGGGAAATGATAGCATAATGTGCTAATGTGACAATGTGTAAATGTGCGATCTGAGTCACATTCGTCGGAGTTTTTACAGAGTTGCCCTTCGACAAGCTCAGGGACCACCCTTCGACAGGCTTAGGAATCGGCTTTGATTCTAAATATCTTCGGTGGTTTCGACAAGCTCAACCACCGCAAGACTGCACTGCTGTTGGGAGTACGGAAGGGCGCTGAGCCTGTCGAAGCGCCCTTCATTAAATAAAATCAACCGGTCCCCGAGCTTGTCGAGGGGTGGTTCCTGAGTTTACCGAAGGACGGTCATATTATTAAGGACACGTTAAAAAGGCCTAACAGCGCGACATTCCAGTAGTTGTCCCTTCAATAGCGGTTTCATAATTAAAGAGAAAAATAAATCCGGAAACAAAGAAATCACACCTGGCCGCGTCTTTCATTTTCTAAAAATAAAACGGTTTTCAAATTCCCCACCGCCACCCTCATTATCACATTAACACATTCCCACATTAGCACATTAAAAAAAGGCGCATCGCGCCGAAATGTTGGTAGAATGAATGGAAGTGGTAGAATTTCCCTGGCGCCAAAATGGTGCTTCATTGCAGTGGGCTAGTTGCGCCAGGAAGGGTAGAATATCTCAGATTGAAGTGAACAATTGGACAACCAAGTCATCGCCGAATTTCAGCTTCTGTCCATTGAAAATCATTTTCTAAAAGTAAAGACGTCTTTCAAATTCCCCACCGCCACCCTCATTATCACATTAACACATTCCCACATTAGCACATTAAAAAAAGGTGCATCGCGCAGAAATGTTGGTAGAATGAATGGACGAGGTAGAATTTCCCTGGCGCCAAAATGGTGCTTCATTGCAGTGGGCTAGTTGCGCCAGGAAGGGTAGAATATCTCAGATTGAAGTGAACAATTGGACAACCAGGGCAGCGCCGAATTTCAGCAGTTTCCCCTTAAATAGCCTTTTCAAAATCAACAAAAAAGACAGATCAAAGAAAACCCGCCTGGCCGCGTCTTTCGGGCTGGTAGATTTGAAATGCGAGATCAAATCCATCAATGATTTCGACAGATAACAAATTTGAACTACGAGAAAACTCTTATTAATAAGCCCACTTCAAAAACACTGAGCCCCAGGTAAAACCAGCGCCAAATGCGGCGAGGATGATGTTATCGCCTTTTTTAAGGCGAGGTTCCCATTCCCAGAGACAGAGAGGAAGTGTTGCTGCAGTGGTGTTTCCGTACTTTTCGATATTGATCATGACCTGTTCTTTAGGCAGGCCCATACGGCGTGCAGTTGCTTCGATGATACGCATATTGGCCTGATGCGGGACGAGCCATGCGACATCTTCGGGTTTCAGCTGATTGCGTTCCATGATTTCGGCAGAAACGTCAGCCATTTTTGATACAGCCATTTTAAAAACGGCTTGTCCATCCTGATAAATATAATGTTCACGTGCATCTACAGTAGCGTGGGATGCAGGTTTTACTGAGCCACCAGCTTTTTGGTGTAGATACTGACGACCAGCGCCATCAACACGCATAATCGAATCAACGATTCCTGTCTCTTCTGTGCTCGGTTCCAATAAAACGGCACCAGCGCCATCACCAAAGATGATGCAGGTTGCGCGATCCTGATAATCGACGATGGATGACATTTTTTCTGCGCCAACCACTATTACTTTTTTGTGTGTGCCCGACTCCACAAACTTGGAGGCCGTAACCAAGGCATATAAAAAACCAGAGCAGCCAGCGTTGATGTCGTAGCTGAAGGCATTTTTAATTCCTACTTTATCACAAATAATATTGGCGGTAGCGGGAAATTGCATATCGGGAGTAACTGTGGCACAAAGCAAAAAATCCACCTCATCGGGGGATGTTCCTGTTTTGCGTAGCAATTCCTCAACGGCTTTCGCGCCCAAATCGGACGAACCCAGTCCTTCACCTTTCAGGATCCTTCGTTCCCTGATCCCTGTCCGGGTCATGATCCACTCTTCAGTGGTATCAACAATCTTCTCTAACTCCGCATTAGTGAGTGCGTAATCGGGAAGATACCCGGCAACTCCTTTTATGGCAGCCCTGATCTTTGTCATCAAAAATTATTTTTTTGATTCACAACGTCCGGCGGAACGTTAATTGAGCGCCCCGTCAGCAAAAAATTATGCTGCAGTTACTTTTTCAATGGCGGCTTTGCCTTTGTAATAACCGCATTCGCCGCATACTCTGTGGTATCTAACAGGGGCGCCGCAGTTTGAACAAACGATTACTGTAGGGTTTTCAGCTTTATCGTGAGTTCTTCTTTTTTTTGTACGGGTTTTGGAAAACCTGTGTTTTGGGTGTGGCATAATTGTAAATTTTAATTATTCTGTATATCCTTCAACTGATCCCAACGGGAATCCGTTTCTTTTTTAACGCTTAATTCTTCAATTTTTCGCAGGACTTCCTTGTCACACATGCTGTTTCCGTATTCATCTTCCGGATGTACCTTGCGGTAAGGAATCTGCAAAATGATAAAATCATAAATATATTGCCGGATATCAATTTCTTCCTGTTCTGGAAGTATGTACTCATCTTCGCCCGTTTCTTTAGTATCAGCGCGACCCTTAAATTTAAGCACCACGCTCTCTTCAGTATCAAAGAAAAAGTCGTATGGATCAAGGCAGCGATCACAGAAAAGTTCAATCATTCCATTCATAACAAACCTCAGCACAATCAATTCTGTCTGCCGCACTAACTCCATCCTGAGCTCTACCCGACATTTATTAATTTCGCTTTCTTCGAAAGCTTCAAAGAACTTCCCATCGATCAAAAAATCGTATTGATGGGTTCCGATCTCTAGGCCGGAAATGGGTATATTGAACTGTTTCAAGTACTTCACTTCCTCATCTCCCTGAATTGGGGTGCAAATTTAACTATTTTTCTATGAATACCAAACAGTCGCTGTTAATTAGGTGTTATTCGCATTTTTAAAGGAAACAACGAACCGTGAAAAGGGAAGGGTTGGAAAAGCAGAGCAGCACTGAATTATAGCATTTGCCCTTCGACAGGCTCAGGGACCGGCATTATGCGTATTGTTATTCGGTGGTTTCGACAAGCTCAACCACAACAAAGCCGCACTGCTGTTGAAATTACCGAAGGATGCTGAGCCTGTCGAAGCGTCCTTTTTACATATAAAACCGATCGGTCCCCGAGCTTGTCGAGGGGCGGTTCCTGAGTTTACCGAGGGGCGGTCATATTATTAAGGACACGTTGAAAAGGCCTAACAGCGCGACATTCCAGTAGTTCTCCCTTCAATAGCGGTTTCATAATTAAAGAGAAAAATAAATCCGGAAACAAAGAAATCACACCTGACCGCGTCTTTCATTTTCTAAAAATAAAGTTAGTTTTCATATTCCCCTCCGCTATCCTCATTTTCACATTGTAACATTAGCACATTACAAAAAGGCGCATCGCGCCGAAATGTTGGTAGAATGAATGGAAGTGGTAGAATTTCCCTGGCGCCAAAATGGTGCTTTATTGCAGTGGGTTAGTTGCGCCAGGAAGGGGAGAATGTCACAGATTGAAGTGAACAATTGGACAAACATGTAAGCACCGAAATTCGGCAGTTGTTCCTTTAATTGCCTTTTCAAAATCAAAAAAATAAATCCGAGAACAGAGAAAACCCGCCTGACCGTGTCTTTCGGGCAGGAAAATTTGAAATGCGAAACGTATTAAAGATGAGAGGACAAGCCACTAATAAGAAATTTTTCCTTCCAGCTTCAGCTTCACAACGGTGATTTCAGGATCACACAAAGCTTCGGGGATGCTTATGTAATTCACACCCGGATAGCTGCTCCACGAAGGTTTCATGGTGAGCTCAAAAGGAATTTCCGTATTAGTGCCAAGAATTTCCGCAGCGATGATTTTTGTTTTTACTCCTTTCAAGACTATCGGTCCGGTCGGCCTGTACTGCAAAAATAAATAAAGGGTCGTGCTGTCTTTCGAAAGGCAGGATGGGCCATGAAAACACTCCATCGATATTCCCGGTAAAGTACCATATACTGCTTCAGCATGCTTATGCGTCCATCGGCCTATCTCTGTAAGGATAGTCCGTTGCTCTTCGCAAATACTTCCATCCTCTCGCGGACCAATATCGAGTAAAAGATTACCTCCCATAGCGATGCAGTCAACCAATATTCCCAATATTTGTCCGGGTGTTTTATAATTGGTGTCACGTGATTGATAGCCCCATGAAGTATTCGTGGTTAAACAAAGTTCCCATACCGCGTCTTTGGGACGATACACGGGCGGACCATTTTCCGGTGTGCCATAATCGCCATATCCGGCAAGTCGGGAATTAATAATAACCTTGGGATTATCGCTCAGCAGCAATTGTCTTATTTCTCTGGCCTTCCATGCCTTAGCACTTTGCTCCCAATCACCATCAAACCACATCAAATCTGGTTTATACACTTTGCTGAGTTCTCCAATCTGACAAAAATTATAATCAGTAAATCGTTTGAAACGCAGACTATCATTGGTGTATTTTGGTTGATCACGCAAATAACCGGGATAATCCGGATACGACCAATCAATCAGCGAATAGTACAAACCCGCTCTAATTCCAACTTTTCGCATAGCCTGCATATATGGACCAATAAGATCGCGGCCGGCGGCGGCATTTTTTACTACAGTAATGGCCCTGTCGCAGCTTGATGGCCAAAGGGCAACCCCGTCGTGATGCTTTGCTGTGAGGACAGTATAGCGCGCACCCGCTTGTAAAAAGAGATTCGCCCAATCGTCGGGCTGCCAGTTAGCAGCTGTAAATCCAGCCTTCTGCCTCATATAATCTTCATAACTAATATGTCCATTGTAAAACGACCATGATTCGTCGATACCATTTACTGCATATATTCCCCAATGAATAAAAATGCCGAGCCGGGCTTCTCTGAACCAGTTCAAACGAGGATCATTTTGCGAGACCTCTTGCGCCCGTAATGGCTGAGAAACAAGCAATGTCACACCTAAAAGAATGGCGACTAAGCGGTTGAGGCGAACACCCGCAAAAATTCGAATCATATGGTGATGTTTTATAGCAAAGGCAAATATAGAACTTAATCTCAAAAGCCTTGCTCCTGCTATATTATTTAGATAGTCTATATGTGTTTATTGGTCATAAAAGAGAATGAAATCGAAATTTATTATAGGAATTTAGCCGATGAATCACGCATAGATTAATACTTTTGTAAAAACATTTCACCATGCGCATTAAAACAGATTTTCTCGTCATTGGTTCCGGCATTGCGGGCCTCAGCTATGCTCTCAAAGTGGCCTCACACGGTAAGGTTCTGGTGGTTTGCAAAGGAGAGGCGGAAGAAACGAATACACGTTATGCACAGGGAGGAATTGCGGCCGTTATGTACTCACCCGATTCGTACGAAAAGCACATACAAGACACGCTGATTGCGGGAGACGGACTTTGTGATGAACATATTGTGAGACTTACTATCGCTGAATCCACCGAGCGCATCGGAGAACTTGTACAATGGGGAACCCATTTCGATAAAAATAAACAAGGAAAATTTGATCTCGCAAAAGAAGGTGGACATTCGGAATACCGCGTGCTGCACAATAAAGATCATACCGGTCAGGAAATACAGAATGCTCTTTTAAAAGAGGTGAAGAAACATAAAAACATCGAATTGCTTGAGCATTGCTTTGCTATCGACTTTCTCACACAGCATCATTTGGGAGTGCTCGTCAACAAGCGCACACCAGACATTGTCTGCTATGGCGCCTATGTTCTCAATACTAAAAATGGAAATATCGACACTATACTTGCACGCATCACTTTAGTCGCAACGGGAGGAACAGGCAATGTATACACCAGCACCACGAATCCTCCGGTAGCTACAGGTGATGGCATTGCAATGCTTCATCGCGCCAGAGGAAAAGTCAAGGACATGGAATTTATTCAGTTTCATCCTACCTCTTTATACAACCCAAAAGAACGGCCCTCCTTTCTCATTACCGAGGCGTTGCGTGGTTTCGGAGGCATATTGAAAACGATGGATGGAGAAGAGTTCATGCAAAAATATGATGAGCGAAAATCACTCGCACCACGCGATATTGTTGCCCGGGCAATCGACTCAGAAATGAAATTACGCGGTCATGATCATGTATGCCTCGACTGTCGCCACCTCGACAGCAATGCTCTTATCGACCATTTTCCTACCATTTACGCAAAATGCCTTAGCATTGGTATTAATATCACTAAAGAGATGATTCCCGTTGTTCCTGCAGCACACTACCTCTGCGGAGGAATTAGTGTAGATGAGAATGGACGTACGAGCATTCACAATCTTTACGCAACAGGCGAATGCGCATGTACCGGTCTGCATGGCGCTAACCGTCTGGCCTCAAACTCTCTTCTTGAAGCAGTAGTGTTTTCGCATCGTTCCGCTGTTGACGCCATTGCAAGTTTATCTTCAGTGAGTTTCAACGAAGACATTCCTGACTGGGATGCAGAAGGCATGGTACTTAACGAAGAAATGATTCTCATCACACAAACATTGAAAGAACTTCGTGAGCTTATGAGCAATTATGTAGGCATTGTTCGCTCCGACCTTCGTTTAAAGCGTGCATTTGACCGATTAACGCTGCTTCACGCAGAAACTGAAGACATTTATAATAAGTCGATTCTGACAAAAGATATCTGCGAACTTCGCAATCTGATTGCCATTGCTTATCTGATTATTAAAATGGCCACACGACGTAAAGAGAGCCGTGGACTGCACTTTTCGCTTGATTATCCTCACAAAACAAGTACTCAAAACTAAACTTCCATGGCACTGATTAAAAAAGTAAAAGGTGTAGCTCCTCAATGGGGAAAGGAATGCTTCATTGCCGATAATGCAACACTTACGGGAGATGTAATCATGGGCGACCGCTGCAGTGTATGGTTTAATGCAGTGGTACGGGGTGATGTGCATTCCATACGCATTGGCAATAATGTGAATATTCAGGATGGTGCAGTAATTCATTGCACTTATCAAAAAGCTTCGGTGACTATAGGCGACAATGTCAGTATCGCCCACAATGCCGTTATTCATGGTTGCACTATTCAAGACAATGTACTTATTGGAATGGGAGCAATCATCATGGACAATGTAGTTATTCAAAGCAATAGCATTATCGCTGCAGGAGCCGTGGTGCTTGAAAATACCATTGTAGAATCGGGTAGTGTGTTTGGGGGTATGCCTGCAAAGAAAATTAAAAGTATCGATCAGCGCTTGGTTGAAGGTGAAATCAATCGTATTGCTAATAATTATATGATGTACGCTTCATGGTACGATAAATAATCGGTATTGAAATCATGAGGGTAGTAATACAGCGAGTACAATATTCCAAAGTCCGCATCAATGGCGGAGAAGAACGCAGTATTGGTAAAGGCTTGATGATACTGCTAGGAATTGAAGAGGCTGATAACAGCGAAGATATTCAATGGCTTTGCGGGAAAATTGCGCGATTAAGGATTTTTAATGATGATGCAGGAGTAATGAATCTTTCGGTATGTGACATCAACGGAGCATTGATGGTCATCAGCCAGTTCACCTTACATGCAACAACAAAGAAAGGAAACAGACCTTCCTATATTCGGGCAGCAGCGCCTGATATAGCAATTCCTTTGTATGAAGAATTTATTTCATACGTACACAAAGAAACTGCACTGGAAGTCGTCTGTGGCGAGTTTGGCGCTCACATGGAAGTGTCACTTCTTAATGATGGTCCGGTGACCATCATCATCGATTCAAAAAACAAGGATTTTTAGCGGACAATCAGTTTCTGAACAGTACTGCTGTTGCCGTTGCTGAATTTCACAAAATACATCCCCGAATTTAAATCACGAATATCCAATACTTGCGAAGCTTCGGTAATAACGCCCGTCAACACACGCTTGCCCGTAATATCCAATACTTCCAACAATCCTTTTCCGTTTGAAAGAATGCTAATATAGTCCACTGCTGGATTTGGGAAGAATTGCATGGTAGCAGTTTCTCCCGCTGCATCTGCGATTCCCGCCTGAAGCCAACGATATTGCCTGAAGAACATCCAGATTTCCATGGGTTCGGTAATGTCATTGCTGGGCTGGAAAAGGACTTCGTGACCAGCACCTTTCATAATATAAAAACGAACCTCATCTGTCGGCAAGATACCGGAAAATCTGTGCATTTCCACAGTAATGGAGTCGGCAAGTACCGCGTTCGTAAATCTCGTAGTATCAGGAACAGGATTGCAAGCGTTGTTATTCACCCATAAAGCTACAACGGAATCGGGATCAAGACCATAGGTGTTATTGGTGAAAAACACAGTGCTATCGGCCGTTCCATGCCAATGTGCGATGGGTACATGACGTGCAGGGTTGAAGGTACTGATGCCAGAACCTATGGTTCCTGACATAGAAGCAAAGGCTGCAAATTTTCCATTTGATTGGATGGCCATACGATAGGTCATAAATCCACCCATCGAAAAACCGCATAAATAAACGCGTTGCTGATCAACAGAATAATGGGCAATGGTAGTATCAACCAAAGCATTAAGAAAACCAATATCATTTACAGAAGAATTGGGATAGTATCCCATCATACCAGCACCTGAATTCCAGGCTGTACCTGCAAGAGGATCACTAACAGCTTGCGGACAAATAACAATAATATTTGCTGTATCTCCAATTTGGGCAAAACCCAGATTGCTAAAGTTCGTCATATTATCCCCTAAGCCATGCAAGGTCATCACGATGGAAGCGGGGTTTGAAGCGTTGTAATTGGGAGACACATAAAGTCTGTATGAACGGGTGGTGCCGCCAAAAGACATGGTTTTGTTCGACCACTGACCAAAGCTTGCTGTTGCGCAAGCCAGAAATATCAGCGCTAAGAAGAGTTTATTTATTTTCATAAAGGTTGGTTTTGATGATGTTTTGGTTTTGATTTATGAAGCAGGTGTCAAATATATCAAATTATCTTAAAAGCTGTTTCTATTTGAAAAAAGAATCCGCGATCGTTTAACTTGATACAAATAAAAAATGCGGGCATCCTGTATAAATTGCGGGAAAGCCATTCTGATAAACCAATGCTGCACTTCCCAAGCACAGAAACCAACCTCAACAAATTAAGATACCAGCAAATCATGTATATTTGCAGCATGCAGTTGCCTTTACGTTTTTGGTTGCATCGCTACTGGCGCCATCGTTATGCGAAATGGCTCAGCCTCCTATTTATTATATTTTGTTTCTATTGGTTTTGTCTGCCTTCTACCCTATTTAAAGACCCAACCAGTACTGTCATTTACGATCGTAATGGTTCGTTGCTGGGTGCTCGTATCGCAAAAGACGAGCAATGGCGATTCCCTCAAAACTCGCAAGTACCTTACAAATTCAAGCAATGTCTCATACAATTCGAAGACAAGTATTTTGATTTCCATGGAGGTGTTAACCCAATTGCCATGGTGAGAGCTATGGTTCAAAATATCAAAGCGGGGAAAGTGGTGAGTGGCGGAAGCACACTCAGCATGCAGGTAATACGTTTGTCGCGAAAAGGCCAGCATCGAAGTGTTTGGGAAAAGATTGTAGAAATGGTTCAGGCCTCGCGCATGGAAAAGACCTACAGCAAAGATGAAATCCTTGCCATGTATGCGTCCAATGCACCTTTCGGAAGCAATGTCGTTGGTCTTGAAGCAGCCTCCTGGCGATACTTTGGCAAAAGAGCCGAAGATCTTTCCTGGGGTGAATCCGCTGTACTTGCCGTGCTTCCTAATAGTCCGGCATTAATCTTTCCCGGAAAAAATCAGGAACAATTGCGCAACAAGCGTGACCGCCTACTCGACAACTTACATGCAGCGGGCATTATTGATATACAGGAAACCATGCTCGCGCAGAGTGAACCGCTGCCGGGTAAGCCCTTTCCTCTCCCTCGTCTGGCCTCACACATGGTTGATCGCGCTGTACGCGACGGACATCGCGGTGAACGCATACAAACGACCATCGACGGACATTTGCAGGAACTGTTAGTTGCAATGATCGAACGTTATAAAAACAAGTACATGGCCAATAAAATTAATAATGCCGCTGTACTTGTCCTTGATGTAGAAACAGGTTCCGCATTGGCTTACGTCGGAAACACCAGCAATCCTGACCATCCCGAATACGGCAGCGACGTCGATATCATAACTTCGCCCCGCAGCACCGGCAGCATTCTAAAACCCTTTCTGTATGCCAGTATGCTCAACGATGGTAATATTCTACCCAATACGCTGGTGCAGGATATCCCAGTGCAATTGGGATCCTTCAATCCGGAAAATTACAATTACAGCTATGACGGAGCTGTCCCTGCACGACGTGCTTTGGCGCGCTCACTCAACATCCCTGCAGTAAAGATGTTGCAACAATATGGCTTTGAAAAATTTCATCACAAATTGCAGCGAATTGGACTGACAACACTTACCAAACCCGCATCACATTATGGGTTAGCGCTGATTATTGGTGGCGCTGAGGCCGACTTATGGGACTTAGGCGGTGCTTATGCTTCCATGGCCCGCACGCTGAATCACTACGGAATCTTCAATTCCAAATACAACCGAAATGATTTTCACCCGGCCAATTATTTACTCGACAAAGAATCTGAACTCATCAATACCGATGGCGATGAGGATCATTCGGTGCTGGATGCGGCCTCCATTTATCTGACCTTTCAAGCAATGGTAGAAGTCTCCCGCCCCGACGAAGATGCCGAATGGCAGGAGTTTTCATCATCCGCCAGAGTTGCATGGAAAACAGGAACCAGCTATGGAAGCCGCGATGCATGGTCGGTGGGTGTCACACCCCAATACGTTGTTGCCGTTTGGGTAGGAAATTCAAGTGGTGAAGGTCGACCCGATCTCACCGGTTTGAATAATGCAGCCCCAATACTTTTCGAGGTTTTGAAATGTCTGCATCCTACAGGCTGGTTTTATGCACCCTATGATGATATGGTACAAATGCCTGTCTGCCATTATAGCGGATATAAGGCTACTCCCTTGTGTGAAAGTATCGACACCGTTTGGGTTCCTGCGCGTGGCGTAAAAACCACGGGATGCCCCTATCATCGCATAGTTTATCTTGATCCTACCGAACAATGGCAGGTGAACAGCAATTGCGAAAGTGTTGACAATATGGTGCGAAAGAAATGGTTTGTTCTTCCACCCGTTATGGAATACTTCTATAAAACGGGTAATCCATATTACAAAGTCCTTCCTCCGTTCCGTGCCGATTGTATCGGACAAGAAGGTCGTGCAATGGATCTCATCTATCCTACAGGGGAAAGTAAAATATATATTCCACTGGAAATGGACGGTAGTCGGGGAAAAGTTGTATTCCGCCTCGCACACCGCATTCCACATACGAAAGTTTATTGGTACATTGACGATACCTTTATCGGCGTTACCAGCGATTTCCATCAAATGGGGCTCGCTCCTCCCCCGGGTAAACATAAGCTCATATTAACCGATCAATATGGAGAACGTCTTGAACGAACGTTTGAAATTATTGACAAAAAATAATCAGCTGCATAATTATTATTATCACTTCAAATATCCCAACACTAGTGAGAACATTTTTTTTGTGCATACTATTCTCTGTAATTGCACTAACATCAAATGCCCAGTGGACCAGCCTTTCCGCCGGAGCAACGGTTGATCTTAACGATTGTTTTTTTCTTAATCGTGATACAGGTTTTATTGTTGGTGGTTATGGCAAAATTCTCAAAACTACCGATGGTGGACTGAATTGGGGGCAATATGTAATCAGCGGACAGCCTTGGTTGCATGCTGTTTTCTTTACTGATGATTTAACCGGATATGCTGTAGGTGGCGGTTCTGTAGGCGGTGGTTGTTACAAAACTACCGATGGTGGCGCGAGCTGGAATGAGCAAACCACGAATATGACGACTACCGCACTGTTTTCTGTTTTTTTTACTGATGCCTCTACCGGCTACATTGCTGGCGGTAATGGTAATATCATTAAAACGATTAATGGCGGCACTAATTGGATACTGCAGCAAAACGGCAGTGCCGGCGAATTGCATGGAGTCTCTTTTGCAGATAGCAACCATGGATGGGCCGTCGGAAATTATGTAATTCGACACACAAGCAATGGTGGTGCAAGCTGGACAACTCAGCAAAATTCAAGCTGTATATTTCATAGTTGTGTTGCTCTCGATACCAGCACCTGTTATGTAAGTGGATCTGGTGGCATCATCCTCAAAACCAATAATGGCGGGCAGAATTGGGATACCGTTGCAACAGGAACGCTTTCGGATATCACAAAGATTTTCTTTGTTGATGCAAACACCTGCTATGCGGTCGGTGGTCAGGGCACCATACTTCAATCCTCGGATGCAGGTGCACACTGGAACGTACAATCGAGCGGACTTCCATTCGGAATACTGTTTTCAGTTTATTTCCCCACACCACTCAATGGCTATATTGTTGGGGGATCCGGAATTTTTCTTAAAACCGACAATGGTGGAATTACCACAGGTATTAGAGAATCTTTACTTAAAACAAATGATGTAAAGGTGTGGCCTAATCCAGCCGACGACCTCGTTGACATCACTGTTTCTGAAAGCATCGCTGACATACAATATACAATTACTGATTTGATGGGGCGTACAGTTGATGCAGGAAGCATCACACAGCCATCAATACAACTTAACTTGAGCGCAATGAACAATGGCCTTTACCTTCTTAAGCTGATGTCGCAGCAACATGTGTTAAGCTGTAAACCATTAATCATTCAACATAACTAGGGTAAACAATGTGATTGCTTCGGATGACCTTTTCAACAAAGCAATAGCATTTTACAAGAATATTTTTTACATATGTCAAATCAAAATATACAATCCGGTTCTTTGGTATTACGGCCATTCCGCGAAAGCGATGCAGCCTTAATGGCTCCCTTGGCAAATAATATTAAGATTGCTGAAAACCTGCGTGATGGGTTTCCTCATCCATACACCTTAGTCGATGCTGAGAAGTTCATAAAGTTTGCAATGAGTCTTGAGCCTTCCACCATGTTTGCTATTGAATTTGAGGGCAGCTATGTTGGAAATATTTCGTTGATGCCAGGAACTGATGTATATCGCAAATCGGCTGAAATCGGCTACTTCATTGGAGAACCATATTGGAACAAAGGTATTATTACAAAAGCGGTAACACTTATTGTTGATTTTGGTTTCAACACACTTGGTCTGGCGCGCATACATACTGGTGTGTTTGAGTATAACCTCACCTCTCAGCATGTACTTGAAAAATGCGGATTTTCCAAAGAAGGAATTTTTAAAAAGTCAGTATTTAAAAAAGGACAATTGTGGGATGAGGTCAGGTTTGCAATCATTAGTGACTGCTTCTAAATCTCGTACTAATCACAATGCTAACTCGCTTTAATTAGAGTCCGTCTATAAACTCAGTGCCTGATCATAAAGCGCTCTCGCCTAAGGCGAGACAAGGCGTCTGAAGTATTGGCGGGCGGGAGTTTACTGACGTAATCGACTGCCCGACAATACGAGGACAACGCCGCAGACGGACTTTATGGATAGGCACTAATTAAGACAAGATTTCTAACGTTTCCACGAAAGAACTATATCAATAGGTAGGATCACCGGGCTTTACCTGCAGCATTACAGGTTTCTTAATCCACTTCGGAATAGCATTTCCGAGGATAATACAAGCGCAAATAATAATCACCGTTGTAAGGCTTGCATTGATGATTCCCTGAACGCGTCCTACAGAGGTCAGCGCCTGCGGAATGTAAATCAACACAATATTACTTACACCTGCATACAGCGTGGTAAAACCAACGAAAATCATGGGAATGATAGTGGTCCAGGCATATTTTCCCCGACCGCGATTAATGATGAAGGACGTTCCAACAGCCAGCGCAATAGTCGCCAGCAATTGATTGGCAGCACCCAACATTGGCCAGATCGTAGTTACGCTGCCCGTATAAATGAAGTACGCCCAGGCAAAGACAATGAGGGAACTTGTGATGATATTTCCCGGCAACCAGGTTGTCCGCTCAAAGGGTTTCCAAATTTTTCCCAGTGCTTCCTGAAGTACGAAGCGCGCAATACGTGTTCCTGCGTCAATGATAGTAAGTACGAACAAGGCCTCGAACATTATTACAAAGTGATACCAGTACGACATCAATCCTTTTAATCCGGGAATAGAGGAGAATATCTTAGCCATACCTACAGCAAGGCTAACTGCACCACCAGTACGACCCGTAATTTTTTCACCCACCTCAGCGCTAAGTTCGTTGATTTGTGATGAGCTGAAACCCATACCTTTCAGCTGATTCACATAATGTGGAAGTTTTTCTGCCGGAACATTAATCAGAAAATAATCCATCGGTTGCAGACTGCATGCAGCTACTAATGCCAATACGCTCACCATACCTTCAGTAAGCATGGCGCCTACGCCGATAAATTTCAAATGCTTTTCTGTCGACAACATTTTAGGAGTAGTCCCGGAACTCACCAAGGCATGAAAACCGCTTATGGCGCCACAAGCAATAGTGATAAACAAATAAGGAAATAAGGAACCGGGAATTACCGGACCGCCTCCGTGTGTAAAGGAAGTAAAGGCAGGCATATTAAGTGTTGGATTCACCACAATAACACCAATGGCAAGAAAACCAATTACTGCAATTTTCATGATGGAGCTCAGGTAATCGCGCGGACTTAACAGTAGCCACACAGGTAGCACCGAAGCCAGCAACCCATAGGCAGCTATAAGCAATGTGAGTGTTTTATGATCGAAGGTAAACCATGATTCTATGGCAGAGCCGGGAATAAACTTTCCGAAAATTACTGCGCATGACAACAATATAACTCCGATAATAGTGGCTTCTGTAGTTTTTCCTTTACGGAATTTAAACATCCATAAGCCCATCAAAAGTGCAATCGGAATTGTGCATGCAATAGTAAATGTTCCCCAGGCACTTTCGGCAAGAGAGTTCACCACCACCAGACCCATAGCGGCCAGCGCGATGATGACAATGATGAGTACGGCAACAGAAGCAGTGACTCCACTGATTTTATTAATCTCTGCACGGGCAATCTCAGCCAGCGATTTTCCATTGTGTCGTACCGAGGCCACCAATAGTATAAAATCATGCATTGCTCCTGCCATTGCAGCACCAATTACCATCCACAAAAAACCCGGGAAATAACCGAACTGCGCTGCAATCACTGGCCCTACCAATGGTCCCGCCCCGGCAATGGCAGCAAAGTGATGACCGAACGTCACCCACTTGCTCATGGGATAATAATTCTGTTTATCGAAAAGAGTATGTGCAGGAGTGATGCGCGTTTCGTTTACCACCGCCACTTTCGCTACAATAAACCCATAATAGAAACGATAAATCAGTGCGAATACCGCCAGGGCACCCAGCACCAAAGGCATTGCCGTCATTGCAAATAATTTTGAGGCAAAGGTAATTTATGCCGTTAATCTATTCGGGATAAAAACATAAAAAATTTTATTCGCAAACAAGGAATCTTTGTTATTTGCAAAATAACGAGTAAATAGAGATACTGCAAATATCTGAATATCGAGAGTTTCCCTCTTCAAGTGCGGGACTACGTCTCCCATTGGCGGTTTATGTAATTAACATTAAATCGCTCGCTAAACATAAACAGTTATTCCAAACAGTTTTTAAAAGGTCGAAAACAGCCGTTCGCCGGAGTCTCTGTTGAAAATCTGTACATAGTGTGCTTCAGCTTCAATGCCTTCCATAATAATATAATTGTTCCAGGCACTAAGGTGAACGGTGTTGTAATATTCTGAATGAGAAATATTCATTTGCTTTACATCGGCCTTCCATAGCAGGTTTCCTTCAGATCGGTTGTATGCAAAAAGCGTAGCTCCGGTGGAGAGACTATGATAAAAAGAAATATACAGTATCTCTCCCATCATCAGAATTTCTGCACGATTGCACGACAGTACAGGCATTTCGCTGCTCCAAGTTAAATTCAAAAGCCGGGTGGTGAACTTACGACCATCACGTTCCATGTCAACAAAACCTGGCACATTCGATTCGTCCTCATCACGAATAAAGCCAGCAATAATGAAATCGTATTCCTGGATAATCCCCGTGGATAGCGCTATCGTTACTGTTTTTGGATAGACACGATCGTTAGAGGTGAAGATCATATAACTTGGAGTACATCCAAAATAGTAAAGATAGGGATGATGATAATACGTATTGCCGTCAATGGTGACTTCTGTGTGTTTAATGTTTTCCTCATAAATCGGTTTTCCAGTGAGATCATACTTTATTATCCGATAAACATCTTCTTCCTGAAGTCGGCTTACACGCACAACCCCGTTGGCAAGGGGAAGTAAAAAATCATTTCCAACCACATTATCGAGTTTAACGGACTCTCCTAAAGCATCTATTTTTTCAAATTCAGCTGTGGGCGAGCTTTTAAAATATAATTCATTATCGCTGCTAATAGTAAATTTACATTGCCCGATGGTGGCTGCCTTATTGAAATTACTCAACCATTCGGATGGGGCAGAAAAACGGAAGGCGTACTTGCTGGTGGTTTTGAAATTTTCGGTGATAACACCAGCAGGAACAACAAACTTAAGTTCTTCCAGATCGATATACTTCCCTTCGAATGGATAATAATTTTTTTGATCCATCGGTTGCTGTTTTATTTGGCTTCCCCCAAAAAAAACAAGTGCGAGAAAAACCATCAAAATATTAAACTTAACGACTTTCATTATAGTTGAATTTTATATCGTGATAAAACACATTGCGTTTAAGTAACTATGCACAGATAAGATTATGTGCCCTATAAGCGTTCCTCGATCTTTTTCCAATCAACGATGGTCCATAATGCGGAAATGTAGTCGGGGCGGCGGTTTTGATAATCGAGATAATACGCATGTTCCCAAACGTCCATGGTGAATAAAGGAACCAGATTGCTTTTCATGGGATTTCCTGCATTGGACTCCTGAACAATCTTTAATTTGTTTTCACTGTCCATCACCAGCCACGCCCAGCCTGCGCCAAATAAGGTAGTTGCAGCCGCAACAAATTGTTCCTTAAAGGCATCCACAGAACCAAAATCCCTGATGAGCGCTTCAAGCAGTTTTCCTTCAGCTTGGCTAACAGCCTTTGGTGAAAGGCAATTCCAATAAAACGTATGATTCCAAACCTGAGCAGCATTGTTGAAAATACCACCACTGGCCTTAACGATGATTTCTTCGAGGCTTGAGTTTTCGAATTCGGTTCCAACAATCAGCTTATTGAGATTGTTTACATAGGTTTGATGATGTTTCCCATAATGGAATTCGATGGTGCGTGCTGAAATAACAGGGGCTAATGCATCGGGAGCATAAGGCAGGGCAGGTAATTCAAAACTCATGGTGTGTTTTTTTTAGTTAGTAAATTTCCCTTGTTTCGCAATAAGGGGTTCTTCTTTCGCATGTAAAGGTAAGTATTTCTACATAAAAAATTCTCGTCTTGCTTTGAAATGTTCGCGGCATTGCTGAATTTTGTTCCCGAATCATCACTGACCTATGAAGCGAACATTTTGGGTTGTTTTAGCGATCCTTACGGGGATTTATCTTTTTGTATGTGCCGCCATTTATTGTTTTCAGCGAAAAATCGTGTTCATGCCCACGCGTGCAGCAGATCCTCCACCCGCAGATCTTAATATTCAGGAAATTTATTTTTCCAGCACCGGTAATAATAAACTTCATGGTTGGTGGATGCCCATTGACTCTTCAGAATATACCATCATGTTCTTCCACGGAAATGCAGGCTGTGTAGCCCGTCTGGAAGAACGCATGCGATTCTTCAAGGAATTGGGATATAGCACACTTATGATTGATTATCGTGGCTATGGAAAAAGCAGCGGGGAAATGCAGGTGGAAAATGATATTTATGATGATGCGCGAGCAGCACTGACCTATGTTTCCGATAGTCTCCACATCCCAATGAGCAAGCTGATTGTGTGGGGATGGTCGCTGGGAGGAGGCGTCACCAGCGAAGTTTGCCAAAATATTCAACCCGCTGCTGTGGTTCTTGAAGGCACATTCTTCAGCCTTGATGAAATCGCAGCCCGGGCCTATCCTCTGTTTCCAATTAAATTATTGCTGAACTATCATTTCCGCTCCGGCGAAAAAATAAAGAACTTTAAAAGTCCAGTGTTTTTTGTGCACAGTGTCGAAGATAAAACCATCCCGCATGAACAGGGCCGGAAGCTCTATGATGCAGCACCTACCGACAAAGAATTCATTGATATTAGCGGATCTCATAATCATGGCTATTACGAAAACCGCTCTAAAATTATCAAGGCATTGCATGCCTTTATGGCGAAGCATAGCTAAGTGTTAACATTTTGTTTAATTTGCACGAATTATTGTACATTTGCGCGTAAAATAAGAAAACGATGAAAAAGTTGATGAATTTGAGTGTCCTGCTGCTTATTGTTCTTGCTTGCGGGTGCTTTAACACCGACAATAGTGAAGATCCAGCAGTAAAAAAAGTTCAGGATTCGTTAATTGAAGTGGATCGCGACAATTCAGTAAATGAAGCCGACCGTATGTTGCGTGAAGCAGATTCGCTGGATAAAATCAAACAAGATTCTATCGAGAACGCCAAGAAAAAGAAATAAGGGCGCTGTTATCATATTATTCAAATAATAATATACCACATTATGGGATTTGATTTCAAGAAAATAAAGAACCTCTTCGTTACTGAAGTGGAAGACCCCAACAAGGTGGAAACACCCCAGAACACTGGCAAAGACGAGAAAA
This sequence comes from Bacteroidales bacterium, assembly GCA_963678485.1. GTDB lineage: Bacteria > Bacteroidota > Bacteroidia > Bacteroidales > CAIWKO01 > CALGYY01. Next base: position 2,072,955 of record OY782882.1, read on the forward strand.
AAGAAAGTCTGCTCGACGCCTTAAAAAACAAAGATAGCGGGACACCCCCACCCCAAACAATTACAAGCAGTGAGGGCGGAAAGCTGGATCAAAAGATTCTTGATTCCTTAATCAAGGCGCTGGGCGACAGCAATCTTCCGGGCGAGGATTATATGGAATTTGCCGATGCATTGAAAGCGATGGAGAATATTCCTCTTGATGAAAAAGTAAAGATACAGACAGTTATTGCTACGCTTTCAACGCGCGGGCTTACCACCACCAAAATCATCGACAGTGGAAAATATTACATCGATGTTTTGGGTAAGGAAAAGTCGAAATTCGGAAAAGCGATTGAAAAGCAGGTGAAAGAAGGCGTTGGTTTGAAAACCGATGAAATCACTGCCCTGGAAGAACTCAACAAAACCAAAAGTGCCCAGATTGCCGCATTAACGAAAGAGATTACAGACAATCAGGCGGAGGTTGAAAAATTAAAAATCAAGATTGCCGAAACACAATCAAAGATTAAAGCAACCGAAGATAATTTCAATACAACCTTTAGTTTTGTTGTAAATCAACTGCAAGCCAACATCGATAAAATTATTGCTATTGCCCCACCAACACCAGGAAAATAAAGCTTTTGATAATAATATAAATTTTCAATTATGGGATTATTTGGAATTTTCAAGAAGGATAAATCGGGAGACGGTCCTACCAAATCGTTTTGGAAACGTCCTGAAGGCGTTACCGGATTTTTATTTCTTGGCGGTATCATTGCAGGACTGGGCTGGCTTGCATGGAAATTCCTGCCTTTCATTAATGTCATTCTCAGCAATACCATCTATGCGGTAATTTTCTTTGCCATATTGGCCGGACTGCTGTATATCCTTATCGACCCCAAGTTCAGAACCCTGTTATGGTATATGTACAAAGTGGTGATGCGGAAGATAACCAGTTGGTTTGTTAAAATCGATCCGATTGCTATTCTGGAAACCTACGTAGAAAACCTTTACAAGAACCTTAGCGATATGGATACGCATATTGGCAAACTCAAAGGCCAAATGCAGAAGCTTAAAACCATCGTTGAAACCAACCAAAACGAGATGGAACAAAGCCTTCGTCTGGCCGATGCAGCGAAGAAAAAAGGTAATATGGATGTTGTGGTTATCAATACCCGCCAATATGGCCGTCTGGAAGAATCCAACAAACGCTATAAAGAATTGCTGGCCAAAATGGAAATCTTATATCGTATCCTGAGTAAGATGTACACCAATTCCGGCTACCTCATCAAAGACATCGAGAATGAGGTCAGAATTAAGAAGCAAGAACGCGACGCTATCAAATCAGGCTATTCAGCTATGAAGAGCGCGATGAATATCATCAAAGGTGATCCTGATAAAAAACAGATGTTCGACCAGGCCATGGAAGCCATTGTTGACGATGTAAGCAACAAAGTTGGTGAAATGGAGCGCTTCATGGAAGTATCAGCGACATTTATCGACAGCATTGATATTCAAAATGGTGTGTACGAACAAAAAGGTCTCGAACTCCTTGAGAAAATGGAAAAAGAAGGCATCAGCTTTTTACTCGACGATAAAGTGAAGAAACTGCCTAAGCCAGAAGATGAGCAATTCGACCTTAAAGATATTAAAGAAACTGATAAAGCTGCCGGCACCAAAAAGGATGACGACAACAATAACTATGATAATTTGTTCAACAATTAAAATATAAAAAGCACTTAATAATCACATAAATCTTAAGCAATGAAATCAAAACTGACACCCTTAGCAAAACTTATGATCGTATTGGTCGTAGTGGGCGGATTGGCCTTTGTGATATATAAATTTAAAGACAAAATTTTCCCGGCCAGCACCAAGACTACCGATACTGAAGAATATGATGAATCCATTAAGGACGAAACCATCATCCGTATTGGCGTTAACACCTGGGGCGGTTTTGCCGGTGGCCAGTACTTCAACGAAGGATTCAAAGCAACCAAAGAATCACGCTTCTTGAAAGAATACGGCTTTGTATGCGACTTCAAATTGCTCGACGATTTCAATCAGTGTCGTGAAGCATGGAAAACCGATAAAATTGATGTAATGTACGCTACTGTTGACGGCTTTGTCACCGAAGTTGGCGGATTGAAGGATTTGGAACCACAAATCTTTTTCCAGTGCGACTGGAGTCGTGGCGGTGATGCCATCGTTGTCCGTCGCGGTATCAACAGCGTTGCAGATCTCGAAGGTAAGAAAGTCGCTTTCGCGGAAATGACAGCAAGTCACACCTTCTTGCTGTGGATGCTCGAAGCCGGAAATCTTGATTATAACAAGATTACTCCTGTAAAAGTAGCTAACGGTCTCGAAGCCGCCGACCTTTTCAAAAAAGGTCAAGTAGATGCAGCTGTTGTTTGGAGTCCGGATGATGCAGATTGCGTTTCTAAAGTAGCTGGATCAAAAGTACTGCAAAGTACACGTGAAGCTTCTAATATCATTGCCGACGTTTTTGTTGCTAAAAAGAAATACATCAGCGATCATAAAAAAGAACTCAAGGGTTTAGTAGAAGGTTTCCTTCGTGGAAATGCTGAGATTAATCAGAGCGAAGCTAATAAAACCAAGGCTGCAAAAATCCTTTCCGAAGGAATGCAACAACCTGAAGATTTCTGTCTGCAAGCCATCAACAATGTTCGTTTATGCACCTATGGTGACAATGTAAACTTCTTCAATCTTAAAGGGACTTACAAGGGCGTTACCGGAGAGGACATCTACAATCAGATGTCGATGAAATACGAAAAAGCCGGTTATCAAACAGCTGGAGTACCCAACTGGCGCATAACAAGCACTTCTGAATTTATTGGCCAGATTAATTTAAGTGGCGCTGAAAATGCCGCAGAAAATTCTGCAACCTTTACTGCACCTAAAGAAGAGAACAAAACTTCTGAAGCTATTTCTACCAAGCCTGTTTCCATTTCTTTTGCGACCGGATCATCGGTGCTTGATGAAAATGCTAAATATATTATTGATCACGAATTTGTGGACATTGTGAAATCCTTTGCTAATTCCCGCATTCGTATTGAAGGTAATACCGACAATACGGGAAGCGCTGTTACCAACAAACGGTTATCGCAGCAGCGCGCACAGGCAGTTGCCGACTATCTGATCAAGACTTATAACTTCGACGCCAACCGCTTTGTCATTATTGGTAACGGTCCCGATAAACCTATCTCCGATAATAACACACCAGAAGGTAAGGCCAAGAACCGTCGCACCGATTTCCAGATTATCCCTAATTAATAGATAAAGCCTTAACAAAAAGCCCGGTCCATCCACTTCGGCCGGGCTTTCATTTGTCATCACATATCAAAGGAAAAAACGATGGAAAAACTGTTTAAGTTCGATAGCAAATTAAGCGCAAAAACCACCACCATCATTGCATTGGGTGGCTTTGTGCTGCTACTGCTCGTTTGGTATCTTATTACCGCGAACATCGGAAAAGAAACGCTTGATTACAAGGTGAAACAAGACTTTGTAAGCGATTCCCTCGGAATGGCGAATAAACCCATACTAGACGTAAATCACGACACCATCATTTGTAAAACGGCTGCTTCATCATACCAATGGTTTTACAACGGAAAAGTGGTTGAAGGAAAGTCCGGCAAAAACCTTCAGATGAATAAAGAGGGTAAGTACTATCTAGTAATCACCGATCGCAATGGAAAACAATATTCCTCCGACACTCTTGCTGCTTCTTTAGCCAAAGGGAGATTGGTTGATCGGGGGACTATCCCTTCGCCTCACGATGTGTTATTTTCTTACGGAGAGCTGTATACCAAAGATGCAGTTATTGGCAACACTATTTATAGCATAGGTTTGAATCTCGCGGGTTATCTTGAAGCTATTTTGTTTTCCCTTTTAATAGGATTTATCATTGGACTGATTCCTTTTTTCCGTGCTATGCTAAGCCGCTATGTTGATGCGATACGATACATCCCGCTTACGGCTGTTACCGGACTTTTCATTGCATGGTTTGGAATTGAATTCAATATGAAGGTACAGTTTCTTGCCTTCGGTATCTTCGTTTACCTGCTTCCAGTGGTCGTGCAACGTATAGACGAAGTGGAAAAGGTTTATTTGCAAACCGCATTCACTCTGGGCGCCAACACCTGGCAAACCATACGCAATGTATTCTGGCCTTCGGTGAGTTCTCGTATTTTCGATGATATCCGTGTACTGACGGCCATTTCATGGACCTACATTATCGTTGCCGAAATGGTGAACCGTGATAGCGGTGTTGGAGCAATGATCTTTATGGCACAACGCCAGAGCCGTCTTGATAAGGTGTTCGCTATCCTTTTGATTATCGTCCTTGTTGGTGTATTGCAGGATCTTCTATTCAAGTGGCTCGACAGATTGTTCTTCCCATATAAATATGTATAATCTTTCCGGGTATTCATTTTAATTTGAATTATATGAGCAGCGTAACATTTAAAAATACCGACCTTCCAGATATCGTTGAATTACGTAATGTAAGCCAGACCTACGATGGCGGAAAGACGCAGATCATTAAAGATCTTAATTTACTTATTGAAGACAAGCCAGGGCAGGGACAATTTGTTGTACTGCTTGGTGCATCCGGCTGTGGTAAATCCACGCTATTGCGCTACATTGCAGGCATACAACAACCCAGTTCAGGAGAAGTTTTTATAAAGGGAAAACCCATCAGCGATGCAGACCGCATTGGTATGGTGTTTCAGCAATATTCCTCCTTCCCATGGATGAGTGTTCTCGAGAATGTGGCTCTGGGTCTCAAGTTCAAAGGGGAACCTAAAAAAGAGCGGGAAGAAAAAGCCCGTGAAATGATTAAGATAGTTGGCCTCGAAGGTCAGGAACAGAAATATGCCAAATATCCGACTCTTAGCGGGGGACAATTACAGCGTGTTGCCATTGCTCGCAGTTTGCTTGCTAACCCTGAAATTATCCTGATGGACGAGCCTTTCGGCGCTTTGGATATCTACACCCGATTGAAAATGCAGGACTTCCTAATCGACATCTACGATAAAGTACATCCGACCATAGTATTGGTAACGCATGACATCTCGGAGGCGGTTTATCTGGCTGATGATATTTGCCTGATGTCGGCCAATCCTGGACAGATTGCTGAATTAATTGCGACAGAATTGCCCAATGAACGAACCCGCGCGCTTAAGCGTACCAAGGGCTTTATGGATATGGTTCATGATATTGAAGATCGTATGACTACGCTCCAAAATGCGGCAGATTCAATTAAGAAGAAGAAAGAATAATAGCGCTATACCTGAACAGTGTATGTAGTGCCATTAATGGTAATACTGCAATTCTGATTTCCCAAAAACACAATCGTTCCTGTAAAGGTGAATGTTTGACTGTCGGTGGTCGTGCACGTAATATCCAGCACAGCAGAACCGCTGTTAAAGATATAATCCGTTTTTGACATGGCAACATCAGTAAAGGTGAGTGTTATGACCGTATTACAACTATGGCTTTCTCTGATTTTACTGGTATAATCTCCATTACGAGTATATACGCCATCAAAAAGGTATTCTGTCGAAGAGACTTCCATCCCGGTCATGGTAAAATTCCCGGTAGTATTAAAGGTAGACTTCATTACAGAGGATGCATTGTTACCCGTGCTGTTGTAAGTGATAGCAACCGATGAAGGTACTGGCCCGGTGCAGTTCATCGTCCAATTCCAAGTAAAGTTATAACTGTACTGTATGGAACTCCCTCCGTAGTTCTTGATAAGACTTGTATCTCCTGTATAGCCACAATAGGGGGTGGTCATATAGGGTTCTGCCAGTTGCGCAGATTCTTTAAATTGGCTGGAAACGCCCCAGACGCCAGATTCCAGACAGTTTGCCACCAGATCTGAAACATCCTCATTTGAAATGGTGATGGTGTCGTCATCGTCCTTTTTACAGCCAGTCAGCAAAATAGCGACGCATACACACATTAGGAAAGTGTAAATAGTTGTTTTCATAATAGATGATGGTTTGTTGCTGTAAAGATACACTCTTTTTGATGAAAATGCTAGGCCTTTTTTAAGGTAAAAGCAAAGGTTGTCCCAACACCAATGGATGATCTTACGTTTATTGTCTGACCATGAGCTTCCACAATATGTTTAACGATGGATAGTCCAAGTCCCGATCCGGTCTGATCTGCTGAGCGGCCGCGATTAGTGCGATAGAAACGCTCAAATACGCGCTGCAGCTCCTCTTCGGCAATACCAATACCGTCATCAGTAACCTCAATCAGCACTTGCTCGTCCATATCAAAAAAACTAAGTTTGGTGCGACCGCCACTTTTCCCGTATTTAATCGAGTTTTCAACGAGATTGTTCATTACATCACGAATCTTCGTTTTATCGGCTAGTACGTAATTGGCGCGGTCAGTATTTGAATTGATTTTTAATCTGATGTTTTTTTCTTTCGCTGTGATCTCATAAAACTCAATAATCTCATGGGCCATAGCATGAATATCAAATTTCGTCAAATTGAGTTTTTGCTCTCCGGATTCCAATTTTGAAATGGTTTCAAGATCGGCGATGATTGCAATCATACGATCCACACTCTTTTCCGTACGTTTCAGATATTCCCGGTTAATTGAAGGATCTTCCAATCCCCCGTCAAGCAAGGTAAGCACATAGCCCTGAATATTAAAGACTGGTGTTTTTAATTCGTGTGAGATGTTGCCAATAAATTCCCTGCGGAATTGCTCCTGTTGTTTTAGCGTTTCTACCTCTTCACTTTTAGCCTGTGCCCACTCATACACCTCACCTTCAATCTCATCGATGAATTGGGGATTGCTGATACGTTGAGAAAGATCACCAGTTCCTTTAGGAATCTTTGATTGGCGAATAGCCTTATAAATAAGCTTGATGCGGTTATATAAAAAACGATTCAGATAAAACCTTAATAAGATGTAAGAAAAGACAAAGAGCGTTACAGCCAGTGCAGGAAGCACCCACCATGGCTCGAACAGGTAAAAGAAATTGACCAGAGCGTAGGCCAAGGAAAAGAACAAGGTAATCAGGACCGAAGATCCTAATGCAAGTTTAGCCGGGGATTGTATACTCATTTTTCTTCGAATTTATAACCTACGCCCTTCACGGTACGTATGTTATCCATTTCAATTTTTTCGCGTAGTTTGCGGATATGTACGTCGATGGTGCGATCGCCGACCACGACATTGCTTCCCCATATTTTATCATAGATTTCTTCCCGGGAAAACACTTTGTTTGGTTTGGAAGCAAGTAAGGCCAACAACTCAAATTCCTTGCGGGGAAGGATGATTGATTTTCCTTCTTTATATACTAAATATTTCTCTCTGTCGATTATTAAATTCGAAACCTCCGTCACATTTGAGCTGGCTTCAACTGTCTTTGCCCTTCGGAGTAGGGCTTTAATGCGACTTACCAATACTTTAGGTCTGACCGGCTTAGCTACGTAATCATCAGCACCAGCGTCAAATCCGGCAATTTGCGAATAGTCCTCACTGCGAGCTGTGAGGAAAATAATGATAACATCCTTTAAGGATTTTTCCTGCCGCATCAGATTGCAGGTCTCAATGCCATCCATACCGGGCATCATTACATCGAGAATGATAAGCTGCGGTTTGTGCGCAGTGGCCAGTTTTACACCATCATGTCCATTATTGGCTGTGTATACGGTATATCCTTCCTTTCTAAGATTATAACTAAGAAATTCGAGGATGTCTTCTTCATCGTCAACCAATAAAATCGCCTGCTCTTGCTCCATCGTAATTAGTTTGTTTTCAACACAAAGATACCGTATTTTAAGGAAGCTTAAACACTGGAGCTTGGTAAATGATGAAACTTAATCATTTATTAATATTAGAGTATTTATGATGGTGCCAAAAAAATTTAGTGTGGTTAATTAGGGTTTGAGGTGGTGACTAATTCAAAAACAAACTCACACCAAAAAAGCAATCATGTCGCCATTCGTGAGTACTGTTCTCAAACACCTTTAAATAGGCCGACTCATCGCGAAAGAAAAGATCAACGGATCGACCCAGGCGGTAATCAATTTCGGGGAGCAGCATAAATGAAATTCCATTGTTGTAGAAGCGTGTCCATAGAGGCATATGATAGCTCAACCTCTTATAGGTGCCATGTAACGCAAGACAAATAAAGGGTTCTGCACTGCTTCGGGCAGTACTGCGTTCATCGCGCGAAAACCTTAAGCGAGCATCAAGTCCTATTCCTGCAGAAAAAAATATTGGCCTTGGAATTTTTGAAAAATAGTATTCGGCCAAAGGGCTCAAATCATATGCACTTTTACTATACAGATAAAGCGTTCCGTACGATCGTATTTTAAATGAAACTCTAATGTTGGTCTTGCCCAATAAGGGTGAACCATATTGAATTTCGGTGATAGGATATAGATATCTGTTTCGAACACTTCCAATATCAAATGCAATCTGATGACTGTAGAGTATGCCTTTGGTTTGCCCAATGCAGCCCAGACTTGTACCAACGAAGATGATTATGATTAGGATCTTTTTCATGGTGCGACTTCAGAATAATCGGAACCGATTTTTATCTCATCAAAGTAAACGGTATTATTATGCTCGGTGTTGTCTTTACCGCGATACTGGCCAAACTTAAAATAATTTCCACTACGATTAAAGAGGTTGCTGTGGTAGTATTTGAAGTCACTACCGTTGTAAGGAGTAATGTGAGTATTATTAATCCATGCTTCAACGTAAGCATCATCTTTATCACTCCAATACATATGGAAAACCAGATCATACCATACACCCTTGCTGATTTGTTGCGGACTTCCCACAGTATAGGTGTGTTCATCAGACGAAGGCTTGTCGTTGAATTTCAGCTCGAGTGAACCATTAACATATACCAGCGCAATCGGTGGCGGAGACCCGTGTAGCACAGGTGAAGACTCCCAAACTTCCCCCTGCTGATAATAGGGTAAATCCTGCCATTGACACAGAAGATTATATTGCATATCAGTATATGCAGAGTCTATCATCATACTAAAACCGTAATAAACATCACTATGATAGTTTGCGCAATTATATACGGCGAGTTCTGCCCTATATCCATTATTAATGTAATCATCGGGGCGCAAGGTATTCCTTAATGCAAAATTTCCTTTACGAACTGGATCATTCACCACCACAGTATTTACGGTAGTATCCGGCACCAAAAAATAAAACCCTTTGAGATTCGCGTTTTCGAAATCGCCCACAAAATGATCAAATGAGCCATCATCACTGTTCGTGGGGACTTTCCCGCAGGCGCAGAAGCATAGCATTGCCAACAATAGAAAATGTGTTTTCATAGTGCAACTCAATACCCTTTTCAACAAAGGTAACTGAATATTGCTCTACTGGTGCTAGTTTCAAGACACAATTTACTTCTTGTCTTTGAGTGCAGCCTTTTGCTTTTTTATAGCCTCTTGCTTAGCATCTTCAGCAGCCTGAGCCTTGCGTCGAAAATATCCTTTCAAAAGAAAATTCTCCTTTGCAGCATTCATGTTTTCATCCAAACCCTTACTGCTGTTTTTTATATTTAACATGGTCTCACTAAAATAATCACCAATAACGGTGTCCTGAATCAAGCGTCCAATGGTCCCTTGACCACTATTCACCTTGACCATAATTTCGGCTAACTGATTAGAAACAATTTCTGCATTGAATGCAGTCACTTGCAGACTGCTCATAATCGCATCTGTTTCAACGGGCTCACTCGAAGAAATTTCCTGCCCATCGATCACCACGGCTGAGGTCGTTCCACCTTGAGAAATCACAAGGACACGATCACCAATGATACCTTCGGAACCAATACCGGCAACACAATCAGTTTTTATAAATTTTTGCACCTCCTTTTTAATCAGCATTTCCACCTTAACCGTGGAATCGTTGATAATGAAAATATTGTCAACCGTTCCCACATTGATACCTGAAAACCTGATATTGTTCCCAACCTGTAGCCCGCTTACATTGAAAAAGGTAGTCGTTATGCGAAATACAGGATTGAACAGATTTTTCTGTTTTCCAATGATAAATATTGCAATAACGAATAGCGCCAGTCCTCCTGCGATGAAGAGTCCCAAACGTACTTTGAATTTTTGTGTGTGCGTATCCATATCAAGATTGTTTATATAAATTAAATGTCACCTTGAATGCGGCTAATAATGCAGGAACCGCGTCAATTTTGTGAGCGCTGATTAAAAAATGATTTCAATAATATATCTTCTGACTTCTCGAACGATTCAATACTCCCTTCGGCATACACTGCTCCATCATGAAGCATGATTGCCCGATCGGCCGTATTTCGTGCACATTCGATATCATGAGTAATAATAATTGAAGATGTTTTATATTTTTTTTGCACATCAAGAATTAACGAACTTATTTCATCTGATGTAATGGGATCCAAGCCAGTAGTAGGCTCGTCGTACAACATTATTAATGGATCCACAACAATAGTGCGTGCGAGACTTATTCGTTTCCGCATTCCTCCTGAAAGTTGTGATGGCATCTTATTTAATGCTTCCAACAATCCGACATTTTCTAAGGTCTCATTTATCTTTTCATCACGCTCCTCTTTCGTAAGCTGACTTTTAATATGCATCAGTGGAAATTCGAGATTTTGTTTTACTGTCATCGAATCGTAGAGCGCCCCTCCCTGAAAAAGAAAACCGATTTTCGTTCTGATCTCACTAAGTGCATTTTCGTTCATGGTGTTTATGTCCTCACCCATGACTGAAATGTAACCTTCGTTTATTGAAAGCAAACGCACAATACATTTAATAAGCACCGACTTCCCGGAGCCTGATTTTCCAAGAACTACAAGGTTTTCGCCACGAAAAAGTTGTAATGAAACATTTTTCAAGACTTCCAGCTTGCCAAAACATTTGCGAAGATCCTTAATCTCTATCACAGCTGCTGCAGCGGATGTTTCTGACGGTTCTGATATGGATGATTGTATCTCTTTCATAACACTTATTTTTTCGACATCATTACAGCATATCCGTAATTTGAACAGCCACCAGATCTACAACAATAACCAGTAATGAAGACAATACAACCGCAGAATTTGCGGCACGTCCAACACTCTCAGTCCCTCTGCCGGCAGTAAAACCTTTATAACAGCCAACCAGTCCGATTACCGCTCCAAAAAAGAAGGTTTTAATTAATGCAGGTAAAAAATCTATAAACTCAACATGACTAAACGCCTGAGAAAAAAACAATGAAAAGCTGACATCACTTTTGATATTCGCACCCACCCAACTGCCCAATATTCCTAAGCCATCGGCATACAGTACAAGAAGAGGAATCATTAAAATGGCGGCCCATACACGAGTGACAACTAAAAAACGCATTGGGTTTGTTGAGGAAACTTCCATGGCGTCGATTTGTTCGGTCACTTTCATCGATCCTAATTCAGCACCCATTCCGGATCCAATTTTTCCAGCACAAATCAACGCGGTTATCACCGGTCCCATTTCTCGGATAAGCGATACCGCAACCATTCCGGGAAGCATTGAAACAGCTCCAAATCCGGCGAGTGCAGGTCGCGATTGTATCGTTAATACAAGACCAATAATGACTCCTGTAATTGAAATCAACGGCAAGGTTTTATTTCCTATCTGGAAACATTGTCGCAAAAATTCTTTGAATTCAAAATTGCGTGAAAAGGTTTCCTTTGCAGTGCGGGAAGCAAATAAAACAAAATCAGCAACCTCAACCATAGCATTTGAAACAATAGCAGTTTTTTCGAATGCACTTTCACTTAAGCGAATACTATGCTTTTTAATATCCCCGACATTATTGATGATGCGGGCTATCTTCTTGGTATTTTCCATGCGAATAATTGAGATTCTTCTAACACAGTATAATGATATTGCAAAGGTCAGTCGAATGATTTCCGTTTCGTTTCATAATTTCAGGAATGATTTACATCATTCACACTTTTTTTACACAAGTGAATTACAATACTTCAGCCTGTTTAAAAGGGATAGCCGATTGCGACATTGAGCACCAGGTTTTCTTTTCTCCATGAAGAATTTCCCAACATCATCTGATCAAACACCCAGCGATGATTGTTTTCAAGCCATGGTTTGCGCAATGGTGTTGCAAAATCAAATCGTAATATAAAAAAGGAAACATCCAGCCGTACTCCAATTCCTGCACCTACAGCTAATTCCTTATATAACCCTGACCATGATAATGGATTTCCCAACATGGCAGGATTTGATTTTAATTGCCAGATGTTCCCGGCATCTGCAAACACAGCCCCTTTGAAAAATTTGTAAATAGTGAATCGATACTCTGCATTTAATTCGATTTTTATATCGCCACCCAATTGCAGGAATCCTGCATTATCATTAAGCTGATGATAAGTCCCCGGACCCAGCGAATTAATGTGAAACGCTCTGATACTGTTTGGTCCGCCACTAAAGAATTGTTTGGTATAGGGCAATGTTGTTGCATTCCAATAGGGCGCTGCCACTCCAGCAAAGACCCTTAATGCAAGTTTATCTTTGTTTTTTAAATTGTAATACCCGCGACCATCAACGCATAATTTTGCATATTGCGAGTATACAGCCCCAACGACCTTCAATGGCATTTCTGCCGATGGTTTTTTCCCGGCAATTAATTTTATCAGCGAAAAGCTATTCCCGGCGACTTCAGTACTTAATTGAAAATAAAACTGCATCCGCTTATCCTGAAGTATTTGTTCGTTGAAGGTGAATGTATAGCTTCCCCCTGAAATGAACTGTTCTTCGTAACTCTTCTTTAAAAAAGGATTGCTTTCCAATAATGCCGTGAAATCTGCTGATTTGTTAGCAATAGTTGTAATACTGACATTCACCGGATTTAATTCATGCTCCGAGAACCGATCCTGTTTCCACTTAAAACCATAAATAAACTGAAAGGTTCTCATGTCAAAATAATTGACTTTTTTAAGATAGTTAAATGATAAGGAAATTCTTGTTTTTGGAATGAACATGCCACGCGTCTTTATTTTGAAGGGTACAATAAAGCGCGGAAAATACAACTCAAGCTGTGGGTTGATTGAATATGAAAATGCATTTTTACTTCCGCCTCCAATTTGCGCCTCAAAAGAACCTGCCAGATTTACTGTAAGCAATTCCGCGCCCTTAAAGGCATTCCGATTCAGATAACTCAAATTAATACGTGGCCCCAAATTGTTGTTCGATTTCGAAACCAAATCAATTCCTGCCCTGAATGTGTGCTTGGGCATAGGTGTCATCAAAATTGTAACATCTAAAAAACCTCGGGAAAGAGTGTCACTTTCAGAAAATTTTATCTGTACAAATTTGTAAGTCCCCATCGACATGATGCGATTAAGGGTTGTATTATGATTGTTTCGGGTATATATCTCAAACTGCTTTAGATAAACTGATTGCGCAATTACTTTAGGTCGTATCAACATTTCATCCTCAGAACCAAGAAATATGATATTTTGAAATGTATTCGTGCGAATGCTCGAATCCTTAATTGTCACATTTAATGAATATGCCTGATCAATAAAAACATTTCTTATCCTATAAACTATGAGTGCGTTAACAGGAATACTATCCTTAATTGAAAGTGTTAGGTGCACACTGTACCCAACTCCAGCGGTATCTGCGTTAAAAAGCAGGTAATCGGGGTTAAAATAAAAGTATCCATTGTTTTTCAATATTGCATCAAGGCGGCTACGTTCATCCTTTAATTGATTCAAGTTATAGTCGCTTCCGGTTTGAATAATGGATAATTTGTTTTCTGCAACGATTAAATCTCTAATTGATGAATCGCGGAGATTATAACTAATACTGTCAATAGTATAAGGCTTATGAATTATACTACTGTAAATAATTTGTACAGTGTGCTTTTTTTTAATAGTGTTGTAGCTTGTGCTACTATTAAAAATGCCGATATTAAATAATGCTGCATCTATGATCTTTGCAGTAGCATTTGGTGATATATCCTTGATCAACACAGGCGCTTCACCTTGCTTTTTGAGCCATCTTGTAAATTTATTTTTTGGTGATTCTCCTGCCGCCATAAAAAAACACAATTTTAGACGCATGCCTAAAAAGCGCTTGTTTGGCCGGGGACGGAGTGCAGCATTAACCGTAGCATTAATGAATTGCTTTTTGTTATTGCGAATATTCTCTGATGATACAAGTTTTATCTTTGCACCACCATACAGCTTTTCCCCAGGCGGCAGATGCCGGGTCCCGCTGCATGCCGCTATTAGCAATGTAATTGCAAGTAATAGTATTTTATTTAGGCTTAACCGGCTCATGTACTTTTCTTTTTGTTGAATCATTACTTTTCGGAGGTGATTTAAACAGTTCATCCCATGAATAAAAATCACGCACATATAATACACCAACACCGGTTTCTACCACCTGGCCTTCAATTGCCCCATCATATTGATTGTGTCGGAACCCTTTCAGCAAATAGCGCCCATCCTTGGTTACTTTGTATTCTACCGTAACATCGCTGGTGATATTACTTACAGAATTCTTTTTCGCATTCTCTCCTTCCACGTCAATCGTCCCTCCTACCTGCACACTCAATCGCTCTTTGAAAAGCTCTTTTTTAATTCCGATATCCAGCTGAGTACGCCCTTTCGCCTGGCCCGACTGATAATCATCATAGGATTGAATATCGAAATTCAATTCCACTCCAGGGATTACTCCCGATCCCCATTGATTCAATTGGGCAGATATATATTTGCCAACCGTGGTTCTAACAATGGCTGAAGTTCCATAAGACTCGCTCTGCAGAGGGTTTTCCTGAATGAACCTGCCTAAAACCAATAAGGCAAATACCTGTTTGTTCAAGGCAGATAAATCTTCATTAAGCAGAGAAAGCTTGGCATTAACGGCACCACCAAGGATTCCTTTATCTTCAGGAGGCAGTTGTATTTCAAAGCTGATATCAGGATGCAGTAATGCCCCCCGCAATTTCAACAATACAAAAAAAAGATACCGCTGCTTGTATTTATTTTTATCCTCCTCCATCAATCCGGATACCTGATCGGCCACTAAATCAATGGGGGCAGCACGAACCGTATATACAGCATTGATAGAAATCTGAGCATCCAGCAAATCGCCATTCCAAAGTATGGTGCTTCCTGAATTAATAGCGAAATTCCTCTTCAGCACCGATCCCAGCGAAACAACATAGCTTCCTTCATTCACATTATAGGTCCCGGTGAGACTCATCTTCCCACTTCGGTCGATACTGAAATTCAAACCAGCTTCGCCATGTACCACTAAAGAATCACCAGAGCTTGGATCAATAAGTAAGCGAAGCGTGGCTTGCTTGTCGATTTCAATTATTGAAGAAAGATCCAGCCCTGTTAATCCACTTCGTTGAGATGTTTTCTTTGTATTCTGACTCAATATCTTGTTGAATTTTTTTGGTTCATTAAATTCAACCACAGATTCTCCTTTATCGGTTGTGAGCTCATCATCAATAACAGCAAAGGTAAAAGAGGAGCCTTTTTTTACTCGAATTTTGGCGCTGATGACCGGAAGATTGATCGGCCCGTCAATTTCTATTTTACTATCGACAATCATTCTTCCATAGAACTGCTCATTATCCTTGGCCGTAGTATTAAAAAGTAAAAAATCTTCAGTGTTTACTTTCACTGCAAAAATAAAATCGCTGAAATGATGCATTTTTACTGACCCATTGATAGTAGCCAGATGCTGATTAACATCCAACACAGTAAACGAATTGAAATACACTCCATCTTTTCTAATCAGTATAGGCTCACCACCTAACCTCAAAAGTGTATTTATTGCGGCAGGTTTAATTGACGCCTGTTCGAATTTCAATTCTCCAGTAATATCAGGCGAAGAGAGGGTTCCCTCGGCGAGGAAACTGCCCGAAAGTGTTCCTGATGCCTCAATGATGTTCCCTAACGAAAATGCAGCAATGGTCTGTAACGACAGCGCTTCGATTTCTGCATTAACATGTAAAGAATTGCTTTCTGCATTAGGGAGATAATAAGCTGTCGCGGAAAGCTTGTTTTCAGCACCTGATAAGTTTAATTTAATATCAAACCGCGCTGTTGTTGGGTTTTCTGCAGTAAGACTTAAGTTTCCAATCGGAACCTTCTGCACGATAAGATTATTGATGCTTGCATCTGCAATTAAACCATAAGCGTCATTAACCTTTTTGAACAGGACTTTACCGTTTAGTGTTCCTCTCACTAAACTGCTGTCTTTTTCGATAATCTGTGAGAGATCATCCAATATAAACTCAGTAAACTCAAAGCTCAAATCGTCGTTGAATCTATCGTTCACAGAATATGCCTTTATTTGGCTTCCGGCTTTGCTCAAGAAAAGATGGTGAATTAAAAAACCCTGAGGACCGAATTTTATATAGTTGTCGGCGGCAATATCCCAGCGATTGTTCATTAAATAAAAATCATTGGGATCGATGGATAGACTATAAATATCGTCTTCCTGTGCAAGCTGTATTCGAGCTCTAAGCTTGACATTATTCTCTTCCGTTGAAGATATTGAGGCAATAATTTTTTGGTCTGCAAGAATACCAGTAATAAGCAGATTGTCGAGCTTTATCAATGTATTAGAAACCGCACTGCTTGAAATGGTATAGTTCAGTGCTGAACTATCAGAATTCAGTGAAATGGCAAGATTCAAAATCTCTGTTGTCCCGTACACCAATTTTTCTGTCCCGCCTTTAAGAAGGATGACACTGCTTCCTTGATCAACGCTCATATTAATCCATATTGGCTCGAATTCCTTTAGTTGAGGAAGAAGTATTGCTGCAATCACCGGATCATTTCTTAAATAGAGGTCGACCGTGAATTGCTTATTTCCAACAACAATTGTACTTATACTCGTATCGGAAAATGGGAAGTATCGATTAACAGCAATCGTAAGCAGTTGAGGGAGTTCAAAGGGAGAAACATTCCCGTGATAAATGACCCCAAGCAAAGCGTTTGTTATCGTTGGCGTTTTTGCTTCGTTCAACGAAATTATGACCGCCGAATCCTGCACGAAGGTTTTACCATCACTTACAGCAATTAGATTGGTGATTGAAAATCGTCCTTTAAGTAGAGCATTTGAATCGCCTTCAATATCTGAATCTGCAATTAATCCAATACGTAAATCGGTGGTCGTAATTTTAAGCTTTTGCAAATTAGCAGCCTGAAGATTAAGATGAAATTTGTATGCAAGTGCGGCGGAGTCAAGGTTTACCTTGCCACTCAATTCAAGGATAGCATTTTCATCATTCAAGCTAAGCACGCCTTCAAAGGATTTTCCAATGATATTGCCGCCAGCCAGGATATTGTGATAATTATAGTGGTGAAAATTTGCATGAGCTACATTCACCGAAACTGCAGCATTTATGTCGCCCTCAAACAATCCATGCCCCGCAGCTTGCGCGGTCAAGGAGATTGAACCAAATAAGGCAGTATCCTGCAATAATCGTCCAAGCTCGAAATTCACGAGACTAATATTGCTGCTAAATGCTGCCGTTTCATCGATGCTTGCAACAATATGAGCATTACCAAAACTACTATTCAATCTTGCTATAGTATTAAATTCATTATAACGACCTCTAAACGCCACAGCCAATCCCAGCTGTTCCGGCAAGTCTATGGATGAGGGAATCATCGATCCCAGGAGTCTTTTTATATCGTTTCTTCCTGTTGCTATAGTAAGGTTAGGAAAACTAAAGAAGGCTGTTCTTATTTTTGGAAGGCCGGTGATTGCGCCGTCAGTGCTCAAAAATGTATTGCTCCCGGTTTTGATAATAATGTCTTGCGCTGATAATTGATCCATGCGGCCAGATATCTTTCCGGAGATTTGCGTAGTATTTTCTTTCTCCTTAAAGAATATAGTAGTGGCTAAGGCTGGTACAAAATATAAAAGCTCTTTGCTTTTAATCCTAAGCTGACGCAAGTCTGCGGATACTATCATCGCATGCAAAGAATTCTCAAGCGATTCCAGCGATGTGTACTGCATTCTTAAATCTGCATCAATAAATGAGGATATCGTCTGAATTTTGAGGTTATGTGCGCTTATCGAATGTTGATCCATTCGGAAATTCGCAGCGCAGCTTTTTATAGCAAAACCATTTTGATCAATAAGTGTAAAATCGCTGATATCCACGGTTAGCCGCTCAGACGCATAGAAAAAGTTTTCAGCCCTTAAACTCACATGCTCGTATTTTTGATGCGATACATTGAAAGTGTCAACATATTGCTGCGGTTGAATTTGTCCATAACAGAGCGAATTATCCATCAACGCCATTGTTCCAAACTCAATAATCCAATTGGCTGAAGTATTAGTTACTGCGTCATTAATAGCAGAAGTGTCAATCTTTGCTAATTGTGAAGGTATATATTGAATTTTGCTTTTAGATAATGCTATTTTCTCAAGTTTAATCTGCTGGGATTGCAAATCAACAGAGGCATTCTGTAGGGAAAGCTGAAATATTCCGGCTATAACAACCGGAATATCTGTTGAGTCCTCGTAGCTGAATTGTGTATCAATTAGCTTTATACTATTAGCTGAAATTCTTGGTAATACTGTGTTTGATTGTGATTCTGATGGGTGGCTTACCGGACTACTCACTACCTTGCCCCTTAAAGATCCCACACTAAGTTCGTCAATAGCAAAGTTGGAATGTTCAATGTCGAGCAATTCCATGGTCAATGCTAAATGCCGGAAATCAACGGCAACGCGCGTTCCACCATAGTCGTCGTAAAAGTTGAAATGAATATTATTCATTGATATATCATCAACCTCGAAACTCCAGGGTGTTTTCTTTGATGTATCTGCTGACTGCGCCTTTGTTGTATCGTTAAAAGCAGTGATCATAAAATCGAAATTGAAAAGACTATCTGATGATGGTCGCTTGAGGTTAACATTAACATTGCTTAAGGCTACTTTGCTTAAGTGTATTTTATTCGCTAGTAATGCGGTCAGCGACAAATCGGCTTCTATGATTCCGGCATATAACAGTGTGTCGGAGTTTTTATCTTCCAAATAAAGACCATTAATCACCAGTGTTCGCGGGAAGAAGAGACTTATACTTTCTATGTTAATAACAGTATGCGTTTTACTTTTTATAAAGTTGGTGGCGGCAAGAATCATCTTTTGTTGAACACAGGGAATTTGCACCATGACAGCAATAATCGTAATGATCATCACAATACTCAGTAATGTCCACATGACTACTTTTAATGCGATTACCAAAACCTGTGTTGCCTTTTTCATAGGGTGAGAAATCAATATTTTTGAAATTGCAACGGTATACTGTTTGGGATTACTCGCTTGCTTCGTAGATTCTGAGCCTGTTTCGGAGGGATATCATTTCTTCCTGCATAATACTAACTCGTTTGAGCAAATGTGAAATGGCCTCAATGCCTTCAAGATTAATATCTAAATCATAAAACATTCGAATCCATCGCTCAATCTGAGGTAATTGTTCAACATGGATATGCTGTAGATTCTGGGAGTTCGAGCTTTCAATTAGTCCATTATCAACCAATGCGATGATAAAAGACAACTCAATGTTGTGATTTGTACAGAATTCATTAATTGAAATCAATTTTTGATTTTGCATGATTAACTGATTTAAAGTGATGACTTCGAAAGCTCTTCGAATAAAGCCTTTTGTTTATCGGTCAGATGCGTAGGCAACGCTACATTGTAGGTTACATACATATCACCATAATGCCCTTCGTTCTTGTAAATTGGAAATCCCTTTCCTTTAAGTTTTATTTTGCATCCGTTAGCTGTTTCCGGAGAAACTTTCAGCTTTACTTTACCATCCATCGTATTCATAGTTATTTCTCCACCAAGCATCGCTGTGTAAAGATTCAGTTCGACCGTAGTAAAAATATTATTCCCTGAGCGCTTAAATTGCGAATGGTTTTCAATAGAAAAACTAATATATAAATCACCTTTAGGACCGCCGTTTATACCCTCGCCTCCATGGCCACTGATTTTAATGGTTTGGCCGTTCTCGATCCCTGCAGGAATGCTGATTCGAATATTTTTCCCGTTGACGGATAAGGTTGTTTTATGAGTAGTATAGGCATCCATGAGGGATAGTTGAAGTGTCGCATTGATATCTTCGCCTCTATATTTAACTTTTCTGCTGCCACCAGCTCCGCCAAACATTGAAGAAAAAAATTCCGAAAAATCCGGTTCCGTTTGAGAACTCGAATAGTTTGGCTCGCGATAAGCAGATGATTGCGATTGTTGTTGATTCCCTCTATCAAATTCATCAGCATGTTGCCAATCTTTTCCGTATTTATCGTATTTCTTTCGCTTTTCCGGATCACTCAGGACTTCGTTAGCTTCATTGATTTGCTGGAAATTCTTTTTTGCATCGGTATCTTTGGGATTAAGATCAGGATGATATTTTCGGGCAAGCTTTCGGTATGCCTTTTTAATATCATCCTGTTTGGCTGTTTTAGGAATCCCCAGTACTTTATAGTAATCAACGAAATTCATATAATTGTTCTAAATGACATTTGCTATCACAACAATCATTTCTTTTTTTGTTGGAATGATGTAAACAGGAATGGTCGAGTGATGGAGAACTCGTTCGGTAACATTGCCCATGATTTTATTCTCAAGCCAATTCTGGCTATGGACGCCCATTACAATCACTGAGGCTTGCTCTTTTCTTGACATTTTTAAGATGGCCTCAGCCTCATCCCCTTCCTGAACCATAACATGAATAGAATTATCCCCCAACTGATGTGAGATTTTTTCTAAAAATTTCAATGCTATTTTTTTTAATTCTTCCACATTATCGAATTTTTCAGGAACGGTGTACAGATGTCCCGAAAACCCGGCAATAGGTATTTGTTCACTGGACGAATACAGCGCAGGATCTTTAATTACATGACAAAAGATAGCGGTTGCTCCCATGCATTTTGCAAGAGCAATACCTTGTTCGGCGACCTTCTTAGCGCTTTGATCGTAGTCTAATGCAATCAGTACTTTTTTCATTATTTTTTTATAAAGGATTTATTAATTGCTTTTCACTGGCAAAATGGATTAATTCAGTATTGAATTTATTGGTCTCCTCCAGAAATAGGCTATGACCGCTGTGTTCAAATTCCACAATACGTGAATTCTTGATACCCGCTTTCATTTGCGCGGCTAAATCAAATGAACAGATTTTGTCCTTTTTGCCATGCATAATCAAGGTTGGAATAGAAATCTGTTTTATGTCTTCTCTTAAATCAGTATCGCGCAATGCCATTAAACACTGGGCCATTGCGTAGTTCGACGCTTCGAGGCCCATTTCATTCAGCCAATGACGCATTCCTTCGTTCAAGGATTCTTCGGTCGCTGAGAATATCTTCGCAAAATTTGCCAGCAATTTGGGTCGATCCCACTTGCATAACATGATAAGGTCATCAACAGCCTGTTTGTTGAGATTATATGGAAAGCCCTCCCGTTGCGTCCAGCTGGGTGCCGCGGCTCCACACAACACTAATCTGGAAACATGAGCTCCAGTATCTGAGGTTGCAAAACGAATAGCAATTCCCCCACCCATTGAAAAGCCCACCATTACAGCATCCTTCACTTCAAGCTTACAGAGAATCATCTTTATATCCTGAGCCATAATGTCATAATTATACTGGCTATATGGCTTGTTGGATTTTCCAAATCCTCTCATGGTGATACCAATAACCCGGAAATTATTATTAATAAGATCCGTGTACTGATACTCATACATTTCGTCACTCAAAGGCCATCCGGGAATTAATACTATGGGCCGGCCTTCACCACCATCGGTAACATGGAGGCGCACATGACGCTCGACTTCTATGAATTCTTTTCGTGCAGATGAAGAATCCCTATTTACTGATGAATCTTCCATTGTTATATGTTTTGTTTTGTTAAATTGATCGATGAATTATAATTAAGTGCTTTGGTGTTGGGGCTCAATAGTTACAAAATGGAACCAACCGATGACTGCTTAATTAGTCAATTAGATAATTAGTAAAAGAACACCTGAAGTTCCTGTCGTTTGTGGGCTATACAATCCAAATTTAATTATCCAACATTTTAGCATTTATAAAATGAAAGATACAAGAAAAAGGCGGTTGGTAGGCGTTATGGACTGATACTAATGACACCAACCGGACAGCATTTTATTGCCTCCCTGATTTTTTGTTCATACATCTCGTAATTTGCACCGGCTATAACAGTGGAGTGATCCCTGAGCTCAAACACTTCAGGGCAAATGTTTCCGCATAAACCACAAGCGGTGCAATCTTCTGCAATTGAAATATTTTTTATGGGCATGTTGTTCGTTTTATGAGGTGGTCGATTAAAAAATTTCCTTGATAATTGAATTTTCACTAACGCCCAAATGAATCAGTATTTTTTCGGTTGATTCCATCATTAGTGGCGGTCCACATAGATAAATGCGCTTATTGACATCCTTCATATATGGAGTAAGAAATTCTTCTGTAATCAATCCGTGGTGCATATTTGGATCATTTTCGTCAGATAAAATATTGATAAAATTGTTTCCTAACATTGCATTCAGTTCTCCTGCGATGATGATATCCTTTGCTGTTTTATTAGCGAAAATGAGTTGATTATCTCCTATTTCCTGCAATGCCTGAAGTTCACGTAATAT
Source organism: Bacteroidales bacterium (assembly GCA_963678485.1). Classification (GTDB taxonomy): domain Bacteria; phylum Bacteroidota; class Bacteroidia; order Bacteroidales; family CAIWKO01; genus CALGYY01. Next base: position 2,095,631 of record OY782882.1, read on the forward strand.
GCTAATGAATGGCGTTATTCCCGCTCCAGCAGCAATAAACAAGCCTTGCCCTTTATACGTAATAGATCCAAAAACCTCATGCAAAATCAAGATATCGCTCACCTTTAAAAACATTAACTCCCCTGTTACTCCTTTGTGCAAAGGATAGGTCTTGATTGTAAATTCAAGATAATCGTTAAAAGGACAACTGGTAAAAGTGAATGGTCTTTTTTCAAGTTCCCATCCTTTTTTATTGATAGCTATTTCTGTAGCCTGACCGGGCATGAAGTCATAGTTTTTTGGCCTATCGGTAACGATTTGCAGCACATCATGTGTGATGAGCTTAATAGATCTTATTTCCACCCAATGCGGTTTCATAATATATGTTGAGATTATTTATATTGTGTTTTTGAAATTATTCAGATCAACTTTCTGCGTAATCACAGTTTTTTCCTACAGGCACTCACCCTTAAGATCCGTTGTATTCTTCAAGATCATTATGATCATCGCCGCAAAGGCTATAGTAATTATTCTCCTCGTCCTCATTGCCTATAGCCTCCTGAGCGTCGTCAAGTTCAGAACCTGGCACATCCATATCCTGCCCGGAACTGTTTCTTGGTAATAATTTAGGTAGCGCGTTTCCTACAGTATCCTTCTCATTCAATGCTGTGATGTTCTGAACATCCTCAGGCAAGATATTCTTGACTTTACTAAACTGTGTGAAGATGTCGTCTTTGGGTGGATATGATTTATATCCGGGAAGGTCGGTTTTCTGCTGCCGATTTGTGTCACTATCCGCTTTTGACACGCTTTCGTTTTTTTTCATGGGGTTAAACTTGATTTGATAACAAAGTTAGTTGTGCCCCGGAGTGTTGCTGTTACATGATTTATAAAGAGAATTACATATTTCACACATTCCCAGTCGGTCGCACCAATAATGATCCTTTGATTCTTCGAACCTTCATCCATTTATACATTTCGAACCAGACAATGGTTGATACGCCACATAAGCAACAAATTGCAGTATTTTGTAGCGACAGTTTTTGAAATTGAAAAAGATTCAGAAAAAACGGGATATTCATCACAAGGATAAGAAACAGAATTGCTCCACTACTCACCCATATCACAGCCTTATTAGGTGAGGCAATGATTTTAAAAATATTATTGGTCCAGGAACGATTGGTTAATATGATAGCCAAATTAGCGATGATAAGTGTTATAAACACCATAGCTCTTACTTCTTTTGCACCATAGCCAACGCGTATTCCCAATAGATATACGGCTAAGGTTGTAAGAAGAATACCTAAGCCTTGCAGACAACTAAAAAGGATTTTTCGTATTCCAAAAAAAGACTCATTAAGCTTCTTAGGCGGGCGATTCATTACATTCTTCTCAGCACGTTCTGCTTCAAATATTATGGAACATGCCGGATCTATTATCAACTCCAGAAAGACAATATGTACGGGCCACAATATGATAGGCAAATTATCCAATAAAATCGGGATGATTGACAAGCCTGCGATGGGGACATGAATTGCGAAAGTGTACCCGAATGCCTTTTGCAAATTATCGAAAATTCGGCGGCCCATTTTTACAGCGCCTACGATGGATGAAAAATTGTCGTCCATAAGCACTAGCGAAGAGGCTTCTCTTGCAACATCTGTCCCTTTCTTCCCCATTGCAATTCCTATATTGGCCGCTTTTAGTGCTGGGGCATCATTAATTCCATCGCCCGTCATTGCGACAATTTCACCATTCTTTTTTAATGCGTTTACAATTTTAAGTTTTTGTTCCGGGACTACGCGGGCAAATACATTTATTGTTTTGATTTTTTCGCAAAGTTCAGCCGCGCTCATCATTTTTAATTCCGCACCTGTAATGCATGCTTCCGGCAAATCAAGCCCAATCTGCATTGCAATGTGCTTGGCTGTAATGGGATAATCGCCAGTAATCATAATCACTCTGATTCCAGCCTTATAACAATCGCTTATTGATTCTTTGATTTCTTTTCGGATTGGATCCAGCAGTCCAATTAATCCAATAAATCTAAAATCAAATCCATGTTGCAGGACAGGCAATCCCTTTTCTTCGATATATGCCTTTGCCACACCAAGAACCCTTAATCCGCTTGCTGCAAGATCGGCAACCGCAAGAGAGAAACGCTCTTTGGTTGGTTCATCTAAATGACAAAGATCGAAGATAGCCTCGGGAGCGCCTTTGCTGGCAATAATTTTTTCGTTTGAATCCTTCGAGGTGAAAACCCTTGACATGGCAAGCAGTTCGCGCGATAGCGGATATTCCTTAATCATTTCCCACTGCGAATGATAATGCTCAGTCCCTTGCAAATAAATCTCGCCAAGCTTCAATATGGCCCGTTCCATAGGGTCGTAGGGTTTGGTTTGACTCGACAACATACCAAACTCGATGATTTCGTGAAACTCAGGATTAAAGGTGTTATTTTCGTTTATACTATGAAAGTTCGTTCCATTATAGAGCCTTGCTACGGTCATTTTGTTCAGCGTAAGCGTGCCCGTTTTATCCGTGCACAGCACTGTGGCAGAGCCTAAGGTTTCAATGGCAGATGGTTTACGTGTGAGCACTTTCTTTTTCGAAATACGCCATGCACCTAAGGCCATAAACACGGTAAGAATGACAGGGAATTCTTCAGGAAGTACGGCCATAGCCAGCGTTATTCCCGCTAAAAAACCATCAATAAGATTTCCTCTGGTGAGTGTATATCCTATAACCACCAGCACACATAAAATTGCAGCAATGATGGTGAGTTTCTTAATCAGAGAACTCATTTCTTTTTTGAGACGAGTCGGCTCTTCTTTGACACTTTCTAATGCTTTCCCAATTTTTCCAATTTCCGTATCCTGACCTGTACTACTAACTCTGGCGATACCATTTCCCTGTACGATCATAGAACCCGAATAAACAAAGGGTAAATCATCTCCGCCGGGTTCGGCTAATTCAAGCTTTTCGTCCCAATCGCACTTTCGAACCGAAACAGCCTCTCCAGTAAGTAACGACTCATCAGCTAATAAACTAACCGAAAACAGAACTGTTGCATCTGCCGGAACACGGTCTCCTTCCTGCAACACAATAATATCTCCCCTCACAACCTCAACCCCGGGAATTCTAATTTCTGTTCCGTCGCGAATAACTAGGGCTCTGGGGCTTGCCATCTCTTTTAAGGCATCGAGCGCTTTCTCGGTTTTCTTTTGCTGAAAGAATTCAATCCCCATGATTACGAATACGAACCCCAGCAGCATCAAGCCTTCTGTAAGATCTCCCAAAACCAAATACAAAGTGCCGCAGGCCACCAATAGGATAAACATTGGTTCCTTAACAACTCCAAGCATCAAGAAAAAAAAGTTCTTTGGCTTTGAACCGGGAAGTCTATTATACCCTTCTGAAAGCAATTTTTTCTGAGCCTCCTGCGAGCTTAATCCGAGATATTTGGCATTCGTAAGATCAACTTTCAATGTGCTAATTTTTAGGAATTACTATCCGTTTAAAACAATGTGACATTAGTCATATACTTTATAGATTCCGTATATGTCTAATGTCACAGAGCAAACTAAAGCTTAAATCCAAATCCTGCATTTACTATACTTTTTCCCATACCGGCTTCGAGATTCAATGCGAATTTTGGGGCGACAAAATAACGGATACCAATATGTGCTCCACCAAAAGCCATTGGAATCACGCGTGTTGAATAAGTGTAGTAAGCCACCGCCAGGCCGCTTCCTGCGCTAATGCCCGCATAGATATCAAGCTTGTCGGCATGAATGTTTTTTGCTGTTTTATCGGCAATCAACTGATAAAAGTGAAAATTGAAAATCATTCCAATGGGAATATTTATTTCACCTGAATAATCGTTTCTCAATCCACCTCTGCCACCAAATCCAGTGGTAAAGCCAATTCCAAGATACTTGTGAATTCCAAATTCACCTTGTACGTTTAATTGAATGGTGACCGGGCTATAATGATTGCGATAGTTCCACGAATCGTTATAATAATAGTTATCCATATGATAAAACTGTGATGCGCCAAAACCCAACGAAATAATTTTAGTGCTTTTATCCCAGGCTTGTGCATTTGAAGTGCAGGCAGCAAGCATTAATACCGCAGTAATCAATGTTGCAAAAAGAATTTTTTTCATATTAATAGTTTATGTAAAAGTTAGTTTTCAATATTTGTTTTTATAGCTCTTCAGGGCATACTTCGAATTTTTTTGCGGAAAAAAAAGACGGAAAATCCGTCTTTTTTCATTTGTAGTTTTCAGCTGGGAGTTATTGCTGAATCATATGGAATTCCTTTTTATCATTTCCATCCATGTAGTAATACCAGAATTGCTTTTCTTCAAGTTTCAAAATATGAATTACAATCGTGGTTTGATTTGTAATACCAGTAATCAGAATTTCATCATCATAATTCTGAAAATTCCATGTGCCTGTTCCTGCGAAAAGGCCCCATTCGTAAGAGTAATGTCCATCTTTGGAGTAGGTTTCGGAGTAGTCAGAAACAAGCGAAGTAAAATCTGTTTCATTCACTTTATAGTTATCCACTTTCCATGTATTCGAAACCCGCTCAGTTCGGGAGGTAAGGCTGAGCAACGGACCTTCGGGATATTTTTTACAGCCCTGAATGCCGATAAGTATGAGTCCTGCGAGCAGAACGAATGCAGTAATTTTTTTTGAATGTGTCATTGTTTAAGGTTTATTTGTTTAATGAATTAATGCGACAAAGATCCGTGTAGTTGACCTTTCCACTGTTACACCTTAAGCAATAAGACTTACATATTTCACAGATAAGATGATTTTTGATTACTATTAGGGCTAATCAAGTGATGAAATCCAGGATATGTCACAGTCTATTATTCCGTTCCGCCTAATGTTTATAATTCGCCTTCATCTCTATATAACAAATGCTCCCGAATAAAAAGGGGCTGCCCGAATGAGCAGCCCTTTTATCATTAAAACAAACCGAAAATTTCAAACACTAGTCAATGCATCATTAATCGCCTTTGGGCTTTTGTTTTAGGGGAACAATACCAGCCATCTCTCCAATAATGTTAACGAGTTCTGTACCTGTTGGAATAACAATTTTTGTATTAGATCCAAGGGATGCTTCCATGGCTTCAAGCTTTCGCAGAAGTTGGGCGTTGCCCACAAAATATTTATCAGCAGCTTCATTCACTAATTTAATGGCTTCTGCTTCGCCTTCTGCGTGTAAGATTTTTGATTGCTTGTATCCTTCCGCCTCCTTTATGTTTGCGCGCTTTTCGCCGTCTGCAACGGTTTCGCGAGCAGAGGCATAATCAATTGCTGCAATCTTTTCGTTCTCTGCCTTCACCACTTTATTCATCGTTTCCTGAACATCTTTAGGCGGATCAATTTCTTTGAGTTCGGTTCTCACGATTTCAATGCCCCAGCTTTGGGTTTCAAGGTGTAATGTTTTATGCAACTCAGTATTAATCTTCCCGCGCTCGCTATTTGCGGATTTCAGTGTAAGCGTCCCAATGATGTTACGTAATGTAGTGCGCGCCAGATTAACAATCTGCCACTTATAATTATTTACATTGTATTGAGAACCCTTCACACTTTCCTCATCATCCTTCACTTTGAAATAAACCTGAGCATCAACACTTGCATTCAAATTATCATTAGTAATGATTTCCTGAGGTTCAGCATTTACCATTTGTTCGGTGATGTTCACTTTATACATACGTTCAACTCCCGGAATAATCCAGTGAAAGCCCGGGCTCGCATATTTTCTGTAACGACCAAGACGTTCGATGAGTCCACGTTGAGTTGGCCTGATAATTCTGATTCCAATTAGAAAAATGATCACAATGGGTATGATCGCATACAAATAATTCATGATTTTCCTTTCTTTCCTTTAAATAGCATTTGTGCGTAAAAGTACCAGCGCGAGATGAAGTATTGCTTACACAATTCAACTAAAGAGTTACATATTTCACACTTTTTTGTTTACGTGAAAATTCATCTATTATCTTGTAAGGTGCAAGTAATGGGCTTTATACGCCCACATCAAAATCCCTAAACCGAGATAAAGCTTTTTTAACCACCCGGCAGACCATGGAAACAATTCTGTTTGCCCTAATTAAACACTACCTTTACCAATTCATAGTTTCTGTAATCTTTGAACCATGCAAGTTTGTGTAACACGTAAAGACATCAAGTTTTCTTCCGATCCAAGCAGGGTAATCGCGCGCTTTCTTTATACAAATGATGAGAGGAGCACCGATATTATCACCAAAGTACTGGCCATGTCGGAAGCAGAGGCAAATATTGCATTGAGCCAGGTTCTAAGAGGATATGCCAAGCGTCATAGAAATATCTCTATGATTTTTGAACGACATTTCAATAAACTTGAACATCTGTTTAAGGCTTTAAAAATTACAACATCAAAGATTAATCAATCGCGCAAAGTACTTATTGGCGCATACTTCACTATGGAGTATTCGATAGAGTCGGCCGCTTTCTTTAATCCCTCTATTGTTGAAGATCCCGATCAATCGGAGCTTCGCTGGGATGAAAAAAGAGTTATATTTAGTTTCAGAGCCACAGGAGAAGGTCATATTTCGTCACTTGTGTTTCGCGATGGCATTATTGATAAGGATAATAACATTGTTTTTGAACCGGTAGGAAAAATGCTCGCAGAAGCAGACCGCATCAAGCGTAATGTTTATAATAAAAAATCATTCGCGCGAAAGCTGGAAGAAATGAAGTATCTGGATCATGTTATTCCTCCAAGTCTGGTTCTGGATAAACTCAATGACAGCTTCACTTACGGAGAATTAAAAAATCGTGTTGAGGAAGCCAGAGCGACTATTCCTTTTTCAGTGACAAATGAATTATACTTCAATCAGATGATCTGGTTGGCATCCACTGATTATGAAATCAAATTCTCATTGGATTCGGCCATTTCGGAAAGGGTTATCTTTCCTGTTTCGGAAAGCGAGAAAAAGGGAATTGAGGATGCCCGCTTTGTAAAATTCACCGGCGATAACGGGGAAATTAAGTATTATGCAACGTATACTGCTTATGACGGATATTCCATATTACCGCGAATGCTGGAGACAAAGAACTTTTATCAGTTCAAAGTCCGTCCGGTACATGGCGAAATAGCTAAGAATAAAGGCATGGCGCTCTTCCCGAGAAAAATCAATGGGAAATATGCGATGCTCTGCCGCATCGATGGAGTAAATAATTATATCGCCTTTTCAGATAATATAAATATTTGGAGAGAAGCTCAGCTTATTCAAAAACCCATTTATCCATGGGAGTATATACAAATTGGTAATTGTGGGTCACCCATTGAGACAGCTGCAGGCTGGTTAGTAATAACCCATGGTGTAGGCCCGATGAGGGAATATGTATTGGGAGCATCCTTGTTCGAACTGGATCATCCCGAAAAAGAAATTGGTCGACTGAAAACACCTTTGATGATGCCGAATGATAAAGAGCGTGAAGGCTATGTGCCAAATGTTATTTATTCCTGCGGCTCTCTGGTGCACAATGGGCATTTGATTATTCCTTATGCAATGTCGGATTATGCCTCAACATATGCCACCATCAATATGGAAGAATTGTTGGGCGCCTTAAAAAAAGGCTAATCGACGATGATTCGATTTCTTTTTATCAATACGCTTCTTATTGTTTAAGCACTTTTTTATATACGGCTAAATATCCTTCAATCATTTTCTCGCGGCTAAACATTGATGCTGAATGAGTGGTGCATGCATAACGTGAAATTGATGGTATCTTAGAAACGGCGGTTACCGCCTCATCCACATTGTTGACGAGAAAGCCTGTTTTTTCATTCAAGATAAGTTCAGGCATTGATCCCTTGCAATAAGCGATTACGGGAGTTCCACACATCATCGATTCTACCACACTTAATCCGAAAGGCTCGTTAAAAAAAACAGGATGCAACAGCGCGCTGGCTTCGCCCAACAATTGATCTCTTTCCTTAGGACCGGAATTACCAACGTATATAATATCGTCGTCGTTTATGAACGGCTTGACTTGAAGATCAAAATATCCCTGATCCTGTATCAGTCCTGAAATAATTAGTTTGCGTTTTGATTTTTTCGCAATTTGTATTGCATCATATGTTCCCTTATCAGGATGTATTCTGCCAAAAAACAACAAATACTCTTTAGCTACAGGACGAAAGGAAAACTCTTTTGTGTTGATGCCATTATACACAGTGGCGGCATAGTCAAGCTCGTTGCTTCGATCTGAATTGCTTATGGAAACATAGGTGTTGTCACGATTGTACTCTTTGTAAACCGCTAATATTTTCGGAGAAGAAAATCCATGTATCGTAGTAACCATGGGCGTTTTAATTAATCGTGAATAGCTAAGCGGTAGAAAATCAAAATGATTATGGATTAAATCAAAGTTTTGTGATTGTTCCATCAAATGGCTTATATGAAGGCATTCCCAAACTTTGGAATCCATTGTTAAATCTTCAGCATAGGGATGTTCACAGACTGATTCCAGTTTGCCTGCAGTAAAGGAATCTCCACTTGCAAATAAGGTTACATCGTGTCCGCATGCTGATAAGCCTTCAGCAACATTAGATGCAACCTGTTCCCATGGCCCGTATTTGCGCGGCGGAGTGCGCCATGCAATAGAAGATAATATGGCTATTCTCATTTAATGTATTTTATCAATCGAATTATTCTAGCTTGGATATGTAGTCAGGATGGGATGCGCTATCGCACTATTATTGCAGCTTGTACTGCATTATAAAACACCAATGATTACAGTCGGTTGGTGTTAAAACAATGGTCGACTAATTCCTCCAAATTGGCTGTTCCCACGCACATTACAGAATCTGCACCTCCCCAATAAATCTTCACACTTCCATCGTCTTCTGCAACAGCGGCACAACAGAATACTACATTGTGGACGTACCCTGAAATTTCGTACGGTGCTTCCGGTTGGAGAATCCATTCATCTCCAATCGCAATAATCGTTGAGGGATCATTAAGGTCATGTAAGGCAACACCCAGACGATAAACATGGCCATCCATAGTAGGAAACACACCATGATAAATGCTTAACCAACCTCTGCTCGTCTTTATAGGCGGGGCTCCGGGTCCTATTTTCATTTCATCCCAATGATATTGCGTAGGCTTCATTATCAATTTAGCATCACCCCAATATCTAAGATCAGGAGAATAGGAAATCCAAATCGACCATGGAGAAATCTCTGAATGAGGGCGATCGAGCCTTGCATACAATCCCTTGAATTTAGCCGGGAATATAACGACGTTCCTATAATCCGCTTCAGTGATTAGTGAGAAGCGTTGGATGGTTTTAAAGTCCCTGGTCTTTGCCAGACCGATTCTCACACCGTGCCGGCTGTATGCACTGTAAGTAATTAAATATTCATCTTCAAAAAAAATGATGCGCGGATCCTCTACCCCATATTCTTCATACTCTCCAAATATCCCATTGGTGGCGGGAACCATGAAAGGTTCGTTATCGACCACAAAAGAAAAACCATCTGGGCTTTCGGCTTTGCCTAAGATACTGCGCCCATTGAGTTTATGCGATCGAAAAATCATTATATATCGTTCATTGTACTTTACCACCGCTGCATTATGCACGGTTGCTACCGGATAAGGTACATCACTTTTAGTGAGCACCGGATTATTCTTATATCGCTGAATCAACATTGTAATTGGTATTACGACAAGGGCAGTTCCCACTTACGTCCATCAATTTTTTCAAATTCTTCGAAGGCTTGTAATACAATCAGGTGAGAAATTAAATATGCAAGTGAGCTCTCTGCGCCCTGATTGCGGTTCACACCATAGCTTTCGAAACCATCGCAACAACCTTTGGTTTCAAAATCAAATAAGCTCATTCGTATATCATTTTCACCCAAAAACCACATGAAGGAAGAGAATAATTTTGTGAGATAATCTTTGTTTTTGGTTAAGCGAAATGCCTGATGAAACATCAACACCATCGCCAACGCATCAACAGGTTGTTGGCCATATACTGAACGTTCACATTCTTTTGCATGCCATTTCTCATTTCCAATGATTGATAAATATCCATCCTTAAGCGTAATGCTGGTGAGGAAATCCATAGATTCAATGGCAACCTTCTGAATGTTTTCATCATTAAGGATTTCGGCAGCATGAAGTAATGCTAGCGGCAACATGCCATTATCGTAGGCAAGCAGATGCTCGAACCATTTCCATTGTTCGGTGGCGTTTTCCTTGTAATGCGCTATCAGCTTATTGGCAAGAACACGTAGACGTTCTTTCATAGACTCGTCGGAAGGATTAGAGCGCAAGTAATAACTTATTCCCACCATGGTGTTTGCAATTCCACGGATTGATTGAAGCTTTTCGAAGTTCGGTGCTGCATCAAAAAACACCAACCTCCCTGTTTGATAATAGGCGTCGTTAGGTGCATTACCCAAAAGATAACCCAGCGCCCAAATGGTTCTTCCAAACGAATCCTCTGATCCCTGTTCATCGAGAAAATTCCGATTGAAGCTGAGGAAGTTTCTGAAGGTTCCATCTTCGTTCTGCATATAATGAATATAACTCAAATAGATGGGCGCTAAATCTAACGCCAGTGCATCCTTTTTTTGTCGATACGCCATCAGAACCATCAGCAATGCTCGTGCATTGTCGTCGAGACAGTAACCTTCCTTTAGGTTAGGAATACCAAACTTTGCATGTTGAATGATACCGGTATCATCGGTAAGATGCTTAATGTGTATCAATGAAAACGGCGGTAGCAGCAACGGGTCGATGCTGGTTTCCCTTTCTACCAGTACCTTGGGCTTTTCGGCGAGTATGCTTTTCGCCAATGCGACATACTTTCCCGCTGATTTCGGCCATGTGATGGTTCTTCCATAATCAAGAGCCTTTTTGCGAAGCTTGTCCATAACCTCCGGCTTATCCAGCAATTCCATAAAAATATCAGATAACTGTTCCGAATCATTAAAGTTAAACAAGCGTCCACGGCCATCTGCCAGCAATTCTTCGGCATGCCAGTATGGTGTTGATATCACTGCAGAACCAACACCAATTGCGTACGAAAGGGTGCCACTGGTGATTTGAGCTTCGTTTAAATAAGGCGTGATGTATATATCTGCCGCAGATAAATATTTGAATAATTCCTTTTGGCCAACAAATTCATTTAGAAAAATAACATTATTGCCGAGATTCAGGCTTTTCACCATACGTTGCAAATAGTTTCTGTATTCTTCGCCCGAATGGCGAAGAACATTGGGATGCGTTTTACCCAACACCACATAGAGAACTTCAGGATACTTTTCGACAATTTTGGGTAGCGCATTGATCACTGTTTCTATCCCTTTGTTTCGGCTAAGAATACCAAAGGTGAGCAGTACTTTTTTATCCTCAAGCTTAAACTCTTTTTTTGATTGCGCTTGATTATACTGGATATCGGGTACACCGTGTTCGATAAAAACGATTTTCTCCTTTTCAATTCCGTAAATACTGGTCAGGAAACTAATGGCCTTATGGCTCATTACAACCACCTTGTGGGCCATTTTACAGATTTCTTGTAAGACGGCCTTTTCGTTATATGCAGGATCTTTCTGTATCGTATGCAGTGTTACAATCAATGGGATTTCGAGACGATGCAGTAATGGCAGTATATAGATTCCCTGCTGTCCGCCAAATATCCCGAATTCATGTTCAAGAATGCAGAGGTCTGCACCACTAAGATTAATAAATTTAACGGCTTCTAAATAATCCCGTTGATGCTCTTGTCGAATGATAAGCTTAACTTCTTCCGGGTATGCGTAGGTTTGCTCGTGATCATTCATGGCCACAATAAAACCATCCACAGTTTCCTGTGTTGCGTCTTCCTGAATGATCATTGAATGGTAGAGATTTTTGGTGAACGTTCCAATACCACATTCACGTGGCGGGTAGGTTCCGATGTAGGCAATCTTCATTTTCACAAAGATACGGTGTTTATATTGAAATTAAAAAAATATATTTTATGATTTATTTTTAATACGCACTCGGTTTTTCTGTGCATTAGTGACAGGCATTACTTTCTTTTCAGCAGTTTGATTGTTGGTTTTATAATCTGCAAAGGAGGCATCGTATCGCCTAAAATATAACCCCAGGGTTTAAGTGTTTCGACATGATCGAACACTAATTTTATAATCGCCAGCAGTGGTATAGAAAGAAACATTCCGGTAATGCCCCATAGCGCACCTCCTGCTAGAACGGCGATAATTGAAAACAGCGCATTGATTTTTACTTTAGACGCCACGACTTTGGGAACAATAATGTTATTATCGATTAGTTGGATGATGTAATAAACTACGAGCACATAGAATGCGTACCATGCGGTACTCTTTGTGGCGAGGGCAATCATCATTGGAAGTGCAACGGCTACTAATCCTCCTATGTAGGGAATAAGATTGAGCATTGCGCCCAGAATTCCAAGAAGGATTGCATAGTCAATACCTAAGATTAGTAAGGCAACGGAATTCAGCACAGCGACCATAACAAATTCGATAGCGAGGCCAGACAAATATCGTTGGATTACTGATTTTACTTGAGATAGAATTTCGCTGACCTGTTTATCGTTTTCAGCGCCAAAGACCTTATGCACAAATACTACAAGATTTGGTTTATAGTAAAGAATTAAAAAAATATAAACCGGAACCAGGCAGAGTATCATAATACCATTACCAACGCCCAGCAGCGTTTTTCCTATGGCTGCCCCGCTTGCATTGATAAGTTCTCCTTTCGTTTTAAGCAACCATGCATCGATCTTATGCGGATTGATATCGAAATAATTCGATGCCCAATTGGCGCTATCATTCAGCACGCTTGCAAATTTATCAACCAGTATTGGCCAGGAATCGCTGAAACGGCTGGCCTGTGAATAGATTAATAAACCTATAGAAGCCATAACAACAAAGGTCAGGACTAGGGTTAGCGTTATTGCAATTACACGATTAATTTTAATTCTCACAAAAAAATTCACCACCGGGAGTAACACGATGGACATGATGAGCGAGAATACGATTGGGACGATAATCCCGCGACCAATGTAAAGCATTGCGAATAAGGCCAGCAATCCGATGAAGAAAATGCTTGCTCTTGCAATAACAGGTAATTTGAGAACTTTATCGATCACGACGATACTTATTTACTTTATCTTCTTAGTAGAAAAAAGATTGAAAATAAATCTTCCAATAGCTTTAATTATTTCCGGATGTTGTGCGACAATATTCGTAACACCCGACTGTAACATAGACCCAGCGACTTTGCGATATGAATTCTCTGAGGAGCCGACAACAATTTTCTTTGTCAGATAGCCCGCAGCTAGTCCCACCGCGTTTCCCAGAAGTTCATCAGTAATTTCAGTTGAAGAAGAGATATCCTTAATTGTTCGTTTAAGAAGGTTAACAGGTCTGAAACTTTCGTAGGTGACCTGGAACTGAATTTTCAACAATTGCCCATTGATGGCTTGCTCGGCTTCTAATAATTCGATGGCGGCTCTTAATCCTACCGTGGGTGATATCTTTCTCATTTATTTGGTCTCCTGTTTAATGATATAATTGTTGATCATCCTTTTAATCCATTTTTGCAAAAAGAAGTGTATTATTAGCGCAACGAATCCATAGAATGCAGCAACGATAAAGAAACCGCACCATAATTTTCCCAAATATTCACCGATCCATAATGCCGATCCAAGCGCAAAAAAGATCATAAAAAACGCAATGATGACCAGGACGACAGCATGCGTAATTAAAGAAGAAGCAACATCCGATGTTTTGTCCAGGATTTTTAGCTTTAATAATTCATATACTGTTTTGCCGTATCCGGCTGCTTTTTCCAGTAATGCTTCGAGTACATTGGTGTTTGTGTCTTCCATTTGATTTTTGTTACGAGATTTTTACCGTTTACTTTTTTTCTTCTGGCTTCGTTCTGTGTTCTTCGGCGTATTCAATGATGTTTTCTTTCACCGACTCGTATTTTTCTGAAATGCTTTCGAGAAATTCATTGAACTTGTCTTTTACATCATCCGCATAATCACCGCTTTTTTTGGTAATTTTTTTACGCGTATCAGAACCTTTTGCCGGAGCAAATAAAATTCCTAAAATAGCGCCAGCAGCAACACCTGCAAGCACACCTAATACTACTTTTCCTGAACTCATAATAATGTTTTTTAGTGATGTTAATAAATATGTTTTATAAAATGTTTTTTCGCGAAACAAGTCGAAGAATGATGGTTATTGCTGCTACGATTAATAAAGCATGTATCGTACTACCCGCGTCCATTGCAAAGAAACCAACAGCCCAAATAATGATTAAAAAGATAGCAATGACATAGAGGAAATTCCCCATATACACAAATTTCACTTTTGAACCAGAGGTTGTTTTCATGATACAAAGGTGAGGCTGTTACGTTCGAAAACCCTTACATAATTGCGAGAAAGACTTATATTATTCACACCCGTATTGCACAAAAAAAAGAGGCTATCGAAAATGACAGCCTCTTTATTGAAAAGAAATTCTTTATTGAGAAACGAGTTTCCCTGATTGAATTGTTTTACTACCATCAGACACGAAATAGAAATATATGCCTGCAGGAAGATTATCCTTTTCAATGATGGTGGTTTGTGTAGAAAGAGTGTGGTTCAGTACTACTGCGCCGAAGCTATTATAGACTTTTATTGATGAATGATTCACAAGGGAAAGATCATTAACAAAAACGCTTATGACATCAGTAAATGGGTTTGGAAAAATAGTGATGATTTCTGCAACATCACCCTTAGTATAATTATCAATTCCAACAGAAATGCAATCCATCGGCAATTGCGTTGCAAAAGCACTTATAGCCGTTGTAGTCAATGCTCCTGCAGTAGTGAGTGCACGACCATATAATGTAACACCAGTGTTTATAGCTCCCAGAGCTCCATTATTACATACGATCGTTCCGCAAAAAACAGAATAATTGTTTATGCTTACTGCACCTTCAACCAGCCAGTAAACATTTTCTGCTAATGCTCCATTTACAAGAATGACTTTTGAATAGGTACTTGTAGAAAGCGCGCCATTAATTTTAATTACAAAAACGGCGTTACTATTCCACTGTGCATTTAGGTAAAGGGTATCAGTAAAGGTCGCGGCACCACCCATCAGATAAGTGTGAGGAGTAAGAACGAGATCTCTTCCAAATTCTGCCGGATATAATAATTCTATATCATAGGGTAAGGTGTTAAGATAATTATATGCAATGAGTAAATCGGCCGCACATTGTGCAGTAGAGGCATCAGGAATTGAGTGTATTGTACCTGTGACGGTGAGTGGGTCAAAGCCTGTGGTAAATCCTACATTGGTTCCTACATCACCAGTAATATTCGTTATCCCTGTATTTGACACAGCACCATTTCCTGAAAAAAGCATATAACATGCTGTAGCGCCAAGAACTGGCGGAATGGGTCCGTTTAATACCGGACTTCCGCAACCAATAGGGGTGTATGCTAATAACCCATCAACAGTGACGGCTCCGGCTGTTGACAATAATCGACCTTCAACAGTATCTCCTGTATATGTAGTAATCGCGGCATTGTTGGCAATAAGTGTCCCGCGAAAAGTGGTTCCCGTGGCCAAGCTTACTAATCCTTCAACTTTCCAAAAAACATTGCAAGCCTGAGCACCATTGATAAGTTTAATTTTTGCATTTGCATTCGTAGATAATGATCCTTGAATCTGAAAAATAAAGAGTGCGTTTGCGTTGCTTTCTCCATCAAGAATCAGATCAAGATTAATCGTTGATGCGCCTGTCACCTTGTAAACACCCGCTGTCAGTGTTGTTCCATTCCCTAGTGCTGGAGCTGGAAAATAACCAGGAGTTGCTGCATTCAAAAAATTATAGGCAATGAGTAAATCTGCAGCGCAGGCAGCACTCGCACCATCAATATCATGCATAACTCCATTCACGTTTCCAAAGGCAGTGCAGGATCCGGTGTTGGTACCAACATTCCCGGTAATTTGCGATATGCCGGAATTGCTCACCGCTCCATCTGTTGAAAAGAGGACAAAATTGGCCGCAGTCCCTAAGGAAGGAAGCTGAGCAGAACTTAGCGTTGGCGCAATGAGCAGCAAGGCTGCTACCCAAACAATAGATAGTGTTGTTTTCATGTTTTTTTTTACGTTTTATAAAATCAAAGCCTATATATTCATTTACTCATTATAAGGGATTTGATTTCGTAAACATTGGGTTAATCAATGTTTTTAACTGTAAGATCTTTAAAGGCAAGACCTAATTCGTCCATATCGTGAGTAAATTCCGCTTTGAATTCTCTCCACTGTTTTTGGCCTTCAATTTTTGCTTCTCTGAGTTCCTTTTTCATTTGAGCATTCTTTTTTTCGATCTCAGTAATTCGTTTCTCATAGAGAATTTTATTCTCCTGATTCATTGTTGAGGCCTTTTCTCTCAGCTTTATGATTTCTTTATCATACTGACTGATCGTTACTTCAGAATTTTTCTTAAACTCTGCGATAGAATCGCTAATGGCTTTATTTAATGCGGCATTTGCTGCGGTGACATCTTCCTGTGCGTTTTCAACTTTAGTTGCTGAAGACTGACAGCCAGTGAACATACCGCCAGCGATGAGCATAGCGATGGTAAGGATGCAAATTGTTTTTTTCATTTGATTAGATTTATTGTTTTTATAATTTGTTTCGATAGTTAAACATTGAGATAGGAAAGCAGATTCCCTTTTTTGTGAGCGTGCTTGCTGATATTCTCTGCTGCTATTTTTTCCAATGGCCTTTATGCTTCCCGTTGTCTGATTTTTGAGGAGGATGCGGGAAGTTTGGGTTTTTAATCCAGCTAGGATGTTTCCCTCCTTCTGGTGGGTTTACAACAACAGCGCAGGCACTAATGCTAAACCAAAGAAAAATGCAGAGTGCTGCAACGCCAAGAATGTTTTTTGTTTTCATTTGTTTGATAGTTTCTCATTAAAGATCAGACGGACCAGTACAATAAACACAGCCAGAATGAGGAGTATATGAACAATTTTAAATGAATAAATACTGTAGGTGTCGAACCCAAAAAAAACGATGGCCCAGATTACAACAAGTAAACCGGCAATAAAGTAGAGTGAGTTTTTCATGATAATATTTTTATGGATATCGGTTACCGCGAATGATTCGGAGGATAATTGCAATAAGTGCAATGACTAAAAGAATATGAATTAAGCTTCCAACATTTAATGCAAAAAAGCCGATTGCCCAGGCAATAACTAAAATGATGGCGATTAAATAAAGTAGATTTCCCATGATTATTTGTTTGTTTGTTTAAAGTAAAGAAGGTGCCGGTTTCGAAAATTTCGGACATCGGCACCCTCTAGATATGCAGATATTACAAGGCTGCGATAATTTTGTGCAGTTCTTCCTTTGTTTTACCAAGTTTGATTTGAAGTTTACCAAACATTTCTTCCATTTTGCCTTTTTCGAATTCCAGATCGTTATCTGTCAGGATGGCGAATTTCTGTTTTAATTTTCCTTTTTCCACTGTCCAATTTCCTTTGACACCCATGATGTTCATAATATTGTTGTTTTTAAGTGTATAAATTATATCCACAAAGGTCGGAATGATTAGAACCAATAGCATTACACAAAACAGGTTAAAACTTGCATTATTCACACATTTCATGATTGAGTGGAAAGGTGGGATAATTCTACTGCCCAGTATTTTATCAGCAAATATTGGCAATCAATGACAGGGCAATGAAAAATAAAAAGAAGCTCCTTGCCCTAATATTCCTTCGGCCCAGACTTCACCTCCATGTCGCTCCACAATTCTTTTCACAATGGCAAGCCCCACACCATTGCCTTCGAATTCCTGGTCGCAGTGCAATCGTTGAAACACACCGAATAATTTGGAAACATAGTTCATGTCGAAGCCCACACCATTGTCTTTTACACAATAAATAATCTTTCCAGTCTCGGTTTTGCAGGATACAGCGATATTTATTACTTCTTGTTTTGAACTATATTTTATGGCGTTCGACAAAAGGTTGGTCCATACCTGTCTGATCATAATCTCATCACCTCTTGCAGTTTTCAGATCTTCCTTGCTAAACTGTATCCTAGCGCTTTCCGGACCATATGAAACTTCATCAAATACGCTTTGAACCAAGTGATTCATTTTAATCTCTGTTTCCTGCAAACTGATTCTCCCAATTTGTGCATAGGTTAACATATTTTCAATGAGATCTCCCATTTTTATGGCATTATCCATAATCGTTTTGCAGAGCTTCTTTCCCTCTTCATTAAGGCTATCGCTAAAGTCTTCGATTAATATTTGGGCAAAGCCATGCACTCTGCGAAGTGGTGCTCTTAAATCGTGAGAGACCGAAAAAGAGAAGGCTTCTAATTCTTTATTCGCGGCACCAAGTTGAGTTGTTCTCTCAACAACTCGTTGTTCAAGCGTTTCATTAAGCTTTCTAATGGTAGTTTCCTTCAGTTTCAGATTAGTAATATCTGCGATTACTCCTACCAAAAACCTATTATCATCAGCATCCACATATAAAGTCTTTTTTGTGATAATTGTCCGCAAAGCACCGGAGCCATCGGTAAGCAACTCTTCATGCGTATTCGTTTTCCCCGTAGTAAGCACCTCTTTGTCTTTTGCAATAAATAGCTGAGCTTGTTTTTCAGGAAAGTATTGTTCATCGGTTTTCCCAATAAGATCCATCCTTGGAATATTTAGCAATGAACAAAATGAATCATTCACTAAACAAAATTTATGTTGTTCGTTTTTTACAAATATCGGAGATGCCACTGCGTTAATGATTTTATCAAGGTATTCTTTCGACGCAATAAGCGCAAGCTCTGCAGACCTGCGTTCTGTAATATTTCTAATATTGCATTGTATTACTTTTTGGTTATCAACCAAATAAACGTTGCTTACAAATTCCACATTAATTTTCCTGCCATCAATCGTTTCGAGAGGAAGATCATCATAACGGATATAATTAAGTAATTGTAATTCGAAAAACTTCTCTTTATTTTTCACTAAATCCTTGAGAAACCCTATTTCCCAAATTTCTTTGCCCATAAAATTTTCTCTCGTATACCCTAGAAGGTCAATGAGAAAAGGATTGACATCTGTTATCATTCCCGTTTCGGCATCAAGAATTAAAATTCCGTCTTTAGCCGTTTCGAAAAGGCGACGGTATCGTGTTTCAGAAACAATTAAGGCAGCTAAAAGTTCTTTGTGTTTTTGTACAATTTCACTTTCCTGTAATGCTCTTTTAATTGCAGGAATAAGTCGCTCGAGTTTGTTTTTCATCACATAATCCGTTGCCCCATTAACCAAGGCGGCAATAGCGTCATCTTCGCCAATGGTGCCAGAAACAAAGATGAAAGGAATGTTTCCAAATCTTTCATGAGCCAATATCATGGCTTCTTTTCCATCGTACTCCGGTAGATTATAATCACAAAGGATAATATCGATTTGTTCTGTTTCAAGGATTCGTACAAATTCATTTTCATTAACAGCCCAAAAATACTTATTGAATATTCCTCCGCAATCCAGCAGTGAACGTATCAATACCGAATCCTTTTCCGAATCTTCAAGATGTAAAACAGAGACTACGTTATTCATGATGATAGGGTTTTCTTGTCTAATTTTTTAGCAGCTTAACGTGATGGAGGTGTAAGATTAATCACTGCCCAGTATTGGCCCAGCGTCTTTATAGCATCAATAAACTGTATTATATCCACTGGCTTTACGACATAAGAATTTGCGCCGAGCTTATAGCTTTCAACAAGATCTTTTTCCTCGGAGGATGATGTAACCATAATCACCGGAATGAACTTAAATTTAAACTCCGACCGAATGTGTTTCAGAACTTCAATTCCATTCATTTTTGGCATTTTAACATCGAGCAGAATAACAGCAGGATCAGTATTTTCAAAATCCTGATATTTTCCTCTATGATGTAAGTAGTCAAGTGCTTCCTCGCCATCTTCAGCAACCACCACTTCGTTCGCCAGATTCTTTTCAGCCAATGCAGCAATGATTAGCTCAACATCCTGCGGACTATCATCAACAATAAGAATTGTTCTCACTTCTGTGTACATTTTTATGTGTTTACTATTTGTGTTATAGCGTTGGGTACACTAAAGAAAAAAGTAGCACCCTGACCGAGTTTACTTTCAGCCCAACAGGTCCCGCCATGCCTATTTATGATTCTTTTTACATTCGCCAGACCAATGCCAACCCCTTCAAAGTCTTTGGCTTTATGGAGCCGTTGAAATACACCAAATAATTTTGAAACATACTTCATATCAAAGCCAACCCCGTTATCCTTGATATAGAATATGGCGTCGTTTGCTTGCAGAATCCCCCCAATTTCAATCACTGCTGTTTCTTTGTTTCTTGTATACTTCAAGGCATTGGAAATTAGGTTGAGCCATACTTGAGTCAATAATCGTTCATCTCCACTTGTTTCAGGAAGGCTTTTTATTTTGAATTCGATCTCACGTTTTGCTGTTTCAGAATCAAAGGTTTTTATAACACGACTAATCATCTTATTGGTGTTTATTTTTGTATGTAAAAGATCTGTCCTGTTCAGCCTAGAAAAGGTCAATAATGCATCGATTAAATTTCCCATTTCGTGTGATGATTCTGAGATGGTGTTCAGGTATCGTCGCCCTGTTTCATCAAGCTGTATTGAGCTGTTCTTCAACAACAGATCAATGAAGCCTCCAATATGCCTTAGGGGCGCTCTCAGGTCGTGAGAGACTGAATAGCTAAACGCCTCAAGTTCCTTATTTGCGTCTTCGAGTTGTATGGTTCGTTCAATAACTTTTTGCTCCAGTGTCTCGTTTAATTTTTTGATTTCATCCTCTGCTTTTCTGCGTTCGGAAAGATCGTGAGCAATTTTAACAAAGCCAGTATGCGTTCCATTTTCTTTTCTGATAGCAATTATTGTCACCGATTCCCAGAACACGCTGCCATCCTTTTTTACTCGCCAACCCTCGTCTTCAGCGTGACCCTTTGAGAGAGCCATTCCCAGTAACCATTGAGGTTTGTTGTTTTTACGATCTTGTTCAGTAAAAAAAATAGAGAAATGCTGGCCAATGATTTCCTGATTTTGATACAGGTTGATGTGTTCTGCCCCGGAATTCCAGGAGGTAATCACACCAAATTGATCAAAGAAAATAATCGCATAATCACTCACATTATTAATGAAAAAATTCAGTCTTTCTTCACTTTCACGTATAGAGATTAGCTGCTGCTTCAATGTCTTTGCATACTTTCTGTCAGTAAGAATGAGCTCTGCAGCCCGCTTCGCTTTTTCCTTATTTTGAAACAGAAGTTCAATGTTGGCAATTACCAACTCTTTAGCGCGTTTCTCTTTTTCAACATTTTGATACGCCAACTCTATATTGGCAGTACTTAGTTCGCTGGCTCTTTTTTCCTTTTCTTCGTGTTGGAAAGCAAGTTCTTTGTTAGCAATGCATAATTCATCATTGCTATTCTCCATATCGTGGTTGCGATGAGCCGAGTTAGAATTATTTGCTAATCCCATTTCCCTATATTGTTTGCACTTTTTCATAATCGATATTGCTCACTGTTTTTCAATTGATTTTCACTCTGTAGGGTTGATAGAATCAACAATGGCTGTGCATGTCTTTTCTTTTTCGTTAGAATGTTCTTTACAAATATGCATCCCGTTGTTGATAAACGCATTACACTTAAGCTAATATTATTTATAGAATTCACACATTTCTTTAATCATCATATGTCGGCAAACAGCGTTTATAATGCCTTACTAATCACCATTGCACCTAATTAGAGTCTATTAATAAAAATAGTCTGTTATGTTGC
This sequence comes from Bacteroidales bacterium, assembly GCA_963678485.1. GTDB lineage: Bacteria > Bacteroidota > Bacteroidia > Bacteroidales > CAIWKO01 > CALGYY01. The sequence goes on from OY782882.1 coordinate 2,117,530, forward strand.
CCTCGCGTTGCATCAGGATCTTATGTTCAGCCATTTAGTTTTCAAATAGACTCTAATTACGCTGTTTCACGAATCCTAACCCACGGACAACGCAAGGGTTTCCCAATCACAAGCGGGTTTACACAATACAGTTTTTGCTTTGCCCCAGTCAAACAACAACTTTTTATATAAAAAAGAGACTGCCCAATATTGGCAGTCTCCAGTTGATTTATTGATTTTTGTAGCTTTGTGTAAGGCAAGATCAGAACATTATAGACAAGCCAGTATAAACAGAGTAGGTTTGCACATGTGTTCGATCTAGTATGTAGTAAGAATCGGTCACTGTAGTTGCGCTATTGTTGCTGATATCAATCATTCCAAGAACTCCGCGAAATCCCAGGCCCAGACGGAACGTTCGGGATTCATTAATCCCAACATCTATTCCAGCTCCGTAAGCTAAACCTAAATCGGTTTTTCTAACCGCTAATTTTGCTTCTGCGTAAGTTGTACCATTGCTTGCCTTTGATGACACATTGCTTCCAACGAGTATCCCGATTTGCGGACCAGCAACAACATTTAGATTGATTAGTCTAGATTTACCCGTGTTTATCGAAAGCATCAATGGAAAGTTAATATAACTTAACCTGACTCTGCGTTCCACATCAAGATCTGTATATTTTCTTGAGATATCGCTGTAAATGGCTTCTATTTGCACACCAACACAATTGGAGAAAAAATAGCCCAAGGTAGCTCCTGCGCCCCAGCCAAGTTTTGCTTCGCCATTCACTGTTCCACCTGTAGATGTTTGCATTTTAAAAGAGGAAATGGTTGGCATAAAGCGCACTCCAAATTCAACTTTTTTGTATTCTTTTTTTTCATTGTCTTGAGCATTAACTGTAAGGCCGAAAAAAAGGCTTATTACAATAACACTAACAATCATGATCATACTTTTTTTTATCTTTTTCATTTGAGTAAATTTACTTTGTGTAATGCAAAGGTGGCTCTCTTCGGGGGTTTCCATGTTACATAACTTCGTATATTGCTTACATGATTCACACCCGCAGTGACTATACTTCAAAAAGAAAGCCTGCTGAATCGCTTACAGCAGGCTTCTATTGGACAAAAGAACGAAGTACTTATTTCACCGAAACCGTACTGGAAGGAATTACATCAATCAGTACAGTTCTGTTATAAAATCGTTCCTCCGGCAATTTGTTTTCAAACAAGGATACGTTTTCATCCTCACCGAATCCACGCACCACGAAGGATACGTCTGTTCTTCCGGAATTTGATAATGCTTTTGCAAGTGTATTTTTAACATCGTTTGCACGAGCCAGCGATAAGTTCAAGTTGTATTCTGCATCGCCCGTAATATCAGTATATCCCTGGATAATAACCTTTGCCCCCTTGGGAATTTTAGGCATAACAATATCTGTTAGATATTTTTCATAAATCATAATTGCTTTTGATTCATCGAACTCATAAATAATGCTGAATCGCAGAATTTCTTCGTTTTTGGGTGGTGACCAAAGAACCATATGGACCATGGTATCTTTTTTTATCATTTGATTGTTTTCTAAACGACCTATCATTGTTACTTTATAATCGCCTTCTGGATGTGTTCCTAAGATTGATTTCCCTGGTATGCTCACCTGATCTTCTGTATAAGGGCCATAGGATTGCACATTTCCCTGGTTATCTTCAATTTCAATTGCCCAGGAATTGATAGCGTTTTGACCATGATCAATACTAAATGAAACATAGCTTTCAACGGGGGCTTCCTGCACCGTCACAACCTCAACGGGTTTAAGTGCCGCATAAGGTCCACTTTGAAATTCCATTAATAGGGCTGGAGCATTGCTCTCGATGGAAACGCGACGATCACCCTGAAGATAAAGTGCTGCATTACCTATTTGTCCGGGTTGTTCGGAAGGAAGCTTTGGTTTATTGCGCCCTTCAGTATTGATGCGTGCCGGATCAATCATAAAGATTGAGATTAGATACTGTCTGACCGATTCAGCCATGGCAAGCGCATCGTCCTGTCCTTTTTCTGAAGAACCAACCAGTGTGATGGTTGAAGAAGGATTTCTAACCATGCGGTCTCCTAATATATTTATTATGTTATAATACACAATCATTTGTCGCGCCGAACGTCCGGAGAGGTTTTTAGGGACAAACATTTCAACTTGTTCTTCTTTAAAATCCTTAACCTGAGCTTTAGAAAGCAGCACATAGCGGTCGGGGATATTAGTAGAACCAAGATCGAAAAAGATATAGTTTCTCAGCGGGAAAATTTCTCTAACAGTGCGTTCAATAGGTATATTTTTAGGTGCATCTACAAAAAATGTAAGTGTTGATTCGGGATTTTTATTCCATTTTAGAAGACCCAGCGAGTATAAATCATCGCCCCCACTTCCATTGACTCTATTGGAAGTGAAGTAGCCTTCACTCATTTTATCATTAACGATTACTGCAAAATCATCCTGGCGCGAGTTCAATGGAAATCCGGCATTATAGGCAGATCCAATGTCAGTACCATTCATTTGGCACATAAAAACATCCAGTCCACCCAAGCCAAATCTTCCATTTGAAGCGAAGAAAAACATATTGTTTTTTTCTTCGACAAAAGGAAAGAGTTCATCTCCTTCGGTATTTATTTTATCGCCAAGGTTGATGGCGGTTCCCCATATCCCTTGTGCATTTCTTGTTGACCGATACAAGTCGGCACCACCATATCCTCCTGGCATATCGCTGGTGAAATACATGGTATTGCCATCGGAGGACAAGCAAGGTTGACCTACTGAGTAATCACTTCCATTGAGAACGAATGGAACGGGTTTTTGCCATTTATTATCAATAAAACTACTAAACCACAATTGAAGTTCAACAACCTTGTCTTTGCTTTTATCATGATAATGATTCCGTGTAAACGCCATGAACGTCCCGTTATTACTAAAACTTGCAGGACCATCGTGCCACTTACCATTAAGTTTTTTGTTGAACTGTTTTATATTTTTAAACTGCCCGTCAATCACTTCAGCAATATACATATCCCAAAACGGTTTATGTGTCCAGTTATACTTACGTGCTGTTGCTGTGTGACATGATCTGCTAGAAGCAAACACGATTTTGTTATTAAAATATGCAGGGCCAAACTCTTCTGCACTTGAATTCATTGTCAAATGCTTAATGTCGTACTTTCCGTCATCAGCAAGCAAATACTTGCGTTCGCCCTGGTTCATTACGTAATCCTTGGCACGCAAATCATTAGGCTTTGCGGAAACAAATTTTTCCATCCATTCGTCCGATTGCACGTCGTTTCCGTTGGCTTTTAAAACCATTGAATAGTTATAATAATCTTCGGGAATTACTCCTTTCGACATATGAACTAGCGTTGAATACGCTTCAACAGCCTTCAACATTTGATTTGTGTTTTGATAGCTGGAGGCCAGACTACGCTGTCCTTCGGTACTGAGTAGCTTTGTATGTGTATAGGCAATAATTGCTTTGTCGAAATCATATCTAAAAGCGTATTTATCGCCTCTGATTTCTTTGTTTGACTTTTCCTGTGCGTTGGTATTCATGCAGAACCCAAGCATTACGATAAGCGGAATAAGTAGTTTTTTCATGGATATGTTTTTTGTATGGATTAAAAGTTTCTAGGAGAATGAATTTGTTTTTTTTCTGAACAAAGGAAATCATAGCGTAATACGAGCTCGTGGCTTCCATAATTATACTGAGAGGTTTTTACGCCATACGACCAATCGAAAGAGTAGCCTAAATGAAATTGTTCGGTGATATCCAATCCTGCTAATACGCCAAAAGCGTCGCCAGTGCGGAACATTGCACCGATTAAGAACTTTTTCGCAAAAACAAACGATGCCGTTACATCGGCCTGAATTGGAGCTGCAGGCGCAACTTTTATCAGCGTGGAAGGCTTAAACGCAACATTTGGCGACAGATTGATTAGACCACCTGCAATAAGAAAATAATGTCGTTTTTCCTTCCCAATCAGACTTGTGCCATCGGCGAGTTTAATAACTGAATAGCTATTCTGAAGAAGATTTGGTGCAGAAACTCCTGCGTAAAAACGTTCTCTGTAGTAATAGGCGCCAAACCCAAAATTAGGTGTTATGCGATGATTGATATTATTAATAAATACCGGGTCGGTTTGCTGATCGAGTTCAAGTGTACTTAAATTTGCCTGAAAAATGCTCATGCCTGCACTTACGCCCAGGGCTAATTTCGCCTTTTCTGTAAGCTTCATGATATAAGCAAAATCAGCATATATAGAAGTATTGTTTGTTGGTCCGACTTTATCATTTATTACGGATAAGCCTAATCCAATATGCTCATTTCTCAATGGCGCATGCATAGTTAATGTTTGAATTATTGGAGCGCCACTAAAACCGACCCACTGTGAGCGGTGAAGAGCCGTGACTGTCAACGCATCTCTGCTTCCTGCATATGCAGGATTTATGGAAAGCGTATTGTACATATAGTGAGTGTACATTGGCGCTTGTTGTGCGTTTAAGGTCAAACTGACCAATGTCAGTCCAATTGCAAGTATTGAAATATTTAGTGTTTTCATGTTGTAGAATTTCAAGATTAATTTTTGAATGCTGTTCTTACCTGTTGAGGTAAATCGTTCCCTTTATTACGTCTGTATTGTTGCCCAAATTCAGCAGATAGAAATACGTGCCTACTGGCACATCTCCGCCACCGATAATCAAACCATTGGAGGCATTGCCATCCCAGGTGTTTTGATAGGGGCTCGCTTCGAATACCTTGGCTCCCCAGCGATTGAAAATCACTATACTATTATCGGGATAATTAAAAATACCACGAATGATGAACAGGTCATTCACTCCATCGCTATTGGGAGAGAAACCGTCAGGAATAAAGAAATCTGTCGGGTAAGTTTCAATCACCGAAACATCATTAATGCTATTAATATCCTGTTCAATGCCGCTTATGCTAGCAGTATTCACATAAATTCCTGAGGCGTTCACGCTAACGGTGACAGTTAAAACCGCTGATACTCCTACATTCAGATTGCCAATATTCCATATGCCAGTGGTGGGGTTATAAGCACCCATAGTGGCCGTTGATGAAATATACTGATATCCGCTTTGAAGAAGATCGGATACTGTAACAGCTGTTGCATCTTCAGAACCATTATTTGTTGCAACAATGGTAAAGATGATGTTTTGGTAAAAAAATGGTGTTGCATTGTTGACGGTTTTGACAATACTTAAATCGATTGAACACTCGTTTACAACAACCAGCATTGGAAAAGGAACAGAGGTACAGCCATTGGAAACCACCGTAAGAGAATATATTCCTTCGTTTGTTTCTGTTGCATTAATAATTACTGCATTTTGAGTTATCGCTGCAAATGCATCCGGACCTGTCCAGTTGTAGGAAGCACCTAAAACAATTTGTGCATTTAAGAAAATTGAATCTCCTGAGCATACAGGCGAATTGCTACTGGCGATGGCCACAGGTAAGGGATTCACGACAAGAGCAACATAATTGGACGTATCAATAGCACAACTACCAGCAATAATCACATTATAGTTTAATGCTGTATCTGTTACATTTGCCGGGTTAAAGGTGAGAGTGTCGTTTGTTGCACCAATTATTGGTGTTGTTCCAATGTTCCACTGATATGTTAGGTTTGTGCCTGAAGCAATTACAATAAAGCTTACTGAATCACCTGCGCATACGGTCTGACTGACAGGCTGCATAATTATGTTGATTACAGAATCAATATTGAGAAAAACATATGTAGAAGTATCATTTGAACAAGAACCTGTTACAATAACATTATAATTCAATGCCGCATCGGCGAGTGTTACAGGGTTAATGGTGAGTGTGTCGTTTGTTGCTCCAATTATGGGAACTATTCCAAGATACCACTGATACGTTAGGTTTGTACCAGTCGCAACAACTACAAAACTTACTGAATCACCTGCGCACACTGTCTGACTGACAGGCTGCGTAATTATGTTGACTATTGAATCAATATTGAGAAAAGCGTTCACCGAAGTATCACTTGAGCAAGATCCTGTTACGATAACATTATAATTCAATGCCGCATTGGCGAGTGTTACAGGGTTAATAGTGAGTGTATCGTTTGTTGCTCCAATAATAGGAACTATTCCAAGATACCACTGATAGCTGAGATTGGCGCCAGTAGCCGCAACTACAAAACTTGCTGAATCACCTGCGCACACTGTCTGACTAACAGGCTGCGTAATTATATTGACTATCGAATCAATATTGAGAAATGCGTTCACCGAAGTATCACTTGAACAAGAGCCTGTAACTATAACATTATAATTCAGTGCTGCGTTGGCAAGAGTTACAGGGTTTATCGTGAGTGTATCGTTTGTTGCTCCAATAATAGGAACGATTCCAAGATACCACTGATAGCTGAGATTGGCGCCAATTGCGGAAACTGTAAAGCCAACTGAATCGCCTAAGCAAGCCACTTGATTTAATGGTTGAGACGTTATGTTAGTTGTTGGATTAAGAATTAATGAAGCATTGATTGAAGTATCATTTGGAAGACAAGCACCAAACACAACCACATTATAATTCAATGCAGCATCAAGAAGGCTTACCGGATTTAGTGTAAGAGTATCTGAAGTCGCACCAATAATATCGACGGCGCCAATTCTCCACTGATAGGTAAGGCCGGTTCCTGTTGCGGCCACAACAAAACTTATTGAATCTCCAACACAAGCAATTTGACTCAATGGCTCGGTAATAATTGTCGGCTCACAAGGAAGGGCACCACATCCCGGAGGCATTGCTGCTGCTAATCCAGCGGTAGTAATAGCGCCATTAATTGAGAGTGCGCGACCATCAAGAATTACTCCTGTATACCATAAATTGATTGCTCCTGCAGGGACCACAATATTCCCTCTAAAGGTTGAATTATCTCCGATTGTTACAGCACCATTGATCAGCCAAAAAACATTCTGTGATTTCGCACCATTGATGAGTCTGACTTTTGAATTCACACTACTTGAAAGATTGCTTGTAGCTCCAAGTATCTTAATAACAAATACAGCATTTGCATTTCCTTGTGCGTCTAGTGTTACAGAATCAGTAAAGATTACTGCACTATTCATCACATACACATGAGGGGTGAGAACAAGATTAAAACCGAACTCAGCCGGGTACAACAATTCTATGTTTGGAATCATCGCATTAAGCGTATCATAAAGCTTTTGTAAATCTATTGCTGCTAACATTGTTGACGGGTCGCCAGTTGGATGAAGAGTGCCAGTAACATTGCCGGCAGTCCATCCGGTAACTGAGCCACCACCAGCATTACCAACATCCCCTATTGAGGTTGATGACAGGTTTCCATCAAGAGCACCAATACTAGTAAAGATGGTATAACAAGCTATAGATCCGAGATTAGGAAATACAGGTCCCGTGAGGACTGTGCTTCCGCAACCTATTGGTTTACGTGCGGTAACTCCGTCGAGCGTAATAGCACCCGTAGTTGAGAAAAGTCTTCCCTCAAGACTATCACCGGTCGCCATACTAATTAATGCATTATTGGCAATGACGGTTCCTTTCATCGTTGTGTTTGTTGCCATTGTCACCTGCCCCTGAACAAGCCAATATACATGGCAAGCCTGAGCTCCGTTGATCAGTTTGACTTTAGCTCCAGCTCCTGTAGCAAAGGTCCCCTGGATTTTTATAATAAATTCAGATGATGGAATATTTTGGGCATCCAAAATAAGGTCGAGGGTCATGGTTGCACTGCCCGGAATAGAATATACACCGGGAGTAAATGTCACTCCATTTCCCAGTAGTAGTCCGGGAAAATAGTCGTTGGATGTAGTGTTTATTTGTGCCACGGCACTTAACAAATCGGACTCACAAGCAGTGGTTGCCGGATCTACACCGGGATGCATTACACCATCGATATTGCCAAACCCAAGAAAATCGCCACTTGTAAAATAGCCCACATCTCCAGTGAGATTTGAGTGTGCACTTGCATTATCATGTACTGAGCCACCTGTTGTATACACGACGAAGTTGGCTGCAGTCCCCAGATTGATTTGTCCAAAATTTACCTTTGGTATTGCCAATAATATTACTATTGCAATAAGAGGTAGTAATTTGTTTTTCATGTTCTTTATGTTTGTAAGGTGAATAAGTTTTATTAATCACAAAGGTCGGGACTCCTATTATTGAAAGAGTTACATCATTTCAGTAAAGAGTTACACGATTCCCACATAAGAATCTTTGTGTGATTTTTTTGAAAAAAAAAGCTGCCATAAATGACAGCCTAACTAAAATTCTTTTGGAGGAAAACTAGGGTTTTACAATTGTATTTCCTAGTAGCGTTACACTACCCGTTCTTGCCAGTGCCCGGCCATTCAACACGGCGCCAGTATTAAATGTAATTGATTGCATTGCCATAACCGTTCCTGCAAACACAGAGGTGGTTCCGAATGTTGCAGAACTTCCCACTTGCCAAAAAATATTTGCAGCATTTGCGCCACCGCTCAGAATAACTTGTCGTCCCGATGTTGTGGTTAAAGAAGAAGCAATCTGAATAATAAAAACTGAATTAGCATCGCCTTTCGCATCAAAGGTGAGATCGCCAGATGAAATAGCAAGTGAAGAGGTGGATTTATATAATCCGGGAGTTAATGTTAAACCTCCAATGTTTCCTGAAAGAGTAACGATATCAGTACAGGTTCTTCCAGCGGCATCATTATATGCTGCGGTAAGATCCAGTTTTGCCTGATTGGCAATGAGGTCGTTAATATGGAGTGTTCCGTTCAATATTCCCGGAGGAAAACCGCCAACTGAAGAACCTGGACTTAATGCAATATTCCCAGTGATCACCGTTGCGCCAGAGCTTGTTATTGCAGAACCAGCAAGTACGGCAAGATCAGCAGTTCCTGCTAATGTAATTGATGTCTGATTTGTTGTTTGAAGTGGAATTACAATCGGATTATTGGATGAAGGAATAATATCACTATCATCCTTTTTGCAACTTGAGAAAAGCGCAACAGAACAGGCGAAAATTAAAAATAGATTTTTTGTTTTCATGGTTCGTTTTTATTATACGGTGAAAGAATTCAACGGTACAAAGGTGAGGCGAGCCACGAAATATAGCATTACATAATATTGATTAATAGTTACATCATTCACAGACCTTAAAATGCGTCCCGGTTTCTGCATTCAGGTCACATTCTTTCCATATACCATTTTAATTCTTTCTCCATTTTTTTTTGAGCAAAGATTGTGGAGATAATTTTTTTTAGTCGCACGAAAGCGGTTTCGCTTTTTACTACATAATCGTAGGCCTTATGATGCATACAATTGATGGCGACTTCAATTTTGTCCTGTGAAGAAAGGATAATTACGGGAATATCACTATTGATAGCTTTTATTTTATCAAGTGTGTTAATCCCATTCATCGCGTTTTTATCGATGCCATCGAGAAAATAATCTAAGATGATTACATCTGGTTCAAGAGATAGTTTTGCAATACAATGTTCGCCTGTAGGAAAGGTTTCAATAGTAAAATCGGCATGTTGTAAAAATTCAATTTCCAATGATTTTAAAAACAGAGCATCGTCGTCAACCAAAAATATTTTAATTTTTTCGTTCTTCATGACTTTGCGTTTTTAATGGTATTAAACTCTTCTTTTAATTCTATGCACGCCTGTGCACAAACATTTTCCAATTTAAGCACCAAATCAGGGATTCCGTCGGTTTGCTGCTGAGTACTTGCGTACTCCTGAACTTTTTTTGCCATATTTTCAAAGTCGACACTAATCCCCATGATAGCAAAAGACGGAATTATTTTATGAACCGCTGCATGCAATGAATGCCAGTCCTTATCTCTCAAACTGGTTTTCATGGTACTGATTAAAGGGGGTGTTTGTTCCAAATAAAGAGAGATCATTTCCATCATTAGTTTTGGGTTTGATTTGGTTCTTCGCATTAAATAATCAAGATCGATGCACTTGATTTTTACTCCTGGCTCATTTCCTTTGCTACCATTAAATTCAGAGCGGGACGGTTGCTTAATTAAACCGACGATCTTTGAATAAAGCAGTCGTTCATCAACCGGTTTTGCTATATAATCATTCATTCCTACGGCCTTGCATTTTGCAAGGTCAACAGTGGTTACATCAGCAGTTAATGCAATAATTGGAATTGTTGAATTCATAGTATTACGGATGTAATCCGTTGCTTCAAATCCATTCATTTCGGGCATTTGAAGATCCATCAGAATGATATCATACGATTTGGCGAGCATTTTTTCGATGGCAATTTTACCATTATCGGCAATATCCCTTTCAAAGCCAAAATCATCCAATACGGTTTTCATTAATAGTTGATTCAGCGCCATATCTTCAACAACTAACACTTTAATGTTTCTGCGTTGCGTGTCCATTTCTGGTGTCACGGATACAAATTCAGGTTCATCGGTGGTTTTTTGAAAAGCCAAAACAACGGTAAAAGAAGTCCCTTCTTCTAACTTACTTTTAACCTTAATAGTTCCACCCTGAGATTCCACTAATTGCTTTGCAATGGCAAGACCGAGGCCGGTACCACCATAGATTCTCGAGGTTTTACTCGTTGCCTGTTGAAAATTTTCGAAAATATGTTCTATCCTGTCTTCTGCAATCCCAATCCCTGTATCGGTCACGTTAAATTCTATGGTTGCTGTTGTATCATCCTCCTTAATCAACTTAACGTTAACGGCAATACTTCCGGAGGACGTAAATTTTACGGCATTGCTTACGAGATTAATAATAATCTGATGCAGCCGCACAGAATCACCCACTAAAACAGAAGGTATATTTTTATCAAAATTCTTAACTAGAATGAGATTTTTTTCCTGAATCTTTGTCTCAAAAAGATGCAGCATTGCCGCGACAGATAAGGCCATTTTGAAGGGCGTTTGCTCGAAGGTCATCTTGCCTGCGTCAACCTTGGCCAAATCGAGAATGTCGTTAATAAGGACAATAAGCGCATCACCACTCATTTTGATTGCTTGTAAATATTCTTTTTGTTTAGCTGTAAGTTCGGTTTTCAGAACCACTTTTGTAAACCCAATAATAGCATTCATTGGAGTCCGTATTTCGTGACTCATATTGGATAAAAACTGTTGCTTTGCTTTTACAGCGTCTTCGGCAGTTTGTGTTGCTTTTTCAGCTTTTGCTTTTGCTTCCTCAGCAATAAGCGTGGCCATCTCAGCAAAAACAATGGCTTCGGTGAGTTCCTTTTCAAATCTCTTTTGCTCGGTAATATCCCTGGCTACAATAACAACCCCAACAACATTTCCCTTGTCGTCCTTGTAAACTGAGCCATTGCATAAGGTATCCGTAAGTTTATGATCACGTATTGTCAACGGAAAATCCATAATAAAACCATGTTCGAAAACTCGTTGATAGGCTTCACGAGCATCTTTTTCATCGGTGAAGTAAGTATAGAAATCTGAACCAATTAATTCTTCGCGTTCAATTCCCGTGACTCTAATTGATGCCTCATTCATATCCGTTATTTTTCCTTCGGTAGAAATAGTGAACAAGGGGTCGCGGCTTGCTTCAATTAAACTGCGGGCATAAGTAGCAATTTTAAGTTCCTTTGCACGCTTTCCTTTTTCAACCGTTTGGAACTTTAATTCTACATTTGCAAGAATCAATTCCTCGGCGCGTTGTACTTTTTCCTTGCTTTGAAAAGCAAGTTCTTTATTTGCAATTATTAGTTCTGCGGCTCGCTTTTCCTTTTCCTCGTTCTGAAATTTCAACTCTTTATTCGCCAGAATTAATTCTTTTGCTCGCTTTTCTTTTTCTTCGTTTTGAAATGCAAGCTCTCTATTCGCTATTACTAATTCTGCGGCTCGCTTTTCCTTTTCCTCATTCTGAAATTTAAGTTCCTTATTCGCCAGTATCAGTTCTTTTGCGCGCTTTTCCTTTTCTTCGTTCTGAAATGCCAACTCTTTATTTGCATTCCTTAAATCAGTGGCCCACTTCTGTTCGGCAATATCTCTTGCAACCACAACGGCCCCGACAACAGTTCCCTTTTCGTCTTTATAAACAGACCCATTAAACAATACATCTGTAAGTTTTCCGCATATATGCCTAAAGGTAAGGGGTTGATCGGCAATGGAGCCTTTAGCAAAAACATCTTTATATATTTTCCGGGCCATTTTGGGTTCCGTAAAATAATCATAGAAATTAGTGCCGATTAGTTGCTCACGCGCTACACCCGTAATATCAACCTTTGCTTGATTTACGTCGGTTATTTTACCCTCAGGACTAATAGTTATCAGGGGATCAAGACTGGCTTCAATAAGACTGCTTGCGTAGAGTGACTCATGGGTTTTGGTTCGTTCCATAATATAAGGATGACTGCGTTTGTAGGGCGTTTATATCGTCTCGATTGATTTACCTATGTCTTCAATGGGGTTTCTTCGTTTTACTTTAAGCTGCTTAAAATGCGAAGGAGAAAGTCCAGTAATTTTTTTAAATTGATTTGATAAATGGGCCACGCTGCTATAGTTAAGTTTCCAGGCTATTTCTGTGATGTTTAATTCATCATAAATGATGAGCTCTTTAATCCGTTCGATTTTATGCGATATGATGAATTGCTCAATCGTAGTGCCTTGTATTTCTGAAAACAGATTTGATAAATACGTATAATCGTGATTGAGTTTTTCGCTCAGATAGGTCGAAAAATTCACTTTAATCATCTCATCAGAGTGATGAACCATTTCTATGATTGCGGTTTTAATTCGCTCAATAAGTACGGCTCTTTTGTCATCCATTAGTTCAAGTCCGGAAACCAGCAATGCTTGTTTTAGTTGATTGCGTATATCTTCTGAAAGATTCTCCATAATTTCCACCTCACCCAAATCAACGACAATAAAATGTAGTCCAAGCCCCTTTAAAACTTCCTTAACGGTCATTTTGCAGCGGTTGCTAACCATGTATTTAATGAATATTTTCATGTGTCAATAGTTTGTAAATTGCATGTGGCGGCGGCCAACATGTGCTCAACTTACTTCTTCATATCCGCTTTTAATAATGGTTGATAGCATTTTGAAGCGGACATTTGCTTTAATAGTATTGTGTGAGTGTGCGGGAATAATGATAGATTGCCCGGTATTTAAGAGATGTGCTTTATCGTCGATAACTATTTCAGCTTTCCCATCGATAACTTGAATGAAGGTATCGAAAGGAGAAACCTTACCAGATAATGCTTCACCAGAATCGAAAGAAACCGCCGTTACATTTCCTGTTGTTTTTCTGATTATCGTTTTAATTACAACCGAATTTGGTATGTATTCAATGATTTCAACGATAATAAAGGCCTTTGCTTTTTCCAACTCTGTGTTTTCCATGGATGATGTTTATTAAAGAAATGGAGGGAAACAGGACAGGATTATGGGATCCTGTCCTTAATGCTTCCTAAAACTTCATTTGTAACTTGTTTTAATAAAATAACCAGAATACAAAGGTGGGAGGAGTCAAAAGCAAAAGCCTTACACATAAAAAGGAAATGCTTACACATTTCACAGATTTTCGAGATTATTATGTCGCTTTTGCTTGAGTTGTCTGTAAAAAGAGGGAGAGAGACCCGTGACTTTTTTAAATTGGTTGGAAAGATGCGCGACGCTGCTATAATTCAACCTATAAGAGATTTCGGTAAGATTGAGTTCATCGTATAGTAAAAGTTCTTTGGCCCGTTCTATTTTGTTAATAATGATGTATTGTTGAATGGTGATCCCTTTAACTTCGGAAAAAGTATTGGCCAGATAAGTATAATCGTATCCTAATTTTCGGCTGATATAATCAGAATAATTCACTTTTGGAACCTCATCGGAATAATGAATCATTTCGGTGATTACATTTTTTATCTTTTCAATTAAAATACTCCTTTTGTCGTCGAGCAATTCTAATCCTGAACGCAGCAGATTTGCTTTCAACTGATCGTGTTGTTCTGTTGTCATGCTTTCCATAATATCAACAACGCCCAATTCTACTAACACATAACGAAGTCCGAGTTTTTTAAGCTCCTCCTTTACCAGCAATTTGCAACGAAGACTTACCATGTACTTTATATATATTTTCATGGTATATATATAAGGCTTTGTTTGGAGGAGAAAAAGGACAAGACATACATTCCCCTAGCCTTGAGACAAAGGTCGATAATGTAACTCACGAATACATTATACTATTATAGATAAGAATTGCATTATTCACACATTTTCAAGCGTTTCGCGTCGATGTTGCTTGAGCTTTTTAAAGTGAGAAGGGGTAAGTCCCGTGACTTTTTTAAACTGTCGACACAAGTGAGAAGAACTACTGAAGTGAAGAATATCTGCGATTTGGATAAGGTTAAGCTCATCGTAGACGAGCATCTCTTTGGCTCTTTCGATGCGTTGTAAGATGAAAAACTGTTCTATGGTAGTGCCTTTCACTTCTGAAAAAAGGTTAGCCAAGTAGGTATAATCGTAGGCCAGTTTTTGAGATAAATATTCTGAGAGGTTCACTTTGACGCGTTCTTCGGTATAGTGAACCATTTCGATGATAACCTGCTTGACTCGTTCAACGAGCTGACTTTTTTTATCGTCAAGTAAGGCCAATCCTGTTTTTTTTAATGCCTCATTAAATTGCTCTCTCTCGTCAGGTGTTAGTGTTTGTAAAAGCTCAACCTCGCCAATTTTGACAGAGGCATATTTAATTCCTGCTTTCTCAAGTTCCGCTTTAACGACCATTTCGCAGCGGATGCACACCATGTTTTTGATGAAAAGTTTCAATGCCGGATTCATTGCCCAGGCTGTAGCAAATGATTATTATCAAGAGCACTTACGTAATACGCAAAATTGTCAAATTCAGCAACAGTGCTTCACGCCCGGATTTTCCTCAAAGATACTCATTTTCATGCTTCGTTGATGAGGATTTCTGCTTCGCCTTCACCGGCGCATACTTCCAGCGTTTTCCCGCTGGTATAAATAATAAATCTAAAACTTCCATCACCTTGAAAAACAGCATCAGCAGATTCAACGGGCGTTTCGATAAGCTGATTAATGAGTCCGATTGCTTTTTGATTATGCATAAAAGCGTTACCAATCAACATTTCATGCAGTTCTTTTTTTATCGCGATAAAAGGGTCGGCTGCATTGTTGGTTGATGGCAGTTCGGTCTCGACCTTTTGTTCTCCCAAATTTCTGGCAAATTGATAGTATTCTTCAGCATTTTCAAGATCACCCAAGCGTGTATTACAATCGCCAATTTTATTGTACAATTCTGCCGTAGCATCCATTTGAAAGAGCGCATCCAAGTAGCAGTTCAGCGCTGCTTCATATTTGCTTTTTGCGTAAAAACTGTCACCCAATTGCATCTTCTCGTTTTTCATAACTGTTGATTTTTTGGTTATTGATTATGCTATTTTTCGACACAGAGAATACATACATTTGATAAACTAAAAGTAAGAAACAGTTTTGATTTACAAAAAAATTGTAGCGATACTGATGTCTGAATAACGAGGGGTTTCCGCATGAAATGCTAGATGTGAGTTCTGATTGGTGATATCGCTAATTCCCAGAAAAAGAATTAGAGATCTCGATCAACAATTCAATTTTACAGAAAAAAATCAAAACTATTATAATCACGGGTATGGACCCCGGGGCAAGTTGAGTTCACGAAATCCCGCTCTGCGGGGCCCCGCCCCCAAAATTCCGCCCTAGAAGGGCGGGGTATTATACCCTCCGCCGTTGGCGGGATTGTTCGCCTAAGGCTTTTAATTCGCCTTCGGCTTTTAAAAACCAAGGCTCACGAATAAAAAGGCCGCCTAAATGGGCGGCCTCCTTAAAAGCATTTGAACAATTATTTTGTAATAAGCATCCTGCTTACATGAGTTGTATGCTGTCCGGTAACTTTCACGTAATACACGCCATTTGCCAGTTTTCTGAGATTAATAACGGATACTTTTGCATTAGGCTGAAGTACAATCTGAGTATTACCAATTGCATCGATTACTTCAATTAATGCTGGGATTTCAGCTGAAGTAACAGTAAACAATCCATTATTAGGATTAGGTGTTATTTCTACGCTGAGAGATGAAAGGTTCTCCTGAATGCCGATACCGCTAATGTTGAAGCATGCAGAAGTATCTAAACAAGCACCATTTGAAACTTGTACTGCATAATTTCCATCAATCGCTGGAGTAAAGGATTGAACGTTCTCTCCAAGTATAGGCGCCATAGCGTTATCGCAATCAAGCCACTGATAGGCTCCAGTTGGCTGCAAGGAACCAAGATTATAGTCGATTTGAACAACCCCAAGATTCACATTACTAATGTTAAGGTTAATTACGAAAAGAGTGTCGCAGCCACTGGCATTACTTACCGTGTCGTAATAAACTCCTGAGGAATGCCAAAGGTAGTTACCGCTTGGAGAGCTATAAGAATAACATGCGTCAATGTTTAACACAGATGTCGTGGACAAAGTGTAGTCAATCGAAATTATACTATCACAACCAGTACTATTAGGAATGGTGTCGCTATAAATTCCCGGAACGTTCCATGTATGTAAACCACTTGGTGAGGTATAGGGATCACATTGAGCAACACTAATTGTATCAAAGGTGCTCATATCCAACAGACTTAAAACTTCTGCGGCAGAAAGAGCGCGATTATATATTCTGAATTCATCCATGTACCCACTTGCTGGTAATCCAACATTGGACCCGTAACCATTCACCTTAAACGGCCCGATTCCGCTGATTATAACAGGAGAACCTTGAGCAACGGTGGTTACAAGAGCTCCATTTAAATATCCTTTGATATTACCCGCCAACGAATCATAAACAAACGTTGACAGGGAAGGCGTGGCTGTTGCTCCACCATTGATGGTAACATCGGTGAACGCCCCCCCTCCCCTTAAAATCCAATTCGTTGCTCCGGCAGCACCATTGGTGAAACAACGAAAACTGCCTGCGTTGGCATCACCAAAAATATAGTACAAAGTGGTCGTCCCTGTAATATTTGAAGTCCAGAACGAAATAGTCCACGCTCTGGTTGGAAAAGATGTTACCCAATTGGTGTTAACATAATCGGTGGTAGATGTTATGCCACTTCCTATGATCGCTCCTCCACACTGTCCGGAACCACCTTGAGTAATCGCACCCATGAGCGTACCGGTTGCTGTTCCAGAAGGAGGATTAGATGCATAATTTGTTACTGAAGTTCCTACCTGATCGAATTTGTACCAAAGCAATTCGGGTTTAGATTGAGCGCTAACAATGGATAGATTTAAAATCAAACATCCAAAGAATACTAGAAGATGTAAGTGTTTTTTCATGTGGAATAATTTAGTTTTATGCAAAGGTACAAATTACTAGAACTTAAATGGCTGCTGTTGGCAAAATAACTATAAAATTCAATTATTACAAATTACGAAATGATTGTTGAACAATACGCTTGAAATGCCTAATTGTTGCATCATTCAACAATTACCCATTACGAATGGATTAATTTTTTTCGACATTCTTCGCAAAAAAAAAGCTGTCAATTTGCGACAGCTTTATGATTTTTTTTTACATCTTCACAATTTCGACTCGTCGATTTTTTGCCTTACCTTCTTCGGTGTTATTATCAGCAATTGGTTTGGTGGCGCCCCAGCCTTTGGCTGATAATCGACTTTTGTCGATTCCTTTCGCAACGATTGCGTTTAGTACAGCCTGTGCTCTGTTTACAGAAAGATTTTGATTAGCCGTTGCATCACCAACATTATCTGTATGTCCTTCGATACTTATTTTTAGTGCAGGATTTTCAGTAAGCATGGCAGCAATTTGATCAATGATATTCTGTGATTCACTTTTGATTACAGATTTAGCTGTTTCAAAATTAATATAAAGAGCAATGTGTCCGCTTTTATCAAGTTCTCCATAAATATCAGCCGCCATGATATCCTGCTTCATCTCTTCAATTTCAACAATGGTCAGTGTTAAACGCTCAGCCACGTCAGAGGCTGCACCAATTCCAACCCAGACAGTTTTATTATTCGCTTTGAAATACAATGTCGCATCGGAAGACCCAAGGTAAATTCGCTTAACTCCGTATTTTACCAGCGCATTTTCGTAGTTTTTCACGGCCTGATAGAAAGAAACCGGTTGTTGTCCACTTTCAGTGTTAAATTGATAAACAATCATTGTTTTGTAGCCTTCGACCTTCCCATAGTCCCCAGTTTCCATAACAATATCAACCAGGTCAAAATTCTGAATACATTGCTCGATATAATAATTCGGCATACGATTAAACAATGGATGATCCTTACACCCTTCGGCATCTTCTTGAGCAAAAGCAGTCATTGCAAGTAAGAATGCAAACACAACAGCAATCAGTGATTTTTTCATAATTAGTTTTTTTTACGTCTGTTAATACTCTTCGTGAAAACTATAAGGCTTCTGAGGCAAGGCGTTCATCGTCTTGGCAAACAGGAAATGGTTAATTAGTTTAAGAAGACTTACAGATTTATTACTCCATAGAGAGCCACAAAATTAATCAAAAGAAAGGACGTACTCACAACAGCAATCGTTGCAGAGAGCCTTCTCTAACATTTTTTAAGAAATATTAATGCTGCGTTTTTCGTAAAACAATACCACTAGATGTTCCTGCGTGCCCGTAATTAAAGGATTTTAGCATCCGTATTCGCAGCTATAATGAATGATTCAATTTGGTCGATTAGCGTTTTACTAGGAGAACATAAATGGCCCCATCCTGAAGAAGCAGAATCAGGAATGGCAATTTCGAGTGTCCAACCAAAATTCTCCAAGGCATGATAACGTGGCAGTGCCTCGAGTTCCGTGGCTTTGAATTTTATTTGCGCCTGTTGATGAAAGATTGCATACACACCTTGAGAGTCCCAAAGGCGCATCAATGAAAGGAATTCTGTTTTGCTTATTACGAAATCCAGATCAGCATTTGTTAGTTTGGGCATTATTTTTTTTTCATCGCCTTCAATGCAAATACTGACAGCATCAGGGTTTCTGTAAAGATGAAAATTTTCTATCGTTACAACATCATTGGCCAGTCGTGCTGCGTAGACGATCAGGGCTCTCGGACATTCAAAAATCTCGAGCAAATAGTAGTTGTTTCCAACATTGGATCGCTTGTACTCAATCATTGCGCTGCAGATAATTAATGTTAAGGAACGCTTATACCAAGTCTGTTTGCTTCGCATTCATTGCAGTATGTCTTGCCATCACAGCCAATCACACCGGGACAATTCTGCACGCATTCATCGTTCTTATGCTGATCATATAATTGCTGATCGAAGCATTTTGAATTCTTCTTGCATGACATCAACCCTATTGCAAGAAACAGGAAAAGCATGCTGTAATAAATGAAGGCTCTGGTTTTCATCGGTTGTCGTTCCAAATTAATTTAACATTAGTTCTATTTGTGAAAAAATCTGTACAAGCGCAATCGCCCGTCCCTGTAATGCCTCCGTCAGGATGACAAATTAAGTTGCAGTGTTCATCATAAAGTTCACTATAATTATCGCAGCAATACGAAGGAATATAATATACGGTTTGTCCCTGATACTCGCATTGCCATATTGCGGCCGGGGGATTACGAACAGGCTCTTTTTGAATATCGCGAATTTTGCTTTTAATACAAGATGGGGTTCCTCGGGGTACATCGATCTCTTCGCATGCAACAAGACCAATTATGGCAGCTAGCACAAACATTACCAGCAGTTTTTTTTGCTTCATATGTTAGAATTGTAGGTGAAGAGAACGCTGATGATAGAAAATAAGTATGTGGAAACCGATGAACAGCAAATTCGCTTCTATACCAATATCCTTTTGTTTTGAAGGTTCGTCGCAGTTAGCGCATTCGCAAACTATTGTTCGTTGCGATACTTTATTTGTAATCCCTGAATAAAATTTCTTAGCATTTGGTCTTTGCATAGACGATATTGATCTTGTCCGGGTTTACGAAAGAATGCACTTAATTCGTGGCGACTTACTGGTAATTTTGCAAGTGCAAAAAGTTCGAGCATATCGTCGTCCTTCAGATTCAGTGCGATTTTCAGCTTACGCAGTATGATATTATTATTCAGTGTTTTTTCAGGTTTGGGTTGCTCTCCTTCTTTTCTGCCTCGTTTGTCAACAATTAACCCATTCAGGAAGATTGCCAACTGTTTATCGTGCAGCGACTGAAACTCGGGGTCATCGTCTTTCTTGAGCCAATTGCTCACTTCGGCGCGGCTCACTTCGGTTTCGGCCAAGGCAAAGAGTTCGATCATTTTATTATCACTAAAATCGAAAGCATATCTGATGCGCCTAAGAATATCGTTATTTGTCATTTTGTTTGTTTCTGTAGTTATTTTTCTGACTGTTGAAGCCTCTCCAGTGCTAAGGTTCCTGCTGTTGGCATATCCACACCAAGAGCTACGAAACCATGATTCTTGGCAATAAAGAAATCGGATTTCAATGCACAGTTTTCTAGGGCCAATGCTAATTCGGGCGTTCCATAAGGATATTCTTCGGGTGTAGTTAGGATGTTTAATCGTTCTGCGTTATCAAGGATTTCAGGACTATGTCCATGAAAAATTGCATGAATATCCGGTCTGGCTTTATATAGAGAATAATGCATCATGCTTTCAGACGATGGCTGACGCGTTCCATAAGCGAAAACCTTTGCATGCTGGAGGTCACATGAGGTAACGAGAACAAATTTGTCATCGTCGAGACAGCCTTTTAGTCCCATGCACGTACCGGTAATAATAAAGGCATCATCACCCGTTTTAATTCGAAAACTAAGGTTTCCGTAGGAACCTCCGGGATAAGGCGGGGCAAGACCCTTTTCGTGAAAAACGCCACACCATTTCTTAAGCTCTGGCAGCAGCAGATGCTGTGGTGCATCATGACCCAGCATGATGACCTGAAACTTCACACCCTGATATCCTTCTGCCATTTTATATCTCCCTTAGTTTAATAATATCCTCTTCTCTTGGCCGGATGATGCCCTTTTCGGTGATGATGCCACGAATTAAATTTGCCGGTGTCACATCGAAGGCTGGATTAAAAGCAGCTGAACCGGGCGATGCAACCAGTATTTCGTGTAATACGCCGTCTTTATCAGGACCACTCTGATAAAGAACTTCAGCCTCGCTGCGTGCTTCAATAGGAATATCTTTTCCGGAAGCACAATCAAAATCGAAAGTTGATAAAGGTGCTGCAATATAAAATGGAATTCCATAATGATGGGCTGCAATGGCCTTTTCGAGCGTTCCAATTTTATTGGCAGTATCCCCGTTGCGCGCAATTCGATCAGCACCAACAATCATTAGATCGATTTCACCTTGCGACATCATCCATGCACCTGCATTATCGGGAAGGATGGTATGTGGTATTTGTTCGTTTGCAAGCTCCCATGCGGTAAGGCGCGCACCCTGACTGCGTGGACGGGTTTCATCAACATAAACAAGAATATTCTTACCTTCAGCGACAGCGTGATAAACGGGAGACAATGCAGACCCATAATCAGTAAATGCCAGCCAGCCTGCATTACAATGGGTTTCCATGCGACAGCCATCATCAATTAACACAGAACCAAAACGACCAATAGCCTTGCAACTCTCAATATCTTCAGTTGCCAGAAGCTCTGCCTCCTGCATTGCACCTTTGCTTCCATGTTTTATTCCTGCAGCGAATACTCTATCGGTTGCATAAAAAAGATTACGGGCGGTGGGTCGTGTGGCCTCGATACGTTTACGGGCGATCTTTACATATTCTGCATCAGATCCAGCTTCAGCGAAGGCCTGCGCCATGGCATAACCAGCAGTTACGCCGATTGCGCCGGCACCTCTTACCCGCATATCTTTAATCACCTCACAGGTCTCGGTATGATGAGGCGATGCGATGATCTCGAATTTAAAGGGTAATTTATTTTGGTCGATAAGCATGACCGTTGTTTGCTGCATCCAGACCGTGCGATAATGAGTTCCGTTAACTTTCATTTTTCCTGATTATGCAGCAAAGGTATGGATTTTCGCAATTTGAGGCAGTTTGCAGGCGCCGAATACAAAAGAAATAAGCAAGGGTGTGCGATTGTGTAAAGGCTTTCCATCTGTTCACTTAAATTCCAATGGCTCTCGCCCAACATTCTACCCCTCCTGGCGCAATGACTTCGCAGCATCAACGCTCCATTTTGGCGCCAGAGAAATTCTACCACATCCATACATTCTACCAACATTTCGGCGCGAGGTGCCTTTTTATAAGTGCTAATGTGGGAATGTGTTAATGTGATAACGAGGGTGGCGGTGGGGAATATGAAAGGCGTCTTTCCTTTTAGAAAATGAAAGACTCGGTCAGGCGGGGTTTCTCGGATCTCGGATTTGCCGTTTCCCTTTGATTTTGGAAACGCTTAATGGACAACTCTTGAAATGCTTTGCTGTAAGGATCTTCCAACCATTATTTTATATTGAGAAAACCCCTCGACAAGCTCGGGGACCGGGCGGTTTATGTACAAAACGGGCGCTTCGACAGGCTCAGCGCCCTTCGGTATTCCCAACAGCGGTGCGGCTTTGTTGTGGTTGAGCTTGTCGAAACCACCTAAGATTAATGCCATCAATGCCGGTCCCTGAGCCTGTCGAAGGGCGGTCAATGAGCTTGAAGGGTGGTTTCTGAGCTTGTCAGGAGGACATTTCGGGAGAAAGTTTGAGCAGTCCTCTGTCTTGCTTTTTCTTGCATTTCAAATCTTCCTGCCCGAAAGACGCGGTCAGACGGGGGTTTCTGATTTCAACAATATTTCTAACGTCTGTCAGTGGCTACCTAACAATCGTCACATTCCCCTTCTTCAGCTCCACAGTTCCATCTTTAAAGGTAACTGAAGCTGAATAAAAATAAACCCCTTCCGCGCAGTCCTTGCCATGGAAACGCCCATCCCAGCCCCGTTCAGGATCATTACTTTCAAACACTAAGTTTCCCCAGCGGCTATATATTTTTAAATCAATCTCAGCTATGCTTTGTCCACGAATATAAAAAACATCATTTGCTCCATCATTATTAGGACTGAAAGCATTTGGAAAATAGATCATTCCCTTCGGTATTGAATCTCGAATTTCGACCACACTTACATTATCAATATAATATCCTGCCCAATTATGCATACCCCATGATCCAGGTTGAAAATAGGATGGCTCATGAATTCTCAAAGAATCAGTGTTTGGATCATTTTTAAAGTTTCCGATCGTAATATAGCTTTCACCTCCAGATGCAATATAGGTATATTTCATTTCCATCCAGCTTTTCTGATCTGACAGATAATTCCCATGTGGATTATTTATTTGCGGAACTATAGGGATAATACCATTTGTATCGTATTGAATTAAAGTATCTGTAAATAATATACTCATTTCATCTATTGCATATGCACATGAATCGGCCAAACGGATATTATAAGATACAGAATATTGTTTGCTAGCGGCAAGAGGAAACTCAAGACCAAGCGTTATATATTCCCTGAATAGGTATGAAACAGATGTGTCCTCAGCCCAATATATTACAATAAAATAATACGCCAAGCCTTCAACAGGCCATGAAAAGCCATAAGTGTTGATTGGAACTCCGACGGAAGCACAAGTAGTCATTTCATGACAATAGTCTGGGCTCCCCAAATTAGGATTGTAAACATTTTGGCTAACTGCAAACGTATCACAAAATCCAGGAAGATACCCTACCGTGTGATCTTCAAATGAGCCGTTGATTACAAGGTTTTGCCCAGAGCAGTAATTGCAAACAACTATTAAAAATAAAAAAAGCAGCTTTTTCATTGTATTAATATATATAGGGGAGGTAAATAATATACCTCCCCTATCGATGATTACTTAAGGATTACAAGCCTACTCTGATTTAACAGTCCCAAGATATTATAAATTTTTACAAAATAAACACCACCAAGAAATATTGAAGTATTAATTAATAAAGTCCCAGAATTTTCAGCTAATTCTTGCGAATACACCTCCCTGCCCATTAAGTCATAAATGCTTATTCTGGATGAGGAAGAGGTGCCTTCAATCAAATATTCAACAGTCACCAAATCCATCGCAGGATTAGGATAAATAAGCATTTGACCTGACGGATCAAAGTCCGTTGAACTTGGATTTGTTTGCATGTGCTTTTCATAGGCCACTCCATTACATGAGCTTGTATATTCCGTACCTAAACTATCAAATACCGTTAGCAAAGCCCTTGCTTGATAAACTCCTCGACCATATTCAAGAGGACAACGAACAGCAATATTTCTTAAGTCTCTCACAGATTCCACATCTAATGTGTCTTCTCGTAAATACTTAATCAGATAACGATACACTGATTGATGTGTTTCTTCCATCGCATTTTTTGGAATAATACTTTCATTTAGAATACTAGCGTCGTCAAGGGAATCCAGATTAATTTTTGCTTCAACTTTATAAAGAACTCCTGTATTAGTAGTATCCATTTGCAGCTTAAACTGCTTCAATGCAGTTTCAGGAAAATAAAATGCAGTATCGTTATTAATCACGTAATACACTTCCTGTTTTCCAATCCATGATGCCTGATTTGGGAAAATCGGGTAATTTATACGATCATTTATTACGTTGTAAAAGCCCTTAAACGAGGGATTTTCACCCTGCAACACTTGGTACTGAGAAGTAATACGACCTGTATCGGAGTTCATCATTAACATAGCCACTCCATTACAATTGATGTTAGCACAACTGGATGTTGTTCCTGTAATTTGTAACTCAGACAGGACGACAGCAGAAGATGGGTATCTATCCCCCTGATTAATAATGGGGTTTTCATTGGAACTGGATGTTGTATAAAAAGTATTAAGACTTCCATCTGAAAAGAAAGACCAAGTATCATGAGTGTTTGCAGGAGTATTCCAAACCAGTTTGCATGGATGAGTTGGATCTCCTATCGGACCAGTATACCCATTATTGGACAATCGGAATCCCACTCGATTATTAATCCAGTTCTCTGTGCGAATAGAATTGTAGTATGTGGTGTTTTGCCCTTTCACATCAAATGCAGTATCTGTGTTAGATATGTTATTTCCACAAAGATAGCGAAATTCATAACCATCTATAATGGATGTACCAAAAGTTCGCTGATTCTTAGATACACCTGTTATTGAATTGTTTTGGCTTTGATGTAGATTACAATTGGTAATATGCATTCCATAACTGTACATATTATTTGAATAAACAGTGATTAGATTACATTTCATAAAAGGCAAATAGCAATCCAGGAGATCAATAGCAATTCCAGCTCTTATGGTATCCGCCTGAATAGTGTAGCGCTCCAAATTATTCAGAGGTATATTACTCCCACCAGTCAATTTCACACCATATGATACAACACTGGGCTTACATTCGATAAAATTATTGTTGATGATTGTTGAACCATCAAGATTCAAGTTTGCCGTAACAGCTCTATCAACATAAGTAATCCTGTTGCGAACAATTTCTGAGTTAGTTCCTGCTTGTTCGTTTTGTGATAAAAACACACCAAAGCTTGCTGTATCAATCAGGTTTTTGTACGCTAACAATTTCATGTTTTTCATAGAAAAAACACCACAATAAAGACTCTTGAACTGGTTACCCTCATTTGCATTATAACCGCCAATAGTCAAAGTATATATCATCGGGTTGTTATGTATTACCGGATTTGTTCCTCTCGCACAAATGCCATATGATGTTTGTGCAATACCTGTTATCTTAAACATATTATTAACTGCTTTCAAATTCGACCGGAATACTATAATCCCACATTGTAGATTGTAAAATTTATTGAGGTAGTTTTTTGCCGTATTATTGCCAACATTGAGTCCATTTGCTGGAAGAAGCAAATGCTTCAGCTTTAATATGGGGCGATTGTCCGATAAAGTGAATCCAGTATTCAGTACCACTTGAGATACTGAAGCATGTGTCTTCCCCTTGGATTGACACTGCAGAAGAGCAGTTGCTTTGGGCATGAAGTGTATGTCCAAACAATAACAAAAATAGCAAAATAGGAATCCCAATCAATGTTGTTTTAAGTCGGGCTAATTTCAATAGCCATCGGCCTCCTCCTTTGTTTTCAAAAATCTTTGTTCTCATGATAATAATTTTAATTAATAATTAGGTTTATTCAAAGACATAATTATGTCTTCGCTGCATATAGAGTCAAAAATGCCATTTTTCTGAATCGATTTTTTTCAAAAAACTCGTGCAATCCTCATTAATCTAAGTCAAAAAAATTTCACTTTTTTTTGATTAACTATTTTCGGTACTTACAGGAGGTTGTATCAAGGAAACGTCGGTATATATATTGTTTTGAATTATGTTATATTCTTTTATCGATATACTTTTTGGCCATGGAGAGGTGCTGATGTAGGTTGTGATTTCTCGCATTTCAATTCTCCCTGCCGTAAAGACTGGGTCAAGCGGGGTTTCTATGCTCTCGGATTTGTCTTTTTCTCTCAGTCTCACCGACATCGGGCATGCAAGGAGATTTCTGAATTCAATCGCCCCTCGACAGCTCGGGGACCGGTCGTTTTTATATGTATAGCGGGCGTTATGTGAAATTTTTATTTCTCTTTTCATTTCGTTTTTTCATTCTTCATTGCCTTTGCGTACTTTTGCACACAACAAACCGTTATGTATTGGCCGAAAAATCTTGCTGTATGATTAGAAAAATCTTGTTGTTCATGGCCCTGGGCCTGATAATTACCGCTGCTGTCGCACAGACCGTTACCTCAGAATATTATGAGAATAATGCTAAAAAAGGCGAGGGTCCTGTGGTTGATGGAAAGAAGTCCGGTGCATGGATTTACTGGCACAAAAACGGGAAAAAATGGGCAGAAGGTAAATATATCAATGATGTGCAGTCCGGCCAATGGACCTATTGGTATATGAACGGTAACCTTTGGGAAGAGGTAAATTACGATAATGGTAAAGACACCAAACTGTTCCCCAGTGGTAAAAAAGAACTTGAAGGAACCTACGAGAATGGGGAAAAATCAGGGCTTTGGACCACCTGGTACGAAAACGGGAAAACCCGTGAAGAAGGCAATTATGTTGAGGGTCTCAAGGATGGCAAATGGACCAATTGGTATGATAACGGACAGAAACAAGCTGAGCGAACCTTCAATCGCGATGTTGCTGCTGGCACCTGGAATTACTGGTATCCAACAGGAAAACCGTGGAAAGTAATAAATAACGAGAATGGTCCTGTTACCGTGTACGATTCGTTGGGACACAAGGAAACCGAGTGGTTTGTGAAAAATGGAAAAAAAGAAGGCGTGTCCTCCGCCTGGTATACAAGTGGTCGACTGAAAAGTGAATCAAACTATGTAAACGATTTGCGCAGTGGCGTACAAACCATCTGGTACGAAAACGGAAGGGTAATGATGACGGGTAACTATACCAATGATGTAAAAACCGGAACATGGGAACATTTCTACGAAAACGGTTCCAAATGGAAAGTTCTGAATTACGAGAACGGACTCAATACGGTATGGTTAGAAGGTGGACAAAAAACAGAGGAATGGACTGTCGTGAATGGTAAAAAAGAAGGAAAGTTCACTAGCTGGCATCCAAACGGAAAGATAAAAAGTGAAATTAATTACGTAAATGATTTGAAGCAAGGGCCTACCACCAGCTGGTTTGATAATGGTCAGAAAGAATTTGCAGGATCGTACCTCAACGATTCGCTTTACTGTTATGGTTATTGGTGGCGCGTTGGCGGCACACTGGAAATGGAAGGAAATATTCGTGGTGATTTACAGGATAGTATTTGGCGTTTTTATCACGAAACAGGGAAACTTGGCAGCACAGGCCCTTTCGTGAAAGGCTTGCAGCAGGGAGCCTGGGTATTTTATTATCCGACGGGTGAGAAATTACGCGAAGGCTCATACAATTTGGGCAAACGTCAAGGTCTGTGGGTGGTTTATTATCAATCAGGACAAAAGGATCGTGAAGGATCATTCGATCGCGACAAAGAAGATGGCTTGTGGACCAGCTGGTACGAAAACGGGAAAATCAAGGACAAAGGCTATTTTGCCGGAGGCCAGATGGATGGTGAATGGCTTGGGTACTTTGAAAGTGGTCAGCAAAAATATCAATACACCTACGAGAATGGACTTAAAGAAGGCAGCTCTGTTTTTTATTGGGAAAATGGCAAAAAGCGCTTTGAGGGATCTTATAAAGCTGGATTAAAAAGCGGTAACTGGACCGAATGGCACGAGAACGGACAGTTGGCAGAAACAGGAAAATATATCGACGACAAAAAAGAGGGCAACTGGACTTTTCACGATATCTATGGAAGCAAGTATAAAGAGCAAGGCTTTGCTGCAGGTCTTCCCGAAGGCAAATGGGTTGAATACCATACCGGCGGACAGAAATCAGGAGAAGGAAGTTATCTGAATTTCCGCAAAGAAGGCACCTGGCAATATTGGGATACTGATGGAAAACTGATTTACAAAGCCACCTTTGAAAAAGGAAAGAAAACCTCCGAATGGAGTGCCGAGAATTTGAAAACCAAAGGTCAGGAAAACAAGACTAAGGTTGTGCCCGGCTTTGAATAAGCCATTGTTTAACTAACATCGAATGCTAGACGCTTTCAGGCAATTTATTTCCGAAGAACAATTAATCCTCCCCGGTCAGCGCGTATTAATCGCAGTGAGTGGCGGTATGGATTCCATCTGCATGGCTTCGTTGTTTGTGGAAGCAGGAATTGATGCAGGTATCGTTCATTGCAACTTTGGATTGCGAGGAATTGCCAGTGATGGCGACGAATATTTTGTGAGGGAATGGGCCGCTAATGCAGGACTTCCTTTCTATAGTAAACAGTTTGATACCGCAGCAGAAGCCAATAGTAAAGGCATTTCCATTCAAATGGCGGCTAGAGATCTTCGCTATACTTTTTTTAAGGAATTGGCGGCGCAAAAAGACTTCGATTTAATTGCTACTGCCCACCATCGTGACGATGCAATCGAGACCTTTTTTATTAATCTGATAAGAGGTACTGGAATTGGCGGTATTAAAGGCATTGCTGTGAAAAAGGGAAATATTATCCGACCTTTACTTTTTGCCACCCGGACAGTGATTGAGCAATATATTAATACTAACAAAATTCGTTTCAGACACGATACGTCAAACGATCACGATCACTATCTGCGTAACCGTATTCGTCATTCGCTCATGCCTGCGTTGACCGAAATTGCTCCTGACCTCCAGAATATAATGACGCAAAATTTTCAACGTTTTGCTGAAGCAGAAAAGATTTACAGACATCAAATAAAAGCGGTAAGAGAGGAGCTTTTGCATGAAGAAGGCCAACAAATAAAAATTTCCATTCGTGGATTGTCAGCGCTACATCCCCCGGCAACATGGTATTGGGAAATCCTGCATCCCTTTGGTTTTAGTGAAGAAGTCTGCAGTGATATACGTAAAGCCAGCGGCAAGGAGGCGGGAAAAATATTTTTCTCAAACACTCATCGCTTGCTTATTGATAGAGAATATCTTTTTATTGAAGAGCTAAAGGCCGCGAATAATGAGGTTTCCAGCGAGTATTTAATACACGCAAATGATACGAGAATGGTCGCGCCCCTTGGTGCGACAATAGAGCATTGTATTATCGATGATCAGTTCTCAATTCCGACACTACCCTCTATTGCCTGTATGGATGAGGGAAAGCTGAGCTTTCCGTTAACCTTAAGAAAATGGAAAAGGGGTGATGTTTTTCATCCCCTTGGTGCAAGAGGGAAGAAAAAGCTAAGCGACTTTTTTAGCGATCATAAATTTACACGTTTCGAAAAAGAGAACTGCTGGCTGTTGATTTCCGATGGCAGAATCGTTTGGGTCGTTGGCCATCGAATCGCCCATTTTGTAAGGGTTACAAAGCAAACTAACAAAATATGTCTCATTACATTAACAGAAGTTTAACCACAAAGGCATTTTGATGATATATGTATAAACTTCCATTTGTACAGAATTATCTATATTTGCATAATTACCAAAATAAATCCCATGAAATCACGAGTCCTGACCGCACTGAGTTGTTTTCTTGTATGTTTGATAAGCCTTGCACCCTTAAAAGGAGTCTTTGCACAGGGTGATTTTAAGCAGCCTGTAAGCTGGTCGTATCAAGTGAAAGATGCCGGCAATGGCGAATTTGATATTATTGTTTCGGCAAAGATCGACAAGGATTGGCATTTATATTCGCAATACATCAAGGCTGGTGGACCGCTTCCTACCGAACTAAAATTTGAACCTTCCTCTTCCTATCAGTTGGTTGGAAAAACCAAGGAATGGCCAAAACCAAAAGAAGAATACGAGGCTGTATTCGAAATGAATATCAAGTTCTGGATTGATAAAGCGAATTTTACACAACGCATCAAAGTCAATAGCGAAAAGGATTTCAATGTTTCGTTAAAGATTTATTATATGGTTTGTAACAACGGAAGCTGTGTTGCACTTGATAATACGCTCAGTATCCCTGTTAAAGGGGTTATTGGAGCAACAGCTGTTAATGTTCCGATTGTTGACAGTTCCGCTTTAACAGACACAGTAAAAAAAGCAGACACCCTGGTTTCTGCGCCGGGCGGGCTTCCCATTGACACCGCATTCAACAAAGCTTTTTTAAAGGGTGAGGATGTAGTCGGCGGTATTTCGGGGATGTCGTTGTGGTGGATTTTTGTAATGGGTTTTTTAGGTGGCCTCATTGCGCTTATTACGCCATGTGTGTGGCCAATGATTCCTCTTACTGTGAGTTTCTTTATGAAACGCAGCGAAGACAAGCGTAAGGGAAGACGTGATGCCATTACCTATGGAATATCAATTATTGTAATTTATGTATTGCTGGGATTGGGAGTGACCATGATTTTTGGCGCCGACGCCTTAAATGCGCTTTCGACCAACGCCTGGTTTAATGTCTTTTTCTTTTTCCTGTTAGCGGTTTTTGCTGCATCCTTTTTTGGCGCCTTCGAAATGCAACTGCCGACCAGCTGGGTAAATGCCATGGACCGTCGTGCAGAAAAAACAGGAGGACTTCTGAGTATCTTTTTTATGGCCTTTACGCTGGTGTTGGTATCGTTTTCCTGCACCGGACCTATCATTGGAACTTTATTAGTAGAAGCTGTTTCGCGAGGAGCCCTTGCGCCGCTCATTGGAATGCTTGGATTTGCAATTGCTCTGGCGATTCCTTTTACCATCTTCGCTATTTTCCCATCATGGCTTTCGAACCTGCCAAAATCGGGCGGTTGGCTCAACAGCGTTAAAGTTGTTCTTGGATTTTTGGAACTTGCATTTGCTCTGAAGTTTTTATCAGTTGCCGATCTTGCGAGTCACTGGGGCATTTTACCAAGGGAAACCTTCCTCGTATTATGGATCATCATCTTTGTCTTGCTGGGCATTTATCTGTTAGGTAAAATTAAATTACCACACGACAGCGAACTCAAACATGTGAGCGTCCCTCGTCTGTTTCTTGCGTTGATTTCTTTCGCATTTGCGCTGTATATGGTTCCTGGATTATGGGGCGCGCCATTACGCGCCATCAGTGCGTTTTCACCACCAATTACCACTCAGGATTTTAATCTCTCCAACAATCAGGTTCATGCTCCTTATGATGATTTTGACATTGCTGCTGAGTATGCCCGAAAATCTGGAAAACCGCTGATGGTAGACTTTACAGGATGGGGATGTGTGAATTGTCGTAAAATGGAAGTGGCTGTTTGGACTGATCCAACAGTAGGAAAAATGTTGAAAGAAGATTACGTACTTGTTTCACTTTATGTTGACGATAAAAAGGAATTACCTAAAGAATTACAGTATACAACTACCTTTGCGGGGATGGAAAAAGACATAGTAACGGTCGGTAACAAATGGAGCGATTTTCAGGCACGTTACTTTGGAGGGAATGCACAGCCATATTATGTGCTGCTTGACAATCAGGGACGTTTGCTGCAAAAGCCAAGGGCATTCGACGAAAACATCGATGCTTACAAGAAATGGCTCATTGATGGGTTGGATGAGTACAAAAAACGCACTGAGCCTACTGAGTAGTGACAGCAAATTTCAAGCTGTGAGCAATCGCTTCCAGTTGCATAAGCATATCGCGCTTGGGCTGATTTGGATGATATACGTAACTGTATAAAAACAGCACCTTGTCACGTGAGGGAAATGGCACTGCATAAAGCAGAAATGGGCCACC
This sequence comes from Bacteroidales bacterium, assembly GCA_963678485.1. Lineage (GTDB taxonomy): Bacteria > Bacteroidota > Bacteroidia > Bacteroidales > CAIWKO01 > CALGYY01. Next base: position 2,149,765 of record OY782882.1, read on the forward strand.
CATTAAATCGTTTTTTGTTTCCCATAAACCACGCAATTCAACTGCGTAACAGCCGTCTATCGCAGTTTGTGTGCATATTGTTGGATATTCGTCAACAACCATCATATAAGATAGTGGGCGACTTCCAGGTATCATTTTTATCAATGAATCACATTGGGTCGTAAGTCTTTCCTGCTTTAGCATCATAGTATCAGAATATGGAATTACAGCGGAAAGTAAGCCCATTTCTTTCTCCTCGTCGCGACAGCGCAACCAGGTTTTTTCATGTTGTTGTTTTGCTAAATAAAAATTTGAAGGAAGGGTTATACCAAAGCCTTGCTTCTGAAACAGGCTGTCGGCAAGGCTTTTCGTTGCTCCTTTTGGAAACTGCATAACTATTCTATCATATTCGTTGCTATAAAATAGCTGTTGAAGTGTCAATGCTTTCTCTTTAATAAAGGCATTGGCGCTGCTGTCGCTTGGTGCTGTGACCTCAACGAAAAGCTGTGGATGAGCCCACTTATCGCGCTGAATTTTTATGGATTCTTCAGATGCCTCAGCCTGAATTTTAATTTTCAATATACTATGATAGTTTTGAAAAATCGCACTGAATGCGCTTTCGCGGATCTGTACCAAATCGAATCTGGCTTCGGCCTGATTGAGACCGGGCTGTATACTTTCGAAGACTTCTTCAACAGCAGGAAGTGCGTGTGTTTGGGTTTTCGAGCCATCGTACACAACTAATATTTCCAGAATTCTTCCTGATGATGCGGGTTTTTGTTTCGCTTTCGCTGAACAGCCCACGCCTGCAATTGCAAGCAAAAACAGCAACATCATTACAAAGTTTAACTGCAGAAGATGTTTGCATGTCTTTCGGAAAAGCAGTCGTTGCAGGCTCTTCCTCATAGTTTAACAAGGTTGTTTTTTATCGCGTAGGTGATCAAGTTGACAGTATTTTTTGATCCGGTTTTAGAAATTAGATTTGCCCGGTGCCAATTTATGGTTCGGATACTAAGAAATATCTTATCGGCAATTTCCTGATCGGTCAGGCCTTCAGCGATAAGTTGTAAAACCTCAAGTTCCCGTTTGGTCAGTTCGGCTTCGGGGTCTGCCTTTGCAGCAGGTTCAACATATTTGCGTGCAAAAATGGCCATCAATTCTTCCGAATAATAATTCTTTCCCTCCAAAACACAACGAATGGCTCGATCCAGGCCTTCTTTGTTGATATTCTTGAGTAAAAAACCGCTAACACCTGCGTCGATCATTTGATGCAAATATGCATCTTCACCAAACATGGAAAGTGCAATCATTTTAAGTCCCGGTTGCATTTCCAGCGCTTTTTTTGTCGCATCAATCCCGTTCATAACAGGCATTTCAATATCGATAAACACCAGATCAGGTTGATGTGTTTCAAGTAAATCAAGGAATTCCTGACCATTACAAGCCTCGGCCAGTACTCTGGCATATTTGAGTTTATTGATGATCATCACTAAACCATTTCTAAAGATTTCGTGATCGTCTACAACGATGATTTTAATTTTCTCTTCCATGATACTATTTGTTATTACCTGAAGAATATTTCTGTTTGTTTATATCCATTCTCACCCATAACCCTTTCCCCTTCTCACTTCTGAACTCGCAATGACCGTCGGCAGAGGCAATGCGGTTAACGATATTTTTCAACCCCAGTCCGGCTTCCGGGCTGTTTTGCATGGCTTTCACGTCAAAACCGCAGCCGTCGTCTTTATAGCTTATCTCAATGTTTTCGGCAGTTTCCAAAATGTGCAGGTCGATGTTTTTTGCCCCCGAATGTTTCAATGTATTGTTGATAAGCTCGAGAATAACACGATACAGGGTAATCTCGAGCGTAGGATCTAATCTGGTTTGCAGCACATTTGCATTCATGGAAATGTTCAGCACTTTGCTACGACGAATCTTTTCACAAAAGGTCTCTAGTGCGCGAATCAATCCATAATCAGCAATCATGGTTGGCATTAAATTATTTGCAATTGTACGAGTATCGCGAACAGCCTCATCGATAAGATCGTTGACATATTTAAGCATTGATGCTTTTTCCTCTTCGGGTGTTTCTGCATCCTGCAATTCGTTGACGTATATTTTGACGGCAGAAAGCAAAGGCCCCAGTCCATCATGAAGGTCTTTTGCGAAGCGTTTACGTTCGCGTTCTTCCGTTTCAACGACCATGTTCCTAAGCGCCATTTCCGACTCGCGAATCAAGGTTAATCGGCGAATTTTCTGCTTATGTCGGTATCCGTAAAAAAGTGTAATTGACAATCCCAACAGCAGCAAGAACAAGGCTCCCGACATATAAAACAAAATATAATTACGTTCGATTTTTACTTCCTGTAATTCCTTTTCCTTGGAAAGATCCCTGATTTCCTGTTCTTTTTTATCCGATTCATACTTCACCTCCATATCGGCCATTTTGATCATGCTTTCTTCGGAATACAGACTATCCTTCATCTTCGCATAATCACCCATGCCTTCCCATGCTTTTTGGAAATTGCCCATTTTAGCATGTACTTGTGATATCTCAAAAAGATTTTTACAGATAATTTCTTTGTTGGCCATTTGACGAGCAATACTATCGCTTTTGGTAAAGTATTTCAAGGCTTCCTGAGATTTACCTCGTTCTTTGTTTACCAGACCCATACTATGCCAGGCGTTGGCCATACCCAGCATGTCCTCCATTTCGCTATTGATAAACAATGCTTTTTCGAAATACTCTTCTGCGGTAAGAAATTCTTTTTGTTCCCTATAAACATCTCCAAGATTCTGCAATGCAGCAGAGACGCCCTTTTTAAATCCACATTCTTCGCTAATACGCAACGCCTGGGTAAAATAGTCTCTGGCTTCATTCGTATGCTGTTGGACATAATGTACCATGCCAATATTTATAAGTGACGTTGCAATTCCAGGTTTATCACCGAGTTGCTGCCGAATCCTCAATGAACGATAGTAGTATTCAAGCGCCTTGGGATAATTGCGTTGTGCATCGAAGACCAGTCCTATATTTCCCAGAGCATAGGCCATTCCTTGTTTGTCGCCAAGATCTTCTCTGATGGATAAGGATTGCAAATAGAATCCAAGCGATTTTTCATAAAAGCCCAGATCATAATAAATAATTCCAATGCTGCCAAGGGCAATCGCCAATCGTTGCCGGTCGCCCGCGCGTTGAGCTGCATTGATGGACTGTCCGTAATAGTCGAGAGCTGCTGTATAATCGCCTTTTGCCTGCCAAACACTCGCGAGGTTTCCTAATACTGCGGCCAATCCCCTATCGTTTCTGGCTTGCTGATAAAGGCCAACGGCTTGTTTATAATGCAGCATGGCCTTGTCGTACTTGCCTTGCAGATGATAAATCACGCCCATATTATTGCGGGCTTTGGCTTCACCATTTTTAAATTCCAATTTAGCGGCAAGCGTCGCAGCTTCTTTTCCTAGTTGTAAGGCTGTTTCCGGAAGGCTTACTCGTTGTTCCCAACAGAGTGCATTTAGTGTGTTCACCCTGAGGGTATCTTCGCCAAGTTCTTTAAGAGCAGCATTCAAACTATCTGTGCGGCTTGATTGCGCAGTTGAAGTAAGCGCTATTACTACTAAAAATATTATAGCATTTAGTTTGAAAACCTTTTTAATCATGGGTTGTATTGGCAAGGGTAACAGGACACAAACTTAAGAAAGAAATAGCTACCATTTTCTTTAGATGACAATTTCCTTAATGATTGAACCTAAAACAGATTTCTTGCTTTTTAAGATTTTCCAGTGGCTTTCTTCAACGAATAAGCATTTTGCTATTTATTCAATTAACTAATCGATTACCTTTGCATAGCTTACAACATTTAATTTATTAACCAATGGCTTTAGAATCGGGATGCATGGCTGCTTGTCGCGGATGTTTTCACAGAGATATTTCTGTTGAAGAAAGCATGCAGAAAAAGACCGATTGGTTAAAAAAGACTCTTGGATCATGGAGTGGTTATCTTTCTGATATCTCTTGTATTCCTCAGTCTGAGCAAATTGGTTATCGTGAAAAGATTTGCATGCCTGCTTTTTGGGATGGAACAAGCTGGCAGTTTGGCTTAAGAAGTAAGAAAGCCCTTGTGCCAATTCCAGATTGTCCGATGCACTCAACACGGATAAAAACGACTTATCGCATTCTTCAAAAATATCTTCCCGGGCCAGATCTGTTTCCATTAGCCTTTTATGTTCAATCAGGAGCCCAGCTAGTGTTGGTTATAAAAGCGAGTTCGGTTGAAGGTGTTCGTTGGCCCGAGCCCTTTTTCAGGGAGTTGTTGGCTGCAGGCAACGAAGGTATTTGGCTGCACCTTCATGCATGTGAGGGAAATAATGTTTTTGCTAAAGCAAGCTGGCAGTTTCTTTTTGGAAAGCAATTGAGTATGGATTCGCTGAAACTTATTTACGGACCCACTACCTACCAGCAAACGATATTGCCCCTTTATAAGCAATCCATTGTTGAAACGCTGGATTTCTTTTCCATTGAACCGGGGGATGGGGTTATCGACCTGTATTCCGGAATTGGCGGCTCCTTGGTAGCATGGACTCGTGCCGGAGCCTATGGAATTGGAGTGGAGATTAGCAGTGAAGCTGTAGAATGTGCACGGATGAACCTCAACGGAACACTGGTTCTACGGGGTAAATGTCATGAACGTACACCTCAATTGGATGAATGGCTGGGATATCGCGAAATTAATCGTCGTTTACTTTATACCCGTCCTCCGCGTGAAGGTATGGAATCTGGACTCATCGACTGGATTTCATTAACCTATAAACCAGCGCGAATAGCGTATTTAAGTTGTAATGGAGAAACTTTAAAACGGGATTTGGATCGTTTTACCGAACATGGGTACCATTTAACGAACATACATCCTTTCGATTTTTTCCCGCGGACACACCATGTAGAGTGTCTTGCATTTTTAGAGCATTAGCTCCATCTTCTTATCCCTTTTTTATTACTTTTGCCGTACACTTCACGCAATCTGAAATCCATGTCAATTTCGGCGAACAACATTGTAAAGAAATTTGGTCAGCAAAAAGCGCTTGACACTGTTTCCTTTGAAATTAAATCTGGTGAGATCGTTGGCTTACTAGGTCCAAACGGAGCAGGAAAATCCACCATGATGAAAATTCTCACATGCTTCATCCCTCCTACTTCGGGGTCTGCAAAGGTGTGTGGTTATGATATTCAGGAGCAATCGCTGGACGTCAGACGTAACGTTGGCTATTTACCTGAAAACAATCCTCTTTATCTTGATATGTATGTGAAAGAATATCTGGAGTTTGTGGGTGGTATTTATCACATCAAGAATAAGGCGAAGCGTGTTGCCGAGATGATTGACATTACAGGAATTGAAGTAGAGCGTAAGAAAAAAATCGGTGCCTTATCAAAAGGTTATCGTCAGCGTGTAGGACTTGCCCAGGCTATGATCCATGATCCCGCTGTATTAATTCTCGATGAGCCAACTTCTGGTCTTGACCCTAACCAATTAATTGAGATCCGGCAATTAATTCAAAAAATTGGCAAGAGTAAAACGGTTATGCTTTCTACTCATATTATGCAGGAAGTGGAAGCCATTTGCGACCGGGCCATTATCATCAACAAAGGGATAATTGTTGCTGATGACAAGACTTCGGAACTCTCTAAGCTTGTTAAGAACACACAGGTAATTTTGGTTGAATTCGATAAAAATCCAGATGCTAATAAACTGAAGAATTTACCCGGAGTGACACGTGTTCAGCAAATTAAAGGAAATGTTTGGGAGATTGAAAGTGGAGTAGAATCTGATTTGCGTCCGGAACTCTTCCGTTTTGCCGTTGATAACGGGCTCGCAGTGCTGTCTCAGCAAATGAAGGAACAGCAAAGCATTCAGGAAGTATTCCAGCTGCTGACGAAATAATATAATCGCGATTTTTCAGGAAACGGAAGCCTTGCCACTTCAAGTAAACAGCAAAACTTCCCGGTGGTATTCACTGAATTTAATTTTTTCTCAAGTCATTTCTGATAAAAAATATCGGGAAATATTCCTTTGGTTTTTTTGGTTATAGATTGTTTGACAGCTTCTTATCAGATATTTGCCTGATATAGTCGTTGACATATTCTCTATACCATCTCGCCTACATTGTGAATCCGCTGACAATGCTTTCCTGCATTGTCAGTTACAAATATCCCTACTCGACTTTTGTATAAAAGAAAAAGTTGTATCTTTGCCGCCTCATTGTGGAAAGATTTGATAGATTGCAACCACAGAAAAAAATGCTAAAGCTGTTTTTTCTGCCCTAGTGTACCTCCATTTTTTTCCGCGCATTTATTAATCAAAACATTTAATATCATGGGATATTTATTTACATCCGAGTCCGTTTCGGAAGGACATCCGGATAAAATCGCAGACCAGATTTCAGATTCCTTACTTGATGAGTTTTTACGTCAGGACCCTGAATCCAAGGTTGCATGTGAAACGATGGTAACCACAGGTTTGGTGGTATGCGCTGGTGAAGTACGGACCTTAGGTTATATTGACATTCAAAGCAAGATCCGTGACGTAATTCGCCGCATTGGTTATACAAAATCGGAGTATCAGTTCGACGCAGTTTCCTGCGGAATTTTATCAGCCATTCATGAGCAATCACCCGATATCAATCAGGGCGTTGTTCGTGCAAAGAAAGAAGATCAGGGTGCTGGTGATCAAGGGATGATGTTTGGCTATGCAAATCGTGATATGGATAATTTCATGCCGTTGCCTGTTGAACTGTCGCACATTTTATTGCAGGAACTTGCTGCTATTCGCAAAGAAGGCAAGCAAATGAAATATTTACGTCCTGATTCAAAATCTCAGGTGACTGTAGAATATGACGATAATCACAAACCTGTACGTATTGACACCATTGTGATTTCAACTCAGCACGATGAGTTTATCCTTGCAAAGAATCCTGCTGATGCCAAGCAATACAAGGCAGCAGAAGTAGCGATGCAGAATAAGATTAAAGAGGATGTAGAAAAGATTTTGCTTCCCCGCGTTAAAAAGGTGATTCCTGAGCGCGTTAAAAAGTTGTTTACCGGAGCGCTGAAGCTGTATGTAAATCCAACAGGAAAATTCGTAATTGGCGGCCCTCATGGTGACAGTGGTCTCACAGGTCGTAAGATTATTGTTGACACCTATGGTGGAAAAGGTGCTCATGGTGGTGGTGCATTTTCAGGAAAAGATCCTTCAAAGGTTGACCGTTCAGCAGCCTATGCTACACGACACATTGCAAAGAATATGATTGCTGCTGGTGTTGCTGATGAGATTCTTGTTCAGGTTGCCTATGCTATTGGTATTGCACAGCCTGTTGGTGTTTATGTAAACACATACGGTACTTGTAAAGTAAAAACCAAAGGAGGTAAAATCCTTTCTGATGGTGATATTGCAAAGAAGGTTGCTGCTATTTTTGACCTTCGCCCATATGCTATCATTGAGCGTTTTGGTTTGAAAAATCCAATTTTTGAACCTACTGCTTCTTATGGACATTTCGGTCGTGACAGTTACAAAGCTGAGGTTGAAGTGACTTACAACAGCAAAGAAACCACGAGCCGTAAGGTAAACGGAGTAACCAAGTATTTCAAGAAAGTTGAGTTTTTTGCATGGGAAAAGCTTGATTACGTAGCCAAAGTAAAAAAGGCCTTTGGTATTTAGAAAATATAATTTATAAAAAAAGCCCGCAAATGCGGGCTTTTTTTATGCGATCAAATATCAATGTTTGATCACTAATTTCTTTGTCATATAGGGTTGACCGTCGAGCATCAGTGAATAAAAATAGACGCCATCGCTAAGTTTAGATGTTTCAATTTTCAATGAACCATTGTTTTCGGTAAGTTCAATATCACTAACCACGCCACCAACCATATCGCGGATTACGAGATGTGCATTCCCTTCTGAATCAGGAATTGCGTAGGTGAAGGAGGTTTGACTATTGGCTGGATTGGGGTATGCATTAGAAAAATCCACTTTTGCCACAGAAGAATTTTCAGGTACGGAGAGGCCTAAGGAGCAATCGTAGTTTACAATAACGCACGCTGAATCATTGACGTTGGACATATCATAGAAAGTATACATCACTGTGCTCACGCCAATATTTCCATGAGCCTTATAATCGCCGGAAAAATCATTTGCCGTACTGTCTTTTTGAATATCTATGTAATAAGTTGAAACAAAGACTGTTGGAATATAGCAATTCATCCAGCAAAAATAATTTTCGGATCCCGGAACGATGCTAATGTGTTTTTTCTTTACTTTTACACTTAAAGTGGACGCGTTGCTATTGGTACACTTAAGATAAGCATAAACAGTACCGCTGGTATCGCCCGTCACGGTGATGGTTTGGCCATTAGTAATTGCCCCGTCATCCCAAGAAAGGGAAAGGCTTTGAGCGTAAGCGGTTACGAAGAACAATAGGCTGGCTGTAACGAATAGTAAAAACTTTCTCATGCGTATTGGCTTTTGTGTTTATATTTTTACTGCAACAAATGTAACAAAAACGAATGCAAAAAGCAAATTATTTTTGCATAAACGCAAAAGTATTGCATTTTGTTACAGACATTTCGAGTTAACGGAGTTTTAACATTTAATAATATACATATCGCTATATTTGCCTTTTAAAATAACATAAACCAAATCAAAATGAGAAAATTATTACCTCTGCTCGCCCTTGCGCTGATCCTTTTCTCGGCTAGCAATGTATTTAGTCAATCCCAACGCACGGTGCTTTTCGAAGAATTCACCAATGCTTCGTGCTCACCCTGTGCTGCAGCAAATCCTGCTTTCAATGCCTTATTGACGGCAAATGAGGACAAAGTTGTGGCCATTAAATTCCAGTGGTATTATCCTGGATTCGATCCAATGAATGCTCAGAATCCTACTGAACCTGATGATAGGATGACCTATTACGGACTGAATGGTGTGCCGCATGCAATTGGTGATGGGAATGTCTATAACAATCACCCTGCTTATCTCACACAAGCTAACATCAATACTCAATATGCTACTCCGTCTCCATTTGACATGAGTTTAACTCACACCCTTTCAGCTGACAGGGATTCTATTTTTATTCGCGTAATTTTGGAATGTACACAGGCTGTTAGCGGAACCTTGGTTTTACAGACTGCTATTGAAGAAAACGAGATTCATTTTGCAACAGCTCCTGGTGGCAATGGCGAAAAGGATTTCTATGATGTAATGCGTAAAATGTTACCAGATATTAATGGAACAACACTTTCCACATCATATGCTGTTGGCCACATTGACACGATTGACTTTGCTGTAGCTCTGCCAACTTATATCTATGATCTTGATGAAGTTTGCGTTGTTGCTTTCGTTCAGGACAATGCCAACAAGAATGTTAAACAAGCAGCTCGTAGCGCCCCCATTCCAAAAGCTATTGACGGTTCGCTCACCAAAGTTGAAGGTTTCCCTGTGCTATCATGCGATGATAGTTTAAGTCCAACCGTAACCCTTTTGAATAAAGGAAGTGAAAATTTGGTTTCTGCATCAATTCATTACAAACTTGACAATAATGCCCTTGACAGTATTCATTGGACAGGAAACCTTGCTAATGGTGCATCAACTGTTATTACTATTCCACAGTTTTTCACTGCTCCTGGCTCACATACATTCCTTACCTACATTCATTATGTGAACGACACTATTGACATGAGACATAATGCAGATACACTTCACGCATCATTCAATATTGTTGCAGCATCAGGTACAGTACCTCTTTCTGAAGGTTTTGTAAGTACCACTTTCCCTCCAACAGGTTTTGTTCTTAACAACGCAACTAATGATTCATACAAATGGCAGCGTGCAACAACAGGTGCCTATGGAACCAGCACCTCTTCTGCATATTTGAATTTTTACTCAATCACTTCCGGCAATTACGACGAAATGATTCTTCCTCCTTTTGATATGACATCCATTCCTTACGCAGCATTGTTCTTTGACGTAGCTTATGCTCAGTATGCGTCAGAAAATGACCGTTTGGAAGTATTAGCTTCAACCAACTGTGGTGCAACCTGGACCAGCTTGTTTAATAAAGCCGGTGCAACCCTTGCAACTGCTCCTCTGCATGGTTCCTCAGGATTTGTTCCTACTGCTTCTGAATGGAGAACAGAATCTGCTGACATGACTTCTTTCGTTGGTAACAGTCAGGTGTTAATCAAATTCAAAGGAACATCTGCATATGGAAATAATCTTTACGTAGATAATATCAATGTAGTTGTTTCTGCAGCTGGTGTAAGTGAAACACAAAGTAATTCTGTGAATATTTATCCAAATCCTTTTAGTGATGTGGCAACTATTGCTCTTACCCTTGCCAATGAATCTAAAGTTGAGGTGAATATCTACAATGTTGTTGGAGAACTGGTTTTCACCGAAAATCACGAAACAATGACAAGTGGAGCTCATCAGATTGCTATCGACGGACAGTCGCTTCCTTCAGGAATGTATTTTGTTAACATTATGATTGGAAACGAATTACATACAATGAAATTGTCGCTAACCAAGTAATATCAACTTGTTGCATCAATAAAGAACCGGCATTTGGTACAGCGCTTGCTTCCAAATGCTGGTTTTTTTAAAACAACTTATTATGAAGAAGCTCATTTTTGTTCTACTCCCTCTTTTTTTGGTTTCGTTTTGTTCTGTTGCTCAGGAAAATACCGAGAAGAAATTGCGTAAACTTCCATCTGTTGAGGTAAAAACGCTGGATGGTAAAACCATTAACACTTCAAGTTTATCTAATGATGGCAAGCCAATCATTCTGAGTTTTTGGGCAACATGGTGCAAACCCTGTGTTTCTGAGCTCACAACCATTTCGGATGTATATGCCAACTGGCAAGCAGAGACTGGCGTGAAGTTAATTGCCATTTCTATTGATGATTCCAGGACTTCAACCGGAGTAAAGCCTTTGGTTGATGGCAAGGGCTGGGATTATGAAGTTTTGCTTGATGCCAACAGTGACTTTAAGCGCGCAATGAACGTAAATTTGGTCCCGCAAACCTTTATTTTAAATGGCAACGGAGAAATTGTTTGGCAGCATACCTCCTTTTCACAAGGAGCTGAACTTGGGCTGATCGATATCGTGCGCAAGATAATCGCTGGTGATCCGATTCCTCAGGAATAAACAGAATCTATTACTTCACAAACCTCATTACATTCTTGAAAACACACAGTATTAAACGCTTGCTGGGAATAATGGCCTTGTTCATTTTTGGCGTATTTTCTTCAGCGAATGCTCAGAATTTTTTGCAAAATAGCCAGATTCATGGTAATTTTCAGGCAGATGTGATGTATTACATGAAAGACTCCATGATTGGAGCGCCTGATGTTCCCGAAAAACTCTTAATGAACGGTTTTACGAACATTGTTTATTCCAATGGCGGGTTCTCTGCAGGTCTTCGTTATGAGAACTATATGAATGCCTTGTTGGGCTTCGATACACGCTATAAGGGTAATGGAATCACTTACAGATATGCTTCTTTCACAAAGGACAATTTCGATATTACTGTTGGAAACTTTTATGAGCAATTTGGAAGTGGATTAATCTTCAGAAGTTATGAAGAGCGAAATCTTGGATTTGACAACGCATTAGATGGTATCCGTGTAAAATATACTCCGGTTAAGGGCCTTACGATAAAAGGTGTATATGGCTATCAACGATTCTTTTTCGATAAAGGAGAAGGTATTGTTCGCGGAGGAGATGTAGAAGTAAGTGTTAACGAGTTAATTAAACCGTGGAATGATGCTAAAACACGCTTTATTTTTGGTGGCAGTGTGATCAGTAAATATCAAAAAGATAAAGACCCTGTTTATAACCTACCCGAAAATGTTGCAGCATTTGCGGGGAGAGGTAATTTGATTTTTGGTGGATTTAATCTTGGCGCCGAATACGCGTATAAGATAAATGACCCATCGGCCTCCAACAATAGAATATACAAACCCGGCGAGGCATTATTAATTCAGGCAACCTATTCAACAAAGGGCTTAGGCGTTTTTCTAGCAGCCAAGCGTATCGATAATATGGATTTTCGTTCCGATCGGGATGCCGTTGGGAACGCACTAATCATCAATTTTTTACCGCCGCTTACCAAGCAACATATTTATAGTTTGCCATCAATGTATCCATATGCAACACAGCCAAATGGCGAGATGGGAATAGAAGCACAAGTGATATATACTATTAAAAAGAAGACGAAGCTGGGAGGAAAATATGGAACAACAATCACCGCTAATTATTCACGTGCAAACGCTATTGTAAAGGAACGGGTGAACGATACCATACCTGTAGGAACATCAGGAACGCTAGGCTACTCCTCACCATTTTTTGGCGTTGGAAAGGATTTGTATTTTGAGGATTTTAATATTGAGTTAAGCCATAAATTCACCAAACATTTTAAGGCTGCGCTAACCTATGCCTATATTACCTACAACATTGACATCATTGAAGGCCATGCCGATGGTATGATGTACGGCAGTGCGGCAATTCTTGATATGACCTTTACGCTGAAAGATAAGCACGCCTTACGCACAGAAATTCAGCATTTATACACAAAAGAGGATGATGGAAGTTGGGCAATGGGCTTGCTCGAATATACCATCGCTCCAAAATGGTTTGTCGCCGCCATGGATAGCTGGAATTATGGCAATTCGGAAAGCGAAAAACGAATCCACTATTACAATTTTGCGATGGGATTTACCCAAGGCTCCAGTCGCGTTGCTCTTTCGTACGGGAAACAGCGCGAAGGTATTCTTTGTGTTGGCGGTGTTTGTCGCCAGGTTCCTGCAGCCAATGGTATCACCCTTAGTTTAACCAGTAGTTTTTAATTTTTTTCTCATGAAAAAGTTTTGTATTCCATTCCTTATCGCTGGCCTCGCAATATTCATTTATAGTTGTGATAAAATCAATCCGCCGTACACTGTTGGTGGAGATGAACCTATTGACACCACCTTATGTCCGGTTCCGGATTTTCCTGCAGATACACACCATGTAAAGACGGTACTTATTGAAGAATACACAGGACACACTTGCGTGAACTGCCCTACAGCAGCCGTGGTTGCTCATGATATCAAATCAAACTATGGTGAACAGGTTGTATTAATGACCATTCACGCCGGATTTTTTGCAGAAGTAGAATCTGGAAACTATAGTCTTGACCTCAACAGTGCTACAGGAACTGAATTACATAGTTACATTGGAATCACTAATAATCCTGCAGCAACTTTTAATCGTAAATATATTGGCGGATCACGAATTTTTGAATCTTCCGGTGCCTGGGAAGCGACCTTTATACAAGCACAGGATACCGTCCCTGTTCTGGATATGCAGATGATTATCAATTATAATGAGGCCGCAAACAGAGCATGTATTCATGTTCAAACGGAATATCTTGTAGGATTGGATCGCAATCTTAAACTAGCCGTGTACGTAACCGAAGACAGTATTGTTGGTTATCAGAAAAACAATAATAGCGGAATTGGAACCACGCCGGATATTGCGAATTATGTCTTTATGGATGTGTTGAGAACGGCTGTGAATGGCACCTGGGGCACTGATTTAAGCACTACAGCCATTGCTGCGGGAACCAAGACTGTTTCTTCCTTTAAATTGACTCCGAATGCAGCCTGGAATGACGATCATTGCCATATTATCGCCATCGTTTATGACGCTGATACGGATGAGATTTTACAAGCTGTTGAGGAGAAAATGACTCCCTGATCCTTCGGTTGTTTACAAACTTGTCTTCGCGTTAAACCTCAGTAATAGCAATTCAGGTATTGCTTTGCTTAATTATTTTGTCGTACCTTTGCTATTGAATTTTTGTCAGGGGGTTTTCGATGGACTCATACTCTTTTACAGGTAATGCTGATATTTCGGGAATTGCGGCACTCTATGAGCAATTTCGGGAAAATCCCTTATCGGTAGAACCCCAATGGCGCCAATTTTTCGAAGGTTTTGATTTTGCACAGCATCATTATCCAAAAACCCCGGAAAAAGGCCAGCAATTTTCGGATGAATTTAAAGTATTAAATCTCATTAATGCTTATCGCGAACGGGGGCATTTCTTCACAAAGACCAATCCTGTTCGAACGCGCCGAAAGTATTCGCCAACGCTTGAAATAGAGAATTTCGGATTAAGCAGTAAAGATCTCGATAAAGAATTTTCGGCAGCTCAGGAACTGGGCTTGGGCAGAACAACACTGGGAAAGATAATAGAATTCCTTCAACAGACCTATTGTCAATCCATTGGCGTAGAGTTTATGTACATACGCAATATTGAGGTTGTAAACTGGATTCGTTCGCGAATGGAGGGAGACAGGAACACACCACATTTCTCTTCTTCTGCAAAACAGCAAATACTTGAAAGCATTACTCGTGCGGTGGGTTTTGAAAAGTTCATTCACAAAAAGTTTCCGGGATTCAAAAGTTTTTCCCTTGAAGGAGGAGAGTCGTTGATTCCTGCGCTTGAAGCCGTAATTGAGCGGGCTGCCAATCTTGATTATAAAGATTTCGTAATTGGGATGCCGCATCGTGGCAGATTAAACGTTTTAGCGAACATTTTACACAAACCATATGAAGCCATTTTTAAAGAATTTGATGGCTCGGGCTTCGAAGAACCATCGCTGCTGGGCGATGTAAAATATCATTTGGGACATTCATCCGATACGCTGACCAGTAGCGGAAAGAAAATTCACCTTACGCTTTCACCCAATCCTTCTCATCTTGAAGCGGTAAACCCGGTTGTAGAAGGCATAGTGCGAGCAATGGCCGATCATTCTTATGACGGTAGCTTCAACAAAGCCTTGCCCTTTTTAATTCATGGTGATGCGGCGCTGGCAGGACAGGGAATCGTCTATGAAATTGTTCAAATGTCAGAATTGGCGGCACATCGCTGTGGAGGGACTATTCACTTTGTTGTTAACAATCAAATTGGTTTTACCACAAATTATATTGATGGCCGCTCGAGTGTGTATTGTACGGATGTGGCCAAAATCGTTCAGTCGCCAATATTTCATGTAAATGGTGACGATGTAGAAGCTGTTGTTCACACGGCTTTGATGGCAATGGACTTTCGCCATACTTTCCAGAAAGATGTATTTATTGACTTGTTATGTTACCGTAAATACGGTCATAACGAAAGCGATGAACCCCGCTATACACAACCTAAACTCTATAAAATCATTGAAGGTCATCCCAACCCGCTGGAGATTTACCTTGATCAATTATTAAAAACACAAGTCCTTGATCGTGAAACATTTGATGCAACGATTAATTCGTTTAATGCCCGAATGGAGCAAGGTCTTTTTGAATCGAAAAAGGTTCAGCGAACATCAATAAGTAATTTTTTACAAAAGAAGTGGGAACATTTACGTCCGGCAACTACGGAGGATTTCACTGTCTCGCCCGAAACCGGAATTAGCAGCGAGCAACTTAAAAAAATATCATCTATAATTTCGGCTCTTCCTGAAGGTTTATCCTTTTTTAGGAAGATTAAAGCGCTGCAGGACGAGCGTGCAAAGATGCTTGACGAAAACCGCGTTGACTGGGCAATGGCCGAATTACTGGCTTTTGGAAGTCTCATTCTTGATGGATTTGCCATCAGACTTTGTGGTCAGGATGTAAAACGTGGAACCTTTTCGCAACGTCATTCGGTTTTCACAGCAGAAGATGCTGAAGAAGAGTACATTCCCCTTCAACATTTGGTTGAAGGTGAAAATTCTTTTCATGTTTACAATTCATTGCTATCTGAATATGGTGTTTTGGGATTTGAGTATGGATATGCCTGGGCCAGTCCAAATTCATTAACGATATGGGAGGCTCAGTTTGGGGATTTTGTGAATGGTGGACAGATAATTATTGATCAGTTTATCACTGCTGCTGAAGAAAAGTGGAATGTTAGTAACGGTCTTGTGATGTTACTGCCGCATGGATATGAAGGACAGGGTCCGGAACATTCAAGTGGTCGTATGGAGCGTTTTCTTACAGCCTGTGCACATAACAACATTCAGGTGGCCAATTGCAGTACTCCTGCAAATTATTTTCATTTATTGCGCCGCCAACTTCACCGTCCATTCAGAAAACCTCTTGTTGTATTTACACCTAAAAGTTTATTACGAAATGTAAATTGTATTTCATCTGCTGAGAGTTTTTCTACAGGCGGATTTAAAGAGGTTTTTGGTGATAATTCGGTTAATCCGTTGAACGTGAAACGCGTTCTTTTTTGTACTGGAAAAATCTTTTACGATCTTTCAACAGCCCGAACAGCTAAGAATTGCGAAGACACTGCCATCATTCGAATAGAACAAATATATCCTTTTCCTGAGCAGCAGCTTGCGCAGATTGTGCGTACCTTTGCTGCGGCAACTGAATGGATCTGGATACAGGAAGAGCCAGCAAATATGGGCGCAGCGCGTTTTGTCCGTGAAAAATTTACCGAAGTTCCATTACAAGTAATTGCCCGACCGGAAAGTGGAAGTCCGGCAACAGGAAGTTCTGTGTTGCATAAAGAATATCAGCAAAAGCTCATGGATCAAGCATTTCAGAAAACCAGTTAACGAATTCGAACAATATATTTGTTTGTATATGTTGATAGAAATTAAGGCACCAAGTCCGGGAGAAAGCATCACCCAAGTTGTATTGGCTTCGTGGGTCGTTGATGATGGTGCTTTTGTTGGTTTGGATGCCGATATTGCTGAGATAGAGTCTGATAAAGCAACATTAATGGTCTTTGCTCCAGCTGCCGGCGTGTTAAAAATTAAGGTTGCAGCCGGAAGCACCATTGATGTAGGCGCAATCATTGGCTGGGTATACGTAGATGCCCTTCCGGAAGAAAGGAAACGGCAGCAGCAAAAGAAACAGGACGTTGTCGTCGAAGAACAGCACGCTCCTGCCAACGTAAGCGATTCCCCGCTCCACATGACTCCATTAGCAAAAAATGTTGCTAGCGTTGAAAAAATCGACTTTAATCAGTTAAAATCTATTTCTAAAGAAAAAATCAAAAAAGCGGATTTGGACATTATTCTTCATTCGTCTGAAAATGATACATATACTTCTGAAAAACGCTCGGTTAAACGAGTAAAAATGTCACCGCTCAGGCAGAAACTAGCAGAAAGACTAGTGTCGGTAAAGAATGAAACTGCAATGTTGACGACCTTCAACGAAATTGACATGCAGGCCATCGTTGATTTGCGCAAGCAGTATGGAGAAGCATTCAAAAATCGCTATGGCAATAGTATAAGCTATTTGAGCTTTTTTGTAATGGCCGCCCAGCGTGCATTTGCAGAGTTTCCACAAATCAATGCCGCCATTGAAGGAAATGAAATTGTATATCACGAATATGCCGATATTTGCATTGCAGTTAGCACACCTAAGGGTTTACTTGCCCCTGTAATACGTGATGTGCAAACAGCAAGCTTACCTCAGATTAATCAGGCAATTCATGATTTCGGACAACGGGCACAAAACAACAAAATCACTTTAGATGAGTTGCGTGATGGCACGTTTACCATCACCAACGGAGGAACTTTTGGCTCACTATTGTCAACCCCTATCATTAATCCGCCGCAAAGTGCAATTCTTGGGATGCATAAAATTGAAGATCGTGCAGTGGTGGACCAGGGCAAAATCATTGTTAAACCTATGATGTACGTTGCTCTTTCTTACGATCATCGACTTATTGACGGTAAAGAGAGCGTTGGTTTCATAATAAAAGTCAAAGAAATTCTTGAACACCCGTTAAGCCTTTGCCCGATAGGAGAAGCCTCTCCTGAGGCCCTTCTGGGTATTGTTTAGATGCAAATTCATTATCATATTGACCGGCCACGGTCGTACAACAAGTAAAGATTAGACATGAAAAAGATCGTTGTAAAGTTTGGTGGATCCAATTTAAGGGAATCGCGGGATATTGAAAAGCTTCAGGAGGTAATTCGATATTATAATCGCCCACTTGCGATTGTTGTTTCGGCCTTTTATGGTGTGACAAATATGCTTGTTGACATCATGAACAAAGCCAGAAGCGACGAAAACGGAATCTATGAATTTTCGGTTGTGCTTGCGGAGATGAATGAAAAAATCATTTCCCATTATTTTACAGACCTAAAAGAGAAACAGGCAGTAATTAGCACTCTTGAAAGTCGCTGTCAGGAGTTGAAACGACAATTACTCGGCATCAATTATCTTGGCGAAGTGCCTGATTTTATTGAAGATGCAATTCTGAGTTATGGAGAAAAGCTAAGTGCCCTGATTATTACATCGGTGCTACAACATAAAGGCGTGAATTGCGAAGAAGTGCTTCCAGAAGATCTTAAGCTGATTACCGACGGTGAAACAGGGAATGCAACGGTTGACTTTGAGCTTTCTGCTCCGCTGGTGGAATCGAGATTGGCGGCAAACAAAGTATTTATAATCCCTGGTTTTTATGGTATTTCCCGTGAAGGCAGAAAAACCATTTTCGGTCGCGGAGGCAGCGATTATTCTGCTGCTGCTATTGCCAACTGCATCAATGCTGAATCTCTGGATATTTGGAAAGACGTAGATGGGTTTCAGAGTGCAGATCCCAAGGTGGTTGGCAATGCCGTATCTATACCTCAACTAAACTATGGTGAAGCCGCAGAATTAGCATATTTTGGCGCAAAAATTCTCCATCCCCGAACTGTTGAGCCTTTGCTGGATAAGCACATTCCTATTCGTATTTTCAACATCAATAAAATAGATGCGGATATCAGGCCTCTGACCTTGATTAATGACGACATTGAAATAAAAGAGCATGTAATAAAAAGCGTTACCTACAGCGACGATTTCTGTGTGATTCGCTTTAGTGGACCGGGCGTTGGTTTAAAGCCGGGTTTAATGGAACGTATAACAAGAAAATTAGGGGAAGACCGCATCAATATCAAGATGGTTTTTAACTCCAACACTTTTATGAACCTGTACTTTTCTTCTGCTGATGCAGAGCGGGCATATGTAAAGTTAAAAGACTTACCATTAAGCGGTTTGAATAAGGTGGAGCTGATGAAAAACCTTTCAACCATCGCCATTGTGGGTTGTGGGTTAGCAGAAAAGCCTGGTATTGCCGCACGATTGTTTAGTGCGGTGGCTGCTGCTGGTGTAAATGTAAAAACGATTTCCAGTGGTGCTTCAGACATCTGTACTTATTTTGTGGTTGATCAAAAAGACAGAGACGAGGCGATTCGGGCGATTCATGCAGAATTCTTCTTGTGAAAAAATAACGCAATTAAATTAATACTGATTAGAAATTGCAAGCATAAAATTTTTGGTTTTGTAACAATAATCGAATGGTTTTCGGTTGGTTTTCAAACATTATAACGTTAACAAATTAATCAATTTACAGCAATGAAAATAGCAGTAATAGGCGCGACGGGACTTGTTGGTTCGGTGATGGTAAAGGTGTTGGAAGAGCGGGGATTTCCGATGGAAGAATTGATACTTGCTGCTTCTGAACATTCGGTAGGTAAAGATATAATCTTCAGGAATGAAAAGCTGAAGGTTTGTAGTATTGAAACGGCACTTGAGAAAAAGCCAGCAATTGCAATTTTCTCAGCCGGGTCGGCAGTATCGTTGCTCTGGGCACCGAAATTTGCTGCTGCAGGAACGTATGTGGTGGATAATTCCTCCGCCTGGCGCATGGATAAAGAGATTCCGTTGATAATTCCGGAAGTTAATATTGATCGTCTCAACGCCTCGGATCACATAATTGCAAATCCCAATTGTTCGACAATACAAATGCTCGTGGCGTTGAATCCATTATATAGAAAATTTGGAATTCGTTCTATCGTTGTCACCACCTATCAGGCAGTGACTGGTAGCGGAATGAAAGGCATAGCTCAGCTTAGGAGTGAACGGGCGAATGAAGTACATCAGCCATTCTATAAAAGAGCCATAGATCTTAACTGCATTCCTCAATGCGATGATTTCACAGAAAATGGATATACCAAAGAGGAAATGAAATTAGTTAACGAAACCCGGAAAATCTTTAATGACGAAAGTATCACTGTAAATTCGACTGCTGTAAGAGTTCCTGTTGTTGGGGGACATTCTGAATCCATTATTGTAACATTGGTTCATCCTGCAGAAAGGGCAGAAATAATCACTGCGCTGGAAAATGCGCCGGGAATGGTTCTTCGCTCGATACCTGAAGAATATCCAACAGCAATAGACGCTGAAGGTAAAGATGAGGTTTTTGTTGGCCGTGTTCGTAAAGACCTGCACAACGAAAACACATGGAATCTATGGGTCGTTGCGGATAATCTTAGAAAGGGTGCTGCCACCAACGCTGTTCAGATAGCTCAACATATTGCAGCAACCTTTTTAAAGAAATAAAAACACCGCCAATGGCCTTATATGAAGCTTCTTGAAAGGATATTGGTGAGTTATCCAACTACAGTCTATTAAGTAAAGACGGCATTAAAAAACCCGGAACATGTTCCGGGTTTTCAGGTTTAACTAGATGCAGAATTAAAACTTGTGGCATTTTTTCACACGCTTTTTATGCGCATAATGTTTTGGGGAAGAATAATTTGATTTAAAGATCTTCTTTAAGGTAAATTCCAAGGATTTATTGTTGTGTTTTTTAATTGTTGCCCTTGCTGATCCGGCAGAAAATCCACCGCCACCTCCCACGACAGGCTGAATGCTTTGCCCATATTTATGTTGTTTTATTTCATTTCCCGGATTGCTCCCTGTGCTATAAATATTGCCTCTGTTGGGTGCTTGTTGCTGAACTTGCACTTGCTGCTGTACCTGAGGAACAGCGTTATGCGGTAAGTTGCCTTGCACATTCAGCGCAAGATTATCATCATTCAAATTCCCAGTATTATTGGTATTGTTAACAACCGGGGCATTGATTTGAGGATTGTCGGGGGGATTTATGTCGTTATTAAGAAGGTTTTGTGCGTTGGCAGAAACAGCCAAAAGAAAGAAAAGGGGAATGAGTAGTTTTTTCATGATTTAGTGGTGTGTTTATGGAGTTTTATTGGGTAAAACGTGGGTTAACGGAGTTAATGAACAGATAAATCAAGTTGCAACGAATAAAAATTGATAAAATAATAACTACTTTCGTAAGCAATAATTATACTAAAACCTTAAAATCTTTAAAACATGGGTAAAAAGACATTGGTTATAGCTATGCTGGCCATGTTCATGGCAGCGATGATCACCTCTTGCGGATCATCAGAAAAAAAGAATGAAACAACCACCTCCAAAGAAGATTCACTTATGAACGCAAAAGCAGCAGAATTTGCAACAGTGAAGCTGACAGCAGATGTGAGCAAACTGACTGAAAAAGAAAAGCAGTTAGTATCGATACTGATTGATATCGCACAAATCATGGACGACCTTTACTGGGAGCAAACCTTGGGTGATAAGGCCGCATTTCTTGACAGTATCAAAAGCGAAAGTGTTAAGAAGTTTGCCATGATCAATTACGGCCCATGGGAACGTTTGAATGACAACAAAGCATTTATCGAAAAATATGGTGAAAAGCCTGCTGGCGCGAACTTCTATCCAAAAGACATGACAAAAGAAGAGTTTGAAGCATTGGCCGACAGCAATAAAAAGAGCTTGTATACTCTTATTCGCCGCAATGATGATAAGAGCCTGAAAGTGGTTTGGTATCACGAAGCGTATAAAGAAAAACTTGAAAAGGCCTCTAAACTGATGAAAGATGCAGCTGGTTTGGCTGAGGATGCAGGTCTGAAGAAATATCTTGAACTGAGAGCTGAAGCTTTGGTAACATCGAATTACCAACCCAGTGATTTTGCATGGATGGAAATGAAGACAAACAAGATTGATTTTGTAGTTGGACCTATTGAAAATTACGAAGATGGCTTGTTCGAATACAAAGCAGCATTTGAATCTTTTGTGTTGATTAAAGACATGGAATGGAGCAAGAAGCTCGATAAATACATTGCACTTTTACCACAGTTACAAAAAGATCTTCCTGTGGAACCAAAATTCAAAGCAGAAGTCCCCGGAACTGAATCTGATTTAGGTGTTTATGACGCTGTTTATTATGCAGGTGATTGCAATGCTGGAAGTAAAACGATTGCTATAAATCTTCCAAACGACGAAATCGTTCAGATGAAAGCCGGCTCACGTCGTTTACAGCTGAAAAACACCATGAAAGCCAAGTTTGACAACATTATGATGCCGATTGCAAACAAACTCATGGACAAATCACAACTCGCCAATGTTAAGTTTGACGCTTTCTTCAACAATGTAATGTTTCATGAAGTTGCTCATGGTTTAGGTATTAAAAAGACCATTAATGGTAAAGGAATGTCGCGCGATGCAATGAAAGATGTAGGTTCTGCATTTGAAGAAGCAAAAGCGGATATTCTGGGCTTATATATGGCCACCAAGCTTATTGAAATGAAAGAACTCACAGGATTAACAGCAGAAGATTGCTATACGACTTACATGGCTGGAATTTTCCGGTCGGTACGTTTTGGTGCAGCCAGTGCACATGGAAAAGCAAACATGATGTGTTTCAATTACTTTGAGAAAGCCGGAGCGTTCACACGTAATGCTGATGGGACCTACAAAGTTGATTTTGTAAAAACTAAAGAAGCTGTTGGCGGCTGGGCCAACATTATCCTGACTTTCCAAGGTATGGGTGATTACGAAGGCGCCAAGAAATATATGGAAGCCAATGCAACCATCAATGAAGGATTACAAAAAGAATTAGATGGCTTAAAAACAGCGAATATCCCTGTTGATGTGATTTTTGAACAAGGAAAAAGCGTTTTAGGACTTAAATAATACAACACTTAACATTGAGTGAAATAAACAGCACTCTCTGTTTGCCTTAAATACAACCGATCCGGCATTAATCCGGGTCGGTTTTTTTTAGCATTTGCTGAAATCACGGGTATGGATCCCGGGGCAAGTTGAGTTCACGAAATCCCGCTCTGCGGGGTCCCGACCCCAAAATTCCGCCCTTGAAGGGCGGAGTATTATACCCTCCGCCGTTGGCGGGATTGTTCGCCTAAGGCTTTTAATTCGCCTTCGGCTTTTAAAAACCAAGGCTCACGAATAAATGAATACTGACAGCGGATTGAACGGATATTGTTGGGAAATAATGAATCATTGAAAGAGAAAAATGCTTCTTTCTGTCTAGGGTTTGAGAAGGAGGCGAAAGTTGCGATAATCATTATCATTAAAGAGAAAATTATAGTTCGTTTGTTTAAGAAGAAAAACTAACAATATCTTTGTATATAAATATTCATTTTATCCTTAATCGTATGAAACGTGCATTATTATTCATTTTTCTGCTCCTTGTAGGGCAATTCTCTCTTCTTGCTCAATCGTTTTCGTTTTCAGATAAGGATATACAGCAGCGGATTACGACTGACGTTAGTATACTTGCCTCTGACTCGTTGGAAGGGCGCGAATCGGGCACCTATGGCGAATATATGGCGCGTCAATATATCGCCAAACAGTTTGCAGAAATTGGTTTAAAACCGATGTTTTTTGGAAATAGCTATTTTCAATCATTTTCCTATCAGGATATCCCATGGTATGGTCGCGGGAATGGGCTGAATTTGAACGGGAAAAATTTGAAATTGTATCAGGATTACTACGCACTGGCCTTTACCGGGTGTGATAGTATTCAGGGAGAGACCATTTCTGTTGGCTATGGAATTTCAATGCCGGAAGAAGGAATCGATGATTATGCCGGCATTAAAAATCCTGAAGGAAAGATATTTATTATCAAAACTTCCTTACCTGAGACATTTAAGAAAAACGCAGCTGTTGAAGGGATGTCGGGGAAGTTAGATAAAGTAAATCTGGCCATTCAAAAAGGAGCAAAAGCGGTAATTTTTATCCTTCCGGAAAATGAAACCATAGAACCTAACGCGTCGCTGGTAAATAATGAAACCGTGAGCAGCATTCCTGTGATTTTCCTTAGGTCGAAGCAAGTATTGAATGAAGGCTCCAATACTGTAAAGCTTGCAGTAAAAGTAGTTCGTGATGGATTACGTCCTGCATACAATGTGGCAGGTTACATTGATAATGGAGCTGAAAATTGGGTGATTATCGGTGCACATTATGATCATTTGGGCTGGAGTTTCGATGATGGGGTTCCTGTAGTGAACAATGGTGCAGATGATAATGCCACCGGAACTGCTGGCGTTATTGAACTTGCGCGCTACTTGAAACAATCCGGATCTAAAAAAAATAATTACCTGTTCTGCGCTTTCTCCGGTGAAGAAAAAGGACTGATCGGATCGACCTATTTCACAAATAGCAAAACGCTGGAGCTGGAAAAAATCAATTATATGATTGATTTGGATATGATTGGAAGACTCAATGATAAGCGGGCCATTACTGTTTTCGGTACAGGGACTTCCCCAGAATGGAAAAAAACAATTGGCCCGTCAAATGAGGTTCAATTGAAGATTAAGCAATCAAAATCCGGTGTGGGTGGCAGTGATCATATGCCCTTTTACTATAAGGATATTCCAGATATTTTCATACATACCGGACTGCATCCGGATTATCATACTCCAGCCGATGATACCGATCGGGTGAATTTTCCAGGGATGGTCGACGTTCTGAAGTTTACGCAAAAGCTTATTGAAAATCTCGATAGCAAAGGAAAACTTCCATTTACAAAGACGTCTGGATTGCAAGCCGTTTGGGGCGTGACCAAAATGTAAGTCGTTGATGATCCTTTACAGAAAATTTTAAGGAATTTTTTTTTATCGCAAAACCGGCCGTTTATCTACAAGGTTATTGCTTTTGTCAGTATTTTTATTTCATTAATAGAAATCTATCGTCTTGATTGTTAATATTTTATATTGACAAAAATTTGCTTTCAACACGCTGATGTTGTATTTTCGTGGAGATGAATTTTCATCAAAAAAACAAAAAACAACTCCATGAAAAAACAATTAACCTTTCCCTTAAGGGGAAACGACAGGACTTGTATCTGCATACAAATCCTGTTGATGATGCCCCGACTTGCAGCCAGCTGCCTGATTTTCACAGCGTTTTTATCTAATAAATCAGCAGCACAAACCACTTACACTGCAAATTATTTATTAAAAAGCTATACAAACTCTGCTGAGTACGTCAATTGTCAGATTTTCGATGACGGCCTTAATGTTGGAATTAACAATGCTTTCCCTTCTGAAAAGCTGGACGTTGTAGGCGGAAATGTAAGAACCTCAGGTGCCTTTATCTCTCTCATTCCGGCAGGAAATCCTCCCTTGATTCTTTCTTCGCCTACACTGGTAAGTAATCTTAACAGTGATTACTTGGATGGCTTTCATTCCGCTGATTTTTCACTTTCCACACATACGCATCCGGGAATGATCAGCGGAAGCGGGATTCCTTCTCAGGTTGCCTTTTGGTCTTCTGCGGGCGTTTTAAGCGGTCAGGACGCATTATTTTGGGATAATTATGCTCACCACCTCGGGATTGGAATTGACGCTCCTGAGGCCGATCTACATCTTTATAGCGGCACCAACGAAACCAGCATCTATCTTAGCGAAACTCATCCGGATTTAAATAACATTTTACGTGACACTAAGTGGAGTATCAGCAATCAGGCTGGTCAATTCAGAATCAGCACCTTTAACAACGGAAGCGCGATAAACATCATTAAAATAACAGGAACCCAGAATGCGGGAACCTTCGAAGTGAATGGAACGCTTAGGACTTCGCGATTAGTGATGAGTTCCGGAGCACAGAATAATTTTCTTCTGGTTAGCTCTGCCTCCGGCGCAGCATTTTGGAGAGATCCGGCATTGATTACCGGATGGAGAGTCGCTGGGAACAATGTGCTGAAAGATGCGGGAAGTGTTGGTATTGGCACAAGCCTTACCTCTGGGAAGCTTAACGTACAAACCACAAACGTCCCTGCCATTGTTTTTGAAGTAGCCAATGGATATGAAGGTTCGTTGGGAGCCATTGCAAAAGTGAGCTCCCCAAATGTTGCCGCTTTTAGCGTTGAACAGTCGGGCACGCCAACTATGATGATTTGGGGCGATGGCCGCATTTATGCGACCAAGATCCGCGTGAAAGTGCCAGCCTTTCCTGACTTCGTCTTTTCTCCCAACTATTCTCTACCAAAACTCGGTGATTTAGAACAATATATTCAGAAAAACAGGCATCTTCCAGGGATTCCAACTGCTGATTCCGTTGTAAGTGAAGGACTTGACCTTGGAAGCATGAACACTCAATTGTTGCAAAAGGTAGAGGAATTAACATTATATATCATTGAACTCAACAAAGAAATTAATGCCTTAAAAAAGCAAGTTATAACTTTGGATAATAAGAACTTAAAAAGCAAAAAACGATGATAAAATGGTGCGTGATTTCTATTGTTCTCCTGTTTGCATTATCTTCCTGCCATAAAGAAAAAGGCAACAGCGAATGCGTTTGGCCACGTGAAACAACTGGAATGTCGTGCTCTGTGTGCAAAATTCCCTCTTCAGACGCCTTTGAAGATTGCTCTGCCATTGCCAGCGCGGATAGTATTCCATATCAACAGTTTCAACTGGCTTTGCATTGGGAAACGGAATATTTATCTTATGAAAGCTGCAGCAGTCCGCGCGATTCGATTGTCGGAAACATAGCCGCGTTGGATATTATTTGTCTTAATAATTATAATGCAACTTTTCATAGTGGTGATACCCTGAATACAATTTGTACACTCCGCTATCTCAGCCAGACCGGATTATACTCCGCACCGCTTTCGCTGAATAATTATCTTAATATGAATCCGTTATGCACTTCAGATATTCGTTTTTTTCTTTCTGAGGCACCGTCAATTGCTGGTAATTTTTCCTTTGAAATTGCCTACCGGGAATGTGATGGCAGCGTTTACTCTATTGAAACCTCAGCTGTGACGATTACCCCATAAAACAAAAACAATGAATCATGAAACCAATAATTTCTGTCCTATTGATGTTGGCCATGTTGCGGCTTGCAGCAGCGCCGGTGGATTCAGCTGAGGTTCGATTAATAGCTGAGCATTATTTCAAATACCTTAATCCTGGGAAAAGCAAGCCTAAGATTATACAGCTAAAACCAAGTGAATATAAAGGCTTGGTGACTCGATATACTTGTGTGTTCGAGAACAATGATTTTATGATTGTTTCTGCTGACGATGCCACTGTTCCCATATTCGCATATTCGCGAAATCAATCCTTTTATGTTGAAATGCCACCTGATTATCTCTGGTGGATAGAAAATGAATACGATTTAATGGTTTATAATTCTCATAAACAAAGCATTAAAAACACGTTAACCAGACCCCTATGGGATGCAATTATTGAGGACCGCTTAATAGATACAAAATCAACACAATCGGTGGTACCACTGATTGCATCACGCTGGGGACAGACCCGCAGCAATGATCAGAAATGTCCGGGATTTAATGCTCAGGTACCACAATCGAATCCTGCCTGTGGCTGTGGACAATGCACTGCAGGCTGTGTAGCTGTAGCAATGGCTCAGATCATACATTACTGGCAATTCCCGGAAACGGGCGCAAGAGGTCCCTTTGATTGGTGCAATATGCCTGATTATCTAATAAAAAACAACGGCAGTCAGTTGCGTCCTGAATATGAAGCGGAATATCTTGCTGTTTCCGGTTTACTTGCCGATTGCGGAATTACAGCGGATTTGCAGTATTGTTCATCAAATTGTGCAACAAGTTCAACCTTAGAAAAGGCAAAGGCAGCCCTCGAACAAGCATATGGTTATAGTCATAATATTTACCACCGCTATCGCTGGCTAAGCAGCAACTGGAAAGACCGGCTTCGCGGGAATTTGGAGTTGGGAATGCCTGTTTTATATGGCGGCCAGAGCGAATATGCTGGTCACGCCTTCATTTGCGACGGTTATGAAAACACCGACTATTTTCATTTCAACTGGGGTTGGAATGGCGCTTATGATGGCTATTTCTACATTTCCGGAAGTGATGGTGCTCCTGAAATTGATTTTGATGCACTTCAATCAGCAATATTCAACATCTATCCTGAAAATCCAGTCTTTCCTGAGTGTTTCACGTGTAGCGATGAAATCCACTTGAGCAACACTATGCAGGAAGAAAATCCCTATAATCAGCCATTTCCAATGATACTGTGGAATGGCATTTCAGCTTCCTATAATTATGGATCCTTGCCTTATCCAGCACTCCCACCGAAAGCCCATTTGGTTATCTTGAACGGAGATATCTATATTGATTATGATGATATGATTGCAGGCGCTATCTATGCAAACGAAATGCAACTTCCCGACCGTACACGCGTTCGTCTACGCGCATTTCAGATGATTGAATTAAGCAATGTGGAAACAATTCCGGGCGCTGAATTTCTTGCAGAGCTTGTGGATTGCCCGTATAATGGGAAAATACGGCTCATTGCACCATTAGATTCTTCTTTTAAATTGCCCGATTTTCAGGCAAATAATGTAGATCAGGATTTGCTATTTCGACTTTGGCCCAATCCGGTGAATACATTTGTCAACATCAGCTTTGAGATTGACCGTCTTGCGAATATTTCCATTGCTCTTCGTGATCTCTACGGAAGACTTTTACAAAACATTAATTATAATCCAACATCCACAGGAATACAAGCGCTTCAGCTGGATATTTCGTCATATCCGTCAGGAACGTACAGTTGTGAGTTCCGCAGTGCACAAGGAACCCGGATTCAAAAACTGGTAATTGCAAGGAATCCCTGATTTCGCTTTAATATTTCCTTCCTATTTCACTGGTATTGAAAATCGGTCGATTACAAGCAAATTAGTATCAATGGCAGTAACGATGAGGCTATCCTGCGCCTGTGTCAGTGTACAGAAATGGTTGGTGTGAACATATTTTTGGCTGCGCGGTTCTATTCTTTGTTGGGCATACAATGGCGCTCCTCCTCCTGCCGTAGTGATATAATAAATACCATTACTAAAGCAGCGTTCGTAACTATGATTATGAGCGCAGAACACAGCATCAACACCGCATTTTTCAAATAAAGGAACAAGATTTTTTCTCAGTTTTTTTAATTGCGTTTGGTGGAAACTGCTGGTGTAGATAGGATAATGCATCAACACTATAGTGAATTTTGTTTCTGTTGGCTGGTGGGATAAATCATTTAAAAGCCAGTTATACTGGGCACTTCCAATGGTATACTTGCTTGTTACATCTACCACAACACAATGAATATTCTGGATATCTACCGAATACCATCTTCCGTTATTAGGAAGCACCAAATCTTGTTTAACCTTAAGCCGACCCAACTCATGATTTCCCATTACAGGATATAGAGGAGCGACCTTGACCAAATCGGCTACAATATCATTAAACACATCCCAAGCATGTTGACTTCTCCCATTAAAAACCAGATCGCCAGTGTTGAATACCGCAACAGGCCTGTACTTTAGAATACATTGAATTATTTTTCGGTGTGTTTGGTGGCCATTTCGGGTATCACCATATATCACAATTGGATGATCTTCTGTTGTTTTATTGGAAGAAAAGGATTCCTGAGCGCTTGCTTTTGCTGTAATTAACCAGAAGGTTGCCAGTAAAATAAGCAACAAGGAAAGCCGTTTGGCTGTGTACTTTGTGCTGAACATGCGGTTTGAAGTTACACTGCAAGATTACTTAAAAAAGCATTACGATGGCAAATATCGATTTTTTAAGTGCTGAGCAGATATTGACGTATTTTTGCAAATATTTATTCACTATGATGAAGATTAAGACAATTCTGGCTTGTGGCGTTCTTGGGCTTCTTATGATTTCTGCCTGTTCTCCAAAAATTGCCGGACCCATTTCTGATACGAATCACGCTGATAGTTTGGCCATAGATCCGCCCAAACATGTCAAGAAAACCGATACGGTTCCAACGCAGGACTACTTTGACGCTGATTTTTTCAGATATGATAATCACACTTATGCACAAAACATTAAAACTATTCAGCTGTATCGTGAGGGTTGGTCATTTGCTGTTCCTATGATTACTCTAGGAACCGACGAAAAGTTACAACTTGAATTTGATGATCTGGATGGCGATTATAAAAGCTATAAATACACACTTATACACTGCTCTGCGGCATGGAAGCCCACTGATTTATCTCCATCAGAATATTTGGATGGCTTAACCGATGATTTCATCAGTCAATACGAATATTCATTTAACACCCTACAGCAATTCACACATTATACGCTGACTTTTCCGAATGAAAATGTAAAACCTTTGTTATCTGGCAATTATATATTGAAAGTATTCATCGATAATTCTGATCAAACCATCGTTTTCACGCGCAAACTCATGATAGTAGAGCCCAAGGTGAATGTGACCATGATTGTGAAACGTGCCACAGATGTAGATTATCATAATTACAAGCAGGAAGTAGATTTTACCATTGATCTGGCAGATTATACGATTGATAACCCATACGTAGATATGAAAGTTATTCTAATGCAAAATGGACGTTGGGATAATGCCAAGTATGATTTGAAACCTAAATTCGTTAAAGGAAACATCTATGACTTTGATTATGAAGATGAAAACGTATTTAGCGGAGGAAATGAATTTCGTCGCTTTGACATAAAGAGTTTGAAGTGGAATTCAGAATTTATACGGACAATTATTCGTGATTCAATGGGTTATCAGGTTTATCTTAAAGATGACGAAAGGGCAACATATAAAATATACTATTCTGAGAAGGATATCAACGGAAAATACCTCATACATTCCGAAGATAATGTAAGGAACTCTAGTGTTGAAGCTGAATACGTATGGGTTCATTTTTTCCTTCGTTATGACGCGCCCCTGATAGATGGAAGTCTCTATGTTTTTGGCGCGCTCACCGACTGGCAAATGAACAAGGACAATAAAATGACCTATAATTACGAGTTAAAAGGCTATGAATGTATTCTTTACGTAAAACAAGGCTACTATAATTATCAATATGTTTTCCTTGAAAACGGTAAAACTGCCGGTGATGAATCCTTTATTGAAGGCATGCACTTCGAAACGGAAAATGACTATACGGTCTTTGTTTACAACCGTGAAAAAGGCACGATGTACGACAAGTTAATTGGTGTAAAACAGGTAAATACCTATTCCGGAAATTAAGCAACACGTGAAACATTGAGTTTATATGAGTTGGGCTGAAATCACAATTCTTATTTTGTCCGGAGTGCTAGTTGGCTTTATCAATACGCTCGCAGGGGGTGGAACAATTATCACTGTTTCCTTATTGCTTTTTTTGGGACTTCCTGCCGGTGTAGCAAATGGGACAAACCGCATCGCTGTAATATTTCAGAACCTTGTTGCCGTATTTAGCTTTAAAAAGCAGAAGATTCTGGATATTAAAAAGGGCCTAATTCTATCGATACCAACCACTGTGGGATCGGTGTTAGGTGCGCTTGTAGCTACCAATTTCAGCGAAGGCTTGTTGGAAAAATGCATTGCTTTCGTGATGGTTTTAATGCTTTTCTTTCTGATTTACAAGCCTGAACGCTGGTTGAAAGGTCGCCCCGATTTGCAGGCAAAGAGTATGTCACTATTTCAGGTTGTAATTTACTTACTTATTGGATTTTATGGTGGATTCATACATATGGGTGTTGGATTTTTCATCCTAGCTGGATTAGTTTGGTCCTCCGGATATGATTTGGTTCATGCCAATGCCATAAAAAACCTTATTGTATTGATATATAGCCCATTTGCACTTGCAATCTTTATGTTAAACGATCAGGTAAATTACCGTACCGGTTTGATATTATCGATTGGTAATGTAGCAGGTGCCTGGCTTGCTACAAGATACGCAGTAAAATGGGGCACCAATTTCGTGCGTTGGGTATTGGTTGTATTCATCATCATTACAGTGTTTCAACTTCTTGGTTGGGTTGATTTTAAAACCATTTTTAGCTTAATTCTTAATAAATAGCCGAAATTTTTGCAACGAAATCTCCGCATTGCCATGCAGGATTTTTCCAATACCTTTGTGTTTTCGAAAAAGCTATGGCAAAAAAGAAACTTCCCGAAAAATCGGCCTTGAGCGTTCTGCCCGGTATAGAGCAGCCGTCGTCGGTGAGTGACAACGC
Organism: Bacteroidales bacterium; assembly: GCA_963678485.1. Taxonomy (GTDB): domain Bacteria; phylum Bacteroidota; class Bacteroidia; order Bacteroidales; family CAIWKO01; genus CALGYY01. The sequence continues at coordinate 2,181,890 of OY782882.1, forward strand.
AGTTTCTCGCCTAAAAAAATCACGAAAAAACATTGCCAATCCTTCGCAATACTTTGAGGGAATTCTCAATGGAGACCGTGTATTATTGAGTAAAGCCATCACTTTAGTAGAAAGTACGCTCCCCGAAGATCAAGAATTAGCGCAATCAATCATTGAACGTTGTCTTCCCTTTTCCGGTAAATCAATCCGTATTGGTATCACAGGCGTCCCGGGAGTTGGAAAAAGCACATTTATCGAAGCTTTTGGTACTTTCTTAACAAGCAATTCTCACAAAATAGCCGTACTGGCCATAGATCCAAGCAGTAGTCGAAGCAAAGGTTCTATTCTTGGTGATAAAACACGCATGGAAGACTTAAGTCGCGATCCGAATGCCTTTATCCGTCCTTCCCCTTCTGCAGGAACTCTCGGTGGTGTAGCGCGTAAAACATGGGAAACTGTAGTTTTATGCGAAACAGCCGGTTTCGACGTCATTTTCATTGAAACAGTGGGGGTTGGACAGTCGGAAACAGCTGTTCATTCCATGGTTGATTTCTTTTTGCTCTTGATGTTGGCCGGCGCCGGTGATGAATTACAAGGGATCAAACGAGGTATCATGGAAATGGCCGATGCCATTATCATTAATAAAGCCGATGGAGAAAATATCCGTAAAGCCCAGGCTGCAGCAACAGAATATCGAAATGCGCTGGGATTATTCCCTCTTGCCGAATCAAACTGGAAACCACCTGTGGTGAGTTGTTCTTCATTAACCAAAGCAGGAGTGGATGAGGTTTGGGATGTTATAGAACTCTATCGTGAACACACTTTTAAAAATGGATACTTCGAAAAAAAGCGCAGTATGCAATCGAAAATTAGGATGCATCAAACCATCGAAGACCAGTTAAAACAGCATTTCTATCGCGATAAAAAGATTGCCGGGATGATTCCAGCTTTTGAAAAATCACTGGATGCAAACAATATCAGCGCCTACGTGGCTGCTAAAAAGTTGTTAGAAGCTTATTATATTGATTTGCAAAACGATAAAGATTAAATTCTGTCGTATGCGCGTTTCATGTGAAACGATACTTGCAACATTCGTTCTGACCATGATATTGGTCGGCATGAAAAATGTTCTATTGTTTTGTTTTTCAGTCGATTTGCTTTACAAATAGAGTTACCAACTTAAACAACTCATCATATTTTGTTAAGGGAAGTCCGGCAGGTGTATCCTGAGGACTATGATATTCCTTCCATTCTGAACCCAGGGTATAGATGAAAAAAGAAGGAACTCCCTTTTTATAAAACCAGTAATGATCGCTATTTGCGGCTTCTCCACGAGGACTCACCACTTTCAGTAAATTGTTTTCCTTATTGATATCGGTAAGCAGCGTAAATGGTTTCGACAATACCGCACCATTAACAACCTTGATTCCATCGCTTCCTGTGCTAACCATATCAAGGTTGATAAGGAATTTTATTGTCGATAAGGGGAACATTGGGTTTTCTGAGAAATATTTAGAACCCACTAAACCAAGCTCTTCTCCAACGAAAAACAGGAAAACCACAGAGCAATCCGGAGTATTTTCCGGCAATGAATAATATCTGGCCAAATCAAGCAGCATCGCACAACCACTGGCATTATCATTCGCCCCGGGGAAATAGGTCGCCGCACCCATTCTTCCTAGGTGATCATAATGGGCCGTGAATACTATACAGGAATCAGGGTATTTGCGTCCAACAATTTTTGCAGCAACATTCTGTGTCTGATAGTTTTCCAAATATTTCCCTTCTGCATTAATGCGAATCGTTTTACAGCTTGTTGGGATTTTTTCACGTGAAACACTCGCGTAAACGCCTGAAGGTCGAGTTTGTGCTGAAGAAAAATCGTACAGGGGCTTTCCTTTCTCGGTAATAATTACTCCGGCCGCCTGCCATAGCTTTTCGAATCGCTGTGGAGTGTAATTAGTGTCTAAAAGCACCAACTTCCCTTTAAGATTTCTTTTTATAAAAGCCAGACTATCCTTTTTATTTTTAAGGATCGCATCGTTTAGCCAGACCACTTTGAAGGTACCGGAAGCACTTGCAGAAGCTCCACCAATCACAAAGTCAGAATATGGAATCAAAGGTTTTCCGTCTACCGAAATTTCCAATGCTGAAGGAAACGTATTAACGTTAATCTTGAATCCCTGATACCAAGAATCAGAGATAGCCTCAGCCGAGGTTTTCCTTAATTCACTTACAATAAACTCAGCTGCATGACGATCACCACGATTTACATAGCCTCTTCCATCAAATGAAGGAGCACACAGAGAATCAAGGACAGACCTAACATAGGCCTTGTCCTGAGCATTAACAGTGAAGCTAATGCAAAGAAATACAACAGACAATAATACTAATTGCCTTATCAGAATTTTCATCGGTTAAATTGTTTTGTTTGCCCTAACGAAATCGACGCTGCAAAAAGCCCTTGAGCTTAATAAGTGCATCAGAGTTTTCTTTCCAGCGCAGGTCGTGCATATATTGATTGAGTAACACCAGGGCATTATTTAAATCATTCTGTTTATTAAGCGCCTCTATAGCAGCCTGATAATCGCTCATACTTCCAGAGAAGAGTTCATTTATAAAAACAAAGCGATCGTTTACACCAATGCCTGTACGAAGATCTGCTAACGGCTTTTGCAGGGTATCGGCAATCGTTTTATCAGAGGAATGGCTGGTAATCTTATCGTGGAAGGTTTTTTTATCGTCTCTGAATTTATCTGCCAGAGTAACGTTCTCCGTCTCCGCAAATAAATCGGTAGGAACCTTAGTCTTTTCTGCTGGTTTAATTACGTCGGGTGCTTTTATTTCTTCTTTAGGCGGTTCTACAGATGGAATTTCTTCTTTGGTTATCACCTCATGTATTTCAATCTTCTCAACAACCTTTTCTTCTTTAATTTCTTTAATTTCAGGCTCTTCGAGAATTACTTTCGAGATAATTGTAACCAATTCACGTTGCGGCTCATCAGCAAAGGTATCTTTTGTAGAAGGATCTGCCACTTCGGCCTTTAGCTGGCGGTTTTGAACATTCAAATCATAAAAATCATCATACAACCTACGAATATTCGACATTATTATATCTAACTCAATCTGAGGAATTTTCCCTTCGTATGATTGAATAATTTGAACCTGATCCCGGATCATTTCGAGCAGGTTGTTGATATCGTTAAGGATGATTTTCTTTGTCATGTTACAAAAGTAAAGATTTCTGTTTACTATGTCACTAAGACATTATGTACAGTTTAACACTTAAGATAAGGCCATTTGCAATAAAATTGTGCATTTCATACAAAACTATACTCTTCGATCGGATTATAAAAATTCACCTTTTTATTTAACATTCAGGCTCTTATGCGTCATTCTTCATCCTGATTGAAGATTCATCTTGCTTAAAACTCCAAGTATGCACTTTTTACAAACGTAAGACAAAATAAATCATTTTATAATTGTGGCTGTCCATTTTTGAAATATCTTTGTTCGGTATAGAAATATTTTTAGATACCAGGGGTTCGTGGGGCATCAAAGGAATAAAGACACTTGTATTTTAGAATGGAAGTCGTGTTTTGAATTTTAACAGTAACCAATATTCCCTTGTTAGAAAAAGACGAATCCGGAGAACATAGAACAATTCAGAACTACCGTAAATCGATGATTTTTAATGTTTTTAGAAAATAATATTACTGAAGTTCGTAAACGTGGCTGGATCGAAGTGGTTTGCGGATCCATGTTTTCCGGAAAAACGGAAGAGCTGATTCGTCGTATTCGCCGCGCCACGTATGCAAAACAGAAGGTTGAGATTTTCAAACCGGCTATTGACATTCGTTACGACGAGGAAAAAGTGGTTTCGCACAACGAGAATGCGATTAACAGCATTCCCATCCAAAATTCATCACAAATTTTATTAATGCTCAATGATGCTGAGGTTGTTGGTATTGACGAAGCTCAGTTTTTTGATTCAGAATTGGTGAGTGTCTGTAACGAATTGGCTTCACGTGGAATACGCGTTATTGTGGCCGGATTGGATATGGATTATTTGGGCAAGCCGTTTGGCCCAATGCCCCAATTGCTTGCTGTTGCAGAATATGTGACTAAAGTACACGCAATCTGTCTGGGGTGCGGAGGACTTGCCTATGTCTCGCATCGTAAAATCCAAAACGACAAGCTTGTATTGCTCGGGGAAACAGACAGTTATGAACCACTCTGCCGGCATTGTCAAAATGAAAAAATGAAGGAGCACTCCAAATCATAGGAATGAACCTCAGGAAAGTTCTTGCATACTAATTTAGCCTTCGAATCTTAAACACGGATCAAGACGAAAAGTTGGGGAGCACGGGCTTTTCCTTTGATTTATCTCGTACTTCTAATTTCGTTTCTCGGATCTCTGATTTCAAAATACTGAAGCAAAATCATGGATTCCACATATCTCGATTATAGAATGTTCGTTAATTGCGTCATTCGTAAATCGTAAATCCCCGCCTGACCGATGTCATTCGGGCAGGCCCGCCCGAATGACGCAGTCGGGCAGGTACGCCTGAAAGAAGTAAGAGAAAAGGGTGAAAAGAGAAAAACAGATCAGAGATCCGAGAAACGAAATGCGAAATAAGAGAGATAAACAACAAGAAGTCCTGCAAATATTACCTTTAAACCTTTCCTCAACTATCCGGCTTGATCCTTAAACACCAAGGCCCACTAATAAAAAAACCCGGCAAATGCCGGGTTTTTCATGAAAGCTAATGTCGTTTAATTGATAAATACCGTTTTGTAAGCTGTTTCACCAGGACGTAAACGAACGGTAGAAACTCCGGTAAGCACTGCTTCTGTTGGTCCACTACCAGTATTTGTGTCCTTAGATGCATTTACATATAGAATTGCTTCGAGCTTAAAAGTCGTGGTAAACATCCCTGTTGCATCAGTTTTTCCCTCAATACGAACATCATCGTACTCTTTTCCTATAACTACATCAGCAAAAGGAACAATAACATTTGTATCTGCCTGATATTTAACGGTTATCACGCAAGTGATATCTTCGTTTTCCTTTTTGCAACCCATGTTTACAAGCAAGGCAACGCCCGATAACAACGCAATAACAAACAAACTTTTAAGTAATGATGATTTCATAATTCGGTTTTTTTTATCTTTGTGAAAATTTTGCACTATTTTACGCCAATAATGCAAAAAGGTTTAAAAGTTAGCAAATATATTAAAAGAATTTGTTATGAAAAAATCTATCGGAGTATTTTTGGCTTTATTTCTATTCGTTATGATGCAAGTAAACGGACAAATCCTTGATGGCAAACCGGAAACGATCTGCCTCATTAAAACCAGCATGGGTGATATAAAGATTAAGCTTTATAACGACACTCCATTGCACCGAGATAACTTTATTAAAATGGTAAAATCGGGCTGGTATGATGGTTCAAATTTTCATCGTGTAATCAATCAATTCATGATTCAGGGTGGTTGGAATAAAGCCGGTCAGGAAGATCCGGGTCACACTGTTCCTGCTGAAATCAACGACGAACACTTTCATTTTAAGGGAGCATTAGCTGGTGCACGTATGCCAGACAATGTAAATCCAAACAAAGAATCTTCGGGAAGCCAGTTCTATATCGTTCAGGGAAAGCCTCTTACAGATGCTGAACTTGATGCCATTCAGAAGCGTACCGGACATACTTTTACTCAGGCACAGCGTGATGTTTATAAAACATTGGGCGGCACACCCCACCTTGATGGTTCATACACTGTTTTTGGAGAAGTAATCGAAGGTTTGGATATCGTAGATAAAATTGCTCTTGTTGCTACTGGCGCTCAAAATCGCCCAACTACACCCGTTACCTTTAGCATTTCTATCATCGAATAACAATATTTCTAAAGAATATTAACCGGATCCGGCCAGTCCCGGTCCGGTTTTTTTGTGAAAAATATCAGAGTATCAGCATGAAAGAACAGATTAACAGCATTTGGGAAGAGCTTAAGGCGTTTAAAGCCGAAACCGCGGAAGAATTGGAACAGTTTCGTATTCATTTGATGGGAAAAAGTGGACGCATGACACTGCTTTTTTCAGAATTCAAAACGGTTCCTAATGAGGAGAAGAAATTGGTTGGGAATCTTCTTAATGAACTGAAAACCGCCATTCTGGAAAAAATTGAATTAATCAAACAAGGTATTGATTCTCAAAAGACTACGTCAAGCGTTACCAAAGACTATAGCCTTCCTTGCGATCAGCATCTGCCAGGAACACGACATCCATTATCACTGGTTCGAAGTGAGATTATTAGTATTTTTTCAAATATTGGCTATACTGTTGCCGAGGGTCCCGAGATTGAAGATGATTGGCATAATTTCTCAGCCTTAAATTTTCCTCCGGAACATCCGGCTCGTGACATGCAGGACACGTTTTTTATTGCACAAAATCCTGATATTGCGCTACGTACACATACTTCTTCAGTGCAGGTTCGCACCATGGAGAATAATAAACCTCCCATTCGTATCATTGCGCCTGGTAGGGTTTATAGAAATGAAGCTATTTCGGCAAGAGCGCATGTGTTTTTTCACCAAATTGAAGGTTTATATATCGACCGCAATGTTTCCTTTGCTGATCTAAAGCAGACATTGTTATATTTTGCCCGAGAAATGTTCAGTCCGGAGACTAAAATTCGCCTACGTCCCTCCTATTTCCCCTTTACAGAGCCTTCTGCAGAGATGGATATTTCATGTTTAATTTGCGGTGGAAGTGGATGTACCATGTGCAAAAAGACCGGCTGGGTTGAAATTCTTGGATGCGGCATGGTTGATCCCAACGTACTCGAAAATTGCAATATCGATTCGAAAGAATACTCAGGTTTCGCTTTTGGAATGGGTGTAGAACGAATTACCAACCTTAAGTTTCAGGTTAAGGACCTTCGCTTATTTTCGGAAAACGATGTTCGCTTCCTCAAGCAATTTTCGTCGGTAATCTAGCTTTTTAGATTTTTGCCTTTATTATTCTTGGTGTTGGCTGCGAATTAGTGCAGGCAATTCTATAAAAAAGCTTGCGCCATCACCAGGATTAGAAGTGAACCAAATAGCCCCTCCGTGACCTTCTATGATGCTTTTAACCATTGCAAGACCCAATCCCATACCTTCAGACTTTGTAGAGAAATTGGGCACGAAAATGCGCTGTTTTTGTTCTTCAGGAATTCCCGGGCCATTGTCTTTCAAGCTAATAATGATCTTTTCATGCTTATGTTCCACGTGAATCATTATTTCTCCATCCTTACGATTGTCGATAGCTTGAACAGAGTTTGTGATAAGATTGATCAGCGCCCGGTTCAATTGTTTACGGTCAGCTAACACAGGACAAGGACCATTTACATCCCCTGTAAGCTTCATTTGCACGGCATTTCCCGTATAGGTGGCCAAAACATTTGAAATTAACTCAATCAGGTCTAGTTCCTGCATCTCAGACTTGGGCATTTTTGCAAAATCTGAGAATGCTGTCGCTATGGCTGATAGCGAATCAATCTGCTCTACAAGCGTTTTAGTAAAACGTTCAAGCTTACTTTCCCAATCGGCCGACTTTTCCTTCCAGGCCTTTTCGAGGTATTGAACGCTTAATTTCATTGGAGTTAGCGGATTTTTTATCTCATGAGCCACTTGTTTTGCCATTTCTCTCCAGGCACTTTCCCTTTCAGATTTAGCTAACAATTCTGCACTTAGTGCCAATTCGTCGATCATTCGGTTATACTCAGTGACCAGGCTTCCAATTTCATCATCTTCTCGTTGCCAATCGATCTTTTCATTCCTTCCGCCTAAGCGAACATGGCTGATTTTCTCGCGAATTTCCTTCAGCGGTCGGGTCATCCTTCCTGCAATGAATAGTGCAATAATGATAGCAATGGCAATAAGAAATACGTAGATATTGATGAAAGTCATCATGAAGGTCGAAAGCTCTTGCTTCAACTCATTTTCGCGAGCAAAATAGGGCAAGTTCAAATATGCTATCAACACATTGTTGTTGTTGTAGAAAGGAACATAGGCTGAATAATACTCTAAATTCCCTATTTGCTCTTTATGGATGAAAATCGTTTTCTTATTGTAAACCAATTGAAAATACGCTCCTGGATCCATCTTCCGGGAAAGTAAGCCTTCGTAAAATACTTGTGGTCGTGAAGAGGCCAGTAGATTACCACTCTGATCGTATAAATTGATATCGGTAAAGAATACATTAGAGAAGTTCACCAGATAATTCGACATATAGCTTTCCAAATCCTCTGTAAGTGTATCATACTGAGCCAGTTTTGATTGGACCTCAACAAGAATCGACAATGCCTTTTCGCTCAACAGATCTCTGTTTTTGTTTTCATTCAAGTTTCTGATATAATAAACCATTGATATTCCGATTAGTATAAACGAAATAAGAATGATTGATATCATCGAAAGCTGTAATCTGTTTTTGAAATTGAGTCGAATTTTATTGTTTTTGTATGGATAAGACTTTACAGCATAGAACATTAACATAAATAAAGTGAAGAACAAGAACAGCAAAGAAAACGGAGCCATATACTCAATCCACCCACCCTTCTTTGTACTAATAATCAGGTTTGAATCCTTATCGATTTTATAAATCAGATGGTTGTATCCATTTCTGTTGAAAAACGTCAGGTTCGCATTCAGCGTATCGCGACCATCCTGAATCATGCTGTAGTAGTACTTTCCGTAGGCGTCCGCTAAGTTTCCCTTGCGGTATCGCGCATATGAATAGTTCGACAAATCTGTATTTAAAAAGATCTTTTTGTCGATTAGCAATTCGGGATATCCCAGGCCCTTAGGGATGAACTTTGAGTACAATTCAATATATGCGGTAATTGATGTATTACTATCGATAGCAAACTTAAATTGAGACAGATAGCTATTACCACCAGTGCCATAATTTAAAATGGTCAAGCCTGCAGCGCTTGTTTCTTTCCCAACATCCTTAACCAGAGAACCGAAATAGTCGTTGCAACTTTGGTTTATCATCGCAGGTTTTATAAACAAGCTGTCAGATTGTGCGCAAAGTGTGATTTGAATTTGATACTTATCCCAATAGCCATTAAAATATTTCTCCATTAAATAAGAAGAAATTTTTGCTTCCTCTTGTAGATAATTGGGCATCAATCGAATAAGCGTAGTATCAGAGGTTATTTCAGGTTCAATTTTCGTATAAAGATACTCTGCTACAGGGTCTTGACTATTAGCGAGCTTCTGAGCTAGCGACTTCCTCTTCTCATTTTCTTTGAATAAATTGCTGTTATACAAAGAATAGGTTCCCACCATTGAGAAAAATATCAGACAAAAAACCAAACGAGTGAATGTTCGCTTTGCACCAGGAACCGGGCGAACCAGCCAGATACCAATGATGAAAACCAGATAACTTAATGGGCTTATTAAATCACCTGGTTTATTAAAATATTGAAAGAGAAAAAATACTAGCAAGAAAAATACGCCAAAAAGTATGTCTAATAATCGACTTCCAGATCCATATAAACTGCTGACTAATTTATAAGTTATTAGCACAAAACCTAGAATAATCGAGGCCATTACCATAAAGCCAAAGATGCTGTAAATGTCAAGGTTAAAGATGTTATTCAACGTGTAAGGAATCACCGAATCAATCACTATATGCTTCAATCCCCGTAACATATAGAGATACAGAAAACCAATTGAAACAAGGATTAGTCCGCCAATAAAAGCAGACAAAACTTTTCCAACTTTCCTCCTAAAAACCAATACATTAAGGTGGAAATATCGATAAAAAGTATAACTCAGGATGAGGAACAATGCCGCATTTACCAGCAAATCTCCAAATGACGGAAGTATTTCAGAGCATGCAAAGCTCAGTGGGCTAAACAGTGGCGAACTGTATAAATCTCCAGGCAATTTGAAATGAAAACTAAAAAAGCGAAGGATAAATACATCAAGTATAAATCCAGGAATAAACAATAATTGACTTTTGTAAAAGAAAAATAGTGCTTTATGCAGCTGAAAAATAGATGCAATCAGAAAAAGGAAGGCGGAAAAACAGATAATTAACAGTAATACTGATTCTTCTGTTGTTAAACCCGATCGTTTATTGAACTCTAGAGAACATAGTGTGCCCCCATCTTCCGTGAGTATGGTATATTCTCCAGCACCTTCATTTATTTGAACATTTTCGTCAAGATTATAATCACTATGAAATGAATTTGATAGATAATCATTCTCGTACCGGTATTGGTGCTTAATTAGGATTAATCCAAGAGATGTAAAATCACCTTCTTTTTTAGTCTTTATACAATACCAGCCATTTTCTGTTGACAATAATCTCTTGGAACTGAATCTCGCAGAATCGTAATGATTTTCAATGGAAATACTGGCGTCAGACCAGTATTCTAAGGAATCGCGATTGAAAACAAAGATTGAAAACCCCGATTGAGCCGATTTTTGAAGAGAATTCGATGAAAACAGGCTAGAAGATCCACTAATTTTTGATTCCTGAAGTGCATAATCTAAGAGTTTCGACAATTCCTTCTCTTTTGAGATTAGGGTTTGTTGAACTCCTTTTGTTTTGGCAAAATTATCTCCGGCATCTGACTTAAACTTTGCACTCAGAAAATGAGCTACAAAAATCAGAACAACAGAAATTATAAAAAAGAGAAATCCTTTTGTTTTGAAAAATTTTTTCATCTAAGATTTTCTATTTTTTAAAGACTGGTTACACATGTAAAAATAGCAAAAAAATTTTATTGAGTCGGAAACATATCAGAGTACATCTGGAAACAGAAAAGAAATATTTACAAAAATCACAAAATCTTGCAAAAAAATCGAAAAGTGGGAAAAAAGTGACTTTATTAGCTTCGATTTCCCGCCATTTCAATTTTTTTTTGACACATTCCCTTATAAAGGGGGTATAATCGATTTAATCGCTTAAAAACGCTATTTTTTCTTCCGAAGCAAATAAATCAGACTCGAAAAGTTGTTTTCGTGCTTTTTTGCAAATCGATTCGATTTCCAACCTTTAAAAAATGCATTTATGTAACTTGTCTTTCCATTCTTATATTTTTCACTTAGCAAGCTAATATAATAAGAATCGAACTTCATTGGTTTTATACAAAAGCAATCAAGGTGCAACTTTTCGAAAAATTTCTTTGCAACATTTTGTTTAAAATGCAATAGATGTCTAGGTACATCATAACCAGCCCAAAACTTACCATAAAATTCAGCATCATATGATCCGGGGTTAGGAATAGCAATTACTAGCAAACCATCCTCTTTTAATAGACGTTTTAAAACTTCTAATCGCTCTCCAGGAAAAGGAACATGCTCGAGAACGTGCCACATAGTGATAACGTCAAATGAATTTTCTTTGAAATGAACTAATTCAGATTCATCAAAAACATTAAGTCCGTTAACTTCCTTTGCTACTTTTCGCGCATCGGAATCGGGTTCAATACCTGTAACTGACCAGCCTTTTTCTTTAAAAAATGATAAAAAACCACCAGTTGCACATCCTACATCAAGCAACTCCCTACCCTTACTAAGCTCAGAAATTATTTTAAATTTCTTCTTGAAATTGTGATTTCTTACCCAATGATACACCTTGCTAACAAGACCCTTTTTAGTGTTCGAATGCGATATGTAATCTTCCGATTTATAGTAACGACCCAAGTCATTTAACGCCGGTCGGGGGTTTGTAAATAACATCCCACATGACAAACATTCACTAATTTTGAAGACTTCTTGTGTTAAAAAGTAGTCAGGAATTTCCATTGAAATCCTAAAATTTTGCTGTCCGCACACGGGGCAATTTGTGATAATATCCATACTATTTTACCAGTTTTCTATTTACGTTTCACGTGAAACAAAGCTATCTTCCAAGGTACACCAAAAGCACAGAAATATCTGAAGGAGAGACACCTGCGATTCTCGAAGCCTGACCAATTGTTCGTGGTTTCTTTCTACCCAATTTCTCTCTTGCTTCAAGTGATAATGACTTCAATTTTGAATAATCGAAGTCCTCGTGAAGCTCAATATCTTCGAGCCGACCAAGCTTTTCAGCGATATCATTTTCCTTTTCAATATAGCTATTGTACTTTATAAGGATCTCTGCTTCCTCCATTTCTTCGGCCGATATTCCCTCACTTTGTGTTACAAATGTAGACAAGATTGGGACATGTTTAAGCATTTTACAAAGGTCAATCTGAGGGCGTAAAAGCAAGTTTTCAAGCTTAGCTTTTTGAATAACCTGGGGAGTATCACTCGCATCTAAAAGAGCTTTTGCCTCCTCCGGAGTAATCGAAGTTTCTCTCAAAAACTTCAGAAGTTCGTCAACCTTTTTCGACTTTTCGATACATAAATCATATCGCTCTTTGCTGGCCAAACCGATTTCATAAGAGCGAGGTGTAAGCCTAATATCCGCATTATCCTGCCTTAAAAGTATCCTGTATTCTGCCCTTGAAGTGAACATCCTATAAGGCTCATTAACGCCCTTAGTGATGAGATCGTCTATAAGTACACCTATGTATGCCTCGCTCCTTTTTAGCACAAATGGCGCCTTGTTATTGATGTATAAATGGGCATTAATCCCAGCCATTAAACCCTGGCCTGCGGCTTCCTCATAGCCTGTGGTTCCATTAATTTGACCGGCAAAAAACAATCCACCAACCAACCTGGTCTCAAGATTTTCCTTCAACTGAGCCGGTGGAAAATAATCGTATTCTATAGCATATCCGGGGCGGAAAACCTTTACATTTTCGAAACCTTCTATACTTCGTAAAGCTTCATATTGAATATAATCTGGCAAGGATGAGGAAAACCCATTTATATAATATTCTATGGTGTTCAGGCCCTCCGGTTCAACAAAAAGTTGGTGACGCTCCCGTTGAGAAAAACGCTCAATTTTGTCCTCAATGGATGGGCAATATCTTGGTCCAACCCCCTGAATTCTTCCCTGGAACATGGGTGATTTATCGAAGCCCTTTCTTAAAATATCATGAACTTTTTCGCTCGTATAGGCAAGCCAACAACTCCTTTGTTCAAGCTGAGGTTTTGGACCAATATACGAAAAGCACCCCCCCTCAACATCTCCTCTTTGTTCAATTAATTTGCTAAAATCTATACTTCTTCCATCCACTCGAACGGGTGTTCCGGTCTTCATTCGATCGCTCTCGAAACCCAAACGATTTAGATTTTGAGTTAAACCCTTAGCGGAAAAATCTCCCATCCTTCCTCCATCAAACTTCACCTCCCCAATGTGGATAACTCCATTTAAAAAAGTTCCGCTGGTTAAAATTACAGCCTTAGCTTTAATTTGTAAATTCATTCTTGTAACTACCCCACACAGTCTTTCTTCCTTTACAATAAGATCTACAACCTGATCCTGTAAGAAATCTAAACGCTCAATTTTTTCCAATTGATTTCTCCATGCGAGGGTGAATTTTACACGGTCATTTTGGGCTCGTGGACTCCACATGGCAGGACCCTTTGATCTGTTAAGCATCCTGAATTGGATCATACTCTCATCAGTCACGATTCCGCTCAAACCACCTAAGGCATCTATTTCTCGCACAATTTGTCCCTTTGCAACCCCACCCATAGATGGATTACAGGACATATGACCGAACTGAGTCATATCCATTGTAATTAACAGCACGCACGAACCGAGGTTCGCTGCAGCAGCTGCGGCTTCACATCCGGCATGACCGCCTCCAACAACTATTACATCATATACCTTTTCCATTGTACCTGTTTCACGTGAAACAAACCCATCGACGAAGAAAACAGATTCATTTCAATCTATAAAATCTATTTCCTTTCTTTAGCAAAATGTAATGTATTTCACAGGAAACCTTCCTGTGATCAATATCATTTTTAGCTTAGAATTTCAGAAATTAAAACAAAGATAAGTAATAATCTTCTTTTGCTGTCATTCGTGTTCTCGCAACAGCAGTATGATCCTTGTATCCGCATAGATGCAAGGCTCCATGTATCATTACACGATGTAACTCCGTTGTTGTATTAACTTTGAATTTAGTAGCATTATCGCGTACACGTTGAATGCTTATATAAACCTCACCAACTACTCCTTCATTGATTTCCTCCGTTGTATAATCGAAGGTAATAACGTCAGTATAGTAATCATGCTTCAGATGAGCCTTATTTAAATCAAGCAAGTACTCATCATCACAAATAATAAAATCAATTTGCTCAGGATTCTTCTTTTCATTTTGAAATAAACGTTCCAATACACGCCGTATCTCAGTGCGATTATTTACACGATACGTTATGTTGTGCGTATGAAAATAGAACTTTTTGCTTCCGTTCATTGGCAATTAGGCCTTTTTGGCTTTCTCTTCTTTGCCAGTTTTTATGAAATCCTGTAAGCTTTGAATGCGATCAATTGCAATCTGCTGATTGATTGAGGAGATGTAAAACAGTATCTGTATGCAACGACCCTTGTCTATAAAATTCACTTCGTCGGCAAGTGCACGAATCATGAATAAACCGCTACCTTTTTTATCTGGGTTGCCTTCAACGTCAGTTGCATCTGGAACATTCTGATAATCAAATCCTTTACCTTCGTCCTGAACCTGAAATAATAGTCCTTTGGGGCGACTTTCAAACGAAATGCTGACGATTTTTGAAGCGTCAGACCCGTTGCCGTGAAATATTGCATTCTCGAAGGCTTCCGTTAAGCTTAAAAGAATGTTACCAAAGTAACTATTGTTGATGTTATATTCATCGCAAAGTTCTTCTACAAATTTTTCTAACTTGTGAACTTCGGAAATAACCGACTTAACTTTAAGGCTGCGCTTTTTCATCTCACTGATGTTCTTACTCTACAAAATTATAAAAATACTCGTTCACTTTCTGTTTGTAAAAAGAATTCAACGCAGGAGGAACAGTTTTCAATAATTCGGTATCTTGTTGTTTTAGCCTTTTATACTGAAAAAAGTCGCTAGGGTTACTATAATTTTGATTTTTTATTTCATTTGATTCACGCTTATTATCTAACTCTCTCTCTTTCTCGGCTTTCTCCGACTCTAATAAACGTGTTAATATTTCTTGCTGACGCTTCAAGGTTTCGTTTGTTATCATTTTATTCACCAAATCCTGCTCTGTTTGCTCCATCTGCTTCGTCATTTCTCCAATGTTGCCGCTATTCTTGCCACCTTCTTTTTTATCCTCTTCTCCATACTCCTGTAGCATCTTGCGAAGCGCCTCCTGCTGAGCTGCCAGTCGCGCCAGTTGCTCACTCATTGATTGACCATTGCCTTGTTTACCCGGATTTTTTCCTTCCATCTGATCTTTCAATTGCTGCATCTGTTTGTTCAACTGTTCCTGCATTTGCTTCATCGATGATGCGCTCGGTTTACCTTGTCCTGGCTTCTTGCAATTACCACTTTTCTTGCACTGACCATTCGATTTTTGATTCTGTTGTTGCTGCATCTGCTGCAGTGATTCAGCAAGCATTAGCGCCAAATTATTTACGGAGGTCATTACATATTGCTGATAGGTTGCTGTAGCTGAAGCAGCACGATTATGCAGGGACTCCAGGGATTTTTTCATATCGTCTTCAATACCGCTCATTTCACGATTAATGAAGGATTGTATCATCGGCTGGCGTTTGCTTAACGCATACAAAGAATCACCAATCATATCCATTTGATCCTTTAACTGCTTCTGGCGTTCCATAAGCTTTACATAACGCGGATCGGTGAGTTGTATCGTTTTCAATTCTCCCATTAGATCCTCTTGCGCGAAAGAAACATAAACCAGATTTTCGAGAATTTGCCTAAGGGTTTGTATATCCTCTTCTGCCTGTTGCTCTTCCATTTTCTCTTTTGCGTCCTTTATTTCCTGAGAGAGATCTTCCATTTTCTGAGCAGCATCTTCCTGCGCTTTCGAGGCTCCAGATTTCTTCCCTTTTTGAAGCTGTTCGCTGCTAGAATTCATCTGCTGTTGAATCTCATTTTCTTTAGCTTCGGTGTTAGGCATTTCATTGGGATTTTCCAGTTCACTGTTCTTCTTTTGCAGCGAATCCAGGTCTTTCCTCAAGTCTCCAAACTCCTTACTCAACTCATCCTGCTTTTTCTGCAACTCTTCTTTTGGAGCCTGATCATTTTTTGATTCCAGCGAAAGTTTCTTTTGATCTTCAGCCATTTTATCCAGTTTGTCAACGGTCTCCTGAAGCTTTTTCTCGTACTCTAATTGCTTGAACAATTCAAGGTTTCTATCAAGTTCCTTTTTTATATCATCATTGCTAAGCTTCATTTTATCAATCATATCCTTTACATCCTTTTTCTCAAGCTTATCAATCATTTCCTGAAGCTTTTTGAACATCTCTTTCATCTCGTCCGTCATTACTTCATTAAACAATTTTTCAAGCTGCTGCTGCTTTTCTAACAATTCAGGATCGATCTTTTTGTACTCCTGTTCCCTAATATTATTCTGTTGGTTTTCTAATTTAAGTTGCTCAATTTCTAATTGGATGGCCTGCTGCTTGTCTAACAAATCCTGTATTTGTTTCTTCTCCTGCCAATTCAGCGCCTTTTTGTCGGCAAGCTTTTTATCCATTTTCTCCAGTTCCTTTTGCAATTCCTGACTCTGTCGAATTGCCTCTTCCATCTTATCCTTTATCTGCTCGTTCGATTTATCCGTTTCCTTTTCAAGCTCATCCAGCGTAGGCGCCTTAAATGCCATGCGTTGCGAACGCGTAGATTTGTGCCCGTTTACACCATCATTATCCCAGACTTCAAAGAAGTATTCAACTTCATCTCCTGGAGCAATATCAAGAGTGCTCAAATCAAAATAATAATAGAATTGTTGCTGAGTTGTTCCAGCCTGTATGGGAACGGTCAGACCTTCATAAACGTCATCTTTACCAGTGTTTTCGCCACCTTTAAGAATTTTGTACTTAAATTTCAATACACTGCAACCGTAATCATCGTGGATGTTTCCAGAAAAATACAATCGTTTATCATATACTGAATCCTTAAATGTTTGAGCTTCAATACCCGGATATTGATCTGCAACAACACTGATAACATATTGCATGGAGTCTTTATTCCCAAAATGTTCGTTCTGAGTTTTTATGGAATACGTCTGAGAAAGCTTACAAATCGTGGAATACAGGAATGTTTCATTTCCCATAGGACTCACCTCAATAGATTTTCCATCAATTCTGAATGTCACCTTTTTTGTATCGCGTGTGTGCAGTCTCCAACTGACTTTTGTTCCTTCGGGAACGACTAAATCACCAGAGTTTTCTACAACTTCATTTTTCTTACCTAGATACGAAGGATATTCCAGGGCCAGTTCAAAACTTAGCACTATGGGTCTCGCCACAACATTTAGCGTATAATTCGCTGAGCGAAAATCATCAGCTAACAAATAAAATGTGGTATTCTTTTGCAGATTTTTGAAGGTGTAATGAAACAAGGTGTTGTTCTCTTTGCTGAGACGATATTGCGCTTCCCCAATCACAATGCTAACTTCATCAGGAATCTCCTCTCCTGCCATCTTCACATCAAGAACAAATTCCTCTTGCTGCACCGCCTCAAGTTTAGAGTTTAAAACATGAAACTCAAATGGAGCAGGACGCTCGTAAAAAGTGGTATAATCAAGGATTCTGACAGAAGGTCCCGTGATCATGCTAGGAGCAGTAGCAAGAACCACAATTAAAAGCAATACTGGCGGTAACGCAAACTTTAGATATTTTTTATTCTTCGACAGATCAATAGCAGCAGTAAATGGAACCGGCCGAAGCGTAGCTATCTTTTGATTAATGGCGGCTTCAAGAAGATCAGTTCGTACCGGTTGTACAAGGGCTAATTGCTTTAGCTGAAGAACATTCAACAGTACATCGCCCACTGATCCGAAATGTTTCCCAATAACCTTTGCAGCCTGCTCGTGACTAAGGCGCTTCCCTATTTTAAACAACTGAAAAACAGGAATAGCGATATATTTTACAATTATATATGCATTAATTATTACATAAGACCAAAACATCACAGCTCTTACAGCTGTAGGAAAGTATGCAAAATACTCAATAATATTAAGTAAAAGATAAAAGGCAAACAGTGTGCTCACCGCGTAAAGTACACCACGGATGATAAGATTCTTATAGAACTTTTTAATGAACTCATCCAGTTTGTCGATCAAAATGCGGTAGGCTTCTTCCATTTTCTGGTTTAAAACTTAAAGATCATTAAACGTACATAAGTCAGTTAATATTTTTCTTATGTTTGCAAAGATATGAATTTTCAGGCGTTTCTGAAGTTAAGGATTGTTAACTTAATACACTTAATCATGCAAAGGTCATTGATGTTTCTCATTTTAGTTTTCGCTTCTAGCCCATTATTTTCGCAACAAAATCAGGCGTTGAGTGAAAAAGATAACAGGCATCCAAGCCAACAACAGCACCAACTGGCCTTTTCAGGATATAAACAGTTAAGTATGCTCAACAATTACGACGTATCATTTTATTTTCTTGACATTGCTCTGGAACGCACCAGTACTTATGTTTCGGGCAACGTACAAATCAATTCAACAGTCGTTAGCGCAAGTCTGGACACATTTGCTGTTGAGTTAATTGACGAATTGAACGTAGATTCCGTGTTTATTAATGGCCTTGAACTAAGTTTTCAGCACATTAATGATCACATACTGATTCCTCTTACAGTACCGGCTTCACAAGGAACAGCATTAATCACAAAAGTTTATTACCACGGCAATCCATCCTCCGGAGGTGGTTTCTTCTCCGGTATTTCCAACGATACCAGTCCAACCTGGGGAAATCAAGTTACCTGGACGTTATCTGAACCTTTCAACGCAAACCAGTGGTGGCCCTGCAAACAAATTCTGACAGATAAAGCCGATTCAAGCTGGGTTTTTATCACAACCTCCAATACCAATAAAGCCGGATCAAATGGAATACTTTCGGCCAGTGTTCCTCTCCCGGGCAGTAAAATCCGCTATGAATGGAAAAGTCGAAACCCCATTGATTATTATCTCATTTCGGCTTCAGTTGCACAGTACGTTGAATATGATATTTGGGCTCATCCCCAAGGAACCAGCGATTCTTTACTTATACAAAACTATATTTACAACAACCCTGGCACCCTTCCCAACTTTCAAACGGCGATTGATTTAACACCCGGTTTTATAGAATTGTATTCCGATCAATTTGGCTTGTATCCATTTATGAACGAAAAATATGGTCACTGCATGGCACCTATGGGAGGTGGAATGGAACACCAAACCATGACGACCTTAGGCTTTTTTGATTTCTATCTTATTTGTCACGAACTCGCGCATATGTGGTTTGGCGATAACGTAACCTGCTCTTCATGGAGCGATATCTGGATTAACGAAGGTTTTGCTTCCTACGCCGAATACCTCGCTGCCGAATATCTGGATTCATATACAGAAGCACAAAGTCATATGCTTGAAGTTCACAATAACGTTATGACAGAAACCGGTGGAAGTATTTACATTCCTGCAGCACAAACCAACGATGAAAACCGGATCTTCGATGGCCGCCTCTCCTATGATAAAGGTTCAGCCATGATTCATATGATACGTTTCGAAATGCAAAACGATTCTCTCTTCTTTGCTACTCTAAAAAAATTCCAACTGGATTTTGCTGACAGTACAGCAAGCGGAGAAGATTTCAAGCAGGTTGCAGACGATGTTTCAGGACTTGATTTCACCGATTTTTTCAATCAATGGTATTATGGTGAAGGATATCCTACCTATCATCTTACTTGGTATCAATTAAATGATACCTTGTATTTCACATCAACACAAACTACTTCCACAACCATTACCCCTTTGTTCAAAATGCTTATGGAGTTGGGTATCTCTTATAGCGGGGGCGACACTATCGTTCAGTGGTATCAGGATGCACAACTATCCACTTTCAAAGTGCCATTTAATAAAACGGTAACCGGATTCGAAGTAGACCCCGACAATTGGGTTCTTGATGGAACAGCCAGTGTAATGGCGTCAACAGAAGAATTCGACGCGGTAGATTTTTTCACGCTGGCACCCAATCCCTGCACCAATGAGATTCAACTTAATTTTCTCGAAAAACCAATAACCTCTGAATCCCTTTATATCTCAGATATCACCGGTCGCAGGGTTAAAGAAATGAAACCACAACAGCAGATGAATATTTCTACATCAGACCTGACTCCCGGATTGTATCTGATTTCCTTGCGCACATCACAAGGCGTCATTATACAAAAGTTTATAAAATACTAGCCTTTCCTTTTAAGAATATGAAGATGGTATTCTGCCTATAAGAATACATGCGACAATTCAAGCTAAGCGCAACCAATGATTACGAATTTGGTTGAAAGCGCATTTTCAATAGCAATTCTGTAGGATTGCTTAAATAAACATAGCTTGTAGTCTCGCTGAACTGAATTTTAAAAACGGTTATTCCACCGCTTTCGCTGACAAAAGTGAACCCATAATCAAGGATGGCTTGTATGAGTGTTTTACGTACATCTGCAGCAACATCTTCGGTAGGAAATGGAGTTGTTATCTCCCACCCATAATAACGCTCCCAAGTGCCACCATAGGAAATACTCTTAAACGGTCGTTTTTTTAGCACACCAAATAAACCTGTGGGAAGTTCAGCACAATAAAGGGCTGGATATAATTTTACCATCGCAGCTGCAGACGGAGGTAATACAGATGTACAAAATTGGATCTGAAAACGCATCTTTTCGCAACTCAGGTTGTTGCCAGATGTAAACAAACTATCCGCTATCATAAAGGTGCAAATCTTCGTACCTGAGAGAAGAATATATTGTTTCATCTTGGGGAAAAGCGGACTATAGCCCATGGCCTTATAATCCAGTTCATTCAAATATTGGTTCGTCCGAATTAATAAAGAATCCTTGCTGCCCTTTACAGCCAGCTCGTCTAACATCCACCAAAAAGTGAGCGTCCCGTCAGAAAAATCAACACCCTGTGTAAAATAAATGCGCTGCGGATCCATTAAATCGATGTAGTTCCTCAGAAACTCTGGCGCCAGTCGGCCATCGGGATGTTTGCGGCTTAACATGGTCTGACCATAAGGACCTTCTGTCGACAAATCCATCCACGCATAAAACATCTCTAAAGAATCCGGATTCCCTTTCTTCCAAATCATTGAATGCTCCTCTCCTACTGCGATGCCATTAAAGGAAATCAGCATAGTCAGGCAAAACAAACAATACTTATAAATTGAAAGAGGTTTTTTCATTGTTGTTTTACGATTTTGTGTTTCAATAAACCATGGCCATGCGCCCATGCGTAAAGAAAATCCTTTATCTCTTTTACGCGTTCCGTTGCATCATTCTTTCCGTTACGCACTCCAAGCATAGAGGGTACACTTAGCATATAATCGACCAGATCAGAATCATAGAACAATGGAATATCATTGGGTTCATTGAATCCAGGATTCAGCCAATGGATGTACATGAAGTAATCATTATCAACAAAATATTTCAACGTCTGAGGCAGCTTCTTTGCATACTGCATCGAACAAAGAATAATCTCCGGTTTATTATCCTTCATAATATTCTTGATGTCCATCTTTCGCTTTTGCGCCGAACGATTAATTAAAAATACATCTACCCATGTGTTTTCATCAAAATACAAACGACGGTTCTTCTTTCCTGTTTTAACATTGCTCTTGTCGAAAAGTAAGTTCCAGGTATGGGTTTTCCCCGATTTCACGGTACCCAGAATCCCTATCATCATTTTTTCTCCCATGGCGGAATTGTTTTGTGCTACAAATTCAATTATTAATCATAAAACAATGAATTTATACGACAAATAACAAATTGGGTTACATAATCTTCCAATTAAGGCTTTGAAACTCAGTCATACAAATCATGCGAATGAACCTCATTGCAATTCCGGTCCCCTATTTCGACCTTTTCAGGCTCGATCACTGAAGGGGTTATTCGCTTTCGTGACTTAATAACCAATACTCACGAAAAAAAATAGCCGCCCTTAATGAGGCGGCTATTCATAATTATGCTAAAATAACAACGCTTCTAGAGCTTATTTACTCTACCCATGAATAAAATGTTGTTATATGTATTATCCTTGATAATAAAGATAAAAGGTCTGTTTGCATTGAATTCCGGAATTACCATGGCGCTTTTCTGACGGATAATTACAGCTGTGGATGCCGCTGCTTCTGTTCCTTGTTCACTCACTTCTACAAAAGCCTTATGAATTACTTTATCAATCATCAAATCCATTTTTCCCGTAATTCCCGAAAAATCAGCCTGGCTGCTAAAGGGATGAGGCATACCCATTTTCTTTAACACATCGGATAACTCAAACTCTGAGGTCAGTTTAAATTTTGGAAGCAATAATCTTACTTTCGTTGGGACCAACTCTGTTAGCCAGTAAGAATAGGTAGATTCCAGACGTAACAAGGTTTCTATTTTTGACATAGCTGCCTTATCCTTGGGTAAAAAAATCAACATTGATAACGTACTATCGCAGTAAGGAATTTCAATGAGCTGAATACTGCTATCTTCCCTATAAGAGAAGATGTCTTCCATTTTCATGAAATCAGCCTTTACAGGGCTTTCCGGACTTGGGAAGAAATTTTTTGTAATGGTTTCGGCGGGATTAAAAGCCTTCGCCCAGGACGCTTTGAAATAGATAGCATTCACAAGTACCAATCGCGCCAGATCAGTAATCATCCCCTGTGCAATCAAATTTTCGATACGATTTTTGGTCTGACCTGCAACCCATGTATTAATCAGCACGCGCGATTTCTCCAACTCATTTTTAAAATCGACCAGCTGCAAACCCGCGTTATAATTACTTTTTACGAGATTAAAATAACTATCTAAAAACTCATATTCTTTTTGCGCAAACATGGCCTGCGCGGTATTAATTTCAACACTATCTCCAGCGTTCAAGCCATTTATGTAAGAGAGATAATTCCGATAGCGCGAATGAAAGGATGATTGATTCGAGCCAAAATGCATCACTTCCGCCATTTGCTTTTCCGATTCACCGCGAGCTCCAGCATAGGTCATTGCAAGTGCAGTTGAAATGCTGTATGGACTAAAGAAAATATTATCCTTATCAGATTTTATCTGACGATATAACTCCAGTGCAAACTCATTATTCGCCTTTATCAGTGCAGCATCGGGCGGTCCGGGAGCTACAACTTCAGGAGGTGTTGTATTGTTGGTTGTGGCTGTAGCAGGAAGTTTCCGCTGACAGGCATTGGCACAAACAACAATAATAAAAACGCTGAGCAATATTTTAGTTTTCATAGTTATATATCAGATTGTATTATTTTGACGAATGAAAATAGTTGATGAGTAACGCACCTTTGCTTTTTCCGGCAACAGCAATGATTTGCTCATCACTGGCGGCTTTCAGATCCTTCACCGACCCAAATGCTGTCAGCAGTTTTTGCGCAATCGTATCTCCAATGCCGGGAATATCAGTTAATTCAGTACGTATAGTGCTTTTTTCCCGCTTCTTGCGATGATGCGTGATGCCAAATCGATGCGCTTCGTCCCGCATATGCTGGATTACACGCAATGTTTCCGATTTCTTATCAAGATACATAGGAACAGTATCTTGTGGATAATAAATTTCTTCAAGTTTCTTTGCAATACCTATCACACCCATTTTGCCATAGATCCCCAAGGCAGTCAAACTTTCCACTGCAACGCTTAACTGGCCTTTTCCGCCATCAACAATCAATAGTTGAGGTAATGGCTTACCTTCCTCGAGAAGTCGCGTATAACGTCGCGTAATGACTTCCTGCATGGATGCAAAATCGTCGGGACCTTCTACAGTTTTAATATTAAAATGACGGTACTCACTTTTTGCAGGCTTTCCTTTCTTAAAAACAACCAAAGCTGCGACCGCATGCGCTCCTTGAATATTCGAATTATCAATACATTCTATTGTTTCAGGCCATTCGGTTAAGCGAAGATCCTGTTTCATTTTCTCCATGATTCGGTGGGTATGCCGTTCCGGATCGCTTAATTCGCGCTGCTTTTCTTTCTCTGCTTTATAATACATAGCATTTCGCAACGACAACTCGATCAGCTTTTTCTTATCTCCCTTTTGGGGAACCTGAATGTTTACATCAGGTATTTGAATTTCCGGATCGAAAGGCAGCAACAACTCCGAATGCTCGCTAAGTCCGCGCTCCCTGAATTCAGCAATTGCCAAAAGCAACATTTCTGAAAGCGATTCATCAAGGCGCTTGCGCAATTCAAGCGTTTGAGCCTGAACAATAGCACCATTCTTCACCTTCATAAAATTTACATATGCAGCCTGCGGATCATCAATGATAGTAAACACGTCCGCTGCCTGTATTGCGGGATTGACCACTACGGATTTGCTTTGGAATTTCTCAAGTAATTCAAGTTTTTCTTTCAGCTCCTGAGCATTTTCAAACTGATAATCAGCAGCAGCCAGCATCATCTCTTTATGGAAATGTTGGGTAATAGAATGAAGATTCCCTTTGATGATTTCGCGGATTTGCTCAATAGTCTCTGCATAATTACTAGCTGTCTGCCTGCCCTCACAAGGTCCAAGACAATTTCCAATCTGAAATTCGAGACAGACTTTGTATTTGCCAAGAGCAATATTTGCGGGACTAAGATTATAATGACAATTCCGTAAAGGATAAATCTTTCTGATTAGCTCAAGTAAATTATGCATACTGCGCGCCGAGGCATAAGGACCGTAGTATTTTGACCCATCTTTAACGATAGAACGTGTTGGAAAAATGCGCGGGAAATCTTCATTTTTAATGCATATCCAGGGATAGGTCTTGTCATCCTTTAGCAAAATATTGTAACGCGGCTGAAATTTTTTAATAAGATTATTTTCCAACAGCAACGCATCATACTCGGTATCGACAACAATAACGCGGATGTCAGCAATTTTTCGTACCAGTACTACCACCTTACCGCTTAAACCGGTATCCTTGTTAAAGTATGAGTGTACTCGCTTTTTCAGACTGCGCGCTTTCCCTACGTATAGCAGCAATCCCTGCTTATCGTAATACTGATACACACCCGGAGAATCAGGTAATGTCATCAATAGATTTTTGATGTGCTCGCTGTGTTCGTTACTCTGCATTAATTGGGGACAATTGCGTTATTACAAAGATAATGCTTTCGAAAAAAAACCAGCCGAAACGCAGGCTGGAATTATGTATCATATAAAATCAAAAAATAAATTGAAAAGAATGACTACGGTAGAAAAGAAGAGCTCACCTCAATAACTGGAGGCGAAGCCAAATGTTGTTTCACTTTACATAAGCTTGCAACAGCAATTAAAGATTCGACATATTTTTCAGGAAAATCAGCGGGCACCTGAATACTCAACGAAATATTGGTGGCCATTCCTTTTGCATCGAAGGTATGTGATTGATGGATTTTTATGCCTTCTGCACTGATTCCACGTTGATCGCAAAAGCCTTTTACATAGATTCCTGCACAAGTGGCTATTGATGCCAGAAATAGCTCGAAAGGAGTAACTGCTGCATCATCTCCACCTGCATTCACAGGCTGATCCGTTTTTACGATATGATTTCTTACCTTAGCATTAACGCCCTTTTTTCCTTCAAAAAACACTTCAATTTCCATAATTGCATTTTTTTTATATATGATTTATTTACGTTTGTTACTCTGCCTTTTTTACGATAAGTCCGATCTGCATTACATCTTCGGTTTGAACCATGGGCATAACATTATTGACCGTGAATTTATAGGTGCCTTTATCCGGAAACTTTACATCTTCCAGCCAGGGGAAAGTAATATCGTACAAATCACCCGTACCTTCGCCTTTGAAAGAACCATCGGTGTTTCTCACATAAAAATCATAATCGCGGGTGCGTGTTTCCCCTGATGGATACTGCACAGAGAGGTTGACCATTAAATTCGCAAAAGCGTAATAGACACTATGGCGCAGCGCCAGTTCAACGTTGTAATTGGGAGCGGTATCCTGAATATCAACTTCGAAAGTTATTGTTTTATCTCTAGCCCATATATTATTAGGAATATCTTCGTACCGTTGAAACACTTTTCCGGATTCACAGGAAATGAAGAGTAGAGCCGTTAAGCTAAGAATGAGAAATTTCTTCATAGTATCGATTTTTTAATGAACGAAAGCATTTGCATTTTATGATGTAAATTTACAACCGCGAATTGGATTATGCACCATACATGACAAAAAAACCAAAACAAAAATTCTATGTTGTCTGGAAAGGCCTGAAAACGGGCATTTTTTCGACATGGGACGAATGCAAGAAACAGGTGGTAGGTTCGGAAGGAGCCATGTATAAAGCCTTTGAATCACTGGAGGAAGCAGAACGAGCGTATCAGGACGCCCCACAAAAACATATTTATAAAAAGAGTCAAACAGAATCTACTCATTCGGGCAAGCATCCAAAAAGTGAGATTATTCAGGACAGTATCTGTGTGGATGCCGCGTGGAATACGGTTTCTGGAGATATGGAATACCGTGGCGTGTATACCTGGAATGCAGAAGAGATTTTTCATCGTGGTCCGTATCCCGACGGAACCAATAATATCGGTGAGTTTCTCGCCCTTGTTCACGCTTTAGCGCTATTGGAAAAGAATAAAAAAAATTCACCCGTTTATTCCGACAGCCGCACTGCAATAACGTGGGTCCGGAAAAAACGGGCGAATACCAAACTTGAACCTACTTCAAAAAATGCTATTCTGTTCGATCTCATTGCCCGGGCTGAAAACTGGCTTCAGGAACATTCGTTCAAAAATCCCATATTGAAATGGGAAACCCAGGATTGGGGCGAAATTCCAGCAGATTTTGGAAGAAAGTAAGCTGGAATTAATCGTTACACTTGCTGATACACTCAAGAATGGTAGCAAGTGCTGAATGTTTCAGATAGTAAAAAGTATTTTTACCATCACGTTTTGATTCAAGAATGCCTTTGCTCTTCAGTATGTTCAGGTGATGAGAAGCAGCTGCTTGTTCAATCTTAAGCTTTTCGTAGATTGAAGTTACATTCATCTTGCCATTGGTTTCCAGCAAACTGATGATTGCAATTCTCATAGGATGTGCAATTGATCTAAGCCTTCCCGCGGCGGCGTCAAGCTTATGCATGTCTAATTGGGTCTTTGCCATAATAATTAAAGTTTGAAGAATTAATTTACAAATTTAACAATATCTTAAGTAGAATAAAAAGTACAAATTTAGTATCAATTTTTAATTGATGAATTCATTATCATATGTTTCAATTCATCAATTGTTCATGCAAAACTAATAACTTTATATATATGTACAAATTTTTTAACATATTTTTAGTTTATTTTTAACTATAAAGAGTACGTAAAATAGATTTTAGAGATAAAAAAAACTAATATATCTGCCTGTTAATCATATTAATCAACGGCCAAAATGGAGAAAATATCAGTGCCCGCAGGAATGCGCTTCCTTCCTTCCAAAAAGAGCAATTCAATAATGAAGCTTACCGAAACTGATTTTACATTGAATTTGTTAATCAATTCCATGGCTGCTGTTGCCGATCCGCCAGTTGCAAGCAAATCATCGTGCAATAACACTACATCACCTGGCTCAAGTGCATCTTTGTGAATCTCAAGCGTACCCTGACCATATTCCAAGGTGTAGCTGGTTGAGTAAACCTCTGCAGGAAGCTTCCCCGGTTTGCGCACAGGCACAAATCCGGCACCCAGACGATAAGCCAACACACTACCGGCAATAAAACCGCGTGACTCTATACCAACGACTTTAGTGATACCCTTGTCTTTGCACTGTTCATACAACGTATCTATAATATACTCATAGATTTCAGCCTGCTTTAACGCAGTGGTAATATCTTTAAATAAAATTCCCTGCTTTGGAAAATCAGGTACATTGCGGATTGCAGCTTCTAAATCACTAAGATTGATGTTCTTCTTCATTATTCGTGTTGTTAGTTACATTCTTACGGGCAAGTTGTCCACAGGCGGCGGCAATATCAGACCCCCTGCTTTTCCGGGCATTTACCACGAGGTTTCTGTCCTTTAAAAAACGGATAAAGGTACGCGTTTTTTCATTATTGGCACCCGAAAACGCTGAACCAGAAACCTTATTGTATGGAATCAGATTTATCTTTACAGGAAAGGATTTGCAAAACCTTGCCAGATCCTGCATATCGCGTTCTGTATCATTATATCCACCTAGTAAAATATATTCAATAATTATTCTTCCGTTAGTTTTCTCGTGATAATAAATAAGCGCATTGGTAATATCTTCCAGCGTATACTTTTTTGCCACCGGCATAAGCTCTTCACGTCGCTGTTGATGAGCAATATGTAGCGAAAGCGCCAATTGAATCGTGGGTAATTCATCCGCAAATCGTCGTACGCCTTCAGGAATACCAACCGTAGAAACGGTGATCCGTTGCGGCGACATTCCTAAACCTTTCTCCATGTCAGTAATCCGAAGAATCGATTCTTTAACCGCATCAAAATTCAGGAATGGCTCACCCATACCCATGTACACAATGTTGCTCAGTTTATGACCAAAGCGTTGCAGACTTATATTATTGATATAAAAAACCTGATCATATATCTCCCATGCCATAAGATTTCGCTGAAATCCCAGCTGACCCGTTGCACAAAATTTACATCCCAACGCGCAACCTGCTTGCGTGGATATACAAGCTGTGGCGCGGTCTTCAGAAGGTATTAATACTCCTTCAACGATATCATTTGAAGCTGTTATAAAACTGAATTTTTCAGTTCCATCGCTACTTAACTGATGAGTATCAAGCCGCAATTGCTCAAGAATAAAATCCTCTTCCAGCTGTTGCCGTAAGGCAAGCGGAAGATTTTTCATTTCATCAAATGCGGTAATTCCTTTTTGCCATATCCATTCATAGATTTGGCCGGCACGATAGGAGGGATGCCCATGCAGTTTACACCAGGAAATAATCTCGGAAAGACTAAGGCTTTTAATGTTTGCGGGTTGCGACACTTAATTTTTTTCAGCAAAGGTTTTTACATACTCCCGCAGCATATTCAGAAAACGCTCGCGTTCGGCATCGGAGATAAATGAAGCCATGAATGAATTCTCCGCCAATTGCACGATCTCTTCTTTAGTCAGTTGTAAGTATTGCTGCACCGCTAAATAATTCTCATGCACATAACCACCAAAATAAGCAGGATCGTCGGAGTTAACGGTAACCATTAACCCATGTTCCATCAGGGTGCGCAACGGATGCTCGCGCATATCCTTAACTACACATAATTTAAGATTCGAAAGAGGACATACAGTTAGTGGAACTTTAGTATCAGCAAGTCGCTTCACAAGATTTGAATCCTCTAATGATCTATTACCATGATCAACACGCGAAACCTTAAGCAGATCAAGTGCTTCCCAAATATAATCTGCAGGACCTTCTTCGCCCGCATGAGCAACCGTTAAAAAACCCAGATCTCGTGCACGATCAAACACTGCCTTAAATTTTGATGGAGGATGCCCTTGCTCAGATGAATCAAGTCCTACAGCAGATATAATAGATTTGAATGGAATCGCTTCTTCTAAGGTGGCGAAAGCAGATGCTGCATCTAAATGACGCAAAAAACACATGATAATACGGCTGCTAATGCCAAACCTAGATTCAGCATCACGGCATGCCCGGTGAATTCCATTAATCACCACAGCAAAGGGAACTCCTCGCGAGGTATGCGTTTGTGGATCAAAAAAGATTTCTGTATGTACAACATTTTGTTCAGAAATGCGCGTAAAATAGGCCATGGTCAAATCATAGAAGTCTTCTTCTTTGAGCAATACCTGTGCGCCTTCATAATAAATATCTAAAAATTCCTGGAGATTATTGAAACGATAGGCAGCGCGTACTTCCTCTGCCGAAGCATACTTGATCTTGCAATGATTTCGCTCTGCAATGCGGAACATAAGATCGGGTTCAAAACTGCCTTCAATATGTAAGTGCAGCTCAGCCTTTGGCAAACCCGCAATGAAGCGTTCCATCGTTTGATTATCCGTCATACTGAGTTTTTTAGGGATGCAAAAATACAAAAAAAAACAGGGCAATAGTCGATATTGCCCTGTCAGGGCAAACGCATCTAAATAATTACCTACTGGCTAATAGTTGTTAACACGCTGAATGTTAATATCTTAATCATTGTTTATTGAATCAAAAGTTGTATATTTGTCTGATATACAACAATATAAAACATAAACAATGAAAGCAGAATCCAGCGTATTGTCTTTTTTCGCATCTTTACCAGATCATAGAATTGACAGAACAAAATTGCATTTAGCCGAAGACATAGTATTTATTAGTATTGCATCTGTTTTATGTGGTGCAGATACCTGGGATGAAATGGAGGATTTCGGACATTCAAAAATCGAATGGCTGAAGACTATACTCGAGTTGCCAAATGGTGTTCCTTCGCATGATACTTTCAATCGATTTTTCTCAAGCCTAGATCCTGATGCATTTGAGATTTGTTTTCTTGACTGGACGAGACATATAGTAAAACAAACTACAGGAAAAGTAATTAGCATTGATGGAAAGACTATTCGCGGAAGCAGAGGCAAAGGTCCCAAATCGGCGATTCATATGGTGAGTGCATGGGTTGAAGAAAACCAGATTACGCTTGGTCAAATTCAGGTTGAAGACAAATCAAATGAGATAACAGCTATCCCTGCGTTGCTTGATGCGCTGTTAATATCAGGAAGCATTGTAACTATTGATGCCATGGGCTGTCAAGTGGATATCGCAAATAAAATTGTATCCAAAAGCGCAGATTACTTGTTGGCGGTTAAAGCAAATCAGCCCGAATTATTTGAGGATATACAAGACTCATTTCGCATGCTTAAACCAATCGATGTTTGGGAAGATGTCGATTATGGTCATGGTCGGGTTGAAACAAGGGTTTGTAGCATCATTAGTGACTTTAGCTTAATGGATAAGGCTCATCGTTGGCCGAAATTACATGCTATAGCACGGGTGCAAGCAGAGAGGTTTCATAAAGCAACACAAAAAACTGAAACTGAAACACGCTATTATATTACCAGTGCTAATTCTGACGCAGAGTCTATTGGTCGATGCATACGTTCTCACTGGGGAATTGAGAATAGTTTGCACTGGGTATTAGATGTAGCCTTTCTTGAAGACAAAAACAGAAAGCGAGCTGGTAATGCTGCTCACAATGCATCCCTGCTTAATCGCATTGCTCTTAATTTGCTTAAAAAAGAAAAATCATCCAGAAGAAGTGTGAAGGGTAAAAGACTCAAAGCCGGCTGGGATAATGACTATCTTCTTACTGTTCTGGAAAATTAGATGCGTTTGCCCTGATTGCCCTGTTTATCACAGAAGAAACAATCTTACCAATTATCGTTTTTGATAACTTTGGGCGACATTCCTTCTTTCAAACTCTTTATTAACGCCAGAACTTCGGTGTTAACCTGCTGTATGTAAATATCACAAACGGCAGAATATTCCGGATCATTCTTGTCGAGCCAACGCTCTAATGGAAACTTCGATACTTTCATTACGTTGAATTCGGTAAATGTGTAGCGATATCTTCCATCCTTAAACTCAAGAATAAGATCGTACTGAACAAGTCCTGCATCCGTTGTTTTATTTCCATTTTTATCGACATTGGAAACTTTAATACGGTGACGGATCTCAATACGTGCATTGTTCGGGTCGCGCACCCTGGTAGCATCAGCAGCATTTACATAAGTTGCATTAACCCACTCCATACACTGATTGTACATTTTGGAAGGAACACCGCCTTCAACAGTTACAACTTCCTGATAAGTGATTTTTTTGGTAACCTCATCAACCGGAACCTGAGCAAATACGGGTCGAACAAAAAATATCGACCATACGATTACAAGTAAAAAAATCTTTGTGCTTTTCATATAAAGAGTTTTTGGAATTTATAAAAGATATCCGAATGCACCAAAATTATTGCCATAATGCTATTTGCTAGCGAATGAGTGTATAATTCTGCTCAGTAACATTGTTTCTGGCATCAATAACCACCAAATGCAATTCGTTCTTGCCCATCTCAAATAGCTCATCTATAGGAATAATTAATAAATCATTCTTTTCGTCATATTCCATTAAAGCCCATTTTTTATTTATCTCAGCCCGGTACAATTTTACACCACTAAGATTATCGGTAACCGCAATTTTCAAGGCCTGCATTGAATTGATATTTTTATGCGAGCTAAAACCAAGCGGTTTAACAGTAGGAGCGACGGTATCAGCAACAACCACATAATCGCCGAAGCGATAAGCACGGGTTTCAATATAACCTTCCTTAACATCACCACCTGAATAAACTAGAGAATTGTCTTCTTTAACCCGGGCAATGACGAGCTTGTTGATATACTGCTCAGGAACTTTATCAATTTTAATAGATAACACCATAGGCTTAATTAATGGCGTTGTGGTCGGTCCAATTCGATGCATGGAACCGTAACATGGCACCGGACACTTCATACTTGCGTAGAAAAATTCGGTGGATTCAAGTAACGAATAGGAGGCAAGATCCACCGTAAAATCGTTAGTTTGATAATGTCCGGGCTGATTCCAGCTAAAGATTTTCGAACTATCAGTTAAAGACTCGGGTGAGAATTCTTTCATGGCTGCCTGACCTTTAACCATAAAAACCAATTCAGCAGAATTTCCTGAAACATCCTTTGCTCTAAGAGTTACCTTGATGGTTTTCTTTTGATCAAAAGTATACAAACCGCGTTGTAAAATGTTTCCGTAAATGGGCAGACTATTCCCGCGACTCTTACGGAACATCATATATCGTGAACCTGTGTTGTTGTATTCTTTGTAATCGATAAGGTCGTTTACCATACGGGTTTCGTCGAACGAAAATGAATCAAGTTCAACAGAAAAATACGGAACATCATCCACTAGCATGTCCCACGCGTATATGCCCGCATCATTGGCATTTCCTGAAACAAAATCTCTAACCAATAAACCGAAAGAACAGCTGCCGGTAACTTTTACAGTATCGGCCAGAGAATATTTATAAATGTTTTTTTCTTGCGTAAAGGAATAAATAGAAGCTGTATGCTGACCATTTACAAGACTGTTGCTGCCTTCAGGATACACTTTCATTTTTTGAATCATCGGCGAAAGCCCGTCAGAAGCATAGATTCCGAATAAAGCCGGATTAATCGGGCGTTCAGTTTTTTCTCTGCGAATCTCGAAATGTAAGTGCGGACCAGAAGAAGCGCCTGTATTTCCTGAGTATCCAATCAGGTCGCCTTTTTTGAATTTGAACAATGCAGGATCAGGAAGTAATTCTATTTCGAAACTCTGCTTCTCAAGCTGCTTGCGGCGTACATAATCTTCCACCACCACATTAAATTCGTTGAGGTGAGCATAAACGCTCACAAAACCGTTAGGATGAGTAATGTAAATCACCCGACCATAGCCGGTTGCAGAAACTTTTACACGAGATACATAACCATCCGCAACAGCATAAACACTGGCGCCAAGGCGACCATTAGTAGCAAAGTCAATCCCACTATGCAAATGATCGGGACGAGGTTCGGCAAATGTTCCAGTGACAAAATGTTTTATTTCGAGCGGGGAACGGAAATATGCAGCCGGTAAAGCTTGTTGTGCCCCCGCTAATAAGGGGAAGAGCAGCAACACAACGGAGGTGCACAATGTTCGGAAACCTTTCATGTGTCTGTAATTTTTAGGAGTTATCGTAACAAAAGAAAGTGGAAAATTATTTCTCCTTTTCCACATCACAGAATTCTTTAACCAATTTAAATGCTTCATTGAAGCCAAGTTCATAAGACTTTACCCAGTCTTCGCAGGCTCCTTCCTTATCGCCCAATTCAGCACGTGTGATACCGCGCAAATCGTAAGCTTCAGCAAAATTTGGTTCTATATCGAGGGCTTTATTAAAATCATCAAGTGCGTCTTTGTATTGAAGTAACAATACTTTGGCCTGACCACGAAATACATAAGCATCAGGATCAGAAGGCGCAAGTTTAATTGCATTACTGAATTTCTCAATAGCACCCTTATAATCCTTAGCAAGCAACTTAGCATTGCCCTGATTGATATACTGTGAAACCAAGGCGCTTTTCTCGCGGGATTCGTTTTGAATGATGTGCGGAGGATCAAGATTCTTTAAATCTTCAGGCGTATCGCTCTTTGTAGCAAGCAACTCTTTAATTTTTTCAGCGGGAATGGCAAAATTGTAATTGGTATCAAGAATGGGGGAGGGAATAGAGATACCCAACAGTTTTCCTTCTGCATTTAATACGGGCAGACCGCTATTTTCGAGAACAACAGAAGCACCAATCTGGATGAGCTTTATGGTACCAAAGTCCTTCATCTCAATTACACTACCTTCGCCAATGCCAAGGGTTTGATCGTTTTTATGAAGAAATAAATATAATTTTTCGTCTTTTACAGGAGCAGTTGCAGCAAATTCCAGTGGTATACCCTGAGGAGCACTCACTTTAAGAATTACCAGATTGAGTTCTTCGCTGGCAGCAACATAACCCAATACATCCAGCGATAAAGTCTCGCTAAGAACAGCTTTGGCAGCTCCGTTACGAGCTTTGTTGATTACCTGATAATTTGTAACCACTAAGTCTTTATCAATGAAAAAACCATATCCTAAATCATCAACATTTCGAAGGGTCACAAGCGATGGCATGCTCTTATAGTAAATACTTTGCATATCCTGAGCAAAGGCTGAAACAACAAGCAACATGCTAAAAAACAGAACAATAACCTTTTTCATATCACATAATTTTTTTCAAAGATACAAGTTTATACCCATATGAAAGCAATAGGTAATCCGACTTTTCAACAATAAACTAATGAAAAAACTTCATTATATTCACATTGCATAAGCAAAGCCTGTCTACCTTTACGGAAATTTTATGTCCGACCGGGCATTTTTACTGCGTCAACAATAAGCGCATTTCTATTCAAAATCCTAGATAAATCCTACTATGAGAAATCAAAAAAAAGACAAAAAAAATCAAACAACACGCGCCACATTTGCAAAAACCATATTAACTGCATTTTTCGAAAATCCCACTAAGGGAATGAATTATAAACAGATTGCAGCAAAATTAGGCATCATCGATTCCGCCAGCCGCGAACTGCTTAAAATCTTTCTTGAACGTCTGATTGCTGATGGCAGCCTCATTGAACAAAACCGAGGTAAATTCGTGCTCAGCCCGAAAGCTATGGAACAGGCTGAAGGAAGTGGACAAGTTCTTATTGGACGCGTTGATCTCAAAGCCTCAGGCATGGCCTTTATTTCCGTAGAAGGAATGGAAGATGATATTTTTGTTTCTCCTTCTCACACCAATCACGCACTTCACGGCGATATGGTTAAAGTTCGTTTGTTTCCCTCCCGTAAATCGGCCAAACCCGAAGGTAAGATTATCGAAATTGTTTCGAGAGGAAGAGAACAATTTGTGGGGACGCTGACTTCTTCAAAGTACTATGGAATCTTCACTGCAGACGGACAGCATATGCCGCTGGATATTTTAATCCCAACCAACAGTTACGGCGGAGCTAAAAGTGGCGATAAAGTAGTAGTGAAGATTACTGGATGGCCCGATAATTCATCAAATCCGCAAGGTATTGTTGTTAGAGTTTTAGGAAAACCTGGACTTAACGAAGTGGAAATGCAGTCAATTTTAGTTGACTACGGCTTTCCTCTAGAGTTTCCTGCAATTGTTGAAAAAGCTGCTGCAGCCATACCCACAGCAATCACTGCTGCTGAAATTAAGAAAAGACGCGACTTTCGTGAAATCTTTACCCTGACAATCGACCCCGAAGATGCAAAGGATTTTGATGATGCCCTTTCGCTACGTAAGACAGAAGAGGGTTTGTGGGAAGTGGGCGTACATATCGCCGATGTTTCTCATTATGTCACTCCCGGAGGTATTATCGATACTGAAGCAGAAGAACGGGCAACTTCGATATATCTTGTAGACCGAACCATTCCTATGTTACCGGAAGTTCTTTCGAATAATTTGTGCTCGCTGAGTCCGCACGAAGACAAGCTTTGTTTTTCTGCAATATTCGAAATGAACGATCAGTGCAAGATTTCTAAGGAATGGTACGGAAGAACAATCATACATTCAAAACGACGATTCAATTATGACGAGGTTCAGCAAATCATCGAAACCGGAAATGGAGATTTCGCTGAAGAAATAGGTACACTTCACAAACTGGCCTCCAAACTTAGAGAAGCACGCTTCAGTAATGGTTCTATCGCTTTCGAAACCGAAGAAGTAAAATTCAAACTCGACGAAAAAGGAAAGCCGATCAGTGCTTTCGTTAAAGAGTATAAAGATTCTAACAAACTCATAGAGGACTTTATGTTGCTTGCTAATCGAAAGGTTGCAGAGTATGTCCACAATCTGAAAAAGGATAAGGAAGGTCCCACTTTTGTTTATCGTATCCACGATGTTCCCAATCCTGAAAAGTTAGGACAATTCAATGAATTCATTTCAAAAATGGGTTATCAAATCAAGACCACTTCTCCTAAAACCATGTCACAATCTTTTAATCAGCTTTTCATTAAATTAAAAGGCAAGGGTGAAGAAAATATGATTTCTAACCTGGCCGTGCGCACCATGGCCAAAGCAGTATACTCTACAACCAACATTGGCCACTATGGACTGGCTTTCAAATATTACACACATTTTACTTCACCCATACGTCGCTATCCCGACCTCCTTGTACATCGCATGTTGGATGCCTACCTAAGTGGAAAAGCAACCTTCGATAAAGCACAGTACGAAAAGCTTTGTCAACATTGCTCCGATATGGAACGCAAAGCCACCGAAGCAGAACGTGCATCGATTAAATACAAACAAGCCGAATTCCTACTCGACAAAGTAGGACAGGATTTCTTTGGTTTGATTTCCGGAGTCAGCAAATGGGGCCTCTATGTAGAGCTTGAAGGAACCAAATGTGAAGGTCTGGTTTCTATACGCGATATGACTGACGATTACTACGTAATTGATGAAGAAAACTACGTAGTAACCGGCCAGTCACGCGGAAAAAAATACCGCCTTGGAGATCGTATTAAAGTAAAAGTAAAGAAAATCGATCTTCACAAAAAAACGATTGACTTCTCTCTGGCCCGCTAGAATTAGGCCTTTTGAAGTGTAAGTGTTTAGACAATCTGCAATCGTTTAAACACTTCCTTTTTGTAAAGCCCACCCATTGGCAATACTGTCATCTTTCCTTCAATGATTAACTCGGGATATTTGATGGCTGCAATCTTGTTCAATCGCACAATGTAGGAACGATGAACACGAATGAATTCGCTTTCAGGAAGAATTTTCAATATTTCCTTCATCGAAGTATGAGTGGTAAATACCGCATCAAAGGTGTGAATAAGAATATAATCCTTTAATGCCTCAACATAGCATATATCCTGCAATTCAATACGCTTTAGCTTATACTCAGAACGAATGAAAATACAATTCTTTTCTTCGCGGTTTTGTAATAACGACAAATAATGCTCGCGTTCGTTTTTAAGATTAATTGCATGATTGTGACGATCAAGAGCGATACTGATTGTAGCCATTAGCTCTGCCTCATCAAGTGGCTTTTTGATAAATCCATATGGCTCTGCCAAATGAGCCTCCTCAAGTATTTGCATATCTAATTGTTCGCTGAGATAAACAACAGGAACATCGCATACTTCGCGCATGCGGCATGCAGTTTCAACACCGTTCACCGGACCTTTGAGTGAAAGATCTACCAGTAGTAATCCGGGTTTTAAATGAGAAATTTCTTCCAGGGCTAAACTGCCGGTAGGAAATACACCTAGCACTTCACATCCCATCCGTGGTAAACGTTGTTTAAGGTCATTTACGACCATGAGATCGTCATCGACGATCACTACACCGGTTTTTTTCATAAGTATTTTGTTTTTGTTTGGCGTAAAAATACCGGTAAAAAATTATTTAGTCATTTGAAGATGGCAAAAAACACCGACATTGTTCAGATTTTAAGCATATTGTATTTTTAATATATACCTACAAATAATAAAATAAAAAGAGAGAAATCAATAATATTGCTAATTTGCATACAATACTAATTTAGTATTCTATGCAAAAAATCAACATAGTAAAAGAACATGCGATTGTATTTTATTATTCCCATTTTGGGAAAATTATATAGGTAAGAAGGCAATATAACCTATATATTTTTTTGAGTTTCAGGTAATAAAACCCGATTATTTATCTATATCTTCGTCAATCTTACTTCCGTCAATACTAATTTCTACCCCGTCGGAGTATTCTACAGTAAGCAAACGTAAACCTTCATATGAATTTAAAATCCAATTGCCTTCACGTTTACCAGCAATGAAACGACCCTTTTCTTTTACCTTTCCGTTGTCCCAATACCAAATATGTTCACCATCGGGTAAACCTTCGATATAACTTCCTTCAAAGTATAACTGTCCGTTATAATAGCTTTTCCATAAGCCTTCCTTTTTACCATTCACATAGGAGCCTATTTCTTTATCATCATTGACTTCATAAAACCATTCTCCGTCTTCTTCTCCTTCAATAAAATTACCTTTCACAATGACTTTCCCACTATCCGATAACTCAGTCATCATTCCGTCAGCCAGACCATTTTTCATTTGCTCTTCCCGCTTGATATTTCCGCTTTCGTAATACCACTTCCATATTCCATCAGCTTTACCAGAAGAATTATAGGTTCCTATTTGTTCCTGTTTTCCATCTTTATAAAAGAATTTCCAGGGACCAGTGCGGTGATTGTCAACATAAGATCCTTCGCCCATTAATTCTCCACCATCATAAAATTCCTTCCATGGTCCCTGACGTTTTCCGCTTTCGTCAATGATGCCTTGACCCACAATTATTCCAGCTTTGAAAATATATCCACGAACGACTTTTCCTTCCTGATCATATTCCCTGCGGACACCTTCAGGAATATCGTCTTTGTAACTAGCAACAACTTTGGGTTTTCCATTTCTGTAATAATCCGTACGAACCTCATAGCTTGCTAACTCAGGTGCATCAACGATTTCTACATCGTTAGCATACTTCTTTATATATAAAAGATTACCTTTAGCATCATATTCTTTGAAGTACCCGTTCAGTTTTCCATAATTATAAGTGCACTCAGTTTTAAGCGTTTCATCCGGAAAAAATGTTTTCCATACTCCATGTTTTAATCCATCTCTGGTACGGTTTATATTTTCCGAACTGATTAAATATCCTCGTTTGTATTCAGATATATTGATTACGGTTCCATCATGAGCATATTCCCAGGCAAGCCCTTCTTCACGTCCATCAGTAAAGAATACTTTTTTCTTTAAAGTTCCATCACTATATAACCAACGGCTCCAGCCTTGCTTTACATCATTTACAAAATTTTCCTCTATGGTTTCCTTTTTCTGAAACGTCCGTCTTATCCCGTTTTTCTTACCTTCTTTGTAATTTATTTCTAATGTTAGTTTAGCTGAATCGCTATAAAATTTCCAGGTACTGTCTAACTGAAAATTTTTCCGGTTTCCTTCAGTTTTCAAAACACCATTTTCGTAATATGTTTTCCAATATCCATCAGGTTGACCATTTACCATGGTTCCTTCGCTTGATAAATTACCACTTGGATAATGAAATTTATTATATCCATTGGCAACAATCGTGTCTTGCGCCTGAATATTAATAGCAAAGAGAATACTTATCAATAAAACTAAAAGTCCTTTTTTCATGAACCCTGCTTTTTAAACTGTGCTGAAATTTCCAACATTTTAATTATGGGTTTCCGTGCTAATTGCATTATTTGTTCATCAAGCAAAATTTCCGGCTTTTCATCCCTCAAGCAAAGATACACTTTTTCAAGGGTATTCATTTTCATATATTCACAATCGTTACATGCACAGCTTTCATCGGCGGGAACAATGATGAATTCCTTTTCCGGTGCAGATTTTTTCATTTGATGCAAAATACCTGTTTCGGTAGCAACGATATACTTTCTGCTCCTGTCAGTTTTTATAAATTCTAGCATACGTGCTGTTGAACCAATAAAATCGGCCATTTCAAGAATAACAGCTTTACATTCGGGATGAGCTATTAATTTTGCATCAGAATTTTTCAGTTTTAATGCCATCACTTTTTCAGCATTCAAGGCTTCATGGACTTTACAGGAGCCATTCCATAACAGCATTTTCCTTCCAGTAATCTGATTTATATAGGCTCCCAAATTTTTATCCGGTGCAAAAATAATCGGCTGATCTTCTGGAAAAGAATTTACAATTTGTACCGCATTTCCTGAAGTACAAATAACATCGGAAAGTGTTTTAATCTGGGCTGAACAATTTATGTAGGAAATCACAACATGTCCCGGATGTTGTTCCTTAAACTTTTTAAAATCTTCGTAACCACACGAATCGGCTAAAGAACATCCCGCATTCAAATCCGGCAACCAAACCTTTTTTTCAGGATTCAAAATTTTTGCAGTTTCCGCCATAAAGTGAACACCGGCAAATAATATACTATCAGCCTTTGTTTCTGCAGCCCGTTGAGAAAGCCCCAAACTGTCTTCAACAAAATCCGCTATTTCCTGAATTTCGGGAAGCTGATAATAGTGCGCAAGGATTACTGTATTTTTCTGTACTTTTAATTCGTGAATTTTTTCAGCTAAAGTCATATTTCCTCTTTCTTAATAATTGTTTTTGCTCTTTATTTATGTATTTAAAGTTTTAAAAATTCATCATCATCATCATGCTGTTGATAAGGTGTAAAAAAAAACAGAAAAATGTTTGGATACTCGCGTTATCAAAAATTATCAACAACATACTAACATTCTGTCGCTCGTTTTATTTTGTGAATGAACGAGTAAACAAAATTACGTTTTATGATGGAATGTTATACAGTGAAAAACTAACACGGAAAAATACCCTGATTCGATGTTAAGAAATCGTTGAAATCTAGTTAAAACTCGAGGCTTTTTAACAATGCCCGGGATGTTTCACCCAGAACCGCCTTTTTAGAAAAAGTTGTTATGGGGTAAAAACACTTATTAACATAAGCTTTGTTAATAAAAAAAGTGTCTGATTTCTCGGGGCTTAGGTAATTTTGAGTGTAAT
Source organism: Bacteroidales bacterium (assembly GCA_963678485.1). Taxonomy (GTDB): domain Bacteria; phylum Bacteroidota; class Bacteroidia; order Bacteroidales; family CAIWKO01; genus CALGYY01. The sequence goes on from OY782882.1 coordinate 2,223,085, forward strand.
TCGGTTTTTTTAAGGTGCTCGTTTCTAAATTCGTTGCTACTTTTGAGACATATAAACAAAAAAATATTTTATCAACAATGGTGGAAGATATGCTCGAGATTGCTATAGCATGTGATCATGCCGGCTATAGTTTGAAATTGAAATTGAAGAAGAAGCTTGAGGAGATGGGCTATACGCTTAGGGACTTTGGAACGAACTCCGAAGAAAGTGTCGATTATCCCGACATCATCCATCCGCTTGCAAAAGAGATTAACGATGGCCATCTGTTGCGAGGCATTATCATTTGTGGTAGTGGAAATGGAGTTGCAATGACGGCTAATAAATATCCGATGGTTCGTGCGGCTTTATGCTGGACACCAGAAATTGCACGCTATGCCCGCTTACATAATAACGCAAATATATTATCTTTACCGGCTCGTTTTATTACTGAGGCCAATGCCTTCGACATTGCAAAGATTTTTTTAACTACCGGATTTGAAAATGGCAGGCACGGCCGAAGGGTAGACAAGATTCCTCCGAAAAACCTGTAATATGGGCCATACTAAGAAATTGTTTGATGCTGCCGTTGAAAATAAGGTATTCGACCTAAAACACCGGGCAACGATACAATTTAATATATCACGCTACAATACTGCCGTCGTTCGCGGGAAAACGCAATACAAGAATCTTGAACTTGCTCGTTTACGTGCGGCAAATTTGAAATATAAGGTTATAAATAATTTTGAGAATTACCTTAAAGAGTTTGAACAACAATTCACCTCCCGTGGCGGAAAGATCATCTGGGCGCAGGATGCACAAGAGGCGATGGACGAAATTATCAAGGTGCTTCAGAAAAATGAAGTGAAGCAATTGGTGAAATCAAAATCGATGATCACCGAAGAACTGGAATTCAACGAAGAGGTACAACATAAAGGGATAGAATCACTCGAAACAGATCTTGGTGAATACATTGTTCAACTAGCCGGCGAAAAACCCTATCACATCATTACGCCGGTAATGCACAAATCTAAAGAGGATATCGCCGAACTCTTCCACGAAAAATTTAATCTTCCCGAACATAGTACTCCCGAAGAAATCACAGCATTTGTAAGGAAACTCCTTCGCGAAAAATTTGTCAAGGCAGATTGTGGTGTTACAGGAGCAAATTTCCTGGTTGCTGATTGCGGCGCCATTGGGCTGACAGAGAATGAAGGCAATGGAATGATGAGTTTTTCTTTTCCGCGCATTCATATTGCTATTGCAGGATACGACAAGATGATTCCTTCGATGAAGGATCTGCACCTGTTCTGGCCGCTTTTGGCAACACACGGCACCGGACAGAACATTACCGTGTATAATTCGCTGATATTTGGTCCACGCCAGGAAGGCGAGACCGATGGCCCGGAAGAAATGTATCTGGTAATCCTAGATAATGGTCGCTCCGAATTATTGGCTCAGGTTGAACAACGAGTTGCAATGACCTGCATCCGTTGCGGTGCCTGCTTGAACGGCTGTCCCATCTATCGCAATATTGGTGGACATGCCTATGGAACTACCTATAGCGGGCCCATAGGATCGGTAATCACTCCGCATTTGCGGGGAATGGCCGACTTCAAACATCTGAGTTTTGCTTCATCCTTGTGCGGAAAGTGCAGCGAAGTTTGCCCAATGCATATAGAACTTCACAAATTGCTTTTGTATAATCGCCGCGATTCGGTGAAGAAGGGCTATACAACGCGTATGGATCGCCTCGTAATGTACGGGTGGAAAACTGTAATGCTCAAACGTTGGATGATCGATAAAACATCTTCAAGTCTCAAAAACAGGGTAATCAAAATGTTCTTTCGCAAGCCCTGGGGTCCACGCAGAGAAATACCTCATGTGGCAGCCAAATCATTTAATGCCCTATGGAAAGAAATGAAGGGCCTTAATTAGTGTCTGTCCATTGTATTAGAGGGTTATAGGCAGGACATTTTCAAATTTGCGGAACAACAACAATTTCCATGGCGCCCAGAACAAAACTGGTTCTTGACTTAGGTCTCAGCGATGATTTTACGCTGGTGGGCATCGCTTGTCATGTTAAAGATTATCGCTTTTGCTGGATGCTGAACAAACAACTTGAAATTCACCTCAGAAAGCTAAAAGATTTTATTCCCGGTACTACAAAGAATGCAGAGGAGCAATACACTTACCCACTATATTATGCAGAGGAAGAGTTCCGCGAAGAAAATTTCTACCTCATTGGCAACCGCTGCTCCGGGAAAGATCTTGTTGACAAATACGCTGCAGTCGATTATTTTCTGTTTATCCGCGATCTTGCATTTCCTGGTGGAGTAAGGGCCTTGCTGCAGGAAATTAAACTAATTCCACAAATACTCACAACCTTTCAAATACCTTTGCCTGACTTTCGTGATGCTGAATTCCTGTTGCAGGGAATGGAAGTCACCCGAATGGAGTACGAAATGGAGCTTCGCGAAGGCAAGAAAAATCTGGCTAATCTTATTAAATCATGAAAACAAAAATTATTGCTACACTCGGCCCGGCTTGCGCCGATATAAGTGTTCTGAAACAAATGGTGGATGCCGGTATGGATGTCTGCCGATTGAATTTTTCGCATGGTACACATAAAGAGCATTTAAAAAATATCCATAATATCGAGGCAATTAATAAACAGGAGAATGGAAACCTCGCGATACTGGCCGATTTGCAGGGACCAAAAATTCGCACGGGCGAGATGAAAGATGATGGCGCCATGATTAAGGATGGAGAGGAAATCCGCTTTACTACCCATAAATGTATTGGAACTAAAGATAAACTATATATCTCTTATCCGCGATTCCCTAAGGATGTCAATAAAGGAGAATTGGTTTTAGTTGATGATGGTAAGATACACCTTGAAGTCATTGCTACTAATAATAAAGACGAAGTGCGGCTGAAAGCAATTCACGGAGGGATAATCAAATCGCATAAAGGCGTGAATCTCCCCAATACCAAGGTTTCTCTACCTGGTCTCACCGAAAAGGACAAAGAAGATCTTACATTTATACTGAAGCAAAATATTCAATGGATCGCCTTGTCATTTGTTCGCTCTGCCGCTGATATCATTGAGTTGAAGCATCTGATTGCAAAACAAAAAAAGAACAATCGTCCCCGCATTATTGCAAAAATTGAAAAGCCGGAAGCCATTACCGAGATCGATCAGATCATCGAAGAAACCGATGGAGTAATGGTTGCGCGCGGCGACATGGGAGTAGAGCTACCAATGGAAAATGTGCCATTGCTTCAAAAAATGATTGTAAAAAAATGTATGGCCGCAGGAAAGCCCGTAATCATTGCGACGCAAATGCTCGAAAGCATGATTACCAATGTTGGTCCTACTCGTGCAGAAGTCAATGATGTGGCAAATTCGGTGATGGATGGTGCAGATGCCTGCATGCTTAGCGGCGAAACTTCAGTGGGTGCATTTCCAATTGAAGCCGTTGCTACCATGAACAAAATCATCGTGCATGTGGAGAATTATCAGGATATCTATTATAAACATTGCCAGCCTGTCGATACCTCAAACGAGAGGTTTATAACAGATACAGTGATTTATAATGCATGCGAAATGGCTCAGCAGACCTCAGCAAAGGCAATTATCGCTATGACGCACAGTGGATATTCTGCCTTCCGCATCTCTGCACAACGGCCCAAAGCAGCAATCTACATCTTTACCAACAATAGGTCATTATTGAATATGCTGAACTTAGTCTGGGGCGTACATGGTTTCTTTTATGATAAATTCATAAGTACCGACCACACCATCGAAGACATTTTAGTGAAGTTGAAAAAGAAGAAATGTATTCAAAGTGGCGATTTCGTAGTAAACATCGCCAGTACACCTATCGATGAAAGAGGTAAGACAAATACCTTGAAATTAACCAAGGTTCAATAAAGGCAGGCATTGTAGCTACAGCGAGGCTTAATATCTAAAGATACCCATATTGCCTTCAGCATCGGTTTTATCAATGCCATGACGTATAACATTATTAAGCCTGTAGAGATTAACAAGTCGCTCCTGGCCATGATTGACCTTAAATTCCATCAGATCGCCCTGAGTGGTGTGATGGATAATGAACTCAAAACACTCGAAACCACTCACCCAGATTGACTTTTCGTAATTATTAAAAAACGAGCGCACCTTTTTTTTCTCTTTAAAGGTGAACACAATCTGTTTGGATAAAACGGCCTTCACAAAATCTTCTTCATTAAAGTTTGACGCAAGGCTATCCTCAAAGCGAGCATTTCCGGCCTTTTCGGTGAGTTTGTTGTAGTCCTCTTTTAATTCGTTGTATTCTTCTTTGACGGTCTTTTTAACCTCGTCGCTGTTTTTTTTGAACCATTCTTCGAAGCCCATAGGGATAAGTTTTACCCAAAGATAATAAAAAGACACAAAGGAGGATGTTATGGCCACCAAGGCACCAAGTGAGTATTAAGGCATTTATAAATTATTTCATGAATAGACGATTCAGTGCAAGGACAATTTCTTTGGATGTTGGGTGTAGCTATATACTCCTATCATCCTCATTTCAACGAAATCCATCCTGGTTATCAACCACAGGGCAAGCTCCGGAACCATATTCCGTCTCACCTTAAGCGAAACCTAGTCTTTTAATTCGACTTTTAAACCTAGTTTCACGAATATTTTAAAACGCCTTATGTGAAAAAGAAATCTGTAGAACATTAATAAACGAAGCGTTTTATCCCTTGTTTAATTAATGGGACATTAAAATTAATTAAATAACCAAGGCGCAGTTTAGTTAGTTTTAAATGACTCAGCACTTGGGCTTGCCAGACTGGGTGCGGGTTTTCGATGGCCTTATTTTCAACAATCACTAAATCCTCAACAATTAAATCTACACGTGAACCCTCATCGAAAACAATTCCATTATAATGTATCGGTAGCCACACTTGTCTTTTAACATTGAAACCAGCCTTTTTTAATTCATAGGCCAAGCAGGCTTCGTAGATTTTTTCAAGAAGGCCAGGCCCAAGTTCTTTGTGAACCCTATATGCGGCATTAACAATGGCGCGACCTATCCTTTCTTCTAGCTCAGAAAGATTTGAATATTCCATATTAATTTGTTTTTGTTTTTTACAAAAATAGCTTGCCATTCTTAGAAATAAAAATTTTTACACACCGCATATTTCTTTTTATTATCAAGCTATTTATTTAATCAAACATTAAACTCTCTTCGTATTCAAATTCTTCCTTTCTATCATAAAAAATGTAAAACGTTTTTTTATACACAACTAAAGATTTGACTCCAATTATTCTTTGATGCAATAATTAATCAAAAACAGTAGAAAACCTTGTGCGTTCTTGCCCCACAATAAATTTGTTTCTAATGGTCTCGGTGATTTAAATTATCCTTGGTGCCTTAGTGCCTTCGTGGCCCAAATAATTCTTTAGTGTCTTTTAAAAAAAAGAGGCCGTCCTTCCGAACAGCCTCCTACACTTCAATAATGCCTTCTTATTTTATTTCCCAGGTTTCACCGCTATTCAGCAGATCATCCATATTCCTAATTGGAGATGTTTGTTTGGCTTGATTAATCTGTTCCACTACGAGGTCATCGTATGTTGGATACATAGCCGAACGAATAACACCCATTGCAACGGGGAAGTAAGGTGGCTGCATCTTAGCCAGCATCAGGTGGATGCCGGGATCCTGAGCGTATTGGTCGTGTACAAGTAAATCTTTTTCGGTGATGCCATCTTTACCAATGGTAACAACCTCAAGACCGGTTTGTGTTAGACGAATACCCTTTTCGTTATTTTTTCCGAAAATCATAGGTTCTCCATTTTTCAGAATTACCTGATGGTCGGCGCGTAGGTCTTTGGAGGTAATGGTATTATGCGTACCATCTGCAAAGATCACACAGTTCTGAAGAATTTCAATTACAGAAGTACCATCATGACGAGCTGCTTCAAACATTACTTCTGTCATGAGTTTAGGATTGGTATCCACTGCACGGGCGAAAAATGTTCCTTGTGCGCCAAGTACCAATTCACCAGGATTGAAAGGATGTTCAATCGTTCCCTGAGGTGAAGTTTTAGTAACACTTCCCATTGGGGTCGTGGGTGAATACTGACCCTTGGTTAGTCCATAAATCTGGTTGTTGAACAACAAGATGTTTACGTCCACATTTCTGCGGATAATATGGATGAAATGGTTACCGCCGATAGCCATGGAATCTCCGTCACCAGTTGCAATCCACACACTGAGGTGAGGAGCGGCAACTTTAACACCGGTAGCAATAGCATTAGCGCGACCGTGGATTCCGTGGATTCCGTAAGTGTTTACATAATATGGGAAGCGGGAAGAGCATCCGATTCCGGAAACGATACAGAAATTTTCCTTGCGATATCCGATTTTTGGAAACACATTGGCGATAGAGGAGAGAATGGCGTGTGCGCCGCATCCGGGGCACCATTTTACCATCTGGTCACTCACAAAGTCTTCCTTGGTCAAAGGGACCCTGGAACGTTCTACAGTTAAGTTTTCTGCCATGGTTTATTCCTCCTTTAACGTTTTGGTGAACACTTCTACAAGCTCGCTAACAACAAACGGCAAGCCTTGTACTTTATTAAACTGGCTGTAGGTGAATTGAGGATGGCTCATACGCAGATGCTGTACAAACTGACCTGAGTTTAGTTCACATACAACGATTTTCTTGAAATTCTTGAAAATTTTCGCGGTATTTTTTGGTAAGGGCAAAATATGATGGAAATGTGCCAGACTTACTTTATGTCCTTGTTTTTGCATTTCCAACACTGCCGAAGTTGTGGCACCAATTGTTCCTCCCCAGCTTACAACCAAAAGGTCTCCTTTGGCTGCACCCATTACTTCCTGTTCAGGAATATCATTAACCACATTCATAACTTTATTATATCTGAGATCAGTCATGATTTGGTGGTTCATTGGATCGGTGGAAACGTTACCAATAATATTTTCTTTTTCCAATCCGCCTACGCGATGGCGCAAACCTTCGGTTCCCGGAAGAGCCCACTCGCGAACGAGGCGGTCATCCCGACGATATGGTTTGTAATTCTCATCATTTGCTTTTGCAATGGGAGGATTGATTTTTGGCAAACTCGACATTTTCGGAATCTTGAATAATTCCGAACCATTACCCAAATAACCATCAGTAAGCAGGATAACCGGAGTCATGTGCTCGAGGGCTATTTTTGCTGATTCAAACGCATAATAGAAACAATTAGAAGGAGAGGAGGCTGCAATTACCACAACCGGGCATTCGCCATTTCTTCCCCATAAGGCCTGCATAAGGTCTGATTGTTCCGATTTTGTAGGTAATCCTGTTGAAGGACCACCGCGCTGTACATCAACAATAACTAATGGAAGCTCTGTCATTACGGCCAGACCAATAGCTTCGCTCTTAAGCGATAAGCCAGGACCAGAAGTAGTTGTTAGAGCTAAGGAACCAGTATATGCTGCACCAATAGCGGAACAGATACCTGCAATTTCGTCTTCTGCCTGAAACACTTTAGCACCAAGTGATTTGTGTTTTGCAAGTTCCATCAGAATCTCGGTAGCCGGAGTAATAGGGTATGAGCCCAGGAACAAAGGACGTTCAGAACGTTCAGCAGCAGCAAGGAGTCCCCATGCCGTTGCAACGTTTCCGGTGATGTTGCGATATCTTCCTTTTTCTAACGTTGCCGGAGGCGTACTATAAATAGAGGCCATGGCTTCGATAGTTTCGGCATAACTGTAACCTGCCTGTAATACTATTTTATTGGCCTGAATCATATGAGGCACCTTTTTGAATTTCTTATCAAAGAATTTAAAGGTTGCGTCCCAATTCCAGCCAAAAAGAAAATACACCATTCCCAGAGGGAACATATTGCGTGTCTTTTCTGATGTTTTATTGTCCAGCTTCATCTCGCTGAGAGCTTCCTTAGTCATGGAAGTGATAGGCGGCTTCAGCAATGTATATGCTGAAAGGCTTCCGTCTTCCAGAGGATTGCTCTTGTATCCAGCCTTTTCAATTGCCTTCTCGTCATAAGCATCTGCATCGGTGATAATAGTAGCACCTTTTTTTGCCCATTTGAGATTCGACTTCAAAGACGCAGGGTTCATGGCAACTAATACGTCGCACATATCACCTGAGGAATACACTTTTTGGCCTACATGAACCTGAAAGCCGGACACTCCGGCGATGGTGTTGTGAGGTGCCCTGATTTCTGCGGGATAATCAGGAAACGTTGCCAAATCAGCCCCTTCCAGAGCTGCAGTGTCAGAAAAGAGGGTGCCGATCAGCTGCATTCCGTCACCGGAATCACCAACAAACTTAATGACCACATCTTCCCTTCCAGGCACTGTATTTTTAATTTTAGTCATACAGGAAATGATTGGTTAAACTGCGGCAAAATTACTGGTTTTATCGATTCAACCTATCAATTATGTTTTTTTTGTTATAAAAATAACAATCAATCTTCTGGACAAAAAAAAAGCCGGTAAGTACCGGCTTTTTTCTAAAACTTCTAATCCTAGTTGTCCCACCAAACATGAGTAGTAAGACTTACATCTGGCATATTATCGCCATTGTACAACTTTTCTGAAGTTGGATAAGGATAACGGCGAGGGATTTCGCTAAGAACACCATTAGGAGCTGGTTGTAATACCGGGAATCCTGTCCTTCTCCAGTCATTATACACTTCTAATTGAAAACAAAGTGCATAATACTTTTGTTGGATGATTTTCTCGAGAGTAATCGTTGCGCCAGTTTCGGCAGCCCAGATGGCCTCCCATGCAGGATCACTAACGCCAAATTTAGCCAGCGAAGCTTTAACAGCATCATTAAAAGCTGTTGCAGCCGCATTGGCATCAGTTGGTAATAGCGCTTCAGCCTCAATAAACTTGCACTCTACATAGCTGATAAATGGAACTGGGCTATTAGGAGAAGCATAATAAGGTCCGATTAATGACCAACCATCAGCTTGTCCCGGATGTGTACCAACATAACCGTCGGTGCCATCAATAAGAAGAGGCAAACGAGGGTCGGCACGGGCAACAAGGCTGTCAACCAAGTTTGCTCCGGTAACGATATCATAGGTGCGTTGATCATTGAATTGGAATAAAGGATTATTTTCGTTCGATGATGAACCAAACGTAAATTCGAAATCCTCAGCATTTGATGTAAAAGCATCAGCCAATTCAGCAAGAGCTGCAGTATATGCTGCAGCACCATTACGCTTGCTTAAATGCAGAGCATATCTTGCTTTTAATGCATGTGCAGCCATATTCCAAGTGGAAATATCGCCGCCATAAATCAAATCTTCCCCTCCGGGAAGCACCAAATTATCAGCCTCTGTTTTGGCAAAATCGGCAATTGCACCATCAAGCAAAGTATTTAGTGTTGCATAAATAGTTTCTTGTGAGTCGTAGGCGGGGGTCAAATTGTCAACACCCTGAAATGCTTCAGAATAAGGAACACTACCCCAAAGATCGGTTGTGCATCCAAGAAGATATGCCATAAGGACTTTTGCCATGCCACCATAATAGGGGCATTTTTGAGCTTCAGCCTTAATAATCATATCATGGCAATCCATCATGGCACCAGCGTACATATTCCATTTCCAAACATTATCTACATCGCTTTGTGTAAACACATAACGATCATAAGCAAGAGGCTGATTTGCACCTCCGGCCATTTGCTGCATCCAGATACTGGCACCGTATTTAAGATCGCCACCTGTTGCGTAACCCGCTCCTGCTTCTGCAGAAGGTAGAAGCACGGCTAAGGTCACATCGCTTGGATTGTTAGGATCAACATTAATGTCCTGATCAATCCACTTTTTGCAGGAGCCTGTAAACACCATTATTAATAACAGGAGTCCCGCTACACTTATATTGAACTTTTTCATTGTTTGATATTTTTAGATGATCAAATAATCGTTTATAACTGAACCTTTAAGCCAAAAGTATAGTTGCGGGTATTCGGCATGTTAAAGTAATCAATCCCTTGAGCGTTATCGGCTCCGTAAAGATTTGTTTCAGGATCGATACCAGTGTAAGGAGTCCAGAGTAATAAATTTCTTCCGGAAACAAAAATGTCGATTCCTTTGAAGAAGGACTTAGCAAGCCATTTTGGATTTAATGTATAGGTAAGGTTAACTTCCCTTAAACGTACCCAGTTGGCTTCTTCAATAAATTGTTCGGTTGGTCCGCCAAAACCACCACCTAAACCATTATACCAACTTTCGTCAAGTTTGGTTTCGATCGTGTTTGCTGATCCGGTGCTGACTAAGTTACCATCAGCATCAAGATGTCCCATGATACCATCCATAACTACAGATTCTCCACGATTTTCTGTGTCGATATGTGTTCCTAAAGCATACATGATGCCTTTGGTACCATTCCACATCACACCACCTTTCTTGATATCAACGAGCAGCGACAGATTAAATCCATAAACCTTTAATTCACTGCCAATGCCCATAGTCCAATCAGGCTGCACCGAACCTAAATAACCTTCTTCGGTCGACATCATCGGACGTCCATAATTTGGATCTGAAGGATCGTCATTGATAATAATGTTACCATCACCATCTTTTACCCACTGTGTTCCATAAATAGAACCGTATGGTTTACCAACAACGGCGCGAATTTCAGCACCAGTAAAACCACCAAGACCAACATTTTCAACATTTTCAGCAAGAGCAACCACCATGTTTTTATTCTTGGTGAAGTTAATACTGAGATCCCATTGAATTTTGTCATTTTTTGATTTAATCGGGGTTCCTGTGAGTAAGAACTCGATACCATTATTACGCAAAGAAGCGGCATTTGCCCACTGATCAACATAACCTGATGAACCAGCCAAAGGAACACTCAGAAGCAATTCCTGACTGTAGTTGTTGTAGTAAGAAAAGTCAAGTGTAATACGGTTGTTGATGAAACGAAGGTCGGTTCCAACCTCGAAAGATCCCGTATATTCTGGTTTCAAATTGGAGTTGCCTAACAAATCGCCATCCATATAACCAGTGTATCCACCAAAGGGGAACGAAATACCGGTCGTCCAACCATCACCGTAAAATCCTTGTGAATAGTAGGTCTGATCAACATAAGGAGGAGGAATGTTTGCAATGCGTGCATAAGAAACTCTGATCTTTCCAAACGGCAATACCTTATTATCCTTCAATCCGCCGATTTCTGTAAAAACAAAGCCCAAACTTCCTGATGGGAAGAAGAATCCCTTTGGAAGCGTGGTGCTCCACTCATAACGTCCGGTAATATTGAGGAAAATCATGCTCTGATAAGAAAAACCTAAGTCGCCGAATAAAGCCATGGTTCTGTATTTTGACTGATATTCGCGGGAAAGAATACTCGATGCATTCGATAGTTGATATACATCAGGAAGTGTTAGTTGATCACCTTCAACATATAATTGCTGATGATAGGTTTCGTACATATTATGACCAATATTGAAATCAATTTTGAAATCCTTGTTCAGGTTTTTCTTCATATTGATGATAAGGTCACCATTCCAGTCACGGTTAAAGTGCTGATCTTCGAAAACCTGACCTGCAGACCATGCAGACGAATTGATTGCAAAATGGGATTTACGACGATCTGAATAAAAGTCTGCACCCAAACGATATGTGATATTTAACCAATCCAAAGGCATGTAAGTCATGGCAACATTACCATAGACACGGTTTACATTATCCTTGAATTTGTTCTGATTAACGGTCCAATAAGGGTTATCATAAATGCCATAACCACGATATGTACGCTGTTGTCCTTTCAGAATACCACTGGTCCACATATAAGCTTCCGGAGTATTGACCGGATCATCATAACCATTGGAATTGTCGAAAGATACAGGAGTACGCAACATACCAAGCATCAAACCCGAAAGGTTAGATCCCTGCTGAATGCGGCTTCCGCCAGAGTTTACATAGGTAGCAGAACCGGAAGCAATGAATTTGTTTGATAATTTTGAATCTCCGGAAATTTTTACCGTGGTTTTATCAAAGGTATTGTTAGGAACAATACCATCGCTGTGCATATTTGAGAGCGACATATAATAAGTAGCTTTCTGACTTCCACCAGCAATATTAATTGCATTATTGTAGGAGTAGCCAGTTTTAAAGAAACTACCTAAATTATCATAAATGTTTACAGGAGCCCCTGTAGCATTCGGGTCGTTTTTAGAGGTGATATAACCATTTTTATCCCAGTCATAAATACCATCACCATCAACATCCATATCTGGAGTCATACCTACATTGCTATAGGAACAAGTATCCAATAGCGGACCCCATGAATTACGATTAGCAGTATGTGGGCCTGCCCATTCGCCACCACTTCCTTGTCCGTACTTTTTCTGATTCTCAGGTAGTCTGTTTACCTTGTCAATCGAAACAGAAGTTGTGAAGTTTACATTAAAAGAACTTCCTTCTCCGGAATTGGCTTTACCTTTTTTGGTGGTGATGATTACCACACCATTGGCAGCACGCAATCCGTACAATGCAGAAGCAGCTCCACCTTTTAATACCGTCATCGACTCGATGTCATCAGGATTGATGTCGATAGCACGGTTTGAATAACCTACACCTTCAGTAAGGTTATTTGTCCCCTGATCGGGATTTCCCGAATAGAACTGGGAATTATCCAAAGGAACACCATCAATTACGAATAAGGGCTGGTTGTCACCTAAAATGGATTTTTGCCCACGAATCGTGATGTAAGCAGAACCTCCGGCAGAACCGGAAGAACTGGTAACCGATACTCCAGCGACTTTACCATTCAGAGCATTGACCACATTGGTCGAGTTCGATTTTTCGATCTGCTCCCCATCAACGCCTTGTACAGAATATCCAAGAGCTTTTGTTTCTCTTGAAATGCCCATGGCCGTAACTACAACACCTTCCAGGTTGAGTACGTCTGTTTCCATCACCACATCTACTGTGGCAGTCTGGCTAACGGTAATCTCCTGAGTTTTCATTCCGATAAAGGAAAATACCAGAACGGTGTTTTTTTCCGGAACAACAATGGTGTACTTTCCTTTTGTGTCTGTTGTCGTACCTACCGTTGTTCCTTTGACCAGAATCGTTACTCCCGGCACTGTGCCTCCATCATCTTTGGAGGTGACCACACCGGAAATGGTCTTTTTTTGCGCAAGCGCAATCTGTGCTCCAGCAAATAGCAAGAGCAGCAGCATAAGGGTAAATTTTCTCATACGTTGCTTTTTTGGTTAGATTACACACAAAATCTTAGGTAAAGATAAAAAAAGAATTACACAAGAGTTATTTTAAAATATTTATATTTGCACCGGACAATATTAATAACTTTAAAAAAAACAAGCCATGGCTTACAAGATTTCTGAAGACTGCACTGCATGCGGTACCTGTATTGATGAGTGTCCGGTGGACGCCATCTCCGAAGGTGATGTATATAAAATTGACGCCGACGTTTGTACCGATTGCGGCGCATGCGCAGACGTTTGTCCGGTAGAAGCAATTCACCCGGAATAAAAAACCGTTTTCACATTTAAGCTGCCCGCCCGCAAAGGAAGGGCAGCTTTTTTTTTCCTACGACCGATGAAAAAACGCATCATTACCTATAATCTGAATGGTATCAGGGCTGCCATCGGAAAAGGCCTACTCGAATGGATCGATCAACAACAGGCAGATGTGCTCTGTTTTCAGGAAACAAAAGCTCAACCTGATCAGATTCCCATTATGGACTTCGAAGCCTTAGGTTATAAATCCTATTGGTTCTCCGCTCAAAAAAAGGGATATAGCGGCGTTGCTATCCTCTCGAAACAAGAACCCGATTATGTGGAGGTAGGAATGGGAATTCATGCCTACGATGCAGAAGGACGCTTTATCAGAGCCGACTTTGGAAAAACCTCAGTGGTAAGCGTATATCATCCCAGCGGTTCAAGCGGAGAAGAGCGTCAAGCTTTTAAAATGAAATGGCTGGATGATTTTTTGCAATACGTTACTGAACTTCAAAAAACACGTCCACGTCTCATTCTATCAGGCGATTATAACATTTGTCACAAACCAATCGATATTCACGATCCAATACGAAACGCGAAAATGTCAGGCTTCCTGCCCGAAGAACGGGCCTGGCTGGATACATTTGTAAACAGCGGATTTATTGATACTTTCAGAGTATTCAATCAGCAACCCAAGCAGTACACATGGTGGAGTTATCGTGCCGATGCACGAAACAAAAATCTGGGATGGCGTATCGATTATCATATGGCAACAATGAATATGATGGATACCCTAAAGCATGCTGTTATCCTTCCTGAAGCTCATCATTCCGATCATTGTCCCCTTATTCTTGACGCTGATTTTTAACATGCGACTGTTAGTATCTTAGAACAGTCCCTCCCTTGCCCCTTGCATAAGAACGTAATTTTGCATGAGATGCAAAAGTCTATCCTTATGAAAAAATCTGCGTTCCGTTATTTCCTGCTATGTGCAGTGATTGTCATGCTGGCTTCCTGTGTGACTAAAAAGAAATATGTTGAAGTGGAAACTGCCCGCAAAAACTGCGAAGTCGAAAATGCTCAACTGCGAAATCAAAATATAGATCTTACGACACAAAACAATGAACTGCAATCAAAATTGCTGGGAATCGGCAACCAGAATGCGCAAATGATGCGTGATTCAGCAGCCAGAGGCGTTGAACTGAGGAATCTTAAAGATAAATATGAACGACTCAATCAATCATACGAAGCCCTCAATAAAACACTTTCGCAAAACAGCCAGATGAGCGCCAGTGAAATGCAGAAACTATTAGCCGATCTCCAAAAATCGAAAGAAGAATTACAAGCAAAGGAAGATCAATTAAAGAAAACTGAACGGGAACTTGCCGGTCAAAAAACCAATCTGGATGATTTGAGCGCAAAACTCACCGAAAAAGAAAAGCGTCTCAATGAACTTCAGGGAATCCTCGACCGAAAAGACTCTATTGTGAAAGCCTTAAAAGATAAGGTGATGAACGCTCTTACCGGTTTTGTTGGAAAAGGACTCAGTGTTGAAATGAAGAATGGTAAGGTGTATGTCCATATGGACGAAAAATTACTTTTTGCAACGGGAAGTTCCGAAGTAGCACCTAATGGCATAGAAGCCTTGAAAAATCTGGCAAAAGTGCTCGAAGCCAATCCTGATATCAACATCGCAGTGGAAGGTCATACCGATAATGTTCCTTACAAATCAGGCACTGGCCCCATCAACGACAATTGGGATCTTAGCGTGATGCGCGCAACTGCGGTGGTAAAGATTCTGCTAAAAAACAGCAAAGTGGATCCTTCACGTATAATGGCTGCCGGACGTAGTCAATTCTGGCCGCTGGATCCTGCCAACACCAGCGAAGCGCGATCAAAAAACCGTCGTACGGAAATTATCCTTACTCCTAAACTTGACGAGCTTTTCAAGATTCTGGAAAGCAACTAATTTAGGCTGAATTCACCATATTTTGGTGCAAAATCATCACGGCTCTCGTTATTGCCGTGCGAAGTAGCATTGCTGAAATCTGCACTACTAATCACTATCATAACGTTTTGGCTGCTGCTTTTGGTGGCGATTTACTCACTGCCTTATCCACGTAGCACAACCGTTAATTTATCACTTTCCTTTCATACGAGCCACAGACCCGCCACTTAAAGCAGCAGCCTGTTATCGGTTCGTGTTATTATTTTTGGCAGTACTTAAAAATTAGAAAGTCAATATTTTTATCTCCTTCATTTTTTACCTGTAACCAAAATTCACACGCACTTGTTTTATCATCTTTAATATAAGCAATCACACCGTATAGAATCCCCAATGGCGAATTCGACAGAGAAAGTGCTCCTAATTCACCAGGTGTCCTATAATTGATTATTGATTGTGTCAAGCTTTTTGTCAAAGAGTCATTAATAATGCACAACTGATTGTTTCCAATTGCTAGTTTAGTAATATACGTGTCAAAATCCCTAATTGCAGATTCCTCATATAAGTATGGTTCCCATAATTTAAAAAATCCGCGAATTAAATAGAGTTCAGCACACGACGAATCTAGTTTTATTGTTTTGTCGATAAATATTAACGATGAATCCATTTTCTCGACCATGAAATAAGAATATGCGGTTCCGAGATAACCATCAAATCTGTCAATGGAAAACTCCTGTCCATAAACAGTGAATGTAGCTGACAGCAATATGATTAATACAAGGCGTCTCATTTTCTTTACATGACCGATAACAAGGATACTGAAGCAATCTCTCGATTTTGTTTTTCAAAAGCGTGGAATAACTTGACGACTCCTTCATTTCAACCTATCTTTGCAGTTTAATTTACGAAAATGACATTTCTGGATCTCGCCGAAAAAAGGCAAAGTGTACGCAAATACAGCGACAAACCCGTTGAAAGAGAAAAAATCGATCGTTGCCTCAGGGCAGCTCAACTTGCACCATCCGCCTGCAATTCCCAACCTTGGCATTATATCGTGGTGGACGATCCTGAGTTACGATTAGCTGTTGCTAAAGAAACTTACAATACAATCGTTGCATTTAATAAGTTTGCGCTCAACGCCCCAGTTCTTGTGGTATTGGTGATGGAAAAGCCAAACACAATTTCGCAAATTGGCGGTCGTATTAAAAGCAAAGATTTTTATTTAATGGATGTTGGTATCACCGCCGAACATTTCTGTCTTCAGGCAGCAGAAGAAGGATTAGGCACCTGCATGATGGGTTGGTTCAATGAAAAAAAACTCAAAAAAATGCTTAGTATTCCCGATAAGCGTGGTATAGGGTTGATTATTACCCTTGGTTATCCCGACACCGACGAAATCCGACCTAAAAAACGCAAGACCATAGAAGAAATATCTCAATATAATAAATACTAAAAACATGTCAACCCAATTCCAATTTCCTTTGTTGCAGAATGCTGATCTCAAAGGCAAGATCGTACTTGTTCGTGTTGACCACAATGTGGTAAAAAAAGGAATTATACACGATCCTTACCGAATCGATGCGACCATTGGAACCCTTTATTATATCAACGCAAAAGGAGGGAAGATCATATTAATGACGCACGTCGGGCGTCCAAAAAATAAAAAGACCGGAGAAATTACAATCAGCGAAGATACCTCTGTACAACCTATTGTTGACTATATTCAAAACAAGCTTCACATAACGCTTAAGGTCCCGGAATTTCAGGCTCACGACACAGAAGGATACCTGGGAATAGAAACCAGCGTGAATCATTTAATACGGGATTTGCGCGAGAATGTAATTGATGGTATATATCTTCCGAATACCCGCTGGTTTGCAGGTGAAGAGGATAAAGGCGAACTGGCCGATCGTTTTGCCTATCAGTTGGCTGGATTGGCCGATATTTACGTAAACGATGCATTCGGGAGTTGGCAGGCACATGCGTCAACCGTTAGAGTGACTAAATATCTGCCTTCATTTGCGGGATTCCTCATGCAAAAGGAAATTGCAAACCTCGACCGAATCTTTCAGCCTGAGCGTCCTTTTGTCGCAGTAGTGGCTGGCGCAAAGTTCGACACCAAGATTGACTCTCTAAATGCCTTATTGAAAGTGTGCGATCAGCTAGTATTGGGTGGCGTAATCTACAATGCCTATCTCTGTGCGAAATATGGGATTGAAATCAAAGGCATCGAAGCTGACGATATGGAACATGCTCGCGATTTTGTAGAATTCGAAAAACAATATCCGGGCAAACTCATCGAACTGCCCTTCATTGTAGAGTCCGACACCATGGATGGCAAAATTGACGGGCAATACCGCACTCATGATATTCGTACATTAAAGGCCGGCACCAAACTAAACTATGTCCTTGATGCTGACCCTGCTTCCTTTCACGAATCAAATGTGTTGGATGTATTTAAAAATGCACATACTGTTTTTGTAAATGCTGTAATGGGCTATACTCCTCACTTCAACGAAGGGACCATTGCGCTGGATGAGTTGATTGATAAAAATCCTAAAGCGGTAAAACTCTACGGGGGAGGAGATACCATGCAAGAACTTAAACGCTTATTGCCCGGACTTTATATTGTTGCTATCGACAATCCGATGTACTATATCTTTACCGGTGGTGGCGCGGTTCTTAAAGCAATTCAGGAAAATAGTGTGTATGGAATGGAACCCGTTAAAGCCTTAAGAGATAATCAAAAAGGTTAATGATATGTGTTCGTTATTTGATAAATATCGCCAGGGTTAAGCTATTCATCTAGCATTTGCATTAAAGGTGCAGTTCAGGCTTCTGCCTTTTTCTTATCCATCTTATTCATCCACCGGAGTCCTTGATAACTCAGTAGTCCAATGACTAACATTCCTAGTATAAACAAAGGATAGGAAATTCTCCAGTTTTCCGAGCCTGTCATCATCGACCATTCCGACATCCCGCCAATTCCGGAAAGCAGCGTTAATGGCATAAAGATCGTCGTGATAAAGGTCAATCGCCGAACAATTATATTTGTTTGATTCGCCGACTTTGCCATCTGATTATTTAACATCGACAAATTCATCTCCATCAAACTGGTTACGATTTCACGATATGTTTCGGTGAGTTCAAATGACTTGGCGAGGTGATCATATATATCTCTGAAATGGTAAATGGCGGCTTCCTTTACAAAATGGCAATCTTTACGACATAGTTTAATTAGAATTTCCCGTTCATGAAATAGACTTTTCCTGAGCGAAAGTAAATCGCGTCGTAACTGCTGGAGACTGCCAAGATCGAAGTCTGAAGGATTAGTGAGAATTTCATCTTCCGCTTTGTCCAACTCGTCTTCAAGCCCTTCAATAGCGATGAATTTTTGATCCACGATATGATCAAGAATGATGTGCAGCAAAAAGTCCGGTCCGTGCGCCGCACGCGAGATTTCCTGTTCCACATTTTTTTTAATACCCGCGAAGAGCTTTATATTATCAGGGGTTCCACGATTTACAGAAATCAAAAAATTCGATCCCAAAAAGAGATTGATTTCATCAATAGAAAGTGTCTTATCCGAATAATTAAAGGCATTAAAAAGAATATAGGTGTTGCTTGGAAAATTCTCAATCTTTGGTACCTGAAAATCATCCAGACAATCTTCTATTGATAGGGGGTGTATGCCAAAGGGCTCGATAAGCACACTCAAATCTTCAAGTGTAGGTTTACTATAGGAAAGCCAAAAAAATCCGCCAGTACTGGCTTTTTCAATGGCTTCTGCGGCCGTTGACACCTGATGTATTTTTCCTGCATCAGTAATATGATAATAGGATGAACCGGGCATATGTTAAGAATATTTATCTTATATTAATTTAATAGATTAAAAAGGAACAGGCTTCATTTTTTACACCATCGTTTTATTCGTGAGCCTTGGTTTTTAAAAGCCGAAGGCGAATTAAAAGCCTTAGGCGAACAATCCCGCCAACGGCGGAGGGTATAATACCGCGCCCTTCTAGGGCGGAATGTTGGGGTCGGGGTTCATACTCGAGATTCCTTTTCCAAATTATAAACATCGCTGCAAGGTGCATTGCTGCGCCAATAGAAAACAGCCACCATTTGAAATCCATGGGAACATAAGTGATTGCATAGGGCATGGTTTGGTCATATAAACTGAGATCAAAAATCTGCCCCCAGCTAAATTTTTGTAGCATGAAGTCAAGATAGTCTTCAATATACGATGCAATTACAACCAGCGATCCCGCAACCAGTAGGGCCCACACCCATGGTCCAGTTGTGCATTGTTTTGTTTTTCCTACATAATAATGAATGAGAAAAAATAATCCAATCATGCAAAGTGAATTAATCACAGGCGCCAGTACCGGACCTACCCAGGTACAAGGAATTAAAAAAAGCACATCCCAAGTTAGCAGAGAAGACGGCCATTTAAGCAGAGCATACAAAAAAACGTAGTAGAAAATATCCCAGATAGCGAAGGTAAAAATGAAGTAGCCAAACTTCTCAATTTTGTTTCTGCCTGCAATAATACCAATACCTGCAAGCATAATCAATGTAGCTACTTCGCGTAAGAATTCCGTAAGCGCTATATCTGGTGCTATAAGTTTCATGGGAAACATAAAGCCTTCCGGATAATAGAGCTTACGGATATACACCACCACCGCTGTTTCTAAAAACGCCATTGCGATGGCAAAAAAGGTCACCCACCAAAGAGTGCTACGTGAGCCTGACTGCAACATCATTTTCTCTATTGCTGGAAAGGCGTTGGTATTGTTTGCTTTTTCTGCATGGCCGATCGAACTTGATATTCAAAAAAGATAAGTCCGCAATAGGTCATGACAAATGTGGTAAAGAAATTTGCCTGAACCAGACCGTTTGAAAGGCCTTCGGTACCTGCAATCAAAGCCGCCAGTCCACCAAACAATCCAACAATTAATGCAATGATAGGCGCATGATGTTGTATGCCTTCCTGAGCCGTCATTGTTGAGTAACTCTTGCGATCAATCGCATACATCGGCAATAGGATTGCAAACACATAGCCGATACAAGCAAGAGAATATAGAAACAATCCAAGAAAAATATAGAGATAAATATCTTCTCCATGTCCTAAAGTCTCCAGCTTGTCATTAAACACAAGCAGCATCAGGAAAAACAGACTGAATGTGACAACCAGTGTTTTTACAAGAGCAAGTAAACTGACAACAAACATGTTTATTTTCATGACTATAATATTATGAAGTGAAATGTGTGTTGGTTAGTAAGTAGACGAATTATAATATCCATAAATAATGCGGACACCGGGGAGATTCTCCTTTAGTTCTCGTTTTGTTTTGTTGTCCATATAGGAATCCAAATACAACACTTTGAGCTTATCCAGTTTGTATAGAGGCGCGAAATCAGTGATACCTGAACTACCCGACAGATAAAGAACCTCTAAGGATTTTAAATCACCCAAAAATGAAATATCACTGTAGTAGTTGTTCGACAACTGTAAAATTCTCAGTTTTGGAAGCTGTTTCAATATTGAATAATCAGTAATCTGACAATTGTTCGCCGTCAGTATCTCAAGATTCTTCAGGTTTTTTAATGGGATTATAGTTGTAATATTTGTACCTGAAATGTCCAGCTCTTTCAAGTTGCTGAGGTTTTTCAACGAATCCAAACTGCTCACCATGGTACCTGAAATATTGAGGTATTCCAGCTTAGTCAAGCTGTTCAAAATGCTGATATCACTAACCGAATTTGAAGAAATATTAAGTCTTTTTAAATCGGTGTAATGCTCTAGTGCTTCTAAATCCGTCACGCTGTTAGATCCAACGTTCAGATCTTCGAGCTTAACAAACAAGGGTTTCACCGATTCCGGATCACGGAAATATCCGAACACATCGCGATCCAGCATGTAATAGTTCGTAAGCATATACAAACTACTGATTCCGTTGCCCGAAAGATTAATCTTTTTCAACGACGCAAATTCCGATAGTAAATTCATCAAACCGGCATCAGCACTGCCAAAATTATTCGACGAAAGATCGATTTCCTCTAGATTTGCCATTACCGGAATTTTCGAGAAATCATTATTTTTTTGAGCATTCAAATTCAGTGAACGCAACGAAACAAAATCTTTCAACGGTGTGTAATCCTTGGTATTTGTGCCACTCAGGTCGAGTTCGCGCAATTGTTTTAATGTAGCCAATTGTTTTAAATCGATGTCGGAAGTATTCTGCGCCAGATTCAGATATTGAAGATTTTTCTGACGAGTAATCCCGCTAAAATCATTAATGTAATTACCATTAATGTATAGCCGTTCAAGGCTTGATAGCGCAGGAATCTTTGCTGTTGAATAGATCGAATTAGTCGACAATCGCAACGTCTTAAGCTGGGTAAATGAAGCCAGATCATTATAACTTTGCATATTGTTATTACTCAAATCTAATTCTGAAATTTTATAAAAAACGTCTGCAAATTCCATTGAATCCAATTGCATATTAGTCAGTGAAAGCTTACTGAATACTCCCGTTTCACTTAATTGATAGATCTGTCGGGCAGTCTCCTGATCCTGTCGGTTCCAGGATTGCCATCCAGCATCTTTATAATCTGTAAGAAATTCATACATCCTACGATTCAATTCTTCATTGAAATCGGGACGGTATTCGGGATCGTAATAATCATCAGTTTCATAACTCTTGTAGGCGGTGAAACGATCAGCATAATCACTGGGAACATCCTGAGGAATATCGCGGCTTTCGGCAGGCAGCTTCATCAATTCGGGAAGTACCGCCGTAGAACCCATACTAAGCAAATAGTATTTATCGAGATTCTTTGATTTTTGAATATTGAATTTCGTAATCACCAAATCCCAGTTCTGACAAGCGAAGAGCACGAGTACAATGTAGAAAGCCCAACCGTTTGCACGGAATAAATACCAGTTGCTTTTCTTTGCAAAAATTTTCACAAAGGTTGTAATCAGTCCAATGAGCGTAAGTGTAAGCCAAATGTAAACCCCAATACGACGGTAGGTGAGACTGTATTCAGCTACGTATAAGTAATTTCTGTAGGCTGTTGAAATAAGAACAACAATGTTCTGAACAATCCAGATAATTGCAAGGCTCATGATAGGCTTGTTCCCTGTAGCGAAATTCAAATGCCCGCGGAAGAAGAACAGTATTATCAAAATTGCAATTGCAATAGAGATAATCATATTGGTCGTTCCCTGATGAACATAATCCGAATACGTCATTCCCGTAGGTAGTTCGCTTGGATTGATCCACAAATAATAGATGTCAAGAACATTCACCACCAGCAACAATAGATTCAGTAAGGCAAGAAGAATAAGTCCTGAGCTGATTTCCCAGCGGACATTCACCGCTTTCCCAAAGATTTTGTTCTCTTTGGATTGAATTAATTCGGGATTCAATAAATTCGAACGTGCCGCATCCCAACGCAACCATGCGGGGAAATTACGATGATAAAAGAAACCGTACAGCAAAAGAAATCCAAGGAAGGTAAAGCGAACCCAGGGCCAGCTAATAAAATCCAGTTTAATTTTTCTTGTAAGATCGAGGAATAAAGGATTAGATCGCTGATACAAAACAAAAAATACAATCAATACCACCAGGATTCCTGCACCAATGCCCAGTCTGATCCAAAAACGACTTCCTCGCGTTTGTGCTGAGCCACTCTTACGCTTAATAAAATCGGCGATGATAAAACCGATCGACGAAAGATAAGAATACAATGAATAAATGCCGGCAAGCACAACGGAAGAATTTCGACTGATACTATACGCAGAGAGCAAACTGAGAGAAACAATATTCGCCACTACCGAGACCGCGGTTCCAAACATGGCAACGCAAACACCGGAGACCAGAGTTCCTGAAGCAGCAACATACCATTTGCTGTCTTTAAGGTTAGAGGGGTTACGCCAAATCAACAATATTATCGCAGCTAAGGAAAAAATCAAAAAATTAATCCCAGGCGTTTGTTGATAAAACATCCAGCTATACAGGATAACCGAGATGATCAGAATCCAATCATTTTTCTTCATACGTTGGTTTTTCAGGTTGTTTAATTGTACTGTTTTAATAGCAAAGCTGAGTACTATTGTTTCATGCGTATAAGTTTTTCAAGTGCTTCCAGATGTTCGTTAAATGCTTTTCGTCCTTCCTGGGTAACCGAGTAGGTGGTTCGGGGTTTCTTTCCAACAAATTGTTTGTGTACTGAAATATATCCGCTTTTTTCTAAGGCCGATAAGTGACTGGCTAAATTACCGTCAGTCACATCAAGCAAGTCTTTGAGCGCATTAAAATCCAGCTTTTCGTTAACCATAAGCAGCGACATCGCGCCCAAACGAATGCGATTCTCAAAAGTTTTATTCAGCGTATTCAGGTCCAGACGGGTGTTCATCGTTCGTGTCGGTAATACATCACTATTCCGTAAATAATATGGAGCACACCAAATCCTGCAGCCCAGATAATCAGGCCATAGCCTACCCAAAGACAACCAATGAGTCCAAGGATAATTTCAGAAATTCCCAATGCGCGCACATCGTTGTGTGTGAATTTACTCGCATTCAATAAAGCCAATCCATAAAAAATCAATGTCACTGGCGCAACCAAATAAATTACCCGGTTATACACAAGTAATACACAGAAAACGCCGCCAGTAATCAATGGAATAAATACATGCCACATGAAGCGACGTGTGGCGGGAGTCCATACCTGATAGCCTTTGCGACGGGCATTGCGATAAGTAAAATAAAAACCAACCCCCAACGCCAGACCCAATACAACCATTGCGTCAGTCAGGAAAAACAAAATGAAATTTATATTTAAGCGCGCATCCACAATGGCCAAATCATAATATCGGTCGTTTAGTATCCCGATATCCATATAGAAATAGGCAACTAATGCCCCGGCTAATGCAAAGAGCCCGGCGAAAACGCCCGAAAGGCCACTTAAAGATAAGAAGCGAGAGGATTGCTCCATCAGGGATTTGATCTCTGCTAATGTTTTTAACGGTTCCTGCTCCTGTGTCATAGGTATCAATTAAAAGTACTTTGCGGCACAAAGTTAATATGATATCCATACAATTGTCAAAAAAAAAGTAAATATTTTATCAAAATATTTTTCAATCAATATTAATGTATTGAAAAATAATATAATGCAATTAAAAAATTTTTGTGGAAAAGGAGTAGACGTCACTCTATGTCGCCGTTTTTGCCAGAAAACAATAACCTAAAAACCAAATGTCATGCGTAAATCAAGATTTTTAATGCTGTTCCTTATAAGCGGAATGCTTATGGCAGCAGTGCAAATGAGTGGCTGTGGAAGCAAAACCAACGATGTTGTTTCCATGAAGGAGACCGATCCTACTACCATAGTTGACGATGAGTCAAGTGCCAGTGATGTTTCTGAAGAACAGAAAGCGTCTACCGAAGCAAAAGATAAGGAAGCCAATATTGCCGATGTAAACCAGGCTCCACCACCACCCAATCCGGGACAGGTTCAGGAACGTATTCCGGAAAAGGTAATTAAGACGGCAGATATTTCCTATCAGGTAGAGACATTCAACAAAAGTCGCAAAGAAATCCTTGCTATTGTTAGTAAATCCAAGGCATTAGTCTCTTCGGAAAATCAAACAAACGACGGTTCCCGTCTAACCAATACCATGACGATACGTGTGGATGCCGCTGCCTTTGATAGTCTTGTAGAAGCCTTGATGAGCGAAGCAATCTATGTGGATCATAAGATTATCAATGCACAGGATGTTACTGAAGAATATGTCGACCTTACCGCACGGATGAAATCAAAAAAGGAAGTTGAAGCTCAGTATTCCGAAATCTTAAAAAAAGCCAGAACCATCAACGAAATCCTTGAAGTCACCGAATATCTGAGAGCCATTCGTGAAGAAATTGAAAGCGTGGAAGGCCGGCTCAAATACATCAACGACCGCGTTGCATATAGCACTATCACACTGACCTACTATGAGCAATTGGATGTGGTAAGCCAGCAACCCGATCGTACCTTCGGTTCACGCATGGGAGAAGCCTTTAGTTGGGGCTGGAATGGTTTGGTCAGTTTCTTTTTAGGAATCATTTACCTCTGGCCGCTTTGGGTGGTAATGGCCTTGGTCACATGGTTAGTGTTTTATCTTGTTAAAAGAGCTTCGCGTCGCCGTGCTGCGCGCAAAGCGAAAATAACTGCATAATAAAAAACTCCCGGACAGCATGCTTCTGAGGATAATGAAGGGCGCAGGACCAAAGAGGCAAGATCACCGGGAATTTTTTCAGACAGCTCCGAAAATCCGGAGCTGTCTTTATTTTTGAATCGCAGCTTAAGTTCCGAATTTATCGTGAACAAGAGTTAATGGCATCTGACGGACTTTCTGTACAGCCGTTAATTAACAAAAGTAAAAAGCCAATTCATAAAGAAATTCCATATGGTAACTACACCAATGGCAAACAACTTAGATAAATAGAAGCGTTGTTTGAATTTGCTTACCAGCACCCAAAGAATTAGGGTATTGATTCCAAGACCAACCAGCGAAAACGAAAAAAACTTGATATACTCAATGGCTATTTGAGGGTCATGACTTTCGAAGGTCCAAATGCGATTAAAAAAATAATTTGATGTTGCCGCAACAGTAAAACCAATAGCATTAGCTACATATTTCTGTATTTTGACAACTTCTTTAAAAAACCAGGTGATGCTGAAATCAACGATAACTCCTGAAAGCCCGACACAGGCAAATTTCAGAAATTTCGTGATCATGGTTTCGCTAATACGAAGAAAGATTGGTAGCATGGTACAAAGTAAGGAAATATCTATGAAATATACAGCATAGAGATACAAATGGGAAATGCAAAATGGAATCCGTCGCAGAACTATGTTACGAAAAATAACGCTCATGATGCAAAGCATCTGAAATGTTGGAGGGAAAGAGTACTGTGATAATCTGCTGTCAAACAACACAAGGACTAAGTTGTAGAATGACTTTCTGTGCAGGCGCTAATTAAAATAATCCTCTACCTTTTCAGAAAAGGCGGTTAATTCAGGGAGACAATTTTCTTTAGCAGGGATAGAAAGGTATTGCAAAAGAATATCTTTATTGATGTCAGATTGAGTGATGTATTGAAACCAACCCATTGACTGAAGATGTTCTGCAAGATACAGTTGTTCCGTTTGCCCGGGCGTTGGAACAACTAAGGCCGATTTCCCTAATATTATAAGGTCCATTATAGAAGAATATCCTGGCCGGCAGACCAAAAGTTTTGCATTATGTATCATGGAGGCAAACGCAGGATCATCCAGATGATTATAAACATCAATATTGCCCGTGGATTTCATTTGGTTTGCTCCAGGTTTTCCCTGGACCAATGCGCATTTTTTTCCGGTAGCCTGCAATGCTTTATTCAGCAGGGTTTCTGCATGCGAACGCTGAGGTTCGGGTCCGGAGAGTATGGCGAGGATGTCATAGCAGGGTTGTACTGAGGGAGCGACATCGTCCGTTTTATTGAAGCGGCTCATTAATCCTACAAAGCGGGAATTTGCAGGCAAAGGATATTTATGTGATAAATCTCCCGATAAATTGATTTTCCCGGCAACATCTGGAATCAGGCACTGATCGAACTTTTTAATGTAACGAAGGATAATTCTGTGAAGTGTTGCTTCAGCGAAACGAAGAAATGGCGGACATTTCACCATCAATTGATGGGTAATAAAAACACAGCGGGTTTTGTTGGAATAAAGCCCATATCGATTATCAGAAATAACCAAATCATAATGATGCTGGTCGATAAGTTTATTGAGTATCGAATGTTCTTTGCGAATGTAATGCAGAAACAACGGCATTTTCAGCAGCATCTGCAAGAGCAGACTGTTGTTTTTTGGAACACGCACCCTGTAGTCAGGGAAATCAATTATTTGTAAGTTCCCAAATCGCTGTGATAAAAAACTCCGCGCGTTTCCGCTTGTTGCAATAGTCACCTCAACACCGATCGCAATAAGAGAGTCGATGAGAGGGACACATCTGCTGGCATGTCCCAATCCCCAGTTTAATGGGCAAATCAGAACTTTTTTTTCTTCCAAACCATTAGAATGAAATGGAATATTGAAGGGCTATGTTGCGGGGCGCCTCGATAAATCCGGGGCGCGACATATATTCTGTATTGAGAACGTTTTTCACCAATAAATTAAACTTTGAGGTCTCCGTCGGAGTAAAGCCAACACGAAGATCAAGAATATGATATCCCTTGTCGTGTTTTGCACGATACTCTTTCAATCCCGGGAGAATCGCAGTGTTCGTCCATCCTTCGATAAGTTCTCCTTCAAATTTCTTATCAATATTAATCATATTGCTGGTATATGAATAAGAAACTCCGACAATAAACAGTCCGAGATCAAATTCGATATCTCCCTTCACCGAATGATAATAGCGGTATTTTAAGATATTATCAGCGGTTGATTTATTGGCCAAATAGGCAGAATCTGTAACAAGGTCGATTGGATTAGTGTATGTGTACCCAAGCAAAATGGTTGTTGGAAGCGTAAACAAACGGCCTTGTCCGGTAAAGGTAAGGTCAAAGCCAGTAATACGGGCATGACCAACATTAATGGACTTAAATCCGATATCGCTGATTTGTGGGCCAATGGCGGTATCCTGAACATACACTCCAAAAGTAAATTCCATCATGTTAGAGTATTCAGTCCAAAATCCTGCAAGGTCAATATATCCGTTCCAATGCTTGCCCATTTTAATCCCTTGCTTAATCCCCAATTCGGCATTCCATCCGGTCTCGGGTTTCAATCCTGTATTGGGGAAAATATTTAGTGAGCCCACAGAAGCTTTGATGAATTTTTCCGCAATCGTTGGAAAGCGATAACCTTGTCCATACGATAACCGCAGGAAGGTATATTTGAATAAATGGTAATTAAGTCCCGCTCTGAACACTGGCCAGATGGGTAATGAGATGGTATCTTTTGTGAAGATCAACGCATAATTAGATTCAGTTTGTGCTGTATCAATTCTGCAATATTCAGCACGAGCACCTATTGAAAAGTTGAGCTTTTTAAAGAACAGAAAGTCAAATTGAAGATATACAGAAGCGTTCAAATTATAGTGATTGCCGAACAACTCTGCTTTGGATTCCCCATATGATCCCAGGATTCCTGTTGTAAGATCCCATTTGTTTTTTATCTTTTGATGAAACTGATATTCGGCATAAACCATATCAGCACTATTGTTTTTTGAAGGGTCTTCCTTAAAAACATTGGTTGCTCTAAAGTATCTGGTTCTTAAAGAATGTTTAGCGCCATGCTTGTTGAAATATACAAGGTACGGATCGAAATTCATACGTGAGCCTTTATTTCTTGAAACAGCATTGGAGGCCTGGCGCCATGCACCGGTATCTGCATCCTGCCATAAAAAGAAATCGGTTTTATCCTGATACATATAGTTAGCATTCAAACCATATGAAAGGCCTTCAATTTTTTTATTGCGATAACGGAAATTCACATTTACGCGACCATGAGTTTCTCCTTCGCTTTCGCGATAGCTATTATTCAAATATCCATTAGCACCAATAACCAAATCCACTTGTCCGAATTTTTGAGAATGAAGGAAATTCATTCCTGTAAATCCCGGGCGATTGGATCCCCACCAAATCATTTCTTTTCTGTGAGGATTCATATAAATACCGGTGTTAACCGAGAACTTTGTAACAGGTTTATCTTTGGGAAAATTTGTTCGCACGTTAATCACACCATTCAAAGCAGAGGAGCCAAACAATGCAGAAGACGCACCTTTCAGCACTTCGATTTGTGCAATATTTTCGAGAGGAATAAAATTCCATTTTGCATCACCCGCGTCCGGAGTCAATATAGGAAGGTCGTCAACCAACAATAAAACACGGCTTCCAGCACCATAGCTATAACCACTTCCTCCACGAATACTTGGTTGGCAGTCGGTAATATCCAATCCCGGCACCTTACGCAGAACTTCAGTAACATCATTTGCGTTCTGACTTTCCAGCATCTGCGGTTTTAGTACCGCCATCGATACTGTGACGTCACTTAATTTCTGTTCGAATTTTCCGGCACTTACAACAACACCTTCAATAACCATCGACTCTTCGGTCATGGCAATATTTTCATTAACGACGTCGCCACTTTTTACTTCGTACGTTTTTTCTATTACCGAAAACCCAAGAAATGAATAGGTGAGTTTCACTTTACCTGGATCAACTTTAATTTCGAAATTTCCATTTTGATCGGAGGTCACGCCAACCGTCGAACTAATTGTAATGTTTACTCCAGGCAGGGTTTCCTTCGTCTTTACATTAGTTACCGTTCCTTTAATGGTCGCTTTTTGCGCCATCAGACTCATCGGGAGTATGAACAAAATGAATAGTAGGGTGGTGTAGTACTTGGCCATAGGCAGGTTTTTAATAAGAGGCACAAAAGTATAAAAACTCAGAAAACCACGAAAGTCTATAAGTTATTGATTAACAAACAATAAACATATTTCAAAAACACTAATGGGAAATTATTTTTTGAAAAAAATTGATGAAACATGCTGAATATGTTTGTTTTTGCATAATTTTATCCTTGGCAGATTCTTCTGAAAAGATTGAAAATGCTACTATGTTAAAAATTCATAAAAACAAAAAGCAACAACATGTTAGTGTACGAAATTGCACTGACCATGCTGCCGGGTATCGGCCATGTGTCGGGCAAAAAGCTGGTGGCCTTATGTGGAGGCCTGGAGGCGATTTTTAAGGACTCGCGAAAAGACTTACTTCGCCGAAAAACAATTGGAGAGAACGTAATAAACAAACTACTCGAAGGGCGCAACGAGGCCCTGCGCAAGGCCGAGAAGGAAGTTCGCTTCATAGAAAAGTACCACATCAAAACATTATTTTTTCTCGATAAAAGCTATCCATACAGACTTGGTAATTGTCACGATGCGCCCTTATTGCTTTATTATAAAGGCAATGCAGATCTGAATTCACCCCGAGTTGTTTCGATTGTTGGTACACGTAAAGCCACAGATTATGGTCGGGATGTTTGCTCTCGCATCGTGGAAGGCCTTCAGCAATCAGGCGTTTTGGTGGTAAGCGGTTTAGCGTTTGGCATCGATAGTTGTGCGCATAAATCTGCCTTGCAATTGGGACTGCCAACAGTGGGCGTATTAGGTCACGGGCTGGATCGCATATATCCTCAGCAAAATAAAGGGCTGGCGGAAAAGATGATTAGTAATGGAGGATTGATTACAGATTTTCCTAGTGAAACGCAGCCTGACCGAGAGAATTTTCCAATGCGAAACAGAATCATTGCTGGATTGTGTGATGCGCTGATTGTTGTAGAGGCCGCTTCCAGCGGAGGTGCGCTGATTACAGCTGATATCGCAAATTCTTATAACAGAGACGTATTTGCCGTTCCGGGACGATTGAATGATGAGTATTCCAAAGGATGCAACAGCTATATCAAAACGAACAGAGCAGCATTGATTGAGTCGGCAGAAGATATACGCTACATTATGGGTTGGGATAGCTCTAGCCCACGCAGCGAAAGCATACAGCGCGAGCTATTTCAGGAATTATCGGAATCAGAAAAAACAATTACTGATATTCTTAAAACGCAAAGCGATGCTGGCATCGATGTTTTAGTGAGCGATTCTGGAATGAAAAGTAGCGAACTTGCAAAAATTCTATTAGCACTCGAGTTCAGAGGAGTGATACGAAGTTTGCCAGGAAAGCGTTACCAATTATGCTGATGCTTGCGGCCCCTGGCCTCCCGCTGTTGGATCCTCATGATAATTCATCAGATTTTTTTTGAAAGGACTATTTTTCTGATGCCTGCGTATCGCAATAAATGAAAATGTCACCGCAACAGCTAGAGAA
The DNA here is from genome assembly GCA_963678485.1 of Bacteroidales bacterium. Lineage (GTDB taxonomy): Bacteria > Bacteroidota > Bacteroidia > Bacteroidales > CAIWKO01 > CALGYY01. The sequence continues at coordinate 2,254,440 of OY782882.1, forward strand.
ACAACCGCCATCAGCATAAGAGCCGGGAAATCCTTCTGAAACAAAAAGAAGTCGTATGCCCCGTGAATCAGGACTACAATTAAAAGTCCGGTAAGAATGTACTTCAGCGGGCCGGGACGGAACTTCGCAAGTCCTACATAAAAGCCCATGATAATGCCGCATGTGGCATGCAAGGGCACTGCTGTGAACATCCTAAGGAGAGTGGTTTCTAATCCATTAGTCAGTGCATACATAATATTTTCTCCCGTGGCGAAACCCATTGCAATCATTACAGAATATACAATTCCATCAAAGGGTTCGTTAAATGCTGCTTTGGGATATGCGTATACTTGCAGAAAGAAATACTTACTTAATTCTTCAACCAGACCCACACCTATCACGGCAAAAAGAAGGATCTGAATAATATTACCCTGTTCATTAAAACCAAGGACACCTTCTCCTAATTCAATAAGTGCTGCAGGAACAAGGCTTAATACACCAAATAAAAAACAGCCACGCAACAGACGAAAAGGTTCCTTTTCATATTTATCCCTAAAATATATAAAGAGCGCAATCGCAATCCCGGGCGCAATAGCCAAAGGGATAATCAATAATATATTGGATATCCATTCCATAATGATAATTTTATTGAAGGTAAAAATACAATAAATACTTACCGCCCTTTGTTTTTTTGTTTTTTTTCAACATGGCATAACAGAAACCCCTAATTTTACCGGAAAATCTTTTATTAATGGCTGTACTTACTTTGGTCCCAACACCACTTGGAAATCTCGAAGACATTACCCTACGTGCACTACGCACGCTCAGGGAAGCCGATTTGATCCTTGCTGAAGATACCCGCAAAACGGCCATATTACTCAAACATTTTGACATTCATAAACCAATGCACGCCCATCATCAATTCAACGAACACAAAACTGTGGAATTGATTGCTGCTCGAATTGATGCAGGCGAAAACATAGCATTGGTAAGTGATGCAGGAACTCCTGGCATCAGCGATCCCGGATTTCTTTTGGTCAGGGAATGCCTTAAACATAACATTGAAGTAATCTGTCTTCCTGGTCCAACAGCACTCATCCCGGCGTTGGTGGCCTCTGGATTACCTTGCGATCGTTTTCGTTTCGAAGGTTTTTTACCTCACAAAAAGGGGCGGGCAACACGGCTGAAAGAATTGGCGGCCTCTCCTCACACCTTGGTACTGTACGAATCTCCATTCCGTTTAGTGAAAACGCTTGAACAGCTGGCAGAAGTTTGTGGCCCTACACGCCTTGCTTGCGTTGCCCGCGAATTAACGAAAATCTATGAAGAGCTTCGTCGCGGTACATTAACGGAATTGGCTGAACATTACAAAGCCGGAACAGTAAAAGGTGAAATTGTGATTATTGTTGGTCCGCCTGAGGACACTAGGCATAAAGCTGAGGAAGAGGAAGAGAACGAATAGTTGTAATTCTAAATGGTACAAAAAAAATGAAAAGAACAATCCATATATTGTTGTGCATATTACTGGCATGCTGCTTATATTCCTGTATTGATTTAACGGATGAACTAACCGTAAATGCTGATGGTTCCGGATCATTGCGTTTAACCCTCGATATGGGAATGGCGGCCAGCGCCATGAATAGTGATAATACTCAAATGGACGTCAGTATACTCGAAAAGATAAAAGCCATCTCTTCCGGTGCTGGTGCAGCATTGAAAGATGCTCCCGGCATTAGCAACGTTCAATCAACAACTGAAGAAAAAAAAGGATTTTACCGCGTATCCTTTGATTTCGATAAATCATCAAACCTGAATAAAGCCTTGTATAAAATTTTCGGACAGAAGAAGAAGTCTCTCTTTCCCTCATTGGTAAAAGTTTCTAAACACAAAGTGGTGAAAACAAATCTGTCTCCCTACATTAAAAAAGCCTTTGCAAAAAAGAAGATGAATAGTTACAACGAAATGCTTTATTCTTTCATAACAATGAAGAGCATTGTTCATTTGCCTTCAGATCTTAAAAAAGCTACAAATATTAAATCTGTTGTTGATGATCCCCGCACGGTAAAGACCGATTTTACACTTAGGGAGCTGCTTGACGGAGGCTTTAATTTTGGGAATGTAATTACATTTTAAACACCCATTGTTCTGCCCTGATCGGTTTTTCAATTGATGGAAAACAGCTTTTCCTTGCTTCAAGGAGGAATACATTTAATGGTAGACATATGTTAATATGTTCCTAAACAAATAATTTTTCTATGATTTAGGCTCTTCTCATATTATATTTGAAGAAAAACGCCTATGAAGAAAGAATGGATACTCCCTTTACTTATCGGTCTGTTATTGTTTTTTGTGGGCACCTTGTCCTTTTTACTTATCTTTTTTAAAGCAAACCCACAACTTCTTCGTCACAAAATAAAGCTGGGACTTATCATTATTTCACTACAGGCAATGCTTAGTGGTTGCGGATCTATGGTCCAAACAGGAGATGAAATTAGTTGTTACGCCAAACCCATTGAGCCTGATGTAATGAGTCTGGTAAATTCCAATTATAAAGATGGTAAATATATTTATCATAAAAGTACCGATACCATTCGTGTTAATGTTTCCGATCGCAGTAGTACAAACTTCTCCTTCATCCTCTGTAATGAGGCAGGAAGGGTGAGCGCAAAGGGTGACCTTATTTCTAAAGACGGAAAATTGGAAAAGGCATGGGAAGAGCTTTTTGTACCTTTGCCAACGGGAATTGATGCCGGTGATTATCAATTGGTGTTTTATAACCGTAGTATTTCAACTTCGGTGGTTGACTCCAATCGCAGGGCTTCGTATGCCATAATTATTGAATAGTGTTATGGTTTAATATTACAGAGTATCTTTACTTGAGGCTTCAACTACATTGATTAGAAAAATAAAATTTCAGACATGAAACGGGATCTGTTGATTCCTCTTGCTGTGTTATTTTTAATGCTGATTTTCGGTCTTATATCCTTGTTGGTATATTTCAGAACCAGCCCCAAACTCATAAAGTATAAGCTTAAATTGGGAGCACTGCTGCTTTCTCTTACTGTCATTTCTTCTTGTGGCAGTAATTCTCAACAACTTGAAACTTGTTATAAATCGGCCACCACTCTCGACAGTGTTCAAAGCACAACGAAGAACAATCGGGCAATAAGTGATACTACTAATCATTCAGCAACGCCGAAGAAAAAGGGGGAAAAACAAATTCAAGCAGAACCTTTAGACACTATAATCAAAGAACCGTACAACCAGACGATTCGCTGCTATGCCCCTCCAATGGACATTTCAGAACCTAAGGATTAATAATTTTTTAAGTTTATTCTTCGCAGCACAGTAATGAAATTTTCACTTCCATATGTTATTTTTGAGACGACTTCCCGCTGTAATCTTCAGTGCCGTTACTGCTATAATATTTGGAAAGTTGAAGGGAAAGAGCATAGGGTGATGGATTCATACTCATTGGCGTTAAAAACATTGAAGCGTCTTTTTCGCATTGCAGAAGTAAAGCATATTACTATTACTGGAGGAGAGCCGCTGTTGGCGGAACGTATCGAAGAATTGTTATTGTTTATACGATTAAAAAAGAAAGGAGTAACACTCATCACGAATGGCTCCGGTGGCTCTGCAGAACGATACAAAACTATTGTTTCGTTAGGGATTGATGTGTTTGAAATTCCTGTTCATGCTCATATTCCGGAGATTCACGACGATCTCACACGCGTTAAAGGTTCTTGGGAAAATTCCATTCAAAGCATAAAAACGCTGAAAAATCTGGGTGCCTACGTTGTTCCTGTTATGGTTGTGACTAAAATAAACCTTCCATTCATGGCTGAAACCCTTGAATTCATTAACTCGCTGGGTTGTGCACAGATAATGATTAACCGTTATAACATAGGCGGGGCGGGCTTTAAAGAAAACGAGACTATTCTTCCAGAACAGGAGGAACTTCGTAGAGCATGGACTGTGGCTAACGAGATAGCAGGGCGTTTGCAACTCAAACTCTCCTCTAATGTTTGCTCTCCCTTTTGCCTGCTGAATCCTTCGGACTACCCGCATATTTCTTTTGGTTCTTGCTCTACCGATCCGCACAGAATGCCCATTACGATTGATATTGAGGGGAATCTCCGTATTTGCAACCACTCGCCCATTGTGGCCGGAAATATCTATTCCCAACCACTCGAAGAAATATTTAACGGATCGCACATTAAAAACTGGTTGGCTCAAAAGCCCGAATTCTGTAAGGATTGCGAACTCTACAATAAATGTCTGGGCGGTTGTCGCTCTGCTGCTTTACAGGCTGGACTTAGCGCAGATGATGTTGACCCGGTAATGACCCTTTTCAAACGCTAAACACCAACATCCATTCTGAGTTTTAACGGATTTCTTATCTTTGCAAAACTTACTGCTCCCTTCATGCTTTTTGGCGCGCCCAAACGAAAAGACGACACACCGGACTTAGCTACACTTCCGGACGACCAACTGATTGCTTATTATAAGCAAAGCGGCGACAGGGATGTTATTGCTGAATTTTACGATCGCTATGCTCATTTACTTTATGGAGTCTGCATGAAGTATATGAAAAATGAGACCGATAGTAAAGAGGCGCTGATGCAGGTGTTCGAAAAATTATACGAAAGTCTTAAAATTTACGAAATCGAGTTTTTTAAGAGCTGGTTCTATAGCGTAACTAAGCATCATTGCCTTTATCTGCTTAAGCGCCACAAGGAATATGCTTACGAAGAAAAGGACCTGATGTGGAAAACCCCAAAAGATTTTGTGGAATTTGGGGATGACCTCACTCTGTGCGGCCGTTTGGAAAAAATGGACCAGACCAAACAGCTTGAATGGGCAATGGAACAATTAAAAGAAGAGCAGAGGATTTGTGTTGACTTGTTTTACTTAAAAGAAAAATCGTACGAAGAAGTACAGGAAATTACCAAATTCACTTATAAACAAGTAAAGAGTTTTATACAAAACGGAAAACGAAATCTTAAAAACCTGCTCACAGAATACAATGGATAAGCCTGACAACATTTACCGGATACTGACCCCCACGGGTTGCCCTGATCAGGCATTACTGCTTGACTATCTGGATGGCAAAACCAGTGCAGAGGTAACTCGCTCCATCGAACTACATCTGGCCGACTGTCCTTTGTGTTCAGATGCAGTTGAAGGTTTATCCTTAATGAGTGATCGTAAAGAATTAGATACAATATTAAAAGATGCAAAAAGCCATCTCTTTGATAAGGAAAATGTGTTTCAATTGCCGGTAAAAGAGGTTAAAAAAGGAAAATCAAGACAACTGCAAACAGGAATATACATAGGTATTGCAGCTTCTCTTGCCTTGATTATTACTAGCTATTTTGGTGTGCGTTTTCTCGCAATGAGCGATATACAGCATAAGGAAACCATTAGCATGGAAACGGCTCCGGAAGAAACTCCAAAGTCAAAAGAGATTGTTGTTAGTGGTCCTAAAAATGAGGATGTTACCGAATCTAAAAACAACACCGACAACAATGAATCTACTGTGGTGAAACAGCTTGGTGGGGAAAATGATAATGGTATGTTCAGCACCAATGTAACCAGAGTTGCAGATGCTGAAGAGCAAAAAGTTATCGTGGATGGTACAAAAGATTTTAGACCGGACATGGATTATTCCGGAGATATTGAATCAATCTTTGAAGTCCCTATTGAGAGGGAAAAGGATGAGGTGACTAAGTTGGAATCCAAAGATTCTAAAGAACCCAATGTGGTTACAGAAGAATCGGCTGGCGATGTTGTAACAGTAACGACCATCGGTGGGGCTAAGCGTGCAGAAAAAAAAGATATAGACAATAGAGATAAAAATGCAATGCCTGCAGCAACAGGCGCAGGTCAATCCGCTGTAGTGGATCAAATGGAATCAAAATCTCAGGAAGACCTTAATAAGGGGCTGGATGCTTACAACAAAGGTGATTATCCTGGAGCGGTCAATCAATTCAAACAAACGCTCGATGGTATACCAAATCAAACACAGGCGCTGTATTATAATGGTATGTCATACTATTATTTAAAGAACTATGAAGAAGCCTTAAAAGCGTTCAACACATTGTTAAAGGATAAAAAGAACCAATATTATCAGGCTGCACAGTGGCAAATAGCAGTAATTTACCTTGAAACCAGTAACAACAAGCAAGCTCGTAAAACCCTCAACGAGATTATCGACGGGAATGGTTCGTATCGATTCCCTGCCGAAGAAGCCATAAAAAATATTGGAGGCAATTGATCTTGATTCCCAGTGTTCAGTATTTATACGAATTTTCCTAAATTTCTGTAACGTTTTTGCATTGTTTGCCTTTTAGTATTTCCACGACTAAATTTTTAGTCTTGGGATTTCCAGCATAAAAAATTGAATCCAAGCAAATAAAACCTTTCAAAAATCTTAGGTGCAAGGCAACCATTATGGTAAATCTGCCGTCATTTAAGCCGAAACGAAACACGTTCATTGTAATAATAGGTCGAAGATGTTAATTTTCAGTCTTTTTGATGAAAAAGTCTTATGTAGATTGTTAAAGTATAAGAATAAATTCTATTTTTGTGCTGCAATATAACTTTTTGCCCTAAACTTCGTATCAATACTGTTTTTGATGTAACTATTAGATAAAATCTTCTGTCATGAAAAAAGTTGTTATTACCTTATTGTTCTTCTTTTCCTTGGTTACTCTTTTTGCTCAAGGTCTTGATTGCGCCAACTCTGAGCCTTTTTGCGCCAATCAGGGGACATATACATTTCCTGCAAGCACCAACGTACCCGACATGGGAACAGTAGGTTGTCTTTATACTACACCCAATCCGGCCTGGTATTATATGCAGATTGCAAACTCAGGAAATTTGGATATTCATATTTCCAGCGGTGGTGATGTTGATTTTATTTGCTGGGGGCCTTTTGCTTCTCTTGCCGCAGCTTGCGCAACAAACCTCATGGCTAACACAGGTGTTGATTGTAGTTATTCTACTGCTGCTCAGGAAGATTGCAACATTGTAGGGGCTGTTTCCGGTCAGGTGTATGTATTATTGATTACCAATTACGCGAATATTGTTACAAACATTTCTTTTAATCAAACGGGTGGTACAGGTTCTACAAACTGTGGTATTGTTGCTCCTCCTATAACCGGGGACACCGTTTGTGCAGGAGAAACAATCAATCTTACCGTTAATAACCCTACTGTTGGTGCCACTTACTCTTGGACTGGCCCAAATAGCTGGAGTTCTAATACAATGAATCCTACTATTCCAAGTGCAACCACAAGTATGTCGGGTACTTATTCAATGACAATTACTGTTGGTACCCAAACCAGCCCTCCTGTTACTTGTACTGTAGTTGTAAATCCTAATCCAACCATTTCTATTACTCCGGCAAATCCTTCAACCTGTGCTGGTGTTGCTGTAAATCTTACTGGTAATAGTAACGGACCACTCACTACCTATGTCTGGAGCGACGGTTCAGTTACGAATCCAACAGCAGTGAATCCTCCATCAACCACTACATATAGCGTTACTGGAACTGATGCCAATGGATGCTCGGGCACTGCGTCTACGGTTGTAACAATTAATAACAATCTTCTTATAACCGTTGATCCTTCTGCTCCGACAATTTGCCTCGGTGCTTTTGCTGATCTTACTGCCACTGGTGGAACCAACTATACATGGTCTCCTGTTTCGGATTTAAGCTGTACAAGCTGTCCAACCACCTCTGCCAGCCCTGCTGCTACAACAACCTATACCGTTGACGCAACCGACGGCAACGGATGTACAGGTTCTACAACAGTTACCGTTACCGTTTCTACAGGACCGAATATGATTATTACACAGTCTGAAGAAATTATTTGTCGTGGGGATACCTGCAAGATTACTGTCAATGGCGCATCAAACTGCGTTTGGACTCCAGTAAATGGCTTGAGTTCCGGAACGGGGAATGTAGTGATTGCTTCTCCAATGACCACAACTACATATACTATTACTGGAGACAATAATGGTTGTATTGGATCCGATCAGGTAACTGTTGCGGTTCAACCCACACCTGAAATTAATTTCTCGGCGAGTATTACAGAAGGTTGTGAAAGCCTTAAAGTTCAATTTAACGATCTCACCCATCCTTCAATTAATCAATGGAATTGGAATTTCCACGATGGTTCAGGTGCCAATCTTTCCAACTTCATGCAGAACCCGATGCACCTTTTCGAAAACCCCGGGGTATATGATGTTACCCTTACCGGAGTTTCCTCTGCAGGTTGCGTTGCTTCAATGACCATCCCTCAAATGATAACCATTTATAAAAACCCTGTTGCTGATTTCATTTACAATCCTATGGTTGCTGATGAATTAGATCAGTTTATTTGGTTCTCTGAACAAAGCGTAAATGCTGTTTCCTGGGATTGGGATTTTGGCGAATCCTATTATTTAGGAAATACTTCTAATCTTACCAATCCTACTCACGAATACGATGGTGTTGGTACGTATATCGTCACACTCGCTGTTACCAGTCCGGAAGGTTGTGTTGATACCATTAGAAAGCCAGTCGTAATTGAACCTCTCATCACTTTCTATGCCCCCAATAGTTTTACACCTAATGGTGACGGCAGAAATGATGTGTTTATCACTTACGGTGTTGGCATTGACGAAGCTTCCTTTGAAATGAGAATTTATGACCGTTGGGGAAACCAAATTTTCTTTACACCTGATATTAATCGTGGGTGGGATGGACGCGCATTTGGTCAGGAAAGTGTCAGTGCTTTTGGTGTCTATACATATTATATTACATTCCTTGATGTAAAAGGGAATATCCATAAATATAAAGGTACAATAGATCTGTATCGCTAATAACACGATGTGTGTGCGGTAGATTTTCCTTTGGAGTAAAAGAACATATTGTCGAGGGGCATTTTAATGTAGAATCAGAATCTACATTATTTGCCCCTCGATACAATTGTGCCCCCACCCAATCACTTGCTGTTATTAGTAATGCTATGCCTGGCAGGCTTTGTTATTTCAGATGGGGACTCATTCCTTCCTGGGCCAAGGATAGCACCTTTGCTGCAAAAATGATCAATGCCCGGGCAGAGACGATTACCGAAAAACCTTCGTTTCGCCATGCATTTAAGCAACAACGTTGTTTAGTCCCGGCCGATAGTTTTTACGAATGGCAGCAGGACAAGGTCAAAGCTCCCTTCAGGATTATGATGAAGGATGAAGAACTTTTTGCTATGGCTGGAATATGGGAATCATGGATCAATCCTCAAGGAGAGGAGGTTCGAACTTTTTCTATAGTTACCACTACGGCAAATGCCCTAATGGCGCCTATTCACGAGCGTATGCCAGTTATACTTACAAGAGAAAATGAAAGAATTTGGCTTCAGGAAAACAATATCTCTGTGCTGCAATCCCTACTGATACCATATGATGCGGAACGGATGAAAGCCTACAAAATTGGTCGACTTGTTAATTCTCCAGCAAACGACAATGCAGAAATTTGGGCTGCTGTAAGCGCATAATATATCCCTACAGCAATCCAGATTTACAGCTTGTGAATTCAAACAACCAGAGTTTCAGGAAAGATTATATTACACTGGTCAGTCGGGCGATAAATACCACCATCATGATAATGCCTGCAAGCATGGCAAGACCTTGAAGCCACATAAGAATATTGGGAAAGATAAGCTTTTTACAGCATCCGCAAGCGGTGGACATTACAGCGGTCATCTGTGCTATGAGAGAGAATAATACTGCAATAGCAAAAGAGATCCATGCATACGACAGATAATTCACGGTGCAAATGCAAATAGATCCGTAAATATCCAATGCAAAAATTGAGGCGATTGTTGTACTGGCCAATAGTAAAATCGCAGTCACCAATATAATACGGGCAAATGCGATATGGCCTTTCAGACAAATAGTGTCTTCAGACATAATCAAAAATTAAAAGGATGAATTATTTGGTGTTATCGCACACCAGTTCTACGCCCTGACGGTTAGCTTCAGCTTCTTTTTCGATTTTGTAGGCTTTAATGTCAGCAGATTTTCCGCATTCTTCAGGGAAATCAACTTTAACAGTATCTCCAAGATGCTGATATTCATAATAGCAGGTAACGCACTGTTTGCAAGAAACCGCTGAAACTACAAGTGCTATGGCGGCTGCGCCAATTAAGAATCTTTTCATCGTCGATGTTGTTTTGTTATACCAATGCAAACATACAGATTTTTTTGCAATGTGAGGGCTGAAAAAAATTTTCAAGCCTGTGTTTTTGAATAGAAGATTCTTCTTGAATTACTCGAGCATTAGGCTGCATCCGCGCAAAGCACTATGGTCGAAACGACCTGAAATGCTGAAACGACCGTCATTTCTAAGAATCCCCAAATCCTGTGTGGCAATAAAAGAACATGTATATATGTTTGCAAGATCGATAATATTTACTCCGCCCATTTTATCGGTCCCCAGCAAATGCAAAGGATCATGAGGATCACGAATCATGATTTTCATCCAGGCGGGGGTGTTAAAAAGCCCTTCAGAAACCGACCAAGCCTGTGAGAGCAATTCACACATACTGTATTCAGAATGTACCGAAGACGCACCAAGTCCTGTTTTAATCAGGTGATGTAATTCTTCCCGAGTGATTTCTTTTCGTTGCCCTTTCATCCCGCCGGTTTCCATAAATATGTCTGCACTAAAGCAGCCCGGGAATTGTTCAGCATAATCGGCCAAAGCAAAGCTTAGTCCCCATAAAAAAACTTTACGGTCAGTAATGCTTTGAGCCAATGCCGAAATTTCACTTTCTCTTCCTAGATAAAAGCCGCTTGCCGGATGAGCGCTGCGCTTAATAAGAAAGTTGGCCATATAAGCCAGACTTGATGAGGGTTTTTCAGCGAAAGCGGGAATTAATGCAATAAAGCAATAGTCCTCCGGAGGGCCATAAACCTTCTGAAATGCTTGCAGTATGCTTTCTTCGTAAAGGGCAGTGTCGAAGATCAAATGTGTAGATGGCGTCATTCCCGTGGTTCCGCTACTATGAAAAAGGGTTTCTTCCTTTCCTGATACTGATGCAATTCTGTGCGTTTTAAAAAATTCGATGGGAAGAAACGGAATCTGACTTATTTCGGTCACCTGAGTTAGGCTGCTGTTCAGTAAATCGCAATACTTCTGATAAACAGGATTGTTCTGATACTGGAAAGAAAATATTTCCAGCGCAACTGCGTTAAAGTCCTGTGCCGTCTGTATCTGAAATATTTTATCTTTCAAGTGTTTCATGAACTGCGTGAGGTATCTGCTTTTTTTGTAATTTTATGCCAGAGTAATGATGTTAGCGATGAAAATGGTGAAATATTCTACAGTTTGTATCCTCGGCCTGATGCTGTTTTTGGTGTCCTGCTCAAAGGATCCGGTGTATCCTGTTGAGCCTAGCATTGCCTTTACAAGTTTCACAAAAATACAAAACAATACAGGAAAGGATCAAAAAGGAATTCTTAAAATTTCTTTTACTGATGGAGATGGAGATATTGGCCTGAATCAGGACGACACTCAGCCTCCCTACGATACAGCAAGTGTATATTTTTATAATATGTTTATTACATATTATGAAAAACAGCATGGAATATATGTTCCTGTTACACTACCTATTTCTAATAATGCACGGGTGCCTCAGGTACCTCCTGCCACCAAAGGCTTACCGTTACAAGGCGATATAGAGATTGAACTTTATATCAATAATCCGGCTACCACTTTTGATACAATAAAGTATGATGCATATATTGTGGATCGGGCGCTACACGTGAGTAATGTCATTTCAACTCCTGACATTATCATTTCAAAATAATTTCTTTAAGGCAATTGCACTCAGCAACGGCATCCTTCAATAAAGGGATGTCTGCACTAATCGTATTAATTGTTCCAACGAATGCTTATTCGGATCAAGCGGAAAAGTTGAGGAGTTGGAATACTATTCATAGAAAACAACAGGTTTTAAAACCTTTCTTCAACTACGAATACCACGAATGAACGCGAATGATTTCCTATTGCAGCTATTGTTTGTAACATTGGCCATCAATATTAATTAAGCGTATCAATCATTTTGTGCATCTGTGTTTTTAATAGTTAATCAAGCCAATACCATTTGTACTTTGTGGTTATTATACAGTATTGAAATTATGCAATGCTAATGTTCAAAGCGTGTGCGCAGGCCTGTCAAAGCAAGCGGGCGTGGGCGGGCTGTGAATCGCCAAAGGCACGCAAATCCGCAAGGGGCCAGACAGCGGCTTTATCGCTGTCGGCTCTGTCGAAAACGACAAAAAGAAAATTCAATGAGCGAAATGAAGTTTATTATCACATTCAAGAACTGTCGTCAATTGGCGTTTTCGGCACTACCTTGCGTGATTTGCGGCCGTTGGAGAGAGCGGGGGGATAGCATTTGGCTTTGACTAGAATTTTGGCTCCACCTTTTGTTCATGCAAAAGGTGGAATTTAAAGAAAATAAACCACAAATTAAGTTGTGCTCTTATTAATTGTGACAATTCAGTATTGGTTTTTTTCAGTTGTGCTAAAAAAACACCAATAACTATTTGTTGCTCCTCAATAATCCGGCTTGATCCGCTTATTCTTCAGAAAAGGATTTGATTAAACTACGATAACGGGAAAACACATTAGCGCGGGAAACAAAGCCTACGTATTTCCCATCTTTAAGAACAGGAAGGTTGTAATGGCTGCATTTTTCGAATTTATGAGCAACCGCTTCCATTGACTCATCGGGCGATACAAAAGGTTCGGGCATAAACATTAAATCGCGGACAAAAACTGTTTTATACAAATCGTGATTAAAAACGATATTGCGTATTTCATTCACAAACACAACGCCTTGAAAATACCCGTCTTTATCAACCACAGGAAAAACATTGCGGGGACTTTGAGAAATCACCTTTACAAGTTCACCTAGGGTTGCATCAGCATCCACTGTGCTAAAATTTCGTTCTATCAAATCATCGATATTCATCATCGACAATGCGGATTTGTCTTTATTATGGGTGATTAGCTCTCCTCGTTCTGCTAATCTCAAAGCATTGATAGAGTAGGGGATGAAGTATTTATTGGTAGCATACGCCAGGGTTGCGACAATCATTAGTGGCACCAGGAGCTGATAGCCGCCTGTAATTTCTGCTATTAGAAAGATAGAGGTTAAAGGAGCATGCATTACACCAGCCATTATGCCCGCCATTCCCACCAATGCAAAATTGCTTGGAGATAAATCCTTATATCCGAAGAATTTTGCAAAAACAGAAAACAGCAAGCCCATATTGGCCCCCACAAAAAGACTTGGAGCAAAGACGCCTCCCATACCTCCCGCCGAAAAGGTAAAGGCCATAGCAATGACTTTTAAGAAAATTATTGCCACGAGAATGATCATCGCGGCAAGCAAGCTTTCGCGGAAATCATAGAAAGGGCTGTTCATGAACAAATAACTAAAATCTCCTTTGAGACAATAATTAATCTCGTTATATCCTTCGCCAAACAAGGGAGGGAGTATAAAAATGAGGATTCCCAAACCGAAAGCACCCAACCCAAAACGTATCCAAGGATTCTTTAATTTTTTAAAAGTGCGCCCGATATACATATACATTCGGGTGAAATATATCGATATTACGCCACAGACAACCCCCATCAGCATAAAAGGTAGAAGATCCTCCATTCTGAATCCGGTTTCAGGAGTGTATTTGTAGACGACACTTTGGCCAAGAAAAAGATAGGACGTCAGCGTTCCAGCAACAGAGGCAATCAGTAAGGGGACAATCGACGACATGGTAAGATCAAGCATCAATATTTCCAGAGAAAAAACGACTCCTGCAATAGGGGCTTTAAAAATCGAAGCAATAGCGCCAGCAGAAGCACAGCCAATCATCAGCGTAATCTGCTTTTGATTGAGTCGGAAAAATCTCCCGATGTTTGATCCAATGCCGGCTCCGGTGCTCACCGACGGACCTTCCAATCCCACCGACCCGCCAAAGCCTACAGTAAGGGCACTTCCAATGATACTCGAAAACATGGAGTGTCTGGGTAGTATGCTATTGTTTCTCGAGATGGCATATAAAACTTCAGGAATACCGTGTCCGGCGCGACCTTTAATAATATAGCGAATAAAAATAATGGTCAGGAGTATACCAACAGCGGGATACACAAAAAACAAATAATTCTCATAAACACTGGTAATCCCGAATTCAAGCAGCTGACGAATAAAATGTACGGAGTTTTTAAGTACAACAGCAGCACAGCCTGCAGCAAGACCAACCACAGCACTCATTATATAGATGAAGTTGGTGTCGCCCAAATGACGGATGCGCCAGGAAGTAAAACGGTCAATGAGACGTGTATTCGTCATATTCGCAAAGTTCCATTTATCCAATAATGGATTTATCCAAAAAGTTGAGGTTACGGGATAAAAGGTTGATTAAATTTTTAATCAGCGATTGATGTTGTATTTGCAATTTCGACAATCAACCATTCTCACGCAACACCTCAATAGTTCTGAATAATCCATCTTCAAGAAGGATACTGCGAATATAAGAAAATTGACGATAGTTTAATAAATGAAATTTTTTCTACAGCCAACAGTTTTGATTATGGAGTTAAATAATCTCCATTAAAAACGGTCATCAGGAAGGAATTTTCCCACAGGCAACTTCAGCCGCAGCCTGCTCGGCTTCTTTGATAGAATGCCCCTGGCCTTTACCCCAGCACTCTGTGTTGATCCAGGCTTCTACAATATATTGGCGAGAGTAACCTTTTCCCACTTCCCCGGCCACTTTAAATTCTAGGGTGAGTTTTTCTTTCTGTGCAAATTCAATAATTTTACTTTTGAAATTCAACTCACGATTCTCAAGTTCTTCGGGGTCTATATGCATTTTAATAATGCGGTCGATGATAACGTGTTTGGTAAAACGATATCCCTGATCGATGTAAATGGCACCAACCATTGCTTCGAAAGCGTCGCCACCCATAGAGCGGTAGACGTTGCCTGTATCTCCTTCGGTTTTAATCAGCGCATCAATTCCCAATTTCAGCGAAAGCTTATTTAAATGTGCGCGACTAACGAACTTAGAGCGCATTTGAGTGAGGAAGCCTTCGTCTTTGAAAGGATATTTGTGGAAAAGGTAATCGGCAATAATTGCACTTAGCACTGCATCGCCTAGATATTCGAGGCGTTCGTTGCTGATTTTTTTTCCCGATGATACTTCTACTGCGGCTGAACGATGCCTGAGTGCAAGGACATATAAATAAATATTCCCGGGATAAAACCCGAGAATATTCTTTAGCGTAAGTGCCAGTTGCTTTTCCTTACTGAATAAATACCTTATGGATCCTGGTATTCTCAATGGATTAGGAAGTATACTTCTTGAAAATCACAGAAGCATTATGGCCACCAAAACCAAACGTATTGCTAAGTGCTGCGCGCACTACACGTTTTTCTGCTTTATGGAAGGTGAAATTCAAATCCGGAATTTCAGGATCATCCGTAAAGTGATTGATGGTTGGAGGAACGATATCGTTTACTACCGAGAGAATTGAAGCAATTGCTTCAACAGCGCCGGCAGCACCAAGGAGGTGACCGGTCATTGACTTGGTAGAATTGATGTTCATGTTTTTGGTGTGAGCACCAAATAGTTTTACGATTGCTTGTGGTTCTGCGATATCCCCCAGAGGAGTAGATGTTCCATGGGTATTGACGTGATCAATATCCTCAGGACTCATTTCTGCATCTTCCAGTGCGTTGCGCATAACATTCAATGCTCCCAGACCTTCCGGATGGGGCTGAGTCATATGGAAAGCATCTGCTGACATTCCGCCACCAGCGACTTCGCAATAGATATGTGCGCCACGATTGATAGCGTGTTCCAGTTCTTCGAAGATTATTCCTGCAGCACCTTCACCTAAAACAAAACCATCTCTGTCTTTATCAAAAGGACGGGATGCAGTGGTGGGGTCATCGTTGCGAACCGATAATGCATGCATTGAATTAAAACCGCCAATGCCACCTTCAACTACTGCAGCTTCGGAACCACCGGTAACAAAAATATCGGCTTTTCCCAAACGGATATAATTAAAAGCATCAACCAATGCGTTGGCCGCAGAGGCACATGCTGAAACGGTTGCGAAGTTCGGGCCGCGGAAACCATAACGAATAGAAATGTGTCCGGCAGCAAGGTCTGCAATCATTTTCGGAATAAAAAACGGATTGAAACGAGGTGTTCCATCTCCTTTGGCAAAGGCAGCAACTTCTTCCTGAAACGTAGTTAATCCGCCAATACCTGAACCCCAGATAACACCAATGCGATCTTTATTGGCTGTTTCCAGATCAAGGCCGCAGTTTTTAACGGCTTCGTCTGCAGCAACAAGTGCATATTGTGCATATGGATCGTATTTTCGGGCTTCCTTGCGGTCAAAAAAATTTGTTGCTTCAAAATTCTTTACCTCACAAGCAAATTGTGTCTTGAATTTCGTCGCGTCAAAGCGCGTGATCTTGGCAGCACCACTAACCCCATTAAGCAATCCGTCCCAGAATTCCGGGACGGTGTTGCCAATCGGAGTCAATGCGCCAAGGCCTGTAACGACTACACGTCTTAGCTTCATTGGATAATAGTAAGGTGATTACTTGGCGTTTGATTCAATATATTTCATGGCATCGCCTACGGTGCCGATTTTTTCGGCTTCTTCGTCCGGAATAGCAATGTTGAATTCCTTTTCAAACTCCATAATCAGTTCAACGGTGTCAAGTGAATCAGCACCTAAGTCGTTGGTAAAACTGGCTTCGGGAGTTACTTCATTTTCATCAACGCCTAGCTTATCAACGATGATAGCCTTTACTCTTGTTGCAATGTCTGACATAATTATTCATTTTTAGTTAAACCGGGTGCAAAGGAAACAATTCCTACCAACATAACCAAAACTAGCGCTTCTGTTTTTTATCAGAAGCTACATAAACAGCTATTTTAGTGTTGATTAAACGGACTGTTAAAAAATATTTTTTAACATATTTTAAGAAAGGACGTCCTCTTTTGAGGAGGTTTTTCCCTTAAATGAGTAGAAAAGCATAAGGAATAGACAAAGGTCAAATGCAGGCTTTATACAATATTAAATGCAAACAATAATGTACTTTTGTTGCCATCTATTATTTATAAAACTATGACGCGTATCGCAATTTTCGCTTCGGGGAACGGCACCAACGCACAGCGTATCATTGAGTATTTTGCTGAAGATACTGAGATTGAAATTGCGCTTATTGTGAGTAATCGCGCTTCTGCTTTTGTGCTGGAACGGGCGAAAAGAGCAGAGATTCCTGCAGTTGTCTGTTCCAAAGAGGATTTTATTTCAGGAACGCCACTGGTCAAATTAATGGAATCATATCAGATTGATTTTATCGTATTGGCAGGATTCCTATTGCTTGTTCCTGCAATGCTCATTCGCAAATTCCCTTCTGCTATTATAAATATTCATCCAGCCCTGCTGCCCGCCTGGGGAGGAAAGGGAATGTATGGAGATAAAGTGCACCAAGCTGTAATTGCAAATGGGGATAAGGAAAGTGGCATTACCATTCATTTTGTGAATGAAAAGTATGATGATGGGGCTACCATTTTTCAAGCGCGCTGTCCGGTCCTTGCCGATGATACTGTTGAATCACTTGCTGCAAGAGTGCATTCGCTGGAATATCTGCATTTCCCAAGGGTTATTGAAGAGACAATTCGTAAAAAGACAAAGCAATAATTTGTGTATGGTCTGACTTTATACAGGTTCGTATAGTACTAAGATTCGTTTTGCTCTGCTATTCGGTCATTTCCGCACCATACATTATTTAAACAGATCTGTTTCTGTTTTCGCGAGCACCTACTTTAATTATCTTGAACCCCCAATAATCCTCGGATAACAACCGAAGCACATACGCAGCCGAAAATTGCGGGCATATAGGAGATGGTTCCAATCTGAGATTTTTTATGTAATAGTCCTTCTTGATGAATAATCGAACCTTTAATAATGGGTTCTGCTGAAAATACAGCCTGAATGCCTGTTTCCAACCCCATGCGCCGCAAGCGTTTTCGTACGTCAAAAGCAAATGTACATTGGTAAGTTTCTGATAAATCAGCCACTTGTACCTGAGCCGGATCGAGTTTTGCGCCTGATCCCATGGCGCTTACCACCGGATACCCCAGCGAACGGGCGTGAAAGATAAAAAAGCTTTTAGGAGAAAGAGTATCTATGGCATCAAGCACATAATCATATTTTGCAGCATTAAGCAACTCCAGTGTAAAGTCATCTTTGGTAAACTTCTTATATACTGTTAGCTTCACATCCGGGTTTATATCTTTAAGTCGGGCAGCCATTACTTCCGCTTTCGATAAACCTTCGGTACTGCAAAGCGCCATCAATTGGCGGTTACGGTTGGATGCAGTAAAGCTATCGCTATCAGCGATGGTCAATTCTCCAATGCCGGCACGACAAAGCATTTCGGCCGCCATACCTCCAACACCACCCAATCCCACTATTAATACGTGCGCCGAAGCAAGCCGCGCCAATCCTTCAGCGCCAATCAACATTGCAGTACGTTCCTGCCATTCCGGAAAAATATTCATAATGCAAAAGTACGACTTCTCCTTTTTAATCGTAAGCATTGGTTTTAAGAGCCGATGAGGATTTAAATATTTCATGCTTATGGTTTGTGCCTTAGTGTCTTCATTGGTCTCAATAGCAATGCGAGCTTCACCCTTTCAGAAAAAAAATGTAAAAAAGCTTTTTTGCTAATAAAAATTACTATTTTTGCGCACTCAAATTGTCTCGTGGTGTAACTGGCAACACGTCTGACTCTGAATCAGAAGAGTCCAGGTTCGACCCCTGGCGAGACAACAAGATAAAACCACTTAAGCTTTCGGCCTGAGTGGTTTTTTATTTTCTCGTGACATAAAGTCTTTAGTGAACAACGAGAATCTTTTTCGTTGTTTCTGAAAAACCACATTCTACCTTTAATAAATAAGAACCCTGTGGCAGATTGCCTAGTGGAATATCTATTCTTGTCGTAGATAACAGCATTTCCTTATATACCAATGCTCCTAGTGCATTATATAAATATAGAGTTACTGTCTTTGTGGGCAAATCATCGACGGTCAAATGATCTGAGGCAGGATTGGGATAAACGATTAGGTTTGCCGACAATTCACTATTCCCACTAATGCTCGTTCCGAGCGAAAAATCGGGAACCATGGAATGTATTACGGAATCACTGATTTCGTAGAGGGAAGTGTTTACTGCAGCGCGGTCTGGCGTTATATTTAAAACCGCCTCCTGATCTGCTACAAAATTGCCCATGATGGGGGTGTTCCCCGGAACTAGGCAACTAATATAATTGTAACTATTGTATGCACCATCCCAGCCCCAATTAAAATGATAGTAATCATAGTTGCTTCCTTGATATCCATCCAGAACAAAGGCATGTCCGCCATTGGAAGACTGTCCGGCATAAAGTATTGGTTGTTTTTTATCGAGATTGTCAATAATAAGCGCTTTCCAGTCAGCATCAGTATAGGCGCTTTTATAAGTGTGCAGTGATTTGTAAGAGAAATAGGATTTAAATGCGGCTTCTGCATCTATTACATAGGAGCCTGATCCATAAATGCTATAATTCATTTGTACTGCAACACCGCAATGCGACATTAATTGCGCAATATTCGGATTGCTCGAAATAGCTGTATCGGGCATGGCATCCCAGTTATAAGTAGCATTTGCAAAATTTGCCGAGAGCAAACCATACGTTGCACTGTTGAAACTTTTTGAGCCGGTGCCGTGCAGAGGAAACTCATGATATTTCATGATCATTGCCATGGCAGTGGCCAGACAACCAGTAAGCGTGTGTCCGCAATATCCGTTAGTATCAGCGGGACAAAGCTCATTATAATAGCAACCCTGTCCCCAGGCAATAGATCCAAGCAAAGGAGCAACCGAAGAATTGCTTTTCGCCAATTGAAAATCATTTTGAGTATAGTAGGCCCACAAATCAGCAGCCTCAGGACTTTGAGGCACACCAGCGTTAATTACAGCCAGCATAATCCGGCGATATTCGCTCATCCAGTAAACAAAATTCTCGGGGGCATCTGATGCTCCATAAGCTCCTTCAAAGGAATAGCTCAGTACAGGAATAGTAGCATTATCGGCCGAAACAGTGACCCATCCTTTTTGTCCGGAAACATTAAACACATAATATAAGGTAATATTATCCTGAAGAATCTTGAATTCATCGCTTATTTGTATGTCGTTATAATCCACCTTTTGGTGAATATTTACTTTTTCGTAATACATGTTTTTTGCTACCAAACGGGCGATACCGGGGTCAACTGGAGCGGAGCGAACGCAATCAATCACACAGATTGCAATCAATAAACAAAAAAAGAGCTTTTTCATAACACGCAGCCTAAATAACACATTCATTATCAGTCTTGGGGACAGAGCAAAGTAAGACTAATACAAGAGGGCTTAAAAGGGGTTTTCAGCCTGAATCGTGGGGGTAAAATGTTCATTTTAATTGCCTACATTTGTTATTCGAAGCGAACAATCAGCCTGTTAACGGAATGAAAAAATTGATGAATTTCGCGGCTGCTGTGGAAGACGTGCTATGACAAAAAACCGGTGTGATAAGGTTAAAAGAGACCATTAATGAATTTGAAGAAATATGCCATATTGCTTTCGCTATTGTCAGTTATACTGGCGTATACTTTTAATGAGATAAATCTGGCAGCCATGCGCAAGGAAGGGATTGCGCTGAGGAAAGATCAGACCGTTGAAACCAACGATGATAGTTCATATCTTCACTTTATTGAGAATTACATTCGCTTCGGATCCCCTTATTTAAGTGAAAGAGAGCTCTACAGTAGCATAATGCGAACACCGGGTTATGGGCTCACGTATTTGATGATGGCCCAAATCGTGGGATTGTCCCATGCATTGTTCTATCAGAAAATGCTGCAATTATTGTTGTTTGGGTTATCAATTTATTGTTTGGTTTTTATTGCCTTTGCTTTATTGAAGAACAAGCGATGGGCAATCGCAGTCACTGCCATTTATGCGCTACTGCCTTTTTCGATGGGGTTTTTATATTATACACTTACTGAAGGAATAACGCCCGCATTACTTATATTCTATGCATATTTTTTAATGATGACCACAACCACAAACCTTCCAAAACGGAAGGCAATGTTGTATTTTATGGCATCATTAGTTTTTGCATACCTTCTATTAACGAGGCCAGTACTGGGATTTATGGGATTGGCTTTTCCTTTTTTTCTTTGGCGTGACTATTTTTCGCGAAAACGTCCGATGATTGTAATAGCTGCTATTAGCGGATTTGGTGTAGTGTGTATCAGTTTACTCTTGGGTTGGCAATTAAGGAATTATACGCTTACCGGGAGATATACCGAAGTGCAGCCTGTTTATCAAAACGAGAATCCGGGCACATTTCGCAAGCCGCATCATGCCATTTGGGGATTATATAAAGCATGGGAAAGCAAGGGCTCACATTTTCATGAAACCCTGGTTCCGCTGTGGGAGCGGGCAATAGCGGGCGATACCGCTATGATTCATGTGCAAAAAGTATTGGAGCAAACACCAACCAAAGCGGTGGAATACTTCGGCAAAGCCAGACTTGTCGACGCTTTCCGAATGTACCAAAAAGCAAGCTTGGCCCAGCGTTCCTATTATGATCAAAGTCGCATTATGCCGCATCAGCCACTGCCAATTGAAGATAGCGTGGCCCAGCTATTCAATGAGATGGCCAGCGAATATCGTAAACAATTCCCCTTAGAATACCATTTAATTACACCCTTAAAAGTGTTTAAGAATCTGGTCTTTCACTCTAATCTTTCATTATATGTGTTTCAGCATAGCTGGCGTGGTGTAGTACTAATGGAACTTCTGCGATGGATTTGCTTTATAATCCACGCTTCAGCATTTATCCTTTGTTTTTTAATTGTATTGATTAAAACGAACATCAGATACAAGGCGCTATTTGGAATAAGCATAATTTTATATATATTTTATCTGACTTACTTCCAACGAGGCATCGAAGAGCGCTATACACTCCCGATTCTGGCCTTTGCAATCCTAGGAGCTGCCTTTGTACTCAAACAGCTGCTGGAGCGATTCTCGAAGAAAAGCCATAATCAAGGATAAAGGTAATTTTGAAGAGAATCTTCATGGCTGAATAAAATTTTGTTACTTTGCCATTCAAATCTAAACATACAACGATGGTTGAAAAAATGCAACGTCTACTAAGCGAATCCAGAAGTGCCCGTTGGACGGCCCTACTGGTTGTTTCTTTTACAATGTTTGCCGGTTATTATTTGGCCGACGTAATGGCACCTCTGCAAAGCCTAGTTAGGGGTGAGTTACAGTGGACAGACACTGAATATGGTTTTTTTACGAGTGCTTATGGTTGGTTTAATGTATTTCTGTTCTTTTTGATTATTGGTGGGATTATCCTTGATAAATTGGGAATTCGAATCACTGGTATGGGCGCAGCAATAGTAATGGTTGTTGGTACAGCTATTAAATACTGGGCTGTTTCCACTCATTCGCTTGATGGTATTATGTGGGATATTCCAGTTTTAGGTGTCTGGAAAGCTCAGGTAATGACCGCGGCTATCGGTTATGCAATTTTTGGAGTAGGTGTTGAAGTCGCGGGGATAACAGCATCCAAAGTTATTGTAAAGTGGTTTAAAGGTAAAGAACTAGCTTTAGCGATGGGAATGCAGTTGTCTGTGGCTCGTCTCGGAACGGCCCTAGCATTATCTACATCTCTTCCAATTGCCTTGGGTACAGGAACCATCTCAACCCCGATATTATTCTGCTTGATTATGCTATGTATTGGTGTTCTGGCCTTCTTTATTTATAGTATGATGGATAAAAAATTAGACGCCTCGATTATTCAGATGAGAGGGCAAAATGTAGATGAAGAACCAGAAGAAGAATTTCGTCTTCGTGATATTTTAAAAATTGTTACAAATAAAGGTTGGTGGTACATTGCTATTTTATGTGTACTGTTTTATTCTGCCGTTTTCCCTTTCTTGAAATATGCAACAGATATAATGATTAATAAATTTGGAGTAGATGAGTATTGGGCAGGGCTTCTTCCCGGACTATTGCCCTTTGGAACAATCTTCTTCACTCCATTGTTCGGAGGAATCTATGATAAAAAGGGTAAGGGTGCAACAATTATGATTATTGGCGCGCTTATCATTGTTCTAGTGCATTTTCTGTTTTCTTTACCTTTCCTAAATCATTGGATTGTTGCGTTTATTCTGATGATTGCATTGGGTATTGGTTTTTCATTGGTACCATCGGCGATGTGGCCATCTGTTCCCAAAATTATCCCAGATCGTCAGCTAGGAACTGCTTATTCATTGATTTTTTGGGTTCAGAACTGGGGCTTAATGGGCGTTCCTGCATTAATAGGATGGATACTTGACAAATATTGTATCACATCAACAACCATTGTTGATGGATCACCTGTTAATACGTATAATTATACACTACCGATGGTCATTTTTATGGGTCTGGGTATTTTGGCGATAGGTATTGCCTTCCTCCTGAAAATCGAAGACAAGAAAAAAGGCTACGGACTTGAGTTGCCAAATATTAAGAAATAGTATTGCATTGACTATTTTAATGCAACAATCAAAGGTGCCCAAAGGCACCTTTTTTTTATATCTTTGAAGCATGAACATTCGCAATATCCTTATTGTCGCCGCAACCCGCCTAGAGCTCGAACCCTTGTTGCAAGAATGGTCGGTAGGCCCGCTGCCCACAGGCAAAGTAACGTCAATCATCCAAAAGCAAATGCCGGTTGATATTCTTATCACAGGTCCCGGAATGGTCGCCACGGCCTTTTTCTTGGGGAAACTCAGAGGCTTACATGAATATTCAATGGTGTTGAATGCAGGAATTGCCGGGAGTTTCAACAAAGCGCTGAATATTGGTGATGTTGTCCATGTTTCAACCGATTGCTTTTCCGAACTCGGATCCTGGCATCAGGAAAGGTTTTCGCCTATGTATGATATGGGGATGGCGGAAGATTATCGTCCCGCTTTTTTGAAGGGAAGCAACATCATTCAAAACAATAATCCTCCGGCACTCACAGCCGTTGCTGAATTGCCAGTGGCCAAAGGCGTTACCGTTAATTCGATCAAAGGAATCCCTTGGGATGCAACTCTTGCCGGCTTTGATTATCAACCCGACATTGAAACCATGGAAGGCGCTGCGTTTTTCTTTGCTTGTATGAGCAAAAATGTGCCTTGCTTACAAATACGTTCAATTTCTAATGGTATTGAAAATAGTTTATCGGAATCGTGGGATATTCCTGCCGCTGTAGCTTCTTTACAGAAAACAATTTTAAAAATCGTCGATGAGCTCTGATCTGATTCGTATTGGACTATCGCCTTGTCCTAACGACACCTTCATATGTGATGCCTTACTTCATGGGAAAATTGATACTGAAGGCATTCAATTCGAGCCAGTGTTTGATGATGTGGAATCTCTTAACAGCAGAGCCTTTCAGCAAGAACTTGAGGTAACCAAAGTTAGTTTTCATGCTTTTCTGTATTTGCTGGAAAAATATGTGTTGTTTGATTCTGGGGCAGCATTGGGCAGAGGTTGTGGCCCGCTACTGATTAGTAAACGAGTGCTGTCATCTGAAGAAATCCCGGGCCTCTCCATTGCGATTCCCGGAAAATTTACCACAGCAAACCTATTGTTATCACTGGCATTTCCTACGGCCATGAATAAAACACCGTTGGTTTTTTCCGATATTGAATCTGCCATTTTGGAGGATCGTTGCGATGCGGGGGTTATCATCCATGAAAATCGTTTTACTTATCAGGATAAAGGATTGATTTGCCATTGCGATTTGGGTGAAATATGGGAGCAACAACAAGGCTTACCCATTCCTCTTGGAGGCTTTATCGCCGATCGCCGTATTGAAAAGGACAAATTGGATGCTTTGGGTCGAATCATGCGGCGGAGTGTCGATTTTGCGCTTAAAAACCCGCAATCATCGTCCGGATTTGTTGCCCGTTATGCGCAAGAGATGGATTTGCAGGTTCGGAATGCCCATATCTATCTGTATGTGGGAAAATTTACACAGCATCTGGGTGAAGAAGGCCGTAAAGCCATAGAAGCCTTATATCACGCGGCATTAAATGCAGGGCTGAACCTACCCAAACAGCATACAATTTCAGATTGCTTTCTTTAGGCTAACTGCAACGAATTCGCTATCTTTGCATAAAAATTATGGATATGGAAATCAATCCGGACTACAATAAGCAGGATAAAGGCGACAAGCTGGATAAAATAGATAAAGAAAAACGGGCAATCGTTGGTATCACTCACGGCGATTTTAACGGTATCAGCTACGAGATTATTATTAAAACATTCATGGAACCTCGAATGCTCGAGATATGTACCCCCGTGGTTTACGGTTCATCTAAAATTGCGTCTTATCATCGAAAGGCATTAAATATTAACGAATTTAATTTTAATCTCATTCGTAAAGCCGAAGGTGCGCCAGCACGTCGGGCTAATATTATCAATGTTACTGATCAGGAGGTTAAAATTGATCTTGGTGAATCTTCTGAAATGGCAGGAAAACTGGCCGTTACAGCGCTTGATATGGCGGTAGAAGATTTAAAGAACGGACACATCAATGCGTTGGTGACTGCGCCTATCAACAAAAAGAACATACAATCGCCAACCTTCGATTTTAAGGGCCATACCGAATATCTGGCAGAAAAGTTTCACACCAACGATTTTATGATGATGATGGTGAGTGACAAAATCCGTATAGGCTTTGTTACTGGACATGCCGCCATTAAAGACGTTGCAAAAGATATTACTACGGAGAATGTGTTGAGAAAACTGATTATCATGAACAATTCTCTGATAAAGGATTTTGGTGTTCGACGTCCGAAGATTGCCGTTCTTGGCTTGAATCCTCATGCCGGAGATCGCGGTGTAATTGGTGGAGAAGAGGAAAGCGTAATCGCACCGGCTGTTAAAAAGGCCGCTGAAGAAAACATTCTTGCCTTTGGACCCTATCCTGCAGATGGTTTTTTTGCCGCCACCTCCTTCAAGGATTTTGATGGAATTCTGGCTATGTACCACGATCAGGGCATGATTGCATTCAAGCTGCTTGCTTTTGATTCGGGTGTGAATTTCACCGCAGGATTACCTTATGTTCGCACATCTCCCGCACATGGCACAGCCTACGAGATTGCCGGTAAAAACGAAGCGAACCCGGAATCCTTCCGCCACGCCGTTTATATGGCGATTGATATATGGAATCAAAGAAAGGAATTCGAAGAACTGAACGCAAATCCACTTCGGGTACGCACACCTTCGCACGACGAACCGCGCGAATCCTAGGCTGCAAATGCTGCACAGATGAACTACACCATACAGGATATTCTTCGAATCATCAAGGCAGAACCGCTATTAGTTGAGGCTGCTAAAAATCCCGTTAAGGATTTACTCATCGATAGCCGCAGCCTTAATAATGCGTCAGTAAGCCTCTTTTTTGCTATAAAAGGGAAACGCCACGATGGCCACACCTATATTCCTGAATTGTTTGAAAAGGGAGTTCGGAATTTTGTAGTTTCAGAAGAACCAGAAAATATTGCCGAATATAAAGGTTGCAATTTTCTAAAGGTTGCAGATACACTGAAAGCCTTGCAAACACTGGCTGCTGCACATCGAGCTGCATTTGTTCTTCCGGTCATCGGCATTACTGGTAGCAACGGAAAAACCATCATCAAAGAATGGTTGTATCAGTTGTTGAGTCCCGATAAAAAAATCATTCGTAGTCCGCGAAGTTTTAATTCCCAGGTCGGAGTTCCTCTCTCTGTATGGCAGATATCACCTGAACACGAATTGGCCATTTTCGAAGCGGGTATCAGCGAACCCGATGAAATGGGGAAACTGCAGAATATTATAAAACCCACAATCGGGCTCTTTACTAATATTGGAACTGCACACGATAAAAACTTCATTCAAATTTCTCAAAAAGTTGGAGAGAAGTTAAAACTGTTCACTAAGGTTGAAACCCTTATTTATTGCACCGATTACTACGATATACAGGGACAAATCATTAAAACCGAATTACCAAAAACGATTGGTTTTTTCACCTGGAGTAGAAAGAATAAAGCCGACCTGCAAATTACTAATGTTGAGAAAAGCCAGCGTCAAACCCGGATTACAGGACTTTTTAAAAGTAATATTCTGTTTATTGATATTCCATTTACTGATGATGCATCTGTAGAAAACGCCATTCATTGCTGGGCAGTGATGCTCCTGATGGGCTATCATCCACTACACATCAGCGATCGCATGTTGCAACTTGCACCGGTGGCAATGCGCCTCGAAATGAAGGAGGGTATTAACCGCTGCTCTATCATCAACGATAGTTACAATAGTGATATCAATTCATTAAGTATTGCACTCGATTTTTTAAATCAGCAAAAGCAGCATCAGAAGCGTACACTCATACTTTCCGACATCCTGCAGAGTTCGATGGACGACTACAGCCTGTATTCCAGTGTAGCATCATTGATCATTGAAAAGGGCATTACCCGCCTGATTGGTATTGGTCCGGATATTTCGCGACAGTCTGTTTTATTCCCAGTAGAAAAGGAATTTTTCAAAGATACAGAAGACTTCTTACAACACTTTTCGTTGAGCAGATTATCTGACGAAACGATACTACTTAAAGGTGCTCGAATGTTCGAATTTGAGCAGATAAGCCGTGTGTTGCAGCAAAAGTCGCACGAAACTGTACTGGAAATAAACCTCAATGCTTTAGTACACAACCTCAATTATTATCGCACAAAAATAAATCCTGGTGTTAAGATTATGGCCATGGTGAAAGCCTTCAGCTATGGCAGCGGTAGTTTCGAAATTGCTAATGTTCTTCAGTTTCAGCATATCGATTACCTTGCAGTGGCTTACGCCGATGAAGGGGTTGAACTGCGCAAAGCCGGAATTACCACGCCGATCATGGTGATGAGTCCCGAAGAAGAAAGCCTCGATACACTTATTCGCTACAAACTTGAGCCGGAAATTTACAGTCACCGTATTCTTGATTTACTTTGTGGTGCTGTTCGCAATCGCAGTTCCTTAGCGGAAACAATCGTTCCTGTTCATATTAAAATGGATACAGGAATGCATCGTCTGGGGTTTCAACCTAAAGAGCTTGATCAGCTGATCGACGCATTAAAGCGCGAACCCAGTATCAAGGTGAAATCTGTGTTTTCGCATTTGGCAACCGCTGATGAGCCTACACTCGATGAATACACCTTACGACAGATTGCCTTGTTTAAGGAAATGGGAAAGAAAATGAAAGACGCACTTGACGAGCCATTCCTGATGCACATTCTAAATTCTGCGGGAATCAGTCGTTTTCGCGAAGCGCAATTCGATATGGTACGCCTGGGTATTGGACTATATGGTATTGGTAATGATGAGCGCGAACAGCAGGCATTGCAAAATGTCAGTACCCTCAAATCCATTATTTCACAAATCAAGGATATTCCTGAGAAAGATAGCGTTGGTTATAGTCGCAAATGGATAGCTTCAGGACCAGCGACCATTGCAATTATTCCAATTGGCTATGCCGACGGCCTCGATCGTCGTCTGGGTAACGGGAAAGGCAAGGCTTTTATTGACGGTCATGCGGTTCCGGTGATTGGAAATATTTGCATGGATATGTGTATGGTTGATATTACCGGAATACCTGTGAAGGAGGGTGATGAAGTAGTTTTCTTTTCAGAAAATTATACAGTCAAACAATTTGCAGAAGATCTCGGAACAATACCATACGAAGTGCTAACTTCTATTTCACGAAGGGTTAAGCGTATCTATTATTATGAATAGGCATTAAAGCAACAATTCTCTTGTTATTCAAACTGCTTAATATTTAATTATGTCGAAAATATCAGTAGAAGGAATGGAGTTTTTTGCATACCATGGATGTTTTGCTGAGGAGCAGATTATCGGCAACAAATTCATCGTTGATATTGCTATGGATGTAGATACAACTACAGCGGAGCTTTCCGATAATCTGGCGCAAACGGTGAATTATCAACGGGTGTACGAGGTTATAAAAAAGGAAATGGAAATCCCTTCAAAGCTACTAGAGCATTTAGCTCACCGTATTATAAGTGCCGTATGCAGTGGCTTTCCGACGATAGAAAACGTATCGCTAAAGGTTTGTAAACTTAATCCACCTATTGGTGGTAAGGTTGATTGTGTAAGTATTACCATGTCTCACCCATGTATATCAACCCATGAAAGCTAATTCTCCCGAATCGAAGAATTGCTGCAATTGCTGCAAAGAATTCATATGCCTGCATAACAAAGATTGCTGGTGTATGGACTATATCATCACACCAGAAAATCTGAAGAAATTAAATGAAAAATTCAAGAACTGTCTGTGTCCCGAATGTCTGGAGGCCTATTCAAGTGGACGCAGGTCGGTAAATAAACAATGATCTTCAACGGAAAGACCATATGAAAAAAACACTACGCTGCCTTTTTGTAATTCTGATTATTCCTATCCGTCTGCTTGCGCAGAATACCCCCGACACCGTTGTTGCAAAGTATAATGAATCCCTGCCCAGTTCAAGCTGGCAATATTCCTTCGTGCAAATTACCGATATCCATATTGGAGAAGGAGCTCCGGGTGATGATTATGGTACTACCGGATATAACGACAATATTGATCCCGCCGATGCCGGAGATCCTTTGTTACGCCTGAGAAACAGCGTCCGCTGGATTAATCAGCACCTGAATGATTTGAAAATTCATTTTGTAATGGTCACGGGAGATCTTTCCGAAAGTGCCGAATTATCTGAGATTCTGCGATGCAAACAACTGTTGGATTCTCTCGATGTTCCCTATATTCCGATGATCGGAAACCACGATATCTGGCCATTAAGTCAGGGCGAAGAATCTCCGCTGCCCAATGGGGACTCCTTGTTCAACGAAGTCTTTGCTGATGCTTTCGCAGAAGCACAAGCATACTTTCCCGGATGGGATGATGGAACAAGACTTACCAAGACCTGGGACAGTGAGAATTCCTGTTATGCATATTATCAAAATTATTTATTCAACTACGGAAGCTATACTTACGTCGTTACTGATTTTGTTTCGCGAGCCCACGATATCGCCGTATTCAACGGAGCTGCAGCAGACGCCCAACTTCACGATTTCAGTGGAGGAACCTGGCCTTGGTTACAGCAGACCTTGACGAATTATCCTGTTAAAGGACAAGATAATATTCTGATTTTTGCACATCATCCACTCTCGAAAAGCATATTGTCAGGATCATTGGCTTCGTTTTCCTATGCAGAATATGATGCAGTTACTACCTATCTGCTTACGCAAAAGGATTGGGTTGGTGCATGGATCGCGGGACATAAGCATAATGTAGATTTATACGATATTAAAACATGGACGTTTTCTGCAGCAATGGCAACAGGTTACGAAGCTGCAGCAAATTGGGAATATGCGAATGGTCACTTTCGTATTTTTAAGGTGTACGACACCATTGCGCCGGAACCTTTATCGATTAGGGAAAATAGTACAGCGAGCTTCGTTGCATATCCGAACCCGTGCGTTGAAACACTACATCTGCAATGGTTATCTACTGATAAAATCAATGTAGTAGAAGTATATAATATGTTGGGAGAAAGAGTAATTTTAAAATCTTTAATTCTGACACAGACAAGCTCGCTCTTAGATGTGAGCAACTTGCCGGATGGGTTATACACTGTGATTTTAAGGGGAGAAAAACAGTCTCAATCCCGATTATTTATAAAAACTTCAGGACACTAAGAATGGCTATATAAAGGCCAAAGCGTAATATTTAAGGAATAATGATATATAGTTTCAAAAAGAATAATTCACGATTAACACCCCAATCATTCAATAAATACAATTCAAGGTATCACATGAAAACATCATTGAAGAACGCGTACTTATTAGCTGTATTAATGATTCTGCCTGTGTTTGCTGGTGCTCAGCATAGTAAATATTTTCCTCCGGCTGATCCTGCCGTTCAGGAAAAGCTAAAGGAATGGGGTGATTTTAAGTTTGGTTTGTTGATGCACTGGGGGCCTTATTCACAGTGGGGAGTGGTCGAAAGCTGGAGTCTGTGCCCGGAAGATGAAGATTGGTGCAAGCGGAGAGGACCATATGCGGCGGATTATTTCACCTATAGAAACGCGTATGAAAAATTACAGCTAACATTTAATCCGATCAAGTTTAATCCTGCTAAATGGGCGAATGCCGCAAAGGATGCGGGGATGCGCTATGTGATTTTCACTACCAAACATCATGATGGCTTTTGCATGTTTGATACTAAGCAAACAGATTATAAGATCACCTCAACAAAATGTCCGTATTCAGTGAGCCCCAGAGCGGATGTTACACGGGAAATTTTCGATGCATTTCGTGCAAAGGGTATGTGGGTGGGTGCATATTTTTCAAAGCCCGATTGGCATTGCAGCGATTATTGGGATCCTTACTTTCCCCCTAAAGATCGTTTTCAGAATTATGACATCAGCAAATATCCTGAAAAGTGGGAGCGGTATAAAAAATTCACATATGATCAGATTCAGGAGCTGGTGAAAAATTACGGGAAGGTTGATATTCTCTGGCTCGACGGTGGTTGGGTAGAGTTGAAAAAAACACTGACTGCCACGGGCGAAGTTAAACCTATGGAGTTGAATATTGATATGGCTGAAGTTGCGCGCATGGCACGCACCTATCAACCGGGTTTAATTGTGGTCGACCGCGCCGTTGAAGGACCCAATCAGAATTATCTTACACCGGAGCAATCATTGCCAGATACGATTTTGAGTTATCCATGGGAAACCTGCATGACCATGGGCGACTCCTGGAGCTATGTGCCCAATGATAATTATAAATCAACACTGGTACTCATTCGTACACTTTGCACTGTTGTTTCAAGGGGAGGAAATTATCTGTTGAATATTGGGCCCGGACCTGATGGTGATTGGGACACTGTTGCATATCAGCGATTGAAAGAAATTGGCGCCTGGATGAATATCAACAGCGAAGCCATTTATGGATCTAAGCCGGGCTTTGTTCCTAAAGAAAAAGGACTACTTACAACAATTGGAAAAAACGGAGAGCTCTATTTTATTGTCCTTGCAGAAAGTGCAGAAGCAGGCTTGCCCGCAGAAATCAACTGTGACGTTCCTTCTACGGTTAAGATAAATTCTTTAAGTATCTTAGGTAATGATAGTCAGCTGAAGTGGAAGCTGGATGCAGGAAAGCTTAAAATAAGCATTCCTGAAGCACTTCAAAAACAACCGCCCTGCCGCTATGCGTGGGTGTTTCGTGCGAGGTAGAGGGAAAGTAATTTACAGCCTCCTGATTGTGCTCTTTAGTGTAAAGAGATTATACCTCTGAGCCGTATGTCGATTGAAGAAGCACCTATCATTATTCTGAAATCACCAGCTTCTATTTGTGGTTGAAGGTCAGAACCGGGGAAGGAAAAAGCTGATGGAGGCAACACAAACGAAATTTTCTTTGATGCTCCGGCTTTCAAAAAAACTCTCTGAAAGGCTTTTAATTCCTTCACTGGACGCACGGTTGATGACATCTCGTCATGGATATATAGCTGAACCACTTCATCACCATCGATGCTGCTGGTGTTTTTTATTACACAGGAAATGGTAACACTGTCCCCCGCTTTTAGCTGTTTGGCGGGCATTTCAAGTTGTGAATACTGGAACGAGGAATAGCTTAATCCATATCCAAACGAAAAGCGCGGCATACCGCTGAGGTTAATGTAATCATCGCCACGACCGGTGGGTTTATGATTATATACCAGTGGCAACTGTCCTTCGTTTACCGGCCAGCTGAACGGGAGACGACCCGCAGGATTTGCAATTCCTGTAATGACGTTGGCTACAGCAATTCCTCCTTCATCGCCGGGATACCACACATCCAAAATGGCCTCGGCATCATTCTCCCAGTTGCTGATATCAACGGCGCTTCCTGCATTGATAAGCACAATAAGCGGTTTGCCGGTGAACGCTAATGTCTTAATCAACAATTCCTGAGAACCGGGCAGGGCAAGTATTGCGCGATCCCGAAACTCTCCTTCATCTAGACCTGCAACCATAATTAATACATCAGCCTGCTTGGCGTTTGCAACCGCTTTTTCCTGAAGTATGGCCGTGCTGTCTGTGACTCCGTAATTCCAGAAAAGCTTCAAACGGCCATTGCCACTGCTTTCGAAGAATTCAACTTTTAATGCATATGTTTTATCTTTGAGGAAAGTCTTATCAATAGTACGTTTGCTGAAGGAGGTCTTATTCCACTGATCGATTAAAAGCGTATCGTTTATATAAAGCCGATAACCATCATTTCCTTCGAGGCCAATACTGAACTGCCCTGATTCAGGCACTTTCAGCAATGTGGTCCACCGTGCGGAATACCAGTCAAAAGCTAGTGTCGGATCAGGAGACATCAGGGTCCATTGTCCCGATAATTCTTTTTCTGTACGTGTTTTGGCAGGAGTTCCACTCAGTTCAATATTATTATAATATGTAGCTGTGAGACCGTGAACAGTTTTTCCATTCACGATGGTTGTCAAAAATGACGAATCTATTAAAATATAATCTTTGTATTTATGCGAATATCCTGGAGTATAAGTGATGTTAGTATTGGCTCCCATCACTTTTTTCAATCCATCGAGGATACTGATACTGTTTGTGGCAGGACCACTATATCCCCCGGGATTCACCTTAGCTGCATCGCTTCCAAAGACTGCGATGTTTCTGATCGATTTATCAAGAGGCAGTATTGAATGCTTATTTTTTAGAAGAACCACAGATTCTTCTGCGGCCTTTAATGCGATTTGATGATGTTCAACGCTATTGAAACAATTGACACTATTGCTGATGGGGGCATACGGATGGTCGAATAGACCCATTTCAAATTTAAGTCGCAGCACACGCCTCACCGCATTATCAATTACCTCCTGCTTAATCAGGCCTTTTTCGAAGGCCTCAAAAAACAATGTATAATTCTCGTAGGATGTTTGAAAAATCACATCCAGTCCATTATTAAGCGCATTAGCCGTAGCATCGGCATAATCATTAGCAGTGTGATGAAGCATATTCGCACCTCCCGTAGCACAGGCGTCGGAGATTACAACCCCTTTAAAACCCCAGTCTTTTTTTAATTTCTGATTCAATAGCCAATCGTTGGCGCTGCACGGACTACCATTAAGTGAATTATAGGAAGACATCACACAGCGCGCGTGCGCCTGATTAATCGCCATTTTAAATGCCGGAAAATAAACCTCCTCGAGAAGCAGTTGATCAATGTTGATAGGATAGCTGTCGCGCCCGCCATCACCGACATTCACAGCAAAGTGCTTTGGTGTTGCAATGATCCCGGCTTTTTCAAATTCATTAATATACGTATACGCCATAAGAGAAACCAAGTAAGGATCTTCTCCATACGTTTCTTCGGTTCTTCCCCAGCGCACATCACGGGCAATGTTCAGCACGGGTGACAATACATGATTAATTCCCTTGCATCGGCATTCGCTTGCGATGGCTGCAGCTACAGTCCTCATAAGGGTTGTATCCCAGCTTGCCGACAAGCCAATGGCCTGGGGAAAAATAGTGGCGTCCTTTTGTACGAGTCCATGCAATGCCTCATCAAAGAATATTGCGGGAATGCCCAATCGTGTTTTTTCCATCAAATATTGTTGAACACGATTTAGTTTTTCAGTTGTAGCATCCGGAATTTGCAATCCATAGATACCGCTGGCAAAGCGATCCATAGAGCCATTGAGATCGTCGGGAATCATGTACAATTGCATAAACTTTTCCTTAAGACTCATTCTCGACAAAAGGTCTTCCACACGCAGATCCACCGCGGCAGTTGGGTTTTTATATAATGGGGTTTGCGCCTGAATTGCCAATGAATACAGACAAAGCAAAAGACAGCTCAACTTTTTGATCATAAAAAGAAATGATTTCATTCGAAATCAAAACTAAACAATTGTTGTTAATTAATCCGTCTTTCTGCGGATTTTACAAAGGAGGGAAGAAGTATTTTTCAAATTATTTTTGCCCAAGGCAATAAAGATTTCCATCTCTTGATGCCACAAAAGCACGTCCCTTATAGGCATAGGGCGTAGATTCGCAACCGAATAGTTTTTTATCCAGCAGCGTGAATTGCATATAACGGTCGTAGCCGAAGAGAAATACTCCGCCGTAAGTGGCAACAAGTACGCGGTCACCAACGATAATTGGTGTTGAGATCGAAGGACCGGTCTTGAACTTAAACACGCAGGGAGGCGTAGGATAGCGTGTAATGCCATCCGTACCAACTACGGTTTTGTTTCTTACCAAAGCATTTTGCAACACCACATAGAAATAGCCATCAATGGCTGTAAAGGCTGCAATATCTGGATAACCAGCGGGTTTGGTGCGGTGATTTACAGCGGTGGATCCGATGATTCCGCCTAACCAATCGCCGAATTCAGCATCTTCAGTCGGAAAGAACCAAACCACAGAATTCTTAGGCGCTTTGCGTGGATTCAGTTTTAATACCCCGCCACGACCATCGATATATTGTTTTTCAATGGCCACAAGAATGCAGCTATCGGCCGTTACCACAGGGCTTCCGTCGATATCAGAACCTACTACAAAATCCCAGTCGAGTTTTTTCTTTTGCAAATCATATCCATAGATGTGTCCTGAACCCGAACTTATATATATATGATGGTTTAATAAGCAAGGGGAGGATTCGGTTACCAAATTTCCTCCGTGTTTAATAATATCTTTCTTATCATATAATCGGTATTCACGACTTACGATAGGTTGAATAAGGCCTTCGGAAAGGCAGGTGTTTTCCGGCGAAGGATCAAAGACGGCGAAGATGCCGTTTTCAAGTCCGAGAAACACCGTATCATTTACGATCAGGGCGGAGCCGTCAACATCGCGGCTGTAGCTGTCGGTGTGATGACTATTATATTTCCAAACGGCCTTACCGCTTTGCAGTGAAACAGCACGGAAGCTGGGAACCACAGCGGAGGAGAGGCTGTTTTCGTTACCCAGTCGGCTTCCCTGAAGAACGAGGTATTCCATTTCAGGGCAGCTGGCTGAAGGGTCGTGCCACAGGGTTCCGGTCCCTTTAATAACATCATCGTACATATATTTCCAGATGACGGCGCCGTCGCGCATTCTGATTTTTCGCAACTGATGATCATAGGCGCCTATTGTCAAATATGCTTCGCCGTTTTCCTCGATTACCAAGGGCTGTCCGGTCCAGCCGGCACCTGACCATAATTCAGGGCCTTCCCCTTTTTTAACGAAGGTTTCTCCGGTACCCAGAGGAACGGTATAAAGGACGTCAAGTTTGTCGGGCAGAGAATCTCCGTAATAGTTGCGGGCACCTCCTCCTAAAAAGCTGGAATTGATTATTTTTATTCCTGAATGATCCATCGAATGCAAATGCACGGCTCCTGCGGATGCGCTATACAGAAAGGCATTTCTGTGATGCGTCGCAAAAGGAAGTAGCGCAAAAACCAAACTTAGCAAGATTGCTAATGGCAGGCGGAATTGGCGCATAATTTTTCGTTCAGGCTTAGGGTAATTCATGGCTTATGCGCTACAAAAGTAAAAAAAATATTATCTTTGCAATAGAATTTCGATCGGGATGTAGCGCAGTTGGCTAGCGTACCACGTTCGGGACGTGGGGGTCGGAAGTTCGAGTCTTCTCATCCCGACCATTTAAGCCCTTAAGCAGCGACTTAGGGGCTTTTTAATTATAAATTTCTGCCTCCGTTGAATATACTTATAGCAGACCAGGGATCAAGCCAGATTGTTGAGGAGTAAAAAAATAACCAAATGCGTCAACAACTTAGAGGCAAAAGATGGTTTGTCACAATAAACAAGGGCGCGGCTAAATTGGTTGTTTATTTCTATTAATTCCACCATTTTTCTTGACAAAAATGGTGGAGCCAAAAGTCAAGTCAAAGCCTGCCTGACTGCGTCACGCAGGCAGGCAAAATGCTATTCCCCCGCTCTCGCCAACGGCCGCAAATCACGCAAGGTAGTGCCGAAAACGCCAATTGACGGCAGTTCTTGAATGTGATAATAAACTTCATTTCGCTAATTGAATTTTCTTTTTGTCGTTTTCGACAGAGCCGACAGCGAAAAGGCCGCTGTCTGGCCCCTTGCGGATTTGCGTGCCGTTGACGATTCACAGTCCCGCCCACGCCCGCTTGCTTTGACAGGCCCGCGCACACGCTTTGAATATTAGTATTGCATAATTTTAATAATGTAAAAGAACCCCAAAGTACTAATGGTTTTGGTCTGATAGACTATTTAAATACGGATGCTCAAAAAGATTGATAAGTGTAATCAATATTGATGGCCAATGTTACAGATAATAGCTGCAAATGGAACTCATTCGCGTTCATTCGTGGTATTCGTAGTTGAAGAAAGGTTTTAAAATCTATTGTTTTCTATGAATAGTATTCCTACTCCTCAACTTTTCCGCTTGATCCTAAAATAGTCCATTCAGAATATTCAGTACGACCACGAAACCAACAATAGCTCCGCAAGTATATAAGATATACTATTAAATTCCAATTGACACTAACGCACAATCGAATCTAAAGCTTTACAGGTGTGAAGCTATACAAGGTTGCGATCGACACAATATAATAAAAAATTAAGCATATAAAATGGAAAATAATATCTTTGATGTCTGTAAAAACAATGATGGCTCTATTATTCCAGCAATGGCTAATAAAAACAAGTCTGTTTCTGAAGCATTACGGACAAAATATACCGGCAAATGAATTATAAATTTTAACGATATGGTGTCCAACATAACAAATCAAACGCGAATCTTCATACATAAATTTAAATAATATGAAAAGAAATCATCTTAAAATCTGGAAATTCTTCGTTACCTTTTGTGTTGCAGTCTTTTTATCAGCTTCAGCTTTTGCCACCGATATAATTGTAACAGGAGCTACAGCGCCTTATTCCAATGTTAATGGGACATATATTCAACAGGGAGGTCAAGTTAATGGTTATACCTATTGGAAACATCAAACATTAAGCTATTATATATTTAGTTATTATGGTTATTGGACCATTGATACCGATACCGATGCTGATGCGGGAGCCATATTTGGAGAAAATGAGGGTGGCGCAAGTTCTCCTGCAACAGTAATTTCATGGGGATATGCTGATGGATCTGGTGCTGCTCCAATTTCCGTATCAGAAATCTCTATTAATCCTGAAATCAATTTGAAGGGGAATAACACCACTATTTCGAGTGGCGACCTTACACCTTCTTTTTCGGATTATTCTAAATTTGGTTCGGCTCTTCCCAATTCTGGTACAGCAGCACGCACATTCACTATTCAAAACACAGGGGCATCAGCATTAAACGTTGGCGCCATTAGTTTTTCAGGCACCAATGCTGCTGAATTTACTGTAACCGCATCGCCCACCAGTCCCGTTGCAGCATCGGGTTCAAGCGCATTTACGGTTACTTTTACGCCAACCGGCACAGGTGATCGTAATGCTACTATTTCCATAGTCAACGACGATTCGGATGAAAACCCTTATACTTTTAGTCTCAATGGTTATGGTTATACCGCAACAACCCTTGTTGTTTCAGGTATTACCACTCCATCAGCAGCTAATGGGAATTATATCTCACAGGGTGTCAAAAATAATTTTCAATATTGGAAACATGCAACAGAAAATTATTATATATTCAATTTTATAATGAGTGGAGTTGCCCCCACCTGGGTAATCGACAATGATCAAGATGGCACTAATGGTTCCTTATTTTATTATTCTTCCGAAGCCGTTTCCCCCAATGGTTTAACGCCATGGAATTTTCAATTTGGAAGTGGTAGTCCGGTAATTTCTGGAGTTACTATGGCCCCAGAAATTAATCTTGTAGGTTTAAACAGTGCAAGCATAGTAAGTGGAGATAATACACCCAAGAAATATGATGGTACTAATTTCGGATCACTGGATTATACTTCAGGAAGCAGGACTCGTGCGTTCACTATTCAAAACACAGGGACTGATGTGTTAACGTTGTCGGGCACTCCGTATGTATCTCTGAGTGGCGCAACTTCTGATTTCTCTGTAACCACAGACCCTTCCAATTCAATCGCAGCTTCGGGTTTCACTACATTTGTTATTACATTCAATCCGATTTCAGAAGGTGCAAAAACAGCCATTGTTACGATCTCCAGCAACGACAGCGATGAGGGCACCTATACCTTTACGATGCAAGGCGATGGTATTACGCCTAAAAATCTGGTACTTTCAGGAATAACCACCCCCTCTGCATTTAACGGGACGTATACCTATCAGGGATTATTAAACGAATATCAATACTGGAAATTCGGAAGTTACTATATTTATAACAATAACAACGGTGCAACCGGAGATACCTATTATTGGTATATTGATTCCGATACCGATCCTACATCTTTTTATTTCCGATCTGCTAATAATGGCGAAAATGCCTCCCCGGTTAATGTATCCAGCTGGACGGCTTCAATGGGTGTCGGTACTCCTGTGATTCAATATGCCGAACCGGAAATGAATATTACAGGGAATTCAACAACCATTAATGATGGCGATGTCACTCCTTCGATATACGACCATTCCGATTTTGGATGGATAACTTCTGGTACGGTAACACGAACGTTCACCATTCAAAATCTCGGAACAGAAACCTTAACGCTTACCGGAACGAGTCCGTATGTTGTTATTGGAGGCGCAAACTCGGCAGACTTTAGTGTTACAACTGTCCCATCAGCTACAATCGCGGCAGGAAGCTCGACAACATTTCAGGTTACAGCTTCTCCCTCTGCAGTAGGGGTACGATCAGCAACCCTATCCTTCGCCAACACCGATACAGATGAAAATCCCTACAACTTTTCTATCCAGGTGGGTCTTGGGATTTCACCCGTTATAACAACGCAGGCTGTAAACGGAATAAGTACAAACACAGCTACTGGCAATGGTAATATTACTACGCTGGGTATTCCTAACCCAACCTCTCACGGCGTTTGCTGGAATACATCAGGAATCCCAACAACAGCCGACTTTGTCGCGGATAATGGTGCCGCTTCGGCAACAGGCGCGTATACAGTATCAATGACTGGTTTATCCGTTAATACAACGTATTACGTTCGTGCTTTTGCGACCAATACCACTGGAACAAGTTACGGTACGGAAGTGTCGTTTATCACCAACGGAATTGCACCAACTGTAACTACTCAGGCTGTTTCAAGTATTACAGCTTCAACAGCAACAGGTAATGCAAACATCACTTCGCTAGGTATACCAAACCCAAGCGCACACGGCATTTGCTGGAATACCACAGGGAATCCAACCACGGCCAACTTTGTTGTGAATAATGGCGCTGCTTCGGCAACTGGGGTCTATACAGCATCGATGATTGGTTTATCCGCCAATACAACGTATTATGTTCGTGCTTTTGCTACGAATATTGCAGGGACAAGCTATGGTGCAGAAGTGTCGTTTACAACAGCTGCAATTGCCCCAACGGTAACGACACAAGCTGTTTCAGGCATTACCTCTAATTCAGCTACCGGCAATGGAAACATCACTTCGCTGGGTGTTCCTAACCCAACAGTACACGGAGTTTGTTGGAATACCACAGGAAATCCAACAACGACAGACTTTGTTGTGGATAATGGTGCTACTTCAGTAATCGGTGCCTTTACAGCATCAATGTCAAGTTTGACGGCCAACACAACCTATTACGTTCGTGCTTTTGCGACGAATATTGCAGGGACAAGCTATGGTACAGAAGTGTCGTTTACAACCAATGGAATTGCCCCAACTGTCACCACACAGGCTGTTGCAAGCATTACTGCAAATACAGCCACCGGCAATGGTAATATAACTTCGCTAGGTATTCCTAACCCTACAGCACACGGAGTTTGTTGGAATACCGCAGGGACCCCAACCACAGCCAACTTTGTTGTGGATAATGGCGCTACTTTAATAACTGGTGCCTTTACAGCATCAATGACAAGTTTATCCGCCAATACAACCTATTACGTTCGTGCTTTTGCAACGAATATTGCAGGGACAAGCTACGGTACAGAAGTGTCGTTTACAACAGCTGCAATTGCTCCATCTGTCACCACACAGACAGTTTCAGATATCACGGCCAATACAGCCACCGGCAATGGCAATATAAATTCGCTGGGTGTTCCTAACCCAACAGCACACGGAGTTTGTTGGAATACCATCGGCACACCGACAACAACCGATTTTGTTGCGGATAATGGTGCTGCTTCGGTAACCGGGGCCTATACAGCAGCTATGACAAATTTAACTGCCAGTACAACATATTACGTTCGTGCTTTTGCGACGAATATTGCAGGGACAAGCTATGGTACAGAAGTGTCGTTTACAACCAATGGAATTGCCCCAACTGTCACCACACAGGCTGTTGCAAGCATTACTGCAAATACAGCCACCGGCAATGGTAATATAACTTCGCTAGGTATTCCTAACCCGACAGCACACGGAGTTTGTTGGAATACCACAGGGATCCCAACCACAGCCAACTTTGTTGTGGATAATGGCGCTACTTTAATAACTGGTGCCTTTACAGCATCAATGACAAGTTTATCCGCCAATACAACCTATTACGTTCGTGCTTTTGCAACGAATATTGCAGGGACAAGCTACGGTACAGAAGTGTCGTTTACAACAGCTGCAATTGCTCCATCTGTCACCACACAGACAGTTTCAGATATCACGGCCAATACAGCCACCGGCAATGGCAATATAAATTCGCTGGGTGTTCCTAACCCAACAGCACACGGAGTTTGTTGGAATACCATCGGCACACCGACAACAACCGATTTTGTTGCGGATAATGGTGCTGCTTCGGTAACCGGGGCCTATACAGCAGCTATGACAAATTTAACTGCCAGTACAACATATTACGTTCGTGCTTTTGCAACGAATATAGCAGGAACAAGCTATGGAAGTGAAGAAAATTTCATCACTGCAACGCCCAGCATTGCATTCACCACAAGCAGCTCAAACGGACTGGAATCGGTCAACAGTGCCAATATTCAAGTTGACCTCACTGTCGCAAGCAGTCTGGTGGTTACGGTTGATTATTCTATAACAGGTACAGCAACTGGCGGTGGCATTGATTACACGCTTGCAAACGGCACGCTGACCATCACTGCAGGTAACACAAGTAATGATATCACCATTGCAGGAATTGTAAATGATTTATTAGATGAAACAAACGAAACGGTTATTGTTACTTTGTCAAACCCAGTCAATGCAACCTTGGGCACAAATACAGTCCATACTTATACCATTACCGACAATGATGCAACGCCCAGCATTGCTTTCAATACAACCACTTCCAGCGGGGATGAATCAATCAGCAGCGCCGATTTGCAGCTTGATCTTTCGGCCGAAAGCGGATTACCAGTGAGTGTTGATTACACCGTAACAGGCACAGCAACGGGCGGCGGTACTGATTACACGCTTGCCAACGGCACGCTGACCATCACTGCAGGTAATACAAGTAATGATATTACCATTGCCGGCATTGTAGATGATTTGTTAGATGAAACCGACGAAACCGTGATTGTAACATTATCCAATCCGGTCAATGCAACACTGGGGACAAATACAGTCTACACATACACCATCACCGATAATGATGCAACACCAAGCATAGCTTTCAATACAACCACTTCTAGTGGGGATGAGTCAATCAGCAGCGCCGATTTGCAGCTTGATCTTTCGGCCGAAAGTGGCCTGACTGTTTCAGTTGATTATACCGTAACGGGCACAGCAACGGGCGGCGGCATTGATTATACGCTGGCCAACGGCACGCTGACCATCACTGCCGGTAACACAAGTAATGATATCACCATTGCAGGAATTGTAGATGATTTGTTAGATGAAGGTGACGAAACGATCATCGTCACCTTATCAAATCCAGTGAATGCAACACTGGGGACAAACACGGAATACACATATATAATTGTAGATAATGATTTGGAGACAGCTGTTTCTGAATTTTCAAAAAGTGACATATCTGTGTATCCTAATCCTTTTACAAATAGTATCCATTTCGATAATGTAAGTGGCGATATATCCCTTATTATGATATCTGATTTGTCGGGCAGAACGATGTTAGAAATTAATTACAATGGAGAAAAAGATCTCAATGTAAATCATCTGTCTTCAGGGGTATATTTATTAACCTTTGTAAAAGGCAATGGTGAAAAACAAATCATAAAGCTAGTAAAAGAATAAAGAAACACGATTGCGAAATAAGAAGCCCTATCCGCCTGCATACATTGGCGGGTAGGGCTTCTTATTTTGTTTCTTATGAATAGTATTTCAAGGTAGCCCTCAAGGGTGTGATTTCGCACCGGTTTGGGGGGGATTTGGAGAGGATTTCCCGACTTAATATCCATCTTGATTCCCAGCAATAAAGGTTTATATGGCTTTATTTGTTATTTTTGATTAAAGCCAACCCCAAGCGAATGAAAAAATTATCTATTGTCATTTTATCTATAATACTTAGCTTTTGTGCCAGCGCTCAAATTGATCCTATTTCTGTATATCAATATCTTAGAAGAGGTGAATTAGAAAAAGCTAAGGTTGGTATTGATAAGACATGTTCTAATGAAGCCACCAATGGCCAAGCAAAGACATGGTTTTATCGTGGAAATATATATTTGAGTATTTATTTGTCTGATAATCCTGAATACAAAAAGTTAGATACAAATGCATTGCAAATTGCACATGATTCTTATCAGCGAGCAATTCAAATTGATTCTGAAGTATCAAATAGTTATCTGGCCCCCCCCAGCCCTGTGATTGGGCTTTTTGTTGTGGGCGAACAATTTTATAATAAGGGGGTGGATAAATATAAAAACAAACAATACCTGGATGCAATTAGAAGCTTTGGCGTTACTCAAAATATCAATACTCAGTTTGGCAGAAAAGATACAAATGCAAGCTATAATATTTTGCTTTGTAAGAAACAACTTGAGAAAAATATGTCGAATTCAATATTGGTTGAGAATA
The DNA here is from genome assembly GCA_963678485.1 of Bacteroidales bacterium. Lineage (GTDB taxonomy): Bacteria > Bacteroidota > Bacteroidia > Bacteroidales > CAIWKO01 > CALGYY01. The sequence continues at coordinate 2,298,684 of OY782882.1, forward strand.
ATAGCATAGTAAATAATAATGCATCAAATTGCGCTTTTCGAAATGTTACTTGGGGCGATAATTCATCTGAGGTTCAGAGTAAAGAAGAGGGCGCAATGATAGTAGAAGGTGATGGGACCGGGTTCCATCTTATTTCGTACAATGCTAGGGTGTTTAACCTTGATGCAATATTGTTGTATGTGTTTGCAAAGGATAGTCTTACGAGAGCAAGAGGCTCAATTTGTGAGAGTTTTGGAAATAAAAATAATTATATTGTTGAGTATTCAAATATTAAAGACAAGTTAATCGAAAAATATGGGAAACCTATTTCTGATGAACAAAGATGGAAAGATGACTATTATAAGGATAATCCTGATAATTATGGTATGGCTGTCTCAGCTGGTCTTCTGGAATATTATTCAGAATTTGAAACAGATTGTATGAAAATCATAATCGTATTGTCTGGAGAAAATTCTGATATAAATTTGAGTTTTGAATATATTTCAAAAAAATACTCTGCTTTAGAAAATAAAGTAAAAAGGGAAGCTGAGCAAAATGATTATTAGGATTGATAAACCACAATAGTATGCTTTGGTTATTCCGTTTCCCCTTTAGTTCCCATGAGAATGCTCAAATAATACCACACTCAGACGCAAACCTTGTTGCATCAGCGGCATTTTTTAATTCCAGCTTTCTATATATGTTTTTGCGATGGGTTCTAACTGTATTAGTTGACACAAATAGTACATCTGCAATTTTCTTATCTGCCATTCCTTTAGCAATAAGTTCAATGATTTGCTTCTCTCTTTTGGATAATTGACAAACACGAATCTGACTTCTTAATTTTTGATTTTCTCTAAGCAAGTTAAGAAGGCGGGGTTCATTGTACATGGGCTTTGTCATATTAAAGCCTGCTCCAGCCAAAAGATGTGGTGTTCCATCGGAATTCCGTCTTAAAACCTTGACAATCGAATATAGCCATAACCACTCACCATTGGAATGCTTTACCCTGATTACAGAGTCAATAGGACCATCCTCTTTTAACAAGACTTCGGTGGCTTCCTTTAGTGCAAGCATATCATCAGGATGATACTGTTGTTTGACATATTCAACACCGTAGCCATATCGTTCTTCTTTGGTAAGACCAACAATCTCTGCAGCAGTTTTATTAATCCAAATTGTTTCGAGCGTATTGGCATCATTCATAAACAATCCGGCCGGCACTTCTTCTATAAATTTCCATAAAAAGTCGACTTTATCCGAACTGCTCAGATCTGTTTTCTGATGTGGCATTAGGGGTGTACCTCGGTTTTCTTCCATGGTAAATTAGTTTAGAATTTTAAGAAAGATTGTTTAGTGGTTATATTTCTCTTATATAAAGATATAAAAAATTACCGCATTTGAGGTATATTAATGTAAGACATATTACTTTTTCTTTGTAATGTTTTCTAAATTATTCATGTCAGTATCTTTAATATAGGAAATTATCAATAAGAATTCTGCAGATCCAATCCTTAATCAAGAAAATAAGTGGAGACCAGAAACCACAAAAACGGGGCGAAACCGAAAAGCCATATGAGTAGGAGATTAAAACCAACCCAATATGTTATCAAAATCAGACTTAGACCAAATTCAAGTGGAATTAGACAAGCTTATTCCGAAACACATGCCTGTCGGAACAATTATTTCATCCTTAATAAATTATCACCAATTTGTAGATATTGTTGGAGATGAAATCGGCTTTAATAAAGAAACTTCCAAATGGGCGCCGGCTGACGGGCGAGATGTCACAGGATCACTTTATTATAAATACAATAACGGGGAAGCACATGTTCCAGATTTAAGAGGTGTTTTTTTACGCGGATTAAATACTTTTGATGATTCTGAAGAAAAACCAGTTTTGGAAGCACAAATGGATATGGATGGTCTCCGCAAAGTAGGAAGAATTCAGAATGATTCAATAAAAAAGCATGAACACCCTATTCAAGGAACGGCAAACTCTGCTGGGGGAGGAGAGCCAGTAATTACCCTTGGCCTATTTCATGGAGGAACTACAATTAGATTAGGTAATAATAACAAAGCAGAACCTATCGGAGAACTGGAAACTAGACCTAAAAATGCCGCAGTGAACTATTATATAAAAATCAATTGAAGTAAATTTTCGTAAAGAAGTGCTTTCAATATGGTTAGCAATTTCAACTCACTTGCCAAAACACCTTTTTTATTTCAAACTTAACTTTTCTGTTTTTGAATTTTTTTTGTATTCATAATCTTCTTATAGTTGCACTATTGATGATGCACGCAGATAAAAACTGGCTTTTGAAAAATTAGAAAATGAAATAGGAAAAAGTCAACAAAAACAGAAATATTTCTGCATTTAGAGTAAAATCCCCTGATACTGCTGAGGTTTCAGGGGATTCGTTACTTGTAGTAGTAACCCTCAACTGTATCATTTCGCCCCGGTGTTGGGGGGATTTGGAAACGATAAGTATGCTCAAAAATAAGTTGGTGAGCCATTTATGTCATTTTTAATAAAAATCAATTGCGGTGGAATTAGCATAGACAAAGCATTTGTATTAACTTAATACAACTATCTTTGTCTATGATTTTTAATCTTTAGATCAAATGATTAAGAGGATTTTATTTCTGGCCGTGATTATTGATTCATTATTTTGCAGTCCGTGTTTAGGACAATCTGATACGGTGCCTCACCAGAAAACACTGCCTTATAGGCATTCTATAGGAATTCAAATCAATCCCTATTTTAATTCTTTTTATATTCGTAGCAACAAGTATCCTACTGTCTTTGCCATCAGATACGGTTTCCAATTGAAGAATAACCTTAGTTTCGGCCCCGAGTTCTCTCTATGGAATGCTGATGTCCCTAATTATAAATCCTCGATATACAAGATCGGTTTGTATGCCAGATATTCGTTTTTGAAAAAATTGAATTTTCAGCCCTTTATTGAAGCAAACGGTTTTTACTATTATGAAAACACCATCCATTCAGTAAATGGTTTCTCTTCGGAAAAAATTGGTGGCGGCGTTGACTATTTTTTAGCTCCGGGATTTTCGTTTTATTTTTTCAAAAAGCATTTGGGACTTGATCTACTCTTCAAATGGAATCATAAAAACGGAACCGCCGCCAGTCTTGGCCCATTTGAGTTTTCTTACCGATTGAGTTATCATTTTGACCAATTTAAATTCAAATGAAACGGGGTCTTTGTTTTTTGATCTTGATCTTTTTAATAGCTTCCTGTACTAAGGAAGTTAAACTGGATTTTCCGGAGGCAGAGCGCAAAACAGCTATTAGTTGTTTCTTTACTCCCGACAGTGTTTTCAGGGTATTTGTCAATCAAACTTCAGCCATTCTGGACGATACAGTTTATTATGTACAAAATGCAAAATTGAACCTCTTTGAGAATGGTATGCTGTTCGATTCGCTAAGCTATGATACTTTGGGTTGGTACATTTCTACAAAGCCACCTGTTATCGGAAATAGTTATACGATCACGGTGGTTGTTCCGGATTGCCCAACCATTGCAGCATCCGATGTTATTCCCGCTAAGGAAAGTATTTCTAGTGTTTCATTTATTGATTCTGCAATTTTTGACACCGATGGTTATTTTGCTGAGGTTAATGTGTCTTTCCCTGACAATGGCAGCGTGTCTAATTATTATGAGTTAATTTTAATGAAGCGCTATGTTGATGAATTTGGTACTACACGCAACGAGATCATTAGTTGCGCGAGCGATAAAATAACAGACAATGTGTTGAAAAATGAAGGATTGCTGGATTACTTTCCATCATCATTCGTGTTTTCTGACGCATTGTTTAACGGGACGTCTCATGAAATGAAATTGTTTTTATTGAGAGACAATATGGTTGAAAATTCGCAAATTATTGTTGTCTTTCGTTCTATTTCGGAACAGCTTTACCATTATAAAAAAACACTAACCCTTCATTTGAATAATCAGCAAAGTGACATCTGGAATGGCGTGGGAGAACCAGTCCCCATGTATTCCAATGTGGATGGCGGTTACGGAATTTTTGCTGGTTATTCCTTCGATACAGATACGATACAATTACCCTGAAATGCGAAAAGCGCGATATCTGTTACTAATATTTCTTTTGATGAGCGGATTTGCTTCAGCTCAGCAGATTACCTTGAGTGGGTATATTACAGATAGTGCAAGCAGCGAGGTTCTTATCGGCGCAACGGTTTATGATGAGACTTCTCATAAAGGTACTTCCAGCAACAACTTTGGATTTTACAGCATAACACTTCCAGCCAGTGATTCATTGAAGGTCGTTGTCTCCTTTATCGGATATCAAAAGATCATTCTACATATACACCTTGTGAAAGATGAGAATATCAATTTTTTACTGAAGCCTGGCTTGAACCTGACGGAGGTCATCATAAAGGGGAATGATACACCCATTGAAAAACGAAACGAAATGGGTGTAACAGCCATCCCGATTAATCAAATAAAGTCGTTGCCCGCTTTAGGTGGCGAATCTGACCTACTAAAGGCCTTGCAACTAATGCCGGGCGTAAAATCAGGTAACGAAGGGTCAAGTGGCTTATATGTACGTGGCGGCAGTCCTGACCAGAACTTACTTTTGTTGGATGATGTCCCACTATATTATGTAAATCATCTCGGAGGTTTTGTTTCTATCTTTAATACGGATGCCATCAATCAGGTCAAACTTTTACGCGGAGGATTCCCGGCACAATATGGTAGTAGACTGTCTTCAATTGTTGACATTCGCATGAAAGAAGGAGACATGAAGAAATTTCATGGAAGTGGCATGATAGGATTAATTGCTTCTAAAATGTCATTAGAGGGCCCCATAAAGAAGGATGTGGCATCTTTTATCGTATCCTATCGACGTACCTTGCTTGATCTTGTTATGCGCCCATTAAGCAAGCACTTATTTAATGGGGTTGGATTGGGCTATAATTTTTATGATTGCAATGCAAAGCTTAATTACAAGGTTACTGGCCGGGATCAGATCTTTGGTAGTTTCTATATGGGCGACGACAAGGTATTGTCGCATCTTAAGAAGAAGGATAATGGTAAAACAAAAGTCAATAACGATACTAAATGGGGGAATATATTGGGCGCTGTCCGCTGGAACCATGTATGGAACAAAAAATTGTTCAGCAATGTTACGGCTACCTACACAAGATATAAATACAAGATTGATATTCTTTCCTCAGAGGAAAATGATAACAATCAGAACTTCGAAACGAAAAGCATGTTCTATTCTGGAATCAGTGATATTAGCGGGAAAATGGATTTTGAATATTATTTGCGCCCGGAGCATAAGTTCAGGTTTGGCGTAAACTGCATATTTCACACATTCAAGCCGGGCGTTATTTCCTACTATCAACGCAACAACAATACAACAACATTTGATTCTTCATTTAACAACACCACGCTGAATGCTTGGGAAAATGCCCTCTATGGAGAATACGAATTTAAGGCAGGAATCTTTCAGGCAAATACAGGCATCCGCCTTTCAGATTACCTGGTTAATAAGGAAAACTATTTTTCCTTTGAGCCACGCGTTATGATCAGTTTCCTGGTTCAAAAAAACCTTTCTATTAAAGCATCCTACGCAAGCATGCAACAAAACATTCATCTGTTGACGAGTTACAATTTGGGATTACCCACCGATTTGTGGGTGCCTGCTACCTCAACTGTTGCTCCGGCCAAATCATCGATTGTCTCCTTGGGCGTGATGTGTTCGCTCAAAAAGAATCTGTTCGAAGTTAGTTTGGAAGGGTATTATAAAGACCTCTCACATCTTATTGCTTATAAGGAAGGCGCCTCGTTTATGGGAAGCACCGCTACTTGGGAAACAAAGGTTCTTACTGATGGAAATGGAACCTCATATGGTGGCGAATTACTCATTCAAAAAAAGGAAGGTCGCACCACAGGTTGGATTGGCTATACCTTATCCAAGACCACAAGGGAGTTTGAGCAATTGAACAGCGGCAAACCGTTCAACTTCACCTACGATCGCCGCCACGAAATCACTGTAGTGTTTCTTCATAAATTTAATGAACATATTGACATTTCCGCAAGCTGGATCTATGCAACAGGAAATGCCATTACACTTGCCACTTCAAAGTATTATGTGTCGGACGGGATGGGTGGATTGAATGAGATACAGGTTTATGATGGTATCAACAATTATCGCATGAGAAGCTATCACAAGCTGGACATTGGCATCAATTTCCGTAAAACAAAGAAATGGGGTGAAAGGGTGTGGAGTGTCAGTATTTACAATGTGTATAACAGAAAGAACCCCTATTACTATTATTTTACAACCATCACCGAAGGCCATTGGCAAAACAATGTTTACTCCGAAACACAACGCCCTGCCTTAATGCAGCAAAGTCTTTTTCCTATTATTCCGTCTGTAAGTTATAGTTTTAAGTTTTGAGGCAAACCAAAATAGTCCTGCGTTTATAGAAAGACAAAAATGGCAAGTCTGTCCCCCATCCGTACCCAAAAATCACAGAACCCATGCAAGTACGGAACTTACAGGGGTTCTTTAGTAGCCCCAATGGCACTAAAGTCGAACTTATTTATTGAGGATTTGAAGGCAATTTGCAGGCTGCAATTATAACATTTGACCCCTTATGGCAGCTAATCAAATGCACTCCAGTAGCTGCTTTTTATCTGAAAAACTACTAAATCTTATGGTGTTGCTATGGAAACTTTACTATATTTGTTAATATCATATAAAATACACAAAGGCGGATATTATATAAATTCCGGAACGAATCGTGACAATGACCATAGGTATTTTATTAAGCATACCGCACCAATATAAACGATTATGAGAAAACTAATACTTGCCCTTTATTGCGTATTGATCTGTAATATTGGTTTTCCACAAATTAATTTTGAGAGAACTTATGGTGGTATCACGGATGATGTTGGTTTATCCGTTGCCCAGACAACGGATAAAGGATATATAATATCGGGATGGACATCAAGTTTCGGTTCGGGTTTTTATGACATATATTTAATCAAAACGGATGAATATGGAGACACTTTGTGGACAAAGACTTATGGCGGGTATAACCTTGAAATGGGATATTCTGTTGCTCAAACATATGATAATGGCTATATTATTGCCGGCATTACTGATAGTTATGGCGCAGGTGATTATGATGCCTATTTAATCAAAACAAATTCATATGGAGACTCATTATGGACTAAAACTTTTGGCGGAATTGGTTTTGATGGTGGATATTCTGTTTTACAGGCAAGTGATAGTGGGTTTATTCTTGAGGGAATTACATCAAGTTTTGGGGCAGGATCGTATGATGTTTATTTAATCAAAATAGATATAAATGGCGCTACTTTGTGGACCAAAACAATTGGAGGTCCGCTGGGTGATGATTTTCGCTATATAGCCAAAACAAATGACGGGGGATACATAATAGCCGGATATACGGCACCCAACCCCTTAATAAACGGCAATGCATGCTTAATAAAGACAAATGCGAATGGAGATACTTTATGGTCAAGAGTATATGGTGGCCCTGATGCTGAAAGCGCACTTTCCGTGGTTCAGACGAGTGATGGTGGTTATCTTTTTACAGGGTCAACATTTAATGTAGGATGGTCCAATATTTATCTTGTCAAGACAAATTCTAGTGGTGATACCACCTGGACAAAAATATTTAATGGTATAGGTCATAATGTAGGATTTTCCGTAATTCAAGCAAGTGATGGAGGATATTATATGTGTGGGTTGATTGCAAACAATAATGGGAGTGACAATGATGTATATTTGGTTAAAGCAGATGTGAATGGTGATTCTTTATGCTCAATGACATGGGGAGGAATATTAGGGGAGATCGGATATTGTATCAAAAACACAAATGATGGTGGTTTTATCATTGTTGGTAAAACAGAAAGTTTCGGTGCTGGCGGTAGTGATGTTTATTTGATTAAGAGAGACGCCGCCTTCGTAGTTGGAAGGCATGACGTATTATCAAAAGAGAATAGAATAAATGTATACCCTAACCCCACAACAGGCAGAATTAACATTAACCTTCCTCTGCAATTTGGGAAAATGAAATCACTGGGTATTTATAATGGTTTAGGCCAATTAATGGAAGTTTTATATAACAACTCAGCCATAGATATTGGTTCTTACAAACCCGGTATATACGTCTTTCTCATAACAAATGAAGAAGGTGTAAGTCTTACGGCAAGGGTAATTAAAGAATGATTTCAACGTAATAGCATTAATGACTATGTAGGCTCATTTTTGTAGCTTTGGTGAAAATCAAAATAATTGCAGAATGACCATGTATAATCCGGAAATTGATGTGATACTAAAACAGTCAAAATTATTGATTCGAGAGAAAAAGTATGATGAGGCCTTCTGTTGTTTGCAAAGAGCCACTTTGCAACTAGTCAAATTGAATCAATTTAATTATTTGCTATACTCCACATATATAGCAGAACTACAAGCTAAAATAAATTACAAAGAAAAGCCACCAAAGTATGCAGATTATCTTTACTACAAACTATATCTGATCATGCTTGAATTTTTCAGGAAAGCCTCATGGCTCGAGACATTTTGGTATTTTGAAGAGCTGAAGGAAATCCGGATAAATAACCCAATGTTCTATTTTGATGATCCTAAACTTGATACTGCATTAACAGAACTTAAAATGATTGGATGTAAGGCCTCGTTGGTCAGTGAGTTATTTGATTTCGCAATAAACAAATTTCCTGAAATGTACGGAATCCCACAGAATTTTAAATTTTCAGATATTAGTGAAGGGAGTTACGAAAAGATTGGTTACTATACAGAATTGTTCGAAAAACTGCAAAAAAGATTCCTTGGTAGGGACCTTGTTGAAATCAGCAAATTCGTTTCTTTAACAATAAAAAAGTACTATGATTTATGCCATTCTACAAAGCCGGCATAAGCTGAAAAAAGCGAATGTTTCTGCAGCCCAATTAGTAATCCCCTGATACTGTTGAGGTATCAGGGGATTATTAATTATTAAAAGTAGCCCTCAAGGGTGTGATTTCGCACCGATTTGGGGGGATTTGGAAGCGATATATTTACTCAAAACAGGATGAATCTTAGGTTGCAGAAATGCTCAGAGAGGGTTTTTCTTCGTTGAATTTCATTGGTTTTGCTTTTTTAGTTTTTTAATGTCATCTTCAATCTCCTTCAAACTCTGCTCTTTTTCAATTGTTTTTTGAAGGCTTTTATATTTCTCAAATTCCTCGTCCGATTTCTTCAATGCTGTTTCGTGGCTTATTTTCCCTGCATGAGTGAGCAACTCTCGGCCATTGAGTTGTAAAATGCTGTCCAATCGTTGTATCCAATCCGTCATATACATAAGAGTGCGTTGCTGAGCCATTGTTTCTGCAAAGGCCAAATATTGCTCTACCAGCAATCCTAATAATTTTATTTCGTCTTCATTCAGATAGTTTTTGGCAATACTGACGTCCGATCTTTTTATGGATAAAGAATTCTTTTTATCATACGATTGCATACCCAGCAATGGTAAACTGGCGTCTATTCTGCGATACACTAATTCGGCAGCAGTTTGGGCACTAATGGCCCAAAGCAATTTATTTTGTACTACCTTAAAAAACTCAATAGTTTTTTCATCCCTGGGATCGTAGTCAATGCTTGTCGTATAGATGTCCTTTATTTTTTGATAGAAAAAGCGTTCTGAAATTCGTATTTCGCGAATTCGCGCCTGCAATTCGTTGAAATAGTTCATCGAATTTCCAGACTTAAAACGATCGTCATTAAGCGCAAACCCCTTAACGATATATTCTTTGAGTCGTTGTGTTGCCCAAATACGGAATTGTGTGCCTTGGGGTGATTTTACCCTATACCCCACAGAAATGATTACGTCAAGATTGTATCCATTAACCGCGACTTCTTGTGTTTTACCAGCAATGGCGCCATGCGGAGTGGTTGTCCGGAATTTCCGGACAACCACTTTTTCGTCTAATTCCCCTTCTTTAAATACATTATTAACGTGTTCAGAAATGGTCCGTTTGTCCTTACCAAAAAGTTGTGCCATCTGAGCCTGAGTGAGCCAAACAGTTTCATCCTCCAGACGCACATCAATTTTAATGTTGCCATCAGTATTTTGGTATATTAATATTTCGCTGCTCATAACACTCTTTCTAATTTTTCTTCAGTGAGGTTCAAAATAATCATTAGCCTAAAGCAAGTGATTATTAGTTTCAAAGATAATTAGAAAAGCTGACAAGATGAATTAATCATCGCCCTCTTAAAAAGAAGCATATTTTGGATTCAACAAACCAGCATCGTATAATAGCGGTATGTATATTGTCCCCCATCCGGACCCAAAAATCACAGAACCCCTGCAAGTAGTACACTTACAGGGGTGCTTTAGTAGCCCCGACAGGAATCGAACCTGTATTTAAAGTTTAGGAAACTTCCGTTCTATCCATTGAACTACGGAGCCATTGATGAATCAGATTGCAAAGATATGAAAATCCCTTGAAGAGGCATACTCCGACTGTTGATTTTATCTATGTAGCCGACATGTCAAGCAGGTAGCGCCTCAGAAATCGTTTTCCTGCGGCCGATTTCAGATTCTTCTCCTTGACTCGGGCTGTACTGTAGTCAGGATAGTCTTCGGTGTAAAAAACAGACCACGGACGAAAGGCTTTTGTATACCTGTTTTTACCAGCATTGTGCTCCATGATTCGTCTGTCGACATTGTTTGAAATACCAACATATATTTCATGGTTAATTTCATTTTTTAATGCATAGACTGAAATCATGTAGCTAAAATGGAATTTTCGATTTTGACCAATACAATTTTATCATTACTTGTATACAGAAGAATAAATCGAAGCTGTATTTAAAGTTTAGGAAACTTCCCTGACTTCCGTCAGGAAGGCAGGCAGGCGTTCTATCCATTGACCGTGGTGCCCTACTTTTGAAAGATCGACTGGTACTAGGATTAATGGATGGTGTTGTTTCCCTCCCTGCTTCTCACACTGACAAGGTGTTCCTGCTGATTCATGAGCCGCTGTTGTAAAACAAAAGGAAAAAGGAGAGTAGGGTCATAGTACCAGTGATTAGAGCCTGATTTTGCTTATGGATATTTTATTCCTGATTTCTTTTCTGAGATATTTGCACTTTCCCTGTCAAAACATTTGCTTTTGCCGATAAACTTCATATATTTGCTACTCCTACAGTAATCCAAATCCAAAATTTATGAAAAAACTTTTCACTCTCAGCTCCCTAATTATGCTGTTTTGCCTTATAGGCATGAACCTTTCGGCAAACAACCTGCGTATTACAAATGTCACAAACACTAACCCCGGGTCTTTACACCCTATTATCACCTTTGATATTGCCTGGGATAACAGCTGGCGTGTTTCGTCTGGTCCCAACAACCATGATGCCGTCTGGGTTTTTGTGAAGTATCAACAAGTTCCTACTGGACTCCCCAACTGCGAATCCTATCAGGAATGGCATCATGCTAAAATGACCAATGTCACCGGCGATTTCTCTGTGGGCGCCCCATTGGAAACAGTATTTGTAAACGATTCCATTGGTATTTATCTACGTCGCTCCGCGGATGGTATTGGCAATATCAGCACCACCTCGGTCTCTATCCGCCTCGATCTGCCCATTCCTATCAGTCCCTATGCACCTGCATATAATTTCAAAGTCTTTGGAATCGAAATGGTGAATATTCCTCAGGGAGATTTTGAATTAGGTGATGGTATCAGTACTAATTCGTTCAACAGTATTTCCATAAATAATAGCACAAGCACACTGACTGCTGCAACCCTTGGTGGTGGCATTAATGCTACGATTCCTGCTGAGTTTCCCAAAGGATACTCTGCATTTTATGCAATGAAATATGAAATTACCCAACAACAATATGTTGATTTTCTCAACTGCCTTACCTTCGATCAGCAAACAGCTCGCACCATTCTCACCGCCGGGCAGTTAGCCACCAATCCCGGTACTGGCGGACTTTGTGCAATGATTGCCAGCTGTGTTAATCGTAATAGCATTAAACTGATTACCGCTGGTATCAATAATAGCAAACCTGGAGTGTTTGCCTGCGATTTTCAATCTGCTCCCGGAGATCCTTTCAATTCGGTGAACGACGGGCAAACCATCGCAGCAAACTATCTTAGCTATACCGACCTCTTAAGTTATCTCGACTGGGCTGGCTTACGTCCGATGACCAATTTCGAATTCGAAAAAGTTTCCCGCGGCCCGCTGGCCCGCGTCGGTAATGAGTTTGTGTGGGGTACACTGAATATCACTCAGGCTCAGAGTACAGCATTGAACAACCCGGGTATGACTTCTGAAGTATCCTCTGTTGCAGGAGCAGGGCTTGCTGCCTACAATTCTCTCGCTGCAAACGGACCACTGCGCGTTGGTTTTTCTGCCACCGCTTCAACGAACCGCGAAACATCAGGCGCGTCCTATTATGGCGTGATGAACCTTGGTGGTAACGTTTGGGAAATGGTCGCCGGAGGAAGTAATACGCTAAACTATGGATATAAGCTGACTTACGCAGATCTCGGCAATGGTGAGCTTTCTACAGCAGGTTCCTATAACACCAACAATTGGCAACTTTATAATTCAATTTCTTATTCCTCCTTAGGATGCGGATGCTGCTCCAGCTATATTAAATGGCATATGGAAATGCGTGGAGGCTCCTTTAACAGCGCAGGAACCACGCTGCGTACTTCCGATCGAAGTAAAAATGCTACCGCAACCTGCGGAGGCAATTTCGACTTCGGTTTTGGAAATGCCGGTGATCAAAGAATTTCTGATGTAGGTGGACGTGGTGTACGCTAGTGAATGAACATAATACTAAAAAATAAAGTATGTCATTCATTAATCCACGACTAATAATTACAAGTGTCATTGTCTATGCCATGACGCTGTCGGCCTTCGCCCAGTATTCGGGTGGTGATGGGAGCGGATCTGCACTATACGCGCAGACTCCGACCACTTGCCCTCTTACTGTTTACCCTGCAATATTTGCAGGCGGAGTTGACGATGGCTACGGTCAAAGCGGCATCACTCAAAGCAATTGTGCTGCAGTGGTTCTTCCTAACATCTTTTATGGTGGTCAGGAAGCCGGACTTACACTCGCGAGTACTACTCAAAGTTCCTGTATTCCTATTGTTCTTCCGTCAATATTTACGGGCGGTTCAGAAGATGGTTATACCTATGCGGGAATCACTCAAAGTAACTGTACTCCCCTGGTACTTCCGTCAATCTTCGTTGGCGGACAGGGAAGTACTAATGAATCTTTTCAACTAAATACAGCCTGTGCATTACGTGCAGATTTTATAGGCGATACGCTTGTTGTTTGTGCTGGTGATAGTGTTCACTTTACTGATATGAGCAATGGTGCTCCAACGAGCTGGCAATGGACGTTCACAGGTGGAAATCCTGCCTCATCCACCGTTCAGAATCCTGCGGCCTATTACGCTACTCCCGGTACGTATAGTGTTACATTGTCTGTTAGTTCGCTCTCAGGAAATAACAGTCTAACCAAGACAAATTACATTACCGTTTCTACTCCTCCTGCCGTTAGTTTGAGCAGTATTCCTCCCTTGTGTGAGAATGCTTCAAACTATACACTCGTTGAGGGCTCACCTGCAGGAGGCACGTATTCGGGAACAGGCGTTACTGCCGGAATCTTTAATCCTACGATTGCAGGAACTGGGGCACATAATATCACCTATACTTATACTGCAGCCGGCGGTTGTACCAACACTGCTACAGCCTCCATTAGTGTAAATCCAACCTATCACTTCACTAATTTTTATGAAATGTGTGCAGGAGATACCTATAACTGGCATGGCACGAACTATACATCCTCAGGAGTCTATTACGCGAACTATACTAGCAGTAAGGGTTGCGATAGTATCTTCACATTGAATCTTACTGTTCATCCTGTCTATTCCTTTACACAAAGTCATATTATGTGCAGCGGGGATAGCTACACCTGGCAAGGAACCAACTATACCTTCCCAGGAACATACACGGTGAATTACACTACAGAATATGGATGCGACAGTAACTATACACTGAATCTTTCGGTGCGACAGGCATACGCTTTTAGTGAAAGTCACACCATATGCAGCGGAGACGTGTTTAGCTGGCATGGAAGCAACTATTCTTCCACTGGAACCTATACGCTGAACTTCAATACTGCCGGTGGATGTGATAGTATCTATACACTGAATCTCACCGTTAAACCCGTATATGCTTTTACCGATAATCATACAATGTGTAAAGGTGAAAGTTATACATGGCAAGGAACAACCTATGTAATTGCCGGCAATTACGTCGAAGACTACGTTACCGCCTTTGGTTGTGATAGCACCTATACGCTGCATCTTAATGTGAATGATGTTGACATGGGAACGCATCTCATCAATGGTACCATTAGCGCAGATTCTGCTGCAGATGCTTATCAATGGCTCGACTGCGATAATGGATATGCCGTGATTAGCGGAGAAACGTTCCAAAGTTTTACTCCTCCATCCAATGGAAATTATGCGGTTATCATCACGCAAGGTGCATGCTTCGATACTTCAGCATGTACTCAGGTAACTAGCGTTGGCATCGCTTCGGAAAACCTTGTAGGATTGGCGATGTATCCGAATCCTTCTGATGGAAGATTCATTCTTGAGTTAGATCAGCAGGCAGCCATTGAAATGTACAATGCTCAGGGTAGTCTTGTTTATCAAGCCTCCTTGGATAAAGGAAAACATACGTTGTCGCTGATACTTGCCGATGGTGTATATTTAATAAAAGCTGTAAATGATCAAGGCAGCAGAACACTGACGCTGGTCATCCGCAAATAGAAATAAAAAGTTGATTTATAAAATGGCGACAGATTAACGAATCTCGTCGCCATTTTTATTATTGCCAGTGCTTGTTACAAAGCCTAATTCTCCTTGTGCATTCTCTGCCATGAGTATCATACCTTGTGAAAGTATGCCCTTAATCTCACGCGCAGCAAGGTTTACAAGAATTACCACTTTTTGTCCGACAATTTTTTCGGGATCATGAAACTCTGCAATCCCGCTAACAACGGTGCGTTGATCAATACCTGTATCAACCGTAAGCTTTAAAAGTTTTTTCGTTTTTGCCACTTTTTCGGCAGTGAGTATTGTGCCTACACGGATATCCATTCGCGAAAAATCCTCATAACTAATATCTGGTTTGGACGGAGCTGCTGTTCTCAATGCCGCTTCATTAGCTACTTTGGTGGATTGTAATTTATCGATTTGAACCTGAATTTCTTCATCAGTAATCTTATCAAATAATAAGGATGAAGTGTTGAGTTGATGTCCCGCTGCAACTAAATCCGCATGTCCAGCCTCATCCCAACGGTGTGTGGGAAGATTCATCATCGTACGAAGTTTTTCTGCGGAGAAAGGCATAAAGGGTTCCATCAAAATGGCGAGATTGGCGCAAATCTGAAGACTCACATTCAAAATGGTTCCTACTCTTGCAGGATCACGTTCAAATATTTTCCAGGGCTCGCTGTCGGCAAGATATTTATTTCCCAACCGTGCAAGATTCATCAACTCAGCCAGCGCTTCTCTAAAACGATAGTTGTCGATACTGCGGCCAATTGAGCCCGGATATTGAGCCATATCTTGTATAGCTTTATTCTCAGCCTCTGTGAGACTTGAAATAGCTGGCGTTTTTCCTTCAAAATATTTCTGCGTAAGCACCATGGTGCGATTTACAAAATTTCCTAGGATGGCCACAAGCTCGCTGTTATTGCGGGTTTGAAAGTCTTTCCATGTAAAATCATTGTCTTTGGTTTCAGGGGCAGTGGCTGTAAGCACATAACGCAATACATCCTGCTTTCCTTCAAAGGCGCGCAGATACTCATGAAGCCATACAGCCCAATTGCGCGAAGTTGAAATTTTATCACCTTCGAGGTTGAGAAATTCATTAGCCGGAACATTATCGGGGACAAGATAGCTGCCTTCTGCGTGAAGCATAGAAGGGAACACAATGCAATGGAAAACGATGTTATCTTTTCCGATAAAATGCACCAGTTTGCTTCCTTTATCTTTCCACCATAATTCCCAATCTTTGCCCTTTTCTTCAGCCCATTCACGTGTGGCAGAAATATATCCTATAGGTGCATCAAACCAAACGTAGAGCACTTTTCCCATGGCGTCATCCAGCGGGACTTTCACGCCCCAGTCCAGATCGCGGGTAACAGCACGTGGTTGCAAACCCTGGTCAATCCATGATTTGCATTGCCCGTAAACATTGGTTTTCCAATCATCCTTATGACCTTCGAGTATCCATTTTCTTAACCATGGTTCATATTTATCTAAAGGAAGAAACCAATGTTTGGTCTCTTTAAGTATGGGCGGATTTCCACTTAATACCGATTTGGGATTGATAAGATCTGTTGCATTAAGTGAAGTGCCGCACTGCTCGCACTGATCACCATAGGCTTTCTCGTTGTTGCAATGCGGACAAGTACCAGTTATATACCGGTCGGCAAGAAACTGATCATTGGCTACATCATAGTATTGTTGCGTGGTTTGTTCGATGAATTCGCCTTTGTTGTATAGAGTAGTGAAAAACTCGGAAGCCGTTTGATGATGCATTTTATTACTGGTACGGGAATAAATATCAAAGGAAATTCCGAATTCAGCAAAAGAATCTTTTATGATGTTGTGATATTTATCTACTATTTGCTGAGGGCTTACACCTTCCTGACGTGCCTTAATGGTAATAGGAACCCCATGCTCATCGGAACCTCCGATAAAAAGAACCTCTTCCCCTTTCATTCGTAAGTAGCGGCAATATATATCAGCAGGAATATATACTCCGGCTAAATGACCAATGTGAACCGGGCCATTAGCATAAGGAAGAGCAGAAGTAACGGTGTAACGAACGGGTTTTTGTTGTTGATCTTTCATCAGTGTTGAATCGTTAAGAATTCGAATACGTTGGTAAATTGGTGCAAAATTACTAATTTTAGACCATCGCTGAACACATGTTTATTCTCCGGACCATGAACAAAAACAAAACGCGTCTTATAGGAATCTACGGAGTGGTAATGCTGACGGGCATTTTGAGCCTGATGATCGTATCAGCTGTGTTATTTCACTATTCTGCAAAACTGCCCGAAAATAAGGAATCCAACAATGGACCTTATGATGGATTTGCCCTTCAACGTACGCAGCCGGGCGAGAAGTTCGATCTAGCCGCTTATAAACATGCATTACAACTGGCATCAAACGAAACAAAGAGTCTGGTTCCCGGAACCAACGCCGCATGGACGTTGGAAGGACCATCCAATATCAATGGAAGAATCAACTGCATCGCCGTTCATCCTCAGAATAATCAGATAATTTTCACGGGCAGTGCTTCGGGTGGTGTGTTTAAATCAGTTGATGGTGGAATAAGCTATACTTCCGTATTTGACGAGTTTTCATATCTTGCTGTGGGAGAAATAACCTTCGATCCTCAGAATCCGAACACCATGTATGTGGGAACCGGAGACCCGAATATTTCTTCATTTCCGTTTATTGGAAATGGTGTATATAAATCTGTTGATGCCGGGAACACGTGGAATTATCTGGGATTGGGGAACACCTATATTATTTCAGATATTTGTGTTCATCCAAAATGTCCCGATACTATTTATGCTTCGAGCATGGGATTGCCTTTCGTGCGTGACAACAACCGGGGTTTGTACAAAAGTACGGATGGCGGACTTACGTGGACACAGCTACTCTTTATTTCAAATCAAGCTGGCATCATTGAATTAATCATGGATCCTGTTTGCCCCGACACTCTATATGCTGCCGGTTGGGACAGGATTCGTAACAATACCGAAAGTCTTGTCACTGGAACAGCAGCAAAGATTTACAGAACCACTGATGGTGGACAAAACTGGACTGTTCTTACCAATGGCTTACCTTCCGGAGCAATGTCGCGAATAGGTATGTGCATGTCGGGACAGAATCACAATACGTTGTTTGCATCCTATGTGTCGCCATTGCAGGAATTACAAGGAGTGTATAAATCTGTCGATGCCGGCTCAACATGGACAACCGTTAATACAGCGAGCTTGCCAACCAATGTGATGGGAAGCTTTGGCTGGTATTTCGGGCAAATCAGAGTGAATCCTGCCAACGACAACGATTTGTTTATTCTGGGTGTTGATTTATGGAGAACCACTGATGGCGGGACCAATTGGAGTATGGCCACCCCTTCTTGGGATCAATATATTGTGCATGCCGACAAGCATGATATGTTGTTTTTAAGTCCGACATCTTTTTTGCTTGCCGCAGATGGCGGGCTTTATAAGAGTATTGACAATGGCTTGAACTGGACCGATGCAGATGTAACTCCCACTACACAATTCTATCGTGTTACTGTAAACCCGCATTTGGCGGGGGAATACTACGGTGGTGCTCAGGACAATGGTACGTTAGGGGGTAGCGCTGCACAACTTAACAACTGGACCAGATATCTTGGTGGAGATGGGTTTCAACCCTTGTTCGATCCATACGATCCTTCGCTCAGGTATTACGAAACACAGAATGGAGGCCTTTATTATGATGACGGTTTGGGAGGTGGTGATTTTACTATCGGCATTGATCCTGCTGATCGGCGTTCATGGGATATGCCTGTAATAATGAGCAGGAGCGATAATCAGCGAATGTACACCGGCACCTATCGTGTATATCGTATTCCGGATGCCCCTTACGGATCCTGGATTCCCATTAGTAATGATCTTACCGATGGGGTAATCTACGGCGACCGTTTTCATGTCATAACAACCGTTGAAGAATCTCCCTTGAATTCATCTGTTCTTTATGCCGGAACATCGGATGCCAACGTATGGTACTCGCCTAATGCTGGCAGCAGCTGGGTTAATATTACAGGCACACTTCCTCAACAATATGTAACGCATGTGCTGGCGTCTCCAACGTATGCGAATACCGTGTATGTTTCGCATTCCGGTTATAAATCCAACGATTTTCTTCCGCACATTCATAAGTCAGTAAATAATGGAAGCAGCTGGACTGATATTTCTTCCAACCTTCCTCCCTTGGCTATAAACAATATAGTCGTTCCCGAAGGATTCAACGATGCGCTGATGTTTGTGGCAACAGATGGGGGTGTTTATGCCAGTATCAATAATGGCGGGCAATGGACACGACTTGGATGCAATATGCCGATGGTTGCGGTATACGACATAGAGTATGATACCCTTATGCATAAACTGGTTGCTGGCACGTATGGAAGAGCAATACAAACCTACGATCTCGATTCACTTGTCCAACAACTTACAACCAGCACCGATGAGATAAACCTAAGTGAGGGCTCAGAGAGCTATCATGTTTTTCCAAATCCTGCGACGGATTTTTTAATGATTGAATCATCACAGTTCCTCACGGCTAATGTTGTTATTAAGATATTAGATATAGAAGGAAAAACATATTCGTGTCCATTTAATACAACAAGAAATTCAATCCGACTGGATTTGAGTGGAATTCCCAAAGGAGTCATGTTCTTTCAGCTAACGGATGAAAAAAAACATACAATTGCTACCGGAAAATTTATAAAAGAATAAATCACCACAACTATTATGTAGCGTGTTATTCATAATATTACTATATTTATCAACCAAAACCAACCAACATGAAAATGAAATTTTTATTGGGCGCAATCGTTGTTGTTGCGGTTTGCTTTGCAAGCTGTAATAATGGCGACAACAAGGAGAACCAGGCGGTTTCCCTTTCTAAGAATATTGAGTATACGGTCAAAATATACAACAGTATGGACCTTGGTGAAGGTGGCGGTCAATGGTATCGCGAAAACATCGAGGCCTCTACACGTCTGCCTTACCTTGATCTTCTGCTTAAAAGCGCAGAAAGTGGTGTTATGAAAATAACTGATACCAGTGGAAATGTTATCGACACTGCGAAATTAAAATCGTTTTTCTTTGCCAGTGATACTATAACAATGACCAGACCCATGCCACCATATGATATGTATGATACGGTATTATCAGCGAGGATCGTTACCCCATCAAACATTGTGGCGTTGAGGTTTCGCGAAGAATGGAGCTATGATCCCACTACATTGGCTATAACAAAAAAGGTTGTTGCTGTTGCCCCAATAAAATCAATCACCACCTTTGATGCAGAAACAGGGATGCCTGATATAAATTATCTTCTCTCTCCGTATTGGATTAATTTTGATGAGAAATCTTACCCAACGTATATGCTTACCCAGCGCATCATGTATGGGGTTGACTTTAAACAAGCAGTTTATGCTAACGTAAAAAATATCGATTCTACGCTCATCGAAAAATACTTTAATACAATATTGGAAAGAATATGTTCTGATAGTCTGGCGTGTTATGAGTATACAGGAGAAGACCTGGCAAATCACCGTTTATCTGGCGCAGAAGTTAAGACCTTAATGAAAGAGCAACCAGAAACATTTAAAAATATTTCAAACATTCGCTTCCTTGAAGAATGGACCTTTGACTATACAAATCTGTCATTAACAAAAAGAGTAGTAGGTGTATGTCCCGTCACTGTTGAATATGATGAAAATGGCGAAATACGCGGATACAGGCCACTGTTCTGGGTGTATTTTGGAGATGTTTGGACACCGTTCAACAAGAGACTTAAATTGGAATAATTTAATTCAAAACTAAAGCCTGAGCTTTTCTGTTTGATGGATTTTGTCTGTGGAAATATGAAAGAGAAGCGTATTAATGTATTCTTGTTTTTGCTGGGAGGGCTGATTCTGCTGGTCAGTGCGTATTTTTCCGAAGGATATTTTCAGGCTGATGAACATTATCAGATTATTGAATTTGCCAATTATAAGCTTGGTGCTATCACTGCAGAACAATTGCCCTGGGAGTTTGCAGCTCAGATGCGTCCTGGTTTTCAGCCGTTGATAGCTTTTCTTCTAATAAAGGGATTGGGTGCTCTTGGAGTTTCCAATCCCTTTATTCAAATAATGTGTTTGAGGCTTCTCACTGCATTAGTCGTACTATTTTCGATCATCTATTTCTTAAGGCGCGTGCAAATAATTGCTGCGCCTCTCATGCGTCGTGTGCTGGTGATAATTCTTTTCTTCCTGATGTGGTTTATGCCGTTACTGATGGTTAGATTTTCGTCTGAGAATTTTTCAGCAATATTTATATTTATTACTATCGCAATTTTGTTTGGTGATAAATATGATCTAAGATTAAAACACTTTCTGTGGGCCGGACTAACTGCGGGTTTGGCATTCCTCTTTCGCTATCAGTCGTCAGTAATGATTGCCGGGCTGGTGTTATGGATGCTCTTTATTCTAAAGCCGGGTTGGAAAAAATTATTGTGCTTCGTAATGATTGCCGGCCTTGTAAGTTGTCTTGGATTCCTTTGTGATCGCTGGCTTTACGGTGAGTGGGTGTGTGCACCCTGGAATTATTTCAGCAACAACATCCTTCAGGATAAGCTAAGCACTTTTGGTGTAAAGCCTTGGCATCATTACTTCAGCTCAGGTTCAGAACAATTGTTTTTACCTCTAGGAATCGTAGTTTGGTTTTCTATCGCCGTCTTTTGGATACGTCGGTTTAAATCACCCATTACATGGATTAGCTTACCATTCGTGCTTTTTCATGTAGTCCTGTCGCACAAGGAAGTGCGCTTTTTATTTCCATTGTTATTGTTTATTCCTATAATTATTCTTGATACTGCTCAATGGATGGCAGGATTTCGTTTGCTGAGGTCAATGAAAGTAAGGTATATAATTCTTGTTTGCTTTTGTGTTGTCAATGCGGTTTTCTTATCCATGTTTATTACAAAGCCGATGAATCAATATGTGGGGGTAATGAGTCGTATTAACGCAACTCATAGCAAAAACAAAGTGTTGTATTATTTGGGAAATAACCCTGAAAAGCCTTTTGGTATGCCGCCTTGGTTTTATGCAACAGATGGGGTAAATAGCCGTGTGCTTCCCGATACGATAAAGGACAATCTTCCCCAATCATCTGCGGATACTACAGTCTTTGTGTTTGAAGAAATGAAAGGACTTGATTACTCTACACAAGCGGATATTGAAAGGGTATTATGCAAATTCCCCCGTTGGATGAAATACTTAAATATTGGGAACTGGCAACAACGAACCTCTAATTGGGTGTTGTATCAATCAAAAGCAACACAGCCCATGCGATAGCTATTTGGTGCCGGTATGTCCAAACCCACCAGCTCCGCGATCTGTTTCATCAAGTTGTTCAACCTGCTTCCATTCGGCAGTTTCATGAGCAGCAATTATCATTTGTGCTACACGTTCTCCATCAGTTACCAGAAAATCTTCCGACGAAAGATTCACTAAAATTACTTTGATTTCTCCGCGGTAATCGGCATCAATAGTCCCCGGTGTATTGAGAACGGTAATTCCTTTTTTGAATGCTAGTCCGCTGCGAGGACGCACCTGCGCTTCATAACCTACGGGCAGAGCTATGAATAATCCCGTTGGAATAAGTGCTCTTTGCATGGGTTTAAGTAATACCGGTTCTGGTAAAAATGCCCGCAAATCCATACCTGCTGAAGCAATTGTCTCATACGCAGGAAGTGGATGATGTGATTGGTTGACAATATTTATAATCATGATCTGTGATGAGGTTTAATAATACGCTTAATGATATCTTTTTCAAAATAGATTACCACTGCAACAAAAACCAGTAATAGTCCAGTATTGAAGACTAGTTGCAGCGAAGAAGAAAAGCTCTTGGTTAGGGTCGAAACAAAATATAAAGATACTGAAAGTCCTATATATCCAATGATAGTAAGTGTTTTATAAGGAACGGGAAAATGTTTCTGCCCAAGAAAAAACGAAATGACCATCATAACAAAATACGTTGAAAAATGCGACCATGCTGAGCCCATAAATCCAAACAAAGGAATTCCTATAACATTTACAATAACTGTGATTCCCGCACCAATTAAGGAAATGTAAGCACCATACTTTGTTTGTCCGTTTAGTTTGTACCAGATTGATAGGTTAAAATAGATGCCCAAAAACATGCTGGCCAGCAATAATATCGGAACAACGGGCAATCCATCATAATACTGCTTGCCGACAAAATGTTTTACTATTTGCATGTACATCATTACCAAGAGAAAAATGAACGAACAAATAATTACAAAATATTTCATCACATCAGCGTATATCTTGCGTGCATCAGATTCCTTGGCTTGTGCAAAAAAGAATGGCTCGGCCGCAAAGCGAAAAGCCTGAATAAAAATAGTCATGATTATTGAAATCTTGAAACACGCACCGTAAATACCTAGCTGTGTCATCGCAATACTTTCGGGTAACAAATACTTCAGAAAAATCCGATCCATCGTTTCATTGATGATTCCTGCCGTGCCAACAACGAGTAATGGCAAGGCATACACAATCATTCGTTTCCATAATTGTCTGTCAAAACGATATTTTATTTTCACATATTCCGGCAGGAGTAAAACGATGGTGAATGCACTTGAAATTAAGTTGGAAATAAAAATATAACCCACACCAATATGCTCGTTATATATCAATTCAATCATACCTTTCATTATTCCGTTTTTCAAAAGGTAAGGGCAGAGCACAATAAAGAAAAGGTTGAGCCCGACATTAAAGCCGATATTGAGCAACTTGAGTGTTGCAAATCGTTTGGGCCGATTCGTAGAGCGTAACCGTGCAAAAGGGATAGCTGTTAATGCATCCATTGATACTATAAGGGCAAACCATATTATGTATTCTGGATTATCGGGGTATCTTAATACATTGGCCAAAGGCACATAGCTGAATATGGCGATTACAATGAAAATTGCGGTGGAGATGATAATCGAAATTAATGCAGTGCTGTATACTTTTGGCTTATCCTGTTCCATTTCGGAGAAACGGAAGAAGGTGGTTTCCATCCCGTAAGTTAAAACCACTAACAGTAATGAGATGTATGCGTACAGCTCATTGGCAATGCCATATTCCTGTGGGATAAATACGCGGGTATAGATTGGCACCAAAAGATAGCTTAGAAGGCGTCCGATGATGCTGCTTAAACCGTATATGGCCGTTTGTCCGGCCAGTTTGCGCAAAGGATTCACGTGTATATGTATCGAAGGGCTTAAATGATTCGGGCATAAAAGTACATAAGTCCTTGCGGTTGCCCCGACTTCTTCATAATTATTTTTTCACAAATTTACGTGCATGAACGCCAGAGCAAGCCACTGCTCCTTATTCCGTCCTGCCTAATATTGGCTCTTAACAAGATTGGTCACCTTCGACTCTTACATATTAAGGCAAACAAAGCTTCAAGCGAAAAAGTTAAAGTGAAGGAATACTACTTTATAGAAATACAGATATTATAACCTGTCTCGACTGAGAATGTCACAAATCATCGCGAATGAGTTCCTATTGCAGATATTGTTTGAAACATTGGCCATAAGTATTGATTACACTTATCAATCTTTTGGAGCATCTGTGTTTTAATAGTTTGACATACAAATACCATTCGTACTTAAGGGTTCTTTTACAATATTGAAATTATGCAATGCTAATGTTCAAAGCGTGTGCGCAGGCCAGTCAAAGCAAGCGGGCGTGGTCGGGCTGTGAATCGCCAACGGCACGCAAATCCGCAAGGGGCCAGACAGCGGCTTTTTCGCTGTCGGCTCTGTCGAAAACGACAAAAAGAAAATTCAATTTGCGAAATGAAGTTTATTATCACATTCAAGAACTGCCGTCAATTGGCGTTTTCGGCACTACCTTGCGTGATTTGCGGCCATTGGCGAGAGCGGAGGGATAGCATTTTGCTTTGACTAGAATTTTGGCTCCACCTTTTGTTCATGCAAAAGGTGGAATTCAAAGAAAATAAATCACCAATCTAGCTGGGCTATTGTTAATTGTGACAAATCACCATTTTGTTACTTACGCTTATTGACAATAAAACACCGATGATTAATTTTTACGCATCAACAATCCGGATTAAACCTTAAAAACTAAGGCTAACAAAGAAAAAGGGGAATCTAAACAGATTCCCCTTTTTCTTTGTGAAATACCGTCTTATTTAGCTTTTCCGTTCACGCTTACAGTAACTGCATAAGCGCCTGTATTGTTTTTCACTTTGTCATCATTGATACCAAAGTAAAGTTCGCCAGCACCGGCAACGGTTACTCTTCCGTTAGCGCCAATGAGGAAAGGGACACCTTTTTTTCCTACGCGACCCAGTAATGCACCGCGGTCGTAGGCGTTAATCAGTTTTTGTGCAGGACCTGAAACAACTTTCATCCCATCAGCAGTAGTGGTAACATTCGGATCCAGCGTAATACTGCCAGTTACCGCAGCAGTCACCTGATCTCCATTAGCCACAATAATTCCGGTTTTTGTCCATGCTTTATTAGCTGGCACAATAACTTGAGCATTTACACTTGCCGGCAGAATTATGCACAGAGCAAGAATAATAAGACTTACAAACAATGTTCTTTTCATGATTACGATTTTTTTTTTGACGGTGTAAAGGTAAAAAAAAACCCGCTCTTACGAAGAGCGGGTCAAATTATCTGGGAAGATCTATGTTAAAACAATGGTGTAAGTGACACCACTGATTGTGACGTAAACAGTATAGTCGCAATCACCTGTTCCATAATCCACATCAATGTTTGGATAACTGGTTCCCGGATAGCTTAAGGTGAATTTTCCACTCTTGATTGTCCAATAGTGACTTGCATCACAGTAAATATTGAAATCCAAAGGCTGGGTAATCGTTACTGCGAAGGCATCTCCATTAATATCGGTTCCACTTGCAGTTCCAGTAATCAGATATTCATCATCAAAAGGATTAATCCAAGAATCATAACCAACGATCCACTCATTCTCGCGTTGTGAAGTATAAGAAATCGTTCCGTAGATGCTAATAACACTGGCGTTTTGTACATCAACTGAATATACAGGGTGTCCAGAAGAATTATGTCCAAGATTAGTGATGACCTGAGTTCCTGTTGCCTGATAGTCGATATTATTGATGACTTCATGATAGTTGTCGAACGTAGAAGTAACCACGCTGTTGGAATCAATGTAAGGAGCTGAAATCACCGAAATGATTTTTCCTTTGCGTAGCACTCCATCGTTGCAGGAACAGCCGGTTCCAAAATCCAAAGTAACCGTTTTGGGATATGTTAATCCACCGGTAATATAAAGTGTAGGACATCCTGGAACTGTGTCCATCGCAGCTTTGGATCCTGCAGTATACGAAGCATAACTCACCTGATTATAGGCGCGGCTATACACACCATCAGCGGTTGAGTTGTCCTGAACACTTTGATACTTGTTCGTTGGGGTGTTGTGGTCGTCATCTGTGTCGTCCTTCTTGCAAGAAGTAAGCACAATCGCGATTGCCATCAAGGCAAACATTGCGGTCCGAAAAATCTTGTTCTTGTCCATCGCTATAGGTTTTTGAGGTTAATTGTTGGTCTTTTTCTCGTCCGCAGTTAAAAAAACGGAGGAGGCCTTGTTCTTATTGTTTATTGTTTTGAGATCAGATGCTGCATGCAGATAAGGAAATATGTAATATTCTTTTTATGACGCAATTAGTACACAATTAATTTTCCTGATGTTTTTCGTTCTCCATTGGAGATAAGCGTATAAAAATAGATTCCGCTTCCTGCTGCAGGACGCTCAATTCGCTGTGGAAGTGGCGTCACTCCTTCGATGCGACTGACAGTCCTTCCCGACAAATCACTTATGATTAGTTCATATTCTTTATTTGGAATTGCATTCACAAAATACAAATATGCATAATCGGTAAGGGGATTGGGGTAAACCATTGCATTAAGTGGTTCTTCCTGACCAGATTCATCAATGCCTGCAGAAGTATATATATATATGAATAGTGAGTCATAATAGAAGTTCAGATTATCTGTTGCAGTGTCTCCGGCAGCATAGAACACATAATAGGTCGAATCCATGGTTACTGCTGCAATATCAACATGAAGTCTATAGTTGCTTGCAGGTAAATCTTTGAACTGATATCTTCCCTGTGCGTCAGTATAAGTGTGACGTGCGATACTTCCACTTGGGTTTTCTTCAAGCGTGATTTTAATTCCACCAGATACTTCCATTGTTTTTGCTCCGCCCAAATTTTGCCAGATGGTTCCGGAAATACTGCCAGCACCAGTATTCAGATAAGCAAGACTATCACTAAAAGCACGGATTGTAATTGCGGTGTCAGAATGAACGTTGAGTGTTGCTGCATCTTCCCAGTAGACAGAATCTCCATAATATGTTGGAACATCGTAAGGATAAAGCAGTGTGTCGGGTTCAGCATGCACGAGGAAATTCCCGTTATTTATAATATTGCTGAATTGAAAGTGTCCGCCTGTTGTCAATGGTACAGTTTCAGGCACGCCATATAAATGATCCAGACTTGTTTTGGCTATCAACTCTGCCTGTCCCGATTCAATAGGTGTCACTCCATCTTTTTTATAAACGGTACCTGTTACGGTATATCCGGAAAGCGTGTCTGACAGGTATTCCACTCTTTTGATCTGATTGTTTACGTCAGCTTTAACAATGGCTACAGGGTATCCAAGATCTTTAGCCCAGAAATAATAGTTGTTTACAGTATCCCTGCTTGCTTCAAGTGCATAAAAGGTGATCGTACCTAAGGTTGCCGTAATGCTGTCGACAGTAATCATATATTCGTGTACTCGTAAAACATTGAATACTCCGAAATCAGTGGTCATTTGCCCATAGGCATCACAATCCAGTGTTTTGTAAATAGTACTGATATAATTCGTGTCAGCATCAAATGGATTATTGTTGAACCGTGCAGTCCATTTAGAAGAATTGCCGAAGGAAGAATCCAGTGAAGCAGGCGTTCCCATAAGCAGTTCCTGAGGACTCTCCAAAATGTTACGATCACCAATTCCATAATTTACTCTGAAGCCGCGAATGTAGAAACCAGTCGTATCGGTACGCCAGAACATATATCCCCATGAGTTTACGTCAACAGGAGCTCCGCCAAAAAATCCTGCATACAGTATCGATGGTCCATAGGTGAACATATTGGAACCCGTGAAGGCCGGGGCATAGGCCTGATATGGCGTAACAGGAGAATATGATCCAACCTGTGGATAATGTGCAATTAAAGAAGTGTAATCCCATGTTTGTGGACTTGCACTGGCAACGCCCAGATCAGGAGTGGAGAGGGTATCCACCTGAACAACATTAATCATCCCTGCCCGAGGCAAGTCGGCACTTGTGATTTGTATTTGAGCGGAGGCCGCAAAAGCTGTAATCAGCAATAGAACGGCAGAAATTATTTTTTTCATGATAATTATAATGTATATGGCGGTTTGATGAAGTTTTGAAAATCGATATTACAAAGATAGAATTAAAACAATGCAGCAGAGAACAGTAGAAATGATAGTTTTTTGCCAGTAGAAATACCGGAGATGACTTCTGAAAGGATATAAGTGTCAGAAAATAAATTATATAGATGGAATTGTGTCAGGCTTATATCGGAGTAATCCAAATAATGATTAATTTTGGCGGTCAGCAAGCTGATTGAATACCAGTAAATTTCAGGACTATGAAGATTATCATCCCTATGGCAGGCATGGGAAAACGGATGCGGCCTCATACGCTTACCACACCAAAACCGCTGATCAGGATCGCAGGAAAGCCAATTGTACAACGGCTTGCTGAGGAGATATCAAAGATTGCAGGCGGTAATCTCGAAGAAATTGCATTCATTGTTGGTGATTTCGGAAAGGACGTTGAAAGCCGATTGGTTAAGATTGCAGAAGATCTTGGTGCAAAAGGAACCATCTATTACCAGCACGAAGCCTTAGGAACAGCGCATGCTATCTTGTGTGCCGAGCCTTCTTTAGATGGGAAAGTGGTAGTGGCCTTTGCTGATACCTTATTCAAGGCCGATTTCAAACTCGACGAGAAAAAAGATGGTGTAATTTGGGTGCATAAAGTTGACGACCCTCATTCGTTTGGTGTGATCAAAGCCAATGCTGACAAGAGAATCACGGCATTCGTTGAGAAGCCGGCGCAATTTATTTCTGATTTGGCCATTATTGGAATTTATTACTTCAAGGATGGCGCCTATCTCAGACAAGAATTACAAAATCTGATTACTAACGATATTCGCAAAGGAGGAGAGTACCAACTTACTGATGCCTTGGAAAACATGATGAAGAAAGGTACCGCCTTTTATTTTGACGAGGTGGAAGAGTGGTTGGACTGTGGAAATAAAAATGCAACCGTCTTCACAAATGAGCGTATATTGGCCTTTTCCGAAGATACAGAACTCATCCATCCTTCTGCTACAGTGCTTAATTCCATTATTAATAAGCCGTGCTACCTTGGAAAAAATGTGCATATCGAAAATAGTGTCATTGGTCCATACGTTTCTATTGGCGAAGGAAGCTGCGTGAAAAACTCGGTGATTAAAAACAGTATTATCCAAACACATAGTCAGATTGTTCATGTGAACCTCGACAACTCGATGATTGGTAATTATGTTGAATACCGCGGAAGACCTAACGAAGATAGTATTGGAGATTATACCAGTTTAAGTTAAGTGCAGCAAAATTATTAAATACAAATAGCGGGATGATGCACAGAAATTTCGGAAAAGCAAGTCGTATCTCAACAGCCATAGTGCTGTGTATTTGTACAATCTTTTTTGCGTGCAAAACGCCGGGTGATGCAACACAGAACAACAATAGTGGTTCCAACAAGAAGCTTACTCAGGCCGAGCAAATGCAACTCACGGCTCTGTTCATCGATGCAAATCGCGAAATAGCATTGGGGAACAATGATAAAGCGCTTGGCTTATTGGCACAGTGCATAAAGCGTGATGTTCAGTATGGACCGGCTATGTATGAAATGGCTCGTTTACTTCAGGAGCGTAAGCAATTTAATGATGCGCTGGTTCTCGCATTGGGTGCGGTAAAGAGCGACCCCAATAATGAGTGGTATCAGCTTCTGCTTGCAGGTATCTACATCGAACGTCAGGAATATAGTGAAGCAGCAAAAGTGATGAAAATGCTGAGCGAGCATTTTAGCAATAAACCTGATTATATTTTCAATCTTGCAGATATCTATATTATGGATGGAAAATTTAATGATGCCATCAAAGTATATGATCAGATTGAAGAAACACATGGTGTGAGCGAGGATATTTCTTTGCAAAAGGAAAAGCTCTATTTGCAGATGAACAAAGTGAATAAGGCGGTTGAAGAAATTGAAAAACTGGTTCAGGAATTTCCGGAAGAAGTGAAATATATGGTCATTCTGGCCGATCTTTATCTTACTACAGGCAACGAGTTCAAAGGCCTTGCAATGTACGATCGTATATTGACCATCAGCCCCGAAAATCCTTATGCACATCTATCGTTGGCTGATTATTACAAGATGCAGAATAAGGAGGACAAATCCTTCCAGGAAATGCAAGCCGCCTTCTCTAGTCCGGAAATGGATATCGACACTAAGGTGAGAATCATGATGCAGTATTATCAGCTATCTAAAGATAATCCTACTCTGCAGCAACAATCCTGGGTCTTACTTAAAATTATTACAGAAGTCCATCCCAATGAGGCAAAAGCGTGGTCAATCTATGGTGATTTTCTATATAGAGATAAGCAAATGGAGAAAGCTGCAGTAGCATTCCGTAACGCGACTCAACTTGATGATACCCGATATGCTGTTTGGGAACAACTACTTTACCTCGATTCCGGACTGGAACATTATGATACATTACTTATGGAAAGTACCACTGCAATGGAACTTTTTCCTGAGCAGGGAGAACCTTATCTGTATCATGGTTTCGCTGCTATACGATTGAAAGATTATGCTACAGCTATTAAAACCTTGAAGGCCGGACTATCATTCGCAACAGGCAATCCCCTCATTCTAAAATTCTACGCTAATCTGGCAGAGGCAAGTTATATGCTCAAGGATTATGATATGGCCTTTGATTATTACGAAAGAGCGCTGAAAATTGAACCCGACAATTTATATATTCTTAATAATTACAGCTACTTTCTTGCTCAACAAAAAAGAAATTTAGGTCGGGCGGAAGAGCTTGCACATAAATTAACCAAGCTTGAACCCAATAATGAGGTCTATGAGGATACCTATGGATGGGTTTGTTTTATACAAGAACATTATGCCCTTGCAAAAACAATGATTGGTCAGGCACTGAGCCATGGCGGTGACGCCAACCCCTCAATCCTTGAACATTATGGTGATGTGTTATTTAAGCTTGGAGAAAAAGACGCCGCGTTGGAGTATTGGAATAAGGCAGTTAACGCTGGCGGTAAATCAGAATTACTATTAAAAAAAATAAAAGAGAAGAACTGGTATAATGAATAAATGGTGTTATTTCTTTGGTGGGATTTTGTTTCTTGGCTTGGTGATGATAATGTCTCCCGCCTGCGAGACCAATCGAAAACTTATTTCCCAACCGATCAAAGAACAAGGTCCGGAATACCTTTTTGAACAGCTAAAAAAGAATGAACTTAAATATAATTCGCTTTCGCTGAAGTTTAATGCTGAAGCCGACGTGAATAATGATTCAAAGTCTTTTTCAGGAGCTGTCTATATTATTCGCGATAGTGTTATCTGGTTGTCGATTTCCAAATTTGGATTGGAAGCTGCGCGTTTCCTTATTACACAGGATTCCGCAAAAATGATCAATCGATTGAACAATACCTATTTTGTTGGGGATTTCACGTATGTGTGTGAGATATTTAAAATAGATTTTGATTATGATATGCTGCAGTCGCTAATTATTGGTAATGATTTTTCGTATTACGACAATGATGTATTTAAAGCAGCTATTGATAATAAAAACTATAAACTGAGCACTGTTGGCCGTCGCAAATTAAAAAAATATGTGAAGGCCGAAAATGAAGCTCAGCGTGTATTAATACAGGATATTTGGCTGGATCCGGAGACCTTCAAAATCGTGAAAATATCGATGAAAGAAGTGAAGGAGCAGAATCGAAAATTGGAGACATTTTATTCCGATTTTCAATTGGTAGAAGACCAACGATTCCCTTTTACCCTGCATGTTGAAATTAATGATGACAAACGGATTGCCGTTGATATAAGCTTTACAAAAGCAACCCTGAATTCGGTAGATAATATTCCGTTTAAAATACCAGAATCTTATACCAGAGCAGTTAAGTAGCCATTTTATGAATGAAAATCTGCCACGTATATTAGCACGAAGAACCCGCTTGTTAGGGATAGCAATGCTTATCGTTGTTGCTTCTATGGTGTGGATATGTGTCCCATACGCGCAAACGCGGCAGGAATCCAAAGCAAAGCTTGAAACAAAAAAGAAAAAGCTGGAAGATGAAATTGCTTACAACAAGCAGCTATTGGAGGAAACAAGACACAATAAAAATGCTTCAGTAAATCAATTAAATCTATTAAAGAAACAAATCGAAAATCGCGAAGCATTATTGGATGAAATTAATCTGGGTATCGACAGTCTTAATCGTGTTATTCGTGATAATGACGAAATGCTCGCCAAGCAGGACGAGAACCTGCAGGTGTTGAAATCAGAATATGCCCGCATCATTTATCATGAATGGAAAATGCGCAACTCGTACGACCGCCTGTTATTTGTTTTTTCTGCACGCGATTTTAATCAGGCCTTTCACCGAATGAAGTACTTTCAGCAGTACACCGAATATCGCATGAAACAAGCAGGATTAATCGTAACCGTCGAAGAAGATATTAAAGTAAAAACTCAGGAGCTTCAGCAACAACGGCAAGAGCAAGTAGTGCTTCTGGCTGATAACGAATCAGAGAAGGACCGATTGGCGCGGGAGAAAATGGAGAAAGACGAGGTGCTGAAAAAATTAAAACAGAAGGAAGCTAGTATTAAAAAGACCCTTGCTGCAAAGCAACTCGAAGCAAAAAAACTGAGAGAGAAAATTGAAGCAATCATCAGTGTTGAAATTAAAAAATCATCCGACAAAACAAACAAAACAGCCGTCAGCAGCACCGATGTTAAAAATGTCCTTACGCCAGAAGAAAAATTAGTTTCCGATAATTTTATTAGCAATATGGGGAAACTCCCATGGCCAGTGGCCTCCGGAGTGATCTCTGAGTATTTTGGTGAACACGATCATCCTGTGCTTGCCGGTATTAAAGTTAAAAATAATGGAATTGATATTTCTACAACCCGCGGTTCCGCAGCCAGAGCCGTGTTTAGCGGAATCGTTGTGAGTGTGGTTACAATTGCCGAACAAAACAAAGTCGTGATTCTGCGCCATGGCGATTATTTCACAGTGTATTCAAATTTGCAAAGTGTTAGTGTGGCCAAAGGTGCTAACGTTACTGTAAAACAAAACCTCGGTATAATTGCCACCGATCCTGAAGATGGAAAAACGGAATTGCATTTCGAAGTATGGGAAGGTAAGGCCTTACATAATCCTACCACATGGCTGGCACCACGATAGTGTAATTACAACACTTGCATACGTACAGCATCCTGTTTAATAAATACAAACAACATTACCGTAAATGAGAGCATTGATGATCCACCATAGCTTATAAATGGCAGGGGAATACCAACAACCGGCGCGAGGCCAATGGTCATTCCAATATTTATCAGTACGTGGAAACAAAGTACCGAGGCCAAACCATATCCATAAATTCTACTAAAGTGCGATCGTTGCCTTTCAGCAAGAAAGAGGATTCTCAATAGCAACAGAAGATACAACAACACAGTGAAGGCACTTCCTACAAAACCCCACTCTTCGCCAATAGTGCAAAAAATAAAGTCAGTGTTTTGTTCGGGTACAAATTTAAAACGTGTTTGTGTTCCATTTAAAAAACCCTTACCTGTCAGACCACCTGAACCAATGGCAATCATCGATTGGTTCACATTGTAACCTGCACCTTTAATATCGGTATCCTTTCCAAGTAATACGTCTATACGTTTTTTCTGATGATCGCTTAGCGTCTTTTCGTAAACGTAACCTACGGAATAAACCATGCCCGTAAGCAAGGCGAAGACAGATATAAGTATAAGAATGTTCTTTCGTGAACGTTTTATGAAAAAAACAAGGATGATTGCCAGAACGCCCAATGCTGCTATGATAATTAATTTATCGAGAAGTAAGGTCAATAGAAACATCAGGATTATCAGAAAAGCAAATATCAACACATTGCCCGACATCCCTTCACGATAAAGAACAAAGATGAAGGCAAAAAATACAAGTAATGATCCGGTATCGTTTTGTAGTAATATCAACAACATAGGGACAACAAGTACCAGAAGGACAACAATACGCGGTTTCCAGTCGGAGAGCCGAGTTGAGGTGTCGCCCAAATATTTTGCAAGGACTAAAGCAGCCGAAAATTTTGCAAGTTCAGCGGGTTGAAAACGGATATTGTCGGTAATAATAAACCAGGATTTTGATCCATTAACTTCGGCGCCAAAGATGAGGACAGACAAGAGCAACAAGGTAGTTACTCCATAGATTACATAGGCGAAGGTGCTGAAAAATTTCGCATCGATAATCAGAATAAAAAAACCAAGAAGCATTGCAATTCCAATCCAGATTAATTGTTTTCCATATACTGTATTATAATCGAAAATCTGAGGGTGAGCTTCGTTAAATCCTGCAGCATATATGCTCATAAGACCGACGCCTGCCAATACAAGAAAGATCAGTATGGTCCACCAATCAATATTTGAAATTGCACTGCGCCTTTCCCTACTGCCCATGTTATTCGAGGATTTTACTATTCATAATCGTTGCCTCCATATCTTTGCGCTTGATCTTTTTCTTGAGGTAAAGTTCAATCATTAATGAAGAAATTGGTGCAGCCCAGGTGGCGCCATATCCTGAGTTCTCTACAACTGCGGCGATGGCAATTTTTGGATTAACTCTGGGGGCAAACGCTATAAAAACACTATGGTTCTTTCCAGCATTCTGCACTGTTCCTGTCTTTCCGCACATTGGTACGCTGTCTAAAAGAACGTTCCTGGCTGTACCTGCTTGTACCACCATATACATTCCATCAATTATAGGTTCAAAATATTCTGAAGAAACCAGCACTTTATGACGCTCAGTATAGCGAGGGTTCGGTGTGTTTTTATTGCCGATTGCCCTGACAATATGCGGGGTGTAAAAATATCCATGGTTGGCGATTATACTAACAATATTGGCCATCTGCAGGGGAGTTAATTGAATTTCTCCCTGACCAATAGCAATAGAAATAATGGAAAGTGCACGCCAACGGTCTTTACCAAAAATCTTGTCGTAATAATTTGCTGTAGGAATATTACCTGAAGATTCATTTGGCAAATCAACTCCGGTTTTTTGGCCAAGACCAAAGCTCATTACATATTTACGCCAAGCAGTAAGAGCTTCACTCGGGTTCGGATAACGCTTGTTATCAATACAGGTCTTCAATACCTTACAAAAATAGGCGTTGCAAGAGGTTTGTATGGCGCCTTCGAGATTTAGCGGACTGCCATGTGCGTGACAAGCTACCATTTTTCCACCTCCAAGAGGGAAGCCTCCTGCGCAAGGATAACGGGTTTCGGGAGTGAGAACGCCTTCTTGTTCGCCCACTAATCCAACAATGGTTTTAAAAGCTGAGCCCGGAGGATATTTTCCTGTAAGAGCCCGGTTAAATAGCGGGAGGTTTTTATCAGTAAGTAAGGTGAAATAATTTTTTGCGCGGTCGCGCCCGACTAATAAGCCAGGATCATAGGTTGGACTTGAAATCATCGCCAGAATCTCGCCTGTTGCAGGTTCAATGGCAACGATACTACCACGTTTACCCTGCATCAACTGTTCGCCATATTTTTGCAGTTCTATGTTTAACGAGGTGTACAGGTCCATTCCGGCTTGTGCTTGC
This sequence comes from Bacteroidales bacterium, assembly GCA_963678485.1. GTDB lineage: Bacteria > Bacteroidota > Bacteroidia > Bacteroidales > CAIWKO01 > CALGYY01. Next base: position 2,334,648 of record OY782882.1, read on the forward strand.
TTGTCATATTTGCCATTCAAATAGCTTCCCTTATCCTGACCATGAACGTCAACCATAACAATGTTTACTCCTTTTTGTCCACGCAATTCCTTTTCGTAGGATTTCTCAATTCCGCTGATACCAACGTAATCGCCTGGACGATAGTAATCGTCCTTTTCCAAAATTTCTGGTGTGACCTCACCAATGTAACCAAGGATATGTGCCGCAATGGGATTGGGATAATTTCTAACCGTTCGGGCCTGAATGTAAAATCCGGGAAATTTAACCAATTGCTCCTGCAATCGTCCATAGGTTTCAGGCCTTAATTTCTCATCTACAATCGACGGAAGATAACTACTGTATTTTCTTGCAGCGAGCATTTTTTTCGCCATAAGCGACTTTTCCATTCCAATGATACCGCATAAGGAAGCCGTATCCATTTCAGGAACCGTCTGTCGCGGAATCACCACCAAATCATACGTCGCTTCATTAAAGACCAATAGCTTGCCTTCACGATCATAAACAAGACCCCTTGCAGGGTAATTCGTAAGGTATCGAAGGGCATTGTTGTCGGCAGAAGATTTATAGCGAGTTTCAATAACCTGTATATAAAACAAACGGGCAACGAATATTAGTCCAATGGCACTGAAGATAATGCCAATGATAATACGGCGCCCCGAAAGATTGCTTTTAACCGACATAGAAATACAGGAATTCACAAAATTACACTAATCTAACGAGCTGAAGAAATAATATAATAAGGTGGGTAAAAAAGATATTTTTTTAAAAAACGCTTGCATTTAGAAAAATTTCTTTTAATTTTGCCAAATGGTAAAACCAATCAGATAGTCTAAACGGATAAACCAAACGATCAATATCATGGAAGAAGAAAGGAATACTGAGCAACTGATTCTCAATGCGGCAAAAAAAGTGTTTTTGCGCAAGGGATTCGATGGTGCACGTATGCAGGAAATTGCCGATGAAGCCGGAATCAATAAAGCATTAGTACATTATTATTATAGGAGCAAGGATAAACTCTTTAATGCCATCTTTACGGAAGCTTTTAGCACATTAATACCCACTATAGAAGAGCTGATTGAAAAGGAGCAGGGATTATTTGAAAAGATTTGGGGTGTGATCGATCATTACATCGATATGTTATCTAACAACCCGCATCTGCCAATGTTTATTTTTCATGAAATCAGTCGCAACCCGGAACGACTGCTCCAGTTTGCATCAAACATCGGGATCAAACCACAGAAATTAATTAGTGCCATACAGCGAGAAATTGATCAGGGGAACATCCGACCGGTTAAACCGGAACATCTCATCGTTAATATTATCGCTATGTGCATTTTCCCTTTCGTTGGTAGACCCATGATCTCTGGAATTTTAATGGGAGGAAATCAGGAACGCTATCAGGCGTTCCTCAATGAACGTAAGGTGGAAGTCATGACCTTTGTCCTTAATGCAATTAAAATCGATAAACCACAATGAAAAAGTTCGTATGGATCGCCTTGCTGTGCCTATTGTCGCACGGACTCGTTGCGCAAACAAACGATAGCATCACTCTTGACCAATGCCAGCGTCTTGCCAGAGAACATTATCCACTGATAAGGCAGACAGACTTATTGCAAGAGGCGAGCACTATTCGTATCACAAATCTTAACAAAAACTGGTATCCGCAAATGTATCTGAATGGTCAGGCTTCATATCAGTCTGACGTTACTCAGTTGAACATTTCATTGCCGGGAATGCAAATGCCCGAGATGAATAAGGATTCGTACAAAGTCACACTCGACTTGAACCAATCGCTTTATGATGGTAGTCAGACAGCATTTCAAAAAACCATCGAAAAAGCATCGCTTAAAGCGGATATACAAAGTGTGGAAGTGGAACTTAATAAGGTGCGCGAAAGGGTCAACCAATTATTCTTTGGAATACTGCTGAATCAAGAAAATGAACAATTGATTCTCAATATTCAAGATGAAATACGTTCAAAATTGAAGAAGGTAGAGGCTGCTGTCCGTAACGATGCGATGCTCCAGCAAAATGCTGACGTACTCACGGCCGAACTTCTCAAAACGGATCAACAGCTTATTGAAGTGAGAGCAGCCAAAATCGCTTCCATTCGCATGCTTGCTCAATATACAGGAATCAACTACTCCGACCAGACTGCCTTTCAAACCCCGCCAATGCTGGTGATTGCAGCAAATATCCAAAATAACCGTCCGGAAATGCTGCTCTTCGATTATCAAATGGAAAAACTGGACGCGTCAAAGAAGCTGACAAGCTCGCGCATGCTACCAAAGATTTCATTGTTTGCACAAGCAGGTTACGGCCGCCCTGGCTTGAATATGCTCGATGCCGATTTTAGTCCTTGGGCAATGGGCGGTGTAAAAATCTCCTGGAATATATGGAACTGGAATCTGTCGTTGAACGAACGAAAAATTTTGGAAGTCCAGAAAAGCATCGTTCTAACACAAAAGGAAACCTTTGACTTAAATGTAAAAGCCAGTCTGGAAAAGGATTATAGTGAAATCAGAAAGTACGACGAGCTTATTGCAAAAGACAAAGAGCTTATTGCGCTGCGTCAGAAAATTGTAAATACTTTATCCGTTCAACTGGATAACGGCTTAGTTACAGCAACAGAATACACCACAGAGCTCAATGCGATGAGTGCTGCACGATTGAATATGCACCTTCATGTCATACAACAATATATGGCGTTACACAATTATATGTATAATTCAGGAAATTAATATAAATAAATATGAGAAAACTGTTTTTAATCCCGTGTGTCCTTTTTCTGGCGGCCTGCTCCTCAGGAAAAGATAAGGCTGATGCCTTTGGTACATTCGAAGCTACAGAAATTACAATCTCTGCTGAAGTCCCTGGGAAAATCCTAAGCATGAATGCAGAGGAAGGTCAATCGGTAAAGTCCGGAGAAATTCTGGGTTTAATCGATACTACCGATTGGATACTCAAAAAGGAACAACTCGAAGCTCAAAAAGGCACCATTGCTTCCAAGTATCCGGGAGTGGCTTCGCAGATTGCCGTTCAACAGCAACAGCTGAAAAATCTCGCGGTTGATAAGGACCGATTAGAGAAACTTTTTAAGGATGGTGCTGCAACAAAAAAGCAACTTGATGATGTTAACGGGAATATCGATATGGTGCAAAAGCAGATTCTTTCCATTCAAACACAGAACACTTCTGTGGGTGGTGAATTGGCTTCCATACAACGTCAAATCGATCAGGTGGATGAAAACCTGAAGCGCTGTCATATCGTCAATCCTATTGAAGGAACTATTCTTGACAAATATGCTGAAGCAGGCGAAATGACCAATACAGCCAAAGCTCTGTATAAGATTGCCGACCTTAAAACGATTTATCTTCGCGTATTCGTAAGCGAAGCACAACTTTCACGATTCAAGCTTGGTGATAAAGTCGAAGTGAGAATCGACAATGGCGAAGACAATCTCAAAGTCTTAGAAGGGGAAATTTCTTGGATATCTACTTCGGCTGAATTTACACCTAAAGTCATTCAAACCCGCGAGGAAAGGGTTAATCTGGTATATGCTGTTAAAGTTCGTGTGATTAATGATGGCAGTCTGAAAATCGGTATGCCGGGTGAAATCCGTTTTAAATAACTATTCTTACATGTCAGCCATAAGTATTCATATTGATAAGCTTTCCAAATCCTACGATACGGTAGATGCCATGCGCGATATCTCCTTCGACGTAGGTAAGGGTGAACTCTTTGGTTTGATTGGTCCGGATGGCGCTGGAAAAACAAGTCTGATGCGGATCCTCGCTACCTTGTTATTGCCAAGCTCCGGCAGTGCCAGTATTGAAGGGCTTGATGTTGTTAAGGATTATCGGAAGTTAAGGAATATTTTAGGATATATGCCGGGGAAGTTTTCTCTTTACCTTGATCTTTCGGTAGAGGAAAATCTGAACTTTTTTGCAACGATATTCGGCACTACTCTTTCCGAAAACTACGATCTCATTAAAGATATCTACTCGCAAATCGAACCTTTTAAAAAGCGCAGAGCTGGCGATCTTTCAGGAGGTATGAAGCAGAAGCTCGCCTTATCATGCGCATTGATCCATAAACCAGTTGTCTTACTTCTCGATGAGCCAACCACTGGTGTCGACGCTGTATCGCGCCGGGAATTCTGGGATATGCTGCTCAAATTGAAACAGGCAGGCATCACTATTCTGGTCAGTACTCCTTATATGGACGAAGCTGCACTGTGCGATCGTGTTGCATTAATGCAGGATGGATCTATCCTCAGCCTCGACACGCCAACTGGAATAACAGCCTCATTTAAAAAGGAAATATTAGCGATTAAATCAGATAATATATATAATCTTATAAGAAATCTTGAAGATCATCCCAACACCGCCAGTGTCTATCCTTTTGGAGAATATCTTCATTATATCTCACGAAATGAAACTTCTTCCAGAGAAAAATTACTCAGCTACCTTGAGCAGTTAGGACATACGTCCATTCAAATTAAACCTACACCAGCAGGAATCGAAGATTGTTTTATGCAATTAATGAAAGATAAGGAGCTTCGGTCATGAGTGAAGAGAAGATTATTCGGGTTGAACATTTATATAAAAAATTCGGCAGCTTTGTGGCAAACGACGATCTTTCCTTTGAAGTGAACAAAGGCGAAATCTTTGGTTTTCTTGGCGCAAACGGAGCCGGCAAGACTACTGCAATGAAAATTCTGTGTGGTCTTTCCAAGCCAACCTCTGGAAAGGTCATGGTTGCCGGCTTTGACGGATATACACAAACAAATCAAATCAAACAAAGTATAGGTTATATGAGTCAGAAATTCTCACTTTATGAGGATCTGACGGTTGCCGAAAACATTCGTTTGTATGGTGGAATTTATGGACTATCGCGCAATCAGATAAAGCAAAAAACCGAAGAGCTTCTTTCAAAGCTTCAGCTATCAGATGCTCGAAATACACTGATAAAATCCTTGCCTCTTGGGTGGCGACAGAAACTTGCTTTCTGTGTTGCTATTGTTCATGATCCACCTCTTGTATTTCTTGATGAGCCTACAGGCGGTGTGGATCCCATCACCCGCCGTCAATTCTGGAATCTTATTTATGAAGCCGCCCATAACGGAGTCACTATTTTCGTAACAACGCACTATATGGACGAAGCCGAATATTGCAATCGTGTTAGTATTATGGTGGATGGACGCATTGAAGCGCTGGATACGCCTGCTGCACTGAAGTTGCAGTTTAATGCTGAAAACATGAATGATGTGTTTTTAAAACTAGCGCGAAAAAAAACAACAGATGTCAACGCATAAACGAACAATATGAAACGCTTTCTCGGATTTGTAATTAAAGAATTTTATCACATCTTTCGCGATAAGCGTACCTTGCTGGTATTGTTCGGTATGCCTATCGCACAAATGATGTTATTCGGTTTTGTCATTACCAGCGAAATCCGCAATGTAAAATTAGCAGTGCTCGATTATTCAAAGGATAATACTACACGACGTATCACAGAGAAGCTAACATCTACAGGATATTTCCAACTCGTAAGAAATTTAGATAATGAAGCTGAAATCAAGGAAGTACTAGGTGCTGGCGTCATTCGCGAGGTGATTGTTTTCGAACCAAACTTTGAAAAAAAGTTGGAGCGTGAAGGGACGGCCGCTGTTCATATAATAACAGATGCCTCAGAAGCGAACACTGCTAATTTAATGTACAGCTATACCTCTGGAATCATACAGGATTACGTCAATAAGGAAAACAGAAACACGCCTATGCCAATGAAAATTGATGTTGAGTCTCGTAATCAATACAACGAGAATCTTGAAAGCGTTTATATGTTCGTTCCTGGAACAATGGCCATGATCCTGATGTTGATTTCCGCCTTACTGACATCAATTTCGATTGTAAGGGAAAAGGAGTTGGGCACCATGGAAGTTTTGCTCGTCTCACCATTAAAGCCATTACAGATTGTCATTGGGAAAGTGACGCCCTATGTGGTGTTATCGCTTATCAATGCAATCAGTATTATAGCATTGGGATACCTTGTGTTTGGGCTACCCGTTCAGGGAAGTCTTGTGCTTCTGATGGCTGAGTGTATGTTGTTTATTATGATGGCTCTTTCGTTGGGAATACTGATTTCAACATCAACCAATAGTCAGCAAACTGCCATGTTTTTATCAATGATTGCGCTGATGTTACCAACCATTTTACTTTCAGGATTTATTTATCCTATTGAAAATATGCCGGTGGTATTACAGTGGCTTTCGTACATCATGCCTCCAAAATATTTCATCATTATACTTAAGAATATTATGTTGAAGGGGACTGGTTTTGCCTATGTGTGGAAAGAAACCCTTGTTCTTTTTGGAATGACAATCTTCTTTATTGGAGCCAGTGTGAGACGTTTTAAAATTCGCCTTGAGTAAAAGAGCATAACGATTAACTGAACACTTTTTATGAAAAGAATACTTTTCCTGTTACAAAAAGAATTTATTCAAATACGGCGCAATCGTTCTATGCTTCCGCTGATTTTCATCATGCCCATAGTGCAGATGTTGATTCTTGTTAATGCTGCTACACTTGAAATGAAAAACATTGATGTTTGTTTTGTAGATCAGGATATGTCAAGTGCTTCGCGGGGATTGCAATCAAAGTTTAAGGGTTCTCCCTTTTTCCGAGTTAACGGAAATACCTTTAGTTGGGAGGAAGCAGAAAGTACACTTAAAGATGGCAGCACCGATATTATCATCCGCATCCCGCAAGGATTTGAAAAAAAGTTGTTTAAGGAAGGACATACCGACGTACAACTGGTGGCTAATGCAATTAACGGAACCGTTGCCAGTATTGGGCAAGCGTATTCATCGCAGATAATTGCCGGTTACAACAAAGAACTCGTAATTGATTATTTAGGTGTGCAAAAAGGCCTGGTGTCAAGCAAATCAATCAATGCGATTCCTGCTTTTTGGTACAATCCCGAGTTGAATTACAAAATATTTATGGTTCCTGGTATTCTAACAATACTTGTAACCATGATAGGCATGATGCTCGCTGCACTCAATATTGTAAGGGAAAAGGAGATGGGCACACTGGAGCAAATCAACGTTACACCCATCCGAAAGCATGAATTTATCATTGGGAAATTATTACCTTTCTGGATCATTGCGCTCTTCGAACTGGCCTTTGGACTAGCAATAGGGAAGCTCCTTTTCGATATTCCCATGCTAGGCAGTTTGTGGCTGTTGTTTGGTATGGCGGGGATTTTTCTACTGGTTGTTCAGGGTGTGAGTCTGTTAATCTCAACAGTGGCACAGACCCAACAGCAAGCAATGTTTGTAATGTTTTTCTTCACACTCATCTTTATAATGATGAGCGGTTTGTTTACTCCGGTGGAAAGTATGCCCGAATGGGGACAATGGCTTAACAAGATAAATCCGATTGCGTATTTTATGAAAATCAATCGAATGATTCTGATCAAAGGATCCGGTTTCGGTGATTTTTGGAAGGAAGCCGTTTCGCTAATGGTTATGGCTGTTATAAGTCTGACTATTGCAATACGTCGTTATAGAAAAACCACTTAGTGACTATCCAAAAAGTCCGTCTGCTGCGTTGTCCTCGCGTTGCCGGACAGTCGATTACTTGAGTAAACTCCTGCCCGCCAACACATCGGACGCCTTGTCTCGCCTTAGGCGAGAGAGCTTTATAAACAGCCACAAAGTTGGCACATAGACTCTTCTTAGTGACTATCCATAAAGTCCGTCTGCTGAGTTGTCCTCGCATTTCTACCAATGATAAAGTCAGCTTTACTCTTGAAAATTCCCTCCTCCAAAGTCACTACATAGCGTGTCTTAATATCTTATCTTTGCAATTCAACATTTGCACATACTATTATGGAAACTGCCAGTATTTCCGCCATTGCGGTACATTTTGCAGGAAATCGTTCGGCCGAAGAAGGCATACGTCAGTCAAGGGCACTACTCGAAACAACGGATGAAGTCAAGGCGTTGCTGCAGCAATACTTTCTTTCGCCCTTTAAAAGCAGCGAATATTTTACTTTTCAGCATGAGAGTTCTCTTGAGTTGAATGAAGTATATACCTATGTCAGGGCAATTTTCGACGATCCGAGTTCACTGTATGAGCAATCGGTTCATCTGGTTAAACATTTATACGAGAGCAGTAATCATCCGAAAATAAAACCGGGTGAACTATATGTAGTATATTTTGATGAGTATATGCTGAATGGAGAGTCGGTAGAAGCTGTTGGTTTATTTAAATCTGAAAGCAAAGAGCCTTTTTTAAAAGTGTATCCTTCCGGCGAAAATTATACGGTAGAGAATGAGGAAGGTATTAATATTAGTAAACTCGACAAAGGTTGTTTAATTTATAATACGGAACCGGAGCTTGGCTATATGGTCTCTGTAGTGGATCATACGGGCAAAAGTGTAGAAGCGCAATATTGGATTGATCAGTTTTTACATTTAAAGCAAAGGGAGGACGCCTATTTTCACACCCGCGAAGCGCTGAATCTATGTAAGAATTTCGTCACTCAAAAACTGCCCGAATCCTTTGAGGTTAGCAAGGCCGATCAGGTCGATCTTCTAAATAAATCGGTAAAATTTTTCAAAGAAAAGGAACGGTTCAACCTCGAAGAGTTTGCCGGAGAGGTTATGAAACAACCCGAAATCATTGAAAAATTTAAAGAGTATAAAGCTGATTATGAAGAGTCGCATGATGTGGATGTGTCGCAGGATTTTTCCATTTCGGAACAGGCGGTAAAAAAACAAGCGCGTGTGCTTAAAAGCATCATTAAGCTTGATAAGAATTTTCATATTTACGTTCACGGTAAACGTGAATTTATTATCAAAGGTTTTGACCAGGCTTCAGGGATGCATTTCTACCAACTATTCTTTAACGAAGAAAATTAGCATTCCATGTAGTTGAGCATATAAGGACGGGCGGTTGAAACATCTGTATCATGCAGAGCAGTCCATGACCCTCAAATGAAATGACCGCTTAAAATTGCTGATAATAAACAGCTAATAAAGTTTCTTCTATCATTCTTAATAGTAATTTTGCAAAAAACGCCCAGATGCCACAGGATCTGATTTCCGAAAATCCATCCTTATACAGCACCGATACTGCCTCATTTTTCAGGGGGTTTATTGCCGGACAGGATGAGGTATCTCCGAAATGGAACCCTGCAAAAACAATGGCAGATCCATCAGTTTTTTGGGTAAACACGCCAAAGTTAATACATCAGATTCAGGTGAGTGATAGCAATCTGATGCGGACATCTGTCTTTACCGGGCATCAGTTGGAACCCAAAACGCATGGGCCACTTAAACGCGATTTTCCTCATCAAGACTGGATTTTTGGATTACTTCTTTTGTGCACAACGCTTTTGTTGATTGCAAAAATCCTGAATGCACGCAGACTTGGACAGATTTTCAGTGCCTTTGCCCGGCCCCGGCAACTTACCTTACTTATTCGTGAAGGTAATCTGCTCTCGGAGCGTGTTACACCTCCGCTCATCATACTGCATATGCTCAGCTTTTCCTTGTTTTTCTACCAGATTATTCGTTCTCAGATAAGTCTTCCGCCTTTTTTACAGCATGAATACACCTTTTATTTAATGATTCTTGGGGGTTATGTTGTAGTGTTTGGCGCCCGACTGCTTCTAATAACAACCATTGGGTGGATTTTCGACTCAAAAGAAACCACCAACACATATATAATTAACTCTGTCGTGATTGATGAAGTGTGGGGCATGATGCTCATTCCTGTATGCCTTATGGTGTACTACGCACCACCTCCCTCAGGTAATTATACGGTGATGATTGCATCGGTCCTTTTTGCAATTTTATTGTTATTTAAGCTTATTCGAAACTTTTTGGTTGGTTTATCTAACCCGAAATTTTCATGGTTGTATTTATTTTTGTATCTTTGCACCGTCGAAATTTTACCTGTTTTATTTCTTGGGAAAATGGCAAGTGAGTGGTTGTCAGTCTGAAAACAGGAAAACAACATCGCCCAGTCCTCTTTAATAATAAACTTTAACTTGATGTAGCTTTGAAAGTTAAAAAAATTCTCATATCGCAGCCCCAACCGGTGGATTACGAAAAATCCCCGTATTCTGGATTAGCTAAAAAGCATAACCTTGACATTACGTTCAAAAAGCTGATACGTATCGAAGGGCTTACTGCATCTGAATTCAGAAGGCAAAGGGTGAATATTCCTGATTACACGGCCATCATTTTTACGTGCAAAAATGCAGTAGATAATTTCTTCAGGCTTTGCGGAGAAATGCGTTTTAAAATGCCGGATACTGCAAAATATTTTTGTGTAAGCGAAAGCACGGCCTACTATCTCCAGAAATATGTACAGTTCCGTAAACGTAAGATTTTTCATGGCAACGAGAACCCTGCAGAGCTTATTACCATTATAAAAAAGCATGCTGGAGAAAAGTACTTATTCCCCTGTACCGAGAATGTTAAGCATGAGATTATGCAACTCATGACGGCCAACAAAATTAATTTTACCAAGGCAATTATCTATAAGACCTTATCGGTGGATATTACCGATATGAGTTTGAGAGATTATCAAATGCTGGTGTTCTTTAGTCCTTTCGGAATACAATCACTCTTCGATAATTTCCCCGACTTTGAACAAAAAGATCTTATGATCTCTGTGTTTGGTGCTACTACTGCTGCTGCCGCTATCGAAAAGGGATTGAATATCACAGTTCAGGCACCAACCGAAAAAGCACCATCCATGACAATGGCGCTGGATCAGTTTATTGCAAAAAACAATAAAAAATAAGGGGCAACAATTCTATTGTTCCGGAACTTCCTCCATGCCAACCTTCGAAAAAAAGGAGCGATTGTGTAACCGGAATCTTACCGAGCATCTTTTCCAATTGGGTAAGCAAATAAAAAATTTTCCATTTATTCTGTTATGGGACGAATGCGAGATTCCTGAAGGGATTTCGCTGCAGCTCATGGTTACAGTTAGTAAACGAAGATTCCCTCATGCGGTGGATCGCAATGCATTGAAGCGTAAAATGAGGGAAGCTCTGCGTCTTCATAAAGCCTCACTCATCGAAATCCTTGCCCGAGAAGGGAAACAAGTCACCGTGTGCCTGATGTATATCGGAGGTGGAAATGAAAGCTTTGCGCAGATGGAAAGCAAAATAATATTAATTTTACAGCGTTTGCAAAACCTGTATGAAAAAGCTGCTGGCTAATATTTTTATTTTGCTCATTCGGTTCTATCAGCTATCGATCTCCCCGCTGTTTCCACCGTCTTGCCGCTATACGCCTACTTGCTCGGCTTATGGCGTTGAAGCACTTAAAAAATATGGCCCTTTCAGAGGTGGCTGGCTCACAGTTAAACGCATATTGTCTTGTAATCCCTGGGGTGGAAGTGGCTACGATCCTGTCCCCTGATTCACTTAATGAAAAATTATACAATGAAGAATTTCTTTCGTTTGGTAAAAATCACCCTGCTCGCCCTGATTCTCCTTGGCAGTTCTTCCATATCGCTGAAAGCACAGGAAACTCAGAGTGATTTCGAAATAGCTAAGAACATCGATATCTTTATTACCCTGTATAAGCAGCTTCATCTGAATTATGTTGATGAGCTGAATAGCGGGCAATTGATGAAAACCGCCATCGATGCGATGCTCGAAGAACTTGATCCATATACCGTTTATATTCCCGAATCGGATATAGAGGACTATCGCTTTATGACCACCGGCCAATATGGTGGTATCGGATCGGGCATCTTGAAACGTGGTTCCTGGGTCTATATTTCCGAACCTTATCAGGGAAGTCCTGCTGATGAAGCAGGTCTTAAAGCTGGAGACCGTATCGTTGAAATTAACGGGAAATCAGCTAAAGATAAAACCATCGATGAAATTAGTACCGCACTTAAAGGACAACCTGGAACAGAGGTCGTGGTGATGATACAGCATGATTCTACCGAAAAGCCCGTGGAGAAAACCATACTACGTAAAGAAATTAAAGTTGACAATGTTCCCTATTTTGGTAAGGTGGATGAGCACATTGGATATATAAATCTAAGCGAATTCAGACAGAATGCGGGAAAGGAAGTCAAGGACGCATTCGTTGCACTTAATGAAAAGAAAGACTTGAAAGGAATCATCATCGACCTTCGTGGAAATGGCGGCGGATTGCTGAATGAAGCCGTGAACATCGTGAATATTTTTGTCGACAAAGGGCAGCTTGTTGTCAGTACCAAAGGCAAACTTAAAGATAAGAACAATATGCATAAAACCCTGAATGCCCCGGTAGACCTGAATATTCCTTTGGCTATTTTAGTTGATGAAGGCAGTGCCTCCGCTTCGGAGATTGTTGCTGGCGCCATTCAGGATCTTGACCGCGGTGTGATTATAGGAACACGTACTTACGGAAAAGGGCTGGTGCAAAATATTATTCCATTGACTTATAATGCTGAAATGAAAGTTACGGTTGCCAAGTACTATATTCCAAGTGGACGTTGTATTCAGGAACTCGATTATGCTCATAAAGACCAGGCGGGGAACGCAATTAAATTTTCAGATTCTCTGGCAACCGCGTTTAAAACACTTAATGGCCGTACCGTATATGATCGCGGCGGTATCGAACCGGATGTCCGCATCACCCCTGAAGAATTTAGCAATATCGCGTTTGCGTTGGCTGATAAGTATTTAATATTTGATTACGCATCATATTTTTATAAATCACATAAAGAAATTCCTTCGGCAGGAAAGTTTGTAGTTACGGAAGAAATTTATACTGATTTTCTGAACTTCATTAAAGGCAAGGAATACGACTACAAAACACAAAGTGAAGAAGCACTGGAATCCTTAAAAGCAAACGCAGAAAAGGAAAAATACTTCGATGCCATTAAGCCGGAATATGAGGCACTCAAAGAGAAAATGATGCACGATAAACAAGCGGATCTCGATAAATTTAAGGATCAGATTAAACAACTCATAAAGGGATACATCCTCCCAAGATATTACTATCAGAAAGGTCGTATCGAAGGTTCACTTACAGATGATCCTTGTGTACTCAAGGCTGTTGAAATTCTCAACAATACCGCTACATACAATAGCATTTTGCAAATTGGAACCAATAAATAATGGCTTCCTGTATTAACGTTGGAAGACCTGAACTGCTGAAATGGCATCACTGATTTATAGTTCGCTTCCCCTGTATCGACTGATGATGAACCTGCTGTATACCGGTTCGTACAAAGGTCGTATGAAGCAATTATCCCTATTGCTACAAGAACAGCAGCACTGCCTCGAACTTTGTTTTGGTGATACCATACTTGCGTCTATCTGCAAACAGAAGAACATGGCATGGACAGGATTGGACATCAATAATTATTTTGTACATTGCGCTTTGAAAAGGGGATATGAAGCGAAGCAAGCAGATGTTGCCCAACTGACAACACTGCCAATTGCTGATGTTTGTGTGATGGCCGGTTCCCTCTATCATTTTAATGAAAATGCTCTTAGTTTAATTACTAAAATGACTACTTCCGCACCAAGGGTGATTATCTGCGAACCAGTACATAATCTTTCTTCACGAAAGGGATTACTGGGGTGGTTTGCGCGTCGAAGCGCAGGAACATCAGCCGGTCCGGCACATTTTAGGTATACTCGCGAAAGTTTTTTATGTTTGATGGAATCAGCCGCATTGGCAACAAGGCGGAAACTGACTATCGAAAATGAATTTAAAAAAGATCTCACTGTAAGTCTGCATCTATGAAAGCTGTTGAGCTCAGTATCGTTGTTCCCGTTTATAACAGCTGTGATATCACTGCAGAACTGTATAAAAGGATATCTCAGCAATTAAGTGCGATCTCTTTCGAATTAATCCTGGTGAATGATGGTAGCACCGACCATTCATGGGAAACAATAAGTCAATTGGCATCAGCGCACAGCGAAGTTATTGCAATTGATCTGCGTTCAAATTATGGACAGGATAATGCGATTCTTGCAGGATTACGTCACTGTTGCGGCGCATTTGTGGTAATAATGGATGATGATCTGCAGCACGATCCTGCCGATATTCCTGCCTTATTAACTAAATGTAAAGAAGGATTTGATGTTGTGTATTCCGGTTTTCGCGAATGGCATCAGTCAGCGGCGAAGAAAGCTGGAAGTCGCATCAATGGCGGATTTGCGCGATGGCTGCTTGGAAAGCCTCGCGGACTTTACCTTTCACCATTTAAGATCATGACCGCCGATCTTGCCAAAGAAGTATCGCAATATTCCGGGCTGTATCCATATATCGATGGAATTATTCTTACTCAGCATCCACGGCTGGCACAACTCGTTACAGCGCATCATCAGCGCCACAGCGGGAAAGGGAATTATTCTATTAAACGTTCAGCGGGAGTATGGTTTAGAATGTTTACCGGTTTCTCCGTTGCACCGCTTCGTATTGCAGCAGTATTAGGGCTTTTGATAGCGATAATGGGATTGCTACTGGCGCTTTATTATTTGGGTGAATATTTCTTTACCGATCGCAGCATCGAAGGATGGACGAGTTTGGTTCTGTTGACAATTTTCTTCGGAGGGCTGAATCTCATGGTGCTCGGATTAATCGGAGAATATCTCGGAAGAATATATATGACAATCAGCGGTCGTCCGCAATACAGCATCCGCCAAATTCTGGATCAGAGTGGACGGAATAAATAATCATAGTTCGGGCATGCTCGGCAAACACAGGCTCGTACCGGGATTGGCAATACTTGTCGTAACGATAATGAGTCTGTTGTGTCGCGATATTCCTTTTTTTTGGGATAGTAGTTTTTTTTGTGCTGGGGCGCAGGAACTGTACAATCAAGGATTTTCAAACCTTATACTAAACATAAACACTGATACTGGTGGATTTCCAATGTATCCCTTATGGATGGCCATATGCTGGACTATCGCAGGGAAATCACTATTGGTAAGTCATTTGGCGATGTTGCCATGGTTAATTATTGTTGTCTATCAAGTCAATGTTTTTGCAAAAAGATGGATATCTCCAGATATGCTCAAATGGGCGCTGCTGCTGGTGTTGCTTGATCCTACTTTTGCAACGCAATCAGTGCTGATGGCCTATGATCTTATTCTGTGTGCCTTCTTTTTATTAGCACTGAATGCACTGCTTTCGGGCAAGAAATGGCTGTTCATCATAATGACAACCATGATGCTGTTGAGTTCTGTGAGGGGCATACTCCTTTTGGCCGCTGTTGCTATAATACATTTTCTGGTAGTGAAGATTCTGCAAAGGAATCCATTTAAAGGGAAAGGCTTCTTTGTATATATTCCTGCAGTGATAATTTGGCTGATGTGGATGTGTTGGCACTATTATCAAACAGGGTGGTTTATGGTTTCGCCCGTGCGCGAAGCAAATCATGAATCCTTGAATCAGCCAATCATGATGCTACGGCAGGGATTATATATTTGCTGGAAGGCCTTTGATTTTGGCCGCATCTGTAGTGTTGTTTTTATTGTAATCATGGCAATTTTCTTTGGTATAAAAAAATCATTAAATAGAGAATTGAAATTTCTGTTTTTAATGATACTTACCTTACTCATTGTGCCTGCTGTGACAATGGCACCCTTAGCTAATCCGGTTGGTCATCGTTACGTATTATCATTTATCATTCTGCTTCCTTTGGTATTCTTGAGTTTTGTGAGTGCTCTGCAAAATAAAAAAATAAAAATTGCAATGATTGTTGTCGTTGCTTGTGTTTACATCAGTGGTAATTTTTGGATGTATCCTGAGCGTTATGGAAATGGGTGGGATGCTTCATTAAAGGTGATTCCGTGGTTTTCACTCGAAAAGCAAATCAGCAGTGATGTAAAATCGATGAATATCCCGGCAACAGCGATTGGTAGTGAATGGCCAGTGTTTACTAATCCTGCGCATACCACGTTGAGCGATGATGTTGCTTGGTGCAATGATCTTGATGGTCGTGATATTCAGACCATGCCGTATATTTTTCAAACGAATATCTGCAATAGTTTTTCTCCATCAACCCTGCTCGCGTTAAGGGAGCATTGGACTATTAAAAAACAATGGCACAAGGGGCAGGTATATGCGGTATTATATCAAAACCCAACAATTCGGTAAGCACCGTGCAATAGCCCCCATAGGGATTACTATCAGTCACATATAGTTCTTTCTAACATGAACGCTGTCGATTGTACGTTCCTTTTTTACTGCAAGATGCTGCAAAAAACGTAACTTCGCCAATATTTCTAAAGAGCAAATGATGGGTAGTTATTCCTATATAGATATTTTGATTAATGTTGTACTCGCCATCATCATGTTGGGAATTGGATTATCACTCACCATGGGTGATTTCAAGAACATCTTCCTGCATCCCCGCTCACTATTTACTGCTCTTGGAATACAGGTTTTTATTGTTCCGGCTATTGCTTTCACGATAGCGCGTTTAAGCCCGCTTTCTGACGAAATGCGCGTTGGTTTAGTCATTGTTTCTGTTTGTGCCAGTGGAGCATCTTCAAATTTAATTACTCATCTTTTCAAAGGTAATGTAGCCCTGGCGATTTCCATGACCACCATCAATAGTTTTATCACTCTGCTTTCGGTTCCATTAATTGTGAATCTTGCATTGATAGTGTTTTTAGGGAAACAACAGCAAATAGCCTTACCTTTTTGGGAAACGGTGTTTCAAATTTTTATTGTAACCATCTTACCTGCATCTCTTGGCGTATTGATTCGTCATAACAAGGAACGATTTGCAAAAGCGCTCGAAAAGCCCTTAAAATTTGTGCTCCCACTACTTTTAGGGACTGTGTTTTCAATAAAAATATTTCTGGGAGAAAGCAGTGGCGGCACTGGAATAAGTCTGGATGAGACCTTGTATATTTTCGGTCCTATGATCGCACTTAATTTACTTGCAATGTCAGCAGGATTTTTTGGCGGCAAACTAATGCATATTCCATTTAGTGATCAATTCACGATTTCCATTGAAGTTGGGTTGCACAACACAGCACTGGCCTTGCTGATTTCGGGAAGTATACTTCAAAACAACAACATGGAAAAACCTGCGGTGGTGTACGCCATGTTTTCATTCTTCTCGGCAATTTTGTTTGTACTCCTAATCAAATGGGTTTTCGGGCCAAAGAAGGTTTGATCGGATCAAGCGGAAAAGTTGAGGAGTAGGAATACTCTTCATAGAAAACAATAGATTTAAAACCTTTCTTCAACTACGAATACCACGAATGAACGCGAATGAGTTCCATTTGTAGCGATTATTTGTAACATTGACCATCAATATTGATTAAACGTATCAATCATTTTGAGCAGTCGTGTTTTAATAGCTTATCAAGCCAATACCATTGGTACTTTGTGGTTATTTTACAGTTTTGAAATTATGCAATACTAGCGTTCAAAGCGTGTGCGCGGGCCTGTCAAAGCAAGCGGGCGTGGGCAGGCTGTGAATCGTCAACGGCACGCAAATCCGCACTACCTTGCGTGATTTGCGGCCGTTGGCGAGAGCGGGGGGATAGCATTGGCTTTGACTAGAATTTTGGCTCCACCTTTTGTTCATGCAAAAGGTGGAATTTAAAGAATATAAACCACACATTAAGTTGTGCTCTTGTTAAATGCGACAATTCAGTATTGTTTTTCAGTTGTGCTAAAAAAACACCAATAACTATTTGTTGCTCCTCAACAATCCGGCTTGATCCCTCTTTTCTTCGTTAAAAAAATACAGCGAATTGTTCGCTGTATTTTTTTTGTGAGCCTCTCAAGGGACTTGAACCCTCGACCTACGCATTACGAATGCGTTGCTCTACCAACTGAGCTAAAGAGGCGCTTACTTATAATGCTACAAAATTATGAAAAATTCCGAACCTAAAACTAAATTTGCCGTAAAAGGGTAGCAAATCAAAATTTCAACAACAACAACGAAGTATATGGAAACTCCCGACACCAAGGAAACACCTGCAACTGGCGATAATAATCCTATTGAAACTATTAGCAAGAACGCTAATCAAAATGTAAAAAACGTTCTGGCTTCGTTTAAAAAAGTTGGCACTGGTTTTAAGCGAATGTTCACTGCTGTTTACATACTGGGTCTAGGAACACTGCTTTTCTGGCTTCTCAATAAATACGGATTATTAGAAACATTCGTCACCTACCTTGCTGCCTTCACTGTGTTTTATTGGCTGCTGGTTGCACTCTTTGTATGGGTGCGTGATGGTTTCCTTAAAAAGGATCATTAAGATTTGTCGTCACAACTAAGGATCAGACTTCTCTGGTCATTAGATTATCTGCAAGAGCTTTTAGTTCTGCTTTATTTTCAGCAGCAACCTTGATTGAGCTAAGGTGCTTCAATGCTTCTTTATAGTAGAACTCCATTTCCTTTTCAGTTTCTTCTTTAATGTTCAGTCTGGTGTAAATCTCCTTAACTGCAGCAATCTTTGATTCACCGTCAAGCGTGGCATTCACGAAGTAATAAAGCAGGCGGTCACGGGTCATTCCTTTTGCTAATTCAAAAGCCTTAAGATATAGAAAGGTTTTTTTATTGGTCGCAATGTCGTTACCGGTCTTTTTTCCAAACTTCTTTTCGTCGCCAAAAACATCAAGCAAATCATCTTTGAGTTGAAATGCTACGCCCAAATTTTGTCCGAAAGCCTGAAGATGATCAGCGTCTTTTGTATTAGCGCCGGCAATGATGGCGCCTATTTTCAAACTCGCACCCGTGAGTGCAGCTGTTTTCAGACGAATCATTGCAATGTAATCCGCAATAGAAACTTTATCGGTGCTTTCAAAATTCATATCCCATTGTTGCCCTTCGCAAACATCAATGGCCGTCTGCGTAAAGATTTGCAGCACGGGTTTCAGATATGGAGGATCAAGCCGCAGGAAATATTCATAGGCTTTGGCAAACATTGTATCTCCCGAAAGTATTGCAATGTTTGTGTTCCATTTCTGATGTACTGTTTCATGGCCTCGTCGCAAAGGAGCTTTATCCATGATGTCGTCATGCAATAAAGTGAAGTTATGAAAGACTTCAATTCCTAATGCGGCGTTAATGGCCGCTTCACACTTTTGACCAAACAGGTCGCAGGCCATGAGCACTAAAACCGGGCGTATCCGCTTTCCGCCTAAGGACAAAGTGTAAGAGATTGGCTCATACAATTCCTTTGGCTTCTGTTCGAAACGCTCGGCTTCCAGTGCTTTGTTGACCTTTTTTAATAAGGCATCAATGGTTTGCATTATTTTTTAAGTATTTCTAAGGTGTCAAGGGCGATTACCAATTCTTCATTGGTGGTTAATACCATTACCTTTACTTTTGAACCTTCACGCGTGAGAATCTCATCTTTTCCGCGCAGAGGCTCATTCTTTTCGTAGTCGAAATCAATTCCCATAAATTCCAGACCTTTGATTACGCCACGACGGGTGGTACCTGCATTTTCTCCAATACCTCCGGTGAATACGATTACATCTACACCATCCATTGCTGCTGCATAAGCACCAATATATTTTTTCACGCGGTAATTATACATGTCTAATGCTAAGGTTGCACGGGCATTTCCTTCAGCAGATGCTTTTTCAATATCACGCATATCATAGGAAATACCGGTGATTCCAACAACACCACTTGTTTTATTGATCAGGTTGTTTGCCTTTTTTGTATCAAGACCTTCTTTCTCCATCAGGAATAACATTGCACCAAGGTCGAGGTCACCACAACGGGTTCCCATCATTAAACCTTCAACCGGGGTTAATCCCATTGAAGTATCGAAAGATTTTCCATTTTTTACAGCTGCAATGGAAGCACCGTTGCCTAAGTGACAGGTAATGATTTTAAGATCTTTGATGTCCTTGCCAAGCATATCAGCAGCTTTTTGGCTGACAAAGCGGTGACTGGTTCCATGGAATCCGTAGCGACGAATTTTATGTTTTTCATAAATAGCATATGGAAGACCATACATATAAACGTGCTCTGGCATGGTTTGGTGGAAGGCTGTGTCGAATACACCACACTGCCTAACCTCCGGCATGAGCTTCGTCATGGCATAAATTCCCTTTAAGTTTGCAGGATTATGTAAAGGAGCGAGATCGCTGCACTCTTCCATTTTGTCGATGATTTCCTGTGTAATTAATACGCTTCCGCTGAATTTTTCACCACCATGCACAACACGATGTCCAACTGCATGAATCTCACTTTTATCTTTGATAACGCCATACTCCGGATGCAGTAAGGCTTTCAGAATAATGTCAATCCCAACCTGATGATCAGGTACGTGCTGAACTAACTTTACTTTATCTTTTCCTTTTGGCTGATGTGCAAGTTCACTGTCTGCCAATCCAACCCTGTCAAGTAAGCCCTTGGCCATTACATCGGGTTCAGCATCCATGTTCAGTAATTGATATTTGATCGAAGAACTGCCGCAATTTAAAACGAGAATATTCATTGTTATAATATATTAAATTAGTCTGTGTGTTTAATTCGTTATTTTTTATCAGCAACCTGATTTGCAGTAATAGCTACTAAATTTACAATGTCCATTACTGAACAACCGCGTGACAAATCATTGATGGGTGCACCCAGTCCCTGAAGGATTGGACCAATGGCTTCAGCATCCCCGAGACGCTCTACAAGCTTGTATCCGATGTTGCCCGATTGCAGATCAGGAAACACCAATACATTGGCAAGACCAGCAACGGTAGATCCCGGACATTTTTTTTGTCCCACCGATGCAATCAGTGCTGCGTCGGCCTGCAGTTCCCCGTCAATCTCGAGATCCGGGCGCTGCTCTTTTGCAATCTTTAAGGCCGCCACAACTTTATCAACAAATTCATGCTGTGCAGATCCTTTAGTAGAGAATGATAACATGGCTACTTTTGGTTTTTCGATACCGGCAATCATACGTGCAGTATCTGCACTGCAAATAGCAATCTGTGCAAGCTCAGCAGCTGTTGGGTTTGGAGTAATGGCCACATCAGCACAAATAAAAATTCCATTATGTCCAAGCTCGGGTTTTTTGGAAACCAACACCATGGCGCCTGAAACAACGGATACACCAGGAGCAGTCTTTACAATTTGCAATGCGGGACGAACAGTGTCAGCTGTCGAATGCTCAGCACCACTTACTTCACCGTCAGCATCGCCCATGAAAATCATCATTGGACCGTAATAGATATCCTGATCGAGTAATTTTTCCGCATCAGCAGCGCTTAATCCTTTTGACTTGCGCAATTCCACGAGACGCTCAATATACTGTGCTTTCTTGGGAGAATTTACCGGATCGATAAGTTCTGCTTTAGAAAGATCTAAGCCGAACTGCTTTTCGAGACGATGAATCTCATCGATATTCCCCAATAAAATCAGCTCTGCCAATCCTTCCTTCAAAATAATGTCCGCCGCTTTGAGTGTTCTTTCTGAGGTACCTTCAGGAAGCACGATCCGCCTTTTTTTCTTTTTGGCATTATCGCGAATTTGCTCTAATAAATTCATAAGTATAAGATGATTAAAATTTTTATAATGATATTTTTTAGCATACTCGATGCCTAGCAAAAGTAAAAATTAATTAGTACTAAAAGCAGGATTAATGCTTTTTTACTGAAAATATTTATTGAAGACATACGTCCGAAGGTAAATCACTCATCTTCAGTGGCTCACTTTATAGTTTCCGGGTTACCAGACCATCAAAAAGATTGTCAGGATTTATGAACGAAAAAAGACGATGAGAATATGACGGGAATTGCCCTATTGCTAGCGGTTTCAAACAGGTATCAATTGCCGAATATCACATGGATAGCCACAATCTCCGGCTGGTTTCCCAAACGCACTGGTGGCCCCCAGGTGCCCGCACCACTGGAAACATAGAATTGTGTGCTGCCTTTTTTAAAATAACCATAGTCGGTTTCGTACATGGCTTGAGTAATATAATTGAAAGGCCAGACTTGTCCCCTGTGAGTATGTCCGCTTAGCTGTAGATCAACACCAGCGTCAACCGCTTTTTGAAATTCGAATGGTTGATGATCCATGAGAATAACCGGCAACGTTTTATCAACACCGGTAAGAAGATCCGCCACTTCTTTTCTTCGCCCACCACTAAAACGACCTCTATCGCGGTCATCGCGACCTGCAAGGATGAAGGCACTATCGATATAAACCACCGAATCCCTCAATAATGTGACATTGTGCTGTCGCAGATATGCAAATGCTTTTTCAGCACCGCCAATGTATTCATGATTCCCTGGAATAGCGTAGGTTCCATAATGTGAGTGAAGCGATTTCAGCATTTCTCCAAGATTCAACCGAACCACCGGTTCTATGTCCTCATCCACCACATCCCCTGCAAAGAGGATAATGTCGGGATTAAGCGCATTAATTTTCTCAAGCATTCGCGAAAATCGCCCTCGCCCGATAATCGTTCCAAGATGTATATCAGAAGCCATGACAATGTTTAATTCCTTTAAGTTTCCTGCTTTTTTCGGAATATGTACTTCGAGATGTTTGATCCTCGGATGATAGGCATTTATAGTCCCTACGAGGATAAGGATAAATACCACTAAAACAGTAATGCCTGCAACAATTAGCTTTACGGTTGGATAAGCAGCCGTAATCGCATTCGGAAAGAAATGAAACCAATGGTTTAGTAATCGAACGAAGTCCAGTAGTACAACAGCAAGGAAGAAATATAACATGCATGCTAACCAAAAAGATCCAATCCAGATCATAATTCCGGCAAAGGTTCCTGGAGCTGCCTTCATTAAAATTCGGCCTAAAATATAGGAGATAAAAACTAATGCGAATAAAGCAATGTATACTGGTTTGAATGCTGGAATAGCCTCTATTCCCTGAAGTCCGCGTCTGAATAGATAATAGTTAACCAGACTGTATACCGTTAAAACGATAAGTAAAAATATGATCATGCCTCGTGCTTTCATTAATCTTGGTTACTTTTATTCTGTAATCTGTATTTACTATGTGGTTTTTATTGACAGATAATAAATACAAAAGTAATAACAACTAAGGAACTGATTTGATTTTTTGTTTTATACTTTGAATGTTGGGAGAGAGCTGCAATGCTTATAAAAAAGGTTTCAGAAACCGCCAATCGGAGCCGTCATTCCGCACTTGATGCGGGATCCCCTCGATATTCATTGAATACAATATTGGTAATTTTTTAAATCAATACATATGAAAAGATTAATTATCCTTTTAATTTTATCTATTATGGTAACATCGTCCCAAGCTCAGCGCATCATGAATGCGTCATATCAGACCATTGGCTATATTGAAGGTGGCGGAAGGGTTCAAAATGCAAATTATCAAACGGTAGGTTATTATGAAGTTGACGGTCGTGTGGAAAACGCGTCGTATGAGATTATCGGTTACATAGATAATCAAGGTCGTGTGCAAAATTCAAGTTATCAAACGCTGGGTTATATTGGCGCCGATGGTCGAGTGCAGGATGCCAGCTATCAGACATTAGGCTATGTTAATCAGGATGGCAAGATTGAAAATGCATCATACCAAACAATAGGATATGTGGAAAGCGTGAGCATGAATTGGGCGGCGGGCTATTTCTTTTTCTTTTTTTATTTTTAAGAGACTAAGTATTTGGGAGGCCACGAAGGCACAAAGTCTCGAAGAGCCATTTATGGTATGCTTGAGGTAGCCAAGATTTTCTAAAAACGAATACTGGAGTTAGCATTTCTACGTAAATATTCACGGGGTGACTCTAAGTCACCCCGTGAATGTTAATACACGCAAAGTAGTTCCGTTCTATAAAGTCCGTCTGTGGTCTTGTCCTTGTGAAGTAGGGCAGTGGATTCCACGGATCAAGCGGAAAAGTTGAGTAGTAGGAAAACTATTCACAGAAAACAATAGATTTTAAAACCTTTCTTCAACTACGAATACCACGAATAAACGCGAATGAGTTCCTTTTGCAGCTATTGTTTGTAATATTGGCCATCAATATTGATTACACTTATCAATCTTTTTGAGCAACCATGTTTTAATAGACTATCAGACCAAAACCATTAGTGCTTAGGGGTTCTTTTATCGTATTGAAATTATGCAATGCTAATGTTCAACGCGTGTGCGCGGGCCTGTCAAAGCAAGCGGGCGTGGGCGAGCTGTGAATCGCCAACGGCACGCAAATCCGCAAGGGGCCAGACAGCGGCTTTTTCGCTGTCGGCTTTGTCGAAAACGACAAAAAGAAAATTCAATGAGCGAAATGAAGTTTATTATCACATTCAAGAACTGCCGTCAATTGGCGTTTTCGGCACTACCTTGCGTGATTTGCGGCCATTGGCGAGAGCGGGGGGATAGCATTTTGCTTTGACTAGAATTTTGGCTCCACCTTTTGTTCATGCAAAAGGTGGAATTTAAAGAATATAAACCACAAATTAAATTGTGCTCTTATTAATTGTGACAATTCAGTATTGGTTTTTTAGTTGTGCTAAAAAAACACCAATAACTATTTGTTGCTCCTCAATAATCCGCTTGATCCGATTCCACTCATAAACTCATTGGCAGTTCGCACATATATCAATCGATGGTTTGTTACGGATTACCTTGTTGATAAAGGCTCTGCGTGCAGAGCCTTTCCATATTTCCTGAAAAGTAGAGTTGTTCAGATTACCAAAAGAATGTTCTGCATTTTTATCATAACAACAAGGAACTACATTGCCATCCCAGGTGATTACACAGGAATTGAAAAGATGTGAACATACGTGCTTGCGAGGCTTTCGAGGAATGTAATGTGGTGAGCTATGTTGAAAATACCGGGTGTCGGATTCTTTGGTTGGCAGTATTTCCGAGGCTTTGGTACAGTCAAGCAGCTGAAGTGTCTTAAATTCGAGGGCATCAGCACCAAGTGAATGTGCAAGTTTTATAACTTCACCTTTTTTATTTTCATTCGCTTTTAACAGCAGGCACTGAAGAATTACCAAGGGTTTGGAAGAGTGCTGGACAGCTTTTTCATTCGTTAAGTGTTGCACAGCCAGGATTACCTTTTTCCAATCGCCACCTTTACGATAGCTTTCGTAAGCTTCAGCATCCGGACCGTCGAACGATATGATAATCCTGTTTAATCCACTGGTGATGGTTTGCCTGGCCGCACTGACATCCAACTTTTGAGCATTAGTGGAGGTAACTACATACAGATTTTTTTCCTTAGCTAATCGTATCATTTCAGGCAATTGCTGATGCAAGTAAGGTTCTCCCTGAAAATATAAATTAAAATAGAAGGCTGATTTGGAAAGAGAATTTAAGATTCCACTATAGTTATCCATGGAAATATCACCACGGGGACGTGTGATGAAACCCTTACCGGTTGGACATTCCGGGCATTGCAAGTTACAGCGGTTAGTAGGCTCAATATGAACAAATGACGGACTGCCCGCCAGCACTGCTCTGTGTGTAATGCGGCTGAATAGATATGAGAGATTACACACAAAATAATTTAGCGCTTTGCGAGGAGTTGCAGCTTTCCACAACGCGAAGGCATCCCGCATTAATAGCGCGCACATAGGCTTAGATTTTCTCGGTGATTTTCCTGACAAAACGCCATTTACCAAAGAACTCTTTAGCAATAATGCGAAGCACGGTATACGTTGGAATTGCCAGCACCATTCCCAGAATTCCTGCAGCACTTCCCGAAATAAGAATCACCAGGAAAATTTCCAGAGGATGTGCTTTAACACGATTTGAATAGATTGCAGGCTGAATCAGAAAGGCATCGAGAATGTTTACAGTGATCATTACTCCTAGGATTTGCAATACCATTGGCAGGAGTTCCTGATAAACACCGGGCTCAATATTGCCTGTAAGTCCAAGTACCAGAGCAATACCGGCACCTATAATAGGACCGATATAGGGCACGACATTCATCAAACCCGCGAAGATTCCTATCATCAAAGCATTATCAAACCCAAATATCCACAGGCCGAGTGTGATTAATGTAATCACAATAGTCAAATCAAGCAGCAGGCCCGTGAAGTATCGCGAAAGCAAACGTATCGTTTTTATAAAAACATGTTTAATTTCTGTTTGTAAATCAACAGGAGTAATTAACATGATTGCAGTTAGGAGCATGCGTTCATTTTTCAGGAAAAAGAAAGTGATAAAGCCAATCGCAAAGATGGCAATGAAAAGGTTTCCTGTAACATCAATCACTTGCGACATGATATCGGAAACGTTCGTTTTTCCAACAATACTTGTCACTTTTTCACTGATAAGTGTTTCTATATCCTGATCCGGTTTGATCATTTGATATTGCGTCAGCGTTTCTCTCCATTGATCAAGCTGGGGACGATAAGCATCAACCAGTGCTTGAGTGTCGATGTTTGATAATTCTGTTGCCTGATTGATGAGCAGCGGCACCACTAATGCAAAGATGCCTGCGATGGCGCCAAATAGCACTAATAATGTAATCAGCGCGCTAAGGGTATGTGGGAAATGGAACTTACGAATTTTAATTTTATCAAGATTACGAACCAATGGGCGACCAATGAGTGAAAGCACAGTGGCGACCAGCACGTAAAGAACGATTGAAGAGAAAAACCAGGCAAGAAATCCCAATACCAAAAGGACGGGAATCACAATATACCAGCGGCGTTTTGTATTCATGAGAATAGATTCTGGTTGAAGTTACCTGCAAAAATAGGCACAAACACTGAATAAAACAATGCTTTTTTGTGTCTTGAGGAGTATTGTTTTGTGCAATTGATGGAATCTGCAAATGGGAATAGTAGATTAATAATACTAATAAGAAAGTAATAAAAGTAGAATAATCGTAATTCAATTTCAGACGAGCGCTAATCATAAAGATATGGCTCAATCTTTAAATGCTGTATTTAATATTCAAATATGAATTATCAAAGTTTGTTTTTTTATGGGAAAATCCTTCCAAATAAACAAATTGAATAGTTATTATGTATGTTGATTTAATATTTAGTTAATTTAGCCAATTATTTCAAAAAATACCCCAATGAGAAAAGCAATTTTTATTACAGTTTTGATGATCAGCCTTATTACTAATGGCTATACACAAACGATGACCTTTGATGCAGGTGCTGCAGAAACCGGTTTTTCTTTTGCCGGATGGAATGCTGCTTCTGGAACAATTTGGGTTGCCAATCTTGCAACCACTGCCACAATCACGAAAAACACTGGCACCTGGAACGTTGTGTCATTTTATGTTGGACCCTATGTAGGGGCAAATATTATGCAGGTGCAAGATAATCTGGGTCATACGTATAGTTACAATTCAGCAACGACCGGCACTCACACACTGAATTGGACTGGGATTACAAGTCTTACATTTAGCAGAGTGAGTGGTTCAGGAGCTTCAGCTGATATTGATAATATTGTGTACTCAACATGTAAAGACCCCACTGTCCCTACTGTGACGCATTCTCCAGCGACAATCTGCAATGGTAGTACATCGACTCTTACAATATCGGGAACATTAAATGATGCAACCTCCTGGAAAATATACAGTGGTTCATGTGGAGGAACATTAGTTGGAAGCACTGCAAGTTCAACATATGTTGTTACACCATCTTTTCCCAGTACAACTTATTATGTTCGCGGAGAGGGAGGATGCGTTGCCCCTGGCGGTTGTACAAATCATACTATAACGGTGACAGCTTCTCAAAGTGCAGCATTTAATTATTCCTCTTCGGCATATTGCCAGAACGTTTCTGATCCTACTCCAACAATCACAGGAGTTACCGGTGGTACGTTCAGCAGTTCACCAGCTGGATTGTCTCTTAATACTACAACAGGAGCCATAGATGTATCGGCTAGTAGTACTGGCGGATATACTGTGACATATACCACTCCTGGACCTTGTGCGGGATCGGCCAACGCGAGCATAAATATTAATGCTGTTCAAAACGCTTCGTTTAATTATAGTTTAGCGTCATATTGCAGTAATGGTTCAGATCCAGTTCCCACAATAACCGGAGTTACCGGTGGCACCTTCAGTAGTTCTCCGGCTGGATTATCAATAAATACAACAAGTGGACAAATCGATGTTTCAGCCAGTACAGCCAGAAATTACACTGTGACATATACTACTCCGGGAACTTGCCCTGGTACAGCTAACACAAGCATCAATATCGTTGCTGCAGATAATGCTTCTTTCAATTATAGCTCTTCCGCTTATTGTATTAATGGTATCGATCCTAGTCCAGTTATTACTGGTCTTGCTGGTGGAAGTTTTAGCAGCAGTCCGGGAGGATTATCACTTAACACTTCTACGGGGAACGTAGATCTTTCGGCTAGTTCTGCTGGCGCATACAACATAACATATACAACCATTGGAAGCTGTCCAAACACACATAGTGTTTCGTTTAGTGTCAATACACTTGATAACGCTAGCTTTAATTATAGCAGTCCAGCCTATTGTTCAAATGGTTCAGATCCTTCGCCAATTATTACCGGAATGACCGGTGGAACATTTAGCAGTAGTCCTGCAGGAATATCTATCAGTGCTGCTACAGGAATCATTGATGTTTCCGCAAGTACTGCCGGTCCTTATGTGGTTACTTATACTACTGCTGGTGCATGCTCCAATTTTTCCAATATTGGTGTTAGCATTAATAACGCGGATAATCCTTCATTCAGTTATCCAAATAGCAGCTATTGCGGCAATGGTGTTGATCCTTCTCCCACAATAACAGGTTTGAGTGGTGGCAGTTTTAGCAGTACTGCTGGAATCTCTATTAATCCGGTTTCAGGATTAATAGATTTATCGGCTTGTACCGAGGGTCCTTATACAATTACCTATACAACAAATGGCGCTTGTCCAAATTCATTAGGTGTTCCGGTGAGTGTCACCGCGATTGATAATGCCTCGTTTAATTACGTAAATATTAGTTATTGCAGTAACGGCAGTGATCCAACACCTACTATTACCGGTTTGTCTGGAGGAAGCTTCAGCAGTACTGCAGGAATCTCCCTGAACACTACTTCTGGAACCATCGATTTATCAGCAAGTACCGCAGGACCATATGTAGTTACATACACTACAAACGGTTCGTGTCCTAACTCATCAATATTCCTGATGAGTATTGTCCTTGCTGATGATGCCTCGTTCAATTATACAGGAAGTAGTTATTGTACTAATGGCACTGATCCAAGTCCGGCCATTACAGGCCTTGCAGGCGGCACCTTTAGCAGTACTGCAGGAATTACTATAAGTCCCTCTTCAGGAAGTATTGATTTATCAGCAAGTACCGCGGGTCCTTACAACATCACCTATACGACTAACGGAAGTTGTCCAAATTACACTATTATAGCAATGAATATTGTAACTGCGGATGATGCTTCATTCAATTATTCAAGTAGCAGTTATTGTGGGAATGGCGTCGACCCAACTCCAACCATTACAGGACTTAATGGAGGGAGCTTTAGTAGCACCGCAGGCCTTACTATTAATCCAACAACAGGAAATATAGATTTATCCTTAAGTGCCCCGGGTCCCTATAATATTACGTATTCAACAAATGGCAGCTGCCCGAATACTTCTGATGCATCAGTGACTATCACGGCTGTTGATGATGCATCCTTTAGCTATTATAATAGTAGTTACTGTGGTAACGGTATCGATCCTTCACCCATCATTACTGGTCTTGGTGGTGGAGGATTTAATAGTACTGCCGGGCTTTCACTCAATGCGGTAAATGGAAATATAGATTTGTCTACTTGCACGGCAGGGTCTTACATCGTTACATATTCCACCATCGGGACATGCCCGAATTCAACAAATCAACCAATAGATATATTTATTACAGACACTTCAGTTGTCATGATAAATGCAACAATGACCGCAAACCTTTCGGGAGCCACATACCAGTGGTTAAATTGTAGTAGTATGTTGCCGGTTGATTTTGAAACCAATCAAAGTTTTACTCCTTCAGAAAATGGCACTTATGCTGTGGTGGTTAGTAAAGACGGTTGTTCAGATACCTCTTCATGCTTTAGTATTGTGTCTGTAAACATCAATAATTTTGAATCGAATTTTGAAGTAAAGATTCACCCCAATCCAACGAAAGGAAATCTGAATATCGATCTGGGACAATTCTACGATATTGTTACCGTTAAGTTGACAAATATGATAGGGCAAGTTGTACTTACCTCTTCTGAAAAAGCGGTCTCCAATATCCAATTAAACATCCCTGGAAACTCAGGCGTATATATGGTTGAAATCAGCCTCAATGGGGCTCCGGCAATTATAAGAAGAATTGTAAAAGAATAGAAATCCAATTATAAATTAGTGATAAGTAGAATCAATAATTCATATTAGTAAGTTAGATAAGAGGCCGTATCCGAATTCATACGGACTCTTATTTTATGATCAAATATGTGTTATAATTCAATGGTGGTCAATAATAGGCAGCATAAAGCAATGCATCATTGAATATGCAACGAAAGGATTTCTTAATAAAGAATAAATGAAAGTGTATTTACACCGATAGATTTAACTAATCATTCGATACAACGCGCCCGTCATAGTCAATCAAATCTACCCCCGTAAATTTTTGCAATTGCTTCGCCCTTTTTAATGTGGCCGTATGTCGTGCACTAAAAAACAAATCGGAGTATTTTCCAAAGGATGCATTTCTACAATAATATTGATGAGCATATCCGCGAATCACTTCATATATCTGAAACGGCTGCAATTGATCAAATGGAATTTGCTGCGTTGGCTCTTTACTCGATTTTACCGTGGCAATTCGAGTTGTTGAATCAAAAGCAATTTTTACTCTTGGCAATAAGATATAGAACATTTCTCCGGCGCCCAATAACACTGCTGACAACCCACCAAAGATTAGTAACATGCTATAGTCGTTGATTAACGTTGTAATGATTAGCGCTCCGGCAAACACAAGAACGCCCGCAATTACAAACATTAAAAACAGACTGCTGCCCGTTTTACTGGCGAAGGGTTTGATGATTAAAATCGTAGTTTTCATGGATTCAATTTGGTGAATTCTGTTGAATAGCTGTATGTTTATTTCATCCAAATATATAAATAAAATAAACATCAGTGTTTTTAATGCGATATTGACTGGAGATAAAAGTCTTGGTATAAATCAAATGCTACAATGAGAATCTTGCTTACATGCTTCTTCTATCCTCTTTTAGGTAAGCCACATTATTTATAGACTGACTCTAATACATCTTCGTTTCTATTTTCAAAAAACAAAACACTCCCCTGCTTTTCTTCATTTCCGCATTTAACCTTACTTTTGCAAAAAAATCCTTCATGGCAGAACGAGAAATCAGAGTGCGATTTGCACCCAGTCCTACCGGACCCCTTCATATTGGCGGTGTACGCACTGCTTTGTACAATTATCTTTTTGCGCGCAAAAGCGGTGGAAAAATGATCCTTCGTATTGAGGATACGGATCAAACCCGATTCGTCCCTGGTGCAGAAGATTATATTGTTGAATCCCTTCAATGGTGCGGAATTGAGTTTGACGAAGGCGTACATGTGGGCGGACCTCATGCTCCTTATCGCCAAAGCGAACGTAAGGAAATGTATAAACAATATGCTGATGATCTGTTACAAAAGGGCTTTGCTTATTATGCATTCGATACTCCGGAATCACTAGATACACTGAGAAAAGACGCGGAAGCGGCCAAAAAGACGTTTGTGTATAATGCGGTTACTCGTAAGCAACTTCGCAATTCTCTAAGCATGTCTGCTGAAGAAGTAAGCGAATGCCTGAGTCGTGGTGATCAATATGTGATACGTATTCTTATTCCGGAAACGGGACAAGTAGTAGTGCAAGACTTGATCCGCGGCACGGTCAAGGTTGATTGTGCACAGCTTGATGATAAAGTATTGTACAAATCTGATGGTATGCCAACCTATCATTTGGCGAATGTGGTGGATGATCATTTAATGAACATTTCTCATGTTATTCGCGGCGAAGAATGGCTTCCCTCTGCTCCAATGCATGTCTTGCTTTATCAGTATTTCGGATGGACCGACACTATGCCGCAGTTTGCGCACCTACCCCTATTGTTGAAGCCAGACGGCAATGGCAAACTAAGTAAACGCGATGGAGATCGTTTGGGATTTCCTGTTTTTCCGTTGCGTTGGACAGATCCTAAAACTGCTGAGGTTTCTTCCGGATACCGCGAATCGGGCTATTTCCCGGATGCCTTCATCAATATGCTTGCATTATTAGGATGGAACTCAGGTACCGAACAGGAGCTTTTCAACATGAAAGAACTTATTCAGGCTTTTTCGCTCGAACATGTCGGAAAATCGGGTTCCAAATTCGATTTGGAAAAGGCAAAATGGTTCAACCATCAATATCTGTTACAGAAATCGGATGCAGAACTTGCCGCAATGTGGATTCCTGTCCTTAGGGAGAAGAATGTAAATGTCAGTGAAGACTTTATTCTTCAGGTGATTCCCTTAATAAAAGAGCGAGTGCATTTTGTTTCTGAAATGTGGGATCAATCATGGTTCTTGTTCAACAATCCGGAATCCTACGATGAGGCGATTATTAAAAAACGTTGGTCACCAGAGATGCCGGAAATCCTCAGAAATATAATCCTTGTCCTTTTAGCTACAGAACCGTTTTCCCGTGAGAATCTTGAGACGATGGTGAAAGGCCATATACAAGAAAAAAATCTTAATATGGGACAGGTGATGAACGTTCTGCGTTTATGCATGGTAGGTTCATCCACCGGACCAGATTTGATTTCTATGATGACCTTGTTGGGAAAGGATTTGGTGGTTAAACGTATTGAGAATGCCATCACTGCTATAAAATAAGATGAAGAGCGAATGTCATAATCTTCACAAATGAAGGCCTATTGCCGATGATGTTTGTGAAATTGCTCATCAATATTGAATTATAGCAGGTCAATCTTTCAGAGCTGTTTAGTATAAAAGAATACGACCATTGGTGCTTTAAGGATTCTTTTACTATCTTGAAGTATTGCAATGCTATTGTTCAGAGCGAGTGCGCGGGCCTGTCAAAGCAAGCGGGCGTTGGCGAGAGCGGGGGAATAGCATTTTGCTTTGACTAGAATTTTGGATCAACCTTTTGTTCATGCAAAAGGTTGAATTCAAAGAGAATTAACAACACAGATAGTTGCGTTCTTGTTAAAAGTGACAAATTATCAATTGATTTCTAATGTTAGGGCTCCGTTGATTAATTTCTTCTCCTCAACAATACGAATTGATCGTTTTTTAACCTATCAACACCTCCATCAAATTGAGCGTGGATCAGGCAGAATAGGAAGCCTCGCCAGCTTTTCGACCTGCAGACTTGGATAGCCAAATTCTTCGGTAATCTTGCCAAGGATGAGGTAGGTGCCGTATCCCCGAAAGGGAAATTTTTTCAGAGAATCGGGAAAGTGAACGCTGTCGAAAAATTCTCCGTTTACATCCAGAAAAGTTCCAAAGTGCATCAGCTCTTTTTTGATGGTTCGTATGTATTTCAAGGTAACCAAATGACCAACCATGCGCACGGTTTTTCCTACATGCAGTCCCAGTTGGGTAGCCGGGATATCGCCGCGAAATGCGGTTTTCAGCAGGTCGAACCAGCTGCAACTTACAGGAAAGCCCAGTAATTCGATTTCGTCGTAAGCATCTTCCAATGGATTATGCACCAGTTCCGGAAGTACATATGTTTTTACAGGACTTTGAAACAAGGTTTGAACGTAAGGGTTGGGTTTACGTTTGGCCAGATGTAAATGAATCTGCCATAAAAGCTGTGCTTTTGAAGGATTCATTGTACGTAATGCTCCACATTTAACAAGAATATATAATTGTTCCAGTGTGATGTTGACTCGTTGCAGCAGGTCTTCCATTGAGGTATAGTGCCCGTTACGATTGCGCTCTTCCAGCAACGCCGTCACAACCTGACTTTCCAAATTTGCAATATGGGTAAACCCGATAAAAATTTCTTTGCCATCGATGCATGTGTTGTACTGACTTCGATTCACACAGGGTAAGTGTAATATTCCGCCCCAGCGGCGCGCTTCATTAAAGTATACCCAGGAACGGTAAAACCCACCGAAGTTGTTGATGACAGCCACCATGAAATCGATAGGATAGTAGGTTTTGAGAAATAAACTTTGATAAGACTCAACGGCATAACTTGCAGAATGGGCTTTAGAGAAGGAATATCCTGCGAACGAGTCAATCTGACGCCAGACTTCTTTGGTGATTTCTTCAGTATATCCTCGTTCGCGGCAATTGCTAAAGAACTTCCCTGTGATGCGCGCAAGTTCTTTGTGTCCGCGAAACTTCCCGCTCATGGCGCGACGCAGCACATCAGCATCACCAAGATCGAGTCCGGCAAAATGATGACATACCTTGAGCACATCCTCCTGATAAACCATTACGCCAAAGGTTTCCTCAAGTTGCTCTTTCATGACTGGATGCAAATAATTGAATTTATCCGGATTGTGAAATCTGTAAATATATTCGCGCATCATACCTGAACGCGCTACACCCGGCCGAATGATGGAGCTTGCAGCGACCAACGTAAGATAATCTTCGCAGCGCAATTTTTTTATCAGACTTCGCATGGCAGGACTTTCAATGTAGAAACAGCCCAGTGTCTCTCCTGCTTTTAGCATTTGACGGACTTTTTCATCTTGCTTAAAACGTTTTACATCGTGCACATCAACATCAACACCGTGATTTGCTTTTACAATTTCGACACATTCCTTAATGTGCCCAATGCCGCGCTGACTGAGAATATCCAGCTTTTCGTAACCAATTTCCTCCGCAACATACATATCCCATTGTGTGGTGGGAAAACCCTTGGGAGGCATATCCAGCGCGGAATAGAAAGTTATGGGCTCTTCCGAGATTAGCACTCCTCCTGCATGTATAGAGCGAACATTAGGAAAATCGGCCATTTGCTGTGCTAATGCATGGATTTTAGAACAGATGGGATCCTGCGCGGCACAACGTTCGGGGTTTTCGGTAAGGGCATCGATTTCTTCTTTCGGAAGACCATAGACTTTGCCCAGTTCACGGTATGT
Source organism: Bacteroidales bacterium (assembly GCA_963678485.1). Lineage (GTDB taxonomy): Bacteria > Bacteroidota > Bacteroidia > Bacteroidales > CAIWKO01 > CALGYY01. The sequence goes on from OY782882.1 coordinate 2,369,690, forward strand.
AGAGCGATCGCGAAAAGTGGACGTTGCACCTAACAGCGATGTATAGCGTGTTCCATAGCGTTTAAAAATATAGTCCAGCACTTCATCCCGTTCTTTCCATGAATAGTCAATATCAAAATCAGGAGGAGAGGAGCGTTTGGGATTTAGAAAACGTTCGAAATAAAGATCGAGTTCTATGGGGTCAACATCAGTAATGCGAAGACAATAGGCAACAATAGAGTTGGCTCCACTGCCGCGTCCCACATGATAAAATCCTCGCGACATGGAATAACGAATGATGTCCCATGTGATGAGAAAGTATGCGGAAAATCCAAGATGGTCGATAATCTCCAACTCATGCGTTACGCGTTTTAAGGCTTCTTTGTTACTTTTTCCATAGCGATAAGATAATCCGTCGTAAGCCAGTTTCCTTAGTAAAATCAGGTCATCCGAGGAATTTCCGGTAAAGGTTTTTCTGTTTTTTACTTTTTTAAGATCTATGGAAAGATTGCAGGTATCGCTTATTTGAAGCGTACTTTGAATCAGCTGCGGAAGCATTTCAAACAGGGCTTGTGCTTCTTCGGGGATTAGCATAAACTCTTCGGGACCGGCTAACATCGCGGGTTCCAGTTTGGTGATGAGTGTATTGTGATCAATAGCCCGTAAATTCATATGCAACAAAAAACCTTCACGATTCTCGAAAGTGACCGGAAGAAAAGCCATCATTTTATGCAGTACCGCTTTTCTCACATTCGCGCGAAGCTTATTCACCTCACCTGCCTTTACAGCGATATATTCATTCTCGTTTAAGACACGATCAATAGGCGCCCCAAAGGGTAATAATACTACGGAATGAAGAAAGACCGGAGGCTCTGCAGGGAAGGCCGTTTTGCTAAAATTATGTTCGGTAAGGAATTCATTAATCTCGTGCAATCCTTCATGATTTCTTGCAATGGCTGTATAAACCCAGCTGTCTTTATTTCGGAACTCGACGCCAACAATAGGCTTGACGCCCTTTTCGCGACAAGCCAATATAAAATCGGGAATGCCCATCGAACAATTGATGTCGGTCAATGCCAATGCCTGAATGCCTTTCTCTATTGCGAGATCCACCAGCCTTTCGGGTGAAAGGGTTCCAAAGCGCAGACTAAAATAGGAATGGCAGAAGGGAAGCATTTTTTTGTGTGATTAAAAACTCGTCAATCGAGCGACGACAATATAATCATTTTTTTCACAACAGTAACTTAAGCGAAAGCGGTCTTTGTGATTATAATAATGACTCTGCTCGACTCCCGCAAACCCCTATTGACACTAATAACCCCAAGAACTCCCATAACTCATTAACCAATTAACCATCCATTCCCTCAAAAAAGGGGATTCCGGATCAAGTCCGGGATGACTGATTCTATGAGGTCGTTAGTACTTATGTAGTATCTTCCACAACCCCCACAGCCTTCCCCCCGACTCACTTCGGCTTCGACCACCGCAAACCCCATTAACCCCCCAACCCCATAACCCCATTAACCCCAATAACCCCATCAACCCCATAACCCCATCAACCCCATTAACCCCATAACCCCAATAACCCCATCAACCCCATCAACTAATTAGCTATCCGTCCAAAGCTCGCACTCTACAAGAGATACAGAATAAAATAGTGATGTAGTCCCTGAAAAATCTGCAAAAAAATTTGCTCAATTCAGAGAAAGTGCTAATTTTGTATACGGAAGTATTCAAAAGGTTAACAAAATTGTAATTGTTCACATTAAAAAAAGGATGTTCATGAGCGTACGGACGAACCCACGAACCCTTACCTATTCGCTTGTTGCAGGAGTTTTATGTTTCCTGACACTGCACACTCAGGTGCAGGCTCAATCAGGCAAGGACAGCAGTTTCATTAAAGATAGTCCTGTGGTTGCTCGACTCGATAGTCTTGCCACACTGGCATTCTTTAACAATCGTGATTTTACCACCAACAGGGATGTGTTGAATAAGTATCATTTCCCGGTGGATTCTATTCCTGTCTATCCTGATTCTGTCTATCGCGCTCGTATCGAGCAAATGAACCTGCAATCACCATTTCAATTTGTGTATAACGACCAGGTAAAATCATTTATCGAATTATATGCGTATAAAAAACGCAAACTGGCCGCGCGCATGATGGGCCTCGCCGAACTTTACTTCCCGATGTTTGAAGAACAACTCGACATCTACGATGTTCCTCTGGAAATGAAATATCTTGCTATTATCGAATCTGCACTTAATCCTATAGCACGTTCGCGCGTCGGTGCATCCGGACTGTGGCAATTTATGCTTACTACAGGAAAAATGTACGATTTGCAGGTGACCTCTTATGTCGACGAACGTCTCGATCCTTATAAATCTACTGTTGCCGCTTGCAAACATATGCGTGATCTTTATAATATTTATCATGACTGGGCACTTGTACTCGCTGCATATAATGCTGGTGCAGGAACCATCAATCGCGCAATCCGTACTGCTGCTCTTGATAGCAATCAACGCGTTACTTATTGGAACATTCGTCCATACCTGCCTGCAGAAACACAAGGATACGTGCCTGCCTTTATTGGCGTCTGTTATATTATGACTTATACTGCAGAACATAATATTTATCCCTATGCGCCTGAGTATTTCTACGAAGGCGTTGATACGATTACATTACGCAAAAGTGTTACATTCGGACAAATTGCAGGTTACCTTTGTATTCCCATTGAGCAGGTTCAATTTCTGAATCCGGCTTATAAAAAGGGAATCATACCTGCATCTCCAGAAACACCCTATGTCTTACGCTTACCACGTGCTGCAATGGCCGATTTTGTAAATAATCAGCCATCGGTTTATGCTTATAAATCGTCTGAGGAAATACAGGCAGAAAAAGACCTTGCTGTTGCATCAACATTGAAACCGGCTGTCACTACAAATACACCTTCTGCAAATAGTACTGCGCAGAATGCTGGAACACCTACTAAATCAACTTCTTCACAAACAACCGTAAGTAATTCTCAACCTACGAAACCCACCACATATAATAAATATGTGTATCATACCGTTCAACGTGGTGATAGTTTGTGGAGTATTGCGGGACGATACAAAGGAGCAAGTGTTGAAGAGATTCGCCGTTTGAACGGTCTGAAGGGAAATGCAACCATTTATCCCGGACAGAAACTAAAGGTTGGAATCACGGGATAAGCACTCAAACTACCCAATTTTACTGGCATTGCAACATCAACCATTAATCTTTGATTATATGAGAAAAGTGATCGTATGCATTTTTGTTTGTTGGGCAATTACACTACAGGCTCAACCGGAGTTCTATTATCAGCCTCAGTCCTATGATTATAAAATATCGGAGTGGAGCCGATATTTGATTGGAAAAGAAATAGCAGATCTTGGAATCAAAAAGGTGGTCGCGTATGAGGAGATCCCCCATGCAAAGAAAGGAAGTCTGGGTAAGTATAAAACCGAAGAAACTGTTTACGATGACAATCATCGAATGACCTCTCATGAAACATGGAAACAGAATGGCACACTGAAGAAAAGATATACTGTGGAATATGCAGGTTATGATTGTATCATACGTATGTATAATGCGAAGGGGATACTCGAAAATTCTACCATTTATAAATATGATGCCGACAGCAACCTCACGCTATTTGAACAGCAGCAAGGGCCTGAATGTAAACTGCAACGACGTATGGTGACCACCTACAATAATGAGCATCATATGCTTGAGCGCAGCGTTTTCGGTAAGAAGGGCAAACTTAGCGATCGCTGGGTCTACGAATATAATGGAAAAAAATTATGGAGGTCGATAGCCTACGATGGTAAGGGGAAGATACTGCATACATGGAATCATGATTGTTTGCCCGAAGGCACTGAGCAAGGGAAAAACTCAAAAGACACGACCACTATCTGCAGGAAATTCGAAACGGATAAAGATGGTAATCTTCTTATAGTAACACGCACTGCAGATGAAAAAGGGAATTACGTAATGGGGCGGACCATTTATTATCCGGACACTGTACTGAAAGCCTATTATACATATGATTATAAAGGTAATATCTTGTCTTCCTGGGTAGCCAATAACAAATACAACAACTATAGCGAATATTTCCTTTATTACAAAGGCAAAGAAACGCAGCATGTCTATAACGAATTTAAGGATGGACTGCGTGTTCGGAGTGATGTATATTTTAGAAAAAGGCCCGCTCAATCAACCAGGTTTTTTTATGATCAGAATAAATGTCTGGTCAAGGCCGAACGTTGGGATGATATCGATAAAGAATTACTTAGCACTCACTATTTCGAGATATCCACAAGCTTGTAATATTCTTTGATGCGACTCTCTCACTAGGTGCAAAATAAAAATTGTGTACCTTTGTCTTCCTTAAAAAAGAAGCAAAGTTTATGAGCGAAGAAAACATCAAAAGCCCCGAGAACAGGCCATCGCTGAATTTTTTACAGCAGATTATTGAAGAAGATCTACGTAACGGAAAGAATGAAAAAAGGGTGCATACCCGCTTCCCGCCTGAGCCAAATGGTTATCTGCATATTGGACATGCAAAGTCCATTTGTCTGAATTTTGGGTTAGCCAAGCAATACGGAGGGAAAACCAATCTCCGCTTCGATGATACAAATCCCACCAAAGAAGATGTGGAATATGTAGATTCTATTAAGGAAGACGTCCGCTGGCTGGGTTTTGATTGGGAAGACCGTGAGTTTTATGCTTCCGATTATTTTGAAAAATTGTATGAGTACGCCGTAAAATTAATTACAAAAGGCAAAGCCTATGTTTGTCAATTAAGCGGAGAAGAAATGAGTGCTCATCGCGGAACGGTTACTACGCCCGGGAAAGAGAGTCCATACCGCAATCGCAGTGTTGCAGAAAACCTGGATCTTTTTGCACGAATGCGCAATGGAGAATTTAAAGAAGGCACGCATACACTGCGTGCAAAAATTGATATGGCATCGCCCAATATGCTTATGCGTGATCCAGTAATGTATCGTATTTTAAAAAGTGAGCATCACCGTACAGGCATGCAATGGTGCATCTATCCAACGTATGATTATGCGCATGGACAGTCCGATTCTATCGAAGGCATTACCCACTCAATATGCACGCTCGAATTTGAGGTACACAGGCCTTTATATGACTGGTTCATTAAAGAGCTTGAGATCTATGCCCCACAGCAGATTGAATTTGCTCGACTAAACCTGACCTATACAGTGATGAGTAAGCGCAAGCTACTTCAGTTGGTACAGGAAAATATTGTCAATGGCTGGGACGATCCCCGCATGCCGACTATTTGCGGATTGCGCAGAAGAGGCTTCACACCTGAGTCGATAAGGAATTTTGCTGAAACTATTGGTGTAGCAAAACGAGATAATGTGATTGATGTTTCATTATTGGAGCATTGTCTTCGCGAAGACCTGAACAAACGTGCACAGCGCGTTATGGCCGTGCTGCGCCCATTAAAAGTGGTTATCACCAACTATCCCGAAAATCAGGTTGAAGAATTAGACGCAGTGAACAACCCTGAAGACGAAAGCATGGGCAAACGTAAAGTGCCATTTTCAAAGATCCTCTATATTGAGCAAAGCGATTTTATGGAGAACCCGCCAAAGAAGTTTTTCCGTCTTGCCCCTGGAGCTGAAGCACGATTGCGATATGCTTATTTTGTTCGCTGCAATGAGGTGATTAAAAATGAGGCAGGAGAAGTCGTCGAATTGCATTGTACATACGATCCTGAAACGCGCGGAGGCAACGCCCCTGACGGACGTAAGGTACAAGGTGCGCTACATTGGGTTTCTGAAGCCAGAGGGATTAAAGCGGAGGTTCGTTTACTCGATCGTTTGTTCATCAAGGAGAACCCCGAAGAAGTTGAAGAAGGTCACGATTATAAAGAAAATCTCAATCCCGCGTCGATGGAAACAATCACTGCGTGGTGCGAACCTTATTTACAGGATGCACAGGCAGGCGAAAAATTCCAGTTTGAACGTATGGGCTATTTCTGTGTTGATAAGGATAGCACTTCCACACATAAAGTATTCAATCGTACCGCCACCTTGAAGGACAGCTTTGCAAAAGCAGGCAAAGCCTAGGCTACTGTTCTCTTTTCTTGAAAGCAAGAATACTTAATTAGTCAATTAGTTGGATTGGTTAATTAGGTATAAGAGTCTTTGGGGTTAACAGGGTTAAGGGGTTTTTAAAATTCGAAACCATACCTACTTATTCCAGGAATGCTGGTCACTAAGTCTTAGTCGAGTGGACTTATGTGAGTTTCTGAAAATACTATATACGTGCTAACGAACGCATAGAACCATTCATCCCGGATATTAGATGAGTAGAGTGCAGATACGCTGTTAATTTCAAATCCTGTCCTTGACCATTTCTCCAGTCGCATCGATGAAATGCGTGACAAAAGTTAATCACTGGTGCACGCAATGAATAGCCAAATAGTATAGAATGTTTGCTAATATGTCAAAAAACGCTATTTTTGTTTATCGTCGACAACGCTTGGTCTTGATTTAGCGTTTTTTGTGACATTCAGGTGAATAAATTACACATAATTTATAATTCAAAAGTTTTTGGAAGCTCTTTTTTTGACAAATGCCATGAATGATATCACTATATTGATTTAATAAGAAAACAAATGCACAATAAACCTAATCGTATTTTTTATCTTGCCCTAGTTTGTGTTTTTTTACTCTTTTTTGGGTGTGAACAATCAATTGATTATAAACTCAAAATTGTAAATAAATCAGGAAAAGGTCTCTATGCGGGGTATGTTGAAGAACGTTATAAAATCGATAGTTTAATTTCAAAAGATCCTGACATTTGGCCAAATTCTGCAAGGATTGATCCAGATGAAACTCAATCCATTGCAAGTATGGGCCAATGGGAGGATTGTATAAACAATAATCCGGATGAAAAAATATATTTTTATACTATCAGCTTGAATCTTATGCGTGAATTTAAACATGGTCAATTGAGAAAAGAGGATCTGCGGTATCATGTTTATAGTTTTACAGTTCCTGAATTAGAAAAATTGAACTGGGTGATTGAGTTAAAAGACACGATTTGAGCTACTTTTAATATATTCAAATTTTGAATTCAATGAAAAGGAAACTATTGAAAATCTATTTCTTAATTGGTTTTGTGATACTTGTCACGAGTGGTGTTATTATTATAGACAATCTTAAATTTTCAAATGAAACTTATACTCTTCACGACAAAAGCAAAAAGTATGATGTTAATTTTAGTGATGAGAGCCCTTATGTTAAAACACCCGAAAAAATGGTTCTGGATATTTTTCTGCCAATGAGGATAACTGGAATTGTAATAGGTAAATACAAAAAAAGAATGGAACATAACACGCCAATTCTATGGATAGAAGATCAAAATAGTTATTATGACATTCAACTGATTACATTTGGTGAAGGATACGAGGATTTTTATAATGAAATAGAAATCGGAGATTCAATTTTTAAGAATAAAGGATCTTTGATTTTTAGTGTAAAGCGAGGTGTTTTAATAAAAAATTTTAAGGTGTCTCCCTTTGAACAATATTGGGGAAATCCATACTATCAAGCCAATTCAAGCATATTGTAATTAAGAAGATATGAAAAATTGCATTCAAGCCTATAAATCTAATATGTTTCTAATATTAATTCCTGAAAATATGAGAATGGGTTTTAAAATATCAATCTCAAACAGTGATGATAAGGGGTTTTTGAAATATTTTGAATTATAATCAAATGAATTGAATAAAATGATACCAGTGAAGTCACTATGAAAACAGTGTTTAAGTCATATGTGTTTAGTATTATTTTTTTAACATTAACAGCATTAGTCTTATTGTTGTTTGTGGCTGATGCATTTGATTATTATGAAGACTCAGTAATGTATATTAACTATTCTTCCGTAGGTTTTTTCAATTCTTCCGTGTTTGAGCATACGGTCTACCTTTCATATTTTTTTACCTTGTGTCTTTCTGTTGTTTCCATGACAATTATTGGACTTGCAAAAAAAGCAATTGTATATTTCCGATTAAGAAATATATTCTTTCTTGTATTAATTCTTTCAATTATCATTAGGTGGCTTGAAATTGCATATGAGTTTAAAAAAAATTGCTAGAATATCGTATTATCAGGGATTAGATAATTACTTTTATAAATAAAATTGGGCAGCCAGAATATATTCGTAATGATGAAAAGAAAATCATAATACCAAATGGGTTGACCTTCCTTATGCCGTAGATAGTGTTTCACGTGGTTCTAAGGAATAATATACGAACTTGAATGAATAAAAACAGAAAGTATGGACTGATTCTGGCCATAGTATTATCGATTTTTGGCACCATGGGGATTTTGTATTTAAGATATATTGTTTATTCTGCGGACAAAAATCAACTCAAACTTGAGTTTAGTGGTGTTATCAAGCAAATGAAATTCGATGAAAAGCATATTCCCACTATAAGCATTGAAGATAGCACTTTTTATCTTGGCGGATATGATGGTTCCATGAGAGACTTGATACAAATTGATGACTCTATTGTAAAGAAAAAAAACACTTATGGATATTTTTTGTATCGTAAGGAAATTTCAGGTGCTAGATGGCAACTGATTCATACGCCGGTAAAGGGAAGAGAAGGGAGTTTAATATATTGATACATTATACCCAAACAGCATCTATTCTTGGATTTGATGACAAATATGCAAGGAATTCATATAAAAAAAAACATTGATAGAGATGAAAATCAACACATTTTTCAGTGTGCTCGCCCTGTATTCAATAATGAATATTTGTGCTACTCAGGCCCAAACCAGCGATCCCTACATCGAATTTCTTTACGATGCTTTTGGTAATATTGAGAAACTCGTTGTCATTCGACATTAATGGAAGAGATTCAACACGCATTATTTAATAGATAAATAGTACGGTAACAACAACTACTTAAAAATGAAAAGAGGAAAAGTGTTTGCAATAATATTTGTACCGTTGATATCTGTTTTTGCAATTTCAAGTGTTTTTATTTTTTTAAATTATATGCACATGCATAAAATGAGGTTTTATAATAAGTCTTTCCATGGTGTTATTAATAAAATCGAAAGAGATGAAAAGTATTTCCCCTCTCTTTATTTTAATGATGAAATTCAATACCTCGGTGGTTATTTCGATCGTCTCTGTCAAATTAGTGTTGGTGACTCTATTGTTAAGAGGAGTGGTGAAATGAATTACAGTGTTTATTGGAAAAACAGTTCGGGGAAATGGATTCTGAAATGTCAATCGCAGAAGTAAGAAAAAACCACGAATGATGTTATTCCTATATTCATAAAGTGTTAGATTTTATCATATAAATATCAATAAAATGATACCACGAAAATTTATCCGGTTAATGAAAGAGAAAAATGTGGGGGAACGCATAATTCTACCGCAAATAATGCTGATGGGTGCAGGAGGTTTTTTACTGATGCTAGGGTTATTTTCCCTTCTCCATTATGCTTTAGCAGTGCGAGATGAATTTGTAGAAAGCACGCCAGATGTAAAGTTTGTGTATATTATCAGTATTGCTTTATTCGGGACGGGATTTATACTGCTTGGGGCATTCTTTAAAAAGGCAGGTAAGCGAAAGTTTGTAATTTACATCATAATGAGCATAATGTTCCTGTTTTTTTTTGGCGGATATATGTATTATGAGCTTTTCATGCAGTCTACGAAAATCAACAACATGGGTGGAGATGACAATAATATTGATTCAATTATAAAATACATCTATTTTGGTTTATTGATACTCATTCAAACAGCTCCTGTTGTCGTGATCGGTTTTTACATCAGGAAATATGAAAAAAAGGTTCGTCTGGAGAGGAAGAACGAAGAAACATGTATGTCTAAATTATAGCAAATCAAAACAGCATACCATTAGTAACGATAAATACAAATTGAATAAAGATGGTCCAAATAGTATGCGGTTGAATTTGTAAATAGTTGAGATACGGAGGTGCAATGGATATTCGGCATTTAGAGGAAAGACTATTTGGAAAATGGAATCTGTATGTCCATCGTAACAGACATTGAATCACCATGAGCTATTATAAAACGTGTGTTCCTAAAGAAAACAAATCTTAAAATTATTAATAGTATGATTCCGGAGGAAAATTTCCAGCTAACACAGGAGAAAGATATAGGGGTTAATGTGCTAATCCCTCGCATAATGATAATTCTCATAGCAGGATTTATATTAGAATTAGCATTTTTATTGACATTCTACCAAGTGTTATTAGAAGAAGGTAAATTTGTTGAAAGAACACCTGTAATTACAATGGGTTATGATGCTGGCATTGCGTTATTCGGGGTAGGGTATTTACTTCTTGGGACGCTTTATAAAAGGGCAGGCAAGCGAAGAATATTAATCTACATAATTATTAGCGTACTGTTTTTGAGTTTTATGGCAAGAGCTACGTATTATATAATATTCCTGCAACCTTTGCAAATTACCAATTTCGGTGAAAGTGGCACAAGCGGAGATTCACATATGAATTACATTTATTTTGGTTTATTGTTGCTCATTCAACTAGTTCCCATCGTCGTGATAGGTATTTACCTAAAGAAGTATGAAAAAAAGATACGGTTAGAGAAGGAGAGCAAAGAAATTAGTATTTGAAATGCATATGATTTTTCAACTAATCTAGTTGAGGAGATTACATAATGAGAATAAATTCACACATAATAAAATCAAAGAAACATTATTTTCTTATTATAACGACTGGTCTTATGATTTTTTGTGCGATTTTCATGATAGTGACAATAATATTTACTGGCGTACCTGTAAAGGGACAGTCCAATATTGGTAATATTTACTATTATATGGCTCTAATCCCAATGGGAATAATGCTTTTTTGTTTCTTTTTTATCGTTATATATGCATTTGTTTCTAAAGGGTACATAATTCTTGGGGATATATCCATTTCAGAATATGGAATTACCACTGAAATAAATGGTGTTAGAGAGGAAATAAGCACTGATGATATTAAAAGTTGCGTGTTTAAATTAAAGGGATTCGATGGGGAATCTCCAATAATGAGAAGTAGTAGCTTTCAGGGGAATTATAATTATATCACTTTTAAAACAGACAACAAAGAATATTATTTTGAATTTTATATTTCGAACTTTCAGTCCATAAGATATCTTTATAACGATATAGTTGCTGAATGGAAGAATAAGGACATCAACGTAACGTTCAATTATCCTAATCATAAATTTGCAAAATAAAATTTTACAGAATTAACCATAGTACATAAAAAATGCTAACGGCTCTTCGGCTCCGCCAAAACAATAAAGCTAAATTTTCACAAGGGAAACTCAATCATTGCAAAAGCGCCGCTAATTGCAGCATTGACACCTATATTGCATATGATGCATGGGGCCGAAGACGCAACCCTCAAAGTTGGACCTATGATAATATTATCCTTACTGATATCACCGACCGCGGCTACACCGGCCACGAGCATCTGCAAGGCTTCGGGCTTATTAATATGAACGGCCGTTGCTATGATCCCCTCATGGCGCGCATGCTCAGCCCCGACCCCTTTGTACAGGCTGGTACCAGCACCCAAAGCTACAACAGATATAGCTATGCCTTTAATAATCCCTTTGCTTTTACAGATCCTAGTGGGTATGTGAATGTGGGAGGAACCTATAATCCAATGGCTGAGAATTGGGCTAGTCACGCTGGAAGTGATTTTAGAAATATGGGGAATTATTGGGCAGGAATGAATGCGTTTTATGGTGCAATGGGCATGGGGTTCGCAACAGTAGATGGATCTTTAGGCGCGTCAGTTTTCGAAATTGGTAGCTCTGAAAATGGAGGTATGATTAAAACATATAAGGGGAAGACGTATACATGGAATGAGTCTAGAAAGAGTTTTGGATATTGGAGTAAAGAAAAAGGTAAGGCATACATTAACAAGTTCGCAGCAAAATTGATATGGAGTTTTTTTGGTAGAAAATCTGTTGTTGGGGTGGATATTTCGATTGAGTGGGTTTCTTTAGACAGGATAATTTCTTACGACCGAAGCAGGATGAGCAAAACCGAAAGGTGGCAAAACGACAATCCTGGCTGTTCTCTACTCTGTTCTAAATATAACGATGACCGTGTTAACCCGTATTTACCTTATAGAATTAAGGCTATGTCAATTAACCTCTGGGGTGTGAGTGTTGTTCCAGGTTTCGGGTATGGCTTTGAAGGTAGTCTTGTAGATATTGAAGGGCAAGGATTATTTTATGCTCCAACTTTTGAACTTGGTGGTGGAAACGATGTTGGTCTTTTTGGCGCGGTCAGTATAATCAATCAACTGGAGCCGCTTAAGAAAGAGGACCTTGAAGGAGTCAGCATTGAGGGAAATGTATCCATTTTGGGCTACGGTTTTAACTATAGTACGGACCTTAATCCTGACAGTTATAAGTTGCGAGAAAAATACGAAACATATGGCGGATCATATAGTTATCCACCATCCCCTTTTGCTTTTAAAGTAAGTGTTCAATATACGCCTAAACTATATAAAATATGGTAAATATTAAATTTCATGTAATAAAGTTAACATGTCTTTGTTTGTTTATTACTTTGTTCATTAGTTGTCACTCAACTAAAGAAGAACTCTTTAAACAAAAAGTTTGGGGTATTGTAACGCAAAAGTTTATTCAAGAGCATAATCATGGGTTTAAAATACTCACTATTCAACAGTTTGACGGAATTCCTTGTAGGTTGCAAGACACATATTATTTGGGAATGTGGGAGTTTTCTGAAATTGGAGACACTATACAAAAAGTGGCAAATTGTGACACCCTTATTGTAAAAAAGACAAATGGAGAAAAAGAATCATTTGTTGTAACAAGCCATGGTTATAGCCTCTTTTAATTACTAATTTTAGAAAAACACATAGTTTTATTCTAAAAAGCAAGAGCAATGATATAGACTCCGAGCAGATATCAAAATAATATAACATAATTAAGTAGCTATATAAATAATAAAATATGTCATCAATTAATAAGCACTCTTTCTATTTTGCAATGCTTGCATTTTTGTTTGCTTTAACAGTGTATGTGATTTCCTTCGGAGGGTATAGTATTTTAGAAGTAATTCCCATAACGTGGGTTTTGCATCTTGGTCTTTTACTTGTATTAATCCTTGTAATAATTAAGATAATAAATGTGCAAATGCAGCATAAATCAGGTTCATATAATCGAGGCATTAGAAATGCACAGTTTTCTATTTTCGTTTTCCTTTTCAAAAACACGCCAATTTTGCTGGCAATTGTTGCAGTGATGAGTTTTGCAACAGGATTTATTACGATTGCATATGTTATGCTGAAGGATCCTGAAGCTTTTGTACTAAGTACCAATCAAGTTGAGTTGCCAGTTATTCAAGGGATCCAATATGTTGATGCTGAACAAAGATTACAGGAGTGTAAAATTTTGGCTTCCAGAAATATTGCTGGCATATGGTTAACTGTTTATAGCCTTGCCATGGCTGTTCTTTATCAAAAAGGAGACGTAAGTAGTAAGGCATATAAGTAGTAATAAATCAACCATATGAATATATGAATTAGCAGAAATTATCTTGACAAAGTTGTTCGATTTGAAAGAATGACGTATTAACGAAAAATTAAAATATTCTATGAAACATTTAATATATGTACTATTTGTAATTACTATTTTTAGCGATAAAAGCATCTTTGCTCAAACCAGCGATCCCTACATCGAATTTCTTTACGATGCCTCTGGCAATAGAACCAGCAGAAGAGTAGTAACTTTGAATCGCAGCATGGAGTTTTCTTCGGATACCCTTGAGTACGATCGATCGGACAGTAATGCTATGGCCGGCGTGGATGCAGGAGATTTTCGCAAGGACACAACCGGGGGCAATGCCGCACAGGTTAACTCTGATAACATTGGTGGGATGGAAATAAGAGTGTATCCAAATCCAACCACAGGGATGCTTCGCGTGCAGATTACACCGTTCAATGATGGTCTAAAAGCAGAAATAAAACTATTCGATTTTTCGAATAAGCTGCTTTTTAAAATAAGCTGCGCTGCGGAATATACAGCGGTTGATTTGTCCTCCTATGCCACTGGGACCTACCTAATGTCAATTGCGATTAACGGAAAATTGAGCAGTTGGAAAATTGTAAAGGAGTAATGCAAAGGAATGACAGGGATCATGCTAGAGGATACTAATAGCGTAAGCTAACAAAACCCCTACCTTCTTAACCTCCTTAACCCTTTAACCCCATAACCCCATAACCCCATATCCCCACCCCTAAGGCTCCTTACTATTCCTCGCCACCACCAGCTCTTTCTTCCCAAAAATGACATAATCAAACTGCCCTTCACGATCAGAGGTGCATTTAATTATAATGGCGCCCTCGTCTTTTTTCTCGATAAATAAATCAAGGTCTTTTCCTATGGGAGCAAAAGATATGCAAACATCTTTGATGCTTGCATCTATGGTGTAGGAAAGCGTACAACTGCCATCAATCAATGTGGCAGTGCCTGAAGTTAGAACAATTGTTTTTTTTATGCCTGTGGTTTGGGCTTGTCCTGCAAAGGTTATGTACGAACAAAACATCATTGCTATGATTATTTTTTTCATGGTTGTTATTAGTTTTTCAAAACAAAAATCATTAATACACTCTCGGTTGCTTCGGAAGAATTTCCACCAATTTGCACCATGCCGCTGCCATTTTGGATTCGTGCACGCACATCAAAGGTGTAGTTGCCGGCTGTAGGAACGGTGTAGCGGGCAATAGCAGAATAGTTTTGCCATGGAATATATCCAACATTGTAATCAAGACTGAATCGGATGAAACCTCCAACATCAATCATAGTGCTGTTTACAAACATGGCCACATCTACTGTGCAATAGGAAAGGCTGTTCATTAAGGCATTTCCGGATGTATATAGCATTACGCGATCTCCAGCGACCAGACCGTTGATGGTAATGCTTTCGCCCGGAATAAGGATATAGCTTGAAGTGCTGATAGAAAGTGCACTGCTGCTTTCGACACTAAAAACATGACTTGGCACTACGGCTCCTATCCATACCGGAGATAATCCGGGGCCGGCCGAAGACAGGACTTTCCCAGAGATTCCCGCATCACCGGATGGCATGAGTGCATTGGTAAATTGTATACCTCCGGCCACATCCAACCGTTGGGTAGGAGTGGAGGTTCCTATTCCAACATTACTTCCGTTGTCGTAAATGATGCTACAAACAGCGCTGCTGCCGTCAGATTTAATAAGTGTATTGGCTGTTGCGCAACCAATGGGTCCTGTAGGACCAGTAATTCCTATGGGACCCGTAACGCCCGGAGCGCCTGCTAAGCCTGCTGCTCCTGTAGGTCCCACCGCGCCGGGTAAACCTTGATCTCCCGTAGGTCCTGTAGGTCCTGCAGCGCCCGCCATAACCGGATTCCAAACGGCCCCATCAAAATACCAGAACTGATCAAAGCCTGTGTCGTAGACCAGCAGACCTGTAGCGGGCGAGAGTATTGAGGTGCGCTGCAAGGTCGTCATTCTCGGAATAAGCAAACCCTTGTCAGAAGAAGTGAGATCGAGAATGGCCGTCACATCTGGTGTGTGAGTGCCGATTCCCACGTTTTGTTGCGCAGAACATACTGCACTCATTAAAAAAAGCAAGACCATTACAATGAATGGTCTTGCACAGGATTGTTTTTTGTTTTTCATTTTTATGTTTTGTTTTTTTCATAAAGAAAAACAAAAATAATATAAAATAAATGCGATTTTACTGTTGAAAAACCATACAAAAGTTTCAATATAAATTAATATGCAAATTTGTGCTATTGGTCTAAAAAATCATGCTTTTTAGAGAAAATCAATGATCAAAAAATTTAAACAAAAAAAAGCCTGAGCGAATCTCAGGCTTTTTTTTGTTTAATTGTGAGATCAATTTTTATTGGTGCTGACAGTCTTTCCCTCTTTTTTAACAATGATTACATAATCAAATGTTCCGGTTTTACTGTTTGCACACTTCACTGTGATGAGACCTTTTTCCTTTTTGTCAACATACAGCTGCAGATAACTTCCCACGGGTGTAAGAACAACATAAGTTTCACTGAAAGCATTGTCGGTAAACTGCAGATTGCATTGACCGTTATCGAGCGTGGCTTTACCGGAGATGTACAGATTATTTTTATCACCGATAACCGTTTGGGAGAAACTTGTGGCTGCTGTAAAGACAAGCAATATTGTGGCTAAAATGATTTTTTTCATGGTGGTTTAATTTTTTAAAACGTAAATGATTAGTACGCCTTCTCCAGCTTCAGTGGAATTTCCTCCAATCGTAATCGCATTTCCTCCTAAATTGCGGAGAGCTCTTACTTCGAAAGTATAGCTTCCATTGGCCGGAATGGTATATCGGGCGATAGCACTATAGTTTTGCCATACTATATTTGCGGAACTATTATCCAGAGAAAATCTGACATAGCCTCCAATTTGGACCATCGCGCCATTGGCAAAAACAGCAACATCAACATAATTGTAATCAGCGCCATTCATTGCCGCATTTCCGGCGTAGGAAATCATTAAGCGGTCATTCGTAACCAATCCGGGAATTGTAAGGGATTCTCCGGGAATAGCGGTCCAGATACCTGTAGTGTTCAGCGTTAAAGCGCTGGAACTTTCAACACTAAAAATATTGTCGGGGGTAACGGCACTAATCCATGTTGGAACAACGCCTGCACCGTTTGATTTCAGCACTTTGCCTGTGGTTCCCGGATCATTTCCCGGCATTAATGCATTTGAGAATCTTATCGCTCCTGTGACATCAAGCTTTTGAGTGGGTGCTGCGTTGCCCACACCGACATTCGTACCATCGTCATAGATTTGACTACAGACGCCATTGGTGCCGTTCGATTTCATTACATAATTATTCGTTGCACAACCAACAGGTCCGGTTGGTCCTGTAACGCCGGCAGTCCCCGTAGGACCTGTCAAACCAGTATTTCCTGTAGGACCCGTTAAACCGATAGCTCCGGTAGGTCCGGTAATTCCTGCAATACCTGTAGCACCAGTAATACCGATTGCACCCGTAGGACCAGTAACACCTGCTACACCAGTGGCTCCGGTTAAACCGATAGCTCCGGTAGGGCCTGTAATGCCAGCAATACCTGTTGCACCTGTAATACCAATTGCGCCGGTAGGACCGGTAACGCCATTAATTCCATTTGATCCGCTTGGGCCAGCCGGACCAACAGGACCGATGGAACCTATAGGACCTATAGGACCTTGTGCGCCTGCATCACCTGTAGGACCGGTAACGCCATTGATTCCATTGGTTCCATCCGTTCCAGAAGGACCTACAGGGCCAATCGGACCCACAGCACCTTGAGGTCCTTGAGAACCAGGATCACCACTGGGGCCAGTAACGCCATTGGCGCCGCTTGGACCTGTTGGACCCATAGCTCCTGCTGCGATTGGATTCCAAACGGTTCCGTCGTAAAACCAGAACTGACTGAAGTCAGTGTCGTATACCAACAGCCCTGTAGCCGGGGAAACGATTGCAACACGCTGAGCGGTGGTTAACCTCGGAACAAGCATGCCTTTGTTGGTGGCTGTCAGATCCAGAATAGCTGAAGCATCAGGAGTGCTGATACCAATTCCAACATTTTGCTGAGCCTGAGTTTCTGCCTTCCCAAAGAACAGGAGGACGGTCACCATAATTGGCAACATTTTTAAAATCAAATTGCTTTTCATTGGATATGTTTTGGTTAGGATTATTTTAGGGGCTGCAAAGATACAAAAATTCTGAAAATATAACAAAATGTTAAACAGAAATATTACTATATTAATAAATGGTCTAAAGCATTTAAAAACACTATTTAAACAGAAACAAGCGAATGTTAATTTAGAACATTCAACGCTTCAGATTATAGGGGAATTCCGGATTAAGTCTGGAATGACTGGTTCTTTACGTTGTTAGCACATTTATGGAGTTTAAAGAACCTTTAATAACGCTCTCAGCTGATGATTCGGAACAGGCGTTTTGTTTAAATTCTATTATGGATTATCACCTCCCTGGACTACCCTTTGACTCACTTCGGCGTCGCTCAGTGCAAGCCGCTCGGGAATCGTTTTTCTTTTATAAGACAGTAAATGCTACAACCTCCCAAAACTCCAATAACCCCTGTAGACCCCAATAACCTTTCTCCTCGACTGCCTCTCGACAACCGCTCGGGGACCGGTGTTTTATTTTTGAAAAATGTGATGGCTTCGCCCCATAACCTCGTTAACCTTCTTCACACCAATAACTCCTATAACCAATTCACCTATACAGCAACTAAAGCGAGAGGTTTATAGGTCAAAAAAAAAGAGGCTATCAAATTGACAGCCTCTTCAATGAATTAATGTATTACGAATTATCTCTTGTTAGACGTTTTTTTGCTTTCAGCTTTTTCAACTTTATTATTATTTGTGGAGTGTTGTTGAATTGTTCTAACGTCTTTCTTAATCATTTCTTCAATCTTTGGTGCGGGTTCAAAGCGAAGATCTTCGAACTTAGAAATAGCACCTGTTGGGCAAACGGCATCCTTCATATTACATACAATGTGATACATGAAAGGTGTGTTGGATGTTCCGCCATCCAATTCAACTACGTCGAATCCAGCTGCAGTTTTGTTTTTCACAACAACGCCTTTGCAATTCTCATTATCTTCCAGCTGGATAAAAACCCTGAGTGGATGATCTGCTTTTATAGCTACGTTCTTTGCGAAAATAGGATCAATCGTAATATGCACTTTACCATTCACTAACTGACCTTGTCCGTAATCTTCAAACAGGGCTTCGGGAGTTTCGGGTGCATGCATGACTACCATATTACCATTCAAATCGGGAACAGAACAAGAATTAACCGCTACTCCAGTTGCAATCGTTTTATAATAGGTACCGGAGTTATACAAGGACACGCTTGTTGCAATACCTGCAGCAGAATTTACTCCGTAGAAGGCTCCTGACTGGGTTAACAATGTTGTTTGGGCACTGTTAGCATAACAACCGTACTGCTGACCAGTAAACGCACCACCAGAACCAACACCCAATGCCATAGGCGCCACGTTGTTACCTGCTCCGCTGACAGCTGTTCCACTTGCATGCTGACTCTGAGCATTGACAGCATTACCATTGATTCCAGTAGAAAGACCAACGATAGCGTCACCATTGGATCCGGTAGTTTGTCCCCAAATAGCAACACCATTGATGTTGTTACATTCTCCAATGACACCCTTGCCACCTGCAAAGGTGACATCTGCAACACCAGAAATGCCGGAGCCACTAAAGTAATCGGCAGAACCGATAGATCCTGCAGCACCTACACCTGCTGTTTGGTTGGTGGTAAAGAATCCCCCAAAGCCAACAGCTGCTCCTGCGGCCGCAGTGTTTATCCCATAAACGCCAAAACCCGTAGCACTTTCAGATTCTCCATAGAGGCCAGTACTTCCTGCTGTTGTATTACCATATCCATAGGCGCCAACACTGCTTCCGGTGAAAGCACCACCGCTACCTCCGCTCAAATAGGTGACGCCAAGATTATTACCTGCACCGCCAATACCAGTTCCTGTGGTATTATTATTATAACCAGCAACAGCAAAGCCTTGGTTCTGGCTGGTTTCAGCAAATAAGCCATAACCGGCGCTGGTACCACTTGCGGCAGAGTTTACCGCATACATTCCCATTCCTGTTGCGTTTGTTGCAAGACCATACACTCCTGTTCCTGCTGCAGAGGCACTTTCGCCCCAAACACCGTTTGTAGCGCCAGTAACTGCTGGAGCAGTTCCTCTTAGTCCACTTGCATTTGTAGTTGTGGAGGTAGATACTGTTCCCAATACACCATAAACCTGAGCATTGCCGGTAGCTAAACCACGAATGGCCGTCCAGCCTACGGTTGTACTTGCTGTGGTTACATCAAGGGTATAGGCAGGGATAACGTTTCCAATCCCTACATTATAAGGTGAAGCAGAAGATTCAAAAATTGGCGCCTGCGTACAAGTGGCTGTTGCACCATTCGATTTTACAATATAGTTAGCCGTTGCACAGCCAACAGGTCCGGTTGCTCCGGTAACCCCAGTTAAACCGGTTGTTCCTGTTGCTCCAGTAGGTCCGGTTAATCCGGTCAGACCAGTGGGTCCTGTAAGGCCCGTTAAACCTGTAGTTCCAATAGGTCCGGTAATACCCGTTAAACCTGTAGCTCCTGTCAGACCAGTCACACCCGTTAATCCAGTAGGGCCAGTAAGTCCGGTGAGACCAGTGACTCCCGTAACTCCGGTAAGACCCGTAGTTCCGGTTAAGCCTGTTGGACCGGTAACCCCAGTTAAACCTGTTGTTCCTGTAAGTCCTGTTGGACCTGTGACACCTGTTAGTCCTGTCGAACCCGTTAATCCTGTGGGTCCTGTAAGTCCTGTCAAACCTGTGGTTCCGGTAAGACCGGTGCTGCCTGTTGGTCCAGCAGGACCAGCGGGGCCTTGAATACCAGGTGTTCCATTAAGGTTAACACCCCATGAACAATAAGTTCCGGAGCCCGTGATTGCAGATACCAGCATAACCATTGCACCGGTGCCTGAGTTATAAGAAACAACGGTTCCTTCAATCCTGTTACTGGCATCATATGCAATAACAATACTTTGTCCGTTGGTGTATGCTAAACCCGTTGCTACAACCAGATTGACTGTTCCCGGAAGCATATTGATACAACTGGTGGATGTGGTTGCGTAGTGATCTCCCGGTGTTCCCGTTACCCCTGTGGGTCCCTGAGCACCTGTCGCACCTGCTGCACCCGGATCACCACTTGGTCCTGTTGCCCCTTGTACTCCAGCAACACCAGTAGCTCCAATAGGTCCGGTAGGACCCTGCGCTCCGGCAACACCCGGTGTTCCGGGATCACCGCTAGGACCAATAGGCCCGGTAGCTCCGGCAGGACCAATAGGTCCAACACCACCAGCACTTCCTGTAGGTCCGGTTGGACCGGCAGGACCGCTTCCTGAAATGGGCGTCCATACAGTTCCGTCAAAATACCAGAATTCCAGAAAATCGGTATCATACACCAATAAACCAGCTGCAGGACTAGCAATAGCTATCCTCTGAGCGGTAGTTACGCGGGGAATCAATATCCCTTTGTTAGTAGCCGTAAGATCCAAAATTGCAGAACCATCGGGTGTGTTCGTGCCAATACCAACATTCTGCTGGGCAATGGCATCGAACTTCAGCAATGTGAGGATTGCTGCGGTAAACAGCATAAACCCCCATTTGAATAGTCGTTGTTTCATAAACTAAAAAATTATATATACTAAATTAATTATTGATTTTGATACTGAAATTTACCTAAATATAATAAGGTGCAAAAATATAAACTAATCCTCACACTGTCAAAAATTTGTTAACCTATTTCATGTTTATAGGTAGCTTTGTAAAATCTGTTGTCGCAAAGCACTTATTGACAAACAAATAGAAAATGTTAATTTTATGTGTGTGAAAAGCAAAAGGAGGTCTAAAGTTGTGAATACTATCGACAAAAGACGGAATATATGCGATAAATATCATATGTGGTAATATTTAACTAAATTATTTAGGAAACAGATGAGCAATAAATCTTCAAGCTATTCAACATTCGGTGATTGATGTTGGCATTCTTGGGAGCGTAGAAAAATAGCCACAAATGGCATTAAGAAAATTTCAATAATGCTGAAAAAATTCCAGCTAAAAAGAACTCAATTGAGTTCAGAGAGATACTGCGTTCGTGATTTTGTTGATTAAAAGATTTTCGGGTAACTCCGTAAAACTAATGAACTTGTTAATGTATGTCAATAAGGTTTATTGGAGGACAATCAACTATTCACGGGGTGACTTCAAGTCACCCCGTGAATGGTAATACAAGCATAATAGTTCCTGAGTATATGGACGGACTCTATTTAGTAAGGTTGCTCTTGATAAGCGAGCTCAGAATCTCTATCGCTACATCGTTATTTCCCCCTTGAGGAACAATAATGTCGGCATAACGTTTTGTTGGTTCGATGAAGGTCAGGTGCATTGGCTTGACGTACTTTTCGTAATGAGTTAGTACCTCCTGAAATGAACGACCGCGCTCTTCAATATCTCTTCGTATAATCCGCATCAAACGGTCATCTCCATCTGCATCAACAAAAACCTTAATGTCCATACGATCGCGCATACGTGGGTTCGACAGGATGAGGATGCCTTCAACAATGATAACTTTTCGGGCGTCTACAGGGATGGTTTCTTTTGCTCTGGCACAGGTGAGATAGGAATAGATTGGCATTTCTATCTCTTCATGATTCCTCAGCGCATCCAGATGTTTGATGAGCAAATTAAATTCTATCGATGAGGGATGGTCAAAGTTAATCCGTGCCCGTTCTTCCGGCGAAAGATGTCCATTGTCTTTGTAATACGCATCCTGCGGAATGAGCGTCACAGAATTGCGTGGTAACTTTTCAATGATTTTTTTTACTACAGTCGATTTTCCTGATCCGGATCCACCGGCAATACCAATAACTAACATAAGCCTTTTGTTTATAGTTCAAAAGTAGCAACAATCCTCGTATGTGCAAGCACTATGAATAATATTATTTGCAACCCTTTAGTGCCGAGCATTAGGATTGATGCGACGGAATTGTGAAAAAATCAGACTAGTTTCAGTAACCTCGGTTTTGTTTGTTTTTTCTTTATGGGTTGCATTTACTTAAAATACAAGAGTTACAGCAGTATCTACTCAGAGTCGTCCTGTTTTTTTGGATATTTTTTGCAAATTAAAACCTTTTCTGGGCTATCAATAATCACATTTTTTCAACTTTCAATAATAATATTAAACGTTTTAGTATTTTTGCCCAAAACCTCAAATACGCAGAATATGTTAAAACGTTGTATTCTCTCGCTGATGCTGATTGCCCTGTTCGCAGTGGTGAATGCTCAGTCACAAACGACTCCCTACAATTTTCAAAATGCCGATGGTGTTATCCTTCAACAAAAAGTTGCTGCAGATCCTGCACTACTTGAACGTTATCTGATGTATGAATCGAATTTCAAACAGCTCATGGAAGAGCAAGCTCAGGCAAAATCGGATACGCTCATTGATGGCAAACGTATTATTCCTGTTGTTTTCCACATCATTCATAAAGGAGGACCAGAGAATATTTCCAGAGCACAAGTGGAAGATGCTATCGCAAAATTAAATATCGATTACAACAAACTCAATGCTGATACTACCGCTGCTTACTCCTGGCCAGCATTCGCCGGTCGCCGCGCAAATTGTCAGATTGAATTTCGTCTGGCTAAAATTGATCCCCAGGGTAATTGCACCGATGGGATTATTCGCCATTATGATCCTCAAACAAATTATGCATATTTCACAACGATGTCACAGTATGCATGGTCTCCAAGCCGCTATATGAATATTTTTTCTGTAGCCTTCATTTATCCCGAAGGTATGTCTTTGCCCGAAGGTGCCTTCATTGGCGGAATGTCACCCTTTCCCCCAAGCAATACCTTGTCACAGGCACTCACTGGTGGAGATACCCTCTGTGATGGAGTACTCATTCGCCACGATGGTCTGGGTAGCATCGGCACCGCCACTGCACTTGGTGGTATGCCCATTAATGCACTCAACAGGACATTTACTCACGAGACCGGCCATTATTTCAACTTATACCATCCCTTCCAAAACCTGATGTTTGGACTTATTCCTTCCAGCAGTGGTTGCCCTTCTACTTTCGCAACAGCCGGTGATGAGGTTGCTGATACACCTCCCGTTGATGTGGCATCTCAAAATACAAGCATAGCTTGCATTACCCCCGGAAGCCGCAATACCTGCAGTCAGGACGTTCCCGATGAAGTTGATATGGTTGAGAACTACATGGATTATCAATTCGGATATTGTACAAACATCTTCACTGTTGGACAGTATGCACGTATGAATACAACATTAAATGGTGATCGCAGAAAACTCTGGTCAAAAGAAAATTTGATTGCTACTGGCGTTCTCGACACCCTGCCTCCGGCTTGTGCACCAATTGCCGATTTTTATGCTGACAAGGTTAGTGTTTGTCCCGGTGGTAATGTTGTCTTTACCGATTATAGTTTTGGTGGTGTTGCCAGTGGTTGGAGCTGGACATTTACAGGTGGAACACCTGCCACATCAACATTACAGAATCCAAGCATTCAATATAACACGCCCGGAACCTACGAAGCAAAACTTGTGGTTTCGAATGCAAATGGAATGGATTCCATTGTAAAGACCGCATATATTTATGTTAGAGATATTACTGTTACATCCGAAGCTCCATTTGTTGAGGATTTCGAAATTGCAAATTTGAATGATTGGACCGTTATTAATGACGCGGGAAATGCTTGGGTGTTAAATTCAACCTCCGCTTTTTCGGGAAGCAAAAGTCTCGCACTAGCTAATTTCACAGGAAATGCAGGTAGCTACGACGAAATTATTTCTCCTTCCTATGATCTCACCAATCTTCCAACAGACAATATTCCTGTGATTAAATTTAAATTAGCATATGCAGGAAAGTATATTGCAGGAACGATTGCCAGTGCAGCCGATACTGTTTATGATAAACTCATTATGTATGTTTCTTCCGACTGTGGCGCAACCTGGTCACAGAAATATGCAAAGGACGGTATTGATCTCACCACAGTAACCACTATTCCTGATGATTTCGCTCCAACTGCAACAACCGATTGGAGAGAGGAAACAGCATATCTTCCCTTTAGTTTCCTAACAAAAACAAATGTTCAGTTCAAATTTGTTTTCTATTCCAATGGTGGAAATAATATTTATATTGATGATATTAATATTACATCTCCTTCTGTCGGTGTTGAAGAAAATACACTGGCTTCACTGAACCTGAGTCTTCAGCCAAATCCTGCTGATGAAAATACACGCCTGAATTTTAGTCTTGCACAAAGCAGCAGCGTTAAGGTTTCTGTGCTTGATATTACTGGCCGCAAACTCTTCGATCTTACCGATCAAAAAATGGAAGCCGGCAATCATGCCATTGCTATTCCCGGATCTTCTATCGGTGATGCAGGAATTTATTTCGTTAACCTGACTGTTGATGGTCAAACACTGACCAGAAAGCTTGTAGTGAAATAAGACGTCTTTTTAAGTAAAAGGAGAGGCTGCAACAACTGTTGCAGCCTCTCTTGTTTATTATAGTTTTTGATGATTTTGAAAATCGCCGAAACCTTGCGATCACATCATCGCATATGTACATTATCCTTTATTCAATCATCTTCCGAATGCCTTCAACTATGCGCTCTTCAGTTACATCTGTTGAAGAAAAAGAATCGAGTCGCAGCAAATCTGCCCGCTGCTTGAGTAATCCAGAGTTGTCGAAATAGCGTTCAACAATGGTGGGACTATCGGTTGATGTCCATGAATTTTTTGCAACAGTAATTCCCATACGATTAATTACTGGCAACAGCTTTTTAACTTCTTCAATGGCTTTTTCACCGTGCTCTTCCCAATCATCGCCATCGGTACCATGAAAGATATAAATGTTGTAATCCCGCGCCAATTGCTCTTTTTCTATTAATGAATTAACAAGAGCATATGCTGGGAATACGCTGGTTCCCCCGGCCACGGCGGATTTGTAATAGGTATAAAAGTCGGGAACTTCTTTGGCTTCGGTGTCATGCAATATAAAACGTACCTGAACCAATCCCTGATATTGATACATCAACCAGGAATAGAGCAACAGATGCTGCGTCACCACTGCTTCTGTGGGCTTGCCCTGCATTGAACCGGAGTAATCGCGGATGAAGAAAACAACCGCTTGCGATTCAAATGCTTTTTCCTTCGAAAGTATGCGATAAATTTTATCCTGAGGATTAATCACTAGTTTCTGAGGATCGAACTCCCCGCTGGGTGGGATATTCCCAAGCAGAATATTGGTTTCAATAATTTTTTTGATCGTGGCTTTTTTGTCAAGTATCTGCCCAAAGCCTCGGTTACGGTCGGTGAGGTCGTATTCGTATTTATTAAGTGCACGTTTCTTTCCCTTAGTTTTTAAATTGGGAAGCTGAAACTGCTGCGTCAATACCTTGCCTAAATCCATAGCATCAGAGAGAACATCATGCTCTGCACCTTGTCCTTGCCCTGCGCCCTGTCCTTCTCCTTCACCTTCTTCAGGCTCGGCGGGCTGTTTGGCAATTACATCCCCTTCATCTCCTTCTCCGCTACCACCGGTTGTTTCCTCTTCATCCGTTACACTTGGGTCGTGATAAAACTTAGGCTCTGTGGTAGTGGGAACGACCACGATTTTTTCTTTTTGTCCTTTGCTTGGCTTGATGAATTTACCAATGCGTATACGCCGTGGAAAGCCATCTTCCTCACGCTGCTTATCTCGATGTAATAACTCGTCCAGTGTTTGAAGCGATGATACCGGAGACTCCGACAATTTCAAAAAGGGAATAAATAAATGAAGATCCGATACATCATATATCCCTTGAAAAGGCTTGGATTTCTCATGGTTGCCATGGTTCAGTTCTTTATATGCATGCAACGAAATCTCACGCTCCACCATAGTCCGTTGTCCCGGACTCATTTGTAGAAATTCGGGGGATGATAAAAAACGTTTTAATTTTTTTTCTCTGCTTTGCATATCAACCATCTATCGAACTCGGTTCATTCTTCTGTAATATTCATTTGAAGCGATGTTGGGCTTAGTTCGAATCTTCGTGAGTACAAAAATATTCTATGGTTTTTTCAGCACAGGTCGGGCAGTAGCCAAGCTTATTTACCATGGTTTCCATCATCCTGCTGTACAACTTCTGGTTCTCTTCATTGGTGCGGTTCGAAAGCGCGCCTACCAAACTACCGGCTCCTGAAATATCCGATTTCAGGCGAACATCTGTTACCGCTTTCACCAAATCATTATTGTCCATAAAATTGTAATTCGGATCTTTCAACATTTTTTGTCCATAGATCTTTGTTATGGTAGTGCGGAAGCTTTGTTTTTGATCGTCGTTCTTTAAACCAAGACGATCTTCCACGCTGTTGATAAAGGATTCATCAATTTTCAATGGAACAAGTTTTCCGCTTTGCGGATCCTGATAGGTCCAGATTTTATCCGGTCCAAGATTCTTTGCATCTACGCCAATAATCATATTTACATAATTCATCACATCTTTCTCTACAGCGTGAGGCTCGTCCATGTAGGCGTTAAAGATGGTCGTCATAACATTTTGACGATAGAGACCTTTGGAAATTTTAAGATCGTTGAAATATTTTGTACGGTCGTTAGGATCCTGTACATAGTCTAATATCACGGTTTCAAAGGCTTTGAACACATCACCTGCATACATGCATTTGCCTTCCTGAGTTTCGCTACGCTCAAGTAAAATCTGCAGTGTGCGTCCAAGATTACGATGTCCCAGTCCTTTTTGTCCGAAACGTTTTGTGATATCAACATCGGTGTTGAGGTCGCCAATGACTTCACTCAGGGTTTTAATCGACTTTTCTCCCGCGACTTCTCCAGCCGATAGTTTCATCATTTCTACTGGGCTTAGTTTATCTGAAGGCGGCATACGCGTAAGCACGACAGAAACACTAACTGCAGAATTCAGGTTTGGATCGATATGCAATTTCTCGCTGGTGAATGTCGTCTTCTCCTGACCTCCGATAGCGTAAGCGGTGAGCTCTTGTTGTAATTTATAGTTGGTGTTGTGCGACATATAGCATAAGCGACAACGGTCAACAATGGGAGCTTGCTCTTTTTCCTCGAGGAAGCGACCGAATTCGGAATTATTGGAAGTGGCTACAATTAAGGTGTCGAGCGGCCATTTGAAACCTTCCATTTCAATAGTGCGATTCTGAATCACACCCAAATAAACCTGTACAAGGTCTTTCTTGTTTTTGAAAATTTCATCAGCAAAGTGAATTCCGCCACCAGCAACGCGTGCAAGCGCACCACGCCTGAGATCGAAGCGATAAGGATTGTCGGTATCGGAAATGTGGAGCAGTCGGGTAATCGACTCATCGCCAATCAGGTCAGCAGAAGAAGAAGTAATTTTGTCTTTAGCAGCATATTTTCCTGTGATGGTCCCGCGCGATTCGCTTACAGGGACAGGGAACACAGCGATATAATCTTTCAGTTTTGAAAAGTCTTCACCCACCTTTTCCTTGATTTGACTGAGGATGTAATAGGTGCACGAACCCAATGGCCGATAATTTTTATAGAGTTCTTCTATTTGCTTTTCCTTGAAACCAAAGGAAGACAGGAGTTTCACATTATCTTCCTTGCTTTCGAAAAAATTCATGGCAAGTACCATGGGATCTTCGTACGTTTGTGATTCAATGCTAGTAATCTTTCCGTAACCGCCAATGGTATTAAGATTAATGAATTTGAATGTAAATCTGCGATTCTCGTCGAGCGAAATAAAATTGCGGTATAACCCGCTAAGATGATCCACAAAAAAGGTCTTTCCATTCCCGGGTTCCCCGATAAGAACAAAAGCCATTTCCTTTGATGATCCGCCTTCCGCGGCATCTTTCACGTAGGAAACAAAGCTGTTGATTTCGTCGTACATGCCGACGATATGTTTTTTACCCTGGCGAAACACTTTGAAATCATAGGTATAGCGGCCGTTTACGGTAGTACGCTCGATCAGGGAAGGGTCGCCCAGAATCATTCGGGAGAGCGATTGAAAAACATTTTCAAATTTTCTTTTACCTGATTGTACGAGGGCCAGATGGGCTTCCAGACTGGTATTCAAGAGGTCAGCAGATACTTTTTTAGGGCTCATATCCTTTAATTTTTATTGAATAGACAAATAGACGCTATAAAATTAGCAATGTTTCTCTGACTTGAATCAAATCCACGAATATTTTTTTCTTCAAGAGCTATTTGTAAATACCACAAAAACAATGCGATACAAAACAGCCCATAAATATTTCCATCAAAACCATGTTTTTTTTTGTCAGAAAAAATTAATGAACTATATTTGCAGTCCTTTTTAAGAATAGTTCTTTTGGGAGTTTAGCTCAGCTGGTTCAGAGCACCTGCCTTACAAGCAGGGGGTCACTGGTTCGAACCCAGTAATTCCCACAAAAAGAAGCTTCGGCTTCTTTTTTTTTATGATGATGTTGAAGATTGGATACACCCGAACAACGACTGATTCAATAAAAGTTCTTTACACAGCACTACCCAAACAAGGGACGTTAGCTCAGCCGGTTCAGAGCGCATGCCTCACACGTATGAGGTCACTGGTTCGAATCCAGTACGTCCCACAGACCAAATCCCGCTGAAGGATTTGGTTTTTTTATGGGAGAACAAAGCTGTTTTTGCTTTGATTCTACCATAAAAAAAACAAATGGAGCTGTGCAGCAGATCCAGGGATTTGGTCTGAATGCCCCCCCAAAGGGGATCACCGAAGGTAATCCAGTACGTCCCACAGACCAAATCCCCGCAGAAGGATTTGGTTTTTTTATGGGAGAACAAAGCTTTTTTGATTTGGCTACGTCAAAAAAATAAATCAAATGGAGTCGAGTAGCGGATCTGGTGTTTTTGAGTATCCCATTTAGTTTGTCTAGACCGAAGTCTAGAAAAAGTGATATTTATTTTATATGAAACAACTTTTAATGTTGTCTAAATTTAGCCTCATTTGTATTATTGAATCACTGAATTCTCTATTGAAAGATTGTTAATACAGCTTTGCCTTACCAAAGCGCCACCCCATCTTAAATCCTATTTGTGCTGATAACGAAAACCCTCCATCCTTGAATTCTCTGGGCGGATCGTAATTGTCTATTGTGGTCCAATCGTGATAATATGCTTTGCCAATTCGTTGGCTTACCACACCGCCTCTATACATAGCACCAAAGGACACGAAGGCGTCAAATGCAAATCTTTTTATTTGCGGGCTTTGGACACCAAATATAGCATTGAGTTGAATTGCAGTACTTTTTTCGCTTTGTAATGAATAGAAAGAAATATGATAATAGTCTGATCCGTCTGCATTTACAAAGATCCATTTATCCTTATAGTAATAGTAACGAACACAAAGCTGCGGTCCTAAATACAATTGCTTCTTTTCCGACAGAAAGAATTTTGGAATTACCTCAAATGTAAATCCTTTGCGGATAAGGTAAGAATGGTCGAAGTAACAAAGATTTCGCCCTCTCATTCGTGTAAGATCACTGAAAAAATAAGCAAAATTATATTCATTAGCTTTTGGGTTGGAATATAATACCCCAAGACCAAGGTCGACACTAAAATTTCTTCTGATTGGTAATTCAACGGTAAGGTTGAACTCATTGATGAAAGTTCTTACCAAATTTGTTTTTAATCCGTAGTGTAAAGGGCATGTGTCAAGCGCGGCAAACATTTCAATTCTGCGCTGTTTAGCTCTTGCCATGTGATCAGCATATTTTTCTGGGGAAATATAACTATGAAATGGGTCTTTATTAGCATGGACATAATATAGTGTGGTCGTTTTATCAAGAATACGAAAATCGTAGTATGACATGATGCTGAATTTGCTAGTGCTATCAGGGATCACAGGGGCCGAGTTTATTAGTTTAAGTGGATTGTTAGTTAATGGATATGGCACGGTGACTGACTTGATATCGGAGGGAAAAACCAAAACAGAATCAAGCATTAGAGCGTGGGAATTCATTTTTAGGATTTCTGATTTATGAAGGATATTTTGATTATCAACCCAACGAATAACTTCTCCCTTTTTAAATGCCAGATACTGATAAGTGTTGCCCGTTTTAGTTTCAATGGAAATTTTTAATACCAATACGGAATCTTCATTTTTATACCTCTGGGCAGAAGCTCCTACATAAAAAAACAGACATGCAATCAGAATAATAAAATAGTTTTTCATGAAGTTAGAATTCAATGTGTGTTAATCTTATTGCAAAACTCATTCATCATCATTTTAGCACGAGGATTTCCTAAATAATAAGCTTGCTCAAAGTATTCGCATGCGGATGAATCATTGTTTTTTTCCAATTCTATGATTCCTCGTGTGAAGGGAATGTCATAATTCGTGCTATCCAATTTTATTGCATAAAGAAGATCGTGTTGACCTTTTTCATCATTATGTAGTAAAACATTTATTATCGCATGATCACTGTAAAACCATGATAATAGACCTGCTTCCATGACTTTATCTAATCCCTTATCATAAATGTATTTTATTGCACTATCTGAATATGATAATGCTTGTTTATACTGCCCTATTCTCATGTAGGCTTGGCTTTTAATATCATACAAAATAAACAAATCGTCACTTCTGGAATATCTCGGTTCTAGAGTATCGCATTGTGAAATCGCCAAAGAATATTTTTTAAGTGCTAAGTTTAAATTGATAATTTTGAAAAGAGCCTCATAATTCGAAGTGTCTGCCACAAATGCTTTTCGATATAGTATAAGAGCGCGTTCATAATCATTATTTTTTCGTGCATAATTACCACTGTCCAAATAGTGAATAGACATGCCTGGTTGTAAAGGTTCCGGCCTATTCGACGTTTTTGAATGACAACCAAACGAGAACAACAACATGATTATAATCCAATGATGTGGGCAAGAAATTGGATTGTAAGATTCTTTATTTGCTGACATTCTAACCATTAATGAATCTCCGAATTTACGTGTGTTTTAGAAATATTAAAAGCGAAGTTAAGTCTGCAGTTTACTACTTATTTCTTGATATCTTCAATTCTGCCTTCTGTTGTTTTGCAGCAAGAATTATTATAATCTCTTACAAATAAATTGTTGCAGTACAAAGATATCGAACAAATACAAAATTCGATATCTTTACCAGCAAAATATTTCTATAAGCACTATATAAAATTAGGATTATTATGATTTTGGGACCGACATTCATCTATCAATGCCCGCAATGCAAGAGCCTGGTTTCGCGGGGAAGTCTGGAAAGCGGTGACATTGCCGGTATCCGCGTTTATTCCGACGGTAAGCGCGTTGCACCTTTGCTGCCGCAATTCCCCACTGTTACAAGATGCTGGAATTGTCGCCATATTTTCTGGATCAATGACGCGAAAGAAGTGGGTGAGTACAAAAACGCTCAGGCTGTTCCCTGGGAGTGGGTCAATGCCAAAACCGCCGTCTTTCTTACCGTTTATGAATATGCTGAAGCATTGGCGCAAGATTGTGCTGCAGATGAAGAGCAGGAGCGTTATCTCAGAATCCGCATGTGGCGCGGATTTAATGATAGAGTAAGAGAAGGTTCTCCTCTTTTTAACGACGAAAAGGATGAAGAACTTTGGACAGATAATGTCGAAAAGCTTATGATGATGCTGGATGAGGAGAATCCAAATCAATGTGTGTTGTTGGCCGAGTTGTCTAGAAACCTTGGCCAGTTTCAGCGTTGCAAGGAATTAGTTAAGAGTCTTCGCAGTCCTGAGATGAACCGCGTTATTGATGCTTTTCGTAGAGAATGTGATATAAAAAACACCTTGGTTTTTCAATTTAAGTAGTGGTTGTAGTTAGCCTTAATGAAAATCTTTTATGCTGTTGTTAACGTGGAAATAGTCAGAATTCGTTATATTTGGCATGAATAGGACATCAATATAAACGAAATTAAACAGTACTGGCGATGAAGAATGAACTCAATGCAATTCAGCAAAAGATATATGAGGATAAAGCAGTATTGCCAGATAATGAACTGCTAGAGATTATTAATAATCCAGAAAAGTACCTTGCGAATGTTGTCTACGTTGCTAAAGTTATCCTTGATGAGCGACAGGCGCTCCCTGATGAATTTAATGGGGATGTTCAACTTGAGAATAATTTAGAAGCAAGCAGGATAAAGTATACCGTGGCTGGTCCCCCTTATGAGAAAGGGTTTAAAAGAAGTTCAATGTTCGTTATCATTGCCTCTTTTTTTAGTTCGCTGATGCTTAAAATCGTGCCCGATGAAGAAGGTGCATTGATTATTCTTTTTTGTGTTTTAGTACTTGTATTTTGCATTTGGGCTACAGTAATAGCGAGTAATTATTTGCGAAAAATTAATTGGGGTCAGGGCTTTGCGGTGCTGTGCTTTTTTGCGCCACTCATTGGATTAATCATTGTTCGCAATCTTAATTACAAAATTCAAGATCCAAACAAAAGGGAAATATTCGCCCGAGCCAAAGCCTATTATGATTTGCGCATCCGTGAAATCCGCGATAATCAAACTCCAGCGGGAACAACACGTGAAGATATGATTGATGAGTTACGGGAAAGTGTCGACGCCAAACTTAACAGCAATCTCGCGGAAGAAAAGGGAATTGTTTGAGTGCAGTTTACAATACCAATTCAAACACGTCTTATTTTTAGTTATAAATATTGATTCCCCATTCACTATTGATTAACCTTAACAAGCCTAAACTTCTCCCATTCCCCGGCTTGTGTGCGGTTTGCAATGAGCACTCCATTATTGCCTGGCTCAGCACAAAGGAATTTTCCGCCAGTCGCTTTGATGTTAGCAACCGCACCATCGGTATAAACGATTTCAAAGGATTCCCAATCCCAGGTATTCTCGCTGCCTGCGAAAAGATTTGCGTTTTTATTCTGATCGGCATAAAGGTATTTGCCGTCGGATCGCATAAAGGATATTTTGCCGTTTTTAAGATCAATCAGTTCGAATTGCTCGGCTTTAGTGGAGTCGGGTTGATTGGCATAAACCATTTGTGTTGATTCGTCAACATCCCAAAACTGATTATTCGAAAGAGCCTTTATTGCATAGGCCTTGGACCATTTATGATACAGCAATACTTCGGTTCCATTACAATTATAGGTAGTTCCTGAGAACTTAAAAGTAAAACCAAATTGATTGATGCTGTCCTGTATTGGCTCTGATGCCGGATCTTTACGCACTATATAGAAATTCTTAGCACTGAGTGCTATCTCGCGCCAATCCCAGTTACGCACCGTTTCTTCCTGAAATGGCAGCGATTTCAAACTATCTAATGCAACCGCATTGACACGATAGACATCCCAATAATGGCCGATTATTGTGCCTTTCGGCAAATTGCGATACTCACTTAAATCCTTCATCGGCCCATTGAGGTGTTTGCTGATAAGGGTATTATACGCAATGCCAATCCCAAAAAACAGGATGAGTACGGTTGCTACCCATTTGATATATTTATTCATGAAGGATTGTCCTGTAAACAATAAAAGAACATATCCATACATAATATAAACAGGAGTAAAATATCTTGGACTGAATTCGCTGCGCAAGTTCCATGTCGAAAGAAACAATAGTACGCAGGAAGCGGTGATAACAACAAGCAAAGCGTTCATCAATTTGCTGTTCTCAACCTTAATTGTAGAGGGTTTCCTAACTCTATAAAAGATATAACTTCCAGTAAGTATAATTAAAAACCAATTGAACCAATTTTCAAGGACCAGTGCATCCTTTAGTAATAGCGCACGTTGAAGTTTTTCAACAAAAAACAGGAAGTTTTTTTGAATATCGGAAAACTTGGTAATGATGAAAGAGGTATAGGCTTCTGCATCATAGAAGAGTCCTTTATAGTGTTTGTAAAAAGAAAAAATTCCGATGCAGCATCCAATAATAATCAGCTCAAGAAGAATGACTCGGATATTTCTAAATCCTTTAATAAAAAAGGCTCGGACTTGTTTGTCGAATATCAGGTAGAATAGGGGAATCAGTATCAGAATGGCGTTAAATTCAGAGACCCAAACACCTGCATAAAAGAACAACAATGTGCACAAGCAAAGACCAAGAGCGACAAGAAATTTCTTCCAACCAAATGCAGTATCAGTAATTGAATATTTTCTAAATAAATATAAGAAATAAATGAAGAGGCTTCCTGCGAACAATTGGGAAGAATAGGGGTGACCAATCAGAATCAATGCAACGTATTCGTTAACAGGAAAGAATAACAACATGCAGAGTGCAATCTTCAAAAGGTAGCTTTTGATGGGTTTAGATAAAACAAGAAAGCCGGTGAGTAAAAACAGATATTGAACGATAGAGCACACGTACATATAATGAATTGGAATCACATAGTGCAGGTAGTGTGCAACCATGGGGAGCAAACTTCCCAAGCGATTTTGTCCCCAATAATAATAATCACGAGGCCAAGTGAAATCCTGCGCCATCAATACATGAATCGCATGGTCGGCATTGAAATACGCATAGTTGCAGGGAGCAAAATAATAAAACGAACATCCGATAATTAGCGTGATAATACTGAAATAGCCAATTAACTCCCATTTCAGCAGCGCTTTATTCTGTGGCAACGACATACTTCTATCTTTGGTGATCATTTATGCGGGCAAAGATAATATTTTTGATTGTAGAGGATTTTTTTCGTGTATATCCAGAATATAGCAATCATCGCTGTTTTTTTCAACGTCAGGCAGTGTTCATTGCAATTACTAAGGAAATAATTTATTACAGGCCTTTTACTTTTGGTGCGCCGGCAATAAAATCTTTGAGATAGTATGGTTCAAAATAGGCGACGTCCTCGAATCGTTGCGCCTGAAACGCCTGTTCTGCCAGACTTATCATGAAACGTGCAGAGGGCAACGTCACTTCAGGAAACGAGATCAATGATGATTCTTTTGCAAGAATCTGGCATTTTGCAGCGCCATCGCCTGCACACACAATGGGCTGCTTCGGCCATTCAACTAGGGTTTCAGAAGTGATGATTTCTGCAAGCGGTGACTGTATTTCTTCAAACTGCGTATTGTAAAATGCACGATACACTTCCATTCGGCGTGCATCGATCATTGGACAAATCAGGCAGTCGTTCGGAAGATCGCTCTGTGCGGCGATTCCAACCGCCATAGCTTGTAGTGTTGATATTCCAATGAGAGGTTTGTCGAGGCCGTAACATAAACCCTTTGCGGCAGAAACACCGATGCGAAGGCCGGTGTAAGATCCCGGACCTTTGGAAACAGCCACAGCATCCAGATCTGAGAGTTTCACTGTATGGTCGCGCAACAAGGTTTCAATAAGCGTTGTGAGCCTTGCAGAATGAGCATTTGATTCAAACGATTCCTGTACTCCCAGCAAATGCCCGTCATTAGCCAAAGCAACGGAACATACCGTAGTGGCTGTTTCAATGCATAGCAACAGCCCCATGGTTTATTCTTCCTTCCCGGTAAAGAGTTCTTTTTTATCTACCTTATCTACCTTGTCGCCATCTTTAAGCTTTCGTGTAATGGCGGTATATGGTGCAGAAACAACTTCATCACCCTCAACTAAGCCCGATAGAATCTGTATATACGAGTTGTCTTGAATACCCGATTTTATTTTTTGCATAATTACTTTACCATCGCGGTAAACGAAAACATATTCAGTAACTTCTTCAGCTTTTTGATCTTTAACTTTAACGATCTCTTCATCCCCATTTTTCACTACTTCGGTGTTGTCCTTTTTAGTCTCAGCCATTTCTTTTTTCTTCAAGGTGTCCTCACGCGTAGTTACAGATTGAATAGGAACTGATAAAACATTTTTCTGTGTCTCAGTCTGTATGTCAACAGTGGCGGACATTCCAGGACGGAAAGGAGAGAGATTAGGTTTATCTTTTGGAATCAGATCTTCGTAAGAGTCGCGCAGAATGCGGATTTTCACATTGAAGTTTGTTACCTGATCTGTTGTTACACCTGTAACGCTGGCTGAATTTGCGATTTCAGTAACAATACCTTTGAACTTTCTGTTCAGATATGCATCCACTTCTACTAAGGCAGTATCGCCAAGAGCCACACGAACAATATCGTTTTCGTTTACACTTACTACAACTTCCATTTCGTTGAGGTTAGCAATGCGCATAATTTCGGTGCCTGCAAACTGCGATGTTCCTACAACGCGTTCGCCTTTTTCGATGTTGAGTAAAGAAATGGTTCCATCGACAGGTGCATAAATGCTGGTCTTTTTTAGATTATCTCCTGCTTCTTTTACTGAAGCCTGATAGCTGCGTACCGTATAGGTTGCTGCTTTGAAGGATTCTTCTGCCGCGGTCACTTCCTCTTTTGCAACTTCATAGGCAGATTTTGCAGCATCATATTCAGATTGTGAAATTGCATTTTCTTTAAACAAAGCATCATTACGATCAAAGCTGGATTTAGCATTAATATACTGTGCCCTGACTTGTGAAACGCGTGCTTTGGCGTTCGATTCCGAGGCTTTTTGTGCATTCAAAGTAGCAATCATGCGATCAAGACTGGAAACATAAATATCTGGATTAATCTTAGCCAGAAGATCTCCTTTCTTCACTTTGTCTCCTTCTTTCACCAGCAATTCAACCACCTCACCTGATACGTCCGGAGAGATTTTCACCTCCACCTCTGGTTGAATCTTTCCGCTGGCAGACACCGTTTCAATAATAGTTCTTTTTTCCGCTTTTTCCACGGCAATTTTTTCAACAGTATTTCCGCCAATCCAGCCAGCTCGTTTTCCAACAGCCAGCAAGATAATCAAAGCAATACCTGCAATGACAGAAATTCGAATGATTTTTTTACGTTTCATATAGAAAGAAAATAATAATATTAAAAATTAATTCATATTTAAAGGTTTGCCCTGATAAAAATCGAGCACCTTCAAACGAAACACATATTCATATTTTGCTTGCAACAGCTCAGATCTGGACTTTGCCAATTTATTTTTAGCATCGTTGTAATCAATAGAATTGAGCAAGCCCACATCGTATTTTTGCTGAGTATATTTGAATGCCTCTTCGTAAGCGGTCACACTTTTTTCAGATGCTCTGTAACGGTTCAGTGCAGCAACGGCATCAGCATGCGCTTGCTGGATGGTTTTGTTTAAGTTGTTCTGTGTATTCTGCAAATTGAGTTCAGCCATTTTCACCTGAACTTTTGCCGAACTGATTCCGGTTTGAACTTGCCAGCGGTTGAAAATCGGGACACTTAAATAAAGACCAATCGATTTGTTTTCATTTGCCTTAATCTGATCACCGAAAGGCTTGGTCTGATATGTATAATCGAAGGTCGGTCCGTACACAGGCTCTAGTGTTGTTGCTGTATATCCTATTTGTGTTGGTTCCCCTAATGTCATACCTGTAATTTCTTTACTAGCTCCTGAATAACCAGTTCCCCAGGAACCGTTCAGCGAAATGCTTGGACTAAGCGAACCATAGGCGATTGATAAGCCTTTTTGTGCGCTTTTTACCTTGATTTGTGCGCTTTGAATTCCTGGCTGCATTCCTAATGAAACCTTGTAAATATCGGATGGGCTCACAAGAAGGGCAGAGGCATCAGGCATGAGGAGTTCGGGTTTCACAATCGCAAAGCCTTCTGTGGAGGGTAAATCAAGCATTTGAGCAAGTGTAAGTAACGATAGGTTCAGCTGATTTTCGGCATTAACGACTGATAATTCTTCAGCGGCTTGCTGAGCTTCAAGTGTAAGCAAACTTCCTTTTGCAAGGGTTCCTGCATTCACAAGTTTGCGTGTGCGCTCAACCTGTTGTGAAGTAATATCAACCTGTCCCCGCGCAACATCCAACATTTCCATATTATACAGGACTTGTAAATATGAAGTTGCAATGGTGAGGGCGATATCATTCTTCATTTGCTCAAGGTCATAAGAACTGGCCAAAAAATCAAGTTTCTTTTGCTTCATGGTGTTGAGCAATTGCAATCCACTAAACACAACCACATTTGAACTCAATGCGAAATTGTTCGACTGTACCTGATTAGATGCAAATTGGTTGGTGTACATATCGAGAGTTTGTCCATAATTATATACGTGAGTGACATTCCCGTTTACATTGGGTAATAATGCAGCAATACTCTGATTGTACTGATATTTAGAAAGTTGATTTGATAGTTGTTGTTGCTTTACCTGTATATTATTGGTCCAGGCATGTTTGATACAGTCCTCCAGTGTCCACAACGTTCCTTTGGTCTCCTGAGCTTTAACTGGTGAATAGGAAATCGTGATGAGGATTACGGTCAGCAGAGCCGTGAAGAGGCGCACGGACAGCCGGATATTAAACTTTTTCATATTGCGATATACTATGTATTTAAGGTTTTCCAAACGTCAATCTTCAAAAATTGTTGTAAACCCGATGACGTCAAAAAAACGCTCAAAGTTACATAGAGTCTTTGAATCTGTTGCAAAAATTGAATGTGTTTTGATATTTTAATCAAATGAAGATATGGATTACTCTTTAAGGCTTGGAATATGGAGCAAAAGAGAGGGGATCCCGGATCAAGTCCGGGATGACGGCATCTTGCTGTCATTAGCGTATATGCAGTATTTTCTGAACCCACAATACCGGCCCTTCGACTACCCCTCGACTACCGCTCGGGGACCACCCCTCGACCGCCGCTCGGGGACCACCCCTCGACCGCCGCTCGGGGACTGGTTTTTATTTGTTAAAATAGTAAATGTTACACGCTCACATTACTCCTGTAACCCCCCGTTGACCCCCATAACCCCGTTGACCCCCATAACCCCGTTGACCCCATAACCTTATAACTCCCAACCCCAAATTCCAATGCCTCTCCTTCTTTCCACAAAGAACGTTTTTCAGTGCTGATTCGAGATTCTTTTGCTTAGTACCGTCTTTTCTGTATTTTTGCGAGGAATAATACATAACGTATGAAAAGAATTGCCCTAATTATATTCGTTCTTATGCTGTTTCCCTGGGCGGCCGTAAATGCTCAAAATGGGATTAAAGCAAATATCAGCGATAGCATCGATGTTCTACACTACGATATTAATCTGCGGTTGGTGAATCTTTCCAATAAAAGGATTAGTGGTTATACTGATGTCAGGATTGTTCCGCTTATCAACGGAATCAGCTCTTTTCGCCTGTGGTTGCAAAGTCTTACCATCGATAGTGTGCGGATTAACGGAATGGCCGCTACATATGTTGCTTATGATGATACACTCATGAGAATTGGTTTGCCGGTAACCATGAATATTACGGATACCTTTACTGCAAGAGTTTATTATCAGGGTCTTCCTGTTGTAGATGGTAGCGATTGGGGTGGATTTTACTTCAGTTCCGACAGCAACTTTGCCTATAATCTTGGGGTGGGATTTCAGAGTGTTCCTCATAATTATGGTCGTGTGTGGTTTCCTTGTATCGACGACTTTGTTGACAGGGCTACGTATGATTGCTATATTACCACCAAAAACACTAAAATGGCCGTCTGTGGCGGCACTCTGATATCAGGGACAGATCTTGGGGATGGCACTAAGGTTTGGCATTGGGCGCTGCACAACAGCATTCCTACCTATCTTGCTTCGGTCGCAGTTGGTCCCTACGTTCCGGTTAACGGGACATTCAACGGACAAGAAGGGAATATTCCAACCGCAATATATGTCCGCGCAAGCGATACCAATAATGCTAAAGCATCTTTTATAAATCTGAACAATTTTCTTAGTGTGTTTGAAACCCGCTTTGGTCCTTATGGATGGGAAAGGGTCGGTTATGTGGGCGTACCGTTCAACAATGGTGCGATGGAACATGTAAGCAATATTGCATATCCTCTGGCTTGTATTACCGGATCGCTGAGTTATGAAAGCCTGTATGCACATGAGTTGTCACATATGTGGTTTGGAGATTTGGTGACTTGTGCTACTGCCGAAGATATGTGGATTAATGAAGGATGGGCGAGATATTGCGAAGCCATCGGCTTTGAAGGAATTTATGGACGGCCAACATACGACGCAACGATACGGGATCTTCATAAGGGAGTGCTGCAGTTTGCGCATGTTGAAGATAACGGCTATCGCGCCCTTTACGGAATACCTCCTGAATATACCTATGGCACTACTGTTTACGATAAAGGTGGCGATGTTGCTCATACCCTGAGAGGATATCTTGGCGACACCTTGTTTTTTCCTGCATTGAAAATGTATTTCGCAGTTCATGCATATAATCATATATCATCTGTCGAGATGCGTGATTATCTTACATTCATTACTGGAGTGGATCTTACTTCCTTCTTTGATGCATGGGTATTCTCTCCCGGATTTCCGCATTTTTCTATTGATTCGTTTCAGGTCAGTGGGACAGCTCCGGCCTCAGTCACAGTTTTCGTACGCCAGCGTCTAGATCATGCACCGGCATATGCAAACCACAATATTCTTGATATAACTTTTATGAAAGCCGGACAGCCTGAATTTACTGATACCATACATTTTTCTGGCGCCGGAGGTGTGAAAACATTCACGGTTCCCTTTGTGCCGGATGCGGTTATTCTTGATAAATATGACAGGATTTCAGATGCACTCACCTCATATAGTTATACCATAAAGAATACTGGTTTGCGCGACTTTCTCACTACTTATTGTGTGTTGGATGTGAAGAGCATTACCGATTCTGCATGGGTTCGGATCGAACATAATTTCGTTCCCCCCGATCCAATGAAAACTGCAAATCCCGACATTCTTCGCTTATCGAATTATCGTTATTGGAAAGTGGACGGATTGTTTCCTCCGGGATTTGTGGCCAAAGGGAAATTCCGTTATAACAATGGACTCAACACCGTTAATGGATACCTTGATAATGTGTTGATGCATACTTCTCAATCACGCGATTCGCTATTGTTACTTTATCGTGAAGGACCATGGGATGATTGGAAAATAGAGCCTTTCACCCTATACGGTGCACCAGCAGCCGGCGATCTTATTGTTGATACTATTCATCGTGGAGAGTACACCCTTGCTATTGGAACGCCTGTGCATTTTGGCATTGAACAGCATCGCGGACAGAAAGATGGTGGGATGAAAGTATATCCGAATCCTTCAGATTCAGATTTTTTAATTGATTGGACCGCTGAAGATGCAATGGCATTGCAGATGTTTTCGGCAGATGGTAAGCTTAGTGAAGCACTTGATCTGAGCGGGCTACAGTCTCCCATTCGCTGGAAACCCGGCAATATTGAAGCAGGAACTTACGTTGTTAAACTCTATAATAAAAAGCAGGAACTCATTGGACAGGAAAAAATCATATATCTCCCCTAGGACGCGGTTATTGATGATCCTATTGTGTTGCGGAATGGGATTGAATCTCAGTATGGGGCAGAGTAGAACAACGCTTACAGCGGCAAATTCGGATTGTGGTGGCATCATTGACTTGTTGCCTGCCGATAGTGTTTTTGGCCCAACCACAGCACCAATAGGACAAGGAACCAATCTTGAAATTAGTGGTGAAAAGGACGGCCTTTATGCCTTCGAGAAGGAACATAATACAGTATGGTATCGGTTCCGTGTTCCCTTTGACGGGATACTTACGTTTGATGTAATTCCTTTAAGTGTTAAGGATGATTATGATTTCTTATTGTACAAATTTACAGGTAAGAATTTTTGTGCAGAAGTTTACAAACAGTTAACAAAGCCAGTAAGATCATGCCTTTCGAGAAACGATCCTGCCTTGGGAAGCCGCACTGGTTTAAAGAGTGGTGCTGAGGACGAGTTTGTGCATGCTGGTCCGGGAGCATCATATTGTAAGCCTTTAACAGTAAAAAAAGGCGAAGTATATGTATTAGTCCTTGATAATGTTTATGCCGGAGGTAAAGGACATACGCTTAAGCTTCATTATTCAAAAGCTGCAGCAGTAGTCGCACAGCAGCTTGTAAAACCAACCGGCGATAAGCGACCTCCCGTTGATTTAAGTGTGAAGATTATTGATCGTAAATCACGTCTTCCGGTTAAAGCAAATATTAAAATTCAAATCAAGAAAAATTCCGGCACTCCAGTTAAACTGCTTGATAGTGTTTCAACCATTAGTGTAGGGTTGGAGTGTCTCACATCGTATGTGATATCCACTGAGGCCATCAATTATTTTGGATGTGTGAAAGAGGTGAGTACAACTTCTTCTCCTGGAAACATGAGTGTGGTTATTGAAATGGATAGGATTGCCGCCGGAGTTAATGTTATTTTCGAGGACATATTATTTGCTGGTAACGAAGCACGTTTCCTTTCCGAATCTACACCTTCGCTGGAGGCCTTATTAAATACGATGAAGCAAAACCCAAGACTTGTAATCGTAATTCAGGGTCATGTGAATTGTCCTGTAGACTGGGAGAGCTGCAAGGGACAAAAAATGCAGGATTTCAACATGAATCTTTCATTGGCTCGTGCAAAAGCAGTTCGGGATTATCTAGTGGGAGAGGGGATTGACGAAAGCCGCATGAGCTATCAGGGCTATGGTGCAAATCGAATGCTGTATCCCGATGCAAAGAGCGAAGACAAAATGAAACGTAATCGACGTGTCGAAATCGTCATTGTGTCGAACTAAACAGTAATATGTTAAAAATGAACATATATGGTATGATTTTTGTTATAAATTGGATTCACTTTTTATGATCATTACCATGAAAACACATCTCGTCATTCTCATCGCTGCAGTGCTGTTCCCATTTATTGGAGTAACGCAACAGTCTCCATATACGAAATCAACGGGTAGTGCACGCACCATTTCTGCTAGTACGTCAGCAAAAACAAATGTTTCGCAACCATCACAAAGTTATTCCGGTGGTTCATCTGTTCCAAGAGCAGCACAGACTGCTACACATCAAATGGCCTCTGTTCCTTCATCGCGGAATACTTCTTCAACTGGTTATCAAAGCCAGAATATGGAAGCCAGACCTATTGCAATTAAGGTTCGTCGTGGCGCTGATGTGCGTGTACTGAATGCTGATGCCTCCCGACAAGGAATCATCGTTATTGGCTCTGAAGTAACTTCCGGAGGTCAATCATATGTTGATCCTGTGGCATTGAATCAGGCAATGTTGCATAAAATTCAGTATGACACCTTGCAAGGAATTGTTCATCAACTTCAACCAGTGAAATTTTACCGCCGCAATTTGAAACAGGTCGCACTCTATCGTTTGGGCGGTTATGGTGTTCAAGTTGCAGCATATAAAAGTCTTTC
Organism: Bacteroidales bacterium; assembly: GCA_963678485.1. Lineage (GTDB taxonomy): Bacteria > Bacteroidota > Bacteroidia > Bacteroidales > CAIWKO01 > CALGYY01. Next base: position 2,413,618 of record OY782882.1, read on the forward strand.
GGAATGCAGGCAGGATTTGATTAAATATAAGTCACGTTTCAAAGTTGCAGGATTTGTTTGCGAAGATTGGAATATCTTTGATGCAAATTTCCGTCTTATACTTGGGAAGTATTCAACAATAATGCAAGCTCAAAAGCTTTATCTGAAGCTGAGAGCGTACTTTCCCAGATGTTTTATAATTAAGTATGCATAAAGCCACGAATGTAAAAAGTATTGGTATTGGTCTGCTGCTTGGAACGTTTTCTTTGTTCCCAATGGCTCTAGGAGCGCAAACTTATAACGAAACAGGTCATTGCTCTTTTTATGCTGATAAATTTCAGGGAAGGAATTGTGCCAGTGGTGAGAAGTACGATAAAAATCAGTTTACCGCTGCACACCGTACCTTGCCATTTAATACGCTGGTTAAGGTTACCAATCTTCGTAATAATAAAAGTGTAATCGTTCGCATAAACGATCGTGGCCCCATGTCTACCGATCGTTTACTTGATCTGTCGGGGGCTGCAGCCAAAAGCCTCGATATGATTGCGTATGGTGTAATTGATGCCCGTATCGAATATGTTGGAATGGCAGACGCCGACTCAGTAAAACAAGCGCTGGCTGCACAAAAGGCAGAGGTTCAACAGAAATTGGAACTGGCCAAAGAACGGGAGAAGGAGATGAAAAAGCCGTATGTAAAAAAAACGGAAACAGCAACTAATACCGAACTTAGCGATCATACTTATTATAGTCAGGATTATAAAACAGCAGTCCCTGGCGGCTTTGGTGTTCAGGTAGGATTCTTTTCCAGCCTTAGCAATTGTCGTAATGCGATGCACCACTTTGAAGGCAAGTATTCGGTCAAGTCTTTTATGTATGTTGAGAAACGTAATGACGGCACCTTCTATCGTCTTATCCTAGGGCAGTTCAATAATAAGGCCTCTGCTGACCGTTTCCGTAGCACAGTGGTGGGCGAAGTGAAGGACTGCTTTATCGTAGATTATTCAGCAATAAAATAAAAATTGCTTCTGAATTTTTTGCAATCCCTAAATGATTACTGCATTAGCATGTCCCACTAATAAGTCGTGGAGGTCGATGTTACAGGTATTTTCGAAACCGGCACTGTAATATTCTCATTTATTATTTCACTATAACGGTGCAGACCAATAAGGGGATTCAGCTCAATTCTGGCATTCCTGAATTAGATTTATAAAGTTGACTTTAGGCATCATAACTAATAAACTTTTTTACTAAAAGCATGCATGCAATATGTATAAATTAGTATGTTTGTGAGATATTAAAATTCTCTCATATGAGGAAAAGTTATTTATTGATTTGCGCTTTGATGTCGATAAATTGCGCAGTCGTTGCTCAACAAATGCAGCAACGGGACACATTGCTGGAAAACAGAATTGAAGCGCAGTTGGCGGAAAAGCATGCCGACATGGTGAAGGTTTTTCATGCAGCAACCCTTGCAATGGATAGCAATAATTTTGTAAGAGCCGACAGCCTATATGGTGTGGTATTGAAAGCTGATGCAATGTTCGATCCTGCTATCAGACGTCGCGGAATGGTGCGTTTTCAAATGGGAAAACAATCGGAAGGAATTGCCCTTTGTGAACTTGCAATTACGTACAACAGATCGGCCTATAATCTTTACAGTGCAGCACTTTGTTATTCCAGCAGTGATTCCACTCAGCCCGATTTTATGGCAAATCAGGAAAAGGCCATAAGATATCTGAACGAGGGTATGTTGATGGAAGGTGGCGAAGGTATTGAATTCCCTTATTTATTAGGTTCGGTCGCACTGCGCATCAACAGTAAAACAGATTTTAGTAATGCGACTGCGATTTTAATGAAACGCTTCCCCGGAGAAATGATAACCCATTACTTCGCTGCAATACTTGCGGTGATGAATGAAGATTGGGAGCTGGCTGAAAGTGAAGTGTCCAAGGCTCAAGCCTTGGGTCTTGATAATGAGGATGCTCAGAAAATTCGAAATGCATTTGTAAAACATCCAACAAGCAAGACCTCTTTTCTAGAAATGGTATTTTATGCATTTGTTTTATGGGTTCTTGGATTAATCGTACTTTATATCTTAGGGCGCGTGCTTTCTTTACAAACATTACGCTTTCTCGAAAAATCTATTGGGTTGCAGGAGTCACACAAACGTGGTCGAATTCTGCGAAGTGTATACAAAGCAGTGATAAACTTCAGTGCGGTGTATTATTATCTTTCACAACCGTTTATTTTAATCTTGCTGGTTTTTTGTACGGGAGGCATCATATTCCTTTTCTTAGCTGTGGGGGTTATTCCAATATATATCAGTATCCTTTTAATCATCGGTTGTTGTATTTCTATTTACAGTATGTTGCGTTCTCTATTTATGCGGGTGGAGAAAATTGAACCAGGGAAACTTCTCACAACTGAGGAAGCGCCTGGTCTGTATGCCTTGGTAAATGAAGTTGCTCAAACCATCAATACGCGTCCGTTAGATGAAATCCGCCTTACTCCGGGTATTGATCTTTCGGTGTATGAGCGAGGATCGTGGCTTAGTAAGACGAATAACAATTCGAAACGAATTATGTTATTGGGAGCCGGAATTGTTAAGGACTTCAGAAAGGATGAATTCTGCGCTGTCCTTGCCCACGAATACGGACATTTTACTAATCGCGATACTGCTGGTGGTGCCGTTGCCATGAGCGTGAAAAGGAATATTGGAAATTATTATCAATCGCTTTATAAAGGAGGACAAGCGGTTTGGTGGAATGTGGCCTTCCAGTTTTTGAGGCTCTATCATCTTATTTTTAGACGGATTAGTTATGGATCTGAGCGTCTTCAGGAAGTAATGGCTGATCAGCTTGCTGCGAAGACCTACGGGTCCGGGCAGTTCAAGGATGGGTTGACCTTTGTAATCCGAAGAATGATTGCATTTCCTGCCATCGCTCAAAAAGAAATCAATACGGCTATGGAGGAGCGCCGCAAATTGATTAACCTATACACGCTTCCTCTTATTACGGATAGTGAAATTGAAGAAGCTTTTCAAAAAAGAATGAACGAAAAGACCTCCAAGGACGACACTCACCCAAGTCCCGGTGATCGTTTCCGCTATGTTGACCGCCTAAGCAATGTGAGCGCATTAAGAGATGCAACATCTATTGAGACCTTGTTTCTTTCGTGGGACCAGCTCTCAGTTGAAATGACCAATGTTGTTGAGCGAAGCGTGAATCCTCAGGTAAATTGAAGTTAGAGGTTTACTCAACCTGATTGATGTTAATCTTCCTCATAACCGCTAAGGCCGATGGCTTTTCTCACAGCTCTGCTTCCATATTTACTGCGCACTTTGTCGATTGCAAGATAGAGGCTGGTCATTTCGGGTGTGTCTTCGAATAGGTCGATTTGTTGAGCGCCACCGACGAGATTGCTGAATCGCACGCCAATCAAGCGAATGAGCATACGCCGTTGATAGAGTTTGCGAAATAATTCATGAACAATTGGTGTGAGCACATGATCAAATGAGGTGTACGGGATGCGTAATTGTTGTGTGTGGGTATCGAAGTTCGAATAACGGATTTTTACGGTTACACAAGCTGTCAGCTTAGCACGCTTGCGCAGGCGATACGCTAGTTTTTCCGTCATACAGCTCAGAATTTCATTCATTCGAACTACGTCGATGGAATCATTTTCGAAGGTGGTTTCTGCGCTTAGTGATTCCTGTTCCGAATACTGCCGCACTGGTGTGAGATCGATACCATTAGCCTTTTGCCAGATAACGATACCATTTTTCCCCATCACCTTTTCCATGAGCTCCATAGGGACGGCGCTCAGCGCATCAATAGTGGAAAGCCCCATCGTTCGAAGCAATTGATAGGTCTTGTGCCCGATCATCGGAATCTTTCGGATGGATAAGGGGTTGATAAATGGGCGTACTTGCTCGCCCGGAACATATAATTCTCCATTAGGCTTGGCTTCCCCTGTGGCTATTTTGCATACAGTTTTATTTACTGATAGTCCGAAAGAAATGGGGAGCCCAGTTTCTTTGATAATGCGGCGACGGAGTTCCTGTGTCCACTTCAGACATCCAAAAAAACGATCCATCCCCGTAATATCAATATAATGTTCATCAATGGAAGCCTTCTCGTACACAGGTGCCTTCTCTGCAATAATGTCGGTTACCATACGTGAATACCGTGTATAGGCCTCCATGTCGCCGCGAATAATTATGGCATCATTACACAGGTTGCGGGCCATCTTCATCGGCATCCCGGAGTGAACGCCATATTGCCGCGCTTCGTAGCTACAACCAGAAACCACACTGCGTTCAGAAGTACCGCCTACTAACACTGGTTTGCCCTGTAATCGCGGATTTTGTAAACGCTCTACGGAAACAAAAAAGGTGTCCAGATCCATGTGGATAATACTGCGGTCCATTGATTAAAAAATAATCATTTAAAAGACTACAATATAATCATTTTATTTTATCTTTGTATTAAAATCAGTAAAAATGTTTTTCCATTCCAACATCAAACTCTTGCGCAACAGGCGTGGCCGTACTCAGGACGATGTGGCCTTTGCTCTGGGAATGAAGCGCTCCACGCTTAGTGGGTACGAAAATCAGATTTCCGAGCCGGGAATCGACCAATTGCTGGCCTTTTCAAAGTATTTCAGTATTTCCATCGACACATTAATAAAGGTGGATCTTACGAAAATCTCAGAAAGTCAGTTGTCTCAAATCGAAAAGGGTTACGACATTTTTATTAGCGGTGGAAAGTTGCGAGTGCTGGCAACAACGGTAGATAGCAACAATCGCGACAATGTTGAACTCATTAGTGAGAAGGCGAAAGCAGGGTATAAAAATGGTTTTGCCGATCCGGAATTTATCAAGGCCTTGCCTGTATTTCAATTGCCCTTTTTATCGAAGGAACGCAAGTACCGGACCTTTCAAATTAGTGGTGATTCCATGTTGCCTATACCAGATAAATCGTGGGTGACTGGCGAATACGTTCAGGACTGGCAAATGATTCGTGATCGCTATCCGTATATAATACTCACTAAAGAAGACGGAATTGTTTTTAAGATTGCCGAAAACAGGCTTAAGACTGAGAAATCATTGGTGCTACATTCACTCAATCCCTTATACGATGAGTTTACCATGCCTGTTGGTGAAATACGTGAAGTATGGAAGTTTGTCCATTATATCAGTGCTGAAATTCCTCAGGCCAATCTTCCCAAGGATGAGTTAACGGCAACAGTGACCAAGCTCACCAAAGAAATTCGTGAGATGAAACAATATATTCAAGGTAAATTATTTTAAAGATGTATGCGATCATCGACGTTGAAACCACCGGCACTGGTGCGCGTTTCGGGAAGATAACAGAAATTGCTGTTTACCTTCATGATGGGCATGGTGTGGTGGATGAATTCGTGAGTTTGATTAATCCCGAATGTAATATTCCCTATTTTATTACACGATTAACGGGAATTAGCAACGAAATGGTAGCACACGCACCACGCTTTTGTGAAGTTGCGAAACGTATTGTTGAGATTACTGAAAATGCCGTCTTTGTCGCGCACAATGCAGCTTTCGATTATGGGTTTATCCGTGAAGAGTTTCTTCGGCTGGGATATAATTATCAACGCGAAACGTTATGCACAGTAAAGCTTAGTCGCGCCTTACTTCCAGGAATGAATTCTTATAGTCTGGGGAAATTATGTGAGGTGCTGCGCATCAGCAATAACAGTCGCCATCGTGCGGCGGGCGATGCATTGGCTACAGTAAAACTGTTCGAACTACTGCTCCAGCGGAAGGGGAATATGGAGCTGCAAAACGTTACCAAAAGTAAAGCTGCAAAAAATAGTTTGTGCAAGGAACAGTGGGATATTCTAGCGGGATTGCCTGGAGAAACGGGTGTTTACTATCTGCATGACCACGAGCAGAAACTTATTTATGTTGGGAAAAGTTGTAATATCCGCGATCGTGTTCATCAGCATTTGTTGAACACCAGCACACGAAGAGCCAGGGAAATGAAGGATCGTATCAAGTCAGTAAGCTTCGAACGTACCGGGAGTGAACTGCTTGCATTACTAAAAGAATCTGATGAAATAAAATCACTGAAGCCCCTTTACAATCGTGCACAGCGAAGATCACTCAATGTTTTTGGATTATATGGTGAAGCAAGCGACAAAGGATATTTGTGCCTGAGAATACGCAAGAATACGAGCAGAGAAGTGCCTGTAGTTTCATTTAACGGAATGAGCGAGGCTAAAGAATTTCTGTTTCGACTGACGGCTGAGTATGAGTTGTGTCAAGGCTTGAATGGGCTGTATCCCGGATCCGGGGCTTGCTTCCAGCATGCGATTCGTCAATGCCATGGCGCTTGTATCGGAGAGGAAGCAGTGAGTGATTACAACCAACGTGCGCAGGCGGCTGTGCAGTCGCTCGAATTCTCAACAAAAAATATGGTAATACTCGATAAAGGGCGTGATCCCGGAGAGTATTCTGTGGTGATGATTGAGAATGGAAAATACATGGGATATGGTTTTATAAATGAGGATATTTCTGTTCAGGATCCGAATCAAATTCGCGACTTTTTAGTGCCTGCTGCCGACAATCGGGAAATACGCCGTATCATACGTGAGTATACGAATGGCAATAAAGTCGAGAAAATCCTTACTTTCTGACAAATATCATATATTTCCTCTTTACATTTCTAAAACGCTGGAAATATGTCTTTTTGATGATTTTCGTTAAACTGTTTAACAAATCATTAAGAGTACGTATGCGACATATATAAAAAATAATTCACAAAAGGCTTGCATTCGCCTTGATGTTGTCTTATATTTGAACTGTTAAAAAAAGTTCGATCTACGCATAACTGACATGAAAAAGCATCGTATATATATATTGGTAGTGCTTGCAGGCCTGGTTTTTTTGGGCTCATGTAAAGTATATGCTGAAGCGGAAGTCGGGCCCAAAGCAAAACCAAAATTATGCAATGTGCCAAGTGAAAAACATTTTAATTTGAAAGGTGCCGGGTTGTAAAACCCTCGTGATTAAGATTCGACGATATATGAAAGCCCTGATGCAAATCAGGGCTTTTCTTTTTTATCGTATTGTGTTTTATAAAAGTAACTCGGATTAAGCGGAAAAGTTGAGGAGTAGGTATACTATTCATTGAAAAAATTGATCTTAAAACATTTCTTCAACTGCGAAAGCCACGAATCATCGCGCTCGAAACTCCCTTACCAATTATAATAGTGAAATTGCATGTCGACAAAGAATAAAATTAATTCACGCTTTTGGAGCACCAAAGATTTAATTACTCACACCCTCTGCACATTAAGGATTCGTTTACTTTTCTGAAGTTTTGCAATGCTATTGTTCAGAGTGTGTGCGCGGGCCTGTCAAAGCAAGCGGGCGTGGGCGGGCTGTGAATCGCCAACGGCACGCAAATCCGCAAGGGGCCAGACAGCAGCTTTTTCGCTGTCGGCTCTGTCGAAAACGACAAATAGCAAATTCAATTAGCGAAATGAAGTTTATTATCACATTCAAGAACCGCCCGTCAATTGTCGTTTTCGGCACTACCTTGCGTGATTTGCGGCCGTTGGCAAGAGCGGGGGGGATAGCATTTTGCTTTGACTTGACTTTTGGCTCCACCATTTTTGTCAAGAAAAATGGTGGAATTAATAGGAATAAACAACCAATTTAACTGCGCTCTTGTTAATTGTGATAAATCTTCTTTGGTTCTATGGTTTTTGACGCATTTGATTAATTTTTTACTCCTCAACATTTTCGCATAATCCGAAAATTGTCATTACCCGATATTGCATAAACGAGCTACCAGAATTTTTCATCAAAATTAATTACAGTTTATCGAAGTAACCACAACTTTATTGTTACCGGGAGATGATCGGAAAAACCACCAAAATATTTTCCTGCCGCATAGGTGCGATTGGGTACCATTAAATCGCGACTGTTGCGATAACACATCCAGTCACGTTTATAAATTGTTGCTTCAGTATCACTTAAAATTCCTGTGTTCTTTTGCATCAACAATGAAGTGGAAACTATGATTTGATCGAAGAGATCCCAACCTTTGAAATACAAACTTCCAATGCCTTTTGAGGGTAAGTCATAACAAAGATTATATAATTTATGATATTCCAATTTGCCCGTATAGGGCAAGGCCTGAAGGTTCTTCGTCATACTCACATCAGAAGGATTATCGTTGAAATCGCCCATGAGGACAATCTGTGCATTGTTGTTACAGTTAAAAAGTGAATCAACAATATGGCGTATGGCCAGCGCATACATAATACGTTTTTCTTCTGTTTCTTCCGTCCCGCCACTACGCGATTTCCAATGATTAACAATAAGATGAAGGGTGTCCTTCTTCCCCAGAATACCGCATACATAAAGGCATTCCCGTGCAGAACGCTCAGAAGATGTATCGTATTTTATAGGAATCTTTTGATGCCAAAGTTCGCGAAAAGCAGAAGGCTTATAAAGCAGTGCTACGTCAATACCCCGTGGATCGCGACTATCCTCATGAATAATTTTGTATTTTCCTTTTTTTAAGGCATTCGTTAGCGATAAATCTCTAAGTACAGATTTGTTCTCAATTTCAGCAAGACCAATAATGGAAGGGAGTGAAAGACTGTCAACAGAGGAAAGAACGAGAGATATCTGTTCTAATTTGTGTAAATACTTTTCCGAGTTCCATTGATTAGCAGCAGCAGCTAAGTATTCAGAATCGTTACAACGTGGATCATCAACAGTATCGTAAAGATTCTCTACATTATAAAATACCACGGTGTATCCCGTCGTCTTTGGTATTGCAGTAAAAGGCGATTGCGCAAAAATCTGCGTCGCCAACAGAGAGAGACCACAAAAGAGCATCACGCAACGAGTGCGCATGAAGTGGCCATTAAATTTTTTTTGCATCAGGGTTTTTTAGATTATTCGGTATGATCCATCGTAATGACCCATCTGCTTTTCACTTTTACCCAAATGAGTGTAAAGGTTCCGGAGAGTACTTCTTCTTTGCGATTTATTTTCCATGCACCCGTACAAAAAACTCTTTTCTTGTCGAGTTTGTAAAAGTAAAGATCACTGTACTCCAGCGTTCCCATGCTGACTGCATCAGGATATTTTTTTTCATAGTTGTCGCGAATGTTTTGCCAGCCTCTGGTGGCTTTTCCTTTACTTATAAATATCAGCGAATCAGAGCCCCAATAATATGACATATAGCCATCAATATCCCCAAGATTCCAGTTCTTTTGCTGATCGGCCATTTGCTGCGTAAAAAATAACTTTTCGTTCGCCGTAAGCGGTTGCGCAAACAATGAATTTCCGGCCAATACCATCAAAAAAATCAATGCCCATTTTTTCATAACGCAATTTATTATAAGTTGTATCTATTAATCTGTTTAATTATCCGCCTATTAGCAGGTCATGACGAATAATCAGAAATAAAAATCGTTGCAAAGATACGTTTTCGCAGTCAATTATAGTGCACCAAAATCTTCCAGATCGCGTCTTTCTTTTTTTGTGGGACGCCCATATCCTCTGGGTCGAATGCCTTGACGCATTTCTTTAATGATCTTCAGCTGTTCCAGATTTTCCGGAGGTGTCAGGTCTTCCATTGAAAGCGGAACTAATTTGGCGGCGACGCGGTTATTTAACAATCCGGTAACTTTAACAATACGGGTGAGTGGTCCTAAATTCACCGTATAAACATCACCCAACTTGACTTCACGCGATGCTTTCACCACACTACCTTCAAGCTTTATTTTTCCTGCTTTACAGGCATCACTGGCCTGACTCCGGGTTTTATAGATTCGCACTGCCCATAACCATTTATCGATTCGAAGTGCGGTTGATGTATCGGCATTCATAATTTAAATAAAAATAGTTGCAGATTTAGCATTCAGTTTTATATGCACACAACCGTCGCTGAAATCCATTTGTTGGTTTGTCAGAGCGCATTGATGCTTGCGTCCGGATATGAGTTCTTTAATTCTGGTGGGAATGCTGTTATTTGAAAGCACTGGAATAGCAAGAGTTTGCGGCATTGGTAGTGTTCCATTATGAATCACAATAATCGCAAGTTGTTCATCATAATACCGCAGATATGCCATTACAAAAGTATCAACATATAAACTCACAAAGTTGCCGCAGTTCAATGATTCTTGCTCTTTTTTCAGGCGTATCAGGGTACGTGTATGATCATAAATTTCTTTTTCTGCAGCGTATTCAGGTCTGACTTCATAATTTTCGTCAAGTTTAAACCATTCGAAATCCCTACGGTTATCGGGGTCATAGCTGCCCTGCATTCCTAATTCGGTACCGTAATAAAGTTGAGGTATTCCACGAATAGTGAACATAAAGGTCAAGGCCAGCTTTACTGATTGTACTGCATCTATACCTGTCTGGTTCATGGCAAAGGTCATGAACCTGCCCGAAAGATCATGATTGTCGAGCAGTGTCACCATTTTGTTATGATTCGTGTAGTGACTGTCTTTTTCAAGTAAGCCCTGGCCTGTATTGAACGGACTTACAAATTTTGTTAGTGGATGCTGGTTCACAAAAACATCAACCATTGCCTGCTGTATAGGGAAATCGAAAAGACTGTCGAACGCCCAGTGTTGCTGGTATTGCGATATAGCATCGATGTCGAATTCTAATACTTCACCAAGAAGAGTGATATCTGGGAAATGTCCTTTAATCTGAGTTTTGAAATAATTCCAAAACATACGCTCAACATGCTTTACAGTATCCATGCGGATTGCATCAATACCTGCATCTTCAATCCAACGAATAATAGTTTGTATGTGATAATCGGCGACATCAGGATTATCAAGATCCATATCAGGTAGCGCTGCAAGTTCACCCTCGATCATATTCTCATTACAGCTTAATCCTTTTGGGTTGTACCAGCCCGGTCGAATTGGGGTTGGATTGTCAGTAGCGCCTTTGGTTCCCGGGTGATCATATCCTGTATGATTGACCACCATATCCAGGATTAGCTTGATACCAGCCGAATGCAGCGCATCTGAAAGAGTGCGTAGATATTTTTTTGAACCTTGTGGATAGCGGCTATCAGCAATATAGAAGTGAGGATCCATGGCATTAAAATCAAGTGGCCAATAACCATGATAGGCAGTGGAAAAATCCGGATCCGACGGACCTTTCAATGAGGGTATCTGCAGATATACAGGAGTGATCCATAATGCAGTAATACCAAGTTTTTTAAGATATGGAATTTTCTCTATTATTCCCTGAATATTTCCTCCATGAAATCCTCGTGGATTATTCGGTTGGATGTCGGAAACACCTGGATTTTCAACACCAAAAAATCGATCGGTAAGGATGAAATAAATGATGTCATTTTGCGAAATAGACATAACTTATGGTTTTAGGGTTATCGGTGAGTTGCCTGTTCCACTTACGTTACATATCGTTCTTAAAAAATGCTGATTAATGTTTTTCGATGGGTTCAATAATGACCTTCTTACCAACCTCCATTCTTAGTTGCTGACCAAATACAAAAGCTCTGTTGTCGTCAATATGTCCGGCAGGAAAATTAAAGCACACCGGAAAATCAAAAGGGGCAAGGGTTTCGGCAATAATTTCCTTCGCTGTTTTTCCGAAAGGAATTTTGTTATCGCGCATTTCAGTCATGCCACCAACAATCAATCCCTTGATATGACTGAATTTTCCTGAGCGACGAAGGCTTAACATCATGCGATCGATATGGTATAGATACTCGTCCAAATCTTCAATAAAAAGAATTTTATCGCGAGTATCAATATCAGAAGAACTTCCTTGTAACGCGTACAGCAAGGAAAGATTTCCACCACACAACACACCGGTTGCACAGCCAGTGCGGTTCATAGGGTCAGAAGAAATACTATAGCTCAGCGATTTTCCAAACAAAGCGTTTTTAAGACTTTGCAGCGCTTTTTTCCGTGGTTCCATTGCTGCCCCATTCACTATATTCAACGGCATCATTGCATGCAATGTGGCAATGTTAAAGTTGGTGTGTATATGCGAATGCAAGACGGTGATATCACTAAATCCAACAATCCATTTAGGCTGCTTTTTGAAGGCACGAAAATCCAGTGCATCGATAATTCGAAGACTCCCATAGCCGCCTCGAGCACAAATAATAGCCTTGATTTCCGGATGATCGAGCATGCCTTGAAGATCGGCGGTGCGTTCTTCATCTGTTCCGCTGAACTGATTACAATCGCCGAAAATGTTGGGGGCAAAAACGACCTCAAGTCCCCAAGCATTGAATTGTTGTATAGCGTCAGCAATTTCTTTCATGCTGATTTTGCGCGCAGGTGCGACCAGGCCGATCTTATCTCCTTTTTTAAGATATTCCGGCAATATGATATTTGCTTGTTGCTTCGGCATTACGAAGGTTTTATTTTTCGCGGAAATAGATGCTCATCGGTACACCGGAAAACGAGAATGCTTTACGGAGTTGGTTTTCAAGAAAGCGCTTGTATGGTTCTTTAATATACTGAGGCAGGTTGCAAAAGAAAGCGAAAGCCGGATAATGTAGTGGAAGCTGTGTAATATATTTAATTTTTACATGCTTTCCTTTATTTGACGGAGGCTCGTTTTGCTCAATTATTGGCAATAACAGATCATTAAGCTTAGACGTAGAAATTTTACGAATCCGGTTTTTATATACTTCAGTCGCAGTTTCCAGTGCTTTATGGATACGTTGTTTATTGATTGTGGATGTAAATAAAATCGGGATGTCGGTGAATGGCGCGGTTTTCTCACGCACCATCTGCTCAAATTCTTTGTGTGTATGTGTCGTTTTTTCTACCAAATCCCATTTGTTTACAACAATCACCACCCCTTTATGATTCTTTTCGATGTGACCAAGAATATGTTGATCCTGTGCGCTAAAACCTTCGGTAGCGTCGATCATCAGAATACATACGTCACTATGCTCAATGGCGCGAATGGCGCGGAGTGTAGAATAGAACTCCACATCTTCATATACTCTGTTCTTCTTACGTAAACCGGCAGTATCAACCAGAAAAAAATCAAAACCAAACTGATTGTATCTTGAATAGATTGAGTCGCGGGTTGTCCCAGCAACGGGCGTTACGATATTACGTTCGTTTCCCAATAACACATTCACCAGCGATGATTTGCCAACGTTTGGACGTCCAACCACTGCAAATTTTGGAAGATCACCAACTTCTTCTTCTTTTTCGTTTTTAAAATATTGAACGAGTTCGTCAAGCAATTCCCCGGTACCACTACCATTTACACCAGAGATAGGATACAGTTCATCAAAACCTAAAGTATAAAACTCCGACATATCCTGGAGGCGTGCAGAAGTGTCGACTTTATTAACAACAGCAAGAACTTTTTTCTGGCTCTTACGCAGCATGGCAGCGACTTCGGTATCCATTACATTGAGGCCTTCTGATACATCTAGCATGAATAAGATTACGTCGGATTCGTCGATAGCAAATTGCACCTGTTTGCGAATCTCATCTTCAAATACATCTTCTGACCCCACTACATATCCACCGGTGTCGATTACCGAGAATTCGATTCCATTCCAATCCGATTTTCCATAATTCCGATCACGGGTCACTCCTGCGAGGGGATCAACAATAGCGGCTCTTTCGCCGGTCAGACGGTTAAACAGGGTGGACTTGCCGACATTCGGGCGTCCCACAATAGCAACGATATTTGACATAATTTCTGGAATTACAACATTCAGAGCGACAAAGGTAGTCAAAAAAAGAGGAAGCAGGAACGGCTTAATCAGAAGTCGTATCCGAAGTTACGCAGCGCTTTTTCGTCATTGCGCCAATCTTTACTGATTTTGATGTGGAATTCAATAAAGACGTGCTGTCCGAGCAGTTCTTCGATATCGAGCCGGGCTTCGGTAGCCATTTTTTTGAGTGCGCTACCCTGATGTCCGAGGAGAATTCCCTTTTGGGACTCACGCATAACATGCAGTAATATTGAGATGCGTGTTATTTTTTCTTCTTCCTTGTAGGATTCGATTTCGACTTCTGTACTGTAAGGTATTTCCTTGGCATAGTTAAGAAAAATCTTTTCCCTCACGATTTCGGCCACAAAGAAGCGTTCGTGCTGATCGGTAAGTTCGTCCTTAGGAAAATAGGGTTCGGATTCGGGGAGCAGGCTGATGATTTTTTTGAGGAGAAGTTCGGTGTTGAACTTATGGAGTGCAGAAACCGGGAGGATTTCAGCAGCCGGGATGAGGGCTTTCCATTGTTCAACTGCTGCTTCCAGTTTACTTTGCTGACTAAGGTCGATTTTATTGATTACCAGTAACAGGGGTGTTTTCCGATGGTTCATTTTTTCGATTACCTCGGAAGATTCAGGTTTTTCGCCCATTTCCACCACATAAATAAACACATCAGCATCGGCCAGCGCGGTATCTACGAGTCGCATCATGGATTCGTGTAGTTTGAAAGCAGGCTTCACGATACCCGGGGTATCGGTAAACACGATTTGGTAATCATCCCCGTTGACGATACCGCGTATTCTATGCCTTGTTGTTTGGGCTTTTGGAGAGATTATCGACAGTTTTTCACCGGTAAGGGCATTCATAAGGGTTGATTTCCCAACGTTTGGCCTACCAAGAATATTCACAAAACCCGCTTTATGTGGCATACAGAAAATTTATTTTACAAAAACATTGCACAACAAAGAAACAAAATATATCTTTGCACTCCCAAATAAGAATCATCTATTTGGTAAAAATATAGTGCGGGGTGGAGCAGTGGTAGCTCGTCGGGCTCATAACCCGAAGGTCAGAGGTTCGAGTCCTCTCCCCGCTACATAGTTTGTTAATCGGCTGGAAATTAAGTATTTAGTAAGCTTAAGAAAACGATTTGACAAAATTTGACAAATAAACTGGATTCAGAGTAAAGGAATTTGCACCATTGCAGGGGGAAATCCTTTATACAAATGGATCGGTTCAAATTAGCTGAGTTATACGATGCAAGCGGCGACTTATCAAAGCGCTGGTATGTCGGTTACTATTTTCTTCACCCGGAAACAGGGAAATATAAATTATTTCAAGTCTATATAAGTTCCAAAATAGACACTAAGCAAGCTCGTAGAGTAAGGGCTAATCAGCTCATTGACCAAATCAATGGAAAACTTCGTAGAGGGTTCAATCCCTTCTCTAAAGAAAATATTTCATTTACAAACATTGTATTGGCCATAGAAGCAATTCTAAAGTATAAGGCCTCATATTCAAAGTATCGCACAACAATCACAGATAAATCGTGTTGTAAGGCGCTTTTTACATGGCTGAAGCTAACGGGTAACAACATGCTTACAATTGAATCCTTCAATCATCAGCACGCATATCAATTTATGGATTATTTGAAAGATGTAAGGAATATTTCAAATCGAACATATAATAATTACAAAGAGAGAATAAGCACTATTTTTAATTTTCTCGTCGATCGTGAGTACATCTTAGTGAATCCCTTCAAAAAAATTAAAAAGCTTCCCGAAACACAGCGCACTGTTAAAGCATACAGCCCGGCCGAAGTTCAGCTACTTAAAAGCAAGTGTCCGGAGATGGACCCGGAATTGTGGATTGTTTGCCAACTTGTTTATTACTGCGCACTCCGGCCGGCCGAAATTGTCCGCTTGAAAATTCGTGATCTAAATTTGCCGGCAAATCACATTGTGCTTTCCGGAGAAATTACCAAGAACAGACAAAACAGCATTATTAAACTTCCGGCACCAATGGCATTGGCGCTGCAGCAGCTAAATTTTTCCGGGTGTGATCCTGATGACTATATTTTTTCGAAAAATCTTTTGCCCGGCAAAGAAGCCATTGCCCCAACGCGATTAGCGGAAAGATTCAAACGATTTAAAGACTACATTGGATTGAAAAGGAACCTATACGAATTAAAACATACAGGCATTGGGCTGAATATCCAACAAGGCGCAAATATCAATGATATCAAATATCATTGCCGGCACTCAGATATAAAAATGACAGAGGAATATTTAAAAGCTTTTCAAAGTAACACATCTGACAAATTCATTAATTCATTTCCTGAATTGTAAAAAGAAAGAGGTTAGTTTGACAGAACTAACCTCTTAACTTCATTTACTACCAAAATTTATAATCATATCCGCAAATCGAAAGCGAATTTTAATATTAAGGACCATCTCTAGAGTTCATGTTGTTTTTATAGTCCCTTAGTGGGCATTTTTTGAATATTCTCAGTTCTGCTAGAAGTACCGGTTATCGTGCCATACGATGTGTTTAATGGTGTTAATTTATCTGGTGCCTTTGAAGTAATTGTCTGGTGTATTTCATCTGCAAAGGCTTTGCTTAATTCTTGGCCTCTTTTAATTGCACCTTCTAAAGTGTTGTCTTTTGTGGCACTGATTTCATTTGTTGATTTCTTAGTTTTGGAGTTCTCCTTATATTTTTTATAAAGCAAATACCCTCCAACAACAAGCCCTGCCAAAAACAAAATGATAATAACTGCAATAAATACTTTTTTCATAGTTAATATAAATTAGAGTGAAATTGAAATAAAGTCCTCTTTTAAAAATTGGTACTGCTCCCTTTCAGAGCCATTCAGCTTCTTAATGAAATCAGCCATACCTAATGTTTGATATCCCATAAATACCTTCTCCACTAACAGCGATGTTGGGCTACAGAGATTTTTTTTACAAAGAGCCGTGATCAGATTCATTTCCTTTTCATTAAGCTTTATTTTACAAGGAATAATTTTGCAAAGATTAGCTTCACTAAGGATACTTTCTCTTACACTCCGCTTCATAAATCTCCGGTCCCGGCCTTCAAGAAAACCGAACAAATAATAATTTACAATTAGGGTTTTTATGTCAGTTGAAAATTGCCCAGCAATATAATCAATGGCGTTTTTTTCGTTCTCATTGAGGTATAGAATTAATTCCCCATTAGTTGGTAATTCGCTCTTATGCTTGTTCAGGGTTTCCGAAAGTTGGTTTTTTTCAGCTTCAATAGTTGAAAGCTTTAATGCCAGATCGTTTTTTTCATTGTTTAAGGACACTGCAATATTGGCCTTATCTAAAATGTCATCTGGAAGAAATATTTTAAATCGCAAATATTCACTCATGGTGACACCCTTGGCTTGAGATAATTCCATTATTCTTTTTTTTTCCTCATCCGAAACGGATATACTGACGGTCGATTTCATAAGTTTACAGAGTTAAGTATTATTCGGTTTTGTCTTTTTTAAATTGCAAAAATGAAGGAATTGCAAATTTGTTAGTAATTACAATTTCTCCACTTTCGTCGCTAATTTCTTGTTTATGCATGAACTGATATGCTAGAACTGCGAGAAATCCAAGCAACATTATAATTAATCCAAACATTAAAGCTATAGGCGTTTTTGTTTCCATAAATCTTGTTGTATGATTAGAAAGCAAAATTACTTGACATACATACTATTTTGCAACGGTTAAATTGCGACATTATAGGTAAAATTGCGAAACTGCAATATTTATATTTATCATCAATTATTTTGTTGCGATATCTCTATTACTTAAGAAACTTAAGAAAACTTAAGAAACATAAGGCGATTTTAGTTTAAGTCCTGATCTATAAGTAGGTAAATAGGTTTAATAAAGGCTTGGTGACCACTTAATAAGGGTTTGGTGACGGGTTGTTAAGTGATTGGTGACGCCTTAATATCCACTTGGTGACCGGTTCTTAAGTTCAATTTTTTGCTAATGGATACAGTTTTCGTAAGAAAAAAACTTCAAATAATTAGACATCATGAATCGGCAATTAGTACACCCGCCTTTCCCGTATTCTTTTTTCAAGGCGTTATCCATTGCGATGCCAGCTGCGAGCGCTTTTTTAAAATTCTTACGATCGGAATAATATTTAATTGCCATTTCTGTATACATTCTAACCTAATTTTTCGGGGTAACAGATATCTCATCGACAACAGACCAATAAGAATAAAACAGAACACTTATCTTTGTTTTTCTTGATACGTCATGTAGGATCACAACAATTCAGGATACAAAATTGCAGGCTTAGGTATGCCTCCCGGGTGCCCTTTCGCTGATTTTTTTCCCCTTTTAAATTTGGCTTCAATAATCAACTTCAATATTTCTTTTACGCTCTTCCCTTGCATAAACTCATAGACTTCCAAATTATGTAAAAATGGAGTATTTGGATTAATTGATGATTTCCCTGAATAGTGTATATGTTCAGGTTTAAAAATCACAAGCTGAGTTTTATTTACTGGAATTTCTTCAAGAGTAAAAGGATTTATAACAGTTGAATCGTTTGCCTCGTTTGTCGAAATTTCTTCTTTATCTATTTGGTTGAAATTAAGATTAGATTCATTATAAAATTTCCCGTACCTACTATATAACCGTTTTCCTTTTGTGTTTTGAAGAATCTCATTAATAAGAAAAATATTAAAATTTCCATCAGGCAATTTGATTGATTCATCTTTGAAGTGGTATTTGATGCATTCAAGAATTGCCCGGGTGTACAGGTCTAGTATTTGCTTTTCTTTTTCTGTATTTTGTAGATCGCTTTTTTGGATGGCCGTACGTTCATCTGTTATGTAGAATTTTTTTCGTACAAACGTCTTTCCTTCGGGAGTAGATGTATATGTACCGTCAGGCTGTTCAAAGGTTGTTAGGTCCTTACTGTCCTTCATAGTTGTGATATATTGACCGTTGTCGCCTTTCTTGTAAATATAGAGAGATTCAACCCATACTTGTGACCCCCCGGTCCTGTCCTTCCAAACCTTTTGTAAAAGTTCCCTGAATTGTTTGAGGTGACAGGAATGAAGAAATGCAAGAGAATGAATGTGTATATGCAATCCATTTTCTTTACCCCCTGAAACCTCTACACCATACTCACCAGCGTACACAAATCTTTTCCAAAATGGGAGCTTTCGCAACAGATTAAATTCGTCAATCAATTCCCGAGCATAGAATTTTTTGCCTTTATACAGGCCTCCCGGATGGGGTAATGTGAGTGTTATGTGAACTGGGGTATATTCCTCATGAATCCGGGTTGATTGCAAAAAACGATAATATACCGTTCGGATCAACTTGGATTTTTTCCAGTTCCAAACTGGGTCAATTCTGTTTTTAGAGTATGTGTGAGCGTTGGTATATACTTCCTTTTCTCCACCTCCGTTTTCAAAGAGACTCCCTACCGACTCTCCGAAGTCACCAAGTACATAATAAGTACGAATAAGTTCCTGGCAATTTTCAAATGCGTCTGCAAAATTCTGAGCACAACCGGCCATACGTCTGAATATAGTAGAATTTTCGGGCATTTCAATGTCAAAATTTGCTTCTAGAAATTCTTTTATTTGCGTCCGTAGTGCAATTGTTTCTTTTCGTTTCCATGAAAGTTTTGCGGAATAACTACGATTTGCCTGTAGGCGTCGCGAATTTTCCGTAATATTTTGTTCGGTCATTTCAGGTGTCTTTTTTTTTACAAATTCTTCCAGTTGTTCCGTATATTATCAAGGGAGGCATAATCGACTGTTTGACAGTGATTAAACATTTTTACTTTTTAATGTTTTTTTTCGCTTTAGTGGTAAAGCTGATACTAATAATTACTATCTTTTTGTTGTGTTTTGTTGGGTTGTTATATGTTGCTTGCATGATATCATTGATACTAACTTTTCCTAACATTTCGTTAGGTTTTGTTATAGTGTTAAGTTTTATGCTAGCCGTTGATAACATGCTTTCTGATTAAATCGATTTTGGGTTTTTTTCCTTAGCTCTCTTAGCGTTGAAACTGTTTGGTTTGAAGTGCAGTGCAGTGCTTTTCAATATTGTTGCTTTGATGATATGATTTTTAATTCTTTGCAAAGCGCACACTTATAAATTGCAGTTTCATATTTGATGATAGTTGGTACATCCAGCTTGACAATTTGTGGAATTTTTACAATTTCGACAGCGAGGAATTTTTTTACATCAATACGTTGATAGGTCAACGATTCAGAATGAGTGATTATCCTATCAAAAACAAAATCATGCTTGCATTTTTTCATTAAACTATCTTTTATTACATATCATCAATAAAAATGAGTAAAGGAGGAAGGGGATTCCCGGCCTCATGTCTAGGCCGATCATCCCCATTTCCATCCTTCTTACGAACACTCAAACTGTTTCTACGAGCGATCGCTAAGGGACCAGGTTGCACCCCTGCAGAGCCTGGTCAATTTTGCGGGTCCTTTGTTGGGTTTATTGTTATACACCATTAATAAAAATCATTTTAACAAATTTGATCGTACTTCAAATTTTTTCTTTGGTTGTGATCTGTTGGATCTCGCAACCGTATTTTTAACGGTACCATGTCAATGAATTTAATTGATATGCAAAATTACAGGCTTGCTAACATACTTTGCAACGGCCAAAATGGGTCATTATAGGGAATATTGCGTAATTTAAAAGTTAGTTTAAATTCCGTTTAAGTAATTAGTGAGCGATTCATAAGTGATTTTCCCGTTACCGGTGACTTTTAAGTGACCCTTTTTAATTAGGCTTTTTATGCGATCATAACCACCAATAACCCCCATTTTTTGAACCTCTTTTATATCGAGAGGTTTACGCATTCTAGCGTCTGATAAAGCATCGATGGATGATTTTATTTCGAGCAACAATTTTTTTTGTTCCTCAAACTCTCGTTTTAAAATTATGATTTCTTCTGATGTCATGAGGTTTTTTCATTAAATTTAAGTTCTGCCATACAATAGAAAATGTGTGCTAAGTAGTCTATTATCACGACTGCAGTTGTTGCTAACTGATCGTTACTGGTTGCAGATGAATACAGGATGCTGTATAGCTCATTCAAATCTTTTAACCTACGGATTGCATGATCACCAAAAAATAGAGAATCTATTTCTTGTAATGCGCTATTTGGAAGCTTATTTAGCAATTCCAAAATTTGTTGTACATTTGTGTTTTCCATTATACAAAGGATTTAATTTTACAATTCCGGCGGGCTCTCCTAAGCTTGCCGGTTTTTTTATACTACAATTTTCAAAACGTCTTCTTTTCTGTAAAGAATCAATGTGCCGTTTCTTATTGGCACTAAAAATTTTGATTTTTCCCAATTTCTTAGCGTTTTACGGGATTTACCTAAATAATTCATTGTGAATTTTATCGTTAATCTGTCTGGCAGATCATCCGAAATTCGAACATTTCCGGTATTATTAGTAATTTCTTCTTGCACCATTGCAGGGGTGTTTTTTTAATCGTTGAAAAACTCTGTTGTCGGAATGTCGAAAAAATTGAGAATCGCTTTTGCTTCCGCAACTTTCGGCTCAGTTTGTCCGGAAAGAATCATCCCAAAACGTTTTCTGTTAATACCGGTAGCCGTGTAAACTGCTTCCCCGGGGACAAATGGAAAACAGGGACGCTCTTTCTTCTTGATTAAATCATATAATTTGCTCATAATTCAATTTATATTTGTAAATTAGTAAAATAAAGACAGAACAAAATTACCCTAAAGACAGATATATTCTGCCTTATAGTCAGAAAAGATATTAACAACTTTTCAACTTTATGATAGATATTGGAAATAAAATAAAGGAACTGCTTGAACAAAAAAGGCTGAAACCGACCGATTTAGCTAGGCATCTTGGTATTAGAAAACAAAGCGCATATTATATACTTAGTAAGCCAAACATTGATACCGGGCAACTGGAAAAAATTGCAGAGTTTTTTAGTGTTCCAATGAGCTTCTTTTTTGATTCTGTTGAAACAGAAGAAAAAAATGCAATTGCATTTTTTCTAACAACATTAAAGAAATACACTGTAAATGATCATTTAGAGTTTTTGCTGATGCCGATTTTTTACGATCAGCTTTTAGAGGTTTTCAAAAAATCTGAAACTCTAAAAGAATTATACAAAAAACATATTGGACCAGAGGATGAGTGGCAAAAATTCATAAACGATAGTGAACCGGATAGACTTTGTTATGCAATAGAAAAATTGCCTGACAAAAAGAAACTCTTATTCAAGGATATCTATAAATCAATACATGAAGAATTTCAAAAAGAAATCAGAAGCAATTCAAGTATTCAACTTCTTTTAAAAAATAATATATTTCCTGAATATGTTATAAATACTGCAATTACAAGGTTTTTTATTGAAATTAGATACCCTGTTTTTATTGATTTGAAAGCAGATTAAAAGTGACAAAAAATTGACAAAAAACACCCCAAAAATGGCCAGTTTAGGGCATGAGAAAAAACACTAAATATTTGATATTCAAGTCTTAAGTATTTGGTAATTTCGTCCTCTCCCCGCTACATCGAAAGAGGCTGTCTCAAAAGGGCAGCCTCTTTATTATATTGGTAAACAAAGTGATAGTGTGTTGCTGATTATATATCAAACACTAAATGTTTATTAATCACTGCTAAAATTATCAAATACACTTCAGGTTAATTTGTTTTTGTAACTTTGCAGTTGGAAGTCTTCTTCCCAAGAGAACAAAGTACAAGTTATCATTGACGCAAGTGCATTTCAAGAGGCTTTTCATAATACTCATTGTTTCATTACTGACATCCTACGATGCCTTTTCACAGGCTTGGGTTTTAAAGATGTATCAGGAAGGAATCTCTGTATATACGCGCAAAATCGATGGATCGAATGTAGTGGAATTTAAGGGAGAGGTAACTATTAAATCGAATCTGGCGGGGATACTTACGCTCATCGATAGTGTTTCTGAATATCCGAAATGGATGCATAACTGTGCAGAATCACGTAGGATTAAAAAGATTGATTATTGCTCAGGGTATTCATATTATGTGATTAAAGCACCATGGCCTGTCAGTGACAGAGACGCCTGCATTTATTATAAAGTAACGCAGGATCCCACATCAAAAGTTGTAACCATATCTATTAAAGGAGTAAAGGACTATTTGCCCGAGAAGCCCGACCGGGTTCGGGTACCTGTTGTGACTGCCTCCTGGCAAATGACGCCGATTTCTAAGGGGGTTACCAAGGTGGTATATCAGGCTCATTCCGAGATTGGCGGCTTAGTTCCGGATATTATCGTGAATGCATATATTACCGAAACGCCATACTACAATTTGCTGCATATGCGAACTATTGTGGAATCTCCTTCTTATCCCAAGAAAGAATTGGATTATGTAAAAGAGTTGTAGCGCATCGCCGCGAACCTTGCGCTCCGATTTTCCTTTGCTCTGCGTTATGTACTTACTGTCAGTAAAATTTCCTCTTCACAAACGATACTGAGATAAAATCTGCGGTTACTGGCACTAAGCTTGCTGATACAAACGTTATAAAATCAAAACGTAACTATCTTCAGTCAAGCAGGAACGCCACGAAGGGTTAAACTCCCGAAGCTGAAGAAAAAATAGCAACACCAGGGGAGATGAGAATCTCCCCATTTTTTTGCCTCATCGCGACTAATGGCTAGCAACATTAAATTTCAAAAAAAATAATACTGAAGAGTTGATGTAATAAATGTAATATGTGGATAGAAATAATCGGTTATATTTGTATCATATTACCCTAACTTCAGTTAATTAAAAATTAAATTTTATGTTTTTATTACCAGAAATTTTAACGGCAGCCATTCTATTAAAGATTGCATCAAAAACAGGTGAGCGAGAGATTTCAAAAGCATTTGGAAAAAAGTTCGCATTGCTTAATGAGAACGATTATGATTGTTTTGAGAAATTGTGGGATCAGTATTGGGATGCTCAAAAGTTCAAAAAGGATCATAAGGAGGAGATACAGGCGGAGGTGGATCAAGCGTTTCACTGGCTTGAAACCTTAGCAAATTGCAGTCATATTGGAAGACAGCCCGATCATAATCTTCCATTTGGACATAAGAGTGCATGTTGGGCTGATTACAATCAACGTTATGTAATTTTCTCTGACCACCATATGATGCATCAACATCCTGGTGTTCTTGGAACGGCACACCGACATGATATTTTTTCTGTATTTCCTAATCACAGAGAAGGAGATCATTTTATAAACCGCATTGGTAATAGATATTTATACGCTGATGCACTTCGGCAATATTATAATAGCAACTACACTCTTGTAGAAAATGGAGATGTTGAGGATTTGGTCATATTCGAGCCAAACTTTGAAGATGTGAAGGCCCGGAAAAAAATGAATGATGAGGAATTAAGGGAACATAAGTTTCAATACAGATTGAGGCAACTTCAAGCGATCATGCATACCTACGATGATTTATATATACAGATACATGATACTTTTCAATCTCATGGTAGATATATCAGATTGGCCGGTAATCATGATCAGGATTTGCAAAAACCTGCTTTCACCCATCAATTGAGAACCAGATATCCCGATATTAATGTGTATGATTACTTAATGTTATATGATCCACGTGAAGCTAGGGATGGCGACCGCCCCCGCTATATAATTGGTCATGGACATCAATTTGATATTAACTGTACGCCAAAGTTTGCTCCGAAGCAAGGCGAGGTGTTTTCTGAATCTTTGGCTTGGGCATTTCAAGGTGCTGACAGGAATTGGCGATGGGAAGATGGGCCAAGTCGTTGGGCTGATCGTTTTCCATTTGTCAATGAATTAGTGAAAGGGGATAAGCGACCTGGGGAGGAATTTATTGCAGGTCGACTCGATGGCGTTGATGATTTAATTGAGGTCTTGTTTGGTTGTGAAATCGCATGGGAATATTTCGAAAATGATAGTGCTTTGAATGCCTTTTTACAAGAAGTATGCACCGGAGAAGAGTTTTTCAAGTATCGTCACTTAGATGAATTAGAAACTTGTAATAAATATCATTCAGCATTTCAGCACTCGGGAAGAATTCCTACACTTGTACTAGGGCATTCACATGAGCCGCGGGCAAATGCTATTAATCAGAGGAATAATGTCGTTCCTTTCTATGCGAATAGCGGAACTGCTGGTCGTTTCGAGAATTTGCTGTGGTGTGTTGAAATTGAAGGCGATAACCTTCGTGTAGTGTCGTGGCATTTCGATCAATTGTTGGATGAAATTCCTCAACCAGGACAGATGCACCGCCCACCCGTCCGCACTGTTTACGAGCCATTTGGCGGGCAATTAGTGCCAATTCGCGTTGAGCGCCTAGGATAATGTGGTAGTTTTTTACAATGTGCCGTGTACGAATTATTGATTAGAAGAAGCAAAGATTTTGTTTTATTTGGCATAGAGAATAAATTGCAGTTTCTCTTTTTCGATTAAAAAAGTAAAATTGCACGAACAGATCCTTCCTTCAATATTTTCCGGGTTCCGATATTGCGGTAACAGTGATTCAAGGGTTACTAGGAACGTATCAATTTTATTTGATTGTTTGAAGCAATATTTTTCATCATGTGGGAAGATACTGGCAATTTTTTGATCTTTTGAATATAGAATTAAGGAGTCTCCAATATAATAGACAGAATCAGCTTTCCAAAATTGATCATGCAAGACTCCAACACAGCGATAACCTTCAGCAATTTGATTTGAAACACGGTTGAATTTTAAATATTCTTTATTAATATAACTATAAGCTAAATATGCCATTGAAACTAAAATTCCGGAGAGGACCATTGCAATGCAAAGTTCAGCAATAGTGAATCCTTTAACCTTGTAAGAACAATCTCTCATAATTGAATTGGCGTCAAATAGTAAAAACGAGCTATTTCTTGTTCTTTTCTGGAGGTAAAAACATGAATTTCTATTTGCAATATTTTTTTCGAGTTTCTATAATTGGTAATATGTCGTTCATAGACAAGACCCGATTTTTCAACAGTTTCATCAAAGAAGCTATTACTCATTATAGTTTCATTTTTCCATACTTCGGAATAAGATAGACCTTTTAATAAAGGGAGTCCTGATTCTGACTGATAGGTCTGAACGACAATAATGGTTGCAAATGTAAACACTAACATTACTATCACGAATGCCACCAAAACTTCCACCAGTGTTGATCCTTTTACAAATTGCAGTTTCAATTTAGCCATTTCATTATAGATAGATTGTTTGTATTCTGCAATACATTTATTTGTGAAAGATCTCTGCCCGAATCATATCCTATGCTTGTATTATAAAGAACATTCTCCTGTATTTGTGAAGGGGATACAAAAAGGGTATTTCTTGCCATTAAGCATCCATCAACAATTCCTCGAGATTGCACTGCATCACAACAAATAACCAATCCCTTAATAAGACTCTCCGGTTTAAGATCAATGAAAAATCGGTTTTTAATACAAGGACGTTCAGTCCAACACAGAATTGTTCCTTCAATTTTGGAGTTAGAATTTAAAATAATTTTAGATGATTTATTCTCTGTGTTCTCATGATAAATTACTAGGGCACTAGGATACTGAAGTTGGCAATTCTCCTCAATGCAGATAGAATCTCTGGCCATAATTTGAACTGTCCCACTAAATCCCTTTTCAACAACTACAGAACCTCCAATAATAAGAATGTCTTCAAGGAGAGCAGTGGCCGCAATAGTAATTTTACCTTCACTTACAATAGCAATTTTACCATTCAAATTGGAGTTTTCTATTCTTGAATCTCCCGATAGCAAACATATTTGAGATTGACGATCAAAGCCAACACTCATTGTTGCCGGTATGTAGTTAATCGGAATATTTTGTGTGTCTTCAGATAAATTGGATACCGTTTCTTCAAAACTCACTTTTTTCCACTCCTGATTGATCGCTGGAAATGATTTCACGGGATCAATAGAAGAATTATCTGGTCGAGATCCAGTAAAAGGAGTATTCTCAATATTACAGCTTGTTATATAGCCCCCTGGGAGTAAAGTCTTTCCTTTTATGCAGGTTGACCCTCCAATTTTTAATGTTTTAATTGAAGGCGCTAAAACAAGAACAGGATTTTCGGGTGTTTGAATGTAATTTCCAGCAAAAACAGCACGTGTAATAGTATCTGTCTTTACATTTGATTTCCCGATAAGTAAATTGAAAATTCCCCATTGTTCTTTCTTAAGTAAAACAGAATCGTTTTTGTAGCCAAACAAAGAAAAATTAACAGCTTTATCAAGGGGAAATATTTCGGGTTCTTTCATTAACACGACAAGGCCATTGTTTACATTGTTTTCGCACAGAAGTCGAAAGTACACTTTATTGTTTTGATGATTTCTGTATAAGTTTAATCCAACTATCAGTGTACAAATAATCGTAATGACAATCATTACAAAAATTGCATACATCATGGCCGCCCCATTTATTTTTTTATGGTAGAGTTCTTCCATTATAATTTTTCAGTCTTATTTTTTTTGCTAAAAAATTTTTTTATCCAAGCGAAGAAACCCGAGTGTTCTTTTTTTGAAGCTTCTTTGATGTGTTTTTTCTTTGGTGTTGGTAGTGGTTTGGTTTTATTTTTTTTGCTATGTTTCTCGTCTGTATTTATTTTTTTTTGACGAACCTTTGGTAAAATTCTTACACCATTCTTGTATTTTTGACTACTGTCGCAAATACTATTTGTGTATGATTTCTGAATGCCATTAAGCTTACCATATTTGTATGTGGATTGCACCCACTGTCTAAGGTCTTCGCTGTAAATAATAGATTTTCCATGAAGTAGACCATTTTTCCAATGGGTCTTTGATGCAATGTATCCATTCGGAAACCAAGAAATCCAAATACCTTTTTTTTCTCCATAACAAAAGACTCCTGATTCTTTAAGTGACATATTTATGTTATACGAAGAATACTTGCCATGAAGAAGTTTTCCGCCAATGCCGCCATTGTTTTTATGGATGCTATTATTAATAAACCAATAGTAAATATGGTTCATTTGAGGTTTGAACCGAGATGGAATCTTCTTGAGTATATTGAACTTAATAACTTCTTCTTTTGTTGAGAGCTCGTATGGGTAGGTTTTTTCTTCTTTGATATCTTGGGCTAAAAGTTCGAGTCCTGTGAAAAGACACATTGATAAAATAACTATTGTTCTTAGAAATATAGAAATCTTCATTTTTTATAAATTTTTATTTCCTTTTTATATTGAATAATCACAGAATCCTTGAAGGCTTTCAATATTTTCACGCCATTAATTTCTTGCCCCTCTAGCATTAGAAACTCTTTTTTTTCGATATTCATAAGTGAAACATACTGCCCGTTTTTTTTATTTAAGATCAATCCTAAGTACTTAATGTTGGGACAATCTATTGCAACTATGGGCTTTGGTGTTTCAATGGTTTTTGGTATTACTTGGCTTGTAATTATCTGATTGCTGCTTCCACCATTTGCTAAATATAGGTTATTACCTAAGAAAGGATCTCGATAAGCCAGAATAAGACTGAATGTATCGGCATCCATTGTTTTGAGAAAATTAGTGTTTGAATCACTTGAAAATACTGGAGGTTCTTCGTTGTTGTTAATTCCTGTAACAATTTTATATGCAATTAGCCCCCATATTATGAGTGCTAATGGAAGAAGGATGTAAAGAGATTTTTTACTTTTCACTCGACTATTAATTGAAAGATATTGCTAAAACTGCTATTGTTCCCAGCAGCATCAAATGATTTGACTTTCCAATAGTGTATTCCGGAACTCAAAGAGTCATTATAAGTCTGAGAGAATGATTTGACTCTTTTTAATTGTGTGGCGAAACTATAATCCGAGGATATATATAGAGAGTCATAAATCGAGGAACCGCCACCTTGATCATTTTCCCATTGAAACGTGATAATAGGGGTGTTCGATGTAGCATTATTTATGGGATATAAAAGTGTTGGCGTTACTGGAGCGTGAGTATCAAGAAAAATGGAGCGTGAGCTATATGTGGTATTCGTAAATGAATTTACTGCCATTACTCTCCATGTGTACGATGTGTCTTCAGAAAAGGAAAATTGGTACTGAGGCGTTAATAATGAAACTGCATGGATACAGGTTCCGTTAATATTTGGTCTCCATATTTCAAAGCGATATTCGGTCGCAAATGCAATAGGCTGCCATGTAAAAGTGAGTAAAGATTGATTTGTGGTGTCTAAATTTGCTGGTGAAATTAAATATACTATTTGTGACGAGAGATCTTCATCCCCAACAACGCTAAAGCTCCGCATAAAATATTCTGTAGTATAAGCAGAATTTTCTCCTCTAATTTTCCATTGATATTTTCCCTGAGTTAATAAAATGGAGAATTTTGTTCCTGTGACAACTGTGTCTAGAATAAGAGCGGAAACAGAATCAAAGCTTGGTTTCACAATTTGTATGTGATAGCTATCCGCTCCTGCTAATTCCTCCCACCAAAACAAAATTTCTTGTGAGGAAGAGGAATAGTTGTTAATAGGTGCTTTTATTTCAATTGTCTTTTTCGAAATATCTTTTTCAAACACCGCTTCACAACTAATAAATGCAATGGAAAGAAATAATATAGCGACAACAAGCCTGCTATTTCTTTTTGACCTTTTGAATATATACGTTTGCATATAAATGTTTCTCTTGAGTTTTTAAATCTTTTGTTGTATAAAACCTTGTTGATACTACTTTGCCGGGTTTCCAGACATTTTCCATATTGTAGATGTATTGAACCAATTCTTGAAAACTACCTTCAATTGTAACTAAATTTGTTTCCAGACAATATGTCCCCTTATCTGCAAGAAAGGGACTGGCAAAATTCACTAGCATGATATTATTTTCGGAACAAAAAGTTCCTGTCTTTTCCAATATTTTTTGTCTTGTTTCCATACTATCTGCGGCTGAACTTCCAATTAGATTATCAAAGACACTAATCTGTCGCTTTAGTTGTTGAATTTTATCGGGTGCATCATTCAATGTGTTTGCCTTGGTTGTCAATTCTTTTGTTGTTTGCCAGGCATTAATAGTATTTCGTATAGACAGTCGATAAGCAACAATGCAAAAGAGTATCAGCAAAAAGGGAAGCATCTTATATATTTGCTTATTTGTGATTTTCTTTTTCATTGTGAATTTATTTGAATCAGAACTTCGAATTTTGAAAGACTATTATCAGAATTCTTATTGTAGTTTTGTACAGTTATTTTTTTAACCCATTTATATGCTGACAAATTTGTTACCCATTCATTCAATAACACTGGATTTGGTGTAAGACCATTAATTCTTACAAGTCCTTTCTCTGCAAGTAGTTCTTCTGTTTTTTCATCAGATTCAATTATTGGAAAGATATTGACTGATTCAAAATTCATCGTTTGAGGCAAATCAGATGCAATTCGGTCTGCAAAAAATGAAATTCTTGAATTGCCCAATAATCCGGCAGATTCCAGGAAATTTTTTTTCTTCGAGAAGTCGGATTTCAAACTGTCATATTCAACAAGCAGGTTACTAAAAGAGCCAACTTTCGCTTCTAGGTCACGACTGCTCTTATTGTATTTATCAAAAAGTAAAAAATTACATAATAGCAAAAAGAAAAATGCTATCAGCGAGAATTTGGCGACATGAGTATTTTTTAGATAATAATGGTGTTCAGAGGCCATTAAATTAATTTCTACATCTTGATTTTCAGAATGGGAATAGGTGTAGCTTATATGATGAAATACACCGCCTAAAGCAATTAATCCCGCACTATTTATTGGTTCTCCACTTATTGAAATTAATTCCGTACCGCAATGGTTATAGTTTATTTCTTCCAATTTTTTTTCACAGATGATTAATTCACAATTTCCACAAGGAATTTTCGATTTTTGCGGAGAAATATATGGCAATACTGATTGAACCACACTGGGTCCTACATATAATCCAATTATAAATACACCTTTATTTTGGAACTGATCAATGATAGGTTTAGCGAGGGATTTCCTGACCATTGAAACAATTACATCATTTGGGTACTCCTGTATTGTATAATAAAAGTCTTCAATATCGGAATTTGGAAAAGCTGTTTTTAGAAGTTGTGTTTGAGTTAACGTTGAATTAGCAAGTGTTCTTTTTGAAATGATTCCTTTACCTGTAAAAACAAAAATAATTGCTGTGTTTTTTTTCAAAAGGTTAGTTGGCATTTCTTGCCAGGTAATTGATTCTTGATTATCAAAAGAAAAATCAATTTGAGTTCCTTTTTTTGAAAACGCGACGTATCGATACAGAGGATCTTCATTCTCTCTAAAGAATACTTCAATAGAAATTATCTTACTTTTTATTTTTAGAAAGTCAAACATTATAATTAATATACTATAGTCGGTTTAATAAAAATATTGAGTTTTTTCTTCGACCGTTCTTTGGTCTTTGAAGAAAAAAGCCATTTTAATATTGGGATTCTGCTTAATAAAGGAACGCCATCTCCTGCGTCATTAACAGATTTTTCCTCTAATCCTCCTAATAAAATCATTTCTTCATTCCTTATTCGGACAATAGAATTGAAGGTTCTACTTACCTTTCCTGGAGGCGCTTCAGCTGATGTTCTTCCAGTAAAATCTGATTGTTCAACTTGAATATCCAATGTAATCTGATCATCACCTTGTATTACGGGTTTTATTGTTAAAGAAAACTCTGCCTGTACCGCTTTGTAAGTTTTTGTAATAATGTTTTGGGGATTTTGACTACCAATGACATTATTGGCTTCTTCAAGGTAATACTCTGTATTACCAATGGTCATTTTTGCCTCATTTCCATTAATTGTTGCGAGCTTTGGTGTGGACCTGACATTGATGAGGCCATTATTCTCCATGGCGCTCAGCGAGAGATAGAAATTAGATGTGACCTTCCCAATATTAATAATTCCGAAACTATTAAAGCTGCTAATAAGAGTATTGATTATATCAGAGCCCAGATTTATATCTAATTCAGGGAAAAGCTGTCCTTCGGTCTTTACAGGAGTTTGACTAAGACCTGCTTTTATTCCAGTCTTAACCTGATGGCTACTTTCTTTATCAATTATAATAACTTCGATAAGGACTTGTGGTACGACCTTATCGATGTCTCTAAGGAAGAATTCGAGTTCGGTTGTACTGATGTCAGAGCCACATATAATAAGACTATTTAATTCAGGGAATTCCGCGATAGTGACATTTTGTTTCAATGCTTCTGGAATCGATTTGATAATTTCTTTTACTGGCCGATGTTGAAACTGTATTACTTGGCAATTACGTAAGCCTTCTGAGGTCCTCTCCCCAATGATAAAGCTATTGCTTTCATTGCGGAAAGTGTAATTTGTTCCAAGCAACAAATTACTCAACAATTCTTCAAATGTGACGTTTTTAACACTCAATGAAGATTTTTCTTTAATCTCACAAAGGAAGAAATAATTGAGTCCAAGTTGGTTTGCAACACCAGTGATGATGTCAGCAATAGGAGTGTTAATTGCCGTGACATCAATTGTTCCAACGCCAGTTAATGTCATCATCAACCCTTCTGCCTCTTTGGGATCACCTGGTTTTACTGTTTTTCCTGTCGTTTGTTTTTCTGTGTTTGGCAGAATAATTCGTGGCCCAAAGGAAAAAAATCCCTCATCGGTCACGTTGAATTCTAGGTTATTTAATGAAGCTAGTTTATCCATTGCAACTTTAAGTTTGACTTTGGATAAATAACCATTAATTTGCTTTCCCCTTATGTCGGGAGTATACACAATGTTAACTCCACTAAAATCTGTTATGGCTTTTGCAACATAAAGTAAACTATCTCCCTTTAGATCCAAACTAATTAAACTGTCTATAGGGTTGTACTCAATTATTGGTCTTTTTGGCAAATAGGGCTTTGTTTCAACTGGAGGTGCAATGTATTTTTTTATTGTAATTATGTTTCCGGTTATAATAATATCTAGATTATAATTCTGGCAGAGATATACGAGAACATCAGAGACTTTTACATTAGAAAAATTTGTCACCAAGGAAACATCCAGATTGTCATCAACCGTTATATTCAAATCATTATTCTTTGCAATACCTCTCAGAAATTCATCTAGAGACGCACCATTAACGGAAACATCAATCTGATTTTGTAAACCGGGAGAGGCTTGAGATAACGAGAATAGTCTATCTTGTAATGTTTTAATTCTATCCTGCGCATTCAATTTAAACGAGGAAAAGAATGCCAGCATTGAAATGATTAAAACAAAAGCAATTTGACGAATATGTTGCATGGATTTATAATTAATATGTGTCATTCATTAGTATTGGGTATACTTCTGTTAGTGAAGTCTTTCCTTCAGAAAAAAGTGAATAAGCTTGATTTGCTAGTGTTTTAATATCAGCGTCAATCAATGATTGCTGGGCAAGGTGAACGTCATTTCTTATAATATCTTCCAGCTCATTATTGATTTGGATTACTTCATAAACTGCTTTTCTGCCTTTATATCCGGTATAAAAGCAGGCATCGCAACCTACTGCTTCATAATGAATACTTGGAAATACTTTAGGTTTAAACGTTCTTGGGAGAGATGAAGAGTCAAAAGCGACTTCTATTTTACAATGAGGGCAAAGCAATCTCACAAGGCGTTGAGCAAGACTCATATTAAGCGTTCCTGCTACAAGAAAGGGTGGTACTCCCATGTCGATAAGGCGCGAAATAGTCCCCCACGCTGAATTTGTATGAATGGTTGAAAGGACTAAATGCCCTGTTAATGCTGCACGAATGGCCATTTGAGCTGTTTCTCCATCACGAATTTCCCCGAGCATAATAATATCGGGATCCTGTCGCAGAAATGTTCGTAATGCACTGGAAAAAGTAAGGCCAATGCTTTCTTTTAATTGTACTTGGTTAATGCCTTCAAGTGTATATTCAATTGGATCCTCTATTGTAAGAATATTGGACTGTTCTCTATTCAAGATTTTTAGTGTAGCATATAAGGTTGTGGTTTTGCCTGATCCTGTTGGCCCTGATATAAGGATGATGCCCTGATTTTTTTTAACTTCTTCCAAATACAATTCTAATTGTTGTCGGCTAAATCCAAGTGATTCTAAATCGATTTGTGTGGTATCTCTGCTAAGTAAACGTAGCACTACTTTTTCGCCATGTAAAGTAGGCAGCAGCGAAACTCTAATGTCGAACTGGAATTCGCTAATGTTGAAAAATATACGACCATCCTGAGGCAAACGTTTTTCGGCAATATCCAAGTTTGAACGAATTTTAATACGATTAATTAGTGCTGGATATTCGGTTTTATTTAAGCGGTATCGTTCAACTAAATGTCCATCAATTCTAAAACGAACTCGTGAATAGGTTTCAAAAGGTTCGAGGTGGATATCGCTTGATCTAATGTTCCTCGCTTCCAAAATCAAACGATCTAGGAAATCCTCAGTTTCCGAGGAGGTTTTTATTGTGCTGTTTTTTATTCCACGGTCATCATCCTTTCGATAAATACTGGTAAGACATTTATTGATTTTTAAAGTATCAGAAGACAGAAGAAATACTTTTTTCCCAAGGAGTGCTTCAAGCTCATCTTGCGCAGCTTTAGTGCATACACGTTGATCACAATAGAAGTGTAACTGGTCGTTTTCATTTCTTTGGGGCACAATGCGGTAATTCCATGCCATTTCGGCTGTGATAATCTGTTGGAGTTCAACAGAGGGATTAATGAATTCGGTAATATCTGTCATAAAAGCCCTAGTCTATATAAAAACCAGAAATCATTGTATAATGGAGGTATTGAGAAGATTAGATTAGACGATAGAATCAAAATAAGAAGAGAGGCACATACACCAGCTAATGGAACTCGATTGTTGTTTTTTTGAAGTGTTTTACGACGAAAGAGAAAATAAATTAAGGACAAGACGAGTGATGACTGAAGACTTATCACGAAAAACATGCTTGACATGCAAACGGCCAGAGCTGATAAAATTAAAACATCACCAAGTCCAATGGATGTTTTAAGTTTCTGCAGAGACCATTTGTTTTTTATAAGAACGAGCAAGGAACCGCAAAAGAAGATAGTGAGGACAATTATAATATTTATTAATGAGGTCGAAATCCAGACTGTAGGTGTTATCGAAAGTAGCGATGCTGAAATAAGAGAGGGGAAAAGAAGCATGTACCAAATTAACCGGATTTTCAAATATTTAAAATCTTCGATGGCTATTAATACCAGAAGGACGCAGGCAATCCCGGTGAGTATTTGAGGCATCAATCTTTTGTCACCTCCTTTAAATTTTTATCCTGATCGATTTCCCATACATTAAAATCACCATCTCCATCAAAATCCACTACTGCTTTTGCAACTGCAAGAAAGGAGGTCGGTCCAGATTGAGATATTTCGATTTTATAGTTCGCGCTTCCACCTGCGGTAGTCAAAGGTGTTTGTTCAAATCCTATTTCTTCGATACTATTAGAATATTTTGAATATATATAGAAATAGCTTTTCTCAAGAGTATACACATGCTCTAATTGAAGTTGTGCTTCCGTGCTTTTTGCCTTGGAGATTAGGGGCATCAGGTTGGGTAGTGCCAATAGCACTAAAATGCCGATTATAACGAGAACAACCAATAATTCGGAAAGGGTGAATCCGTTGACTTTTAGATTAATAAATATTCTTTTATAAGATTTCATACCCACAAGGTTTTAGAATCGAACCAAAAATAAATAAAAAACAAAAGCGGTAACTAAAGTATATATTATTTATTTTCGTTGAAAAATCAAGAATTGCAACTATTGAAATTTGTAATGACAAGAGAAACAGTCAGAAAGAAATACTATGCCTCGTATACAACTTACTGAGACCAAAAAAGCTGAATCTTCCAAGGTGAAAGAAAGCTCACTCAAAAACCTATTGAGTTTGGAAATAAATCTTTCGTTTGGGCGAATTAATCTTAAAAAAAAGCAAGCGTTTTATAGTGATTTGTCGGTGCTTCTTGATGCGGGAATAGATATTATAACAGCATTTGAACTAATTGAAAGTCATGCAGGCAAAGCCATTAATCGACAGCCATACACGGAAATCAGGGAGTCTGTAATACAAGGAATGTCTTTATCTGAGGCAATGCAACAGAGTGATAAATGGACTATGTATGAGACTTTTAGTATAAAGATTGGAGAAGAAACGGGGAGATTAACAAGTGTTTTAAAGGAATTAGCCATTTTTTTTTCAAGACGTATTGAGCAGCAGCGTAAGGTAACCGGTGCATTTACTTATCCAGTTCTTGTTATATTTACAGCATTTGCTGCGGTCTTTTTTATGATGCGATTTGTAGTTCCAATGTTCGAAGACGTGTTCAAGCGATTCAAGGGCGAATTGCCTCAGCTGACCAAAGTTGTTATTTATGTTTCACATAATATGGGTACTTACTTGTGGTTTCTGCTTGTTATTTTAATAGCTATAGCTCTGGTAGTTTGGTTTTCAAGAAAAGCAATATGGTATAGGCGATTAACCACCTCCATACAGTTGCACATTCCGTTTTTTGGGGATCTTATCAGAAAAATTCACACTTCTCGTTTTTGCATGTCCATGGAATTGCTGATTTCTTCAAAAACGCCATTGAACCAGGCGCTTTCATTGGCCTCTAAAATGGTCACATTTTATCCGCTTCAACTTGCGATAGCTCAGATAGAAAAGGATATTGTGGCAGGTATCCCTTTGTATAAAAGCATGGCAAGTTTTAAGATTTTTGATGCAAAACTGATTTCACTGATAAGGGTGGGAGAAGAGGTAAATCGTCTGGAACAGATGTTCTCAAAAATAAAGAAGATTTATGATGACGAAATTGATCACCGTTCAGCGATTATGGGTACTGTAATGGAACCACTCATTATCGTTTTTGTCGGGATTTTCGTCGGACTTGTTTTGGTGGCGATGTATCTTCCAATGTTCCAGATGAGTACTTCGATTGCTCAATAGATTTCTTCCCTGTTTTGGTATAAAGCACGGATCCTTCTTCTCCCATGACTAATATCCATTTGCAGTTCTCATCAGTTTGAATATTAAGTGTTTCTGGATTCATTTCTACCACGGATATCTTTTCTTTTGAATTCATCAGGGCGAATTTTAATCCGAATTCACCAATCCACTTTAGTAACGTAGTGTGATTCACACCCAAAAGTTTTTCTATTTTTCTTGTGCTAACTCCTTCAAGGTAAAGAAAGAGCGCCTTTCTCTTGGCTTCTTGAGAATATTTCTGCCGTCTGATTTCAACAGTATAGTGAGCACCGCAATCCTTGCACTTATATCGCTGAGTGCCATTGATTGTGCCAGCTTTAACCTTCTTTTCCGATTTGCACTTTGGACACTTCATTTTCAATAGGCATTTGACTTATTTTTTTATGCACGATATAAACATATTATATAGCAGTGTATCATAAGTTTATAAGACAATTAAAATTTAGTCTAAAAACAAATCTTTAAAAAGCTATATATAAGTGACCAAAAAGAGGTTTTTATACTTATTTTTGGCAACATTGTTTTTCATATGAGTAAAAATAAGGAATATTCATGGTTTGTATGCACATTTCTATACAATTATTTAAATGAATATATTTTTCAAGATATATCTGTGTGCAGATTAATCCAACGAAAATGTCTTTTTCTTAGGGAACTAGCTCTATTTAATTTTGATTAAATCACTTTTTATGTGTCTTTATAAAAGAATTTACAATAACGTTAGTAGGCTACTGGTTCGAAGGGCCACTTTTTTACTGATTTTTTTTCTTAGCGGTTATTTTGTCCAAGGACAAACAAATCCCACGGCACAAAGTCTTCCGTATAGCCAGGACTTTGGAACTACTACTTTTACATCAATGCCTACGGGAATGGCCGCATGGCAAGCAAAGAATGCACCAAAATCGAGTCAGAGTGCTGCTGAGTCAAGTATTCCTAAAGCAAATGCCTCAGTAACTGCGGCAACAAGTGCTCAGACAACGGCAGGATGTTATGGCTATTGCACAAGCAGTAACGGTAGATTGTATCTTCAAGCAAGTGGGACCGATACAACAAATGGTACTAATCAAGCTGTGCTGGCAGTTGCAACGACAGCTTACAATACAATAAAAGTATCTTATAAAGTCGAAATGATTGCTGCACGAGTTGGCGCAATTGGAGTTGTTCTGCAATATAGAGTTGGAACAACTGGCAGTTGGACTACCGTAACAAATAGTTCATATAGTCATGGAAGTTCAGACAGAAGTGCCGGGGCAATTGATCGGTATTTGAATTTGTCTTTACCAAGCTCAGTTGATAATAATTCTAATATTCAACTTCGTTGGGCAACATGGACAACAACTAGGTCTTCCAGCTATTCTGGTGTTGCTATTGATAGTATTCGGGTTACTGGATCTGTTACACCGAGTCTTTGGTATTTCCGAAGCAAACAAACAGGAAACTGGAATAGTGCCAGCACTTGGGAAATGTCAACCGATAATAGTAATTGGATTAATGCGACAGTTTTTCCAGACTATCAATGCAAATCAATAAATATTCAATCAGGGCATACAGTAACCCTTACTGCAAGTGATACAATTGATGAGGTTACTATAAATGGTACTCTATGTTATGGAAATAATACGGGAAGTACTTTGACAATTAATAATGGTACAGGTACAGATTTAACTATTAATGGAACCTTTCAGGATTATGGACCAAATAGCATTGCTTGGTCGTCAAGTGCAAGGTGGGTTTTTGGGAGCAGCGGAACAATTATAAGGACGAGGTCTACCTCATCTGATTCTTGGAGAGATAATTATTATAATGGAATAAGTAATATTCCATCAACGGCTAATTGGATTATTAGGAAAACAGGAACTGATAATCCGTTAGTGTCTTCGACAGGAAGCATGTATTATCCTAACCTTATTATCGAGAACGATACAGCATCGGTTTGGACAACCACAAGTTCTTCTTCTTTTTCTGGAACAGAATATATAAGAGTTATGGGAAACCTTGACATCGGCGGCAATGGTAGTGGTTACGTGAGTTTTCTTGATGAAAACACGAATGCATCAGCTGTTTACATTTTGGGAAGTTTGACGGTAAGAAGTGGATCTACATTGCGTAATTATGGTACTGGAGTAAATGTTCTTGGGACGGATTTGTTGGTAAATGGAACAATAAGTTATGGAAGTAGTAATAATCGTTTAATACAATTTGCCGGCACCAACAACCAACAAATTTCAGGGACAGGAACTATTGATATATACAATTTGACGATTAACAAGTCCTCAAATAACCTTACTCTAGGGAAATCAATTACAGTCGCCCATACGCTAACGCTTACAAGTGGAGATGTAATTCTTGGAGCGTATGATTTGACATTAGGTACTTCTGGAACAATAAGCGGGCAAAGTAGTGGTAGCTATGTTCAATCAACCAGTACTGGCAAATTAATAAAAAAATATTCGGCGGCTTCTGGTTTCACATTCCCGCTTGGAGATGCAACCTATTATTCACCATATACATTAACTTTTAATTCGGGCACTTTTGGTGCGTCAGCTGCTATTGCTATTAGGGCAATTAATTCAGCAGAATCGCATCATGCCGGTTTTGCAAATCGTATTAATAGATATTGGGAAGTTGGAATTACAGATATTACAAATCCGAATGCATCTGCAAGTTATATATATGTAGATAGCGATATAACTGGCGCTGAAACGAGTTTTGTTAGTAGTCGATGGAATGCAACGAATAATTTGAAAAAAGTAGGAACGGTTAGTGTTTCGTCCAATACTGCAAACGTTCCTTCTGGTGTATTTCAAGCAGGCAATTATTCTGTTGCGTCTATTTGTTCGATAACCGCGGAAGCGGGTTCAAATCAAACGATTAATTATGGCGATTCCATTAATATTACTGCATCAGGCGGAGCATCATATGTATGGAGTACAGGTGGTACCACAGCAACCATTAATGTAAAACCAACATCCACCACAAATTATACAGTAACAGCAACCGATAGTTATGACTGTACTGCCTCTGATTTTGTAACAATTACTGTTCAAACGTTACCTGGTAACTACTATTTCAGAAGCAAGCAAAATGGAAATTGGAACCAGATTTCAAGTTGGCAAATGTCGCTTAACAACAACCTGTTTTTTAATGCAACATTTGTCCCAGATTATAGATGTAAAAGTATTTTAATCAGTGAAGGGAATGAAATAACTTTTGTTGTTTCTGATACGATTGATGAGGTTACTGTAAGTGGGAGTTTTAGTTATGCTGATAGTTCGGGATGCACAATGACAATTAATGACGGTGCAGGAGTAGATTTAACAGTTAACGGAGATTTCGGAGATTTAGGTCCAAATAATATAGTATGGCTTTCCAATTCAACATGGGTACTTGGAGCAACTGGTTCAATTTTAAGGACAAGATCAACTTCTTCTGATAATTGGCGTGATAAATACTCAAATGGAATAAGCAACATTCCTTCAACTGCAAATTGGATTATTGCCAAAATAGGATCTGATTCTCCAATTTTATCATCAACGGGAGGAATGTATTACCCAAATTTAATAATTGGTAATACAACAAGCACAATCTGGACTACATCGGGCAATTCCTCTTTTAATGGGTCATCAGATTTCCCAAGAATTAAAGGGAGTTTATATGTTGGTGGATTAGGATCGGGAGATGTAAATTTTAAAAATGAAAACACATGTGCTTCCCCGACTTCTGTAAGTGGGAATCTCGTAATTGCTAGTGGTTCTATATTAGGTAATGAGGGCACTGGCTTTGATATTCGCGGCAACTTACAGGTTGATGGTACATTAAATTATGGTGCTTCAAATAATCGTTTAATCAGTTTTAGCGATACAAGTAGTCAACAAATTTCGGGTTCCGGAACAATTAACATTTATAATCTTTCGATTAATAAATCTGCACATAATCTCACTCTTGGGAGATCGCTCACTATTGACAATATGCTTACACTTACTAGTGGTGATATTGTCCTTGGTACCTATGATTTGACCCTGAGTCCCACAGCTGCAATCAGTGGACAAAATAGCAACAGCTATGTTCAATCAACCAGTACAGGGAAATTAATCAAGAAATATAGTTCGGCAGGATCAGCATTTACTTTTCCTCTCGGAGATGCGACCAATTATTCTCCATATACGTTGACTCTAAATTCGGGAACTTATGGCGCTGCTGCTGCTATTTCAATTCGTGCTATCAATACTGCGGAGTCGCATCTTACCTCTTTTGCAAATCGCATCAAT
This sequence comes from Bacteroidales bacterium, assembly GCA_963678485.1. Classification (GTDB taxonomy): domain Bacteria; phylum Bacteroidota; class Bacteroidia; order Bacteroidales; family CAIWKO01; genus CALGYY01. The sequence goes on from OY782882.1 coordinate 2,454,667, forward strand.
AGATATTGGGAAGTCGGTATTAATGATATTTCCGGAGCAGGAGGAACCGTTGAATATAAATATGTGGATAGTGATATTGTTGGTGCTGAAACGAATTTTGTTGCAACCGGATGGAATTCAACCTATGGATTGAAGAAGATTGGAACTGTCAGCCCGTCGACGAATACCGCTAATGTTTCACTTGGAGTGTATCTCCCAGGAAATTATTCTGCAGCCGCCATTTGCACACTGGTTGCAGATGCTGATTCCAATCGTACAATCAATTATGGTGATTCAACGAGCATCACAGCAACAGGAGGAACAAGTTATTACTGGAGCACTGGAGCAACAACTGCGACGATTAGTGTGAAACCATCGGCAACGACGAATTACACTGTAACAATAACCGACAATTATAGTTGCTCTGCCTCTGACTATGTGACTGTCACAGTACAGACAGTTCCAGGTAATTATTATTTTAAGAGTCGGGTTTCGGGATTGTGGAATGTAAGCTCCAATTGGTATATGTCAATGGATAATGTGCATTTCATTTTAGCAAGTTTTTATCCGGATTATCAATGCAAATCGATCACTATACAATCAAATCATTTAATAGATATATCTCAGAATGATACTATCGATGAGGTTATAGTAAATGGAGGTCTGACCTATTATGATGGGGGCAGTGGAACTACTCTTACCATTAATGATGGTCCTGGTATTGATTTGACAGTGAATGGGACATTCTATGATCAGGGAGCAAATAGCATAGTTTGGCTTTCCAGTGCAGTGTGGGTAATGGGAGATACTGGAAATATTGTTCGGACGCGTTCTACTTCAGCTGATAATTGGCGGGATAAATATTCAAATGGAATTAGTACGATTCCCGAAAACTCAAATTGGTGGCTACGTAAAACCGGAACTGATGAGCCATTGCTTACTTCAGATAGTAATATGTATTATCCAAATCTAATTATCCAAAACGAATGTATCACAGTATGGACAACCTCGCTGAATTCTTCCTTAAGAGGAGGAGGAGCACCTCCAACAATCAAAGGCTCTCTGAAAATTATTAACGGAGGTAAAGGAAACCGATGTGTTAACTTCCTTTATCAAAATAATAATGCAACAGCGTTGACTATTCCAAAAGACTTGGTGATTGAAACAGGATCAAATTTGAGATTATATGGGACAGGTCTGGATATTTATGGAGATATGAACATTGAGGGAACTCTTAGTTATGATAATTCGGATAGCCGTCTGATACGATTACTTGGAAGTAATGTTCAAAATGTAAATGCAGATGTTTCTCCAGGTATACTTAAATTAGAGATAAATAAAACAGCGAACAATGCAATATTAAGGAATACTCTTAATGTTGATAGCTTGTTAACTCTTGTAAAGGGGGATTTTGTTGTTGGTAATAATCAAATGATATTCTCACCAACTACTGTTGTTTTAGGAGCCAGCGATTCCAGTTACATTCAGACCAATGGCAATGGTTATTTGCAAAGGAAATATCAGATCAACCACAATGATTTAATTTACCCAATTGGAGATGCGAATTATTATACACCGATTTCATTTCATGTTGATTCACTTGGAATTGGTGCGAATCCTATGCTGTACTTCAGAACAGTAGGGTCTTCTGATCCTTCATTAATGGGTTTTGCTGATCGACTGAACCGCTATTGGGCTGTATCGGGGCGTGATTTATCCTTTGCTTCAGGAAGCGTAACATATACATACAATGATGCTGATATTATAGGTAATGAGTCAAACTATGTTGCTACGCGCTGGTTTACTTATGATAGTATAAAGTGCATCGGCACGGTTAATCCGCAAACAAATACTGTTTATGGAGGCCCGGGTTTAATGTTTGCCAATACTTTTTCAGCAGGTGGAATATGTAACATAAATGCAACTATTAGTGGAAGCGACACAAATAATAGTATTTGTTTTGGAGATACGGATACATTGACAGTGAATCATGCGAATAGCTATCATTGGAGCACCAATGCAAACACTCAATCCATTATTGTTAGTTCCTCAGGTGCATATTCAGTTACGGTTACTGGTCAATACGGATGTACTGCAGTTGACACAATTAATATTATTGTACATCCACTTCCAAATATAAGTCTGACTGCCGACACAACCATCTATCTGGGCGCCATGGTACCCTTGATTGCTTCGGGTGGCGCTGAGTACACATGGAATCCAACCGAAAGTCTGATACCAACGGGTATTGACTCAGAACCAATAGCAAAGCCTAATGTTACAACCACCTATCATGTCCTCGTCGAAGATTCAATGGGTTGCGCTCAAACAGATTCCGTAACTGTTAGTATAGCTTCCGAGCCCGGTATCTATAGTATGGTTCTTTATCTTGACGAATCAAAAGTTATCTCGAATTATGCGCACGACACAAGTTATATGAACCATTACCTTGTTGCTGCATCAGATTCCATTGATTCGGTTACAAATAATATAAGCCGGGCGCTGTTGAAGATAAATTTAGATTCTTTTCCTGAGGGACTTGCAGTTCTTTCGGCACAATTGTATTTCTATATTGATTCATTGACAGGGGAAAATGATTTTTGTTTTAGCTTGATAAATCAAAATTGGGACGAAAAGACATTGAATTGGAGTAATCAACCGACATGTTTTGATACTATTTCTGATTCTATTTTTAAATTGAATAAAAGAGGCTTAAGTTCCCTTGATATAACGGAAATAATGCAATATTGGACAGATAGTATTTTTCCTAATTACGGTTTAAAAATGAAATTGCTTAACGAGAGTTATGGGAACAGGGCTCGAATTTCAATAATAAATAAGAGAGGCAGCCCGCACGTTACAGTTCCTTTTGTAATCATCCAATATGCAAAGAATCGAGGGTATTCTCCATTATCAAGGACATTAGATGGTGGTTATTACACATGTCCAGGGAAACTATATTTTACGTATAACGAAGAATACTATCGTGATCCATCATTTAATAGGCTGGAATATAGAATATATAATGAAAAGAGAATTGTTGTTGGTGGACGTGATAAAAATGGGGCAGCGATTGGGAGTACATTCTCACCTATTTTAACCGTTAAAAAGGGTATGAATAAATATGGTGTAAATGTGTCGTGGCTTGGGGCGGGTCATGGTTATTATGTTCTAGAAGTGACCTCTCCGAAAAATGAAAAGAGTTTTTTAAGATTTTATAGATAATAATATAATATATGAAAAAAACATGGTTGTATGTTGTGTTAATTAACACCTTACTTATATTAGTAATTATAGGGTATCTCTCATATGAGAGATATTCAGCCAAGAAAACCGCGTTTGTGGAATTGAATAAGGTATTTGATGGGTTTAAATATAAGACAGATGGAGAAACCCAATATAATACTATTGCAGCATCACGTCAACGAGTACTAGATAGTTTAGAGGCTGATTTAATTGGTGCTCAAAGAGGCGGAGATGACTCTAAGGCAAAAATAATTCAAGAGGAATATCTTTCTAGACAAAGCAGAATGGAAGAAGAAAACAACATTCTTTCCCAAGAAATAACAAAAAGAGTTTGGTCTCAATTAACGCAATACATCATGGATTATTCAAAAGAGCAAAACTATAACTACGTTTTTGGAGGAAATGGAGATGGGAGCTTGATGTATGGTGATGAGCGATTTAATATTACAAAAGAAGTTCTGGAATATGTCAATAAAAGATACGATGGGCAGAATAAATAATTTTTTTATTGCTGTTCTTTTTTGTGCGCTAAGTGCCTGTTCTAGCCAGATGATTCTTAGTCCAGATGAATATTTGGATTGGGTTTGCGATCCTTCTTCTGGGTTAATAATTGAGAAAGAAATTGGGGATGTTATATATAAAGTAAAGTATTGTCCATATGATGCAGAAGTAATCAAAGAAATGAAAGATAGCAATGAGGAGATTACGAATGAATCTTATAAGGCTAAGATGAACACCCAATTTAGTAGTCAAAAATTCATTTTAGAGATTCGAAATACTTCAGACGAAGGCGACGTCCTCGCGACCGGAGCAATGTCCGATGATGAGTATAGAAAACGAATAATATATCTTTCTTATGAGGTAGCTAATGATATAGTTTTAATCGATGGGAATGATACTTTATACTGCAAATTGGCGCAGTTTGAACAGATGTATAAAAGCGCGCCATATGTGAGAATAAATGCAATATTCGACATGTCTAAAAATGAAACCAGTGAATTTAATGGAAGCTCAAGACCTGTGTTTCATGATAAGGTTTTTGTATATAATGATGTAGTATGGAAAAATGGAATTGTGAAGTTTAAAATAAATGCAGAAAGTCTCAATAAGCTTCCCAAATTAGATATTTAAATATTTGTATATGTTTCGAAAAATTAGAGAAAGCAAACTCACAAAAACCGTTGCGGTTTTTATTGCTTTAAACCTATTCTTAGATTTATTTATGCCGGCTTTAGCGAAAGCAATTACTGGAGGCCCAAGTCAACCAGAGGTTCAAGCTTTTGAGCCTGTCGGAACCGATCAAATGGTTGATCCTTTCAGTGGCGATTTTACATACAATATTCCATTATTGGATGTTGGTGGATATCCAGTAAACATAAGTTATCATTCAGGCATTACAATGGAGCAAGAGGCAAGCTGGGTTGGATTAGGATGGAATATAAATCCTGGTGTAATTAATAGAAATATGCGAGGAGTCCCAGATGATTTTAATGGAGATGAAATAGAAACACAGTATTCATTAAAACCAAATGTGACATATGGTGTTAGAGGTGTCATAGGAGCCGAGCTTTTTGGATTAGATATTTTACAGGGATCAGCTGGATTAGGAATTAATTATAATACATATCGCGGGGTTGGAATGCAAACAATATTGAATGTTGGAATTTCTGGAGGAGATGATTCTAAACCAAGTATGTGTGCTAACCTAGGATTAACAGGAGGCAGCGAAGGCCTATCTATAAGCGGGAATCTGTCATACGCTCGGAAAGGTAAGAAATTAAATGATGAGAGTTATTCAATTGGCGTTGGGAGCACATTTTGTTCAACGGAAGGATTAAAGGATCTGTCTTTTAATTTAGATTATTCAAATGACTTGGGGTCATCAGGATTAAATTTAGTAAAGAGAAAGGAAGCTGGTGTCGGGAATGTTTCTACCGGACACTCAATTAGTTTTAATTCATCAACATACACACCATCACTAGATATGCCAATGATTAATTCTTCTATATCATTTGCATGTAAAATTGGTTTGGATGCAGTTGCAGCGGATGCTTGGTTGAATATTTCTGGCTATTATTCCCGACAGGAATTATACAGTAAATCTGAAGTTGCCAATGCATATGGATATTTATATTCTTCGAATGGTGAAACAGATGAAAAAGCAATGCTTGATTTTAATAGGGAAAAGGATGGTTCATATATGAGAGAAAAACCCATCTTACCCCTTGCATATATGTCTTATGATGTTTATAGTGTTTCTGGTCAGGGTATAGGAGGGGTATTTAGACCTTTTTTATCAAGTGTTGGTCAGGTTTTCGACCCAAAAGTTAATAATTATGGTGCAGGAGGGAGTCTTGGGGGAGAAATTGGAGCTCTGAATATTGTTAAAGGGGGTATTGATATTTCTGTTAATTATACTCAATCAACTTCGCATAAATGGATAAAAAATAATGGATTAAGTGATATATTACAATTTGGAAATTATTCAAACGGCAGTCAAACAGCATCTCCCTATTATTTTAGGGAGGTAGGGGAGACTTCTATCGAATCAGATGATGGGTTTATCGATGCAATGGGGGGACGTGGGGTTGTTACTCCTGAAATAAGTGGATCTGGTTATACATTTTCCGTTAAACCTAACTTGTACGATAAAAACAATCACGCACTTGGTGGTTCTTCAATAAAGCGAAATGTACAAGCAAAAAGGAATCAGCTGTTTATTCCTCTTAATGCTGAACAAGCAACATATTTTGGCGTTGAGAAAGAAATTAATTATTATACCTATAATAATGGAGTATATTCAACGGCTTCTGAACCACGAATGGTTACTGATGAAAGCAAGCCTCATCATATTTCTGAAATTACAACATTACGGCCGGATGGAATGAGATATGTATATGGAATACCTGCATATAATCATGATCAGCGAGAAATGGCGTTTAGTTGTGAAGGAGCTAAAATTGCGGGACAGTATGTGTTCTACACTGATGGAGTGGATAATGTTGCACCAAATAGTAAGGGTCGTGATGGTTACCTAAAATGTACTGTGTTGCCTGATTATGCTTATGCATATTTACTCACATCAATTTTATCGGCTGATTATGTTGATAGAGATGCTATTCCAGGACCTTCTAAGGGGGATCTGGGAACATATACAAAATTTTCCTATGTGCAGGTAAAGAATTATAAATGGAAGAATCCTTATGATAAACCGGGTGCAATCGGATCCTTCGCAATTCTAAATGAAGGCATCAAAGAAGATAAAGAAGATGATAAAGCTACGTATGTGCAGGGAGTTAAAGATCTCTGGTTTCTTCATAAAATTGAAACAAAGACACATGTGGCAGTTTTTTATATGAGTAATGAAGCGAGATATGATGCTTGTTCTAATGATGGTGTAAAAAGTATGAAACTTGACAGTATTAAGCTTTTTCCTATTGTTGATTATGAGGAGTTACAAGATGGAGCAACCGCAATAAAAACAGTTCATTTTAAATATTCACATCGCTTGTGTACGGGAGTCTGGAATAATTTTAACCCTACTGAAAATGGCAAGCTGACTTTAGAGGAGATATATTTTACTTATGGTAATTCACATAAAGGTGAGTTGAATAAGTATAAGTTTGATTATAGTGAAAAAAACCCGCCCTATAATCCAACTGCGTTTGATCGTTGGGGGAATTATCAAGATTATTCATCAACACTTCCTAACAGTGAATTTCCATATACAACCCAAGACGAAGGTGATGCGAACGTAAATGCCTCAGCCTGGTGTTTAACAAAAATTGATCTTCCATCAGGAGGGTCAATAGAAGTTGGATACGAATCGGATGATTATGCATTTGTAATGAATAAGCGTGCGAAGCAAATGATTTCAATTGCTGGCTTTAATTCTTCCGATGCATACTCTGCAAGTAATGCATTATACAACGGTACAACAGCAAATAACTATTTATTTTTTGCTAAAGATCCAGCTATTGATATTGATGAATATTTTAAGGATCAAAATGGAAGGGTTGATAGCGTCCTATTTTATAGATGTTCAGTTAAAATTATTCCTTCATCAAGTTATTCTGAAACTGTTTCTGGATACGCAAAAATAAAATCATATAAAGAGGTTACTGTTGGTTCGTCTTCTTATGGGTGTATAGAATTGGAGGGTGTTGATATCGGAGATAGAACGAATCCAACAAATGGAACAAGAATCGTTAACCCAATTAGTAAGGCTGCTTGGCAATTTGCTCAGATGAACATGAAACACTTGATTCATGCCACTCCGAATGGGAGTAGTACAGAGGATATTTTGATTAAACTCGTTTCCGGGGGATTAATCATTGATATTGTGAATGCATTTAAAGGCGAAAACCGTGTTTATAGGGATGCAGATAGAGGAAAAACGATTGATCTGGCGAAATCATTTATAAGACTTAATTGCCCAACCTGGTCAAAAAATGGAGGAGGCGCTAGAGTGCATACAATTACTGTAAATGATAATTGGCAGGGAATGACGAATGAAGAAAGCTTCAGTTACGGGCAAGAATATGATTATACAACGACAAATAATTTTGCTTTCGGGAGCGAACACCGAATCAGTTCAGGGGTTGCCTCTTATGAACCTATGCTTGGAAATGAAGAAAATCCGTTTAGAATGCCGGAAGGATATATCACAAAAAGAAAGTGGGTTGCTGATAGGGATTTTTATATAGAGCATCCTATTGGTGAGTCATTTATTCCTTCGGCATCAGTCGGTTATAGTAAGGTTACCGTGTGCAACATAAAGCACCCAGGAGTGACAAGACATGCAACAGGGAAGACTGTTTATGAATTTTATACTGCATATGACTTTCCTGTATATTTTGACTATACCACTAAATATCATATAGAAAAGAAACCAAGTGTACTTGCAAACTTATTCAAATTAAATGTTAGGGATTATGTCGCTGCTTCCCAAGGTTTTTATATCGAAACCAACGATATGCATGGAAAACCCAAAGGACAATCTGTATATGCCGAGGGAGAAAATACACCAATATCTTCAATTAAGTATTACTATAAAACATTACCTGGAAGCCAGCAAAGGCTCGACACCAAAGTTAATGCTGTAGATGCTTCTGGTGAAGTTGTGCAACGATACATTTCAATGGACATGGATTTGACAATTGATGCAAGAGAACAGAAATCACAAACCTATGGAGGAGCATTAGGGGGGAATCTGGCAAGTTTTTTATTAGGTTGCATTCCCGGCATCGCCCCAACAATTATCCCATCATTTTCTTGTGAAAAGACTAAGTTTAATTCAATTACTGCAACAAAAGTCGTAAACTGTTTTGGAGTGCAAGATTCAACAGTAGCTTATGATTTGGGATCAAGAGTCGCTACAAAAAACCTTTTGTATGATGCCGAAACAGGATCCCCTCTTTTGACAAAGACCACTAATGAATTTAATGACCCAATTTATTCATTTACATATCCAGTTCACTGGGCATATGAGGGTATGAGCCCTGCATATAAGAATACTTTAGTTGCAGGATTTGCTAGTGTTATTAATAGTGGTGTTGCTAGCATCAATGGCGCTGATGAAATATTTTTTCCTGGAGATGAAGTTGATGTGTATGATGGTAATCACACAAAAGCGTGGGTTGGTGAAGTTGGCTCTAATTATATTAAAATAATTGATAAAAATGGCTATTTGTTGGGTTCTGCAGCAAACTGTTATATTCGTGTAATAAGGTCGGGCAGAAGGAATATGCAATCCTTATCAATGGGGACGGTTGTTTCATCAAAATCACCGTTCATTGGAGGTCAATTAGTATTAAACAATGATACTAGAGTTATTAGTGCTGATGCCACACAATATTCAGACGTTTGGCAGATTCCTGGTCCAGCATCCGATTGTATGATAGAATCACCTTGCTCTGATTGTGGTTTTAGCCAAGAATCTTTTTTAGCATTTTTAAATTCAATTGTTGAATCAGTTGCATATGAAAAAATAGAATTTAAAAATGTTTCTGGTTGTACTTTCATCCAATCCCGCAGCGGAGGGAGTGTGGTTTGCGGTACTTATTTTGGCAATGTCGATGTCAACAATCAACTTATTATGGAGTTTTCAATTTGTGATGATAATACTACTCATTATGCACCACCCATGGCGATGACATTTCCCGTTGGTCATTCATGGAATAATATTGCCTCTTTTGATGGAATAACGAATAATACAATAAACTTTAGTTATTACACGGGATCAACATTAAATACAAATGGTGTAATAACACTGAATAACTGGATGATGTTGCCATATACATGTCAGGCCACAGACAATGATTACCAATGCTATATTGGTACAACGCAAAATTGGCCTCCAATTAAAAATCCTTATTATGAAGGATTAAGAGGGGTTTGGCGACAGCAGCGAACATACAAATATCTTACTGGACGAACACAGACAACGGCAACTCTCGACAACAAGAATATTCGTGATGATGGATATTTTGAAACATTTGCCCCATTTTGGGAAAAAACTGGAGGGGGTACAAATAGTTGGCTTGCTAATCTAACTAATGTGGATTGGGTGTTTACTTCTGAGGTTACTAAGTATAATACGATGTCGGCCGAGGTTGAAAATAAAGATGCGCTTCAAAGGTATTCTGCAGCTCAATATGGATATGCTGATCTTATGCCTATTGCAGTGGGGAAAAACATCATGTATAAGGAGATTGGGTTTATCGGTTTTGAAGATAAAAATATATCTTATTGTAATATTCAACATTTCAATTTCGAGTTTTATAAGCATTGGGTAAATAATAGCGATGCACATACAGGATGGTTTAGTCTAGAAATACCAGCAAAAAGAAGTGCAAGTATGACAAGATGCATGACTCCAAAATTTCCAACAGAGACAAGCACTTATAGTATTCCTTTTCAAACGAACAGTGCAGATTTTATTGGACTTTTTTCGCCTCATTCAAATTATGCCCAAGCACAAAAATTTGTTGTGAGTTTTTGGGCAAAACCTTCAAACGCGACTGGGATAATGACTGATTATTCTGGTATTTCGGCTCAGTTTTATGATGATGCAACCCCAATTACTGTCATTTCAATGAAAAAATCTAAGCTTATTAATGGTTGGCAACAATACGAATATGTGATTCAAATTGATGCAATGGCGGATGGGAAATTTATGCTTGCACTTAATAATCAAGGTGATTATTCATGTCATTTTGATGATATTAGAATTTTTCCTTTCAGGAGTAACATTAAATGCTACGTGTATAATTATAGAGATAATAAATTAATGGCAGAGTTAGATGAAAATAATTATGCGACATTTTACGAATATGATCAGGAAGGGAAAGTAATTCGAATCAAAAAAGAAACAGAAAGGGGGATTTTTACAATCCAACAAAGTATTAATCACTTCCATTCAAATTAAGCAACTATAATGAAAAAGGTGATATTGTACATAGTGATATACATAACATGCGTAACATCAACGATGGGTGGAGTGGTCGAAGACTTGGATCACTTAAAACGGGTGTATTCATCACTTAAAGAATTCTCTGTTAATTTAAGTTATAATTTATATTCAACTTACACTTCATTAAAACCGTTTAGTGTTGATGATGGTAAATTCATTAAGAAAAACGATAACGAGTATTTAAAACTTGCTTCAATTGAAACTTTTAATACTCCCAACTATCGATTAGTCATCGATAACGATATAAAAACGATGCTCCTTGCTCCGCCAGAGGCTATTAAAACAATTCCCATGTCGTTTGATATCGCAATTGCTTCGTGCGAAAAAATCATCCCTTTGAATTTTGATGATAATAATCGTGGATATCAATTCAACTTTAAAAAGGCACTTGATAGTGAGATTATCTCAATGACTTTAATTTTCAATAAGAGAACTTTCTATTTATCAAGAGTTGTGGTGTTTTATAAAAATGTGGCATTGAATGATCCGAACGTATCTAGTGATCCACGCCTTGAGATTGTTTACAGTGATATGTCGATTAACTTATTAATTGCGCAAAATTATTTCGACATAAACAGATTTGTTTCATATAAATCTAAAGAGCCAACACCAATAAATGAATATACGAATTATTCGCTTTATAATGCATTATAATAATTGTACTTTATGAGTAAAATACGATTCATTATCCTAGTAATCCTTGTTTTCGTAGGGATTAAAACTCAGGCTGCTAAAGAAGTTTACCTTGACTTTCTTCAAGGTAACGAAATAAAAACTTCAGTTAACGATTGGCTTGTTGGTGATATTAAGTATGCCCTGTATTTTCAACAGGGGGATCCAAGAAACTATTCAAATTTGAAAGTCACAAACAATCTAACATTTGAGATTGATCATGATGCGATGAAGGTTAGTTCGATCGATTACGATGAAATAACGATTAGTCTACGTTTATATAAGTATTCTGCACTTTCTAACTACGTGACTGAAGATGTAACTATGACCATTCAGAAAAATGCTATTGGCGATTTTATCGACGATAAAAAAGTATACGTCTTTTCTGGTTATCGTCGTATTGTTATTGATGTTTTATCTATTACAGTTTCAGGCTCATCAGGAACATCATCTCTTACGGTTGCTCCTGAAGACGTAAAACTTACCAATGAGGTTATTGTTGACAGATGCTATACTGAATTTGGCAATGGCGTTGTTCAAAATATTGGGCATAGCACGATACAAAATGGTGAGGCTTGGGTTTATTGGCCATATTTGCCGGGAGCAGAGGAGTATGAATTGGAATGGATACATGTTAGTGACGTTGGAGAGCAATTATCAACAATTTCCCCAACGGATTTGTTTTATAGTTTTAAGAATAACGGAACAAAAGTTCGGATTCATGATAACTTTTATCGGATACCGATAATTTATGAACGTGGTTATCTTATATTCAGGGTGCGCGGTGTTGGACGATTATGCGATCATTCTGATGAGGAAATTTATACAGAATGGACACTAGACGATAATTATCCAAATATAAAACATATTAGCGATGTGCCAATAACAAGTCAGATATTTATTGGGTCTGGTGTTGAGCATTCTGCAAGTATTAATTGGCAATATAATGCTACGTTTGCCGAAGATGGACTTCGAAAAGATGTTGTCACATATTATGACGGAAGCCTGAGAAACAGGCAAGCTGTAACAAAGATAAACTCAGAAAAAACTACCATAGTTGGAGAGACAATTTATGATTTTCAAGGCAGACCTGCTGTTACTATTTTGCCTACGCCTGCATATAGTGAGGAGATAAAATATTTCAATGAGTTTAATCGCAACATAGGAGGGGAAAAATTCTCCCGCGAAGACTTTGATCTTGACCAATCAACGGGATCTTGCAATTCTTCAGATGCCGCAGCGATGAGTGATTTAAATGAGGGTGCTGCCTTTTATTATGGCACACAGAAAACCGATCATGAAATGTTGGATGCCTACCAAGGAAATGTTCCGGATTCGAAAGGCTATCCATATACTCAGGTGGAATATATGCCTGATAATACAGGGAGAATTCGCAGACAAGGCGGTGTTGGACTAGAATTTCAGTTAAATTCTAATAGAGAAACAAAATATCTATATGGGCAACCTTGTCAACCAGAGTTGGATCGATTATTTGGCTCTGAGGTTGGATATTTTTCGCATTATAAGAAAAATGTCGTTACTGACCCTAATGGTCAAAGTTCGGTGAGTTATCTGGATATGCATGGGAGAGTTGTAGCTACTGCATTATCTGGTCTTAAGCCCGCAACCTTGGATAGTGTTGATGGTTACTTAAAGTATTACAATAACAACGTCACTTGGAATGTACTTGATGGTAACAACGATACTGTTGGGAATTCCTTAATTGTGAATAGTTATTTTACGGTAACGGAAGATAATGGTTATTCAGTTTATTATCTTGCAACTGGAGGGAAATATGAGGATGAATGTATACCAAATATATGTTTTGATTGTGTATATGATTTGAAGCTTAGGATTTATAACGAATGTGGTGATAGTGTATTTTTTGATGATTTCAGAATTGGCGACATGCCCAATAGTGAGCCCGAATCCATCGAATGCGCCAACCCTCTTGATGAGGATTATTACAGTAAAACCCTTAATCTTACGGTTGGTTATTACCATATTGAAAAAACGCTTTCAGTTAATCAAGAGGCTGTAGCAAAATATGCAGACATATATATTGAAAAAAACAATTGCATTAAAAATATTAATAATTTTCTAACACCTGAACTTGCTGTAAATAACGAATCTGATTGCGAATATACTTGTGAAGAGTGTATGCGCGATTTAGATGTTAATGCGAGTGATTATAACGAGAGATATCGGGAATGTAAGGAAATTTGCTCAGAGTATATGAGTTATTGCGATATGGTGCGTTTTCAAATGCTTTTAGATGTTAGTCCTAATGGTCAATATGCAGAATATGATTTATCGACTGGGACTGCGACAAACAAACCATTATCGATTTTTAATAGTGCCAATGAACTACCAAACCATCCATATTGGAGAAATGGTACGTTCAAAAACGATAACGGAGCATTAACAGAAATACCATACTATGACGGGGTTACTGAAGTGTATGATGCTAGTATAGATGGGTCAGGTGCCAACCCGCTCATGGTTCATCCGAATGCTAACAATCAGGGGTATCATTTTCATCCGAATAACTACTTAAGCATTGAAGATTTTTGTCTTAACTGGGAGAATAGTTGGGCTGAAGGCTTATTAAACATGCACCCCGAATATTTAATGTTAGACTGGTGCGACCTTATTATTCAGGATACCATTAAGACAGGTACTGTTTTCTGTAATTCAAGTATGTTTGACTCCTTATTAATAGCAACCGATTCATACAGCGAAGCTGTTCAATTAGGGTTGTTAGCTTCTTCGCCAAATAGCAATTATCTTAGTTGGCCCGGTGCAAACAACGACAATGAAACATATTATAGAATTCTATATAAAGATCCATATTTTAAAAATATAAGTTCCACTTATTGGAATATGATGGCTGATATGTTGAAGAACCCAACAAATCCGGAGAAAACCTATTATGCTATGAGTGCAATCGCTCAACGTGTCCCCCCTCAGTATACTGTATCTTCAATTTCTCCTAATACACTTTATGATTTTGCCTCTGATCCGGTTTTTATGAACGCTGAATGGGAATTGTTTAAAAATTTATACCTATCCCAAAAGCAATTCATTCAAACCTGGCATAGAACCGTTTGGTCATTTGATAATAATGCCAGTAATTATTGTATTGGAACTGGAAATTTTTTCCCCGATTTTGTTGTTGAGCCATCAGATTTAAATACATTTCTTACCACTAATGAACCGTGCAACATTAGCTCCTTTTACTTGTATGGGCCTAAAGTAAAGCGTTTTGTTGACATTAACGATTTTTTTAATGGTAATCATGGACAATTCAATATTCAGGGGAATTTTTATACTGATCCTGCTTCATATGTACAGCAAATGGAGGATCAAGCGGGAATGGAGAACTATTCAAATTTAGAAATATGCCCGCTTGCCCTTGAACTTAGATTTTGGTTAAACGACATGATTGTTGCAAACAATTTATTAGTCGCAACTGACCTAAATCAAACAACCTCATTTGGACCGTCGTTATATAGTGCTTTCGCTTCTCTGGCAGGGACAGATGCTACAATAAACAGCAATGCGATTTGGACTCCTTCGTATAGTGGTAATATGTTAAGTGCAGAAATACGAATAAATAATTTGCAAAGTTGCGGGACAAATGCAATTTCTTTAACGAAGCCAACTAATGTAAATTGGAACAATATACATTCAATTATTGCACTCACAGATGTAGCAGCATATTTATCTGGATATAAATTTATATTGAAAGCAATAGCCGATGATGATGATGATATCAATACTCCGGATGTTGTAATAAATATAGAAGGTTATACGTGTCTACCAATTTCGGGTTGTGATTTTTCAGATGTTTGTGGTCCGACAGAAGAGTTGAGTGATCTTACTGACCTGATGAATTCTTTCTTAGTTTACAATGATTACACTAGTGCATCAATTAATTTTATTAACGGTGATGAAGCACCGCTGGTAACAAATCGGTTAAGAAATATAGTGGGCAATAACCTTACAACATGGGAGCTAGCAAGCACTGGTACAAATACACATACTATTCATATACACTCATCCGGAACTTCATATTATCAAGTGGTGTTTAATTGCTCAGTTTTTAATGCCACCAATGTATTATATCGATTTGATGATGTGTCAAGTGATCCTAATTCTGGTAATAATTGTTTCGTTCTTAAAGTTAGAATGTTTGACGCCATGACCAATGCTTTTATTGGCGTAGAGACTGTAACCGGATGTGTCACTATTGAACCTGGCCCAAGTGCTCCTTTATTCGATGCTGGATTGTGTGACACCGAACTACAATGTCAGGGTTTTGAAATGAAAACAAGACTCCAGCTTGAGCTTTTTATGAATAAGATTGTTGAAGAGAATGAGTTTTTACCTTCTGTTCAGGTGAACCTGACGACCAATAGTTTTGTTGGTGATAATTTGCTTAGCAATCTTGGTGTCCTATCTGGAAATAGTCTGTATTGGTATGGGAATGATGTAAGTCCACATAAATATGTTGGTGGGTTTACAGTCCAGCAAGGGAATACTAATTTGAATGAAGCTATGTGCAACCTTGAATTAGAATTTCATGATGCAACACCAGCATTTGATATTGAGGATATTGTTGAGTTTTCTAATCTCTTAGTTGACGAAACGAATGCGCAATTCGGAAAGTATTATCATTTCACAGTAATGGCAGCAAATTCAAATAACGAATATGAATTGATGGATGGCGTTTCATGTTTCCCACTCATGAACTGCTCTAGCTGTCCTCCGTTGAATGAACCTGTTTTTACTGAGAATTTTGATGGAGGTGTCATGCTTGGAAATTCACAGGTGCCAGTTGCCGGATCGACATGCTATACATATAACGAATATAGAGTTATACAAGATGCGAATGCTTTTTGTTCTTCCAGAAATTATAACCTGTTAGATACACATCTTCCCGGGAGCGGTTATTACATGATTGTAACTAAACCCAATGAAAATGAGTTTGACCCTCCGGTCTTTATTTGGTATAAAGACAACATCCCTGTTGAGAACAATAAAGAATATACAATTTCATTTGAGGCTGGTTATCCTGTTGATACAAGTGATTATGCTCGAAGTATTACTGCTTGGGCGAATGGGTCTAAGGAAGTATCGCATTCTAGTGATATAGGTAATGGTTGGTTTAAGAATACCTTTACCTGGTTTTCGGGACCATCCGACAATTTAGATCTTGCTTTTACCACCTTCAATTGTACAAATAGGCCGGTTGCACTGGATGATATTCTGATTTATCTGAGTGAATGCCCTCCCGCGAACTTTGCCCCTCAAGAAACGCCAATAATTGGTCTTGAAAATCCTTGTGATTCAGCGCTGCTTCCAACTGCACAGAACAATGCTCAATTAGCATTTGATTGGTACAATGACTCTGTGCGAACGAGCATTATGCAGGTACTAAATTCTAAATGTTTAAGAAATGCAGTTGAGACGTTTAATATTAGTTATAAGGACCACGAACACCATTACACGCTTTATTATTATGATCAAGCGGGAAACCTTGTTCGAACTGTACCGCCTAAAGGAGTTGAAAGGGTGAGCGAAACCAGTTTTGCAACGGTTGATACAGATAGAAAGCAACATAAAGTCGCCCCCAGCAAGCAGTTCTTCACTAATCATTCGTATGCATCAACCTATAAGTATAATTCGTTGAACCAGGTTGTTTCTCAGGAAACACCGGATGCAGGTATAAGTAACTTTTGGTATGACATGCTAGGAAGAATTGTGTTGTCTCAGAATGCAGAGCAAAATACACATAATAACTATAGTTATACAATATATGATGAACAAGGAAGAATCTCCGAAGTTGGTGAAATTGAATCATCTTCTGCTCCAACAGCAGGGAATGGAGGATTCATTGCGGATGCTGATTTGCAGGCATGGTGGTCTCTCCTGATTAATACTGTTAGAAAGCAAGTTACTAAAACCTTCTATGATGAGGCCGTCCTTGCTAATATGTTGCCCTCAGGAGCCACGCAAGAATGCTTAAGAGGCAGGGTCGCTTCAATAGCTTATTATGATGAATTATCGAGCAGCATTAATGATTATGATGTGGCGACGCACTATAGCTATGATGTGCATGGAAATGTAAAGACCATTTATCAGGAAATAGACGCGATGGAGAACTATCAATCAAGATTTAAGAAAATTGAGTATGAATATGATCTAATAAGTGGTAAAGTTTTATTAGTAAAATATCAGGTAGGGGCTCCCGATCAGTTTTTCCATAAATATATATATGATGCAGATAATCGAATTACGAATGTATTTACTTCAAGAGATAGTCTCATTTGGGATCAGGATGCAAAATATTTTTACTATTTGCATGGTCCACTAGCAAGAACCGAGATTGGAGAACAAAAAGTTCAGGGGGTTGATTATGTTTATACGCTGCAAGGTTGGATTAAGGGAATCAACTCAACGAATCTTGATGGACATAATGATGTTGGGAAAGATGGTGTTTATGATGATGCAACCGGTCAGGGAACATATTTAAAAGATTTTATTAATATTCATAAAGGTATTCCTGAGGATGCTGCGTCTTATTCCTTGAATTATTATAAAGATGTTCACAATCTAAGTGATGTGTATGATTATGAGGCAATAAAAAGTTCTTCAAATAATTTTCTTGCTACTGATGCATATAATGTTTCCAATAACCTATATAATGGAAATATATCATCAATGGTAACAACCATTTATCCTACTTCGGGCTCAGAGAATGCAGATCCTCTGTTATATAAATATAAGTATGATCAGCTTAATCGTATTAAAGAGATGCAAGCATATCGGTCTGAAGCTGTACTTTCACTAAACACATGGGCAACTCCCTCTCAAGTGTATGCTTCTCTCTATGGATATGATCCGAATGGAAATATAGACACCTTGATGCGTGAGTGTACAGGAACCAATGTATTTGATGAGTTGAAATATAAATATATTGCGCAATCCAACAGGCTTGATTATGTGACAGATAAATCAAACAGTGTAAGTATTCCCGGCGAGATTACGAGTCAATCTTCAGGAAATTATCGTTACGACGAAATTGGAAATCTAATTGCAGATGTAGGAGGTAACCTTGGTAGCAATATTGTGGATGGTATATCATGGACCGTTTATGGAAAGATAAAACATATTACTTTTGCCTCTGGCAGCATTGTCTCCATTGATTATTTATATGATCCAATGGGGAACAGAATTGAGAAAAAAGTAACGTATGATGATCAAGTATTAGAAACTTGGTACATCCGAGATGCTCAGGGTAATATTATGTCAACCTACACCGTTGACAATAATTCGGAGTTGATGCTTGGAGAAATAGAGATGTATGGATCTTCACGTCTTGGATCAATAATTATTAATACACCTATTGCAGATTTGCATTCCGATTCAATTAAAATTCGTACTTTAGGTCATAAATTGTATGAGCTTTCTAACCATTTAGGAAATGTGATAACAACAGTATCCGATGTGAAGCCTATAGATGTAGTTAACGGTTCTACTGTAGATCAGTACATTGCCGATCTGCAATCCTCCGTAGACTACTTCCCCTTTGGCGCCCAACTCCCCGGTAGAGGATTTAGCACTAGTTCGTATAGGTTTGGGTTCAATGGGCAGGAGAAAGATAACGAGGTGTATGGTGAAGGTAATGCATACACAGCAATGTTTTGGGAGTATGATCCACGAATTGGCAGACGTTGGAATCGTGACCCTTTTGATAAACCATGGATGAGCCCATATCATGCTTTTAGTAATAAACCTATATTTAATATTGACCCCAACGGAGCTGTAGATGGTGGTTACGAAAAAGACTGGAATGAAGAAACTCAACAATATGATGCCCCGAAAAAGGTAAATGATAAGGGGGGCGAAGATTTTGATTATACTTTGTTTAATGGAGGACCTCTTGATGCTCAGATGCAGACACTTAATAGGAAATCAGGTGAGTGTTCATGGGGGGACTATTCGACAAGTGAAATAAACCCTCTAACTGGTGGGCAATTTATTAGAGGGAGCATGGAATATGATTTATGGATAGACCCCATCGATGTTGTTGCTGGTATTTTAGGAGGTATAGCTGTTTCAGCCGGGAAAACTACAGCTAAAGTTGCTTCGGATGCTGCAATAAAATCTGGAGATGAAATTGCTAACGCTGGAGCTAATTTAATTGATGATGCAACAAACGCTGTTAAACCAAAATTGAATCCTGTTAATACAGGTACACGAGTAGGTTCAGCAGCATATAAGAGTCTTAATTCTATTGATGCCCAGCACTTTTATTCGAATATTATAGACAACTACGCATCTGATGCAGCGAAGTTTACCGTGAAAGGAGCTGATGATGTTGTTAGAGATTTATATCAAGTAAGTGGTTCGCTTAATGGAAAATCAGGTGTTTTTGAATGGATGGTTGAAGGAATAAAAATTGTTCATAGGAGATTTATTGAAGGTAAAGTTGTAAATGGAATCCCAAATTAAAAAGAATTATGATAGAATTAATTTATAATCTTCCGATGAACTGGGGGATATTATTTATAGGGTTGAAAAATGATTGGTTAACAACACAGGATGTTAGTAAAATAGCTAATATGTACTCAAGCAATCTGAAATGTTGCGGTAATTTCTTGACAGATTTATACGTAAACGAGGACGATAAAAATGTTATTCTTAGTTTAATTAAGGATAATTTCGAACTAGATGAACAGAACGCTATTAAATATTGGCAACTATTTTTTCTTAATAAAATTGAACAATCAAAAATGCCAATCAATGAAAAATTGAGAGAGATTGAAATTCAGTGGGCACGATTTGATTATCCGGAAGAATGGCGAGGTTTCATCTATTATCTTCCGAACGAAAAAGTGAATACAAACGATGGTATTTATAATATATTTATGAGTTACATAAATATAGAGAAAAAGAAATTGAAAAAATGTTTATATTAATAGCTATACCGTTCGGGGAAATTAGTGTTGATAAATGATTATTCTATTTCAGTTGATTAAATCACTAATCATATAGATAAAACTCGATGAAAGCTAACTTACATCGAGTTCGTTTTTCTTATTCGCTTTTTGAATTTGTTCAGCAATCATACTAATCGCCTCTAGCATCTCTTGAAAGACATTGCTCTGAATTATAAGATTCTTTTTAGCTTCGCCAACCGTGATGCTAAACTCGCAGTACTTTCCCGGTTTCGGCCTTATCCATACGATAATCGTTGAACCGTAGTAGGGTTCTCGCTTTTCGTCCTCTTCCCCTTTTGTGGGTTTGATTATTTCCTTTTCCATTTTCTGAATTTTTAGGTTATACCACTATTGAAAGAACTTTTCAATGGAAGCATAGCTCCACAAAAAAGTATTGTCAAGAAAAACTAAATCACGAATTTTTACCTTTCAATCTCAATAGCACCATCAGCCAATTTCTCTCTGGCTTTTAATATTTGTCTGTTTCTTTCATTTTCAACTATGCTTTTTTCTTTTGGTACCCCTGAACCTTCAAGCTCTTTTTCCTTCAGAGTAATATCCAAAATAAAATCAGTTGCTCTTTGAGCTTGGGCACTTGCATAAACAACAAATCTTTTATCCTGTTTTAGTCTTTCAAGCCAGCCATTGATATATGCTGCATTATTTTCAAGTTGCTCAATAGGTATTCCGGCATAGGATTTAAGATATGAGGCTCCCATTTCAGCGGTAAGTTCCTCGATGGCATAATCGCTTGAGCGCATCCCTTTGCTTTCTAAAAGTTCGCGGCGGTTCAGCCGTTCACTATGTCCTGTACTGTGCACCAGTTCATGGAAAAGAGTGCTGTAATAGTCTTCACTCTTGGTAAAAGTCTCCATTTTAGGCATATTAACAAAATCTTCCGCTTTGTTATAATATGCGCTTTGTTCGTTGAATTGTACTCTTGGACATTTTGGCATCTCACTGATAATTTTCTCACAGGTTTCTAAAGGCGGGTTTTCTTTTTTCTCAACTTGCGGGATTTTGTTTTCGGGGATGCCGTTGCATTGAGATACATTAAAGACTCGGTAGTATCTGAGCATGGGAACTTTTTTCGTTTCCCCGGTTTCCTTATCTTCGTTGTCCAACCATTTCCAAAACACTACTTCATGGGATCGTTCTCCCTTTTTCACGACACCACCCAGATCATTGGCTTGTTTGAGGGTGAGAAAATAATTGCGAGGATACTTTAGCGTAGAGAGAAGCCATACGTTGATCCCACGGTAAGGCTTACCGCTGACAAGGTTTTTTGGAAGACCGGAATCAGTCCAGGGCTGTCGCCAAGGAACCACTCCTTTTTCTAAGTGTTCGATAATACGGTTAGTGACAATTGTATAAACATCGGTTTTGTTTTGTTGATGCATGAAATTTTTTATCTGTTAAGGTTGATAATTCTTCCCTTCTGTTTTCTCTGATTGCTTTCGAGTTCTTTTGATCTCTGAATTGTTTTCTCTAGTTTTTGCAATCTCTCTTCAGTAAACCCAAGTCGATTTAATCTGTACTTCTTTTCTTTGAATACCACACCGGAGATTTTGCCGCCCCGGATATAGGTTTGCAATCCACATTCTTTCAATTTCTTATAAAAATCATTTTTTGATATCGCCGTTTTGTAACACTTTTCTATCATCTCAGATAGAAGCTCTTTATTGGTTGCCCTCCCTGTCCTGCTTTTTAAGCGGTATTGTTTATCAGAGAGGGCTAGTGCTTTTTTTTCGTAATTGACCAGTGATTTGTTTAGTTCAGGGTATCTCTCAACTTGATACTCCTGCGCTTTTTTCTTTAATTCCTGAAGGTGCACTTTGGAAAGTCTCATGCCTTTGCCGGTTTGGTCAACACCAGAAACACATAGATGAACATGATAATGCCCCTTATCGAAATGTGGCACGGCCAGCATCAGACCGTATTTTCCCCGCCTGCGGATATATTCTCTTGTAATATCCTCGAGCTTTTCCAGTGAGATATTCCCGGCATCGTCAGTGTGAAAAGAAATGATTTCATGCGTCAGGATAACGCTGTCTTTTCTTTTGTTTTTTCTGCCCTGTTCGTTTTTAGTGTATTGCGTAACCCAATCCTTAATGCTGTCTCCTTTCAGGTTATGGGTAATGGTAAAACTTTTGCCTTGCTTGTTATACAGCCGGTCTTTATCATGGATCATGTAATCCAACACCTTTTGAAATGAAGCATTTGATTTATGTGATTTGATTTTGATGATCATCGGAGTTTAAAAAAGCGATTAATTGTTCCTTGAGCAAAGGGTTCTTCTCAATTTCCCTTCTGATTAACTCTTCCAGAGTGATGGGATGCTCAAAGGAGTTAGTAATTTGGGTTTCAAGTTTTTCAATTTGTCGTTCAACATCCTTAACCTTTTGTTCCTTTCCCCAGAGATATCTCTCTCTTTTAGAAGCGATGGATTGGATTTCATTGAGGGTATCCCACAGCAATTGCCGAAGTTCATACACTATTGACTTGTCTGGGACGATATAGGTCTTTCGTATGTATGCCAGTGCAGCATGGCGAATGAATGTAGTAATCGCCATTTTATGTCTTCTGGCTGCGGAGCTAACTGTTGAATAATCACCGTTCTTTTTGGAAATCCATACGATGAATTCCGGTTTGTCAGCCCTTTGCTTTCGGCGGTAATCACGGATATATTGCTTCCAATATCGCCTCTTTGCCTCAAGGATTTCCTCGGGGCTTCCGTTTTCAAGCACACCTGAGCCTTGAAGAAATGCCCAAATTCCCTCTTTATTTGGCTTCTGTTGCATTTTCTTCCTGAAGGTTAGGATGAGTTGGCAAGATGGCAATCGGGCTATTTTGGGCTTCGTTTATTGTTTCCGGGGGAGGCATTGAAGCATATTGCCTGAACTTGTTCTGCTTATAATAAGGCCTTAACCTAACTTTAATTGGCGGATGGTGTCCGCAAACTAGCAAAGCCCTGTTTAACTTCATCATGCGGATCTCATCCGAGGTCATTAAGCTGCGAACGACCTTTTGCCCTTTGGTATCCACGAATTCAAACTTGCCGAGTATTCGTTCTAGTTCAGAAGCGGTTTCAAGCGACTGTCCCGTGAAAAACAACTTGGCAAAACAATTGGCCCGAATGCCGTCGGCTTCATACTTACCGTAGTTATGCAGAAGCTGATTAAAGTCCTGCAACAGGAGCATAATACCTGCACGGTGTTTTCTCACATTGGCTGTTGCTAAAGGTAGGGTGGGCAGGTTCAGTGATGCGGCCTCATCGACGAGCAGAAAGATATCTTGCTCATCCTTTGCAGGAAAACGGTTCAGTATAAAAGAAAAGAACTGCTCAAAAAATATCGAAGTCAATACGGAGTAATATCGCTGATCTGATACGGAATTTCTGATAAACAGCACGGTCGGTTTTTCCCGAAATTCCATGAAGTCAATGTTGTCGCAGGATGTGACTTTAGCGATGGCTTCATCATTGAACAATTGCAAAGCAGCCTTGCATGTGGCAGTGATCCCAGATATTAACTTTTCGTCGAAAGAGATAAAGCTTTTATATTCGGCAAAGAGCGATTCATCGGCATATTTTGCAAAAAGGCTGTCCACCGATGCGGGATCTCCACCCAGCCGGTTAAGTAATTGGCGAACATTGTAAAGATTTTGATATTGCGCATCCTGTGTTTTTATGATGGTAATCAACATTGAAAGCAAAGAAGTTGCCTGAATAGTCCAAAAGGGATCTTTGCCATTACTGCCAAGAGAGTTTGAAACCAGCATGGAGGCAATTTTCTGAATATCTGAAGAGTTGTTCGCACGGGCAAGAGGGTTATAACATGATGACCTTTCAGGATGAGTGAAGTTCAGTTCTTTTATTTGACACCCCTTCTGCTCAAGGGGGCCTGCAGTTTTCGTGTAAAGCTCTCCCGATGGATCATTCACAATAGAACTTCCTATCATGGTGAACAGTGATGGAATAAGCACCACGCTTGATTTTCCGGTTCCGGTTCCCCCGATTACCATCGCGTTCTGGTAAGAATCTTTTCGCGTTAGGTTCCTTTTTCCTGTCAGGCAATAACCATGATTAAAGCGCGAAAGCAAAATTCCTTGCGAGGCGAAATCCGCCTTGTACTTGGTGTTCTGAGATAAAAACAAGTGCTCGATGGCTTCAAAGATGAAACTGAATGCCCCGGCGATCATTTCAAAAACAGAAGATAAAAGTTGAGTAATGGGTTCCATATAATTTGGTTTAAGAAATTGTTTAACTATTAATTTTTTTCAGGTAAATATTCACATGGTGAAGGATTACTTCTATCAGAGAGAGTGCGCCCCAAAGGGCGATCAGAAAGAGTTTCCAGAGAAGCTTAATAATCCATTTGATGGTCTTCCAAATAAATCTCAGAAATTTCATCATCAGTGTTCTCATGGTGTTTTTGATTTAATTAATACTGGCAACGATCTCAACACTGGCACCTTTGCTCTCAAAGAGGTTTTTGTAAAAGGCGGAAACAATTTTATATGCCTCATCCTGTTTCATGTCCGCTGGCTGGTAAATCAGGCAGATTCTTATCCCGCTAAGATTTTTCAATTCCATCTGGCGTTCAAATTCTTTTCCTATGGTTTGAGGAACGGTATCCAAAAGTTCAAGTGTGGATTTGTCGTAAAAAGAAATCCGATCGGTATTCTCAAGCAAATCACTATACACCAGCAGCACTTTATTATCTGCCGTGCTTTCGCTAAGTTTGTTTAGCTCTTTTGCTATGGGCAGGTATATAGATGAATGTTCTTTCCCGATCTTCTCACTAGCCGCCTCGGACAATATCTTCTCAATGTCCTGATAGAATCCTTCCAACCTCTCTTTTCTTTTGAATTTATTGCTCAACCACTGGTTTTCTGATTCTATCTTCGTCTGGAAGATTTTATTAATGCTTACATCCGTGAGATTTACAAGACGAAAGTTTCCGCCCCTCCACAAGTCCCCATCGAATCCGTATAAACGGGTTATCTCCTCGGCGTTGGGAGTTACAGCCATTGTATCTGTGATATCACGAATGATTACCACCTCGGTACTTTCAGAAGACGTATTCAACCCGGTGCATGAAACTATTAGTGAGATTCCGGCAATTATCAGAAAAACATAAAGAATCGTTTTCATAGGTGATCCTCCGTAGATGTTGATTTATAAAAATTGAAATCGTAGTTAATTTCCAATTCTGGTGTCGGTTCGGAAAAGCACTTCGGATCAACCTTGTCAGTGCGCAACCTAAGATTAGTGTCTTTTAACTCAGCAATTGCTTCCCGATAAAGCATACGAATCTCCTCCAGCGTGTTTTTAGCATAATGGTCAAGCTGCAGGGCGAGCATTGCTTTTTCATTAAGTTTGTCTTTGAGTTCTTCCATGTGTTGTTCTATTTTTTTTATTTCCGCATCTCTTTTATCGATTTCATCCTTGAGCTTTTTATGAGCACGGAATTTTAGTAATTCCTCTTTTGTAGGAGAGTACCGATAATGAAGAAATGCAGCAACCAGAAAGATGAAAATGTTGACCAGCACAAAGAATAGCGTCCCGATGGAAATCCCTTCTTTTCCTAATGCCATCGAACGGAAATAGCTCAAGCCAAGAAAGACCAGCGCAGCAAACAGAGTTGCAAGAATCAGGAATATTTTTCGCTTTAACGGGACTTGATACTTACGGTATTGTTGCGCCACCAGATGAGCATATTCCGATACTGCCATTGTGAATGGTATGGCGATAAGTATAGACACAAGCAGATTCTCTCCGAAAAACTGAAAAGACAACGAAGTAAAAAAAGCTTCAGCGGCAAAAAACAAAAGAGTTTTCGCTCGCATCTCACGGACATTATTGTAAATGGCCGAGACATTCAATTTTTTCTGCTCTGTTTCATCATTTTGGTTTTTGTAACGGAGTTCATTGGTAAGTTCATGTCCCCTTTTTATTTGGGCGTCCACTTTCAGTCGTTCCGTATTTACTTCCGGAAAATGAATAGCGGACTGCAACTCTTTGCAAGCCGTGATGGCGAGTTTTTCAAATCGGGCTTTGACCCCTGCAACTATTGAGGCCAAAGTGACTCCTTGCGCGGGAGGATAATTCCGCTCGGCAAGACTGGCTCCCAAATTTTTCGCATAGTTCTTTATTTCTGCAGATATCTCTGCGATTAATTTTTCAAGCTTCTCACTGTAGATGCTTGAAATTTCTTGCAATTTTGTGTTCATAATTTTAAGGGATTAGATTATTAAATAATTTGTTTAGATAATCCGTCCAGGACTTTGGTTCGACGGATGGTTTTTATCGTTGCTTTTCTCTCATGAATTCTATCGGCTTCTTCAATCATTGCCTGCATGAATTCCTGCAAGGACAGCTGCTTCGCGTACTCGATAAACCGCTCTTCGACTTCATTAAAATTAGAAGTGGGCGGCATCAATTCTTCACCCTGACTGTTGGTTGAAATATAGATCGGCGAATCTTCGTCCGTGATTGAATCAGTATGGATTTCCCCAATAATCTCAGAGGAATTATCCGGCAAGACCCGGAATACACTCACGGTATTACTGGATGAATTTGGTGCGCTGAATTTTACTTGCATCTTTTCTGAATTTGATTTTTTAATTCCGTTAGTGTTAAATCTATCTTTCAATTTCCTCTTCCATGTCGTTCTCCTGCTCGCGGATCTGGCTTAACTCATCTTCTCTCTCAGATACTTCGTCCATTTTCAGCTCATTGTTCTTTTGGTCTTCAGATTCTTCAACTTCTTTCCCAGGTTCAATCTCTGCGGTGTAATCCTTTCCCTGAGGGTTTTCTTTGTATTGCACCGTATTTGCTTCATCCTTCACTTTATCCTTTTGTTCCTCGCTTAATTTTTTTGCATGATTCGCGTTTGGAACCACCTTGGCAATACTTTGGCTCGATCTCTTCAGCCGGATATTTTTTATATCTTCCCTACGCTCATTTATTCGAGTAATCGCGGGCACTCGATACCTGATGTTTTGTTTTTGTGCCAACATGGTATTTTCAGCAAGGTTTTTCCCATGCTCCTTAAATTGATTCTTTAAGTCGTGCAAATCGTGATTGTCTACAAAAATTTGATTCCCTACAGAATCAACTGCGATGTACTTCGAATTTTTTGTTTGTGGATCGTAGTGGCGGAAGATACGCCCTACGATAATTCTCTTGTGATTTATTATTTCAATCACAGTGATGAAGTGTTGTCCGGGATTGTAGGAGCTATACTCCACAAATACCGTCTTTTCTTTTGTATTCATGATTACTTTATTTTTATGTTCTTACTCATTTTCGCAGTCCACATCATAGCGTCCTGTATTAAAATTGCAACAGTGCATTAACAAGTCTCTCCTGTTGCTGACACAAAGGAAAGCATGTGGTCAGCCCCGAAGAAGGCATGCTCGCATGCGCCGTCACTTTTTCCAGCAAAGGCTACCAGATGTAATTCAGGCTTCTTGACATTTTCATTGGTGGAGCTATGCTTCGAGTGAATGTGTTCCAGAATTATTAATCAAAAGAGTATTGTATGAAAAAGAGTAACTCAGAGAAAAAGAAAGAAGCTGATTCCTCATCGGCTCCAGGGAATAGCTTTAACAAGGCCAGCACCTGTTCAACTGACAGAGCATTGTTCAGAGCGTTAGCATTGTCCCCTTTTACAGATATTCCAACCGGGGCCGATTATTTTGTCGGAGAAGTAAAATTCACAAATGAAACTGTGGTGAAAATATGGGTTTGTCCTATGCCAGCTCTGTTTTGGAAATTTGAAATATCTTCTACTGAAACCAATAAAACCACAATGGTCTCAACAGGTTCCGGCGCATTAGAAAATTTCTGGCAAGCAATCAGGTTGATTGCAGAGGGCATGTTGGTTGTTGACAGCGTTCAACAAACAGATCTGTAGTATGCAATGCACTTGCATTATTTTGTTTTTCTGTAAAAATGTTATTTACGGGGAATAGTTATTCTTTTTTGAATACTATTTCATTTAATCCCACTGGAGTGAAATATCTCCGGTGGTTTTTTTAATTTTATGACTACACCAGACATTTTTTTATCCTAAATAGCTATTTGATTTTGAATTAATTATTACTTTTATCATAATATAACATTAATTCACATATTAACTCATTAATTATTACAACATGAAAAAAATTTGGTTCTTTATCGTTTTAATGGGTCTCTTTTTAGCATCCCATTCGCAAACTCCCATCAAACCCTCTGTGGTAAAAATTAATTATAAATCATCTACAACAAGGCTATTTAAACAGATTGCATATACTGTATGTTTTGATACAGTTCTGAATGTTCCAATTTATGTTTCTCATGCCATATCTAAAAAGATTATTGAAGCAGGAGATATTAGTAGAGATAGGCCAAAAAGTCCTTCCTATCCAATGAATCCACAGTACAATCGATTAAAAAATGATGCGTTTGAAGGATCGGGTTATGATCACGGTCATTTAGCACCCTGTCGAGATTTTAAATGGAATGAGGATGCTTGGTATGAATCTTTCTACATGACCAATATGTCACCACAAAATGCATGTTGCAACCAGCGAGGATGGTGCTATCTAGAAAGCCTATGCCGGTATTGGGCTAAATCTTCAAATAATGAAACAATATATATTGTTTCAGGCATTATCCCGGGAAATTATATTGATTCACTATGTATTTCGTCTAAAATGAAGGTTTTTGTTCCTGCTTGCTATTATAAAGTTGTATTATCTTATAATTCAAAAACAAAAAGTGCGAAAGGTATTGGGTTTATTATTTCAAATTCAGATGTCAATAATGATTTAGCGGTCAACTCTCAATGCACTATTGATGAGGTTGAATCTGTGACCGATCTCGATTTTTTTAGCTTCCTTCCCGATAAAATTGAAAAAACTGTTGAATCTCAAATTGGGTTTAATGACTTCAATTGTAAATCAGAATGCCCTGATAAATCATGTTCTACAATCTATGAAAAGAGAACGCAACCTGAAAACAGAGCAAAATTGCTATGTAAGTAAATATTAATGTAATACGAAAACTCTAAAGACTCTTTTTTATTTTATTTTTTCATTTTTGGTTCAGATGAATGCTTGACGGTTTTCTATGTGGAGTTATAATCCTGCATAGAATTGTTATTTATCAATTAAAACCATTGTACAATGAGAAAATTAGTAAAAAAAGTCGCTGTCGCTGCGAAAAAATCAAAAGGGACAGTACTAAAGAAAAAGCCGGGTGTAGCTGGTAAGCATACTCAAAAACCAACCAAGAAATTCACTTACCCCCCATGGACGACTACTAACAACCTAAGCGAAGGTGATCACAAGGCATTGAAAAGATTTTATGAATTGTTTAATTCAGGAAAAATCATTCAAGCTTTCACCTTCGCATCAGATTTTGAGACAAATGTCAGGGAGGCCATTCCCCTTGAAATTTGGAAACAATGCGGTGGTAGTTTAACGCCAGAAGGAGAAAAGGAATTGAAGAAGAGCGAAAAGAATTCAGGAGAGGTAACTTCTCCAACTCATGATGATTCGGAAGAACCTCCCGAAAACGTTGAGTTGAAATTCAATTCGGACACAGAATTGGAGCAGGTGGTACTTACAAACAGCAAATCCTTTTTTGGAGAAAAAGCTTTGCTTTTCTCTGACACAAGGGAGGAAAAGGATGAGCGTGTGCCTGATAAGTTTCTGTTGGACTTATCAAACCCGGAATCCCCTAGAATTTTTCTGCTTGAGGCGATTCTTCATGACCAGAACTTCGGAAAATGCTTTGTCAGGATCACTCATTTTTTCGCCTTGCTGCGAAACAGAAACCATCATGACGAACTGGTTCGCGGTCTTTGTGATGTTATCAATTCGAACAAGGAACAGAAAAAAGAACTGCAAAAACGAATCTCAAAAGAAGTCGAGATTTCGGAATTCATTTCTTCCTTGATAAAAAGCAGACCACTGGTTCTTTTAATGACCAATGGGGAAAAGAAGGATCTTGCTTTGTTTACCGAAACCTATACTGAGACCTGGGGCAAGATGTTTAAAATGCTTATCGTGAGAAAGTATTCTTGCAATGAACAAATCGATTACCAAATGAATCCGGCTTTCGCTGATTTGCGCAAAGGTTCTGCCAATAAGCCTGAGATTGTAAGAAGTACAGAAGAAGATCATTTGAATGCCGCTTCTGAAATCTCCGCAAATATTTACAAAGAGATAAAAGTGGCTTTACTCAGCACAGACAGTACCGTGGAATTCAACGTAAAGAAGTTTTATATTTCGTTGCGAAAAGGAAAGAACCTTGCATTCTTTCTTTTACGCAAGAAAATTTCTCTTGTTGTGCTTAATCCAGAAGAGGATACCAGAAAGCAAATCAAACATCACGAGATTAAATCTTTGCCAGCTTCTGTTCAGAAGTTTTGGAATGGTCCGAGTTGTACAATTGTGATCGAGAGTTTTGGAAATCTTGCTGAAGTGATTAATTTGTTGAAGAAGATGATTGCGAAAGTGTGACGAGTCCTGAAATTGTTAATGACGAGCAATTAAATATTTAATGCCATCTTAAAAAGAGATGGCATTTTTAATAACTTTTTTGTATTTTTGTTCTCATCATATAAACAAACTTGTAATTGATTGACAATATGGTTATAACATTATAAAATAGCATTAATAAAAACTTGTTAGTCAGTACCTTGTATCTCAGATAATCGGTTTTTTTATTCAGACCCATACCATTGAATTTGCCTTTCACTGGTAGATGATGGCCTATAATTTTATCAATTGTGTTAAACGCGAGCTCAAGGTCTGAAATTTAATACGCATATTATCAATCATTTATTGTAATTGCATTGCAATTTGTGTCTATTTGAGGAGTTCGAGATGAATAAAGGATCTTATTTTGGCAGCATCAGGCAATGAGTGCGATTATACAGACTGTTTTAATAAAGAATTATATCCACGTGGTAAAAAACAATTGCATTGAATAATCTGGGATAAATGTTAGTGGCAATGCAAGACACACCAGCGCGTAAACATGAAAATATACAATTAATATAGATAATAAATTAATTAAAAAAGGAGGGACTTATGAACAAGATAACAAAAATCAATCCAACAACAATGAAACAACCTACAAAAGCATATTCTAATGGAATATTTGTGCCAAGAGGTGCCGATTTTCTTTTTGTAACTGGTCAGGTTGCTCAAGATTCTGAAGGTAAAGTTGTTGCACCATACAATATGGAAGGACAGGCAAGATTTATTTTCGGACAGATTGAAAAGATTTTAACTGCTGCAGGTATGACATTTGACGATGTTGTGAAAGCTACAATATTTGTAGTTGATATGACGAAATCATCGTGCATATCTTCAATACGAGACGAATTCTTTAAAAATTCAAAGCCAGCAAGTTCCATGATTGGTGTAACAGGATTGGTTAAGCCTGATTGTGTTGTTGAAATTGAAGTAATTGCAGCGAAGCAGTAACAAAACTCATTTGGTATGGGATCGTGGCGTATTATTGGTATAAAGAGCTCTGTAATGAGAAAAGAATTTAAAATCACATGTTTCTGAAGATCAAAGGCAAATAGCATTTAGTGGTTTTTTGATTTTTACAATAATGAATTCCCTTTCTCCTGATTCAGGATGCTTTAAATATTTTGATTGAAGTGTGAAAGGATTTTAGATGAAACTCATATAGCCTTGTCACTTGATAGAAATTATTCCAAAACGAAAAACTTGAATTGGCAAATTAAAGAAGTAGAATTGATTGGGCTGGATGGCTGGCTTACGTCGCATTGGGGAATATTCATTTAATAGAAATGATTGGTGGAATTGATTGATGTGCAATAGAAGATTTTCCAACCAATGAAATTGACTAAACATTGGTTAAACGTCTTTGCATTGTAGTGGGTAAAAAGCATATTGCGTTGATGGCAGACTTTGGATATAGAAATGGTGAGACACATCGAAATAACGGTATACGACTACTGAAGTAACTGTAAATACATAAAATAAGCCAAAATAAATTGGCCAATGATGAAGAAGCATTAACAAAAATTTATTTGATATGGCTATATTAGACAACTCCGAGGTTGTGATTGCATTTTTCGCATTAGTGGTTTCATGTGTTTCAATTTTTTTGACACTTATATCACTCAAAGTGCAAAGGCAACACAATTTAAAATCAATAAGACCAATTGGACGATTAACCGCTGGTGATTATGAAGACGACATTTACATTAGTATTGTAAACGAAGGTATTGGACCGTTAATTATAAAAGAACTTAAAGTTAAAAGTGATAGAATTTCGGCATTTAGTCTGATTGACATTGTTCCAGACCATATAAATAGCGTAGTAATTTGGACAGATTTTGCAGCTAATTTTGTTGGTCGTGCGATAATGTCAGGAGATAGATTATATTTATTGCGGAAGACATTTGATGATACAGATAAACTAAAAGAAGAGAATGAAAAAACAAGAGAGATATTGAGAAAGTTTTTTCAGCATCTGACATTGGAATTAACATACGTAGATATATATAATGCGCAATATAAGGTGGAACGGAAATTTGATTGGTTTGGAAGGCATTTTGAACCGAAAGTACCTCATAAGCAAGCGCGAAAATCTGCCCAGACGATTTAATAGTCAATTAGTAAGTATTTAGGCACGTCAAAACAGGAAAGGTTATACATGGATCAAAAAATTTTATTAAAAAAAGACATAGTCGAATATATGAAGCGATTATGTAAGAATGGTTTGACTACCGTCTTAGGGGGAAATATTAGTTGTCGATTGAATGGTGGAATGCTATTAACACCTTCTAGTATTGACAAACACCATCTAAAGGATTCAGATATAATAGAAATGGATTTTGACGGCAATAAAATTGAAGGTATACATGAACCAAGCATGGAGCATAGAATACACTCAAGTGTTTACAAAGCTCGTTTAGATGTGGGCGCTATAATTCATTCGCATTCTTTCTATTCTCTTCTTTTTGCCATCATAGATAAAGAGATAAATGTCAAATTAACTGCCGAAAGTGCAAAAAATATTGGAGTTGTTGGTATTGCTAACTATGCATCAATGGGGACAGAGCAATTAGCCGATTCTGTATCTCAAAAAATAAATAATCATAATGTGGTTCTATTGAAAAATCATGGTGTAGTGACAGTAGGCAAGGATTTATTGGAGGCATTTTATAGATTAGAAATTGTAGAGCAAACAGCAAAACTAACATTTTATTCGTTTAATTTTCCTTTTAATATTATCTCCAATGAAGATATCGTAAAATATCTGAATGATTAATGCACAGCCACTAAATCGAGTTGTCTGCCCCACCAATGAAGATTTATATAATGCAATTTGGAAATTCTTTGAATTCGTTTCAAAGTATATTCATGAAAAAGATAAAATCGGAAATTTAATCCCATTACCTGTTACGACAAAGGAAGATGATAATTTTGCTTATACTTTGGTTCTAGAACTTTTAAAATTAATTGATGAAAAATTAAATACTGATTGACATTAAACAAAAAAATAAAGGTTTTTCTACTTCTGTACGTTAATTACATTCACTCCATTTTTTTAATTAAACTTCATTACAATGACTTACCAAGAAAAATTTGAACTCCTCCGAGATGAGTTTGTTAAAACAAGTGATCTATATATCAAAGCAGACAAGGAGCTATCCTCGATTAATGGTTTTTTTGATATTTCTTTAATAGAAAACTTTACAACTGCAAAAAGAGATTTTGAAATTGCGGGAAATAACTATCATAATTTTCTTGTAATTGCAAAGAACAATAATGCAAGGCCGACTGATGAATTAATTTCTATATAAACTGCCACAATATGAAAACTCTATCGGAAATGTTATACGAATCAAGAATAACAGCTTCATGTAAAATTGATTGGAGTAAAAAAGAATTATTGGGTGAATTGCAGGGAAATGAAACTTTTGAACAAATAATAGAATTGATAAATAATGCACTTGATAAATTCAAGTCGACTTTCATTGATGAGAAAGGCTTTTATATGCTTATGTGTGCTAATAAAAATAGTCCCAATTCCCTAAAACTACTGTATATTGGATTGGCCTACAAGCAATCGTTAACTATAAGACTGGGCCAGATTTCAGGACATCAAACCGCTTATGAATGTGTGATTCAGAGATCTATTGGGAAAAAGTTGTATGTTAAATTAGGCATTTTAAAAGAATGTTCTCTAGATAAAAAGACGGAACAGTTATATGATGATATTGAAAAATGTTTGACTTATTGTAATCAACCAACCTGCAATACTCAAAATAGAAATAGCTACGCAAGCAAAAGGACAATACATATTCAAAATACTGGTAATTACATCCCCCTGAATGAAAAAAGTAATTGTTCTGAAAATAAAACCTGTTCATAATTATTACAATTTATAACCCCCGCTATTATTACATCTCATAATTCGCCGTCAACAACTCCGTCTTCGTCTTTCGCTTTCCCATAGCAACAGTGACTTGAATCCCCTCTATCTTCTTTGTGTGCCATTTGAATTTCCTTGCGTATTTTTCAATGAGCTCGGAAGGATAAGAACTAAGGAGGAATTTCCCTTTAATTGTTGATAGAACTTGAAGCAGATTTTCAAAATCCTTTTCTGTGTAGCCTTTATAATGCCCCATATCTGAATTAAAGTATGGAGGGTCGCAATAAAAAAAGGAATCCTTGCTGTCCCAAATTTGAATGATCTTCAAAGCATCACGATTTTCGATCTGGACCTGTTCCAGCCGTTTTGCATATTCTTCAACAAAACTTGTTCTTTTGTTGTCGAGTCGCTTGGGAGTGGTATTGCGTTTAAAATCACATCTCCATGTTCCGTCAAGCATTGCTGCAAAGCTTTGATTTGCGAGGGTCCAAATTGCCCAGGCACGCTTTACTTCCGTAAATAATTGAGGGTATTCCATTACCACTTTTGCCAACTGATGCTGTTCCCTGCTGTGTAAGGTACATTTAATTTCCTTTTCAAGTTTCCAGAATTGTGTTTTCACAACCCTGTAAAAATTGATGAGTTCCCCATTGGTATCATTTATCACTTCCAGTGGCGCAGGATCTTTGGCAAAAAACACCGCACCTCCTCCGAAGAAAGGCTCACAGTAAAGGCGATGTTTAGGAATCATAGAAATTATTGTTTTGGAGAGTTTCTGCTTACCTCCGTAGTATGTTAGTGGTGGTTTCATTACCATTTTGAAGCGCACATATTCCTTTTTAGTGCTATGTATATTTGGCTCCAAAAAGAATATGGGACTTTGGTGTTATATGCAGGGCGTAATGATTTATAAATGCCGATGAGAAAAGCGTTTTTATATTTCTTTATGTCCTGATGAGTTATAATAAACATGCGACCATCTATCTGCTCTATAGCTTTCTTTTTTAGCATCAGATCATCAAATCCCCCTGCTTCATTTATTTCTTTTGCAAAGAACGAAAGTTGCGGCTTTGAAAATTTGTATGGCTTGTTTTGAATGATTTTGTTTTTAGTCATTGATTAATAAGTGATTAATTGTAATGCGCATTTATTTTAAACTGTATCTGAATTGATACTTTGTTCATACTCTTGCCAATTGAAGAAAAATATTCTGTCTTCTCCCGCAATTTTTTTTAAGCTCTTTTCTGTTCCTCTCAACTTTGCTTTAAAATAAGATGCTCCGTGGCTGAACCTGTCTGAGTCGTTATAATCAAATTTCAATTCTTTGAGTTTTATTTCAAGTTTTTTCTTACAGATGATTTCCTTTATAATCTTCCTTACCTGAATATTCACCACTTCGGGTTTGTTATATAGCAAATCAAGTAGACAATTCTCGTCATCTCCCTTCTTGAGAACATAAATAGCGAGTTCTCCTAGTGGAATTGGAAGTTCCGCTTCGATAGTAATTGCTTTTTCTTTAGAACCTGATTTATTGATAGTGTGCTTTAGTTTTGATTTCATTTTTACTATTAATAAGTTTTGTTAGTGTTAATTTTGTATAGTTTCTTTTGTAATACGCATTTTCTGCGCTAGTTCAGACACTTTTTTGCGCAAGCCTCCTGCGAAATTTGCGTTGGTTGTTCCTGTTATACAGGGTTGTTCAATTTCTTTCCCCTTGTTTTCCACAACTGTGATATTTGCGTTTGCCAGGCGATAGAAAAGTTTTTGCTGTCCTTTCCGCTTTTCGGGAGAATCAAGTATATAGCCTGATTGAGATAAAACCTCTATTAAGTTTTTCTTTGTAAGCACTTGAATGGCATCATTGATGGCTCTTCTGGAACTGCCTGTTTTTAATGCAAGTTGATTGCTTGAGATCCAGTCAAGTTCTTTTCGTTCTGATTTTGTTCGTTTATCTTCCCAGCCGAGTGTTTGTCTGATCACTATTAAAAGCACTTTGAGTTCTGCTAGCTTAAGTTCTTTCAAATGTTTATCAAACACCGCATTCGGGACGGGTGTAGTGTTGATATTCATAAATTACGTTGGTAAGATGATAATGAGAAATAGAAACAATTTATTCCTTGTCAATTTCTACAATGGGTATATTTGGTTCTCTTTCCCGGACATAAAACTCAGTATCGGGAATGTGAAAAAGGCGGAGATAGATATTACCCCTTTCCGTAATTTTCATCACGCCAGCCTTATATGATATTGCTTTTTTCTCACCCTCTTTTTCATAGATTCTTTTCGTGAACACATCAAATATTTGCATGAACTTTTTATTTGTTAATTGATAAATGCGACCATCTGCAGCAAACACCCAGAAAATCTCCTGATAATTTTAAATTACATCAGAAAGATTTTTGAAGTTTGACACACAGCAGTCTATGGAATTAAGCGGCGGTACAATTAATCCAGAAACAAGCATTGTCGTTTCTTGTGCTGTTTTCCCGCAGAACACCCCCTTTCGGGCAATGCCTGTTTTTCCTGCTACCCTCTCTGAGTTATTCCGTTAATTCCACAGACCACTACATGCCAAAAAAACACCTGGAATAATCCAAGTGTTTCTTATTTTACCTTTATTTTTTCACCCCTTTGATGTCGTCCAACTATTCTTTTGCGACATGAAATATGTTTTTTAGTTGATAATTTTCAACTGTTTTACTAAAAGGGGTGAAACTAAAGGTTGCGTCTACACAAGGATTTATTCTTAGAACGTTTCTTGTATTTAATGAACCATGTTTCTATTCTTTTCAGAGTTTAGCATATTCATTAAATCTATGCAAGTATCCTTGTGTAAAAAAATGCAACAAACTAGCTATACACATGCAGAGCCAGGGTTAAGATAGTTCATCGCGCGATTTTCAAATTCATTATCGCAATATTGCTCATAAATGAAGGTTGAAACCGGGTTAAGATGACCAAGTCCCCTTTGTATAAACGCCAAAGGTGCGTTTTGATCCCGTCTCTTATGTGCCCAGCCATGACGGAAGCTATGTGGGGTAATTTTCTCTTTAATCCCCGCCCTGTTTACATAAAACATGACTCTTCTTTGCACTGATCTCGATGTAAGACGAACACTCCATCCTTTGCCTTTTTCAGTGCCGATAAACAATGCGGTCGATTTGTTTATTTTGTGAAGTTCTAGACGTATTGGCATATACTTAAGCAGTAGGTTATGCGTTTCCTGTGACCAGACGATAATTCGTTTTTTTCCTGTTTTCTTTGTGGAAATTATTGCCGATGTCTTGTTCTCATCAATGTTGGTGATATCCAAGTCGCAAAGTTCAGAAACTCTTACACCGGTATCCCATAACAATCTGATCATTACCAAATCCCTTAAGAATAAAAATTCGTTTGAAGGAATGACTGAAATTATTTTATTAAACTCCTTTTCTGTTATGGCTCTATGAGATTTTGCGGTTACTCTTGGAATTCTGATTAATGATGGAGAGATGCAGTTACAATTCTGGTATTTATAAAACTGAAAGAAGTTTTTAATTATTACAATGGCAAACTGCGTACAATAAGAGCTGTAATGGGTTTCAATCCATTTGCGGTATTTTACAATATCGCGAATGTCGTATTCTTCTAGGTTTTTCTCTCCGCAAATCTGTACAAATCGTTCCAGCCAAATTCTGTAGTTGATACTCGCTCTATGAGCATACGTTCCTTTCCAATCCAAATACAATTTTAATTTTTCGTTCATAAAATACATAAGACCCGCCGAAACGAAGGGCGGGTCTTAAGCGTACTCATACAGTATTTGAGTATGACACGCTATTAGGGGTTCTAAAATTCATCAAAACTCCTAATAGCAATATTATCATACTACTAGAAAAAATCAAATACTTATAAGTAATTATCAGAAGACCGTTGTTCGTTTCCCTCCACAAATGGGGCTCCAACTTAATGGCAACGGATCAATTATTAACTTGTAATGCTATATAGCTAACACAAGTATATCAGATTGAAATATTTTGTCAAGCATTTCTTCCTTGCCTTATTGTTTTTCGGATGTTATGCTCCCATGCGTAATAGTTCATTGATAATAAAAATAGACATGTGTTTAACCAAAAAACGAATAATTATGGGAGCAAATTCATTTGGAAAATTCAAAGTAAATCAGTTTGAATCAAATCTTGAACTGGCGGAAATAAAAGTATCGTATCAAAGCAAACAAAAAAGTAAAGTGAAGGTCTCAAATTCAAAAGAAGTATTCGACATTCTTTACCCTCTTTACGATAAAGAAATTATCGAATACAAGGAACAATTCTTTTTACTTTTACTAAACCGGGCAAACACAGTAATGGGATGGGTACTAATTAGTTGTGGAGGAACCACAGGAACTGTTGTTGATCCAAAAATAGTTTTTGCGATAGCCCTTAAAACCAATGCAAGTGGAATAGTTCTTTCTCACAATCATCCATCTTCAGGGCTTAAGCCGAGTGAAATGGATATGAGAATTACGAAATCAATTGCAGAAGCTGCAAAATTCTTTAATATTATCTTACTGGATCACATTATAGTGGCTTCAGATGGAACTTATTACAGCTTTGCAGATGAAGGAGATTTGTGACTTGGAGTTAGGAATACTTAAAGCTCAATGCAAATGATGCTTTGGCTTCTTATTTTCTCTTCTTAGGTTCATCAGAAAAGTCAAGCAATTCAGAAACTGAAATTCCTAATGCTTCGCTTATTTTTAGTAGAGTTAAATAACTCGGATTGAAATTATCATTTTCAATTCTTCTAATTGTTCTTTCGTCTACCCCAAGATCGTACTGTTTTAAACCATTTTTTATTCTTAACTTCTTTATTCTTGA
The DNA here is from genome assembly GCA_963678485.1 of Bacteroidales bacterium. Classification (GTDB taxonomy): domain Bacteria; phylum Bacteroidota; class Bacteroidia; order Bacteroidales; family CAIWKO01; genus CALGYY01. The sequence goes on from OY782882.1 coordinate 2,494,324, forward strand.
GGTTAAGAGCTTTAACTGGCTATTTTCCATTGGTTGAGAATTCATTCTTACAATAAAGAACAAAGCTCCGCTAACAAATCAAAAAATAACAGGACGTATCCGTCCGGTTTGAATAATAATTTTTATATTTGCCAAATAAACTGTTTAACTAAAACAAGTTATGAAAACCAAATTCCTTTTTTCAGTTCTGCTCGCCTTGATCGGCTTGAGCCTATGCGCACAAACAAAAACCGACACACTTACGAATGAAAAAATCATTCAGTTGTCGAAAATCGGCTTACAGCCCTCGGTCATCATAAATAAAATTCAAACCAGTGTAACAAGGTTTGATGTTGGAACCGATGACTTGATAAACCTGAACAACAATCAAGTTGCTTCCGATGTAATAAACGAAATGATGAAAGTCGCCACTGAACAGCAAGTAGCTGTGGCATATCAAAAGGATATGAACGATCCGGCCACTATGCACTCCCCTGGCATCTATTACTATTATCCAAATGATAAGAACAAACCAATAAGGAAAGTTGATCCTACTGTAGCCAGTAGCGGGCATTCTGGAGGTGGCAGTTTCTATGGCTTTGGAGGTTCAAAGGAAACATCAATTATTTCTGGTGGAAAAAGTAAAATGCAAATCAATGAAACTATGCCGGTATTCTACTTTTACTTTGAACACAACACTAACCCGTTTGCAGATAATTGGTGGTTCGCCACGGCAACATCACCAAATGAATTTGTGCTTGTAAAACTTGACGAGACAAAGAGTAGCAGAGTATTTCAAATAGGCTCAACCACTACTATTGGTGGTTTTGGCGGAGGCAATTCCGGCATCCCGGAAAAAGTAAAAGTCCCATTCACCTATGAACAAGTGTCAGACGGGATATATAAAGTCGTTTTTCAGCAAGCCTTAAAACCGGGAGAATATTGCTTTGTTTATGCCAGCAGTACCCCGAATAGGTATTCTAATGACAAGGTGTTTGACTTTGGAATTCCCAAACTAAATTAATGAAGGCAAGAGTCCTCGTTGTGGAGTCCAGAACCCACAAAAATAAACGGACCTGTCCCGGTCAGGCATTTTATCGGGGGCGAAACCGAAAAGCCAAAAGAGTAGGATAAATACCAATTTATATGTTTAAGCAGTTGTTCTTCATTTCGGTAGTCTTTACATGCATTTTAATCCAATCATGTAAAAAGGAGAAAGAGCCTGTGGCATGCTTTACTCTCGATCATCATCCAACAAGCATTGCTGTCTATCCATCAAATTGCTCAACTGATGCTGATCATTATAAATGGGAATGGGGTGATGGATCATCAACAACTGAGCTTGACCCCTATAATCACATTTATAGTACGTCGGGTACGTATTCAGTCAAATTAACAGCATTTTCGGCTTCAGGGGGTAAGTTCGATGAAATCACGCAATCTGTTACTATTAATTAATTCGATTTGGTATGTGGAGTCCAGAACCCACAAAAATAAACGGGCCTGTCCCGGTCAGGCATTTTATCGGGGGCGAAACCGAAAAGCCATATGAGTAGGTACAATTATTCACTATCTTATGAAAAAGACTATTGGTTATTTAATGACTATTGCAATTATTCTTGCAATTTCACTCGTTGGCTGCAAAAAATACGAGAATGGACCTTCAATTAGCACTGCTTCTATAAAGAGTTACGTTATAAATGTTTGGAAGGCAGAGAAAGTTACTGCAAGTAATGGACAAGACTTAACTTCTTCTTACACATCTTATACGATAGAGTTCAATAAAGACAAGACATTTATTGAGCGGTGGAATACTACCACGATACCAGGTTCCTGGGATTTGGATAATGATAAAAACAACATAATCACATCCCCAACAGATTTTGGAAGCTATGACGTTGATACTTATTTAATTCTGAAACTTAAAAGTAACGAATTGTGGGTAAGAAGGGTTGGCGGTTCTCCTTCAGGTCAGGAAATTCATTTCATTCCAAACTAATCACAGGCTTGTTTGTAAGTAAGACCCTCAAGGTCCTGAATTAGCTAATTCAGGACCTTTTTTTATCGCACGTTAACTTGGATGTGTCTTTTACTTCGAAAAATCAAATAATAAATGGTGGATTGTAAACTCATTTCCTAATCGTGAATGTGTGCTATTAAATGTGAATTCATTCCCATTAATAGCATTTTCAGTGATATTTACTAAATCCCCTTCAGGTGAAATGTTGAATTTTTCATTTAGTTTTGTGCAAATATTACTTTTAATATTTGTTTGGTTCCCAGATAATACAAATCCTAGCATACCTCCAAAGCTCAAATTTTGAGCATACTTACCATTAAAATATCGTAATACACCCCCGTCATAAATATTCAGCCCAGTTTCATTTTTTCTGTAAGTATTGTAGGCGACGTATTTATTTACCGAATCTTGACTGCCATCCAGATTTTTGCATTCGAAAAAAAAGTCTTTACTTTTCCAATTTGTACTATGAATATTAACATCATAGTTGCCTTCAATATCTTCATCATTTGTAACCTCTCCTTTAGCAGAAAAATGCAACCCGAACTCCTTGTTTGCGTTTAATTTAAGTCTTATATATTTTGCTATCCCCCTTTCTATTCTAGGATACTGTTTTCCCCTTTCTTCCTCAATTTTTAACTTTAACTCAATGCAATCATAATTTTGATAAAAATGGAGCAAATGATAAAAGACCCAAGATTTCCAAAATTTATCATCTAACGTTCTAAGCTGAAGAATGTTCTGAACGAAAGGAGATGGTTTATTGATCTTAATGTATTCTCTCTCCATTTTCATTAGGTATTAAATGCTTCAATATATCCTGTCCATCTTCAAATGCCTTCGTTTCAGTCCAGTTTTTATTTATATTTTTCTTTATAATATATACGCAATCTTTTCCAAATATTTTCTCTTGACTTTCTAGAATGTTTGCATTTGGATTTTGCTCAAATATTTCATTTAATAAATACCTTTTTGCTTTAGTTGCATTTGCACTTATAGGGTCATGGATAAATGAAATTTTTACAACTATCATATCAAAATCTGTTTTAGTATCCTCAACAAATACTGGATGTTTTAAATAAAAATCCAGTATTTGTCTGACAGTATTTTTATAATTATCTAATACTTTTTTGCTTTTTACGATCTTTAGTTTAGGCAAAAAATAATCTTCAACTCTTGTTCTTTCCCAATATGATAATTCGTATAAATCATAAATCAGCTCATTCAATTCCTTTTCTTTTTCAGAATAAATAAATTTGCCTTCAGAAATTTCCTTACCTATGACTGATATTTTTCTAACTTCATCTATGTTTAATTCTCGAGGTACAGGTATGTTAAGAATAGCATCATATCCTATTTTAGTATATGATCCATCAACCCTTTTCCTGTATGAAAGATCAATTACATAATTGGCAAGTTTCGAATTTATTAGTGCAGCAAATAAATAAGTTGCCCATTCTTCCTTAGGAAAAATAGAATACACATCAAAATTATAAAATATCTTATTTAAACAAACGCAGGCCTTCAATTCTTTCCCCGTCCTGTTTATAAGTATTTTAGGAAGAAAATAAATGTTATTATTTCTTGCCCTCTGGAAATTAGATATATTTCCGAGGTACCTTTTAGTATTAGTAGAATATCCGAACCTAAATAAATCAATAGGCTCTAAGAGAGGAGTGGGGAAATTTTTATTGACTGAGGTGCTTGTATATTTTTGCTTAAATTTTAAAGAATAAGTTGTTTTTTGACCCTTTGTTAATTTCTTGTAGTCATAATCTGAAAGATTGAACTCCAATAATAACTGCTCTTTCCCTACAATTTGCAGTCCATTATTTATTTTACTTTTAGATCCCTCTAAAGTATTGAGATGGTTACCTAAAATATCGTTTTGATCATGAATTTTGTTTACAAATTCCAAATCAAATTGGTTTCCAACTAAGTAATCTCTCAATCTTACCTGTTTGCCAATTAGTTTATTTTGACCAATCTTAACTACCTTATCTTCTTGAATTATCAATAATTCAAATGGTTTTTCAGAAAATAATCCCAAATCTACTGTGTAATAACCAAAGATATTATTGCCAACATTATTTGTAAAAATTATTGCCAATACACTTTCCTTAGCATTTTCAAACAGTATCTTTTTTACTCTTGATAGCTCATAGATTTTTTCAATTCCATAGTTAGAATAAAAATATTCCTGAAATACCTCAGAAAAATCATTATAGAAATTAGAACTGTTTGAAACAAAACCAAATCTTGTATTCTTATTGCTCCATTCTTTTATTTTCAGAAAGAAACATTGCGATATTTGTGATTTACCAACTATGTCTCTGGCAACCTTTTTAGCTCCATTTGATACTGAAATCTGAAAAGATTTTAAAAAATTAATTTCATTATAAAACTCTGCTGTATTAGGAATTTCAAAAAATGGGGGATTCCCAACTAAATATAAAAACTGCTTATTCTTAAAAGGTGTGTCCGATATATTGAGCGTATTTGCGTGCTTTATATTTTGAAAAAAGGAGTACTCGGAAAAAAGATTAATTTTTTTATTTTCCTTTAACTCCTTTGTAATGAAGTCCTTTATATCTGTTGGGTCAATTCCTGTAAAAATTTGTAATGAGAGAGAAAAAAGTGTAAATCGCTGCGCTGTTAATTCTTTCTCTATTCCAAAAATATTCTCTGACAAAAGCTGAATCCTATACTTTATCTTTTCAATATTATCGTTTGGCTCTAGGCCTTGCTGTTGGGCGATTTCTAAAAATCGTTGATACGCAACAATAAGAAACATTCCAGAGCCACTTGATGCATCCAATATAGTTCCAATTTTATCCTCATTTATAACATCATCTATAATTAACTGCGCCAATTTTTTGGGCGTATAATAAATTCCGTTTTCCTTCTGCTTTTCTGACAAGAAAACCTCATAAATATAACTTATAAACTCAACTGGCAAAACATTAAAACTGAAGTCATATAATCTTAATTGTCCCGTATTCAAATTTGCTTTAAATGACGCAGCAATCAATTGACAGATTTCATGTGTAAGATATGTTCCTTCTATCGTTGGTTGGTCAAAAAGTGCATTGTTAAAGATTTCATGTATAATTTTGTACAGTTTATTAATGTCTTTTATAGAATGCTTTCCCAATAATATTTCATAATTGAGTTTGCTATCCTCAAAGTAATGCTCGAAAAAATAAGAGTTGATAATATGGTTATCTTCTAAATATTTGATGTATAGAGTTCTGTCGATTAAAGCTTGAACAATCTCATTCCTTTTATTATCCTCGGGAATCAACTTTAACAATAATTTATTTATTTGTTCCCTTAAGGCTTTTAAAGTAAAAACCAACTCTTTGTCAATCCCTTTGTATTTTGCTTTGTCAATGTATTTGCTATAATTTAGCCAAAATACCCCACTGTCAAATCGCCAATGTTTGATTTTATCAATGGCATCTACATCTTTTTGGGTCGTCGAAAATGTATCTAAAACGCTTTCTTGATTTGAAACCATTGGAGAGTATTTGGCATAGAGCATTGCCAGTTTCGTTTCTCCGCTGGGGAAATAAAAAATAATATCTGCATCATTTTTATTCCAAGCATACTTTCTGAATACCCCTATTTCAAATGAATCTAAGGGATTGGTAATAAGATAGAACGAAGTATTTGAGTTATTGGAATTCTTATAGAAAAAAACAGTATCTACTAATTTATTAGATAATGCAGGTTCTTTCTCAATTTCAATGAATCTTGGCTTCAAATCAATTTTGAAGTCAAATCCAAGATTTGAAAAAATATTTATGTAATTCATTGAATACCTGTTTTATATATGTTTTTTATATAAAATAGCGCAAATACATTTTCGCTGGTAAAGGTATAAAAAAATTTGATTACTCATTAGTTTGCCAGAATTGGAAAGCACTGGCTATCAGAAGCCTTTCAAATACAGACTTGAGGCCCCCTCCGTTAATCATGTCTGAAAGTTTATACATAAGTTCTGAAATTGTCATATTTTAGTTTTAGCTTCAACAAAAATATGAACACACTACGTCAAAATCTGTCGCCATCGTAGGCAAAAAAGGAATCAACAAAAAATTGTTTTAAAATAACAAAAAAAAGCCCTTAAATGCACTTTTAACTTTGCTCTGTGCAAAAGGCTTATATGTAATTGTATACGTGAACAATCATTTGTAGCAAAGGTGTGGATTTTTATTCTTTGTTTATCAGTTCGGCTTCATTCCAGTTCAGATCTTTTACAGCATTTACATAGCTTTTGAATAACAGTCGAGGTCTTGTTTTAAATCCCCAGAGGATCACATATTGGATAAACTGAGCAAGTTAGCGTTTGAACGGACAAAGCCTCACGTTCAAACGCTAACTTGTCGAGGGTAATCCCCCGAGCCCCCAAATTGCGAAAAAGATATTAAAGCGAATTTTTATGCAGTTGAACATAATTATAGAGTGTAACATCTCTCCATGATTCCTTATCAATTTCCGAATGTCTCTCCGCCCAATGAAAAATCCATGTTTCAATCTCTTTCGCATCGTCATGACCTAAAAAACTCAGCCATGAGGAAAGAAGATTTTTTGCTTGCTCAGTATCGCCATGCATCTGTAGCCATTTAATAGCTATATCGCGCGCTAGTCTGGAACCTTTTTCATATTGCAATAAGTTGATTATTACAAGTTGAGATTGACTACCATTCTTCAAATTTTTATATAACCAATTTGTCAAAAAGTTCTCTATTAGAACTAAGTCACCACCATACCTTAACCAAGTTGGAAGAAAATAGAATGGATTAATTTTGTTGCTGTAGGTTTGTATTAGATAAACAATCCTTTTTTCAATCTCTTTTATACTAACACCATTTATGAGGTCTTTTGAAATTTTCCTTGCTAGCTCCTTCCATTTTTCTTCTTTTTGTGGCACAATACCTCTTTTTGTGATATCAATATATCCCAAGAAGGGATTCGTGTTGCAATTATTAATGATTTTAAAAATCGAAATACGAATGGAGGTCGTAAATAAATTTAATCGAATACATTTTTTAATTAATCGAATTGCAAACTCATGTTGCCAATGATATTCTAAAAACTTTTCTATTATCGGATATAATATATTTATATGTACATCACATTTAACACAAGCACAAACTGCCCAATAAACATATATATTTTCAATATGTATTATTAAATCATTTTTGATATAATCTTCAACTAGCTTTTTATCATTTCCCTTTTCAAGCCAAAAACTGCAAATTTGAATAGAATCTTCAAATTGACTTCCATTTATTTTCAACCAGGGTTTAATTGCTTTTTTTACAAGTAATGGATGATTTGTTATTTCTAGCCAATTTGATAATAATAATCTACTGTTATCAAATATTTGATTCTCTTCAACCTCAAAATATGGTTCTATAAATTCATTTAGGATACGATTATCGTCACCATAAATCAGCCAATTGAACATTAAAAATCCAGCTGGTTTTTCTTGACAATGAACATTCAACCAAGGTACAATATTTTTTTTTACTTTTCTGCAATCATATCCAGAAGCAAGAATTCTTGATACAATAGGGCCAACATCGCTATGATTCTCAAATCTGTCAAGCCAATGAAAAATATCTACTTCAATAAATTTAAAATCATATCCCTTGTTAAACCAATTTGTTAGAATCACAGATGGTGTTATCGAATTATTGTCCATTGTGTCAAAATGATCAAATACAATGCGTATCGTACTTATTAGCTCTTCGGAAATTTGGTCAGAATTCAGGATTGCAAAATTTATATTATTGAACAAATACCTCACATCACGCTTGATATATTTTGCATAACTGAAGAATATAGTAATGTCTTCCGTTGCCTTAAGTAATGTATCCATTAAATATGTTTCATTTATATCTTCTGGTTGTGTTTTTTCATAATATTCATACCATTGTTTTACTGTGTTTTGTAATTGATAAGTAATTTCTCCGTTATTTTTGAGCCATGATACTATTGCTAAACTTATTGGTTTCAGCTCTGTTGTTTCAAATTCAACACATTTTAAGTAATCGTTAAATCGTTCACATATATAATTGTCAATACCATACAAATTTATATAGGATGATATAATGTGTCCACCGCCAAGGCCCTTAATTACTTCATCAAACCTATTTTGGTAATTCCACACATTGCAAAAAACATCTCTTAATATAATGGAAAAAGTTTCTTTATCTCTAGTATCAAAAACATTTTCATGAACCCACTCCATTGAGAAAGCCAAAGATCTTCCTGATTTTTCCAAGTTAAAGTTGTTATTCAAAATAGATCTGTGTTTGATAAATATTTTAATTCTATCAACTTCGGTTATTAGATGAGTATTATCAATTTTATACTTAAACCAATCCTCATCTAAAAGGGATTCATTAAGATAAGCAAAGAGGAAATTTGCAATACTCTTTTGGAATCTATTTTTTACATTTGGTATTTCATCCCATAAGGGATCTTCCCATATTCTCTGCAAAGAGTACATTAGAGAGGATGTGCTCTTCATTTCCTTGGAGAACATTATTACCTCGTTAAAGCTAACATCAGAGTACTGAAAGTGCTTTAAATACTCAACCAATAGTGAGTCACAGACTGAGTCATGAACTGCTTTTAATTCACCATTTTCCTCATCTAACCAACCATCCTTTATTAATATGTTAATTTCATTCGAGTATTTACTATTTAATAAGGAGACGGCCTGTGTGCTTGCTGGGAAGCATGAAAACAAGTGAAAGATATATTTCTTGTTTTCAAAAAAGGATCTATATTTTGTGTCTTTTACGACGGACAGTTTCAGCCTCTTTATTAGCCAAGATGTAAAACTCTCATCCCATGAAATCTTTAATTCACTCTGCGGGTTCTTAATAAGCATATATTTTATAAACGCTGCAAATGAAGGTCGTGGTTGATAAAAAGTCCTAAATGCTTTGGGGTCTTTCAATCTGGCTTTAACTTCTTCATCCTCAATGCCATCAATAATTGATAATATGATATTTCTCTTATAGCACCTTTCATACCCATTGTTTATTCCAATTAGAGTTTTAATACCTATATCAATGAATTTCATCGACTCCTCGAAATTGCATCTAATCTCTGATACATAAGAATTCCTGCAATTTCCAATTACTTTGATATCCTTCCGCTTATTTCTTATAATCCAATTTGTGATCTCTTCAAACGACTGATGTTCTTCAACATAATCAAATAATAATATATAATTTTCTGCTCTTGTTAAATTTATATAATTAATAAATCCATTTAAATTATTGAAGTTCTTGTAAATTCTTATGACAACTTGTTTTTGGAAAAACAGATGTCTTCCTAACTCTAACATTAATCTTGTTTTACCAATTCCTCCTTGACCATGTATAATAATGCCATATGTATTGTCAAGAAGTAACATTTTTATGAGATCTCGCTCGCTTAAAAAGCGATTTTGCAATTTTTCTGGAAGGTTACTCTTGTACAAGCCTCGACTGTAATACTTTAAGTAACCACTCTCAAGAAAGTCTGTGAAATGCATAATAGGGCCAACATTTCTTTTTTCGAAACTTTTGTTAAAATATAGTTGCCTTTTAATCCCTTCTGGACAAATATCTATTTTTGCTTTTAATTCAGCTTCGTTCTTGTTTATTATTTCTAGCACTTCAGAAGCAATTTCATCTGGGTCTTCCAAATTCAATGGGAAACAATCCGACATACCAGGAATTGCCGCGGCAACTTCACTACGTGAAACATCGCCAATGAAAACTGGCACAAAAATGCCCTGCCCATTACCATCGAATACGCCTAATTCATAGGAAATCCAATTTCTATTTATTGATGTTGGTGTTAAAAGGAGTATGAATACCTGAGATCTAAGAATTGCATCTTTAATATCTTGTGTCTGAGTTGAAGTATAAGACAATGCATCTTCTGCATAGTAAACGTCCAAATTAGAAGATTTCAATCGATTAAATATTATGTCTCCCCATTCAGGGCCATCAGTAGTGGCATGACTGATAAACACTCTTATGCGAGGTTCTGCTGTGACCATATGACTTAAAGTTTTATTTTGATCTTGAGCAATCGCCATTAAGCTGTCTGCTGATCAATTCATAATAGGAACTTTGAGAATCCATTTTCTTTACTTTTTATTCTCGCAAATATATAATATATAAAGCAAAGGTCGAATAAATTAAAATGTATGATTATTTGTTTCTGTAATTTTTATGAACATAGAAAAACCAATCACAACAACTAAAAAAGCTGTTCAAGGTATGGCTGAGCAAATTGCTTTAAATGAAAAGCTTAATTCACCACAAGAAAAACATTATAAAAAAGCATTTAGCTTGCTGAGACTTACTAAGGAGTTAAACCCTAGAGGATTTGAGAAAATTGTCAGTATTGGAGCAATAGGAAAAGAAATGAAGGATGAAATGGGGGCCACCTTATATAAAACCTTTGACGAGGTCTGGAAAGATTGCACAAGAGGATTTGGAAGAAATATAATTGAAGTTAAAAGTCGACTAGTAAATGAGAACCCAAAAATACCCTTAGATGAGTTAAGCAACGAACTTTCAGTTTTCTATAACTCTTACCTCAATGCTAAAGCGGAGGTTCTTAAAAAGGATCCACGGATATTATCATCGTTCAAGGGTAAAGAAGAACTGCTTAATAAAGTGCTGAAAACTTCAATAACATCTATATCAACGGCATTTTTGGATAATTGGAGAAATTTTTGAGTTTCAATTAATATAGTTACTTATCTCCCTTGTACTATTTATTAGCAACATATTTGTTACGGTAATTGATTTGATTAAATTTATATAATCCGGATATTGTTTTTGCAATTCCTGAGGAGAAAGTCTTTCTAATCCCTGGATTTGTTTAGAACTCTTAATCCAGCTTCTGTATTTCGCCTGATGTTCCGTCAGGTGCGGTCTTAGGATATCATTAAGAATCTTTCTTGCAATTTCAATGACCGGTTCAGATTCTGCATCCTTGGAAAAATAAGCGACAGGAAGTTTTTTCATTTCTTCCCTGATTGAACAAAAGAGCGCATACCATGAATTATAAATATCTTCAATCACATCTTTGTCCTTGTCAATGGGGATTCCGGCTTTTCTTGTTGATAGCTCGATATAAACCCTTTTAGCAAATTCCTTTAATTCACTATCTGTTCTTGAATCCACGGGCTTCCCTGCTTTTCTGTTTTCATATTCTTGTTTTGCCTCTTTGGTTCTAAGCAGTTCTTCCTCTTGAGAAGAATTCAGCAATTTAAGTGTGTCTATCCAATCTTTTTTGAAAGCGTAATAACAAAGCAGATCTCGCATATTTTTAGTTGCCCCATCCCCGGGCTTTCCTTCATTACTAAATGAGAAACCAATGGTACTCGAGCTTAGTCCTTTATCACTATTACTATTGTTGGTAATACGGTTATACAAAGGGCGATCTAATTGTTGTAATTCAATCGAGACAAAATATTGAAGTTCTCTGGATAATTCATTATAGCTGAACTTTTTTTTCTCGCTTTGAAATTCACAGACTTCCCTTGCTTTTTCGAGGATCTTCTCGTGAACAAGGATTTTACTTTCTTCTTTCTCCATGGAATATAAAATTATGTCGATGCATGCGTGCATGCCTTCTTTTACATAAAAATAGTTAGAATATTTGTAGGCATAAAGTTAAACATTTCTACTGTTTGAATTAAAATAAGTTAAAATTACAGGAGAACTTCGTAAACCCTTGTAAATAGTGAGAAAACATCAGAAAGATTTTGGTTTTGTATAATAATGTGTCGATGTTTGGCGAATAAAAAACCAATGGAAATGCTTGATATTAATTGGTTTCATAAAGTCAAACAGTATGGAAGAAACAAATGAACCTTTAAAAATCCTTAAAACAACAGATGCAGACTTTATCCAGATTATCGGAAGGCTGCATAAAAGTCTTGAAAACGGCATGAGAAGCGCAAAAAATGAGACCGCAAAAAAATGGCTTCAGGAGCGAAAACTGACCTATGAACCTACGGGAGCTTGCTATAATTCTGGGCAAATCCACCACCATAAGCAGCAGCCGTTTAAGGATGATTTAATGAAGATAGGTTTTCTCAAACTAAGTAATGCCGCCACCAATGCGGGACAGATACCATATACCGCTTTTGGAATCATGTCGGCCATATTTCCGCTTCGAAACAAGGATAATCAAGTCGTCAATTTCTATGCGATTGGGGTTAAGAACAATAATACCATGTTTTTGAACGATGACGGGATTTATCCCAGGTATCCCGGATACTACACCGAAAGGCTTTTTATCGTCAATTCAGCCCTTGAGGCGGCCACAGTGCTTCAATCTGGTGCATTGAAAGGCAACGAAGCCGTGATGTCCACCTTTGAGGGGTTATTCAAAAAGCAGCATTTTGAAGCGATTTCGGTATTGAAGGAACTAAAAGAAATTGTCGTCATAGATAATCAAAGCAATTCACCAATTATAAACTCTGGCTTATGAAATCAAGTATTGACGAACTTCAGAATATCATTGGCAAAATCCCATTGAAAAGAATTATACTGGATAAAGACGAATCGATTCAAAGTATTTTTCTTCAACATGGAGATGAAGGCATCAGGAATCTTCTACATAAAGAACAGGAGCCCGAGATTACTTCTCCATTACAGATTAAAAAAACTGACGATGGTATTTCCACGTGGAAGTACCCTAAATCAGATAAGATATCTGCCATAGAATTCCTTTTTGAAGGCAAGCTGGTGATGAGGAGTGAAATCAATAATTACTATGTGCTTGGTACTCTTACTCAGGATTTGGGTTCACTGTTTATCACATTGATTATTGAGGAAAGGAGCACCCAAAGGAAAGAACGCACCAAGATTGACCTTTACGAAAGAGAACAATTAAGATATCTTGCACTACAGGTTGCTGAACTTTTCAACCAAAGTCCTGAACAACTAGAAGCGGAACTTTTATTATTGACAGACGAACTTGAAAAGTACCGGGAACTACAGATTGAGCAAACACGGCACGACAATAAAAAGAGAAGACATTATCAAACGATTCCCCCCGAAAAGGAACGCTTAGTTACAGAATTTCTCAAATTCCCTGACCTGATTAATAAAATCGATAAATTAATTGAACAGGCTGGAGTCGTGGGAGAAGAAAACACACGCAAGCTTTTATTTCTAGTAGCATCTACTTATAAAATGAATTACCCGCTGCATTCATTGATTCAAGGGACAAGCGGGAGTGGAAAAAGTCATTTGATTAATACCATCGGACAATGCTTCCCTCCCGAGGATGTCATTTCGATGACGCGGGTCACAAGCAAGTCGTTCTATTATTACACACATGGAGAATTGCTCGACAAATTGATCCTTATTCAAGATTTTGATGGCTTAGATGAAGAAGCGCAATATGCATTCCGCGAATTGCAAAGTGCAGGCAGCGTTACAAGTTCAACAACGTATAAAGACAGAACAGGAAACATTAATTCGGCAGTAAAAACCGTAAATAGCCACTTTGCCTCCTTGCTTGCTACAACCCGGGCTGAAATCTACTACGATAATATGAGCCGCTCGGTCGTGATAGGAGTGGACGAAAGCGAGGAACAGACTTACAACATAATAGACTACCAGAATAAGATACTAGCCGGACATATTGACCCGTCAGAAGAAATAAAAGCGAAAGAGTTTCTGCAGAACTGTATCCGTTGTTTAAAACCCAGCGAGGTAATTAACCCTTTTGCTGATAAAGTTAAATTGCCCGTAGAGGCTAAAATGCTACGCAGATTAAACAACCACTATCAGGCCTTTGTTAAGCAGATAACCATTTTGCACCAATACCAAAGGAAAAGGGATCATTTAAACAGGCTGATTACTGAAAAAGAAGACCTGCGAATAGCCTGTGAGATACTGTTTGATGCAATCATATTAAAGGTGGATGATTTAGACGCTTCACTTCGTCAGTTTTTCGACAGGGTGAAGACCTATATCAAGAAGAGTTCAAAAGGCAACCCGTCAGATCACCAGTTCACCCAAAGAGAAGTGCGACTAGCATTAAATGCAAGCAAAACGACCTGTTTCCGGCATTTTGAAGAATTGGAACTTCTGGAATACATCCAACGCACTGGAGGATATGCAAACAGGGGTTTCAAGTACAAAATTATCTTCTGGGATGACATGGAGAAAATCAGGGAGAAGGTAATGCAGGAGCTGAACCGGCAATTGGAACAATTAGAAAACACCGTGGTTACTATCAGTCCTGATAAGGTGGAACACCAGAATGACCACCAGCAAAGAGAAACAGCCCCGTCAGTTCATCAGTCCGGGGATAAGCATTATAGCGACTAAATAAGTTAACAATGAAGCACCTGCCAATATATACCCAACGCTATCAAAATCTACATTCAGATTTTGATGCTTACATTAAAACAATAGGATATAGCCGAGGACAAGATAGTATGTACGCGAGCTGTATCAGAGAGTTTTTGTTCTTTCTTGAAAGCAGAATGGTCTTCAACCTGAAAGAAGTAAAAGCCACAGAAATTATCGCTTATCATGAGTACCTGCTGGAAAGGCCAAACCAAAGAAGGGGTGGCGGGTTAAGCGATTCAATGATTAAAACCCATCATTATTCGGTCAGGTTATTTTTTGATTATTTGCTGGATACTGGAGAGATAGAGAGCTCCCCTGCACGACTGCCGAAGTTTGTTCTTAAAAAACAAAAAGAAAGAAATATCCTGTCCACAGAAGAAACAACCCTTTTGTACAAAATGTGTGAGACCAAACAGGACAAAGCGTTGATTTCTCTTGCTTATGGCTGTGGACTAAGACGGAGTGAGCTAAGAAAACTAGACACCTCGGATGTAAACTTTCAGCAAGGCATTGTCATTGTGCGGGACAGCAAAAACCACAAAAGCCGGATTGTTCCTATGTCAGACGGCGTACTGAAAGATATCAAAGAGTATTTCCTTTACGAAAGAATGAAATATTTCAAAACTGGAATGGCTACAGAGCGTGCGTTATTCATCAACAATTGTGGAATACGAAGAACAGGAGCAAGTATGAATGCAAGGTTGAAACAACTGGTTCAAAAGACACAATCCCCCCAACTAATTCGTAAAGAAATCACATTGCATTGTCTGCGGCATTCAATCGCAACTCACCTTTTGGACAATGGGGCAACAATTGAATTTGTCCAGCAGTTTCTCGGACATTGTCAGATTGACACTGCTCAACTTTATGCAAAAAGGAGGAAGCAACGCCAGAAAATATTAAACCAATTATAGCCATGAATCCTACAGAAGAATTAAAAGCAATGGAACAGTACTTAATCAGAATGAGTCATACTCGTCAAACGATCCGCAGTTACAATTATGCCATTTCAAATTTCCTCTATTCAAACCCGAATGCGGAACGTTATATGTACAAAGATGTGCTTAACTACTTTTCAAACAAGGCTGTAGATTGCAAAAACACTGACACGAGGAATTGCATGCTTGCCGCTGTCAAAAAATATTACGATTACTTGGTGTATTCAGGAAAAAGAGATGACCACCCTTGCAGACGGTTAATCTTAAAGAAGAGAACCAATCGTGATGTCATTCATCAGGACTTATTTATCACCGAAGAACTTGAACTGCTCATGGAGCGGGACGAGCGCTACCCTGACCTCAAAATAAAAAACCAAGTTGCGATTTCCTTGTTAATTTATCAAGGATTGTCTGCAGGAGAATTAGCCAACTTAAAATTGCAACATATTGATCTTGATGCAGGGACTATATATGTGAAGGAATCCAGTAAGTACACCCGAAGGCATTTGGATATGCAGGTTCGACAATTCCGAATTTTTGAGAAATACATTCGCGAAGTCAGACCCGAATTGATTAAAGTAAAAACAGATATATTTCTTGTCGGAAAACTAGGAACACCAATAACGGTCGATGATTTGAACTATCTTGTTTCCACCTTCAAACCGATATTCCCTGACAGAAATCTAAATCCTAAAACGATCCGTCAAAGTGTAATTTCAAATTGGTTAAATGAAAAACGCATCCCAATGGAACAGGTTCAGTTGATGGCCGGCCATCGTTGGATATCAGCCACGGCACGATACCGATTTACGCCTATCTCAGAAAGGCGGGAATTATTAAACAAGTTTCATCCGCTAAAGTAGCAACAAGTCAATTACCAGATGATTCAAAATGTTATAATAAGACATTTTTAGATAGTTTTGTAATTGAGAGAACTTCAACAAAAACTGAACAATCTATACATTTTCATAGTAAATAAGTAATTCTATTTTTACACTTCAGGATTATTTATATATTTGTTATTCAAATATCCTCTGAATTTTCCCCTATGTTTTTACAAAACCATACTGGAGGCGTTAACAGTTTATTCCATCAGTTCACTGTTACATATCGGTTTGGGTTTAATGGGAAAGAGTACGATAACGAGGTTTATGGTGATGCTAATTTTCAGGACTATGGGATGAGGATGTATGACCCCAGATTGGGGCGATTTGTTTCTGTTGATCCGCTAACTAAGGATTATCCTTGGTATACACCATATCAATTTGCTGGCAATAAGCCAATTAATTCTGTTGATCTTGATGGTGCCGAAGAGATTCTAGTAATCAGATGGTATGATGGAAATACATACATTGGGCAGACCTACACTTATATTCCTACAGCCCAAAGGGTAAAGCAAACTGGAGCTCTTTACGTTTCCGCTGATATTCACAATCAGTTAGATCTTACAAGAAATGGGATAAGATTAAATGCAAACAACCAATTTGAAAGTGACTCACCTTATGAATTGACAGAAGCACAAATGAGTTATTTTTTCAACACTGATGCAAGTGGTGCAAGAAAAATTAATGAGGAACATGCCGAGTATTCACCTACTCTTAGAAATAAAAACTATGAATCAGCTGTAATTAAAGACTTAGAAAATTCTGCACTTACGGGAGATGCTAAACCTAGCGGAAACATTTCTGCGGATTATCCTGGTGGAAAAGACATCTATTTTCCGTATGATTCATACGACCCTTTTGCAGCAGGAGAAATTAATGAGAATGTGATTACCGGATATCAAAAGTATTTATTGAATAATCCTGATTGGGGACTATTGCTTATTGGTCACTCAAGCAGTGAAAATTCAACAGGAGACCCCGATTATAACATGACACTTTCGCTTGATAGAGCCACTTCTGTTCAAAATGGTATGGTAAACGGAGGTATCAGTTCTGATCGAATAAAATCTCAAGGAGCCGGAGATACTCAACCTGTGTGTACTGAAAGGACTGATGAATGCTATCAAAAGAATAGAAGGGTTCGGATAACTAATGTGCCATTAATAAGGTAAACTATGATCCAGTTTGTTAGAATAATCTTTATTGTAATAGGATTTCTATATTACATTGACGAAGCGCATTGTCAGGTGGACGAAATAAACATTGATACGATCTGCGATAGCTTTTACTTTATAAAAGAATATAAACTAGATAAGGATATTATTCTGTATGATGTTTTTGATCGCACTGATAAAATTCGTTCTGTTTTTTCAAAATCTTGCAATTTGACCAATGGCATCTACATATCATATTATCCGAGCAGCGCAATTGAATCGGTTCTTTGTTATGAAATGGATGTGCCCGTCGGCAAGTATGTTAAGTTTTACGAAACTGGAATAATAAGGTCTGTTTATGATTATAGACATGATTCTAGTGATAAATTTCTAATCAAGCAAAGAGAGGTTACTTTTGATACTCTGCAATTTCCCCCCTATGACATCATCCAGCGTGAACGATTTTTCTATAAAAGATTGAATGGGCCGTATTATCACTATTATCCTGATGGAAGCCTTGAAAAAATTGAAATGTATACAGAAGATAAAGCTGACGGATATTGGAGATATTTTAGACAAGACGGTTCGCTTTATAAAAAGGAGAATTGGGTAATGGGGAAATTAGTAAATACGGAATTATTTTAACGGTTTCTTCGCAATAAAAGTGGCAAGCTAAATGAAAAAACCCATGAAATCTATCCTTCACCGGGTTCAGTTTTTCCATCTACATTTTGAATTTTCTCAGTAATCATGCTGATTTCACTCTTCAAGTTCTGGAAGAAACTTCTTAGAACTATAATGCTCTTCTTAGCATCGCCAACAGTGATGCTTAACTTGCAGAACTTTCCGGGTTTTGGTCTTATCCACACGATAACTGTTGAGCCATAGTAGGGCTCTCGCTCATCATCTTCTTCCCCTTTTACAGGTGTGATTATTTCCTTTTCCATTTTCTAGTTTTTAAGTTTTACCATTATTGAAAGAACTTTTCATTGGAAGCATAACTCCACAAAAAATATTGTCAAGAAAAAAATCATCTTTAAAGTGATTTTTTATCTCTCTAAGCCAATCGAACCTTCAACAAGATTTTTCCTGGCTTTTGCTATTTGTGTAGCTCTACCATCGTCAGTTATATTTTTTATAGTAGGATCTTCTAATCTTTCTGGTTCTTTTTCTTTTGGCTGAATATCTAAAATGAAATCTGTTGCCCTTTGAGCTTGGGCACTTGCATAAACAACAAATCTTTTATCTTGTTTTAGTCTTTCAAGCCAACCATTGATGTAAGCTGCATTGTTTTCAAGTTGCTCAATAGGTATTCCGGCATAGGACTTAAGATATGAAGCTCCCATTTCTGCGGTTAGTTCTTCGGTGGCGTAATCGTTTGAGCGCATTCAATGGCTTTCCACAAAATCCGGCGATTTGGTCTTTCACTACGAATACGTTATTAAAAGTGCACTTAATAGTGTTATGGCATATTCATTTTATTTAATTTTTAATGTAGCTAACGCTCTCGCTTAATATCAAACAATTTCCATTGTAAGCATATTTCATTGTCATATATTACTTACATTTGCACAGTATAAATATCATAATAGACTGATAGTGATTAGTTGGCTTCAGTTTGTTTGACATTTGTTTACAGTAAAACAAAAGGTAAAACAATGGGCGTTTCATGTTGTATTGCACTCAGGAAAAATTATATTCGAAAGAAAGATGGTAAAGCCGCACTATATATAAGAATTATTGAAAATAGAAAAGTGTATTATCATCAAACGGGTGAATGGATTCGCCCAACTCATTGGAATGGAAAGAGAGTAACAGCCCGCGAAAGAGATCACAAAAGAATTAACTCAGTTCTTGATTTGCTTATTACAGAAGCAAAAAAGGAAGTTTCACAAGGTTTGCCTGTTTCTTCTAGTAAGGTAGCTACATCATCAAACCGTAATGAGGAGAAAAGTACAAATGAGAAGCTGGACTTTTTTTCTTTTTTTCGCAACCTAATCAATGAGAAAAAGAGTAGGCTGAGCAAAGGAACAATCAGGAATTACAATGGAGAGTATAGCAAATTAAAAAAATATCGCACCTTATTATATTATAAGGATATAGATGAGTGCTTTGTTCGTGATTATGACGAATATATGAGAAGCATACTATGCAACAGCCCTAATACCATTTCGAAAACCTTCCGTATATTAAAAGTTGTTGTGAAAGATGCTAGGGAGCGGGGATTCATAGAAACAGATCCGTTTAAAAAATACCAGATGCCCAAAGAAAGTTCAAAGCGTGAATATCTGAATTGGGCAGAAGTGCAAAAATTGGAAGCACTAAAAGATGCAGCAATTACTAAAAACATGCGTACAGCTATTAAAGCGTTTTTATTTGGATGCTACACCGGTTTGAGATATAAAGACATACGAGAATTGAACAATGCTCAGATAAAGGATGGAATGATTAACCTCCGCATGTCCAAAACCAAGGAACTTGTAAGCATCCCTTTATCACAAAGAGCAGCAAGTCTGATATCGCAAGGGGAAGAATTTCCAATAAAAGTCTTCAACAACTCCCGTATGAATTCATATTTAAAACTTGCGGCACTTCGCATTGGAATTAAAAAGAAGGTGACATTCCATGTCTCACGTCATACCTTTGCTACGATTTCTCTGAATCTTGGAATTCCTATGGAAGTTGTCAGCAAATTACTTGGACATACAGACCTTAAAACCACTCAAATCTATGCGAAATTGATGGATAAAACCAAAGTAGAAATGATGAAAAAATGGGATGAGTTAGATTAAGTGATTAGGAATAGATTCTTCCAAGATTTTATTGGGGTGATAAAAGACCTAAATTCTATTCGAAAATAGAAGAAGCTGGCGGCACAAAACTATTAATCGCTCGTTTTAAAACTAAATTTGGAAAATAATATGAATTTTGGTATTCAATGCAAAAATCGTCATCAACAAGAAATGTATGTACATTTCCTGAATTAGTGTAGAAGTCAATTACCATTCTGACATCAATAAAATCCTTTTTCTTGAATAATTGTAAGTTAAATATGGACGTTGCTTTCCAGAATTCATTTATAGTTAACGAATCAGTAATTTCAAAAACTGAAGTTTTGTTAAAATAATCGCGAACTTCAATCTCCGAAAGACTCTTGGGCGGCTTACAATTCCATGGAATGTAGTAAAAATTGATTTTTATAATCTTATAATCAATTGCTTCCTGACAGTAGGCAATTTTGAAATACAACAGCTGTAGTAAAGATAAACTGAAAATAAATATGAATTTTTTCATTGGATTTAAATTAGTACATTGGTGAATTTGCATTTTTCTCTCTCTCGCTTCGACCTTCATTAACTTCACTTTTCGTTGGTCCCTCAAGCGAAAATGGGTCTTCAGCCTTGAATTCTTCGTCATAACCATGCTCACTTCTCATTCCTTCCCCTGGGATATTTTCAACTTCCAAGATTATCCACTTATTAGCGTAATCCTCATATGGACCACATTCATCCTGCTGCTCATCAATAAAACTATTAAGATTAGCTTTCCCTTGTGCGGTGGAAGCATTCTCCAAAAGTTCATTTTCTTCTCCCATTTTCCCAAGAGGATCATATGTAACATAATAAATCTCAGCTAATTCATGTAGTAGCAAGGATGCTGGACTCCTACGGCTGCAATTATTATTAACCACTCCACCTTGTGGACTCCATGGAATTTCTCCGCCACCTATTCCTTTTCCATTACCGTTTGCTGCACAAGCAAGCTGTTCATCCCACCTGCCTGGTTTGATGAGGACATCGGAACAGTCTGTAGCCAAAGTCGATATAATGTTGAATTTATCATATCCAGAATTCACTAAATTGTCCAATGTTGATGAAACGGCTTTAACATAGTCATTCATGCCTTCTTGTAAGGCAGTTTGGTTTGGCACATATAAAACCGGCTCTGTTCCCGGAGGTCCCTGTATCCAGATTTCTTTTCCATTGGGATCAACAAAAAGTACTGGATCATTTGCACAAAAATTATAAGGACTTAGATACGGGTAATTTTCTTCCAATATATCAATACTCATCCACCTCCCCAATCTTGGATCATACAACCTTGCCCCAAAATCATACTCATTACCAGTACCATAGGTTTCGTCATCCTTTTCTTTCCCATTAAACCCGAACCTATACGAACTGGTGCTAAAGCCTCTACCGGGGAGTTGGGCGCCAAAGGGGAAGTAGTCTACGGAGGATTGCAGATGCTTAAAGTGCAGAGAACCTGTAGTATTCTGAAATAGCGGATAAGCAGTATTTATGATGTCTGTAGTGTTCAAGTTGTTGAACTATTTTATAAAGTAAAGATACAGAAAATATAACTATTATCGACCAGAAGTTATTATTATTTTTCTAAAATGTTTAATTTAATAATATGAATACCAAATAAATATGTTCAAGTGTCGTCAATCTTTTATTCGTGGGTATTGGTTTTTAAATCCCGGAGGAGATTTAATAGACGTTGGCTAACAAATCTACCTGAGGCGGGACGGAATTAAGAATCGGGGATTGTCCTAGGGTTTATACGCTTGTTTTTTTGGGGTTTTCATTTTAGTAGCATATACACAATCCTCAGGTAAACCTTCAATTACTTGAAAATCGAATTGTGATAAAGATTCATTGCAGTCGATGGTGGCTTTTAATTTTTGAGATACCTGGGGTACGAGCTGACGTTTAGATGCCATGTCTCTAATGCGGATAATGATTCCATTAGTATTGTTGAAGGCCTGGCTGGTTTTTCTGATTTTTGGTTTTATGCGGATTTCTTCTTTACCAAGTATGGCTTTGAATTCAGGTTGTTTGGAAGGCTCGCGGTTTTCCCACGAAAAGAGATAGGGGGCAAGATGCTCACCCGGTTCAAGACGGATCTTATATTTTTTTGATTGCAACACCTCCAGTTGCTGCAGCATTTCCAAAAAATCCCGTATATAAAAGCGCTGATGGTTTGTTGATAGTTCATCATTAAAGCAAATGCTCTGCTCACTATCATGCCATCTGGATGCTTTGCTCAGGGCCGTTGCATAAGCGTCAATATCTGCAATTAGGTTCTTTAATTTCATAGGTTTATCGGCCAATTGTAGTTTCTAAATGTTTTTTCGAAACACGTTTCATTATCAAGGTTTTCTTCAATCATTCCGAGAACATTGGTGCGTAAATCCAGAGTGCTGTCCTGTTCCAGAAAATGTTCAATGTGCGCTGATTGTTTCAATATTAATCGTTCCTTAAGCTCACGCTCATCAAAGATGCCTATATGCGAGGGCGGGATGTTTTGATTTATTAATAAGCGCGTTAAGGCTTTCCCGGAAGCAACAATGGCTTCGCCACTACATTTCATTCGCTGATCGATAAAATCAAAAAGGAAGTTGAGTGCAGTTTTATAACTTATTGAGCGTAGGTCCGTGGTATCAAAGGTTTTCACAACACATGCAATAAAATCATATTTGCTTTCGCAGGGGAGCGCATTCAAGAGTTTACCAAAGGCCGTGCGAGCAAGGAAGATCTTACCCTGGGTTATTATCCGAAAATCGTGATTGCTGAGTTTGGTATATGCACGATTCTTATGGCTAAAGGGGACTGATTTTTTTGCAAATAGCAGGAGGCTGTATCTATAATCTTCAAGGTTTAATGTTGTTGATAATCTTTTGATGCTGGTTTCAAGTTGAAATATATACAGGCTATTGTTCAGCCCGGGAATCTTTCCCGAAGCGCTCCCGGAGAAGTTCTTTTCTCCCATACTTAAAATACCTTCTACCGTACCATACCCACTAAGCTTTTGTTGACTTTGATCATGATTGCAGACTGCAATAAAGGAATCCCCCGGCATGATTGGCAAATTGTTTTTAGGCGCATATATTTTTACTCCCGAAGGAAAGTCTTGTTGTGTGCATTGTATTAACCAATATTTCTTCATAGCCGAGTCGTTTATTATTGATGAAGTATATTATACCTTATGCCGTGTTGCATGATAATGTTTAAGAGATTGTCTTCCTTTTAACAGTACGCTTCAATTCATGCCGTCCTACTGTATATAATATAAAAAGTATAAAAAAGGGACATAGTTTATATAAATATCTATCAAATGAATTGATTTTCAATACCAAATATTTTCAATGCTTGGGGCTAACAGTATCATCGAGTAAGATAATCGTCAATACCCGATTGCATCATTAATGATAATTAGCTCTTTGAAGTGTGGATCTCGCTGGATACTCAAGGTAAGAGAGTGTAATATTCTTGTTTTACGCTTCTTATATGCATCTTCAGAGAGGCCTAATTTTTTTGCAGCAATTTTATTTGGTGTTTTTTGGAAATAGAACCTGAGTATTTGCTGTTTGTCTGTCGTCATTAATAAAAAATATTTCCAGAATAACTTGTATTGCTGTTGTCTGATTTCGGCGTCTTGATGTTCATTTTCTCGTTCTTGCACATCAAAGTCTAAGACCACTTGTCCTCCTATTCTCCTACGCTCTTTAATCCATACATTTTTCGCACAACTTAAAATATAGGAATTGCTGTGGAATTCCTGTTGCCTCATTCGTTCTAACTTCGTTGGACTGGTTAAATATTCAAGGGTGCTGTGAATAACATCTTTCACATCGTCAAGTCTGCCATGCTCCCGCAACACAAAGCTTTGAATGGGATTATAGCATTGTTGCATTAGCTGGTTATAAATCCGAGTATGTAATCTATTTGTTTCTTCAGTCTCAGCGTTTTGTGCGGTTGCTTTCATGGAGATTCAACAGGATCAAGCCTTTGATGATTATTTATATGTCTCGGTAATTCAATGGACTTCTTAAGGTTTGCTAAAAAAATATATAACTGGAAGATCAATAATATATTTTATCTCGAAAATACAATATTGATGTTTATAATACAATATTACATTAGTTACCTAATCTTATGGAACAATTATATTCATTCCAATAATGTGTTAGGGTGGCAAAGATAAATTTATTTTTGGATTGAAGTTATTTTTCCAAAAATGCCGTCAGGAAGAGGTTTCCTAATAATTGGTGTCCGTGAAAAGATTTCATTTCACTAAACAATGTATATGTTTATTGTTCTGTTTGTTTGATAGAAATGGATAAGAAGAGCATCCTCGCCCAATACCCCCCGCCGCGCTATCTCCCTGTAGCCCGCACTGGCACTGTAAAGCTGAAGGTGCTGCCTTTGCCTTCTTCGCTTTCGACCCAGAGGGTGCCGCCGAGTTTTGCAATGAATTCTTTGCAGAGAATTAATCCCAGCCCTATGCCTTGCTCGTTTTGTGTGCCGGGTGTGGAGCCGCTTTGATCAATGTTGAATAGCTGATCTTTTAGTCGTGCGGGAATACCAATGCCCTGATCGCTTATAGAGGTGAGCAGATAATCGGATTGTTGCTCCATTGTTATACTGATGGTTCCGCCCTTGTAACTGTATTTTATCGCGTTCGACAGCAGGTTGCGGAAAATCGTATTCACCATGTTTTTGTCAACATAGGCTATGTGGGAGTGTTCGGGCATTTCGAGATGAAGCTCTTTGTTCACCAGATTCAATTTCATCGGTGCAATGCATTCGCGTATGCATTCGGTAAGGTCGATGTTCAAAGGTTCATACTTGATCGCTCCTGCCTGCGCACTGCTCCATTCGAGCAGGTTTTCCAATAGTTTGTGACCATCCTGTGTCGACCACAATATATTTTCAGAGTAGCGGATTAAACGTTCTTTGTTATCCGGATCGTCGATTAGCGTTTTGATTAGCATCTCAGAGCTCAGGATAATGGCGGCTAACGGACCTTTCAGGTCGTGTGCAATGATGGAGAAAAATTTGTCTTTAGTGGAGTTGGTTAATTCCAATTCTTCCTTGGCCAGCTCTAATTGCCGTGTACGTAGCTCAACACGATTTTCGAGCTCTTCGTTAATTTGTAGTATCCGCGTTTCAATAAGCTTCCGCTCGGTGATGTCGAGCACAGAAGCTACACTTTTGCTGGTGCCCGGGATTAAGTCCACCGTAAGGAGGACATCTTTAATCTTTCCGGATTTATCAACAAATCTGAATTCGTATGATCGCTCAACACTTGTCTTGTCCTTGCGACGGCTGATATGACGGTCGGCCATCATATCAACATCCTCTTGATATACAAAATTCTTCCAGCTTTTTTTATGTTCAATTTCTTCACGGCTATAGCCTGATAGTAATTCAAAGCCTGAATTAGCCAGGGAAATTGTGGTGTCTTCCTCAATAATTACAGTTGCTGTCCCGGTATTTTCAAAAATAGTACGATAGCGCATTTCCGATTCGCTGATTTGCGCCTCTGTTTTTTTCCGTTCGGTGATATCCCTGAAGATAGATTGATAGGTACCGTCGGGCATCATCTTAGTGTGCATCTCCACAGGTAGCAATGAACCGTCATTCCGCGTAAGCATGCGTTCGTTGATTACCACATTCCCTTCGAGTAGCAGATCGTAACGCAATGGATTACGCTCCCTTTCGGCTTGAGTGAAGAGCTGAGCCATATTCATACTAAGCAATTCTTCTTTGCTGCGTCCGGTCATTTCGCAACCGGTTGTATTTACTCCGATGAAATTTCCCAAGGAGTCACCATGGAAAATGCCATCTACCGCTTGTTCAACAAGACTTCTGTAACGTTCTTCGCTTTTGCGCAAAGCGATTTCTGCATTTTTGCGAACGGTGATATCCTGAAAAAAGATGGAGAGTCCGGATTCAGTAGGAAAGATGCGGTTTTCGAACCATTTGTCGTAAGGCGGATAATACTCTTCGGTACACATGGGCTGTTTTGTAGCAAAGGCTTTTTCCATATTTATATGAAAAGCCTGACCACTACCTTCAGGAAATTCAGTTCGAATACTCTTGCCGATGATAGCTTTAGGATCCTTGCCAAACACCAGTGCTGCCCTGCTGTTCATGTAGGTGAAGCACCAGTTTTGGTCGAGTTTGATAAAAGCGTCCGACATCGACTCGAGCAGCTCTGTTAATGGATCATTCATGCCAGCCACGGGGGGTTCAGGTGCATCCTGAGGTGTCGTGTTTTTTGGCTCTTTTGAATTTTTATGTAAAGGATTTTTTAGTCCCATTCGCTGTCCGATATTATTATGCTACGCCAAAGTAAAAGTACATAAGTTTTGAATGTGCATAAAATATTTGTTGCGCAAAATGCAATAACACTCATCAATCTTTTATAACCCACTTAAGAAGAGCGTTCGATAGTTTTGTTGAGCACCAATGCCGGGAAATAAAAAGAAACCTTGAAAGGCCGGATGTAAAGATTATTCAAATGTTATCAATGAAATCGATCGATTGCGCTTCAGATGCAATATGATGTTTGAGAGTGATAGTTACAGTTGTTTAAATATTCTGGAAAGCCACTTTGATTGATAGTCTTGGTTCTATTTTCATAAAATGTTTATTATGAAAAGAGTGAAGAGGATTTCATTTTTTTTGATTATTTTTACCATAAGGAAATTTTGTAAATTTCATGAAAACTGCTTCAGGACTTGCGTGTATCATACTTGGAATAGGGTTGTTTTGTCAATCGGTGTTTGCACAGAATGATGGAATCCCTAGTGCCTCGGCTAATTTAGCGTCGGGCTTGAATGCTCTTGCAGAGCGAAAAAGGGATGAACGAAAATCTGCGGAAGCAAAGACCTACGCATTGCTTGCATTAAAAGAAGCTGGCAAGACCAATGATGGAGTACAGATTGCCCGGGCTTATCAGATATTAGGAAAAGTGTATGCGGATTTGCAGGATTTTAAGCGTTCACGGGAAATGCTGGAGCAATCAGCACGCATGTATATGCAAAATTCGTCGGTGGCGGGATTAGCTGAAACGCTTAATACGCTTGGGAATGTGTGTGCCGTTACCGGAGATTTTGAGCAAGGTATCGCATACCTTCAAAATGCTGCAAAATTAAATCTGCATGCCGAAAATGCTGAAGGTGTTGCCACGAATATGAATAGTCTGGGCACTGCATACAAGCTGTCGGGCAATTATGATCAGGCTCTTGATTATTATATGAAAGCGTACGAAATGCGCAAGCAGCTTGGCAATCAGAAGATGGTGGCGCAAAGTCTTACAAATCTGGGTACGATATTTTTTGCCCGTGGTGCTTACGAAAAATCACTGGATTATTTCTATCAGGCGCTAAAGATCTTTACACGTCTGGGTTTGAAGAAAGATATTTCAGTTTCTTTAAACAATATCGGGGTCATTTACATTACAACGCATAAGCTTGAAAAAGCCCGCGAATGCTATCAGCAATCCTTACTGATTAATACCGAACTGAGCGATAAATCGGCCATTGCCCGCGATCTGAATAACCTGGGTGTTGTATACCTTGAAGAAAATCAGGATGACAAGGCGCTAGATTATTTTCTGCAATCATATCAGTTAAATCTTGCTTTAGGCGAACGCTACGAATCGCTTGATGCTTTGGGAAACATTGCGCTTATTTATAAGCACAAGAAGGATTATCCGCAAGCAATAAAGTATTTAAATCAGACGCTGGATATTGCAAAGGAAATGAACGATAAGGAACAGTTTGCAAGTTATTATCGTTTTATGGGGCAGATTTATACTGAACAACAGCAATACCAGATGGCTGTTAATGCACTGAACAAAGCACTGGATTTTGCAACGGAATTAAATTCACGTCGATTAATGATGGAAATCTCGCAGGACCTATCGGACCTATATTTCCGCAAAGGAGATTTTGAAAACTCATTAGTGTTTTATCGTCGTTATTCTGTGCTGAAGGATACCATTTTTAATGAGGCCAGTACCAAGATGATGAAGGAGGTTGAAACTCGATACGAAACTGAAAAGAAAGAAAAAGAGATACTCAAGCTGAACGAAGAAAAAAGAATTCAATCGGCAAAAATCGATCAGGATGCCGAACGTTCAAATTATCAAATACTGATTTTTGTATTGAGTTTTCTTGTGCTTGGAGGAACGCTCATCATAATTTTTACGCGTCAACGCCGCAAGCAACGCGAAGCCATAGAGAAGACCATTGCACAACAAGAGAAACTCAGGTTTATTGCGGTGATGGATGCTGAAGAGCGCGAACGAAAGCGTCTTGCGCAGGATCTTCACGACAGTCTCGGACAAATGCTTTCTACTGCACGCCTGAATATGTCTGGCTTACATGAGGTGATCGATCCTGAGGATAGTGATGCTCAGCAAATGTATAATAATTCGATTTCATTGGTGGATGAATCTTGCAGCGAGCTGCGTCATATCTCTCACAATATTATGCCTACAGCATTAATACGACTGGGGCTGCTTTCAGCAATACGTGAGTTGTCGAAAATGATTAGCGAGTCGCAGCAATTGAAGGTAGTGTTTAGTAGTACGGGCATGGAAGAACGTTTGTCGGAGAATGTTGAATTCGCATTGTACCGCATCGTGCAAGAGCTACTTAGTAACATAATAAAACATGCCGATGCTACTGAGGTCACCATACAATTGGCAAGACGTGTAAATGAAATTTCTCTTACTGTTTCGGATAACGGAAAGGGCATGGATGTGCACAGTATCGGTCAAAGTGAAGGCTTGGGATGGAAGAGTATCTATTCGCGGGCGGCTATGTTGAATGGTCAGCTTTATATTACTTCAGAGCCGGGTAAGGGCACAAATTTTCAATTCAGTTTCACACCGGAACAGTAACTAATAATGAAATTAGTATGACAGGATCAGAACACCCACTCATCAGAATTCTTGTTGTGGATGACCATCAAATGTTCATCGATGGAATCATACTGCTTCTGAAAAAAATTAAGAACATACAAATTGTCGCTCAGGCGCACGATGGTCATGAGGCCTTGGAACGGCTTGCCAATATTGAGATTGATATGGTGATTACCGACATCAGCATGCCGGGAATGAACGGAGTGGAACTTACCAGGCGCATCAAACAAAAATATCCTGAGGTAAAAGTTTTGGTGTTAACCATGTACAATGATACAGAAACGGTGTTCGAAATTATGAACACAGAAGCAGAAGGCTATATATTAAAAAACACAGGAAAGAGTGAACTTCTGAATGCTATCAACCATATTGCCGGAAATGGTACTTTTTATAGTCACGAGATTATGCGTATCCTTTCGGAGAAATCGAATAGTAAAGGCACTGTGTTGTCGAGTATCGATTTGACGACCAGAGAGCTTGAAGTACTTAAGTTAATCTGCGAAGAACATACAAGTGCAGAAATCGCCGACAAACTTTTTATTTCTATTCACACGGTAGACACGCATCGTAAACATATTTGTCAAAAGATTGGCACCAGCACTATTTTAGGGATGGTGCGCTTTGCCGTGGAACACAAGCTTTTTTAATTTGCATCTTCCGGTTGTGACCGCGTGCTCGCATCTCCATTTTCATTAATGAGCAGCGAATGGCATTGATTAAGTGTTTGCGAAGCGTATAAAGTGCGTTACGAAAATGTCAAACGGAGCCAATATACTGCATCTTATCATTATGAATATATTTTGGCTCAAGCCCGATTGTTGAGGAGTAAAAAAAAATAATCAAATGCGTCAAAAATCATAGAACCGCAAGAAGATATACAACAACTAACAAGAGCGCGGCTAAATTGGCTGTTTATTTCTATTAACTCCACCATTTTTCTTGACAAAAATGGTGGAGCCAAAAGTCAAGTCAAAGCATAATGCTATCCCCCCGCTCTCGCCAACGGCCGCAAATCACGCAAGGTAGTGCCGAAAACGCCAATTGACGGCAGTTCTTGAATGTGATAAAATACCTCATTTCGCTCATTGAATTTTCTTTTTGTCGTTTTCGACAGAGCCGACAGCGAAAAGGCCGCTGTCTGGCCCCTTGCGGATTTGCATGCCATTCGCGATTCACAGCCCGCCCACGCCCACTTGCTTTGACAGGCCCACGCACACGCTTTGAATATTAGCATTGCATAATTTTAATACTGTAAAAGACCCCTCAAGTATGAATGATATTGGTCTGTTAAACTATTAAAACACGGATGCTCTAAAAGATTGATAAGTTTAATCAATATTACAAACAATATATGTAATATGCCTTCATTCAAGATTATTATTGGCATACGTAGTTGAGGAAAGGTTTTAATATCTATTCTTTCCTATGAATAGTATTCTTACTCCTCAACTTTTCCTCTTACTCCTAAATTTTCAAAAACTCTTTTCCTGACGATTGTAGTAGCGCGCAGTTTCTATGTTAATTAAAACACGGATTGTACAAAAAAAAGAAGCTGCCTTTTTTAGACAGCTTCTCGATGTTGTGATGATCGGGTTATTCAACCACCACTTTGTATGTCTTGCCTTCGCCTCTGCTCATGATTCGAAGCAAGTACATCCCTTTTCCATACGAAGAAAGATCAATTCGCTGAGCGTTATTTTGTAATTTTTGTTTGAATAATTGTTGACCTAGCATATTCAGAACTTCAATTTCGGCTGCATCACTATTGTCGTTTTGTGTACTAATGGTAAAGCTGCCATGGCTAGGATTTGGATAAATGGTAAACGCTGTGGGGTTCTCGGCAATTCCGTTAGAAGCATCAACACAGATGTCGTCGATCAACAAAACATTATTTTCCAAACCGCCCATTACATATGGACTGTAGGCCTGAAACGCGATATAGTAGTTACCACTTGTGTTTACACTGAATGGAACCGTTGCCAATTCATAGGTTTCGTTGGCGATAGAATCATTGTCCCACAAGGTATCCAATACACTTGAAGCCTTATTATCACTACAAATCAGGACGCGCATGCGCTCAAGGTCCGTTGAGAAAAGCTTTTGAGCTTTGAAATAAAATCCTACCTGATATAATGTTGTTCCCTGAAGTGTAATAGGTGGAGTAAACAACCAATTATTTTTTTCGTAGAATTCCGGACCGCTGGCCATTGCGTTTGGAGCGCTGTGCGCAGGACTCGGACTTGAGGTAATCATATCCCAGCATAAACCCAGATACGTTTGTCCAGCTTGTGATGGAAGGTTTTCGAACGACCAGCCTAAAGGTACAATGAGAGAGTCAGGATCACTGTCAAAGTTCTCGCAGTAGTCGGTAAGAACCGTTGGGTCTGCCATTGTCTGGAACGACCACACTGAGCAGGAAGTTGCATCGCCTGTTGCATTATAGGCAATCACTTT
Organism: Bacteroidales bacterium; assembly: GCA_963678485.1. GTDB lineage: Bacteria > Bacteroidota > Bacteroidia > Bacteroidales > CAIWKO01 > CALGYY01. Next base: position 2,525,881 of record OY782882.1, read on the forward strand.
CCAATAATAGGTTGTTGAATAATTCAGTGTTTGCAGCACTTTCACCCCTGTACCAGCGGTATCCTTAATCAATGTGCTTGGATTGGAAGTGTTACCGAAATACACTTTATACCCGGTGGGAGCGCCGCCATTACCAGCCCATCTCAGTACTACATCCATCATCACATCAACATTGTTTGCTGCATTTGCCGGATACAGAGCTTCTGCGCAAGCAGGAACAGTAGGGGTATTATCATTCCAATTTACATCGTCGATTCTAAAGCTTGTCCAATCATTGTCGTTGGAATGTTTAAATGCGATGTATGGTTTGGTATTGGAAGGATTCAATGTGACGGTATATAATGCATATGTGCCATTGATGACGAGAGTCGTGTCGGCCACAAATGATGAGGCATCATAAGGATCATCCATTACACCAATTACTAAATGTTGGGTGTACGTCCCGCCGGTCTTGGCGTAGAAGGTCAGCACATTGACGTCAAAATTTGTAACGCCAGGACAGATGGCCAGAAGTGGCGAGATACTGTCGTTGGCATTCAAGAGTTTTAAACAGCTTGGTGCTGAATAAGCGTCGGTTGTTGAAACAACGCTTACATCATTACTTGCATCGCTTGGACTTTTGATTTTATTCCAGTGGGCTGGATAATTTGACGAAAGATCGAAACCTTCGAAAAAGGTACCAAGAGGCGTAAGTACATTGGTGTTCAGTGTTACCGTGTTGCTGCCGCTGTAAGAGCCACTCACAGTAAAGGAGAGAGGTTGACTATAGGAAGCGGCAGTAGCGGCTGTGCAAAGTATTTGAGCCGTATCTGATCCGCCCGGGGCAATGGTTCCGGTGTAACTGCAGCTGAATGGAGCGCTGACGGTAGTTCCAGTAATAACAAGATTTGCTGTTCCATTGTTGGTGAGGATTACTTCACCCGTTGTATGTCCACCTTCATATAATTCGTTAAAGGTGTAATTGCTGGTGTTTACGCTGATTGATGGACCTGTTCCGGCTGCGATTAAAATATCATCTAAAAATACATAATTAGTTGCGGAATATGAGATCATTTTGTAGCGCCATCTCAGGTAGACATTATTACCTGCGTATGAATTCAAATCGAAAAGTGCCATTTGGTAAGCCGATTGAGAAGCGGCCGGCGACAATGAGCCAAGAGTAATCCAGCTATGTCCTCCATCGGTACTTATTTCCACAAAAGTTGAATCCTGTCCACTGATTTTTGCAGTGTGTCCTCCGTTGCGCCACCAGAAGGAAAGATTCATACCTGAAGAAAGGAAGATTCGTGGACTGACAAGGGAAGACTGGGTGGTTGCGGCATATGGAGCAACATATGCGCAATACAGACCTGAATGAGGATCGTTATTCCCCGTATAACCCCACACTGCATTTGTGCCGCTGCTTGTATAAGTCCACTCAGTGAACATGCCGTACCAGCCGGGGTAAAACACTGTGGAATCCTCAAAGCCCTGATTATATGGGAATGCGCTGATGACTTCCTGAGTGGTAAACTTCAGGAATGATGAGGCAGAGGTATTACTGCCATTTTTTGCAACGACGATCCAATAGTACTTTGTTTTTGAATTCATGAAAGATGGAGGGTCATAGGAGAACATGCCCGGTGCTCCAACCGCGGCATTGTTTACAACCCTTGCGGATACATTCATCGTTGCTACCGCAAGCGAATCGGTACTGAAGTAAAGATCGTAAGAAGTGGTATTGGCTCCTAAAGAAAAATGAACGAGTGTATCCACCAGAATTCGTGTATCATTTGCTGCAGGATAGTAACTGCCCGGGGTTGCTGGGAGGCCAGCAGAAGCATAATACAGTTTTATATTAGGAAGCGAACCGGGATATGGATTCAAAAAGCCCGAACCTGTAGGGAAAGAAACATCACTACCCGAGGATTTATTGTTATTTGTTGTTGAAAGTGTTGAATTGAAATTTGCATAATTTGACAATCCACTTCGGTTTTCAAAATGTATTACCAGATTGTCGGTTCCATTATACACGAAGGGTGTTGATAATGGAATTTTTGTCCATCCATTGTAGTTAATGCTTCCACTATATACAAGCGTATACCCGGAATTTGTAGGATCTTCCCATGCAGCAGAGCCAAAAATAGCAGCACTGCTATGTTTCATGTAAATCTTTTGATTGGTGAACGACTTTGGACCATTGATGCACTCGATAGCTATGGTATCTATCGTCTTCGCTGTACCAACGGCTGATTGAGGATAGATGGCAGAGTACCATCCATAGTTCCAAACGCTGTAGGGAGGATAGGAAGTGCTTTGAGTACCTGTTCCAATTTGTATGTTGTTTTGAGCAAAGGCGCTCACACCCAAGAGTAGCGCCAGCGAAAATGTTAGGAAAGCTTTAAGCCTTTTCATAGTTCAAGCAATTTTAATAAGCGAATATTAATGCATACAAAAATATTGTATAGGCAACAATGCCTTATCCCTACCAATAGGTATTTTGGATGCCTTGCAGAATTTGCTGTTTTTTAGCTGAAAGCAGGCAAGCGTCGAGGTATTGATAATGTGATTGATCATAATTGTGGTTACACTATTATTGGTTAATGAGAATGTCATCAATAGGGCCTCCGGAGAAACTTGCCCGGGATAGGCGAAATCATACTACTTTTGCAGAAAAGAACATTATGGATTCTATCAAAAATATTTTCCGCATTGGTCATGGTCCGTCAAGTACGCATACCATGGCGCCACGCAGAGCCTCGGAAACCTTTAGAGACAAACATTCCGGAATTACGAAATTCAGAGTTACCCTTTACGGAAGTATGGCGGCGACGGGAAAAGGGCATCTTACCGATAAAGCCATAGCTGAGGTTTTTGAAGGTAAGGAAATAGAGATTCTATGGAAACCTGAGGATGTTCTTAGTGTGCATCCCAATGGCTTGCTATTCGAGGCTTTGAACGAAAAGAGCGAAGTCATTGATTCCTGGTTGACCTTCAGCATTGGTGGCGGTGCATTGAATGATGACCATGATACCAGCAGCAATATTTATCCATTGCTTACCATGGAAAAGATAATGCAGCATCTTGAGCAGAGTGGCCAGAGTTTTTGGGAATACATAGAAGAAATTGAAGGTAAAGAGTTGTGGCCATTTTTGGAAAAAGTGTGGGCTGTTATGAAATCGGCCATTGACCGCGGACTTCACACCGAAGGACTGTTACCCGGACCATTACATTTGCAGCGCAAAGCGTCGATCTATCATACGCGATCAACCGGTTTTACGGGTACTTTAAAAAGGAAGACGGATTTATTTTCCTATGCGTTGGCTGTTGCTGAAGAGAACGCTGCGGGAGGAGAGATTGTAACAGCGCCAACATGCGGCAGTTGTGGTGCATTACCTGCAGTGTTATATCATGTAATGACCAATTACGATATGCCCGAAGCAAAAGTGATTAAGGCATTGGCAACCGCTGGATTGATAGGCAATTTAGTAAAACAAAACGCATCGATTTCCGGGGCGAAAGTAGGTTGTCAGGGCGAGATAGGAACAGCCTGTGCCATGGCCGCTGCCGCCTGTGCGCAGCTTTTTGGTGGTACACCGCGACAGATTGAATATGCTGCTGAGATTGGCATGGAGCATCATCTGGGTCTTACCTGTGATCCGGTTGGCGGATATGTTCAGATTCCCTGCATCGAACGCAACGCATTTGCAGCTGCGCGCGCTCTCGATGCTTCTGCATTTGCTATCCTTTCGGATGGTGAACATCGCATCAGCTTCGATGATGTGGTGAAGACGATGAAAAACACAGGAAAAGATCTGTCAGAAAAATATAAAGAAACATCAAGGGGTGGACTGGCCACTGTCTTAGGTAAGAAATCTAAGGATTAGGTGTTAATGTGAATCAAGGGTGAAATTTGCAATTATCCCCAACTGCTTACTTCGGCTTCGCTTAGTACTAGCCCCTCGACTACCGCTCGGGGACCGGGATTGGACACATATAAAATAGTGGTCTCGACTCCACTCTTCATAAACCTTAATAACCCCATAACCGATAAGCCTCGCGCCCCTTCCAAAACATCGCAAATAATCATCTATTATAAATAGTTGTCATTTCACGCATTCGGTGTACAATTTCTTTGCTTAACTGTTTTTTTTGTAAACGCCATTCCCAGTTGTTTCCAATGGTAGACGGGATGTTCATGCGGGCTTCTTCTCCAAGAGTCAAGATATCCTGCATAGGGAAGATTGCTGTATCGGCAACGGAAGCCAGTGCCTGTCGTATTAGTTCCCACACCATGTCTTTTGCAGAGCCTTTTTGTCCCGTGTAGGCTTGTAGGAATTTTTTATTTTTTGGAGAGAGTTTACGGTAACTTGCCAGCGTGGTATTCGTGTCGTGTGTTCCTGTGTAGACCACAAAATCCTTAGTGTACTGATGTGGCAAAAATGGATGCGAAGGGTTGCCATCAAAGGCTTCCTGTAGAATCTTCATGCCGGGGAAACCCATGGCTTCTTTGATACGATATACTTCCGGCGTAGTGGCACCAAGGTCTTCGGCAATAATGGGCATTTGTCCAAAGGTCTGTTGCAGTGTTTCAAAAAAGTGGAGACCGGGTCCTTGTTCCCAGCGCCCATTGCGGGCGGTACGATCTTTTGCAGGGATGGAATAGTAACGAACAAAACCAATGAAATGATCTATCCTTACGTAATCGGTCATTTCAAAGGAAGCTCTCAGATTTTCTATCCACCAATGATAATGTTCGGACTTGTGTTTTTCCCAGTCGTACAGCGGATTTCCCCATCGCTGACCATCAGCGCTAAAGCAATCGGGAGGAACACCGGCCACGCGGACCGGCAGCAATTTTTTATTGAGTTGAAATAACTCGGGATGTGTCCATACATCGGCACTATCGTATGCTTCGTAAATTGGATTATCTCCAATTATATATACATTCTGCTTATGACAATATTCCTTTAATGCGTTCCATTGTTGGAAGAACAAGTACTGCAGGAAGCTATGATATTCACATTCTTTTTTTAAGAGCAGTGAATATTTATTGATTGCCTCCGGATCTCGCTCTCTGAGCGCTTTTGGCCATGTGTTCCATGCTTTCAAATGATGATGATCCTTAATGGCCATGAAGAGAGCATAGTCGTTAAGCCAATGATTTTTTTTGCAGAAACGGGAATATGCCTGTTTCTCTTTTATAGAAGCCTCACGTTGAAACGTATTAAAGGCTTTACTGAAAACGATATTTCGATGCGCTTTTACACATTCGAAATCCACCTTCGAAGAAGACAACGTTGGAAAGCGAGGAATGTCTTTGAGTGTGAGATAACCATCACGAATCAACAACTCGACGGAGATTAATAAAGGATTTCCTGCAAATGCGGATAACGACTGGTACGGTGAATCACCGTAACCGGTAGGATAGAGTGGAAGGATTTGCCAACGTTGCTGCTTCATTTCGTGGAGTTGATCAGCAAACCAATAGGCCTCTGGGCCCATGGTGCCTATTCCATAGGGACCGGGAAGTGAGCTAGGGTGCAGAAGAATACCTGAGCAGCGCTGCATATCATTGTTTTTTTCAAATGTACAAAATTATCATTAGTCAGCTTAGAAACCGTTTTGATATAAATGCATTTAATCATAAGTTTGTTGTTGCGTAAAATAATCACAGAGTCCGCATCATTTGAAGCCTTGCAGCGCCGATTCGTTAAATCTCAGTTTTCAAATTCAGAATGACTTCACGAATGCGATGTGAATTTTACTATCAGAAAGTATATTTGGGTAGTATCTGTGGATTGATGAAAAATCAATAGAGGCAATGAATGCTGATTTCAAATTCAACCAGAAATATTGTAACAAAAGATCAGCTGGTAATAAATGTTAGTTAGCATCCAGAGGTCGTTAAATCTATGTTAAACAAAATACTGTGAAAAATTTCATGGGACGATGAAAAGAAAAAAGCTATTTTTGAGCAGGAAAAATGAAAATCATTTACTAAAATAAAATAAATATGAAGCGTAATTTAATGATTGCAGGCTTGTTTGCTGTCTTAGTTTTTGCGGCGACCAATGTCCAGGCTTGCACGAATTTTCTAATCACCAAAGGAGCCTCTGTTGATGGTTCCACGATGATTACCTACACTGCAGATTCACATACCCTTTATGGGGAATTGTATTTTTGGGCAGCCCGCGATTATCCTGAAGGTGCAATGCTAGATGTTGTTGAGTGGGATACAGGAAAGAAACTTGGTAAGATTAAACAGGTTCGTCATACTTACAATGTTATTGGTAATATGAATGAGCATCAGTTGAGCATTGGCGAAACCACATATGGTGGACGTGAGGAATTGGTGGATACATCAGCAATCATGGATTACGGCAGTCTCATTTACATTACGCTGCAACGTGCAAAAACCGCGCGTGAGGCGATTAAGATTTTTGGTGAGCTGGTCGCTGAATATGGCTATTGCAGCGAGGGAGAATCTTTTTCAATTGCAGATGCCAATGAAGCATGGATACTCGAGATGATTGGTAAAGGTCCGGGAAACAAAGGTGCTGTCTGGGTTGCACGACGCATTCCTGATGGATACATTTGCGGTCACGCCAATCAGGCACGTATCACTACCTTCCCACTTAACGATCCTGAGAATTGTATTTACTCACCGGATGTGATTTCCTTTGCCCGTCAGAAAGGCTTCTTTAAGGGAGAAGATAAGGATTTTAGTTTTTGTGATGCCTATGCTCCAATCAATTTTGAGGCTGCACGTTTCTGCGAAGCCCGCGTCTGGAGTGGTTTTAACAGATTGGTGTCGGGTATGGATAAATACTTAGACTACGCCATGGGAACCAATTTGAAGAACCGTATGCCTTTGTGGATTAAACCGGACAAAAAAGTAAGTGTACATGATATTATGGAGCTAATGCGTGATCATTACGAAGGAACTCCAATGGACATGACACAGGATGTTGGTGCTGGTCCATACAAATGCCCTTACCGCTGGAGGCCTATGACCTGGAGTGTTGATGGTGTTGGTTATTTACACGAACGTGCTATTTCCACCCAGCAAACCGGATTTTCTTTTGTTGCTCAATCGCGCGGTTGGTTACCCGATGCTATTGGCGGAATCATTTGGTTTGGTGTTGACGATAGCTACACTACTTGCTATTCACCTATTTTTACTTCGATTACAAAAGTTCCTGAAGCATTCGCCGTTGGTAATGGATCGATGATGGTGTTCAGCGAAACTAGTGGATTCTGGGCATTTAATCAGGTGTCGAATTTCGCTTATACACGTTATTGCGATATTACTCCTGAGATACGTAAGGTGCAATCAGAACTTGAACTGAAGTATATTGCAGAAATCGCTAATGTTGATAAGACCGTTGGTGATCTTTATAAAAAATCACCAAAGAAAGCGATAGAATATCTTACTAATTATTCAGTGAATGCCGGCAATAGCACCGTGAAGCGTTGGAAAGAATTATATGCATATCTTTTTACAAAATACATGGATGGAAACATCAAAACTCCTGTAGAAGGCGAAATGAATCCTAGCGTGAAGCAGCCTGGTTATGGTGATGATTGGGAATGGCTAATCATTCGCGAAACGCGTAACCGTTATAAAGTTCCTGTAGAAGAAGCACCTGCCGGACATTGATAAATATATAATATAAAAAAAGAGGTCATATTCAGATATGGCCTCTTTTTTTTGGATATTGGTGTGTGTTAAAGTGGGATCAAATCGAATGGTTGGGGAGTAAAATTCACCAAGGCCTTAATATCGAAAATGCAAGAAACCTTAAAATGCATTGTCACATTTGATAAGAGCGCAACAAGATTGATTGTTTATTCTCTTTTAATTCCACCATTTTTCTTGACAAAAATGGTGGAGCCAAAAGTCAAGTCAAAGCCTGCCTGACTGCGTCACGCAGGCAGGCAAAATGCTATCCCCCCGCTCTCGCCAACGGTCGCAAATCACGCAAGGTAGTGCCGAAAACGACAATTGATGGCAGTTCTTAAATGTGATAATAAACTTCATTTCACTAATTGGATTTTCCTTTTGTCGTTTTCGACAGAGCCGACAGCGAAGAAGCTGCTGTCTGGCCCCTTGCGGATTTGCGTACCGTTGACGATTCACAGCTAACCCACGCCCGCTTGCTTTGACAGGCCCACGCACACGCTTTGAACTAAGGTACTACAAAACTTCAAGGCACAAAATGATTATGGGTGGGCAAATTGAAGGAACTTTTTTATATTTTCCAATAATGAAAAATTTTGAAAGTATAAATATATTAATCTTGGATGTATGATAATTTTTATAAACATTAGTGATTAATGCGAATCCAGAGTTAAAACTTAAAAAACAAGTAGTTACTAACAATAAAGATGTTAATAAATTATATGAAATAAATATTGCCAAGTCATTGGAAATCAATATCTTAGATGATAATTCCACTTAAAATCATAAGATATGATTCCCAAAGACAAGGCTTACAAATTAATACAAATTTATTGTCATGTGTGCGATAAATTTGATAAAGATTTTCAATACACCGTACAGCGCTTCAGTAATAACGATAGACCGGAGTTTACAGATCAAGAAATTATGACGATTTATTTATTTGTAGTTAGCCAGGAGAAAAGATTTCAGGTAAGGCAAATCCATGCATTTGCACAGGAATACTTGACTTCATGGTTCCCAAAGTTGCCTAATTACAAGGCTTTTAATAATCGTCTTAACCGATTAGTAGAACCTTTTCGGTTGCTTGGGGAATCTTTAGTCAAGGAAAACAGACCAGCGGATTGCGATGAAAATATTAGTTTGCTTGATTCAATGCCTGTTATCACCTGTTCCGGAAAACGTAAAGGCAAAGTTGCACCGGAACTTACAGACAAAGGATTTTGCTCAACTAAGTCGTTATATTTTTATGGTCTCCGCATACACTCGCTTGGATTCCGCCGGCTTAAAAAAATGCCATTTCCTGAACAAATGCTCATTTCACATGCATCTGAAAACGACCTGAATGTTTTCCGGAACTACTGGAGTAACATTGAAAACAGAACTTTTTTTGGCGACAAAATTTACTACAATGTTGACTACTTTCATCGTCTGGAACAAACACAAAATTCAATAATGTTAACTCCCGTAAAGGCAGTAAAAAATCAATCAGAAACAGAAAAGCAATTTAATAAAGCAGCTGATGATCTTTTCTCACGCGCTGTATCCAGCGTCAGGCAGCCTATTGAAGCATTCTTTAATTGGTTAATTGAAAAAACAGATATTCAAAGAGCAAGTAAAACAAGATCCGCCAAAGGCCTACTTATCCATGTGTTTGGCAAGCTGGCCGCCGCATTCATTGCATTAATATTTTAACTCTGGATTCGCATGATTAAAGACCATCATTCGTATTGATTCGTTTCATTTGTAGTGGAAAAAGACGTTGAGTATTTTATCGTTTTCTATAAAAATAGTTGTCTCCTCAACTTTTCCGCTTGATCCTTAATGGATTATAGTAGCGTTGGGTTTACTTTATTCGTGAGCCTTGGTTTTTAAAAGCCGAAGGCGAATTAAAAGCCTTAGGCGAACAATCCCGCCAATGGCGGAGGGTATAATACCCCGCCCTTCTAGGGCGGAATTTTGGGGCTGGGGCTTGCCCCGGGGTGCATACCCGTGATTTATATGCAGTTCTAGAAAGCAGTTAAACGAAAATACTGTTTTCTAAAATGTAAATCCAAACACGAGAAAGATATTTTGTTTTTGTGGATTGGTGATGAGAGCCGCTTGTATGGGTAAGGAGAAAGAGTCAGTAATTTTGATATTCTTTTTTGCACTGATTCCTGCATTCACAATACCTGCTTTACTTCCATAAAAACCTTCCATGGGAGTTACGCCAATGAACAGACTTATGTTACGAATCGTATATCCTAATTCAAAATATGTTGAATAGGCGTTTTTGTAGGTATATGTGGTGTCGCTGAGAACAGTATCTACAATCATTTTATCAGGCAGGCGATCGGCGCCCCAGAACATGGAGGCAGCGGTTACTTTTATTGGGAATTTCGCCGGACCTTCATATGTCAGCATACCTTCCAGCAGATGTCCGGTGCTGGCGTTTTTGCAATCGAAGAAATGATTGTTGGCCAGCGATTCATTCATTACGAAATAATCAGTCGCAGTAATTGAAAAGCCCTTATAACCGTATGCGGCGTAAAGATCAACTTCAGCATAATCGCCGGTTACGCTATATGAACCCCAGGCTCCGACCTTAAGGCCGAATTTAGGGGCATACACAAAATACGGCTGAATATTGGGGTTTTTGCTGATACATTGTCCGCGCCATACAAAGCGGCTCATCAGGTCAACACCAAGATCAAAGGGGAGTTTCTTCTTTTCTGCGGGTTCCTGTGCTATTGCAGCAGAGCATAACAGCAGCAGGCATGTGATTGTAATAATTCGTTTCATGCGGGTTTAATTTTTATTGTACTCTTCTGAGAATGTTGATTTCTGTAAGGGTTAAATGGCGCCATTTTCCGCGGGGCAGATCTTTTTTTGTAAGATTTGCCAATACTGTGCGATCGAGTTTTACCACTTCATAGTCAAACTTTTCGAACATGCGGCGGACGATACGGTTACGGCCAGAATGAATCTCAATTCCAACGCGGGTTTTATCTTCGCCATTTTCAGCGTAAGCGATTGCATCGGGAGCAATAAATCCATCCTCAAGCTCAACACCGTCCGACAAGGCTACAAGATCATTGCGGGATAAGGGCTTGTTTAATTCAACCTGATAAACCTTTTTTACTTTATGCCTTGGATGCGTAAGTTTCTTTGCCAAATCGCCATCATTGGTCAGAAGTAAGAGTCCCGTAGTGTTGCGGTCTAGACGGCCAACAGGATATATGCGTTCAACGCAAGCGTTTTTAACAAGTTCCATAACAGTCCTTCGGTTTTGTGGATCTTCCACCGTACACAGGAAACCTTTAGGTTTGTTGAGGAGCACGTATCTCAGGGTTTCACCTTTTAATTTTTGTTGATTGTATTGCACTACATCTCCGGGCATAATCTTAGTGCCCAGTTCAGTGACAGGTTTTCCATTCACTTTAATGACGCCACTTTCGATGAGTTTATCAGCATCACGTCTTGAGCAAATGCCAGCATTGGCAATATATTTATTCAGGCGGATAGCGCGCTCACTAGGGTGGAGACTATTGCGTTGGTCTTCCCGTTGAAAGGTCTTATTGGTTGTAGGTTTCTTCGATGCACTGTTTTTTCTGGTCGTTGGTCTGTTGGTGCGTCGTTCTCTTGGAGCTTCGGTCGGTTCCTTCGTTTTCCTTGTTGCTGGTTTAAGGATGAGAATTTTTTTACCACGTGGTTTGCCGCGACCATCGTCTTCTGTATTCTTTTGTATTTCCGCCTTTTTGCGAAGGACAGGTTTTTCTTTGCGTTGTGGCGATCCGGTGCTTCGGGTCGGCTTTTTCTCTGAGGGTTTCATCAATTTATTATAAAGTTGGATAGAATGCATCGGGGATATGATGAATCTCACATTTTCCTTTTCCAATAATCAGGGAAATGATGTCGAATCTCACCTCTAATTCTAATGCATTCATATTAATATAGGCATCAGCTGCCTTTACGATTATTCTTCTTTTCTTAGCGTTTACAGCGGCTTCAGGTTCTCCAAAATACGAGCTACGCCTTGTTTTAACTTCAACTACAACCAGAATGTTTCCATCTTTAGCGATAATATCTAATTCGTGATTACCGCATCTCCAGTTGGTTTCGAGTATTTCGTAGCCAAGGGAACGTAAAAACTCCCGTGCACGCTCTTCGCCCTCGCGGCCAAGTTCGTGATTATCTGCCATTTTGTTTTTTTTGCAAAGATATAGTGAAAATGCGAGTTTAAGGCTTTTTCTATCAAAAACCCTGTGATGCTTGCAATTCGTCGCTATTTTTGGGCAACCTATCTGTAAAAAAACACGTCTTAACCAATATATATGTTAATTTTTTTTTGTTACATACTCATTATTAGTATTTTTGTGCAATTAATAAATATGAATTAGTGAAATACTTCATAAAAACCGGCACTCGGAAATTAATCCTTGCCTGCTTCATGCAGATAGCCATACTGCCGTCATTTGCTCAGCTAACGGTGAATACCTCTTTTACACCTACTCAGCTTGTACAAAATGTTTTGGTTGGTGCTGGAGTTACGGTAAGCAATGTAACTTATGCAGGCATGAGTGGCTCCATTGGATCATTCACCACTGGTGCGTCTCCCACTAATCTTGGATTTGCAGATGGAATTATTATGTCCACCGGGCTTGTTAACGGTTCCCCGGCAATCGGTTCTCCGGTTTCGAATTTTGCATCGAATATCAACAGTGGGTTGACGGATGCAGATCTACAAGCCTTGATTCCGACATACACGGTAATGGATGCTTCCGTATTGCAGTTTGATTTTGTTCCATTATCCGATACTATTAAATTCAAATATGTTTTCGGTTCTGAAGAATATCCTGAATTTGTGGGTAGTTCTTTTAATGATGTATTTGGCTTCTTTGTTTCAGGGCCTAATCCTGCAGGAGGTTCGTACTCAAGTAAGAATATTGCTTTATTGCCTAACTCTACAACTCCTGTAACTATTGATAATGTAAATGATGGCAACAACGCAATTTACTATGTTGATAATGAAGGACTAAATGGGCAGACCATTGTTTACGATGGTTTTACTAAAGTTTTAACAGCATGGTGTCTTGTTGTTCCTTGTGTTCAGTATCACATAAAATTAGCTGTTGGTGATTGTGGTGATCAATCCTTTGATTCAGGCGTGTTTTTGAAAAAGAATTCCTTTTCGGGAGGCGCTGTCACTGTTACTCAATATCCCACCGTTCCTACCGTTGGGAATAATGCCATTGAAGGATGTAATGATATTACGGTTCATTTTACCCTTCAATCAGCACAATCTAGCAATTATCCAATTTCTTACGGAATTTCAGGCACTGCAACCAATGGTGTAGATTATACAACTATTTCCAATTCAGTAATGATTCCTGCAGGACAAACTTCTGCAGATGTAGTCATACATCCTTTGGTCGATGGTATTACCGAAGGAACAGAAACCGTTATCCTTACAGTGCAAACAAGTATTTGCGGAAACACCACAGATGTAGTCGTGAATATACAGGATAATACTCCTTTAGTGCTGAATACCGCGAATGATACCACTATTTGCGGAGGTCAGGCATACCTTTGGGCTTCAACAGCTGGTGGAATCACACCATATACATATGCCTGGAATAATGGATTGGGTAGTGGAACGTCCTACACTGTGACACCTACAAGTACCACCAACTACATGGTCACCGTTACTGATGCTTGTGCAAATACTGTCACAGAAAGCATTCTTGTAAATGCGGGTGTTGGAATGGCTGAAGCGGGAAATGATATCACCCTTTGTGCCGGACAAACAACAACTCTTGTAGCATCCGGAGGTACCGCATATGTTTGGAGTAATGGTCCGCAAAGTGCCATTAATCCAGTAACGCCCACATCAACCACGACTTACTTCGTAACCGCAACGGGCACTTGCTCGGGTTATGATTCTGTAACTGTTTTTGTGAACCCTCTTCCAACAATTACTGCGACGGGGAGTCTGGGAAATATTTTGATGGGAGAGCCAGTAACCTTAACCGCCAGCGGCGGCAATACATACATGTGGAGTGGAAATCCATATGATGCATCCTTGAACGGACAAGCTAATTCTGCATCACCTATTGTAACCCCTGTATTTACTACCGTTTATACGGTTGTGGGTACAGATGTAAATGGATGTACAGGAACAGCTTCAGTAATAGTAATCGTCACCCCTGTATTCCCTGAAGTAAATTTCTTTGCAAATCCCATAAGTGGTTGCGAACCTTTATTGGTACAGTTTACAGACAGTACCATTAAAGCAGCACCGGGTGCAAGTTACCACTGGGATTTTGGAAATGGCACCACCAGCGATATGAAAAATCCTATGGCATTATATACTGATAATGGTCTTTATGATGTATCACTTACCGTTTTAAATCCCGGCGGATATGGTATGACATTAAATGCTCCCGCTTATGTTGAGGTCTTTCCAAAACCAGTGGCTATTATGCAGGTGCTTCCTAACCGGCAGGTGACGATACTTGAAAACACCTTGGGGTTTTTCGATCAGAGTATTGGCAACCCGGTACAATGGAGCTGGAACTTTGGAGATGGCGGGACTTCCGATCAATCCCATTTGTATTATACTTATGCTGATACCGGAACCTATGAAGTCGAGTTTGCTATTATGAACGAATATGGCTGTACTGATACTACCTATACTTCGGTCACAGTGCGCCCCGAATCATATTTATTTGTTCCTAATGCGTTTACTCCGAATGGTGACGGGAAAAATGATGTGTTTTACTTACAAGGTCAAGGAATTTTGGAAGGAACGTATTTCATTCGGATTTTTGATCGTTGGGGCGAAGAGATTTTCTTTAGTAATAACACAGAGAACTCTTGGGATGGAACATACAAAGGAAAACCTGCTCCACTCGGCGCCTATATTTATTACATAGAGTTTCTCGATTTTGAACATCACATTCATACGCTTAAAGGTTCAGTAGAAATATATCGATAGCTTCATTTTCTTATAAAGATATTTATGCCCACAATGCACTGTGCAATGTGGGCATTTTTTGTACCTTTGCCGCACAAACATTTAATAACACAAGTATGGCAAAGATAAAAGTCGCTATCAATGGATTCGGTCGTATTGGCCGTTTGACATTTAGGGCGTTGATGGCTTATGAGAACATCGAAATTGTTGCGTTGAACGATTTAACGGATGCTAAGACACTAGCCCATTTACTGAAGTATGATTCAGTTCATGGTAAATATCCAGGCGAAGTAAGTGCTGCTGAAGACGGAATAGTAGTCGATGGCAAAAAGTATAAAGTATTTGCAGAGAAGGATCCAGCGGCATTGCCATGGAAAGACCTTGGAGTACAAGTAGTGGTTGAGGCAACCGGTGTGTTCCGTAAACGCGAAAAACTTCAGAAGCATTTGGATGCAGGTGCTAAGAAGATTGTCCTTACAGTTCCCGCTGATACGAAAGATGATGTTGACCGCACTATTGTTTTGGGTGTAAATAATCAGGACCTTAAAACTACAGATCAAATTCTCAGCAATGCTTCCTGCACTACCAATTGCCTCGCTCCTGTTGCAAAGGTATTGAATGATCATTTTGGGATTAAACGTGGTTTGATGAATACCATTCACTCATACACTAATGATCAAATCATTCTTGATGCTCCGCATAAGGATCTTCGCAGGGCACGAGCAGCAGCACTTTCAATTATTCCAACCAGTACTGGTGCTGCCAAAGCAATTGGCTTGGTGATTCCTGAATTAGCAGGAAAACTTGATGGTCTTTCAATGCGTGTTCCTACTCCAGACGGTTCCGTGGTTGATTTGACTGTTGAGCTAAATAAAAATGTCACTAAGGAAGAAATCAACGAAGCCATTAAACAAGCATCAGAAGGACCAATGAAAGGTATCCTTGAATATTGCACTGATCCTATTGTAAGTGTTGATATCGTTGGCAATCCACACTCCTCCATTTTCGATTCCAAGCTTACTCAGGTTATGGATGGCAATTTTGTAAAGGTCATTGCTTGGTATGATAATGAATTCGGATACTCACAGCGTGTTGCTCAATTGGTGAGCATGCTTGGATAATCTGTTATCAATAAAATGTAAAAGGCCGCCAATGTTGGTGGCCTTTTTTTTATGAAATGAAGTGGTAGATTGGAAGCAAGCCGCAGTGTAGCAATATAACATGGATCAAATGCAGAGAAAAATCATCCTGCCCAATTCTCCCTGTCCAAACTGCGATAATTAATAGCTTCTGCGAGATGATCGGTGCGAATATCAGGGCTGGCATCAAGGTCGGCAATGGTACGCGCCACTTTCAAAATCCGGTCATAGGCACGTGCAGACAGCGACAACCGCTCCATTGCGGTCTTTAGCAGTGTTTGTCCTTCATCGCTGATTACACAGATCTCCTGCAACATCCGGGTCGACATCTGTGCATTACAATATACGCCTTTTTTTGAGGCAAAGCGCTCTTCCTGTATCTTTCGTGCCTGAACCACACGTTCTCTTACAAGCTCGCTTCGTTCCGAACTGGTTGCTCTGCTTAGTTCACGAAATGGCACAGGTGTAACTTCCACATGTATGTCGATGCGGTCGAGCAATGGACCTGAAACTTTGTTGAGATATTTCTGAACATTACCGGGACCGCATACACATTCCTTTTCAGGATGATTATAATAGCCGCACGGACAGGGATTCATCGCAGCAACTAACATAAAGCTTGCAGGATACTCTACACTGAATTTTGCGCGGGAAATGGTCACTGTGCGGTCTTCGAGTGGCTGGCGCAGGACCTCAAGCACAGTACGTTTGAATTCGGGCAGTTCATCCAAAAATAATACGCCATTGTGTGCCAGAGAAATTTCGCCGGGTTGCGGATATTGCCCGCCACCAACGAGTGCCACATCGCTGATCGTATGATGAGGAGAGCGAAAGGGTCGCACCGAGATTAATGATGATTCCCGTGCAAGCTTGCCAGCCACCGAATGTATCTTCGTTGTTTCAAGCGCTTCGTGCAGGTTTAAGGGAGGAAGAATTGAAGGCAATCGCTTTGCTAACATTGTTTTTCCGGCACCCGGAGGTCCAATAAAAATAAAGATGGGTCAGTATTATGCAGGTGCATAATACTTGAGCTATGTATTTAATTATGAACTTTTTCGGAATATTTTACTCAAAACTCAGTTTATCAAAGGCCACAAATATTCAACACCTTTTTTATTTTTCGTAAACTGAACGAGTGTTTTCCAATTATGATTTAATAAGACTTTCTTTTAATTAATTCCACAGATATTTTCGAAATTGCAATAAAATCCCCTTCTTCGTAAATATACCCTTTACTCCTAGCACCACATATTGTGTTCTCGGCAGTAACAAAAGTAAAATCTTCATTAATTGTGAAAATAAGTCGCTCAACACTTGTATTATACATGCCATCTGATGAAAACGGAAAGTTGTCAAATTTTACTTCATTGTATTCTGTATTCATTATTTTCACAAATGCTTTTTCTGCCTCTGCTGCAATCCTTAATGGGTCTCCCAATTCATTCTTTCCAATTTCATCGAAATCCTCAATCTTGAGATATTGCTTTACCTCTAAAGACCGAATCTCGAAGAAAAAAAGCACAATTTCATTCGACACTCTCGAACCATTGTTCATGGGGTGTTCATTAGATAAAATTCTTAACCTTTTGTCATGGGGTTTTACTATTAGCCGTTCGAAACTACTGTTCTTTTTTGAGATTCCAACATAATGTAAATTGTATACAAGAAAATCTTTATAATCATCTAGTCCCTTAATAAAAGGCACTCCTCTGCTTTTATCAAACAAAATCTTATCAGTTGTAAACCAGCCTAAAACTCTCATTTTAGCTTCCTTCGCCGTCCATATTCGTATCATTTTATTACCCAACTCAACTTCAAACTCAATCTCAACAGGACACTTCAGATTAGCAAAAAGTATTTCTAAGTCAATATACCCATTCGCTATCTTTTCGCAAGAAAAATAAGTAAAATAAATTTTGAATTCTGACGATAATCGAGCGTTTACATCATCATTATATTTGAAGAATGTTTCTGGCTTTTGTCCAATAAAATACAAATTACTGTTTGCAATTTGAGAAATAACTTCGGGGTCAGATTTTACCCATTCCGCTTCCTGATTTGAAATAGGAGGATATGTTAATTCTAGGTAATGCAATTGTGCTCTCATATTTTTTACTGGATTATACTTAATATTTTTTCGCACAGGGTTATTTGATTCACAACTTAGTCTTGCTTCACAATTCATCTCTATTTGCTTTATATTAACTTAATAGTTATGAATATAAAGAACCAACCAAACACTTTCAGTACCTTGTGATGTCTTGCGCTTGTATTTCAGAATATCATTTTTTCTATCATATGAAATAATCAGGTCAGTACGACCTAAAATGTTTCTTATTTCCGTTTCAGAAGTAATTCTCTTAAAGCCGATTTTTTGGAGAACGATTTGCATCCACTTAGAATATAAATGGACTTCAGAGAATTGCTTTGGAACCTTTCGTATTGAAAGTCGTACCATATCCATTGCTACTCCTTTACGTCGATAGCTTCTTTCAACAACAGTTGCACGTCTTTTCCCAGTTGAAATGTCAACAATAGAAAACCCAATTAGTTTGTCGTTATCCTTAGCTAGGATTACCAATGTATTCTGTTTTAGTCTTTCAAGTGCACTTTTTTCTCCCCTAAAAACACAGCACTGATAACCTGTCTCCCATAGAGTCAGAAGCGTTTTCTTTTCACTAAATTCACAATCTCCATCTAATTCAATTGCTGTGTATGCAGCAGGATATGGTTTTGAATTCCGAATATACTCGTATCCTTGTTTAATGTAAAAATCACTCCAAAATGGTCTATTACAGGGTACAAATATTTGTGGCAACCTGTCAACTTCCCCAAACGGATTATATTGAATACAAACATGGCAGTCTATTGTGTCTGGGTCAAATATGTAGCTTGAACAAATAAATGGATGGTCAATTACTCTAATCTCGACTTTATCAGGATGCTTATTCTTCAATTCTTGCAATACAGATAGTGAAGCGTTAATTTTTTTGTTTACTGATTTTGACTCGGCATATTTGTTGTTATGGCTTGATATTAAGTTAATTGTATTGCCATTTGGGTCTCTTAAAACAGCTACTATTTTGTCTAACGGATTAGAGGAACTAACAAGCCTCCTGACAATTTCAGGTTCGTGACTATCTAAAAATGAAGAAAGCATTGGACTTATTGCCCAAATAACTTTTGATGTCGACACGCCTTTATATATTTTGTCTTGAATATATTCACTTAAGTAAACTGGAGATTTTCTAAGCTCTTCCTGTATTTCATCTAGTTTCATTTTAAGCCTAATCAACTCTTTTTTTAAGCTATTATTAAAAGACCCCTTTTTATCAGGATTTAATTTATAAATAGTTAGCCCATCTAAGTCTTTTGGTAATGTTGTATTGTTATGTGCAATAATAAAAACTCTTTTTTTGCCAAGTATTCCTATTGCAATTCCTGTTTCGAACACTACGTTATCTCTTGTGACATAATCACCCTTTTTTCGAATTATTCTTTTATCATCAGGAGCATAGATGAACAACGCACAATTCGAATTATCAATACCCTTAATTATGTCTGATAAATAATTCTCTAATCCAGGGTCAAACACACTTTTATTCCAGGCCATTACTCTTACGGTATCACAAAGTTGTTCTTCAATTTTTTCTATATAATCAGAACTTTCTCGTGAAGACCCTACAAACATTATTGGAAGATATTTTTTCATACCTTTAATATTTATAATATTCAGTGTATTTTACACTCTCTGAAATGCGAAACTGCCTTTATGTAGAATTGCCGCTTTGCTGCGTTTTGCCTGCCTAATTTATGATATGGAATGTAAAACGATGGTCAAGTTAAATCAGCAGAGAATGAGCGCTAAAAGCAGCATTTATGGCTATCTAACTTTCATGCGTTATAAAGGGTTTGAAGATTTTATCATTACTATTAAATTGACCGTTGTCAATTCGATGAATAATCTCTTCACAGGCAGACCTAAAATCATTGTGAAAGGAGATGACTTCTAGTACAATTTGATTTGGATTGTGGGGATGTGGCTTAAGGTGTTCGCCTATGTAGCTATGATTAGCATATGCAAGAGATAAACGAGATTTGGGCTTCATCATATGTAACATACCGTTTCGTAATTCATCTTTTAAATTCAAGTGCCTATAATGTGGCATTAATTCATCAATAGCACATCCTATATCATCACCACTTTTATTATTATAGTCCCATGTTAGTTGGGCGGTATTAAGGCATTTTCCTAAAAACTCAATTCCACTTGCTATTAATGCGAATGCTAAATATGGATGGTCCTCATCAATAATTTCTCGGATTTGCTTTATTAAATACTCCTTAATGAAGTTCTTTGGCAATACTTCTATTGATTCCATACTTGTACATTTTTAGTCCGTATATGTCAAGTTAAAGACTGCAGACTTGTCAGTATCCTGATTCAGTTTGTCAACCTCACTTATTTCAAATTTCAATAAAGTTAATATGTAATCAGCCAGTTCGTCCTTAAAATGCCCCTCGCTGTTGGGGTTATTCACACGTCGATTGACAGAGGAAGTAAATAAATCTGCCACCTGTATGAAGTGGTTGCTTTGCGAGCCAACTGGCTCAAATGTTCCTAAGTGTAATCCCTCAATTTTCTGACTGTTTAATCGCTCTTTTATGTTTTCAAGCTTGAGCTTATCGCTACCTTTTTCATCAGCATCAGGCCAAACCTGCAAAACCCTTGGAAGTGGCGCCCTTCTAGATTCATTTTCGTGCTCGATACCTTTTTTTATTAGATGATAAGTAAGGTCTGTTATTACCTGTGCAGAGCCTTTGAATCCCTTATTATTTATTATAATTGCTTTAAAACCAATTGTGGGATTTAAACTTAAAAACACCGAAAAGAAATCTTTGTATATCTGCACACGATTCTTAGATACATCTGCAAAATGAAATTCGAAGTCGATATTATTATGCTTCCGCCACTCATCTATTGTTTGCCTTGTTTTGATTGTCGAAAAGCCCCCATCAATTATCCATAAGCTACCGACAGACAAATAATCTTGAGTCTTCCCTGCCTCATCAATAAAAACTGAATAAACAGGAAGGTCTGTGGGTTTGTCTGCGATGGCGGCATTTTTTTTCTCAATTTCAAGCGTTCCTCTATGCTTCTTGACAACATCATCAGCTTGAAAGAGGTTATATTCATTTTGAATCTTGGCTCTTTCTCTTGATAATGTTGTCATTTTTGTAAGCTCATAAAGTTGACGTTTCGTAATGCTTTGTCCATCGAAAACATCAAATTCAAAAATACGCCAAAAATTCCATGCTAATTCAATGTCTGAGTTTCGTGTAATGGGATAGTGGTTGAGCACAAACCCAACTCGCTCTCTGGTAGAATATATATTTCCGCTTATAACACTATTTAGCAATTCTTGTTTCTCGTTTTCAATTTTCTTAAGCTTTTCATTGTCGACTTGTTGAATTTCTTCTTCAATAGCATTAGGTTGTTCGTCTTCGTTATCCATGTTAGAGCTATTTGTTTTGTTAATGCTTTCTATCACGTTCTTCGATGCAAACCCCCTCTTGAGCATATAAATTACTTAGGAAGGGCGGGGAAGGGGGGATTTCTCCCCCTGGCACTACTCTTGAATCATAGTAACACAAATTTCCGTTGATTTTCCCACCTTACAATCGGAGTGTGGACTTCCCCAGTAGTACCCCAATTCCGATTGCACCTTTAATCAAGTTTGAACATTTTTCTGCAGTTTTCATAAGCATTATTATTAAAGTTAATAATCCTGTTACAATAAACGAGAAGTCCATTCTCACTCCGATTGATAAGGTCGCATCAAGGAGGAAACTCATATTACAATTCAAGCTTTTAAAGAACAGTTTGACTATTACCTGGCTATTTTTTGATTCTACTAGTTATTTATTTATGCCAAATATACGATATTTATTTATTTAAATCTCAGCAGCAAATTAATCTTCATTTCTTTACGACTTAAGACAATATCGTTCGCATATTGCCCCACACACACTTCCCCCTTTCTCCCAACCATCCTCGCCCCATCTCCACCCCCACTCCCCAACATCCCCAACCATTCTATTTTGCTTTATTTTGAACTTTTCTTTGCCCTGGGTGGTATTTATCCTTTGCGACATCGAAGTGAAGCCAGAAGGCTTTATTTGGCTTTGTGGGGCAAATATTTAATCAACACTCTTATTACCCTTAACTCCTCCTTCGTCGACAAATTCTAATTCTTCGTCGTCAATTCTTCGCAATTCTCCACATTTGCCAATGCTTCCAGCATTCTGACCATCGAATTTTTGATATAAATTTGCCAAAATCTAACAAGAGACAAAAATGGGGAAAGCAGTAAATAGTGATATTATTGAAAGCTTGGAGAAGAAGCTAGGAGAGATGAGTGGTGGATTGAGCCAGGAGGAGAGCCTGCTACTTTCGGATATAATTGATGAGTATAAAGCAAGGCAAAGGTTTTCGGCAGCGGTATCACCCATAGAAGCGATAAAGTTCAGAATTAAGGAAAGGGGCCTTAAGCCCAAAGACGTTTGCGAAGAATTTGGGGGGTTTAACCGAGTGACCGAGGTCCTTCAATTGAAGCGAAAGCTCACCCTTCCGATGATAAGGAAATTAGCAGTAAAATTAAACTTGCCTTTTGAAATATTAGTAAAGGAATACTGAGTGCAGATATGCGCTATAAGAAATCGGTCGTAGCTAAATATACTCGTCAATAAAATCAAAAACCTCGAATATAAAAGATTTAAGCAATTTCTCTTGTTCCTTGGAATTAGCAATGGAATTGAACTCCTTAAAATGGGTTTCTTTTAATTCGAAGGCAAATGAATGCAGGTAGGTGTCATCAAAATATGGTTTTAGGTAAAACTCACCATCCTTAAGGTTTGAAGAGGCTTTAAGAAAGGCAAAAGCTTTAGGGAACCATTTTTGGCTGATTTCAATATAAAATACTACTTCATCTACTGTGAACCAAACTCCAATCCAAGGCCATATGACCTTTTTACTGCCAACTTTTTTAAGACCGTAGAATCTTCCATACCTGTTATAGTCTAGGCTTCTCGTTTTTTCATAATACTTTATTTCCCCAAACCGTTCACTATTGTTTATCACGTTAGCCACCATTGCGTTTAGCATTGGTAGTGAATACAAGGAATCAAGCTTCATGTTTTCAATATTAATGAATTGACAGACTGGTTTTAGATAAGCAATGTAACTTTTAAGAAGACGGACGAAATCCTTATCATTTTTTGTAGCTATAAGATTTATTAAATATTCGTAAAACCCCTGCCACGTTCTAATTGAGATGGCATCTATGTTTGAGATTTTGTAATTCGCAATGTACCCAAATTGGGCATTGGGGAAAGATTTTTGATATTTTTTGAAATGATGATTCCTGTCAAATATTTTGTTCTCAATTATATACTCACCTCTATTAGTTTCAATATAAAAATCTGGACGGGAGTAGGCTCTTCTGTATTCTCTATGAAAGGAAAGAACATTATCTGTAATGCTAATATCGTCAAAGAAGAATTTTAAGAAAAGGAATCTAAAAGTATTATCAGATTGTGCGAAAGCCCAAGTAATATCTGACAAAGCGTTTTCGCTGTTTTGTCTGTTTGCCAGGTTTTCAAATAGCTTTTCGAACATTTTTTTATTATTAGTGAAGAAACCCTTTGATGGCGTTTCGATTGCTTAAATTATTCCATCAATGCTCCAGGTCTTTTGTGCAAAGTCTGACATTACAATATGTCGTTTTTGTATAGCCTCCTTATCCCACACAGGAGAAGTAATATCGCCGCTAATAAAGTTTTTTATCTCAGCCTGTTGCCTTAATAATGGGTTTGAAATATAGGAGGTCAATTTCTCTCGAAAGGGTTTATTACCAATAGATGCATTATGGGAGCCAGAAATAAGCATTTTGTTTCCAAGTAAGTTTAAATATTTATTCAAGAATTCCTCGTCATAAGAATTACTTTCGTCCACATCGTACCCAGATGTTAGTTGTTCTCCGTTTGTAGGTTTTTGGGGGGAAATATGCTCAATTTGCTCATTAGATATCTCACAGGAACCAACTGCATACCCTTTAGCTTGCAATGAATCTTCATATCGCCAAAGCAAATATCGGATAGCCCTATCGGAGATTCTTCCATTTATATGATATTTGAAGTTCGTGTCGCTCCAATACCAAGAATCGTTTAGGCAATTCCTCAGTGATTCACAAAGAACGCTAAGCTCTCCATCAAAAGAAACCAATACTGAATTTAGCCTACTTTCTATGTCAGCCCTACTATTAATAAGATAATAGCGAAAAACAACAATTTCAAGAAGGTGAAATAGTGAATTCAATGCTTCGAAATTGTCTCCAAATGATTTGTACCCTTTGATAATAAAAGGATACACAAATGCGGGGAGACCAAGTTTCTCAAGTTGCTTTGCATAAAAGAAATTCAACTTCTCAAATTTTTTGAGATTTGAAAACGTTGTATATAGCTCATTTACAAAAGTTTTAATCCACTCGACCTTGTTTTCGACCTGAGCAAACAGAGGCTTGATATTTGGGATGCTATAATTGTACCCCCCTCCAAGATGTGCATGACAGTGATACACGAGAATGCTGTCTTCACTGAGTTTTTTTAAATCATTTATTGTTTGGTAAATCAATTTAAAAATATCCGCAATGTGTGATACATTGTTTTCAGTTTCTTCTTTTGAACTGTATACATACATTTGGTACATAAAGAAAGATTTGAGTTTTTCCATATTTGTCAAATCCTTCCCTCTATTGTTCTGTAATTCGAACATTAACGCAGAATCCTTCTTGCCGCTTAACTCTATACAAGTCAATTGTGTGCTTTCAATTTTTTCTAGAATATTTACTATGGTCGATGTTTCCTCTGCTTTTAGCTCTCCAATAAAAAATCGCTTTGCATCCCGAATCCTATTCTGTGACGGGGTGTTTACTTCAAAATTCTCTTTACCAGAAATGATTAATGTGTCAAAACAAGCTCTATCATAATCGACAGGTCGAAGTTTTATATTGCCGTTGTTTTTGAAATATATTTTTTCCTTTTCCTTTATTTTTATTCCAATCTTTTCTCCATTATTCATGCGGTCTGCGAGAACTATGATAATTGCTCGGATGAATATAATCAACGTTGTTAATCGTTGCTGTCCATCAATAATTTCGTAATTACGCCCAGGTGTAATAGTTTCTAAAAGAATATTTCCGAAGAAATAATCATTGTCACCATGTATTTGTTCCCGAATATCGTTAAGGAAAGTTGACCATTCTCTTTTGTCCCAAGAAAAAGCTCTTTGGTATACTGGAATAACAAAGGTTTTTTGAGAACTATCGTAAAACTCCAAAATCGTTTTTTGAGAAAACTGCATGAGATATTTTATTATTATTGTTCGTCCACGTGCTAAAATTAGGAAAATTTGTCAGATGGACAAATTCTAATGCAGCATCTCAGCCTATTTTGGACTGCCCTTTCATCGTTATAAGCTTTTAACAAGACACATGAAGCAACCTTTGAGGAATCCAATTTCAACTATTCTTTATTGCAGTCGATTGAATGAGGCAAAGTCATTGAACGCCCAATTCACCCATGTGACAAGAGTGTGCCAATAGGATTAGAAAAGTGCATTTCAGGGCTTCTTCTAATGCGGAGGGGTCAGTTTTTGCCCCTAGCACAATGAACAAATATGGCTAGTTTCGTTGATTGAGAACTCAATCATCAAATCCCTCACTAAAGAATTCGGACACTGTTATACCTAAAGCCTTGATAACTCTCAGCAGACTGGAGTAACGCAAATCCTCTCCTCGCTCATACCTGGCGTACTGTGCTCTCCCTATTTCGTTATCATAGGCAAACGTTTCGGCATTACGAGCACCGCTCTTAAGCCGCAGTTCTTTTATCCTTTTCGATAATTTGACAAGGTCAATATTTTCCTGCTTGGGCGCTGTCTTTTTCATTCCAACAAAGGAAATGAAAGCCACTCTCTCCAGAAACTACTAATAAGACACATCTAATAAGTAGATTGTTGCTAAATCTTTATACATTTGCGAATTAAATCCAAAAACATGAAAAAAATTGTAACCCTAGCATTTATTGCACTATCGGTCATTGCAACAGCTCAAATTCCATCAGCAGGTCTTGTTGGCTATTATCAATTTGCTGGAAATGCCAATGATATAAGTGGGTCAAACAACAATGGCAGCTTAAATGGAGCAACGATAACAGATGGCGTATGTGGGAGCGCTAATAACGCATACAGCTTCAATGGAACCACCAATTATATCGAGGTGGCAGATTCACCATCACTACAATTTACTGCAGGTCAACAAACCATTTCCTTCTGGCTAAAAATTCCCAGTATCCCAGCGCCACCTTTGCAAGAGGTGGTTTTTGAAAAGTTTGATGAGAATCTGGATATAGATGTGACTGGAAATTCTGCAACGGGCTTTTGGGTTGTTTTTGGCCCTTCAGGAACACTTTACTATAGCATCAAGAATGGCGCTGGTCACGCATGGGGAGAAGCATACATCCCTTCAACAGCGCTCATCACAAACCAATATATGCACGTTGCATTTGTAAACAACGGAACACTTATTAAAGCCTATCTAAACGGCGTTCCCATGGACACTTCATCTATCCCTGTTGGGACAACGGTTGGTCAAAATGATTTTTCTCTCCTAATGGGGAAAGGTGTCTGGACATCTGGGGGGTCTCCTATGAGCTTGTTAAATGGACAACTTGACAATATCCGTATCTACGAAACGGGGCTAACAGATGCTGATGTTCTAGCGCTATACCACGAATATGCACCACAGACACCCGTGGTCAGCGATACCTCACTTTGTGGAAACGGCTCTGTGATGCTTACTGCAAATGGAGGCTCAAACTATTACTGGTATGCTTCTGCATCAGGCGGGACAGCAATTGACACGAGTATTACATTCCTGACACCAGTGTTGACGACCGATACAACCTATTTTGTTGCAAGCTTTATAGGAACCTGCATAAGCAATCGTGATAGTGTTCTCGTTGATGTTTTTCCTTTAACAGCTCTCTCTTTCGACGTATCATCAACAGATACTACTTGCTCAAGCGATGGTGCTATTAACCTAGCATCCTTTGTAAGTCCTACGGGCGGCACATTCACTGGAACTGGTATTGCAGGGAACTTCTTCCTTCCCATTGCCGCAGGTATGGGCAACAATACGATTACATACACCTACACCGATGGGAATAGCTGTGTGAGCTCAGAAGACCAAGTAATATGGGTCGATGCCTGTGTTGGCCTGAAGGAAGAAGCAACATCAACTGATATCACCGCATATCCCAATCCCACCAGCGGGCTCCTGAACATCACTTGGAGCTCCGAAAGCAATCGTTGTGCTGTTTATGACTTTCAGGGCAGGCTTGTTCTGACTCAGGAATTGAATGGGAAAGAAGCTGTCATTGACTTTGTATCTCTCCCCCAGGGAATATATCATGTTGTGATGTGTGGCGAGAAAGTTCTGGGAGTAAGAGTGGTGAAGGAGTAGGATTTTGTTGAAATAAAAGTAAAAAAAGGGGGAACTCAAAAAACAGAGTTCCCCCTTAGCTTTTCCCCGAAATCCTCACAGCTAATTTTGCTATCGAAAAAGCTTGGGGATTTCGGCAATTAGGCCTTCATCAGCATCACTCACCTACGCCTCAGAAAGCCTATCTGAAAAGTACTTTTGTATTGCATCCACATCATCATTCTCCACTAAAAAGGCATATGCCTGGTCGGCGGTATAAGCAAAGATGTCTTCACTTCAATCTCTCCAATTACCATTTGAAACACAGTACTTCGTTAAAGGGCCGCCGCTTCCATGCATAAACCAATTTCCATTTGAAGTTTTGTACAAGTTTTCAGCCATGTGTCGAAAATCACTTTGCGAAAGTCCATTCCAGTTTTCAGAAACACATTCTGATGTCTCAGTATTGTAAAGCTTGTTTTTAATTACTTTTTTCACAAGAAAAATTTAAATGAATAAAAGAGCAGGAAGGGTCTTGCTACTTCCTGCCGTTAATACTAGGTTTTGATGATTTTAAAGGAAAAATCACCATAGACTGCCAAATCAACCTCTGGATGAGAGATAATCCTCTTGACCCATTCCAATTCATCTTCCCATCTAATGTCATGAAATCCCATCTGAGCCAATTTTTCATCCAAACGTTCAAAATCAAATAACTCTGAATCTTTGTCGACAATCTGATAGACTGTTGAATATGGTTCAGCGGACATTTCTCTAGGAATACTGCCTGATTCTTCTGAAATCTTGTACATTTCTACATTTGCTTTTTTTACCACATCAGTCATGTGTGCAACAAGACTGGCAATCCTTTCTTCGCTGGCAGAGTAAATACATACAGCCAATTTGAAGTTCTTTTTATTGAGGTATTTTAGTAAATCCTCTTTAGTTAAAATCATAGTTTTAATTTTTTAATTTTTAATAATACAGGTTTTTATGTTGACACCATTTTACCAAGCTAGCTTTGGTTCCATGATAGTTGGAGATGTAAGATTATTCTCGTCAAAGTGATTCAGTCTGGACACAAACAAAATCTCTTTCTTCCCCCATTCGCTTGCCCCTGTTGTAAAGCAGGGTCATTTCTAGAATAATCAATTTGTTTATAGTTTCTCAACTTGTTTATTTCTGATTAATATTAAGTGTATCTGCCTCGCTACATTTAAACATCCAATCCCGCAGCCGTTGGAACATCAATACCCAAGATTTTTTTCAGGCTTTCTTTCCACCTAATTTTGGGATTCAGCCTATAGTCCTTGTACAATGTCTCCGCCCAATTTTCATCCAGTTGAACAAGTAATTCGTTTGCTCGTCTAACCGTCTCCTTATCTTTAAAGCCATTAGTTGAGAGGCGTTGAACTAATCTGTTTGGTAAACCAATCCAAATGCTATCTGTCACAAAGGGCAGTAATGTTTCTATCAGTGGTTTAACGTTGGGGTGCAAACAGGGCTCACATGAGATACTCGTCTGGAATCCCAACCTGAATGCATATTTCAGGGCGCTAAGCCTCTCTTTATAAGAAGGTGCGTTCGGCTCCCAATAATCCAAAACCGTTTGTTTGTTGGTACCAATCGTGAACCTGAAAAGAATCTGCTCTTTGTAGGCAGCAAGCTCCTTGCACAATGTTTTAATAACGGCCAAATGTGGTTTGCTTACAATCAACACCTCATTGCCCACCTCCAGCACCTTTTTTACCACAATCAAATAACTGTCAACGTTGGATTCTGTGATGTCGTGGGTTGACGGAAACATCGTTCTGCCAGATATCTTCGAACGCTTTTTTGCCACTTCTTTTGGCCGAATCTCTTCTTTCTCCCAAATATTGGAAGGTCTCATTCCCATCCTAGCCAGATTGGCTCTTGCCCAACAATACTTGCATCCATTGCTGCATCCCAGGCATATGTTGATTTTTGAGGAACACCATTCAGCCACTCCAAATACCGTCTTCTCAGATATAGTGCTGTTCTTATTTACTGGCAGAACCTCAGGGGAATTATTATTCTTGCGACCATTCTTGCCGCCACCCCTACAAATCACCTGTCTTGCTTTCGAGACTTTTACATTTTTCAACTTTTTCATTTTATAAATATTTTATAATACATTAATAAATATGTTTCCTCAAATTGCCCCACTCATTCACGGAGAACGAGGTCCTGTCGTGGCTTTTGTGCTGTTTAGTTTATATTTCAATCTCTTTGTTCTCATTTTTAAAATTGCAAATTCTAAATATTTAAACATGAAAAACCCTCGCTGGCTTTGCTGCTAAACCTTCTAAACGCCACGTTTATGGCGGGTTTTAGCATGTATTCGCAAATTCAACGAGGGGAATATTAATCTGTTGCCACCTCATTGTATCGTCTGAAATTGCCTCCGATACTCAGTTTATACGTAAAGGGTATAAGAAATGTTTCATTATTTGCATATTATTTTACATTTAGTTAATATTCTCTATTGCTCGGTACAGGAGGTCCACAATTAGCAAAACATTCTGTTTCGCATATATAAAGCGAATAAGAGAAAAAAAGAGGGAATACAAAACAAGACCAGAAGGATACATTATTATATAAGGGAATAAATTCACAATGATTATTTCAAAGTATCAGGCTCATTACTAACAAAACACTCTGTTTCGCCTGTAATAAATAGACATTTGGAACTGTTAACGCAGGATATACAGTAGGAATGGTAGTTCTAAGATTAGATGTTAATAAACCTATCTATATTTGGGCTTATGAGATGATATCGACGCAATTTCTGAATAGGGCCATTACTAGGCACTGTAAAGCTTACGTTAATATTTGTTGAAATAAATATAATTTATTTTACATTGCATGTAACTTTTTTTTTAAAAAGTCGTATGAATTAATAGGCCAGGGCATCGTGCCTTACAAAAACCGAGTTATAAGATGCGAATTAATAGTTCAGTGAATATTTAAACAAGTAATAAATAAAGATTAATCACAATGTTCTCAAACGACTTTTATATCGACAACTACAATACAATACGACAAATCTTCAATTATGGGCAAGCTGTTGAAGAATCAGGACAAATCTCGTTTCGCACCCAACCATGGACAGAGCGGAAAAAGGAACTTCGTTTAATAAGCTACTCCGAAAGCTGACGAATCAGCTTCTAAATCTCTACACAGTCTTAATATCTTATTTAGCATATTGACAATGCATTAACCATTGTCGGGGTAGAGAATTATGCTTGTTACTAAAATGCCTTGTTAAATTTAAAAATTAAATTATGAATAAATACACGTTAGTAGAAGATTACAAAAGTGTAATCGAATACAAAGAAAATGAGAAAATGGAATTCATTGAAATCCTTAACAATAATGCCTTACTGATTCTTCAGGGGAAGAATTCGGAAAATGCTGAACCTGAAAGTGGCGAATTTGATTTCAATGAGCTTGAAGAAACGCTTAGTGAACTTGGTATGGAGTTTTGTTGGAATTGCCTGTTTCAGAAATGCTGTAGTAGTCAGATTGACATAACCCTTAAAATTAATGGGGAAGCCTGGATAACCATTGCTGAAGATGAACATGTCAAGTTCATTCTGCAAATTATTAGTGAAGATTTCTTTGAAGACCTTCAGGGATTTAAGCAAAAACGAAACGCTTTTATTTGCGATTGGTTGACAAAGAACACACTTCTAATGCTCACAATTACTACCAGTATTAAGCTCCCCAAGGGAAAAGCTAGTGCATCTAAGTACTTTAAAGAAAATCTCAAGGGAACTCAGTTCTCTATGGTGGAGCAGCCATCTCTTTCTGAACCAGGGGTTAATTCTTATCAAATCACAGATAAGTCAAGCGATACATTTGACTATAAGAATGTTGATTTGCTTTGGAAGTGCTTGGGATTTGAAGACGATTGTAGGGATTTGTTTTCTGATAGTAGTGTAAGGGATTTATTAGACAGACGCATACCAGCAGTGGTTTACTTAGATTATGATGAATTCTATTTTTCAATCAGCCCTCGTCATATGTATTCGGTTGATAAGTAATCGTTAAATAAAGGCAGGGAGAAGTTTTCCATCCTTCTCCCTGCTTATATTTATTTCAAATAACTATTATCCTTAAAAAAAAGAAACATGAAAAAGCACGGAATATACATTGAGAAACACAGGAAGACTCAAACCAAAAAAATATACAATGAGGACTATTTGCTTGTCAGGTACTTGTATCAGCCACACCAGACAAGCTTTAAAAACAAAATGGTCAATGATATAAACCAGCACTTTTGCGGAGCCTGGTCGATAAGGGGTTTGGCCTTAACTGATGATGCCTTATTGGCGAGAGTTCTCGCTGGTGATAAGCCAATGGCAGTTCTAAGTGAAAAAAGTAAGGCTAGATTCTGTAAGTATTATAAAAAAATTAACCAATTATGCTTTGATAGCGCTATTGTATACAATTCGCAATCTCAATTCTATCATTTTCTCATTGCTGTGAAGGGAAAAATGAAAGACCTTTTTGATTTGCCCACACTTCAGAAGGATTACGAAGATTGTGGTATAAAAATTAGCATTTCTGCTGCTTCTGAAAAGTCACTGAAGGATTACTTCTCTGACTGGGATGCTGGGGATATCGGAAGCGAAACAGCGCTATGGGAAACTGGGCTTATCTTAGGTTATCCAATAGAAAACACAATATCATTATATAAAAATGGTGTTAGGTAGACAGAGGAGTGCTGGCGGCTTGACGTTACCTGAAAAATTACTTGATTTTAGATTTATTTTTTACTACTATTTATATGGGAAAGGAAGGATTCTTTCCTTTTAGGATGAAACAGTGGGGGGGCACCAGGCCAGGTTTAAAGGGTTCGCATCTCCTTTGCCCCCCTCTTTTTTGATGATGCGAGTTGATTTTAAAATGATGCGAAATGAAAAAAAACGATGTATTAGCTGAAAAGTACTATGATGTGATTAAACCACTCGAAACGAAAAATGGTAAGCCTTGGGTTGCTGTGCCAATATCATTTATAAACTCTCCAGATATAAGTAAGGAAGCAAAGCTCTTGTGCATTATGCTGGCATCCAACAATCCAGGGTGGAAGAGTTATGAGACTAATTATGCTGTCAAATTGGATAGGACAGAAAAAACTACAGGAAAATATTTGGATGAGCTATGTAATAAGAGATTCCTATTTATTGAGAAATTATACCCTTCGGAATCATCAGGCACAAAAAGTATTGATTACCAGTATTATATTGATATCTCAGGAAAGCTTGATAAAGAGACCCTCATACTCAAAACAAAAGATAAAGGCACCAAGGATGTTGTGGTGCGATTGGACACAAAGGCTACAGATGGATGGGTACCCGTTCCCCTGTCGCTATTATATGATGAACGGTTAAGCATTGGTGCAAGAATCCTTTGCATTCAATATTGTGCAAACAAACCAGGGTGGAAAAGTGAAGTCAAGCAATACGTCAAAAAATTGAAAGTCAGTAAGGACAAGATTAGCGATTTCAATACAGAACTAACAAGAAATGGTTACTTGATGATAAAGAGATTCGAGGCAAATAATTCTGGAACTGGAAGAATTACATACCAATATTTCGTTGATATCACAGGGAAGCAAGAGAATACTGAGGCGGCATTTTTCCCAAATACTGAGGGGGCTTTTTTTCCAAATACTGACCATGGAAAAACTGACCCTTGGAATTTACCGCCTAATAACATTAATAAAATAAAGAATAAATCTAATACATACGAATTTGAAGAAGAAAAAAGAAAAAGTAGTAGTAGTAGTAGTAGGCAACTGAGGGGTGATTTTGAAAATGGCATTACTGAGGAAGAAGAATCTCCAAATACAGTTGATTGGTCAATAGAGGATATGCCAGAATCTAATTTGAATGAGGCAATCGAAAGAGCAGAAGCCTGGGAAT
Source organism: Bacteroidales bacterium (assembly GCA_963678485.1). Taxonomy (GTDB): domain Bacteria; phylum Bacteroidota; class Bacteroidia; order Bacteroidales; family CAIWKO01; genus CALGYY01. The sequence continues at coordinate 2,559,132 of OY782882.1, forward strand.
TTGAAAAGCAAAGAAAAGAAGAATCAATCAATTGTGCTTATCAGAATTCAATGGAACTTCAAGGAATTAATGATGCTACACCTACTTCTACTTTTAATTTTTCTCTTGAAAAAGTTAATGGGATGGAAATAAATAAACGTCAACAGTATACTCAGCAGTCTCCTTCTTCAAGAGATAGAAAAACAGAGTCCCTTGTTGTAACAGATGAGATAATCATTGAATATTTTCTTTCTCTTAATTCAACAAGAGAGGAGGCCATAAAATTTATTATATGGAACGACAACGAACATAAAGGCAAAAAGTACAACTGGAGGAAGTACTACCGTGAGAAAGCCAGTTCATGGTTTAAAAAAGAGAATTCTTTTCAAGTAGCAGGTAAACCGCAAAAGGAAATGAGAGAAAGTGACTATTTCAATGCATCTGCAGTTCAGGAGGAATATTCAAGTGGTGCCTCAAATTCTGTTCCTGTTGAAAGTAAAAGCATTGTTGAACAGTACTATGAATCCCAAGAAAAGGCAAAGACCGCCACCTTTAAATCTGAAAGATATATCTCGGATGAGGAATATATTATAATGATGAGAGAGGAAATTGACCCTGAACTGGACAAAGAATAAATACAGGCAGAATGCTACGATGCTACTTGAGCAGCCAACTACTAATTACTATTGCATTTTGGCGTTGCAATAGGGAATTTTAAGCAAGCATTCAATGACTGCCCTTCTTCAACCACAGATATCCATCCTCATTGCTTTTGCAGCTTAATTGTGCATTAATATATCTCTTGACAGACTGTGTGCTTTTTCCATTATATGAGGTCAATCCATCAATCCACGCTGTTTTGGTATACTCTATAACTTTTTCGTTATTCATCATTGCAGACATCTTTGAATCCCTGTATTCTCTCATCTTTTCAAGATTACTTTCATCTCCATCAAAGCCAGAACAGGGAGCTCTGAATTTTTCTCTAATCGAGTTTTCAAATGCAGGATGCTTCTCAATATGCAGTGTCATAAAGTAATAAAACCCCTTAATCAAATAAATAAGCGCCAGAACTGTGACCGCTATTACTAGGAATTCAATTAGTCCAGCAGCAAAACCTGACTGCGCAGAACCCCACCCGTTCAAACGCTCCCCCCAGGGCTTATCTGCTCCCAACAAATTTGTCCCATATTCATGAAATATGAAAAAGATACTGGCTCCAGTGTAGACAAGAGCTTTCACTAGTCGTTTTGGATAGATTCTCATGTCATAATTGATTAAGTGAATAAATGGGATTTCTTGCTAATCATTCTTGTTTGACTTAAGGAATAGTTGCTTTCAGAAGACGTTGAACCTTCTGAACAGTACCAAGGGAGCAATTCCCAAGTGCCCCAGCTCTTCTGAGGCTTTGCCCATCTTTCAATTCCTTTACAACTTTTTTGTGTTTAGCTAGGAATTGCTCTGCTGTCATTCGACTTCCGTACTTACGGCCTGTATAAACGCCCCTCTGTTTTGCAAGCTCAATCCCCTGGCGTTGTCGCTCCAACATCACTGACCGCTCCATCTCCGCCACATTGCCCAAGACACTAATGATAAGTTTGAATGTTGGATTCGGCTTCTGGCCTATAATTGAGTACATTCCAGTATTTTCGATGAAAAGGTTAATTTGCTTTTCAAAGAAAAACTCAATTACAGTAAGGATGTCCAGCACATTTCGCCCAAGGCGGTCGATTGAAGCCACATGGACTTCCGTTACAATCCCAGAGTTGATGTCATTGAGAAGCTTCTTTCCTTCCTTTCTCTCTTCAAGCTTTAAGGCTCCACTACATTTGTCGATGTACATTTTTGCGAAATCTGCCGAATTCACTTCCTGGCGTGCTGTGTTTTGCAGAATACTGCTCACCCTAACATATTTCACCTTTGTCATAGCTTTTGTTTTTGTTTTGTGTCATTATTAGGTTGGTTTAGGATATACACCCCTAAGACTACTTTTCTAACCACGTTTTTCGTATGCGTTCATACATACCCTAGAAATATATAAAGCGAGGCTATTTTGAAAAGAGGGAAAATTAGGATGTAGCCTAGATTTGCATCCTAAATTGGCTCTTCACTTAAGCGGTGAGAATTCAAGGTGACCGTATAATTTTAACATCACTCTAAAATAGAGAACAGATGGAATGTTATCTTTACCACAGATATATTAAAAAATCTCACAGCTATGGACTACTGTACAACATGTTTTAACAAAACACTGGCCAACCTAGAATATCAGGATATAGAAAACTTCTTTCACGAGCCTAGGGAAGAATCAACGAGACTAGAATTCAAATCCTTCCCCCAGAAAGGCGACTTTAACAAATGCCTCGAAGGTGTAATAATAGGAATCTGTGCTTTTCTCAATTCAGAAGGAGGTATATTAATCTGGGGGGCTCCTGTTGGGATTCAAACCCAAGGGCAGCACACAAAAATATTTCAAGGACACCTTTCTCCTTTATCTGAGACCAAAGAGAAAGACTGGTTGATAAACAAAATATCGGATGTTATAACACCAATGCCAATTGGAATAAATGTGGTCATTTTGCAAAACGCTGGCAACGTCCTTTACATATTCGAGGTGCAGCAAAGCAACTACTCTCCCCACCAAACGAAAAACACCTATTATGCCCGATTAGATGGACAAACAAGACCTGCGCCGCATTACCTTATTGAGGCCCTATTTAATAAAATCACCTACCCAAACATTGAGGGGTATATAAATTTTGATAATTACGGAAACTATCCAGAGGGCGGGGTATTCTTGGATATAACAATTATTTTGTTGAATTTCTCTGAGCTTATTAATGAACGCAATTTGTCATTTCGGCTAACCTGCCCTCAGGCAATTTTCGAAGCAAGCAGAACGATAGGCTTTGCCCATCATTATTGCCAGGAAGGGCATGAGTTTGTGGGAAAGGGGTTCATTAATGTCCTGCATTTTGGAGCCTCTGAGCACAACCAGCAAAGACTAATCTTTGACCCAATGGTGCTTCAACGCAAGCACAATTCCGAGTTGCAGCTAATTTTGTCATTTGGTGGCGAACAATCCCCACTCAAAATTTCAGAGTACACAATTAGTTTTGGAGGAGCGGTTGAGCCCGCTCGACTGTACAAGTCGATAAAAAACAAGGAGGAAAATGTTCTATCAAGTGATATGCAAAAGCAGCTTGGGACTACCAAAGAAATGCTCTTGAAAGAGATACTAAAACGGTGATATTCTTGTCTTACTGGCTTTACGTTCGGCCAAAACAGATGCTTCTGTTTTCATGATAGATGTAGAATGTACTTACTCCAGTTGACCAGTGTATAGGAAACCACTATTTTCAATAAATATATAAAGCGAAGCCTTTATTAAAGAGGGACGCACATCAGTTACTCCAGAGTATCTGTGAATCCAAGCATTGTCATAATCCTGCACAATGATTTCCACCAATAGGAATTTTATTACATTTGATGAGTGATGATATCCAATGGTATGAAAAAATACTGCTGCCTTGTATTGGCAATGACCATTTTCCTGTTCACTCTTCACCTTAAAGCTTTTAGTCAGGATTACTTTGTCGTTGAAGGAACACAAGTCAAGACTGGGACCTTAACGAAGACCTACCATTTCCTTTATGAGTTTAGGGACACATTAAGAATTACATTAATGGACAGCGTTGTGGCCTTTTGTAACCCTGATAGTACAATTCTCAAATCTAACACTTATCTTACTTACAGCGATTCCCCTTATGTGGAAGTTGATTATTTAAGGAAAAACAAACAAGACAGTATATCAAAAGACTATAGGGGCGATGAATTACTATCTGTATATGAAACAAAATTTGACAGTTTGGATAGAATCATTTATCGTTCACTCAAGCAAGATTCAGGAATGCGGGTGGTTTTTGAGGAGATTTACGCATATCAAGACAGTACGTGCAGTAGTGGAAGAGTTTTAATCCAAACAGAGTACGATGGCAAACAAGAGAGAAAGTTCAAGTCAAAAGAATCATCTTATTATGATGAAAGAAACAGAGAGATTAAAAAAGTGAGAGAATTCCCAGGAGAAGCGATACATCAAGTTACATTGTTTGTGTACGACAAGAAGGGTGAACTGATTGAAGAGCGTTGGATTTGGGGCGATTATGAGACTATAATACCAATGAATGAAAAATCAAAAAACACCAAATGCATTAAAGAATTAACAATGCAACTCAATGCCACTGATATTATCGACATCACAACCCTTGCAAAAAGAATGGTAATCAAAAATAAGAAATTTCTCATAGGCGAAGCGTGTGAGAATTTTGCCTACATGTATACTTCAAGAGATAATTTAAGAGAAATAACCGTAAGTAAAGGGCAGCCATATTGGGAGGCAGGAATGATGGTAACATATAGAATCAAAGTAATCCCGTGATTAAAGAACAGTCAACAAACTTCATTAATCCATCCTAAGATTTCCCAAATTCCAAGGTTAAATTTTTTTCTGGTCTCCCACCCCAAATCCTTCGTGCGCCACAAAATGACCGCTAGCCTTTAGCTCCATTACACTTTCGCCCCACTTTCAACCCCCAACATTTTTAAAATGAGCCGATTGCCCATTTTTGTTAAAATTTGAATTGTCTGAAAGGCTGGATTACGTAGGGTTGTGGGACTGGGTGGATGTACCCTGGGAAGAAGGAATGAGGTGGGAGGTGGATGATGGGACGTGGTGGTGGATATGGGGGCTTTGCAAATGAGGGGTTAATAACCAATTTTATTTGATGTTGTTCCCAAATCCACGAGTTCCTGTCTAGAGAATTCAAGCAGATATTCAACGCCTTCTTCCGAATTCAGAATCTCATTTAAAACATATTTTTGAATAGCGTTTTGAATCTGTGCCCCTGTCATTGGTAGCTGACGCAGTTGCTGGTAATCGCCATCTGAAAGATTTGGTTTTTTTGCTCTCCAAATTTGCTCTCTAACTTCCTGGGATGGCTTCTGAAAATGGATTTTAAAATTGAATCTTCTCAAGTATGCTTGGTCTATGTTCTGAGTCATATTTGTTGTTGCGAATAAAATGCCCTTAAACACCTCTAGCTCTTGAAGCAATATTGCTTGAATTGAATTCTCCGTTGAAGCAACAGAAGAGGAGTGTACACTCTTGCGAGAGCTTATGATGCCATCGCACTCGTTTAGTAAAAGGTAAGGTTGATTTTTGCACTGCTTGGCGAATTCTGCATACCGAATAAACACCTCTTTTACCAAGCGTTCTGACTCCCCGAACCACTTAGTTTTTAATGCTGATAAATCACACCGCATGACCTCCGTAACGTTCTGTCTGCCTAGCTGATAGACACTTTCAGTTTTTCCTGTTCCACTTTCGCCATACATCAAAATTAATATTCCTTGTGGCAGATTATTACTCAATAATTTTTTCTGTGTGCGCTTGAAGTTTTTCCTATCAAGAACTTTTGACAATAACGCTATTTGTCTATTCTCAGCCTCATTGTAGAACAGCGGTCGATACGAGATATCCTTTGGATTTATTGCATTTTTGTCTTTTGTTTTATTTGCAATATTTATTTTTATGCCCAGCGACTCTAGTACCCTGTGAGATTTTTCCGTTAACAATAATGACGTGGAATGATAGAAGTTTTCCTCTTCTAATTTTAGCAAATCGAGCTTGGTCACCCTACATTCATTCTTCAGAATCTTTTGAAGATACTGAACCCTATTGAGTTTCCTGTGAAAATACTTTTCAACAATTTCGGTGAGATTGCAGACAACAGAACCATTTAGAGTTTTCCAAATAACAACTAAAAACAAGTATGCATCTTCAGTCGGGAGCTCATATTCGTTTACTTTTTTTATAATTGGAAGTTCTGCATTTTTCTCAATTAGGGCGCTGACAAGGAAGGGCACATCCACGATGGATTCATCATCCCAATCAAATGTGCTGGTGTCGATTTCGGTGGCCTCCAACAATTCTAGGTCGCTGGTGAACTTTTTGCTGCTCAGTTCTGGAAGTATTTGTTCGCCAGTTTCAATAGATGAAAAGACTTGCGGATTAATATAGAAGTTTTGGGACAACAGCATTTGTTTGTCTCTAGACCGAGGAGCGGAGCAAAGTACAATATTCCTTTTTATTAAGATTTCGAAATCTTTGGAGTACATTAGAATATCAATAGCCTCAAGGCCAAGATGATTAATTAGAAAGTTTACACCAACACTTTGTCCTTTACAACTAGAAGAAAAAATGACGGCAAGAATAATACTTTGGTCCTTTGTTAGGCTGAAGTATCCTTCTATCAACGCTAAGTCCTCCCTGATGGATGTCAGGTTTTCATCAAGAAACTGACTGTTTTTTGAAAATTGAAAAACTGACCTTATCGCTCCTATAATCTCTTCCTTTTGCATATTGTCTTGTATAAGGAGTAAATTGAAGATATAAATCTATAAAGCGAAAAGAACAAAAAAGAGGGAGATTAACTGCCATCAATTCTTCCTGCAATGTACCTCTCTCAACAGATTCGGCCTGTACTTATTCACTTCTTCATCTGTGGCCATGCGCACCTCAGAAGAACTTGCATTTCCAAACATATCCGTACGAAACTCGTTTTCAGCGTGTATTTGAATGATAACGGCTATTTCAAAGCCATCTTCATTTTCTTTTATAACTACATCGCCCAATTTGTGTGTACTGCTTTCACCCGATTCGTACTCGAAGCACGCATAACGTCTGAAGTTCGTAAGGTTCATAATTGTGAGTTTTTTTGGTTATAAATGTATAAAGCAACTTGCGCAAAAAAGAGGGAATGAAAAAGGGCGGGGTAACCACCCCCGCCCATAATAAACTCAAAACCTCACGGAACACAATATCTTATCAGCCAGTAGAATCAATAACTTCGCAAAGGTTGGCTGTGTACAAATCGTCTTTTTGTAGAACCTCGTTATAAAAATCAAGTGCTTCCTTTTTTGTTTCAAAATTCTTGAATGAATCAATATGCTTCCCATCCTTCTTCGTCTCCGTGTATGCAACACAATACTTGATATGAGATATGTGTGTTTTGGTGGCCATGTTTTTGCATTTTTGATTAGTTTATATAAAGCGAATTGGGGGAATTAGAGGGAAAGGAAATTCAATGTTTTTCGTTCAAATAGCCAGTTTTTTTGTTTTCGCAGCCTATTTATTAGAAAAACCACATGAAAAATGCCGATTTATTAACCAAACTTGAATTTGAGGAAAGCAATATTCCACCAGAGGAAAGAAACTATTCTCCGAAATATGCCTATTTGTTTTCGAAGTGTTGCCTTTATTATTACAACGGCGCAAATAAGTATAAGGACTACTTCGGCTATCCAAAAAAGTGCTGGAGCCGCACCGCAATCAAGGCTTTCGCTAATCAAGTTGCAAATGGCATGAAAGGCATTTCCGCCCAGAAACCAATCCTCATTCCATCACTGTTTGACATGTTCCAATGTTTAAAAATGTTCCACTTTGAGGTCGAAGACATACAGTTTGTGGGAACTCTGAAAAGGCTAGAGGTCCAGGCATCGCATATTGTTGATAAGGAGCCGTTGGTGTTATACTTTGAGTTGGTGTAGAGGTGTGTGAGATATATGAATCTGTATGTTTTCTTTCTCAAATTGGATTTGTAATTAATTATCTACAGACGAATTACATTTTTTTCTTAAAAATAGAATTTACTAAAATGGTTTGACTACTTTAGTAGCAAAATGTTTTGCCAATAGTTAATTCATAAGAAGAAATAAATTCACATGAGTTTCAAAATTATCCTTGAAAAATACAGAAAGATAGCTTTTTCAGAACGAGATAAGGGTGCCCGTTTTGAACGATTAATGCAAGCATATCTTCAAACAGACCCTATATATGCTAATCTTTTCAAGAAGGTATGGTTGTGGGATGAGTTTCCAGGGAAGAATGATTTAGGGGGTTCTGATACGGGGATTGACCTGGTGGCTCTAACGTATGAAGGTGACTATTGGGCAATACAGTGCAAATGCTATCAAGAGAGTTCGATTATTGATAAGCCTGCCGTTGATAGCTTTCTATCTACTTCAAGTAGGGAGTTCAAAAATGAGCAATTTCAAACTGTAAGTTTTTCTAAGCGATTATGGATTTCTACAACCAATAAGTGGGGTCCAAATGCAACAGAAGCAATAAAAAACCAGAATCCTTCTCTCACCAGAATTAACCTATATGACCTAATCCAAGCTCCTGTTGATTGGGAAAAACTCGATAAGGGGATATCTGGAGAGCTTTCTCGTGTTTCTGGACGTGAGTTAAAACCACATCAAAAAATTGCACTGGACAAGGCTCATGAGCATTTCTTGACAAATGACAGAGGCAAGTTAATTATGGCCTGTGGAACAGGCAAGACCTTTAATTCTCTTCGCATTGCAGAGAAAGAGACCAATGGAAAGGGCTTAGTATTGTTCCTTGTTCCAAGTATAGCTCTTTTGGGGCAAACACTTAGGGAGTGGACAGCATATGCACAGGAACCAATCAACGCAGTATGCATTTGCTCCGACCCTGAGGTTTCAAAGAAGAAGACAAAAAATGATGATAGTGACGGATTCAGTGTCGTTGACCTGGCGCTACCTGCATCCACCAATACCAAGGATATTACGCACCAATTCAAGTATTACAGGGGGAAACAAGGCACGGGGATGACTGTTGTTTTCTCAACTTACCAGTCAATTGAAGTGATATCCAGAGCGCAAAAAGAAATTGGAAAGGAAATTAAAGAGCTCGCTGAATTCGACTTGATTATATGCGATGAAGCTCACCGAACCACAGGAGTGACGCTTTCTGGAGAAGATGAGTCTGCCTTTACCAAAGTTCATGATAATGAATTCTTGAAGGCCAAAAAACGGCTATATATGACAGCCACTCCCCGCCTGTATTCTGATGACATCAAAAGTAAGGCGGCTCAGGCAGAAGCTATCCTCTGTTCAATGGACGACGAACGACTCTTTGGCAAGGAGATGTACAGAATTGGCTTTGGAGAAGCTGTTGATAAGGATTTGCTTACAGATTACAAGGTACTAATTTTAACTCTGAGTGATAAGAATGTTCCAGATGCAGTCCAGAAGATGGTCTCAAATAAGGAGAATGAAATCACTGCAGATGATGCTTCTAAACTGATAGGATGTATTAATGCACTTTCAAAGCAAGTCTTAGGCGACAATGGCATAATAAAAGATAGTGACCCTGACCCAATGAAAAGGGCTGTTGCATTTTGTCAAAGCATAAAAGTGTCGCAGAAAATCACCACCTCATTCAATAATGCTACGGATGCCTATATAGGCTCATTACCATCTGAAAGAAAAGGACAGATGGTTACCGTAAGTTCCAAGCATATTGACGGAACCATGTCTGCTCCATATAGAGACGAGCTATTAGGCTGGTTGAAATCTGATACGGAGGAGAACGAGTGTAGAGTTTTGACCAATGTACGATGCCTAAGTGAGGGCGTAGACGTTCCATCATTGGATGCTGTTATGTTTTTATCGGCAAGAAATAGTCAGGTCGATGTTGTACAATCTGTGGGAAGGGTAATGCGAAAATCTCCTGGAAAGAAATGTGGTTACATTATTATCCCAGTGGTTGTTCCTGCAGACATTGAAGCATCGACGGCGCTAGATGATAATGAACGATATAAGGTTGTCTGGACGGTTCTTAATGCACTACGTGCACATGATGACCGATTCAACGCAACAATCAACAAAATTGAGCTCAACAAGAATAGACCAAGCCAGATTCTTGTGGGAGGAGTTCCAATTTCCTTCGAAAACGGGGAACCCGTGATTTGGGACCCAGCAGCAGCAGCCAATTCCAGCAGAGTTGACACCATGCAATTAGCACTCAAATTTGAGGAATTGCAAGATATAGTTTTCGCCAGAATGGTGCTTAAGGTTGGGGATAAAAGATACTGGGAACAGTGGGCAAAGAATGTCGCTGAAATAGCCGAAAGAAACATTGAAAGAATTAAAAGACTCATTGTCGATGACAAGAAACATGAGGCAGCATTTGCCAAATTCCTTAGTGGGCTTCAAAAGAACATTAATCCCAGCATCACCCAACAGGAGGCAATTGACATGCTCTCCCAGCATATCATTACAAGGCCTGTCTTTGAAGCTCTATTTGAGGGATACTCTTTTGTAAGGAACAACCCCATATCAGTTGCCATGCAGAAGATGTTGGACTTGTTGGAAGAACAGGCAATCGAGAAGGATACGGAAACACTTCAGAAGTTCTATGAATCCGTCAAAATGCGAGCTTCAGGGATAGACAATGCTGAGGGGAAGCAACGAATCATCGTCGAATTATACGACAAATTTTTTAAGACGGCCTTCCCAAAGATGGTCGAGCGGTTGGGTATCGTTTATACACCTATTGAGGTTGTGGATTTCATTGTGAATTCAGTTAATGATGTTCTTAAGAAGGAGTTTGGTCGTAGTGTATCGGATGAGAACGTGCATATTCTTGACCCATTCACAGGGACGGGAACCTTTATAACTCGGTTGTTGCAAAGTGGATTGATTAAAGAGGAAGACCTTGAAAGGAAGTACAGGCACGAGCTCCATGCAAACGAAATTGTTCTGCTGGCGTATTACATAGCTGCAGTAAACATCGAAAACGCCTACCACGACCAAACTCCAGACCCCAATGACGGAATTGGCAAAGAAAAATACACCCCCTTCGATGGCATATGTCTGACAGACACTTTCCAGTTAGGTGAAACTGAAGATGGAGAAAAGTTGTTCTCAGAGATGTTTCCTCAGAATTCAGAAAGAGTTCAGAAACAGAAGAAAGCACCTTTGATGGTGATTATGGGGAATCCACCTTACTCTGTTGGGCAAAAGTCTGCGAATGATAATGCACAGAATCAGAAGTATGAAAAGCTAGATAGCAGAATTGCAAAGACATATGCGGCAATGACTGATGCTATAAATAAAAACTCACTTTATGATTCTTATATTAAGGCTTTCAGGTGGAGTTCTGACCGATTAGACAAAAATGGGGGTGTAATTTGTTTTGTGTCGAATGGGGGTTGGCTCGATAGCAATAGTACGGATGGTTTCCGCAAGAGTGTTGAAAAGGAGTTTAGCTCTATCTATGTTTTTAATCTTCGAGGAAATCAACGTACTAGTGGAGAATTAAGTCGCAAGGAAGGGGGTAAAATATTTGGTTCTGGTTCTAGAACTCCAATAACAATTACGCTTCTCGTGAAAAATCCAAACAGCAAATCTAATAAAGCAGTTATTAATTACAACGACATTGGCGATTATTTGAGCCGAGAAGAAAAGCTAATCTTGGTGAAAAAATCAGGAAGTATTGGGAATGAAAAAATGAAGTGGATAACAATCGAACCAAATGAACATGGGGATTGGTTGAGTCAGAGAAATAGCATGTTTGACGAGTATATTCCTATAGATTCTACAAAAAAATTCGACACAAAAACTGCTTCCTTTTTTGTAATAAATTCTAGAGGAACTGAAACAGCCAGAGATGCATGGGTTTATAATTCATCGAATAATAAACTAAAGTCAAACATGCAGAAAATGGTGGAGTTTTATAACAGTCAAGTTGATTGTTTAATAAAGGAAAAACAAAAACTTGATTCAAAGAACACTAATAATTATTTTGACACGAACTCATATGAAATAAGCTGGTCAAGTAGTTTAATTTCAAATTTTGAAAGAGGAAATAAAGCAACCTTCCAACCGACAGAAATTGTAAATAGTATTTATAGACCATTTTTCAAACAACTACTTTACAACGGGGACAAAATGATTCACAGGCGAGGTCAAATAAAGGAGCTTTTTCCGACAAAAAATATAACAAACAGAATCCTTTGTGTGCCTGGTATCGGTTCGACGAAAGATTTTTCAACGATTATTGCAGATACTTTTCCAGACTTAGAACTTATAGGAAAATCTCAATGCTTCCCCCTCTATTACTACGAGGAACGCCAGAAACAAAGCCCAGGCTTGTTTGATGAAGGTGGTGATAGCGAGTTTATCCGCCGTGATGGGATAAGCGATTTCATCCTTGATAGAGCAAAAAAACAGTATGGAAAGAATGTCACGAAAGAAGACATCTTCTACTATGTATACGGTTTCCTGCATTCTCCTGAGTACCGCACGACCTTCGCCAATGACCTAAAGAAAATGCTCCCTCGCCTGCCCTTGGTTGAAGATGTGCGTGATTTCTGGGCTTTCAGCAAAGCTGGTAGAAAGCTGGCAGACCTGCACATCAACTATGAGTCCGTTCCTGCTTACTCAGAGGTCAGAGTTTCTGGAGAAGAGAGCGCATTCTTCACAATTGAAAAGATGAGATTCCCCAAGAAAGACCAGAAGGACACAATACTATACAATAGCAAAATCACAATCGAGAATATTCCTGCAAGGGCTTATGAATACGTCGTCAATGGGAAGAGTGCCATTGAATGGATAATGGAACGTTACCAGGTGACGGTGCACAAGGAAAGCGGAATCAAGAACGACCCCAACGACTGGGCAACCGAAGTTGGCAATCCTAGGTATATTCTTGACCTTCTCCTGAGCATTATCAACGTGAGCGTGCAGACTATGGAGATTGTTGAGGGATTGCCGAAGGTGAGGTTTGAGTGATTATTGAAATTAAACAAATTAACGATGGAAAAAAAAACTTTATCCAGCTTAATTGAAGGCAAAATTTTCCAGATACCAGACTACCAAAGAGGATATTCCTGGGACGAAAAGCAGTGGAAAGATTTTGCTCAGGATATAGATGCACTAATAGACGATAAAATTGTGAACCACTATACTGGTACAATTGTTATTTATCAGCCTCCTGACAAACCAACTGAAAATTATGGCACGAAAAAACTCGAAGTTGTTGATGTCGTCGATGGCCAGCAAAGATTAACAACATGCAGTCTGTATTTATCAATCATTCTTAAAAAGTTGATAGCAGAAGGCGAGAAGGACTTTGAACAGGACATTCCTTTGTATCTCAGAAATGGCTCAATTTGTAAGTTGCGATTAAATAATGACACGGCAGATTTTTTTCTTGATTTGATTTCTAGCGGGCTTCCTCAGATAAAGCCTAGCACAATTCATCAAAAAAGATTACTTGACGGATATGATTTTTTGCGAATCTATTTGGATGCTCAAATAAATCAGAGGAAAGAGGAAAAAATTGAGTACTTAAAGAACCTTTATGATGCAATAATTAGGAAACTAAACTTCTCATTCTATCCTATTGATGTCGAAAGCGAGATTGGGATGACTTTTGAGCTTATGAATTCAAGGGGTAAAGAATTATCCCCGCTAGAGTTATTGAAGAATTATTTAATGTATTGGACCTATCGGAATAGTGAGACTGAAAACGAGAAGGAGGAACTAACGAAGATAATTAATAAATCGTGGAAGGATGTGTACATTAATATTGCAAATTGTAATGGGAAGGAAGACCAATGCCTAAGAATAGCTTGGACTTTGATGTGTACACATACTCCAAAATACTGGGCGGGATATGAAGGTTTCAAAGAAAATCACGTCATCCCACTTAGAGATTTTTCAAAGAAATCCAAGAAGCTTACAAAAAGCTTTATTTGCGATTTCGCAAATTCACTATCAGCGATTTCAAATCATTATTCTGAAATTTTAAACCCCTCAGAATCATCAAATACCAAAGAAGAAATATCTTGGTTGACCAAAATAAAAAATGCTGGAAATATTGCGAGTTTTCTTCCCTTAATGGTGGCTTCAAGATTAGTGTATAAAACGGACAAAATTGAACATGCTGTTTTTATTGATTTATTGAAGGCGCTAGAAATGTATTCATTTCGTGTGTTTTTATGGGAGGCAAGGAGAAGTAATGCAGGGCTATCCTCATTATATAAATGGGGAAACGAAATCTTTTTGAATGCGCAGCCCATGGAATCCGTGATTAAATGGATTTATGGTCTTATTATTAATTATTCAAGTGAGGATTTGTTTAGGGAGTCTGTAAGTACAATTGGAAATTGGTACAACCATAGAAGACTTCTCAAATATACCTTATTTGAATATGAGTTGCAGTTACTTAAGGAAGAAGGTAAAAACGCAAGTCCACATTTGAAATGGGAAGATTTATTGGACTCAACCATCGAGCATATATTCCCCCAAACCCCAGATAAAAATTCTTTATGGTTAAAGAAATGGAATAGAGAGGATATTGAAAAATACACACATGATATTTCAAATTTGGTCCTAACAAGGGATAATTCGAATTATCGCAATTTTGAATTTGATAGAAAGAAAGGAAAGGTTGGCTCAGGCTATTGCTATGCAAACTCTGATATACGAGAAGAAAGGAAGATTGCAGAATTCACTGATTGGACTGTCGAAAGTTGCATTTCAAGGCGAAAAACATTAAATACATGGATTTTTGAAAGGTGGGGAATTAATATTGTGGTCAAAGTCCCACAAAACATTGAAGAAGATGATGATACAGACACTATTATAGAGTAATAATAAATTATTTCAAATGATAAAGTTTTATGCATTACCTGTAAAAGAAGGTGATTCCTTTCTTTTACAACATAATGAAAAATCCATACTTGTTGACACAGGTAAAGATGCGAAAGAATGTAAAATTCTGTGTGGTTCGATTACTGAAAACTTGGATGCGGTTATTATTACTCATTATGATGCCGACCATGTGAACGGCCTATACGAGTTAATAAATTCAAACGTAAAAATAAATGAGCTTTGGTTACCAGAAAACTTTGGTCGCATTTCTAAAACATTGAGAGAAAAGAAAAACAGTGTCTTGCAATATATTACAAAGACGAACACCAACCTTGGTAGCAATTTGGTTATAGCCGTACAGTCCCATATGGGACAGCTACTATTCTCCATGGATGAAGTGGAATGCGAAACAAAGCTCTTTCAAAGTGGTAATATTCGAGAGAAAGCAAATAATTTACTTTTTTCTGACCAAAGGGATGACTCAATTATTGTAAGAAGAATGCCGTTGCCTGGACATTACGCTCGACTCAATTGTATCAACATTACGCACATTCAAATAATTGACGATATTGTTAAGGCCGCTGAAAACAAGAACATACATATTCGATGGTTGACGTATAAAAACGAGATTATGCATAACCAGATTGATAATTCTCTTGATTTATTTGGGCTCAATTGTGAACAAGTAAATCAAATTTCGGAATATAGCGATGACGATGAGGCCTTGTTTTATTTAACCCAAATTAACAAGGAAAGCTTTGTTTTTCTATTTGAAAATAAGGATATGCCTAATGTGTTATTTTCAGCAGATTCAGGCTTTCAATTTTTAGGAAAGAAAAAGCTCCCTCAATTAAAGAATTATTCAATTATTACTGCGCCTCATCATGGTTCGACTGATAAATTAAACCGAAATGTATATACCCTTGTTAATGGAATAAATTTAATATATATTAGAAGTGATAAATTGTCCCCTAAACGACCTTGTTCTGAATACAAACAACAAAATAACAAATATTGTACATATTGTAATACAAACTCCAAAGGGCCAGTTCAAGTTGAGTTAACATTTGATGGGGAAACATGGGTGACTAACAACATGCTGTGCAGTTGTATATAAATTTGATTAAAATATAAAATGGACAAAGAAACCCTGCTATTCCAAAAAGAATGTTTTAAATATTACTTGGATGACATTAGAAAAAAGGTTCCAGAATTACCGAGTCCTTATATATACCCTGATGGAAATCTGATAAGGCCAGTAGTTCCAGTTAAGACGACCAAGAACTCAATTATGCTCATTGGGGCATTTCCGTCAGCTAGGTTTGAAAGTCGCAATGGCAAGTTGATTCCTATTGGAGATAATCTAGCCCCCTTCGGCACAGAAGAGTACTTCGATGGCTCTACAGTTCGTTTACAAGCATCTAGAGATAGTCTTAACAGATTATATTTCCCCCAACTCGCAATAGACCCTGAAAAAATATGGATTACGGATATTGTCAAGGTCTATCTCTTTCCTGATAAACACATTAAAAACTGCAAGTTCATTGCACCTCAAATTGATTTTGTCAACACGCATAATCTTTTTTCGAAAATCGCTGAAGCTAGTATGGATTGGATGACGAGGGAAATTGTTTTATGTAACCCCAAGCTAATAATTACCTTGGGTGAAGTTCCAGCTCGAATAATCTCTGGAGACAAAAAGACGACTGCTAAAACACTCTTGAATGGTGAGATTAGGGAGTATGCAATTGATAAGACCTATAAAATTGCCAATCTGGGACATCCAGAAATTAGAAGACGAAATAAGGAATGGGATAAATTGACGGGGCATGCTATTGAGCATCTAGCAGAACAAATAAACAGCATTTTATGAGTACAGATTTCAATTTTGGTGAAGTTAGAATAGTAAACCAATCTGCAAAAATTTCTTTAGGAAGCAAGGACTTTGAGAGTTCCTTTGAATGCAGTTCGGAATTTATTAGGAGTGCAAAGTGCATCATCAATGGTGAGGCAACCAGTTTAGACTCATTTATTAAAACGAAAATCTATAACGAAATAATCACTTTTCTAAAAAAGAAAGTCACGATTTTTCTAAAGGAGGGAGAATATGATGGCAATCTCATTTTCGAAATAGACCTTGCTGGAAAGACAATGTTGCTTGATGAAAAAAAAATAGAAAAAATAAATGTGGCCGTTGAATTTAAATATCAATACAAAATTTCTCTGACCGATGCGCTAAAAGAAAAAATTGTAGTTTATGAAAATCGACTGATTGCATTTTTAGACATCCTTGGATTCTCTCGTGCATTAGAAAATGCTGACTTGAAAGTTCTTTTTGCAAATTATTCTCAATTGATTGATACGGTTAACCGCAAGGTTTTTCAGATTGGTAATCCGAGTGGTTCCTTAAACTTCGAAAAAGCAAGATTTCTGTTTGACTCTATCGTTCTGGTCTCTAAACCAGTAGACCAGATTCTCAATGTTACTAATTTTTTAAATGGATGTAGCAGCTTGCTTGAAGAAGCCTTTAAGCAGAAATTGCCCCTGAGGGGAGCAATTAATTATGGTGATTTCATAGACTCCACAGATGATTCCGTGTTCTTAAGCTCTGCCTTTTCCGCCTTAGTCAAAGAGGAAAAAACTCAAAATTGGGCTGGTTGTGTAATAATGAGTGATGCAGAAAGCATTATTCTAAAGGAACTTGAGGGGCATGAGAATCTTTGTGATTATAAGAACCAATCAAAAGCTTCTGTTCTGTTAAAATATAATGTTCCCCTTAAGGATGCTAAAAGCAAAGAATACCTGTGCGTTAACTTTATTAATTTCTTAAGTGATGAGGAAATTAATTTGGGACTTGAATACCTTAAGGGAGATGTCGAGAAGCACATAAACACCTTAAATTTTGTTAATTTTTTTGACAAATTATTCGACGAAAGTATTGTATATAGAAATCTTTTTATTAAGATTTTGAAAACTCGTGCAGGGTTTAGATGCCAGTTGGTTGATAAAAATGGCAACGAAGTGAAACCAATTCAAACAATAAAAATCCCTGTTGAAGTGGTTCATGGTGAGGAACGAATGGTACTGGAAATTATATTTCAAGGAGAACGTGATTAATCACTTTTAATGTAACCTTCGCTTTCCCCCCGCCCCTTTCCCAAATTTTTCCCTATTTATGATAGACTTTAAAACTCTATCATATGCTTTCTTCCAACGATGAACAAAAATTTATCTCCCTGTTAAATTTGCATGGTCAGCTTGAGGTGTTTGACAGGAAAGCTCAAGACATTTTTACCATCTCAAACACAGATGACCCCAAGGATTTTGACTTTAACGGATTGGCAGAGTATCTGAGGCAGGAGGGATTCCTCTGCGACAAGATGAATTGGAAAAAGTTACTTAATGAATTCTTGGGAGATGAGTTTCGCCTACTAATGGACAGAATCGGTGCCGCTCACTTGGAGATTGCCAGGAAGCATGGGAAAGTGTATGCTATAAGTGTGTCTAGTCAGGATTTTCTGGTTGACCTGGAGGCTATCTGGGTGCAGGGAGTTGTAAGAGATGCTGTTGGCGAGAGTCTTATGATGCAGGAAACTAATCTATTGAACAACTGAGTCTCCATGCACTACCCGTATATTTTAGCAATAACATCATTTTCTTAGGAACATAGTTTTTCACCCTAGTCGATTTTTAATAAATCTATTCAAAACTTGTATATTTGTGGAAGTTAGATTAACACGACAAACAATAAGTCTTAACTCCATGAAGATGTATACTCCATTTAAAAAAGAGCTTTCGGATATTGACGAACAGGAGTTGTTGAAATTAATTGAAGATGAGATTGCTGAAGGTTTGTTCATAGAATACAAATCCGATATTCCTCGACATAACTCCGATATTGATAAGAATAAGGTCGTAAAATCTATTTCTGCATTTGCTAATACAAGAGGTGGTTGGATATTTTGGGGCGTAGAATCTAATAGCAACAATATTGCTACTAATCTCTGCGGTATAGATATGATTCTGGAAAGAGATTTGCCCGACAAAATTTCAAAAATCATTTCAGCTAATATTAGTTCAACCCCCATATTTCATTTCAAAATTGTCGAACTTTCCAATGGAAAAAGTGTTTTTATCATACAAGTTGAAGAAGGGCCTGTGCCTCCTTACTTAACCAGTAAGGGAGTTATTTATCAAAGGGAGAATAACGAGTGCAACCCCATTAAGGATAGATATGTAATTGAAAAACTAACCGAAAGAGCTGAAGAATACTATTCAGCAATTGAGCGATTTTGTTCAATAGACTATGGTGAAACACGTGGTCAATCTGAATCCAATCAATCGTATTTGGAACTTTACTTATTCCCATTGCCATATGGTAGTTATAAATTTGAGAAATTTTACGAAACAGAATTCTTTAAAAATGTCTCCGACAGATTTTATCAGGGTATTGATTTTAATTTAGACCTGAAAAATGGAACAGTTATCACTTCGGCATTAAATTTAGGATTCAACAGTATATATAGCTCACAGAATTCTCTTATTATCAGGCCTCTTGATGACAGAAATATTATTTATAAAACGACAACTGCAGAATTGTTCCAAAATGGAAACCTTAAGTTCTTAATTCCACTACCAGAATTTTGCATTCGAACTGTTCCCAAGCATTATGAGGACTCAGAAGTCACAAGGTACTTAAATGAATGGGCTACACCATTACTTAAGGAGGGAGAATTTGTGTCTCATCCTGAAAGTTTAATTGAAGACCCGGAGGACACATTTAGGAGAAGAAATAGTGACTTCATTGAGAATATTAGAATGATTGACGGGGCGGAATTCATTTACTATATGCTTGTTATTACATCAAAATACAAGACAATACTTGAGGATTGCGGCTTTGATTTGAGTTTTGAAATTGGATACAGAGCAAGAGTAACTAAAACCTGGCGTAAGTTCGTTTTCTTTGATAATCATGATTATTTGGAAAAACTTAAGCTCTATAATCTACCAGTCGCTCCAAAAGATAACGTAGAGGTGCCAAGATTCGTTAAGGGAAATTATTATCCCCTTGACCTAAGAGAAAATTCAATGTTTTTTGTCATTGCAAAAACCGTTTTAGATGCAATAGGATTACCAGATTCGGGAACTATTGATTTTACAGATATAATTTGTCGAGGATTGGAGAGATTTGAAAATAAAGGTTGATGGGTTTATTATAAGTTGATGTTACAATACAATCTTCTTTTTTGAAAATGACGATAAAACAATGCAAAATGTTTGGCTATCACAATAAATATTGAACATGAAAAAAGCGCAAATAATTTTACTCATTATTCTGGCCTCTCTCGTATTTATTGATATTATGGTTATACTCTGGTTTAAATTTCACCTATTTTCAGGTCAAGAGTGGGGATGGACAGGTGATGCCATTGGTGGAATAGGGGGAACAGTAATTTCAGTAATTGCTGTGGTTGGTGTTTATTTGGCATATAGAGAGCAGATAGCAGCTAATAGGATGCTTGAAAATAAGGAAGACAGGAATTTAATACTGGCTCAAATAAAGCTACTTGAAGAAATTGACTTTAGCCGTCGGTGCGATGACCTCATTTCACATTTCACAAAACCAGTAAGTGATAAGGAAGTGACTGCATCTGTGTTCAAGGTTCAGTATTGCATTTCTGAACTTGAAGTTACATTAGATTTGATTTTGAACTATAATGGGGCTAATCGGACTATTTTATTTGTCAAATTCAAGAATATCTATGCTGATAAATTTCTTTTAACCTTAATTGACCTTGAAGTTGCTGAGGCTTGGCCAATAAGGAAAAAGTACGCTGCTGATGTAGAAAGCACTATTGCGCTTATGCGGAAAAGAAGCACACAAATTCGTCTTAGAGTGAGCTCAGTAAATTTTTAATCGCATCGGATAACATCATGACCCACGACGAATACATTCACTACGCCGACCAGTATGTTGATGGTGCGCAAAAAATCTCAATTCGCAGCACCAAACCCGTTATTGAGAAGGAAACCTATTCCCTGAATCTGGAACATTCGTTCGGTAACTATGACTTGTATTTCAATACCGAGGGCGTGTTGCTTTATAGCGTACATTTTGAGAATAACAAGTTCAGGACGGTTTACGGATATGACAATAAAGGTCAACTTGTGACCTCCATGCAGGTAAAACTCGATACTGGTGAACTGATGGAGCTTTCAACCTTTGACTATGATGGGGATGGGCGATTAATCCTTGAACGCTGCCATGAAAATGACTTTGATTTGAACTTCGAGGATTCCGAGGATAGAATTCATAAATACTACGACAATACTGAAGAAATTGTGACTTTGTGCCAAATTGAACCTGATGCGAAGCACGTTGAAATTGTAACTTACGATGAGGCGAGTGGTTTGGTCACAGACAGAACAATCAAGAGCGATGATAAGCTGGTAATACGAGTAGCGCATGAATACAGCGATGAAAGCGTTATCAGAAGGATATATTCCTGTAAAAGCGTAGAGCCCTATGAAGTCAGTGAGTATATACGAGGCGAACATAGGCTGATAACAACTTGCAAGCACCGTTCTGATGAATCATCCTGCATATTCAAGTACGTCTTCACATTTGACGAGAAAGGAGAATGGACAAGTCGGGTCTCCTTGGAGGATGGAGAGCCAAAGCATAATGTTGAAAGGAAGATTGATTATTGTTGCTTACTTGGCAACCTCATTCAGCTTTATGTCTGGCCAGATTTTGTATATTTGTGGGAAGTAGACCATTAAACAGCGATATATTAATATCTCCAAAAAACAATTGCAACATGACGGACAACGAATATAAAGAAAAGGCAATGAAATTCTTGGCCAAAGAACTCAAATATCATTTTGATTCACGCCTATACGATTTTGAACGAGAAGCGCTGGATTTTGTCAAAAGAGACAAGGATTTTAAGTATAAAGACCATGTAGATGCTGGAGTAATTGTTACTATTCTGGTTGATGAGGGTTACTTGAAATATGAAAAGAGAGAAAAGGATATTCTGTATCATTCTTTCACACAAAAAGGGTTAGAATATAATAAGAACTTAAAATAATGAAGAGATTAGCTGTCTTAATAGGAGCACCAGGAAGTCAGTACTCAGACAATTATTTAGCTGGTGTAGACTTCGACATACACAATTTTATTCGATTTCTCCAATCACCTTCTGGTGGGGCTTGGGATAAATCTGAAATTATTGCAATAAAAAACCCCAACAAAGTAAGTCTCCTTGGTTACGTCAATGCCATCCGAGCAGACTACGTTTTAACAGTTTTTTCTGGACACGGAGCATATTCTTTGCATAGCCAAACAATTCTTGCAATTAATAGAGCCCAACAAGTGACATTAAGGGAGTTGATTTCACGTGCTCCTAAGCAGATGTTTATAGTAGATACATGTAGGAGTTTTGTTGATTCAGGAATTTCAGGTTTTTTGGGTGAAGAACTTCGAAGCTTTCCTTCTCGATTGACAAGGCAATATGCAAGGGCAATTTTCGATACCTATTTGGAAAAATGCGAAGATGGTGTTGTTGTTTGCTACTCGTGTTCTGAAGGGGAAACGGCGAAAGACTCCCCTGATGGTGGATATTTCACAACCTCTTTGCTTGATAAGACTCAACAATGGGTTGAATATCCAAGTAAATTTGATATCTTGCCAATAAATTCGGCGTTTACATTGGCAAAAAATTATCTGATAAACAAGTTAACGGATGGTCAAACCCCACAATTGAAAGCATCAAGAAAAAGGTATTATTGGTTCCCATTTGCAATCAGGAAGGCCAACAACTATTTTTAGATGGATATCATACTTTTGAGAACTATTTCACACTTTCCACATCCATTCCGAACCAAATCGCCCCCCAAACTCCATAATCCCCCCCCCAAAAAACTTTCCAAAAATTTCTGACTATTTATATAATATCATATAGTCGACCCCATGCTGACAAAAACCCAAACAGATAACTTCATAATTACCCTGAACCGTCTAGCCTTGATGCTGGTTAAGGATTCAAAAACTGGAGAAGTTAAAATTGTTTCGAATACTTCAAAGCCTAGGAAGTTTGATTTTTCCAATATGGTAGAGTTTCTGACGATTGAGGGTGTCGAATGTGAGTCCTTCAATTGGGATAAGCTGTACGATGCCTGCTCTGGGAAAAAATTCATCACCGAGCTCAGGGTACGAGGAGAGGCTTATCATACCTTTGCCACTGCAAATGGCAATTGTTATCAAATTTTTGTTGATAACCAGCGATTTTTTTTTGAGATTGAAAAGATTGAATTAGAAAAACTGATTCAACGCAGCATTTCCGAGATTCTCAATTAATGTCTCCGAAATTTTCAATTGAATTCCCACTTCTCATAGCTCCAACTCTCCATCACCAACCCATCCCTCCTCCCTTCACCTCAAGCGCATTTAGCTAAAATGCTTATTATCTTTACTTTAGGTGATTTTCGGTTTGAGACTCTCCCTGGCCGAGAGAAGCGGATTTCCAAATAGAGGCGTTTTAAGGCATTAAGGACCAGATTGGTATAAGATATTAGGCGGGGGCAGAAAATGCAACAGCAGGCTTTAAAATTGACCGTAAGGGCATAAAACTGCTGGGCTTGAAGCTGGCTTTTTCAGGTTCAAATTCTAGCCAAAAAAAATCTGGAGAAAAATTTTGGGGGTTATGAGTTTGGGACGTTGTAAGGAATTGGGGGGTACTCCTTATGTCTGCAAGATTTGGGAGATTTCGATGGTGCTCGATTTTGGGAAAATTTTGAGTGCCAATTTTTAAAAGGTCTGGGAGGATTATATAAGCGCCTCTATATTAACCCATTAAAATCGTAACGAGGTGGTAAAATAGAGTGGTTAAATTAGGGTGTTAATTAGAGCTGAAGGCGGGGAGAGGGTCACTTCTTACAAATTTGAGGTATTTCTCAGGCTTTAATACAGACAAAAGGTCATCTGGCTATTTAACCAGGGCACACCAATCCCAGACCAATGACAAGTGTTAGATTTTAAGTATTTTGCAGCGCATAATAAGAAATTTAATATCTTTGAATGGTTTCAGTGAACCCCGACAATTACCAAGCCTCGACCGTTACTAACAATTCAAGAATGACAGATTACTA
The DNA here is from genome assembly GCA_963678485.1 of Bacteroidales bacterium. Lineage (GTDB taxonomy): Bacteria > Bacteroidota > Bacteroidia > Bacteroidales > CAIWKO01 > CALGYY01. The sequence goes on from OY782882.1 coordinate 2,582,793, forward strand.
CGACATAAAGATTTGGAATAAGAAGCCTGAAAAGTTTTATAATAACTTCTTAGACCGAGACAAATCTAAAATACAGACAGAAATGGTCAGTCCGCTAAATGTGGACACAGTCAAATTATATGCACTTCTTAAAACCTTCATTTCCCCGACTCCAAATGGGTTCTACACATTTGTTCAAAAAGGATTGCCTTTAGACAACATGATTTGGTGGGACTTCATATTAGAATCTGACAAGGGTTTCATTCAAATTTGGAGGACAACTTCCATAATAGAAGCAATGTACTATTTTGAAGATGGAGTATTTGACTTAAATAAGTTCTTACACACAAATATCAGTAAATATATTACTGACGTTCAAAACACGATTAGCTCGTTTGACAAGCATTCAGTATATATAAACCATTATAGGAGTTATAAAGAATGCGTAACGTATTTATGGAAAGAAATCTTGACATTGGATTTGAATCCTCCAGTTAGCCCTGAAACACATGTGGTCGAAGACAAGATTTTTAATTCTTATAAGGACAATATTGAACAATTCATGAAAACCAGTGTTAAGTTTCACACGCTTGGTAAATCCCTTGTTTTAAATGCCGCATTTGAAATAGAATCATTTTTAAATCTTGTAATTAGAGTTGGTGCATCTCGACACCTAAAAGAGTTTCCTGACGTTTTGCATAAATATTTGAATTCAACATTTAGTGATAAGCTTAAAAATCTTAAGTTTTATTCAGTCATTTTAAATGGGGCTGTTGATTTGGAAAACCAAGCAATAAAGGATGCAAATGCATTAATGACTCTTCGAAACAAATATGTCCATTTTGATGAAAGTTCTGTTCATAATAAATTAGGAGATGTGTTTTTTGATGGAGATTTTCCGCTTCATCCAACTTCTAAAGATTCACCAGCTGTTGAAGCCTTTAAGCAAGTATTCCATAGGCCAGATTTTAAGACTGTGAAAACAGCTTATGATACATCAATAGCGTTCGTTGATTATATGCAAAGCCTTTTCATAAAAGAATATAGCAAATCAGTGCCGTTTTTATTAGAGACAAACCCACTTGGGTATAATGAAACAAAAAAGGTTTACTCGGCAATTTACAATCAAGTTATAGTTGATTTTTATTGCCCAAAACCAGAAACAAAAGATAGTAAGGAAGATTGAACATGCTGGTAACAAAGGATTGCTATCAGCATGTTCAATCTTCCTTTGTTGCATTCTAATAGGAAACGGCAGGGGACATGGCCAAGGCCAGACACCACAAAAAGAAGATAATAAAATGGCTTGAGATGGTCTTAATTTAGCAGGAATTAATATGATATTTTAGTTGAGCAAAGTAGAATTATATAGAACTATTGTGCGTAAAAATGGCTTGCTTCAATCGGTGCGCCGTGGCATTAGTTAAATAACCAGACCAATATGAAAGAAACTACTTTATATCCAGAGATTGCAAAGAAAATTCTAGAAAGTAATCTAAAACGAGAGTATCGTAATTTTTCAAAACGAGCTTGTTTCAGTAACAGTGCAGTACGATTTAAAGATGATAAAATTCCAGACAGGGAAAATATTCGGCCGCCATTTTTCCATGACACTGATAAAATCATCCATTCTTCAGCATATACTAGATATATTGACAAAACTCAAGTATTCTATTTGTTTGAAAACGACCATATCACTCATAGAGTACTGCATGTCCAATTGGTTTCAAAAATTGCTCGTGTTATTGGAAGAGCCTTATCACTAAATGAAGATTTAATTGATGCAATTTCCTTGGGGCATGACCTTGGACATGTTCCCTACGGACACGACGGTGAAAGAAAATTAAATGATATACTTCAAAAACAATTAAATGAATGTTTTTGTCACAACGCTCAAAGCGTTAGAGCATTACAATTATTAGAAAAGAAAGGGAACGGCCTTAATTTAACACTTCAAGTGCTTGATGGAATTCTTTCTCACAATGGGGAATTAATGCTTAATGAATATCATCCCAATTTTAATAAAACGAAGGAACAATTTTTAACTGAATATGAGAATTGCTGGAAAATTAAGGATTTCAGTAAACAAATAACTGCAATGACTCTTGAGGGATGTGTAATGAGGATTTCAGATGTAATTGCATATATAGGAAGGGACCTTGAAGATGCAATTACTCTTGGATTAATAAAGCGTAAAGACATTCCGAAATCAGTTTCAAAATCTATTGGAGACACTAATTCATTAATAGTAAATAATTTTGCTCTTGATATTATAAACAATAGCTTTGGCAAAGATTTCATTAAATTGTCAAATGAAAAATTCGATGCGATAAAAGAATTCTATGAGTTCAGCAAAAAGGCAATTTATCAAAACCCAAAAAAATCAACACAGGATAAAAAAATTAAAAACATGTTTGACGTATTATTTGAAACATATATTGATGACATAGAAAAAGATAAAAATGAAACATCAATAACGAGGTATTACTTAAAAAGCATGAATAATAATTATTTAGATAAAACATCAAAACCTAAATTAGTGTGCGATTATATTGCTGGCATGACGGATGATTTCTTCAATAAGGAGTTTAAGGATGTTGTAATCCCTCGCAGTTTTGGATATAAAATTGAAAAATAATAGGTGCTACATAAGCAATATATAATGCAAGATTCAGCGAGTGTATATCGAAATGCATCATCTCATGACAACTCTACCCCGTTGAACAATGACCAATAGATAGTTTTAAAGGTAAGCTATCAGAAAGCTTAAACTAGTTGGTGAAGACTAATTGGCTTTATGACGTTTATAACTTAAAGAGAAACCCATGAAACAACTTATTCCACGAATTCTGCTCTTTTGCGTTTTTTCCTTTTGTTTATTGATGGGCACCTATGCAGAATGCACAAAAGCAGCGACTGTTAAATATATGCAGCAAGACGGGTGGTCGAGGACTTACCGAGTCGATGTTTCTTTTATGACTGGATACGAGTTAATTCAGGCCACTAATACAATGAATTATAATGTGAATTCTGTTTATGCAATTATATTTTGGGGTCAAAGCCAAGCTAGTGTCATAGAACTTTCAAGCTTGTTGCTTTGCGGAAGTGAAGTTTCGTGTAGTTGTATAAATAGCGTTATTTATGATTTGCAAGGGAAAGACCAGGATGGAGACAAATGGAATATTTGTTTGGGGACATATTGTTTATAGCCATTCAAACATTGGTATATGTTGTTGTTATAAGATAATCAAATTGCCATTAACCACAAAAGAGAAGAAAACCGAAAAGCAGAAGGTTTAAATAGTGATGTTTCCCTTTTATCGCAGAAAGTGATAATCTCATATTGCTTAGCTTATTCTGGTTTATGGTAGTTTTGAATTGAGTTGTTTGATGTATAATTGTTTGTCATGATAAAATCATATTTCAAAGGAATTGAGAATGTGCTGTTAAAGAACATAGCTTCTGCAAGAACTGAAATTTTGATTGCAGTAGCATGGTTTACGAACCATGATTTGTTTAATGCTGTTTGTGAGAAATTAATCGAGGGCGTTACCGTGACACTTTGCCTGGTAAACGATGAGATTAACAATAGAGACGAAGGCATAAATCTTGAATATTTTATCTCCAAGGGAGGCGTTTTATATTTTGGAAATAGTGAAGAATTGATGCATCATAAGTTTTGTATAATTGATAATTCCATATTGCTGAATGGGTCTTATAATTGGACATACTATGCAGAAAAACGGAATCGAGAAAACATAATAATATTTAAGGAATTACCAACCGTGGTTTCGGATTTCAAAATCGAATTTGATAGCACAATAAGTAAATGCGACAAGGTATCTGATTTACAGAAATATCTTTTGATGAATAAACCACAAGACTCCAGCGAAACAGCAAGTTACATTTCCTATGATATGCTTTATCAGTCTGAAGTAAACGAAAGTACAGGGCTTTATGATAGAGCCATGACTCTTGCGGGAAAAGCTCTGAAAATAAAAAGTGATAATAAGGAATGTAGGTTATTCATAAAAAAATTAGAAGATGTTGAAAAAAGAGAGTCAATACAAAATTCAAAGCAAATAGAGAAAGAGGCTGTAAACTGGGAGAAGATTGTATCAAAATTTGAAACAGACCTAATTGATAGTTATATTTCAACCAAACCTGATAGACAGAAAGCGCTTTTATCTGCCAAGGCAATTTATCAATATGAGAAGGAACATAATTTTGCTTTGGTTAATGCTGCATATTCTGCAAATAATCCTGGTTATATTATGATGATTTTCGGTCATTACCAAAAGGCTGAAGAATTTTTTCGTTTATCAAAAGATGCATTGGGGCAATATAATCTTGGTGTTCTCAATTTGTTACACAATGATGGTAATGGGTTTTCAGACAAAATAAACAAAGCTTTTGCAATGCTTGGCGAGAAGGATATCCCTTGCTTAGCGTTGTATGTTCCTAAAAAGCATAACGGAATAATTGAATACTCTGAAAAGAAACTGATTGATAAAACTTCAAAGGACACTATAAGCTTAAAAGCGGCAATTACAACAATAAAAATGGAGTTTAATATATAAGTGAAACCCCAACTCCATAATCTCCCAGCTCACACCTCCAAAATCGCCCTTATCCCCAACTCCAAGCCCCCCCCAAAAATCATCCAAACCTTTCCCATTTTTGTGACTTTTCCCTATGGCGATTCTAGGAAAGGGAGTGGATTGTAGGGGATGGATGTGGCGGTTAGGTTGTGGGACTATATATTTCTAGTTTTTTTATTGACACTTCTTGGAATTCTTTTAGAATTGGGATTCTTTTGAGAGTAGCTGGTGAGGGATTATCAAATAGGTCATCGAGCGTGATTGAATACCCGCAAAATTGAATAGTTCTATCGCCAGAAAAAACTATAGGGGCACAAGTCTTTACTGCTTTTATTTTTAGAGTTTCCTTCTTATTTAAAAACAAGAAAACTTCTTTATCAAGAATTGGGTCATCTATTCTAAAGCCATTAACAGCCTTATGTCTTTGGGGAGGAGAATATTTCTGGAATAGGACTTTCAGAACTGAAAAGCTACTGTCATGGGAAACAATTTTTATTTCTCTCACAAAGAGGTTTATATATTTCTTTAATAAGTCTCTCGAATTCTCAATAGTGTCAAGGTTTTCGCTTATTATTTTATAAAAATCCGCCAATTCGTCCGTCCTTATAAGCATCAAAGATTTTAGTTTTGTTATTTCTTCGGTAATCGTCCCCATCTCCTTATTTAACCTTGAAGCCTTGTTTTCAAAGGACACCAAATAACTATTAATTTCTAAGTTGCTTTTGTTCTTCATTATTTCAAACATTCTCATCTCTTTATCGAGCTCTGTCGATATCTCTGACTTTCTTTGTTCTAAGAATTGTAACTGTGACTTCAATTCTGCTCGCTTAACATCAGGATTATATTCTGCAATTGTTTCAGCTAAAGCATGAAGGTCACTTTTTATCAAGGACCAAATAGCACTATCAAGCATTGCCATACTAATGCTTTGCCTATTTGAACAAGGTTTGGCGTTTGAGCGACTACTACATCGGTAAGCGCTTTTGATTAGCTCCTTTACAACTCGATAATCAGCATTGAAGTGACACTCACATTTATTGCATTGTATCAGTTTTGATAGTAACGTTGTGTGATATGATGACTTTTCAGCTTTTGAATTATTTGACACTAATTTGTTCTGAACAGATTGAAAGGTTTCCTTATCTATTATAACTGGATATTTAATACTATAAGAAGAAACTAGATATTTATCCTCTTTGCTGTTTTCTGTATAATATGGATTTTTTCTTTTATTATTGGTAACCTTGTATCCAGTATAGGCAGGTTCCTTAAGAAGCTTGTTCACATTTCTCTTACTGTGAGTATATTTCGGGAAGCCCCGTTTAATGCATTCAAGTGTTATTGTCTTAATGGACGGGTTTTTAATATAAGAATCAATTCCATTCACATACCAAGAAAAAATGGTTCTGACTATGGTTGCGTCCTTTTCAAACTCAATTAAAGTTGTTCTTTTACTTTCAGTTGCAATTCGTTGATATCCAAATAATGTCTTCCCTCCAATTGAGAACCCCATTTCCATTAGTCGCCTTTTCGCACGAACAAATCTTTCCTTCTTCTGTTTTATCTCAGATTCCGCAAAATATCCGTATAGTGTGAACATAATTTCACCTGCAGTGGAAATTTTACCATTCTCTTCAAACAATGCATATCCTACGTCTTTAAGGTAAATCTGAACATTATTTTTTATTAGCCATTCTTTAATATGATGCAGAATACTCTGTCTGCGACCCAAACGAGAAAGCTCTGTGGCAAACACAGTTTTATACTGCGGATTTTCCTCAATGAACTTGCACATTTGATTAGTGCCTAGCTTATTCTCAGTATCAATGAGTCCGCTTTCTTTTGTCTCAATAAAATGAAATTTATTGAACCCCTTTGAATTTGCATACTTTTTTAAATCCTCAATTTGAGGCTCATAATCTTGGATTAGTGTGCTTACTCGAACTAATAGTATCGCATGTTTATCTGGCATTGTTCCCTTTTTGTACAAATATACGGAAAAATTTAGATACTGTCTAATTGTACCCCATCTTTATCACATTATGTCCACCAGCCGCAGCAATCTCAAGAGCACGCTTGATATTCTCCTGTCCCTTCACATCCGCAAAGTCGTATTCATACTCGCGCAAGCGACTATGAAATTCTTCACGGGTATTGATATTAGTGGTTTTAAGTGTAGTCAAGCCGTTGAAAAAGTCAATCACTTCGTTGATATTCTGCACTCCGCAAACCTCCAAATTGTTCACTACTGCAGCTTCGTGCGCATTTTGAGCGGGGAGTATGAAGCCTTTGAAGCCCTCAGTGCGCGCACGAATCGCAATTGGAAGTGCTCCCTTGATGGGAAGTAAGGTGCCATCCAGCGACAATTCACCCATTACAAGATATTTTTCCAGTAATGAACCGTCCATTTGTCCAGCAGCAGCAAGTATTCCCATGGCAATGGTAAGGTCATACGAAGAACCTTCCTTACGGATATCCGCAGGAGCCATGTTAATTACAATCTTTTTACCCGGAATTTTGTGTCCGTTATTTCTGAAGGCCGCTTCGATGCGCTGGTGGCTTTCTTTGACTGCACTGTCAGGCAATCCCACCATAAAAAATGCCGCACCGGCTTCAATGTTAACTTCGACAGTAACTAATATAGCATCAATGCCATATATAGCTCCACCAAACGCTTTGATAAGCATACATGAATAATTTATTTGTTAATATGTTTTTTTTCTTTTGTAGCATCCCTGTTTAAGACAAGCGTTTAGGTATTATTATCTAGATATCAAGGTGTTAAAACCTAAATATTCTTTATAATCTTAAAATATGTTAAACGGTCTTATTCAGAGGGAATAAAATTAATAATTTTGTTGCGAATTACGATTATACATTAAAAAAATAACAAATGAAGAAATTGTATGCTTTGGTTCTGATGCTGGCTTGCACTATAGGATGGTCAACAGCACAAACCGTAAACAACCCGGGATTTGAAGATTGGGAAAATGAAGGCACGAATACAGAGGAGCCTTTGCAGTGGAATTCGTTTATGACCGCTGGAGGAACCCTTTCAGCTTTTGCAGCTAAGCAGTTGAAGAAGTCAACACTGGTAAGGCCTGGCTCAACCGGGACAAGCAGTGCATTACTGTGGTCAAGGGAAACCTTCTCTATTGTTGCAAATGGAAATTTAACCACTGGTAAGATTAATATGGGGAATTACAGCCCTACCAATCAGGATAATTATAATGCTACTGTGACCGCTGATGCTCAATTCAACGAAGCATTCACTGCTGACCCGGACTCTATTGTATTTTGGGTGCGTTTTATTCCTGCAAGTGGCACTAACGCTGATTCTGGTCGTGTTCATGCCGTGATTCATGACAATTATGAATTTCGCGATCCTACTGCTTCAGATGTGAATGGTCCGAACCATATCTACTCACAGGCAACAGCACATTTTGCAAAGACTGATGGAAACTGGGCTCGCATTTCTGCTCCCTTTATTGCAGGTCCTGCAGCAACAGCTTCTTATATGTTGATTTCGATTACCACTAATAAAGACCCAGGTGGTGGCTCAGGTGGCGACTCTCTCTATATTGATGATGTTGAGTTTATTTACAATGGCGCTTCAGTTCAGGAAAATTCCATCGAAGAAAGCATGAATATTTTCGCCAATCAGGGTTCAGGACAGTTAGTTGCCCGCTTCAACTTCGATAAAAGCTACAGCACTGATATCCGCATTTACGACATTACAGGACAGGTAGTTCTTGCAACTCAAAAAGAGCTGATGAACAACACAGAAGTGTTTGATATCAGCATGTTAAATTCTGGCTTATACTTTATACAAGCAAGTCGTTCCGACGGCATGAAAATAAGCAGGAAGTTTGTTATCCGTTAAAATATTTTGAATGCTTAGATAAACCGAATGAGGAATGCAATTGTTAAGGTCGTTGTATTCCTCATTTTTATTGATATTTATTCGTACTTTTGTGCCCGCATTTGAGAATGCGCTTTTTAAAACTAAATTCCGTACTATGGCTCAATTTCGACGCAATTTTTTGTTTTTAGCCAACATTATCCTTCTTAGCCTTGTGCTTCCGCAATGCCTTAATGCTCAAAATATCACATTAAAGGGTCAGGTGACAGACAAGGTCAGTGGCAATGGGGTTCCCTTTGTGAACGTGGGAATCAAAGACAAACTCGTAGGTACCACCACCGATTTCAAGGGCAATTTTCAGATTAGTCTGCCAAAGGGATCATACACCGTGGTATTTTCATCTCTGGAGTATGAAAAGTTGTTACAAGCAGTTACTCTGGGTCCCGATCCAATTTTTGAATTGAATGTTACCATGAAACCTGCTACACACGATTTGAATATGGTAGTAGTTTCTGCATCAAAATACGAACAGCGTGTTGAAGAATCCATCACATCAGTGGAAATTCTTAAACCGAATATGATAGAAACAAAAAACGTATTGAGTCTCGATAAGGCACTGGAACAGGTTCCGGGTGTTGCTGTGGTTGATAATGAACCACAAATACGCGGTGGAAGTGGTTTCAGTTCCGGTCTTGGTTCACGCGTGCTGATTCTGGTGGATGAAATTCCAATGATGCGCGGCGATGCTGGCCGCCCTGTGTGGAGTTTTCTGCCTATTGAAGACGTGGAACAAATTGAAGTTCTTAAAGGAGCTTCTTCTGTTGTATACGGTTCATCTGCACTTAACGGAGCCATTAACATTCGTACAGCCTATCCAAAAGGTGAACCTGAAACAAAAATTACTGTGCATAGTGGCATTTACAACAATCCACCGCGCAAATATGCAAAATCGTGGGATGGATTCAATCCCGTAATCGTTGGCGCCAGCGGAATACATTCGCGTCAAATTAAAAACGTTGATTTTGTTATTGGTGGAAATGTATTGTCCGATCCGGGCTACATAGGTCCTGCGCCTTACGACACCTCAAACCATAACATTAATAAAGGCGAATATGAACAACGTATCCGTGTGAACTTTGGAACTCGTGTTCGTTCAAACAGAGTGGAAAATCTTACCTATGGATTGAATGGTAACTGCATGTATAACCAAAATGCTCAAACGTATTTTTGGCAGGATGCCGATTCAAACATCTATCGTTCCTATCCTGGAGCACTTACCAATTTTAAAGAATTCCTGGTTTACCTTGATCCTTACTTAAAATATTTTACCCCTCACGGAGGTACGCATAATTTCAAGAACCGTTGGTTCTACACCAATAATGGGGCTGATAATAATCAAACCACCATGTCACATGTAATCTACAATGAATATCAGTATCAGAAGAAATTCAAAAAGATTGCAAACATCATTCTCAATGCCGGAGTCATGAATAGTTATGTGCTATCGAAAGGGCGCGTATTTTCAGGAGTAATCGGCGAAGTTGGAACAAGCACTTCAGATAATTTGGCCGTGTATGCTCAGCTTGAGAAAAAATTCTTCGAAAGGCTGACGATATTGATGGGCGGTCGTTGGGAGTATTACAGGATTAATTCACAGGAACAAAGTAAGCCCGTGTTTAGAGCAGGGGTTAATGCACGTCTTACCAAAGTCACCTATATGCGTGCATCCTTTGGTCAGGGATTCCGCTTCCCTAGTATTGGTGAGCGTTATATCACAACTAATGTTGGAAACTTTGGATTTTATCCTAATCCTGAGTTGATGTCGGAAACCAGTTGGAGCGCTGAAGTGGGCTTAAAGCAACTATTCAAAATCGCTTCTTTCGTAGGATTTATCGATGTTTGCGGATTCTGGCAAGAGTATAAGGACTATGTGGAATTCAACGCAGCCCAGTGGGGTAGCGATACCGCACATTTCGATCGCAACATGGGATTCAAATTTCTGAATACCGGTCCTGCCCGCGTTCGTGGAGTTGATGTTACTATTACCGGTGAAGGTAAGCTCTTTAAAAATGTCACCTTTGGATTACTTGCCGGTTACACCTATTCACTTCCTCAGTCGTTGGCGCCACATCAGGTATATTATGAAGATCCTAATTTACCGAACACTGTGTTTAATTACATTGAAACTTCCTCCGATACTACAAACTATATCCTCAAATACCGCATGCAGCATATTGCAAAGCTTGATCTTCAAATTGGATGGAAGAATCTGGGCTTCGGAATCAGCGGAAGATACTATAGTTTCATGAAGAATATTGATCGTTTCTTTATCAATTTCGATCGCCCTGGATATCTAACAACTGGTATTAGTGATTATCGAGAAAACTATAATGATCCCAATTTAATCTGGGATGTTCGCATAAGTTATGAATTGAAGAAGCATTTCAAATTCGCATTTATTGTAGACAATGTACTTAACAAAGAATACTCCCTGAGGCCTATTACTATTGAACCTCCGAGAACCACAATGTTACAGATTGTTTATAAATCATAGTTTCGAAATTAAAATACACAGAATATGAAAATGACTAGGTTTAATAAATTATTGCTGATTTCGGGATTGATTTCCTTTATGTTCGTTCAGGCCAAGTGTAAAGATCCCGAGCCAGATCCTCCTGTTGATACACCTGCTACTTACACCTGTACATCAAACATTACTGATGGTTGTTTTGATGACTGGAAAGTTTTCAGCACCACAACGGGTGATTATATTGAACCAATGGGTCTGTATCTTCAGACTTTAAATGAATTATCAAGTCTTCCTCCCGAAGCCGGTGGTCCTGGTCCTGTTACCGCTGATACTGTTACTGATTGTACTCAGGGAAAATATGCTGTGCGTATTACTTCAAAAATATTCCACCTGACTGCATCGATTGATATTTTTATTCCCGGTTATGTCGGAGCTTCAGTTCTTGATATTCCAAAACAAACAATACATTTAGGAAAGCCTTACTCACAGCGTCCGCAGAAATTATTGGGCTCTTATAAGTACACCCCGGTTGGCAGTGACTCAGCAGAAATCCAAGTCATGTTGACCAAGTGGAACACTACCTTGTTAAAGAGAGATACGATTTCTTATGATAAAATCATCTTGAAAAATGCTGTTCCAACATACACTCCAATTGATCGTACACTGACTTATAAAGATGCGACTGCAACTCCTGATACATTGGTCTTGATTTTCGCTGCCAGTGCAGGTATTGATTTCAATTCACTACAGGGCTGCAATGGTCAGGAAGGAAGCGTAATGTGGGTGGATGATGTTAAATTCCAGATGCCGTAAATTTTTTATTCCAAAATAGAAAAGCTGTCAGTAATGGCAGCTTTTTTTTTGATCTTTCCAAAGGCTTGTTGTTTCGAAATGTGTTGTGTGTTTTGGTAGAACTGACTCCGCATCCTAAGGTTGTCATTCGTGAATGAGTAGTTGAAGCTTCTGTGGTTTTTATTGAATAATATCAGAGATTGGATAAAGCCAGATTGTTGAGGAGTAAAAAAATAACCAAATGCGTCAACAGCTTAGAGGCAAAAGAAGGTTTGTCACAATTAACAAAGGCGCGGCTAAATTGGCTGTTTATTTCTATTATTTCCACCATTTTTCTTGACAAAAATGGTGGAGCCAAAAGTCAAGTCAAAGCAAAATGCTATCCCCCCGCTCTCGCCAACGGCCGCAAATCACGCAAGGTAGTGCCGAAAACGCCAATTGACGGCAGTTCTTGAATTAGATAATAAACTTCATTTCGCTCATTGAATTTTCTTTTTGTCGTTTTCGACAGAGCCGACAGCGAAAAAACCGCTGTCTGGCCCCTTGCGGATTTGCGTGCCGTTGACGATTCACAGTCCCACCCACGCCCGCTTGCTTTGACAGGCCCGCGCACACGCTTTGAATATTAGCATTGTATAATTTCAATACTGTAAAAGAACTCTTATGTACGAATGGTATTTGTCTTTTTAACTTTTAATTCATGATGCTCTAAAAGATTGACAAGTTTAATCAATATTACATACAATATATGCAATATGCTTGCATACAAGATTATTCGTGGCATACGCAATTGAGGAAAGGTTTTAATTCCTATTCTTTCCTATGAATAGTATTCTTACTCCTCAACTTTTCCGCTTGATCCGTATCAAGCCGGATTGTTGAGGAAAGGTTTGAAGGTAATATTTGCAGGACTTCTTATTGTTTATCTCTCTGATTTCGCATTTCGTTTCTCGGATCTCTGATCTGTTTTTCTCTTACTTCTTTCAGGCGGGCAGACCCGATTTACGAATGACGCAATTAACGAACATTCTATAATCGAGATATGTGGAATCCATGATTTTGCTTCAGTATTTTGAAATCAGAGATCCGAGAAACGAAATTAGAAGTACGAGATAAACCAAAGGAAAAGCCCGTACTCCTCAACTTTTCCGCTTGATCCCAGAGGTCCTCTGCTGTTTCGTATAATTCTAATTAACCAAAAAACAAAGACCGCAATCTATTGTTTCCAACAAATTGCGGTCTTTTCTGAGGTTTCGAGCGGATTCGAACCGCTGTAATCGGTTTTGCAGACCGGTGCCTAGCCACTCGGCCACGAAACCTTAGTGCTGCAAAAATACACTTTTTTTAATAACTGCCCAAATTTTTCCTTAGCGGGTAATCTTAGTCAGTTGGCTGCTTCCCATTAATTTTCCGTTCACATCGTAGGTTTCAGTCTTTACTGCGCCCACTTCTTTAGCATACCATTCTGCACCTTTAGTGTCAATCTTAAACATTGCATCGGTTGAAAGGTCATAGGTGATTTTAATGCACTCGAACGTTCCTGCAGCTGTAGTAATCGTTTCGATGGCAGCCACCTTGCGATTGTACATACGTACTGTCATCTTCATTACCTGAAAACCATTGGAACTTGCTGTCATGGTAAATGAACCTTCTTTTAAAGTTTCGCCAACCGTAGGATTGACAGGCATATCAATATCAGTTGCGTCCATAGTGACATCCATATCTTTATAGGCTGCCATGGCTTTAGGATCGAAAAAACTCTTCATATTGATGAGGAATTTTCCTCCGGCACAACTGTATGAATACTCACCACTTCCACTTGAAACACCTTTGGTATCAAAGGATTCGCTCTTAATGGTTACAACATAACCATCAGCAGTAGAAGTGTTACTGATTACTGTGCTTTGTGTAGATCCTGTAACTTTCGATTTAGCATCATAACTGGTCACTTCTGTAATAGTACCTTGTTTGACGGGATAATAAGCTGTGCAGTTTTGTGCAACCAGCGTACTCAGTCCGGTACATCCAAGCAGAGCGATAAGCATCATAATTTTCTTTTTCATCGTTGTTTTTTTGGTGAGAGTACAAAATTACAACATATTTCTTTGTTGTAGCTATTTTAAGATAAAGCAATTGCTAATTTGTAGACAACACTGGCTATTTTACGATGCGCTACACAATGTATCATCAAAATATTGTTTAGGTTTGTCATGTGAAATTTCAATCAGGTATTCGAACCTTACTATGGAGTATTGCTCTTGGAGCGATGCTCACTGTATTCTTTATTCCCCACGCCAAAGGACAATCATGGTCAGTGAATGGAATCATCAAAGATTCTGTGACTAATGCACCTTTGGCATTCGTAAGCATTGTGGTGAACAACAGTAATTACGGAGGACGCAGCGATATCGATGGGCGCTTCGATATTCAATGTCCGCAATTGCCAGCGACGATTAAGTTATCTTATGTTGGCTATAAACCACTTATAGTAAACTTGAGTAAAGGCACAAACAAGCTGGAACTCTTTATGTCGCCGGTGCATTATGATTTATCTGAAGTTGTGATTGTACCTGGTGAAAATCCAGCTCATAGGATTATCCGTAAAGTAATCGAGAACAGGCCTAAGAATGATCCGGAAAAGCTGCCCTCGTTTCGCTATCGTACCTACAACAAGATAACCGCCGAATGGCTGCCGGGGGAAAAATATTATGCGCAGCTTGAGCACGCACAAAAAGATAGTACCAAGGTTGACAGTACTATAATCAAACTCGTACAAAGTGCCGATCAGCAGCATTTGCTGATGATGGAATCATATACACAACGCATTTTTATGTTTCCCGGACGCAGTAAAGAAACGGTGCTCGCTACCCGTGTTTCCGGATTTAAGGATCCTAGTTTCGTACCGCTCGCTACCGATGTGCAGCCTTTCTCATTTTACGAGAATACAATAAATCTAAATACTGGCTCAGTGACTGGTTTCCAGAATCCTCTGGGACAGGGCGCAATAGGCCGTTATAGCTATATTCTGGAAGATACATTATACGACCACAACGATAGTATTTATGTTATTGCTTTTCATCCCCTCAACGGAAAAACATATAATGGATTAAAAGGCATTGTATATATAAACACTAATGGTTACGCTATTCAGCATATCATTGCAGAACCGGCAGATGAAGGTTTATGGAAGATTAGAGTACAGCAGCAGTATACTTTAATCAATGGCTCGCAGTGGTTTCCTGAGCAATTAAATTACGATTGGATTTTGCCCAAATATCCAAATGACAAAATTGGTCTGCAGATGAATGGCCGCAGCTACATTGAACAAGTTGAATTGAATGTTCCCCTTAAAGCAAGTGATTTCGGTCCTGATCAATTGCTGATGTCCGATTCTGCTGGAAGACGTGATAGTAACAGTTGGGCGATTTATCGAACTAGTCCGCTCGACAGCAAAGAAGTGAGAACATACCAGTACATGGATTCTCTGGGTCGTCGCTTTAATCTGGATTACTACACTCGGGCAATGCCGGCACTTTTGGAAGGCTACATTCCAATAGGTCCGTTAGACATAGAATTTGATAAAATATATAATTCAAATGAAAGTGAAGGAAATCGCCTTGGGCTGGGCTTGAGGAGTGGTGAAAAGATTGCCCGCTGGTTTAATCTTGGTGGATACTTTGGTTATGGTTTCAAGGATAAAACATGGAAATACGGTGGTGAACTGCTATTCAAACTGTGGCGAAAAAAGGATCTTGAGATTTATGGCACATATAATTATGATTTGGATGAGCCAGGGTTGAGCAATATTAAGGGTTTTCGCAATTCCGGCTATTGGTATGGTATGATTGGAAAACAGTTCGATTTTGTTGAAGGAATTGAAACCGGACTTCGATTTCGCAGTTTGAAATTCTTGGAAACAGAAATTGCTGTCTCGCAAAGCAGCATTAAGCCCCGTTATGATTATTATTATGAAACGGCTACGGGAGCCTATGATTCCAGCTTTATCTTTGCGGAATTACGAGCATCCTTCCGTTATACCGTTAAGGATAAAATTACGCAAGCATTCGGAAAACGCTTTTCGGGAAATACTCGCTATCCAGTATTCTACGCTAGTTTCACACAAGGACTCGAAGGGACATTGCGCGGAGAATATCCATATTCCAAACTTGAGCTAGCGATTTCACAGAACTTCTATATTCGGAATCTTGGAAAAACCATGATACTCGCGGAGGCCGGACAGCTTTGGGGAAATGTGCCTTATCCGCACTTATTCCGTGCGAAAGGAAGTTATGGGGGAGATGTTTCCTTGTTTTTACCAAATAGTTTTCAAACAATGCGCACGGGGGAATTTGCCAGCGATCGCTATGTGAGCCTGTTCTTCCGACATAATTTTGGAAACTTTTTACTGAAGGGAAAAAAATTCAAGCCAGAGTTTATTATTGCGCATAACCTGATTTTTGGCGAGCTCAATAATCCATCAATCCATCATAATCTCGCTCTGAAAGCCCCATCAAAAGGCTTTTATGAAGTGGGGTTGATAATAGACAATCTACTTCGAGTGAAGCTTCTAAATATCGCATATATTGGATTAGGTGGTGGAGCGTTTTATAGATATGGACCTTACTCTTTCGACACTCCAATAAAGAATCTGACAGGGAAAATTTCTTTCCGCATTAGCGGAATTTAGCAAAACTACTTTACTAATCCTCTTCCCATTCAAGGTTGAATTCACCATCACCTTCTTTATCCTTAGGCTTTTTGTTGGGATCCTTTACTTTCACGGTATCTTTTTTAAACCACTTGAATTCCTGATTCAGTATGTCTTTAAGATTTTGCTTTTCGGTCTGTACCTTTTGTTTGATATTCTCTTTGTATGCAGTCTTATCCATTTTTATGTACACAGGATTCTCTGTAGTGCCCGTTATACGGAAGAAATAGCGTTCGCTGTGCAAACCATCATCTTCAACTTGTCCAAATTGAGTTTGCTTGTTTTTGTCGCGATTAAACAATTCGGAATATAAAACGGAAACATGATAATCAATTTGATTGTCAAAACCGTGAGTACCGCTAATATCAACGTCCATTACATCGTTGCGAATGGTTGTATTAGGGATGGTGATGATTTTATCTTTTATACTGACTTGTGTTTTTAATGTAGCGAATTTGATGTCGGAGAAATCCCGTTTTTTCAACTGATCCTCCAAACCCTCAATGGGTGCAAAATGAATGAGCTCTCCATTTTCAATGGTGATTTCGGCCAGTGCGTATATGGTTGAAAGATCAATTTCAAAAGTGTTACTCCAAACGGATCCGAACTTAATATTGGCAGTTACCAAGCCTTTCAAATGCTCTTCACGCAAATGTTTCTGGCCAAAATTGTTAAACTGATAGAACATTTTTTTGATGTCCACCTGATATATGCTGGCATCACAGGAGATAAGCAATTTGCCTGCTTGGGAGCCATCTATCAAGCCGGTGACATTTACACGACCATCCATGGCACCAAAGGAAAGATTTTTCACCAACAGCTGACTATTCCTGATCTTTACTTCTCCAATAATATTTGATGCTGTGAATTTTCCAAAATTGAATGCACGCGATTTCAAGTTGAAATTAACTTCCAGCTTTGGAGAGATATTCATACGCAGGGAAGTTGTATCACCTGAATTAGCCTGATACTGCAGCAAATCATCCATATCTATTAACTGGGAAGTCAAATCGGCATTTATCTGTAAGGCTTCACCCTTAAGAAAAACATAGGATAATACATTTCTGAAATACCCTTTTAGGGAAAAGTCGCTGCGTCCAATCTTGCCCGAAAAATCATCGGAAATTACATCATTGTTACTAAAACGAAAGTTGCCATTAAGCCCGGTAAATCTAAGTTGCTGACCACGAAACTCAAAATTTCCATTGCTAAGTTTCATCGTTCCTGATGATTTTGACTGAACAAAGTCAGACGCCAAAAAATTACGATTCGATTGCAACTGGCCTTCGTAGGATACATTAAATGCAAGGTTGCCACTCATGGCACTTAATGTATCAGATTTTACAAATTCCTGCAACTCTGCTAAATCAAGGTTGCCCTCTGCAATCAGCTTCACAAGCGGCTTATTGAAGTCCTGCATGTGGAAACTTCCCTGAATACTGCCAAGTTTTAATCGGGCCGAAAAGCTGCTAAGGTCAAGAACTGCGGTAGAATTATTATGTGCCTTTCCATTGGTGTAGGAGGCTTTCACTCCAACGTCGGTCAGTGTGATTCCTGTTTCTTTCTGACTTATTTCTCCCTTATCGAGCGAGAAGGACGCAGTAAATAAAGGTATTTGATCGTCAGCCCAGGTGCCACTTACTTTTGCGTTGAAATTGAAACGTCCTTTGCCTTCATATGTATCTATATATCTTTTCCATGTTTGTGGCAATTCTTCCAGAAATGATTGTAGTGGAAGGCCATTACCCTGGATGTCTAGATCGAGTTCCTCTCGCGTGTCTCCATATGCAACATAGCCTAGTACCTTAAGGGGAAGCCCGCCAACATTGAGTTCTCCGGAGGTAAAGGTGACTGTTTCCTCTTTTTGATTCACGTCCATCGACATATCGATTTTCGTATTCGGAGAATTGAAATAATTCTCTCCTTTCGATTTGATGCGGTAAACGGCCATATCGCCGTATATGTCGAGCTGATAATTGTCGGAGGAAAATGCACCTTTTAACATCACATCTCTTGCTAACAGCTTATAATCCTGCCGTGCAGGAAGGTCTTCGTAGCTGCAAGCCACTTTTTTCAATATGAGTTTTTGTAGATCGAAGCTAAAATCGCTGGTTTCGGTGCTATCTTGCGAAGGCTTCAAAATGTCCCAATTATTACTGCCATCAGAAAAGACTTTTAGTTGCAGGCTTGCGTCATCAACCTCCACTCTTTTGATACGGTATTCGCCAAAGATTAAATCCCATATCGACATTTGTAAATATACGTCCTGAGCCTTCAGGAGTATGCTATCCTGAAAATCAGGTTTTGTGAATTTTTTCTTCTTTTTGTGATGCTGATCAGTTTCAATAGTCGAAGTGTCGCGGTAAGCATCATATACCGTGGCTTCCATAAAATGCACCGATGCGTATGGAAATTTCCTGAAAATAGAAAACTCAATTTCTTTTACATTGATTTTGCAATTCAAGCGTTCGTTCAGCTGCGATATGATGATGCTTTTTACTGTATCCTCATAAAAGTATTCAATGAAGATACCCGCACCGCCCACAAGTGCTCCAAGGATAAGCAAGGTGATAAGGATCTTACGCAGACGTTTACGAAAACGTGGCGAAGATAAAAATGCGGGCCATTTAAAGCCCTTGCCTTCACGCTCATTCATGCTTGCAAATTTACACTTAAGGTTTACGAAATTTTATCCCGAAAGGTTTAGATATCAACAAACCGCATTTGAAAACGGCTTTTCTATTGGAAAATTATCTTCACGTGCAGGTATAAATATCAGCGCGAGTGCCGGATCCAAGCACTCAGTAGCAAAAAGCCCTTAGTGCTTTAGCTGCTTTATTATGTATAAAATAGAAATTCGGTCTTGACTCGAATAAGAGTATGTTATAAATAACTGGCTACTCGTATGTTTTCGTCATATCGTCGGGCACTACAATAATATAATCGGCTAGCAGGATATATTCTTCCGAAAGGTGAGAAAGATCGCTTTGTTCAACGGTAGCAACGGTCAGTACTCTCATATATGGATCCATATTTTTAAGATACCACATAATTCCTTCGAAGAATTCGCTGTGATAGGAGCCATTGAAATGCAGAAACAATTTGTTTTCATCAAGATGTTGTTTGATAAAATAGGCCATCGTAGCATCTTTTGCAGCCTGTGCTTTAGGCAAATTCGGTGAAGCATGACCACCCATGCTCATTTCGAGCATTTTACTGTAGCAATCCATTTCCGGATCATAAGGAATGGGTAGCGGAGCAAAGTATTTTTTTGATTCAGGACTTAGAGAATCCAAGCCTTCGAATCCCTGCTTAAAGACTACTGACGCGTATTTTCTTGGAATATTAGTGGCAACAAAGTGGACATTGGTATTTCGCGCAAATTCAACCAGAGGTCTGTAATCAGTCATATAATTCGGCCAAAAACGAGCCTGTACATTAAACGAATCTTCAGGAATTTCGCCTTTAAGATAGCGATCAAGGGGTACTTGATTGTCGGCCTCAAACATTTCTGCACCTAAGATCAAGTCTTGTTTTTTTGCCAGAAACAATTCTTTAGTGAGTTGTAATTCCAGCCAGTGTGCAATGGGATTATTGTGTAATTCGCCAAATAGCACGACTTCGCAGCCTTCTGCATCTTTTACTAATTTATTGAAAGTGGTTTTTCTTCCGTGTACATCAAAGAGTTGATAGGCAGGTTTATCGTTCGACATTGAAGCCAGCACGATGAATAAGCCCAGTAGGGCAAGCTTTATTTTCATGAAAGGGGGATTTAGCTGGAGCAAAAATAACAAAATTTTGGTATAATGCCTTTTAATGGCAGGCCGAAAGACTAAGCAAAATATTTTAACGAATAGCGAAAAAATGTATCTTTGTGTGTACCTCTTCGCGATTAATATGCCTGCCTTATGGAACTTATCAGCCAGCACACCAAAAAAATAATGGAAGCCTGTAAAGACCGGGCACGTGCGGCCGGTCTGTCGTTTCAGAACGAAACACTGGAGTATATTGTCACTAATCGCGACATGATCAATCTGTCGCCTAAAGCAATGATTCCTACCTTGTACGATTACTGGGTAAATGATGTGGAGGTACTTCGGGAAACTGGGAAATACAAGCTTTATCCAAACAATCCCTACGAAACGGTAATTAATAGTCGCCCTGCCATATCCTTCTATAATGACAATAATCCGGACTGGATGAATGTGATGATTTTTTATCACGTACTTGCTCATATTGATTTTTTCCAAAATAACATTCTCTTCGAAAACACTTGGAATGATGACTTTGTTGGTCAGGCTCTGGCCGATAAACGATTGATCGAAGGTTTACGCAGCAAACACGGTCGTTGGGTTGATTATGTAATCGAATTCTGTCGCGGCATTGACAATATTACCGGCTATTTCAGGCAACTGCCACGGTACGCATCAAATCCGGACAATGAGCCATCGGCAATGCTCACATTCTATCTCAATGGATTTCTCCAGGATCACCTGAAAGCTTCGTCGCAGTTGATTTACAAAGAAATTGAACGGTTCAATTTTCTGAACGCTCAAAGTAAAAGTCTTGCGGAGTCTATGTTTTTCAGTGAAATTAAGGTCAAATATCCCGAGTTTCAAACATTGTTCGAAAAGCAACAGCGATATGCGAAAAAGGATCCTGATGTTCTCGAATATATTTTGCAGCACAGCCCTATGCTCAAGAAAGAGGCAAATAGCTGGATGCAACAGATAATGACCATTGTCCGTAATACATCAATTTATTTTTCTCCGCAAATACGAAGCAAGATTATTAATGAAGGATGGGCAAGTTACTGGCATGATGAATTATTCAGAAGCGATCCCCAAATGGAGAGCCATGAAGTTGATTATGCCCGATTGAATGCAGGAGTTACATCACTCAGCCGTATTGGTCTCAATCCTTATGCGATTGGCTTACGACTGATACAGCACGTTGAAGAGCTCGCTGATAAAGGACGGATGCATCGGGATTTTCAACAAACAGAACCAATAAATTTGCGGGAACAGTACGACAGGCATACAGGTGAAGGGAAAGAGCGCATTTTTGATCTTCGTAAGAACTTTTCCGATTTTATGCTCATCAATACGTTTGTAGATCAGGATTTCGTGAACAAACACGACTTATTTGTTGTGGGAAAAAGAC
This sequence comes from Bacteroidales bacterium, assembly GCA_963678485.1. Classification (GTDB taxonomy): domain Bacteria; phylum Bacteroidota; class Bacteroidia; order Bacteroidales; family CAIWKO01; genus CALGYY01. The sequence continues at coordinate 2,604,428 of OY782882.1, forward strand.
TCAATGAACAACAAGGTCAGTGGGAGTATTATGTTAAAAGCAGGAAAGCGGAAGATTATAAACAGATGTTAATCGACTCCCTTTATCATCCGCCTTTTATTACGGTTGATGAAGAAAAGACCAACGAAGGGAACCTATACCTGGTTCATCGTTACGAAGGCAAACAACTTTATGCTTCATATGTTCCCGATACCATGATGGGGATTGAGTTTCTGTGGGGGGCACAGGTTCAGCTTGAAACTACTGAACGTATTCGCGAAAAGGCAAGCGCTGAAGATGCCTCAGAGAAAATTGTTGAACGCAAGGTGTTGTATACCATCAACAACAAAAAAGCAACTAAAACAGTGCTGGATCATGGCCAATAAGAAAAACGAAAAGAAGACCGAATCCCTCACCGAATTGGAACAAAGGGGTAAGCGGCTTGAAGCCCTGATCAACCTTGGTAACAATATGAAGGAACGGGAAACCCGTGATTGGGTTCACTTCAACGACTTTTTATATCTTGCTTCACACGAACCGGAGTGGGTATTCAGAGACATTTTTCAGTATTTTCACGATATGGTGATGCATTATGTGCCTGAAGGTGTTGATGAATATGCTAATCATGAAGATACCATTGGATTTTTACATTATAATTTTTCCAAACTCTTTGTTGAAACGGCCGATGATCCTTTCTTTGCTGATCGGCTCTTTGCAAACCGCATGATGAATCTGGTTAAAGAGTTTGATAAGGGTATACAAAATAATCACATATATTTATTCGAAGGCCCTCCTGGAAGTGGGAAAAGTACGTTTCTGAATAATTTACTGAACAAGCTCGAAGCTTATAACAAGGCTCCAGAAGGAGCGATGTACAGGACAGTTTGGCGTTTGGATATAAAGAAGCTTGGAGGCTTTTCGGATGTTAAGGGAACAGCAAATCCCGAAAACGAAAATGGAAACGGTCATAGCCGCTGGCTCGAAATTGCCTGTCCTTCCAACGACCATCCTATTCTGCACATTCCAAAAGACTATCGCGAACGTTTTCTCGATGAATTGATTCAGGATAAAAAATTTAAGAAACGACTTTTTGAAAGCAAGGAATACCGATGGGTTTTAAAGGATAACCCTTGCAGCATTTGTAGTTCAATGTACAATCGTTTGCTCGAAATTCTCTGCGATCCACTTGAGGTCTATAAAATGATTTATGCCCGTAAATCGGGAATTGACAGGCAATTTGGTAAAGGCGTAAGTGTTTTTAATCCGGGCGACGAATTATTTAAACGCCCTATTACTGATGGCACCTTACAAGGCTTAATTAATAATCTGTTACGCACCGATCAGGTTCATTATATATACAGCCATTTGGCACAGACCAACAATGGTGTATATGCATTGATGGATATTAAGGAAAATAATGTGCAGCGACTTACCGACCTGCATGGAATCATTAGTGATGGCGTTCACAAAGTTGAATTAGTTGAAGAAAAAATCCGATCACTTTTTGTCGGTCTCGTGAATCCTGAAGATAAAAAAAGCTACGAAAATGTTCAGTCTTTTCAGGACCGCATTCAGCATATTACTATTCCTTATGTGCTGGACTATTCAACAGAAGTCGCTATTTATAAGAATAAGTTTGGAGATGATATTGAAAAGCGTTTTCTGCCTCGTGTTCTTGAAAATTTTGCCCGACTAATTGTTGCATCACGCCTCGATACCTACTCTTATACCTTGCGAGCCTGGATAAAAGAACCAAGTCGTTACGACAAATACCTCGACGATAATCACCTGCTGCTTAAGATGGAATTATATAGAGGTATAATTCCCGAATGGCTAAGTGAGGAAGATGTGCGCAATTTCAATCGGGAAACACGTAAAGCACTCATTGCAGAATCGGAAAAGGAAGGAATGAAAGGTATTTCCGGTCGCCAATCTCTGAGTATTTTTAATGCATTGTTGGATAAATATGCGGATGAAGATAAACTGATTACAATGGAGATGCTGCGGCAGTTTCTTGGCGCGCACCCTCAGCTGAACAGCGATACTCCTGCCGAATTCATGGATGCTTTGCATGATATGTACGATTATACCGTATTACAGGAAGTGAAAGAATCGGTTTATTTCTATAGCGAAAAGCAAATTTCCCGCGATATTCTGAATTATCTCTTCGCCATTAATTTTGAACCAGGTGCAACTGAACGATGCGCTGATACCGGCGATGTGCTGGAGATTACAGAAGATTATTTCAAAAATTTTGAAGCCTTTTTCCTAGGTGCAGTGAGTACCTCCAGCGAACGAGAAGAATTCAGACATGCAGTGCATAACGAATATATTACGCAAACGCTTTCATACGAAATCAAGGTGAATGGCTTGGACATTAAAAAGACGAAGCAATATCTCAATCTTTTTGAGAAGTACACCCGTAATCTGAAAGAAAATGCTCTAAGAAACTATTCCGATAACGACCACTTCCGGCGTGCTATAAGCGATTATGATAATCCCGGTTTTTCCAAATATGAAGAATCGCTAAAAAAATCAGTAAGCAGACTTATCAAAACGCTAGGCAGCAAATTTGGCTATACTTCAGTAGGTGCGCAGCAGGTAAGCATCTACGTGCTTGATAACAAGCTTGATAAAAAGTACTAAGCGAGCCCTAATTTTACCGAAAATTTGTTAACAATCCTTAATTTCCAATGGGATTAAGCAACCTTTTTGTGCAAAACCCTGTCTTATTTAAAACGAATAAAAATAAGCACTAAACGTTCCTTGGTTTACCGAAAACTTGCAATAGACTACCGTTAACTGTTTTGGCATTGAATTGGTGAATCTGTGAACGTAACTTTATCATACAAAACGCATTATTATGTCGAACCTTTTAAAACCTAAAGCTATGAACACCGCGAAGGAGTATATTTTTTGGCTGATTTACGCAGTGATGATGTTGTTCATCGTAGCTGCAGTCGTTATCCTCGGATAATGTTGAATCCCTCCCAACGAGTTTCACGTAAACTCAGTAATATTTTTCCGGATTATCTTCCGCGCTAAAAAAACCGATTCTTAAAAGAGTCGGTTTTTTTGTTGTTGGGTTCTTCTTTTTCACAAACTATATGTGAACTACAAAAACATCGGAATTTCTCATTGAATTTCTCTAGTATCATATTTTAAATGATTATTCTCTAAGGAAAGACAGCTGTTCCAAAAAACCATCAACTTTCTTGTGGCTGGAAATAATCAATGTTAATCGAAAGAATTGGAAAGTTATGATTCCCTTCTCCACAAAATGCGAGTTTTAAAAATTTTATAAAAGAAGTTGCTTATGGGTTTGGAGTGACTTTCTCTGCTTTCATTTCCACCAGCCATTTGCCTTTAACTTTTACTAAGTAAACTTTTTCATCCGGGCCGGAAAATGCCTTGTATGTGCATATAGCGATATCCCCTTTTTCTTCACAAGCTATAAGTTCCTTTTTGTTGTCACGAAGTATATTTACCCCACCACCCATATCAGATAAGGTTTGAACAACCCCTAATAAACGTGCTGTATTTTCGGTACATAGTTCTTTTGCCGCGTCGAATTCCAGATTAGCTAATGCCTTAAAGAAGCGGGCAGAGACATCAGCAGGAGTGTTGTGTTGCTTACTTTGAATGGTTTTACATGCAGACAGTGAAAAAACTGAAAGCAGGCAAATCATGCTTATAAAGGAAATATTTGTTTTCAATTGAATATCAGTCGATTAATCAGGTTGAGCTGTTTTGTGTAAAAAACAAAGATAGACAAATGCCGAGTTTTTGCTACTTTAGCAACAATTATTTGCCCCTATGATACCCCCGGAAACTGTTCAGAAAATAATAGAGACTGCACGCATTGAAGAAGTGGTGGGTGACTTCGTAAGTCTAAAAAAGCGGGGTGTGAATATGCTTGGTTTGTGTCCGTTCCACAACGAGAAAACGCCATCCTTTACAGTTTCTCCTGTAAAAGGAATTTATAAGTGTTTTGGTTGCAGCAAAGCAGGAAATTCGGTGAATTTCGTGATGGAGCATGAGCACTACACTTATCCGGAAGCCTTGCGCTATCTGGCACATAAGTACCATATCGAAATAGAGGAAGCAGAAAAAGATCCTGCAGAATTTCAAGCACAAAATGAACGCGAAAGTTTATTTCTATTGAATGCTTTTGCACAAAAGCATTTCTCGCAGCATTTGCTTGAAAGCGAAGATGGGAAGGCCATAGGCTTAAGCTATTTAAAAGAGCGGGAGTTCACCACAGATATCATTAAAAAATTCCAGTTAGGTTACTGTTCAGAGCAATGGGATCATTTCACACGAACTGCGCTGGAGCATGGATATTCTAAAGATTTTCTAGTGAAGTTAGGGTTGAGTATTGATAAGGATGGTCGCATGTATGATCGTTTTCGTGGACGTATCATGTTTCCGGTGCACAATCAATCGGGCCGTGTGGTGGGCTTTACAGGGCGTATCCTGACCGGAGAAAAGGATAAACCTAAATATGTCAATTCTCCCGAATCTGAAATATACAATAAAAGCAAGACTTTATACGGGATATACTTTGCGCGCACTGCAATTGCAAAGCTTGATCATTGTTTACTTGTAGAAGGCAATGCCGACGTAATATCATTGTTTCAATCGGGTGTTGAGAATGTTGTGGCTTCTTCAGGTACATCATTAACTCCTGATCAGATAAGGCTCATCAAGCGGTACACTTCAAACATCACCATCTTATATGATGGCGATAGTGCGGGCATCAAGGCTGCAATGCGGGGAACAGAGATGATTCTTGAAGAGGGGATGAATGTTCGCATCGTCTTATTTCCTGATGGAGAAGATCCGGATTCCTTTGCACGGAAACATCGTCCATCGGAGCTTGAAGCGTTCATCGCAAAAAATGCTGTAAACTTTATTGCTTTTAAGCTTAAGCTGCTGCTTGAAGAATCGAAGAACGATCCCATTAAAACAGCCGGATTAATCAAGGATATTGTACAAACAATTTCAGTAATTCCTGATCAGGTAAGTCGCGGTTTATATCTACGGCAGTGCAGCGAAATGATGAATATTCCTGAGCAGACACTGGTGAATGAACTCAATCGTCTGTTGCGAAAAAAGATGGCCAAGAAAGAGCCGGATGTGAGAGAGGAGGATATTCCTGAAGTTGCCATTAGTGATGTAGAACAGGGCATTCTTATCGATCCCTTCAATTCTTATGAACAGGAAAAATATATTATTCAAATATTGCTCAATTATGGTACGATTGAAATCCTTGTAAAAGACGAAGACGAGGATCATCGGCCCATTGAATCGCTTGTTAAAGTTGCTACTTTTATTGTTCAGGATTTTAAAAATGATGAGCTCGAATTTGAAGATCCGACATTTAATGCAATATACAAGACCTTTGTTGAACATTCGGAGAGGAACGAAATTCCCGACGAAAAATTCTTCATTAATTTCCCCGATCAAAATATTGCTCATGTATCTATTAGCCTGATTGAATCGCCATATTTGCTGAGTGATAATTGGACAAAGAAGCACAAGATAAATGTTCCCAGCAAAGAAGATGAAAACAGGCATATACTAATTAAGGACATCATGGAATCCTTATTGGCTATACGTTCGCGACGATTAGAGAAGATGATACGTAATGTACAGGAGGAGCTTCGGACTATTCAACAAGATGGAAATCACGACGACATGATGATATTGCTGAATCGCGACAAAACACTTAAAGAAGCCTATTCACAGCTTAATCGTGGATTGGGAAGAATCATCACCCGATAAATTAAATCCATGTCTTCATCATTACTGTTTACTCCGCTGAGGATTGGGCCGCTTACACTTCGTAACCGGTCAATCAGAGCTGCAGCCTTCGAGGGCATGTGTCCCGGCAACACAGTTTCTCAGCAGTTAATCGATTATCATACGTCTGTTGCTGCCGGAGGAATCGGAATGACCACTGTCGCCTATGCTTCTGTTTGTCGCAACGGGCTTTCGTTTCCGCATCAACTTTGGATGCGTCGCGAGATTCTTCCCGAATTGAGGCGACTCACCGACTCCATACATAAGGAAGGCGCTGCAGCTTCGGTTCAGATTGGACATTGCGGAAATATGTCGAAAAAAAGTGTTGCAGGTGAATGGCCAGTTACCGCTTCAACAGGCATCAATATTTATTCGCCAACATGGGCACGTGGCCTTAAGAAAAGTGAAATTGAAAGTATTGCTCAATCCTTTGGAGATGCTGTAAATCTGGCTCGAGAAGGGGGTTTCGATGCAGTTGAGGTTCATGCGGGTCATGGTTATTTACTGAGCCAGTTTCTTTCGCCCTATACGAATCGCCGTAAGGACGAGTTTGGGGGAGTACTCGAAAACCGAATGCGGTTTATGGAAATGGCCATGGAAAAGGTAATGCAGGCAGCCGGCAGCGATATGGCCGTTGTTGTGAAAATGAATATGACTGATGGATTCAAGGGCGGAATGGAAATTCCCGAATCCATTGAAGTTGCCAAACGGCTGGAAAGTCTAGGTGCTCATGCTATAGTGCTAAGTAGTGGTTTTGTGAGTAAAGCGCCCATGGTAGTAATGCGGGGGGCGATGCCCATTAAAACGCTGACCCATTATATGGATAGTTTATTTCTAAAATATAGTGTGCTGTTGTTTGGCCGGTTCATGATTCGCAGCAAGCCTTTTACTGAAGCGTATTTCTTTGAAGATGCCAAAAAATTCAGAACGGAACTTAAGTTGCCATTGATTTATGTTGGTGGTCTTATTTCGATGGAGAAAATAGATATGGTGCTTAATGCCGGATTTGATGGAGTGTCCATGGCCAGAGCATTATTAAATGAACCGGGTTTTATTAATCGTCTTAAAGAGGGCGATCTGCAAAAGAATGCGTGCACACACGCCAATTACTGCATTGCACGGATGTATTCAAAAGAAATGGCATGTCACAAACACATAGAAGCATTGCCGGAATTTATTCTGAAAGAAATTTCTGCAACACATAAATCATGAAAGCTGAAATTAGCGGACTCACAGCACTCATTACAGGAGCCAGTTCGGGTATGGGGTACGAATATGCGCAACAGCTTGCCAGTCGAGGTGTTCATGTTGTTTCCGTTAGTAATGAGGAAGAAAAGATTAAACATCTTTGTCACGAGTTAACGGTAAAATATGAGGTAAAGGCTTATCCGATTTACATGGATCTGGCCCGATCAGAAGCGGCTGACGAATTATATGAACATTGTAAATCGCTGAATTTAACTGTAGATATTCTTATCAATAATGCAGGTGTTTTCTTTTATGAAGAAATCGTTGAAGTAAGCCCTGAGCGCGGGAAAGCGATGATGCAACTCCATGTGATTACACCTTCACTATTGTGTGCATATTTTGGTAGAGAAATGAAAAGCAGAAGAAAGGGCTACATCCTAAATATGTCCTCCATTTCTGCACATATGCCCTTCCCCGGGATTTCTTATTATGCATCGACGAAGCGATATCTAAAGGGATTTTCGCGTGCATTGCGTTCAGAATTACGCAGCTTCAATGTAAGCGTCAGCTGTGTGTGTCCTGGTGCAGTTGCAACCAATTTGTTTGACCGGCAAAAGGTGGATTACGACAAGGCTTTACGATGGGGGATTATGATGAAAGCTGAAAAAGTTGTTCGTATTGCATTGCGTGGGTTATTCAATAAAAAATCGGTGATAGTGCCCGGTTTGATAAACAGAATCTCTGTTGCATTGGTCCGCCTCACACCGCATGGGCTTATTTTACTGGTTCTCCGGAGTAAGATACTTGGGTTAAAATAATCTATATCGTTGTGTTGATTTTGTGATGCAAATTATTTTTTACCAACCATCATCGCATTGTTGAATGTTGGAATACGATTGAAATCTGAGAGTCCTGCATTCTTCATCCATGAAATCATTTCTTCTTCGGTATAGGTGTCCCCACGCTCGGTTGCAACCAGCATATTCAAAGCGAAAAATGCACCTGCTTCAGGGGCCGTGCGATCTTCGTCCATAATATGGTCCTGAATTACCAGCTGTCCGCCTAGATTGAGCGAAGCAGCGCACTTACTGATGAGTGCTACGTTCTCTTCAAAAGAATTAATATGTACAATTGCGGAAAGAAAGATAAGGTCGTAGCCATTGCCAAAATCATCGCTATGATAATTTCCTGCTTTGTAGTGGATTTGCTCTGTCATGCCAGCTTCGGTGACATATTTTTTAGTTTCTTCCAATACCTCGGGGAGATCAAAAATGGTTGCTTGTAATCCGTTTTTTTGACGGACAAAGGCCATCGAATATGCACCTGAGCCGCCTCCTATATCAAGCACAGTATTTACCTTTTGTAAATCCAGTTTCCTGACCACTTCGTCTGCCTGAGACATAGCGCGCATATGCATGGCAGCAATAAACTGCTGTACCCAATCGTCGGAATTCTTTTCTTCTCTAATTTTATTATGACCGCAGATAACAGCTTCTGTAAGGCCGGTCCATGTGTTCCACATATTGAGTGTATGTCCAAATCCAGAGAGGTAAGTATCCTTTCCCTTGACCAGATGCTTTTCCGCGAAAGCGGTATTGGAAAAGCGTCTATCTTTTTTTACAATGAGGCCAACAGCCACCAGGGCATTCAATAAGCGGTCCATGGCGCGGACGTCGGTTCCTGTGGTGGCGGCCACTTCGGATGAAGTTAGTGCTTCACTTCCTAAACAGCTGAATACTTCCAGTTCGTAGGCAGTAAGTATGATACGGGCACGTTGAAAGGCATAAACGGCTTCGCGAAATTGTGCGGGTGTTTGAAAAGCAACCATATTTTATAAAAATTTGTCGTAACTTTGTATAATTCTGCAAAGATAAGGTATTGCCCTGGGAATTGTAATGCTTGGTTTTGCTTGATTTACCTATTTTTGCAATCATACTAAACTGTGTAAATGCCCGTTATATAGCGGAATTTTTGACAACCCCCCTATGAGAACTTTTTGGATTAGTACCGTCTTGTTGGTTTTGATAAGCAGTGTTACTTTGGCGCAGGCTCCTAAATACAGCAATGAATTTCTATCGATTGGTGTTGGAGCTCGGGCGCTTTCGATGTCGAACGCATCGGTAGCCATAGTTGATGATGTGACCGCTGGATACTGGAATCCTGCAGGATTAATGAATGTCTCTTCAAAGGTTCAGGTATCACTGATGCACAGCGAATATTTTGCAGGTATAGCCAAGTTTGATTATGGCGCTGTTGCTGCCCGCATCGATCCTCAAAGTGTTGCGGCATTAAGTATCGTACGTTTTGCAGTGGATGATATTCCTAATACCACTGAATTGATTGATGCAGAAGGGAACATCGATTATAATCGCATCACTAAATTTTCTGCTGCTGACTATGGCTTTTTGTTATCCTATGCTCGGACTTCGAAGATTAAAGGACTGCGCTATGGTGCAAATGTCAAGATTATCCATCGCCGAGTGGGGGATTTTGCGCGCGCCTGGGGATTTGGTCTGGATGCAGGTGTACAGTATGATTTAAAGAAATGGCGTTTTGGGTTAATGGCACGCGATATCACCTCTACATTTAATGCATGGAGCTACGATTTATCACCAACAATGATTGAAGTCTTTACACGCACCGGGAACGAAATCCCAAGTAATAGCATGGAGTTGACACTCCCACGAGTAATTCTGGGCGCAGCGCGACATTTTGATCTTGGTAAAAAATTTACTGCACTCACTGCACTTGATTTGGATATGACCTTTGATGGAATGAGGAATGTGCTGATTAAAAGTGATCCTATATCTCTGGATCCTCATCTGGGACTGGAGTTTGGATACAACAACATTGTTTATCTGCGCGGTGGTTGTGGAAATTTTCAGCAAGAGCGAAATATGGAAGGCAAGCGTCGTTGGACCTTTCAACCAAACCTAGGGGTTGGGGTGACCATTAAAAAAGTTGTCTCAATTGACTATGCCCTTACGGATATTGGTAACGCCAGCGTTGCATTATATTCAAATGTGTTTTCACTGCGTTTCAATGTAAATTCGAAAAAGGATAAAACAACAGGAGAACCTAAACGTAATAGTTTCTTTTAATTCTTGCCTATGATCAAACGAATATGGATTTTTGTAATATGTTTATTTAGTCTTGCCAATGGTTTTTCCCAGCCTTTTGGTAATGAATGGATACAGTACAATCAGTCCTATTTCAAGATCTATGTTTCTCAAGATGGCATTTATCGTATACCATATAGCACACTTGTAAATGCGGGCATTCCTGTAGGAAGCCTTGATCCAAGGTCTTTTCAGTTGTTTTTTCGCGGCAAGGAAGAATACATTTACATTGCCGGAGAGCAGGATGGTTTGTTCAATGTTAATGACTATATCGAGTTTTACGGAGTACATAATGATGGTTGGCTTGATACCGCGATATACAAGGATGTGAATTCTCAGGCCAATCCTGGTTATAGCTTGTTTAACGATTCCTCTGCTTATTTCCTTACATGGAATTCCTCTATCAGCAACCATCGCATGGGTGTTGAGAGTGACGTGTCTTTTGGTGGGTATATTGCAGAACCCTGGTTTTATAAGGTAGTCAGAGAGGAATACACCTATCAGTATTATTTAGGCAACAATCTATCCGGAGGGATTACTGATCCTGATTACACCTATGGAGAGGGATGGTTCGACTACCCATTTTCACTTGGAGGATCAACAACGAAAGGATTATCAATTACCAACCGCTATAATACCGGGCCGGACGCAGAGATAAAATTTACTGTTGTTGGTGCCTCCAATTATGCGCTCACTATTCCCGATCATCATCTTCAGGTACAATTTGCAGGAACCACTATTGATACAACGTATGAGGGTTATGGTATTTTCAGGTTCGCACGGACGGTGCCTACCAGCAATCTCAGCAACACAACAAATTTCATTTTTAGTTCCATCAACGATATCGGAAGTGGGGCGGACAGGAACGCGGTTGCTTTTATACAAGTCAAATATCCGCACTCCTCGAGTCTGAGCATGGCATCAACCTTTCGTTTTGTTCTTCCGGATGCATTGACATCAAAGGCATATCTCAATCTTACATCAATTAATGCCACGGCAAGCGATTCGATTCGTTGTTACGATCTGACCAATCATAAGCGAATTAGAAATGTTTGGGATGGAAGTAATTTGAAGTTTCTTGTTCCTAATTCGGGTGGTGAAAAGGAATGCTACTTAACCACTGAGAATCAAATTAGGACAGTAAATTATTTATATACCGTTGGTGCCGGGAATAAATTTACCGATTATAAATCAATCGCTAATACTGCAAATGCCGATTATTTTTTACTGACGCATCCAACGCTAATGGTACAAGCTCAGGAGTATGCGACCTATCGTAATACTACCGGTTATAGTTCGCTGTTAATAAATGTAGATGAGCTTTGGGATCAATATTCTTATGGAATTCTCAAGGATCCTATTGCTATCAGGAATTTCATGCATGCAGCTTATCTGACTTATGACACTCAGCCCAGAGCTCTGTTTATTCTTGGCAAAGCTTACCGAGCCGGCCATGACGGGGAGTTTCCTTCGTACCGGAAAAGCCAATCATATTTTGAGCAAACCCTTGTACCTACTTTTGGTAATCCTCCTTCCGATTTATTTTTCACAACAGGTATTCTGGATACACTGTACCAACCGGCTGTACCAACCGGACGTTTAGCCGCACGGAATAGCGATCATGTTAGTTTGTATCTTGATAAAGTAATCCAATACGAAACGGCACAGCTAAATCCTCAGGAATGGATGAAAAATGTGCTTCATTTTGGAGGAGGATCGAGCCTGTCCCAACAACAAACCCTTGCAGGCTATTTGAATTCGTACAAGCAAACAATCGAGGATACCTTATTTGGCGGGTATGTCCGAACCTTTCTAAAGACATCAACAGATCCAATTCAAGACAATCAATCGGATTCATTAAAAGCAATTATTAATAACGGTGTCACGTTAATGACCTTTTTTGGCCATGCGGCCGGGATTGGTTTTGACCAGAGTATTGACTATCCCTCGGAGTATAACAACTATGGGAAGTATCCATTTATAGTGGCTAATTCGTGCTATGCCGGAGATATTTTTCTTGATGGTCCGGTATCGAGTGAAGAATTTGTTCTCATCGAGAATAAAGGAACCATTGGTTATCTGGGCTCCATTGCGCTTGGTATTGCAGATCGTCTAAATATTTATTCGGGAGAATTTTACCGTAATATTGGGTATAAGAAATATGGAAAACCACTTGGAGAGTGCATCAAATCGACCATTGCTGCAGTACAGACACCTGATCTTGTAATGAAGGAAACCTGCCTGGAAATGGCATTGCACGGTGACCCTGCCATAGTGCTGAATTCGTCAGCGTTACCCGATTATATGATTAATGCATCCAACGTTTATTTTACGCCGACGAATGTTACTACCGAAACAGATACATTTACTATAAATATAATTTCCACCAATCTGGGACGGGCAATTAATGATTCTTTCTTTGTGCGTGTTGTTCGTACCATGCCTGATGGTGTGAATATTCAAACATATCTCACACATGTAAAAGCAACAATATTTAAAGATACAATTAGCTTTGAAATGCCCGTTGATCTAGTGAATGGTATTGGGTTAAATACATTTGATATTGGTTTGGATTATCTTTCAGAAATAAATGAGATTACCGAGACCAACAATAATATTCAGGTCAATTTATTAATTAAGTCGGCATCTATTGTTCCCGTGTGGCCTTATGAATATGCCGTGATTCCTGCATTACCGGTTACCTTAAAGGCCTCTACGGGTTATGCATTTGCATCCCCGACGAATTACGTTTTTCAACTCGACACTTCAGATGCATTCAACAGTCCGATATTGCAGCAAACTACCATTAATCAGGGTGGAGGTGTAGTAACTTGGACGCCAAATTTTCCTATTCTAAGCGACAGTATTGTATATTTCTGGAGAGTCAGTCCGGATTCGAATTCAACGGCCGGATATAATTGGAGGGAAAGTTCTTTTCAATATATTAATGGCAAGCACGGTTGGGGGCAGGCGCATTTTCATCAATTTAAAAATGATGATTATGAATATGTGACGTATAATAAGCCTATAAGAAAATTTGAGTTTGTAAATAATTTGCTGGCGTTGGATTGTCAAACGGGCTTCTATCCTAACATTGCGTGGAACGAGGAGTGGTACAAATTGAATGGTGTGATGAAGTACACTTGGGCGTTTTTGAGCACTGGTGGCAATGGGATGATCATCGCCTACTTCAATCCAATAAGTGGACAGCCTGCAAAGAAAATCTCCAATGGTGGTTGGGCCTGGGAATTTTCGACAGCTGATACCAACAGTATGAATGACATGGCTAATTTTATTGATGATAGTATTCCCAATGGATATTATGTGTTGGCCTATAGTCATAGAAATCACAATGCTCAATCATGGACTGAACATTTATATCAGGCTTTTGAATCCTTTGGCAGCGGGATCTGTCGCTCCCTTGTGAATAATCGTCCGTACATCGCATTTGGGCGAAAAGGATACACTCCGGGGAATGCGCGCGAAGTCATGGCTACAAGTATTTTCGATATATTAAAAATCGAAGATAGCATAGTAACAAAGTGGACCGAGGGATATGTACTGTCAGAGCGTATTGGACCGGCCTCGTCCTGGGGGTCGCTGCATTGGCGCGAAGGAACCAGCGAAGGAATTACTTCAGACAGTGTGCGCTTGTGTGTGATTGGCTTTAATTCGGCTGGGCTAAGTGATACGTTGATTCGTGATCTTCCTCCCGATTCTGCAGATATTTATAATCTTGGGCAACGCATCGATGCTGCGCAGTGGCCGTATCTAAAGCTATGTGCTCAGATGAGTGACGACTCTATGCACACGCCGGCTCAGATGATTCGTTGGCAGGTGCTTTATGATGGTGTTCCAGAAACCGCATTAAACCCCGCTCGATATTATACCTTCTACGACGACACCGTGGACGAAGGAGAAACACTGCACTTTGCTGTAGCCACTGAAAATATCAGCTCTTACGATATGGACAGTTTGCTTATCAAATACTGGATTGTTGACAAAAATCGTGTTACTATTCCATTAGGCAGTTACCGTCATCGTGTTCATCCTGCAGGAGATATTCTTATCGACAGCATTAGTGCTTCAACGACAAATTTATCTGGTTTAAATAGTTTATGGATAGAAGTCAATCCCAACAATGACCAGTTAGAGCAATATCATTTTAATAATATAGGAGAAGTATATTTTTATGTCGGGCGTGATCAGGCCAACCCAATGCTTGATGTAACTTTCGATGGGGTGCACATCATGAATGAAGATATTGTTTCTGGCAAACCAGAGATTATCATGATGGTAAAAGATGAAAACAAATTTCTTGCACTTGACGACACATCGGGATTCAAAGTGTGGATAGTGGAACCGGGTTCCAGTGTTCAGAAACGCATTTATTTTGGCAATGAAGACACGCTTCATCTGATTAAAGCCAGCTTGCCTGAGAACCGTGCTCATCTTAGATACACGCCGGTTTTCAAAAAAGATGGCATCTATACTTTGATTGTGCGTGCAAAGGATAAATCGGGAAATGAGTCGGGAGACACGGATTATGAGATTTCTTTTGAAGTCATCAACAAGCCAGGCATAACGGCTGTAATGAATTGGCCTAATCCTTTCACTACAGCAACACATTTTGTATTTACGCTTACAGGATCTGAGATTCCAAGCTTTTTTATGATACAGATAATGACCATCACCGGAAAGGTTGTAAAAGAAATTCAAATGGATGAGCTTGGACCAATCCACATAGGCAGAAATATTACAGATTACGCGTGGGACGGGACGGATATGTATGGCGACCGTCTTGCCAATGGTGTATACCTTTATCGCGTAATCACCCGTTTGAATGATAACATAATTGAAAATATTAACACTGAGGCCGATCAATATTTCAAAAAAGAATTCGGCAAAATGTATCTCATGCGCTGATGATTAATACACAATAAAGAAGTCGGTGCACCGTTTACCCAGCTGAACACACTACCCCCAATGCGTCTTGTAAAATCCGAGGTCCATACTGCAATATATATATTTGGTTTAATGCTGTTTGCCGCAGCTATCCCGCTATCCAATTTCTTTATGAGTATTGCTCAATGGGTATTGGTAGTGAATTTTTTTGCAGATTCGCGCATTCTGGATAAGCTTAAACGTTTATGGAAAAACAAAGCCGCGCTATTAATCATTGGAATATGGTTAATGCATGTTATTGGGATCATATGGTCGCAAGACCTGCATTACGCATGGAAAGATGTTAGGGTTAAGCTACCACTTCTAATCATCCCGTTTATCTTGGCGGGCGAGCTTCCCATAAACGAGAAACAATTGCGATGGGTACTTGGAATCCATGCATTGGCGGTATTTGTAGGAAGTTTGATGATTTCCTGGGGACTGTTTGTTCAGCATATCAAGGATCCTCGAGATGCTGCATTTTTTGTTTCGCACATTCGTTTTGCGCTGAATTTATGTCTTGCAATATTTACAACTGCATGGTATCTCACACGTAAGATTGGCATTCCTCTTTGGCAGCGATTCCTGTATGGTGCTGCTGTGATTTGGTTTATACTGTTTTTGTTTTTCCTGCAATCCTTTACGGGGCTCGCTGTATTTGCGATTACAGCTTTGCTGGTATTATTAAGGTTTTCGTTGCATAAGAAATCAATAAAAATAAAAATCATCGCCATGTCGGTTCTTGCAATGGTAATACTGGCGGGGTGTTTATGGCTATTCAGGTTCTACGAAAAGAATATTAAATACGAAACTATCGATCCAAAAACGCTAGAGTATTATACACCCATGGGCAATCCCTATATTCATAATATTGAGAATCATCAAAAGGAGAACGGTAATTATTTGTGGTTGTACATCTGTTATGAGGAGATGATTCCTGCATGGAATAAGCGAAGTACGATTGATTACGATAGTCTGGATCATTCGGGACAATTGGTGAATTACACTCTAGTGCGTTTTCTTACATCTAAGGGCCTTCGCAAAGATCAACAAGGTATTAATTCCTTAAGTGATGAAGAGGTTCATGCTATAGAAAACGGCGTTGCAAACGTGAATGATTTGAAACGGCCCGGCTTCATTCAACGTATTGAAAAGGTTCTGTGGGAACTTGACGATTATCAGCATAACGGGGATCCTACGAATCATTCGTTAATGCAGCGTGTTGTATTGTGGAAAGCCTCACTCAGCATTATTGAACGTTATCCCTGGGCTGGAATTGGAACAGGGGATGTTCCGGATGAGTTCATTCAAACCCTACAGGATTGCGGATCTCCGTTAAAGGATCGCGGAATGCGGACACATAATCAGTATCTCGCAATAGCTGTAGCGATGGGAATACCAGCACTTCTCTATTTTCTTTTTGCCTTGTTCTATGCTCCGTTTAAGAATAAGATGTTTAAGAATTATTTCTTTTTCTCCTTTTTCATCATTGCTCTTTTATCAATGATTACTGAGGATACGCTTGAGTCTCAGCCGGGCGTGTCTTTTATCATATTCTTTTACGGACTGTTTCTTTTTGCCCGACAACAAAAATCAGCGTGATTTATTTAACATGATAATAGCTGCTGTTTAATGCTTTTCGTAAACGAGTAGAAGTGCTATTGACATAAAGTTGTATCTTTGTATTGAAATGCAGGACTCAACCCCCTGATGACGTTTACGCAGATGAAAAAACTCAAGGTTGAAATCTCCTATTTAGAATACGAAACGGCAGAAGAGCTTGCTGCTGAAGATTTGGCGTTAGTAAATGCTGCCCGCAATGCAGCAATTGATGCCTATGCGCCTTATTCGGGCTTCCATGTTGGTGCAGCGGTATTACTTGAAAACGGTATTACTGTTACCGGCAATAATCAGGAAAACGCAGCCTATCCTTCAGGTTTATGTGCTGAACGTGTGGCTCTTTTCAGCGCGGCATCCCAACATCCTAATGTTGCCATCAAAGCACTGGCAATTACCGCCCGTTCCAATGAATTCCTGATGAATACACCGGTTACACCATGCGGTGCATGTCGTCAGGTAATGTCGGAATACGAAACGCATCAGAAAAAACCATTCAGGATTATCCTTTCCGGCCAAGAAGGCAAGGTGCTCGTACTTGATAAAGTAGGAAGCGTTCTTCCTTTTGTATTTGATGGTTCTGTGCTTAAAAAGCTCAAGAAATAGCTTATTTCTTTGTTGTTGTATTAAGGCGAATGAATCAGAACTACATTTCTTTTATTGATTTATTATCTTTTTCTTTTTGCTTTGGTCTTTTTTCCCGACAAAGAAAACGAGAAGGGCATATTGTACTGTACTTTGACAGCCTTTCCGTCCAGCGTTCCTGGATTCCAGCGGGGCATCATTCGTGTGACGCGTATCGCTTCTTCATCACAACCGCCACCTATACCACGTACCAATGTAACATCAGTTACATCGCCTGTTTCATTAATAACGAAACTGACAATAACGGTTCCTGTAATACCGCTTTCCTTAGCAAAATCAGGATACTCGATATTATCTGCAAGAAATTTTACCCGTGCCGCATCACCACCGGGGAAGGTGGGCATAACTTCCACAGCAGTGTAAACGACATTCTCCTCCTGCTGTGCCTTGAGAGAAATGGACACTAATATCAAAGCAAATAAAAGATATAGGCGTTTCATATTTATATTAATTATAATTTCAAAAATAGAATAAAATTATGAATGCTGTTGCAAGATAATTCTTCTGCTAATATACTACTATGAATCGCTGCATGACTGGAAATTGCTCAAGAGACTGAGTCAGGAAATTTCAAGTAAATCTTTTTAGTCTATCATTGGTCCGTCACCGCAGAAGTCCTTTTTAAGGCACTTTTTACAAAAATCACCGCGCCAGACACTATCGAATTGCTCCATTAGCTTATCGATTAATGAAGGGTCATCAGTTATGAAGCCATTTTCGAAATTGCGGCTGTTTTCATTTTTTGCACCCATGCCTGCGCCTGTCAGATTTGCACTGCCACTATAGGCAAGTTTTCCATCAATAATTACGATTTTAAAATGCACGCGTGGACATAACATGCGTTCAAGTCCGCCAAATAGCGCAGGATATTTATCAAAATCCTTTCTGAAATTCGGTCCCGGTTCCTTGGCGTGAATAAGTCGAACTTCTACCTTTCGCTTGATCAACGTGGCCAATACAGCAAGAAAAGGCTGCATCTTACCATTTTCGGTTACATACATATCCTTTAAATCCGAGGTGCCAATCCAAACAAAATGTCTGGCCTGTGGAATGCCTTCCAGTATCACTTTAGTGTAAATTTCTTTATTGATAAGAAAGGAGAACATAAGTGCAGGGCTTGATGGTGCTAAGATAGATAATTTATCATAAGCGTGGGGGATTTAGGATGAGTCAATTCGTAGTTCACGCCCATACACTATGGGCTGTCTATGATGATTAAGTTGCCTTACAAAAGCAATTTAAATTACGAGTCCTCGAACAAGTCTGGGCTTCATTTTCATCCCGTATCTCAAGCCACAGGCGGCATCTAAGATTTGTAATGCGCCTTCGACACTTAATAACCAAATCTCCCGAATAAAAAAATTACTGCATAAGTAAAATAGTTACGTATTTGTGCAGTTTGAATATCTTAAAAGGTATCTTTGTCTTAACATACGGCTTAAGGCCGAAAAATCTAAATACCGTGAAGAAATGCATTCGATTATTTGCATGCCTGAGTATGTTGTTGCTCAGCTGCAGTGGATTTGCTCAGGATAAAAAGGATAATCATTCGCTGTTGTGGGAAATTACCGGCCCCGGGGTAATAAAGCCATCTTATCTATATGGTACCATGCATGTCAGCAATAAAATGGCGTTTAATTTTCAGGATACTTTTTATGTTGCGCTTAAAAGCGTTGAGGTTGTTGCTTTAGAGATTAACCTTGATTCCTTTTTGGTAAATATGATTCGTTCCTCATCCTTTGATGACATGGAAAAATTACGTGAGATGATGTCGGGTCAAAAGGATTTTTACGAAAAAATGACTGAATTGAAAAGTATAAATATTGATTTATACAAGGAAGAGCTGGCATCGAACGATAATTTATTAAATCAGCTACTATACAGGACTGATGGGAGGGAGCAGGAGTACGAGGAGCAAACCTATCTCGACTTATTTATTTTTCAGGCTGCAAAAAAACTTCGAAAGCAGGTAACAAATCTTGAGGATTTCAACACTATGGAGAAATACAGCTATTTGGCTATGTTTCCTGATAAAGACAAAAAGAAGGAAGGTTTTAATGATGATTATTTTAGCCGAAGCCGCCTATCCGATCAAATGGAAACGGCTTATCGCAATGCTGATCTTGACCTCATTGATTCCATTACACGCACCGAGTCCATCTCGAAGAATTTCATGCACTACTTCATTGTGAAACGCAACCAAATGATGAGCGAAACCATTGATTCGGTTATTAAATCAGGCCAGTCCATATTTGCTGCCTGTGGAGTGGCTCATTTACCGGGCGACAGTGGTATCATCGAAATGCTTCGATCCTATGGTTATACTTTACGCCCGGTTAAAGCGGCCATTACATCAAAAAGTCATAAAAGCCGGGAACAGCTAGAACAAATGATAGCGCCGCAAAAGATGTCGGACTTCTCACCTGCAGATTCTTCATTTTCTCTTTCAGTACCGGGCGAAATGCAACACATACCGAAGTTCAGTGAAATTGACCATTATATCTATCCGGATATGGCCAATGGAAGTTTTTATCAGGTTTCGCATATCAATACTTATGGGTCGTTGAATCAGTTGGGGAAGGATTATTATTGTAAACAGATCGATAGCATTCTTTATGAATATACACCCGGTGATATTTTGAAAAAGGACTTTATTCCTACCGTTGGTGCCTATTCCATGTATGATGTTACTTCGCGGGTATCCCTCGATAACTATATACGCTATCGAATATATGTCGGTGATATGGATGTGTATATTTTCAAGTTGGTGGGCATTAAAGATTATGTTTTGTCAAAGTATGGCAATACCTTTTTTAATTCGATTTCCTTGAAAGAACATCGCGGAAACGCTTTTAAGCAACTTGATTTTCCAAAGGCTGGTTTTTCGGTCAGCATGCCTGAAAATCACCTTACTGAGGATCTTATTACAACCGAATATGCATATAAACATACGGGAAATGTAAATATGAAGATGCAGGCCACTGATCCCGTTACAGGGCGCTATTATTTGCTCATTGCAGGAAGCATGTTCGATTTTGATTTTATTGAAGAGGATGAATTCGAACTTTCATACCTAGCGGAGTCATTGGTCAAAGATCGTCACTATAAAGAGCTGACATCGCAAAACTGCACGCAGAATGGCATTCCAGCGCGTGAGTTCAGTTATAAAGATTCAACGGGGAACTATCTTTTTATAAAGACCATTACTGTTGGTCCGCAATACTACTTGTTACTTACAGCTCAAACTGACAGTACATTTCCTCACGAATATTTTAATTCGTTCCGAACAATGGACCATCAATATACAGAAACCTTTCAGCCATACAATGATGAAGAAATGTATTTTACTGTAAATACGACATCATATATTGGGAAACGGAATTCAACCATTCAGGCCAAATACGGACGTCTCCTTCAAAAAGCAATGCGGTCGGAATATATGGATGATGATGAATACTTTCCATATGATAATGATAAATGGGAGGATTTGTGTTCAGGACAAAGTGCGGAATGTGTGGATGTGAAGCTCTCAATAGAAAATCCATATGTTTCGTATACAGGAATCAAGGAATATTGGGGTCAGTTAAAGACAAGTTTAATGGAAGACGAAGGGCTTGTGTTACTCAGTGAAAAGTATAATACCCTTGCAGATTCCGTGTATGTGGCTGATTTCATGTTGGGAGACACCAATAGTGTTAAAACGATTCGTGTTAAAGCATTTCTTAAGGGAGGAGCCTTATACTTGTTGAGAGCTGTTGGGCAGGATAAGGAACTGAGTGGAGCCTGGACTAAACAGGTTTTTGAAACATTCGCTCCAGCGGATACTTTGATAAGGTCGCTGCCATTTGGCGACAAATCAGATCTTTTTATTGAGCATTTAATGAGCTCTGATACGGTATTAAACGCACAGGCAATTGCTATGGCCAGCATGCTCCCTCCAGATAGTGTATTGACATCAAAAATGATTAAATATATTAACTCTGATGCCTTTAAAAAGAACAAGGTGGAAAAGCGTTGTGATTTGCTTGCGTTGCTTGCCGACACAGCCAATATGGAACCTCTTAAGATGCTGGAAAAGATATATATGGATGCAGGTGATACTTCGGAAATCAAATTTGTGGTGCTTGAAATTCTAGCGGCCAAGAAAACCGAGGCATCACTGAAGTTGTTGTGTTCGCTGATTCTTGAAGATACACCACTTGATATTTCAAGTTATTCAATGGATGGCTTGTTCATTGCGCTTGATAGTGTCAGGTATCCAAAGATATTGTTTCCCGAATTGCTGAGTTTAAGCCGTTATCAGGAATACAGAGAACCCATTTATACATTGCTTGCAGATTTGCTTGATGATAAAATGATTAGTCCGGCGCTTTACAAAGACCGTGTAAAGGAAATAGTGACGGATGCGCGCGAGAAGTACAAACGCACCTACGCTGAGGCAAGTGATTATCTTGAGGAAGATGAGGATCGTTACAGTTATTATAATTTTATGGATTCGGAAACGTACGGCAAAGATCCCTACATAACATTGCTGATGCCCTATGATACTATGGCTTCTGTGAAAAAGTACTTTGATAAGGTTATGAGCAGTAAGGTAGAGCGATTCATGTTCCCATTGCTATTAGCCCAAATTGAAAATGGGCGTCCGTATATTGATAGTTTGCCAAGCTTCTTTTCAAAATCAGATAAATGGAGAACTCAATTTTATGATGCATTGGTTGAATCCGGGCATAAAAAGGTTTTTGATAGTACATATCTAACGCAAGAGAACTTTGCCAGAGCTACCGCTTTTCCTGAAGAGAATCCACCTGATGAAATTGTTTTTATCGGACGTAGAAAATGTAGCGAAAGCGATTCGAGCGGTTATGTCTATTTTTTCAAATGTAAAAAAACGGACGACCAGTTATGGCGTTTACGCTACTCAGGATATCAACCTATTGATAGCACTTCAGTGTGTTCTTCACCTAAGTACAGCAATGGTAAAGGTGAGAAGATTGAAAATTCGGAGGAGATAGAAAAAATGATTACTGATATCCTTGATAAGCTTCGTTTCTTGCGTCGCAAGCGCGTTTCGGGAAACCAAGATTATGAGTTCAGTTTAGATGATTTAGGTATGTATTGATTTTGGAATCTTTGTTAGGATTCTAAAATCTCACGTACATTTTTCTCGATATTACCGCAGATTGTATCCATGGGAAGATCGTTTGGATCGTCGCCAAAAGGATCTTCAATCTCAACGCCGATTTCATTAATACCAAGGAGTATCAGAGAGATTAATCCAATTACGGGAATGGCAATCCAGTGAAACTTTTCGTACAGGCCAAAGGGCAGTGCAAGAAAATAAAGCATAATAAACATTTGCAGATGCGCTGCATATGCAAAAGGGACGGGAGTGCTGCGAATTCTTTCCATTCCGCCCAAATTATTAACCATTCCAGAAAGCTCCGTATTGATTGCAATCATGTTGGAGGATCGGTCGTTTTCGGAAATATTTAGATTGGTGATTTCTTCACGCAAAAGGCGCATTATTGCATTTGGAATATGGGTAGTTTTCATCACTTCGTCTTTTGTTTGTTCATCCAGACAGACGAGGTGTTCGCGTTCAACGCCTTCGCGTAAGCGCTCTTTAGTGGCGTAGGAAAAGGCAGCAATCAGATCGCAAAGTTTTTTCCTTTTAGCAAGATCTGTTTTTGAAATCATTCCGTTGAGGATTAGTGCCAGATTGCGTGAAGCATTTGTATTTGCACCCATAAGGCGGCGACCTTCCCAATAGCGATCATAAGAAGTGTTGGTTCTGAACACCAACAGCAGGCCTAGAGCCAAGCCGACCACATTATAAACAACCATGTCTATTTTCAGGTCTTTTGAGATAATGCCGTAATCGTAAAGAAGAATAACAGCAGCGGTCCATGCCATAAAAAAGAGAACACGAAGAGAAACCCCTTTTACAACAGTGCCTTTCCACGAGAATAGCTGCTTAAGCCATGCTTTGTTGTCGTAATTTATCATAATTTGTAAGTTTAAGGAATGTATGAGTGATTATATATTTTCAAGTAAATGTAAATAATTTTCCTTCCACGCATTATACGAGTACTTTTCTTCGATGGTTTTGCGACCAGCTTTTCCTAGGCGTTCGCGCAAAGAGGCATCCTCAATTAATAAACAAATTTTCGAAAACCATTCCTGCTGTGAATTTGCGAGAAACCCATTTTCACCATCAATAATAATTTCACTGTTCACACCCACTGGCGACATCACAGCAGGTATTCCCAGAGCCATATATTGCAATCCTTTGAAACCGCACTTTCCACGAGCCCAGTCATCATCCGGCAAGGGCATAATACCAATGTGAATGGCTGATAAATCCTCAATTTCCGTTTCTCTATTCCAGTGGATGAATTCCACCGGTAAGCCGGGATGATTCCATTCGCGATCGGCAATAACTCTGAAACAAATAGTATCTCCATAGTGCGCGTACAATTGCTGTAGTACCGGTAATGCCAATTCCAAATGACGGAGAGTGGTTATAGAACCTGTCCATCCGATACAAATTGGTGTTGCTGATAAACAAGGAGTATTACGTTTGAAGAGATCTGTTTCCAAGGTAGTGGGAACAACCGTAACGTGACTGGAGAACTGACGGGCATAGGTTGCCAGATAATTATTACCTGTGATTATTAAATGGCAGAAGCCAATTATATCCGCCGTTTTTGTGGGTCTTTTTAGCCAGGCAAGACGTCGGTTTCCTTCCGAAACGTCTTTAAGCCAAATGGCATCATCATAATCGAGTACAAGTTTGGCCCCTTTGTGTGCCATGCGTTTTTCGAAGCAAACGGAACCAAACATTACCGCTTCGCGATAAATAAAAATTATATCAAAATCTTTGGCACGTCTGAGATCCCTGAGGCGAATCCTGATTGCTTTTAAGAAAATCAGCAACTTGCGAAAATAATGTCCTTTTTTATAGAATACTGCATCATCATCAGCATCTAGCAAAAAGGATACTTCACAATGAAATCCATTCTCTTGTAAATAGGGAAGATATTGTTCGAACCGGAACCGTTGGCCAGGGGAGCGTCCGGGTCTGTGTGCCGCCAGAAACAGGATTTTTTTCAAACGCCCTGTTTCTTTTGAATCGCTGTAAGAATGGAGCTTAGAATAAAACCTCCATCAGTATTATTCAGTTCCTTATCGCATGCGCGTTCTGGATGTGGCATCATACCAAATACATTACGATTTTGATTGCAAATACCTGCGATATTGTCCAATGAACCGTTAGGATTGCTTTCCGGAGTAATATTACCAAGGGCATCACAATATTTAAAAAGAATCTGATCGTTTTTAATAAGATCCTTCATCGTACTATCATCAGCATAAAAGCGACCTTCGCCATGAGCGATTGGGATGTTCAGTACTTTTCCAACAGGGTATCCCTGAACGGGTAAAGCATCAGTAGTGACAGATTTGATAAAGGTGTTGCGACAGATAAACTTTTGCTGGTTGTTATGCAATAATGCACCTGGGAGCAAATGAGCCTCGCAGAGAATCTGAAAGCCATTGCAAACGCCCATAAGATATCCGCCATTATTAGCATAGGCAATCACTTCTTCCATGATTGGGCTAAAACGGGCAATAGCGCCTGAACGCAGATAATCACCATAGCTGAACCCGCCGGGCAGCATGATAAGTTCGCAATTCTGAAGATCTTTATCCTTATGCCATAATGTTACAACTTCCTGCTTCAGGATATTCTTCATCGCATAAATCATATCGTGATCGCAGTTGGAGCCCGGAAAAATTACAATACCAATTTTCATGGAAGTGGTTTTAATGATAAGTGCTGTGCAAAATTAAAATTTCTGTGCAAACAAATGAGTTCAAACTAAAAATATGATTGGAATTCGCTATTGAAGCGGTAAAAGTATTTTTCCTGCTACGATTGCGGCAAGCAATAACCATAAAAGTAATTCGGCAAACTGTTTCTTTTTTATAGCAAATATGTAGGAAGAAATAAAAACAGAAGACCCGAATAACATCACCGAACCATTGATAAGCAAGTCTTTCTGAATAACTGCGAGAGAAAAAAATCCAAGGAGAAAGAACCATACGATGACCATGGATGATTTACGCAACACGATTAATTTTTCATTAAGGCGTCCAACAAATCTAAAAAATGCAGGAAGGAATAGCAGTGTAATCAGACCGATGATAATGTAGGTCATTAGTTGCTGTGGCTGAAATGCTGCCAAAAAGCGGAAATGCCTAAAGAAATCAATATATAATTGTAATTGCGAAACGAGATGATCATTCCAGTAGAAGTAAAAAGCCAAATAAAGCACAGGTGTAATAATTCCCAAAACACTGATAATCCAAACCCTAATGGAATAAGAACGATAGAGCATTAGCGAAATCCATATCAATGGAATAAATACAACATGATAAATATTGGTCATCGCTGCAAGAGAAAAAAGTAATCCTGCTGAAAATGTGTCCTGATAAGCCTTATCGTGTGGTCCTGAACGCAATAAAAGATGGATGGCCATCAGAAGAAAAAGTGTGGCGGGCATCAGCGGTGTTAACCTGAGCATCATTGGGATATAGGAGAGAAGCACTATGGTGACCATGGCCGGCATATACGTGTTTCGCGGCAGCAGTCCGTCGTTTACAAGAATATAGTTCCATAGTAAGGCTGTTCCTAGTACAAAGGCAAATGCTATAATAGTGGAAAGTACTCCATTGGAGAAGGTCCAGCTAAAAAGCAGATTGTATAAAGGAGAAAGTTCGTTGCCCTGCATTGCCGCCTGCCCGTGATAAAAGCCATCGCACCACAACAGCAAAGACCCCAGAATCACAATGATCAGCTGAATGTTGGAATGGGTGCGGAAAAGACGGGTTAACATGTGGAAGTTTTTTATAAATCGAAACCAATATCATTACGATAATAGGCCTCTTCAAAGGTAATATTTTGAATGGAAGAATATGATTGGGCAAGAGCTTCTTTCATGGAATTGCCGTATGAAGTAACAGCGATGACTCTGCCTCCGTCGGTCACAATCTTTCCCTCACTGCTTTTGGTTCCTGCATGAAAGACTAGACTATCCTTAACCTTATCCAATCCATTTATTATTTTTCCCTTTGAATAATTTCCAGGATAACCTCCGGAAACCATCATGACCGTAGCAACATGACGTGGATCCGTTTTAAGCTGAATATGTTTCAGATTTCCATGGGCGACAGCATCGAACAATTCGAGAATATCGGTGTTGAGGCGGGGAATGACCGATTCTGTTTCGGGATCTCCCATACGGGCATTGTATTCAATCACCATCGGTTCACCTGCGACATTAATAAGGCCGAAGAAAATAAATCCTTTGTACGGGATATGCTCTTGCTGCAGGCCTTCCACTGTGGGGCGAATGATGCGCTCTTCGACTTTTTTCATGAAGTCTGCGGTAGCAAAGGGAACTCCAGATACTGAACCCATACCTCCTGTATTCAGCCCGGTGTCGCCCATTCCGATCTTTTTGTAGTCTTTTGCTTCAGGTAGTATGCAGTAATCTTTTCCATCAGTAAGTACAAAAACAGAGAGTTCGATTCCTTTCAGAAACTGCTCAATAACTACAGTGTTGCCGGCTTTTCCGAACTTTCCAGAGAACATTTGCTTCAGTTCTTTTTCCGCTTCAGCGATATGATCAAGAATGACAACGCCTTTACCTGCCGCCAAACCGTCAGCCTTAAGCACGTAGGGAGCTTGCAAATGTTCCATAAATGCAACGGCATCATTGATTCCTGTTTGAGTAAACGAGCGATATTCGGCTGTAGGAATATTATGTCTGAGCATGAAGGCTTTTGAAAAATCCTTACTGCCTTCCAATTGGGCTCCTAGTGCCTGAGGCCCAATTACTGGAACTTTGCGAAGATCATGGTCTGCAAGAAAGTAATCGTGTATTCCCTGAACCAAGGGAACTTCTGGGCCAACCACAACCATATGAATATGCTGATCACGCACAAACGAAGCAACGGAAGCAAAGTCCAGTGGCGACAAAGCGACGTTAGTACCACAACTTGCAGTACCGGCATTTCCTGGCGCAATGAATAATCGGGAGCATTCGGGGCTTTGCATTATTTTCCAGGCGAGGGCGTGTTCGCGGCCACCACTGCCAAGTAGGAGTATATTCATAGGTTGGCTAATTAATCACCGGCAAAGCTACAAAAAAGGAGGATGATGCATGGAGTTATGATGACAGTCAGGTTGGTTTTTTACAAAAAAAGGCTGCCCAATTGAGCAGCCTCTTTTAATCAATAGGAGAACATCAAACCATGGGATATTTTTTGAACAGGTCGCCACTGCGCATTAAAATGTCGATGTATTGAGCGCGACGATATGCATAGGGATCGTTTAATTTATTTCTTGAAACTTTGCCTTTGAAATCATCAATACTCTGGTAGTGTTTCCGGGTCATCCAATCTTCAAGGTCTTTCAACATGGTGGTGATTTGTCCTGGACCATTTTTAAAAAGTGTGCTTACCACCTGAACGCTGCCTGCGCCGGCCAGAATCATTTTTACTACATCACTTCCCTGGTGTATCCCAGTATTGCTACAGATATCTGCCCTGATATTTCCATAGAGTAATCCTGCAAACCGCAGGGCAAGACGGTTATCGTCGTCATGACTAAGGTAGTACGGGAAATGCAGCTTTTCTGCTTCGATATCGATATCAGGCTGAAACAGGTTATTGAAAAGAACAAATCCATCCGCGCCAGCTTTGTCAAGCTGATAAATGAACTGCAGGGTGTTTGAATAAAAGGGACTAAGTTTTACTGAAACAGGGATTTTAACAGCAGCTTTAACAGCAATCAGTGTGTCGATTTGTAATTTTTCTACAGTAGCGGCATCGGTATGAAAACTTTTAGGGATTGCGTAAAAGTTCAATTCAAGACCTGCTACACCTGTTGCTGCAAGTTTTTTTGCCCAATCAACCCAAGTGGTAGGATCAATAGCGTTAAGGCTTGCGAACACTGGAATTTTAACCGATTTCACTGCATTTGCCAATTGTACAAGATGTGCATCGGGACCCCCATGTTCCATTTGAGGAAAGATGCTGATCATTTCAGCATTTCGGTCGTAATATTCAGTAAGAGATTCACTCAATTCATAGCTTTCCAGTTGAATCTGTTCTTCGAAAAGAGATTTGTAGATGATGGCTCCGGCGCCCGCTTCTTCAAGTTTTTTAAGCATTGCAGGATCGCTGGCTAAATTGCTGGCCCCAACCACGATGGGATTTTTAATGGGGATACCCAGATACGTTGTGTTTAATGTGCTCATAGCGGTAAGTTTTGTGTGTTTATCGTATTTCAGAACTATAATACCAATTATTATGTAAAATTATTCTAAATAGCATTTAAAAGCAAATTTTTAACAATTAATAACATCAAAAAAAATGTGATACTTGTCACAAAATATTGTAAGTAACAGATAAGCAGAGAATAGCAATTTTGCTTTTAGAAGTGTTAGCCTGGGAACCCATTTACATGGAATGAATTTAAATTAATTTTTTAGGCTTCAAAATGTGAATTGGGAATTTGTTACTGAAGGATATTTGTTAATTTCGTGCCCTCTTGTAAAATTAATGTATAATCACAGATAAACCTATTTTCAAATATTTACCATTATGACAGAGAAAAAGAATTTTATTACATGCGACGGTAACTATGCAGCTGCGCACATTGCGTACATGTTCAGCGAAATGGCTTGCATTTACCCTATCACTCCATCATCGAATATGGCGGAGAATGTTGACGAATGGGCAGCAGCCGGAAAGAAGAATATTTTCGGTGAGTTGGTTTCCGTTTCAGAAATGCAATCAGAAGCAGGTGCTGCAGGTGCCATGCATGGTGCATTACAAGGTGGCACCTTGTGTTCTACCTACACTGCTTCGCAGGGTTTGTTGCTGATGATACCTAATATGTACAAGATTTCCGGTGAATTACTTCCGGGCGTTTTCCATGTTTCAGCTCGTAGTATTGCTGCACAGGCATTGTCAATTTTTGGTGACCATAGTGATGTTATGAGTACTCGTATGACTGGTTTTGCAATGCTTGCAACCGGTAGTGTTCAGGAGATCATGGACATTGCTGCTATTGCTCACCTTGCCGCTATTAAAACCAGAGTACCTTTCCTCCATTTCTTTGATGGTTTCCGTACTTCTCATGAAATTCAAAAAGTAGAAGCCCCCACCACAGAGTCGATGGGTGAACTTATTGATAAGAAGGCGTTGCAAGAATTCCGCGACAGAGCATTAAATCCTGAAAGTCCTGTAACCCGCGGTACTGCTCAAAATCCTGATATTTACTTCCAGTCACGCGAAGCTGCAAATAAATTTTATGATGCAGTACCTGATGTAGTTGAAGATTACATGAAGATTTTCTCCAAACGTACTGGTCGCGAATATCATCCTTTCGTATATCATGGTGCAGCTGATGCAGAAAACATCATTATTGCCATGGGATCAGCAACCGAAACAATTAAAGAGGTTGTAGATTATTTAGTAGCCAAAGGCGAAAAAGTTGGTTTAATTACCGTACATCTGTATCGTCCATTCTCCGCCAAGTATTTCATGAACGTGATGCCAAAGACTGTTAAGCGCATTGCTGTTCTTGATCGTACCAAAGAGCCCGGCGCTAATGGAGATCCATTGTTCCTTGATGTAAAAGAAGTGTTCTACGGAAAGGATAAAGCTCCAATGATTATTGGTGGCCGTTATGGATTGAGCTCAAAAGATACAACACCTTCGCAATTCATTGCTGTATTCAACAACCTGAAAGCAGCTGAACCTAAAAATCAGTTCACGATTGGTATTGTTGACGATGTAACATTCCATTCATTACCATTGCTTCCCGAGATTAGTGTAACTCCTGCTGGAACCTTCGAAGGAAAGTTCTATGGTCTGGGCGCTGATGGTACTGTTGGTGCAAACAAGAATTCAATCAAAATTATCGGAGATAGCACGGAGAAATATGCACAAGCTTATTTTGCGTATGACTCCAAGAAATCAGGTGGTATCACGGTTTCTCACCTTCGTTTTGGTGACAAGCCAATTCGCGCTCCATATCTTGTGAATACTCCGGATTTCGTTGCTTGCCACGTTTCGTCGTACCTTGATAAGTATGATATGCTGAAAGGTTTGAAAAAGGGTGGTGTATTCCTTTTCAACAGTATTTGGGATATTGAAGAAACCAAACATCGTCTGCCGGATCATATGAAAAAATATTTGGCTGATAATGAAATTCGTTTCTTCATCATTAATGCAACAAAAATCGCTGAAGAGATTGGTCTTGGAAACCGTACCAATACTATCATGCAGACCGCCTTCTTTAAGGTTGCCAATGTAATTCCTTTCGAAATGGCAGTAAGCCAAATGAAGAAAGCTATCGAAAAGACCTATGGTCGTAAGGGAGAAGAAGTAGTTCGTATGAACATCGCTTCTATTGATGGTGGTTCTAATGTTACTGAAGTTGCAGTTCCAGTTGAATGGAAAAACATAAAGCTTGTTGCAGCGAAAGCAAATCCAAATGTTCCTGAATTCATTGCTAATGTTGTTGAGCCTATCAATGCACAGCGTGGTGACGATTTGCCAGTCTCTGCATTCCTTGGACGTGAAGATGGTACTTTCCCAGCAGGAACCACGATGTATGAAAAACGCGGTATCGCTGTGAACGTTCCAGTTTGGCTTCCTGAAAGCTGTATTCAGTGTAATCAGTGTTCATACGTTTGTCCTCACGCTGCAATACGTCCGTTCCTTATGGATGAAACTGAAATAAAGAATGCTCCTGAAGGAACCACTACAATAAAGGCTAATGGCAAGGGATTGGAAAATTATAAATTCCGTATGCAAGTTAGTGTACTTGATTGTACAGGTTGTGGTAACTGCGTTGATACTTGTCCATCAAAAACAAAGGCCTTAGAAATGAAGCCTCTTGATGGCCAAATGCAGGAAGCTACGCGTTGGGAGTATTTTGCTTCTAAGGTAACTTACAAAGACAATTTGGTTGACAAGTTTGTAAATATTAAAAACAGTCAGTTTGCTCAACCATTATTCGAATTCTCCGGTGCTTGCGCTGGTTGTGGAGAAACTCCATATATTAAGCTGATAACACAATTGTATGGTGACCGCATGATCGTTGCCAATGCCACTGGTTGTTCATCAATTTATGGTGGATCTGCTCCTTCAACTCCTTATACTGCAAACAGCAAAGGCAAAGGTGTAGCTTGGGCCAATTCATTGTTTGAAGACAATGCAGAATATGGTTATGGTATTGCCATGGGTGTGAATAAACTTCGCAAACGCATTGCTCGTTTAATGACTGAAGGTCTTGCTAGCGACCTTTCAGCAGAAGTGAAAGCAAGCTTCCAGTTATGGCTCGATGGCCAGCATGAAGCTGCTACTTCAGAAGCTGCAACTGCAAAGGTTTTAGCAACAATTGAAAAGGTGAACCATCCTATCTGTAAAGAGATCCTTGATATCAAACAGTACATGATTAAGAAATCTGTTTGGGTTATTGGTGGTGATGGTTGGGCTTATGATATCGGCTATGGTGGTCTTGACCACGTGCTCGCTTCGGGTGAAGATGT
Source organism: Bacteroidales bacterium (assembly GCA_963678485.1). Taxonomy (GTDB): domain Bacteria; phylum Bacteroidota; class Bacteroidia; order Bacteroidales; family CAIWKO01; genus CALGYY01. The sequence goes on from OY782882.1 coordinate 2,636,358, forward strand.
GAATTTGCTCGTACTCGACACTGAAGTATATTCTAATACCGGTGGCCAGGCTTCTAAGTCTACACCGATTGGTGCTGTAGCAAAATTTGCTGCTTCCGGCAAACGTATCCGTAAGAAAGATTTGGGTATGATGGCCATGAGCTATGGATATGTTTATGTTGCTCAGGTAGCAATGGGAGCCAGTCAGGCTCAGTACATGAAAGCTATCAAAGAAGCTGAAGCATATCACGGTCCTTCCATTATTATTGCTTACGCTCCATGTATCAATCACGGATTGCGCGCAGGTATGGGAAAAACTCAGGAAGAAGCAAACCTTGCCGTGGAATGTGGATATTGGGCAAATTACCGCTTCAACCCACAATTAGAAGCTGAAGGTAAGAATCCGTTCATTCTCGATAGTAAGGAACCTGACTTTAGTAAGTTTCAGGCCTTCCTGAAATCGGAAGTTCGTTTTACCTCACTTGCTCAAATGTTCCCAAAAGATGCTGAAGTATTGTTTAACGCTGCTGAGCAGAACGCAAAATGGCGTTACAATAACTACAAGCGTCTTTCACAAATGGAATATGCTGTAGAAAATAAATAATCCAGTAACAACTTTACACAGGGTTGCCGTTATCAGCGCGCAACCCTGTGTTTTAAAAACCCAGATGATGAAAAAGATTATTTTACTCGTATTTGCTGCACTGCTAATGCAGGCATGCAACAACACCGAAGCCCCTAAAGACACTAAGGCTCCGGCAAAAGATACCACTACTGTTGCCAAAGTGGACGCAGGGTATATGACATTGGCAGTATTATATTATCAACGGGCGGCAGAGACAAAAGCTTTGTACTATCAAGGCTTCAACATCGCCAGAACGATGATTGATAACGACGCCAAGGTAAAATCGGCAAAAAAGAAAGCAATTGTTTTAGATATTGATGAAACAGTGCTTGATAATTCACCATACGAAGCCCAGTGTATTCTTGGAAACTTCGGATACCCCGAAAAGTGGGATGAATGGGTAAATTCAGGTAAAGCTGAAGCCACTCCCGGTTCTGTTGAGTTTTTAAAGTACGCTGAGGGAAAAGGCTATGGTATTTTTTATATTACCAATCGTAAAGTGAAATTTGCCGACATCACACTCAAAAACCTAAAGGATAAAGGATTTCCAATGGCTGACACAACTCATGTTCTCTTCCGTACCGAGGGAAGTAGCAAAGAGCCACGCCGATTGAAAGTTCTCAAAAATTACAACATCAGCCTGCTGATGGGTGATAATCTTGCCGACTTTACATCTATCTATGATGAGAAATTAAGTGTAGAGCAACGTGCCCAAAAGACGGATAGTCTGAAAGCTGAATTTGGTAAGCGTTTTATTGTTTTCCCCAATGCGATGTATGGCGATTGGGAAATGGCGATGTATCCAGATCCCGCCGCTTCTGCTCAGGTTAAGGATAGTATACGCAAGGCTTATCTTATTGGATTCTAAATAAGAGATTTAACTCTATTTCATAGGCTGTCGCTATCCGACAGCCTATTTTTTTTGCGTTAAATTCTGTTAAAACATTGATTCAGGTATTGAAATACCACTATCTTTGTATAGTAAATTTCAAATATAAGAAAACATGTTTAAGAATCTCATAAAAATATTGTTCTTTCCTGTTTTAGTATTTATGCTGAATACTATTCCCCTTCATGCTGAAGGAATTGACCGGCTACGAAATCCTCCTGATTATACTCAAATGATGTACGATGAAATCAGAAGCTATGTGGAATATCCTCAATTTGCACGAGAGCAAAAACTGGAGGGTTTTGTACTGGTCAGTTATGATTATGACAACACCGGTGCCTTGCGGGTACTGGAGGCCAACTCTAATAGTTCATTGCTGAAAGACTATGTGATTGCCCGTTTAAGCTCCCTCGATTTATGCAGCCATGCCCGCAAGCCCGGTAAAATCTATAATTTGCGGTTTGATTTTCGGTTGATTTGATTGTTGGTTACTGATTCTGTGTGTTTAATGAAGTCGTACCTGTAATGGGTGCGGCTTTTTTTTGATTAATGGCTCAATGCTTAACTGTTAAAAGTTGTGCAGGCAAAATGTAAAAATTAGGGCAAACGGAATATTTCGTAATTTTATGGCAGAATTTCCAGATATCGCTTAAGTATTTATAAGAAAATTAATTGAATAAATAATAGTTTAATCATTGACCCAATGAAAAAAAACATTCTACATTTTCTGCTTTTCACGTTTTTGTTAATGAACTACGGAATGGTTCAATCGCAAACGCTGAAACCTGTTGTGCAATTTGAAGATGAGCCACGTACACATAACGTACACCTGGCCAGCGACGGGAAGTTTCTCTATACAATTAATGGAGGAAAATCTCATCTTGGACAAATCAGCAAATTTTCATTGACAGGCGAATTCATTTCCAGCTATGATATTGATTTGGATATGCGTTCTTTGATGTATAACAGCAAAGAACAGAAGTTCTATGTTTGCACATATGAACGTAATATTTACCAAATTACGGATTTAGAGCGTGGCAGCTATGAACTTGTTTTAAGTCAGATGTATGATAACGAACAAGCCAACCTTGCTATGAGCCCAAACGGTAAATTGCTGTACCATTTTTATAATGGACAGTTAAACATATATAAATTCCCTAGTGGAAAACTGATCAAGATTTTATATGGCTTCGACTGTGGAAAGGATTTCTCAACAGGAAACAGTGCTGTTGCAGTTGACGCAAAATATATTTATACCTGGAATGCCGAGTATCAAACAATTTTTGTGTATGATCTTAAAGGAAAAAAGATCAAATCAGCAAAGGTTTCTAATGGTGATTATGGCTTTTCACTATCCGTTGCGAATGGTTTGGTATGGGTATCAGTAGATGGTAATTATGAAACAGGAAAGTGGTTCGGTTACAAGGTAGTTGAATAATAAACCTGAGTAAAAAAAAGAGGCTGCTCAATTAGGGCAGCCTCTTTTTTTATGATATCTTGAAGACTAATAAATAATAAACTGATAAGGCAGGCGAGCCTGTACTCCCTTAAGATCAGTTATTGATTTAGCTTGTTGATATATGGTATAGGTTGACCCCAGTTCCTTTTCCAATAAGACCGAAACGTCGTCACCTTCACCACTAAGCTGTTCGATAAACTGGGTGAAAGGATCCTTTTGTTTTGGATAGTCAACTACTCTGTATTTATCCACTTTAGCCAGACTTGCGGCCAGTGCGATAGCATCCTGTAATCCACCAAAGTCATCCACCAGTCCAATATTTTTGGCATCCATTCCACTCCAAACGCGACCTTGTCCAATCGAGTCTACCTGAGCTTCGGTGAGCTTGCGGCCTTCTGCAACATGCTTTACAAAGGTGCCATAGGTTTTTTCTACATTGTTCTGAACAACTTTGGTTTCGTATGCATCCATTGGGCGGAACACAGAAATATAATCCGAATGTTTATTTGTGCTGATCCCGTCGAAGGTTATACCCAATTTGTTATTAAAGAGTTTTTCCATATTGGGGATTACACCAAATACGCCGATGGAACCTGTAATGGTATTGGGGCTGGCAATAATTTTTGTTGCTGCACAAGAGATGTAGTAACCGCCTGATGCTGCGAGATCCCCCATTGATGCAACAACAGGTTTTTCTTTAGCTGCGAGCACCACTTCACGCCAAATAACTTCAGAAGCCAGTGCACTTCCACCGGGAGAGTTAACGCGCAAAACAATTGCTCTTACCGAACTGTCCTGACGAGCTTGACGAATAGCCAGTGAAACCTTTTCAGAACCGATGTTCTGATCATCACCTTCGCCGCTCACAATATCGCCCTGTGCATAAACAACAGCGATTTTATCTCTCGAATATTCAGATTTGGATGATGCAATATCCTTATTATATTTTCCTAAGGAAATGTATGAAATTTCAGCGCTCTTACCAATGCCAAGCAAGGTGCGCAATTCATCCATAATTTCATCTTTATATTTTACACCGTCCACCATTTTATATTGTAATGCTGAAAGTCCATCAGTAACATAAAGACTATCTGCCATAGTGTTCAGTGTGGCAACATCCAGCTTTCTGGTAGAAGAAATACCTTTCAGCATTTGTTCCCACAAAGACATAATGTATTTAGTAGTTTGTTCCTTGTTTGCAGCGCTCATTTTATCTGAAATCAGCGGTTCAATCGCACTTTTGTATTTACCATGACGAATGATTTGTGGCTGAACTTCGATTTTCTCCATCAGACCTTTCAGAAAAAATAATTGTGCGGAAAGCCCTTTGAATTCTAGCAGTCCTTCAGGGTTGATGTATACTTTATCTGCAGCGGTTGCAAGATAATATGCGGTTTGAGAATATACTTCGCTATAAGCGATAATAAACTTCCCTGATTTTTTGAAATCAAGCAAGGCATTACGTATCTCTTCCACAGTGGCCATTCCGGCATTAATCGAGGAGAGTTCAAGGTAAATACCTTTAATGCGTGAATCGGTTGCCGCATACTTGATTTCGTCCAGAATGTCGTTCAATCCAGGTGTTGCATTGGATTTCATTGTTGCGAAATCAATATTTTGAAAAGGATTATTGGAAGTACGGTCGAAAATAGGCTTGTCAAGATTCATGACTAAGACCGAGTTTTCTTTAACCGGACTCTTTTCGCTCTGTGCTCCGGCAATCAAAGAAAGCATCAGCGCAAAACAAATAAATGACGAAATAACGCATAACAGCAGGGTTCCCAGCATGGATGCGAACATAAACTTAAAGAACTGTTTCATAAGAGAAAGTTTAAGTGTTTGATTAGTGCAATGTTAATGAAAAAAATTGGAGTAGCATGGCGCATAACAAAAGTTTTATTAACCGGCAAGGCAGGCCAGCCTTGAAAAAAGGTGAACCTGCCTGCCTGACAATGTATGTAATAAAAAAGCAATTCGTATATATGACGATGCATGCTGTTGAAAAGTTACAGCTAATTATTTTTTGTCGTAGCAGGCGAATTCATATTTTTACTGAGCAAACAAAATATGATGCAGCGGGTATATTTAGGTCTGGGCAGTAATCTTGGTGATCGAAGCGCATACCTGAATCGGGGCTGCAACATTATTGAAGAGAGGATTGGCGTCATCGGTGGAAAGTCTTCAATCTACGAAACCCAAGCCCTTGGTTTTGCAAGCAAATCCTTGTTCTTAAATATGGTGGTTGCTGTGGATACAGCATTATCTGCTGAAGAAGTGCTCGACATCGCGCTGGAAATTGAGAACAGTTGCGGACGGCACAGGAGTCAGGGTGGTTATGCAGACAGGACGCTGGATATCGATTTGCTGCTGGTTGATGGTTTGATTCTGGAGACTGAACGTCTGTTGCTCCCACATCCGCGCATGCATGAACGGCGCTTTGTTCTTATTCCAATGGCAGAGCTGGCCCCATTAGTAATACACCCATTAAAAGGAATTAGCATAAAGGAACTTCTCCGGCAATGTAACGACGAGGCTGAAGTAAAATGCTGGAAAGAGAAAGGTAAGTAACGAATGAAAAACTATGATTTTATTGCCATCGAAGGATGCATAGGAGCGGGGAAGACCTCGCTGGCAACACGTATTGCTCAGGAATTCGATGCCAAGCTTATCCTTGAAGGTTTTGAGGAGAATCCTTTTTTACCGAAGTTTTATCAGGAACCTCAAAAATATGCTTTTCCACTGGAGCTGTCTTTTCTGGCAGACCGCTTTTCGCAATTGAAGACTCACCTTGTCACCAAAGATATTTTTTCGGCCTTTACTATTTCAGATTATTATATCATCAAGTCGCTGATTTTCGCACAAAAAACGCTGGAGGATGATGAATTAAATTTGTATCACCGATTGTTTTCAATTATTAATCTGGCCTTACCAAAACCCGATTTGTTGGTTTATTTATATGTAGATATAGAGCATCTTCAGCGGAATATTCGAAAGAGGGGTCGCAGCTATGAGCAGAAGATAGAGAATGTATATCTTGAAAAAATTCAACAAGGGTATTTCGATTTTATTAGACAGCAACAAGATATGCGTGTGTTAGTGATAGACACTAATACGATTGATTTTGTAAATAATCAGGACGATTATAAACGTATTATTGATATTATAAGTCAGGATTACACCATCGGAGTTCACCGAATTTCAATGTAGTTTTTCTCTACCATTCCCGAATGGTTCTTATTAGCCTTTTTGCTTTATTCGTGAGCCTTGGTTTTTAAAAGCCTTAGGCGAACAATCCCGCCAACGGCGGAGGGTATAATACCCCGCCCTTCTAGGGCGGAATCTTGGTGCCGGGGTTCATACCCGTGATTTCTTTCAATAAAAATTGCAGTATAATACAATCCTTTTCTGTTGCAAGGTTAGGTCGTTGCTGGGATAGTGTTCATCCTTGCTGCATCTTGCCGGCACGGCGGATTATTGAAAAAAAAAACTCCGGCCAAAATGACCGGAGTTTTTCTTAAGGAAAGATACCTTATTTAATAGCATCCTGGAAAGCGGATTCTTTGAAATATTTCAGGAATTCGCGATCTTCTTTAGCCTGGTCGCGATATTTTGCGTCGGCCTGAATAGCTTTACGGAGGTTATCATACATAACTGAAGTGTTAGCCTGACGGGCACCAGTTACTGCTAAGAGATAATAAACTTCTGCAGTTTGTGGTTTGGTGCACTCGAGAGTTTTCTGACCTTCAGCTGGGTTTCCGTTGAGAATCTGAGCAAGAGCAATGTTGTATTTGCATTTCCTGCTGCCGAAAGAAGTGAGCGCTCCGTTATAATCAGCTTTGCGAATTTTGATAACGCCTTCAGCATAGCTAATGTTAACATTGCCTTTTTTAGCTGTTTCCAGATATTTAGCTGCTTCATCATATTTCTTATTCCATACTGCAAGCATACCAAGGTTGTAAGCAACCTGAGGATCGTTAGCCTTTAAGGTATTTGCTTTTTCAAGATAAGTAGCTGCTTCATCAGTTTTTCCAATGGCCATTGCGGCTACACCGGCGTTGTTGAAGTTTCTCCAATCCTGAGGATAAAGTTGGGTAGCTGATTTGTAAATCTGATATTTGGTTGCCCAATCTTCGGTGAGAGTAGCTGAATAAAGAATTTCTTTTTGATCAAGTTTGTCAGGAGCGGTAGTAGATAACTTGATGATTTCATCTTTAGTTTTCTTAGGCTCGTAGCAATAAACTTTAACTTCGTCTCTTCTGAGAACTGAAAGCATCTGTTCGATTTCAGCGTAAATAACGGTCATGTCTTTAATGGCCTTTTCGCGCTGAGCTTTATCATCCTGGCTATTGATAACGTTAGCAATGGTTTGTTTCTGAGGAATGTTAGAAGCATTGAGGGCTTTCATGAATCCATCATAGTCTTCACCTTTAACCACTACGTTTAATTTTGCGTCTTCTGGTTTAGCAAGATTGATCACTTTGTCTTTGATCATCTTTTTGAGTTTGTCAATCATATAGGTATTACCTACTTTACCACGCTCTTCAGCTAATTTGGTATTGAGTGACAATTCACCTTCTGGAGATGCCCAAGCAAGAATGTCGAGGGTTTTAATAGCCCAATTCTTCTTCAGGAAAGTTTCAACTGCAGTGATTTTATCTTTTGCAGCCTGATCTTTATTGAGAGCAAGATTTTGGTTGAGGTTCGATTTGTTATATTCGAAATACAGATTAGCGGCTTCGGTAATGATAGTTTCTAACTCATAACCGTGTTCTGCAATTTGCAAATCGTCAAAATCGCGACCAACGCGCTCTGAAGTATAAATAACACCATCAGCAAGTTTAACTTCGCCAAGGTTAACTGTTTTTTTCTTGAGAGAAGCCTTAGGATTCACCTTTAATTCGGATGAATTCATGGCAGGATTGTAATCGAACACATCTGTATAAGTGAAACTTGTGCCTGATTTGTATCCAACTTTTTGACCATCACCAGTAGCTTTTTCGCCCTGAAGTTTGATAGTCTTCAATGTGGTTTCGCCTGTAGCATATTTCAGTACCGGAGTAAATTCAACCACTGCTTTTTTGTGGAAGTATTTGGCAGGAATCGTACCTTCCACTGTAACTGAAATTTTGCCGCCATGTGTTTCTAATACCTCTGGAGTGGCTTTAAACTTAACGGTATTGTACTTCTTTACCATTTTGCTTAAACCGCAGCCGGTTACCATAAACACTGCTAGAACTATGGCAGCCAGTACTTTAAGGTTAGCATTTCTCATAATCTTATTTTTAAAGTTAATAATTCGTGTGCGCTTTTTTCAACGAGCAAATATATAAAAGAAAAAAACAACACAGGTTTTTTTCTTAAAAAATTATTTTTTCGTTAATATACTCTTGTTGAATAGGTCCCAAAGGACTATGCCAGTGCTAACTGCAACATTTAAGGAGTGTTTGGTTCCAAATTGCGGAATTTCAATGCATCCATCAATTAAAGGTAGCAGGATTTCGTCCACACCATTGACCTCATTACCCATAATAAGTGCAATTTTTTCGCCGGGGACTGGTTGCACAAATTGCAATAATTGAGATGGGTCAGCCTGTTCTACAGCAAATATTTTATAGCCTTTGTCGCGGAGATAAGGGATAGCTTCGCGGGTTTCGTTAAAGTACTTCCATGCCACTGAAGAGGTTGCGTCTAGGGCGGTACGCTGAATTTCTCGATGGGGAGGACATGCTGTAAGTCCGCAAAGCAATAATTCTTCAATACGAAAGGCATCAGCGGTGCGAAACATGGATCCTATGTTGTTCATACTGCGGATGTTGTCGAGAACCAATATAAATGGGAATTTGGCAGCATCCTTAAATGCTTCTACATCCAGGCGGTCTAATTCGTCGTTGCTGAGTTTTCGCATAACTTTTTGTGCAAAAATACTAATTCCGCACTTTGGTCCTGTAATAATGATGGAGCCTGTTATGTATAAAAAACGAGAAAGCTCTCGAATCGGCATAAAAAACCTTATGCGATAAAATGATAATTGCGTACTTTTGTTTTCCCCGAAAGATTATGAGCGAAACAAAAAAAGAGATTGCCGAAACCCCGTTGATGAAGCAGTACAACGCTATCAAAGCGCAGTACCCTGATGCCTTGCTATTGTTCCGGGTTGGCGATTTTTACGAAACCTTTGGAGAGGATGCCATCAAAGCCTCAGGGATACTTGGCATCGTCCTTACCCGCCGGGCTAACGGCTCAGCAACTTATATCGAATTGGCAGGTTTTCCGCACCATGCCTTAGATACCTATCTTCCAAAACTCGTCAAAGCCGGGCAGCGCGTTGCTATATGCGATCAACTTGAGGATCCTAAACTCACCAAAAAAATAGTGAAACGAGGGATCACCGAATTGGTCACTCCCGGTGTCAGCTATAATGATAAGGTACTCGATTATAAAGAAAACAATTTCCTTGCAGCGGTTCATCTGCTTCCGAAAGGGACTGGTGTTGCCTTTCTTGATGTATCCACCGGTGAGTTTTTTGCAACTCAGGGACAGATTGATTATATCGATAATCTGTTGCAAAGTTTCCGGCCGAGTGAAGTCATCGTGCAAAAAACCAAACAAAAGCAATTCCTTGAATTATTTGGAGATAAATTTTATATAAATACGTTTGATGATTGGGTATTCACCCGTGATTTTGGTTACGACCTTTTACTCAAACATTTCGAAACAACATCATTAAAAGGTTTTGGAATTGAAGATGAGGAAAATGGTATAATAGCCGCGGGAGCAGCATTGCACTATTTGGCAGAGACACAGCACGACAAGGTGAAGCATATCAGCAAAATCAACCGTATTGAGGAAGACCGATATGTATGGATAGATCGTTTTACCGTTCGGAATTTGGAGCTGATACATACGCCTTATGAAAACGGAAAGACCTTAGCCGATATTCTTGATCAAACGCTTTCGCCCATGGGTGCTCGCATGCTGAAACGATGGATACTAATGCCATTGCGAGATAAGCATTTGATTGAAGAGCGACTGGGAGTGGTTGAATATTTCATGCTGCATGAAGAGCCTGCTGCTGAATTTCGCAAACTCATCAAAACTATTGGCGACATGGAACGGCTGATTTCTAAAGTAGCTGTTGGTCGCATTTCGCCACGAGAAATGTTACAGATGCATCGCGCACTTGCAGCAATCGAACCCTTAAAAAATCTTTGTCGCGATTCGGCCATTGCTGCATTACATACCATCGAGGAACAACTAAATGCCTGCGCCTTAATTCGTGATCGTATTCTTGCACAGATTCATCCTGAACCTCCGGCCTTGCTTAGTAAAGGGGGGGTGATTGCAGAGGGCGTCAATGAAGAACTTGATGAGTTGCGTAAACTAGCTTTTTCAGGGAAGGACTATCTCGTCGGAATCCAACAAAGAGAGAGCGAGCGAACAGGTATTCCTTCGTTGAAAATTGCGTATAATAATGTATTTGGATATTATCTTGAAGTAACCAATACTCATAAAGATAAAGTGCCGGAGACCTGGCATCGCAAGCAAACACTGGTTAATTGTGAACGATACATCACAGAGGAACTAAAAGAATACGAACAAAAAATTTTAGGTGCAGAAGAAAAAATCGCAGTTCTTGAGAACAAGCTTTTTAATGAACTGATTGTCGCTGTTGCAGAGTACATACAGCCTGTTCAGCTTAATGCTTCAATGGTAGCGCGGCTCGATTGTCTTCTTTCATTTGCTGCAGTTTCCAAACAACAGCAGTATGCACGCCCTGAAATCAACGATGGTCTTACGCTAGATATTACGGCTGGCCGTCATCCTGTAATTGAAACCACTCTTGCTCCCGGCGAAAAATATGTTGCCAATGATGTCTTACTCGATAATAATAAGCAGCAGATTATTATATTGACCGGCCCTAATATGGCGGGGAAATCGGCACTGCTTCGGCAGACCGCACTCATTGTTCTCATGGCGCAAATCGGTTGCTTCGTTCCAGCTGATAAAGCAGTACTGGGACTTACTGATAAAATATTTACGCGTGTTGGTGCGTCGGATAATATTAGTTCCGGTGAGTCCACCTTCATGGTCGAAATGAACGAGACTGCAAGTATTCTGAATAACATCAGTGATCGTTCTCTGATTTTACTTGATGAAATTGGTCGCGGAACATCTACATATGATGGTATCAGCATCGCCTGGGCTATTGCGGAGTATCTCCACGATCATCCCTTGTTTCATCCAAAGGTGTTGTTTGCAACGCATTATCACGAGCTCAACGAGATGGCAGCAACACATCACCGAATCAGCAATTACCATATTTCCGTAAAGGAAATCGGGAATAAAGTGATTTTTCTGCGTAAGCTGGTCAGTGGTGGTACCGAGCATTCCTTCGGGATACATGTTGCGCGAATGGCCGGAATACCTCATACGGTGGTCGAAAGGGCACAGCAAATTCTGGTGCACCTCGAAAAAACCCATGGCAGCGATGCCTTGGAGAAAAAGGTCAGCAGCACTATGAAACAAGACGGGCAGTACCAGCTTAGTTTTATTCAATTAAACGATCCATTGCTTGAACAAATCAGTGAGGATATTTTAAATACCGATATCAATACTCTTACTCCCGTTGAAGCATTGATGAAACTAAATGAAATTAAAAAGCTGCTGGGAAAGAAATAAGTTGAATGAGATATGCCTCCGGAAAATACCGGTAACGAATGTAATTTAATGTAATACCGCAAATACTACCTCATGCCAACATTAATAAAATCAAATAAACTCAGCGGCCTTCGTCCGGTGTTTACTGATAATCTGGAGAATTATAAACGTTATATCCAGATCCGCAAAAAATTTGAATCTACTCAACTATATAGAATTTTTGCTGAACCTAAACTCGACAACTTCCGTCAGGAAGCTGAATGGTTTACCGACTGGGAAGGTAGTTTGCAAACCTTTTCTGCATTCCTGCAAACTCATCCCGGACTATCACGCGAAGAGCTCGAATCATCAGTAAAATCAGAAGTAAATCGTTTGTTTGCTGAGAGTGCAAAATATAAAGATACCGATTCTGAATATCGTGCGCTTAACGATACCTTGCAACAATGCATCGAAGTTCCAAGTAATGACGATATTTATATAATGAGCCTCCCTAGCGGAGAACAAAAGTATATCCTTACCAATTGGGGATTTATTTATGATGCTTTTAATGCAGAGACTGGTATTATTCAAAAAATGAAATTGCTGGCATTGTTCAATCTTCGGGTGCATTTTACATATCCTAATGGTGCACCTGCCGCCAACGAAAAAATTATTGTCGATGCCAATGGACAGCGAATGGAATTGGTTACTGATGCACAGGGCGAGTTTGTTATCAATCGTTTCCCAGCACAGTCTTCATTAGCTTTACATCAAATCGATCATACCGGAGCTAAGGTTAACGCTTTTCAGTTTCCTACAGTTGAAGAAGATGTTCTGAATGTAAGTATAAAGAATATTCATGTGTGTGATCATTATTTTTCTGTAACTGATGAACAGGGAAAAGCATTAGCTGCAGTTCCTGTCGTTTTCAGGGTTAATAATGTAGATAGCACGCTGCGAAGCGGCAATGATGGAAAAATCGTGTTAAAGGATCTGCCCGATCAAAGTGCTGTTGAGTGTTATTACATGGTAGAGCAAAAACCAGAGTTGTTGAGCGCGTTCCGTAGTAATCTTACAGAGGTAACACATATCTTAAAGATTCCTGCTGCATTTCTTGTTGCTGCACCAAAAGAGGAACTTCCAACAGAAGTGGTGTTGCATTTTGTAGATAAGAAAAAAGTGGATGTTACCGCATTACCAGTATTACTTTCTTTACCGGGGCTTTCACCACAACAATTTACCACCGGTAATGATGGTCGATTTATCATCAGTCCTCCGGTTCACGGAACGCGCGTGAAACTTTCTGCGACCAAGGATAAGATTAAATGGAACGGAAGTTTTAAATATGACAAAAGCATTTCCTATTATTTATTTGTGTTTAAGAAAAAATGTCGCTGGTGGCTATGGTTACTCCTGGGGCTGTTACTAGCGCTATTACTCTTGCTAGGAATGTGGTTTTTCAAAAGTTGTGCACATGGGGGATTTACGTCTAATGTGGAAAACCGCGTTGCACAAGGCGTTGAAGTGACTGTGGTTGATAATTCTGATAATAAAGAAATCACAGGTGCAGCGATTTCCCTTACGGCTCCTGCCTACAGTCAGCAAGGCTTGACGGGCGCCGAAGGAAAAGTAAGTTTCAGTCGTGTTCCTGCGCCTAAAGCACATAGCCCATGGGTTGTGTATGCCTCGAAAACGGGCTATGGTGATGAAAGAGTAGAATTCAATCTGGCTCAAAATAAAATTACGATTCGTATGAAAAGAATCGGAAATGGTGGATTAGTGGGCAAACGTGGACAGTTCAATGTGAATTTGCAATGGTGGACAGAAGATGATCTGGATTTGGTGATCACCGATCCTTGTGGCAATATGATTTATTTTAAAAACAAATCGCAGAGCTGCAGCAATGCAAAAGGTGAGCTGGATGTTGATGCAAATTATAGTGAAGATAATTTAACGAAGACACCACAGGAAAATATTGTTTGGGGTACCGCTTCATCGGGAGAATATGGTATTTACGTTGTGTTTTATGAAATGCGATCTATGGCAAATGCCAGTTGTAAGATTACTATTTTCAATAATAATAAGAAAGAAGAATTATATAAGACGGTTAATTATACCGGCGACCGTTCGATGGTGCTGGTAAAAAAAGTGAACCTCTAAAAAAGTACTTATGGAACAACTTATCAGCACTTACCGCTTATCGGGCTATCGTCCAGTCTTGGCCGACAACACGGAGAACTTCAAACGTTTCGTTCAAATCAAAAAGAAATTTGAAAAGAAGAATCTTTATCGACTTTTTGCCATACCAAAAATCGATATCGCCCAAGGAAATGCATACTGGTTCACAGAATGGGAGGGAACAGCCGTTTCTTTTGGTACGATGGATGAAACTGAACGTGAAAAACAACTAACCTATCTGAAGTATGAGGTTGACTTTTTATTTGAGGAATGTCGCCGTTATCAGGAACAGGATGAAGAATACCGAAGCTTATATACTACTCTTGAGAAGTGTATCGAGATTCCTGATTATTCCTCCATTTATCAAATAAAAAATGCCAATGGTGAAACTCACTATGTGCTTTGTATGTGGGGTTTTATCAACGATGCCTTCAATGCTCAGTCAGGGCTGATTCGTAAAATAATCCCCAAAAATTTCAAGCGTATAAACATTAATGTTCGTTATCGTGGTGGTCAGCCAGCAGCGGATAAACGCATCAGCTTTGAGTACAACAGTGGTATTCGGGAATACTCCAGCAATAGTGATGGACTCATTGTGCTGGAAGATGTTTTATTGAATTCTTCTGTACTCGTATATCAGCTCACTTCAGAGGGAAAGAAATCACATTTGGTTACATTTAATTTTACGGGTCAACCCGAGGAAACAATTATTGTTGATGGTGAGCCTCCTGCAAAGCCTGTTATTGTTGCGCCTGCTGAGGTTGTGGAAAAACCAACAAAAGTATTGCTGGTGAATTGGCGTAAAAAACCAATTCCACAGCAAGAGATGTTGTTTGACTATCTAGGAAAGCAGGAAAAGCGCACAACCAACGATGAGGGAAGAACCGAGCTGGAAAGTCTCGCTGAAAAGACCAAAGTGAAATCGAAAATCAAATGGAAGAAAAGGAACTATAATAAGAAGTTCGTTATAAATAATAAGAAAGATGAATACATTGTTAAACTTGGAAACCGCAAGCTGTGGTGGTTGCTATTGCTCTTGTTGCTTGTTCCATTTTTAATGTTGATTCCATTAAAGAAAGATGTTACTGTTAAAGTATTAGACCTTAAAGAGGAAACAGGAATACCAGGTGCAAAGGTGAAGCTATGTCACCACGAGCGCTATTTATTTAATTTCAGCACAGGAAAGTTTTTTAGTGATCAGATTACATGTCGTGATGATTCCACGGATATAGTAGGAAGTACTGTGTTCAAAGATGTCCGCTATAGTGTGTTCCAGTGGTTGTTCTACGGATGGGAAGATGCGCGGATTTCAGCATCAGCGTCTTGTTATTCTTCCGATAGTATCACGAAAGCATTCGACTTATGTGTGAAATTTCCGGCCACAGAACTGCACTTAAAGCAGCTCAGCATGGACATGGATTTTCTAGTTGTGAATGCTGATAATGACGAGCCCTTGCCTGGCGCAACAGTAAAAATAAGGGCCGTGGGATCATCAATTGTCCAAACAGTAAAAAGTGGTGTTGATGGAAAGGTCGTTGGGAAAGATTTACCAATGTGCGGACAAGTCATCGTAAGCGCAAGTTCGCCGGGATATATCAGCGATTCGCTGCAGGGCACGATATCGCAGATTATGAATGTGATTTCGAAGCGAACTTTAAAGTTAAAACCCATTACGCGTTCAATAACTTTTTATGTAAAGAATCTTAAAACAAAAGAGCCATTGCCAGGCGCAACGCTACAGCTGATCATCGACGGACGTGTTGTGCAAACAACGCAATCAAACACCAATGGAGCGGTTTCTATGATAGGAGAGGCCACATTCGAGCGCATACACATTATTCAAACAATCACAGTGCAGGCATCGAAGATGGATTTTTATGATACAACAAAAACAGGTGTAGCACAAATGTTTGCTGATGGTTCTAAAGATGTGCGTACATTGTATTTGCGACCCAAGGACAAACCTTGCGACATTCGTATCATCGATGCGTCAACCGGTAAGCCTATCGCTGGAGCTCAGGCTACACTTACTCTTCCAAATGGTACAGTTAAAACGGAGTACAGCAACGTTGACGGGATTGTCCAGTTTGCCGGCTTTTCCAGTACGGATCGTATCTCAATTGCCGCCTCAAAAGAACCTGATTATAATCCAAATTCCACCAAGATACGCAACGCTCTCGTAAGTGATTTGTTTGCCGGATCTCAGAGTGCACGCGACATTCCGTTAAGCCCCAAGGGACCACCGGCCTTACCTTGTCAGACGGTGTCTATAGGAGATAACATTCAGGGATACGACAAAACCATAGATTATGATATGGGAAAAGATCATGGTATCTTTACCTTTGATTATTTCACCGATTTCCAACGTGATGCTATCTTTATTTATAGTGGAGGGGTATTGGTTTGGAGCTATGATGGAGCAACCAAACGTGATACACCAACCGTAAAGATTCGCTTCGATTCTCAGATCGTAAAGGTCAGGGTGAAGGGCGACAGTCGCTGGTGGTATAAAGTGAATTGCCCGGATTGATCGTATGATGCAAAGTCCAGCTTAGGCTAATTCTAATGCGGGTGTTGGATTCATAGCCTTGATGTGGGAAGTTGCACGTTGCACATTTGTATCAAACTTGTGAATTTCATGTTTGCACAAAATCTTGCCCCATCGGGGCAACATGTAGATAGAAAAAAGAAACATCAATAATGTAAGCCCCGTAGGGGCGACATAAGTGATGTGAGAAATCGAATTTGCAGCGAAACAGAATCATTCATCATATTCTCGGATGCTGCATTGTCCCTCTGAGGCATAGAGCAGTGCAGGAATTGGAATCATTGTGTTGGAATCTGATCGCGAATTTGCACATTTGAATCAAACCTGTGAGCTTCATTGTTTGCAAAGATGGTTGCCCCATCGGGGCAACATGTAGATAGAAAAAAAAGAAACATCAATAATGTAAGCCCCGTAGGGGCGACATAAATGATAAAGGAAATTGGATTTTCAGAGAAACAGCATCATTCATTATATTCCCGGATGCCGCAAAGTCCCTCTGGGGCACAGAGAAATGTAAGGTTTGGATTAACAGCCTTGATGTTAGATGTTGCACATCTGCGCATTTGAATCAAACCTTGTGAGCTTCATTATCTGCACAACAGCTTGCCCCATCTGGGCAACATATTTATTGCAAAATTTGAATTTATCAGACATCAACATCAGAATAGTCATGCAAAATCAATAGGTTTGAACAAATATTCCACTTTGTATTCAACAGCATTATCGTCAAGAGTTTTCCTATATTCTTTTAAGAACGTTTCTTTTTTATGATGCTCAGTTTGATTCTTAATATATCTAATCAAAACTTTTACATGTTGCAAGTCAACAGAAAATGCGCCGTAACCTTGTTGCCAGCTGAATCGATCATGGATAAAGCCTTTTTGATTTATCCACTTTGAGCTACAACCTTTGACCTCCCGCATCAAATCAGAAATTTTATCTTCAGGACGAAAACCAATCAAAAGGTGGAGATGGTCGGGCATTCCGCCAATAGCTAAAAGTTTATGTTTTCTATTTTGAACGATAGCTGTAATATAGCAGTACAATTGTTCCTTCCAAGAATCTGTAATGAGGCATTTACGATTTTGTACAGCAAAAACGATGTGTAGATGAATGCATGAATATGTATTTTCCATTATAATGTTATTTTGGGTTAATGCAAAATTAAAGACAAATCACCCCTGAAAATCACCTTAAATTGCGGCAATAAGCATGGTTGTTATTGGTACGCATTAATCGAAGATTTGTCGTTAAAAGATTTCATTTTGTTGCGACAATGTTGAAAAATTATTTTTGATATGGGGATATTGAAAACGGATGTATTTTTTTTAAATGCAACAATGATATTTGTTGCATCACAAAAATTGAACGGCATTGGAATATGTCGCCCCTACGGGGCTTTGGGGATTTTTTATATTATTAGCTAACGACATGAAGCCCCTCTGGGGCTTAGCGCGATGCAAGTATTGAGGTCACAGCGTTGAAATAGTTTGTTGCACATCTGCACATTTGAATAAATCTTGTGAGCTTCATTGTTTGCACAACAGCTTGCCCCATCGGGGCAACATAAATGATGTAAGAAATGGAATTAAGGTTGATCGGAATCATAAATCATTTTTTCTGATAAAATTGTTCCCCTGTGGGGCATAGAGCAGTGCAGGAATTGGAATCATTGTGTTGGAATCTGACATCGCGAATTTGCACATTTGAATCAAACCTGTGAACTGCATTGATTGCACAAAAGCTTGACCCATCGGGGCAAATGGGTGGCACATAGCTTGAAATCACAATTTGTTCGAAAGATCGCGCATACCGCGAAGAGCCGCAAAAAAAATTCGTACTATGCTGCTGTTTTGATTATTTACTACTTTTTCCCTTTGAGCTGTTTCTGCAAACCGTCGATAACCTTCAACAAACTATCAACAGTTTGCCTGCAATCTTTGGCAGGACTCGACTTTTTTGCAAGATCCAAGGCTTTGTCAAGCTGAATGAGTGGCCCCATGGGCTTAGCTGAAGAGGTTTGTATACTTATGCCTGTTTGGATTAGAATCTTTTTTACTTCAGCACTGCTTAAATTTTCGTTGACTGACAACAGCAAACCCGCTGCACCGGCCACAATGGGGGAGGACATGCTCGTTCCATCCATTTGTCCATACTGATTTTGTGGCAATGCACTAAAAACTGCAGAGCCCGGAGCGCTTACATCTGTGCGGCTTCCATAATTACTAAATTCGGATTTTGTGTTTGAAGCATCCGATGCACCAACCACAATAGTTTTATCCGATCGCTTCATTGGGTCAATCGCAGCAAGTACATCGTCATTGCCTGCAGCCTGTACTACCACTACGTTATAATCTTCTGCGTAAGCATACATCTCGTCCCAGAACTGGGCTTCTTCAGGATACATGGTGCGTGCAAGATCATCCTGCTCAGGACCGGATAGCATTTTCACAAAGTCGGGCCAGCGCATTCCCAGCGACATATTAATAACATCAGCGCCCTGATTAATCGCGTACAAAAATCCATTGATTACATAAGTCGTACTCATGTTACCATTGCCATCACTGATTTGTATGGGAATAATCATACAATCGGGTGCGATACCAGAAACCCCCGACATATTATTAATGTTCCCTGCAACCAGCGCTGCAACATGGGTTCCATGAAAACTCTGTCCGTTGTTTGTATGCACACGCGCAGCGTGTTCCGCAACATTCCAGGGATTTATTGCGCGCCCCACTAATTCCGGGTGATTTAAATCGAAGCCGTCATCAAGAATGGCAATCTTAATGTTCTTTGAACCCCTGGTGCGGTCCCAGCCTTCAAATGCGCGGATGGCTAGGTATGGATAGTCCCAATCAGCTTTTTTAAAACCAGGATCGTTGGGTGTGTAATTGGAATGAAAGATAGATTCTTCAAAAACAATACGTACCCCTTTCATTTCCTTTATTTTCTTTTTCCACGTGGGGATATCATCTTTGTAAAACTCAACCTGCAATTGCATTATCAATGTGTCATAATATACAATCTTAGCATCGCTCCCAAATCGATCCTGAAAGTCTTTTGAAAAGGCATTTAAATCTGCATTCTTGTCAAGGATTACATTTAAGCGATTTCCCAAAACCCTTCGTTGAAGCGTATCTCCCGGATTTGTGATAATCTGGGTTGTATCAATGGGAAGGATAATTCCGGGATTATTCGGCAAGGTTGGAATACGCTCACAGCCCTTGAGCAGCAACCAAAGCAGTAAGCAGAGTAATAACAACCCACCTAAAATTGTCAGTAGCAACCACCATTTGAATTTCCGCTTTTTCTTTATTGGCGGGGGTGTTGAAGCGGGTGTTACATTTGTTATGATGACCGGTGCCTCAACTTTTTTTTCCTGAACCTTCTCTGGTTCTTTAACAACGGGGGGTTCAACAATGGGCTCGTCTCTTTTTACCGGTGTTTTGAATTTTAAATCATCAAAATCATACGATAAAAATTTCATTAATTCAACGCTGGAATGATTGGCTGCATCGTTGATGAATCCCCACAACACTAGAGTGATTTTAATCCCGTCAGTAAGAATACAGTTCTCAGAAGGCAGGACTGTGGCCAGTTGTATGACTTCCGACAATGATGCATATTCTTTATCCCCTGAGTTTTTCATCTCATCGCATAGCAAATGTATGCGACCAATCATCTTCGCAAGTTTTTCACGTATGCTTTGCTGTTCGGGACCTTTAAGATGTGAAAGTGCAGTAGCGTTTTGTATCCACGATGAGAGCCAACTTGCAGAAGCCGCATCGGGCGTGGGTTCTCCATGCATCACTACAGTAGAAAACAGCTCTGCGTATTCTTCACCCAAACGGTCTTTTAATATCGAGCGGATCTGGTTTTCGCGACGAAACACAGGCTCTCCAAGCCAAATGACAGGGCGATAACCACTGAGTTTTGTTGTGAAGATGACCTTGTTGGGTTCCATATTTATTTGCTAACGCGATAAATAAATGGTACAAAAAAATCAGGATTGCGCTTTTTTAATAATCTCTCCCAGTTTTTGATTAGCAATGGCTTTTTCAGCATTCAATAAATTATTTTCAAAAAGCACATTGGCTTCAAATGAATCTCGAATTCCAATTTTCCAATTCTCGTATAAGCTAAGTCCCGGAAAGCCTTGTTGTATTACAAGATCTTTCTTCTTTGGGAACTTCGCATGATCCGCATACGTGAAGATTTTATCCCCTTTTGCTGTCTTTGGTCTCTCTTCGGGAGGAAGGAAAATCCAACCAGTGCTAGTAATAAATGCATTGAGTAAATTGCAGGCAAGTCGCGCAACTAAATCGAAATTCTGATTTTGTGTAACATGATAAGCCTTGATTTCGTCACGTACCAAAGCAGCCAAACGTTTCCTTAAATCAAGACGAGTGATGTTTCGCGTCAGCTGATCCATAATCATTTCCATCACAGTTTTGGGCAATCCGATAGCATCAATTGCGGCTTCAGATTTTACAAGACTAATAGAATACAACCAGGAAGAAATAAGATTACGAGCAAAAATGTCCGACTCATCAGCTTTAATATCAACTGTATTTCCGGCAAGAATCTCCTTGATTTTCTCAAGCGCGTAGCCATTCTCGCGATATACTTCGTCAAGTGTTTCCGCATCTTCCAGACCTTCGGCCTCCATCAAACGATTGATGACTTCTTCGTACTGAGTTTTCCCCGGAGTGAAGTCAATACCTTTGCGGTCGAGTAATTTTAAGAGCGCAATAATTTGCGGATCATTCTTATCAGTTTGGCCGTTTGTTTTTCCTTCGCTGGTTAATACCTCTTCATTCATGAGCTTCCAGTATTCTTTCCATGCAAGCTCTTCGGGACAAGTAAGATATTTAAGCAGCAAACCAAAATTCACTTTTTCGTCATGCAGTTTTTCAATTGCAACTTTAGTTTTAACACCATTGGTTTTGGCTTTTTTCAACTTCTCGTTGATATCTCCGCCTTCGAAATACTGCTCTAATTCTTTGAGCAAATGAGTACGCAGTTCGCTGATTTTCTCCTGTAGTTGCTCGTGTTTAATGATATCGTTGCAAATCGGGGAGATGTACTTCAAAATATATTGGATTCCCGTTTTATACCCTTTTGCGGTTCCTCCGTTTGTATTCTCTGTCAGTAGCTCATCCCAGGCTTCTGAAGGATTTAGCATATGACGTTTTATATATTCGTAATTCACAAAGGATTCGCGCAAGGTTGTAACTTTCTCTTTGTATTCTGCACGAATTCCGGTTTCGTAGCCCATTGCTTCATAGCCTTCGAACAACTCGTTTGAATACTTGGGATCGCGAATTGGGAAAGTGTGCTTGAAACTGCCGTTACCGGAAGTATCCCATTTATCAAGCCATGCATCTACTTCATGTTGGAGCCATTTGTTGTAATTTTCGCGGAAGCGACTTTCCCAGCGTGCCGGGCTTGATGGATCTTCGCCTACTTTAACTTTAAGGTCTTCATCAAACATGGTCATGGCCACAACAAAAGGATTGATGCGGTGAGGTACATTTGGCTTCAGCAAGTTCTGAAGTTTAATGAGACGTTCTTCGCGCTTTTCAGGCGTACGGCCAACATTATTTCTTACCCATTCGTTAATCAGTTTTCGAATTTTAATAACGTTAGGTTGCTTGATTGGCCAACAAAGGATGAGGTTGCTGATTTCGTAATCACGATTGTAACGATCGAATAGAAAGTTGAGTTTTCCACGTAAATAGTGCTCAGTATTGGTGCGTGTGTTATTGTCGGAAATAAATTTTTCTTCGTCCATGTCGCCATCTGGGCGGGCTCCAGGGAAGTCGAGAATATCTGCATGCTGCAGGAAAGGCAGTTCGTTGGCGGTTTCCTGAGGGATGTATAAAACGATTTCAGAAACAATACCGCTAAGTACGCTTCGGTTTACACTGACAATTTTATTATCAGGTGTTTCGACTTCTACCATGGGATCGCCCGCCATTCCTGACTTATCGAGGATGCCATAATAACGGGTGACATCAATAATAGAATTTTCGCGAGGAATTAAGCCGTTTTCCGCAACAAATAATTCCGATGCAAAGCCAATGGTGGCAAGACCTTCGCTGAGTGTCTTAAACATCAGATTATAGAACTCATGTTTTCCCCAGAGGAATTGGAAGGCTTTCCAGCGTTCTTCCCATGCGATGAACGGAATAATTTTAGAAAGACTTTCGAAAAACTCGAGTGAATTCAGGTCTTCCAGAATACCGGCACTCTTACTTCCAAGAAAACGCTCGTCGAGATATTCTTTAATCTCGAAAACATCATCCACGGGAAATGCTTCCTGATGCTCAGGATTGCGCTCCAGGGCTCTTAGTTCAGCAAGCGTGTTTAGTACGTCTTCCTTGTCGATTTTGAAAATCTTTTTTCCGATATTGGAAAAATAGGCATTCGCTAAGATTGAGACCAAATCGGCTTGACGGAAGGTGCGCAATTGAAAACTAAACTTGCTTTTCTTCTTGGATTCAGAGGCAAGAGTGAAGCGTGTGACCAAGCCTGTAGACTCTTTCTCTTTTCCAAACGGGTTGATATCATTGATGAAATCATACTTTATCCCCAACCATGGGACTTCTACCCAAAAGGTACTTGATGAGGAAGGTTTAGCGAGATTGGAAACCAGATAGGATTTTCCTGCCTGACTTTGTCCATACAGCGCAACAGAGGGCTTACGTGCTGATGATAATTCGTAACGACGTGTCAGACGACGCAGATGTTCCAAATGGTAAACAGTAGTCTTGCGTCGCTCTTCTGCCAGATTGTTGTTGGTCCAGGCGATCGCTTCAGTAATTACACTTCTGAGGTTGCTGCAATCTTTAATGAGGTCTTGCATAGCGTATATTGTTGTTTTATTTATACTCTTATTTCTGCATATTTAACGGTTTGCATAGTGTCTTTTTTGATCACTGCAAACGATATCCCTTCCTTGATAGTAGAGCCGCCAAGTGCCGTTGCGGAATGTATGCGAGGATCCACCTGCAGGCTTTCTTCAGGAGAAATGAATTTATATAATTTAAATTTCGAACTACAGCTAACCGCCAAAAGGTCAAGCATAGTGCGGCGCCTGCTAATTACTTTACCGGAAATTTTATCGAGCAAATTTGTTAGCGCCAGATGAATTTGCGACATCCCTTCTTCACTGTCTTCAACGGTTGTCAATAGTTTTGATAATTCCTCCCAGCCTTCGAGGAAACCAATAACGAATTCCGGGTAGTCGCCCACAGGATTCATCATTTCTTCTTTTAGCATGCCGGACAGGCTGTCACCCACGCTTGATGAGCCTTTCGGGATAATCTTGTCAATGAGATACACAGCCGAGATGCTTGTGAGCAGATCGCGACGAAGTTGTTTTTTTTCAGCGTCGGAGTTCTGGAAGGCAGATTCGGCCTGACTTAGCTGAGCTTCCAATGAAGCAATACGTTTCTTTTGTTGTTGAAGTTCCTCGTCCGAATGTTTTACTTCCGCCAATTTCTTTTGCTGCCATTCGTGGCTAAGTTGAAGCATGTTCATTGCTTCTTCAGATTTGAACATCATACGGACCCAATGCGCGAACCATTGATCCATGGGGGTTTGAGCATCGGTGAACGGAACCATAATCAAACCATCGTTTCGAATGCGTTCAAAGGCGGCGATTCCAAAGATTTCCGCAAACATCGCAGCGAATGTTTCAGAAGGTTCGTTGACAACGAGGGCTTCCTGATGCTGTATTTCCTGAGGTGGAGATTGTTGTTTTATTTCATCAGGCACCTCTTCCTTTGGTGGAATATTCAGCGGTTTGAGCAAATCACCCTGAGGTTCATCAGGAGGGATAGGCTTATCAAAACCATCGTCGTACTTATGTATCTTTTTTTCGATCATAAGTGATTAATTATTTTCCATGTAACCTGTAATGTCGATAGAGAATTTTCCGGTGTCTAGCCAGTATCCACTTTCGTCGGCCATTGTTTGAAGCTTAAGAGAGATTGCCGAATTTTCAATGGATTTGCCCGTCTTATCTGTGATTCCGCCGGTGATGGTAATTTTCTCTTTATCCAATGGAGCTTGTATCATGGTAAGATTCAGCGGAAGACGACTTGACAGTTCTTCGGCTAATTCTTTCGTGCTGAATTCGAGTTTAAACATCGGAGTTCCGATCCAGTGTTTACCCGGCATTTGACGCATACCAAGCATAAATTCCCCATGGAAATTAAGATTTACATTGCCACTTTCTTCGGGTGAAAAATAAACAGGCTCAATGGCTCCACTACCGGATTCAAATTTTCCAATGTAATCGGCGGTGGATTCAAAACGCTTTTTCAACTGTTCCGTATCTATCATGAAATTTGGAATGCGATTTAGGATTCCGCCGAGAAGTGCAATGGATGCGCCAACAACCACGCAGGTTTTGGGATCTTTAATATAGCCAAGATTATCTGCAAAAGGATACCATGATCCTATACGGTAACGACCCATAGGAATGATACGATCGGGCGATACCGGAAGGAAGCGATAGAACAATTCCTGTATTACGGGCAGCATCGTTGGACGACCAGCGAGTAGTACGAAGTCGCAATTGTATTGTGCAATAATACCGCATAAGTCTTGCAACATTTTTTGTACAACATCTGCAACTACAACATCGAGGTAACGACTATTCATTTCCCATGAGGTCTTGCGAATATCAAAATCCACCGCACCACACTGAGTAAGGGCATCATTTACATAACTAATGACTGCACTGATAGGGAATGGGTAATCGGTAAAGAAAGAATCGAAGGAGTAGATTTCATTGGTGCGGCTTTCCGATAAATGTTTCACGGCACCTAAGGCAATAGGATTTGCGATCTGAATACCAAATTGCTGCTGTAATACTCTGTCCTTGGCGGTTTGACTGCCAACCCACGGCCCAAAAAGTTTATTGAGGGTTGATGTCAGGTCTTTTATGTTTGCGCCTTTTTTACGAGCATCATCCGCAATGCTGGGAATTACAAAACGTTCAATGACTGCTTTCAAAATATCATCACCCGCTTTATTGAAACCTTCCCAAAATAATGGTTCAGGTTCAATCTTCGTTATCGTTTCCGCGGCAATCGGATCGTAGTTGTAATTACAAATCATCAGGTCGGTGGTACCTCCGCCAATGTCAACACTGGCAATAGTGACCGAAGGCTGATCTTTGTATTTGTTGTCAGGCCGCACCTTTCCGCAATACTTAAAGAACAAGTCTGTTTTAAAACGGAAGCGATTTGAAATTTCTCCATAAACAAAAGCAAGCTGACTACAGGTTGCTTCATCGAATCCCCAGTGTTTGCGGTCTTCGGGGCGAACGTTCATATCGGAAATATCAGGAATGATTACCAATGACGGATCAATCAACCGTGAGGGATAATACTGTTTAAGTGCTTCGATGGCATCAGTAGCATGTTCGCGAAGCAGATATTTTTCTGTATTGAGCATAGCGGTTGGGCAAGTAAGCACAATACGCCTGAGTTTGCGTGGGATCTTTGGAAGATTTGATTTGGATTTCTCAACACGAAACTCATAACTATTAACAAAAGAGATGGCCTGCATGATGATCTCCACGATAGCAAAAGTCATTAAGCTTGAACGCGAAAAATAAGGGTTCATGGCAGGAATAGGATCCGGACTACCCGGGAAACGATTGTCCAGCGCACGTTTCAGAAGAGTACCATTTTCTGTGAAGAGTTCGGAGATGCCATACAAGGCTGGTTCCGAGAAACGGGAATTTTCCGATATGCGTGTCCAATGGTAAAGTCGCTTATCCTGATCCCATAGGTAGCGCTTTGGACTACTCATACAGGAATTGGAATTTTCTTTTTGATGTATAATTGATAATCGAACTGACTCCTTACCTATACGGACCATACTTGGCCACATGAACAGCCTGTCGTTTCCGGCTTTCACACCTGCGGCTTCATCACCAAAAGTAGTTTTTACAAAAGAAAGCCTCATGTCAAAAGGATCCTCGTAGGTTTTATCGGGATACGTCAAATCGCGGATTTGCAGAGGAACTGCTTTCGTAAAATCAAAGGATTCACCCGGAGCATCCGATTCTACCAATACTCCACAAGTGCGCGAATTTCCGAGGTCAAGGATGAGATCCACTTCTACAGAATTGCTTACAGTATCAGGCAACAATGTGATCTCTGAAAACACTCCGGCTTTTTTCAATATTTTAATTAATGCAAAATAATAACCGATATGTTTAAGATATTCTTCATCCTGATATTTTTTATTTTTCTTGACAATTGATTCCAACCAATCCTGCACCCAGTCGAAGGAGCAGAAGTAATAGAGATTGCGATCATCGTCGGGACAATCGAAAAACGAATTATTGTTTACGTCCGCCAGTGTAGGGGAAAGATAGGTAGCCTGATTATCATATGCTGTTGTATCAAAGGCCAGCACAAAGCTGTATTTATCGACCATGCTGTCACCTTTGAGTTCCTGAACTTTGGTGTACCAGAGTCGCGCCCATGATGTGGGACCCGTCATATATTTGTTTCCAAACGTTTCCTTACGGAGAAAGGGCAGGGGCAGCCACTGTCCTTCGAATGTTTGCAACACATCCAATGCTTGTAATGTATGGACTTCCACGTTTGGTGGAACTAAGGTGACGAATTCAGGGTTTATTTTCGTTGGATCGGTGATTTCCCAGGTAGCCGCATCAATAGCTTCGATATTTACACGAATGCCACGGGCATCGGTCTTGATAATCCATTTATTTCCTTTATCGAGGTAGAACGGAATAATGAACTGGGCGTTTTTCTGACTATCCTTTTCAACGATTTGTTCACAATAGTTGAAAAAGGTTTTTTTTGCCGGAGAGGCTTCAGAAAGGACGATCTTCTTTTTTAAGAACTGAATACCCGAGTTTGCGATTAGGTTCATATGATGTTTTGTTTGATTCGTTGATTATCGATATGAGAATTGAATATTGGTGATTTATTGTTTTTGTCCGCAGTAAGGGCAATACACCGCAGTTGGTTTAATAGTTTTTCCGCACTTATTGTTGTGACATTTTTTTTCTGAAACAGCCGTATCGACTTTAATTCCACAATAGCCGCAGAAGACAGCATTTTTTCGGATGCTTTTACCACATGCAGGACATGGACGCAACTCAATCTCATGTTCAGCAGTGTAGGGCTTCAGAGGAAAATAGTGTTTTTCGCGATCCCAACCTTTAGGCGTTAGCCATTTGCTGGCAAAGGTTTCACCGCGGGCGATAGCCAGTCTGTCCGATTGAATTTGCGCCGGACCTGCACCAATGGTTTTCCCCGGGCCCATAGCATTATGGTTGGCCACTAATGGCTTAATACCGGTGAAGTTCACCAATACGCTTTGTTCTGTTTGCCCTTCAGTATGTATATGCAGATGTACATGTTTGGTCTCAGCCAGAAAGTTCACCACACTGTCGTCCATCAGGAATACTTTTTCCTGTTCTTGGATGTTCAGCTTGAGAATCAATCGGTTCTTCGCTATTTGCCCCCAGGTGACCGTCATAGAATGATACGTATTTTTTTACAAGGTAAAAGTAAATAAAATACTGTAATAAAAGGGGGAAAATTCAACTTTCGGACTTACTTCTGTTTCAACTCAGCAATCTTGGCATAGGCCGTTCTGATAGAGGCACCATAGGGAATGAGTAGGGTAATAAACGCAGCATTGCTCAGAAAGAAGCTCAGACGAAAGGTTTCGAAATTTGTATCCGTGCGAAGAACAAACAAATAGGCAAATACAGTGGTGGCGCAAATTAATCCGAGGATACAGAGCAATAAGGCATAAAGGGGACTCATGAGCCCGGTTTGTGCATTACCATCAATATTTTTGTAGTATGAATTTACATCTATGGCAAGTCCGCGTACTGCGGTAAAAGCCCAACCTAGTTGCCAGATGGGAGTAACAAGTAACCATACCGCTACTCCGGGTGTAGTGCGACAAGGTTGATCCTGAATTAAATCCCACATACGGTAAATGAGGGCTAATAAGTAAATATGACTTACCAAAAAGCAATTGAAGACCAAACAAGAAATCAGCATGGCATATATGGAGGCATCTTCAGCGGAAGCGAAGAAATCAGCATATTCAATATTAAAGTGAAAGATGAATAGTGCCAGTGTTAACAGGCTAAACACGAGGAAAAGCGCAAAGTGTTTTTTTGTTTTTTTTGTATCTGCAACAGTGGCTGTTTTTATTACCCGTAATGGGAATTCCTGTGGAATAGCATTGCTTTGGGAAGGATACAGTCCCTCTTGTACTGGAGGCGTGGCCTTGAGTAAATTGCCGCAACGCGGGCATTTGAACTCACTACCCGTGAGTAGGGCATTGCAATAGGGACAGCTTGCAGTCGTAATACCGGCGCCATGTGTAATGATTCCGCTTGGTCGGGTTTCTCCTTTCAGGAGGGTTGGTGTCAGGGCAAAGTGAAAACACTGTTCGCTCCATCCATCGGGACTTAACCAGCGTTCCTGAAACTGTTCACCCCGCGAAATGGCGCAGTAATCAGCAGTTACCGTTGTTTGTGGATCATTTACTAATACCGAGATATCATTAGTGTTTTGTACTGCAACAGGCTTCAATCCGCGAAAGTCAGCATGAAATTCCTGTTCTTCAGATTCACTGGTTTTAATAAACAAACTAACTTTATGTGTAGAAACCAGAAAATTTACCGCAGACAAATCCAGCAGGAAACCCTTGACGCTTCCGGAAACTGGAATCATCAGTACGATTTGCAAATTTTCTTTTTGTTCCCAAGCGAGATGAATCATAGTGTTGAAAGATCAGTGCAGTAAATTGTACTACGAAAGTAAGACTTTTTCTTACGCGGCACAAGGATATTAGTGTCTACTGGATGAGCGTCTGAAACCATGATTCCTTGCGGTATCCGATAAATTCCACATCGCTTTTAGCTTTTTCTTTTAATAATGAATCCTTTGCAAATGCGCTTTCCAGATAGCGCTGTACTGAGGTTGCATCATAAAGTCTTGCGCTCATAATAGCTAAAAGGTATGGTTTTATAGCCTTATCAGAAGGGATGGCTTCAATTTTTTCGCGGATGATTGCGGGATTGAAGCCTGGTTTGATAGTACAAATGGGAGCTGCATCGTGGAAGAGCTGAGAGATTCCGTATCCAACAATTCGTTGTGGTAAAGGTGCGACTTTTCCCTTATTGGTAGCCTGCCATTCAATCACAAATGCGGAGTTTTTAAATTGAGGGAAATTCATGAAGTAACCTTCGATGCTCACCGTTCGTGCTTTTGGGCCGGTAAGGATAATGGATTCAGGAGAGGAACTGCCTTTATCTTTGGTGAATAATGTAAATGGGGTTTTCAAACTGTCTTGTTTTAAGTAAGGTGTTAGCGACAGCTGCAATCCTCCGCGCAGTAAGCCTTTTGGAAGTTGTATGTTCAAGGTAAAGGGCACGGTATCGCCACGTGCTTCCAGTATCCATTGAGATGAATGCATTCCAACATTGTCGAAGTGTTTAAGAAATCTCTTCTGATAGCAGGCGCTAATGAGGAAGAGGCTTCCAAGGAATAAAATGAGCAATATTTTTTTTTTCATAGGGTATTGGGGCCGGGGGCTTGAGGTGAATAATTAGTCCGTCTATACTCTCAGTGACTGATCAGAAAGCTCTCTCGCCTAAGGCGAGACAAGGCGTCCGAAGTATTGGCGGGCTGGCGTAATCGACTGCCCGACAATATGAGGACAACGCCACAGACGGACTTTATGGACAGGCACTAATTACACAAAAATAGTAATTAAGCCTGAGATAAGGTCATTGCTTATGTTCTGCTTACTAAAATAAGGTATGTCTTTACAAGAAGGTTCTTATTGTTGAGGCAGGGTTTTCAATACGCTAAGGCGAATTAAAAGCCTTAGGCGAACAATCCCGCCAACGGCGGAGGGTATAATACACCGCCCTTCTAGGGCGTAATGCTGGGGTCGGGGTTCATACCCGTGATTGTATAATATAACAACATATAAATACTTATTTCTATTAGTTATTTACTTTTGCACTAAACAAGGTTGGTAATATATTTAATTACAAGAGAAATTGAATAGCTTTGAAAATAATAAATCCCTATTGTATGAAAAAAACAATCCTTATACTAATTGCAATTGCGGCCATTGCAGCAGGCTGCACAAAGTTCGAAGAAGGACCTTACGTCTTTTCTCGGTCTGTAAACAACAGAATACATGGTTCTTACACTCTTTCAAGATATACTGTTGATGGAGTAGATTCATTACAACAGATGAAAAACAGATTTGGATTAAATTTCGAATTTTATTATAACGAACACAACGACAATGAGGTTTTACGGATTGATGGTGGCACTAATCCCAGCCGTTACTTTATTTCCAGGTATGGTTATCACAATAATACAAAGAGTATTTATATAGTTTCTGGTGCGCTAATTTTAGGCTATTTATCTCCTGATGAAGATATTGACATGACAATTTTAAAACTCAAGGATGCTGATATTCATTTAAAAACTTCATATAATAATAAAGAATACTATTTAGAATTAAATTAGACCTAAATACATGTCTAAAATGAATAATTATTATTAAAGTCTTTCATACGTATTATACTTTCATTGGTCTTTGTCAACCCCAATTTTCCCTAAATTCAGAAGGATATGATGGAATACTGGTTTTATCGAAACAGGTTAAAGTATTTTGTCGTTCCTGACCTAAAGCATACAGAAAGCCAAATTATTGTAACAGATCATCATTTTGTTTTTATTGTTTTCGACACCTTTGATTAAGTTTTATTCCTCAAGTTTTGGCTTGATTCCTTCGATCCGATAATCTGCGGTAACAGCAGGGAAGGAGCCATGAAGAGCATTTCAGCACTTGAGGAGAGAAACCATTATTTCTTCAGAAAACCGTACTCAAAAATTACTGGGGGTTAATTTAAAATCGCTGGTTCGACTGGCATCTCCGTAAAGTGCACGATATCTTCTGATGTTCTCAAGATAGATCTCCAGTCCGTGCGCATCAAAACTAAATTTAAGATCCTGTCCGGTTTGGTTAAACTCCGGACCGCTCAGCCAGCGGTATTCAACATTTTTGCTGGCTCCGAGGTTCTTAAGGGTATGATCGAAAAACTGATTGAAGTTTTCCGCCTGATACAGTTGCTTCTCGTATGAACGACTTACCACCAGGTCGTTCAATGAACTGCCATAAGGCACAAAATCCGCGGGATTCAGCCAGACCACAATTTTTTCGACCTTGCCTTGAGCTACAAGGTCGCAGTATCCTGCATAATTAGAAAGGGAACGGTCGCCACCCATGATATGAAGTTCTTTGACTGTTATAACATCAGCGCGCAGTAATGCTTCCGTGACAGTAGCCCCATTGCTGTGGGCCATCAGCAGATCGAAATGGGTATTCTCCAGTTTTTTCACCAGTTCTTTTCCTACTTCTGTAGTAAGCGTTGTGTATTTACCAACCGTCAGATTGTCTAGAAAGGCACGGCCTGCATCGCTCCAGCTCGCGTTGGCAGAGGTGGCAAAATACGGTGGCGTTTCTTCAGAAAAAGGGCTTTTTAAACCAAATTTCTTGATCGCATTTTCTTCTTGCGTGTTCGACATTCCTAGAATGATGCCTTCTTTGATCTCCTTTCTGCCGGTCAGTGGAGGAACATAACTACCCAATTCTTTCTTAAGTTTTTTCTGCAGCTTCACATAGGATTTTGTGTTCGCATTCATGCTTTTCACAAAATAGGCGCCCTCCTTTGCATATTCCTCGCGCTCATCGTTGATGTTTTGCAGCAGATCTAATTGTGTCTTGGCGTTATTGTAATTCTGCTGATATGTGCTGTTGTTGGGACAATATTTCAGTGCATCGCGAAAGGATCTGAACGCACATTCCCAGTTGCCTTCGTTGTAGCATTTTACACCACGCTCGTTGAGATCCCAGGCTTGCTGCAACAAGACATCGGTTATTACGTCATCATTTTCACGACTCAGAACAGATGGGGCCGATGAAGAAGATGAGGCGGAAGGATAATTTCCGGAACTATTGTAATCATTGATGGTCTGACCTGTCATGATCTCCAATTGATGTTTTGCGCTTTGTGCGTGCAGGGCCTTACTCGTAAAGGTAAAGAATAGCAGCGTGGCTGAAAAAGCGAAGAAGTATTTGAATTTCATAAAATGAGAAGTTGGTCGGTGTTCGAATATTGATTGCCAAATTAATTCATGGAAGGGCCAATGAGAATGCCAATGCGGATCATCCATGCGGGCTTCATTTCATAGCCCTTGGCGGTGAAGGATCCAGGAAGATACACAAAGTGGATGGTGCCACCGGAAGTACTCCTGACTGGTGACAGCGCAAATCCGGCTTGCAGCAAATAACGCAGATCAAAATTCCAGTCGAATCCCAATGCCGCACCAGCTGTTACCCTTACGGCCATCTGGCCTGCAAGAAAGGTGGGGATCATTGGGTAATAACGGATGCCTAAATAGAATTCATGGCTGGCGACCCTTTTTACTTCTGGGATATTAAGTTTTTTCAAATATATACTGCGGTAATTATATTCTGCAAAAGCGCCAATGAACTTCTTACCGATTGTTGTGTTGATGCCCACCCCCACTTGAGGGACTTTGGTTAGGCTACTGTTATAATCCACTTTCATGTTTCCTAGAAAATCTCCGTGGATCTCCACCAATCGTATCCTGTCCTCCTGGGCAAGGGTTTTCAGTGAAAGCAATAGTAATAGCAATAACAAGCAGGGTTTAAGATGTCTTTTCATTTGCAGCGGTTGGTGAGTGAGTGTTGCTGAGCAAATATAAATCTTTTTAAAGACGATCGAAATAATTTCAGAACCTTTTTATTTATCATCTTCAAAGGAGAAACATTTTCCAATGCATTAAATTGACACCTTAGTTTACTCTTTATTATTAAGAATTAGGAGTAAAATGATATTTTACGGAGAATTACTTACAAAGACATAATAAGTTTATGCTTTTTGAAGATGGTTGTTATAAATTACAATAAAAGCTATATATTGATATATTTATTATAAAATCCTTCAGAAGTCACTCGCTGCTTACTCCTTGGGATACTGGAAAAGGAGGCATTCTGCCATTGCATTGGTTGGTAATCATATTCTCCATCCTGTCGGAGGAAGCTTGCAATGCTCCATCCGAATGATAAAGGGAAGTCCCTCTCCTCATAGCGGCAGCGACGTATCCACGCTCCAAATTCATCCTTGCGGTACGATGCCGGATTCACATTCGGCACGACCATGGCTTTGTTCCAAACTTCGTTAATCATTTCTTCTGATACATTCTTCACTTTCATATCCTTGGTTTTAGTATCGTTCAGCTTGTTGTTACTCAGTAAATGCAATAATCCTGACCCCTCCATATCGCTACGAAGGGATCAGGAAATCCATGAAATATAAGACCTTACTTAATTACGATAGTGCCAAAAAGACATTCATGTTTTTTTACGAATGGTGGATATTGTAAACGTACGGTCTAATAACTATAGCATTATGCTATTTAAAAGGCGGTGGGGGAGGTGTTGGTCCCGGTCCTTTGATTACAGGAGGGTCTCCATTAATATTTTGTGCACTTACCCATTGCGAGCTGGCATAGACCATCGTCAGGACAGAGATGCCAATCAAAAGAAATTTGGCAGTCTTTTTTAAGATCGTTTTCATAATTGTGGTTTTTGTGAATGAATAATTTTGTGCTGTCACCCCTATAGAGTCAAAAACCCTAAATTTCTGAATCGAAATTTTTGAAAAAACTCCTATAAATATTGATTGCGTAAGGAAAAAAATTTTGCAAAATTTGAAATTAACTGTTTTCGGCACGTTGATGCTATTTGAGCTCAGGAAATCCTTTATAAATGCACAAAAAAAACTTTTTCACGCCGTGGTAATTGACCATAGTTTTAGTTAATTTTACATATGTGTGATTCTTAATACATGCATGGTATAAGAAAACCTTATCACAACTCGCATTAATCGATAGATTTGGCAACCCATGAAAAGCTTATTGTTGAGTTTGATTATATTATCAATTGCAGTACAAATCAGTGCTAGCGTGCCTGTTAAGCACGATCCGCTGGCTGATTCAGCAAAGAGCTTGTTTGGTCAGAGAAAATTAGATGAATCTCTGGCATTATTTAAAAAAGCAATAGCCAATTCTACACAGAAAACAGATGTGGAATATTGGGGATCTTATGCAGAAATCATTGGATATCTCTATTGTGTCAATCTGGATTTCAAGAACGCTCAAATATATTATGAGGTTGCTTTAAACTACCAGCTTGGGTTACATAAAGATTATGAATCCATCGCAAGAGTCATGATAGGGCTTGGTCTGATCTATAAAACAATTGGACAAGGAGAGCTTGCATTGAATATATTGCAACGAGCAGAATTTCTTTTATCACTCAATCAGAATTATAGTTATTTATTGTCCGATGTTAAAACAAGCATTGGTGATATATATCAAGGATATGGCGATTATCAAAAGGCACTTCGATATTATCTATTTGGACAACAGCTTGCAATTTCCAGAGGTGATACTTCCTCTTATTTTTTTATTAATAGTTATTCATCATTAGGTACAACATATATTAATGCATATGAGTATGATAAGGCGATAAGCTGCTTCATTCGTCTTTCGAAAATAAAAAGCCTCTCACTAATAGAGCGTCAGATGAATTTAAGCATGTTGGGGAGATGCTATTATAACATGGGTATGATGGATTCAGCTGAATACTATTTCAATTTAATAAATTGGAATACTGTTGAACAGAGTAGTACTGAGACTTTATTAAACTATGCAATCTTTCTTTGTAGAACAGGGAGTTTCCTAAAGGCCAAGCCAATTTTCCTAAGAGTGATTAAAAGTTCAATTGGACTTGTCGGTGAAATTCATGCTGAAACCTCCCGGGCCTATTATCATTATGCCGATTATTGGAATCGCTGTGAGCAGCCGGATAGTGCGCTTTATTATCTTGACAGGGCTTTATTGAGTTTGGGGTGTAATCCTAAAATGGAGAAAAGAGGAAATCAATGGATAGGAGAAACTCCATATGTCAGGCATTTGATCCCCATCTTGGAACAACGTGGCAAAGCTTATTTTATGAAAGGTATGAGGGGCGGGGACCAGCAAATATATTGGCTGAAATGTAGTTTGAGAATGTACCGGATTGCAGCACATGTCATTGGAAAGACCTACAGCGATTATGAATCGGATGATAGCCGAATATTTCTCTCTCAATCAGAATCAGGAATCTTTACAGAAGCAATTAAGGTATGTCTTGCATTGTATGCAAAAAGTAACAATTCGTATTGGCAAGAGCGTGCTTTTGAATTTTCGGAGCAAGGGAAAGCGGGTGCATTGATGACAACGTTTAGAAAGCGCGATGCTTTTCATCTGGCGAAGGTTTGCTATGTGTTTAAGAAGACTGACAAGCGCCTGAATGCAGCTGTTTATCAAACTGAGCAGCAGTTGGCACAGGGAGCGTTTGGCGATACCGGAACCATGGTAACATTGCGCAAGCAGCTTGTACAACTATACCATTGGCGTGAGCGTCTTGAACGCTCCATTGCCGCCAATTATCCAGCGTTTGCCCGCTTGGGCTGGGATGAAACTTTTCCAAGTATGCGGAGCATAAGCGCAGTATTGGACCATCGGTCTGCAATGTTGGAATATGTTTGCGACAGTTCGTTAATACGAATATTTTGCATTACTTCTTCATCGGTGAAAATTGTGGAAGTCCCTGTTGATCGCAGCTTTTATTATAATTTGCAACAGTATAAAAACGTCTTATCGCAGTCGGTGCTGGGAAGTGGACGAAAGGAATATTGCGATTTTACCCTGAATGCGCATGCATTGTGGAAGGTACTGATTGGTCCGGTAAACGATCAGCTGAACAAAAGGGATAGGATCATCATTGCTCCTGATGCTACGCTGGCGGGTATCTCGTTTGATGCGCTCATTGATAAGGTCACTGACACAAGCAGCAAAGGGGCTATTGATTTCAGGCAGCCATCCTATTTGATAAAAAGTAAAGCACTGACTTATTGCTACTCGGCCGGATGGCTCAGAAACATTGCGGCAAGTAGCAGGCAATCTCAGGGGGCGCTCGTACTATTCGCGCCTCAATACCCGAAAGGAGCCCGTTCAGGAAAGGAATTACTACCATCGCTGGAAGGGGCACAAGCGGAGGCTCGTTTTATTGCCAACCAATGGAGTGGACATCTTTATGAGGGGAAAGATGCAACACGGACGCGTTTCCTGGAAGTAGCTCCTGATGCCCGCATACTGCATCTGGCCATGCATTCCTCAGCTGATGATGAATCAACCTTAGAATCGCATCTGATTTTTAGTGTCGGCGATAGCAATCAACAGCGGCTGAATGCTGCGGATATCTATTCAATGCGTATCCCTGCAGAAATGGTAGTTCTTAATTCGTGCAATTCAGGAAAAGGGAAAACGCTAAAGGGTGAAGGAATGATGAGTCTTGCCCGTGCTTTTATTTATAGCGGAAGTCAAAGCGTTATTATGTCAATGTGGCCTGTTAATGACGCCGCCGGGGCTGAAGTGATGCGGAATTTTTATTGCGAACTTGCCAATGGTAAACCTTCTGATATTGCATTACAGCAAGCAAAGTTGGGTTTTCTGAAAAATGTCAATTCAACACAGACGCATCCTGCTTTTTGGTGTTCTTATGCTTTGGTGGGACAACCCAAGCAAATCCTTCTTTATAAAAGTGCAGAAGTTGGCGAACAAAAGTATTACCTCTTGTTCTTAATACTCATAATGATTGGTTTGCTACATCATCATTACCGTGAAGACAGATTATTATAGAAGGGCTCAGATGCGTTTTGATTTTGTGTTTTAGACGGTGGATATTGTGGATCAAACCAGATTGTTGAGGAGTAAAAAATTAATCAAATACGTCAACAACTTAGAGCCAAAAGTCAAGTCAAAGCAAAATGCTATCCCCCCGCTCTCGCCAACAGCCGTAAATCACACAAGGTAGTGCCGAAAACGCCAATTAACGGCAGTTTTTGAATTTAATAATAAAACTCATTTTGCTCATTGAATTTTCTTTTTGTCGTTTTCGACAGAGCCGACAGCGAAAAAGCCGCTGTATGGCCCCTTGCGGATTTGCGTGCCGTTGGCGATTCACAGCCCCCCCACGCCCGCTTGCTTTGACAAGCCCGCGCACACGCTTTGAATATTAGCATTGCATAATTTCAATGCTGTAAAAGAACCCCAAAGTTCAAATGGTATTGGCTTGATAAACTATTAAAACACGGATGCTCAAAAAGAGTGATAAGTGTAATCAATATTGATGGCCAATGTTACAAACAGTCGCTGCAAAAGGAACTCATTCGCGTTTATTCGTGGTATTCGTCGTTGAAGAAAGGTTCTAAAATCTATTGTTTTCTATGAATAGTTTTCATACTCCTCAACTTTTCCGCTTGATCCGATATTGTTTGAGTGCTACAACTCCAATCACAGAAGTTTTAGAAACCGCCCATCAGAGCAGTCATCCCGCACTTGATGCGGGATACCCTCAATATTCAGACAAGATAATACGGGCTATTTAAAAAACCAAAGCAGTTTTTTAGTCTTCCATATCTGCAAGCAGATTCACTGCCTGACTGCTATAATAGCTGTTTTGTGCAAGATCGGTCAAGATGGTTCGAGCGGCATTTTCGTTGCCCAGCTTAAGATAGCATAACGCCAGGTACCATTGAAAATCGCCTTGTAATGTTGTTTCACCAATACCGCCGACTTTATTTAGTTCAGTAATTGCCTTTTCGTATTGTCCGGTTTCCATAGCCGAAATCCCGCCGAATAGGCAGGCAGGGACATAGTTCATATCATTGGCCGGAATTGAAGAAAATGTTGAATAGGCTGCTTCAAAATCTTTTGCAGCGTAGAAGTCGACTGCCTGTGAGAAGGGGTCGTTTTCTGAAGCTTGCACTCCACGCATTTCCGTTGGCGCCTGCAAGGGTTCATAATACGAAGCGTATAAAGAATCATTGGAACTCTTGCTCAACAGCAGTATCCATATTAGTGTACATGATATGAGAACAACGATGGTTGCTGCAATACTGAATAACCAGAAGCGAGTGATCTTAAATGAACGCGGTTTCCGAGCTTTGCTATTTCCTTTTTTAGAACTGACTTCCGTCAATGGAATTTCTGTGTGTTTTAATGAGGCCTCTTCGCTGTGTTTTTTATATAAATAATCATCCACAGTGGAATCAATCGAAAGGAAAATTTCGAACACATCAAGAACCCGTTGCTGAAGGATTTCAATTTCTTTAGCATCCAGATTATGATCTTTGAATTTATTGATGTTTGTACTGGTCAACATTTCATCTACTAATTCCGGGTAGAAGATTGCTTCGGTTTTGAGCCATTGAATGGCCTTGGAATCGGCATGGTCAGCAACATAAGAAAGAATATTTCTTAAGGTATCGACCAGTTCGCGGTTTTCGGGCATGCTCCATTCATTCAATAGCATATCGTCCATAAACGCTTCTTCTTGTTGAATTACAGCATCAATTTGTTCGCTATGTTCAGTTCCAAAAGAAATCAGTTCCTGGCGTAACTTTACGGAGCCTGCCAGATGTGGATTTTCTTTAAGCATGGCTTCGAAGCGGCGGCGTTCTTCCTCTGGCATCAAACCCTGCAAATATCTATCAATTTGGTCAGAAGTTTCCATGTTAGTTTTGTTTTAACAGTTTGAATTTAGGATCCTGTTTTATTTTGTTCTCAAGATATTTTATGCAAATGGATTTTCTTTTGTAATAATAATTAACGGTAAGCCCCATTTTTTCAGAAATATCTTGAGGTTTGCTGCGATTAAAAAATTCACGTAAGATTAATTTGCACTCATGTCCCATTCGTATAAAATGATTCCAGTATAAATCGTAGCGCTGCTGAAGCTTGTGTTGCATGTCGACATCTACACTATAATCATAACATACAAATTCCTTCACACAATTCTTCATAAGGTTCTTACGCATCATTTCCTTGTTCCAAAGATTTTTGGCGATAGCTACAAGATACGCTTTAGGATTTTCCTTTGAATAGAGGTTTTCCAGATTTTTATGTGAAGAGATTATGACAAACGTTTCCTGAAGCAGATCGTTTACATCCTGCTCAATTCCACCTCTGCTGATGACAAACTCCTTGACGATGGCATAGACATCAGCGTATAACAGATGGTACACTTCTTTCTGCGAAAGGACGGCTGTTAATTCTGATGATTGTGTCATCACCTCCTCACTGCAATGAATGCTATCCATACGTTATGATTTTTGAAAGCCATTAATTCTGTCACAACAAATATATAATATTTTCATAAGAAATAGGTGATTTTTTTTCAAAAATATTCCCAAAATGTGCACTATTAGCCGAAATCAGGACTTAAGGTCAAATTGCAATAGGTCAATAGACCTGATTAAATACAGACAATAGTCTGTTGTTATAAGTTTGTTAATCATAGTATTTTTGATTTAATTATTTGATTCACAAACTAAAACCACACCCATGAAATCAATTATGCACCCCGCATGCATGTCAGTTCTATTGCTGGCGGCTATTTTCATTGGCCTGAGCCCTTCTGCGAAAGCTCAGGTGAAAGTTGGGAATAACCCCAACACCATCGATAACAATTCGCTTTTTGAAATGGAAACTACGAACAAGGGTCTATTACCTCCACGTGTTGCCCTTAATAGCTCAAGCTCTGCTTCGCCGCTAACTGCACCTGTTCCATCAGGTATGACCGTTTTTAGCATTGGTGGAACATTAACCGATGGCTATTATTTTTGGAACGGGTCCAAATGGATTCGCCTCATAACAAGCGATTATA
Source organism: Bacteroidales bacterium (assembly GCA_963678485.1). Taxonomy (GTDB): domain Bacteria; phylum Bacteroidota; class Bacteroidia; order Bacteroidales; family CAIWKO01; genus CALGYY01. The sequence continues at coordinate 2,676,586 of OY782882.1, forward strand.
GTAATGGTCTTGTAGCTAAAACCTCTAGTTGCACTTTACTGAAAACTGAAACCTTGGTATTGGCAAGTAACGATATTACGTTAACACTTCCAACCATTACGTCTGATGACAATGGTTTGTCTATTACCATTAAAAACAATGGTACATATACTGATTATGTTACTATAACAGGAGCTACGCAGGATAATCTTTCGAATTCCTATCTAACAAGATACCAGTCGCGCACTTTTGTGGCGTATAATTCAGTATGGATAATTAAAGACAGGGAACCAAGGGCAACAAATATTTTTGATGTTGGGCCACAGTCGAGCTGGACAACGATTGCACAGGTTGTAGATTTTTTGAATGAGCATATATCTTCAGCCACAGTAGTACGTTTTGCCAGCGGATCCTATACTGTGGCGGCTACGCAGATAATTAACTTTGCTTATCCTGTTACCTTTCAAGGATTGTCTTATGGAACAACGACCTTCGGTCCTGCAAGCGGACTTTCAGGTTTACCTATGTTTGATTGTCGCTCAGAGTGCTATTTTAAAATGCTGATGTTTGATGCAACAACCTTAGCTGGATATGGCTCATCATCAGGAGAGGATGCAATTCAACTTAAAGGTAGCAAAAAGTACAACGAGATTAAGGACTGTACCTTCGAAGGCTTCCATAACGCAATAAAGATAGCTTCAAACGCTGAATTGTGGCTCTTTGAGTGCGATATAATTTCATCAAAATTGAATGGTATTTTGCTTCAGTGTGCAAGTGGAGATAGTACTAAATTACGCGTTTCAGAAACTGATTTCATGGAATGTCCAACAGGTGTGAACATGGATCAGGGAACAAAAATTATCGTACAACTTGATTTGGGTGCGTACGATAATATCAATGGTACGGATACATGCATCAGGTATAATCCTGTTCAATGCACATTTGCTAAAATGCAAATCAATTATAATGCATGGAATAACATTGGTGGTTTTCTTTCAGGCTTTGATTTTTCACGTTCCGATGGTCGCGATGCCAATGCATATATTGAATCTAATGCAGGAATTGAGGATAAGAATCCTCATGTGAAAATTAACGTCAGGAATAATACTACTAAAACTATTATAACTGTCGCCAACTCTTGGTATAAAGCAAATTGGACAAATACTACGGTATATCCATGCAAATGGCAGGTCACAAATAATTACATAAAATATCTGCAAGATAATAAGCGCGATGTGGTTGCCTACATTACAGGGAATATTATGTGTAATGCAAGCCATACTGTTTCGATTGGCTTAGTTAAAAATGGAGTATCAACAACACGCTATGGAGAATGTGATCTTAGGATTACCACTGCCAGCCAGCCATTTCAGTTTGCAACGGTTATCTATCTTGAAGATGTAAAAAAGAGTGATTATTTTGAATTGTATTGCACAGCAACAGGAAGCTCTGATGAAGTTACATTTCAGGATGTGCAATGGTTCACAGAAGTAAAATAGAATTATCGGGGTAAAGTAAAATAGAAGGTTGCACCTTCCATGACTTTACTTTCAGCCCATACCCGGCCACCATGTTTGTGAATAATTCGCTGCACTAACGCCAGCCCTACTCCGGTTCCCGGGTAGTCGCTGGCTGCGTGTAGCCGCTGAAATACACCAAACAACTTGTTGTAATATTTCATGTCGAAGCCGATACCATTATCATGGACATAATAGGTCACGTTTTCCTTTTGTATGGTAGCTCCGATTTCAATACATGGATGTTCTTTGGTAGCAGAGTACTTTATCGCATTTGATAAGAGATTCATCCACACCTGATCCATCATAGCCGCATCTCCTTGTGTTGAGGGGATATTGGATAACTTAAACTCGATGTCGGAAGTTGATTTGCCTTCGGTTATTTCTTCAAAAATACTTCGCGCTTGTTTCTCCATGTTAATGGGAGTGCGCATAATTTCGCTACGGCTCAGCTGCGAAAACTCAAGTAAGTTTGTGATGAGTGTCGCCATTCGTTGAGAGTTGTTGCGAATGTTTTTTAACAGCTTTTTACCCTCATTATCCAGTACATTTTCGTAGTCATCCAGCAATATCATGGAATACCCGTCGATGGCACGTAGCGGAGCTTTCAGGTCGTGAGAGACGGAATAACTGAACGCTTCAAGTTCTTTATTAGAAAACTCTAATTGCTCTGTACGCTCTTCAATTCGGTGCTGAATTTCTTCAACCAACTTGTTTAACTGAGTGTTCAGCAGACGCACTTTCTCATCAGCAATAACCCGTTCTGTTATGTCTGTAAACAATACTGCAAACTGTCCCGGCAACGGGCAATATGCTGCAATATGATAATGTTTATTAATGGCTTTAGAATAATTGTCGAAATGCAGCGATTTTCCTGTAAGTGCAACCTGACCATACGTTTCAATCCAATAAGGTTCTAGATCCGGCATTATCTCCAGCACTGTCTTTCCAATGGTTGTTTGTGCATCCATACCCGTGAGTTTCTCAAAGGCAGGATTCATCTCTAAAAAGCGATAATTTACGGGCCTTCCGTTTTCATCACAGATAATCTCGTGCAGGCAAAAACCTTCCAGCATCTCAGTAAAGAGCTTGCGGTAATTGATGGTTCCGGAATTCCCCGGGACAAATACCTTTTTTTCAGTACGGTCAGTTTTTAAATCCTGATTAATCGGATCGGGCATTAAGGTATTGTTTTGGCAATCTCGCAATGCGCACTATAGCCATTATCGCTGTAAATATACAAAATAAGTGATTGTGCATACCTTACCTATCAGAATATTTCCTCCAAAAGGAAATTTTAGTGCAGCAACACTACCTGACCTGTATATTCCTTAAGCAATCCAGGAGCTTCAGTGAGATGAATCTGCCAGGTATATACCCCGTCCACCGACATCTGATTTCTTGAAAAACCATCCCATCCCCGTTGTAAATCATGAGTGGTGAAAATCTCTTCTCCCCAACGGTTATAAATGGTCATACTATAGTTGCTGACTCGTTCTGGTAGACGCCATGCTGGACCAAAGGATTCATTTAGCCCGTCATCATTCGGTGTAAAGGCGTTGGGCATGTAAAATAGTTCCGGATATTCCATGGTGACTTGTATTTTTGCAGTATCAGTACATGAGTGTTCGTCGCTCACAATGAGTGACACAGTATAGACACCAGTGTTTTCGTATAAATGACTTACTTGAGTTTCTCCATTCTGTCCGTGCTGATCACCAAAGTCCCATGACCATGAAACGGCGTTTTCTGAAGCATCGGTAAAAATGAAGTTTTGTGATTCGTAGAGATAATCTGCATTTGCAGTAAATGCTGCAACTGGTCCTGCAATTTCATTAACGATGTACGATGAGCTTATCGAGCACCATTGATTGCTTACTGTTACGTCGTAAGTTCCTGCTGCAACCGGCGAGAGTACATTGGATGTTTCACCCGTATTCCATAAATATGAGGTGCCTCCGGTGAGTGTTATGGAACCATCTCGGCGACCGCAGGTTTCTTCCGTTATTGCAGCGGCGAGTAGCGGAGTTGGGTGCATGTTTACCACGATTTGCTCTGTTACTGTTCCGCATTGATTATAGGCTTGAACTTCGTATGTGGATGAAGCTTCGGGATATACTGCTATGCTTTGATCAGAGGAACCGGTACTCCACAAATAGCCATCAATATAATTGCCATTGGCTGTTAGTTGTACCGGGCTTCCCGGACATACAATAGTATCGTTATTTGACCAAACAGCGGGCATATCAACAACATGTATACTTATACTATCTGTGGCGCTTCCGCAATGATGGCTGTCGATAGCAGTTACCCAAAGCACGGTATCATTAGTGGGTTGAATGGTTGTTGAGATATGGTTATTTCCATTACTCCAATACCAGTATGAATCAGCAAGGCCTTGTGCAATGAGGGTTACAGATTGTCCCTGGCAAAGGGTGGTGTCGTTTCCAATCGTAGCAAAAGCCGAGGGATATACGTTTACAGACACAACATCAGTTGCAGTTCCGCATTGATGAGGATCGGTAACAGTTACAACATAGCTCGTAGTTGATGTTGGTGCAACGGTGGTTTGAGCATCGGATGTATTGTTGCTCCATTGAAAGCTTGAGCCAGGAAGTCCGCTTGCAGTAAGCTGTGTCTGTGTTCCCGGACAAATGCTTTCGTTCTGACCTGCTTCAGCAAAGGGAAGGTCGTAAGTAGTAACAGTTGTTTGAGCTGTTGCCATCCCACAAATATTGGTAACACTCACACTGTATGTTGTAGTTTGTGTCGGGCTAACCAGAATCGAAGGTTGCACAGAACCATTACTCCACAGGTAAGTGCTGTTTGATGGACCCTTCACCAAAATACTTACTGGTGAACCCGGACAAACAGAAGTATCGTTGCTGCTGCTTGCAGAGGCGGGTGCATTAAAATGCAAATTAATGGTGTCGGTCAGATAACAAAGATCAGCATAGGTTACATGAACAGTATACGTTCCCTGATGTGTTGCAGCATAAACTGGTCCTTCAAAGCCATCCTGCCATTGAAAAGAAACGCCACCAATAAAGTTATAGGTATCGATATTAAGAGTGTCGCCGGGACAGATATATGCATTGTCGACAAGACCAAAAACGTAACCGGGACCAGTACCGAAAATCCATCCTGAATTTCCGGAGATATTCGTACTATAATTTCCAGCATAAAAGGTTGCTCCACCGATCGCCTGTTGGTCGTGCATTTCAACGTAGGCGGCTGAAACCGTTCCTGTTGATTTAAGGAATGTTGATGGAGATCCCGGCTGACTTGATTTGAGTGTTATTGGGAAACAGCCATTACCACAGAGGTCCAGCTTTTTGTTGATGGTTTGAGTAAGACCTGATTCCATCGTGTAGGTTTTCGCTGGGAAGAAGCTTAGTGTGTCGAAGGTATTTGCACCCCAGATTTTTCCATTGCTGCGAAAGAAAACCCTGTTGTAATTGCATGTTGAATAAATATTTTTTATTTCTGAGCAGGCAAGACTATCTGTAAAGTATACATTGTGGAAAGTAAGTGAACCAGCGCCGGAGTTGGTCATTCCACCATTAGCACCTGGGAAGGTTATGGTTGATGTACCTGCCTGAAGATTTAAGTTTTGAGGAACAACGTACCATGCTGTGACATCATTCGCGGTAAATTGTATGTTTGAATGTCCAAGAGAGAACGTACGGTTAAAAGGATAAATGCTGATAAAACTATTACAAATTAAGTCGTAATCGTTAGTGGCAAGCTTTCCGCGATATAGGTAAAGTGCTTTTGATAAATGGAGATTATCATTTAATGACCACTCTCCCTGGTCTCCATTAAAAATAAGCTGAGAACAAAGTGTAAGAGATGCTGTAGTAACAGTATTTCCTGCATCATTAGCAAGAAAATAAATATTGCCCTCATTCAGATAATGCATGTTTGTGCAGAGTTGGAGCGAGCCATAGATCATCAAACTGTTTGCGCCCATACCCGCAAATGTTGGCTGATATGCAACATTATCCCAGGTCATATCATGGCAGAAGGCATAGAATGAACCGATATATGCGGTTTCTCCATTGTGATCAAAGGAGGCACTATCGAAGATGACATTATCGGTTGGATTTGGAACACATTCACCACCCACTCCACCTGAGGTCAGTGACCAATGTGATGCTTCATTCCAGGAACCGCTGCCCCCAACCCAATATAAATCGCGTGGGGTATTCGTAGTAATCATCCATCCAACATTGTTACCCATATCCACCGATAGCTGCGCTGTAAATGTTGCGCCGCCTGAAACATAAATATTATGAAGTAATGCGTAATTCAGGATTACTGCACCCTGATTTTTTTTAAGGTAGGCAGGGATGGATTCGTCTGAAGAAAAGATATAGGTGTATTGTGAACAATTGCCGCCGTTGGTGAGCTGTTTCCTGATGGTCTGGTGCGAGTTTGCATTCAGCCGGTAGAAACTATTATTTAGATTTAGTGTGTCATAAATGTTGTCTCCTGCGATGCTGCCATTATTGATGAACTGTACGCGCTGAAATGTTGCAATGAGCGAAGTGGTGCTTAAGGATGCACAGCCTGAAGGATGCACAAAATTTACATGATAAAAACGCATAGTGTCACCCGAAAGATTCAGCATACCGCCATAGGCGCCAGTAAAATTAATGGTTGATGTGCCCGCGTCAAAATCCAAATGGGTTTTACACACCATCCAAGCATTAGGATGGGTGCCGTGAACATTAAATATTGAGTTACACAGTGTAAGTCCGCGATCATGAGTGTAGGCAGAATAAAAGCTAGCACAGTTCACTGTTACTCCATGTGTATTGATGTGTCCCTTTTCAAGATAAATGAGATTTGAGCCCGCATTAAAATCATCCATGAATTCCCAAAAACCCTGATGTCCTTTAAAAGTGATATTGTTTAAAAAGGGATGTCCTGCAGTAATGATAATATTCCCACTATCCTGTGCTCTGAATAGGGTATATCCTGAGAAGTTGAAAATCATATTCACTGAATTGACCATAGATCCAAAGATGTTCAGTGAATTTGGATATGATCCCTGAAGAGTCGGCATATTTGTAACGCCTGTCCAGTTTATATTATGGCAGTAAGAATTGAAGCCATTAATAAGTACATACTGGCCTGTAGAATCAAATGAATGAGCGTCGAAGAAAACATTATCAAGAGGTGTGGGAACGCAGGCACCGCCGGCGCCACCGCTGGTATATGACCAATGTGCAGGATCGTCCCATTTTCCTGTTCCACTTACCCAATAGAGGTTTTGAGGAGCAGGAGAACTAAGTATCCATCCTGGATTATTTCCGAGGTCAATCGCATTGTTTGCAATAAAGGGTGATGATCCCAGAGCAGCAACATCTTGTAGCAAGACATAGTTTACAGTGATGCTTCCTGAGGGTTTTTGGATGTATGTAAGAACACTGTCTACCGATGAGCGGATAAGGACAGAGGATTTACAATCACCTGCAGTGATAAGGTTTTGAATAATGCTGATGGTATCGTTTGCACGTAATTCATAATATTTGTTTAGTAAGGCAAGGACATTAAACGAATACGCTCCATAGATATATGCTTTATTGTGAAATGTTACCTGATTAAAGTTAACCGGGTTGTTAACAGGAGCCATCATTACTGCCATTCCCGTCGTGTCTGTGAACAAAACGTTATGATAATTCAGCGCACCCCCTCTGTTGTCGAATGTTGCCGTAGAAGAAGTCATAAGTATTACTGAAGAACCAGCATCCATGGTAAGTTGAGTAGCATCCATACTCCATCCACCACCAACTTTAACCAGTGAATTTCCAAGAAGCAAGGTTCTGGGTTGTGCAAACAGCGAATAAAAGGCACCACAACGCACAAGTTGATTGTTAGTGTTAAGCTGTCCTTGTTTGAGATATATTGTGAAACTGCTTACATCAAGTGTACTGTAAAGATTCCAACCACCGCCCGCACCATCAAAAGAAATACTATTGTTGAAGTGTTGACCTGCGAGATCAATAGAGTTATTCAAATTGGTGGAGGAAAATTGTATTTCACCACTAATATTATAAATCATGGATGGACAAAGTTTGAAACTACCAAAGACTCGTAGTCCATAATTGCTGATGTTGGTGAATGTCGGATTATTTGCTGTGACAGTCCAAAACATGTTATGGCAAACATAATTTGCCGCGTTAATCATGACCTTTTGATTAGGTCCTGTGAAAGAATTATTGTCGAAATAAACATCATCGTATGCGGTAGGTACGAGAGTGTAATTTACATTCCCGCCTGAGGTTGTCACCCAATGATTGATATCAGACCAATCGCCAGATCCGCCTACCCAATAGTAGTTCGCAGCTTGCGTGCGACCAATTGACACTGAGGATAATATAATGACAACAAAAATATATAGTAATAAAATATATTTATGACCTTGTCGTTCAGGTGTGGAGAGTGCGTATTTGTGGAAATTCATTGTTCGTGGTTTTTGTTGTAAAACAGATATTTCGACTCGTGGTGTTACAAATATCGTCTTATCGATAGCCCTCCTTCAAGTGCTGTATCACCTGAAAAATATGGGCTTTTGAGAGGCAGGGAATACAGGTCATTTGGCGTAGGCTGCAAGCGTACAAAATGCAAAAGGTGGTTCACAGAATGTGCCCCACCTTTTCGCAAACAAAAACCACGAAGTCTTTAATTTTTCATTATCATCGTCGAAGTAACTGTGGAGCCCTGAGAAATTGTTACGTGGTATTCGCCTTTGGCCAGGTGCTGCAGGTCCACCGCAAACACGTTCATTCCAACAGCACATTCCAGCGGTTGGGACCGAAGCAGCTTGGCCTCGCCATCATAAATACCTAGCAGGATAGTACCTGCCTCTTTCGCCTCAAGGCGCACATAAATAATTTCAGTAAATGGGTTGGGGTATATTAGGATTTGTGTGGTAGTTGTTTCATTTGAGCAAGAAGAAGAACTCACTGCAGGGAATGTTTTCTGTACACCATCATTATCGGTTTGTTGCAAACGATAATAAACGGTGGACAGTGGCAATACTTCTGCATCGATGTATTGGTATTCATGATATCCGCCATTGCCTGCACCCTGTATGGTTGAGATGTTTTGATAGCTTATACCGTCTGCTGAACGTGCAACTGTGAAGTAGCTGTTATTTGTTTCGCTGGCGACTGCCCAGCTAAGCTGTCTGTTACCTTGTTCGCAATCTGCGGTGAAATGAAGCAGTTCAACAGGTAAACCGCCCCAGTTCTGTCCATTGATTGTCCATCTTGAAAATGCTGGAATGCCTGATTTTACTACATAATTCGCACTATAGTCAGCCGAATCAATGCTAAGTATCGACCATGTTGAACCTCCATCTGTCGACCGCCACATTACCATGTCACTCTCTGTCATGCCCGCTAATTCATTATCAAAATAAGAGAATCGTAAGCGTGCATCAAGTGCGGAATTGTTTGTGGGGGTGATATCAAAATAGCGCTGTACACTAAAGTCCGAACCATTCATTTGTATTGAATGTCCCCGCGATACCGTTGTACTTCCAAGATTTGCGGAGGTCGTGAGTATGGCACCCATACCGCCGACATTAAGTTTGTTTGGTGCATTAAGCGAACGTGTGGTGGTAATAACACCGCTACTACCAAAGATACGTTTATCGTTGGTTTCATTTAGTAATGTGGCCAGTGTCCCGAGAGTGATATTGCTGCCATTAAGATCAACATTACCATCCTCCATATTAAGATCGTGAGCAACACTGATACTGTTGTTCAGCATGATTCCTGTGGAAGAGTTATTTATATGAAGATTGTAAAACGCAGTACTGCCGGTTATTTGCTGAAGTGCGGTGCCGATAAATTCGGTAAGTCCGGAATCTGAAGCAAAGGTACCGGTATTAGAGAGATTGCTTTTTAGGTTAAGCGTACCGTTATTGCGCAGACTGGCCGTTGAGGTATTCACAAGATCACCGGTCACCATCATGCTTGCATTTGAGGCAATGGTCAGATTCCCGCTATTATAGACGGATTGCTGCGCTTGCACTTCTATGCATAACAGTATTATACAACAACTAAGAATCAGCGTTTTCATTTTTGTGGGGTTTTGTTTGCGTGGTTTGGAACTAGCGGGCTTTCTTTGTGACCCTTACCAGATTCCCCTTTTTATTAAGGTATAGGTTCATCTTCCAGGTATTGGTCATAATACAGGTTCTGTAATTCCAATTATTGAAATACTGTTCAAAGTATGCGTAAGGTTCACCTGAGGTTACCATCAGATAGAGCTCATATTTGTATGCTGCGCTGAGTTGGCTGAATGCTTGTGTAGGCAATACATCCTGAATTTCTCCGTAGCGTGCAGTATATAATTCCGTATCGAGTTCTTTAGGTAGTTTGTTGTTTTTATTTATCTGCCTGACTTGTCCTATAGGTTGCATATGCACATTGTTCCCTTGATGTACCTTAAAATTCGGGCCTTTTGTGTTTGCATCTCTTACAACGAAATATGTTCCGTCGTGGGAAAACGAGATTGTTGTGGGTTCTGCCGTGCTAATCAAAGGTTCATCGCCTGGGACAAAGCCATTGGGATTTACTGGAGCAGGTGCTTCCTTTATAATAGGTGAATAGTATGCGACAGGCGCATTGGAGATTGTTTGCGCTACAAGACTGTTTGAGGCAATCAGTAAAGCCAAACTAGATGCAACAATGAGCATCAAGGTGACAGTCGAACCAGACAGTCTGCGTGAGTTGTAATAATATGTTTTCATCGTTTCGTGGTTTTAGATAATACAAAGCTAGGGTAGTGGGGTATGGCTCTTCAAGGTGTGTATGACTCGAGATACGCTGGTGTTTGACGTTAAGCTTCATGAGGTAATTGTCATAGGAAATGCAGGTAAAAAGCCTGTGGGAGTTCAATGTACTTTTCTGAAAATCCTAAGAGCAACACATCGACCATTGGAATGGCGAAGATGGTTATCTTTAAATATTGAATGGTTCTGTTGTATGTTTGATCAATTGGATAGAGTGATAGTGTTTAAAAAACCGAACCGCGTGAGACACTGGGTGTCATGCACGCGGCTGGTACTATCCCCTTTCATGAAAGGACCCCTTTTTCAGGGATTGCTGAGCGTACAGCTTATTCTACGCTTTGTACAAGCGGCAGGGGCTCGTCAATGATTACACTTAACTGTTCTCCATAAAGGATACCTTCTTTGCGGAATTGCTTAATTCTATATGTACTGGTTCCAACAACTGGTTGATTATCGCTGAAGCTATAAAGTAATTCTGTATTGGCATCAGGTGCAGAATATCCATCTTTGAATCCGATGGATACGAATTCCCCGCCGTTTACCGAACGTTCAACAAGAAAAATTGAATTGTCGGCTTCGCCTTTCATATACCAATTAAGGTATACTACGCCTTCCAATGCTTTGGCGGTGAACTTGGACATTTTAATGTCCTTTAAAGATAGTCCAGTTTCAGGGCTGTTCACGGAACTCTCCTCTTTGCTGGGCAATTGTGCCTGAGCTGCAGGTATGGTCAATATTGCTGTTGAGAAAATGAGCAAACCTATGCGTAGAAGTGAGCGAAACATGCGGGTCGGAGAATTCGGTGAAGTGTTCATAGTGGTTAGTTTTAGAAATCTATGGGTTTAAAAATTGCCAGATAAGAAGATCCTCTGCTTTGATCAGTCACCATCATATATAAAATTTCCCTTGGAAGGGTGCCGATCTGATCGAGAGGCATAGTGAGTATTTTGCATCCCAGACTTTCTTCAATGTTCTTTTTCTGGGGGCCATAAAGAATCTCAAAGCGGTCTGTCGCTTTGAGTTTCTTTAGTCTTTCGGTGAGTAAGTTTCTTTCCATTGTGGGTGGTTTTGTTTGTTGAAGTAAAATTACTTCGAACCACCACCCGGGTTCAAGTGCTAATCGTCCTGAATTTGCAGGTCTTTTGACGTATGAAGAAATGATGCGGAAGAAGGGGTTTTGGAGAGCACTATATTCCTACCCCCTGAGGTTGTTGTTTTTATAATATAATTCTGCACACACCATTTATTAAAGGCGTCTGCCGGATCGGGGCTGTGGCTGAAGTCGGCCAGCATGATCTCTTCAACCACAACTACCTCTTTCCTTTTTTTCAAAAGCTTCAATATTAAATCACGGTAGTTCATACTACGCTTTTTTAAAGAGGTTATACTTAATGCCGAAGCCGACCAATTCAGCAGTATTGCGACAGCCTGTTTTTTCGAGCAGGTTGGTGCGGTGACCACCGGCTGTACGTGGACTGATAAAACAGGCATCCGCGATTTCTTTATTTGTAAATCCTTTACAGATATATTCCAACACTTCGATTTCCCGACGCGTCAGTTTTTCTGTAACGGTATTTTTTTCTTCTTCGTAATTTTTCTTTTTCATGAACGATCCGGTAAGTGCCGGAAGCAATTCATTTGAAAAATAATTTTTGCCCTGAGCTACCATTAGCAAGGCTTTGTGAAGCTCGCTTTCTTCCACGTTTTTCAGTAAGAAACCGCGGACTCCGGCCTCAAGCATTCGTATCAAATACTCCTCTTCACCAAACATAGATAGAACTAGTACTTTGAGATCCGGAAATTGTTCCAGCGCCAGTTTGGTCGCTTCAATGCCATCCATGACCGGCATTTTTATATCCATCAATACGATATCGGGTTGATGAATTTTTAGAAGATCCAAAAAGTCCTTTCCGTTTGAAGCCTCGTCCATAATAGCAATTTCAGGTAGTTCTTGCAACAAGAGCTTCAGCCCGCTTCGAAAAATACTTTGATCTTCAACAATAATAACATTAATCTTTTCCATGAGGGTATATTTTGTGGTTTTTTTTATTTTGAATACGGTTTTAAACTACGAGGTACCATAATGTGAACATTTACGCCTTCTCCTGGCATACTTTCAAAATCACAGGAGCCATTGATGGTCTTGACTCGTGCTAAAATATTTTTTACACCCATTCCACTTGCTTCGGAATTGAGTATTTGATCAACATCAAAACCTTTTCCATCATCAGTAAAACTCAGAATCAGATTTTTCTCCTCAGATTTCATCATGATACCAATATTTTGTGCTGATGAATATTTCATGGAGTTATTTATCAATTCCATCAAAATGCGATACAGGTTAATCTCAACTATTTTATCTGTTTTTGGAAGTTTGTCGGGAAGATTGAATTTAATCAACCCCGGTCGTGTAACATTAATCTTCTCTCCGAAAAGTCTTAGGGCTGTAAGGATACCAAAATCGTTCAGTACATTGGGCGTAAGCGAGTTTGCAAACAGTCGCACATTATTGACTGCTTCGCGAACAAGCTTATTTAATTCTTTAAGATACTTGGCGCGATCTTCTTCTGATTTTTCCTTTTTTTGTAATAGACCAACATAAATATTAATAGTCGATAATAATGAACCTAAGCCGTCGTGTAATTCCTCTGCAAAGGATTTTTTCTCCCGTTCTTCAGTTTCAATGATCTTACTTAGAATTTGGTTCTGTAACATTTTGTTGGTTGTTATGTTACGGGCTATTCCAAAAATCTCATATATACGACGGTTTTGATAGGTTATAGAGAAGTTCATCTGAAAGGTCAGCAAACTACCATTGCGTGCAGTGAGATCAATTTCGGCAGAACAGAATTGCAGATTTCTTTTTGCCGTTTCGTAAAATATTTTTCGTAATCTGTTGTATGCTGTTGTACTCAGTAAATTCTTCAAATGTATTCCTTCGGAGAACTTACCGGTTATTAGTTGTTCACCGATAGGGTTGATACTTGTGATGTTTTCGCTACTATCTATGGTGAACAAAATATCATTGTTTTGTTCGAAAAGGCTATTGAATCGCTGTTGACTTTTTTGAAGTTCGGATAAGATATTAAGTTTTGTGAGTGCCACCGATGCCTGACTAATGAAGGTTTCAATGAGTGCTTTATTCAACTCCTGATCAAGTGGTACAAGGAACAGCACTAAGCCATAGAAATGATTTTGATCTGAAAGCCCGATACTAAAAGCGTGTGTTGCTTTTATTGCACGGGGAAGAGGGTTTCCTTCTGATTCCACAATGGATTCATATTTTTGACGCCAGAAATCGGGCAGACACTCAATCGTTCCCTTACTTAATTTTTCAATGTGGCTAGGCTCAATGGGGAATTGAATGCGACGATAATCGCCACCGGCAAGCGTGTTCAATTCCATCAATGTGTCATCCGGAATACCGGCAACACGTTCAAGTTTCAGTAAACCAGTGAAGTTGTCGAAGGGCCCTGTAAAAATCATTGCTCCCGGAGCTAGACTGCCTAGCTTGTTTGCGATATATCCATAGATATCTTTGTCAACAGTAAGTCCGACGAAATCCATTGCAGTACGCGACAGTGTTTCGAGAATCTCCATATTGCGCAATTCTACTTCTCTGGCTTTTTTTAGCTCAGTAATATCACGACTAATGCTGCCCAGTTTATTTCCATGTATGGTTTTTACAGAAAACAATCGGGTTTGTATATGTGATATTTCTCCATTAGGTTTTTGGAGCTGAGTGGCAAAAAGGTCAGGAATATTTTGCGTGCCATTTTTAAGGAAGCCTTGGATGAACTTTTGTAATTCAAATAGCTTTTGTTCTGTTTTATTTTCGTCGATTGATGTGAGGTACTGAATATCCCATAAGTTCTTACCAATTGCTTCAGCGCGGCTAAACCCCATCAAATATTCGGCAGCTTGATTCCATTCGATAATTCTTCCTTGTTCATCGGCGAGTACGATGGCATCTGCAGAATTTTCAATAATCCCACGCATCTTTTCTTCATTAAGCCTGATTTTTTCATCATCATTAATACGCTTGATGGCGATACCAATGCTGGAGCCAATACCTTCAAAATATTGCACCATGCTGGGAGGGAAAAGATTTTTGCGGTGATCACTGAGCTGCAAAATTCCGATCACCTCATCTCCGCTTTTAAGTGGAATCAGTGCAATGGATTCATAGCCGACCTTCAGACATTGACCACGCAAATCAGAGTGTTCAGAAATATGACTTCCTTCATAAAACTGTAACTGTGACCCCATGACGAAACTTCCACCTTTTGTAAAAAGTGCAGGATTAAAGTTTGACTCGCCACTGATAACACTTCCACATAGACAGGAGTATGAAATATTTCCTTTGGAGTCTTTAATGATTTTACCTAATGAGTCTGTTCTGTATAGGTTAGTGTGAAGCTCAGAGAAGTTTTTCGGGAATCCACTGCTTACATAAAAGGGATAGTCGTTTTCGTCTTTAAGGCGAATTCCAACGGTTTCCGCATGAGTAGAGTCTTTAATGAGTTGAAGAATTTTTTCAATCAGCTTGATTTGATCATCAGGATGGTTAAGTGCTTCCAGAATATCCGCTGCTAATTTTTGATTGCGCTCTGCAGTTTTTCGTTCGGTGATGTTTCGTATAACGGCCATCAGCATTGTCTTTTCACGTACCAGAAAAGAACTAAGAGTGATTTCAGTTAATAATAACGTTTGATCTTTGCATAAAAACTGCCACTCAAATTGCTGATTTATTCCTTGCGTTCCTTCATTTAAAATTTTCTTGGCACTTTCAAAAGAGCTAAGTCCATTCTCTTGATATGTGGGTGAAAGTTCCCAAGGGCATTTTCCAATTATATCTGCTTTTTCATAGCCAAGCAGATGATACATCTGGTGGTTAGAATCAACGAATTTGTAATTATCGATGATGATAATCGCGTCGCTGGCCGATTCAAAAAGTTTGAGATACTGCTCTTCCTTTTCAGAGAGTTGAGATTCGATTATTTTTTTCTCTTTGCGTACTTCAGCTTCGTTAATCTCACGTTCAACAACAGGTAGGAGTCTGGATAATCTGTTTTTTAGCAGAAAATCGGCAGCACCTGCCTTCATAGCCTCAACGGCTGTTTCTTCTCCTGCCTTGCCGGAAATCATGATACAAGGTACATCAGCATTGATAGTGCGGATTAATCGAATAGCATTAATTCCACTGAATTGGGGTAATACATAATCAGCCAATACAAGATCCCATGCGTGAAGATTAATGGTTTGCAACAGTGCTGCTTCATTATCAATACGCATCGAAAAAATCTGATATCCTCCGCGAGTCAGTTCCCGTTCAATGAGCATGGCATCATCGTCAGAGTCCTCGATAAACAATATATTTAGATTTTTTTTCATGGGCTGATTTATATTGCTCAATAAGTTTCTTCGTTTGTGTGATTTGTATTTTCGTTACTTGACAGTTTGACGTAGTGCTGACGTGGCAATGAAAAGCTGAACACTGCACCTTCGCCTTTGGTGCCTTCTGCCCATACACAGCCACCATGTTTTTGTGTGATTTCAGAAACAATCGCAAGACCTACACCGGTTCCTTCGAATTGTTCCAGCGGATGTAGTCGTTGAAATACTTTGAATAGCTTATTTTCATATTTCATGTCGAAACCAACACCATTATCGCGAACATAATACACCAAATTTTCTGAATCTTCTCTTCCTCCAATTTCGATAATACTGGTTTCTTTTGTGTTGCTGAATTTTATTGCATTTGAAATTAAATTGAACATTAGCTGACGTATCAAATGACGGTCGCCCCAAGCCATTGGTAAGGGCATGATATTTATCTGAACTCGTTCGGGAAGGCCCTCTGGTGCGATTTCACTTATTATCGATTGAATTAATTTCTTCACATCGATTCTGACATATCGTAATTTTTGCATGCCTGTTCCTGCAAATTCCAACAGATCATCAATCAATCCGCCCATTTTATGGGTGTTTTGAATGATACCATTTAGTAAGGTCATTCCTCCCGCGTCCAGCACATCATTATAATCCTCAATCAAAATATTAGTAAAACCATCAATGGCGCGCAAGGGAGTGCGTAAGTCGTGAGATACAGAATGAGTAAAGGATTCAAGATCTTTATTTACCGATTTACGTTCAGAGATATTTCTTGATACACCAACAATTCCAGTCGCTCTTCCTTGATCATCGCGCAGAAACGACATTTGTCCCTCGACCCAAATAATGCTTCCATCTTTAGTGTACTCCTGAAACTCCAGTATTCTAGTACGAGTTGGATCGCTGCCCGGCAGTTGCTCATTCACCATTTCCTGAGCAAAAACTTCTTTCATCATTTTAAGTGAAGCAGGAGGGAGGAAGCTTTCGACTGGGTTCGACAACTGCTCTTCAGCAGTATATCCGGTAAGGAAAATACTAGAAGGGCTAACGTAGGTAAATTTTAAATTCAAGTCCATTGTCCAGATTACATCTCTAGTATTCTCTGCTAACAATCTGTACTTTTTCTCGCTCTCGAGCACTCGTTTTTCAACCTTCA
Source organism: Bacteroidales bacterium (assembly GCA_963678485.1). Lineage (GTDB taxonomy): Bacteria > Bacteroidota > Bacteroidia > Bacteroidales > CAIWKO01 > CALGYY01. Next base: position 2,693,444 of record OY782882.1, read on the forward strand.
TTCGATGCAAAACTAGGGTAGTACTGTCGGCCAGCATATCGGCAATTTTAAGAATCTCCGGTTCAATTTCACGATCCACCATCAGCGAAAGCGTTCCATGACTAATGCTATCATAATAAAATGCTTTTGAATAGATAAGTTTAATACCGATGATTTTTTCAATGGCTTTGCAGAGGAAGCGCGGGAATTGTTTTAATACATAGCTATACAGCCCGTCAGGAATTACTTGTAAATGCGGCGAATGAAAATCAACGGCAATATCATTTTCTATTTTACTTGCAGGCACACGTTTCTTCATTATATCGTCTCCTGCAATCGCACGAATGGAATTCAAATATTTATCAAGCCCTTTACTATATGCCATTCCATAGGTCTGAGTAGTTTCATCATAATCGGAAACTGCAACAATTCCAGGGCAGAGTTCATAACACACATCGCAGGTCAGACGGAACACTTCGTTTGTTGTCCTGCAGGCGTTCAGTGCCGAAGAAAATCGGGACACCGCCAACAATTTGTTGAGCGTGTCTTTATCCGGTAGCTGTTTGCCTGCAATCATTGGGTTAAAGAATTACTGGTTGCTTTGTACTCGAAAATCGAAAAATAAACGTTGCGCCTTCGCCGGGATTCGACATTGCACGAATCTCACCACCATGTTTATTGATGATGCGTTGCACCAATGCTAGTCCTATTCCGTTACCTTTAAATTCTGAATCGGAATGCAGTCTTTGAAAGGGGGTAAATAATTTTGATGCGTACACCATGTCAAATCCAACCCCATTATCTTTAATTCGTAAATACTCGAGACCATCTTCAACAATAGTATCCAATACAACTGTTGGATTCGTTTCGTGAGCACTGTATTTTATGGCATTTCCCAACAAATTTTCAAGTGCAATACGAATAAGTCCTTTGTCGCCAAAAGCGATTATGTTTTTTGCATAGGTCACCGTTGTTTTCTCATCTTTAACCATCGTGCTAAGCAAATCTTCAACAAGTGAAGAGATATTTACTTCTTCGAAGTAGGCTTCTTGCCTTGTAATCATGGACAAACTCAATAAATCCTCAATTAATCGGGCCATTCGACTTACAGCATTATTAATTCGGTTAATGTAATCGAATCCTTTGCTATCGATTACATTACTATAATCCTCAGTCAATGCAGTACTGAAGCCAATGATAGAACGCAGCGGGGCGCTCAGGTCGTGAGAAACGGAGTAGCTGAAAGCTTCAAGTTCTCTTGTATATGCAAGAAGTTCTGTTGTGCGCTCTGCCACTCTTAACTCCAGATCCTGATTTAATTTTTTTATTTCCTCTACTGCCTTACGGCGATCTGTAATATCTAAAATTTGCGTAATAAAAAATCTCGACCGGCTTAAAAGGAAAGGCATAACCGAACATGAGATTTCGGCCCACAAAATCTCTCCATTTTTTCTGAGATATCGTTTCTCCAACTTTCTTGTAGAACCTGCCGGGCTGTCTCCAATATCTTTTAGAAGAAGATTGCTTGTGTTGACGTCATCGGGGAAAGTAATTTCCTGTACGCTTAATTTGTTCAATTCTTCTTCTTCATATCCTAGCATTGCAGCGAAGGCTTTATTCACTTCAAGATATTTTCCATCCATAGCAACCATGGCCATTCCCAGACTGGCGTTTTCGAACACATGACGGAAGCGTTCTTCTGCGATAATTCGTTGTTTCTCTCGTTCGAGCATATCCAGAGAGAATGAAATATCGGAAGTGAGTTCGGCAAGCAGGTCCATATCTTTTGCATGGAAATAATCTTTTATCTCCGAGAACAGGCATAAGAAAAAGGACGGTGTTTCTTGAAACAATATTGGGAAAAACCCTATCGAATACGGATTTGAAAATGTATTGTTTTCATCAGTGTCATAAAATCCCATAGTGTCCGTCGCATTATTGTCGACATAACTTTTACCTGCAACCAGCGATTTCAGCAACTGATCATTCAGACGGGGATTCACTTTTGTGCTTGGCTGGGCAAGTCCTTGATTATTTTTTATATGTGATGAAGTTGGTATTACATTAAATCGTGAAGAATCGCTGGATATTTCACAAATGCAAGCGGCTTCAAAGTTTCCATATTCAACAGCGATTCTGCACACTTCATTAAATAATGTAAGCTGATCCTGTGTACGGACGATGGTTTTATTAATCTCACTTAAAAACGAATAAATCCGATTCAGGTGTTTAATTTTATCTTCTTTAAGTTTTAGTTCGGTGATGTCGCGCGCAATGCCAATGGTTCCGATAACAATATGGTCGGCATCGAATACCGGGGCTTTTATAGTGTCCACCCACCTGGATTCACCATCAGGACTTTTATAGTCTTCTAAAACTCTTATTTGACGGGCGTTTTTAACGACCCATTGATCTTCATACGTGTATTTTTCGGCCATTTCTTCCGGCCAAAGGTCCATATTAGTTTTTCCAGCGATATCGACTTGTTTCAAATTGAAAGCCTTTTCAAAGGCTAAATTTACGCTAATTATCTTTCCGCTGGAGTCTTTCACCCAGGCCAAATCGGGTATATTTTGCAATATTGCTTCCTGTTGCAAAAGCATGGTTTGTGCTTTTTTCTCTGATGCCTGAAGAATTTGAACGTTTTCGCGCAAAACCTTTTTATGATAGCTATGAGCGTTTTTCCAGACGATTATTAAAGCAAAAATTGCCAGCAGCGACCCGATTGAAAAGAACAATATCGCCGGGGTAGTGTTAAGGTTGGAAGAGAATGAGTTGTTTGTGGAATAATCGAGAGAGACAAAATGAAATCCCGGTATTTTCAAGAACTCTAAAAAAAGAATGGTAAACCCTCCGATGTTTATTATTGTGGCAACAATAATAAACACCAGCATTGACTGCAGTGGGAAGCCTTTGAGTCTTCCAGTTGTTGACAAACCATCTTGGGGTAGTGGTTTTTTCATCAGGGGGATAGTTTGATGTAGCCGTACTGTAATTCAAAAAAATGCTAAAACCTTGGTTGTTCGTTTATATAAAACCAATAATGTATTGTTACTTCTATTATATCAAGAAAACGTTTAAAATCAATAGGTTTTTTTATATAACTGTTTGCGCCTAAAGCATAACAATCGTTAAGATCGTTACGTTCGCCTGAAGAGGATAGCACAATAACAGGAATAAGCTTAAAGACACTGTTTTTGCGAATAGCTTCAAGAACTTCTTTCCCGTCGATCTTTGGAAGTTTAAGATCGAGCAGTATAAGATCGGGAACATCGAATTGGGCTTTATCCTGATATGCCCCGGCGCAATACATATAGTCGAGGGCTTCAGCTCCATCCTGGAGTACAACAACCTTGGCCTGAACGTTCGATTTTTTGAACGCACGAAGGATAAGATCCTTGTCATCCTGGCTGTCTTCAACGATTAATATGGTTTTATTCTCCATGGAATGTTAGGTATAATGGGCAATTTGTAATCAAAAAGTGCTGGCTTTTTTAATGATTAACAAATATATACAAAATTATTGTGTATTTCAATCTAAAAAGCAGGTCAATTGACCTGTTTTATGATGGACAATAGGCTTGAAAAAAAGGCTGTTGATTGGCGTGGATAAGGTAAAAATAGAGGGTTGCAACAGACGATAAAAGCCTTAGCCTTTGATAAACAATTCAGGATGATTATTCTTAGACGTAGGACTTTGCAAAGAGAATGTTTAACAGTTACAAATCGACTTTAAAAAGCCGATAAAACAAATCATCCTGATATATCAATCTTAAAGACAGGCTGTTGAATTGTTTATTTCCATTATTTTGATAATCCTAAAAAAACAGAAAGATGCCAAAAAAAAGAAAGCCGCGTAAAACGCGGCTTTCAGAAGTAAAAATGTACCCGGAGCGGGAATTGAACCCGCACGGCCTCAACGGCCACAGGATTTTAAGTCCTGCGTGTCTACCAATTCCACCATCCGGGCGGGAGACACAAAGCTTTTCAATAGCTATATAACAAAAAACCCCCGTACCGAGGGTTATTTTTGAGCGGAAAACGGGACTCGAACCCGCGACCCCGACCTTGGCAAGGTCGTGCTCTACCAACTGAGCTATTTCCGCAAAGAACGTTGTTTGGGGGTGCAAATATAAACATTTTCTGAAACACCAAAAAAAAATATGAAAATTTGAAGGATGAAATGTTTTTTTAAATCGGCTATCGAAAAACAATTAACGACAATTTTAACTGCAACCTCTTTTACACAGATAAATACAATTGTTCGAAAAGGTGTTTTTGGATCAAGCCAGATTGTTGAGGAGTAAAAAAATAACCAAATGCGTCAACAACTTAGAGGCAAAAGATGGTTTGTCACAATTAACAAGGGCGCGGCTAAATTGGTTGTTTATTTCTATTAATTCCACCATTTTTCTTGACAAAAATGGTGGAGCCAAAAGTCAAGTCAAAGCCTGCCTGACTGCGTCACGCAGGCAGGCAAAATGCTATTCCCCCGCTCTCGCCAACGGCCGCAAATCACGCAAGGTAGTGCCGAAAACGCCAATTGAAGGCAGTTCTTGAATGTGATAATAAACTTCATTTCGCTGATTGAATTTTCTTTTTGTCGTTTTCGACAGAGCCGACAGCGAAAAAGCCGCTGTCTGGCCCCTTGCGGATTTGCGTGCCGTTGACGATTCACAGTCCCGCCCACGCCCGCTTGCTTTGACAGGCCCGCGCACACGCTTTGAATATTAGTATTGCATAATTTTAATAATGTAAAAGAATCCCAAAGTACTAATGGTTTTGGTCTGATAGACTATTTAAATACGGATGCTCAAAAAGATTGATAAGTGTAATCAATATTGATGGCCAATGTTACAGATAATAGCTGCAAATGGAACTCATTCGCGTTCATTCGTGGTATTCGTAGTTGAAGAAAGGTTTTAAAATCTATTGTTTTCTATGAATAGTATTCCTACTCCTCAACTTTTCCGCTTGATCCGTGTTTTTCGATGGGTCAAAAATCAAAAAAAATAGGCGGGATGAAATCCCGCCTAAACCCTAAACAATTACAACTTATTATAGAAATAAGTTGACCATGAAAAAAACTACATCACAAAAGTACATTCTTTTTTTAATCAAAACTTACATTGCAAAGAAAAAAAGCATAATAAAAAGTTAAACTTTTTAGATATTGCTTAACGATTTGTAAAGCAGGGGGGTATATCTACTTGCAGCATTGATTTATTGCAGAAAATCAATAGGGAAATCATGCAATTTTTTTTCACCTTACTTTTTGTTTAGGCGCGAAACCTGCGTAATTCCTCAGTTAGCTGCAGCTTTCCTAAACGTTTCGTTAATTTTGGATGCAGCAACAGAAAGAAATCATTTTTTTTAATTGCTACAAGGCCTGCCCAGCCCATCATATGGGAAATATATGCCTTTGTAATACAGTGATTTGGCAAAGGCTACTCAATTGATTGTTTTTTTCAGATTGCGTATTAATCTTATGGGCCTTATTCTAAGCGGCCTAAACAATAAAGCACAGTAAGGGTTGTTTGCTTGAAAGTTTTAGGAATTGGCAATGAGCCAAGTGAAAAGGATCAGCAAAGAAATACTTACAATAAAATGGTCTGAAAAGCAACGATAGCATAGGTTTCAACATTTTCATTTTCATTAACATAGCTAATGGCTTGGTCAGGTCAACGAAAATGCCGACCTTTGCGCGCCGATTTTGAATTTAAAGGCAATTGTTTTTATCATTGGATTTCACGGGAAGCAAACATACGCTCCTGATTATTAAATTAGATTGGCCTTGTAATGAAGAACAAGAGGCTTGAGATAGGACTTATTTTAATTTGCGCTGAGTTGTTGCTGCTCGGAATCACTATTCTGGTTTCATGCGATGCGACGCCTTGGGCTAAAGAGCAGCTCAAATTTCCCGCAGTTGAAGATGTTACAAATTTCCGGCAAGAGGATCCCAACACTGTTGCAGATAGTTTGCTTGTACAATACCTTGCTGATACCTCTGGCGTTGATACCCTCCTTTTTAGAAGAAATCTCTCGAAGATAGGCCCCAAAAAAAAGAATATTTATCTTCTTAATCCTGAAGTCAACGGCGCAACCGCATTGGATAATTTCTTTACCGCATTGCAATACGAAAAAGACACCGCAGTTATTCGCATTGCGCATTATGGCGACAGTCAACTTGAGGGTGACCGCATGTCGTGGGTAATGCGCGAGGAATTTCATGAGAAATTTGGAGGCTCAGGTGTAGGATATGTTCCGCTCAAAGACCTTTCACCTGTTAGTTATTCAAGAACGAGCAGCGGGAACTGGGCCAGATACACGGTATTTCACGACAAATACACAAATAATTTTTATGGGATGTCGGGACTGGTATTCCATTTCAGCCGTCATAGTGTATTTCAAGAGGGTGATGACAGCATAAGTAATTCTTCGGTGATTGATACTTCTGCAACAAAAATCTCTTCTTACAGCAGCGCGAGTGTTTCCGTAAAGCTTAGTCCCCAATTAGCATATAATAGAGTCTCTGTGTTGTATGGCAGAACTGCTGATCCTACGCTCTTACATTATTACAACAATGAAACGGGCGAGCGCATGCGCACCGATACTTTGCCTCCAACCAAAGAAGTTCGTCTTCACAAGCGAGTATTGGATCAGCCTGTGTTAAAACTACGACTGGAATTCAGCTCAGGCAACAGCCCTGATTTCTATGGAGTTTATCTGGATGCTCTTAATGGCGTTCAGGTTGACAATTACGCAATCCGTGGCCACAGCGGCGATGGATTATTGCTAATCGACGATGCACATCTTGCCCGTATGATAAAATTGTTGAACACTAAGCTCATCATTTTCCAATACGGTGCGAATGTGGTTCCTTACATACGATCCGAAAAGGCCTGTAAGTCTATTGAAGATTTGTACTATCGAATTTTCATGAAATTTAAAAAGGTCGCTCCCGAACTCAGCATTTTAGTTGTCAGTTCTGGTGATATGGCACGTGGTGGTACCGGTGGGTACACATCGTATGAATGGTTACCCAAAATCGTTGAGGCCCAGAAAAACGCAGCACTTAAAGCCAACTGTGCCTTTTTTGATTTGTTTCACATGATGGGCGGATCGAATTCTATCCTGGTTTGGGCATCGCGCAAACTGGCGGTTACGAATGGACATTTTTCATCTTCAGGGCAGGAGATTATCGCCAATGAGCTTGTTGACGCCCTGATGGTTGAATACAATTATTATTTGCATAAGCAGCGAAAGACAAAAAAGTAAACGATGAAGTTAGTGTTGAAACGAATTTCTTTTGTCATTTTTCTCCTGATAAGTGCGATATTGGTCATTTATAATACTTCTGGTGTGCCACAGACAGAAATTCCACTGCCTGCTGACTCACTTAGTAGTCCTAGTCACATAAGGGCATTGATCAAGTATCAATCGTACTATCCTTTTATTAATTATGACAGGAATTATATTGAGTATGCTTCGGCATCAGCTCTGGATACCTTTTTTAAGAAAATACCACAGACTCCCTACCGCAAGTTGAAGATTCTTCATTTTGGTGATTCCCATTTGCAAGCCGATATTTTAAGCGGAAGTATTCGTAACCGACTCGAAGAAATCCTAGGCTATGGTGGACGTGGACTGGTATTTCCGTTTAAGGCCGCGGCCACACACTCGGCCTATGACTACAAAACCTATTGCACCGGAGTGTGGGATTATACGCGCAATACACAACGCGATGCTGTGTATGATATGGGCGTTATCGGAGCGACTGTTCACACCACCGATAGTGGTGCAACCTTTAAATTCGTTTTCCGCGACGGGTTTATCAAAGGAAATTACACTCAGCTTAAGCTCTTCTGTAAGCAGGATTCAGCAAGTTATGATTTGCGCATGAAGTATTGCGATCAGGCCGCAGCCTTATACATCGACTGTAATAATGAGCATGCAGGAAAATCATACATTCAGATACAACTTCCAAAAGCAACAGATACTTTAGAATTCTTTGTTCACAAAACAGACAGCTCACAGCACTTTTTCGAATGTTATGGTCTTTCAATTGAGAGTTCGGGAAACAGTGGCGTGCTTTATAATTCTACAGGCATCAATGGAGCAGGATACAGGAGCATTTTAAAGCAACGACTGTTTGGTGCACAACTAGCCGAGATGGATCCGGATTTAGTAATCATTGATCTTGGGGCTAACGACTTTTTTGCTGGTGGTTATTATGCTGCAGATATTGAAAGTAATCTTCGTAAAATCATTGATATCATCCATACAGCATCACCTGAAGCCGCAATCATAGTATCGAATGCGCAGGATATCTATTACCGTCGCAAAAGAGATGTGGTGGAATGCAAGGATTTTTCGGAGCTAACAAAAAAAATTGCGATTGAAAAACACTGTGCTTACTATAATTACTATGAAGTATCAGGAGGCAAGGCTTCAATGAATAAGTGGTTTAGTCGCGGTTTAGCGCAAAGCGATAAAGTTCATCTTACTACTCCGGGCTACAATGTTCGCGGAGAACTTTTTCTAAATGCCTTGCTCGATTCATACCTTACCTACCTTCTTAATCCCGGCAAGGACAGCCTCGTTGCAAGCAATTATCTAATCGATACAACGGCCCTGAAATCTTATTTTGTTGAGGATATAAATTTTGCTGCTGAAAATAAAAAAGTTGTGACTGAAGTATATCACGAGCCTGAAGTCATTACTGAAGGAGATAATAAAATCTATTACACCATTCGTTCGGGCGATAATCTTGGTAGTATTGCGCAGCGTTATGGCGTTTCAGTGAGAGAGCTACAATACTGGAATGGGCTCAGCGGAACAAAAATTATTGCAGGCAAATCCTTGGTGATTTATAAAAAAGGAGCTGCGGTACAAAATCCTCCGCAACAGAATAATCAAGTACAAACTACTAAACCGCCGGTACAAAATAAACCTCAAGCAACCGTACAAAATAATCAGCGTAACTCATATCGTAAAGTATCGCACATTGTTAAAAGCGGTGATTCCTTGTGGGCTATTGCACAGAAATATAACACAACGGTTGATGCAATAAAGAAAGCAAACAACTTGAAAAGTGATAAGCTGAGTATAGGACAAATACTGCTTATTCCGTAAACATATTAGAGAACAGGTAAAAATCGAAAAGCGTGATTGATTTTTTTAAGGCATTATTATACAACCAGAATTATCCGTTGATTTATCAGTCGGTACAATTCATAATGTTGTTCACAATTTTCTATATTTTATATTTATTTTTTGCCCCCAAGACAAAAGTTCGAAACATCCTGCTGGTTTTCTTCAGCCTTTATTTTTATTATAAAATCAGTGGCATGTTTGTGCTGCTGCTGATTGCCATTGCAGCAAGCGATTTCTTTATTGGAAAATTCCTGGGTAGGAGTACCAATCCCAAGGGCAGAAAGCGATTAATGCTGCTGAGTGTACTAATTGACTTGGGTATTCTGTTCTTTTTCAAATACACTAATTTCTTCCTTACTGTGATTTTCGGCATATTCCACGAGCCCGCTCCATGGATGATTGATATAATGATGCCGATTGGAATTTCATATTTTGTTTTCAAAACGCTGACCTATACTCTGGACATTTATCGTGAAAACATTGAACAGCCGGAGAAAAGTTTTTGGAATTATTTATTGTATGTTTCGTTTTTTCCCAATATTATTTCTGGCCCAATTTCACGTGCAGCTGACCTGCTTCCCCAATTTACAGCCCGCTTCCAGCTTGATAAGGACATGATTGGAAAGGGATTGTTCCTAATACTTAGCGGTGTATTTAAAAAGATTTGTATTGCCGATGTGCTTGCTGTGAATCTAGTCGACCGGGTCTTTGATTCACCCGAATACTTCAATGGCTTTGAAGCACTGATGGCCAGCTATGCCTATACTATTCAATTGTATTTTGATTTTTCGGGGTATACCGATTTAGTGATAGGATTGGCTTTATTGCTGGGATTTCAGGTGCTCCCTAACTTTAATAAACCATTCCTTGCACAAAATGTAACTGATTTCTGGCGGCGTTGGCACATGACATTATCCTCCTGGTTACGCGATTACCTGTTTACACCGCTTTCGCTGAAGTTGCGCAATATTAAGACAACCGGCTTAGTGATTACGGTTCTTGTAACCTTTATTCTCTGCGGATTCTGGCATGATGCTAAAGTTACTTTTATAATTTGGGGAGCAATGCACGCCATAGCAATGGCATGGGATATTATAACCAATAAGCGTCGTGCCCGTTTCAAGAAAAAGAAAAATATTGGATGGTACAAAGTATTGAGTGTGATAATTACTTTTCATTTTTTGGTTCTTAGCTTTATTATGTTTCGTGCCCGCGATTTGGAAACCGCATGGTACCTGATAAAGAAAATATTCACCACCACTAATTTTGCCTTAGCTGGTCCTTGGCTGGGAATCTATGTTTATCCATTTATTGTAATGATGGTTGGTTTGATATTGCATTACACCCCGATGAAATGGACAACATCATTGCAACAATTATTTGTAAAAGCACATTGGTCGTTGAAAATACTTGCTGTGGTACTGGCTATTTTCCTGATTTATCAGGCGTACAGCACCGAAGCTCAAGCATTCATTTATCTGGAATTCTAAAGCATCTTAATGAAAAATTTGCTATCGCGCACCCAACAGTACAACATTGGATATCATTGCAGCACCCGCCAATGCGAAGAGGGAAAAGGAAATAAAACCGCCTTTCGGTGGATCGAAGCCTCAGGAGCTAAAACCGATTTTTCATTTACTTTATTAAATGAAGAAAGTAATCGAATTGCTAATGTTCTTACAGAACTGGGCGTTGTAAAAGGCGATAAAGTTTTTACTTTTCTTCCGAAAATGCCCTTGCAGTTTTTTGCTTTTTTGGGAATACTGAAAATGCAGGCTGTTGCAGGCACGTTGTTTTCTAATTTTGGTGAAGAAGCTTTGGTAGATCGCCTTGGCGACTGTCAGGCAAGTGTAATAATTACCAAAAACAGCCTTCTGAAAAAATTGCTTCGCGCAAAGCCACGACTGACCTCACTTAAGCTTATTCTTGTGGTAGATCTTGCCGAGGATAAAACTTCCGATATCCTGAGTCTGCCGCGCTTAATGCAACAAGCATCAACCGAATTTTCAGTCGGTATAACCACAGCTGATACCCCTTCGGTTCTTCATTATACTTCTGGTTCTACCGGAAAACCTAAAGGGGTGCAGCACGTGCACGGTAGCATTGCTCTACAAAATGAAACAGCGGTGAAGGTACTTGGCTTGCAAGAAAACGACATCTACTGGTGTACCGCTGATCAGGGCTGGGTTACAGGAACATCTTATGGTATTATTGGACCCTGGAGTTTGGGCGTGACCCAGATTCATTTTGGGGGGACCTATGATGCTGCGGTGTGGATGCGCTTACTCGAAGAAGAACATGTGAATGTCTGGTATACCGCACCAACAGCTTTGCGTATGCTGATGCGTGAGGATGTTTCTATTTACGAAAAGCTTGATTTGAGCGATTTACGCCACATTTTCAGCGTTGGTGAGCCCCTTAACCCTGAAGTCAATCATTGGGGAACAACCGTATTGCACAAAGATATTTATGATACTTGGTTTCAAACCGAGACTGGAAGTATCATGATTTGCAATCGACCAGGCATCACTATTCGTCCTGGCAGCATGGGCAAACCAATTGATGCAATTGAAGCGGCTATCATTTCCGATGAAGGAAAGCTTCTCGGGAATGGGCAAACAGGAAATTTATGTGTAAAGTCAGGTTGGGCTTCAATGTTTGTAAATTATCTAAATCACCCTGAAGTGTACGCCAAGAAGTTCCTTAATGGATATTATTATTCGGGAGATCTTGCACGACGCGATGATGATGGCTATTATTGGTTTGTGGGTCGTAACGATGATGTGATTAATACTGCAGGACATTTGATTAGTCCTTTTGAGATTGAAAGTGCATTATTAGAAATTCCCGAGATTGCTGAATCTGCCGTTATTGCTGCACCTGACGAGATTTTATTTGAGAAGGTCGTTGCCTTTATTCGACTTAAAGACGGATATGAATGGAACGATGAACTTTCGATGAACATACGATTGTATCTCTCTAATCGTTTATCAACCATTGCTACACCGCAGGATATGCAGGTAATTAAAGAAATTCCAAAAAATAAAAGCGGAAAGATAATGCGGCGTGTTTTACGAGCCATGTATCTTGGAGAAGATCCCGGAGATATTTCAACCCTTGACATTTAATTATTATACCTATGGATATTTTTAACGAACTCAACCAAATTGTCAGAAAAGCTTTTGACGACGACGAAATCCAACTCACACCCGAAACTACAGCTGATGATGTGGAAGGATGGGATTCTTTGTCGCACACCAATCTTGTGACGATGATCGAGAAGCACTTCAAGATTTCATTCAAGTCGCTGGAAATTATGAAATGGAAAAATGTCGGCCAGATGGCGGAATCTATTCGTCAGAAACTTGAACAGAAGTCCTGATTTTCACTATTTTTGTGTAGATGTATTGATTTGTGCTTAAAATTATTTATTAAAATCCTTCACCGATGAAAGTATTCAAAGGGTATATGCTGTTGATGAGCATATTATTGCTGTCTGGCAGCATTGCATTTGGTCAGGCCAAAAAGACCACCATTTCTGCCGATTTGAGCCAGTGTAAGTTCAAGAAAGCTGGTCTCTACAAGACCGGGAAGGAGACCACCATGGTAAGTCAGGCAGAAATAGATACAGCCGGAAAATTCAGAATGGTGATGGATATTGCCAATACCGATGTGTATAAATTGCAATTTGAAGATGGATTATATATTTCCATTATCCTCGAACCCGGAAACAATATTTTCATTACTGGAAATATGGAAGACCTGATGAACACAGTAAATCTGGCTGGTAGTGAGCAAAGCATGCTTATTTACGAGAGCGACAAGGTGCTTAGATCGTATAAAGCACGTCTCGACAGCATTAATGCGGCCTACTATCAAGGGATGTCAAAGGGTATTTCTGATTCCGTAGTTCAGGTACTGACAAATTTGTATCGTGCAACAGAAAAATCACAAAACGAATATATGGTGCAATTTGTAAAGGATCACCCAGCCACCATGGCATGTTTGTTTTTTGTTGATCGGTTATCCATTGACGATTACTTCACCACCTACGAGCTTCTTGATAAAAATCTTTTTGAAAAATATCCGGAAAACATGTACATCCAGAATTTCCACACTCGTGTTGGAAATGCCAAAAAGCTCGCAATTGGCGGTGAAGCTCCTGAAATTGCACTTCCAGATCCTGATGGAAACATAATTAAACTTTCATCCCTTCGCGGGAAGGTTGTACTGATTGATTTTTGGGCATCATGGTGCAACCCCTGCCGCAAAGAAAGCCCGAATATGGTCAAAATCTTTAATGCAAATAAGGATAAAGGATTTACCATATTGAGTGTATCGCTCGACAAAACGAAAGATGCATGGGTAAAGGCAATTAAAGATGATGGCCTGACATGGAATCATGTGAGCGATCTGAAATTCTGGCAATGTGAAGCCGCTCTTTTATACAATGTAACTGCGGTTCCTTATACCGTTTTACTTGATAAGGATGGAAAAATTGTCGCCAAAAATCTTCGCGGTGAAGAGCTAAGCAAGAAAGTAGCAGAAATGGTCGGCCGCTAATTATTATTTAGCTGCTAGCATTGTGACCAAATCTGTAAGCTGCCTTCGATTAAAACGAATAATACACACCAAGCAACACCCTGATATTACTTACTGGTGAGAGTTTTTCAACCAGTCCTAGACTATTGATGGCAGAGCCATAAGCTGCAGTGGTATACTCACCCTCAAGTGCAGCGCGGAATTTCCCAACAGTATAGACAATACGTGGTGACACCCTGTAAATGTGGTGAATGTCATACCCGCGGCTGTAGTAAGAGCTGGCGGAAGTCCATGATGAAATATTATGCAGCGATCCAAGGTTTTGGGTATAGCCTCCAAATAACCCAAACTGGAATTTCTTTACAGTAAAACCTAAATCTGTCCATACCGCAAAAGCGTCAAGGGTTGTATAGGTCTTCTCATCTTTTTGCAGATTACTGGCCGTAGTGTCATATTTTACTGCATAACCACCAAGCATCATCAGATCATACATATTCTGTCCATACACTCCTTCAACCTTCCAAATAAAATTGTTGACTTTCAATTTTACATAAGCCAGTGCACTTAAGCTGCCAATTTTCTCAGTGGTTTTATAAGAGCTGTCGGTCACCAGACGAGGTTTTAAAAACTTATAACCTCCTCCAACACCGGCAACAATTTCATTTCGCTGATCACTACTGCTTCGACTATAGTAAAGCTGTACATGCATATCAGGAATAGCGGCATTTCTCAAGTATTTTGAACTGGGACCTTCGGGACCGGTACTGGTTACATCGCGCTGAGCCATTACAGCAGCAAGGATTTTCATCGGTCCAATCTTTTGTGTAACGCGTATCTGAGGATTCCTGCTAAAGGGTTGAAAAGGAGCTCCTGTATTAAAAGAAACCACATCCGGGAAACAACTGGTGACAAACATCGGATGCCAGGTTTGTCCTAACAGTAGTTCGGTCGTTTTCCAGTTAAGTTTGACATATGCATGACGCAATCTGAAACCATTCACATCGGCGTTAGATGTCCCGAAGAATTCGGCTTCAAGAACGCCAGAAGTCTTGGCACCTAATGCATCGGGAGCAGTGATATCTCCGTGTAAACGGCTTTGTATTGATAACATATTAAATGAAGGCGCCTTGTTGAGGTCAGCACTATCTTTATCGTATTTTACATTTAGTGGGTATAGAAGGAAATGTCCTTCACGTAAGGTTTCCACCTGTCGCGTATCATAAAAGAAATCGTTCTTCACAAAACCGGAGAATTTAATTCCCCATTTAGCATCATCCTGAGCTAATGCAACTAATGGTAGGAAAAACAATACAAGAAGTAATGATTTTTTCATTTGTAAGGAATTTGGACAAAAATAACAAAAATAGTAGAACTGCAGTTTTGAAAGATTCTGCTTATAACAGAAAGGCCTGCAAAACAATATGCAGGCCTTTTACAACAATCGAATACCAATTACTTGAAAAGATAGGTGTTTGAGTGAATCAGGTTTTTTGCGACATCTTTAAGTATATCGTTGGACATCATAATCATTTCAAGATCATTGGGGAATGGTCGGGGCTGTCCAAGCCGCTGACGCGTTTCCTGTTTCAGCGCATTGAGGTCGCCATGCGCCATCACAAACACATGATTAAAATCGGATTGCGCAGTTATAGGTTCTGATTTCAGTAACTGGCTGTTGGTATTGTCGAAGAAATCCAGAACGCCGGAAACCATTGCCGATTTGCTCATACTGGTTTCAAGCAATTGGCAGGAAATCGTTTTGAATTTTGGTTCTTTGATGTCGTTTCCAGCACTATCTTTTTTTACGTTTCCATTTGCATCATAAACATACTTCCATCCATCTTCCACTTCACGACTTTCGACCCAGCTACGTTCATGTATGCGTTCTGGAGTGACATCAATATCACGGATATTAAGAAGAACAACATTATCGTAGGATCTACCTGCCACCTCACTGGGATCAAAATTAACCCAACGTGTGTCAAGATCATTAATGGCAATCTTTAAAAGGTCTTCCTCGAAGCCAGCAGGTAGTACAACCGGTGCCACATTATTCATCTTAAATAATACGTTGGTGGTTCCCATTACAAGGGCATTTTGCAATTGAGTATCTACATCTTTGTAGTTGGCATAATAGCTTTTGACTTTCAAAAGATCTTCATATGCTTCGCGTGCAGCAAGTTTTTCGTTTTTTGCCAGCATACTCATTGCATGCGCATAAAAATATTCAGCGGCTTTTCTTTTGGCTTCTATAACGTCGTTGTCATAATCAGCAGCTTTAAATCCTATAGTGGAGAGCACTTCCGTAGGTAAGGTCTTAACTACATCCTGCCTGTATTTCAAACGTGAATATGTATCGAATACTTCTTCCCAAATATCTGGCTGACCAGATTTTTTCAAAAAATTAATGCGCTCAATATCGCGCTCATTGGCAATTCTAAGAGCCTCATTAAGCACTGCAATTTGTTTTATCTTGTCGGGATCCTTCTTAAGCTTACGTGTTGATTTATAAATGGCTTCATCGTAACGGCCGTTTCTTAAGAGGGTTTTTGATGACGCGCATGCTGTGAGAAGCAGGGCGCTGGCTAAAAGTACAAGAATCGGTTTCATGGCACAGAGGTTTTGTGGGCGAAACGCAAAAGCTTTGCCAAAAGACCTTAGTGTCTGAAGGCGTGCAAACTTACGTCTTTTTGTTGGTTTGTTGTACGTAGGGTTCTCGCGTTATTGTATAGTTGAATTTGCTGTTATCTGAGTAATCATAACGTATTGCCATTGTTTGTATATTCACAATTATTGGGATTATGTGAAGATTATGTAGTAATTTTGAGCCCCCTTAACAAGGTATTAACGACGATCTCAATTTTCTTATTAAGATGATCGTTGCGCGTTGTCCCAAGCTAAGAGATAGATACAACTGTTCATACATAGAATCAAACACCTGAGACTACGATGAAAGGAATTATTTTGGCCGGTGGATCCGGCACCCGTTTATATCCTTTGACTCTTGCCATGAGCAAGCAGATGATGCCCATTTATGACAAGCCTATGATTTATTATCCACTTTCGGTGCTTATGATGGCTGGCATTAATGATGTGTTGATTATATCTACGCCTGAAGATTTGCCCAATTTTGAAAGACTACTGGGCGATGGCCGTAACCTTGGCTGCAACTTCAGTTATGCAGTTCAGGCCGTGCCAAACGGTCTTGCACAGGCGTTTGTTATTGGAAAGGAATTCATTGGTAAGGAAAAAGTATCATTAATTCTGGGGGATAATATTTTTTACGGTGCCGGACTGCAAAAGACCTTACAGGAGAACAACGATCCTCAGGGAGGTACGGTGTTCGCTTATCATGTCTCGGATCCGCAGCGCTATGGCGTGGTTGAGTTTGATAAAGACAACAAGGCTGTTTCTATTGAGGAAAAGCCAGAGCAACCGAAGAGTAATTATGCTGTTCCCGGATTATACTTTTATGATAATTCTGTAATTGATGTTGCGCAAAGCATAAAGCCGAGTAAACGCGGTGAATATGAGATTACGGATGTAAATAGATATTATTTGCAGGAAGAAAAATTGAAAGTTGCAGTACTTACAAGAGGTACAGCGTGGCTGGATACAGGAACTTTTGCTTCGTTGTTGCAGGCGTCGCAATACGTTCAGGTAATCGAAGACCGACAGAACTTAAAGATTGGCTGTATCGAAGAGGTGGCTTACAGGATGGGTTTTATTGGCAAGGAACAATTGAGAGCTATCGCTGAGAAACTGATAAAAAGCGGATACGGCGAATACTTACTAGGAATTATTGATTGACGAAACGCAGGGTATTATTCTTCACCGGAGCAACCCAAATGGGAACTCGCCCGTCATACTAAAAAGCATATTGCATGAGGACAATTTTAATCACAGGAGGAGCTGGTTTCATCGGTAGTGCACTTGCCGAACGGGCAATACAAGACACGGAAAACTATGTTGTAATTGTCGACAATCTTTCTACCGGAAGTATCTCAAAGCTACCAGCATCCCAAAAAACAAACTGGCGATTTATAAAGTGTGATGTAAATAATTTCGAGGATATATCCAGTGTGATGCAGGCGTTTCGCTTCGATTATGTTTTTCATTATGCCGCAGTTGTTGGGGTTCAGCGTACCCAGGACAATCCTGTAAATGTTCTTCATGATGTGCATGGTTTTGAAAACATCATGACACTTAGCAAGAATACAGGGGTTAAAAGAGTATATTTTTCATCATCTTCTGAAGTGTATGGTGAGCCTATGGAGCTGCCACAAAATGAAGAAACTACGCCCTTGAACTCCAGAGTTCCCTATGCTGTAGTTAAAAATCTTGGTGAGGCTTTTTTACGGTCATACCAAAAGGAATTTGGTTTGGATTACACCATTTTCCGATTTTTTAATACTTACGGATGTAAGCAAAGTAAGGATTTTGTCATGTCGCGCTTTATTGGACTCGCTCTTAAACATCAGGATATTCACATCTTTGGGGATGGTCAGCAAACCCGAACCTTTTGCTATATTGGTGATAATATTGAGGCGACCTACAATAAGTTTATGGAGGCTGTTGCCAGCAACAACGGGGATAACGAAGTAATAAATATCGGTTGCGATAATGAAATATCCATTCTTGACTTGGCTAGGCTTATCGTATCCAAGACCGGATCAAAATCACGCATAATACATGTCCCGCCATTGCCAGAAGGCGACATGCACCGGCGTTTACCCGATATTACTAAAATGAAAAGATTGCTTGGCCGTTCTCATGTGCCATTGGAAGAAGGCATCGAAAAAATTCTGGTGAATCCGCTGTTCCTGAATTATTAAGATATCTTATACCGTCATAATATCTTTTTCCTTAATCTCTAAAGCTTTATCAATTTTAGAGATATAGGTATTGGTAGCTTCCTGAATATCGTGCTCAAGCTTTTTAATATCGTCTTCGGGAACGCCTTGTTTTTCGAGCTTTTTGGCAGTTTCGTTCGATGTCCGGCGAATATTCCTAACAGATACGCGGGCATTTTCTGCTTCCGTTTTTGCTCTTTTTACGAGGTCTTTACGACGTTCTTCCGTCAAAGGAGGAACGATAATACGGAGCACTTCACCTTCATTTTTTGGATTAAATCCAAGATTGGCGGCCATGATAGCTTTTTCAATCAGCGATAATACACTTTTATCCCAGGGCTGAACAATGATTTGCTTTGCGTCAGGGGTATTGATATTTGAAAGCTGATCCAGCGGGGTCATAGCGCCATAATAATCCACACGGATTCCATCAAGCATTTGCGGGGAGGCTTTCCCAGTACGAATTTTTTGAAATTCCTTTTCAAGATGGGCAACTGCGGTTGCCATGCCTTCCTGGGTTTCTTCGAGACAAAACTGGGCTTCTTCGTGCATATGATTCAATTTTTAATTCTGGTTCAACAGTATTAGGGATGTATTAAGGTGCCTGTATTTCCGCCAGTACAAACGCTTAAAAGATTTCCGGCTTTGTTCATGTCGAAAACAATCAACGGCATTTTATTCTCTTTACACAACGTAAAGGCCGTCAAATCCATAATTTCAAGGCCTTTATCATAAGCTTCCTGGAAGCTGATCTTTTCAAACTTTGTTGCTGTTTTGTCTTTTTCAGGGTCAGCGGTATATACGCCGTCAACACGTGTACCTTTAAGAATTACGTCGGCTTGAATTTCCAGCGCTCGCAGTGCAGCTGCAGTATCGGTAGTGAAATACGGATTGCCCGTACCGCCTGCAATTATGACCACGGTCTTTTTCTCCAACAGTTCAACGGCAGTTTTTCCATACATTGGATCGCAAACCCCTTGAATGGGGAGACCAGAAAGCAAGGTGGTTTTTATGCCAGCCTCATTCATGGCCGATTCCAGAGCCAGACTGTTGATAATAGTCGCAAGCATTCCCATGGTGTCGCCGTTAACGCGATTCATTCCTTCTGATGCAGCTTTTAGTCCTCTGAAAATGTTTCCACCGCCGATTACAATGGCGATTTCAATACCCAGGGAGGCAACGGCAGCGATTTCTTTCACATATTCATTCAAACGCTTGGCGTCGATTCCATAGTTTTTTTCTCCCATCAGGGATTCGCCGCTAAGCTTTAAGAGTATTCTTTTTGGTTTCATAGCCAGAATCTGAATTCGCTGTAAAATTAAAAAAAAAGAGAGAAGCAAGGTTCTCTCTTTAAAAAAGGTATTAAGTAAGATATTAACCTAAGGCAATTCTTTTGAAACTGGTTACCTTCAAATCTTTATCTGTTTCTTCGAGATGCTGACGTACTGATTTCTTTGAATCGCGGACAAAGTCCTGATTGAGCAACGTACATTCTTTGAAGAATTTGTTGAGTTTACCCTGAGCAATTTTTTCAAGCATTTCCTCTGGTTTGCCTTCCTGACGTGCCTGATCTTTTCCAATTTCAAGTTCCCTTGCAATGGTTTCAGCATCCACGTCATCTTTGTCGATAGCCACAGGATTCATAGCTGCAATCTGCATAACTACTTCTCTGCAAGCTTGTTCAGGAGCATTGGCTTTATTGTAACCAATAAGAGCAGCAAGTTTACCGGTCATATGGTTATAAAGGAAAACACTTGGGGCTTCGATAAATACAAATTCTCCAAGTTCCATTTTTTCTCCAGTTTTACCAATCAAATCAGTAATATTTTCGGAGACTGTTCTTCCGTTAAGGGTAAGATTTCTAAGATCTTCAACAGTAGCTGGTTTGTTAGCAATTGCTAAATCTACAATAGCATTGGCTAATGCGCCGAATTCTTCGTTCTTAGCAACAAAGTCAGTTTCGCAATTCAACATAACGATAACGCCAAAGTTTCCTTCAGCATTGAGTTTTGCTATAACGCGACCTTCTGTAGCTGAGCGGTCAGCACGTTTATTTGCGACTTTCTGTCCTTTTTTTCTCAGGATATCAATAGCATTTTCGAAATTACCATCGGCTTCCACCAAGGCATTCTTGCAATCCATCATTCCGGCACCGGTCTGTTGGCGGAGTTTGTTTACTTCCGCTGCTGTTATATTTGCCATGTTACTTTAATGTTTATTTGATTATTTCTTGGTGATGATTTTTTTAGGACCAATTTTTTTAGCTGGAGCTGGGAGATCAGAAGCATCTTTCATTTTAACGGAGATGTCTTTTTTCAACGCTAATTTCTTTGCAACTAATTCTTCGTCGTCATCCGCGCCAATTTCGAGATCGTCAGCATTAATGCCATCTTCGTCGAGGTCCATATTTTCTTCGCGTTCTTCTTCATCTTCACGATCCTGCTTGTCTTTAGCGAGTTTTCTTTCGGCTAAGCCTTCTTCGATAGCTTCGATCATGGTTCCAATAATGAGAGCGATAGATTTTGATGCATCATCATTAGCTGGAATAGCAAAGTCCACATCATTGGGATTACTATTGGTATCAACGATAGCAAAGGTAGGGATGCTGAGTTTGCGAGCTTCATTAACTGCGATACGTTCTTTGAGAATATCAACAACAAACAATGCAGCGGGGAGACGGGTAAGGTCAACGATAGAGCCTAAGTTCTTCTCGAGTTTTGCACGTTCGCGGGTAATCTGGAGGCGTTCGCGTTTTGATATTTTGAGGAAAGATTCGTCGTTCTTCATTTTATCGATAGAAGCCATTTTGCGGACAGCTTTACGGATAGTGGCAAAGTTGGTAAGCATACCACCGGGCCATCTTTCAGTAACGTAAGGCATATTAACCCTGCGTACTAATTCTCCAACGATTTCTTTAGCCTGTTTTTTTGTAGCAACAAATAAAATGCGCTTTCCGGATTTTGCAACCTGCTTCAACGCGGCAGCTGCTTCATCCATTTTAGCCATTGTTTTGTGAAGGTCGATAATGTGAATCCCGTTACGCTCCATAAAAATATATGGTGCCATATTGGGGTTCCATTTTCTTCTAAGGTGTCCAAAATGTACACCTGCATCTAATAATTCCTGAAAAGTTGGTTTTGCCATTGGTTTGTTATTTATGTTTACATTCATCTAGTACAATCCGCAGGTAGTTCCACATAAGCGGAAGTCCTGCCGATTTGGATACTAAACATAATCTGAAAATTATCGTTTGCTGAACTGGAATCTCTTACGAGCTTTTTTCTGTCCCGGTTTCTTTCTTTCAACCATACGTGGGTCGCGACGAAGCAGTTCTTTTGCTTTTAAAGCAGGCCTGTATTCAGGATTGATTTTGCAAAGTGCGCGTGCGAGGGCAAGGGCAAGGGCTCCAGCCTGACCTTTATAACCACCACCATCAATATTAACGATGATGTCATATTTTCCCATTACATTTGAAATTGCCAGTGGCTCTTCTACTTGATATTGCAGAACGCTGGTTGGAAAATATTCCTTATAATCTTTGTTGTTAACGCGGATTTGACCACTACCATCATTAACAAAAACACGGGCAACGGCCGTTTTTCTTCTTCCTAATGCGTTTACCATTTCCATATTATCAATCTTGGAATTATCTTATTGAACTTATTTTTATAGCTTTTGGATTCTGACCTTGGTGAGGATGCTCTGTTCCTGCATAAACATAAAGGCTGCGGAATAATTCAGCACCCAGTTTGTTTTTTGGCAGCATACCACGAATGGCGTGCTCAAGGATCTCTTCCGGTTTTTTCTTCAGCAATTCAGCTGGTGTAGCAAAACGCTGTCCTCCAGGATGTCCAGTGTGGCGGACATATTCCTTTTCGGTAAGCTTCATACCGGTAAATTTCACCTTTTCGGCGTTTATAATGATCACGTTGTCACCGCAATCCAAATTCGGAGTGTACAGGGTCTTATGTTTACCCCTGAGTAATACGGCCACCTGAGTGGCTAAACGTCCAACGATTTCATTTTCTGCATCAATAAGATACCATTCTTTCTGAAGTTCATCCTTTTTGGCAGAGCGCGTTTTATAACTTAATGTATCCATCTTCAATTGAATTTCAAATTCATTACCAATTATTTACACAAAATGGGGGTGCAAAGGTAGAAATATTTTTTGATTAAACAAATTTGTCAACATTATTGTGTTAATTATTTTGAAAAAAATCAACCATGAAACAATTTCGGCATAAAATGATGTCCCTTTTGTAAAATTCTTACCTTTGCGGCCATTAACACAGAAATTAATCTTAAAAAAAACCGTATGAAAAGGAACATGCTTATCAGTATTGCATTGATCATTGGATTCGGATTTTTTGCCGCTTGTACTACTGGCGACAAAACCGCTGATCTGAAGACCAAGAGCGATAGTATTGGTTATGTAATTGGAGCCAACATCGGCGCCAATCTGGCACAGAACATCAAACGCGATTCATTAGATTTCGGTACCGAAGCTTTGGTACAGGGTTTCATGGATGCATTAAATGGAATTGACTCCACTGTTTTCACCAACGAACAGAAGCAAACCATTATGGCTAATTTCCAGAAGGAAATGCAGGAAAAGCAAATGCAGAAACTTGCTCAGGCTTCCGGTCCTAATAAAGCTGCTGGTGCAAAATGGTTAGAAGAGAATAAAAAGAAAGAAGGTGTTGTAGTTACTGCAAGCGGACTGCAATATAAAGTTATCAAAGCTGGAAACGGTGCCACACCAACCGCTAATGATAATGTAACCGTTAATTACGAAGGAAAATTAATCGATGGAAAAATCTTCGATTCTTCTTTCGAACGTAAACAACCAGCATCTTTTCTTCTTTCGAATGTTATCCCCGGATGGCAAGAAGGCTTAATGCTCATGAAAGAGGGCGCTAGCTACGAACTTTATATCCCAAGTGATCTTGGTTATGGTGATCAGGGTTATCCACCCGATATCCCCGGCGGTTCAGTGCTGATTTTCAAGGTAGACCTCATGAAAGTTGAAGCTGCCAAAGCTGCACAACCACAGAAATAATTCTTTTTGAAGAGTATAAAAGGGAATCGGTTTATCCGGTTCCCTTTTTTTTTTGAAAAAGAGGTCAGTTTCCACAGATTAAAATCCTTAGCTTGTCCTGTAATTTGCGAGCTTAGTCGAAAAACCGTATGATTCTTAGATAGAATCATTAATTATCCTAAATTTGCCACCTAATCATTAAACTACCGATATGAAGAGAAACATTTTGTTATTCACAGTGTGTCTTGTAGCAATGCTGGCTTCTGCGAACGCCACTTTTGCTCAGAAAAAACCAAAAAAGGGAACGGTTGAACTGCTCACCACCCGCGATTCTATTAGTTATATCATTGGGCAGGATGTTGGCGGAAGCCTTATGAAAAATGAGATCGATGTAAATGTGGATGCTTTTGTTAAAGGACTTTCAGATGCATTAAAAGCGATGGATAGCCTTATCCCTGAAGCACGCAAAGTAGCGATTATGACAAAATTTCAACAAGACATGCAACTTAAACAACAAGCAAATATGAACAAAGAGTCAGATGCAAACAAATTGGCAGGCAAAACCTTTATGGAAGCCAATCTTAAAAAAGAAGGTGTGAAGCAAACCGCTTCCGGACTTCAATACAAAGCAATTAAAGAAGGAACAGGAAAAAAACCAACCGCAGAAAGCAAGGTGACCGTAAATTATGAAGGTAAATTAATCGACGGAAAAATCTTTGACTCTTCCTATGAACGTGGACAAACCGCTACCTTCCCATTGAATGGGGTAATTCCAGGATGGACGGAAGGTTTACAGTTAATGACAGAAGGTTCAATTTATGAGCTCTATATTCCTAGTGATTTGGCCTATGGCGATCGCGGAAATCAAGCAATCCCGGGCGGATCAACATTAATTTTCAAAGTCGAATTAATAAAAGTTGAGTAGTAACCACTAATCCAAATTAAATATGAAATCACGCATTATGAGTATTGTGGCTGTGCTTTGTGTAACAGCTATTTCTGCAAGCCTCCTGATTTCTTGCGGGGGAAATAAACCAAAGGACATGAACGAAGAACTAAAATCCTTCATCAGCAAGTTCGAGGAAAAGTATGTTCCTCTTTACAAACAATCAGCTGAAGCTTACTGGACTGCCAGTATCAGCGGTAAAGAAGAGGATTTTAAAAAATCCGCTGCTGTAGAATTTGAAATCACCAAAATCTTCGCCGATAAGGCATCCTTCGAAACATTAAAGAAGATTAAGGAATCAAAATCTATTACTGATCCAGTCTTGAACCGTCAGCTTACCGTTCTTTTCAATGCTTTCTCAGGCGAACAGATCGACACTGCCAAATCAAAGGCAATGATCGATATGCAATCGAAAATTGAGATGAAATTTGGAAACTTCCGCGCCGTGGTTGGTACCGATTCTCTTACTGATAATCAGGTTGAAGAAATCTTACGCACATCTACTGATAATGCAAAACTTGAAGCTACCTGGAAAGCTTCCAAGAAATCCGGTGCAAACGTAGCACAGGACATTATTGCCCTTGTAAAAAAGAGAAATGAAGCTGCAAAAGAACTTGGATATTCGAACTTTCACGAAATGAGTCTGAAACTTTCTGAGCAGGATCCTGCTGAGATCGAAAAACTTTTTGACGAACTCGATAGCCTCACCCGCGATTCCTTTGCTCAGCTGAAAAGCGAAATGGATGACTATTTTTCAAAAAGATATAAAGTTCAGAAACAAGATTTAATGCCCTGGCATTATCAAAATCGTTTCTTCCAGGAAGCTCCCCAGATTTATGCTGTAGATCTTGATGGATATTACAAAGACAAAGATCTTGTTGATATAACAACAAAGTACTATCAGGGAATTGGAATGGATATTACTCCAATAGTTCAGAAAAGTGACCTGTTTGAAAAACCAGGAAAGAATCAACATGCATATTGCATCGATATCGACAAAGCAGGTGACGTTCGTGTACTTTGCAATGTTAAGAGTAATGCAAATTGGATGAATACACTGCTCCACGAATATGGACATTCAGTATATTCAAAGTATAATGATACAGTTGTTCCTTTCATGCTTCGCGATGCTGCTCACATTTTCACCACTGAGGCAGTTGCCATGTTTTTTGGACGTTGCGCCAGCAACCCCAATTGGATGAAAGCTAATATTGGACTGAAGGATGAAGAAGCTGCAAAAATTTCAGCCGATTGTTTTAAAACCTTACGCCTTGAACAACTTGTTTTCAGCCGCTGGGCTCAGGTAATGTACCGTTTCGAAAAAGGTCTCTACGAAAATCCTGATCAGGATTTGAATAAACTGTGGTGGGATTTGGTTGAGAAATATCAAATGGTGAAAAAACCTGCTGATCGCAACGAACCTGATTGGGCTTCTAAAATCCACATTGCTACCTCTCCCTGCTATTATCACAATTATTTATTGGGCGAATTATTGGCTTCACAATTCTCTTATTATATTGCAAAGAATATTTTGAAGACCGATGACCTGACTACCATTAATTGGTCGAACAATCCTGAGATTGGAAAATTCTTCATCGAAAAAGTTTTCAAACCAGGTATGACTTACGAATGGAATGATATGATTGAAAAGGCTACTGGAGAAAAACTAACTGCTAAGTATTATGCTAAGCAATTTGTTCAGTAATCAATAAATCTGAAAATAAAAAAGGCTGCATGTTTTATTGCAGCCTTTTTTTTATGGTAATGTTTCGCGAAAATTCTTTACACCATATAAGGCATAACTGGTATCCGGCAAGAGTGGCAGCTTGGTTCCAAAGGTTTGGTTAAGTATTACACGAAAACTATTTACCGGGCTTATGGAGTCATATAATGAGGAATAATCGCCCGATGGCAGGTAGTATGAGTTGAATATGCTCAGGCTTTCCCGAATGTTTTCATCGTCATCAGGCAATTTCAAATATCTGTAACCATGGTCACCCTGAATAATGATAATGGCGTTGCTCTTGCCTTTGGCAAACATTTTTTTCAGCATATCGCTGATACATTTATTTAAAAACTTCAGTTGTTCAAGGTATTTATAAGGTTCAACGCCGCCAATAGCATAGGAATCGGGCATTTCATTTCCCAGTGCGTCGAAAAAGAAAGGATCGTGCGGAAGATATATGTGTGCATATACAAACCGGGGCTGCTTGCTGGGTAATTGTGCCGTACTTGCTACAGAATCCATGACTTTGAAGCTTATACTTTTATCAGCCCGTTCATTTACCAACTTCTTGTCGCCAAGTTTTACCTGTGCCAGCTGATATATGGTTCGATCAAAAAAGGCCATATAGGCATAATTGATATTCCAGAAATTCTTTGTTCCCATGAAGTCGAATAAACTTAAGGATATAATCTGATAGCCTTTATTCTTAAGGTAATCAGCAACCAAACTGTAATTGGCCAGAGCATTCTCTTTTATAATCGGAATCGCATACTCTTGTTTTTCCGTCATCTGACTATGATAAGACATATTCAGACAGGACGAAACACTGAAATGCGTTGCATTATAATTTGTGTTGCTTTTGGAGGCAAGGTAGAACCCGTAATTCCGAAGCAAGGTGTCGAGAGGGTTATCGTAATTCCAGTATTTCTTCAAACTTCGGGATGCGGTGTATGAGTCGAAGATTATGTAGTAAATGTCGGGTTTAGAGCAGGAGTCAGGATTTGCTTTCAGTTGCTCGTCTGTTGGGAGGTTGGTGTATTTTATATCAAATGGCTCAAACAGGAAGGCTTTCCCGATTTCAATCAAAATAAAAATTGATAATATAATGATTAGATAATTATTTATATACTTGAGTTGTGGTTTTAACTTACGCAGCAATAACCATAAGGCCAGACCGATGACTGCGAAGGAAGCAAGCAGGAACACATTATAACCACGGGTTATGTGCTTGGCAATCCAAGGAACATCGTTATACACCAGCATGTATAAATCAAAATAGTAGACGCAGATAAACAATGTGTATGTTGCAATGATAGCTGATAGTAATCGGTCATTAATTATCAGACTAAAGAAAAAATGAACAACGAATGCGACTAATAGTAAAATGAATATATTTCCAATCGTTGACCACAACGGTAAAACGTATTGCATATACAGAAGTGCGGATTCATTTGCTGCAAACAATAATACTATAAGGTAGGGGGTAAGCAGCAATGGGCGCGCCTTGAGCGAGCTGAAGAACATTTTTATTCCAGGAATCAGTTTATTCATCGTTTCTGGCCGTCATGTGGTAAATGGTTCGCCGGGCAGATTTCAGCGAAAATTCTCCGACAATTTTCCAATCGTGTTCAAAAGCCTTTATAAAGTCCGCTTTTGAAATGCGATTCATCAAACTTGATTTGTAGCGCAGCAAACGCTTGGCGTTCGGATCGTCAGGTGCAACAAATTCGATGAGAAGTTGTCGCCCTAGTTTTAGAAAAAGCGATGAAATCTTTTCATACGGAACATTCTCTCCAATGGAGATATGGTGTAATACTGCAAGCGCCATTACCAGATCGCTTCGTTGTCGCTGCCAAAGCGTAAGACGTTCAGAAGATTCCCATCCTGCTGTTGACAGGGGTTCCATGATATCGAATAGCAGAGGCATAATGTTTTTTACACCATCTTTTTTCACTTTCTGAGCAAACAACTCAGAGCACATTGCGTCCTTTTCCAATGCAATTACTTCCCTGGCATACTTTGATGCAAGACTGCTGAAATTGCCAGTATTAGAGCCCAAATCGAATACACATCCAGGTTTTATTTGTTGTAACAAGCCTTCAATAACAAATTCTTTTTCCTTTAAATATTCGTTCGATAAAAGGTTCTCTTCATAGTAAGTATTCCATTCACCATGTTGTCGTTTGTGGGGCTCGAGTTTTTGAACAGCACGAATCAGCATTTCGGTATGTCCTAACATAGCGCGTTTACTCACCTTGGCCTTTTGGGGTTCTGTATTCATCGCTAGATTTCCTTGCCTGCGTTGCAATCGCCCGTGTAATACGAGATTGAGGTAAATACTTGGTTTAATACGCTTACGCCAGGGAATCATTTTTACCGCGAGGGTCAGCGGAACGCCCTGTGGATACAGGCGTAATAGATTTAAGTCAATATCTTTCACACTCATCACCACCAATGGTGCAAGGAATAGTTCGCAGAATTGTCGGTATGCAATCCACGGATCTCCATCATTATATTGCTCAAAAGATAATGTATCAATCAATATAGGCTGAGCATTTAGAAATTGAATATTATACGGACTTGCATCTTTTAATACCATCCCGTGTTGGAGTGCCGTGAGTTGAATGTTCAGTGTTAACAGTGCAGCCTCCTTCAACTGCAGGAAACACCATTCCTGTGGGTAGCTTATTAATTCTAATTGTTGAGGCCTGATAATTTTATATGCTTCTGAAAACGCTTTCTCAGTGGAGACTTCCTCATGAGGAATCAGGGATTTTTCCTCAATCAGCATTTGATATAGGCCTGAATTAATCAGCGTTTCGTAATGCTTTCGATATTCTTCAAAGATCGCCCTGTATACGATGCCATCACGGATGAAAACGCTTCCTGCGGGGTCTCTGAACGAAGAGGCTACGGACTTCATTTTTCCTGAGGTTCTTTTTTGTTGAAGTGCTTCTGAAAAAATCGCTTTATACGTTGACGGGCAATAGTAATGTAAAAAGCAGCGCCGGTAATGGCAGCAATAACAGCTTGTAGCAGCAGGCTGCCCGGACCCGGGTCAATGTATAAAATGAAATTGCTGATCATGAGGATGAATTCTATCATCAAAGATACAATTTCTATTTAGATCAGCAGAGACTCCGCACCATCCGTTTAATTTCCATACCTTTGTATACCCGATTCTCAAGCTATGAATCTAAGTGAGCTTTTGTTTTTTAGTGGTTTTATCCTTTTTATTTTGGCCCTATTATTCATGGATTTGGGCTTATTCAACAGGAAGAGCCATGAAATAAAATTTAAGGAAGCCGTTGGCTGGTCACTGTTTTGGATTTGCCTGGCTCTACTGTTCTATGTTTTCATTCGTTTTAAGGGCGAAGTGATACATGGAGTCCGCAGTCTTGAGGATATTCAGTTTAAGATACATCAGTATAAACTCCCAATCGATATTCACGGACTTTCCTACCAGGAAGCACTTGAAGTGTATCGACGCAATATGGGATTAGAATACATCACCGGATGGCTGATCGAAAAATCACTTTCTGTTGACAATCTTTTTGTGATTATCATGATCTTCTTCGCATTTGGTGTGCGAAAAATCTACTACAAGCGTGTTTTGTTTTGGGGAATTCTCGGAGCTATTGTGCTGAGGTTTATTTTCATATTTGGCAGTTCCGCATTAATCCAGCGATTCACATGGGTGCTCTACATTTTTGGCGGCTTGCTGGTTTTTACAGGTGTAAAAATGTTCATCGATCGCAATAAAGAAGATAAAGGCATCAATGTGTCAAAACATCCTGTGGTAAGGTTCACATCAAAGTATTTCAGGGTTTTTCCTCGCTATGTTGGACGAAGATTCTTTATCACAAATCGTGATCATAAGCTGTATGTTACCCCCTTATTTATTGTTTTGCTGGTTATTGAATTTAGTGATGTCATCTTTGCAACAGATTCAATTCCAGCTATTTTTTCTGTTACAGAGGATCCCTATATTATCTTCTTTTCCAATATTTTCGCGATACTTGGTTTACGAGCGTTGTTTTTCCTTGTATTGAAGATTATTACCATGTTCCACTACCTCAAACACGGACTTTCTATACTATTAACGTTCATAGGATTTAAGCTGGTTTTTAATGAATGGTTGAAGGAAATTGGTTTTACCACCGCACATTCATTATACATTGTGCTCGGGATACTGATAATTAGCATATTAGCTAGTTTGATTTTCAAAAGCAAAACTGCTGAAAAATAATTGCTATTTTTTTTCCTCTTAAAGCAACCAAAAGCACAAACTTAGTGTCTTATAGTTGTTAAACCCTAAATTGTGTACCGGTCTTTGTAAACTCGTCCCTTACAAACTCCAAATCGCACAAAACTTCCCATAATTTATGAATGATCCGGCGCCCCGCCGGATCGTTCATTTTAGGGCTTTTTCTCATTATATGCGTTTTATTGAATCTAAATGAGTCCTGCTGTAACGTCCGTGGAAGCTCGCCAACACGAGAACAAAGCTGCAGACGGACTTTAAGGATAGACACGAAATAACCTCCATCATTACAAATGATATATGGAGTCGCTTTTGTTTGATCATTCCGGATCAAGCGGAAAAGTTGAGGAGTAGGAAAACTATTCATAGAAAACACTAGAATTTAAAACCTTTCTTCAACTACGAATACCACGAATGAACGCGAATGAGTTCCATTTGCAGCTATTGTCTGTAACATTGGCCATCAATATTGATTACACTTATCAATCTTTTTTAGCATCAGTGTTTTAATAGTTTATCAGACCAATACCATTTGTACTTTGTGGTTATTTTACAGTATTGAAATTATGAAATGCTAATGTTCAAAGCGTGTGTGCGGGCCTGTCAAAGCAAGCGGGCGTGGGCAGGCTGTGAATCGTCAACGGCACGCAAATCCGCAAGGGGCCAGACAGCGGCCTTTTCGCTGTCGGCTCTGTCGAAAACGACAAAAAGAAAATTCAATGAGCGAAATGAGGTTTATTGTCATATTCAAGAAATGCCGTCAATTGGCGTTTTCGGCACTACCTTGCGTGATTTGCGGCCGTTGGCGAGAGCGGGGGGATAGCATTGGCTTTGACTAGAATTTTGGCTCCACCTTTTGTTCATGCAAAAGGTGGAATTCAAAGAATATAAACCACACATTAAGTTGTGCTCTTGTTAAATGCGACAATTCAGTATTGTTTTTCAGTTGTGCTAAAAAACACCAATAACTATTTGTTGCTCCTCAACAATCCGGCTTGATCCATCATTCCACATCTGCGCAGTATTTAAGTAATAACAAATTAATCCCTGACATACCGTATATGTATTCATACACTTAGTTTATTTGCCCATTTCTCGTACCTTTGTCTTGTGGAACAAGAAGTAAAAAAGGAGAATACCGATGTCAAGGAAAAGAAGAAACAGCAGATTCTTGTCCCACACGATTTTTCTGATGCCTGCATTTGTGCTGTTAGCTATGGTATTGCAATGGCGAAAATATTTCGTTGTGAAATCACATTAGTGCATGTCATAAGCGAAAAGAAAAATGCTTCCAGGAACACAGACAACAACACCAAGGAGGATGAAGCCCGTGCTCGTTTGGCAACGATTGCAGCCACTATTCAAGCCAGCCACAATATTATCGCAAACGCTTATATTTTTAAGGGAGAGGTTGCTGATATTCTTAATGGAATTATCGAAAAAATCAACGCTATTGTGTTGGTCACAGGCTTAAATACTGTGAATCGAAAAGCTCAGGATTATTTTTCTCCATCAAAACTGGTGAGTGACTATAGGGAGTTGCGCATTCCTTTATTAATAGTACAAAACAAAATGCCGGATGCTGATGCATTTCGCCATATCATTCTTCCGGTCGATTTTACCCCCGAATCAAAGGAAAAAGCTTCCTGGGCTGGCTATCTCGGCAGACTTCATAATTCATTCATCACTGTGGTGCATACCGAATACAGGGATGGTTTTTTTATGGTGCAACTCCGAAATAATCTGTTGTTGGTAAAAAAGCTTTTCGACACATTGAAAACCCTCTATGATTTTCATAAAACGGATAAGCTGAAATATGATATTGATCGCTATGCCTTGTCTTATGCTAAGATGAAAGGTGCCGGACTTATCCTGATTACGGCGACTAAAGACTGGGGTGTTGATGATTTTTTATTGGGGCCTGCCGAAAAACGCATCATTACCAATGAGGACCAACTTCCCGTTCTTATGGTAAATCCAAGAGATGATTTGTTCGTGCCTTGTGTGTAAGGTTCAAGGCCAACCGGCATTTTCTAAGCAGAAATTAAAACACGATAGTTCTAAATGAGTGAAAAGGCATCGACCCGAATAATGCTATCGGTGGCTTAGCTTAGTTCCTTAAAGGGATCCCAGAAAATGTTGTTAAAGTTGACAATCTGATTATCTAGAATTTCCACTCCTTCAGATTCAAGAAGATCTTTCATTACCTGGCTTCCGCCGAAATGATGTTTGCCCGTCAGGACTCCCGAGCGGTTAACCACGCGGTGTGCAGGGACAGGAGGTGTTGCATTATGCGATGCATTCATTGCCCAACCAACCATTCTCGCAGAACCTTTGCTGCCGAGGTAAAGCGCAATGGCGCCGTAACTGGTAACACGGCCATAGGGAATCAATCGTGCGACCTCATAAACACGTGAGAAAAAAGATTCTGTGTTTAATTCGGTTCTAGCCATTGATTAATGATTTCAGGGTAAAGCGCAGGTATTTTATTGTTTTTCCTTCAAGCAGCCAGCGATTTTCATAAAAGGTCTGTATACTGCAAGCTTCTTCCTGAGGTGCATTCATGTATAAATCATCGGTACTGAATAACAACTGATGCCCTTCTTCTTCAATAATCTCTAGGGTGTAACGATACAGACCTTCGTCATCAGTTTTTAAATGTATAACAGCGTCATCTTTTAATAAGGGACGATAATAACCTAAGAAACGAGGTGAGGTTAGTCTTTTATTGCGTTCTGATAAAGCAGGGTGTGGATCAGGAAAGGTAATCCAAATTCCGGAAATTTCCTTTGGTCCGAAGAAATTCCACAAGAAGCCAATCTGTGTTCGAACAAAAGCCACATTATTGATTTGTTCCTCCAGAGCGGTTTTTGCACCTCGCCACATTCGTGCGCCTTTAATATCAACGCCAATATAATTCCGGTTGCTATATTTTCGACCTAGTCCAACAGTATATTCTCCTTTTCCACAACCTAATTCCAGATAAATGGGATTGCTGTTTCGAAAATAAATATCATTCCAGCAGCCTTTGTTGCGGAATTCAGGTTGAGGTGTAATGATGCTTGGCTGAAAAAAATTAGCAAAGGTTTCGTTTTCAGCAAAGTGCTGAAGCTTTTTCTTGCTCACCGTTCAAAGTTCATTTAATTTCAAGAATCCAGGCCTGAGGTGCCTGATCTTTTTTGATTTTTTGCAGGGCTGTTTCAGCTTCTGAGCGATTTGTATAGCGCCCGAAGTATGCTTTAAAAAGCGATTTTCCATCTGCAGGAAGGTAAGATGCCCCTGAAAACCCTTGTTCTTGCAGGTCTTTAACATAGCGTTTTGCGTTGTCTTCGATGGAAAAGCAATTGCCGACGATACAGAAAGTTCCCGATGCTGGCTGCATTTGGGAATTTTCCGAAACGATGGTTTGTATCACTTCTCTGGCAATGAAAGTTCTTTTAATGTCTTTTTGTACTGCTTTTTTTGCAAGGACAGCAGAGGATCCACTGTTCTCCGGCAGATTGTAGGAAGGGAAGGATATTTTTGGCAGCAAATCGGTGGTTTGAGCAATCCAATTACCAATATTTCCTGCTGAAAACCATGCTAAGGCGGCAAGAGCCATGACCGGAACACCAATCAGTGCGGTTCTTTTTACCGTCGAAGAAATGCGATTTTTGTTTGGCGTTTGTCCGGTTCTGAAAGGCCTGGGTTCATAATGCCTGATGTTGCGCTCCCGTTCTATGGCCGGAGAAATGAATTCTGACAATCCGTAAGACGAGAGTAAGAAGTTCAACTGGTTCGATGCTTCAAATTTCAAACTGCCTTCAATATCTTTATAAAGAACGCCAACATTCAGTATTTCGAAACGCTGTGATTGATTCAGTAACGTATTGATGTGTAATGCCTGTTCCTGTAGTAAGCCCAGGGCTTCATCATAAGTGATCGATTCTTTATTTGCAATATAATTTGCAAGTACACCATCATTCCCCTGCAGACGAGGGTTGAACATCAGTTCCTTAGCGGGAGGAGAAAATGTATGTAACACTGGGTGAATCTTTGCCGGGCGATAATTGGCAACAAAACCGCCAAGTCCGGGAAAAATCACACAATCGTGCGAATAAAGTAATTCAAAAATATAGGTATAGGTTCCCATCGAGTGTATTTCGTCATGCGAAAATACGAAAAAATGGCAAATTTTGTTTCAAAAGAAGGGAGAATTATCCTAATATATTAATTGTCAACACTATACTTTATTGAGATCTTCTGGGGTATCGATTGAATGACTCTCTGCGAGGGTGGTCTCAACCTGAATTGAAATTCCAGCTTCAAGCCATCTCAATTGTTCGAGTGATTCTGAAAGCTCCAGGGTTGACGGGGGTAGAGCACTTACCCGATGTAAGACCTCGGAACGAAAAGCATATATACCAATATGTTTATAAAAGATATTTTCTTTACACCAATCTTTTTCGATACTGCCTCTCAGGTAAGGGATAGGAGAGCGGCTGAAGTACAAAGCTTCGCCTTTTTGGTCGCATACCACTTTGATAATATTTGGGCTGAAGAGTTCGTCGCTCGAAGTGATTGCTTTACGTAAGGTGGCTATCTGCACTTCCGGATTACTAAAACATGATGCAACAAGATTTATCTGTTGAGGATCAATAAAGGGTTCGTCACCCTGAATATTAATTGCAACATCGAATTGCTTGCCCTGTCTTTCAAGTGTCTGTAGTACTTCGCGACAGCGGTCAGTCCCCGTTTTATGAAGATCTGAGGTCATCATTACTTTCCCTCCAAAAGCTTTAACGTGCTCAAAAATCCGATCATCATCAGTGGCAACCCAAACTTCCGACAAAGCGTCTGCCTTGCACGCTTGTTCGTAAACACGACGAATCATGGTTGTTCCGCGAATGTCGACTAATGGTTTTCCGGGGAAACGAGTGGAGGCGTAGCGCGCAGGAATAATCCCACAAACAGGAGTTTTCATCAGAAAGAGAATTGTCAGCAGAATTAGTCAAAAAGTCCGAACAATTCTGCGTTTATTTTATCAATAATCAATTCAAGGTCTGCAGGATTTTCGCTGAAGTTTTTATCATCAACATCCATAATAAGTAAACGGCCATTCTTGTAGCTAGAAATCCAGGCTTCGTAACGCTCGTTTAATCGTGTGAGATAATCAATGCGAATACTATTTTCATAATCTCTGCCGCGTTTTTGAATTTGCCTGACAAGCGTAGGAACTTCAGCCCGCAAGTATATCAACAAATCGGGGGGTTGGAGAAAAGTGCTCATCAGTTCGAAGAGCGATTGATAATTATCAAAATCTCGTGAAGGCATAAGCCCCATTGCGTGCAGGTTTGGAGCAAAAATGTATGCGTCCTCGTAAATGGTGCGATCCTGTACAACAGCTTTCCCGCTTTCGCGAATCTTGATTACCTGACGGAATCGGCTGTTGAGGAAATACACCTGAAGATTAAACGACCATCGCTGCATATCTTCATAAAAACTTTGCAGGTAGGGATTTGTATCAACATCCTCGTAATGAGGTTCCCATTTATAATGTTTTGCAAGTAAACTCGTCAGGGTAGTCTTACCCGATCCAATATTTCCAGCGACTGCTATATGCATAATTCGAAATTTATTCTGATGGACTAAAGTAGGTAAAAAAATCTGCTCCTGTAGAATTGTTGAAAAAAAAAGACTGGAATTCCAGTCTTTTTTTCATACTCCAATGATATTGTTTTATTTGCCGTATCCAAGCCCGGTTGGGGTCATGACCATTGTTTTTCCTATCATATCTTCATTCCATGTGTTATTCTCTACATCATGGTCGTAAAGCAGGTTTTCCATGCTTTTATTAAAATGAATTTTTTGACCTACTGGTACTTTCATGGTGATTTTTACCTTTTGATTTCTCCATTTTTCGTGGTCGGCAAGTCTGAAGAAATTCCCAAAAACAATAACAGAATCATTTTGCTGCAACTGATATCGGATATCGGTTGCTCTGTGACGAGCCTGGAGGATAGAGGAACCATGAGCGTAACGATTAATCACAATACTATAACCTGCACTGTCGGCCGGAATGAACCTGATTACAGGTAAACCAAAGCTCCGGGTAGAATCTGTGTCTGAAATGAAATATACATTGTTAAACACTAATTTACTTTTCATCTCATCATATTCATCAAGTTTGATGTTGGATGGAGAAACATCAAGATAAACCAAACTATCCGCTGGTGCCTGAATGGCAAGAATGGTTTTGTCTGTGGCCTTTTCGCTGTATGATTGATAAACAATAATCGAGGCCCAAATAGTAAGCAATAATCCTGATAACCATAAGGTGGTGGCAAGTATTGAAACAATACGAACGCGTTTACGAATGCCGAAAATCAATTTTACTCCATTGAAAATCATCATCAACAATGGCACACCAATTAAAAGTAATAAGCCAAACAATAAGATCCATGAGTGAGTCGGGTTTTCAAAAATGAGTGAAGAGAAAGCCGGAAGAGAGAAGGTCGACATACCCCATTTGGTCACCATAAAGAAGTTTTCGGATCCGGTAATAGAAAGGACTAATCCTATTGTTAGTATTGTTCCAAGGAAGAGGAAGAAAATTCCAATTGCAACAAGAACAACCTTCACAGCAATGAAAACGATGTTTTCAATTACACCACCAACACGGCTTCCAATGCTTCCATTTTCTACCACCGCGGTACGCTTTTTATTTCTGAGTTCACGTTTAAGATGCCGCATTCTGCGCTTAAAGTCACGAATACCTTCTTCTGTCTGCGGCTGGTGCTTATCGCGAATGCTTTTGTAACGCTTTTTAAGATCTTTGATTTCTTCTTTGATGTTCTTTTCAATATTTTGAATGTTGATGTATTCTCCTTTCATTTCAAGCTTTTCAGCAGTATTGGTTGCCGGCGGAATTAGAATCCATAAGGCAATATAAATGAGTACGCTTGAACCGAACATGAACAACATAATGAGAAATGCAATCCTGAACCATATAGGATCAGCATTAAAATAATGGGATAGTCCGGAGCAAACTCCGCCTAGAACCCGGTTATCCGTATCACGATAGAGACGACGGGTTTTACGACGATCTTTTGGGTCGGCAGCCGGAGTTTCTGCATTGGCGCCATTTTCGTTGCCACTGATATCGGCCGGTTTTCCGAGTAATGCAATAATTTCTTCGACATCTTCCTGCTGAATGACTTGCTGTTTATCGTAAATTTTTGTTTGAAACACCTCGGCTATGCGGGCTTCGATGTCTTCCATAATCTCGTCTTTACCCTCAGAGGCGCTAAAATGTGCACGCAGAGTTTCCAGATATTGTTCCAGCATCTGAAAGGCATTTTCATCAATGTGAAAGAAAATACCTGCAATATTTATTGAAACGGTCTTTTTCATTTTATTATGTGTTATAATTGTTCAACTTGTTCGTTATCGGCTTGTGCAGAGGAGGTGATTTTATGCACGGCCTCCACTAATTCACTCCAGGATAAATTTAACTCCTGCAGGAACGATTGCCCTTCGGGAGTCAAAGCGTAATATTTTCGGGGTGGCCCTGACCGGGATTCTTCCCACCGATAATTTAGTAGCCCGTCGTTTTTTAATCGCGTTAACAAAGGATATAGGGTTCCTTCCACTACAAGCAGTCGGGCGCCCTTCATTTTTTCTATGATGTCGGACGCATAAGCTGCCCTCGATGAGAGCACAGCCAATATGCAATACTCCAGCACCCCTTTACGCATCTGCGCTTTCGAATTTTCTATGTCCATATTTGGATTATTTTATTTATTGATGTTTTTCTGAATGACGAGACAAAATTACAACATTTTTAGTACTATGCAATACATAGAACTAAAAAAATATCATTACCTTGTTATAGCCGTATCGATAGGACAAATGAAACGCATTGAAAAACAACAATTAAGATGTTTTATTTAAAATGAAAATAAATTTTCAATCCCTCAAATATTTGTAATTACCGGGAGCTGTTTTCCGATTTTACAAGAAAATTCCGCATTTCTGGACACAGAAATCCTTAAAACCATCTATCAGCACAGTCACCTTTTAATATAATAGTGGTCTGTTTGAAAATGCCAGGGCAGGGACGCCTGGACAATATAAACGGCGTGGAAAAAATAATGTTAAGTCAGGTAAATTGGCTGGCTTTCCATGATTCCTTAATCAAACCAACTTATTTTGTACTTTTGAAGGTCTAAATTATAATAGTATGGAAGAAAATTCACCCCAAACCCCAGAGAATAAAACAACAGCATCTCAACCCGCTCAGCAAGCTCCAAAAAAGAAGTTAAAACCACGGCAGATCATTATGATCATTCTGGTTGCACTGGTAATACTGCTTCCTTTAAGTATGTATTGGTTTATGTCGCTAGAGATATCCAAGCTCGAAACACGACAAAAACTTGAAACAGATTCGTTACGTTCACAATCAGCCCTAGAAATTAGCCAGAACAATGAAAACAATCTTAAAACCGTCGCCCGTGTGTTTTCCTGGGCTGTTCGTGCCGAAATGATGCGTGAAAACATGGAACAGGTAAATCAAATTATGACTGAACTGGTGAAAATCAAACCATATCAGCAAGTCGTGTTGATTTCAAACGATGGAGTAGTGCTTCTTTCTACCGATAAAAAGTATGAAAAGAAAGCCTACACCGAACAATTTTATCAGCAAATTGCAGGTTCCGATCAGGTGGATCTTAAAGTCCAAACAAGTGGAGAATTGTTGGTTTCCGCTCCTGTTTTTGGTATAGATAATCGCTTGGGTTCGATCGTAATTACATATAAACCAGCAGGCAGCACGATAGTTTCCAATACCAAAGAATAAATTTAAGCGTTTAGTCATCCGTTATGAAGGTTCGCATTCTCTTGTTCAATTGCTTTTTAGTGCTGGCCATATCAGGCCTTGTGAGCTGTGGAGGCCCGAATAAGGGTCATCCGGATACTTTTACTATCAAAGGGAATTTAAAAAACACCAAAGGGGAACTGATACGACTTCAGGTTCTTGCAGTTGATAGTATTAGTACAATTGATTCAATGATTATTGATGAAAAGGGAAGCTTCACGATTGAAGCATCCATCAGCGAACCCGGTTTCTATTTGTTAGGTACCAGCCCCGATAATTTTATTTCACTTCTAATCGATCGCGGCGAAGATCTAGTAGTTGAGGGAGATATTATGCAATTGGCAAACGATTATAAGGTTTCCGGGTCGCAGGGGTCTCAATTACTTTGGGAATTGAACAATCATACACGCAAGAATTACCGGGCCTCCGATTCATTGCTGAACCTGCTAAACACCAGTCATACCAACCCCAGATTCGATTCAATAAAATTGGAAATTGATTCTGCGTATAATGCTTTGTTTGATAATCAGAGGGCATTCGTGCAAAGTTTTATACGGAAACATCCAAACTCACTAGCTTCACTTATGGCACTTTACCAAATATTTGGTCGTGTACGTGTAGTGAACGAGCGCGAAGATATTGCGCTCTATCAAATGCTTGATAGCGCACTCTACCTTACTTATCCGAAAAACGCCTATGTTGATGAACTTCATCAAAGGGTTCTGAAACTCAAAAATGAGAAGGCTGAGCAACTTGCCAGAGAATCATCGCTCGATTCCGGTAAAGCGGCTCCCGCATTCTTTCTTAAAAACCCTGCTGGCGGTTCAGTAACACTTTCATCCTTCAAAGGAAATACCCTGCTGCTGTACTTTTGGGCGGGTTGGTCGGAGCCATCGAAGGCACCTATCCCAACCTATAAATATTTATATAAAAAGTATGCCTCCAAAGGTTTTACAATTTTAGGAGTCTCTCTCGACAAAGACCGCCAGAAATGGGAAGATGCATACAGAGAAAACAAACTAAACTGGCCCCAGGCTACCGATTTGCTTGAGTGGGAGTCACCGCTGGTTAAAGATTACAATGTCACATCCTTGCCGGTCGCTTGGCTTATCGATCAAAACGGTTGCATTCTGCTTAAGCGCCCCGACGATCAGACCCTTGCAAATTATTTAGCCCGCAAATACAAGATGTAATATAATGTATACGTCTTAGGATTGACCATGCATTGCATGATGTATCGCAAAAAGAAAAGTTGTACCACTAAGAAAACTGTAAAAAGATAATTGCCGAGTGACCAACCAAAACAGAACAAAAGTCTACTTCGTTTCCGACAGTCATCTGGGCGTCCCTGATGCCGCCTCCAGCCTTATAAGGGAAAAGCTACTCGTGCAATGGCTCGACTCTATAAAGTATGATGCAAAGGAAATCTTTTTATTGGGCGATATTTTCGATTTTTGGTTTGAATACAGCACCGTTGTTCCTCGTGGATTTGTC
This sequence comes from Bacteroidales bacterium, assembly GCA_963678485.1. GTDB lineage: Bacteria > Bacteroidota > Bacteroidia > Bacteroidales > CAIWKO01 > CALGYY01. Next base: position 2,734,299 of record OY782882.1, read on the forward strand.
CGCCTTTTGGGGAAGCTCGCCGAACTATCCGATGCTGGTATCAAAATTCACTACTTCACCGGTAATCATGATATGTGGATGTTCAATTACTTCCCGGAAGAATTGGGTATACAGATTTTTCGCCATCCTGAGGTAATTGAAATCAACGGGAAACGATTTTTTGTAGGACATGGAGACGGACTGGGTATGAAGGATCATGGCTATAAGTTCATCAAAAAAGTGTTTGCCAACAGATTCTCCCAATGGCTATTTGCCCGCATTCACCCAAATACCGGAGTTAAATTGGCCTTATATTTTTCACGTAAAAGCCGCGTTGCAAGAGGCGATACTGATGAAAAATATCTTGGCCCGGAAAAGGAACGGTTGATTCAATATGCCAGAGAACAGTTAAAAGATGAGGGATACGATTATCTGATCTTTGGCCATCGCCACTTGCCATTCGACGTTATGGTGAACGAACAATTACGTTATATCAATCTTGGAGAATGGGTGTCGACCTTCACTTATGCGGAATTCGATGGTACCAATCTGCAGCTCAAAACCATCAAACCCGAATTAGAAAGTAAGATTATCAGAAGTCTTTAACTGCTTTTTCGGAGAATAACTTCTTTAAGAATATCGCTGTACTGTTTCGAAATTGTAGCCCAGTCGTAGGTTTCGTGAAAGCGTGTAACTTCGTCTTCAGGCACACGATAATCCTGTATAAACCGGGTGCGATAAAATAAGGATAAGCGCTGAGCCAGAGCCTGAGCGTCTTTCGCAGGGATAAGCTCGCCATTAATCTCCGACTTTATTAAGGTTGCATTACAACTAACTTCGGTAGCAAACACATAAAGTCCGCTGGCCAGCGCTTCATTCATGGCCATCGACATTCCTTCATTGAGGGAGGGAGCTACCATACAATGTGCACTTCTATACGCCCCCGGCATTTCTTCCTTACTGAGCCATCCAATGAAACGAATCTGCGCCCTTAATTTGTTTTTCTCAACGTACCTCTGCATTGCCCCGCGCATCGGGCCATCGCCAATTATTATCACTTCAAATGGGACTCCCATATCCCGTAATAATTTCATGGACTTTAAGAAAAACATCGGTCCTTTTTGCTTTACCAATCTGCCAGCAAAAAGTATCCTGAACCGTTCCGGTCGAGGAGTATTGTCGGGATAAAACATTTTAAAATCTGCGCCATTATGAACAAGACGGACTTTAGATGCTTCTTTGTCACCCATGAATCTGCGGGCATTGCGAAGCATATCTCCCGACTGCACAAAGAGTACGGAGGATTTTATGCAAATATATCGTATCCAATTATAAGTAAGAAAATGGTAGAACCACATTTGTTTTGGAAAGAACCAGGGAATATCGTGGCCATGACTTAAAATAACATACGGAAGATGATCATGTTTGTGAAGATAGCGTGCAACCTCGCCCCCCGGTAATGCAAAATTTGCAAAGACGATGTCGTAGGAGTTCTCTTTTAAATGTTCAGGAAGATAGCTTTTGCAGTGAGAAATCCACGAAATCATTTCATGAAGGTTTGATTTATACGTGAGCTTTCGTGCCGATTTCAAACGTACAACCTTCAGAGGAAGTGCTGGTGAAACAGAAAGTTCTTGCTCGCCAGGAAACCAAGTGGTGATCACGCTTACCTCATGCCCGAGCCCGGCCAATCCTTCCGAGATGTAACGACTGATCAGTCCGGCCCCTCCACCAAGCGGTGGATATTCATAATTAAGCACAAGAATCTTCATTAGCACAAAGGTACGATAGCAAAGTGATAATGAAAAGCACAACGGATTTTTATTAATTTTGTAGTATGAAGAAGAATTGTATTTTTTTTATTGCGGCAATCATCCTTTTACTAACGCATCCATTTGCGCTTAAGGCTCAGCAGAACTACGAATTAAGTTATAACGTAAAGGGTCTCACTGCAAAATCGGCTTATCTTATTTCTGTAAAAGGAAATACCTATGATGTGGTGGATAGCTGCAAGATTACTAACGGTTTGATAAAATTCGCCTTTAATGATAGCCTTCCCGCCGGAGTTTATCGTATGGCTTTCGCCGATAGTTTGTTTACTGATGTAATCCTGAATAAAGAGTCCGTAATGATGGAAAACACTATGCCTTCATTAAACCATCTTACAGTGGTGCATAGTGAAGAAAACCGTATTTACTATGCTTATTGGAAGCTTTCACGTCTGCTCAATGATACCATCGATGCCATTGCTACCACGGGGAATTTGTTGTACGAAGCTTCGGGACATCGCATGACTCCTGAACTCGATAGTATGCAACGACAGGCCAATGCCTTAAACCGCCGACTCCTTCTATTTGCGGACAGCATAGTAAATAAAAATCAGGGACTTCTGGCATCCGCGCTAATCAAAGCATACACAAAGCCGGATTATTACCGGTACCTCAAAAGTCCTGGAGCATTTCCCTACAAATCTCCCTATGATTTTTTGCGTGATCATTATTTTGATAATATCAATTTCAAGGATGATCGGCTTTTATGTTCAGAAATATTATATGTGTCAATTACCGATTATTTGAATATGTTCGGTGATCCGCCATCCACCGAAAATTATAAACGAGCCATTGATACTCTAATGCAGCGCTTTTCGGTCAATCCTGAAATGAAGGAATATGCATTAAAACTTCTGCTTAATACTTTTGAAACCAGCAGTTGGGAGAAAGTGTTTATTTACCTTGCTGATACCTATGTTTATTCTAACAGTTGCGAAGTAGAGGGGGGCAACGACTATCTTGCCACTGCAGAGGTGATGAAAAATCTGGCTCCCGGGAAACCGGCGCCTGCTATTCAAATGCCCGGACTTGATGGCAAGAAGGTTTCACTCTACGATATTAAAGCAAAGATTACACTGATTTTATTCTGGAGTGCAGAATGTTCTCATTGCCACGAAGCCATGCCTGCATTAATTGGTCTTTACGACGCTTGGCATCCAAAAGGATTGGAAATTTTTGCGGTGTCTATTGATACTAACATAAAAGAATGGAAGACAGCTGCCGCTAAGACTGATTCCCGCTGGATTCATGTGTGCGATTTGAAAGGTGTTGAAAGTGAAACATTAAAAGCCTACCACACCTGGAAAACTCCAGGTTTCTTTTTACTCGGACCTGATAAAATTATCCTAAGCAAACCCATGTTGGTTTCGCAAATCAAGGATGCATTAGAGCAGTATTTAAAATAGAATAAGATTCAAAAGGAAAAAATGCAAACCTGCTTAATCGTAGGTTAAATCAACTTTGCATTAAATCCGGAATGTCCGCTTAACGAGAGATAATAAAAGATTTTGTCAGACTCTCGCTGGTTGAATACGAGTTGAGACGTACAAGGTAGTAGCCCTGTTCGAGGTCGCTTACATCAAAGGCTGCGCTATAAGGAAGCTCACGGATTTTCTTTCCCAAATAATTGTAAATCTCAACCGTCATCGTTTCTTCAGGATTCAGATTTAAATATTTTGCGGGAAGCATTAATGAGATTGAACTACCAGAGGGGTTTGGATATACCTTGAAGTCGAAATCACTTTCGTAATACATCCAATCCATTCTTTTGTTTTGTCCGGCTGTGCCCATTACCGGACGTATCATCGGACTTCCATCATAAACGGTATTTTCCCAGGTGCCTTCGGTGTTGTAGAAAACATGAGATGAAGCGTCAGTATTAACATCGTATCCGATGTTCAGCACTTCATCAGTAATTTGCATCCAGCCAACGTAGAATGTCCCTGTTAGATTAATGATAGAATCAGTAATAAAATACGTATGATATGCATTGATGCTATCTCCGTTATACGGACGTAGGCGTTTTGATTTATAAAGAACTTTTTCCGGACTCAGACTTTCCCAAACCATCAGATAAAAGTAACGTGAGGTTGGTGGTGTGTATGTCTGATTGAAATACATATTAACCGCGCCCAGAGTGTCGGGATGATTCACCGAAAACTGATATGCCAGTCGGGCGCCGGTTCCTGCAAGACCATATCCTGCTTCTGCGGTGCCATCATCGTACGCATAATAATTATAAAACTTCTGCACGAATCGCATGCTGTTGTTTGTGAGATTGTCGTCGCTCCAACCGTTAACACCAATTAAGTGGGTGACATTAAAAGCCACACTGTCGCCACTCATTGCAGGGAGAGTAAAATCTACTGCCGGTGCAATATGAAAGGGCCAGGTGTGATAACCATTGGTGTTGAATGGTTGAATATCGAAATCTCCGCCCAAATGAGTAGTGGTGAATGCTCCGCCCACTTCTTGCACGGTATATCGATAATTTATATTATTCGTTGTGTTGTTGAGGTTGGTAATCACATTCTTTAATGTGTCTTTTAATTCACTTGCCACGTATTGACGTGCTGGCATTTCCATATACGTCTTAAGCAGGGTAGGCGCGGCATTCACAAAGGCAACGTCGGCATAGGCCGTATCGTTTTTATAGCGGTTGTAGTCAAGATAGACATAGTCAATGTTCCATTGATCCATATTACTTTGCCAGCTTGGCAAATTGGAGTTTGCAATGCTGGCGTAATTCCTGAACCGGAATTGAAAACCATCTTTTAAATACATTGCATTGGTGATAGGAATCATGATTTGCCTGAATGTACGATGGTAGAGCGTATAAAAATTAGCATATGAAATTCCGGCAGCACCCCAGACCTTGTACCATTCATTGCTGTCAGGTTGAAAAAATTCAAGTATCAAAGAATCTTCCTCATCAGGTGCGTTTCCGAAGCCTTGTGGTTGATAGTAAAAACTAAAATATAAGGAATCTGAAAGCTGCATTACATCGGGTGTTCCGGTAAGTATAGAATCAAGACGCAGCGGTCGGGATGTCAGATAGTCGGCCTGAAAAGGAGTTGGTGTTGCCCAGGAATACACTGCACCGGTGTCATCAATTGCATCAAGCGTAACCATGCCAAGAGTGGTTGGCAATGGACCAAAAGTCCGGTTAACAAAAGCATAATCATCCATCCATTTACTGGAATCCGGATACCACGAATTGTAGGAAAAATCATCCAAAAACGGGAGGGGAAGCGCTGTGCTTGATTTAAGAGGAATACGCTTCTGATGTGCTCTGAGATTTGGGTTTCCATACACGGAAAGCATCACTTCCTGCGCATTGGCCATGGAAACAATACCACAAAGGATTCCCAAAAAGAGGATGGCTTTTTTCATTGAGCCGCTATTTATTTTTAAAATCGTGTTTTTTTTCTGATTTGTAGTACACTTCGATTGTGGTACCCATATTAACAACACTGCCAATGCCCGGCTTTAGCTTATATACTCGGGATACAGTGGTGTCGGGGCCATCTTCGAAAAATTCTTCACCCACATTCAAGCTATTAACCTTGAGCGCACGGATTGCCTCTCCCTGCTTCATTCCATATACATCAGGAACCTCAACCTTTTCGTTGTCTTCACCCTGTCCAAGCACCAAATCTATCTTTGAACCCTTGGCAATCTGGGTACCTTCCTCTATTTTTTCGCCTTTGAACTTTTGCTGTAAGACTGCATTGCGGGCGATATCCGGAACATACTTCAATTTACCAACAAACAAACCATACGTTTCAAGCATAGCAGAGGCTTGTCGCAATGTGAGGTCAAGCAAATCAGGCATTTGAACCATTTCCTGTTTCATGGCAACCACCGTAAGATAAATTCGACGACCATCTTTAACCTTAGTGCCCGCTGCAGGATCCTGCATAATTACACTACCTTTTGGAAGGTTTGAGTCATAAATGGAATCAATAATCTCGTAAGTAACATCATAATCACTCGAATAATCCTCGAGTTCACTCACCAGTTTACCCTTAAAATCAGGAACATCGATCGATTGACCATGCATCGTATAAATGTCTAATGCTTTAAGTGTAAACCACATGATGAAAATACTCAACACTATAGCCAAGGTTGTGTGGATCCAGAAATATCTGCTTCTGACAAACTTAAAAAAACCCATGAATACAAATTTAATGCGCTGAAATTCTGCGTCAACAGCCAATTATGCATAACTGACACTTCAGCTTTTTATTGTTTAATAAGGTACAAAGATATGAAAATAGCACAAAAAAACCGCAAATGTTATATTTGCGGTTTTGTGTGGCGTCGACCGGAATCGAACCAGTGACACAAGGATTTTCAGTCCTCTGCTCTACCTACTGAGCTACGACGCCATCCCCCTAAAATTGGGACTGCAAAATTAATAAGTTTATGGAAATAACAAAAAAAAAGTTTTTTTATCTGATTCTTTCCGCAGTTCAATATCTTTGTGCCTGAAATTTAAGGGTTTCGTATGAATCTTATTATCGATGCAGGCAATACCAGAGTCAAAATGGCCATCTTCTCTAAGGGGAAAATGCTTCATTTTCTTTCGCTGGACACCCTGAACGTAAAAAAGATACAGGAATTTATCAAGGATTTTAAGATAGAATCGGCAATTCTTTCTTCCGTTGCCACAGAAGACCAATCTATCATTTCTTTTCTGAAAGAACATTTTTTTCTGGTCTGCTTGAGCGGTAAAACGCCCTTGCCAATAACAAATGCTTACCAAAGTCCTGAAACGCTTGGAAGCGATCGTATTGCCTGCGCTGTGGGCGCTCATGGCTTGTTTCCGGGGAGGGACGTGCTTTCAATTGATGCAGGAACATGTATCAAATATGATATGGTGACCGCTAAGGGAGTGTACTTAGGTGGTGCTATTTCTCCAGGATTATTGATGCGGATTTCATCTATGCATAATTTTACTGCACGTCTTCCGTTATTGCCTCTGGCGATGCCGGACCGCTTCATCGGAAATACCACCGAATCATCTATGCTGTCAGGCGCCGTATATGGCGCTATCACTGAAGTTGACGGTTGTATTAAGCGATACAGGGAAACCTACAAGCAATTGAAAGTGGTACTTAGCGGGGGCGACATGGCCTATTTTGAAAACTCATTAAAAAGTCGCATCTTTGCAGCCCCTAATCTAGTGATGCAGGGCTTAAATCTAATACTCGTTAATCATGCAAAAATATAGCAGAGCTGTTGTGTTTCTTTTTTTGATGCTACTCGCAGGGATTTCACACAGCGTCGCTCAGGTACAGATTAGTTCACCTTATTCCCGTTACGGATTGGGTGATTTGCAAGCACAGCAGCTCGACCGCGGTCTGGCAATGGGTGGAGTTGGATTCGCTTACCGCGATCCCTACACCATAAATATTAAAAATCCTGCCTCCTTTTCAGGATTCGATTCTCTGTCATTCTTATGCAGCGTCGGAGTGATTAGTCATTTTAATCAACTGCAAACCATGACAACCGTGCAGAATTTTAATAATATGACCACATTGGCCTATTTGAATTTTGGCTTTCCTGTGACGCGCTGGTGGGGCACATCGATTGGACTTATTCCATACAGTCATACCGGTTACAAAATGCTCGTCAAAGATACCATTGCCGGTGCTGGAAGTACAGTTCAGGAATATGAAGGTACTGGTAGTCTTAATAAATTCTATTTTGGAAATGGATTCAAACTGCACCGCGACCTATCAGTAGGAGTAAATATTTCATTCCTTTTCGGAACATTAAGCAATATTAAGTCGGTATATTTTACTGATCTTACCTATGTCTTTAATACCCGCATTACCAACGGAATGATCATTAACGATTTTAAATTCGATGCAGGACTCCAATACCATCATACATTTAAGAATAAACTGTTTTTGAATGGTGGTCTTGTTTATCAAATACCCTATAATCTTACCGGAAGAAAAACATATTTGGTTGAACGCTTCGTGTCATCCTCAACTGCAGAAACAACGCGCGACTCGGTTGATTATGTCAGTAATCAACATGGAAAAATTCATATGCCCGGTGGTATTGGCGGAGGTTTCATGATTGGTGTTAAAGATTTTTGGATGGTGGGTGCAGATTTAGCCTGGCAGAACTGGGATAATTATACAACCTTCGGTAAAAAAGATTCGTTGAAATCCAATCTGGCCACCAATGTTGGCTTTCAGATAACACCTAAACATACTTCGGTTTCCAACTATTTCAAAAAATTAAATTATCGCGTCGGCTTCCGTTACGAAAATACCTATCTCAATTTACATACGCGTCCTATTAATGAATACGCTGTGTCTGCCGGATTAGGATTCCCCTTCCGTAAAACAGGGTCTGCATTAAACGTCTCTGTCGAGTTTGGTCAACGCGGGACCACAAAGGATAATCTGATTAAGGAAACCTATGTTCGCGGTATTATCGGACTTTCGATAAAAGAATTCTGGTTCTTCCGGCGCAAAGTTGAGTAAGCTACATGACCTTGCTTTTTTCTGTACGATTTCGATGTCTTCTTGCTATTAGCTGCATTTTTCCTTTGCTGTTGTGTTGCAGAACCGGCATTGATGCAGCTGAGTCTTATTCCCACGCAACAAATGATTCCAGGGCCGAACAGACACTTGCTCCTGTCGGTGGGAAGGATTCAATATTTTGTCTCATGCAAACCGCTTTGTATCGTGATCAGATTTCCAGAAAAAATTATTCGGCTGCCCTGATTCCCTGGAGAAACGTCTTCAGAACCTGTCCTCAGCTCAATCAAAATTTATATATTGATGGTGGAAATATATATAAATATTTAATACAAAATTGTAGCGATTCTGTTTTAACGGAAAGGTATACAGATACACTAATGATGCTGTATGATCAGCGAATTGGCTACTTTGGGAATAAGGGTGCCGTATTGGGGAAAAAGGGAATAGACCTTATTCTTTATCGTCCATACAATACTATAGAGGCCTACAAGGCTTTGAAGGAATCCATAGAAATTGAAGGGAATGCCACATCAGCTCAAGTAATGTCATCATTAATACCCAGCGCTATTCGCTTGAATCGTCAGGGCATAATCGACTCATCTGAAGTTTTAACAAGCCTCTCCATTGCAGCCGGCATCATTGTCTGGAATCTTAACAACAATATTAAGGATACTCTGGATTATTTGCGGAGTCTTGATTTATTAGGTGCGGCCGTAGTAGAATGGGATGCCTGCAAAGGGATGAAACCCCTTTACGAACCCTTGATTCCATTAGTTAGTGCTCAGACATTGACAAAAATTATGTACAGTGCGCTCACATTCCGATGTTCCGGAGCTATTGTTGACCTGGTGAATGAACGATTGCAGAATTCTCCCGTCGATTCCAATATGCTGATTTTTCAGGCAACATATGCATTGAGGAATAAGGACTATAAACAAGCAGCAGAGAAGTTCAATAAGGTCGCTGGACTAATTCGAAACCCGCAAGTGAAGGCACTTTGTTATGTGAATGCTGGTATTGCTTGTGAAGCTTTAGGGCAAATGCAAACGGCCCGCGATCATGCCCGAAAAGCATTGGTTTTAAATCCTGTTGGCGGATCAGCCTATGTACTATTGGGTGATATATATATGGCGAGTGAATCGCAGTGCGCGAATAATAGTATTATGGGAGGATTAGATGTTTACTGGGCTGCAGCGGATCAATATAAGAAAGCATTATCTATTGATGGCAGTGCATATGCTGAAGCTTCACAAAAACTTAAGTTTTGTCAGCAACATTTCCCCGAGCAAAAAACAATTTTTTTCAATAATTTGAAAGAAGGTGATCTTTGGACAGTAGGATGTTGGATACAAGAAAAAACCATAGTACGCGCGCGTCAGGAATAAATTTCGTACTTTTATCGCACATGAAACGGATGAGAAGAATAAAAATATGGTGTTTCCCTTTGCTGCTGTTGTCATTGATAGCCGCATCTTCATGTAAAAACAAAATCGAGGATATCAAAGCACTGACATACAAGGATACTTTTCCACTTGAATCTGCCCGTGATGTAGAAATGATTTTCAGTGATTCGGCCGTCATTCAAGCAAAAATTAAAGCACCACTGGTAAATCGCTATGGTGGCGATGATCCGTATTTGGTATTACCGGAAGGGATGGTTGTATTTTTTTATGATTCTGCAATGCAGGTCAGAACCAGTCTTAAAGCAGGGTATGCAATAAAACATGAGAAATCAAATCTCATGGAAGCCCGTCATGATGTAATTGTAGTGAACCATCTGGGTGAAAAATTAAATACAGAACATTTAGTGTGGGATCAAGTAAGAAAAATAATTTATACCGAAGTCTTTGTTCGTATTACAAAAAAGGATGAAATCATTCTCGGTCAGGGAATGGAGGCTGATGAATCCTTTGATAAATGGATAATCAAGAAACCTAAGGGGACTTTCTATATTAATACTGAGGACGACGAACAATCTCAGAAACCCAAGGAATGAAATGGAAATTTGGATTATTTTAGCAATCATTACACTAATCTTGAGTTTCCTGTTTTCCGGAATTGAAATCGCATTTATCAGTTCTAATAAACTCAAGATTGAACTGGATCGTAAAAACAAAGTGCTGTCGGGGCGAATACTTTCCCATTTTATAAAACATCCTTCCGATTTTGTTTCCACTATACTACTTGGAAATAATATTTCTCTCGTGCTATACGGTATGGCAATGACTGCCTTGCTTGAGCCATGGATGATGGATGTGTTGCCGCTAACTTTTCGCAGTACTTTTCTAATCATGGTCATTCAAACCTTGGTGTCTACTCTTATCATTTTAATGCTCGCAGAATTCCTTCCAAAGACCTTGTTCCGAATGAATCCAAACGCGCTGATACAGTTTTTCTCAGTGCCACTGTATGCCATCTATGTTCTATTATATCCGTTACAGATACTCTTTGTTAAATGTTCAGAATTAGTATTGAAGTATATTTTCCGTGTAAAATTTGTAGAGCACACACACCGTTTTGGACATGTAGATCTTGATAATTTTCTTAGCTCATACGAGCCTGACGAAAAGGTGGATGAAAATATAAGCGGCGAAATTCAGATGATTCAAAATGCGATCGATTTTCGAAATCTTAAAGTGCGTGAATGTATGATTCCACGTAATGAAATCGAAGCACTCGAAATTAACGATAGCGTAAAAGCACTTAAAGAACTCTTTATTTCAACAGGTCATTCTAAAATATTAATCTATAAAGGATCTATTGATCATGTGATTGGGTATGCGCATTCGTACGACCTGTTCCATATGCCTAAAAACATCAAATCCATATTACTCGATATTCTCATAGTTCCCGAAACCCTGCAGGCTCGTGAATTACTACGAATGTTTATACAGTCCAGAAAACATGCTGCTGTCGTTGTGGATGAGTTTGGTGGGACTTCAGGTATGCTTACTCTCGAAGATTTGTTAGAAGAAATTGTTGGGGAAATTAACGACGAATTCGACCGTGAAGATCATGTTGAAAAAGTAATTTCAGAGACTGAATTTCTTTTTTCCGGCCGGCTCGAAATCGATTATCTGAACGATAAATATAAGCTGAATCTGCCGGAAGATGAAAGCTACACTACACTTGCCGGTCTTATCATTCATCATCAGGAAAACATTCCTGCAATCCGCGAAAATATACATATCAGAAATTTTACTTTTATTGTTACTCAGGCCTCAAGTACCAGAGTAGAACAGGTGCTTCTTAAAATCGATAAGTCGTGAAAAAGGGATTACTTCGTAGGCTTGAACCATGGCTATTCCTTTTTGCTTGTATCGTCAACGTGCTGCCTGTGCTATTGATTGAGTATATTCCAACAATGGATGGCCCATCGCATTGCTACAATGCACGTATCCTTTTCGATTTGATTTCAAATCCCGACAGCAACGTTTCTTCCTATTTTCAAATTAATCCTTGGAACTTTACCAACTGGACAGGACATATTCTTCTTGCCTTGATGCAATGCATAGTTACTGCAGGCACGGCTGAGAAAATCTTATGGATTATAATTCTAATTGCATTTCCTTACGCTTTCAGGAGTTTTGTTAATATGTTCAATACTTCAAATGCATGGCTGATATGGATGATCTTTCCCTTTACTTGGTCGCAGTTTATGTTTAATGGATTTTATAATTTCATCATTGGAGTCACCTTTGCCCTGATTTTTCTGAAGTTTTGGATGCAAAACAACAAGTCTTCATTTAGAACAGGATGGCTTATCATTACTGCAACATTATGCGCGCTATCACATGTTTTCCCGTTTGTATTAATGCTACTTATCGGTGCGGCTTACAGCATTTGGATAATTCTTGTTAAACACAATAAGGCACTGATTTTTAAGAAGCATCAATGGAAGCATCTACTGAGAAGTTTAATTTCATTAGCAATTGTATGTTTGCCAGCAATACTGATTACTGCAGCATATGTGTTTTCTCCAATCGCTGTTGATGTTTCCTTCGCACCGCGTGAGACCACCAGTATTGAAGCTCTAAATGGAATTCGTATTGTAACTCCAATAATTGGACTCGTGAAGGAAGAGCAAATGTTCACAGCTAAATTATTCTACTTCATAATGTTCACTGTAGTTGTCGCTGTGATGATAAGTGTTGTTGGAAAACGTCGCGATGCAGCCTATTCCAAAGCTAAACAAATCAAGTCTTCACTGTTCAGGAAGGATTTCGATTTCCTGTTGATTGCTGCAGCTTTAATGTTTTTTGCCTACTTCATTATTTTTCTGTGGTTTGATAGTGGGAAGTACGTATCCGATCGTTTATTATATATTGCATTTTTACTCTTAATAGTATGGCTGTGTCAGCAACCTTTTCCGCAATGGTTTAGTGTGTTGGCCGCAGTAGTGGCCATTGGCTGTTGTGTTGGCTTGGCTACTATTCGCTGTCCAATTATGGAAAAACAACACGACATCCGTGGCGAATTTATCGCCTTGGCTGATCAAATACCCGAGGGCAGCGTAGTTTACCCCTTGAATTTTTCGGGTAATTGGCTGCATGCGCATATTGCGGATTATACAGGGACGACCAAACCAATGATAATCCTCGATAACTATGAAGCCTGCCAGCATTATTTTCCTGTTAAATGGAGGGCGGAAGTCAGTGATTATTGGTTAAGAGCAGCCTCACTTTATCCCCAAATTTCAAGTGTTGATGCCGAAGGAAAGAAAGTATTTGATTACCTCATGACGATTAATGAGCAGGAAGCATCCGGCAGAGCTGATTATTTGGAGTTCAGCCTCTGGCTTAGTAACAACTACAGTCTGGTCGGAGTTTCATATTCAGGGAACATTCGCTTGTATAAGCCATTGTAAATCGTTAATAGGCAACATATTATATTTCGAAGTTAAAAAAACTTTTTTACTTCCACTTTCATTTGTACATTTGCAGGCTTTTAAAATAAAAATTGTATGGCAGTTATTGGAAAAATCAGAAAGTATTCAGGGCTCCTTATCGTGATAATTGGTATCGCCCTCGCGAGTTTTGTCCTTCAGGATTTATTCGGTCCGAAAAGATGTCGCAGAAATCGCGCTGTCGAATTTGCCGAAATCGGCGATGAAAAAGTCACCAAACAGGACTTTGACGCAAAAGTCACAGAGCAGGAGGATTTGTATAAACAGCAATCAGGGAAAGAAAACCTTACTCCAGCCGAAAATTTCCAGATTATGACCTCAGCTTGGGATCAGATGGAAAAGGATATGATTATGCTTAAGGAATATGAAGAACTGGGATTGGCTATCGAACACGAAGAATCCCCTAAACCTTCAATCAGTCCTGAAGAATTATATGATCTCGTTGCAGGAAATTTCCTCCATCCTTACATCATTCAGAGTTTTACCGATCCTAAAACAGGTCAGGTAGATCGCCAGCAAATCAACGGCTTCTTGCAGAATTTTGATCAGCTGAAGGAAGAACAAAAAGTTCAGTGGAAAAAATTGGAAAACGCTGTTAAAGAAGACCGAATCAATACTAAATACAACACTTTGATTGCAAAAGGTTATTATATGCCTAAAGCCTTTGCAAAAAGAATGTTCGAAGAATCGAATCGCGTTGCTCAACTCAAAATGGTTGGTGTAAAGTATCAAACCATAAGCGACAGCGCAATCAGCCTGACAGATGCTGATTATCAAAAATATTACGATGAGCATTCATTCGAATATGAAGTTGAACCTTCTGTTGATGTTGATTATGTAATTTGGGATGTTCAGCCTTCGGAAGCAGATAAGAAGAAAGTTGATGAAGAAGTTGCCAAAACCTATAAGGATTTGCAAGCAGTTCAGATTAAAGATATCGAGACATTCGTCAATGCTAATAGCGACGTGCTTTACGATAGTACGTATCTTAAAAAAGGATCGCTGCCAGTTCAAATGGATTCCATCCTATTCAGTTCTCCTGCTGGAACCATCATTCCTCCTTACCTCGAAAACAACACCTACTACATGAGTATGCTCGTGCAGCAGCAAATGAGGCCTGATTCAATGAAAGCAAGCCATATTTTGATTATGTACAAAGGTGCTCCAGGATTGAATCCAGAAGCTAAAGTTACACGTACTCAAGAGCAGGCGAAGGCATTAGTCGACAGTTTATATAATGTCCTTAAAACAAACCCGAAAGCTTTTGGCGCCTTAGCACTGCAGAAATCTGAGTTTCCTTCTGCTCAACAAGATACCGGTGACTTAAAATGGTTTGCTGATGGGGATAACAATTTCAAACTTTTCTTTGATACCTGCCTTTACATGAAGGTTGGACAAATGAAGGTTCTCCAGTCAAACCTGGGTTATCATATTGTATACCTCACCGGACGTACACCGGATGTGAAGAAAGTTAAAGTTGCTATGATTACTCGCGAAATTAAACCCGGATCACAGACCTTTAATAACTATTATGCACAAGCTAGCGAGTTTGCCGGACAAAACCGCACCGCCGCTGATTTCAATAAAACAATTGCTGCAAAAGGCCTCAATAAACGCAATGCACAATTTGTTGGGAAAATGGATTATAGTCTCCCAGGTTTGGAATCATCACGCGAGATTATTCGTTGGGCTTTTGATGAAAAATCCGAAAAGGGCGTAGTGTCAAATCAAGTGTTCGACACCCAGGGCAAATATGTGGTGGCGCTTCTTGTTGATCGCAGAGAAAAGGGCATCGCTACACTTGAGCAAGTGAAAACATACATCGAGCCTTTGGTGAAACGCGAAAAGAAAGCAGAAAAGATTATTGCAAATCTGAACACCTCGCTCAGCACCATTAAGGATATTCCTACACTGGCAGCTAAATTCAATACTAAGTCTGATACCGTTACATCCTTAACCTTCTCAGCTTACAACCTTCCTAACTTTGGACCTGAACCTTCGGTGATTGGAACTATTTTCTCCATGAAACCAAACGTACTTTCTGCACCCGTTAAAGGTGATATGGCTGTATATGTATTGCAACTCGATCGCATCGTTGAGCCCCCCAGCACTGGAGATTACACTATGATGCAATCACAACTGTCTGCATTTTTCAAACAACGTATACAGAATGATGTGTTCAAGGCAATAAAAGACGAAACGAAAATCGTGGATAATAGAATTTTCTATTACTAAAATATTTTTAGTTATTATGAAAGCGCAAACCACAGTTGGTTTGCGCTTTTTTTTGTTTTTATGTGAATCAAAGCGCTTTATTGGTAAATTTGTATAAAGTTAATTGATATCGTTGCTTTTAAACATTTATCTATTTAAGCATGATACACATTACCCGCAAGGAGTCGTTTAATGCCGCACACCGCCTGTTTCGCGAAGATTACAGCGATCTTCAAAATCTGGAGGTTTTTGGGAAATGCTCAAACCCCAATTGGCACGGGCATAATTACACCTTGTACGTCACTGTTGGGGCAGAATTGGATGCTGAAACCGGATTTGTTATGAACCTTAAGCTTCTAAGTCGACTTATTCAGGAATATGTAATAGATATTATCGATCATAAAAATATTAATCTTGAAGTCCCTTTTATGAAAGGGAAACTAGCTTCTACAGAAAATCTGGCTATCGCAATTTGGGAGCAACTACAGCAACCAATAATGAGTAATAATGCCAGTTTGGTGAAAGTGACTCTCTTCGAAACCGAGAACAATTACGTTGAATACTACGGAAAATAATAAATCAAAAGAATTCCAATGAATGCATTAGACAAGAACATGGCACAGCAGAACAAGATGGATGATTACGAGAAAGTGGAAATTTATAATCAGGAGGTTATCGAAAAATTATCTTACCATTATAAAGATATTCTAAAACTTATCGGTGAAGATCCCGAAAGAGAAGGCTTGCTTAAAACACCCGAACGCGTCGCAAAAGCAATGCAATATCTTACGCACGGTTACGACCTGAATCCTGAGGATTTGCTGCGTTCTGCAATGTTTAAGGAAGATTATCGCCAAATGGTTATTGTTAAAGATATTGAAATATACTCAATGTGTGAGCATCATATGTTGCCTTTTATCGGCAAAGCCCATGTGGCCTACATTCCAAATGGACACATTGTTGGCTTAAGCAAAATTCCCCGTGTGGTTGATGCTTTCGCACGTCGCCTCCAGGTACAGGAGCGGCTTACCATGCAAATAAAGGAAAGTATTCAGCAAACACTTAAGCCACTCGGCGTGGCTGTTGTAATTGAAGCACACCATTTATGCATGATGATGAGAGGTATTCAAAAACAAAATTCTGTTACTACAACTTCAGATTTCACCGGTGCTTTTCTGGTTGAAAAAACACGTCAGGAATTCCTGCACCTGATTAGCTCAACGCTGCATTAATACTGTTTAGTAGGTTTATGCTGCAATGCAAAGGATGTGGTATGTCATGGACCAACAACCATACTGCTGCTTTGCACTGCGGATGCATTGAAAAAGCCTAATCCATTGGGATTAATATTGGTCGGTAAATTTCCCGGTATCGCATCCCATAAGCCACCTCTCCAGCTGCTTTCAAGAAGCAGACATCTGAGAAACTCCTCATATTCGGGACTTAGAGAGTACTTGCGTTCCGTTATTACCGTTCCTGCGGGGAAATAGGTCTTGGAAATTGCAGGAGAAAACAAATCACTAACGTCAATGGTGGTGAGTGTAAAATAGTATAGCAAGGCACGGCAATGTTCCGGAGAAGAATCAGCATATGCCGGAAGCGCCGACCAATCGAGCATAATCTCATACATTGCTGCTTTTGCAGGATGATAACCGTTGGCAACCCAGCTTATCTGGTACAAATGTCCCGATCCGGTTTTTGCGTATTTTAAGGGAACAAAATCTGTAACCCCAGGCATCTTATCAGTCGCGGTGAGTACAGTATCATTTTTTACAATTTGTAATGTGTAGGTTTTTCCTGCTTCCCCTGCGACCGCAGTTGTGGTCACGTAACGGCCATCAATACTGTCATCTTCGATCAGAACCCAACTACTGCTCCCATCACTGATGCTCACATTCGCCCCTTTCAGCGGAAGCGGCGAACTGTTCAGGGATGAGGTTGTGCGACTGAGTGTAATTCGCTGTACTGCCAGTTCATTCGTTACTCTACCTTCAACCACAATCATCGATGGGGAATTGGATTCCGGTTCCCAATCGGTACTGCGCTCGCAGGCCACAAGGGATAAAAGAAATATCAGATACCATCGCTTTTTCATCAGAATCGGAATTTGTAATTGATGGAGGGAATAATACCAGCCGCCGAAATAACCGTCGGAATGTGCTCGTAATCGCCACTTGCATTGGTTGGGACCACAAAATTTCCATTCGAATCAATGAATTTGTTGACATTCACCGAGAATGGATTTTTGTGTGAATACAAGTTAAAAATATTCAAACTTAAACTATGCTGATACTTACGATATGGTTTGCTAAGTCTTAATAGTATGCTGAGGTCTAATCGGTGATAATCGGGTAAGCGGTCATTATTCTTTTCCCCATAATAGGGCACTAGCGAACCCTGATAATAATAAAATGAAGTAGGAGTGCTAATGGGAGAACCGGTGTGATATACCCAGTTAATGGTAAATACCCAGCGTTTATATGTGTCGTAATTGAGATTAACCGAAAGTTCATGAGGTGTGTCAAAAGAAGCGGCAAAGGTTCGCCCGTTGTTCAATCCGTTGATTTTACTGTATGCGCGTGAGTATGTGTAGGCAAGCCATCCAGTGAAATGTCCCTCAGCCTTTCGAATGAGCAACTCGATGCCATAAGCCCATGATCGGCCAAATCGTAATTCCCCCTCCAATAGCGGGTTGTAGAGTAAATTGGAATGATCACAATAATCAATGGTGTTCCGAAAGTCGCGGAAATAGCCTTCAGCACTGAATAAATACATGGCGGATTTTAATTCATGGATGTAAGCCAACGCATATAGGTCGGAGCGTTGAGGTTTAATGTTAGGCCCGGCAGGAACCCAGGGTTCAAGTGATGTGAACGGACTGGTACTGTTATTCAGCAGTTGTATGAATTGGTACGAGCGGGCGTAGGTTAATCGAAGAATGTTGTGTTTTCCAGGCACCCAGCTGCCCACAATACGCGGCTCTGCGCGAAAAAATGTTGAATAGACGCTGTTTTTTTCTGGCCTTAAAGTATCAACAACATTATAGTTTTCGTCAAAAATAAATTGACGCTCCCATCCGTAATTCTGCCACAACGGGAGACGTATTCCATAATTCAATTTGAACTTTTTTCCGAGTGTTTGTTCATTGCTAAAATATAAACTATAGGTTGCTGATTTATATCGTGAAGTCTTTTTAATATAGTTCAGTAACGAAATATCCGATAGATTTATATTTCCCGGATCAGACCTGAATGGGCTGATTTCTATCCCCGAACGCAGGGTGTTGGAAGCATTCAAGTACCAGGTAAAATCTGTTTTAAATCCGGCATTGACTACCGAAGATTTCCAATAGTCACCGCTTTCCTTATCTACATAAAGATAATAATTATATCTGCTATAATATAATGTTGTATTTGAGAATAGCTTGTCGTTAAAAATATGATTCCAACGCATTGTG
Organism: Bacteroidales bacterium; assembly: GCA_963678485.1. Classification (GTDB taxonomy): domain Bacteria; phylum Bacteroidota; class Bacteroidia; order Bacteroidales; family CAIWKO01; genus CALGYY01. The sequence goes on from OY782882.1 coordinate 2,753,190, forward strand.
CCCAGCAAATTATCCCAATTGATTCCGAATGTTTTTCCGCTTACGGTGGATGCTCGCGCAAATACGTCTTTTCCGCTAAAGAAACTCACGAATAAGCGATTGTTTTTATTGAGCTTAAAATTCAACTTCGAATTAATATCAAAGAAGTTCATTTTAATGCTTCGATTTACCAGCTTGTTGGAGAATAGCCAATTTTCATTGGAAATCCTGCCCGCTAAAATCCAGGATGCACGGTCGCGCGCAAAGGGGCCTTCAATTGCAAGATCCGAAACAAACAGTCCGAGATTACCAGCAAATCCGAATTTTTTATTACTGCCGTCGCGGGTTTTTATGTCAATCACCGAAGATAACCTGCCTCCCAGATGGGCCGGCGCATCACCTTTGTAAACAGAAATTTCTTTGATGGCCTCAGGGGCAATGGCCGAAACAAAGCCAAAAAGATGAGCTGGATTATAGATGGGCGCTTCATCAACCAAAATCAGATTCTGATCGCTCTTGCCTCCACGTGTATAAAAAAGTGCCGAGCCATCACCAAAGGATTTAATTCCCGGAATGGCCTGTAAGGATTTGATAATGTCGATGTCTCCAGCAATACCTGGCATTTGCTCAAGTTGCCGTGGTTGAATCTTGGCTATCGTCAACCGTCCGTTCTGTAAGGCGGCTTCCTCATCTTCTGCTTTTATTTCTACTGCCTGAATATCCATTTTCGCGGGCTCAAGATCAGGAGAAAGTTGCATGTCCTGTTTAAGGTCTATATCCATCTCAACGGGCGAATAACCTACGAATGAGAATGCCAGACGATAACTGCCTTCAGGTAAACGAAGCGAATAAAATCCATAGGCATTCGTACTGCTGCCCATGGTGCTTCCTTTCGCATACGCGTTAGCACCAATTAGTATTTCACCATTACTCTTATCTCTTAGTGTTCCGCTAATGACCCATGAACGCGGTTTTGCAGGGATTACTTCAGTGACTTCATTTTTTTTTGCCGCTTTAAGAATGACTTGATTCTCCACAAGACTGTAAGTAATTCCTGCTTTGTTCGAGAGTTCATCAAGCAGTTGTTGTACACTTTTGTTTTTTGCTTTGATCGTTATGAGTTGACTTACAGGAATGGTTTTAGGATTATAGGAGAACATAACACCGCTAGCTTCACTGATTTTCTGAAGCGTGTTTTCGAGGCTTACATTCTTAACCGTAATGCTAATCTTTTTTTCCAACACCTGCCCAATGGCTTGTCCCGCCCACAATATAAGGCATGACAAAAAAACAACACCATATTTAAAAATGGGCAAGGGGGTCATTGTTGGTTGTTGTAATGTTTTTAATTGGAACAGCCATTTCCACTAATCTCAACCTGATTTCCGTGACGTGTTATGTTCAGGGATAAGGTTTCTTCGATTACATGTAAAACAGCATCAGCTGATTGATTTTCGAAGGTTGCTGTAATAGTACAATCCCCCAGTTCAGGCCGTGTTAGCACTGTATTAATTCTATAAACCTTGTTTAACTGTCTTACCACTTCATCAAGACGGGTATTCGAAAAAACCAGTTTGCCTGATTTCCACGCCATATAATTTTGATCTGTATTTACCGTGAGTTCAGCCTTATTCGATTGAGATGAAATTAGAACCTTATCTCCGGGTGCCATTATCGTTTTTTTGTCAGGCGCGTCATTAGTGTAAACGGCAACCTTGCCAGTCGTAAGAATGATTTCCACTAAACTGTCAGCCCTAAGAGTATTTACATAGAATGAGGTTCCCAGAACTTCGATACGTACATTATTTCCGGCTTCTATGATGAAGGGCTGCTCAGGATTATGGCTGATTTCGAAATAACCTTCCCCTCTGAATTTTACATTTCGGCATTCTTTATCAAAGGATTCAGGATAGGTTAGAAACGATCCAGGAGCCAGGGTTACATGACTCCCATCAGGTAAAATGCCTTCGTTATTAGCATTGGTGGCGCTAATTTGAAGCTGTGTTGTGTTCCTGCTGTACTGATAAACCATGTATGAAGAAATACAAAGAATAATCAATATGGCGGCAATCGTGGATAAGCGATAAAACAATTTTTTCTTTCGTGCCGAACGATAGGCTACTGATAAATGGGATGCAGTTGCTTTGGCTGCATTATCATTGCGCAAATTCTTCTCGAAGTTCTTCCATTCCTGATCCACATCCACTTTGCGGTCGATAGCAATTTGTTCGAGCAACTCCCAGGATTTTTGATATTGAGTAAATATTTTCTGATGTTCAGAATCTGCTTCCAGCCAAACAACTAATTCCGCCACTTCTTGTTCTGTGGCTTCTCCTGAAAAATGCTTGCTGATCAGGTCGTTATAATATGTTGATTGATCTTCCATTTGGCTGTATGTGCTTATATACCCTTAACTCTGCAGTTACCCTGATGCTTGAATAATTTTTTTAATTTAAATTGAATAAAACCAACAATGCCAATATACCGACCACATCTGCAAGACGAACGCGCATATGCTGCAAGGCTTTTGACATTTGTGTCTCTACTGTTTTTACAGAAATCCCTAGATGGTCGGCGATTTCCTGATATTTCATCGATTCAAACCGGTTCAATAAAAAGATTTCCCTGCACTTTTCAGGAAGCTCATTTATAGCTTCCTGTATCAGCTGCTCAGTTTCTTTGGCAATTAAAAGCTCCGAAGATTGCGCAAAGTTTTGTGATAAACCTTCGAAGTTTAAAATACTTGTGTTGAATTTTTTATTGTCGCGCAAATGATTCATCGACCGGTTATGCACCACAGAGGCCAGATAAGCTTTGATGTTTTGCGATGGATCCAGCGAATCTTTCTTCTCCCATAATGTGACAAAAGCAGCTTGTACAATTTCTCTGGCACTGTCGTAATCTTTTATATATCGCTGCGCAAAAAACACCATTTCCTTAAAATGTGTTTTGAACAGCAGCTCAAAGGCACGCTGATCCATTATTTGCAAAGCGTCTTGATTTTCCACTCCAGGAATTAGGGTTATTGTAGCTTATCGATTGCGAAGTTAAGAAATGCAACTGAAACACACAACTGTGCTCCATGTTTTGTTCGCTGCATTATGTATATTTGCAGCACCACTGGCCTGGGCTTTTGCCAGTGAGATTTATTAGATTTTCTTAATGTCAAGTACTGACCATACCATATTAGAAGTCAAGAATCTCTCTGTTGATTTTTTCAATGGAAGTAACGTTCAACATGCCGTTCAAAAGGTATCATTTTCTCTTTATGAAGGAAAAACACTCGGAATCGTGGGAGAGTCGGGTTCGGGAAAATCTGTGACTTCATTATCAATAATGCGTTTAATACCCACTCCTCCCGGCCGCATTGGTTCGGGAGAGATTCTTTTTACTGAGCAGGATAAGCAGATCGACCTTCTTCAGTTGAAAGAAAGGCAAATGCAAACTTATCGTGGCAATAAGATAGGAATGGTGTTTCAGGAACCCATGACCTCATTAAATCCTGTGTATACCTGTGGATCGCAGCTTTCAGAAACCATACGTTTACATCGTAAAATGAGTAGGAGCGAGGCCAAAAAAGTAACACTTGATTGGATTAATGAAGTTCAGCTTCCGCGTCCGGAAAGTATTTATTCGTCATATCCTCATCAACTTTCTGGTGGACAGAAGCAGCGGGTAATGATTGCCATGGCGATGTGTTGTCAGCCAAAAATCCTGATTGCTGATGAGCCAACAACCGCATTGGACGTAACATTACAAAAAACCATACTGGAGCTGATACAATCGCTTCAGCAGAAATATGGCATGAGCGTCTTGTTTATTACACATGATTTGGGGGTGGTGGCTGAAATTGCTGATGAAGTAGTCGTTATGTACCGGGGATGTATTGAAGAAAGAGGCTCTGCCAGTGATATTTTTCGTTCGCCGCAGAAACCTTATACTCGTGGATTGATTGCATGTCGGCCTAATCCAGCGCTCCGACTTAAGTGTCTCCCAACCGTTTCAGATTTTATCGGGCAAGCAGATCAGGCAACAGATGTTACTGAACTAGTCCCTAAAGAATTAATTGTTACTTCAGAAGAGCGAATCCTGCACCATGCCCGGATATACAATCAAAAACCTTTACTAAAAGTGGAGAATCTTTGTGTGTCGTACCCGGGAAAGCGTTCCTGGACAGGCAAAGTTCTTCAACGATACAAGGCATTGGATAATGTAAGTCTCGAAGTTTATCCCGGCGAAACATTAGGTTTGGTAGGCGAATCAGGTTGTGGAAAAACCACTCTGGGTCGCTGCATACTCAGATTACTTGAGCCTGATTCGGGGAGTATAAAGTTCGCAGGGACTGAGTTGATGGGTTTGAGTAGCAATGCGCTTCGCCACTTGCGTCCACGAATGCAAATTATTTTTCAGGATCCTTATGCTGCGCTGAGTCCGCGAATGATGATCGGCGATGCCTTGACTGAACCCATTAAGGTGCATGGACTGGCACGTACAACGAAAGAACGAAAGCGATTAGTCATTGAACTGCTGGAGCGAGTAGGGCTTAACGAAAGCCACTATTATCGCTACCCTCACGAATTTTCCGGTGGTCAGCGGCAACGCATCTGTATTGCTCGGGCTCTTATGTTAAAGCCAGAATTTATTATTTGCGATGAAAGCGTTTCTGCGTTGGACGTTTCTGTTCAGGCTCAGGTTCTCAATTTACTGAACGAATTAAAGCAAGATTTCAATTTTACATACATATTTATTTCACATGATTTGTCGGTGGTAAAGTTCATGTCGGACCGCCTTATGGTGATGAAACAAGGACAAATTGTCGAGTCCGGCGAGGCCGATCAGATTTATCGTGATCCTCAGCATCCATATACTAAAACCCTCATAGCCGCTATTCCTAAGGGACTTTGAGCTACAAAACCAGTCTGGTTATTTTTTCCGTATCTTTACACTAGCAACAAAAACTTTGGTTCCTTGCAACTTATGCAAGAGCTTGAGTGTCTGTTAGCAGTTCGAAGCCTATGGATCCAGAACGTGAACTGATTGAGAAATGCCTTGGGAATGACCCCTTTGCCCAGGAATTGCTATACAGGAGGCATGCCTCTAAAATGTATGGTATATGCCTGCGTTATGTTCGCCAGAAGGAGGATGCCAGCGATATATTACAAGAGGGTTTTATCAGGGTCTTTAACAATCTGAAGTATTATCGGGGTGAAGGTTCTTTCGAAGGTTGGGTGCGGCGTATTATCGTGAATACAGCGATCAACCATTATAAAGCGAATTCCAAATACAGCCGCGATTTAAGTGTGGATGAAGTGCATATCAGCGCTAATATCGACAATGATGCACTTAGCCGCATATCAACAGAGGAATTACTGAAACTCATACAACAATTGCCGGATGGATTCAGAATGGTGTTTAACCTGTTTGTTGTTGAAGGCTACGACCATAAAGAAATCGGACAAATGCTGGGAATCACGGAAAGTACCTCAAAATCACAGTTACACCGTGCCAAAGCAGCACTGCAAAAGAAACTTATGAAAGAGTATAATATTTTGAGTTATGAACGAACTGCCTGATCAATTTGACCGCTTCATTAATGAGCGCTTCAGCGAATTTCAGCTGGATCCGCCGGAAGGGGTTTGGAACAATGTTCACGCAGACATTAAGGAGAACGCAAAAAGCCGATCCCGCCGTCGGCTTGCTTTGTTCCTATTGCCTGCTGCAGCTTCAATAATGGTCGTTGTAACCGGGGTCTTTCTCGGTTTGGGACTGCGCTATACCAGTAGTGAAGTTAATGCACGACTCGCTGCCCAACGGCAGCAAATTCAGCTGCGTAATGCTGTTGGATTCAACAGCACAAGCCCTGATTCCGGCGACTTAGCTGATCAACAAAATAGTGTTGTTCAACAAAATACTCAGTTACCTGAAAATCCGCAAAAGCAATATGTAACAAACAATCCTCAGAAAAACGACATCCTGCCTGACCTTCAGGTGCTCAATTCTGAAGAGGATGGAAGTATTGCCAATGCATTGCCTTATAATCTTGAAATTCAGAATAAGGTTGCTGTTGAAGGATCAACTCCTGATGTACAAAACAATAGTATAGCGAACAGTAATGCTCCATTGGCTGTACGCTCGGCGCTTTCGCATGTTTCAAACAAAAGCATTAAGGAAATTGCATTCAATATTTGCAACAATCTTTCTTCACAGAACTCTGCAATGAGCGAACGTCTTGCCACTCGTCACGATTATACACGCACACCTGATATATTCATTGGACTTAAATATACTCCACAGTACAGAATCGGGATAGATGATAAAACAGCCCTGAGTCATGGATTTGCACTTGACCTGGGAATGCAGGAATCCCGCATTATCGTTCAAACTGGGATTGGCGTTGAATTCGTAAAACAAAACACCGATTATCTCCTTTCCTGGAATCAGCAACAAACAACAGGTTCGTTTCAACAGGTAAGTTATTATACTATTGATTCTATACCGCTGTTTAACGGAGATACTTTAGTCGGATATATTTTCAGACCATTATTCCATACCGAAAATACGGAGATCTTCGATACAGTGTTGGTTGAACATCAGGCAACAGCTGCGGTGAACTATACTTATATGAATATTCCATTGATGCTTGGTTATCGCTGGAATTGCCATAACTGGGCTTTTAACCTCAAAGCCGGTGGAAGCTATACTTTTCAAACCGGTAAGTTGAGAACACCTGAAAATCTGGATGAAATTGTCGCAAATGTTACCGAATATTCTGCTACCAGAATCAGCCCTGAGCGCAGGAAACAATGGTTCAGCCTTATCGCGCTTCCTGAAGTGGAGTATTATTTTACTGAAAAATTAAGTGCTAATATTGAGCCTTGGGTTCGTTATACGTTGAGTAATACTTCCGGAAATCTCGCAGGTGAAGTGCCTTATGCAGTTGGAGTTAATGCCGGATTAAAAATCCATTTATAGTTGAATCCTTTTAGAATATAGAAATATGAAATCACTGCTTACTTTGAAAATCCTGGTGTTTGCACTGATGATTCAATTCATAAACAGTGCAAATGCTCAAACTCCGGATCTCAGCCATTGGAATAGTTCTGTTGCTACGCATCAGGATAAACCTGATCCTTATCACAGCATTGGAGGGACAGTGTTTGCAGGACAATACCCCTTAGCTGTTTTTGACGCCAGTTTAATTGCGTTGTACATGGGGGATTATCTTTTTGTTGATTGGGAGCATTTTGACACCTTGGGTTATTATTATTTTATTAATATTCCTGAAAGTCAATATATGGTTAAGGCGGAACCAATTCCCGGTACACCTGAATGTCATAAATATATTCCCACATACACCGGTAATGCCATGCATTGGCAACAGGCAATGGTTCCTTTTTTGAATGTAGATATATTTAATGCAGACATTCATTTAATTGAGACCACTATGATTCCACTGGGAACGGGAGAAATCCAGGGACATTTAGACTATTTCAACAAAGACATGGGAATGAAAGCTCCAGTTTCGGATGCTGAAATTTTACTGAAAAATCCTCAGGGAGCCCCACTTGGATTTATCAATACTGATTTTAATGGTCACTTTATGTTTCCTGAATTACCCTGGGGCGCGTATGTGATTTTTCCCGAAATAGAAGGGCGCTACACCACACCATTCACAGTTTATCTTGACCAGAACCATCAATTCGCAAACGTGGCGTTTAATCTTGATGGTGAAAATATTTATGCAGGAGGAATATCTTCGGCAGAAGAAAATAGTCCTGTGTTTTCATCTGCATATCCAATGCCTGCTGGCAATACAGTCTCAGTCGATTATGCCATTACTAAGGAAGGGGAATCTGTTCTTAGTATTCTCGACCTTACAGGACGCCTTGTACTTGGCCCTTTTACAAAGGAAATTCAGGGTAATGGAACGCTTAGCATTAACGTTGATGTGCTGGCAACTGGGATGTACCTTATGCAGATTGATATGGAAGGACAATCTCCTTTTGTGCAAAAAGTTCAGATACTAAGATAATCCAGCGAATTCCTTATTTTTGCAAGAATTGAAGGCTTATTCCTTCCATATTACTTTCTTGCCATGCTGGAAACCATTCGTTTTTCTTTTATCGACCAAGCTCACATGCAGGCAGCGCTGGATATTCGTACTGCTGTGTTTGTGAAGGAACAAGGTGTTGATCCAACATTGGAATACGACAGCCATGAGGAAGAGTCGCACCATTATTTATGTTATGCAGATGGAATTGCTGTTGGTACTGGTCGCTGGAGAGAAACATCGCAAGGGATAAAATTTGAGCGTTACGCAGTCCTGAGCCAGTATCGCAACAAGGGCATTGGTGCTGTGATTCTAAACACAATGCTGAATGATTTAACTTCAGTGGGAGCGAAAATTTATCTTCATGCACAGCTTCCAGCCGTTGATTTCTATCGCCGTCATGGTTTTGTTGAAGAAGGGGAAGTCTTTTACGAGGCGGGTATTGCTCATCTGAAAATGAGCTATCAAACAATTTCTTAGTAGTAAAGCCGTTGAACAAAGGTCTTTCATAAAACATTACTGTTTCATGCAATAGTGACGAGCAGTAGGGACTGAAAAAATTGATTACTTTTGTTCAGGTAATTTGAATACGAATGATTCTGCGTGCCGAAAACCTTGTAAAAAAATACCGTAGTCGTACGGTTGTAAAAAATGTTTCGCTGGAAGTTAAGCAGGGCGAGATTGTTGGCTTACTTGGCCCGAATGGAGCTGGTAAGACCACATCCTTCTATATCATTGTAGGTCTTATTAAACCTAATGAAGGCAAGGTCTTTTTAGATGATGTGGAAATCACTTCTGAGGCAATGTACAAACGCGCAAAACGTGGAATTGGCTATTTACCGCAGGAAGCAAGTGTGTTTCGCCGTATGAGTGTTGAGGATAACATTAGCGCAGTACTTGAATTTACTAAGCTTACGAGAGATCAGCAACAGGAAAAGCTGGAGACGCTGCTCGACGAGTTCGGGTTGCAGCATGTTCGCAAAAGCCGTGGTATTCAGCTTTCTGGAGGAGAACGCCGCAGAACGGAAATTGCCCGTGCGCTCGCAGTAAGTCCGAAATATATTTTATTGGATGAACCATTTGCAGGCGTTGATCCTATTGCCGTTGAAGATATTCAAGCCATCGTTTCAAAATTGAAACAGAAAAATATCGGTGTTCTTATCACCGACCACAATGTACACGAAACCCTTAGTATCACCGACAGGGCGTATTTATTATTTGAAGGCTCTATTCTAAAATCAGGTACAGCCGAAGAGCTTGCCAATGATGAACAGGTTCGCAAAGTGTATTTGGGGAAGAATTTCGAATTGCGTCGCTAATCCTTGTTTTCCGGTTGTTGCATTGGAGGTAGTTCTGCAGCAGCCATGAAATATTTGCGTTTGATGATAAACATCAGCATGAAGAATGTATCCACTAAAGCACCTAGAATTACGCCTGTAAGAGCACTGCCGTAAAATAAAGATTTAGGGTCAGACATCGTATCAAGTAATTCAGGAGGAAATGTGGCCATGACTTGTGTTACAATTGAGTCAAGAACTTTAATGCCTAGCAGACCATTTACAACAAAAAACAGATGCGCAAAAATTGCATAGATCCATGTCCATTTGAAACGACGTATCATTGCAATGATAAGCACTATGGGCAATACCAAGTTTACGAAAAACATAGTATTGGTTGCCCATTTTCCGTATAAATTAATGCCCATAAAAGTATAGCCCTGCGCCGCGGAAAAAACGCCGACGAGAGAAAAGCAAAAACCGATTACAAGAAGTATCCAAATAATCTTAAACACTATTGGCATGGGTTTCCATCCGGCAGCTCGTTCCATAATAGTAAGTTTTTGCGAAAGTACGAATTATTGTGATGTTTTTGAGGTCAAATATCATTTGCGACCCTGCAATCCTAAGATAACGCTAGTGTGGAAGTCCGGCGTTTTCAGGAATCAGTTGAAGGTTTATTGTTTGTCATATTGTAGCACTTCATCATGTACGTAAGTGAGCCCAATGCCTGCATCATGAAACATTTGCTCGGTTTCAGCGCCAGCATGGTATTTCCATTCACATACAACATTCACAATACCACAATTTATAATTAGCATTGCACAGGTGCGACAAGGAGTCATACGGCAATACAAAGTTGCACCTTCTAAGGCAATGCCCATGCGGGCAGCCTGACAAATTGCGTTTTGCTCTGCATGTACAGTGCGCATGCAATGTTGCGTAGTGTGGCCATCTTCATGGGTAACTTGCTTGAATAAATGCCCAACTTCGTCGCAATGCGGCAATCCGCGCGGCGAACCTACATAACCAGTTACCAAAATTTGCTTGTCACGCGCTATAACGCATCCACTGCGACCACGATCACAACTTGCACGTTTTGCAATAGTGTGGGCCACTTCCATGAAATACTCATCCCATGTGGGACGCTGATGTGAATGATCTTCCATCGTTAATCTAATCAGTTTTTTATTTTTAGTTCAGTCAGTACCTTGTCAATCTCTGCCTGCAAATCCTTAACACTACCGTCGTTCATAATTTTGTAATCGGCCTGCAGTATACATTTGCGGAGGTTTTGCTTAGTAGGATCAGTAGAGTCCATCTCGCGATTTTCATTATCAAGAAAAGTCTCAAACGAAATATGATCCGTTGCTGAAGCTCTTGAAATGATGCGTTCATAGCGGGTTTCAGGACTTGCATCCACAGCAATCAAACAAAAATTCTCTTTAGTCCGCAGCAAATCAATTTCTCCGGGTGTTCGTATACTTTCAATAATACAGTTGTTGCCATCGGCTAAGGCCTGAAGGTAGAGTTGTCCAACAATGTAGTCCGGACTATGCTTTGCGCGAAGATCGTTAGCAACAATTACCATACTGTCGCGGTTAACGGGCATATTACGTTTTTCAATTTCCTGTGTAATATAAGCCCTCACCGAGTAATGCGAAAAACCTCTGGTTTCGGTGAGATATTTAACAATGGTTCCTTTGCCGGCACCCAGCGTTCCTGTTATTCCAATAATCAACATAAATTTCCTTTTAACGTCCGATCAGAATTTTTTCCACTCTTCGTTGTGACTGTGATGTGCATTGCATCCAATATACGCCCTGTTCAAGGTCATTAACAGGAATAGAATACGCTCCACTTCCAGATGTCTCAGGTTTCTCAATAACCTTCACGCATCTGCCATCAGCAGCAAATATTGAAACTTCAGGACATGCGCCCTGCCATTCAAAGTTGAGTGTTTGATTACACGGGACTGGCCAACTTCTAATACCTGTCTGGCCTGCATATTCTTCCAAACCATAGGATGCCCATAGTTGACCAACTTCCGATGTTGAAAGTACTCTGTTATAAATACGGATTTCGTCAAGATCACCTTCCCAATAATTACTTCCAAAAGAGCCCATGGTCAAATTCCAATTTGCATCGTAAATGATACCCGGATGATAAACTGAGTCTGCTATAGCACCATCAATATACAAGCGAATCGTTTGATTGTCGAAGGTTCCGACTACCTGTGTCCATGTACCTATTGCTGCGTAACCCTTAACCATTTTGGTAGCAGGTAAAGCAATGGCCATCCCTACAGAATCTGCTTCAGTGAATATGCTAAAATCGCTGCATGCCATGCAAAAATTAAACACACTGCTTGAAGGGATGCGTATCCAAAAAGAAACAGTGAGTTTATCGGTAACAAATTTGTCTTTTGGTACCGTAACCTTTGAAGCAATTCCATCAAAATAATATGCTTGGTTTGAAGTACCATAGTGGTCTACAGCAGGCCATACGCCATAAGCAGTACCGTGATTATTGAAGCCGCTTAAATCATTGGCATTGCCGTTAAAAGAATAATATGCAACTAATCCCAACTCAAGAAAGGGCTGAGCCTTCAGAGAAAGGACGCAACATGCGATAAGCAAAGTAGTCAGTATTTTCTTCATGATTCAGGAGTATGAGGTCTTAAACGGAGAAGCTATGAATGAACAAAAATAGTGAATTGAAGCAGTTAAATCAATAAAACTATACTGATTTTATGTATTTTTGAAATAAAAGCAATGGAAGCAGCTCTGCGCATCGGCATTAGTGGTTCTTCGGGCATGCTCGGCCAATTACTGAGTCGTCGCCTGAATGATGAAGGTATGCAGGTGATACCAATAAGCAGAGCCCTTCTGTATGGTGATGCTGCATTACTTGCTGCGGCGCTTGAAGGTTTGCAGATAATTATCCATCTTGCAGGGGCTCCGATTTTCGGAAGCTGGAGTGCTTCAGGAAAAGCAAAAATCCTGAATAGTCGACTTATCCCAACAACCAATTTAGCAACAGCAATTTCTTTAATGAATCAAAAGCCTTTGCTTGTGATTAGTGCCTCTGCTGTTGGGATTTATTCCGAAAAGCCCCGGCAGAGCGAGATGCAGTATGAGTATGCACAGGATTTTCCCGGTCAGGTTTGTCGCGAATGGGAAAATGCGGCCTCAGCAATTAATAATTATTCGCGCTGTGTTGTATTCCGTCTTGGAATTGTGCTTGATGACAGGGGTGGTGCCTTACACAGAATGCTCGCTGCTTTCCGATTGGGTTTGGGTGGCCCGATTGCTTCAGGACAGCAAATGTTTTCCTGGGTACATAAGGAAGATGTTGTCGGCGCTGTTATTCATGCTATCCAGAACCCGATGACTGGCGTATTTAATCTCTGTGCCCCTGAAGTGGTTAGTAATGCTGAGTTTTCCAGAACTCTCGCAAAAACACTTCATCGTCCTTGCTGGCTCAGAATTCCGGCTTTTGCCCTTTATATGCTTTATGGAAAAGCCGCCTCTATGCTCATTGGTGGTCAGGATGTAATACCAAAACGATTACAAGAAGCTGATTTCAATTTTCGCTTTCCCGCACTCCGCATGGCATTGAGCGATCTCTTACCATAAGAGCATTCCAGGAAATCCTTATTCCTGAGTTGAAACAGGAAGTATTTGTTGCAAGGTCATCCCCGAAGCAATCTTACTTTGAAAGATTTTTTATCCAATCTGTCATTATCTGCATTACCTCAGGAGAGAAGGTCTCCGAAAGACTAGCATATTCACCAATTCTGCAAGTATTGCAATGTTGGAAAAGATGGTTCAGTCCTGGCAAAGCTTTAATGGTGTAATCCTTACATTTTCCCGAGGCCAGTGCGGCTTTAATGGCGTCGAGATTTTCATTACAGGGAACTTGAAGATCTTTCTCCCCATTTAAGGCCAGCACAGGACAGCTTACTTTCTTTAACCATGGCTGGGGATCGAATGCAACAAACTCAATAAACCAGGGAGAGCTAACACTAATAACGATATTATTGATAGCAGCATCGGTAAGATTGGCGTCTTCTTTTTCTTGCTGGCTCAACGAATCAGCTTCTTTTTTCAAAAATGCACGCAGATCAGTCGCGAGTTTTTTAGGGTCTTTTTGGGATTCTATCAGATCGTAGATTTTCGAATTAATGGCGATGGTCTTTTTAATATCTTCTTCTGGCGTGTTTTCCGCAGCAGCAATCAGTGCAGCCTGTGACAACAGTATTTGTTTGCCTGTTGTTCCCGGACCTGCTAATAAAATGATGAATGCTACCTTGCTGTTCTTTGCAGCAACAATAGGTGCAATCATTCCGCCTTCGCTGTGACCTGCTAACCCAATCTTTGCAGGATTTATATGTGGTTGTGTTATCAGGAAGTCAAAGGCAGCCTGCGCATCAGTAGCGAAATCATAAGAGGTAGCAGTTTTAAAATCTCCACCTGAACTTCCTACTCCGCGATCGTCGTAACGCAGCACTGCAATGCCCGAACGCGTAAGGTAATCAGCAATCACTAAAAATGGTTTATGTCCAAGTAAAGTCTCATTTCGGTCTTGCGGACCACTTCCGGTAATCATGATGACTGCAGGGAATGGCCCGTCTCCCGTAGGAATCGATAAGGTTCCTGCAAGCTCAATTCCAGCTTTCTTATTTGGGAATTTCACCTCTTGCGTGGTATATGGGTAAGGAGGGATGGGCTCTTGCGGACGTTCCATCACTGGAAGTACGTTCACACTAAACATTTTAATTGCTTCTTTTTTCCCTGAACTCCATTCTCCAATCAAGGTGTCGCAGGTCTGATTCATACGCATGAAAAATTTCAAACGTAATTTTTTACAATTAAGAATCAGGCTGTCACCCACCCAGCTGATTTTATCAAGATCAAAGGAATCCTTTGTTTGGTCAGGGCTGGTTAAGAATCCTGAATACACAGCACTGTTATCCTCAAGGTGCAAACCAAGACGAATTGAACTGCCTCCCGCGTCAATGTATCCAAGCCAGTTTCCTTTCGGAATGCAGGTTTGAGATTGTACATTAATTGAGACGACGAACATTAATAACATTATAATAGCTGTCATCATGTGATGTCTTCGCGAAAGCGATTTTAATATATTAGTATTCATAATAAAAAAATATAATTTGTGCAATTATTATACTCCCAATTTGCGCAACTCTCCTGAATTGTATATAATTTTTCCTGATGGTGGACTGTTTAATATTGTTATCATGGCTCGTGCAACGGTGCGTGCATGAATCGCTTTAAATCCTTTGGCCTTGCCAAACATGAAGAGACCAAAAAACTGCATTATCCAGCGGGCAGGCTCTTCGTGCCAACGAATTTTATTGCGCTTACCTAAAAGAAAGGATGGGCGAACAATGGCCAACTGCGCAAAACCTAAGGCCTGCATACGATCTTCCATTTCGCCTTTCAATTTCAGATAACTGGAACCACCATGTGCATTTGCACCGATTGATGATACCACTGCACAGGCTTTCACGCCATTGGCGCGACATTCCGTTGCGGTGAGTATGGGGAGGTCAACATCTACATAATGCCAGATTTTTTTGTCGGGTTTCTGAGTTATATTCGTTCCATAACAACTATAAACTTCATCAGCCGTCATGAGATGTTTTACTTCATCAAGATGTCGAAAATCAATCACATTTTCTTCAAGCTTGGGATGTGAAAGACCACTTGGGTTCCGTACAAAGGTTTTTACTTTGGCATAAGCAGAATTTTCCAATAGCTCTTTAACGATGAAAGTGCCAATCAGTCCTGTAGCGCCGAAGACAATCGCTGTCTTTTTTCCATGTTCGGAATTCATTAGCTAGTTGTTTAAATGAATAAGTGGTATGAGTGTTTGATGATTATTCCATTGAATGCTTAGAAAACAATGTTGTGCATTGATTGTTTCGGGGATATTTAGTTGTATATGATGTAAGCCCGAAGTGTACATTTCGTGCTGACGGCTAATAATTTTACCGTCCAGTCCTTGAAGAGTAAAAGTAATATCTGTTGTTTCAGCTAATTCAAAATGCACAGATAGTCCGTCCTTAAAAGGATTAGGGAAGACCTGCAAATGCGTCAATCCGTATTCTTCTAGCGAAGTCAACAAGTGAATTATGAAACCATCACTGTGTGATATTTGGGAGACTAATCCAGCACCGTTTACTGCCTTAAGACTGAAATAATACATCGTATCGGAAAGCAGGGGTAGTCCGCCAGGACTAACATTTAGCAAATTCCCGGTATTGGTCCATGGAATAATGCTGCTATCGCCCGGAGCCAACCCAAAAGCATAGAGATAGTATTGTATTCCGGATTGCGCGTCTGACGCGGCATTCCAATTGGCCCATGCCTGTGAAAGATTAATGCTAGTGTCAATATCCGCCCCTAATCCATCATTCAGCCAAGCTGAGGTATCAGGTTTAGTCCAGTCAATATTGACATCAGTTCCTGATACGGACGACCAGAGACCATTCACATCTGTTATAATTGAATTGAGATGGCATGATGGTGTGGCTGGATTTGGATTTTGAAACCGAACTTCTTTTGTCGGGCCAAGACTTACGGTTGAATTCGCTCCGCGGGAGCGATAAACCTTCACATCATCAAATAATGCATTACAACTGCCTGTTCGTAACGAAATCGCATTTCCTGATGGTAAAGGAGAAGTGTCGGTCCATTGTGATACAAGAACGTTATTGAGAAATACTTTGATGTTTCCAATAGTCGCATCATATAATATTTTGCAGTCGTACCAGGTATTTAAATCAATAACATAGGAGTCGTTTGTTTTCATGTAAAATACATCATCTGTTGTTTCGTAGATCTGTATTTTATCATCATCAGCACGGAAATAAACGAAGTATGAATTTCCGCGATTCACCCCTTCTGCGCTGTCGCAGAAAAAATGTAGTCCTGCTCTGCGGTTGCTCAGACTGCCTCCGATATTCATCTGCCAGCTGTAGAGCCAATTTCCTGTATTTGTTTGTTGAACGTTTGCATAAATATTCGAATTTCCATTAGCCTCATTCGTTTGATTCAGTCTTCCTGCATTGATGCTCCAATTGCCGCTATCGGCCACCCAGTCTGCATTTAATGTACTTGTGAATTGGTCATTAAAAAATCCATAGTTGCCATTCGCCCGCCATTCGATGCCGTTAAAGTCAAGTACCTGGTAAAATAGTTTATCAGTGCCAACATTATCAGCATCGGTAAAATGGGCAGTAAAATCGTGCGTTTGCCAGGTCCCTCCCGAAACACTTGTTGTTGGAGGCACCGCATCAACTGAGCAATTCCAGATGGCTTGCCAGCCGGAATAAATGGTAGCATTATCACTGTGAAATTTTAAGGTCATATCTCCGCTGGAGGCAGTTACAGTGCCGGGACTGATAGTGCCACTATATCTGCCCAGCAATGGAGAAGCGGTTGATGTTCCATTATAAATCCAGAGTGAATCAAATCCAGATTCTAGATTAAAACTGCTGAATGCCATACTTACACTCGAAGCATTGGTTGGGCTTAATGTCCAAGTAAAATCTTCAGAATTGAAATAATTGCAGCCTGGACCGCCTAAATCGTACAATGTATCTGTGCATGGAATCGTTCGGCAATTGGTTAATTTGTCTTCTATAAGATCCCAAAGGGCAGTGTAGGTATCATCATAACCTAAAGCCCAAATTCCAATACCCGCAATATTTCTTAAATACACCATATCGTACCTGTACTTCAAGCTTTTTTCATTATCAGCAAAGCATTGATGCCAGGCGACACCATCGTTAAAGACGTGATAGGGAGAAAGGCTGTTTGGCTCCCAGCGCAGGTTTGCGGCCGAATAATAACCGCTGGCATTATCATGAATGTATTTATATGTTCGCGAAGAGGATGTCCCGGCGATAGTTGACGAAGGAACAGTGGAGGCTGTTGTATGCCATTCGCGGCCGTAATAAGGCAGTGCCAATACAATTTTGTTGTTCGATGCCCCGGCACTTAAATAGTAGGTCAGACTGCGCGATAAATTATCGTAAGTCGAACAGTTGATACTAAATAATCCTGAACCCGGCCCAGCGGTGCTACTTCCGCTCCAGTAGAAATCATATCCCATGATGACAAAATAGTCGAGGTAACCATTTAATGCAGCAACATCAAAGGTGCTGCTCCAATTCACGGCTGGTGCGGCAATGCTAACTTTGGATCCGGGAATCGCATTATGCATCTGGGTGCAAAGGTCAATAAGAAAGGCCGTGAGGTTTGTTTTCTGTGAAGAAGGCACACCTTCAAAGTCAATGTTTACACCATCTGCACCGCGCGAACTCACCATATTAATGAGGTTCGTAATCAAGGTTTGTTTTGCTGTAGCATTACCAAGAAAATAGGCATGCCCATCGAATAATGTAACGCATAGATGAACCCTTGTTCCCAACAAAAGTGCGGTATCAACAACAGCCGCAGTAGCCCATCCATGGGTGGATATTGCATTGCCGGTTAATGAATCAACTTCATAAGAAAAGTAGCAGAGATCCGATAACAAATTCCAGCGGTAGTTGCGATATACTGTTCCCATCCAATAGGGGTGATAACCAAAGACAATCTTTTCCAGATTGCATCCTGCTTTTGGAAAATTTTGCGTCATACGATATGTTCCGTTCAGGGAGTCGAATTGTGCATCCTTAGTTAATCCCAGACTATTGTAATATTCCAGCTCTTGCTGATGAATAGAAACGCGGGGTTGATCCTGAGCGGCGATAGTAGTAGTGAGCAGCGCTGCACAAAAGTAAAGTAGAAGTTTTTTCATGATAAATATTAATACATTCTATATATTATCAGTTCGCTGTTGGTCAATAAATAAAGTTTTTCATGCCAGATACAGGCACTCAGCGATACCACGGGAAGAGGCAGTGCAGTAAGCGTGTGGTCGTTGGTCTTATAGGCTATTAATTCCTTGTCGGTACAAAAGATTAAATGCTCTCCTGCTCCCTGTATACTTCTCACTCGCTTAATTGGTAGGGTTTTCAGATATCCCCCATAGCGATCAAACATTAATATTCCTGCTGCGGTATCGCATAAATACACGACATTATCAAGTTCTGCAAGAAAGCAAGGATGAATCTCAACCCCTGTAAGACTACTAATATTCTCGGTGTTTTGCTCTTGAATTGCCTGTTTGTTGAATCTTAGCAATTGTATCAACGATGCATCATAAATCCAAAATCCACTTTCGTAAGAGTTACACGCTAAGGTTCCATTCGAAACGCCCATTGATTGAAGGTGCATTGGACTTCCTTTAATCGTTAACTTCTGATCAAGAAAACTAAGTGTAGAAAAATCGCTGCTGAATAGTATTATTTTCAGCGGATCCGTTACATCAGCATACGACAGGGTGCCATTATTCAAATCACTGTATGAATATAGGACGATACCAGAAGAGTCCCTGCAATTAAGCGTTGAGCCTTCGATGGTGTAGAGATGACCCATATGGTCTGCAGTGATCATGCTTGCCTGACAAGGAATTCGCCCGACTTCAATAAATTTTTGTTGCGACATGGCTGTCGATGAAAATGTCAGGAACATGACTGCAAAAAGCCATTGAATTGTTCTATATGTCGTTGAATGTAATTTGTTCATGAGGCAATTTTTTCAAGAATCTCATCAAGCACATTGCGTTCGTTCGACAGCCGAGGTACTTTATGTTGTCCACCTAGCTTTCCACGTTGCTTAAGCCAATCGTAAAAACAACCTTTGGGGGCCACATGTACTATGGGCTCTTTAAGCACCATACCGTGATAGCGTTTGGCTTCATAGTCGGAATTCAGCGATTTCAGTGCATTGTCAAGGACTTCAGTGAAATATCCCAAGTGTTCTGGAGTCTGATCAAATTCAATGGCCCATTCATGCGCAGCACCTTGGTCGTTCTCAAAAAACTTAGGAGCAACAGTATATTCAGAAACAACGGCACCGGTTTTATGACAGGCAATATCAAGTGCACGATCTGTATTATCTACCATCAATTCTTCTCCAAAGACATTGATAAAACTTTTTGTTCTTCCCGAAATACGGAATCGATATGGGTTTAAGGAAGTAAAGCGTATGGTGTCGCCAATCATATATCGCCACAAGCCGGCATTAGTGGAAATAATTAATGCATAGTTAGTATTGATTTCAACTTCTTCCAGACTTAAGGTGATTGGCTTTTCTTTTCCAATTTCGCCCATTGGCATGAATTCATAGAACACGCCATAGTCAAGCATAAGCAACAGTTCATCCGAGTTTGGATCGTCCTGAATTCCGAAGAATCCTTCAGAAGCGTTATATGTTTCCATGTAACGCATGTCGTTGACAGGAATGATTTTTTTAAATTGTTCCCGATATGGAAGAAAGCTGACGCCTCCATGCATGAAGAGTTCTAGATTGGGCCACACTTCCCTGATATGATTTTTCCCGGTTACATCGAGAATTTTTCGCAATAATACCAGCGTCCATGAGGGCACACCGCTAATGGTAGTGACATCCTCAGCAGCCGTGGCAGAGGCCATTTGTTCAATCTTGCTTTCCCATTCATCCATGAGCGCGATGCTCAGGTTGGGAGTGCGTATGAACTGTGCCCAGAAAGGTGCGTTTTGTATCAGTATGGCTGATAGATCGCCGTGATAAATATCATTGTCGTGCTCTGAGATTTGGTGACTACCGCCCAGAGTGAGTCCCTTACCACTGAACATTTGCGTTTCGGGATTGTTGCTGCAATACAGTGTCACCACGTCCTTTGCCCCTTTGAAATGGCATTCTTCAAGAGCATCTTCACTCACAGGAATAAATTTGCTTTTGTCGTTGGTTGTTCCTGATGATTTGGCAAACCAACGAATCTCTTCGGGCCAAAGCAGATTTTGTTCGCCCTTACGCAGACGTTCAATCCATGGTTTTATACCGTTGTAATCCGAAATAGGAACGCGTTCGCGAAATTGATCCACCCGCGTTATGCCATTATAATCATATTTTTTTCCCCATTCTGTATCCCTTGCTGCGTTCATCAAACGGCGAAACCACTCAAATTGCACATCATGCGGATAGCGCATGAACAGTTCAATCTGATGCATGCGTTTTTTCATGATCCAAGCCATGAGGGAGTTGATAAAGGCCATAGTGTAATTGCTGGTGTTTTAGCAAAAATACGAAATATTCCTGTTCTGTCCACGATATATATTGTGCGTATTTTAATGGATTGAGCCTTAGAAAATGCTTCGATCTGATTTCGGCTTTGATATGACTTTCAATGCTTCAGGTAAAGTGTTGCGTCAAAATGTCAATCATCAAAACTATCTGCCACAAAAAATGTATTTTTGCAGCATGGCAAACGAAGACCTTTTTAAAAAGATCATAGCCCATGCTAAGGAGTATGGCTATGTGTTCCCCTCGAGCGAGATCTATGACGGACTTAGCGCTGTTTACGATTACGGGCAATATGGCTCAGAACTAAAGAATAACATCCGCCAATACTGGTGGAAGAGCATGGTGCAATATCATGAAAATATTGTAGGCATTGATTCTGCCATTTTCATGCACCCAACTATTTGGAAGGCTTCTGGTCACGTTGATGCGTTTAATGACCCGATGATCGACAACAAAGATTCTAAAAAGCGCTATCGTGCAGATGTGCTTGTGGAAGATCATATGGCAAAACTCGAAGAGAAGATCGAGAAAGAGATTGTTAAGGCACGTCAGCGTTTCGGCGAAAGCTTTGATGAAAAAATGTATCGTGAGACCAATCCACGTGTTAGCGAGTATCAGAAAAAAATCGACGATATCAAATCACGCTTTTATACAATGCTGGAGCAAAACGATCTGGCAGGGGTGAAGTCATTGATTGAAGAATTAGGTATCGTATGTCCGATCTCCGGAAGCAAGAACTGGACGGAAGTTCGTCAGTTTAACCTGATGTTTTCTACGCAAATGGGTTCGGTGAGCGAAGATTCCAGTCAGCTGTATTTGCGACCAGAAACTGCTCAGGGAATTTTTGTGAATTTCCTGAATGTATACAAGACTGGAAGAATGAAGATTCCATTTGGTATAGCTCAGGTTGGTAAAGCCTTTCGCAACGAAATCGTTGCCCGCCAGTTTATCTTCCGCATGCGTGAATTCGAACAAATGGAAATGCAGTTTTTTGTTCGTCCCGGCGAAGAATTGAAATGGTTTGAATACTGGAAAGAAGCTCGTATGAAATGGCATCTCTCTCTTGGCATCCCTGCATCTAAATATCGTTTTCATGATCATGAAAAATTGGCTCATTATGCAAATGCCGCCTCTGATATTGAATTTGATTTTCCCATTGGTTTCAAGGAATTGGAAGGAATACATTCACGTACAGATTTCGATTTGAATGCCCATATGAAATACTCTGGGAAGAAGCTTCAGTATTTCGATCCGGAAACTAACGAGAGCTATGTTCCTTATGTCATCGAAACTTCCATTGGTCTTGATCGCACATTCCTGGCTGTGCTAAGTCATGCCTATACTGAAGAAAAACTGGAAGACGGCTCCGAACGGGTTGTCCTGAACATCCCGCCAGTTCTTGCTCCAATAAAAGCTGCTGTATTTCCACTGGTAAAAAAAGATGGCCTGCCGGAAAAAGCACGCGAAATCATGGATCAATTGAAATTGGAATTCATGTGTCAGTACGACGAGAAGGATGCGATTGGCAGACGTTATCGCCGTCAGGATGCGATTGGTACGCCGTATTGCATTACAATCGACCATCAGACACTCACCGATGGTGCTGTAACAATTCGCGAACGCGATACCATGAAACAGGATCGCGTACCTATTGAGCAAATCTCTGTGATTGTAGGAAATCGTTTGAAAACGATTCTGTAATTTGCTTACTTGCTGATATAGCTTGATGGAGCTCCGTATTTTGTTGCGGGGGGAGGATCTGTGGGTTTTTGCGATGTTTTGCAAGCTGCCAAAAAGAGGGCAAACTGCAGAATCAGTAAACTCCAGATTGCCAATCGGCCGCGGCGGGTGATGATGTTGTTGTTTTTCATTGCTGTGAATTTGAATTCAAACTACTACAGTTATCTTTTATTGTAATCATTCATTGTCCGCTCAACACCTTGTGTGACGAAGGATTTGACAGCATCTGTCACAAGTTCGATGCGCGGGAGAATAATCTTTTCTTCTTCTTTAGTCCACTGCCCTAACACGAAATCGATTTGCATTCCGCGTGCGAAATCATTTCCGATTCCAAATCTAAGGCGTGGGAAATCTTCGGTCTCAATTTGATCTATAATGTCGTTCATCCCATTGTGAGTGCCTCCACTTCCCTTTTTTCTTAGCCGTATTGCGCCAAGCGGAATGTCGAGGTCGTCGTGGATTACCAACAATTGTTCGGGGCTAAGTTTTTCGTGAGTTAGCCAGTATTTCACGGCCTTCCCGCTAAGGTTCATATATGTGGTGGGCTTTATGAGAATGAGCTTGCGACCTTTGAAACTACCTTCGGCAACGGAGGCAAGCCGTCCGGGAACAAACGCAGTTTTCAGGGAGCTTGCTAGTGCATCTAATGCCAAAAAGCCGATATTATGCCGGGTGTCGGCATACTCAGCTCCAATGTTTCCAAGTCCACAAATAAGAAACTTCATCATATAAAAAAAACCGGGGTCAATTACGAATAACAAAAGACCCCGGTAATTATGATTTATTAAAACTAAGCTTTCTTAGCATCTGGTGCTGCAGCTGGTGCAGCTGCTGCTGGTGTTCCTGCTGCAGCTTCTACTGCTTTAGGATCTTCCACTGCGCGTGTAACGCGAACACCAATAACCACGGTGTTTTTAGGATCAAGGAAGGTAAGATGATCTCTGAAAAGATCACTGATCTTTACAGAATCATTGATTTCAAGTTTGTCGATGTTTACGGTAATATCATCGGGCATAAACTCAGGTAATGATTTGATTTTAAGTTTGCGCAACTTTTGAATCAGTTTTCCTCCACGCAAAATACCAGGAGCTACACCTTCAATTTTTACAGGGATGGCCATGGTAATTTCTTTACCTTCAATAAGCTCAAGCATGTCAACATGCAGAATCTTATCAGTGGTAGGATGATACTGAACATCCTGAAGAATGGCGCGGCGTTCCTGCCCGTCAATGTTTAATGCGATGAAACAAGCCTCAGGAGTAAAGATTACATCCTTGAAACTTTTTTCATGCACTGAGAAATGCAATTGGTCTTTGCCACCATACAATACGCAAGGCACACCTTCGGCTCTGCGGACTGCTTTAGCATCTTTTTTCCCTACGTTCGCGCGAAGCGAACCGCTCATAGATACTGTTTTCATTGTTTGATAAATTTAATTTGTACTATATAATTAATCCTGACAATCAGGTTTAATGCATGGAGGTGAATTTAAAGTGCGAGCTGATGGATTCGTTGCTGACCACGCGCTCGATAACATTAGCAAATAGACTGGCTGTGCTCAATACCTTAACCTTTGGTGATTCGCGTTTCAAAGGAATCGTATCAGTTACCACTATTTCGGTAAGCGAAGATTTTTCAATACGTTCTATCGCATTTCCTGAAAGTACAGGATGCGTGCAAACCGCACGAACACTGGTAGCGCCTTTTTCTTTAATCAAATCGGCTGCTTTGCAAATTGTACCGGCGGTGTCGATGATATCGTCAACCAGAACAACATTTCGTCCCGCAACTTCACCAATGACGGCCATGTTGGAAATCTGGTTCGGCTTCGAACGTTGCTTGTAACAAATAACCAAATCAGCATCAAGAAACTTAGCATAAGTGCCAGCTCTTCGTGTTCCACCAGTATCAGGCGACGACATGGTCAGGTTTTCAAGATTCAGGTTTTTCAGATAGGGGACAAATATGCTGGAAGCATACATGTGATCAACAGGAACATCAAAGAATCCCTGTATCTGATCTGCATGAAGGTCCATGGTAATAATACGGTGAATGCCTGCAGCAGTAAGCAAATTTGCAATGAGCTTGGATGAAATCGGCACACGGGGTTTGTCTTTACGGTCCTGACGTGCAAAGCCATAATAAGGAATCACAGCAATAATATGTCGCGCCGAAGCTCTTTTAGCAGCATCAACCATCATGAGCAATTCGAACAGATGATCGGTGGGAGCAAAGGTCGATTGCACGATAAACAATTCATTTCCGCGAACAGTTTCTTCAAAAGAGGGTTGAAACTCACCATCAGCAAAACTTGCCCAGGTAACTTCACCTAGCTTTGTACCATAAGCGTTTGCAATTTTCTCAGCCAGGTAACGGCTGGCCCTGCCGGAAAATATCTTGACTTGTTCGCTCATATTGAAAAGAATATAATGTAACTGAATTCTGGGTGCAAAAGTATTAAAATTATCAGGAAGCGACAATGTACTTATGCTTTTTTTTCTGTTTGTTTTAGAATCATAGGGAAATTCAGCAATGGTGCGGAGGGGAACGAATTATTTCCTATTTTTGTAGGTTAGTAGCACAAAGAAGGAGGCCACAATGTAAATAAGGCAGTAGGATTACGGTTAAAAGATTGAACGCAAAAAGATTTCGAACGCATTATTTCATTAAAAAATGCAAGCAATTCAACGCTTGCAGCACCTTCACCAACAAATTTACAAGTTGACTAATTAGCTAATCAACCAGCTAAAGAAATTAATCTAACCGAAATATAAATTCTAATTTTTCTCCGATGAAGCAGTGTTTTACCTTTTTGTTGTTAGTGTTCTTTACTACAGTATTGATGGCGCAGGATGAATCAAATTCAATTCCGCCAAGTTTTAAGTTCTCCGGCTTTACTACTCAGGCCGATGTCAGGCAGTTGGCAACCCCTGATCTTACTCAGGAAAAGTATCTTGATAAAATGGATAAGGCTTTCGGTAATCCTTATAGGATGGCTGTTGGCGTTAATGCTGGCTTGGATATGCAAAACTCTGGAACTTGGACCGAACTCCCCGATCATAGTGGTCGCATCTGGCAGTTAATCGTTAAAGTTCCTGATGCAAAGGCATTAATCGCATATTACAATCAATTTCATATTCCAGAGGGTTGTGCACTCTATGTATACGATGAATCAAAAAAAGTCGTAAACGGTCCCTATACCAGTATTTATAATCCTGAGTCTGGTTATTTTTCTACACCTATGACACCCGGTGCTTCCTGTGTTATCGAATATTTTGAATCGGTAGGAGTAACAGAGGCTGCGGCGATTAGCATTGAAGAAATGGGCTTTGTTTATCGTGGGGCTGAAATGGTCGACCCCATTGCTTATGCCCAGAAATCCGGCAGCTGCGAGGTAGATGTCAATTGTTCAGAAGGCAACGCCTGGCAGGATGAGAAAAAGGGTGTTTGCAAATTGCTTACAAAAATTGGAGCTAACACCTTTATGTGTTCCGGTTCTTTGATGAATAATACGTTACAAGATTGCACACCTTACATTTTAACTGCTGACCACTGTTCATATGATGCGGCGTATGCAACCACAGCAAACCTTGCACAGTGGCAATTCTATTTTCATTATGAGGCTAGCAGTTGTAGCGGGGCTTATACCTCCGGACAAAAAGTGAAAATTGGTTGTACCCTAATGGCTCACGACACTTATGGCTCTAATGGGGCAGGTTCTGACTTTTATCTTGTGAAACTTGTTCAATCAGTTGTGGCTTCCGATAATTTGTATTACAATGGTTGGTCGAAAAGTACTACTGCCAGCACTTCGGGGGTAAGTATCCATCATCCGGCCGGTGATATTATGAAAATATCTACATATAATACTACTCTTCAATCCCTTTATGTTGGCGCCTCTGGTAGTCATTGGGGTGTAAACTGGGTTTCTACAACTAACGGCTTTGGTGTAACTGAAGGCGGTTCCTCTGGTTCTCCTATCTTTAATGCTGCAGGCTTGGTCATTGGTACTCTTACCGGTGGTGGCTCTTCCTGCACCGCTACCAGCGCTCAGGATTATTATGGAAAACTTTCGTACCATTGGACTAGCAATGGCTCTACTTCTGCAAAGCAATTAAAGCCATGGCTCGATCCTAATAATTCCGGTGTTACCACACTCAATGGTTCAGCTACTTGTACTCCTGCAGCAGTGAGTGAACTGGATGCAATGGATGCTCAAATTTTCCTTTATCCTAATCCTGCGGCTAACTATATTCACATTGCTCTGGGAACAGAACAAATTATCAACCCGATTGTACGTTTATATGCTCAACCCGGCAAGCTTGTTTTCGAAAAACAATACTCAGGATTGTTTTCCGAAGAACTATTAATTGATATTGCGGGGCAACCTTCTGGTCTGTATTTCTTGTCATTGGAGTCGGACAACAAGATTGTCAATAAAAAGATTATGATATTGCAATAAATAATATCTTTATCGCCATGTTTCAGTCATACATACAGGAATCTTAAATGCTTTAGCGTGATGAAAAAATTCTTACTTCCCTGCGTGATCGTGATGTTCTTATTGAGTGTGCGCCTTGTAGCGCAACCATCATCAGGTGGTTCCCCTTCAAGTTTTACAATGAAGGGAATTCCAACAGAATATCAGAGCGTTGTTCTCACAAAACCTAATCTTGACGCTGTAATTGCTGAAGATCTTCTCCGCGACAAAAATGGTATGTTTTATCGATGTGGAGTTTCAGTACCTACAAATTTAAATCTTGAGAATTCAGGAAGCTGGTTTGAACTTCCCAATGGTGACCGCATCTGGCGATTGAAGATTACTATTCCTGATGCAAAAGCCCTTGGAATCTATTATGACCATTTCTGGCTGCCACCCGGTGGAAGATTATTTCTGTATGACGAGGCACACAAACAGGTACTCGGCGCATATACCGAACAAAACAATGGTGATAATGGTGTATTCGTTACTGAGCTTACTTATGGAGAATCAGTGACGCTGGAATATTATGAGCCTTCACGTACCAAAGGGCGCGCTTTGATTAATGTTAACGAAGTGGCTTATGTTTATAGAGGCGTGAAAAATCATAATGGAAACCTTAAGGATTTTGGTGATTCTGAAAGCTGTGAGGTTAATATTAATTGTCCCGAAGGAGCGAACTGGCAGGATGAGAAAAAAGGCGTTGCCCGCATATTTGTGAAGTCCTCGGCAGGTTACGGGTGGTGTTCAGGTTCTCTTGTAAATAATGTAAATCAAGATTGCACTCCCTATTTTCTTACTGCTGACCATTGCGGAAACGAATCTTCAGCCTCTGATTTAACCCAATGGGTGTTTTATTTCAACTACGAGGCTCCTTCATGTACTAATCCTTCCACAGCGCCAACCGCAAATACTATTACTGGCTGCACTCTTAAAGCAAGCGGTGGTAGCGGCGGCGATACCGGGAGTGACTTTTTTCTTGTATTGTTTTCTTCCTCACCTACGTTCAATCCATACTTCAATGGTTGGGATCGCAGTACCACCGCATCTACAAGTGGTGTAAGTATTCATCATCCGGCAGGGGATATCCAAAAAATTTCAACCTATACCAGTGCATTGGTTTCCGACAGTTGGGGAGGCACTGTTCTCAATACCCACTGGCGTGTGGTCTGGGCTTCAACTGCCTCTGGTAATGGTGTAACAGAAGGAGGAAGTTCCGGTTCTCCTATATTTAACAGTGCCGGCTTAATCATTGGTGATCTTACCGGTGGTGGATCACTCTGTACTTCCTTAACATCCCCTGATATGTATGGTAAATTCTTGTATTCATGGGATCAGAACGGAACGACAGCGGCAACACGATTGAAAGACTGGCTTGATCCCGGTAATACTGGAGCTATGAGCCTAAATGGATATTACTGCGGAAGTGCACCTACTCTGGTTGCTGATTTCTCAGCGAGTGCAACTACCATTCCTGTTGGCGGAACTGTTGATTTTACTGACCTTTCCACCGGTGGACCTACCACATGGAGTTGGACATTTAATGGTGGAACCCCTGGTACCTCTACCACACAGCATCCTGCCGGCATCCAATACAATACAGCTGGTATTTATACAGTGAGCCTGACTATTGGAGATGGCACCAGCACCGATACAGAAACAAAAACAAATTATATTATCGTAGGTGATCCTCCGCCAACTGCCGATTTTGTTGCTAATACAACAAGTATTGCAGTTGGAGGAAGCGTTAATTTTACTGATTTATCAGCAGGAACTCCTACTTCATGGAGCTGGACTTTTACCGGTGGAACTCCCGGTACATCTACAGTGCAGAATCCTTCAGGTATAGTATATAATGCTGCCGGTACGTACACAGTTTCTCTTACTGCCACTAATGCCAATGGTTCTGATACTGAAACCAAGACCAGTTACATTACGGTTGGTGGTTCCGGCCCCAGCGATTATCCTTGCGATACGCTCAATTATCCTCTGCCAGGAACTCCTGTGATGTATTCCGTTCGCTATCAGAATGGCGTTTACGGATATGTTTCGGGAAATAATGGATACTCGGATAAGGCTAAGGCTAACCTCTTCCTTCCATCAGCACCATATGTAAAGCTTACTGGTGCAATGATAAAATTTGGTAACGCTAAAAAACGCTCTAATGTTGACACAAAGATTGTTTTTGCTGTTTGGGATAATAGCGGCCCCGGTGCTACGCCCGGTGCTGTATCTCTGGCAACCGATACTTTGATGTTAAGCACCATTGTAAATCAGGTGTACGGCCATCAAGCAACATACATCGAATTTCCAACCCCGGTCGATATTACTGGATCCTTTTATTTAGGTGTCTATCTTCCTACTCAGGCAGGTGATACACTTGCTATATTGACTAATAAAAACGGGCAGACTGTTCCTTCCAATGCTTGGGAGCAATGGCAGAACGGACTTTGGTACAACTATGCTGACACGAACAGCTGGGGTTATAATCTTACGCATGCAATTTTCCCGATTATGTGCAAGGCTGACTTTAGTATCGAAGATCTTGGTGCAGACCCATATGTATTGATTTATCCGAATCCCGCAAATAGTATAGTAAATATTGACTTTGGACCTGTTGCTTATAATAAGGTAGATGCTAAATTATTCAATATTGTTGGTGCATTGGTGGAATCCAGACAGTATGCAGGCGATGCTATTTCAAGTATGCGCATGGACATTCAGGATTTGCCTACGGGTATCTATACATTGCATATTTCAGTAAATGATGTCAATATTATTCGTAAGATATCTATCATAAGATAATAGTATATAATTTTTTATAAAGCATCCTTTGCGGGATGCTTTTTTTATGGCTTGATTAAGAAACGTTATGAACGCTGGATTATATCCATATTCTGAAGACAATGAGGTGCAATCAATCGCTTCAAAAGTGCTGCAAGGTGAGCGATTGCTGCCTGATGAAGGTCTTAGGTTATATGCATTTCCATTAGGTGTACTAGCGCATCTGGCCAACGAGATTTCGATAAAATTAAATCAAGGGCGCGTTTATTATGTTAGAAACTTTCATATTGAACCTACCAATAAGTGTGCTTACCATTGTCTGTTCTGCTCGTATTCGGGCGTAGCAGGAATACGTGAAGCATGGACACATACTCCAGACGAGATTATTGCTTTGTTAGAAGAGGCCGACCCCTTAGCGAAGGAAATTCATATCACAGGTGGAGCTCATCCTGATTGGATCATCGAGGACTATTGCGCATTATTAAAAATAGTAAGGGAGCGGAGACCAGAAATTCATATCAAAGCTTTTTCTGCAGTCGAGATTCATCATTTGCATACCACCTCTGGTATTACGTATAAAGAGATATTGAGTCGATTAAAGCAGCATGGACTGAATTCATTACCAGGTGGAGGAGCAGAGATTTTTGCTGCAGCCATACGGACAAAAATTTGTCCCGAAAAGGCCGATGCCACTGCCTGGTTATCGGTTCATCGCACTGCACATGAACTTGGAATTCCAAGTAATGCAACGATGCTGTATGGGCATGTGGAGTCCTATGCAGATCGCATCGACCATATGAATCAGCTTCGGTTGTTGCAGGATGAAACGCATGGTTTTAATGCTTTCATACCCCTTAAATTCAGAAATTCAAATAACCGAATGTCTCAACTTTCTGAAGTAACTCTTATTGAAGATCTCAGGAATTACGCTGTTGCAAGAATCTACCTCGATAATTTTGCACACATAAAAGCATATTGGCCAATGCTGGGCAAACAATCGGCAGCACACGCACTAAACTTTGGTGTTGATGATCTGGATGGAACAATACAAGACAGCACCAGAATTTATACTATGGCTGGTGTGGATGAAAAGCCCGGAATGACAGCTGATGCAATGCGCCAACTCATCAAGCAATCCGGAAAATATCCGGTTGAACGAGATGCTTTGTACCAGGCTGTAAAATAATATTCTGCGTTTGAAATGGCGCAGATTAATTCCTCTCAAATAAATTAGTTAGTCTACGACAACAACCTCTGGACAAGGCCTCAGGCGGACTTTTTGGGTCGATACTAAAAAGTTGGACAAGCCCAAAGAGTGCAAATGCTAGATCAAGCGGAAAAGTTGAGGAGTCAGAATACTATTCATAGGAAAGAATAGGTATTAAAACCTTTCCTCAACTACGTATGCCACGAATAATCTTGAATGAAAGCAAATTGCATATATTGTTTGTAATATTCATCATCAATATTGATTAAACTTATCAATCTTTTAGAGCATCCATGTTTTAAAAGTGTAAAAGACCAATACCATTTGTACTGAAGGGTTCTTTTACAGTCTTGAAATTATGCAGTTCTAGTGTTCAAAGCGTGTGCGTAGGCCTGTCAAAGCAAGCGGGCGTGGGTTGGCTGTGAATCGTCAATGGCACGCAAATCCGCAAGGGGCCAGACAGCGGCTTTATCGCTGTCGGCTCTGTCGAAAACGACAAAAAGAAAATTCAATTAGCGAAATGAAGTTTATTATCACATTCAAGAACTGCCCTCAATTGGCGTTTTCGGCACTACCTTGCGTGATTTGCGGCCGTTGGCGAGAGCGGGGGGATAGCATTTTGCCTGCCTGCGTGACGCAGTCAGGCAGGCTTTGACTTGACTTTTGGCTCCACCATTTTTGTCAAGAAAAATGGTGGAAATAATAGAAATAAACCGCCAATTTTGTCGCGCTCTTGTTAATTGTGACAAACCTTCTTTGGGCTCTAGGTTGTTGACGCAGTTGATTATTTTTTTACTCCTCAACAATCTGGCTTGATCCCAAATGCTCATCCTCTTTTAATAGAAATCACAAAAGTTAATATAACTAAATATGTGAATTTAATCACACAATAGTCACCGACTAAGTGAATAGCGTCAAGTTTAGAAAGGCCAGAAACTGTTATCGTACCAAATTTCTTCTCTGAGCTCCTGATCAAGTTCCTGCAATAATTTATGATGTCCTTTTTCCCATTCAGAAAGCCAGGCAAATAGGGCTTTTTCGTTAGGGTCGGTGGCTTCTGCTGCACGCTCACCATACACGCGAATAGCATTGCTTTCCATATCAATTGCAGCAGAGATAGCTGCAGCTTCAAATCCTGCCGCAGAGATTTTCTTTTTAATGTCTTTGCCGAGAATCATATTTACAATGGAATTAGCCTCTTCTGCCGGTAATTTGAGTTCAGAAAGTGTTTGGCTTTTTCCATATTCGGTTAATTGTTTGGTGAGAAATTCTGCATGGAGTTCTTCTTCTTTAGCCATAATATTAAAAATGTTGGCTACTTCTGGAACTTGTGTCTGCGCTGCCACCGTGCGGTACAAAGCCTGTCCTTTCTTTTCCATCAGGATGGCTGTTTTTAAAATCTCTACAGTTTTTGAATTTTCCATATTTTTTTTAGTTATTGATATCCAAAGGTAATAAAATTAATTTAACCGATGACTTGGGACTTCGCTAATCAAGAGGCTTGAAATTTACAGGTTTTAGTTCTATAGTTCCTTCTGTTAGATTAAAATCCTTTTTTGTTTCGTACCCTTTTTTTGTATATTCCATATAAATATCATAGCAGCCAAAGCTACACCCAATCATCATGTATGAATCAAAAAGTCCGGATGCATTTGTATAGCCTTCACAACCACTTTTGGTGAAGTCACCATTTTTTCCCGCGGTGACTTTTACAAATACACTGTCGATAGGTTGTTTCGTCACTGAGTCAATTACCGTGACTGACAGATGTTTGTTGGTTTCGCATGAAATCATGGTGATGCCAAAAACAAGCATTAAAGTAAAAATGTATTTTTTCATGTTGAAGAAAAATGGCTTATCAAATTTAGTCAATAATTCCCAATTTGAACAAAATATATGATAATTCTGTATAAAACTAAAGATGCTAACATATCCTAATTCCTGATCAAAGTAATACCTTTGTCAGCTTAAGATCTCAATAATTTATTTGCTTCAGGATGACACCATCAGCATATTATCAACAACAAATCGAAGCATGCAATCTTCGCATGAAAAAGATTATTCAATCGCAGCAGTGGATGCCATATCTGCGTGTTGTCTTTTTTATTGGGGCAGTCTATTTTTTCTATAAAGTAATTACAGGGCTCGGTTTTACTGATGGAATATTATTGTGTATTTCAATAGCTGGATTTCTTGGGTTCAGTGTTTACGCTTTGAATTTGTCGCGACGCAGAAAATATATTGAAAATACGATTTCCATTAATGAGAATGAACTCGCCGCCATTAAAGGAGATTTCTCAGCCTTCGGCACAGGCAAGGAATTTATAAACTATGATCATCCCTATACTCATGATCTTGATGTCTTTGGTGAGGAATCCTTATTTAATTGTGTCAATCGCACTGCCACCAGCATAGGTAAAGCCCGACTGGCCGATTATATGATTAATGCATTTGAATATTCTAAATCAATTCTTGACCGGCAAGCGGCAATCAGAGAATTGTCGGAAATGACGCAATTCAGGCAAGCCTTACAATTGATTTTTATGGGAGAGAAAACCTCAGTTGAAGATCTTGAATCACTGAATGCCTGGATGCGAAGCGCACAGCAGTTCAAATATAGTAGTTGGGTAAAGTTTGCGTTGTATCTTTTTCCTTCAATTACAATTGCATCAATTGTTTTGGCTGTTATAGGATTATTGTCTTTTCAATTCCCATTAGCAATGGTTGTGTTACAACTTACTACCGTTGCAATTTTTGGACGAAGAATCATGAAGACGTATCATGGACTCACTGAAAATTTCAAGATAATTCAACGGTATGCAAAAGCGCTTGCACTCATCGAAAAAAATACATACCAAACAAACTATTTGCAAGCCTTGCATGCTTCATTAAACAATGATTCCGGAGATCGTCCCAGCCAAATCATTGCAAAATTGGCCTCCTTGTTAAATTGGATGGACTCCAATTTGAACATGTTGGTGGCAGCCTTACTCAATGGGCTCCTTATGCATAATCTTCATATGTTGATGGCTGTCGAACAATGGAAAGCAAAGTATGCTAAGCTAATACCTGAGTGGTTTGACACACTGGCAGAAGTGGAAGCCTTGTCGAGTTTAGCTACTTTTACTTTTAATCGACCCACCTATATTTTTCCAAAGCTTGCAACGGATGAGTTCGAGTTTGTTGCAATGCAGATGGGACATCCTTTACTTCCATCGGGAGAATGTGTGACAAATGATGTGGATGTCCACGGCTGGAAGCAATATGCGATTGTGACCGGAGCAAATATGTCGGGGAAAAGCACATTCCTCCGTTCCATTGGGGTCAATCTTATTCTGGGATTGATGGGTGCACCCGTATATGCCGCATCAATGACGTTTTTCCCAATCAGAATACACACAAGTATACGCACAAACGATTCTTTGGCAAAAAGAGAATCTTACTTTTTTGCTGAACTCAAGCGATTGAAAAAAATAATTGACGAGCTAGAGCAAGGAATACCTCAGTTTATTTTGCTTGATGAAATTCTTAAAGGAACTAATTCTGTTGATAAGCAAACCGGATCTATTGCATTAATCAAACAATTGATACAATACCATTCGGCAGGCGTATTTGCCACTCATGATCTGGCGTTAGGAAGCCTTATAGCACACTATCCTTCAAACATTCAGAACCTCTGCTTCGAGATTTCCATTAAAGGTAATCAAATGGAAATCGATTATAAATTGCAAAAGGGTATCTGTAAAAATCTGAATGCAACATTTCTCATGAAGAACATGGGAATATTGATTGATACAGCACCTGATCCGAATTGATAACAGATTATTAAACTGTTTTAAGGGCGGAGTTTAACCAATCGGTGAGGCTTACAGCTCCCACCTTTGGTGGGAAAATGTAATGATCAATCTTTCGTTGAATCTCTTGATTTTGCTCATCTCTGCAAATTATCGCCAGCCAGGGTTGTACCGATCCGGCATAGTAATTTGTAAATTCAAATCGAAGAATCGATGAACGTTCTACAAAATAGTGGTCGTCGGGCAGTTGATAATAAAATCTGAATTGATCAAATGCAATAAAGCAGTCTTTGTGTTTTCTCCAGCGTTTGAATCTGGCTTGCAGCGCCCAAAAGGAGAAGGTTGCCATCAAAAAAAACATTACCAATAAAAATATTCCTGCCCATAATGGAGTGTTTGCATCGCGCAGAAATAGAAGAGTTATCGCAATGCCAACTCCCATAACACAGATGAATGTCCACAACAACAATATCACCAACGATACTATTGAAGGACGCTTCGCATTAAGTCGAAATAGAAATTCTTCCTTTGTGTTTATTGGTGTTTCTGAATTGAATGTTGGCATTAATTGTTTGAATTGTGTTTCTTCAACATCACCGGATTGTTTTTATTGAGCAGAATCAGGCGTTTCTTCTTTGTTACGCAGTCTTTTTTTATTCCTGTAACTCCATAAAAAGAGAATTCCAACGACAATAAATGGGAACGTGATAGTTAATACGATTAACAGACTTGTTCCTATTGAATGATTCATCTCATAATTCTTCATAAAGATAAATGGGCTTAACCCCAGACCAATCAGGGTGAAAATTCCTCCACCAATATTCTCCCATTTCCATGCGATAATAAGAAGGATAATCAGTACAAACGAAGGAAGCAAGTGCATTCCAAAGGCGGCCAGTTGTTGCACTATGGTTAGATCAGGAGAAAATGAATCCAGCGCAAACATACTTACAAATAAAATAGATAGTATACAAAGAATACGTGGAGTCCAATGAAGTATTTTCTGTGATGTTGTCATATTTATGTGAAAGAATTAATTCTCAAAGTTCGTCAATTTATAATGACCAGCTTATTTTATCACAAGCTTTTCGGTAGCGCTCGTATTGCCAGCCACTAAACGGACAACATAGGTGCCTTTTGAAAAACCGGAAAGATCGATGCTTTTAGAGGGAGTACTGCTTGCCAAAACCCTTGCCCCGCTTGAATTGTAAATCTCAACTAAGCTTATTATGCGGGTTCCGGTATTAAGGAACACACGACCATCAGAAGGATTTGGGTAGAGCACTATTTCGCGGCTGCCGGGGCTGGTCTCGGCTATACCTTCCCATTGGTCCCACCCAGCCATTGCTGCCAGAAGCCACCAGAAAGCATTGCCTTTCAAAACGCAGTTCAGTTTGGCTTCGGCTGGAGTATCGCTGTGTTGACATTCGGAACATGCGTTCAGATCAGTAATGTAGCCATGTCCGGCATGTGCATTTACCCAACTCAACGCCCAGTTTGTTCCGTTCCATGGATCTAAGCAGCTTGCATCATAAAACAAACCATCAGTGGCACACCATTCCATGTAATTCTGATTCTCGCCCGGAGCATAGCTTTCGATATCTGCAAAGTCAAACAAAATTTTGTCATTGGCTATGCAGTAAGCGCGAATCATATTGTTCATTAGATTCAAATTGCCGGTTGGGCCTGTACCATCTAAATGCCCGGTCATGTAAACAAATTTTATGGTTGGATTGGCTGCTTCAAAGGCTGACATGGTATTCAGGTAGGTAGTGATTCCTGCTGAGTCATTGGTGGAGACGCCACCACACCAAGACCAAATAACAACATTTCTGTTGCACTCCGGATTTGATAGTACATTGGTTGTTGCAGTCTGCCAGCTTAAATCGCCTAAGGTACCAAGGTCACTTGCGTCCGGCATTCCGTAATCATTAAGGAATACCGATGAATCAAGGCCATAACTGGAAGAGGAAAAATTATATACACCGCCATGAGTTGAAGCGATGGCGGTAATTCCACTCACCAACTGACTTCCATGGGAAGTATGCTGATAACTTATTTTCAGATTCGCTTTTGCCGAATCAATCCATTGCGTAGGTATCAGCGAAAGGTTTGTGCAGTTGTGATTAATGAGAATTCCCTGTGAATATGCCTGACTCATGGTCATGAGGCAAAGCATCAAAATAATGATGGGTTTTTTCATGTTGGTTCAAATAGTTTCTTATTTGTAATAGGGTTATGAAAACAAAGATAATGAAATACTTCGCTGAAACAAAAAATGCAGGCCATAATGACCTGCATTCTGATAAATAGAATTTTTTTTCAATCTATTTTTTTACAAAACGTGAGGTAGTCATGTTGGAATGTCCCTTCAGCGTCAGTAAATACATTCCACTTGGCAAATCACTAACTTCAATAATACCATTATTGACAGAGCCTGTCTTCACTGCAGATCCCAGAGTGTTGAAGATGGTGAATTGTTCCATGCCTTCAAAGTTCTGAAGAAATAGCTGGTCATTGGCTGGATTCGGGAACACTAACAAATTCGCAGATTGGTCTACATTGTCGATGCCGGCGGGATCGTAAACGGCCGTACCATCATAATAAATACTCGTAGCTTTAGTGAAATTGTCACTCCCAAAATTCATCATTAATAGTGCATATCGCGCATTCTCTCTCCAGAAAATATAGCGATTGCTTATTGTTTGTTGTCCTTGTGAAATACCAAATGCGGCAAGCATGGGCGCTGGAGCAGGACTACCATTCATATAAAAACTATCGATTTGGACCGACATGCGTTTTACCAATAATACATCATAGGCATTGCTTGCACCTGAAGCTGTTGGTACACGCAGGGTTCCCCATGCTACAATAGTATCACGACGCATAATGTGAGAAATTTTTTGACAGGGCGCGTGGTTCAAACCATAGGCAGTGATGGAGAGTTGAAAATTTACGGCCATAGGTGTTGAGGTATACCAGACAGATCCTGCTGTTGTTGGAAAGGGCATAAGATAAGAGGAGCTTGCAAAATCGAAATGTTGAGCAGGGAAGATGCAGGAATCAGCCGTATTTCCTGTTAAACTTACTAAGCATGTGCGTTGGTCGTTCACAACAAATCCAAGACAATTTGCTCCATCCGAAGCAGTGCGGTAATAATAATCACTCTTATACCACCAGTTGGGAACGAAAGGAATGGATAAGTTGGTATCAGCAAAAGTGGCTGTTGGGAAATTAGCATTTGCGGCAGTGATATAATTAATGGCAGCAGGGCTATTCTGAACCAGATCTGAATAGTTCCAGTACTGTGCTGGACCGATACTGGGTGCAATAAAGCCTGAAGTGTCGGCACTAATGGCAGACATGGACCCCGGTGTGAAACTAGTGTTAGCTTGTGTGAGTGTGATTTGAGCGTGAAGCTGCATACTGCAAATAAAGATGGCAACAAAAAATAGTAAGTGTTTTCGCATGATGTAGATTTTATTGTTTCCCTACTCATTTGGCTTTTCGGTTTCGCCCCTGCATTTATAACTGGTACAGGTTTCCATTTTTTTATCGGTTAATTATGAATTTTTTTATTTCAAAATGCTTATTGGTGGAATACTTCAGAAGATATATACCATTGTTGAATGTTGAAATATCAATATCTTTTCCTGTAAAATTCCTGTTGGTATAAAGGGTTTGTCCATTATAATTAAAAATCTGAACAGATGAATTTGCCGTTGCTTCTTTGCAATTAATTGTCAAATGTGTTGTTGCTGGATTTGGTGAAATGGAAATCAGATTGTAAGCCTGAAATTCTTCAACACCTTCAACCCAATCTTCGAAATGCAAATCGTCGAACATTAACCCATCTTTATTGGTCTGCAAACTATCACTCACAAAGGTGAAACGATAAAGAATAGTGTCGCCATTGGTCACATTATAGAAATGACCTAATGGGGCTAAGTTCACACCGAATTGCTGCCACCCATTGGAATTACCCGTCAATACAGGAATGGGTGTGCCAAACCAATTCCAATACCAATACATTGAACTGGTGCTGTCTATTAAAACAGTATCATTAATCATATCAATCCATGTAATGCCATTATCTGGTGAAAATTCAATGGAGCCAAAATCTGTTAAAGTATCTGAATTGACGTAATAATATCCGGCCAGAATAGCGGTATGAGGCCATTCAAATCCACCCCCATCAGCAACATTTTTTATAATAAAAACTGAGGTGTCGCTAGGCGGATATGAGTTATCCAAATCAGTTACTATCACATTTGGTAAACTATTGGCACTGGTAAAAACCGTTTTTGTTGGAGGACCAATATGCCAACTGTTATTAGGATGATTGATGGTATCGATATTAATGTGGAAAAACATCGAAGGGTCTTCAAAGGTGATAGTGTAATAGTTGTCTTCCCATTGGGCGAAGGTCAGTGTGGCAATCATCAACATCGAAAATGTAAGCGCGAGTTTTTTCATGTCAATTAATTTAGGTAATTATCAGTATGAAAAACGCATTGTATTTATAGTAAGAATAACCTATACAGTTTTAACAGTAACAATCTTAAACAAAAATACACAAAACATTTAATATAATGTTATCTTTAATACACTGAATTTTTCTGATTTCCTGTTGGTTCTACAGGGAATCAACTATAAATATCATATTAGTTTTATACCTTTGCACCATGTCGGAAACATACTCTAAAATATTCATAAATGCCCTTAAACAAGGCGATAGAAGCGCGCTGGCGCTTGCTCCCAAAAGCGATCTTCACAACCATTCACTGTTGGGTAGCAGAAGAAGCAAAATTGAAGAATGGTTGGGTCGCGATATTCCCGCTCCACCGGCGATAATGCAAAGTATTGCTGAGATGGATCAGTATCTTTTTGGAGTATTAGCACCACCATTGATGAGCCACGAGGGATTTGCCTATGCCATGGGTGCTGCATTTCAGCAGGCCAAAGCCGATGGTGTGACCATACTTGAGATGAGTGTTGATTCCAGTTTTGTCAGGGCATTCCCCAACGGTGCTTCTGAGTTGGTTGAAATCATTAAAACGCAAAAAAATTCTCATGCAGCAGAGTTAATATTTATTCCTCAACTCGGCATTAATCGGGGATCTCAACCAGATTGGGTAATGGATGATTTACTACAGGCTTTTGATACCGGCTATTTCCAGTCAATCGATATGTATGGTGATGAACTGGTGCAGCCAGCAGAGGTCTTTAAAGATGTTTACCGCACAGCGTCTGCAGCAGGACTTCATCTGAAAGCACATGTGGGCGAATTTGGTGATGCTGAATCTGTGCGCCATACAGTTGAAGTGCTGGAGTTAGAACAGGTACAACATGGAATTTCAGCTGCATCCTCCTCCGAAATCATGAAATGGCTGAGCAAGAACAATATTCAATTAAATGTCTGTCCGACCTCGAATGTAATGCTGAGTCGTGCCCAAAGCATTGCAACTCATCCTATACGTATACTTTTTGATCATGGGGTTAAGGTGACTATCAATACCGATGATCTGATGATTTTCGATCAAAGTATATGTGATGAATATTTCAATCTCTTTGAATCCGGGCTTTTTTCAGCCGAAGAATTGGATGTTATCAGGCAGCAGGGAATCATGTGCTAATTTGTTAATATACTGTTGTATTATTGGGAGCTCGTCCCAATGATTGGGCATTGCCAAAAAAATCGTAAATTTGCAGTCATTTTTTAATATGCTATCGTTATAACATGAGTCAGAAATACAAAGAGTACAAGCATCTCGATCTGAACCGCATCGCGGGAGAGGTGAAGCTATCATGGGAAGAACAACAGATCTTTCTGCAAAGCATCGAAACACGTCGTGGTCATACACCATTCGTTTTTTATGAAGGTCCGCCCTCAGCTAACGGTCAACCCGGCATTCACCATGTGATGGCTCGTGCCATCAAGGATTTGTTCTGTCGCTACAAAACTATGAAGGGTTTTTTCGTAGAACGTAAGGCTGGCTGGGATACACACGGTCTCCCCATCGAAATTGCCGTTGAAAAAACACTGGGCATCACCAAAGAAGATATTGGTAAATCCATTAGCATCGAAGATTACAACAAAGCCTGCCGCAAGGAGGTTATGAAGTACAAGGATCTTTGGGACGATCTGACTCAGCAAATGGGATATTGGGTGGATCTTGAACATCCGTATATCACCTTCGACAATAAATACATTGAAAGTGTTTGGAATCTTTTAGGCAAACTCCATGAAAAAGGATTGCTTTATAAAGGATTTACCATCCAGCCATATTCTCCTGCTGCCGGCACTGGCCTTAGTTCGCACGAATTAAACCTCCCTGGTTGCTACAAAAATGTGAAGGACAATACAGTGGTTGCTCAATTCAAAGTGGTTGAAAACGATCACCCTCTGGTTAAAAAGCTGGTTCCTTTGAAACACGGAGAGTTATTTATGCTCGCATGGACCACTACACCATGGACACTGCCTTCAAACACTGCACTCGCTGTTGGAAAAGATGTGGAGTATAGTTTGGTGCATACATTCAATCAATATACATTCCGTCCAATCACCGTTATTTTAGCCACAGCCCTGGTGGGAAAATATTTTCCTGAGAAAAATGCCGGTCTGAGTTTCGATGAATATCGTGGAGGCGAAAAGGTAATTCCCTTCAAAATTATTACTGCCTTTAAGGGAAGCGAGCTAAAAGATTTGCGTTATGAGCAACTGCTTCCCTACGCGCAACCTGAAGACGGAGATGCCTTTAAAGTGGTACTTGGTGATTTTGTTACTACCGAAGATGGCACCGGTGTGGTACACATTGCTCCAAGCTTTGGTGCAGACGATTTCCGTACTGCCAAACAGAATGGATTGGGTTCACTTACCTTGGTTGACAAACAGGGACGCTTTACTTCTGAAATGGGCGAATTTGCTGGTCAATACGTTAAACCTGATTATCATCCTGAGGTTGAACATCAGAGCGATGAGCCTGTTGATATCAAAATTATTATCAAACTTAAAAAGGAAAATCGCGCCTTTAAGGCTGAAAAATACGAACATTCCTATCCACATTGCTGGAGGACTGACAAGCCAATTCTTTACTATCCGCTTGATTCCTGGTTTATCCGCTCCACCGCTTTTAAGGATCGGATGATTGAACTTAATAATACCATTCAGTGGAAGCCCGAAGCTACTGGTAGCGGTCGTTTTGGAAACTGGTTGGAAAATCTGGTTGACTGGAATCTTTCGCGCTCCCGTTTTTGGGGTGTGCCTCTACCTGTATGGTCAACCGAAGACCGCAGTGAGCAAATCTGCATCGGTTCGATTGCCCAGCTTAGAGAAGAAATAGAAAAATCGGTTGCTGCCGGTTTAATGACTTCAAATCCTTATGCAGCCTGGAAACCGGGCGACATGAGTGAAGAGAATTATAGTCTGATCGATATTCACCGTCCCTATGTAGATGAGGTAGTATTGCTCTCTGCTTCCGGAAAAAAGATGCTCCGGGAATCGGATCTCATCGATGTTTGGTTCGACTCGGGCGCCATGCCGTATGCGCAGTTTCACTATCCGTTCGAAAATGTAGATCAATTCGAAAAGAACTTCCCTGCTGATTTCATCGCTGAAGGCGTTGATCAAACGAGAGGTTGGTTTTTTACCTTGCATGCGATTGCTGTGATGTTGTTTGACTCTGTCGCATACAAGACCGTTGTTTCCAATGGATTGGTGCTCGATAAAAACGGTAATAAGATGTCCAAACGCCTTGGTAATGGCGTTGATCCATTTGAGATTATTAATAAGTTTGGTCCGGATGCCACCCGCTGGTATATGTTGACCAATGCTCAACCCTGGGACAATCTTAAGTTTGATGAAGATGGAATTAGCGAAGTACAGCGCAAATTCTTTGGTACACTTTATAACACCTATGCTTTCTTTGCACTCTATGCCAACATCGATGGATTTACGTTCAATGAGAAAGAAATTCCCGTTAGCGAAAGACCTGAAATTGACCGTTGGATT
The DNA here is from genome assembly GCA_963678485.1 of Bacteroidales bacterium. Lineage (GTDB taxonomy): Bacteria > Bacteroidota > Bacteroidia > Bacteroidales > CAIWKO01 > CALGYY01. Next base: position 2,795,713 of record OY782882.1, read on the forward strand.
CTTTCCGAATTGAATACTTTAATTCGTGAAGCTGATGAAAGTTATTCCGAATTCGAGCCAACCCGTGCTGGACGTGCAATTCAGAATTTTGTAAATGAATTCCTAAGCAATTGGTATGTCAGGTTATGCCGCCGTCGTTTCTGGAAAGGCGAGTATACAGCCGATAAAATTGCAGCATACCAGACTTTATACACCTGTCTGGATGTGGTTTCGAAACTGATCGCACCCATTGCTCCATTCTTTGCCGATCGTTTGTATATTGATTTGAATGCAGTGACCGGTAAAGAAAATGCCGCTTCTGTGCATTTGGCTTCATTCCCTGTATCTCAAGATGAATTCATTGATACTGATTTGGAGCAAAGGATGCAAATGGCACAGAAGATTTCTTCGATGGTTCTGTCGTTGCGCAAACGCACCAACATCAGGGTTCGTCAGCCTCTCGGGAAGATTATGATTCCAGTTGGAGATGATACTATGAAGAATCGCATCGAGGCAATGAAAGGTTTGATCCTTTCTGAGGTAAATGTAAAAGAACTAGAATTCATTCAACTCAGCGGAAGCGTTTTAGTGAAAAAGATAAAACCCGATTTCAAAGCGCTGGGACCAAGATATGGCAAATGGATGAAGCAGATTGCTGCGGCCATCACCGCTTTCAGTCAGGAAGATATTGTTCGCATTGAGACCGATGGTCATTATCTGATGCCGATTGAAGGACAGGAAGTTGAAGTTTTGCTGAGTGATGTTGAGATTATTACTGAAGATATTCCAGGTTGGGTAGTCGCAAATCAGGGTACCACAACGGTAGCTTTGGATATCACCTTAACCAACGATTTGAAGGAAGAAGGAATTGCCAGAGAATTAATCAATCGTATTCAGAACCTTCGCAAGGACAAGGGTTTTGATGTTACCGATAGCATTATAGTAAAGGTGGAGGAGCATCCTGAAATTATTTCAGCCGTTAAGAACAATTTTACTTATATTTGCTCCGAGACTCTGGCCAAGGATCTTGAAATTCTTGTGAAAGTGGTTGAAAACGACAAGTTTTCTGTGGATTTGACGGATGAGATCAGTGTTGATGTCTTCATTGCCCGAACCAATAAATAAACCGGAATTAATTACCATAACCTGCCCCTTATGAAAAAGGAAGAGAAGAAAGAACCCAAGGAAAAGACACATTTCTCCGACGAAGAATTACAAGAATTTAAAGAAATTATTCTTGCTAAGTTGGAAGAAGCCAATAAAGACCTCGATCTGTTGAAAGAAGCATATTCCAATAGCGGCGGTGCCGATGTGAACGATACTTCACCAACATTTAAGGTTCTTGAAGAAGGATCTCAGGTGTTATCGAAAGAGGAGAATAGTCAATTGGCCATGCGTCAGATTAAGTTTATTCGTGATTTGGAGAATGCACTTATCCGCATCGAGAATAAAACCTATGGCATTTGCCGCGTCACTGGAAAATTGATTTCCAAAGAACGTTTACGCTCAGTACCTCATGCTACTATGAGTATTGAAGCTAAATTACTTCAGCCTAAGAAAAAATAAGCGGTGACTATTTCCAATAAAAAAGGTCTGATTGCCGCCCTGGTGCCGGTTTTTTCAATACTATTGATTGATCAGATCGTCAAAATTTATATAAAGACCCACTACTATTTGGGCGAATCCGTATTTGTCTCAGGCAAGTGGTTCATCCTGCATTTTATTGAAAATAACGGGATGTCGTTTGGGATGGAGTTTGCCGGAGCCAATGGTAAATTGTTTCTCACCTTGTTTCGCATTATTGCTGCCGCAGGCATTGCATGGTATCTGCATACATTAGTAAAAAAGAAAAGTAATATATATCTGATTATTACATTTTCACTTGTACTGGCCGGTGCTGTCGGTAATATTATTGATTGCATGTTCTACGGGATGATCTTTAGCGAAAGTCTTCCATATCCTTCTGCTCCTGCAATTATGTTTCCTCCGGGAGGTGGTTACGAAGCCTTTATGCATGGGAAAGTAGTCGACATGTTGTATTTTCCTATCATCGAATCTACCTGGCCATCCTGGATGCCTTTTGTCGGTGGAGAGTCGTTCTCTTTCTTTTCACCTGTATTTAATATTGCCGATTCTGCTATAACTGTCGGTGTTCTGGTATTGCTACTCTTTCAAAAATGGTTGTTCAGAAAACCTGCAGTGGAAAACGCAGAGGAATCGGTATCAACCCCTGACTCACCAGAAGTGCCGCAGCAGTAGTCCTTCAAAACATCTTTATGCTTCGCCTAACGAATTATCATACGCACTCACATTTTTGTGATGGCGCCGCTGCACCTGAAGAATACGTGAAAGCCGCATTGGATGAGGGTTTCGAAGCAATCGGGTTTTCATCTCATGCGCCGCTGCCTTTCGAAAACCTCTGGAGTATACAGCCCGGAAAGTTAACTGAATATATCAGTGAAATACAACAAATCAAACTATCCTACCAAGGGAAGATTAAAGTATGGCTTGGTCTTGAAGTAGATCATGTGCCGGGAATGACATCTGATTTTTCCAATCTTTATAAAAACTATCCGCTGGATTATCTGATTGGCGCAGTCCATCTGGTTACTTCGGAAGCAAGCAAGGAGCTATGGTTCATCGATGGCCCTTTTGCTCATTATGATGAAGGACTGAAGGATATTTTTAATATGGATATCAAACGCGGTGTCGACTGCTATTTTCAGCAGCTTTGGAATATGATACGTCACCAAACCTTCGACGTCCTTGCGCATGCTGATAAGATCAAAATGAATAATCGTGATCGTTATTTTAGTACCGACGACGCATGGTACAAGGAATACATAAGTAAGACCGTGGAAATTATTGCTGAACGTGCTTGCATCGTGGAAATCAATACCCGTGGCATATACAAAAAGCGCAGCGCCGAGTTTTACCCATCAGTAAGTATGCTGGAAGCTCTGTTTATGAAGAAAGTGCCGGTTACCATTAGTACGGATGCGCATTTGCCTTCAGAGATATCACTTCAATGGAAGGAAGCACAGCAATGCCTTTACGACATTGGATACCGCGAAATTATGATGTTGGGCGAGCAAGGCTGGAAAGCACGACCAATCCATTAATAAGTGACTGTCCATAAAGTCCGCCTACGGCCTTGTCCTCGTGTGGTCGGGCAGTCGATTATTCCACTCATACCCTACAACACTTCGGACGCCATTTATACGGAGACTTAGTGTTAGCCAATGAGTTAAGAGGAATCAGGCGGAAAAGTTTAGGGACAATATTATTATTCATAGAACGAATAGATAGTATAACCTTTCTTAAACTGCGAATGTCACGAATCATCGCGAATGAAGACCTATTTTATAATAGTATGTAAATATTCCATTATTAAGGAGTCTATTATCTTGATATCGTTTTGCAATGCCACTATTCAGAGCGCGCGCGCGGGCCTGTCAAAGCAAGCGGGCGTGGGCGGGCTGTGAATCGTCAACGGCACGCAAATCCGCAAGGGGCCAGACAGCTGCATTTTCGCTGTCGGCTCTGTCGAAAACGACAAAAAGAAAATTCAATGAGCGAAATGAAGTTTATTACCACATTCAAGAACTGCCGTCAATTGGCGTTTTCGGCACTACCTTGCGTGATTTGCGGCCGTTGGCGAGAGCGGGGGGATAGCAGTTTGCTTTGACTAGAATTTTGGTTTCACCTTTTGTTCATGCAAAAGGTGAAGTTTAAAGAAAATAAGCCACCCATTTAGCTGAACTGTAATTAAATGTGCAAAATTATCGTTTGGTTTCTTGCGTTATTTTTTGACAATAAACACGGCTGATTTGTTCTTGCTCCTCAGTCATGTGGCAGAATCCATTTAGCGACAGACTCTAATTAAATTCCTCCAACACCTTTAAATCCCGATAAACTTTGCGGAAGATAAGTCGCGTTTAACCTTGTCGTATGTATGAATCATGCCATTCATGGCGATGTAAATGCCTGCAGATGCAAGATTCATGGCACCAATGGCAACGCCCAGATTAAAGTCGGCATCAGAATTTGAAAAGCGCTGGGGTCGCATAGCACCGGTTAATATGATAGTTTTGTTTGGAATGCCTGCAAGCGCAGTAGCGGTGTTTATCATGGTATCTGTGCCATGAGTGATAATGATTTTATCTTCTTCACAGTTTGCACAACATTCGCGAATTTTTGCAATGTCCTCTGCGGTGAGATCCATGCTATCTTTTTGAAGCAAGGGGAGAATTCTATATTCAAATCCCGTTAATATGTTCTCAAAGATACGACCAACGGCAGGTTCAGCGATTTCAAAAGCATACCCTTTGATTGATCTTGGATAATCCTTGTCAATGGTGCCCCCTGTTTGTATGAAAAGTATTTTCATAGAACAAAATTTTATCAACGAGAATATTATCTATGCCTTGCCAAATCAGCGATTCAGGAAGTTCATTAATTAAAAGTCGAATTTTACAGAAAACATCAGTGTGAACTTAGATGCGTTTTTATGGTCGAGATATGACAATCGCCAAATTCCATCAATGCGCAATACCGTAAAAATATTCTCAATGCCCACACCGGCTTCATAGTATGGTTTATCAAGCGTATAGGTTCCTTCAGGAAGTATGTTATAGGCTTTATTAGTGGCACTCATTCTTCCTAAAACACATCGCCCATGGATTACTTCACGCCAGCGTAGTTTTTTAAGTATAGGAATCTTATTGAAAAATAATCCGCCAAAGTGATGCGTAAAATATAAATGCAAGTATTCATCACTCACGAATTCATAGTAATTCATAGTGTTGGCGGCATATTCATCAAACGACCATGTTTCGTTGGATTCATGAAGCTTCAACAGAGAGTAGGGGAGTTTTCCCCAAATTTTACCGCCTTCAATAATGTATTTCGACCATCCCAGTGTGCCGACATTATACCATTGCACTAATCCAATCTGTAATTTGTGATATTCGAAATCCCCATCCCATAGGCCTTTTGCGCCATAGCCATAACCTACTTCAAGGATGGGATATTTTGTGCCAAGACTAATTCGTTCAAATTCGCCCATCAGCATTTTTTCGTGATACGCAAATCGGGTGTTGAAGCGTATTTCGGAGGTTGTAATCGATGGCCGGTTCATTATGTGACCATTGTCAATATACTGAAACGTCGTTGTACCCATCGGAAAGATCTCCCGGTGAGTTATCACTAAGCGATTGGTTAGTCCATAGAACCACTCATGTTCGTAATAGCCTTTGACCTCTCTTACCATAGTAATTTTATCCTGTGGGTTGCGCCGAATGATGGATCCTATTAAGTAATCAGTACGAAATGCATTCTGACTTTCGCCCAACTGCTCGTAATCGTAAGTATAGGACATACCAATGCCTCGGTTCGGATTTTTTCGGAAGCGATACCAGAAGTCTGCCCCGCCCTTGAACACCTTATCCTTAGTACCATAAGCAATATGAGCATTGATCATAAGATCTGTGCTGAACTTATTACTCGATCGTCCACCAATGCGGAAGCGGCTTCCCTCTATTTTGTTGAAACTATAAATCGACAACCAGGGTCCTATTTCCACAAGATCCCAGACCTTATAGCCAGTAGTAAATATGCTGAAGAATTCTTTATATACCTTGAAAGCACGAACTGTTTGTATAGTGTCGACTAACTTATAAATGTTTTTTTGTTCCCGAGTTAGACTGTCGTGACGTATTTGGTTCCAATAGGCATCATCTTTTTTATTTGCACTATCAAGCATTATAATATCATTGGGATTATTATAAATGCTGTCACTCCTGATTTTGTTGACGAGGATGTTCTTAAAAGAACTATTTCTGTGGATATAAAAGCCAAAGGTCCAGCTGCTATTCTCTGTTATATTTACATCTGCAATCATCTGATCCACTGTGGGCATATAATGAATGCCGTCAACACGCTCGAATTCCTGATTGATGACGATTTCGTTAATAATGTTGATGTTTGCATCGGCCACCATTCTAAGTTCTGCTTTTTTAATGGCAAAGCTGGTGTCGGCAATCCAAAGGGTCCCTGTAAAGGTAAGCTCCTGTGTCCGCCTGGGTTTGAAGCTTAATTTATAACACCAGCGATGATCAATAAAGGCACTATCCGTTAAATAATATTTATAATAGGCAAGACCAAAATTTGCTACCGGACTTACGAAATTCTTTTCGAAGAAAGTCATGTAATTATCATAAAGATTAACCTTCATGTATGAATTGCCCAGCAACTGAGCCATACTTGCGTTGTCCATACCTGATATTTTGCTTGCGCTGATAATTTCTCGCAAGGCCGCAGGGTTTTTACGAAAGTAGACATTCGACATCGTCTCGGTGAAAAAGACCGGCAAATATGCTTTGCCATTAATAATCGAGGTGTCAACATTCTCGAAAATAAACCGAAAGGGTTTCATAATCCCCCGGTCTTTCAGCTTCTCGGTAAAATTGTTTGCATCAATTTGAATTTTTGTATATGCCTCATATTCATAAGCATCATATTCTTCTTTATTGTTTTGTGGTTTGTGGTCTATAATTTTTTTCAGCAAGAGCTCGGCGGGATTGGCTCCCGGGACGATTACCACTTCGGCCAGTTGATAGCTGACAGGCTTTAATTCAAAATCTATGTATTGAAAGCGGTTCTTTACTACCGCTGCATTCGCTGTCTCATATCCCATAAACTGCGCCTGTAAGCTATCTCCCGGAGTTTTTGTTTCAATCGAATAGCGACCTTCGAAATCAGAGGTAGTAGCAATACCGGTGTTCTTGAAATACACATTAACGAATGGAATGGGCTGTTTTGTTTTTTTATCAATCACAGTGCCCATGACTTTGGTCATGGTTTGTGATTGACATATCTGCGGAAAGCACAGTAATAATAGCATGAGCATGATTCCGATGCAATGCGTTGCAAATCGCAGTATGATATATGAATGTTTTGTGTTCAATCGACAAAGATATAGAAACCCCGAAGATATATGTTGAGTAATATATCTATTCGATTTCAAAGGTACGTTAAAAACGTGGTTGAACAAAAACTCCTGTTTGTGTACAACATCCAATTTTTTACGTAATTTCGCATTGCTATCAACCCTATGACAGAATAATCCATGTTACACGGTAAAACCATTGCAGTTGTAATTCCCTCATACAACGAGGCTCAGCAAATAAGTATGGTTATTGAAACCATGCCGGATTTTGTGGATAAAATGATTGTTGTAGATGACTGTTCCAGCGATGCAATGCATGAGGTTGTCAAGCAGATGATTCCTGGCGTGGGCAAAGGAATGTGCATCCCTGAATTTCATTATGGAGAAGCAACAACAAAATACCAGCGGGCCAGAATGCTGCTATATCAGCAAAATCAGATTGAAAAGAAATTTTTTACGCCGGCCGAAATACTCAATGGTGATCCAGATAATGACCGATTGATACTCATTCGCCATACAAAAAATGGTGGGGTTGGAGCCGCCATTGCAAGCGGATATAAATGGTGTAAAGATCGCAACATCGATTGTGTTGCAGTTATGGCGGGTGACGGGCAAATGGATCCTGATGAACTGGAATCAATTTGTACGCCCGTGGTAAGCGAAGGTATCGATTACGTAAAAGGGAACCGACTGATTCACGGTGCAGCATGGATGGCCATTCCAAGAGTGCGCTTTATGGGCAACGCCATATTATCAGTATTTACAAAACTTGCTTCGGGCTACTGGCATGTGAGTGATACACAAACCGGATACACGGCCATTTCAAACAAAGCGCTGAATTCTATTGCGATTTATAAGATTTACAAAAAATATGGAATGCCAAATGATCTCTTGGTTAAACTAAATATATCATTTTGCACTATTCGAGAAGTTGAGATAAAACCTGTGTATTTCGTAGGTGAGAAATCAAAAATGAAAGTTTTTAAGGTGATTCCACGAATCAGTTGGTTGCTGATGAAATCCTTTTGGAAAAGGCTTTATGGAAAGTATTTATTCCGCGACTTTCATCCACTGTTTATACTCTATCATGTTGGGTTTTTCCTTGGGCTTGCTGCGCTTCCCTATGCTGTTAAAATTATAGATCTTGCTGCTCATGGTAAAGTGGTCAACCCCTTGACAATACTCGCCTTTATATTTTTGGTCATCAGTAGCCTCCAGTCGATTTTATTTGCGATGTGGATGGATATACAGGACAATGAACGTTTGTACAAATAAATCTTGAATGGCTGAAGTCAAAGTCTGTACCCGGTGTTTGATGGATACCACAGCTTCCTCCGTTTCTTTCGACGAACAGGGCGTTTGTAACTATTGTCACAAGCATGACCGACTACTTTCTTTTTATCCGCAGCAGGAAACGCAGCGTACACAAAGGTTTGAAGCATTGATTGACGCGATTAAGCGATCTGGTCGGAAGAAACGATATGATTGCATTGTTGGAATCAGTGGTGGGACCGACAGTACATACACGCTGCTTCGCGCTGTACAGGCGGGATTACGACCATTGGCTGTTTTTTTTGATAATGGCTGGAGCACCGAAATATCAGTTAGCAATATAAAGAATGCGGTAGAAAAACTAAAGGTTGATTTGTATACCTATGTAGTCGATTGGGAAGAATTTAAATCGCTGCAGCGCGCATTTCTTATGGCTTCTGTGCCGTGTGTTGAAGTGCCGACTGATGTTGCCATTATGGGAACGCTTTACAAATTGGCCAACATGCAAGGGGTGAAATATATACTCAGTGGCGCATCCTTTATGACAGAAGGTATCGTCCCAATGGAGTGGAGCTATATCGATGGAATGTATGTCAGGTCCGTTAATAAAATATTCGGAACAGCCCCATTGAAGTCATATCCTGGAGTATCGCTGCTATCTGTATTTATGAATACTTTTTTTCGTCATATTAAAGTTGTTCCTTTCACTAATTATTTCAAATACTCCAAAGAGGAAGCCCGGGCTGTACTTGAAAAGGAGCTGGGTTGGCGCTATTATGGAGGGCATCATTACGAAAATACCTACAGTCATTGGGCTTTTGGTTATTATACTTTTCAAAAATTCGGTTTTGATAAACGCAAAGTATCCTTATCGGGGCCTTTGCGTATGGGTGCAATCACGCGTGAGCAGGCTTTGCTGGAAATACAACAGTCGCCTCCTGTTTCCCCTGATATTACTGCCTATACATTGAAGAAATTGGGATTGACGGAGCTTGAATTCGAGCAGATAATGAAAGCGCCTAATAAATCTTTCAAGGATTATAAGACTAGCTATAATCTTATTCGTAGGTTCAGAATTTTCATCAAACTGGCCATTTCAATGAAATTGATGACCCCAGTGGTGTATGAAAAATTCTTCAAATAAAAGCTTGTTAGAATAGTTTAAGAAAGTGTTTCAGTTTTTGAATTTCTGTGATTTCATGCAATTGATGTAAATATTGAGTCGACCAAAGAACCTAGAATTTTAATAATGACCACAAATATTAAGCAGAAAATTCTTGTTACAACTTCTGCATTTCCGCGTAAAAAAGGCGAACAGCGCGATATGTTCATGTTGGATTTATGTCGTCATTTAGCAAAAATGTTTGAAGTATTTGTGTTGGTCCCGCACGACAAGGGGTTTCCTTCTTGGGAAGAATACGATGGAATGCATATTATTAAGCATCCGCAATCGCCACTAAATGCAGTACGGATTGCATATGGTTCGGGCATTTTACCTAATATCAGACGGAATAAATGGTTGTTGTTTGGCGTGCCTTTTTACTTCCTATATCAATTGTTTTATATTCGTCATATTTGCAGAAAAGAAAATATTCAGCTTGTAAACGCGCATTGGGTCATTCCTCAGGGATTGGTAGCAGTCCTATATAAAAGGTTTTTTTGTCGAAAAATAAAACTTGTAATTACTATTCATGGTACGGATCTTTTAGGGTTGTCAAGAGGAATCCCAGGGAAGCTGCAAAGATATTCTCTAAGAAACTGCAATCAAATCATCGCGGTGAGTAGTGCGCTAAAAGCTAGTTTAGAAAGTGCTGGATTTGGAAATAAAACATTCGTTCGATCAATGGGGATTGATATCAGGCAATTTTCACCAGAATTTATAAACCAGGATATTCGCAATAATTATAAAATTTCCGGACCATTTCTTTTGTTTGTTGGAGCACTCATTCCTCGTAAAGATCCGGAAACCCTAATCAGGGCGTTACCGGCTGTTTTAGAGACATACCCTAATGCGAAACTCATGCTTATTGGAGACGGAAATTTGCTTGAATCGCTGCAGCGTCTTATCCTTGAGTTGAATATTGCACCTTCTGTTATTTTTACGGGAGAACTTCCCTATGGAAAGTTACCAGAATATTTTGCTACGGCCGATGTGTTCATTCTTCCAACAAGAATGGAAGGGCTCGGGTTAGTGGTTGCTGAATCTATGGCAGCGGGTACCATTGTCATTGCTTCAGATATTTCGCCCATACATGATTTAATTACTTCTGAGATTACCGGGTTCTTTTTTCCACCTGGCAATTCAATAGCATTAGCGAAGCAAATACTACTAGTGTTGAAACAAATGGATTCGCTTAGCGATCTAAAAATCGCTGCTCGGCATCACGTCATTAGTGGCTTTTCATGGGACAAGGTGGTTCTTGAATACGCAGGATACTTGAACTTATAAATTCTGTTTTATGGAACAAGCATGGTGTCTTTAAGGTTGTTTCGCCTCAATAAAAATGCGTGCTTTGAAATATTTTCCAATAATAGGAATGTGGGAAAACACATGAAGAGGTTTAAGTAATAAAAGGTAATGAGGTAACAATCTTGTATTAATTGTCGTGAATCCGGATGAGTTCAACAATGCGAAATTTTCCTCAGGCGTTCGTATTGCTATATGTTCTGGAAATTGCTTTAGTATAATGTGATATTGTTTCATCTTCTCTATTAAAAAGTCCGCGTTGGGTGTGTGGAGATATAGAATTCCCGTAGGTTTCAGCGACTTTCGAATATGAACTAAAATATCTTTCCAGTCATCGTCGTAAACGTGCTCAGAAAAATCCATCGCAAAAGCCACATCAAATTTCTCCAGGTTCTCATTGCAAAAGTCTTGTATGCGGGCGCAATAAAAGGAGGCATTCGGGAAATGTGTTGCCGGGAATTGCTGTTGGGCTGTTTTAATAAACTCCGGTGAAAAATCAACACCTGAATATGCTGCAACATGAGGGGCAATCCATGGAACCAACATTCCACTGCCGCATCCATAATCAGCAACGCAATACGATGAACGCAAGGGCATAAATGTGATAAGGTTGGCAAGACGCTTTCGCGATTGCTTGCTAACAAAGGCCTTTACATAGCTTTCGCCATAAAGCGATTTTAATTCATCTGGCGAAAGGGGATGACTCATACAGGGATGTTATTGGTATGTACAAAAATATCATTTTAATCTGCCCATCCCCGAAATAATATGTAATTTTGAATGAATTGTTTACTAGACGAATGCATACATGAAAGTCCGGGATATATTAAAACTCCTGATTTCCCTCATTATAATCTCCGGTATAATTTACTATTTATATTCACAGGGTTACTTTGCTACATTCAATCAGATGCAAGTGCAGGACTGGGCTATATTGGCAGGACTCACATTAATCTTGTATCTGCTTTCGGGATTGCAGATGGCTTTTATGGTCCAGTTCACAACCAAGCGAAAAATCAGCATATCCGATTTGTTGTTCATGCCGATGTCGATGGGTTTGTTTTCGTATTTTATTCCAACCAATGGTGGTTTTTTTTATGCGGTATATTTTTTACGAAAGAAATATGAAGTTGCTTCGGCTGAGGGTTTTTCAATAGGAGTTGTTTCGATTTATATTTCTTTTATTATTGCTGGAATTGCCCTATTGGCGGCAAGCCTGGCATTAGGCATCATTAAGGTCTATCTGATCATTATTGCAGTGCTGATGATACTAAGTCCATGGCTAATTTATCTGGGAAATATGCTGATTCAAAAAATCCCAATGAAAAGCGAGTCGCTGGCCGGTCGCACTAAGAATTATTTAAATCGTGTCATTAGTCAATCGAATGCTATGATGCTTCATCCTCGTGTAGTTTGGGTGAATCTGCTAATAACTGTTGCCACACTGCTTGTTTTCTTTTTTCTATACTATTACCTGAATACTGCGTTAAATCTCAAAATGACGCTGTTGTCCATCATTGCACTTATCGCGATGATGCGCATTTCTGGGCTTATTCGTGTACTCCCCGGTAATCTTGGATTGGAGGAATTATTTACTGCCGGTATTTTTGGGATGATTGGGCAGGACCCAAGTATTGGACTGGTATTTTCAGTTTCCTTGCGTCTCTGTGCGTTTATTATAATGATTCCCGGAGGAGTACTCCATACCACCTTCAATTCGCAGTATTTCAGTTTTAAGGATCTTAAAGCGCTTTCGCGCAAAGCGAAATAGACTCCAGAGGAAACTTTCTTTTATTATCAAGGTAGGTGGTGTTTTAAAAGCCTCCAATGTTCAATGTCCCTAATTGAAATTGAGGGTATTTCTATGTCGCTGTTTCCTGCAAGAAATTCGCTGAAACCGAATTGAAAAGTCTTTTTTGATCGGGCAATTCCAAGCCCAATCACTAGCGGAATTTCAACAAAAAGTAGCTAAACGAAATTGCGGTAGTTGCACTTTTTTTTATGATTATTTTGGGCGAAAGAAGAAAAGATCTTAGAAGCAATTAAAACTTAATGAAAAGTTAACGCTAAGTAAAACACCGAATCAAAATTATGTGTTATTCTTAAGGATATTTGTATCCTCGGAAAGCAAAAAATGATTCTATATGATAAAAAGACAGATATAAAGCTTAAAAATTGAGTTGATTGTTCGGTAGTTCATTGCTGTTAAGAATATGAAAACAATACAAAAAGATATCAAAACATTAACCTATTGAAAAAATATCATTAACTTTATATTAATAAATATCATTTGAACAAAAAAACTTTTTAGATTTGGTCTCGCATAAAATTCTGACGATTTCACCACCTAAATAAAACACATCCTATGAGTTTAGCAGGCAACGACAAAAAGCTGGGTTTGCAGATCAAAAGAGAAGCGGATCTTGACAAAAGCTTTGGGAAGCGAATAGCGAAGTTGGCGCATGGAGAAAAGATCTATGGATGCATCCAGTGCGGCAATTGTAGTTCAAGCTGTCCATTAAGCCCATATATGGACTATACTCCTCGCAAAATCATAGCCATGGTCAAGGAGGGCTTCAGAGATGAAGTGCTCAGCAATAGGACAGTTTGGTTATGTGCTTCTTGCTATTCCTGTACGGTGGAATGTCCGAAAGGAATTAAAATTACCGACATCATGTACGCTCTTAAGCGCGAAGCAATTATTAATAAAGTCTATCCTCGAAAATTTCCCATCCCGGTTTTTTCGAAATCATTTTTCGATGAAGTTAAACGTGGTGGCCGCAGTGGTGAGGCTAGCCTGTTGACTCGCTTTTATCTTCGTACGAATATATTCAAGGCAGTGGGTTTCATCAGCCTTGCATTAAAATTATTCAGTACAGGCCGATTGAAGCTTTTCGAAAAGAAAGTCAGAGACAAGAAGAATTTTGACAAAATGTTTGATTGTTGTTCAAATTAGGAGAATGTGCATATGAAATATCTATATTATCCAGGGTGTTCGTTAAAGTCAAGTGGCAGAAGTTATGAAGAATCGTTGCTTGCGGTGTTTAAAACGCTGGGCATTGAGCTTCAGGAAATCGACGATTGGAATTGTTGCGGAGCAACAAATTATATGGCAATCAACGAACAAAAGGCTATTTCCATTACTACTCGCAATCTTGCATTGGCCGAAATGCAGGGTGGAAGTGGCGAAATCCATGTGGTAGCGCCATGTAACGCTTGCTATATGGGTTTGCTAAAAACACAAAGCTATCTAAACAACGAAGAAGCCCTTCGTAATCAGGTGTTGAAAAATCTCAAGAATGCCGGATTGAAATATGAAGGTCGTGTTAAAATACGTCATCCACTTGATGTGCTTGTTAAGGATTTAGGTTTGGAAAAACTTAAACTCGCTGTTAAGCGACCATTGAAGGATATTAATGTGGTTTCTTATTATGGATGTCAGGCAGTGCGACCTATTGCCGCATTTGATGATGCTCGTGATCCGGTCACCATGGATGAGATTGTAATGACATTGGGGGCAACCGCAATTGACTGGGGAATGAAGCTAAGGTGTTGTGGCGGAAGTATGACCAGTACCATTCCCGATGTGGGTTTGAGGTTGAATTACCTTCTACTCAAGGAAGCCAAGGCCAAAATGGCCGATGTGATTGTTACAGCCTGTCCCTTATGCCAGTTCAATCTTGAATGTTTGCAGGGAAAAATCACCAGTAAATATGGCGAGGATATCAAAGTCCCGGTGTTGTTCTTTACACAACTTATGGGTATGGCGCTCGGTATTGATGAGAAAACACTGGGGATTCACCGAATGTTTGTTAAACCTCACTTCGCAACAATTTAATCAGGAGGAAAAACATGTCCAAAGAAAATGAAGCTATCAGAATTGGCGTATATATCTGCCACTGCGGTCATAATATTGCCGGCATTGTTGACGTAATGGCTGTATCACAGTATGCATCGGGGTTGCCGAATGTTGTGGTAAGCAAAGAATATAAATATATGTGCTCCGATCCTGGTCAGGAAATGATAGCCGCGGATATTGCAGCGCATAAATTGAATAGAATCGTAGTAACATCTTGTTCCCCGCTGTTGCACGAAAAAACTTTTCGCGATGCGCTCGAAAAGGGCGGATTGAATCCATACTTTATGCAAATGGTTAATATTCGCGAGAACGTTTCCTGGGTTCATGAAAATAAAGAAGATGCCACAATTAAAGCTAAAGATTTGGTTCGTGCTGCAGTTCATCGTGTGGCTTACCAAAAGGAATTGATTAAGAAAAAAGTTCCGGTTAACCCAGCAGTACTGATTGTTGGTGGTGGTATTGCGGGTATTTCAGCAGCTCTTACCCTCGCTGATGCTGGTAAAAAAGTTTATCTGGTGGAGCGAGAGCCCACTATTGGCGGGTACATGGCCGTTTTCGATAAAACATTTCCAACACTCGACTGTGCTGCCTGTATTCTCACACCCAAAATGTCTTCTGTAAAAAAACATCCGAACATTACCTTATGGTCTTATTCTGAAGTTAGCGAAGTGACCGGTTTTGTTGGTAATTACAAAGTTAAAGTTACACGCAAACCAAGGTATGTTATCGAGGAGCTTTGCGTAGGATGCCTCGACTGTATTGATAAATGTATATTTAAGGAAGGAAAGGTTCCCGATGAATTTAATATGGGCCTTAGCAAACGCAAACCGGTGTATGTGCCGTTCCCTCAGGCTACACCGCTGGTTGCGGTAATCGACGATAAAACGTGTATTCATTTTAAGACTGGTAAATGTCAGCAAAGCTGCGCCAAAGCTTGCGATCGGAATGCAATCGATTTTAATCAGAAACCGGAAATCAAGGAAATTGAAGTTGGAACGGTGATACTCACGACTGGCTTCAAGCCTTTCGATCCGCATAAAGCGCCTAACTATGGTTATGGACGATATCCAAATGTTTTTACTTCTCTCGAAGTAGAGCGGATGGTAAATGCATCAGGTCCCACCGAAGGACATGTTGTAACCCGCGATGGCAAAAAGCCGCAAAGTGTGGGGATTATTCATTGTGTTGGTTCACGCGATGAAAAGACCAACAAATGGTGCTCCCGCGTGTGCTGCATGTATTCCCTCAAACTTGCACATCTGATAAAAGAACACACTGGAGCTGAAGTTTATAATTTTTATATTGATATGCGCACACCGGGTAAGGGTTATGAAGAATTTTACGATAAACTCTTGCACGAAGATGTGCACTTCATTCGTGGTCGCGTTTCTGAAGTTAGCGATTGGGCAACAACCGAAGAAGAAAAAGGCAAACTCATCATGCGTGCCGAAGATACAATGATTGGTATGGTGAGACGTATTCCAGTCGATATGGTAGTACTGGCCGTCGGCCTTGAACCTCGCGAAGATGCACAGGACGTGCGCAAGATGTTCAATATTTCCTGCTCAACCGAAGGATTTTTTCTTGAGAAACATCCAAAATTAGCTCCGGTCAGCACCTTTACTGACGGTGTATTTATTGCCGGTGCTTGTCAAGGTCCACGCGATATTCCGGATAGTGTTGCTCAGGCAGGAGCAGCAGCAGCACAGGCGCTGGCACTCATCGATGCCGGTCATGTGGAACTCGAGCCCAACACAGCCTATATCGAAGATGAACATTGCTCGGGCTGCAAATCATGCCTCAATATTTGTCCCTATAAAGCGATTACGTTTGATGAGGTAAAAAAGAAATCAGTCATCAACGAGGCACTCTGCAAAGGTTGTGGTACCTGCGTGGCATCTTGCCCTTCAAGTGCAATTAAGCAAAACCTTTTTGAGGATATTGAAGTGCTCAACGAAATAAAAGGAATGTTTGTCGAATTATAAAATTGACACATATGCAAGATTTAAATATTAGTAATAATACACAGGAGTCTGGCGAATTCAAACCAAGAATTGCAGCATTTTTTTGCAATTGGTGTACCTATACCGCGTCAGATTTGGCGGGGGTTTCCCGACTAAAATATCCTGCCTCAATCCGTGTGATTCGCATCATGTGTTCTGGTCGCCTCGACCCGCAGTTCGTGGTTGAGGCCTATGCCGAAGGCGCTGATGCCGTTCTAATTGGTGGCTGCCATCCCGGCGATTGCCATTACGCTACCGGGAATTATAAATGTTTACGTCGCTATCATATTCTCCAGAAGTATTTGCAGCAAATGGGTATTGAAGCTGAAAGGCTGCGTTTGGAATGGATTAGTGCCAGTGAAGGAAAAAAACTCGCTGAGGTGGTGAATGAAATGACCGACACCATAAAAAAACTTGGGCCCAGTAAGATTAAACACGTGATCGAAACATTCGAAAAATAGGAGAAATTAATATATGGCAAGCGAAAGTAAACCTAAAATAAAAATGGCTGTGTATTGGGGCGCGGCCTGTGGAGGGTGCTGCGTTTCGGTTCTTGATGTACACGAAACATTGTTTACCGTTATTGAACACGCCGATCTGGTTTTTTGGCCTATTGCTCTCGATACAAAATATGCCGAAGTTGAAGCCATGGCTGATGGGTATATCGATTTATGCCTCTTCAACGGAGCCATACGTAACAGCGAAAATGAGCATATGGCGCGTGTACTTAGAAAAAAATCGAAAGTACTCGTTGCTTATGGATCATGTGCCCATACTGGTGGTATTCCCGGTTTAGCCAATTTTAGCAATCGCGAAGATCTCTTCCGTCGCGTGTACGATGAATCAGAATCTACTGAAAATCCTGACAAGACAAGGCCTCAACATCATTATCAGGCTAAGGAAGGAATCCTTGAGATTCCTGAATTCTATAACGACGTAATGACTCTTGACCAAATAGTGGATGTTGATTATTACCTTCCAGGATGTCCTCCGCAAACTGAACGTTTAGTGGAAGTGTTTTTGGCAATTGTTACCAACCAGCCACTGCCGCCAAAAGGTTCTATAGTGGGTGTAACAGGACTTGCACAATGTGAAGAATGTACGCGAAAGAAATCGGATTTGCGCTCAGTAAAAAAAATCAACCGCCCTTGGGAAATTGATGATGATGGAGAAAGCTGCTTCATGGATCAGGGAGTTCTTTGTATGGGTCCTGCCACCAATGGCGGTTGTGGTGTGCGCTGTGTCAAAGGAAATGCACCTTGTCGCGGCTGCTACGGCCCCTTGCCCGGCGTTACAGATATGGGAGCAAAGATAATGTCAACCATTGGAACAATGATCGACATCGAGGATGAAGAAGAAATAATAAATGTGGTAGATAAGCTCGAAGATCCTGCCGGAACATTCTATCGCTATAGTTTACCAGCTGCTAAAATCAGGAGGAAAATCAAATGAAACGTTACACCATAGATCCAATTACACGACTGGAAGGTCACGGGAAGATTGAAATATTTACCGATGATGAGGGAGAAGTTGAGAATGTATATTTCCAGGTTCCCGAACTCAGAGGATTTGAAAAATTTGTAGAAGGACGGCCTATTGAAGAGCTCCCACAGATTGTGACAAAAATTTGCGGAGTCTGTCCCGGTTGTCATCATATGGCCGCAGGGAAGGCGCTAGATGGCGTTTTTGGTGTTGAACCAACACTTACTGCTAAAAAGATTCGTGAGCTTTTTTATATGGCTCATTTTGTTCATAGTCATATCGCGCACTTCTATGCACTGGGTGCACCTGACTTTGTTGCAGGACCCACTGCACCTGCGGCAGAGCGCAATGTGCTGGGTGTAATTGGAAAAGTTGGAAAAGAGATTGGTACTGAGGTGTTGAAGCAGCGACGCATTGCCCAGGAAATTCAGGCGCTAATTGGTGGACATCAAACGCATGTGGTAATGAATGTTCCCGGCGGTGTGCGTAAAGGTATCAAGGAAGAGGAACGTATAGATATTCTTGCTAAGGCGAAGGGTTTTGTTGAGTTTGCACAGTTTTCACTGAAACTTTTTGATGATATTGTTCTCAAGAATCCCGGCTATGTTGATCTAATCATCAACGGTCCATACTCTCTCAAAATCCACAGTATGGGATTAGTAGATGATCACAACAAAGTAAATTTCTATGATGGAAAAGTTCGTGTGGTTGATACGCTGGGCAAGGAAATGTACAAATATTCACCTAACGAATACCGCGATTACGTAGCTGAGCGTGTTGAACCCTGGACATATCTGAAATTCCCATACTTGAAAAAAATTGGTTGGAATGGATTTAACGAAGGTCAGGATTCTGGCGTATATCAGGCAACTCCATTATCACGCCTTAATGCTGCAGATGGAATGGCAACGCCACTAGCGCAGGAAGCTTACGAAAAAATGTACTCAGTATTGGGGGGAAAACCTGTACATAATACCTTAGCGATGCATTGGGCTCGTTTAGTGGAATTGCTGTATGCTGCTGAGCGTGCAGTAGAACTTGCTTCGGATAAAGATATTACTTGTAATGATCTTCGCAATAAAATGTATCAGACGCCTAAGGAAGGCGTTGGTATTGTTGAAGCGCAGCGCGGCACGCTTACACATCATTATATGACCGATGAGCGAGGTATGGTGACCAAAGCCAACCTTATCGTTGGCACCACCAACAACCACGCGGCAATCAGCATGTCCATTAAGAAGGCCGCAAAAGGAGTGATTAAAAAAGGAGTTACAGTTGATGCAGGAATTTTAAATTTGGTTGAAATGGCCTTCAGAGCATATGATCCATGTTTCAGTTGCGCAACTCATTCGTTGCCCGGTAAAATGCCGATGATTGTAAATGTCCGCAACAAGGATGGCGAGATTACTCAAAGTGTAAAAAGAGATTAGCATTTAAAAATGAATAAGCAAAAAAAGGCGACTCATTCAAGTCGCCTTTTTTTTATTTGATTTTATCAATTATTTATTGATAATAATCTTTTGTGTTTCGTTGAAACCACCACATGAAATTTGCATAAAATACAATCCGCGTGGAAGGTTGTTCAAATCAAGCTGCTGATCGCTGCCGGTAGCTTTGATATTTAACGACGATACTATGCGTCCGCAAGGCTCATAAACATTAACAACAGCAGTGCTGTTAAGACTTGCAGGCAGATTGATATAGAACATGCCATTTGATGGATTAGGGAATACTCTGATTCCAGAGTCAAAACCATTTTCAGCAACAGAACTTGGAGTCCCGCTTTTTTTGAAGTATGGTCTGATAAAACGTGCGGTAGTAATTCCAGAAGTCGTCCATCCACTGGTAGGAGTATAAAAATGATTCATTCCAATTGTATACAGGCCTGTCGATTGTGCTAAGTTAATCGTTGAGGGCACCCCTTCATAGCATCCGAAAGAGTAAGTGCCAGGAGTCATAATGATAGGATTGGTGAAATCCAAAAAATACATGTGCTGTGCACTGTCAATTATCTGAAGTGGGCCAGCTGCTAAAAGAGAATCTGGTATTCCCCCTGTGGTTCTGGCAAGGATAGCATAGGTGGTGTCACCCTCAATAGGTGTTGCCAATTGAATCCAGATACCGTTAAGGGTGTCGGGAGCAACTAAAGTGTATTTTGTAAGTGCGTAGGCCCAGTCAGTTCCAGAAACTGCATATCCGGGTCCTCCATCTGGAATATTATTGTCTCTTGCAAATACGCTATCGGTAACAGCAAAATGAAAACCTAAGGTATCATTAGTAGCATCCTCATCGGTCTGACCAACACCAAGCGCAGTAACAACATCAACGGTATAATCTCCGATTGCAGTTGGTGTGTAGGCAGCAGTGCTTAATGTTATCGATGCAGCAGATGCTAGGTTAGTAGTTGACAACACTTCGCTATGTACTGATGTTCCATTACGGCGAACAGTTACTGTGGCAGAAACTGAATTAAGTAATGTTGTTCCGTTATTAGAAATGTTGACATTAAACACTTCGGGAAATGCTTGTTTAACGGGAATCTGTGTATAACCTTGAACAGGTTTTAAAGTATTAACGGCAACATCTGTTATACCTGAAGAAATGGCTATATCATAACCCAACACAACGTTGTTCGGTGTCCCTTGAAGTATGCCCAAAAGGGTGAGTTTTCCTGGAATAATCGTTGGACTTAAAAATAGTCCACCAGCCAGACTAGAAGTTAGCGCCATTGTTGTATTTACATCTAAAAATGCATCATGTGTGTAAACGCTCAGCGTGCCAGCGGGCAAACTAACTGCTTGGATTTGGCAGTTGTTAGCTCCCCCCTGATTGAAAATCCAAAGATATGGACCACCAAAAGACACATTGTCGATAGCAGCACCATACATTCCGGTGAGACCGTGAGTTGCAGCAGGGATACTGCTCAGAACCGTACCCGTCATGTTAACTGCGGTAATGTCTGTTGCAAAGTTTCCATACCAAAAACCACCAGCACCACTATTAAGAGTTGCATCGTATGTGATCCAACGTGCAGCTGCTGCAACGGTGATGTGTGGAGGAGCTAAGGTTTTTGTTGTTGGGTTGATACGGTAGACAGTTGTTGAGTTAGTACCAGCATACAGATAGGTTCCATCATAAGTTAAAGACCTGACGCCAGTAAGTCCTGCAATAACAAATTTGTTGATTAATTGCCCATTTGGGTTTAATTGCATAATACTGTCGCTTTGCCACTTGGAAACCCAGATATTACCGCCGACGTAAGCAATACCGGCACATCCTACCCATGTTGTAGTATCTGTAATATTATAGCTAAAATCTAAATCCCAAGTTGCTTTTGCACCTAGAATAGGTTTACCGGGGGTTAGTCCGGGGCAAACATCTGCATTCTGGTAAGAAATCACCGGGGAGTTGGCTTTAATGTCCTGCGCCCAGCTTTGTTGAAAGGAAGAACCACATAGTAGTAATCCCAATACAATACTAAAGAGTTTAATTGTTCTTTTCATGAATTAAATTTTAATTAGAATACAAAGGTAGATATTCTGTTTAATATCAAATGTATTTTCATTTAAATTATAGCGTTGAAACTGATTGAAATGCTAAATATTTTCGTTTGTACCTGATGCTATATCAGGACCATAAAGCTATTTCTGCAAATGCTTTTGAAAATACTCGTTTTATTAATGACGGTCTCATCTGGAATGTCTTTCCATAAAGGTGCTATAACACTTTGCGGAATTTACTTTTTCAGGTGCGAGTTTATTCAATATTACAATATCAGAGCAATCTCACAATTCTTAATATCTTTGTATTGCACCTAATTTTACTCAAATGAGAAAATTGAATCTACTCGTACTTATTATTGCCGTTGTGTTTATTGCAAACAATGGTTTTTCAGCAGGAACAGAAACTTTTAAAGCATCGGTTAAATTAGCTAATATTGAATTTCCACTTCAATTCTTCAAAAAGCTCAAAGGTACAATTGGCAATATCCCTGTCACCATGGATCTTGAAAAAAATGAAAAGTCACTGAGCGGAACATATTATTACAATCGAATTGGTCTACTTCTGTATCTTTATGGAACTTTAAACAGCGATGGCAGCTTCGAGATTAAAGAGATGAACGAAAAGGGCGAAAATACAGGTCGTTTCGATGGTGCTTTTACCGATACAGATAACATTTCTGGGACATGGACAAATATTCTTAATAGCAAATCATTACCTTTTAAGTTGACTGTTTTTACTGAAAATATTGCTGACATTTTATATCAGGATTACTACAGAGAAGGCTGCAATATAGCCAAAAGAAATGAGGAGCAACTGAATAGTGATTCAGAAATTACTGACACCATTTGCAGCACCATTAGTTTAAAGAACATTAGCATTAGTGGAATCGACGGAGAAGTTGCTTCACGGATTAATAATCGAATGTTGGAACCGATTCTTTCATCAGAAGGCGGAGCTTATAAAAACATTGAAGAGATGCTTGCATCGGTCACTAATGTTAGTGCAGAAGCATCATTTACACGGGAGATATATGTAAGTGTAATGACTAATGAACCTGATTTACTCTGCATTCAAATCAGTCAATCAAGTTATTATTTCGGTGCTGCACACCCTATCGGATATAGCGAATTCCTTAACTTCAATCTGAATAATGGACAAACCATTAGTCTTGATGATGTGCTCATCGATGGGTATCAGTCTGAACTAAATGAGTTAGGGAAAATTAAATTTGTGAAAGAATATGGCAGTGAAGGATGGTTCTTCGAAGATGGATCCGCTTTCGAAATGACCAAAGACGTTGCAATACTTCCGGGAGGCCTCCTCTTCCTTTGGGATCAGTATGAGATTGGTCCTTATATGTATGGCACACCTGAGCTTTTCTTTTCGTGGAAAGAATTATCGACCCTTATCAAACCAGAGAGCATTGCTGCTGAAATGCAACGACGACGCGGCTTGTAGAATTTATTTCCTCTTGTAATGCATCAAGGGTATTTGCCCGTGATTATCAATCATCCTAAAATATCGGATGCATCATTCTTTATTTCCCCGTTTTTGCTTTTTCTGATAATGCGTAATTGAGGTTGTTGGTTGCACGTTCAAACTGCGGATTTAATTCAAGTGCTTTCTTACAGGCTGCTATTCCCTGATCCCACATCTTCATGGCGTTATATGCTGAGCCGATGTTGTTATAAGCTTCAGCATAATTAGGATTAAGCTTTAGCGCTTCATTACATGCATCGATACACTTCTGGAATTCTCCCTGATTATAAAAAGATACGCTCAAACTTAAATAGGCCTCCGGTGATGGGTTCTTTTTTACCTCTTCCATCGACACCGGAATAATGCTTTTCTTGTTTTTGGATAACTCCAAATACTGTGTTGCATTTGCATCACCAGGCACTAGCTTTAAGGTCTCAATGGCAAGATTAGAGAGTAATTCCCAAGCCCCAGTTTCTGCATAAATCATCATCAGCAAATTCCTTGATTTTAAATCGCCCGGAGAAATGCTAATTGCAGTCTGCAAATTGGCAATTGCTTTATCCGGCATTTTATGTTCATATAGAAAGCGGCCATAATAATAATAGGGCTCCTGACTGGCTCCGGCAACATTAATTGCAGAGAGAAACCATTGCTCTGCCTCATCCTCCAGCCCTTGCGCATTCTTAAGAATACCAAGATTAATATGTATATAGGTCCAGTTAGGCCATAAGGCTAAGGCTTTACGATAGTAATACTCCGCTTCCCAATACTCACCGGCTTCCATTTTCGATAAACCGTAATTCATTAAAGCACGAGCATTCCCTGGACTTTTCGATACAATGTCTTCCCATAAAGTGGCGTCGGTGCGCCAAACCTTGTTGCGCTGATGAGTTCCATAAGCATAAGCAACCAGCAGAACTAACGCAATTCCTGCAATGCTGCGTGCAAAAGAAGTGTCCTTAAATACAGGTCTGATTTTTTGTGCAAACAAATATACACTCCAACCAAGCGCAATAATCAACCCGACATATGGGAAAAATAATCGATGACTGTTTGCAACCTGACTTAACGGAGCCAGCACGGATGTAGGAATCGACGCGACCAAAAACCAAAAGAATCCAAAGGCAACAGGACGCCATTTTTCGGTGCGCGATGCAAGTATGGATATTGTAACGATGGCAATAATAAAAAGAAAACCTATCCACATACGTGGATCGCTATATGTATTAAAAACCTCCAAATCCGGATCAGAGCTCAATCCTAATGGAACTAAGAATTGAAGGAAATACGTTAGCAGTACATAAGGTTGGGTAATCAGATATTTAAAATGATATCCCGGAGCCGTAGTCCCGCTGTGTAAAGAGCCCGATACCTGAGTCTGATAATAAAGTACCAGTTGCACTGTCATGATGGCTGCAAACAATAGAATGAATGCAGGAATACTCGCTTTAATCGCACTCCAGGTATCTTTAAATCGTTTAGGACTGAAGAAATCTCTGACCGACATTTTTTTCTCGAAAAAGAAAATATAAAGAAATAGTAGTACAGGAAACATAGTTGCTGTTTCCTTAGAGAAAACGCCTATTACAGGAGGAATCAGATAAAGAAAGTACTTTCTGCAAACTTTTGAGTAGATGTAAAGCAATAATCCCAGAATCACAAAAAATGTTGAGAACAAATCAGCACGCTGGCAAATGTAGTTGATGGTTTCTGCATTACCGGGATGAAGCATATACCAACCCACCACAAAAAATGCTAAATAAATATTCCATTCATGTTTATAGCTGATATTAAATATTTTCAGCACCAGGAAAAATATCAGCAAACCCTGAAGAATAAATACAAGAAACATTGGCCAATGATAATAAAATGGCACAAGACCCGCATCGTACTTTTTATCCTTATTTAAGCCCAATGCATCCTTAGTTGAGACATAATAATCAACGGCAGTACTTGCAGTCACAATGGGTTCAAAGCCCAGATTGTTGGGCATAGAGCCAAATGCTTTGGCCTGTCTGAAAATCATCGGAATATTGCCTATATCCCTGATGTAAATATTATTATTGATAGTATGAGTGTCGTCGAAATGGAAACCATTATTGAAATGATTCGAATAGGTGATGATGATACCTCCCAATAATAGCAAGGTCATCAGAACAAGACGGGTTTTTTGTTTCATGGTGTAGGCAATTGAAGGGGTAAAATTAAAACTTTTTTCATGAGTTTGGAAAGCATTTACTAAATTAGCCTTAAACTTATAGATGTCAATATTAAATAAATACAGGCAATCATGGCACTCATTGAAAACACACATTACATTTTGCTAGGCAACGCAACAAGAATAGGAGCAAAGGTCACCGACCATCATAAAGGAAGTTTGCTCGCTACTAAGCATTTTCTAATGGTCGCTGTGTCTCATAGCATGGATCTGATGCAGACGGCTTTTGGCGATAACAGCCGGGATAGCGAATATCGTGATGACCATACTATGAATCCATTTAAGGACATCAAGAATGCAGTGCACAACGTAAAAGTTTCAACAGAGGAATTAAAGGATAGCATTAAGCAGAACAAGGAATTCCGTCAGGAGGAGCGGAAGGTTAAAGATGTTCACAAAATGCTGCAGGAATTTGCTGCTACCACCGATACTGTTGAAGAGCTCGAAGCTAAAGTTAAGGCCTTATGTTTAGAAAATGAAAACAGTCTGGTACTGCATGTTGATCAAATCTACGAAATGAAATCAGGGTTTTTTAAAGTGGGCTTCTCCGGATGCAAAATCCTTATGCGTGATGGAGCCAGATTTAAGATAATCTGTCGCAATGTTGGCAAAGCGCAAAAATTCATCGGTAAATAAAATGCGTTTTGTTTAATGTCCTGCCCCAATGCGAATTTCCGTTTGCGGCTTTTTCTGAAACGTATCGTCAGATTTCAGGTAGGTAACGCGAAGTATCATATAAATGCCTAGGACAATCAGGGTAGCAGCGAGTATGTAATTCACAATAGTTATTACCCGTGGTTTGAGATACTGTTTAATTTGCCCTGCAATAAAGCATTTCAAGAGGTCGGTTGAAAGTACTGTAGTGAGTGTGCCACCGAAAAATATAGCAATCTCGGGGGAACGAGTACCATATGTATTTCCAACATAGGCCATCCATCCCATCCAGAATATCAATAAAAACGGATTAAGAATATTTAATGCAAATCCCTTCGCCATATATTTTAATGGCTTTACCTGACCAACAGGCATAGGTGCATCAAGCTCAGGTTCCGACCGCATAGTTGGCTTTTTACGAAAAGTAAATAAACCAAAAAGAATCATCACTATGCCACCGACTATACCAAAAACCATAGTGTTATCAGGCTCGGTGATAATTGAGGAAACGCCAAGGTAACTTAATGCGACAAGCAGGCAGTCGCTAAGAAAAATCCCGAACGACATATACATGCCTGCGCGGAAACCGCGATGAATACTGGTCTGTAGCAAACTAAAAAGAGCAGGGCCAAGCATGATGGCCATAGTCAAACCCAGGAGTATACCGCTAAAGAGTCCTTCTATCATAGGTTATGCGTTCTTGCCAGAGGGTGATTACTTAGAAATTCCAACCATTCTTTGTGCAACTTCTTTTTTAGTACCCGAGGGAATTTATGTTGTGCGCCTTCCTTGCCCCGTGCACGCATCCAATCGTAGAAAACAGCAGTGGGCAATACTTCTACAAACACTTCGGTGATGGCAGCAATGCGTTCTACACGATAATCATCATTTAATACTTTGAGGATTTCATCGATTTTGTCACGGGCATAGGTTGGATCGAGCGGACTATCGCAGGCCAGGTACCAGCGATGGGCGAACATGGATCCATGGGTGATTCCTGCAACTGCAAATTCCCGGATCTCAATATCAAGTTCTTCGCCGAGCAAACGAATCGCACGGTTCATATTGTCCTGTGAAAGATGCTCGCCGCATAAACTCAGGAAATGCTTGGTGCGACCGGTAATGATGATTTCGTTATGTTCTTTGGAGGTGACACGAATCGTATCGCCAATGAGATATCGCCAGGCTCCTGAACATGAAGAAATGAGTAATGCATAATCAGTGTCCTCTTCAACCTCCCGAATAGTAAGGGTTTGAGGATGAGCAACCATGTTGCCATCGTCATCAAAGTTTTGCTCATTGAATGGTATGAATTCGTAGAATATACCATTATTTAAAGATAGCTGCATTCCCATTGAATTGGGCCGGGCTGTGAATGCTATAAATCCTTCGGATGCCAAATAGGTTTCAATATATACCAGTGGACGCGCTAATAACTTCTCAAATCCTTTGGAATATGGGCCAAAGCTTACTCCTCCGTGAACAAAAATCGAAAGATTAGGCCAAAGATCATGGATGTTCGTTAAATGATATCGCTCTATGATGCGTTCCAATAATATTTGAAGCCATGCAGGAACACCAACGATAACGCCAATATCCCACTTAGGAGCATTACGTACAATTTCTTCAAGCTTTGTCGGCCAGTCACGTTCTCTCGAGATTCGCTTCCCCGGTTTATAATGATGCTGAAACCAAAAAGGAATATTTCCTGTGGTAATCCCTGAAAGATCACCTTCGTAATAAGTCCCGTTATACTGCAAATGTGTACTGCCACCAAGCATCAGTATCCCCTTTTCATAGAATTCTTTGGGGAAATCATACCATGCAAGGGAAAATAACTGTTTAACACTCGTCTTTTTGATGGCTTTCAGCATATCCGGTGTTACCGGAATGTATTTACTCGAAGCCTCACTGGTGCCTGAACTTAATGCAAAGTGCTTTACCTGTCCGGGCCAGCATACATAGCCTTCTCCATTCAAACAACGATACCACCACTGATTATGAATGCTGTTGTAATCGTGAACTGGAACGTTAGCCATGAAGGCTTCTGGGAATTTCTTTTCACGAAGAATATTTGCAAATCCATAATGCTCACCGAATGAAGTAAGTTGTGCCTTACGTAGTAAGCGTTTAAGTACTCTTTTCTGAGCACGCCATGGATTAACTCTCAAAGGCACTTTTCCTCTGAGATCGATCGCACTTTTTATAATGGAGCCAATGACGGGCATGGATGCTTGTTCGGGTGTAATGGCTGCAAAAGTACAAAATATTTTTTGTACTTAAATTGAGATATATAATTTGTAGTATTGAGGCCTGACTGCACGAAGAATATGTTACTTTTTCAGTTGTATCCTGAATGTTGTTCCTTTACCAAGGGTGGATGATTTCACAAAAATCTTTCCGTCGTGGTACTGCTCAATAATACGCTCAGCCAGTGTTAATCCTAATCCCCAACCAACCTTTTTACTTGAAAAGCCTGGATTGAAGATGGTTTTGAACTGTCCCTTGGATATGCCTTTTCCGGTATCAGTAATATCAATCGAAACAAAACGACTATCCTCCGTTAAATCAATTTGTATAGTTCCATTGCCGCTCATCGCATCAATGGCGTTTTTGCAGAGGTTTTCAATAACCCATTCGAAAAGGTAGCGATTTAATGGAACAATCACCATGGAGCTTTCGCCAAAGCTTAGATTGTAGATAACTTTGCGCGAAGTGCGCAACTTTAAATAGGCAATAGAATGATATATGACTTCTACAATATTTGCTTCCTCAAGCTTTGGCGTTGCACCAATTTTTGCAAAACGTTCGGTGATGGTTTCCAGACGCTGCACATCTTTCGTGACTTCCACCACGGTTTCATCGTCTACTCCTTTTAGCTTTAGTAATTCAATCCATGCAATCAAAGAGGAGAGCGGCGTGCCAAGTTGATGGGCTGTTTCCCGCGCCATTCCTACCCAAACCTGATTCTGCTCCACCTTGCGTGAAGTGCTAAAAAGCAAATAGGCAACCAGCAGAAACACGAAAATAATAAGGAATTGGATGAACGGATAGTACTTCAGTTGTGTTAATAAATACGACTTTTCGTAGAACACATAGCACTTCCCTTGTCCGGGTAAATCGATTTCAATAGGCTTGTTCTGCAGTTCCATACGAGCGATAGTCTCGCTTAATCGTGAGCTGCTGAGCTCAAGGGAGTCAACATTTCCGGAGGCTATGATTTTTGTTCTGTCAGCCCCGGTGATGACAACAGGTACCGAGGGAGCATTGGTTACAATTTCTGAAAGAAAAGCTCGAATCTGCTTGTTGAGTACTTCGCGCAACTGCGTGAAAGTCTTTGATTCCTGATAATACAAATAATTCTTTTTGCCAAAATATTTTACTTCAATGGGTGGATAAACACTGAATTTTTTTAATAATTCGCCTTCAAGATATTTTACTGAATCAGTGTTGAAATCTATATTTTTTGCAATCGTAATTTTTTTATTGGCATCTGTTTCAACAACAGGAATCGTTGTGTTTGATGATAGAATATCTACATAAAAAGTAACATCTTCCGAAAAATTTGCCGTAATCAGATGCTGATTGGCTTGAGCCCATAATTCTACCTTCTGTCGCTCTTCCTGCTGTATCTTGGTAAAGAAGGTGTCGGTCGCATTTACTAATGCTGCCTTTTTATTGATAGCATCAGCCCACAATCTAATCTTTACTCGTTCATCCTCAGCAATATTACTTGCAATTTTATTGATGTACAATAAAGACCCGCTAAATATCAGCACAGCTGCTGCAAACAACAGCCATTTCCAACGGCGCTTTTGTGTATAAATGCTGGGTTTTTGCGGCATGAGATTATTGTATTCTTTTATAAATATCCTGAATGCTCATCAAATATCGAAGAAAAAAACAACTTTCAGCTGACAATGAAAATATGTTGATGAAAAATAATCGGGCTGTTTTCTATCAGACCAATTACAATGACCTTGCAACAACATTTGCAGCCCTATCAATCATCCATGATTAATCGCTCAGCTATTCTTCGTTATTACTGAATTTGACCGGATTAAAACGAGTCACTATGGATATTATTGCAAAAATAACAAAACCAACAAGACAAATATTTTTTATTTCTTCATTCGCCACATGGCATCTTCCAGTAACATTGAAAAGAAGGCCTTGATAGAGGTTCCGAATACCCTAAGTTGTTGCGGAATGATTGAGGCTTCCGACATTCCGGGGACAGTATTTACTTCAAGAAAATATAATCCTTTTTTAGATAGAATATAATCGAAACGAACTACACCCTTGCAATTTAGCTTTTCGTAAAGCATTGCTGAGGTGGCTTTACACAACACTTCATGTTCTTCAGAAATTCGGGCGGGAGTAATCTCTTCTGATTTCCCCTTGTATTTTGCTTCGTAATCAAAATAGCTTGTTTTTGGAACAATCTCCGTGATAGGCAACACCGTGAGCTTGTTTTTAAACCTGAATACACCGCATGTTATCTCTGTTCCTTTTATATATTCTTCAACAAGCACTTCATTATCTTCTTTGAATGCTTTACGTAACGCGGCTGCTAAATCCTTCTTGTCGTCAACCTTCGACATGCCAATGCTTGAACCGCCATTGTTGGGTTTTACGAATACCGGGAAGCTCATCTCCTTCTGGAGCCGGCTGATATCAAAGGATTTTTCCTTGAACAAATGCACCGATTTAGATACATTGGCTCCAAGCTTAGAGACGATTAAATTGCAGTAACCTTTATTAAAGGTCAGCGATGATGTCATTTGTCCGCAAGTAGTGTAAGGAATTCCAAGTAAATCAAAATATGCCTGTAAGCGGCCATCTTCACCAGGTGTACCATGAATGGCGATAAAGACACAATCAAAGTGGATTTTTTTGGTTCCTGATTTTATCGAAAAATCATTTTTATCGACAGATGATGGCTTCCCTTTTTCGGGGACATACATCCATGCTTCTTTACTGATATGGATAGTGAATACATCATATTTTGCTGCATCCAGATTTTTTTTGATCACCGCTGCACTAGCAATGGATATTACCTTCTCACCTGAATCGCCACCAGCCACTAAGGCTATTTTCTTTTTTGTTTTTGTAGGAGCCATAAAAAGTTTTGCTTTCTGCAAAGTTAATGCATCTCGTTTTTATTCTTTATCTCATGAAAGTAAAAAATCAACCAATTTTTGAACAGCGAGTCCTCTATGGCTGATTCTGTTTTTTTCATCGAGCGGCATCTCGGCAAAAGTAATATCATAGCCATCGGGACGAAAAATAGGATCGTAGCCAAAACCTTTGGTGCCGTGCTTTTCAGTTAGGATGTCTCCACAAACTTTTCCTTCAAATAAATATTCTTTTCCTTGTAATATGAGAGCAATCACGGTACGGAAACATGCCCCGCGTTGTTGATTTCCTTTAAGCTCTTCCAACACTTTGTTCATATTATCTTCGAAACTTTTTCCTTCTCCTGCATATCGGGCAGAGTATACACCGGGGCGACCTTCAAGGGCATCAATCTCAAGACCGGTATCATCAGCAAAACAATCCTTACCGTATTTTTCGTAGATAAAACGTGCTTTTTGAAGTGCATTTCCTTCGAGGGTGTCGGAGGTTTCGGGTATGTCCTCTGCACAACCTATCTCTGAAAGGCCCGATATTTCTATCTTTTGTTGAATTGCAGCTTTTATCTCGCTTAACTTATGTGCATTGTTTGTTGCGAAAATCAGTGGTTGGGTAATCATTGTTGGTATTATTAGTTGAAATCGTCGAACACTTTATTAAGAATGATTTGGGTGCCCCCAAGATTCTCTTCAACGTAAGTTTTACAGCTGTTGGCGCTGTTTTCATAGAATTCATTATTATCAAGCAGCTTGCTTATTACTGCATCCAATTCGTTGAAATTATGAATACAAAAAGCTCCGCCGGATTTAAGAAGATCATGTGCCTCTTGAAATTTGTGATACTTAGGTCCGAAAACTACGGGTTTTGCAAAGGTAGCTGCTTCGAGAATATTGTGGATATTTTTTCCAAAGCCTCCTCCAATGTAGGCAATGCGGGCGTATTGATAGAGGTGAAGTAAAATTCCTATGTTATCGATAAACAGAACCGAGGCCTGAGAAAAATCTTTGGTAGCACGTTCGGAATATTTTACGCAAACCTGACCGACACGCTGAATGAAGCCATCAATGCGTTCGGGATGGATTTCGTGAGGTGCAATGATGCAGCGAAATTTTCCGGGATATTTGTTAAGCAAACTTATTAGTAATTCCTCATCAGGTGGCCAGGTAGAGCCCGCCAACAGAACCGGATGTGTTCCAGCAAAAGCCGCAACATCCTGAAACTCCCTGCGTGTCTGAGCTACAGACCATACCCGGTCGAATCGTGTATCGCCACATATGCTTGCATTTTCAATACCTATAGATTTCAATAGGGACAGAGAACTTTCGTTTTGAACAAAAAACCAGCGGACTTTTTTCAGCTGTTTTCTAAACCAAGCTCCGTAGGGTTTAAAGAAGTGCTGATTTTTTCTGAAAATGGCTGATACATAATATAAGGGAATATCTTTTTTGTTCAGATAGTGAATGTAGTTAAACCAAAATTCATATTTAATAAAGAACACCCGCTCTGGTTCTGCAATTTCTATAAACCTGCGTGCATTGCGCACTGTGTCGCTGGGCAGGTAAAAGATAAAATCCGCGCCTTCATAATTTTTCCTGATTTCATAGCCGGAAGGGGAGAAGAAGGTCAGCAGAATTTTACATTCGGAATCTTCCTTCTTAAGAGCTTCCATCAACGGTCTTCCCTGCTCAAATTCCCCCAGTGAGGCGGCATGAAACCACACCAAATGATCTTCACCCTGAACGGCCTCACTTAAGCGTTGCACCCAGTTTTTTCGCCCATTGACCCATTGCCGGGCTTTTTTGTTGAAGGGGGAGACAAGGTAAATCGCTGCCTGATACAGACGTATACTTGTATTATAGAGCAATTCAGATATCATGGCAGGAAGCCCGGGGCTTAGTTGTAGTAATATCCTTTAGGCGCGCGTTTGTAGAATGGTATAATCCAGCCAACTTTGAAGCCCCACAGCAATTCAGTCCTTTTCTGGGCATCTCTGGCGCCCAGATTGAAATCGTAACTCCGCCTGCTTTGTGTAAAAGCCTGAGTAAACTCTACACCGCCGAAAAAGCTAATGAGCCGTTGATTTCCCATATACATATAACCAATGAATTCTGAAAAACCGATACCATTGGTTAATTTATCGTAGCCTTTTACATAATCACCAATAATCTGTGGTGCAGCATTACCGGCATTTTCAATGCGAATCTTATGCTGGAGCAGACCGACACCGCCCATAATAAATGGTCCTGAGTTCGGATTCGGACTTAATACAGGAAACAGTTTCCCAAAACGAACCGAGGTGTAAAATCCACGCTCGTAAAGTAATGGATCGGCCAGTTCTCCGTTGCGATCAATTAAATAACCATCATCAGTGTCTATTTCGCTAAATAGCGTATCTCCGCCATTTACCTTATTGCTAAAGAGATAATTAAAATCAGCGCCAAACAGCCAATTCCTTTTAAGCTTAAGCTGAACTCCCCCGCAAATATTGGAATTTGACCCGAAACGGACTTTCATATCTGCGCCAGGCCATTGATATCCATAACTTACGTAAATCATGGGAATCATAATAGAACTGTCGCTGACACTCGATTGCGAATAACCAAGATAGGTGGTGAAAATCAGCAGTATGGATAATAATGACGTAAATAACTTTTTCATTGGAAAATGTTTGTGCAAAAATATGAAATGTCAACGAAGCAACGTGATAAATAGTGTGTAAAGTGAATTATAGTTTTGATTGTTATTTGGCTAACAATAATTTTTTATCTTTGCAGGTCTTAAAAAAACCACAATATTAAAACCAACAATAAGAGGAATTTCGGATGAGAAAAATTCAGATGGTTGACCTAAAGAGTCAGTATGAGAAGATGAAACCCGAGGTGGATGCTGCCATTCAGGAAGTGATTGATGCTACCGCCTTTGTGAACGGTCCGGCAGTTAAGCGTTTTCAGGAAAACCTGGAAAAATATCTGGGAGTAAAACATGTGATTCCTTGTGCTAACGGAACTGATGCATTGCAGTGTGCAATGATGGCACTCGGACTCAAACCCGGAGATGAAGTGATTACAACTTCCTTTACTTTCATTGCTACCGCAGAGGTGATTGCCCTGCTTGGACTTACTCCAGTGCTTGTTGATGTTGATGCTGATACATTTAATATTGACCCTGCTGCAGTAGAACGTGCAATTACACCAAAAACAAAAGCTATTGTTCCGGTACATTTGTTTGGACAGAGTGCCGATATGGAAGCTATCATGGAGATTGCCCGTAAACACAAACTTCATGTAATCGAAGATAACTGTCAGGCTATTGGTGCAGATTATATTTTTTCTGATGGCACTCGCAAAAAAGCCGGTACCATTGCTGAAGTTGGCTGTACCTCATTCTTCCCTTCAAAGAACCTTGGATGCTATGGTGATGGCGGAGCAATTTTTACCAACGATGATACCATTGCAACAAATCTGCGCTACATCGTAAACCATGGTATGGTGAAACGTTATTATCATGATATGATTGGTGTCAATTCACGTTTAGACAGCATTCAGGCCGCTGTACTTGATGTTAAATTGAAACGTCTCGATGATTATGCTGCTGCCCGTAACCGCGCTGCAGAGCATTACAATAAAGCATTTGCTTCGTGTTCAAAATTGAAAACACCTGTGCGTTTTAATAAATCAAGTCATGTGTTTCATCAATATACTTTGGTAACCGACGGTATCGACCGCGCTGCATTGCAAGATTATTTGCAAACCAAGGATATTCCTGCAATGATTTATTATCCTGTTCCTTTGCATATGCAAAAGGCCTATCTTGATCCACGCTACAAGGAAGGTGATTTCCCAGTGACCGAAATGCTTTGTCAAAAGGTGGTTTCCTTGCCAATGCATACCGAGCTTGACGAAGAGCAACTGAATCACATCACCACTTCAGTGTTGGAATTTATCAATAAACAATAAGCGGTTTAATCACAATAGTTCGATGAGAATTCTATCTATCTTCGGTTTTATTTTTACAATCATCTTTTTAGTATGGTTGGTAATTGCCGCATTCAGTAATGGCAGAATCGATATTGAGGAGTTTGCACCCGTTGGATTTTTATACGGCTTATTTATGATTCCGCTTTCTCTCGTAGGTATTATACTTGGGGGGCGCAGAAAAAGATAATTATGGAAAAAGATTTTTTTGCTCACGAAACAGCTGTGATCGACGAAGGCTGCGTAATTGGAAAAGGCACTAAAATATGGCATTTTAGTCATATCATGCCCAATTGCGTCATTGGTGAGAACTGCAACATCGGACAAAATGTTGTCGTATCTCCTCAGGTGATTCTTGGAAATAATGTGAAGATTCAAAATAATGTGTCAATCTACACTGGAGTCATTTGTGAAGATGATGTGTTCCTCGGTCCGTCGATGGTTTTTACTAATGTAATCAATCCCAGATCGGCAGTAAACCGTAAAAGTGAATATGCTAAAACACTGGTAAAAAAAGGTGTTTCCATTGGTGCAAATGCAACTATAGTATGTGGCCACAATATCGGTGAATATGCGTTCATCGGAGCAGGCACGGTGGTTACACGCGATGTTCCGCCATATGCACTTATTGTGGGAAATCCAGGCCGACAATCCGGATGGATGAGTGAGTACGGTCACCGCCTTCAATTCGACGGAAATGGTCTTGCCATTTGTCCCGAAAGCAAAGAAAAATATGTCCTTACCAATGGCAAGGTACGTAAGGTAGTTGAGTAAACTAAGTAATTTCAAAAAACATGGAACTCAAAGACAAAGTTCGATTTGCGGTTATTGGCTGCGGTCACATTGGAAAGCGTCACGCCGAAATGATCGGTCGTAACCCGGAAGCCGAGCTTACTGCTTTGTGCGACATCAAACCAAAAGAGCAGCTTGGGCTCGAAAAATTCGATGTTCCGTTTTATGCCAATATCGATGAGCTCCTTACAGCAGCGCCACCTTTCGATGTGCTGAATGTTTGCACTCCAAACGGTTTGCACACGTTTCATTCACTCAAAGGGCTTGAAGCATTTAAACATGTTGTATGTGAAAAGCCGCTTGGCCTCTCTAAAGCAGAAGTTGAACAGGTTCTTTATAAAGCGCTTAATGTTTCATGTCAGGTGTTTCCTGTGATGCAAAATCGCTATTCACCCCCTTCAGTCTGGATAAAGAATGTTATAGATAGCAAAGTACTCGGTGCTATTCATATGGTTCAGGTAAATTGCTATTGGAACCGCGACGATCGTTACTATAAAAAGAACGATTGGAAAGGAACTGCAGATTTAGATGGTGGAACATTGTTTACACAGTTCTCTCACTTTATCGACATCATGTATTGGCTGTTTGGCGATATCACCGATATCAAAGCCCATTTCAACGATTTCAATCACCAGAAAACTACCGATTTCGAAGATTCTGGTATGGTGAATTTTCAGTTTGTTAATGGAGGTATGGGATGTATCAATTACAGTACTTCTGTTTGGGACAACAATCTCGAAAGCAGCATGACGATTATTGGTGCCAAAGGCAGTGTGAAAATTGGCGGCCAGTATATGAATGAAGTTGAAGTCTGTCATATTCAGGATTATCAAATGCCGGAACTTGATCCGGTGAATCCTGCCAATGACTATGGTGCGTACAAAGGAAGTGCAGCTAATCATCATTATGTTATCGAAAACGTTATTGATACGCTTAAAGGAAGGAATACCATTACAACCAATGCACTCGAAGGATTGAAAGTAGTGGAAATTATCGAACGCATTTATGCGTTACGATCAAAAGAGTTATTGAATAAAAAGCGATAAGTAAAATATATTTATTATGAGTATTTATCAGGAGTTAATCGAGAAGAAAGCCAAATTATCTGTAATCGGATTAGGCTATGTGGGCTTACCCATCGCGTTGGAGTTTGCTAAAAAGATTTCCGTAATCGGTTTTGATATCAAGGCTGATCGCGTGGAGATGATGAAGAACCATCAGGATCCGAGTGAGGAACTGGATGCCGCAGCATTTGAAGGTTGCGACATACAATTCACCGCCAATGTTGAGGATCTGAGAGCTGCAACTTTTCACATTGTTGCTGTACCAACCCCTATCGATAGTCACAATTTACCCGACCTTACTCCATTAATTGGAGCATGTAGAAGTGTTGGTAAAGTGCTGAAAAAAGGTGATTACGTAGTGTTCGAATCTACAGTATATCCGGGATGTACAGAAGAAGATTGTATTCCAATTATGGAAGAACTTTCAGGATTAAAATTTGGAACCGATTTCAAAGTTGGTTTTTCTCCCGAGCGTATTAACCCGGGTGATAAGGAACATACGATTACAACCATTACAAAAGTTGTTTCAGGTTGTGATGAAGAATCACTTGACAACATTTCAAAAACATATGAATTAGTAGTTACAGCTGGTGTGCACCGTGCCTCCAGTATTAAGGTTGCTGAGTCTGCAAAGATTATTGAAAACACACAACGCGATGTGAATATCGCTTTGATGAATGAGCTTTCGATCATCTTCAATCGTATGGGAATTAATACATACGAGGTGTTGGAAGCTGCCGGAACCAAATGGAATTTTTTGAAATTCTATCCGGGTCTCGTTGGCGGCCATTGCATCGGAGTGGATCCTTACTATCTTACCTATAAAGCAAAGGAATTCCGCTATCATGCACAGATCATCAACTCCGGACGTTTTGTAAATGATTCAATGGGCTTCTATATCGCAAAGCAAACCGTTAAAAAGATTATTGCCGCTGGTAAAAATGTACTGAATGCTCGGGTGCTTGTGATGGGTGCTACCTTTAAGGAAAATGTGAGCGATATAAGAAACTCACGCGTTGCAGATGTAATCAGCGAGTTGAAATCATACGGTGTAAATGTTGACGTGGTTGACCCTTTCGCAAGTTCAAAAGAGTTAGTTCACGAATACGGATTTAGTCTGGTGGAAAAACCATCACCAAAATATGATGCTGTAATCGTTGCTGTATCGCACACACAGTACATTGAACTAAAGGAAGCTTATTTCAAAGAATTGCTTGATGACCGTGGAATCTTGGTAGATATAAAAGGAATCTATCGCGGAAAAATTAACAAGCTAACCTATTGGAGCTTGTAGAAATTTCTTGATAAAGTGAAAATTCTTATCACCGGAGGTGCCGGTTTTATTGGTTCTCATACCGTTGTTGAGTTTCAACAATTGGGGCACGAGGTATGGGTAGCGGATAACTTGTCTAATTCAAGTAGTCAGGCTATCGATGGTATAGCTGCCATCACCGGAATCAGACCGCACTTTTCTAAAACTGACCTTTGCAACTATAGTGAACTTGATGCGCTTTTCCGTCAGGCTTGCGGTTTCGATGGCATTGTTCACTTTGCCGCATTCAAAGCCGTTGGTGAGTCTGTAAAGCTTCCGCTGAAGTATTATCACAACAACTTACTCAGTACAATTCATCTATTGCAATGTATGCAGGCTCATCATTGCACACAGTTGGTGTTCTCCTCTTCATGTACGGTGTACGGAGAGCCTGTTGAACTGCCTGTGCATGAATTGTCACCAGTACTTAAGCCATTGTCGCCATATGGCAATACAAAGCAGATTGCAGAGGAAATGATTACTGATGCTGTTGCAACTTCTGATCTGAACGCGATTATGCTTCGCTATTTCAATCCAATCGGAGCGCACGAAACAGCACTCATTGGTGAACTGCCAATTGGCGTACCCGGGAATCTTGTGCCTTATATTACGCAAACAGCTATTGGGAAACGTGATCATCTGAAAGTTTTTGGTAATGATTATGAAACCCCCGATGGCACCTGCATTCGTGATTATATTCATATTACTGATCTGGCGAAAGCCCATGTGGTGGCGCTGGACAGAATTCTCGCGAACAAGATGGATGCAGCTTGCGAGGTCTTCAACATTGGCACCGGACATGGAAATTCTGTGCTTGAAGTGATTCAATCGTTTGAGAAAGTTTCAGGACAAAAGCTCAATTATTCATTTGATCAAAGGCGACCCGGTGATGTGCCTCAGGTCTGGGCTGATACTACCAAAGCTCAAAAAGTCCTTGGATGGAAAGCCGAAAGAACACTTGATGAAATGATGCTCTCAGCCTGGAATTGGGAATTGGCCTTACAAAAAAAACTGTAAATAGATCGATATGAAGAAAAAAACTGTATTGATAACCGGAGGCGCCGGATTTATCGGCTCCCATGTCGTTCGACGTTTCGTGCGTTCGTACCCCGACTATCACATCGTCAATCTCGATAAACTTACATATGCAGGCAATCTGGCCAATCTTACAGATATTGAACACTGCAGTAACTATGAATTTGTAAAAGCTGATATTATCGATGCTCAGGCGATTCAGGAAATATTTCAACGTGTTCAGCCTGATGGAATCATTCATCTGGCTGCGGAATCACACGTCGATCGCAGCATTAGCAATCCTCTTGAATTTATTTATACTAATGTGATGGGAACAGTGACCCTGCTGAATGCCGCACGGACACTGTGGAAAGATAATCCGGAAGGAAAAAAATTCTATCATATTTCTACCGACGAAGTATACGGTTCGCTGGGTGATGAAGGCTTCTTTACTGAAGAAACAGCCTACGATCCCAGAAGCCCCTATTCAGCCTCCAAAGCCAGTTCCGACCACATGGTAATGGCCTGGTATCATACTTTTCACGTACCGGTGGTAATCTCAAATTGTAGTAACAACTACGGACCAAATCATTTTCCAGAGAAGCTGATTCCTTTAATGATTCACAATATACTCGAAGGAAAACCACTGCCAGTGTATGGAGCAGGATTGAATGTTCGCGATTGGCTGTATGTTGAAGATCATGCAGCTGCCATCGATTTGATATTCCATAAAGGAGTCATTGGTGAAACCTATAACATCGGTGGCAACAACGAATGGAAGAACATTGATCTGGTTAAACTCCTTTGCAAGATCATGGATCAGAAACTCAAGCGTGAAGAAGGTACAGCCAATAAGCTGATAACATACGTGAAAGACAGAGCTGGTCACGATCTTAGATACGCCATCGATTCTTCTAAATTGCAAAAGGAACTCGGATGGGCACCTTCGCTTCAGTTTGAAGAAGGATTAGCAAAAACTGTGGATTGGTATCTTGCCAATGAAGAGTGGCTGAAAAATGTTACCAGTGGCGATTATCAACATTACTATGAACAACAATATAAAAAGCGTTAATGACAGCACCTTCATTTCATAATGCAGATATAAGTAAGCTGGCTTTCCTAATCACTGGAGGCGCTGGATTTATTGGTTCTCATATTGTCGAATATTTATTGGACAAAGGCGCAGGAAAAGTGGTTGTGATGGATAACCTCTCTACAGGCGATATCGCGAATGTTCATTTATTTGAGAACAATAAACGGTATCAGTTTTACAAGGGAGATATATGTGATGTAGATCAATGTATGGAAGCGTGCAAAGGGATCGATTACGTTTTTCATCAGGCTGCACTGGGCTCAGTTCCTCGTTCAATAAAAGATCCTATTGCAACCAACCAAAGTAATATCAACGGTTTTCTAAACATTCTGATAGCCGCACGTGATCAGAAAGTGCGAAGAATAGTTTATGCCAGTTCTTCATCGGTTTTTGGTGATAGTCCCGCTCTGCCTAAAAAAGAAGAGCAATTGGGGAATCCTTTATCACCCTATGCTGTCACAAAAAGAGTGAATGAATTATACGCTCATGTATTCGCTAAAGTGTATAATATGGAAATTATCGGGCTAAGGTATTTTAATATTTTTGGTCCGCGCCAAAACCCCAAAGGGGCCTACGCCGCTGCAATTCCGCTTTTCATGCAAGCACTCATCGACAATAAGCCGCCATTTATCAATGGTGATGGTGAGCAGTCTCGAGATTTTACTTATGTAGAGAATGCCGTGCAAGCGAACATACGCGCGATGTTTTGTGAGCAAAAAGAGGCCATTGGTGAGGTTTTCAATATAGCCGTGGGTGATCGAATCACCGTGAATTCGTTATTTTCTTTTTTGAAGGAATGTGCACATTCTGATCTTCAGCCTATGTATCGTGAAGAAAGGGAGGGCGATGTTAAACATTCACTGGCTGATATTTCTAAGGCTAATCGTGTACTTGGATACAAGCCTGAAGTGCAGGTGCAGGAAGGCCTGAGTCGCACCTTCGAATGGTTTAGACAACATTATAAATAAAAGCATATGGGTTGGCTTAATAGCATATTTACTAAGGGTGAAGGTTCGCAATTGCCCGATATGTCTGCTGTTGCCATTGATATGCATTCTCATCTGATTCCCGGTATTGATGATGGTGTTAAAACAATCGATGAATCGCTTGGGTTAATCAGGCAATACGCTGCAATGGGCTACAAAAAACTCATCATTACTCCGCATATTAACGAGCGATTTCCAAACAGTAATAAGCAAGTCCTTGATGGATTCGCTACCCTGAAAGAGGCTGTGGCAAAGGAAAACATAGCAATTGAACTTAATACCGCAGCTGAATATTTAATTGAGGAGGAGTTTGAAAAGCGCATGAAGGATGCGTCATTACTGACCTTTTCGGATAATTTTTTACTGATCGAGTGTTCTTATTTTATTCCATATCCCGCTTTATCAAGGGTAATTTATGATCTTCAATGCGAAGGGTACAACCTGATCCTCGCTCATGCAGAGCGCTATTCCTATTGGCACGAAAAAATTTATGAATACGAGAAACTGAAAGATAGAGGAGTGTATTTCCAAATGAATTTCAGTTCACTTACGGGTCATTACTCCACTGCTGTGCGCAATATGGCACGCAAACTTATCGATCATGGATGGATCGATTTTGTCGGCAGTGATGTGCACAATCAAAAATATTTTGATCTGTTCCAGAAAGGCATAATGGATTCGCATGCCGCGAAACTACTAGCCTCGGGGAAAATCAAAAATGCTTCTTTGTAAATTTCTATTACAAAAAATCACTCGAAACGCAGGATTCAAAAGGAAATTAGCTCTTTCCTGAAGTTTCAACGGTAGAGTCAACCTTTGAAATAAGTCCTTGAAGTACGCTTCCCGGGCCTAATTCAACAAAATTACGTGCACCGTCAGCAAGCATATTTTTTACAATCTGTGTCCAGCGTACCGGTGAGGTAAGCTGAGAAACAAGATTTGCTTTGATTACTGCGGGGTCGGTGACGCGCTCTGCATTGACATTCTGATATACCGGACAAATAGGAGTGCTAACAATGGTGGCATCGATAGCTTGAGCAAGTTCAACTTTTGCAGGTTCCATCAAAGGTGAGTGAAATGCTCCGCCTACTTTTAATGGTAAGGCACGACGTGCACCTGCTGCTTTAAGCTGTTCGCAGGCGATTTCAATTCCTTTCATCGATCCGGAAATCACGAGTTGTCCCGGGCTATTATAATTTGCAGGGACAACGATTTCTTGGATACCAGCAAGAATCTCTTCAACCTTTGCATCGTCAAGACCAAGAATTGCAGCCATTGTGCTGGGATTTGCTTCACATGCCTTTTGCATTGCATCAGCACGTTTAGAAACCAAACGCAGGCCATCTTCGAAGGTAAGTGCGCGGTTGGCAACCAATGCTGAGAATTCTCCCAGCGAGTGACCTGCAACCATATCCGGTTTGAATTCTTCACCCATGGTGAGGGCAAGTATTACCGAGTGTAAGAAGATGGCGGGCTGGGTGACCTTTGTTTGACGGAGATCTTCATCAGTTCCGGCAAACATCAGATCGGTAATGCGAAATCCTAAGATATCATTGGCTTTTTCAAAAAGATCTTTTGCTAAAGCGGAGTTTTCGTACAGGTCTTTTCCCATACCTACATATTGGGCCCCTTGGCCTGGAAATACAAAAGCTTTCATAGACTGTGTATTAAAAAATTAGGGAGCAAAAGTACACAAAGTTTTGGAAAAACACATCCCAATTCACTGAACCGTAATTCAGCAAAATCGGTAATATTATTTTCTACCTCCAAATAAACGAAGTAAAAATAAAAAGAGGTTTATGAAGTCAAGGTAGAGTGACAATGCACCAAAGATTGCTAGCTTTGAAGTAG
Source organism: Bacteroidales bacterium (assembly GCA_963678485.1). Taxonomy (GTDB): domain Bacteria; phylum Bacteroidota; class Bacteroidia; order Bacteroidales; family CAIWKO01; genus CALGYY01. The sequence continues at coordinate 2,838,801 of OY782882.1, forward strand.
AGGCGTCTGCCATGTTCACTCCTGATCCAATGCGTTTGAGTTTCTGAACATCATAAGCTGTGAGTCCGGTAAAAACAAGCACACCAACAATGCTGATAATGAAATCTAAACCTGAACTGTGCAAAAACCAATTCACTAACGAAGCAATGATAATCCCGACAAGCCCAATCATCATGATGCTTCCAAATCGTGTTAAATCAATTTTTGTGGTATAGCCTAGAATGGCCATTAGCCCAAATACGCCTGCTGTAACAGCAAATGTGAGGTAAATAGTTCCAATTGAATAAGCGTAAAAAATGAAACTTAAACTCATTCCCATCAGAACCGAAAAGACCATAAACAGTAACATCATTACCGGTGCGGAAAGCTTCTGAAATCCAAAGGACATTAATAAAACAAAACCCAGTGGGGCTAACATAACAATCCAACCCAAAATGCTCATACCGTTTTTGGTATAGAGCGAATTGAATAAAGTTTCATTGGCAGCAAAAAGATAGGCTACAACGGCTGTTAGAACCAATGCCAATGTCATCCAAGTGAATACGCGAGCCATAAAGGTGCGCAACATTGTTGTAGATTCCGGATTTGCGTAGGGAACCTGTGTTTCATTATTTTGTGCAAAAAAGTTCATCGTTTTAAGAGTTTTGATTTTTTTGCAAAATTACGAATTTTGTCGCAGATACGAAGCAATCATCTTACAAGTCTACTTTGGCGGATTAGCTTCCAATTGCTCTTGCGCAGTCCTGTTAATGGCTTCTTCTACGCTAATCTTTTCTTTTTTTGATCTCACGATAGCATTACGCAGCCAATGGTCGGTGCTGATTACACTATTTCTGGAATAATACACCGGGTCTTCCTTGAAGCCGGGATAATACCAGCTGTATAAATCATCGGTAAATGACCAAAAGGCCCGGTACAGGTTCATCTCTGTAATCATAACCAGAATAACCTCTTGCTTTTCTACTTCTTCACGCGCATTAAGATTGCTTACCAAATGAGTGTCATCCCAGATGTATGGATAAACGCGTTGATAGTAATACCAGAACTGATGATCGCGAAAACAATGCTGTGGAATTTGACTATTGAACATGCTCCAATAATAACTATCAGCAATCGTAAGTACTCTGGGCTTTGTTTTTCCAACAGTATCCAGAAATTTTATTTGAGGATAGGCCATGGTTGCATAAGGTAGTCTGAATAATAGGTTCATTGCCTGCTCTGCATCCCAATCAACATCAACATCTTTATTTTGATTAGTAACCACTACTTCAGACCAATCGAATTCTGGCATGTCTATATTTCGAATTCCTTCTATATATCGAACAATGGTATCAGCAGCCAGTGTCATCCCATAGGTGCTCCAATGAACACCGTACAATGGGAACAAAGGGTATTTGCATGTGCCTCTAAGGCTGATAAAGTATTTACTAAGATCAATGTGCCGTATCCCTGTTTCCCTGCAACGCTGCACATAGTAATCATAGTTCGATAGCTGTTTGTCGTTAACCTGATAGCGGTCGGGAATATACTTTTCATGAAAACTGCCTTTACCAGGCTCAAATACGATAATCAGATCTATGTTTTTTTCTTTTTTTAAGTAATCCTGAACCCACTTTGTTCTTCGTAGTTTCTCATTGATTACCGACTTTCCAATAAAATTTCTTCCTAAGCAAGCCAGTATATAGCCTTCTTCAAATATGCAGTTGTTCTTCCCAATGACAATGTTTTGGTTCTCGCTGACTTTATAAAGGCTGTAATTTACCTGATTGTTCAGGCGCACAAAGAAATTTCTGAAACCAATATTATCTTCAACGGCTTTGTTTATTCTAGTTTGGAATATCTCCGAAAACCATGTACGCCAGGTAAACCATTTTAAGCTGGGAGCCTGTTCAAGATCAAATCCTCCATATAATGGTTTTTCGGTTATGAATTTAAAACGGAACTGCAATGCCGGTAATAGCAGTAAAATCAGGATTATCCCGAAGAAGACGTGCTTGATAATATGTCCGGCTTTTTTCTTCATGTTAAAATCTAAAATATATAAAGGGATTAAAACCGTACGATGTAATAGAGCTGACGCTGATTGCAAGTAATACTATCCCAATCATCGATTGAAAAATCAACATATAGCCAGGGCGGTTGGGACTAAATAATTTCATTTGTAATGCCTCGGCATTCCTTATTCCACCCCAGAAAGCGAAGATGATGCCTGCTGAAAATATAACCCAGAATTTGGTATTAATGGCAATATCACAAAAGCGCATATCAAAAGAAAACAGCTTTGCGTAGAAGGTGCCGATCTCGTTTATGTTTTCGATTCTAAACAATACCCACCCCATAATCGTCAGGAAAAAAGTAAAAAGAATCGCCGGAATCTTTCCGGTTTTCTTTAGAAACTTCAGTAAGAACAGTCGATCGAGCATAAGGAAAAACCCATGAAATGCGCCCCATAAAATAAAATTCCATGCGGCTCCATGCCAGAATCCGGAGATTAAAAATACTAGCCAGAGATTCAAATATAGTCGCCATGGCTTCACACGATTGCCGCCTAACGGGACATAGAGGTAGTCTCGCATCCATCGACTCAGAGTCATATGCCATCGACGCCAGAATTCAGTAATGCTTTGCGAAATATAGGGATTGTTGAAATTCTCGGGAAAAATGAACCCAAGCATGCGGGCTAATCCAATGGCCATATCGGAATATCCGGAAAAATCGAAATAGATTTGGAACGTATATGCAAGAATTCCCAGCCAGGCCATTGGCGTTGATAAATCAGCAGTGCTCTGCGAAAATATCAGGTCTGCTTGTGCTCCGAGAACATTTGCTATTAAAACTTTTTTTGCCAGACCAATGCAAAACCTGAAAAATCCGGCTAGTCGATTGTCAATATTGTCCTGAAACCGGCGATCGAGAATTTGATCTGCGATCTCATTAAAGCGAATAATAGGGCCAGCAATAAGCTGTGGAAAAAATAGAATATAAACAGCATAGTCGCTTATTTTCCTAAAAGGCGGCTTAACTCCACGATATACATCGATAACATAACTCATTTCGTGAAATGTAAAAAAAGAAATTCCAATGGGTAACACTACCTTTATCCATTGCAATTCTCCTACTCCCAGTCCCGAAAGCAGTGTGTTTACATTTTCAACAAAAAAGTTGGCATATTTAAAATACAGAAGAAACGAAATGTTCACCGCCAATGCCGCAAACAACCAAAGCTTGCGCGATCGCCCCTGATGACGATGGATTGCTTTTGCAAGAAGGAAATCAAGAACAATCGAAAAGATTACAATGAAGATATATTTGGGTGCGCCCCAAGTATAGAAGAGGAAACTCGCCAGCAATATCCAATAATTTCGGATCTTTCCCGGCAATAAGTAATATATTATCAGAAATACCGGAAGAAAGTATAGCAAAAACAAACTACTGCTAAATACCATACTTCTTCTTGTTAACTATTAAAAATCGAAACTGATTCATTAATCCATTCGCATAAGACGCACACTATAGTATTGATCTCCGCTCTGCATGCGACATAGATATAGTCCTGCTTGCACCGCTGATCCACTCTCTGTTAATCCATCCCACACAACCGAATAATTACCGGAAGCTAATTGTTGCGAAGGTAATAAAGTACGTATGAGTCGTCCCTGGAGGTCGATAATTTCTATTTGTACCGAACCACCCTGATGATCAAACGAAATATTGGTATTGCTTGTAAAAGGATTAGGATAGCATTGTATCAATGCATTTGCTGAAAGCTCTTCAATACTGCTTAATGGAATTACATCCATCGTGACAGGAATTTGAACATTAGAAACAAAGTTGCTCGAAATAGTTAATGTTCCATTATACGTCCCAACACTAAGACCGTTAGCATCAAAGAGAATATTCAAAGATGATTGTTGTCCTGCGTAAATATTCCCGGCATAATATTGAGGCTCGAACCAATTCAGACCGGCAGTGTTATTTATATATGCAACGTCTGAATTATACAGTATCAATCCTGTTCCTACATTGTCGAGGTTTATATTGGAAGTGTCAAGTGTATTAATGTAAACCTCTTTATATATTGATAATGGCGCAATATTCAAATCAGGGTTTTCGTCACCAATAGGAGGGAAGATGATATTGTCAAGAAGTGCGGCATCAAGGCCAGTGCTGACCGAAAGGTCTTTTATATATGACCACTTGAATGTGTGTGTGCCTTCAGTAACGGGATATACAAATTCAGCCCAGTCCTGAATTCCGTCCCAGCGCTGTTTTTCAACTCCATCAATATAAAAAGCAAGATAATCATAATTGTGATTTGTTGCATCCTGCTCACAGCTTACTTTTCGCACGAAACGAATATCTCCTCCTGCAAGGACATTTGCGGAGATTAGCATTGTTGATGTTCCATAGTCATTAATATTTCCTGATTTGGCAGCATGAGTCCCCATATAAACAATTGTATCTTGAACAAACCATGGTGCTGTTCCGGATAGTGTCCATGGATAGGCAGTAAAATCGCCAGTTTCGAAGGTTTCGCCAATCTCGCCGATAATTAAAACAACAAAGTCATGCTTGTGATAATTGTTGCTCGCAGTAATATCAAGGTTGAATACTATGATGCGTTGATTAGGCAAAGCGGAGGAGGCTTCAATCAGAAAAAACATATTCGAGGTTGCCGCAGGATTTAGCGTATCTATGGATGCGCTACCTGCATTGACCGTGATATACGGATCTGCGCAGGAAAGTTGAACGTGGATATCGGTCGCCGAAACGCCACCAAGATTACTTAAGTCAATAATCAATGCAGCGTTTTCACCGGGTTCCAGCAGGTTGTTGTTGCCATCGGCAATCCTTGCAGCGCCTGCGTCAAGATTATACGATTGCACAACAATGCGAAAATTACTGGAAAATGTATCAGTAGGAGTAATGATATCAGCATGGAATATTACAATATGTCCTTCAGGTGTACTTGGATCAACATCAAAGGAAATTGCATTTGGTAAAGTCACAAAACCTCCGGCTGCAATGGTGCCGACGGTTTCTGTGCTATCTGTCATGGTGATTAATGAATCTTGTTCGCTGATATGTAGAACTCCATTAGTTATAGGATGTTGGCCAATATTAGTGAGCTTCATTGTAAGAACTGGAGATTCTCCGGCCTGAACTACCGTGTCGGTGCCTGATTGCACGCTGTAATCCAAAAGAATACCCTGTGTGCTAAAGGGAATTGAACGTGTCGACGAGATGTTGTTATTATCGGTTACCCTGATATGTAAAGGTTCGTTCAGCATTACATCGGATGTTGTTCCGGTCAATAATCCATCTTCCGAAAGCGATAGCCCCTGTGGAAATGCAGGTGGGGTAAGGCTTATACAAAATGGAGTCGTATTGGTAGCAAACGCACCGCTTGCTTTTGTAAATTGAAAGTTTCTGTTGTCTCCGCATGAAAAGCCCGACAGCCAATGAGTCCCTGCAACCATTGAGATATTTCCATAATAAAATTCGATCACTCCACTTGGATAAAGTTTGATTGCGACGTTCACCGTGCTGGATTGCCCGGAAATACTGCCAGTCCATCTGAATGTTGCTGAAGTTGCATCACCCTGATACCATGCGGTAACACCGGTGAGACTTGCTACAAATGCACCAATCATGCGTGTTTGCTTAAATAGCAAATCTCCATCAATAAGAAATGGCCAGGTGTACAGACCATTTTCAAATTTTATCAAAGCATTGGGATTTACAAAAACCTGATTATGTTTTTTACCACAAAAAGGAAAATCAAAGCTCAGATTCTGAGTTGCGAACCCATTATTGGCACTTTGAAATACCAATTGCTGCGCGGTTACTGAAGGATAACTGACTACACTCTGGCTTTGTGTTGCAGTCCAGTCAATATCCCAGCGATAAGGAGCAGTCCCATTTCCAGCCGTTAATTGAAATGAATAGGGCTCATTCACATTTGCCGGAGCCATGGTATCTGTAAGGATGGCAACTTTACTGAAGGTTATAGTTTTTATTACAGATAAGCGTGTGGTGTCGTTGTTTACAATTGCAATATTTGTCGAAGGATAGGGTGTGTCATGCGTACCTCCAGCATAATCGATAACTGAAAAGTCTATAATCTGTCCTGCATTGGTTGATGAGGGATCTTTCTCATATACATCTAGAAAATATTTTACCTGTTGTCCTGAACTCACATAACTTAGTAGAGGTGTACAATCCAGGCCAAACTCCAAAGTCTTCGCAGCGACAGTTGTATCACCCTGCATATACAGAGGGCCTCCCTGATAACTAAAAATGGGAAAATCCAGATAGAACTCAGGTTTTGTTGCAGAAGTATTTATGGCAATGCCAGCTTTCACTTTAATCATATTTCTGCAGCTATGATTGAGTGTTACCTTATAGGTCAGTTGAGGGTCGCAATTTTCTTTTATCCCCAGCGCAAACACGGAATTATTCCAGATTCCCCCTGCACCGCTGGCATCTGCAAGACATTTGTACATCATATAACAAAAGCCATTATTTCCCCAGCCGGTGCCGTAATAACCATTCGCAAATTTTAAACCGCCTATTTCCCAGTCTTTCATATCAACGATACCATCACCATTGATGTCAATATTGTTGGTGAATTGCCCGTCGTTATTGTAATCCCATTTTATGGAATCATTATATCCACATATTGTCCAGGTGTGACTTGAACCAGTCCAGCTTGTTTTTACTGGATATCCGGCTTCTGCACTCCCTGCCGGTAGAACCTCTGAGGGTCCAAAATATCCGCCATAAAAATTCACAATGCCGCCAACTGGGCTACCTTCAAGGTGATCGTAAAGCCACTGCTTTAATATCATTAAACCTTCTTCTGTTGAAACATTGAGTTGGTATGCAGTATTCAAGCGGTTATGCATCGCGCTGTAATATAAATTATAACCGGTCATCCAACGAGTGTGGCCACCAGCGCATAGCCCGCCGCCATACTCAACTGCGTTGGGAGAACCAGCCGCTCTAACAATTTCATAGCCATCAAAGGCAGACGCACCAACATACTGCTGTCCACTATTCAGAAAATCCCAGGCAAAGTGAGTTACGATCTGGTTTTCCATTGGCTGAGCCGAAATGCCTTTTAATCTGCATAATTCATAAGTGAAGTTGTAGGCAATACCAGCTGATTGTCCGCACTCATATCCTTGTTGCATCCCAATGGGCCTGAAATAAGGTTGAAGAGAGTTGTCTACTGCTGCTGGCAACACCTGTCTTGTTTGCAAATACTGAACAGGCATTTTGAGTTCAGGCAATGATGAAAGCCTGGCCATGTCCTCGGCTTTCAAATTTTGCATAGGATAGTTTATCAGCGCTTGCCGCAATTGAGTAGTATCTGGATACTGTTGTGCAAAGCTTACTGAGAAAATATTGGAAAGAATGATGAACAGGAGTAGGAAATTTCTTTTCATAAGGGAGAATTCATAGTTCAACAACTATACAAACATAAGATATTAAACTATGCCTTACAAGGAAATTGCGAAATTCCCTTAGGAAAATGCAAACAAGAGAGGTTTTTATTCAGCTTCTTCTTTGCTGAAGCTGATGTAAGTATTCCACTTTTCCAATACGCCACTAAAATCTTTGGGTAGGGCGGATTCAAATTCGATAAATTTTCCTGTTGTTGGGTGTTCGAAGCCTAAATAGCGCGCATGCAAAGCCTGCCTGGGCATGAGATTAAAACAATTTTGTATGAATTGTTTGTATTTAGTGAAAGTGGTTCCTTTCAGAATTTTATCACCTCCATACGTAGCATCATTAAACAGAGGATGACCTATATGCTGCATATGTGCGCGTATTTGGTGAGTACGCCCGGTCTCCAGAATACACTCAAGTAATGTAACATAGCGGAATCGTTCCAAAACTTTATAATGAGTCACTGCATGTTTGCCATAGCTACCGTCAGGAAAAACATCCATCACCAGTCGGTTTTTTAGTGACCGTCCAATATGTCCTGTGACAGTTCCTTCCTCATGATCGAAATCGCCCCAAACCAGTGCCTGATAGCGTCTTTTTATGGTATGGTCAAAAAAGTGTTTGGCAAGTTTCGCTTGAGCATTTTCATTAAGCGCCACTACCAAAATTCCACTCGTATCTTTATCGATTCTATGCAATAAGTAAGGCTGAGCAGAGCCTTCAGGGTAGTTTTGTTTAACGAAGTGCAGCAATCCGTTCAGCATAGTGCCGGTAAAGTTCCCATAACCCGGATGGACCACCATTCCAGCAGGTTTATCAATAATGAGGATATCATTGTCTTTATAAACAATATTGAGCGGAATATTCTCAGCAATTAATTCGAAGCTTATTGGAGGGGAACCCATGACCACCGAAATGACATCAGCGGGTTTCACTTTATAGCTCGATCGTACAGATTTATCGTTCACTAAAATGCAGCCGGCATCGGCTGCTGCCTGAATCTTTGTACGGGAAACACCTGCAATTTTTTCGAAAAGATATTTATCGACTCTCAATAAACTTTGACCAGGATCTACGACAAAGCGATGATGTTCGAAAAATTCTTGTTCAGCTATGGTTGGATCTGAGGATTCTATGTTCATGTAAGTTGAATGAATAATACAGGTAAAGGTAGAATTTTTATGTGAAAAAAAACCGGAACCCAAGCTATGGATTCCGGCAGATACTTAAGAGGTTAAAAGCTTAGATGCTCACCCTTCAACCTTAACATTAGATGCCTGAGGACCTTTTGATCCCTGGGTTATTTCATATGTTACTTCCTGTCCTTCCTCTAACGATTTGTAACCTTCTCTAAGGATTTGTGAATAATGTACAAAAATGTCATGTCCATCTTCACCGGTTATAAAACCGAAACCTTTGGTTGCATTGAACCATTTAACTTTTCCTTTTAACATGTGTAAAACCTCCAAAAAATTTGTAATTAATGAAACGAATTGTAGTTCTTTTCCCGAAGGAAAAACTCACACGAAAGCCGTGTGAATATTTTAAATCAATTTATTATTTTAATCCAAGTTCTGTTTTAACCAAGGGCATAAGATCATCAGTTGGGTCGGAATAAAGGAGAACTCCTAAACCTGCATCAAAAACGTAGGTGTACTGATTGGCTTTTGCAACTTTTTCGATAGCTGCCTTAGCTTTGTCAATAATGGGCTGTAATAGTTCGGTTTGTTTTTTCTGAAGATCTTCTTCTGCAGATGATTGGAATGCTTCAATACGTGCCTGAATATCCTGCAATTCACGTTGCTTGGTCTGTTTAATAAGATCGGTCATATTTGCCTCATTAGCAAGATAATCGTTGTACTTTGCTTCAAATTCAGTTTGCATACCTTTTACCTGATTCTCAAGTGTAGTTGCGTACTCAGTAATTTTTGCAATAGCTGAATCCCTACCTGGCATTAACTTGAGCAATTCATTGGAGTCGATGTGTCCAAATTTTTGTTTCTGTGCAAACGAATTAAACGAAACAAAGCAAAGGAGCACGAGTATAGCAGTAACTTTCAAGACATTTTTCATAAAATGATAATAATGTTAAATTAAAAAATAGATGCAAATATAGGATAAATTTTGAAAACAACTATTCGTTGTTGTCCTTTCCGTTTTTATCGTCGGTAGGAATTGCCCCAGGTTTATAACCAAGTTTAGCAAGAACTTCATCGCTCTTATCATACTTGGAGGAGGCATATAATAATGTAACAGAACCTGATTTGTCGAAAATTACAGCGAGGCCTTGAGCTACAGCAATGTCTTCAATGGCTTCATATACCTTGTCCTGAATGGGTTTTATAAGATCTGTCCTTTTTTTGAATAGATCTCCATCTTTTCCAAAACGTTTCTTTTGTAATTCTTTGGCTTCGCGTTCTTTTTGAACTATTTCATCTTCCCTTTTTTTCTTAATGTCTTCAGGCAGCAGAGGTGCTTCTGTTTGAAATGCTTTGTAGAGTTTGTCAACTTCGGCAAATTTGGCTTCAATTTCTTTTTGCCAGTCTAACGAAATTTTGTCGAGCTGATCCTGTGCATCACGGTATTCCGAAATATTTTCAAGGATGTATTCGGTATCAACAAATGCAAATTTTTGAGCACTCAGGCTAAAGGTAACCAAAGTGGTCATTACAAGGGTGAAAATTAGCTTTTTCATAAATGATAATCTCCTATTAATAATTGGGTACTAATCGATGGATTGGTTAATTGAAAAATGGAATTGTCCTTTGTTTGCACCGCTTTCTCCGGGAATTTCATCAAATCCATAGCCATAATCGAGGCCCAACAAACCAAACATAGGCAGGTAAATGCGAACACCTACACCCGCTGATCTCTTAACGTCGAAGGGGTTAAATTTATTAAACTTATCCCAGGCGTTTCCTGCCTCAACAAAACCTAAAACAAAAACTGTTGCCATTGGGTTTAATGATATGGGATATCTGAGTTCGACGGTATATTTATTATAAATAGTGCCTCCTATGTAGCTTCCATCAAGTTTCGGAGTAAGAGAATTGTTTGAATACCCCCTCAACCCGATTAGCTCCCGACCATCTAATGCAAAACCCGACAGTCCATCACCACCTAAATAAAACCTTTCAAAGGGCGCTATACCAATATTTCTGTTGTACAAACCCAAAAATCCGAATTTAGTGCGGGTGTTCAGTACCAAATTCCCTGCCAGCTTAACAAACCATGAGGTGTTGAATTTCCATTTGTGATATTCAATCCACTTATATTTTTCGGCAGGTTCCATTGATGCGTAATCTTTGGATGAGAATAAGCTGTATGGCGGCGTTACCTGTAATGAAAACAGCAATTCTGAACCTGAACGCGGATAAATAGGGGCATCAACCGAATTTCTTGACAAACTTAATGTGTAGTTGAGGTTGTTCGATGAACCGCTGCTGTAACTAAAGGATGAATAATAATTATCGAGTTGATAGTTCCTGAAACTAATTTCATGGTAAAGGGTGAAGTAGTCATCAGGCCATTTAAGACGGCGACCTAAACCTACAGATAGCCCACTAATAACAATTGACTGACGGTCAGCAGCACCTTTTTTAATACCGTTCGACTGTACGGAATAATATCCCGAAATACTAAATGCATTCGGTTTCTTGCCACCTAACCATGGTTCGGTAAATGAAGCATTATAGGCCTGATAATAGGAACCGTTGGATTGCGCACGAATACTTAGCTTTTGCCCATCTCCAGCTGGCAATGGATGCCATGCATCTTTTTTAAAGAAGCGTTTTGTTGAGAAATTATTGAAAGATACACCTAAAGTTCCAATAATACGTCCCATTCCCCAGCCTCCGGAAAGCTCAAGCTGGTCAGACGATGTTTCCTGAACTACGTATTCAATATCAACAGTGCCATCAGTCGGATTGGGCTGAATGTCTGGTGTTATTTTCTCAGGATCGAAATATTTTAATTGTGCAAGTTCCCTGGTTGTACGAATAATATCACTGCGGTTAAACAATTGTCCAGGTTTGGACCGTATTTCACGAATGATAACGTGATCGTTAGTCTTTGTGTTACCGCGAATGGATACCTTATTAATATAGGCCTGTTTTCCTTCAACCAATCGAATTTCCAAGTCAATAGAATCTCCAGCAATAGTAGTTTCAACTGGAGTAGCCGAGAAAAACAAATAGCCATCATCCATATACAATGAGCTCACATCCATTCCACTTTGATTAAAGTTGAGATTGGATTCAAGGACTTTCATATTGTAAACGTCACCTTTACTTATGCGTAAAATTGCATTGAGCTGCTCGGATGTGTACTTTGTATTACCTACCCAGCGAATGTCGCGGAAATAGTACTTTTTCCCTTCATCGATCGTGATATCAATATTTAAAAAGTGATCACCATAACGGTAAACAGAATCCGTAACAAGTTTGGCATCCCTATAACCCAATTCGTTATACTTTTCAAGAATGGCTTGTTTATCGGTCTCATAATCATCCTGACTAAATTTGGCCGTCTTAAACAAGCGAATGACTAAACGATCATCAAAAAAAGCAAGCGCATTGTCAACAATACTCACAGAATCAGGCTTGACGATTTTTTTTGCTGTTTGATATAAAAGCTTTTCAATGTCACGTAAAGGATCGATATATGTTCTTTCCCTTGTTTTCTTCATTTTGTGTTTCAATGTGGTAGCTGTAACCATATTGTTTCCAATGAAATTTATTTTATTGATTTTTACTTTCTTTCCTTTAATTACTTCAATGGCAAGCTTAGCCAGATACTTATTTTGGGCGGTGTCGGTTGTTTCTTTAATGTTGACTTTTACATTATAGAATCCTTTATCAATATAGTATTTTTCGATGGCATTTTTGCTGCGCATCATGACATGGTTGTTTACAAAATCACCGCGGCCAAGTTGGAGCAATTCGCGCAAGTCGTCAACATCACTCTTTTTAACATTTGCAGAAAACATTGGTGCTTCAGCCAAACGGGGATGCTCTGATAAATGGATATCGAGAATAACCTCATCTCCGGTTAGAGGTAAAGCACTAATTTTAATATCATCAAAAATCCCTTGTTTCCATAGGTTTTGAACGGCTTTGGAGGTTTTTTCACCAGGAATTAGAATTCTTTCTCCCTCATTAATACCGGAAAGCAGTTTACAAATACTTGTATCAGTATGATGGTTTCCCGAGATGGTAATTCGTCTTACTAAATATTCTTTGGGATTAGAATAGTCGATTACATTCTGGTTGTCATTGATAACCTGAGCGCTGACCAAGGGCGCGATGCATATCAAAAGCAACAGAAGGCCGGTGTGTTTAATCCAATTCATTATCCTAAGTTCTTTAATACAACTGTTCACTGGTTTTCCCGAATCTTCTTTCGCGGGTTTGATAATTAATGATAGCCTCATAGAGATCTTCCTTTCTGAAGTCGGGCCATAACTTGGGCGTGAAATACAATTCACTATATGCAATTTGCCACAATAAGAAATTGCTGATACGATACTCGCCACTTGTACGGATTAGCAATGAAGGATCAGGGATATTCTTTGTTGCAAGATATGATGAGAAAACTTCTTGTGTAATTTCTTCAGGTAATAAACGATTTGCTTGAATTTCTTTGGCAATTTGTTGTGTAGCATGAGTAATTTCCCATCGGGCACTATAACTTAGCGCCAAAATAAGGGTCATTCGGGTATTATTTTCAGTTGCTTTAATGCTGCTCATGAGTTGGTTATAACAATCTTGATGTAAACTGGTCAAATCACCAATAGCCCACAAACGAATATTGTTCTTGTTTAGTGTACTGGTTTCTGCATGTATTGTTTTTACAAGAAGATTCATTAAAGCATCTACTTCATCTTTAGGACGATTCCAATTCTCAGTTGAGAATGCGTATAAGGTAAGATAATCGATGCCCAATTCTGCAGCAGCTTCAGTTGTTTCCCGAACTGCGGTTACGCCATTTTCATGGCCAAAGATTCTTTCGGCGCCTTTGCCTTTTGCCCACCGTCCATTACCATCCATAATGATAGCAATATGCAGAGGGAGGTTATCAGCTTTGATCTGTTCTTTTTTGTTAAGCATCCCGTTTTTAGAGCGTAAATAGTTATTTGTAGCGGATTTTAATTTTCGGGTGCTTTTTGTAGGCATCACATAACCCATTCTTTTGCTTTATGCGAAACTGCACAAATATTCCGGCATAAGAATACCAGTCCTTAGTCTTAGAATTTCCTCGCTGTAATCCGGTGTTGTTAACCGCTTCACCATCTGCTCTGATGGTCCGGTCGGCAAGCATGGCGGCTATTTCAGTATTTTCAGCGGCAAGAATTACTGGGTCAGCGTAAACAGTACTTACATCATCTAAGTAATCGGTAAATGTCTTTCTAAGACCCCATTCTGCACCAATGCACAGAAATTTAGCCGGACTATACTTAATTCCAAGTCCAAAAGGAATTGCAACGTTGGTTAGTGAATACCTTTTGCTAACGTTAGGCAATGTTGTGCCTTGTCCTTCAGTACCGATTGGTTGAAGCGCATACCAGCTGCCGTTAATCTGAGCTCTGGGATTAAAGTTAAAAAGAGATATTCCAGCAAAAATATAAGGAGAGAACTTATATTTATCATGGCCGGTAATATATTTCAGAAAGTTCAGCTCAATCTGAACCGAAATGTCAGTAATGTAGGATTTGAAGCTTAGATTGCGGCTTGAATTTGCTTTAGAAATAGCGTCACTGCCTTCAATAGTTCCATAAAGGCCATTGATTTTTAGCGCAAAACGGGGAGAAATATTATAACGATAAATTATTCCAAATGCAGGTTTAGAAAGAAGAAAATGCTTTGATGGATTTAAATCTCCAACATAGTACGACACTCCCCCAAATACACCTACTTCCGAACGTGCAAACTGGGCTTGTACTGATCCGGTGCATATGAGCAAAAGTGCTATTATATAACAGAATTTTTTCATTTGTTTCTCGCTAAAATCTAAGTTTTGGCGTAAATCCGCGGTCAAGATTATAATACAATGACAAGGTCAAAAACATATAAGAATCTTTATCTCGTGGATCTCCACGCTGCTGTCCTGGAAGCGTACTGTTGTAAAGAGGCTCGCCCGGAGCATTTTGAAGCGCTGGATTGGATAATGCTACTGCAATATCTCCCTTTGCATCCCTTAATGCATTATTGTCAACATAAGTTAAACTCACATCGTCAATATAATCGGTAAATGTCCAACGCCCACCATATTCTAAACCAATAGCCCAGGTTTTATTGATTGCATAGTGCATCCCAATACCCATTGGAATACAAATTTGAAAATTCGAGTAAGGTTTTCTGGTGTCAACAATGCCCTGACCTTCAGTTGATAGTGGTTTCAAACGATACCACTGGCCATTGTATTTTCCTCTTGGATCCATCCAAAAAGCACCAACGCCAACGAATACATAACCATTGATATTGAAGTTTCTCCAGCCTCTGATGCCTTTAAATGAATACTGGTGACCCTTGCGTTTGAAGTTGATGATATATTCCATCCTGCCGGCAATCTCAACAATGGGAGTCCGAAAATTTAAATTCCTGTTATTCCTGTATGTTTCATCCGTTAACCGATCATGCCCGCCAATATACGCAGCGTTTAATTCACCCTTGGTTGCCCAATGCTTGTGAAATTGATATCTGTAACCAATATTAATATTTGGTCTGATTGAAGGGAAATCAAAATCACGGATGTTGATTTTACCAGATCCAATGCGATTTGCTCCACCTAATTCACCTAAAAAATTTGTGGCGCCTAAACCGAACGAAATCTGTTGCACTTTCATCTTGTTTTTTTTGTAATGCCTTTGCCCGTAAGAGCAATCCCAAACTAGAAAGAATGCCAATGCCAGAATAATAATTTTTTTCATATAACGCGAGGTTTTTCCATCAAACAACAAAAGTAGGAAAAAATCTCTACCCTATAACGCCTAAAATGCAATTTTATTGAATTTGTCAATTGCGTTTATCATGTCCCCACATCAATTTTTCCCTGATTGTATTAAAAAAATGCTTTGGTCTTAGCTTGATCATGTTGACGTAAAGTTCAGATTTGCAGATATTAAGCTCGTTTTCTGCGGTGATGGTTTCCGAACGGGAATCCAATGAAAGCAAGAAACTATCTTCCCTACCTTCCATTTTTAGCCGAATATGACAACTATCGGGTAAAACTATGGGCCGGACGGTCAGATTGTGAGAGGCAACAGGAATAATAATAAAATTCTGAGAGTCAGGCGTTAATATCGGTCCTCCACAGCTCAATGAGTAAGCGGTTGAACCGGTCGGTGTTGAAATTATTAATCCATCAGCCCAATAGGTATTCAAAAATTGATTGTTCACAAATGTATGTATGGAAATCATTGACGCTGAGTCCTTTTTATGAATGCAAATCTCATTTAATGCGTAGTTCTGCTTGCTGAATAATTGCTCACCATTCACAAACTTTAACATACTGCGCTTTTCAATATCGTAATCATTTTGAAACAAGGCACTTAATGCCGTTTCGATTTCTTCCTGAGAAATTGAACTCAGAAAGCCTAGTCGCCCGGTATTAAAACCAAGAATAGGAATTCCTGTGCAAGTTGAGAACTTAATTGCATTCAAAAAAGTTCCATCTCCACCCACACTGAAAATGACCTCAACATTTTCAGAAATATCATCATCATCCTCAAATACACCGCTCACTGGAACAAATGAAAATAATCCTTGCATTCGCTGCCAGAGTTGATTATGGATCCAAATACCGGAGTTTTCAAGAATAAGTCTTGTGAATAGTTGGTTATAAAAGGGAAAGTGCTCTTCTCTGTATGTTTGACCGTAAATTGCAATGTTCATATTAATGGATTAAAATGGTGAAGTGAAATGTAGAAATATTCCATGTTCAAAAAACATATTTACTGCATAATCCAAGCGAATAACCTGATCATAATAAGTGACGAAATCAACACCTATTCCTCCACCGTAAAGATAACGGTTCGCTAGCTTATCTGTACTATTTATGGAATATTTTGTAATATATCCGCCATCATAAAACAAATTTATATAAAAAGAGATTGGTATAGTGTTGAATTTGGATAATGGTAAGAATTTGAGATGTATAATTTTAGTCTTAACTAACTGATATTTCAATTGTGTCTTGATCAAACCATAATTCGCTCCATCAATTACATAATATTCAAACGACCTCACAGTTTCTGAACCGTATCCAAGTCCTTGCTCAGCAAAGTATGCCTTTGATGAACTACTGCCAACCTTTCCAAAAAAAGCACAGGATAAAAAGAACCGAGGATAAATGTTCCAGTATTTTCTTAAAGAGATTTTTAAATTTAGTAAATCTAAGGTTTCTGTTTTAAACAAGCCTAATCCTTTTTTCTCAAGAATGATACTTATAAAATGCCCTTTTAAGGGATAAGTCTTGTAGTCCCGACGGTCGTTTTGGAAGGTGTAAGAAAGTGTAAAATATTGAGTTCTTGCTGATGGGGCAAAGGAAGGATTCAAGTGTAACAAGGTGTCGGAGAATTGGTAACTATCGAAGTATGCAGCCAGAGAATGTGTTGTATACAGCCCTTTTCTGCAAGTAAGGCTTGCACCTATATAATAGCTTTGATTCGGATATGAATGCTTGGATTTGAAGTAGCATAAATGATTATTATCAGTCAAATATGCTACGGTGTGATTTCTTGAATACCCTATTCCGAAACCAAGACCAAGAGTTTGACTTTTGTTAAGCCAGGGTTTGAGATAAACGAGCGAAAACTTCTGATCAAACCCAAAACGAAGCAGCAGTTTTATCGATTCCTTTCTTCCCCTGAAGTTCTCTTGAACCAAATACATTCCGTAATTAATCCTTGAGAAGTCTTTCTTTTCCCACCATGCGTTAAAATTTCTGTCCGAAATTTCGAAAATTGGGAAGGGCCATAAATACCATCGTTCTTTTAAGTCAATTTGAATGTTCAATTTATCACCATCAGAAAGAGTATCAATCGTTACAAAATTGAAAAGAGACGTGTTCATTAAGTTGTCGTGAGCAGTTCTCAGCAATTTCGATAACTTCTCCGCTGCAACAGTATCCCCATTACTGAAAGGCAATTCGCGTTGAATAATAGGTAAATGAGTGGTTTTGTTCCCCCTTATTGTCAAATCCTTTATAATGAAAAAGCTTGATGTATGGATAGAATCCTGACAAAATACAAGTCCACACCTCAAAAGCAGAATGGTGAAAATAAGAACTGGCTTATACAAAAAGGGCATTATAGATTAAGATAGGTCATCAACAAATTATACCTGTCCATTAAGTCATCGTTGAAAGTGTTTTCCGAAAACGAGGCAATGACCGAATAATTGTAACGTTCCAATGTTTGAAGGATTGGATATATATTAATTTTATTGATTTTTAATGTGAGCTCTAACTTCGTTGAATCATTATGAGTCGTAATGTAGCTACTAAGAATTTTTGCTTCATTGGATTCAATGATTTCTGCAATCTCAGCCATTGAATAATCATTTTCATTAAGTTCCAAAATAATAATTCCCCCGGGATTGTGCACCGCAGTTATTTGTCCAAAATGGAAGGCAAGGTCTTTTAGAAGGATACATCCTAGAAATACATTGCTCTTGTTTAATACAGGTATCACCGATAGCTTTTCCCTGCAGGCAAGATCAATCACATCATAGATATGCTGATACTGGTCTACAAAAGGTCTTGTGAGGGATAATTTATAATTACCGATAGGCTCATCAAGAGCATTCAACGAATAAATATCGTCTTCCGATAGCAGTCCAAGAAAGTCTTCATTGTTTACAATAGGCAAATGTGAAACCTTGAAGTCCTCCATCGTTTTTAGCGCATAATGGCCGTCATCCGATGTTTTCAGAAGAGGAAGGACTTGCGATATGAGTTTTTTTGCCAGCATTTACAATGAAATTTGTACCTTCATGCCTCGAAGGCTTTTGTGCAAACTTAGTAAATTTTTAGTTTTGTTGCTTATTTTCATATCATGACAACCTTAAGTGTAAACGTAAATAAAATCGCTACACTGCGCAATGCAAGAGGCGGTAATCTTCCGGAAGTACTAGCAGTTGCTTTGGATTGCGAGAGATTTGGAGCGCAAGGAATAACTGTACATCCTCGTCCCGACGAGCGGCATATTCGATATCAGGATGTGAGAGATCTAAAACCCAGACTAAGCACGGAGTTCAATATTGAAGGATATCCTTCTCAATCGCTGCTTGATTTGGTTTGGGAAATAAAACCACATCAGTTGACTTTAGTCCCTGATGCGCCTGATGCCATTACTTCTAATGCCGGCTGGGATACCAAAACACACCGAGCTTTTCTTAGTGATATAGTAGCAACAGCAAAGGAGAAAGGTATTCGAACAAGCATTTTTGTTGATCCCGATATTAAAATGATTGAGTATGCAAAAGATACCGGCACCGACCGGATTGAGCTTTATACTGAGAATTATGCGAAGTATTATATTGCAAATAAAGAGCATGCAATTCTCCCTTACATTGACGCCGCAGTTAAAGCAAACGAGCTTGGAATTGGAATAAATGCAGGCCATGATTTGAATTTAGTCAATCTGGCGTATTTTGTTCAGAACATCCCGGGATTGCTCGAAGTTTCGATAGGACATGCGCTTATTTGTGATGCTTTATATTTTGGATTGCAAAGTACCATTCAGCGCTACCTGATGGAAATTGCCAAAACGAAATAGTTGCTCTGCAGAATTAATAACTTAGCGGATTAATAAAACTTATGACTGATCCATTGTTGTATTATCAGTGTTTTGGCGAGGGTGAGCCCCTTTTTATTCTTCATGGGTTTCTTGGAATGTCAGATAATTGGATGACAATCGGAAAAAAATTCGCTGAAAAATTTCGTGTTATTCTTCCTGATTTGAGAAATCATGGCAGGTCTTCGCACTCCAATGAGTTTAGTCTTGAAGGTATGGCCCGCGACATCATTCAACTGGCAGATAATCTCGACATCCAGTCATTTAATATCATTGGACATAGTATGGGGGGGAGAGTAGCAATGATGGTTGCAGCAAATTTTCCCGATCGGGTAATCAGAGGCGAAGTGATTGATATTTCTCCGTTCCAATTGCCCTCAGATAATACTCATATTGAAATATTAAATATGATGGATACAACACCTCTTGATAATGCAATTTCGATGCAGGAGGTAGAGGCCAAAATAAGGAATAAAATTCTTGATGGCGGGATTGTTCAGATGTGTTTGAAAAATGTTAAGCGTACAAACTCCGGGGGATATGAGTGGAAACCGAATGTTCGTGTGATGCTAAAAGACATAAATAACCTCCGAGCCCAGTTACCTTCCGGCAGTATGTTCAAAGGACCAATTCTCTTTATTAAGGGCGAAAAATCACCATATTTGGAAGAAACAGAACTTCCAAATATCAAGGAATATTTTCCTTTAGCAACGTTTATTACAATTAAAAATGCTGGTCATTGGGTGCATGTGGATGCACCGGAAGAACTTATCAATGTTACTCAGAAATTCCTTGCCTGATAAAATAACTTTGTTAATCTTTCCATTTGATAGTGGAAATCATATGGTCTAAGTCGGTGCGTATAAAATCCAATACTGGAGCTAGGCTATCATTGTTTGGAACTACATTAAAATACAATGCACCGCGTAAAAAATGGCGGGAGCTATCGGTTACACAAAACTGATAAGTTGAAGCTACGCCAGTTCCATCAATCTCATAAATCAATCCCCAAACCCTGTTCGAATCATTTGCATAGTCAGTAGGGATTATGTTATCAGCTTTAGGAATATGTTTGCTTACAAAGCTTCTTGCATCTTCGAAATATTGAAATAGATTGTTCTTTACAGGCTTGTAACTCAAATGCAAGGTTCCGTGGAATTGTGGAAATTCAATATTAATCCAATAAGGCTCTGCCATTGCGTCAACATCTGGTACAATTCGGGCATAGGTTGGATATTCAAATGTATAGGGATATGTGGTATCGAAGGTTTGATATGCTCTTTCCGGAAAATTTATCCTGAAAAAGCCTCTGGGTTTTGGGATATAGTCTTCATTATCGCAAGCCATAAAAAGTGATGTCGATACAATAATTATCAGCAAGAATGCCTTAAATGCAACTGTTTTTTTCATTCAGCCTATATTAAATTATGAATGATGTTTCGATTATTAACTGTTTATCGTAATCTTTAATTGTTTGATACGTCGACTATCCACCGATTCGATTCGAATTGAAAGATTTTTATAAGAAACGACTTCGTTCTTTACTGGCATTTTCCCTATCACCTCAAGAACAAAACCTGCAAGACTATCAAAACCGCCTTCAAGATCTTCAAATATCCTGCTATCACAATTGGTGATTTTTATAAAATCGTTGATGCTTGTTTTAGCCTCAAAAAGATAAGTGTTTTCGTTAATCTTTGTATAGGTCGTTTCCATTGGTTCATCATCATATTCATCATTTATTTCTCCAACAATTTCTTCTATGATGTCCTCCAATGTGACAAGTCCAGATGTGCCGCCAAACTCATCAACTACAAGAGCCAAATGTATTTTCTTTTCTTTAAACAAAATCAACAGATCATTGATTCCCTTATTTTCCGGAATAAAAAGAGCGGGCCTGATGAGTCCTTGCCAATGATAGTTGTCGTTTCGGCCAAGCATTGGCAGAAGATCTTTTATATATAGCAATCCTGTAATCTGGTCCAGTGTTTCTTTATAAACAGGTAATCGTGAATATCCCGAATCCAATACAATGTTTAGTAATTCCGAAAATGTGGTGCTCTCCTCAACCGCAGTTACATCAACTCTGGACCGCATAACTTCCTTAACTTCTAAGTCTCCAAATTTCACAATACCTTTTAGTATGTTCTTTTCTTGTTCCTGAGTCTCACTGTTAGAAGCAATTTCAATAACTTCATTCAATTCATTCAGCGAAATTGAATGCCCTTTTTTCTCAACACGTCGTTCTAAAAAGTTCGTCGAATGGACAAGTATGGAGCTCAATGGGTAAAATAATTGGATCAGAGCGGGCATGATTCCCGACATTGCATAGGCAAACTTAATAGGATGCTGACTAGCCAGTATTTTTGGTGTAATTTCTCCAATAAATAAGATAAGTGCAGTGATTACTACAAATTGAAAAACGAAACCGAGTATTTGAAACCCGGAGAAATCAAATAACTTTTGAGTTAAAAAAGTTGAAATAATGACAATAGCAATATTGACAAAATTATTAAAGATTAGGATGGTCGCTAATAACCGCTTTGGTTTTTCCAGAATCTTTATAATTCGAAGATCATTCGTTGATTTACGAGATTTGATTTCATGTATTTGAGTTGGGCTCAATGAAAAGAATGCCATCTCTGACCCTGACGCCAAGGCCGAACAACAAAGCAGTAGGAGTATTGCAATTAATCCAAATGCAGCTGATAGAGTAAAAGGCTTAAAGATTCCGGTAAGAATTACTATCTCAATAATTGCAGTATTCACAATAACATGAAAGTTAGACTCACAAAGATATAAAAAAAGCATGACCCATTTCTGAGCCATGCCATACTTTCAATTTCATTAGAAAGGAAGATCTTCCGTAATGCCTGGTTGCTCAAAATCCGGAGGATCAGCAATGGTCTGACGATTTTCTCCAGGTAAGGCTTCTTTCTTGCCAAGCAATACCAAATTATCGGCGTTAATCTCTGTAATGTACTTTTTCTGTCCGTCTTTTTCATAGGTCCGGTTGCGGATGCGACCTTCGATATAAACTTGGCCACCTTTTTTTAGAAACTTTTCAGCAATATCAGCTAACCCTCTCCAAACAACAATGTTGTGCCATTCAGTTTGGTCTACACGCTGACCTTCTTTGTTCTTGTAAGTTTCGGAAGTTGCTAATGAAAAGGTTGCAACCTTAGCACCTGATTCAAGGGAACGAACTTCTGGGTCTTTGCCCAAATGCCCTACTAAAATAACTTTGTTTACTCCACTCATGGTAAATGATTTTTGGGTGATTTATTTGTATTCTCAAAAGTAAATAAAAAAACTCAACCAGACAAAAATGGTTTTAATGAAATATGTGTATTGCCTTCCTATTCAGAAGACAACATAATGTTTCCGCCACACAAATAGGGCGATTGTATCGATTAGCTATGTTGATAAAATGTTTAATATGCCTTTGCAAATACCACCCGCTGAGCCGAAGGTTTTCCTGAATATATACATTTTCCGATTTCAGGAGTATTCTCCAAAGGAATACAACGAATAGTTGCTTTTGTTTCTTCTTTAATTTTCTGCTCAGTCTCAGGGGTTCCATCCCAATGAGCATAAATAAAGCCCCCTTTCGTTTCAAGGATTTCTTTGAATTGTTCGTATGTGTCGGCAGTATGCGAGCTTAAATCTCTGAATACTAAAGCTTTTTTAAAGAGACTGTTTTGGATATCATCAAGTAGGGTTTTAATGTATTCCCCAATATTATCGAAAGGCATTGAGTTTTTTTCAAAAGTATCTCTCCTCGTTACTTCAATGGTTCCATTTTCAAGGTCGCGGGATCCCATTGCCAGACGCACAGGCACCCCTTTAAATTCATATTCAGAGAATTTCCATCCCGGAGAGAAATTGTCCCTGTCGTCAAATTTGTATGAAATCCCCATCGATTTCAGCTGAGAAAGCAGGGGTTGCAGCTTTTCTGTTAAAACCTGGAGTTGCTCTGGTGTTTTAAAAATTGGAACAATGGCAACTTGAATTGGTGCAAGCTTTGGCGGCAATACCAATCCATTATCATCAGAATGACTCATAATAAGTGCACCGAGCAAACGAGTTGATACCCCCCATGAAGTTGCCCAGACATATTCAAGCTTATTTTCCTTGCTAAGAAATTTAACATCAAATGCTTTGGCAAAGTTCTGCCCTAAAAAGTGCGATGTCCCGGCCTGCAACGCTTTTCCATCTTGCATTAACGCTTCAATGCAATAGGTGTCCAATGCTCCGGCAAAGCGTTCGTTGGGCGACTTTGTACCTTTTAATACAGGCATGGCCATCCAGTTCTCAGCAAAGTTGGCATAAACTCCAAGCATGGTCTCTGCTTCTTTTATAGCCTCTTCCGAAGTCGCATGTGCAGTATGTCCTTCTTGCCACAGGAACTCAGCGGTTCGTAAAAACAACCGGGTCCGCATTTCCCAACGAACAACATTTGCCCATTGGTTGGCCAAAATTGGCAAATCCCTATAGCTTTTAATCCAATCCCGATAGGTATTCCAAATAATAGTTTCTGAAGTTGGTCTGACAATTAATTCTTCTTCTAACTTTGCGTCTTCGTCAACAACAATACCTTTTCCATTTGGATCGTTCTTTAATCGGTAATGTGTAACAACAGCGCATTCCTTAGCAAAACCCTCAACGTGGCTTGCTTCTTTGCTGAAAAACGATTTTGGAATGAATATTGGGAAGTACATATTATAATGTCCGGTTTCTTTGAACATTCCATCTAAAACCGATTGAATTCGTTCCCAAATAGCATAGCCATAAGGTTTTATTACCATACAACCTCTGACAGCTGAGTTTTCTGCGAGATCGGCTTTGATAACGAGTTCATTGTACCATTGAGAATAATTCTCTTTTCGTGAAGTAAAGTCTTTAGCCATATTAAAGTTGGTATAAAAATTGCAAGTTGTGCTGGAAATATCATGCAAAACTAAAAATAATTTACCAATAGTACCCAACGCAAATAACTATCTTGGAGGATCATCAAATGAAAACATTAACTAAATTACTGGCAATCAGCATCATCTTCCTCTCAGCCTGTACAACTTCCTACCAAGCCGGCGGATATGATGATGTTTACTTTTCAAAGGGTAATAACCCCGTGGTAAGTAGCACAAATCAAGCACCGACTGCTGTTGCACCTGCTAGCGCAGAGCCAGTTAACTCACAACCAGTTGCTACGCCTGATAATAAATCCTATACAGGTGATGGTGAAAACGTAGGTGAATATTATGGGTCAGATCAGCCTGCCTACACCGACAATCAAACCTATACTGATGAGAATGGAAATAATTATGTCACAAACAATTATTACTATGGTAATGATTTCGTTTATGATGATTATTATGATTACGCCTACTCATCTAGAATTAGGAGATTTCATAACTCGTATTATAACTATGGATATTACGATGACTATTACACCAATTATTATTGGTATGATTACAATCCATGGAATTTTGGTACGAGCATTTATTTTGGCTATAGTTGGTGGCCATCCTATTATTATGGTTGGGGTGGTAATTACAATTGCTGGAATAATTATTCTTGGTATCCTTATCATGGTTATCCTAGCTATTACAATTACCCGTACTATGGATATTGGGGTGGTTACGGTTGGGGATACAATAATGGATATTGGGATGGTTATACCAATGGTTATTGGGATGGCTATAACGATGGATATTGGGCCGGAAACTATGGTGGTAACTACTACTACAATAGTTATGATGATAATTCATATTATTATGGTCCGCGCAACGATATTGGAACTTCCAGCAACATCGGAGGAAATTCAAGAGATTGGAGCTTTGCTGAAAAATATGAAACTGCAAATGCATCTCAACTTGGGTTAACTCCGGAGCCAACTATTCAAAACACGACTGTTACACCGTTAGTTAGTGGTTCAAATGGTGTAGGTTCAAAAGAAAATGGAAATGGAATTAGTGGACTTGGAACTGCAACTCAATCAAACGGGACTCAGACCAATAATACCAATACTGCTAATACTGTAAAACCAAACACAAGTACTAATCAGCCGAATTACACTAAGCCTGCAGCGAGTCAGTTTGATGGAAAGCCTGCTAATAACGGATCAAATATTCAGGCTCCAAATACTAATACTCAGAAACCTGTAACGAATGGCAATTCAGTACCTGTAAATGGTCAGAATTTTCAGAAGCCAACCAACAATGGCGTTGCTCCTAGTCAGAATTATCAGCGTCCGACTACAAACCAAAGTTATCAAAAACCGACTACAAATTATAACAATCAAAAGCCGGTGACACCAACATACCAGAAACCAAGTAACCCAGGTGCTGGACAGCCAAATACAAATGTAAAACCGTATAATAGTCCTAATTATAACAATCAGGCTAAACCGCAGCAACAGTATAAACCAAATACTTATACTGCTCCTTCTACCAATTATAATGGTAATCAGAGCGCACCTACTCAATATAACAGAACTACTCCTGGTAATACTCAGACTGCCCCAACTCAATACAATAGGACTACACCAAGTAGCAATCAGAGTGCACCAACACAGTATAACAGAACAACACCAACCTATACTCAGCCAAGCGCTCCAACTCAATACAACAGAACCACTCCGAGTTCACAACCAAGTGCTCCTACTCAATATAATAGGACCACGCCGAGCTCACAACCAAGTGCACCTACTCAATATAACAGAACTACTCCAAGCAACAACAGCAATTATTCAGCTCCATCACATTCCAGTGGTAGTTCAAATTATTCTGCACCTTCAAGACCCAGTAGCAGCAGCTCTTCATCAGGATCAGGAAGTCGCAGCAGCTCAGGATCAAGTAGCTCGGGAAGTGGATCGAGAAGTACATCAGGAAGTGGTAGTTCCAGAAGGTAGGTTTATTAAAAACTAGAAATCATGAAAAAAGGAATAGTAATAATGATTCTGTGTGCCCTCGCCTCAGGCGCTGTGGCACAGAATCATGTGGATGCGCTGAGGTATTCCCAGCAAGTATATGGTGGAACTGCTAGATCGCTTGCAATGGGAAATGCTTTTGGTGCCTTAGGTGCAGATTTTTCAGCCTTAAGCATTAATCCTGCAGGAATTGGTGTTTATAAGGGGTCAGAGATTAGCTTCAGCCCTTCAATCTATATTGGAAATACAACTTCCGATTATGCCGGTCAAAGTGGGAATGATATTAAGTATAACTTCAATGTGAGTAATGTAGGTATTGTTTTAGCGGCCTCACCCAAAAAGGCGGAGAATCCCTGGAAAGGATTTCAATTTGGATTTGGGATGAACAGGCTGGCAAATTTTAATACAAATAAGGTAATTGAAGGGACAAATTCTAAAAATTCATTACTTGATGAATATTTAACTAATGCTAACGGAATTAAGCCCGATGCTCTGGACCCCTTCTCTACTGAGTTAGCATTCAATACCTATATGCTTGATACTACTGGGAGTTTAACGAATTACTTTTCTGCGGTTCCTCGCGGAGGTACAACTCAATCAAAATACATAGAAACCAATGGATCCATCAACGAGATGGTTTTTACAATTGGAGGTAATTATAATGATAAGCTATACATTGGTGGAACATTTGGATTTCCCTATTTAAGATATAACGAGAATTCAACATACACAGAAAGTGATAAAGCAGATACCATTACGGGATTCAAGCAATTCACCCTACATGATAATTTAGAAACAAGTGGAACCGGTTTTAATTTCAAATTTGGATTGATATACAGAATCACCAATTGGGTGAGGATAGGAGCTTCGATACATACACCTACCTTTTATAATCTGACTGATAAATACAGTAAGGATATGTCTTCACAGTTTGATAATGGCGATCAATATTCAGCTGAATCACCAAAGGGTAAATTTGATTATAAACTCAATACTCCGCTAAGATTAATGGGTAGCATTGCATTTGTAATTGGGCAATATGCACTTATTGGAGCAGATTACGAATTTGTTGATTATTCCGAAGCGCGTTTACGCTCGACATCAGATAATTTCTCTGATGCCAATGATGCAATTTCGAAGTTATATACGTCAACATCGAACATTAGAGTGGGTGCTGAAGTGAAACTTGCTCCATTAAGTATTCGTGCCGGATATCAATTGAGTTTTAGCCCCTATACAAGTGAAGTAAACGACGGAAAGCGGATGGCCTTTAGTGGTGGACTTGGATTGCGCGACAAATCATATTTTATTGATTTAGGCTATGTCTATTCCAAGCAGACAGAAGATTATTATTTGTATTCATCTGTTCCAACGCCGGTTGTGAATAAATTCTCGAACCACAATATTGTATTAACGCTAGGTTTCAAATTTTGATGTACGGCTTTTTTCAACAAAAAAAAGAGGAGCATGCTCCTCTTTTTTTTGTCTGTGTTCAGAATTATTTTTCTGACATTTCCTCAATGCTTTTATCAATAAGGATACGACCACAATATTCGCACACGATAATTTTTTTGTGCATTTTAATATCCAATTGGCGTTGTGGAGGAATCTTATTAAAACAGCCGCCACAAGCATCACGTTCAACGAGTACTACTGCCAGACCATTTCTCGCGTTCTTTTTAATTCGCTGATAAGCGGTAATAAGACGTTCTTCGATGAACTTCTGGTTTTCCTGAAACTTCTTCATCAAGCGGTTTTCTTCTTTTTCAGTTTCAGAGACAATTTCCTCAAGCTCAACTTTTTTCTGCTTAAGGTCATCGAGTCGCTCGTTCAGGCCGGCTTTAGCCTGATCAACAGCTTGCTTTTTGGTTTCCATTCCAACGGAGAATTCTTTAATGCGTTTCTCGCAAAGTTGGATTTCAAGGTTTTGAAATTCGATTTCTTTTGAGATGGAATCGAATTCACGGTTATTACGTACGTTCCCTTGTTGAGTCTCGTACTTTTTAATGAGCGCCTGGCACTCTTTAATTCCCAGTTTTTTTTCCTTAATGCTGGCTTCGATGTGCTCTACTTCAGCCTGAAGGTTTCCAATACGAGTTTCAAGTCCTGCGATTTCATCTTCAAGGTCCTGAACTTCGAGGGGTAATTCACCACGAACAATTCTGATTTTATTAATTTCAGAATCGACCTGTTGCAGACTGTAGAGTGCTACTAATTTTTTTTCGATGGAAACATCGGTTGCGTCATCAGACTGCTTGGTTGTTTCGGTGCGGCTTGGTTTCTTTACTTCCTTAACCTCCTTCACCTCTTTCACTTCTTTTACTTCTTTCACTTCCTTTTTCACTTCTTTCACTTCCTTTCTAACTTCTTTGATAGGTTCTTTGGCTATTTTAGTAATGGGGTTATTTTTAGTAGTTTTTATCGCTGCTTTAGGGGTTTCTTTCTTAGGTGCCGCCTTTTTTACCTGTGGCGTAACAATTTTCTTTACTGTTTTTTTTACTTCTTTCTTTATTACTTTTTTTGTAACAACTTTGGGCGCAGGTTTCGTGACAGCTTTTACCACTTTTTTTACCGCTTTTGGTTTCGCTACTACTTTGCTTACCTTGGCCTTTGCCGGAGCTTTTGTTGCTTTTGCCTTAGCTGGAGCTTTTGTTATTTTCGCTTTTTTTACCGGTGCCTTTTTGGGTGCTGTCTTTGCCATGGGTTTTAGGGTTTTACTATATATATGTTACAGGGTTTTTTTCATTGGATGAAACAAAGAGGGCAAAATTAGGAAATTTTTCGGACAAGACAACTCTAAGTAAATCTTTTACACCAATCTCTGTTTCGAAATGTCCTGCGTCAATTAGTAAAATTCTATTCTCCATAGCTTGAAAGTCGTGATACTTGACATCAGCAGTAATAAAGGCATCTGCGCCAAGCGATAATGCTTTATTAATCAGAAAACTACCTGAACCGCTACAAATGGCAACTTTTCTAACACTATCAGTTTTTCCCTTGCAGTAGCGTAAACCTTTGGAATTCAGCTTCTTTTTTAAAAGTTTCAAAAAATCAATAATTGAAAGATCTTTCGGAAGGGTTCCAATTATTCCACTTCCGGCAAGAACGCCAGAATTATCCAAAGGGTATATATCATAAGCTACCTCTTCGTATGGATGAGATTCAAGTAAACTTTCAATAATTGTTTGTTGAAGAAATGCCGGAAAAATTGTTTCAATTCTTACTTCAGCTTCGATATGGAGAATATTCTTTTTTCCTACAAATGGATTGGCATTTTCGTTTGCTCTGAATGTACCCTGACCATTTATATTAAATGTGCAGCAATCATAGTTACCGATGTGGCCAGCTCCTGCTTTACAAATTGCTGCTCTCACTTTATCTGCCTCTTTGGTCGGGCAGAATGTGACCAGTTTTTTAAGCAGATGTGGTTTGGGTTCTATAAATGATTTGTTGGATAGTGCAAGCAAGTTAGCCAACTGTTCGTTTATTCCGCCCTGGACATTATCGAGATTTGTGTGTACCGCATAAGCGGCAATATTAGCACGTATCAATTCAATAATGATTTCTTCGGTAAGGGTTTTTCCGTTTATCTTTTTAATTGCTTGAAAAAGTGGCGGATGATGCGAAATAATCAGGTTACATTTTTTTTCTTTAGCTTCCTGAATCACTGCTAAAGAGATATCAAGGCAAATTAATACTCCTGTTACGTTGGTGTCTGGAGATCCTATGATCAATCCAGCATTATCATAGCTTTCCTGAAGTTCAGGGGGTGCGAATTTTTCCAGAACGGTTGTAATATCCCTGATTTTCATTGCAAGAAAATTATTCTACCGTAACCGATTTTGCAAGATTTCTAGGTTGGTCGATATTGCAACCTCTCATCACAGCGATGTGATAGGCTAGTAATTGCAGCGGTATAGTTGCCAGCAATGGGATCAGCATTTCTTCTGTTTCCGGGATTTCGATGATATAGTCGGCAAGCTTTTTAACGGCGACATCCCCTTCGGTTACAATAGCAATGATTTTTCCTTTACGAGCTTTAACTTCCTGAATATTGGAAATTACTTTTTCGTAAGTTCCTTTATTTGTAGCAATGACAACAACAGGCATTTCTTCATCGATTAGTGCGATGGGTCCGTGTTTCATTTCAGCGGCAGGGTAACCTTCGGCGTGGATATAGGAAATTTCTTTTAGTTTGAGTGCGCCTTCGAGTGCGAGGGGGAAATTATATCCTCTTCCGAGGTAAAGGAAGTTGTGAGAGTCCTTGAATACATTCGCAATTTCGATTACTTTGTTATTGACCTGTAAGGTTGCTTCAACTTTGGCCGGGATACGTTCTAGCTCGTTGATGATTTGATGGAATCGGGATTTAGAAATTGATCCTTTTTTGTGAGCTATCATCAAGGCCATAAGAGTAAGGATGGTCACCTGAGCAGTAAATGCTTTTGTGGAAGCCACGCCAATTTCCGGACCTGCGTGTGTATAGGTTCCTGCAGTGGTAGCTCTTGCGATGCTTGAACCAACAACATTACAGATGCCTATGATTGTGGCACCCTTAGATTTAGCTAGTTCAATCGCAGCAAGGGTATCAGCGGTTTCACCTGACTGGCTGATAGCGATAACGATATCCTTTTCGGAGATGATAGGATTTCTGTAGCGAAATTCGCTGGCATATTCCACTTCAACAGGAACGCGGGCTAATTCTTCAAAAAGATATTCGCCCACGAGGCCAGCATGGTAAGATGTACCGCAAGCAATCATAATAATACGTTCAGCGTTGCGAATCTTTTCCTCATAGTCGAGGATGCCACCTAAAGAAACGATTCCTTTTTCCACATTAAGTCTGCCTCTCATACAATCGCGGATTGAACGAGGCTGCTCGTAAATTTCTTTGAGCATGAAATGGTCGAAACCGCCTTTTTCCAGTGCACTAAGATTAAGTTCGAGTTTGTGGATATATGGAGTTTTATCTTTATTCTTTATGGTTTTAATCTTCAGTTCTTCGTCACGTTTCAGAATTGCAATTTCTTCGTCATTTAAATAAACCACGTTTTTTGTATACTCAACAATGGGTGTGGCGTCTGATGCGATAAAGAATTCATCTTCACCAATTCCAATTACCAAAGGTGAACCTTTTTTTGCTGCAATGAGGGTATTAGGATCATCCTTAGCAATAACAACGATAGCGTAAGCACCAATCACCTGACTCAATGCGTGCTGTACGGCTTCTATTAAGGTGCAATTTTCATTAGTCTGAATATCCTCAATGAGGTGAACCATAACCTCGGTATCGGTATTGGAAGAAAAAACAAAGCCTCTTGATTTGAGCTCTTCGCGCAGGGAAGCATAGTTTTCGATAATACCGTTATGGATAAGAGCAAGATTCTTTGACTGGCTAAAATGCGGGTGAGCGTTAATATCATTGGGTTCACCATGTGTTGCCCAGCGAGTATGGGCTATTCCGATCGTTCCAGAAACATCTTTATTCTTTACAAATTCTTCCAGATCGGAGACTTTCCCTTTCGCTTTATAAAGTTTGATATCTCCATTAATAATGGCAATACCAGCGCTATCGTATCCTCTGTATTCAAGACGATACAAGCCCTTTATCAGCACGGGATAAGCTTGTTTAGGACCAATGTAAGCTACAATTCCGCACATAATGATATGAATTATAATTTTGTATAGGTAATTTCCAGACTTAGGTTTGACGAGGGGTTTCCAGGTCCGTTGAACACAAGCCGGCTTCCATTGGTGGAAGCGCCGGACACCGCGAGGTACAATCCTTTGCCGGTGTAGTCTTCGTACTTCATGAGATATTGCACATAGGTAGCAATATTGAACCGGTATTCACCAGTGGTTGAATTATAGGTGCCACCGAAATATGCAGAACCATAATATTCGTCGGGAAGGAAGCTAAGTGTTCCGTCCTCATTAATCATTACTAAGGTGAGCTGAGCAGGTTCGCTGTAGGTTCCCTGCAATGTCGCATCAGGTGTAATTATAAGTTCAGCTTTATTGATTACAACATTTCCGTTATTGAGCATTGATTTTAGGTTGTTAAAACGGAGATATGTTTTAACTCCAGCCATGGCTTGCAGGTAAAGTGTTTGTTGGCCGCGGTTGGTATCGCCAGCCAGTTGCATTTGAAAGTCATGATTGGCGGAGGCAAATCCATAATGTTCAAAAGTGTTTACCCTTGCGCTATTCTCATTAATGACGAAGCTATAAGAAAGAGAGTCATTAGCATCGTTATGATAATACAATGTCATTTTTGACTGGGTACTCAGCAGGTTAAAATATAGCATTGCGCCATTGACAGCGGTTGGGTCGGCAACGACATATAGACCTTTAAAAAACCAGAGGAAGCTGGGATTATCGGCAAGGCTGGAAGTGCCTGATGCATCGATAAATTTTTGAGCCAGGGTGTTGTCAAGTTTGAGGCGGAGGTGAGGGGCGTAGGTTAAGCCTCCAAATTCAACGCTATCGGTAGGTTTTGGCAGAAAGTTGTCGTTATACAAAGGTGTGCTATAGCATCCAAATCTGCGATTCGAGTAGTAGTTGCTGTCGATAGAAAAATACTCATTCACCTCATAGATTTTGAGCGATTGAGAGGTTGTAAGATCTCCATAGTAACCACCATTGTAGGCAAGTGTAAGAACGATAGAATCAACTGCGGGGTTGGTTCCAAAGTTTACATTATTATCAGGAAGTCTGAATTGAACATAGAATCCTGCGGTGGTAGATCCAAAGACAGGGTCGAAAGTACTTCCGAGAAGGTTAATGAGGGTTTCGTCGGTACGGACAGAATCTTCGCGAATAGAATAGGCAAGGATGCCGCCGTCTTTATTAAATCCAACAATAATTTTATCTTCGGGAGGTTGAACTTCGAAGCCAATTTCTTCCTCTTTTTTACAGGAAGCCAACATCAGCAACAGAAGCAATACTCCGTGCAGACCATGTTGTAACGAAAATTTTTTCAATGTTTACGTGTTTTTGCAGTTCGACGATCTGATTTACGACGGGTCATTCAGGACATCACTTCTTCGCTCATCAGTATTTCGTCATAAAAAGTATCGAATGCTTCAACGTAATTTTCCGGGCTTTGGTATCCAAGGAATGGTTTTCCTGATTTATTGATGTAGGAAGTGATTTCCGGACTTATTTTTTCATTACCGGCAATCACTGCATCTGCAAAGTCGATTGCACCTTTCATAAGCGATGCCCAGTTGGCTGTCTTATAGTGCTTTAGATCTTTGTCAGAAATGCCATCGTATTTAATCTTGCGCGCAAAATCCTTACTGAATTCTTGAGGTGTTTCGTCATTATATATAGAAACCACAATTTTCGTTTCAGAGAAAATGGGGTTATCTTTAAAAGCTTTTTTAATGTACAGTGGCACCAGACTGGAGAACCATCCATGACAATGGACGACATCAGGAGACCATCCTAGTTTTTTTACAGTTTCGAGTACACCGCGTGCGTAGAAGATTGCCCGTTCCTCATTATCGTGAAAATATTCTCCGTTTTTATCGGTAAAGGTGAATTTCCTCTGGAAATAGTCATCATTATCGATAAAATAGATTTGTAAACGAGCTGATTGGATGGACGCAACTTTAATGATGAGTGGGTGATCGGTATCATCAATAATGAGGTTCATGCCAGAAAGTCGGATGACTTCGTGAAGCTGGTTTCTGCGTTCGTTGACACAGCCGAAGCGCGGCATGAATGTCCTGATTTCTTTGCCTCTTTCCTGAATCCCTTGGGGAAGCTGGCGGCATGTGGTGCCCATATGGCTGTCGCACATATAGGGAACAATTTCCTGAGTAACAAAAAGAACTTTATGTTTTGACATACGCATCGTTTTAACTCCAAACCGGTGCAAAGGTACTAAAAATTTAGCACCCAACAAAATCTGAATAAGAAAAGTTATTTAACTATTATTTAACAGGTTTAGTAATCAAGTGATTATACAATCGTTGCAGAGATTGGGTAATGAGAGAAATTAATGTTGACAATAACGTTTGTTTGCAATAATGTTATGTTGTGGCTTTCGCAAGTAAGCCCCTGCTCATCAATACTTCTGAAGCTATGCAATGGAAGTAATATGGTCATAAACTAAGTTTGTAGAAAGACTCAAAATATTTCGTAATTTTGCCGAATGAATATTCAAGTGCTGAAATCGAAAATTCACCGTGTAACTGTAACTCACAGCGAGCTCAACTATATTGGTTCGATTACGATTGATGAAGACCTTATGGATGCTGCAAATATCATTGAGGGGGAGAAGGTACAGGTGGTGAATATTAATAATGGCGAACGTTTGGAGACGTACGTTATTAAGGGGGTTCGTGGTTCCGGTTCTATTGGAATTAATGGTCCTGCAGCCCGTAAAGCCATGGTAGGCGATGTTGTTATTGTTATTTCGTATGCTTCGATGGATTTCGACGAGGCAAAGGTTTTTAAACCGTGGATTATCTTTCCTGACACTGCTACCAATAAACTTTCCGTCTGATTTTGAAAAAGAAAATTATAGGGGCGCTAAAGCTCATTATATTCTTGGGCATTGGAGGCTTGTTTATTTGGTTATTTACCAAAGATCTTACTGCTGAGCAGACTTCGGAGATTTATTCTTCATTCCGGAATGCAGGATATGGCTGGGTGGTGCTCGCTATTTTTGTGGCGTTGTTGAGTCATGTTCTTCGAACACTAAGGTGGCAAATGCTTATGAAGCCGATGGGTTATAAGACTGGCTTCTGGAATGTGTTTATGTCGCTGATGATAGGTTATTTCGCCAATCTTGCCATCCCACGTTTGGGAGAGGTTACGCGTTGCGGATTTTTAGCAAAGTATGAATCAGTTCCGTTTCAAAAGGGTTTTGGGACTGTGATTGCAGAGCGAGCGTTCGATCTGTTATGTTATATCGTTCTGTTCTTTTTAAATTTGTTGCTACAGTATGACGTTCTGGCGGGCTATGTGAATGAAAAGATTTATCAGCCGCTTGCGCAGAAGTTTACATTTATTGGAAAAGGGTACCTTTTGTATAGTGCCATTGCCGCAGTTTTATTAGTTGTTGTGTTATTCTTTTTATTTCGACATAAGCTCGAGAAATATAAACTTTATAAGAAGATTGCTGGCATTATAAAAGATTTTATAGATGGTTTAAAATCGCTTACCAAAATCAAGCAGCCCGGATTATTCCTGATATACACTCTTGGCATTTGGATACTTTATTTTCTGATGACTTATTTGTGTTTTTTTAGTATTTCAGGGATGGCAGGATTGAGCATGCTTTCAGCACTTTCGGTTTTGGTACTTGGAACTATAGGTATTATGGTTGTGCAGGGTGGTGTTGGAATTTATCCCGCCATTGTTGCTGAGACGCTCGTATTATATGGTGCCGTATCTACCAAAGCTTATGCATTGGGTTGGCTTATTTGGTCAGCACAGACCGTGGCACTAATTATTGCAGGTATTGCATCATTAATAATACTTCCATTGGTGAACAAGCAAAAACATGGGGACAACAGAAATTATCAGGAAGAAAATTCTCAGCATTGAGGAGCTTTCGCGAATTCTAGCCTTATGGAGATTTCAGAATAAACGCATTGTTTTTACAAATGGTTGTTTTGATATACTGCATCTTGGGCATATTGATTATTTATCGCGGGCAGCAGATCTGGGAGATATTTTAATTATTGGATTGAATTCAGATCGTTCAGTAAGTGAAATTAAAGGTCCATCGCGCCCAATCACCGATGAACATTCGCGGTCAATGATATTGGCTGCATTGTCTTTTGTTAATGCTATAGTTCTGTTTGATGAATCCACACCGTATGAATTAATAAAGTTGGTGCAGCCTGATGTTCTTGTTAAAGGCAGCGATTACAAAGCGGAGGATGTAGTGGGTTATGATGTGGTAAGTGCAAAAGGCGGGAAAGTTATAACCATTGATTTTTTAGAAGGATATTCAACCACCTTAATCGAGCAAAAGATTAGAAATTCGAAGTAGGAATAATATCTTGGTTTGAATCGTTATGATAATGTTGTGGTTATCCACAAGTTTAAATTCTCTAGTGGCAGCATATATCTAGGTCTTTAGTGAAAGGATTGTCAAATTTTTTCACCTCGCTTAAGCCTATTAAAAATGCCTTATCGCAAATAATTTAAATTGTTTTGTTTGCTTTGTGCCAGTACTTTTTTATTTTTGTGGAATATTTGAGTAATTTTGCCTGATTATGAAAAGACTATATCCAATATTAATCCTTGTATGCATTGCTGCAATAGTGTCTGTTACACTATTTAGTTGCGGTAAAGCTGCCACTGAAAACAAGCTCTTGGGTCGCTGGAGCAGGGTAAATGTGGATAATCTTTCCGACACATCACGTGTTGAAGAATGGGAATTTATGGGCAGTGCCCAGTTTAGGGTGTACAACCACCATGCTGGTTCTGCAGACACCAGCTATTTAGAAGGCACTTACACTATGAAGAATTATCGCGAATTCACGATTTCAGGTTCAGGAAGCGAAGGTTTTCCAACGGATGCTAATGGAAACTGGAGAATTATTAAGCTTAAAAAAGGAGCTCTGATTCTAGTTAGAGAAGAGGGCGGATTAACCTTTAGAGAATTCACTCAAATATAGGCCGGATCATTTCTTCCTTAATGGCCAAAGTAAAGACTGTATTTTATTGTCAGCAATGTGGAGCCCAATCCGCCAAATGGATTGGTAACTGTCCTTCATGCAATGCTTGGAACACTTACGTGGAAGAGGTTGTTCAATCGACCACTCCGGGAAAGGGTCCCAGTGATTTTTTAGACAAACCCAACAAAAAGGCCGCTCCAGTGCAGGAGGTGGAATTATCGGATACTCCGCGTATAGCCAGTGGTAATGGCGAATTGGACAGAGTGCTGGGTGGTGGAATTGTTCCTGGGTCATTAATTCTTATTGGAGGTGAGCCAGGAATCGGGAAATCCACACTGATGTTACAAGTTGCCCTACATGTTAAAGATAAGAAAGTGCTTTATGTTTCCGGAGAGGAGAGCGGACAACAGCTAAGGATGCGGGCAGAGCGACTTGGAATGGAAAACCAGCAGTGCTATATTTCTACCGAAACGGATACTTACGAAATTTTCAAGCAGGCTCACGAATTACAACCTGATCTTGTAATTATAGATTCAATACAAACACTTCAGACGGCCACCATCGAATCATCAGCAGGAAGTGTTTCGCAGATTCGCGAGTGTGCATCGGAGTTTCAAAAATATTGCAAGCGCACCAACATACCAGTATTTTTAATTGGCCATATAACTAAGGATGGAAGCATCGCCGGACCAAAGGTATTAGAGCATATGGTTGATACCGTGCTTCAGTTTGAAGGTGATCGTAATCATGTATTCAGAATTTTACGCGGAATAAAAAACCGTTTTGGATCAGCATCTGAACTCGGAATTTACGAGATGCAGAATGCGGGATTACGAGAGGTTACGAATCCTTCGGACATACTACTATCGCATCAGGACGACGAAGTAAGCGGAATCAGTATTGCTGCTACCATTGAAGGAATGCGCCCCATGCTTATCGAAGTGCAATCTCTTGTGAGTTCGGCCGCTTATGGAACTCCGCAGCGTTCAGCAACTGGCTTCGATTTGCGGCGATTGAATATGTTATTAGCTGTGCTTGAAAAGCGATGTGGATTCAAACTGGGCGCAAAAGATGTTTTCCTTAATATGGCTGGTGGAATCAGAGTTGAAGATCCTGCAAGCGATCTGGCGGTTGTTGTTGCTGTGTTGAGTTCATCGGAAGATATTGCTTGTCCGAAAAAATATTGTTTTGCTGCAGAGGTTGGATTATCAGGTGAAATTCGGCCGGTAAGTAGAATAGAGCAGCGCATTAGTGAAGCTGAGAAATTGGGGTTTGAGCATATTGTTATTTCAAAGTATAACTCCAAAGGACTTGATGTGAGCAGGTTTAATATCAACATACAATTTGCCGCCCGCATTGAAGAAGTGTTTCAGTTGTTGTTCGGATAACTGCTGAGTTATCTAATAAACGTGAGCCTTTTGCTTTCATTACAATAATTTTATTTATTCAATTTTGATATCTCCAAAGCTGAATCTGAAAGCATCAGATGATTTATTATATGTATCTATTTTTAACAAGCAGTATTGGGCACGAATAAGAGATTGTTACAATGGATAAGTGCTAAGAATAAAGAGATGTAATGGAAAATGGGTTGTCAGCAAGTTGTTATTGATATAATATTGATGAAGAATTTTACGAATACAAAAAAAGGCTGTCAATCAATGGCAGCCTTTTTTTTGTAAGAGCAATCAGTATTATTTCGATATGATCACTTTTATTGTTTGAATGTTGTTGCCTGAAGTCAGTACCAAATAGTAAAGACCTGCTTCATAATTTGTGGTATTGAGCGAAAAGGTATAAGTATCTGCGTTTGCTATTTCGTTATTGTTTGCAATAGTAGTAACAATGCGGCCTGTAATATCTCTTAAGG
This sequence comes from Bacteroidales bacterium, assembly GCA_963678485.1. Taxonomy (GTDB): domain Bacteria; phylum Bacteroidota; class Bacteroidia; order Bacteroidales; family CAIWKO01; genus CALGYY01. The sequence goes on from OY782882.1 coordinate 2,877,494, forward strand.
TCAAATTGTAGTTTGCAGGATTAATCAATGAAAACTGAATTGTTGTATTGCCAATCGCCGGGTTAGGGTTAGCCTGAAAGTTGGATAAGGATAATCCCAGATCATCAATCCCAGAATTATCAATCACCAAGACATTTCCAAGATATGGAATATAGTTAAATGCGGTGGCACAAACGGTGATTGAATCAACTTGTGTGAGAGGAGGGAAAGTGACCGTAGCTGCTCCTCCGCTTACTGTAGCTGTTCCAATGATTTCATGATTTATGGTAAGACAAACTAATGCGCCTTCTGCATCGCAATTCACAAGGAAACTTGAGTCACCAATGTTGATGATGGGTGAATGTGTGGTAGTCATGGTTGCAGGATTATCGGTGCGAACCATAAGAGAAGGATCACCAAAGATCGTCCATGTATCCGTCATATTATAATCACTGTAGGTGTCGTTCATTTTGAAAATACCACAGATAGATAATCCTCCAAAAGTGCGTTTAATATTCCCCACATATGACTCAACAAGAATATCCACCATTTCATCTTGCCCTTCCATAGGTGGACTCCAGCTTTGGTTAATGGTCGACATTAATGTCGCAACGGCACCTGCGGGTTGAGAGTTGTAGGTTTGTCGCATCCAGCCTTCAGCGAAGCATGTACCTGCGGTGAAATTGCCATTCACACAGGCAACAGACCAAATGAAAGGAAGTACAGATGTATTCGTAAGTGTTGCAATATCTGAATTGCTGAATCCAGTAGTTCCAAAAGAATTATCCGAACCATGTCCGGTATAAGTGATGATTCCCGTTCCGTTATTTATTTCCGTCTTCAATTGATTGGCGGTAGCATCGCCAGATGCATCCACACCTCCCTGACTCCCGTCGAAAAGTTCAGCACGGGTAGTATAAGTAAAGGCGAGCAAGTCGGAAAGAATATTACGTTGATGAGTATAATCGTATTCGTTGTCATCACCGGGGCCTTGCGATGAAGCAATACCTACAGCATGATTGTATTTTCCCGGAGTGATTGAAGGCGATTTTTCGTAATTAACCGAACGCGTTACCTGAGTTTGCACATGCGCAACACTCTCCGCAGAGAAGCGTCCAATCAGGATTTCCTGATAATGGTCGTTTCCTGAAATATAACCAAACGTTGGATCGGAGCCGCCACCCGAAACAGTGAAAGTGGGGATTTGCGCGACGTCACCAACTAATAGCAGAAATGCAAGACCATTGGTATTATAATAATTCGTGACATAGGTCTTGATGTCCGCAGCGGTTGCTCCAGCGGTTGAAACGGCTACCATTTCAGTAGGAATACCTTCTGTGTTTTTCCAAATTACAAAAGGTTCCATAGCTGACATATATGAATCATAACAGATAATCAACATATTTCCAGTTTCTGTTATGGGTTCGTATTTGGCGAGTTTGCTAAAATTCAGAAATTGCTTGTTGTAAATCTTAGCGAATTCCTGGTTTAGACTGCTGATTTCCTTAGTGCGATTGAAAACGTTGATGGAACTGCTTCCGTTTTTCACAACACGAACTACAATGTTTGTATACACGCGAAGCACTTTTGTTACAGGGTTATACTGATAGGGATAGAGCACCACTGTTTGTCCACGGTAATCGCGTAAGATGTATGGATCCTTTAATTCTGCGATATTTCCGGGATAAAACTGATCCTCGTTATAGGCTTCACCATATGTATAAGGAACATTGGCCGGATTGATATCTCGAGTAAAGTTTCCTTTAGATGGGGCGATTTCAATATTTGTAAAGTCTGTGTATTCGCTTTGTTCTACCTGAACCTCCATCTTCGCATCATCAGGAATAATCAGGGATGTAGTAACTTTAGGAAGATCTGGAGCGCCTGCAAATAGGATAGGAGTAGCTTCATCAAGCGAAATGATTTGGGCTGTACCTCTTGGTGTTTGCACTTCAGATTCCATAAAGCCTTCGACCTTAAGCTGAATAGTAGATGACTGCTGCGACGCGGCCAATAAGCTAAGCTTAGCTGCTTTGTTTTGAAGTGAGGTTGCACCAACCCATTGCTGAGCATTAAGAAGCGATGCGGATAACAAAAGAATACAAACGAAAACTATTTTTTTCATCGCAGGATTTATTTAGTGATGATAATTTTCGTTGACTTTGTTTCTTTATTGCTGTTGAGTACGAGATAGTATAAACCTGCATCGTACGACGAAAGGTTGATCATCACATTATGAGTGCCAGCAACTTTTCCCGGAAGAGACAATGGTGTGTTAACAACGCGACCAGTAACATCCATTAATTTTAGGGTTACATCTGAGTTTTCGGTCAGTGTAAACTGTATCATAGTCATTCCTGAAGAAGGATTGGGGCTGGCGGTAAGCGAAGAAATAATAGTGTTGGGTTCTTCAACGCCAATGAAAGTAGTCATAACCGGTGGGAATATGATGTAATCGACCCAAGCGGCATCGCTGCCAGAGGAAACAGAACCATCTTTGCTATAGACCCATGAAAATGTATGAGGACCTGCTGCGACCGGATAGTATGCTTTTGACCAGGCAATTTCTCCACTCCAATCGTCTTTGTCGGCGCCATCTATTTTGAAATATAATTTATCGTAATCGGCTTCGCTGGACACTTTTTTCCAAAAGGAAATTGTGTCGTTAATCATTGCAGATATTTCCAGAGAAAGCGTTGATGATTGATCATCGGTGATATTTCCGGATTGTGCGCAATAGGTTCCTTCGTAAGGATTCGAGCTGGTAATCGTCCAGGGAACATCACCACCCTGAGTCCAGTCAAACTGGCTGAAATCGTTTGTTTCCCAATCTTCGTCAACCATTCCAAGAGGAATTAAATAATTATATGAAGCGGTATATCCTCCGGAAACAACTGTATAAACGAGTTCAACCATTGCTGAATCGGGGGCAGAAGAAGCTACAGTAAGGTTGAATGTGGCGTTTGCATTTGTACTCTTAACCAAGGTTCCAAAATTATGTGTGCCATTATTAATGGTCACATATTGAGGTGTGGTAGTAGTAAGTGTACCAACCGTTGAAAGAGCGTCGGCATGGCCATTATTCAAGGTGTTGATGATAATGTTGACGACTTCACTTGTGTCAAGACAGCCGTTAGCATTGCCTGCAGCATCGTCGATGGTGAAACTTCCAATAGCCAACTTAGGTGCATTGGCAGTAAGGGTGAAGTTGGAAGTCCATGTGTTTGCAGCATTGTCGGCGATATTAAGAGTAAATGGTATAGACTGTTGATCGGGAATACTGTTGCTTACTGTGAACGCATAAGCGCCGGTTTGTGCAGCATCTGCGGCTGAAGTAATATTACCAAAGGTTTGGTTATTGTCGGTAATATTTATTTCAGTATTCGTTGATGAAAGTGTTGCTGTTACTCCGTTTGCTGTAGCTAAACCAAAATTATGAAGTGTTACGTCGAGTGAAATATTTTCGCTATAATCAATTTGAGAATCATTATTTCCGGTAGGGTCGTTAACTACATTGCTTGCGTGAAGCACATATGGACCGGCCGGGTTGGCGATAATCACAGTACTAATAAAAGGTGCTCCGTTTTGACGGGTGATAACCACATCAGCAGTTCCAGGATTTGAAGTTCCGGTTAGTGGAACAATAACGTGTCCCGTAGAATCTGAAAGAGCAGCGCCTAACAAGGTTCCGTTCAATGATACTGCAGCGTATGACCATGGATCAGTTTGAATCTCGAAGGTTGTTGAGTTTAATGGGATAATAGCATTATAGGTTGCAGTGATTGCTGAAGGAACACCAAAGTACACCATCAACGATGGATCGCCCATAAGGTGATAAATTTCCCAATAATACTGAACACTGGAGCCACTCTGGGTTACAGCGAGATTGCCGCCAAACATATATTGGGCTTGCGACATAGTCCATTTGGCAAAGGTTTCACCGTGTGAATGGAATACTCTGTCGTAAGCGCCAAGAGCTGTTGCATCATACACAGGATTGACCTGAATGCTGGAACGATATCCAACACCAAAGTAATAATCTTCGTTCCAATAACTCACATTTGAACCTCCGATATAGCCGATTGCACCTTTCAGATCTGCGCGAAGCAGTGCTTCTCCAAAACATTCGGTATCGTCGAATTTGTTAGTCAGACAGCAATTACCAACCATCAAAGGATACATATGAGCATTAGCAAGTGTAGCCACATCGCTTACGCTGAAAGATGGATCTGACCAGCCGCTGGAGCCGCCGTGGGCAGTGTAGTTTGCAAAACAAACACCTTTGGAGACTTCCTGAATGATAGTTGCAGCGCTAGTTGCAGAAGCAGGGTAGAGGAATGTTGCAGAATTAAGACCATTGGTAGAATTAAAATACTGCGATGTTCCGTAATTGATCTGACCATTGCCGTAGGTTGGAGCATTACCTGCATCCACACCTGCAATCATCACAACATTATCAAGGAAGGTTTTTACTGGCATGAGATATTGTTCGTACTCCAGTGTTTTGTCAATTTGTGGCTGAAGCTGAGCAACGCTGGTTGCTGAGAACCGACCATAGAGCATTTCAGGGACATAATCACCAGTATACTCGCAATAATATAGATCGGATACGTGCCCGCTGCAAGCATTAGATGGAATCTGAGCAACATCACCAACGAATAAAACGAACGTAGGAGCGGGGTCACCGGCAGTGCCTGCATTATATAAACCCTGAAGATAATTCTTGATTGAGGTTGTTGTATTTCCTACAGAAGCATTGTTAGTATATCCTTCGATAACCTTGAAACCTTTTTTTGTTTTCCACTGAACAAAAGGCTGTAGTGCGGTTTGAAACATAGGATCGGCAATGATGACATACTTAATTGGATATTTCGAAATCAAATCCTTTTGGGTGGGCTCTTTATAATTCAGTAATGATTGATAAGTTCCATCAAATAATGGTGAATATTTATCTGCCTTCAACTGTTGTGTTGCAGCAATATCAGCACCTGTAAAGATAATTTCAGCATCTAGATCGGTAAGAATCTTCACCATTCCGGTTACAGGATTGTACTGAACAGGAGAAATCTCCAGACGTGCAAGGCGCACTCCGCGCATAAAGCCGATGCTTTCTACATGAACCGCATCGAAACCAAAATAGGCATCGTTGAGGTAAGTAGCTGAATTATATTGAAAGGGAACCAATGCGGGATTCTCGCTTTTTGAGATAGAGCGCTGGTTTGGAATAATCGGGAACTGACTTCCTAATTCTTCCAAAGTATATTCCTGATAAACCGCCTTAATAATATGAATGTCGAAGGAGGCGCCGACAGGGACTTCGATTAATTTCTTTAATATCGGAAGACGGGGATCGCCATTTTGCAGGCTGAATCCATAATCCGGTATGCTGAGCTGTACAAATACGCCAAGTGGTGTGTTGACTTTCATCAACAACAAATCCTCTTTAGTGACAGTGTTAGCGATTCGTAATTTGGAATAAGTGTTTTCTTTAACAGTCAATTTTCCATCGATGGGGGAAATGGCAAATACCTGCACCGAAAACAACAATGCACACAAAGAAAGCAGCAAGGTTCTCATAATCGAAGAATATAAAATTATTAATGGAATGCTATAAATCCTACTGGTTGAGGTTTTAGAACAGTCAAAGGTAGAAAACGCCCGCGTAATATGCAAACAGCACAGGCGATTAACAAAATATTAACAGGGGCTATATGAGTGGGTTCCCTGTCATCTCGACAGGAATCTCAATGCCCATAAGTTTTAGTATGCTTGGAGCGAGATCGGCCAATTTTCCGTCTTTAAGAACTAAATTTCGCGAATCGTGCAGGAAACATGGAACTGGGTTAACGGAGTGTGCAGTGTTGGGACTGCCATCTTCGTTGATTACATAATCAGCATTTCCATGATCAGCGGTGATGATTACCGAATATCCCGCCTTGATAGCTTTCTCAGTTACGGCTTGGGCGCAACTATCAACCGCTTCAAGTGCTTGTTCAATGGCAGTATAGATTCCTGTATGACCCACCATATCTGCATTAGCGAAGTTCAGACAAATGAAATCCGCACCTTCAGGCGTGAGCTCAGGTAAAATAGCGTCTCTGACTTCGAAGGCGCTCATTTCAGGTTTGAGATCATAAGTGGCCACCTTTGGTGATTGGATTAAGATGCGCTTTTCGCCATCAAAGGCATCTTCACGGCCGCCACTGAAGAAGAAGGTGACATGGGGATACTTCTCTGTTTCTGCGATACGGATTTGCGTAAGTCCATGGCGACTGATTACTTCGCCTAATGTCATGCTCACATCATCTTTATCGAATGCAATGTTTACGTTATGATAGGATTCATCGTAACGGGTCATGGTTATATAATGCAATGGCAGAGTATGCATACCCGCTTCCGGCATATCCTTTTGTGTCAATACTGTGGTAATCTCGCGAAGACGATCGGTGCGGAAATTCACACAAATAACAACATCGCCCGATTTGATTAATCCTAACGGATTTCCTTCATTGTCGGTAATTACCACAGGTTTTATAAATTCATCGGTAATTCCTTCGCTGTAGGATTCCTCAATAGCTTGTAATACATCGTGATGTTTTTTTCCAATGCCTGCAGTAAGCAGGTCGTATCCCACTTTCACACGCTCCCAGCGTTTGTCGCGATCCATGGTGTAGTAGCGCCCGCACAAACTGGCAATACGTGCATTACCTTGTTGAATGTGTTCGTTAACCTCTTTTACGAATTCTAAACCGCTGTGTGGATCGGTATCGCGACCATCAGTGATGGCATGTACGAATACTTTTTTCACTGAAGCGGCTGTAGCCATATCGCACATTGCCATCATGTGACTGCTCAGCGAGTGTACTCCTCCATCGCCCATCAATCCTATTAAATGAACAGATACATCCTGCTGTTTTGCATAAGTAAGGGCATCTACTAAGACCGGGTTTTGATTGAAACTTCCATCCTTAATAGCACGATTAATCCGTACAAGATCCTGATAAACCACACGGCCAGCGCCGATGTTCAAGTGACCAACCTCTGAGTTGCCCATTTGTCCTTCGGGCAAACCCACTGCTTCTCCGAAAGGAATCAACTGACTGTGTGACCAATCAGCAGACTTATAAAGTGATTTAAAAAATGGCGTATTGGCATTCCAGATGGCATCTGCTTTCGAATGATCGCCTTCGCCCCAGCCATCCATAATCATTAACAGAACTTTTGTTTTCATAAGAGGTGCAAATTGAAGATAATGCAAAGTTACGAATTTTCGCGGCATGGGTTTGCACAATACCGTTTTTGGGCCATTTGAATGAGCAAAGATTGTTTAATTAACGGGTGCTGAAATTTTGTGAGGTTATCTATTAAGCTTGAATTTCAAATTTGCGTGTAGCCATTACTTAAAACCAACGACAATAAATTTCTGAAACCCCTATTCTAAACGTTTTAGCTGTAATATTATTCATTGATTTGTCACAACTTATTTATGCTTTTTTAAGAAGGAGAGGAGGTGCCCGCACTAACACCTGATGATGTTAAAACACTGTTAGGATTTTTCGAAAAGGGTCGTTTTATTGTAAATTTGAATAGAAACAGGAAACCTTTTAATTGAGAGCTGCGTATAAATTCTTAAAAATGCGCGGGAACATCTCAGGATGGTTTAAAGAATACGGAGATGTTATTGACAAAACTTATTAATGAAGTCATGGAAACACATAGGTACAAACAACTAAGGATACTTTTCTTGTTTGGGATATTATTTACTCTTACACTATCCGTTGCAGGTCAAAATGTTGAATTTAAAAAGGAGAATTTTCCTAATCAAGGTTCTGACTTAAAGAAGGCATTGAAGAGTATTAAGAAAGGTGATGATCTTTTTAATCAGGACACCCGCGGTAGTTATGGCGAAGCCTTGGAATATTATCTTGAGGCCAATCATTTTAACCATCAGAACGCCTCATTAAATTATAGGATGGGTGTTTGTTATCTTAAATCGTACGATAAAAGTCTTGCCTTATCATTTCTGGAAACCGCACGCAGTCTGGATTCTAATGTTTCCAAACAACTTTGTCTTTATTTAGGAATGGCTTATCAGTACGAATCCAGGTTTCAGGAAGCTTTAAAATGCTTTGCTCATTACGAGCAATCGCTCTCTGTCAAAGAAAAAGAGCGTGAAAATGCCATTATTCAGCAACGGGTTAAGGAGTGCGAAGCCGGTTTAAAATTGAAGGCCAATCCCAACGTAATTCAATTTGATAAGCTAACCGACAAGGTTAATTCGAAATGGGATGAATACTGTCCCGTGATTGACGCGGCTGAGAGCATCATGGCATTTACTTCCCGCCGCAAGAGTTCTGTTGGTGAGCGTATCAATCCGCTTGACGGACTATATTTCGAAGATATTTATTTTACGTTTAAGGATTTTTCTTCATATTGGGATTATCCTGAAAATCCTGGCTCCCCATTGAATGGGAAAGCCAATGATGCCACGGTTGAAATTTCGGCTGATGGCAATCTACTCACTATATACAAAAATATTAAGGGAAAGGATTACATCTGCGAAAGCAGCAAACAGGGCGGTAGCTGGGAAAAGCCGCGTAAACTGGATTCTGAAATCAACAAATTGGGATATCATCAACCTTCGGCTGCTTATACCCGCGACAGAAAAACCATTTACTATGTGAGTGATCAAAAAGGCGGATTTGGTGGTACCGATATTTACTACAGCCAGATGCAGCCTGATGGCACTTGGTCGCCATCGAAAAACCTGGGACCTAATGTGAACAGTGCATATGATGAAGAGGCGCCCTTTCTTTTTGCAGATTCTACCTTATATTTCAGCTCACGTGGTTTCAACAGCATGGGTGGATATGATGTCTTTGTTTCAAAATTGCGCAGCGACGGTAATTGGACAGCTCCAGTAAATATGGGCGTTCCTTTGAATTCTCCCGGCGACGATCTGTATTTGGTGGTATCTCCTTCCGGAGAATCCTATGTTTCTTCCGATCGCACGGGAGGGTATGGTGGCTTCGATATTTATCATATTAAGTTTAATCTGAATATCGAAGATTTGTTTGCGAAAGTACCGCCAGTGTTTATTCATGGTTTGGTGACCGATGAAGAAAGCACCGAAGGCGTAATTGCAATGGTAGATGTGCACGGAAAGACCGGAGACAATCTGGTTCCGGGCGGACAGACCGATAGTCTTGGCGTATTTGTGGCCGGACTCCCATCGATGAAATCATACGAAATGACGATACAGCCGATGCTGTGCGATTCATTGAAAACGCCTGCCAATTTGGTGACAGGGACTTTATATGATCCTAAATATGATTTAAGCAAAACGGATAGCATCCCCAGAACGAAGATAGCAGCAACACTCAAGGATTACCGCACAGGCCGACCATTGCAATTCCCTGTGGAGATAGTAGATATGGCAACTAATATCGTTGCGGTACGTGCTATGCCCGATGTTGATGGAAAATTTTCTGTTGAATTGCCGTCCGCATCGAGTTATAAGTTTCATGTGTTTACCAAGTCCTGTGCGCACAAGCCGGTAGCTATTTTGCAGCCTGAAAATTATACGGTTAGTGAGGTTGACGGTATGAAAATTAAATTGGAGAACGTCTATTTTGATTTCGATCGCAGCGATATCCGTGTTGATGCAGCCGAAATTCTGAACAGGCATAAGACTTTATTCAGCCGTTTCGAAAGCTGGAAGATTGTTGTTGCCGGTCACACCGACAATATGGGCTCGGAAGAATACAATTATTATTTATCGAAGAAGCGCGCTAAGGCAGTTGTTGATTATCTGATTGCAAAGGGAATAAAGAAGGGTCAGATGAAGATGGAATGGTACGGTTACGATCGTCCAGCCACCAGCAACCAGACCGAGGAAGGGCGTCAGTTGAACCGTCGTGTCGAATTTACGATAACAAAATATTAGTTTGATTGATTGTTAAGTGCAAGTCGCAGCAAAATTTTTGTTGCGGCTTGTTTTGTTTTAAAAAAGTAGTATCTTTGCACCCTGTTTTTACACTCCTCCCTAGCTCAGTTGGTTAGAGCATCTGACTGTTAATCAGAGGGTCGCTGGTTCAAGTCCAGCGGGGGGAGCTAAAAAAAAGAGTGAGAGTGAGAGTGAGGTGCGAGAGAGCCGAACTTCATTCTCACTTTTTTTTTCTCTAGCCTCACGCTCACCCACACTCTTGTATTTATGGATTCTAGACGCATGCCATGCGTCTCTTTAAGATTATTCTTCTCAATATTCTCTATCTTCTTCACACTGTTTTTTTTGTTTGATATATTATGAAATGGTGATGTATCTCTATAATATTTACTTCAACTATACAAAATGAAATGACTATATTCGTTGTTACTATATCATAATGGTAACACCCATTTTCAAAAAAAATCGTCAATGAAATTCCTAAGCCCAATAGTTTTATTGCTTTTCCTTTCCCATTAAGGGGCTTCAGTAACAAATGCTGATGTGAGCGTTGAATTTCATGATCTTTCAGGAACCAAATAAATAGTGAAATGAAAAAAAGTATAATATTTTTTTGCTGCACTTCCTTGCTGCTTATATCGTGCAATCAAAATGAGCAGATGACAAATTCCATCAATGTCGCCAATGAATGTGTGCTTAAGGCAATAGATATCCTTTTACAAACCAGTGAAAGTAGTTTTTACCGATTTCAAAATGGGTACCAATTAAATAAGGTTAGGATTCAGCCCTATTATGACAAAGTTCAGGAGGTGAAAAAGTTGAGCGATAATCTTATTGCTTCAATTGATATGTTAAGAAAGGCAGTAGATACAACACAGAAAAGAATATCCGACACTGAAATACAGACTCTAAAAAAGAGCATCAAGGAGTACAGGCAAAAAGTGATTGGATTCATTGATGCAAAATACCGTAAGAGGGTAGAAGAAACCATAGGATTAGACACTGATGGGCTATTTTACAGTCAGGATTCAATTGAGCAGGATTGGGAAACCCATTATTTTCAGAATACATTGCCGGAAGCAACGCCACTCATTTTGAACAGCATTAAGAGTGAAGTATTCAATGCAGAGATTGAATTGATCAATTATTTTTTCTGTGAATTACCCCATGATGATGGTTTCCAGCTGATTAAAGCCTTCGTCGTTCCTAAAAGTAATTATGTTTTACAAGGAGAATATTTTGAAGCGGATGTATTTGCTGCTGCCTATGATAAAAAAATGGCGCCTGAAATATTGATAGGCTCCTCAGTAGATATGAATACAAATGTGATCAGTGGAAAAACTACCAGCGTTGATGTGATTGATGGCATGGGCAAGATTAAGTTACGTGCAACGACACCTGGAATAAAAACATATGGTGGTACCTTAATAATTAACTCGCCTTCTGGCGGGTCAAGGGTTTTTCCATTTAATGGCAAGTATACGGTGGGTGGTGCCAAATAAAACAAATCTGTATGTCGGGGTTGATTTCTTGCAATATTACCCGGTAATGGGTTGTATGAGGTTGGCGTAACTTCCGGACAACTTTTTTGTTTGTGATGGCGGTAAATGATATGTGATTGTTATAGGTTTTCAAGGGGGAATGGATCTTTGATTCTAACTCACTTGGCCCCACTATAGCCCCACTATTGTATAAGAAATAGCACATCCAATTTGTGTTCATCTCGATTTTTCTTTCGGAAATTATGAGCCGATGGTGAGCCCATTGAGCCGATTTTGAGCCGATTTTGAGTCCAACTAACCAAAGGAAATTTTCGGAGTCCTTGTCGTTGATCATTTGGATTCCTGATTATAGGTGATTAAGAATTGAACCTAACCAGCGAATTGGTAGTGTCAAAATAAATCCGCCAAAAGCAGATTATATCCGCCATTCCCCGACGATTTCTCGGAAATGAGGGGTGTTCAGAAAAACTGAGTCTTTTCGATTCAATTTTGGGCTCATTCAGAACGGCGTTGCATAAAATCTGAGTTATTTTGATAGGGCACTACCTAAATTCGTATTAGAATGATGCAGATTTGCTAATGGCAAGTTATTGTATTGTACTTTTGTACAGGATAAAATCTTAAACTATTGCTAATATGTCTGCAACCCCGATCCATTTAGAATATAATTGGGAGAATGGAAAAGAAATTTCCATTCGTGTATCACTTTTATATTTTGAAGAGGATAAAAATCAAATTGTGTACTGTCCTCCTCTGGATGTTTATGGATATGGTGCCAATGAAAATGAGGCTTTTGATTCGTTTAAGACTTGCCTTGGTGAATTTTTTCAGTACACCATAAATAAAAAAACAATTATCAGTGAGTTGCAGAAATTGGGATGGGTTATTCCAAAAAGTAAGTATAAAAACATGAGTTCGCCCCCATTAAGTAAGCTTCTTTCGGAGAATGATAATTTCCGGAGAATTTTTGATAATTTTTCCTTTAGAAAAGAAGAGCACGAAATTCTCATGCCTGCCTAATGGCATGCGAATTTTGTTGTTATATTACCATTTCCTCGAATAAGTCCGTCAAAATCACAGCCCCCTTTTTTCTGATGAATTCATAGATTCAGTCCGAACTTCGAGTTACTTCTCTGTTATAGTCCCGGCAAACAAGCTGTCTAAATTTGTAGTGGAGATCCGCTGGATTTGACGCAAATATTCAATTTGATCGGGGTAGGGTTCCAAACTGGCCGGGTCAATAAAGCAGCAATTCCCCTGATCTAATGCTGTTTTATTGAAAGGCAGCGCGATTAGGTTGCCGAAGCCCTTTCCAGAAAGGCTGTCCTGATTGGGGAATAAGCGATCGAAGCTGGAGGATTTATCGAACTGAGAAAAGCTTCCGGACTTTTCAAGTAATGATATGATGATTTTTCTGCTTTTGACCGCGGGATATGGGGTTTCAAAGAAAATCCAAACATGTCCGCCTTTTCCGGAGCGCGATCTTTCGAGGAAGGCAGGGATTCCATGATCCTTACAGACATCCAAAAAGAGTCGACATTCCTCCACCCATTTTTCCTTATCGAAATCAGCCGCAATAAACCAAGAGGTGTTGTCTTTTAGCAGTGGGTATATTCCGATGAAAATTTCGCCATTAAGGTGTTTAGCAATCTGGTCTTCAGTCAGTGGCTCGAGATCTTTATCATTGTACTCCTTGAAACTACCGCCTTTTATACTATGGCGTTTATAACTGTAGGGATCGAATTTGTAGGCAGGGTAGTATGCTGCCTTTCCTGCCTTTTCCCAACGTTTTGCGAAAACATCGGTACGAGACTTAAACAGAGCTGTGATGACGGATGTTAGGATAGGTTGCTGCACTTTGGTAAAATTTTGGCTCAAATGACATAAGTTGACGCAACAAAGAGGCAACTTTTATTTTGTGATCGAAGTGATGATACGTGGTTATTATAAGTATTCATGCGCTAATGGATCTTTGTTATAACTCATTTTGCCCCACTATTGCCCCACTACTGCAATTCAATTGGATAGGAAATCGTTAATCACTTTCCTGATGTCAGGAAGGTGATAGATGCCGGCAAGGGGGCACAACACTTTATTGAGGATGTTGACTCATCCACAACAATGTTTATATTTCTTGCCACTTCCACAGGTACACGGTTCATTCCGGCCTGGTTTCTTTTCTGATATTATCGAAGGATTATTTAAATCAGGCAAAAAACGAACTAAAGGAACTGGATTCTCGTCACAACCAATCTCCATGTTTTTTTTATCATCAGGAATTGAGTCCAAATCAATAATTCCTCCTATAATATATCTAAGGTTTTTATCTCCTTTTAATCCCAGTTTTGCAGCTTTCTCAACCTTGTCAAGGTTAAATACAACAACAGGGCATTGTTGACAGAAATGGCTGCCCGACAGGTTGGTCATAAATTCACCTTCATCTGTACTAGATTTTGCACATAATAAAATTGTACAATTTTCCTCAATCAATGCTGAGCCACATTCCGGGCATGTATGCAGGTCGCATTCATCATTATAGTAGCTGCGTCTTGGTTTTGATAAATCAAAGCTGCTTATTTTTTTCATTATTTAAGTACTTTTCATTTTTGTTGTTGATTCTCTTCACCTTGGTGGCACCATGTAGTGGCATGAATTCCATTGCATGATATGGATGATTACTCCTTTTCCATTTCTTCAAAACATTCTATTATGCTTAGCATTCCAAGAGAAATTCTTGCTTTCAAATTGGTTTGCATATTTTTCAGCGCTGGCTGTGTATCAAAAATGAGTGGGATAGCTGCCAGTAATGCTTTTGCTTCTAAATTACTTAGTTCCGCGTTAAAAAGCGCTAACTTTTTTTCCTGATCTTTTTCTCTTTCTGAAAATTTCAATAGATCCATGTTTTTTTTCAGTATTCTATCGTATTGTTGTTCGGTTATTTTTTTTCTTTGAAATTTGTTACGACCCTTAAAGTATTTCCAAATTACGAAAAACATCTTTACTATTTGGTCCAGCTCGTTTTTGTTCAGGTCGAGTCGATACCCTAATATCAGGGAAATGATGAATGGTTGCTGTTCATATATTTTATCGCTTTCAGCGTCGGCATACATTGCATCTGCTTTGTCAAGCTGTTTTATAATATCGGCTACTATTTTGGTTTCCTCGAAATCCTTTTTTGTCAGATTAGTATTTGAAGCCATAGGTCATTTTTTTTGCTGGAGTTTTTGCGTAAGATCAAATGCTACTAATTGATATGGCTGCGATCCTGATAGGGCTTGTCCCTTTCTTTATCAATAGATCCGCCCTCATATAAGCAAATGCCCATTCGGGGCGAGTTTACTACAGGTAAAACAAATTCTTGATCAAAAGGCAAACATTCTTTTTTATGTTCAATGGAACACAAGGTGCAAAACTTGCCAACGCCGCCCTCTTCATTAAAATGGATTGGACAGATATTTACAGCCGGACGTTTTTGGCATTTATCGCAAAGAATTTTTAAGGGTTCATTTCGAGATAAAATGGTGATGTTTTTTTTCATGGTAATGCAATAACGCTGGAATACCGTTACTTTGAGGGTAGTAGTTCTCACAGAATCGTAATGATATAGCCATCTCATCCCTTCTATCATGCATTGTCCCAATTCCCATTTCATGGCCACCTGATGTCCCTGATTAACAAATTCGCTGTCATGAGCGCAGCAGTCCAGCCAGATATCCCGCAGAAAGTGGTCTAACTCCCGCAAAGTACTGTTGTACTTAACAAGTAGATGCAAAAAATTATCTCCAGATTCAATTTTAAGATGAAACGCAGAAGCCCTAAACGCAGGTTTTGCTTCTACCATCTGGTCAAGATGCATTGACAGATGGTTGGTCAAATCACGCTTGCCTAAGAATTCCCCACAATAAACACACTTTCCCCTTGAACTCATTTTTATTTCGGATTTTACTCAAGGCAAAAGTATTATTTTTATTTTTTAGCAGAAAGCAATCGTATCTAAGGGGTCCAATTATTTCTGGTGACAATCGTAGTTAAGGCCCTGGTCATATTGATACTTTTCTATTAATATTGTTAAAAGTTTTGTTATTCTGCATAATAAACCTATATTTGCACAATAAACCAATGCAGTTTATCATCGTATTGCTAGTTTATCACTTATAAATGAAGACAAAACTGATCAAATACGTAGCAGAAGTACTCGGGCTGGACATTAACCCGGTCGAGTTTACAGACCTGCAAATGGGAAAGTTTCCTTTTTATATCGGAAGTTTATACCGCCTGTATCATGCCCGGCTCATGGGCCACGAAATGGTATTGGTTGAATTACGAAATAATCTTGAGAGCATTCAACAGATTGAAACGCATTTTAAGCTATTAAAAGAGAAGCTGGGAATAGTGCCGGTATTGGTCGTCGAAACCATTCAGTCCTTTCAACGAAAACGACTCGTCGAAAAGGGGATCAATTTTATCGTGCCAGGGCAACAACTGTATTTGCCATTTTTGTTCATTGACCTTAGGGAACGATTTGAAAAGCCTTTGCCCATGAAGGAGAAGCTGATTCCTTCTGCACAATGTCTGCTCATCTATCACCTCCTACATCGGAAAACAAAACTTGAACAGCTTTCGCTAAAAGAGGTTGCGGAAATGTTCGGCTATTCGACCATGGGCATCACTAAAGCTGCGAATAATCTGCTGCAATTCGAGCTGTGCGAAATTAACGGGACCAAAGACAAACACATACTCTTTTCGCTCGAAATACCTGAGCTCTGGGCGAAGGCGCTGCCTTTTATGAAAAGCCCGGTCAATAAAACGCTGTATGTTGATGAGAAACCCAAGCTCGATCTATTAAAAGCCGGCACTACGGCATTGCCCGAATATTCGAATATGAATCCCAGCCGACAGCTATATTACGCCATTAACAGGGAAACCTATTTTAATCTGGAAAAAAATGGGGGACTGAAAAACCCCAACGAGCTGGAAGGTGAGTTTGGCCTGGAGGTCTGGAGTTACAATCCAAAAGTTATAGCCCAACTCCTGAACAAGAAACCGAATACGGTGGATCCCCTTTCGCTGTATCTGAGCATGAAGGATAATACGGATGAAAGAAATCAGGGTGCGTTGGAAATAATAATTGAGAATGACAACCGCTTTGGAGAAGAGGATATGAATCGTATATTTCAGCAACTACTTCAGAATTTTGATTTGAAAGTGCAATAGTTAATCGAAATTAAATCTTAACGGGTACGAAATCCACGTATTTACTGGCTTGGAACCGACAAAGCCAGGTTCCATTATTGGCAGAGAACCAATCGCATCCATGCACGTTTTATCCAACAGTGGGTGGATTCCTCGTATCAGCTGGATGCAGTCAATCTTGCCCGTTTTCGTAATGATAAACCTTATCCATATAGTTCCTGAGGGTGCTGTTGCGTTGGCTCTGGATGAAATAGTTATATGGTCGACGAGAAAATTAACGATGTCTTCTCCAAAACTTTTTTCTGAATTTTTAAATTTCGGTTCTTTATTTACATCCTTAAATTCATATGCGGTGTCAATATGTATACCTTCAGAGGTCCAATATTTTTCGGATACCACTTTATTATCTTTATAAACGAGTTCCGATTTAACTGAATCTTTTCCGTAGTATTCAATCAATTTCCCTTCCCATTGGAATGGAAACATCGTTTTCGAATAACCCATACAGAGCGGTCTGTTTTTAGCATCAAATTGTTTGATTTGGAATAACGAACCATTTTTTACAGCCACAATTTTTGTCTCATCGTCACCTATGAAGTCAGGCGCTCCGAAGTCAGGCCCCCTGTCCCAGGATTTGAAACAATGTCGGATATAAAATACACTGGGTGTTGAAGTCAGTCTTATTTTGTCGTAGTAATCTTCTCTGAACCAAGGCTCATTCTCTTTTTCATAATACCGCGAATACCTTACGATATAGGTCAAATTTGAATCACTAATTATTTCAATTCGTTCTTTATCATGATCCCACTGCCTGCTGGCTACGTTGCCTGAGTCGAGGTAAATGATTCCGGCAGTAATTTGGGCTGATAGCTTTAGGTTTGCAAATAGAAATAGTATGCCAATAAAAAGTACTCTTTTCATGAAAGAAAGATTGGTGAGGTTTAAACAATATTACGCAAAATATTTGTGTTTTTAATTCTCTGTCTCATTTTTCCGGCATCAGCATCTTTCCAATCGCCTTTATCTAATCATTCTCAATTACGCCGATGTCATCTTCGGTCTTTAACCAAGGATCATATTGATGTTTTTCATAGCTTTGTTTCAAATAACCAGTGAATGAAAACAAGCATCCTAATTTCCATTTTTGTCGTTGTTGCTTTTGTTCGGGTGAATGGGCAAGATTACCACCCAAAAAGCTTTTACACAGCAGAGGATTCACTGTGGTATATCGCCCGTACGTCAGGGGAGACCGCTGCTTATAAGCAATACCTTCAGAACTGTCAGGATGCAACATATTTTCTGCTGATTCCTGAGGAAATAAAGAATGAATTATTGAAGGATACTGCCTGTCTGCGTATATATAATGAGATCAAAGTGCGGTTTGACAAGGTTGCTGAGAATTCTTATACAATTGTTGACGAAATGCCTGAATTTCCTGGGGGAGACGAAGCGAGGATAAAATTTCTGGGGGAGAACATGAAATTGCCGGAAGAAGGAAAGCAAATGAAGGAAATGTCAAGATCCGGTACCATTTACATCAATTTTATAATTGGCACCGATGGAGTAATCACCAATGTACGTGTATTACGTGGCATTGGTAATGGCAGTGACGAGGAGAGCGTGCATGTTATAAAAATAATGCCTCCCTGGATACCGGGTAAAATGGGTGGAAAGGCGGTGAACGTTCAATATAATATTCCTATTAAGATATGCTGGGATTGATTGAAATTATTGTAATATGGTAACGACATTTAATAAAGCAGCGAAACTTATTTATTGGATTGGAATTGCTTTAATAATTCTGCCATTCGTATATTTCATTATTGCTAGTATTCTGCCGTTTGAGTTTAATTCATGCCAATTCAGAAGTCAGCTGCAAATAATTATTGCGTTTTTAGTGCCCCTTGGTGTAATTCTCACGCTATTCAAGGCTTTTAGGGATAAGGAGAATGATCTGAGTTATGTTCTGCGTGTTATTTTTATAAGAGTGATTCTGGCCGCGGGCATGGTCTATTGCATGTGTTTTACCTCAGTTGGATATTTGCTTGTATTGTCCGAGTGTTGGGAGGATTATGCGTTGTTGTATGAAAAGAAAACTGATCCTGAGGTCAGGATCGTTGATCAGATTTCAGATGCAGGATTTTTTCACCAGGACGGACATCGAATCGTTAAAATCACACCCATGATATCCGGGCTTGTTTATGTCGACGAGGTTGACACAAACGCACTGGTGAAATCAGAATGGTTCATTGCAAGTAAAACGAAAACTCAAAATTAATTTCTATTTCTCGTATGAATATCTCAGAAAAAATAAATAGTTATTTCGATGCCGAAAAATATTCAAAAGCAAGGACCATTATTTTAAAAGAACTTGAAATACATCCGGAGGATCATTGGCTTTTGACAAGGCTTTCCACAGCATATTACGAAGAAAGAAATTACGAAAAGGCGGTTGAGTTTTCTCGATTGGCTATAAGAATTTGTCCAAAATGTCCTTTGGCGCGCTGGGATTATGCTGGATCACTCGAAATGACGGGCAATCCGGAAGAGGCCATCAAAATTTGGAGAAAATTATTTTTGACCGACCCGCGTAAAATGGCGAAGGATCCTTGTGGTGAAGGAATCGCATGGTCAAAAGCCCTCATAATGGATTCCGCTTATATGCTGGGAATAGCATACAGTACTATGGGTGACGGGCGCAATTCAAAGAAATATTTTAATGCCCATTTAAAATTGCGATATCCGGGGAATCAATCGATATACAGCATGAAAAGTGTCAAAGAGACAATGAAGGAACTCGGTATGCTAGGAAAATGTAAACAAATTTACTAATCAGAAATGGTGAATTATTTATGAGCATTGAGGTTTGTATGTTGTAAGATCTATTTTTTCTTTAACTCTAAAAACAGTTTACCCCTTTCCCTCAGCCTACAACACTATAGAATCCCCAGTAAGCGAATAAGCAGATTAAGACGATGTAAACAGCATTGTTGAAGGTGAAGAGAAGTCGTGGAAACAGCATCCATGATTTTTCCTTGAGGATTTTTATGTTGAAAAGCCAAAGTGGAATAATTAGTAGAATCAGCAGAAAGGGTAGGTAAGCCGCCAGGTTGAGCAGGCTGAATTCCACATCCTGATAAGGGGCATCAAAATAAAAGAGATTGATATTCCTAGCCAGAACATACATGTAATAAAGCAACATCAAATTTAAGGGCACCAGCAAAAGTTTTACATAAGGATACTTGGAAGTACGCCTGCTTTCGAAAAAACTAAAGATGAAATAAAATGCAGAAACAGCAAAAAGTCCTGCACAAAAAATGAGAAACAGCATCATGTTGCGATTGTTCTGCGGAATGCTGTATGTCGCAAGTCGCTCAAACTCCTTATTGGGCGGGAATAACGCAGGGATTTCCAATTGATGATTTCCCTTTGCAATTTCATCCTTGATATTGAACTGTATATAATTTTTATAATTGTGATAGAAATAGAGTGTGACAATTCCATTCTTCAAATCCCATATCGAAGTTAGTAAGGTACCGTCTCCATTCCTCGCACGGCATACGTGCATAGTGTCGGACAATGCTGTGCAGAAGCTCAGACTACTGTCTTGTTTGTTCTGAAGGAATGTCACGCCCTTAAGGTAACGGTCAAGTTTTAAGGCCTTGGCTTGTGGTGTACAGGAAGGACAGAAATTGGATAAAACATACGTTGGTTCATGCCCGAGGGTCAGGCAGTAAGGCTCAACCACTAGATAATCGCCGGATTGATCAATATAGATAAAAACATCTTCATTAAAAAAACTATAATCATATGCCTCGATGTATGACTGGACTTCAGCAACGGTTTTACAATTGTGTAAAATATCTTTGAGATACTGAGTAGGATTGTTGATGGTTTTTTTGATGACAGAAGACGTAGGATTTTCTTTTGGAGGAGAAGCTGCTAATCTGGAAAAGCAAAGTCCGAACTCATTCATACCCGATTGTGGGGCAAATCCATTACTTCCATCATATCGAGATCCTGTAAAGGCGGCACCATAGGATGTAGTGCCATCACCGATTTCAAACCATATTCTTGGACTGGTGCGCCAGGCGTCTTCGTTGCAGCCAACCATGGTTTTATCACCGACGGTAATTTTATACATGCTGCACGACCATGCCTGATTGGCGGAAAATAGCAATAGGAGGCTCAGTAAGGAGAGGGAGAAGAATTTGAGTTTTTGCATTTTATGCTCTTGAACATACATAAACGGTGAGTTTCTGTGGAAATTGCCATGCGGCAAAGGTGGAGTGTGCTGTTAAATGTATTGAAAATATTTTGAAAAAAAGTTGCACTTTTCAATTTTTAGTTACTTTTGCAATATTAAACAGGTTGATATGCTTAAACATGTTAAAAGCAAAATGGCAGTAAAAAGCTCATGTTTGTGTTGTGAGTGCTCTGAGTTTTTTAGCGCAATGGCGGATAAGACAAGGCAGGAGATTATCATGATTTTTGTGCATCAAAAGGAGTTCTGTGTTAGCGATATCGCCAGCCGATTCACATTGTCGCGACCTACCATTTCTCATCATCTAAATCTGATGAAACGCTCGAAAATACTAAGCTCACGTAAAGAGGGCAAGGAAATCTTTTATTCGGTAAACAAATCATACATCAAAGAATTACTGACGTCGGTGGCTAACGATATTGATTGCTGCTGCTGATTTTTTTTAATTTAATATGTAGATATACTTAAACATATAGTCTTAATAAACAAACCAACACAGGAGAATTCTTAATGAAAACGAATCTGGAACCTAAAACGATTTTACTACCCTCTCCGGTACTAATTATAGGTAGTTATGGCCCGGGTGATAAACCAAATATGATGAATGCAGCATGGGGAGGAATCGTCTGTAGTCAGCCGCCATGTATCGGCATCGCAATCAGAGAAGCGACATTGACATATCACAACATTCTTCTAAACGAAGCTTTCACAGTGAATATTCCCTCCGAAAAGTATATCAAAGAGGCCGATTACGTGGGAATCGTTTCAGGAAAAAATTTCGACAAATTCAAAGAAACTGGTCTTACCCCCGAGCGAAGTGCTCATGTAAATGCCCCCACGGTTAAAGAATTTCCTTACGCGTTGGAATGCAAACTAATCAAACATATCAATCTGGGCTCTCATACGCTCTTTATTGGAGAGATTATCGGAATGATGGCAGAAAGCGAGATGCTGGGTCCAAATCAGCTGCCCGACATCGAAAAGGTGCGACCGATGCTCTGGGGTTCTTTTGGTAATATGTCATATTTTGGTGTGGGTAATAAGTTGGGAAAGGCTTTTTCCATAGGGAAAGAGTTGCCTTCTAGAAAATAATAAGTCGAAAAGCGAATGAGAATTTTTGAATTAAATCGTGTCACTTCCTGAAAATATGAAGATCAAAAAAATAAATTTTGCGGAAGTGTTTCGTCGGCTGAGGTATGGTGAAGATCTTAGACAGATAATTCGCCTGGCCATTCCTGTTATTGCCAGTTCTTTTTTGATGATGGCCTATAATATTATCAACATAATTTTTGTAGGAAAGCTGGGAAGCAATATGGTCGCAGCGGTAGGATCGGCGGGCTTTTTCATGAATCTGAGTTGGGGTATGTCATCACTGTTTACCGTGGGTGTTGGAATCAAAGTTTCTCATGCTGTGGGAGAGAAAAATTTCGAATTGGCAAAGGGCTATGTGCGTAGTGGTATACTCGCGGTTATTATTGGTGGCCTTCTGTGGAGCTTGATGCTATTGCTGTTCAGTAATCCGCTTATCAGTATTATTCAATTGAAGAATGCTGTTCTCGAGCACGATGCTGCGCTGTATCTCGCAATCATCGGCCTAAGCATCATCTTCTCGTTCCAGAATCAATTTTTCGCAAGTGTGTTGATTGGTTATGGCGATAGTAAATCTCCTTTCAGAATCAACGCACTGGCGCTTGCTATGAATATTGCGCTGGATGCAATACTGATCTTTTGGGTGGGCATGGGAATCAATGGTGCTGCCATAGGTACCATACTATCACAGGCGCTTGCAACAATATTGTTTTATCGTAAGCTACATCGTACACCAAATCTAAATCCGCGTTTGGTTAGCTTTCAGTCATCACTGTTAAAGAAAATCATGGTGTTGGGCGTCAGTCCTGCCATACAGCGAATATCATTCACCATCATCGCCATCTTTATGGCCCGAATTATTAGTCAATGGGGTCCAACAGCAATAGCTGTTCAAAAAGTGGGTGTACAAATTGAAGCCATTACATATATGACAATTGCAGGTTTTATGTATGCATTGTCATCCATCTCCGGTCAGGCTTTTGGTGCAGGCAATTATAAAAAGCAATGGAGGGTATTTGGTTCCGGGATGTTATTGTCGTTGATAATTGGAGTAATCACCACCACCATTATGTTGGCATTTCCTTCCTTTTTATTTTCGATATTTCTTCATGATGCAGCAAGCATCGCCATGGGCAGGGAATACATGATCATCATCGGCATCTCGCAATTATTCATGTGTTTCGAGTTGATGGCAACAGGCGCATTTTTCGGTTGGGGCAGAACAAATATTCCTGCAATTACGGGGATAGGACTAACCTTAATTCGTATCCCAATGGCCATGGCCTTTATACATTTATGGAAAAGCGATCTTTCGTCTGTATGGTGGAGCATTAGCATCAGTAGCATTGCAAAAGGAATAGTGCTGGTGAGTTTGTATATTATTCTTTTTACTGTATTTATTAAAAGCAAAAAAAATGAAAACGGATTTGTTGAGCTTAAGCAAGAAACAATTTAGCGGGAATATATGGCTTGAAGGCTTGTTTGGCGTGGAGAAAGAAAATATTCGCGTGGATAAAGACGGACATCTGTCGCAAACACCGCATCCGAAGGCCTTTGGAAACAAGAGAAAACATCCTTATATCACAACTGATTTTTCGGAAAGTCAGGTGGAAATGATTACACCACCTTTGCCATCAATTGCACAAACACTGGGCTTTTTAGAGACACTTCATGATGTGGTGAGTCTTGAATTGAAGGACGAATTTTTATGGCCACAAAGCATTCCGCCGGTATTACCGGACGACAAGCAAATTCCCATCGCCCGCTTTGATGAAGAAGGCAAAGACGCACAGGAATATCGTGAGCTGCTTGCGCAGAAATATGGCCCGAAAAATCAATTGTTCTCTGGTATACACTTCAGCTTTTCATTCAGCGAGCAACTTCTGCAACGGCTGTATTTACTGACAAATCAGGACGTGTCCTATGATGATTTCAAAGATGAAATTTATTTGAAGACTACGCGACAATTGATTCGCTTGAGATGGCTGTATGTGTTGCTATATGGTAATAGTCCGGTGGTGGATCCTTCGCTGGAATTAAAATGCAAGCAATATCCTTACAGTATCGATAAGCATGTGATAGGTCTTTCCATACGTAATAGTTGTTATGGTTATCAGAATATTGGTGAGGTGTATCCTGATTATAGTTCATCCGCGAACTTTCTTGCTAGTCTCAACAAGCTTGTAAAAGAAGGGAAACTAGCTTCTCCAAAGGAATTGTATTCTCCCGTTCGTCCTAAGTTTGTGAAAGATCCCAAACATATATCATATGTGGAAATAAGATTTATTGATATAGATCCAATGCAAAAGGCCGGCATCAGCGGCGATGCGTTGCATTTTCTGCATATGTTGGCAATATATGGATTGCTTAGCGATGAGCCGGATCATTTTGAGGCTGCCGATCAAATGTACGCCAACAAAGCACTTGGTTATGTTTCTCTTTACGGATTGCAGCCAATCCCCTTTGTCCATAAGAAATCCGGTGAATTCGTTGACGTATGGGCGCGGGCAACAGCTCAATTGGATGAAATGATGAAATTGTATCAGACATTGGAATTAACTCAGGATGAATATCTCCACGCCATTGAACATGCTGCGGCACTTATCGCAAATCCCCGTCAACGTGGAGTTTTTGAGGTTCTCGATGGTGTGTTAAAAACTGGGTATATCAATTTCCACATGGAAAAAGCCCGTCAGTACTTAGTAGAGAGTCACGAAATGGATTATCATTTTTTTGGATTGGAAGATATGGAGCTATCAACGCAACTCTTGCTGCGCGCGGCTATTCGGAGAGGTGTGCGTTTCGAAATACTTGATCGTAAGGAAAACTTTATTCGTTTATTACAAAACGAAAATACGCAGTATGTAAAGCAGGCAACAAAAACATCCTTGGATAATTACGCGAGTGTTTTGGCCATGGAAAACAAACTCATCACAAAAAAAATACTTGAAGAGGCGGGGATTCGAGTTCCTAAAGGCCGCGAATATACCAATGCTGAATTGGCTAGGTTCGATTTTTCGTTGTTCAAAGGCAAAGCAATTGTGGTAAAACCCAATCAAACAAATTTTGGAATTGGCATAACTATACTTAAGGAAAACAATGATGAATCTACGTTTCAGCGTGCTGTGGATATTGCATTTGAACATGATTCTACCATACTGATTGAAGAATTTGCCGAAGGCAAAGAATACCGTATTTTTATTATTGGTAATGAAGTAGTGGGTATACTGCATCGTGTGCCGGCTAATGTTTGCGGGGATGGTAGTAAATCCATTACTGAATTGGTACAACAAAAAAATATGGATCCCTTACGGGGAAAGGGATATCGTACACCATTAGAAAAAATTCAGTTAGGCGAAGCGGAGGCCATCTTTTTAAAATCTCAAAACAAAACATTCAATGATATTCCCGCAGCAGGCGAAATCGTATTCCTGCGCGAAAATTCCAATATCAGCACAGGGGGTGATAGCATTGATTATACCGACGACATCCCCGAATCCTATAAGCGCATAGCAGTGCAGTCTGCAGCGGCCTTGGGTGTGAGAATTACCGGTCTGGATATGATAATTCGCAATCATATAGAGGAAGCCACAGCTGAGAATTATGCAATTATTGAATTGAACTATAATCCGGCAATACACATCCATTGTCATCCCTTTAAGGGAAAGAACCGCAAGCTTAACGAGAAAATCTTGGATGCACTCGGCTATCCGAACGAAATAAGTTAATGATTCCAAGCGATACAAGCGCATTGATTGAATCGCTTGGCAATGGATATTTCTCTTTAAGGACCAATGTTAGACAAGGAGCTAGGGTGTAGTGCTTTGTTCAGTGTTGTTGTTACCGAACAAAGCGTGAGGCTTTTCACTGAAGTGATTATTCATCGCAAAGACCATCAATACCACCATTGCAGCGAAGATCAGCAATACAAAGAATTGAGTCAATGAGGTTTTTTGAATGTCATGTTTTTTCTTTACTTCACACACATCGCCGGGACAGTATTGAACTTTCTTTTTGAAGAAGAGCGGATAGAATTTGCAACCTAAACAGATTCCGAAGACAGATTCAAAGAACAAAAATATCAGACAGATCAGGCAAATAATTCCTGTAATCATACTGTATGCATTCACAATGATGAAAAAGACAAACATGGTTGCAGACAGCACCACTCCAATAATCCATGCAAACTTTTTTTGAGGAGCACCAACATATTCCGGTGTTTGTTTGCTCACGATCAGGCGCGCAAGGATTAGCGTGGGCGCATATCTAGGACTAATAAAAACACGAATTAAAAAATCAGTTAGGAAGATGGTAATTATATATTTTATTGGTACAAAATTACCTTTGAATATAATGAACATTAACGAAAGAAAGGTTGCTAAAAACAAGATTCCAGCAGCTGCGCGTATTTCGCGTTCATTCAGAACGGGGACATCATAACCTTCTACTTTTTCTCCAAAATTTTTCATGTCAAATTATTATTGATTATTATTTTTTTCTTTATAAAACCGTGATCCTATGATTCCGGCTAATAGCAATTCGCCCAGACCCCATAGTGTTCCTATAACAGTAAGTTTGACGGGCATGAATCCATATGCGAGAAGCGATGCATTACTTAAAAAGTAAGTCAGGAACCAAAATGCAATCGCGACGATTACTGCAGTTTTTATTCCCGGCCCCAATGATCCTTTGGCTAAGGCATACAACAGAATCAATGAAATGCCAAAGATGAAGGAGATGGTGCAAAAGAATATCATCGCAGTTGTGCTTAAGGGTGGCAGTCCGCGACTTGCAAGTACGAGATCCATTTCATTACCAACCACAGGAACCATAGTAATAGCGCTAAGACTGATGATGACTCCTGCAATCAGTCCGCTTTTAAGTACACTTTTGATATTAATAGTCATAGTATCTATATAACATTTATTGAATGCTAATTGCAACACCACCTTTTTTATGACCCAAACCAACATAGCGATGAGCTTCTACAATTTCCTCCAGTGGGTAACATTTGTCGATGATGGTTTTTATATGTCCTGCTTCAACCAATTGCTTAATCGTTTCGAGGCGTTCTGACTCCAGCAATAAATTCCCATCGTCAATAGAAACATACAAACCACCTTGTGCAAGTGCCGATTTACAGGCTTTTTTGAGCGCTGATGTTTTTTTTCTGCCGACAGCATCAAGGATAAAATCGAAGGTTGTTCCGGGGCTTAGTGTGTCTTCTTTCGTATAGTCAATGAGAGTATCGGCACCCAAGGACTTGACCAATTCAAGATTCGCGGTACTACATACCGCAGTGACCTTTGCACCTAGATATTTTGCGTATTGTATGGCGGTTGTCCCGCTGGTTCCTGATGCCCCGTAAATAAGCACATTCTGTCCCGCACGTATATTTCCTTTGTCAATGTATTGAAATGCTAAAAGTCCGCCATAAGCGGCAACTGTGGCTTCCTCATACGATATATTCGCTGGTTTTAAGGCCAGACAACCATATGTTGAGTCTGTTTCTTTCATGCAGGTATATTCAGCGTAAGCGCCCAGACCGAACCCCGTGAGACCATACACCTGATCACCAACTTTAAATCGTTTGATTTCTGAACCTATTGCTTCTATTTCACCTGCGAGTACCAGGCCTATGATCGACTTTCTGGGTTTAGTGATGCCCAGCATTAGTCGCATGGGAATCATGTATTGGATGGGTAGTTGTGAGCTCCGGATGAAGATATCGCTTGCCGTGACGGCTGATGCATGTATTTTTATCAAGACTTCATTTTTTTTTGGAGATGGTTTTTCTACGTCTTTTATCTGTAGAATCTCCGGGGGGCCATATTTTGGGCAAATTACTGCTTTCATAGAATCAGGATTTTGTTTTTTTTGACTCAGGTTTTAATTCTTCAAAACTGAACACTTCCTGCAACGGGACATTGAAGACGATTGCGATACGAAATGCCAGTTCAAGGGTAGGAAAGTATTTGCCATTTTCAATAGCAACGATGGTTTGTCGTGTAACGCCAGTTTTATCGGCCAGTTCCTGCTGTGTCATTTCTTCGGCATGAAAACGCAGCTTACGAATATTGTTATAAATAATGCATTTGCTCATATTAACATCCTTTCCGATAAAAGTAAATCTTAGAGAGTTCCGATATAATGCCGGAAATAAAGCCTGAAGCGACAAGGGTAAGAAACATAACATAGGGAGGTAAATCCAACACCAGTAGGATCATCGATAGCAAAAACCCAGCGGTGAAGATCCAGTGAGAAATACGAATAGCTTTAAGTTCGATAAGTTTATCGCGCTCATCCGATTTAGTTTCCATATCTTCTTTCGTCACAATTTTGTTTATAATGGCAAATATGATATGAATAATTATTTGTGATACTATAGTTATAGGTATCAAAATTAAAAAGGCTTTTCCCCAAAATTTGAAATCATTTAATAATGTAATATTTGCCACAATATAGTTTTCATAAATGTATAATGAATACGCGGCAAAAATTAGCAGCAAGCTTACTGCTGTTACCAGAATTTGTTTCTCTTTTATGCCCATGATAAATTTCGTTTGTCTGTTAATTTATACTTTATGTTAAGAAATAACGACACAAAGATAAACATATTATACAAGATGTCAAGAAAATTAGACATTATTTTGCAAAATATTTTGTTGATGACTGATTTGTAGTGGTTTGGGTCAGGGCGGTTTTGTGGTCATTGGGATTATTTGGGCTTTATAGTTATTGAAGTTAACTGGTTTTTGTGGTTATTGATGTCTTATAATAGCATGGAGCTATGCAGTCAAAGGAATCACTATTAATCTCCTGACCTTTCACGTCAACCCCTGAAAGATGCCACTCACACTAATTCAAATTCCTTCCTGATAGCTTGCAGCTTTGGATAGTCAGGAAATTATCCCTATCTTCGTTGTACAACTAAAACTTATACCGCTATGAAAGATATGATTGATTTGATGAATAAAGATGTGGTCATGGCCATACTGGAGAACATTCCTATTGAAATTACTGTGATTGATGCCAACGATGAAGTGATAGGCTGGAATAAAAATGAAGACCGATTATTCAAAAGACCTCTCACATCGATGGGTTTGAATTTTAGGGAATGTCATCCCAAAGAAAGTCTGGATAAGGTAGAACGCATTGTTAATGAGATGAGGGCTGGAACCCGCGATAATGCAAGATTCTGGATTGATATGAAAGTTAAGGAAGACGAAAATCCTCACAAAATTCTGATAGAGTTTTTTGCATTGCGCAGTCCCGAAGGCAACTACCTTGGTTGCATGGAATGTACTCAGGATGTAGAAGACAAGATGCACCTCGAAGGTCAGAAAAGACTGCTGGACTAGGAGGAGAATGAAATGTGCTTGTGAGCCATCTTGTGTTTACAATACGCATTCAAACATTCACCATTTCAGTGGCAGTGTATAATTGCAACAATTAATATGTAAGAATGAAAGTCATTGGCTTTCATTCTTTTTATTTCATCCCACTCATATCAAGTGTTCTCAATGCAAAGTAATAATCTTTATTGTATTTGAGGCCACAGGCGATTGCAATCCGACCATCATCTAACATACAAACTCCCGATAAGGATGAATAGCAATATGTATATTTTTCAGGTAGTGCGTCGTTTTCAGCTTTCACCATCGTAAGCGTTCCGTCAGCAGTGAGTTTTGCAATGCCACTGTTGGCCTCTAAGGGAGCATAAAGAATCAAATAATCTTTATCCATTGGAAAAATCTTTACACTCACATCATCTGAATTGAGCGTGCTTTCTCTAACAATCATTTTATTCCAAATCAAGTCACCGTTAAAGCCAATTTTTATAAAACTAATGCACTTTCCATATACTGCATCACTGTATTCCCGGTAATCCGAAACATAAATAATTCCATCGTCGCACAAAAGAAGTTGTGTGGGTTTTGCAATTTGCTTGCTATAACGAGAATATTCCGGATGCTGCTTATAATAGTCTTTGTCGAACAATAAGGTGTTGACGATTGATTCAGTTTCATCATTCATGCTGATTTTTGCAAACTCAATTTTATTCACTCCGGTTACTCCCGCCAGCGTACGCGTTGGTGTTTCTGTTGAACACACAATGATATTTCCATCAGGAGTGGTCAGAAATTTCGATGATGATTCTTTAGCATTTACAGCAGAGACTTTTCTTTTTTGTATGCTCCCCGGCTGATCGTAAACTGCCACTGTAATGCCCTCTATTGGCTGACTTGAAGGGGTTGCTGCTGGATAAGCGACGGCATATAATTTACTGTTATAATAATCGAATGACACATCGGTCATTCGTGTGCCAGCATTTCCAATATCTTCCAATTTCAATATATCCTTCCACACACACTTCATGGTTTTATCATAAACGCGGAGATGTACATGAAATTTGTGATCCGATAAGGCATTCCAATTGATCATTTCTTCAATGCCAATAATAAGGTACTCCCCATCGACCGATGTTTCAATAAAGGCTTTATCGCAAAACTCACTTTTATCATCCTGTGCTTTAAAAACCTCATCAACGACTAATTCATTCCCTGGAATATGCGCTTGAATTTTGTACAATACTGGCAAGGCATTCGGGCGACCACTTACCGGTAATTTATCCAATCCAACAACTACTGCATAATTGCCAAATGTTGTAATTCTTAAAAATGAAGGAAGGTCACCTGGGAATGTATAATCCTTTAATCGTCCCATATCATTGTCGAATGCACGCAAACCAAAATTGTATCGGTCGTGAATACCATCTTTTTTAATAACAACGGTGTTACAACCACCATCAACAGCGCTCAAAATATTATAAAATTTTACTTCAACATCATCCAAATTTTCAACTACATAATTGGAGAATTTTTGAGCCTTGATAGAAAAGCTACTGAAGACTATACTAGCAAATAGAATACAAAGGGTTCTTGTTTTCATATGATAAAATAATTATATGACAAATGTATGTATTTTTCCGAATACTCATTTTTTACAGTTGCAAAATATTGTACGCTTTGATGGTAACGTAGTGTTTCATCGATAGCCACCAACGTTTTATTCGTGAGCCTTGGTTTTTAAAAGCCGAAGGCGAATTAAAAGCCTTAGGCGAACAATCCCGCCAACGGCGGAGGGTATAATACCACGCCCTTCTAGGGCGGAATGTTGGGGTCGGGGGCACGCAGAGTGGGATTTCGTGAACTCAACTTGCCCAGGAGTTCTTACCCGTGATTAATCTAATCCCATGAATGTCTAACCTATCTGAACTATGAAAGTATTTAAAAAGTATTATGCATGTTAATACACATCATATAAAATATTTATATTTGTGAAAAATTTAGCCTATGAAAACGACTGCTTATTTATTCTTATTAGCCGGTTTTTTGACCTTTGCATCTTGTAATAATGATGATGACAATACTGATCCAACGCCTGCAACGCCTGCTACTACAGCCGGTACAATGTCCTTCACCAAAAACGGGGTTTCCTATACTTGTACCTCCTTTAATAATACCTTACTCATCCAAAGTGGTTCTGGAGTGCAAGGACGCCGGCTGGATATTCGCGGTTCTTTTGATAATGGAAAAATATTGATTGTTTCTGTATCAAACTGTGACTGGCAAAATCCTCCAGCAAATGGAGTATTAGTAAAACTGTACGACACCCGTATCGGAGGGCCTAATTCTGCATGTCAGGATGTTGGCGGATACACCTATTGCGATGGAGCGTTGGGAACGTATATGATGACTTCCTCAAACTACCACATGACCTTTAGTGAAGACATTGAAGGTTCAGTAACGATTTCCGCTTGTAATACCACGGACAAAAAAGTGTCGGGGAGCTTTTCTTTTATTACCTCCGATGCAGCGGAAACGGTCTTTGATACAATTCAGGGAACTTTTGCCAATCAGGTTTATACTGTTCAGTAATTGGTAGGTGCTTCTTTGGGGAGCCATGCATTTTCATGGATACTCCACGAAACCGAGGGATTCCGGATTAAGTCCGGAATGACTGATATATGATGGGTGCGTCTAGAGCCAAAAGGTTTTAACTAATTAACTTTTTGACTTATCAACTAGTTGACTCCAATCTCAGAACAAAACCCGTAATCGAGGGATTCCGGATTAAATCCGGAATGACTGCTTTATGGTTGTTGTGCTTGAAACGGATCAAGCCAGATTGTTGAGGAGAAAAAAAATAACCAAATGCGGCAACAACTTAGAGCCAAAAGAAGGTTTGTCACAATTAGCAAGAGTGCGGCTAAATTGGTTGTTTATTTCTATTAATTCCACCATTTTTCTTGACAAAAATGGTGGAGCCAAAAGTCAAGTCAAAGCAATATGCTATCCCCCCCGCTCTCGCCAACGGCCGCAAATCACGCAAGGTAGTGCCGAAAACGCCAATTGACGGCAGTTCTTTAATGTGACAATAAACTTCATTTCGCTCATTGAATTTTCTTTTTGTCGTTTTCGACAGAGCCGACAGCGAAAAAACCGCTGTCTGGCCCCTTGCGGATTTGCGTGCCGTTGACGATTCACAGCCTGCCCACGCCCGCTTGCTTTGACAGACCCGCGCACACGCTTTGAACATTAGCATTGCATAATTTCAAGACAGTAAAATAACCACAAAGTACAAATGGTATTGGCTTGATAAACTATTAAAAACACAGATGCACAAAATGATAGATACGTTTAATTTATGTTGATGGCAAATGTCACAAACAATAGCTGCAAATGAAACTCATTCGTGTTCATTCGTGGTATTCGTAGTTAAAGAAAGGTTTCAAAATCTAATTTTTTCTATGAATAGTATTCTTACTCCTCAACTTTTCAGCTTGATCCCTTGAAACCTGGGGAATCGTACTAATTAACTATTTGACTCCAATCTCTGTACAATACCCGAAATCGAGGGATTCCGGATTAAATCCGGAATGACTGCTGCATGATGGGTGCGCCTAGAGCCATAAGGTTTTAACTATTTAACTAATCAACTAGTTAACTCCAAATATAAAAAAAGGCCATCTCAAAATCGAGACAGCCTTTTGCACATGGAATTGTAGTTGTTTTAATGGTTCACAATCTTGATCACCTTTACGGTGGAGTTAGAGCTTAGGCGAATGAAATATAACCCTGTGGCGTAGGAAGAAAGATCAAGTTCTCTTACTTCGGTTGTGCCTCTTAATTCATTGGCTGGTCCGCTGTACAGTACGCTTCCTTCATTGTTGATTAATTGCACCATCAGTGATGAATTACCAGCTGTACTGATATAGACAAGTCCGTCGGTTGGATTAGGATATACGGACACTGCAGCGCTTTCAGTTTCATCTATACCTGTACATGGGTCGAAGGTTATAATAATAGTATCAGATGCAAAACATCCATTATTTACCGTAACCCAAACAGGGAAACTGGAGGTGCCATGTCCGCTTGAATCAATGGTTATAAGCTGAGTGGTGGTCGCATTTTCATTCCAAAAATAATTTGCACCCGGGTTGCCTGCATCAAGAGTTACCGTTTCGTCGGCACAGAGGATGAGGTCGCTGCCTAATGAAACAATAGGTGGTATCGGTTGTGGGTTGATAATTACTGCTGCTGATGCTGCCGAAACGCAACCCAAAGAATTGGTTACAGTATAGTAGTAAGTTCCCGGGGCAAGTCCCGCAATGCTTGTATTAATGGTTCCTCCAGTGATGTTGCCAGGATTGACAACCCAATCGCCGGCAGGTAAAGAGGTTAGTTCAACGCTGCCAGTTGTTTCTTCACAAGTTGTCTGCACTATGGATTGGATAACTGGAGCAAGGGTTGCCGCTGGTGGGAAATCAATCACCACATAGGCTGAGGGACCAGAAACGCATCCCGCGGAAGCGGCCACAGTAAAGGTATACGAGCCTGTTGTAAGTCCGTGAAGAGTATCGCTGATTCCGCTACCCATAATGTTTCCGGGGTTTATCGTCCACGATCCGCTTGATGGTAATCCATTTAATATAACACTTCCTGTTTGTAAATTGCAGGTGGGTTGACTGATTGCTCCAATGATAGGTGCTGCAGGCAATGCCGGTTGTGTATTGATTACTACATTGGCTGATTGCAGCGAGGTGCAACATGCTGAATTGGTCACTGTATAGTTGTAGGTTCCTGCTGCAAGTCCTGTAATTGCTGCACTGTTGCCGGTTCCTGAGATGTTTCCCGGATTTAATGTCCATGTACCCGATGAGGGCAGGCCATTCAATACTACATCTCCTGTAGATTGCAGGCAAGTTGTTTGGGTGATAGTCCCAATAGTTGGGGCAGTTGGAGTTGTTTTAACTGCAAGCAACACACTATTGGAAGTAGCGTTGTTCGCTGCCGAGCAATTAGTGACATAGCAGCGATAGTTGAAATTTCCGACACTTGTTATTCCTGAAATACCTAGTGTTTCTCCTGTTTCATTCGAATATACTGCGCCGTTAGGAGTTCCATCAGATACGCTAACCCAACTGCTACCGTTGTAATATTGCCACTGGTAGGTGATTGGGTAAGTCCCATTTGTGTGAATCGTAAATGTTGCATTTCCTAGACCAGCGCACATAGAAGTATTTGTTGGTTGTGTGCCAATAGTAACACCAACACAAGCGGTGGTCACGTTCACGGTTACTGTGAAAGGATTACCTGTACAAGGGCCTGATACAGGAGTTACGATGTAGCTTGCTGTGCCTGATCCTGAGGGAATAGATAATGTTCCGGATATCTCAGATTGAGGAATGGATTGCGCGCTTCCTCCGGTGACGCCACCTGTGTAAGTCGGAGCGGTCCATGTATATGTAGTTCCTGCGGGCACTCCGGCGGGAGCTACCACGAAGGTTCCAGCTGTGATGATGGAAATGCTTTGATTTGCTACAACGGGCGTTTCGGGTTGTGCATTAACCACAACATTGACTGAGGCATCAGAAACACAGCCCGCTGAATTATTTACTGTAAAGTTGTAGGAACCACTGGCAAGCCCGGTAATTGTAGTAGAGTTTCCTGTTCCAGTAATACCTCCCGGATTTATTGTCCATGTACCCGAAGCTGGTAATCCGCTTACAGCCACAGTTGCTGTTGCCAGCATGCAGCTTGGTTGGGTGATGCTACCTATGATAGGTGCATCGGGTGTTGCATTGATTGTGATTCCTTTTACTGAAGTGCTACCGTTACCGCATGCATTTATACCACACACACTAAGTGTTCCTGTGGTTGCTGTTGCAGAAAAACTAAGGGTAGGAGTTCGCGTTGTTCCGTTGGTTATGGTAACGCCAGTTCCGCTATAACTCCAGTTATAACTTACTGCATTTGCTATGGCTGGTACGCTGTAGATAACGTTGTCCTGCCCAGTGCATGCGGTAGTGCTTCCTGCAATCGCGCCAGCTGCACCAACTGGACTGATAACAGTTATCGCCAACGTAGAGGGAGTGCCAACACCACAAGCATTAACACCATTTACACTTAATGTTCCTGATGTTGCTGTTGGCGAAAATGTAATATTTGATGTGCTCGAAGATCCACTTATAGTAGCTCCTGTTCCGCCGTATGTCCATGAATAGCTGGTTGCATTGGCAATAACAGGAACACTGAATGGAACAAATTCTTGGCCCTGACAAACAGATGTATTTCCAGTAATTGCAGCAGTTACAGAAGGAATACTTCCTATGGTGACAGACAAAGTTTTGGCGATACCATTACCACAGGAATTTACACCACATACACTTAGTGTACCTGAGGTTGCTGTCCCCGAAAAACTAATGGTTGGAGTGCGTGTATTTGCATTGTTGATGGTGGCACCGGTACCGCTGTAAGTCCATAAATAAGTTGTTGCATCAGCGATGGCTGGAACACTGTAGGCAACGTTGTTTGCTCCTTGACAAATGAAGCTGTTTCCTGTTATATTTCCGGCAGCAACAGGCAGGTTGTTCATTGTAATGGTTTTGTCAATTAATTCGCTGCTGCCACACGCGTTGATTCCATATACGGAGATATAAGAGACAGTTGCATCATTGGAAAAGCTAATTGTTGGATTGTCAGTGGTGCCATTATAAATTGTGCCTCCAATTCCCGAGAGGTTCCACAAATAGCTTGTTGCATTAGGTACAGAAACACTATAAGGGACATTATTCGCTCCTTGGCATACAGATGCTGCTCCAGTAATGATGCCTGTTCCGGGCAATGGGTTCACGATGATGTTAAAAGTTGAAGCGGTGCCAATGCCGCAAGCATTGTATCCACGAACTGTTAGTGTTCCGGATGTAGCTGTTGTTGAAAAGCTAAGTGTTGGAGTGCGTGAAATGGAAAACGTTGTGGTTACTCCGCTGCCACTATAGGTCCAGGTATAACCTGTAGCATTGGCTATCGCAGGAACACTATAGCTGAGGTTATTTTGGCCAGGACAAACGGAGCTATTTCCTGTGATTTGTCCGGCCGGTGCAACAGTGCCAAATACAGTAATGGCCATCGTATCTGCAATTCCATCACCGCAGAAATTATTGGCATATACGCTGAGAATTCCTGAGGTGGCATTAGAATAAAAATATAATGTTACCTCATTTGCATTGTTGCTAATTGCCACATTGCTTCCACTGTAATTCCAAAAATATGATTGCGCTCCACTTATTGCATCAATGCTGTAATGATAAGTATGAAGATCTGTACAGACTACATTATTCCCAACAATTGGGCTTGCTGCAATTGGCGGCTGATCGATAGTAATAAACATTGAAGTCGAAGGGCCGGTTCCACAAACATTAACGCCCGTCACAACCAGATTTCCTGAAGTTGCGCTACTTGAAAAGTTGATGTAGGGCGCGGCTGATGTGCTGTCGGTGATGGTCTCACCTAATCCTCCATACGTCCAGTGATAGGATGTTGCACTGGATGAAAAAGTGCTGTAATTATTGTTAGTACTGTTTGCACAGACATTACTATATCCAGAAATGGCGTCAGCCGGGCCAGGTGTTGGCCTGACCATAATCGACATTGAAGCAAAGGTACCATCGCCGCAAATATTTGTTCCTTTCACTGTGAGTGTACCATCAGTGGCTGTTGCTGAAAAGTTTATTGTGGGCGTGCGTGAGGTGGAGTTAGAAATAAATGCACCTGTTCCGCTATATGTCCATACATAGCTTGTTGCGTTAGGAATGGCAACGACGCTGTAACTAACATTGTTCTGACCCTGACACACTGTATTACTTCCGGTAATAGCACCTGATGCCGAAGGCAAAGGCGTTACAGTAATATTTTTAGTTGCAATACTTCCAGTTCCGCAAGCATTGATACCATTGACGGCTAACGTTCCTGATGTTGCATTGTAGTAGAATGTAATGGTGGGGGTACGTGATGTAGGGTTTGCAATATTGACCCCGCTTCCGCTATATGTCCATAAATAGCTTGTTGCTGATGGAATACTGGCCACGCTATAAGGGACATTGTTTTGGTTCTGACAAACGATATCCTGGCCTGTGATGGCGCCGGCTGCAGAGGGTAATGGTTTTAGAGTGATATGAAGGTTGTTGGGCAAGCTGGTGCCGCAGGCATTGACACTTCGTACAGTAAGTGTTCCTGAAGTTGCAACCGACGAAAAATTGATAGTCGGAGAGGCTGTTGTGCCATTAGTGATGGTCTGTCCCGTTCCGCTGTAGGTCCACGTATAACTGGTTGCTGTGGGTAAGCTCGTTGTGCCATATGCATTATTAATGGAGCCCTGACATACTGCAGTATCGCCTGATATTGAGAAAGGTGTTGGTGGAGGTGTTTTGATGGTTATGTATTTAGTTGCAGCAGTTCCGGTTCCACAGCTGTTCACGCCGGATACCGAAAGTGTTCCTGAAGTGGCACTCGAAGAAAATGTGATGGTTGGAGTGCTAGTATTTGCATTGGTGATGGATTGCCCAGTTCCGCTGTAACTCCAGGTGTACGAGGTAGCCGAAGGTAAGCTTACAATGCTATAAGGATTGTTCAGTGAGCCCTGACACACTGAAGCAGCTCCGGTTA
Organism: Bacteroidales bacterium; assembly: GCA_963678485.1. Classification (GTDB taxonomy): domain Bacteria; phylum Bacteroidota; class Bacteroidia; order Bacteroidales; family CAIWKO01; genus CALGYY01. The sequence continues at coordinate 2,915,477 of OY782882.1, forward strand.
TTGCTCCGGGTGTTGCAGGCGGAGTGTTAACCGTGATGGCTATAGAGGCGGAAGTCCCATTACCACATGCATTTAAGGCATGAACGGTAAGTGTCCCAGATGTGGCTGAAGAAGAAAAATCAATGGTTGTGACTCTTGAAGACGGATTTGAAATGGTTACTCCGGAGCCACTGTATGTCCAATGATAGCTGGATGTATTCGGGACGAGATAAATAGAATAACCTACCGTGTTTTGACCCTGACATACACTGGTACTTCCAGTAATGGCGCCTGCTGCATCGGGAAGATTTTCATACACAGTTACAGTGACTGATCCGTTTTCGACGTAATGGGGTATGCCTGAATTGCAGGATACATCATACCATTTATACGCAAGATAGATTGTGTATGTTCCTGGAAAGGCACAATGCAGGGAGAAATTATAGTTGGAGCCCGGACAAGCAGTACTACTCATAAGCGTATATGTATGCGCTCCGATAACCTCTGATGTTGCCACTGATGGCGCATTGCCAGTCAAACTGGTTGCTGCATAATGTACCCTAATACCTCCTGTTGTGGGTGCTGGTGCTACCGATGGAATGATAATATCATCGCCAACACAGGCAATATACTGGGCGTGCAATTTCGAAATACCTGCTAACAGGAAAATCAAAAAAATTATCAGAATCTTTTTCATTTTTTTGAGGATTTATGATGCTGTAAATATTTTGTTTATTGGATAATCGAAATGCAAAATTGATGCTTATTGTGCCAGCGGAGGCCTGAGAATCACCAATCATGAACCAGTGAATCACTGGTTTTTCAGATACTGAGAATAAGAAATGAATCGGCTGAGGGCAGATTGACCATCTGTGAACGATTTAATTTTTGATACCGCAAATCGGGGTAGGTTAATATCTAAAGGGCAATAAAATAAAACAGTTTCATATATTTGTCAGAGAGAATTATTGTTAATACATATTGATGAAAAGACACTACTTTCTACTTGCATTGATGCTGATGACCTTGAACAGCGCCGCTCAGAATATGAAGATGGTAGACAGTCTGTCGAGGATTGTTGAGAGTTGTTCAGTGGATACAACTAAAGTTCTTTTGTTGAACAGACTATCTCAGGAGTACATGGATAGTTCACCGCAGAAGTGTGACTCCTTTGCAGGAGAGGCATTAAGGCTTGCCTCTGAAATTAAATATGTGAGGGGTATTGGTCGCAGCTACTATTTGATGGGTGCTAATTTGTTGCTACAAGGTGGATATAATGAAGCATTGCAAAATTTTTACAGAAGCGAAGAAGCCTATCTTAAAATCAATGATTCCAAAGGTCTGGCCTCAGTATATGGCAAAATAGGAAATGTGTTTTGGTATAACAAAAATTACGACAAGGCGATTGAACATCAGAAACGGGCGTTGCGTCTGCAAAAGAAAATCAATGATAAGGTTGGACTGGCAAGCACATATAATAATCTTGGTGTTATATATAATGATAAAGGTGATTTTGATGAAGCAATTGCTAATTTTTCAGAATCAGCAAAAATAAAAATTGAACTTAATGATGAACGTGCACTGGCCGTGGCATATAACAATATTGCCGGAATTTATGCAGAGCAGGGAAATAATGAAGAAGCGCTGGCATATTGCATTAAAGCATTAAAGATTTATGAGAAAAACAATGATGTTGTTCGCATTGCTTTTATGAATGTCAATGTTGGCGAGATATATACACGATTAAAAAATTATAATACAGCGCTGCAATATTACGATGCAGGATTACAATTTTCAATTACAGCGAACTCAATTATCTCTACACGCGACGCCTATAGAGGGAAATCGGTAATCTATGATAGTATCGGCGATTATAAAAATGCATACAAAAACCGTTTGAAATACGAATATCTAAATGACAGTATATACAATGTCAAGCAATCGGAACAATTCGCAGAAATGCAAACTAAGTACGAAACCACCGATAAGGAACGTAAAATTGTTTTACTTGAAAAGGAGGGAGAACTCAAAGAGGCCAGAATGCAGCAAACGATTACTGTTATTGTTGGTGTGAGCGGATTTGTGATTCTTCTTATTGTGCTGATTGTTTCGTTTGTAAGCATTAAACGCCAAAAGAAAACACGCAGGGAAATGATTCGGCGCATTATTGAAACTGAAGAGAAGGAAAGGGGTCACTTTGCAGAGGAACTTCACGATGGCCTGGGTCCACTGTTATCTAGTATTAATATGTATGTTGATGTGATATCAAACGAAAAGACCGAGGCTCAAAAGAAAACAAAACTTATCACTGATGTGGGTGTGTTAATACAGGATGCGATCAGCTCAACAAAGGTTATTGCAAATAATTTAACGCCGGTTACACTCAAGGATTTTGGCGTGGGACAAGCAATTGAAGCCTTTTGTCGAAAAGCTAATTCGTCGGAGGCATTAAAAATACATATCAACGACGCAACAAATCGTAAACATTATCATACGATTATTGAAACAACCGTTTACCGTGTGGCGCTTGAAATGATTAATAATACGTTTAAGTATGCTGAGGCGAAATTAATTCATATCAACCTTGTTGAACGAAACAATATTCTATACTTCGATTATAGTGATGACGGGAAAGGCTTTGATCTTGAGAAAGTATTGAATAGTCCCGACAAGGGTCAGGGCTTAAGTAATATGTTGAACCGAACGCATTCGATAAATGGTCACTGTGAGCTGAAATCATCACCAGGAGCAGGTTTTAGCGCGAGTATATCAATTCCGTTAAAGTATTTGAAGAATCCTGAGTAAAAACTTTTGTAACAATCTCTTTGGGTATGGCTGAAAAAATTAAGATTTTTATTGTTGATGATCATGACATCTTTCTCAAAGGTTTGTCGATGATGATTGGAACATTTGATTTTGCAGAAGTGGTTGGTGAAGCTTCGGATGGCAGCGAGTTCCTGGGAAAAATGGATAATGTTGCTTTTGATCTTGCATTAATGGACATCAAAATGCCTAAAATAAACGGTATTGAAACAACGGAAAAAGCGCTAAAAGTCAACCCTGATGTGAAGATTGCCGCATTAACGATGTTTGGTGAAGAGCAATATCTTCGTAGCATGCTCGATGCGGGAGCAATCGGCTTCTTATTAAAAAGTATAAAACAAGCTGAACTTGAGTTGGCCATTAAAATGATGGTCGAAGGAAGAAATTATTTTTCGCAAGAGATGCTTCAATATTTTGCAAATCCCGTTACAGGAAGCTTTGGTCCGAATCCTATAGAGGACCTGACAAAACGAGAAATTGACTTGCTGCAATTAGTTGCAAATGGCTTATCGAATCAGGAAATTTCGGAAAAACTTTTTGTTAGTATTCGCACTGTAGAATGGCATAAAACAAACCTCCTTCAAAAAACTAATTCTAAAAATATCATTAATTTAGTTATTAATGCTATCAAGTCAAACTATATACGACTTCACTAACAACTAATGAATAACAGCACACATCGTTGTCGCCCCGCCTGTGCCGCATGTTGCATTGCTCCCAGCATTTCTACTCCCATTCCGGGCATGCCGCAAGGGAAAGCTGCAGGTGTTAGATGTGTTCAGCTGACCGATGATTTGCTATGCAAGCTTATTGACTCAGCTGATCGCCCCGCGGTATGTTTTGGTTTTGTGTTCGACCCATTGATTTGTGGAAATAACAGGGAGGATGCGATGAGGATTATTTCTGAACTTGAGGAGTAGACCCCAGAAGTTATTAAATCGATGACTCGCAGAATCATTAGTGAATAGGCATTAGAGTGCAATCGGGCTTTATCAGGGATTGACTGTAAGCCCAATGCCTTGCAAATTCACTGAAAAACAGTAATTGAAGTATTGGCGTTCCGCATCATAATGGTCTCCAAAACAACATAAAGACTGTCTTGAAGTTACACACTATGACGGGGCTTATAAAATAAGTTTCCTATTTTTACATTATTATTGTCATGCTGCCCTTGAAAAAGCTGATTCCTTTCATTTTACTTGCAGGTAGTTTATTGCTGCCCGGGTTGCTTTGTGCCCAGACAGTGACGAATCTGAGAATGAAAAGTTTTAAGGTGCGTCAGGATACGCTTTCGTTAGATACACTTAGTGTAGTTCCCGGATCATTCTTTATCACTACCGATAAAGGAAAGACTATTCCTGAAAGTTATTATACTACTGATTTTGCTGCAGCCAAACTCATCTGGCACTTTCCGCAAGGCACTGTTGACACATCGGTTAATTATGTGATTACCTATCGTGTATTTCCATTTTTATTTACGCAAAGCAGCAGTCATAAAAAGCGTGAGCATATTGAGATTGATGCCCAGGGCGATTATAAACCCTATATCTATTCATACAGCGACGCCAACGAAGATTTGTTTAAACTGGGTGGACTCAGTAAAAACGGTAGCATTAGTCGTGGAATTTCCTTCGGTAACAACCAGGACGTGGTTGTGAATTCCAGTATGAACCTACAGTTATCAGGGAAGTTAAGTGATGATATAGGAATTTTGGCGGCCATCACTGACAATAATATTCCTATCCAACCCGAAGGGAATACCCAGCAAATACAGGAGTTTGATAAAGTTTATATTCAATTGTTCACTAAGAGCACTCGCTTAACGGCTGGTGATTTTGAATTGCTGCGACCTCAATCATATTTTATGAATCTGACCAAAAAGGCGCAGGGAGGATTGCTTACTTCACAATTTTCGTTATGGGATAAGGATAAGAAGAAGTCATATGGTGCAATGGATGTCGCTGTTTCGGGAGCAATATCCAAGGGAAAGTATGCACGCAACAATATCAGCGGAAGCGAAGGAAACCAAGGCCCCTACAAGCTTACAGGCAGTGAAGGAGAAACGTATATCATTGTGCTTGCTGGATCGGAGAAAGTATTTATCGACGGAAAGCTTATGACACGCGGCGCAGATCAGGATTATATCATTGATTACAATCTTGGTGAAATAACTTTTACGCCGGAACATATGATTACCAAGGATAAGCGCATCGTTGTTGAATTTGAATACAGCGATCGCAGTTATGCACGGTCGATGTACTTTGCTTCGGTTGGATACAAGGCAAAGACAGGAGGTGTACGTTTCCATTTTTTTTCGGAGCAGGATCAAAAGAACCAGCCATTACAGCAGGAATTAAGTGAATCGGAAAAACAATTGTTATTTGACATTGGCGATAGTTTGTGGCTGGCTGTTGTTCCTCATGTCGACAGTGTAGAATTCAACAACAATGAAGTGTTGTATAAAATGGTGGATACCACTGTGAATTCCATTCTCTACGATTCTGTTTATGTGATGTCGAACAGTCCCGACAGTGCGCATTACCGGCTTGGATTTGCCAATGTTGGTGTCGGAAAAGGAAACTATGTTCAAGTTCAGAGCGCATCCAACGGACGTGTGTTTAAGTGGGTGGCGCCATTGTCGGGCGTTCCACAAGGAAATTATGAACCGGTGATGGTTTTAGTCAGCCCCCGGAAAACTCAGATGTACACTGTAAATGGTGATTACCGCATTGGCAAACATACTACATTGATGGCAGAAGTGGCAATGAGTAATAAGGATGAGAACACTTTTTCGCCGGGTGATAGTTATGATGATATTGGCTATGCAGGACGCTTTAGTGTGGAAAATGTTCTGGCGCTGGGACACGATAGCATTAAAGGATGGAAGATGGTTTCCGGTATACAGCATGAGTACGTACAACAGTATTTTCAGCCCATCGAGCGCTTCCGCACGGTTGAATTCGATCGTGACTGGAACCTTAACAACATCACCACACGCGCCGACGAACAACTTCCTGGATTGCATTTGAGTTTTGAGAATCGTCGCAATCAATTCTTCACCTATCGATTTAAATCCTTTTTGAAAGGCAGTCAGTACAAGGGTTACCGACACAGTCTGGATTTGGCTTATGATGTGAAGAATTTCTTCATCACCTTCAATGGTTCATATCTAACATCGGATGCACCTTCGTATTCAAGTACATTTTTCAGGCAAAACGGGCAATTGCAAAAGAAATTCAAATGGTTCACCGTGGGCGTGCGGGAGGCACAGGATCATAATTTATTGTCACCCGGAATCGCCGATTCCCTGCTCGGTGGCAGTTTTGCTTTCGAAGAATATGAGGCGTTTTTACAAAGTCCTGATACTGCAAAAACGCGTTTCTCGGGATTTTACAAGCGGCGTCTTGACCGTCTGCCCTACGATGGCTCGCTGAGACTTGCTACCACTGCAGATGATGCAGGTATGGGCTTTGAGTTAGGTCGCAATCCCTCGCAGTTGCTGAAAATCAAAGGTAGCTGGCGCACACTTACTATTAATGATTCCAGCTTATCTACTGCACAGCAGGAAAATACCTTGTTAGGTCGCATTGAATTTTTTATGCGCAAATTCAAGAAAGTTTTAACCTCAAATACCTTTTATGAAGCGGGCTCCGGGCTGGAAGTGAAAAAGGAATTCTCATATCTTGAAGTCCCTTCTGGACAAGGGATATACGCGTGGACTGACTATAATGGTAATAATGTAAAAGAATTAAATGAGTTTGATGTGGCAGCTTTTGCTGATCAGGCAAACTATATTCGGGTATTCACACCAACCAGTGAATACATTCGTGCCTTTTACAGTCAATTCTCCGAAGCCTTAAATGTGGATCCGGCCAATGCATGGGCAAACAAAAAGGGCTTCCGAAAATTTGTAAGCCGTTGGTCGTTGCAGTTTGCTTATCGTGTAGAGCGCAAAACTTCGGACGAACGTTTATTAAATGCGTACAATCCTTTTCAGTCGGGCATTAGCGATACCAACCTATTATCATTAAATTCCAATTTGAGGGCATCGTTATACTTTAACAAGAGCCATCCAAAATTTGGCGCCGACATTAGTTATCAGGATAGCCGCAACAAGGTACTATTGGTAAATGGCTTTGATTCCCGTACTCAGCAATTCCTTTCTTCGCACCTTCGATGGAATATTAATAAGAAGATTACTATTAATACCGATGGAACATATGGTTTCAAGACCAGTCATTCCGAGTATTTCGTGAACCGCGCTTACGATATCGTGTATTGGGATATTCAGCCAAAGTTTCAATATATGCCGGTCAATACCTTCCGAATTGTTGTTATGTACAAATATGCTCACAAAATAAATGCTGGCGGAAATCCGCAGGAGACGGCCAAAATGCATGATGCAGGACTGGAGCTTAAATACAATATGATTGGAAAGGGAAGTCTGGTTTTAAAGGGAAATTATATCCTCATTGATTTCAATGCCAGCGAAAACAATCCTCTTGCATATGATATGCTGGAAGGTTATAAAAAGGGTAATAATGCCACATGGAATTTGTCGTATCAGCGAAATATTTCTGAAAATCTGCAGCTGAATATTATGTACGACGGGCGTAAGAGCGCCGAAAGTAAGATGGTGCATGTTGGAAGTGTACAGTTAAGAGCTTATTTCTAAGCTGTTTTATAATCACCATCTATGTTAATTATTGTGAAATTCTTGGATTCGCTTAAATAGTGTTGTAATTTTGTTTAGAATCTTTCTAAATTACAAACATTATGAACCGCCTATTAATATTAACAATCATATTTTTAATCAGTATTGGTGCTGTATTCGGACAATCATCATCGTTACCGAACTCACCATTAACAAGTGGTCCGGCACCGGCATTTACAGCCAAGTCGACCAAGGGAGATATACATTTTCCTGCTGATTATTTTGGGAAATGGAAAATCATATTTAGTCATCCTGCCGATTTTACACCGGTTTGTTCATCCGAGATTCTTGCGTTGGCTGATATACAAGCAGATTTCAAGAAAGCAAATGCGGTACTATTGGTGATATCAACAGATGGGTTGAATAGTCATCTGGCATGGGAGCAATCGCTTGAGGGCATATCACGTGAAGGGAAAGCTCAGGTTGATATTGATTTTCCTATAATTTCAGATGCAGACTTAAGCATTTCGAGAAATTACGGAATACTACATAAGGATACCGGGAAAATCGAAGATATTCGCTCGGTAATTTTTGTTGATCCTGAAAATAATATTCAAGCTATGTTTTTTTATCCTGATTATGTTGGCCGAAATATACCTGAGATTTACCGCACCCTGCTTGCCTTGCAGATGCATGATCGACGCGAGGTGATGACGCCTGCTAATTGGCAACCAGGTGATGCGGTACTCTTGCCTAGTCCGCCAAGTATAAAAGATTCGGATAAGATGGCAGAAAAGAATGATCCGGACCAGTTCAGGCTTGCCTGGTATATGTGGTATCGGAAATACTAGGGGTGGTGGTAAATAAAAGAGGCTGCCTATTAGACAGCCTCTTTTATTTTTTTACTTCTCCGGATTACTGGGTCGGAGGTGTTTCGTGCGAACAAGCCTTTTTAATCTCTTTGTCGGCCGGAGTAAACTCAGTTACATATCCAATGCGTTCTAAGGCAGCAACCAGTTTATCTTTATCAGTAACTGATGCTTCGTAACTAATAGTAACCACTTTGGTATCGAGGTCGGCAACAACAGATTTTACGCCGGGTTCCTTAGCCATTTCAGTTTCAATGTTGGCTTTACCGTTGGGGCAATGGAATACGGTTTTAATCTTAACTTCTTTCAGCTGAGATTTCTGTGATTGTCCACAGGCTGTAAAACTTACGAGCATAACAAGGCTCATAATAACAGGAGCGAATGCAGTTTTGAATAATTTCATTACTATATTATTTGTTGGTTATTTTTCAAACATGAACTGTGTGGTAGCGATATCATTGCCATCAATAAAAATGTCCACAGTGTAGGTTCCCGGAACAAATTCAGCTGACTTTTCCCAGTACATAACCATATCAACGGCTTTGTTCTGATAGGTTACGTTTTCCTTAATCGAATACTGGAGTTTGTTGCCCTGGAATTCAAAAGAGAGTTCGTCGCCATCGCCTTTAGAAAGGATTTTACCTGATGGATCAGCAATACGGATGTAAACATCTTTTTGTCCGGGTGTAGTGAGTGTGTTTTCACCCAAAGTAAAGCTTACCCTTACCTTTTCAGCTCTTTTTGATTTGAAGGTTGGGATTTCCTTTTTATTAGAAATCTTGATACCACTTGCATCCAGATCGTAGGCAGTAAGAACTGCACCTTGGTTTACTTTTGTTGTAAGGTCAACATTAACGGCAGTGAGGTTCTCATTTTCGTTCACTGTTGAGTCGAGTGAGGTTTTAATTTCGAAGTTGTCTTCGATGAGGGCTTTATTCTCCTCTTTGAGTTTAGCAATTTGTTCCTCATACTCTTTCATACGGCCTTCGAGTTGGGAGACCTGATTTTTGTATTTTGCAACAGAACCTTCAGCATTACGAATTTGGTTGAGAAGTTTTTCTACGTGTGCTTTTTCTTTCTCAAACATTTCGGTGAGGCCATTGTTCTCTTCGCTGAGCTGATCGTATTCCTTTTGCAACTTTTCAAGTTTAGCGATCATTGTTGCTTTTTCGTCATTAAGAACAGTTTTTTCTTCAGTTAATACGGTAACTTCTTTTGTTGTTGTTACGAGCTTCCATGCAAGGATTGCACAGACGATTATTAAAATGATAGAAACAAATAGCCAGAGACTGGGTTTTTTCTTTGTTTCGGGACTTGCGTTTTCCATGATTTTTTTGATTTAAGTGAGACGGTACTTATAAAATTTTTCAATACATTGAATACTGAACTATTTTAGATTTAATTGTGTTTGTCCGATTTCCTGACCATCAATAAACAGTGCGATGTGATAAGTTCCTGCAACAACACGGTCGGTCTTTTCATAATAAAGTGAAACAGGAACTGGTTTTTGCTGATAGTTGAAGGATTGCTTCAGGGAATACATGATTTGTTGTCCGTTATAATCGAAAGATTGACCATCGTGCATGATTGCATTATCGGGACGTGCAATTCTAACGTAAACTTCTTTCATTCCGTCTTTCACCAACGGATTTTTTCCAATAGTAAAGGTAATTTTGAATTTCTGGGTACGACTGGCTTTGTCCACCACTTCTTCCTGATTGCCGGTGCGGTAGCGGATTGCCTGAGCAGTAATACCATAAGCTGAAAGCACGGCAGCCTTATTAATTTGTGAGGAAAGATCTTCTTTATCCTTTATCAGGCTGGCACTGGTTTCTTTTTCTTTTTTGTAATCGTCGGTAATCACAGCGATTTCTGATTTGAGCGCCTGATTTTCCGTCAGCAGTTTGTCAATTTGAGCAACATAATCCTGAGTAATACCGCGTAAATAGTCAAGTTTTTTCTGAATCTGATTTTTTCCTGCATTTGAGGCAATGAGTTTCTGAATCTCACTGGCATTGGCTTCAATAATACTGTCCTTACGAGTAAGTTCAGCAGTCATATTACCATATTCAAGTTTTATCTTTTTATGCTCGGTGAGCAGGGAGTCGAGTTCATTCTGCAGACCTTTATTTTCTGCAATCGCTTGTTCGCGTTCTATTACGAAGGTGTTTACTTCAGTTTTTGCCATAATCAGCATAACTGTCAACACTGCGATAATACCCAACAAAATTCCGATAGTGATTTTGTATTTTCTTGCACTCGGGGCTGTTGCATTCTCATTCATACCGTTCTGTATTTTAGCTCTTAAAAATTTTTGCAAAGGTACTTCATTTTTCGTAATTTTACTTTCACTATGAAAAAAACAACAGGAGGTAATTATGCCATTATGGTATGATTTCATTTCGCTGGTATTCCCTCGTGTGTGTGCATCTTGTGGAAATACCTTAATGAGACATGAGCGGTGTATCTGCAATTTTTGTCTCGTTCATCTTCCGGCAACGGATTTTCATCTCCATGCCGACAATCCTGCATCCCGGCTTTTTTGGGGACGCGTTCCAATTCACCATGCGGCATCCATGTTATATTTTCATAAAGGAAGCCGGGTTCAGCACATGATCCATCAGCTGAAGTATAAAGGCAAGGAAGAGGTGGGAGTGCATCTCGGGAAATTGTATGGAAAAGATCTGCAGCAATCGCCCTTGTTTGCCGATGTCGACCTTATCATTCCCGTTCCATTGCATCCAAAAAAGCTACGTAAGCGTGGCTACAATCAAAGTGAGGTGATTGCACGGGGATTAGCACAATCGATGGCTGCAGGGCTGGATACGCACAGCTTGATTCGCAAAACGGCTACTGATACACAGACTCAGAAAAGTCGGTTCCGAAGATGGGAGAATGTGAGTGAAGTATTTGCAGTACAACATCCACAACTATTGACTGGTAAGCATCTTCTACTGGTTGATGATGTTGTCACAACCGGTGCAACACTGGAAGCTTGTGCGCAGGAACTGCTCAAATGCAGTGGTGTCAGAGTTAGTATTGCAACGCTTGCTTGCGCCTTGAAGTAGGAGTGTCTGTCCATAAAGTTTATTGGCGGACTATCAACAACTTCACGGGGTGACTTGAAGTCACCCCGTGAATGGTTATAAATAGTTGCAGTCATTCCGGGTTTAAGGTTATCATTTTTTCAATCGCGGAGTCATTCCGGATTTAATCCGGAATCCCCCAAAAAATAATCTGCATTCCTTCAAGACTAAGAAAAATACTATTTTACAACCATTATCACAGGAGCAATTGATACAACAAAGTTATCTGCATAAACAAGCTAAGTAATCCATGAAGTCTTTCTGCGGCCTTGTCCTCGTGTTGTCGGGTAGTCGATTACCCCAGAGAACTCCAGCTTGAATATACTTCGGACCCGTCGTCTCGCCTCAGGAGAGAGAACTTATAATCCGTCACAGTGCGGACAGATAGATTTAATTATTTCATACGTTGAGCCAGCACTGCGGCTTTCTTGTACCGTTTCACATCACCTTTTGTATTGAAGACTTCGAAATAGACGATATATATACCAATGTTCGCTTTCTCGTTATCTTCAGTTACACCGTCCCATGTGAAGACACCGCTGGTGCCCAGTAATTCATTGCGGATTAACTCGCGGATTAAACGTCCGTTATTGTCGTAAATATTGATGTTTGCAACATAACCCGGCTCATCGAATTTATAGGCGATGTTGAGCACGTCGTTATATCCGCTATTATCAGGCGAGAAAATATCAGGCGAAAGAGTAACAGCGCCATCGTCGGTCTGGTATTCTGAGTACTGCGAATTTTTATAGGCAGGTGTCGCAAATCCTACACTTTCGGCAGCTGAATGCCAATTCGTCTTAGCAGAGGCGGGCAGATTAAAGTTAATACGCTCAAGACTCACACCATCAGTGCTGCTTAGCAAGGGGAATTGCATATCGGCCGTATAAACCATAAAGTCAATCACCTCCTGTGTTTGTGTACATAGTGTGACCATCCCCGCATCATTGCTCAAGGAGGGGAAGTCAGCCATTTTGGCGAAGCCTGCAGGATTTGAAGTGAAGTATTGTTTTTTAACAGCATCAGGATCGGTAGTTAAACAAGCATATTCTCCGGGAAACAAGAGGAAGCCTTCGGGACTGATGTTGTAAAGTCCAACAACCTGATGAGCGATGGTGTCGTAATCAGCCAGATAAAGCTCACGTAAATCAAATATTTTTGCTGAGCGATTTACCAGCTCTACAAAATCAACGCCTCCGGTGAGGGGATTGCTCAGTACTTCATTAATCACAACATCGCCACTATCAGCAGCAGCGGGGATTGCAAAGCGTACACTTGAAAGTAAGGGCAACAAATTTCCAACGCAATCATAAACGGAATCTGTTATGGTTACGGTGTAAATAATATTGTTTTGAAGATCGGTAGGCAAGGTGAGCACTACTGCTGCATAATCCGGTGGCACACCTTTCACCAGAATCGGGTTGCCCATTCCATTATCAATACTATAAATTGTAGGACTCAGCATACTAGCGCTGTCGATAGCTTCGCTGAAGAACAAACAAACTTTGTCAGGTACAAGACGATTCACGCTTGCGCGGACCAATGAAGGCGGAGTAATGTCGGGATTGGAAGCATTAATCGAATTAATGCGACCCGGAGTGCCACCTGTAAGGTCGTTGCTAGCCCTCCAGTTAACGCTTCCGCTGCATGGATTCATAGGATCAATTTGTTCGAGACTCCATCCGCCATCAGCTTTTGCAGAATTCTGATACCATGCATCGGTGTAAGAAACTTGAGAAATCACACGCTGCAGGCTATCGAGCAAGGTAAGCGAGGTTCCTGTATTTGTCAGGGAAAGTCCTGAAACATCAGCTGCCAGTCCATATGTAAGAAACTGCGAGGCATACCCGGTAGGGCACAGAATAAGGTAACTTAATGGAGGGATAGATACATCGGGAATGCTCTTGGCGCTGGTGCCGATGATTAATTTATATCCCTTCAGGCTAATTGGAAATCCTGTTTTATTATATAATTCTACATATTCAACATTTGGTAGTGCTACTGGTGGATCTGGATCCACCATAATTTCGTTGATCACAATTTCGAAGGTATTGGGTTGATACAATGAAAAGGTCATACTATCGGCAAATGTCGAGTTGCCTACGCAATCGGTTATTGTATCAGTGATCTTTAGTGTGTAAACAGTCTGATTAGCGAAGGATGCAGCAAACACAAGGCTTACCGATTTTTCATCAGCCCCCGGGCTTGCCGAAACAGGATTCCCTATTGATTGATTAACCAGAAATGTTGCTGGGTTTGAAAGCACTGTCTGGTCGATAGTTTCGCTAAAAACCACCGTTAGGCGATTATTACCATCGGGTACCACGCTGGTAAGTTTAGGAGCCTGAGTGTCGGGATTGACGGCCATTACCGAGTTTACGGTTCCCGGAGTTCCGCCGAGTACATTAACCGAAGCATTCCAATTTAATTCACCGGCGCACGGATTGGCGGGATCAATCTGTTCTATACTCCAGCCGCCATCGGCCTTTGAGCCATCATGATACCAGGAGTCGGTGTAGGAAACTTTATGAATTACAGTGCCAGACTGATTTTTCAAGCGCAGTGTTGTGCCCGTATTTGTAAGTGAAAACGAAGAAAAGCCAACGCATGTACCATATGCGCTTAATGCAGCCACTGCATCTTCCTTAGCGAGGATGAGATAACCATTAGCAGGAATGCTGACATTTGTAAAAAAGCTGGTGCTGCTACCGATTTCAAGAATCCAGTCTTTCAGCGATATTGGAACAGAGCTGCGGTTGTAAAGTTCAAGATATTCGTTGTTGGGGAGCCCAACGGGAGGATCAGGATCGGCCATTATTTCATTAAAGACTACATCAAAGGGCTGTGCGATATACCAGGAAAATGGGATGCTTGCAGGGTCCATGATGTTAAGAGCGTTGTCGGAAACATTACTTATATCTAATTGATAAGCTTGTCCGGAAACGAAGCTGCTTGCAAAGGTTAGATGGACAAGGGTTGCATCTGTGCCATCAATTACAGCGACTGAGGGTGCCCCAATTCCTGGAACATTGTAATTGGCTGTGTTTTGAGCGGAGGTAGTTTCTGGGAATTCTGAAAAAGCAACATCAAGGGTATTTTGCGAAAGCACATTTATTGAAAGTACCGTTGGTGCTGTAGTATCGACAATTTGAGGGCCGGCATAAATATCATCAAAATAAAAATTTGTTTTATTTGTAAGAGTATATCGGCAAAAGACGCCAAAATAGGAAGAGGTAGTGAAGGTATTATCAGTAGCGCTGCCTTCAACGAGATAATTTGTTGTACCTGAGGTATCCACCGACATTTCCCAGAGTCCTGCTCCGTCGCGGGTTACCTTGATACGATAATTTCTTGAAGCGCCTGTTTTTGCAATATGTCCGTGAATCAATTTTGTAGTGCTTAATCCACTTTGTTTCCAGAAGGAAATACTATCAAGGGCATCATTTGAATCATCTCCGAACATAACGAAGTAGCCATTCAGGCTGCCTTCAAGATTCGCATTATCCGAAACAAGATATACGCGTGCATTGTTTGAAGAGGAGGTTCCAAAAGCCAGACGTGCCCAAAAATTCCACTCCATATTATTCAAATTGGCCATAGGAGTAGGGATGACAGCATGACTAATATCGGGAATTGCTCCGTCGAGTTGTAAGCGTGGTTGCTGGCTCCATGAGCTGCTAGAATAGGTGGAAATTTTATACTCTGCTGTGTCGCCTGTCCATGTAGGGTTAGCTGTAAAGTTACCATCAGAGAAGTCGTCCACCACTTGTGCTTGGGCAAGGAAGGGCAAGAATATCAAGCATATTAAAAATCTTTTCATAATCAGAGAGCTAATAAGGACATTAAAAATACAAAATAATCGGGAGGCGGGAAAAAAAAAGAGGCTGCCTAAACAGACAGCCTCTATAAAAAATGAATTAGATTTACCGTAACACAGTAATAGTCCCGTTTTGCTGTTTATATTCCGTACCATTTCCACGGTCACCATAGTTGATGGTAAACACCCAGAAATAGACACCATCAGCGCAATTTTCTCCATCCCAATCGCCTTGGTAATTGGTGCTTTCGAATACTTTGCGACCCCAGCGGTTGTAAATTACCATCGTACTGTTGGGATAGTACTCCACATTGGGAATGTAGAACTTTTCATTTTTCCCATCACCATTAGGAGTAATGATATTAGGTATAACCAAATCGCAGGGCTCTACTGTAAGAAGCATGGTGTCTCTAACAACATCTGCTGGACATCCCGTCACTTCTACAATAATGGGATAGGTGCCCGGATCCAGCCAGGATAAGGTAAGGTAAGGATCTGTTTTCGCAAATGGATACCAGAAGTAGGTATAATCGAAATCAGTAAGATACCCATAAGTATCGGTAACATTAATATTAATCGTATGATGACGGCAAATCGTTGAATCGCGACCAATGCTGATATCCGGAACGGGAAGTATGGTAACATTGATATCACTAATCGATTCGCAGTTAAAGCCGTATTCTTCGGCAACACTCACCGAATAAGTTCCGGATTGAGCGACATATAGTGTTTGATTAGTATCTGTTGCACCGGTATTCCACATATAGTTAAAACCGATATTTCCCGCATCAAGCGTTATCGGAATATTTGAGCATATGTCAGGCCCAAGGTCGACACTCGGCAAGGCCAGCATTTTCACATATATGGTATCTGCGTCCGCACAGGTAAGAACCGAAGAAGCATTATAATTTTCTACGGTGACTGAATAATAACCTGTAGATGTAACAGGGATGGTTTCATTCAACGATGACGTTGACCATAGATAATGATCGCCAGGACCGGCATCGAGGTTATAGATTATACCATTCCCGCAAAGGATAGTGTCGTTGCCAAGATCCACTGATGGTGTTTCTACTACTTCAAGGGTAAGCGTAGTATCGTATGTACATCCAAAAGCGTCCACAACAGTTACAGTGTACTGAAACGAGCCTCCTGAATCAGGTACAATACGGATGGTGGAATCATTAATGATATCGAAAAATGATCCAGACCAAAGCACGTCTTCGATAGGCACATCATACGTCCATCCCTGAGGAAGCAGTGAAGGATCCAGATTTAACTGCCACATAAAAATGTAGCCATTATCACTGCCCCAATTGTCGCAGATTTCAATATTCCAGGTGCCATTAAGGGGACAACCAATTAAATTGGAGAAGGACTGATCCGGTGTAAGGTAATTTGTATGATTGATTGTATCAGTTGCAGGAATAGGTGAGGCTCCAGCATCAAGGTTATTCATAGAACCCTGTTGAGGGTATAAGGAGGACCACCCATAAATCCACGGAACCCCCGGTGTATTGTAGGCAGCATCGCAAGGGTAACTAAAATTGTCGTTAATATCGTCAGCATTACCTAAGAAAGATCCACCAGAGTGATCGTTGCCATCAAGAACAACACTTTGTCCGTTGGGACAAATCAACCTGAAACCAAGGTCTCCGGCAAATGTATGTTCAATACTAACCACTACAGATAGAATATCATTTGCACTGGTAATGGTGGCTCCAGGGTTAAATACATTAAAGTTTACCTCAGTGTTGTAGCAGCCGGGAGGGCAGCTGGGTCCATCGGGGATGAACATGGTGCTGTCGAAACGTTGACTGGAACTTTGAATGGAAGTGATAGGTACAATGGTAATAATGGAAGATGCGTTGTATCCGAGTGTAACGTAAGTGGTATCCAAACTTGAGCATATATCTGCCAGGGGATGAATTATACCATAGGGGTTAGCAGAAATACGAACGCGCAATCCAATAGCGTTGGCATTTTGACAACCTCTGGTGTCGGCTACGGTAAGCATGACATCATAACCACGAACCATGGTATAGGTATGACTTACTGTTTGTCCAACTGCAGTAGAGCCATCGCCAAAGTCCCAGGTGTAAGTTGTGGTAGATGGGTCCTGATGATAGAGTGCATCGTTTTGAGGGAAGGCGGCACCAGTGCCCAGAGCGGAAAATACGATGGGATCACCAATACAAATATCGATGTAGTTGCTATCGTTAGGACGCGGTGAACAGGTTGCGGTATCAAGGATAGCAACAACTGATTGGCAAGGTTGTCCGCAAAGGAAACCACCCCACCAGCCACCGGCAGTCACCGAAGCATTTGACTTAAACTTGAATGTCAAATCACCACTTACATTATAAACAGTTGCCTGTGTAAATGATGGTGGAACGTTATTATTGTTATAGGCTCCAATAAGAGGAGCTGCAACAGAACTCCCATCATAAACATATAAGGTATCTCCGGGTTCGACGTCAAAATTATTCCAGATCATTTTGATGTGCGTATTAGGAGCAGAAGGCGCGTGTATGGTCATGGTGAAATTCTCGTTGTTGCCATAAGCTGCTCCGGAATTGCCACTGTCGAAAAAGTCGCCCGAACAGGAAGTAACCGTTCCCCCGGTGCTAATCAGATAGGTTTGTGAAAACCCGCTAAGTGAAAAAAGAAAAATTGATACAAAAAATAGTATTCTTTTCATTGCTTAATAATTTTCAATTTTTTAGTTGATGCCGATACTTTTAAGATAGTCCTTGAAATTTGCCTGTACATGACGGGTAGGATAAAAAACCAAAGCGATTCCGGCCTCCTCCCAAACAAAGGTGGTGAAGCCGTCAAGCTTGCGTGTGAAGTTGTATTTCATCACATTGAAGGTAGTTGGATCGTAGGTCTTTTCAGCGAAGTAGCTCACACTGGAATTATCAGTATTGGCAGGTACAGTGTGAATATCCAAACCGGTAACTGGCTTTTCGCTTTTCAGTTTAACTACATAATAGCTGTTGCTAAGATAATAGTTGTAATACAGCAAAAGTTCAGATCTTTCAGTACTTAATTTGTCCACATCTGCTTTCTTCATGCATTCGTAAAGACGAGGATCAGGAGTATAATTAGGAGATTGAGTTTGTGAATAGCCTGAAATTGTCAGGAAAAAGAACAAGGCTAAAAAAGAAATATTGATAATTTTCATAAATGTATAATTAAAAATGTACAATGCATTTAAACTGAGGTCAAATTAGCAAATGCCTTTCGGGCTGTTATTTGACACGGAATAATTCAATTTGGTTGCTTTGGTTACAGTTACAAGCTAATTTTCAGTGCAAAACAAGTAAAAACGACTATCAGATAATTTGGGATAAAACGGAAATTTAGCCTTGTCAATAATTGCCGGGAAAATGAAAAAGATGGCAAACTCTTGCCTGCCAATAAATCGGGCAATAATTATTGCAACTTTATTAAATGGAAATTAAAATTATTGCCCTGACTTGTTTACACAGTAAAATCAAGGGTAAAGAATCTCAAAAAAAAGAGACCGAACGGTAAAGTCGGCCTCTTTTTTTTATAAAGTGATTTTTATTGATCAGTAAAAATGTATTAGCGTAAAATGGTGATATTGCCGTTCTGTTGTTTGTATTCGGTTCCATTTCCACGATCACCAAAGTTTATAGTAAATACCCAGAAATAGACACCATCAGCGCAATTTTCTCCATCCCAATCGCCCTGGTAATTGGTGCTTTCAAACACTTTTCTGCCCCAGCGATTATAAATGATCATTGTACTATTTGGATAATACTCAACATTTGGAATGTAGAATTTGTCGTTCTTCCCGTCACCATTTGGTGTGATGATGTTTGGAATAGTAAGGTCGCAAGGTTCAACAGTGAGCATCATGGTGTCGCTTACAACATCACCCGGACAGCCAGTTACTTCAACAATTACCGGATAGACCTTAGGATCAAGCCAGGATACTGTAAGATATGGGTCTGTTCTGGCGAAAGGATACCAGAAGTAGGTATAGTCGTAATTGATCAGATATCCATAGGTATCAGTCACATTAATATTAATGGTATGGTGGCGGCAGATGGTTGAATCCGGGCCAACGCTGATATCGGGAATGGGTAAATAGGTTACGTTGATATCGCTAACTGATTCGCAGTTATAACCCATTTCTTCGAAAACTGTAACTGTATAAGTGCCGGATTGCGCAACATATAATGTTTGGTTGGTATCGGCTGCGCCTGTATTCCAGAGGTAATTAAAACCAACGTTCCCGGCATCCAGTGTGACAGGCACATTGGTACAGAAATCTGCACCAAGATCCGCGCTGGGCAAGGCAAGCACTTTTACATAAACAGTGTCGCCGTCAGCACAGGTAAGCGTACTGGCTGCATTATAGTTTTCAACTTCAACAGAATAAAAACCAGTGGTTGTAACAGGAATGGTTTGACTTGTTGCAGTTGTAGACCATAAAAAATGATCTCCAGGACCAGCGTCGAGGTTATAAATAAGGCCGTTGCCACAGAGCACGGTGTCGTTGCCTAAATTAACGTTCGGACTAGCAACAACCTGAACATTAATGGTAGTGTCGTAAGAACATCCAAAGGCATCCCAAACAGTAGCATTATATGTATAGGTGCCACTTCCTGTTGAATCAGGAATGATTTGAGCGGTACTATCAGAAGTTACGTGAATATTTGGTCCAGTCCAGGTAACAGAATCAATAGGTACTGAGTATGACCATCCCCCCGGGATAAGGGCAGGGTTGAGGCTGAGTCCCCAAGAAAAGATATAACCATTATCGGAAGCGAGATTATCAACAATGGAAATTTGCCAGGTACCGTTAAGCGGACATCCCAACAATCCTGAGAGTGGGTTTTCTGAAGCATACGATCCTGCTGGTAAGTATAGATGGCTCGTATAGGTTGTGCCAGCGCAATCAGTGTATGTGTATGTGTGCGAATTTGCTTCTGCAACCATAGTTCCATAGGTGGGTGTGCTCGAGAAACAATAATCGTAACCAACGCAGGGGCCCGTAACGGCGTCATTATCTATTGGTTCGCCCAGGAAGGTTCCGTTTCCACCGGGATAATTCTTCAAAATAACACTTTGTCCATTAGGGCAAATGATGCTAAGACGTAAGTCACCAAGGTAGGAATGCTCCATGTTCATGCAAACGCCCAAAAGGTCGCTAACATTAGCAAGAGTCATCCCTGCTGGGAATACACTATATGTCAGTGAAGAAGTATAAGATGCACCGCTACCGTCAGGAAGATAGGTGGTGTCGGCGAGATTAAGTTCGCCGGAAGCACCTCCGTTGACAGTATTGATAACAATGGTTGACACAGCCGAAGTACCAGTGATAAAATTCGCAGTATCGCCCATACACATATCGGGAACGAAGTTGATTCCCAAAATCGGGTTATCGGAGATACGTACGCGGGCAGCCTCGTAATTGGCAGTTCCGCAGCCCATTGAATCAATGATAGTAACAGAAAAATCGTATCCACTTACAAACGGATAAGTATAGGTAACCGTGCTGCCGGTATCAGAAACACCATTACCAAAATTCCAGATAATCAAAGAGGTTCCATCACTCTGAGGATAGATTACGTTATTCTGTGGATAAATCCCATAGGCCGAAAATGTGATAGGGGTGCCGGCACAAATGTCGATGTAATTGTCAACCATAGGAGGAACGCAGGTTAAACTATCGATGCGTGCGTAAATGGTCTGACAGGGAACATGGCAGGTTATAGTTGCAGCAAAGCCAGGAGAAGCAACAGTGCCAGCAGTCCACCTCAGGGTCAGCTGACCGGTAAGATTTGTTGCACTGGCCATAATCTGCAGTCCAATAGGAGTAACAAAGCCGTTCGAAAAAGCGCCAAAGGAAGGAGAGGCCGTATTTGGTCCGTCAAATACTTCGAGAGATGCACCGTCGTCGCAGCTCCATTGGGTAAAATCAAGTTTAACACTTGTTCCGGGAGTGGCTGGAGTAAAGGTGATAACGAACACCTGACCTACAGCATAATTTCCTGCAGCGCCACCATCGTCGTACAAGTTTCCTGAACAGGTAGTAACGGTGGTGTTGTTTGATGCGGCATTCATTAAGTAGGTCTGTGCCTGAAGATAAACACTTAACGAAACCAAAATTGCGGTGAGTAGTATTTTAATTCTCATAACCATTGGCTTTATAAATTTCTGGCTTTATTATATTTTTCAGTAATGACTCTTGCTGGGAAGAAAATGATAACAGTACCTGAGTCGTCAAGGCGATATTGGGTAGTGTTGTTCATGTTTAGCTGATACTTATACTTCAGGATATTGACGCTTTTCGTTCCAACAGCTTTGTTGGGAACATCTTTAACAAGCGAAGGATTGGTAAGTTCCATCATTGGGACTGTACGGATAATTTCCGCAACCTTTTCAGGATGATGTTTTACCAGCACAAAGGAATTGTCCAGAAAAAAGTTATAATACTTAATCATATCCGGATTTTTCTGAACTAAAAAATCAACCCGTTCCTTACCGAAAGCCTCGTAAAGTCTTGCATCGGGAACGCTGGATAATGTTGTCTCTTGTGCTTTTAATAGCTGACATTGAAATCCAATCAAGAGTAAAACTATAATTTTGAAGATGTTGGATGTTTGCCGCATAGGATAAATTTTTAGTATTAATGGCCACAAATTTAACAAATAATCTTTCGAAATAATGATAATTTAATAAAAGATTTTAATGTAAGTGATTTTATATCGTCTGCTTAGATAAACTACTGAGCTTGCATAATTTAATATTATATGGAACAAAATACAATTCTATATATTAACAATAACATAAGGAATAATTAAAAAAAAGCAGCCAAAATTTAGCCGCCTTTTTTTAATTTTATTGTAATTCAGTTATTTAAGAATTGTAACTGTGCCATGATGTTCCTCAATTTTTTCGCCATTCCCCGTATTGCCAAAATTGACTTTAAGCACATAATAATATACTCCATCGGCTAAATTTTCGCCATCCCAATCGTTCTGATAATTTGAACTTTCGTAAACCTTTTTACCCCAGCGGTTGTAAACGATGAACGCACTGTTGGGATAATATTCAAGGTTTGGAATAACAAAATTTTGATTCCAAGGGTCACTATTTGGTGTAATAATGTTAGGAATGGTGAGGTTGCAAACATGAACGGTAAGATTCATTGTATCAGAAACAGAAGAACAACCAGTTACTGTTACAATGTAAGGAATGGTTCCTTCTGGAAGCCAGGCCTGAACAAGATATGGAGTAGTCGCAAGGGTTGGCATCCAGCTGTAAGTATAACCATAAGCACTGAGATCTATTCCTACACCTTTAACTTCTAGCTTAATGGATTGGTGCTGACAAATTGTTGTGTCGGGACCCAGTGTTATTTCGGGTTCGGGGAGAACTTGCACGAGAACATCATCACTAACATCACAACCAAATCCTAGTAATTCGGCTACAGTTGCGGTGTAGGTTCCTGATGTTGTTACGTTTAATGTTTGGCCAGTACCAACCGTATTACCTGCTGAATTGGTCCAAAGGAATTCATATCCAGGATTACCAGCATCGAGAACGGTAGCATCAGTAACACATTGGTCGGGACCTAAGTCAACGATTGGTAAATCAAGTACCTTAACAATGATGGTATCACGATCTCTACATCGTGTCATTGCACCTCCATCAACCTCGACAATGTACATTCCTGAAACATTCACATCAATCGTTTGGGTAAACTGACCCCCTGGTAACCATGTATATTGGGCACCGGGTCCAGCATCAAGAGTAATGCTCTGCCCTGAACAGATGGTATCGTCGGCTCCAAGATTGACGTTGGGCTGGGGAACCACTTTTACATTAATAAAATCTATTCCCGGACACTGCGCCAGAACTCCGTTGTCGACAGTTAGTAAGACAGTATGATCTCCTGATCCCAGTGTGGTGGAGTTAACAAAATAAGTGGAATCATTTACAGGGGTGGTGGGACTGCCGTCGAGGGTCCAATGATAATTAACACAATTCGAATCACCAATAGCATTAATAGTGAAATTTTCACCCATGCATAATAATGTATCTGTCGGTAATTGAAAGTCAACATCGATTCCTTGAATCGTCAAACAATAAGAGAATGTCTGTTGCCCGACATACGGGCAATTATCGTCACGGATGTTAACGGTAAAACAATAAGGGACATTACT
The DNA here is from genome assembly GCA_963678485.1 of Bacteroidales bacterium. Lineage (GTDB taxonomy): Bacteria > Bacteroidota > Bacteroidia > Bacteroidales > CAIWKO01 > CALGYY01. The sequence continues at coordinate 2,938,912 of OY782882.1, forward strand.
GACGTAAGATGAAGTAGGAACCCAGAAGAATTGGCCAACCACGTTAGGTGTATTATTTGAAACAACATTCCAGGATGCATCAGGAATACCGGCATTCCAAGTCATAGAAAGATTATCAGCAGGCACATCCGCATCACTTGCATAGATATTAAATGCAACCGTATCTCCTAAACAAATGGGCAATGCGAATGTTGTATCTGTTGGATTATACTGTGTTGCGTTTGGGTTAATGCCGCCCAAAATGGGAAGTTGGTTCGCGCATGTAATCACCATTAATTGCATATCCCGACCAACAGTTCCAATAAGAGTTGGGACTCCTCCAATTCGTCGCCATTCTTGCACCAACACTGCCATGACCGTTGTAATGTTTGTTGTAGGAGTCATACAAATATCGCCACTGCTGGGGTCAATAGAAACCGGTGGGCTTGAGGGCAAGGGTTGTGTTGCGGAATATCCTGCCAGATAAGTCACATATACTGAAGAAGAGCCAGGCCCTTGATCGTAAGGGGTCACCAGTTGATAAACAAGAGAATCACCATCTGGGTCGATAGCTCCATGGTTGTAGCAGAAAAGCTGACCGTTGCAAATTACTGTGGATGGGGGATTTGAAAACGTGGGGGAGCTATTACAGGGCGCAATTAAATTATTTAATGTAGCCTGAATATACATATAAGCAAAGTCCGGCGATGAAATAGTGTTTGAAGGATTACGGTTGCCTTCAACGTATGAGATGACCCAATCGGAACAAGGCACCAGAGTGACCTGTGCCTGATAAACGTATTTTTGCAGCCCATAAAGTGTACCTCCACTGCAGGTTGTAGATTGACCCGGACAAACAGGAGTTACTTCAACACCTCCAGTAGGACCGATTTTGGGCAATGTTACTGTAAAAGGTCCAGTGCAAGATGAATTAAAATCCACTGACGCTGAGGTTACTGCACTAATTCCACTGCAATCACGATAGAAACTCAAAGTGATAAGGTAGTCGTTGCCACCAATGCAGGTGTATGAAAGGTCGCCGCCAGCAATATGAGATGCGTTAGCGTTGATAATTGAGAAAATCCCAATAAAAAGAGCAAGGAGTAGTTTTTTCATTTTGATAGTGGATAGGTACAATAATTTACAAATATACTAAAACTATATAACACGGCCTTAATCATTATAATAAGGTAATTTGACGTCAAGTTTAGGCATTTGGTTGCTCTGTGTTGATATTTGATGAAAATATTCCTAAAAATTTATCATGCAAAATTCTATGCTAATTGTCTTTTGCAAAATCCTCTTAATGTGGCTATTCGTATTTTCTTTTATCAATACAATCGACACTATAATTCAAAAGTGTAGAAAAGATACAGTTTTTTTATTTGGAATCTTTCTAAATTATGTATACCTTTGCCAAAAAATCACTAAAATCAATCACTGAAAGTTATGAAAGCACTTATTGTATATGCAAATCCTAACCCCGAGAGTTTAAGCGGAAGAGTAAAAGATGTTGTTAAGGAAACTCTTATTAATAAAGGTCATGAAGTAAATGTTCGTGATTTGTATGATCTTGGTTTTAATCCGGTACTTACTGCAGCAGATCAGGCGGCCAATATGAATGGGGCCTTGCCTAAGGATATTACAACTGAGCAGGAGTTTATTAATCAGGCAGATATTATTTATTTTGTTTATCCAATTTGGTGGACTGGCGCTCCTGCAATAATGAAAGGCTATTTCGATCGCGTTCTATTGTATGGGTATGCCTATAAATATGGCCCCACGGGAATAGAAAAACTAATGAATGGTAAGCCCGTCGTTATTTTAAATAATCATGGCAATCCAAAATCGGTGTATGAGACCGGAATGTATGATGCATTAAAACTCACCTCCGATATTGGCGTTATGGATTTTTGTGGTTTCGACCTTAAGGCTCATTTATTCTTCCCATCAGCGAAATCGGCGGCAGAAGAGGAAAAGCAATCGTATCTTGAAAAAGTAAAATCGCTTTGCGAAAGTTTAATCTAACTTTATGATTAACGATGAAGGGGGAGTTACTCCTCCTTCATAATAATATACGGCATGAAAGGAAAAACTGTATTGATTACAGGAGCTACATCCGGCATTGGTTATGAGACTGCTCTTGCTTTAGCAAAAATGCAAGCTAAAGTGGTTTTTACCACACGAGATTTAAGCAAGGGGCAAGCAGTACAGGAAAAGCTTCGTGACTTAAGTGGAAACAAAGAGATTTTTGCGATGCAATGTCGCCTCGATGATTTTTCATCGATAACGCGTTTTGCACAGGAGTTTTTATCTCAATATGCAGTATTACACGTGCTGATTAATAATGCCGGGGTTTGGGAAACCCAACGTCGGGAATCAGTGGATGGGATTGAATTAACCTTCGCGGTGAATCATCTGGCGCCATTCCTGCTTACTCAATGGTTACTGCCATTGCTGCGGTCTTCAACTCCCTCGCGAATAATTACCGTTTCTTCACAGGCGCATAAAGGGACAAGGCTACAATTTGATGATTTGGAATTTAACAACGATTTTCCTTTTATGAAAGCCTATAGCCAGTCAAAACTGGCAAATATTTATTTTACCCGATATTTAGCAAAAGTACTTGAAGGTTCCGGTGTGACTGCAAACTGCTTGCATCCGGGCGTGGTAAACACCGCTATCTTTAATAATATGAATGGGCTTTTAAAACTGCCATTTAAGGCCTTTATGATTAGCCCGCAAAAGGGCGCTGAAACATCCATTTTTCTTGCCTCATCTCCCGATGTTAAGGAGTTAAGTGGATTGTATTTTTCGAAGAAAAAAGTTACTGAGGTCTCAAAAGAAGCTCAGCAAGTTGATACCGCAAAACGATTGTGGGGAATCAGTAAAACCTACACAACAGACTTTTTACCCGATTACGCCGTATAGTGCCTGATCAGAATTCTTTTACAGACTATATTAATTTTGAACTGCAGACACAGTTTCAAAAAAGAAGTTGGTGAAAACCGACTCCCTTTCTTAAACCTTTTTTAATTTCTTTCGTTAAAACCATTTTAAGTATTGGTTATACCTAAATAATGTAGACAGGCAACCAAAATATATTATGGTGCGTCAATGACAGGCAACAAATTTTATGTTCATAGATATAGTTGTACCATCGCTTTCTGTATATTTGCGAAACTAAAGGAACTGAAAATTACTAAATGAGACAGAATCTACGCAGTAGCATATTGATATTATGTTGTTTAGCGACGTTTCTTTGCACGGTGAATGTCTCTGCGCAGCAACCAACGCAGCATCAGAAAGACAGTTTGTTAAATAATTGGCAGGACATTCCTGGTACGAATATTAAAATTATCCCACCTGCTTATTTCAAACCTTTTATAAAAGATGGCAAATATGGGTTCATGCACGAAGGTGCTGGAGCTTCTGTTGCCGTTACCGAAGTTAAAGGAACACCTTATGTAATGGTGGTACAGACACTTACTAAGGAGTATATCGAAAAACAAGGAATGAAGTATATTGCCCGTGAAGACGTCAAAACAAAAAGCGGCAAAGAGGGCGTTATCATTTCTGTGGGATTCAATGTGAAAAGTACAGATGGTAAGAAAGATGTTCCTTATGAGCGTCTTATGTTGTTTACCGGCGATTATGCCCGCACCGTTTGGGTTCAGGGTAATTATCCGGTAGTGGCAAAAAATGTTTTATATCTGGTAATTAGAGAAAGTTTGTTATCGGTGCAATTTTAATTAGAAATAATAATATATTTGTGACGTGCTACGACCAATGAAAAAGCTATTTGTGTTATTTGCTCTCATTTTCCTGTTGGGAAGTGCTGAGCGGTCGTATGCTCAAACCCACACCATTACACATAATGTTACCTGGGAGACAGAGAACCAGAACATGTGGGGACCCAATGGCACTCCGTTTACAATCGACACAAACATTACTCTTTTTTGGTTCGATTACGACACAACGATTTCTATCAATTTTATTCAAAGCATATTTGGCGGTCAGTTTGGTGCCGCATTAAACATTGACAGCTGGCTTGACATTGGTGCTGTATTTAGCATTCATGGTTTCACTACAGGATCGGTTGATGCAACTTATCCTGTTACCATTGATTTAACCTTCCCCGATAACTACACTTTCAATCCGGGATCAAATGTTACAATAAACAGCGATTATGAAGTCTTGCCCGGATGGGATTTAACCTCGCACTTTCCTACTGCGGGGGTGATGCAGCTCGACCTGTTCTTTGGTTTCGGGCTGGATGTGGATGCTACTATTTGTCTCTGGAATTGTTGGACATTCAATCCGATAAATATACAGGTTCCAACAGATTCTATCAATATCTTTTATCTTAACTCTCAGACAGGACAAGTAGCCTATCCTTGCTGGGATGGGTGGTTCTTCTCTATTTGTCACGATACCATCTTGCCCATTATTATCCCCGATTTCTGGGGCATAGGACTGACGGCTTCAATTGATATACCCTATATTGTTACCCACGATTGGCTGGGGACGGATGACTGTGTCTACGCCAGTGGTAATAACCCCTGGCTCAATGTGAATTTGGATGTAATACAATTCCTTAGTGCAATCGCTTCATTAATTCCGCCACCGGCCGGACCCATTATATCGAACTTCCTTGGTCTGTTGAGTGGGAATATCGACATAGGGGCGGGTATATCCATCGATTATGTCTTGCTTGCCTTGAATTTTGGCTTCACCAGTTATATGGTGCAAGACCTGACGCTCTGTCCCACCATTTGGACCACCTTCGACTTTCCCACTAATGTCGATTATACAGAGACGGATCCGGCTAATGGGAATGCCCTGGTTAACCAGGGCAACTCAGACGTGATCACCATACAAACGGGAAATGACTTGCATTTCGATTACCCTTGTACTGGCTATCCCGTGTGGGATATGGGCATATCGCATTTTATGACCAATGATTTTACCAATCATCTTTGGGATTCAATGGCGTTTTACTTTAACGTTACCGCTTTTGAATTTTGGATTAATATTCCGTCATTCCCTGTTCTTCCCGACCTCTGTATTCCTGAATATTGCGTTACCGTTCCTGCACCTTGTCAGGATAAAAGTCTGGGTGATACTTGCTGGCAAACCATCTGCAGCCCTGAAATCTGTACCCCTGCTGTGGTTCTGAATCCTGCCGACTGGCAGATTCATATCGGACCTTTGTACGCGCATACCTTCCCTATAGGTTATATCCCAATTACCTGGTTTGAAGAAACATGGCAGATGGGAGGCTGGACACCTAATAATACGGGTATTTTCGATACTATTATGCCACCGCATACAATCATTCCCAATCCTGAACTTACACTTGATCTGGCGCAGACGATTCCTATTATCTGTTATGGTGATAGTACAGGGCAATTGACAGCAACTGTTCAAAATGGTACTCCTCCTTATACATATGTTTGGTCAACAGGTGATACTATCACTACGGCAACAACCACAAGTACATTAAGTAACCTCGGTGCCGGATTTTATGGTGTCACCGTTACCGATGCTAATGGATGTATGCTATGGGATACAATGAGTATCACTAATGTGGATCCTCCATTGTTTATATCACTTGAGCCAACCATGGTGACCTGTATTGGAGGCAGCGATGGAAAAATTATTGCTCATGTTACCGGAGGTTCCCAACCATATAATTTTGTGTGGTCACCCATTGGTGGAAACGATTCCATTGCTTCTGGATTGCCTGCCGGCACTTATTGGGTGTTGGTGACCGATATTTACGGATGTCAGATTAGTGATACCGTAACACTTACTGAACTCTTCCCCTTACCGCCAATTAATTTTATCAGCGATATTGATGAAGGCTGTCAGCCACTAAGTGTTCAATTCTACGAAACCAGTCAGGACGAAGGACAGACCTATTATTGGGATTTCCATGACGGTGGAACCTCAATAGACAAGAATCCTTACCACACCTTTATTGAAGATGGGTATTACGATATTACTTTGTATGTGACTAGTGTTCACGGTTGTTTGGATTCGATGACCATCGACAGTATGATTTGGGTACATCCTAAACCTGTTGCTTCATTTGATCCTAATCCTGATGAAATAGATATTCTGGATGCCGGTGTGTATTTTATGAATACTTCCGATAATCTGAATTACAGTTATTGGACCTTCGGCGACGGCAATACCAGTGATGAAACTAGTCCATTCCATAATTATATGGACACTGGTAATTATCATGTAGTTCTTGTCGTCATTTCTGAATATGGGTGCCGTGATACTGCAGATAAATATCTATTGGTAAAGGAGGCATTCACCTTCTATGCGCCTAATGCGTTTACTCCGGATCATAATGGTATTAATGAAGTCTTTCTGGTGAAAGGGATAGGAATCGATAACAGTACATTTGTCATGCGCATTTTCGACCGTTGGGGAAAACAACTCTTTACTTCTTATGATCTTGAAGAAGGATGGGATGGCTCAGTTAACGGCGAAAAGATTCGGGAAACCGGAGTCTACACCTATATCGTTACATTTAAGGACGTGTTCCGCAGAAAGCACAAATATGTAGGCACCTTCCTGCTATTGCGATAAACTCATTGTTAAGCCCCGATTTTCGGGGCTTTTTTTTCACGCAAATATTTGCTTTTCGTTAATATTACATAAGATTTTTTACTTTTATATTTTCCAAAATTCACGTTCATGAAGCGAATCATTGTCCTTCTAATGCTGCTTTCTTCACCAACCATTATCTATAGTCAGAATCTTATCGTGAACCCGGGCTTTGAATCATTATTGAGCTCATGGATCTATTTTGGTTCTGAGCCACTTGTTAGTACTGTTGTTGCTGAAAACGCTGCAGCTCACTCGGGAAGCTATGGATGTCGCGTTGCCTCTCGTGGTACGGGGGCCGCAAATACTGCCATTGCCCAAATTGTTCCGCTGCAGGCCGGGCATAAATATCTGATGGAATATTGGGTCAAGTCAGATAGTGTGGGTCAGTATATGCTTCCGATTATTAAGTTTCGTAATGATACTAATCTCATCTTTGAATCATACATGCTGCCTGTTGGAATACAAGCAGATTGGATTAAAATGAGTAATCGTTTTACTGCACCGGATAGTACAGATAATTTTCTTTTTGGAATGATACTGCTGGGGCCGGGAAAGCTGTGGTTTGACGACTTCAGTCTGGTTGAACTCACCGATACTTTATATAGGGAATATTCCGTGGTGATAAATCAACAAACAACGGATTTTAAATCGTTGTTCTCGACCAATAATGGTCCTGGAAACCCATCACATCCCAGCAATCATATTATGAAATTTCAGGAAATGGGACTTGATGATGTCAGGACTCATGATTATTCCATAGCTTTTGATTATCATGCAGTATTTCCTGATACTTCGCGAAATCCACTTGATTCAACCGCTTACCATTTTTTCACTACGGATAGTTGCATTGCAGATATTCTCAACGCGGGAGGGCATGTATATTACCGCCTTGGCGAAAGTTACGATATCAGTCATACGTATAACGCTCCTCCCGCAAATGCTGAGAAGTTTGCTCAGGTTTGTCTGCAAATCATTAAGCATTACAACGATGGATGGAACAATGGTTTTCATTATAACCTTAATCGCTTTGAAATCTGGAATGAGCCGGATATCCCTGATTTTTGGAGTGGTACCGTTCAGCAATACATTAAGTTGTATCGGCTTACAAGCCGAAAAATAAAAATGTACGACCCCGGGATTCAAGTTGGCGGTCCGGCAATTTCCAATATCTTCAACAGCTCGTTTATGCATCCATTTCTTGATAGTGTGGTTAATGAAGGCCTTCCTCTTGATTTCTTTTCGTATCATTTATATTATTATCCAAATCCGTATTACTATCAGTCGGCTAATGAATATGCACGTGCCAGATTAAATGAGCACGGTCTTACTTCAACTGAATTGTACAATTCTGAATGGAATCCGTTTATGTTTAGCTTTACTCATTTTAATGCATGGGGAATGGATGACGCGCTAAATGCGGCTACCACGGTCGGAGCCATGAAGTATTTGCAGAATTCTACCATTGATAAATTGTTCAGATATGCCACCGATAATTATTGGTTTGGTCTTGTTGACTGGAACGATCAATACCGCTATTCCGGATATACCTATCGGGCAATGCAGCAATTAATGCATAATCACCAACAATTGATGAGCACAGGAAGCGATTCGCTGGGGAGTATAGTGATGGCTGGGCGCAGTCCTTTCGGTGATGAAATTCAGGTTCTTGTCGCCGACAATTCATCATCCTCTCATGGTTATCGCCTAAATTTCGACGGATTGCAAACGATGGAAACATACTTCTATTCTTTGTTTCGTATTGATAGCTGTAACAAGTATTTCATCACCTCCTCTGGAATAATAGATGCTGCTCACCCATACATAACGCAAAAAGTTGAAGCGCCCTTCTGCGATCATATTATTCTTTCGAAAGTGGTTGGAATGCCAGGAAATTCGCATACTCCTGAGTGCCTTGTTCAGCCTAACCCATTTTTCTCTTCATTTGGAATTGATTTTTACCTGAGCGAAAATTCTGAAATTCAACTTTGTATCTACGATTTATCGGGGAAACTCATCTACGCTGCAGCTCCGGTTTACTGTGTCAGTGGTCAAAATAAGATTGAGTGGTACGAAAGTTGCTTGGCCGACGGCCCTTTAAAAAATGGAATGTATTTGATAGAGTTAAAATCACCGGAACGAGTACTTTTCCGTCAGAAACTGTTAAAATTGAAAAATTGACGCAACTTTGGTGATTTATAAATTGCAAAAGGATTATTCGTATCATACATTAAATAAAGCGCTTATGCACAAGTCGATTTATTATTCAATCTTTTCGAAAAAGTATGTGTAATAAAATTGTTAAAGGTGCATACAGTTTTTAAAAAAACATTATTATTGCAGCCGATTTTCGGATTATGGAAAAGAAAAGAGTAATCATACACTACAACAATCTGGCACCTGAGGTGCTGGAAGCGCTCCGGGAGAAATATCCTGATGGTCACATGCACCATGTATTCAAAGTAACCAAGCCGAACAACGATTTCTTTTACGCTGTTACCGTGGATACTGAGGATACGAGTTACCTCATAAAGGTGGATGTCAAAATTGACAATATCACCGAAGACAAGCTCGACGATGCAATCTTCTCGAACATCGAAAGTGTAAAACCCACCGGAAAGATGGGTGACGAAGATGAAGTTGCTGAAGACGACGACGACGAGAGTTCTTCAAAGAGCAAGTCAGACGATAAAGACGACGATATCTTTTAATCTGCCTCTGCACTTCGTCTGTCAATTTGTTCTTGTTGTGCCAAACAGTAGAATACTGTAGCATTCACGCCCGCCGGTATCAGGAATTTTATGCCTGTATAATAATGATTTTTCAGCTGCTTGATTAGCATACTCAAAACTTGGATTTTCTTGGGATTTTATTAATCATCACATAAAAAAAAGGATGAATCAGTTAATGCTGATTCATCCTTTTTTTTTACAGAGATATTTTACTTTTTAGATACCGCAGACAAGGCTTTGTCGGTAGCATCAAGCATAGGTTTAATAGAAATTCCAGTTCCTACAGCTTGTTTCATCCACTGCTCAGGAGTAAGTTTTCCGTTTTTAAACATACGTTCCACCTCGGTGGCAAAGTTCTTTCCTTCGATCTGTTGCTCAATCTGAAAATCGATAAGATGTCCAACAGGATACGAAGAAAGATACAAAGGTGCATCAATCATATGCGAGTAAATAGCGAGGATTGGTTGATCTTTAACTCCAAAAACATCAGCATAATATTGATTCCAGACATCAGTTGCAATACGCAATACAGCAGCTTTTAATTCGGCCGGTTTTGCATCGGGATTGTCGTACATCCATTGCCAAACACGCATATCAACGATGGAAACTCCCATGATTTCATAGCACGCCCAGAAATTGTCGAGTGTCATATAGTTGAATTTATTGGGGTCTTCATTCTTAATTCCCAATAATTCCAAATCACGTTTTTGGAAAATGAACGCCAGCGCTTCGGTGAAGGCTGTAGTAGGAACACCATTCATCATATAATTATCCACTTCAAACAATGAAATAGTCTGTTCTACATTGTGGCCAAACTCGTGGATAGCGATGTTGTATCCTTTGTAATCCATCCCTGTTGGTTGAATGCGTGTGCGAAGGCGAGCCTTATCTGTTTTCATCATGGCACCCCATGCATGACCAGCACCGCGGGAAGCATCCACAGCTACTCTTTCGCAAATCCATTTTGCTTTTTCAGCAGTAAAACCAAGCTTGGTTAAAATGTTTGGTAAGTCCTTTTCAAATGCTTCGCGGGTAGGATATTTTGTGCTGGTTTTTGAATTCAATTCTTCCTGGCTAATGGTGCTGCGTGGCTTGAATCCATCATACCAAATATCAAAAGGTTGGAGTTTACGATTTAAGCGCTGTGCAATTAATGCAGCTACTTTTTTCACTTGGGGTGAAGAAATAAAATCAGTGAAAAGTTTCTCTACATCCTTCTGTGGAATTTCCATTTCCTGATCAAATTTGCGATCAATCACGGTTGGATATTGAGGACTGTAAGCATCAATTGCAGAAAGAGCCTTGAAATTGTCGAGCAAGTAGGAATAACGTGTATCAGGTTCAGGGGCCGATTTAAATTCTTTGCCATTGCGGAAGGTCTTATTAGTGTAAGGATTCCATTCAATGGTACCATTGTTAATCACGCTATCAGGAATGTCTTGATTGATGATGTGTTTCATTACTTCATAAATCATTTGTTGTTTTAGCAGCCCTTCGGGAGTGCCGTCGTAATTGGCTTTGAGCTCATCACGCAAACCCCAGTGACTGATTAATTTCATATCGGCCGGAAAATGCGTTTTGCCTTTTTCGTCCAATAATTTTCCCATATAAATATTGTAACCGGAGATATAGGTATCAGCATTACTTGCGGCTTCACCTGCTTTAAGTAATAAATCAGCGGGAGCACGCGAAATAAACTGATCACCCAAACGGGCGTATGCCCATTGCAGACGATCCCATTTTTCGCCCAGTTCAGTTTTTTCTTTTAAAGAATAGAACGGGAAATTCAAAATGCTGACAAAAGCAATTTTGTTATTAAAGAAATCATCAACCATATGCGAAGATGGCTCATAGCCACCAAACAATTCGTCGATAGGCATAATTTCGCCTTCGTCGACGTGCAGCGGCCGTTTAAGGTCAATGCTTATTTTGTTGAAATTGCCAAGCAGTGATTCAAAGTTTGTAGAAATCCTTTGAAATAGTGCTTCACGTTCTTTTTCATCCGCAATAAAATTATCGTTGCAAAAGGTTTCGAAATCGGCGGTTTTACCGTCTTTCTCAGTCCAAAGAGAAGCTGCCTGAGACACGCCTTTTTCAATACGTGCCTTGTTGATATCACCGTACTTCACAGTCAGTGACTTTACGATTTTATCTACGGTTTCTTTGCTGATGTAGGACATGTGAGCCTCCTTCTTGTCTTTTTTCTTGCCTGGTTTACATTGCGTTCCAATAAGAACAATGGGAACGCAGAGCATCAAAATCAGGATACGTTTCATGCTTATAAAGTTTAATTTATGTGAACTGAAAGTGTTTATTAGCACAAATGTAGGATTTTATAGGTTGAACCAAAAGCAAGCAGCAAAAAAAAGATTCTTTGTTTACAAAAGCAAATTGGCTATCGTCTGCCATGGGAATCGCGTAATCCATAAACCGTCCTGAAATGATATCCGTAAACAGAAAATGTTACTGCATCCATAAACAGGGCAGGTTTGTTAAACAATGTCCATAAAAAGAAGCGCCAGTATTCCCGTCGTCCTTTATTAAGAACGCCAATGATTATAATGGATCGTAAAAATCCAATGATGTGAGCGAATTCAATGTTTGACTGCCCGGAGGAAATTGGCTGCTGAAAGTTCTTCATGAACTGCCGTATTCTTTTGTAGTAAGGCTTCACTGAATATATGTTGCTGATTAATTTTTTATAGCCCGTCATTAATTCCTCATTGTCCATTTTGGGTATAAAATTCATCGACATATCAGTGTTGCTCCCTGTGGCTTCCGTTGTCAGCCTGTTTTCAGCCTCCATACGGTCGTAGAGCTTAGTGTTTTTAGGGGCATTGAGCAGCCCGACCATTGCAGAGACGATACCGCTTTGCTGAATAAAATCGGTCTGTCGCTGAAATACCGTTGGGGAATCGCTATCAAATCCGACAATGAATCCACCTGAAACCTGCAATCCTGCATGCTGTATGGCCTTTACGCTGTCGAGCAAATTTCTGTTGTTGTTTTGAACCTTATTGCAATCCTGCAGCGATTTTTCCTCAGGTGTTTCAATACCAATAAAGGTTGAGCTAAATCCGGCTTCAATCATCATCATCATTAATTCTTTGTCATCAGCCAGATTAATCGATGTTTGCGTATTGAAGGTAAAGGGATATCTGTGTTCCTTCATCCAACGTTTCATTGCGGGCAACAACTCTGATTTGATGATGGATTTATTGCCGATAAAATTATCATCTACCACGAAGACCGAGCCGTGCCAGTTAAGTGCATACAAGGTGTCAAGTTCATTAATAATCTGTGATGTATTTTTCATCCTCACTTTATGTCCTAGCAAGGAGGTGATTTCGCAAAAGTCGCAAGCAAAGGGACATCCACGGGATACCTGAATATTCATGAAGGCGTACTTTTTCATCAAAAGCAAATGGTAGTCGGGGACAGGAGTGGTGGTAATATCAGCAAAATCATCAGAACGATAAACTTTTTTTAAAGGTACTCCATCTGCAAGATCCTTCAGGAATAAGGGAAGGGTGATTTCCGCTTCATTAAGAATAAAGTGGTCAATCTGAGGATAATTTGCGAATTCCTGCGTGAATAGTGGTCCCCCAGCAATTATTTTAGTGTCGTATTTCTGACATTCGGCAATTACATAATCGACCGATTCCTTCTGAATGTACATGGCACTGATAAGCACATAATCGGCCCACATAATATCTCGACTGTGTAACTCTGACACATTCATGTCCACAAGTTTTTTATTCCATGTTGAAGGAAGCATTGCAGAAACGGTAATCAATCCCAGAGGCGGGATAGCTGCTTTTTTTGAGATAAACTTCAATGCATGTCTAAAACTCCAAAAAGAATCGGGACATTCGGGAAAAACAAATAGAATATTCATTGGACTCAATTAATAAATTTGCGCAAAGGTATTCCGGCGCATTGAGCCCTAAGAAATAAAGGGATTAACGGGCGACTAACAGTGGTGGAGTTATTAAAAAGGTGGCAGATGCCAGTAAGTCGGGGTCAATGTCATTCGCCCCGCAAAGGTTATAAGGTTTCTTTTAGCTTAAGCAGGTACTGTCGTGATACAGGCAGTTGTTCTTCGAACCCCTTGATTGTGAGCCAATGGGAATTATAATCACGATTGAGCTTTTCTATATAGTGGGTATTCACAATGCAAATACGGTGACAACGTATAAAATTCGAATACTGCCGGATTTGCTGCTCAGTATTTTTTAATGTGTTTCTCAGAAGCTTCCTTTTAAAGGAATCGCCTTCCTTATAGGCAATTTCAACGTAATTATCAGCCGATTTGATAAACGCAATGTCAGAAATGGTCAAACTAAAATTCTCTGAATTGTTTTCGGAAACAAACTCGACCGTTTTACTAAGAAAATCTTCTTCGAATTTCTCTACCTGTGTTTGGAGTACTTTTTTTTCGATAATTAAGGCTTCGTTGTCGTTTTTAAGCACTTTAAGGATATCATAGATTCTCAATATAGCGACAGGAGCAAGACAAATAAGCGCCACCTTAAACATTATATAAAAAGTAAGGCTCACGGAACCAACATAGTGAAGATAGAAAGCGAATGCTACTGTTGATGCAACCAGAATGATGAAGCTTCCATAATAAGAATGCACAATCCGTTCCTGATGATTTGGGTAGTTCCTTCTCGAAAACCATGGAAATATTATCCTTACCAGTACCATGAAAACAAAGACTATAACCCCTAAGCCTGCAACAAAAAGCAAGCTGTTGTTAAAATCGAAATGCTCAATAGGAAAGGGCTGAAAAAACAATACAAACAAGAATATTCCCATGCTTATCGCAAGAAAAATCCGCAAGTCGTCCTTCAGTAAACGTATCAGATGTACAAGAGTGGTGTTCACAAGAATCAATAATAAGCGTCGCCTGTGAATGTGCGATTTGTTGTAAGCATATCCTGAAGGCTATAACAAAGATAAGAATAAATGCGATGTATCCAATATTATTTTATTGGTATTCAATTTTTTAGAATAGACATTAACTACTCAATTTTTCACTGAGTAATTGAATTCTAGTAAAAAAATATCATCTGCAATCGTCTATACCTTAATCTCATCACCCTTCTTATTGAAGAAGTGGTATTCAAGAAAATGATACGACTGGCTTTGTGAAAGCTTGATCCATTTACGATAGGTCATAAACCAGCGGGTTCGGAATGACATCAGACCCTTTTTAAGGTATGAATAAACTATCGGATGTACGCTCAACTGTAATGAAGGTTCATTTTGTTCCTGAATCAGGAAGCGAATATGGTTTTCAATCTCGTCGATAAGTGTGATGCTTGCTTTAATCTCACCTGTTCCATCGCAAACCGGACATTTCTCCAGCATTTGGATATTCATTTCAGGACGCACACGCTGGCGTGTAATCTGAACCAATCCGAATTTACTTGGAGGAAGAATAGTATGTTTTGCGCGGTCATTAGCCATAACAGCTTTAATCTTCTCGTACAATTTGCGGCGGTTAACAGCCTCATGCATGTCGATAAAGTCAATCACGATGATGCCACCCATATCGCGGAGTCTTAATTGGCGGGCGATTTCGGTTGCAGCTTCAAGGTTCACGTCGAGGGCATTTGCTTCCTGACCTGTAGGATTGTTCATGCGGTGACCACTATTTACGTCAATCACATGCATAGCCTCGGTATGGTCGATGATAAGGTAAGCGCCATTTTTAAATGTCACTTTCTTTCCAAAGCTACCACGTATCTGTTTGTCGATACCGTAATGCTCAAAAATATCAGTTTTGCCTTTGTGAAGGCGGAGAATATCCACTTTATCCGGTGCAATGGTCTTGATATAGCTTTTCAACTCTTCGTAGAAGCCCTGATCATTTACCACCACACTATTAAAGGATGCATTCAGTAAATCGCGCAACATGGCCGAAGACCGGTCGATTTCACTTAGCATTTTACGGGGAGCTTTTGCCTGTGGGAGGCGGTTGACCATGGTAGTCCAACGACTAACCAAATCTTCAAGATCTCCAATCAGTTCTGCAACCTTCTTATTTTCAGCCACAGTCCTGATAATAACACCAAAATTCTTTGGCTTAATACTAAGGATGAGGCGTTTAAGGCGATTTCTTTCTTCGTTGTTTTTAATCTTTTGCGATACGGAAACTCTGTCGGAAAAGGGTACAAGGACCATATAACGTCCTGCAAATGCTATTTCTGAGGTGATTCGGGGACCTTTTGAAGAAATAGGTTCCTTAGCAACCTGAACAAGGATTTCTTGATTTTGAGTAAGGATAGAACTAATACGTCCACTCTTTTCAATGTCTTTTTCAGGGACAAAGGAGGGATTACTAATGGGAGGAGGATTCTTTCCCAGTATAAGGTTCTTAGAATATTTCAGCTGAGAGTTGATCTGTGGACCCAGATCGAGATAATGCAGGAAAGCATCTTTTTCGTAGCCGACATCGACAAATGCGGCATTTAAACCGGCGACAATTTTTCTTACCCTTCCCAAATATACATCGCCAACAGCAAAACTGCTGTTGTTCTTTTCGCGGTTGAGTTCAACCAAACGCTTGTCTTCCAGAAGGGCTATTACGACTTCAGAGGGACCGGAGTCAATAATAAGTTCTTTGTTGATCATAAAAATCTTTTCATCTGTTGATCCTTAGTGTTTATGCAGTAAACAGGATACGGAAAAACCAGATGGGGAAGTAGTATAAAAAATTATTACACAACGCGGATTCGCGTTGTGTAATAAGTAGTTTTTACTAAATTGACCTCAGGCAATTATTTCTTTTTGTGCCTGTTCTTGCGCAAACGTTTTTTACGTTTGTGAGTAGCCATTTTGTGTCTTTTTCTTTTCTTACCGCTAGGCATGATAGAGTTCTTTATTAATTAATACCAGGAAGAAAATTATTTAACGCTCTTTTTAACAACACCGGAGAAAACTTTAGCCGGTTTGAAAGAAGGGATATTATGAGCCGGGATAACAATAGTTGTATTCTTTGAAATGTTACGGCCGGTCTTCTGAGCACGTTTCTTAATAATGAAACTTCCAAAACCTCTTAAATAAACGTTTTCGCCCTTGCTCAATGAACCTTTAATAGATTCCATCATGGCCTCAACAGTTGCTTGAACTGCTACTTTCTCGATTCCTGTTTTGTTGGCAATTTCAGCCACAATTTCTGCTTTTGTCATCGTCTGATCTTTTTAGTTATAGAAATGAATGATTTATTACTTCGGTTACTGTAATTTTCTAAATTGGGCTGCAAAGATAAAAATCTTTTGGGACACCAAAGGAAAATGAATATTTTTTTTTATTCTAAATAACTCGTACTAAATTTGTTCAAAATTTTAAGCCTGATGAAAACTCCCCTGCTGAAATGGTATAGTGCTGAGAAACGGGAACTTCCGTGGAGACTGACCAATAACCCATATTATATCTGGCTTTCTGAAATTATTTTACAGCAAACACGTGTGGATCAGGGATTAAGCTACTATCTAAAGTTTGTAGATATGTTTCCTGATGTCTTCTCTTTAGCTAATGCTTCCGAAGAAAAAGTGCTAAAGGCCTGGCAAGGATTGGGATACTACTCACGTGCGCGTAATTTGCATAAATCTGCACAAATCATTGTTAGTGAGCATAATGGAATATTTCCGGTAGTACTTGAGGATGTTCTGAAGCTAAAAGGAATCGGACCTTACACCGCGGCTGCCATCCTTTCTATCGCGTTCAACCAGGTCTTGCCAGTTTGCGACGGGAATGTTGAGCGGGTTGTTTGTCGCTATCTGGCGATACAATATGCTCCAAAACAAGCCATAGCGCAGAAGGCCATTCATGAATTCCTCAACGCAAACATCGATCATAAGCGGCCTGGGGACTTCAATCAGGCAATGATGGAGCTTGGGGCACTAATTTGCAAACCTTCAAGTCCCGATTGTCAAAAATGTCCGATAAGTAAACACTGTAAGGCTTTTGCGGATGATTTAACCGCCACCCTGCCGGTAAAAGCCATGAAGGTGGTCAGTCCCAAGCGTTACTATTATTATATGGTAATACATCCTAAAGGTGAGGATAGCTTATATCTCAGAAAGAGAACTGCTGAAGGTGTATGGAAAAACCTGTGGGATTTTCCACTTATTGAATCAGAAACCCCATTGAATACTAAGAAATTGAAAGAAACAGATGAATGGGCGAATCTTTTCGGGAAAAGTAAAATCAAACAACGCAGCAAAACTGGTCCCGTTGTACATAAGCTATCACATCGCGATCTTATTGTCTATTTTATTGAAATTGACAGCCCGACCGGAATCGATTGTAATGAGGATATAGTTAAGGTGACTATGAAACAAGCGCAGAAATATCCGGTTTCACAGTTAATAGCGAATTATATTACCGACAAGGACTAGATTGCAGCAATTTCCTTGCGAATTGCTTCCCAGCGCTGTTCACTGATCTTAGCACCAATGTGCTCAATTACGTTTCCGGCTAGTATGGAGCCGAATCTTCCGCAGATATCAAGTGTCCTGCCCATTGCCATCCCGTAAAGGAAACCAGCAGCATACAAATCTCCAGCACCTGTGGTATCGATGCAATTAGCTTTGATAGGCTCTACTTTATGGATGTTTTCTCCATGTTTCACCAGCGATCCGTCCTTTCCTGTTTTAACAATAGCAAGTTTGCACATTCCCGAAATGGCTTCCAGCGCTTTTTCCGGCTCATGACCTGTAAATGCACGAGCTTCATCTTCGTTGGCAAATACTATATCAACATATTCATTCACTAGTTCCATAAGGAATTCACGGTGTTGCTCAACCACATTGTAGCTTGCCATGTCCAGCGAAATCATCATACCGTGTTTTTTTGCAAGAGCAACGGCAGAGCGAATCAGCTCATAATTCTGAACTAAATATCCTTCGATATGAAAATAATCATAACCTGCGAATTCTTTATCAGTCAGGTCAGCTGCTGAAAGCTCAATAGCTGCGCCCAAAAATGTGGCAAATGTGCGTTCACCATCTTTAGAAACAAGTGCAATAGCGCAACCGCTTTCGTCCTTGCCTGTGTATAACATCGGATTGATTCCCGAAGCTTTCATGTCATCGCTAAAAAACTTGCCTAGGACATCATTCCCAACTTTGCCAATGAAACCTGAAGGAACGCCCAGACGAGCCAACCCATGAATCGTATTTGCGGCCGAACCACCCGATGCTTGCTCTTTTTTGAGACCTTCGGTCTTTTCCAGCACTCTCGCCGAAAGACTTTTATCAACCAATTGCATACTGCCTTTCTTCAACTCAAATTGGTCGAGAAAGCTATCACTTTCGAGCTGTGTCATGATATCAACAAGCGCGTTTCCAAGGCCAAGAACTTTTTTCATAAAATGCGATTATCTTAAATTATTTGCCGGCAAAGGTAAATATTATTGCTGAGTTCGGTCGACGATTATGAGCCATCAGAATTTTGCAAATACCAATATTAGCGCAAAGTTTCCTTGCAATTCTATGCTTAAATCCTGCGGGATCTTACCGTCATCCCGTCTTTCTGCACTTCCCTTTTCCTTATTTATATTACTTTTGTTGTGTTTGAATAACGATGCATTTATGGAAAAAAAGAAATCAAAAGAGGAAATCTCCATGGACATTCCTGTGAAAGGGTCTCTGGGATTACTTGCTTATGGCGCCAAGGGAATCATCGCCTGGAGGGAAGTCCGAATCAAGAATTTCGAGAAGAATCTCGCCAACAAAAACTCAAATCCATTGGAGAAATGAAGCGAAAAAAAATAGTTTTGCTAGGCTGGGATGCTGCCGATTGGAATATTATCTCTCCATTACTTGATGCCGGTGAGATGCCAGCGTTAGAAAAATTAATAAACAATGGGGTCATGGGTAATATCATGACATTGGATCCGCCTTTATCTCCAATTTTATGGACCTCCATTGCAACCGGAAAGCATGCTGATAAACATGGTGTGTTGGCGTTTTCGGAACCCGATACAAAAAATGGCGGTGTTCGCCCTGTTACACTGCATTCCAGAAAAACCCGCGCCATTTGGAATATATTGAATTCACAAGGGTATAAATGCAACGTTATCGGTTGGTGGCCTAGCCACCCTGCAGAACCTATCGATGGCGTTATGGTTTCTAATTTCTACCAGCATTCACATAAGAACTTTGAAGAAGCATGGCCTATTCACGAAGATGCTGTTCATCCACCGGAATTACTTGGATTGCTTGCAGATTTAAGAGTTCACAAAGCCGAATTGACAGAAAACCATATTTTGCCTTTCATTCCCCAAGCTGCTACTCTGGGTAAGAATTATAATAAACTCATTGACGGTCTTGCAAAGGTTCTTGCTGAAACTGCATCAGTTCACGCTGCAGCAACATGGGCTATGGAAAACACAGAATGGGATTTCACCGCAGTGTATTATGATGCTATAGATCATATTTGCCATGGCTTTATGAGGTTTCACCCACCTCAACTTCCAGGAATTCCTGACGAAATTTTTGATAAGCTTAAAGACGTCGTAAAAGGGATTTATAAGTTTCAGGACATGATGCTTGAGCGAATGGTCGCTCTGGCAGATGAAAATACAACTTTCATTATTGTCTCCGATCATGGATTTCAATCAGGCAATTCCAGAATGATAGAATATCCCAAGTTTGCAGCTTCACCTGCCATGGATCACAGACAATACGGTATGCTCTGCATTTCTGGCCCTGGGATTAAGAAAGATGAACGGGTTTATGGTGCAACATTACTCGATGTAACACCAACTATTCTTAGTATTCTAGGTTTGCCTCTAGGCAGCGATATGGATGGAAAATCCTTAATGAATATTTTCGAAAATCCTCCGGAAACTACCATGATCGAGAGCTGGGATAAGGTTGAAGGAAATTTTGGTACTCATCCTGAACACCTGCAAACCGACGCCTTTGCCTCTGCTGAGGCAATGCAGCAATTAATCGAATTGGGTTATATAGAGGATTTTGGAGATGATGCTAATAAAGCAAATGAATCTTGTATCGATGAGACAAATTTGAATCTTGCACTGGTATATAGTGCTCAGGGTAAATACCAGCTGTCAATGCCCATACTCGAAGATTTGGCTAAAAAATCAAAGGATAATTTTAGGATTTATTTGGCATTAATCGATTGTTATCTGAATCAAAAAATGACCAAAGAAGCTGGAATGGCCATCAACGAACTTCGCAAATTCGATCTGAGTTTTTTGCCGCAGATAGACTTCTATGAGGGCATGATGCATGGCCAGAACAATGACCCACAACGTGCCCTGGATGCATTCAAGCGAGTTGAAAAAAATTCAGAATCTTTTCCCGGATTATCACTCGAAATGGGAAGAGTTTATAATAAAATCGAAAAATATTATGATGCACTTCATTGTTTCGACAAAGTACTAAATCTCGATGAATCGAATTCGTATGCTCATCTCGGAAGAGGCATCGCTTTACTGCGAATGGATCGACTTGATGAAGCAGCTGATGCACTGCTTACCTCTATTGGCTTAATCTTCAATTTTGCCCCAGCACATTTTCATTTAGGGGAAGTCTTATATAAAATGGAACGTTTTGAAGAGTCATCACAGGCATTCGAAATGGTTTTACAATTTGCCCCGAAGAACAGGAAAGCCTGTCAGTGGCTGGAAAAGTTATATACTGAAAAAATTATAAATCCTGAAAAGGCGCAATATTATCATCAAATGGCACTTGAAAGAGAAAAGGGCGAAATTATCGTTGTTTCCGGATTGCCCCGTTCGGGGACTTCCCTTATGATGCAAATTCTGGAAGCCGCGGAAATTCCGGTTTTCACCGACCAGGTTAGACTGCCCAACGAAAGCAATCCAAAGGGTTACTTTGAACATGAAGCAATTAAGAAGCTTGCAAAAGATAATGCTATAGTGCATCAGGCTGAAGGCCATGCGGTGAAAATCATCGCACAACTTCTGACCTTTGTTCCTGAAGATCACACATACAAAGTGATTTTTATGGAGAGAGATATCAACGAGGTGCTCAAATCGCAAATGAAAATGCTTGGAAAAAACCCGGATGTTTTCCCGGTTTCTCTGGCTAATGTATTTAAAAATGATGTTGAAAAAGTAAAAGTCTGGGCCGCTAAAGAACCGTATATTGACATCCTGTATGTTAACTATGCAAATCTGGTTGAGAACCCTGCCGAAGAAATTAGCAGAGTCTGCGAATTCTTGGGAATAAGTACTCATTTTACTCTAAATATGCAGGCTGTCATAGATAAGTCTTTGTATAGAAATCGCTCATAAATATCAGTTTTTCAGTTTGTTGAAAATTTTTCAACAGCCTTTGTTTTTTTTGCAAAAAACAGCTTATTTTTGTATCTACATAATCGATTATTTATTAAAATTAGAAAAATGAAAAAAGTGTATTCACTCGACAACAAATTGAAGTTGTATTCAACCCTTGCACTCGGTGTTATGAGTGCAGGTGCGCTCAACGCTCAGATCGTTTACCACGATGTGAACCCTGATGTTACTGTTGACGGTGTTTCAGGAACAGCTAGCCGCGATTCTTTGCAAATTGACATCAATGCTGACGGTGTTGATGATTTCCAATTGCAGGTTAGAATTTACGGAACTACTCCTGTTAACTCACAGGCTAACATGAATGCTTATGCCGTTGGTGCAGAAACGCTTGCCAGCTTGGTCTCTTATACCAGCTTGGGTTACGCAATGAGTATTCCTGCCGGCACCCTCATCGGTTCAGCTTCTGCATGGAATGCTAACATCCAGGCCGTAATGGCTTCATTGTTTGGCACAACCAACTATGGTACTATAGGCGATGGTGCTGACCATTATCTTGGTATTAAATTCAACGACAACGCTTCAGCTTTACATTATGGATGGATTCGCGTTGGTGGAATTAACACCAATGGAACTACTGTTACCATTAAGGATTGGGCTTATCAAACTATTGCTGATTCCGCTATCGCAGCTGGCGATATGGGTCCTGGCGCTGGCGTTACTACCGAGCCTGCAGTTGAGTCCAACATTTTCTCATTTAACCAAAAAGTATTTGTGAATTTTACCGCTCCTATTCAGGGAACTGTTAAAATTTACAGCGCTTTAGGCGAACTGGTTTATACCGACAGAATCGAAGGCATTAGAAAAGAAATCAGCGTTGCTGATCTTAGCTCTGGTATCTACATGATTCAGGTAGAAACAGCTGGACAGAATTTCACCAAGAAAGTGAAACTGTAAGCAACAGTTAATGTTTTTAAGGAGGCTGCCGGAAACGACAGCCTTTTTTTTTGTTATCATTATGAGAAATGGCGGCTTAGCTGCATTTTTAAAGCCACCAATCGGACTTCCAATCACTCACTTGATCTGAAATCTCCAGTTAATTGAAATAGTATACTAGCGCTAGCTACGGGTCTTTATCTGACCTTGATGCTGAGTCATTTTTCTTTTCGTTTTTGCATAATGATTTTGCGAACAGGAGGCAGCTAAAAATGTGACTGCGAGCAGCAAAGCCAGGGTTTTTAAGATTTTCATATAGGTTGATTTGTGTGAACTTCAAAGATAATTTAATTACAAGTGCAGATTAGTCAATACTTCAAAAGAAAAAATACATTTTTGCAAATCCCGTTGTCGAATATTACTATCATTAAGACTTTCTCGTAATAAATGACTTTACGGATTAATCCCTATCTTTGATTAAAATTATTATTATGATACATTCCATGACGGGATTTGGAAAATCCGTTAAAGAAATCAACGATAAACGGGTTACCATTGAGATTCGGTCGGTCAACAGCAAGCAGTTCGACCTAAATCTGCGTATGCCAAATCTCTACAAAGAAAAGGAAACTGAATTGCGCCTCTGGCTCGCAGGTAAACTGGAGCGTGGTAAGGTTGACCTTTCACTTAATGTTGAACATTCAGGTGGAAAAAGTAATGTGACCTTCGATAAAGATCTTGCCGCTATTTATCTTAATGAGCTCAAAACTTTTGTGGAAGAACACAAGATCCCTTCACCCGATTATCTGTCGGCGATCACACGGATGCCCGAAGTAATTAAGTCCTCCGGAGAAACACTCGACGATGCCGAATGGAAAGAAATTCTTGAGTGTATCGACGAAGCTGTGCAGCGTATGATTGAATTCCGTGTTCAGGAAGGAGCCGTATTAGAAAAAGATTTTATTCTGCATATTTGCAATATTCTCGAACGTTTGGGACTCATCGAACCCTTCGAAATTCAGCGTATTGCCAACATTAAGGAGCGCATGAATAAAAACCTCACCGATTTTATGGAAGGTGAGGAAATCGATAAAAATCGCTTCGAACAAGAGCTGTTCTATTATCTCGAAAAGCTTGATGTTACTGAAGAAAAGGTACGCCTGAGTAAACACTGCAACTACTTTTTAAGTACACTTAAAGAAGACGGATATCACGGTAAGAAACTCAATTTTATTACTCAGGAAATCGGTAGAGAAATCAATACACTGGGATCAAAAGCCAATGATGCCGATATACAGCGAATGGTGGTTATTATGAAAGATGAACTTGAAAAAATAAAAGAACAATTGCTCAATATCCTATAGACCGATTTATTATCCAACTAATGTTAAACTAAAATTTTATAAGCAATGAACTGTACTAAGTGTGGAGCTATTAATCCTGATACAGCAAATTTTTGTAATCAATGTGGCGAAAGCCTTTCTAATGCTGCCGTTTCGGAGACGAACAAACTTTCACGCTCACTCGTACTTCTTGTAATCGTTATGTCGTGGGAACTAGTGATGTCATTAATTTGGCTGCTGGTTCAGAAAGTTCTGACACCCATGCTGACCGGAACAACAGATATTACTGATTTCGATCGCGTCAACCTGATATACCAATCGCTGGGTTGGTTCTTCAGTATTGTGTCGATTGCTATGGGAATTACTTTTAGCATTCTTGCCCGGAATAAGGCAGCCAGAGGTATTCTCATTGCTTATACTGTGATAAATTTCATTTCATTTATTGCGTACAGGGTATTCGAACTTCTATAAGATTATTGTTTGTCTGATTCAGGATCAAGCGGAAAAGTTGAGGAGTAGGAATACTATTCATAGAAAACAATAGATTTTAAAACCTTTCTTCAACTACGAATACCACGAATGAACGCGAATGAGTTCCATTTGCAGCTATTGTCTGTAACATTGGCCATCAATATTGAATACACTTATCAATCTTTTTGAGCATCCGTGTTTTAATAGTCTATCAGGCCAATACCATTCGTACTTTGGGGTTCTTTTACCGTATTGAAATTATGCAATGCTAATATTCAAAGCGTGTGCGCGGGCCTGTCAAAGCAAGCGGGCGTGGGCGGGCTGTGAATCGCCAACGGCACGCAAATCCGCACTACCTTGCGTGATTTGCGGCCATTGGCGAGAGCGGGGGGATAGCATTTGGCCTGCCTGCGTGACGCAGTCAGGCAGGCTTTGACTAGAATTTTGGTTTCACCTTTTGTTCATGCAAAAGGTGAAATTTAAAGAATATAAACTACACATTATGTTGTGCTCTTATTAAATGTGACAATTCAGTATTGGGTTTTTCTGTTGTGCTAAAAAAACACCAACAACTATTTGTTGCTCCTCAATAATCCGGCTTGATCCCTGGTTCAGTTGTTATTTTCACTTGATAACACCTAGCCTAAAACAAAAAAAGCTGCTTTTTACAGCAGCTTTTTTTATGGTATTTCAAATCTATCTTTCTATAGTGAAGCGTTGCACCAGCGATTGGTCTCCTGACCATAAATGAAGAATATAGGTGCCTGCAGAGAGTTTTGTAACATCAAGTTCAATCTGCTTACCCGAATTTTCAATGACCGACTGGATCACTGTTTCTCCAAGTAAATTCAGTACACGAAGATCAATATTGGTAAGCGTATTATCCTTGAAACTTATCACTACCTTGTCGTTAGCGGGATTCGGATATACTTTGATGCTTTCGCTGCTAGCAGCATTTTCTATTCCTGCATCATCCAATACAGTAACAACTAAACCATCGTTGTTCTGACATCCATGGGCATCAGTAACGGTGCAGGAATACGCATGTGTGCCAATGCCTACATCAGTGCCAACTACATTAATAACCTGAGTAACCTCCGTTGTCGACCACAAATATCCAGAATATCCTGCCCCAGCATCCAATTGAATGGTGTGGCTCAGAAGCATGGAAACATCCGGGCCCACATAGAAGCTTGGTAAATTGTATACACTCAGAACAACACTGTCACTAGTGGTTGCCGGGGCACAACTACCACTTATTTGACAACGATATTTCGTTCCGTCCATCAGCAGAGAAACATTCACTAGCTGATATGTTGCAGTCAGCGCACTCATTCCCGGTGCATTGCTCCAGACCAAATCACCAGGTGCTTTTTGCTCCCACTGGAAGGTGAGATTGCCACCCGTTGCAACTAATGGAATACTAACCGTGCTATATACGCAAGCTCCAGTATTTTCAGGTTGTGACGTAATAGCAGGCGCGAGGTTTACTGTAAGTGTTGCTGCGGAAGAATTTGCTGCAGGACTGCAATCACCCGATATAACACAACGATATTTGTTACCATTCATCGCTATCGTCACTCCAGTAATACTCAACGTAGTTCCAGTTTGTCCGGTACTGTTCCATGTTAAGCCTCCATCTGTGCTGATTTGCCATAGATAGCTGATGCCTGTCCCACTTCCGGAAACGGTAAAGGATGCATCTTGACCTGCGCAAATACTTTGATTGGAAGGATTGGTAACTACAGATGGCAAACTCTTTACTGTTAGATCTACAACAATAGTGGTATCGCCCGGAACACAGCTACCATTTACTATGCAACGATATGAATAATTATTGAGAGCAGATGGGACACTTGGAATATTGTAATTGGCTGTGGTGGCTGTTGACCCAATGCAATTACTCCAGGTTGCGCTGCCAAAGGGACGCTGCTGCCACTGGTACGAGAGATTAGATCCTGTGGCCGTGGTTGAAAATGTTGCACTTCCGTTTTGACAAACAGATACTGCACTGGGTTGCCCAGTTAAGGTAGGAGCAACATTCACAATTAATGTTGCAACACTACTGGTCGCATCATTGCTGCAGTTTCCGGAAACAATACAACGGTACTGATCCCCATTCATAATGGCTGTTGCACTGGAAACGGTGTAGGTCGATGTGCTTGCACCCGGTCCACTAGCATTGCTGAACGTGCCCATACCTGCGGGTTTAATCTGCCACTGGAAGTTAACACCAATACTGCTTTCAATGTCAATAGAAAAATATGCAGCATTGTTAGCGCAAATTGCTGTGTCGTGCGGTTGAAGTGTAATGTATGGTTTGATTAATTCGTAAGCACCCATATCAATAGTGTCGGCATATACACGAGCGTTATTTGCATAATCCGTAGAAATCATATATAGGCCAGCAAGGTTAGGATTTCCTGCATTGAACAAAGGAGAGCAGGGGTCAAGCGACCAATCAGCAGTAACTCCATAAAAACTTCCACCAGCACCCGCTGTTGGAGTAACAAATCCGGGAGTGACATCAAGGTTGTTGTTATAAGTGCCTTCAAAATCTACCCCTGCGGCAAATGAGAATTGCGTTGTATCGCCTTCTACATCGCAAAACTTGAAAGTAGAAGTACAGAAAGTGTCGGCTATATATAATTCTTTATTTACCGAGCTGTTGTTCTTGTTTCCATAAAGGATCGTATTATTGAATTTTGCTGTTGTTTTGCCAATGGCCATGGCAGCTCCATCACCCTGATTCATATTGTTTGCAATCGTTGAGTTATTGATGGTAACATCAGATCTTGTTGAATACACACCACCTCCATAAATATTAGACGAATTGTTTACAATGATGGTATTGGTGAAAAGTACAAGGGATGTATCAATAGCCATACCTCCGCCGTAGTCACTACTATTGTTACTAATAAAGAGATTCGCTGCCTGCAGGTATCCTGATTCGATGTATAAGCCACCACCTGTTGCTGCAGCATTATTGTATATAATCAAATTCCTTAATTTGGGGGCTGATCCTGTAATCGCACAGATTGCACCACCATTTCCAAGTGAGGGATGTGCATCATTATCATGAATAGTACAATTGGCGATAAGGGGTGAAGAATGTTCAAGACTAATAGCTGCACCATTCTTTCCAGAATTATCATGAATAATACAATTCTGAATACTTACTTTGGAAACACTGTCAAGTATCAATGCTCCGTCAGTTCCCGATGATAAATTATACACATTTTCGATGGTGCAATATTTCAAACGTGAACTATCACTGGCCGATCCCGGTAATTTAAAACTGATTCCTTTCCAACCCTCGAGATGATCTTTTGGTGTAAAGGTGATGTTTTCTGAACTTGTGCCAATGGCCTTCAATAAGCCAAGTACAGTGATTTTATAATTATCCTGCATCTCAACATAAACGCCCGGTGCAATGGAAAGGGTTGCACCTGCTGCAACCGTGATATCACAATTTACTTTAACCGTATCGGCATTCCATAATGTATTCTGTGTAATATTTCCGCAGAATGTAACCACTTGCTGACGCTCATAAGCACCAATATCTATGCGTCCCATGTTAATGCGCGCACTTCCTGCCACATCAAATGCAGGTAGATGTAGGCCTGTGGTGTCGGGTGTTCCCGCATCAAGACAAGGGGAGGCAGTTTTAATTTGGTAATCAGCAATCAGTGTGTCAGCAAACTGTGGATAAGCATTTAGGTTGTTTGTATACGTTCCGCTGTAAGCGGCTCCTGCACCCGATCCGCCAAATCCTGCTACTCCTCCCTGTATGTCGCAATAAGTGAAATTAGGATCCGAATCGGTGTCAAGCAAAGTCACCTGTAGTCCACCTGCAGCCTCATTGCCCCAAATGATGTTATTGGTAAGAGTTGCATCAGAAGCGATGCTGGAAATCCCACCACCATAATTTGCACGATTATGCACCAGCGTGTTCGAAGTAACCCTTGTCATCACACCTGCATTAAAAAAGGAAATAGCACCACCTAGATATGCGAGATTAGTATACAGCAAATTGTCGACAATCGATGGTGCGGCAGAACTCGATACACAAATGCCACCACCCATGTATGAGGCGTAATTTCCGGTAAAGGTATTTCGCTCAATTCGGGGATAAGCATTCTCGCAATAAACACCTGCACCACGTGAACTGCTTCCATTCATGAATGTGTTCGCACTGATAAATGCGGTGGCATTCTTTACACATATTGCGCCTCCATCATTACTTGCACGGCAATTCGTAAAACTACATTGCTGTATGCGAACTTTATCAAAATAATAAATGTAAAGCGCTCCTCCATAAACCATATCTCCACTGCCATTAGCTTTGCCATAAGAAAAGCGGCAGTACGTAAATTTCGAAGTGTCGTTAACCGCTAGTGTGCTGTCGAAACGAATGCCTGACCAGCCTCCTCCGGGAATCGTCATGTTGGTAAATCCCGTAGTGTCACGTACTGTAAAATCAATAGGCATGGATGATGTGCCAACGGCCAGCACTTTTCCTTTTACTTCAAGCTTATAATGCCCTTGAAAAATCACTTTTACACCTGGGTTTATCGTCAGTGTAATACCACTGTTGATTTGGAGATCTCCTGTAACCTTGACTGTATCTGCCGACCAGGTTGTTGGCGCCGAAATCGTTCCGCTTACGCTGATGTTAGTAGCTTTAACAGTTTGCACAGCTAAGCTGCATGCCACGATTAAGAGAACGGCCATGGCACGGACTTTCAAAGAATGAAGTTGTTTCATAATATAATATGTTATAATTACATATAAAGAGGAATGCGCTGCCTCGTTTGAGCGTGACAGCGCAAGCCTTTATCGCATAATCGTTACTGTTCCTTCAATAGGTTTGTCGCCTTCTTTACCACTTTCGAAAACAAAATAGTAAACACCATCGCTCAGGCCTTCACCATTCCACTGATTGCGGTAATGATATTGTTCAAAGACCTTTGTTCCCCAACGGTTAAATATAACCAGCTTGTTATCCGGATACTTCTCTATATTCACAATTTCAAAGAAGTCGTTAAAGCCATCATTATTGGGGGTGAATACATTGGGATATTGAAGAATATCATCAATGATTTCAACAACGTGGCTTACAGTATCAAGACATCCAAAATTACTGGTAACGTATAAGGTCACTGTAAATAATCCTTCATCAGAAAACGAATGAACCGTGTTGGATGAAGTAGAACTGTTCGAGCCACCACTACCGGGATCGCTGAAATCCCACAACCACCCATATGCATAGGTCGATTGATCGGTAAAGGTTACTGTCCACGTTGGGTCTATGGTAGCAAGAACGGTTGACGGATCAAACAGAAATTCCGCTACTGGCTTAGGATGCACAAGTATATAAGAAGGCTTGTACATAGTGCTATCGCAATTATATATTGAAACTACAGTAAGCCAAACATCGAAGGTACCCATGGTATCGTAGATGTATGTAGGATCTGCAATCGAATCAGTGGCGCCCGTACCGAAATGCCATTCATAGGTTTGACCTTGATAAGGACTGGTTTCGTCAAAGGCAACAACTAGCGGCTGGCAGCCTTCGACCGGTGTACCCGTGAAATTCACTGGGGGCAGAGGATGCAATTCAATCAGCGTTAATGAGTCCTGCAATGTACAGCTTACAGAATCGGTTATGGTAACAATATACTGACCGTGGCAAAGTCCCGAGGCCGTATCCTCAATACCACCGTATGGCGACCATTGATAGGTATAACCTGGAGTTCCGCCCGAGGCATGACAAGCAATCCATCCGGTGCTGTCGCCTACACAATTGATGTCTTCCCATGTTAGTACTGAGAACATCTGTGGATTAATGTAATAGATAATCAAGGATTCTGTCCCGCTGCATCCATTCACGTCGGTTATCGTCACTGTATATGTGCCAACACCGGCGATGATACTATCCATGGTTGCAGTGGTGGTGTTGCTTACGCCTGTTGACCAATTGTAGGTATATGGCGGTGTTCCGTAATGTACAATGGCAGTAATAACAGCGGTGGTGTCGCCAAAACAAATTACGTTGGGACCGTCAATTTCTGTTGTCATTGGCGGATTAGGTGTGATTTGCGAGCCTGAAACAATGGTGTCGAAAGCACCGGTGAGATTCGGCTCAAAGCCTTTTAACTCCCAAGTTTCATCAAACCAGGTAAGCGGTATATATCCAAGAGGAATCGAAAGATCAATCAGTGGACCTATGGTATAACTTGGATCGGGAAGACTAATATTTACTGCCGGAGTGCATATGCCGGTCATGCATAATGTGTCGTAACATTGCGGCCCTCCTGGGGATTTTTCAATACATTCAACAGGTATTACAACACAGTAATCGGGGAGGCATACATCGGGCAACACCGGGAACGACGGCAGGTTCAGCGTAAACGTAAATGCAGTGAGAACAAAAGTAAATGCGATGCTATCCCAGGTATGATTCCGGAAACTGTTGTCCATAGAGAAGTACACGCCGAAAGGATAGGTTGGCGGACCAGTACAAGGGAAGTTGATATTCAAATCGTGATCTACCTGAAACACCAGCGTGTCGTTATTGCCAGCGTTCACCAATGCCCCGCCATTAGCGGGATCCGTCTCCGTATAACTAAGGTTCATGGGGAAGGAAAGATGTGCGTAGATTGTGGGGCAGAACGAAAAATCCTGCACCATATAGCTTTCGGCAAGCAGGTTCATGGTAAGCAGGCTGTAATCGAGGGTTATACCTGCACCCAGAGAAATAGTACCGTTCAGCTGACTTAATATAGCCGCCAGATCGGGGTCGAAGGCGGATAAAAATGTTAGTATGTCTAAATCTAGATGAATATAGGCACTATCACCTTTGGCGTAAAGACATTTATCGCCAGCAAGCATATAATCGTTTGTTGCAACATAGGGCAGGTTGATTACACCGCTCAGACCGATCCCTCCAAGGTTGTTGAATACCAATGGAAGTATGGTATCTGTAGCAAAATAAAACCCGATCGCTGGATCGTACCAAGGATAAGTAACGGAAGCCACACCATTGGTATCGCTGATTGCGAAAAGTATCGTGGTATCCAGTGGTACTCCTACTTCAAACACGTCAAAGGTGGTACAACTCCAAACA
The DNA here is from genome assembly GCA_963678485.1 of Bacteroidales bacterium. Lineage (GTDB taxonomy): Bacteria > Bacteroidota > Bacteroidia > Bacteroidales > CAIWKO01 > CALGYY01. Next base: position 2,970,424 of record OY782882.1, read on the forward strand.
CAAATGGTAGCATCCACATCGATATTAAAACCAAAGTACATATCGAATGAGATTGATCCGGTCGTTGGGAAGTGACTATCAAGAGCCCATCCGGGTTCAACCGAATAATCTGAACCAACAGTAATGGTTTGACCAGGATTCCAGGTGTTATCATCAGGGAGTTCAAGATCAATTTGTGTCGGATAATTTACATCAACCGATCCAGTGCTAAAGCCCTCGATGGTGAAGTTAAGACCCATCTTCAGCCAATAGTCAATGTTGATGGCTGCTCCAAAATCACCACCGAAAATGTTTTCAATAAAACCAACAGAGGTATTATTTGCTTCATCAACATCAAAAAGATTAATCACCGTGTCCATGGTGAAAAGGTTACCGTTGGGACCCCACATATTTTGATCCTGGGTATGCCAATCAACATTATACGAAACGGTGTGTGTCTGGGCTTGTGTGCGGTTAGTGCAAATTAGTAAGATGAGTACAAGCAGGGGTAGGATTTTCTTCATTGCTGGATTTTTGAATACAAATTAAAACTCAATGGTAAGGAGGCAGTTGTGAAGGACTTCTGCAAGCAAACTGCGTGTAACCGTCGGATAGGTAACGCTGACCCAAACTGCATTTGCGTCGTTGCCACAAATAAAGATGACGCGTTCAAATTCAGTTTTTTTGTCTTGTCCTGCTGTACTCACAGAAAAAGTTGTGACGAACTGCGTGGCACTGACTCCGGCTTTGGTCTTTACCGTGGATTTGGTATTTGTTTGCAGAGTGGCATCTTTCTTTAGTGTTTCTTCCATTGCTTTTGCTACACCTGAACCCGAAGTGCCTTTTATCTCACGAAAGGAGATGCTTGATGCAGCACCGGTATAAATATAAGCGTTCTGGTCAGCGTTCCATGCAAATACATCGGGAATGTCCATTTTTATTGAAGTTCCAGGAACAGACAAATGATTCAAATTGCCAATCTTATCCGTTTCTTGTTGAGCATTGACGAGGGTCGGAATCGTAAAAAATAGTACGACAAGAATGTGAAGGAATTTGTGTTTCTGCATGTTAGGATTTTTTAAATTTGAATAGCTAGCAAATGTAGGAAAATTGCCTTTCAAATCTAAAAATTTAACATGTTTTTTTTGAAAAAAATATATGTCTTTAAACTGCAACTGTTCCTGTCCAAAAATTTCAGTTATCTTTGTCTGGCACTTAATAAGAACGATTATGAGAACTTTTATAAAGTTGATCTTTTGCGCAAGCATGATGCTTCTTCTTGGAATCCCCGTCCTTTCTGCACAAGAGAAACCAGAAGATGTTACTGCCCAGTTTTTTAATTTGTACGAAAATAAAAGTTCCGACGAGGCGGTTGACTATGTTTTCGCTACAAATAAATGGCTCAATAGTGATAAAACTGCCATCGATGCCATTAAAGTGCAGCTAAAAAAGGGAATATCCATTATAGGTCAATATTATGGATATGAACTAATCGAGAAAAAAGTGCTCACCGAAAACTATGTGATGTTGAGCTATATGCTACGCTACGACCGCCAACCCATAAAGTTCATGTTTATTCTTTATCGTCCCAACGAAAAGTGGCAAATACAGAATCTTAAATTCGATGATCGTCTGGATGACGATATGGAAAAATAGGGTTTATTTTCTTCCTTCGCCTTTACCAACCAATAGCTGTATCAGAACGATAACTGATGTCGTAAGGAGTATGTTTACTCCGGCCCTGAAGAGTGTTACCCATACATCCGTGAACCGGAATGCATCTAAAAAATATACAACCAAATGGTGGATGCTTACGAGAATAAGCGTATAACTTAAAAACCATTTAAATCCCAAACCCCTGATTCCGGGCTGCATCCCCGGTTCGTACTCCTGTTTCGTGGTTACCATATTTTGAACTAATGGCGCAAGAAATCCGATGAGCGTACAAGCAGATGTATGCAAACCAACGGTGTAAGTAAACATATCAATGCAAAGACCCAGTAAAAAGGCCAGACTCAGCATGAGCCACTTTGGCGTTTCGAAGGGGAGCAGGAGTATGAATAATATATAAATTTGCGGAATATAAAAAGAATCAAGCTGGATATGATTAAACACCAAAACCTGCAGGAATACCAGCAATATAAAGCGGAGAGCGTTGCGTAGAATCAGGTTGGTCATGGCTTTTGCTGACTTTTTTGTAACTGTTCCAGTTCGTCCTTCATCAGATTATTAATAATGTAAACATATCTGATATTATTGAAATCGGTGCTGAGGTTGACTTCAATATCATAAAAGTCGTTTCCCTTCCCAACGTCGTAAGATCGCACACAACCAATCATAATGCCCTCAGGAAACATTACCGAATATCCGCTGGTTATCACCGTGTCGCCAGCTCTGAGCTTAACATGCGTAGGAACATCTTTTAATTTACAGACGGTGGATTTCCCACCTTCCCAGGCGATGGTCCCTACATAATCTGTGCGTTTTAACTTTGCGGATATGCGCGTTTTGGGATGTAGCAGCGACATTACCGATGAGAAATTTTCTGAAACTTCCGACACTATCCCAACTACACCCCCGGGACAGATGACCGCCATTTCTTTTTTTATACCATGACGTGCCCCTTTATTTAATGTCAGGTAATTGGCATCCCGGTTCACAGTGTTTTCAACAACCTTGGCTGTGATATATTGATATTGCTGGCGATACAATGTGTCGTTTTGCACAAAAACCTTGTTGTCGGTTTTTATAAAAGAGCCTTCCTGATGGTCAAGCAGACTGGCATTTTGCATCGCCAGTTGTTCGTTGATGGTCTTTAATGCGAAGTATTGCGTAACTCCGCTGCGCATTCCAAAGAAAAATCCTGTGAATTGATTCGTCGCTTTTACTACAACCGCGCGCTGGTAATAGGTGTTGTTGATGTACATGGTTACTGCAAATCCTTCCAATATAAGAAAGAGGAAGAAGATATAGTATTTCATCAAAAACAACCACAGTGGCCGCATAGTTACAATATTTGATACCCGCACAGCGGCGGTTCGTAAAGCAAAAGTAGATGCAGGCGATTATTTGATCAGGAACGTAAACTTATCAAAGTTCTTTAATGCAATGCCTGTCCCGCGGGCCACAGCGCGCAAAGGATCTTCAGCTACATGTACGGTAAGTTTGGTCTTCAATTGCAAACGCTTGTCAAGTCCGCGAAGTAAGGAACCTCCACCGGCCAGATAAATCCCAGTACGGAAAATATCAGCAGCGAGTTCGGGGGGTGTCATCTCCAGCGCATTCAGCACGGCAGCTTCAATCTTTGTGATGGATTTGTCGAGTGCATGGGCAATTTCAGCATAGGAAACCATGATTTCTTTTGGAATCCCTGTCAACATATCGCGTCCGTGTACCGGGAAATCGGGTGGGGGATTGTCGATGTCAGCCAAGGCAGCACCCACTTCAATCTTCACTCTTTCAGCTGTACGCTCACCAATGTTGATGTTATGCTGCTTGCGCATATATTCTTCTATATCGCTGTTGAAGTCGTCACCAGCAATACGTATCGATTTCTGATTTACAATACCACCAAGTGCAATAACAGCAATCTCACTGGTACCACCTCCGATGTCAATCACCATATTTCCATTAGGCTCAAGAACATCCAACCCGATACCAATAGCAGCAGCCATAGGTTCGTGAATCAGTCGCACTTCTTTTGCTCCGGCCTGTTCTGCAGAATCACGTACAGCACGTTCTTCTACTTCGGTAATACCGCTCGGGATACAGATAACCATCTTGAGAGCCGGTGGAAACAGGCTTTTGCGAGGGTTGGCCATACGAATGAATTCCTTTAGCATGATCTCTGCCGATTGAAAATCCGCAATTACACCATCGCGCAAAGGACGTATGGTCCTGATGTTTTCATGAGTCTTGCCATGCATCATCATGGCCTTTTTGCCCACGGCAATCACTTTGTTTGTTATACGATCTATGGCAATAATGGAAGGCTCGTCAACCACTACTTTGTCGTTGTGAATAATGATGGTATTGGCCGTTCCAAGGTCAATAGCAATCTCTTTGGTGAATAAGGATAAAAGTCCCATAATTTTTATACGCTCTCTATTTTGTTCTCTTTAGTGCTTAAAATGTCTGAAGCCTGTCGTTACCATTGCTAAACCATTCGCATTGCAATAGTCGATGCTCTCCTGATCCCTAACTGATCCACCGGGTTGTATAACTGCTGATATCCCTGCTTTATGTGCAATTTCAACACAATCAGCAAATGGGAAAAAAGCATCCGATGCCATTACCGCGCCCGTTGTATCAAAACCAAAATCCTTTGCTTTTATTAAAGCTTGTTTCAATGCATCCACACGCGATGTTTGCCCAATCCCGCTTCCAATCAATTGTTGATTTTTTGCTAAAACTATGGTGTTGCTTTTTGTGTGCTTCGCCAATATATTTGCAAACAACAGATCTTCTGTCTGATCTTTTGCCGGAACTGTAGTAGTCACCTGTTTTAGATCATCCGCTGTTTCCGTTTTAAGGTCGGCATCCTGTGAAATGATGCCGTTTAGCAAACTTTTAATCTGAACCTTTGCGAAAGTTGCGGGATTCTGCTGCAAAAGTACTCTGTTTTTCTTATGTTTAAGTATTTCCAGCGCATTTTTTTCGTACGAAGGTGCAATGAGTACTTCGAAGAAAATTTTATCCATCTCTTCAGCGGTGGTAACATCAACTTCGCGGTTCACCACAATTACGCCTCCATAGGCCGATACAGGGTCTCCAGCTAAGGCTGCTTTCCATGCCTCCACCAGACTTGGGCGGATTGCAGCCCCGCAAGCATTGGTATGCTTAAGAATGGCGCAGGAAGTACCTTTGAAATCAGCGATTAGCCTTACTCCGGCATCGATATCTACCAGATTGTTATACGAAAGTTCTTTTCCATGCAATTGAACAAATAGCTCCTGCAATGGCCCGTGAAAGGTTCCCTTCTGGTGCGGATTTTCTCCATATCGCAACGATAGTCCGCCATCAAGGCTCTCTCGCAACATCGGAATCTTTTCTTCAATGTTGAAGTAATTGCAGATTGCACTGTCGTAATGAGAGGATACACCAAATGCTTCAGTGGCAAATCTACGTCTGTCGGACAATTCACTCATGCCCTTCTTTTCTTTAAGCAGCGAAAGGAGCGCAGGATATTGCTTTACGGATGGTACAATAATCACATCCTGATAATTCTTTGCCGCAGCACGAATCAACGAAATGCCTCCGATATCTATCTTTTCAATAATGTCTTCCGGCTTTGCTCCGCTTGCAACCGTGGCTTCAAAAGGATATAAGTCAACAATCACAAGATCTATCGCGGGTATGCTGTATTCTTTTGCCTGTGCCTCGTCATCAGCCAGGCCACGACGATATAATATTCCCCCAAACACCTTTGGATGCAGGGTTTTTACACGGCCGCCAAGTATTGATGGATAACCCGTGAGGTCTTCAACCTGTATCGCGGGAATTCCCATGTCGTGAATAAACTGCCAGGTGCCACCCGTTGAGTAAAGCGTTACCCCTAATTTGTGCAATGTGTTAATAATCTCATCAAGCCCGTCCTTGTGGTAGACCGATATCAGCGCACTGTTGATTTTTCTATTCAAATCTGTCATATTCATCCCTAATTTTACAGACTGCAAGTTTATTAATAATTTTGCAATTCTTCGTAGAAATTAGCGTTCCCTGAAATGAAAAATGTACTTTTACGTTCGATTTCTTACGCCACTTAAACGAAAAAGAGGGAAAGAGGTTTCAGTGATCCATAATTTTAGATATTCGATTACTAAATATTTACGAATTATAGATCAATAAACCTTCGGTATCCACTGATAAAGAACAGCATGTTATTACTTCGGCTCATACGAGAATCTTATTTGTTTGCCTTTCAGGCCATCATTGTAAATAAACTGCGGACATTATTATCGTTGCTGGGTATTACTATTGGCATCTTTGCGGTAATCACTGTTTTCACCATTGTTGACTCGATGGAAAATTCGATTAGGAAAAACATCGAATCCCTTGGAGATAATGTTCTTTTCGTTCAAAAGTGGCCATGGTCCTTTGGTAGCGATTACCCCTGGTGGAAATATCTGAATCGTCCAGTGGCAACCCTAGATGAAATGGATGAGCTGGAGCAGCGTCTGAATGGCGCTGAAGCGCTGGCATTCATGATTAATGCGACTAAAACCATTAAATATCAGGAGAAAAGTCTGGAGAATATCGTTGTGATGTGTGTAAGTCAGGACTACGAAAAGGCCATGACCGTTAACATCAACGACGGCCGTTATTTTACTACCTCCGAATCTTTTGGTGGAAAGGGGGTGGCTATTATCGGAGCAACGGTAGCCAGTGATCTCTTTAGTAATGTAGATCCTATTGGTAAAACAATAAAGGTGTTTGGCCGCAATGTCCAGGTAATTGGCGTACTGCAAAAGGAAGGCTCGGATATGTTCGGGAATTCTTCCGATAATCAAGTAATTCTTCCTGTTGCCTTTGTGAGCAATATTATAGATACCAAGTGGGAAGGGTATAACCCGCTAATTATAGCAAAAGCCAAGAAAGGCGTTTCAAATGACGAATTACGCGACGAAATCACAGGTGCAATGCGTTCCATCCGTAAACTTAAACCCGGAGCAGAGGATAATTTTGCCATCAACGAAACAAGTTTGCTAACCAAGGGTTTTGAACAATTGTTTAGCATACTTTCAATCGCAGGCTGGATCATTGGCGGGTTTTCGCTGCTTGTTGGTGGTTTTGGTATAGCCAATATTATGTTTGTTTCGGTACGCGAACGAACGCCCATCATTGGAATTCAAAAAGCCCTGGGAGCTAAAAACTATTTCATTCTACTTGAATTCTTATTCGAAGCCATCATTTTAAGTTTGATAGGAGGACTGGTCGGATTGCTGCTTGTCTGGCTCGGAACCTTGCTGGTTTCGGGCGGGTTCGATATGGACTTGTCTCTCACAACCGGCAATATCATCCTTGGACTTTCTGTCTCCTTTACCATCGGTTTGATTTCCGGCGCTATACCTGCATGGATAGCCTCTCGTCTAAATCCTGTTGTTGCAATCAGAGCAAACGGCTAATTGCTTTTTTTACATTTTTGTTTTGCTGTCCCAATCAATTATCGTAGGTTTGTCCATTAACCCACTAAACAAACGTTGCATATGAGCGATCGTCAACACACACCCGGCTTTCGGGCAAAGTACAAATACTGGTTCGACAATTTGATGGGCAAGGGTTCATCTACTTTAATTTCAGTACTGGCATTGGTTTCCATATTAGTTATCCTGATTGCAGGTACGGTTCTCATTGCCGTTGGCATTGCGCCTACAGGACAGGAAAACCTTGGTTTTGTTGAAGCGGTTTGGCAAAGCCTTATGCGCGCGGTAGACGCAGGTACACTTGCCGGAGATGCAGGTTGGGGATTTCGAATGGTCATGCTGGTGGTTACCATCGTTGGTGTATTTATCGTAAGCGCATTAATTGGTATTATCAATAATGCTATAAGTGACAAGCTTGAAGAGCTCCGCAAAGGAAGGTCATTCGTAATTGAAAATAATCATACACTCATTCTGGGTTGGTCGGAAAAAATATTTTCCATTATTTCTGAGTTGGTTATTGCTAACGAGAATCAGAAAAAACCTTGTATCGTTATATTGGCTGATCGCGATAAGGTTGAAATGGAAGAAGAAGTCAGAACCAAAGTTCCCGATACCAAAAATACTAAAGTGGTCTGTCGCAACGGAAGTTGCATCGATCTCGATGATTTACATATGGTGAATCCGTATACTTCCCGTAGCATTATCATCCTTGCACCTGAAAACGGAAATCCTGATATCAGCATTATTAAAACAGTTCTTGCCATTACCAACAATCCTGAACGACGTCCGGAATCGTATCATATTGTTAGCGAAATGTCGGATATTAAGAATGTTCTCGTTGGTGAGATGGTTGCCAAAGATGAAGGTACTTTTATTCTGAATAATGATATTATTTCCAGAATGCTTGTACAAACATGCCGTCAATCGGGACTTAGCGTCGTATTTACCGAATTGCTCGATTTTGATGGTGATGAAATCTATTTCGCAAATGAACCTAAGCTTATCGGTAAGACCTTTAGTGATGCCTTATCCATGTACGATACTTCAGCAGTAATCGGTATCTTCTATAAGGATGGAACATCCAAGATTAATCCACCAATGGATACTGTGTTTGCTGAAGGTGATCAAATAATTGCCATATCTAAGGATGATGATACTATCGTCCCTAATGGTAAATCTGAGATTTCCTATATTGCATCAGCCATGAAAACCGGGCAGCGCACAGCCAATGCACCTGAACGTACACTGCTGCTCGGGTGGAACGATAGAGGTATAACCGTTGTGAAAGAACTCGATAATTATGTTGCCGCAGGTTCCTTTATTCGTGTGGTTGCCGAGCCTCTGCTGGGTGTTGAGACTTTTATCCGCCAGCATCAAAAGGAATTGAAGAATCAACAATTCGAGTATTTGGAAGGAAATAGTACCGACCGCGAACTTCTCGAAAGTCTTGATATTCCTTCGTTCGATCATATCATTGTGTTGTGTAATACACACGATGATCCGCAGGAAGCTGATGCAGGAACCTTAGTAACCCTGTTACATCTTCGCGATATCGAAGAAAAATCAGGAAAGCATCTGAGTATTGTTAGTGAAATGCTGGATATTAAAAATCGCCAATTGGCCTCTGTTACTGGTGCCGATGATTTCATCGTCAGCAATAAAATCATCAGTTTAATGCTTGCTCAACTTTCAGAAAATAAGCATCTGAAAAAAGTGTTCGACGATCTGTTCTCAGCTGAAGGGAGTGAGCTTTATCTTAAACCAGTTGATGATTACGTTGAAACAGGAGTGGAAATGGACTTCTTCACTATATTACAGGCTGCTCGTCTCCGTAACGAAATCGCTATTGGATATCGTAGGAAAAAATATGGTCACGATGCCGAAAGGGCTTACGGAGTTGTTGTAAATCCTGATAAAAACGAAAAACTGACACTGGAACCCGGCGATAAAATTGTTGTTATTGCTGAAGATTAATAATGATTTTTTCATATAAAGGAAAAAGCTGCTGTAATTAAGCAGCTTTTTTTTAATGAAAATATTGGAAGTAACTGACAATTGTGTATTTTTATACTCGTTATTACTCACAGTACGTTTTGATAATCACTTAATCCAAAATTTCAAACCCATGGAAAACAAGAAAAGGGCTGCAATGAAGAGAGTCGGATTATTAGCCGGATCAATCATTTTGGGGAGCTGCGTTTCTGCTAGCGGTGGAAATTCAACGGCTGCGAATAATGAAAAAAGTGATGCAAAGAAGAACATTGAGAGGCTTGGTCTGAAGCTCGATCAAAATCACTGGAATAATAATTTTGTTGGCGATTATGGCCAGCATACCAATTACAGTCAACATACCAACTACGGGCAGTATATCAATTACAGCCAGCACATCGACGAAGGCGGATACAGTCAGCACACTAACTACGGGCAGTATTCCGATTATAATCAGTACGGTAAATATAGCCAGTACTCTCAGGAAGCTATTTAGTCCCCCCTCGTTTCAGGGGCAATTATTTCATGCATTTAAGCTAATATGCCAAATCTGCTGCTAACACAACAGTGCGTCAGGTCTTGTCCTTACTGCTTCGCAAAAAAGCAGATGGGCGACAAATCTGATAATGATGTTTTATCATGGGTCGATCTGATGTATGTTGCCGATTTTTTTGCACTCTCGGGTAATAATCATATATCATTGCTTGGCGGAGAACCCACACTGCATCCCAATTTTGTTGAATTCGCCTATTATCTCTATAAAAGAAATTTCGATCAAAGCATTTTTACCAGTGGTATCTTATCTGCAGCCACAATGGAAAAAGCTAAAGAGCTTTGTGTAATCCCGGAGAAGAAACTTTTTTTTGTCTGCAATATCAATCACCCTTGCGTATCGCCTGAAGCTGAAATAAAGCAGCAGCAAACATTTTTGGATACATTTGGAAAGTATTGTCTGCTGAGTTACAATATATATACTCCTGAGGTTGACTTAGCATTTCTAGTCGATTACATCAATCGTTATCAACTACGAAAAGTCATTCGTCTTGGTATCACTCATCCTATTCTCGGAGAGGATAACAAATATATTGATGCAGAAGAACTGAAGACGGTTGGAAAAAATATTCTTAAGCATTACGACCTCTTATCAAAAAACGAAATACGTCTCAATATCGACTGCGGTTTTCCCCTATGTATGGTGGACGATGATGAACTTGGCAAGCTTTATAAATTGTCGAACGGACCGCTACGATTCTCCTGCGGCGCAGCTATCGACATTGGAACCAATCTCGATGTATGGCCTTGTTTTCCTTTGTCGGGCTACGAAAAGCGCTCGCTTTACGACTTTTCCACCTATAAGGAATTGCTTGAATACTATGGTGAAATGATGAGGAAAATCCGCGTTGAGCGCAAAGGGATTTATCAGGAATGCGATAGTTGTAGCCATATGAAACGTGATCTTTGCTCCGGTGGATGCGGTTCGTATATTTTAAGAAAAAAAGAACAGGGATTATGAATGATCTGACATTTGTGTGCCCTCCTGATCGTGCTATCATTGCCAATATTAAGGATAGAAGAATCGTTGTGGTTGTTGATGCGGTGAAAGATATACAAGCCGCAATCGACCTCATGTGTGAGCTGGTTCCCATAAATCCAATGCACGCTTTATGGGTGAACGATCATAATGCAACCATCGCTGAGATCAATCCTGAAGACCACTGGAAACAGTTTCATATTAGTTTGTATGCAAGAAGCATGGGCGACAAGCTTGCTTTCCTCAGGAAAATGAATAGCTTCACAGCACTTAACATTAGATTCTTTCTGCCGGTCGGTGACAAAGACAATATTGTTTCATTACAGTTTATTACATCCTTAGGCTTTCATTCAGGAATTATCTTTGAAAAAAATATAGATGCCGTAAATGCAGAAATGCTTACTGACCTTTGCTATTATAACAAATATATGAAGGCCTGTTCAGGAACCATAGAACCATTCAATCATATCAAAGGTTATTATATTGATAAGTCAGGCTTCAACCTGATATGCGACATCGGTGAAGTATATTATGCATCGCCTTCAAAGTTTGTTCATGTTGATCAATCAGGCATGCTATCGCTTAATGATATGTTCGGACAGAAGAAGGCACTGAATATTTCCATTGAGCATTGGCCCGAAATATTCGAAAACGAAATATATAAGTCAGCACTTGATGAATCAAAACAACATTTTCTAAAACAAACCCGATGCTCTAAATGCTCGACCTGGCGGGTATGTCAGGGAAAATTTGTAAAGAGTGAGATGTTTAACTATTGTGAAGATTTTTTCAGTAATATCTTATATGCATAGGCTATGGTGACCATCATCTTCAAGACACTGGAAAAATGTATCTCTAATTGCATTTATTGTGATGTAATCAAACGCAAGCAGCACAAGGTAATGACCTATGAATTGCTGGAAACAGTGTTTATCAAAATCAATCGTTTTCTTGAGGAAAATCAAAGTGAGCGTGTTTGCATTACCTGGCATGGAGGGGAGATTACCTTACTTGGTGAAGAATATTTTTTAAAGGCGTATGAATTTCAAAATCTTCATTGTGCAACTACTAAAGACCGCATCGAACACAGCGCCCAATCTAACTTACTCGTTTTAACTCAGCCCATTATTTCAGCACTTCAATTACTCGGTATCAAGGCCATAGGGACAAGCTTCGATCCCGTTCCAAACATCAGGGGAATAGGAAAGAACAGAGATTCCGATGCGTATAATTTGAAATTTATGAATGCCACCGACTTATTGTTGAAAAATAATATGACCTGGGGCATTATTAACGTTGTGCACAAAAGGCAATTGGATATCCCTGTTGAAGTTTATAACTATTTAACGAACCTCTCTGATAGCGTGTGTTTCAATAGCATCTTTGTGTTTGGTGAGGACACACATAATCTGAATATTACGGGTGAGGAGTTCTCCGATTTTTTAGGTGCCATTTTTCCGTTATGGTTAAAACATAAAGATAAAATTCATGTTCGTCCTTTTGATGATTTATACGAACTAGCCTATAGTCGGCAGGGAAAACTAGTTTGCGAGCTATCTGGGAATTGCTCTCATAAATGGATGTATATCGGACCAACTGGAGAGACCTCTCATTGCGGAAAATTTGGTGATTACGATCTTATCTCTTATGGAAATATTACCAATGTTGAAATCGCCGATGTGGTGAATGACGCTAAGAGACTGCAATTCCGCGATCGGCTAAGCATTTTGAAAAATTCACACTGTAAAGATTGCCGTTTTTGGGGCATTTGCCATGGAGGTTGTATAGTAGATGCTATCATGCTCAATGGTGATATCAATACTCCGGCACCTAGCTGCGCCTGGATGAAACGTTTCATGGAGCATTACCTCGAACCTATGCTGAATGTACAACTTGATTTTTCTTCCGCCTCGCATCGCTAGAACAAATCTGATCTTGATTGTAACCGCCCTCCCTAAAAGCAAAACAAGCATTATCGGCCACAGGCCCTCATTCGCGCAGATTCGCGATATTCGTAGTTAAAAAAAAGAGGTTGAGGTCTTGCTTCAGAAGGATGAGTAGCAGGAAATGCTAAACATCAGTTTGATTCAGATACCAAGAAAGATACATTGACAGGTCGATAAAAAAGAGGTTTGCCAATCTTTGCTACGAATCATCTTGTGCATCATTAATGGCCGCAGGCCTTAATTCGTGCAGATTCGCGTTATTCGCAGTAAAAAAAAGAAGTTAAGGTCTTGATCTGAATAAGTAATTGCGGGACATGCTAAACATCAGTTTCATTCAGATACCAAGAAAGATACATTGAAAGATCGATAAAAAATAAGTTTGCTAGGATTTGCTACTAATCATCTTGTGCATCATTAATGGCCGCAGGCCCTCATTCGTGCAGATTCGTGTTATTCGTAGTAAAAAAAGGAAGTCGAGGTCTTGCGTCAGAAGGAGGAATAGCGCGAAATGCTAATCATCAGCTTGATTCAAACATCAAGAAAGCATGCATTAAATGGTCGATTAAAAAGGAGTATTGTAAAAAGTGCTGCTAATAATCATTTGCATCATTACCGGCCGCAGGCCCTCATTCGTGCAGATTCGCGATATTCGTAGTTAAAAAAAGGAGGTCGAGGTCTTGATCTGAATGAGGAATAGCGTTAAATAAACATCAGTTTGATTCAGAAATCAAGCGTTGAAAGGTCGGTTAAAAGGAGTGTTCCAAAAATTGCTACTAATCATCTTGTGCATCATTACCGGCCGCAGGCCCTCATTCGTGCAGATTCGCGATATTCGTAGTTAAAAAAAGGAGGTCGAGGTCTTGATCTGAATGAGGAATAGCGTTAAATAAACATCAGTTTGATTCAGAAACCAAGCGTTGAAAGGTCGGTTAAAAGGAGTGTTCCAAAAATTGCTACTAATCATCTTGTGCATCATTAATGGCCGCAGGCCCTCATTCGTGCAGATTCGCGATATTCGTAGTTAAAAAAAGGAGGTCGAGGTCTTGATCTGAATGAGGAATAGCGTTAAATAAACATCAGTTTGATTCAGAAACCAAGCGTTGAAAGGTCGGTTAAAAGGAGTGTTCCAAAAATTGCTACTAATCATCTTGTGCATCATTAATGGCCGCAGGCCCTCATTCGCGCAGATTTGCGTTATTCGTAGTAAAAAATGAAGTCGAGGTCTTGCATCAGTAGGAGGAATAGCGCGAAATGCTAATCATCAGCTTGATTCAGATACCAAGAAAGCATGCATTAAATGGTCGATTAAAAAGGAGTATTGTAAAAAGTGCTGCTAATAATCATTTGCATCATTACCGGCCACAGGCCCTCATTCGTGCAGATTCGTATTATTCGTAGTTAATAAGCATGCTAGATTCTTAAAAGTGTTCTAAGAATAATATGTGCATTAATGTTTCAGCTTAGCAAAAACAAGAGAAGAACCCTTTAAGGAGTTCTTCTCTTTTAATGAATTGTTTATTACAGATAAAGATGTTATCTGGAAATTTAGTATCTGTAGTGCTCAGCTTTATATGGGCCTTCGATAGGAACACCAATATAATCAGCCTGCTCTTTAGAAAGTTTGGTGAGTTTTACACCAATTTTTTCGAGATGTAAGCGTGCTACTTCTTCGTCAAGATATTTTGGCAAACGATATACACCAACTTTGTAAGTGTCTTTATTCTTCCAAAGATCAAGCTGTGCAAGGGTTTGGTTGGTGAAGGAATTACTCATCACAAACGAAGGATGTCCGGTTGCACAACCGAGGTTTACGAGGCGGCCTTCGGCAAGCATAAAGATAGCGTGACCATCGGGGAATAAATATTTATCGACCTGTGGCTTAATGGTTATCTTTTTAATTCCCTGAAGTTTTTCCAGCTTATCAACCTGAATCTCATTATCGAAATGTCCGATGTTGCAAACAATGGCCTGATCCAGCATTTTCGACATATGCTCTGCTGTAATCACATCCTTGTTTCCAGTAGTAGTTACATAGATATTGCCTTCGTGAAGTGTGTCTTCAACGCGGGCAACTTCAAAGCCTTCCATAGCAGCTTGCAGTGCGCAAATAGGATCAATCTCGGTAACGATAACGCGTGCACCATATGATTTCATCGATTTAGCACAACCTTTACCAACATCGCCATAGCCTAATACAACCACCACTTTACCGGCAATCATCACATCCGTGGCGCGTTTGATACCATCAGCGAGAGATTCGCGGCAGCCATAAAGATTGTCAAATTTAGATTTAGTTACACTGTCGTTCACGTTAATCGCAGGAACCAGCAATTCGCCTTTTTCCATCATTTGATATAAACGATGAACGCCAGTGGTGGTTTCTTCGGAAACGCCTTTCCATTCGGCAACAACCTTAGTCCATTTTTGAGGTTCTTCTACTAATACCTTTTTCAAAAGGTTGAGGATAACTTCTTCCTCATGGCTGGAGGGTTTTACGTCAAGCACCTTGGCGTTCTTCTCTGCCTGAAATCCTTTGTGGATTAACAGCGTGGCATCACCACCATCGTCAACAATCATCTGAGGACCTTTGTTGCCGGGGAATGTAAGTGCCTGTAAAGTACACCACCAGTATTCTTCAAGACTTTCGCCTTTCCATGCAAATACAGGAACACCTGCCTGTGCAATTGCTGCCGCAGCATGATCCTGAGTAGAGAAAATATTGCAACTAGCCCAACGTACATCAGCACCAAGAGCAGTCAGGGTTTCAATCAATACTGCAGTTTGTATGGTCATATGCAGAGAGCCGGAAATACGCACACCCTTGAGTGGCTTTTCCTTGCCGAACTTTTCGCGGAGCGACATTAAACCCGGCATTTCTTTTTCGGCGATCTCAATTTCTTTTCTGCCCCAGTCGGCCAGCGACATGTCGGCAACTTTGTATTTCAATTCAGTGTCTGTCATTGTGGACATTTTATAAGGATTATTTTTTCGGACTGCAAAATTACAAAATCCTTGGGATATAGAGCGTCTATTGTTATGATTTTGTTTTTGATGCCTTTTGAGTAACAAAATTTATTATTTTTGTCAACAGAGGGGACGGAACTGGTGTTCCAACCGGTCTTCAAAACCGGTAGCAGACGGATAAAACCGGCTGTGGCAGGTTCGATCCCTGCCCTCTCTGCAAATTAGTGCCTGCCTAAAAAGTCCGTCTGCTGCGTTGTTCTGCATTTTTCTCCCGCCTGAGGCGAGACACTCATACTAACAACCATCCTGCATACGGAGCATTTACAGTAGTCACTGCGTTTGCAGACAGATTCCAAGTATATATATGTTCTATTTGTACAATATATGAATCAATTTCCGGAGGCTTTTCAAGGCCTTCCCGCCGTTGGCAAACTTCTCAATACCGCAGAAGTAAAAGCCCTTATTGGGGCAAATGGGAAAGAACTGGTCGTATTTTCCATTCGAAGAATCCTGGATCAATATCGTTCTGCACTTAGCCATGGTGAAGCACCACCGGATATTTCAACATTACTGTCGGATTTGGCAGCGTACATTGAACATACCGGCGGACGAAGCCTGAAAAAGGTTATCAATGCGACCGGGATTGTTATTCATACCAATCTTGGACGTGCTCCAATGAGCGAACAAATGCTTAGGTCGGGATTTGAAGTATTGAATGGATACAATAATCTGGAGTTTGATCTGCATACCGGACAGCGCGGCGATCGCAATGTACATGCAGCTGAACTGTTGAAGTTTCTTACCGGAGCCGAAGACGTTGTGGTAGTAAATAATAATGCCGCCGCCGTTATGTTGGTTTTGCGCGCTTTCGCAAAAGGCCGTGAAGTCCCTGTATCCAGAGGTGAACTTATTGAAATCGGCGGATCATTTCGTATCCCCGAAATTATGGCCGCCTCTGATTGCAAAATGATTGAAGTGGGCACTACCAACAAGACACGTTTAAGTGACTACAGCAATGCCATCACAAAAAAAACAGGAATCCTCTTCAAAGCACATAAATCAAATTATGTCATTAAAGGCTTTGCAGAAGAAGTGAGCTTGAATGAGCTTGCTGAACTTGGTAAACAGGCTGGCGTCCCCGTACTCTATGATCTGGGTTCAGGTTTACTGAAGAAACAAGCGAATCCTTTGTTTGCCGATGAACCGGATGTCAGGCAGGCATTGGAAAGCGGAGTGGATCTGGTGTGTTTCAGCGGAGATAAATTACTGGGCGGCCCGCAAGCCGGAATTATCGCGGGAAAGAAAGAACTCATCGCAAAAATTAAAAAGAATCCGATGATGCGTGCGTTGCGTGTTGGGAAACTTACGCTCGCAATGCTGGAATCGGCCTGCATTTCATATCTAAACGAAAAAGACCTTACAAGCGATAATCAATTATTTGCGATTATGAATCGTTCCCGGACTGACCTTACAAGAGTTGCGGAGATATTGATACAATCACTCGCAAAGGAGTGTATTGCTGCTGAAATTTCCGATTCTGTTGGTCAGTGTGGGGGAGGAACCCTTCCTGATGCCGAAATACCAAGCATAGCGGTTAAGTTAATCGACAACCGTCCTAATAAACTTCGGTCGCAATATGCAGAGCGCATGATGTCCGGTCTGTTGCATCATACACATCCTGTTCTTGCTGTACTTAAGCAAGGATACCTTTACTTTGATCTGCTATGTGTGGCAGAGCAAGAACTGGAACTAATGACACACACAATTTGCGAAGTCCATCAAGCGTGTAAATTGGAAAAATGAAACATATCATTCTGGGAACGGCTGGTCATGTTGACCATGGGAAAACCGCATTGGTAAAGGCATTAACGGGTTATGACTGCGATACACATAAAGAAGAAAAAAAACGCGGAATAACAATTAACCTCGGATTTACTTACCTCAATCTTGCAAATGGCGAATCTGTAGGGATTATCGATGTCCCGGGACATAAGGATTTTATCAACACCATGGTGGGCGGAGCCTGCGGCATCGATTGCGTGATGCTCGTCATTGCAGCAGATAGCGGAATAATGCCTCAAACCATCGAGCATATGCAAATCATCAATGCACTTGGAATTAACAAAGGCATTGTCGCACTAACAAAAGCAGATCTTGTCGATGAAGAACTAATTGAACTGGCCAGCATGGAAATTCAGGAATTCCTGAGTAAAACGCGATTGCAGCATGCCCCAGTGATTCCTGTTTCTGCACTGACCGGCGCCGGTCTTGAGCAACTTAAGCAAAGCATACAGGACATGGTTTCTGAGGTCGAAGAAAAAGAAGAACGGGGTCAGTTTAGAATGTACATCGATCGAATCTTTAGTGTTAAAGGCTTTGGTAGTGTTGTTACAGGTTCGGTATTGGGTGGCAGTCTGAATATGAATCAGGAAGTATTTCTCCAGCCCGGGCAACACGAAGTGCTGCGAGTACGCTCCATCGAAAGGCACGGTCATAGTGTCGATCGCGTTGTTGGTGGCGATCGTGCTGCCGTCAACTTGATGGGACTCGAATTATCCGATTTTAAGCGGGGAATGTTGATCAGCGACAAGATACTTCCTGAAACCATTATGATTGACGCTGCTGTCAGGCTTTTTGATGCACAACAAAAACTGCCCCTGTGGTCGCACCTCAACTTCCATGCAGGTACCTTCGAGTGCCCTGCCCGCATGCATGCGCTGAGTAAGGATAGCATACAGGCCAATGAACAGGTAATTGTTCAATTGCATCTTAGCAAAGCCGCTGTACTATTGAATCAGGATAAATTTATTCTAAGAAATTCTTCTGGCGATAAAACCCTGGGTGGAGGATTTGTAATGGATGTTTCTCCCTTGCATCATAAGAAGCGCACTGCTGTTCTGATTCAAAATTTGCAGGAACTAGCACATACTATCGAACAAGGAAACAGTCTATGTGATTTGGTAAAAGCCGAGCTTAAAAAAGAATTACGCCCTTTCCTTTCTACTGAGATCGCCGAGCGTCTTCATATGAAAGCTGATGAACTCCTCAAGGAAATGCAATGCCATCCTGATAAAGTGAGTGTATTATCTTCCGATGAATATGTTTTTTTTATTGATAAAGGCTTTTTGAAAAATTATCAGGACACAGTAGTGACCATCTTAAAGGATTATCACAAACAGTTTCCTGTGTTCTCCGATGGCCTTGACACCCAAGAGCTGGCGGGAAAGATTAACCTCAGCAAGACAAAGCAGGAGAAGGCTTTTGTACTCATGCTCTTGAATGCCATGATGCAGGAAGCAATGATTGAGCGTAAAGGCCAAAGTTGGATTATTAAAGGGTATAAGGAAAATATTGATTTACAAACGGCAGCTCAGCTTCAGTGGTTAGAGCAACTTATTCTGGAATATGATGTACAAAAGCCTGTGATGAATGAGATTGAAGAAAAAGCTTTTGCACGCAAAATTTCGAAGCATGATCTCAAAATGTATATGACCTACCTTGTGAAAAAGGCCAAAATTCAATATTTCCAAGGAGATTTTATGCATGTAAGTATAGTGAATAAGTACCGTCCTGTATTGTTATCCTTGCTAGCCGATAAAGCAGAAGGAATAGAAGTGAATACCTTTAAGGATGCCATCAATGCATCTAAGCGCTTGTGTGCAATGCTTGTTGGTGCCTATGAATCAGAAAAGATTGTAACCACCACCGGTAGTGGGATTGAGATGAAAATATTTATCACTCAGACTGGGAGGAAGCTGCTATGAGGCAGATTTACCTTGATAATGCAGCCACTTCATTTCCCAAGCCAGCAGTTGTGCTCGAGGCAATGACTGACTATCTGCAACACTATGGCGGTAGTCCGGGACGTTCGGCACATGCATTTTCAATTAAAGCAGCGCGCGAACTCTTCAATACCCGTGAGATGCTCGCTTCATTTTTTAATGCTCCTTCTTCTGATCGTGTGATCTTTTCACTGAATGCCACTCATGCCCTGAACATGGCTATTCACGGGATAGTGAGAAAGGGAGGGCATGTCATCATTAGTGGAATGGAACACAATTCGGTTGTGCGTCCCTTACGCTTTCTTGAGCAAACAGGATACATCAGCCTCAGCGTGCTGTCATGCAATATTGAAGGAGCTTTTGATTTTATTGAGCTAGAGAGGGCCTTCAAAGCAAATACGCAGCTGGTGATTACACAGCATGCCTCGAATGTCAGCGGGACAGTCTTTCCTATCCGCGAAATCGGAAAGCGATGTCGCCAACATAAGGTTCCTTATATGGTGGATGCAGCGCAATCGGCCGGTTCGTTGAAGGTGGACATGAAGAATGATTGCATCGATTTATTAGCCTTCACCGGACATAAACATCTGATGGGGCCAACAGGGACAGGTGGTTTGCTGATTAATTCTACAATTGATATTGAGCCTTTTGTTAGAGGTGGTAGCGGCAGTTCTTCAGAATTGGAAGAGCATCCATTATTCTATCCCGATCGTATGGAAGCGGGAACACCTAATATTATGGGCATAATCGGATTGCAGGCCGCGCTTCGCTTTATTCAGGAACATGACATGGTTAAGATGCATGCCGGACAAATGAAATTATCCGCGGCATTACGCGAAGCCATTGGAAGCCATGACCGCATTCATGTGATTCACCAAAGCTCCGACACGATTGGATTGCCAATCGTTTCATTTACTATAGAAGGAATGCAGTCAAGTGAAATTGCGCTACTTCTCGATCGTGAATTTGGTATTATGACTCGTGCTGGTCTGCATTGTGCACCACTTGCCCATAAGTCTCTGGGTTCCTTTCCAGGAGGGACACTCAGGATGAGCCTGGGATATTATACAACAGCAAAAGAAATTGAATTATCCATTAAGGCCATTCAACATATTGTAACATCATAAATTCAAAAATATGAGTGAGAATCATTTAAAAAACCCAATGGCAGACAAGTATGTAGTCGCTTTTCAGCGCGACCATTTAGGAGATGGACCGGAAGATCTGGGAAAGATTTTAATAAAGGCATTCATCAATACATTGCCGGAAACGCCCAATGCGCCAACTGCTCTCATTTTTCAGAATGCCGGGGTATTATTGGCCTGTGAAGGAACGCCTGTGTTTGAATCTTTAAAGAAGCTGGAAGACCGTGGCATTCAGATTCTAAGTTGTGGGACCTGCCTCGATTACTATCAAAAGAAAGAAGCCTTGGTGGTAGGTCGTGTTTCGAATATGTACGAAATTGTTGAAATGCTCAGCAAAGCAGGACATGTGCTTTATCCCTAAAAGTGCCGATGACATACAAATATTTTTTATTTGAATCCACACATCAGGTCATGAAAGCCGATAAGCTGTTAACTGCTGCGGCTTGTGTGTTTGATATTATCCCAACGCCCAAACAATTCTCCTCCGATTGTGGCCTTGCTGTAAGGATTGATAAGGATGCATCCTCTTTTGATACGATAAAGGAATTGCTGCAGTCCGAAGGGATGATATTTAGAGTTGAGGAAGGATAATCTTTTTTTTTATGTTATAGTATGAAGATGATATCATATTGAAATTAATTCATTTTGAAAAAATGAGCTTATGTTACAAATGAAATCATAATGGCAATTGTATTATATATATAAATAGATAATTGTTGAATATCTTTATTGCTAACGATTTCACCCATTCTTCATATATTTTTTATTATCTCATTTGGGATCAAGCCGGATTATTGAGGAGCAACAAATAGTTATTGGTGTTTTTTTAGCACAACTAAAAAACCAATACTGAATTGTCACAATTAATAAGAGCACAATTTAATTTGTGGTTTATATTCTTTAAATTCCACCTTTTGCATGAACAAAAGGTGGAGCCAAAATTCTAGTCAAAGCAAAATGCTATCCCCCCGCTCTCGCCAATGGTCGCAAATCACGCAAGGTAGTGCCGAAAACGCCAATTAACGGCAGTTCTTGAATGTAATGATAAACCTCATTTCGCTCATTGAATTTTCTATTTGTCGTTTTCGACAGAGCCGACAGCGAAAAAGCCGCTGTCTGGCCCCTTGCGGATTTGCGTGCCGTTGGCGATTCACAGCCCACCCACGCCCGCTTGCTTTGACAGGCCCGCGCACACGCTTTGAATATTAGCATCGCATAATTTCAATACTGTAAAAGTACCCTCAAGTACGAATGCTATTGGTCTGTTAAACTATTAAAACACGGATGCTCTAAAAGATTGATAAGTTTAATCAATATTGATGGCCAATGTTACAAACAATAGCTGCAATAAGAACTCATTCGCGTTCATTCGTGGTATTCGTAGTTGAAGAAAGGTTTTAAAACCTGTTGTTTTCTATGAATAGTATTCCAACTCCTCAACTTTTCCGCTTGATCCCTCATTTGTTATAGTTAATGATGATTTTCCGAGAGGCCATAAAATCATTTCCCTTAAATCTCAAGAAATAGATTCCTCCTCCAAAAGGACTTAAATCGAATTTATTCCGTTCCTGAAGGTTTATTTGTGTAGTTAGTATTATCTGACCCAAATAATTGATTATCTCCAGAACTGTCCTTTCAGGATAAACAGCACTCGACTGAATGTTTACAATACCGTTGCTGGGATTTGGGAACAATACTATTTTATTATCAATATTCCCATTATCAGGAAGGCTTGCTACACCCGAATTATCTGTTTTGATAAGGTACATATCTATATTTGAGTTAATTGTTTTCCATCCACAAATTATAAACCCATTGTCACTAGTTTGCTGAACAGAATTTCCAACATCATTACCATTTCCGCCATATTTTTTTGACCAGAGAGAATCTCCGTTGCTGTTTATTTTTATTAAGTATAGATCCCCATTTGTCCATCCCTTCTCAACATTACCAGCTAATAAAATATTATTGCTACAAAATGGGTTGGGTAATTTAGTTGCATCCCCTATTAGTCCAGTAAGAATGAAACCATCATCATTTGTCAAATGGATTGCTGATCCACTCTGATAATCATCTCCACCATATGTTTTGAACCACTTTACATTTCCCGAAAGGTCAGTTTTCAATAATGACATATCAGATTCACCATTTGGATACTTCAGTGGACTACACATTACGATTGAACTATCTTGGCTTATTGTAATACCGCCACCAATTAAATTGCCATTCGTGTTTATATATGTTTTCGTCCATAATGTATCCCCATTATTATTTATCTTTAAAAGATAAAGCCGTGAAAATAAGGGACCTTCATAATCATCAGTTATTGCTGCAATTAAAAAGCAATCATTGCCTGCTTCGATTATCACTCCTCCAATGTTAACAGCAAATTTTTCAAATACTTTCGACCAGAGTAATTCTCCACTAGCATCAAGCTTGTTTAAATATACAGCTGAACTTCCAGTAGTAAAGCTATATGTAGAACCCACTAACATAAAACTACCGTCACTATTTTCTATAACACTGCCAAAAAAATCATCATAGTAGCCACCTAATGTTCTTGTCCATAAGGTGTCGCCATTTCCATCTGCACGTATGACATAACCATCACTGTGGCCGGCCCCAAAACTACTGGTATAACCTGCAATAATATAACCGCCATCCATAGTTTGCCTGACCATGAATCCCATATCATCTCCGGCTCCTCCATATGCTCTGGTCCATAATGTGTCCCCATATGCATCCGTTTTTATAAGGTAAATATCCCTGCTACCAGCGCCATAACTATTTGTGCCGCCAACCAATATGTAACCTCCATCCAGAGTTTGCCTAACACATGCCCCTTCATCAGTATTTGCCCCACCATAAGTGCGTTCAAATGTTATCTGCCCATACACGCATTGGGTAACCATCAGAAGCAGTAATAATAATAATATGTTCTTGGTTTTCATAATTACAGGATTCAATTTGAGTTTGCCCAAAACAATCAGCAAAAAGCATACTGTCGACAAAGTATAAAACTACAGAAAAAAAGGAATTAAAATACTTCGTAATATCTAATAAATAATTAGTTTCTTATTCAAAAAAGTATTTTCGTTTTCAATTCTAAGGAAAAATATACCCTTGTGATTAATAAAAAATGATTGGTTGTTTTGCTTTACGCTGTATGACTGAACAACTTTTCCCTGAATATCGAGAACATCACATTGTACGGGCAATTTTACGTTTTCTGGCAGCACCATGGTTATTTGTCCACTACTTGGATTGGGATATACATGATAGTCTGGATCCCTTCTATCTGTTTTATTAATGGCAGATATACCATCTTCAGAGGTTTTTACCAGGTAAACATCAAATCCATTTCCGTAGCTGTTTGTATAACCAGAAACAATATACCCATTATCTGAGGTTTGTATAACACCCCCCCCCCACTCATCCATGCTTTTCCCAAAAGTTTTTGTCCATAGAGTATCTCCAGTACTATTTGTTTTAATTAAATACATGTCCTGACCTCCGGCTCCAAAGCTTTCAGTATAACCTGTTAAAATGTATCCACCATCATTTGTTGGAGTGAATGCACCTCCATAATCATTTGCAACACCACCATACGTTTTCATCCATATTTCGAGTCCATTTTCATCCAGTTTGCTCAAAAAGATGTCTTGCCCACCTGCACCGAAACTAGTGGTTGTCCCCGAAATAATAATGCCGCCACTAACTATACATGCTTGAAATGCATTATCATCTCCCATCCCTCCATATGTCTTCGTCCATAAAGTATCTCCCTGATTATCAGTTCTTACTAAAAAACAATCACCATTTGATGAACTAAGTGCGCGGGTTCCTCCACAAATAAAGAATCCTCCATCTTGCAATAGGATTACAGAGGATCCTTGGTTGAAATAGTTTTTTTCATAGGTTTTTGTCCATAATGTGTCACCAAATTCATCCGTTCTTATCGCATAAATACTTGAAAATCCTGAAGTATAGCTCGTTGTTGTTCCGACAACCATAAATCCCCCATCAAATGTTTGTTTAACATCTGCTCCTTCATCCCAGCCAATCCCACCATACGTTCTTTTCCAAAGAGTATCACCGTTTTGATTTACTTTTATTAGAAACACGTCTTCATTACTAGCGCCAAAGCTCTCTGTTCCGCCAGTTAGAATAAAGCAGCTGTCGAATGTCGTAATTAAAGAAGTTGGTTGATCGTACCCTGCCCCACCAAGAGTTCTTGTCCACAAAGTGTCTCCATACTCATTGGTTCTGATAAAGAAAATATCTCTTCCTCCTGCTCCAAAACTTTCAGTTGCTGCAGCGATAAAATATCCACCGTCGCTTGTCTGTATGATTTTATTGCCGCAATCATCAGCGGCACCTCCATAGTGTCGTTGAAACATAATCTGAGCGTCAACACTTATACTTAACAAAAAAAATATAGCAAAAAGTATTTTATTAATTCTCATTATAATATCGTTTTGTGAGTTACATTAAAAGTATATTTCTGAACAAAGATAGTCTGGTTAAAGAAATTCCAATATAAATTGTTAAATATATTGATATGATAACAAATTGAATGTAAACGAAGAGATTACACCTTCTTAATCTTACATACGACCTTGCATTTTATTTAATGCTACCATTAGCATTTGTGCTATCATTTCCATTATCGACCTGTGCAAAACCTAATTGATGTTTTCCCTGTAGAATAAATACAGTTTTTCTTATATTTTCTGTATAAAAAAAGGCTGTTCAAACGAACAGCCTTTGATATAAAAGTGGAACAACTTATTTGGCAACAGATAACATACGTACATCCATAATTTCCTGATCTTGTAGTAACTTGATCACATATATCCCATTGCTGAAATTATCCAGCCGGAGGGTAGTGAAATTGAAGCCAGGAGTTACATTATTAACCGTTGATGAATAAACTTTTTGTCCCTCGATATTGTATACTTCCAGTGTGAGTAAGGCTGTTTTTTCAAGGAAAAAATCAACCGTTACGTAATCAACTGCTGGATTTGGGAAAATCGTAGTAAACTTGGTGGTTTCCGGGTTAAAATTCACATTTGAACTAGAACATTGTGCAAAAAATGAATCAAATCCGGTAGCCGTGGTTGGTGACCAGTTTTTGTCCCAATAAATAGTATGATTCGGACAAACTACTGAATAGGTTGGGAAACCTGAAAAACTAAAACTCCCTGCATATTGAGTATTAATAATAGCATTGCCATTACCGGCGGTACCGGCGCAAGGATTTGTGATTCCATAAGAGGTTTTGTAAGCATCGATGGCAGTGTTACCATCACGATCAGAAATACCCCAGTATTTGATAGTTCCCGATCCCGAGCCATGATTCACATAGCTGGTTTCAATTGTGGCCGCATAGGCCTGGCAGGAAGGTCAAGTGGTGTAGAAGAAGTCAAGTACGACGATGTTGCCTGCATTTAATGTGGTGAATAGGTTTGCCTGAGTTCCATCAGTAAATGTAGTGGTGAAATCAAGCGCATTAGCCCTTGTTTGAACAACCATTTCCTGATTGTTTGCAGGAGGGCATTTGATTGCTGTTTCCTGTGCGGTAACATACAATGCACCAACACAGAAAATGCAAATAAGTAAGAGTTTTTTCATATTCAAGAGATTTTGTTTGTGGCAAATATATAACATGAAAATCAAATATGCAAATTTCTGCATACATATTATCAAATGTGATGTAGGAAGATGAATTTTGATTAATGGTTATACATGAAATATTGACAAGTGTGAAATATGTAAAAAATTGGCAATTATGAGTTTCCTGTCTGAGGTTTTAGTAAATTATAAATAAATTTCTCAATGGGAAATCCGTACCAATCGTGTTCGATGCGGTGACCTGCCAGGAGGTTCAGGGGCCAAAGTGACTTTTTACTATAAGCAACTTTTAGATAAAACTTGAATTTCTCTGTTTTTTTCAGTTTTTCCTGACTAAGCCATGGCCCTGAGGCACTTTCAAAACCAAATTTGCTCCATGCCTGAGTCGTTTGGGGAATCAATGGAGAATGTCCCTGCAACTCTTCAACAATTGAAGATCCGGGGTATGGATTATAATAAAATATCGGTGTTTCAAAATCAGGACTCATTTTATTTAGCAGTTTAATCTGCTTCATGGTTTCGTTCACACTATCTTCAGTTTCATCCGGGAAACCGACAATGAAAGGAAAAATCGCTGCAATACCATGAGTTTTGCATTGTTCAGCACAATAATGAACCTGTTCAATAAAAATATCTTTCTTTAGCCAATCAAGCATTTGCTGTGATCCTGATTCAACACCGATAAGCAGACGTCGTAAACCCGAGCCTTTTAATACAGCCCATTCTGCGTCTTTCAGCCTCGCCCCTTGATCGGCGCGCAGTGTGGCTGCCCAAGAAAAGGAGAGTTTATGTGCGGATTTGCTGCTTGCAAATTGCAATACTCTTGAGGAATCAGTAAAAAGGTTTTCGTCCTGAAAATTCAAATCAGTAAATTGATATTGCTTATAATAACTGGCAAGTTCATCAATCATTCGGTCAGCCGATAATGCAGTGTATTTGCGCTTATGTACAAATGGATCCGCGCAAAATGCGCATCTGAAATTGCAACCGGTAGAAGAAACATAATCGAATTGCCGCCATCCTTTCTTTACAAAATACTTTTCTACCGCAATCAGTGAATAATCAATGCTTCCGAAATTCATCATCGGCCGTTGTTGCCGCGATTCATTATGTCTGATTTCAACACCATCTCGATATGCAATCCCCTTTATGTGTTCTAATGACAATCCTGCGGAAAGATGGTTAATAAGTTCATTAAACGTTTCTTCACCCTGCCCTTGCACTGTAATATCAATGCATTCATGATTCATCAATGGTTCTGTTGGGAATACTGAAGTATGCCAACCACCCCAAATGACGGGCAGTTTTGGAGCAATTTTTTTAACATTTTTGGAAACGCGAAGTGCATCATTGATGGGGTTTCCAGTAATAACACTTATGCCAAAACATATGGCATTCGGCAGCAGTTCTTCAATTCGTTGATCTGCATCGGAGTCCACCCGTGCATCGAGAATAACAACTTCGAATTGTTGACGATCCACTACAGAGCCAATAGCAAGCAAAGCCAGCGGCATATCGAAAAATGCCGTCTTTGGATTGTACAGAATAATACACTTGCAATTGCTCATTAGTTGGTATGTCAGGTGTCAAATATAGCAATAAGACAGCAGTTGAGCAAAGCAGACATTACGGTCATTTGGTAATTAGCTTTTCGAATTTGATTACTTTTGTGCCACTATTTATTGCCATGCCACTAATTAAAAAAGAGCGCTTTAGCGATGGGACGGAGATAGGCATCTGGGAAATCACCGAAGACAGTGCTGCCCTGGAGTCCATGGCTGTGCTGTCGGGTGAAGAGAAGGAATTACTTGCTACATTTCGCAACGAAACTCGACGTACGCATTGGTTGAGTTATCGGCTAATCATCGGTCATATGCTGGGACATGGCAAAGCTGTTGTAAAATATCTCGAAAACGGCAAACCTTTAATCGAGAACCTGCCCGGCCATATTTCTGTAACGCATTCTGGTTCGTACTCTGCTGTAATTTATAATCCGCAATTCCGTGTTGGTATTGATATCGAGCGCATCAAACCGCGCATCGAAAATGTGGCTCAGCGTTTTTTAAGTGAAACTGAATTAAACTGTATCGATCCGGACTTGCGAATGGAGCATCTGGTGAGCCTTTGGGCCGCCAAAGAGGCTTTGTATAAATTGTGGGGAAAGGAAGATGTTGAATTCCGCGATCATCTGTATGTTGAGCCATTCGTCCCCGGCGGAACACAAGACGTGAATGGGCTGATTAGTCACTACGGCAAAGGTGGGCACTATGTATTGCATTTTACACGAATCGCCGATTATGTCTTGGTGTGGACTGCAGAGGATACCTCCCTAAATAAATCAACTCAAATCTAAAACCATGGAAAACCAGTTACCGCTTAGTGAATTGATTCGGCAACGTGTATTAGTGTTGGATGGCGCCATGGGTACGATGATTCAACGTCACCGCCTTCAGGAGGAAGATTATCGTGGTGCGCGTTTTAGTAAACATCCTTTCCCTCTTAAAGGATGCAATGAGGTGCTTTCGCTTACACGCCATGAGTTGATTTCAGACATACACCGTGAATACCTGCATGCCGGAGCCGATATCATTGAGACCAATACTTTCAATGCTACGCGCATATCGCTCAAGGACTTTGGGATGGAAGCTTTTGCATATGAGATTAATGCCGCTTCGGCACGCTGGGCGCGCATAGTTGCGGATGAGTTTACACGATTGTATCCCGCGCAACCACGCTTCGTTGTAGGATCTATAGGGCCTACAGGAAAAACCTTATCCATTTCACCGGATGTAAACGATCCTTCGTTTCGCGCAATCAGTTTTGATGAAATGGTGGAAGCCTATGCTGAACAGGTTAAAGGGCTTCTTGATGGCGGAGTTCATGCATTACTTGTAGAAACCATTTTTGACACATTGAATGCGAAAGCTGCATTGTTCGCGATAAGCAGAGTGTTTGAAGAGCAACAGAAAAATGTTCCTGTCATGCTTTCGCTTACCATTTCTGATGCTAGCGGTCGTACTTTATCCGGACAGACACTGGAAGCTTTTCTTATTTCCGTTTCCCATTTCCCATTATTCAGCATTGGCTTGAATTGCGCATTGGGCGCAGCAGAGATGACTCCTTACCTGCGGCGCATTCAAAAGCAACTGTCTTGTTATATTTCTGCTTATCCGAATGCAGGATTACCTAATCCTTTGGGTGGATATGATGAGAAACCCGAAGCAATGAATGAAGTAATTCTTTCATGGTTGCAATCGGGATTGGTGAGTATAATTGGTGGATGTTGCGGTACCACACCTGAACATATCCGTCTTCTTGCCGCTTCCGCGAAAAGCGCGACTGTTCCTGCAATTCATGAGGTGATACCTGTATCGCAGTTAAGTGGATTAGAACCATTG
This sequence comes from Bacteroidales bacterium, assembly GCA_963678485.1. Classification (GTDB taxonomy): domain Bacteria; phylum Bacteroidota; class Bacteroidia; order Bacteroidales; family CAIWKO01; genus CALGYY01. The sequence goes on from OY782882.1 coordinate 2,999,934, forward strand.
AGCATTACAGAAGATTCGAATTTTATACAGGTTGGTGAACGCACAAATGTTGCAGGCTCGCGAAAATTTGCGCGACTGATTGCAGAAAAAAAATACGAGGAAGCCCTCGCAATTGCCCGTCATCAGGTTGAAGCAGGAGCTCATATCATTGATGTGAATATGGATGATGGGCTCCTTGATGCTGAAAACGAAATGCGCATTTTTCTTAGGATGCTCAGCACAGAACCTGATATTTCTAAGGTTCCTGTAATGATTGATTCATCGCGATGGGAGGTGATTGAAGTTGGTTTGCAGTGTTTACAAGGCAAGAGTATCGTTAATTCCATTAGTCTAAAAGAAGGCGAAAAAGTATTTTTAGAGCGTGCGCGAAAAATAAGACAATATGGGGCTGCCATGGTTGTCATGGCCTTTGATGAAGAAGGACAGGCCACCTCATATATTAAGAAAATCAGCATTTGCAGGAGAGCCTACGAGCTCTTGACCACACAGGCTGGTATTCCTGCTGAGGATATCTATTTCGATCCTAATGTGCTTACAATTGCCACAGGGATGGAAGCACACAACGCCTTTGCCGTTGACTATATCGAGGCGGTTCGCTGGATAAAATTGAATTTGCCCGGAGCAAAAACCAGTGGAGGTATCAGCAATCTTTCATACGCGTTTCGAGGGAATAATGAAGTCAGGGAAGCACTGCATGCAGTATTCCTGTATCATGCAATTGGTGCGGGTCTCGATATGGGCATTGTAAATGCGGCTGAATTGCCTGCCTACGACGATATTAATCCCGAACTTCGAAAATTGGCCGAAGCAGTGGTCTTAAATACTAATGCTGGTGCTGCTGAACAGCTGATTAATTGGGCATCACAGCATCAGGGAACTCATCTGCATCAAGAACAACAAGAGCAATGGAGATCAAAGCCGGTTCGCGAACGAATTTCCTGGGCGCTCTATAAAGGCATTACCGAATATCTGCCTGAAGATCTGGAAGCCTTGCAAACCGAGCAGCACGGAGCTCTCGCTATAATCGAAGGTCCGCTTATGGAGGCCATGAATTATGTGGGAGAATTATTCGGTCAGGGAAAGATGTTTCTTCCGCAAGTGGTGAAAAGCGCCAGAGTTATGAAGAAGGCTGTTGAATTGCTCATGCCACGAATACTTGAAGAGAAGGCTGTTTCCGGAGCTTCTTCACGTAAACCAATCTTAGTTCTGGCTACCGTTAAAGGTGATGTCCACGATATAGGAAAGAACATCGCGGGTTTGGTGCTTGCCTGCAATAACTACGAAGTGATTGATCTTGGCGTTATGGTACCTGCCGAACAGATAGTGAATTCGGCTATTTCAGCGAAAGCTGACGCTATCGGCTTAAGCGGACTTATCACTCCTTCACTTGAAGAAATGGTGGCTGTTGCAGAAGAAATGGAACGGGTAGGACTTCATATCCCACTGATTATCGGTGGTGCAACAACTTCGGAAAAGCACACTGCTCTAAAGATTGCACCGGTTTATTCCGGAATGGTTGTGCATGTAAAAGATGCAGGCAAGGCCGTTTCCGTAATAAATAATTTACTTTTCACCTCTCAGGAAGATGCATCAAAAGCTAAGGAGCATCAGCAAAAGCTGCGAGAACAAAGTCAGGATGCAATTGATAAGAGAGTGATGATTCCTTATACAGAGGCTTGTTCTAAGCCGGCTCCCATCAGTTGGAGTACATATCATTTTCCTATTCCTCGTTTCGAAGGAGTGAAGAGCATTCGCGTTCGTGCACTCGATACATTGATTCCATTTATCGACTGGACCTATTTTTTCTATGCCTGGGATATTCATGGGAAGTATCCTGAAGTGCTACAGCATCCTGAAAAAGGAGAGGAAGCAACACGTCTGTATAATGATGCTCAACAAATGCTGGATACTCTTCGTAACGATCAGAGTATTGTTCCAAGTGGGGTTTTCGGTATTTTCCCTGCCAATAGAGAAGGCGAAGACGTTAGCGTTTTTCGTGATGATTTTCGCAAAGAAACATTAAGTACGTTGCATTTTTTGAGGAATCAACAATTGCTGGAAGGACAGGAATTTCATGCATGTCTGGCTGATTATATTGCGCCCGAAGGCTATCCTGACCATATAGGTTGTTTTGCCGTTACTGCTGGTCATGCTATTGTTGAAAAGGCCAATGCTCTAGCAACACAGGGCGACGAATATGGATCATTCCTAATGCTTACGCTCGCAGATAGGCTGGCAGAGGCCTTTGCAGAGACGCTGCATTATAAAGTACGAACCGAATACTGGGCTTACTCCGAAGAAGAACCCCTTGAAATCAATGCGTTGTTGCATGGCAAGTACTTCGGAATTCGGCCTGCACCGGGCTATCCGGCATGCCCCGATCACAGTGAGAAAGCTGCGATATTCCGTCTGCTCGATGCAACTCAGCAAACAGGAATACAACTTACCTCATCATTTGCAATGAATCCGGTAGCTTCGGTTTGTGGTTATTATTTTTCGCATCCCGAAAGCCGCTATTTTGCTGTTGGTCCGATAGGCACTGATCAATTGGAACCTTATGCAGAGAAAAAGAAAATATCAATCGAACTATTGAAATACCTTACCGAAAAATAGATATATCCTCATGAAAATCACAGAGCATTTTAAGGACCAGGGAAAACGCAAAGTGTCATTTGAATTGTTGCCTCCACTCAAGGGCGACAATATGCAGAAGATTTACTCCACGCTGGATCCACTCATGGAATTCCAACCACCTTACATCAATGTGACGTATCATCGTGAGGAAATTGTGTATAAGAAACACCCTCATGGATTGCTGGAACGTAAGGTTGTTCGTAAGCGTCCCGGTACTGTTGCCATTTCTGCTGCCATTAAATTTCGTTACGGTGTAGATGTAGTGCCTCACATTATTTGTGGAGGATTTACACGTGAGGAAACTGAGAATGCTCTGATAGACCTGCATTTTCTGGGCATCCATAATGTGCTCGCCCTTCGCGGAGATACGCAAAAAACCGAACGCATTTTTACACCTGAACCCGATGGACATTCTCATGCTGTTGAATTGGTGGAACAGATTATGGCTATGAATCGCGGACAGTACCTTGATGAGGAATTGGAAAATGCTACGGCAACGCAGTTCAATGTGGGCGTTGCTGCTTATCCTGAAAAACATGAAGAAGCACCCAATATGCAGATTGATTTGCAAAACCTGAAACGCAAGGTTGACGCGGGTGCTGAGTATATTGTGACCCAAATGTTTTTTGATAATGCGAAGTTCTTCTCTTTTGTAAAGAGCTGCAGGCAGGCAGGAATAGCGGTTCCAATCATTCCCGGTATTAAACCACTGACTTCAAAAACACAGATTTATACCATACCCAAAGCTTTTAGTGTTGACATTCCTTTTGAGCTTGCATCTGAAATGGAAAAAGCAAAGGATGCGGCTGCTGCTTCGCAAGTTGGCGTAGAATGGGCAATTCAACAATCAAAGGAACTCTTCGATCAGGGTTTGCCCATAGTGCATTACTATACCATGGGAAGAGCTGATAATATCAGAAAAATCGTTGAAGCCATTCTTTAAATCCTGTCGATGAAACTTCCGTCTTCCGCTCCATTTGCAATGCTTACAAATCAATCATCGTTGGCTGAATCAGGCCTGCCGGTCGCTCTTGATTTGAAAAGGAGAGGGGAGCGTTTAGTAAAAATCTTTAGTCCTGAACACGGCTTTTCTGCACAGGCTGAGGATGGCAAAGCACAGCACAACGGAACGGAGCCTTTGACAGGACTGCCATTGGTGAGTTTGTATGGTGATTATTTTCGGCCTTCAACTGCGGATTTACAGGACGTCGATTATGTTCTGGTTGATCTGCCAAATATTGGTTGCCGCTTCTATACCTATTGGTGGACAATAACACATATGGCTGAAGCTTGCGCGGATGTCGGAAAACCTCTGGTTTTGGTTGACCGGCCTAACCTCAGTGGCCGAAGCACTGATGCAATGGAAGGACCCATGCTCGATGAAAACCATTGCAGTTCTTTTTTGGGTCGATGGACCATGCCACTTACCTACGCACAGCGCTATGCTGAGTTGTTGCCATGGTTTTTAAGTGAGCGAGCTGTTACATTGGATTTTTCAGTGATAGCACCTGGACAGGCCGTCAACAGCCATATTCCACGCTTTGTGCCTCCTTCACCTGCAATTCCAAATCAGCATACTACGCTGATTTATCCATGTACCGCTTTGTTTGAAGGACTTAATGTGAATTGTGGAAGAGGTACTTCTTTTCCATTTTTCGTGATTGGTGCTCCGTGGATTGATTCGATTAAACTCTTTAGTGCATTTAGAGAAATGGCAATTCCCGGACTAAGCGCTATCCCTTATTCGTACAAACCCGAGTGGAGTGTGTATGCGAAGCAATATTGTCACGGCTTATATTTTCAGGTAGAGAATGCACAGCTGTTCCGGCCGGTATATACAGGTTTAAGACTAATGAATTATTTGTCGATAGCCTACCCTGATCAGTTAAAAGAAGAATTATATCCAACTGCAGCGAATGCAAGCGGGGAACATCATCTTGATCGTTTGTTGGGTGTGCAGGATTCATTTCAGCACTTTTGCAGTAGGACATTCCTTACTGAATCCCGAATTGCAGAAATCACAAATGTGCAACGATGGAATGAAGCTGTGAATAGCTTTTCAAAGAATTTATAATCAGCGATCAACATTTTCTGAAATTTCCTTACTTTTGAAGTATGTACAAACAAATTACCACTGCCATTAATCAGGGAAAAAAGCAGATTGCTTTATTGGTTGATCCTGACCGGCCCGACCTGAAAAACCTTGCTAATACTGCAAAGCTGGCAATGCAAAGTAATGTTGACCTGTTTTTTGTTGGTGGGAGTCTGCTTACATCCGATCGTTTGGAGCAATGCATTGCTGTATTGAAGGACCACAGCGGAATTCCTGTAGTACTCTTTCCCGGCAATACAATGCAAATTCATAAAAGTGCTGATGCCATCTTATTCCTTTCGCTGATTTCCGGGCGTAATCCGGAAATGCTTATTGGTAAACACGTAATTGCAGCTCCGTATATTAAAGAGGCAGGCTTAGAGGTTATTCCGACCGGTTATATGATAATCGACAGCGGTAAGCCTACAACAGCTTTGTATATGAGTAATTCCATTCCCATTCCATCAGATAAAAATGATATCGCAGCTTGTACTGCTATGGCCGGTGAAATGTTGGGGCTAAAAATGATTTATCTTGAAGCCGGCAGCGGGGCTTTACATCCGGTTCCTTGCGAAATGGTGGCTGCCGTCCGCAAGGAAATTCAACTTCCACTGATTGTTGGTGGAGGAATTCGTACACCTGAGACAGCTCAGGCATTATGCGATGCAGGAGCAGATATTCTTGTGGTTGGTAATGCCATTGAAGAGAATCCTGCATTAATCCCCTCATTGTGTAATGTTATTCACGGGCTGAAGTAAATGCTCATTGATTTTCTCGATAATTCGATTTCTTAATATATTTAACATTATTTATTTGGTGTAGTGTGTTCTCCATCTTATATTTGCCTTTTCTTAATTACAAATCGTATGAAAAGGTCGATTACTATCGTAGTATTTCTCTTGCTGTGCCTTTCAATGGGTGCAAAAGCACAAAACGAGTTTCTTGTTACGGTTGATCCTGCGACTGGGAATTATGTACACATTCATAATATTCCTGGAGTGAATTATATCGTTACTGGACCTAGTTATACCTGTTTTGATAAAAACAATCATCGATTCTTTTTTCACGGAATAGATACAGGGGGTGTTTATCACTTATATACTATAAATGCCACCAACGGGACAATCATATATAATCCACTATTTCCAGCTATTCCCGATCTGGGTGATAACATCATTGAAATGCAGTACGACAATGGAACGAACACCTTGTATGCATTGCATTGGGACTACTCTGAAGAACGGGAGTATCTGGTATCTATCGATCCTGCAACGGGAATACATACGCATATTGACAGTATTCCGGCTTTGCATTGGATCGTGGTTGATCCGGGCTACACTGCCTTTGACGAAACGCATGGACGATTCTTACTTAAAGGGTACGATGATTTCTTCAATAGCTATTTATATACTATAGATGTTGCTACAGGAGATGTATTGTCGAATATAGCCTTCCCTGTTCTTGCTGACCCTGGGGATATGATGTTTGAACTGCAGTATGATAATTCTACGGATTCGTTGTATGCCCTGTATTGGGATTATTCTGATAGTACAGAATATCTTGTATCAGTTAATCCAATGACTGGTTCATATATCGTGCTTTATCCAATACCGGGAGTTGCTGCAACCACCAGTAATCCTAATTATACAACTTTTGATGAGGTTCATCATCGTTATTTTTTTAAGGGACTCGACACTAATGGTTACGGTCGTTTATACTGCATTAATGTTGTTACTGGAATTGTTGAATACCAGCCCATATTTCCTATTGTTCCAACGCCGGGCGATAATGTAATTGAGTTGACCTGCGATAATTCTACAGGTACCCTCTATGCCTTGAATTGGGAGGTTAAATTTGTTGGCGTTGATGCTAATGAAAATGCGGATATTTCTGTATTTCCGAATCCTTTTTCTTCGGAGACAAAAATAGAGCTTGGCAAAGAGTACAAGGATATTGCTGTATATATTTACAACTCCGGCGGAGCGATTGTTCGTAAGGAAGTGGCAAAGAATACTTCATCTCTTAGTATCCAGAGGGAAAATCTTGCTGCAGGATTGTATTTTGTTTCGCTCAATTGTGATCACATTATGCTTGGGCCGATACGCCTAATGGTTAGTGATTAGTAGTTCATAGCATGTATGCGCGATACAGAATGTCAGATGTTGTAATGGGCTCACTTTTTTACGCGGCCCGGATTTTCTGAAATGAAGTTTGTCCAGCTGTTAAAGCTCTTACCTCCCGGGACTGCGGGTTTGCGCTGAAAGTAGTGGCAGACCGCCACCGCCACAGCATCCGTTGCATCCAGAAATTTCGGTATTTCCTCAAAGGCAAGCATTCGTTGCAACATGGCAGCAACTTGTTCTTTGGATGCTCCCCCTTTTCCAGTAATGGACTGCTTGATACGACGCGGTTCATATTCAAAGATCGGAAGCGATTGATTTAATGCTGCGGCAATCGCCACGCCCTGTGCACGCCCCAATTTTAGCATACTCTGAACGTTTTTCCCAAAGAAAGGAGCTTCAATCGCTAATTCATCGGGATGGTGTTTTTGAATTAAACTGGTGACGGTGTCGAATATTTTTTTTAGTTTTAATGCCGCATCGCCGATTTTTTCCATGCGCAGGATATCCATCTCAATAAGTTGAATGCCTTTATTGTTTTGCTGGATAATTCCATACCCAAGTACATTGGTGCCGGGGTCAATGCCAAGTATGATTCGATCGGTTGTGGCCATGATACCTGATTAAGCTGAAGATGTCACCAAAGATAAAGAAAGTACTCAACGTAGGATTGAAAGTCGCGATTTTGATCGCTTCTTATCTTTTCATTTATTATCGATTAAAAAACCATGATTCGTTTAAATTGTCATGGTCAGGTATAGGCGAAATGCTTGCTAATCCTACCATACTGATTACTTTAATCGGAATCATCCTGCTGATGTGTTTGAACTGGTCGCTGGAGGCATTGAAATGGAAGTTGCTGGTAAGGAAATCCGAAAAGATTGGTTTTTTCACTGCATTAAAAGGCGTCTTGGCAGGAATTACCGTGAGTTCTTTCACACCGAATCGTATCGGCGAATATTTTGGGCGAGTGTTCATTCTTAAGCAAACGAATCCCTGGAAGGGTGCGTTCATGACCATTACAGGGAGTTTGAGCCAGTTAATAGTCACGGTGGTTGTTGGAATGTTCGCCTTTATCCGTTTTGCCTACAGCTATTTTCCTTGGCAGGAATATTTTTCTGCAGTTGTATTTTGGGTACTTGCAGCCGTTCTGCTTTTTGTAGTTGCGCTGGTGGTGCTGATTTATTTTAATATCCGAATCTTTGAACCACTACTGAAGCGCTTAACACTTAAGCGCTGGACAAGTCTCAGGGAGCAATTAAAGGTGTTTGGAGAATATAACCGCATGGAGTTACTCTCGGTTCTTGCATTGAGTTTTGCGCGCTATCTGGTCTTTTCAACGCAGTATTTCCTATTGCTGAAAATGTTCATGCTTCCCTTGAATTTCCTTGATGGGATGATGATTATTGGCTGTATTTATTTGTTTATGGCTGCAGTGCCAACGATAGCACTTTCCGAATTAGGCGTTCGTGGCTCACTAGCCATGTTTTTTCTTGGGCTTTTCTATACTGATAATTTCATTTTAGCTGATCTTGCTTCAATGAGTGCGGTGGCGGCCTCTACAGCGATTTGGATAATAAATCTTGTGGTCCCGGCACTCATTGGAGGTTTTTTCGTGTTGCAATTAAAATTCTTCAAAAAATAAAGGCAGTTCATGAACTTGTATGTTCTACTGATCGCTTTGCTACCAGCAGTTGGATACATTGTCTGGATAGGAATTCTATACTATGGCCTGAGAAAATGCAGTAGTGATGCAATAAGTCCCATGGCTGGTAAGGTGGTGCCATTCGTTACTGTGGTTATTCCCGCTCGTAATGAAGAAGAAAAAATTATCGAATTGCTGGATGATTTAATTCATCAGGATTATGGCTTGCATCGGTTCGAAGTTATTGTTGTTGATGATCAGTCCGAAGATCTTACTGCCACCCTTGTTGCAGAATTTGCTTCCAGTCACCCTACAATGAATCTACTGCTGATTGGCACTTCTGGCGATTCCTGCCGTCCTAAAAAAGATGCAATAGCTGGTGCGGTGGCCATTGCAAAAGGAGAATTTTTAATGACCACAGATGCCGATTGCAGTGTGGGTCCGACATGGATAACATCAATGATGTCGGTGTTTTCTGACGACAAGGTTGATTTGGTTGCAGGGATGGTGAGAATTTATCCGGCATCAACCTTATTTCAAAAAATGCAATCGCTGGAGTTTCTTAGCCTGATTGCTTCCGGATTTGGAATGGCCGGTGTTGGAAGGCCAATCCTTGCAAATGGAGCTAATCTGGCCTTTACGCGGACTGCCTATCAAATGCAGCACTCAGCTAAACAGCTTCATCAGATTGCGTCAGGAGATGATATTGAATTGTTGATGGCTGTAAAGCGGCAGAACCCAAAAGGAATTAGATATTGCGATCATCCCGGAGCCATTGTGGATACTGCACCTATGCCGGGAATTTTAGCTTTTCTTCAACAGCGCGTTCGCTGGGCATCCAAAGCAAAAGGTAGTTATGATGTGTCAAATACAATAACCGCAATTTGGGTTTTTTTATATCAATTTCTTCTATTAGCATCGTTTATTACAGCATTTTTTTATCCTGTATTCTGGATTGTCTGTAGCATTTTGTGGGTGTCGAAATTACTGGCCGATTTCCCTTTATTATTATTGATAGCCGGAAGAACGGTGCAACGCCGGTTACTTTGGATTTATCCGTTTGTTCAGTTACTGTATCCGGTGTATGTCATAGGTGTAGCAGTAATCGCCTTGACAGGAAGATATCAGTGGAAGGGAAGAAGATATTTCAATCAGTGAAAACTAATACATTCGCATTAGGCTTGCTGCAAAGATAAGATCGGCGGGCTCGGTGATTTTGATGTTTTCCGGATTGCCGTTCACCAAATGGATACTATGTCCGTCGCTTTCGACAACACTGGCATCATCGGTAAATTCCTCACGATAGTTTTGATGGTAAGCATGTTTGATGGTAGCTGAATGAAAACATTGCGGTGTTTGTACAACAACAAAATTTGCTCTGTCTACCGGTTGACTGGTCGATCCCTGACGTTCGCGAAGCGATTCTTTAACCGGAATCACAGGAACGGCGCTGCCATAGAACCATGCATCCTGATAACATCGGGTAATGACTTCTTTTGAAACCAAAGGACGCACCGCATCATGAATCCCAATGAGGGATGCTTCTTCAGTAATTTTTTGCAATCCGCTTTTCACCGAATGAAAGCGAGTGGGGCCTCCTTCGGCAAGTTCGCAGGGAACCGCAAATTCATGCGTGATGCAAAGTTCTTCCCAGGTAGGAAAATGTTGCTTTGGAAGTACCACAATAATTCGAATACCCGGAACGCTCTCTGCGAAGAGGCGAATCGTATGCATAATAACCGGTTGCCCGTTCACTTCGAGAAACTGTTTTGGGACGCTGTGTTGCATCCTCACACCTTTTCCACCGGCAACAATGATTACGTATGGATTCATGGGACACGGGTTTCTAAATACAAAGATATAAAAAAACCGCCCTGAGGCGGTTTCGATCAAGTTGGATTACTGATTAAATGATCATCATCGCATCACCATAGGTGAAAAATTTATACTTCTGTGCGACGGCCTCTTTGTAGGCCTTCATCATAAAATCATAACCGGCAAATGAGGATACCATAATCATCATTATCGACTGAGGAAGATGAAAATTGGTAATCATACGATTTGCAACACTAAAGTCATATGGGGGAAAAATAAATTTGTTTGTCCATCCTTCGTAAGGCTTAAGATTACCACTGATGGCCACTGATGATTCAATGGCTTTCATAACGGTAGTCCCAACTGCACAAACATTTTTACGATTTTCGCGTGATGCATTAACTATGTTGCAGGCTTTTTCTTTAATGAATACCTGCTCCGAATCGCATTTGTGTTTACTTAAATCTTCAACATCAATACTGCGGAAATTGCCTAATCCGGTATGCAGCGTAATCATTGCGAAGTTAACACCTTTCAATTCAAGGCGTTTCATCAATTCGCGACTAAAGTGAAGTCCAGCAGTAGGTGCAGCAACCGCTCCCTCATGCTTGGCAAAGATGGTCTGGTAACGATCTTTATCTTCAGCAGTGGGTGCTCTTTTAATGAGCTTGGGCAGCGGGGTGTCACCTAAGCCTTCAATAATTGCTTTGAATTCTTCATACGGACCATCAAATAAAAACCTTAAGGTTCGTCCGCGCGAAGTGGTATTGTCGATTACCTCAGCAACTAAAGAGTCATCATCACCAAAATAAAGTTTATTGCCAATGCGGATTTTGCGGGCGGGATCAACAAGTACATCCCAGAGGCGGGTTTCCTGATTTAATTCACGTAACAAAAAGACTTCAATCTTGGCTCCTGTTTTTTCCTTGCGGCCATATAGACGGGCAGGAAATACCTTGGTGTTATTCATGATCATGGAATCTCCATCACCAAAATAATCCAGTACGTCACGAAATACTTTATGTTCTATTGTTTGGGTTTTGCGGTCTAGCACCATCAATCTCGCCTGGTCTCTTTCCTTTGGTGGTTTTTCAGCGATCAGATCCGGTGGTAAATGGAATCTGAATTCAGATAATTTCATGATTTACAGTTTTTTTGACTTGATATTAAGACTAAATAGTATGCAAAGATACGATATCTGAGAGCGAAAGTCCAGCGTTTTGGTGAATAATTTAGAAAACGCAGCCTAAACGCAATTATATCAATAACTTAAGTAGAATTTCGTGCCTTTGCTATACAAATCACAGTTTAACGAAACGACCGCATACGATATTGTATGGCGACACAAGTTTTATCAAGTAGAGGCCTTTGCTCAGTGTACTGACATTGATTCTCAATGAGCTTCGGTTCAAGGAAGGAATATGCATTTGAATGCGACCATCAGGACCAAAAATTTCAATATCACCGGTAATGCCACCGTAGCAGCTCACATTTATATAGTCAGTGGCCGGATTTGGTGAAATCTCTGCTTTAATCGTATGATATTCAGTGATTCCAAGCTGAACAATTAAAGTGTCGAGCAAGGCTACCAGCTTTAATTCAGGATCAAAGAAAATGGAATCAGGCATAAAACCGGGAATAGCTGTAAATGATTGGTTGTTATATGTATTATTAAAAACCAAAATAGTGTCGTGTGTTTCATTCTTAAATCTCAGTGGGACTGGAAGCTCGAAATAGCTTACCGAGCTGTGGGAGGGAGTTTGTTGAATGCTTAATTGGACTGAAGAATCAGGCTGAATCAGGCAGGATATATCGTATACCGGATAGCCTTCACGATACACCCAATCTAAGAAATATTCGTTCAGGTTCAAACCGCTTACCGTTTCGAATTGGTGTTGAATGTCTGCTGTCCCTGCATAACCATAGGCTAACTGCGGAGCCGCAATAATATTCTTCATTCCTTGAAAGAACAAGGAATCACCCATTATCCAACGTAGCATATGCAGAACCATTGCACCTTTTTGGTAGGAGAGTCTCCAATCGAAAACATTGCTCACCTGTGTGGTATCGTAACAATACACCGATCCGCCCGGATAAAGAGTAATATCATGGATGCGGTCGTGGAGCCAGGTCGGCCAGTATTGGCCACCCCACGCACTTTCGAGGGTGAGGCCCTGGCAATATGTTGCAAAGCCTTCGTTTACCCAGATGTCGTGCCAGCTATTGCAGGTCACTTTATCGCCATACCATTGATGAGCCATTTCGTGAGCCAGCAAATCAAAACCTTCATTAATTACGAAACTCATGGTTTGATGTTCCATTCCTCCACCCCAGCTGAATTGCGCGTGTCCGTACTTTTCCTTGATAAAAGGATAAGTGCCAAATAAACTGTCGTATAGTTGCATTACTCCAATCTGAAATGGTGTGCCGGCTTGCCAGGCTGCAAGGTTCTCAGGGTAGACATAGTTGAGCATTTCCAGTGTGTCGCTGCCCAGAGGAACCTGATCAGAATATACTGAGTAATTCGTAACTGCAATAGCGATAAGATAGGCTGCGATCGGGTAACGATGCTTCCAATGGAAGGTTTTATTGCTGCCATTGAGCGTTTCACTTACCAATATTCCATTACTGGCCACGCGATTGATTTGTGGTGTTGTTACGTAAACATCTATGGAATCAATTTTATCACTCAGAATACTCTTGCATGGCCACCAGTCGCGCGCTCCATAAGGTTCCGACAATGTCCAAATGATATGAGTTCCATCATGAATATCTTTTATAAACGAGCCGAATCCTGCGCCAACACCCGGATTCCCGTGATAATAAACCTGAATGGAATCAAAACGACCTAAAGGCAGGCTTGTTCCTAGATTTATATCTACAACATCTGCCGTATGAGTAAATGTTGTCAGAGATCCTGAGTAACGAACCGAATCCACCGTCAACAGCGATGAGAGCTCAAACGAAATTTGTGAGAAACCAGCAACGCCAGTAACAAAGTAGGAGGTGACATCTCCCGAAATATAACAGGTGTCAGGATCAATAAACCAATTAAAACGATGGTATTTCAGGTCATAATCGGCGCCTACGCCTTTGCCGCCGCCTTCCAGCAGTTTTTGTGCATGCCGCATCTCATAACCATAAGGGTTATTGTCAAGGTTTGAAAGGGGATTAAAACTTTGGGAGGATGCCCCGTATACCAATCCCAATAGGGCGAGTGTGCATAATAGATGCTTCATAAGCACAAAGATAAAATAAAATTAATTATATATGTGAAGTATATCCCCGTTAAAATCCGCACGGTATTGCTTTAATGGCATAGTTGCAGGACCATTAACCACTGATCCATCAAGTATTAAAAAAGTTGAACCGCAAATTGAATCGGTCAGTGTTAATCCGGAATCATCAACCTGCACAATGGCAGCGCTTACATCAGCATCATAGGGGCAGCATCGTTCGAAGGCAACAAATGCGTCGGTGGAGGAACGATATACGGTAATTCCTTTGTAGCCTCCTGTAAGGTTCACCCAGCCACCTACATTATTAAGCTCAATGTAGAAGGTAGAACTAATATCAAGCGAAATATCTACATATACATTAGGTATATTGGCATAATCTTCTTTTTTACAGGATGATTCCTGAAAAAGAATGGAGAATAATATCAGTACCAAAACAGTCGTTATCTTTTTCATTGAATGAGATGATTTGTCCGACTACTTAACGAAGATACAAAGGTAATGATTGTTGTTAACCATGCATCGTTAAATTTTTTCTGAAAAAACCGCCAGCTATTAATAAATTCAGATTACTTTAGATGCGAAAATCCTGTGATATGAAGAGTACAGTCCGGATGCTATTATTGTGCACGGTGCTATTGCTGCCGATGAGTTTTGGTTGCAGCAAGTATGCGGTGATGAAACGTCAGGAAACCCAGCGACGTAAGGAAATGGCCAAGGAGAAGGAACGTCGTGACCTTGAGGCGCAGGCAGCCTACGAAGAAGCCCTTGAACGGCATTATGCAATGCAAACCAAGGAAACGCGCAAAGCCATGCGAGCAAACATGAAGAAAAGCAATGCGCTGAGAGAGAATAAAAAGCCGAACTTCCTGAAACGTTGGTTTACTCCCAAAAAGCGCAAGGTGGCACCACGTCGTGACGGCTAGGTCCTCATTCTTCATGTCATTAGTCTGTAATTCTGAAATGGTGAAAAAGTATTTACGTTTAATACTTGTATGTGTGCTTTTCTCCTTTTGGGGAATGATAAACGGTTTTGCACAATACACGCAAAATATAAAGTTCGAACGACTTTCCACCGAAAACTTCAAAATAGAAAAGGGTCTGTCGCAAAATTCAATCAGATGTATCTGGCAGGATTACCGTGGATATATGTGGTTCGGAACCTGGGATGGCCTCAATAAGTATGATGGGTATAGTTTTCAGGTTTTCAAACCTACAGCGAATAAGAGCGATCTTTCCATCTGCAATCAAACGGTTAATGTTATTTACGAGGATTCTCATAAAAATTTATGGATTGGTACTGAAACAGGCTTAAATCGATACCAGCGAAAAAACCAAAAGTTTGAACGCTTCCGCTCTATTTCCTCCAATCAAGCGACCATCAGCAGCGACTCTATCCTTGCTATCTCTGAAGATGCTTTTGGCAAAATCTGGATAGGAACCAGAAATGGACTGAATTGCTTCGATTATGAAAAAGGAAAGTTTACCCGCTGGTACCTGGATCCGAATAATGCAAATAGTATAAGCAGTAATGTTATCCTTAGTTTGTGTGCGAATAAACGAGGCTATTTATTTATTGGTACCGATCGCGGTCTTAATATTCTTGATCTTAAAAGCGGGGTTTTTTCGCATTTGTATTGTGTTCCCGGCGATAGTCTAAGCTTATCAGATGACAAAATTAACTGCCTTACACTGGATCGTACTGAAGAATTATGGATTGGGACAAGCAAAGGGCTTGATGTATACAAATACACACAATCAAAAATCCGACACTACGTCAATAATCCCAGAGACCCGAATAGTCTGAGTTTTAATGAGGTCTTTGCCTTACTTAGAGATCAAAATGGCAATATTTGGGTGGGTACGAATGGTGGTGGATTAAATCTCTATAACCCAATCAACGACGGCTTTTATAATTACAGGAATAATAGCAATGATAATTTCAGCTTAAGCAATGATTTCATTAGCTCATTATATCAGGACAATTCTGGGATAATCTGGGTTGGTACGGCTTGGAAGGGGGTGAATAAAATCAATATTAGTCTAGAGAAATTCGACCTATATCAACAAAAAAAGGATGACCCAAACAGTCTGAGTAGTAATATCGTTTGGTCCATTTTGCAGGATAAATCGGGCGATCTGTTAATTGGTACCGAGGATGGCCTGAATATTTTGGATCGTAAAACTAACACCTATTCATTTATTAGGAATGAACCCGGGAATCCAAATTCTCTCAGCAGCAATCAGATTCGGGCGATTTATGAGGATAGTCGCGGAAATTATTGGCTGGGTACCTTTGGTTTCGGTTTGAATTTTTATAATCCAAAAACAAAAAAATTCACTCGCTATCTGAATGATCCTTTTAACCTTAGCAGTCTTAGCCATAATACTGTCTGGACTATTTTGGAAGATAGAAATGGATTTATTTGGATTGGAACCGACGAAGGGCTTAATCGTTTTGATTATTCTACCGGGAAGTTCACTGTTTTTAAACATGTTCCTAATTATAAATATAGCTTATCTCACAATTCTATTCTGTCGTTGTACGAAGATCGCAAAGGCTTGCTTTGGATTGCAACCTATAATGGATTAAATGTTTACGATTACAGATCGGGAAGGTTTTATAATTATCGCCATGATGAAGGGAATCCATATAGCTTAAGTTCTGATTATGTTTTTAGCACTTTGGAGGGAAAAGATGGGATGCTCTGGATTGCCACCATGGGAGGAGGTCTAAATCGCTTCGACCGAAGGACGGGTTTTTTCAGGCATTACATGGAACAGGACGGTCTTTCGAATAATGTGGTCTATAATCTTTTTGAAGATAAAAAGGGCAGGATATGGATGACTACAAATTATGGTCTGAGCCGCTTTGATCCGGAAACTGAGAACTTCGTGAATTTCGATGCTAAGGATGGTATTCAAGCCAATGAATTTAATTTGGGTGCAGCCTACCATAACCTTGAGACGGACGAAATCTTCATTGGGGGTATGGGTGGATTCAATGCGTTCATCCCTGAAAAGGTGAAGAGGAACAGATATATTCCCCCGGTTGTTATATCGGCCTTCCGTATTTTCGATAAAATTCAGGAAAGAGAACTTTGGAATGGTGATACTATTCACCTGACCCATTCCGATAATTTCTTTTCATTCGAATTTTCCTCGATGGACTTTACCAATCCATCCAAAAATCACTATGCCTATTTGCTCGAGAATTTTGATAAGGAATGGGTGTATACTGATGCTTATAAGCGTTTTGCAGGGTATACTAACGTTCCTCCGGGAACCTATATATTTAAGGTAAAGGGTTCAAATTCCGACGGCGTTTGGAACGATCAGGGCATTTCGGTCGTCATTATTATCTCACCCGCATGGTGGACTACCTGGTGGTTCAGAATTGTGATTACATTGGTCGCGGCCTTCATTCTTTGGTACATTATATATATGCGCTGGAGGAACATCAGGATTAAGCATGAGGACGAAAAGCGTATTCTTGAAATTGAAAAGCAAATGTTCTCTCTGGAACAAACGGCTTTGCGGCTTCAAATTAACCCACACTTTATTTTTAATTCCTTGAATTCAATCCAGAGTTTTGTTATTGCAAATGACACGGATCTGGCCATCAATTATTTGGCGAAGTTTGCCCAGTTGATGCGATTGATACTTTCTAATTCGCATCAATCCTTCGTTCCTATTGCAGATGAGCTCAAGGGATTAAATTATTATCTTGATATCGAACGATTAAGGTTTAATAATAAATTCGACTACCATTTTATTATAGATCCTGCCATTGATCCTGACTTTACTGAGATTCCTCCGATGATTATTCAACCATATATCGAAAATGCGATCCTTCACGGGATTTTGAATAAGAAAGGACCGGGGAATATTACGATTACTATGTCATACTTAGGAAAGTCACTGCTATGTGTGGTTGAAGATGATGGAATTGGCAGAGAGGCCGCCACAATCATTAAGGCAAAGAGCGATTTACATCATAAATCCCGGGGCATGCTTATTACTCAAAAGCGTCTGGAATTATTGAACAAACAAAACAAAGAACAGATGTCGGTCGAAATTATTGACTTAAAAGATAAAGACGGAAACGCTACCGGGACAAGAGTTGAGATACACATTCGTTATCAGGAATTTTGATTCTTATTTGGTAGAATGGCGTTTAACAAATAAAAATATTTTTACAGTCTTATCGTTAGTGTGAAAAAAATCTCCATTTTTGAAATCTAAAACTCATTGAATATGCTTCGTGTAATTATCGTAGATGACGAAAAAGCCAGTCGTGACACCCTGGCTGGTCTTTTAAAAAGATATTGTCAGAATGTTGAAGTCATTGCACAGGCTGATGGCTATGAAAATGGGTTAGCGGTGATTTCTCAAAACACACCGGATATTGTGTTTCTTGATATTCAGATGCCTGATGGAAGCGGATTTAAGCTTATTGAAGATCTTGGTGAAATAAAATTTGATGTTATTTTTACCACTGCCTATGATCAATATGCCATTAAGGCAATAAAATACAGTGCGTTAGATTATTTGCTAAAACCTGTGGTACCAGATGATCTGGTAAACGCAATTAAGAAAGCAGAGCAAAAAAAAAATCTAGGTCAGATGAGTCAGAACATCCAGATTCTTCTGGAAAATCTGACCCAAAAGAATGAGCCTCGTAAAATAGTTCTGAGTACTGCAGAGAAGATGCATATTGTTGAAATCGATGATATTATCAGATGTGAATCGGACGATTATTATACCCGCTTCTTCTTTTTGGATGGGAAGACGCTTTTAATCTCAAAAACGCTTAAGGAAAACGAGGAGTTGCTGGGTGAGAAATATTTCATTCGTCCACATAAATCTCATCTTGTTAACATAAAGTATATCAAAGGTTTTCTTAAGAATGACGGGGGCTATATCGTCATGTCAGACGGCACTAAAGTTCCCGTTTCCCGCCGCAAACGCGAATATGTGGTAAACACCCTTTCGCATTTATAGCTACACATACCCGGTGCTGAAAGGTGAGCGCCGTAAACTGTTTCAATACGACCGTAAACTGATTCCACTAGTTGTGGTAATCCTTACCGCTCTATTTTTATTTTTACTTTTTCATAAATCTCAGGCCGGTATGGACGCAATATTTATCACAATCCTTTGTTTTACTGCACTTTTACTTGCTCGGCGGGGCTTGTTTCTGCAGCATGAAGTCGTTGTGAATGTTTCGAAGTCTGGTTATACTTCTTATTTGCGCGCCGGCGAGGTAATGGATTCTTTGTCAGGAAGGGACGCCCATTTTGGACTCCCTTCCATTTTTTCACGTCATCGGATATCAATACCCTTACGATCCTGAAATAAGCCTCTGCAAATGAGGATATTAATTAAAAACGTTCATTCTGAACTACTTAAGTGATTAAAAAATTTGAAAGAAAAAATGTTTGGTCAATTCACGCAAATGTTTTTATCTTTACCGCCATTTTGCAGAAATAATGTAGCTTCAAAAAATAAAATTAATAAACCAGCAAATATGTTTCGAAAATTACTCTTTACAACAGCAATGATGCTAACAGTAAGTGCGTTAGCATTTTCACAGTCCGGCACCTTGAAGGGGAAGATCATTGACAAAGGAACAAATGAACCTGTTCCCTTTGCCAATATCGTGATCGAACAGGGTGGAAAGCAAAGTGGCGGGACAACCACTGACTTTGATGGAAATTACACCATCAAACCAATTCCTCCAGGAAAGTACGATTTGAAAGCCACCTATGTAGGTTACAAGCCTATCATGGTGAAGGATGTCGTAATCGTAGCGAATCAGATTTCCTTTCAGGATCTATCGATGGAATCAACCATGATTAATATCGAGACTTTTGAGGTAGTTGATTATAAAGTGCCTTTGATTGATAAGGATCAGACTTCAACAGGGGGTACCATGACTTCAGAAGAAATCTCAAAAATGCCTGGCCGTTCAGCCGAATCTGTGGCAACTACCGTTGGTGGTGTGTTTTCACAAGATGGTGAAATGGGTAGCATTAGAGGTTCTCGTACCGATGGAACTGTTACCTACGTTGACGGTGTGCGCGTACGTGGATCGACGGCTGTTCCAAAAGCAGCTATCGAACAGGTAACCGTTATCACTGGTGGTACACCTGCACAATATGGTGACGTTACCGGTGGTGTACTTTCAATTTCAACCAAAGGAGCAAGCCGCGAATTTGGATTAGGATTCGAAGGAACAACTTCACAGTTTCTTGATAATTTTGGATACAATCTTTTAGCTTTAAACATTCAGGGACCACTTATTAAAGGTAGGGACTCCACGCAGACCACTGCTCTTCTGGGATATTTTATTGCTGGTGAATATTTATATGAGAAAGATCCCCGTCCTTCACAAATTGGTTATATGTATGCTAAGGATGATTACCTAGCTCAGATTGAGCAAAATCCGGTAATCCCAACGGGTCGTGGCGAAGGAACCTTCCTTGCTGCTGACTTTGCACGTTTGGATCAATTAGAAAAAGTAAGCGCAAAACGCAATGCTTCAAGTCAGGATATCAGTGTTAACGCTAAACTTGATGTGCGCACCACTGCGAATACAAACTTAACTTTTGGTGGTTCTTACAATTATTCATGGGGAAAAATCTTTGACTATAACAATATGCTTTTCAATTGGGATAATAATGGTATTAATCATTATACCAACTGGCGCGTATTTGGTCGTTTTACCCAACGTTTCCCCGTATCTTCCGATAGCAAATCGGTGATTAAAAACGTATTCTACACCTTACAGGGAGGTTACTCTCAAATTACGAGTGTATCTGAAGATGCCCGTCATGGTGATAATCTATTTGACTACGGTTATCTTGGCAAATTTGTTACAACCAAGCGCCCAAGTTATGAATATGGTCAGGATGATGCAACTGGAATGTATGGATATATCCATAATGGCTTTGAAGATCTTACATATGCTTTTACACCTTCCGACATTAATCCTGTTCTTGCAAATTATACCACTAATTATTATAATCTCTATCCTGATGCTGCTGGTCACTGGCAAAATGCCGACCAGGTACAGTTAGGTGGTGGTCTGTTAAATGGTCAGCTTCCTAATTCTGTAAATAGTCTTTGGACAAACGTTGGTGTTCCTTATACTGGTTATAGCTTCACTAAACAAACTCAGTATAATATTGACGTTAACGGTTCTGCTGATATTGGAAATCACGCTATTCAGATCGGTATTTCGTATGAGCAGCTCAAAACCTCATACTACGGATATAGCCCTGTTGGCCTGTGGTCACTGATGCGTCAGCTTACCAATAAGCACATTGAGCAGTTGGATAAAAACAATCCTCACCCTGTATATGATGCTCTTGGTGTTTATCAGGATACTATTTATTATGATCGCTTATATAGCGAAAATGAGCAATCTTATTTCGATTATAACTTAAGGCAGAAACTTGGTCTGGCAACTGATGGTACCGACTGGATTGATGTTGCAAGCTATACTCCTGACATGTTCTCTATCGACATGTTCTCTGCTGACGAACTTCTTAACAATGGAAGCAGCTATGTGAACTATGCTGGTTACGATTACACTGGAAAGGCACTGAAAAGCAAACCAAGTTTCGACGATTTCTTTACACAGAAAAACGATGATGGACGCTACACCCGCCCCATCGCAGCTCAGGAGCCTGTTTATATGGCTGGTTATATTCAGGATAAATTTGCTTTTAATGACCTGATCTTTAGTATTGGTTTGCGTGTTGACCGTTATGATGCTAACCAAAAGGTTCTGAAAGATCCTTATTTATTATATGAAGCAAAAACTGTTGGTGAAGTCACAAACCTTGGAGATCATCCTTCAAATATGGGCAACGACTATGTTGTTTATGTTGATGACCTCAAGAACCCAACAGCTGTTAAGGGATATCGTGATGGATCAACCTGGTACAATGCTCAGGGTATTGAAATCAGTGACCCTGCTACCATTGAAACTTCTTCAGGTATCACTCCTTATTTGGTAGATCCTAACCAAAATCAGGTTAACAGTTCTGCCTTTGAAGATTACAAACCACAGGTTAACTACATGCCTCGTATTTCTTTCTCTTTCCCAATTTCGGATGAGGCATTATTCTTTGCTCACTACGATGTGTTGACAAAACGCCCAACGGATGGTAACTTCATCGATCCTACCGATTATTTCTACATTTTTAGTAAAGGTAATAGCGACATTCTTAACAACCCCAACCTGAGGTCAGAGAAAACCATTGACTACGAATTGGGCTTCCAACAGACATTGAGCAAATCCTCTTCATTAAAGATTTCTGGTTATTATCGCGAGTTGCGTAATCAGGTACAGGTGTATCGCTTTACTGGTGCTTATCCTGTATCATACAATAGTTATAACAACATTGACTTTGGAACAGTTAAAGGTCTCATCGTTTCTTATGACCTTCGCAGAACCCAAAACGTCAGACTTCGCGCAAGCTACTCTTTACAGTTTGCTGATGGTACCGGTTCGGATGCTACCTCTGGTTTCAATTTCGTAACCACTGGTCAGCCAAACTTACGTACTACTACTCCTTTATCTTACGACCGTCGTCATAGTATCGTTGCTGCATTTGATTATCGTTATGGTAGCGGTAAGGATTACAATGGTCCAAAGGTAACCCGCAAGATTAAAGGAACAGATAAAGTTAAAATCGTGAATATACTTTCAAACACTGGTTTGAATATCACCGCAAACGTTGGTTCAGGTGTACCTTACAGCCGTTCCAGCCAGATCGTTGCTACTCAACTTGGTGGAGCCGGATATTTGCTCGAAGGTTCAATCAACGGTTCACGTATGCCATGGCAGTATCGTATCGATGCACGTCTTGATAAAGACATTGAAATCAATACTGGCAAAAAAGGCAAACAAGGACGTCCTGTTTATATGAACATTTATCTGGAAGTACAAAACCTACTGAACTCCAAGAACATCATGGGTGTTTACCGTGCTACCGGTATTCCAAGTGATGATGGTTATCTTGATGCTGCTGAATTTCAGGCACAGATTAATTCCATGTCTGATCCGGAAGCTTTCCGTGACCAGTATTCAATTAAGGTTAATAATTTCTACAATTATAGCCTGCCTAGAAGAATTCACCTTGGAGTATCGTTGAGTTTCTAATCCTTTAAGAATAATATAAATAAAAATAATATGAAAACCAGAATTCGCCTAATATTGTTGACTGCAGTACTTGTTTCTGCTTCGCAATTGACGTATGGCTATAAGCATCCGACCAACAACAAGTCAGGGTCGGAGCTGCAGCAAACTAAGCAAACTGCAGAGGCCTGTCTTGCTGCCAGCGCCTCCACCGACCTTGATGTCAACAACGTAAGAGCCCGTATCAACACTGGTGGTGATATGTGGTGGGATCTTCAGGGCAATGCCGAATATTTCATTCCAAAGAGTACCTATAAAACCTCTATGTTTTCCGCAGCTTTGTGGATTGGAGGTCTTGACGTAAACGGACAGTTGAAACTTGCTGCTCAGCGCTATCGCGCCGGTGGTGTGGATTATTTCACCGGTCCTTTGACTAATGATGGTTCTGCTTCTACGGATGGAGAAACTTGCGATAAATTTGATAAACATTTCGTAATCACCCGCGCTGAGGTCGAAGCTTTTATTGCTGCATGGACACTTGATCCTTCATTAGCAGGTTACGATATACCGCGGAGTATTTTAGAATACCCCGGTAACGATTTCGCAGAAGGCCGCAGTCAGTACCTTGCACCTTTCTTCGATCGCGATGGAGATATGGTATATGATCCCAAAGGAGATGGTGACTATCCATATTATGATTTTGATAATGTGCTTTGTCCTGCAAACCTTCCAGCCGGAACACCGGTTGCTACAACCATGGAAGGCAATGGTATTCTTGTTGACCAAATTCTTAAAGGTGACAAGACGATTTGGTGGGTGTTCAACGACAAAGGAAATATTCACTCAGAGACCAAAGGTTCTGCAATTGGTTTGGAAATCAGGGCTCAGGCTTTTGGTTTCGCTACCAATGATGAAATCAACAACATGACTTTCTACTCCTATGAAATCATTAACCGTTCAACCTATCGCTTAACCGAGACTTATTTCAGCCAGTGGGTTGATACTGACCTTGGTGATGCATGGGATGATTATGTTGGTTGTGATGTATTAAGAGGACTTGGATATTGCTACAACGGTAAAGATCCTGATGGAACTGGTAAACCAAGTGATTATGGCGCACAGCCACCAGCAGTTGGTGTTGACTTTTTCCAGGGACCTTACATGGATAAAGACGGTTTGGACAATCCACGCTATGATGGTAGCGGCAATTTGATTTGCGACGTTGGTATCAACGGTGTGAACTTTGGTGACGGCGTTGTAGATAATGAGCGTTTTGGAATGCGTCGTTTTGTATATCACAATAATACTGGTGGTTTTGAGCCAATGACTGACCCTGATATCGCTCCTGAATATTACAATTTACTTCGTGGTATTTGGAAAGATAATGAAGTCATGAGATATTGGGGAAATGCTCACCCAAATGCCGGTGGTACCGGACCTGCTTGTGCATTTATGTTCCCAGGCGATAGCGACCCTTGTAACTGGGGTACCAATGGAGTGGATCCTGGTGGTACGGAACCTTGGACTGAAGAACAAGCCGGTAACGAACCTTTCGACCGTCGTTTCATGCAGTCTGCTGGTCCATTTACACTGGAACCAGGTGCAGTTAACTATATCACCGTTGGTATTCCTTGGGCACGTGCCACTTCTGGCGGTCCTTGGGCTTCGGTTGAATTATTGAAACAAATTGATGACAAGTGTCAGACCCTCTTCGACAACTGCTTTAAAGTTCTTGATGGACCGGATGCTCCGGATTTGACTATTCAGGAACTTGATCGCGAGCTGATTCTTTACATCTCAAACAAAAAGGGATTATCGAATAACTTCAACGTAACACCTGAAGATTATGCTGAAATTGATCCTAATATCGTTTTCCCTGACACTATGCCAGCTTCTGAAAGAACTGATAGTGCTTATCGTTTCGAAGGTTATCAGGTTTTCCAGGTTAAAGATGCTACCGTATCTGTAACCGATGTTAAAGATCCTGACAAAGCCCGTTTAGTTGCACAGTGCGACGTTAAGAACGGTGTTTCAAAATTGGTAAACTTCTACTATGACGAAGGGTTGGGTGGCAGTATTCCAGTTGAAGAAGTTAACGGAGGTGATGCTGGTATCGTTCACTCATTTAGAATATTTGAGGATGCTTTTGCTTCCGGAGATAATAGATTGGTTAATC
Source organism: Bacteroidales bacterium (assembly GCA_963678485.1). Classification (GTDB taxonomy): domain Bacteria; phylum Bacteroidota; class Bacteroidia; order Bacteroidales; family CAIWKO01; genus CALGYY01. Next base: position 3,024,803 of record OY782882.1, read on the forward strand.
ATAAGCAGTATTATTATATTGCTATCGCTTATGGTTATAACAACTTTAAAACATACAATCCATCAGATCCAAATGCTTTAGATGGTCAGAAAAAACCTTATAAAGCTGGTCGTAAAGCTGCTGCTGGTGCAATTCAGTTAGTTACTGGTATTCCTCATATTGCTTCTCCTGAAGCGGGCGGTACTATTATTCGTGCTGATTATGGTATTCAGCCGATGATTACACGCGTTGAAGGTCAGGGTAATGGTGGACTCGTTCTTGATTTAACTCAGGCCAGTATTGATCGTATTCTTGCTGAAACCTCTGTTGGTAATATTGAATATAAGTACAACAGTGGACCAGTCAACATAAAAGTTATTGATCCTTTGAATGTAGTAGGTGCAAATTATTCCTTGAAATTCAAAGCTCCTGTTACAGGGACTGGAATGGAAAACTGCACATGGACATTAACAAATAATGATAACGGTACTGTTTGGAATTCTGACGCATCAATCAAGGCTGGTTATGAGCAATTATTATTGGACATTGGTCTGTCAATTCAAATTGAACAGGTTAAATCTCCGGGTAACGCTGAATCAGTTAATAATGGATTCCTCGAAGCAAATATGACATTTGCAGATAGCACTAAACAGTGGTTGTCGGGAATTTATGATATAGATGGTTTCGCTGCATTTAACTGGATACGTTCAGGAACAGCTGCTAATGCTGATGATGCAACCCAGAATGACTATAGCCTTTACTATTCAGGAACAGAGTTATTAGGTACTGCTCTTGACCCAGGTGAAGTTTATGAAAAAGTACTTCTTGGCGCATTCGCACCGTATGCTATGTCCTCAACTTTTGAGTATGGCCCTGCATATAACGTGCTTTCAGCATACTACAGCAAAGCAAAACAACTCTCGAATCTTGCTTCTGTTGATTTAGTGTTAACACCAGATAGAACAAAGTGGACAAGGTGTCCTGTGTTTGAAATGTGTGAGGACGCTAATTCAATTTTAGCTGAAGGTGGTGTTAAAAAACTCGAGCTTCGTGCTGGTTCTACTGATGGAGAAACTGGTATGGGTTGGTTCCCCGGTTATGCAATTAACATTGAAACTGGTGAACGCCTCAATATGGCTTTCGGTGAAGATTCCTGGTTGCAAAACGAAAATGGCAGAGATATGAAGTGGAATCCAACATCTAATTACACTACCAACCTTGGTGAGATTCTCATGGGTGGAAAACATTGGATTTATATCTTTGGTCATAACCGCGATAGCGTTGACGTTAATTTTGGCGATATTGACTGTCCGGCTTACGACAGAGGCGCTTGGATTAAGGAAACTATGCTAAAAGCTGGTGACCATACACGTTACAAAAGCTTTGTTTTCAAAGATGTGATGTGGGTTGGTGGACCAATGGCTGCTGAAGGTTTCGATTTGAAAAATCCTGAAAACATGCCTTGCGACGTAAAAATTAAGATCAGAATGTCTAAACCTTATGGGCTCTTCTACGGAGCTAGAGGAACCGGACCTGCTTCTCCTGTTAACAACAACTTCCCGTATTATACCTTTAACACCAATGATATTTCTGTACTTACCGGAAATACAATGGCTGCAGAAGGTGCATTGGATCTGATAAATGTGGTGCCTAATCCATACTATGGTTATTCGGCATACGAGAATAACCAAATTGATAACAGGGTGCGCATTACCAATCTGCCACAGAAATGTACCGTGACCATTTATACTGTAAACGGAACATTAATCAGGCAGTATTCTAAAGACGACGCTATTACTTCTCTCGACTGGGATTTGAAGAACTTTGCTGGTATTCCAATCTCTGGAGGATTATACCTCATCTATGTAAAAGTTGATGGTGTAGGAGAGAAAGTCGTTAAATGGTTTGGTGCACTTCGTCCAATTGACTTAAACTCGTTCTAATCACAAATTATCCGATTGTTAACAATTAAAAGAAAACATATGAAAGGTATATTTAAAATACTGACCGCTTTTGCAATTCTCAGCGCAATGGTTTTCCATTCGGCTAATTTAAATGCTGGTAACGAAGACCGCGTTGGTCAGTCAGGAGCATCTGAGTTGTTGATAAACCCCTGGGCACGTAGCTCAGGTTGGGGTAGCGTTGGAACCGCCTGTACTCGTGGGCTGGAAGCAATGTACACCAATGTCGCCGGTATGGCTTTTACAGCTAAAACCGAATTAATCTTCTCCCATTCTATTTACCTGAAAGGATCAGGCATTGGAATCAACTCTTTTGGATTAACCCAAAAGCTTGGTGCAACCAGTGTTCTTGGAATTTCTGTAATGTCGATGAGCTTTGGAGATATTAAAGTAACTACTGTTGATAATCCTGAAGGTGGAACGGAAACTTTTTCCCCTAACCTCACCAATATCAATATTTCATACGCGAAGATGTTTTCAAACAGCATCTATGGTGGTTTAACCTTAAAGATTATCACCGAACGCGTTGCAAACATGAGTGCAAGTGGTATTGCTATTGACGCTGGTATTCAGTATATCACCGGAGCTAATGAAAATATCATGTTTGGTATTGCACTAAAGAATGTTGGGCCCCGCATCAAATTTAATGGTGATGGTCTTTCCTTTCGTGGTTTGATTCCAACGGCTTCTCAGCTTTCCACCGAGCAACATCGTAGTGCTGAGTTCGAATTACCTACATCACTCAACATTGGTGGTGCTTATGATGTAAAACTTGCTGATCGTCACCATCTCGTGATTGCTGCAAACTTCACATCTAACTCTTTTGCCAAGGATACTTATACCCTTGGTTTAGAGTATAAAATGATGGAATATTTGATGTTACGTGGATCTTATACATACGAAAAAGGTTTGACTAGCAAATCTACACGCACAACTGTGCATACCGGACCAAGTGCTGGTATTACCGTGCAAGTGCCCTTCGGTAAAGAAAAAGGTTCATCCTTTGCCGTAGATTATTCCTACAGACCTACTGATCCGTTCGCCGGAACACATAACATTGGCGCACGTATCAATTTATAGTTAAGTATTTGTAAATATTTTGTACTTTTGTAAAAGGAATCCCGAGCAGTCGGGATTCTTTTTCTTATAATATACAGGAACCAAAAACAAAAATCATGGCTGTAAGTCAATATTTCACTCAAGACGGTCTGAATAAACTTAAGGAAGAACTGGATCGTTTAATGTCAGTCGAACGCAAAAAAATTTCAATGCAGATTGCTGAAGCCCGCGATAAGGGCGATCTGTCTGAGAATGCCGAATATGATGCTGCAAAAGATGCTCAGGGTATGCTGGAATTGAAAATTTCGAAAATGCAAGAGGTTATCAATAACGCAAAAGTGATAGATGAATCAAAGCTCGACGGCTCAAAAGTGTTGATTCTTTCAACTGTGGAAGTAAAAAATCTGAAGACCGGTGCAAAAATGAAATATACGCTGGTACCTGAAAATGAAGCGGATCTCAAATCAGGCAAAATAAGCGTGAACTCTCCAATTGCTCACGGAATGCTTGGAAAAAAGAAAGGGGATAAAGTGGAAATTAAAGTCCCCGCCGGTATAATTTCACTCGAAATCCTTGGTATTTCAAGATAAAGCAACATGTCAAGCATATTTTCAAAAATTGCAAACGGTGAGATTCCTTCATGGAGCGTTGCAGAGAACGATAAGTTCTATGCGTTTCTAGATATTCAACCTTTAGCAGAAGGGCATGTTCTGGTCATTCCTAAACAGGAGGTTGATTATATATTCGATATTAATGAGGATGACTACAAAGAGTTTTTCGCATTTGCGCGCCAAATTGCAAAGGCTATCGATAGCGTAATTCCTTGCAAAAAAGTTGGAATCGCTGTGGTGGGGCTCGAAGTAGCCCATGCGCATATACATCTGGTGCCGCTTAACAGTATAAGTGATCTGGATTTCGGTAAGGCAAAATTGAAGTTATCGGATGAGCGAATGAAAGAGATAGCCGGGAATATTAATCAGGCTTTCTTAAAATTACTTTCCTGATTTATCATTCACATATTGGGCCGCTGCCTCAAGCTGCTCGTACCACAATTCTCCAAATTTTCTGATAAGAGGTGCTTTGAGATATTGGTATAAGGGGATACCATCACCTTCCTTCCAACCTGTGGCACAGACATGCCATTGATGCACATTCACTGCATCATACAGATCAAATTTGCTAATCCTCACAGGATAAAGATGGCAGGAAATGGGCTTCTGAAAAGGAATCTTTCCTTCCGTCCATGCTTTTTCGACAGCGCAGTAGGCAATCCCATTTTTAAAATATGTGAAGAGACACTCTTTACCGGGGTTGAGGGTCGTTACTAATGCACCTAAAATATCTTTGGTGGAAATGCCTTCTTTCTTGAGTGTATTCAATCCCGCTTCTTCCATGTAAGGGCGGATAGCTCTTATATACTTTGCAATAATCTTGGGTTCTTCTGCTTCCAGCGGTGCGCCTGCATCACCTTCTACGCAACATGCGCCGCGACATTCCTGCAATTTGCAGCAAAAGCGTGAGATGATTAGATCTTCGGAAACCAGTGTATTTTCAATGACTATCATAGCGTTCATCAGTACTGCAAAAGTAAGGGAAATTCCATTCCGCGGGATAATGGGAATTTCATATCTTTGCTTTTCAGCTATATTTATGATTTGTTTTCCTCCTGCAAAAATCAATTTGGGCCTAAATATTATCGACAAAAGACCTGATGGTTTTCATAATATCGAAACCATCATGCTCCCTGTTGGTTTATGCGATATACTGGAGATTATCCCCGCGCCTGGAAAGCGTTTCGGATTTCATTCTACTGGAATCCCCATCGCTGGACCGGAAGAGAGCAATTTGTGCATTCGCGCCTACAAGTTATTGAAGGATGCCTATAATATTCCAGCCGTCAAAATTCATCTTCACAAAATCATTCCTATGGGCGCAGGCATGGGAGGAGGCTCTTCGGATGGAAGTTTTACCTTGATGTTGCTTAATGAAATCTTTGGCTTGAATATTCCGAATCGCACCCTTCGCGAATTTGCCCTGCAGCTTGGAAGCGATTGCCCTTTTTTCCTGTTAAAACGTATTTGCTATGCATCTGGAAGAGGCAATCTCCTTGAAAATATTTCTCTTGATCTTACTGGCTATTACGTGGTAATTGTAAAACCTGAAGTCTCGGTGAGTACCGCCTGGGCCTATTCTAAGGTGCGTGGGAAATGCAAAAACTTAAATCCGGCCGTTGCTGTAATGCACAATATAGAGCACTGGAAAGACGAACTCGTGAATGATTTCGAAAAAATTGTTTTTTCAAAACATCCTGAAATGGCTCGTATCAAAGAAGAACTCAACAATGAGGGTGCGGTCTATGCCGCCATGAGTGGCTCTGGTTCGGCATTCTATGGAATCTTTAAATCACCGCCCAAGGAGATTGCTAAAAAATTCCCAGCGACCTATGTTTGGGACGGGCCATTGTAATCGGTCGCTAGGCGCTATTAGAGACTATTTAGGGGCCTTGTATATTAAATAAAGACCAAGTATCCCAAACACAATATTTGGAAGCCATACAGCCAGTCCGGGAGGCCAGTCAGAATAAATCGCAAAAGTTTCTGTGACACGCTGGAATAGTATAAACAGAAATGTAATGCTTAGGCCAAAGGCGATATGCAGGCCAATCCCTCCTCTGACTTTCCTACTTGACACGGCAACACCAATAAGTGTCAAAACAATAGAAGCAAAGGGCCAGGCAATGCGTTTGTGTTTTTCGACGTCAAAATATTTTACCATATCAGAACCTTTCATTCGCTCCGATTCAATAAAATCTTCCAATTGGAAATAGTTCATTAGGTCGATATTGTCTGTTTTTTTGTAAAAATCGGCTGGCTTTAAGGGAATGATGGTATCCATCGTGTTCCCTGAAATGAGTTTTTCCTCCATGCCATTAACAAAACGAATAGAATAATTGGTAAGGTTCCAATCCATAGCCACACTATCCCACACAATGGTATTAGCTGTTAATTTATAATACAACACACCTTCGGCGAACTTTTCCATAGTGAAATTATGGCCCATGTCAAGGTCAACATTGTAACTCTCAACATAGGCAAGCGTTCCAGGTGCAATCTGTATATGGATATTTCGACTGGTATTGTGAAATTTATTTTTAATGTAGGTATTGACGAAATTCAGTCGGTTTTTATTGGTGGTTGGAATCAGATAATTGGCCAGATACAAAGAAAAGATTGCAATCAAAAACGCTGATACCATATAAGGTACAAGCAGCCTTCTGAAGCTTATGCCATTGCCTAAGATGGCAATGATTTCCGACTGTGAAGCCATTTTTGCAGTAAAGAAAATTACTGCAATAAAGGTGAATAGCGCACTAAACAGATTGACAAAGTAGGGGATGAAGTTTAAATAGTAAACAAAAATAATCTCTTTTAAGGGAGCATCTTTATCAATAAAATCATCGATATTCTCAGAAATATCAAAGATGATTACAATGATAATTATAAGGGAAATGGACAGCAGAAAAGTGCTGAGAAACTTCTTTATAATGTATAAGTCAATGAGTTTTATCGGACTCTTCGGTGACAGTTTCATAGTACAAATGTACAAAACAAGAATTGCAATAAGCTAAAAAAAAAGCCTGCCGGATAAACGACAGGCTTTGAATTTTCGTATAGACAACTATTCTTCGTCTTTTGATTCCTCTTCGTAGGTCTTGAGAAGTTGGGTTTGGATTTCGCCCGGAACCTGCTGATACTCGGAATATTTAAGAGAATAGGTGGCCCTGCCGCTGGTGATTGAACTCAGCGCGGTGCTGTAGCGATTCATTTCTGACAGCGGAACTTTTGCAAGAATCTTCTGATAAGCCCCTTCGCTCTGCATTCCCATAATCACAGCCCTGCGACCCTGAAGGTCAGTCATAACATCACCCATTTTTTCTTCAGGAACAAAAACCTCTACTTCATAAATTGGTTCGAGAATCTTTGGACCAGCATTTTTAAAGGCTTCCCTAAATGCATTACGGCCGGCTAATTTGAAAGAGATTTCGTTTGAATCTACCGGGTGCATCTTTCCATCATAAATACTAACTACGATATCACGGGCATAAGAACCGGTAAGCGGACCTTCTTCCATTTTTTCCAGTACTCCTTTGAGAATAGCTGGTAAAAAGCGGGTATCAATAGCTCCACCAACAATACAGTTATGGAATAATAATTTGCCACCCCAATCCATTTCATGAACCTCACGACCTCTGATCGGAAATTCGGTTTGATCGGTCATGCCTTCTACATAAGGCTCAATAAGCATATGAACTTCACCAAACTGTCCGGAACCGCCCGATTGCTTTTTGTGGCGATACATGGCTTTTGCTGATTTGGTAATCGTTTCGCGATATGGAATCTTTGGAGCATAAAATTCGATTTCAATTTTGTTCAAGCGCTCAATCTGCCATCTTGCAATGTTCAGATGCTGTTCGCCCTGACCGGAGAAAATGAGCTGCTTCAACTCCCTGCTGTGTTTTGCAATAAGGGTTGGGTCAACTTTGTGCATATCGTTAAGGATAGCGCCAAGCTTTTCATCATCCGATGAATTGACGGCCTTAACAGCAGTTCTGAATTTGGGTTCCGGGAAAGGAACCGGAGGGAACACATCTTCGGAATTCTTTGCAGTATTCAAGGTGTCACCAGTGACAACACTCTTTAATTTAATGGTAGCGGCAATGTCTCCAGCACACACTTTCGGAAGTTTTTCGCGATTCTTTCCTGCAACTGCTAAAAGTTGAGTGAGACGTTCTTTAGAAGAGTTACGTGGATTAATCATATCCATTGCTTCGTTAATCTCGCCACTCATCACTTTGAAGAAGCTCAGGTCGCCAATATGCTGCTCGATAGAGGTCTTGAATACAAAAGCAGAAGGAGTGCTGCTGCTGTCGCATTTGATCTCTTTGCCATCAGTGGTCTTCGGAATAGGCATTTCGTCAGGAGAAGGAAGCGAAGAAGCGCAATATTCCAGCAGACGATTAATACCCATATTTTGTTTAGCTGAAGTACAGAATACCGGGAAAATTCCACGTGACATCAAACTCAGCTTTAATCCTCTTTGTAATTCTTCTTCAGTAAGAGTTCCTTTTTCGAAGAAAACTTCCATCAGGCTTTCGTCACCTTCAGCTGCAGCTTCCAGCAGTTGTGTATGCAAACCTTCTGCTTTGGATTGCTCAGCGGCAGGAATGTCAAGAATTTCAACTTTTTGATCCTTGCCAAATTTCAACATTTTCATTTTCAACAGGTCGATAACGCTATCGAAGCCTGCACCGGTTGTAACCGGATATTGAACCAAGGTAACTTTTGATCCAAAATAATTTTTCATCTGACGAACTACTTCGTCGAAGTTAGCTTTTTCATGCTCCAGCTGGTTAATTACAAAAACAACCGGGACATTACTGCGATTGCTGTAACGCCAGGTAATTTCGGTACCAACTTCAACACCGTTCTGTGCGTTAACTACCATCAGTGCGGTATCAACAACAGTAAGGGCGGAAACCACTTCACCAATAAAATCATCAAAACCCGGAGTATCTATAATATTGATTTTCTTACCGGCGAATTCGCAGTACATCACCGTAGAAAAAACCGAATTTAAACGTTCAAGTTCAATTTCACGATAATCGGATACCGTGTTCTTATCGTCGATAGTTCCGCGGCGACTAATCACGCCCCCTTCAAAAAGCATACATTCTGCAAGGGTGGACTTCCCGGCTTTTGCTCCGCCGATCAACGCAATGTTCCTTACTTCATTCGTCTGATATACCTTCATTTGTAAAAAAATTATTAATGGATTATTTCTGAATTTCCTTATTAGGGCTGCAAAGTTATCAAAATTTCCTTTTTAACCAAACAAATCACTTTGTTTCAGGCATGAGCACCGCTCTTACATAATGATCTTTATGAAAAAAGCGATTTGCAGCTTGCTTCAAATCAGCGATAGTCACTGAGCTAACAGCACTTTTATATGCTTCATTCGATGCCAGCGTCTCTCCTTGAAAATATACGTTTTCTAATTTGCTGATCCACCATTTGTTGGTTTTTACGTCTGTTTCGCGCTCACGTAAAAGAAGTTCCTGAACTTTTTGAAGATCAACTTCCGTAGGACCTTTCTTTCTTATCTGATCCAGTATCCCAAAAACTGCTGACGTGAGTTTTTTCGTATTCTTGGGTGAACAGCCAAACATAATCATCATGCTGAATTCCGGTTTAGGGAATTTTTCCATGCTCATCTGCACCTGAGGACTGTAAACGCCACTCATCGATTCACGAATTACCTCGATGAGTTTGATACTTATAATTTCTCTCAACATTCTCAGATATAGCTTATTCTGATCATTCCATTCAAAGGATTCCTGTAAAATAATCCCCACCATGGATTTGGGTTCTTTGCCTTTATAAATCGTAACATTAGTTGCCCCTGCAGGAAATGGAGCACTTTCGTCTTTAAAAGTTTCTACACGACCTGTCGAAGGAAGGCTTCCCAGATATTTTTCAGCAAGAGAAATTACACTGTCAATGTTTAGGTTACCAACCATAAAAAATGTGAAATCACTGGCGTTCGAATAACGATCCCTGAAAATGTCATACACCCTGTCTGCCTTTATTGAGCTTAAATTCTTCTCTTTTGGAATTACAATCACCCGAGGATCATTGCAGGAACTGGTTTTAATTAATGTGTCCATAAAGGCAAACATAGGACTGTTACTGGCAAATTTTAATTGGTTTCTTGTCCTTGAAAGATTTGCCTGAAATGCAGTGCTGTCGCGGTTGGTAGAGGTAAAATACAAGTATGTCAGTTGTAGCAAGGTTTCCATATCTTTAGTATTGGTCTTGCCTGAAAAACCTTCCTTTACATCATCAATGATGGGGGTCAAATCAGCTGTTTTTCCCTTGAGCTTTTTCTTGAGCGCTACCTGATCAAATTTACCCAGTCCGCTCTCTGATATAATCTGCGTGGCAAATACGGCCGACATATAATCTTCATCAGGATAAAGTGATGATCCACCAGGACTAACTGCCGAGAAGAGGACCTCATCATTCTTGAAATCGGTCACTTTTAAAACTAAGGTTACGCCGTTTTTAAGTTTAACTTCTGTAATACCAAGATCGGGATCCTCTTTGCGACTCACTACCGGGGAGCCTTTCAATTGCGTAATATCGACCAATGGCTCAGCAACAAAACGGTCGACATAAGGTTCAATATTCTTCGACTTTACCTGCTCAACAATTTCCATGACCCGTGCTTCAGTCGGTATTTTTATACTCTCTTTGTCTGGCGCTGTTACCACAAGAAGCATATCTTCTTTAGTAACCCATTTTGCCGAAAGTGCGTTGATTTCATTGATAGTAATGGTAGGCAACATTGCTTTAACCATCTGGAATTCCGCTCTAGCTCCGGGAATGGGTTTTGATGAAAGAAAGTTTCCTACATAAAGTCCGGCTAGTCGACTAGATTCTGTCTTGTCATATTCATTCGCCATCTTTTCGTATCGGGTCATAAATTCTTCCTTCATCCGATCCAGCTCCCCTTGAAAAAATCCATACCTGAGTACTCGCTCATTCTCCGTCAGCAGTTGTTCTAATCCCGGCTCTATCATATTCTCTTTAAGTTGCCCAACGATGGAATATGCATCCGCTGAACGTGCCAAGAATCCGCTGTAATAATTATAAGCATAGATATAGGGCGATTGAGGCTGTTGCTGATATTCGCGCAAGCGTTCGTTGAGCATGGCCGTGTACAATTCTCCGCATAAACCTTCACGGTATTCATCGCGGGTAAGCGTAATTTGATGAGGGTGCTTGTAAATAATCATCAAACTTGTGGCCGTTGCTTCTTTGTCTGTTACCAAGGCAACCAAAGGCTGCTTGTTTTCCGGGATTTCGTAATTCGATTTAATTTTAGGCTGTTCAGGATTTTTTAAGGAAGAAAAATGAGCAATGATTTTTTGCTCCATTTCATTTACATCAAAGTCACCCACCACAATCACTGCCTGTAAATTCGGACGATACCAATCGTGGTAAAATTGACGAATAGTATCATACTTAAATGTTTTAATTACGTCAATATCTCCAATGGGTAAGCGCTCAGCATAACGAGAATTTTTAAATATAACGGGAAAATATTTCTTTCTCATTCGGTCATCAGCACCTAGTCCCAAGCGCCATTCCTCAGTAATAACCCCACGTTCCTTGTCTATTTCCTTGTCGTCAAATGTTACCAAATGCGCCCAGTCTTCCAATACCTGAAATCCCTGATCAACCAATTCTTTATTATCGGCTGGGAGCTGCAGCATATACACTGTTTCGTCAAAACTTGTGTAAGCATTGATATCGGCCCCAAACTTAACTCCAGTTTTTTGAAGATAATTTACCAATTCATTTTTTGGGAAATGCTGTGTTCCGTTAAAACACATATGTTCGGTGAAATGTGCCAGCCCTCTTTGGCCTTCGGTTTCCTGCATCGATCCAGCATTTACAGCAAGACGTAGTTCGATTCTGTTCTCTGGTTTTTTATTTTTACGAATGTAGTAGACTAAACCATTTTCCAGTTTCCCTATACGGACATCGGGATCAACAGGAATTAATTCCGAGCTAATAGTTTGCTGTGCGCTTACTCCTCCAACGATAAACAGAGCAGCGAAAAATAGAAGTGCTTGAATTTTTTTCATGGTAAAATTAAAAGAAATCAATAATCAATTTCAAGATCCAGTTGGCTTTTTAAGCTGTTAATTGCAGGGTTCTTCTCTGCCATTTTTTTGAATTTTTCATCCGGAGAAAAGTGCCGTTTTTCTTCTTCATTAGTAACCACACTAACTGTCAGGTCGATTTTTCTATTGTTTAATTCCTTACGGAGATAACCCAGTATCTCGCCTTTCCGACGGTTTACCTCATCTTGTTGAACAATATTATCAACCTGTAACTGGACTAGAAATTCGTTGTTGATCTCGGGAGCGCGTACCACAAGGGTGCTGTGGAAACTGGGCTGTTTGTCCTTGAAAGAATCTGCAAATTTCATCCATACTTCGCGAAAGTCAGTGGGCGAAAAGTCAGCATCTCCATAATGTTCTTCTGGCGCCTCTGATACCGTTTGTTCTTTTTTTGCTTCAGGATTATTCAGGTTTTTTAACGAAAACATCCCCGATTTATTCAGGCTTGACTTTTCCCCGTCCTTTGATTTCGGCGGAATAATTACCTGAGGCGCTGGTGTTGATTTTTCTTTTTCAATTACAACCTCAGGCGTTGCGCTTACGTCAGGAGTTTTTTTTTCAGCCTGATCCTTTGGAGGAGCAACTACAGCAGGCTGTTCGGCAGGACCACACATTTGTAAAAATGTGAGTTCCAGTTGGAGTCGCTTATTGCTGCTCGGTTTATAGATTTGTTCGCATTGATTGGTTAACTCTAGGGCCCGCATTATAAAAGGCGTACTGATAAATCGGGATTGCTCACGGTATCTTTCCTTGATGTTTTCTCCAACCTCCAGTAAATTCAGCGTTTTTTCATCCTTGCAAATGAGCAAATTTCGTAAGTGCGTAGAAAAACCATTCAAAAATTGCAATCCGTCAAAACCATTATCAATAATCTTATCGATGAGCAAGAGCGTTTCGGGAATGTCGGAGCGGGAAGCATGACCCGCCATGGTAAAATAGAAATCGTAATCAAGAATGTTGAGGTTCTCAATTACCGATTGGTAGGTGATGTTGCCCTCGGTCGAGCTCGAAATTTGATCAAACATCGAAAGTGCATCACGCAAGGCTCCATCAGCTTTTTCTGCAATAATGTGCAGTGCGTCAGTATTTGCCGTAATACCTTCTTTGCCTGCAACATAGGAAAGATGCTGGGCAATGTCGTTTACTGTAATACGACGAAAATCAAAAATCTGGCAGCGCGATAAAATGGTGGGAATAATCTTGTGCTTTTCTGTTGTTGCCAGAATGAATTTTGCATAGGCCGGCGGTTCTTCCAGCGTTTTCAAGAATGCATTAAAAGCTGCCGGCGACAACATATGGACCTCATCGATGATATACACTTTATAAACACCTGTCTGCGGTGGTATTCTCACCTGATCCACCAGATTCCGAATGTCGTCAACCGAGTTGTTTGAAGCAGCATCCAATTCATGCATATTAAAAGATGCTGTTTGATTGAACGACTGGCAGGAAGGACAACTATCACAGGCTTCAAAATCCGGAGTAATATTCTGGCAATTGATGGTCTTTGCTAAAATTCGCGCACATGTCGTTTTACCCACACCTCTAGGGCCGCAGAATAAAAATGCTTGAGCGAGCTGCTTGTTTTTTATAGCATTTTTCAGAGTGGTGATAATGGCTTTTTGGCCAACCACAGTGTCAAAGGTCTGCGGTCTGTATTTACGTGCTGATACAACGAAATTCTCCATGATAAAAATAGTAATGGTGGAAAAAATGAGTTTCAAAGGTACATAAATTCGGTGTGACAGAAGTACCTGAATGAGCAAAAAAAAACGGCCATATGGCCGTCTTTTTCATTTCTTTTAGCATCCTCTATGCTGAAATTTCATTAATACTCATCTTCATGAAAGAAGAAATCTTCTTTAGTGGGATAATCTGGCCAAAGGTCTTCTATGCTTTCATAGATCTCGCCTTCGTCTTCAATCTCCCTGAGATTTTCGATAACTTCCATAGGTGCTCCTGAACGAATTGCAAAGTCGATTAACTCGTCTTTGGTGGCAGGCCAGGGAGCATCTTCAAGTTTTGAGGCTAATTCCAGAGTCCAATACATAATTTAATAGGTCGTTGAATTTTTTCGCAAAAATATATCAAAAAAAGCTAAAAAGTCAAATCTTTTTCAAAAAAATTATAAAATGCAGTCAATTAATGAAATGCGTAAAATATTTGTACAACAAAACATCGCTTTTACATCCTCTTAACATATAATGAAGGCTTCAATAACTATTACTTTTTACCAAAACCGACTGCATTGCATGGGTAACGCAACATTCTTAACCCATATTGTACGGCTAAAAAGTAATACTTCAATCCTGGCAAGGAGCTCCTCAATTTGTCATTTGAAGAAGTAAAAGTTTATTGTACTTTTGGGCGTGTTATTTTGATTCCAATCAATGAAACTTATTATCTATACAACCAAGTATCGCAAGGGCGGCGCTTTGTTTCCCAGAGCTGCAAACACTCTGGCGACTCTTCTTGGTAATGCTGAGGCAGGAGAGGAGATATGCTGTATTCCGGTAGAAAGTAAACTGGAATTGCGCAAGGTATTCTATGATATCGAGGCTTCAGGGAAGACCATCAGTGAATTTCATTTTTTTGGACATTCGGGCATGTATGGGCCTATGTTCGGGAGTGTAGCTTTCCCCGAACAATTCAGTCCGTGGGAGTGGCAAACCCTCCGCATTCCTTTTTCAGCAGAAGCCACCGCCAGTTTTCATTGTTGCCGCAGTGCCCGTTGGTTTGCACCTTTTTTTGCCAAGACTTTTGGAATTATATCCAAGGGATATCATTGGTATACCACCTTTTCATCAAAGCCTTCTCATTTTAAAGCAGTCGATTTGTTTGGTAAAACCAAGCAAGTATTCTGTATTGGTTGCCCAGGAAAAAAGTCACACGGTTTTTTAGGCTCACTTAAAAAATTGACCGGACTGATGCCTGCTGAAGAGATGAAAACCTTTTCGCCATCTCAGCAGGCTGCGGATGAAACATATAATTCTGTTGCCGCTAAGTACGCAGAAGTTTTTAGCGACATTAAAGTACGGGAGGACGAATGGAATTGGCTTCAGCAACATTTTCCTGACATCGGAAACTGTCGCGTTCTTGATATTGGCTGTGGCAATGGGGCACTACTCGCCGAACTAGCGCCACGAATTGCATTTGGATTGGGCATCGATGAATCTGCACAGATGATTAATGTTGCAAATACCAACTATGCTGAGCAAAAAAATCTTCGTTTCGAACAGATTAGCGGACCAACAATCCCATTAGCTGATAATAGTGTTGATCTAGTGATTTCTCTATTATCGTTCCGCTATCTTGACTGGGATCCAATGATGGAGGAAATCCGCAGGGTGTTGATTCCCGGAGGAAAGTTCCTGGTGGTGGATATGGTGACTGTACCTGTTCGCATGGTTGAATTGCCTCGAATGTTTATTGATAAATTCAGATCCTTTCGCCAGCGCCGAAAAAATCCTGCATTTTACGCAGCACTTAGCAAATTAGTCACTGATCCGAACTGGTCGGAAATGCTGAAAAACAATCCAATCAGAGCTCAGCATGAATATGTTTGGTATCTCGAAAGCCGCTTCCCCGGCCGAAAAACGGAAATTCTAAATATAGGGTTCCATTCACGTATCCTGGCATTCGACAGTGGTGATTTTTCTAAATTGAAATCAATAAGGTTAACTTACCCCTGAGTCTATGTCCTCACCTGATAAAAACCATGTGGAGCGTATCGGAATTCTCGATTACGGAATTGGTGGACTTGGTGTTTATGCCTTATTAAAACAACATAATTTCTCCTCACCCATCAGTTATATTTCTGATGCGGGATTTACTCCTTACGGAAAACTGTCGCGTACGGAGTTGAGTCAGCGAGTCGATCTTATGATTGACAAATGCTGGCAAATGGGGATTCGCAAATTGCTCATAGCCTGTAATGCTGCTTCTACTGTACTTCCCAGACCACATCCGGCCGAAATGGAGGTGTTGGGGTTCACCGGTTTTGGAGTGCAGGCTGTTAAACAATCTGGTGTAAAAGAAGTGCTGTTATTAGGCGGAGGACGTACAGTGCGTGCAGGGAATTACCGTCGCAGCCTGGAGTTATTAGGTATTAACGTGAGGCAACGGATAAGCCAGCCACTGTCGATTCATATTGAAGCCGGAGACACCAATTCCTCGGCGCTGAATAATCTTGTTCAGCAATATTTGAAGGATATTCGACCCAATGAGGCTCTGTTGCTCGCATGCACTCATTATCCTGCAATTACCCCTCTGTTCCAAAAATTTCTCCCTAAGGGAAATTTAATTATTGATCCAGCCCTTACGGCGGCAGATTACATTACGAGCAAGTGGAATTACTCGCGAGTGATGCATGAAGACATTTTTCATACAAGTGGCGACAAAAACCGTATGAGAGCTGCATCAATACACACCTTTAATATATCGATAGGTGAAATACATTCAATTTTCTGATATAACTTCCTGTGTTAATTATCATATTAATTAGGAAATTATACCTGCGTATTTTATTTTGATACAATTTAACAAATGCAGGTGAAACGACTTCGTTATCTTTAACTGATTATTCCCGCTATTACGAATGTAATCCTTGTATGACGGCGATTTTGACCACTGCTCGAATTTCTATCACATATTTATTTTAAAGTTTTTTCATTAAATTATTTTATTGTTTTGTAGCTTTGCAATAAATTTTTATTAGCAAAGTTTTAGATACACTAATAATAAAAATATGACGAATTCTAGAATATGAATTTTCTAAACTTTAATACAAACTAAAATGAAAGCTAAGAGCTCAACCGAAAAAAAGAAAGCTGGAAGACCTAAATCAGTAAAAAAAAGTGCAATAAATAGTACAAAGTCCAACACAGCTCAAAAAGCTGCTGAAGAACAGAGTGCAGTTGCTGAAGTGAAAGTTCCAAAGAAACGTGGCCCAAGAGGTCCGCGCAAACCAAAAGAACCCAGCGAAGCAACACGCATCCATGTTGGCCAAATTATCAGCAAGCGCATGAAAATGCGTGGACTGAGCAAGAACAAACTCGCCAAAACATTAAAACTTACTCCTCCTACCGTTTCTCTGATGGTAAATAGTAATTCAGTCCAGACTGAACGATTAATGGAGGTTTCCGTCGCACTGGGTTACAATTTCTTTAATGAGATCGGACAAATGTTGAGCCTCGGTTCATCACCTGCTAATCTTTCTGAAGAACTAGACGAACTGCATTCATTCTCGGCTGCTAACAAGGGAGATAAGGATTACGAACTGCGCTTCCTGCGCGAAGAGAACGCTTATCTAAAACGTATCGTTGAGCTTATGGCAGGCGGCAAGCAATAATGTTTATATATTGAATACTTAGCCATCCGGCATCCTCAGGGGACGGATGGCTTTTTTTTTACCCGGAGCGGGCATGCCAACATAGCATTAATGAGATTTCTTCGTCTTACTTGAGTTTTCAACCGGCCATATCGTTTCTTTAACTCCAATATCATACGACAATCGCCGCGATAGCACAAAAAAGTAATCCGAAAGCCTGTTTAAATACTGGATCACTAAAGCATCAACCTTAACTTCCTCAGAAAGGCGGATTATCAGGCGTTCTGCGCGACGGCAGACTGTCCGTGCAAGATGACCCCATGAAACAGCAGTATGTCCGCCCGGAAGTATGAAATGTGTGAGGGCCGGCAGACCCACGTTCATTTTGTCAATCGCCTTTTCAAGTCGAGTTACATCAGCTTTGTTTATTTTAGGTAAGTTTAATGCTGCTTCTTTTGAATCAGCTGCTAATAGTGATTCTGCAACAAAGAGTTTATCCTGTATAAAAAGAAGGATGTCATTATATGCAAGACTTTCCTTCTGATCCCGTAACATACCCACAATAGCGTTTAGTTCATCAAGAGTTCCGTAACATTCAATTCGCAAACAATGTTTAGGAACCCGTGTTCCGCCGATCAGGCTGGTCTCGCCTTTATCGCCTTTTCGCGTATAAATTTTCCAGTCGTTGGGATCTGTCATAATTTAGTGTTTTGCAAGGATTACCTAAGCCTTGATGACACAGTATAATTTTTTTCTTATTATTTTACCACAGGATCTTCACGGTAAAAGGACATTTTTCGAATATCCTGATTCGGAGCATCGGAGTCAACCAAACCATCTTTCAAACGAATAATTCTGTGCGCATGACGAGCAATGTCTTCTTCGTGTGTAACAAGAATAATGGTGTTTCCCAGACTATGAATATGTTCAAATAAGCCCATAATCTCAATGGACGTCTTAGAGTCGAGGTTACCGGTGGGTTCATCAGCAAGAATAATCGAAGGATGATTCACCAAGGCCCGTGCGATTGCAACACGTTGCCGTTGTCCCCCCGAAAGTTCGTTGGGTTTGTGTGTCACCCTATCCGAAAGCTGTACCTGCTCCAATACTTCCTGCGCACGCTCCAATCGTTTGGCCTTTGTTAATCCTGCATATACAAGTGGAAGCATTACATTATCCAATGCAGTTGATCGCGGTAAAAGATTGAAGGTTTGAAATACAAACCCAATCTCCTTGTTACGAATCTCAGCAAGTTCATTATCTGTAAGCTTACTAACATCCTTTTTATTCAGTATATATTCGCCACCGCTTGCGCTGTCGAGACAACCCAAGATATTCATTAAGGTTGATTTTCCACTGCCCGAAGGACCCATCAGTGCAACATATTCATTTTTGTAAATTTGAATATTGATTCCCTGAAGCGCTTTAACGATATGCGTTCCTACCTTGTAGTGTTTGT
Source organism: Bacteroidales bacterium (assembly GCA_963678485.1). GTDB lineage: Bacteria > Bacteroidota > Bacteroidia > Bacteroidales > CAIWKO01 > CALGYY01. The sequence continues at coordinate 3,043,339 of OY782882.1, forward strand.
AAATATTGTTGAGACCAATGATTTCTTCCATGTTCTGATATTTCCTGCAGTATGCTGCATTGTCGCTGCAATAACGTTCGCCCTGCGGTTTAAGTATGGTTAACAATGATTTGTGTTATTTTGCAATAATCAACAAATCTGAGTTTCATGCAAAATTACTAAAACCGAAGCACAATATCCTGTTTGCTCAACTCTTTTTTAATATATACCAAACCAAACTGAAATAAATCTAATGTAAGTCTAACCTCTGGATTGGCTTTAATTTCAGCCCATGCGTCCTCCATTCCTTCACTCCAGTGGATATCGTCAAAAATCAACAGACTGTCGTTCGTTGCCATTTTAAGTAGTTGTTCGAAGTAACGCAGAGTGCCCTCTTTTGTATGATCACCATCGATAAAAACCAAATCAAAACGATAAGATTCTGCAGCTAACACCAAAAGCGCCTCATTAAACGGCATGTTCATGAATCGCACATTCTGATTTCCCTTAAGTATAGGGTGATGGACAGCTGTATTCTGAGTTTCGGTACAAGCTTCAATAGTGGTAACAACTGCTTTTGGACAGGCTTCGACTAAATATGAGGTGCTTATTCCAACCGATGTTCCAAGTTCCAATATAGAATGAGCCTGCTGCCTCTTGGCCAAACGATATAACAGTCGCCCGTATTTTTTGCGCACCGAATGTTTGCGCACTATTTCTCCAATACTGATTTCTTTTCCTTTATCAGCCGAAGCACCAAGGTCGTAACGACAAATGATGGTAGTAAGCCTCGACCAGTACTTGCGTATTTTTTCAACCTCCTTATACTGCGCTTTGCTGCAGTGGTCTTCGAGCACTTCGGTGATTAGCGAAAACACAAAGGGCGAATGTATACTGTATTTACTCAGCGCTATAAGCCTGTATCTAAACCAGCGAAAAAAAGGTTGAACTGTTGTCATTAAATATTCTTCTGGAAAATAACTTATTCAATTCCTCGTTTACCGGAGGTTCTGAACTTGAATCTTGTTCTTTATTATAGCTATTTCTGTTTTTTTGATGGATTTACTCCTTTATTAAGGGTTTTTCGTAATTTCGCACACAAAATAACCAAATATTATTAAGGTGAACCTGATAAAAGATTACAAATTTCTCAACAATGTATTCGGTTGGCTGGTGTTTATTTTTGCCGCTGCCGTTTACCTTATGACAATTGAACCCACCGCCAGTTGGTGGGATTGTGGTGAGTATATCTCCACCTCTTACAAACTTCAGGTTGGACACCCTCCCGGAGCTCCGTTTTTTCAGCTAATAGGGCGATTCTTCACGCTTTTTGCCTTTGGGGATGTTACGCTTGTTGCAAAAATGGTCAATGCTATGTCGGCTATTTTTAGCGCCTTAACCATTCTGTTTACCTTTTGGACCATTACAGCCCTTGCAAAGAAATTCTATGCTAAAGAAGCTGAAATGACCATGGGTCAGAAAATTGCCGTTATTGGCGCAGGTCTCGTTGGAGCTCTTGCTTACACCTTCTCCGATTCTTTCTGGTTCTCCGCTGTTGAAGGCGAAGTTTACGCCACCTCCAGTATGTTTACTGCTGCTGTAGTTTGGGCCATGATGAAGTGGGAAGCTGCCGCTGATACAAAACATCACTTGCGTTGGATTGTACTGATTGCCTTCCTCATGGGATTGTCAGTCGGTGTTCACCTTCTCAACTTGCTTACTATTCCTGCTCTGGCTTATATTTATTATTTCAAAAAATTCAAAACCACCACTAAAGGCTTCATTTTAACAGGCATACTTTCACTGTTTATCCTTGGTTTTGTTCAGGCAGGTATTATTCCTGGCATTGTTAAACTGGCCGGAGTGTTCGAATTGTTCTTCGTTAATAGCATCGGAATGCCGTTCAACTCTGGGACTATCATATATTTTGTGATTCTAATAGCCTTGATAGCCTTTGGTTTATATATCTCACGCAAAAAAGCTAAAGTTATCCTTAATACGGTCATCCTTGCTTTTACTTTTATCCTTATCGGATATTCGTCTTTCTTTATGCTTGTGATTCGTGCAAACTCCAATACCCCAATTAACGAAAATGCACCTAAAGATGCTATTAGTTTGTTAGGTTACCTGAATCGTGATCAATACGGCGATTGGCCTGTGTTTTCAGGACAGTACTATACTGCAAGGGTTACTGAGACTGAAGAGGGAGATTATATCTATCAAAGAGGCGAAGAAAATGGAAAAGATAAATATGTCCCCATCAACCGCAAAATCAAGTACGTTTATGATCCTGATAATTGCGGATTCTTCCCCAGAATGTGGAGCGATCAGCCTAAGCACGTGGCTGCCTACAAGCTTTGGACGGGGATAAAAACCGATCGTAAACCTACTTTCGGTGAAAACCTTACCTTCTTGTTCCGAAATCAGTTGGGTAGTCAGTATTTCAGATATTTCATGTGGAATTTTGTAGGTCGCCAAAACGATATTCAGGGTTTCGGAATTGATGATAAAGGAAACAAAGATATCCAGAATGGTAACTGGCTTAGCGGTATTGATTTCATCGATAATGCCCGATTAGGAAATCAGGATCAATTGCCTGATAAAATGACAAGAAATAAAGCTAGAAACACGTTCTATTTCTTGCCCTTACTGCTTGGACTGCTTGGAATGGTTTATCATTTCATGAAGAAATCTAAAGATGCATTTGTTGTAGCGCTCTTGTTTATTATGACTGGTGTGGCTATTATCATCTATCTCAACCCATCTCCCGAACAACCGCGTGAAAGGGATTATGCATACGCCGGGTCCTTCTACGCTTTTGCTTTCTGGATTGGGCTTGGTGTAATTGCAATCTTTGAGATGCTGCGTAAAAAGATACCTCATGCACTAAGTGCTACTATCGCAACACTTGCTTGTGTTGCATTAGTCCCGGTTATCATGGGCGCTAAAGGCTGGGACGATCATGATCGTTCAAATAAATATGCATGCCGCGACTTCGCAAAAAATTATTTGAACTCATGTGCACCCAATGCTATTCTGATTACCAACGGCGATAACGATACATTCCCTCTTTGGTATGCTCAGGAAGTTGAAGGGATACGTACAGATGTTCGCGTTGTGAATTTTACCCTGGCCTCGGGCGATTGGTACATTCATCAGTTGTATAATAAATTATATGAGTCCGATCCTTTGCCGCTCTCCCTTAAACCCGAACAATATACTCAGGGAACCAATGATTTTGTTCCTTATTATGATCAGGGATTAAAAGGCGTTTGGGATGTTAGGAAAATTATCGAATTCATTGGAAGTAACAATGAAAAAGCTAAAGTTAAACTTCAGAATGGTAAAACAGTTAGCTTCCTTCCAACAAAAGATTTACTGCTGGCAGTTGATTCATTAAAAGTGCTGCGCAATGGAACCGTGCCCGCTTATATGGCCGACCGTATTCCAAAAGCCTTGGTTTGGCAGGTGAAAAAGGGTACGCTATATAAAAACGACCTCATGCTTCTCGACCTGATTGCAACGAATAATTGGAATCGTCCAATCTACTTTGCAAGCCCAAATAGCGTTAGCGATTTTCTCGATATCGAAGACTATTGCTATCTCGAAGGTGCGGTTTACCGCTTCATGCCTGTGAAAGCCGATAACAAAAGGGGAGGTGGAATTCTCGCCGATCGCTCTTACGACCTTATGACCAAAGATTTTGTTTTTGGAAATGTAGCAGATCCCAAGGTATATGCGGATAAAGAAAGCTACGGAATGTCGCTCTTCTCAAGAAATAATTTCGCTCGCGTTGCCCAGTCATTACTAACTGAAGGTAAAAAGGACAAAGCCATCACCTGTCTTGATAAAGGCATTGAGGTTTTCCCTGATCTCCAGATTCCTTACGATTTATATATGATTGGCTATGGTGAACTGTATTATCAGGCCGGCGCTTTCGATAAAGGTACCGCTGTGCTTGAGCGTGTTGCCGATATCTACGATCAACAGTTGAGATATATTATGTCTCTTGATACAAAACGTCAACGTTGGTTAGAAGAAGATATGTCGCAAGCTGTTCAGATTCTTCAGGCTATTGTTGACATAGCAAACCGTTACAAACAGGATGCACTGGTAAAAAAGACCAATGAGCGACTGAACGGTCTTATGGCAAATTAGAAATTACTCCAATAAAAAAAATGCAGAAGGGCGACCTTCTGCATTTTTTTTTGACTATTGATAAAATCTTTAGTGCTATTTATCCGGTGTTTTATTGTCTGTTGCCTTAGCGTTTTTTGATGCTGGAGATTTTGATGGTTCAACGTCAATAAACTCTGATTTCATCCCAAATCTCAATATTGGAATGTCTTTTCCTTTTTTAAGACCGATTAAATAATACTCGCCCCCTGGTTTATATTCAACAATGGCATTTGCTATTTTATAACCGGGATATGAGGTAGTGATATATTCTTTTACTTTTTTGGGAACATACTTGGTGTCCATTTCCCAACGTGTCCATACCCACTCCGATGATTCCTGAAAAACCATGCTTGCTTTCAATTTGCTTTTGGTAAAGCGCGCTGTATAGTAAGGCCCATGCTTTTCCCAGCTTGTGGGAATAGTGTCGGCAATCTTCATTATATAAGCCTTCATAACGCCTGGAGGAACAGCTTCTGGTTTGATTTTTTGGGCAAGCACAACGCCGCCCGAAATCAACAGCGATAAAGCAAAAATTACAAATCGTTTCATTGGTTCGGGATTTAGTTTAATGGGGCTAAATTACAATTATTAATGTATGTTTGTTCTTCAACGATTCATTTTAACGCATCAAACGGGTTCTTCAATGCAGTCCAATTAATAAGTTCCACCCGTATACTACCTAACAAAATATCTGATTCCACAAGTATTGGGATTCTGTTTTTATCGTTCGACACCCACAAAGTCAGAGGATAAGATGAATTAAATACTTTCCCCTTTAATACTTGCGGTTTTAATTTTATACAGCTAATCTTCCCAATGCTCGTTTGTATTGTTTCAATTCCAATATATTGAATGGATGAATTATATATCGAATCGTTAAATACATATGATATCTGAAAACCTTTTTGCAGTTCTTCTGTCGTTCCTGTGGAATTTCTCAAATAATACACCGCAGAAAGAATATCATGAACACTGCTTCCTGCTTCAAGAGTACGTGTAATCCCTTTAAGATTATCCTTGTAAACAATCTTTTTATTGATACGATCAAAGATATGATCCTGATTCCTTATATAATCGCTTTCGCTGATACGCCTGAGCGTAAGTAATGGTAACAGGGATAACTCATCTGTAAAACTTTCATAGCGGTCGTTGACACGATACAACAAACTAAAAGTGCCTTTGCTTTCTCCTTTTGCAATATAGTGATAGGTATTTCTTCCACTAATATTTTTATTCTCACCCGTAACTTCCATTTCAAAGGTGCCCGCTTTGACATTTCCTGTTACCAATGAATGGAAAAATACAGCATATTCAAGCCGTTCGCCGCGTTCAAAAGTTGTGTTAGTCTGTGCAGGATATTGTGCACTCAGTTGAACGGCCACAAGCAAAGCCGCGGAAAGTACCGTTAAGCGCATCATCCATTGTGTGCCCCGCATCGGTCAATTGAGTAAGGACGAAAATGAATTTTTAAGTCCACTGTATCCAATCAGTTCGAGTTTTACTTTCCCTACAAGAATCTGCGATTCAGCTTTGATTGGGATTTTATTTTTATCGTCACTCACCCAAAGAACCAATGGATACGGATCTTTGAAAACAGTGCCTGTAAGCACCTGAGGTTTGATTTTAATACAACGTACTTTTCCAACAGAAGTGCTTATGGTTTCTTTACCAAGAAAAAGAACCTTTGTGCTGAAAATCGTATCATCAAGGATGAACTTTACCGAAAAGTCCTGATTCATATCATAGGTGCTGAAGTCAATACTTCTGCAATAATAAATTGCAGAAACAATATCCTGAATGTTAGCTGGCGTAGTAATCGTAGCGGTACGGCCATTTTTTAAATCCTTAAAATAGGCGACTTTCTTGTTTTGATTGAAGGTCACATCCTGATTGATAATATATCCGCCTTCATCAACGCGTCTGATAAATAGCCAGGGAACCAGCGCCAGTTCGTCGACATAACTTTCATAACGATCCACCACCTTAAAAAATAAATTAAATGCTCCTTTGGTTTTTCCAATAACTGAGAAATGGTAGGTGCTGCGGTCGTTAATCAATTTATTTTCGTTTTTTACTTCAAAGGTGCAGCCACCGGCAATCACTTGCCCTGTCAGCATTGCATCATAATATGCTTTATAAGTCAGCAGCTCTCCACGTTGAAACGCCTCGTTTTTAACTTCCCTGAGTTGTGCGATGGCCAAACTTGACGCAAAAACAAAAAATACTAATACAATAATCTTTTTCATATGTTGGATGTTAAAATCGAATCCCCTGCGTTGGCAGGGGATTCCGAATCCTGAGTTAAATTAAGGGACGGAAATCCTGATACAAATTTAAGCTTTTCGACATCAAAACGGAACAAATCAGGTTTTCTTTTATCCCTTGGGGTTATTTGCCATGAAACCTTATTCAAGCATGGCGGTGAAATTATTTCTTAAACCTGAGTAATCTACCAACTCCAGTTTCACTTTTCCTACAATTACCTCTGATTCTGCAAGAATTGGAATTCTGTTTTTATCATCAGAAACATAAATCACCATAGGGTAAGGGTCTTTGAATGTAGAGCCGGTAAGCACTTGTGGTTTGAATTTTAAGCAACGAACCTTTCCAAAACTGGTATTCACCGTCTCTTTCCCTAGATACACGAATTTGGTAGAGTACACCGTATCATCAAGCATGAACTTTACAGGGAAGCTTGTGTTTGACGAAGCACTGGTAAATTCATAGGTACGTGCATAATAAAAGGCCGAAATAATGTCTTGCACATATTCAGGGGTGACAATGGTTGAACTACGCGAATTCTTCAGGTCTTTGAAATAAGCTGTTTTTTTTGCCTGATTGAAGGTTACATCCTGATTAATAATGTATCCTCCTTCATCAACACGACGAATAAACAACCATGGTGCTATTGCTTCTTCATCGATGTAGGTTTCATAGCGGTCAATCACCTTGAAGAACCAGTTGAATGCACCTCTGGTTTTTCCATTAGCAACGATATGATAAGTGTTGCGGTTGTTGATGATTTTGTTTTCATCCTTAACTTCAAGTACCGCCGATCCTGCTTTTACCTTACCGGTTAAAGCGGCATCATAATAAACATTATAGGTGAGTTTTTCACCACGATTAAAGGCTTCATTTTTTACTGTACGAAGCTGGGCAAACATTGCAGTACTTGCTGCGCAAGACACCACAATAAAAATCATTAACTTTTTCATGACTCAGGAATTTTTGGATTCGGCGGCCGGCTTGCCAACTAACATGCCAAATCCTTATTCCTTTTGCCGTTCAATTTGCAACGAGCTTGCTGCTAGATTACTATATTAATGATTTTCTTTGGAACAATAATGCATTTCTTTACCGCTTGCGCGCCTACCCATTTCTGATATTCCTGTGTTTTGCTTACAGCATCTTGTATCTCTGCAACGCTAAGGTCAATCGAAAGCTCCAATTTGAATCGCATTTTTCCATTAATTGAAACCGGGTAGCTAAAAGTGTTTTCTTCCAGATAACTCTCATTGAAAACAGGGAAGCTTGCCTTGGTTACTGTAGTGGTATGCCCAAGCAGCTGCCATAATTCTTCTGCAATATGAGGCGCAAAGGGAGATAATAATATTGGCAATTCATTTAATATTTCCCGTTTATTGCATTTTAATTCCGAAAGTTCGTTAACACAAATCATAAAAGCACTTACCGTTGTATTGAAGCTAAATCGTTCAATATCTTCCTGTACTTTTTTTATTGTTTTATGAAGAATCTTCAATTCTGCAGCAGTAGCCTTTTCGTCGCTAATGCATAATTGGTTGTCGAAATCATGATAAAGTTTCCAAAGTTTTCGCATAAAGCGGAAAACACCTTCGATACCTTTAGTGTCCCATGGTTTGTGCATTTCGATTGGGCCCAGAAACATCTCATATAAACGTAACGTATCTGCACCGTACTTTTCGATAAGTGCATCTGGATTTACAACGTTATAAAGCGATTTCGACATTTTTTCAATCGCAACACCGCACTGGAACTTGCCTTGATCCATAATGAAGTCATGATCGGCATAGTCGGAACGCCATTTTTTAAAGGCTTCGATGTCCAGAATATCATTATCAACCAGCGAAACATCAACGTGCAAAGGAGCAACGTCATAGTTCCCAATGAGCGAGTATGAAACAAATGTTTTCTTTCCTTTTATTCTATATATCAGACTTGATCTGCCCTGTATCATTCCCTGATTAATGAGCTTTTTAAATGGTTCCTGTTTGCAGGCCATTCCAAGATCAAACAAAAATTTATTCCAGAACCGTGCATACACCAGATGCCCTGTAGCATGCTCGGCACCTCCGATATAGAGATCAACATTTTCCCAATAATTTACTGCTTCCTTGCTAAAATACTCCTTAGTATTACAAGGATCCATATAGCGGAGATAGTAGCCACTTGATCCGGCAAAGCCAGGCATAGTGTTCGTTTCTAAAGGATATCCCTCCTTAGTCACCCAGTTCTTGGCACGTGCCAAGGGAGGTTCACCACTCTCAGTAGGCAGGTAAGCATCTACTTCGGGAAGTTCCAATGGTAGTTCCGACTCTTCTAATGTATATGGCATTCCATCGCGGTAGTAGATTGGGAATGGCTCACCCCAATAACGCTGGCGACTGAAAATCGCATCACGCAAACGATAATTTATTTTCTTGCTTCCCAATCCGCGCTTTGCTATTTCATCACAAGCAGCACTAATCGCTTGCTGAACATTCATCCCATCCAGAAAGCCTGAGTTGATTAACGTTCCTTCTTTTGCATCATATGAACTTTCGGAAATGTCACCACCCGAAACTACTTGTTTTATTGGTAATCCAAAATGTTTTGCGAAAGCATAATCCCTGCTATCGTGAGCTGGAACAGCCATTACTGCCCCTGAACCATATCCCGCAAGAACATAATCACCAATCCAAACCGGAAGCTCAGCTCCCGTAAACGGATGGATAGCATAAGCCCCGGTAAATACTCCGGTGATGCGATTTACTTCTGTCATACGTTCGCGCTCTGTACGGTTCTTCGCTTCGGTGACATAGGTTTCAACCGCTTGTTTTTGTTCTGCAGTTGTAATGATGTTCACTACTTCATGTTCCGGAGCAAGTGTCATATAACTTACACCAAAAATTGTATCCGGTCGAGTGGTAAAAACATTAATATTTCCCTGATGCCCTTTAATAGCAAAATCAACACTGGCGCCTTCTGAGCGTCCAATCCAATTACGTTGAATCTCTTTGAGCGGTTCTGACCATTCAAGCGATTCCAAATCGTTGAGCAGACGTTCGCAGTAGGCTGTAATTCTCAGCAACCATTGCTTCATAAGTTTGCGCTCTACAGGATGTCCACCCCGTACCGAAAATCCTTCACTCACTTCATCATTGGCCAGCACTGTTCCAAGGGCAGGGCACCAGTTTACAGCGGTATCAGCCAAATAGGCCAGCCTGTAGTGCATTAATACTTCTTGCTGTTCCTTTTCTGAATAGTTCTTCCAGACTTCAGCAGTGAATGGTTCGGTATCACTGCAAGCCGCTTGTATGCCTGAATTTCCGTTTGTTTCAAAATGCTTTACCAGTTGCTCAATCGGTTCCGCTTTCGCAGTATGGTTGTTATACCAGTGATGAAACAATTGTATAAAAACCCATTGCGTCCATTTATAATATGAAGGATCGCAGGTGCGCACTTCTCGTGACCAGTCGTAAGAAAAACCTAGTAAATCCAGCTGTTCGCGGTAACGTTTTATATTTGTATCAGTAGTGATTGCAGGATGTTGTCCCGTTTGAATGGCATATTGCTCAGCAGGAAGGCCAAAGGCATCATATCCCATAGGGTGTAAAACATTAAAACCCTGAAGTCGTTTGAATCGTGCGTAGATGTCAGAGGCAATGTATCCTAGCGGATGACCAACATGCAAGCCTGCACCGGAAGGATAAGGAAACATATCCAGCACATAATATTTGGGAGCATTAGTATCGGTTGAGGTTTTATACGTTTCTGATCGGCTCCATTCGGCTCTCCATTTTTGTTCGATGTCTTTAAAATTGTAATCCATACCTGCGTTCGTTGTATTTTAAAAAATGATCACCAGTCACAAAATATGTCTCTTTAGACGGTGTGTTTATTTCGCGAAATTAGAAATAAACGGTCGGATGGCACGAAAAAAAGTGTTAATCGCGGAGAAATGTTTACTTTAGCACTCCGAAATTTTTTCTATGGCACGTAAAGATGACCGCTATAACAGCAATCGTTTAAAAAGTTCCTATGTTACTACAATAGTCAGCATTTCATTGGTGCTATTCAGCATAGGATTAGTAGGACTGTTGCTCCTTCATGCCGAAAAATTATCGGACTACGTAAAGGAAAATATTGGCTTTTCTGTAATCATGAATAAAAATGTAAAGGAAGCTGATATCATGCGCTTGCAGAAAAAGCTGGATGCACTTGAGTATGTTAAGTCAACGGAGTTTATTAGTGAAGAGAAAGCTGCTGAAATTTTTCAAAAAGATTTGGGTGAAGACTTTGTAAAGTTTATTGGATATAATCCTTTGCATACCACTATTGAGGTTCATCTTAAAGCTGAATATGCTAATGAAGAGCAATTTGGAGCAATTGAAAAAGATCTGATGAATAATGAAAATGTGAAAGAAGTATTCTATCAGAAAAGTTTGGTGCATCTGGTAAATGATAATGTAAGAAAGATTGCTTTAGTGATTCTTGGATTTAGCGCATTATTGCTGTTAATTGCGATTGCTCTCATCAACAACACCATTCGTTTATCCGTTTACTCAAAACGTTTTTTAATCAAATCGATGCAATTAGTTGGGGCAACCGAGCGTTTTATCCGCCGTCCATTTATCCGTACCGAAGTTTTTCACGGAGTGCTGGCAGCTATTATCGCAATAGGGGGATTGATTGGCGTGATTTATCTGGCAAGAAAAGAAATTCCTGAGATTATAAGTTTACAATCGGCCGACCTCTTCCTGATTTTGTTTTTAATAGTGATTGTTTTAGGGGTAATTATGACCTGGCTATCTACATTTTTCGCAGTCAGACGTTTCCTCAAAGCCCGGATGGATACTTTGTATGATCAGTATTAAAAGCGATTTAGAAAAAATAATTACTTTTGCCTTAATATTATTGACGATCATTTACAAACTGTAACCCATGGCCAACAAAAAAAAGCCGGTACCGGCATTTCAGAAACCACAGCCCAATGTTAATAAAGCTGTAGATAACACGGTTCAGCCAAAAAGCCAAACTTCACAGGTTTCCAGTGGAAAGTCAAAGCCAGTGGAAGTCGCTGCTCTTGATTTTGCTTTTGGAAAATTGAATTATATTTTAATGCTTGCGGGCATCGTCCTTATTGCTGTTGGTTTCATTCTTATGATTGGCGGCGGAAGTAAAGATCCTAAAGTTTTTGATCCTGCAATTTTTGATTCACAACGTACGACAGTTTCTCCAATTCTTGTACTTTTGGGTTTCGCAGTCGAAATCGTTGCCATTCTTAAAAAGCCCAGAAATTAAGCCATGTCGCTTATTCAGGCAATACTTATCGCTATAGTTCAGGGAATAACTGAATTTCTTCCGGTATCCTCTACAGGACACCAAATATTAGCAGAAACATTTCTCGGACTCAATCCCAACGATAGTTTCGTTAGAGCATTTACGGTCTGCATTCAACTGGGATCAATATTATCTGTTGTCATTTTATATTGGAAGCGATTTTTTCGTTCCCTTGGTTTCTACTATACTTTATTCGTTGCATTTATTCCCGCGGCCTTATTTGGCCTCGCATTCAAGTACTTCAAATTAGATACATACCTGAGTAATATCTGGGTTGTCGCAATTATGTTGTTGCTGGGAGGTATTGTTTTCCTCTTTGTTGATCGATGGTTCAAGAAAAACGAAACTGAAGGGAAAAAGGAAGTCAGCTATCCTTCCGCATTTAAAATCGGATTGTTTCAATGTATTTCAATGATACCCGGGGTCTCCAGATCTGCAGCTACTATCATTGGCGGAATGACCCAAAAACTCGATCGTAAGACGGCTGCGGAATTTTCATTTTTTCTTGCCGTTCCTACCATGTTTGCTGCCACTGCAGTAGAACTCTACGGGGTATTTAAGGAAAGTACGTTTACCTCCGACCAAATTCAGGTTCTCGCCGTTGGTAATGTTGTATCCTTTATCGTGGCCGCACTTGCTATTAAAGGCTTTATTGCATTCCTTACTCGCTTTGGTTTTAAGTGGTTCGGGTATTACCGCATTCTTGTCGGTGTCGTTCTGCTTGTCTTATTGGGAATGGGCTTCAACCTTCAAATCGTCTGATCATGTTCAGAGATTTCCATGAAGGAGAAGTAGTGCTGATTAATAAACCTTATCGCTGGACCAGCTTTGATGTGGTGAGCAAAGTTCGTTCGCTGCTCAAATATCGATTAAAGATTGGTAATGTAAAAACCGGCCATGCAGGCACGCTGGATCCTTTGGCAACAGGACTGTTGATTGTTTGCACCGGTAAATTCACCAAGCGTATCGAAGAGTTTCAGGATACCGTTAAAGAATATACAGGAACTATTGTTTTAGGCGCAACCACACCTTCATTCGATCTTGAAACCGAAATTACCAAGACAGGAGAAACCAGCGACATTAGTCGAGAAATGATCGAAGAGGCCGCTAAAAAGCTGAGCGGTACATACGACCAGATGCCCCCTTTATATTCTGCCCGATATATCGATGGTACCCGCGCTTACCTATATGCACGGGCAGGACAGGAAAAGGTGATGAATCCGAGATCAGTTAACATAAATGCTTTTGAAATTACCCGTATTGCCTTGCCTGAAGTGGATTTTCGTATCGAATGCAGCAAGGGTACATACATCCGCTCAATTGCCAGAGATATGGGTGTACTGCTTGGATGCGGTGCCTATCTTTCGGTGCTATGCCGAACCCGAATTGGATCGTTTCTACTTAAAGATGCCCTTACTCCTGAAGAGTTTGAACAGTGGGTATCAGATAGTTCTCAATAATTGAAAAAAATCCTCTGTATTCAGCAGAAATCAGTAATTTTACCATCTTATATCAAGAAGTAATGAAAAAGCGTTGGGTGCTGAAAAATCAGGGGGATCCTGAGGCCATTGCCTCCCTTTCCAAGGAGTTGAATGTCAGCTTCCATATTGCTAATTTGCTTGTCCAGCGTGGTATTACCAACTACGATACCGCCCGCGATTTCTTCAGGCCAGAGCTGAGTCAGTTGCATGACCCCTTTTTAATGAAAGACATGGATATCGCTGTTGAGCGCATCAACCGCGCAATTCAGGAGGGCGAAAAGATTCTTGTTTATGGTGATTATGATGTGGATGGTACGTCTGCTGTGGCATTAGTGTATTCCTTTTTGAAAAAACATCACGATGCTGTCGATTTTTATATTCCCGATCGCTATTTAGAAGGCTATGGCATTTCTAACCAGGGAATCGATTTTGCAGCAAGCGAACGATATTCCTTAGTAATCGCTCTTGATTGCGGAATCAAAGCCATCGAGAAAATTGAATATGCAGCTAGTCTGGGTATTGATTTTATTATCTGCGATCATCACCGACCAGGAAGCGAAATTCCCAAGGCGGTTGCCGTGTTGGATCCTAAACGGGAAGACTGCTCATATCCATATGATGAGCTTTCCGGCTGTGGACTTGGTTTTAAGCTTGTTCAGGCATATGCCATGAAATACGAGATTCCCTTTGAGGAATTGTATTGTTATCTGGATCTTGTTGCTATCAGTATCGCTTCGGATATTGTGCTGATTACCGGCGAAAACAGAATTCTTGCCTATTACGGATTGAAGCTTATCAATACAAATCCGCGACCCGGAATTGAAGCCGTGTTGCAATACAGCAATATCAGCCGAAAGCCAATATTACAGCAAAGTAAAAACTGCATTTTTTCTCGTCAGCTAAATATTAATGATCTGGTCTTTCTTGTTGGACCCCGCATCAATGCTGCAGGTCGCATGGAAAGCGGAAAGAATTCAGTATTAATTCTTATTTCCGAAAATCTCGAAGATGCCCTTACCATTGGGAAAAATATCGATACCAATAATACAGATCGCAGAAATAAAGATGCTTTAATTACTCAGCAAGCCATTGACATGATCAATGGGAATGAGAAATTACTGAAGGCTAAATCCACTGTTGTTTACCAGCCCGATTGGCATAAAGGGGTGATTGGTATTGTTGCTTCCCGGCTTACCGAAACATTTTACAGGCCAACCATTGTGCTCACCGATTCGAACGGATTGATTTGCGGATCGGCACGTTCGGTAAAGGATTTTGATATTTATGATGCCATCGATGAATGCAAGGATTTATTAGAGCATTTTGGTGGACATAAATACGCTGCCGGACTTTCACTGAGAACCGAAAACCTCGCTGCCTTTACACAGAAATTCGAACGCATAGTTACGGAGCGACTGGAAGTGCATATGCTTGTTCCCGAAATTGAGGTGGATGCTCATTTGGAACTAAGCGACATAAATCAGAAATTTTTTGATGTACTCGAGCAATTTGCTCCCTTTGGCCCGGGTAACATGACTCCAGTATTCCGCACCAACGGAGTGGTGGATCTTGGGAAGGTCAGAGTAGTAGGAGAGAAGCATTTAAAACTTCATATAACCTATCCCGAGAAATCGGTTTATTTCGATGCCATCGCTTTTCAACAAAAGACGTATTTTGAACATATAAAAAATGGCGATCCATTTAATATATGTTACACCATTGAAATCAACGAATGGAATAACACGGTGAAACTTCAGTTGAACATCAAGGATATCAAAGTCCCCGGAGAAGAGTAGGCTAATTTGTGCCGATTTTGTACCTTTGCACTGTGAAAAATATCAGAAACTTTTGCATTATTGCCCACATCGACCACGGTAAAAGCACCTTGGCCGATCGTCTGCTGGAATTTACCGGATCTATCACCGAGCGCCAACAAAAAGATCAGGTGCTGGATGATATGGATTTGGAACGTGAGAGGGGCATCACAATTAAGAGCCACGCCATACAAATGGATTATACCCTTGATGGGGAAACCTACATGATGAACCTGATAGATACTCCAGGCCATGTGGATTTTTCGTATGAGGTTTCGCGATCAATCGCCGCCTGCGAAGGGGCGCTGTTAGTTATCGACGCAACGCAGGGGATACAGGCACAAACCATTTCTAATTTGTATTTGGCGTTAGAGCACGGTCTGGAGATTATACCCGTGTTGAATAAAATTGACGCAGAAAGCGCCATGCCTGAAGAGGTAAAGGATCAGATTGTGGATCTGCTAGGCTGTCAGCGTGAAGAAATTCTTGAAGCCAGTGCTCGCTTGGGTATTGGAATTAAAGAGATCCTTGCTGCCATTATAACAAGGATTCCTTGTCCAAACGGAGATCCTCAGGCACCATTGCAAGCACTGATTTTTGATTCGGTATTTAACTCGTTTCGCGGAATTATAGCCTATTTCCGTATCATGAGTGGTGAAGTCAAAAAAGGTGATCTTGTAAGGTTTTTCTCCAATGGAAAGGAATATCATGCCGATGAAATTGGCGTGTTGAAAATGGAGATGCAACCAAAGAATATTCTGCGGACGGGTGAAGTAGGTTATATTATCAGCGGTATTAAAACCGCCAGGGAAGTTAGAGTGGGAGATACCATTACGCATGTGGAGCGTAAGTGCGAGAAAGCCATCGACGGATTTGAAGATGTAAAACCTATGGTTTTTGCAGGAGTTTATCCGGTAGATGCTGACGATTATGAAGATCTTCGTGCCAGTATGGAGAAGCTTCAGCTGAACGATGCTTCACTGACTTTCGAACCTGAAAGCTCCGCTGCACTAGGATTTGGATTCAGATGCGGATTTTTGGGATTGCTCCATATGGAAATCATTCAGGAACGACTGTTCCGCGAATTTGATATGGATGTTATCACCACTGTTCCTAACGTTTCCTTTAAAGCCTATACAACAAAACAAGAGCTTGTTGAAGTTCATAACCCAAGTGGATTACCGCCCATTACTATGTTGGATCATATTGATGAACCATACATCGTAGCTCAGGTGATTACTAAAAGTGAGTACACAGGTTCTATCATGACCTTATGTATTGAGAAGCGCGGAACCTTGAAAAATCAGGTGTACCTCACGAGCGACCGTGTGGAACTTACTTTTGAATTGCCACTTGCAGAAATCGTTTTCGATTTTTATGATAAATTAAAAAGCATTTCGCGAGGCTACGCTTCGTTCGATTATCACATCGTGGGTTATAGAGAGGCAGATTTGGTTCGCCTTGATATATTGCTGAACGGTGAAATGGTCGATGCCTTATCGAGCTTGATCGACCGCAGCCATGCGTACGAATTTGGTAGAAAAATCTGCGAAAAACTTAGAGAACTTATTCCGCGTCAACAGTTCGATATCGCCATACAAGCAGCCATCGGTGCGAAAATTATTGCGCGCGAAACCGTGAAAGCAGTACGTAAAGACGTAACGGCAAAGTGCTATGGTGGTGATATCACGCGAAAGCGTAAACTGTTAGAGAAGCAGAAAAAAGGGAAGAAGCGCATGCGTCAGATCGGAAATGTAGAAGTTCCGCAAAGTGCATTTCTTGCAGTACTTAAACTTGATTAGCAGAACCATCTCACCTGACAGACCAACGATATGGAACCCACTGTTGATATTGATTTCAGATACTACAGCGATCCTCTGAAGTTTTATACAGCAATGCTCGACGATATTAGTCAGGCTAAAACCAGCATCTATCTTGAGATGTATAAGTTTGCGCATGATGTAATCGGCGAAAAGTTTCGTGATGCCATCACCCGCAAAAGCAAAGAAGGGGTTCAAATTAAATTACTGCTTGATGCCTGGGGTACTTCGTCCGGAGGCGGCTTCTTTGCTGAAATGCAGAAGCATGGTGCAGAGGTGCGCTTTTTTAAGCGACTGAAGTGGAGCTATAACTGGCTTGCGCGCCACCATAGCAGAAACCATCGTAAAATTCTTATCATCGATGACGAGATTACCTATATGGGTTCGGCAAATCTTACCGCTTATTCGCTTAATTGGAGAGAATTAATGGTGCGTCTGCAAGGACCGATTACCAAGGTGTTTCGCAGGAATTTTCTTGAGAGTCGCCGCATTTTCAATAAACTGTATTTTAATACCAAGACCTATTCAAGGGCAATGCACTTTCAGGATTTCCGCCTGATGCGTGATGTTCCTTCAATTACCCGCCAACGGATAAAAAAGAAATTCGAAGATTTAATCCGATCTGCAAAGAAAGAAATCACCATCGAAACGCCGTATTTTTTACCCGGCTATCTGCTTCGCAAATTCCTTATGGATGCCGCAAAACGTGGTGTTGCTGTTACCATAATTACCCCCAAGCAATCGGATGTCACTACAGTTGATATCCTTAGAAGTAAATATTTAGGCCAACTTCATAATAGTGGCATCAATATTCAATTTTACGTTCCGTATAATTTGCATGCAAAGCTTGTTATGGCTGATGGTGAAGTATTTTCTGTGGGCTCATCAAATTTTGATTATCGCAGCTTTAGATATATGCATGAAATTATGCTATTTGGTAAAGCGCCCAATATGGTAAAGGGCTTTCAACAGCATGTTTACGAAACATTACAGGATTGCGAACCCTTTGATTATCCGAAATGGCTCCGTCGCCCGATCATTCATAAATTCCTTGAATTGCTGTTGATACCACTCCGACATTTCCTTTAGAATTGTAAGTGTGACTAAGGTCAGATAGGACGACCCCTTTGTAAGTATTTGTTGAAAAAAAAAGGAACCCATTATGGATTCCTTTTCAACCAACTTACATCAATCACATCACTTAAGAAATAATGATCTGTCGTGATACTTCTGTTTTTGCTTCTTCTTTTTTCGGTAAGGAAACGGTGAGTACACCATTGTCGTATGCTGCAGTGATTTTTTCGGTGTCAACAGTTTTTGGTAATGAAAACGAGCGGGTAAAAGAGCCATATGCAAATTCCTTGCGTGTATAATTCTTTTCTTTCTCCTCTTTTTGCTGCTCTTTCTCAGCGCTTACCGTAAGAACATTGTTCTCCAGGCCAATCTTGAAGTCTTCCTTTTTCATTCCGGGAACTGCAAATTCTACTTCAAAGGCGCCTTCTTTTTCAATCACATTGGCTGCAGGCACACAACCACAATTGCGTTTCCCAAAATAGTTTTCGGCATCTTCATTAAATATCCGATTAAAAAATTCCGGAAAAACCATTTCATTGTTCCATCTTGCGAGTTTCATTTTTTTATCCTCCATTGATTTTGTTAATGTTTTTTTTGTGTTGTCCGGTGTTGTCAATCACCATACCAGCCAATTCTATGGATGCGCAAGAATTTTTTTGAAAACACCGTAATTATCAGAAAAACAGCTGTTAAGAAATTATTTCGTCAGAAATGGGGGTGTTGATAATAGCGTCAATGTGGCATATTCTTTAATTATTTAAGTGTCATATTGACACAATAAATTGTTAAAGAACAGAAAAACAATGTGTTGCGAAAATGAGATCAATGGCAACGATCGCTTACCTTATTAATAGGTTTTTTATTTATTTTTACAAAAAACTGAAATTATGAGAAAGACTATCCTGATTGCACTAGTATGCCTCTGCCTACCATTATTTTCTTTGGCAACTTCCTTATCTGATACGATTGAATATTCTGTTTCCGGAAAAATTACCTATAAATCCGGGACTGTTGTTAAGATACAAAACACCAGTGGTGACGAAATGCCTGTTATTGCTCAGGAAGGAGTGCTCTCAAAGAGTTTCGAAACAGAATTATTTGGCGGAAAAATGACCGGTTGGATGTCGATCGGACGCATGAAGGTAACGGCCATTACTGCCGATATTATCACCTTCTCTCTTCTTAAAGAAATGAGTGTTATTACAGAAAACGGTGTTAAGAAAAACCAGTTCGAAATTGGCAAAGAAGTGAAGTTCGAATGGAAAATTGCGGTCAGTCCTGATGAAGCTGCATTTAAAAAAGGGGAAGACCTTGTAGGTACAAATATGGATGAAGCATTGGTGTATTATCGCCAGGCTGTCGCACTAAATCCTTCACATGCGGCTGCTTATAATATGATTGGTATGATATTAAATGAAAAGGAAATATATGATTCCTCATATTTTTGTTTTAAGAAAGCCGCAGACTTGGATCCAAAAAATGTCCAGTACGCAAAGAACGTAAGTATTGCAGCCTTCAAAGCCGGTTACGGTTCAGATTCTTACTCATATGCCGACAAAGCGGTTGCTATCGATGCTAAAGACGGCGAAGCCCGCTATTTGAGAGGGTTGATGAAATATATGGGCAATAAGGAAAGTTTGACCGAGGCAGACAAGCAAGCAATTATCGCCGATCTTGATATGGCGGTTCAGCTTACTGCCGATGACCCATTTTATTATTCGGAGAGAGCTTTTCTACGCAAAGAATTTGGTAATACCACCGGTGCCTGCGAAGATGCAAAGAAAGCAAAATCATTAGGTGCTGAGGATGGAGAGACGCTGATTCAAACCTATTGTCAATAATCCTGTAGTCACCGATTTACTGCCTTTCTTTTTTTTATCTACCTTTACATAACAAATTCAATTGTTATGAAGCGCATCGTTTTGTTTGTATTTCTGTTATTGAACCTGACCTTGCTGAATGCTCAGGAAAATAAAGTGTTCTATGGTGGTGCCTATGCAGGGCTTAGTGCAAGTCAGTTAAGTGGTGATCAACTTTCCGGCTATAAGAAGGCAGGACTCTATGCAGGCGCATTTGTAAATATTCATGTTTCTGAAAAATCTGCAGTACAACTTGAAATTTCCTACATACAAAAGGGAAGTCGTTCAGTTTCAAAAAATCTTGGACTGATCTACGCAGTAAATCTTCAATACTTCGAAGTTCCTTTGCTCTATAAATGGCAGTTTCATAAACGATTTGGATTTGAAGTCGGCCCTGCAACGGGTTTTCTGATTAAAACAAATAATGTGGAAAAGGACTATATGGGGTTATTGCCGAATCGACCTGATTTTAACCGAATCGATTTGAGTGCAATGGGAGGCTTTTCAATTGGCATCGTTGAGCATTTGAAATTGGATCTGAGATTTTCTCAATCAGTGTTACCTGTTCGTAAACATTCCAGTGGTGCTGTGTATCGCCTGAATCGCGGTCAATACAACAGTGTTATTGGTTTTACTCTTGTATTAGAATACTAAATTAATGACAGGAAAAAGAATTATTATCGGCATCACAGGCGCCAGCGGTGCGGTTTACGGACAAGCCCTGATGGCTCGGCTCGCACTACTCAATGATCAGCTTGATGAGGTGAGTGTAATCTTTTCCGATAATGGTCAGGATGTGTGGAAATATGAACTGGAGCGGGAAGTAGAAGTTCCCGCCGTAATTAACAGTTATTCGAATCATGATATGTTTGCTCCGCCTGCCTCTGGTTCCGCGGGTTACACACATATAATCATTTGTCCTTGCAGTATGGCAACCCTGGCCAGCATTGCGCATGGCATTTCAAACAGCTTATTGCTCAGGGCTGCCGATGTAATGCTTAAGGAACGTCGTAATCTCATTCTTGTGCCGCGCGAAATGCCGTACAGCCTAGTTCATATAAAAAATCTGGAATTACTCACCCTTGCGGGAGCCATTATTTGTCCAGCGTCTCCTGCATTTTATGCACGGCCACAAACCTTGGAACAAGCCGTACAGACGGTGATTGACAAGATTACCGATTTGCTCGGATTAGAAGATGAGCGCTATCGCTGGGGAAAGTAGCTGATTACAAATATTCCAGTTTTCCCACCAGTTTGAATCCTATTCCATGCACATTCAGTAATTCAACTTCAGGATCATCTTTTAGAAATTTACGCAGTTTTGTGATATATACATCCATGCTGCGTGCATTGAAATAGCTGTCATCGCGCCAGATTTCCTTGAGTGCAATGCTGCGATCCAACACTTCATTAGCATTCTGACAAAGCAAGTTTAAAAGATCTGCTTCCTTTGCTGTTAGCTTTTGCTCAATTTCATTAAATGTAAGTATCTGCCGTTGGTGATCGAAAAGGAAATTCCCAATACGATACAAACTGGTTTGGGGAACCGATTTCTCATTGCCCTGAGTGCGTCGCAATATCGCGTTAAGTCTCATAAGCAGCACTTCCATGCTGAAGGGCTTCGTAATATAATCGTCAGCACCAATCTGAAAACCTTTAAGGATATCATCCTGCATCGATTTGGCCGTGAGGAAAAGGATAGGAATTTTCTTATTTGATTTTCTGATTTCCCTTGCTACCGTGAACCCATCTTTCAACGGCATCATTATGTCGAGAATAATAAAATCGTAGTTCTCTTTTGTAAACAAATCATAAGCCTCCTCTCCATTTACACAAAGTGTAGTAGGATAACCTTTAGCTTCCAGATATGTTTTTAAAATATCCCCAAGGTTCTTGTCGTCCTCCGCTAACAGGATTTTCAGATTTTTTTTCATTGTTTCGTCGTTTATTGTTCAAAGGGTAAGAAGATCTTAATTCGGGTTCCTTTTTTTAATTCGCTTTCGATGCCTACCTGACCGCCATGTTCCTCCACTATTGTTTTCACATAATGGAGTCCAAGGCCAAATCCTTTGACATCATGTATGTTCCCGGTATTGACCCGATATAGTTTTTCAAAAACTTTTTTCATGTTCGCTTTGCTGATTCCAATGCCCTGGTCTTCAATCGTAATCTGGATTCCATTGCCACTGTTCTTCGTTTTTACTTTAATGATAGGCCGTTGAGGTGAGTACTTATTGGCATTGTCGATAATGTTAGTTATCACATTCACAAGTAAGGATTTGTCAGCACGGATATAATAATCGTCTGCCTCAAATTCTTTGATGATCTCACCCTGACGGGCATGGATCTGTATTCTCATATTTTTGATGACCTCGTTCAGCAATTTGTGGACGTCAGTCAGTTCATAATTCAATCGCAATTGTCCCTTATCAAGAATGGCTGTTTGCAGAATTTTTTCAGCCATATGTCCTAACCTTTTATTCTCTTCATTAATAATGTTTATATAATTATTTCTGACACATTCTTCGGATTTTACTTCCTTATCGGTGAGAGCTTCACACGCCAGCGCTATTGTAGATACAGGCGTCTTAAACTCATGAGTCATATTATTAATGAAATCATTTTTAATGTCGGAAAGGCGTTTTTGCTTTATTATCGTTAATACCGTGTAATAAAAAATTCCACCCATCACCAATAGCAATACAAACGAAACTACCAGCACCCAAGCCATTTGCGACATCATATAACTTTCCTGATCAGGGAAATAAATCATCAGATATTCAGGTGTCATGAATAAATCACGCGGAAATAGATTAAAGGCAAAGCCTTGTTCAAGTAATTCCTTATGATACTTTCCGGTTTTCTCACTTACCATTACGTTTCGCACAGGGCTGTATACCCCAAATTCGTATGAGGTACGTATCCCATTATCCCTCAATTCAGCGGAGATCATCGAATCAAGTGCTATAAAATTCAAGCGGTTTTCGATGGCATCGTAATGTTTCAGATTGAACATGTCCTCAAAAACATCGTTTACCAGACTCGTTTTATCAAGGTATTTATTGATATTGTTTTCTATTGTTTCGAAGCTCTTGTTGGAGTTACTATCAGGAGTAAAGGTAAAGCCCGGACTTTCCGAAAAAATCTGCCAATGGCCGTTGGGATCGCCCTTTTTAGTAATCGTGACCACACTAGTGTCGAAGGTTTTAATAATCTCACCGGTATGTTCCTGTAAAACCACCACATTAATCTTTTCGCTCGTGATGTTGTAAATCTTTTGTGATGGATTGCTGTCGGGCGGTTGCACCTGAATCTCGCGGTTAAACTCACGATTGATAGAATCGATCAGGTTGAACAACTTCGTCCCTTGCTTGTTGTGATACATCTTTTGCCGTATCCTATTGGCCACTTCCATTTTTTCCAATTTGTAAATAACATCGGAAATGGCTTTGTTGACACCACGGTCAAAATTTGCTTCCTTCAGGGCAATGGCATTTTCAATCCAGTAACCCTGCAATACCATGAAGCCTGCAAGTGAACAGGCCATGAATATTATAACAACGATTAGGCTTCTTTTTTTCACGAATCAAAGTTAGTGTGTGTAGTGCTGAATAGACGGGGGTTTAACAATTATTAACACTTCTTAACGATTCTTAACATGCCTGAGAATTAAAGCCATACTATCTTTGAGGCTGTCAATAAATCGAATTTTCTTTTGTCTGGTTTTTAAAAAATATATTAAATTTTGGTTATTAATTTCTGGTGCGAACCGGCAATCGTTAAGGTTGCCGGTTTTTTTTGTCTTCAGACGTGATAACCAAAGGTGCAGTTAATCATCAAACTCGTAACACTTGCAACTAAGTTGATATCAAAGATACGAATTTTTCCCAATCCTTCTGGTCTGAAGCTTTTGATCATTTTTCTACATTTTAGACTTGCGACTGCTCATTTGTTTTTTGTACTTTTACTTAATTGAAGCTAACGAACCACACATGGGATTCGTATAAAATTAACTGATATGGAAATTACTATTGACCTTAAAGGACTACAACCATTAATTGCAAACGAAGAGATCAGTCGTTTAGAACTCGCGGCAGAAGCGGCATACAAGACACTCATCAATAAATCTGGAAAAGGAAATGAATTTTTGGGATGGGTGGATTTACCATCTTCTACCTCAGCCGCTCTTGTGTCGAAGTTGATGCTGGTTGCAAAGCAACTTGCACAGATTTCTGAAGTCTGCGTCGTTACTGGTATCGGCGGTTCTTACCTTGGAGCACGTGCCGTAATCGAAGCGCTGCAGCATAGCTTTGCATCACTGTTACCAGCGAAAGGACAGCCAATCATAATTTATGCTGGCCATCAGTTGAGTGCAGATTATATGTCCGACCTGAATGATTTGCTGGAACAAAAGGATTACTCACTGATTATTATTTCTAAATCAGGGACCACCACTGAACCTGCTGTAGCCTTTAGAATGCTTAAATCGCATCTTGAAAAAAAATACGGGAAAGCAGGAGCACAACAACGTATTATCGCTATTACAGATAAATCTAAAGGCGTATTAAAACAGCTGGCTGATCGTGAAGGCTATGAACAATTTGTGGTTCCCGATGATGTAGGCGGCCGCTTTAGTGTATTAACGCCCGTTGGACTGCTTCCCATTGCTGCAGCTGGTTTTGATATTACTGCCTTGTTACAGGGAGCGCGCGACATGCAGCAAGAGCTTACGTCGAAGGCATCTGCAACCAGCAATATTGCACTGCAGTATGCATGTGCCCGCAATGCCTGTTACCAAAAGGGATATTTTAATGAGATTCTTGTTAACTATGAGCCGCGACTGCTTTATCTCACCGAATGGTGGAAACAACTTTATGGAGAAAGCGAAGGTAAAGAAGGTAAAGGAATATTTCCTGCTGGAGTAAGCTTCACTACCGATCTGCATTCCATGGGACAGTACATTCAGGATGGCGAGCGCAAACTTTTCGAAACAGTACTTTCAGTGACTGATTCAAATCGTCAGCTATTTGTTCCAAACGATACTGAAAATGCCGACGGATTGAATTTTATTGCAGGAAAGAGTCTTAACGAAGTTAACCATAAAGCTGAGCTTGGCACTTTCATGGCTCATCGCGATGGAGGCGTGCCTGTGATGCGTATCGTAATCAGTAAGATTAATGAGTACTCGCTGGGGCAACTCCTTTATTTTTTCGAGTTTGCCTGCGCCATCAGTGGTTATATGCTAGGTGTAAATCCCTTTGATCAGCCGGGTGTGGAAGCATACAAAAATAATATGTTTGCCCTGCTGGGGAAGCCAGGTTTCTGACATTAGCGTTTGTATTTGTAATTTGAAATGCGTTACTGAAATGATAAAAAAAATGACGACCATCGGTCGCCATTTTTTTTTATTCCTGAAAAGACAAGAACGTTATCGATTAATTTTCATTAATACAAAAATGTCAGCAAAATACCAGCTGCAACAGCACTTCCAATTAAACCAGCAATATTAGGTCCCATTGCATGCATGAGCAGGTGATTCGTTTTGTCGTATTCTAGTCCGAGCATTTGTGATATCCTTGGACTTTCTGGAATTGATGCCAATCCTGAGTTTCCAATTAAAGGATTAATCTTATTTTCTTTTGAAAGAAAAATATTGATCACTTTAACAATGAGAATTCCTCCGATAGTAGCGACGATAAACGCAACAAGTCCTAATCCGAATATCTCCAGCGATTTCAGGGTTAAGAACGATTTTGCCTGTGAAGAAACCCCAACAGTTAACCCAATTAAAATAGTGACGATGTCAATCAGCGGTCCTTTAATGGTTTCTGCAAGACGCTTTGTGACGGTGCTTTCTTTTAACAGGTTTCCAAAGAATAACATTCCCAATAGCGGGAGTGCGGCTGGTACAATGAAACCAGTAAGCAAAAGTCCGATTAACGGAAACAATATCTTCTCTGTCTTACTGATAACCCTAAGAGGTTTCATACGGATAATACGTTCCTTTTTTGTTGTGAATACACGCATCACCGGTGGTTGAATTACTGGGACCAAAATCATATAAATGTAGGCAGAGAGCGCAATTACACCAAGAAATTCAGGAGCCAGCTTTGAAGCTAAGAAAATTGAGGTTGGCCCGTCGGCACCACCAATCATTCCAATTGCACCGGCCTGTGAAGCATCAAAGCCAAAATATAAAGCAGCCATGTATGCTCCGAAAATCCCTAATTGTGTAGCGGCACCAATCAATATCAATTTAGGATTGGAAATCAACGACGAAAAATCGGTCATCGCTCCAATACATAAAAAGATGAGCGGTGGGTAGATTCCCTGAATTAGTCCGGCATTTAAGAAGTTCAAAATACTGCCCGTCTCATTAACACCAATACTAAATCCAAGAGAGAAAGGAATATTCCCGATGAGAATCCCAAATCCAATGGGGATTAACAGTAAGGGCTGATATTCCTTGATGATTGCCAGCGCAATGAAACCAAGACCAATCAATATCATTATGATATGACCAATCGTAAAATTTGCAAAGGCTGTATATTGAAAGAATTGACTGAGGTTTTCCCCAACCAATTGAAAGACATTTCCTGTATTATCCATATTCTTACTTTTTTTCTGTCATCAACAGATTTATCCAATGACGATCAATACATCCCCTTCCATAACAGAATCACCTTTGGCCACCTTGATCTCTTTAACGGTTCCTTCTTTGTCAGCATCAATATTGTTTTCCATCTTCATGGCTTCAAGTGTAACCACTTTCTGTCCCATTTTAACGGAATCACCAATTTTTACATGCAAACTTAAAATGACCCCTGGCAGTGGAGCTTTAATGGTGCCGCCGCCTTTTGGGCCAGCCGGACTGCTTGTCTTTGCAGTGGCAGGGCTGGAATCGGTTGATGGAACCATAGGGCCACGAACCAGTTTCGGAGTTTTAACAGGTTGTAAGGTTTTATCAACCTCAACTTCATACACCTGACCGTTGACTTCGATAGTGGCAATGTTGTCCTCTATTTGTTGAATGTCTACTTCGTATTGATTTCCAAGTATGCTGAATTTAAATCTTTTCATTTCCTGATTATTTTAAAGGTTTTCTGATTCCGTAAATCTTAGAACTCCATGGAGAATAATTCTTGGTAGCCTTGTTTATGGTTAAAATGGTGTTCTCATTATCGTGCAATTGATTCTTGTAAAAATACAAAGCCAGACCAATAGCGGCTCCCAGTTCATTCGTTGTGTTGTGAATGTCGGGCAAACTCAACTCTTCCGCTGATTTACCTTTCTTCTTAATGAAACGCTTACGAAGATCTTCTGCATAAATGTTGGCGACAAACTTAAATATTATATAAAGTAAGATTAATGCAATACCAACAATGATAAGCGCCAGCAAGGTCATCGCTAATCCGTTTGGATCCATACGCTGGATCTTTTCAGCAGCAGTTTCAGCAACAACAGGAGTCGTGAAGGTTTTATGAGTTACCATTTCCAAATCAGCAAGGTCTTTGGGGGCATCTTTCAGATTTAAGGTTTGAAGCGTATATCCTTGCGGAACCATTGACCATACTACGAGTTCTTCATTATGAACATTATAAAATACACCTTGCATCAGTGAATCAAGACCAAAGCTTCGGATAAAAACACCTTCTGCAGTAAGGCATACAAGCGTATCAAGTGAATGTTCTTTTCCAATAAGCACTGAGAGTATCCCTCCGCCAAATGCCATTGCCTTCGGACTGCCAGCGTAATTGTTGAACTTCGCAAATTCCATGATAGTATCGCGTTCTCCCACTTTTCTAATAACATCAATCGTTTTTTTAGCGGGATTCATCACGAACATGGACTGGCTCTGCACATCATAAACCATTCTATCGGGAACGTACTCGTTGTGCGAAGCAAGAATTTTTTCATGGGACTGTATCTTGTAGATCCAGTAAGCGTCCATGTTTTTAGTAGAGTCCTTTACTGCCATCGCCTGAAATGGCGTAATGCCAAGCAGGCTTAACAGCACACATCCTCCTAATATAAATATGATCCTTCTCATGTGCTGTGGAATTATAAAGGAATATTTGAATGTTTTTTTGGAGGATTCACATCCTTTTTAGTTGCCAGCGATTGTAATGCTCTGATGATGCGGAACCGCGTATTCCTTGGTTCAATCACGTCATCAATATATCCGAATTTAGCGGCATTGTAAGGATTGGCAAATTTGGTTCTGTATTCTTCCTCGCGACTGGCAATGAAATCAAGACGTGCCTGCTCATCGGTAATTTCTTTGAGCTCCTTTTGATAAAGAATTTCAATGGCACCCTTAGAACCCATTACAGCGATTTCTGCCGTTGGCCATGCATAGTTTAAATCGCCACGAAGCTGCTTGGAACTCATAACGTCGTGCGCACCACCGTATGATTTGCGTAAGGTAATTGTAACTTTTGGAACAGTTGCTTCTCCATAGGCGAAGAGCAATTTAGCTCCGTGAAGAATAATACCACCATATTCCTGAGCGGTACCAGGCAGGAATCCCGGAACATCGACCAATGTAACAATAGGAACATTGAATGCATCGCAGAAACGTACGAAACGAGCCGCTTTGCGCGAAGCATTGATATCAAGTACCCCTGCCAGATAATTGGGCTGGTTGGCGACGATACCAACGGGCATTCCGTTGAATTTTGCAAAACCAATGACAATGTTGGGAGCGTAATGGCGCTGTATCTCTAAGAATTCCGAGTAGTCAACCACTGAGTGGATAACATCTTTCACATCATATGGCTTATTTGCATTCTCAGGAATGATTTCATTCAAGCCATCTTCCAGACGATCGATAGGATCGTCGCAGGCAGAAACTGGAGGATCTTCAAGATTGTTCTGTGGCAGATAACTCAGCAGTTTACGAATCAACATAATGCCCTCTTGCTCGTCTTCAGCCACAAAGTGATTCACACCCGATTTGGATCCGTGAACCATAGCGCCGCCTAGTTCATCGTCGGTAACAACTTCACCGGTTACAGTTTTAACAACCTTCGGTCCGGTGACGAACATATAACTGTTCTTCTTACTCATTACGATAAAGTCGGTGAGGGCAGGACTGTAAACAGCACCACCTGCACAAGGTCCGAATATGGCGGATATCTGAGGAATAACGCCAGAAGCCATAATGTTGCGCTGGAAGATTTCTGCATAACCGGCCAGCGAGTTTACCCCTTCCTGAATACGTGCACCACCACTGTCGTTGATGCCAATGACCGGAGCACCCACTTTCATAGCTTTATCCATGACTTTGCAGATTTTTTCTGCAAACATCTCGGATAATGAACCGCCAAATACTGTGAAATCCTGGGAAAAAATATAAACCAAACGCCCGTCAATCGTACCAAAACCGGTGACAACTCCATCCGATAAGAATTGTTCCTTATCAATGCCAAAGTTGCTGCAACGATGCGTTACAAACATATCAAATTCTTCAAAACTACCTTCGTCAAGCAGCAAATCAATGCGCTCCCGTGCGGTCAATTTGCCCTTCTTGTGCTGGGAATCAATGCGCTTTTGTCCGCCCCCCAGTTTAGCCTGCTCTCTTTTATCAAGCAGTTCCTTAATTCTATCCTCGAATGCCATATATTAATTAATTTTATAAGTATAACAAATCATTATGTTTTCAATACAAAATACGTTGTTCAAAAACTATTTTTTATTCTTGTCCTCACACAGCTCGGTTAATACACCAAAGGTAGATTTAGGATGCAAGAATGCGATATGCAAACCTTCGGCGCCTTTGCGTGGTGTTTTATCGATAAGCTGAACACCTTTGCCTTCGGTCTCTACAAGTGCTGCTTCCAGATTCTGCACTGCATAAGCTAAATGATGAATGCCTTCACCCTTTTTTTCGATGAATTTTCCAATAGGGCCTTCAGGATCGGTGCTCTCAAGAAGTTCAATCTTGGTTTGACCTACCATAAAAAAGGCAGTTTTTACTTTCTGTTCAGGAACTTCTTCCACTGCATAGCAGCTAAGTCCTAAAACCTTTTCATAATATGCGATGCTTTCTTCCAGATTCTTCACCGCAATCCCGATGTGTTCAATATGTGTTGGCTTCATTTATGTGATTGATTTATGATGAATGATTATTTAATTTCCCAATCGATTTCTGTATCCCAGTTTTTCTTAATGCTCATGGTGCGCGGATAATTCATTACCTTTTCCGGTTGAATATTTCTCAGGTAACAACCAGTGTCCCACTTTCCATTTCCATTATTATCGTAAACAATACGCGCTTTATAATTGCCCGCTTTCATATATTCATAGGTCAATAACCGCGATGTTGAAACTGGGGTTTCCAGCACCACCGAATTGCTCTCGTTCAACAATTGAAAAATGCAGTTCGAGTTATCGGGTAATTTCAAATTAATTTTCAACACCCCATAATCTTCATATTGCGTGGTGTTGAATTTTACAAACACGCTGTCGTTACTCAATCCATAAATATCACGGAAGACAGCTGGCAGTATTTCTATCGCATACGAAGCCTGAGCCTTCCATGGATACACAATTTCTAAATGACGGTTAATTCCCGGATCGGTGAATGCCATCGTTGCTTTTACCGGAATGCCAACGCTGTCGATTATTTCTTTCAAAATAACTTTTGACAGATCGTAGTCTGCTACCGGATGAAGGAATTGAAGCTTTAACTGGCCGTTCAAATCAAGATTTCGACCGGGTCCTGCATTGGTTTGGACTATTAACTTAAACTGTTGTTCTTTTCCAGAATTACCCTTGCCTGAACGATTGTTGATTTGTTTTGTGGTATCCGCCATTCGCTTCATGCCAATTTCAAGGGTGTCCATTACGATACCCTGATCGGAGACTTCAATAAAGACAGAATCCAGATGGATGTCTGTAACCCAGCAGCTCACAGTATCTCTGTTTTTGCTGAATTCATTCAGAACCCATGATCCTGATTGAGGTTTTTTCAAAAAGCGATATTGTAAATCACGCACAGGCCATTTGAAAATTAATTGAAACTGGCCCAATTGAGGAGTCTGGGCTTTGAGCAATCGCTGGTTCGTGTCAATTTCTTCAAATAAGCGAAGCAAATAATGTTTGATGACCGGCATCACAATGCTGTCACTCTTGGTACTGTCGGTTGCTTTTATGGTATCGGGCAATGGAATGTATTGAGGAATGACCAGGCTGTCGAGAAATGCAATACCCTCATTCGGCTGATCGTAAATCATATTGGTATTGTTGTCGCGCAATACAAAGATTTTGTAGTTACCTGAAGGCAGATTCGTAAATTCAAAGCTCCCATCAACGCGTGTACGGGCAATGAAATCGGGTATTTTCTTGTAGGGAATACTGTCATATCCGTTACGATAGAGATAGACCGATGCAGCTTTTTCCGGCTCCAGTGAAAATGCATTTATCACAAAACCTAGTAGCGACAGTGAATCCACATGATCACCGGTAGAAAAAACATATCTAAAATTACTGTAGGGATTATCTTCTGTAATATCCTGAATGCAATCGCCAAAATCAATACTATACGTCATTCCCGATTGCAGCGCTTTGGGGAAGGTTACAACAACGTATTTACCACGTGTTCGGAACTCCGGAAATTCTTCAACGGGAGGACTAATAACCACCTTGGTAAAAGGATCGTTCAATTGAACAAATTCGTTGAAGCGAATCTCCATTTTTCGAGCAAGCACACCCGATGCTCCCTGAGCCGGTTCAGATTTTACATATGCAGGTGGAGTGACATCCTTGGGTCCCCCTGAAGGAGCAACCACGTTAGCACAGCTCGTAATAACTGCTAAAGCACAGATAAACAGAAATCTAAGCAGTAATGTGGCGTATTTGGGCATGATGGTCGTTTGTCAGTGCAAATATGGTGTAAATATTTTAATTGTTAATTGAATAACAACAAAAAAGCAAAAGATTTTTCTAAAAAATTTGGTCTTTTATGTCAGCAGTGAATTTCGAGTCTGTAAAGCCTTTCAAAACATTGAAATTATTCGTGAGTTTTAATTTTTAAAAGCCTAGGCAAATTAAATGTCCATGGCAGATAATCCCGTCTGAGATGCGATGGGCGTGACTGAATTACGGTAGGGGCTTGTCATGAGGCTTATGCCTGTCAGCTTGACAATATCCGCTTTTGAACTGAATATTAGTATCTGGATTTTTTGGATGAAGAATTTAACAGTATATCCCGAAATAATTAGTTGTAATAAGCAGCTTGTTGTCATCCATGACTTGAGCCCGGGAATCTTAGCATTATACAAACCACCTGTAGCCACGATTGATTTCAACAATCAAAACAATTTCTTAATCAAGTTTTTCGTATTTTCGCCGCGGAATAATCTTAAATAATATATTATGCAAATCAACCGTCCTGGCATTTTTAAGCTTTGCCTTAGTTTCGTTCTGGTCATCGTAATGGCCTTTTCAACCGTGGCACAGAAGACTTACAAGTATGTTTCTGTACCTAATGATCCGATGAATACAAGGATCTATACGCTAGATAATGGATTAACTGTGTATCTCACAGTTTATAAAGACGCTCCGCGCATTCAGACTTACATTGCAACACGCGCCGGAAGTAAAAATGACCCTGCTGATGCTACCGGATTGGCTCATTATTTCGAGCACATGATGTTCAAGGGTACCAGCAAATTTGGAACGACCGATTTCTCTAAAGAAGGTCCACTGATTGCCCGCATCGACAGTCTGTTTGAAGTTTATCGCACCATTCCTATTACTGAAACAGCCCGCAGAGAAGCAATGTATAAGATTATCGACAGTGTTTCAACGGAAGCATCAAAATACGCAATTCCTAATGAATACGATAAACTTATCTCCTACATTGGAGCAACCGGAACGAATGCCTACACTTCGCTGGAACAAACAGTGTATGTAAATGATATTCCTGCTAATCAACTCGAAAACTGGTTAACCATCGAATCAGAACGTTTCTCTGATCCAGTGTTGAGGCTCTTCCATACTGAGCTAGAAACCATTTATGAAGAAAAGAACATGACACTGACCAACGACCAGTTCAAGGTTTATTTTGCAGTTCTCGCAGGCTTATTCAAAAAACACACTTATGGAACACAAACATTGATTGGTAGCACTGAGCATTTGAAAAGTCCGTCAATGAAGAGAATCAGAGAATATTATGCAGCCAATTATGTCCCCAACAATATGGCCATTTGTATGAGTGGCGATTTGGATCCTGATAAAACCATTGCTATGATTGATCAGTTCTGGGGAAAGATGCCTGCCGGTACATTAAAGGATTTTGAATTTAAGCCTGAAGATGAAATTACTCAACCCATCTATGTTGATGTTGTGGGTCCGGATGCTGAAAATGTTACCATCGCCTATCGCCTGCAAGGTGCTAATTCCCCTGATGCAGATATGATCACTATTTTTGATATGATCCTTTCCAATTCAATGGCAGGATTGATTGACCTGAATCTTGTTCAGAAGCAAAAAGTTCTAGGTGCATCCTCTTCACCTGAAATCATGAAGGATTATTCAATTGAGAGTCTTACAGGAAAGCCTAAAGAAGGACAAACGCTGGAAGAAGTGAAAAATCTTTTACTTGAACAAGTTGAATTAATAAAGAAAGGTGAATTCCCCGATTGGCTTATTTCTGCCATCGTTACCGATCTCAAGTTGAATCAGATGAAAGCGCTCGAAAAGAACGAAAGTCGCGCCAGTCAATTTGTTGATGCCTTTATTCTGGGAACATCATGGGATAAATATGTAAATAAGTTCGATCGTCTTTCAAAAATCACCAAGGATCAGGTGGTCGCATTTGCTAATAAAAACTTCAAGGATAATTATCTTGTCGTTTATAAGAAAACCGGTAAAAGCGAGAATATCGACAAGATTAAAAAACCAAAAATCACCAAGATTGAAATCAATCGCGATGACAAGTC
Organism: Bacteroidales bacterium; assembly: GCA_963678485.1. Taxonomy (GTDB): domain Bacteria; phylum Bacteroidota; class Bacteroidia; order Bacteroidales; family CAIWKO01; genus CALGYY01. Next base: position 3,077,072 of record OY782882.1, read on the forward strand.
AGCATTCCTTACCAATATTGAATCACGTCAGGTGCCAGATCTGGAGCCCGTATTTATCGATTATAAAAACGATATCCTGCATGCAACCGTGAACAACAATGTTCCTTTGTATTATATGCAGAATAAGGAAAACAAAACATTTGATTTATATTATGTTTATGACCTTGGTGCAAACAACGATCTTAAACTTGCCTTTGCTATTGAGTATCTGAAATATTTGGGCACAAAGGAATATACTGCTGAACAAATAAAACAAGAATTTTTCAAAATCGGATGTTCATTTAATGTGAATGTTTCTGATGATGAGGTTTGGGTTAATCTTAGCGGACTTACAGAAAATATGGAGCAAGGCTTAGGCTTGTTCGAAAGTCTGCTTTCTGATCCTGTTGCAAATCCTGAAGCCTTGAAAAACCTGGTGCAGGATAAGCTTAAAAAACGCAATGATGCCAAATTAAACTCACAGGCTATTTTTGGTGCACTGGTAATGTATGGTATCTACGGACCGGTTAACCAGATGACTCATATGCTTAGCGAGAAGGAACTTAACGCACTTACCGCCGAAGAACTGGTTGCTAAGATTAAAGAAATCAACTCATGGCAACATCATATTCTTTATTATGGAAGTCAGTCCTCTAAAGAAATACAGGTAATCCTGAACAAAATGCATAAGGCTGCACCAACGCTCAAGGAAGCTCCGGCAGGCGTTGTATTTGTTGAACAACCAACTTCAGCAAATCAGGTTTATCAGGTTAACTTCGACATGAAACAAGCGCAGATCCTGATGCTTGCACAGGGTGTTAAGTATGACCCAAACATTGAACCTGTACTTTCTTTGTACAATCAGTACTTTGGAGGTTCTATGAATTCTATCGTATTTCAGGAATTGCGCGAATCAAGGGCTTTAGCTTACGCAGCAATGTCATTCTACCAGAATTTGCTTGGCAAAAAGGATAATCATTATTACAATATTTCATTTATCATGACACAAAATGATAAAATGAAAGATGCGCTGGATGCATTCTATGGCTTGATGAATAATATGCCTGTATCGGAAAAATCATTCGATCTTGCAAAGAGTTCACTCATACAATCAATGCGCAGCGAGCGTATCACAAAAAGTGATGTGTTGTTCAATTATGAGAATGCACAAAAACTAGGACTCGATTATGATATCCGTAAAAATATCTTCGATGCCTTGCCAAAACTGACCTTCGACGATGTTAAAAAATTCCAGGAAACCTATGTTAAAGGAAAACCACAAACCATTCTTGTTCTTGGAAATAAAGATCTGATCGATTTCAAAATGTTGAAAACATACGGAAAGGTTAAGAAACTGAATCTGGAAACAATCTTTGGATACTAGCAACAAGCAATGATGATTGCCTCATCATAGGAATCAACGCATTAAAACAAATATATTTTTGAGTTTTAATGCGTTGATTTTTTTCAGAAATTTACATCGAAAATATACAACGCCCGACTTAAAGACTAATCAATCTTAAACCTTGACTCATGCGAAAAATTGCAATCATGTTCTTCCTTATCATATGGATAGCTCATACATCGAGTGCTCAGACAGGCTGTGTTGACGGCAACTGTCAGAACGGAACAGGCACCTGGAAATATGCCAATGGAAATATGTATGTGGGAGAGTGGAAGAATTTTATGTTGAACGGACAAGGAACCTTTACCTATGCTGATGGCACATGGAAGGGCGGAAAGTATGTGGGCGAATGGAAGAATAATAAAATATGCGGCACCGGAACTTTTACATATGCTAACGGTGACGTTTATACCGGTCAATGGTTGGATAATAAAATTAATGGAACGGGCACCTTCACCTATGCAAATGGTGATGTATATGTTGGTGAATGGAAGGATAATTTTTTCGAAGGCACCGGAACCTTTACCTTTGCTGCAGGCGAATATAAAGGTGGTGTTTATGTTGGCGAATGGAAAAATGGCAAGATGAACGGACAGGGAACATACACTGGTGCCGATGGTGAAAAGTATACAGGTGCGTGGAAAAACAATATGAAGGAAGGTGTTGGTAGTATCGTATTTGCTAATGGCAGCACCTATGTTGGTGAATGGAGTGCCAACAAATTTAACGGGGAAGGGACATTCACTTACCCCAATGGCAAGGTATTCAAGGGACAGTTTAAGGATAATAAGCCCATAGAATAAGGCATAGTAGTAAAGTGTTTATGAACGGCATTAAAAATTTTATTTCTGTAATTTTAAATTATACACTCTTTGGTGTATTAATGCTGCTGTCGTTCCTGCCCATGCCAGTGCTCTATGGATTAGCCAGAATCCTTACTTTTTTTCTATATTTTGTATTTGGATACAGGAAAAAGGTAGTGATGAAAAACCTTGAGAATAGTCTGCCAGAAGGTGTTTCAACAAAAAAAACAGCACGACAGTTTTATTTTTTCCTTGGAGAAATTTTTCTTGAGACTATCAAATGCATGAGCATCAGTAAGAGAAATCTACTGAGGCGAATCACTTGCGACAATCCTGAGGTCATGGAAAAGTTTGCTGCCCAAGGCCGCAGCGTAATGCTTATGTCGGGGCACTATGGTAATTGGGAGTTGCTTATTTATGGGATGAATCTGATGTTTCCGCATTGGGCTATTGGAGTTGGGAAACCCTTATCCAACAAAGTGCTCAATAAGCTCATCAATGGAAAGCGTGCACGTTTTGGGATGAAAATTATCAATGCAGGAAACATTAAAGAAGAATTTGCACGTGACCGTGATGCACTGACTTCCGCATTATTCCTGGCAGATCAATACCCCGGTGGGGCAAAAAAGGGATACCCTGCACAGTTCCTGAACAAACCCACCTACTTTATGTATGGTGCTGAAAAATACGCCATCGAGTATAACAATCCCGTTGTATATGCCGATATCACCCGCGTTCGACGCGGTCATTATAATGTTCATTTAATTGTGATTACTGAAGAGCCCACAAAAACCGTTTACGGCGACATCATGGGCACCTACACCCGCCTGATGGAACAGACTATCCTGCGCCAACCATCCTTCTGGCTTTGGTCGCATAAACGGTGGAAGGATATTGAAGGATTTTATTAATTTTTTGTAATTTCGCGTTCTATGCGATCGGCAATATTATATTATTGGGCCCGCTTAACCCTTTGGTTATGGGGTTGGGAGGTGAAAGGGGCACTTCCTCCTGATGTAAAAAAGTGCATTATCATTGTTGCACCCCATACTGCTATGGGCGATTTTATTATTGGACGTTTCGCGTTTTGGAAATTGCGTATTAAAGTGAATTTCCTCATCAAGAAAGAAGCATTTACGCCAGCCCTAGGATGGTTAATAAAAGGATCTGGCGGTATACCTGTTGATCGTAGTCGTGCCGCTAACGTTACAGCGCAGGTTGTACGCATGATGCAGGAATCGGAGCAAATCGCTATTGTAATTACCCCTGAAGGAACAAGGGAAAAAGTTAAGCAATGGAAAAAAGGATTTTATTTTATCGCGCAAAGCGCTAACGTTCCCATCGCAATGGCGTATATGAATTATAAGCTAAAGAAGGGCGGCATTGGCCCTGTGCTCTATCCATCGGGCGATTATGATGCTGATATGCTCATCATCAAAGAATTTTACCGTAGTATGGAAGCCCGTCATCCCGAACGCTGGGATATTGAAGGCGTACGTTAAGACAGGCTTTTTTCAGCAGAATTACTTAAGAGATTCTATCTATAAACCTCCTGGTTTTATGGACAGACACTAGTTATTCAAGCCATTTTTTAATTCGGCTCATCACTTCTTCCTTTTGCTCTGCATCAAGAGAGCGTATGCGGGAGGCGTGACTACCACCTTTGGCCACTGCACGGTACATATTGGTCTTGCCTGAAAACTGCACGGCAGCCGCACTCCATGGATCAAATTCACCATACACAAAAATCATGGTTGGATCATTCTCATTGAGATAGCGCTCGCACTGTTTCGAGAGACTGACGTCGAATACAAAATTTTCGTCGGGGGCAAGAAAAATATTTTTCAAGTAATTCTTTGCCGTTTTTATTTTGAGATATTTCGCGAATGGTTCGGTCTCATATCCATAATAACCAAGCTCTTTGGCCGCCTGAACGTAAAATGCATTATGGGTTCCAATCCCTTCGAGCGAGAAATAATCGGGCGAACAAACACGAATAAGATAATTAAAAAGATCGCTGTCGGAAGCCTCCGATGATGGAATTGATCCGGGCTTCCAGCCCCATTGCCAAAAAGAAAAGGAAAATTCAAGAACACAATAATCATAGATTTCCTGCAGCGGTAAACGGAAGGTGTAATGATTGTCTTCGCAATGTTTCTTGAACATCGGGAAGATTTTATTTCTGCGTTTCAGTACTTCGATTTGAAAAGCTTTTACTTTTTCACGAGCCGCTGCATCAGATACACTGCAGCAAATAAAGGGTTCGTGACGACCGTCTTCAACGCCAAAACATAATGGCGCAACATAACAAACCGAAATATCTACATCGTTAGGATATAAGGTGCGATAGATCAACGCAGTTTCGCCCCCTTTGCTGATTCCCGTTGCTATCCACTTTCCTTTATATATCTGCTTAAAGGTCTTTACAACATTGTGATGGTCGGCAGCGGCATTAGCAGCAGTCAGATAGTTCCAATTGACAGGTGATGGCATGGAACCGCCGAAATACCTGTGTTCCACAAGCATCTGGTTGGTGTTAAAGAGTGATGCCAGTTCTTCAGTATATGTCGAAGATGCAGCATAGTCCCCTGCATATCCTTCGGTCACAATCACCATTGGTGCATCATAGGAGTAGTGCGAAATAAAAACGCGTTGTGAGAATGATCCGGCGGTTGTGTCTTTGGGATCCAACCATTGTTTGATACGTACCTGATACTTTTCAGTAAAAGGTTTGTCGAATTTTAAGGCCGTTACCTCTTCAACTCCAGGTAATGCCTTGATTTGTTTGTAAAGCGCTGACTCAACACTTTGTGCGTAGAGACTTGTTACACCCATTGGCAGGGTGCTGCTCATCAAGCCCAGCAATAACGCCAGACTCAGGATGCGAACTACTTTTCTCATCGTAAACAACAATTTAGTGAATAACTAATCCAGGGTAGTTTTAGTATCCAAAAATATCTTCAAGCTTCAGATATTGAATCTTTCCATATTTCTCCAATGTAGAGATGTCTAAATCTTTTTTCTTTCCTAATACGAGAATGGTAAAATTCTTATTCTTCAAATGGGTTTCTTGAAATTGCTTAAGCTCTGAAAACTGCATTGTTGGAACCTTTGCGAAAATCTCTTTGTTGATGTCTTCGGTAAGTCCCATTTTTTCTGCATTCAAAAAGCTGAACATAATGTCCGACTTTGTTGTACGGCTTGTACGTATTTGTGCAATAACCGCTTCTTTTGCCATCTGGAAGCTCTTTTCCGATTCGGGCATCTCGTTAATCAGCGTGGTCATTCCTTTCATGGCTTCGGGTAGTTTGTCGTTTTGTGTGCCAATGTAAGAGAAGATGTAATGATAGCGGTCAGGCATATTGGGCGTGGAATAACTTGCAAATGCACTATATGCTAGGGCTTTTGATTCACGTAATTCCTGAAAAACAATGGAACCCATACCACCACCAAAATACTCATTAAATACTTTGCGCAGCGGTGTGGTTGTTTTGTTGAACATTTCATCGCGCGACAGCATCATGATTTCCACTTGTTTCATATCATAATCAACAACATAAATTGTATTGGTTGTTGTAGCAAGTTGAGGAAATTTCGTTGCCGGAGGTACAGATGTAAACTGAGCAGGCAGCTTATGATCCTGTTTTAATGCGCTGAGCACTGTTTCTGATGCGGCAGGTCCGTAATACACCACACGGTGAGGATAGTTATTAAGCGAATGCAAGCGGTCGATCAGTTCGGTGGATTTGAGGTTTTTTAAATCTTTGGCTGATAAAATATAAGTGAATGGCGATAATGCACCATACATACCGTAGCTGTACATTGCTTTCCAAAGAATCACATCCTTACTCAACTTATCATCAGCGCGCTGTTTAATCATGTCTGAAGTGAGGTTCTTCAGTGCATCTTCGTTGGGCTGTGCATCAGCAAGCAGGTTTTCCAGTAGCTTTAATCCGGCATCCATATTTTCGCTCAGACCGCTAAGGCTAACCCAAATGCGATCTTCTCCAGCATACACACCAGTCTTACAACCGATTTTGTAAAACTCCTGCTGTACTTGAGCGGGCGTTAATTTCGAAGTTCCAAGATATTGCAGGTAATCAACGGCCATATTGATTTTTTTGTCGTTCGCCGTTCCCATGTTGAATACATAGTACAATTGGAATAGCTGATTTTCCTGGTTCTTCTGATAGAGTACTTCAACATCATTACGTAAGTTCAATCGTTGAAAGTCTTTGTTATAATCCATAAATACCGGCTCAATCTCTGTGGTTTTAATGTCTCTGATTTTTTTGAAAAATTCTGACTGCTCTTCGCGGTTCACGGCAACCGGAGTGATAGTGGGCTTCACAACTTTTACAACGTTTTTATCTTCACCAGTGCGTTTATAAACTACAACATAATTATTTGAATAATATTTATTCGCAAAGTCTACAATGTCTTGCTTTGTGATGCTTTCCAAATTATCTATTCGTTTAACTTCTTCGCTCCACGGATTATTCATAATAAAGGCGTCGACCATTGCAAAGCAGCGACTGTTATTACTTTCCTGCATACCAATGCGCGAAACTTTTAAGTCGTTGATGATGGCGGGAATTAACCAATCAGGGAAATTTCCTTGCTTCACCAATTCAATCTGGCCTAATAAAAGATCCTTCACCTGTTCCAGTGTTTGTCCTTCTTTTGGGGCACCGTAAAAAATATGCGCTGAATAATCTTTCATAACATCAGCGTAGGTTCCTGCATACAATACCTTTTGACCCTGATTGAGATTAAGGTCGATAAGGCCAGCGGCTGAATTCGAAAGGATCATATCCATAATGCTTAATAACGCAGCATCGCGGGTATTGGCTCCGTTAAACCTAAAGGCCAGCATCATATTTTCTGCATCCGGACCAACAACCTCTTTCACTACTGGTTGTGTAATGGGCGCTTCGACAGGGGGCTTATAATCTGTTAGTTCTTTACGCGGCATATCGCCAAAGGTCTTGTCGATGATTTGTATCACAACATCAGGATCAAAATCTCCACTCATGCAAATGGCCATATTGTTTGGAACATAGCGTTCTTCATAATATTTGCGTAAGGCTACTAATGAAGGGTTTTTCAAGTGTTCAATGGTTCCAATAGTGGTCTGTGTGCCATAGGTATGCTTTTGGAAAAGTCCGGCATACAATGATTCCCAAACTTTATCTTCATCAGCATCCAGACTCATATTTTTTTCTTCATAAACGGCTTCAAGCTCGGTATGAAAGATACGGAAGACCGGATACTTAAAACGTTCCGATTCAATATTCATCCAGGCCTCGATCTGGTTTGAAGGAATATCGTTGATATAAACAGTCTGTTCAACCGAGGTGAATGCATTGGTTCCTTTAGCGCCAATCATTCCCATCATTTTATCATATTCATTGGCAATGGCCCAGGTGGCAGCCACACCGCTGATACTGTCGATAATATGATAGGTGTGCTTGCGTACAGCTGTATCGCTTTGATGGCGGTACACTTCGAACAAACTGTCGATTTGTTTCAAATACACATATTCCTGAGGATAATCCCTGGTTCCGAAATGTTGAGTTCCTTTGAACATCATGTGTTCCAGATAATGCGATAAACCGGTATTATCAGTAGGGTCGTTCTTGCTGCCCGTACGAACGGCAATGGCGGTCATAATGCGTGGTTCGTCTTTATAGACCGTTAGATAGGCCTTTAATCCGTTATCCAGAGTATAAATTCTTACACCCATGGGATCTCCGGGAACGGTTTCATAATTATACTTCTTTTGGCCAAACAGCGCTGACGACAGCAGCATAACCAAACTGAGAAAAAGAACGACAGAACGTTTCATAATGTATTATTTTTTTGAGAGCTACAAACATACGATTTATTTTTAAGTTCTGAAGGTGAGCACAATCTCATTACAATACTTTTTGCACAGTGATGTATTATTTGTTAGATATTACGGTAATATGCAAGTATAAAATATAATTACTAATGCGAAAAGATTTGAATTAACACTGCAAAAAGAAACCATAGGATATTTTTCTTCATTCAAAATAATTATATTTCAGTGATTTGCATAAAAATCCACAGAATGCCTGTAACTTTGCAATAAAGATGTTCGTCTTGCGTCTGTATGTTGTAATTGAAGCCTTTCTGTAATGACTGTCCGTGAATATAATCAATGTGTTGATACGCACTCCGATGCTGTTTATCGTTTCATCCTGAAGAACATTAGGGATGTGGATAAGGCAAAGGATATAGTGCAGGATAGCTTTGAGAAAATGTGGATCAGGCATAGTGAAATCGATGCAGAGCGTGCACGTTCGTATCTGTTCACTACAGCCTATCATACCATGATTGATGGTACACGCCGCGATAAAAAACAGACTGGTTTTGATGAGGTGACGGTGAATTTCGGCAGTGTAGATAATTCATACAATGATTTGAAAGAGGTGATTGAAGAGGCATTGAGCCGTTTACCGGAAATACAGCGGATAGTATTAATGCTCCGCGATTATGAAGGTTATGCCTATGATGAAATTGGTGAGATTACTTCGCTTAATGAATCACAGGTGAAAGTGTATATTTTCAGAGCACGAATGACATTGAAGAAATATATAGGTACATTGGAAAACGTATTATAAAATGAAGATCACAAGAAACAATTACGAACAGGTCCTGTTGGATTATTTCGACGGAAATCTTAATCCCGTTGAAACGGCCTGTTTAATGTTGTTTCTGGAAGAAAACCCCGATCTGCGTGAGTGCTTCGATAACTTTGAATGCATCAAACTTGATGAACCTTCGGTGTGTCCATTTCATGCAAAGGCAGTTCTTAAACGTCAAATTATTGCCGAAGGCGATATAATCACTGAAGATAATTATCTGCAAGTCTTTTTTGATGATGCCGAAGGTTTATTGCCGGAGTCGCAAAAAGCAGCCCTGCCAGCATTTCTGCAGAAGAATCCTTCATTGCAGCGGGAGTACTACAGCTGGCGTAATGCTCATCTGATTCCGGAAACCATAGTGTTTGAAGATAAAGCAAGCCTTAAGAAAATTGCTGTAGTTCCTTTATATCGCAATAAAGTTTTAATGAGTGGGATTGCGGCCGGACTGGCATTACTTATTGCAGCGGCTATTATTGTTGGTTATTTAGGAAAATCTGCTGATTCCGCTACGAATCTGCAGGCTTTACAATTCAATAATCCAAGAACACCCGTTGGCACTGGTGTCATTGAAGAAGCTGTTCAATACAATTCAACACGACAGAAGTCAGTGCTGGCGGATAATGGATCGCATCAGCCCAAACCTCAAATTGAAAAGCATCAGCCATCTCATAATGCGCGCGAAAAAGTTATTATAATTACTATCCCTTCTAATAGTCAAATAGCTTCACTTGCTAATGATCAATCACGTCTGCCCGATGGTTTGGCTGATTATCAAAGTGAGTACACCGATCTTATGCAACTGATCGCTCGTCGCCAGCAATTACTTGAAAAAGCGAATTCCGATCAATATGCATCTACTGATGAAGATGGTAATGGAACCCTTTACAAAGCCGGAAATACTGTCCCTTCAAGAAGTAGTAATTCGCGTATTAACTTCTGGGATATAGCAGAACTGGGTGTTACAGGCTACAATGCCTTGACAAAAAAAGATGTATCATTTATACATCGCACCGATGCTTCTGGCCGAACTTCAGGATTGGCGCTGGGTTCCTTTGCATTCGAACGCAAATAAATTTGAGAAAAATCTGACTTTTTTTTCTTACTGCTGTAACCTTCACTTCAAGCCAATCGTCATACTCCAAAATTCGCAATAATAATTTAATTCAATATAAAATGAAAACGATGAAAAACATATTCAAGGGCGCAATGTCACTATTATTAGTGCTGACGGTTGCAGTCAGTGCATGGGCGCAGGATGGTGGAAATATTAAAAAGGATATTGCCGTTGGTGATTTCTCCTCAATACAACACGATCAACCATGTGTGATGAAAATTTCGCAAGGTGAAGCACAACAACTCACAGTTGAAGGGCCACAAGAAGTTGTAGCAAGTATTAAGGCTGAAGTAAAAAATAATGTATTGAGCTTTAGTACTGATAAATCATGGGATAATGTTATCATTTATGTGGTGGTGAAAAATCTGAATTCAATTGAAGTTTCAGGTGCTGCCGTACTTGAAGGTACTTCTGAGATTAAATCGGATAAGTTCGATCTCTCTGCTGAAGGTGCTGCCGAAGTTAATCTGCAATTACAGGTGAATACGCTCAATACAGAAGCCTCAGGAGCTTCCAATATAAAACTGAGTGGCACTGCACAACAGCACAATGCCGAAATCAGCGGAGCCTCCAGTCTGAAGGCTATGGAACTGGTAACAAAGAAAACTGAAATCGAAGTTAGTGGTGCAGGTGATGCAAAGGTGGATGCAACTGAAGAACTCAATGGTGAAGTTAGTGGAGCCGGAAGTCTGTTCAACAAAAGCAAACCGGGGACAGTAAATGTTGAAGAATCGGGTGCAGGAAGCATGGTAACGGATACAACGAAGTTTCGATTCGGTGATAAAAATGTTATGATCTTCAATAAAGACAATGAAGATATGCCCGGTTCATGCCATCGCAAATGCGGTAAAGATAAGGTGAAACCACAATGGGCTGGATTGGAATTGGGATTCAATAGTGTTATGACCAATGATTTCGATTTCGATCTGCCTTCAGGCTATGAATACTTTGAACCTACTGCCGGACGCTCATTTAGTGTGGGTCTGAATATTTTCGAAATTGGTGTTCCCATTGTTAAGAAGCATATGACATTGGTGACCGGTGCTGGATTTGAATTTGATAATTACTACTACAAAAACAATTATGTGCTGAATGCTGATTCAAATACGTTGTCAGCTACACTGATGCCGGGACCTGAATATAAAACGAACAAACTGGGCATTGGATATTTCAGAATTCCATTGTTGCTGCAATTCGATTCTAAAAAAGACAAACACGGAAGTACCTTTCATTTTTCCATGGGAGCCATTGGTGCAGTTAAAATGTGCAGCCGTACCAAGCAATTATGGGAAATTGATAATACCAAATACCGTATGGTTACCCACGATGATTTCAATCTGAGTCCATTCAAAGCCGATGCTACGGTAAGAATTGGTTACGGATATCTGAATCTGTTTGTAAATTATTCGCTTAATAGTATGTTTCAGAAGGGTCATGGACCTCAGGTCTTCCCCGTATCTGCCGGAATTACGCTGGTTAATATATAAATCCGTCTGGATGAACGGATCCAAGCCGCCCCAAAAGGGCGGCTTTTTTTTGGACCGAGACAAGGAATGTTGTTGATTGATGGTTGCGTAAAGAAATTTTAGTGCAAATTGTCAATCCTGCTCTTCTTTAAAGTAGAATTTTAACCACACCGAATACTTGCCCGCTTAAGCTTTAGGATATCTTATCCTGAATGATAATAACATCCATTCTTCAAATTTTTCAATTAAAATTTCATTCTTAGCATAATACTACTTAATTTTGTTGCCCGCATAAAAAACCAACCTAATACTTCATTGTATGTCAGGACACAATAAATGGTCAACCATTAAAAGAAAAAAGGGCGCTATTGATGCAAAGCGTTCAAAGATTTTTTCCAAGATTATTAAAGACATGACTATCGCGGTCAAAGAAAGTGGCCCCGATCCAGATAGCAACCCGCGTTTGCGCCTCGCAATCTCTAATGCAAAAGGAGCAAATATGCCCAAGGATAATATCACCCGGGCAATCAATAAAGCAGCTGATAAAGATTCTGCCAACTTTCAGGAAGTTACTTATGAAGGTTATGCTCCACACGCTATCGCAATTTTTGTGGAATGCACTACAGATAATGTGCAGCGTACGGTGAGCAATATCCGTTCATACTTTAATAAATATGGTGGGAATCTTGGCACTAACGGTTCTCTGAGTTTTATTTTTGATCGTAAAGGCGTATTTACTGTGCCTGTTGCAGGAATTGATCGCGATGAATTCGAAATGGCCATGATTGACGCTGGTGCTGAAGATATTTCTGTTGAAGAGGATATGTTCAACATTACCAGTGAAATGGAATTTTTTGGATCCATCGTGAAAAAACTCGAAGAAATGAAGATCGAGCCTGCCAGCGCCGAACTACAGCGAATTCCCCGCACCACTGTGGCTGTTGATAAAGAAGCTGCACAAAGGGTGCTCAAAATTATCGACGTATTTGAAGATGATGATGACGTACAAAATGTGTTTCATAATATGGAATTGACCGACGAACTGGCAGAAGAGCTGGGGTTGTAAGTCACACCAAATCATACGAAAGCCCCGGTCTTCCGGGGTTTTTTGTTGGCACTTGTCGAATTCCTCCCTTTTTGCTAATATTGTCCTCCGTTACGCAATGTTGATTTCACATTATGCTTATGAAAATATCATTACTTCGTTTATCTCTACCGGTCATCTTATTTTTGACTGGGTTCGCCCTGCCTGGTATGAGTCAAACCTCCTCGGTATTTGTCGATAACCCACTGGATGCACCCTATGCAACACGATACGAATGGTTTCAGAAAGGAAATCTGGTTAGCAATCCCTCTTTCGAAAAAGGCCAGGGCGAAGGGAAAAGCTTTCAGCTAAATGGATGGCAAACACAGGGCGACCACATTGAATGGGTCGATAAATCTTCGTTCCAGTTTTCCACAACGGAAGTGTACGACGGCTCTCGCAGTGTTCGCATCACACGTAAGCAATGCGGGGAAACTGAAGCGGGCGAAGGACTTACAAGCGATTTTATTGCAGTGATACCAGGAAATTATCAATTTACCCTATATATGCGTTTGGCCGATATTTCTGGTTCAAAAGAACGTCTGGGCACTCGTTTGTACGATGCCATCGATCTCCGACTTGAATATTATGATGAACAAAAAAAACGGATTGATCCTAATGTTTGGTATCCCTACACAAACAGCATGATTGATAATTCCTTCAAAGGTTACTCCTTTTCGAACTTTTGGCATATCGACGATTTTAATTGGGGAATGGTGATCGGACGCACTTACAATTATCCCTTCAGCGAAGGCGATGTGCCGGCAGGAACCAGCTTTGTAAAGATTTACCTTGGTCTAAAAGGGACTGGTACCATGTGGCTCGACAAAGTTGATTTTCGCTACAGTAAATGGAACTTCACTCCCTTAGAACGCATACAGCCCTTTCAGGATAAGGAATTCACCTTGCTTGAAATGCTGGTGCCACAACCACAACATATAAGCAACATCAAACGATTGAAATGGTACGACCGCGACAAACCCGCACAAGTGCCGGTAATATTGTTACCTGCACGTCCCGATAAACAGACGGTGATTGCCTCTCAATTGCTGAAAGGTAGATTGGAGACCAATTTGAAAGGGGCTTTAGGTAAGGATTGGAAAAAGGAATTAGTTGTTGTGACTTCGCGTTTAACGGATAGTCTTTCAAAAGCATCCAGTTTTATTTTTAGCTTAGGGACTAACGAACTTTGTTTGCGTTATGCCGACAGCCTTCCTCAAAAAGCCGCTGAAGCCTCTGCTCAGGCCTATTTCATAAAATGCGTTGCAGGAAAAATGATGTTCCTCAAAGGGAATAGTCCGGTAGGTGATTATTATGCTGTCACTACATTAGTGCAACTTCTGGAGTCAAAGGATTGCATTTTACAATCAGCAACTATTCTCGATTATCCCGATTTTAGCGGGCGTTCCCTTTTATTTGCAGCATGGAATAACAGTCTTGAAGCAAAAGAGGATATCGCAAATCTTGATCAGATGGTGAAATGGAAGCTGAATAAAGTGTATGTTGGTTACGGACAGCCCAATAAAAACTGGCATTTGCCAACAGATGTTTATAAATCAGGAGTCAGTGCTGCAGCAGCATATTGTAAAAAATTAGGATTAATCGACCTTGCGGTGATGATTAACCCATACTATCATTTGGGCTATGAACGGCCTGTTGACAGCATTTCCGAAACAGATCGTTATGTATGGACTCATGGTGATCCCTATTCCCTGAATCTTCTAAAAAATGTATTTAGACCTGCGCTTGATTCAGGTGCCAGTTGCATTATGCTGAGTGCCGATGATTATGTTCCGCATCAGGGAAGCTCTCCAAAAAATTATACGTTATTTACCAAAGAGGATAAAGAACGCTTCGTGAATTTGCAGAATGCTCAGGCTTTCGTTATTAATGAGCTCTACAAGTGGCTGGAATCGGACTATCCGGGCACCCGTTTTGAATTTTGTCCACCATGGTATTTAAACGAATTTGTTGATAAGAGTCAGGGGAAAGCAGAATCTTATTTCAGTGATTTACAAGCAATGATTCCCCAAGATGTGGCGATCGTTTGGACAGGTAACACGGTTCGTTCGCTTTCGCTTGATAATGCTGATATTTTCCGCTACAAACAACTGATTGGCCGCAATCCAATGTTGTGGGATAATACCTTGTACGCCCGCAGTATGACCGGAAAATATGGTGGTTATCCTTCATTGTATCCTGAAAAGTCGCGTTTGTGCAATATCTTCGAACCACTTGATATCACCGTTCCGGATCATTTTTATCAGTATAATGATGGTCCTCAAATGTACGTGAATGGCGATACTTACAGCGATCCGTACAAAATCAAGTTCATGACAGTGGCCGATTTCGAATGGAATAACGATGCCTACAATGCCGATTTCTCGCTATGGAAGGCTTTGTTGAAGACCTACGGAAAAGAATATGCCTTAAAACTGATGATATATAACGATACATATTATCATTTAATGCAACATACGGCAGCGATCGAAGCATACGTGGGAACAGAAAAAGATAATAAAGCAACAGGTGATGGTTTGGTTAAAGACCTTACCAATCAGTACAACGAAATTGCAAAGGCATTGGAGCTTCAAAAAAAGCTGGTGGCCGAATTGAGAGTAATCAAAGACGAACAGATTAAAAATTATAAAGCTGCAATGGAAAAGTTCCATCAGAAGGCAAAAGGTAAATAATATCTAATCATTGAATTCTACACTGCTCATAATAAATCCAAATGCAGGCAAAAAGCGCGTACATCGCGATTGGCCTGAAATAAGCCGTTTGTTGCAAGAGGCAGGGCTGAGTTATGATCAAGTGTTTACTACAGGCGAACTTGACGCAAGTCGTTTTGCTGCGGAAGCTTTGAAAAACGGAGTAAAACGCATTATCAGCATCGGAGGTGACGGGACGCTAAATGAGGTTGTGCATGGAATAATGCAACGGTCAACTAGTAATACAACCGATATTGAACTTGCACTGATCCCTGTTGGAACTGGTAATGATTGGACGCGCATGTATGGAATTCCTCTCGATTATAAAGGATCCATAGCTACGATTGCTGAAGGATTTACAACATTGCAGGATGTTGGACTTGTGAGCTACGAAACCCCTGAAGGTCCCAAGAAACGATGGTTTGTGAATGTGGCAGGTATCGGTCTGGACGCTGAAGTTGTATTCGATACTAACGCCCGCAAAGCACGTGGCAGTGGAGGAAAAATTGCTTACTTAATAAGTCTGCTCAAGGCAATGTTGCAATATAGGGCTCGTGAAGTCAGCATTAGTATTGATGGGGCAAAGGTTTTTAATGGAAAATTGTACAGTGCGAATATTGGCGTTTGTAGATACAGTGGAGGAGGAATGCAACAGGTACCCGCGGCTGTTCCCGATGATGGACTCTTCGATGTGACGGTCATTGGAAAAGTTGGGAAAGGAAAAGTGATACGCAATGTCTCCGGACTTTACGACGGCTCATTTACCAAGATGAAAGAAGTTTCCACATTTCGCGGAACTACTGTCGATATTGAATCTTCTGATTCTTTGCTTCTGGAAGTCGATGGCGAATCGTTGGGTCGTCCGCCATTTAATTTTAGCATACAAGCACTTGCTTTAAAAGTAATAGTACCGAAATCATACATTGCTCAATTAAATACGAAAGTAAAATGAAAACACTAAAACGCATTGGCGTCTTTACTTCTGGTGGTGATGCCCCGGGCATGAATGCTGCTGTAAGAGCTGTTGTTCGTACCGGAATTTATTATGGTCTCGAAGTTTATGGCATATATCGCGGATATGAAGGAATGATTGACGGTGAGATTTCTCGTTTGGAGAATCACTCTGTTGCCAACATCATTCAGCGTGGAGGAACTATTCTGAAAACCGCACGCAGCGAGCGTTTTCGTACACCCGAAGGACAGGCGCTGGCTTACGAAAATCTTTTAAAAAACAATATTGAAGGTTTAGTAATCATTGGTGGCGATGGTTCCTTTAGAGGAGGACTCGAATTTGGAGATCGCTACGACCTTAGAGTCGTAGGCGTTCCAGGAACTATTGATAATGATTTGTATGGAACCGATTTTACCATTGGCTACGATACCGCTATCAATACCGTTGTTGAAGCGGTTGATAAACTTCGTGATACTGCAGCTTCACATAACCGATTGTTCTTTGTTGAGGTAATGGGGCGTGATGCAGGATTCATCGCGTTGCGCAGTGGTATTGCTGTTGGTGCCGAGGATATTTTGGTACCTGAAACTACTACCCGCATCGAAGATTTGATTACGATGCTTGAGAGCAACCGACGAAAAAATAAAACCTCTGGAATTATTATCGTTGCTGAAGGTGACGAAATCGGTGGTGCCTTTGAAGTAGCACGTAAGGTGAAAGAAAAGTTTAATGAATATGATACGAGGGTTGCTATCATTGGGCATCTGCAACGTGGTGGATCACCCAGTTGTATGGATCGGGTACTCGCTAGTCGCCTTGGATACCATGCTGTACTTGCCTTGCGAAAAGGCGAGAATGGTGTGATGGTCGGTCAGGTGGATAGTAAAATTGTGTATGTGCCTTTTGGCAATGCAACAAAACACCATACCGATATCAATCACGAAATGCTTAAAATGTCGCGAATACTCAGTACTTAGAAGTCGCACTAATCAATTAATACAAGGCTAAGATTCTTTATACCATGGAACGTGAAACCTGGTTTGCAGATGTGTTGCTTCCCCTGCCATTGCCCGGGACTTTCACCTATCGTGTGCCCTTTGATTTGAATGGAACTCTGCAAAAGGGATGTCGCGTTGTAGTTCAATTTGGCCGTCAGAAATTCTATACAGCGCTTATATACCGCTTGCATCAACAGGTTCCACAAATGTCGGTAATCAAGTACATTCTTGCAGTGGTTGATGAACGCCCTATTGTTAATGAGCGTCAGCTTGCTCTTTGGGAATGGATTGCTTCCTATTATCTATGCAAGCCGGGAGAGGTAATGAATGCTGCATTACCTTCAGCATTAAAGTTGGCGAGCGAAAGTCGTATTGTAATCAATCCGGAAACCCCCGTGCAGCCTGAGTTACTGAATGAGAAGGAACGTATTCTTGTGGAATCTCTTGCGTATAGAAAAGTTCTAACTGTAAGTGAGGCCTCTGAAATAGTTGAACAAAAAAAAGTAATTCCCCTTCTAAAAACCTTGATGGAAAAGGGAATTATAATTTTGGAAGAAGAAATTCTACAACGGTTCAAGCCCAAAGTTCAGGTCTGCCTGCGCTTTACTGAGAAGTATCGTGAAAACGAATTCGCATTGCGCGAACTCATGGAAGAGCTTGATAAGAAGGCGCCCAAGCAATGTGATATTGTGATGTATTACTGTCACCTGATACGTCCAAACATCACACAGGCCCACTATATTACCCGAGCTCAAGTTTTAACCGGATCAAAAACCACCGCAGCACAATGCGCTGCACTGGTAAAAAAGGGTGTCTTCGAATTGTACGAAACGGTAACCAGTCGCTTGGGTCAATACGATTCCGCAGCCACCGTAGATTCCATCGTTTTAAATGAACCACAGAAAAAGACATGGGAAGAGATTTCCATTGGAATGAACGAGAAGCAGGTAACACTATTGCATGGCGTAACTTCAAGCGGGAAAACAGAGCTTTATATAAAGCTTATTGATCAAGTGCTTCAACAAGGAAAGCAAGTGCTCTTCCTGCTTCCGGAAATTGCACTCACTGCTCAAATTATAAATCGACTTCGAAAATATTTTGGTGATAGAGTAGGTGTATACCATTCACGGTATAACGAAAACGAACGCGTGGAAATATGGAATAGAGTGCTGGATTGGGATGCAACCCAAAATGAGGGGCAACCAAAATACAGTATTATCCTGGGTGCGAGATCCGCATTATTCCTGCCATTCAAAGAGTTGGGATTGATTATCGTGGACGAAGAACACGATACTTCTTATAAGCAAATGGATCCTGCTCCCCGGTATAATGCAAGGGATGCAGCAATTATTCTTGCAGGGATACATAATGCAAAAGTGCTACTTGGCTCTGCAACGCCTGCCGTTGAAAGCTACTACAATGCACGCACTCATAAGTATGCGCTGGCTGAACTTAGTGCTCGCTACGGTGAACTACCCATGCCCGATATTCAATGTGTAAACATCAGGACTGAAGCTAGAAACAAGAGGATGCGCAGTCACTTTTCGCAGACACTGCTCGATCATATCACAAACGCATTAGCAAAAAAGGAACAGGTGATATTGTTTCAGAACAGGCGTGGTTTTTCTTTGCATGTTGAATGCTCTGTGTGTCATTGGACACCGGGCTGCAAGAATTGCGATGTTAGTCTGATCTTTCACAAACATCAAAATGTATTGCGCTGCCACTATTGTGGCTATACGATGAGACCTCCCGATTCTTGTCCTGAGTGCAAAAATACTACACTTACCATGCATGGTTTCGGAACAGAAAAAGTTGAGGAAGAACTTGCATTATTTTTTCCGGATGCACACATCGCCCGTATGGACTTGGATACAACACGTTCGAAGAATTCGTATCAACAAATAATTTCTGATTTTGAAGAAAAGAAGATTGATATTCTAGTGGGAACACAAATGGTCACTAAAGGCCTCGACTTCGAAAACGTAGGATTGGCGGGCATACTCAATGCTGATAATCTGTTGAATTTTCCAGACTTTAGATCCTTTGAGCGAAGCTTTCAATTGATGGAACAAGTAAGCGGTCGGGCTGGACGCAAGAACAATCAAGGTAAAGTAATTATACAAACAGCAAATCCTGAACATGTGGTTATTCAGCAGGTGGTGAGCCATGACTATCCTGCGCTGTATCGCAATCAGATTGCTGAACGTTCGCGTTTCAACTATCCGCCCTATTATCGGTTGATCCGCTTAACACTTAAACACCGGGACAGCAAAATCCTTGATGTTGCCGCAAAAGAACTTGCCTCACGCTTGCGCGAAAATTCAATAGGCCTGGTTCTGGGGCCTGAATACCCTATGGTTGCAAGGATAAAGAGTCTTTACTTGAAAAATATTATTATAAAACTTGAACGCGGCGCTAAAGGGAAAATCGCAAAAGAGAAACTCTGGCCTTTGGTGGAGGCTAATTTAAAGCTTGATGCGTTTAAGCAGGTTTCGATTTCTGTGGATGTTGATCCTATGTAGTATTCGTGCGAACTACACTAATTCTCCAATGAGTGTTGCGGCAGTGCAACGCAATATTTTAATATTGGCATACTGCCCGGCTTGCAGATCAGCAGCAGGAAATACTGTCATTTTGTTCTGACTAGTTCTTCCGGATAATTGCTCTGCCGATCGTTTCGATCGTTTTTCAATCAGCACACTCCGTGTTTTTCCAATTTCATTTTTGTGGCTTTGCAGCGATAACTTTTGTTGAAGATTGATAATCTCTTCAAGCCTGCGTGTTTTAATTTCTTCAGGAACATCGTCTTCAAAACGCTTTGCGGCCGGGGTGTCTGGACGTTCAGAATACTTAAACATAAAAGCGTAATCAAAGCCAACGGCCTGCATAAGTGAAAGCGTTTGCTGATGATCTTCTTCTGTTTCGCTACAGAAACCTGCAATAATATCGGTGGTGATAGCGCAATCGGGAAGCAGCTCTCGTATACGCGCAATACGCTCCAGGTAGTAGGCGCGGGTGTAGCGACGGTTCATTTTTTCAAGAATACGATCACTACCCGATTGTACGGGAAGGTGTATAGAGTTGCAAATATTATCGAAGCGCGCAATGACTTTAATCAAAGCGTCTGAAATATCTTTCGGATGTGATGTTGCGAAACGTACGCGCAGTAAGGGATTTATGGAAGCAACCATAATCATCAGAGCGGGGAAATCAATGTTACTATCATTTTCTTCCCAATGATAACTATTTACGTTTTGCCCTAGCAGTGTGACTTCACGATATCCTGCTTCGAAAAGTGCGCTCGCTTCCGCCACAATAGTTTCGGGCGCTCTGCTTCGTTCTTTACCTCGTGTGTAAGGAACCACGCAGTAGGAACAAAAATTTTGGCAACCGCGCATGATGGAAATAAAAGCGGTTACGCCATCCGATTGTGTACGTACAGGTTGAATATCAGCGTAAGTTTCTTCGGCTGATAATAAAACGTTGATTCCCTTTTGTCCTGAGTCAGCTTGCTCCAAAAGAGCAGGAAGATCACGATAGGCGTCGGGTCCAACAATCAAATCGATATATGGTTTATCCTCTAACAACTGCGATTTCATACGCTCAGCCATGCAGCCAAGCACACCTATCAGTAATGAAGGATTTTTCTTCTTCATTGATGAAAGTGCCTGCAAGCGATTTAAAACGCGCTGTTCGGCATTGTCACGAATCGAACATGTGTTCAGCAGAATGACATCTGCCTCCTTTATTTCAGAGGTTCCTGTAAAACCGTGCTCACTCAATACCGACATTACGATTTCTGTGTCAGAGAAATTCATCTGACAACCATAGGTTTCTGTAAAAACTTTGCGCAATTTGCTCACATCAATTTTTCTTGCTGCAAAAGTACGAAAAATCCTAAACTGCCATCAATAGTGGATTTTCGTGACTGCGATTGAAAATATGAAATATTGAAAGATACTGATGTGTACAGCAATTATCACTATTCATGCATTAACGAATGAAAATGGACAGCGACAGTGTTCGATAAATTCGTAATATTTGTAGATAGAATCCATATCTTAATTGTTGATATTTTGATTGGTGTGATTTAATCGTTGCAAACATCTTTTTTGTCTTTTTTTATTACATTATAATATGCGTTTTTACAGTTAAGCAAATCCTAAATCGGCATGCTGTGAAATTTTTTTGTTGCATGATTTGTTTTTTATTCCGTTACTTTGCAAAAAAATTCCGGGCAGGATTTCAGGGAGTTGGGTAGATTTAGATGCGGAAACAGGCTCTAGACGCGGTTTTTGCAGTATACCCTCCGGGGATTTTCCGGATACGACCTTTGGGTCTGTTCAATTCAGATTGAAAATTATTAAACACAGGGTGCATGGCAAAAAACTTAGTTATCGTGGAATCCCCCGCTAAAGCAAAGACTATTGAAGGCTTTTTGGGAAAAGAATTTTTAGTGAAATCCAGTTTTGGTCATGTGCGGGATCTTTCGAAAACCACGCTGAGTATTGATATCGAAAAAGGTTTTACGCCCAATTACGAAATACCGGCCGACAAGCGCAAGGTAATCGATGAGTTAAAAAAAGCAGCAAAGTCGGCAGACGTTATTTGGTTAGCATCTGACGAGGACCGCGAAGGGGAGGCCATTGCATGGCATCTTGCGGAAGCATTAGAGTTAGATCCTGAAAAGACCAAGCGTATCGTATTTCATGAAATTACAAAATCGGCCATCACCGATGCTATCAAATCACCGCGTTCTATTGACCAGCATTTAGTCAATGCTCAGCAGGCACGTCGCATACTCGATCGTTTAGTAGGTTATGAATTGTCGCCCCTGTTGTGGAAAAAAGTTAAGCCGGCATTGTCCGCAGGCCGCGTACAGTCAGTGGCCGTGCGATTGATTGTTGAAAGAGAAAATGAAATTCGTGAGTTCAACACTACCTCTTATTATAAAGTTACTGCTCAATTCGATGTTGAAAAAGACGGGAAAATTCATCCGTTGAAAGCTGAAATTCCTGCAAAGTTTGCAACATTGAAAGATGCTGAGACCTTTCTGGAAAAGGCTAAGAATGCGGAATTCACAATTGAAGATATTAAAACAGTTCCATCAAAAAAATCACCTGCACCACCATTTACTACTTCTACCTTGCAACAGGAAGCCAGCCGCAAGTTGAGCTTTTCAGTTGCAAAAACGATGATGATTGCACAGCAATTATACGAAGCTGGAAAGATCACTTATATGCGTACCGACTCTGTAAACCTCTCTGGGCTTGCCTTGTCGATGTCGCAGGAAGAAATCATCCGCGCATTTGGTGAACCATATCTCAAAACAAGAAATTATACAACCAAGTCAAAGGGCGCTCAGGAAGCTCACGAAGCTATTCGTCCTACATATATGAATACCCCTGAAATCAAGGGAACCAGCGATCAAAAGCGTTTGTATGATTTAATTTGGAAGCGCACCATTGCTTCTCAAATGAGCGATGCCTTACTTGAAAAGACCACAGTAACTATCAATGGCACCGGGTTGAAAGAATCCTTTGTGGCCAATGGTGAAGTACTGACGTTTGACGGATTCCTTAAAGTATATTTGGAATCGTCCGACGATGAGGATGATGAAATTCAAAAAGGCGTATTACCTCCGATGGCTGTTGGACAAATGTTGAACAACCGCGAGATTGTCGCTACCGAAAAATATACTCAGCATCCTCCAAGATATACCGAGGCTAGCTTGGTTAAAAAGCTTGAAGAACTTGGAATTGGCCGTCCTTCAACATATGCTCCGATTATCAGCACTATTCAAAAGCGCCAATATGTTGTGCTTGAAACCCGCGAAGGTAAAGCACGCGAATATCAGGTATTGACATTAAAGAGTAAGAAAATTCAAAAGCAAACTAAGACTGAAATGGCCGGTTACGAAAAGGCGAAGCTCTTTCCCACCGACATTGGAAGTTTAGTTAATAGTTTCCTGGTTCAGTATTTTATCAATATTCTTGACTATAACTTCACGGCAAACGTGGAAAAGAAATTCGATGAAGTGGCTGATGGCACTGTTGTTTGGAATGATATGATTAGCGAATTTTACGGACCATTCCACGCTCAGGTACAAGACACTCAGGAAAAATCAAAGAAAGTTAGTGGCGAAAAATTGCTTGGTATTGACCCGGCTTCAGGAAAGAATGTATTTGTAAAGATTGGCCGTTTTGGTCCCATGGTGCAGATCGGCGACACCGATAGCGAAGAAAAGCCTCGTTTTGCTGGGCTACTAAAAAACCAGAGTATTGAGACCATTACATTGGAAGAAGCGCTCGAACTGTTCAGTTTCCCACGTTTGGTTGGAGAATATGAGGGCAAAGAAGTAACTGTATCCATTGGTCGTTTTGGACCTTATGTAAAATATGGAAGTTCATTCTATTCAATAAAAAAGACCGACAATCCCTTAGACATTACCTTGGAGCGTGCTCTTGAGATTATGGCCGAAAAGATTGAGGCTGAAAAGAATAAGCTTATCAGGGAATTTGCCGAAAATGCGGATGTAAAAGTATTGAATGGCCGCTGGGGACCCTACATTTCTATTGCTAAAGCCAATTACAAGATTCCAAAAGGGGTTGAGCCTGCTTCGTTAACACTTGAGGATTGCTTGAAAATTGCCGAAGCTGCCGGACCACAAGAGCCCAAAACCAGCAAGGGTCGTAAGAAAAAAGCATAAACTTTTTCAACGTTCAAATTTCAACTTCCATGGATATCGCAATGTATTTTCGGCCGGTAGATGAATTCTGCAAATTGGATGAACTTTGGTTTGATGGCAGCCGTTTAGGAGCTGTTATTAAAGGACATTACGAGCAGGGTGGATTTCCGGATCTGGAAAACATTGATATTGCGATTATTGGAGTTTGTGAAGACCGACATAGTGTAAACAATTTCGGTTGTGCCGATGCTCCGGATTGGGTAAGAAAGTACTTATATCGTTTATTTCAAGGGCCGTATCAGGTCAGAATTGCCGATCTTGGCAATATTCGCAGCGGTGACAGGGTAGAGGATACCTATTTTGCCTTGCGAAATGTTATTGCCTGGCTTCTGACGCAGAACATTTTACCTGTGGTTCTTGGGGGCAGTCAGGATCTCACCTATGCCAATTATCTGGCATATGAATCCATGGGAAAAATCATTAATATTGTATCTGTCGATAATCGGTTCGATTTAGGGGCTGATCCTGAGAAGATGAATTCCGGATCGTTCCTGAGTAAGATAATAATGCATCAGCCCAATTTCCTGTTTAATTACACCAACATTGGTTTTCAAACGTATTTTGTTGAAAGTGAGGCAATAGACCTCATGAAAAAGTTATATTTCGATGCTTACCGCCTTGGCTTTGTTCAGTCTGATATTGAAGAAGTTGAGCCCATGGTACGAAATGCAGATGTGCTTTCCTTCGACATTTCATCTGTGCGTCAATCAGATGCGCCCGGAAACGCCAATACCACGCCCAATGGTTTTTATGGTGAGGAGGTTTGCCGCATTATGCGTTATGCGGGGATGAGCGACAAATTAAGTTCGCTGGGCATCTACGAAATTAATCCACGCTTCGATAATGCAGGTCAGACAGCGCATTTGGCTGCACAAATGATTTGGTATTTCATTGACGGTTTTTACAATCGTAAGAAAGATTACCCCCTCAACGAAAAGGAAGAATACATTAAATTCCACGTTGCCATCAAGGATTTGGAAGAGCAAATCGTCTTTTATAAGAGCAAAAAAACCGATCGTTGGTGGATGGAAGTGCCTTGCCCAACAAATCTTATGTCGAAATTCGAGCGACATTATCTGGTCCCATGTTCCTATAAGGACTATCAGACGGCCTGTTCAGAAGATATGCCTGATAGATGGTGGCAGGCCTTTCAAAAAATAATGTAACTTTTTTGGTACCCCTGCATTATTTTGCCGTGAACGATCGCAGCCCGTTCGATTTTTATTTTCGGTTGATTACCGGAAATCTCTAAAAAACAGGGGTTTCCGGTTTTTTTACAAATTTTAATTCTAAAAAAGATTTTTGTTTGTTCATTAATATTTATTATTTTTGTCAGGCCTGAAACTTTTTAAGTCGAAACAGAGTATAAATGGGAGTTTTTTAGGGACGGAGAATAGACAATTCAGGCAAAATCAAAAGTTTAACGTTTTTTTATTAAAAAAACGCTAGATTTTGTTAACATTTATTTGTTAATACCAAAAAATATGTGTTATTTTACCGCCCAATTAAGTAAGAATCTAAACCAATAACATATGAAAAGAATTTTTACCGCTCTTTTCTTCTCAATTATCAGTGTTTTAGCATTTGCGCAACAGGAAGCACAGTTTTCACAGTACATGTTTACCAATATGGCGATTAACCCTGCCTATGCTGGTATTAACAAGCAAATCTGTATTACTTCTTTGTTCAGACAGCAATGGACTGGTTTTGAAGATCCTTACGGAAATAAGGGAGCTCCCCAAACTATTTTACTCACTGTTGATGCTCCAGTACGTGTATTACGTGGTGGAATTGGTGTAACAGTTATCAAAGACAAACTTGGTTTCGAGGATAATATCGGTGCAAAACTGGCGTATTCATTTCACGTGAATGTTGGTCCTGGTGTATTAGGTATTGGACTTCAGGCTGGTTTACTTAACAAAACCATTGATTTTGCAGGGTTTCATCCGATTGATGTTGATGATCCTATGTTAATTCCAGCGGATAAACGCTCAGCGATGGTTTTCGATTTGACATTTGGTGCATTTTATAATCTCCCCGGCAAAGCGTATGTTGGTTTAAGTTCATCACAACTTATTCAGAGCGGTATTAATATGCCGGGACTGAATGATTCCAAGCTGAAGCGCACCTATTATTTTACGGGCGGTTATCATTGGCAAATCCCCAATGCTCCTGATTGGGAACTTAGCCCATATCTTATGATTAAATCAGATTTTGCTTCTACTCAATATGATGTTACAGCCATGTGCAAATGGAAAAACATGATTTGGGCAGGGGTTACCTATCGTCATCAGGATGCTATTGCTATTCTTGCTGGTGCTTATCCCTTCAACCAACCCAGTATGAGTCCGGCCTTGGCAAACCTGCGTATTGGTTATGCATACGATATTACTACATCTCAACTTGGTGGCAGTGGTCGCAGCAGTGGCACCCACGAGATCATGCTTGGGTATTGCTTCAAAATTGAGATTCCGCAACACGTTACAAAATACATCAATACGAGATTTTTATAATAAAATTGAAACAAACGGGACGACAATTGCGTTAAAAGTTAGATTATAACCGCAAAGACCAACCACAATCACTAGCTATGATGATCAAATCAATGGGAAATATGAGAAAGTTACTGGTAATCATTGCTGCAATCCTTCTCCTCGGAATAACCGGATGCCAGACCGGTGGAAACGGTGAACTCATCGGTGTTCAGGGACGCGAGGGATTCTATCAGCCTACCCCTTACGGGATGTTATTTATACCTCCCGGAAGCTACCAAATGGGCAACAGCGATCAGGATGTTCCCTACGCCATGACCGCCATGACCAAGACTGTGACATTGCAGGCTTTTTACATGGACGAGACGGAAATTACGAACAATGAGTACAGGCAGTTTGTATTCTATGTACGCGATTCCTTGGCTAGAGAATTACTAGGCGGCTTGACGCCCGAAGACTGGTGGATCGAAGAAGACCAGTGGGGAGAACCACTTGAACCCCATAAGTTGAATTGGGACACCAGGCTCGACTGGGGACGCCTTGAGCAGGAAGAAGTACAAACGCTTGAACCAATGATGATGCCCGAGCATGAGCGTTATTTCCGCCGCAAGGAGATTGATACACGTAAACTCAACTACATTTATTTTTGGGTAGACTACAAAGCTGCAGCCCGAAAAGATTTCTCTACAGAGGCTATTGCCACGCAGGATGAAGCAGATCATGATCTTTCCTCGTTGGCTAATCGTCCTCAAGGAGTTAAAGACCGTTCAGTATTCCTTATTAAGGACGTAATCAACGTATATCCGGATACACTCTGCTGGATTCACGACTTTACGTATTCTTTCAATGAGCCGATGGCACAGTCATATTTTGTGCATCCCGCTTATGATAATTATCCGCTGGTTGGTGTAAGCTGGAAACAGGCACGTGCTTTCTGTATTTGGAGAAGTGATCAATACAATGATTATCTCGAAAGTATGGGTGAAGTTCGCGTTAATGATTTCCGTCTTCCTACCGAGAGCGAATGGGAATGGGCAGCTCGCGGTGGTCTCGATTTGAGTCCGTATCCTTGGGGCGGTCCATATATTCGTAACAGCAATGGTTGCTTCCTTGGCAACTACAAACCTCTCAGGGGCAACTACATCGACGATGGCGGTATCCATTCCTTGGTTGTAGGTCACTATGCTCCAAACGACTTTGGTCTCTATGATATGGCTGGTAATGTTGCAGAATGGTGCAGCGATGCATTCGACGAGTCTGCTGGTAACTTTGCACATGACCTTAATATGCAGTATTCATATGAAGCCAAAAAATCTGATCCTGAAACACTGAAGCGTAAAGTAATTCGCGGAGGTTCATGGAAGGATATCGGATATTACATGCAAAACGGAACCCGCACCTACGAATACCAGGACACTGCGAAATGTTATATTGGTTTCAGGTGCGTGCAGACATACCTTGGACGTCATATCGACGATGGAGGCTCTTCTTCCAACGTTTATAAATAATAAGGTATAGATAGCGAATTTCAATCAACCAAAATAATCAATCAAACCATTCATTTTAATTAAATTAATTATGGGAATTAATAGCATCGTTAAGAGTAAGACCTATAAGAGTTTTATGTCAAAACTCTATGGGATTGGAGCTTCTGTTGTAATTTTGGGGGCACTGTTTAAAATTAACCACTATCCTGGGGCTAACCTCATGCTTATCTTTGGTATGGGTACAGAAGCAATTATCTTCTTCTTCTCTGCTTTCGAACCGCTGCACGTTGAATACGATTGGTCTTTAGTTTATCCAGAACTCGCTGGAATGGAAGATCTTGACAAAGAAGTAGGTGCAAAGAAAAAAGGCCTATCTGTTACACAAGAACTTGATAAGATGCTGGAGGACGCCAAAATAGGGCCAGAGCTTATTGCGAGTTTAGGGGATGGTATGAAAAACCTTAGCGAAAATGCGCTTAAACTTTCTGGTGTTGCTGACGCTGCGGTCGCTACAGATAGTTATGTAAGCAATCTGAATGATGCATCAGGTTCAGTAAAAACTTTGTCAAATGTTTATGTTAAAACAGCTGACGTTCTCGAGCGTGATATTCAAAATGCTGAACTTCACTCAGTAAGCATGAAGAGTGCTGCTGAAGGTGCAAGCAATCTTGCAAGCTCATACAATAAAGTTGCTGAGTCAATGAAAAGCGATGTTAATGCTACTGAAGACTATGTTAATAGCATTAAAAACGCCACACAATCTGCCCACAGCCTAGCTGAAAAATATACGAAATCTGCAGATTCACTCACCAAATCAGCCGAAGCTATCGATTTCTCCGGTGTTGATGGAAAGAATTATGGCGAGCAAATTCAGCGAATTTCAAAGAATCTCTCCGAACTAAATTCGATCTACGAAATGCAACTTAAGAGCACAGCCGACCAGTTGCAGAAGACCGATAAGATGAAAGAGACTATGGAATCCTTCCTTGGTAACCTCAACGAAAGTGTTGAAAATACCGCGAAGTATAAGGATCAGGTCGCTAATCTGGCAAATAACGTTGCTGCCTTGAATCAGATTTATGGCAATATGTTAACCGCCATGAACTACAACAAGTAATCATCTTACGTCAAATGTAAATTAAGGGCTGAATAATTATGGGTGCAACTAATTGTCCGGAAACTCCCCGACAAAGAATGATCGGGATGATGTATCTGGTATTGACTGCAATGTTAGCTCTAAATGTTTCAAAGGATATTCTTGATTCATTTTTAATTGTTAACGAATCACTGGTCATTACCAATGAGAATTTTACTAAAAAAGTGGACGGGACCTACGCCAGCTTTGAGCAGCAATATACGCTCAACAAAGCTAAAATAGAACCCTTCTGGAAAAAGGCCTTATTGGCCAAGCAATATACCAAAGAACTGGTCGATTATATTAGAAAAGTTAAGGGTACCATCGTTGGTAAGGATGCTGAAGTATCTCCTGAAGTTGGTGATACAATCAACATGCGAAATGTTCCCAGCCGCGACCGCTATGATAATGCCACGCATTATCTGATTGGTGACTCGCAGGATGGTTCCAATGGAGAAGCCAGAAAGTTAAAAGAGAAGATCATTGACTTTAAGAAGAAAATGATTGCCTTACTTGACCCAAAATGGCGCAAGAACATCGAAGAAAACTTCGGATTAAATGTTGAAGGACCTTTCTATGATAACGATCATGCTCAACAAAACTGGGAAATTCATAATTTTTATCACACCATTCTTATTGCGGATGTTGTAATTATGAATAAGCTCATTGCTGAAGTAAAGAATGCTGAATTTGATGTGGTATCACAGCTATTTTCTGAGGTTAGTATTACCGACTTTAAATTCGATAATATTGCCGCTAAAATTGTTCCCAAAAGCAACTATGTGTTGAGTGGGGAGAATTTTGAAGCTGATATTTTTGTAGCTGCATACGATAGCAAACAACAACTCGATATCGAAATTGGTGGAGGTGTTGACTCAGCAACTTATGAAATCAGTGGTGAGAAAATGAAAGTTGAAGGTGTAAACGGTGTTGGGAAACTCAGTATGGGTTCAGGTGGCGTTGGTATCAGACAGTATGGTGGTGTTATCACTGTACCTTCAGGAACCGGTGTCAAAAAATATCCGTTTAGCGGTGAGTATATCGTTGCTCAGCCTTCTGCTACCATTTCCCCGACCAAAATGAACGTGTTCTACATTGGTGTACCAAACCCGGTATCTATTTCAGTTCCTGGGGTTGCCAATGATCAGGTTCGCGTTTCTATCACTGGTGGCGGTGGAACCATCACAAAGACCGGTAACGGTTTGTACGAAGTGAAGGTTAGCACTGTTGGAAATTGTAAGGTTACTGTAAGTGCCGATATGAAAGGAACCTCCCGTTCAATGGGAAGTATGGATTTCCGCGTAAAGAAAGTGCCGGATCCAGTCGCTTATATTGGTGGTGTTAAAACAGGAAATATTGGTAAAGGTGTTCTTGCAGCATCCTGCCTCATTCCAAAAATGGAAAACTTCGATTTCGACTTGAATTTTAAAATTGTTTCGTTCTCTTTAACTATGAATATGCAGGGTGACCTTGTAACCAAAACGGGTTCAGGTAACTGTTTATCTGGTGAAATGAAGAACATGGTAGATAAAGCTGGCCGCGGACAGAAGATTTATATTGAAGATATCAAGGCAGTGGGTCCTGATGGATCTACACGTACGCTTGCTCCTATCAACCTAAAGATTAACTAATAATTGATGCACAAAGGAGGTTATATGAAAAAGTTGCTTGTTCTGTTCACTGTGTTCATGCTTCTAGGCAGTATGCAGGGAGTGGTTAATGCCCAGAACAATCTTGGCAATCCACCCTTGGATGGTGTTTATTACAAATCAAACACCCCCAATCGCTTACCAATTCCATACGAGCATTTGCGTGAAGCAGATGTGATGTGGAGCAAGCGAATCTGGCGTGTTATTGACATGAGGCAGAAAATTAACCTCCCCCTGTTTTATCCTTTGGATGAGCAAGCGGGAAGACAGAGCCTGATGCAGGTTATTTACAGAGCTGTTACTGAAGGCGCTATTCCTGCGTATTCCACGGATAACGATGAGTTTTTGTCGGTCGTTTCAGTTGCAGATCTTAAAAAGCAACTCGATCGTTTCGACACCATCGAATTGACCAGGCCGTACCCACCGTATGATACTTACGATTCTGTTATCGCTGAACCTTTCCGTACTTCTGATGTTTACCTCATCAGGGTAAAGGAAGATTGGTTCTTCGACAAACAACGTTCAGTAATGGATGTACGTATCGTCGGACTGTGCCCGGTTAAAGAAGAATACGATGAAAATGGTGAATGGAAAGGTTTTAACCCATTATTCTGGGTTTATTTTCCCGATTGCCGCAAAATTTTCGCTCAAAAAGATGTATTCAACCGTTGGAATGATGCCGAAAGACGCACTTTTGATGATGTATTCTGGAAACGCGTTTTTGGTAGCTACATCTATAAGGAAAACAACGTGTATGACCGCAAGATTATTCAGTATGCTAAAGGTCTCGACGGCCTGCTAGAAGCAGAACGTGTAAAAGACGACCTTTTCAAAGTTGAACATGATCTGTGGGAATACTAGGATTATTGTACGATATAAAACCCCGGTTATCCGGGGTTTTTTTTTGCCCATTTCTTATTATTCTGTAATTTTACAGAAGTCCATGGCATACGATTTTTTTGAAACCCCGGTTGAATACGTGAAAAGCGTCGGTCCTCGCAAGGCTGAGATGCTGAAAAAAGAATTGGGGATATTTACCTTTTCCGATCTGCTCTATTGCTATCCCTTTCGCTATGTTGATCGCAGCAAATTTTATAAAGCATTTGAAGTTACAGAAGATCTCCCGTATGTGCAGCTTAAAGGGAAGATATCTAATGTACAGGCAATAGGGGCAAAGCGGACTGTGCGCATGACCGCTACCTTTCGCGATGAAACGGGGCAGATTGAATTGGTCTGGTTTGCCGGTTTCAAATGGATAAGGGAAAAGATTGCCTCAGCATCTGAGTTTATCGTATTCGGAAAGCCGAATGCATTCAACCATACGATTAATATTGTTCACCCAGATCTTGAAGATGCAGCACAGGCCGAGAAAATTCCTGTGAACGCAGCTCTGCAACCATATTATTCAACCACAGAAAAGCTCAAAGCTGTGGGCCTTGATAGCAAAGGCTTTGAGCGCGCCTTAAAAAATCTCGTTGTCTCAGTACGAGGGTATATTGTAGAAACCTTACCTGAATCCATCCTCAAGCAATTAAAATTAGTATCCAGGGAAACGGCCCTGATTCATATACATTTTCCTGAAAACAATGAGAACCTTCAGGCAGCACTCAAACGATTGAAATTTGAGGAATTGTTTTTTATTCAACTCAAATTACTTCAAATGAAATTTATCCGAATGACTAAACCGGATGGATTTAAATTCTCGAAAGTAGGTGAACATCTGAATACCTTTTATCATAAATTGCTGCCGTTCCAATTAACAGAAGCGCAAAAGCGTGTCATTAGGGAGATTCGTATCGATACTGGATCAGGAAACCAGATGAACCGGCTATTGCAGGGTGATGTGGGTTCAGGAAAAACGCTGGTTGCTTTAATGACCATGCTCATTGCCATTGATAATGGATTCCAGGCCTGTATCATGGCCCCAACGGAAATTCTGGCCGCACAGCACTATGTTTCAATTGCCCGTTTTGTAGAGGGTTTAGGACTTAAAGTAGCACTGTTGACTGGCAGTACAAAAACTGCAGCAAGACGAGCTTTGCATGAAGCACTGCGGTCAGGGGAAGTCAATATTTTGATTGGAACCCACGCGCTGATTGAAGATTCTGTACAGTTTAATAATTTGGGATTGGTGGTAATTGATGAGCAACATCGTTTTGGTGTGGCTCAGCGTGCCCGCTTGTGGGAAAAAGGGCAGGGGACGCAGCCTCATATACTCGTTATGACCGCCACACCTATTCCTCGTACGTTGGCAATGACGCTGTATGGCGACCTGGATGTATCTGTTATTGATGAACTTCCTCCGGGTCGAGTGCCAATTAAAACCTATCACTTCACCGATTCAGGGCGGCTGAAAGTATTTGCATTTATTCAGAAAATGATTAATGAAGGTCGGCAGGTTTTTGTGGTGTATCCACTCATCAAAGAATCTGAAAAGTTGGATTTGAAAGATTTAATGGATGGTTACGAAAGTATCTGTCGTGCTTTTCCTCCACCTGAATATGCTATTAGTATCGTTCATGGAAAGATGAAAAGCAAGGAAAAGGAATATGAGATGCAGCGATTTGTGAAGGGTGAGACGCAGATTATGGTCGCCACAACTGTGATTGAGGTTGGTGTTGATATCCCAAATGCATCAGTCATGGTAATCGAAAACTCTGAGCGCTTCGGACTTTCACAGCTTCATCAGCTCAGAGGTCGCGTTGGAAGAGGCGCTTCACAATCCTATTGCATTTTAATGACCGGCCATAAGCTAACTTCGGACGGTAAAGTCAGAATACAAACTATGGTGGAGACTACTGACGGTTTCAGGATTGCAGAAACCGATTTAAAACTGCGTGGACCCGGCGATATTCAAGGATTGCAGCAGAGTGGTATTGTTGATTTGCGCTTGGCAGATATTGTCAGGGATGAGCAAATTCTTGTGTATGCCCGCGATCTAGCGATACGCATCCTTAAAGACGACCCCGATCTTCAGAAACCTGAGAATACAAGTCTTAAAGAGCAACTCAA
Source organism: Bacteroidales bacterium (assembly GCA_963678485.1). Classification (GTDB taxonomy): domain Bacteria; phylum Bacteroidota; class Bacteroidia; order Bacteroidales; family CAIWKO01; genus CALGYY01. The sequence goes on from OY782882.1 coordinate 3,110,781, forward strand.
TCGCATAAAAAAGCAACGGGGCGATTGGGCTCATATCAGTTGAAATTAGCCGAGATTGCAAAAGAATCATCTCCTTTGAAATTCGTACCTTTGCTGTGAATTTCGAAAAATCACGGTATTATGAAAATTTCGTACAAGTGGCTGAGCCGCTACATTGATAAGTTTCCCGAGCCTCAAAAACTTTCCGAATTGCTTACCGCATGCGGATTAGAAGTGGAAATGATGGAGCATTTTCAGACGGTGCCCGGTGGACTGAAAGGTGTAGTTGTGGGTCGTGTTGAGAGCTGCGAAAAGCATCCGAATGCAGATAAACTTAGCCTTACAAAAGTTAATATTGGTACATCCGAATTATTATCAGTTGTGTGCGGAGCGCCTAACGTTGCTGCAGGGCAAATGATATTGCTTGCAACCGTTGGAACCACTGTCACCACTTCTAAAGGAGAATTTGTAATTCAAAAAGCAAAGATTCGTGGAGAGGTGTCGGAAGGAATGATTTGCGCTGAAGATGAACTCGGTTTAGGAACCTCTCATGCAGGAATCATGGTGCTTCCGGAAGATACTCCTATTGGAATGCCTGCCAGTGAATATTTCCACATTGAAGATGATTTCGTATATGAGATAGGCCTCACACCAAATCGTAGCGATGCTACTTCACATCTTGGTGTTGCCCGCGATGTTGTTGCTGTACTTAATGCGCAACATCTAAATGGTGATGAACACTGGGAAATACAATTTCCATCGGTGGAGGATTTTACTGTTGACTCTTTATCAAGAAATATCACTGTAACACTTGAAGATGAGGCTGCTTGTCCTCGCTATTCGGGACTTACAATGACCGGCATTACTGTGAAACCTTCACCCGATTGGTTACAAAATAAACTAAAGGCTATCGGTTTAAGACCAATCAATAATATTGTTGACATAACAAACTTTGTATTATATGAAACCGGTCAGCCATTGCATGCTTTTGATGCAGATAAAATTTCCGGTGACAAAGTAATTGTAAAAAAACTGGCAAAAGATACAGGCTTCATCACACTTGATGGTGTAGAACGCAAGCTGGATGCAGAAGACCTGATGATTTGCAATGCCGAGAGTGGGATGTGCATGGCTGGTGTTTTCGGTGGTTTGTCTTCCGGCGTGACCGAACAAACGACTTCTTTGTTTTTAGAAAGTGCATGCTTCGATCCTGCCACTATACGTAAGACATCAAAACGTCATAATCTTAAAACCGATGCCAGCTTTCGTTTTGAGAGAGGCAGCGATATCAATGTTACTGTTTATGCACTCAAACGTGCAGCGATGATGATAAAGGAACTTGCGGAAGGCCGCATCGTTTCTGAGATTGTGGATGTTTGTCCCGGGAAAACAGAACGTGTTACATTGCTGTTTTCGCTAACCCAACTTGATAAGATTGCTGGTAAACATATATCAAAAGAAATTGTTTTTGATATATTCAAAAGTCTTGATTTTACTATCATTTCAGAAAGTGGCGATACAGTGGAACTTGCAATTCCTACAGCCAAGGTTGATGTAACACGCGAAGTAGATGTGATTGAAGAAGTCCTTCGTATTTATGGATACGGGAATATTGAATTTCCAGAATCATTACGCACTAATCTGAGTTATCGCAATAAACCTGACCGTGAACAAATTAAAAATGTTATTGCTGATTTGCTTACTGATAAAGGATTTCATGAGATACTTACCAATTCTCTAACAACATCTGTATATACTGAAAAGTTCGCAGAGGCTTTGTCACCGGTGAATAATGTTCCCATACTAAATCCTCTCAGCAGGGAGTTGAATGTAATGCGCCAAAGCATGCTGTTTTCAGGCTTGGAGGTGCTTATATACAATAAAAACAGAAAGAACGCGGATCTTAAGATATATGAGTTCGGAAATGTATACCGATTGGTGGGGACAAAGGCTGGTGCTAGTGACCTTGAAAAGTACCTGCAAACGCCAATGTTGACGCTGTTTTTAATGGGCGATGCAACAAAAGAACATTGGGCAGAGAAGTCAAGGAAAGTAACATTCTATGATCTTAAGGCTAGTGTGGAGGCCATTCTTCACAGGCTCGGCATTAATCGTCGCGATTTAAGAATGCTTCCCGAAACCAGCGTATTATACGAAAATGCATGGACACTGAATTCAGGTGAGCATCGTGTGTGCCTGTTAGGTGAAGTTTCATCTGCAGTGCGTAATGAATTCGATTTGAAAGAAGAAGTATTCTATGCAGCCTTTGATTTGGATAAGTTGATTTCACTGCATGCAAGTCAAAAGGTCGCCGCAATGGATATTCCGAAGTTCCCTGAGGTACGTCGTGATCTTGCGCTGCTTATTGGTCCTGAAGTGAGTTGGTTGCAAATCGAAGAACTAGCCTTTGCCACCGGAAAAAAATATTTGAAAGAAGTCAATTTGTTTGATGTTTACACTGATGAAAAAATGAAGGGTCAACAATCCTATGCTGTAAGTTTTATCTTACAGGATGAAGAGAAAACCCTTACCGATGTTGAGATAGACGGGCTCATGAAAAAACTGATCAGCGCTTTTGAACGCAATTTAAATGCTACACTTAGATAATTTGACGCATGTCGATACTTTTTAGAGATATTATTTTTGGACCGGTTCATAGCCGTCGTTTGGGCATTTCTCTAGGAGTGAACGTGCTTCCTGAAGATGCAAAATTCTGTTCTTTCAATTGCATCTACTGTGAATGTGGTTGGACTAAAACAAAACTAAGTGAAGTAAAAGGCTACCATAGCCGAGAAGATATCAATGCTTCCCTTGAAGCCAGATGCAAAGAATTACTTGAAGGTGGAGCTACTGTGGATGCATTGACTTTTGCAGGTAACGGCGAGCCAACGATGCATCCTGCATTTCCGGAAATCATTGATGATACACTGGCTACGAGAGACCGTTATTTTCCTAAGGCCAAGGTAGTTGTTTTATCAAACTCAACAACAGCTGGTGACCCAAGAATCCTTAAGGCCTTGCTTAAAGTTACACCCATAATGAAGCTGGATGCCGGTACCAACGAGATGTATCACCACATTAATAAGCCGTTGGTAAAAATTACGCTGGGTGAAATTGTTGAGAATTTAAAAGCCTTTCGGGGTCGACTCATCATACAATCGTTGTTTTTGAAAGCGGAGATTGGTGGTCATTGGGTTGACAACACTACCGAAGCCGAGGTTTCAGCATGGATTGATCAATTGAAAAAGATTGGCCCCAGGCAGGTGATGATTTATCCTATTGATCGTTCGGCACCTGATAGAAATATTGACAAAGTGGATCATGCTACCCTCGAAGGAATTGCTACGCGTGTGCGGGCTGTGGGTTTCGAGGTAAATGTTTACTCCTGATGGATTGGGAAGCAAAAGATGGTTTTCTCGTTAAAACATTTACATTCAGTAATTTTGTGAATGCCTTTACGTTTATGTCAGAAGTTGCTGTGTTGGCCGAGAAGATGGAGCATCACCCCTGGTGGGAAAATGCGTTTCATGTAGTTACGATTCGGTTAAGCACGCGTATACCTGAGAATCACATTACGGATAAGGATTATACGATGGCAGAAAAAATAGATGCGATTTACAACATAAGCCGGAAATAATATGTTGCACGATTACGATACTAAAATTTTGCTTGCGCTGGGCGAATGCTTAAAGGGAAATAAGAAGGTAGCCGCCTGGTTGATGGATAATGGTTTTCCGGAAATCACAGCTTTTTCAAATGCAGTGCAATCGGATCGTGAGGCGCTGGATTGGTTATTAAATAGTCCCTATGCTGAACTCGGCGTACTCAGCAATGCCATTGATGGGGAGGAAGATGCCCGCACCTGGCTTCATAAAAATAATTATGATTTTTATATTGTCTTCGCCGATGCTTGTAAGAAGAAAGAGAAAGCCCTCGACTGGCTGGTAAAGCGGGATATGAAAATATTTATTTACCTGGCCATGCTAATTTACGATGAATTAGAACAACAGCGGAAAGACCTTTATAATCCGCATAAACTCTTTAAGCGCTAGATCTTTCCGCTGTTATAATTACTACTATTTATTTATAAGCAGTAAACTTATCTTTCGTTGTGCCGCATAATTCGCAGCTTTCAGGAAGTTTCTTTGTGTCATAGGTGAGTCCGCATTTCGGGCAAACGCTGTAAGAAACTGGTAAAGTGTTGAGCTTCTTTCCATCCAATGCAGCTTTAGCAGCTGTGTAAAGATCCATATGCATCTTTTCTACCTGCTGTGTGTACTGGAAGTTTCTTGAAGCATCGTCAGCTTTGTCGGCATCAGCATCCTTAATAAATCCGGGATACATAGTATTTGTTTCATAGGTTTCACCTTTGATAGCATCATCAAGATTTTCTTTGGTGGTAAGTACCGTGAACTTTGGTGTAAGCGTATCAGGGGTTGCACCCATACCTTTCAGACATTCAGTTAAATTGTTGATGTGTACCTTTTCGGCTGCTGAAGCGGCATCAAATAATATGGCAATAGGTAACATCTTTTCTTCACGTGCTTTTTTTGCGTAAGCAGCATACTTTGCAGACGCTGTTGTTTCGCCTTTAATTGCCGCTTTTAAATTATCGATTGTTTTTACTGTGACTGTTTTAGTAGTGTCTTTTTGATCTCCGGCAGGTTTTTGCTCACTGCCACAGCCAGCGATCATGATACCAGCGGCCAAAAGGACGCAAGGAATGATTTTGTAAATTTTCATAATAGTAATAGTTTTTGAGGTTAATAATAATTGTAACAAAAGGATTAAAGCATATAGTCATAAACCAGCGATCCCCCAAGGAATCCGGTATAAGCCACGAATCCGGCTGCAATGGCATATAGGACGAAAACCAACCATTTCAAATTACCTTGATCCTTTTTAGTGGCAACAAGGAAAATACGAATGGCCGATGCGCCTATCATAAGGTACATGGTAGTCTTTGCAAAGATTTCGTGAGTCTCTTTAACTTCGGCGGCAGGACCAATGAGGTTTTTAGAGAAATATTCTCCGGTAAAGAATGCTACCACTGCTCCAAGCGTTCCTAGAACCATAAGGAACAGTCCTGCTTTGGACAGGCAATGATCCTTTTTGAAAATTACAAAGACTAAGTCGAAAAGAAATCCGGCAAGAATTAATGCAATCGGAAAATGTACCGATAAAGGATGTAGATGATCTGTAAACATAAGTTTTTCGATTAAGTTTAGTGTAAAGATAAAAAATTTAGATGAAGTGATTGTATAAAAGATGAATCAATCTCTTCAAGTGGTTAGTGTTTTTGGTTTTCATGGATCAAGCCAGATTGTTGAGGAGCAACAAATAGTTATTGGTGTTTTTTAGCACAACTGAAAAACAATACTGAATTGTCGATTTTAACAAGAGCACAACTTAATGTGTGGTTTATATTCTTTAAATTCCACCTTTTGCATGAACAAAAGGTGGAGCCAAAATTCTAGTCAAAGCCAATGCTATCCCCCCGCTCTCGCCAACGGCCGCAAATCACGCAAGGTAGTGCCGAAAACGCCAATTGACGGCAGTTCTTGAATATGACAATAAACCTCATTTCGCTCATTGAATTTTCTTTTTGTCGTTTTCGACAGAGCCGACAGCGAAAAGGCCGCTGTCTGGCCCCTTGCGGATTTGCGTGCCGTTGACGATTCACAGCCTGCCCACGCCCGCTTGCTTTGACAGGCCCGCGCACACGCTTTGAACATTAGCATTGCATAATTTCAATACTGTAAAATAACCACAAAGTACAAATGGTATTGGCTTGATTAACTATTAAAAACACAGATGCACAAAATGATTGATACGTTTAATTAATATTGATGGCAAATGTTACAAACAATAGCTGCAAATGAAACTCATTCGTGTTCATTCGTGGTATTCGTAGTTAAAGAAAGGTTTCAAAATCTATATTTTTCTATGAATAGTATTCTTACTCCTCAACTTTTCCGCTTGATCCGTTTTCATTGACGGTAGATATTAAAAAAAAAGCCGGACTAAGCCCGGCTTTTGTAATCAATATTATTCTGGTATCAACCGCATTTCGACCATCCGCAGCTATTGCAGGTCAAACAACCTTCTTTGTAAACCAGACCTTTGGGGTCGTGACAATTCGGGCATTCTGTGTCTGCAGCAATGGTTCCATCGGGAATAAATTTCTTAAGAGCCCGCACCACGCCATTCTTCCAAGTGTTGATGTTTTCGGTATCAAGACGCAGATTGCCAATTAAATCAACCGCGTAAATCAGTGGCATGCCATGACGTAGAATACCTGAGATTAGTTTTGCGTAGTTCCAGTATTCCTGACTAAAAGTTCTGCTCAAGCCTTCGATGGTTACCTTGTAGCCTTGTTTGTCTTCGAACTGGAAGTCATAACGGGCAACGCCATTATCATCATCATCCTTATTTCTAAGGACCCATCCTTTGGTAACATGTGGAGGGAGGAAGAAATCTTCAGCTTTTCCAGTAAAGATTTCGTATGGTTTGCCTTTGAGCAAGCCAACAACAGCAACCCATTTTTCGTAGTCATTTTGAAAGCGTACTACTTCTGCATCCAATTTCTTTGGACGTTGCGGAGCGCGTGTTTCCTGGAAATCATCACCTTCTTCTTTTTTGCTGGTTTCGCTTACCAGTACTCCGGAGCGTGAACCGTCGCGATAGATAGTAACGCCTTTACAACCGCTTTCCCAAGCTGTCTGATAAATCTGGCTTACCAAATCTTCGGTGGTTTCGTTGGGAACATTAACGGTTACACTGATGGAGTGATCCACCCATTTCTGAATGGCACCCTGCATTTTAACCTTTGCTAACCAATCGATATCATTGGCTGTTGCTTTATAATAGGGCGATTTCGAGATGATAGGTTCCAATTGCTGATCGCTGTAGGTCTTTACTTCATTAACATCGTAATTATTTACCTTCAGCCATTTGAGGAATTTCGGATGAAATACATTGTATTCTTCCCAGCTGTCGCCAATCTCATCCTGAAAACTGATGGTGACATTTTTATCATTAGGATTAACCTTGCGACGGCGTTTGTAATTAATCTTGAAAGCCGGTTCGATACCAGAAGTCGTTTGTGTACAAATACTAACGCTACCTGTGGGTGCAACTGTTAGCAAAGCAATATTGCGACGGCCGTGCTTAATCATATCTTCATACATCACCGGTGCGGCATCGCGCAAACGCTGAATGAATGGATTGTTCTTTTCGCGCTCAGCGTTGTAAACCTTAAAAGCGCCACGCTCTTTTGCCATGGTGATGGAAGAACGATAGGCTTCGATGGCCAGTGTTTTATGCACTTCAACTGAGAAATCTGTTGCCTGTTCTGAACCGTAACGGCATCCCAATGCAGCAATCATATCGCCTTCGGCGGTAATGCCAACACCAGTGCGGCGACCGGTGAGTGTCTTTTCACGGATCTTTTCCCATAACATACGTTCTGTACGTTTGGTTTCATCGTCTTCCGGGTCGGATTTGATTTTTGTGATGATTCCATCGATTTTTTCGGTTTCAAGATCAATGATATCGTCCATGATACGTTGGGCGTATTGTACATGCTCCGAAAACAATTCGCTGTTAAAATATGCGTGTTCGGTGAAAGGATTTTCCACGTAGCTGTAAAGGTTCAATGCTAACAAGCGGCAGCTATCGTATGGACACAAAGGTATTTCACCACAAGGGTTGGTACTTACGGTTTTAAAGCCAAGATCAGAATAGCAATCGGGAACAGCTTCTTTCTCGATGGTGCTCCAGAAGAGAATGCCTGGTTCTGCTGATTTCCATGCGTTGTGGATGATTTTATTCCAAAGTGGACGGGCATCGATTTCTTTGGTGACTTTTGGATTAACCGATTGTATTGGCCATTGCTGAGTATATTTTTCACTGCTGACCACAGCACGCATAAAATCATCGTCGAGCTTAACGCTGATATTTGCTCCAGTAACCTTGCCTTCTTCCATTTTTGCATCGATGAAATGTTCTACATCGGGGTGTTTAATGGAGATGCTAAGCATAAGGGCTCCGCGACGGCCGTCCTGAGCCACTTCGCGGGTTGAATTGGAATAACGCTCCATAAAAGGAACGATACCGGTAGATGTGAGTGCGCTGTTTTTTACCGGACTACCCGCAGGACGGATATGAGAAAGGTCGTGACCAACACCACCACGACGTTTCATGAGTTGAACCTGTTCCTGATCAGTCTTTAAAATGGCACCATAGGAATCTCCGTTAGCATCGCTGCCAATCACAAAGCAGTTCGAGAGGGAGGACACCTGGAAATTATTACCAATCCCTGCCATGGGGCTGCCTTGAGGAATAATGTATCTGAATTCTTTGAGAAGATCAAATACCTGTTCTTCCGACATTGGGTTAGGATATTTTTTTTCTATGCGTGCAATTTCGCTGGCAATGCGGCGATGCATATCATCTGGTGTGCATTCGAACAGTTGACCATCGCTGTTTTTCAATGCATATTTATTAATCCACACGTTGGCCGCTAAGGTGTCACCCTTGAAATAAATCACCGTTTTTTCGAAGGCTTCTTCGTAGGAATATGTTTTCTGTTCCTGAAGAGGCTCAGTTATTCTTGGTGTTTCGTTTTTAATCGGTTCATTTACGGGTGTAGTTTCTTCTTCTGGGAGACCGGGACGGGTCCTTTTTTCCAAAAGTTCCTGATAAGGGCTTTTCTTTTTCTGGTCAGTTTCCTGATTGGTGTTGGGAAATAATTTTTCTTCCATATAGGTCAAAAATATTGGAATTTTAACGAATCATTAATAATAAATAGTTGAAATTGCGCATTGTAGAACTTTCGTCCCTTAATTGTTTCGGGTCTGCTAAAGTACCAATATCAAAACCTCTGTACAAGCCGAAACTATTAACAAAAATGAGTTTTTATCAACAGAGGACTTAAGTGTCTGACAGGGAGGATTTATGGTATAAACACCTAGTTTAGGCATTTTTATACCAGATGAGTTTTTTCCCGAAACCTAGCTTATTATCAGTCATTTTCAGTTGCGAAATTTCTATACTCCACAATGCTGTTGAGCCAAGAAAAGGTGCTGCATAGGGGAAGCGCTTCAGGTAAAGTTTGCGTGCAATTTCGTAATCATCATTCCGCATTTCTGTTAGGGTTCCGGCGAATTGTACCCCCTGAATGATACCGATGATGCGGGTGTCGAGTGCAATGGCTCCTGCAACTTGTTGGTTTTTTAGGCCTTCCGAAATATGACGTGTATGCGGTTCTGAGGTGAAAATGAATCTATTGAGCTGATCATCAAAAGTATAGAAGCATGTGCAGCACCATGGTATCCCTTCACTGGCGGTAGCCAGAGTCAGTATATGGTGTTTGTTAATAAACCGGATGATTCGCGCATCGGGAGCATCCATCTCACGAAAATGTTTGAAGGTCGTGAAGTTTACGATAAGTGCCGTTGGCTTCAAGTAATTGTGAATGGCTGCCGCGTTCCACTAGCTGTCCGTTTTGAAGGACAACGATTTCATCAGCAAATTTGATGGTCGAAAGCCGGTGCGCAATCACAATAGAAGTTCGGTTTTGCATTAATTTTTCAAGGGCATCCTGCACTAAACGTTCTGATTCAGTATCCAGGGAGGATGTTGCCTCATCAAGAATCAGAATCGGCGGGTTCCTTAGAACAGCGCGGGCAATGCTTAACCGCTGGCGTTGACCACCTGATAATTTCATCCCGCGATCGCCAATAAAAGTCTGATAGCCTTCTTCCATGGCCATGATAAATTCATGAGCATTGGCAATTTTTGCTGCTTTAATTACTTCATCCTCGCTAATGTTCTCTAAGCCAAAAGCAATGTTGTGGAAGACAGTATCATTAAACAGAATGGATTCCTGTGTCACAATTCCCATGAGTCCGCGCAACTGATCGATACGGTAGTCATTGACATTAATACCATCAATGTAAATGCCTCCTTCGGAGCAATTGTAAAAGCGGGGCAGCAAGTCAACCATGGTGGATTTTCCTGCACCCGACGGTCCTACCACCGCAATGGTTTTTCCTTTGGATATCACCAAATTAATATGGTCGAGGACGGTTTCTTTTTCATAGCAAAAACTAACATCGCGATAAGCGATTTCTGTTTTGAACTCGTGGACTTCTACAGCGTCAGGCTTTTCAACAATCACCTCTTCGGCTTTGATCACCTCGTTGATACGATCAACCGAAGCAGCACCTTTCTGTAGATTGTAAAAAGCCGTAGTAAAGGCTTTAACTGGCGGGATAATTTGACTAAAGATGGCTAGATATACAATAAAAACGGCAGCTTCAAGGGAGGAATCTTTGGATAAAATGAGAATGCCTCCATACCACAATACCAGCACTACTACAATAATCGCAAGAAACTCACTCAGTGGAGAGGCCAGATCGCGCTTACGATACAAGCGAATCATCACCTTGGTGTAATCATCATTGATGCGACGGAAACGGTTGTTTACAAAATCGATGGAGTTAAATGCCTTGATAATCCTCAATCCGGAAATCGTCTCTTCAATTGACGATAGAATATTCCCCATTTTCGCCTGTCCTTTTTCAGATGATCTTCTCAAACTCTTGCCAATTCTTCCAATCATTAATGCACTTAAAGGCAAAAGTATGAGTACAAAACTCGTGAGTTGGGGACTAATCACAAATAAGGTTACCATGTAGGAGATAATGGTAATGGGCTCTCTGAAAACCATTTCCAGTGATGACATGATCGACCATTCCACTTCCTGAACATCGTTGGTCATGCGTGCCATGATATCGCCCTTACGCTGTTCTGAAAAGAACGCGAGTGGTAAAATCGTTACCTTATTATATAATGTGTTTCTAATATCTTTTACAGCACCGTTTCTCACGTTGGCCATATAATACATGGCCAGATATCTGAACAGGTTTTTCAGAAAAAACAGGATGATCAGAACGATAGAAATGTAGAGTAAGGCTGTAGTTTCACCTTTTTGAAGGATTATCTTGGAAACAAAGTAATCGAAATTTGCCAGAAGACTCTCGGTGTTGAATTTCAATGGTGGCGCTGTAAGTACCATTGCGCGGGTCTTGAATAATATTTGTAATACCGGTATTACCAAGGCAAAGGACACCAGCGAAAACAAAATGCCTAATATATTGAAGACAATATTCAGCAGCGCATATTTCCAGTACGGATATGCATACTTAAGTACCGAACGGAGTTTTTTCATGCCACAAAGATAGCAGCTTTAAAGTTCAAAACATGCAGTGATATCACTATGAAAATTTCCACCGCTTAACAAACGAGTCCGACCGGTGTCGTTCATTACCAATACAAATTTGCCTTTGAATTGTTTATGCAATTCTTTGACATAATTCCGGTTGATAATCAGTGACCTTGATATTCGTAGAAAATCAGCGGGAAGTTTTTGACATAATGCGACAAGACTCTGGTCGGTAAGAAATTCAGCCCCTTCAACATTATAGAAATTTACATATTTATCGTTTGCCATAAAGTAAACAATGTGCTCTAGTTTTACAGGGATAATCTTGTTCCCACATTTATGTGCGATAGAGGAGGGTGGGGGTGTTTTAATGTTGATGTTCTGTAGGTGTTGATACACATTCTGGAAACGGCTGCGGTTCATGGATAGCTTTTCAACGGTAAGTTGTAAGCGATTCTTTTCAACGGGTTTGAGTAAATAATCCAGCGCATAGGTGTTGAATGCATCCAGGGCATATTGGTCATAAGCTGTGCAAAAGACTACCAATGGTTTATGATGCAATTCGGTGAGCAGCTCAAACACATTTTTCCCCGGCATCTGAATGTCGAGGAAAATAATTTCTGGCTTTGATTGCTCAATTTTCAGAAAGGCTTCATCACCATTCTCCGCTTCACCAATAATACTGAATTCTTCGGGATATTCAGCCAACAGCCGCCCCATACGCTCACGCGCCAGCTTTTCATCATCTATGATCAGCGTTGTTCTACCTGCTTTCATGCGTTTAGAAATTGGAGTTATTGATTAAGAATAATCCTGATCATCTTTTCCGGATTGTTTATGAATTCAATATCGAACGGCTTTTTATAAAGTAGACTTAGCTTTTCATAGGTGTTCTGTAAGCCATAACCTGTCATCAATCCTCCCGGGAACGCAGGACCATTATCGTAAACTTCAATGATAATCTTTCCTCCAAGTTCAAAAATACGTATTTTGATAATGCCCTGAGTACTGATCTGCGAGATCCCGTGTTTAACGGCGTTTTCAACCAGCGGTTGTAAAATAAATTTTGGCACTTTCACCGAATTCAGTGATTCTTCAAGTTCAATCGTGTAATTCAACTTTTCGCCAAAGCGTATCTTTTCAACTTCGAGATAAACCTCAGTCATTTCAGCCTCTTCCTTTAGTGTGGCCTCCATACCGTTGTCCTTATTAATATTGTATCGGAATAGTTTTGATAATGACATGGCCATGTGCTCTGTGCGCTTCGCATCTGTATGTGCCAAGGATGCAATAGAGTTTAATGCATTATATAAAAAATGCGGATTGATGCGTGCTTGCAATGCGTTGAGGTCGGATTTGAATTTCAGTTCTTTCTGGCGGGAGAGTTCCAGCTCCTTTTCTTGCAATATGCCGGAGATTTTATTCTGCTGAAACGAAATGGTCATGCGGTAAAAGGTGAGTATGAAGGGAATGATAATCAGCTTCCAGTCCATGGTTGAAATATCAATGAACTGTGGAATTAAGAAGCAATAGATGATCTGGTATGACAGTATGATGCCGAAAAAGCTCAGAATGAAATTGATGATCATCTGAAGTCCGTATTTTTTAATACGTTTCAAAAAATAATCAATGCCTAAAAACATTAGACCCCAGAGAATATATAAAGGAACAAGCCATTGCTCCATCATATAAAAAATAGAGTAATCATATTTGCTGCCCTCATACATTCCAAGGAGTAGCAGGAAACCCAGTACTGGCACCTGAGAGATGAACAGCGATTCAATCACTCGTATAACAAATTTATTCTTGAGTTTTCTAAGTATACGTTGTATTCCAAAGTAGCTGTATAACTCCATCAGCGCAAAGCTCAGTCCGAGCGTCCAAAGAATTATAAATATGTATAGTGGAGTACGATCAGGATAATCAAAATTTTGATCAAGGATTGTGCTGATACGATATTCCCCGTTCTTTGCGTATAATGTTTGAAGCAGATATCGGTCATAGCTGGAAAATGGTTGTCCATCGAGAATGGTCGGCGCCGGAGCATTGTAACCCTGAAACTCTTTAAAATTTCCTAACGATAAAAATATTGCTCGTTGTATGGCAAGGCATCTCCATTCCTCCTCCATTTCATGGTCAACGCTAATGACCATCACTAAATGTGTATAAAAGGGATATAATAAATTCCCCGTTTTTTTAATGTAGGTTGGAGGCCAATTGTCCAACATCGAGTAACCCTTTTGCAGTAGCGTTGTGTCATTAACCGTATCAAAAACTATCGTTAATGTAGGCTGCTGCTCTACCACTGATACCTTTATAGATTGCATAATGCTGGACAGGGTGTCGGAAAATGCAATTACGGTTTGCCGGTCTTTTTCTGAAGGATAGCCTGCAATTTTTATTCTCAGATCTGTTTTGAATCTATTGAGTTCGTAGGTATAAGGTTTATACTGGACTGTTTGCCTGATAAACTCGTTTTCATAGGTGTCAATTACTCTATACTCTTTTGGAAGAATGGAATAAACAGAGCCGTCCGGATGAAATATTTGAATGTTTGTAATATAAAACTTCTCGTTATCTCCTATTCCCCTGATTGCTTCAAGTTGCTTTTCGCTGAATTGTCCATTTATTGAATACAGTTCTTTAAGGACACCATTTATAACGATGTCCAACGAAAAGGAAACCACTCTGAATTCCTGGAATTTATTTTTCACCAAGAAACCTGTGGAGGCTAATAAATCCGAATGACTAATCAATGCTCCCTTGCTGCTACTTGAAGGATCTTTCCAATCTTGAGTTTCGTGGTTAAGAAATACCCTGGGCTCAGGCATGGATTCAACTGATAATTGGTAGGTTTTGTCATTTATTGTTATATTCGTTTTTCTCAGCTTGCCCGGGGTAATCAAATACCAGTTATTGCCGGTCTTTTCAATCTTCCCGTTATCGATACTGACGTTAATTTCCTCTTTTGGATTATCGGGAGTAATCGTCACTTTGGAGCTAGAGTATTGATATAGATTTCCGCCAAGCACGCTGATTTTATACCCATCCCAATGGTAGGTGGTCCAAACAGTATCCCTTGTGATTGCCCTTGAATTTAGGGTTCCTGCAAGGATAAGTATGCACAGTAATAAAATTTTTTTTGCTTTCATGATGAATGCTTTTTTGGTTGAACTTGATGCAAAGTAAACGTAGCATTTTCCACCAACAAACAAATATCCGACAAAATAGCCGATTGGCAGGATGAAATGGAAGAAAGTCCGGAAAGTCTGCAAAGAGTCGTCGCTTGCCTTTAATGCAGAGTGGTTCAGCAAGCTTAGTGCATAGATGCAGCGTATGGTCTCGCTTTTAAAAACGTCACCACAAATATAAACCGTCTGTGATTTCTCATCGCTGTTGATGCCCTGAGGGCAAGGCGAGGACTTGTATATTTCTGAAGTTAGGTGCTTATTCTCTTTCAACTTAGTTTTATATTCATCTGCAAAGACGTATCTTTGCTCCATGGAATCAATACGTCAAAGCAAAATCTCACGCCTGATTCAAAAGGAATTGGGCGAAATGTTTCAAAAAGAAATGGGCCACCTTAGAGGCCATTCGATGATCACCGTTACCAAGGTAAATGTCACCAGCGATTTATCGCTCGCACGTGTGCATCTTAGCCTATTCGCAACGACGGATAAACAAACGCTGTTTGAAAAAATTCTTGAGAATAAAAAAGAAATCCGTCACATCCTTGCAGGCCGCGTTGGTAAACAACTTCGCATTGTTCCCAATCTTGAATTCTATATCGACGATGCCCTGGATTATATCGAACACATTGACAAACTTCTTAAACAGTAGCAATCAAAAAAAATTGAGAACAAGATAACATTGTCGAATAGCCTGATAGGCGATTCACACAATGCTGCCTCTGTCCTCGAAAAAGAATCAAACATTAACCTTCTATAGCTCCGTTGAACGTTTCACTCTACATAGCACGCCGTTATTTGTTTGCGAAGAAATCGCATAACATCATTAATATCATTTCTATAATCTCCGTTCTCGGAATTACCGCGGGTACCATGGCACTCATCATTGTGCTATCGGTTTTTAATGGATTTGAAAATCTCGTCACACGACTCTTCAACACGTTTAATCCGGATATTAAAATTGTTGCTGCACAAGGAAAAACCTTTCAAACGGACAGTATTCCCATGTCAGCATTGCTGGATATCAGCGACATCTCATGTTATACAGGTGTGATTGAAGAGAATGCTTTACTTAGATACAAAGACAAGCAATATATTGTAACGATTAAAGGAGTATCGCCCACATTCGATTGTACCAGTGATGTGGGGAAGAGTATGGTTGAAGGTGATTTTAGGCTGCAATCAGGGAAAGTCGACTATGCAGTGTTGGGCCAAGGGATTGCCTATAATATGGGAGTCGTACTGAATGACTTCGAGAATCCTCTGGCAATCTATGTTCCGCGACGTTCAGCGTCACGAACTATTGATCCGATGGATGCATTTAATATGCTTGAGATACAACCGTCGGGCTTCTTTGGAATACAACAGGATTTCGATATTAAATATGTGATTGTGCCTTTGAGGTTCACTCAGGAGTTGTTAGACTACCCCGATCGTCTTTCTGCCATTGAGTTGAAAATTGCACCAGGCGCGGATGCCAAGAGCGTTCAGAAACAAATAGAGAAAGTACTTGGACCCCGCTTTGTTGTAAAAAATCGTTTTCAGCAGGAAGAAGTGCTGTTTAAAATCATGCAATCAGAAAAGCTTGCTGTTTTCGTAATACTTGGATTTATTCTGGTTATTGCAACATTCAATGTAATTGGAAGTCTTAGTATGCTTATTCTTGAAAAGAAGAAAGATATTACTGTGTTCAATAGTCTGGGCGCTTCTTCGGGATTAATTCGCCGCATCTTTATGACCGAAGGCATGCTCATTAGCATGACAGGTGCAATGCTCGGCCTTTTCCTCGGATTTGTGGTTTGTTTTCTTCAGATGAAATTCGGTTTTATAACGATACAATCAGAAGGTTCCTTTGTTGTTGAAGCGTATCCTGTGAGCATACAATGGACAGATTTTATTTGGGTTTTCCTGCTTGATCTGTTAGTGGGCTTTCTTGCTGTTTGGTATCCTGTAAGCTATGTGTCTCAGCGCTATTTCAAAGAGAAGCTTTAGACCCCGCTTTCTCCCATGAAAATGTAAAACTACCCTGTACTATTTGTAATTATACAACATTAATTAAGTGCTCTGTTAGTATGGCCAAAAAGAGAAAAGTGTTGCTAATCGGTTGGGATGCAGCTGATTGGAAAATTATCAATCCTTTGATGGACGCGGGGAAGATGCCTGCATTTAAGAAAATTGTTGAGAACGGCGTTATGGGCAACATTGCTACTCTTGATCCTCCGCTGTCTCCCATGTTATGGACTTCGATTGCCACAGGCAAAAGAGCCGACAAGCATGGTATCATGGGTTTTGTTGAGCCGGATCCGGAAAGTGGCGGGATACGTAATGTGAACAGCACTTCAAGAACCACCAGAGCAATATGGAATATATTGCATCATGAGGGCTATAAAAGCAATATTGTTGGCTGGTGGCCTAGTCATCCTGCTGAGCCAATCAATGGCGTTATGATTTCTAATTTTTATCAAAAGGCATCCAATGAAGAAGGAAAGCCATGGGTGCTTCAGGATGAGGTAGTTTTTCCCAAAGAGTATGAAAAAGTACTTTCTGTGTTGCGCGTGCATCCATTGGAAATCACCGAACAGCACCTCTTGCCTTTTGTTCCCGATGCTGCTAATGTTAATCAGGATGAGGATAAGCATTTAAGATCAATAGCAAAAATACTTGCAGAAAATGCCTCAATTCAAGCTGCAACTACGTGGCTGATGCGTAGCACAGAGTGGGATTTTACTGCTGTATATTTTGATGGTATTGATCATTTTTCTCACGCGTTTATGAGTTTTTATCCACCGCAATTGCCAGGATTGCCAGATAATCTTTATAATTTATACAAAGGGGTAGTAGAAGGTGCGTATATTTTTCATGATATGATGCTCGAGCGTTTGATTGAATTAGCGGGAGATGATACTTTAGTGCTAATTGTATCTGATCATGGCTTCTATTCCGATCACTTGAGACCCTTGTCATTACCTAAATTTGGACCTGCTCCGGCCTATGCACATAGTCCATACGGTGTTTTTGTGATGAGTGGAGAAGGCATTAAAAAGGATGAGCTTATTTTTGGAGCCACGTTACTAGATGTAACACCAACCCTGCTCGCTGCCATAGGATTGCCTATAGGTAAGGATATGGACGGGAAGGTGTTGGTTAATGCATTTAGTAATACTCAAGAGATTAAATATATCGATAGTTGGGATACGATTGAGGGCGATTTTGGAGAGCACCCTGAGCATAAACGTGCATCCGTTGGTGATTCCATGGAGGCCTTGCAACAATTGGTGGAATTGGGCTACATTGAAGATCCGGGCGAGGACAAAGCCAATGCTCAAAAAACTATAGAAGCGGAAAATAAGTATAATCTGGCTAAAGTGTATTTTTCAAAAGCGGATTATTCAATGGCGAAAACGCTCTTAGAAGAATTATTGGTTGAAAATGTTATGGATGTAAGAGTAAATATGGATCTGGCCAATTGCTATATGAACCTCAAAGAATTTGAAAATGTGAGAGGGATTGTTGAACGATTGTCAGGAATGAAGGAAGATGACGAAAACAGGCAGTTCGTGAATATGGACCTCATCGAAGGGCAATTACTTTTTGCTGAAGGCAAATCGGATCTGGCACTCGAAAAACTCCGTGCGCTCGAGGAAAAAAATCCATATAATGTGCAATTGCAAATTGAGCTTGGTAAAGTGTATTTGGCAATCCGTAATTTTGAATTAGCCAGAATTGCTTTCGTACATGTTATTCAATTGGATATAAATAATGCAGTTGCATTCCACGGACTTGCAGTTGCATTATTGCGACTCGGCCATTACGAAGAGGCCGCAGAACGTGCATTAGACGCAATCGGGCTCAGGTATCACTATCCGAATGCACATTACCTTCTTGGTGAAGCCTTATTGCGCTTACAACTATTTCAAGATGCAGCCAATGCATTTGAATTGACGCTTACCATGAATTCAGCATATTTCAGGGCGCGCAAATGGTTGGTGGAAATTTATTCCAAACATCTCAATAACTCTGAAAAGTCGATCCATCATCAGAGAATTCTTGATTTACAATTGAAAGGGAAAATTACGATCGTTTCTGGGTTTCCCGATAGCGGCTTCGAAATATTGTTGAAAGTTCTGGCTCATGGAGGTATTGAGCCATTCCCGCAGCTCGATGAGGATAATATTGTTGAACATGCTATGAATAGAGTGAATAACCGGACAAAAGACTTTTCATGGCTAGCCGATGCTCATGGGAAGGTAATGCTGCTTCCCGCTACCAGTCTCAAGTTCCTTCCATTGGGCTTCGAATATCGCATTGTATTTTTGCTTTGTCCTGTTGAAGATTTAATTGGGCATCAGCAGCAAAAGGAAAACAGAAAAAATCAAACCTATCCTCTGAATTTAATAAATGCCTATAATGATATTATACATGATATCGATACATGGGTGATGGAAAATCCAACACGAACGATCCTTTATGTGCAGCGTGACGACCTTTTTTCGGGCAATGGCGAGGCCTTGGAAAACATTAACAAATTTTTAGATTTTCGATTGGATATTGACGGAATGACAAAAGTCGTTGATACAGAATCAGATATATAAATGTACATGTGTAAATATCGGGAATATATTTCAACATAGCTTATTAATAGCGGTTTTTGTTTTTTTTTAAGCAATGTTTTATCATATATTTGCCTACACTTTTTTTACAACAACCGAATATGAAAAGAAATTTATCCCTTCACGCAAAATTAGCAGCTTATGCTGCAATGGCCACTGCAGGTGCTGCCTCTATTGGAACCTCTGATGCGCAGATCATTTATACCGATATTCCTGATGTTAACTTTGCTGTTGCTGACTCTTTTAATCTGGATTTTAATGCTGATGCGGTATTCGATTATACGCTCAAACACACCGTGTCTTCCTGGACTCTTTATGGCTCAACGTATATTAGGAAGCAAATGTATTGCAAACCAAGAGTTGATGGTAACATGGCATACACTGAAGCTAGTATTGCCTGGGCAGCATACAATTGGTATGGTCGTGCCTTAGTTCTTAATGAGCCTATCAATGCTGCAGCAGTATGGAATTGTCCTGGTAATTTGAATGCACAAAGTCGCGTTTTCTTTGCATCAAGTCTAAATACGATTGCATATGGTAATTTCGAAACTGGTGCGGATTTGTATCTTGGTTGCAAATTCAAAATCAGCGGGGCTACCCATTACGGATGGATGCGCGTTAATATTGGAACGGGACTAACCTCGATGACCTTAAAAGATTACGCATACGAATCGACCCCAGATGCAGCCATTCTTGCTGGTGACAAACCCAGCGTTGGAATATCAGATGCAATCCTTAGTGATGTGAATATACACGCCTTCAACAAAAGAATTACCATTAGTGACGCAACGGTTGGAGCAACAGTAAATATCATCAATAATGTTGGTCAACTAGTGAAAGCCACCACCATTGATGCAAGCACTATGGTTATTGACCTTCCTGAAGTTCAATCAGGAATCTATTTGGTTCAGATTCAAAGCGGAAATCAGGCTATTACGAAAAAAGTAAGTCTGTAAGTGTTTAGAAAATAAAATCGAAAAGGGCTGCCGCAATAAGGCAGCCTTTTTTTATTGAATGTATTGATCAGAAAGACCGTGCGGGCCAAACATTCAACGACTAAGAAAAACTTCCGTACCTTTGATGCTGAATCCAAAAAGATTGGATATATATTATTAATTGTTGTATTTTGAAATTTTCTGAATTTAATTTATCTCCTGCATTATTGGAAGGCATTGCTTCAATTGGTTTTGAAGATGCTACACCAGTTCAGGAACAAGCCATTCCAGTTATCCTGGATGGCAAGGATATGATTGCATCGGCGCAGACCGGTACTGGGAAAACAGCAGCCTTTCTGCTCCCCGTTATTCATCGTATCATCTCCACCCCCGAATCGGGGAATGTTAAAGCCTTGGTTATTGTGCCCACACGCGAACTTGCACAGCAAATAGATCAGCACATGCAAGGCTTGTCGTATTTCACTCCGGTAAGTTCGATTGCTGTTTACGGCGGGACTGACGGAATTTCCTTCGAACAGGAAAAAAAATCACTTAGCGGTGGTGCCGATGTGGTAATCTGCACACCTGGACGTATGATTGCTCATTTGAACCAGGGTTATGTTAAGCTGGATGGCTTGCAGTTTCTCGTTCTTGATGAGGCTGACCGCATGCTCGACATGGGTTTTTTCGATGATATCATGAAGATAGTATCCTTCATTACCACTCCCCGGCAGACACTCATGTTTTCGGCGACCATGCCGGAAAAAATAAGATTGCTTGCGCGGAAAATATTGAACAAACCGGTTGAGATTAATATCAAAGTTTCAAAACCCGCCGATAGAGTGCTGCAAGTAGCGTATGTAATGTATGAGCAGCAGAAAATTCCTTTGGCAGTTAGTCTCCTTAAAGATAATCGCCTTCGCACTGTTCTTATTTTTTGTTCCACAAAAAGCAGCACAAAAACATTAGCTCGCGAACTCAAGCGCGCAGGGCTCAAAGTAGAAGAAATTCACTCTGATTTAGATCAGTTGGAACGGGAAAAAGTTCTTCTGGCATTCCGGAATCGATCGCTGAACATCCTTGTTGCTACTGATATTCTTTCACGCGGAATCGATATCGAAGATATTGATCTTGTATTGAATTTCGATGTGCCGAACGATGGTGAGGATTATATTCACCGTATAGGCCGCACTGCACGCGCCGCTTCTGAAGGAATGGCTATAACGTTTATTTCCGAAAAGGAACAACGCAAGTTTATGGATATTGAAACGCTGCTTGGTGCTCCTGTGTTCAAATCTACACTTCCTGAAGAACTTGGGGATGGTCCGGCATACAATCCGTCCAAGCAGTCCTCCTATGGAAACCGCCGGTTCTCGGGTGGTCGAAATAAAAAACGTTAATTGATTTTTTTGGACTATGGCTGCTTGAATTGATACAATCAGCCTCCGCTTATTTCTTGGTAATAGTTACCGTTTTAGTATCGTAGTTCAGGTAGTACTTTCCTTTATCTATCTCGTTTATATCAACTTCTTTTGCGATACCACCACTTACGTAATTGCCTTTGAGGTCGAATAATTCGTACATGGTTTCAGCAGAGAAAATGATTTTATCAGTAACCTTTGTTGAGGTCAAAGTCACCTCGGTGGTTTTGCTATTAGTGTACTTTACAACCTTTGAATAGACCGGGTTTCCATTAGGATCAATTTTGAGAATACGAAATTGATTCAATCCCATATGGGTATTAACATCGCTAAACCAGGTGTTAGAATTTGTGCTATCTTCTTCTGGTTGCACCTCTGCTACCTGTACCCATTTATTCCAACGGAATTGCTCTACAAAAAATGGATCTTCGCCTGCTTCGCCTTTGATGTTCCATGTAATCTTTCCGCTACGGTCGAACTTTGCATATACAAAGGAGAATTCAACTTGTGCTGATAGCGCTGAAGGGTTTACTACAGTAGGAGTACAGCCATCGGTATGGCGAATCACTACTTTTACAGCATCGCCATTTTTAAGACCTAATTGGTTGAAATCAATCTCAAAAGAATTAGATTTGATTTCGTCCTGAGTTTTTACTCCATTAACCAATACTTCTGTAACGCAGAATCCACTTCCGTTTGATGGATTTACAACCACCAGATTGTTTCCATAATAATTACCGCTTAACACAAGTTCGCCAGCGGAAAGGCTCGCCACCACTAGTAGTTGCAGGAGTAAAAAGGTTAAAATGCGCTTCATGCAAATGATTTAAGGCGCAATATTATAACTTTTTATGGAAATGGGGACTGGCCTTAGCGAAAAATTGTAAACAAGAGATCACGAACCATTTCGGGTGTGATTTCTTTCATACAGCTGCAAGGGCCTGATTTCCTGCATTTGCTGCATTTTTTTGCAGAGACAAGCGGATACGCACACGGACCCAGTGGCGCCCAGCGACCAGGATGCATAGGTTTAATAGGAGGGTAGATGCCAATCGCGGTGCGACCTAACACGGCTGCAATGTGTAATGGACCTGTACTGGCGGCTACGATTCCATCCGCATTGGCAATAAATGAAATCAGTTCACTCAAAGAAAATTTCCCGCAAAGATTAGTGATACGTTCATCCTGAAACAGATTGCATTGTTGCAGCAACTCGCCTTCAGCCTGTGATCCCGTTAGGAAGATTTTATATTTTTCTTTTGGTAAGATTCGAATAAGTTCAGCAAAATTATCAACCCCCCATTCTCTGGCACTGCCTTTACTTCCGGGATGCAGAATTAAATTAAAATGATCTGTTGATATCATCTCTTTTTGAAATGCTGTAAGCGAAGCAATATTCGTCATTCCAAAATATTCATTGAGCTCTTCAATACGGAACAAACGTTTAGCTCCTAGAGGTACTAACAGTTTTAAGTTCAGCTGGGCTTCATGTAATGATGAATGTCGCCGCGATAGTCGAACCAATTTATTGCATTTCCCCCAATGATAGAGTCGTCCCGTACTACCTATCCTCAAAGGTATTTGAGCATCTTTTGCTGCAATTGCAATTTCTTTGACTGGGAAAATATGGAGAATAGCATCAGCCTTGAGTGTTTTCAGTCCTTGTTCAGTGGATCGCAATTGCTCCCAATCAGCAAATTCATCAATATACTCGCAAGAAGTTATTAGGTCGCGTGTGTAGGCTTTTCCGAGAAAAATAATGGTGCTCTGCGGGAACAACCGACGTAGCACTCCTGCAACAGGAAGGCATAATACAACATCACCTAAACTATCGGTACGGCTGATGATGATACGCTTTCCATTCAGATTATACCTGCCGTTGCGCATACAACTGATGTAGTTTAGTGTATTTTAAAAACACCGCATGTGCCGAAATCCGCGCTATCACCCAGCCATAATACCCATCCAAAAATCCCGCGCGCAAAATATACATGCGGAAAAAGCGGAAACCCGGTGCAATCATAGTTTTGAGTATTCCGATTTTTTTATTCCTTGCGAACAAATCTTCCGCTGCAAGCGTCGAAAAACGATTCGCCTGCGCAACATGATCCTGAATTGTATAATAACTGTAATGACGACAATCTCCCTTCAGAACAGCAAACGAAGATTCACCCTGTATATTCAATCGCTCGTGAATAAGACCTTCCCATTGGGAAACACGGCGGTCGAAAAATCGCAGCTTTACATCAGGATACCAGCCGCTATGGCGTATCCAATGTCCGCAGTAATTGGTCATGCGACATATTCTGAAATTTGCAGAATCGGATGATTTTCTTATTTGCTGTATGCTTACCTTCAATTCCTCCGATACCTCTTCATCAGCATCAATGGAGAATATCCAATCAAACTTTGCCAGACTATTTCCGTAATTCTTGGTCTCGCTATATCCTTTCCACTCAGTTTGAACGAAACGTACACCAAAGCTTGCACAAATTTCTGCCGTCTTGTCTGTCGAAAACGAATCTACAACCACAATATCATCAGCAATGCCTTTAAGCGACTCAAGGCAGCGCCCAATGTTGCGTTCTTCGTTTTTGGTGATGATGACTACCGATAATTCAGGCATAAGGCCATGGAATGAAGTTCAAAAATAATCAAAAAGTTTATTATCTCGTTTTTGTTGATATCATGAACGAGTGCTAAAAAGTTTTGAGATTTTCAATTTTGCAGAAATTGGTTTTTAGTTAACTAGTTATTAGTTGTCTGCAACCTTAATATATATCGAGAAGTAAAAAGATTTCCTTTGTTATTAGTGCCTACGTGCCTTCGCTTAAAAGAGAAGGTTGTCGTAAGGATATCTCGTCACATGTATTCTCTTTACTTCCTCATAGAGTGCTTCCTTCAACTGATCAAAATTATCTTTCTTTATAGCACTAATGAAAATGCATGGCGCATGTTCCTTTGCCATCCACGTTTGCTGCAGTTCCTGCAAATTGGGCTGCTTTGGAGCTTCGCTGAGGTCGTCGGGATCGCGCTCCGCCACATGGAAGGCATCGGTTTTATTAAAAATCAGAAAGCTTGATTTTCCAGTGGCTCCGATATCGGCAATGGTTTGCTGAACCACCTGAATCTGCTCTTCAAATCCGGGATGAGAAATATCTACAACATGCAGTAAAATATCTGCTTCCCGCACTTCATCTAATGTTGACTTGAACGATTCTATTAAATGAGTAGGGAGTTTGCGGATGAATCCAACGGTATCGCTTAATAAAAACGGCAAATTCCCAATAACCACTTTACGAACTGTTGTATCAAGGGTGGCAAAGAGTTTATTCTCTGCAAAAACCTGCGATTTACTAAGCAGATTCATCAAAGTGGATTTGCCAACATTCGTATATCCAACTAATGCCACTCTAACCATACGTTCACGATTCTGACGTTGTGTAGCCTGTTGCTTATCAATGATTTTAAGCTTTTCCTTCAGTAGCGAAATTTTATCGCGAATGATACGACGGTCCGTCTCAATTTCTTTTTCTCCCGGACCCTTCATTCCAATCCCTCCTTTTTGCTTGGAAAGGTGAGTCCACATCCGCGTAAGGCGAGGAAGCAGATATTGATATTGCGCAAGTTCAACCTGCACCATGGCGTATGAAGTGCGGGCACGATAGGCAAAAATATCAAGAATGAGATTTGTGCGATCGAGGATTTTACAACCCAGTGCTTCTTCAAGATTACGCAATTGAGCAGGTCCAAGTTCATCGTCGAAGACAGCCAGATCAATCGAGTTGTCAGCGATAAATGCTGCAATTTCGTTAACCTTCCCGGAGCCAACATAGGTGCGGGGATCTGGATAATTCTGCTTTTGAACAAAACGCTGTACGGGAATACCTCCCGCTGTTTCAAGCAAAAATTCCAGCTCGTCGAGATATTCGTTGACTTTCTCTTTATCCTGTCCCGGAGTGACCAATCCGATCAAGATCGCCCGTTCTTTTTTCTTCTCCGTAATGTTCGTTTTCAAAGTTACTGATTAGTCTAGTTAAATGTAAGTTGTAACGAATGTGGTATTAAAGAAGGATTTCTTCTCAGGGACACATCTGTATTTTAAGAGCCAGATTAAGGCTTATTTTTTTCTGTTTCCTGCGGTAGCAAAATAAAGTGTAATTGCGCCAAGAACTCCGTAAATGGCAACAAATCCACCTTCGGTGAAAACAAAATGCATGAAAACTTTGTATCCTGCCCCTAACGTAAGGAATATGGCAGCAATCACCGTAAGGTTATGAGATTTCATGAATCCTCCGATAAACAGTAACATCGCAAAAAAACCGAAGGCACAGGCAATCCAGAATTCTTTGTCGTGCGTCTGAAAAGCACGAAAAGTCACAAAATAAATAATATATACCAATACTAACACTGCAATGCGAAGCAGCCAGTTGGAGGCAGGGAAAGCGAATTTTAAAGGTTCCATAGTTTATAGGTCATTAAATCCAATAATGTCACGCACTTCCTTAATGGTTTTTGACGCACTGGCACGCGCTTTCTCCCTTCCCATACGTATTACTTTTGCAACATACTCGGGCTGCGCTTCAATGTCGCTGATCTTCTGCCTGAACGGTTGCATAAATGTCACCATATCCTCGGCCAGCTGTTTTTTCATGTCCCCGTAACGTATGCTCGCATCATTCCATTTTTCAGTAAAAAACTTTACAGTGTCAGCACCAGAAACTACATTCATCAATGCAAAGAGATTTTGTATGGTCTGCGGTATAGGCTGATTGGCTTCGGTTGGTCCTGCATCAGTAACGGCTTTCATAATTTTTTTTCGAATGACATCAGCTGTGTCGGCGAGAAAAATTGCTGCATTAGAGTTGTCACTTTTACTCATTTTCGTACTGCCATCCAATCCGGGAATTTTCACCAATTCTTCACCAAAATTATAAGCTACGGGCTCGGCAAAATATTCCACTTTATACATACGGTTGAACCTGTTTGCAAAGGTTCGCATCATTTCAAGATGCTGTTCCTGATCCTTACCTACAGGCACTTTGGTTGCGCGATGAAGAATAACATCCGCGGCCATTAAAACCGGATAGGTGAGAAGACCTGCGTTTACATTATTGGGTTGCTTGCGCGCCTTTTCCTTAAAGGAAGTCACTCGCATTAATTCACCCATATAGGCATTCATGTTCAGTATCAAATACAGCTCTGCTGTTTCAGGCACATCGCTCTGAATATATAAGGTCGCCTTTTCAGGATCCAAACCGGCAGCCAGATATTCAATTAGCACCGTCTTCACGTTACCCTTAAGGTCTTCAGGCGTGGGATGCGTGGTGAGTGAGTGATAATCGGCAATAAAGAAAAAGCATTGATGCTCATTCTGCATGCGAATGAAATTCTGTAATGCACCAAAGTAGTTTCCAAGGTGCAGGTGACCTGTGGGTCGTATTCCGCTGACTACTGTTTCCATGCGGCAAAAGTACAAAATATCAGCGAGCAAAAAAAAAGCCCCGCAATGCAGGGCTCTTTTATATAAAAGTATCTTGATTATTTACTGATGATCTGTAATAAATCGTCTTCCAGTGAAATAGTAGGAGTTTCTACAATTCGTCCAATCTCTACTCCATTGCGATATACAATAAATGTTGGAACCTTTTCAATCTTCAGGTCTCCAATAGGGTAAGTTCCTGCTTTTTTATCGCGATCAACTGCGATATAGGTACAACGGTTAATATCGTATTTGAGAGCATATAATAATTTCATGAAACGACCAACCTGCTCCTTGCTGTCACCACACCATGTGCCGAGCACAATAGTGAAAGTAATTTCAGCAAACTTGTATTTTAAGTTATTTAACACATCATTATTTGGTCTGTAGGCATTGAGTTCATTAGTATAGCTTACGCCGAAATCACCTGTGCGTAAAGCGCTTTCGTTGCATTCACCGATAAGAATTTCAGTCTGGGTTTTTTCGTCTATCGTTTTTTGATTGAATGTTTGTGCTTGGGTGCTAATGGCAAAAACCATTACGAACATACTAAGAAATAAATATTTCATAGGTTATAGTTTTAATTATGAATGTCAAAAGTACAAAAATTACTGTAAAAGTGTAATGAAGTACGTTTTTTTTAACAAATGGTTGCCTCAGGGAATAATTTTCAGCGGGTTTCGTTGTAAATTGTAATTTTGTAAAAAAAAACGTATGCGACGACTGTTAAGGTGTTTCTTGCTCTTTGTTTCCTTTTCGATTGTAGTTCAGCAGCTATC
This sequence comes from Bacteroidales bacterium, assembly GCA_963678485.1. Lineage (GTDB taxonomy): Bacteria > Bacteroidota > Bacteroidia > Bacteroidales > CAIWKO01 > CALGYY01. Next base: position 3,138,405 of record OY782882.1, read on the forward strand.
TGCCCAACAAGCCAGCACCGCAGAACTTGAAAAGACCGTTAATTATCTGGCCTCAGACGCACTGCAAGGCCGTTTGCCCGGTACCACCGGTTGCGATAATGCGGCGGCTTTCATTCGCGACGCCTTTAAGGCAGCCGGACTGAAACTGCTTGGAGATAATGGTTTTCAGTATTTTGATGTTACCACCGATATTGCAGCCGGACCTTCTAATTTCTTAAAATTCAATGGTAAAGAATATGTTATGGGGACTGATTTCAATCCCTTTTCATTTTCCGCCAATGATACCCTGACTGCTGAAGTTGTTTTTGCCGGATATGGTTTTGATTTCGATGCCGATACTGTTAAATGGCACGATTACAAATCTATAGATGTTCGTGGTAAGTGGGTTATGATATTACGCGGAAATCCTGAGCCGGATAATGAGAACTCGGTGTTTGTCTCATATACGAAAGAACGTTCAAAAGTCTTGGTAGCAAAGGATATGGGCGCTGCAGGAGTGCTGTTTGTTACAAGTACGTTGTGGGATAAAGGCGATGAACTCGTGAATTTGTCGTACGATAAAAGCAAGTCTGGAAGTGGTATTCCTGTTGTTAATATCAAACGTAGCTTAGCAAATCAAATTCTGCTAAATAGCGGAACGACCATTGAAACACTGGAAACAACATTAAATACTAGCAGAAAGCCTGTTTCCCTAGCAACTCACAGCATTGTCACTGCTGCCTGTGATCTTCACTTTACTTCGGTAAGAACCCAAAATGTGGTCGGTTTGCTTCCGGGGAGCGATCCCTCAATGAAAAACCAGCTCATTGTGGTCGGCGCGCATTACGATCATCTGGGAATGGGTGGTCCCGGATCAGGCTCACGAAAACCTGATACCAATGCGGTGCACAATGGAGCCGATGATAATGCCAGCGGGGTATCCGCCGTTATCGAACTTGCACGACTTTTTAATCAGCGTAAAGTTGCTTTGAAAAGAAATGTCATCTTTGTTGCATTCAGCGCAGAAGAAATGGGATTGCTGGGATCCACCTGGTTTGAAGGTCATCCAATGACTGATTCCAAAGAGACTATTTTAATGATGAATTTTGATATGGTTGGACGCATGAATAAAGATAAGCCTATGGTTTCTATTGGAGGAACGGGAACATTTACAGGCGCAACAGCCCTGCTCGATACCCTGATGAAATCAAGAAATTTTAAATCATCATATTCTCCCGAAGGTTACGGTCCATCTGATCATGCACCATTTTATGCTGATAGTATTCCTGTCCTCTATTTTAATACTGGCGCACATACCGATTATCATACACCGGAAGATGATGCAAATCTTATCAATTATAATGGGATTGCATCAATCGTGAATCTTGCGAAAGATGTCCTCGTTCGTGTGGACGATGGGAGCAAACCATTGTACTTCACTGAAGCCGGACCAAAAGAAAAAGCCAAGCATGGCGGTGCCATGAAAGTTCGGTTAGGAATCATGCCTGATTTCGTAAATACTGAAATCATTGGAGTGGCTGTTGGAGCTGTGACAAAAGGTGGTCCTGCAGAGCATGGTGGTATCCTCAAAGGCGATGTTATTACCGCATTGAATGGGAAAGCAGTAGCTAATATTTATGAATATATGGATCGCTTAAAAGCCTTCAACCCGGGGCAAACCATTTCAGTAGATGTTAAACGTGGCGAGAAAACGCTGGTACTCCTCATTCAATTATAAAATTTGTATAAAACCTAAACATATATATAATGAAAGGATTTCTTATTTGGTTTCTGGCAATTTGTATAACCATTGCTACAGCCTATTATCAGCGATTGAGTGGGCCAACCTATCCAAAAAAGGTGCAGACGTCGCTTCAGGGAATGAACTTCAAATATAAACTGATTCGCAGTCACGAAAGCAGCAGCGATTGCGAAGTGCGCATTCCTGTTAATGGCAATCCTGTCGAAGGGAAACTTATCTATCGTCGCTTCCCTACCAACGATGCATGGGATACCATCAAAATGCAACGTTTGGGTGATGATCTGGTTGGTTTACTTCCAGCTCAGCCACCCGCCGGCAAACTTCAATATTTTGTTGAATTATCAAGCAATAATGAAGTACTGAAACCTACTGATGACAATTCTGCAATTATCCGTTTTAAGGGAGATGTTCCGATTCTCATTCTGATTCCGCATATCCTTTTTATGTTTTTGGCAATGCTGTTCTCTAATCTGGCCGGACTTTCTGCCGCTTTCCATGCAAGTCGAATGCGGGTATATATGATTGCAACGTTTATTTGTATGCTGCTTGGTGGCTTTTTATTTGGACCTATAATGCAGCATTTTGCTTTTGGAGCCTATTGGACTGGCGCTCCGTTTGGCTGGGATCTTACAGATAATAAAACTCTTATCGCTATTGTGTTTTGGGTACTCGCTCTGGTATTAAACTATCGCAAAATTCGTCCGGGCTGGATCATCGTTGCCGCTTTGGTTACCTTAATCGTATATTCGGTTCCTCATAGTATGTTTGGATCCGAACTGAATTACGCCACTGGAACCGTTACAACGGGATGATATTCCAGATAGATTATAAGCAATGAAAAAATGTAATAAGGGCACATCAAGCGAGGAACAGGAATGATTAATAAGAATTAAAGTAATAAAATCTACATAGTACAAATGGGAAAATATAAATTGATTAATAACAGTCTCGGCTGGTTAATGTTTATTGTAGCTTCAACAGTTTATATAATGACTGCCGAACCTACTGCCAGTTACTGGGATTGCGGCGAATATATCTCAACGGCATTTAAGCTACAGGTGGGACATCCTCCCGGTGCACCCTTTTTCCAAATGATGGGACGATTCTTTTCGCTCTTTGCTTTTGGAGATGTGAAGATGGTGGCACGTATGATTAACACCATGTCGGCCCTCATGTCAGGTGCAACCATTATGTTCTTGTATTGGAGCATCACCGCTCTTGCAAAGAAAATCAGTCTCTTTCGTTCCAACGATACGGTTTCCGGAATGCTAGCCATCTTTGCGGCTGGGGTAGTAGGGGCAATGGCATACACCTTTTCTGATTCGTTTTGGTTTTCTTCCGCCGAAGGTGAAGTGTATGCAATGTCTTCCTTTTTTACTGCCATCGTTTTTTGGGCTATCCTAAAATGGGAAACAGTTGCCGACGAACCACAATCGTGGCGGTGGATTATTCTGATTGCCTTCCTTATGGGACTTTCCATTGGTGTGCACTTGTTGAATTTGCTTGCAATTCCTGCAATAACTTTTGTGGTTTATTTCAGAAAATTTAAAGTAACACCCCTTGGTATAGTACTTACTTTTGCTATTTCTGTGTTGATTCTTGCGGCCATTATGTATGGCATCATTCCTCAAATCCCATATTTATTTGCACAAACGGAATTAAACTTTGTGAATTCGCTGGGTATGCCGTTCAATTCCGGTACTCTGTTTTTCATGATTCTAATTGTACTTCTGATTGCGGCGGGACTATGGTATACATCTCGAAAAGACAAGATCAGCGGGATCATTGCACTTGCCCTTACGGGAATTTTTTCCCTGATTGTTTTAACATCATCATTATCGGTTGGCGATTTTTTTATTCGCCTTCTTATTCTGGCTGGCTTGATTACGCTTATAATTTTTGGGAGATTTCGTTATGCGGTGCTTAAAACATCAATACTTAGTCTGGCATTTCTAACCATTGGCTATTCTTCGTTTCTAATGCTTGTTATTCGTTCTAATGCAGAAACTCCGATTAACGAAAACAGTCCGAAAGATGCAATTAGTCTGCTTTCATACCTTAACCGTGAACAATATGGAACATGGCCAATCTTTTATGGTCAGTACTATTCTGCACCCCTTGATGCAGAGCAACCTTATCTGGATGGGAATCCAGTTTATGGTCGTGATGATAAGGCCGGAAAATATGTTGTAATCGACGATCGCAAAGGCACCATACCAAATTACAATAAGGATTTTTGCACAATCTTTCCGCGTATGTGGAGCTCTCAACAGGATTATCATATTAGTGGTTATGAGTCCTGGGCCGATGTAAAAGGCACTCAGGTTAAAGTGCCCGGACGTAATGGAGGCACTCAGGTAATGATTAAGCCTACCTTTTTCGAGAACCTGAAATTCTTTTTTAAGTACCAGTTGGGACATATGTATTTCCGTTATTTTATGTGGAATTTTGCGGGTCGACAAAACGATTTGCAGGGCTATGGGGGAATACGTAACGGAAACTGGATTAGCGGTATCCCTTTCCTCGATAATGGGCGTTTGGGACCACAGGATAATATGCCGGAAAGTATGGCCAATAACAAAGGTCGCAACACTTTCTTTTTATTACCATTATTACTTGGTCTTGCCGGATTTATCTTTCATTTAAGTAAAAGTTCCAAAGGATGGTCGATTGTATTTCTGCTGTTTATTTTTACCGGAATCGCAATCAATGTTTACCTTAATCCGGTGCCTTACCAGCCGCGCGAAAGGGATTATGCGTATGCTGCTTCCTTCTATGCTTATGCAATCTGGATAGGTCTTGGTGTCCTTTGGCTAATAAATCTGCTTCAGCGATGGATCAAAGGCGTTGCACCGGTTCTGATATCCTTTTTACTTTGTTTCATGCTCGTGCCGTTTATTATGGCGAAAGAAGGATGGGACGACCACGACCGCTCCGACCGATACACCGTAGTCGATATTGCAAGCGATTATTTGAATTCTTGCGCACCCAATGCAATACTGTTCACTCTTGGAGATAATGATACATTTCCTCTTTGGTACGCTCAGGAGGTTGAAGGCATACGAACCGATGTGCGGGTTGTGAACCTAAGTCTGCTAAATACTGATTGGTACATCGATCAAATGGCCAGAAAAGCCTATGATTCTGAACCACTGCCTTTCTCTCTTACGCATGATAAGTACGCAGGATCCAAGCGAGAGATTACATTTATGTATGAAGACACCACCTTGGTTCCGCCTAATGCTTTTGTTGATATAGATAAGCTGATTGATTTTGGAACCAGTGATGATAAAAGACTTATGCTGGAAACCACAACCCGTGGTTACGCCAATTACATCCCAACGCCAAATTTTTCAATCCCGGTAGATTCATTGTGGGTAATACAGAATGGTGTGGTGCCGCCGGAATACCGCGACTCTGTGCGAAACCATGTTGATTTTATCTATAAAGATTATGGTATTCAAAAAAATAATCTGATGCTGTTGGATATGCTTGCCCATTTTGAATGGAAACGTCCGGTTTACTTCGCTATTACCACAGGCGATGAGGCATACATTGGACTACAGCCATATCTTCAACTCGAAGGTCTTGCCTATAGGTTAGTTCCCTATTATTGCAAAAGCATTGATAATTCTGTAGGTCGCGTTAATACTGCAATCATGTATAAAAACGTGATGGAGAAATTCAAATGGGGAAATATGAATCACCACGGAATTTATTTGGATGAGACGAATATTCGTATGTGCACCAACCTTCGGAATAATTTCTCTCGTCTGGCCTTTGCGCTGGCTGCTGAAAATAAGATGGATTCCGCAGTTCGTGTTTGTGACAAAGCCCTTGAGGTTATGCCTAACGAAAATGTGCCTTTCGATAAAATGCTTATTCCAATCCTGGATGTGTATTATCGGGCCGGCGCATTTGAAAAAGGCAATGCATTGGCAGAAATTCTACTGAATAGGTATGATCAGGAAATTACCTATTTTACACGCTTTAGCGGTAGCGATGCCGCCTATCTCGGTAGTGATCTTAAAGATGCAGTAGAAATTATACAGACCATAGGCGCCATGGCAGTTGATATGAAACAGACTAAAATTGCAGATAAGGCTAAAAAGATATTAGGCAGCATTCGGATTTAACAAATTCAAAATCAGTCATAAGAATAAATATAAACAGCTGATTGTGAGTTATTTTTTTCGAAGAGCAACCATGAGGCATAGAATAATGTCTATTTTACACCCCAAAATAATCAAAGGATGTATTTCGTAAAATCTCCCTTATTGTTGTGTAAATTATACCAGAGAAATGAAATCTGGAATATAGATACACGTGAAAAGGTGATCTATCTTACCTTTGATGATGGGCCTGTAATGGATACCACACCATGGATTCTGAATATCCTCGAACGCTATAATGCACACGCTACTTTTTTCTGCGTTGGCGAAAATGTGCTCCGAAATCCAGGCTTGTTTGATACCATTTTGTCGGGAGGACACAGCGTTGGAAATCATACATTTAACCATCTGAATGGATGGAGAAGCCCGGTTAAGGATTATGTGGATAATGTAATGAAGTGTAATGAGCTTATTCCCTCTACTTTGTTTCGCCCGCCGTATGGACGGATTAAACGTACTCAAATGCAGGAGCTTAGGCCATATTTCACCATGATTTTTTGGTCGGTATTAACGGGTGATTTCGATTGCGAGATCAATCCCTCCAAATGCCTCAATAACGCCATTATCAATACACGTCCCGGATCCATCGTGGTCTTTCACGACAGCATCAAAGCCTGGCCTAATCTTAAATTTGCACTGCCTGCGTTTTTAGATCACTTCAGTATGCAGGGTTTTACATTCAAAGCATTACCCTACGGGATCAAATCACAAAAAAGTGCCGAAAATCTATTGGTACTTGATTATAATTGAAATTAGCTATAACTATTTTTATGGTACAAACTGCCGAACGCAATTCCGGAACCGAAGCCTCCGATAATGTTATTCACCACCGCCATCTGATTGCCTACAACGAAGCCGCAAAGCAAGTCTCCGGTACTGTCCTCGAAATTGGTAGCGGCGAAGGCTATGGTATTCGAATTTTATCACCTTTGGCAAGCTCATACCTGGCCTTTGATAAGCACCCAACGCCCATTGATCCAAAGTTTACTAATGTCAAGTTCTATCAGGCACACATCCCGCCTCTAACTGATATCCTCGATAACTCAGTGGATTTTGTTGTCACTTTTCAGGTAATTGAACATATTAAAAACGACCGTTTCTTTCTTGAGGAAATTAAGCGAGTACTCAAACCGGGAGGGACATTAATATTAACTACTCCCAATATTAAAATGTCGCTTACGCGGAATCCTTGGCATGTGCGCGAATATGACCCGCCAAGAATGAAAAGCCTGATGCTTTCTCTGTTCTCTAATACTCAGTTTTTGGGAGTATACGGCAATGAGAAAGTGATTAAGTATCATGAAGAGAATCGTAAATCGGTACGGAAATTCACCCGATGGGATATTTTGAACATGCAATACTGGCTTCCCCGCTGGATGCTTCAAATACCGTACGATCTGGCCAATCGTATGAACCGGAATAAACTCCACAAATCCAACACTGGACTGGTAGCTGAAGTTACTACCTCCGATTTCTTTCTCGAAGAAGTCTCTGACTTATGTTTTGATTTCTTCTGTGTGGCGGTAAAAAGCTAGAAATCGCTTATTTGGTAATGTAGCTTTCAGATTTTCAAGACAAATTCACTCCCTTAACTTTGGTCTTCCCGCCATTCCCTGTCCCATGGTGTATAGGGACTGTTATATGCTATTTGCTGGCATTAATATATGGTAAACTTGTTCAAACAATCGAACAGTCTAACCAAAAAAAATGTCAGCCATGAAAACCTCAGAAAACAACCTCGACGACCTGATCTTTGAGAACAGGAACAAAGCCTACGGAGCGTATGCTAACAGAAAAAATTATAAAAAGTATATGTTTTGGGCTTTATTTAGTGGAATTGTATTTTTTCTTACGATTATTTCGGTGCCATTGATTGCAAATTACATAAATGGTGTGAATACAAATCTGGATGGCCCGGTCGTAATTACTGATACTCTTGTTAAGGTAACTATTGAACCTAAATTTATTCCACCAGCACTACCGCAACCGAAAGTCCCTGTAAAGGTTTTCAGAACACCTATTATTACTTCAAAAGATGAAGAGATTACCGATTTGAGTGAACTTATTGAAACTGGAACCAACCGTGCAATAGGAGATACAGGAGGAGGTGTTATTATAGATGAAGGTGTGCCCGAAACGCCTCCAATTATTGAAGCAGAAAAACCTGAAACTTTTATTATTGTAGAGGAAATGCCTGAATTTCCAGGTGGTGAAGAAGGCCGCTTACGCTTCTTGTCTGAAAACGTGAAATACCCTGTTCAAGCACGCGAAATTGGAATACAGGGAACAGTGTATGTGCGTTTTGTTGTGGATCAGACGGGAAAAGTAGTAGAAACCGAGTTGTTGAGAGGTATTGGGGGTGGTTGTGATGAGGAAGCCGTAAGAGTAATTAATGCAATGCCACACTGGAAACCCGGCCGTCAGAGAGGGCAGGTAGTTAGAGTAATGTTTTCAACAGGTATTGCTTTCAAACTTGCTGATTAAGCAGGGGAGTTGGCAAGTAGAACGGGGGCTGACGGAGAAATCCGATCAGCCTCCGCTCATTAAATGAAGGACTAATACATCGTCACCTTCTTTAATAAATGTCGTCGGGTAGTCGTCGCGCTTAATGATTGTACCGTTTACCTTTATCACCAACATTTTAAAAGAGTATTTCTTTACTTCGAGTAATTCAGCAATGCTCATTTGTGTGCCTTGCAGTTCTTCGTTGTTGTTGTTAAGTATGATGTTCATTTGATTGTTGTTTTCAAGTTCATTGATTATTCGGAAAGTAAAATATCTAGGACGACATTAGCCTGCATATTAGCAACTATCGCCACTCTGGGCGCAAGGGGAGGTAGTTCATCAGAAACCTCTGTTGATAAATCACCGCACACAGTTAACATTCCGTAATGTTCTGTCCTGAAAGCCTCATTTTTTCCCCAACCTGCAAGTCCTACTCCTGAAACAATGGGTTTGTCGGGCATTGCCGAAAGTACAGTTTCTATGATCATCTGCTTCATTTCTGCTAAATCGAAAGCTTCAACAATCACATCACATTCCTTAAACAACTCAGGGATGTTCTCAGCATTAAGCTTTTTGTCTTTGGCAATGACCATGATATCGGGATTTATCCTGAAAAGATTCTCCTGCAAGGCATAGGCTTTCTTCATGCCAATCTGCCGGTGAAAATAATACTGACGATTAAGATTTCCTTCAGCAATTTCGTCAAAATCGGCGATTACTAATTTGCCTACTCCAGTGCGCGCAAGTGCTACTGCGCAATTCGAACCTAATCCGCCACAACCGGCTATTCCAACAGTCTTTGTTGCTAACTTTTGCTTGATTTCGCTAAACTTCATTTCTTCTGTTTTTGTGTTTTCTTTTGCAAAATTACACATTCATAAGCTATTCGCGCTTATTTTCAATAGTTAGAAAAGGATATTTATGGATGTTATAATGTCGGTTCCGCGATTCTTGGTATCTTAGTGAAGAAATTCATCCAATAAAAATGCTGTCAGGAAAAAAACTATTCTTCATCGCAGCCGCACTATTGCTGCAGTTCTCCTCCTGCAGTCAGGTCAACCCCGTTATGAAAAATAATCCTCCGTTGCGAATTGCATTCTCCCGCTGCTCCGGTAACGCTAAATATGAAAGTTACAGGCATTGGATACATCATATTGATAGTACAGCAGTGTGTGTCGATTTATACGATATACCACGCGATTCTGCACTTGTCCTGCTTCGAAGCTGTGATGCTCTTATTCTGACCGGTGGGCCGGATGTTCAACCCGCATACTTTGGTAAAGCTAAGGATGCTGCCCGATGCGTGATCGATGAAGACAGGGATACACTTGAATTCGAATTGATAAAGATTGCTCGTGAACTGAACATGCCGATGCTTGGGATTTGTCGGGGAATGCAAGTGCTGAATGTTGCCTTTGGAGGAGATCTCATAATTGATATTCCCGATGATGTCGGGAAAACTGTCGTACACAGAGTTCCGGATACCTCATCCATGCACTCTATTACTGTTGATACGGCCTCCTCATTATATAAGTTTCTTGGTTTGCAAACTGCTGTGGTTAATAGTTTCCATCATCAGGCTACCGGTCGCACTGCTGATGATTTCCGCATCAGCGCCCGTTCAGCAGATGGCGTCGCAGAAGCACTCGAATGGAAGGTGCCATCAGGCAAACCTTTTCTGCTGGCTGTACAATGGCATCCCGAACGGCTCGATTTTGATGATCCTTGTGCCGGAAAATTAGCAATGGCATTTCTTTATGCCACTAAAAACCATAGAAAATAGAGTGTATTGGTTACCACTAATCTGTCTTAGAATCTACCCGCCAATATTGTAAAAGTGATTCTTCCCGTTCTGATGGCCGCACTCCGGCTTTTGATTCAGCGCTTGCTTAATGGCTTCTTCTGCGCCAAGGCTGCGCACATCAAATTCTAAATCGTTAAATAAACAAGGTTTTAATTTGCCATCAGCTGTAAGCCGCAGCCGGTTACAATGCTTGCAATCACCACCAGTGCCGCCTTCCACGATACTAAATGATCCGTCGTGAAGGTTCATGCGATGAATAAATCTCACTTCTAATCCCATTTGTGTCGCAAAGAAATTAACTCCCTGTGCATCCGGTTCATCATGGCTCTGCTCAATTACACAATTCAACTTTATTGGAGATAATCCCGCTTTTTTGGCAGCAACTAATCCTTTAATAACATTCGTGATTTCGCCACCCCTGGTCATTTCTTTATAACGATCAGGATCCATGGTGTCGAGAGAAATATTAACACGGTGCAACCCCGCTTCCTTTAAGGGTTTTGCAAATTGATCCAATAGCTGACCATTCGTGGTGAGGGCAAGGTCCTTAATGCCATCAATTCCCGCAAGCATACTGATTAACTGTGTAATTCCTTTACGCACCAATGGCTCGCCACCGGTAATGCGTACTTTATCAATGCCTAATTCTACTCCTTTTCGCACCACTGTTGCAATTTCTTCGAAGCTCAGGATGTTCTCATGCTTTAGCATAACTATCCCTTCTTCTGGCATACAATAGGTGCAGCGCAGGTTACAGCGATCGGTAACTGATATTCTTAGATAATTTATATGTCTATTAAATCGGTCGTACATCAACTAGGGTTCCTTTTTTTAATTCTGTCACACCCTCAGGAATCAAAATGAATCCTGTTGCAAATGACATGGCGTGAATATGTGCTGAGCCATGGTAATCAACCAATGCAGCGTATTTTCCCTCCTTTATTGTGATTGGAACAACATACAAGCGTTCGGCTCTGCGACGCTTGAAATCACTGTAAAGAGGCAGTTGAACAGTTTGCGGAACATAGGTGCATCCCTGCATTTTATATAACACTGCTTTTACTAATAATTCAAAAAGTACAAACGAAGAAACAGGATTGCCGGGAAGCCCAAAGCATAATTTGTTGGCTTTAGTTGCCAGCACGGTTGGTTTTCCTGGTTGTATCGCAATCTTACGGAATTGTATTTCCAGTCCCGATTGTTGCATCATGGCTGGCACAAAATCAAAATCACCCATCGATACCCCACCAGTTAATAGCACAACATCGTGCAATGATAATGCATGGTTCATCATTTTTAAGGTGTCTTCCTCTGAATCATGTGCGATACCCATGTACTCAGCCTTGATTCCAAGTTTCCCGCACTGAGCAACCAATTGATAAGCATTACTATTACGTATCTGCGAGGTAGAGGGCGTTTCTCCGGGCTCAACCAGCTCATCACCGGTTGAGATAATGCCAACACTTGGCATCTTTGATACTAAAGGCATTGCCGAACCTGCAGCAGCCATAATGGCAATATGTCCGGGATTAATTAATGTTCCAGCTTTGATTAAATGATCGCCATGCTTAACATCTTCACCTTTATAACAGATATTTGGAGAGGTATGACTAATATCGAACCTTACCAAATCCCGAACAGGTTCCTTGCTGTTCTCTACCATCACAACACAATCTGCTCCCTGAGGAATAGGTGCTCCTGTCATAATGCGAACACACTCACCGGTACTCACTGTTTTTTGTGGCGATTGCCCTGCAGCGACAGTCTCAATGACACGAAGTTCCTGATTAATATCTGCCATGCGACAAGCGAAACCATCTACGGCACTTTTATCAAAAGGGGGCATGTCAATATCCGCTATAATGTCTTCGGCCAATACTCTGCCTAAGGCATTATTCAACGATACCTTTTCATTCTCCTTACGGAAAGCAGCCTCTAGCGCAAGATGCAGCGCCTGTTCAAATGGAATCATATAGGCAATGTTTTTTCAGAGTGCAAAGGTACAGAAATACTGTAGAATGTGCTAATGTGCTAATGTGGTAATGTGAGGATGAGCTTAATCAGCAGCGTTGAAGGAATGGCCAGTTGGGCTGAGACACCCTTTTTCAAATTATTTTTCCACAATCTTTCTCATCCCGTAAAAGAAACTTATCTTTGTGTCAAAGCGAACAAATTATTAATTTCAAATATATCTTATTATGGCTCTTGAATTTACCGATGCCAATTTTGAGGAACTGGCATTAAAATCCGATAAACCTGTAGTGGTTGATTTTTGGGCAGAGTGGTGTGGCCCATGTCGTACCATTGGTCCATCCATTGAGCAAATGGCTATCGAATTCGAAGGCCGCGCAGTGATTGGGAAAGTAAATGTGGATAATTGTCCCGAAGTGGCCGGACGCTTTGGTATTCGTAATATTCCTACTGTTCTCTATTTGAAAAATGGCGAAGTAGTAGACAAACAAGTGGGTGCCGTTGCAAAAGGTGCACTTGTGGCAAAACTCGAAGTTCTGCTTTAATATTTTAGCTGCTTTATACCAGCATCATTCAGCGGTCGTTATTAATCCTTAAACTACCGCTGAATCTATATTGTTTATCATGGAAATCGACCGTAAAACCGTACAGCAATTTGGCTACCTCGAATTGGTAGCCCGTCAGGTCGTCGAAGGCTTTATTACCGGTTTGCACAAAAGCCCTTTCCATGGATTCTCTGTTGAATTTGCTGAACACCGGCTTTATAATAACGGGGAATCCACCAAACATATCGATTGGAAACTCTTCGGGCGAAGCGATAAACTCTTCGTGAAGAAATATGAGGAAGAAACCAATCTCCGATGTCAGATTGTAATCGACAATTCTTCCTCCATGCATTTTCCCATCCGCGAGAAACTCAGCATCGATCAGCCTGATAAGCTATTGTTCTCAGTGTATTGTGCTGCTGTATTGATGGTGCTTTCTAAAAAGCAACGCGATGCAGTCGGACTCAGCGTCTTTTCTGATAAACTCGATGTTCAGACCTTCGCCCGATCTTCATCGGTGCATCATAAACTGTTGTATTACGAATTGGAGAAAATGCTTGCTCCATACAACCAAGAGCATAAATTGGCCACCTTTGCAGCAGATGCCTTACACGAAATTGCCGATAAAATTCACAAACGCTCATTGGTGGTAATCTTCAGCGATATGATGGAAAGTCGTAAAGATACAGCCGACCTTTTTGCCGCCATGCAACATCTGCGTCACAACAAGCATGAGGTAATTCTGTTTCATGTTAACGACAAAAAGAAGGAACAGGATTTCGATTACGATAACCGCCCTTACAAATTTGTAGATATGGAAAGCGGCGAGGAACTTAAGATTCATCCGTCTGAAGTCAGGCAGCAATATACTGAAGCAATTTCCAATTACCGCGAGGAACTTAAACTTCGCTGCATGCAGTATCGTATCGATTTTGTTGAAGCTGATATCAACCGTCCCTTCGATCAGGTGTTGCTTCCTTATTTATTGAAACGGGCACGACTGTTTTAATTCTATACTACTTGGAGGCAACGCGATTATTTCTCTATTTTTACAAAAAAAACAATGACCGAACCCCACCGCAAATTATTTCTGCTTGACGCGATGGCGCTCATCTATCGCGCCTTTTATGCACTCAATAAAAATCCACGCATCAATTCCAAAGGCTTGAATACCTCAGCAATTCTGGGGTTCACAAATACACTTTGGGATATTATCAAACGCGAGAAGCCAACTCATATCGGAGTGGCTTTCGATACTCAGGCACCAACGCATCGTCATACCGATTTTATCGAGTATAAAGCGAATCGCCAGGAAATGCCCGAAGATCTTAGCACAGCGCTTCCCTATATCGTTCAGGTCATCGAAGCTTTCGGAATACCTGTGCTATTTGTCGAAGGCTATGAAGCCGACGACGTAATTGGCACTCTGGCAAAGCAAGCCGAAAAGCAAGGCTTCATTACTTATATGATGACCTCAGATAAGGATTTCGGTCAGTTAGTATCGGAACATATTTTTATGTATAAACCGGCTCGCATGGGAGAAAAGCCGGAGATAATGGGTGTGAAGGAAGTTTGCGAAAAATATAGTTTGTCGCATCCCGAGCAAATGATCGACCTGCTTGGACTTATGGGTGATGCCTCCGATAATATTCCCGGTATTCCTGGCGTAGGGGAGGTTACTGCAAAAAAATTACTAGCACAGTTTGGTTCAGTCGAAAATCTTATCGCTAATGCGGATAAAATAGACAAACCCAGACTGCAGGCTATGGTCAACGACAATGTACAACTTGCGCTTCAATCAAAGATGCTTGCGACCATTATATTGGATGTCCCTATTCCTTTTGACCCGGATACACTGATAATGTCCCATCCGGATATGGACCGGCTTAAAGCGCTGTTCGAGGAGCTAGAATTCAAAACAATGGCTCAGCGAATTTTCAACGATTTGCAGCAAAGCAATGTGAATGTTGGTGCAATGGTGCAACCACACGCGCAAACCGATTTGTTCTCTTCCAATGATGAACCTACCTTGTTTGAGCCCATCGAAAGTCACAAAACCATTGCTAATACGCCTCATCAATATTTTGTGGCCGATACGCCCATACTGCGTTCTCAGTTATTGAATCTGCTAAATAGCTCGGGCGATTTTTGCTTTGATACTGAAACTACTGGATTGGATATTTCAACAGCTGAACTGGTTGGGATGTCTTTCGCAGTAAAGTCTGGAGAAGCATGGTATGTCCCTATTCCCGAAGATCCTGAAACAGCTCAGTCAATAGTTGATGAGTTCAGACCAGTGTTTGAATCGGAATCTCTTTCTAAAACCGGACAAAACCTTAAGTTTGATATCGGCATACTGAAAAAGTATGGAATGGAAATCAATGGAAAATTGTTCGACACAATGCTCGCGCATTATCTGCTTCAGCCTGATATGAGGCATAACATGGACTTTTTAGCAGGGCAGTACCTCGATTATTCACCAGTCGCTATCGAAACTCTTATTGGAAAAAAAGGACGTTCACAGATGAGCATGCGTACCGTTCCACTGGAAGAAATTAAAGAATATGCTGGGGAGGATGCCGATGTTACGTTTCAACTTAAACAGGTATTTGAGCCATTGCTGGAGCAAGACCGCGTCAGGTCTTTATTTGATGAGCTTGAAGTTCCGCTCATCAAAGTTCTTAGTGCCATGGAATTTACAGGCATTCGTATCGATACCCCAGCATTGCATGAGTATTCTATAAAACTTGGTAATGATATAAAAACACTGGAATCCGAGATTTACGAATTGGCGGGAATTAGCTTCAATATTTCCTCTCCCAAACAACTTGGGGATATACTGTATACCAAATTGCGCATTATCGATAATCCAAAGAAAACGCAAACGAAGCAATTCTCTACCGCCGAAGATGTACTGGCCAAAATGGCAAATAAACACCCCATCATCAATAAAATATTGGACTATCGCGAGCTGACAAAGCTTAAATCTACGTATGTGGATGCTCTGCCTTTGTTGGTAAGTTCAACGAGTGGACGATTGCACACTTCATACAATCAGGCCGTAACCAGCACCGGTCGCTTGAGTTCCAATAATCCTAATTTACAGAATATCCCCATCCGCACTGAGAAGGGACGTGAAATTCGTAAAGCCTTTGTTCCGCGCGACGAGCATCATACGCTAATCTCTGCCGACTACTCTCAAATCGAATTGAGAATTATAGCCTCTTTAGCCAACGAAACACAGATGATTGAGGATTTCAAAAATGGAATGGATATTCACTCCACTACAGCAGCGCGCGTCTACAATATTCCGTTGGATGAGGTAACAAAGGATATGAGACGCAATGCAAAGACCGTGAATTTTGGAATCATTTACGGAATCTCTGCATTTGGTCTGAGCGAGCGTCTTAATATTCCCCGTAAAGAAGCTGCCTCCATCATTGAGCAATACTTTTTAAAATATCCCGCTATCAAGGCATTTATGGATAATATGATTTTGTTCGCACGCGAATACGGTTATGTTGAAACAGTCCTGGGCCGTCGTCGTCACCTTAAGGAAATCAATTCCGGAAATGCCAATATTCGCGGTTTTGCTGAACGCAATGCGATCAATGCTCCAATCCAGGGGTCTGCTGCCGATATGATTAAAGTGGCCATGATTCGTATCTTCAATGAAATGGAAGAACTAAAAATGAAATCAAAAATGGTGCTTCAGGTTCATGATGAGTTGGTGTTTGATGCCCGTATTGATGAACTTGAACCTCTGAAAGCCATTATTGGCAAGCATATGCGTAATGCAATTCCTATGGCTGTTCCTATGGATGTCGAGATCAGCCATGGCAGCAACTGGCTTGAGGCACATTAGTATTGTCCAAATACAGCCTTTCCCGTGTGACCTTTTTATTTCAGGTTTTATCAACTGATGTGTAAATTTTAATTTGCACATTGGATGTTTAATTAAAAAACAGTATTTTTACTCTGAGAACCCAAAACAAAAACTATGTGGTATGCTGTAATTTTCGTTTTTGCCTTAGCTGGATTACTGTTTAGTTATACTGGACTAACTTCATGTAAAGGCGCCAGACCTTCAACTTCAGATACCTTGCCCGATAGTATTAAAGGGAAATACACTAAAGATGAAGTAAAGGCCATGCTCGAAGAATTGGCCGACAAGCCTGTAAAGAAGGAATTAAATCTGGGCGCAATGTGTTATTCCCCGCGTCCAATCCCCGATTCAGCGACATATATTTGCCCTGTATGTGGCGAAAAAACAATCTATACTTACTCGCTGGCTGAGTTTGTTCAGAGCGAACTCCCTCGATGCCGCGAGCTTTCACGACGCTTCACCAAGAATTTGATCCATCTCGATGAATCTCAGTATTGTAAAAAATGCACACCCAATGCTGCAAATCCTCCGAAACTTTGCCTTGATGTACAACTTGAAGGACAAGCACCAGTTGCCACTTGCGGTGTTCAAAGCTGGGATCTGACAATCTTAATTGCCTTCTTTGAAGGGAAGTCTATTTGCAAAACCTTTAATGATGGGGAAGTAGCTATGAAGGATCAGCTTCCAAGAGTAAGAACCTTACTGGGAATTAAAGAATAAAAATATTAAATAAACGACTATGTGGTATATTATCGCAAGTGTACTTGCCTTTACGGGAATGCTGATTGGGATTATCAGTGCTTTTAGTTCAACACCTGTCGAGGAAGAAATTGTTAATGAACAACGCGTTGACCATCGCGGTAAACCTATAAATCCGCCAGATAGTATTACCGGAAACTATAGCAAGGAAGAGGTGCAGAAAAAGCTGAAGAAACTTGCTTCATCACCTGCACCTGTAGTATTGAAACCCGGAGCAATGTGCTACAGTGTTGCCATGCCGCCAGCCACTGCTGAATATGTTTGCCCGCACTGTGGCGAAAAGACCGTGTATACGGAGTCGTACGTTTATACTGTACAATATGATATTGCTTCATGCAGAACCCTGGTTAAAAATATGCCGGGACTTAAGGTGGAATTAGACGAATCAGCATTTTGCCGAAAGTGCAGTCCCAATGTGGAAAATCCATCACTGAACATTAAGGTCTATTACAGCGGAGAAACCACTCCTTATATAGCAAAGGGTGTAAGTTCGAATGATCTTCAGTTGATGTATGAATTCCTTAACGGGGAAAAGAAACACGAAGGTGGCGCCAGTGGCGAGTCTCCGCTTAAGAATTTTACCGAACGCCTTGAATATTTATTAGGGATTGATTTGAAAAATTAGCGATTATGTGGATTTATATTGCGGTGTTTGTAATATCTACAGGCCTGATATTTGGCCTCAGTGGCTGCTTTACGGGAGCTTCCCGACTAGGCAATGCAAATCCAAACGACAGTATATTCTATCCAACCGATACTTCCGTTGCAAGCACTTCGCGTGAGGAAATGGTGCGTCGTCTGCAAGCACTCGCTGAAAGTCCCGCTCCTGCTGAACTTAGCCCCGGAGCAATGTGCTACGAAATGGCTGCTCCTCCTGAACGTATTGAATATATTTGTCCTAAGTGCGGACAAAAAACGATTTATACCAAAAGTGATGCATACAGCATGGTTCAGGATGCCAATGCATGCAGACAGCTGGTAGCAAATATCAAAGGCCTTGACCTGCGCCTCGAGGAAATAAATTTTTGTCACCATTGTTATCCTAAAACTACCGAAGATCCAAAAATGGTGTTATACATCAGGTACAAAGGAGAAACTCAAGAGCAAAAAGTTGAAGCAATCAATAGCTATAAACTTAGCCTGATCTATGCTTTTATGACGGGTCAGACTACATATGCTGGAGATTACGGACAGGAAGCACCATTAAAAAATTATATCAAAGAAATCAGTGATATTTTAAAACTCGACAACCCCAAACCCTAATAATAAAAACTATGTGGTACGTTATTGCAATTGTAATCGCTGCTGCAGGATTGATTCTTGGATTAATCAGCTATTCTTCTGGCAATGTTACTGGCCTTGGAGATTCTGATAGCCTGCGTAATTCGGTGCCGTACGATAGTATAAAAAAACCGCTATCACGTCAGGCCCTTAAACAAAAGCTGGAAAATCTGGCCAATAAACCTGTCCCTGCAAAACTGGAATCCGGAGCTATGTGCTATAAAATGGCCAGTCCGCCTAACAGAGTAGAATACATATGTCCGGTATGTCACGAAAAAACACTCTACTCAGATGAGTCAGGCTATTTTCTTAATGCTAATCTTGAGTCGTGCAGGTCGCTCGCCGCTAAACTGACCGCTATCAACTGCCATCTCGATGAAACTCAATTCTGCAAAAAATGCAGCCCTGAAATTGTTGGACTTCCTGAATTATGCATAGAAACCCAATATGCGGAGGAAGGACAAAAAAACAGAGTGTGCGGAATAACCCATGACGACCTTGAAATTCTTCGTGATTTTCTTGATGGCAAAGTTGTTTATAAAGACGACTACGATAATGAAAATCCGCTTAAAGAAAAGCTTTCCCGCATATCTACCTTGTTGGGAATCGAATTGGATAAAAAGTAGATTGAACTGATAAGGTGATTTGATGATGGAAGAAAAAACTGTCCTTTCAAGACTGGCACCTTCATTTCTGCCAGCTACTGGTGTGCTCGAAATGACTTATGCCTGTAACCACGAATGCTTGTTCTGTTCTTGTCCCTGGGAAGCCCGCAATAACGGCTTTAAGCGCAGGAAGGAAATGGGAACCGAAGAATGGAAGCGCACTATTCGCTTGCTATGCGAAAAAGGCGTTTCTAACCTGGCTTTCACCGGAGGCGAACCTTTAATGAAAAATGATATATTTGAGTTGATAGAATATGCATCAAATTGCACTACTGAACATATTGAAACGGTGAATGGTTCGCTAAAATCATCCTTCGGTCCACCCAAATTGTATCTGATTTCCAATGGAAAACTGGTCAATGAAAAAGTGTTTGAAATCTGCAGCAAGTATAATATTCATTTAAGTATGAGTCTTCCCGGACTTACCACCCTGAATTATCACACAGGAGGGAAAGGGAATGCAGATGATATTCTTAGTAAATTTCGTCGTGCGAAAGAAGTGGGATTATCCACAACAGTAAATGTTACCGTTACTAAAAAGAATATCCATGAGTTGTATGAAACCATTGCCAGTGGCATTTTAGCTGGGGCCGATACCTTACTGATGAATCGGTTTTTACCGGGAGGCCGGGGTATTAAGTATGCTGATGATTTACTGCTTGATATTGATCAAACGAATCAAATGCTTGATATTGCTGAAGAAGTTCTCGCGACTTCAAAGCGTATCGGCAGCGTTGGTACTGAGCTTCCCAAATGTATTCTGAAACATACCAACTATACCCAACTGAAAGTGGGAACTCAGTGTAGTGCAGCTATTGACTTTTTCGTAGTCGGTCCCTCAGGTTATGTGCGTACCTGCAATCATTCACCCATCGAACTCGAACACATTAGTGAATGGGAAAAGATTAAGGACAACCCCTATTGGCGGAAGTTTGTGATGAAGCAGTACCACCCCGAAATGTGCTCCGATTGCAATCTTCTTTTTGATTGTGATGGCGGTTGCAGAGAAGCTGCTCACATTTGTGGCGGAAGCGTGAATGCCCCCGATCCTTTACTGCCTAATGGGAAACCTGTCTAGCTGAGTTTAAACTGGGCGATATTGCTTTTTTTAAGCCACTTTACGAAATCAGCCGGTGCAACCCGGTGATTCTTGGATTTTAACTCAAGCAATTGCTTATCATCTTCATCAATGACTTTTATTTTTACTGGAACCTTACCGGGGAAACGCTTAATGGCAGCGGAGACCTGATCAACCTGATCGTTGTCGAGATTTTGTAATTGAAAAAACAGCGTGATTGTTTTTGTATATTTCTCCAGCACTTCCGACAATAATTCTATAGCGTTAACACGCAGTTCAAGTTCCTCTGAACTGTATTTTTTATCGACTCGACCATGAATGAGAAGGAAGCGTCCTGATTCAAGCAGATGACGGAACTTGAGATAATTTTCGGAAAACAAGGCCAGCGTTATTGATCCGGTGTAGTCTTCGATGGTAAAATTGCCATAATCTTTTCCTGTTTTGGTAACTTTGTGTGCTGCTGCAGTCACCATCCCGCCGAATTTCAAATCCCTGCCCTTCAAGCCTTCCATGCCGTCTTTAATCTTCTGTAAATTGAAGTTCGCAAAGGACCCCAATTCAGTATTGTATTCATCAAGCGGATGTCCTGAAATGTAAAAACCTATTACTGTGTTTTCATTCCGTAATTGCTCAATATTCGACCAGGGTTCGCAGTTTGGGATATCAGGATCGGGTACTTGTATTTCATCATCCCCACCAAATAAGGAGTTTTGCATGCTGGCTTTGCGGTTTTGCAATAGGCCAACATGACGGATGAGCTTTTCCATAAAATTCAGATCATCCTGTTTAGTCTGATGAAAATACTGGGCACGGTGCACTCCCGGGAAGGTGTCAAATGCCCCGGACGAAGCAAGGGCTTCGAAGCAGCGCTTGTTCACTGAGCGCAGGTTCACTCTTTTTGCAAAATCAAAAATTGTTCTGTATGGCCCATTGGCCTTGCGTTCCTCAATAATCGATTCTACAGCCATTTCCCCAACACCTTTAACAGCAGCCAATCCAAAACGTATCTCACCTTTTTTATTCACAGTGAAACGCTGATCGCTTTCGTTTACATCCGGTCCCAATACGGCAATCTGATGGGCGCGACTTTCGTCGATATAATAGGTAATGTCTTTAATGTCGTTGATGTTGCGGCTAAGGACAGCTGCATAGAACTCAGCAGGATAGTGCGCTTTGAGATATGCCATTTTATAGGCAATGTAAGCGTAACAAGTACTATGCGATTTGTTGAATGCATATTGGGCAAAGGCTTCCCAGTCGGTCCATACTTTTTGAGCAATCTTCCCGTCGATTCCGTTTTTCTCACAGCCATCAATGAATTGAACTTTCATTTTGGCCATCATTTCCGGAATTTTCTTTCCCATCGCCTTACGGAGGGAGTCGGCTTCCCCTCTTGTAAAGCCTGCCATGGCTCTAGAAAGTTGCATTACCTGTTCCTGATACACTGTAATTCCATAAGTTCCCTTGAGGAATTCTTCCATCACCGCATGATCAAAAACAATCTTCTCTTTGCCATTTTTACGACGTATATAATTTGGGATATACTCCATGGGACCCGGACGGTACAGGGCATTCATGGCAATGAGATCTTCGAAATGGTTTGGCTTAAGCTCTTTCAAATGCTTGCGCATCCCGTCACTTTCAAACTGAAAAACGCCACCGGTATCGCCCCTGCTGAATAACTCAAACGTTTCAGCATCATCAAAAGGAATCGTCTCTATATCCAAATCTTCCCCCTTGGATAATTTTATGTTATAAATGGCATCCCTGATAATGGACAAGGTCTTTAATCCTAAAAAGTCCATCTTAAGCATACCCACTGATTCTACCAAGCCGCCTTCAAATTGTGTAACAAGCAACTTCGAATCCTTGGAGGTACAAACAGGAATGTGATCGGTGAGATCGTCGCGGCTGATAATAACCCCACAAGCATGTAAGCCTGTATGACGCACCGATCCCTCCAGTGTTTCAGCATATTTAAGGGTTTCGGCAATGAGAGGATTGGATGAACTACGCGCATCTGCGAGTTCCTTCACTTCTTTGTAGGCTGATTTTAATGTGGTTCCTGGTCGCTCAGGGACCAACTTTGCAAGTTTATCGGCATCGCTTAATGGCAGTTTTTGTACACGCGCGACATCTCGTATAGCCATCTTTGCAGCCATGGTGCCAAAGGTGATAATCTGTGCAACGCGGTTATATCCGTATTTCTCAAGTACCCAATTGATTACCTTTTCACGACCGTCCTCATCGAAATCAATATCAATATCAGGCATTGATATACGATCGGGGTTAAGGAAGCGCTCAAACAGCAAGTCATATTTAATAGGGTCAATATCCGTAATGTAATTGCAGTATGCAACCACACTGCCTGCTGCAGATCCACGTCCCGGGCCAACCGAAACATCCATATCGCGGGCAGCCTGAATAAAATCCTGTACAATCAGAAAATATCCCGAAAAGCCCATATTCGAAATAACGCCCAACTCGAAATCGATTCGTTCGGTAATCTCGGGAGTTATTTCCTTATAACGTTTTGCTGCTCCCAGATAAGTGAGGTGTCGAAGGTACTCATTGGGGTCAGGAAACGCCTCCGGCAATGGGAAATCAGGAAGAATGGCCTGTTGGTCAAGACTGTACTTTTCGATCTTTTCGGCCACTTCCATGGTGTTCTGTAATGCGTCCGGAATATCGCTGAACAAGGCTGCCATTTGATCGGCAGTTTTAAGGTACTCTTGCTTCGAATACCGCATGCGGCTTGGATCATCAAGGTCTTTTCCTGTATTGAGGCAGATCAATCGATCGTGCGCATCGGCATCTTCTGCATGAATAAAATGGACGTCATTGGTGGCAATAATCTTAATACCAAATTGAATGGAGTATTTTTTAAATGCCTCGATTACCTGATTTTGCTGGGCAAGCGTATCCGCATCATAGACCGGATCACCGGTCGCATGTCGCTGAACTTCCAAATAATAATCTTCGCCAAATAATCCCTGATATTGCCTTATAATCTCTTCAGCCCTTTCGGGATGACCACTTAATATCGCTTGTGGCAATTCACCCGCAAGACAAGCCGAACTTACAATTAATCCTTCGTGATATTGTTCCAGCAAAGGCCAGTCGATTCGAGGCTTGTAATAAAAGCCCTCAGTCCATGCTGCAGAAACCAGCTTAACCAGATTTTTATACCCCTGATGGTTTTTTGCAAGCAAAATCAGATGATATCCGCTGCGATCATCAGTCCCCGTTTTGTCAAAACGACTTTTTGCAGCAACATATATTTCACAACCGATAATAGGTTTTATATCAAATTTCTTTGCCTTATTGAAAAAATCCTTTACGCCAAACATATTTCCATGATCGGTAATGGCGATGGCATTCATCCCATAATCTCTGGCTTGAGATATAAGGTCGCTGATTTGCGAAGCACCATCCAAAATGGAATATTGCGTATGTACGTGAAGGTGGGTAAAATCGGGCATTGTTTTTTTTGTTTTTTTTATCAGAAATTGGCCGCACAAGGTGCTGGAAACCGCTATGAATCAATGAAGCAGAAAGTTGTCAAAGCAGTTTTTCTGTTGCTGTAAAGTTACAAAAAAGCCATGACGGTGTGCAGATGTTAATAAGTTTTATTCCGGCATATTTGCAGTTTTTTTTAGATAAGCGTTTGGTGCATGGATGAATTGGTTAAATTTGCGCGCAATTTCAGGAAACTAAACATTTAAACAGTTTTTATGGCAACAACAGCGGATATCCGTAATGGTTTATGTATCGAGTTCAATGGCGATCTTTTTTCGATCGTTGAATTCCAGCATGTGAAACCCGGCAAGGGCGGTGCTTTTGTAAGGACTAAACTTAAGAACCTAAAGACCGGAAAAGTCATTAGTAATACATTTAATTCAGGTACTAAGATTAACATTCAACGTGTTGAGCGTCGCCCGTACCAGTTTTTGTATAAGGATGACAATGGCTTTAATTTCATGAATACTCAATCCTTTGAGCAAATTCAATTAATGAAAGAACTGATTGATGCTCCGGATCTTCTTAAGGAAGGCCAAGCTGTTGAGATCGTTGTTCATGCTGATACTGAAGAAGTATTGAATTGCGAGTTGCCTGCTTTGGTTGAATTGGAAGTGACCTATACCGAGCCGGGACTGCGCGGCGATACAGCCAATTCCGCACTAAAACCAGCTACTATGGAAACAGGAGCCACGATACATGTGCCGCTATTTATTGGCATTGGTGAAAAAATTAAGGTGGATACAAGGAATTACACCTATTATGAAAGAGTTAAAGGTTGATTACTAATACAAAGCTGTAACGAATGAAACTTGAAAAACCAATGTCCCTGAAGGAAGCTGCAGGGATTATACATGCTGAATACGAGGGGCCCGATAACCACATCATTAGTGGGATTAACGAGATCCATAAGGTTGAAGCAGGGGACATCACATTTGTTGATCACCCAAAGTATTATAATAAGGCCCTTCAATCGAAGGCAACTACTGTTATTATCAATAAACGCGTTCCTGTTCCTGAAGGAAAAGGTTTGCTGTTTTCTGATGATCCCTTCCGTGATTATGTAATGCTGGTAAAGCGTTTCAGGTTTTTTGAACCTGCCACTGCAATGGTTTCCTCTTCGGCTGTTATCGGCGAAGGAACCGTGATTCAGCCCGGCGCTTTCGTTGGTAACCACGTAGTGATTGGTAAAAATTGTATCATTCATCCGAATGCAACCATTTACGATCATTGCATTTTAGGTGATAGAGTAATTATTCATTCCAGTACTGTGATTGGCGGCGACGCTTTCTATTTCAAACGCAGACCTTCGGGTTATGATAAAATGGAAAGTTGCGGACGTACTATCATTGAAGATGATGTGGAAATTGGCGCTATGTGCGCAATCGACAAAGGTGTTTCTGGCGATACCATTATTGGAAAAGGAACTAAGCTAGATAACCACATTCAGATCGGACATGATACTACTGTTGGCAAGAATTGCCTCATTGGTGCTCATACCGCAATTGCCGGCGTTACCACCATTGAAGATGATGTAATTATCTGGGCTAAATGCGCCATTAATAAAGACCTTACTGTTGGCAAAGGTGCGGTATTACTCGCCTGTTCAGGTATTGACAAATCTATCGAAGGAAATCAGGTTTATTGGGGAATCCCCGCTGAACCCGCACGTAAGAAATGGAAAGAACTTGCCTATATGAAACGACTAGGCGAACTCTTCGATAAAGAAGAAGAATAGTAAAAAATTAATTTTTTGGATCCGCGGGCAGAGTAATATCTTCCGCGGATTTTTTTTCTTGGAAAAGATCCAACGAAACAATCACAGCAATAAATCCCCAAAAAGGTACTGAGGCTTTATCAGTGTCAAGAAAATTATTCAGGATACCATGAGTGTAATACGTCACTAAGCCTAAAAAGAATAATAAAGCTGTAGTCTTTACCTCTGGCTCGCGGGCACGACGCCAAACTCTGATTATTGTCCATATTATTGTGCCTAAAATACCTAAGACCGATATCAAACCAACTACACCTTCTTCTGTCAGCGGGCCAATAAATTCGCTATGAGCATTTCCTTTATCTCCGGCATTGGTAGAAATAATGGTTTTATCTTTCGATAATTGGAAAGGTGCATAAATAAATTGATAGGTGCCTGGGCCCCATCCCCAGAAGGGCCGCTGCTCGAACATCCTGAATGCCGCGTTCCATCTGTTTAATCGCTCAAGATTTGATGCATCGGACGAAATATTCGATATAGATTGAACGTGCTCTGCCAAATTCACCGAGGCATCTTGCTTGTTCTTTTCCATCTTCATAAAGATCTGTTGTTCGAAGGCATAGAAAAAGGAACCCACAGCAATGAGGAGAATTAATATCCACCTAAAACGTATCTTGAAAATAAAGATTAATCCGACGGCTAAAGCTGCCACTACACTAATCCAGGCTGCACGACTGTAGGATAAAATTAGTCCCGCGAATAATAATAAAAATGCAATAGTGAGGAATATTCGCTCGGTTGGGCTGAAGCGTTTGATAAATAATAATCCAAACATTACCGGAATAAAGAAGGATATAGCTGCCCCATAGGCGGTGTGGTCGTTGTAAAAGGGCGACATCACCCAATGTGCGGCATTCTCGCTGAATCCCCAGACAAACAGGTTATACGTCGAATATCCAATGATGCCAATCAGGGAAATCACATAAAGCCAGGTGAAGGTCTTGATAAACCTGAATTTCCTGAACACCATGACCATCATAAAATAAAAGGGTACGATGAACCACAATCGTGATAGCAGATATTTGAACGAAACCAAGGGCAATTCACTGGTAATACTGGTGACGAACATCCACAATAAATAAAACAAAATGGCAATTGTAACGGGATGTTTCATCAAACGCGCCGGAATTAACTGCCGGTCGAAAAGAAGCTTAATGAAAAACAAACATAGCACACCAAATAATATGGGCTCAGTAGGTAAGGAGAGCCCAAGATTGCTGTCGAAGTCCCTTATGGTAACAGCTAAAGGCGTAAGAAATACAATGAAAAGCAGCAAACGATCCAACGCGAAAAAAAACAAGATAATCAGTAGCAACACTACTGGAAGTAAAGTAAACCAATAAAACTCATTGATGATAAAAACTACATTGAGCACGATAAATATCGCACTCAGAATATAGACCCATTTCAATTTGAGTTTGTCGACCAATGGAAAGCAGTTTTATTGTTGACTCGACTCAGGTTTCTTTTTGCGCAATCGTGCCGATTCAATAAAGGATATGATAATCATCATCAGCAGTAAACTGGAAAAAGTAGATACTACCACGACCAGCCAACGTATAGGATAAGATTTGGTGTCGGCAGGATATGGACTTGTGACAATGTTTGTATAAGTAAGTGTTTTTGAAAGGTCACTCAACGATTTATCATATTCAACTTTTATATCATTATAAGCACCTGCAAGACTGGCAAGATATCCGCCAAGAAAAAGATATTCGCCACCGTGTTCGTTGAGGTTTTGAAACATTTCGGCATATACCGGATGATTGCTTCCTCTGCCTGAATTAACTCCATTAAGATAAGCTCGGGTATATTCCTTAAGTTGAATGTTGTAATCGTAGATATTGTTTTCTTTTCGAAGTTTCATTAAACAATCCTGAATGGAATCAATCTGTTTTTGTTTGAATTCAATCTGTTGACGGTATATCGCAACAACCTCCGAAGTTTTTTCCCGTTGCAACGAACCAACTTTGGCATTTAAGAGATTGATAACCTCTTTCACCATTTCGCAAGCAAGATAAGGGTCTGTATCGTACACCTCAATGATGATGGATTCGTATTCAGTTCTGCGAATGCTAACGTTATCGGTAATCTCAGATTGTAATCTTGATAAATACTTTGAATCGGTGGTATCGATATTATAGTGCTTTGCAAGCTGAAACTTTTTTATCAAAGAGAAATTAATGTCCTCCGATTTTAATAACTGAAGCATTTGTTCCGTAGGAGTTTCAGAACTGTACGGAATTAAATTGCTGGGATAAACAATAGCGAACGATTTATATTTCGGTTTTATGAAAATCGGACTTGAGAATAAAATGGAAAGGCCAACCACTACTGCAGTAACGATACAGAAGTGTATTTTCCATTTTGCAATGAGTTTGACAAGGCTGGTGCTATCAAAAAATGAACTCATAAATTCGTCAGTTTCATCATAAAAATCTGTTTTTTCCTGCTTCTTTTTTTCAATAACTGCAGTGGGTGTTACACTTTTTACTTCCTGCAATGGTGAAGCTTCCGGAAAAGTCTCTATTGTCTTTTGTTCTTCGTTACCTTCCTTTTTAGGTGGAGCTTTTTCCTCATTGGGTTCAGCTGGCTCAAAACTGAGGTCAAAACTTAAGAACCCGAATTCGTTATTGTTGCTTTTTTTTTTCTAAGCCCATCCAAAACTACCAGTACCAGCATAGCCAGCAAAAATGCAGACATGGTGGATACTACAACTATAATCCAACGTACAGGGTAGGATTTCTTTTCAGCTTTATAGGCGCGATCAACAACAAACTTGGCAGGTAAATTATTCTCAGCATCCACCTTTGCTTCATCATACTTGGCTTTAATGGCGCTAAGTTGCTTTTTCTCATGTTCGAGTTCGTCGCGTAAGGAAACATAAGAACCACCGTATTCGCCCAACACTTTAAGGCGCTCTTCTATAGCTTTTACGCCAGCATTATTGTTTTTCGAAAGGGCTATGGCCAACTGAACATTATAGGCTTCAGCTTGAGTTTCATAGTCGTTAATACCAATTCTGCGCAAACTTGCAAGCGAATCTTCCATTCCCTTGATTTGCGATCTTAAGTTGTTATATTCTGCTTCAACAATCTTAAATGCTTTAACAGCACGCTCTTTCTGCATTTTATTCTTTACCGTATCAAGCAGGTCGGAGATGTTGTTTGCAATGTCAGCCGCCATTTGAGGATCTTTATCCATGACATTGATCTCAACAGCCATATACTCTGTGCGACGGAAGGTAATATTGTCGTTGTATTCAGCAATTAAATCCGTCATTTTGTAAGGACTGGTAGGATCAATCTCATAATGAGAAGCCAGATCAAACTTTTGAATGACACGGCTGCGAATCTCATTGGAGTTGAGAATCTGTAGCACTTGCTCCGCTTGTTCCTCTTCACCAAATTCAAGGATGTCCTGCTTCGGTCCCGAATTGTCCGATAACAAAGCCTTAGAAACAGCGTTGGTGGAGGTGGGGAATAAAACTACGGTGGACTTAAACTTTGGCGTTATTAAGAAGGAAAATCCAGCAGAAGAAACTGCTGCAACGACTACAATAATTAGTAACGGCTTCCACCATTTCCATAGAAACAGTAAAAAGTTGGTAGTGTTGAATTCGCCTTTTTTTTCTTCCTGATTCGTCATGCAGGTTCGTCTGATTATGTGGCGGCAAATGTATCAAAAAAAAATTAATCGGGATATATTTTTTTTGAAGACAATCGTCCACTGAAGAATACGATTATGAAGAAGCGCTTGATTTTCTCAAGGTGGTGAACAATGCTTTAATGCTCAGGAGCCTTATTGCAGCTACAAAGACAATGGAAATTGCTCCCATACAAAGCAATTTTAACTTCCAGTCAATAGGTAACATTCTGCTTAAAAGCCCGAATCCTATAACTGCCGCTACAAAGGAGGCGATTTTTATCAGATAGACTTGATTAACTTTAAACTTAAATATGTGTTGTGCTATCATTACCTGAACGGCCGCTGTAAGGAATTGAGTCGATAAACTGGCCCAAGCCGATCCTGTGGATAAATATTTAGGTATGAGAAACAAGTTTAACGAAATGTTCAACACCATGCCACAACCAGCCACCAGATTTAGTTGTTTTAAATTGCCATTGGATGTGAGTAAGGTGCCAAATACATAAGTTGTTGATATCGGAATAAATCCTGCCATCAATAAACCAAAAATACGTGAGGTTTGTTCTATCCTCGCATTAAATATGGCCAGCGTTTCGTCTATGTGCTGAGGATAAAGCAGTGTCATGATTTCTGTACTGTAGAAAAAGGAACATAAAGCCACCGTTACACTTAATACAAACAACAATGTGAACGACAAGCGTGCTAAGGATTCTATAGATTCTTTGAACTTGAGCATGCGTGCAAACATCGGAAGTAAAATCACCGAAAACAGATATGCAATCATATTCGTAGCATCCAGTAATCGGTAAGCTGATGCATATATGCCCGCTTGCTCTTCCCCGATTTTGTCAGGTAACAATCGCTCAAGCATTACAGAGTCAATACGATTGTAAAAGGCCATGAGCAATACTAGAATTGCAAAGGGGAAACTTTGCTTGATAATCATTACAAAAAATGGTCTGTTCCATTTGAGTTTGCTGAACTTTGCCTTTCGCACCACAATTAAAAAAGCAACAAAGGCAGTAATCAGATATGCAAGCGTCTGCGCATAGATAAACCACTCAATTTGAAAAGGTTTTTTTGTAACATTACCCCAAAGCAAGATCCCGCAAATGATAATCATCAACATTCGATCGAGTACAGAAATTACCGAATCGGTTTTAAAATAATGTAAACCCGAAATGTTCGAACGTAGATAAAGAATAAATGAAATCAGAAACTGATTGAATCCTAATAAGGCCAGCATCTGAATTTGCACAGGGTTATAGCCAATTATAAATCCGGCACCAATTGATATGATACAATAGAAAATGAAAAGCAAAAATTTCAATACAAGGATTGATGAAAAATGCTTTTGCAGCAATTGATGGTTCTGCGCAATATTCTTGTTGTTGAAATTGGTGATGCCAAAATCAAGCAGTATGTTGAATAAAAAAGTGAAATTAAAAATGGCGAAATAAAATCCGTAACTGCCTGCCCCCACTGCATTCTGCACCGAACGGTCAATTCCCAGTATCCAGAACGGCTTTATCAGCAAATTCAGGAATAACAGGATGAGTAAGTTGGTCAGGAATTTTTTCTGCATGGATACCTTAATTTATAAGGGGCGTTGGAATGAAGAAGAAATTCTGATGAGAATGAAGACTTTCGTCATATGTGGCAAGCTTCCCCTGCACTAATACCTTCGTTTCGTATTGCATCGAAGCCATTAATTCAAAGCAACGCTGACGATTCACAGTATCCCAAAGTTCAGTGTAGATAATCGGTCGGTGTTTTTTCAACATTGCTTTGCCACCATCCAGCACATAATATTCGTAATTCTCAACATCCATCTTGATTCCACCCACTGTCGGTAAACGATCCCACTCATTCATGCTGTCGAGCGTAATCAAAGGTACGCTGAATTGAGGACCTTCATTATAATCAACAATGGTTTCGTGTACAACATGACTTAATCCATGTAAGCGAACCTTTTTTTCTGTTGGAAGAACCATGGTTATCTCACCCATTGTGTTTCCAAGGGCTTTTTCGATAAGCAATACATTTTCAAGTTTGTAATGCTTTATGATTCGCTTAAGTGTTTTGATATTGCAGGGTACCGGTTCAAAAGCAACAATGGTCGACTTGGGCAATTTTCGTGATAAATGCACGGTCATAGCTCCAATGTTTGCCCCAATATCAAGCACAGTATCACCATTTCTTAGCATTTGCAGGAAGTACATAAAATCTCCTTCCTTACGATTGCGACTTAACGTGGTAATGATGTAGCGTGCAAAAACATAAAGGTAGTTCTCAAAACCTAGAATCAGCTGTAATATCCTCTTGACAAAAATCTTCATTTGCGCAAATTGGGGGCAAAGATAGAAATAATTTGCTAGTAGATGGGTGCATTGTCCTGTAGCCACAAACGCTGACCAGGTTCTGGCTGAGTGCCCGATTTCATGCGGTTCTTGGAATACAGCGATTTTAGCCTTATTCCGTATTGCTGAGAAATAGAATGCATGGTCTCTCCACTTACCACGGTATGAAAAGCGACTTCAGCATCTTCCTTTTTCATTTCAATATATACTTTATCGCCCGCCTTGGGTTTGAAATCTTTTTCTGCATCATTGTATCTAAATAGTTCTTTGAGAATAATTCCCATGTCCTCAGCAATTTTTTCATAGGTATCTTCCTTTTTAGCAATGATATAGTGAACCCCATTGTTGACATTGCATGCGCGATTCCCCTCTGTAAGGATGATTTCCTGAAACTCTTCCTGATCATCATGCGCCTGAGGAAGACTGTCGTTTGTTTTTACATATTGGATGTCAGGAGGTTTAACCGCAACAATAGTGCTGTCAGGCTTTTCAATGATATCAGCAGGATCTTTACCAATATCATATGCGTTAAGATTATATGTTTCAATAATACTTATCAGCAAATCTGCATACGCAGGATTCGTCGCATAGCCTGCTTGTTTAAGCCCTTTGGCCCAGCCTTTATAATCTGTAATTTTAAGGGTAAACAGGGATGCATAATGCGCCCTTGTAGTCAGGAATAAGGAATGATCGCGGTACGATTCTCTTACCGTAGCATATTTGCGAAAACATTCCTGTGCTTCATCATCATCATGATAGTACTTGCCCCCCGTCCACTCAGCCTTACACTTTATACCAAAATGATTGTTAGTGTTCCGCGCCAACACACTGTTTCCATTGTCCGATTCAAGAATTCCCTGCGCCAGCGTAATGGATGCGGGTATCTTGTAAAGTTTCATTTCTTCAATTGCAATATCCTTGTACATGCGGATGTAATCTGCTGTACTGTTTTTTGCAGTTTGCGCATTTAATTGCGTATTCACCCCAATGAGCAAAAGAAAAAGATGAAATATCAGTAGACAAGCCTTTTTCATAGATTACAAAAGTAGGAAACATTATATAGTCCTCCCGACACCAACCTAAGTTTTTCCAACATAGGGATGTTTATAATGGGATTATTTGTAGGTTTGTTGCATTCATTCTGACTCATGGAACGGATTAAAAAATATTTTCCTGATATTACTCCATTGCAACAATCGCAGTTCGAAATGTTATTGCCTTTGTATAACGAGTGGAACAGCAAGATTAATGTAATATCTCGTAAGGATATAGATAATATCTATCTTCATCATGTGCTCCATTCACTGGCCATTGCAAAAGTAATCACTTTTATTCCCCAGTCAAAAGTGCTTGATATTGGCACTGGTGGCGGGTTTCCGGGAATTCCTCTTGCTATAATGTTTCCACAGGTTTCATT
The DNA here is from genome assembly GCA_963678485.1 of Bacteroidales bacterium. GTDB lineage: Bacteria > Bacteroidota > Bacteroidia > Bacteroidales > CAIWKO01 > CALGYY01. The sequence continues at coordinate 3,171,530 of OY782882.1, forward strand.
TATATTGGCCGATTCAATTGGGAAAAAAATTAAAGTGGTTGAGGAGGTGGCTGCTTCACTCGGACTGGGCAATGTTGAAACCCGCGTTCAACGGGCCGAACAAATACAAGACAAAGTCGATTTTGTTGTGAGTCGCGCCGTTACTCAACTCCCCGTTTTTGTTCCATGGGTGCGAAAAAATATTTCCGCAAATTCCCGAAACTCAATCAAAAATGGGATCCTTTATTTGAAAGGGGGAGATGTTGATGAAGAACTCATTTCCTTTAAGGGATTGAACGAACGATATCCCGTTTCTTCATTCTTTTCAGAAGAATATTTTCTCGAAAAATTTGTTATACATATATTCCGCTAGTATTTAAGCGTTATCTGGTGGTTGAAAATGGGAGGTCTTTATGGGTAAAAAGTGTATTACGTTGTGCATTGTGCTTGTAATCCTTGTGTCCTGTGCTTCTTTTAGTCAGAATTATGAAGGCATGATACAAAAGGGACAAACCGAAAAGGCAATGTCGCTCCTCGAGGCCGCATTACTCAAAGCTCCTAATGATATCCGGCTGAATTTTTTTAAGGCCAGAGCTTATGCCGAAGCCACCACCTCGACCTACAATGTTGATTCATCCTATCGCTATTTCGATAAATGCCTGGACCTTTTTGGAATCCTTAAGGATCAGGAAATACGTGAAAAATTATACGATAATTCAATTACTCCTAGTATCGTCAGGAATCAAATTGGCGCTCTGCTTACACAGGCTTTCGAAGATGTCATTGCCACTAATACAATGGAGGAATACGCTTCCTTCGCACAGCGTTTTCCTAAAGCCAAGCAAGCAAAAGATGCTCAAACCCGCTACGATATGCTGTTTTTTTTACAAGCTCTTCCTTCCTTAAAAAATGCAAAGGATTACAAGGATTTTTATCTAAATAATCCTCAGACAGCTTGTAAAGATATTATCGCAGATAGCTTATATGCATGTATCCGACGCAAACCCAACAAAGAAGATTTGAAGTTTTTTGCACAAAAGTTCCCTGATAACCCGATGTATGTCGATGTCATCAATCGTCTCTACAGTATATATCGTAAGGATGGTGAACTGCTTTCATTACAGCGATTCTATAGGATGATTAGTGATGTTCCACTGAGCGATCAACAAATTCGCGATTATGAATGGGCTAAGATTGCATGGCAAATCGGGCTCACCGCAAGTAATTCAAATTCCTCGGGCGGTTGTTTCGGTAACTCCCGTGCGCATAGTTCGGAGAACGAAGAACTGAACCGTCGCCTCACCCGAGAAGGCGCTCAAACCGGCGACCTTCAGTTCTCTTTAATGTGGAATAATTATAATGATCTGGATCTCCATGTTACCGATCCCTATGGCGAAGAAATTTATTACCGCTACCGCAGGTCTACGTCTGCAGGATTATTGGATGTTGATATGAATGTGCATTATAAAACAGGACATTATTCAAATGCCCCCGTAGAGAATATTTTCTGGGCATACGGCTCTGCGCCTTCTGGACATTACAAAGTTACTGTTGTCCACTACTTAAATCACGGTATGGATGGATGTAAGGATCCAACTCCATTTACTGTGAGAGTGAAATGCAATGGTCAGGATACAATTATTAATAGTGTGATTACCTATACCGGTTCGCGCGTTCCTCAGCCCATTATCGAATTTGATTATGCAATTCCCGAACGTTTCACGCCATCGATGAATGATACAATTTTTCGACAGTATGATCAGTATATCAAAGCAGTCGCCCCGCTGGAACTGGCCTGGGTAGCCGTTCTTAAATTGTTAGCCGATCCTATTAGGGCAAAAAACTGGTCCGGTGCGACAAAACTACTTTCTAATTATGCAAAATATTTTGTTGGTGATAATAATATTATGGCTCGTATACGTGAGACGGATCAAATGCTGAATGGCGATTTGTATTCCATCACTAAGGAAAAACTTACACAAATTAATACTTCCGGTGAAGAATATTCGCCCGTTCCCGGGGCCGACGAACAAACCTTGTATTTCTGTGGCCGCGACCGAAACGGAAATCTTGGGAAAGAGGATATTTTTATTTCACGGTTAAAAGGAACTACATGGAGTACGCCTGTATTGTTGCCCGAAATCAATACTGCCAGCGAAAATGAAGCTCCACTCTCGGTTAGTGTTGACGGCAATACCTTACTCATGTTTCGTAATGGAGATATTTACTATGTTACACGCACTCTGAGAGGATGGTCTTCTCCTGTTGCTTTTCCGGCGCCCATTAACACTGAATACTGGGAGGGCGATGCCATGCTTACTGCCGATGGTCACGCACTTATTTTTGCAAGTAACAGACCCGGCGGACAAAACCTGCATGTGGAACAGAACTTTTATCACGGCAACGCCAACTATGCTTCAGATATTTATATTTGCGAAAAAACTGCCACTGGATGGGGAACTCCGATAAACCTTGGAACCTCTGTTAATACGCCTTATTGCGAAAGAAGTCCCTTGTTGCATCCCGATTTAAAAACTTTGTATTTCAGCAGCGACGGGCATTATGGCCTTGGCGATCTGGATGTCTTTATGATACGTCGGTTATCCGATACTTCATGGACACAATGGAGTAAAGCAGTGAATTTGGGTAAATACATTAATACTGCAGATGCTGACTGGGGATACCGCGTAAGCTCTTCAGGACAATGGGCTTATTTTTCAGCGGTGGATGCCGAAGCAGGAACCAAGGATGATATCTATCGTTTTCAATTGCCTGCTGAGTTACGCCCTGAGCCGGTAATTGCCCTGACCGGTCGCCTTGTGGATGAACAAGGCAGAAGCGTCAGTGCATTGATTCACTGGATTAATTTGGTTACTGGTGAGGAAACCGGCGTAGCCACTTCTGATCCGGCTACAGGTATGTATTATATTTTATTGCCATCAGGCGGTAACTACGGCTTCTATGCCGATAGTGGCTCTTACTTCTCCGTTTCGAGCCAATTGGATTTAACCAACGACAGAAGCTATCATACAGTGACACAAAATTTATCGCTGTATCGTGTTGATGATCTTGTGGAATCAGGGCGACCTTTAAGAATCAATAATTTGTTTTTCGATTATGATAAGAGTAGTCTGCGCCCGGAATCTTATCCTGAGCTTAATCGCATGGCTGGAATCATCAGGAACAACCCGGGATTGAAAGTTGAAATTATGGGACATACCGATGACGCAGGTCCGGATGATTATAATCTGACCTTGTCTGAATCCCGCGCCAAATCTGTGATGCAGTATCTTATCTCTAAGAATGTTACCGCGACTTCGCTTCAGGCAAAAGGGTACGGAGAGACAAAGCCCATGCTACCTAACATCTCCGATAAAAACCGGCAGATGAACAGGAGAGTGGAGTTCAGATTTTTCCGCTAAGGAATTTCTGTGGTGGTGCGCTTATTTGTAAATGCAGAGGTATGATGCTTCAACAGGAACAATCAATTGGAATTTTTGATTCGCTTCCACGATAAATGTTTGTCCTTTGCTGTAGTCCTTCCACTCAACATTACCGGGAAGTTTCACGCGCAAGACGCCTGAAGTCACAGTCATATATTCTACTGTCGAGGTTCCGAATTCATATTCGCCCTGTGCCATTACACCTACAGTTGCAGGTCCTTCAGTTGAAACAAAAGCGATGGACTTAACGCGTCCTTCGAAGTATTCGTTGGTCTTAAACATATCAGATTTTTTTGCAAAAATAGCAAACTATCTTGATTTGCTGTAATCGTAATAATTTCAGAAAATCAGATGAAGTTCAATCCTTATTATATACTGCGTGAACGGCGACTACGCTGTCACTAAGCGTCACAGTGTGCAGCAAATGCGCGAAGGGGCTTAGGTCCTGATAGTATTTCACGTAATTATCCTGACCAACAATAATCATTTGAAGCGTTTCATCACAACAAACCGCTTTTGTTTTTGGTGCACTGATATTCAAATATAGCACTGCTGTTTCCGGATCGTATAAGTACACACCCTCATCATGCGCTATTGCCATGCCTGTGCCGTGTGGGACCATTCCGTAGGCTTTGCCAATCCCCATTTGTTGTCCAGGATCGTTTTCCAGTACTAAATTCATATTGAAGAGCCTTAGATATGCTTGCTGACTGGCATCATTTATCACACGCACCACATTCGACGCATCTGCAGCCAACATCCCAACACTGTTGTCTCCGGTGAAATAATCACCTGCAACCGCACCTGAATATTCATAACGCACCGCTAATTCCTTATAGGCATTGGTCGTACTTCGTTCCTCAGTAATCAACTTATCCCCAATCAAGCAAAATTGTGCTGGCGCCCAGGTAGTGACAGTGTTTATTGACATAAGCAATTGTCCGTAATGGTTGTATTTCTCATATTTTCCTGTTTGATATCCTACCCACAGATATTCTCCAGAAAGCTTCATGCCGGTGAACCATGCGAAGGGGGGGTCTTCTGTTACAGGTACATCCCATATCTTAGTCCAGTGCTCCATTTCATATACGTTGATGTCACCTGTATAACTGCCCCCAAGGTAGAACTGGCCATAATCATTACACACACCAGAACCCAGATAATCAGAGTATACCGAAAACAAGGTTGTTGGATTAAAGGCTGAATCAATTTTAACAACGTTCAGATACGATCCGCTTTTCGTGACTGCAATAACATATTTCAGTACCTTAGGAGCTGCATTAATTTTTATTTTGACAAATTTGTTGGTAGCCTGAACTCCATCACTAGCCTGAATCTGCAGATAATAGATGCCGCTGTCCATCAAAACATCATCAATAGAATATGCGTGGTTGATGGTGAAGCTATTTCCTTCAGGATAAAAATTCATTGCAGGCAGTACCGGCGTCATATTCTCATCAATAACCTGAATACGCACATAAGCTAGATGATTATTGTCGTACACACTTCCAATCACCGGTATTTCATCGTATACATCATATTCCTGATTCTCGGTCGGACTCGTAAGTTCAATCAGCGGGGCTTCTTCATCTCCATCTTTTTTACAACCGGAAAGAAATGTTATTGATACGAAAAGAAACACTGATATAATTAATAGGTTACAGCGAGACAAATTCATAGTAATCAAATTTATGATATAAAGATAAGCATAATTAGTTAACTTGATGTCTTAATAGGAACTTGTTTTTTTTTATTAGCAAATATGATTAGCGCGATCTGCGAATTTTTCTCTTCGAAAATTAATCGTTAAAAGAATTGCTAATCTGAGCAGCAATCTTACGCTTGTTGAGAGATTTCGTATTATGCAAACATTATATTCTTATATATTGCTGATGATGTTTGTGAATTCGAACTGATGCTAAATTTTTAATTGCTTACGAATTGTACTGAACATTTATTACTTTTGGTTGTGTTTTCTATTACATATCCCATGAATACAGAAAAGTATCAGCGTTATTCAAATATTAATCTGCATTATTCTATTTGGATGACCACCGAAGCTGGCGAAAATGTGATCAGCGATGAGCGCATGTTGCTGCTTGCCGCGATAATGGAGCAAGGATCATTACGTGCCGCTGCTCAAAAGATGAACATCAGTTATCGAAAAGCCTGGGGCGATTTGAAAGCTACTGAAAAGTTCCTAGGGTTCTCTTTAATCGAAAAGCACCGGGGTGGAAAGGATGGCGGATCGACTATTCTTACAGATGAAGGCATTCAATTGATTGAGGCCTATCAGGATTTTCGTAAAGAGTTTCAGGAATCGGTAAATAAAGTAATAATTGCATTTAAACGTAGAATCAAAAAAGGATGAAAAAGTTCGTTGGTGCAGCTTTCATTATGCTGCTTACAGTTTTGATCTGGTCATGTAACGAGCCAGCAGCCACAAAGGATATTAAAGGTGATTCTCTCAGTGGCGATTTGATTATTTTTCATGCGGGAAGCCTTTCTGTTCCCATAAAAGAGGTTTGTGATTCGTTTACAAAATTGCACCCCGGTGTGAAGATCCTCAGTGAAGCTGCAGGGAGTAAGGATTGCGCACGAAAAATCAGTGATCTTAAAAAGCCTTGCGATGTAATGCTTTCTGCAGATTATTTTGTGATTGATCAATTATTGATTCCGGAGTTTGCCTCCTGGAATATTCACTTTGCAACCAACGAAATGGCCATTGTTTATCACGAAAAATCACGTTATGCAAATGAAATAACTGATAAGAACTGGTACGAAATCTTAATGAAAAAGGATGTAGCCTTTGCCCGTAGTAATCCCGATAGCGATCCTTGTGGGGTAAGGGCAGTGCTGACCACAATGCTGGCTGAGATTTATTACCAAAAGAATGGTCTTTCGAGCCAGCTACTCAATAAAGATATGAAGTATATGCGGCCTAAAGAAACCGATCTGCTTGCACTTCTTGAAAGTAATGCCATCGATTATATTTTTCTTTATCGATCAGTTGCCATTCAGCATAAGCTGAAGTTTGTGACTCTACCGGATGAAATTAATTTGAAAAGTGCCGCTTTTGCTGATTATTACAGTCAGGTTAGTGTGGAAACACTTGGAAAGAAGCCAGGGGAGAAGATTACAGAAGTAGGTGCACCTATGGTGTATGGACTGACCATCCCAAAGAATGCTCCCAATCCCGCAGTAGCCAATGCTTTTGTTGATTATATCCTTAGTCCTGCAGGCTGCCGGATTATGGAGAAGCATGGACAACCGGCAATTGTTCCTGCCGAAACACGCTCTTTTACTGCAATACCTGAGTCTCTAAAGAAATATGCACTTGCACCTAAGAGCAAACTATGAAATTACTAATTGCAATCGACGATACCGATAATCTTGAAAGTCGTGGTACCGGCCATTGCGCTCGTACCCTCGCGATTCACCTACAGGAACGAAGGCTGGCAGAGGTTTCGGGGATTACCCGGCATCAATTGTTTGTTCACGAAAATATTCCTTACACTTCGCATAATAGTGCCGCCTGTCTTGTTGCAGATGGGGAAAAACTCGACGAAATCATTTATATTTGCGGCCGGTTTTTAATTAATAATAGTGCAAAAGGATCCGATGCCGGACTTTGCATTCTTCCATGGGAGAGTGTTACTTCAGAGATTGAACGCTGGGGCGTTGCTGCAAAGCGGGAAGTACTGACGCTTGAAAATGCTAAGGCGCTTGCAGAGAAAAGCAATATCTATTTGCAAGGGTTTACCGGTACCCACGGAGGAATGATTGGCGCACTGGCTGCGGTAGGTTTGCGAAAAGCCGGGAATGATGGTCGTTTTCTTATGATTCGCGGAATGCGACAGTTGATGGGAGTGATGCGAATTGAAGAAATTTTTGCTGAGACAGGTGTAGAGGAAATTGTCTGTAGCGATAATAAACCAATTCCTCCGCATAGTAAAATTTTACTGGATACCTGGTGGCGTCCAATCCTTAGAAATAACAAAGCCACCCTTATTGTAGATAAAGTTAACGATAATATATATCATGAGTACAGAATTATCCCCAAAAACATCCTCAAAGAGCTTAGCGCTTGATGTAACAAAAAATATTGCTGAGATCCTTCTACTGATTGGGATTGGAATGCTTGGTGTGCTTCTGCATGCTAAATTCAGAGTGCCACTCAAACTCCCCGGCCATCATGGATTGATTTATATGGCGCTTCTCGTTAGCGGACGACTTCTGTCGAAAAAACCCTATGCCTCTAGTCTCTCGAGTGTTGGTGCTGCCACGATGCTGCTTCTGCCGCTGGGATTCAAAGATCCATTTATGCCACTGATTTATCTACTGCCCGGTTTAATTCTCGATCTGGGAACTATGTATGGCAGCAAAAAATCAATGAATATATTTCTACTTGCCTTCATTTGCGGGATATCATATATGACCATTCCCCTTTCCAGAATTATTATCTCTTCAATAATTAACGTCCCGTACGGTTCGTTGGTGAACGGATTTGTGTGGCCAACCCTGACCCATTTCTTCTTTGGTGCAGCTGGAGGTCTTGCCGGAGCCGGATTAGTAAAGGCGTTTCGCAAAAAGGAAACCGTTTAAGTTTTTATAAATAGTCGTTGCTTATATATGCGTATTCATCGTTATGTTAGGAATTGCAGCTCGGGCATTGCTCAACGAAGTGTCATGAAAATTGATGGCTTGATGCGCATGTTAGTGCTTTCTATTAGTCTGTTAAGTGTGTTGTTTTTCAATGCATGCAATAAAGAAGTTGAGCCGACAACGATTGGAATAAAATTATTGAGTGGTACAGGCCTGATTGCTCAGGATACAACCTTAAAAGCGGGTGATCCATTCGTGATCTCTTTAGAGGCATCAACCGAAGGTAGTTTCGTGACAAATTTATACATAGCACGAACATTTGAAGGTGGGACAGAAGTGATTGTGGATACAGGAATTCATAACGCAACGTTCAATTATACGCGTTCATTTAATAAGGGAGTTCACAGTAGCGAAACATGGATTTTTCGCGTGAAGAATATTGAGGGTGTGTGGTCATCAACATCTTTTACACTAACTAATCTTCCCGGTTCAAACTACGATACTGTTCGTGAGATTACACCAATTACACTAGGTGCGCAGCAATGCGCAAGTAATGGAAGTTTTTTTGATGTTCGTAATAATATGATTTATTTTCAGGCTGATGCTTTTAATGTGCAGGATTCCATCGAGCTTTTATATTATTATGATCCTGCTGGAGATGCCAATACAATCTCCTCACCCAACGCCAATATTGACGCAACCATTTATACCGGAGCCAGCGCGCTAAGCAATTGGACTAATAAAAACGAATCAAGATTTTATAAAACAACAATAAATACAGCCCAGTACGACGCTGTTGTGAACGATAGTCTGTTAATTGCTTCCTATGATCAGCTGAATGCGAAACGTAAAGCAAAGAACCTGCAGGTTGGCGATGTGTATTCTTTTAAAACTGAACATGGGAAATACGGACTGTTCAAAATACTTACCGTAACCGGGGCAGAAACCGGGACCGTGCAATTTTCTATAAAGATTCAGCAATGAAAAAATATTTCCTGCTTATTTTATTGTGTTTTTCTTTAGCTCAAGGCTGGTCGCAAAATGCTGCAGTGCTTAAGGGCCGTGTGTTTGATGCCCGCACAGCTGGTCCACTTGCTGGTGCTCATGTGCAAATCAGAGAGCTGAATCTTACTGCCACTACCGATTCTTTGGGTAATTACGAAATAAAGTCAGTGCCTTATGGTAAATATTCCCTACGCATTTCATATGTAGGTTTTTTATCTGATTCAGTGTGGCTAAAGATTGCAGATCCTGCGGTTCGATTTACAAAAACTTTATATCGTGCAAGTATAAATATATCTGAAGTTGTGATATCTTCAACGCGCAGTGATCAGATGGCCGGGCAAATTCCTGCAAAAGTTGAGATTATTTCACGCGATAATATTGAAAGTACTCCATATATCAGCACCGATGAATTGCTGAGTTTATCACCAGGTATCAATGCTTCCCGCAATTACGGTATATTTAATAAAACGGGTGATGTTACATTACGCGGATTGAATCGCAATGTGCACACACTAATACTGATGGATGGTGTTCCATTAAGTATTTTGGATGGCAGCGCTTCCAATTGGAACCGTATCGATGCAGATCAGATTGAACGGATAGAGATTCTTAAAGGACCGAATAGCAGTCTTTACGGAGGTAATGCAATGGCCGGAGTCATTAATATGATTACACGCCGACCAACAGAAAAATTCTCCGGCAGCGCAAAAGCATTGTATGGCACCTATAACACCTTTGGTGGCGCGCTTTCGTTGAACGGCAGAACAGGAACAAAAGATCGCAGATATTTATATGCGAGTGCTGATGGATTTTTCAGATATAGCAAGGGATACAATATGGTTCCTGTCGATCAGCGTGTTTCAACCGATGTAAAAATGGGTGTGAAAGAATACAACGCTGGCGCCCGATTGGGCTATGTTTTTAGTAAGAGATCCTTTATCGAAGCTGAATACCGATACAGTTACGATATGCGGGGAAGCGGGAAACAGATTTACGAAACACTGGGGAATTATAATCAGTACATGACTCATTACGTCAGAGGCCGCTACAGCAGGAAAACAGAGAAAAGTCAACTTGAAATAAATGGTTTTTTCAAACGGGAAAACTATCTTAAACAAAATGAAAGTTTGAAGACGTCCGGCCTCTATTATTTTTATCATACCTATGCAGTCAATCAGGATTACGGACTGTGGTGCAGCTGGACAGGAAAATTGCCTGGACATCAGGAACTCATGGTTGGCGCTGATCTTAAGCGGGGAAGTACTGATAATTTGGATCGCTATCACACCTCAATGGATTCAGTGATGTATGACGGAAGCATGGGCTTTTATGGTATATTTATTCAAGATATGATGCGCTTCTTCAAGGACAGGATGATCATTACAGCTGGTTTACGTGGCGATGCTGTAAGTCTTGAAGGTGCAGGATTTCACATCGCGAGTCCGGGATTAGCCACTGCCTTCATGGCCCCTTTTCAGGGAGATTTTAAGGATACCTTGTGGCTTGCTTTAAGCCCAAGAATAGGACTGCAATGGAATTTCAAAAAGAATCATCGTATCTATCTTTCATGGTCCCGAGGATTTCGTGCAGGAACACTTAGTGATATGTGTCGAACTGGCGATGTTAACAAAGGATTCAAACTAGCCAATCCATCCTTGTCACCCGAAAGTATGGATAATTTCGAGATAGGCTCATATCTTAGTTTCTTTGACAGGGTCATTATCGAGCCAGCTGTGTTTTTCTCCATGGGCCATAATTTTCAGTATTTCATCGGTACGGGTGATTCTATGTTAACCACTGGTTCAACCGAAAAACCAGTAATCAGAAGAGAAAATATTGGAGAAGTATATATTTATGGTGCAGAAATTAAGCTCACTTGGCAGATTCGACCAAATATGGAGTTTCTGGCAAATTATTCCTACAATCACTCACGAATTATGAAATATGATTTAGGGACATATGTCGGGAAAGATCTTACAGGCCTGGCCTTGATTGAAGTGCCTGATCATATGGCCTATGGCCGGTTCGTGTGGAAAAATCGCTATGTTAACGCCGTAATCGGTGCTAAATATTTTGCAAAAGAGTGGGTGGATGATGAAAACACTGTTTGTACTGATCCATATTTTCTCCTTGACCTTAAGCTGTATCGGACATTTTTTAAGCAACTCACGACCTCCATTACCCTTCAAAACCTATTAAATAACCGATTTGTTGATAGTAAGGGAATGTTAAGTCCCGGCTTGTTTTGCCTCGCTGAATGTAAAGTGGTGTTTTAATTCATACGAAATATCTAACTGAGATTTTTTTTTTGATATTACAGAATAATACTATTTTTGTCGTCGATATGCAAAAAGTAACATAACGTAATATGCTTTATTTCTCACAATCAATAATTAAGAACAAAGCACTTGTACTGCTTATTTGTTTAATAACGTGTTGGGGCTGTCGTGATACGGAACAGCATATTCCAACCATTTATCTTAAAACAGGAGCCCCGTGCACTCCTGATGGTGCAACAGTCGCTTTTAATGATGACGTTGTTACAGGAGTTGTCGCAGATGGGGGCGGTGCAAATATCACCATGCTTACCGTTACGGTTGAATCTGAAACAGGCAAAAAGACAGTTCTTGATTCGGGGACTAATATTGCTGTTCTTGACTGGACTAAGGCTTTCCCAAAGGGGGATGGCTGGAACGAAACATGGACTTTTACGGTTATGAATCGTGACCGGCAGCAAGCCTCTGTTTCAATGCATATCTATAAAGACTCATCATCGGCCTATGGACTTATCACAACTTATCCTTCGGTAATTTTGGGATGCCAAAGCAATACAGCCACCCGCAACTTTTTTGATCCTGTACAGGGATTATATTATTTCCCTGCAGAAGTGACAACTTCCATAGAGCCATCAATAGACATTGCATTCTATTATGATGCGTCTGATTCGTATACCGCATTTTCGCCGGGATGTACATCGGCGGAACTTTACTATCCATGCTTCACTTCATGGGGGACATTGAATTATACTGCATGGGATATTCATACAGTGGTAAGCGCTGCTTCTTTTGATAATGCGACCAATGATAGTCTGATTGTAGCTTCCTATGATGAAGTATATGGGAAGAAAAAATATAAATTTCTTACTGTTGGTGGTGTAGTGCCTTTTAAAACAGCCGCTGGGAAAAAGGGATTGGTGAAGATTATTTCAACCACTGGTAATGAAACTGGAACTGTTGAATGTGCTATTAAAATCCAAAAATAAATTCTGTTTAACCTAAATTTTACGCGTATGAAAAAGTTTTTACAAAGTGTTATTGTGATCTTGTTTCTGGTGCCTTTCTGCGTTAGTGCACAGGATACCATTGTAGGATGGACCTTCGCTTCGAACGTAGATACTATCGCACCGTATTCCAATTTTGGAATTACTTCTAATCTGGGTACAAGGTATATCGCAGCTGAAGATACCGGTGGTACTCAGCGCATCATGACTTGGACCAATGGCGTTACTGATTATGCAGCTACTGCTGAAGGTTGGGATGCTGGAGCAGACATTAAATTCTGGTCGATTAAATTCAAAGCTCAGGGTTATCAAGATCTTAAGCTGTATTCAAAACAACGTTCAGGTGGAAATAACCCAGGACCGAAATACTTTAAACTTCAATACCGCTTCAGTGGTGGAGAATTTATGGATATTCCCGGAAGTGACACCATTACTGTTGCTAACGATTGGACTACCGGAGTTGTTTCTAATCTTGCCTTACCCGCTGATATGAATGATACAACGGTTTCCCTTTATCTGCGCTGGTTACAGATTTCAGACCTTTCCTCTACAGGATCTGCTGTTACTGATTCAGGTATCAGCAAGATTGATGAGATTTTCATTCTTGGAACCGCTGTTGGCGCTTCTGTAAATGAAAACGAATCAGAATTAAGTTTGAATATTTATCCTAACCCTGCAAACAGCCAAATCACCATCGACGCTCGTGAAAACACCGTTGTAACTATTGTGAATATGGTTGGTCAGGTAGTTTCTTCATCATTGATGGAAACCGCCAGCATCAGAATGGATGTAAGCACACTCGAAGCAGGAATTTATTTTGTTACCTTATCAGATCAAAAGAATGGACAAAGAGTAACACGTAAACTCGTGATTCGCTAAGTCAGTTTTTCATTTTTCAATTTGCACCACGGCGATTCAATCTTTAAGAATTCTGCCGTGGTGTTTTCTTAAATTCACTTTTTATGCGTTCGATTGTTGTCTTATGTTTTTGCCTGCTCTTCGCTTATACAGCTTCCGCAGGAGGTTCGCTCAAAGGCCATGTTACAGATCAAAAGGGTGTAGCGTTGGCTGGCGTTAGCGTCATGCTTGAGGGCAAAGGAAAAGGTTGTACCACCGATGCTGCCGGGCAGTTTGTTATCGAAAACCTGGATGCTGGGAAGTATAGCGTTAAAATCAGTCATGTTGGATACCTTTCTCAAATCCACGATGTGCTCATTAACGACGGGCAAACCACACAGCTTGATATCATATTAGAAACTGCAGTCATTCAGGCAGGAGAAGTTGTGGTTACTGGAACACGAGTCGAAAAGGCAATTACAAAAGTTCCGGGACGTATAGAAATGATTAGCGCAAAGCTCATCGAAGCAATGCCGGTACTAACAGCAGATGATTTGATGCAGACCGTTCCCGGAGTTCAGGTAAGTCGCGGATACGGGCTGTTTTCAAATAAAGCCATTGTTACTATGCGCGGTTTGGGCGGCAAAGAACAATCACGCGTATTGGTTTTACTTGATGGTATACCCGTAAACAAAACAGATGGAGGTAGTGTTAACTGGAATATGATCAACATTAATAATATTGAACGTATAGAAATAGCTAAAGGTCCGGCTTCATCACTCTATGGAAGCAATGCAATGGGTGGGATCATTCAGATTATTACAAAAAAACCCGACAAACCAATTACCGGGATGATTTCCTTGAGAGGCGGGAGCTTCGGCACTATTGGAAGTAATGTGTGGTTAGGAGGGAAGATTATTACTAACAAAGAAAAAAAGGACCGCTACTTATATTGGACTCTTTCTGGTTTTGGAAATTATAGCAAAGGATATTATACAGAACCTAACGCCGATTTGCGCGCTGCAGATACTACACTTGTAAAAGCCTATCTTAAAGAAGCAGGTGGTGCCGTGAAATTAGGTTACGTATTCAATCGCAACCAGTCCGTGGAAGCAGAAGTAAATTATTATGATGATATGCGTGGATCCGGAACACGAGTGGTAGAGCCCACTGGCGGATATACACGACATGCGACTCTGCAGGCCCGCGCCCGCTATCGCGCCACAGCAGGCATTTTCCAAATCGCTGCCAATGCATTTCTGCAAAGGGAAAATTATCATGCAATGAACGAATCCTACAAGGATTATATGTATAAATTGTATGACGTTTCATCCATACGTGCCGATATGGGCGTACTTGTGAATGTAACTCAACCACTGTTTAAAAATAATGAACTAACCGAAGGTGTTGATATTCGCCAAGGTTCAGTTGATGCCGCTGATGTGTATTATACCTCCACCGATAAAGTAAACAATGCTGGGAAAATGAATTTCTATGCCTTGTACTTACAGGATGAACAGAGTTTTTTGAAAGATAAATTATTACTGGTGGCCGGACTGCGTTTCGATTATTCGCAGTATTTCGATGGGCTATTTACTATCGAAAATGCCACGACAGCTACTTCATTTGTTGCTCCTTTTGTTGATGATAATATTCAAAAGGCCAATTGGCAAGCATTTAGTCCAAAGATTTCTTTGCAATATCAGCCGACTAAATCATTCCGCACATACATCGCGGCAGCACAGGGTTTCAGACCTCCAATCCTCGACGATATGTGCCGCTCTGGAAAAATCAGAGGCGGGTTTAAAATTGCAAATCCCTTACTTAAACCCGAAACCATTACGAACTATGAGCTCGGTGCAACCTGGCAATGGAAAGATAAAATAACCTTGGATGCATCTGCATATTATTCCGTCGGTAAAGACTTCATGTATTATGTTAGCTCAGGCGATTCTGTGGATCTTGGATATACACCGCTTACGCCAGTGTTTATCAGAAAAAATATTAGTGGTGTCGAAATTATGGGCATCGAAGCGGGTTTCCGCTATCAGATTATTCCACAAATTAACTTCTACCTTAATTATGCATACACACATTCAGTAGTTACAAAGTACCTCACCCCGGATACCGCTGTCAGCGCCGACATTACCGGAAAATTCCTGGCTGATGTTCCTAAACATTCCGGATCAGCAGGAATTCGCTGGACTAACAAAATTGTGAATGTCTCAGCCTCCGCAAGGTATATTGGTGAAATGTATATCAATGATAAAAATGAATATGATAATACATATCTGATGTCAGATAAATATCCCGATTATATTCTGTTCGACTGTAAAGTGTGGAAATTATTGTGGAACCATTTGGGCTTGGCTGTAGAAGTTCAGAATATTGCTAATCATATCGAATATGATTCGAAAAATCAGGCTTCTGCAGGTCGTATGATTTTTGGAGAAATTTCTTATAAATTCTAAATAAATATATAATATGAAAAAGGTATTTTTAGGTTTGCTCATTGCCTCCGCCGTTTGTTTTGTTGCTTGCAAAAGCTCTACTCCGGTTAAGCCCGGAGAGGGAACTATTGTTGCATCGTTTGACAGTGCTGGACATACAAATGATTTCTATGATGACGCAGAAACCATGACGCTAAGTGGTCCAATGCAAATTGAAGTTGGTGGGGAAATTGAAAAACCGCTTACAATCGATTTAAGCAAGTTGAAAAAACATAGCGTTATCGTTAAGGAAACGATGCTTAAAAACGAAACAGATTCTTTCGTTGGGGCATACAGGTATGATGGTTACTCACTGTATGATATCCTTAATGAAGTAGTATTAAAGAAAAAGAACGAGAAGACCTATCGTCCAATCATCGATTTATATGTTGAAGTGGAAAGCAAGACGGGTGAAAAAGTTGTTCTCAGTTGGGGGGAAATTTATTATCCTGTTCATCGTCACGAAATTCTTATCGCCACCAATGTGATGCGCATTGTGCCAAGTAAAACAAAGGAATTATGGACATTGCCTGAAAAAACACGCCTGGTTGTTGGTTCAGATTTGATTACAGCCCGTAATATTTCAGAACCTGCTAAAATTACTATTCATTCCTTTCCTCTTGATGATGTGAAAATTGAAAAAGATAAGAAGCCTTTGTTCAGCCCTGAAATGAAAATCGTGGGCAATGGCAAGACCTACGAAGTATTAAAAGATCTTCCTAAGGATTTGATTGTCCAAAATTACCCGGCAATTTTTTATGGCAGAGGTCGCGGAATTCACAGTACTCAGCCATTTACAGGAGTGATGATCAAAGATATTTTTGGACAGTATTTTCCTGTAAACAACGAAAATCTTAAAACGGGCGTGTATGTGGCAATAGCAGATGATGGTTATCATGCATTATACACATACAGCGAGGTCATGAATAGAAACGATCAATCCGAATTACTGCTCATTGCTCATCCTGAAGAAAAGGAAGATGCTGTGTTCCGCATTTATCCGGCTATGGACTTCTTTAGTGATCGCGCAGTAAAGGCACTGACTGAGATACGGTTTCAATCGCTTTAATTCATAATATTTCTTCTTATATTTGTGAAGTATTCATTCAAAATGTAAGATGATGAAATATTCTATAGCTGTTCTATTTGCCTTCTTTTCGCTTCAATGGTCGTTCGCTCAAACCATTGACTTTTCTAAAGCTGTTGATGACAATCATTGGTCTTTCGCCTTTGATAGTTCCAGTAGCGTTAATGGTCCCGTGTATGCCATTGCTGTTGGTACCGATGGAGTATATGTTGGCGGTTCATTTACAAAGGCCGGAAGCATTGCTGCATCCAATATTGCCCGGTGGGATGGTACGCAGTGGCATGCGCTAGGTGGAGGCGTCAGCAGTGGAGGGATTGCTCCAGTAGTCCGCGCTATAGCTATTAGTGATACCAATGTTTATGTAGGAGGTTTGTTTTATTCAGCCGGTGCCGAAGTCGTTTCTAATATTGCGCGTTGGGATGGATCTGCTTGGTATTCGCTGGGAAGCGGTGCACAGGATATGGTTCGCGCACTGACCATTGATGTCAACGGAAAACTGTATGCCGGAGGCGATTTTGATGCAATTGGTGGATTGACGCAGTGTGGCTACATTGCAAACTGGGATGGTAGTCAATGGAATGCCGTTGATAGTGGTGTTAGCGGTTTCGGCAATCTTACCAGGGTCAATACCTTGGTTGCGAACGGAAAGAATATTTATGTCGGTGGAAACTTTCTTAAAGCAGGATCCGACTCCTCGAAATATATAGCAATGTGGAATGACTCCATTTGGAAGAGCTGTGGTGCGGGAACCACTGGTGAAGTAAATGTTCTGGCCATGCAAGGAACAAGTCTGTATGTTGCTGGTGACTTTTTAATTGCTGGAGGTACAACAGTAAATCATATTGCAACCTATACTTCAGGTGTGTGGGCCGCTATTGGTGATGGTGTTGATGATGCGCCAATGGCCATGGATTATGGTCAATACGATGTTTATGTCGGTTCTAACAAAAGCCTGCTCCCTGCACAAAATGTATGTAAGTTCGATTGCTGCTGGGATCCCATGGGAAGCGGTGTTGATGGTCAACTCTACGCTATTGCTGCCAATGGAGCTGATGTCTGGGTCGGTGGCAGTTTTGCACAGGCAGGAGCACACCCAAGTTATTATTTCGGTCGATGGAATCCGAATATTATCTTTGCTTCCATTCATGAGCTTTCTTCAACTTCTGATTATAATCTTTATCCGAATCCTTCTAATGGGACAATTTCACTTACATTTTCAGCTTCAGCAAATGAAAATTTGAAATGTTCCGTATTCAACCAAATGGGAGCCTGTGTGTTCGAAGAATCGATCCTTACCATGTCAGGAACCAATAACCTCAAACTGGATCTTCAATATCAAGCATCTGGTGTCTATCAGGTACAATTATCAAGAGATCGAATTCTCTATCAGAATAAGATTGTACTATTAAACGATTAATATTTCATAGCATTACCAAACCTTACATGAAGCCGGGCAAACACTTTTCTCCTTTTTATCTTGTTCTTGTTTTTCTTGGAGGAGGAATACTTCTTTTTGTAATGGCTCCATTACTGGGGATGTTCTTTGCTACGCCAATTTCAGCAGTATTTGATACCGCCGGCGATCAGGCGGTGAGAGATTCAATCTGGCTAACCCTGGCTACTGCATTTGCAGCCACTATCTGCTCAGCCATTGGTGCAATTCCCTTAGCCTATCTGCTTGCAAGAAAAGAATTTTTCCTAAAACGTTTTGTATTAGGACTGATTGATTTGCCTATTGTAATTCCTCATTCTGCTGCAGGTATCGCGATTCTTGGTTTTATATCACGTGATACGCTTGTTGGAAAATCCGCATCAATGATTGGGCTTGATTTGGTAGGACACCCGGCAGCAATATCTATTGCTATGGCTTTTGTTAGTGTTCCGTTTTTGATAAATGCCGCACGCGATGGTTTCTTGAGCGTTCCTGAAAAGCTTGAAAAGGCTGCGCTGAGCTTAGGCGCATCGCCGTTTAGAGTGTTTTTTTCTATCTCATTACCATTAGCATGGAGAAATATTGTTTCAGGATTGATTATGATGTTTGCCCGTGGAATGAGCGAGTTCGGCGCGGTCATTATCGTTGCATATCATCCAATGATTACGCCTGTGCTTATTTTCGAACGATTCGGTTCTTTTGGTTTGGAATACGCAAGACCTGTTGCAGTCGTATTTATTCTAGTATCTCTATTCTTCTTTATCTTATTACGATTACTTTCAAAACGACCCTATGCTAGAGATTACCGGGATTAATCTAAACGTTGGAGCATTTTCGTTAAAGGATGTCTCGCTAAGCGTGAACAAAGGAGATTACTTTGCATTGCTGGGTGTTTCAGGTAGTGGAAAGTCTGTGCTTCTTGAAATGATTTCAGGATTACGACAACCAGAAAATGGTAGCATTTTATTAGATGGCGTCGATATCACCCGAAAGAAAATCCAGGATCGAAGCGTAGGAATCGTATTTCAAGATAGCGCTGTATTTCCCCACATGAATGTCGCAAGAAATATTGAGTACTCGTTGAAAGGCAGAGGTAAGTCTTCCGCAGAGATTAAAAGTTCTGTTCTTCGTTGGGCGAAGCGTCTTGGTATTCATGAGCTACTTAACCGTTTTCCCTCAGGATTATCAGGTGGTGAGCTGAAACGTGTTGCCTTAGCACGTACCCTTGCCATGGAACCAAAAATTCTACTACTCGACGAACCCCTCTCTTCCCTTGATGTTCTGCTGCAATTCGATATGATGCAATTACTGAGTACCTTGAATAATGAAGGACAAACCATCATTCACGTCACGCACGACTATTCCGAAGCCTATGCATTGGCTTCAAAACTTGCAGTAATGAATGATGGAACGATTGTTCAATCAGGTACACCGGAACAAGTTTTTAATAATCCCGGCAATGCGTTTATTGCACGACTTACCGGAATAAAAAATTATTTCATTTGTGCCAACGCTGAAGCTTATCAAAATAAATATAAAATATATATGGAAGGTGGTCATCATTTAATCGCTTCAAGACAAAGTAAAAAAAATGCCGCCTTTTATATAAAGAGTGATGAAATATTT
This sequence comes from Bacteroidales bacterium, assembly GCA_963678485.1. GTDB lineage: Bacteria > Bacteroidota > Bacteroidia > Bacteroidales > CAIWKO01 > CALGYY01. The sequence goes on from OY782882.1 coordinate 3,191,313, forward strand.
ATAAATTGTTCATTTGAATATGCTAACGTTTTTCCTGCCCGTGTTGAAGGCGTTTTCCCATTTCAGGGCGGTGCAGATGTGCTGCTAAACGCAGGTTTTAAGCTACATGCGCACCTCGACAATGCGCAGTGGTCATCGTTGTCACCAAAGGTGGGAGATTCGGTAAGGATTAGTTTTTCTGAAGATGCTATTATTTTATTAGGCGTTGAGGCTCAGTAGAAAGTCCCAATATTCTTACCTTTTAAATGGTGTGCCTTGTGGATGCTCAGGATTTTTGGCACATTCATTGAAATGTCGTGGTCCTCACCCAATAAATCAAGGAGGACCATATTATGAAAAAGTTCATCATTACCTTAGTAATCTGCATCGGAGTCCTCGGCGTTCGTGCATCGTACTTGCCTTCCAGCTTGACACTCCGTATGTGGGACAATTCAATAATCTCAGTTGTTCTCGACGGACAAGTGTATGATCAATACAATACCTCATACACCTTTGCAAATGTTGCTGGTGGAAGCCATTCATTAAAAGTATATCGTTACTACACTGGTCATAATGGGGTAGTGAGCGGGTTTCCAAAAATGGTATTCAATGGATATATAAATGTTGCAGGAGGAAAATCTGTTTCTAGTATGATTACTGCCGATTGCCGTTATATTGTTTTAAGCGAATACTCGATGGTTCCCGATAACGGAAATCATTATGGGAATGGACATCACGGTGGACCGCATAATTATTCCGGACCACATAATAATTATAATGAACCATACAATTATCCAAATTGTCCTTCGCCAAATTATGGTCCTACATGCATGAGTGAATATGATTTTGCTGCATTAAAATCGGTTGTTGCAAACACTTCATTCGACGATAGTAAATTAAGTATCTGTAAACAAGCGATTGCTGCAAACAATGTTACGACCAATCAGGTGTGTGAGTTAATGCGGTTGTTAACTTTCGAATCAGGAAAATTGGAATTAGCAAAGTTCGCCTATAGCTATGTTATTGATAAGAACAGATATTATTTAGTGAACAATGAATTTACCTTCAGTAGCTCAATCGACGACCTAAACCGTTACATTTCATCATACTAAAGCTTCATTCAATTTCGTCTGGCCGCACCCTTAGTGGTGCGGTTTTTTTTTGTGTCCCCTTAACAATGTTCTTAACCCACGCTTAGATATATTTGGTTTAATTTTGCAACGAAATCTGATTAGTTGATGTGTGATTAGAACGTAATAATAATAAAAATGGCTATACGAGTTGGGATTAACGGTCTAGGCCGTATTGGAAAGGTAGTCTTCAGAATTCTTCAGAACACCTCGGACCTCGAGTTGGTGGGGATTAATGATTTGATGGGAATGGAAACCTTGGTGCATCTAATAAAATACGATAGCACACACAGGCCGTTTCGCGGGAGCATTGAAGCGGGAAAAGATTGTATCGTTGTAAACGGGAAAAGGATTGCTGTTAGCGCCTATCCCGATCCTGTAAATATTCCCTGGAGTTCTTACGGAGTAGATTATGTAATTGAATCATCCGGCTTGTTTACAACGCGTGCATTGCTGCAAAAGCATTTGGATGCAGGTGCAAAAAAAGTAGTGCTTTCTTGTCCTCCAAAAGATCATCCGGATCGTACCGTAGTGCTTGGTGTAAATGAGCAGCAACTTTTGGCTAAGGATAGAATTATTTCCAATGCTTCCTGTACGACGAATTGCCTTGCACCCGTGCTGAATTTATTGAATAATACGCTTGGTATTGATCGCGCTTTCATGAATACAGTGCATCCTTTTACAAACAACCAGACCATAATCGATGCTCCGCACAAGGATTTGCGTAGGGCGAGAACTGCGGGTGTAAATATTATCCCAACTACCAGTACTGCCGTTGAAGCCTTATTTCTAGTGATGCCGGAGATGACAGATCGTTTTGATGGGCTTGCTGTCAGAGTGCCTGTTCATGATGGGTCATTGATAGAATTAAGTGTAATTCTTCAGAAGAATACCACCGTTGAAGAAGTGAATCAAATGATGAAGCAAGCGTCGGACACTGCATTGAAGGGTATATTGGGCTATACCGAAGACCCGATTGTTTCCGCTGATATTATTGGTGACTCGCACTCTGCAATTTTTGATGCTTTGTCGACACGGGTTTTGGGGGGCAACTTTTTACAAATCATTGTCTGGTATGATAATGAAACCGGATATTCGCACCGCATTGTTGATCTGTTGAGTCTAATGGGACACATGGATGGAATTATTTGATAAATATAGAATCGTTATATGATTGCCTACGCACAAAAAATAGCAGCTGAATTAAATATCAGCGTAAAGCAGGTTGAAAATACCTTACGCTTGTTGGAAGATGGATCGACCGTTCCGTTTATAAGTCGTTACCGAAAAGAGGCTACGGGCAGTTTGGATGAGGTCGTGATTGCCCGTATTCGCGATCGTGCGCACGAATTGGAAGAATTGGATAAGCGCAGGGAAACCATTTTGGCATCCATTCTTGAACAGGGAAAACTCACCGATGAGCTTAAGAAATCCATACTTGCGGCAGTCACAATGAGTGAGCTTGAGGACCTTTATTTACCATATCGTCCGAAACGAAAGACCAGAGCTAGTATTGCAAGGGCAAAAGGTTTGGAGCCTCTGGCCGCTTTTGTTTTACAACAACTCGTGCGTGACCCGATGGTAGAAGCAGAGCGATATGTCGATGAAGAGAAAGGTGTAAAATCTGCAGAAGAGGCCTTGGCTGGAGCACGCGATATTATTGCGGAAGATTTGAACGAAAGTGCGAATGTGAGGCAGCGTCTGCGTAATTTATTTGTTCGTGAGGCCGTAATCAGTTCCAAAGTGGTGAAAGGAAAAGAGATTGAAGGGAACAAATATGAATCGTGGTATGAGTGGAGTGAAAATCTGATGCGGTCTCCATCGCACAGATTACTGGCTATGTTTCGTGGAGAAAACGAAGGTTTCCTTCGAATTTCTGCTGAACCTGAAGCTGAAAAGGCGCTGGAGATTATTGAAAAAATGACGTTGCGAAATAATGGTCCCTGCACCGATCAGGTTGAGATGGCCATAAAGGATAGTTATAAAAGATTGCTTCAGCCATCGCTGGAAACTGAGTTACGGCAAATGGCAAAGCTGCGTGCAGATGAAGAAGCCATTCGGGTTTTTACCGAAAATTTACGGCAATTACTTATGTCGTCGCCGCTTGGAAACAAAAACGTTCTTGCGCTGGATCCGGGATTCAGGAGTGGTTGTAAGGTAGTTTGTCTGGATAAATATGGTAAATTATTGCATAATGAAACCATATATCCGCATCCACCCCAAAATGAAACTAAGCAGGCTGCCGCAAAGATAGCACAACTTGTTAGTGCCTATAAAATCGAAGCCATTGCCATTGGAAATGGAACTGCGGGTCGTGAAACAGAGAATTTTGTTAAGCATATCCGTTTTGATAAAGAGGTTATCGCAGTGATGGTGAACGAAAGCGGAGCCTCGGTTTATTCTGCTTCTGCAGTGGCTAGAGAAGAGTTTCCGGAGTATGATGTTACTGTCAGAGGTTCTGTTTCCATTGGAAGGCGATTGATGGATCCATTGGCAGAGCTGGTAAAGATCGATCCTAAATCGATAGGTGTGGGGCAGTACCAGCATGATGTTGATCAGTCATTATTGCAAAAGAGTTTGGAAATGGTGGTCGAAAGCTGCGTTAATCAGGTTGGTGTTGAGGTAAACAGTGCCAGCAAAGAGTTGCTCACTTATGTATCAGGAATGGGGCCAGTGCTGGCAAAGAATTTTGTTGAATACAGAAATAAAAATGGAGCTTTTACCAGCAGAAAGCAATTTTTAAAAGTGCCGAGATTTGGTGAGAAAGCTTTTGAGCAGTCTGCCGGCTTCCTAAGAATTCGAGATGCTGAGAATCCACTCGACCGAAGTGCTGTGCATCCAGAGAGTTATCATGTGGTTGATGCTATGGCAAAGCAGGCTGGGGCAGGAGTAAAAGATTTGATGGAAAATCCAGAGCTTCGCAAAACCATTAAGCTTGAAAGTTTTGTTTCAGCGAAAATCGGTTTGCCTACCCTTAAGGATATTATGCAAGAGTTGGCAAAGCCGGGAAGAGATCCCCGTAAGGAGTTTGACTTGTTTGAGTTCGACCGTTCGGTAAACACGCTGGAAGATTTACAACCCGGCATGGTACTGCCTGGGATAGTCACCAATATTACTGCATTTGGAGCTTTCGTTGATGTTGGTGTTCATCAGGACGGATTGGTGCATGTTAGCCAGATGGCCGACCGGTATATTAAGGATCCTAATGAGGTGGTGAAATTGAACCAAAAAGTGATGGTAAAAGTGATGGATGTAGACCTTAAACGAAAGAGAATTTCCTTTTCAATGAAAGAAGCTTCACAATAAATATATAAATTATGCGCTTTTGTGCTGATTGTGATGTAATTTTGCATTTATGAAAAAGATAGTTTTTACTCTATTATTGTTTCTGCCTGTTATTGCAGGCTTCGCACAGCGCAATGGTGGTGATGTTGACAAGGATCGGCAAATCAAAGGTGTGATTATCGCCGGGCTTAACTTGTCTCAGGTTGATGGTGATGAAGTATATGGCTTCAGTAAAGGAGGCTTAAATGCTGGTTTTGGCGCGACGCTGCCATTGGGAAAGGGATTTTCGTTTGGAATTGAAACGCTATTTAATCAAAAAGGTGCATATCGTAAATTTAGCCCTGAATATGATTCTACCGGAAAACCCTATTATCATTTAAAACTGGATTATTTGGAAGTACCTGTGATGTTTTCTTTTGAGGACAGGCATATCTGGACCATCGGACTTGGATTTTCGTGGGGACGCAGGGTGAGTTACAGAGAAATCGAACATGGTCTGGTGATGGATTCATCTTCACAGTATTCGAAAAACGATTTCGATGTACTGCTTGATTTGCAACTTAGAGTTTGGAAACATTTAAAGGTTGATGTACGCTATGCCTATTCAATGGCAAAGATTCGCACACGCAACTATGGACCTACCCTGGCAGGCGAGGAATGGACGCGCGACCAGTATCACAATCTTATTTCCCTACGATTGCTTTATGTTCTAAACGAAAAGTATGTGCCTGCGCCAAAAAAGAAAAGCCATAAAAAAACTAACACCACCGCTTATATAGCTCCCTGGAATTTATGAAACCTATATCCATTATTGTAGCCATTGCAGCAAATCATGCCATTGGTAAGGATAACCAATTACTTTGGCATATTTCGGCTGACCTGAAAAGGTTTAAGCAAATTACTGGTGGTCATCCAGTGGTGATGGGTAAAAATACATTTTATTCCTTGCCTGTCCGCCCTCTTCCTAAACGCAGGAATATTGTTATTACCAATGTTCCCGGTGAGATCATTGAAGGTTGCGATATGGCTTATTCTATTGAAGAAGCAGAAGCCCTATGCGATGAGAATATAGAGAATTTCATTATTGGTGGGGGAAGTATTTATCAGCAGTTTATGGATATTGCTTATAAAATGTACATCACCCGCGTTCATAAGGAATTTGATGGCGATGTGTTTTTCCCTGAGATTGATCCAAATGTGTGGCAGTTATCAGAAATCATTGAGGTTCCTTTCGATGCCCAATGTGGCTTTGGATATTCGTATGAGATTTGGGTTAGAAAGAATCGGTTTTAATCCTGAAAATGAGAGTGTGCCGGCGTCAGAGATAAGATTTGTCAAATCTATCCTATAATTTTAACCTTCATGATGATTGGTTTTCTTCGTTAAATTTCAGCGAAGTGATTGTATTATTTGTTCCTATTCACGGATACCATATAAGCTGCGTCTTGTCTAAGTATAGTGTCGATTGGCTTGTTTGCATCTTTAGCTTTTTTTCGAATCAACTCCATCCATTTTTCATCGTTACGAATTACTGACATTTGGTCGCGGATCTCATTTTCGAGCTGCATCGGATCGAAAACCGGGGCTCCTTTTCCAGTATACACATCGTACAGGCGTTCAATAAAGCCAAAACCAAAGCGATACATATTGGCCTCTGTAGCCATAATAATCACGAAAGTGGATTTGTGAATCTCATGGCAGATATTGAGTGTATCTGTTCCTGCTTTAGGCTGACCATCAGAAAAGGTAACTTCTTTATTATAAAACCAAAAGTCGTTTCCTGAAAAGGCGGCATTGATATAGCCTGAATTAAACACATTCCACCAATAACTATCAGCAACCATTAGCACGTGCGGCTTTTTAACATTAGCAGGCGATGACCAACTCACAGAAGGATAGGCATAGGGTCCAAAAGGCAGATCAAACAGCAGATTGATTCCTTGTTCAATGTCATTATCGGTATATTTGGGCACATCCGAATATTCAACCGAATTGATGTGTAATTGGGGAAGTGGAGCCTGCTGTAAACCTGCCATATATTTACACAGGCTATCGAAAGCGAGAGTCATTCCATATGTTGACCAATGTATGCCTCCACCATAGTAAAGCGGATACTTTGAGATAGCTTTTTGTTGTTTGAACCAGATATTCATATCAATGTAGTTCAACCCTAATTTACCGCATTGTTGCGAATAATACTTATAGTTCGTTTGTGGCTTAATATTCTTTAGATACTTCTCAGGGATTTTTTCCGGAAAGAAGGTTGCTTTCCCCGGTGCAAAAATCAATAGCAAATGAACGCCTTCCTTTTCAAGGGTATCCTGTAGAAATTTAACTTTCTTTAATTGCTCATTAATTGCATCTTCGCCTTTAAAATTTTTGCCCGTATAATCATTGATGTAATTTTCTTCAAACAGAATATGATCTTTTCCCATTACAATGGCTTTCATTCGAAGCTTATTAAATAGGTAATACCACACCTGATTATATGACCGGATAAAGAACTCTCTAAACCCAATATGATCATTTACATATTGTTCATATTTCTTTTGAAAATCCAACGAAATCCAATCCTTCATTGAAAAGTTTGGACGTTCGGTAATTTTGTAATCTCCACCCAGACTTTTTACATTAATAAAGTGAAATTTAAATTGCAGGGCTGGAAGCACAAGGAGCGCCAGAAACAAGGCAAAGACCGCTTTTTTAATATTTTGTTTCATTTCCTTGTGAATTAAAATCTGAAATAAATAAAGGGATTGAACCCTGAACTTGTAATACTGCCAGCACTTAAAATGAAAAGTATAATGGTAATGCTTCCCATAACAGCCAAACGCTTCATGGAATATGTCTGTTCAAATACGGCCTTCTGCAAACGGTCGCCCCAGCTTGTTGCGGCAACAAAAGAGAAGATACAAGCAAGTACCAGAACCACCCAGAAATCAGCATGTATAATCCATTCAGCCGGCTTATTTGTAAAGACGAACATGCGTTTCAGATAAAGTCCTATATGAGAAACGTTATCGCCTCTGAACAATACCCAACCGATAATGGTAAGTATAAATGTGAAGATAATGGAAAATATCTTTCCTGTTTTTTTAAGAAGTTTTATAAGGAATATCCGATCTGCAATCAATAGGATTCCGTGGTATGCACCCCACAAAATAAAATTCCAGGCTGCGCCATGCCATAAACCTGAGATGAGAAAGACGAAACATAAATTGAAATACATACGGGGAATCGACACTTTATTCCCGCCAAGGGAAATATAGAGGTAATCGCGCATCCAGCGGCTCAGCGACATATGCCAGCGACGCCAGAATTCTGTTATGTTTTGGGAAATATAAGGATTGTTGAAGTTTTCAGGAAAGATAAATCCCATCATTCGCGCCAGACCAATTGCCATATCTGAGTATCCCGAAAAATCGAAATAAATCTGGAAGGTATATGCCATGATGCCTATCCATGCAAGAGGTGTGGTGAGATCGTTGCCTCCCAACTTAAAAATCCAGTCGGCTTCGGCTCCAAGTACATTGGCAATAAGTACTTTTTTTGCCAATCCAATAATAAAACGAATGAAGCCCAGGAGTTGGTTGTCGACCGAATATTGGCTTGTACGTTCCTCAATTTGGTCTGAAATCTCGTTAAACCGGATAATAGGACCCGCAATTAATTGAGGAAAATATAATATGTATAAGGCGTAATTAGCAATGTTTGTCATCGGCTTTTTAACACCGCGATAAACATCGATAATATAGCTCATTTCGTGAAAAGTAAAGAAGGAAATTCCAATGGGTAGTGCGACTTTCATCCACGAAAGCTGTCCTACGCCCATAGAACCCAGCATCGAATTAACATTTTCAACAAAAAAATTGGCATATTTAAAATATAGTAATATCCCAACATTAAGGCTGATTGCCGCAATCAGCAGCGATTTTCGTCGTAAGCCTGTAGAGCGGCTAATGTATTTTGCAAAGAGGAAATCGCAAATGATTGAACCAAAAATCACAAAGATAAAAAGAGGAGCGCCCCATATATAAAAGATGACACTTCCTGCCAAAGCAACATAGTTCTTATATTTCCTATCGGCCAGATAATAGATTAGCAGAAAAAGCGGAAGGAAGTAAAAGAGAAATAAGCTACTCGAAAAAACCATAATCTACTGAATTATTAAACAGCAACATCAGCTTTAATATGAGGATGTGGATCATAGCCTTCGAGAGAAAAATCTTCGTAGCGGAATGCAAAAATATCCTTTACCTCCGGGTTAATCTTCATTGATGGTAGTGGGCGGGGTTCTCTGCTTAGCTGAAGTCGTGCCTGTTCCAGATGATTCGAATAAATATGGGCATCCCCAAAGGTGTGAACAAAATCACCAAGGCCTAAGCCTGTTACCTGGGCTATCATCATGGTTAATAATGCGTAGGATGCAATGTTAAAAGGCACTCCGATAAAAATATCTGCACTGCGCTGATACAGCTGACAGGAGAGTTTTCCATCAGCCACATAAAATTGAAATAATGCATGACAGGGGGGGAGCGCCATTTGTGGAATGTCGCCAACATTCCAGGCGCTAACTATTAATCGCCTTGAATCGGGATTGGTTTTTATCATCTGCACCAGTTCGCTAATCTGGTCAACTGTGCCATTTGCTGTTGTCCAACTACGCCATTGGTGACCATATACCGGACCGAGATTTCCCTGCTCGTCCGCCCACTCGTTCCAAATACTGACTTTGTTCTCGTTGAGGTATTTAATATTCGTATTTCCTTGTAAGAACCAAAGTAATTCGTATATAATACTCCTGAGATGAAGCTTTTTAGTGGTGACACAAGGAAAGCCTTTGTTAAGGTCAAAGCGGGTCTGATATCCAAACACACTCAGCGTGCCGGTTCCAGTACGGTCACTTTTTAAGGTGCCATTATTAAGAACATGATTCAGTAAATCAAGATATTGTCTCATATGTAATAGGTCTGCGAATCACAGGGGAAGCAAAAATAGCTTTTTTTTACTTATTTCTGCCCTTGATTTTAATGAGTCGGTAATGAATTGACAATTCAGAATAGATAAAGTGGCTGAATCATAGCTTTTCCGCTACAGACTTAGGCAGGAACTGCGTTAATAGCTCATCTTAGGTTCATTCTGGAAATTGCAGTTTAAGGAAAGTGAATGTGATCATAAACACTTTAAAATTCAATTCAAAAATATTATTAATTTTGCCAAAAAATTTGACCTATGGATCTGAAAGAAATTCTCGCAATATCAGGCAAAAGCGGTTTGTTCAAAATTATCTCACAAACCAAGAGCGGATTAATCGTAGAGAGCATGCTCGATAAGAAACGTTTACCAGTTTATGCTTCAGACAAAATCAGCAATCTGGAAGAGATCAGCATTTACACTACAGATAAAGAAGTTCCTTTGAAGGAAATTTTCAAAACCATTTTCGATAAGGAAAACGGTGGTAAATCAATCGACCACAAATCGGAAGACGCAAAAATCAAAGCATATTTTGCAGAGATATTACCTGATTACGACAAGGAAAAGGTCTACACTTCTGATATGAAAAAGGTTTTTAATTGGTATAATATCTTACATGAAAATCAACTTTTGATTTTTACTGAAGAAAAACCGGAAGAAGAAAAATCAGTTGAAGAAGAAAAGAAGGAAGTGAGCAATCCTCCAAAGAAAAAAGGAAAAGAATAATTCGGAAAGTCCGCGCTGCGGACTTTTTTTGTGCACCTAATTGCAATATCTCATGAAAGTCGTACAGGATCTGAAAGTTTCGAAAAAGAAATTTTTAAACGATGGCAATTTTATTCTCGAATGTGTCTCAGAGGATGGATTGCCATTGATTAAACCAGGACAGTTTGCTGAGGTTCAAATTCCTAACAATGCTGTATTTCTAAGACGTCCGCTTTCTATCCATGATGTGGATATGAAAAAGCAAAGCGTACAATTTCTCACAAAAATTGTAGGGGCAGGAACGCTTGAACTTAGTAAAATAAATGAAGGGGATTCGATAAATGTGGTATTTCCTCTTGGTAATGGATTTGACCTTCCTACCCAGGGAAAGGTGCTTCTTGTGGGAGGTGGATGTGGTGCGGCTCCATTGCTGTATCTTGCACGACAGCTGAACGAACAAAATGTAAGTGTTGTAACTCTTCTTGGCGCAAAAGGAGCACAGGATCTTTTCGAACAGGAAATCTTTGCCCGTTTCGGAGAAGTTCTTATCAGCACCGACGACGGAAGTGCAGGAGAAAAAGGTTTTATAACCAAACATAGTATTTGGGAAAATATTAAAGATATCGATATGGTTTATTGCTGTGGTCCGGAGATTATGATGAAAGTGGTGGCCTCTCTCGCAAAATCCAAAGGCATTCCATGTTTTGTTTCGCTCGAAAATACGATGGCCTGTGGCATTGGAGCCTGTTTGTGCTGCGTTACAGAAACAACCAGAGGAAATGAATGTGTTTGCACCAGCGGACCAGTATTCAACATAAATGATTTAGCATGGCAGATTTAAGCGTAAATATCGGCACACTGAAATTTAATAATCCAGTGTTAACGGCCTCCGGAACCTTTGGCTATGGCCCTGAGTTCGATGATTTTCTCGATGTGAACCATCTTGGTGGTATTATCGTAAAAGGCACTACACTAGAACCACGTCAGGGCAATGCATACCCGCGTATGGCAGAAACACCTTCGGGAATGCTTAATGCTGTTGGGTTGCAGAATAAGGGAGTAGAATATTTCATTGAGCATATCTATCCGCAAATCAGGAAATATAAAACACACGTCATTGTAAATGTCAATGGGAGTAAGGTTGACGAGTATGTTGCCCTCACCGAGCGTCTTTCGTCGCTAGAAGATATTCCTGCAATCGAATTGAATATAAGTTGCCCAAATGTAAAAATGGGCGGTATGGCTTTCGGGACGCAGTGCGCAGCCGCCGCAGAGGTTACAAAGGCGGTTCGAAACGCTTGGAAAAAGACGCTGATCGTTAAGCTATCACCAAATGTTACTAGCATTGCCGATATTGCAAAAAGTGTTGAAGCTGAAGGAGCCGATGCTGTATCACTAATCAATACATTGCTGGGAATGGCCATAGACGCGGAAACCCGTCGACCTGTCTTAAGTACTATTACAGGAGGATTGTCGGGGCCTGCAGTTAAGCCAATTGCTTTACGTATGGTTTATCAGGTGTCAAAAGCAGTAAAAATTCCAGTGGTTGGATTAGGTGGTATTATGAATGCTACCGATGCGATTGAGTTTATGCTGGCCGGGGCCACTGCAGTCCAGGTTGGAACAGCTAATTTTATCGACCCGGCCATTGCAGGGAAAATTGTGGATGGAATCAACGATTATTTGATTCGCCATAAAATCGAGAAAGTCAGCGAGCTGATTGGTGCATTGAAAACAGCGTAATAATTAGCACTACTTACTATTTCTCTTTCTGAAGATGAGTGTTTGTTTTCGTATCGATTCCTGGTGAATTGCCTGAAGCATCTGTTGTAAAAAGGCAGTCGATAAGCCGCCTTTACGTGCCTGTTTCATTCTTGTAGTAACGATATCATTCCATCGTTTTACCTGCACTATTGGTAAGTTGTGATTCTTTTTATAAAGGCCAATTTCTTCAGCGATTTTCATTCTGGTCGAAAGTAAATCTACAATCTGCTCATCGATGGAATCAATACGGTCGCGAAACGATCGCAATGTGGAATTTTGAATATTTCCGTGTGCCGTGTCATCCCTGAAACACAGAGATGTCATCAGCTGAGCCATAGCTTCCGGCTCCAATTGCTGACGCGCATCACTAAGTGCTAATTCAGGATGTATGTGACATTCTATCATCAAACCATCCATATCCAAATCAAGTGCTTTCTGGGCAATGGCTGCAATAGAATGGCGATTCCCAGCCATATGACTTGCATCGCAAATCATAGGTAGATCAGGGAAAAACCTTTTCATTTCAATAGCAAGTTCCCATTTTGGGATATTACGCAACCCCGATTTTTCAAATGGATAGAATCCACGGTGAATAGTCATCAAACTGTGAATGCCCGCCTTTTGAAGCCGTTCCATAGCTCCTTTCCAAAGATCAAGATCGGGATGTAATGGATTTTTTACCATCACGCATGCATCAGTGCCAGCGAAGGTATCAGCAAGTTCCTGAACTGAAAAAGGATTACTAACTGTTCGCGCACCAAGCCACAGCGTTTTAATACCGTGTTTCAGGCATAGCTCAACATGTTCGGGTAACGCAACTTCGGTGCAAACTGGCAAACCGGTTTCTTTAGTCACCTTCATCAGCCAAGGTAAACCCACTTTTCCAACGCCACAAAAATCGGATGGACGCGTACGGGGCTTCCATATGCCAGCACGAAACATGGAAATGTTACCACCAGCGCTAAGCATTCGTGCTGTCTCCATGACCTGCTGTTCACTTTCGGCACTGCAAGGACCGCTGATGATGAAAGGGCGTGAGATTTTCATTATAAAACAGAATGATACATAAGGTTTCTGTTTGCAAAGATACATCTTATGTAACAGTCCATTTTCGGAATTTTTATGGTTTCTGAAAATGAATGTTCCTTATGATTCTATTTTAGGAATACTTTTTTTTCCATTATTTTTCCAACAATTTGAAGTGTGGGAAAACCCTTAATGATAGAATTGTAGTATTCTACCTTTTCAGATTCAATATGCATGAAGACTATCATTGTTGATTTTATATATGTATTGATTATATCCATGCCTTCCCTTCCGAGGAACATTCGGTTAAATACTGCAATATCGAATTTCCTTTTCTGGATTTTATAGTGGAGAAATTCCTGAAGGCTGGTTGTTGCGCAATCGCCCGAATGCATAATGCTGAATTTGCCCATGGTTATAATGTAGACTATATTGTCAATATTGCTATGTCTATTATGTGTTTTTCCGGTGATTGTGTCAATTACATTATAAGTGCTGTGAGGGAAGCGAAAGGCTTGAATAGAAATATTGTTGAATGAAATCAATGTGTCATTCAGGCTATCGCTACGCAGTGATATGATTCGATTGGAAATATCCGAAAAACCTGATTCTGGCTGCATCATTTTAGTTGCCTGTTCCCTACAGATCACAACACTATTTTTGTTGTATTTAAGGAAATTGATAGTTAGTGAGCTATTGAAATGGTCGATATGATTGTGCGTGATTAGTAGCGCGTCGATGTGGTCGAACGGAGAAATTCCGTGCTGCATGAGGTAATTGAGTGAATCGCCGGCTTGCTGGCACCAATCTCCATCCACGGGGCCAAAGAGTGCATCTACCAGAATTTTATGATTGCCACTGTTGATTAAAAAGCCTGCATTTCCTGTGTAAGTGAGGATGCAACTGTCTTTATGTCGTGAAGCAACTTCGGGCGAAAATTCAACTGTTCCATAAAACCTGAAAGAGCTAAATATAAGTGCTATTGCAATAAAGAGAACAAATGTCTTTTTCATAATTATATCATGAAAATTATTCACGGGTATGAACCCCGGGGCAAGTTGAGTTCACGAAATCCCGATCTGCGGGGCCCCGGCCCCAACATTCCGCCCTAGAAGAGCGGGGTATTATACCCTCCGCCGTTGGCGGGATTGTTCGCCTAAGGCTTTTAATTCGCCTTCGGCTTTTAAAAACCAAGGCTCACGAAAAAAATAAAATTCTAGATATGATTGAATACATTCAAAACATCTATGCTCCTCTTCTTGCTTTCGCAGGCGGTTGCGTCCAGCATATCGTTTTTTTCATTCGGGAAAAACCGGCCCGGTTGAATCACCGGACCGATTGAAATTACTGCTGCATACTGCTCATTTATTCAGCTAAGCATAAACTTGATTGGCATATTGAACGCTACATTCACAGGTTTTCCAGATTGTTTCCCGGGTTTCCATTTGGGCATCAATTTCACAACACGTAATGCTTCTTCATCGCATCCGCCTCCAATTCCCCTGAGAATTTTTGCATCTTTCACTGTTCCAAATTCGTCAACAACAAAGGAAACAAAAACAGTTCCCATGATTCCCTTCTCCTTGGCAAGCTCAGGATACTTGATATTTTCGCTCAGGAATTTTACACGTGCGTTGTCGCCTCCCACAAATTCTGGCATTTGTTCTACCACTGTATATACATCGCCAGTAGTCGGTGATTCCGCCGTTGTTGGGTTTTCATTGGTGCTGGGTGGTGCAGGTGGAGGAGGGGGTGGTGGGACATCCATGGTGGTTTTTTCTTCAGCTTCCGGGGTATTGTTGCAGGAAACAAATACCGCAAATGCACTAAATGCTGCGATTACTGCAGCGAATTTTAATCCCGACATACGGGAATTGTGTTTTTTTGTGATCATCTTGATTCTCCTTTTTAATTTGATTTGACAAAAACTGTTTGTAATTACTGCAGACTGAACGTTCAATGCGGTAGCAAATAGTAATTGCAGATAAGCCGCAGTGCCTACACCATGGTTGAGTGCAATACTGTCGGCCTGGTATTCGTGAACCTCAGTAATGAGCTTTTTGTAATACCATGCTGCCGGGTTGAACCATTGAAAAATAATAACCAATTCTGTGAAAATTATGTCAAACGAGTGCCATTGATTTTGATGAGCGAGTTCGTGGGTGAGTATCGTTTCTGCATCATGCTGGTTTATATTTTCATTCATGAAAATCAGATTGAAAAACGAAAATGGTGACTTTACTTGAGTGCTCAGAACAAGAATATAGTCTGATTTATGAACGATTACAGAATGGTTTAGCAATCGAATTAATTTGATAAAATGAAATGCTAAGCGAAACAGAAGTATGGCCATTCCGGCAAGATAGATTGAAAAAAGTAATGGCAGAATTTCAACGGAAGAATCAGCCGTTCTACTTAAATTCTGAGTGCCAATTACCACTTGATTAAGGTTAACTGTTGGAATGATGCCACTGTCACCGTGCGTGCTAAAACTCATCAATGGAATTAGAAAGGATAAGGCAAGTCCGCTCACCAATAGTAGCCTGTTTCTTCCGAAATGCTTATCAGTCTTCAACAACAGAAATAAGATACAACAAACAGATGTTACAAGGGATGCTTTTATCAGGTATATTAGAAATGTTTCCATACTTACTCCTGGTTTTTTTGTTTTTCTTTTTCGATTATGCTTAGAATTTCATCCATTTCTTTCACCGACATTGAGTTTTCCTTGGTGAAGAAGGATACCAATTGTTTTACTGATCCATTGAAATAGTTTTTCACCAATCCACCCATCAGGTCTTTAGTATACACTTCTTTTGCAACTAATGGAAAATACTCATGAGTTTTACCGTATGCCTTGTGGCCTACAAAACCTTTTTTTTCAAGAATTCGAATGATGGTGGATACCGTATTGTATGCCGGCTTGGGGTCATTCATCTGATCTAAAATGTCGTTTACTACACCTTTTTTAAGTTTCCAGAGAATTTGCATAATCTGCTCTTCTGCTTTAGTGAGTTCTTTCATAAGATGAAATTATTTTGAATTGATATATTTCTTTTTTAATTCGGTAAGTCGATTTTGTGCAAAAGTTCCAAAGGATACCTCAGTTCCGTTATCATTCGATTCGATTTCAGCGGGAGAGTCTTTTAAGTATGCTTCATAATAGGGAATTGCTTTTTCAGAATCATTAAGCATCTGATCATATTGATAGGCAATTCTGAAAAGAAAGCGTTTGTTTTGAGGGAATATTGATGCTCCTTTTTCAAGAATGATTAATGCTGTGTCGCTACGCCTGCAAGAATTATAAGCCTCGGAAAGTTCAATGTAAATATTGGTCAGGAAATTTTCGGAAGGCATCACCATCTGCATAGTTTTGCTCAGATATAGTATTCCTATAGTTGGCATAAAAGAACGACTGGCTGAAACGCCATAATAAAAGCAGGTTTCTGCGTCGGTAGTGTCAAGAAAGAAGGCTTTTCGGAAATATCGTTCGGCCGAATCAAACACTTGTTGCTTATAATAGGTCAGACCTAACTTTCGATATACAAAAATCGAAGTGTCGCCCGCTTCAATACATTGTAAAAATCTTTGTTTAGCAGTATTATAATCCTGAAGTAAATAATAGAAGAATGCATTTAGCTTATGAACAGGATTAAGGGAAGTGTCATATTTAATATAGGATTCCGTAAGAGTGAGACCTCTTGTGTAATCTTCAGTTCGTATAAAAACATTTGCAAGTTTCTGTGCAGAATACAAATCATTGGGGCTTGACCTAAGTATGGTCTGATACCAAAGGACAGCCGAATCGTTCGTTCGGGATTCGTAATAGCAATCGGCAATAAGCCGGGCTGCGTATAGATTGGTCGTATCCAATTTGAATATTGGCGACATCAGACCTATACATTTGTGGTACTCTTCAGAAGTGAATGTTAGTGTTGCGAGCTGGGTTCGGAAATACACATTGGATGGTTGAAGTGAACAGGCTTTAGAGGTGTATTTAATTGCCCCATCTAGATCTCCTTTTTTCTGGCAAATGGCAGATAGTTCAGCCAGTACCAGAAGATTCGACGAATCTCTCCTGTAAGCATTGCCAAGGGTTTCCAAGGCTGCTTTCCATTGATACAAGGCGGAGAGTGACTTTGATTTGTAAAGGAGCAAAGTAATATTCGTGCTATCTGAAATAAGAGCGGCATCAGCCATTTTTATCGCAGATGAATAATCGTATACATCTATTAAAGCGGCAACTTTTCTTTCAGCGTCATTCGATTGTGAATATAGCAGCATGGGGCTGATAAGAAAGGATACAATGATTGAAATGCTGATTAGTCGTGTTTTCATGATGAAGCAAATATACTAACTAAGAACTTAGTTGTGCAACTATTTATTTAGTAATTCAGGAAACGGTTGTTTTAGAAAAGTTTTCGGTAGAATTTTGACTTTTTAAGGAAGTGCTTTTTCCCGATTTTTTCCCGATGTAACGGAAGGATACGATTTAAAGCATAGAATCATTGGTGGTGAAAGAGAGGTTGTTTTATATAATTCGGAACATTTTAAGTGATTTCAAGGGCATGAAATGCTTATTTTTTTCGATATGAAAATCGCTACACATCCCTATTTTTTAAGCAATTCCGTTTGGAGACGAGATTTTTTTTTACTTTTGCGTTGTGAATCGAATAACAATATAAATATAAAAACAACACTGTATGAGTATAGAGGATTTCAAGAAAAAGCACAAACTGTTGAATGATTGGTCCTATACGTTGAAACCCATTGACAAGGGATATAATAACCGGACCCTCTATGTTAATGTTGGTACGGGTGAAATCAAGGAAAGACCAGTATCCCAGCTCATGAAGGATAAATTTGTTGGTGGTAGAGGCTTTGGATTAAAGCTTTTATGGGATGCTACAAAAGCTGATACTAAGTGGAACGATCCTGAAAACGAAATAGTAATCAATACAGGCCCTATCTGTGGTATTACTCAGTATTCTGGTACTGGGAAATCGTTGGTTGTGGCTATATCTCCGCAGACCGATATTCCAATCGACAGTAATGTTGGGGGATATTTTGGACCATTCCTTAAATTCTCAGGATTTGATTCTTTAGAAGTTCAAGGGAAAGCAGAAAAAGAGGTTATTGTTTTTATTGATGGAATCAATGGCCGCGTTGAGATTTACGATGCAGAGGATTTGCCAATTGATAGTCATATTCTGGGAGAAGAACTGCACGAGATTTTTTCGAATGATGAGAAAGATCGTATGAATGTTGCCGTTGTTTCTGCCGGAACTGCTGCTGATCATTCACTGATTGGTATGCTTAACTTCACATTCTTTGATATGAAGCGCAAACTGGTTCGCCTGAAACAGGCCGGCCGTGGCGGTATTGGAACAATTTTGCGTGACAAGAAAATCAAGGCTATTGTTGCTAAAGTTCCTGGTATCAAAGGAAATCTGAATAATGTTGTTAATCTTGAAGCAATCATGGAGCGTGGAAAACGCTTCAATACTGAAATGCGTGAGTTAGATGATTCCCAATGCCAGATGCGTAAAATTGGAACTGCCCACCTTACTCACATCATGAATGATTACGATCTCTTCCCGACAAATAATTTTAAGTTTGGAAGTCATCCCGATGCCATTAAAGTACATGCTAATGTTTATAAGGATCGCTTTACGCAGAATGTACCCGATGGTTGTTGGGTTGGCTGTAATATGTCATGTGCAAAGGGTGTCGATAATTATGAACTCCGCACTGGACCTTACAAAGGATCAAAGGTTATTGTTGACGGGCCGGAATACGAAACAGCTGCTTCACTGGGTTCCTGCGCAGGTATTTTTAATCCTGACTGGACTATTGAAGCGAATTTCTACTGCGATACTTATGGTATTTGCTCTATTACCTGGGGAACCATCCTGGGCTTCGTTATGGAATGCTACGAAAATGGTATTTTGAATGATGAACGCACCGGTGGTGTGAAATTGAATTTTGGGAATGAAGACGGAGCTATGGAAATTCTTCACCAGCTTGCACGTGGCGAAGGTTTCGGTGTAATTGCCGGACAGGGTATTCGTAAAATGAAAGAATTATTTGTTGCCAAAGGTTGGGGTGATGCACAATTCCTTACTGATATTGGCATGGAAAATAAAGGCTTGGAATATTCACAATACGTTTCTAAGGAATCTCTTGCTCAGCAAGGTGGTTACGCAATGACCAACAAGGGACCACAGCACGATGAGGCTTGGTTAATCTTTATGGATATGGTAAATAATCAGATTCCAACGTTTGAAAAGAAGGCTGAAGCGCTATATTATTTCCCGATGTTCCGCACCTGGTTTGGATTACAGGGCTTATGCAAACTTCCTTGGAATGATGTTGAACCTGCAAATAATCACGAACAGGCCGAACCTGCTAAGGTTCCCGAGCATGTTGACAACTATGTTACAATTTATAAATCCGTTACCGGTCTTGAACTTGATAAAGATTCAATGATTGTACAATCGGAACGTGTGTATCAATTCCAGCGCATTTTCAATATTCGCCGTGGATATGGATTGCGTAAGCATGATGCACAGCCATACCGCGCAGCAGGACCTGTTACCGAGGAA
The DNA here is from genome assembly GCA_963678485.1 of Bacteroidales bacterium. Lineage (GTDB taxonomy): Bacteria > Bacteroidota > Bacteroidia > Bacteroidales > CAIWKO01 > CALGYY01. The sequence goes on from OY782882.1 coordinate 3,210,781, forward strand.
GAATACGAATCACGTCAGGAACGCTACGATAAACAACTTAAAGAAAAGATTGGTGTTGATCCCGAGGGTAAGACCACCAAGGAAAAAGTTGCGATTATGCGCGCATACCGTGAAGATCAATACGAGCAACTTCTTGACGCGGTATATTTCCGTCGCGGATGGACCAACAATGGAGTACCAACAATCGAACGTTTGAAATCCATTGGAATGGATTTACCAGAGGTTATGGAAATAGTTACTCCACTGCAATAACATTTTTTTAAACGAAAGAGGGTGGCTACTTCGATGAGGTAGCCACTTTTTTTTTCAATGAAGAATCTCAAAGGAATCAAACCCCTGCACTATTCCATCAGTTATGCGAATGTTTGATACTTCGGCCATTGAAGGGCCAGTCCTGCACCAATCATATAATTCCGCTATCAAGCTCTCTTCACCTTCCACTTCTAAATAAACTGATCCATCAGGAAGGTTTTTAACAAATCCATATAGCCCCAGAGCTATCGCAGATTTTTGAGCATAATAACGAAAACCGACTCGCTGAACGTGACCTTCAATATGCAAATTTCGATGAACTACCATTTGCTAACCGTTAAGTCGTTTGATGACCTTTGATGTTACAATATCATACAACTGAACCGGCGACAGTTGTCTCCAGCTGAGATTACTGAGCTCTCGTGTAAAAACCAGATAGTGATGGATTCGTCCTCGTGCAAACTCTTCAAGGACGTGCTCCCTGAAATTTATCATCGCTATCCATCCATCTTCAATGTCTTCGTACCACTCCTGATAATAGTCGTCGCCCGAGGTATGAAAATTCATCACATATTCACCAATCAATATGAATTTGTTAATGCCATGCAACATCAATACTTCCAGGACCTCACGCTTTAAAAACATGATGTCGTTATAAAGCAAATCGTTCCATTCTCCAATAAACTCGAGAATAGCAAAGCCCTTATCATAATCGGCGAAAAGTATTTTAGTGTATAAGGTGGCGGAACCAAATGCATCCCATTGAGGATGTATTAAATAATTATATACGGCATGGGTAAATTCGAATTCGCTGTATTCCCTGTCATAAAAGGGAGAACGATCATCTTCAGAAGCTATATATAAATTTCGCCAGAGGAAATGCGGTTCCAGGGTGTGCATACTAATCTACGCTTGTTAGCGACCTTCGACATGAAGAGCCTTCGTATATTTTTTAAGAGAGCGAAGTACAATCAATACAAGCAGACCAACGATACCTCCAATTTGCCATTTCAAATCAAGCCATAATTGATTATCGAAAAAATAATTTTTCAGAAAGTTGATGTATGCAAAGGAAAAGATGGTTCCAAAGAAACCACTGTATTCGCGTTTGAGCACATTTTTCAAGCTAAAGCTAAGGTCTGATGATTGCCATTTGCGGAAGTCAGGGAAAAATGCCGGGGTTCGTGAAGACCATTCCAGATACGAGTCGCCGAATTTTTTACGAATGAATTGTTCTTCAGCAAACATTATTCGTTCGTAATAAATCCAGAAAAAAGCGAGGCAAAAGATCACAAACCAAGGTGTACCAGCATATAGGATTAATCCAAGCCACATAAAAAAATTGCCCAGATAGAGTGGGTGACGAACTACGGAATATATCCCTTTTGTATTAAGTACTTCAGCAATTTGGCCTTCTTTAGTGTTCCGACCTGAGGTTCCTTTGGGTGTATAGCCAATGGTAATGGCACGGATAAGCATTCCAAGGACAGAAATTCCAAAACAAATCAGATTCCAGTAAAGAAGATGAAAATTCACTAATTCTTTGGTTTCGATTATGACTACTCCGGTAGCCATGAGGTACAGGAAAACCGGCATATACGAACGATAGCGAAACAACCAGTTGCCCGTTTTTTCAAAAGATTCAGCAAGTGCCATATAGATCAATTATTGCGCAAAGGTACAAAACCCGCGAACATGACAAACTGTGACCATCTTCTTCATCAGAAATTGTATGCATAAATGCGTTGTTCGAAAAGAAGTTCTAACTTTATGCGGTCAAGTCAGGTTTATAATAAAAAAATGAATATATATAATCTTTTATTATTATTTAGTAGCATATTTACCATCATTATTGGAGTGGTGGTATTTGCGCGCAACAACAAGCAGGTCATTAATCAGGTTTTTTCCTTGCTGACCTTTATGGTGGCCATCTCTTCGCTTATTAGTTATTTTATCAATGTTGCAGATAGTCCCGAGCAAGTATATGCCTTGCTGAATCTGGTCTCGTTACGGCTCTTTATTTTTCCCTTATCGGTGCATTTTTATCTGCTGCTAACAGGTCAAAAGCACTTATTAAAAGGCTATGTAGTTTACATCTTGTTATACTTATTTCCTTCCATCATGATTTTTACAACAGACCCGGAAGGTCTGTTTTATGTAAGGAATCTTGGGCATGGATTGGGTTGGGCATTTACTATGAAGGAAACGATTCGTGGTACTATGCTGGGCATCTTCATTATGGCGCTTACATTATTATTGCTTTATCTTGGTATTCGCCACGTAATGAAGGCAAGTGATAAAATTCATAAATCACAGAGCAGACTTGTTCTTGCGGGATTTGTGCTTTCGCTGGTTTTTCCTGTGGTTTTTGATTTGGTGTTTCCTATGCTGCCAGTCAATATCCCGCCAACTTCGTCCGGTACATTTATTATTGGCTATAGTTTAATTGCATGGGCCATTATTAAATTTGAATTATTTTCTGCAACGCCCGAAAGTGCTGCAGAGGACATTCTAACAAGAATTAGCGATGCCGTATTAATCACCGATAAATTTGGTCGTATCACGTTCGCGAATCAGGCCTCCCTCAAGTTATTTAACTGCAATCGTGAAGTATTGCGGATGAAAGAAGTGAATGAGCTTTTTGAAACGCGCTTGCTTAACGATTTTTTTGAACCCATTGGCGAAACCAAGGAAAATCAGGTTAAATGCGGATACAGGGATTCTATTTCTGTGATGGTAACCCATACTTCACTGCATCAGGCTAAGGGTCAGGTGAATGGTCATGCATTTGTTTTTAGAGAGATTACCGAGCTCAGAAATCTTATTGACCGGCTGGCAGTAAGCGAAACCCGTTATAAAAATATCTTCGAGAATATTCAGAGCGTATATGTCGAATCTTCCATGGATGGGATTATTCTTGAGATCAGTCCGTCAATTTCCCTTTATACAAGTTACAAAAGGGAAGAGTTATTGGGCCTCTCTACAGATATTTTATATTCAGATCCCAACACGCGAATTTCTCTGATGGAGAAAATAAAACGAGGTGAGCTTCATGTTACCTTTGAAACTCAGCTTAAAGATAAGGATGGCAGAAGCGATCATTGTGTAATTAGTGTGCAGGTATTGGTGCAGGATGGTATTCCTTATAAAGTAGTAGGTACAGTGACTAATGTTGATGCGTTAAAGAAAGCTGAAAAGCATTTAGCGGAAAGCGAAGAACGATACCGTTTGCTTTATGAAACCTCACCTAATGGGATTTTATTGGTTAAGGATTTATATAATACTATTTCTGCCAATCAGGCCGCGCTGAATGTCATGGGTGCAATTAGTCTTGAAGATTTTTTAAAGAGGCCATTGCTTACTCAAATACATCCGGATGACCGTCAAGCAATGATTGAACGAGCGAGATTGCGCAAAGAAGGGCAACCTCCCGTTAATGTAGCAGAAATCAGAATTCTTTGGGATGACGGACAAACGCGGTATTTGGAGTATATGGCTCATGAAATGCAGATTGGTGATGAAGGTTTTATTCAGGTCATTTTACATGATGTTACTGAAGTAAGAAAAGCCGAAATGCAGATACGAAGGAACGAAGAAAAGTACCGCTTGTTTCTTGAGAATTTTCAGGGGATAGCGTTTCGCATGCGGCTTGATGGCAATCTCGAGTTTCTTTATGGAGATGTATTTGGTATAACAGGATATACAATTGAAGATTTCTTTCATGGAATACCGAGTGTAGCTCAAAAGATACATCCGGAAGATCGTGTGCAGATTTTTAAAGCAATTAGAATGCTGCGCAAAATCCCCAATTCCAAGATTGTAAATGAATGTCGGATAATACATAGAAACGGAAGCATACATTACCTGCGACTTTACCTTCAAAATCTGATGGACGAGAACGGTCAGCCTTCTTATATTCAGGCTGCAATGTTTGATAAAACAGATTATTACGACATGCAGCATAAGGTCATTAATTCCATTCTAGAAACTGAAGACCGTGAGCGAATGCGGTTTGCTGAAGACCTTCATGATGAACTCGGGCCCTTACTTTCATCGGTGCGCATTTACATTAATCTAATACAAACCAAAAGTCCTGAACAAGAAAAAGAACGTTTGGAACTGATAGAGTTTGCTAAACAATTATTGGATGATGCAGTGCAACAAACGAAGAACATTTCCTATAATCTCATGCCTGAGGTACTGAGCCAATACGGACTGATTCCTTCAATAAAGGCTTTCTGTACCAAGATCAATATTGCGAACAGTGTAAATATTAGTCTACAGACAGAACAGATTGATGAAGAGAAAAGGTATGATAACAAAGTTGAACTGGCCTTGTATCGTGTTGTGAAAGAACTGATCCATAATACGCTCAAGCATGCGCACGCAAAGAATATTATAATTCGTTTTTCTGAGGCGGGCAATATGCCGGTTCTTGAGTATGCAGATGATGGTATTGGTTTTAATGTGGATGAGAAAATACAAACCAGTGCGACCTTAGGGGTACGTAATATATTCCACAGGATTGAATCGGTAAATGGTATAGTGAATTATAATTCTGTTCCTGGAAAAGGAATCAAGGTTGTTATAAAATGGCAGGAGATTCATCGTTGAAAATCTCTTTCTGTGTGATAATGAATGCAATAATGCTTTATAAATTATTATTTAAACTATTGCGTTTCGCCTAAACCTAAATTAACATACAGATAACAACTTTCGTCATAACTATCTATTTTTTTGTAGATAGCCTTTTTTGATAACATTCGTATAAACAGCAACATACGATAGCAAAACCGAGGGGTGGTAAAAAATGTTTTGTCACTCCTTTTTATTTTATAATTTTGCCGCCTAATATGGCTAAACAAACAACCATTAAAGAACCCATAAGTGTTTCCGGTGTTGGATTACACTCTGGGAATAAAGTCACCCTGACGTTTCGGCCAGCAGAGCAGAACACAGGTTTGGTGTTTAAAAGGATTGATCTTGAGAATCAACCAACAGTTCCCGCTGATTTGGATTATGTTGTTGACACATCACGTGGCACAAGCATAGAAAAGAATAACGCGAGGGTTTGCACTATTGAGCATACATTAGCTGCCATTGCGGGATTGTCGATTGATAATGTTCTGATGGAGATTGACTCTACTGAGACGCCTATCATGGACGGCAGTTCAAAGCATTTTGTTGAAGCATTGACCAAAGTTGGAAAAGTTGAACAAGAGGCTGAACGCAAATTCATCGAAATTTCCAGTAATATTCAATACACTTGCGAAAAGCAGCAGGTGGAGATGTTGGCCGTGCCTTCGGATGAATTCAGGGTATCGGCAATGATTGATTACGGGACCAAGGTCCTTGGAACGCAGAACGCGATCATGAACCATATGAGCGATTTTGCTTCTGAGATCTCTTCAAGTCGCACTTTTGTATTTCTTCATGAATTAGAGTATTTGCTTGAGAATAACCTGATTAAGGGTGGGGATTTAAATAACGCAATTGTTTTTGTTAACCGATTGATTTCTCAGGAAGAGTTGGATCATCTCGCAGGTGTATTCAACAAACCCAAGGTGAATGTGCTAAAGGAAGGTATATTAAATAATCTCGAATTGCATTTTGCCAATGAGCCAGCCCGTCACAAATTGCTTGATGTCGTTGGAGATCTTGCATTACTTGGTGCTCCACTGAAAGCTCATATCATTGCACAAAAACCAGGTCATTACTCAAACATTGAGTTTGCCAAGAAAATTCGTGCTGCTATCAAAGGAAAGCATAGCAGTCGTCCCTTTGAATTTGATATACAAAAGCCGCCTGTTTACGATATAAACGCTATACAGCGAATACTCCCGCACCGTCCGCCATTTTTGTTAATTGATAAGATTCTTGAAATCAGCGACACGCGCATTGTTGGTTTAAAGAATGTTACGATGAACGAAGGTTTCTTTGTTGGTCATTTCCCTAAAGAACCGCTTATGCCAGGTGTATTGCAAATCGAGGCAATGGCGCAGTGTGGTGGAATTTTTGCACTTAGTCCGTATTCCGACCCTCAAAATTACACTACATATTTTTTAAAGATAGAAAATGCCAGGTTCAAGAATAAGGTAGTTCCCGGCGACACTCTGATATTTGATATTATTCTTGCTTCCCCGATCCGTAGAGGTATCTGTCATATGCGGGGAACTGCCTATGTGAATGGAAAGGTAGTGATGGAAGCTGAACTTCTTGCACAAGTTTCTAAAAAACCGAATTCATGATTCAACCACTAGCGTATATTCATCCTCAAGCCAAGATTGCAAACAATGTTGTGATTGAGCCCTATGTGACGATTCATAAAAATGTTGAGATTGGAGAGGGAACCTGGATCGGTTCAAATGTGGTGATTATGGAAGGGGCGCGCATAGGAAAGAATTGCAAAATCTTCCCGGGTGCCGTTATTTCTGCTATTCCTCAGGATTTAAAATTTAGTAACGAGGAAACCTTAGTTAGGATTGGCGATAATACTACAATTCGCGAGTTTTGCACCATTAATCGCGGCACTAAAGCCAGCATGGAAACTGTGATTGGAAACAATTGCCTTCTCATGGCCTATGTGCACGTTGCTCATGATTGTGTTATCGGAAATCATGTAATACTTTCGAATTCTTCTGCATTGGCCGGACATATAAAGGTCGATGATTGGGCAATTATCGGAGGGATGGTTGCTGTACATCAGTTTGTCAATATTGGTCCTCACGCATTCGTCGCTGGTGGGGGATTGGTTCGTAAGGATGTTCCTCCTTTCACTAAAGCTGCTCGTGAACCACTTTCATATTCCGGAATTAATTCTATCGGCCTTCGTCGCAGAGGATATTCCGCTGAAAAAATCAAAGAAATTCAGGATATCTACCGCATTATATTCGTCAAAGGGTATAATGTTACTCAGGCCTTACGCTATATCGAAGCTGAACTACCCGCCACTCCTGAGCGCGATGAAATCATATCATTTATCAACAATTCAAGCCGCGGTATCATGAAGGGATACTATCGTAACGGTAACGATAAATCCTAATTTCTCACCATTATTTTTGAAGAAATTGAACAATGGAATATAATAAAGTGATATTATATATTAATTATACACGTAATATCAATATATTCATATAGTAATTTTCTAACTAAAAAAACAATCAAAATTTTGTAGTATGAAAAAAATTCTATCAATGTTGGCGCTGGCTGCAGGATTTTTCTGCTGTCTAAACGCTAATGCACAGTATCAAAATGTTGACAATGCAGGCTTCGAAAATTGGGTTGATTTGTCGACCTCCAGTGTTGAGCCCACCCATTGGAATTCATTTATGACGGCTGATGCTACGTTATTAACTTCATTTGGAAAGAAGAAAAGAGTGGACCGCTCAACAGTAAAGCGCCCGGGAACCACTGGTTCATATAGCGCTGTTATTTGGTCTACCAATGAGTTTGGAACCATTGCTAATGGAAATTTAACCACTGGAAAAATAAACATGGGAAGTACCTCTCCATCTAATTCTGACAATTATAACTTTACTAAAACGTCTGACACATTGTTCTGTCACCCGTTTACCGGGCATCCCGATTCATTGGTAGTATGGGTACGTTTTAAACCAGCTTCAAACGGTACTGAGCAGGCTAGAATTAATGCTGTCATTCATGATAGTTATAATTATTTTGATCCCAGTGGTGCCGATGCTAACTCCCCGAATCACGTGGTTGGAACGGCTACTTTGAATTTTACTAAAACAAATGGTGCCTGGGTAAGAAAGTCTATTCCCTTCGTATATGGTGGTCCCTCATCAACCTGCGCTTATGTGTTGATTTCATTAACGACGAATATGACTCCCGGCGGTGGATCTGCAGGAGATAGCTTATATGTTGATGATATGCAGATGGTTTATAACCCCTCATTAACCACCGGAACCATAGCTCCTTCAACCTACTTTGTTGGTGCTTCAACAGGTACCGCTATCAGTATTCCATTCACCCTTACCGGAACAATGTATGCCGGAAATACTGTAACAGCTCAGCTTTCAGATGCAAGCGGTTCTTTTACCAGCCCAATTACTTTAGGTTCTGTGACAAGTACTTCAAGTGGTACCATTAGCGGAACAATCCCGGCAAGTACTCCATCAGGAACGGGTTACAGAATTCGCGTGGTGTCGACCAACTATGCTATCACTGCGCTCAATAATGGTAGCGATATCCAGATTACCTTGCTCACCAATTCCATTGCCCCCTCAGCGAGCCAAACAATTGAAGCAGGAACAAGCGGTACCGCAACCAGCGTTTCCGAAGCTATTGCTGCAACCAGCCGCGAATGGAAGGTTGGCACCACCACCGGAGGACCCTATGTTTCATTTAGTCCGGCCGAAACTGGAGTTAGCTATACCCCGTCTTTTGCAACTGCCGGTGATTACTATGTTGTTTGTGTATCCACCTGGGCAGGCCCTGTCGTCTCTTCAAGCAACGAATTACATGTTCTTGTTGCTGATAATTCGGTGAGCCCTTCGACACCTCAGACCATTGTTCAAAGCACCAATGGCACTCAAATGACGGTTACAGAAACACCAACCGGAGCATCAAGAGAATGGAAATATGCTACCGTTTCAGGCGGACCTTACACTTCGTTTAGTCCGGCCGAAACCAATACAACCTACACTCCTTATTTTACAATACCAGCAACCTATTATGTAGTTGCACAAACCGTTGTAAATGGCGTCACCATTACTTCTCCAGAGGTTGAAATTACCGTCAGTGTTAATGTTGGTATCTCCGATGCAGAAGCGAATGCTACTACATTGACTTGGAATAATGGCCTGTTGAATATTGATTTATCCAATTCTGATATGGTAAAACCTCATCTGTTGATTACTGACCTAAGTGGACGTATTGTTGCTTATGCTCTATTAACAAGCAATTCAGTGAATGTTCTCAATGTTAAGGTTGCCCCCGGAATTTATAGCTATAGCCTTCAGGATGGCACTCATAAATTGAATGGCAAGATTCTGAATAAGTAATTTAGCTTTTGAAAAATTAAGAAAACCATTGGGATTCCAATGGTTTTCTTTTTTATACCTTTGTCGTATAACCCTTGGCAATGCAAATCACAATTCAACAACTAGGAAAGAAATATCAATCGGAATGGGTATTTCGCGGTGTCTCCATCAATATAGCTGATGGGGATCGTCTGGCTGTACTGGGCAGAAACGGATCAGGGAAGACCACCTTGATGAAAATGATATCCGGTGCCGTGATGCCAACGGAGGGGACATTAATTCATCACCACAACGGTGCATTGGTTGCTGTTGAGAAGCTTTATGCTGAACTGGCTTATGTGGCACCCTATTTTGAGCTTATTGAAGAATTTAGCTTACTTGAAATGGTCGATTTCTACAATAAGTTTAAACCGATCAGAGAAACATTAAAATCAATAGACTTACTGGAACAATGCGGACTTTGGGTGCACCGATCCAAAAAGGTAAGCGACTGCTCTTCAGGAATGAAGCAAAAACTAAAACTGGCATTGGGATTATTTACCGATTCATCCTTGTTGCTGTTGGATGAGCCTCTTACTAATCTGGATGCTGAAAGTATCGCATGGTTCAGAAATCAGATGCAGACTTTTGCTCGCGACCGGACATTAATTGTTTGCTCAAACCATGTAGAGGCAGAGATTTTCGGCTGTAGCAAGAAACTCGAAATATAGATTTCGTAGGGATTACGAAAGTGTATCTCTTTTTGAATTGCCATAATTCAGTGTTGAGTCTAGATTTTCGTTCAAAAAATATCACGATTTATCTGATTTTTAGGATTTATGCTTTTTTGTTTAAAAAAGTTATTATATCTTTGCACCCCCTTAAAAGAGGGAATCAATTTTTTTATTAATTCGTTGTTTTTAATTTATTTAGTATGGCAGCAAGAATGAGATTACAGAGACAAGGGAAAAAAGGTCGCCCTTTTTACCACATTGTCATTGCCGATGGTCGTGCACCACGTGACGGAAAATATATTGAACGTCTTGGTACATACAACCCCATTAGCGTCCCCGCCGAAATCAATCTGAATTTCGACTTAACCCTGAACTGGTTACAGAAAGGTGCTGTTCCCTCGGATACAGTACGTGCTATTCTTAGCTACAAAGGCATTTTGTATAAATATCACCTCTTAAAAGGTGTTACAAAAGGTGCAATGACTCCTGAGCAGGCTGAAGCAAAATTCCAGGCTTGGCTTACCGAAAAGGAATCTAAGATTAACCAGAAGAAACGTAATATGGAAATCTCTGGTAAAGATGAAAACAAAAAGCGTTTAGAAGCAGAGATAAAGGTAAATGAAGCTAAGGCTGCAGCTATTGCAAAGAAATTAGCCAAAGCTGCTGAAAAGGAAGCTAATGCTGAAGAAACTGTTGCAGAAGCACAGGAAGAAGCTCCTGCTACAGAAGAGCCCACCGCTGAAGAACCTACAGCAGAAGCAAATACCGATAAACAAGAATAATTCGACTCCCGGTTCCTATGGAAAAAACAGATTGTTTTGAAGTGGGCCGGATAAGAAAGACCTTCGGTTATAAAGGCGAGATGATTGCCTCGGTTCGTGAAGGTTTTTATAGTACGATTGAAAAAGAGGGATCAGTATTCATCGAGACCGATGGAGAACTGGTCCCTTATTTTTTTTCCAATTTAGAGGACGAAAGCAGTGATTCAATCCGATTATCATTTGATGAAATCAGTGATGTTGATCTTGCGCGCCCTTTGTGTGGAAAGGAAATGTGGATTCCCAGCGATGTAATTCCACCGGCTCTGCTTGCCGAAGCTCTTGAGCTCGAGATCGAAGGTTATGAAGTGAGTGATATCAATCATGGACTTCTGGGCACTGCCACGGGCCTTGAATTATATCCACAACACTACGTTTTAAAAATTCGTCATGGTCGCAGAGAAATACTAGTCCCTTACGTTACTGCCTATATCCATACGGTTGATCATAAGGAAAAGCGCATTGTCCTTCAGACACCAGAAGGCCTGATCGAAGCTTATTTGAAATGAGTTACCCTTTTCGTTTCAAGCAATTCAGCATAAACCACGATCGCTGCACCATGAAAGTGGGCACTGATGCTGTACTTCTTGGTGCATTAACAGAAACCGGCAATGCAGCGAATATCTTGGATATTGGAACGTCTTCTGGAATTATAGCGATCATGCTTGCACAAAAAAGTGATGCATTTATTACAGGGATAGATATTGACGCTGATTCTATTGTTCAGGCAAATGAAAATGCAGCGGCTTCACCCTGGTCAGAGCGCCTTAATTTTATTCATACATCCGTTCAGGAGTATGCAATAAAACACCCGCAGTCGGCCGACCTGATCGTATGTAATCCGCCTTTTTTTGTAGGATCATTAAAATCGCAATACACAGAACGAAATCTGGCTCGCCATGATGTTTTTCTAAGCTTTTCTGAATTGCTGACGGCCACACAGATGATTCTCAAAGAAGATGGCCGTGCATATTTTATTTATCCTTATCGATCAGTTGATGAATTTACATCCCTAGCAACAGCTTCGGGGCTAAGTTTGTTTTCCCGATGCTCCATTTTGCCAAAACCCGGCAAAGAAATTAATCGATGTATCGATGGCTGGCAGAAAGCCGCTCACTGCGAGGTAGTGCAACAGAACCTATGTGTTTATAATGAGAATAATGAGCATACAGAGGAATACCGGGAATGCTGCAAAGATTATTATCTCTCCTTTTAGTTTTTTGGCGTAATCTTTGCCAACGCCCGCCGCCTTTTTTTAAATCAAATAATAATTCATAAAATTAAGCCGTATGAAAACCTCCTCTTCCTTTATTTTAGTTTGCCTGACTGCCCTTTTCATGTCATTATCAATGGGTGGTTTCGCGCAAAAAGTGTTCTCAGTCGACAGTAAGTACGATGCCCAGGTGAAAGTTTTTGTGGTTGATAGTAAGTATGATGCTGATTTATGTGTGTATAAAGTATCCAGTCAGTACGATGCCACTGGAAATTCGGGTTTGTGGTTTTTTGAAGACAGTAAATATGATGCAGATAAAACGATCTTTTTTGTTGATAGTAAATATGATGCTGATCTCCTGATATATTTTGTCGACAGTAGATATGATGCACAGTGGATGAACAGCAGCAAAAAACAATTGATGTATTAAAATGCAATGCTTTGATGGTTGAGGCCGCTCTAGATGGGCGGCTTTTTTTATGCGTTTTTCCATCATGGGTTTATACAATGTTCACTTTATTACGCCTAATTCGGGTACCTTATCACAATATTATTTATTCATGTTTTGAAAATGTGATTGTGTTCCTGAATTTTTATAAATTTGTAGCAGCTGCTTTGCGACCTGATATTAAACTTTGGTAATATCATTTTCGGAGGGCATTATTTACCAAAATAGAGATTACATGAAAAGAATCTGGATATTATTAACTGTGGTTTTGCTATCTCAGGCTGGTTTTAGCCAATCGCTCGAACGCAGCGTTATATCTTCGGTAGGTGGTTCATGGACCAACGGTTCTACTTTTGCCATGGATTATACTGTTGGAGAAGTAATGGTAAGCACATTAAACAGTGCAAATAATTTCCTTACACAAGGATTCCAGCAGCCATTTAGTACCATGGTTGTTTCAGTGCCTGAGGAATCCTCAGAGCAAGCACTCATTTATCCCAACCCGGTTGTAAGTGATTTTCAGATTCAATTAGTGTCGCCAGACCAGGGTGATTATCAGGTGATGGTTTATGATATGCTTGGACAGCTGGTATCATCATCAACAACGCGTTTAGCTGAACAATCTGCAGGAATTATCACTACTGATGTTTCCTCTTTTTCTACTGGAAATTATTTTGTGAGAGTAGTGTACAACCAGCAATTGGTTTTCTCAGGAAAGATCATAAAGATTCAGCAATAAGGCGCAGGCCTTATTTTTACTTCGCATTTTTCTTTTGGAAAAGGAACTGGCAGTCCGTAAGGTTAGCCGGTTTAGGTTTTTTGTTTCTTCTTTTTAGCGGCTGGGAATAGCACATTATTAAGAATGAGGCGATATCCCGGAGAATTAGGATACAAGGAGAGCTCTGTTGGTGGATCATAAACAAGGTGCTGATAATCTTCGGGATCATGACCGCTTAGAAACGTCCACATTCCTTTGCCATATTCACCATGAATATATCTTACTTCGTTTAATGATTTTGTTTCACCCATCACTAAGACACTTGGTTTAACAAGGTCTTTGTTGAATGCTGTGCTCTGTCCCATAAAGCCTTTAATAATTTGCTCATGATCCTGACAAAGCATCGTTGGCACAGGATCCCATTTAGCAGAAAACTCAAAGAGTGTAAAGAAATCGTTTTTAGGATCGATATGGCGAGTATTCGTTACATCAATATTGGAAACCTCGTATTCGTAAGGATTGCGAACCAATGTAAAATTGGTGAATGCAAAGCACTGCGAATAATCTAATTTGGAATTGGCCTGTGGATCGGAAGGATCTCCGTCGAACATGGCATCACAAATATCAATCCCATCAGCAGCCAATGCAATATCAAAGCTATCAGGAGCCGAGCACATGGCGAAGAGATAACCACCCCCAGCCACGAAGTCCCTGATCTTTTTCGCAACAGCCAATTTTAATTGAGAGACCTTAGAATAGCCCATTTTTCTAGCACTCTCTTCAGAAACCTTTACGTCTTCCTGATACCAGGCAGCATTCTGAAAACTTGCCCAAAACTTTCCATATTGGCCGGTAAAGTCTTCGTGATGCATATGCAACCAATCATATTTCGGCAGTACGCCTGATAACACTTCCTCATCATAAACCACGTCATAAGGAATCTCAGCGTAGTTCAATACCAGCGTAACAGCATCGTCCCAGGGCTGCTTGTTCTTTGGTGAATAAACAGCAATCTTAGGTGCTTTCACAAGTTTCACCTCATCCATATTTGCTTCAGGATCCGAAATCTCAGTAAGAATTTGAGTAGCCTGAACATCAGCAATAATTTCATATGTAACATCCCTGAGTGCGCATTCTTCTTCGAATGATTTGGCATATTTCACCATGAAGCTGCCCCCCCTGTAATTCAGGAGCCAACTCATTTCAACTTCATTCGTCAAAATCCAATAAGAGATTCCGTAAGCTTTGAGGTGATTCTTTTGAGCAGCGTCCATTGGAATGAGTAGGTATGATGCCTTGACTCCGCCAGAGGAAACAATAAGAACCATCATTAAAAACAGCAATTTTTTCATAACGTATTATAAACATACAAAGGTAAGGATTATTGTAGAAATTTTCAATTTCCACAATAAGTAACAAATTGTATTATTCCTTCGTTAATCTTGACTGAAAAGAGAAGTGTGTATAAAAATAAAAATAGTCAAGAAAAATTCTTTGTTGATGGAAGTGTCTAAAATACAACATAATATAATGTTTGATTTAAATGTCAGATGAATATTTATTTAACGAATGTATTGTCATTACAGAGAGTTTATATATATTTAACCTGCGAAATTTCGCGCTGAAGTGTTCAATGTAGTAGGAAAAGCAGCTTCCGTTTGATTGTTATTGAATGCATAATTAAATTGTTTTAGAGAATATCCATTGAAAAAATCAGCGTTTATCGTACATATGAAACACTCAAGATTATATACCGCAATGATTTGTTTCCTTATCGGAGTGGCAATGCTGGCTGGTTCCTGCTCGTCGGGAAATCAACAAAAACAAAATACTGATTTTGAAAAGGGCGTGGTGATACCCAAAGTAAATTGCCTGACTGATGAGAGTATTTCGTATTCACTGTATCTTCCGTCTTACTATGATGATACAAAAAAATATCCTGTGATTTTTGCTTTTGATGCGCATGCAAAAGGCATCGTCCCTGTTGAGCTTTTCAAGGAACAGGCCGAGAAATACGGATATATTCTTGTTGGCTCCAATAATTCTCAAAATGGATTATCCTCAGAAACTACACTTCATTTTTATGAGGTAATGTCGGATGATGTTCTTGGAAGATTCAGTATCGATAAGAACAGGGTTTATACTGCTGGCTTTAGTGGAGGCTCTAGAGTGGCCAGTTCGGTAGCAATTTTCAAGGGGGGTATCACGGGTGTAATTGGTTGTTCTGCCGGTTTTCCTGCGCTCACACAACCCATTTCTTTCCGTTTTGATTATATAGGTTTTGTTGGTGATGAGGATATGAATTATCTGGAGATGGTTACATTGCAGGATGCGCTGCAACAGGCCGGATACAGGCATCATTTGGTAGTGTTTAAAGGAATTCATGACTGGCCACCGAAGAAACGTGTTGATGAAGCCTTCATCTGGATGGAAGCCAACGCCATGAAGGATAAAAAGCGTCCCACCGATGCCAAGTTTGTTGCCGACATCATCGACCGATGGTATAAGGAAGCATTGGCTCTTGAAAAGGGCAACAACAAACCAGCGGCCTTCGAAAAGGTACAAAATATTATCGGCTTTTTTGATGGATTGTCGGATATGAAAATCTATACGAAAAAACTGAATGAATTAGGCGCTTCTGAAGAAGTAGCAGCTGATCTCAAGCGCAGAAATGAAAGTTCGCAGAAAGAGCTTGCACTGCAAACGCAATACATAAAAGCGCTGAATGAAAAGAGTGCTGCATGGTGGAGAGATGAAATTCGCGTGCTGAATCAGAAAGCCGAAGATACGGTTAATGATCTTGACCGTGGAATGTTCAAGCGTTTATTGGGCTATCTCAGTTTAGCAGCCTATTCAAATGCCAATGGTTTATTAAATGCCGGACAACTGGAACCCGCAGCACGTTTCATCGAGCTGTATTCTATAATTGATCCCCAAAATAACGAGCATGCATATCTTGCTGCCTGTTTATATGCTAAAAAGGATCAGCCCGATAAAGCATTTGCTTCTCTGGAACAAGCGCTGGAACTCGGTTTTACTGATTTTAGTCGTTTCGAAAATGATACAGTGTTAGCCAGATTAAAAGGGGATACCCGGTATTTCGATATACTCCAGAAACTGCGTTAGAACAATCGTCTATTCCAAACCCGTTGAATTTCTTCGTATAGCTGCTGTGTTGGATAAGCATTGTTTATCTTTGCAAGGCGAAGCCATTATGTAAATGGGCAAATTCAAATTACAGAGGATATGAAAAAATTTTCGCATGCCGACGATCAGGGCAAAGCTGTGATGGTAGATGTCACGGCAAAGCCAGTCCAAACTCGCACTGCACGTGCATGTGGCAGCATCGTACTTAATGCTTCTACCTTAGATCTTATCCGTGAGAACGAAATAAAAAAAGGTGATGTGCTTACTGTTGCTGAAATTGCAGGTATACAAGCAGCAAAGCAAACTTCAACCTTGATTCCTTTATGTCATCCCTTACAATTAACAAAAGTTGAGGTCGTCTGTACCCTTACTAATACGGGCGTTAGCGTTGTTTCCTTGGTGAGATGCAAGGGACAAACCGGCGTTGAGATGGAAGCTCTCACTGCAGTTAGTGTGGCCTTGCTCACCATTTACGATATGTGCAAGGCTGTAGATAAGGAAATGATTGTTGAAGAAATTCGTTTACTTGAAAAAACAAAGGAAGGATAATCACGCATGGACATCAATAAGATAAGAGTGATCTCGACCAATATTTCTGAAAAGAAAGGAACGATCAAGCTTCCTGTTGATCACATTGAATTATTTGATGAAGGTGTGAAGGGCGATGCCCATTCCGGACCTTGGAACCGCATGGTCAGCATGCTTGCAAAGGAAAGTGTTGCACGATTCGAAAAGCAGGCAGGAAGGCAAATACAGCCCGGAGAATTCGCAGAGAATATTACCAGCGAAGGTATTGAGCTCACACTTACCCGTCCGCTCGACAAGTTTATTTTTAATCAGGTAATTCTGGAAGTGACGCAAAATGGGAAAAAGTGCCATGGGGAACAGTGTGCCATCTTTAAGGAAGTTGGAAACTGTGTAATGCCTAAGGAAGGAATTTTTTGCCGCGTTATAAAAAAAGGAATTATCCATGTTGGTGAAGAAGCCATCTATGAGCCCAAAGTATTTCGCAATCTTGTAATTACTTTGAGTGATCGGGCTAGTCAGGGTGTGTACGAAGATAAGAGTGGTCCTGCCCTTGAAGAACGCATCAATGGATATTTCAAGGAACAAGCCCGAAAAAGTGAGGTGCAACGTATCGTTATACCTGATGATGCTGAAGTGCTTAAACAAGTTCTGGAAACACATCACAAGCAGATGGATTTTATTTTCACGACTGGTGGTACCGGTATTGGTCCTCGGGATATCACACCTGAAGTCGTGAAACCCTTGCTGGACAAGGAAATTCCCGGAATCATGGAGATGATACGGGTAAAATATGGCTCAGAGAAACCAAATGCATTGCTAAGTCGCGGTGTCGCTGGCCTTATGGGCAATTGCTTTGTGTTTACGCTGCCTGGCAGTGTAAAAGCGGTAGGGGAGTATATGGATGAAATCACCAAAGGGATGATGCATTTGATCTATATGTTACATAGTCTGGATATGCACTAATACCAGACAAACATCAATTATTATGGAAGCAGGAATTAGCAGGGAACAGGCCTTGGAATTATTACGCACCTATGTAAAAAAGGAGGCTATGATTGCCCACAGTCTCGCATCGGAAGTTGTATTGCAGGCGCTGGCGAAGCGATTGGGCGCGAATCCGCGGATCTGGGGTATTGCAGGATTACTCCATGATGTGGATGTTGAGATTACCAATGCCGATCCTAAGGTGCATGGATTGAAGGCCATTGAAATCCTTAGAGAACAGGGTGTAAATGAAGAAATCATTGAAGCTATCAGTTTACACAATGAGGAAGCAGCTCCTGTGCCTCGCAGTTTACCGTTTCATTTTGCGCTGGCTGCAGGCGAGACTATTACCGGACTTGTGATGGCGACTACCATGGTTTATCCGGAGCGAAAGCTTGAAGTGGTTAAACCGAAATCGGTGGTAAAACGAATGAAAGAGAAGGCTTTTGCGGCATCAGTAAAACGAGAGACCATTCTCGAATGTGAGAAAATAGGAATACCGATCGATGAGTTTGCCACCATTGCTGTTGAAGCCATGAGAACAATACATACAGATCTGGGATTGTAAAACATAATTAATATATTAAAATGAGTGTAAGTTTACGTCAGGCAACAAAAGCTGATCTTCCGGCTGTACTTGGGCTGATTCAGGAATTGGCAACGTATGAGAGAGCACCCCAGGAAGTCACCGTAACACTGAGCGATCTTGAGGCTGATGGTTTTGGAGAGCATCCGTTGTTCGAAATTATTTTAGCTGAGCAGGAGGGACGTCTTGCCGGCATGGCATTCTATTATATTGCATATTCCACATGGAAGGGAAAATGTATTTATCTGGAAGATATTATTGTTCCTGAAGTGCTGAGGGGACAAGGAATAGGGCGCATTTTATTTAATGAAGTAGTGTTGAAAGCCAAAGAAATAAATGCTAAGCGACTGATGTGGCAAGTACTTGATTGGAACGAAACGGCTATTAACTTTTATAAAAAATACGATGCACTGCTTGATCCGACTTGGGTGAACGGACGGCTTACTCAGGAGCAGATTCAGCGCTTTGTTCCTCTTGTATGATGAAGCACGAATTAACAGCCTTAGGTTGAAAACGTCTTTAATAGTGTCACACTAAAGGCTGGAAAATCATTACTTTTGAAAAAATAATTTTCATGTTCACGAAGATTCTTCATTTTTTTAAACGTTTCCTAAAGAATTATTATCTGCTCACCGGGGTTGTATTTGCTGTATGGATGCTTTTTTTCGACAGCAACAATATGATCAACCAGTTCAGGAATCGTCAGGAATTGAACGGACTGCTCAAGGAAAAACAGTATTACGTTGACGAAACAGCCAAGAACAAAGCCATGGTTGAAGCCCTTACTGATCCAAAGGATAAAAGGGCTCTTGAGAAATGGGGCAGGGAAAAGTATTTGATGAAGAAGCCTAATGAAGAGATTTTCCTGATCATTCGTGATTCTAAGAAAGCAGCCAACGATTAGTTCACAAATCGTTTTTGAGAAGCTAAATTTTCTGTAATACGCTAGATTTTAACCAACCCGAATTTCCATTGGCGATACGGATTTCGTACCATTCACCTATCTGGTCTTTGATTTCTACTTTTGAGCCTTCGTGTAATACAAAAATATCGGTACTGCTTTCATCGGGAGAACTTTTAACCGACACCGAAGGTTCGAATATAATGGCTTCGGCATTTGCATTAAAATTATGGTAGGCAGCCACAGAGCAGACCGTTGAGAAAACGCCGGAGACAATTAATAGTATTCCAAACCAGAATGCTGCTTTTCTCATCCATTGTTTGCCTGCGATAAGAAAGGTTGCAATGCTTATCAGTACTAGTGAAAATATTACGATGATTAGTACTGCCCATTGCTTCAAGGTGAACATTGTTTGTCCGGCTTCCCAAACTCTTAGATAAACGGGTTGAGGAAGTGGTGCAATTTTATCTGCAATTTTGCTTTGGGCCACTTTGAGATTGTATTCCAGATTTTCGTTGCCCGATTTTAGCTTCAGCGATTTTTCATAATAAAGGATGGCTGCCGCGAAATTATTAGCCTTGAAGCAAGCATTGCCTAGAGAATAATAGAGCCCCGGTGATTCATAGCCCATTTCGATGACTTTCTTATAATCATCTAATGCTTGGTTATACTTGTTTTCGGTAAAGGCTTGGTCTGCCTGCCGAACATATTCTTCCGGAGTCTGTTGTGCAATGCAAACAGCTGCCATGGAAAACAGAAGGAGGAAGGCAAATCGTTTCATGATTTCTTTTTCGCTTTAATGGAGTTGAGATCTTGTTCTATATCCATGATGATGGATGATGCTTCGTTGTAAAGCGCTTGCATATCGGGTGCTTGACCGGCAGGAGCAAAGCGTGCAAATTCGCATTGATTGAGGGTATTCACCAGACGATCCCTTACTTCCGCCTTTACTTTAACATGCAAGAGTTTTTCATCAACACTATTGATTGATAGTTCGGAAAGGGGAATGGAGAATTTGTCGCACACATAACCCCAAAGCGCTCTGGAAACTTCGACAAAAAATTCGGATGACTGCTCTTGTTGCAGATGTTTTTTTGCAGTAGTGAGTCGTTTATTAGCCACTGCTGTAGCGCGCAAATGTTTGCGCAGAGCGACATTGCTATTGATGCGGATACGTCGCCGCCAAATGATTACGAAGGCAATGAACAGGAGTGCAGGAATCAACAGTGATATATAAAACCATAAACTATTATAAAAATTACTTCCAATAACTGTGAGTGGTAATGACTGTGGAGCCATGAAGCGAATATCGTTTCCGATAAGTTCCACTTCTTCCTGGTTTACTGGTTTCCCACTTTGTGAAGCAATGCCTTTTCCAACTTTAATGGTGAAGCCTTCTGAACTGATACTTTTATATGCACGTTGTTTGGGATCGTAGTAACTAAAGGTAAAGGGTTTGATCGTGAAGGTCCCCGGATTGCGTGGCATAATCAGATAATCGTACGTTCTGGAGCCGGAAACAGGATTGCTGTTCTGGACGATGTTTTCGTTCATCTCAGGGTCATACACTTCGAAATCGGCCGGAAACTCGGGTGTTGGTAATTCAATCAGGCTAATATTCCCAGTTCCATTAACGCTTAGTCGAAGGTTGATGGCTTCATTCTGCTTTACTTCATTGCGATCGAGTGTTGCATTAAACGAAAAATTTCCAACGGCACCGCTGAAGGTTTCAGGCTTTTCGAGTTCTGGTAAGGGATTGACATTGATCGTTAATGCATTGCTCCTAATGGTTTTTCTATCTAAATAGTAACTGGTAAAAAACCCATTATTAGATTCGACCTTCGTAAAGCAATCTATTTCTAGTGGGTCTATTTTTAAGGTGCCCGTTTTTTGAGGAAATAAGGCGATCTTGCGAATATCAGCAACAATATATTCAACGCCATTTATTATTTCTTTGTGTTGCTCAGTGTTTTCTGTTATGCTGCTGAGGTCATGAGTCCAGAACCCATTGTATCCCGCATTATTGACGTAGTTCAAGTGCTCAATTGAAATGTTGGTATAAATTTTATAAGTAACGGTGAGTTGTTCACCCAGCGAAACATTTGTTTTGTCAATAATTGCTTTAATGTGGATATCGTCACTACTCTTCTTTTCAGAATTGACTTGTTGATTTTTATTTTGTGCTTGTTTTGTTTTCGAATTGCCTTTTACAATTTCAACCTTTACATTATTGGAGCTTACCCACTTATTTTTTACCTTTATTTTTGCTGAGCCAATTGTAAATGTGCCGAGTTTTGAACCAGTCAACGTATATTCCCATTGTTCACTTCCACTCTCGGAATTTACTATTTTCCCATTCATACTTGTAACATCAGATCCTTGAGTGATTACCTTTGAGAATCCAATGGTATTTAATCCGGAAAATGCTGGTGGTGTAAAGCTGGAACCTTTTCCACCAGAAAGTGTAAATGTTACAGTAAACTCTGAATTTTGTGTTACCTTGGAGGCACTGATCTTTGCCGTGAATTTTACCTGTGCCGTTATGGCATTTGGCAATATATGTTGAAAAGCCATCAGGATAATGAGGCATATCCAAGGAATAGAATAATGGTTTTTCATAAGGTAACAAATATTGATTATATATCTACCAGTCTTTACCTAGTTTTTGTTGCTGTGCTTTTTCCTTATCTTTAAGCTTTTCAAGTGTTTTTAATTCCTGATTTCTTAAAGCATTCAACATGCGTTCAGCATCATCCTTTGAGATTTCTGTCTTCTGCGGTTGCTGCTGCTGTTGCTTGTCTTGCGGTTGCTGTTGCTTCTGTTGTTGCTGTTGCTGTTGTTGTTGCTGTTGCTGTTGTTGTTGCTGCTGTTGTTGTAGCTTCTTTTTAGCATATTCCAGGTTGTACTTTGTTTCCATATCGCTGGGTACTGCCTTTAGAGAATTTTTGTATGCATCAATACTTTCCTGATATTTCTTTTGTTGAAGTAATGAGTTTCCGAGGTTATGGTATGACTTTGCAACCACATATTTATCCATTCCTTCAGTATGCGCAAGGCGATCGAATATCTGTCCGGCCTCATCATATTTTTTCAATTTATATAATGCATCACCAAGATTGAACAGGCCTTTGTAATAGTCATTTTTAAATTCAAGTGATTTGCGATAATTAGTTTCTGCTTCTTTATAATTTCCGTTGGTATAATCGGAATTTCCTTTTCTCAGGTATTTAACTTCTTCCTGTGCAAATGCGTTAGAGGTGCACCATAAGAATAGCAACACAGCGAAGCACGTTGAACTATGTAAATGGAATCGCCCTGTATTATTCATTGTTTAAGGATTTTTTTTGTTGGATATATGATGAGCCCGGGCGGGAAAATAATTTGAAATTTCTTGTCAGTCTGGATTTGCGTTCAAAAATAAAAAATTCTCCCACCAGTAATAATAGGGCTGCTGCCATAAAATATGGGAAGAGATTTTCGTAATCAGTGAAATCCATCGCTTCGTACTCAGCTTTTTGCAGTTTGCCAATTTCTTCGTAAATACGGTTCAGTCCTGCATCTTCGGTAGTTGCTCTTGTATACGTTCCTTTACCGATCTGTGCAAGTTGTTGGAGCATGGGTTCATTTAGTTTTGTCACAACAGTATTCCCATCCTGATCTTTTTTGTACTCCGAACTGCCCGTGGCTGCAGTCATTGGAATGGGAGCGCCTTCAGTTGAACCCATGCCCACTGCATAGATTCTGACATCTTTTTCGGCTGCTTTACGTGCAGCTTCCACTGCATCATCTTCGTGATTTTCGCCATCAGTGATTAAAATGATGACTTTTTTTGTTTTGGATTTAAGCTGAAAAGAAGAAACGGCAAGGTCGATCGCAGCTCCGATGGCTGTCCCCTGTGTGGGAATCATATCCGGTTCTGCTGACTGCAAAAACAATTTTGCACCAGCATAATCTGGTGTTAAAGGATACAGGGTTTGAGCGCGACCGGCAAAGACAATCACGCCCAATTGATCATTTTCGAAACGGTCGATCATCTTGGAAATGCCCATTTTTGCGCGTTCCAGACGTTCCGGTTTAATATCGCGGGCTTTCATGGAATTGGAAATGTCGAGGCAAATCATGATGTCGACGCCTTCTTTTTTAACCTTCTCCATTCGATATCCAAATCGTGGATTGGTCATTCCAATTAACAGCAATGCAAACGCAGTGAACTGCACAATAAACTTAAATACATTTCTGCGACGCGAAAAGTCGGGTATTAGCTTTAATAGCAACAGTTGTGATCCATACCGCTGCATGGCTTTTTTCTTCCACCGCATCATCAATAACCATAGTAATAACACTACGGGCAAGGCCGGCAGGGCAAAGAGCAACCATGGATACTGGATTTCCATTTCTGATAATTATTTTAAGGTATTCTTCTTAATAATAAATATTTAATTAAAAACTCCAACAACAAGCAAACAGCGGCACTGATGGCGAAAATCAGGAACTCTGGTTTGCCTTTCGAAAATCTGGTTACATCGATCTTCGATTTTTCAAGTTGATCGATTTGTTGATAGATTTCTTCAAGTTTTTGTTTGTTGGTAGCTCTGAAATATTCTCCACCTGTAGTGGTGGCCATTTGTTTCAGTAAGTCTTCATCGATTTGCACTTCCATATTTTGGTATTGAACACCGAATGGAGTCATAAATGGATAAGGTGCCATTCCTTCAGTACCTACGCCAATGGTGTACACCCTGATGCCGAATTTTTTTGCAATTTCCGCAGCAGTATTGGGATCCAGAGAACCAGTGTTATTGATACCATCGGTAAGAAGGATGATTACTTTGCTAATGGCCTGGCTTTTTTTCAAGTGATAAACTGCGAGCCCCAAGCCATCGCCAATTGCTGTCCCGTCGGTTATCATACCACTTTGCAATTTTGAGTATAGATTTTTCAATCTTATATGATCGACTGTCAGCGGGCATTGCAAAAAAGACTCTGCGCTAAAGGCGATAAGTCCGATGCGATCATCAGGTCTGCCATCGATGAATTGCATTGCCACATCTTTCGATGCTTCGAGGCGGTTGGGTTTGAAATCTTCCGCAAGCATACTTCCTGAAATATCGGATGCAATCAGAATATCGATTCCTTCAACCCGATAATCGCTGCGTTCGATGCGCGATTCTGGCTGTGTAAGAACGATAATAATGAGCACAACAGCCAGTGAGCGAAGGATGAAAGGAATATGCTGAATATGATGACGAAAAGTTTTCGTTCCATTGTAGACCTGTAGCGCTGTTGAAACACCAATGGAAGCCGTTCCTTTTTTATGGTACAAAATATACCAGGTAATCATCAGAGGAACGATAATCAGCAAGGCCAGAAAGCCCGGGTATGCCAGATGATAATTGCCTATATTCATTTCTTTTCCCCGTTATCCTGTTGGTTTAATTCGTTAGTGATAAAGTCCTGCGAAGGCTGTATTGCTTGAGGTTCGGCGATAACTTCAGCCGTTACATTTATAAATTGTATAGCTAATTGCATTGCGCCATCATGTTCGTCAGGTAAAGGAATGTACTTTGCAAATTTTACCATATCCGAAAGATCGAGAACCTTTTTAAGCAGCTGATGCTGATCTGCTGTGGTTTTTTTCTGTTTCTCAATAATCATCAACACCTCGGGAGTAATCATTTCCATCGCAGTAACTCCATAGCGATTTTCGAGATATCCTCTGATAATTTCTGAGAGTGCAGAGTGATATTCTTTGATTTTTCCTTGCTGCCAAAGGCGTTCAAGACGCAGTTCTTCCAAAGCCTGCAATGCAATAAGGTGTGCGGGCAAGGCTGGTCGCGTGCTGCGGACGAACAAAGGCTGTTTTCTTTTTCGGCGGATTATAAAATATATAACGATAGCAAGAATGGCAACAAGCAATAATCCACCGCCTACCCATGGTAAAATTTCCATCAGCGTAAGCGGAGAAGTCAAAGGTTCTTTAATGTCTTTGATTGCTTGTGTTGTATCAACAGCAACAGTATTGACGTATAGCGTTAAGGGTGTTGTATAGCTAGTATACGTCTGTGTGTCGTTGGGCATTCGATGCGAAACGGCTATGGGAGGAATTACAAAACTCCCGCTATCGAAGCAGGTAATAGTGAAAACTTGTACTTTCTGAATTTTTCCAGGCCCTGCATTGGCAACAGAGTCGGAAGAACCCATTTGAACAATTTCTATTTTTGATGTCAGTGTATCTTTAAAAACCGGCCAAATGATGGACGCTCCTTTTGGTGCTGTATAAGTGATGGTAAAATGCACTTGGTCGCCAATTAAAATTTTGTTCGAATCGATACTTGCGCTTACGCTGCCTGATTGTGCGAGCGACTGAAAAGAGCTGAGAATGAATACGCCAAACGCCAGTATTGACAAGCCTCTGCGTAATGAAGAAAATTTCTTTCTCATCTTCTTGCCTCCCTTTTTTTAAACAATGCCTTAAGGTGTTTAATCATATCGTCTCCTGCAGGAATTTCCTGTAAATCGATTCCGTTTTTCAAAAATAATTCGTGTGTTCGCTTTTCAAACATTTTCCATCGGTGTTTGTAAGTCTCTCTGACTTCGCTCGATGAAGAATCAACAAGCACATCCAGTCCTGTTTCCTGATCGCGCATACGAAGCAGGCCAACAGCAGGTAGTTCTTTCTCGCGCTGATCGGTGATGCGAAGGCCAACGAGATCGTGTTTGTGGGAAGCAATCTTTAATGGATTCTCATACCCAGAGTCAATAAAATCGCTTATGATAAATGCTGTGCAGCGTTTTTTAATAGCATTCGCAAGAAAGATCAATGCAGGAGCGAGCTTAGTTTTTTGATGCTTGGGCTGAAAGGTCAGTAATTCCCGAATAATCCGAAGGATGTGGGTTGTTCCTTTTTTAGGTGGAATAAATTTTTCAACCTGATCACTAAAAAAGACAACACCAACCTTGTCGTGATTTTGAATTGCAGAAAACGCCAGAACTGCTGCAATCAATGTGATTTGATCAATTTTAAGTTGTTGCGAAGTCCCGTACAAATTGGACTTGCTAACATCGATAAGCAGCATTACTGTATGTTCGCGTTCCTCTTCAAAAATCTTGACATAGGGGTGGTTAAACCGGGCAGTTACATTCCAGTCGATACTTCGGATATCGTCGCCATACTGATATTCTCTGACTTCACTGAAGGTCATACCTTTTCCTTTGAAGGCACTATGATACTGCCCGGAAAAAATCTGATTCGACAGACCTCTGGAGGTAATTTCGATTGCTCGAACTTTTTTAATTAATTCACCCGCTTCCATTGCCATTGCTGTAGTTTTCCTAAAGATTAGGGCACTTCGACCGTGTTCAGAATTTCGTTAATGATTTCTTCAGTGGTGACATTTTCGGCTTCAGCTTCGTAAGTGAGCCCAATTCTATGACGCAATACATCGTGGCAAATAGCTCTGATGTCTTCCGGATAAACATAACCCTTGCGTTTTATGAAAGCATAAGCTTTTCCAGCCATAGCAAGGTTTATACTTGCACGTGGCGAAGCACCATACTGAATAAGTTCTTTAAATTTCTTCAGGTTGTACTTTTCCGGATATCTGGTTGCAAATACAATATCGGTAATGTAATTCTCGATTTTTTCATCGATGTATACATCTTTAACTACATTTCTTGCACGGAGAATATCCTCAGGTTTAATGATAGTCATGATAGGATTCTCAGTCTTTCCGGCATTTTGACGCATGATGGTCTTTTCTTCTTCTTTTGACGGATAGCTTATTACGACCTTAAGCATGAATCGGTCAACCTGTGCTTCCGGCAAGGGATAGGTTCCTTCTTGCTCAATGGGGTTCTGTGTTGCGAGCACCATGAAGGGTTCCTGAAGAGGATACGTTTGATCACCAATTGTCACTTGACGTTCCTGCATTGCTTCCAGCAATGCACTTTGCACCTTTGCCGGAGAGCGGTTAATTTCGTCAGCAAGAATAAAATTAGCGAAGATGGGGCCTTTTCTTACCAAAAATTCTTCTTTCTTCTGGCTATACACCATGGTGCCAATCAAATCCGCAGGCAACAAATCAGGAGTAAACTGTATACGGTTGAACTGGGCGTCGATGACTTTAGCCAGCGATTTTATGGCGAGGGTTTTTGCAAGTCCGGGAACGCCTTCCAACAAAACGTGACCGTTCGATAACAGTCCAATCAGCAGTCGTTCAACCATGTGTTTTTGCCCAACGATGGATTTACTCATTTCCATCGAGATCAAATCAACAAAGGAACTTTCGCGCTGTATGCGATCGTTCAGTTCTCTGATATCAATCATTTCTTGCATAAAGGTTTTTTTTAAACGAGTGCAAAATTAACCACGAGGATGTGTGATTTGTTATATATGGATTGTTAAAAATTGTTAATGCGCATATATACAGTAATATATAGTTAGTGCTTGGTCTTTGGTGAATATTTTTGGCAACTTGCAACTGCTTTATGGGTAATGCTACCATGAAGTGTAACCTTCTTTTTTAGAAGTATTATGTCGCAGAACCTTTTCTGGGCTGCGAGCCGGCAAGGTTTTTCAATTTGCAGTGAATTTTTATAATAATATGAAAATGAGGCATATGGAATAATTATGCTTAATTTATATGGTTATGTGGCACATATGTTAATTTTTCATACTAAATATTTATAAAAATAATTGTTAAATGCGTATACAACTTTGGACTTTGTGCTATATTTTTGTGCTCTGAATAATTTACACAGAAATGCTTCATAATCTTTTACTTTGAAAATATATCTTTTGTGAATTTGAATATATTATTGTGCTAATTTCCTGCCTATGAATACTACTACCCGCCTTTCACTTGTCACAGCTATTATTCTCTTTTTATTTCTAAACCGTGTTGCTGCTCAGGTTCCCACGAATGCCGATTGTCTCGGGGCAATTCCGGTGTGTCAAACGGTATATAGTTTTAACAGTTCGGTGCACGGTTCGGGCAGCTATGCGGATCTTCCAATTCTGGGACTTCCAAGCGAGAATTATTGTCCTGCTAGTTGCATTACGGCGGGAGAACAGAATTCTACGTGGTTTATTTTTACCACACAGACGGCTGGGATGTTGAATTTCACTATTTCTCCCGTTTCTGGTAGCGACGATTATGACTGGGCTGTTTATAATATGACAACCAATGGATGCAGTGATATTTATGGCGGTGGTATGCAGGTAAGTTGTAATTACTGTCTTAATACTGGTTCAACAGGGCCGAATGGACTTAACTCTTCAGTTTGCGAAAGCGGTAATGGGGGTTCAAGTGGTTGCTCTGCCTACAATGCTCCGATTCCGGTAGGTGCAAATGAAACCTATGTTTTAATGGTTGATAATTTTTCTTCATCGAATAATGGGTATACTCTGAATTTTTCAGCCAGTTCTGCGCAGATTTTCGATAATGTGCCTCCACAGTTGATGACCTTAGAAACCCCTGTTGCTTGCGGTGGATCCACACTAAATATTGCTTTTTCGGAAAATATTTTATGTAGTAGTATTACTCCTGCTGATTTTACGATTACTGGTCCTGGCGGGCCATACACCGTTTCCTACATCTCGGGTGCAGCGTGCAATGTGGGAGGAACCTTGGAAAACACATATGCATTAACCGTTATTCCTGATATGACGGGTAGCGGAAATTATACCTTAAATCTGGTGAACTCTTCGGGCTCTGTTACTGATGCCTGTGGAAACATTGCGCCTACCCATACCTTGAATTTTAACATTGCCGGGCCTACCGTTTCCATGACCCCAGCTACCAGTTCTTACTGTGTCAGCGGTTCAGTCGTATTAAATGCAAGTGGTGCGAGTACCTATGTTTGGAGTCCAGCTTCAGGTTTGTCAGCTACTACAGGTAACAGCGTAACTGCTAGTCCTTCGGCAACCACAACATACACTGTTGTTGGTAATACTGCTGGTTGTACTGATGCAAAAACATCCACAATTACGGTTAATCCAGCACCTGTAATTGGAATTACACAATCACCACTTGGTACTCAGTGTGCAGGAACAGCAGTAACACTTACAGCTAGCAGTAGCATTCCTGGAAGCAGCTATGCTTGGAGTAATTCTGGAGGAACATCAAGCATTACAGTAAGTCCATCCTCTACTACAACATATACAGTAACGGTGACATCACCAGCTCCTGCTTCTTGTCCAAATACAGCGACTTATACTGTCAATATTAATCCTTTGCCAACGGTCACCTTAACGCCATTTACAGCGATTTGCACTAATGCATCATCATTTACATTGTCGAATGGAAGTCCAGTCGGTGGCACATATACAGGTACCGGAGTTTCCGGAGGGACCTTTAATCCTGCAACTTCCGGCGCAGGAAGTTTTCCTATTACCTACACTTACACAGATGGCAATGGTTGCACAAACTCAGATGTTGAAAATATTACAGTGAATTCGGCTCCGGTGGTAAGTTTTTCAGCATTAAGCCCTGTGTGCGTTAGTGCATCAGCATTTGCCCTGAGTGGAGGAAGTCCCGCTGGTGGTACATATAGCGGACCTGGTGTTACATCGGGCAACTTTAACCCGGCAACTGCGGGAGTGGGAACACATACAATCACTTATTCCTATACGAATAGCAACAACTGCTCAGGCTCGGCAACACAAACCATTACGGTGAATGCTTTGCCAACGGTGACATTGTCGGCATTTTCAGCAGTGTGTGCCGATCTGCCTGCATTTGCACTTAGCGGTGGTTCTCCTTCCGGAGGAGTATATTCTGGACCAGGCGTAAGCTCAGGAAACTTTAATCCGTCGGTCGCTGGTGCCGGCACTCATACTATTACTTATACGTTTACCGATGGGAACGGCTGTGTTAATACAGCAACACGAACCATAACGGTGAATGCTGTCCCCACTGCAACGTTTACAGTTAACCCAATGAATGGTTGTAACATGGTTCCTGTTACAGCCACGTATACGGGTAATGGTGGGGCAGGAGCTTCATATTCATGGGATTTTGATGGAGGTACTGGAAATCCTGGAACAGGAGTGGGACCGCATAATATTACCTTCCCCTCTCAGGGATCGTATGATATTTCATTGGAAGTCACTGCGAATAGTTGCACGTCTCAACCTTATATTGTTACTGTTTCTATCGGGGGCGTGAATGCCACCGCTGCTTTAGTATCGAATGTTTTATGTCATGATGGAACAAGCGGTGAGGCCACAGTAAATGTAATTGGGGGTGCAGCTCCATTGAGTTATTTATGGAATTCCGTTCCTCCTCAGCTTACTCAGAATGCCACAGGACTCGTGGATGGAAACTATATTATTCAGGTTACTGATAGTATTGGCTGCATCGATAGCGATACTATTACTATTACAGAACCTACTCAGCTTGTAGCAGATATTACAGATTCAGCAATGGTTGATTGTTTCGGTGGAAATGATGGAATGGCAAAAGTTACTGCGTCCGGCGGCGTTCAGCCCTATGCGTATGACTGGTCTTCTTCTTCCTCAACTGCGAATACAGCAACAGGATATTATGCTGGCAACTATACAGTGACTGTTTCCGATGATAATGGATGCTCAGTGGTTGTGCCATTTAGTATAACACAGAGTCCTGCATTGGTTGTAAACATTCAGGCTTCAGATGAGGGTTGTGAAAACAGTTGTACTGGTCAGGCAAATGCACAGGTGAGTGGAGGCTTTGGGGCTTACTCTTATTTGTGGGCACCGGGTTCTGCAGTGACTCAGATAATTACTAATTTGTGCACTGGATCTTATTCTGTTACTGTATCTGATGCGCATAGTTGTACAGCTTCGCAAACTACCACCATTGCTACAAATACATTTATTAATGCTGATGGTTCGGCTGATCCTATCGAAGGACAGGGGCCATTGAATGTGAATTTTAGCTACACCGGTAGTGGTGCAACAAGCTATGCATGGGATTTTGGCGATGGTGTAGGATTCTCAACACTTGCTAACCCGACCTATACTTTTGTTACTCCCGGAGTGTACACTGTTATCCTTACAGTAAGCAGTGGTTCCCCTGATTTCTGTGAGGATATCTACACAGTGGTGATTACGGTGCGTTATCCTTCTGTGATAGAAATTCCAAACATTTTCACACCTAATGGTGATGGATACAATGATGTGTTCCGAGTAAAGTCGGAAGGATTGGAAACGGAAAAAATGGTCATATATAACCGTTGGGGAAAAGAGGTCTATTCGTGGAATGTTGTGCAGGGAGAATGGAACGGAGTGGCCAAATCGGGAGGACAAGCGGCCGACGGGGAATACTATTACATCTTTGATGCAAAGGGATACGATGGCAAAGAGTATCATGTAAATGGTACCGTGACCAAACTGCAATAATATTTTTCAGGCATCTCATATTGGTTTAATATTAATAAACCAAATACAAGGCAGACTCAATCCGGGTCTGCCTTTTCGTTTGAAACTAAGTTGTTTTTTATTCGTAGAAATTGCCCTTTATGTGAATCATTATCGAGTTGATGATTTTTTTCTAAGTCTGAATAAAAGGATAAATATTAACAAAAAATTTGCAGATAAAAAAGCTTTTTAATACCTTTGATTTTAATTCGATTTTGTAGCTAATTCATTAAAATACAGAAAATTATGTTTTAGCTATGAATTTATTGAGTTCTTGTATTTAATGAAATAAATTAGATGTAAATAACAGTAAATCAAGTTATAAGATTTTAATTTTTAATTGAAACTATAAAAATGTTCAAAGAATAAATATGAAATAATTTTAGATGTATAATTATAAATATTTGATGGTGTTGAGTTTGTGAAGAATGTTTGGGTTGTTGAGGTAAAAAGTGAATCATTTAATTTGAAGATAATTTACTGAATTAATAAGATATTTATGAAGAACCTTATATTAATTTCGGTCTTAGTGCTTATAAGCGTAACTACCGTCAAGGCACAGTCAAGCTGTGGATCAGCGATACCTTTGACACTTGGCACTGCACAGTGTGGAACGAATAGTTATGTTGGATCTTTCCCTGATGATGGAGTAACAGCCCCTCTGAATCCATGTTCCTCATATTACAATGACGGGGAGTATTGGTTTTCTTTTGTAGGCACCGGCATGCCGCTGCAATTATCGGTATCGGGACTCACTGACACCTACAGCGGACTTTTTGTTTTTGATAATTGCCCTGGTGCTTCAGCAAATTGTATTGCCAGCCACATGAGTGGATCGTCATCAGCGAATTTTGTTGTTACTACGCCTTCGCTTAATGTTGGGACAACATATTATATTGTTCTGGCTAATTGGGCATCGCCATATAGTACCAGTTTTTGTATTAATTCTACTGTACTTAGCAGCATTCCGAACTCCATGTGTGCCGGTGCAGATCCATTCTGTACCGGAAGTACCTATAATTTTCCTGCAGGTGTCAATGCGGGATCAGGGGAGTCAGGTCCGAATTATGGCTGTCTGGGTACACAACCCAATCCTGTGTGGTACTATTTGAAAATTGCCAATGCTGGAGATATAATGATTACGATGAATAGTTCACCTTCAGTTGATATAGACTTTGCCTGCTGGGGACCTTTTTCTTCTCCGACGACACCTTGTACTGCTCAGTTAACGGCAACAGGAAGCTCCTGGGGTAATGATAACCCGCATGGTTCATATCCCTACCCTTACGGTAATCTTGTTGACTGCAGTTTTGATTCTGATGTTACAGAGGTTTGCTATATCCCAAGTGGTTTGGTCGGCCAGTATTATTTGCTTATGATTACGAATTATTCAAATGCAAACACAAATATTATATTTTCCCAAACCTCCGGTTCAGGTGCAACAGATTGCAGCATTGTTGCTCCCCCCGTTGGGAATAATGGTCCTTTGTGTGCCGGACAAACGTTGAATCTGACTGTAAATAATCCTGTTGGAGGCGCCACTTATGCTTGGACTGGACCTAATAGTTTTACCTCGAATGTAATGGAGCCAAGTATTGCCAACGTTACCACCGCAAATGCCGGAACCTACAGTCTTGTTATTACTGTAGGAGGTGTAAGCAGCGCTCCAGTAACCACTACCGTGGTTGTTAATCCTAATCCAGTTGTTACTCCAAGCGCTACGCCTGCTACAATTTGTGCAGGAAGTTCTACTTCTCTGGGCGTTTCCAGTACAGTAGCAGGAACAGTTTTTAGCTGGACGCCAGGATCTTTATCGGGTAATCCTGTTTCGGTTTCACCGGGAAGTACAACAACATATACTGTTCTTGGGACTGCTGCCGGATGCACAGGTTCTAACCTTGTAACAGTAAATGTTAGTCCAATGGTAACACCGACCTTTAGCGGTCTTGGTCCTTATTGTGCTGGTGCCTCGGCAGCAGCTTTACCTGGCACATCAAACAATAGTATTACAGGATCATGGAGTCCGGCAACAATAAATACAACAAGTGCGGGAAACACAGTTTACACATTCACACCCACTGCTGGATTATGTGCCAATACTGCAACAATGAATGTATTGATAAACGCTAATGTTACTCCAACCTTTGCTACACTTGGACCCTATTGCGCTAATGCTACCCCCGGAAGTTTTGTTAATACATCCACAAATGGTATCACCGGAACATGGAGTCCATTAACGATTAATACGTCTACTCCCGGAAGTTCGACCTATACATTTACCCCAACGGCTGGGTTATGTGCGACTACTGCACCAATGAATATTGTTGTGAATGCTCTTGATAATCCTGCCTTTAATTATTCCCCCACGAGCTTGTGTCAGACAGGTTCAGACGTTGCTGCATCTATCACAGGAGGATCTACAGGTGCATTTTCGGCCTCTCCAGCCGGATTGGTGTTTAGCAACACTTCTTCTGGATTAATTGATGTGAGTGCAAGTAGCATTGGATCTTACACCATTACTTTTACAACAAATGGAATTTGTCCATCGAATACTACTGCAACCGTTAATATTGCTACCACCACTGCAGGCCTGTTTAGCTATGCCGGGCCTTACTGTCAATCGGCAATTAATCCTACTCCAACTATTAATCCCGGTTCCAGTGCAGGAACCTTCAGTGCAAGCCCTTCCGGACTTAGTTTTGTTAGCACTAGCACCGGCCAAGTGAATCTTTCCGGAAGTACCCCCGGTACCTATACAGTTACCAATTACATCGCGCCGTCAGGTGGATGTGCTGCAGTGTCTGAAACGACAAGCATCACTATCAATCCAATTCCTACTGTGACGGTTCCTTCCAATATTGTGGTATGTAATAATGCTGCAGTCACTGCAAGCAATTATACAAGCACTCCTGCTGGGGGAATATTCTCCTGGACAAACAGCAACACAGCCATTGGTTTAGCCGCGAGCGGAAACGGAAATATTCCAGGATTCACAGCCACTAATACTGGGACATCTCCAATTGTTGCAACCATATCTGTTACGCCAACTGTTAATGGTTGTCAGGGTACACCATCATCCTATACTATTACAGTTAATCCAACTCCAATGGTAAATGTTCCATCAAATGTTGTGGTTTGTAATAATGGGACTGTAGCAGCTGCAGTCTATAGTTCACCAACTGCAGGGGCATCGTTGTCATGGACAAATAGCAATACATCTATTGGCTTAGGTGCAGGTGGTAGTGGTTCGCCAAACAGTTTTACGGCGTCAAATACGGGCACAACGCCCATTACTGCAACAATTACAGTAACACCTACAGCGAATGGTTGCACTGGAACACCTTCAACATATACCATTACAGTTAACCCCCTTCCTGTAATTACGTTCCCCGCCTTGCCATCAATATGTGCAGGGGCATCAGCAATTTCGTTGTCAACCGCAACTCCCGCGGGAGGCACTTATTCAGGAAGTGGTGTTTCGTCCAATACATTTAATCCATCTATAAGTGGTGTTGGAACTTTTTCGATTACGTATACATATACCGATGGCAATAGCTGCACTAATAGCGGCACACAAACAATAACCGTTAATGCCAGTCCAACTGCAAGCTTCACAGTTTCTCCAACTACTGGTTGCGTTCAGGTTCCTGTAACGGCCACCTATACCGGAAATGGAGGGGCAGGAGCGAGCTTTAACTGGAATTTTGCGGGTGGCTCAGCCACTCCTGGAACCGGCGCTGGTCCTCAGCAAATTACTTTTTCATCAGCAGGGACGCCTGGCATTACATTGAGTGTTACTGAAAATGGATGCACTTCTCAGGTTTACACACAAAACATAACCATTGGACAAGTTACAGCTTCAACACAGGTAATTCATCAAGTACTTTGTAATGGAGATGCAAATGGCCAAGCAACGGTTAATCCACTTGGAGGGGCTACTCCATATTCCTATAATTGGTTAACTAGTCCTGCACAAAATACGCAGAATGCAACCGGATTAGCGCCTGGCTCATACACGGTCAATATCACGGATGCTGCAGGATGTACAGCATCTTCAAGTGTTTCAATTACGGAACCGAGTAAACTAGTGGCTGATATTATAGATAGTACGATGATCAATTGTTACGGAGATAATACGGGTATGGCAGAAGTCCTTGCTACAGGCGGCACTCCTTTATATCAGTATCATTGGCAATCATCCACTTCTACTACAAGTCAGGCTTCGAATTACTACGCGGGAACGTATACAGTTACTGTGACTGATGCTAATGCTTGCACTGCGATTGTCCCCTTTGTTATCACCCAAAATCCGCAACTGACGTTAAGTTTGAATCCTACAAACGAAGGCTGTGAAAACAGCTGCAATGGCTCAATTGTAACAAATCCATCCGGAGGTGTTGCTCCATATTCATATCTGTGGTCACCAGGATCTCTAACAACACAAAGCATAACAGACCTTTGTCAGGGAACCTATTCCATTACAGTGACCGATGCTAAGAATTGCACCATCACTGATAATGCAAGCATTACGACCAACACAATAATCTCTGCAATTGCAGGGATGAACCCGGTGACCGGTATTGCGCCGGTTGCTGTCAACTTCACATACAATGGAGTGGGAGGTACGATTTTTACATGGGATTTTGGAGATGGTCAAACATCAACAAACGCAAATCCTATTCACACCTACAGTTCAGCTGGAACATATATCATTACATTAACAGTAAATAGTGGTAGTCCTGATTTCTGCGAGGATGTATTTAATACTGAGATAATCATCTATCCACCGTCGACCATCGAAATCCCCAATATATTTACTCCGAATGGAGATGGATACAACGATGTCTTAAAAGTAAAATCCGAAGGCCTCGACAACGAGACTATGGTAATTTACAATCGTTGGGGAAGGAAAGTATATGAATGGAACATGGTCCATGGAGAATGGAACGGAATAGAGAATTCAGGTGGAGAAGCTGCGACCGGAGTGTATTATTACATCTTTGATGCAAGCGGTTACGACAAAAAGGAGTATCATTTAAATGGTACCGTGACCAAACTGCAATAATTGTTATTCGTGAGCTTAAAAAGCCGATGGCGAATTATTAGCCTTAGGAAAATGATCCCTCCAAAGGCGGAGGGTATAATACACCGCCTTCACTAGCGGAATTATAGGGCCAAAGTTTGCCACTGGGGTTATCCCCTTTATTAATCGATGTAATATTACAATAAGAAAAGCTTAATGCTATTTTGAAAGATCCGAAATTTCTGCCATTTGTCCGGTGGTGCATCCTTGCCGCATGGGCATTCGAAGTAAGCGGAAATTGAATTTTATGGTGAGGCCGTCTTTATTGAATTCTTTAGGAAGATCAGTTGAGGGGACCAACACCTGAGTGTCTTTTCCATCGGCGCTTTTAATCAGAATTACAGGACCGCATCCACTGGCAATATATTCATGGGAAACTTTTCCTTCGGTTTGACCGACTACAGCGGCTGTGTTCTTGCTGCAGCAACCACCGCCCTGCGATTTGGTTTTGCATGCTGATGCGAATGTAATCAGTAAGGCCAGAAGAATAATTGTTGTTCTCATTGTTAGAGGGAATAAAAAAGCACCCGGGAGTACAGCAGTGTTGCCTCTCCCGGGTGCTAGTATGTTTTTTTATTAATTGATAATTACTTTAGTCACTTTCTGGAAGCTTGTATTCATTTCTCCAATGCGTACAAGGTATGTTCCTTTGGCCAGATTGCTAATGTTGAAGCTTGTTTCAAGTTTATTGCCTTGTGGCTGGATTGTACGTCCTTCGATTAACTGCCCATTGATATCGAAAAGGTCAACGATTAATTCCTTTGCATCAGGTAATTTTTCTGCACGTACAAGAAGTGTACTTCCGGATTGTGAAACTGAGCAAGTACTTTCAGAGGTTACTGTTTCAATACCTGTGGGTACAGGTATTCTGAAAGAGAAAATACGAGTCATAATGTTGCCACTTGACAGATATTCTCCGGTATGCCAGAAGAGTGTTCCATCAGAAGGATCCAAAGATGTTTGTGAGTAATCGCCCCAGCGATTAATAGTCGTTTGAACCCCTGTTCCAGCTTGTGCAATTTGCTCAGAATAGGTCATGGTTCCGAGAGGATCACTGGCGTTACGTCCTGTATAGCGAATTCCCGGATAAACGGTAGAATTTCCTGAAATTGAATAAACAAGAGCGATGGATCCATTATCATCCATGGCAATACTTCCGCACCAGCGTGTATAGGCATCTGGAGTATAGGTTCCTTGTTGATAAATGCTCCAGGTTCCTGCTGTTCTTCTTAGTTCAAACCATCTGATACTTCTTTGTATTGGAGAATCGCTGATTTTAACTCCCATACAAAGAACTACGGAATTGTACCCCGGCCACACACGGTGTTGAGCTCTGAAAGTAAATACACCGCCAATTCCATCAAGCATATCGCTGGTTCCTGGTTGTGGAACATCATTCCACTGTGGATAGCTTTGATCGTAATCTGAATTGAATGCAGCAGCAGCAAGTGTTGCAACATTTGTGAGAGTGGCAGTAGGCGTTGTTGGTACCCAATTAACAGTCATTTCATAAACCTTAATTGCATCAGTATTTGAACCGCCCCAGCTATCGTCGGTATATGAAAAAATCGGACAGGGGGTTCCTGCAGCAGGAAGAGAGCCATCGGCGTCAGCAGACAGCGGACAGAAGAATGCTCCGTCGTTGGGTGGTGAATACGTTTTTACGAGCATACGCGGAGAAGCACCACCGGCAAGCATAACACTTCTTTCAAATACAATAATACGTTGTGAACCTGAACCCCAATTAGCGGTCATATAATATCCATCATGCCAAATCGAAAATTTAAGATAATCAGGCATAATAGAAGTATTGAATGTATAAGAATAATAGGTACCAGTAGGGTCATTAGATGTTGAAACAGCAATACAGGCCTTATATGGAGAATTGTACTGGAACTGTGTGATAAACCACCTGTCGGCAAATTTATCATACAATACGATAGGGTCACCATCATCGCTGGTACCGCTCCAAAGGTGGCTCAGGTTGAATGGGCCGCCACTGGCAACTGTACCGCCAGTTTTTGTATATACTTTATACGCAGTATTTACTGCTTGAACATAATTATTTGTACCGGCGGCACCTGATGGATCCGGAGGATAGCCTGATCCACTTTGTCCGTTCCACTGGTTAATTGGAAGGGTCAATAGTTTTGTGCCCATGATAGCCTGCATCACGGGATCTTGTCCGTCAGCTGGTTGCGCATCAGGATTAACAGATAACATCATTGGTCTTCTAAATTCCTTGTCGCGGGATTCTGTTTTTCCATTCATACCCACTTCATCGCTTTTTGTATCAGCGACCATTTCGCGAAGTGGTTTGGTGATTTCAAAACTTGCAGGATAAATGACCTGAACTGAGCCGTCATCCTGATCGGTTTGCGCTAATAGGCTGCCACTAAGGCATAAGCCTGCCATCAGTAAGTACAATTTCTTCATATCGGATTAATTTTTTCCAAAAATAGGGAAAAAAGCATAAAAAGATGCTCAAATATGCAAATATTTAGAGGTGTGCTGTTTTATTATATCCTTGATAATATGTGGCTAGCGGGAATAGAATATTAAAAAAAGAAGGGCCCAATTGGGCCCTTCCTGAAAAGCAATAATTTGCTTATTATTTTACCATATCCACAACGGCTTTGAACGCCTCAGGCTTATTAAGAGCGAGTTCTGCTAAGGTCTTGCGGCTTAGGGTGATATTCTTATCATGAAGTTTTCCCATGAAAACTGAATAAGACATTCCATACTGGCGAACGCCAGCGTTGATACGCATGATCCACAGACTGCGGAAAGTTCCTTTTTTGTCTTTACGGTCGTTGTAAGCATAACACATACTTTTTTCGTATGCATTCTTAGCAACGGTCCAAACGTTCTTTCTTCTCCCGAACTGGCCTTTAACGCGGCTCAGGATTTTTTTTCTTTTTTGCCGTGATGCTACGGCGTTTACTGATCTTGGCATAGTTTGAATTTTTTACTTCAGCGGCCTATACGGCTCTTTTTAGCGCTGAAAGCAAGTTAAACATGAATGAATTACATACCCAGGGCACGCTTGATGTTCTTCTCATCTGATGGAGAAACAAGGGCTTTGTACGTAAGATTACGTTTCTGCTTCTTTGTTTTCTTCGTCAGGATGTGACTTTTGTAAGCATGCTTTCTGGCGATTTTACCGGACCCGGTTACACTTACCCTTTTCTTGGCTCCGGATTTCGTCTTCATTTTAGGCATTCCTGAAAGAATTTGAGATTAATAATTATGAAAATTTGAAACTATTTTTTTGGTGTTATAATCATGATCATGCGCTTACCTTCTAATTTCGGCATCATTTCCGGTTTTCCGTATTCCGAAAGATCGTCGGCAAACTTCAATAGGATAATTTCTCCTTTATCTTTATAGACGATAGATCTTCCGCGGAAAAACACATCGACTTTAACTTTGGCCCCTTCCTGAAGAAACTTAATAGCGTGTTTTAATTTGAAATCAAAATCGTGCTCATCGGTGTTGGGTCCTAGTCGTATTTCTTTAACCACAACCTTGGCAGATTTTGCCTTCATTTCTTTCTGTTTCTTTTTTTGTTCGTAAAGGAATTTTTTATAATCAATCACTTTGCAAACGGGCGGATTGGCAGTGGGGGAAATTTCCACCAAGTCAAGTCCAAGTCGTTCTGCCACTTCAATGGCTTCTCTGATCGGCATGATGGCGGGTTCAACATTTTCGCCAACGACTCGTACCACCGGTGCTTTAATGCGCTCGTTGATGCGGTGAAGTTCTTCCTTTTTCTGAAATCCCCTGCGTTGAAATGGAGGGGTAGGGCCATTCTGTGCTATAACTGTATCTCCTATGTTAGTTAATATTGAAACCTGCACTTACAGGTATTATTCGGTCATTTTTTTAATTTCATCTTTCATCATCGTTGCAAAAGCTTCGATGCTTTGAGTTCCAAGATCACCAACGCCTTGTTTGCGGATAGATAATGAATTCTCGTTTTCTTCTTTTTCGCCAACGATCACCATATAGGGCACTTTGTCCAATTCAGCATCGCGGATTTTCTTTCCGGTCTTCTCATTGCGGTCGTCAACGCGGCCGCGAATTTCGTAATTATCGAGCAAATGTAAAACTTTTTTCGCATAATTTACATATTTCTCGCTAATTGGGAGGATGACAACCTGTTCAGGTGCCAGCCACAGTGGGAATTTTCCTGCACAATGCTCAATTAGAACCGCGACAAAACGCTCCATTGAACCAAAGGGCGCCCTGTGAATCATTACTGGACGGTGCTTTTGGTTATCATTGCCTGCGTATTCCAATTCAAAACGTTCGGGTAGATTGTAATCAACCTGTATCGTTCCCAATTGCCATTTGCGACCGATGGCATCACGTACCATGAAGTCGAGCTTGGGACCGTAAAATGCAGCTTCACCCATTTCGATGGTAGCTTTCATTCCCTTGGCTTCAACTGCTTCAACAATAGCGCTTTCTGCTTTTTCCCAGTTCTCGTCGCTACCAATATATTTTTCTTTATCATTGGGGTCGCGTAACGAAATCTGTGCAGTAAAATCCTTAAAATCAAGAGCTCTGAAAATATGAAGCACAATATCCATTACGCCCATGAATTCTTCTTTTACCTGATCGGGACGGCAGAAAATATGAGCATCGTCCTGTGTAAATCCGCGAACACGCGTTAATCCGTGTAATTCGCCGCTTTGTTCGTAGCGATACACAGTGCCAAATTCGGCGATTCTCACAGGTAGATCTTTATATGAATGAGGTTTGCTCGTATAAATCTCACAGTGGTGAGGACAGTTCATGGGTTTAAGCATGAATTCTTCACCTTCAACAGGAGTTTTTATCGGCTGAAATGAGTCTTTTCCGTATTTCTGAAAATGGCCGGAGGTTTTGTACAGTTCTACATTTCCGATGTGCGGAGTGATGACCTGAACATAACCTGCCTTGCGCTGTACTTCTTTTAAAAAGCGTTCGAGGCGTTCGCGTAATGCGGCTCCTTTAGGTAACCACAATGGTAAACCACTGCCAACTCGCTGTGAGAATGTAAAGAGTTCTAATTCTTTTCCCAGTTTGCGATGATCACGTTTTTTCGCTTCTTCAAGTAAGGTCAGATATTCAGTAAGCTCTTTTTGCTTTGGGAAGCTTATGCCGTAAACACGGGTAAGCTGTTTACGTTTTTCGTCACCACGCCAGTAGGCTCCAGCAACGCTTAATACTTTAACCGCACGGATAACACTTGTGTCGGGCAAATGCGGTCCGCGGCAAAGATCGGTGAATGCACCCGATTCATAAAGGGTGATTTCTCCATCCTGCAAGTCGTTGATGAGTTCCAGTTTGTATTCGTCGTTCTTGGTGGTAAAAAACTCAAGTGCACCGGCTTTGCTAATTTCTTTACGTAAGTATTTTTGATCTTTGCGGGCTAATTCAAGCATTTTATCTTCAATTGCCTTGAAATCTGCATCGCTGATACTGCGTTCTCCAAGGTCAATATCGTAATAAAAGCCGTTTTCGATATCCGGACCGATGCCGAATTTAGTTCCCGGGTACAAAGCTTCGATAGCTTCAGCCATAAGGTGAGCAGAGCTATGCCAAACGGTCGATTTTCCTTCCGCATCGTTCCATGTCAATAATTTGACATGAGCGTTTTTCATAATAGGGCGGGTAGCGTCCCATACCTGATCGTCCACTTTGGCGGCCAGTACATTACGAGCCAGACCTTCGCTAATACTGCGGGCAATCTCCAATCCGGTAATCCCTTCAGGGTATTCACGGATGCTGTTATCGGGCAAGGTTATCTGTATCATCTTTTTAAAAGTGGGTGCAAAGATACAAATTATTTTAATGTGCTAATGTGGGAATGTGCTAATGTGTTAATGGGGCTTCAGTGCGAGGGAAGATTTTGATGAAAAAATAATTTTTGAAATGAGTTTTTTTATTTCGAGTA
Organism: Bacteroidales bacterium; assembly: GCA_963678485.1. Lineage (GTDB taxonomy): Bacteria > Bacteroidota > Bacteroidia > Bacteroidales > CAIWKO01 > CALGYY01. The sequence goes on from OY782882.1 coordinate 3,253,518, forward strand.
ACCTATCTTCTAAATCTAAAGGGTCTGGATAGTTAGGCGATCGCATGCATAATTGTAACCAGAATTCTGTTTCACGAGCTTCTTTATCCGCAATTTTAAATTTGTGGACAAAATCTGTTTTGCTTTCAGCACTTTGAGCCTCATTTATACTGGCTCCAATAGATGTTCCTGATTTTAATAGTTGTGGGGCAATGACAAACTTTCTGTTTTCTTCAAGCCTTTCTGAAAATTCGATGATTTTTAAAGCGAATTCAAAGCTCTTTTCGAGAATTGCATTTTTTGTTTTCATTTGTTTTTATTACAAAAATATTCAAAAAATGCCGTTAAAGGCTCCTCCTTTCATTATTAAGCAACCCCCCCCATTGCCACATTAACACATTCCCACATTACCACATTAAAATGCTGCCATTAGCAAATCAATATCCTGATAAGGAAGATTGTACATGTCGGCAATATACCGGTTGGTCATGGTTCCCTGATACAAATAGACGCCTTGGCGGATTCCCGGATCGGTGCGGAGGATACCTGCGATGCCACCTTCCTGACCGATATGGTCGATAATGGGCGCGAAAAAGTTGCTTAGTGCGAAGGATGCTGTATGTGGCACGCGGGAAGCGATATTCGGGACGCAATAATGGGTGATGCCATGTTTTTTAAAGACTGGTTGCGTGTGATTGGTCACCCTTGAAGTTTCAAAACAGCCGCCCTGAGCAATGCTTACATCAACGATTACACTTCCATACTGCATTTCCTTTATCATGTCTTCCGAAACCACACAGGGCGTGCGACCTTCCACTGCATGCAGGGCACCTATTACAACATCCGCGGTACGCAAGGCTTTGATGAGCACTTTCTGCTGCAGAACCGAAGTAAATAATTGGGTGTTTACTTTATTTTGAATGCTTCGGAGTTTGTATATTGAGTCATCAAACACTTTCACCATTGCTCCTAGACCGAGGGCAGAACGTACTGCATACTCAGCGACCGTTCCTGCACCAAGAATCACTACTTCGGTGGGAGTAATGCCAGAGAAACCTCCAAGCATTTTGCCGCGACCATACTCCGGACTTGCCAAATATTCAGAAGCTATAAAGATGGCAGTGTTCCCTGCAATCTCGCTAAGAGAGCGGATAACAGGAAAACTGTTGGTCTTGTCCTTAATGTGTTCATATGAAATTGCCGTGATTTTTTTTGCGCTCATCCGCTTGAAATATTCCTCGGTTTGTCCGGGAAGATGCAGCGCCGAAAAGACCACTTGCCGTGATTGAAATAATTCTATCTCATTTAAAATGGGAGGAGCCACTTTAAGAATGATATCCGCCTTATAGACTTCCTCCGGAGAATAGACAATATTGGCGCCTGCTTCACTGTATTCGTGATCAGGAAAATGAGCAGCTTTGCCTGCGTTGGATTCAATAAATACCTGATGCCCCTGATGAGTCAGTGTGCCCACAGCTTCCGGCGCTAAGGCTATTCGCGTTTCCTGAAATGCAATTTCCTTGGGTACACCAATGCTTAAGGTCTTGTGCTGTTTCTTAATTTCCAGCATCTCTGATTGTGGCATCAAGCCTTCGGAATGAGTGAAGCGTAACATGTGTTGCTTGTCTTTCTCAACGGGATACATGCAGCAGAAATTGGTTTATACGTCGGTGTCGAATTCAAACGATCGACTCCCTGGTGATGATAATTCTTCAATCCGAATGTATACGCAATCGGGCGGTAAAAGTTCCGAAATTTTTTCAGGCCATTCAATAAAACAATAATTGCCACTGAAAAAATATTCTTCATAACCCATATCATAAACTTCTTTGATATGTTCGATGCGATAAAAATCAAAATGGTAGACAGCCTCATCTGCCGCACTGCGATACTCATTTACCAGTGAAAATGTAGGGCTGGCAGTGAAGTCCTCAACTCCAAGCTGATTGCATAAGTGCTGAATCAAGGTGGTTTTTCCTGCACCCATATTTCCTGAAAAGGCAAAAATCCTGCGTCCCTTAAAGGTGAGCAGGATTTTTCTTGCTATTAATGGAAGTGCTTCGGGACTTGGTGAAATTAATCGTACCGGCATGTCTGAATTATTTTGATTTTAAAGTAATGCATGGAATCATAACTTCTTCCAGCGAAATACCACCATGTTGGAAGGTGTTACGATAATAATTCACGAAATAATTGTAGTTATTGGGATATGCGAAGAAATCATTCTCCCTGCAAAAGACATATGATGTACTTACATTGATGCGTGGCAGGAAAATATCCTGAGGATTTTTAATTTCAAAAACCTCCTTTTTATTATAATCCAAGGCCTTTCCAAATTTATATCTCAAATTAGTATTTGTATTCCGGTCGCCAACAACTTTTACTGGATTATCAACCTTTACCGAACCGTGATCAGTGGTAATCATTAAATTGACCTTTTGCTTGGCTAGATATTGTATCACTTCCATTAGGGGTGAGTGACGGAACCATGACAGCGTAAGAGAGCGATAGGCTGATTCATCATCGGCCAATTCGCGAATGACTTCCATTTCGGTGCGTGCGTGTGAAAGCATATCCACAAAATTATACACCAAAATGTTTATCTTATTATTGATTAGATTCGGCAGGTTTTCGACAAATTTTCGGCCTGCATTTAAGTTCAGAATTTTGTTATATGCAAACTTTACATCTTTACCATAGCGTTTCAGAAACTCCGTAAAGAGCTCTCCTTCGAATTGATTCTTGGTGCCATCTTCGCTTTCCTGTACCCAATATTTTGGATATTTTTTTTCAATTTCAGTTGGAACCAAACCGGCGAACAAAGCATTGCGCGCATATTGCGTTGCAGTCGGCAATATGCTAAAATATATATCGTCTTCAACTACCCTGTATACTTCTTCAATCACAGGTTGTATAGTTTTCCATTGGTCGTATCGCAAATTATCAATGACCAGCAGGAATAGCGGACGTTCATCCTGCATCAGCGGAAGCATTTTTTCGCGAAGTAGGGTATGAGAAAGGGTAGGAATATCGTCCGATTTTCCTACCAGCCAATCCTGATAATTGGCTTCATAAAACTTGTAAAAGGCCACATTGGCTTCACGCTTCTGCATGACTAAAACTTCGTTCATGCCTTGATGAGCTGATTTTTCAAGTTCCAATTCCCAATGCACCATTTTTTTGTACATCTCTTTCCATTCGCCGGTTTTCATGCGGGCAGAAAGATTCATTCCGATGGTTCTGAATTCCTGTTGATACGCATGGGCAGTGGTTTCACTCACCAATCGCTTATTGTCGAGATTCTTCTTGAGGCAGAGCAGAATCTGATTCGGATTAACAGGTTTAATCAGGTAATCGGAAATACTGTTACCAATAGCTTGCTCCATGGCTGTTTCCTGCTCGTTTTTGGTAATCATCACTACAGGAAGGTTGGGATAGGAGGATCTGATTTTTGAAAGGGTTTCCAAACCAGAAAGACCTGGCATATTTTCATCAAGAAAAATAATATCGAAATTTTCCTCTTCAATTAATTCAAGTGCTTCGCCACCATTGTTGGTGGTTCTTACATCGTAGTCCTTTTCTTTGAGAAATAGTACATGTGGCTTCAATAGATCGATCTCATCGTCGGCCCATAATATTTTTATTTTTCCCATATATGCAATTATCTGTTTAATCCCGGGTTTATATCAGTCAATAAATTGTACATTTGCTCTAATAAATGTGACGTCTTTCGCAACACATTCCCCGGAAATTCATGTGTTGCACAAATATACGAATAATCGGTGAGCCCTTCTCAGTTCAACAAAAGAAAAATCATTAACGATCCTGTGTATGGATTTATTGGCATACCGGGCGATTTGCACTTTGATATTATTGAACATCCCTATTTTCAACGGCTACGTCGTATCAAGCAACTTGGATTAACGCATTTGGTATATCCTGGGGCATTGCATACACGCTTTGAACATGCAGTTGGGGCTATGCATCTGATGGGATTGGCGGTGGAAGTGCTGCGTCAAAAGGGACATACTATCAATGATTCGGAAGAAGAAGGCCTTCAGCTAGCAATTTTACTGCACGATATCGGCCATGGCCCCTATTCGCATGCGCTGGAACACAGCATCACCGAAGATCTTTCGCATGAAGACCTTTCGCTTTTATTTATGGATCGTCTGAATGTGGAATTTGACGGTAAGTTGAGCATAGCACGAAGTATATTTACCGGCGATTATCCAAAGAAATTTCACCGGCAATTGGTCTCAAGCCAACTTGATGTTGATCGTCTCGACTATTTGAAACGGGACTCTTTTTTTACTGGTGTCTCCGAAGGTGTGATTAGTACCGAGCGGATTATAAAAATGCTAAACGTTAGCAACGACGAACTGGCTGTTGAGGCAAAAGGTATTTATTCTATTGAAAAGTTCATCGTTGCCCGCAGGCTTATGTATTGGCAAGTATACCTGCACAAGACCGTGCTGGCGGCTGAGCATTTGTTGATCATGATCCTGCGTCGTGCACGCGAACTTGCAATGGACGGACAAATGCTGTTTGCAACACCGGCGCTTCAGGTTTTTTTAGGAAAGCGAGTTACTGCAGCAAGCTTTATTGAAGATCCGGAAATGCTGACACATTTTTCACAACTAGATGATTATGATATTTTCACTTCCGTGAAAGTTTGGTGCGATCATCCCGATAAGGTGCTGTCATTACTGTGTAAAAAAATGGTGAACCGTCAGTTGTTTCATATCGAAATACAAAATCAGGCGTTCGCCGAAGAAGAGGTGGAGAAGTATAATAGAAAAACACAGAAGCTTTATCAAATCGACGAAAAGGCGGCTTCACATTTTGTATTTACCGGTAAAGTGGCCAACCATGCCTATGATCCACATTTTGATCGTATTAATATCATAGGTAAGAATGGAATCACTACAGATATAACTGAAGCCAGTGATCAGCTTAATATTGATCTGCTTTCGCGGACAGTGAAAAAATACTTTTTATGTTGTCCGAAAGAAGTATATGTTAGATAATAAAATAATTATAGTATAATAGAATCAATCACTATGGAATTTACAGCTCAACAGATAGCACAGATGCTGCAAGGTGTCGTTGATGGCAATCCCGACGCAAAAGTCAGCCGATTATCGAAAATTGAAGAGGGCGTTCCGGGAAGTCTTTCTTTTCTGGCAAATCCATTATACACTCACCATATATATGGAACCCTTGCCTCTGTGGTTATTGTAGGTAAGGATTTCAAACCGGAAAAACCTCTGGAATGTACGCTGATCCGAGTAGAAAATGCATATAACGCATTTTCTCAGCTTCTGGAATTGTACAATCAGATAAAGCTCGATAAAAAAGGTATTTCATCCCTTGCCTTCATCCCAGCTTCCGCCACCATTGGAGAGAATGTTTATCTGGGAGAATTTGTATGTCTGGGCGATAATGTTACAATAGGAAAAAACTCTAAGATATATCCTCATTGTTATCTGGGCGATAATGTTGTGATTGGTGAGAACACCACTCTGTTTTCAGGTGTTAAAGTCTATTCGGATAATGTAATCGGTAATCATTGCAATATACATTCAGGAGCTGTTATTGGTGCAGATGGTTTTGGCTTTGCACCTCAGGCTGATAATAATTATCAAAAGGTCGCGCAGATTGGCAATGTCATTATTGAAGATCACGTAGAGATTGGTTCAAACACCACCATTGATCGTGCAACGCTGGGGTCGACCATTATCCGTAAAGGAGTTAAACTTGATAATTTAATTCAAATAGCGCATAATGTTGAAATCGGCGACCATACTGTAATTGCCTCTCAATCGGGTGTTGCAGGCAGTACCAAACTTGGAAAAAATATGATGGTAGGTGGTCAGGTTGGCATCATTGGCCATTTAAAAATTGCTGATGGCGTTAAGATTGCCGCCCAGAGCGGGATTGGTCAAAACATCGACGAGGAAAATGTAATTGTTCAGGGATCTCCGGCATTCAACATTTCAGAATATCGTAGAATCTACGTGCATTTCCGTAACCTTAATAAAATTGTGAAACGCTTGGATGCACTGGAACAAGAGATGAAAAAGCAGCAAGGCAAATAGTCGCTGAAAAAATATCAGCAGCGGAATCTAGACTGAATGATTATTTGAAATATCCTTCAGGTTCACTAAGCCCTTTTTAATCGCATAAACCACCAGCGAGATTGAGTTCTTCGAACGGGTCTTGTCGAGGATATTTGCGCGGTGACCATCCACAGTCCTTGGGCTGATATTCAGCTCTCCGGCTATTTCATGATTGGCAAGTCCTTTACAAATCAGATTCAATACTTCCAGTTCGCGTGATGATAGTTTATCAGGATTATCCAAAGGTACAATAGTGTCCTTGGTCATGATGTAATTCCTTTTTACCAAATCTTTCAGTAAGGCTTCGGAGAAATAATTCTTTTCTTCGAGAACAGATTGAATGGCTTTTTCAATTTCAGATTTATCAGAATTCTTCAGCAGATAAGCCACAGCTCCTGCATTCAGTGAAAGCGAAAAATGTTCTTCGTCGCCCGACATACTTAACACTACAACTTTAAGATCAGGATATTTTTGCAAGGCCAGGCGGGTGGCATCAATGCCGTTCATTTCCGGCATTTTAATGTCCATGAAAATTATATCGGGGTGGTGCAATTCGAGCAGATCAAGAAACTCTTTACCGTTAGAGGCTTCAGCAACTACTTTGATGTTAGGGATCTCATTCAGCAACAACTTTAAACCATCACGAAAAATCTTGTGGTCATCAACAATAATCGTCTGTTGGATTTTCATAAGTTTTTTGAGTTTGAATAATTCAGCAACAATAATACGCAATTCTTTGCAAAAATAGTCAAATAATCAGCAAGAAATCAAGCTTAATAAATGATTAACAAAAAAATAAGCCCCGTTAAGGGGCTCATTTTACGTCTTTTCATTCCTCAACTTTGACCCGTATTCCTTCGGAGTGTGAGGTAAATTCCGGTGCGTACATACATTGGATGCTGGTCACCCCATTCGAGAAATCCCCCTTATGTGTGACGAACATCGGATACTCGAAAACGTAGGTACCTTTAGGCAGCCAGTTGAAAAAGAAATTAGTGGCTGCATCTTTAGTGCTTTCGTAATAGCCGAGTCCATCTTGGTATTTGTACTGGGAAATGACATTGGTTGGCTCGAAGCCTGAAGCACGCATATCCTTCATGTGTACGTATTCCATATCGCGGTCAACGCGCAGTTCAATACGGACCTTGAGTTTATCACCGACTTTCAGTTTAGTATCGGCATTGATTGGTTCGAGTAAGGGTCCGGTTGAGGTATTGGTAACACGGAATAGCTTTTTCTCAAGCTTTAGTGGAGTCTCTGCAGGAGTGATTTTGTCGAGCTGTTCGAAATATTGCCAGTAAATAGCTCCCCATGCAACACCATCGTCGGTCTTTGTAACGGTAATGTTTCCCATTTCTGGTTTAACATCATTGCCGCTCCATGAAGTTTTGAAATATCCTGTTCCGGCTTCAACTTTTACACCTTCCAGTTTCATGGGGTCAATTTGCTGACTACCTAAGGTCACCTGAACTAGGGAAGAGCTCGCTAAACGGTCGGTTCCGCGCAACAATAATGCGTAACAGGCCTCTGCCGTGGCTTTAGTGGTTTTCCAATCCTGCGTTTGTTTTTGTTTCAATAACCAGATTTTCATTTCTTCTACGGATTGCTGATCATTGGCAACTTCATCAAAACATTCAATCAACAAAGACATGGTTTCTATCGGTGCCTGATACCAGTAGTATCCCGCACGAACATCTCTCCAGTACATGCCCATTTCATCGTTGTGAATCGCTTTTTCTTTGAGCGATTTGATGATGTCAGCAGCAGTCGTCGGATCCTCATACCGCGAAAGCGCCAAGGCAATCATGCCCTGAGCATACAAGCCTGATTCCAGCCAGTACTTTTTTGCCTGTCCTTTGAAATAGTTAAAGGCATCCTTGTTATTGTCATTGATTGGAATGTCTTTGAAATAGCTTCTTGCATATAGATATTGAATTTGCGTATATCCAATATGATTTTCATCCATCGTTTTAGGATACCAGCGCTGGATATCTTTGTAGTCTTCACGAATGCGATCGTCGAGATATTTTACGGCCTGACTTACCATATTCCATGTTGAGGTATTGGCACGAATGTCCTTTACACCCAAGTGATCGAGGTGACCAAACCCAGTAACAATGTACTGTGTTATGTAGCGGTCATCCGGCATACCATCGAACCATGACCAGCCACCGTTGGAGGTTTGTTTCTTCTGGAGTTTAACCATGGCGCGTTGCAGTTCATTGCCCATAGTATTCAAGTCGAAGAGCAGCGCAATACGCTGTTTGCGTTCTGTTTCATCTTTTGATTCCAATACCCAGGGCGTTTCTTCAAGAATGAGTGCTTTTAGTTCCTGATTCTTTTCCAGATTCGAAAGCAAGGCATCGGGCGTAAAGTTCTTCCAGCTGTCGAACACCTGCTTAATACGTGGATTCGAGTTGGCAATATATGAAGCCAGACTGTTTGCATAAAAGCGATTGAACACCTGTTCTGAACATTCGTAAGGATATTCCATTAAATACGGTAATGCCTGCACTGCATACCATGCAGGATTGGAGGAATATTCCAGTGTGAGTTTGTGTTGACGCAGTGTGCTTGAATTACCCGAATTCAATAGCTTGTCGAAGGTGAACGTCTTGGTTTGTTTTCCATTTATGGGCAATGGCAAGGTCTCGGTGACCAGCATTCTATTGGTAAGAACTGGTACAGCCATCTCTTCACCGTCGCTATGGGTGCCTGCTTTCGCAATGATGCGATAAGTGATTGCTCCAATCCCTTCTGGGATGGATACTTCCCAACTCATGGCCGTGCTTTTTCCTGCGAGCAGAGTAAATGACTGCGAAGGGGTTTGTAGTTTCATTGCCACATCAATAGATTGCATGGTAGTGGCATCAAAGAACTGCAAGGTAGCTTCTCCGCTTAGGTCTTTATCGGAAACGTTAGAGATTTTTGCACTAAAAAAGATTTTATCGTTTTCACGGAAAAAGCGGGGTGCATTGGGAACCACCATGAGCTCTTTTTGTGTGACGAGTTCGCGTTGAATCATCCCGGACTTAAGATCCTTGGTGTGCGCAAAAGCCATCATTTTCCAACGTGTGAGCGATTCGGGAACGGTGAATTTTATGATAATCTCACCTTTCTCGTTTGTCACAAGGTGGGGAAAGAAAAAGGCTGTCTCGTTAAAGTTACTACGGACTTGCACTGCCCCGCCTTGATCCTTACCTTGTTCTCCGCTTTGTTCCTTTGGTTTTGCTTCTACGGGTAAATTGACAATTTTTTGATCTCCATCAATCGACTTATCTGCTGCTGGCGCTGGAGGTGCGCTCTCGGCAAAACCGTCCATTGTGATTTCCGAAACCATTCCGGTTGCATTCTGAACACTCGAGAAGCGACCTGGCATACCTTTATATGTGTAGTACTGATTGTTTCCGTAGAAGCTGTATCCAAACCAATTTAAATAATCATAATACCGATTCACTGATTGTGGTGGATCAGTGATAATCTTTCTGTATGTTTCTGAGGTTGCAGTGGTGAAGGCATAATTATCAGTCCAACTCAGCGACAGCCATGAATAATTCAATATATTAAAGTACCATGAATTTGTTCTGAAGGCGTCCAGTGACGCATCATACATTGTTGCTACCATTTCGGCCATAGCTTTATCGCCCTTTGGACCCTTTAATATCAATTTCCATTCTTCCTGCTGTCCGGGCAATAGCTTATCGCGGAAACTTTCGAATTGTATATCCAGTACTTTATCTGAATGTGATACACTTACCAATTGATCCTGGCGATATATGCGATTGTTTTTAATAAAGGTAAGATGATAGGCGAAATTGCCGCGGTATTCCTCCAATACGGGAATCTCAAATTGTTTCATGGTTTGCTGCATATCTAGCCATTCGGTTTTGATAATTGCACCATGGTGTTCAATCTCGTAGAGGACTTTTATTTTGTCATACGCTGTTCCATAAAGGAACGAAGCTTTTTCGCCCGGCTCTGCGATGTATTTTTGATTGCTGAACCAGGAGGCCGCAACCACCGGAATTTTCTTGTCTTCGCTACTATATACAGTGAAGTATTTTCTCGATTCGACATCCGTACCGTATTTGTCTTTCGCACTAATTACCAGCATATACATTCCTGATGGCCACTTAGAGCAATCGGGTTTTAATATAGAATCTTTAGCTGTATTCAGTGATAAATCAAGGCTCAGATTCCCCTTGCTATAATTGTAAATACTGTTTTCGTCTGCGTAAATGTCGTAAGGAAAGGCTTGATAATACTCGTCTTTTGAGAGGATGTGCCGATCGGTTTGGCTCCAAAGGCGATCGCGGAAAATGCGATCGGGTGAATTCAATGCCCAGATTTTAATAGTGACATCACTGTGTTCTGTTTCTCCGCTGAAGTTTGTGGTGGAAATTTTAAATTCATTCTTTGCTTTGCTGTCAACCGTTTCCGGTATAATCACATCTACTAATAATGCAGTGTATCCAACGCTGACATAGGAAACCGCTGAATGAGTTTCACCATTAATATCTGTTACATCAGCATAAATTGTATAATCAAATACTGCTTTGTATTCTTTCGAGATGGACTCATCGGGAATAGCAGGAAATTTAATGGTGAATTTTCCATCATCATTGGTACTTAGTTCTCCATGTGCAATCTCCATCGATGGTGATGACGGACAATACCAACCCCACCAATATCCCCAATATGGGAAGCGGCCTTCGCGAACTATGCGATAACTCACTTTTGCTCCATCAATCGCATTGCCCGCATAAGCTTTGGCAAGGCCAGTTACACTGATTTCATCGTTGAGTTTGAATGTTCCTTTAATCGGTTCAAATGTCGTTTCAAATTTTGGTCGCTTGTATTCTTCAACAGAAAAATAGGCTGTTCCATAATTATCTGTAATGTGCATTTGTCCTGTAAGTCCGGTGGACGGTGCAGTAAAGGTTCCGCTGAAAGTCCCGTATTCATTACTGATTACATGTACCGAGGAAACCAATTGATAATTCACATCATAAAGATCTACCTGTAAACTTTCATTAGGTTTAATCTCATACTTTGTTCCAGTCTGCTGCATCAACAAGCCTTTGAAATAGATGGTCTGGCCCGGTCTGTAAATAGCCCGATCGAGGAAATACTGACTCACCAGCCGAGGTTCGTTGTTCGCCTCGTACGATGGATACTGATAGAAATATGAGTTCGACGAAAACTTATCATTACCTAAAGAAAAATCAGCATAGAAATATTTGTAATCGTAGTTTTTCGTTGTATATGGCGGTACTTCGAAATAGCCGTTTTCGTTAGTGATAAACGATTTATATTTATTGTATTCGTAAAGACGAGTATTGTAATTATACTCCCTTGAATAGGTTTCAACTTTTACATCTTTTAATGGAAGTCCCGTGGTACGGTTCATTACGTAAAAATCCATAGACCCATTGTCTTTTCTACGCGAAACGAAGCTAAGGTTTGTTACCCAACAGCTGCTATATGTTACAGTACGATCGTTGTAAGAAAAATTCTTATTATCTGAAACCAGAATGATGTATAATCCTTCACTCAGGGCAGGCAATTTAATTTCTGTTGAGTGGCGCTGAAAATCGCCATCATCGGGCAAAGCCTGAGACCAGCTTGTATCGGCTTTCATGCCGAGATATTCCTTAACAAGATCTTCCGAATAATATTTCTCTATTAATTTTTTATTTTTTTCAGGATCGATACGGATGGCTCTAATAAATATTTCAGGAGCATTTTTATAATCAACCCGTGCACGGAAGGCTTGTTGCGGAATATTGGCCAATTCCGTTGTTAGTGAAATTTCAGTCAATTTAATTTGATAACGAAGCACTTCGCAATTTTGTGCACCATCACTTCCTTTGTGACGATTGATGGCCTGATCACAAATCTCAACAGCAGTTTTTAAATCCCAACGGGTACTGGTATCGCCGAAAGGCACATATTTAGAGCCACTCACAAGATATCGGTTGGCTATGGCATAGGAAACATCGGTAGAATAAGGTGAACTCAAATATTGTTTTTCCAGTTGCACCAGGGCTTGTAATTCCAGTTTGTCCTTATCAGGAATGAGGCTATTTTGGTGACAAAAGGCTAATCGTTTAATCTCGACATCAATCAGTGCTCTTGGGTCAGCATCGTTCTGATGAAATGCGCATAAATCCTGGAATAACTTCACCGTGAAATACTGCAAGGCAAAGGTATCTGGCGTGCTGATTTTTTTCTGAAGGAAAACAGATAAAGATGCCAAATAATCGGGATCGCGCATTTCGAAGGTATTGGCTGGTTGTGAGATGCCGGTCTCTGCCGTAGAAAAGAAATCAATTGCACGATTGGCCAGAAAATCATATAGGGTGGGACGAAATTCCTGAGAATGATCGTAAACAATGAGAATCGGATTGAAGGATTTGAGGTCAACCTTTTTCAGGGATTCCGGGCTTTCCAGTGAAGACACATAATGCGAAATCACTTGATCAATTAAATCACGTGCAGTCCATGTGTGTATATCTTCCTTAACAAAATTCACTGTTTGCGTGCGATTCAGAAAATTGTAACGATTCGATTGGTAATAACTCCAATACAATTCGGCAATCATGGAATGCAAAATAGCTTTTATGTTTCCCTGCTCATTTTTTAGCTCTAGTTTCAATGTGTCAATGGAGCGAACCAGATAGTCTTCCTGATAATCCGATTCCAACCGCAGTTTATAAAGGATGGCCTTTAAGAATTGCGGACTGTTTTGTTTTGCTTTCGCATCATTATAGATGAAGCGCACTGTAACTAGGGCCGATTGAGGCAGCCCTTTGTCAACAAGGGAATCCACAATCTTCCATTCTTTGGTATAATCCGGTGGTGTTTTTTGCATGATAACGGGATCTGAAATGTGCTTAGTGGTGTTTGCTGCAATGCTGGCTGTTAGCGACAACGAGAGTATAACACCGCAAAGGAATTTGAGTAATTTCATGGTGATAAATTTTAATGAGTAAAGGTAATGAGGTCGCATTACGAATTGTAAAATTAAGAATTAGGAGCGAGGAAGTGATAAATTTCATAATAAATATGTAAGTGGGTGATGAGGTGGTTGTTGAAACGCTGCTGCCTTCCTGATTCCTGTATGCATTTTAAATTTCGAAAATTAAAGAAGAACAGCATCAACATATTGATCATTGTAAGATGTTTTCAATGGACTTATAAAAAGAGAACAGCAATTATACTTCATCGGTTACTTCACTTTACTCAATTTGTTTTTGTAGTTTTGTTACTGAAACTTCAAACCCTTATAACATGAGAAAGATTTTTATTCCTGTTTTGTGCCTGTCTAGCCTTCTGGCATGTTCACTATTGCCCGGTTGTGGTGGCGGTTCTGACAACAATCAGGGCGATAGCAAAGACTCCACAATAGTTGAAAAACCTAAGCCTATACCGGCAGATGCCGTGTTTTTGAGCGGTTTGTATGCCACATCAACCAATACACCGTATAGTGATTTTAGTCCGGAAAATCTGTTTGATGGAACTGATAAATTTTGGGCAACGATGCCAGGTGCAGGTCCCGACGAAGGTGTGATGTTATACTTTGATGGTATCGAGGCGCCCGCCAGCATGGAAGTAAAGTTTATGAACGATTCTACACTCGAAAATATTAAAGCCATAGAACTCTATGTAAATGGTGCCATGGTGAAAATTCTCAGTCCTGATTCCAATGTCTTCAGCAGTTTTGAAGGTTCGTTGAATTCTGTTTTTCTGAGGATAAAGGAAGCCGGGAAGACTCAGAGTAAAACAGTAGATGTAGATGGAGACGGAATGGAATACACTGCCGTTAGATATGTGTCCAAAAAACCTGTTGGTATTAACGAAATTATATTCAAGGATAAGGCAGGAAAAAAACTCGATGTGTTGCCATTAAAATCGTTAAAAGGTCAATTGGCGGCCTCTTCGATACTTTTGCCTGAAGAAGCATATACGCCCGATTTTCTGTTTGATTCGCGTACTGATTTTGGATGGGCTGAGGGCAACAAGGAGGGCAGCGGTCTGAATGAGACGCTCACCTTTAAATTCGACGCACCTCAGAACATCAGCAAAATCAAGATATGGAACGGATTTCAGCGCTCCACCGAACATTTTCAAAAGAACGCGCGAGTAAAACAATTCGAGTTTGGCACTCCGGGAAACATGTCTTCCTATTCGCTTGCTGATGATATGAAACCACAGGTGATTGCTTTAAAACAGGCTCTTTCAGGAAAAGAATTTGTGTTGAAAATTACTGATATTTATAAAGGTGCCAGTTATACTGACCTTGTGATAAGTGAGTTGATGTTTTACACTGATTACGGTTGGTCGATCATAAACAGCGGCGGGGTTGAGCAGCGCAAACAAACCTTGGTAAATAAAATTAAAGGCAGCGTGCTTGACGGAATTGTTGATCATTGGTTTTATGACGAGATGCTGAATTATGGGAATTGGGACAATATCAGCATGACCTCTATCATTCTTCGTTCAAATCAAAGTTTTGTGATTTGGACTGATAGTCATACTACATCAAAAAACACAGAAGCAGTAAGTAATGTGTATGACGGAAATTGGGAATTGGTAAGTGCAACAAAAGATATGGCAAAAATTAAAATTTTCGGGAAACGTCGATTTGTTTCTCAAGGATATGGGACATATAAAGGAATTCAGAAACAAGACAGAGTCAGCATATTTAGTGATCAGCTGACGATAACACCTTCCATGATAAAAGGAGAGAAGTTTATCGAGCAGATACATTTGAAATAGGCTGATTGATGTTAGTGAATCCCCAAATAAAACGGCTGTTTCCAGCCGTTTTGCTTTTAATGTTGTTTGTTGCAGCCTTCATTCATGCATGGTTGGCATTAACGCAAACGCCGTATGCAACCGGCTGGGATGCCTATTATTATCTGGTGCAGATTAAGGCAGTCATTGAAGAAGGCAGTATGCACAGCCCTGATTACTCATTGTTTTATGGGTTAATGCTGCTGATAAAGTTTTTCGTTACTGATTATTTAATCGCATATAAGCTAACAGCAGCCTTTATTGCAGGATTGTATGTAGTAGCTTTATTTATTGCTGGCTGGCAGTTGGCGGTCAGTCATCGAAACTGGATTGCAATGCTTTGTGCAGTATTTGGAATTTTCAGTCCATCGGCAATATTTATGGATGTGTCATTTACTAAGGGTTTTCTTGGGATTGTCATGTTGATTTTCTTTATTGCTGCTCTACCAAAAGCCAGATGGTGGTTGATTCTTCTATTATTTGTGGCAACACTGCTTGCGCATCGATTGAGTGGTGCTGTAGCCTGTTTGTTTTTACTTCTTCATTACCTAAACAAGAGCAATTGGATCTTGCTATTATTAGGACTGATGGCACTTCTGGCATTAATGGCCGTTTTGCCGGGTTCATTGCATATATTGGATGCAGCCCGCTTCAGCAATGAATTTCAGCACTCACCTCAATGGGCTTTTTGGTCCTTTGTGCAATTTTTTGGTTGGGAAAAGATTTCCACCCTATGGAGGCTGGAGTTGGTGCTTTCCGCGGTACTATTGCTTTTGTGGATAGTGAAGGAACTGTTTTGCTTTCGGCGGGCACATCAAAAATCGCTGAAGCTGGCGTTTTTTCTGACTTTCGTGATTTTGCTTTTTCCTTTTCTGATGTTTAATGAAGAAGGTCCTGCCTTACGTTTTTTCCTGATGTATATGCTGCTTTGGCCGTTGATGCTTGTATTTATGGCCGATTGGATGAATCGCCCGTTGATTTTGGTAATGGTTATCGCTGCGTTGGTTGCTGCAAAAACATCTTATCGTGCGTATGATCCGGCGAAGTTTGATCCGCCATATGATATCTATGAGGCAGTGACCCAGCGAGTGCAGAAAGAAATTGATGAAAGGAAAACGGGTTTGGTCATTGTCCATAAAGCATTTGCCGAATATTTTACCTTCACCACAGGAATTGACGCCATGCCCTGGGGCTCAGAAGAGAAGCCTGATTCCGCAAATATTTTGCGCATCAGCTATGGCATCGACCATATGGATTTTAAGCAATATCTTGATAGTACAGAAATGACATCAGTAAAAAGGGTCGGAATTTCGTACTATTTATTACCTGAATATCTTTGGCAACAATTTACCAAACGGGCTGAGCTGTCTGAAGATAGTGCCCTCATCGAACTTATTAAAAGCCCTGAGAATCCATGGCAATTGCGGCCGGCCTTTATCATGCGAAGTCGTACATGAACGGCAAATATGTAGACAACTTTCATTTTTTAACACTTTAGAATTTGGCATACGCGGTAGGTTTTTGTACTTTTGCATGTTAAAAATCTCTTAAAAGCTAAAAAGTTAGATAAAATACAGAAAAACAATAATTTAAATTGAATATTATGATGAGAAAAACTATTACGATTGGCACTTTCCTGCTTTTTGGGTTTGGTCTGATGGGCGCAGATGCTCAACAGGCTGTTACCGGGGCAGGGGGTGAAGCCTCTGGTGCTGGCGGTACTTCAAGTTACTCGGTTGGTCAGGTTGTGTATACAACCAATACCGGTACGAATGGGACCGTTGCTCAGGGAGTTCAACAGCCTTACGAAATCTCTGTCGTTGCGAGTGTTCAGGAAGTTCAGAATATCAGCCTTGAAGCGGTTGTTTATCCAAATCCTGCACAAAACGAATTGCGATTAAACATTAAAAATTATAATAATGAGAATCTGAGGTTTCAATTGTTTGATATTAATGGGAAGCTATTAAGCAGCGAACAAATCACTGCAAGTGAAACTGTAATATCAATGCAGTCCTATGCAACAGCGATTTACTTTTTAAAAGTAATTGATGCATCAAAAGAATTTATCACCTTTAAAATCATTAAAAACTAAACTACATGAAAAAACTCTTTCTACTTTCAATGATGTTGCTGATTGCGGCAACGTCCTGGGCACAGAGCCCTCAGCGTATGAGTTATCAGGCTGTAATCAGAGATACCAATAACGCACTTGTGACGAATCATGCCGTTGGGATGCGTATCAGCATTTTGCAGGGTTCCGCTTCCGGTACTGCAGTTTTTGTTGAAACACATACTAATGCAACGAATGCTAACGGATTGGTAAGTATTGAAATTGGAGATGGTACCTTGGTTTCTGGAAACTTCAGTACCATCAACTGGGCAAACGGTCCATATTTTATCAAAACACAAACAGATCCTACAGGCGGCACGACATACAGTATTGTTGGTAGCAGCGAATTATTGAGTGTTCCTTATGCGCTGTATTCAGCCAACGGAACGCCGGGAGTAACAGGCCCTACCGGTCCTATGGGCCCGATCGGTCCTACCGGAGCTAGTGGCTCCAATGGATCAATTGGTCCTATTGGTCCTGCCGGTCCTTCTGGTGCTGATGGTACAAATGGCTCAATTGGTCCTATAGGTCCAACTGGCCCTTCAGGTGCTGATGGCTCCAATGGTTCTGTGGGTCCGATTGGTCCTACCGGTCCTTCAGGCGCTGATGGTATCAATGGAGTAACTGGTCCAACAGGGCCGGTGGCAGGTTCAGATATGCAAATAATTTACAACAATGCCGGTGCTGCAGCGGGTAGTGCTAATCTAACTTGGAATGGCGCAATTAGTACACTTACAGTTTCAGGCACCACTAATACAAGTACAGCTCAGATTACCGGGCTAGGTGGTGCTGGAACACGTTATGTTACTGCAGATAATTCTGGTCTTCTTTCAGCTGTTACTTTTAGTGGAATTGCAGGATCTGGGACTACTAATTATATTCCGAAATTCACTGCCGCTACTACTATTGGCAATTCCACAATGCAGGATAATGGAACAAGTATCTCTGCAGGATTAGCAACACCTTCTGTCATTTATCAATTGTATGTTTATCGCCAGCAGCTAACGGCAAATGGAGATGGTCAACATACCATATTGGGTTATCGCACGCGTGATTCTCAAAACGATGGGATTAGCTATTCACAATTGAGCGCAAATACAGCTTCTACCGGATACAATTTTTGGGGTGATGTTTATACCTTTGGTATAGGTGGATGGAATTATAATGATTATTCACGTTGCGGAGGAGTGCTTGGTGCTGATGTTAATGGCGCATATTGGGGATCATTGGGCTATCGCTCCAGTGGTTTATTAAATTATGGAGTATACGGTTCAGCCGGTTATACTAGTGGTGGCGGACTCCTTCCAAATACCAGTGCTTTTGGTGTTGGTGGTGGTTTCCACGGAACATTGATTGGTAGCACATCAAAAGGTGAAGTCATTGGACAACTTACTTCCGGCGAATTATTCGCTCAATACAATAGTGGCAACGTTTATACCTATGGAAAAAATGTTGAGTTGGTAAAATCCAGCGAGAAAATTACTCCGGTATACAACCTCACCAGTCTTGAATCTACCATTTATACTAAGGGAACAACACAACTATCGAATGGTAGTGTTTATGTTCCTTTTACCAGCGATTTCAAAGCTATTATGGGCGAAGTGCCTGTTGTAACTGTGACCTTAAATGGAGAATGTCAGGGTGTTTATGTTTCCTCTGTTGATATGAATGGTTTTACCGTTAAAGAACTGAACCATGGAAACAGTAATGCTCCAATTTCGTGGATTGCTGCTGCAAACCGTATCGACAATGGAACTATGGAAGCAGCAACCAAGATTGTTAGCGCTCCCGATTTTGATCGTAACATTCAAAAGGTATTGTATTCTGATGGTCACCTCGAAGGAAAATCCTTAGGTATTTGGTGGGATGGAACCAATCTTCGATTTGGTGAAATCACTCCAGCGATGAATCCTCCAGCGAAAAAAGAAGGAGTTCGATAATCGCATTCAAATTTTTAGCAACTTTGGGGGATGTTTCGGCATCCCCTTTTTTTTATGAGAACTGCGATTCTTTTATTATTGCTGCTTATAGCTGATATAGGTACGACTCAGTCACAGAGCGACCGTTATGTAATCGCTTCTATCAAAGAATCTGTTTGTTTTCTTGCATCAGATTCCTTGAAAGGACGGGCGGCTGGGTCTGAGGGCGAGCGTTGCGCCGCAGATTATATTTTTGCGCATTTTAAGGAGATTGAACATTGCAAAGTATCACGACAGCCATTTCATTTTGTTCATGATAGCATTAAGTATAAAAGCCAAAATATCATTGGCTTTATTGATAAAAATTGCACTGAGACTATTTTAATTTGTGCTCACTATGACCACATTGGCATGGGTGGAGAATTGTCGCTTAATGGCGGATTAAAAGCTATACACAATGGAGCTGATGATAATGCTTCAGGAGTTGCCCTATTGCTGGATATTGCAAGAAATCTTACTTTTTCTGACATTAAATGCAATGTGCTCCTGCTTGCTTCTTCTGGTCATGAATTGGGATTGTATGGTTCAAGGTATTTTGTAGAACATACACCAAAAAAATATAATAAAATAGTATATATGATTAATGTTGATATGGTCGGAAGGATGGATAAAGACAGTACCTTATATTACGATTGCGATTCAACACAATTGAAGCCATTGGAAATTTATGGTTTGACCTACAATAAGCTTCATTTGAAGAAAAGTACGATGGACAGAATTGACCTCCTTGATTCTAAATGGTACGTGCAGCGCGGTATTCCCTGTATTACCCTTTCTACCGGAATGCATCTCGATTATCATAAATCCACGGATGACGCGGAATATATTAACTTTAACGGTATTGCTTTAACTGAACAGTTTGTAGTGGATTATCTTAAAGTCCTGGGTTATATTAAACAATAGCTAAGTCCAATGTCCTTTTAATGTTGGAAGACAGAAAATAATTCAAAGAAGGAGATGCAGAAAAAAAAGCTAACATATCTATTATTGCTACTATTTCTTGGTGCATCGCTTTTTCTTACCTTAAACCGACACAGTCGTTCTACTCCCGGAAATTACCATTGTGAGATATGGGCCGATAAAGCGGGTTACTATGTATATCTTCCGGCAACCTTTATTTATGGATTCGATGGGAGAACGATGCCTCGAAATATAGAGACAAAAACTGGAAACGGATTTTCTATTGATAGCGCCTCAGGTGTTATTCGCACTAAATACACCTATGGTGTTTCTTTAATGCAACTGCCATTCTTTTTAGTTGCGCATGCCCTGGCCATAGTATTAAATCTTGAAGCCAGTGGTTTTTCCACTATCTATCTGCGAATGGTGGATGTCGCAGCGGTCTTTTATTCATTCTTTGCATTGATTATTTTGTTCTTTGTTCTTAAGCGATATGTTGATAAACGTTCATCATTAATTTGTATAGCGTGTCTTTACCTTGGGACCAACGTATTTTATTTCTCAATATTCGAAACAGGGATGTCGCATGCGTATTCATTTTTCTTGTTTTCGCTTTTTTTATATTTATCACCAATGCTGTTGCAGGACACTGCGAGAGCGATCAACTATCTGTTGTTTGGTCTGGTAGTGGGACTAATCATCACCGTAAGGCCAATGAATGTTATATTCCTTCCAGTGTTTTTTATTTTCAACAAGGTTTCCTGGTCATTGATTACTAAGCGTTACAAGGCTATATTGATGACCGCTGCAGCAGTGGTGCTGATAATCATTCCGCAGCTTATCTTTTGGAAATATTCTTATGGTCATTATTTGTTTTATTCCTACGAAGGTGAAGGCTTTACCAATATATTAAATCCAAAGGTGCTTGAGTTGTGGTTCTCCACCAATAATGGTTTATTTATTTTTAATCCAATTGTAATATTAATTCTTGCCGGTTTGTTTGTAATGTCTTCCACTCACAAGACGCGGGCTTTATTGCTTGGGATATATTTTTTATTTCTTTCTTAC
This sequence comes from Bacteroidales bacterium, assembly GCA_963678485.1. Taxonomy (GTDB): domain Bacteria; phylum Bacteroidota; class Bacteroidia; order Bacteroidales; family CAIWKO01; genus CALGYY01. The sequence continues at coordinate 3,274,475 of OY782882.1, forward strand.
CTATTCGCCTCATGGCACGATTGGCGTTATGGATGCAGTTATGGTTGCCGGCCTTTTACTGAATATTTTGCTCTTTTTGCTATTCCGGTTTCAGTGTTTGTGCAACGGTTGTTTCCACTGAAAGGCTTGAAGATTCTACTATTTGTAATAATGGCCATCATCATCATTTATAATATAAAAATGATGTTTTCTTACGACGGATGTTGGTATGGACAAACCTGGGACTGGAAGGAGTTATGGCGTTTACTGCTTAGTAATACGAAATAGAGAAGCATTCCAATTTTGTTTTTCGCTGCACCAGAGATTAATGGAATCAAGCCTGTAACTGAGCTTGAAGGGCGGTTCCTTAGCCTTGTCGAAGGGCAATTCGGGAGAATTTTAGAATTAGTCAACTATCTAGTTTTTTTCTCGCATTTCAAATTGCCCTGCCAGAAAGGCACGGTCAGGCGGGATTTTCGATGCTCGCATTTTTTTCCTCTCTGGTTTTACAAATGTTATTTTATGGACAGCTTCTGAAATGCTGCGCTGTAAAGCCTTTCCGACTATTACACTTTGTTATTATCGCCCCTCGACAGGCTCGGGGACCGATTGGTTTTATTTTTTTGGTAGGCGCTTCGACAGGCTCAGCGCCCTGTGCTATTCCTAACAGCAGTGCGACTTTCCGGTGGTTGAGCTTGTCGAAACCACCAAGGATCAAAGCAATCAAAACCGGTCTCTTAGCCTGTCGAAGGGCACTTCAGGTGAATATTTGAACAGTTTTCTGTTATGTTTTATCTAGCATTTCTAATCTTCCTGCCCGAAAGACACGGTCAGGCGGGGCTTCTCGTATCTCGGATTTCTTTTTTCTTTTTGATTTTTAGAGGGCTAATTTTTTGGACACTCCTGAAATACGGCTCTAAATGGGCATTCCATAGGTCTTTCCCTGCATAGTGCTCGTTAGAGTTTAGATAATTCTTGGGTGTTGGCGTTCTTCTGTAATCTTGAAATTTTTCGTTTTTCTTATCAATTTTCTATAAAAAATGCTGGAGTCAAAAAAAAATGTATGTTTGCAGAAACATCAAAATCATAAACCAACACATTATTTATTATGCAGGAACCCACACAAACACGCATCCTTGACACCACAGCAAACCCGGCGCCTTTGGGCCTTTTGTGCTTTGGAATGACCACTGTATTGTTAAACCTGGCCAACTCCGGTCTTGTGTCCCTTTCGGTGATGATCATGTCCATGGGAATCTTTCTTGGTGGTCTGGCGCAGGTTATTGCCGGAGTACTCGAATCAAAGAAGAACAATACATTTGGTTTTACCGCCTTTACCAGTTACGGTTTTTTCTGGATTAGTCTTGTTTGCATCTGGATTTTACCAAAGACCGGATACGCTCCACCGGCCGATGAAACCTCTATGGGATATTACCTCACAGTATGGGGAATATATTCTTTTGCAATGTTTATTGGTACATTTAAGTTGAACCGTGGATTACAGGTTGTTTTCGGATCACTGGTTGTACTTTTTATTTTGCTTGCTGTTGCAGATTTTTCTGGAAACCATGAGATCAAAAAGATTGCTGGTTTTGAAGGTATATTCTGCGGTCTGAGCGCCATGTATGTATCTTTCGCAAATATACTGAATGAAGTATACGGAAGAGTGGTCTTACCCATTTGCCCAATGAAAAATTAAAAAAAAAGAGAGGCAAACGCCTCTCTTTTTTTTGTTATTTGATAACAGTCATTTCTGCAATCAGGTTTTGAGCATTCGCATATTTATCTATTATAAACATAACATAGCGAATGTCTACATTAATGGTGCGCTGTACCTGAGGTTCAAAAAGAATATTACCGCTCATTGCTTCCCAGTTGCCATCGAATGCCAGCCCAATCAATTCTCCTTTTGCATTGAGCACAGGGCTTCCGGAATTACCGCCGGTAATATCATTATCCGTAAGGAAACAAGTTCTTACTGTGCCATTTTCAGCATAGGGACCAAAGTCTTTCTTTTGCCACAACTCTTTTAATTTTGGTGCTACAACAAATTCCCAGTTGTTGGGATCTTCCTTCGCCATTACGCCATCGAGGGTGGTGAAATAATCATAACGAACAGCATCGGCAGGACTGTAATCCATTACCTTTCCATAGGTCAGTCGCATAGTGCTATTGGCATCGGGATAGAATTTTCTGTCAGGAAGCATTTCTCGCAAACCTGCAATGAATAAGCGTTTGCTGATAGCCAATTGGTTCGAGGCCGCATTTATTCCATCATTCAATGCACTATTTGCTACTGAAAAGGCTAACATATATTTATACAATGGATCTTTCTGCAATACGGTAATAGAGGGTGAAGCAAGAAAGGCTTCAACTTTTGACTGATCTCCAAACATAGTACTTTTAAAGGCGTCATCTGTGAGTGCCGAGAAATCACCCTTTGTTTTATCGCCATTCACCAATAGAAATTCAGGTTGTTGGGAGCGTGGGACATTTTTGTAATACATTGCCAGCATGGCTTTCGTGAGTTTGATGTCAGTCCCTTTATTGAAATTTTTATAAAACTGTACAACGATTTCCTTTAATTCATCGGTCTTCTTTTGTATCGCTTCCTTATCGGGTGTTTTCACAATCAGAAGATCTGCCAGCGATTTGAAATGGCGCGACAATGCCATGGCTTCGCAGCCCAACACCGCTTCTCCATAGTAAATTCGGGCAATGTTGTAGACGGCCATATCCTTATACGCCTTGTCCATCATTTCGAACACCTTCCCGTATTTGGCTGCCAATACTCCATCTCCGTTACACCATTGGGCGAATTGATCTTCGAGTAATTTTTTCTTGTCGATAATTTTCAAGCGATTTACAGCTTTCATCACACCTAAAAAATTCTTCCAATAGTTTGCAATGCCTGCATATTTGGATGCATATTTAATCCGAACTGCGGGATCAGCCTGCATATCTTCAAGCATAATCTGTAATTTTTTTGCTCTTACATCAACACGCGTTGGATAGGATTGACTCATATAAAGGTCTATTCCGTAGGAAGTGAGATAGCGCTCTGTAGTTCCGGGGTATCCCATAATCATGGCAAAGTCACCCTTTTTGTAACCTCCAATATTAATAGGCAGGAAATGCTTCGGCTTTAGAGGGACATTGTTTACCGAATATTTTGCGGGCTTGCCATCAGGTGCAGTATATACGCGAAACATAGAAAAATCCCCGGTATGTCGCGGCCACATCCAATTATCAGTGTCGGCACCGAATTTCCCAACACTACTGGGTGGTGCGCCAACTAGCCGAACATCTTCGAATACTTCATAAACAAAAAGGTAGAATTCATTTCCTTCGAAAAAGCTCCTCAGATTCGCTTTGTAATGAGTTCCGTTAGTGGCTTCCTTTTCCATACTAGCAGCAATTTCCTTGAGCTTGGCGGTGCGCGCGTCTTCATCAGTGATATTGCCTAATTGGCTGATAACATCTGCCGTGACATCTTTAATACTCACCAGGAATTTTACCGTGAGCCCTTCGATAGGTAGTTCCTCGGCAAGGGAATAGGCCCAAAAACCATTGGTAAGATAATCATGTTCAACGGTGCTTTGTCCTTGAATGGCGCCATATCCGCAATGATGATTGGTGATAAGTAAGCCTTGACCTGAAATCATTTCTGCAGTGCAACCGCCGCCAAACTGAACAATAGCATCTTTAAGCGAGCTGCGGTTAAGGCTGTAAATCTCATCAGCGCTAAGCTGCAAGCCCATTTTCTGCATGTCGGTATAGTTGAGGCGATCGATGAACATGGGCAACCACATGCCCTCATCAGCTTTAGCAACAAACAGACTGCTCCAAAGCAAAACGAACAGGACTAAGAACTTTTTCATACTTTTATATTTTAAAATATTTTTGCAGTTCACAAAAAAACACAATTTTCCTGAGCTTACAAGTATTATTTTATCGGGAGGTTTTTTTTGTTGTTGCTGAGTTTTCCTAATGATGAAGTACCTAAGGGTTCTGTTTGTCCTAATAATGATGGGCTCGCTGTTTTCGTGTAAAACGGTGAAGCTGGATCCTTTTGTGCCTAAACCTCACAAATATAAAACGGGTTTTCACTATAATGGCAGAAGCAATTCGGTAGAAAGATCGGGCTCTCATGGCCGAAAGTCGGGGCACGATTCTTTTTCCTCGAAAAATAAAGGCGGCGGTAAAACATGGAAATATCATGGTGGCGGGCATTCACACGATAGCTATTCTTCCAAAACGCATCACCATAAAGGAGGCAACCGTTTTAGTAACAATAAGAGTAGGGTGGTTTCGAACCGTTTTGGACGTCGGTCTCACGGCAGGGATACGTATTCTTCCAAAACCTCCAAAACAAAGGGAGGCAACCGTTTTAGTAAAAACAAGAATCGTGTTGTCTCTCGCACTGGTGTCTTTGCTTTAGGGATGAAGCGTGATCGGGATACCTATTCCTCACATCACAGCAGGACAAGAGGCGGAAATCGTTTCAATAAGAGCAAAGGACGGGTGGTGGCTAGATTTGGATTATTCACAGGAAACCATCGAGCGGGAAGCAGGGATACATATTCAATGCGCACCAGATCACATAAGGGAGGGAATCGTTTTAGCAAAAACAAGAACCGTGTTGTGGCTCGCAAAGGAGTGGTGAGTTTGGGGAACCATGGGGGCAGGGATACTTTCTCTTCAAAGACATCGCACCACAGCGGTGGCACGCGCTTCAGTAAAAATAAGCACAAGGTTGTTGCGAAGAAGGGCTTGTTCTTTGTCCCCCGTGCAAGATTCGGCCGTGATAGTTTTAGTGCAGGAAGGAAATCGCATCGTTCATCTTACGGCTTCAATAAGAAGAAGGGACGCGTTGTTTCCAAAAAGAGATTCTTTATTTTTCCGGCAGCCAAGCGTGAGCGTAATCACGATTCCTTCTCTTCCGGACATCGCGCTACTAAAGGGAATTATTCCTATAATGCGAAACGGAAGCAGGTAACCAAAGCGCGCAGCCTCTTTAATTTATTCCGTTCGCGCGAACGCACACGCGACAGCTTTAGTGCAAGTCACAGCCGCACCCATGGCTCATTTGCGTATAATAAAAAAACAAAAAGGGTGGGACAAACATGGAATCCATTCCGACGCAAGCACGAGAGGGAAAGCTCGTCATTCGGAGGTTCCAAACGTTTACTCTACAAACATTATAAATATAATGATAAGGAAAAACGTGTGAAACATCGTCGGGGCTTCTTCTTCCGCCTTATCGACCGCGTTCAGAATAAGACCTATCATAAAAGGAAAAAGAAAGATCAGGAACTTGAATTGTGGGATCCAAAGACAAGGCGACACATGAAGGGGGCTCATTAAAAGTTATGCTATAATAATTGACGATTAGTAACAAGCCGATGTGTTTACGCAGGATTTTTTGGCTATTTAGAATTTAAGATTAATTTTGTTGCACAAACTAACATATGTAATGATGATGAATACAAGATTCTTTTTTGTACTGATGTTATGTGCTTTTTTTGTTGGTACAACTCAGGCTCAGGCTCCTGAAAAGTTCAATTACCAAGCGGTTGCCCGAAATAGTTCAGGGGCGATAATAGCAAATCAATCGGTAAGTTTTTATATTGTAATCCATGATGGCAGTGCCACTGGGACTGATGTTTTTCATGAAACACACAATGTATCCACAAATCAATTTGGATTGGTAAATCTTGTAATTGGCAATGGTACTGCACAAAGTGGCAGCCTTGGTGGCATCAATTGGGCCACTGGCAATAAGTACCTTGAAGTTTTAATAGATCCAACAGGAGGAAATTCATATACATCTATGGGAAGCACCATGTTATTGGCTGTTCCTTTTGCACTTTATGCATTAGATGGAAATCAAGGTCCGGTTGGTCCTACAGGACCTTCAGGAATAGATGGGAATCCAGGGGTTGCTGGTCCTACAGGTCCATCAGGTGATCAGGGAAATATTGGTTTAACCGGTCCTATCGGTCCAACGGGTCCCTCGGGAATGAACGGTAATCCTGGCGTTGCTGGACCAACAGGTCCTACAGGTGATCAGGGAAGTATTGGTTTAACGGGTCCTATTGGCCCAACGGGTCCTTCAGGCAGTCAGGGAATTCAAGGCGTCACCGGACCTTCAGGATCTTTTATTTTGACCGGTACTGATGGACAAACCATTCGTCACGATGGAACCGATTGGGTTGCCAATTCATTTCTTTTCAATAATGGATCAGCTGTTGGTATAAATACTACATCGCCTCTTGCTACTCTTGATGTTAGCGGAACGATTAATATTCCCTCAACAGGACGTTACAAAATTGCAAACTCTGATGTTCTGTATTTTGATCAAACGAATCAGAATTTTTATTGCGGGTATAATTCAGGTGTAAATAATACTACGGGTTATTTCAATACCTATGTAGGATATTATACTGGATATAGTAATACAACCGGATATGCTAATACTGCGCTCGGATTTCAGGCAGCTTCGCAACTGAAAGCAGGATATGGAAATATTTTTCTTGGTAGCGGTGCCGGATCCTTGTGCGATACTGTGCAGCGCAATATTTATATAGGTCATAATTCAGGTAACAATATGGTTAAGGGTAATGATAATACCTTTATTGGTGCTTATACTGGTGTATTAGCAAGTAGTGCTAATCAAAACACCTTCATTGGAAGTGGTGCCGGATATTCAAATTCGACAGGACATTCCAATGTGTTTATGGGCAGTCAGGCCGGTAACGCCAATACTCTGGGGTATTTTAATGTGTTCATTGGCCAGAACGCTGGTAATCTTAATCAGAGCGGACTTTGCAATACCTTTGTTGGTCATCAGGCTGGTACATATAATAATGGTTCATATAATACATTCCTTGGCGAAAACTCCGGATGGGGAAATCAAACAGGTCATAGTAACGTGTATCTGGGTTATAATGCGGCACTCAGCAATATGGCGGGTAAAAATAATGTGATCGTTGGAGATAGTGCAGGAAGGTTGACCATGGGCAGTGGCAATGTCTTTATTGGTTTTGCGGCCGGACATTCAGAACTGGGAAGTAACAAACTGTACATTGCAAATAGTGCAACAACCACCCCGCTTATTTATGGAGATTTTTCAACACAAACGGTTACTGTTAATGATGTGTTGAATCTTACACCACGTCTTACACCTCCTGCATCACCTGTTGCCGGAACCATGTATTATGATGGCACATCTAATATGTTGAAGGTTTGGGATGGATCAATGTGGAGAAACTGCTGGTAGTATTTATTTGCATAACTTTGATGTCGCTAGCTTGTGTAGAGTTTTAGTTGCAGTGTTGCAGCTTGTGATCATCTTTTATTAGCTAAACATTCTAAGTATGTCGCAAAAAATAATCGACCTCATACATCTCAAAGCCAATGAATATCTTAAAGATTGCATTAGCTGGAGACGACGTTTTCATAGTCAGCCCGAACTTGCCTTCAAAGAAATAGATACGGCAAAATTCATTTGTGGATTACTCGACGAAATGGGTATACCCTATAAAAAAGGTGTAGCTCAAACAGGTATTGTTGGATTAATCGAGGGCAAGAATCCGGACGCCAAGGTTGTTGCATTACGTGCCGATATGGATGCACTGGCAATCAATGAACTTAATAACAGCGAATACCGGTCACAGCGCGATGGTCTAATGCATGCCTGTGGGCATGACGCGCATATGGCCTCCCTGCTTGGTGCTGCCAGAATTCTGAACGGTATGAAAAAGGAACTGAATGGAAGTATCAAGCTCATCTTTCAACCATCCGAAGAAAAGTATCCCGGAGGTGCATCGGTCATGATAAAAGAGGGTGTTCTTGAAAATCCAAAAGTAAACAGCATATTTGGGCAGCATGTTTTGCCTACCCTCGATGCAGGAAAGATTGGTATGAAGCCCGGAAAATACATGGCCTCTACTGATGAAATATTCCTAACGGTTAAAGGAAGGGGCGGACATGCCGCAACACCTGAGTTAAACGTGGATCCTGTGCTGATTGCCTCGCATATTATTGTCGCACTGCAGCAGATTGTTAGCCGGAATGCCATGCCCAGCGTGCCCTCTGTGTTATCCTTTGGGCGGGTGATTGCCAATGGTCGCACCAATATTATTCCCGATCAGGTTATTATTGAAGGGACGTTCCGCACATATAATGAGGAATGGCGGGCAGAAGCGCACGAAAAGATTAAAAAGATGTCTTCGTCTTTGGCCAAAAGTATGGGTGGAAGTTGTGAAGTATTTATTGACCGTGGTTATCCTTTCCTTGTTAATGATATCGAAACTACACGTCATGCATTCCGCGACGCTCAGGATTATCTAGGAAAAGAGAATGTGGTTGAACTGGATTTGAGGATGACCGCAGAGGATTTTGCCTATTATTCTCAAAAAGTTCCATCTTGTTTTTATCGATTGGGTACGCGCAACGAAGCCATGGGCTGCACATCCAATCTGCACACCGCTACCTTCGATATCGATGAATCTGCTCTGGAGACAGGCATGGGTTTCATGGCCTGGCTCGGATATAAGGAACTAAAAAGAGTGTGAATTTAAGTCGTTAAAGCAACAATGCCAATCAATGCAGGCATTAATTATAAGATTTTGTAAGAAATTCGTTTCTTAATCTATCAATCTTTGAAGCTCAGTTTTATCTGGCTCTGTAAACCATGGCATTTGCGTTCATTCCTGCGCCAACAGAGGCAAAGACGATGTAGTCACCGCTTAAAATTGTATGCTGTTTGAACGAACCTTTTAAGATCATATCCAGTAGAATTGGGAGGGTAGCCACCGAATTATTACCGAATTTTGCAATGGTCATAGGCATAATGTCATCAGGTGAAAGCTTAAGTCCAAATAGGCGGAACAAACGGCTTAACATGGCGTCGTCCATTTTGGTATTGGCCTGATGTAACAGTACTTTTTTAATATCCTGTATGGCAAGTTTTGCTTTATCGATGCAGTCTTTCACCAATTGTGGGACTGTTGAGAGCGCATACTCGTAAAGCTTGCGGCCTTCCATTTTCAGGAATAGCGTATTGTCGGGGAATGCCGGATTATTGGAAGTGCCCATGCTGAGTAAGTGCGCATGTTCCAGGGTGTCGGATCTTGTTGAATGCGTAATGATACCAATGGGTTCACTGCTTTCTTTACCTTCAAGAATCGCTGCTCCAGCGCCATCGGAGTAAATCATGCTATCACGATCGTGCGGATCGCTTACACGCGATAAAGTTTCTGCACCAATCACCAAAATCTTTTTTGCATCGCCCGAACGCAGATAATAATCGGCTTGTATCATAGCTTGTAACCAGCCCGGACAGCCAAAAGGCAGGTCATAGGCAATAGTGAAAGGGTTAACAATCCCTAGCTTGTATTTGATACGTGAAGCCAATGCCGGCACTGTATCTGACCGTGGATTGGCAGCAGATACATCACCAAAGTTATGTGCAACGATAATATAATCTAATGTTTCTTTGTCGATTCCAGAGGAATCCAACGCATCTTTGGCAGCCAAATATCCGATGTCGGAAGTTACAAGGTTGTCATCAACAAAGCGACGTTCGTCGATTTCAGTAATCTTTCTGAATTTCTCAATGATTTCTTCATTTGGAATGTCGATAGGGGAACCATCGGCGCCAAAAAATTGGTGATCAAGAAAATCTGCGTTTTTAATTATCCGCGAAGGGATATATCGTCCGGTAGCTGTAATGACCGAATACAATTGTCTGTCCATGCAATGTTCATTAATCCTGCTCAACGCTACCATTAACAGATGGTGATGTATGTAGCAGGGTAAAAAAAATAATTCTGACCCGTATTTCGTGTTTGCTTTTATTGATAATTCCGGATTAGGCAGAATTTTATACAAAGGTACGTTTAATAATGCTTGAACTTACAATAGGGTTCAATTATTTTTCTTTAAAGTTTTATTTTTCAGTATATTAATATTAGTATTTCTGTAATAAGATTTTAAATTAAAATTTGACGATATTCTGCCTTATAGCCATAGAAAAAAGAAGTAATTGTTTTAAGTCGCGCAAAATCAATAGATCATGAATTTTCTTTAAAAAAGTTTACATTTGCATCAGGGTGACCAACGAGTCTTGTGTATATAGGCAAATAACACAGGAAATAATTAATCACCTTAAAACCTACTATTATGAAAGCGCTCAATTTTTTTAAGACCGCCATGTTGCTGCTCGCAGTTGCAGCACTTGCACTCAACGGATGCCGTAAGGACAACGACGAACCAGCCAATACCGACAATCTGAAAGCTACCAGCAAGGATGAAGTTACCCTGAAAGCAGCTGATGATTTGGGAACCAATGATGTTAACAAAATTCTTGGTGGCAGTGGTTCCAAGGCTATGCTTTGGGTTCCTTGCAATGCAACACTTGACTCTTCATTTGTTATTGCCGACACTATCACCTATATTATTAATTACAATGGTTTGAATTGTGAAGGCAACTACAACCGCGTAGGAACAATCGAAGCTCATAAATGCATTAATAGCCATTGGTCAGATGCAGGAGCTGCTGTTTATATCAAATATGTGAACCTCAAAGTTACCCGCGTTTCTGATGGCCGCTGGGCGATTGTAAACGGTATCAAACGCTACAGTAATGAATCGGGTGGTACTTTAGGATTATTAGGCAACGGTCTGACTTCAGTTACACATAAAGTCACAGGTACTCTTACTGCAACCTTCGATGATAATTCAGTGCGTTCATGGAATGTTGCACGCTTGAGAGTGTACACTGGTAGTCTGGGAAATCTTGTTGTGAATATGACCGGTCTGGGTAGTGCTGACGGCTATTCCGGATTAGAATCCTGGGGTGTAAATCGTCATGGCGATAATTATTACAACAGTGTTACTTCTGCAATCATTTTTAAGGAAGCCTGCAGCTGGGACGCAATATCAGGAACTGGAATCATTTCTATTCCTGAAGAAGATATCACTGCTAACCTGACTTTCGGATACGATAGCAACAGCCAGCTGGTTGATATGAATGGAACAAGCTGCGCAACTCATTACCGCGTCGACTGGACCAAAGGAAATAACTCAGGAACATTTTATGTAGCCTTATAATTCAGAAAGAATAAAAAAAAGCCGCCTCTGCAATGGGGCGGCTTTTTTTTCATTAGGCGGGAATGATACGAAGTTTGGCGAACTGAAGCAGAAGCTGTTTCTGTCCAACCGTCTGAAAGAACACAGTCACTTTTTTGTTAGCTCCGGCACCTTCCACATTCAGGACTTTCCCTTGACCGAATTTTTGATGCTCAACCTGCATTCCTGATTGAATTTCATCGGCATCTGAAGGATTAAAATTCATTGCTGGCTGGTCTTTGATACCTACGGAAGAAATTTTCTTAAGTTTTCTTGGCACCATGGGTGGGTTGTCAGCAACGGGTAGTGGCTTTTTAGGTGTTGCACTTTTGATGATAAAATCATTGGCTCCCTGAATATATCCACTGGGCCCTTTATGGTGTTTGGCAGGCATTTCAATCGTAGAAGGATTTATCTCATCCAGAAAACGACTGGGTTCGCAGAAAATCAAATCGCCCCAGCGATAACGGTTTTCTGCATAAGATAAAGTAAGCCGTTTCATTGCACGGGTGATGGCAACATAGAAAAGACGGCGTTCTTCCTCGAGCTCCGACCGATCGTTGAGTGATTGCGAGCCGGGGAAAAGGTTTTCTTCCATACCGGTAACAAAAACATAAGGAAATTCAAGGCCTTTGGCACTGTGGATGGTCATCAGAGCAACGCGGTCCATATCCTCCTTATCATCATTATCGGCATCAGAGACCAATGCAATATCTTTCATGAAGTCGGCCAAGGTACGAAATACTGGACCCGCAGGAGTTTCCGGTGTTTCTGCTGCCGGTGAACCACCATCTTCAGGAATATCGGTTGGTCCTTCATCTTCGCTTTCGCAAAAATCTTTAATGGCGTTAAGTAACTCTTCAATATTTTCGAATCTGCTTACACCCTCCGGGCTTTTATCCTCATAAAGATCTTTAAGAATGCCACTGTCTCTGGCAATTTGTTTTGCCAAATCAAAAGCACTGTACGTATTTAACTGAACAGTAAAACTCCGGATCATCATCACAAAATCCAGGATTTTTCTGGTTGTCCCTGAGTTGATGCCCTGATTATTTTCCTGAAGGTTTGCAATAATATCCCAAGCCGAGCATCCTGCAGCTGATGCGGCGACAATAATTTTATCGATGGTTGTTGCCCCGATGCCACGAGCCGGATAATTAATTGTTCGTAACAATGCTTCCTGATCGTTGGGATTAACGCTTAGACGGAAGTAGGCCAGGAGGTCTTTAATTTCTTTACGTTTATAAAACGACATACCTCCATAAATCCGATACGGGATATTCAGTTTGCGAAGAGCTTCTTCCAGAGCACGGCTCTGCGCGTTGGTGCGGTATAAAATGGCAAAGTCGCTGTTCGGAAGCTGAAAGGTCATTTTCGTTTCGAAGATGGAATGAGCTACCAAGGAACCTTCCTCATTATCGGTCGAGGCACGCAAGAGACGAATCTTTTCACCTTCTTCGTTCTCAGTCCATATTTCTTTGAATATCTGATTCTTATTTTGCTCAATGACCGAATTCGCGGCTTTAACAATGGTTCCCGAGCTGCGGTAATTCTGTTCCAGTTTAAAAACGGCCGCATCAGGATAATCCCGGCCAAAATTCAGAATGTTCTGGATATTGGCGCCACGGAATGCGTAGATACTTTGGGCATCGTCGCCAACTACGCAGATGTTTTCATATTTGGCTGCCAGATTCCTTACTATAAGGTATTGGGCGAAATTTGTATCCTGATACTCATCAACAAGGATGTATTTAAACTTTTGTTGATATTTATGGAGAATCTCGGGGTAGTCGCGCAATAATACATTCATATTGAACAGCAAATCATCGAAATCCATGGCCGAGGATGATTTGAGGCGACTGTTATAAGTAGTAAAGATTTTCCCTGTCAGTGGCCGACCTCCTGCGCGATCCGATTCCAGGGCCTCATCGTTTTGATTATACTCCTTGTCAGAGATCAGGTTTGATTTGGCAGCGGAAATCCGGTGATGGATAAAATTCGGAACGTATTGCTTGGGATCGAGTTGCTCTTCTCGTATAATGCTTTTTATCAGACTTTTAGAATCTTCAGTGTCGTAGATTGTAAAATTTGAAGGATATCCTAAAAGGTGGCCGTCGACTCGGAGCACCCTAGCGAAAATGCTGTGGAATGTGCCCATCCATACATTTCTTGCATCGGTACCGCCGACCAATTTAAGGATACGTTCCTTCATTTCCTTGGCGGCTTTGTTTGTAAAGGTCAGTGCCAGGATATTAAAAGGGTCAACTCCTTTATTAAGAAGGTGCGCTACCTTATATGTAAGCACCCGGGTTTTACCGCTTCCGGCTCCGGCGATAACCATAACCGGGCCGTCTGTTTTTTCAACTGCTTGTCGCTGAATACCATTCAGTTCACTTAGTAGATCTCTTCCCACTCCATTTTTTGTTTCTGCAAAAGTATAATAAAAAGAGGGGATGGGGAAGGATTACCTGATTGAGTTTTCACCAATTCATTATTTTTCAATTAATAAAGTGTTAAAAAGCAACCTTATACACAGTAAAATGGCCTTTTTCGAAAAAATAATGAAATTTTTTTGCTGAGGCTCTTGGATTTATAAAAATAGTTTTTACCTTTGCAGTCCCAATTTTTTAGGGCTTATTATATTGTTTAAAAACGAAAGCTATGCCTACGATACAGCAATTGGTTCGTAAAGGACGCCGCAAAATTCAGGATAAAAGTAAATCACCGGCGTTGGATTCATGCCCACAGAGACGTGGAGTATGTGTTCGTGTTTACACCACCACACCAAAGAAACCAAACTCCGCCATGCGTAAAGTGGCCAGGGTTAGATTAACTAATGGTAAAGAGGTAAACTCATATATTCCTGGTGAAGGTCATAATCTTCAGGAACACTCCATCGTAATGATTCGTGGTGGTAGGGTTAAGGATTTACCGGGTGTAAGGTATCACATCATTCGTGGTGCATTGGATACTTCAGGTGTTGAAGGCCGCAATCAGCGCAGGTCGAAATACGGAACTAAACGTCCGAAAGTAAAAGCAAAATAATCGAATTAAAGTAATAATTGAAGTAAAGTTATAACAGCAGTTAAACAATGAGAAAATCAAAACCCCGGAAACGGATGATCTCTCCCGACCCACGCTTCAATGATTCGTTGGTGACGAAATTTGTCAACAACCTCATGTTGCAGGGAAAGAAGAGTATTGCCTACAAGATTTTTTACGATGCTATTGATACAGTATCGGAAAAAACGGGTGAGGATGGTCTCGAAGTCTGGAAAAAAGCATTGGCCAATGTTACTCCCTCAGTTGAGGTACGTAGCCGCCGTATTGGTGGAGCCACCTTCCAGATCCCATCCGAAATCAGACCCAGTAGGAAAATGTCTATAGGGATGAAAGCCCTGATAAAATATTCGCGTGCCCGCCACGAAAAATCCATGAGCCAGAAAATGGCCGGAGAAATAATGGCTGCTTTCAAAGAAGAGGGTGCTGCATTTAAAAGAAAAGAAGATACGCATAGAATGGCTGACGCAAATAAGGCATTTGCACACTTCAAATTTTAGTTGAAGTGAAGACCTTATTAAATTATAGCCGGTAAAGACAAAATGTTAATGTCAGAGAAGCTTGTATATACGAGAAATATTGGCATTATGGCCCATATAGATGCGGGTAAAACCACAACTACGGAGCGCATATTGTACTATACTGGTATCAACCATAAAATGGGAGAGGTTGATCACGGGAATGCCACTATGGACTGGATGCAACAAGAACAGGAAAGAGGCATTACCATTACTTCTGCAGCAACAACAGTGTTCTGGAAAATGAACGAGCAGCAGTATAAGATTAACATTATTGATACTCCCGGTCACGTAGACTTTACAGTTGAAGTAGAACGCTCCCTCAGAGTACTTGATGGAGCCGTTGCTATTTTCTGTGCAGTCGGCGGCGTAGAACCCCAGTCGGAAACCGTTTGGCGTCAGGCAGACAAATATCGCGTACCTCGCATCTGCTACGTTAATAAAATGGATCGCTCGGGTGCTGACTTCTATTCAGCCCTTACCCAAATCAAAGAAAAACTAGGTGCACACCCAATTGCTATTCAAATCCCCATCGGTGCCGAAGATGACTTCACAGGTATCGTTGACCTTATTACACTTAAGGCTTACGGATGGAATGAAGAAACATTGGGAATGGAATATTTCGAAATACCTGTCCCTGCTGACCTCAAATCAACAGTTGATGAGTATCGCGGAAAATTGCTCGAAGGATTGGCCGAAGTAGATGAACAACTTTTTGAAAAGTTTGTCAACAGTCCCGATAGCATCACCACCGAAGAAATTATGCAGGCCATTCGCAATGCTACACTTGCGCAGACTGCCACTCCGGTTATGTGTGGTGCCTCCTTCCGCAATAAAGGTGTTCAAAACCTGCTCGACAATATTTGCAATTACCTGCCAAATCCGCTTGATGTACCTGCGGTTAATGGCATGAATCCTTATACCAATAAAGATGAAGTGCGCCATCCGGATATCAATGATCCATTCTGCGCATTGGCCTTTAAAATTGCTACCGATCCTTTCGTTGGTCGCATCGCTTTCTTTAGGGTCTATTCAGGAAGTTTCAAATCAGGTACCTATCTTTTGAACGCTTCTACTGGAAAAAAAGAACGTATTGCACGTCTGGTGCAAATGCATTCCAATAAACAAATCCCTCTCGAAACTATCGAGGCCGGAGATATTGGTGTTGCCGTTGGATTCAAAGAAATCCGTACAGGTGATACCCTTTGTGCCGAAAATCACCCCATCGTGCTGGAATCTATTGTTTTCCCCGACCCGGTGATTAATATGGCTGTTGAACCCCGCACTACTGCCGATATCGACAAGCTTGCCAATGCACTGCAAAAGCTGGCCGAAGAAGATCCTACGTTCGATGTCAGAGTACATCCCGAAACAGGACAGACCATCATCAGCGGTATGGGCGAATTACATCTTGAAATTATTCTTGACCGCATCAAACGCGAGTTTGCTGTGGATTGCAATCATGGTCAACCCCAGGTTGCTTATAAAGAAGCTATTGCTAATACGATTCGTCATCGTCAGGTCTATAAGAAACAAAGCGGAGGTCGAGGAAAATACGCCGAGATTGAAGTTGAAGTTTCTCCAGCTGACAAAGACGTAAAAGGCCTTCAGTTCGTCAACGAAATCAGAGGTGGAGCTATTCCAAAAGAATATATTCCTTCAATTCGCGACGGATTTGAAGCTGCAATGCAAAATGGTGTGCTGGCTGGATTTCAGGTCGAAAATTTGAAGGTTCGTTTGATCGATGGCGCTTTCCATAGCGTTGATTCCGATCCTTTAGCTTTCGAAATCGCCGCCAATCAGGCTTTCCGCGAAGCATGCGGCAAAGCAAAAAAAGTATTACTCGAACCCATCATGCATGTTGAGGTAATCACACCAGATGATTATGTTGGAGATGTGACGGGCGACTTAAATAAAAGAAGGTCACAACTCGAAGGCATTGAGGCAAAAATCGGAATTCAGGTGGTCAAAGCCTTTGTTCCTTTGTCAGAAATGTTCGGGTACATTACTGTCCTTCGCACTATCACTTCCGGTCGCGCAACTTCTTCGATGGAATTTTCGCATTTTGCGGTTCTCCCCGAAGAATTGACCAACGAAGTGGTTTATAAGATTAGAGGTTATATTGTTAATAATTGAAATAAGGTTTAATTTTAAATACATACCAACGTGAGCCAGAGGATCAGAATTAAATTGAAATCGTACGATTACAACCTGGTTGACAAATCAGCTGAAAAAATCGTGAAGACTGTTAAGTCAACCGGCGCTGTTGTCAATGGTCCAATTCCATTGCCAACCAACCGCAAGATCTACACTGTTCTTCGTAGCACTTTTGTCAACAAAAAAGCCCGTGAGCAGTTCCAGCTTTGCACTTACAAAAGACTGCTTGACATTTACAGCACCACCTCGAAAACCATTGACGCCCTCATGAAACTCGAGTTACCCAATGGAGTAGAAGTGGAAATCAAGGTATAATGTTCGGTACAGCTCAAAATTAAGAAACAGAATATTTAATATAAAGAAACAATGTCAGGATTAATTGGAAAGAAAGTCGGTATGACCAGCATCTACGATGCCAACGGGAAAAATGTTCCCTGTACGGTTATTGAAGCTGGTCCCTGCGTTGTGACCCAGGTGATGACGAAAGAAACGAATGGATATGATGCCATTCAGTTAGGTTTTGATGAGAAGAAAGAAAGCAGAACCAACAAAGCGCTCAAGGGTCATTTTGCAAAAGCAGGTACAACACCCAAGAAAATTCTTTACGAATTTACCCGTTTTGAAGAAGGTCACCGCAAGGCATTTGGTGATGTGCTTACAGTTGAAGTATTCAACGAAGGCGAATTCATCGATGTGGTAGGTTATTCAAAAGGTAAGGGCTTTCAGGGTGTGGTCAAGCGTCACCACTTTAGTGGGGTTGGCGAAAGCACACACGGACAGCATAACCGCTTACGTGCTCCCGGTTCAATTGGCGCTTCTTCTTACCCATCAAGGGTATTTAAGGGAATGCGCATGGCTGGCCGCATGGGTGGAAACCGCGTGAAGAACATTAACCTTCAGGTGGTAAAACTGATGCCTGAGAAGAATATTATTATCGTTAAAGGTTCGGTTCCGGGCCCCAAAGGATCATATATAATTATTGAAAGATGGAGTTAGTAGTATATAAAATCGACGGAAGCAAGACTTCACGCAAGGTGAATCTGGAAGATGCCATTTTTGGTATTGAACCTAACGACCACGCGATTTATCTTGATGTCAAACAACATCAGGCCAATAAAAGGCAGGGTACCCATGCCTCTTTGGAGAAGTCCATGATCTCTGGTACAACAAAAAAACTGAAGCGTCAGAAAGGTACCGGTGGTGCCCGCGCAGGTAGCATGAAATCACCTTTGTTTGTTGGTGGTGCCCGCGTTTTTGGTCCACAACCACGCGACTATAGCTTCAAGCTGAACAAAAAACTGAAGGTGTTGGCTCGTAAGTCAGCCCTAAGTTATAAGGCTAAAGAAAACAGTATTATTGTGCTGGAAGATTTCAAGTTTGACCAGATTGCTACCAAGCAATATCAGACCCTGCTCAATAGTCTGAAGCTTCAGGATAAAAAATCACTGATGGTTCTTGCTGAGCCCGATCAATCAATTGTATTGTCCGCACGCAACATCCAGAAAGCAAAGGTTACTACAGCTGCTTCGCTGAATACCTACGACATTCTGAATGCGGTCAACCTGATTCTGGTGGAAGCATCCATTAAGGAAATTGAGAAAATTCATTCAAGCAACCAAACGAATTAAAAACACATTACCATGAGCGTTATTATTAAGCCGGTAATTACTGAAAAAATGACCATGTTGGGCGATAAGCTCCAGCGTTTTGCATTTCTCGTTGACAAAAGGGCGAACAAACTGCAGATTAAAAAAGCAGTGGAAGAGTTGTATGAAGTCAACGTAGCCTCGGTCAATACCATGAATTACGGCGGTGACAACACAGGCCGGTGGACCAAAAGCGGTTATATTTCAGGCCGTAAAAACGCGACGAAAAAGGCAATCGTCACATTAGCAAAAGGTGAAACCATAGATTTCTATAGCAATATCTAAAAGAGATGGCATTAAAGAAATTAAAACCCACAACAAGCGGACAACGCTTCAAGCTTGTAAGTTCTTTCGAAGAAATTACGACCGACATCCCGGAAAAGAGTTTATTAGCGCCGATTCATAGAACTGGCGGACGTAACCATTCTGGTAAAATGACGATGCGTTATGTCGGTGGCGGACATAAGAGAATGTACCGCTTAATCGATTTCAAACGCGATAAAGAAAATATGCCTGCAACCGTCAGGAGCATTGAATATGATCCAAACCGCTCACCGCGTATCGCCCTTGTGGTATACAGTGATGGCGAAAAAAGATACATCATTGCACCGCAGGGATTGAAAATAGGTCAGGAGATCAACGCCGGAAAAGGTGTTTCCCCTGAAATCGGAAACTCTTTGTATTTGAGCGAAGTTCCTCTGGGAACAGTGATTCATAACATCGAGCTTCGTCCCGGACAAGGTGCCAAGATGGCCCGCAGCGCCGGTTCCTATGCTCAGTTACTGTCACGCGACGGAAAGTTTGCAGTGATTAAGTTACCTTCCGGGGAAACCCGCCAGATCTTACTCACCTGCAAGGTTACCATCGGCATGTGTTCTAACCCCGACCATAACCTGGAAGTTAGCGGTAAAGCCGGTCGCTCCCGTTGGTTAGGCCGCCGTCCCCGCACCCGCGCCGTGGTGATGAACCCCGTCGACCATCCAATGGGTGGAGGTGAAGGTAGAGCTTCTGGTGGTCACCCACGCACACGCAAGGGTATCCCCGCTAAGGGCTACAAAACTCGCAACAAGAAAAAAATGTCGAGTAAATATATTATCGAAAGAAGGAAAAAGTAATACTGCTAACGAAACACCAATAAGAACATGAGCCGTTCGTTAAAAAAAGGTCCGTATATCCATTACAAACTGGAACGCAGAGTCCTGGAGCAAAGTGCCTCCAAAAAAAGCGCAAGCATCAAAACATGGTCAAGGGCATCTATGATTTCCCCGGAATTCGTTGGCCTCACTATCCTGGTACATAACGGGAACAAGTTTATCCCTGTGTACGTG
Source organism: Bacteroidales bacterium (assembly GCA_963678485.1). Lineage (GTDB taxonomy): Bacteria > Bacteroidota > Bacteroidia > Bacteroidales > CAIWKO01 > CALGYY01. Next base: position 3,294,299 of record OY782882.1, read on the forward strand.
ACTGAAAACATGGTAGGTCACAAACTGGGCGAATTTGCACCCACCCGTATCTTCAGGGGCCATGCAGGTAATAAAGGAAAAAAATAAGTAAGATTCTATAATCACTACAGCAATGGGAGAAAGAAAACGTAATAGTGCAAATATGCGCAAGGAAGCCATGAAGACCACTTACCTGGCTCGTCTTGCCGATTGTCCGACCTCACCCCGCAAAATGCGTCTGGTCGCTGATCAGATCCGTGGCATGAGGATCGAATTTGCCCTTCATTTATTGAAGACTTCACCGAAAGAAGCTTCAGAACGTCTGCGCAAACTGCTTTTGTCAGCTATTTCAAACTGGCAGAAAAAGAACGAAGGCCAACGTATCGAAGATGCTAACCTCTTTGTGAAAAGCATCAATGTGGATGGTGGACGAATGTTAAAACGCGTTCAGCCCGCTCCGCAAGGACGTGCTCACAGGGTTCGCAAACGTTCAAACCATGTTACACTGATTATCGACACTATGGTCGAAGCTCAGGAAGAAGTGGTTGAAACAGCAGAAAATAAAGAAATTAAATAATATCAATATATCTAATTAGTCTTACAGATGGGACAAAAAACTAATCCGATAGGCAACCGATTAGGGATCATCAGAGGATGGGATTCAAACTGGTTTGGTGGCAAGAACTTCGAGAACAAGTTGATTGAAGATTTTGGAATCCGCAAATATCTGAACGTTCATAAAAGGCTCTCCAAAGCGGGCATTTCAAAGATTGTGATCGAGCGCACATTAAAGCTCATCACAGTGACCATCAACACAGCACGTCCCGGTATCATTATCGGCAAAGGCGGTTCTGATGTGGATATGCTGAAGGAAGAATTGAAAAGGATCACGAATAAGGAAATTCAGATCAATATCGCTGAGATTAAGCGCCCGGAATTGGATGCTGCTTTAGTAGCCAACGCCGTTGCTCGTCAAATCGAAGGTCGCGTTTCGTATCGTCGTGCTATCAAAACTTCTATCGCTTCTACCATCCGCATGGGGGCAGAAGGTGTGAAGATTCAGGTAGCAGGTCGTATCGGTGGAGCCGAAATGGCACGTACCGAGCAGTACAAAGAAGGTCGTATTCCATTGCACACCTTGCGTGCCGATATCGACTACGCTCTTGCTGAAGCCCACACTACTTATGGTCGCATCGGAGTAAAAGTTTGGATCTGCAAAGGTGAAGTATACGGTAAACGCGAATTGGTTGCTGCTACTGGAACCAATATGAAAACCGAAAGTGGTGGAAGTGGCCCGAAAGACAATCGCCCACGCAACCGCCGCCCACGCAAATAAATTAAGAAGAAACCGCATTACGAATAATATTTAATAGTTGTAGGTATGTTACAGCCGAAGAAAACGAAATACCGGAAAATGCAGAAGCAGAAAATGAAAGGCAATGCCCATCGTGGACATCAGCTTTCATTCGGATCTTTTGCAATAAAAACCCTGGAAGAAGCTTGGATTACCGGTCGCCAGATAGAAGCAGCCCGTCAGGCCATCACCCGTTATATGAAACGTGAAGGTCAGTTATGGATCCGCATTTTCCCCGACAAGCCGGTGACCAAGAAACCCGCTGAAGTTCGTATGGGTAAAGGAAAAGGTGCACCGGAATATTTCGTTGCCCGCGTAAACCCCGGAAGAATCATTTTCGAGATCGAAGGTGTTAGTCTGGAGATCGCCAAAGAAGCACTTCGCCTCGGAGCTCAGAAAATGCCGGTTAAAATGAAATTCATTCTCAGAAGAGATTACGTAGAAGTATAAAATCAGAACCAATGAAACAGGAAGTTATTAGCCAATTCTCCACCCCTGAAATCATCGAGCGTCTTGAGGAAGAACGCAAACAACTCAGCAAGCTGAAGATTAACCATACGGTGTCTCCACTTGAAAACCCGATGAAAATTAAGGAATTTAAAAGGATGATTGCCCGTCTGAAAACAGAACTCCGTAAAAGAGAACTGAATGGGGAAAACATCAGCGCCAAGAAACCCGAAACCACCCAGAAACAAAAGTAATTTCATATAAGCAATGGAAGACAGAAAGTTAAGAAAAGAGAAGGTCGGCCTTGTAATCAGCAACAAGATGACGAAAAGTATTGTTGTCAGTGTTGAACGTAAGGTGAAGCACCCTAAATACGGGAAGTTCGTAAAAAAGACCTCCAAGTTTATGGCCCATGACGAAAAAAACGAATGCTCAATCGGTGATACCGTACGCATCGAAGAAACCAGGCCCTTAAGTAAAGATAAATGTTGGAGATTGGTCGAAATCATTGAAAAGGTTAAATAGTTATGATTCAGCAGGAAAGTAACATTATCGTAGCCGACAACAGCGGAGCCAAAACCGCAATGTGCATCCGTGTTCTCGGTGGAACCCGCAAGCGATACGCTTCCGTGGGCGACAAAATCATCGTCACTGTTAAGAGTGCCATTCCCAGCGGTGGTATTAAAAAGGGAACTGTGACAAAGGCTGTTGTAGTCCGCACTAAAAAAGAAATCCGTCGCGCCGACGGTTCATATATCCGCTTCGACGACAATGCCGTGGTGCTGCTAGGTGCCGGGGATGAGTTGAGAGGAACCCGTATTTTCGGGCCAGTGGCCAGAGAATTACGCGAAAAACAATATATGAAAATCGTTTCACTTGCACCTGAAGTGCTTTAATATAAAGGAAATTGAATATGCATCCCAAACTTAAGATCAAAAAGGGAGACATTGTAAAGGTTATCGCCGGCGACTCCAAAGGTCAGCAAGGCAGAGTGCTGCGCGTGATGGTTGAAAAAAACAAGGCCATCGTGGAAGGCATCAACCTGATCTCCAAGCATACCAAACCCAATGCGAAGAATTCACAGGGTGGTATCGTAAAAAAAGAAGCTGCCGTACATATTTCCAACCTGATGGTGGTGGATGGCTCCGGTAACCCAACCCGCGTTGGTCGCCGTGTCGATGAAAAGACCGGAAAACTCGTCAGGTATTCTATTAAATCTGAAAAGAAGGAGGCATTATAACCATGAATACAGCTAGGTTAAGAGAAAAGTATCATAAGGAAATCGTTCCTGCACTCACCTCACAGTTTGAGTACAAAAATCCAATGCAGGTTCCGAAATTGCTGAAGATTTGCCTCAATCAAGGCGTTGGTGCTGCTATTGCAGACAAGAAACTCATCGATACAACCATGGACGAAATGACCAATATCGCTGGACAAAAGGCCGTACAGACCAAATCAAAACGCGATATTTCTAATTTCAAACTGCGTAAAGGTATGCCCATCGGAGTACGTGTTACTCTTCGTGGCGACCGTATGTATGAATTCCTTGATCGTCTTGTGGCTGTTGCTTTGCCACGTGTACGTGACTTCCGCGGTGTGAACGATAAAGGTTTTGACGGACGCGGCAATTTTACACTGGGCGTTGCTGAACAAATCATTTTCCCTGAAATCAACATTGATGGCATTAGCCGTATTCAAGGGATGGATGTTACCTTTGTTACCTCTGCCAATACAGATAAAGAAGCATTTGCATTATTAAAAGAATTCGGAATTCCCTTCAAAAACCAGAAATAATCATGGCAAAAGAATCAATTAAAGCACGTGAAGTAAAACGTAAAAAGCTCGTTGACCGCTATGCAGCTAAACGTGCAGCATTAAAGGCCAGCGGAGATTACGAAGGCCTGCAGAAACTTCCAAAGAACTCTTGTCCCGTCCGTCTGCACAATCGTTGCAAACTCACCGGAAGACCAAAAGGATATATGCGCCAGTTTGGAATCTCACGTATCAATTTCAGGGAAATGGCACTCTCCGGATTAATCCCGGGGGTAAAAAAAGCCAGCTGGTAATTTTGAATAAGTATTAACATAAACAGGTTATAGTAATGAACACCGATCCTATTGCAGATTATCTGACCCGCGTACGTAACGCTGTACAGGCTAACCACCGCGTTGTCGAAATACCCGCATCCAATTTCAAAAAGGAAATAACCAAGATCCTGTTTGAAAAAGGATACATCCTGAATTACAAATTCATCGATGATCCAAAACCGGGCGTCATCAAAGTGGCCCTGAAATATCATGCGGCTACCAAAATGCCCGCTATCACGAAAATTGAACGCGTAAGTTCCCCAGGTCTCCGCAAATACGTTAAAGGCGACGAATTGCCCCGCGTAATGAATGGCCTTGGTATCGCGATAATATCCACCTCGCGCGGACTGATGACCGATAAGGAAGCGACTCGGTTAAATATTGGTGGTGAAGTAGTTTGTTATGTTAGCTAACAAAGGAGAGATATAGAAATGTCACGAATTGGAAAACTACCCGTCGAATTGCCCAAAGGCGTCTCTGTTCATACAGGAGAAGGTAATATCGTTACCGTGAAAGGCCCCAAAGGGGAATTAAAGCAATGGGTGAACCCCGTAATCAGCATCGAAACTGTTGAAAATCATATTGAGCTGAAACGCCAAAATGATGAAAAGAGCCAGAAATCATTGCATGGCCTGTATCGTGCCCTAATGTTCAATATGGTAAAAGGCGTTTCCGAAGGCTTTACTACCATTCAAGAACTCTACGGCGTAGGTTACAAAGCCGAAGCAAAAGGAAAAGCTCTTGAACTTTCACTGGGATATTCCCACGGTATCGTAATGCTGATGCCCGATGAAGTAACGGTTGAAACCGTTAACGAACGCGGTAAACCCCCGACGATCATTCTCAAATCAATCAATAAAGAGATCCTCGGTCAGGTTGCGGCCAAAATCCGCTCCCTCAGGAAACCTGAGCCTTACAAAGGAAAAGGTATCCGCTTTAAGGACGAAGTGGTCCGCAAAAAAGCCGGTAAATCAGCTGTACAAAAGTAATTTTATATAAAGTAATATAATTTCCAAGCGAGATGGCTACTAAGAATCAAAAGGAATACAGAAGGCAACGGATTAAAATGAGAATCCGCAAAGTTGTCAAAGGAACTGGACTGAGACCTAGAATGTCGGTGTTCAGAAGCAATACCAATATCTACGTTCAACTGATCGACGACCTCAACGGAACGACCCTGCTTGCAGCGTCATCCAAAGAAGCGGAAATCGCCCAGGCCAAAGTCACTGGTATAGAACAGGCCAAACGCGTCGGTGCTGCCGTTGCAAAAAAAGCCATCGAAGCCGGTATCAATGAAGTGGTATTTGATCGTAACGGATATTTGTACCACGGAAGAATTAAATCATTAGCAGAATCAGCCAGAGAAGCTGGCCTCAAATTCTAAAGGAATATGCCCAACGCAAACGTAAAAAGAGTTAAATCCAGCGAGATTGAATTTAAAGACAGACTCGTCAGCATCCAGCGAGTAACCAAAGTAACCAAGGGTGGTAGAACATTTAGTTTTTCTGCTATCGTGGTGGTAGGTAACGAAAGTGGTGTAGTGGGTTACGGACTTGGTAAAGCCAAAGAAGTCACCGCTGCTATCGCTAAAGGTGTCGACGATGCCAAGAAAAATCTCATTAAAATCCCCGTGATTAATGGTACCGTTCCTCACGAACAGTATGGCAAATATTGCGGCGCTTACGTGTTTCTTAAACCTGCAGCTCCCGGTACCGGCGTAATCGCTGGTGGTGCTATGCGCGCAGTGCTCGAAAGCGTGGGTGTAAAAAACGTGCTCGCGAAGTCTAAAGGTTCTTCTAACCCTCATAGTGTTGTGAAAGCTACTATCAATGCACTCACTCTGATGAAAGATCCTTATACCGTCGCTCAGCTCCGTGGTATCCCCATCTCCAAAGTATTCAATGGTTAATCAATCACACAGCAAACAGATCTGAGCAATGAAGAAAGTAAAAGTCACCCAAATCCGCAGCATTATCGGTCGCCCGGAACGCCAAAAACAAACCGTGGCCGCACTCGGTCTGCACAAGATGCACCAGAGCGTTGAGCATGAAGCAACACCTCAGGTATTAGGAATGATTCATAAAGTAAAACACTTAGTAAGTGTTGAAGAAATATAACAAACGATAATATTCTTACCATGGATTTAAGTAATCTCAGACCGGCAAAAGGTTCGGTAAAAACGAGAAAAAGAATCGGCAGGGGCCAGGGCTCAGGCAGAGGCGGTACCTCCACACGTGGCCACAAAGGAGCACAATCACGTTCCGGTTATAAGTCAAAAGTGGGCTTCGAAGGAGGTCAGATGCCATTGATGCGCCGCTTGCCAAAATTCGGTTTCAAGAATATCAACCGTATTGACTACAAGAGTATCAATATCGACGTTCTGCAAACCTTGGCTGATAATAACAAACTTTCGGTTATCACTGTTGCCACACTTTACGAACACGGCCTCATCGGCAGAAACGATAAAGTAAAAATCCTCGGCAGAGGTGAACTGAAAGCAAAGTTGGACGTAACCGCCCACGGATTTTCAGCAACAGCAGTGAAGGCAATTGAAGCATTAGGTGGAACCGCTACTAAAATTTAATGAATGAAACGGTTTATACAAACTATACGGAATATTTATAAGATCGAGGAGCTGAAAAAGCGGATCCTGTTTACACTTGGTATCCTGCTTATCTATCGCCTTGGTGCTTATGTTGTGCTGCCCGGTGTCGACCCAAGTATGCTTGGAAGTCTGCACAAGCAGTCAGCCGACGGATTGCTGGGACTGCTGAATATGTTCTCCGGCGGAGCCTTCTCCAATGCCTCGATCTTCGCTCTCGGTATTATGCCTTATATTTCGGCATCTATCGTTGTGCAGCTTCTAGGTATGGCCATCCCGTATTTTCAAAAACTTCAGAAAGAAGGTGAAAGCGGTCGTAAAAAAATCAACCAGATTACCCGCTACCTTACTGTGCTTATTACAGCTGCCCAGGCTCCGGCCTATATCGGCAACCTCGTAAGCCAGATGCCCTCTCAAGGAGTTTATCCGTTCATGCCCGAAACATCACCATCTACATTCTTTTGGGTTGCTTCCGTAATTATCCTTGTAGCCGGAACCATGTTCGTTATGTGGCTCGGTGAACGTATCACCGACAAAGGAATTGGCAATGGTATTTCTCTGATCATTATGATCGGGATCATTGCCCGTCTCCCGTCCGCCCTTTTTGCAGAATTCATCTCACGTATGGAAGAACAAGGAGGAGGCTTGGTTGTGTTCGTTGTAGAGTTGCTTGTACTTGTTATTGTGGTACTGCTCTGTATACTCCTGGTTCAGGGAACACGTAAGATACCTGTGCAATATGCAAAACGTATCGTTGGAAATAAACAATATGGCGGTGTACGTCAGTATATCCCCCTCAAAGTAAATGCTGCAGGTGTAATGCCTATCATCTTTGCTCAGGCTATCATGTTCATCCCTATTACCCTCGCCGGATTTTCCGATAGCGAAACGATGAACTCCTTTGCAACTGCCTTTGCTAATTTTAATGGCTTTTGGTACAATTTCACCTTCGCCGTTATGATTATATTGTTTACCTATTTTTATACCGCTATCACCATCAATCCAAATCAGATGGCGGAAGACATGAAGAAAAACGGTGGATTTATTCCCGGTATTAAACCCGGTAAGAAAACGGCCGAATTTATAGATAATGTGATGTCACGTATTACCCTGCCCGGCTCAATGTTCCTTGCATTAGTGGCTATTATGCCCGCCTTTGTAAGATTAGTCGGAGTTAACAGCCAGTTTGCCCAATTCTTTGGAGGGACGTCACTGTTAATTATGGTAGGTGTTGTACTTGATACACTACAGCAAATCGAAAGTCACCTCCTGATGCGTCACTATGATGGCTTAACTAAATCAGGCAGGATCAAAGGCCGTTCATCGTTTAACGTAACCGGTGGCTGATCCTGAAAAACAAAACGTATGATTTACTTAAAATCAGACGACGAAATAGAATTGCTGCGCGAAAGTTCTTTGCTTGTTGGAAAAACATTGGCCGTGGTAGCCGCTATGCTCAAAGCTGGAGTGAAAACTTCCCAGTTAGACAAAGAAGCGGAAACCTTTATCAGAGACAATCAGGCCATACCGGGATTTAAAAACTACCGGGGATACCCAGCTACATTGTGTATCTCTGTGAATGATCAGGTAGTTCATGGTATCCCCGGTAATTACGAGATAAAAGATGGTGATATCGTATCCGTCGATTGTGGAGTAATACTGAATGAATTCTACGGTGACTCTGCCTATACCTTTGGTGTTGGCGAAGTATCTCCGGAAAATATTCAACTGATGAAGGTCACCAAAAGCTCCCTCGAAAAAGGCATCACAGCCGCCATCGCAGGTAGCAGAGTTGGAACCATAGGCTACGAAGTGCAAACCTATGTGGAATCTTTCGGGTATTCTGTGGTGAGAGATCTGGTCGGTCACGGCCTCGGTCGCCACCTTCACGAAGAACCTCAGATTCCAAACTATGGGAAGAAGGGACAGGGTGTTAAACTTGTTGAAGGTATGGTCTTTTGCATCGAACCTATGATTAACCGCGGAAAACGTACCGTGGTTCAGGAAAAGGATGGATGGACAATCAGAACTGCCGACGGATTACCCTCCGCACACTTCGAACACGCCGTGGCCGTGAAAAAGAATAAAGCCGATGTTTTGTCCTCGTTTGATGAAATTGAAAAAGTTAAAAACGATAATATTTATTTGTGTAATAGTTAGGTTTGTTGTATGTCAAAACAGTTGTCCATATCACAGGACGGTACAGTTGTAGAATCCCTTGGTAACGCCATGTTCCGCGTTGAGTTGGAAAATGGTCACGTGATCATTGCTCACATCTCGGGGAAGATGCGCATGCACTACATCAAAATATTACCCGGCGATAAAGTAAAGGTTGATATTTCCCCTTACGACCTCACCAAAGGAAGAATAACATTCAGATATAAATAACAGTAAAGATTGAACCAATGAAAATCCGCACATCCATTAAGAAAAGGACCGCTGACTGCAAAATCGTCAGAAGGAAAGGAAAACTGATTGTGATAAACAAAAAGAATCCCAAGTACAAACAACGTCAGGGATAATCAGAACAAGATTATTTTAATATAATTATATAGAATATATGGCACGTATTGCAGGTGTTGATTTACCCAAGAACAAAAGAGGCGAAATTGGTCTCACCTATATTTATGGCATTGGCCGCAGCAATGCACAAAAGATTCTTGCTGAAGCAGGTATCGATTTCAACAAAAAAGTGCAGGACTGGAACGATGATGAACAGACATTGATTCGTAACATCATTAGCGAAAAGTTCAAAACCGAAGGTGCACTCCGTTCAGAAATGCAGATGAACATCAAGCGTTTGATGGACATCGGCGCATATCGCGGAATCCGCCATCGTTTGGGCCTTCCAAGTCGTGGACAAAGCACCAAGAACAACGCTCGTACCCGTAAGGGAAGACGTAAAACGGTTGCCAACAAAAAGAAAGCAACAAAGGGTTAAAAATTAGAGTAAACGCAACAAGCGAAATAATCATTTTGATATGGCAAAAAGCACAAAAGTTACCAAGAAGCGTATTGTTAAGGTCGACGCCTTTGGAAAAGCCTTTATTCAGGCTTCCTTCAACAATATCATCGTTTCCCTCACCAACTCAAATGGTCAGGTGATCAGTTGGGCCTCCGCAGGCAAAATGGGGTTCAGAGGTTCTAAAAAGAACACTCCCTATGCCGGACAGATGGCAGCAGCCGATTGCGCCAAAGTGGCCTATGACTTCGGTCTCCGCAAGGTGAAAGTATACGTTAAAGGTCCGGGATCAGGCCGCGAATCAGCAATCCGCAGCATCCACAATACCGGTATTGAAGTTACCGAAATCGTTGACGTAACTCCATTACCACACAATGGTTGCCGTCCCCCCAAACGCAGAAGGGTATAAGCACCAACAAATAACAGAGTTTAATATCATAAATTTATAAAGAGGTATGGCAAGATACATTGGCCCGAAATCCAAAATCGCACGCAAATTCAAGGAAGCCATTTATGGCCCTGATAAGTATTTCGAAAAAAAGAATTATCCTCCCGGTATGCACGGTACCAGCAAAAGAAGAAAGAAAACTTCTGAGTATGGTGTACAGCTGATGGAAAAACAAAAAGCGAAATATACCTACGGTATTCTTGAGCGTCAATTCCGCAATATTTTCGAACGTGCTTCCAGCAAAAAAGGTGTAACCGGTACCATACTGTTACAACTTATCGAAGCCCGCCTCGATAACGTAGTGTATCGCCTTGGGATCGCCCCAACTCGCGCAGCAGCTCGCCAAATCGTTCAGCATTGCCATATCGTGGTAAATGGGAAAGTAAACAATATTCCTTCCTATACTTGCCGCCCGGGTGATCAAATCGCTGTTCGCGAACGCTCAAAATCACTAGAAGCCATTACCGACTCATTGGCCTCCCGCGCTAGCCGCTTCCCATGGATTGAATGGGATCAGGAGATGATGACCGGAAAATTCATGACTTTCCCAGAAAGGGAACAGATTCCCGAGAACATCAACGAACAGCTGATCGTTGAGTTGTACTCCAAGTAATCGCATAATTTAGGTTCAAAATAAAATTAGAATAAATGGCCATTTTAGCTTTTCAGAAACCCGATAAGGTTGTAATGCTCGAATCCGATGAGGTATTCGGTAAATTTGAATTCCGTCCCCTCGAGCCCGGTTATGGAGTTACCATCGGAAACGCCCTGCGCAGGATTTTACTGTCCTCGCTGGAAGGATATGCCATCACCTCAGTCCGCATTGAAGGAGTTGACCAGGAGTTTTCCGCCATCAAAGGCGTACTCGAAGATGTGCCTGAAATTATCCTCAACCTGAAACAAATCTGCTTCAAACGTCAAATTGATTCTGTGACCAACGAAAGGGCCGTTATTACTATCGCAGGTAAACAAGTCTTTACCGCTGGTGATATCAACGCCTTCCTTAGTGGATTCCAGGTGCTCAATCCCGACGTGGTTGTATGTAATATGGAACCTAATGTGAAACTGGTTCTCGAAATCACCATCGATAAAGGCCGCGGATACGTCCCTGCCGAAGAAAATAAAGTCGCTGGCGCAACTCAAGGTACCATCTTCACTGATTCCATCTTCACTCCAATTAAAAATGTGAAGTTTTTTGTAGACAATTATCGCGTTGAGCAAAAGACCGACTACGAAAAACTCGTGCTGGAAGTGACTACCAACGGATCAATCGGTCCTAAAGATGCACTTAAAGATGCCGCAAAAATTCTCATTCACCACTTCATGCTCTTTAGTGATGAGAAAATTACCATCGACATCGAAGAAAAAGCTGTAGCTGAAGAATTCGACGAAACCTCTCTGCATATGCGTCAGCTGCTTAAAACCAAGCTGGTCGATATGGACCTTTCCGTCAGGGCCCTCAACTGCCTCAAAGCAGCCGATGTAGAAACCCTTGGAGAACTGGTAGCCTACAACAAAAATGATTTGTTGAAGTTCCGCAATTTCGGTAAGAAATCCCTGACCGAACTCGAAGAACTGGTGAAGTCTAAGAACCTCACCTTTGGGATGAATGTATCAAAGTATAAATTAGATAAGGATTAAGCGCAATGAGACACAACAAAACCATCAATCATCTTGGTAGAAAAAGCGCACACCGCGGAGCTATGTTGGCTAATATGGCCACCTCGCTCATACTGCACAAACGCATTTCAACTACCCTTGCGAAAGCCAAAGCGCTCCGCACTTTTGTAGAGCCCATCATCACACGTTCAAAAGAAGATAATACCCATTCTCGCCGCGTGGTGTTTAGTGCACTCCAAAGTAAAGAAGCGATCACAGAACTCTTCCGCGAGATTTCTGTTAAAGTGGCCGATCGCCCGGGTGGCTATACCCGTATCCTGAAAACAGGAAACCGTTTGGGTGATAACGCCGAAATGTGCATTATCGAATTGGTTGATTACAACGAAACCATGCTCGGAACCAAGGAAGCCAAGGCTAAGAGCAGCACCCGCCGCCGTAGAGGCGCCGGCACCACCAAAAAGAAAGCTGACGAAACTTCTACTCCTGAAGCAAAAGTAGAAACTACAGAAGCAAAAGTGGTGAAAGAGAAAAAAGCTAAAAAATCGGAGAAAACAGAAGAACCTAAAGCGGAAAAAGAAACACCCGCTACTGACGAATCCGAAACCAAAGAATAATCAACGTTAGAATTTTCTTTTGCAAAAGGCTGCCTCAAAAGGGCAGCCTCTTTCGTTTTAAACCTTTTTTTCTCATTTTCTTTCATCCCACATTTTTCTTTAGAATGATGATGATGGCTGCAATCCCCAACAATTGCCTCACAAAACAATCAATCCCCCTCAAATCCATTAACCTGAACCCGAAAGCCCTTCACTGAAAAGCTCTCCAATCCTTGATTCCAGATGTAAATCCTTAACTGATCCTTCGTTGAATTAAATGCAGGAAGTATAAGCGAATAGCTTAAATGTCGCCATTGTTGCGCGTTTCCGTCAGGCAAGTAATTCAATTTATACGATGTGTAAAAGCGTACATTTTGACCGGGCACGCCAATCGTCGCTACCAGCAAGGCTTTGGACGAAGCATTCACAGCCGGATCCAACAGGTCGAAATCAATAGTTGCCCAACTTCGATTTAATCCAATCCGTGCATTCGTCGAATCTAACTCAATCGTACAACAAAATTCTGTATTTCGATTAAACAAGCACACCGAATCTGTGTTTGATTGCTGTGGATCACTCTGATTGTTAACGCCAGGAAAGCTCCGTTCAGCAAGCAATTGCTTACGGTATTGATTATATAAAGGTAAGTCATGAATGCCACCTATGCAGTTTCTGTAATGCTTTCCGGTCTGTAAAAATATGTACTTATAACTCGCTCGATTCATGTTATCTGGCGATAGAATCCCAAGTATGTATTGATAACTCTGGGTGAGATTTAATAACATGCACATCAGAAAAAAGAAAAGAGAAATGATCCTCATCCAGCGCTTAAGCCGTTTCCAGGCCAATACCATCACCAGCATTAACACCGGATAATATACGATCATCGCCCGGCTGCCAAAACCATCACTGAAGGTCCAGCACCACCAGGCCGATAATAAATAGATACATAGCAGAAAAAATATTAAAAATATGATTGATTTGTATTTTTCTTTTTTGAATATATACAGGGAAAGCAGCACTGGCGCTATAATCAGCGGAGTATAAATGAACAGTCCTTTGCGAAAACTAAACAGAAAATTCAATACTTCAGGACGTGAAAAGTAAAAACCTTCGTTCTGATACGACCAAATAAAGAAACGACCGCACTGGGCATACCACAGGAAATGTTGGATACTGGCTATAAGCAGTGCAATGCATAATACAAAAAGTAATTTTCCAATATGGGTTTTTATGAAATGTATGAATGCCTTTAGTGATGCAAAGAAGAAAGGGACAAACAACAAAATGATGAGATCAAAAGGTCGGATGAGGTATACCAATCCCACAAATATTCCTGTCCCCAGAAGATTTGGATAGCAGGGCTTCTCGATACTGCAATATGCGAAATATAAAAAGAAACTGACAGCAAAATACGAATAACAATGCGACATTGAAGGCAGCAGCGTTACATAAAGCAATAGGTTGCTGCTAAAGAAAAAGACCGCTATCATTAGTGCAGAAACTGAAAGTTTGCCGCCCATCCGCCGGAACAAAGCCATGAGAGCAATACTCGCCAATAGAAAGAAAAGCAAACTTGCAATACTGATGATTTCTAAATGCAGGGCTGCTGCATAGGTTTTACTCACCAAGGGCGAAATGAGATCTATTGCCTTGTGAAATGGCAGCAGGAGCAAGGCCGTGCCGCAGGGAAATTTGATTACACTATGTCCATCCACTTCATGAACAATATCGTGATCAATGGGGGCATTGCCAAAATTGTGATGAATAAAAATTTGATCAATATATGAGTAATAGCCTTTGCCATCACCCGAAATAACACTCTTCCATGCATCCCCATTTTCCCCTTTCCAACCCCAATGCACAATGATGGCAAGGCTCACCACTCCCAATAATAGAAAGAATGATGCGATTAAGAGGTTGTTTTTATGAAACAGGTTTTTGAAAAGTGACATAGCCTTGGTATTCATTATATTTCAAAAGTAAGCAAATCTTATGAAGAAAAATGCTCGTCAAAACACTTAACTTGGCGATGATATTTTCTTAATTTTGTATCGAATAAGGTTTTAATTCAATAGTAACTAAAATCCATTAGTATGTCAGGTAAAACATATGCAGAGAAAATCCTCGGTGCAGCCACAGGCAGTATCGTTTTTCGTAAACCTCATATCGTGCTTTCGCATGATAACACTTCTAGTATTCACGCAACCTTTGCAAAAATGGGAGGAGAAAAAGTTGCCGATCCCGATCAGATTCTGATTGTCCTCGACCACAATGCTCCGCCAACTAATGCTAAACTCGCAAACGATTATCAGAAAATTCGCGATATCGCTACAAAGCAAGGTATCAAAAAATTCCATGATGTTGGTAAAGGAATTTGCCACCAGATTATGTCGCTCTACGCGCGGCCCGATATGATTATCGTTGGCAGCGACAGCCATAGTTGCACAGCAGGAGCATTCAACAGTTTTGCTGCTGGTATCGACCGCACCGAAACTGCCGGGCTCTGGAAACAGGGTGAAACATGGTTTCGCGTTCCGGAATCCATCAAAATCACACTAAAAGGCAAACTCAACCAAGGCGTTTATGCCAAGGATATCGCACTTTGGATTATTGGAATGATGGGTAGCGATGGCGCAGATTATATGTCTATCGAATATCATGGCGAGGGTGTTAAAACATTGAGTATTTCCGATCGTATGACCATCGCCAACCTTGCTTCCGAAATGGGCGCGAAAAACGCTGTATTCCCTGCTGATGAAGTCTTATGGGATTTTATCGGAGCCAAAACCCCCGGTACATGGGCCGATCCTGATGCAACATATTTGAAATCCTTCGAGATCGATTTGAGTCAGTTGTTCCCCGTTGTTGCTGCTCCTCATCATGTTGATAATGTGAAAGCCGTTAGCGAAGTACAGGGCACTAAGCTCAATCAGGCACTGATTGGTACTTGTACCAATGGACGTATCGAGGATATTCGCATTGCAGCTGCAATTTTAGAAGGAAAACAAATACCTGCAGGATTCCAATTGCTCGTTATTCCTGCTTCTCAAGAGATTTATAAGCAAGCAGTCGAAGAAGGTCTCTTTATGAAACTGCTGAACGCCGGTGCAAATTTCCTTGCACCATCATGTGGTCCTTGCCTTGGTACCGGTCAGGGAATTCCCGCCGATGGTTACAACGTAATCTCCACGGCTAATCGCAACTTCCTTGGTCGCATGGGTAACGACAAAGCAAATATCTATCTCGCTTCACCTGCCACTGTTGCATGGTCAGCCCTTAAGGGTGAAATCACCGATCCACGCGGCATTCAAGCAAATGATAAATATCCGTATGCAGCCAAACAGAGTCATACCGTACAGATTAAAGCCGGGGAAGACCGCTTTGCTGCCGGTACATGGAATTATTCTGATGTGGATAATCTCAATACCGACCAAATGTTTGCAGGAAGTCTGACCTACAATGTGAACAGTAATGAAGCCGAAAAGATTATGCCTCACCTGTTCAAAGGATTCGACGATAGCTTCTCAGAAAAAGTGAAAGCAGGCGATATTCTGGTTTGTGGAGCAAACTTTGGCTGCGGAAGTTCACGCGAACATCCTTCTGTTGGCCTTGCTTTCGCTGGAATCAAGGCAGTGATTGTAAAATCGGTGAACCGAATTTTCTATCGCTCCTCTGTAAATCAAGGATTGCCTATTCTCGTTGTTCCCGAAGCAGTAGAAAACTATAAGCAGGGCGATAAAGTTGATGTAGATTTTGCTAATGGTAAAATTCTGATTAACGGCAAGGCTTTCGGTTTTGAGCCACTGCCAGAGAAACTCATGAATATTTTCAGTGCTAAAGGTCTTGTAAACTACGTCAAGTCCAATAAGTAAAACGAAAAAGAAAATGGAAGGGTTGCCGTTGGTGACCCTTCTTTTTTTTTAAACTATATCGATATTTTACTTTACTGATACTTCTTAAACGTGTGCTGTTATCAGGTATTTGGAATGCAGAACCCCCAGTCAAAGTGTGTAACCCGCGATTCATGCGGTATCTACTGCTTTGATTAGGTAATATGAATTCGTTCTACAAGAAAGCTGTTGGATTATTGTTTCCGTGCACTCACTTCAAGTACTTAAGAATTCTTACTGGTCCGCTGCTTTAAAATCTCAAACATGACAATACCTGCAGCCACAGAAACATTAAGCGAGTCTAGCTTTCCTGACATAGGAATGGTAATCGTTTCATCAGAGAGTTTTAAGTACTCCCCCGAAATACCATCATCTTCAGCACCCATTATCATAGCCAACGGACCTTTCAAATCGGCTTCGTAGTAAGGCTTGTTGCCTTTTTCAGTAACAGAAACAATCTTAAGTCCGCTGTTTTTCAAATATTTTAAGGTGTCCTTCAAATTCACTTCTTTGCAAACAGGCAATAGGTTTAAGGCTCCTGCCGAGGCTTTCATTGCATCAGAGTTGATTTGTGCTGCACCATGGGCAGGAATAACGATTCCGTCAACATCTGCGCATAAAGCTGTGCGACATATGGCGCCAAAGTTTCGCACATCGGTGATGCGGTCGGCAACCACGATAAATGGGGTGCGTCCTTCTTCAAAGATAGAAGGGACGAGCGTTTCAATACTTGCATAATCGATTTCGCAGAGTAAGGCCACCACACCTTGGTGCTGTCCCTTTGTGAGGCGATTGAGTTTTTCTGCAGGCACAAATTGAAAGATGATGCCTTTGTTCAATGCTGCTTTGCGCACCTGGTTCAGACCATCCGATTTGGTCTCGCGCTGGAAATAAAGTTTGTCAATTTGTTTACCCGATTCTATCGCTTCGAGCACAGGATGTATTCCAAAAATCAGATCGTTGTTTTTCATTGAAATCTATTATGAATGGCAAAGATACAACCATTTGAGCTGAGTTAGAACGAAAAAACCCGGTCAGCGGCACTTGCCTGCTTCCCGGGCTTCGGTTGATTGATGGCAGACCGCATTACTGCCCCGAACCTGTTTTACCTGCTAATTCATGGTTACCGCAAGCTCTTTGAGGGTCTTATTATTTTGTTTCATACGTATCCAATACAATCCTCCACTCACCAGTGCATCGGAGCTAATCTTGTAATGATAACTGTTCAAACCCGAGGTGAAGGCTGCATCCTGAAAAATCACACAAATACGGTTGCCATTGTTGTCGTAAATGTAGAGGCTGACAAATGACTGATAAGGCATCTCCCAGCTGAAGTCACCCTCCAAGGTGAAGGTTTTGCCATCTGTCTTGGGATAGCTGTAATCGTAAATAAATCCAGGTTCTCTCGTGACTTCGGTGATACCTTTCAATGCGTTTATTACAAATTCTCTCAATACTTTTGTGGCCGACGGATTATCGCTGTTAATGTATTCTGGATCGGCACCATTGGTAATAACCCACACTGCTTGCTGACCGCCATAATCTTGGGCCTCGAGTTTTTCGATTAATTGCGCCAATTTTACCAATGTAACATCAGCCATAGCGCCAAGATTGTAGGATGTATTGTTACTCGGACTGTGATTACTCTTTTCGCAACACATGGCGTAAATCAGGAACTCCTTGGCCTGCGAAGGCAGCAGCGCAATAATTTCCGATTTTGTTATCATCATATCCTGAACAGAATCATAATCGCAGTTTAGTCTGCGCCCCGATTCCAGCTGTAATGATAGATCCTGAGAACTCTTGTTTTTTAATTTCAGAGTGATGCACTGGCCGTAATAGGCGTGCACAGGATTAGTGCTACCGACGATTTCTGCACTTACGAGTTTTCTCTTGATGGCATCCTCCAGCGTATAGCTGTTGGTGTTGGCCATGAGTGGAAGCCCTAAGAATAGGCCCACCATCAGTACTAAGGTGAATTTTGATGTTCCCATAATTGTATTTTTTTAGGTGGTTGATTTTAATACAATGGGTAGGGTTGCATCATGGGTGTGATGAGTTTATTAAACGAATGTGTACTTTTGCAAATTGCGGGAAAGAAGAAAAACTATATTGTTTAACAAATCAAATCGGGGAAAGTAACCCGGTAAGTAACTTATTTTCGACAACCATGAGTACTCCTGTATTTCCAACGGTTTATCTGCCATCCGTCGAGTACTTTTCGAAGATGATTGGCGCAAAGGAAATACTCATTGAAAACGATGAGCATTACCATCGTCAATCGTTTCGAAATCGTTGCGTCATTTATGGCCCGAATGGCGCCCAAATGCTCGTTGTGCCTGTGATTCATCCCTCGAAGGAGAATAAAAATATAAAAGATATTCGTATCGATAATTCAGCGCGATGGCAACAAATCCACTGGCGCTCACTGACAGCCGCATATAATAAATCTCCATTTTTTGAATATTATTCTTATGAATTCGAACCATTCTACAACAAGCCACAGGAATGGTTACTTGAAGCAAATACCGAGTTGTTGAGGATTTGCCTGAAGCTACTTCGTATGCCAGTCATCCTGAATTATACAGAAAATTATTCTAAGGATTATATACCCTCCTTGGATTATCGGCAAAGACTTCTCTGCAAAACCACAATGCAGCCAGAACGGTTTCCGCATTATCCCCAGGTATTTGAGCCTTCGCACGGTTTTATTGCGAACTTGTCTTTTATTGATTTACTCTTTAACCGAGGGAATGAGGCCGCAAGCTATCTAAGGTGTCTCTTTTAATATTTAGATGTGCTGATGGTGACTGAATATTTGAGACTGCTATAAAGGAAAAATTTTTCAATATGCCACATGAAGCTGGTATCGGGTACAATGAAATCACTCCCCATTAACCTCATTCGCTTCCCTTCGGATACTCCACACGTATGTGATAAATGCTCATCAGACGCTGCTTAAAGACATTTTTAACCCGCGAAATATCTTTAAGCGTGATGTTGCTGTTTTTAAATTGACGCTGCTCGATCTGGCGATCAATAATATTCTCTACTAAATCACTGATGTTTTGCTTGTCGGGAATCTTTAAGCTTTTTGATGCCGCTTCTACAGCATCGGCCATCATTACTACAGCGGTTTCCTTTGAGGTAGGAAGCGGTCCGGGATAAGTAAATAGCATAATATCATCCGCAGTCATTTGCTCATGCGTGCTCTTATACAACGAATAGAAATATCCTGTTTGTCGTGTCCCGTGATGCGTCTTGATAAAATCAATAATGGGTTCAGGAACCTTGTATTTGCGGGCCATTTCGACCCCTTTAGATACGTGGCTTGTGATGATACGTGCACTTTCAATGTAATCCAGATTAGCGTGCGGATTAATGCCGCCTACCTGGTTCTCTGTGAAATATTGTGCGTCCTCCAATTTGCCTATATCATGATACAAAGCCCCGGTGCGCGCTAATATCGAACTGCCACCAATACGATAAACCGCCTCTTCAGCAAGATTTGCGACCTGCAGCGAATGTTGGAAAGTCCCGGGGGCGCGCAAACTCAGATCTCGCAATACTTTATTATTAATACTTGAAATTTCAAGTAAACTTAGATTCGTCACATAACCAAACACACGCTCATACAGGAAAATCAAGGGAAAGGCGAGGAGTGTCAGCGCAGAACTTCCGCCAAAAAGCAAGAAATTATATGCCCGTATACCGTCGAAGTTGCCGTCCTGCGCCAGATTCATGCCTGTGTAAATAATGGAATAGGTGAGGAAAACATATACAGACGTTAAAAAGAATTGTGATCGCTTTTCAAGATTTACCACACTAATAATAGTTACAATACCCGCTATCAGCTGAAGAAAGACAAACTCATAGCCGCGCGGCACAAGGAAACCTGTAATGACAATGGTTATAATGTGCACGAACAAGCCAAGACGAGTGTCGAAGAAAGCCCTGATAATAAAGGGAACTAAACACAATGGAACCAGTACTACTAAATCAGGATTGAACCTTCTGATCAAAAAACTGGTCGTTACAACCATAATCAAAATCATACTTAAAATGAGCGAGATCTTACGGTTATCAGCCAAAATATCCTTGCGGAACATCGCAAGAAACAAGACCAGCATGATGATAGCTATCGTAATCAGTATCGTTTGTCCTGCAAGTATCATCAGAAATGAACTTCCTCCACCCGATTGCCCTTCGTATTCTTCTTTAAGAGAACTGAGCATTTGGTATTTAGTGTCGTTGATGATTTCACCACGACTGATTACTCGCTCTCCTTTCTGCACAATGCCTCGGGTAAGCGACAAATTGTTGATGCGTGATAATGTCTCACGATCTGTCTGTTTCCCGTCGTACAATATATTTTGTTGCAACACCTTTTCAAGAGCTTGTACCGATAATTCCTTTTCAATACCTTCAGCTTTTAAAGCAGCTTCTTTAATCCAGTTATCAGCGGTTCGTATTGTATAGAAGGCGCCAAGTTCCATGTCTTCCGCTACCTGATTACGCATAACCATGATATCGAAATCCTCATCCTTGCTTTCAATCACAGGATTCATTTCAATCACACCAATGCGATAAATGCTGTCGAAGGTGCGATAACAAAAATCGAGGCTGCGCTTTTTTAATGCGGAATTGTAATTTACATCATTGAACTTCCCGGTCCAGTAGGCATCCAAAGTGCCGGGAAGTGCAGCACGCTGGTTTGTTCCTATACTTGGATTGACAATGAAGTATGGATGAAGATTGTCGACAATATTTTTTTTCTCCGCCTCAATTTCTGCCACCGATTTCTTTACAGCAAAATCATAAGGAGCGATAAGATCTTCATAAAGCCAGGGCCGGTCTATCTGAAACTCATAACGAAATTTGTATTCTTTGGGAAACAGGGCGACGATAAGCGTAATACTTATAAAAAATAAAAATATCTTAAATATTCGCGATGACTGATCCTTAAACCACTTGATAATCTTCTGCATAGTTAGGACTTAATGAAATGGAGCAAAGCTTTGCGTTTACTAACGATTGGTATGTCAAACTACAACGCTTAATGGTACTTCTTGTACGAAAATAGGAAAAATTTCCCAAAGCATAGTATATTGCCGATTATTTCGTTAAACTTGCAAAAAAAAGCCATGAGTTACGCTATCTGCAATTTAAGCATGATTCCTCTGCGGGCAGAACCTTCGCATCGTTCAGAAATGGTTTCCCAGCTGTTATTTGGAGAACTATTCTTAATTCTTGGACAGGAGGGAAGTTGGCTGCAGATACAGTGCGATTTCGACGCGTATACAGGTTGGATCGATATCAAACAATGTCGCCCTGTTTCTGACGCTTTCGCTGAAAAATTCAAAAGCACCCGATCTTCTTTTTGTTACGATATGTTGCAGATGGTATTCAACGAAACTAAGAAGATTGCCATTCCCATTGTGATGGGCAGTACTCTGCCGATGCTCGAAAATCAAAAATTTTCCATCGATGAAGATGCTTATTCTTTCGAAGGTGAGGGTTATCTGGCACCTAATGCAACAAGAGGAATGATTTGTAAAACGGCTTTGCTTTACCTTAATTGCCCGTATTTGTGGGGTGGTCGTTCTCCTTTTGGAATCGATTGTTCTGGATTAGTTCAAACCGTTTTTCGCATGAATGGTTATCGTCTTAAACGTGATGCATCCCAACAATCAACTCAGGGCGAATTGGTGAGTTTCGTTTCCGAAGCTGAACCCGCCGATATAGTGTTTTTCGATAACGAAGAAGGCAATATTATTCATACAGGTATCATTCTGCCTAATCATAAAGTTATTCATTCCTCAGGTCGCGTTAGAATTGACGACCTGGATCATGAAGGCATCTTTAATCCCGAACAGCAGAAATACACCCACCGCCTTCGCCTTATCCGTTCCGTGCTCTGATAAGTCCTTTATAAGGCACTTTTAGCGATGTACTGAAGTAGTTTGCTTATCTTTGGTGTGCATTTTGTGCGCCCATGCCCATGAAGTCCACCTTTTTTTCCATCCTTCTTTTTTTTGTTTTGATACTCCCGGTCGCTGGGCAAACTTCACCTGTACTCACACGAGCAATTTTAATTGATGGTGATACAGTTCCTATCTATGTGATGAACCAGGTCAAAATTTTTGGTCCCATCATTTTTCAGAATAAAACGGATGCTATACGATTCACACGATTGGTGCGAAATGTAAAAAAGGTGTATCCCTATGCAAAAATAACCGGAATCAAGGTGAAGGAATTTGATGAAATCATCAAGAATGCAAAGAATGAAAAAGACCGCAAGGAAAAAATGAAGGCCGCCGAGGATGAGCTTAAAGCACAATTCGAAGATGATGTAAAAAACATGACCTTCAAGCAAGGAGTTCTCCTAATTAAGCTTATTGACAGGGAAACCGGCAATAGTTCTTTTGAACTGATTAAAGAATTCCGGGGCCGCTTCATGGCATCGTTTTATCAGACCATTGGTCGCTTGTTTGGTTATAACCTAAAAACAACATACGACCCGGAAGGGGAGGACAAAGAGGTGGAAAAGATTGTGCAGATGATTGAAAATGGGGCTATCTGACCCAAACAGAAAATCTATTTGCCGCGTCCTTGCAAAATAATAATAGCCGTATAAATTAATATCTTGAGATCCATGGCCAGGTTCATGTTCTCAATATAGAGAATGTCGAATTTCAAACGCTCTATCATTTCATCTACATTCTCTGCATAGCCATATTTCACTTGTCCCCATGATGTAATACCCGGCTTTACCTTATGTAGCATCTTATAATGAGGTGCACGCTCTACAATCTGATCAATAAAAAACTGGCGCTCGGGACGAGGACCAACTAGACTCATATCACCAATTAGAACATGATAAAACTGTGGTGTTTCATCAAGGCGCACTTTTCTCAGAAAGAGTCCAAAAGGTGTAATGCGACTATCGTTCTTGCTCGATAACTGCGGTCCGTTTTTTTCCGCATCCATATACATCGAGCGGAATTTATACATTTTGAAAGGCTTGCCATGCAAACCAATACGTTCATGCGAATAAAAGATAGGACCCTTGCTGCCGAGCTTGACCATAATTGCCACAATGATGTATGCTGGCATTAAAATACTCATTGCAATGATTGCGGAAACAATATCAATAAGCCTTTTAACCGAACGTTGCCAGGGTGGCATTAACTCTGGTGAAATGCGAATTAAGGGTGCATGCCATATGGCCGACATCTTCACCGATCCTATAAGAATATCCTGCATGTCAGGCAATATCTTTATTACCACAGGAGTCTCTTCCAACACTGTAATGATGCCTTCGATGAATTTGTGTTCAGCTCTGTCAATCGCAATAATTACCTCCTCAACTTCCATATCGTCGATTACCTGCTTGACTTTCGAAAAGCCTCCTAAATGCGGGAGATAGTCCGACATTGGATGTTTTTCATATTCCTTAACATGGATAAAACCAACAAAGCGGTTACCTGCAGTTTGCTTCTGCTGCTCCATTTCTTTGAAAATGGCCATGGCGCTGCCATTGCTTCCGATCATCAAAGTGTTAAAACCAATCTTGCGATGTTGAATCTGCCATGCTACCCGCGATAGCAGTATGAACCTGAATAGCGCAGTGATAAAAAAGTGCAAGCTGAATAATACCAAATAGGCTTTGTAATAATGAACATATGATTTTACATGATCATCCAGAATCAACAGAAAAAAGATAGTAATCGTGCCAATGAATGTTAGCAGCAGCGTAAGCCCCATTTCACGGAGACGCGATTTGCGGTATACATCTAGATAAGTCCCGGCCATAGCGTAAAGTATGAGCCAGAAAAAAGTCACCATGATTAATCCGATATACAGATTGGGATCGTGGAAAACAATACCAAGAAACTCAGGAGTGTCTTCAGTGGTGAGATGTTTACGGTACAAAAAGAATATGACCCATGCGAGCATTGCAGACAATGCATCCAAACAGACCGCTTTTAGTACCTGTAAACGTTTATTCATTATATACAAGTTTCAGGTTGTCGAAAAGCACTGTTGCTTCAGTCAGTGAGGCATCCTTCGTCATTTCGAAATAAATCTTGAAATTTGTTGCTGACTGATTCGAAGAGCAGGCACCTGTCAGATTGATGTATATTTTGTTCCAGGAAGTATTCGCATTAATGGTCATGATGTGATCTCGCGTACTTTCACTGCTGGTCATGGCAACTACCCCAACTTCGATAGGATTGTCGGTTTTGTAATTTAGCTCTAAAAACACCGGTGTGCCTGTCTTAGGCAAATCATATGTATTTGTTGTGGCTATCTGCACATGATCGTGTGAAGCATCGAGTTTGATAATTCCTGAATATGCACCTTCAAATATCTGAGATGGACTTGCGGTTTTAACGATACTTGTATCGGTATCTCCAAAGCCCTCCAGTGTGATACCGCCGTCTTCGAAAGCTTCAATGTAATTTACAACATCAGGATAATAGGAAACACTTGGCGCTAAATCGATTGTTTCTCCCGGCACCAGATTTAATCGCATCTCGATGGGTTCGAAAAATGGATAATATCCGCGTGAAGCCGAAATGCCATTTATTTTAATACCCGCTTTGATGATAATGTCGTGCGATCCTTCTTTAAGAACCGGGAATTTACAAGGTAATTCATAAACACCTACCAAACTCCCGTCGCAATAAACCCAGGCATCAGTAATTTTATTTGAGGCTGTACCCTCAATGACCGGATTAACACTTAAGTCAATCTTCTGGATATTTATATAAGCCGGAATGGCTTCATCTTTTCCTTCACAGCCCCAAAATGTAAACGAAGACCATAGTAGCAAAGCTATGGCTATGACGCGGGCATAGCATTTCATCATAATACCTCCTTGATTGCGCAAATTGTAGGATTCATATCGTTAACGAAGGTTCGCGGGACTTATTGCCCCGTTTTTGTAAAATATGAAGTCTTATCACTTGCCGGTAACCGGATTCATTTTTTCCATAATGCGGTAAGCTACGTCCAAAGCATTGTAGCCATCACCAATGGTCACAGAAGGTTCTGTGTTAGTCACGATTGCAGTGTGGAAACTCTCAAGCTCGGTCTTAATGGCATTGATCGGGTTGGTTTTGGGATGCTCAAAAAAGATTTGCTTCTTTCCTTTGCCAGCACCGAGATCAATAACCATCGACATAGGATCAAGAAGATTTTCGTCAACCACATTATTGAGACGAATAATCTCACATTCCTTTTCAAGGAAATCGATGGCAATATATGCGTCACGCTGGAACATACGGGTCTTACGCATGTTCTTCATCGATATACGACTGGCCGTAAGGTTTGCAACACAGCCATTTTCAAATTCTAAACGGGCATTGGCAATGTCGGGAGTATCGCTCACTACAGAAACACCACTTGCGTGAATGTCTTTGATCTCCGATCTAACAACACTTAGAATAATGTCAAGATCATGGATCATCAAATCGAGAATTACAGGAACATCCGTACCGCGCGGATTGAATTGTGCAAGACGATGAGTTTCAATAAACATTGGATGAGTGATGTAAGGCGCTGCTGCAATGAACGCAGGATTAAAACGCTCAACATGTCCTACCTGAACTTTAACACCTGCAATGGCAGCCATTGCTATCAGTTCTTTAGCCTGTGCTAAGGTGGTTACCAATGGTTTTTCAATAAACACATGTTTCTTATATTTCAATGCCTGAGATGCACATTCGAAATGAGAAACAGTTGGAGTAACAATATCAACAACCTCTACATCCTTTGTCAGTGCTTCAATCGAAGGATAACGTTTGATCTGGTATTCCTGTTCTACCTTTGCCGATATCTCCGGGTCGGGATCATAAAAACCAGCGAGTTCATATACTTCCGTTTCTTTCAAACAACGGATGTGAATCTTTCCGAGGTGACCAGCACCTAATACGCCTATTTTCATTGCTGTTATTTTTGCGCAAAAGTAAATGTTTTTGAACGATTTATTTTGGTTATTTTCGCATAAATATTCATAGGAGAAAACCAATCGTTTCTGACTCCTTATTGTTTTTTCAAAATGCTTGATACATACCTACATAAGGGCCTGCGCAAACAATTAATTGCCGAGATACGACGTAAAGGGATACGCGACGAGAACGTACTTGCTGCACTTGATGCCGTGCCACGCCACCTGTTTCTCGACTCTTCTTTCCTGAAATTTGCTTACGAGGATAAGGCTTTTCCGATTGGGAGCGGACAGACCATTTCGCAGCCCTATACCGTTGCATTTCAAACGGAATTGCTGAAAATCAGGAAGCGAGATAAGATTATGGAAGTTGGCACGGGCAGCGGTTATCAGTCTTGTGTACTGCTGCAACTGGGGGCTATTGTATATTCCATCGAACGACAGAAGAACCTTTTTGAACGCACTAAAGAATTTTTGCCCACCATTGGATATTCACCTAAGCTTTTTTTTGGAGATGGCTATAAAGGCTTACCTGCCTTTGCACCCTTCGATAAAATCATCGTCACTGCAGGCGCTCCCTTTGTTCCGCAACCCCTGCTCGATCAGTTAAAACCCGGTGGAATACTGGTGATTCCTGTTGGAGATGATGTGCAAACCATGACCACCTTTACGCGACTTGACGATGGCTCCTTCGAAAAAAAAGAGCATGGAAGCTTTCGCTTTGTACCTTTGTTGGAGGATAAGGGTATTGATTAAATTATAAAAGCCTGACCTATGTGCGGTATTAGCGGCCTGTGTGTTCAACAACCCGGATTGTTGCATCTCCCGAAAACATTACGGGAAATGTCACTGCGACTGCGCCATCGTGGTCCTGATGATGAAGGCTTTGCTCTGTTTTCGCAGGATAAAATATGCAGAGCAGGAAGCGAACACACTCAGGGTTCTGCGTGGAATGCCCGTTATCCCTATGCTCCGATTGATCATATTGATGTATTGTCTGATACCTTTTCATTAGGCCTTGCCCACAGGAGATTATCCGTTATTGACCTTACTGAAGCCGGGCATCAGCCCATGTGCAACGAAGATGGCTCTGTCTGGATTGTATGCAATGGTGAAATATATAATCAACTTGCACTCAAAAGTGAATTGGAAGCCCTAGGGCGAAATTTTTACACACACAGTGATATTGAAGTCTTACTGAGAGCCTATGAGCAGTGGGGTGTACGCTGTCTAGACAAGCTCAACGGAATGTGGGCTTTTGTGATTTATGATGTTCGACAAAATTTGCTATTTGGTGCGCGCGATCGTTTTGGTGTGAAGCCATTGTATTATTACCATGATGATGAGCGCTTTGCCTTTGCCTCTGAACAAAAGGCCTTGCTTGCTGTTCCTGGATTGAAGACGGGAGTCAACAATAGTGCGGTATACGAGCATTTGTTGCTTGGTCAGGTTGAGCTTCGCGAAGAGGGGTTCTTTCAAAATATTATGGAGCTTAAACCTGCACACAGCTTCACTTTTGATGTAAGTACTCACCGACTGGGCGTTAGAAAATATTATAATCTTTCCTTTTTAAATACCGAAGAATCCTTTGATGCTGCAAAATATAGTGAGGCGGTTGACACGGTGAGGGAGAAAGTTGTTAAGGCGATTGATTTGCGATTATCGGCCGAAGTGCCTGTTGGTTTCTGTCTTAGCGGTGGGCTCGACAGCAGCAGCATTGTTTGCATTGCAGAAAACATTCGGAAGGAAAGGGCTCCAGTGCAATTAAGCAATAAGCTACATACCTTTACTGCAGTGAATACCGGTGGCCGTTACGATGAGGCTGGTTGGGCAAAGCAAGTGGTTGATGTTACCTCTTCTGAATGGCATCACGCACACTGCGAAGCGGAGGATTTGATGGAATCCTTGGAATTACTGGTATATCATCAGGATGTTCCTCTTTACTCAAGCAGCACTTTTGCGCAAAGTCGCGTTATGAAAGCCGCCCATGAGCAGGGAATTACTATATTATTGGATGGTCAGGGCGGGGATGAACTATTTTCGGGTTATCAGACTTTTTATACATCCTTGTTGTGGAATTACTTGAGCCATGGTCGGTTCAAAGATTTTTTTCATGAATATGCTTCTCTGAAAAATAGTCCGACAACAGGTGGTATCTTTCTGAAATCCTTGATAAAACTGGCCAGTGAGTATGCTATCTCTCCCGGTGCAAAAGATAAAATGGCTTCACGCTACCGACCGGAATTGGCCTATTTTAATAAGGATGCACGACGCCGGCATTCAGGATTACTCAATCTGGCGGGCGAATTCAGTGATATGCCAATGAATGCTTTATTGCATCAATATTTCACCGGATATTATCTGAAGAATCTGCTTCGCTGGGAGGACCGCTGTTCCATGCAATATTCCATTGAATCGCGTACTCCTTTTGCTGACGATATTCCGTTAATTGAATATGTTTTTTCGCTGCCGTCATGTTATAAAATCCGCCATGGCTGGAGTAAATCTCTCTTGCGTGATGCAATGAAAAATATTATCCCCGACAGTATACGCCAGCGTGTTGATAAACTCGGATTCACTACACCACAGGATGAATGGCTGATTCGACTGCATCAACCAATGAAGGAGAAAGTGAAAGCCCTTGCACATTGCGATACCAGCGGTATCATCAATCATCAGCATTTAATAAGAGACTGGGAAAAAATCTTTTCACGGCCATCGCTCTGGAAAGCCAGAGACTTCGCATTCCGCTATTTGAATTACTTAATCTGGAAAGAGAAATTTTTCTAGGATACCACAAAGTAAATAAAACCACCGGTCCCAGAGCCTGTCGAGGGGCGATCATATTATAACGTAATAGTTGGAAAGACCCTACAGCGAAGCATTTCAGGAGTAGTCCATTGAATATCATTTGTGAGATCAGAGAGAAAAACAAATCCGAGAACAGAGAAATCCCGCCTGACCGCGTCTTTCGGGCAGGGAGATTAGAAATGCGAAAGGACACCAGGCCAAAGCTGAAAAACAGCGACTTTCCTTTAAAAATCATATTAAAAAAGTCAGGTTTCATATTTCCCACCGTCCCCCATTATCACATTAACAAAAGGCGCATCGCGCCGAAATGTTGGTAGAAAGAATGTATATGGTAGAATTCCCCTGGCGCCAAAATGGTGCGTTGATGCAGCGAAATCATTGCGCCAGACAGGGTAGAATGTTGGGAGGACGTCATTGGGATTAGACAACATTGACATGGTTTTTTAATTCAGAAATCCGAGAAATCCCGCCTGACCGCGTCTTTCCGGCAGGGAAATTAGAAATGCGAGAAGAAAACCTTGGCGGAACTGAATTGCGGCATTTTCCTTTCGGACCAGAGACCGACATTGATTGCTTTACTCCTGTGTGGTTTCGTCAAACTCAACCACCCCCAGCTCAACACATTATCACATTAACACATTATCACATTAATTTTGGCTATTAGCAAAAAGCTTCAACGCAAAGATGATTGCTGGCTTTTCATTCGCTTTCAAAGTTTTTGTCTCGAAGGATTCGCGAGAAAATATCGCGCAAAGTGTGTTGCTGACATGAAACAATTGATTCCTGTACTCAATCGGGCAACCGGCTAAAATGCCCGACAATACCTCGAAGCGCGGGGTCTCAGGACTCAGGGCATAGTCGTGCCATACGATAATGGAATGTTCATCTTTAAGTAGCGTAAAAGCGGTCTGTGTATCTTTTAAAATGCTGGATCGATGATGATCGCCATCAATAAATATCATATCAAATTTCCTTTGCAAACTGCTGAAGTCGAATTGATGCGAATGTCCCTGAATATGCAGTATGTTCGGTTTGTTTTCTGAAAAAACACGGTGCATTTGAATGTAATCTTCATCAAGTCCCATCCTTCGCATTTCTTCATCCGGAAGGTTTATTGTTACACAACAGGCGCCGGTTGCAGCAACATTGGCCACCGATTCCCCTCGCCAGGTGCCGATTTCAAGATAATCTTTTACTTTGTTACGAATGCTAAGTGATCTCAAAAGTGCAATGTCTGTTGGGAGCGAGCCGCCATCAAGAAAAGCATATGGATCGATTTCCATGCCCTCCTGTGGCAGAAATTGTCGTATGTTGATGCAGGGTAATCCATGTGGTAACTGATAATTCCTGACCACTTCATCTTTCCACACCTCATCAGAATCCAATATCAGGTTGAGCAAATAGGGGCGACGGATGATCTGACCCAGAGCACGAAAGGTTTTACTGATCTTTCCCATGCGTACGATTGGTTTTAAGGGAATTCAAGGCTTCCCTGAACATTTGATACATTTCTTTGATATCACTAAATAAGGGAACCATAGATTTCAACGTAAGTCCTGATTCTTTTATGAACCACACCAACACCAGTGCTGAAGTGAAAGTATAGGAAATACTGGCTGTAAAGGCTGCTCCTTTAATCGAATACAGCGGTATCAGCCAAAAAGCTAAACCAATGGTGACTAAGAGACCTACGGCCGAAGCCAGTGCATTCACATAATACTTACCGGTTCCTGAAAAATAGTGCCCTGTAATAAGTGCATAATTGAACACCAGCACACCGGGTGCTAGCCACCACATGACCTGATTTACCGCACTAAACCCAGCTCCGAAAATAAAAACCCAGAACTGTGCAGGGAGTAAGACCAAAGGAATAATTACAATAATGGATGCCCATATGCCGTAACGCGTAAGCCGTGCAGTGAGTTCTTGCGAATATTTTTTATCGGTGGTGTTAACGATTTTAGCATATTGCACTACAGAAATACTTCCACTGATCATCCATACGGCTTCCATTAGAGAAACTCCGTTTGAGTAAACACCCAGACTTTTTAATCCCGTATAGGCTTCAAGAAAATAATAACTTAAGCGGAAACTCAACAGCTGTGCGATGTGTGCGAGCTGGTTCATGAATCCAAAAAAGAAAAGATCGCGAATAATCCTTTTATAGGGAGCTTTAGGAAGTGATGTGCTATTATTGATGTGAGGAATCGCGAAAAACAGACTCACAATAAACATGCATCCATACGATGCATATAATGCCCAGATGTATGCGTAAATATCGCGCTGTCCGGCCAATAATACAATCGCTGTAAAGACAATAATTACGGTAAGACTCTGGAAAAGATTAACCAGATTGCTTTTTCCAATCTCTTCCTTTCCAACTAGCACATTTGTGTTTACCGATGCCCAGGAATTTATAATGGAAAGTAAAGCAAGATGTAATGCCCACTGATGTGGAACCAATCCGGAAAACAAGAGTGCAACACCCCAAAGAGCACCAACCGCCACCGACCAAATGTATGCAGGCACCAATAGCTGTCGCGATTGATATCTCGGCGCAAGGTAAACCAGGGAAGCCCCACCGATGATATTGCTGAAGAGCAGTATTAAAGCGATTGTTGTGATTACGAGTCCCTGCTCACCTTTACCTTCAGCACCCAGAAATTGGGAAACCACCACTACCACTAAAAAGTTGATTAGGGCAGTAATGAAGCGGGTTCCAAAGGTTGATGCGATTCTCTTTAACACTATTTTTTGGTGTATTGTTGATAGATTGATTGTAAGTTCCTTCCTATGGCATCATAGCTAAAGTGCTGTTCAGCGTAGGAGTGTAGCTTTTCGGAATTATAATATGTCAAGTTATTTAGCATTTGCTCAAGCGCATTTGCAAAGGCAGTTTCATCTTCACTTTCTACTAGTTTCCCAAGGTTTTCGTCGAGATGTTCTTCAATCCCGCCGACTCGCGTAGAAAGCACGGGAATACCCGCCGATAGAGCCTCAGGAATCACACAAGGGAAATTCTCGTATCGGCTGAAAAGCAACAATACATCACATTGAGCAGTAATTGCAGCAACATCAGCCGTGTTGCATTTTCCATGGAACATGATTACATCGGTTAGTCCTAAATCTGCGATGGTGTTCTGATAAATGCTAAAGTCCCCGTCGCTGATGATTTCCAAGTTGAAATGAAGTGAACGTTTTTTTAATAATGCAACAGCACGAAGCAATCCATCGAAGTTCTTTTGCAATGGATCCAGTGTAGAAATGTGTAGCAAGCTGTATGGGCCGCTGTGTGCGCCTTTCGCGATGGGACGAAACAATAGGGTATCCACCACATTGGTCATGGTGATATAATGCGCTTTCAATCCCATCTGTTCCATACATCTTCCTAGATGCGAAGAAGCAGGGAGTACGGCAGATGCATGACGTACATATTTTTTTGATAAACGCAGTGCGAATGCCGAAGGCTTGGCCGGATCATCCGGCGTGTAGCCTGTCCAATGCTCACTAACGAGATAAGGAATGTTATATGTGCGTGCAAGAAGGCGTGTGAATGCGGTCACCGGATAGATGATATTTGAATGTAATATATCTGGTGATCCTGTTTTTTCTGCCAACATTCGACTTCCTTCGCGATAAGCCTTGCGGAACCGGAGGTATTGGCGCACTGACGAAATGAAGGGAATCTTTGACGTTGGGCTGAGGTAGATAATCAACTCCGGAAAGCCTTTATCTTCCTTAAGTATGATCTCCTGCTTGGATTGCAATAAAGGATCTGTGCATACATGCAACACAGCGACATTACAATATCTTGACGCAGCCTCCGCATGTTTTTCAATAAAGTTGCCTCGTGTGCTATGCACCCGGGTGGGATACCATCCGGATATAAACCACACTGTTATTTTTTTACCATCGATCATTGGGAGCAAAAGTATAACAAAAAGTGGTGGAAATTATTGTCAATCGAATCGAACAATTGAGAGCTGCCTATAATTTGGCCAATCAAATGTAAAGATTTTAGAAAAATTTGGCAGATTAAGGATAAAGACTTACTTTTGCAGTCCTTTTTATACACGGTGGTCGTAGCTCAGTTGGTTAGAGCGCTAGATTGTGGATCTAGAGGTCGTGGGTTCAAACCCCATCTTCCACCCAGAATTCTCCCAAAATCTTTATAGGTTTTGGGAGTTTTTGTTTTAGGTATTTCATTAAGCCTGATTCAGGCAAGACATAACGGATCAAGCCAGATTGTTGAGGAGTAAAAAAATAACCAAATGCGTCAACTACTTAGAGGCAAAAGAAGGTTTGTCACAATTAACAAGGGCGCGGCTAAATTGGCTGTTTATTTCTATTATTTCCACCATTTTTCTTGACAAAAATGGTGGAGCCAAAAGTCAAGTCAAAGCAAAATGCTATCCCCCCGCTCTCGCCAACGGCCACAAATCACGCAAGGTAGTGCCGAAAACGCCAATTGACTTCAGTTCTTGATGTAATAATAAATCTCATTTCGCTAATTGAATTTTCTTTTTGTCGTTTTCGACAGAGCCGACAGCGAAAAAGCCGCTGTCTGGCCCCTTGCGGATTTGCGTGCCGTTGGCGATTCACAGCCCGCCCACGCCCGCTTGCTTTGACAGGCCCGCGCACACGCTTTGAACATTAGCATTGCATAATTTCAATACTTTAAAAGAACCCTTTAGTACGAATGGTATTGGTCTTTTTCACTTTTAAATCATGATGCTCTAAAAGATTGACATGTTTAATCAAAATTACAAACAATATATGCAATATGCTTGAATACAAGATTATTCGTGGCATACGCAATTGAGGAAAGGTTTTAATTCCTATTCTTTCCTATGAATAGTATTATTACTCCTCAACTTTTCCGCTTGATCCGACAAAACCTTATCGGTAAATTGTCACTCCATTCTCCGCCAGAGTCTGCATCTCGGAAAACAACAACATCGCATCGACGGTGAAATAATTTACACCGTGAAATTTGATGGATCTGCAGGCATCACTGGTGATATGTTTTTTCATAAAGCCAGGAATGTCCCGCTGCTGAATGTTTTTGGATGGGAGATAGGTCTCAATTTCTAGGCTGTGGCGTTCTTTGTCAATAACATTCAGCCGAACTGGTTGCTCCTCCAATGTTTGCATGGGGAACCGTCCCTGCATTGCATCTTCTACACAATGCACGAATGAAAGACTTACTGTCTTTTCACCAAGTCCGATAATCCTTGCATGAAGTGGTATCATTTTATAATAAGGACTCTGTATGCCACATGGCTGTAATGATAGATGATGTGTCGACAAAAGCTCTTCAGCATGCTTGCCTATGGCTGCAATGGATGTAGTAGGATGCAAGCTGCGGACTGCTCCAGGATGTCGTCTTACCAGTTCGGGTAATAGCCCCATTGCAGTTGGTGTTTTTGCAACATCAAATACTGCATTGGGATGCTGTTTTAAATACTCATCTGCACTTCCCTGATATTGCCAGGCAGGAAATAATAAGGTGCCCTCAGCTCCTGTGACCTCCTGTAGAATATTGAGCACTTTAAAAACGGGGAAGCCAAGATTCATTTTCGAAATCGCACTGTGAATGAACACGGTCTGCCCCTGGCCAAGACCAAGCTTGTCTATCAATAATTCTCTGAATTGCTCTTCGGTGAGTGGTTTGTATCTTTTCTGCAGAGCGCCATAGTACCATTTTCGCAGCTTTTTAAACTGTGATGAAGGAAGTACTTTGTACAAAAAATCTGCAGCACTCATTATGTATTCCTTATGATTGTGTCTTTTGCAATTCCTGCATATGTGCAAAACTCCACTGATGAACCATACTTCGCCCTTACCTCTGCAACAAAACTCCGTAATAATTGATATGCGTATTCACCCATCGATTTTGGATGTCCAATCAGGCTGCACATGACGAGATCGTCGTTTTTGTAGCGATTCACGTGATCAGTAAGGATGCTCATCAGGTACTTTTCAGAATAGGTGTGATTGTCAACCGTGAGCATGCGGGTTGAGAAAAGCTGAATGAGCTTATCCTTGAGCGCAATCTGATCATTCGTATGCATCTGCCTTCCGCGATTTTCTACTGCACGATATTGATAGCGTTTCAACTTAAATCGTGTGGGGAGCTCAAAGAAATTTTTTGCTTTGGATGCAATCGGAATTTCCAGAATACCTTTGTCTGAATCCTTGGTCAAATCGCCGTCAAGTGGCAATATCCATTGAGCCTTATCAACAAGCTTACGATAATCAACCATCGAAAGATCCGATCTGAAAAAATAGCCTCTGCTAATTGAACTGTCGTAACGAATTCCGTTGTTGTATAAAGCTGTCAATATTTTATCAGTGCATGGTTGCAAGTTATAACCACCGGCACGATAGGCAATGCAGGCATAGTCAGGATTTGCGATGCGACAAATCGCACTCAATTCCTTGCATCCCGCTTCCACAATGCCTTCAATGTTCTCAGGATATTCGTTTAAGGCAAAATCACTCAAGGCATATTTTTCAGAGGTGATGAATTTTCCATCTTCAATTGTTGTATGCAACCAGTGCGGATGCAAATGCAATTGCACATCATGTCCTTTATTGATAGCATCGTGCAGTTGTTCTAAGAAGGGGGTGTAAAAATTTTCTTTATCCCATTGCCTGAATTTGAGAGCGCTCAGAATATCTGCAAATAAAACAATTGGAACCTTTAGTTCTTCGGCTATTTTAAGAAGTTGATCTGTTGGGTCGAACAGACTGTGCTTGTAGGATTTTACAATACCACCCAAGGGTAATTCATAGTCGAAAGTCAGAAATATTTTAAGATGCTGCATCTATTTTCTGATTTTTTTATATCGCTCCGAATAAGCAATGGATGGTACAATAACAATCCTGGAAGGCACTTTATACTTAGCGAGTTTTTCGAAACAGATGCGCCGGATTTCTTTTTTTGCCCAATCCGTGTCACTGTCGGCGCTTATCACAACATCAGCAAATACGGTCTTTCCAGTAATTATATTTGGCACACCATAAACAATGCAATCTTTCACAAAAGGAATTTCGGAAATAGTATTTTCAATTTCTGCAGGATAGACTTTCTCTCCACCCACGTTGATAATGCCCGTTTTGCGGCCAAGAATTTTAAAATACTCTCCGTCAACTTCTACCTGATCATCGGTCATAAACCAGCCATCCGAGGTGAAGGGAGATGGCGCATTTAAATATCCAAGCATGGCAGATTGCGCTTTAACTTCAAGTAAGCCATCAACCACGCGGGTTTCGAAGCCTTCCCCTCCAATTTTCACCCACAGAGAATCAGAGCTTTTTGATTTTGACCGGAGGATGCCAATTTCCGAAAGTCCGTAAGTTTGCTGCAAAGTAATATCTGGAAATAATTGATGAAAACGCTGTAAAGTGCTTTCTGGCATTGGTTCCGTACCGTATGTGATAATCTTTAGCGAACTCAGATCGTACTGTTTATGAACCTCACTAATCAGAATCAGATTGAGAAAAGTGGGAGAGGTTGGAAGTAATTCCACCTTAAATTGTTGAATGAGTTTTAATACATTATCAGGACTCCGGTCTTCAGTGGATATGATGCAGCCCCCGTTTGAAAGGACATACAGCATGGTGTTCACACCACCAATATGATCATATAGCAGAAACGTAATCGTTCGTAAGACTTTTTTCTTAACCTTAAACTTCTCCAAGATGCCCGTCAAATCATGCAAAGCGGCTTTGCTCTTTCCGGTCGAGCCGGAAGAAAACAATACTAACCCCGGGTGATTTCGTTTACGCAATTGAAGTGTGAGTTCATGATTCGCAGTATTGGTAAGCTTTTCAATACTTACTTCATCCATCTCACTGATAGAGATTATTCGTTCACCCTGGGCAATTTTAATAAACTCTTCCTTATTAGTTTTTGCAGTTCTTGTAAGAGGCACTAATATGCAGTTTTTTTCTATAAGTGCCAGAAACAGCGCAATTGCATTGGGTGAGAAATCGGCCTCAAGGATAACCACCTCTCCACTATTAATGTGGTGGCTTTCCAATTCTGTATTCCAATATGCGATTCTGTCGAGCAGCCACTGATAACTGATGGTTTGCTCGCGCCAGATGATGGCATCCTTTGCACAATTCTCAGTGAATACCTCGAACAGAAAGTCCAGATTCATGAAATTCCTCCAAGATAAATAGTTTGTCCTGTCACAAAGTTGCTGTCTTTACTGATAAAGAAGTCAATCACGTTCGACACATCTTTAAATTCACCCAGTCGATGAATGCTTTGTTTGCTGATGATAGCGTCAATTTTTTCTTTGGGGACTGATTTAATCAGATCTGTTTGAACCGGACAGGGCCCAACGGCATTCACAGTAATTCCGTAAGGGGAAAATTCCTTAGCCATGATTTGTGTGAGATTTACTATTGCTGCCTTTGATGCGGCGTAAATCGCTTCTCCTTCCAGTTGAAGTGGTGTGGCAACAGTGGTAAAATTTACAATTCTTCCCGTTTTATTTTTCATCATCAGTTTTGCACTTTCCCTGCAAAACAAGAAGGTTCCGACCACATTGGTGTTTAGTATTTGTTGGACAGTTTTAACGGGAGTCAACAACAGATTATTCATGGAAGCGATACCTGCATTGTTGATCAGCACATCCAGCGTTCCAAAACTTTTTTGCAAATCGATAAAAACTTTTTTCACTTGCGCTTCATCAGCGATATCTACACAATAATGCTTGTAATGACCGTCTTGTAAATCCGAAGCTTCCCGACTGCAGCCTGCTACCGTATATCCCTGCTTCAAATAATACTCAGCGAGATATCTTCCAATCCCTTTTCTGCTGCCTGTAATCAACATTAATTGTTTTTTCATAGCATTCTTTTGCTGGGTTTAGTTTGTAGTAAAAATGCAATTATTGTTCAAGAAGCATGATGTAATTGACCAATGATTCAACATTCATAAAAGGACTGCTTTTTTGCGACATGGCTTTTTCATCAACCAACGAAATCGCAGTATCGTATTTTTCATTGACCTTTTCCTCTACAGCAACTATAAGATTCACCAATCCCAGCGAATCCAAATGCCCGCCCCTGCCAAAGAGTAAGGCTTTGGTATCCTTAGGGATATTAAGCTTTTCTTGTTGGTTGATATCATCGATACATTCAAAGATGATAGCCGTGATTTCTGATTTATCGTACATATCTGATTCCTCTGTTTGATTTTTTCAATGCTGATATACAAAGGTAAAAATAAATCACTATGATGTTGATTCCTTAGTTGGTTAAGAAGTTAATAGGGCTATTAGTTAAATCGTCAATAGGATAGATAGGTAAAGGCAAAAATTAGTTTTTTAAGATGTACCAGTCATTGAGCGCTATTTCAAATCTGTATTGATTCTTGTCTAGATTCGTTTTTCTCTTAAATATCCCTTTGTGCCTTCGTGTCTTAGTGGCCACCATCTTTGAGCCTTCGTGTCTTAGTGGCTCCCTTCTTCGAGTCTTTGTGTCTTAGTGGCCACCTTCTTTGAGCCTTATTTTAAACTTCGTGTCTTTCCCACAGAAATTTAATCTATTTTTGCGGCTTCCAAATCGCAGGGAATGAATTCTAAAAAATATAACTGGCAGCAATGCTTCGCCTATATGTACGCTGCATTTGCCCAGATCTCCGATGGTGGTCTTTCCCCTGAGGAAATGAAGAATATCAAGCAAAAAGTGCGTCGCTGGGGCGGTGATAGTCAGGAATTTGACCGCTTTTGCAACGTAATGCAGGAGGCTATGCGCTGGTTTAACAGCAATACCGATGATGCACTCCGCATGGAAACACTCGAAGAAATTGCACTGATTCTTAGCACCGAAGAGTGGTTTACCCTACAAAACAGACATCTTGTTGTGGGCGATCTTATCAACATCGCCATGGCCGACAATTGCTTCCACGATTCCGAAAAGGAATGGATCGCCCGTGTTGGGGAGATTTGGGGGGTTGAAGTCGAGTACTAACAGACTCTGAGCTTTTGCAGCACCAAGAACTATAATCCTATAAAAAAGAGATCCCGGATCTAGCCCGGGATGACTGATTCTATGGTGCGCTTACACATGAAACCGGATCAAGACGAAAAGTTGGGGAGCACGGGCTTTTCCTTTGGTTTATCTCGTACTTCTAATTTCGTTTCTCGGATCTCTGATTTCAAAATACTGAAGCAAAATCATGGATTCCACATATCTCGATTATAGAATGTTCATTAATTGCGTCATTCGTAAATCGGGTCTGCCCGCCTGAATGACGAAGTCGGGCAGGTACGCCTGAAAGAAGTAAGAGAAAAGGGTGAAAAGAGAAAAACAGATCAGAGATCCGAGAAACGAAATGCGAAATCAGAGAGATAAACAATAAGAAGTCCTGCAAATATTACCTTCAAACCTTTCCTCAACAATCCGGCTTGATCCATGAAACCTAACTATTTGACCTAATAACCCCCAAGCCCCCATAACCCCATAACCCCATAACCCCATAACCCCAATAACCCCTTAGCCCCAATAACCCCTTAGCCCCAATAACCCCTTAGCCCCTTAACCCAATAACCAATTCCAAAAAACCTCGTTTACCGACTTTTCATTATATTTGTACTAGCAAATTCACTCTATCACTAAAAACCGGATTATGGCACGTAAGAATATTGTTCTGGCCCTCGTATTTGTGTTGTCATTTGCAATTTGTGCAAATGCGCAGAAAGTTGCAGAAGTAAAAACCATTCCCTGGACCAGTTTCGAAAAGGCTGTTGAAATGAATCACAGCGAAAAAAAGAATAAGAAAAAATACTTTATTGATGTATATACCGATTGGTGCGGCTGGTGTACACATATGGAAAATACTACATTTCAGGATAGCGCAGTGATTGCCCTGATGAATAAATATTTTTTACCCGTGAAGTTGAACGCAGAGCGCAAAGACACAGTCGTATTCAATGGTACCACCTATGTGAATCCAAATCCTACAGTATCTAGAAGTACGCATCAGCTGGCAATAAATCTGCTTAAAGGACAAATGGCGTATCCTGCCTTTGTATTTATGGATGTTGATGATAAAGTGATAGTGGTGGTAAAAGGCTATCGTCCCGCCACCGAATTCATTACCATTCTGAAGTACTACGGTGAAGGCATTTACCTGACAAAAAGCTGGGATGTTTACCTGCAAGAAACGAGCGCCAACCCAAAATAAAGATCAGCCCAATGTTGATTTTTTAATCGATTATAAGTTTTTTATAGAAGATATCATTCTGTAATTGATACGAAATTGAAACTGCAAAAAAAAGCGACACTAAATTGTGCCGCTTTTTTTATTGGGAGTAAAGCTTAGAAATTGATCTTCACGTTTCCGAAGAATTCTCTTCCCGGGCCCGGTTGGTAAGCGTTACCATCGGGATCAGGTTCGGTGAAGGCCATGTATTTTGCTCCGGTGAAGTTGCGTGCATAGATGCTGCATTCACCATTGATTTTCCAGATCTTCCAAATATAGGCAAAGCGACCATGATATAAGTTAAAGCCATCCTGCCAGTTCTGATAGATTGCAGGATCTGCATTGCCTGCGTAAACATTAGCATCAGTATAAATGCTCCATTTTGATTGGTATTCCGTGCCTACGCTAAGTTTGAAGTTCTTAGTGATATCATAAACAATCTCTCCGTAAAGCTGGTGTTTTGGGCAGTTAGGAAGCCACTGGCCTGAAGCGGGAGGATTGGTAAGAACATAAGCTGTATCAGTATACACAGGATCAATATTCGATGATGTGTATTTGAAATCAGAAAATGTATAGGCAACAGATACGGTCAATTTCTTGAAGAATTTGTAAGATGCATTTACCTCTATGCCTTTGCGCTGGCTGTTTCCGGCGTTTCCATAAAATACTTCCTGATTCCCACGTCCAGTTTGTTTGAAGCGGAAGAAGTCGTTTTTAGTATTCATTAAAAATCCCGAAACTTCGTAGTTTCCATTGTTGCCAAAGAATCCGCGCAATCCAATTTCTGTGCTTTCTGAAGTGGCAGGAACAAGATGAGTGTTGAATCCATTATAACCGGTAGGATTGCTGGCAAGCTCTTCGGTTGACGGGGGCATGAAACCCTGACTCCATCCGGCAAAGACTGTAAGTTCATCCATAAAGGAATAACTAGCACCAACGCGAATCGAGGTTTTGGTGAAGTTTTTCGAAGTCACTGCTGTATCCAATCCTAGCATTTTATCGGTCAGTTCGTTTTGCATATCATCATAACGGAAACTTCCAAGGAAATTGAATTTTCCTATCGTTAATTTGTACAATGCGAATGCACCAATACTGCGCTGGTTTATAAGCTGGTTGGCAAGCAGACTGTCGTTTTCAACATTGGTCTGATCTAAACTCTCGACGCGGGTTGGATTACTCTGACTTTGCAGTTTGTACATTTGAATGTCCTGCCATTTGAAATCGGCACCAACGCTGATATGATTCTGAACCTTGCCTTGTCCGAGATGAATATTGTACTGAATGTTTGCTCCTGGAGCCAAGTAGTTGCGATATTCAGCCGCTCTGTTACTGGTTTCTTTGTAATTCCATGAGCGTAAAAAGGCTGTCGCCTGAAGGTCATGAACCTTACTGAATTTGTACATGGCGTTCATCCCCACGGTAAGACGACGTGTTTTCTGATATTCATTGAATGGACATGCATCGGGGTTGGCTTGTAATAAATTGTTGAATTGACCGAGATTCAAGCCTTCCGGATTCTGATGGAAGTATTCGGTATATGAAATGATCTGGCTGATTTGGGTTTTATCCGAAGGATGAAAGTTAATCTTTTCGTACAATTTGTTTCCCCAAAATGCCTGATGATCGCGGTAACCGCTGCCACCAGTGCGTGAATAGCTTAAGCGATAATCGATCTTTTCCTTAGAACCATCAAGCTGTACAAGTGTCTTATAAAATCCATTGGAACCTACCGATTGGCTGATGGTTCCGCCAATAGCTTTTGGTCCGCCATTATTGGTTGTAATATTTAGGACTCCACCTGAGCCGCTGCCACCGTACATCCCTGCAAGAGGTCCGCGCAGTACTTCAACTTTATTTACGGTTGACCAGTCTACATCATACAGATCGGGCGCAAATCCTGATGGATCATTAACGGGAATTCCGTCGATAATTACTCCAATACCACGTAAACCGCGTTCAGTAAGGATTCCTTGGCCACGTATGGAAAGATGAACTTTTTCTCCATCGTGCTGATTATCGATTCTAACGCCTGGCACCAGACGCAATGCTTCTTCAACTGCAGCTCCGCGAGGCATAATCGATAACATCTCAGGTGTGACCAGTGTCACCGCCCCTGTGTTGCTTTTATAATTAATAGGTAACCTGTTCGAAGTGATGGTCACCGAGTTTAACTTGATCGTATCTTTCTTGATTTCCTGTCCAAAAGTCATAGTGAACAGACCTAGAAAAAATATCGTGATTAATATTCTTGATTTCATATGTTGATTATTGATTGTAAAAATCTATGCATGGGTGTGTTAAAAATTTTGTTGTGTAAGTGCACCAATGATATTCGTTCTTCAGCCTGCATAGGCACATTCGACTATTACCTCATTACCCCATTGTATGGGACTTAAGATAATCTCGAAACAACGCCATCATGCCGAATAGCAGCAATAATGATGATATTGCGACAAGGCAAGCCCTATTACAAATTGGAATATCATTGAATATTACCTGAGACTAATGCAATTATACCACAGCAATTCATCTTCTTTGTAGCACATGGATGATGTGCCTAAAATGAATAAATCTGTATCATGAAGTTACAGCAGTAACAACAGGATATAGAGCAATGTCAGCAGGAGGCTGCATTATTTGGAGGGGGACTCGGAATCTCCAGAATCAGGGATTGATAAAATGCATGATTTGATTCAAAGAGACAAATCGTAGGTGAACCAAAATGAAATGGCGATGTCTCTTGTGAATGATATAATAGGGTATTTGCTTTTTGAAGCAGTATGCGATTTT
Source organism: Bacteroidales bacterium (assembly GCA_963678485.1). Lineage (GTDB taxonomy): Bacteria > Bacteroidota > Bacteroidia > Bacteroidales > CAIWKO01 > CALGYY01. Next base: position 3,337,067 of record OY782882.1, read on the forward strand.
TCTTTTGTTGGTTCTTTTGAAAAAAATTACCAAGAAGTTGTTGCTCTTTTTTATCGTTAATACAGTATAGTATCTTCTTCCCTTTGATTGTTTTTGTTTTTACTACGTCATACATCTTTCCATCAAGAATGAATTCCTTGTTGGCTTTTTCCCAATGCATGGAAGCCAGCGTGGATGGCGTAAGCTCTATTTGCGTAAGCGTCCGTTCATCTGCATGATTTCTGAATTCCATTTTGATCTCATGCTGAATGGAGTATTGCATCATTTTTACAAGCACAGAATATCCAGCGATGTTGTATGCAAATGCACATAGTACTAAGAATGCAAAGAGTTTAGTGCACAAAGCTGCTCGGGGCGAATATTTATTAGATCTGGTCGTAACCATGGAATTCCGATATCATTTGGCGTTGGCAATCCAATCAACCATGAGCAAACTGCAAATATTAGACGGGTACAAATATAGGAATTCATTGTAATTTCAAAAGATTTTTTAGTTGAATAGTGAAATGGGTTGTTAATAACTAGTTATTTCGTTTTATAAAGTACACTATTGTCTTTACTTCCAATAATAGCCTATGCTGCTTTTGATAGGCAATCCCCTCAATCAGCAATGATAATCAATTTGGAGAAGGACTATCTTCAAATTTTCTATAGTCAGTAAATTCACACTTACAATGTGTTATTCATTAGCATGCGGACTTTGTTCCAGAATCTCTGGTACATTTATATTATTCAACTTTCAGATATGGAGAAACGCGTTGGTAAACTTTTTCGGTAACCAGCGCCGATTTTTTAATGTCGGGTAAGCTTGCAAATCGTCCATGAATCTGTCGATAGTTTGTTATAGAAAGGGCGATATTGTAGCCAAGATAAGGGTGACTACTCAGCTCTTCGAAAGTTGCAGTATTCACATTCTTTTTACGGATGGCATTGGGGTTAATGGTGAGATTGGGAAGTATTTGCAGATAGCGGCTACTATCCATCTTTGGTACTTCCAAGAGTTGGTCTATACGCAGAAAGCCACCCAATGCATTACGATAGGCGATAATCTTTTGAGCGAAGTACTCACCAATGCCCTTAAGCTTTGTAAAGTCTTCTAACTGCGCGCTATTAATCTCCACCATTACTTGTTCCTTTTCCTTCCATGGATTATTCGCAGTAAAGTTTGATGATTTTTTTTCGCTGCTATCGGGTAGTTGTATGTAAGGCGCAAGCACTTCGTATTCATTCGGTGAGATACAGTACATTTTTCTAAAATCAGCTTTGCTTCTGAATGTCCCGCCTTTATTCTGAAAATTCATTAACATGCGTACCTGGGAGGTTGTCAGTCCGAGTTTTTCCCAGGCTCCTTTGTCCATCTGATTGGGATCGAAAGGGTAGGGTGTCAGTTTGCTTTGTTCCGCCGATTGTTCCGGAAATGAATAATCAAAATGCCGGTACTCTGGATATTTTCTTTCCTGAGTGTTTTCATAAACAACCCGGTCTTTTTCAAATAGAGCAATCTCCTTTTTAAAGGCCGAAAAATCGTAGGCTTGAGGTGAGTAAAACAAAGGCAGAATCTGCCTTGCAACAATGAGTGCAACTAAAATAAATAGCAACACAAACAGTCCCCTGCGTTCAGATTTATTGAACGTAAGGTACTCCATGAGAACCTTTTTCATAGTAATTATGATTTATTTGTTACGACCAGTATTCCCAGCCGTGTGTTTTGTTTTTCGGGATGAAATTACAAAAAAATGCTGCATGCATTTTATGATGAGTGATTTTTTTTAGGCAATGCTGCTATAGATTTTTGGTGCTACAAGCGCTGCGTTTTCTTAATAAGTGCCCTAATCTTTTAAAAATAAAAATGCCAAACATCATGTTTGGCATTTTTTATTTTTATCGTATTGTTTTACTAGGTTGCATCCTGCACGACTTGTGTCAAGTCTTTTGTCTGCTTTTTCAATTCAATGGTGCAATGCGAGAAATTTTCAACAGGCCAGCCTCCCCATAATATGTAATTCCCGTTATTGTCTTTGGTGTTGTAAACGGCTGTTGTAGTTGCATCAAAAGTCCAGGTCATAGTGTTGTAGTCTTCAGAAAAATCAACACCAACATCCTGAAATTTGTGATATACTACCAAATCAAGATAATCCTGCGTAATACCTAGCATATCAAGCAAAGTGGTGAGTGTCTTCTGTCCAGGCAATCCTTCAAGTTTCATCTCTAATGTAAAACGGTCGGGTGTGCCACCAGCAACAAAAAATTCACCTCCATTAAAATCAAGGCTTACATAATTGAAAACCTGATCAACGTACGATGCGATTTGTGTGTATTTGTTATCGCCGTAAACGAGATACATGATTAACGGACTGGCGGTTGAAATTACCGTATTATCACTGCTCAAATGAAAAGCGGTAATCGGAAAATTGAATTTTGATGCTAGGTCAGCACCCGAACCATCATATACATGAGTTACGGTCCAAACGCCTTCCATGCTTGTTTTTGTGGGCTTTTCATCTGTGGTACATGCACTCAGTCCGAAAAGTACAAGGGCCACAAACAGTCCCTGAGCAAGGTTTTTTAAGTAAGGGGTCATGAGTATAAGTTTTATGGAATATTGAGTTTCTAATAAAAATCAAGCCAAAAATCAAAAATAGATATATTAAAAAATCAGCTTTGATATATATTCTATCCTTTGAATTTTTCAAGAATATCCTTTATCGCATCTTTGTGAATCATGAAGTCCATCATTTTTAATTTGATGTAATCTTCATGAAAGAAGTAGTAACCAAAGTTTTTACTTTCCTTGCCTACATTGCGTGATCCCGAGCCTGAATCCTTGATGAGGAACCATGTCTTTCCATCTTTTTCATAATAGCCCACTATGTGTAAGCCATGATCGTCGGTGGTTGTTCCATTGCTGAAGCGGAATTGGCGCGCGCTTTCGTCGATGTATTCTGAAGGAATGTCAAACGTTGGAACGATAGCAACCTGCGATTGGCTCACAAGTCCGGCCTCGCTGACATCTCCGCCGATGGCCATGGTGTAACCTGCTTTGATCGATTTTTTAATGATATCCATGAAAACGTCGAGAGGGACATTGTGGTAGGTATTTGCATGCCACCAATTGTCAGGTACATCGTATTCGCAAAGGCTGTAATAAGGATTCTGCATGATGGACAGCACATCGATATAATCATCAGGATTAATTTTACAAACATTTTTCAGGTATTCCAACGGCGTCATTTCTTTACCATCAATATTTACCTTGGTGGGTGGAGTACCAATATATGTATTCATAATCGATTTGATGGTGGCCAGCACTTCTTCTTCATTCCATGCATTAGAGGCTTTTACCGATTTAAGGTAGGTCTCCATTTCTGAAAACATCTTATCATGCGTATGGTAAGTTTGTCCGGGTTTAAGTCCACTATATGCACTCAGAGGGACGATACCATACATTTTCCAGATTCGTGTAACGGCATTGCCTTCTGAACCTTCGCCAAAGGCCGATTCTCCGCGCTCACGGACAAAACGACGGGCTTTTTCAACATATTCCCAGTAAACGGTGTACATTTCCGAAAGTTTAATCTGGGTTTTGTTGATGCGATAAATCTCAGATTCAAGATAAGAAGTTGTGCTAAAACACCAGCAGGTACTTGTATTTCCCTGTGATACCGGCTCATTTGCCCACTGCCGTGTGAATTGATCCACCGAGGTTGGAAGGTTGTATTTGCTGAGGTCAACCTTGAATACCTTATTTACTGCAGGGGCTTCCTGTTTATTTTCGAATTCTTCGATGCCCTTCAGAATATAATTCTGATAATACCCGGCTTTATACTCGATAAAGGTTCCTTTATCTTTATTAGGTTGTGCATAAACTGCTGTAACAGCAAGTGAAGCAGACAATACAAACGTAGTGATCCTTTTCATAGGTTCGATTTTGACAGTAAAAATAAGAAAAAATGTTTCAATAATCACAATTACTAAGAATGCATCCCGAATAGGCTTTTCATGGGTGGTCAGTGATAGTAATGGTGGCAGGTAACACATCATAGGCAATAAAGGTTTCGGTATTGAGGTGCAACTTTTTAAAAGCGGGAAGATGCAGCTGCGTAGTGGAAGAAATCATTTGTAAAGAATTTTTTTGGTAATGCTAATCTCTATCTTTTTTTTAAAGCGCAACAACCACAGAAATAATTTCATAGCAACTTATTTACTTTCATAGTGCCATATAAAAGTTATTTTAATATCTTTATGCATTCTTGGCTTCAATATTTTCATCCTACGAATTTGATAACCTATGAAAAATTGTATTTCCATTATTTTAGCTATAGGTCTGCTCTTACCCTTGAACGTTAAGTCGCAGGGCCTATCGTGTATTGATGCACAACCAATTTGCTTTATAGCTGATTCATGCTGCCTAACCTATCCAGCATCTGTAAATAATGGGTATGCCGAATCTGGTCCAGCGTATGGATGCTTATATACTCAGCCAAACCCCGCTTGGTTCTATTTTCTAATTAGTGATTCAGGAAATATTGATTTGACAGTGACGAATTCAAATCATTATGATATTGATGCGATTTGCTGGGGGCCATTTTCCCATCCCACATGGCCATGTCATGACAATTCTATGTCACCAGATTCGGTCATTGTTGATTGTTCCTATTCAACAGCCTATGAAGAAATATTATCAATTCCTCATGCACTCCCCGGAGAGTATTATATTTTTATGGTCACAAATTACTCGAATTTTCAAACTAACATTACTTTATCGCAATCAAACTATAGTGCAGACACTGCGGGACATTTGCATTGTGTACAGCCGCTTGATAGTGTATCATCAAATAGTCCGGTCTGTATTTCAGATACACTGCATCTTCGGGCGCCCTTTGTCAGTAATGCGACCTATGCTTGGATTGGTCCCAATGGATTTGTATCCAGTATTCAAAATCCCTATATCGCCGAATTTCAATCTGTAAATCAGGGAGATTATAGGGTTGTTGTAGATAATGGCGAATTATATGGGGCCGATATTTATGTTGAATTGGAAAACGCTGATGAAGCGGTAATTGGACTATCATCCCAATATGGCTATACCGGCACCTTTTATATATATTCGGCCGCTGATTCAAATGTCGTATCCTATGGAGATGGGACGTTTGACACAAATGTGGATCCCTTGTCAAATGTCATACATAACTTCCCAGCCCTAGGCACTTATGATATCATAATGATCTGCTTCAGTAAATGTGGTAACGATACCATGACCATTTCAGTAAATATTACGGGCGTTGGTGTCGTGGATAATATACTGCTGTCGACAATGGTATTTCCGAACCCAACAACAGGAAAATGCATTATTGATGGCTTTCCTCTTAGTAATATAACTCTCGTAGAATGCAGAAGTATCGACGGTAAGTTATTGTATTCAGGACAAGCAGCTGGCATAAGCGATGGGTCCGCTGCGGTAATCGACCTTTCGAACTTCAGCCCTGGCGTGTATATCATTAGTATCTTGACCGAGAAAAATCGATTTTTTACTAAAGTAATTAAAAGTGCTTTGTAGCAGAATAGACACTGCAGGAATAGAGAAATCTGTTTGATAAAAAGTTGCCTTCCTAAGAATGCATTTCGCATTCTAAATTTGGTGGAAATAAAAAAATGACGACCTAAGCCGTCATTTTTTATTAGTATGGAAATTTACTTGTGCAATCACCCCATCACATTATCACATTACCACATTCGCACATTATTTAAATCCCATATTTCTTTTATCGGTAATCTTCTCACAATAATGACAGCGTAGTTTAACATCAATTTTATTGATGACCAGAAATTTTGTGGGGACATTTTCGACATTGGTCACACAATTCGGGTTTACGCATTTGACCACCTTTTCAACATGATCGGGCACTTCCACACTTTTCTTTTCCACCACTTGAAAATCTTTGATGATAATCAAAGTGGCTGTTGGAGCGACCAGCGCGATTTTGTTGATGTCGTCGTTGGCGAAGAATTTATTGTTTACCTTGATAATGCCTTTTTTTCCATATTTGCGGCTATCGAGATTGGTGCCGAATAACACTTGTTCACCAATCTGGTCAAGGCCTAAAAGGCGGATTACCTGGAAAACGCTGCTAACGGGAATGTGATCTATCACGGTTCCGTTTTCGATGGCTGAAACCACCAGCTCTTTTCTGTTATTATTCTTTTCCATATGATTATAATCCTAAGATTGCTTTTAAAATGGCTTGTCTGACATACATTCCGTTGAGTGCCTGTTGGAAATAGTAGGCTTGTGTGGTATCGTCCACATCCTCGTTAATTTCGGTAACTCTGGGTAGAGGATGCAGTACGCGAAGATTTGGTTTTGTTCCTTCGAGCAGACCTTTATGAACATTGTAGGAGTTCTTAACTTTTTCGTATTCGATGGGGTCGGAGAAACGCTCACGTTGAATGCGGGTAACATAGAGTACATCCGCCTTAGGTAAGGCTTCGGTAAGTCCGGTGTATTGATAGTAATCCAGTTTGCGATCCTTGATATACATCTTTACAGCACTCGGTAGTTTTAGTTCGAGTGGGGATACCAGATGAAAGGTAGTGTTGAATTGCGTAAGCGCAATACTCAGGGAATGCACAGTACGTCCGTATTTCAGGTCACCAACGAAGGCCACATTAAGTCCGTCGAGTTTGCCTTGAGTTTTACGAATTGAATACAGATCAAGCAAACACTGGGTTGGGTGCTGGTTGGCCCCATCGCCTGCATTGATGATGGGCACATTAGAAACCTCGCTTGCAAATCGTGCGCTGCCTTCTACCGGATGCCGCATGATGATGAGGTCGCAATAATTGGCAACCGTTTTAATTGTGTCCTTGAGTGATTCACCTTTTTTCACACTTGAGCTTGAGGCATCGCTAAATCCGATTACGCGGCCACCGAGACGGTTGACAGCACTTTCGAAGCTAAGGCGAGTGCGGGTGGAGGGTTCAAAGAACAGTGTTGCGATCACTTTTCCTTCCAGGATGCGCTGGTTAGGGTTCTTCTCGAAATCTTCTGCCATATCGAGAATCTTGATGAATTCCTCTTTTGAGAAATCATCAATGGATATCAGGCTTCTGTTTTTCATTGTGTGGTTATCTGGCGTTATGTTGATGATTATTTGTTGGTTATCAAAATGGAGAACAAAAAAAAAGGCGACTATCGTCGCCTTTAATTGTTATTCGCAGCAGGAGCAGCCACCTTTAATGAGACCTTTCTTCTTGAGAAAATCACATAAGATAACTTCTAAATCGGGCTGGCCGATTTCCTGTAATTCGTATTCTACCTTTACAGTAGGCTGTTTGATCTTAATAATGCGGTTCAGATCAATTGGGGTAGCAATAACAACTGCATCACAAGGAACAGCTGCAATAGTCTTTTCAAGGTCGGCAACCTGTTGTTCACCATATCCCATTGCTGGTAATAAGGTTCCAATGTTTGGGTACAACCTGAAGGTCTCAGCCAATTTGCCAACGGCATACTGACGGGGATCAACGAGTTCAGCAGCACCAAACTTGGTAGCGGCAACGGTACCTGCACCAATCTTCATTTCACCGTGGGTGAGGGTTGGGCCGTCTTCAACAACCAATACGCGTTTTCCGCGGATCAGTTCTGGTTTGTCAACAGTAAGAGGAGATGCACCATCAACAACGATTGCGTTTGGAGCTACCTTGGCAATGCTCTGACGAACGATGTTGATATTTTCTGGGGATGCACTGTCCATTTTGTTGATAACAACTACATCAGCCATGCGAAGGGTTACTTCACCTGGATAGTAGCTAAGTTCGTTACCCGGACGATGAGGATCAACTACAGTAATCAGAAGGTCTGATTTGTAAAAGGGGAAGTCGTTATTTCCACCATCCCACAAAATAACGTCAGCTTCTTTTTCTGCTTCGCGAAGAATAGCTTCATAATCAACACCAGCATAAATCACGTTTCCGCGAACTACGTGTGGTTCGTATTCTTCCATTTCTTCAATGGTGCATTTGTGTTTTTTCAGATCTTCAACTGTAGCAAAGCGCTGAACTTTCTGAGCGTTCAAATCGCCATAAGGCATCGGGTGACGAATGGCCACTACTTTCAACCCAAGCTCCATCAAAATTTCGATAACGCGACGGGAGGTTTGGCTTTTTCCGCAACCGGTGCGAACGGCGCCAACTGCGATAACAGGCTTGGTAGATACTACCTGAGTATCACGGGGACCCATTAATTCAAAGTTGCAACCACAGGCATTTACCAGGGCGGACATATTCATGACCCTCTGATAGGGAACATCACTGTAAGCAAAAACACAAGTATCGGCTTTCAATTCCTTGATCAATTTAGGAAGATCGCTTTCAACATAAATTGGGATCCCGTCGGGATAGAGGGCACCAGCCAGTTCTTTTGGATATTTTCTTCCGGCAATATCCGGAATCTGTGCTGCGGTAAAGGCTACAACATTGTACTCTTCCTTACCTCTGTAGTAGGTATTGAAATTGTGAAAATCTCTACCTGCTGCTCCGATAATAATTACATTTTTGCGATTCATAAAAGGTTATTTAATTGGATATTAGATTCTGTTCAAAGCACAAAGATAGATGTTTTAACCATCCTAACAAGGACTTGAAAAAAAATCATTTTCTTATCCGGGCTTTAAAATCAGATAAGCCTTGCAGGGCTTGAGAGGGAGGAGAAGAATTTTTTTTTCAGCATGAAACTCTTTTGATTTTTTATTGTCGGCCAATATTCGACGTAATAAAGTCACCAAAATTTATTGAGTTTCGGAATTGAGGATGGAATGCTTGATAGGTTGGAGATATTTCTAAGATTATATGGTGGATCGGTTGGTTTGTAAGGTTATTGGGTTAATGAGGTTATAAGGTTAAAGGGTTTTGGTTTATATGGTTACAAGGTTAATAGGTTAATTGGTTTTTTATAGCACTTTATCATTCATTATGCAGATGCCTTTTTCGATGTGTTAAGTTTAATAGATTAATTTTGCATCAAATTGTATTCGGATGATTGAAGATAAAATAATTGAAGCTTGCATTGCTGCTGTTAAGCAATTGTACGGACAGGATGTGCAAGCCGATGCAGTACAGCTTCAAAAGACAAGAAAAGAGTTTGAGGGCGACCTTACTGTGGTGGTGTTTCCATTTACAAAAGCAAGTCGGAAAGGACCTGAGCCGACCGCTCAGGAAATTGGCGAATATATTATTGCTCAGGTTCCTGAAATCTGCAAATATGGTATAGTAAAAGGTTTTCTGAATCTCGTGGTAAAGCCTGAATATTGGCTGGAGTTTTTAAGACAGCAAAATAAAAATCCGAATTTTGGAATTGTTGCATCTTCAGCATCTAAACCCTGGCTTATCGAATTTTCTTCACCCAATACCAATAAGCCACTACATCTTGGGCACATCAGGAATAACCTTCTGGGATGGTCCGTTTCAAAGATACTCGAAGCCGATGGGAAAAATGTGATACGTGTAAATCTAGTTAATGATCGCGGTATTCACATCTGCAAATCAATGCTTGCATGGAAGAAATGGGGCAATGGAGAAAGCCCGGAAGGATCCGGAAAAAAAGGTGATCATTTGGTTGGTGAATATTACGTATTGTTCGACAAAGAATATAAAAAGGAAATAGCTGCGTTAGTTGCAAGCGGACTCAATGAGGAGGAAGCGCAAAAGCAATCATCAATTATGCAGGAGGCTCAAAAACTGTTGCGGTTGTGGGAATCGGGTGATGAAGAAACACTCAAGCTGTGGAAAATGATGAATGCTTGGGTATATGCGGGTTTTGATCTGACCTACCAAACCATGGGTATTGCCTTCGAAAAAACCTATTATGAGTCGAACACCTATTTGTTAGGTAAAGAGATCGTTGAAAAAGGAGAGGCACAACACTTACTCAAACGTAAGGAGGATGGCTCTGTCTGGGCCGATCTTACTGATGACGGACTGGATGAAAAGCTCCTTTTGCGCAGCGACGGCACTTCTGTTTATATGACACAGGATCTTGGTACCGCTCGCCTTAGGGTTGATGATTTTAATCCTGAGAGAATGCTGTATGTAGTCGGTAATGAACAGAATTATCATTTTACTGTTTTAAAGAAGGTCCTTGCCCGACTTGGTTTTCCCTGGGCTGAAGCCATACACCATGTCTCATACGGAATGGTTGAATTACCTGAAGGTAAGATGAAATCACGTGAAGGTACAGTGGTGGATGCTGATGATCTGATGGATGAGATGAAGACCACTGCCCAACGCATGACTGAAGAATTGGGAAAGACAGCGGACTTCACTCCCGAAGAAGCCGATCGTCTTTATCATATGATTGGTATGGGTGCCCTTAAATATTTCATTCTAAAGGTGGATCCTGAAAAGAATATGTTGTTTAATCCAGAAGAGTCGATTGATTTTGATGGCAACACAGGACCCTTTATTCAGTACACCCATGCAAGGATATGCTCGCTGATTAAACGCGGTGGATTTGATATTGAAAAGAGCTCTTTGTCTCCACAAATTGTAATATGCGATGAAGAACGGGATATTTTGCGCCTTTGTCATGATTTTCCCGTCATTATCCATAAAGCCGCACTTGAACTGAGTCCGGCCCAGATTGCCAATTATACCTATGAACTCACTCGCACCTATAATACCTTTTATCAAAAAATCCCGGTATTAAAAGAGAATGATGAAGCAATTCGCCACTTCAGACTTGCCTTGTCGGCCTTTACAGGACATATTATCAAAGAGTGTATGTGTTTGTTAGGTATAGAAGTTCCCGAAAGAATGTAAAGTGTAAAAGATTTTATTATCTTCGTAACGGAATTATTGAAGAAAAAGCTATACCCAACCCTATCAAACCAGCATACGTGAAACCCCTCTGCCTGTATGGATATATAAGGAAACCCACTGTATTCTGGGTCACCCTCAAGGTGAACCATATTGCATTGATAGTGATTGTCTGCATTATGGGATTAGGCGCTTGTCATCCTATTCGCACCAATACTTCGAATAACAATCCTGCAACATTGGTTTTTGGGCAAGGTGGCGGTGTAACTGGGAAATACCTTGAATATACGCTGGTTTCTGATGGAACCTTTTATCGCAACGACCTTGAATCGGGAAAGAAGATTTTCCTGCGTAAAATCAGAAAGGATGATAGCCGCTGGTTCTTTGTTGATGCTGAAGCGATGAAACTACTCACCATGGAGTTCAACTGTGTGTACAATATTAATTATTACATCATATATATAAAGGGCACACGCAGTAATAAGGTTAATTGGGGGAATAGTGCAACGCCTCCACCTGAAGGAGTGAAATCGCTGTGGGACAGGCTATGGTTACTCACCAAGTAGCTATCATCTCAAATCATTGATTAATTCCACTTGGTTGTTGTTGTAAATATTGAGTCCTGGAATTATGTCTGATTATACTAGCGACAATCTAATGGTCAGACATTAAAATAATTAACATATGAAAAAACTGTTTGCTTTGTTGATAGCCGCCATGATGGTGGTTTTTTTATTCTCCTGTAAGGTTAACGAAGAAGCACAAATTAAGAAGGTTGCAAAGGATTATCTGATTTATCTCAACAGCGAGAACTATGAAGAGGCAATGAAGCTGAGTACTAAGGAAACGGGCGAAATACTTGAGGTTCTAAAATCCTTTGCCAGTATGGATGAGACTCCTCCTAAGCAAGCCAGCGAAATTCATATTGAGATTCTTAGCTGCACGATACATAATGATTCTGCCAGTTGTCAGTATTTGAATGAGGGTAAGGAACAACAGATTAGCCTGGTAAAAATTAAATCAAAATGGCTGGTTGATATGAGTAAGGAATCCGGCCCTTCTGATCCACTCCAATTGGCAAGAGCCGACTCTATAGCTGCTGCTGAAGCTGCAGTGCAGGACTCCATTGCTGCAGTGGAATATGCTCAACAACAAGTTGAAGACACAATTACCTATTTCGATTTTTGTATTGCAGATTTGGTTGATCAAAACGGTTCAGCCCTAATTACATTAAAGATAAACAATCGCACTACCTATAATATCAAGCATCTGTGGCTGAGCGTTTATTTTTCAGATAAGAGTGGAAAATTTATCGTCAAGAAAGATGTAATGTTTGATAATATTTCAAAGTACTATATTCCCGACGGAGATTCTGTTTCATATGGCAATTGGCAATCAGTTCAGTTTACTTTGGATAAGGTTATTGCTGAAAATATTGGTGAGCTATACTTAAATCTTATTCGTGTTGAGGCCAAGACCGATACCGATGAAAACGCATTCTATGAGGAGGATATCTATTGGTTGTTGAAGGATTATACCAATTTTAAAAATTCAACTGGAAAAGATATTAAGATTACATTTTAATTGATTAGTGTTATCGTTTATAAAAATGGCGGCAAATTGCCGCCATTTTTTTTATTTCTTTGGGATGTTTGGACTGTTCTCCCTAATTAATTTTCTGCAATCATACCCAGGCCCTTCGTTGGTCATTGCCATAAACCAGCGACTTCGATGACTGGACATCATCAACGAACCGAAAATTTCTAAACCGCAATCAGGCATAATTTTGTTGCTTTCAGTTTCTTCCCAATCCCAGATTTCAATAATGTCGGTCCATCGGGCAGCGCCAACCCCTTTATCGTTATCGTTTTTCATCGTGTTCCAAATTAGAAAACGCTTGGTGAGACAGATATCCGTATAAGTGATTTTCGTTCCGCCTAAGAATCCTTTTTTTGAATTAGTAGTCTCAAAGCATGCCAATACTTCACTTTCGAGATCACCCAATTTATATTCATTGGCGTAATCTTTTATGCTTTGAATGAAAACAGCTTTAAAGTCCTCGTACCTGCATTCTGTGGTTATTCGTGTGTATTCACTTTTTTTCATGAGATAATGTTTTAATGGGATACAAATATCATCAATCATCAAAAATAATAAATATTGATATTGAAAATGTGAGTATTAGTGATTTTATACACATTCTTTATAATTCACCAATATCTTCAAACCATATGTCAGGCCGGCGGTCGATAAATGTTTTCATCATTTCCTTACATTCTGCAAGATCTAAATCAATTACTTCAACGCCATGTTGTTCCATAAATTCCCTAGCGCCAGCGAAGGTTTCAGATTCTCCAACTATTACTTTTGGAATCTTAAATTGTACAATGGTGCCCGCACACATATAGCAAGGCATAAGCGTGGAGTAGATAACTGTGTTTTTGAAGGAGCCAATTCTTCCCGCATTATTCAAACAATCCATTTCTCCATGAAGTATTGGGTTGTTTTCCTGAACACGTTTGTTATGGCCTTGTGCAACAAAAACACCGTCTTTAATCAATACGGATCCAATAGGAATGCCGCCTTCGTTCAAACTTTTTTTCGCCTGTTCAATGGCGAGTTGCATAAATTTATCCATGGTATTATTGTTAGAGTTTATCTATGACTATTTATTCCATCGGTCTCTAAGATCCATCATAGGCTTTTCAAAATATTTGTACAAAAGTGTTGATCCTAGTATCACTGCAATCCAATATACAACGTATGCAATCCATGATTCCACAGCATTATGAATAGGCAGCCATTTAGCCATTACTTCGGCTATAATCGCGAGATTGAGCAAATACATGGAATAGGAAATTAGACTTACATGCGTAAAAATTTTAGTGATAATTTTTGGCGCCTTTTTCATGCTGTCGAATTTTGGTAATAACAGCGCACAGCCAATGCTTTGTAATATTATTTGAATGACTTTAGTTCGTAATTCGTTGGGCGGCCAGGGAGTATACAAAATAGTATAGCTTAACGCGATTCCGAGAATGAATAAGATATTTCTGCTTTTGTGCCACGACTTTGGATACCAGTGTTTGATAAATGCGGCTAATAATCCAAGAGCAATACTATCCAGACGATAGATTACAACTTTGAATATTTTCACGTCAAGCCAAAAGGCATCCACTTCAATTTTTGAGGCTGTATAATACCTTAACATTACAGGAACGAAAAGGAGTACCAACAGGGCTCCAAGAAAGATGAGTTTTTTATTTATCTGAGTTTTTTTAAATATCAGCCATAGCAATCCCAATAGAATAGGGAAGATTAGGTAAAACCATTCTTCGATACTCAAACTCCACGATTCCCAAAAGAAGCCTGTAAAGGGTCCGGAGAAATTCTGCAGAAAGAGGAAGAACTTCCAGTTAAACTGCGAGAAGTCCTCGTTGATAATTCCGAAATAAACGAAAACAATATTCAGTATGAGAATCAAATAATAATTTGGCAAGGTGCGAAACCAGCGACGAACCCAGAAGTTGGCGATGGTTTTTAATCCAAAGTTCTCTGATTTTTGGAAAATTTTAATCAATATGCCGCCAATGAGAAAACCGCTCAGCACAAAGAAAAGCTCTACTCCGTTCACCAAATGTATCCAGGGAAAATTAGTGTCGGCCTTTTCCAGCATCAAGGCATGGCTCATCACTACAAAGATGATGGCTAATGCTCGCATAAGGTCCAACCCAAAAACCCGATTTTCGTAATCTGGATGCAGACGGAATATGTTTATTATTTTTTTGAATACCGGCATATGGCGATAAAATGCAAATTATTTTTTCTTATTGTATTCGTTCTTTGCGCCGCGTACTATAGCATTCGCGCAATTCACTCCGTCCATGGCTGAAGAAACAATACCTCCTGCATAGCCTGCTCCTTCACCGCATGGATAAAGTTTTTTAATTTCAACTTGTTCCAAACTTTCGGGATCGCGCGGGATTCTTACGGGTGATGAGGTTCTGGATTCTGTACCAAGGATGATGGCTTCATTACAGAAATACCCCTTCATTTGCTGACCGAAAAGCACAAAAGCTTTCTGCAGGCGGCTTGCAATAAACGATGGCAATATCTCATGCAAAGGAGCGGACGTTGTCCCCGGATGATACGAATTGGCAGGTATTCCCTGAGATATTTTACCAGCAACAAAATCGGTGATGCGTTGTGCAGGAGCGCTTTGTCGCATTCCACCTGCGTTCCAGCATGCTTCCTCGATGCGGCGCTGGAATTCGAGTCCCGCTAATGGCCCGAATTCACTTAGATGCGCGTAATCAGAAGGCTCAACACTAGTCACAATTCCTGAGTTTGCATAGGGCGAATTTCGTTTACTGTTGCTCATGCCGTTGATTACCACCTGACCCTCGGCTGTTGCGGAAGGTACCATGATACCACCGGGACACATACAAAATGAGAACACTCCGCGACCATCTACCTGTTTTACCAAACTATAAGGTGCTGCCGGAAGATATGGGTCGCGTGGAGGTTTGCTGTGATATTGAATCGTATCAATCAGCTCCTGCGGATGCTCTGCACGAACGCCCAATGCAAAACTTTTTGCTTCCAGGTGGATATGTTTGCGATGCAGTAATTCGTAAATGTCACGCGCAGAATGGCCAGTGGCAAGGATAACAGCAATACCTTCATATCGCTGACCTTCTAAGGTCTCCACACCTGTAGCCTTTCCGCTTTTAATAATAATGTTATTCACTCGACAATTGAAATGAATCTCTGCGCCATGTTCTAGCAAGGTAGTGCGTATTGCCTGGACTACAGCTGGTAATTTGTCGGTGCCAATATGTGGATGACTGTCAATCAAGATATCCTCGTTTGCACCATGTAATACCAAGGTTGCAAGAATATCGGCAACATTACCCCGTTTGTTTGAACGTGTGTAAAGCTTGCCATCACTGTATGTTCCTGCGCCACCTTCACCAAAACAATAATTAGAATCCGGATTTACAATGTGATCTCTGTTAAGAGCTGCAATGTCAAGTTTCCTTAGCTGCACTTCTTTTCCGCGCTCGAGCACTACAGGCTTAAGACCATGTTCGAGTAAAGTTAATGCTGCGAAAAGTCCGGCGGGACCGGCTCCCACAATAATAACTTCAGGTTGTTTACTGACATCCGTATACGTTTTTTTTACAAGTCGTGTATTAGTTACTGGCGGTTCATCAATGATGATTTCGGCTTTAAGTCTGACTTTGACATTCTTCCCTCGGGCATCTACCGAACGTAGTAAAGGGGTGATACTCCTGATTCGTCCAGGTGCAATACGAAGTACGCCTGCAATCGCAGCTTTCCACAAGGTCGGATCAGCCGCTTGCATTGGAGTCATTGGAATTTCAACTTCTTTACGCATAATTGATGTTTAGATATATTTATAACTCAAACGATTCAATGACGAACAACTACATCATTTCGTAACCGAACAGTTGAAAATCTTTTTCAAAGAGGTGGTTGATTTTTTCAATAGATGCTTTCGACATTTTGCTGATGTACTTATATGTTGTTGATGACTCTTCTCCTCCTAAATGGTTCACATTAGCGTTTTCTAAATTGTAGGAATCTGAGATTTTTAGAAAATCTAGAAGCTTAACAAAATCATCTTCAAAGGTTTCTACCTTGCCCAGAAAATCAACGAACTTATGTTCATGATCATGCGTCCAGTAATGTGAAGGATGCATGGGAAAGCTTGAATTTCCGCCAATCTGATAGATATCTTCAGGCTCTATTAATGCAAACCATGCGTCAAAATCGAAGTTTGCTTTTTGTAAGCGCTCTTCATTTAATGCAAGTTGCATTAATACATGATTTCTGATCCATTGGGCAGGAAAGCCCATCAGTGGCTGTTCTTTGAGGTCTTTTTGAATTTGTAAGAATCCCGAATACACTCTGTCGTAAGGATTTCTCACAAAGGATACACGTTTTAAGTCAAAACTGTTTTCGGGCAATGCTTTATAATCTGCAACAGTTATATGTTGATGTACTATGCGTTGCAGATATGGATTGAAATCATAAAAGCGGCTGTACGGACTTTGATCGTAATGAACCAAACGTGTGGCCATGGTTGATGAGGCCGTTTTCCATGGGGAAAAAATTGCAAATTTTTTATCGTAATTCAGAATCATATCGGGTGAGTGTTTCTCAATGCGATTCAAATATAATCAACTTTTATGGTTGCTCCTTAATTTTTCAGTAAGCGAACAAAGTTGGACTCTGTCTATAAATGCCGTAAAGGAAAATGATTTATGTAGTTATTTTTTTGGAATTAGCGCTTCAATCGTTTTATTACGGATATTCCAAAGCCTATTGCCATTAGTATTACTCCGAACCAGAGTATATTAATAAAGGGGAAGCGCTGGGCCGACATAACTACAAAATCGGTTTTGCGCGCAGAGAGTTCAAGCATTGCAGTGTCTTCGCTGACAGGATATGCAAGACTAAGTTTGATTCCAATACTATCATTAACCGCATCGTGGCGACTTTCATTACCATGATTTAATCCTAGGCTGGTATTCATATTTAGCGATGGTCGTCCGCCAATAATATATCTACAGTAGGCATTGAACTGCATGATATTATTGTCTGTTGTTACTGGTTTAGACTCAGTCATGCTATCCAGGACAACCCATCCACCGGTACTCTGCAACGTATCCCCAATGGCGATTTTTCCACTCGATAAAAGCCCATATTCTTCGGTGGTGATTTCAGCATGGGTAAGATGCACAAAGATGTCCTCGCTGATACGCTTACGTGTATCAGGCTTTGGCATGGTTCCCATAGATTTGTCTACGGTTATACTTGGGTATAATGTATAGTCAAGATAGAATTTCCCATCGCTGGCTTTCTTTAGAAAATCCAGTTTGTAAATTACATCATCACCATTAATGGTTCTTCCTGCATAGGAAACATATCCTTGTGGAAGGGCTTTGATTTGTCCCAATATGAGTGTTTGTAGGCCTTTTGGGTTTTTTGCATCAGCTGAGCCAATAGGTGTTGAAAGTGAAAATGTTATACAAACTCCGATAATAAAAATTGCAAAGCCTAGATGGGTAATGGATGCAGCTATATTGCCTTTTCGCCCATTCAGTCTGAGTATGCTATCAAGCACAGAGAAACCTCCGAAAAATAAGCAGCACAGAACTATATATAAATTCCAATGCAGGGGCTCAAGAAAAATGATTAATAATACAATGAGTAAAGGTGCGAAAACGAGCGCAGGTAGAGCCCTGTGGACGAAGGTTCTGAAGTTTGGCGATTGAGGATCTATATAACAAACGATACCAATTGATAATGCAATAGCAGCTGCAAACCACTGTTGCCAGGTGTTATAGAAGGTCACTGCATCGGATGGCGGAGTAAGTGAAAGACCAAACCAGGCATTAAAGGCTGGCAATGTTGTCACAAAAATTACTTGAAACGCTGCAAGGACAAGGACTGCAGCACCAATGAACATCCACAATCCGGTGGAACGAAGATTTTCAATGGTAGCATTTTTTTCTTTCTTTTTAATGACAGTCAACAGCAATGGTGCAATTAGAGCAATCATGGTAAATAAAAGCAGCATCATACTACCTTGTCCACCTGAAAATGAATGTACCGAAGTAGTGCTTAGAACGCCGCTTCTGGTGAGATAAGCTGCAAATAAGACTGCAACATAGGGTGTAATACTGAATGCAAGACCGGTCGACCGGGAGCCCGGAGCCAACAGGAAATGTAAGCTTGCCAGCATCAATATCCAGGGTACAAGTGATGCGTTTTCAACGGGATCCCATGACCAGAATCCTCCAAATGTAAGATCTTCGTAAGCCCAGGCACCGCCTAAAATTAATCCTGCTCCCAGACACATTGCAGCAAACACAGGCCAGAACAAAGGCATCATGGGACGGGCTTCTCTTTTAATCAATGCATTAATGGAAAAGGAATATGGGATCAAACAGGCTGCGTATCCCAGAAACAATATCGGTGGATGAATTGCCATCCATGGATTACGCAGTAAAGGATTCAATCCATTTCCGTCGATAAGAATGCTGAGGTAGTTTTGATTTGAAAATAGCGGCATGCTACTGTATTCGGGTACTTCACGCAGCAGCGCGAAGGGAGAGTTGCCAAAATTTATATCGCCTGCATGCAATCCCAGAAGCATAATATTTAGTAAAATATCAGCAAATGCTATAATCGCAAGCACTGTAGAAGGTGTGTTTTTACGAAACATCAGAACTGTACCCAATAGTGCCTGTAGCATTAACCACAGAAGCAAGCTGCCTTCTTTTCCTGCCCAGAACGCAGAGAGCAGATAGGTGACTGATGTTCCAACAGATGTATATTGCCAAACATAATGATATTCGAAATAATGATTGAATATCATCACCAATAATGCAGCACAAGCCGAAAGTATACCCGCAGTATGCAGCAGATATGCGGACGACGCACCAATGATCATTTTCCTTTTGCCATTTGCTAAAAAGAAAAGGACCGTGGCAACTATCGCTGTAATGAGCGATATCCATAGAGCGCTTTGTCCCAATTGGCCTGCCAACAGATGTTCTCCGGTGTACTCCATAATTTTTGTGTATACACAAAGATAGGCATTTTTCCTCACAGTTTCTTAGTACCTTTGTCTCAAACATTATATATGAAAACAGCGATTATCGGCGGCAGCGGCCTGGAAAAGCTGAATATCTTTCAAAAACTTCAGGAAAAGGAAGTGACAACTAAGTACGGAGCCCCCAGTTCTCCGCTGGTTTCAGGATTACTTAGCGGAAAGGAAGTTGTTTTTTTATCACGACATGGTTACGGTCACACGATTACTCCTACGCATGTAAACAATCGTGCAAACATCATGGCGCTTAAGGAAGAGGGCTGTACACAGATTATTGCCACCACTGCATGCGGAAGTCTGCGTGAAGAAATTGGTCGCGGTCATCTCGTGATTCTTGATCAGTTTATCGATTTTACACGTCATCGTGCTATTAGTTTTTATGAAGATTTTAATGATGGTAAGATAATGCACACACCTATGGCGGAGCCGTTTGACGCTAGTTTGCGCAAGCTGATTATTGCTGCCGGACATGAATTAGGCTTGCCGATACATGATAAGGGAACTATGGTAACCATCGAAGGACCACGATTCTCAACGCGTGCAGAATCACATATGTTTCGCCAATGGGGCGCTGATGTGATTAACATGAGCACCGCGCCTGAAGCAATACTCGCTAACGAAGCCGGGATTCCTTATGCTGCGATAGCAATGAGTACCGATTACGACTGCTGGAAAACTGATGAGGAAGCTGTGAGCTGGGATGCTATTCTTGAGACTTTCGGAAAGAATGTCCACAATGTAACGGAATTACTGGCCAAGCTGTTTATTAAGGTATAGCACATTAAAGCTCCGCACCTTGTTCAGTCCGGCGAATGATTTCTTCCTGTAATTCCGGAATCAAATCGTTAAAGTAATCGCTATATCCTGCAACTCTTACGATTAATCCACGATGTTTCTCGGGATGCTTGCGTGCATCCTTGAGTGTAGCAGCATCTACGACATTGAATTGAACATGGTGACCATTCATAGAAAAGTATGAACGCACCAGACTCCCTATTTTACTAATCATTGCCTCGTTGCGAAAAAATGCAGGAGATAATTTTTGATTCAATAATGTTCCTCCCGTCTTAATATGATCGAAGCTGGCCGCAGATTTCATTACCGCTGTTGGCCCTTTCATATCTGCACCCTGCACTGGTGAAATCCCTTCTGATAGTACATCAAAGGCATTGCGTCCATCGGGTGTAGCTCCAGTTTTTTTTCCGAAATATACATGACTGGTGGTAGGTAACATTTCAAGCCTGTACTGGCCACCACGAGGAGTAGGTCGCCCATCAATGAAATCGAACAGGGTATCAACAATCATTGTTGCAAAGCGATCGGCGCCCGGATCATCATTTCCATATTTAGGAGTGTCGAAGAGTAAGGTATGTTGCATTTCTTCAAATCCTTCAAAATCATGATCAAGCATCCTTACTAATTCAGTCAATGTGAATTTTTTGTTTTCGAATGCATGATGAAATATTGATGACATACAATCCGTCAGTGTGCCTAATCCCACAGCTTGAATGTAACTACTATTGTATCGTGCACCACCTGCATTGTAATCACGTCCGTTCCCAATGCAGTCATCAATCACTGCAGACATGAGTAATGACGGCATTTCCGTTGCATAGATTTTTTCGATGATATCGTTACCCTGAATTTTTATATCGATAAAATGCTTTAATACTTTTCGGAATGCAAGTATAAAATCATCAAAAGAATTTATGCTGCTCATTTGCATGCAATCTTGCACGAGTTGAATTCCAGTGAGAGGATCCATTCCATCATGCAGTGTTATCTCGAGAATCTTAGGTAAATTGAAATATCCTGTAAGGAAGTATGCCTCTTTACCGAAGGCACCGGCTTCAACACATCCTGACGCTCCGCCACTTCGGGCATCTTCAGCCGTTTTTCCCTGTCGCATGAGTTCCTGAATGATAGCGTCAGTATTGAACAGCGACGGCTGCCCATATCCGGTTTTTATAATCTTTAATGCTCGATGCAGCAAAGCATCCGGATTTTTTCTGCTCAATTGAACCATCGAGCTAGGCTGAAGCAGCCTTAGTTCCTCGATTACGTCAAGTATCAGAAACGACAATTCATTGCACGCATCCAGGCCGTCGGTTGTCAGACCTCCTATATTAATCAGGCAAAAATCGGTGTAAGTGTTGCTTTCCTGAGCAGTGACGCCCACTTTAGGAGGTGCTGGATGATTGTTGAATTTGATCCAAAAGCATTGTAATAGTTCTTTGGCTTTATCAATGGTAAGTGTATTTTCTTCAAGACCCTTTCTAAAAAATTGTAGCAAATGTTGGTCAAGTCGCCCCGGATTAAAGGAATCCCAGGGGTTTAATTCGCTAATGATTCCTATATGTATAAACCAATAATGCTGCAGGGCTTCGTGAAAGGTCGTTGGTGCATGAGCCGGAACTTTTCTGCAAATGGCCGCCAATTGCCCGAACTCATTAGCCAGGTCAGGATCATCAGCATTGAGTGCGCGTTGATCCAGTTCATCAGCATACCGTTCAGCCAGAATAATCAAGGATTCGCACGCTAGGGAAATACCCTTGAGTTCTTCCTTTTTTGCCGTAGCAGTGGAGTCTTCAGATTGGTTCAATGAACAAATGATGTCATTAATTTCCTTTTGCAGATCGAGCAATCCACAGCGAAAAAGTTTTTCACCGGCAACGGTGTGACCCGGTGCTCGTTGTTCCATGAATTCAGTGAAGATCCCGGCGTTGTAGGCTTGTTTCCATGAAGCTGGGAGTGAAGCAAACATTTTATCGCGGATGCTTTTCCCTGTCCAGTATGGAATAATTTGACTTTTGTAAGTCGCTTCGGTTGCGGCATCCACTCTATACGAGACTTTATTTCTGCTGTCTAGCATTTCGAGATCATTAATCGAATGAACGCAGATCTCAGGATAGGTAGGTACTGCTTTGGGCTCTGGTCCTCGCTCTCCAACGATTAGTTCTCCCGGTTGAAACCACAATTTTTTGTGTTGCATGAGGTATTGCAGTGCAAGTCCCCGTTGTTCCGGAATTGAAAAATTCAACAAATCCGTATTCGTATAGAAATCTGTGATGAGCACTGCACGTTCAACGGATATGCGATTTACAGCGTCGATGCTATGGTTGCGAAGTTGTGCTATACGTAGGTTCATACATTTATCCTCCAATGCTTACCGTATAATGTTGATTAGAATACAAATCGAAAATCTTCTTCAATCGATCCGGATTAATTTCGCTTATGCCTTGTAGGCTGTACGGTTGATTAAGTCGCGCATATTTTGATGCAGCAAAGGCATGATAGGGTAGCAGATCGATTTGTCGAATGAATGGCATTTTCTGAAGTGTTGATATCATTTCTTTATGAACGGTAATGGTATCATTAAAGCCGGGAATCAGCGGAATACGGATAACGACGGGTTTATCAGTGGCAGCTGTTGCGAGGTTGTCCAATATGGGTTTTAACGAAACTCCGGTGTATTTTTTATGGATGTCTTCATCTATATGCTTCAGATCGAACAGCAGCAAATCGGTAACAGAAAGAATGTTGCTAAATCGTGTGGCATCACAAAAGCCGCATGTATCTATGGCAGTATGTATTCCTGCTTTTTGACAAACATATAAGCACTGATACAGGAATTCTGATTGCAAAGTTGGTTCGCCCCCGGAGAAGGTGACTCCACCTTTAGATTCATCGAAAAAGGTGCGCGAATTTTCAAGCTCAGCAAGAATTTCCGAAACTTTCATTGCCCGGCCTACCGTTTCATTTTTTGCATAAGAATTTTTTCCGCGGTGATACGTATGCTGCATCTTTTCAGCGAAAGCGCTACGACCTTCAGGATTGTGGCACCAGGGACAGTGCAGGGGGCATCCTTTAAGAAAGACTGTCGTGCGTATTCCCGGGCCATCATTAATACTGAAATGGCGAATATCAAAGACAATTCCCAACATAAAAAGAATATTGAATTGAACAATTAGAAAAGAGAAGACAGGGTATAGGGAAATGTCTAGCAGATCCAGCATTCGTAGAGACCTCTTCCGAAATGCTGATATAAAGTTTTATATGCGATGATATTAATCATGCGATCGGTGACTAAATGTTCAACGCAAAGATATAAAAAAAACAGGGAGATGCGACTTTGATGGTCATTTCTCCCTGTTTGATTCTTGTAATAAATAATTATTGTTTCGCTGAGTTTATTAGTTGATCTCCTTCAGCTTTTGCTTTATTTATAAGGTCTGTGGCTTGTTTATCAGCTTCCGCATTAAGTTTGTCGGCTTTTTTCTGAGCTTCGCTTTTTAGCTGCTTAGCTGTTTCTTTTGCTGCAGCTTTAGCGATAGGATTTTTCGCATCGCTAATAAGCTTCTGACCTTGTGCATCGGCCTCGCTGATTAATTTATCACCTGCTGTTTTTGCCTGCTCACGAATGAGGTCAGCTTTTGACTGAGCTTCGGCAAGTAATTGCTGAGCCTTTTGATTAGCAGCATCAAGCGCGTTATTCACTTCAGTTTTTACCTCCTGAATAATCTCCTCTTTTTTCTCTTGAATGGCTTGTTCTGCCTGGTTTTTAAGGTCTTCAACCAGGTCGCCCATGGTGCCTTTGAGGCCAATTTTAAACACAGGTTTAGTGACGGTTCCGGTTGCAAGTATGTCGATATCTATTGTTTCTCCTAGTTTAACATCTACACCTTTTGAAGATGCCTGTGAAGTGAGATTGTTGAGTACACCATTGGCCTGACCGCCAAATTCGGAGCGGGGAACCGATAGTTTCATAACATATTGAATGGATTCATCCAGACGAGTAAAGCCTTCAATATTCAATACGCTTTTACTGAATTTGATATCGAAGGGATTGGTGAACACCGCGCCATTCACGATTTTGAAGCTTAGATTCAAATCGCCGGGAGTTATGGAGCGGAATAAGTTGATCTTTAATTCATCAGATAATTTATTGAAGAATCCTGCATTAACAATAGTAATCGCGCGGGTTTGCAGTGTTCCATTTGCATTCACACTTGAATAATCGGGAGTCATGTCGGTCTTTAAAATGGATGCATAACCAAGTTTTGCTGAGAAACGACCACTTGTCTTTTCTGCAATTGGTGCGAATTTGCCGAGGGATGGAAGGTTCTTTAGCGTTTGCTGAATGTCGAAATCGCGGAGATCAAGTACGAAATCTACTTTTGGGGCCAGTGGATTTGCAGTACCATAACTTCCGCCAAGATTCAACGATCCGCCGAGTAAGTTCATCTGAAGGTCTTTCATGATGGCTGTGCGATCTTTAAGACTGACTTCCCCTTTCACATCAGTGATTTCCATCTTATCATACAAGACTTTTTTAATATCAGTCGTCAAAACAAAATCTATATTGCCCGGCAGCTCAATTACACTCATGGCAGATGAAGCCTCTGTGCTTGTAGCAGGCGCTGCAGTCTCATCAGAGCTCATAAAAGCGTTGAGGTCAATAAGTGTGGAGGTGAGTGAGAAGTTACCTTTCAACAATTCATCACGGAAAAAATATGCAATGTAGTTGTCGATTTTTCCTTTTGCATTGATATCGCTTTTTCCCGTTTTTGCAGCGAAAGAGACGAGGTCAAGTGCTCGCGGACTGAACAGTAATTCGGCTTTAGTGATGGAAGTACCTTCGGGGACATCGGGGGATTTATAGACAAAGTTTTCTACAATCATGCTTCCTTTTGCATCGAACTTTTCGTATTCTTCTTTGTCGATATACGACATCCTTCCCTTAACTGCAATATCAGCGGTAAACAATCCTGAGAGTTGCTGGTCTTTTTCAAGGGGATAGAATTCGGTGAGTTTCGACAAATCCATTTTTCCTTTCACCTTAGCATCAATGTTTGGATCTGATACGGGAGTGGAGACATACAGACTGGCATCTACAGGAGTGCCGCCCATTTCCACATGTAGTTTCTTCACATCAATAATCGTATTGTCTTCACTACCGCCTTTATTGCTGACTTTTGCCGTGATTCCAATATTCGTTACTGCCTTGGGAAGATCAGGATACTGGAACATTCCGTTATCCACTGCGAGGTTAATCTCGAATGCCGGCAATCCCTTATTATCATATTTGCCTTTTGCAAAGCCGCTAAGAGCAAGTGTTCCGGAAGTTTTTATGTTTTCGAAATCTGTCATGTAAACCGCAGGAATCAACGAAAGAATATTTTTGAATTCTGTTTTTGCGGCTGCAAATTTCAAATCCATATCGTAGCTGCTATCTGGTAAGGCCAGCCATCCATCGAAGGAAAGAAACAAATCATTAATATTAAATTCATTTTCCTTAAAAGTATATTTCGAATTTTTCAGATCAGCTTCGATGTCAGCCGTCAGTCCTATTTTCGCTTCATTCAGATAAGGAATTCCTTCATAGGAAAAGCTCACAGCCTTGATAAACGTTTCTGTACTCAGGGTAGTAAGGTCAGCAGTGAGATCTCCGCTAAGTGTGTGGTTCAGACTATCCACTTTTGCAAACATGTGACTGTCGTAATCTTCGTAACGAATATCCGCATCGTTAATAATCAGCTTTTGCAAGCTAAGTTTGAATTTTGACGATTCTTCTGCTGTGGCTGTTTTCGTTGTATCTGTTGAAGGCTTAGTGATGTCCCAATTGGCTTTTCCTCCGGGTAAAACCTTAAGGTGAATGATGGGCCGGTCGAGTTGGATCTTGCGAATGGTATAGGTTTCACCACTGATTACGCTAAACAGATTAACTGAAACAGTGAGCTGATCCATCTTTACAAGGGTGTCTTTTTCAAATTCTTTCACACCCACAACACTGAGTTGTTCTAACCCGAGCGAAAAGTTAGGAAAGCTGCAAAACAAGTTCAGACTATAATCTTTGAAATCAACCTTTGCGTTAAGGTTTTTGTTGGCTTCATCTTTAACAGCCTGTACAATCTGTTTTTGGAAGATGAACGGAAGGATAATCATTAAAACCAGAATCACGGCCAGAACCAGGCCTGTCCATTTTAAAATTTTTTTCACTGTCTTATTCATGATAGCTAAGTATTTGTATGTGTTTTTTTAGATGATATTTATTGAGAAAAGATTTCATGGATAAACAAATGTAAAAAAAATCTCTCATGCATTTACAGTAAAGGCATAAGAGATTTTTAAATGGATGTATGAAATGTTGCTAACTCAGACTATTATTGAACAACTACTAAGTCAAAGACTAACTCTATTTTGTAACCAAATGATACTCCCAATTCTCACCACCAATGGCGTTGGAATAGGTCACCCACATTTCGTCTTTCTTCAGCCGTATGATAGTATAAACGGTTGATGAGGCACTGGCTGTGGCTGTTGTGATAATTCTCTCTTTGGGGTTGTCGAAAGTCCATGTACCATTTTCAACAACTAATGGAGACCATGTTAGAATATAGGTATCATCATTTTTCAACTCCATGGAGAATGAGGGCCAGAGGGTAGACCAGGAGTTGGTTATCTCGCTGCTGTTTACCCAGACTTTTTCCATTTTCCAGACATTTACCACACGTGACTTTGCGCTTGATAAGCTAATAAGCGGACCTTCCTCATACTTTTTGCACGAAGGAAGCACAAATGCAAGTACGATGGCTGTCAGGAGAACTGTTTTAATGGTTGTCTTCATTGTTTTATTTGTGAACGTTAATGTATTGACTAGTTATCTGTTAAAATGCACTTTGCTGAAGCGCTTAGTGCAATCTGAATTTAAGGCAGGTAAGCGAAATCATTACCGAGGAATTTAGCCACTGGTCCTATCATTTCTTCGATACGGATGAGTTGATTAAATTTCGCGATGCGTTCGGAACGGCAAGCGCTACCTGTTTTGATGAGTCCAGTGTTAAGAGCAACAGCTAAATCGGCAATTGTTGTATCTTCTGTTTCGCCCGAACGGTGGCTCATTACCGCTGTATAACTATTATTATATGCCATTTGAACAGCTTCGATGGTTTCGGTGAGTGTACCAATCTGATTTACTTTTACAAGGATGGAGTTGGCAACATTTTTCTCAATGCCCATTCTGAGACGGTCGGTATTGGTAACAAATAAATCGTCGCCCACCAACTGTATTTTATCGCCCAAACTTTTGGTCATCAACTGCCAGCCTTTCCAATCATCTTCGGCCATGCCGTCTTCGATGGAAATGATCGGATATTTTTTCACCCAATCTTTCCAAAAATCAACCATTTGGGAAGGCGTGAGTTTGTCACCAGTAGATTTATGCAGGTGGTACACATTTTCTTCAGGGATATAATACTCTGAGGAAGCAGGGTCGAGGGCAATGAAAACATCAACACCCGGTTTGTAGCCGGCTTTTTCAATTGCTTTTAATATGAAGGTGATGGCTTCTTCGTTTGATTTCAGATTCGGAGCAAATCCGCCTTCATCACCAACGTTGGTTGAATATTTAGATTTCTTCAAAACATCTTTCAGATTGTGAAATACTTCAGCGCCCATGCGGATTGCATCAGCAAAGGTTTCAGCATTCACAGGCATAATCATGAATTCCTGAAAGTCGATACAATTATCTGCATGTGAACCACCATTAATGATGTTCATCATCGGGATAGGAAGTACATTGGCATTTACACCACCCACATAGCGATACAAGGGTTGTCCGGTGGTAAGTGCGGCTGCTTTTGCTACGGCGAGGGAAACGCCAAGTATGGCATTGGCGCCCAGATTTGATTTAGTGGGTGTTCCGTCGAGAGCGATCATCATACGGTCGATGATGTTTTGTTCAGTAACGAACTGACCTTTCAATTCTTCAGCAATAGTTTTATTTACATTTTGTACGGCTTGAAGTACGCCTTTTCCCATATAGGTCTTTTTATCCCCATCGCGCAATTCGTGAGCTTCATGCACCCCGGTTGATGCACCTGAAGGGACTGCGGCTGTACCGATGATGCCGGCATCTGTCATAACATCAACTTCAATGGTTGGATTGCCCCTTGAATCCAGGATCTGACGGGCATAAATGTTAGCTATCGTACTCATAATAAATTAGATTATATGTTTCTTTAAATGGAAATTCTCAGGACACGAAAGTAATAAAAAAAATTCCATAAAATCTGTAAAGTTCATAAAGTCGATGAGGCCTTTATTTCTCTAGGGAAGCGAAGAGATTAATCTTTATAATAACCCTTAGTCCGGAAAGTGTGTTGGAAATCATCTTAACAAATATTTAGTGATGAATTATCTGTCAAATGTGTATTTTGCGCTCCAATTCAAGAGTTATGTCGAGAACGATTGTTGTAATTTTGCTGCTTTGTTGCAGTGTTGCTTTTTGGGGATGTCCTTACGAATCGGCTGTTCCTATTGATGAACCCAGCATTCCCATTGATAATGGTTTATTTGGAAAGTGGCAGCAGTTGGGCGAAGAGAATTCGTATGCAACTTTTTCGAAACCAACGCCTATTGATTCTACGATGTACCGGCTTTCGTACAATTCGTGGACGAGTGAGCACAGGTCATACGAAGTTAAAACCTTCAAGGCTTGGCTATCCAGAGTGAAGGAACGTTGGTTTATCAATATTCAACCAGAAATGAAGACCGGAGGGAATTATTTTATTTGTGCCTTTTCATGTAATAACACTCAGGATACAATCCGCCTGCGACCTGTTGCAGAGGCCGGTGCTCCTAAGTTCAACCGCAGTAAAGATTTGCGGCATTGGATAAGTAAGAAAATGGGAACGGAGAATTTTTTTGATGCCGAAGAGTTATTTATTAGGGTAAAATAAAGATGTTCGAATCAATAATATATTAAGCCGGTTTACCGGCTTTTTTTATGATTTTACCTTGGGTGCATGGCACTTCGTAGATTCATTTCGTCTTTTTAAGGTGAATATCTAAACCATGTAAAGGAATTCCCTACTTTTGTGTTAAGAATCCATCCATATTTAAATTTTTATAATAATCTAAAAATCAGCGCATGAAAAAGTTTTTCTTGTCCTTGTTAATGGCCCTTACCCTTAGTATTGGCGCCATGGCAACTAATCCGCCCGATGAGGGAATGTGGTTACCTATGCTCATTGAACGACTCAACTATGTCGATATGCAGAAAAAGGGCTTGCACCTAACAGCAGCCGAATTGTATAGTGTAAACAACGCTAGTTTGAAAGATGCTATCGTTGGATTGGGCAATACCGAATCGCCTACTATGCATTTTTGTACAGCTGAAGCAGTTTCCGACAAAGGTCTATTACTTACTAATCACCATTGCGGTTTTGACGCTATTCAGGAACAGAGCACCGTTGAGCATGATTATCTCACGAATGGTTTCTGGGCTTACAAAATGGATGAAGAGCTTTCATGTACAGGTGTTACTGCATCATTTCTGGTTCGTATGGAAGATGTTACCTCTACAGTGCTCGCCAACGTTACTGCCGATATGAGTGCCGACAGTCGCGATGCAGCCATTAAAAAAGCATCCCAAAAACTGCAGAAAGACAATGCAGAAAGTGGAAAGTACAAAGTTGATGTTAAAAGTTTTTACGAAGGCAACGAATATTATATGTTCGTTTATATCGTTTACCGCGATGTTCGTCTGGTAGGTGCACCTCCCAGCAGCATTGGAAAGTTTGGTGGCGACACCGACAACTGGATGTGGCCACGTCACACCGGTGATTTTTCCATGCTTCGCGTTTATACAGCTCCTGATGGAAGTCCCGCCGATTATTCCAAGGATAATGTGCCATTGAAGCCCAAACATCATTTACCTGTTTCATTAAAAGGTGTTCAGAAGAACGACTTCGCCATGATCTGGGGATACCCGGGAACTACCGATCGCTATCTGACCAGTGCTGGCGTTAGCCTTGCTGTTGAAGAATCCAATCCAACGGTTGTTAAGGTTCGTACCGAAAAACTGGATATCATTAAAGAAGCTATGAATGCTGATCCTAAGGTTAAGATTCAGTATGCTTCAAAATATGCACAGTCAGCCAACTATTGGAAATATTTTATCGGACAAACACAGCAGCTTAAACGCAATGGTGTTTATGATAAAAAGAAAGCCATTGAAGAGGCCTTCACTGCTTGGGTAAATGCAGATAATGCCCGTAAAGAAAAATACGGAAAAGTACTATCGATGATCGAAGATGGGTACAAGCAAATGAGGCAGTATAATATCAGTCTTAAATATTTGGAAGAAGCCGTATTCCAGGGTCCTGAGTTTGTTTATTTCTCCTTTGGTGTATATGGTTTATATGGAAAATTAAAACAACAGGAAGATACTAAAGACAAAACAGCCAAAGCTGCATATACGGAAGACGTACGTGCTCTTGCTAAAGAATTCAAAACTGAGGCTGAGAAATATTTTAAAAACTACAATCAGGCTGTCGACAAAAAGTTATTCGTTTCCCTGATGAAAATGTATTATGATGGAGTACCTAAGGATCAGCATCCATCGATATTTGCTGAGGTTGACAAAAAATATAAAGGCAACTTCCAGGCTTGGGGTGATGCTGTTTATGCAAAATCAATTTTTGTGGATCAGGCTCGCTTAAACGCTTTCCTTGACAATCCTACCTATAAAGTCTTGGCTGCCGATCAGGGTTGGCTTATCACTTTGAGTATGATTGATGCCATCCGTGGTATTTACGGTAAAGTTGGTTCAGTAGAAGAGAATATTAATTTGGGCAATCGCTTGTTCATTCAGGGTTTGCGTGAAGAGAATCCAGACAAGAAATGGTATCCTAACGCTAATTCTACCATGCGTATGACCTACGGTCAGGTAATGGATTATAAAGCAGCCGATGCTGTTTATTATGATTACTATACAACTCTGGAAGGTGTAATGCAGAAAGAGGATCCTACCAATGATGAGTTTATCGTTGCTCCAAAATTGAAACAATTATATCAAGCAAAGGATTATGGTCCTTATGGACAAAATGGTAAAATGCCTGTTTGCTTTATTGCAAATCTTGATATTACCGGTGGCAACTCGGGAAGTCCTGTTATTAATGGTGACGGTCAGTTAATCGGCATTGCCTTCGATGGTAACTGGGAAGCCATGAGCGGGGATATTTATTATGAGCCCGAAGTGCAACGTACTATTTGTGTGGATATTCGTTACGTTTTATTTGTTATTGATAAATATGCAGGCGCAAAGAACCTAATCGACGAGATGACGATTATTCAGTAGCATGCATTCATTGAATGAATTAAGAGGCTATCATTAACGACAGCCTCTTTTTTTTGACACTTTATATTGTGTGTATTGAAAACAAATGTAATTTTGGCCGCAAGGCTGACAATGAGCCGCTAAATTTCTATCAAACAAAATCTCGTATCGTGCACAAATAGAGCATGCTACACAAAATAATATAGTTATGGAATTACCTTTTGCAGAATCGTACAGGATTAAAATGGTGGAGCCCATCCGGAAATCCACCCGTGAAGAGCGTATACAGTGGGTGAAAGACGCTAAGTTCAATTTATTTAATCTCAGAAGTGAGCATGTTTTTGTTGATTTGCTCACAGATAGCGGAACTGGTGCAATGAGCGATCGTCAGTGGTCGGAAATGATGCTTGGAGATGAGAGCTATGCCGGTGCATCATCCTATTATAAATTGAAGGATGCAATTTTCAATATTACCGGATTTGAGTATTTCCTTCCAACGCATCAAGGGCGTGCTGCAGAAAATGTATTGTTTTCTGCAATGATTAAAGCCGGCGATTTTATTCCCGGGAATTCTCATTTTGATACGACCAAAGGACACATTGAATATCGTCATGCCACCGCAGTGGATTGCACTATTGATGAAGCTTTTGATACAACGGTAATGCATCCCTTTAAGGGCAATGTGAATTTGGGCAAACTGGAGGAAGTGCTTCAGATGTATCCTGTAGAAAAGATACCAATGATTATCATTACAGTAACCTGTAACAGTTCTGGCGGACAACCTGTTTCCATGCAAAACCTAAAAGAAGTTTCAGCACTCGCAAAAAAATACAAAGTACCTGTAGTGTTTGATTCCGCTCGTTTTGCAGAGAATGCATATTTCATCAAAATGCGTGAGCCGGGATATGACAAAAAATCAATCCGCGAGATTGTTAAAGAGATGTTCTCCTACGCTGATGCGATGACCATGAGTAGTAAGAAAGACGCTATCGTGAATATGGGCGGTTTTATTGCGATGAATGATAAGGAGCTATGGCGCAAAAGCAGTGTGTTTAATATTATGTTCGAAGGCTTTGTGACCTATGGTGGTATGTCGGGACGTGATATGAATGCCCTTGCACAAGGACTTTACGAAGGAACTGAGTTTGATTATCTCGATACCCGCATTAAACAAGTGGCTTATTTGGGAAGCCGATTAAAAGAATTTGGTGTGCCTCTGCAAGAGCCCTTCGGTGGTCACGCTATTTTTGTTGATGCAAAGAAATTTTTGGGACACATTCCCAAAGAACAGTTTCAGGCGCAAACATTAGCAGTGGAATTGTATATTGAAGGTGGAGTGAGAGGTGTAGAAATCGGTGCTATTCTGGCCGACCGTGATCCCAATACACGCGAAAATCGTTATCCTGCCCTCGAACTATTGCGACTTGCGATTCCCCGCAGAACCTATACAAACAACCATATGGAATATGTGGCTGTTGCTCTTGCCAATGTATTTGAACGCAGAAATGAGATTAGTAAAGGGTTTAAGATTAGCTACGAAGCGCCTATTATGCGGCATTTTACAGTTGAATTGGAGCGCTGCTAGTATGCAACATTTTATTATTAAAAAGGTGAGGAGACTCGCCTTTTTTTTTATTTTAATTTTTTGGGATGAAGGTCTATTTCTCGGATATTAGCATAAATAGTATTTCATTCGTGATGAATCGTGGCATTCGAAATTGAATGAAGGTTTTTAATATCTATTGTTCCCTATGATAGTATTCCTGCTACTCACAGTTACTGATTGATTTAAATCTATAGATAGAATATGCTTCATCAACGCAAATATTAGTGCGTTTCTATTGTGGAATGAAGGCAATTATAAACTGTTCAAGAGCACAGATAGCCTAATTTCAGCAGTCTTCTAATTAGTGCCTGTCCATAAAATCCGTCTGCGGTGTAGCCCTCGTATTGTCGGGCAGTCGATTACTCCAGTAAACTCCTGTCCGCTAACACTTCGGACGCCTTGTCTCGCCTAAGGCGAGAGCGCTTTCTGATTAGTCACAGAGTTTATAGACGGACTCTATTTATTCAACATTAAAATATTTCTTTAATAAGGCCTTAAATCCCGGTTCCTTGCGTATTGGATCCAAATCGGAATCGATCTTTATATGACCGATGTCTTCCATACCTTTCTGGAACGCCTGTTCGAGATACTGCAGTGCTTTCTTGGCATTGCCAGTTAAAGAATACAAGCATGCCATATTGTAGTAATTCCAGGCTACATCGGGCGCGAGTTCGATTGCTTTCGCAAAAGCCTCTGCCGACTTTTTTGCATTATTCATTCTTAAATACAAATAGCCAAGGCCTTCATATACTTTATAGTCGGAAGGATTCAGCTCAATGGCTTTCGTAAAATAATATTCAGCCTTGCCAAAGTCCTTTTTATCGTCACGAAAGAATTCAGCCGTAGCAATGTAACGTGCTGTGTTTTTTGGTTCCAGCTCGAGGGCTTTCAGATAATATTTTTCCGATTGTACAAGATCACCTGCTTCGGTGTAAGCATAGGCAATGTCACTATAAATGGTAGGATCATCGGGACTAAGAACTAATGCTTTTTCGAAGTGCAGCAGCGCCGATTTTAAATCACCGGCTTTACTGTATGCATCGGCAAGATTCAGTTCGAAATCAGTGTAGGTTGTGTCAAAACTAAGAGTTTTAATTGCGGACTGTATTGCCTCAGGATATTTGCCAGCATAATTATAACAAAGACTCAAATAATACCAATTATATTGATCGGTCGAGTCGAGTTCGACTGATTTAAGTCCGGCAGTAATACCGAGATCATATTCTCCTTTTGTGCGATAAACCCGACTAATCATGCGCCAGTTGTAAGCGTCAACAGGATCAGCATCGATAGCCTGCTGATAGCTTTTTATCGATTCATTATATCTTCCCAGATATAACCATGACAAACCATAAAGAGCATATAGTTCGCTTTGCTTAGGCGCAAGCTTAATAGCTCCATCCAGAATGACTTGTGCCCGTTCGTATTTGTCCATGTATATGTAAGTACGCGCAAGTTCCTTCTGATATTTTACTGTCTGGTCGTCTCTTGCAATGGCTTCCTTAAATGCAGTTACAGCTTTTGGATAGTTATCCATGTATTGATACGTAAGGCCTAACTGATAATAGTTGTCTGCATCCTCAGCATCTTTTGCTACACCTTCCTGAATCAGCAATAGTGCCTGATCATACAATTCCTGATTGCGGAAGATTACACCTTTTGTAATGTAGTACAAGGCTTTTTCGGGATTCAGACCAATGGCTTTATCCACCAATCGCATTGCGGTATCATATTGTTCAAGCACCGAATAAATATTCGCCAGGTTGTTGTAAGATAGGGGATAATTGGGGTCAATTTCAATAGCACGTCTGTAGCAATAAATAGCTGAATCTGTAAGATTCATTTCATCATAAGTCACGCCCATGTCATTTATTGGATAGGTCCATCCCGGTGCAAGCGCACAGGCTTTTTTGTAATAGCTGATAGCCGTGCGATAATCTTTTTGGCTCAGGCAAATGGAGCCCATTTGATGATATGCAAAGGGCGCATTAGGTTCGATGCGTACACATTCCTTCATCAGCGCAAGCTTTTCAGCAGGGTCATCAGTGTAAACACTTTCCCAAAACAGATAACGTGCCTTGATATAATCGTACATGATATACGTACTGTCAATCAATTCCATCGCATAGTATAATTCCTGATATGCAGTATATGTGCTTATGGTATCTGGGATATCTTCGCCTTTCACCCAGGTGTTGATGGCAATTTGTGATTTATTTTGAAGCGCTGCAAGTAATGTGCGCTTTACTGAGCTTAAGATACTTTCGGCACCTTCCATTTTTGACAGTTGAGCATAGTAGTCCCACGCGTAGCCCAGAGTATCCGGGCCTTCCAGAAGAAAGTCCTTTTTAATGCAGTATTGGAATTTATCGTAAAGTTCCCTGACTTTGGGATCGAGCAAGTTCAAGATATTATCGCCAAAGCCTTTCATTGCTAGTTGGCTTTCGCCTTGACCGGAGGCTTTCATCATTTTCTCTACCGAAGCGAGTGTGGCGCTATCCACATAGGAAAGTACAGTGCTTTGATTACCTACAATGGCGGGATTTTGAGTATTGCCGGTTTCGCGTGCAACATTTTCGGAAAGATAAATGAACAGTTCCATCAAGGTCACTTTATGGTCGCGGTTCATATCGGCCATTCCTTTTAATCCATTCAATAAATAATAACTAAAGACCCCCGCGCCATTGCCCCATTTTTGACCTTCCTGCGAAAGCTCGCCAGCTTGGGAGGAAAGTATTTTTATGACATTACTCCACTGAGCCTGCAATGCCAGGGTGGTATTTGTTGCGCCATCCACACCTCCTGTAAGTTTACCCGATTTGCAGGCATCACTAATCATGATGACTTTGGCTTTATTGCGTTCCATGAGTGTGCTCAGATAATTCTGAAGATATCCTAATCCAATCGTACCGCCGGCCTGATAGCAGGATTTAGGTGCGTTGTAAGCCAACAGGAATCCGGTTTGCATAATGGTTTTTGTTTCAAGATCGCCATGACCGGAAAAGTATATGATAACATTATCACCTTCTTTAGCGACTTCGAGCAGCCAGTCGAGTCCTTCCTGAAAAATATTTGCTGCCGTAGCATTTTCGTTCAGGAAAAGCTTGATATTATTGCTGTCGACCCTTCCACCTCCATCAGAAATAAGATATCTGTAGAAGTTATAAGCATCTGCATCGGCGTAGCTCAGGCTTTGAACATTCTGATATTTTGATATGCCAACAATGAGAGCATATGTGGTTCCATTAACAGCACTTGGCTGGTTGGAATTGAGGACAACGCCTTTGTTGTTAATCTGCGCCAATCCTGATATAGAGATAAACAGCGAAATCAGGAAAATGGCAATGCTCCATTTCTTTATCATAATTCACGGAGATTAGAAGATGAATATACAAAGATAATCAAAAGTAGACGAAGTTTATACAATTCAAAATGCCAAAGTAAGCAGTGAGCAAGTACAGAAAAATTGTTTCTAATTGGATTCAGGCAACCAAAAACAATTCTCAACGTCTTTTTAATACTAACCCTCACACCACTACCCATGCGAACATCACTGACTTTTATTTTACTTCTGAGTTGTTATTTTTTTTTAAGTCGCAACGGTGCTGCTCAGAACACCTCTTCACTTCCCGTTGAAACTTCCGGTGAAGTAATTTACGAAACCTATGATGCAGAGCATCCTGAAATTAGTCCGGAACAATATGCAGTTTTGGATCAACGATGTGCGTACAATGCGAAACTGCTAAATCTAGAAGTTGTAGATAATAAAGGAACACATACAACAGCGTTGAATTGGCCGGTCCAAGCAGCAGCGGGCTTTACTGATTGTAATTTTTATTCAATCAGTGCACATGTTGATCATGATCCTGCAGTTGGAACCTATACCGATTATAATTGTGGAACCCGCTCGTATGACGGCCATAAAGGAACTGATATTTATACCTATCCTTTTTCATTTTATAAAATGGATAATAATCAGGTTGAAATTATTGCAGCTGCACCGGGGACTATTTTAGATAAAGATGATGGTAATTTTGATCGCAATTGTGCGAGCAATGCGTTACCGGCGAACTATGTAATCATTCAACACGCCGATGGATCAAGGGTTTTGTACTGGCATATGAAATCAGGATCGGTCACTACAAAAGCCATTGGACAAACAGTGGTTGCTGGGGAATACCTTGGTGTTATTGGTAGCTCCGGGAGTTCATCAGGACCACATTTACATTTTGAGGTGTGGAGTGGCAGTACCAGTGCAACGTATAATGATCCATTCTCCGGCACTTGCAATCTTATCAATGCCAGTTCGTGGTGGGCTAGCCAGAAGCCTTATACAGAGCCTGCGATATTAAAGGCCTCTGTGCATACCACTGATATTGTTGTTCCGGGTTGTCCAACTACGGAAACTCCAAACGAAAGTACGGTATACAGTATTCCCTTTCAGGGCGCGGGTTTGCCTGCGGGTTATGCGAAGTTTTATATTTTTATAAGAAATACCACGGTCGGAATGACGGCCAATATGAGCATACTCAACCCCGGTGGCAGTACTTTTAGCAGTTGGACATACAGCAGTGCAACCTATTATAATTCTTCGTGGGCGGCATGGACAAAGCAATTGCCTGCCATTCCCGGTACATACACCTTTCAAGCAACGTACAATGGAGTCACTTGCTCCCAGACATTCGATATTACCACCTCAGTAGGAGCTGTTGTGAAAGAAGAATCAAATGCTATAACCATTTCACCGATTCCCGCGAAGGATGAAATATCTATTTCAGGAAATGAGGTTTTGAACGGAATTTATTTTCTGGAAATAAAAAATCTTCTTGGTCAATGCGTGCTTAAAAAGCAATTTGTAACTGAAAATAATTCACTGCATCAAAGCCTTTCCATTACTGATCTTCAGAAGGGTGTGTATTTTCTTACTATCGAAATGGGAGAGTCGAAAACAACCACAAAGATTGTAAAGCAGTAGTACGAAATACTGGATAACAATTTTCTATAAATCCTGATTATTCCTTGATTAATCTCAAGGTAGAGAATTCCCCATTGGTAATAATATGCACAAGATATATTCCTGCAGAATAAGATGTGAGATCAATGATTGTTTTTTCCTGACTACTTTTTGCAGATAGAATGAGTGTTCCCATGATATCGGTGATTTCAATGGTTTTCTCATTTATACTATTGCTATTATCAGTTAGCGTAAAGAGCCCTTTCCCGGGATTGGGGAAAATGTTGAAGGATGCTTGGCTGTCCTCACTTATAATATCAAGTGTGGTTTCTTCAAGATAGATATCATCGAGATATAAATTAAACATCAGTGCCGGGCTATAGCATTTCCAGCCGATGTAGTAAAATCCGCTGCTTGGAACACTAAAGAGTGGCTGAGCCAGAGTCCATGAGGCATTCGTGAGGCCGGGCATATTGATGATTAGTGTATTTAATGAAGTTGATACCGCTGCCGGACCAACATAAACGGCCATATTTTCGGCCCAATTGGGATCTTCAACCTTATACTGAAAGCGAAGTCTGTAAGTCTTTCCTGCAATTAAATGCAGGCATTTTGTTATCAGCCAATCATCAGCTGCAACCCATGCACTGTATGGATAGCGCGCACATGAGGGCGCAGCGTGTCCCTCGGAAGGGATTACT
This sequence comes from Bacteroidales bacterium, assembly GCA_963678485.1. Lineage (GTDB taxonomy): Bacteria > Bacteroidota > Bacteroidia > Bacteroidales > CAIWKO01 > CALGYY01. The sequence continues at coordinate 3,375,905 of OY782882.1, forward strand.
GACCATGTATAGCTGTCTTCATTGGTGTTTTCAATGGTCCATTCAGAATAATCTTCACTCGCCTCAAAGCCCATTGAATAGGGCAGCACCGCACTGTGTTGATTTATTACAGTGTGAATCAGCGTATCGTTTTCATTGAGAGTGTCGTTACTTAATGAAGTGTATATTTTGAATGTATATAATCCGGCAATACTGCAATTGGTGGGCACTGCAAAGGTAAAATTGGTACTGCCACCCACCGGAATGGGTCCGGGAATAATGTCATTGATTGCTGCATTTCCATTGATTACGTAGGAAATTGGAATGTTGCTAAGACTCACGGAACAATAATTTTTAACTGTCACAGTAATGGATTCAGTTTGCATATCGCAGGCTGATACCGGTGAAAGCGCAGCAATGACGCCAATATCCGGAGATTCAGTTTTGCTTATTTCAACATCGTCGATACTCAGTCCCAGCGTATTTGAATCGCTGTAACAATGCCAGCCAAAATAGTAGCTTCCCGGATTGGGTACAGTAAACCATGCTTCCGATTGGTGAAACGTAGCTGATACAACTGCACTGTCACCCGCAAGTAAATGCGTAAGTGAGCTCACCGCATTGCTGTTGCCCATGTATACTTTGAAATCCTCAGGCCAATACATTCCGCCTGATTTATACCAAAAGCTAAGTTTGTAAAGCTGTGCTGTATCCAGACTGATACATTTAGAAATCAACCAATCGTTTGATTGTGTCGGACAATTAACAGTGAAAGCGAGTCCAGGATTGCTGTGTCCCCCAATATTCCCCGTATTCCAGCTGTGGCCATCGGTATTGGCATCTACAACCCACCATCCTAAAAACTCGTCACTTGTCTCAAATCCCATGGTATAGGGCGGATCAGCACAAAGTACATTGCGTACACTAAATTGCATACTGTCGTTATCGCGATAAGAGTCGCATGGGAAGTCAGTGTAGACGCGGATTTGGTAATCATGCCCCCCTAAGGCAGAAAAATCAAAGGCTTGCGAAAAAGTGAATGATGTTTCTCCGTAGGCATGTATGGTATCAGTAATGGTATCGCGCACTGCTGGCCCATTATCGATGCTGTAGTAAATTGGAATATTTACATGAGGGAGTGTATCATAATTTGCAACACGGACAGTTATGTTTGCCGGTGCGTAAAATGTTTGATGAACAGGTGCAACAAGCGATTTAATAAGAACATCGCACGATTGAACGGGCATCAGATTCACCACTGCACTATTTTGAAGAGGAAATGAATATCCATTGGTCTGAAAATATCCATTACCAGAGCCTGACCAACCCCAGTTAAAATGCATATAGCCCATAGCATCATAACCATCGCAAACCCAAGCATGACCTACGGGAATCGGAGGCTGTGGCATTCCTGCAAACAACATTGGTCGACCAGCATCGATCTCCTGATGCAAGCGGTTTATCCATCCAACCGAGTCGAAATTTGCAGCATAAATCAACTGAGCATTCAATGAATATTTAAAATATTTTGTCAGCGGTGCCGGGCGTATCCAGGAACTAGAGCTGGTAGATCCATATTCCATATCTGCAGCAATACCGCAATGCGACATGAGTTGTGCAACTGCAGGGTTGGGACCACTCAGGCTATCATTCATAGATGCCCAGTTATAGCTGGCGTTTGCAAAATTGGCAAAAAGGGATCCGTAAAAATAAGTTACGAGCGTATGTGTGTCTTTTCCATGTGACGGATAATTCCAGTATTTCATCACTTGAGCCATGGCCGTTGCAACACAACCTACAGCTGAATGTCCGCATTGCCCGAGCGTATCCGAAGGACAAGCAGCATTGTAGTAGCAGCCTTGATCCCATTTTGTTGAGCAAAGGGGTAACACTGATTTCGTAAGATTTTTGCTTGTGGAAAATGTTTCCAGATCCCACAGACTGATTGATTGAGGCGAAATTGTCAGTGACATGATTCGCTCATACCCACCTTGCGATTGCTGGTCGAGCCACCAGGAAAAATTATCGGGAAGGTCAGCGCTATTGATTGGTGCATCCAGTGAATACCCAAGAATTGGCTCAAGGGCTTTATTGGCGGCCACGATGACAAAACCTTTTTGTTGAAGCGGGAATAAATAAAAAATTCGAAGATTGTTTTTTTGAAATACAATGGTGTCGGCGATTACAAAGGATTGCTGCAGTGACGATTTTTGCTGCAAAAAGGCAATGCCTGCCGAAGCTGCTATTTTACTGGAGACTGGCTGTGACCAGGCTGTTGAAACAAGAAGAAACAGGAAGGTGAAGGAAAGAAGTCTTTTCATTATCAGATTGTAAGGATAGAAGTAGTTAAACAAAGATATTAAAATTATTGATATGAAGTTAGTGATTGAGTGTCTTGTAAAATTATGCGGTACGTTTCGTCATCTATTATTGCGCTGCCTCTCATCGAATATGTTATCCCGTCTCAAGTGTGGGTTGTGCGTAATGACCTTCTTTAACATTCTGATAGATTATTTTTACAAGTCAAAAAGGTTTATTGCGGAAGATCAGTTATAGACTGAAATTATTTATATATGTAATTGACAACAAATTTATATTTTAGCTGTCTGAATTCATTTCGTGAAAAATAGAATTAACATCATATTTCGTTCACTATTCAGCAAACTACCGCTGCTGCTGATATTGATGAACTTTATCCCGACACTCGTCGCTGCTCAAAAGATTGATGATCTTACAATGTTGAGTGAAGTGTTGAAGAAGTTTCATTATCAGCCGCGTCAATCGGGTGATATTCTTACCCGCGATTTATTTGAATTATTTCTCGAGGCGGCTGATCCTGAATGTGTGGTGTTGAAACAAGCGGATATTCCTTTGTTGCAGGATATGACACGTAAGGTGGTCCAGCTAAAAACAATGGAGAGCACAGAGTTTTTAAGTGCTTTTGCAAGCCTGTATCGACAGCGCATTGATGAATCCAGAGTGTGTATGAACCTTGCGGCTGCAGAGCCAATCAACTTGTTTGTAAACGACACCCTAAAAGCTGATTCAGCCAATCAGCAAGCATTTGCAAAAAATGATACTGAATTGGTAAAACGATGGAAGCTCATGTTGAAAGAAGGAGTGTTGGATTTAATCTTCAGCATGCCGGGGATCAGCGATAGCGTTTTTACCATGTCAGATAATGAAATAAAAGCAGTTGAACCGGAATATCGCGAAAGGATGCGGCGTAAGCTCAATCGCTGGATGGACCGAATAATCGACAATCCAGCAGGTATTGAAAGTTATTGCCGCTCAATGTTATTTAATGCTTTTGCATTGTGCTATGATCCGCACACCGAATATTTCAGTGCTGAGGAGATGAAGATTTTTAGAACTCAGGTGACGAACGAAGGCTATTATTTTGGATTTCTGCTTGCCGAAGATGAATCGGGTAATGTATATCTTTCTGGTCTTACACCTGGTGGTGCTGCATGGAAAAGCAATATGCTGAATAAAGGAGATTATCTGGTTGCAATGCAGTGGGAGGGACAGGAAGAGATTGACCTTACTTATGCTTCTCTGGATGAAATAGCTTCCTTATTATCTTCGTCGGTGGATAAAACATTGAACCTTACGGTGCGCAAGGCCGACGGGAGTATCCGTAAGGTTAAATTAAAAAAAGAGAAAACGAATTCCCGCGAAAACATTGTAAAGAGTTTTCTACTGGTTGCAAACAGCAAAATTGGTTATATCTATCTTCCCGGCTTTTACAGTGATGCTCAGGGAATCGGTTCACCCGGATGTGCGAGCGATGTTGCCAAAGAAATTGTAAAGCTTTCGAAAGAAGGCATCAGCGGATTAATCCTTGATTTGCGCCATAATGGAGGTGGTTCGGTGAAGGAAGCTGTTGATTTGGCGGGCATTTTTGTAGATACCGGACCAATGTGCGTGTTTAAATCACGCGACGAAAAAGCCATCAGTCTTAAGGATATGAATATGGGTGTGGCTTATGCAGGACCATTGATTGTAATGGTTGACCAATACAGCGCCTCCGCCTCAGAGATTGTTGCCGCCGCATTACAGGATTACCAGCGCGCTGTAATTATTGGCACGCCAACCTATGGAAAAGCTACAGGTCAGGTTGTGATACCGATCGATAGCAGCCTGCAACTGAATTTATCGAATATGAAGGATGTTAAAGAGGACAGGGGATTCGTAAAAGTCACCACTGATCAGGTATTTCGGATTACAGGACTGAGTCATCAAAAAACCGGTGTTATACCAGACATCTTATTAGCCGATATGTCATATACCGAGGGCGATGGAGAACGTTCGCAGACCTTTGCATTTGAGAATAGTCGCATCGATAAAAAGACTTACTATACGCCGTTGGCGCCGCTTCCCATCGATACTTTGAGATTGATGAGCAGTCAGCGATGTTTACACGATTCGTTGTTTTTGGCTGTAGAGGCCTATAACAGGGCGTATGAAGAATTGGATGCTGTTCCCTATGCGCTTATCAGTCTTAGCGCATACAAAAAAGAGAATATGGAGCTTTCCGGTTTTACTGAACGTATTGATCAATTAATCGAGCTGCGTCCATGCAATTATCGTGTGGAGAATAATCAATATGATAAAGTGATTTTAGCGGCGGATGAGTCGTACCGATTGATAAACGACAGGGATATAGAACGTTTACAGGAAGATTATCTGTTGCAGGAGACTTTTAAGATTATCAATGATTTAATATTAATCCAATCAAAATAATTATCATGAAAAAGTTATTATTGTTGGCCATTCTATGTCTTGGATGTTTTATTCCAACCATTACAAAGGCGCAGGGTTTTGCACATGCAGGAGAGTATATGCAATATATGTTGAACGACCAGGACAGGATTAACAAAGATATGTGGGATTATATTTCCACGATTGCACATAGCAAAAGCGCGCGTAAGGCCGAGAATCGCAGGAAGGAATTAATTTCAACCACGGCAGAGGCCATCAAGCGTATTTCCAAATTGGGACCATGGGAAAATGACGGTACATTCAGGGATTCAGTAATATCGTATCTGAAGCTTTGTGATATCGTTCTTAGGGAAGATTTTTCAAAAATTATGGATCTTGAAGCTATTGCCGAACAATCGTACGATGCGATGGAGGCTTATTTGATGGCGCAGGACAAAGCCAATGACAAGCTTGATGATGCTGCGGAAATGGTGCGAGCGGAGCAGGCGATTTTTGCATCGGATCATAATATTACGCTCGTCGAAAGCAACGACAAGCTTGTGCAGAAATTGGAGCGTGCCGGTGCAGTATTCAACTATTACAACATGGTATATTTGATCTTTTTCAAGCCCTATAAACAGGAAGCGTATTTATTGGAGGCCATGCCCAAAGGTGATGTATCTGCAATGGAACAGATCAGGAATTCATTGTCATCGCTGTCCTCCGCCGCTCTGACCCAGCTCGACACTGTGAAAAGTTTCAAGGGTGATGCCTCATTGGTTATTACATGCAAGGAGTATTTAGCGTTTTTCAAAAAGGAAGCGGATGAGAAAATGCCCGCACAGATTGATTTTTATTTAAAGAAAGACAATTTCGAAAAGCAGAAAGCTGCCATGGACAGCAAAGGATCAAATCGCACGCAGGCTGATGTTGATAGTTATAATACCGCTGTAAACGATTTCAATGCCAGTGTGAACGAATACAACAAAGTGAACACCGACCTGAACAACGAGCGTAACACCTTATTGAATAAGTGGAATGCAGCATTGGCGAATTTTTTAAATAGGCATGTTCCTGCCAAGAAATGATTCTTAATGTCGGTGGTTGAGCTTGTCGAAACCACCTAAGATTAATGCCATCAATGCCGGTCCCTGAGCCTGTCGAAGGGCGGTCCCTGAGCTTGAAGGGCGGTTCCTGAGCCTGTCAGGAGGACATTTCGGGAGAATGTTTGAGCAGTTCTCTGTTTTGTTTTTCTCTCGCATTTCAAATCTATCTTCCCGAAAGACACCGTCAGGCGGGGTTTCGCTGTTCTCTGATTTGTTTTTCCATCGGTTCGCTATACCTTGGCCACTGTCAAAAATTATGTGCAATTTTGCAGCTTAGATGCATTGATACATAAATATGAACGACTTTCAGGATTCGATTAACAAGCAAATTTCTTTTAATCAGGGAAAAAATCTGTTTGTCGCCGGGGATGATCAATCGATTAGCTTTATTGAACAGACCGTTAATGCTGCAAGCAGGATAGGAGAGGTAGATAAGGCTACCGAAGCGCTTTTAATTGATTATGCAACGGATATGGCGCTACAGGAATTTTGTAGAGTCAATCAGTATTATTCCTTCGATGCTAAGGCTAAAGCTTTGTTACGCGACCTCTATGTTTTGCTGTTCTCAGAGATCAGGGAACAGGGAATAGAACTGGCTCAGGTATCAAAGAATCATTTTAACAGATTGAGAGAATGGCTGAAATTGACCAACCCATTTTCCGAAATAATCTATACCTCCGAAGGAGCAACCATAGAAGCTACGGCCTGTTCGGAATACAGTGCGGCCCTACAACTTGAACTTTTGCAGCTTGATATCGAAGACCTCATTGAGCCTGTCCTGGATATCGGATGTGGTAAGCAAGGCATGCTTGTTAACTATCTGCGCGAAGCAGGAATAGAAGCCTATGGTATCGACCGTTTTGCAGCAGGCCTTCAATATGCCGAAAGCCTTGATTGGCTTGAGTATCCTTATGGTGTTATGTGTTGGGGAACGATAACCAGCAACCTTGGATTTTCTAATCATTTTAAGCATCATCACCTACGCAATGATGGAAAATACATAGATTATGCACGTAAATATATTGAAATTCTCAGATCGCTTAAAGTTGGCGGCTCATTTCATTATGCTCCGGGCATTCCCTTTATTGAGCAATATCTGAATCCGCTGGAATACAGGGTGATATGTCAGGCCATTGGTTCATCCTCCTACGCAATGACAAGAATCATACGCTTGAAATAGTAACGCTCTGACAATCGTTGATAACTCCTTGAGTTCGTTTTCAGGCTTTTTTTATATGTTTGCATTCAAATTACTTTTATGGGAATAAAAAAGCACATTCCAAATGCCGTCACCTGCATGAATCTTATTTGCGGTTGTGCATCAATACATTTTGCATATAAGGGACAGCTCGACTGGAGCGGATTTGCGATTTTTATTGCTGCAATATTTGATTTTGCTGATGGTTTTGTTGCCCGCCTGTTGCATGTGAAGAGCGAGATGGGAAAGCAATTGGATTCGTTGAGTGATGTGGTTTCCTTTGGCGTGGCTCCGGGTATCATCATGTTTCATATGATACAAATGGGAAACAAAGCCTGGGAATTGGGATTGCCCTCATGGGTGGCATTTATTGCGATAGTACTTCCGGTATGTTCTGCTTTGCGTCTGGCTAAGTTCAATATCGATACCCGGCAGACCGACTCCTTTATCGGACTTCCAACACCTGCGATGGGATTGGTCGTGGCCACCTTACCTATTCTGGCCTTCCGCACCTTCGAAAGCTCGTTGTTCCCATTTAACGATTATGTTGTATTCTTTGTGGTGCATCCGGCAGTACTCATAAGCACTACGATTGTCTTTGCATATCTCATGGTTTCCCCGCTACCATTGTTTGCTATGAAATTTTCCAGTTGGGGATGGAGTAAAAACAAATTGAGATATATTTTTCTCATTGTTTCTTTTTTACTACTTTTACTTTTCTTTTTTACCGCAATACCCTTTGTAATTTTGATTTATATTTTGATATCAATTTTTGTAATGATCGTTCAAAAGAAAACCCCCACTCATGACAAAGTTTAAAGCAGAAATCGATGTGATGCCACTCAAAGCCTTGCTGGATCCACAAGGTAAAGCGGTATCGTCCAGTTTGAAGAATATAGGTTTTGCAGGAGTAATGGATGTTCGCATCGGCAAGCATATCACTCTTGAAATCGAAGCCACTGATAAAAAAAGCGCTGAAGAATTAGTTGAGAAAGCCTGCAGGGAATTATTGGCAAATCTTATCATGGAGAGTTACAACTTTGAAGTAAAAGCTATTTAATCCAATATTGGAACTTATTTACTACACTCTAAAAATAACACACATGAAAAAGTTAATGGTTCTTGTTATGGCCCTCTTCCTGGGTATTACATTCGCTAATGCACAAAAGGTGTATACCTGCGAATACAAAAGCGATGCTGATGTAAAGGTTTACGTTGCAGAGTACAAGAGCGATGCTGACCTCGTGGTTTACAAATGTTCTTACAGCAGTGATGCTACGGGCAACGACGGACTCTGGTATTTCTGCGATTACAAAAGCGATGCACAGAAGAAGATTTATTTCTGCGACTATAAAAGCGATGCCGATGTGGTGATTTATTTCGCCGATTACAAGAGCGACGCAGGCTGGCAGAATTCCAGCAAAAAGCATTTATTCTATTAGAATTGTTTTTTTTTTGCCTTGCCCCCTGATTCAACCAGCAGGTCGGCAAGGCTTTTTTTTTTAAGCGAGCACTAAGCAGATAGTATAATGAGCATTCAAATGTTTCGATCGCGGATTGTAACTATTGGCTCTGTATCAATTGGCGGTATGTTGCCTGTCAAAGTACAATCCATGACCAATACGCCCACCATGGATACCGAAGCTACCGCTGCTCAAGTAGAACGCTTGGTGCATGCTGGTTGTGAATTGGTGCGGATTACAGCCCGCAACACTGCCGAAGCCAGGAATCTTGAAAATATTAAGCAAGCCATAAAGCGACGCGGGATTGCGGTTCCGTTAATCGCAGATATACATTTTAATCCGGAAGCCGCGCTGGTTGCAGCAACCATCGTTGATAAGGTACGTATTAATCCTGGCAATTATGTGGATCGTCCGCCTGCGGGCCAGAAGAGCAAAGCATACTCTGACTCCGAATATCAGGACGAGCTACAACGCATTGCGGAGCGTCTCAGTCCACTCATCGATATTTGTAAAGCAGAAGGAACTGCAATACGTGTGGGAACCAACCATGGATCCTTGTCACAGCGCATACTCGATCGTTTTGGCAATACGCCCGAGGGTATGGTGGAATCGGCTATGGAGTTTGTCCGTATTCTGAATTCCTTGAGCTTTGAAAAGCTTGTATTATCAATGAAATCGAGCGATATTCATGTGATGCTTCGCTCGTATCGCTTGTTGGTTGAGCGAATGCAGTCCGAACATTTTGATTATCCCTTGCATCTTGGTGTTACCGAAGCAGGTGCAGGAGAGGATGGGATTGTAAAATCAGCCTGTGGCATTGGGCCTCTGCTGGCCGAAGGTCTGGGCGATACCATCAGAGTATCACTTACAGGTGCTCCTGAAAGTGAGATACCAGCGGCTTTGCAATTAGTGAATCAGTATAGAAATAATAAGGAATTTCCTTTAATACCACTTGATGCAAATACGCATCAACCCAACGACAAAATATCCATCATTACAGCGCTTCCTATAGTTAAGCACGCTGCAGATGTTACGTATATTGACCACCCACGGGAAGTAAATTCTCAATCGGTTGGTGGAATGCTGATGCCATATAGCGCTTGGACATCCGGCAACGACCGGCATTATCCATTGTTTGAATCAGTAACGGACTTACTTAATGCACCGGAGCGTTCAACGGTAATGAATGTTGTAAAAATCGACAGTGAAGAAAAAGAGGCAGCATTGTTATCCGCAATCAGCGATCCTTTGATGCTGCTGTTAGACGCGGATGATGTCGATATTCGGTCATTATATTCCAACCTTAAAAATATTCTTCCGCAGTGTAAAATTGCATTGAAAGTAAATGCTTCTTCTGCTGAATCACTTGATGCTACTGTTAAATGGTCAGCAGTTGCATCCGAATACCTTAGTTGTGGCGGCATTAGTGCGTTGTGGTTGTGTGGTGGAGGTGATGACGAATTTGCTCATCTCACCGCTCAATCGGTCTTGCAATCACATGGCCTACGCCGAAGCAAGGCAGAATTTGTTTCTTGTCCGAGTTGTGGTCGTACTGAATTTGATATTGAAGCAGTTCTGGAACAAGTAAAAGCTGTAACCTCGCAGCTAACCCATCTCAAAATAGCGGTCATGGGCTGCATTGTCAATGGACCGGGCGAAATGGCCGGTGCTGATTATGGTTGTGTGGGCATGGGAAAGAATGAAGTTGCTTTATATAAAGCTGGCGTTATGGTACAATCGCATATTCCACAAGGGGAGGTTGCAGATAAACTCTGTGAATTAATCAGACAGCATGGCGATTGGGATGTTGCTGAAGCTTAGAAATCCGTAGTCAGGGATAAATAGAAAATAGGTTTCTGAATTTTCATATTCTCCACACCCCAGGCATAATCCACACGAAGGAAATAGCCCAGGATGCGTGTGCGTAATCCGCCACCAAAGCCGCCTACGATAGGGTCGCGTTCTTTTCGGATGGTGACAGTAATTGGATTCTGATAATAGATTTCTTTGAAGATGGTATTCTCTTCCGACCATGGATTCCATCCCGTCCATGCCATCCCCAAATCGCCAAAACCTACAATTTGGAAGTTGTTGAAAAATTCAGATTTGACGGGCTTTTTAGAGAAGTAGCGAATGATAGGGAATCGGATTTCGGAGTTAAATACAGCGAAATTATTACCATTGCGAATGTTCTGAGTGAATCCGCGCATGTTGGTGGCCAGTGTTTGGAAGCCGTAATTCTTCGTTTGATTAACAGTGATATCATTATTGAATTTCGGCAATAGCCAATTGTCTACTCCGCCCAAATAATAGATCAATGGGCTGCTTCCAAAGGAAGTACTGGCGGCAAAGCGATTAGCCCAAATGAGGCTGCGATCAATTTTTTTGTAATTACGAAAATCCAATCCGAGTACGGCCAGATAATCCATTTCCTTGGTGATACGTTCGTAATACTCTGCAAAAATCTTCCAGCGTGTTCCGTAGAATATGTTTAGTCCGCGAGGACGCGTATTATCGAAAATCAATTCTGCTTTAGCACCTCCCCAATATTCGTTGATGGTCGGTTCTTTAAGGTTAACAATATCGGTGGCAGCATAAATGGTTTTATCCCACCGCAAGATGGCAGATCCCTTTAGTGCAAGGGTATTGCTAAAGGGCCATTTGATGCAATACTGAACATCGTGGGTGCGAATCTTAATAAGACTTCCGTCGTCGGCCTGATTTTCTACTGCCTGCCTGTGCAACACTAAGGTTTTATCGAGCCGGCGTTTGAAGTTGTCGAAAGCCAGGAAAAATTCGTTGTTGTCGAGATCAACAGATAAGCGGAATCCGCCTGTAATGCGGTAATCTTCCATAAGGTCAATTACACCTAGCTTGAAAAGCGCATTAAATCCCGGATTCAGATAAATAGGTGCGCCGCTCCCCGAAAATGGTTGGTAGGTAGTATTCAGAAAATTGAAGTCCAATTGAGTTACCAATTGGTTGATGAAATATTCAACATTGTAATTCTCCTGCCGCGGAATCACAAATCCCGGTTGAATCCCATTAGGCTTCACAGTATCTTTTACTGAATCGCTGGGCGGAGCGCCAAATGTGTAATTGTTGATATCAATGGCAGAGGTATCATTCGCCGGGTCCAATTCATCGATCAATACATTGGCCGGTTTATGCGCAGGACGCTGTCTGCTTTTCTTTTGTTGAATATAGTTGAGTTCCTCCGGCGATAACGTACTGGAAACAGTATCCAACTTGCGGCTTTCAAGCTCATCGAGATACTGCTCCATATAATAGGTGTTCTTTAAACTTACCGGCTTAAGCTGTTTGGTTGGAATCAGATCTTGCAGATACATATAGTATCTATTATTCTTGAATACAATCTCAGCAGTTTTTTTTGCACTGCGACTGGCATCCTGTTCAAGAATGCAATGTGAATAATTCGTAACAGGATAAGATGACGTGAAATACCGGTAATGGGTAGCGGTATCAACAAAAGCAATGGTGCTGTCGATGCGGGCTATATAGCGATTTGTAATGCCATTCTGGTCGGAAAGATAAGTAAAATGGCGCTTGTCGTATTCAACTGGATATGTTTCGTTGGCTGCCTCGGTGTTGGTTACTCGTTGAAGCAAGGGTTTTGTACGCGGGTAATCGGCAATAAACAAATCGTAGGTGCGTGGCAATTCATTAATGGTGTCTTTAGCCACAAGAAAATTTGTTGCCTGATCAAAGCGCAGGGTATCATCCGGACGGTTAGAGCTGAAGATTATTTCCGATGAATTATTCAGAAAACGAGGATTCACATCGTCCCAAATATCCTTGGTAATCACCTCAAAGGTGTGTGAGGCCAAATTATACACAGAGATGTCCGACTGGCCATTGATAACAACTGACATCGCAAGTAGCCGCCCATTCTGTGAAAATGAGGCATCGAGAATTTTTTCAATATTGAATAATCGCTGTTTTTCAAACTGCTCGTCTTCGAGGGTGTAGAAATACATCAGGTGCTTTGCTTTACTTTCGAAAATTATCGAAAGCAGTTTTCCGCTTGGATGCCATGTCAACAGAGGAGAACTATAATCCGTCTTTTCGTCAAGCCGTTGACCGGCACGCATAATGACTGTTGATTTATTTGTTTCTAGATTGCGAATCCACACTTTCCAGCGGCCATTATCGTTGGTCACGTAAGAAGCCATATTCCCTTCAGGACTTATCTTTAACTGCTGATAGACGATTCTCTTTTTTGTTTTTGGTAGCAAGGGTTTTGTTTCGGGATCAACGCGGTTTGTTGCTTCAGCGCCATATAAATCCTGATAGTGAACCAGCCATTCCTGAATAAGACTTTTGTATGAAATACCGAGAACAAAGAGGAAACCGCTTTCAACGCTTTTGCTGACCTTGGTCATATAAACGATGTTGGCCAGTGTTGAAGCGCCATATTTATCTGCGACATATTTCCAAATGGAATGTCCGGCATAAACGGCTTCCATGCCGGTGAGGCCGGAAAATTTCTTGTAATCTCCGCGCAATACTGCATCTTTAACATGCATATCGATTTCTGTACTCCAGTTTTGGCTCATGTAGGAAACCAATCCTTTTGAATACCATTCGGGAAGGCTGAGCAGGGCGGAATTCTTCATCATTGCGGTGATACGGCCGCCGAACATCATCTGTTCCATGATGACATGAGCAATCCCTGCGCGTATTTGTTGTTGGAGGTCAGCGTGGCTGCCATCAAAATAGATGAATACTTTAGATCCAACGATATGGGTGATACCACCAACATTGTACTCTGCGTCGCTGCTAAGGCCTATATTGCTTTGCTTAAGGTCGGAGAGTTTATTAAAAACGACGAACTGAATTTTACCGTCGAGAGGGTAATCGAGTTTACGTTCCATTTCGCGAATGGCGTCGTTGGCATAGCGTGCAGTAAAGGCGGCTAATTCCTGACCGTTGACATAAAAATAAGTGTCAAATTTTTCGAAACGATAAAATGACCAGAACCGACCTTCGAATTGTACCCTGTTTTTACCGAAATCCATCTGCATGCCATTATAAAACTGGGCAGTTGATTGCAACGACAGCAAGGTTAATCCCACTACTGCTGTAAGGGTAAGTGAAAAGATTCGTATATTTTTTATTACAAAACCCGACATGCTTGTCTTTTCTTCTTTGCAAGCGCTAAGATACGAATTTTTTCGATGCTTAGTTCAGCGCTGGCACACTAATAAACTTTGCAAGGCACTTAAAATTGTGCTGATGAGGGCTGTTACAAGAATTTCGTGCATAAAAAGGATATTTCTCTTACTTTTATACCGAAAAATTGCATTGTTATGATTGAGATTAAAGTATTAGTTTTTAATAGCTTTCAGGAGAACACTCTGATTCTTTTTGACGAAACAAAAGAGTGTGTGATTATTGATCCGGGTTGTAGTAATCCCGATGAGCAGGCAAAGCTGGATCGTTTCATTAGTGAGAAGGGACTCACCCCCGTGGGTATATATAACACTCATTTACATATTGACCACATGTTTGGTAATGAATATGTGATGAAGAAGTATGGTTTAAAGCTCAGGATACATCCTGATGGCATCCATTTCCTGAATACAGCTATTGGTTTTGCGTCGGTGTTTGGTCATGATTTGCAATCGGTACCGACTGCTGATGGGGAGATGCATGAAGGTGATACCATTAAATTTGGAAATGCTGAGTTGGAAGTCGTAGAAACGCCGGGGCACGCTGCCGGTAGTTTTTGCTTTATTAACAGGGCTCAGCATTTTGTTATTGTGGGTGATGTGCTGTTCAGTGGAAGCATTGGCCGCACAGATCTTCCTTCTGGAGATATGGATACGCTGATGGCCTCGATTCGAGAGAAATTGCTTGTATTGAGTGATGATTTCACCGTGTACTGCGGGCATGGGCCAGAAACGACAATAGGTGAGGAGCGGAAGTACAATCCTTTTTTGAAATAAACTTTTTGTAAAATGTGGTATTCTTCCTTGATGAGTCCATTGAAGCAGAAGTTTGTATATAATCCTCGATGGTATGTGTGGATTTTTTTATTATCGCTTGTCGCACTATCCTTTTATTACCATTTTGCTGAAATACTTATTCTACGACCCTCAGGATTTCATATTTGGAGACAAAGTGATTGTTTGTCCATCGCTATGAATTATTACGATGGCGGGATGCATTTTTTCAGACCGGCCATAAATAATCAGTTTAGCGACGGTGGTAACAGCGGTTTGACCGCAGGAGAATTTCCATTGCTTTATTTTGCAGTTGCATTGTTGTGGAAAATATTTGGTCAGCATGAATATATTTATCGCTTACTGGTATTATTCATTGCCTTTAGCGCATTGTATTGTCTGTACAGGATGCTGGAAGATATACTTAAGGATTCGTTCTGGGCATGGGTGTTGGCGCTGCTAGTTTATACCTCCCCAATATTTGTATATTATTCAATTAATTTTATTACAAATATGCCGGCCTTTAGTCTCATCATCATCGGCTGGTATTTCTTTTACAGATTTTTTATTTCCGGGAAGGAGCGACTTTTGTGGCTTTCGATGTTGTTTTTTATGTTGGGGGCCTTACTAAAGGTATCTGCTGCGATTAGTTTTTTTGTTTTGCTGTACATATTTTTTTCAGAATTAACCGGAATTATAAGATACAAGAAGGAAAGGCGGATTTTTTATCGTCCGCTCAGGAATTTCATTCCATTCATTCTTTTTGTTATTGGTTTGCTTGCCTGGTACTTGTATGCAATACACTTCAACCGTATCCATGGTGGCAATTATACCTTTAACTCCTTATGGCCAATTTGGGAAATATCATCAGCCGATCGCATAGCTTTATGGGTTGAGTTTCGGGTTTTTCTGGTACAACAAATTTTTAGTTTACCGGTTCTGCTTCTAAGTGCTGGAGTATTTATCACAATACTAATCTTGACTTTATTGAAGAAGATTCCATGGGCATTAACTTCAATATTAATTGTGATTTTCTTTGGCTGTATTGCTTATTTTTTGTTGTGGTATCAGGCATTTAATGTTCATGATTATTATTTGACGGACACTTTATTATTATTTATTTTCATCTTTGGAATCTTCTTTTACTACTTAAAAACGAGTGCACCCGGATTCTTTAATCATTCACTATTTCGGATAGCATTCCTTTGCCTTTTAATCTTCTGCTTTAAGAATTTGCATAATAATATACATATGCGGCTATTTTTTAACCGCTGTCCTAATGAGCAATACGAACGGTACACAAGCTCTGCTGAAGTTGAACGTTTTCAAGGGTATTTTTTCCATATGTGGAAAGCTTCGGAACCTTTTATGGATATAGAAGCATACAATCGTTCAATTGGTATACGACCGGAGGACAAGGTAATCAGCCTACCGGATGGCACCATCAATGTTTCGTTGGTTCTTATGAATCAAAAGGGCTGGACGGGCTTTGGACTTGGGAATTTATCCGGAGTGGAGCGTATCGAACGCTTTCGTACATGCGGTGCAAAATATCTTTTTGCTGCAGATTCTTTTGAGTTTAAAAAGCCATGGATGCAGCCATACACTGTGCATCCCTTCGGGCAGCATAAAGGTGTGAACATCTATGTACTCGATGGAATCCCAATTGCAGTTTCAGATACTTCGAAATAACTGGAAGAGCTAATCACATTTATGATCCTCAGGGCAATCCTCTGACTCTATCTCCCTTATCAAACGTGCCTTTCGGCTTTTATAGCCAAGGTTCACGAATAAAATCAGGCCTGTGCTGTAGGTCCACCAAAAGGAAAGGGTCCTGACATATTAGGGTCGGTATCGGCGATAGGTCCAAAATTCGATTCATATTTACCGATATTATCTTTTAATGCTTTCAGCAGGCGTTTTGCGTGGTGAGGCGTAAGAATAACTCTTGATTTTACCTTGGCTTTGGGAGTGCCTGGCATTACTTTAATAAAGTCGATAATAAACTCCGAAAAGCTATGCGTTATCACTGCGAGATTGCTGTAAACGCCTTCGGCCATATCATCACTGAGTTCGATATTCAACTGATGTTCATTTTCTTTCTTGTCTGCCATAATATTCAATTTTAGTAAGCATAAAGGTATAAAAAAAGTCCGCCGGTAGGCGGACTTTTCAATTATTCTCAGATTTATTAAAGATCAGTAGTATAGATGTCTTCTTTTTCTTTAGAAGCCATCAGTGTTTCGTACTCTTCGTTTGAACCGACAATGATTTTATCATACTCGCGTAAACCTGTTCCAGCTGGAATCAAGTGACCGGTAAGTACGTTTTCTTTCAGTCCATTCAAATCGTCGATCTTGGCATTAACGGCAGCATCGGTAAGCACCTTGGTGGTTTCCTGGAATGATGCAGCTGAGAGCCAGCTCTTCGTTTGTAAGGATGCGCGTGTAATCCCTTGAAGGATTTGGCGACCTGTTGCTGGATGGGCATCACGTGCCTCGATCAGCTTTTTGTCCTTACGTTTCAGAATAGAATTTTCCTCACGCAATTTACGAGTTGCAATGATTTGTCCGGCTTTATAGTTTTCAGAATCACCTGGGTCAAGAACGACTTTCTTACCAAAGATCCAATCGTTTTCTTCCTGGAAATCCAGTTTATTAACCATTTCACCTTCAAGGAAACGGGTATCGCCCTGATCTTCCACTTCTACCTTACGCATCATCTGACGAACAACCACCTCAAAATGTTTGTCGTTAATTTTTACACCTTGCAAACGATACACTTCCTGAATTTCATTAACGATATACTCCTGAACCTTTGTGGGTCCTTTAATAGCGAGGATATCGGCAGGTGTGATTGCACCGTCAGTTAATGGCGTACCTGCACGCAGGTAGTCATTTTCCTGAGCAAGAATCTGCTTTGTAATAGAAACGAGGTAATGTTTTTCTTCACCTGTTTTTGAAGTGATGATAACTTCGCGGTTTCCACGTTTTAGTTTCTTACCAAATGTTACCACACCATCAATTTCAGATACGATAGCAGGATCCGACGGGTTACGTGCTTCGAAAAGCTCGGTAACACGTGGCAGACCTCCAGTGATGTCACCAGCTTTACCAACAGCACGTGGAAGTTTAGCGAGGATTTCTCCAGCTTTAATCTTCTCACCTTCGTTGATGATAATGTGGGCGCCTACTGGCATATCGTATGATTTCAATACCTCTTTGGTCTTTTCGTGAACAATTTTCAACGATGGATTTTTGCCTTTATGACGGGTTTCAATAATTACTTTATCATGATAACCGGTCTGCTCATCAGATTCACCGCGGAAAGTCACGTTCTCGATGATATCATCGTAAGTAACCTTACCAGTAACATCAGAAAGAATCAATGCGTTAAATGGATCCCAATCGCAAATCTTGCTTTTCTTTTCTACTTTATCGCCATGTTTGAAGTACAAATTAGCGCCATAAGGAATATTGCTCGATGCAAGAACGATATGTGTATTGGGGTCAACAATCTTCATTTCTGCTGAACGACCAAGTACAACCTGATAACTTTCTTTAGTGCCATCTTCAGCAACCTTTGTATAATCGATGGATTTCAACTCATCAATTTCAAGGATACCATCATATTTAGCTTCAATTTTTGAACTGGATGCAATGTTTACACCGGCCACACCCCCTACGTGGAACGTACGAAGAGTAAGCTGTGTACCTGGTTCACCGATGGACTGTGCTGCAATAACACCTACCGCTTCTCCCTTTTGAATCATCTTGCCATTCGAGAGGTTACGTCCGTAGCATTTTGCACATACACCGTGACGGGATTCGCAGGTTAACACCGACCTGATTTCGACAGATTCGATAGGGCTGTTTTCGATAGCCAATGCGAATTTTTCAGTAAGTTCTTCACCAGCGCCAATGATTAATTCACCGGTTTGCGGATGATAAATATCGTGTAGCGTTACACGACCCAAAATACGGTCGAATAAAGTTTCTACTGTTTCCTCATTTTTCTTGAGTGCAGTAATGGTCAATCCACGCAATGTTCCGCAGTCAGGTTCGCTGATGATTACGTCTTGAGTAACATCAACCAAACGACGAGTGAGGTAACCAGCATCAGCTGTTTTAAGAGCGGTATCGGCCAAACCTTTACGAGCACCGTGAGTAGAGATAAAATACTCAAGAATCGAAAGGCCTTCTTTGAAGTTAGAAAGAATCGGGTTTTCGATAATCTCACCACCGGTAGCACCTGATTTCTGTGGCTTTGCCATCAGACCACGCATACCTCCAAGCTGACGAATCTGCTCTTTGGAACCACGGGCACCACTATCAAGCATCATATAAACAGGATTGAAGCCTTGTTTATCCGAGCTCAGGTGTGTCATGAGCGATTGTGTGATGCGTGAGTTTGTATGTGTCCAAACGTCGATGATTTGATTGTAACGTTCGTTATTGGTAATGAAACCCATGCTATAGTTGTTCATGATTTCGGTTACTTCACCGTTAGCCTGAGCAACTAATTTTTCTTTTTCTGGCGGAACAATTACATCACCAAGGTTAAAGGAGAGACCTCCCTTGAACGCCATGGTAAATCCAAGATGCTTGATATCGTCGAGGAATTGAGCAGCAAGGCGGGTTCCGGTATGTTTCAATACTTCACCAATAATATCACGTAAGGCTTTTTTGGTGAGCAATTGATTGATGTAGCCATATTCTTTAGGCACTACCTGATTGAACAATATACGTCCAACCGTAGTTTCAATCATTTTTTGAACTGGCTGGCCATCTTCAATGGTGTCAATTCTCACTGAAATGAAAGCGTGGAGGTCAATCTTCTTTTCATTGTAAGCAATGATTACCTCTTCAGGTCCATAGAATTTGAGACCTTCACCACGAACTTCATGTTCTTTTGTATTTTTTCTTCCTTTGGTCATATAGTACAGACCCAAAACCATGTCCTGAGAAGGAACGGCGATAGGCGCACCATTGGCCGGATTCAGAATGTTATGTGAAGCGAGCATCAGAAGTTGGGCTTCCAGAATTGCTGCATTGCCTAGAGGCACGTGCACTGCCATTTGGTCACCGTCAAAGTCGGCGTTGAAAGCCGTACAGACCAAGGGGTGTAACTGTATAGCCTTGCCTTCGATGAGTTTTGGCTGGAATGCCTGAATACCTAAACGGTGAAGGGTAGGAGCACGGTTTAGCAATACCGGGTGACCTTTCAAAACGTTTTCCAGAATATCCCATACAACAGGATCCTTGCGATCCACAATTTTCTTAGCAGATTTCACGGTCTTCACAATGCCGCGTTCGAGCATTTTGCGAATGATAAAAGGCTTGAAAAGCTCGGAAGCCATTTCCTTCGGGAGACCACATTCATTAAGCTTGAGCTCGGGTCCTACAACGATTACCGAACGACCGGAATAGTCAACACGTTTACCAAGCAGGTTCTGACGGAAGCGTCCTTGCTTACCTTTCAGACTGTCGCTAAGTGATTTCAACGTACGGTTGGATTCAGTCTTTACAGCATTTGCTTTACGCGAATTGTCAAAGAGAGAGTCCACCGCTTCCTGAAGCATACGTTTTTCATTACGTAAGATTACATCAGGAGCTTTTATTTCGATGAGTCGTTTCAGACGGTTGTTGCGAATGATAACACGACGATAGAGGTCATTTAAGTCGCTTGTTGCAAAGCGGCCGCCATCCAAAGGAACCAGAGGTCTGAGTTCAGGTGGAATTACAGGCACAACCTTTACAATCATCCATTCGGGTTTGTTTTCGATTCTGCGATTAGCTTCGCGGAAGGCTTCAACCACTTGCAGACGCTTGAGGGCATCAGCTTTTCTTTGCATGGAAGTCTCTGTGCTGGCTTTGTGGCGCAGTTCGTAAGAAAGTTCATTCAGGTTCAAACGGGAGAGCAGATCATAAACTGCCTCAGCACCCATTTTTGCGATGAATTTATTAGGATCGGCATCTTCCAGATACTGGTTTTCTTTTGGAAGGTTATCGATGATGTCGAAATATTCTTCTTCCGTAAGGAAATCAAGATACTTAAGTCCATCTTCTGATTTGACGCCCGGATTGATGACCACATAACGTTCGTAATAAATGATCATATCCAGCTTCTTGGTGGGCAGACCCAGCAATGCGCCGATTTTATTTGGAAGAGAACGGAAAAACCAAATATGTACTACGGGGACGGTCAAGGTAATATGACCCATGCGCTCGCGGCGAACCTTCTTCTCTGTAACTTCAACACCGCAACGGTCGCAAACAATGCCTTTATAACGGATACGTTTGTACTTTCCGCAGTGGCATTCCCAATCTTTCACAGGACCAAAAATACGTTCGCAGAACAAACCATCGCGTTCGGGTTTGTAGGTCCTGTAATTAATAGTCTCCGGTTTCAGTACTTCACCGCTCGACCGTTCCAGAATCATTTCGGGAGAGGCCAGACTGATGGTGATTTTTGAAAAGTTTCCTTTTGGCAGATACTCTTTTCTGAAAGCCATATAATGAGTTTATTTTATCAACAATTAGCAACAAAACAATTATTCGTCAAATGATATGTTCAGCCCAAGGCCGTTCAATTCGTGAATCAACACGTTGAATGACTCAGGAACACTTGGCATTGGCATATTTTCACCCTTAACAATGGATTCGTATGCTTTTGCTCTTCCGGTCACGTCGTCTGATTTCACGGTGAGGATCTCCTGAAGGATGTTGGCTGCACCGAAAGCTTCCAGTGCCCAAACTTCCATTTCCCCAAAACGCTGTCCCCCAAATTGTGCTTTACCACCAAGAGGCTGCTGGGTAATGAGTGAGTATGGTCCAATGGAACGGGCGTGCATTTTATCATCAACAAGGTGATGCAGCTTGAGCATGTAAATCATACCAACAGTTGCAGGTTGATCAAAACGTTCTCCACTACCACCATCATAAAGATAAACGCGTCCGTTTTCTGGTAAACCAGCTTCTTTCATATAGCCATTGATCTGGTCGATGTCGGCGCCGTCAAAAATCGGGGTGTCGAACTTTAATCCAAGTTTCTGTCCTGCCCAACCTAACACGGTTTCATAAATCTGACCAAGGTTCATACGACTAGGTACACCCAGAGGATTCAATACTACATCCACCGGAGTTCCGTCTTCGAGGAATGGCATATCTTCGTCACGAACGATGCGGGCAACAATACCCTTATTTCCGTGGCGTCCGGCCATTTTATCACCCACTTTCAGTTTGCGTTTCTTGGCAACATATACTTTCGCCAATTTGATAATGCCTGCGGGCAGATCATCACCAACGGTTTCTGCAAATTTCTTGCGGTTGAAAACGCCAAGTAATTCACGTGACCTAATGTTAAAATTGTGGAGCAACACTTTGATCAGATCGTTCTTGTCTTTATCTGTAGTCCACTTGGTTGGATTGATATTGTTGTAATCAAGAGCCATCAGCATTTTCTGGGTGAACTTGGCTTTTTTAGGCACCACTTCTTCTTTCAGGTTGTTGTAAACACCCTGTGAAGTCTTGCCTTCCACCAAATGCAGCAATTTCTCAACGAGCTTCACTTTGAGCTCTTCCATGCTTTTGAGATACTGTTCTTCGATGACCTTCATCACATCTTTTTCCTTGGTCTTGAGTTTTTTGTCTTTCAAAACCTTAGAGAATAGCTTCTTGGAAACCACCACACCCTTCATTGAAGGAGGTGCCTTGAGGGAAGCATCTTTCACATCGCCGGCTTTGTCACCAAAGATGGCACGCAGAAGTTTTTCCTCGGGAGTAGGATCAGTTTCACCTTTTGGGGTAATTTTTCCAATAAGGATATCTCCTTCAGTAACTTCGGCTCCAATGCGGATGATACCGTTTTCGTCAAGGTCTTTCGTAGCTTCAGCGCTGACATTGGGAATATCGTTTGTGAGTTCCTCAAGTCCGCGTTTGGTTTCCCTTACTTCGAGAACAAACTCCTCGATATGCAGGGAGGTGAAGATATCTTCACGAACCACACGTTCTGAAATTACGATAGCATCCTCAAAGTTGTAACCTTTCCAAGGCATGAACGCAACTTTCAGGTTACGTCCCAATGCGAGTTCGCCATTCTGAGTTGCATATCCTTCGCAGAGCACATCGCCTTTTTTCACCTTTTGGCCTTTACGGACAATCGGTTTAAGGTTAACGCAGGTATTTTGGTTGGTACGAATAAATTTCGGTAAATCGTAGGTTTTCAAATCGTCGTCGAAACTGGTTAATTTGTCAGTTTCTGAGCGATAGTAGCGGATTGTAATACGGGCGCTATCAACAAATTCGATAACTCCTTCGCCTTCGGCGTTGAAAAGCACGCGTGAATCTTTTGCAACTTTTCCTTCCAGTCCGGTTCCAACGATTGGAGTTTCGGGACGGAGCAGAGGAACTGCCTGGCGCATCATGTTAGAACCCATGAGTGCACGGTTGGCATCGTCATGCTCGAGGAAAGGAATGAGGGACGCAGCGATTGAAGCGATCTGATTAGGGGAGATGTCCATAAGGTGAACTTCTTCCGGCACCACGATAGGATAATCGGCCAGATAGCGGGCTTTGATACGTTCCTGCAGGAATCCGCCTTTGGAATCCATTGGGGTACTAGCCTGAGCAATGATTTTATCTTCTTCTTCTTCAGCACTCAGATAGAGAGGAGTGTCGGAAAGAGAAACTTTACCATTGGTTACTTTGCGGTATGGTGTTTCAATAAAACCAAGTTTATTGATTTTTGCATATACACAAAGTGATGAGATCAGACCGATGTTCGGGCCTTCAGGTGTTTCGATAGTACAGAGGCGTCCGTAGTGAGTGTAATGGACGTCACGAACTTCGAATCCGGCGCGTTCTCTCGAAAGACCACCTGGTCCGAGGGCAGATACCCTGCGTTTGTGGGTGATTTCCGAAAGAGGATTGGTTTGATCCATGAATTGGGAAAGCTGATTGGTGCCAAAGAAAGTATTGATAACTGATGACAGTGTTTTGGCATTGATCAGATCGGTAGGGGTAAAGACTTCATTATCCCTAACGTTCATGCGTTCCCTGATGGTGCGGGCCATACGTGCGAGACCGACGCCGAATTGGCTGTAGAGCTGTTCGCCAACGGTACGTACACGACGGTTGCTAAGATGGTCGATGTCGTCCACCTCTGCTTTGGAATTAAGTAATTCCACCAAATATTTGATAATGGAAATGATGTCTTCTTTAGTGAGGACACGCAATTCCATGGGGATATCGAGATTGAGTTTTTTGTTGATACGATAGCGACCAACATCACCCAGATCGTAGCGTTTATCGGAAAAGAAGAGCTTTTCGATGATACCGCGGGCGGTTTCTTCATCGGGTGGTTCAGCGTTACGCAGCAGTCGGTAAATGAATTCAACAGCTTCTTTTTCGGAGTTTGCAGGGTCTTTCTGCAGGGTGTTGAAGATGATACCATAGTCGGTGGTATTGCTGCTTTCGTTGTGTACGAGAACAGTTTTTACACCCGATTCGATGATAAGGTCGATGTGTTCATTTTCGAGCGCGGTTTCGCGGTCGATAATGACTTCGGTACGTTCGATAGACACTACCTCACCGGTATCTTCATCAACGAAGTCTTCGATCCATGCTCTAACGACTCTAGCTGCGAGCTTGCGTCCAACAACTTTTTTAAGGTTAGGTTTGTTAACCTTAACCTCTTCTGCGAGGTTAAAGATCTCGAGGATCTCTTTATCTGTCTCAAACCCGATAGCGCGGAGCAGGGTGGTGACAGGTAATTTCTTTTTGCGGTCGATATAAGCAAACATGACATTGTTGATGTCGGTTGCAAATTCGATCCATGACCCTTTGAATGGGATCACACGGGCAGAATACAGAATGGTACCATTGGCGTGACGGCTTTGGCCGAAGAAAACGCCGGGTGAACGGTGGAGTTGGGATACGACCACGCGTTCGGCACCATTAATCACGAATGTACCTTTGGGGGTCATATAAGGGATCATTCCCAAATAGACATCCTGCACGATGGTTTCAAAATCTTCGTGTTCGGGATCGGTACAATACAGTCTTAATTTGGCCTTAAGTGGTACACTGTAGGTCAATCCTCTTTCGAGACACTCATCCAGGGCATAACGTGGGGGGTCAACAAAATAGTCGAGGAATTCCAGGACGAAATTATTGCGGGCGTCTGAAATGGGGAAATTCTCCTTAAATACTTTGAAAAGGCCTTCGTTCTGGCGATTTTCTGAGGTGGTCTCAAGCTGGAAGAAATCCATGAACGACTGTAGCTGGATTTCAAGAAAATCGGGGTATTCCGGGCGGATTTTCGCTTTAGCGAAATTTATCCTTTCTGTCTTCTGTGAAGCCAAGGTTGTCATTTTTTTAAGTGAAGAAAAAATTGTACGAAAAAGAACTATATACTGCGTATATATACAAATAGTTTAGACTTCTTCCGGAGGCCGGAAGAAATCTAAACATATGATATCGGAACAATTAACTTACTTAATTTCAACCTCTGCTCCGGCCTCCTCTAACTGGGTTTTCAGTGCATTGGCTTCGTCCTTGGTAACACCTTCTTTCAAAGGTTTTGGAGCTGCGTCAACCAGTTCTTTGGCTTCTTTGAGGCCGAGGCTGGTGAGTTCTTTTACCAATTTCACAACGGCGAGTTTCTGAGCGCCTGCTGCTTTGAGGATTACATCGAAAGCTGTTTTTTCTTCAACGGCTGCGGCTTCGGAAGCTGCAGGGCCAGCGATTGCTACTGCTGCTGCTGCGGGTTCAATACCATATTCATCCTTGAGGATCTGAGCCAGTTCGTTTACTTCCTTTACAGTAAGGTTTACCAATTGTTCTGCAAAAGCTTTTAAATCTGCCATTTCTAATTATTTTTAATGGTTGTTAATTCTGTTTTTAATTTGAAAGATTTATATCAGTAGCTTATTCAGGCCGTTCTGATAATGTTTTAACGATTCCGGAAAGTTTTTGACCACCGGATTGGAGGGCACCTATGACATTCTTAGCAGGTGACTGCAGTAATGCAATAACATCAGCGATCAGTTCATTTTTGGTTTTCAGTACAACCAAAATGTCAAGTTGATCAGCACCAACAAAAGTCATTTCCTGAACATAAGCACCTTTGAAAACGGGCTTTTCGGAGTTTGCGCTTTTGCGGAATTCTTTGATCAATTTGGCGGGAACGTTGCCTGATTCGCACAGCATAATCGAAGTAGGGCCTTCGAGTACCTCAAAGAGGCCTGAGAAGTCTTTACCTGATTTTTCCATGGCTTTGCGCAAGAGTGTGTTTTTCACTGTTGTGAGTTTCACTTCTCTTTTGTAGCAAAGTCTGCGCAGTGCATTCGTTTTTTCAACGTTCAAACTGCCAATGTCGGTAATGTAAATGTTATTGCTAGCCTGCAGCTGTTCTGCCAGGGAGTCGATAACCTGATTTTTTTCTTCTATTCTCATAATGACTCAATCTCTGGTTTCTGTAAACAATGTATTTCGTTTAAGCCACAGACCTAGGATCGATCTGTATGCCCGGGCTCATTGTGCTGGACAAATAGATACTTTTCACATAGGTACCTTTGGCGGAAGCAGGTTTCAGTCGGACAATTGTCTGAAGCAGTTCGTTGGCATTATCAACAATCTTATCAGCGGCAAAGGAAACCTTTGCAACGGAAGAATGGATAATTCCAAACTTATCTACTTTAAAGTCAATTTTACCGGCCTTTACTTCGGTAACCGCTTTCCCGACTTCCATGGTAACCGTACCGCTTTTGGGGTTCGGCATTAATCCACGGGGACCCAGGATACGGCCCAGAGCACCTACTTTTGGCATGACGCTCGGTGTGGTGATGATAACATCCACATCGGTCCAGCCTTCTTTGATTTTTGTAATGTAGTCGTCCAATCCGTAGTAGTCAGCGCCTGCATTCTTTGCTTCTTCCTCCTTATCGGGGGTGCAAAGTACGAGAACGCGAACAGTTTTCCCGGTGCCGTGTGGCAAGGTAACAATACCTCTAACCATTTGGTCGGCTTTGCGGGGGTCTACGCCTAAACGCACATCGAGATCCACAGAAGCATCGAATTTGGTATAGCTGATTCCCTTCAGTAGCTCTGCAGCTTCTGCCAGGGTGTACACCTTATTCTTTTCCACTTTGGATAGCGCTTCCTTTCTCTTTTTCGTCAACTTGGCCATTGTTCTGTTCTTAATTGTTAACTCCTCTAATTAATTGTTACTCCTGGAAAGGAGCGGTTCCGGTTACGGTGATGCCCATACTGCGGGCGGTACCAGCAACCATCTTCATAGCTGATTCAAGCGTGAAAACATTCATGTCAACCATTTTTCCTTCCGCAATTGCAGAAACCTGATCCCAGGTTAAGCTGGCAATTTTGTTACGGTTTGGTTCGGGTGACCCTTTTTGTTTTTTAACTGCTTCCAGTATCTGAACCGCTACAGGAGGAGTTTTGATGATAAAGTCGAAGGATTTATCTTTATACACGGTGATGATAACCGGGATAATTTTTCCGGCTTTATCTTGTGTACGGGCATTAAACTGCTTGCAAAACTCCATGATGTTCACACCTTTTGCTCCCAATGCGGGACCTACGGGTGGAGATGGGTTTGCTGCCCCTCCTTTAATCTGTAACTTGATGATTCCACTAATTTCTTTTGCCATGTTCTGGAATTTTTAAGCGTTTTGGTAGCTTCAGTCGTTATTTATTCCTTTTCTACCTGTACGAAGCTGAGTTCAAGTGGGGTTTTGCGGCCAAATATCTTGACCATGACCTTCAGTTTCTTTTTCTCTTCATTTACTTCTTCAATCAATCCTGTGAAACTGTTGAACGGGCCATCGATAACACGGACACTTTCGCCCACGATGAACGGATCGCTAATTTCTTCTCCTTTTTCTGCAAGTTCATCAACCTTTCCTAAAATGCGGTTGACCTCAGCGGGCCGCATAGGGATTGGTTCACCCTTGGATCCTAAAAAGCCAAGGACACCGGGGATGTTTTTTAAAACATGCGCGACTTCGCCAGCTAATGCAGCTTCAACAAGTACATAACCGGGGAAATAATTCCGGTCTTTGCTGATCTTTTTCCCTTTCCGCACCTGATAAATCTTTTCGGTGGGAATGAGCACCTGCGATACGTAATCAGTCAGCTGAAGGCGGTTTATCTCGTTCTCGATATATTCCTTTACCTTTTTCTCTTTACCGCTGATCGCCCTGACAACATACCACTTTTTGACAATTTCGCTCATACGTTAAACCCTTGCTTAAAGGGGAAGATTAATTAATCCTTTTGTAAAAATTGAATGACTCCAACTCTGGAAACTTTACAGTGTGTAAAAAAGTTGAAGCAGGTTGCTAAACGTTAAGTCCATCAATAGCACCACCAAGGCGATGATAAGGGAAGCGATGGAAACAACGATCGCACTATTTTGCAGCTCACTAAAAGTAGGCCATGAAACTTTATTCCGCAGTTCGTCGTAACTCTCTTTGAAATAATGTGATATTTTCTTGAACATCGGTTATTGTTTTTGCGCACGGGAGGAGCGACTCGAACGCCCGACACCTGGTTTTGGAGACCAGTGCTCTACCAACTGAGCTACACCCGTTTCTTATTTTTTTAAGACAAACATGGCATCCCGACATTTGCCGGGACGCCACGATGTGCTAATTAATTAGTCAAGAATTTCGGTAACCTGTCCTGCACCTACGGTACGACCACCTTCGCGGATAGCGAAACGTAAGTTAAGGTTCATGGCAACGTCAGCAATCAACTTCACTTCGATGCTTAAGTTGTCACCCGGCATAACCATTTCAATACCTTCGGGGAGGAAAATCTCTCCGGTTACGTCAGTTGTACGGAAGTAGAACTGAGGACGATATTTATTGTGGAATGGGGTATGACGACCACCTTCTTCTTTCTTAAGGATATAAACCTGAGCTTTGAAATGTTTGTGAGGTTTAATCGAACCTGGTTTGGCAATAACCATCCCACGGCAAATCTGATCCTTGTCAATACCGCGAAGTAACAGACCGGTGTTGTCACCAGCTTCTCCACGATCAAGAATCTTACGGAACATTTCAACACCAGTAACAACGCTCTTGAGCTTGTCAGCTTCGAATCCGAGGATCTCAACTGGGTCACCAGAGTTAATAACACCTGTTTCGATACGGCCTGTAGCAACAGTACCGCGACCGGTAATGGTGAAAACGTCTTCAACTGGCATGAGGAAATCTTTGTCAACCTGACGCTCTGGGATAGGAATATACTCATCCACTGCGGTCATCAGTTCCATGATTTTTTCAACCCATACTGGTTCTTTGTTCAGTCCACCTAATGCAGATCCACGGATAATAGGAGTATCGTCACCGTTGAAACCGTAGAAGGTTAACAGTTCGCGAACTTCCATCTCAACGAGGTCGAGCAATTCGGTATCGTCAACGCTGTCGCATTTGTTCATAAAAACAACGATCTTAGGTACACCTACCTGACGAGCAAGCAGGATGTGCTCGCGAGTCTGTGGCATAGGACCGTCGGTTGCAGCAACCACAAGGATTGCACCGTCCATCTGGGCGGCACCGGTGATCATGTTCTTGATGTAGTCGGCGTGACCCGGACAGTCAACGTGCGCATAGTGCCTTTTTTCCGTTGAATATTCAACGTGCGCAGTATTAATTGTAATACCTCTTTCTTTTTCTTCAGGTGCGTTGTCAATTGAATCAAATGACCTGAACTCTGACAATCCCTTTTCTGCGAGAACAATGGTGATTGCAGCTGTTAAAGTGGTCTTACCATGGTCGATATGACCAATAGTTCCAATATTTACGTGCGGTTTGGAACGATCGAATTTTTCTTTTGCCATTTTATAAAACTTTGTTTTGGATTAAACTTATTTCTGCTTTGAGCCAATGACGAGAATTGAACTCGTGACCCCTTCCTTACCAAGGAAGTGCTCTACCCCTGAGCTACATCGGCTGATTACTCTTGAGCGGAAGACGGGGCTCGAACCCGCCACCTAAAGCTTGGAAGGCTTTCGCTCTACCAAATGAGCTACTTCCGCCTGGGTAAATGGTGGGGGGAGGAGGATTCGAACCTCCGAAGGCTTAGCCAACAGATTTACAGTCTGCCCCATTTGACCGCTCTGGTATCCCCCCATTGTATTCAAAGAACCGAGCCGAAAGAGGGATTCGAACCCCCGACCCGCTGATTACAAATCAGCTGCTCTGGCCAACTGAGCTATTTCGGCTTTTCTTATTGCTCTGTTTTTTTCGTAAAACCCTTGGTATTAATAAAAAAAACAGTCCCTTTTTGAAAGGGACTGCAAATGTATAAACAAAAACTGTATTGACAAAACTTTTTTGAACTTTTTTTAAGGTATTTTAGATTATTTAATTTGAACAGCGATACATTATTATTATCAGCTTACAAACCACGTAATTTTTCTTTGTGTTTGGTGATCTGTTTTTTTAATGCCTCCACCGCAGTGTCGGTCGCCTGTTCAAAACTACCTGCTTGTTTCTTGGCAAACAAATCGTTGCCTGGTATATTAAGGCGAATTTCCGCAACTTTATTGCCCGTTTCAATGTTTTTATCAAGTCGTAAGGTAACCTCGGTACTAATTACCCCCTCAAAATAATTTTCTAACTTGCCAACTTTATCATTTACAAATTCTTCTAACTTCTTGTCGGCTTTAAAGTGTACTGAATTGATTTTTACTTTCATATGACCTCCATAAAATTATGCCTTAGGATGGGCTTGTTTATAAATAGTTTTAAGTTTTTCTATTGTATTATGAGTGTAAACTTGTGTTGCTGAAAGATTTGCGTGTCCTAATAACTCCTTAATCGCATTTAAGTCGGCGCCCTTGTTCAACATATGAGTGGCGAATGTATGTCGCATAACGTGAGGACTTTTCTTTTCGAGCGTTGTTATACTGCTAAGATACGTATTTACTACCCTGTAAGCAAGCTTTTGATAGATTTTTTTCCCGCTTTCTGTTACAAAGAAATATGCATGTTCCGACAAATGTATAAAAAGTTTTTCCTTCTCCGCCAGATAGCTGTTAATCAGTGCAGATAATTTAGGTCCATAAGGTACAATGCGCTCTTTGTTGCGCTTGCCTAATATTTTTATCGTTCGTCCATTTATGTCGATATCGCTGTCTTTCAATTGAACTAATTCGGTGAGACGCATCCCAGTTGCATAAAACATTTCTAAAATCAAACGATTACGCTGTGATGTAAAGTCAGGATCAACCTCCGATTCTATCTGCAAAAACAACGAATCCAAATCCGTTTCTTCAACATACACTGGTAAACGCTTCGACATTTTAGGTGAAATCACACGCTTTAGCGGATTCTCGGTAACAATCCCCTCTTTTAGCAGGAACTTGAAAAATGATTGTAAGGCGGTTTTTTTACGATTAACAGTTCGCGGACTCAATCCTTGATCCATTAATGAGGCTAACCAACTACGAATTTCAAGATAACGAACGCGGGTGAGGTCAGTTAATTTATATTCTTCCTCTAGAAAACTGCTGAATTGCTGCAGATCGTTCGCGTAGGAAAGCACCGTGTGACGCGATGCCCTTTTTTCGAATTCCAGATATTGTAAAAATCGCGATACCATACAAAAAAAATCCCTGAGCATGCCAAACGCTGGGTAGCGATTGATATTGCTCAGGGAATATTATACCCTGTTAGAAAAACAGATTATTGGTCTAATTTCTCGATAAGCTGCTGAATGTAAATAGCTTTCAGCTTCTTTTCCCTTTGCTTTACAGAAGGTTTGGTGAATTTCTGACGTTCACGTAATTCTTTTACTGTTCCGGTCTTCTCGAATTTCCTTTTGTATTTCTTGAGCGCTTTGTCAATGCTTTCGCCTTCTTTTACAGGGATGATAATCATATAAATACCTCTTTACTTTTGGTTGTTATTTTTGAATAGAGGTGCAAAAGTAGCAATTTTTTTTATTTCCAAACAAGTTTTAGAAAAAATATTCATCATTATCGGGTTTTTAATGGCGGATTTTATCAGATTCTTTATTTTTACAGAAACAAAAAACAAATTCTTATGCTTAAAGACATTATCCCGGGAAATATCCTCTTTCTGGATATTGAGACCGTTCCCATGGTGCCTGAGTACTCTCAGTGCCCCGATCCATTCAAGAAACTGTGGCAGAAAAAAGCTGCAACACTTGCCCCATCCACCGAAACCGACCCCAACGCTCTTTGGCCCCGAGCCGGTATCTATGCTGAGTTTGGTAAAGTTATTTGCGTGACAACCGCCTTTCTTTATCAAGACCATCTTAGAGTGAAAAGTTTCTATGGTCACAATGAGGAAGAGCTCCTTAGCGCATTTGCTGATATGCTGCGCCGCTATTTTAATCGCGACTATCATTTGCTGTGTGCCCACAATGGCAAGGAGTTCGACTTTCCGTTCCTCTCACGACGTATGCTGGTGCAAGGAATCACTCTTCCCGATATTCTTGATACAGCCGCCTGACTTTGACTATGCGTCACCCTAAAAATTTTTCCAGAAATTTTCATCAAATAGCATAGCAATAGATTTGTGCCTTGTCGTGACAAGCATTGTCTTTGACATGATAGTATCGCTGAGTGGCAATCTGACTTTGACAGTAGTTATGGTTTTGGCGATGCTAAGTACTTTATCTACACTCAGGTTTATGTTGTTGGTTTTTAGTATCCGATCCAACTCCTTATATACCTTATAAGCTATAAAACATATGCATACATGTGCTTCTATTCTGCGTGGTGTAAAGTGAAACATCGGACGCATTTCAAGTGTTCCTTTTGTTACCCTGAAAGCATTCTCGACCACCCACAAGCCATTGTATTGCTCATAAACATCTTGTGCCGAAAGTGTTGTATTGGTTATATATCCTTTTAGCCCGTCCCATTGAGCATCTTCTTCAATCTTATGTTGATTAATGCAAACTTTTACATTATCCGAAATTTCCAAGAATTTATTATAACCCCGTTTGTTGATATTTTCTTTCGTTATATTACCACTCTTATAGGCTTTCTGAAGGCGTTTAACGCCTTTTTCCCTATTGTATTTGTCTTTCTTTGCCCTGGTTGAAGAATATCCTACAATTAACCGGGTATTCTCCTTTTTTAGTTCGTGAAATTCATTATCGCATTTATCTAAAGATAAAATCCATTGCTTGATTTCTTCCGTCTCGTTTTTTATTCTTGCCCCGATAATGTATTTGTACCCCCCGGATTCCAACAATGATATGTTTGATTTACTCATCAAACCCGAATCGGCAACCACTACAAAGTCATCCAAATTAAAACGTCGAACAAAATCGTCAATTATGGGCAACATCGTTCGCCCCTCGTATTGAGAGCCGTTGAAAATAGAGTAAGAAAGGGGATAGCCCCCTTTACTTACTAATAAACCCAGCACTACTTGTGGCTGACTGTGCTTTCCGTCTTTAGAAAACCCATTTTCTCTTAGTTCATCACCATAATCAGACTCAAAATAAAGTGTGGTTACATCATAAAACATTAAGCCGATTTTACCACCCAATATCTTCCGTGTGTGCTCAACACTGATTTGCTGTATCCGCTCTTGTTGGGTATTGTATAGTTTGTCCAAATAACGATATATCTTGTATAGCTGCACATCTTCATCAAAATATGATTTTAGATAATCTACCGTAGCCGACTTGCTCATCGGTTGGCTTAAACGGGCAACAACCAAATGACGCAATATGTCATCATATATTTTATCGAAACCAATAAGATGGAATACCTTATCCAAAATCAACTGCGTGCCATTGATTAGGATGTTTTCAATGTTTGACAACAAGTGTTCAGTTACCTGTTTTTCTTCTTGCTCCTTGGCTTTTATACAAAAAACATCTTGGATACCACATTGAGCATCTATCCATTGTTTTGCTTGTTTTATCAGATTATCGATCTGGGAACTATCACTACTTACCCCAATTGTTTTTAATTCGATATATTTCCCATGAGTTTTATCTACAACGACTACACTCGTGGTTCCTGACCTATTTTTCTTTTTACGTATGAACATACGCTAAAATAAGTCATTTTGTTCTTGCGTCACCCAAACGGGTGGCGCAAAATTTATATGTGAATGTATTTGTGGTAGTTACAAATTCGTGATTTTTAAAGTGTCAAAGTCAGGAAGTTTTAGAAAAAATATTCATCATTATCGGGTTTTTAATGGCGGATTTTATCAGATTCTTTATTTTTACAGAAACAAAAAACAAATTCTTATGCTTAAAGACATTATCCCGGGAAATATCCTCTTTCTGGATATTGAGACCGTTCCCATGGTGCCTGAGTACTCTCAGTGCCCCGATCCATTCAAGAAACTGTGGCAGAAAAAAGCTGCAACACTTGCCCCATCCACCGAAACCGACCCCAACGCTCTTTGGCCCCGAGCCGGTATCTATGCTGAGTTTGGTAAAGTTATTTGCGTGACAACCGCCTTTCTTTATCAAGACCATCTTAGAGTGAAAAGTTTCTATGGTCACAATGAGGAAGAGCTCCTTAGCGCATTTGCTGATATGCTGCGCCGCTATTTTAATCGCGACTATCATTTGCTGTGTGCCCACAATGGCAAGGAGTTCGACTTTCCGTTCCTCTCACGACGTATGCTGGTGCAAGGAATCACTCTTCCCGATATTCTTGATACAGCCGGACAAAAGCCTTGGCAGATACGACATCTGGATACAATGGAATTATGGAAGTTTGGCGATTACAAGAGTTATACTTCGCTGGAATTACTGGCAGCCGTTTTTAATATTCCCACTCCCAAAGATGATATCGCTGGCGCTGATGTCGCCCGTGTGTATTGGAATGAAGACGGATTGGAACGCATCGTCACCTACTGCCAGAAAGATGTCCTCACTATTGCTCAGATAATGTACAAATACCTCGGACTTCCCTCAATTCCTGCTGAAGCGATTCAGTATGTCTGATTTCCATGAATCATCGTACTTCTTGAAAAAAGTACAGATGTTCGTTGCATAAAGCTTCCATTACATATAATGTATGTAGTTTTATTGTGCTTTGTAGTTGCTTGATTATTCAGGCTTTGCGGTGTATTTTTATGATTTAACAATTTATCCCATCGCTTTCTTAAGGGCTTTTAGTACTTTTGACCAATGGAAAATGCACCTGATAATACACGCAAAAGAGTTAGGAAAACACTAGGAAATACGGTCATTCCCGAGCATAGTCGGGTCCCGCCACAAGCACTCGATCTTGAAGAGGCGGTCCTGGGCGCACTGATGCTTGAGAAGGATGCATTAACTGCGGTAATTGATATTTTGAGGCCTGAGATCTTTTATAAAGATGCTCATCAAACAATTTTTAAGGCCATTCAGAATCTGTTTAAAAAATCAGAACCGGTAGATATTCTTACTGTTACCAATGAATTGAGAACCTTAGGTGAGCTCGAAACCGTTGGCGGTCCTTATTATCTTACTCAGCTTACGAACCGCGTTGCTTCTGCTGCTAATATCGAATATCACGTTCGAATCATTTCTCAAAAGTTTATTCAGCGCGAATTGATACATATTTCATCAGATATTATTCGTGATGCTTTTGAAGATACCACGGACGTATTCGACCTTTTAGATAATGCGGAACGTAATCTATTCGCCGTTAGTGAAGGCAATTTGCGCAGAAGTTACCTCGATATTCAATCCCTCGTTAAAGAAGCGATTAAAGAAATTGAAAACGCAAAAAATGCCGAAGGCCACCTAAAAGGCGTTGGCTCGGGCTTTACCGAAATTGACCGGGTGACGGCTGGTTGGCAGAAGTCCGACTTGATTGTGCTCGCTGCTCGTCCGGGTATGGGAAAGACGGCTTTCGTATTGTCGATGGCTCGCAACATGGCTGTGGATCTGAAAAAACCTGTGGCATTCTTCTCACTTGAAATGTCGGCCATCCAATTGGTGACTCGTCTGATCTCCAGTGAATGCGAAATTCCTGCAGAGAAACTTCGTCGCGGTAATCTTGAAAATAGTGAGTGGGAACAACTGAATGCGCGTATTAGCGCTCTGGTTGATGCCCCATTGTTTATTGATGATACGCCCGCCCTTTCTATCTTTGAGCTTCGTGCAAAATGCCGTCGCTTGAAGGCACAGCACGATATTCAAATGATTGTGATTGACTACCTTCAGCTAATGTCGATTGGTGGCGATAATCGAGGTAATCGTGAACAAGAGATTTCCCAGATATCCCGCTCGCTTAAAGCTTTGGCAAAAGAGCTGGATGTGCCGGTAATAGCGCTATCGCAGCTTAGCCGCGCAGTTGAAACTCGTGGTGGAAATAAGAAGCCAATCTTAAGTGACCTTAGAGAATCGGGCGCTATTGAACAGGATGCCGACCTTGTTCTGTTTATCTATCGTCCGGAATACTATCAAATAAAGGAGTGGGAAGACGCCACACCTACCGAAGGAACTGCGGAAATTATTATTGCAAAGCATCGTAACGGAGCGCTTAAAGATATTCGTTTGCGCTTCATTGCACATCTGGCCAAATTTTCTGATATGGATAATTTATCTATACAGATTGATGATGGACTGGAACCCAACGAGAGCTTCAATAAATCTTTTATTACACGATCTTCGCGCATGGATGAAGTACCCGATAGTGATCCTTTCTAAGTTATAAAGGAATAAAAAAAACCGGAGACATTTGCTCCGGTTTTTTTTGTTAAACCCTATTCGTCGGGATTGCTGTCGTCGGAGGTCACACCGATTTTCTTAAGGAAATCACTCTTCCTCTTAGCAGTCGACAATGTAAATGAATACTGAGGTAAGTTGTCTTTTGCATCAAGTACATTCTTGTTGTCTTCCATAGACTTCTTTATGGCGTCAACAAATTCTTTACTCGAAGAAAGTGCTTGCATACGGTTAGTTTGATAACTGAAGAAGTACCATTCGTTCCCTGCTTCAAAGTAAAGATTAATAGTAGTTCCGGTATGTTTGAAAGAGATTTCAAGATTTCCTTTAATGAATTTGTATAATTGCGAATTGCCTGCACTTACAAATCCAAGGTCACCTTCGGAAACAAAAGAACGATTCTTGAAATCCCAGCGCATCTTTACCTGCGACAAATAGAATGTATGTACCAATTCGGTTGGAAGATCTTTGGCTCTGCCTGTAAGACTTAACTGACTGATGAAACTATTCGCTTTCTCTGG
The DNA here is from genome assembly GCA_963678485.1 of Bacteroidales bacterium. Classification (GTDB taxonomy): domain Bacteria; phylum Bacteroidota; class Bacteroidia; order Bacteroidales; family CAIWKO01; genus CALGYY01. Next base: position 3,412,534 of record OY782882.1, read on the forward strand.
TCCCAGCTGATATTTCAGTGCCATAAAGTAATTATCGTCAGTTGTACTCAGCGCTTCAGTTCCGGGTTCAGCCTCCATTACATTTCTCATCAGCGTTAAGCTGGCTTCATCAAAGGGGAAGTCCATAGCCATTGTTACCATAGCAATGCTGGTGCGGTCTACTACTGAATGCGTAATGTCACCATAGGATTCAACCGTGAATCGGCCTAAGTCGTTAGATGTAAGATTTAGTTTGCCTTTACCATTGACGGTGCAGTTTTTCCTGTCGAAAGCCACAACATCATAAGGGATATCCATCGCTGTGGAATCTATTTCAGGCATAATGGTATAGGTTTGTCGCGGTGCATCAAAGGTGAGATAGCCAGTTGCGGTGACAATCGGTTCGTTCTGGGTGTTCTTCTTATATTGAAGGAATGCCGGATAAACTCTTGCAGAATCATTACATGCATACAAACCAAGTCCAAGGTCATTGCCATCACCGCCATTCATTGCAAACTCTTTTGCCTGGCTCGAAACAGGAATGCGAATGTTGGCAGGATCAATATCTGTGGTAAATCTGAACCAGCGTTCAGGAATAGTGTCGCAATCTTCCTTGATTTTTACACCTCCGCTAAAATTCAACAAATCTTTCTCAGCGATTAGCTTGACTTTTCCCTTAAAGCCAAAGTCGGGGCTGAGTGTAAAATCGGCCGATTGAGAAATGTCGCCGATACCACGGGTTTTGAGCGAATCTACAAATATGCTGCTTAGATACACCTTCTGTTTTTTATCGGTGATATCAACATAATCATAAGAACCCTGACCAGTATATTTCTTTCGGGTTTCTATATTTATCTTCGCATCATATATATAATGTTTCTTATTTTCAACATTAGCTAATAAACCGGCATTTTCCAACGGAAGCATTTCAGCTTTCTTTAAGATGGAAACCTTACCTGAATCAGGGAAAATGGCCGCATCCGCAACCAATATCATAGGAACGTCCTTGGTTCGGATTACGTTTTCGCTAAGATTATAGGTAGCTTCAGGAGCATAAAAATGTAATGAGTCTTGTCCGGGATGTATCGAAAGAAATTCCGATTCTGTTAAATCAAGATCAACGATATCCTCTTTTTTAGCCGTTTTCAAGTAGTCGAACTTTGCTTTATTGGCGCTCTTTAAAAGCAGCTCATCCTTTGCCATGTACCAGTCGAAATTGTACATATAGCAAACGTAATTATTGAAAGGGAAGCTAATTCTGGAGTTTTCATCATTCGATTTGAATTTACCGAGTTGTTTTTGAAAATCAACATTCACATTGAAATTCTCAGTTTTGAGTACCATCTCAGTAAGGTCAGGTGTTTTGAATATCACATCTGTAGTGTCCGATTGGAAGGTGTGTTGCTTGAATTCATAGTTGTGTGAAGTCATTTGAACTTTACTGAATTCGAGCAAACCTTCTCCTGACAGGCCTTTTGGTTCAAGCGTAAGAGCTCCTGATAATTTTACCGATTTATTATACATGGCAAAGGGCTCATCACGCTGGGTGATCAACATGATATCTTTATAAGGATACCATTGTACCTTTACATTATAAGCCAGAACGGCCGGGTACTCTGTAGTGGTGGTTTTTTCTTTGACCTCGTACCGTTCGGCTATAGCTACCATAGAGTCGGGGAAGAAAACGATGTCTTTCGATTTCGTTATTGATGTGAGATACTTCAATGTTCCTCTTCCACGGAATCCTTCATAACTCAAGTCTACGATGCTGTCGTAAATCCCTTTGCCGCCGTACGCCGGTAGTCCGGTTGGCGGTGTTGTTAGCACAAAACCAAGTGAGAAGTCAGGCTGCACGCGCAGTGGCTCGGTGATATCGGGGAATATTCCGGCCGAAACCAAATATCCTTTGAACTCTTTGCGCTCAGAATAGTAATTGTCAAGAGAATCAATCGTGAAGGGCTGCAGTCGGTAATAAAAGCGATCGCGGGTATAAACTCCGTCAAAAATAAATGGGCGGTCATAATAAACGTATGATTCTTTTTTACTGATAAAGCTTGGATATCTAGGGAATGGATGAAGCCCCGATTTATTTCCAGGGTCATCTATTAATATTTCTCCCACCAAATCCTCAATTACTGTTCTTACTTTACGGAATGGATGTATGCCAAAACCATCAGGAAGTTGCGTATAATCCTGCACTTTGAAGCTCATGGAATCAATAGTGGGCATATCAAATTTGAATTTATCGTAACTAAAGTTGAAGTTCTTTCCAAAATAATCGAACAAACCGGCGTGAATCTGACCATCAAAAGAGAAGTCGCGGTTTTTCTTCAGTGTAAGCTCTTGTTCATTAGGAATTACGAATACACTTTGAGAGTCGCTCAAATAGACAATAGGAACACCGCGTAATTTAAGATCAAAATTCAGCAAACTTAGGGTTCCATTGGCACGGGCGGAGATTACCGATTTGAATTGTATTACATCATAATCAGTTTTTTTGTTTTTCGAATTCAGGTAATGATATACACGATCTTTTATGGTGATTAACTCATCATCCATATCGTACATTAGAAAACCCTTACTGGCGAAATCCAGCAAGAATGCAATGACCTGCTCTTTACCAACTTTCATTTTATTTTGAAGATCGGTAACAGTAAAAGTCTTGCTGCCTTTTTCAACGGCAAGATCTCTAAGCCAATAGAGCGGATGTACTTCTTCGAGCCCTTTTAATTTTTCGTAACGGAACTCAGAATAATAATTGTCCGATTCGAACATTGCAGCACTTTCGCTACCTGATCCACGTAGCATTTCCAAATCAATCTTGGGTTCGTCCATTTTCCAGTACATGGCTTCAACAATAATATCCACTTTGTGATAGGAATCGAAAAATGGAGTTTGACCAATACCCGTGTTGTCGCGCATCATGCTGAGTACCGCACTATCACTGCTAAATCGAACGCGTAATCCAGGGTGATAAATGCTGTCCGATTCCCAATATATTGATACGGCCGAACGATCAGAGGCCACACTTGTTTTTCTTATGATGAATGTCTTGGAGGCTAATTTTACAAAAAGTTTGTTGTTGCGTTTGAAATATAGAAAAGCATCCGTTTCCTTGTCTCCCATTCCCATGAGTTTTGGGCCGTACATCGAGAATCCGCCATCGTAATCAACATCTTTATATATATCTTTTATCTGCAATCGTTTATCGAAGGAATTAAACCGTGGGTAGGAAACCCGGTCTTCGCCTACATCGACCATAACCTTTTCTTCCAATGAGCCCATCAGTGGCCGGGTGAAAAAGTTAGTGTTGTAAAAACGAACGGTATCGATATCAAATTCTGATTTTTGCATCGACACGTTATAAGTGAAAAGTTCGGCGAATACTTCATTTTCCGGGAAACCGGAGCGTGTCCAAAGAATCTTACCTTCTTCACCAAGCCAAAGATTGGTCGTTGGATAGAAGATGCCACGTGTGTCATAGATTTTTGTACTATCGTTTTTCTTGATACAGGTGAGTGTTCCTTTGGTGAACTCAACATACGGCAAGGAGTCATACTTGAAAGTAAAATCATCCGCCGTTGTTTTCCACTGCATAATCTGGTTTTCGTAGAGGGTGTTTTTAGTAAGGATTAAGTTACTTGCATCCAGTAGGGCCATAAAACGAATATTATTCGTCATAAAAGCCAGTTTTCGCAAAGCAAAGCACCACGCGCCGAAGCTTTCTTCAGTTTGGTCGGATTTGCAAAAAAGCATGACTGTGTTCAGATAGGTCTCATAATTCGGAAAAGTTTTCATTTTCCGCTTGAGCATAATGTTGCACATGGCGTAGATAGAATCCTGTTCCGTCTTTGTCAGACTTCCTCCAAGCCACAGTGCCGAGAAGGATTCCATCAACACTTTACCGGCATCCTTTTGTTCCTTGGCAGGTGCCGCATCAAACATCAGTTTTAGCTCATTGAGAAAGGTCTGCGAATCCTTTGAGAAATTCTTTGCAGGTTGTGCAAAACAAGTAGTGGTGATAGAAAGGACTAATATGAAGAGCACAATTAGCGGGCGTAGGCCTGATTTCATATGATTGAGGTTATCGTTATATTTTTTTCAGTTGTATTGCGGTCCAGTTATGTTGTGAAAGGTAACGCTCTTCCTGTAGTGAAAATTGCATGCAATGATCCAGCAAAATTTTTCGATCCTCGCTGTAAAATCCGCTCAGTAAAAGGATTCCGTTCTGTTTTAATACTCGGCTATAGTGCTTAATGTCATTCAAAAGTATATTCCGGTTGATGTTTGCAATTATAATATCGAAATATTCATTACCATAATTATATAGTAAAGACGCATCACCCAGCAAAATGTTTACATCCGGAACAAAATTTCGTTGAATATTTTCCTTGCTGTTCTCAAAAGCCCACTCATCGTTATCAATTCCAGTAACTTCTGCGGCTCCCATTTTTGCTGTCAGTATGGCTAATACGGCTGTTCCGCACCCCATGTCAAGAACGGTTTTATCATGAACATTTAATTGTCCCAGCAATTCAATCATTAAGGCCGTGGTTTCGTGGTGACCAGTACCAAACGACATTTTGGGTTCGATAATAATTTCGAATTTCTTATTGGTGAACGCTTCATGAAATGGTGCGCGTATTCCACAAAAATCACCAACAGCTACCGGCTCGAAATTCTTTTCCCATTCTTCATTCCAGTTTTGCTGAGCAATTTCGCTCCATTGCATTTCGGCGCAAGCTTTATTAAACGAGTCAAGCGATGCTATCGCGTCCTGATCAAATAATTCCCCTTGAATATATGCCAGAAATCCCTCTTCCTGCTCAACAAAACTCTCAAATCCCAGCTCGGCCATTTCTGCCATGAGATATTCGGAGAAGTCCGGATATCTCAAGCTGACTTTTACCTCAATATATTTTTGGCTCATAGGTTAGATGTTTTTATTGCTGCTGAGATGATTGCAATGAAATCGGCTGACTTTAACGATGCGCCACCAATCAACCCTCCATCAACATCAGCTTGTGAAAACAATTCCTCAGCATTGGCGGCATTACAACTTCCACCGTATAGGATTGGAATGGCCTCTGCAACGGCAGAACCATATTGTTTTTGTAGTATGGAACGGATAAAATGGTGCATTTCCTGTGCTTGTGCCGGACTAGCAGTAAGTCCGGTTCCAATGGCCCATACCGGTTCATAGGCAATAACCAGCATAAGCATTTCATCCGCTGTAAAGCTGAACAATGCCTCACGGATTTGAGCTTCAACAACCTCTTGATGTTTGCCTGATTCACGCTCTGCCTGAATCTCTCCACAACAGAAAATTGGAATCAGATTATGTGAAAGGCATGCCTGAACCTTTTTCTTCAGAAAAATCGCATCTTCTTTAAAGTACATGCGACGTTCTGAATGACCAAGAATAACATATTGAGACCCAGCAGTAGCAATCATTTCCGCAGATATCTCTCCTGTGTATGCCCCTTTATCTTCGTTGTGACAATTTTGCGCACCACAGAAAATTCCATCCTTGCCGGATAATAACTGGGCACATGAAGGAATTACCAGATAGGGAGGACAAATCACCGTTGTTACTTTTGATGAATGCTCAAGTTGGGCATGCAATGCAACGATTTCGTTGAGCAGTGTACCCGCTGTATCAATAGTTTGGTTCATTTTCCAGTTGCCAGCAACAATTTTTTGTCTCATACATTTAGTGTTTAAACGTTCCCTTTACAATGAAATGCTAAAGTAAACATTTTGGAGGATTCATCTGTCATGTTGTGGAAGTTCAGCAATTCCTGATTTTTTATTTGACCAATAAAATTATGCTGTTTTTTTTAATGAATGAATTGATATTCAATATTAACCAATAATTTACCCAAGTCATGTCTGAAGAAAATCTTCTGATTTGAGGCAACCAAGTACGTTACATTTGCGACCTGTAGGGGCTTTGGTATATGTTTTGCTAAGCGCCGCCGATTTTCACGAAACGGTTTTCAATAATATATTGTACTTTTGTTTTTCAAACATTTGTTAAATATGAAAAAGTTATTAGTGTCATTTTTAGTTGTCATTATTGCCTCCTCGGCTCTTCACGCTCAAAGCAAAGGCGCGATTATTAAATTCGATAAAAACGTTCATGATTACGGAACCATTTACCAAAATGCTGATGGCAAATCAGAATTTTCTTTCAGCAATGTCGGTGACGAACCCTTGGTGCTTTCAAGTGTACGCAGTTCCTGCGGTTGCACCATTCCACAGTGGCCAAAAGAGCCTATTCTTCCGGGACAATCCGGAGTAATCGTTGTAACCTACGATACAAAGCGCATTGGGACAATCAGCAAACAAATTGTTGTTTTATCAAATGCAACCGAAAGTCAGATTACATTAAATATCAAGGGAAACGTACTTCAGAAACCTGATGAGGTTATTCCAACCAAACCCGTTAATGACGGACTTAATCCAAACAATGAATAACGTTAATTCTACTAACCGATTAATTTCAAAGAATATGAAAAAGCTTTTAATGACCTTAAGCCTGCTGATGTTTGTTATTGTTGCAGTGAATGCCCAAACAGCCACCAATGAAGGACCAGAGATAAAGTTCAACAAAGTTGAGCACGACTATGGCACCATTACCCAGGGTGCTGATGGCAGCTGTGTTTTTACATTTAAAAATATAGGTAATGAGGTGTTGATTATTTCTGACGTTCGCAAATCTTGCGGATGCACAACTCCAACCTGGAGTAAGGAGCCCATCCTTCCGGGACAGAGTGGTGAGATTAAAGTTGGCTACAATACCGGAAACATCGGCCAGTTTAGTAAAACCATTACTGTGTTATCAAACGCGGTTACAGCTACTGTTACTTTAACTATAAAAGGAAATGTGGTCGCCAAATAATTTTTGGACTAATCGCATTTATTTGAGAAAAAATAGCAACATTTGTCCCGGTGATTTTCACCGGGATTTTTTTTGTTAAATCAAGGGTAATAAATACCCGTAAAAATATTTTGATATGCCAAGTATTTCAATAAAAGGTCAAAACATGCCTGCTTCTCCAATTCGGAAGCTGGTTCCCTATGCCGATGAGGCCAAACGCAAAGGCCGTAAAGTGTATCATTTGAATATTGGTCAGCCCGATATTATTACTCCTACCGGAGCAATGGATGCCTTGAAGCATACCGATATTAAAGTGGTTGAATACAGCCATTCTGCTGGTATTCCATCGTATCGCAAAAAGCTGGTAGAATATTACAAGCGCTTCAATATTGATGTTACTGAAAACGAAATTATCGTATGTAACGGTGGTTCTGAAGCAATTTTATTTGCTTTCATGACGTGCTTAAATCCGGGTGATGAGGTGATTGTGCCTGAGCCTTTCTATGCAAACTACAACGGTTTTGCTACAACCGCAGGTGTTGTAATTAAACCATTACCTTCACATATTGAAGATGGTTTTGCCTTGCCTCCCATCAGTGAGTTCGAAAAGATTATTACACCCAAAACCAAGGCTGTTCTGATTTGCAATCCCAACAATCCTACTGGCTATCTATACTCAGAACAAGAGCATCTGGCATTAAAAGAATTGATTCTCAAACATGACCTGTATTTATTATCAGACGAGGTATATCGTGAGTTCTGTTATGACGGACATACTCACTATTCTGCAATGTACCTTAAAGGCGTAGAAAACAACGTAATCATGCTTGACTCTGTATCTAAGCGTTACAGTGCATGCGGCGCACGGGTTGGTATGTTCGTTACTCATAACAAAGAAATCATGGCCACAGCTATGAAGTTTGCGCAGGCTCGTCTTAGTCCGCCTACTTTTGGACAGGTGCTTTCAGAAGCAGCCATCGACACTCCAAAGGCCTACTTTGATGAAGTAATGTCGGAATATCTATCGCGCAGGGATCTAGTGGTTGAATCCATAAATAAAATGGAAGGATGTTTTTGTCCTAAACCAAAAGGAGCCTTCTACGCCGTTGCCCGTCTTCCTATTGATGATGCTGATAAATTCTGCCAGTGGTTACTTGAGAGCTTCGAATATAATAATGAAACCGTAATGCTCGCTCCGGCAACAGGATTTTACTGTACATGCGGAAGAGGCAAAAACGAAGTACGCTTCAGCTATGTGCTGAATGTGAACGATCTCAGGAAGGCCATGAAGTGTCTAGAGGAAGCATTAAAAGTATATCCGGGCAGAACTGCTTGATTATCTCAAGCGGTCTGCTGCACGTACTCGAAGTTCATCTTTACGGATGGCGCGATTAGCTAGTACAAGCAATACTATGGGTACTGCAACGATATAGGTGCCAATGCTAAAATCTGCCATTACCTTAAGCTTGCCTTCAAAATTATCGCTGTAAAAGAACATTCCCCCGATGAGGGCGACGTTCAACAGCAGGCAAATTGCGGTAAGTCTGCTTTGCAGCATTCTCTTTTTATAAAGGAAAATAATTGAAAAGCTAAGGATAATCAATAATATCAATCCTGCCAGCAAAGGAAGAGTGCGTTCAACAGGAACGCCATTTTCAGTTAATCCAAGAATGGAAAGATCAACAGTGCCGCTTGCTGTGGTATAAGTTGCGAATGGGAAGAAGAACAGGCAAACATAGGCTGCTGTAGCGAGGAAAAGGTAAATGCTTTGAATACGTTGTATCATATCAGTATTTTTTTCTTTTTGCAAAGATAGGAAACATCGGTTAATTTTTTGGGCAGTATTATTTGACCCATTGCATCACATCCTGCATGTTCAAATCCATCATGCACTTAAAGTGTTTTTTTGGACAAGAACTATAACCAATCTTACTGCAAGGACGGCAGGCAATACTATTGTTTTCGAGGATATGCGATAGATGCTCCATTCCTTTTGGGTAATAGGCCGACATTCCAAAGGCAGGAATGGTATTGCCCCAAATGCTAATAACTTCTTTCTTCAGTGCTGCAGCCAGATGCATCATTCCTGTATCTGCAGTTATAATATTTGTTGCTCCTTTTAATAATAATGCGCTTTGATTCAGATCCAGCTTTCCACAAAGATTAGTGACGCGTTTATTGTCCTCAATTTGCTCAAGTATACGTTGTGATTTTTCAGATTCATCCTTACCGCCAAGTAGTACAATCTCTCCTGAAATCAAGCGGCAAAGAGTTATGATGTGGGATTCAGGAATTTGCTTTGTAAATTGTTTTGCGCCTACAACGATCACTGTGTAATGAGTTCTTTTCTCCAAAGGAAAAATCGAAGCATCTAGTTCGGTGTTGGCGGGGATTTCATAGTCCAGACCTTGCTCATCGTAAATTACGTCGAGGAAAGCAACTGCCTTCATGTAACGATCCACTATGTGCACCTTGGGAAGGCAATTTATCCCCAGTCTTACCTTAAGCCATTTTCTTACATTTAACTTCGAAAAGGTATGAGCGCACCGGCCAAGACGGAGTAACAATGTTTTTGTCCGTAGATTTTTATGAAGATCTATAATATAATCATACGCTTCCTTACGGACTTCAGGAAGGACTTCAGTAACTGAGGTTTCGAAGGTTATAACTTTTGTAACCGCATGCAGCGATTCAACGATAGATTTGTAGGGTAGTCGTGTGAGATAATGAATTTCGGCTTCAGGGAATTTAGATTTCAGGCATCGCACCACGGGCGTGGTCAGGATAATGTCACCAATTGAACTGAAACGCAGGATCAATATCTTCATGCCATTGCCTTCCGCCGGAAAAGAAAAATGCTTCCCTCCAGAAGGAAGGAAGCATTGAAAAATATTTTAGTTGGTGATATAATGAATTTCTTTGATGGTTGTAATACCCAGCGTGCTGATGCTTTGTTTCAACCATAATTCGTCATTCTTCAAGCGCAGAATGTCGAATGTACTTGAAACGCCGCCAGTGGTGATAACAACGCCGCTTTTATCACTGTTGAATTCCCATGTAGATGCCCAGGATACAGGAACGCCGCTGGGATCGCTATATGTGTTCACAATTGTTCCATCCTCTTTGATGTTCATGAGCAGATTGGGCTCGTAAGAGGTAAAAGTGGCAGTAATGTCAATCGCATTTTCATAATACTTGTCGATTTTCCATTCATTTACCAAACGAGCTTTTTTTGAACGACAGCTAAGGGATGGACCCTCTTCGTATTTACCGCATGAAGGGAGGACTAGCGCCAGAGCAAGCGCAAAAAGCAAAATTCCACTGAGTTTTTTCATATTTATAATTATTAAATTTGTAATAAAATATTTCTGCGTAAAAATAGACAATTTCTTTTGATATATATAACCGCTAAAGGAATTCTTAATCTGGAATTAAACGATGGAACAAGTACAGAGGAAATTCAGTCTTATCATGATTTGTAGGTAACAGATGCAAAGGTCCTGCGCAAGCCTTTTTTGTATTTAATGGCGGGATGTCCAAAGATTACAAATACACCTTCACGACTTTTGTATTTAATTCCATGAGACTCCCTGAATTTTTTTGACGAAGATCCATTCTGAATAAATGGATGAATTCCTCCAAGCATACATGTACCTAATCCAAGCGATTCCCCTGCAAGCATTGCATAGGTAGCAGGAATAATAGGGTCTGCCGGATCACAATAGGGTGAACCATAGAAATACATGGCGAGTGGGGCATCATAGGTGACCAAATTCACCCCTTTGTTCATGTTTTCAATAAATATCCGAAATAGGGGTTTTAGAAAACCACGGAATAATTCATCATTTTCTTTTCCCCAAAATGGGCGCATCATTGCAAGAAACCATCCTGATACCAGCCATTTCATGCTGTTGAGATGTCGGCAGAAATCTTTTGAGAAATTCAGAACCTCCTCTTTGTTTTTTAAAACCAGTACGTTTACATCGGTCGGAGGAAGTCCCATTGGTGCTTGCTCGGCAGCTTCCAGAATTTTATCAATCGTTTCCTGATCCACCGCAAGGTCTTTGAACTCTCTGATGCTTCGGCGCTGCTGGATCAATGCCAGTAAGGCGTTATAATCAGCAGCATCTTTGCGGTTGAGCAGGGGGAACAGATCCGCCGAACTCAATTCTCTACCTTTTATTTCTATGGCATCATTAGGACATATGGCCATGCAATGTCCGCATGCCATACAACCAAAGGCTGGATGGTCGGAAAGTGATGCTTTTTTATCTTTGATCTCAATGCTGTAATCTTTACAAACGCTAACGCAAAGACCGCATCCCGTGCAGTTTTCACTCTTAAAAATAATCTGTGCACATTCTTTTGTACGCGTAGTTGGTATAGCCATTTTTGATTGTTTTAGAAGGCTAATTTATGAAGTTTTTTTTCAATGCACAAGTTTTCTTATTCCATCGATTAAATTGAAGCAATGAGTGCTTTCTTGCTAATGATATTTTCTTATTCAGTAAATTTGCCGGATGCAATTCATCGATACCCATATTCATCTTGATGCTGATGATTTTCGGCTTGACCTGAAGGAAGTCATTGAAGAAGCCATCACTGACAGGATACAGACCATGCTTGTTCCAAATGTCGATACCACTACAGCATCTAGGGTTGTAGAAGTTTGTCGGCAATTTCCTCTGCATTGTTTTCCCATGGCTGGACTTCACCCGACCTCTGTAAAGGAAGATTTTCAGCACGAAATCCATGATGTTGAGCGCATGCTTGCTCAAAATAGCTGCATTGCTATCGGCGAAATTGGTGTTGATTTGTACTGGGATAAAACCTTTATTGCAGAGCAGGAAAGGGCTTTTGTGTACCAAATGAATCTTGCCAGAGAAGCAGGACTGCCAGCTGTCATTCACTCACGCAAATCGCTCGACGAAATTGTTCGTATCATTAAAAAGGAAAAGCTGCACGATATTCCAGCAGTGTTTCATTGCTTTCCGGGTTCGGTTGAACAAGCCAAAGATTTAGTTGAAATGGGCTACTATCTTGGAATTGGTGGAGTAGTGACCTTTAAGAATGCAAGCATGGCCGAAGTTGCAAAAGAAATTCCTTTGGAATATTTGTTACTTGAAACGGATGCTCCATGGTTGGCTCCTGTGCCCTGGAGAGGAAAAAGAAACGAACCCAAATATATCCGGCTTATCGCAGAAAAAATTGCTGAGCTAAGAGCAATTCAACTTTCTGAGGTGGCTGAAAAAACTACTGCTGCAGCGTATTCGTTATTTTCGAAAGTTCCACAGAAGAAAGGTCTTAAGAATTAGGCAAATTGTTTATACTTTTAAATTAACCCTAATATCTGAAATTGACTTTTCAATTCAACAATATCATTCCTAAAGATTAAGGATTCCCAAATCTGATATTAAGGCTATCTGAGATAACAATAGCACTGCAAAATATTAATTGCCGTAACTACTTAGCGAGTTTCTTGAAGTCTTCCTCCAGTAAAGCATCGGGTTTCTTGCTGTCGATCATATGACTGTCGAAGTACAATGGATTTCCGTCGGCGATGCTCACAATAAACTTCCAGCATTTCATGTCTCCCTGCACAGAGCCTTCGGGTCCCACTTTGTGCAGAATGGCAACATTAGGTTTTTTTGCTGCAATGGCTGCCTGAATCTCTTCTCGTGTAACGAGCTTGACCGGATAAGGGTACACTGCTTTAATTTTCTCCAGAGTGTTGAGATCGGAGGGAAGCTCTTCCTTTCTCAGCCATAGTTCGTAGTTTTTCACTTTTCCGGCATTATCTTTCTCGATTTGCCTGATATCCTTGCCGGGATTAGCATTGCAGTAATTCACATAGTACTGCATAAAATAGATTAATACACCGAATTTATAATCGTACGATTCATCGTCTTCGATGGCGGAATAAGCCACTGGAACCGTTGCCAGATCGGCCATTGCATTGATATTTTTCGATTTATCACCCATTACCAGATTCAGAATTTCATAATTATAGGTGTCTGAATTATCAAAAACATCGGTACTTGAGCGGAATAGCGAAGATTTTGTTTCCGAGAAACGTGCCTCTGCCACTAGTAAAAATGAAGCATTGGGGTCGCCGCATTTACTTTCGAAGGTTTCCATATTGATTATTTCAAAAGGGGTAATGGTCCACGCTTTTTGCATGTTTTCTTCAACAAAAGCATTGAAAGCAGAAAACGGATCATCCTCGAGAACCACATAGGTTTTTGATTTGAGAAAGCGGGTAATGTCCTCAGCCGTTGCAGTTTTTACTTGAGCAAAGCTGCTACTTATCAGCGAAAGCGAAACGATGGTTAACAAAAGGCGTTTCATAGGGAGGGTTTTATGGGTGAATTACTGTGAGTATCAAACGATCATTTACATGTAGTATTATACTGTGGAGAAGGATAAGCCAATAATATGTCCTTTTCCCAGTCATCCTGTAGTGGGCCGTTTGCACAACTTGTTTCTTCAAATTTTACGCTGGATGTTGAGGCGTCGCGTGCGACACAGGTGACACATTTTTTACAGGAGGCAAAAGCAAGTGTAGCTAGAATAATTAAAAAAAAGAATTTGCTTTTTCGAACAATGCTTTTCATGGCGAATGTTGTTAGTTATGTCAAAAGTAAAAAAAAAGCTGCTTCCTTAAGGAAACAGCTTCTCTTTTCGTAGTGTATGCATTAATCTTTTTTGCATTCTACGTATGTGTCGCCATAATCATATGACGATTTGAAAGAATCTTCCCATGTATTTACAAGAAGTCTTCCACCACAATAATGATCTTCATAATAAACGGTGTTGTCAGAAGTGTTGTAAGCTGTACAGGTTTCACACTTTCTGCAGGATGTAAGGGCTACACCAGTAATCAGCGCTAAAGCAGCAAAGAGAATAATTTTTTTCATAATGATCATTTTGAATTTAACGTGAGTTCATAAAATCAGCTGCAAATTTATTAAAATAATTGATGTATGTCGCTTTTTAATGATTCAATTGCCTGATAATTTTTTTGAACTGGGTGTTGCATAGATAGTTCGAGTATTGCAGTGCTGAGGTCAGTGGCACTGGCTTGATCACCTACTCGGGTAGCTGCAATGTTGATGAGCTTAATGGTCTCTTCCTTGGCATTGCGCACAAGCGCCCAGGCTGCATCGGAAACATAAATCTGTTGAGAAAGATTGTGCTCAAATTCATCGCGAACTGTCTTTATAAGTGTTGTCTGCATTTGAAATGCATTCATCGATGGCTGGAATACTCTTACAACCATGCTGTTTGGTGAAATCCTTTCGAGGAAAAGAACCAAACGCTCGTAGGCTTGTAAACGAATCGGCGTAATTAAGTGTTGATTTTTCATTCTGAGTTCCAGCAAACGTTTTTTTTCTTCATTGCCTAAAAACTGTTTGAGTAAGAAATAGGCGGTAAAAAAAACTGCAGCAGAAGCTACAACAACGGCAATAATCAGCATTAATAGTTCCATGTTCGTGTTGATTTTTAGGTTGCAAATATCGGAATTATCTTATGAACGCAGGAATAAAATTCGTGATAGTTAAAAAGCATATTAAATATTGTTATTTTTGACACTGATTTTAACAACGACCTTAAATCTTAAAATATTATGAATCAATTATCCAACCGCCTGAACTATCTTTCCGAATCAGAAACCCTTGCAATGACACAGAAAAGCCGCGAACTAAAAGCACAGGGTTTTGATGTAATCAATCTAAGCATTGGAGAACCTGACTTTAATACGCCGGTTGCCGTTAAAAATGCAGCAAAAAAGGCATTAGACGACAACTTCACTCATTATACTCCAGTATCAGGGATTCCTGAACTTCGCGAAGCAATCTGCAAAAAACTAAAGAGGGATAATAATCTGGAGTATACACCAGATCAAATCGTAGTATCCACGGGTGCTAAACAGTCTATTGCGAATGTTATGCTTTGTCTGGTAAATCCCGGTGATGAGGTAATTGTTCCCGCTCCTTATTGGGTTTCGTATCGTGAAGTGGTGAAACTTGCCGAGGGTACTGCAGTATATGTTTCCTCTGGTATTGAAAGCAATTTCAAGATAACCGCAAAGCAACTGGAAGCAGCCATTACACCCAAAACACGCGTGCTGATTTTTAGCAGTCCCTGCAATCCTACGGGATCGGTCTATAGCCGCGAAGAACTTAAATCGCTTGCTGAAGTGCTTTCGAAACATAAAGATATTTTTGTTATTGCTGATGAGATTTATGAATACATAAACTTTGTTGGCCATCACGAAAGCATTGCGCAATTTGAGGAAGTGCGCGATCAAGTCATAATTATAAACGGACTTTCAAAAGGTTTTGCAATGACCGGTTGGAGACTTGGTTTTGTGGCCGCTCCAAAATTCATTGCAAAGGCATGCGATAAAATCCAGGGACAGTTTACTTCTGCCACCTGTTCTATCACTCAGAAAGCCGCAGTAGAGGCTTTTAATACCGATCCGGCCACATCAGCCGAGTTGAAGGAAATGCTCAAGGCCTTCCGCGAACGTCGCGATATGGTGCTCGAACTCCTTAAAGAAATACCAGGAATGATCACTAATGTTCCCGATGGTGCATTTTACATTTTTGCTGATGTAAAAAGTTATTTTGGCAAAAGCGACGGAACAACCCTTGTGAAGGACAGCGATGATCTGGCAATGTATCTTATCAATAAGGTGTATGTTGCCACAGTATCCGGTGCTGCATTTGGGAATTCTGACTGTATAAGATTTTCATATGCTACATCAAAAGATGTACTTATTGATGCAGTGAGTCGTATTAAAAAGGCGCTTTCGGATCTTAAGTAATAATTTTCAACGCGGAGCCCCAACGACCTGAGAGCGTTTCTCAGGGTTTTCTTATCTTTGTGCCTTATTCCTTCAAATTATGATGTTAGGAGTCATAGAGTTTTTATTAGTGCTTGTTTGTTTTGTGTTCCTTGGCGCAATAGGTATGTTTATCGGTGGTCTGATTGCAAAGAAGAAAATGCTTTGGATTTGGGGCATTATTCTCAGCGTAGTGTGCTTCATTGCATTTGCGGGCGGCGGATTGATACATAAGTCAGTTGATGAGAATATGTATGATGATTATCCTATTGCCTATGATCAGGCTGTTTCCCCTGAGAGCCCTTCCTACTTCCAAGACAGCACTGGTGTTGTTCCTTACGAATTACAGGAAAAATTACACAAAACCTTTGGTGAACCACTAACCGGTATCTATTACAACACCAGCAATCAAGAGTATCCTATGCCCTTATTCATTGATCCTAAAATACGAAATCTCGGAGTGGGGGTTGATAGTCTTAAAATCAGTCAGGGAGAGAATCAGTATTTAACTTTAGTCTTGACGTTTTCTTCCAACTCAGATAGTAAAAGAAAGTTTATGTTGGTAGGCCACGGCTCTGGTGAAGCAGTAAGACTCGAGCATGTGTTGACCTTACGGGCAGCAAAGGGAGCGAAAACAAATGTTAGTGTTGTTCTTCCGGAGGATGAAGATATGTCGGTGTGGCGCTATTGCACCCTGACCTTATTTGAATAATACATATGATAGCACAAAAGGAATTAAGCGATATTTTTTCAAGCTTCTCAGGCATGAAGGTCCTTATTATCGGGGATGTTATGGTTGATAGTTACCTCTGGGGTAAAGTAGATCGTATCTCACCTGAGGCTCCCGTTCCAGTGGTTTCGCTTATGCGGAGAGAAAATCGTCCCGGAGGTGCAGCCAACGTTGCACTGAATATACAAGCGATGGGAGCACAGGCCATTTTATGTTCTGTCATTGGTGCAGATGCCCGTTCAGCTGAGTTTATCGAATTGCTCGAAGCCAATCATCTTAGCTCGGAGGCGATGGTACAAAGCAAAGAAAGGCTGACTACAACAAAATTTCGTATCATCGGCAACAATACGCATATGCTCAGGGTTGATGAGGAAACCGATCGAATGCTGGAAGCTGAAGAAACAGCATTGCTATTAAAAATGATCGAAAGTCAGATTGAGAAAGGTGTTGATGCTGTTATTTTTGAAGATTATGATAAAGGCGTCATTAGTAGCGAACTAATCCAGAAGGTTGCTCTTTTAGCCGCAGCGAAAAGTATTCCGGTCACCGCCGATCCGAAAAAGAGGAACTTCAGTCATTACAAAAATATTACGCTGTTTAAGCCCAATTTGAAGGAACTTCGGGAAGGCCTCAAACTGGATCATCTCAAAATTGGGAAAAAGGAAATGGATCTGATTATGTTTCCATTGTTGAAAGACCGTTCTCTCAAAATGGCGATGGTTACTCTTTCTGAAGCTGGCGTGTATATCGCGTTTCAAGAGGATGGTGGAAAATTTGGCAGTGCACTCATACCGGCGCATATCAGAAATATCGCCGATGTTTCCGGCGCCGGAGATACGGTGATTGCCGTTGCAACTTTATGTCTGGCGGCCAGAATTGGTCCGGTTGATACTGCAGCGCTTGCAAATCTTGCTGGTGGTCTTGTTTGTGAGGAAGTGGGAGTGGTGCCCATCATAAAAGACAAGCTTTTTGCTGAGGCCTCTTCAATTATATCGCGTGCAGAATAATCACGACTCACAGGAACCAAAAAAACATGTGGCGGACAAAGAAAAAGTTCGCATCATGTTCGATGATATTGCCCCTCACTACGACTTCCTGAATTCTTTTTTATCGGCTGGCATTCACAAAATGTGGAAGCGGAAATTGATTCGTCAAATAGCTGCAGTAAAACCAATGCAATTGCTCGATGTAGCTTCAGGGACCTGCGATCTGGCCATCATGGCGGCACACATTCGACCAGAACACATAATGGCTATCGACTTAAGTCCACAAATGCTTGCTGTGGGAAAAGAAAAAATTAATCGTAAGAAGCTAGGACAATTAATTGAAACGATGGAGGCTGATGTAGAACATATGCCTTTTAGTGATGCAACATTTGATGCGGCCATGGTGGGATATGGTGTGAGAAATTTCGCTCATCCGGTGGAAGGAATGAGAGAGATTTTGCGGGTGTTGAAACCCGGAGCGCTGTTTTGTGTGCTCGAGTTCTCCAAACCAAAGAAAACTCCCATTAGGCAACTTTATCGTTTTTATTTTACAAAATGGCTTCCTCTGGTAGGAAGGATAATATCCCGTAACAATTCGGCTTACAATTACTTACCGGATTCTGTAGGTGGATTTGCTGAAGGTCCTGAATTTGTTGGACTTATGAAGGATGCTGGATTTTCAGATGTTCATTTTCAATATCTTACATTTGGAATAAGCTGTCTCTATTCTGCACGCAAATTATAATTTTGTAACTTTGCCGACCGTTTTCCGTTAGAACCTTGCATAAAATAAAATGAGTGCAAGGGCGTTTGCCTGACCAAATGAATAAAGAATTGAAAAAGACCTGCATACTACTATTACTGATTGCTGCTTTCACGCTAAGTAGTATGACTTCTGCTACAGCGCAGAAACGACCGCAGATCGAAAACCTCCCCAAATTTGATAAACGTCCGTATCATTTTGGATTTTTGCTTGGTGTAAATCAAATGAATTTCGCGCTAAAAACTGTTGATGATTACCATCAGCTCGATTCATTGGTATACATTACATCAAAACCCAGTTTGGGTTTTAGTATTGGAATCGTTTCTCAATTAAAGCTCACTGAACAGCTGGTACTTCGTTTTGTTCCCACCTTATCCTTTGGTGATCGCAGCCTTGAGTATACCATCAAACAAGGTGATTCATTGAATATAACGCAATCAAAACATGTTGAATCGACCTTTATGGAGTTTCCAATTCTTGTTAAATACAAATCAAAGCGTCTTACTAATGCTCAGGCTTTTGTGATTGGTGGCGTGAAGTACACCATTGATATGGCTTCTCAGGCGAATAAAAAAAATCAGGAATTTGAAGTGCCTGTCAAGCTGAGTAAACATGATTTTATGGGAGAGATTGGAACTGGTTTCGATTTCTTTCTTCCATATTTCAAATTTGGTATCGAACTTAAAATGTCATACGGCTTCTTAGATTTGCTGAAACGCGAAAATAATATCTACACCAATCCCGTAAAACGATTGGGTTCAAAGGTATTCCAATTGTCGTTTACCTTCGAAGGTTAGTATTGGGTAAGACCGATCTTACCATCTTCATTCCTCCGTTTCAATCATTCCTATTACCTTTGCAGCATGAAAGCTAAAACTTCCTTGTTGGTTATTTACACTGGCGGCACCATTGGTATGATGCACGATAAGAATACCGGAGCTCTGGTGCCTTTTGAGTTTGAACAATTGTACAGGCATATTCCGCTGTTGCTGAATTTCGATTATGCCATTGATACACTCTCGTTCGATCCGTTAATTGATTCTTCCAATGTGAATCCGGAGTTCTGGGTTAAACTTGCAACAGAGATTGAGCAGAAATATGAAGATTACGATGGTTTTGTTGTGTTGCATGGCACCGATACTATGTCGTACACCGCCTCAATGTTGAGCTTCATGCTCGAAAATCTCAATAAGCCTGTAATCTTTACCGGCTCCCAGTTGCCTATGGGTGTGATTCGTACCGATGGTCGTGATAATTTTATAAATGCTATTGAAATTGCCGCGGCTAAGGATCAGGAAACACCTATCGTTCCTGAGGTTGCAATATGCTTCGAGAATAAGCTCTACAGGGGTAACCGCACCACAAAGTTTAATGCCGAAAATTTCAAAGCTTTCCTTTCCGGAAATTATCCGCTGCTGGCTGAGGTTGGCGTGCACATTAAATACAATGTCCCAGCTATACTAAAACCAAATTTCAAGAAACTGAAAGTCCACAAACAGCTCGATGGCAATGTGGCCCTGATGAAGCTTTATCCTGGCCTCAGTCCCAATGTGGTGGATGCACTGTTGAATACACCCGGTCTTAGAGCCGTAATTCTGGAAACCTATGGCTCAGGGAATGCTCCCACAGATTCATGGTTTATCAATGCACTCGAAAAGGCGATTCACAACGGAATCATTATTTATAATGTGACGCAATGTAAAGGCGGGGCGGTAGAAATCGGTAAATATCAAACCAGTATTGACTTAGGTCGAATAGGTGTGGTCGGTGGAAATGATATTACTACAGAATCAGCACTTACCAAACTCATGTTTCTCCTTGGGAAGTACAAAGAGCAATCAGAAATTGAGCGACTGCTCAAAGAATCGTTGAGGGGGGAAATTACCGTTTGAATAAAGGCATAATGATCCATCTTGCCGTTTTTAGAATTTAATGATCATTTTATCAATAACTTGGCATTTTATTTTGGCAATCGAGCCTCGAGTCGTAATTAAAAGCGAAAAAAAATTTAAAAACCTTTGTCCATTTAAAAAAGTTTCCTATTTTTGCACTCCCAAATTTGACTAAACTGAATTAATGGTCCGTTCGTCTAGTCGGTTAGGACGCCAGGTTTTCATCCTGGAAATCAGGGGTTCGAGTCCCCTACGGACTACAAACAATTTTGAACAATGGCACATCATAAATCAGCATTAAAAAGGATACGTTCAACCGAAACACGTAGGTTACGCAATCGCTATCAAAAGAAAACCATGCGCAATGCCGTGAAAGCTTTCCGCAATCTGAAAGAGAAAAAGGAAGCAGCTGACGGCCTGCCCAAAATGGTGTCTATGATAGATAAACTTGCCAAACGCAGCGTTATTCACAAGAATAAAGCTTCTAACCTTAAAGGTAAGTTGACTCGTCAGGTCAATAAGATGCAGTAAAACAGGATATTTTTTGTTGGTAAGAGGCTGTCCCAAAAGGGCGGCCTCTTCCATTTTATACCAATGCCTCTACTGAGGTTTTCCCTGTGACTCCAAGGCCAATGCCTTCTGAATGTGCTCCTGCGCCTTCGCCATATTCCCCATGTCCTGATACGTCTTGCCCATATTTTTATTCAAGCCAATGTTGTCAGGCGTAATGGCATAAGCCCTGGTGAAATAGTCGATGGACGTCTTGAAATCCTTACGCAATGCATAAATAATCCCCAAATTCTCAAGCGATGAAGCATCTTTGGGATTACAACGAATGGCGCGCTGCAGGAATACTTCCGACAAAACCAGATTGTTAAAGTTCTGTCCGTAAATTTCACCCAGCTTGCCCCATGCATCACCGTAAAGGGAATCCTTTGCCAGAGTCCTGTTGAACCAGAAGATAGCAGAGTCTATTTGACCCGCATTCTTAAATCCCATGCCTATTCCGAAAATATTGCGTACACTGTCGGGTTGGCGGTTCAACAAATCTTTATAGGTAATGATGGATTCTTCGTACATTTTATCACGATTGGTGACCTGAGCAATATGCAATAAATTATTCAACGATGCCGGGTGCTTGGGATTGATGCTTAAACAATAATCGAAACATTCCCTGGCATCTTTATACTTCTTTACTTTAATATATACGTTGCCCAGCAATAGCCAAGTGTTAATGTTTTGAGGATAAATCTCAATCGCTTTCCTTAGGTACTTCTCCGAACGGCTGAGGTATTCCTGCTTCAACGCCGGATTGCTCGTTGAATCCGACCATTCCATTAGTTTTCCACCAGCCGAAGTATTGCATTTTGCGCTGTTGGTCGATACTTCCACATCGGTGGTAAATAGTACGAAATCATTTTTCCATACCCTGTTTCGTGTGACGGTTTTTATGGAATAGCCTGCCATCAATACAATGAAAATCCCCAGTGCCATTGATCTCCAGCTTGCAGCATTACTAAACCACTTCTTCATTTTGTCGGTTAGCAGCCAGGATACGGATAGTGTGAAACCCAGCAAAGGCGCAAACATGAAACGCTCATTCATGAATGCTCCGATGTTGATAATGAAGTTGGAACTCATGGCAAAGCTTAACCAGAAAAACAGAATTGCGTAAGAGATAAGGTGACGTTTTTTAAACCACAATAGCGCAATAACAATGGTCGCCAGACTTAAAACCAGCGAAATCAGCGCGCGAGCATCAGCCATTCCAATGATAGGAATTTGTTTTGGATAATAGTCATGCGTAAGGGGATGCGGAAAAATCAGTAATAACATATACTTTCCCCATGTGTAAAAAATGGTTGCGTATTTCTGCATAAAACTCGCTCCTAAAAACGGGTTGTTCAACAGCTCGGTATCGTTCACATCTTTCAATACAAAACCAACCGTGGCTGCACGAAAAATGAAATACACAGCAATACCTGCCAATAGCGGAATACTAGCGGTTAATGTCGCCTTGGTTTCTCCTTTACGGAAGAAAAACAATGTAAGTGGAATGATGGCAACGTAGGCAAGTGCATTCTCTTTTGATAATATGGCTAAGATAAAAATCAGGAAGATCCATAATAAATGTGATATTTTCCGATTCTCGATATATCGCAATGCAAAATATAAACAACTCAGCGACCCTATCATACTCATGAGTTCATCGCGGCCTTTGATATTTGCTACAGCCTCAGTATGCAGCGGATGTGCAACAAAGAGCAGTGTTGCAACAAAAGCCAGATTCAAACCCCAGGGATGGTCCTTTTCCGCAGGAATCAGCATCCTCAATATTTTAAATACCAACAAGCCCAGCAAACAATAAAAAATGAGATTAATAAAATGTCCCACAAATGGATTTAGCCCAAAAAACTGATATTCCATGGCAAACATCGCCTGTGATAAGGGACGGTAACGGCCACCCGGCAACAGATTATTTTTTCCAAGAAAACCAACAAAGGCATCATTGGTAAAAATATCAACGATTCCGTGAACACCCTTAAGTGTGAATTGATTCTGAGTAATCATCAGGGTGTCGTCGAGTGTATAATCCAAATCAAGCGTATTCACATACAAGCCAAAACAAACGAGCAAAACAAAGAGCATCTGTTTTCTCAAAGGCGTGAACCAAGAGGGTTTCACCGCTTGCTTAACGACCGGTTTGGGTACTGGTTTTTTTGCGCGCGACTGATTATTGGGAATGAATTTCGGTTGATTGTTGGGAATGTTTTTTCTTGCCATGTTCAAATGTAAATGAGGTTAGTACTCCTTAAAATACTTACATCTATGGTCGTTATAGTGTAGAAGGATTAATCCCTATTGCCTGCAATCCTTGCTGTGCCTCCTTTTTATTCGGATCGAGTAACAATGTCTTCTTCCATGCCCTACCAGCTTCCGTTCTGTTTCCTAAGGTAAACATAAGACCACCATAGTCGTACCAGTACACTGCATTCGTTGAATCCAGTGAGAGCGCTTTCACTAAGCATCGCACCGAAGGAATGTAGTCCTGTTTGTTAGCGTAAGCTAAGCCCAATCCATACCATGCAGGATGATACAATGAATCGAATTGCAGTGAATTTTTGTAAGCAATAATGGAGGCATCTATCGATCCCTGTTTGCCATAAGCTTGACCTTGGTTAAGATACCCTATGCTCATGTATTGCAGATTCTGTGCGTTGCGTGGCGACCAGCTTTGAATTTCACTAAACCTTTTCCAGTAAATCCAGGCAGTATCATATTCTTCCAGATAGTACCAGGCAGTGCCCATGTCAAGAAGATTATCAGGATAATCTTGATATATTGAATATGCTTTATCAAAGTATATTAAAGCTTTTCGCATCAGCTCCTTTTTCTTTGCCGGTGTATTTTCTTTAATGCCTTGGTTCAACAGTACATCGCCTGCAGATTTATTCAAACGCGTGCTGTTAGGCGCATTCACCACGTCGTAGGCAAATAGAGTATCGCTGTTTTTCCATAAAGTATTCCGTGCAACTGTCTTTAGCGAGAAGGCAAAAATTATTACCACAAACGGCCAAAACATCAACATCTCGCGGAATTTCTCCATTGTAGCCACACGCGAGGCCGCATAAAACAATAGGACCATCGCGGCAATAAAGGGTAAGGACGGGAGGAACAGAAAACGTTCTGCCATGGTTGCGGCAAGTTCAGTGTAGATATGACTATACACTGATATCGCGGCCAGAAAAAACAATATGCACCAGCTGTAAAGATTTCGTTTCTTCAATAACATCAGCGCCAGTGCCGTCATTCCTAAATATACAATCACCGACAGCATTGGCTTAATCGACCAGATACTCGTGGGTGCTAAATGGGCATAACTGTAATCGCACGATTGCGGAAAGGGATAAAATAGTAAACGAAGATACTCCCATAATACTATTGCAATAGTGCCTATCCGCTGAGGAAACCAAGGTAGGAACAGAATAAAATTGTCGAGATAAACTACTTTACCTGCATGCGATTCGATGAAGAGTGCACGCAATCCCAAGAATATCGCCGCAGGTATCAAAAACCATAAGCTGTCCAACAGTATTTTTTTCAAACTGCGGTCGGTAAAAAAGTAGAGCGTCAGCGGAATCACTGGAACCAGCGTCATGATATGCTCTTTGCTCATCAAACCGATAAGGAACATCAGGCAGGAAATTCCCAGCCACAACGATTTTTTTGTGTCCACATAACGAAACAACGCCAGAAATGTAAGTACAAATCCAAACAGGAAACTGATGAGCTCATCGCTGCTTTTTATATTAGCGACTACTTCAGTATGTATCGGATGTACAGTAAATAATAATGCTATGGTAAGTGGCACCCAGAGCGGCTTTGACGCAAACATTCTACGTAGCAACAGAAACAGCAGTGCACAGGTAAGTCCAAAAAGCAGCACACTTAGGAAATGCTGAATGTGAGGATTGAGCTCGAATAGCTCATATTCTATTGCAAACAACATTTGTGTGAACGGACGGTATGCTCCATAATTTTGCTGATTAAAACCATACATATTTGTTGTATGGAAGATTTCCGGTATTCCTGAAATGCCCTTTTTTACTGATGAATTCAGCTTATACACCAAATCATCGTCAAGCGCATAATCGTGTCCCAGAGTGTTTACGTATAGCAGAAACCCAAGAAGAAAAATCGCTAATGCAGTAACATATAATGATTTCTTCTTTAGTAATCCCGATGGGGTTTGCATGTAATCGAGAGTGCGGGTACGAAAACTTCGCGGAAGCGCCACTTCCGCTTGTTGACCCTGATGTTTTTTTTGGTATTGTGGTTTCGCCATGGTTATGAAATCACAGGGGTTATTCAAAATCTGAATACAACAGATATTTTTTTCTCATTAATTTATATGCATCCAGTCCGGGTTTCCAGCTTTTTCTGATGTCCTCCTCGCTCATTCCACTCTGAATCTGCTTTTTTAACTCATCAGTCCCTGCTAGTTTATCGAACATTCCATTAAAAAATGTAGTCTTGTCCTTCAAGCGTTTGTATGCATCAAGTAACCAGAACAAATTCAGCTGCTCTGAATTCTTTATATAGGCGACACTGAATTCTTCCAAATCGAAACCCTGACATAATTGTCCTTTGAAAGGTGGGTTGGTGGCCGTTCCCGGAATGTCAACCGGTGTAAAACTAGTATTGGCCTCAGTGAAGAGCGGATGACCGTACTGCATAAAAGGCTTGTCTGTCCCGCGTCCCACACTCACTACCGTTCCTTCAAACAGACACAACGACGGATAAAGCCATACTGAAGCCATGTTAGGAAGATTGGGAGAAGGCTTCACTGGAAGATGATAAAAATATGTATGATTGTAATTAAATACTGTGACATATTTAAGATCACATTTAATACCATCCTTCAACCAACCTTCGCCATTCACCATACATGCGTATTCCGCTACAGTCAAGCCATGTACGATGGGTATTGGATCCATTCCTACAAAAGAGGAAAACTCTTTTTTAAGGATAGGTCCATCAACATAGTGACCATTTGGGTTTGGACGGTCGAGTACAACCAGCGTTTTTCCTTGCTCTGCACAAGCTTCCATAACATAGTGGAGCGTTGAGATGTAAGTATAGAAACGTGCACCAACATCCTGTATGTCAAAAATTACGATATCAATGCCTGCAAGGTCTTCCGCTTTGGGTTTTGGGTTTTTTCCGTAAAGAGAAATTAGCGGGAGTCCGGTAGTTTTGTCAACCGCTGTTGCAACTGTGGCTCCGGCTTCGGCGTTTCCGCGAAAGCCATGCTCGGGACAAAAAACTTTTTTTACCTGCATTCCCGCATGCAAGAGGCTGTCGACGAGATGGGTCTTACCGATGGTTGCTGTATTGTTAGCTACCACTGCAATATTCTTCCCTTTAATCCAGGGGAAATAGATCTCGGTTCGCTCGGCACCGGTTTTAATATCAGATGGGAAAATGTCTTTGTCAATGACCTGACGAAATTGCTGTCCGCTGGCAATCAAGGGCAGTAGCAGCAAACCGCAACACAGCTTTCTTAGGCTCGCTGCAAGTGCTTCACTCAGTAGGGATGTCATCATCCGTGGTTTCTTCGTGCGCATCGTGTGAATATTTCGGGTGGTTCGCAGTATTATCTTATTTTTGCATTGCAACTGTCAGAATCACCCTTTTACTTTTGTGATTATGACGCTGCAAAGTAATAAAATTTCAGACATTGAACACGGAATTTTTTATAGCGCGACATATACTTTCTGGACGTAAAGGCTCATTTTCTCGGCCTATAGTGCGTATCGCTGTAATCAGTATTGCGTTAAGTGTTGCAGTGATGATTATTGCGGTTGCCATGGTGACCGGCTTCCAGCGCGAGATCCGTGAAAAGGTGATTGGCTTTGGCGCGCATATTCAAATCAGCAATTTCGACGCAAACAATTCCTATGAGTCCACTCCGGTTTCGATGAAGCAGGATTTCTATCCTTCGCTGGAACATCAGGATGGTATAAAGCATATTCAGGTTTTTGCACTGAAAGCCGGAATTATCAAGACAACTAGCGAAATTGAAGGGGTGGTGTTTAAGGGCGTAGGTAGTGATTTCGATTGGAGCTTTTTTCAGGATAAAATTGTCGAAGGAAAGCCTTTTACAGTTAAGGATACCGGGAAAACAAATGAGGTGTTGATCTCCAAGGTTCAGGCTTCACGACTTTCATTGAAAACGGGCGATGATCTCATAATGTATTTTATTAATCAGGGTCAGTCGCAGCCTGGTGTTCGAAAATTCAAGATTTCAGGAATCTATGATACAGGATTGGAGGAGTTTGATAAAACCTTTGTTCTTGGGGATATTCATCACATTCAGCGACTCAATAAATGGGACAGCACTCAGGTGGGCGGCTTCGAAATCTTCATTAATAATTTTGATGATCTGGATGCGGTAACACAAACAGTGTATCAGAACATAGGCTATGACCTCAATGCACGCAGCGTAAAAGAATTGTATCCGCAGATTTTCGACTGGCTTAATTTTCAGGATGTAAATGTTGCAATCATTATCATATTGATGATTTTTGTATCAGTAATCAATATGATTTCAACATTACTCATCATTATTATTGAAAAGACAAATCTTATCGGCATTCTTAAATCGATGGGATGTTCCAACTGGAGTATTCGCAAGATCTTTTTATACAATGCCACTTACCTTGTTGGCTACGGTTTGATTTTGGGAAATGCATTTGCACTGCTGCTTTGCGTATTGCAACTGCAATTTGGTTTCCTTACACTCGATCCGGTTTCTTATTATGTAAACAAAGTTCCCATTAACCTAAATGTTTTTCACCTTCTGCTAATCAACGGTGGAACCATTCTGATTTGCTTGTTGGTGCTCATTATTCCGACATACATCATCACAAGGATAAGCCCGGTGAAAGCCATCAGAATGGATTAATGTGCTAATGTGCTAATGTGCTAATGTGTGGGAGGTAATTAAATAACCCTTGAGGCAAGATCTCCTAAATCCATCCCGTCAAAATTACCGCTACTCATCATCAATAAATTTTTATTCTTCCAGGTCTGTGAAAGGAGGAATTCTTTTAGTAAGCCTGAATCTGTAAATACAATGAGGTCTTTGCGCCCGAAGGCTGCTTTTACCTGAGCCTCGGTGATGGGGGGCAGCTTCTTGTGAGCAATCGTGTGAGGATTAAAATAAACTACTGCTGTATGGGCTGTGTCCATACTATGAATATAGTGATCGAGAAAATTCTCACTCAGACTGCTAAAGGTGTGTAGCTCCATCACTGCGACCAGCTGGCGGTTGGGGAATTGTGTAGCAACGGCCTCCACCGTGGCTTTTAGCTTGGAAGGGCTGTGTGCAAAATCCTTATACACGGCTGTGTGCTCGCACGAAGCCAGCAATTCCAGACGTTTTGCAGCTCCCTTGAAACTGCTAATTGCACTGTAAAAATCTTCGCTGGAAATGCCTGCGCTTGCGCAAACTAGGCGTGCACCTTCAAGATTCATCAGATTATGTGTGCCCATAATCTTAAGCGGGAGTTCACCCTGAGAGGTTTTCAAAATACTAATCCCATTCTCTATGCGGTGTTCAGGAATTCCATATTCCAGAGCCTTGATGTCGGCACGCACTTCAGTGGCCAACTTTTTAAGATCGGCGTCGTTGCCGCAGTAGACCAATGTTCCATTCTGCTGAATCATATGGATGAATTTCCTGAATTGCTCAGTATAGATTTCATACGTTGGAAATACATTGATATGATCCCATGCAATACCACTCAGCAAGGCAATATGTGGGAGATACAGATGAAACTTGGGACGAGGATCTAATGGACTGGTTAAATACTCATCACCTTCCAACACTATGATGGGCGCGGAATCGGTAAGCTTGACCATTGTATCGAAACCTTCTAGTTGCGAGCCGACCATATAGTCGAAGTCCAGACCACAATGCCGCAATACATGCATGATCATAGCGGTGATTGTGGTTTTTCCATGACTTCCACCAATTACAATCCGTGTTTTATTCTTTGATTGCTCGAAGATATATTCAGGAAATGAATATACTTTGATGCCGAGTTCCTGAGCGCGCAGCAATTCCGGATTATCGCTTCTTGCGTGCATTCCGAGAATAATTGCTTCGATCTCAGGACTGATTTTTTCGGGAAACCAACCTTCTTTTTCCGGTAACAAACCTAGGGCAGCTAATCGTCCCCTCGCTGGCTCAAAAATCTCATCATCTGATCCGCTAACCTGATATCCTTTATGGTGCATCGCCATCGCCATATTGTGCATCACCGCACCACCAATGGCAATCAAATGGACTCTTTTCATCTGTTAAAGTTTGATAGCAAAGATAATTGTTTATCCACAGATAAACTGCAAGGGAGTTTGCTTCGGTAGGGGCCACCCCGAGGCGCCGCTCGGAGACAGGAGTATTATCATAAATATCACTGATCTCGGTTCCGCGAAACAACCCTTTCCAAAGGCTACGGCTGCATTGTTTTAACTAATCGATCAACTCCCAAACCCCCATAACCCTTTAACCTTAAAACCAATAAGCCAGGGGATTCCGGAGTAAATCAGGAATGACGCCCTGATGAAGGGGAGGAGGTTTACATGAAGTCCATAGACACCTATAATGAAGTGAAATTGCAATCGGACATCAAGGTATTGTGTTGCAATGGTTATTGCGCCTTAAAACTAATTAACCAATAAGCAATTAACTAGTTAACCAAGCGCCCCCAATAACCCATTAACTCCCCAACCCCACCAAATAATTTAACCCCAACCTTTCTCCCAATCAATTATTGTAGTAATTTTGTACCTAAATTGGCATATCATGAATGCTTCATCATTATATATTATCAGAGCAGAAAATTTTCTTCTTGATGGTGGTGCTACCTTCGGCGTAGTGCCTAAGTCGATATGGGGAAAGCTTTGGCCTGCAAACGAGAATAATATGGTTCCCTTTTCCTGCAGACTGTTGCTTGTGGTGGATGGTGACCGGCGAATACTGGTTGATACCGGTATTGGTGATAAACAGAGTGGAAAGTTTCGCGAGTATCTTTATTTGTTTGGCGATGATTCGCTCGATAAATCCCTGCAGCAACAAGGGTTTACAAGGGATGAGATTACCGATGTCCTGCTTACTCATCTTCATTACGATCACTGTGGGGGAGGCGTACGTAGGAAAAGCGAAGGAGAGGGTTTTGAACTTACATTTCCTAATGCGCAATACTGGTGTAGTCGACGCCAATGGGAATGGGCCATGAATCCCAATTCCCGTGAGGGAGCAAGCTATTTCAAAGAAAACCTTTTTCCGATGCAGGACAGCGGACAGCTTAATTTTATTGATGAACAGAACGAATTTTCCAGCGCTGTGTCCTTGCTTCATGTCAATGGTCATACCGATGGACAGATAATTCCACTTATTAGGTTTAAAGACCGCACTGTCGTATTCATGGCGGATTTCATCCCATCGGCTGGTCATATTCCCCTGCCTTATGTAGCTTCTTTCGATACACGACCATTGCTGTCGATGCAGGAAAAGGAAGCCTTCTTAACAGAGGCCGTTGACAAGAAGTACATATTATTTTTTGAGCATGCACATCATCACGAGGCAGCCACAGTGAAGATGACCGATAAAGGTGTGCGTGCCGACCGTATTGGAACCCTCGAAGAAATGTTGAATTCCTGAGAAGATGAAAGAAAAGATAAAAAACCACAATGCGCTTCTGAAAGAGGCTTCAGCAGAAGAAATACTGCAATGGGCGGCAAATGAATTTTCCGGAAAGATATGCTTTGCCTCCAGTCTTGGATTGGAAGATCAGGCCATTACTCATATGATTGCCACTGCTCAGTTGAATATTCCGATTTTTACCCTCGATACCGGTCGTATGTTTCAGGAAACATACAGCACAATGGAACGCACCAGAGAACGCTATGGATTGGACATTCAGGTGTATTTTCCGGATTATAATGAAGTGGAGAAAATGGTCACAACACATGGCCCGAACCTGTTCTACGAAAGTATCGAAAACAGAAAACTCTGTTGTCGCATTCGAAAAACAGAGCCGGTAAAACGTGCACTCGCCGGGAAATCCGCATGGATAACGGGTTTGCGTCGATCGCAATCCGTCACACGCGAGGAAGTAGATATTGTAATGTGGGATGATGAAAACGATTTATGTAAAATTAGTCCATTGGCCACCTGGGAATTAGATGCGCTCAAAGCATATATATTAAAAAATAATATTCCTTACAATCCCTTACACGACAAGGGATTTCCAAGTATTGGCTGCTTACCTTGTACACGCGCAGTTCCTGCGGGGGGCGATGTGCGCGATGGCCGCTGGTGGTGGGAAGATCCGGATAAAAAGGAATGCGGGCTACATTCGTAAGTGTCCTCAGCAAATAAGTTCATCGGTTGCACACACACTATTTGACGAATTTCCCCTGTAAGACTTGTGAATCCTGAATTATACGCAACAAATAAATCCCCTTACTGAGGCTTACTATGTTAATTGCTGCCTCTTTCGCAAGTCCTGAAATTACTGTGCGTCCATAAATATCGCAGATCATATATTCATAATCCGATTGCGTTGGCAAAGTCACATTAATCAAATCCCTTGCAGGATTAGGATAGATACTCAACGGTATTATTGCCGCTGGTTCAGCGATGGCGGTAGTGTTTTGATTGATGGCTAATACTTCAACATCATCAAAATAAAATCCATCAGCGGTGGTATTGGCATCGCTCACTAAGGTGAAACGTAATTTGATTACACTGTTTAGGTAATCGCTCAGATCAATCTCTTCCTTTACCCATGCGGTCTGTGTGCCATCATACAATGGACTGTTCAGAATTTGATCGCTGGTCCCGGCATTGGTATATTTTCCGCAAAGTGGCTTCCATGTAGTGCCTCCATTGGTTGAGATTTTAACCTGAACATAGTCATAATCAAGTTCAAGATCCCATTTACTCCAGAAATTAAGTTGTGCAAAAATCTTCCCTGTCAGGTCTACTGTGCCTGTCAGTGTAATTGATTTGTTCAGATTGTTGCCATAAGAACCAGTGGGCGAATCGGTGATTGAGGATGATGCACTATGGTATTGTGTTGTTGAAGTGCCCCATCCGCCTGCTGTCCAATTGGTCGTATTGCTGCAGACATCACTGAATATTTGTACCGGAGTGCCATAGATTTTTCGAATGGTATCGTACCTACTATACATTCCATTGTCGAGTTGTAACACAAAAACAACTTCCTGTCCTTGCTGTATACTGGGTTGCAAAGCAAAAGCAATACTGTCGTTACGAATATCCATGATGTTCATTCCCGAAAAAGTCTTGGCTGCACCTACCGATAATATATTGGCCGATTGTGGTATCAGTGTTACCGTGAAAGTCGCCGGTTCCATTCCCAGTCGCTGTAAACTGAAATTAAAGAAATCAGCTTGTTGGCTAATCAATCGGGAATTCGTTTCCGTAATATTTGCATAGCGTCCTGCAAACCTGGCTACATAAAGGTTTTGTTCTATATTGACTTTCGCAATATCTTCGATGCGCGTTGATGCTGGCCAGAATCCGTCGGCATTATCACCGGCCTCGGGTGACCAGCAAATGATTTTATTCTTAGTAGCCTGCTCACCATAAAACCAATCGATAGAACCGCCATTACCTGTGTAGCCAACGGTTTCGTTGGGGGTGCCTGCGAGATAACTATTGGTTGCAGTCATCAACGCTGAGTAGGCAAGGTACATCGTGGAATCAGGGGTGTGATAATCTGCTATGTAACTCCAAGGATAAATCAGCAAATTGCTGTAACAATGATAATCGATTAAAGTTTTAAAACTATGTTGTTCGCAAAACCATTTCATAATGGATGTTTCCGCTTCTGAAAAGCCTGCTGTGCCGCGATAAGTTTCATCGCTGCCTGTTGCTGATGAGCCCACATTATCATACCCCCATGCATACCCATAGTTTCTGTTTAAATCAACACCATAACTACCTCCGTTATTTCTGCGGTTCTTACGCCATAGGCCTCCTCCGGTGGGATTGGTAGATCGGTTGTATTCATATCCATCGACATTTACGCAAGGAACAAAATACATTTCTGTATTATTAATCAGTGTGGCGATTTCCGCATTGCTGCTGTAGTTTTCGAGCAGATACCACATGTAGAAAATCAAGGCCTGCATTCCCATTGGTTCGCGAGCATGCGTGAGCGCTGAATACATCACTTCAGGTTCCGTTTCATCAATGTCGGGATTATCGCTGATTTTTACATAATACAATGATCGTCCGCCAATGGTCTGCGTACTGCCAATCACTTGCTTTACAGTAATTAGTGAAGGATAGTGTAAACGCATACTATCGAGTTGTGCCAGCATTTCCGCTAAGGTGTAGTATCCGCCCATACTGCCCAATGTAAAGTGTTGAGGAGTGACAATGCTTGTGGTTGCATCGCAATTCATTTGCTTGCTGCTGTGCTCTTCTGGATATTTGCCTGAGTTCTCATTACGGTCACGATAATAGAATTCAAGATCCTCTATCAGCGTTTCAACTGTATAACCTGCAGATTTTACTTTCTCAATTTCCTGGCTGCTTAACTCAGCAATCATCCACTGGTCTTTTTTTATTTGACCTTCCGGAGCAATCCCCAATGATAATAAGGCAGGCAAGCGGTCTTTGCCGCAATAAATCTTTACTCTTGAATACTTTAGATCTTGGGCCAGGCAGCTCAAGCTTATAATAATTGCAACGAAAAGTAAAAGGGCTTTGCGCATATGGGTGAAATTAGGTGTACGCAAAAATACAGATTCTGTTGACATATTGCATGCTTCACAAGCGATAGTGTTTTTAGCAGGAAACTATTCCACCGGAATATAAATCGGGTGGCGCTCGTTATAGTCCAGCAGAAAATGATGAATCATCTGCCGCTTTTGCTTTGTTGATTGAAGCTGCGCATAGAGTTCTGGATCTTTTTCCTTAAGAAATGAAGTGAAGCTCTTAAAATTGAATTCAAAAACACTTCCATCGCTAAAATCCAATACATATTCCCTATAATCGTTAGCCGCGCCAATTAAGCCGTTGGGATCGGTGGTGAAGTACGCATCTGGATCATCATATCCTGAATAGGCTATAAAATGGGTCAAACTTCCCACAATAAATACTCTGAAGAAGCGACCGTAAAATCCTTGAGAAATGTAGAATGAACCATTCTGAACATATCCAAAACAATTCTTTATTTCGCAGTTTTGAGCACTTCCGTCATCCCCTTTACAATTATACCTGATCTCCACCTCGTCGAAGCTGCCGAAACTATTTGTTTTGATAATTTGAAATTCAGTGATGCGTGGAGTGTTGTTCTTCCATTCCTCGAAATTGGCATAAACTCCGTCCTTAAAATGGACACCCTGCTTTACGCGCACTTTAGCAGTGGTGTCTTCCTGTGCAAGAACACTCAGCGTAAGAATCATTGGACAAAGCATGAGTAAGAATCTTTTCATCGGAGGAAAGGCTTTTCATGTAAAATTACATTAATTTTTCCTTTATGCATTCATAAGCTATAAAATTAAGACTGTTTTAACATCAAAGTAAAGCGCAGCCCTTTTGAATCAATGATTTGCCGTATAAAAGACCTGCTTTGGACCGTATTTTTAACGCTAACAATTCTTCGATATACCGACTGCTGCTGCCCGAAAAAAGTTATTTTTGTGCATCGAACTATTAATTCAAGTCTTATGAGAAATGCTTTTGTATACGCCTTTGTTGCACTGATTTGTTTCCCCTTTTGTACCGTGGGGCAGAATACCCCCGTAGCTGAAGCTCCTGTAGCTCAGGCTCGCCTGCTGCGTTTTCCAGCTATCTATGGAAAACAAGTGGTGTTCACTTATGCAGGGGATCTTTATACCGTTGAAAAAACAGGTGGGGTCGCCCGCAAACTCACGTCCGATGTTGGCTTCGAGATGTTTGCCCGATTCTCCCCAGATGGGAAAACCATCGCATTCACCGGTCAGTACGAAGGTAGCACCGAAGTCTTTACAATGCCTGCAACAGGCGGAACGCCAAAGCGTATCACTTATACAGCGGCTTTGAGTCGTGATGATGTTTCCGACCGCATGGGGCCTAATAATATAGTTATGACATGGAAAGACAACAATACCGTGCTGTTTCGCTCGCGTATGCAGTCTTTCAATAGCTTTAAGGGACAATTATTTTTAGCTCCCTTAAGCGGTGGACTTCCTCAGGAATTGCCGTTGCCTTGTGGAGGGTTCTGTTCTTATTCCCCCGATGGCTCTCAATTGGCGTTCAATCGCGTGTTTCGTGAGTTCCGTACATGGAAATATTACCGCGGCGGCATGGCCGATGATGTGTGGATCTACGATTTCAACACCAAGCAAACAGTCAATATTACTAATAATCCGGCACAGGATATTTTCCCGATGTGGAAGGACCAAACCATTTATTTTCTTTCCGATCGCGATCGCATCATGAATTTATTCAGCTATAATACTGTCACAAAAGAAACAAAGAAGCTGACCGATTTTACCGAATACGATATCAAATTTCCATCGTTGGGTGATTCTCAAATCATTTTCGAAAATGGAGGATATCTTTATATTTATGATATAGCTACTGCTGAAACGACCAAAATCACAGTGCAAATTACTGATGATGAAAGTATAGCTCGTACCGAAATGCGCGATGCATCCAAGAATATCAGTACGGCCTCTGTTGCCCCTGATGGTAAACGCATTGCACTTGGCGCTCGCGGAGAAGTGTTTACAGTCCCTTCAAAATCGGGTATTACACGTAATCTGACTAAAAGTTCCGGCGCTCACGACAGGGATGTGGCCTGGTCACCCGATGGGAAAAATATCGCATATATCTCCGATATCAGCGGAGAAGACGAGATTTATATTATTGCACAGGATGGTAGCAGTGCTGCAGTCCAGCTTACTAAGAAAAGTGATACTTACAAGTATGCACCGCAATGGTCACCCGATAGTAAGAAATTGCTTTGGGCAGATAAAAAACTTCGTCTGCAATATGTTGATGTAGAAAGCCAGAAAGTAACATTGGTGGCCGATTCCAAAGATTGGGAATTTTCAGAATTCAATTGGTCGCACGATAGCAAATGGATTACCTATGTGCAACCCACACGAACGAATGCTAATATTATTTGGCTATATGAAGTGGCTACCGGAACAAAGGTTCAGGCTTCCGATGGTTTCTATAGCGCAGGCAGTCCGGTGTTCAGCCCTGATGGAAAATATTTGTATTTCACTTCACAGCGCGATTTTAATCCAACTTACAGCTGGACAGAATGGAATCATGTGTATACCAATATGACCAGCGTTTACATGCTTACCCTCGCTAAAGCAACCGTCAATCCTTTCGCGTATGAAAATGATGAAGTTGGTCTTCCTGCCAAAGAAACAACTGATGAAAAAGTGGCGGATGTGGTTGTGGATGCTGAAGGTTTAATGGGCCGTATTATTAAATTGCCTGTTCCTGCCGGATCTTACTGGAATTTGCAGGCTTCCAAAGCCGGAGTTTATTATATGCGATCAACCGCAGATGAGCCCAAAGCAGCTTTCATCTTTTTTGAATTAAAAGAAAAAAAGGAGAATAATCTCGGGTCTTATGCAGCTTATGAGATTAGTGCCGACGGCAAAAAAATGCTGATTCGTGATAGGGATCGTTTCTCCGTAATAGATCTTCCTAAAACAAAAATCGATTTGAAGGACTTTGCCGATTTATCGGGCATGAGCGTGATGGTAGATCTGAAAGCTGAATGGAAACAAATTTTTAATGAAGCATGGCGGCAGATGCGCGATTTCTTCTACGATCCCAATATGCATGGCGTGAACTGGCTTGCCATAAAAAAGAAATATGAGCCACTGGCCGCTGCAGTGAACTATCGTTCCGATCTTACCTATGTTATTGGTGAAATGATTGGTGAATTAAATGTAGGTCATGCATATGTTGGTGGTGGTGACCGTCCTTCCATTAAAACTGTGAAACTCGGACTACTCGGGGCAAAGCTGAGTCGCGATAATTCGGGCTTTTATAAAATTGATAAAATTCTTAAAGGTGAGAATTGGAATCCTGATGTTCGCAGTCCGTTAACGGAAGTTGGCGTTGATGTAAGTACAGGTGATTACATCCTTGCAGTGAACGGTGTTTCGGTGAAATCAGTGAACAATATTTACGAACTGCTCGTCAATATGGCTGATCGTCAGGTGGAGCTTACTGTTAATAAAACCCCCGCCATTGAAGGTTCACACAAGGTCATTGTGGTTCCGGTTAACGATGAATCGGGTTTGTACTATTATAACTGGGTTCAGGAAAATATCCGTAAAGTAAACGAAGCAACCGACGGCAAGGTAGGATATATCCACATTCCGGATATGGGCGTGGAAGGCTTGAATGAATTTGTAAAATATTATTATCCGCAGCTGACGAAAAAGGCACTAATTATCGACGATCGTGGTAATGGTGGTGGTAATGTTTCTCCCATGATTATTGAACGTTTACATCGTGAATTAGTATTGATGAAAATGTCGCGCAATACTTCGCAAACTCCCAGTCCTGCCGGCATGCAGGTTGGTCCAAAGGTTTGTCTCATTGATTGCTACTCTGCTTCTGATGGAGATTTATTCCCTTATCAGTTCAAAACGCTTGGTATTGGTAAAGTAATCGGAATGCGTTCATGGGGCGGTGTTGTTGGTATCAGAGGCAGTCTGCCGTTCATCGATGGTGGTTTATTGACTAAGCCTGAATTCGCTCATTATGATGCAGAGGGTAAGAATTGGATTATCGAAGGTCATGGTGTTGATCCGGATGTTGTGGTTGATAATGATCCTGCAAAGGAATATGCCGGTACCGATGAGCAATTAAACAAAGCCATTGAAATCATCCTTGAGGAAATGAAAAAGTTCCCCGACGAATTACCAGGAATTCCGCCATTTCCGGATAAAACGAAATAAATATTTTTGATTGGAAATAGTAAAGTGAAGATTATTTTGTCAAACGAATCAGCGGGTCGAATTATGAATCAACTAGCTGGTTGACTAATACCGAGAAAATGATTAAACCAATAAAAAAAATAGCTGTAGATGCTGAGCCGGAAAATCCGTTAATTGAGCGTTTAAGAACAAAATCAGCGACCAAGCGTTTGGTGTTCGAACATACTGCACAGGTTTTTGAACAATTAAAAGTCCTGTTGTCAAACTACGCAGATAAATATAATCCGGAAGCACAAAAGATTCATAAGGATATAACCATTGCTTACAACGATAAAGGGGAGTATGAAGCCCAGTTAAAAGTCGCCGGTGATATGTTGCTTTTTACGATGCACAGCAATGTCTTTGAGTTTCCGCGCGATCACGTAATAATGAAGAGTTCCTACGTACGTCTTGATCCTATGCGGTCCTACTGCGGAGTAATTTACATATATAACTTTTTGGCTGATTCGTTTCGCTATAATCGTATCAACGATATTGGTTACCTCGTTGCACGTATATTCGTAAACAAGGAGTTTCATTTTATTGTTGAAGGTAAACGGCAGATGGAGTTTTTGAATCATACTTTTAATGGAAAAAAGCTTGATGATAAAGTCCTTGAAAAGATTCTTGAAACAGCGGTTAATTATTGTCTCGATTTTGATTTGTTGTTAACTCCATATGATGATATAAAGGAAGTGACCGTTGCAGAAATGATGGAGTACTCACAAAACATGAACCTCAGGACTGGCAAGCGTTTGGGCTTTCGTTTTCAGGCCGATCCTGACGAAAAGTTGTTCCCATGAAACAGCGTCCTGCAATAAAAAAAGTTCCGCCTCTTTTTGTAATCCGCGCCACAGGTGCTGTGCGTAATTTTCTGATGGGCCTTGGCCGTAGAATGTTCCCCGCAGATGTGGTAATGATGGAGTATGCTAGCTCGTTCTGGGTTGCAAAAGCCATTGGCGTTGCTACGGAACTGGACATTGCAGAGCATCTTAAAGAAAAGCCTTTGCATATCGACGAATTAGCTGCACTCACCAACACGCACTCAGACTCACTACTGCGCTTGATGAGGGTTTTGTCTGGCAATGGTATTTTTAAGAACAAGGGGAATTCTGTATTCAGTAATAATAAACTCAGTGCTGCACTTAGCGAAGAACAACATTCAATGAAGTATTTCATCCGACATCATCTTGGAGAAAACAACTGGATGTTTGTGGGTGAATTGGAAGAATGTGTGAAAACGGGACAGAACGCCATTAAACAACTTACAGGTCAGGAGCCATTTGATTTTCTGAAAGATCATCCTGAAAAAAGTGTGTTGTTTAATCGAGCAATGACTGATTCTAACGAACTCTCACTTCCGCTTTTTCTTGCTGCATATAATTTTGGGAAGTATAAGCATATCATTGATATTGGCGGAGGACAGGGCTATATGCTTTCAGCGATTGCCGCTAAATATCCTCAAGTGAAATGCACGGTCTTCGATCTTCCCTACGTAGTTCCGCAGGCTAAAGAGAACTTCAAACGTTTTGATGTTGAACAACAATGTCAGTTTGTGGAAGGTGATTTTTTTACAACGATCCCGTCAGGCGGCGATTTATATATCATGAAAAATATATTACACGATTGGGACGATGCTGCCTCAGTGACAATATTGAAGAATATTCATCAGAGTATGCCTGCAAATGCGCATTTGTTGATTATTGATTCTTTGATTGAGGATGACAATAGCAGTAGTTTCGGTAAGATATTGGATCTTCAAATGCTCATAGGAACAAGTGGGGGCAGGGAACGAACACGTGATGAGTTTGATCATATATTTGGTGATGCGGGATTTCGACTGCTACGCACTATCGACACTGCAACGCCCTTTAGTTTCA
Organism: Bacteroidales bacterium; assembly: GCA_963678485.1. Taxonomy (GTDB): domain Bacteria; phylum Bacteroidota; class Bacteroidia; order Bacteroidales; family CAIWKO01; genus CALGYY01. The sequence goes on from OY782882.1 coordinate 3,452,042, forward strand.
TCGAAGCAGTTAAATCCTGATAAGTGAAAAAATTACTGCTCATCAATACAAACACTGAAAGCAAGCCCTATCCGGTGCCGCCGCTGGGTTTAGTTATGATTGCTTCTGTGCTCAGCGAAACACGCGAAGTCAAAGTCTTTGACGGAACATTCACTCCTGCTGAAGAATTGCTCAAGGTGATTCGTGAATTTGCACCAGATTATATCGGCTTCAGCCTGCGTAATGTCGATGATATGACTTTCGACAATTTACATTATTATGTTGAGGATGTGCTCCAACAGTTTATTACTCCGGTAAAAGCTGTGAGCTCTGTTCCTTTAATCATTGGAGGTGCCGGTTTTAGTATGTTTCCCGAAGCCTTGATGAAAAAGTTTGAATTAGATTATGGCGTTGTTGGTCAGGGCGAGGCCGTGATGAAAGCCCTGCTTGATGCCATTGACGCGGGAAACAACGATGTGCTGTTAGAAGGTCTCATTAAAGGAAAATCTGTACATTCAAAAAGTGTAATTACTAAAACTCCCGCCGGTCCTTATTTTCAAAAGCATTCTGGGATCGACCAATGGATAAATTTTGATCCATATCGGCAGCGTGGAGCTTATACAATACAGACAAAAAAAGGCTGTTCTTTCCATTGCATTTATTGCACGTATCCTGTGATTGAGGGCAGGTCATGCAGAATCCGCAAACCATCAGATATTGTTGATGAGATGCAGCAGGCTTTTGAGCGAGTTGGAAATGTGGTGTTTGAATTTGCTGATTCTGTTTTCAACGATCCTCCCGGGCATGCAGAGGCAATCTGCAGCGAAATCATAGGTCGTGGCCTGAAGTTCAGGATGCGCACTATGGGTATCAATCCTGAACATGTGAGTAATGAGCTGTTAAGTTTGATGCTCAGCGCTGGATTTACCCAAATCGATTGCACTCCAGATAGTGGCAGTGAGCTTATGTTGCAGCGTATGGGAAAGAATTTTACCATGCCTCAGCTTTGCAATACAGCCACACTCATCAGAGAAAAGAATGTCCCTGCCATGTGGTTTTTTATACTGGGCGGACCGGGCGAAACTCCGGAAACCATTAATGAAACCTTTCGCTTCATTGATCAATACATTGGTCCGGAAGATATGGTGCATCTCACCTTAGGGTTGAGAATTTATCCTCAGACTCCCTTGGAAAAAATTGCACTGCACGAAGGAGTGATTAAGGCCAATAATGATTTACTTGAGCCGGTATTTTATTTTTCGAAAGATACTCCGCATTCATGGCTTAAAGCAACGATTGCAGAAAAATGCAGCACACGTGGCAATTGTATCCCATCCTTTGCCTCTGCGCCATCGCCCGAAATGATGCAGCAAGCCCTTAAACTCCGCGCCGAACAAGGATTAGACGAACCGATGTTCAGGACCTTGCTGAGAATCAAAAACATGAATTCTCAACGTTAATAGGGATTTTCAAATGCTATCCCGCCTTTGGGCAAATAACCAATCATAAAAATCATCCTGTCTGAAACAGCGGGCGAGTTCGCTGTGTCCATAAGTATCGAAGATGGTCCATTTAAGTTTTTTTCCACCTCCATCACATTTTTTTATGGCTTCAACCAGATTCTCCGATTCGCTGAAAGGCACGGCTTTGTCCAGTCGTCCGTGTTCTATCCAAAGGTTCACTTTGGCAAGATTGCAGGCATCACTCAGATTGCCCCCACCACACAAGGCAATGGCTCCGGCAACTTTATAGTAGTACTTTCCAACAAAATGCAGTACACCATATCCACCCAGACTCATGCCTACCACATACAAGCGGTTGCTATCGGTGGTGTAATTTTTTTGTACGTATTCAATTACCTCCAACACCTTATCCGGATCCCAGCCCTGTCCCTTGGGAACCTGAGGTGCAACCACTATAGCTGGTATTTTGCGTCCGGCAACTATCTCTGTAATTACACCATATCCCTTAACCTGCTCAAGATTATCACCTGAGAGGCTGCGCCCATGTAAAAAAACAAGAATCGGTGGCTTGGATTTTAAAATACTGTCCTTAGGTAAATTCAGCCAAAAATGATAAGTGGTTTTTCCATGCACTTGTGATAGCTGAGCACTCATTTTCAGCGGCATCAACATCACCAACAACAGTAGAATCCACAGCAATTTAGTGTGTGCGATTTTCATCTATGATATTTTAGTGGGGTAAAGATACATTTTTCAGGGAACAAGCGGAAAAGTTGAGAAGTAGGAATACTATTCATAGAAAACAACAGGTTTTAAAACCTTTCTTCAACTACGAATACCACGAATGAACGCGAATGAGTTCCTTTTGCAGCTATTGTTTGTAACATTAGCCATCAATATTAATTAAACGTATCAATCATTTTGAACATCCGTGTATTAATAGTTTATAAGACCAATATCATTCGTACTTGAGGGTACTTTTACAGTATTGAAATTATGCGATGCTAATATTCAAAGCGTGTGCGCGGGCATGTCAAAGCAAGCGGGCGTGGGTGGGCTGTGAATCGCCAACGGCACGCAAATCCGCAAGGGGCCAGACAGCGGCTTTTTCGCTGTCGGCTCTGTCGAAAACGACAAAAAGAAAATTCAATTAGCGAAATGAAGTTTATTATCACATTCAAGAACTGCCGTTAATTGGCGTTTTCGGCACTACCTTGCGTGATTTGCGGCCATTGGCGAGAGCGGGGGGATAGCATTTGGCTTTGACTAGAATTTTGGCTCCACCTTTTGTTCATGCAAAAGGTGGAATTTAAAGAATATAAACCACAAATTAAGTTGTGCTCTTATTAATTGTGACAATTCAGTATTGGTTTTTTTTAGTTGTGCTAAAAAACACCAATAACTATTTGTTGCTCCTCAATAATCCGGCTTGATCCTTTTTCAGCACATTCAAAACAACACATAAAAAAGCCGGATGAATCATCCGGCCTCTGTATCCGCGAGTGAATCCTACCCAAAATTCACGCAAAACGGACCCATAATGGAATATAAACGTGGCTCCGTTTTTCAATATTGTATGTCAATAAAAATAAAATTCTGAAGGAATAATGCCGGCTGCCAGTGTATCAATGGATGAACCATCAGAATTATACCTGTAAACGCGGCCATGCTGCACATAATCCAAGGCATCACTAGCGTAAATTGTCCCCGAATTGGGATCAATTCCTAACCCATGGAATACACTGCTGTTCTGCGCAATCAATGCTGATCCCGGTAAAGCCCCGGCCGTTATTTCCATACTCCAAACCCCATGATTTAAGAAATAAATGCGCTCACCACTGCCATTAATACGCAATTTGTCCCAGATATCTAAATAATTCGATAAACTAAAACTATTAATGACTTGCTTTTGAATCGGATCGATTCGGTACAATGCGGCATTGATGGAGGGCGACTGGCTCCCTGCACACATCACCCAAAGCATGCCTTCTTTATCTTTAACAATGGAATTCGATGCAAAGCCAACAGCAATGCTATCAGTCACAGAATTTGTGACAGTGCTGATTAAATAAATGTAGGAAGTCCGTGTATTAGTTACAAACACTGTTTCTCCAATCATAATCATTTCTTCGCTACTGCCCTTAAGAGGAATACTTCCGGTTTTCTGAAGATTCGAGAGATTAACGATATTTACAGTGTTACTATACAAATCAGAAACATATGCTAGGGTTGAATTGATGGGCAGCATATATCGTGGTGAGGTCAATCCTGTAATGGTGCCCATCGAAGTAAATCCTGTCATTTCCACAACTTCAATTTTGGCTGAGTTGTTTACCACCAGATATCCGCGGCCATTGAGTGTCGTCATCGATTGCACCACATCGCCCAAAGGACGCTGATTGATACTGGTGAATACATCTGAAGTATATACGTTATCGGCAAACCGAAGATAGTCTATACGCGCATTACCCCATTGGTAGTTACCTTCATTAAGGATATACACTCCGCCATCAAGCACAGGGGGTGTGACCGGGGGAGGATCATCTTTTTTGCATGATAGATGAATCATCATGAAAGTCAGAAGGAGTAAAGATGCTATGTTTTTTAATTTCATTGCCTGATGATTTTTTTTGTGCAGATTCCCTGTTTCCCTATCAGTTGCAAAATATAAATACCTTCCGGAGTTTCGCTCAGGTCAAGCTGGATGCGGGTTTCACCATCGTTAATGTCTTTTCTGAAAATTTCTTTTCCAAACAAATCATAAAGAATCATTACACTTCCTTGATTTACTGATGGATTACTAACCCACAATAATCCTTGCGTAGGATTTGGATACAACTGAATGTCGCCCGCAGTCCCATTTTCCGCAATAGTGTTGGTCTGATCCCAGATTACACCCACAGCATCAAGATCAAAACCTCCCTGAGGAAACCCGGTAGGAAAGGGGTCGTTGATAATGTTTCCCGCTGTATCGTAGGTGGCATAGGCCTTTTGAATGGTACCAATCACATCGATGATGCGAATGTGAGTGATTCGGGTGATGTCAAGACTCATGATGTGACTGAGTTCTTCAAGATCAAAGGGCGTTCCGTACATCCCACGGTATTTACCGGCAAGATTGTTAATCTTCGTTGCATCCAGCGAATCGAAACCTGCAACCTGCACCGATGTATCAGTTAAAGAATGCGCAGGGAAGCGAAAAAAATTCTCACCATCACTGCTTACTTCCACAAAGGCCAGCTCTAAAAAGTAATCATCGAAAGAATTCTCAAATACTGCAAAGTCCCATCCAGGGCCGTTTACAATGGGCCATGCAAAGGTGAGGGTTGCTATGCCGCCATCACCCAGACTCACAACTCCATTGGTTCCTGCCGGACCAATTGCCATTGAGCTATCGCCCACTGTAACGAAGCCCATCGATGGTGTCGTGATATCCTGATATCCCCTGATAACACTGCAAGTGGTTGCCCATGCGACAAAGGCTGTACTGTCCTTGTACATGGCTGTGGTGCCCGCGTGTCCTACCGGAGGTGCATACTGCGCTTTAGTGCTTGATGAAATCAATAATGCACTTAAAACAAAAATATATGGAACTAAGAAGTTGTTTGCTTTCATTGATCAATGTGTTGCTTTGATAATGGTTTGACGATAGCTTCCCTCTGGAGTATTGAGTTGTAGCAAATATGCACCTTCCTCAAAATTACGTAAATCTAACGAATAAACATCTCTGGCAATGATAGTGTTGCTCAATAGCACACGTCCACTCATATCCGCAAGACGAATGTTTATTGAGCCAGTAGTGGTGGGCATGTTAATCAACAACTCGTCGCTGGCAGGATTGGGATAACACTGCAGGGATTGAACATTTTCTTCTTTTATCGATGCGGGTGAATCAGCAGTGGTGAAATTATCAAAGAAAAAGAATGGAGGGGTGTTCATTCCGTACAAGCCATTATCAGTGGAGGACAACGAAAAGACCAAACTGTCAACATTTCCCAATGGTAGCAGGTTTACCCATTGCCAATCATAAACAATATAATCCTGGGTATTATTAGAAAAACGATAATCAGCCAGATAGAAATCTACGCTGTCGTTGCCGAGTACTCCATTATACCAGGCTTTAATGGTGACTTTGAACCAGTCGGGATCGTTGCCGGTGCTGCCACCAAAGGCTTTGCAAAAGCCATCACCATACTTTAATGTATTTGCCGGATAGGTGCCGTTGGTAATATACATTCCCATCACTGCTTTGCCTGCGCCAGCACCAGTGAGTGTAAGTAGCGATCCTTGCTGACCGATTGCATAGGTGTTGGAATTCTCTGCACCAATTGCCGGGCGTGCACTGTACATGTTGAGATACGAACCGTCGCTGCTGTCGCGCATGCTGCTGTATGCAAATCCCATCGACCAGTAACCGCCATAGGTTGAATCATACAGATATGTGTTGGGGAAATAGGCATTGCCGCTGTTAAATCCTCCAGCATAATCGTCTCCATTGTAGACCGAGTCGAGTGGGAGGGCGAAGTTTTCGAAATCACTTACAGTTTGTGCAATTGCAAGGGTACTGCCTGAAAGCATGATTGCAGCGATAATAGATAATGTAATGAGTGAACGTCTCATTTAATTTGATTTTTTAAAGGTTTATTAAATTGAAATGTGATTGATGTCTTATAAGATCTACCGGGCATGGGAATCATAGCTATGGCTTGGTATTGCTGATTCCATATATTGTCAAGTGACAAGGTGGTAGTAAGGTCAATTGATGTTAATGAAATCCTTTTCGAAAGTTGCAAATCCCCGGTATGGAAAGCGCTCAGCCATTCGAGATTGTCGGAGCTTGTGTACCTGATGCCTGTATATTGATGATTATAGCTGAGTGCGAAATTGTGATAAGAGATTCGGACTCCGCCTGCAGCGCGATGTTCAGGGGTGTAGAGTAATTGCTTTCCTACTGAAGCATCTCCGACAAATTTCGCTTGCTGGTTGGTTGAACGCGTATAGCTGTATTGAGCCTGCGCATATATACTCAATTTTTTAATCTGATAATTAAGGCTGAATTCACTTTCGATACCGCGACTCCATACTTTTTGAATGTTTTGGGGTGTCCAGATTGAGGCCGAAGGCAACCAGACTATCCAATTATTTACCTTATAAGAATAGAGGGTCAATGCCACTTCCATCGTCAGGCCTTTGTGCCGAAAGGCTTGTTTTAAGCCACTTTCCACAGTCCATCCCTCCTCAGCTTTGAGATCCGAATTGCCGCCCGGATTCCAAAACAAATCATTCATCGTTGGTATGCGATACACACTCGAGCCTGAACAATGCAGCGTAGAACCTTTGAATAGCGCGACTTCCAGTCCACCTGAGCATGCTGGCCATAAGGTTTGTGCTCCAATTTCTTCGCGTAAAGCGAGCGAGGTTTTTAGTTTATTATTTCTGGAATGAAATGCATGACTAATGTATAATGAGCCACGGTCGCGGCTTGTAACAGCTGCGTAGTTGTTTGAATGCACTTGTTCAAAGCTGTTGTTCAGACCAGCATTCAACATATTGAGTTTGCCCAACGCAATATTCACTTCGGCCTCTGTAATAGAATTCAGAAAATTATTTTTAGAGTCGATGGAGGTCAATTCTTTATAATAATGTTGATTCTCACTATTCAGCAAGCTACGGATGCTTAGCTGGACGCGGGATTTCATATATTTCCATTCAACTGATCCACGTAAAATGCGATCGTCTTGTCCTGACGCTCCAAGATCTGCTGCCAGCACTACAGGAATTTCTCGCTGACTTTCCTGCCACCAAAAATTCAGTGCAAGCAATTGATATTTTCCTAGAGCAATCTGATGTCCGACCAGTATTCCGTATTCAGTCAATCCGGAATTTTTCATGGTGTCGGTAATACCTGTGCCGTTTAATTTGTACTTAAAATGATTGGCTGCCTGATGATAAAAGGCTTTCACGGATGTAAATGTTTTTTTTGTTCCCATTGTGACAGCCATGTTTCCGTCGTACCATGCAAAGCTTCCCAGACTTCCTGAAACGCTTGCGTGAAGCCCTGATCCAAACATAGGAGTATTATTAATATGGATGCTTCCGCCGATTGCACCGCTACCAAAGAGCGCGCAGGAGCCTCCTGTCTGCAGGCTGATATGATCGGCAAAACCAACGGGAAATAAACTTAGATCGGCACCACCGTTCATTGGACTTTGAAGATTGAACCCATTCCAAACAGTCGCTGTATGAACTGCTGAAGTACCGCGCAGAGACACACTGCCAATTCCGTTAATACCATACTTTTTAATATAAACAAGGCCATTGTTGGAAAGAAGGTCGGACAAGCTGGACTGACCATATTGAAGCATACTAATACTGTCAATACGATGAATATTATAGCCGGAGTGATAGTTTGTAAGTCGCGTAGATTGTATCTCTACTGGCGGAAGGGCAGAGGTGGTATCGGTCATACCCGGCTGAGCCATAGCATGAATACTGATGGTAATCAGTATTCCACAGAGTGTATATTTTAATCCTTTTCCACGCATAACAAGAGCTCCATCGTTGATGAACACTTTATGCTGTCGGGAAATATATGAAACGGAATAAAATGAATTATGCCACTTCACGCTTTTATCCCGAAAGCAGAGAATGATCAAACTATAACAAAATGGCAGGTCTTCTGACTTGCTCCTTCCGGAATGTCTTCCCATCTATACAGACAGTGACTGAGGTATTCCGGACCTTAATGGAGCTTACAGCAGCGGGAACTGTTCAGGATTCTCACCTGATTCCCTTTTATATCTGAAAATGATGTTTACAGATATACCATTTCGCGGCAAAGATAGACGAAAAAAATTGCGACGATTGTTAAGATGAAAAAAAAGTTTCTAACAGATATTAACCAAACGGTAATAAATCATTGACCTTTAACCGGAAACGAGCAGCGCTTTATTTTACACGCACCTTCTGACCAATCTGCAGGACAGAACGGGAGGAGATGCCATTAAGCTGGCAAATGCGAGCAACTGTAGTATTGTACAATGCGGCAAGGTGAGAAAGGGTTTCACCTTTCTTTATAGTATGATATGTGCCTTTGCCACTGGTATATGTTTGTGTGCTGTGATTACCAGTATTCTGGGTTGTGGTTGTTGTAGTAGTGGCCACGGTACGCGGAGGCTGAATATTATTGAAGGTATATTTGCATACCAGCAATGTATCAGATTGCAGACAACGTTTTTCGAAGTCAATAATCTTACGCGGGTTGAACGGTGTTCCTAAATAACGTGTTTCAAAATGAAGATGAGGACCGGTACTGCGACCAGTTGATCCTCCATAACCCAGGAGTTCTCCGGCTTTTACGTTTTGGTTCTCAACAACGCGATTCACCGACAAGTGCCCATATACTGTTTCTAATCCATTGAAGTGTCGCACAACAATTACATTTCCATAGCCTTTATGATATTTTGAAATGCGCACTACCCCGTCAAAGGCACTCACCACACTGTCGCCAATGTCGAGATCGATATCCATTCCATAATGGAAACGACGATGCCTCCATCCATATTCTGAATTGATACCGCCTTTACGTGGCATACAGAATTTTCCTAGTGTTGCACCAACCAGTAAAATTGAAGTTGTGTCTTCTTTCTTAGTAAAATCTACCTGTGGATAATGTATATATTCATTGTCCCAATTTTCATAAACATCCGAGGCCGGATGATACATGGAGTTGGAATCGTAAATATCATAGAAATGATTAGCTAAATCCAAACTGTCGTTGCGACTTTCGATGATGTTATATTCTCCGGTCTGTTCCTGGGCATTCACCTGGGTCAGGCTCATCAACACCATAGAAAGGATACTGAAGATCAGTCGGTTTATTTTTCCCATAATAGTAATTAGGATGAAATCAATTTGTAAAAAAGATGGGCATAATCTCAGCCCCCGATATACAAAGTTACGATTTATCTTTGAATGACCAAAGTTTTGCGGACAAAAATTGAATTCACCTTCGCCATAATTATATACATGCCTTCCGGAAGCCCTGATATATCTAGGCTTTTTGGAACATTTGAGCTGATGTTAAGAATGCATCTTCCTGTCATATCTAAAATTGAGATAGCTGAAATGCTCTCCGGACCTACCATTCCGATGGTTATACTTGTTGATGCAGGATTAGGTGTGATGCTTAATCGCTCCGCAGCCATTTCTTCTTCAATTCCAAATACAGTAATCATCGTACTACTGGTGTCGGATTCGCAACCATTATGCGTAATGAGTGTCACCGTATAATTGTTGTTGCTTCCATAGATGTGATCCGGGTTTTGCAAAGTGCTGTAATTTCCATCGCCAAAATCCCACTCCCAACTGGTTCCAACACTACTCACATCCGTAAAGTAGTAATGCATGTCAGTATGTGTGAAAGTAAAATCTGAAACAGGAGTGACAAAGGTTCCTGGAAATACTGTGACAGTATCAGTGTTTGAACAACCACTGTTGGTAACCGTTACAATGAAATTAGTGGTGTCATTCACCAAAACATGAATGGTAGCTGAAGTTTGCACAGGTGTTGTATTCCACGAATATATGCTTCCGCCCGTTGCAGTAAGCTCAGCAGAATCACCCATACAGACGTAAACATCAGCACCGGCATCAGCATCAGGCAATGCTACTACATTGATAGTACTTGTAGTGAAATGATCGTTTGAAGTATTAACATCTATGCCCAGCGATGTTCCTGCAACCACAGGCAGGAGTCCGGCAACTGGGAGATTTGCCTGAGCAGCGAACATATAAAAAATGCTGTCATGCGCGGCAATGAAGAGGTTACCGGTATTTGCATTCACGGTTGATCCGCCATTGATCTGATAATGTACGGGGACTATTCCCTGAAAACTGTAGTTAGTGAAATTCTTAATATATATCTTAATTGTTGCATTGCTATTTTGGCAATATGATGCGTCCAATTGTAAGGCACAGACACCAATGTCCTCAATGTTGAATTCATCAGCACCAATATCGGGCTTTAATGAATTGCGCGATTGTCCATCGATATCATCACCTACAGGAGTTCCGGAATTTAAGTTGATACTTCCAACCGCATTAAGTGCGCCGCTGGTGACGTGCAAATCGGTGGCAGAAACATACAGGGGATTTGCAGAAATACTGGTCATGTCGAAAGTACTAGCAGTTCTCCAAAGCGCAAGCGTAGCCTGATTTCCTGAGGCTTTCCAAAAGCCCACATTCGTTCCTGTGGTAAAAAGATTATTGTTGTCGCACTGTAGTAATGGGGTGTTGGTATTTGCATCAACATAAATTGCATACCCGCCGCCCGCGTTCACAAAGCTATTGTTCAGCAAATCAAGATTGCTGGAACTCGCACCGCTGATGTTGATTGCTCTTCCGGTTGATGATGTGGTAAGATTTACCGAATTATAATAAATATTAATATACTGAACCTGATTTAGGTACATGCCGAAATTAGTTGAACTTCCAGCTACAGAAATAAAGTTATTTGCAATTAGAATACTATTAACACCGGTAGTGGCAGAATTGGTGAGGTAGATTCCACTACCCATGCTCAATGCCAGTTTGTTCTTCAGAATTCTTGTTGCATTATTGGCATACATACCATAGATGCCGTAATAGCTATTATTTGCAGAATTGGTAATTATAGTATTGCCTGTAATTAGTGCACCATCCTGATTTGTAATGTATATCCCGCGATAATTTTGATTCTTGAAAACATTGTCGCTAATCACCAGGCCCGGGTCTAGCATACTGCTGCCCTGACCCAGAAAATTTAATCCGTATGAGCCGCCGATGAAAGTATTGTTGAGAAAACTGTTATATGAATCTTCAAGAGTTGTTGTACTACCTACCAGCACAGTGAATGTTGTAATACTTGCTGCAGTGGTTCCCTCGATATTACAGTATTGAAAAGTATTATGTGTGGCACCATTCGACATTTCTATGACCTGCGCATAATTATCTGTGCCGGTTCGCGCGATTGTCATATAACTGAAATTAATATAATCAGCATCATTAAGATACACAACAAAGTTATTGATACCTGATGCAGATGAAGCATAGCTAAGAGTTACAGCGCTACTGTCGTTTCCCTGTGATCTGAAGGTAATAGTCTTACTGGCACTGGCACCAGTGATTGCTCCTATCGTAATACGTTCGTTATAGGTACCGGGTTTAACTTCAAAGATGACCGAAGCGCTGATTCCCTGGGATGTCAATGCTGAAACGGCATCCGTAAAGGTGAGATAATCTGAGGGCGCCGTGCCAATGACCTTGGTGCCGCTAAGTTGCGCGCTTGCGCTGAAATTTCCGAAGGTACAAATGGTCAATAGAGCAAGGCTGAGGACGCACAAGTGTTTGCTTAGATTCATCTTGGTTGATTTTTGGGGGTTAGATTTCTCGAAATAGATACTCCGGTTTGACGAATATATTAATTTTTTCAAAAGAGCGTGAAGAATCTTATAAATTTTAGGAAATACAGGCAATTATAGTGGTGTAACCTTTATTGAAAATTGTATTTATGTTGAGCAATTTATTTATTTCACGTTGAATGAATTTCAATATAAAGTTCTAAATAACAATAAAATAGTTGAAATAAGAATTTTTTGCCTTCGATGAATGTAACTTATTATGGTAAAAATAGTATAATGACCCAGCAAGTGTTGTTAAAAAAATTGTAAAAAAAAATTGATTAGTTTTACCGACCAATAAAAAAACTATTAACTTTGCTGCATCCCAAAGTGGGAAAATACACATATGGTACAGATTACAAGGTTGTTAAAGAAATGGTATGTCATTGTACTTGTTTTATTCATAGTACAGATTGGATCTGAATCCTGTTCAAGACATTACCGTTATAAAAGAATGATAAAGCGCAGAAGGGGCGCGGTATCTCATAGATATCGTACACCTTATCAGAAAAAACTGAAGCGCAATACCATACCTATCAACAGAAATTATATTATTAAGAATAAGCGTAATACCCATGGGGTGCCATCAGGTTCTCGGGTGGTTATGTAAAAATCTTAAGACCGGCTTTGCCGGTCTTTTTTTTGTCTTTCGCTTGAGGAATAAGCAATCGACATACATTCTTTACAGTGCAATACAATAATTAATAAACTGCTTACCCAATGAACTCTTTTACCAACCTCAAGGTTGGGCATATGGGTGCGAAAAATGTTGGGGACTCATCAACTCAATGTGCCCTATTCTGAATAAGACTTACAGCTATTCCGACTTAATAATCTTCGAACTGTATTCATGGGTACCTGAGGTCACTTTTAAGAAATAGACGCCCGAATTTAACTGTGCTACGTCCTTTACAGAAATGTAGGTATATCCGGTTTCACGTTTCAGGTTTTCGACTTTGTAAACGGAATGTCCTGCAGTATCAAAAATTTCTATACGCACAGGATCATTGCTTTGACCGTAGAATAGTATAGAGAAGCGGTCAGTAAAAGGATTAGGTGAAACGTTAATCTGATTTTCAATATCGAAATTATGAATCTGTTGCTTTGAAAGAATTAGATTCGCTGCTGCCATATTGGGAATTCCATAACCATACATAGTGTCGGGTGTGGAAAAACGATCGGCGCTTTGTTTTACAACTTCAATGATTTGCATATTGCTCAAGGTAGGATTCGCCTGCCATAGACAACATACCGATCCCGCCATAATCGGAGAAGAGAAGGAGGTTCCGTTGGCTGGCAAGGCACTTCCGCTGACAGAAACAACAATGGAGTTTTTCCCCATGGCACATACAGTCGGTTTTACACGTCCATCAGCCGTTGGACCGTTACTGCTAAAGCTCGCATACAATTCGTTTCCGTCAACCGCACCAATAGTAAGGATAGAATCTGCATCAGCTGGTGCACCGATATAATTCCAGGCACCGTCGCCACTGTTTCCTGCACTATTCACCACAAGTATACCTTTGCTTGCCGCAATAGTAGCAGCTTTTGAGCAATGGGCTGTGCGTCCGTTCATATCTGAATAGTGATGACTCCATTCAGGATTATCAAAATTAGTATAGCCTAGCGAAGAATTAATTACGTCTGCACCTACGCTGTCGGCATATTCAGCGCCGCAAGCCCAATTGTCTTCCTCGATTGGGAATTCTGTGCTGCCTTCTTCGGTACGCAGCAACCAATAACTGGCTTTGGGTGCTGTCCCGATGAGTTCACCGCTTACATTGCCACCCATTGTAGATAACACCATCATTCCATGGGTGCCTGCACTAAAAACGTTTCCTCCGGGCAAAACAAAATCTTTAGTTCCAAGAATTTGATTATTGACCCATAAGCTATCAAACATAATCATGGAATCGACATTATAAAAACCCGCATCCAGCACGGCGATTACCATTCCTTGTCCGCGATATCCCAAATCATGCAGATAATCTGTAGCCAGCATATGAACCTGAGTATAGGCACTTCCGTAATCATAGCTGTGAATTTCAGAATTTTCGGGACTTACTATTTGAGGCAACCATGGCTCTGATGATGATGCTAAAGATTGTGCTCCTCCATGCATCGAATCGAAGTTTTTAGGTAAGCGCTTGGCCCCAGCTTTTAGTGGAGTTTCGGCCAGGGAGTCTATACCCGTGACAAAAGGAAAGGATTTTATCTTGGCAATCTTTGCTGTATCAATGGTGCATATGGTAACACAATTGAACCATTTACTAACATTCAATATACTTACTCCTGTATTTCGAACCGAATCCACATACCATGGATTCACAGGAAGGTCGTTCTGAACTATAGGAATGCCGTGATTGGCACGACGTGTAATTGCTCTGGCTGACAGATATACAGAAGGGTTGCTGATGCTATATGGGGTTCCATTACGATCACTGAAATTCACTCTGAACCTGTTGGCGATCCATTGCGCATCGGCAAGACTACAGAGGCAAACCAAGAGTATGAACAAACTAATCTTTTTCATATAATTCTATTTTCAAAATATTTCCGATGATAAAATGTTAAGCTATATTTATTGTTAAGTTGCTTTTTTATTGATCGCCCCAACCGATGATCTGGTACGTAAAGTCAGTTCCTTTGGTAATTTGTCCGGTGGGTAGTTTTTCGAGATTTACGTAGCGTTTATACACAAGGCCTACTCCCGTGGCAAAAACCTCTTCTTCAAGATTTTCGGAAATTTGCGTGTATTCCTCGCGCTGCAGCACCCTTGTGGTAGAATCGAAATGGAAGCTCCCATATTGCATAGGTGTATGAACGTCGGTATATTCGTAATCCTGAGCTTCAAGGGTGTTATATATATTGCCATTCCATTGTTTATGATCCTCAATGGGGAATATCATTTTAAGGAGACGTATATTCTCTTCAGTCTTTTCAACAGTGGTAGTGGTTCGACAGCTGTACCAAACATCTTTAATTGCCCAGGAGCTTGTGTCACCATCGCGCTTATAACGCTCGATACGGATGCTGTTGCGGCCCTGATCGTCGATAAATTCCGATTCAAAGCGTTCCATAATCTGGAATTGAAAGGTGTCGACGGTTGCAGTAAAATCATCCCATGCAATAGAATCCACCTGATAACTTATCCAGTGCCCCGGCTGAATAGGATAGTAGCGATAACCCATGTCGGTGGGAGGAAGGTCACTGTCTTTTTTGCAGCCTGCGAAAAAGCTCAGCGTAAGCACCATCAAGATCATCCAGCGAATATACCTTTCCTTAGGTTTCATAAAGGGCTATGAGGAATACGATTCTAAATTAATACGAAGATACAAAATTATTGATCATTAAGGATGATACCCCCCCCTAAAAGATCATCCCCGTCGTAGAACACCACCGATTGTCCGGGCGTCACTCCCTGCACTGCTTTCTCAAAGGTGATGCGCATTTTGTCACCCGGCAATAACTCAATATGAGCCATGCTCCCGGAATCGTGATATCGAATACAAACTCTAAATAAGGTGGACTGATCAAAAGTCTCTGTTTTGAGGAAATTCAGCGATCCGGCGATAAGACTGTTACGATTTAATTCTTCACGCGGACCCAGTACCACACGATTTGTTTCAGGCTCAATGCGGTTTACGTACAACGGATATCCTACAGCAACCACAAGTCCTTTACGCTGGCCAATAGTATAAAAGGGATAGCCTTCATGAGGGCCAAGAACTTTACCATCGCTGGTTACAAACTGACCACCCTGTACTTTTTGCTCCAGTCCGGGGACTCTGTTTTTTAGAAAACTTCTATAATCATTGTCGGGGATAAAGCAGATATCGAAGCTCTCCGATTTACCTGCAATATGGGTCATTCCGTGGGAGCGGGCAATTTCACGGACTTCCGGTTTGGTAAGTTCTCCCAATGGAAATAGCGTACGACTCAGACTTTCCTGCGAAAGTCCCCATAAAACATAGGTTTGATCTTTTTCGGTATCAGCACCTTTACGAAGAAACCAGCGTCCATTTTCATTTATCACTTTAGCGTAATGACCGGTTGCAATATAATGGCATCCAAGCTGATCGGCTTTGCGTAGCAGATCTTCCCACTTCATGTATTTATTGCAAAGCACACATGGGTTTGGTGTGTGTCCAGCCAAATATTCCGAAATAAAATTCTGAATAATCTTTTCTTCAAATTCTTTCCTAAGATCCAGTACATAATGCGGAAAGCCAAATTTTACGGCCGTATCACGAGCATCGTGGATTGCGTCGACGCTGCAACAGCCGGTTTCCCGACTTTGACAACCACTTGATTCGTAATCCCAAACCTTCATGGTAAGTCCAATTACTTCGTAGCCCTGATCGCGCAGCAATAGTGCGGCAACAGTGCTGTCGACCCCGCCACTCATGGCCACCAGAACTTTTCCTTTGGAAGGCATTTTAGTAATTGTCAGGATTCTTTGGATCTACTTCTCCTTTAATCAGGTTGGCCCAATGTAAAAATCCCTGCGCATAAGCATCAGCCACATAAACCTCCGAAGTTGTTGCAGGCCTCAGTACGACTACTCTATCGGAATCCTGATAGGTCTTGCGATTTGTTAACGACCACAAGGAAATGAAGTAGTTGGCATTTACTCTGAAGAATTTATATTCATTCAGCAGATTGGTGAACTCATCTATTTTACGCTCAGTAGGGAAATCAGTGCCATCCGTCAGACGAACAGTAACTTTTCCTTCCTGTGCAAATACATAAGCTATTTTATCGATGTCGATATATTGCATTTTTCTATCAGGCGTCACGATGGTGATTTCTTCTTTCACAAGATTTCCCATCGAATAGGTGAGACGTTTGTCGGCCTGACCGAACTCATTAAAATACATCCACAAACCTTCTTTAAGGTCTTGTTTGAAATTGCCCGATATCATCACTTTTCCGTCGAGGTAATAATAATATATGGGGCCTTCCATAAAGCCATTGGTATAATTTCCTTTGATGCTGATGAGGCTATCGGGATAGTATTTCATGAACGGTCCACTCAATTTGCCATTAGTGTAGTGCTGTATACTTAGGGGTTTGCCATCTTCGTAATTTGTAATCCACTCACCTTCGGGAACTCCATTATGGTAATCTTCGATGATGGCTACTCTGCCCAAATCATTGTAATAGGTCCATAGTCCGTGTTTCTTTTTATCCCAGTATTCTCCAACAGCCCTTTTCTTTCCTGCTTCGCTGTAGGTAGTAGTCTTTGCCATTAAACCGTTTTCGGAATACTGAACAATCGATTTTACCACTTTGGTAGGATAGAAGTACCTGAATTCACCCACAGGAATATCATCCTTAAAATTGCCTTCATATTTGAGGGTGTCTTTGTTGAGTTTAACCCAATAGCCTTGTTTGCGGCCAAGGCTGTCGATTTTGTTTTTTGTAACTTGCGATTTCACAGCAATGGGAGCGGCAAGCAAAAAAAAGATCATCGCTAAAGGGAGAAAATTCTTCATAAGATCAGGTTTGATGATAATAACGATTATTGGCTTGGATTGTTATCTGTTTTCGTCCTTACAAAAGTACATTTTTTTTATGCAGGTCTATCCAAAGGGCGAAGTCGGAGAGGCTTTCGAACTGTTGATCGGCTTCGAATTTCGGGATATCTGTGGATGGTCCAATAAATACCGTTTTCATTCCCAGAGCTTTTCCAAAAAGGATGTCGCTTTCGGAATCACCCACCATCATTGCTTTTTGGAAGTCGATTTCAGGGAATTGCGCTTTAGCTTTTTGGGCCATTCCGATATTGGGTTTGCGGTCGGGGTGATTGTCTTCTGCACGAAAGGGACAGTAAAAAACGGCATCCAGCTGACCTCCCGAACGCTTAACTTCATCTAACATATATTCATGTAAATGAATTAATTGTTCTTCGTTCATTAATCCTTTACCAATCCCTTGTTGGTTGGTGACCACTATCATTGGTCTGAAGATGCTGCTTAGCAATGCAATCGCTTCTTTTGCATTTTTTGTAAATGTAAATTCCTTAGGGTCTTTGAGATATTCTCCTGGAATGCGTTCATTGATCACACCATCGCGATCCAGAAATAAAGCCCAACTGAGAGCTTTGGGTGGGAATGGCTTGGTCATGACTTTGGATAGATTGCGGCTTCAATGGCCTGACAGATGATGTGTCCAAGCGTGATATGTACTTCCTGAATACGGGGTGTTGATGCTGAAGGTACTTTTATTAGCAGCTTGCAATGTTCTTCCATTGCGCCTCCTGTAATACCTCCAAAGGCAGCGGTGGTCATTTGTAATTCGTTGGCAGCTTTGAGGGCATTTACAATATTTTTGGAATTTCCGCTTGTAGAAAGAGCAATTAATACATCGCCTTTTTTACCAATGGCGCGGACCATGCGAGCATAAGCTTCGTCGTAGGAATAGTCATTGGCAACTGCTGTCAGAAAACTAGTGTTTACATGCAAGGCTTCAGAAGCTAGTGGTGGACGGTCGTAAGCAAAGCGTCCGCTTAATTCTGCCGCAAGATGTTGCGCGTCTGCAGCGCTACCGCCATTTCCGCAAAACAGTATCTTGCCCCCCTGCCTGAGGCATTCGATGCATGCCTGACTGAGTTGGTCCATTCGTGACAATAATTCTGCATCGTTGAGAATTTTTTCACGGACACTGATGGAATCGCTGAATGTTTTGTGAAATAGCGTATTCATACTATATAATTATTTATAATAATTTTTAGAGAAACCTGTCGCTGTCTTTTTTCCAGTCCATGATTGCCATAAGCCGCTCATCATTCCAAAACCATATGCAAAGATTTGTATGAACAGGGTAATGATAGAAAGAACAGAAACTTTAAAGCTTTTATATTTTGCCAGTGATTGAAAAAATGCAATGCATTTGATACATACTAGTCCAAAAATCACTACAGCCCAGAGGATGTAAAAAAGCAAGGGGAGGAAAATATACAATACCGGACTGATAAGGATTACGAAAATAAATCCCAGCACCACCAGTAGAGGAAGGAAGTGCACGGGTTTCAGCATGGCAGGATCGATTTTGCCCAGGTTGATTCTGGTTACTCCCCAATTGAATACTTGTTTAAAAAATCGTTTGAGGCTGGTACGACGTTTATGAAAGACATAGGCATCTGCGATCAATCCTACTTTGTAGCCGTTATTGTAAATGCGTGAGGAGTATTCCATATCCTGCCCGTGTCGTAAACCGCCCATTCCTCCAATACTCTCGAATATTTTGCGATGTACACCCATATTAAAGCTACGGGGATAGAATTTTTTGCTTACGCTTTTTGAAGAACCTCTCGTGCCACCTGTTCCAATGAAGGATGTCATGCTATAGTTGATGGCTTTAAGCAAAGGTGGAAAAGAGGGATGGCAAGTGTCGGGGCCGCCAAATGCGTCCAGTGTTTCGCTCTGCAAGTGTGCATCCACTTTCTGGAGATAATCGGGAGGAAACATGCAATCGCTGTCAATAAAAATAAAATAGTCGCCATGGGCATTGCTCATACCGTGGTTGCGGGCTTCACCCGGACCTTTATTTTCCTGAACAATATAAATAAGTTGAAGTCCGGAGGCCGACTGGTATTGTTTTACAAAATCACCGGTACCATCCTTGGAACCATCATCAGAAATCACGATTTCGAAGGCAGCGCGGTCGAAGTCAAGTTTTTCGGCGGAAGCCAGTAATTCTTTAATTTCTTCCAACCGATTATATGAGGCAATAATAAATGAGTATTTCACGAGTAACAGGATTTATTACAAAGATATGGAATTTCGATTTGTTGAACCAACAGCTGATTCACGATCTGAGGTTACATTAAACATTGTTTTTTTTTGCAAGAAAGCGATTAAAGAGTAAAAGGCCCACAATGGTAAGTAATCCGATGCAACTGAACACAAGCCATAATGCTGAAGGATTATGTAATTTATCGACAAAATACACATACAGATTTGCTCCCAGCACTCCTCCGATTCCGCTGCCAATTACGCCATACATAAACGAATATCCAAGGTACAGCGCTTTTTTATCTGCAGGTGCAATCAGACCCACATAGCTGATAAATTTTGGATGTGCTGTCATTTCCCCAATGGAGAATATGATTAGTCCTGCAATGAAAACCCAGGTATTGGAAGAAATAGCCAATATCCCCATTCCTATTGTTCCCAGACTGATACCGGCAATCATGGTAGGCAGGGCTTTGGTTTTCTTGACGATGGCAGAAATCAGAATTTGCAGCAGAATGATGGTTCCTGCATTGATTACAGTAACATGTTCCGATTCAAACTTCCAGTGCGGAGCCGCGATGAACAAGCCCAGGAAGGAATTCACGGCATCGTTCAATGGGGTCATGTCCATATATTCGCTTTGATACCAGAGCACCGTATCGAACATTTGAAAGTAGAGAATCCAGAAACCGGAGTAGATAAGGATCATCACAATGAAGCGGTAATCCTTTAGTACAAGAATCATTTCCTTAAGGATAGTCGCAAAACCCTTGGTATTAGCGGGTTTTTCAGGCTCCTGGTAAAACAGGAAATTCAGCAGCAGCAAACTTCCGGTTGCTATGGCTGCCATGAAGAAAATATATGAATATGAAAAATCTTTAAGGAAGGGTATTAATATCAATGGAAATATGAATGCACCCAGATTAATGGTCCAATAAAAAATTCCAAAGCCCAGTGATGAATTGCTTTCGTTTGTGGAGCGCGCAATGGTTCCGCTGATAATGGGTTTGAAGAATCCTGCACCAAGAACCATGAGTAAGAGGCTGCCAAAAATCAAAGTGTAATCGGTTACTAATCCGGAGAGAAAATATCCCAGACTCATTACTATCAGTGCAAAGGTGAGTGTTTTCTTATAACCATAGCGGTCGGCGATTGCTCCAGATAGAATTGGCAGTAGATATAGCAATGGGGTGATGGTGCTTTTTATAGCGCCCACACTTTCTTTGGTAAAACCTAGTCCCCCTTTGTCGGTGCCAAGTACTAAATATACCGAAAGCACCGACATCAGTCCATAATATGATCCGCGTTCGAAGAACTCCATAGTAATGACTGTCCAGAAATTTCGCGGAAAACTTCTGAAGGAGCCTTTTTTTGCAGGGATGTTATTCATTAATAGTTACAAGGAATTACTTAATATGCGCACAGAATCAATCATCGAATGTATAGCCCAAACCAATACCTATCATAGGCTGGAAGGCGTTTTTCATCAAAGGAACATTTTCTTTTCCATAGAGAACATACATGGGATCGACAACTGCTTTAAAGAAAAATGAGCGTTGAATTTCGTAACGTACTCCAACATGCAGATTGACGCCAGCAACAGAGGTGTTATCAGCATATCGGCCGATAGGAGCCTCATCATAATTTTTATAAATATATAAATAAGTGCCGCCAAATCCGGCATCTACAAGCCAGTTATCGCCACCGAACAAAAAGTTCAGGCCAATGGGAGCACCCGTCAGACGCAGCTTTACGAAATTATAATAGATTCCACCAAGACGATACGTCAACATGAAATTCGATTTGCAAACCAGTGTTCCTTCGTAATTGATGGAGTTGTAGGTGAGATATGAAAAATTTGTATGTGTCTCGTGGTAAAGCACATGCTTTGGACAAAAGTTGTACTTTGGTGCACGGCAACTGCCATTGCGGAAGGTAGCCCCTTTTTGTTCCTGATCCTTCTGTGCAGCAACGCTTCCTGCAATCAGAAAGAGGAGCGTAAAACATATCGCTAATTTTTTCATAAGAGCTGTGCTTATTGTGCAAAAATAAACGCTTTTTCTTAATCAATATTGAGTTTGACAAAAATGAATGAACAAATTATTGTTGGCAGTGATGGGTGGGGTTATGGGGTTAAAGGGTTTTTGGGTTAATAGGTTATGGGGGTTTGGAGTTAATTAGTTGATAAGTTAAATGGTAATTAGTTTTTGCGACGCTGCATACCTTGCAAGACGGGACTTAGCTGCACTATTCTTTAGTAATTAATCGAAGGTGTCTTGAGGACTTCATGGTAATCACAGTCCTTCACCAGTGCGTCATTGGTTTTAAGGTTATGGGGTTAAAAGGTTATCGAGATAACGGTTAATAGGTTGATTAGTCTTACAGCGCAGCAAAATTTGCAAGACCCGACTTCGATGTATTATTACTACGTCAATTCAACGCAGGAATCTCCAGAGCATATAAACAGCTTCACTCTCAAACACGCACTGCTGTATTCATTAACTAATTTACTAATCACTAATTTACTAGTTAACCGCCTCTTTCAATCAGGGCGTCATTCCGGATTTAATCCGGAATCCCCTTGTTTATTGGTTAAAAGGTTATTGGGTTTATGGGTTATTGTAATAAGAATGCCCCCCAGATTTATATTAACCCCAGTGCTTATCAATGAAAATAGCTCGACAATTCAATTTCTTTGGTCTTAAACGCGTCGGAATCGATGTACATATCCTGCCACATTGCAAGGCCCATGGCTACCCAAAGATAATTGTAATGCCAGCGCATTTTGGGATGGGGCGCGTGATCCATGATGCGACGCAGGTAGGTATAATTGAAAATGCCTTGTTTTTCTACATATTCACGCGTCAACACCTTTTCAGCAGTATCTTTTAAGTCTTTACGGAATTGATGATAAGGATTCACGGTAAAGCCCCATTTTTTCTTAGTGATGATTTTTTCGGGAAGCTTTTGAGCCATGGCCTTGCGGAACAAATACTTTGTCGTATTGTTTTTAATTTTCAAATGAACTGGAATACTGAATCCAAAGTTTACCAAATCAAGGTCGAGGAAGGGAACGCGCTCTTCAACGGAATGAGCGAGCGACATACGGTCTTCCGTCAGAAGATAGTCGTTCACCATCTTAGTCTGAAACTCCGCGTGCAGCACACGATCCAGAGCGTTCATGCCGCGACTTTTTTCAAAAAATGGTGTGAATTCAGTGCGTACCCTAATGGCCTCTTCTTTCATTTTCTGATAGAATGAGGGATGGTAGATTTCTTTAAAAAATCCATTATCAAAATCCCAAACATTACGGATGATGAGGTAGAATTTTTCCAAATCGCCAATGGCTGCAAGCATTTGAAGACCTCTGCGATATTCGTCCAGACTTAAGGTATGGGTTGCATTTTGAATCGTAAAGAGAAATTCAGATTTCCATCGAAGAATGGTCTGCATAAATGGCGGGACCAATCCGTGAAGCTTATTGAAAGGATAAATGAATTTGTGGATATCGTAACCGGCAAAGAGTTCATCTCCGCCCAGACCGCCCAACACAACAGTAATATCTTTTTTAACGAAGGCCGACATATTAAAACCCTGCAGCAGGTTGATTTTGGGTTCTTCTGCGTGCCACAACACTTCGGGGAATTGCTGCATGGGATTCATGCTGAGCGAAAGTGTGTGATGGTTGGTGCCGAAGTATTTTGCAATGCGCTCTGCATCGGGAAATTCATCGGTGGGTTCGTTGAAACCCATGGTAAAGGTGTTGATTTGCGGCACGCCCAGTTCATGCATCTTTTGAACGATGGTAGATGAATCCATGCCTCCGCTTAGATATACGCCTAATGGCACATCGCTCATCAATTGCCTTTCTACCGCTTGTTTGATGTAGAAGTGCATACGCTCAATAGCTTCGCCCTCCTGCATGTTTTTTTCGGTGTTGAATTCCAGCTCCCAGTAGCGCTTAATCTCACACTGTCCCTTCTCAAACATCATATAATGCGCAGGTGGCAGGCGCTTGATTCCTTCGAATAAGGTCTCATTCCCTTGAGTGTATCGCAGATTGATATGCGAATGCAATGCGTTGAAGTTGATACTGCGCGATACAGCAGGGTGCAACAATATTGATTTTTGCTCTGAACCAAAGATGAGCAAACCATCTTTAGCGTAGTAATGCAGAGGTTTTACACCGAAATGATCACGTGCAAGCATCAGACGGTTGTTTCGCTGATCCAGCAAGGCAAAAGCAAAGATGCCGTTGAGCTTCTTAAGAAAGTGCGGACCTTCTTCTTCATAAAGATGAACAAGAATTTCTGTATCGCTTGTAGTGTAGAATGTATGGCCTCTTTCAAGGAGTCCGGCTTTCAACTCTTTGAAATTATAAATTTCTCCGTTGAAAACCACTACAAGGCTGCGGTCTTCATTATATATAGGCTGATCACCGGTGGTGAGGTCAACGATTGAAAGCCTGCGGTGACCCAAGGTTACATCCTGATGAACATATACCGATTTGGCATCCGGTCCGCGGTGCCTGATAATATCGAGCATGTCGTTCATCAACGTGCTGCGATCTTTTCCTTTCTCAACGATACCTGCTATGCCACACACTTTGTTATTATTTTAGAAGGGTAAACGGTGTTTTTACAAAGTTAGTGTTTCTACCGGATTTGTATAGTATTGTCGAAGATACTCGCCAGTTTACCAGTAAGCGCTTTACGACTATAGTCTTTTATTTCGCCCGTCGCAGCTGTGTTTTGATGATTCTTCCATTGCTGCCATTGTTCGAGAATATAGCTGCATCCTGCAGCAGCATCAGAATAATCGAATACCTTCCCGCATCCGGTTTCTGCTAAAATGATTCCTGCATCGCCCGTCACTGGACCATAAGTAATGATAGGTCTGCCGGCACCGATGTATTCAAATATCTTGCTTGTGATAATACATTCGTTATCGGTGGTTTTAGGAATAATCAACAGCAATAAATCGGAATTGCGAATTTTTTCGATGGATTCGCTGTAATGGGTATATGGACTAAAATGTATCTGATTCTTGTAATCTAGACTGTTAACGAGATCGTGGATATAAGTCGGGAAGTTGCCCAGCCATAGCATTTCCATATCCTTACGGAAATCTGCATTTTTCATGGCTTCCGTTAAGGAGTTAAAAAAACATTCGGGATGTTGTTCGCGACTGATACTGCCTGCGTAAATAATCCGGAATTTTTCTGAACGCTGGTATACTTCACCAGTGAAGTATCGTTCATCATAGCCATTGGTGATGAGGTTGATTGGCTTGTTAGTCTTGCGTTGCAGTATGCGCACCAGCGATGGACCCACAGTAACGATGGCATCCATGCGGTTGATGGTTTTCTTTTCGATACGCCGATCCCAGCGATGAATCCACTTCATGCGTTTGGTATTTTCGTTGAGCCAAAACACATCAGTCCATGGGTCACGGAAATCGGCTACCCAAGGAACACCTGTCTTTCGTGAGGCTTTGCGCGCAATCATATGATTCGTCTGCGGTGGGGATGAACTAAAGATGAGATCGATTTTTTCTTCACGGATAATGCGAATGGCTTTACGTGCAGTGCCGAAATACCAAGGGAAACGCGTATCAGGGATGAAATTATATTTAACCCAGCGTGATAGATTATCCATAAAGGAATTCTTACTCTGGTCGGTGAATCCGTAAGGAATGAAATTCTTGTTTGACTTGGGTGAAACTTTTTTAAAGATCTTGTGCAGACTGAATCCGGCAGAGCGATATACTTTTGTCTCGGGATTCACCTCTTTCAGCAGGCTTTCGTCGACGAAGGGGAAGTCCCCGTCTTTAGTGGTGAGCACAACAGCTTCCCATTCGTATTCCGGCAAATATTGCGAAAACTTAAAGATACGGTTTACGGTAGCACCTCCTGCAGGTGGCCAATAGTAGGTTATGAAGAGAACTTTTTTCAAGGCAGATGAGCTGGTTAATGGATTATCGTTTATTTGTTGTTTGTTCTGTGAAGGTCGCTTACATTTGGAAAAATGCAGATGCAAGGTTAAGAATTTTTGGGGACATGGAAAAGTGCTGACAGTGGGTTTTCATCCATTATGTATCTTTGCGGAAATTATTCAACTGTTATGCAAGTAGAACCTATGCCAATCACCGACAAACAAATCGCCGAATCCCTTGATAAGGTGCTGAAGTATGCCGAACGTAATCAATACACCGGGTACAATAAGTACGATGCACTCGACAGCAAGCTGTTATGGTTTTTTTCGTTTCGCATTAAGTTTTTACGTTTGGTCTATAGTCAGGTGGTGATGCGGTTTCCCATCAACATCCGCCCATTATTATTTGTGCCGAAATCGCGCAATCCTAAAGGAATCGCGCTTTTTGCCATGGCCTATATGAATCGTTATAAGGCAAGTGGCAATGCCTCTGATTTAGCTAAAGCAGAGGAGTTGTTGCAGTGGCTACTCGACAATCCCAGTAAGGGATACAAAGGCATTTGCTGGGGCTATCAGCATCCATGGCAGGATGTAGGTTTTTTTGCACCTGCGCATTTGCCTAATAGAGTAGT
This sequence comes from Bacteroidales bacterium, assembly GCA_963678485.1. Taxonomy (GTDB): domain Bacteria; phylum Bacteroidota; class Bacteroidia; order Bacteroidales; family CAIWKO01; genus CALGYY01. Next base: position 3,478,227 of record OY782882.1, read on the forward strand.
GACCTACTTTGTTGATACCGCCATGATGGATTGTTACGAGATTACCGGCAATCAGAAATATTTGGCTGCAGCCAAGGACAGTATTAAATTCTTATTGGAAGAACCCAAGGTCATGCTTGACACTGAGGATATGAAGGCCATGAGTTATGTGCCTGATGAGCGCGTGAATTGGATTGTGATGGATGTTAGTATATTGGTGGGTTCTATTGTTTCGCGAATCTGCAAACATGCTCCTGATGAGGAGTTACAGAAGGATGCCCGTAAGCTTGTACATTTTGTAGTAGATAAAATGACAGATTATGGTGCATGGTACTACACTTATCCTGCGGGCGATCATCCGCGTAAGCACGATAATTATCACACTGGTTATATACTTGATGCTATTCTTGATTATAGCGACAACAGCGGGGACCAATCGTTTATGGATGCCTATCATAAGGGTCTGAAGTATTACGAAGAGAATCTTTTTTTAGATAATGGTGCTCCGAAATGGGCGAATGATAAGGTATTTCCTTACGATGTTCATGGTTCTGCTCAAGGAATCATCACCTTTATGAAGGCCTCGCGTTTCGATGCGCATTATAAAGCACTTGCTGAAAAGATTGCAGGATGGGCGATTTACAATATGCAACATCCAACCAAGGGGTTCTTCTATTATCAGAAAACAAAGTGGTTTCGCAAACCTTTCACCCTCATGCGCTGGTCGTGTGGATGGATGAGCCGAGGATTGAGTCTTTTAGTCTCGGGGGAATCACTCTGATTAATTTCTTTTTGCTGTTTTCAGCAGAGACGACGGCGAAAAACCTACTGTCTGACTCAGTTTGCCAGTTGACTCTGCTTGCCTAGTGGCAGTTGCGGGGACGATTCAAAGCACGACTATTACCGAATAAAAGAAGCATTCGTAGGGCATTTAATAGACAGTGCAATAAGGAATGATCAATAATCTATTTTGTAATATGTTGTTTCAAAACTTATATGGCGACTAGTAGGTTTTAAACCATATAAAACCATTTTCCAATTTGCTAGCATCATTCGCCCAATAGTATTATTCCATATGTAGTGGCGATCAATAGTAGTGTCAATTGAATAAGGATATTCAATAATCTCAAAATAATTTATGTCACCAATATAAAGTCGGTTTTTGCATACTCTTGCAATACCTTTATATTCTTTTTGACCTTCGAAATTAAAGGTATAAACTGCCTGACTATTCTCCGAAATATACAATGATGGATCATTATATGTTTCAACATCCGGAGACCAATTACCTGTGAATTCAGTATTGTTTTTGTTAACTTTTTTGCATGCAACAGTGGATACAACACAAGCTAATATTAGGATTAATAATGGTTTCATTGTTACAAATATAATATAGCGTTAGTTGATAGCGGTTTGCAAGACTCATTAGAAGGAATATCTGTGATGCTATTTTTTTATAAGTTTTATTTTTTGAATGGAGACTGGCGTTTTTATTAACAGTAAATATAAGGGATCAAGCCGAATTATTGAGGAGCAACAAATAGTTATTGGTGTTTTTTTTACACAACAGAAAAAAAACCAATACTGAATTGTCACAATTAATAAGAGCACAACTTAATGTGTGGGTTATATTCTTTAAATTCCACCTTTTGCATGAACAAAAGGTGGAGCCAAAATTCTAGTCAAAGCAAAATGCTATCCCCCCGCTCTCGCCAACGGCCGCAAATCACGCAAGGTAGTGCCGAAAACGCCAATTGACGGGCTGTCTTTGAATGTGACAATAAACTTCATTTCGCTAATTGAATTTTCTTTTTGTCGTTTTCGACAGAGCCGACAGCGAAAAAGCCGCTGTCTGGCCCCTTGCGGATTTGCGTGCCGTTGACGATTCACAGCCTGCCCACGCCCGCTTGCTTTGACAGGCCCGCGCACACGCTTTGAACATTAGCATTGTATAATTTCAATACTGTAAAAGAACCTCAAAGTACTAATGGTTTTGGTCTGATAGACTATTAAAACACGGATGCTCAAAAAGATTGATAAGTGTAATCAATATTGATGGACAATGTTACAGACAATAACTGCAAATGGAACTCATTCGCGTTCATTCGTGGTATTCGTAGTTGGAGAAAGGTTGTAAAATCTATTGTTTTCTATGAATAGTATTCCTACTCCTCAACTTTTCCGTTTGATCCAATATAAGCCGTTTGGCAAAGTCAGAAAGAAAAAAAACCGGGTACATATTGACCCGGTTTAATTTTAACTTTTATTGCGTATTTTCTATGCGCCGCCGCTGCCGGAAAGTATGTGTTTTTCTTTGCAGATTTTGGCTTTGAGGAATTGCCAGTTCATGCGGGCGATGTTGCTGCGGTTGACCAGTTTCGGGCATTCGGCTTCGCAGGCGTAAGTGTTGCTGCAATTGCCAAATCCTAAACGATCCATTTCTTTTACCATATCCTGTACACGTTTTGCAGCTTCTACTTTGCCTTGAGGGAGTAGGGCGAGCTGGGAAACCTTTGCGCCAACAAACAACATTGCAGATGCATTGGCACATGCAGCAACACATGCTCCGCAACCGATGCAACTAGCTGCGTCCATAGCCAAATCAGCGTTCATTTTTGGAATCGGGATGGCGTTGGCATCGGGGATGCCGCCTGTATTCACTGAAACGTAACCACCAGCCTGAATAATGAAATCAAGAGCACTGCGGTCAACTACGAGGTCGCGGATGACCGGGAAAGGCTTGGCACGCCAGGGTTCGACTACAATAGTGTCGCCGTCTTTAAACGAGCGCATATGCAGTTGGCAGGTAGTAGTGCCGCGCACAGGTCCGTGTGGACGGCCATTGATGAACAAACTGCACATACCGCAGATTCCTTCGCGGCAATCATGGTCAAAAGAAACCGGGTCTTCACTTTTGTCGATTAATTGCTGGTTGAGTGTGTCCAGCATTTCGAAAAATGAACCGTCGGGACTGACGCCCGTTACCTTGTAATCAACGAATCCGCCTTTGGCTGCGGCATTCTTTTGACGCCATATCTTTAATGTGAGGTCCATACTATTTTATTTTTTTGTGATTATCAATTAAAGGTGTTAAAAAACAAATTCATCATACTTTTACTGAGCTCGTGTATCTCTTTGGCATCGGGCATTTCCTTAATGATTTCCTGTCCCTCCATATAGCGGATTAGTTTACCATTGTCAAAATACCAACGGGTTTCGATCGGTTTTTCCTTGTTATCGTAAGAGGCTTCTTTTTTGAAGCAGAACACCAGTTCGCCATTGTTGAACAGCAATTCGTAATTTTCGGTATTATCTGCCGACCATTTACTGGAGATTTCAACTTTACGTAAGGCAGATTCTTTACTACCATTTTCCATTTCGGCAAACTCAGGCTGGTCCAGATACCAGAAGCGTATCACTTTCTTAAAGTCGCCAACAGCGCGCCATTGCGCAGCATGCTTATTAACGACCACTTCGTTGCAATACAAGCCACCATGAGGTTCATCGGAAGCAGATTGTGCGCTGTCGATCAGTTCCTGAGTGCTTTTATACAACTCGCGAATCTTCTCTATAGCGACATCCTGCGCCACCGCAGCGAAGCCAATAAACAACAAAAACAGAAAGATGATACTTTTTCTCATTATTTATAATTTCTTGTTGCAGGTTTTACTTCAACAAATTCGAGTTCTTCCTTGTGCATCACTGGTTCTTTATCTTCGCCGGTGAACTCCCATGCAGAGACGTAAGCAAAGTGTTCATCATCTCTTTTGGCTTCGCCTTCTTCGGTTTGCATTTCTTCACGGAAGTGACCACCGCAGGATTCAACGCGGGCAAGAGCATCGCGCACCATGAGTTCACCCAATTCAAAGAAATCAGCAACACGACTGGCTTTTTCCAGTTCAGGATTGAATTCATTCATGTCGCCGGGGATAGATACATCGGACCAGAATTCTTTTTTGAGTTCGGGAATCAGCTCGAGCGCTTTTTTCAAACCCGCTTCATTTCTGCCCATTCCGCAATATTCCCACATAATCTTACCAAGGCGTTTATGGAAGGAATCAACGCTTTGTTTACCTTTTACATTTTTCAGTTTCTCCAGTTGTTCGGTAATCTCTTTCTCTGCCTTTACAAATTCAGGTGCATCGGTTGAAAGGCGAGGAGTGTGAATTTCTGATGAGAGGAAATCGCCGATGGTGTAAGGCAATACAAAATAGCCATCGGCCAATCCTTGCATAAGTGCAGAAGCTCCGAGGCGGTTTGCGCCGTGATCGGAGAAATTGCATTCACCAATAGCATACAAGCCAGGAACTGAAGTCATGAGGTTGTAGTCGACCCAAAGTCCGCCCATTGTATAGTGCACTGCAGGGTATATCATCATTGGTGTTTCGTAGGGATTTTCGGCAATGATTTGTTCGTACATCTGGAATAAATTTCCATAACGTTCTTCAATTACATTTTTACCGAGGCGTTTAATGGAATCGCGGAAATCGAGGTATACCGCCAATCCTGAAGCGCTCACACCATAACCCGCATCGCAGCGTTCCTTGGCAGCGCGTGAAGCCACATCGCGCGGAACGAGGTTACCAAAGGCCGGATAGCGGCGTTCCAGATAATAATCGCGATTTTCTTCGGGGATATCGTTGGGTGAAATTTGTTTACTTCTAAGTTTTTCCACATCTTCCTTATTCTTTGGAACCCAGATGCGGCCGTCGTTACGGAGACTTTCGCTCATCAGCGTAAGCTTCGACTGGAAATCGCCATGCACGGGAATACAGGTGGGGTGGATTTGTGTGTAGCAGGGATTACTAAAGAATGCGCCTTGTTTGTAGGCTCTCCAGATTGGTGTGGCATTGGATCCCATGGCATTGGTGGAGAGGAAATAAACATTACCATATCCGCCAGTGGCAAGGACTACAGCGTGTGCTGAATGCTTTTCAATTTCACCCGTAATGAGGTTTCTTACAATGATACCGCGTGCTTTGCCTTCTACGAGGACAACATCTAGCATATCGCGGCGGGCGAATAACTTCACGCTTCCTTTTTTAATCTGGCGACTTAATGCACCATAGGCGCCGAGCAGCAATTGCTGACCCGTTTGTCCGCGTGCATAAAACGTACGTGAAACCTGAGCACCGCCAAAGGAACGATTATCAAGCAAACCACCATATTCGCGGGCAAAGGGAACGCCCTGAGCAACGCACTGGTCGATGATCGCGTTCGATACTTCCGCTAAACGATACACATTCGCTTCGCGTGCGCGGTAGTCACCGCCTTTAAGAGTATCGTAAAACAAACGGAATACACTGTCGCCGTCATTCTGATAGTTCTTGGCAGCATTGATTCCTCCCTGTGCAGCGATACTATGGGCGCGGCGTGGACTATCCTGGTAACAGAAAACTTTTACATTATATCCCAATTCTCCGAGGGAGGCAGCGGCAGAGGCGCCGGCGAGACCAGTGCCCACCACGATGATGTCAATTTTCCTTTTGTTGGAGGGATTTACCAGCTTGCACCCAGCTTTGTAACGGGTCCATTTTTCAGCTACGCTACCCACGGGAATTTTTGAATCAAGCTTTGTCATATTGTTTATATTATAATGTTATTTCTAAAGTATGAGTGGATTAAAACGACCGACTAATAAAAGAACATGAAATACACCGGTATTACTGCAAAGCCGACGGAGATAATAATCGAATAGGCAGCGCTGATGATTTTAATCGTCGAGTTGTATTTATTGTGATTCAAACCGAGGGTCTGAAACGCAGATTGTATCGAGTGGTTAAGATGGAATCCGAGAAATACGAAAAAGATCAAATAAATCAAGGAGTACCATACATTTTGAAAGAGCATCACGGCCATTGGAAAGAAGTCTTCCTTATCGACACCTGCCGGAGGATTAACCCATTCCAGTTTGATAAAGAAGAAATTCATAAAATGCAAAAGGAGAAAGATGCCGATAATGATACCTGTATGAAACATATACTTCGAGAACAGGGAAGTTTCGCTGCGGTTCGATTTATAATAACGCACCGGGCGTGATTTCCAGTTCTTGATGGTCACTACCACACCAACAATCATATGCAGGAAAAACCCACCAAAGAGAACTACTTCAAAGATTTTAATGAAGATGTTGGTCCCCATGAAATGAGCTGCAGTGGTAAACATTGCACCACCATCGCCGGCGAGCATAAGTAAATTGATTACCAGGTGAACGCACAGAAACAAGGCGAGGAAAAGGCCTGCCAAACCCATGAACACTTTCTTGCTAATGGAGGAATACTGTAACAAATTATTCATAATGGTAGATTTTTTTTCAGAAAAACGATAATAATGATGGGTTGAAACCTTGGAAAACCTATTTTTGTAAAACCCGAAGCAAAATTAGTTTTTGAGTGGAATTAAACAAATTTTTAACACTATTTTTTTTCATAAGTTGTTAATTGATTCATAAACAGCTTATTGCAAGGGCTTAAAATTAAAAAAATATAAACATTCGAGATATGAGATATCAGCCTATTAAATCGTCTTTCTTTAGCGGAAATCGTAGTAAACTTGTATCGCAATTAAAGCCAAATTCACTGGTGATTGTGCATTCCAGTGATGAATATCCGCGTAATGGGGATCAGTGTTATCCGTTTCGCCAGAATTCTGACATGTTTTATCTGACGGGACTGGATCAGGAAAAATGTATTTTGATGATGTGTCCCGACCATCCGCTGGAATCCTTGCGGGAGGTGGTTTTCACGGTTAGGACCAGTGATTCCATGGTGACCTGGTACGGTCATAAATACACATTGGAGCAGGTCACTGAGGTCTCGGGTGTACGCAATGTGAAATGGCTTGACGAGTTTGAAGGAGTGTTGCGTGATATGATAGTGCGTGCTGAATATGTTTATTTAGGAACCAATGAGGATAATCGTTTTACCACCGAAGTGCCCACGCGTGATTTGCGCTTTGCTCAGAAATTAGCGGTTGATTACCCCATTCATAAATTTAAACGGCTTGCTCCTCTGGTAAAGGATATGCGCTTATGCAAGCAGCCTGCGGAAATCGAAATGATGAGCAAGGCTTGTGATATTACAAACAAAGCATTTGAACGTGTGTTAAAGGCGACTAAACCCGGCATGATGGAGTATGAGCTGGAAGCTGAACTTACTTGTGAGTTTCTTCGCAATGGTGCTACAGGTCATTCCTTTTATCCCATTGTTGCTTCAGGAGCTGGAGCTTGTGTGTTGCATTACATTTCCAATGACAAGGTATTAAAAAATGGTGATCTTGTATTGCTTGATTTTGGAGCCGAATATGGAAATTATGCTGCAGATATCAGCCGCACCTTCCCTGTAAACGGTAAGTTCAGCAAGCGCCAGAAGGAGTGTTACAATGCTGTACTGCGTGTTCAGAAAAAGGCGATGGGATTAATAGTGTCGGGCAGTACAATCGACAAAATCAATTCAGCTGTTGCAGGGATGATGGAGAAAGAAATGATTGGTCTGGGTTTGTTTACAGCGGCTGATGTAAAGAATCAGAACCCTGTTGAACCTTTGTACTTCAATTATTATATGCACGGAAATTCCCATTTTATCGGCATGGACGTTCATGATGTTGGTTTAAAGCAGACTCCGCTTAAAGTTGGCAACGTGCTAAGTTGTGAACCGGGATTGTATATTAAAGAAGAGGGAATTGGCATCCGCATCGAAACGGATGTTCTCATCACAGCGAAAGGACCGGTTGATCTTGCTAAGAAGATCCCTGTGGAGGTAGCAGATATTGAAAAGATAATGAGGGGATAGTTTTCTTATGCCTTTGGGCTGCAGAGTGCGATGAACGCTGAGGTTTTGTTACTAAAGCAATCATGCAAAAAGTATAAATATATTACGAAAGAAATTTTCATACAATTAGACAGAATAAAAACCTCGTTGAACTCGAAAGCAGGAGTCACTAATTCTAAAATCAGATAAAACTAAATCATATGTTCACTAGCAAAACCTATCAGGATCGTAGGGAAACCTTACGGAAGGCCGTTAACGACGGAATTATTTTATTTCTTGGCAATGACGAAATGCCGATGAATTATCCAGGCAACACTTATCATTTCAGGCAGGACAGCAGCTTCCTGTATTATTTTGGGCTTAGCTATGCTGGCATGGCTGCAGTGTTGGATGTGGAAAAGAAGAGCGATATTTTATTTGCCAATGATATTGACATTGAGGATATCATTTGGATGGGCGTTCAACCTTCCGTTAAGGAGTTGGGTGCAAAGAGCGGAATTGTAGATACGAGGCCGGTTTCTGACCTTAAAACATATATTGAAGCAGCGATTCAAGCAGGAAAAAAAGTACATTTTCTTCCTCCATACAGAGATGCCAACAAGCTAAAACTACTGAATTTGCTGGGCATTGAGCTGGGTGATCAAAAAGCAAAAGCCTCCGTTGAACTTATCAAGGCCATTGTGAATATGCGCTCCATTAAGGATGCTTTTGAAATTGCAGAAATTGAAAAGGCTTGTCAGATAGGTGGTTTAATGCATGTGGCAGCTATGAAGCTAACCAAGCCGGGAAAAGTTGAGCGCGAGATTGCCGGAGCTGTTGAAGGGATTGCCCTTGAAAACGGCAGTGCAGTATCGTTTCCTGTAATTTGTTCCATACATGGAGAAACATTGCATAATCATTATCATGGCAATGTGATGAAGGATGGCGATTTGTTGATTACCGATGCGGGTGCTGAAACAGAAATGAATTACGCTTCTGACTACACTCGTACATTTCCCGTGAATGGCAAGTTTACTCAAAAGCAAAAGGATATTTACAACATTGTTCTGAAGGCGAATACCGAAGCCATCAAGGCTATTAAACCCGGTGTGAAATATCAAGAAGTACATTTGATGTCGGCATTTATTGTTGCTGAAGGCCTCACTGCACTGGGACTCATGAAAGGCAATCCTGCAGAGGCTGTAAAAGCTGGTGCACACGCCATGTTCTTCCCTCACGGATTGGGGCATATGATGGGTCTTGATGTTCACGATATGGAAGATCTTGGAGAGAATTATGTTGGATATGATGATGAAACATCGCGTATCGATCAGTTTGGTACAGCTTATCTTCGCTTGGGACGTCGTCTGCAAGAGGGTTTTGTAATGACCGTTGAACCGGGTATTTATTTTATCCCTGCACTTATCGCAGATTGGAAGAAATCAGGCAAGTACAATGCATTCATCGATTTTGATAAAGTTGAGGAGTATCTTGATTTTGGTGGCATTCGCATCGAGGACGATGTACTGGTTACTAAGGATGGTTACAAAGTCTTAGGTCCTCCTGTACCAAAAACAGTGGAAGAAATTGAGCAAATAATGAAAGGTTAATAATATATGAGTGACGACAAGAAGATAATTTTTTCGATGGTGAATTTGAGTAAGATCTATCCACCATCAAAGCAAGTATTAAAAGATATTTATCTCTCCTTTTATTACGGAGCCAAGATTGGTGTTATTGGTTTGAATGGTTCGGGGAAATCGAGCTTATTGAAAATCATTGCTGGCATTGATACTTCCTTCAACGGAGATGTTGTGTTTTCGCCGGGTTATCGCGTGGGTATGCTGATGCAGGAACCTGATCTTGACAATACAAAAACAGTCAAGGAAATTGTTCAGGAAGGAGTGCAGGAGATTGTAAACATCCTCAAGGAATATGAAGAAGTGAATAATAAATTCATGGAACCCATGAGTGATGAGGAGATGGCAGCACTGATTGAACGTCAGGGCAAGCTTACAGAACTGATTGAACAGCATGATGCATGGGAACTGGATTCAAAGCTTGAACGTGCTATGGACGCATTGCGTTGTCCGGAAGGAGATGCACTGGTGTCAGTACTTTCGGGTGGTGAACGCAGGCGCGTTGCGCTTTGTCGCTTGCTGCTTTCTGAGCCGGATATTCTTTTGCTTGATGAGCCTACCAACCACCTGGATGCAGAATCTGTGGAATGGCTTGAGCAGCATTTGCAGCAGTATAAGGGAACAGTAATAGCAGTTACTCACGACCGTTATTTTCTTGATAATGTTGCAGGATGGATTCTTGAGCTTGACCGTGGAGAAGGCATTCCCTGGAAAGGAAATTATACCTCTTGGCTTGAGCAAAAGACCAAGCGTCTTGAGATGGAAGAGAAGGGGGAAAGTCGCCGCAAGAAAACACTTGAGCGTGAACTAGAGTGGGTGCGTATGGCGCCCAAAGCACGTCACGCCAAATCAAAAGCCCGTCTGGGCGCTTATGAGCGCATGATGAGCGAGGATGTAAAACAGAAGGAAGAGCGTCTGGAAATTTTCATTCCCAACGGACCGCGACTGGGAAGTGTCGTAATTGAAGCTCAGAATGTAACTAAAGCCTACGGTGAAAAATTGCTTTTCGAAAATTTGAATTTTGCTTTGCCGCCTGCGGGTATCGTTGGTATTATTGGTCCGAACGGTGCCGGTAAAACAACTTTGTTCCGCTTAATTATGGGTCTGGATAAGCCTGATACCGGGACATTCAAAGTGGGTGAAACCGTGAAGCTTGCCTATGTTGATCAACAGCACGTTGATATAGATCCTGAAAAAAATGTTTGGGAAGTGATTAGTCAGGGCAACGAAAATATCATTCTTGGCAATCGTACAATGAATAGTCGTGCCTATGTTTCCCGCTTTAATTTCAGTGGTCCCGACCAGGGAAAGAAAGCTGGTGTATTATCCGGTGGTGAGCGTAATCGCTTGCACCTGGCGTTAACACTGCGACAGGAGGCGAATGTTTTGCTACTCGATGAGCCTACCAATGATATTGATGTGAATACACTTCGTGCACTTGAAGAGGCCTTGGAGAACTTTGCCGGTTGTGCGGTAATTATATCTCACGATCGTTGGTTTCTCGACCGTGTTGCGACACACATCCTTGCATTCGAAGGAAATTCGGAAGTATATTTCTTCGAAGGCGGATATTCGGAGTATGAGGAAAATCGCAGGAAGCGCTTGGGCGATGAAGGACCAAAGAGGATTAAGTATAGAAAGCTGAAAGCATAATTTAATGTGATAATGTGTTAATGTGTAAATGTGCTGGTAAGAATGTGGTAATGTGCTAATGTGTTGATGAGGGAATGTTGAGTGGTGGGGTGGCTGCAGAGTAGGCTGGCTGTATGAGGGTTTTATGAAGAATTGCGGTCATTGAGAGATTTTGAATACATCCAATAATTCTTGATTTTTAAAATGATTATTAACCATAAACTCCTATAACGATGAAAAAACTCGTGCTACTCCTTTTCGTAATTCCTTTGCTGGCTCATTCTCAAACTTATCTATTAGGGCCACAACCTTTTGATTCGGACATCTTAATGCATGGTACTACAGGCAACACTTCTGCATGGTTTGCACCTGATTATAGCTCACCCATTGCATTTATTGCCAGTGGTGGAAATCCTGGTGGTAATGTGGGATACAGCGCTTCGTTCAATAATTTCTGGGGAAATTTCCTGCGTTTACCGCAGGTGAATTGTGTTGGCAATGATACGGTGTTGCTGACAGTGGATATGTCGAACTCATATGGGGCTTCATCACCCAATGACTGGATCAGGTTTTATTTGTGGGATCAGGGATCTTCCGCATACAGAAATGATGTGGTTAGCATAAAAATAAATGGAGTGGAATCGATGGTTGATTTTGGCGTAAATGGAAAAGGCTTTCGTTTCAATGTTGCCCGCAACTGGGTGCATGTTGAAGTAAAATTCAATATAGCTCCGGTGACTAATAAATCGAACATTTTATTTTACATCGAACCAAATTGTTATTATAATAATTCGAATACGTTCTATGCGTATTTTGACAACATCGGAATTGTAACAAGTTCAGTATATGTTTCCGTTCCTGAGAATCAAGAGGTGAATATTACTGCATATCCTAACCCTGCCAATCAGTGGGTGAATGTGCAATGTCCTGCCAATAGGGCGATACAGCGCATTGAATTATTTGATATCAATGGTCGTCTTGTGCTTGAGAAAATGCTTGATGGCTCAAGAGAGTATCGTTTCTCCACTCAGGAATTGTCGGAAGGCCGTTATAATCTGCGTCTGCAATTCTGCGATCATCAGTACTCACAGCGTTCATTGATTATTTCTCATTAACGGAAATTGTTCTAATTACAGATGATGAAAATTGGTCTTTTGAGTGATACGCATAACAGTTTACATCCGGGCATCAAAGATTTTTTCAAAGATGTTGATGAAATCTGGCATTGCGGCGATATGGGGACCATAAAAATTGCTGAAGCCTTGAGTGAGATTGCCCCGGTGAAAGGCGTGTATGGCAATATCGACGGGCAGGACGTGAGGGCGCATTTTAATCAGTTTCATATTTTTGATTGCGAAAAGTTTCGTGTTTTAATGACTCATATTGGAGGATATCCCGGGAAGTACAATAAGGACGCGCTTCAGCGAATCATTAAATATAAACCGGGAATTTTTGTATGCGGACATTCGCATATCCTTAAAGTTATTTATGATGACAAGTACCAGCTACTTCATATTAATCCGGGGGCAGCTGGAAAATACGGCATTCACAAAGTGATTACGTTTATGCGCTTTACCATTGAGGGTGATCAGATCCGCGATTTTGAAATTGGAGAATATCCGCGGACAACTAAAGCTCCTTCATGAACTGGAATCTTGAAGTAAATTAGATGCTGGTCAGTAAAGCAAAATGCCAGAGAATTCCCCTCTATTGTGGGTTTTCGAAAGATTCCTGTCTTGAATCTATATTTATAAGTGACAACTTATGTGAATCAAATGTTTTCTCAATTACCTTTGCTTTGAAGTTTATGTAAGAATGAAAGTTAATCACCTATAATAATACTATGCAACCGATTTATTTCACCCGTACTGCCAATGCAATGTTTCTGGCTATTTTTTTTCTGATTTTATTTATTGGATTATTGTTGGGAATGTTTCTCGTGGATTCACTGGCCAGTTGGTGGTTTCTGCTGGTAATTATTGGTGTTGCGGGCGTTTTCTATACATTGAGTTTGTTTTATTTTATACGTATGGAATTCTATGAAGAAGTGGTATTGATACGTCATTTATTAAAACCACGAAATGCTGATCAGTTTTTCTGGAAGGATATAAAGAATATTGAATATAATGGAGAGCAGGTTCCAAAGCCCTTTCGTATTACTATCAATTTTGTATCGAGAAAACGCCCCTTTGTTTTTTCTGTAAAAGAAGAGACCGCAGAGGTAAGAGAAAATGTGTTGGCGATGTTCAGGGAAAAAGAAGTCGAAATAAAAATAATGAGCTAATGCAATAAGGTGCGAAAGTGTTAATGTGATTTAGAGCGATTGCTGATTTTGATTGAAGGTACTTCGATAGACATTCTCCTGGTAGCTGTTATACCTCTTCTTTTTGGAAATTATTTACTTGATTTGCTTTTCTTTTTTCTGATTTTTTATTTTTGTAATGAAAACAAAAACAAAAAATCATGGAACATTACAATCAAACCATGCCTATCAGGCAATGGGCAGAGGACGATCGTCCGAGGGAAAAGTTGATTCGTCTTGGAAAGAATTCATTATCGGATGCTGAATTAGTTGCGATTTTATTGCGTTCGGGGACACGTGTGAACAGTGCATTAGATTTGGCAAAGATGATATTGTCAAATGTGGGCAATAACCTGATAGAACTCTCGAAACTCACGCTCGACGAGCTTCTCAGCATAAAAGGCATTGGTGAGGCCAAAGCCTTGTCGATCATCGCAGCGCTGGAACTTGGCCGCCGGCGCAGGGGAGCGGATGTGCTCATCAAAAGTAAAGTGAGTTCAAGCAAGGAAGCATTCGAGCTGATACAGGCTGATTTGGCCGATCTGCAGTATGAAGAATTCTGGATTATACTGTTGTCACGTTCCAACCATTTGATTCGCAAGATTGCTGTAAGCGAAGGTGGTACTTCAGGAACAGTGGTGGATCCCAAAAAGATCTTCAAACTGGCAATACAGCATGGAGCCACTTCCTTATTGCTTTGTCACAATCACCCTTCTGGCAGCGTGCAACCCAGTGAGGCCGATATCCGCATCACCAAAAAGATCCGCGAAGGCGGCGTCTTACTTGATATTGCTGTGCTGGATCATATTATTGTTGGTGAAGAAAAGTATTTCAGCTTTGCCGATGAAGGTATTTTTTGATGTTCGTTGCAATTTCATACATCCTGTTACTTTTTTTTGAAGAGACAGGAAATAGTAAGGTCAATACTTTTTATGTATCTTTACGTAACGAAATCTGTTGACCGTGTTAAGAAAACTACTTTTGGGATTGGTAACGATCCTGTTACTTAGTGATTTGCTGAGTGGACAGGATTTGCATTATTCCCAATTTATGAGTTCTCCCGTATATCTGAATCCCGGAACTGCCGGGTTTTTTCGGGGGAAATACAGGGTAGCCCTTAACGGGAAAAATCAGTGGCAGGCCGTCAGCAAACCCTATCAAACCATTTCTGTTGCATTCGACATGCCGGCACTTCAACGCAGGTTTCAACGCGATGCCATTGGGGTAGGGGTCATTGTTCACGCCGATATTGCAGGTGATTCCAAATTCAGCACCACCAGTCCTGCCTTGGCAATTTCGTATATGCGCTCCATTGATCATTACGGTCGACATATGGTCTCGCTGGGCGTGCACGCCGGGTGGGTGTTTCGCTCAATAAATTATGATGCACTTACTTTTCCGAATCAATACAATGGTTACAATTATAATCCTGATCTTCCTAATCAGGAAACGTTTCAATTAAGGAATTACAGCTATTTCGATATAGGTATGGGAGGCCACTGGGCATATCAGATTAGCAGGGAACGTAATGTTTACGCCGGAATTGCTGCGTACCATTTACTGAGGCCAAAACAGTCCTTCATGGGCGATAATTCCATTAAGCTTGATATGAAATGGAATATTTATGCTGGTGCACAACTCGATGTTTCGCAGACCGTAGATCTTTTGCCGCAGCTTCTGATTATGAAACAAGGACAATATCACGAATTATTATTGGGTGTGATGGCCAAATATATTCAGAACCGCTATTCTAAAACAGAGTATACAGCATTGAATGTTGGATTGTTTTACAGGAACAGGGATGCTATGGTTTTTATGACTGGTTTTGATTATAAGAAGTTCACTTTTGGGTTGAGCTATGATATGAATGTGTCGACACTGAAGCCGGCCAGTACCTATCGTGGAGGTATAGAATTTTCCTTGCTTTACACCTATGGTAATTACAAACAAAAAAGAAAGCGGGAAATACCCTGTCCGATTTTCTGAAATTGATTTTTATATGTTGAAACGGCTTTTAATGGTTGGTGTTTTTTTCGGATTGATGGTCTGTTCAGCTATTGCCCAGACTTTTCAAGAAAATCTGTTGTACGGAGATGAGGCCATGGGTGAAAGGGATTATTATGGTGCAGCGATGTATTATCGCAATGCATTGTATCTGGATTCTGCATCAATAAAGGCCGCATGGAAATACGCTGAGGCCTGCCGCTTGTTCAATAATTATGTTGAAGCAGAAAAATTTTATGGCGAAGTTGTGCTAAAAGATGGGAGCAAAAAATATCCTTTAGGTAGATTCTGGCTGGCGCTGATGCAGAAATCAAACGGAGAGTATCAGGAAGCCATGGAGAACTTCACGATCTTTTTACGTGAACAAGCAGATGCAGAATCATATTATTTGCAGAAGGCAAAACTCGAAGTTGATGCATGCAAAGAGGCACCAAAGATTATTGAAAAACCACTGAATCTCACAATTGAACATCTGCTGGATGTCCGTGTTAATACGGCCTATTCGGAATTCAACGCCAATCAGCTTGGGGATACTGCATTATTGTTTTCTGCGCTGAGACCAGTAGTTCCGGGCGATGTAGAAACATACATTCCTAACACCTATGTTTCTGAGCTTATGTTGGGAAAAGCTACACAGGCAGGATGGTCAAGGGTGCAAGCGCTCGATACCAAGATAAATGCTCCGGGTTTTCACAATGCCAATGCCTGTACTTCTGTTGATCAGTCGCGCTTGTTTTTTTCGCGCGGAAAAGTTGAGAATAATCCAAGTCTACGCAGCGATTTGTGGTTTGCACAAAGCGAAAAGGGTCGCTGGGACAGGCCTGTCAAGCTTGATGCCCCGATTAATTCAGATTTATTCACTTCAACACAGCCTACCTTGAGCGAAGGTCCTGAATATGATGTTTTATACTTTGCTTCTGACCGTCCGGGCGGTTTTGGGAAAATGGATATTTGGTATGTGGTGATTAAAGACGGGAAGTTCGGCGAACCAACAAATCTGGGCAGTAACATCAATACGCCTGGAGATGAGATTACACCATTTTATTATGATTCCACGCAAACCTTATATTTCAGCAGCGACTGGCATAAAGGTCTTGGAGGCTTTGATATTTTCAAATCAAAAGGTGCGCTGAATCAGTGGGAAACACCCAAGAACATTGGCTTTCCTTTGAATACAGGATATAATGATATTTATTTCACGATTAATCGTGTGGATGATGATGGCTATTTTACTTCCAACAGGCCGGGTTCATTGTATATTAAAAGTGAAACCTGTTGTAATGATATTTATTATTATGAATGGAAGCCGCAGCAGGAGGTAGAAGTAGTACAAGTAGCCCAGGTGGAAGATACGGTGACACTCGAAGAAAGCATCAAAATGCTCTTGCCGCTTACCTTGTATTTCCACAATGACGAACCGGATCCAAAGACAACGGAAACCAGTACGAAAAAGAATTATCAAACCACCCTGAGTGAGTATTACGACATGAAAGACACCTACAAGGTGGAGTATGCTAAAGGACTGACAGGCTTCGAAAAATTGAAGGCAGAAAAGGATATTGATGATTTTTTCGAAAACTACGTAGGTCGTGGATTCGCGCAGCTTAAGCTGTTCAGTAAATTATTATTGATGGATCTCGAGCGTGGGAGCAAGGTAAAACTGATGATTAAGGGCTATTGCAGCCCATTAACCAGTACGGAGTATAATGTGAGTCTCGCTAAGCGCAGGATATCGTCTTTAAAAAATTATCTGAATGATTTTGAGGAAGGAGTTTTTAAGAAATATCTCGACAGTACAGCCGTAAATGGTGGAGTGCTAAGGATATTAGAGGATCCTATCGGCGAAAGCACAGCAAGTCCGTTTGTTAGCGATAACCCGAATGATAAGCGTAATTCCATTTACAGTCGCACCGCTGCTTTTGAACGTAAAATACAGATTGTGCTGTACGAATCTGAATCCGGCTCAAATGAAATATTATTTCCAGAAATCCTAATGGATCAAACGAGCCATGATTTTGGAAATATCGAGCAGGGAAGAAAAGCTGTGTATGTTTTTCGTTTCACCAATACGGGTAAGGATGATTTGGTATTATCCGGTGTAGAAGCAAGTTGTGGTTGTACTACGGTTGATTGGTCAAGAACACCAATAAAACCGGGTGAACAAGGGGAGATCAGCATCTTTTTAAATTCGGGTGAAGACTTTGGCGTGAAGAAGGAAACGGTGACGATACTCTCAAACGCGCGCCAGGCGAAGGTTATATTAAATATTACTGCCAATATTATTGAGGAAAAGCCTGAATGAAAAGGTATCACAATTTGTTTTTATTATTATGTCTATTGATGGTCAGTTGCGGCAGTCCGAACCATTCATCCGAACTGAACAATGCTGCGCTGCGACTTTCGGTGGTTGAAAGCACCTCTAGATTGCGCCATTCCAATAGTGTTTGGGAGGAGAGTCTGAGAAAAGCGGGTCTGCTTGATGTTCAGCAATTGGATAGCAGTATAAAAGTGCAATTAAGATATTCCTCGACCAATAATTTTTTAAAGCTTGATGTTTATGGAGATATGGAGCATGCGTATTTGCAGCCTGAAGTTGCGCGTATGCTGGTCAGTGCTCAGCAGAGCTTAAAAGAATTGCATCCCGGATATTCATTATTGGTTCTTGATGCCGCGCGGCCGTTGACCTTGCAGCGGGTATTTTGGGATTCGATCAAAGTTCCGCACAGCGAGCGTCCTAAATATGTTGCGAATCCAAATAATGGCGGATCATTACATAACTATGGTGCAGCTGTGGATGTTACTTTGATGGACAGCACAGGAACTGAAGTGGATATGGGATGTGCTTTTGATTATTTTGGAGAATTGGCCTATCCTGTATCGGAATGGAAATTTCTTGCATCGGGCGAATTAACCAAGGTGCAGGTGGCGCGCAGAGCGCTGTTGCGACAGGTCATGTCGAAGGCGGGATTCTTTAATATTCAAACTGAATGGTGGCATTTTAATGCTTGTACGCGGGATCAGGCACGCGGTAAGTATCAATTATTGGAATAATGAATTGTCTATTGCAAGGCTTGCAATGGTATTCCAGAATTCTTTCAATTAAAAATGTTGTAGTACAATTTGCTGAAATTTTCTCAGCTAAGGAAACTATTATCTAGTATTCCAAGAGAATTAATCATGAAACAGCCAACTGACGCCAAATTTGAAGGCTCGATCGGCAAAGGGATAATGTGGTGTGGAGTAATATTTATATCCTATAAGTCCTGCATTGGCATGATCCAGCTTGAGGAAAAGAAATGCCCGTTTTATTTTCAGATTCACAAAAACATCGATAAATAAATAATTTCCGGTCTTTTTTTCGTACTGCAGACAGAATTGTTGAGTTGCAGGATTCCATGAATCGGCATAATAAGGGGTATTGTACCATAAATCGATTCCAGTTTGTACGCCCAGCGCTTTTTTGAACATATTAAATGTTACAAAATATGACTGTGTTGCGGTAAACAGTGGCAAATGCAAAATATTTTCGTTGGTACTGTACTGAACGATTCCACGGTTATCGATGGAGAATTTTCCAAAAACAAATTCTTTTTTTACGAATAAGCTGAATACATGGATTCCCCCGCTGGAATATTGATTGGGTCTTCCCAATTGATCCCAATACAGGAAATCAGAAATATTAACCCATTGTATTGAAGTTTTTAATCTGGGCAATTGGTAGGATAGCGCTGCCGTAATGGTTTGTTGTTTACCAAAACTGTTGTCCCAGCGATAATAGGTTGAGTAAAAATGGCGTGAAACCCATGGTAATTCTGTCTTTGCAAATGCACCTTCAAGACTGAGTATGCCTGCATTTTTTTCTTTTGAAAGGAGGAACGATAATGATGCGCTTCCTTTCATATCATTACCATTGGCATCGCCCAGCACATATTCAGCGGAAGCGGCAAGAATTAATTGTTGAAAAAGATTCAGCGAAAAGCCCGCCGATGGAGTAAGCTGACTGATATAACTGTTTTTATTTTCCTGGTGAATCTCAATGTATGCATGACGAACGCCGGCAAAGAAGCGGAATACAGAAGGTTTATTATTTTTTGACCATTCGTTGCTGGTCCAGGTAAGTTGGTTCTCAAGCTTTTTAAAATACAGGGAATCTGTTACTGTGGTGTCTTTTGATGTGTAGGCATAGGGATAATAACCGGCCGAAATTCCCTCGTCGGTATAAAGATATCTTGGTTTTTTATAGGAAGTGCTGAGTGTGAAGTGACCGAGACTAAAACCGCGTTGCTGACCCGAAAGGCTGTCTTTCTTGCGAAAATCAAGATTCAGCACCTGTTTCAGAAACCAGGCATTTTCCTTATATGTGTTCTGAGCCTCTTTCAACCCATATTCAAATTGGGTGATATTGCGACCTTCTCTAAAGTTTTCGTAAATTGAATCGACAAGGATACCCCCATTTTCATTGCACTTCAAACGGTTATAATAATAATGGGCAAAGACGCCATATCGATTATTTCGTGTGGTATAGTAAGCGGTAAAATAGGTGTTGATGTCATCTGCTTTTTGACGGAACGATCGACGGCCAGGGGCGTTGATAAGGTTGAAGTGGGCTGCAATGACCAATTGCCTTTTTATAACATGAGAATGGATTACCCGGAATAGCTGTTCTTTTTTTGATCCTGTTGAATAGCGTAATTCCGTAAAGGGAAGCAGAGTAGAGTAGTAGCGTATTTTTGAATCGTCAATTTTAAATTCATCAAAGCCATGATTTCCCAGATCAAATCCTGTATTCATACGCGGGCTGAAGCTGACCGATTGATGAGCCAGACCGATATTGCCGGTAGTTTGAAAGAATTGATCTTTCTGTACCATAGGATCGTACTGCTGAATCGCATGAAAAGCTGTATCGCGCCAGCATTGGTTGCGGATGAGGCTGGAATCGAGATGTTGAGGATGGAAGGAATACACCTGAATGGAATCGAGCTGGGAAGGGATCGAATCGGTTTCCTGCGCCCAGGTTGCCATTGATGCGATCATCAGTAATGAGAAAATAATTCTTTTCAGGTGCTTATGCATATTCAATTCTGAGCTTCAAAAGTACGAAAAAAGGCGTTGCCGCTGAATGAACGGAGAAAGACTTCGTATGTTTTGTGGGATACGAAAAGTCAATGCATTTATTCGTGATGCTTGCCGTATTTTTTTACACCTGCCGGAATTTTAAGCTGTATCTGGTTTTCCTTAGGAGGGATGGGGCAGGAATATTTGCTATTGTAGGCGCACAAGGGATTGTAGGCCTGGTTGAAATCAATAATCAGAGTGTCACCATCAGGAATGGTCAGGTCGATAAAACGTCCGCTGCCGTATGTTGATTTGGCATTGGTAAGGTCGCTGAATGGGAGGAAAAGATGTTTAGCATATTTTTCTTCAGTCAATAGTTTAAGGTACTGATAAACACAAACGGTGATTTTTTTCCCATTCAGGGTAAAGGTGGCTTCACCATATTTTTTGTATGTCCCGGTATTTCCTTTGGAGCGCTGCATTTCAAAAGGGCTGGATTCGGGTGTTCTGACCAGCGTGGCAATGACGCGGTACTTTGTTTTTATAGGAAAAAATTCTAATTCTTTGAAAAAAAGTCGATCCTCGGGTGTCAAGGGGCTTTCGATTGAATCACGGAATTCGGCATTCAGATCTTTTCTGAAGGTTTCATTTTCTTGTTTAATGATTTTAGCTGATGACTGTGCGTTTAAAAAACTGACGCTAAGAAGCAGTAGTGCAAGGCAGCATACTATTTTTCGACTTGAAGTTATTTGCATAAAAATAATTTTCGGTAGTTACTGAATTTCTCCATTTCTATTGATAGTCATTGATTGACCTTTTTTCATTACTCTGGCAATATCGATTTCGAAATCGCTTGCGGTTTCATAAACGCATGGAATTACTATTTTTCCTGAATAATCGATATATCCGTAAAGGCCATTATGTTTTACGCAGGCTCTGCCATAAGCGAATGAATTTGCAAATTCAAAAGTGCAGGGAATGATTTCTTTAGCTTGTTTATTTATGAAGCCATAGCGATTGTTTTTGCAGACAGCCGCGCGATTTTCGCTAAAATCATTGATTTTGTCATAGGTGAAGCCGGTATTTTTTGTTCCGGTGCTGTCGTAGTAGGCGTATTTTTCTTTATTGTAAACGGAAAAGCCATGCGATGAAAGAAAGTCAATCCAGGGATATTCGACAGGAATCACCGATTTGCCTGTATTATTGAAGACGCCGAATTTCCTGTTTTTTGCAGCAATCATCAATTTATCGCCGTTACTGTACATTGACTGGTATTCAAAGGGGATCAGTTGCTGATTATGTTTATTGATGGCGCCCCATCCTGTATTTTGTTTCACCAGGGCACAACCTTGAACGAAGGCTTGTCCATCGTTATATTCCAAAGGAATTACAAGTATACCGGATTTATTGATGTACCCTATTTTTCTATTCTTCTCAACCTGTAGCAATTGATCGGCGAAGAAAGTATAATCTTTAATGACATCTTCGTCGTATTTATCTTTATGGAAGACTGTATAAATGCCGAGTGTAATAACGCCGAGAACAAGATCCTGCATAAAGGAACCTCTTTTAGTGTAAGCTGTATCCAGCGTTACCGATCCCATTTGGTCGTATTTTTCGCTGAGGATTTTACCATTAAGGTTCATTAGCGACCATTGTTTATTTATTTGGGTGGTAATGAGTGCTGAATCATTAGTGAATTGAAAATCTTCAAAGGGTCCGGCTATTTGTTGATTTTTGGAAGATATAAGGTATAATCCGGCACTATCCCCAAGGATGGCTACACTATCAGCGCCCGTTAGGAAAGCATACTGATGCCAGTTGGCGAGGGGTTTTTCGTTGATTTTTTTGAAGATTAGGCCAAATTTCTGATTGGTATTGAGGGAGTCCGACATTCGTTCAACCACGAAGAAGCAGCGGTTTTCGTTTGGTTGCAGAAAAGTTTCGCTGATTTTTTCTCCTTTTTTATTGATGAGGTAGAAACCATCAGCCGGCCAGGTGGAGACGATAGCGCAGTCGTTGAAGAACGGATATGCGGAAAAATAGGAGTGGGGAAGGACAAGTTTATAATTTTGATCCAAGTAACCCCATCCATCCTTGTAAACGGCGGTCATTCCGCAGGAAGGTTGAAGTATACTATCATATTCGAAGGGTACGATAACCTCCATATCTTTATTTACCAATCCCCATTTTCCCATATTTTTAGCGATAGCGACATCGTTTTGAAATGCGCCAACGTAGTCGGGTTGATTGGAGAAGAAGCAGGCAGTCAGGCTGCAGAGGAGGATAAGAGGGATAATGATATGTTTCCTCATGGGTGGATTTTTTCTGGTTAGTAGGATTTCAATGCAAATATATAAATAGCGTGGGAATAAAGGTCACAAGGGATGTGTTGAAAAGGGAGGGGTAGGATTGAGGGGGGGGCAAAAAAAAACCCCGACACAAGGTATCGGGGTAATAAAACTTTGGCGACGACATACTTTCCCACATTGCTGTAGTATCATCTGCGCAAGTGGGCTTAACGGCTCTGTTCGGAATGGGAAGAGGTGAACACCACTGCAATAGTCACCAAAAGATCTTAAGTGAATTATTGACAACATCGGAAAGGAAAGCTAAGTGAAGCATAGGTATTGAACTTCAATAGAAAGCTACGGACAATTAGTACTGCTCGGCTTTGACATTACTGTCTTTACACCTACAGCCTATCAACGTCATAGTCTTTGACGGTCCTTAAAAGAAGTCTCATCTTGAGGCGAGTTTCGTACTTAGATGCATTCAGCACTTATCTCATCCAGACGTAGCTACCCTGCGATGCAGTTGGCACCACAACAGGTGCACCAGCGGTCTGTCCAACTCGGTCCTCTCGTACTAGAGTTGGCTCCTCTCAAACTTCTAACGCCCACCACAGATAGGGACCGAACTGTCTCGCGACGTTCTGAACCCAGCTCGCGTGCCACTTTAATCGGCGAACAGCCGAACCCTTGGGACCTTCTCCAGCCCCAGGATGTGACGAGCCGACATCGAGGTGCCAAACCACTCCGTCGATGTGAGCTCTTGGGAGTGATCAGCCTGTTATCCCCGGAGTACCTTTTATCCTATGAGCGATGGCCCTTCCATGCGGAACCACCGGATCACTATATCCTAGTTTCCTACCTGCTCGACTTGTAGGTCTCACAGTCAAGCACCCTTATGCTATTGCACTCTACGCACGGTTACCAAGCGTGCTGAGGGTACCTTTGAAAGCCTCCGTTACTCTTTTGGAGGCGACCACCCCAGTCAAACTACCCACCAAACAATGTCTCCGCCGGGTGGCGGATTAGGCTTCAAATAAACAAAGGGTGGTATTTCAAGGTTGACTCCACGAAAGCTAGCGCCTCCGCTTCGCAGTCTCCCACCTATCCTACACAATGTTTATCCAAAGTCAATGTTAAGTTGCAGTGAAGGTTCACGGGGTCTTTCCGTCCCGTGGCGGGTACCCGGCATCTTCACCGGGACTACAATTTCACCGAGCTCATGGCTGAGACAGTGTCCAGATCGTTACACCATTCGTGCAGGTCGGAACTTACCCGACAAGGAATTTCGCTACCTTAGGACCGTTATAGTTACGGCCGCCGTTTACCGGGGCTTCAATTCAAAGCTTCGCCTTGCGACTAACCTCTCCTCTTAACCTTCCGGCACCGGGCAGGTGTCAGGCCTTATACTTCATCTTTCGATTTTGCAAAGCCATGTGTTTTTGCTAAACAGTCGCCTGGACCATTTCTCTGCGGCCCACATTACTGTGGGCACCCTTTATCCCGAAGTTACAGGGTTAATTTGCCTAGTTCCTTAGCCATGATTCACTCGAGCGCCTATGGATACTCTCCTCGACCACCTGTGTTGGTTTCCGGTACGGGTGGCAAACATCTGAAGCTTAGAGATTTTTCTTGGAAGTATGATTAGGACCATTATCCGCTTGTCCGAAGACTCACGGTACTATCAGGTTCGCCATCAACTAGCTCTTAACCTGTCGATATAACTACACCCTTCAACGTACTAATCCGTCAGTACGCAGGTCTTTCACTACTCCGTCATCCCATCGCAATGCTTGCCAGTACATGAATATTAACATGTTTTCCATCGGTTTCGCCGTTCGGCTACACCTTAGGGCCCGACTAACCCTGATCCGATTAGCGTTGATCAGGAATCCTTGGTCTTTCGGCGTGAGGGTTTCCCACCCTCATTATCGTTACTTATGCCTACATTTGCTTTTCCAGCCGCTCCAACACACCTTACGATGCATCTTCAGCGCAACTGGAATGCTCCCCTACCAATCTAGCCTAAGGCTAGATTCCATAGCTTCGGTAATATGCTTAATGCCCGATTATTATCCACGCCCGATCACTCGACTAGTGAGCTGTTACGCACTCTTTAAATGAATGGCTGCTTCCAAGCCAACATCCTAGCTGTCAATGTAATCAGACTTCGTTAGATCAACTTAGCATATATTTGGGGACCTTAGCTGATGGTCTGGGTTATTTCCCTCTCGGCGCTGGACCTTAGCACCCAACGCCTCACTCCCGAGTATATGTCATAGCATTCGGAGTTTGTCAGGATTTGGTAGGCGGTGAAGCCCCCTAGTCCAATCAGTAGCTCTACCTCTATGACACTCGACCTCGAGGCTGTTCCTAAAAACATTTCGGGGAGTACGAGCTATCTCTCAGTTTGATTAGCCTTTCACCCCTACCCACAACTCATCCAAAGACTTTTCAACGTCAACTGGTTCGGTCCTCCACTTCGGTTTAACGAAGCTTCAACCTGGTCATGGGTAGATCACAAAGTTTCGCGTCTACCCCCTCTAACTATTCGCCCTATTCAGACTTGCTTTCGCTTCGGCTTCACACGTTAACATGTTTAACCTTGCTAGAGAGGAGTAACTCGTAGGCTCATTATGCAAAAGGCACGCTGTTATCCCGCAAGCGGGACTCCAACCGATTGTAAGCGCACGGTTTCAGGTACTATTTCACTCTCCTGTTCGGAGTACTTTTCACCTTTCCCTCACGGTACTGGTTCACTATCGGTCTCTCAGTAGTATTTAGCCTTACCAGATGGTGCTGGCAGATTCCCACAGGATTTCTCCGGTCCCGCGGTACTCAGGATACTGCTAGGTAGCAATTTTTTTTCATGTAAGGGACTATCACCCTCTATGGTGCAACTTTCCAGAAGCTTCCACTAAAAATTTACATTCCACATTGCAGTCCTACAACCCCTCGTTGGCCGTAACCCCCGAGGTTTGGGCTCTTCCCTGTTCGCTCGCCACTACTTAGGGAATCACTATTGTTTTCTCTTCCTCCACTTACTAAGATGTTTCAGTTCGGTGGGTTTGCTTTCCGATAAATCGGAATTCCCGGTCTTCAACCGGGAGGGTTGCCCCATTCGGAGATCTCCGGATCAAAGGCTATTAGCGCCTCCCCGAAGCTTTTCGCAGCTAGTCACGTCCTTCGTCGCCACTGAGAGCCAAGGCATCCGCCGTACGCTCTTAATTACTTTCTTATTGTTATATATAAATCCAATACTTATACTTGTGTTACTTAACTTTCTTTCCAACATGTCAAAGAACTTTGTCCTCACCAAAAGAGGTGAGACTAGTTGAGAATTGCGGATTTGAACCGCGCATCTTTCCGATTTTTACGTCGGAACGCTCTTACCATTGAGCTATTTCCCTAAAATATCTATAAAAAGAACAAAAAACTTGTGGAGAATAACGGATTCGAACCGATGACCCCCTGCGTGCAAGGCAGGTGCTCTAGCCAGCTGAGCTAATTCCCCAAAACGAACGTGTAGTCCCGCGCAGATTTGAACTGCGGACCCCTACATTATCAGTGTAGTGCTCTAACCAACTGAGCTACGGGACTGAAATATCATTACGAGTAAATTCAGTTTCCTTTTTGCTCAAAAGGATGAACTCCACTGAGCTCGCTTGGGTGTAAAAAAATATGAAGTCGGCCAAAAGCAACAAATACTAAGTAAATCACTCTAGAAAGGAGGTATTCCAGCCGCACCTTCCGGTACGGCTACCTTGTTACGACTTAGCCCCAGTCATTGGTTTTACCCTAGGCGACTCCTTGCGGTTATCGACTTTAGGTACCCCCAACTCCCATGGCTTGACGGGCGGTGTGTACAAGGCCCGGGAACGTATTCACCGCGCCATTGCTGATGCGCGATTACTAGCGAATCCAACTTCACGAAGTCGAGTTGCAGACTTCGATCCGAACTGAGACCGGTTTTTGAGATTAGCATCCTGTCACCAGGTAGCTGCCCTCTGTACCGGCCATTGTAGCACGTGTGTAGCCCTGGACGTAAGGGCCGTGCTGACTTGACGTCATCCCCGCCTTCCTCACTACTTGCGTAGGCAGTTTCATTAGAGTTCCCAGCATTACCTGTTGGCAACTAATGATAGGGGTTGCGCTCGTTATGGGACTTAACCCGACACCTCACGGCACGAGCTGACGACAGCCATGCAGCACCTTGAAAGACGCCCCGAAGGGAAGTCACCTTTCGGCAACGGTCGTCTCCCATTTAAGCCCAGGTAAGGTTCCTCGCGTATCATCGAATTAAACCACATGCTCCTCCGCTTGTGCGGGCCCCCGTCAATTCCTTTGAGTTTCAACCTTGCGATCGTACTCCCCAGGTGGATCACTTAATGCTTTCGCTCAGACGCTGACTGTATATCGCCAACATCGAGTGATCATCGTTTAGGGCGTGGACTACCAGGGTCTCTAATCCTGTTTGATCCCCACGCTTTCGTGCATGAGCGTCAGTTATAGTTTAGTGAGCTGCCTTCGCGATTGGTGTTCTGTATCATATCTAAGCATTTCACCGCTACATGATACATTCCGCACACTCCAACTATACTCAAGAACAACAGTATCAATGGCAGTTCTACAGTTAAGCTGTAGGCTTTCACCACTGACTTATAGTTCCGCCTGCGCACCCTTTAAACCCAATGAATCCGGATAACGCTTGCATCCTCCGTATTACCGCGGCTGCTGGCACGGAGTTAGCCGATGCTTATTCTTATGGTAACATCAGCCCCGGTACACGACCGGGGGTTTTTTCCCATACAAAAGCAGTTTACAACCCATAGGGCCGTCAATCCTGCACGCGGCATGGCTGGGTCAGACTTGCGTCCATTGCCCAATATTCCTTACTGCTGCCTCCCGTAGGAGTCTGGTCCGTGTCTCAGTACCAGTGTGGGGGATAATCCTCTCAGAACCCCTAGACATCGGAGCCTTGGTGAGCCGTTACCTCACCAACTAGCTAATGTCGCGCATGCCCATCTTTAACCGCCGGAGCTTTAATTGCAATGAGATGCCTCATCGCAATGTTATGTGGTATTAATCCCGATTTCTCGGGGCTATCTCACAGTTAAAGGTAGGTTGCATACGTGTTACGCACCCGTGCGCCGGTCGCCGCCAAGTATTGCTACTCGCGCTGCCCCTCGACTTGCATGTATTAGGCCTGCCGCTAGCGTTAATCCTGAGCCAGGATCAAACTCTTCATAGTAAGAAGAAAATTTATATGTCCTGGATCTACTTAAAAAAACTCAGAGAATTACTCTGTTCGTATTTGCTACTTATTTGGCCAAACTTCAATATCTCAAAGAACTTTTTTTTCTATCTGATCCCGCTTTCAAAATTGGTTCCTCTCAAACGGGGCTGCAAAATTAAACAATGTTTTTTAACTACCAAACATTTTTGCAACTTTTTTTCATTTTTTTTTCAGAACGTTTCCCTTTTTGTTTCTAAGGCTTATTTATCAACTGTTTCCGATATTCAAGCACCGTATCAATCAAAACGGGAGTGCAAAGGTAATACATGATTTTATAAAAACAAGCCTTTTTGAAAATAAATTTTCATTATTTTGCAAATGCACTGATTCTATGAGAAATAAAATCGAAAGTTTTTTGCTTTTTTTTTGATAGTCGCAATTTTTTACCCGTATTGGCGTTATTTTCTCCTGTATTTCCAACCTTCTTGCTCTTTTTGGTACTTTTGTCTTATACATTATTATATGTACATTTTTATGAAGCGATTTCTTACTCTTGCCATTTTGCTTTTTTCCCTTCCAGTGTTAGCCCAAATCGACGAATCGAACTACGATTCTTATGCTTTGCCATATAAAAACAGCTACTTTACCGGTGGAAGTTTGGGATTACAGTTCGGTTCTGTCGTTATGATCGACGTCTCCCCCCAAATAGGATTCTTCCCTCTGGAGCATATTTCCCTCGGCGCAGGATTCACCTATCAATATATAAGCGACCGCCGATACAACCCACGATACGATATTAATGTGTATGGTGGACGTGCATTCACACGTCTCTACCTGCCTATCTTCGAAAGCCTCTTTGCTCACATTGAATATGAATATATGGCCTATCGTACCAATATGTTCAATGTTAATGGCGACATGGAATGGATCAAGATGAACAACTTCTTCGTTGGTCCGGGCTATAGACAACGCATTGGAGGACGCTCAGCAATCAATCTGATGGTGCTTTGGAATTTCAATGAATCGGAGTATTCTCTCTATTCAAATCCTGTAATCCGCATTGGTGCTGATATCGGACTATAATCACATCGCTTCCGATATGCTAAATTTCCACGCACAGAAAGCTACATCTGTTGTGATATCGGGCGGACAAGCAATGCACGTGGTTACAATTCGATCATCGATTCCCCGCGCAAATTCGGTAAACTCTACCATACCGCCCGATTTACAAGGATAGTCATCCATCCCTTTGCGACGTCGCGCAACCTGTACCCGACATTCATCCATCCTGAAAATAAAGCTGCCCTTGGTTTCATCTGTAATACTCTGCTTATTTATATAAGCGTATAGGCGGAACTGCAATGCTTTCTTCAAGCCTTCCAATCCTGAATGTTCACCAAGATTAAGGAGTTTCTTTACCGACCATGCTTCGAACGGGGAAAATTGTGCCCAGCAACTGTCGTTGCAGCGCTTTGCATCCATCATCCCGTATTTTGCTTCAACGGCCTGAAACCATACGCCGTCTGTTGCCAGCCAATCTACGGCCAGTGCGGTGAGCAATGCCGATGACTTTTCCGCGTCCTGGTTTACGAGTGCAGTGGGCAAACCTTCGCTGAGTTCAAAGCCCATTAGTTTTGACAGACGTTGGGATTGGATGGTATAACTATTCTCCCATGCGGTTTCCATGATGTCTAATGCACGTTCGCGTCCATACTGATGTGCAACCTCGCCATACCATAGTGCATGATGTATCATGGTGCGATGGAAAAAGTCGAGCATTAGTTTTACTTTGTCCTCAGGACTGAGTGTTTCATGATTTTCGATTGGTTTCATATTGAAGGTTCTTTATGTTCACTAATAAAGGAAAGCATACGCTGGCCAACAGCCTCGCGCTGCTGAAAATGGGGGATGTGGGCACAATCAGGAACCAGCCAGGTCTCTACTTTACCGCCACAGTAGGTTTCTATCCATCGCAGCTGTTCAGGACTGCCATATTCATCAGCAATACCCTGTATTGCCAGCACAGGAGAGGTAATTTTATGCAAGGCATCTTTCATATCCCATGAATCCATATCCTCCGAAGTCCATGTGTGCGCCCAGCCGTAAAACATCGTATCGGTGCGGTCGCCATGATAGCGCTGCAAGAATTCGCGCAAGCGCTCTTCTTCAAAAGAACGAATGGCCTGCTTGATTCCACTTCGGGAAATATCTTCGAGTAATACGTGGGCCGCTTCTGAGATTACGCACCGACATCGATCCGGAAATAAGGATGCAAACATCAATGCTATGGTAGCACCATCACTGTGGCCAATGAGTATAAGTGGATTGTAGATGTGCAAATGTTCAAGCAGTCCGGGAAGCCCACTGCGCGCCTCTTCCCATAAATAGTCACTGGTTCTTTTCTCCTGTAATGCGTCTGAAAATCCATATCCGTAACGATCATAAACTAATGCGGGAAGATGCGCCGCTGTTGAAATCTCTTCAGGATAATCCTTCCATTGAGCAATACTGCCAAGCCCTTCATGAAGGAAAACCAAAATCGGCCGACCTTTTTCAAAACCTTCCCTGTCCAGCAACTTATAATGAATCTGGTGTCCATCAACTTTACAAAACGGCATAGCTGTTCAATTTTACAGCGAACTTAGTAAATTTTCTCATCATGAACAATCCAACGGCAATGACAGTTTTAGCGAACTGATAATGATTGTTTTACATCGTAGTTGAAAATTTCCGAGGTTTCGTTTTGCTAAGAAGTTGTAATATTGCACCAAATTTTAGAGAGAATTATGGGGAATCAGATTGCATTTATTATTTGTCTCGCTGTAACCATTGGACTTTTCTTGTTTACAGCATTTCGCTTGTACCGTTTTTACAAGCTCACCAAACCTTACCATTTTGGAAAGTACGGAAAGAGGCTTATGGTGACCATCAGGGTTGCTTTTTTTCAATCGAAGATCTTTCGCAGACCAGTGATTGGATTTATGCACGCCATTGTCTTTTGGGGCTTTTGTGTGATTGCCGTTGGCAGTATTGAAATGGTGATTGATGGAGTGACCGGGAGCGAGCGCATTTTATCACACTTTGGCTGGATTTATAATGTAATAACTATTTCGGGGGATGTTTTTGCGCTACTGGTGCTGCTTGCGATAGTCGCCTTTTTGTTTCGTCGTGTGTTTATGCATATCCGCCGTTTCGAAGGTGTGGAAATGAAGAAGAAATCGCATTTGGATGCGAACATCGCACTCACGATGATTTTATTATTGATGGTTTCGTTGTTAGGGATGAATGTGTGCTACCTTACTACTTGCCAAGGCAACTGCGTCGGGATATTCCCAGTCAGTTCATGGATTGCTCAATTCATCGGCAAAGGAGAGGAAGATGTAGTGTTGCTGCATTTATTCTGGTGGATGCACATTGTATTAATATTCATTTTTGCGAACATACTTCCTTACTCAAAGCACTTCCATGTGTTTATGTCGATACCTAATGTTTTCTTCAGTCGTCTGGAACCACTCGGAAAACTTCCCGTGATGGAGAGTGTGCTCAACGAAGTAAAGATGATGATGAATCCTGACACTGCTTTTGCTGCTGCACCTGCGACGGATCAGCCGCCAGCGCGCTTTGGAGTTAAGGATGTTGAAGACGTAAACAGGAAAAACTATCTTGATGCACTTTCGTGCACGGAATGCGGTCGCTGTACTTCGGTTTGTCCGGCTAATCTTACAGGTAAAAAGCTTTCGCCACGTAAAATCTTTATGGATTTGCGCGCACGTATGAAAGAAAAGGGACCTCATCTTTTAAAAGAAGGCATGACTTACGATGATAAAAAGTCATTCGTCAACGATTACATCTCACAGGAAGAATTATGGGCATGCACAACCTGTAATGCCTGTGCCCAGGAATGTCCGGTAAACATCAATCACCCGACACTCATCATTGATATGCGCAGATATCTTGTAATGGAAGAAGGTAGCGCACCTGCAGGAATAAAGAGCATATTTGCCAATATTGAAAACAACGGGGCACCCTGGCAGTTTTCACCTGAGGATCGACTCAAATGGACTGAATAGTCTATGCAGACTGAGTAATTAGTTTTTGAAGTAGGATTATAATTGTAAACAAGTAGCAATGACAGAAAATATTTTGCAAGTTCCAGTGATGGCCGATTTGGCTGCAAAAGGTGAGAAACCACAGTATCTTTATTGGGTGGGTTGTGCCGGTGCGTTTGACGATCGTTACAAAAAAGTAGCAAAGGCTTTCGCAAGCATTTTAAGTCACCTTAATGTTAGTTATGCTGTGCTGGGTGTAGAAGAGAGTTGCACGGGCGATCCTGCCCGGCGTGCAGGAAATGAAATGCTTTTCCAAATGCAGGCTCTCACCAATATTGAAACTTTCAGCAGGTATGGAGTGACTAAAATTCTTACCACCTGTCCGCATTGTTATAATGTGTTTAAAAATGAGTATCCAGATTTGGGAGGCAATTACGAGGTAGTTCATTATACAGTGTTTTTGAAACATATGCTGGATGAAGGGAAACTTACCTTCAAGGATGAACGCTACCGCGATGCCCTCATCACTTATCACGATCCTTGTTATTTAGGTCGTGCCAATAAAGAATACGAATCTGCACGTACTATTATTGATGCCGTGTCTGACGGTCGTGTTGAAATGAAGCGTAATCGCAGCTTTGCTTTATGCTGTGGTGCGGGCGGTGCTCAGATGTTTAAAGAAGCCGAAGCAGGGAATAAAGAAATCTTTATCGAACGCACCGAGGAGGCTCTGCAGACCGAAGCTGGAATTATTGCCACTTCCTGCCCGTTCTGCATGGTTATGATGACTGATGGACTGAAATACAAAAACAAGGAAGAGGAAATCCTTAATCTCGACGTCGCCGAGCTTGTTGCAAAAGCACTGGGGATAGCGTAAGTATTGAGAAGGTATTGTATCGTTATTCAATTGACTGAGCTGAGAAGCGCCATAAATGTAGCCTTCCTCAAACGTCAGCCCTATAAATAATACGCTGGATATTCACGAAACTTTACGAAGTTTAGATCTTCCCATTGTTTGAGAAATGATTTTCTCAAGCTGGTTTTTATCTCGTCAAACCCTTGTTTTTGTAAGGTTACAGCGAGAAGCGAGTCGTTTGCAGCAATGGCCTTGCATACAAAACCATGGCCGTTTATAATCAGAAAATCGCGATTGTATTGTAATACCTCCAAGCTTGCGCGATCCTTATCGAGACTGCAGCATACCATGCGGGTAGGAAAGAGGCTGCGCGGAGCAAGCCAGCATTGCTGAAAAGCTTTCTTTTGCGTCCATGCATTAAAAGCATGGATGATACACTCAGCAACTTCTTCCGGTGTTGCCTTTGTGGTTTCCACAACAAGGTCGTAGTTGCCAAGATCGGCATAGTCGATATTGTAGTAAGCTTTGAATCGTTCCAGCTCACTTTTTCTTCGTGCTAATATTTTGTCGAGGGCTTCATTTACGTTGTTGTATTGTTCGCTGGTGCGATTATCGTTGAAGATGCGCTCTGCCGCCACCCATGCATCAACCAGAAGATACACTTTAAATGTTGCTGGTGCAAAATGCCATGCTAAGCGTGAATCAAAAATCAGCGATTCAGGCAGGGCGGCCATTTCCGTAACTTTTCCATCAATTTCATCGTCGATTTCGGGATGGGTTTTAGTGTATTCGTTTAATTCAAGCGTCGACATTCCGTGTTTGGCGGCAATTTCCCGCTGAATTCCTCCAGTAGAAACGATACGCATATCAAGCTGTCCGGACAGAAGTTTACTTACGGCGCTCTTACCGCTTCCCAGATCTCCCGTAAGGGAAAGTTTTGGATAATCCATATTGATTGGCTTTGAAATGCAAAACTATGCAAAAGTTCCCAATCCTTTCGTTGATTTTCCGATATTTGCACCTCCCGGGAATTATAGTCCACATGAAAAAAATTGTTGCGCTCATTTTAGCTTTTTTATTTGGATCCGCCATATTATGTGACGCGCAAGAGCTCATCAATACCGACGCGCAGAGTGCTACCTTATATTTTAATAATCTCACGAGGGCAAACGGACTTCCATCTGAGCGCGTAAAAGGCGTGGTGCAGGATTTTCGGGGATTTGTGTGGATAGCCACATGCAACGGACTGGTTCGCTATGATGGATCCCACTTTGATGTATTCCGGCATCAGGCCAGTGATACGTCATCGGTGGTCGATAATGTGATTACTTCACTTTTTCTTTCGCACGATTCCTTACTGTGGATTGGCGGTCTTGACGGCGTTTCTATCTATAATCCTTTTAATGGAACATTTACGAATTTCTCCGTTGGAAGTGCTTCTTCAAAGCGATTTCCTTCGTTTTTTGTGAATTGTTTTTATGAGGACACCAGCGGGAGTATGTGGGTTGGTACGGTGGATGGACTAGTCCATATGACAGGCAATCCACGACGCCTTGATTTTTTCCCTATTAAAACAAGTAATATAGAGTCGAACAGAGGCTTTAACTATAAGCATATCACACAAATTATTGCCCATCCAACAAATCCTGAGCTACTTCTGATAACCACGATGGGAGGGCTCATCACTGTCGATAAAAGGAAGGGTGTCGTATTAGATGAGTTTCCAAATCCTTATTGCGAAAAAACGGGATTAAACTGTATGATTTTGGAGGGAAATAACACAATTTGGTGCAGTGGCTGGGGAATGGGGATGAATTGTCTTGATTTGGAAACAAAAAAATGGACAAATTTTCCTTATAATGTTAAGGATCCAGTGAGTATCATAGGGCTTAAACGCAAAAACGCTGATGAACTCTGGCTTGCTTCGGCTGATCAGGGATTAGGAATTTTTAATACCAGAACATTTGCATTCCGATTTTTTCCAAAGCAATCTGATGCGGTCAGCTCATTAATTTCAAATACTATTGTAAATATTGAATTTATTAATAAAAATGAGATTTGGCTTACCACCGACAATGGTATCAGTATTTTAAATTCTACATTTCGATCGTTCAGGCAGGTGATGCTTCCTAGAGAAGACCTTCTTGTAAGTTCGTTTTGCAGGGATTCTCTTTCAGGGAAACTTTATGTTGGTACAAGTAATGGCTTGTTTACATGGGACGCTTCCAATGGTCAGTGGGATAACATTACGGTTACTGGATTTCCAAAAGGCGAGTCTTTTGGTATAAGCAAAATGATTATCGATCATCAGCACCGGCTCTGGGTAAGCTCGGGGGATCATTTGTATTTTCTTGATGATGGCGCAAAGGCCTTGATTCCTTTTAAAATGAAGGAAACGGAAGTAGAATTCTCTGCGATTAGTTCAATTACAGGGCTCTTTGAAGATAGTCAAAGGAATTTGTGGATTGGGACTTTGTTTGATGGTGTATGGCGGATAGACCAAGACAGGAAGGATGCTGCAAATTTCCCCCATTCAGATAACGATGAATTCTCAATTATAAAGGCCACCAAATATGCGTTTTTTGAAGAGGATAATGCGGGCAGAATCTGGATTGGGACGAATGACGGGGTCAGCATATATAATCCCGATCAACGAAATTTCTATAATGGAGGCATGGCGGTGCTGAAAAGGAATGGCATCAACAAGCGCCGTATACATGGAATTGCAAAGGACCTACTCGGTCGTATTTGGTTGGATATTGATTCTGAAGGCTTGGTGATGGTGGATATCACTGACATTAGTTCGCCCAGAATTGTTGTTTTTAACTCCCTCAATGGCTTGAACGATATGGCCATGGGGCGAATGGCACGGGATCCCAATGGTGATTTGTGGTTGGTGAATTATGGTTTGTTTCACTTTAACCCAATGAATGGTGCGATGCATTTGTTTAATGAATACAATGCCCTGCACAATGGACTTACTGTTTGGGAGCTGCTTTATGTGGATCCTGTTGGAAATATTTTTATTGGGAAAGGTAATGCCTTTGAAACCCGGAATATCAAAGACATGGATTTTAAGCCACATCCGGTAAGGCTTGTGCTCGACTATATGGAGGTGAATGGCAAGCGGCAGGGGATAAATGCTTCAACATCCAGCGATCCTGTAATCCAACTAGAGGCTAGCGAGAATAATTTGCTATTCAAATTTGCCGTAATTTGTTTCGAAAATTCCAATCGTCTTTCGATACGTTACAAACTTGAAGGTTTCGATGAGGATTGGATTTTAGCGGGCGATCGGCGTGAAGCCAGTTATAATAATTTGCCTCCGGGTGAATACCGTTTCGTGCTTCAATTGGCTAATAGTACAGAGTTTTCGCGACAGGAAGCTCGGGTTTCCGTTATTATTCCTGTAATCTATTACAAGACTTGGTGGTTCCGTATTATAGTCGCATTGAGTGTTGTATTAATCATCGTTATTGTAATCAGAAACCGTTTTCAACATCTATTAAAGATACAAAAAATGCGAAACCGCATAGCCCGGGATCTGCACGATGACATTGGATCTACGCTGAGTAGTATATCCATTATGAGTGATTTGCTTACTGCGCAGGCCGTTGATGAAGAATCGGCCAACAGGATAGGCTCTATTGGAAGCAATGCCAAGAAGATGTTGGAGAAAATGGATGATATTATCTGGACCGTAAATCCGGCCAACGACAGCTTCAGTAATCTGGAGTTGCGCATACGCGAATTTGCAATTCCATTGTTGGAGTCACGGAATATAACCTTCTCTATACGTTTCGACAAACATCTTTCAGGGATTTCATTGCCCATGGAAAAGCGAAGGGACATATACCTTATTATTAAGGAAGCCGTAAATAACCTTGTGAAGTATTCTGAAGGGAAGAATTGCATTATCAGTTTTTACAGGACATCAGGAGGTTTATGTGTGGAAATCTCTGATGATGGCATTGGTTTCGACACCAGCCAAAGCACTTCTCGCAATGGGTTGAAAAACATGAAGGCACGGGCAACGGCATTAGGCGCTAATTTGCAGATTTTTTCTGAGATAGGGAAGGGGACAACTACAAAGCTGGAGATGAAAACCATATGATTATCCAGCTGCAATGGCTCAATAAATACTTTAATATTGCAGCCAAGATCAACGTCTATGAAAGTTAAAGTTGCAATATACGAGGATAATGATGCTTTAAGAGAAAGTCTGTCCTATCTGGTCAGGGGTTCCGGTGAACTGGAATTATGCGGCGCATTTCCTGATTGTACGCACATTATCGAAAATTGCGAACTGTCACTGCCCGATGTTATTTTAATGGATATCGAAATGCCTGGGATGACAGGCATCGAAGGCACAAAGCTGGTAAAATCCAGATTTCCGGAAATAAATGTTTTGATTTTTACCATTTTTCACGATAAACAAAATGTGTTTGATGCTTTGTGTGCCGGGGCAACGGGTTATTTATTGAAGAAGTCATCGGCAACCCAAATTATTGAGGCCATTCTTGAATTGCAAGCGGGAGGTTCCCCTATGACCGGAGAAATTGCGCGTAAAGTGATGGACTTCTTCACAAAAACTGCGAGTGTTACAAATCAGCAATATGCACTTTCTGCGCGCGAACTCGAAATTTTGCAATGTCTTGTGAATGGTGATAGTTATAAAATGATTGCTGATGCCTGTTTTATTTCTATTGGAACGGTTCGCTTCCATATCAACAATATTTATAAAAAGCTGCATGTGAACTCTAAATCAGAAGCGGTCATTAAGGCAATCCGCGAACGCTTGGTGTAGATGATTGGTTTTGTTGGTTAATTAGTTTTTATGGCGCAGCTAGCATGGTGAAATACTTTATGATGGCGTCATTCCGGCCTTCATGTTAACCACATCCCTGCATCGTTGCGTCATTCCGGATTTAATCCGGAATCCCCTTGATTTTAGGTTGAAAGGGTTGTGGGGTTTTTGGGTTAAAGGGTTATTGGGGCTTTGGGGCTTTGGAGTTAATTGGTTGATTAGTTAATTGGTAAATTAGTTTTTACGGCGTAGCAAGCATTGCAAGGTGCGACATTGATACACTATTCTTTCGTTACTAAATCGAGGTGTCTTCAGGACTTCATGTTCACCGCCTCCCTCAATCAGGGCGTCATTCCGGATTTAATCCGGAATCCCCTTGATTATTGGTGTTAAGGTTATTGAGTTAAAAGGGTTATTGGGGTTTAAGGTTAATGGGTTTTTGGGTTAATTAGTTCAAATCCAGAAACCCCGCGGCTTGCAGAAGTCTCACTCATTAAAAAATTCATCAACGCACCAATCTCAAAATTTTGCACAGCCACCCCAAAAGCACATTATCACATTAACAAATCATCACATTGGATTAGTCATTCCGGATTTAATCCGGAATCCCCTGTTTATTGGTTTTAAGGTTAAAGGGTTATGCGGGTTATAGAGTTAATTAGTGCCTGTCCATAAAGTCCGTCTGCGGCGTTGTCCTCGTATTGTCGGGCAGTCGATTACACCAGTAAACTCCTGCCCGCCAACACTTCGGACGCCTTGTCTCGCCTTAGGCGAGAGAGCTTTCTGATCAGTCACTGAGTTTATGGACGGACTCTAATTAGTTAAAATGCAGAAAAAATGCGGGTTGCAGAGGTTTCACCCATTAGAAAATTCCATTACAACAATAACCTTCAAATTTTGCTCTAACCCCCCAATAGCACATTACCACATTGTCACATTATCACATTTACTTAGTCCTTCTTTATTAAATCCGCCTTCGCTTGGTTTACAAGCAATCTGTCAATTCTTTACGCATTCCATTCAGGCAAAACCATATGTTTATACAGTTGTGCAACAATATTCATGAGGCTAATTTTGCATCAAACATTTTAATATTATTGAATATGAGAAAAACATTACGTGCATTAATGATCACTTCGCTTGTCTTAGTATTGTTCCCTGCGATTACACATGCACAAATACCTGCCAAAAAGTGGGCTGCTGATATTTGTGTAACTCTTGCTGATACCTTTAATATTGTCAATAGTAAAGTTGAAGTTTCTGCTGGTGGCGACATTTACATTATGGTAGCCTGTGAGCAATCATCCTTGCAGCGACAGTTTCTAAAAATATATAAGTCGACCAACGAAGGGCTGAGTTTTTCTTCACTGATTACGCTGATGTACGATATGAATGAGCATAAGCTTCAGGATGCTGATATGATTCTTCATGCCGATACGGTTGGTGTAATGAATATTTTTATTGCTGAGCTTGTGAATGCCGGAAATAGTGGGCTTAATAGCAGTTATGTCAGAATATCGCGATGGGATCCTTTAGGGGTTTATATTGCGGATGAGTATAGTAAGGCATTCGGATCGGCTACTCTTGCAAGTATTGCGATCGCCAGCGATTATCGCTCAAGAGGCGATAACTTTTCTAATGATGAAGCCAACATTGTTTTTGCTTACACAGGTTCCGATTTTTATAACACAAATTTTGACTTTTTAAATTTCGGATTCTCGATTAACAACGGACAAGATTTTAGTACAGAAGACACACTCTACACAGCCAATCGACCAACAGAGGGACATTTGGAGAAAGTCAGTATTGCCATAGGGAATACACTAGGATACAAGTACAGCCGATATGTTATAGCATTTGAAATGAATAATTATGGTGGCTTAGGTAATATTGGAGTTCTCTGTGATTATGTATTAGGTTCCGGTTTATGGGACGAGCCGGTAGTCGTAAATCTTGCTGATTTAGCTACATCGCCCTATTGCAAGAATCCCGTGGTGTGCGTAATGCAGGACAATGCATACAAACCCACTGATAATTCCTTTCCAGTTATTGTTGCTTACGAAGATCATCACGATGGGGCAACCATAAAAATGAGTTTGCTGAATAGTACCTATGTAATGACGCCAATAAATCAGCCTAATGTGAGCGATTTTTACTACCAAAACACGACAAATAATGTCTATCAGCCCGACATGGTTTATGATCCGGCTTCTGCAAACTTTTGGCTTACTTATGTGAAAGGTGGGACTAATGAGCTTTCGTTTGCAACAAGAAGTGTGGATGACGGCGATGGCGTAGGATTTACGGATGTCAGATCATATCGGGATAATACTTCGGCGTTTCTTGTTCAGCCTTATCCGAGAATTGCGGTAAATTCAACCTATGGGATGCCTTGCTTTACATGGAACGAAGCTGTTGCGGGTGAAAGCGATGTTTATTTTGATGCACAGTGGTCAGAGGCCGGAATCAGCGATCAGTCGGGGAGCGCATCCATTGATGTTTCTTATTACCCCAATCCTGCTAACGATATTTTAAATGTGAAAGCAAGTGTATCTGCCGATTACACATTAGTTCTTTACAATAATGTTGGTCAGAAAGTATTGGACCAACATTTTTCGGGAAACGAATGTCAGTGCGATCTTCGTGAGCTTACAGCAGGGCTTTACATTATTAAGCTTAACGCAACCGGAATACAGGCCCAAGGCAAATTAATGATTCAATAAAAGTTCATTCACAAATTATAATTCACTTTAAAGTGCAGATCAGCACTATAAACTCTGAAGACAGCCAATGAAAACATTTACTATGATTGCAATGTTGCTTTTCTCTGCCGTTGCTGCTAACGCGCAGACTATTTATTCACAGAATTTTGAGGCTGACTCAGGTGGTTGGGGGACATTGGGTGGCAGCTGTGAATGGAAATATGGAACCAGTGCTACGTTGAGCGGTGCCACTTTACTTTATACCGGTAATTCAGGCAAGTTCCTTGGGCTGAACGCGCAGATTTGCGGCGGAGTCTCTGCTTATTGTGTCACTTCACCTAAAATAAATACGATTGGATACGACAGTCCTTTGCTGAAATTCGATTTCTACAATGGAACCGATCTTCTTAATTGGATGGGTGGAGCCGCTGGTTATTTGATTGTTCAATATTCACATACCGCGGCAGCAGGTTGCAGTGGCAGGGTAACATTCGACTCTATTACTGTTGCGGCCAATAGCTGGCATAACAATTATACGGTAACCCTGCCAGCCGCCGCCTCTGGCGACTCCTTATATATTACGTTTTTTTATTCAGGACCTTCAAATGCAGGTATCGACAATATTCTTTTAACCGGATCATCTTCCGTTGCCGAAGCCTCTATTGAAACATCAATGACCGTCGCACCCAATCCATCGAATGGAATGTTCGTGCTTAACTTTGGTGGAACGCTTTCCAATTCTTATGATATCAATGTCTTTAATACCATGGGACAAAGGGTATATGCACAAAAAATATCGAATGGCGTGACATCATACAATATGGATCTTTCCTTTTTAGATAATGGTGTTTACTTTCTGCAAGCCACTACCGAAGGCGGATTCAGAACTCAGGAACGCATCGTTGTTTCACGTTAGTTGTTGTTCCCCTATGAAATATTTTGCCTAAACGCTAAACAATTAAAATCATTCAGTATCAAAATGTCAAGTTCCACTGCGCAAATGACGGTCATTGGCCGTCATTTTTTTTACCGTCGTTTTAAGTATTGTAAATATTGTGATTTGCTTTCTTTCTTTGACATTGCGATATTTGTAGCAGCAGGCAGATTTTGTTAACGCAGAGAAGATCCGTTGTGATTTGCTTTCTTTCTTTGACATTGCGATATTTGTAGCAGCTTACGAACAAATATTAACTATTTTAGCAACGTTGTGATTTGCTTTCTTTCTTTGACATTGCGATATTTGTAGCAGCTCGTTGTTAATGAAGGCGAAATAGCTGCACGTTGTGATTTGCTTTCTTTCTTTGACATTGCGATATTTGTAGCAGCGACTTTTGTAGCGCTTCATTTTCCTTTCCTGTTGTGATTTGCTTTCTTTCTTTGACATTGCGATATTTGTAGCAGCTGGTGCATCAATTACACCGTCGGGCGTGGTGTTGTGATTTGCTTTCTTTCTTTGACATTGCGATATTTGTAGCAGCACATTGGGTGTAATAGCGTGAAATAAGCAAGTTGTGATTTGCTTTCTTTCTTTGACATTGCGATATTTGTAGCAGCTTTTTATACTTACGGGATAAATGCAGACGTGTTGTGATTTGCTTTCTTTCTTTGACATTGCGATATTTGTAGCAGCCTTGTAAATGGGATAGTGTTATTCCTTTTGAGTTGTGATTTGCTTTCTTTCTTTGACATTGCGATATTTGTAGCAGCCCTGTGGAGTGACATGGTACGGCTCAATGAGTTGTGATTTGCTTTCTTTCTTTGACATTGCGATATTTGTAGCAGCTATATAGAACCTAGGGACACATTTTATGATGTTGTGATTTGCTTTCTTTCTTTGACATTGCGATATTTGTAGCAGCTGTACCTTATCGTATGCCTCCATATGAAGGGTTGTGATTTGCTTTCTTTCTTTGACATTGCGATATTTGTAGCAGCGGTATGTATTGAACGCTCCACAAATTCAGTGTTGTGATTTGCTTTCTTTCTTTGACATTGCGATATTTGTAGCAGCTGTAATGCGTATGCGGATATCGGCTGCCATGTTGTGATTTGCTTTCTTTCTTTGACATTGCGATATTTGTAGCAGCAAAGTGATGCAACAGCGCGCAAATGAGCTAGTTGTGATTTGCTTTCTTTCTTTGACATTGCGATATTTGTAGCAGCTGATGGCATCAAATACATTTCTTTGGATGGGTTGTGATTTGCTTTCTTTCTTTGACATTGCGATATTTGTAGCAGCGTCGAACATATACGATATGTGGATTCCCGAGTTGTGATTTGCTTTCTTTCTTTGACATTGCGATATTTGTAGCAGCGGTTGCTTCGATTAGTCCTTGGGAGGCTATGTTGTGATTTGCTTTCTTTCTTTGACATTGCGATATTTGTAGCAGCCTCCGTCGGTTCCAAGTGTGGAGCTGATCAGTTGTGATTTGCTTTCTTTCTTTGACATTGCGATATTTGTAGCAGCGTTTTCGTTTCCGGGAGTCTTGATCAATACGTTGTGATTTGCTTTCTTTCTTTGACATTGCGATATTTGTAGCAGCAACGACGAGATAAGGAGCGAACAGCCACAGTTGTGATTTGCTTTCTTTCTTTGACATTGCGATATTTGTAGCAGCAACCGGAACAGATCCCCCAAGGGCACCGGCGTTGTGATTTGCTTTCTTTCTTTGACATTGCGATATTTGTAGCAGCTCTGTTTATTCCGATAAGTACGTCAAGGCTGTTGTGATTTGCTTTCTTTCTTTGACATTGCGATATTTGTAGCAGCCATCTGAAATATTCTTACTGTCGTTCGCCTGTTGTGATTTGCTTTCTTTCTTTGACATTGCGATATTTGTAGCAGCGGTGATTCACTTATAAGCGGAGCCGGCTTAGTTGTGATTTGCTTTCTTTCTTTGACATTGCGATATTTGTAGCAGCGTCGCAAAGGCCACAAGTGCCCACTGTCGGTGTTGTGATTTGCTTTCTTTCTTTGACATTGCGATATTTGTAGCAGCGATATATAATTTCGGGCAACTCCTCTTTCAGTTGTGATTTGCTTTCTTTCTTTGACATTGCGATATTTGTAGCAGCGTATCGCGACAAAATGGCACTTCAGAACGTGTTGTGATTTGCTTTCTTTCTTTGACATTGCGATATTTGTAGCAGCTCGGATGCTATAATAACACCGTCCTTAACCGTTGTGATTTGCTTTCTTTCTTTGACATTGCGATATTTGTAGCAGCGATTGCACCCTTACTCATATCAAAACAACGGTTGTGATTTGCTTTCTTTCTTTGACATTGCGATATTTGTAGCAGCGACTGTCATTCTTTCAACGACGAAGTTTACGTTGTGATTTGCTTTCTTTCTTTGACATTGCGATATTTGTAGCAGCAAGGGACGCCCTGACGGTTTCCGGCGTTGTGTTGTGATTTGCTTTCTTTCTTTGACATTGCGATATTTGTAGCAGCAGATAATTGAACAGAATCAAACAACCAATAGTTGTGATTTGCTTTCTTTCTTTGACATTGCGATATTTGTAGCAGCCTTATGATTCTGGACGGCGTGGC
The DNA here is from genome assembly GCA_963678485.1 of Bacteroidales bacterium. Taxonomy (GTDB): domain Bacteria; phylum Bacteroidota; class Bacteroidia; order Bacteroidales; family CAIWKO01; genus CALGYY01. The sequence continues at coordinate 3,522,082 of OY782882.1, forward strand.
AGACCTTGTTGTGATTTGCTTTCTTTCTTTGACATTGCGATATTTGTAGCAGCTAAGGCCGTTAGGGTTGCAGTTGTGCTGATGTTGTGATTTGCTTTCTTTCTTTGACATTGCGATATTTGTAGCAGCTGACTTACTTACGTGAATTGTCAATCGAATGTTGTGATTTGCTTTCTTTCTTTGACATTGCGATATTTGTAGCAGCCTGTTAGCATGGTGCAACAGGCATCGTGGTGTTGTGATTTGCTTTCTTTCTTTGACATTGCGATATTTGTAGCAGCAATTAACGATGTATCAACTAAAGATTACTAGTTGTGATTTGCTTTCTTTCTTTGACATTGCGATATTTGTAGCAGCGTCGCAACTTGACGCATTCAGTGAACCGCCGTTGTGATTTGCTTTCTTTCTTTGACATTGCGATATTTGTAGCAGCGTCGATGAATCAATGAATTCAACGTTTTCTGTTGTGATTTGCTTTCTTTCTTTGACATTGCGATATTTGTAGCAGCCGATGCCGCTATGGGAGCTGTTCGAGTACCGTTGTGATTTGCTTTCTTTCTTTGACATTGCGATATTTGTAGCAGCTATTGAACGTGAATACTTCAATCATGAATGGTTGTGATTTGCTTTCTTTCTTTGACATTGCGATATTTGTAGCAGCGACACGGTGGCGACAGCAGAGGCCACCGTGGTTGTGATTTGCTTTCTTTCTTTGACATTGCGATATTTGTAGCAGCTAAATAACGAATGAGTGAAAAATGAGCGCAGTTGTGATTTGCTTTCTTTCTTTGACATTGCGATATTTGTAGCAGCGCTGTCGTAGCACCACCTGCTGCCATCAATGTTGTGATTTGCTTTCTTTCTTTGACATTGCGATATTTGTAGCAGCCTTTTACTCCGTTGATCTGTAATGATACACGTTGTGATTTGCTTTCTTTCTTTGACATTGCGATATTTGTAGCAGCTAACGGGAGATGACCTACAAAGTTCCGTACGTTGTGATTTGCTTTCTTTCTTTGACATTGCGATATTTGTAGCAGCTTTTCCCAATACGTTCGCCCGGTATTGTACGTTGTGATTTGCTTTCTTTCTTTGACATTGCGATATTTGTAGCAGCATACCTGTAGTCTCTCCTTAGAGCCACGGTGTTTTTTGCAAATATCAGGATGAAAAAATCTGTTACAAAATAAAAAACCGGAATGATCATCGCTCCGGTTTTTTTATTGTAAGGGAAACATCAATTAAAAGAGTTCCAGTTGTTGTGGGGTATCTGGTCGCTTGTCTTTGCTCATCCCTCTAAAGAATTCCATCATACCAAATTGTTTGTCGGTGATGTCGAAAACGATTACTTCACCGGCGGGCGGAAGATTTCGCTTAATTCTTTTTTTATGGACATCTGCATTTTCGTAGCTGGGGCAATGCCTTATGTAGATTGAATACTGCAGCATTGCAAAACCGTCTTTTTTCAAGCATTTACGAAATTCTGCATAATTCTTTCGGTCGGTCTTGGTTTCAGTTGGCAAATCAAAATATACAAATACCCACACGATACGATATTGGTTTAAGCGGTTATATGGATGTTCAACATCTTTCAAAGTTCGGGATATAATATTTTGCGACATTCTCCTTCAAAACAACGCATCAGGCTAGCGGTGGTTCTTTGTGAGGCCACCATTAACGGACTTTGTTTGCCTTCAATTACAACATCAAGTGCGGGAATGGAAAGTAATTTTATTTTCATTTCTTTTGTAATATCTTCGGGCACTCCTGATGGGTAATCGCCCATAATACTCAACACAATTTTGTCAACATACGGCCGATAGGGCTCCATGATATCATCTGCTAAACAAAAAGGGTTGTACTTGTTTTTGTGATGAATGCCCGATAATACCAAAAGTCCGCTACCAATGAGGTTTCTTGCAATGGTACTGCGCAAAATGGCATAACCATAATTGAGCAAATTATTAGGTGCAGCGTCATCCCTTCCGCGTGTAAAATCATCTATCGTTTCACCAAATAGGTATTTCCAGTATACTGCTGCAGCCCGGCCTTCAATATTAGCAGGATCACCGCTTCCGACTTTATCAATCAGCGCGTAAGTGGATTCCCATGGGCGGTTTAACGATTTGAGCAGAGCGGCTTGATTGGCTATCTTGGCCTGAATGGTTTGCTTCCATAATTGCTTCTTCAAGGGTTCACTGGCTTCCAATTGTATTCTTACATTCTCTGTATAGGTGGTATGAGCACTCATAGGGAGAACGATTGCCTGTGGCATGTGTTTTTTATCTGTAAATAAAACGGAAGTATTATTTTCAGCCAGTGCTTCCATAAGTCCATGTGTGATACTTATCTGAGGATGATCAAGCACAACCAATCCTAAGTCTTCTATGGGTACCGTTTGACTGGCCGGAGGATCAGTTTTTAATTCAATAAGCATCTGCTCGTCTCTTAGACATAGCTTTGATGGATTTCCAAAGTAGAGGGTTCGTTTTATCATGGTTATTTTTCATTGGATGTAATATTTTATTGCAGTTACTCACGGGGTGACTCAAAGTCACCCCGTGAGTAACAAAGTCACCCCGTGAGTAATTCATTGTTAATGAGTTCTTTTGCTCTTTCTATATTCACGAGTGTACCTTTCCTTTTACCACAATAATCCTGATACGATGAGAACTCCCATTCCTCTGGGCTTCGGACCAGGCCTGATCTTACCGGATTCGAGTGTATGTAGTTGAAGCAATGGCTGACGTAGCTCTCGTCACTGGTTGCAGTATTTATTTTTGCACCATGCAGCGTTTGAAAAAATGATGGAGTAATGCCCTTGCATTCAGTAAGACATTCTGCTTTAGTAGCCTCCCTGAATAGACCGCCGCTTCGGTTACTTTGCTTATTAATTGCTCTTGTATATGATCGGAGCATAATGCCAATGCTGGAATTGATATCCCTCGTTTTATTACTCACGGGGTGACTCAAAGTCACCCCGTGAGTAGTCGTGGTAACCTCATATTTTTCAACTTCAATCATCAAATGAAAATGATTTGGCATTAAGCAGTATGAAATAATATTCCCATGGGGTAGAAGAAATTCACGCATCTTTTTCAGAAAGAAAAGATAATTCTCACGTTCAAAGAAAATTCGTTGACGATTATTTCCTTGGTTGTATACGTGGTAAATATGTCCTTGCTCGAAATGCATTTTTTAATAAAATTGGTCTGCTACAGTAACTAACTCACGGGGTGACTCAAAGTCACCCCGTGAGTTTATTGCCGTAGGAATCTTGATTATCTATCGCGTTCAATATCGATGGTTCCACCCTCGTATGCGCAAACGCCTGCGCGTGGAGAGTTCACTCTAGGTAAACGCGCGTAATCTAAAAAATCGCTACAACTCTTAGCATGTTTTTTTGCGCAGGCATCACAAAACATCGAGTTTTCGTCATAGTTATGAATAGTGCAAATTTGCGTGGAAGCTTGTTTTCCGCAGGAATCGCATAAAATGTTAAGCGGCTCGTTTCTGGAAAGAAGTACGATGGGTTCTTTTGCCTTAAAAGGATAGGTGTGTAAGCAGCTAATCAAAAGTTCTGTAGAACTCCCAAAATCGTATTCGTAATGTAATTGTGATTCACTTTGGAATACATTTTTTGCCTTACGACTCATTGGGATTTCTCCATCTGTATCTTCCATCAGTTTTTCGTATTCTTTTATTTTTCCTGTTTTTAGAAGCTGTTCAACTTCAAAAAAATCCCACATTCCGATGCGGGATCTTTCCATTGGTTTACGGAATGCACTCATGTGTCCACAGCACTCCAGCCAAATGTTGCGTAAGAACTGATCGAGTTGCCCCATAGTAGCTTCTCCGTCAACCCACAGGGAAAGAAAGAAAGGATATCCTCCATATCGATTGTCTGGTTCTACTTTAATTAAAAAGGAAGTCCCTGCCATGTTTTTTAAGGGATTTCCGTCTAAATGTGTTTTAATGTGGCGATTAATGCCTGCTTTGGTAAAGATCTTTCCACAGAAATAGCATTTACCTTCGGATGTTAATTTTTTTTGCATATTTTTTTTGTTTTTACCCTTCACGGGGTGACTTCAAGTCACCCCGTGAAGGGTAGCAATTCTTAAAGTGTTATATTCCCAAGACGACCGACTTTGATTTTAAGGCAAATCTCTTTTATCATTGTACCATCAATTGACCTTTCCATTTTATTTGAAGATGTGAATTCAGCTTTGTTAATTATCGATGTAGCAACTTCATGGCGAACAAAGAAAATTTGATTTCCACTAAAACTCACTACTTTATAGATATTCTTAATGCTGTCTTTTGTCACTTCTATAAAACGGTTAGGAAAATTATTCTCTCTTTCATCAATATTGGGAACGTACACCAGATCATTTGGTGTGAGATAAAAGTCGTTTTCGCCTTTTAAATCGACTGGAGGCAGACCTTGTTTTAATCTTTCTATGACAATATTCAAGGGAATTGAATCGTAACTTCGTTTTCCTTCTTTTGATTCGTAAATCGCGAAGAATAGATTTGTTCCCTTTGCTGCTTCAACATATTTGTCCTTTTTATTTCCACTCTCTCCCAATGCGAATTTGCTCCCAAGTTCGAATATTCTGACTTTTCGTATGGGCTGGTGAGCTTTGCCATCATTGTAGTCTTTTATATTGGCATTCATGTCCTCTATACCTTCAGGTGAAAATGCAAGCTCAGGATTATTGCTTTTAATTGACAAATAACACCTAAGAATTTTTTGTATTCCTGTATCTGTTATAGAATCAATGGTTTTTAGACCAAATGAGGTGTCGACACTTTTACGTGTTGCCGTAAGTATCTTCCCTTTTGGAACTTTTATGCGACTTAAGATTACCTTGCCCGCCACCGTTTCTTTGTGCATAGGTTTCCTTATCGCCCAATTTGTTCCTTCTTGCTTTACGGTTTCTTTTACAGTAACTCCGTTTTTGTTACCGCATTTTTGATAATTATTTGTTGCTTTGTTGATAACACGAAGGTTTTGTTTGAAGCTTACCACAATGGTTTCTAAAGCGTTTTTTGCATCCAAAGTGAAGCTGTCCCATGGCTTTTTGAATTCTTTAAATACATCTCTTTCTATTTGCCTGTTTGTTGTTTTATCGAGCCAACTTTCTTTGCTTTTGTTTCGCAACTTGTTCTGTAAGTCATATCTTGAAGTTTCTGATTTTGCCGATTGGTTGTTGAGAAGGTTGACATGATCTCTTGTCATACATGCTATTACTAATGCATCCATAGCATGGTGGCGATGGTCAATTCTTTTCTTTTCTATTCTTTTCGAATCGGAGGGTGAATAATCTGCAGGTACGAACTTTTGATATTGTTCATTCCAATATGTGAAGGCATTTGTGTTGGTCAATTTATTCATTCTTTCAAAACGTGGAAGAATTAAATCGTTCCAAACAGCATCCATTCCCCAATCTTTTTTCAAAGTGGTTGTTATCTTTCCATTACCAGGAATTAGATTTTTGGAGTTGATGCCATCATCCTCTTTATCGGCGCGGACAATATTTGAAAGCAGAGATGAAATGAACTTACTGATATAACGGGTGTCGTTCATTTGTCGGGCAATCATTTTCTCGGGAATATCTTCCAATAATAGGTTCTGACGCTTGGTTTTGTTTTTAGAATAGTTTTCTTTTACAAAAAGTTGATACTCATCTTCGGTAAGAATTTGCACAACTTTGCCCATTCCACATTCCACTTTTTCCCCATGGTGGCTCTTGATAAACTCAAAGCCAAGTTGTGCATCTTTCAATTGATTTACCGCCGATTCGCAAATCACTTTATTATTAAAGCTGTCGTCAAAATAACGCTTTTTTGGGATAATGTGCTCTATTTGATAATCTTCGGTAAACAAACGCCCCAGCGGTATCACCTGTCCAGTATAGGGCGAACGATATTTTTGTTCGAGCCACAACTTGTAACGTTGCAATTCAGCTTTACTAGGCTGTGACGATTTGCTGATTTTGATAATATCTTCGGGCAATTCAATCTTGGAGTTCAGCGCGCCATCTTCGTATATCCTCAATGCATCTTGCTGCATGGGAGAGAAGGGACGAACATTGTCAACTTGCAATTTTCCATCTGAATTCTCTTTCAATTCTAACAACAATGCTTTTATTCTCAGATTTGTCGCTTCATTATTGGTAATTTGATCTGATAACCATTTCCGATCTTCGGCAGTATTTTTCATTTCACGACCCAACTCAACATGGATTTCACTGAAAAAGTCTTTTACACCATGTCCATATTGTTTCCAAATATCCCTAACCACCCTTAATGTTTCTGTTACTATTTGTTCTACAATTGGATTGCGTAAAGAATGTTGTTTAAATTCTTGTAAATACTTTTCCAATTCTAATACTGAGTCCCATTTTCCCGCCATGTCGGCTTCCGAATGACGGTCGTAAATGATGTAGCTTGCTAACCATAAAGGTAATCCTTGAAAATGGTTATTATTAGTAAGATTTATTGCTTTTTCCCGGACACGGGTTTTAATGGTTTCATCATATTCACCGGTAAGGATTTTTTCTATTCTATTTTGTGTTTTAGTATCAATAACACTCCAATTCCAATATTTACCCATACGCAAGAGGGGTAATAACTTTTTGATTGCCTTTTCAGAAAAAGCGCCATATTCGCTTGGGAAAGGTGGGAATTTTTCGAAGTTTGCAATGAAGGAATCTTCATCAAGTGAATATTTTTGTGCATATTTCCCAAGTGCAGATTTGTATTCGCTTTTATCAGTCACTGAATAGATTATATGCCATAAATGTTGTTCAGTCTTATTAGTAAGAAAATCTGTGGGAGTATTATCTACTTTTCCCAATCTTCGTCGGATTTCGTAGCCCGTATAATTACACGGATATTTCTTCGATTTATCTTCTTCCTTTTCTTTTGAATCGTCAAAGACATAATTCCAGCGATACTTTGCAATTTCTTTGTCAACTTCTTTGTTTAATGTCGTCGATTTTAATCCCGGGGAATTTTCTTTTGCTTTTAGTATAAGCAAGTGTTTCAAAACATCTTTATGTCCAACCTCTTTTTGGAGCATAAGGAACTCAAAAAGATTTTCAAGATCATCAGTATTTTTTAGAAAATCAGCTGTTACATCTGCATCATCTTGTTTTCGGTATATTTTAAGATTCGAGAGCCATTGCCAAACTCTGAACTCTTGATAAAGCGGGTGCGATTTTGGGATAACCTTTAAATACTCCTTAACTTGATTCCCGCATTCATCCTTATATATTCGTGATTCCAGCGAGCAATTTCCAATGGATGACTTTTGGCTTCGGAGCGGACGTTGGTAAAAGATAATGTCTTCAACAAACAAATGCACAAAATCGCGCTTGCTCAAAACCTGTTGTTGAACTTCATTGTTCCGGTAAAGCTCGCGCACACAATCGTTGTATATGTCATCTGAAAATAACTCCGGTTGCAATTCTATCTGTTTTTTGAAGATGGCGATTAGTTCTTCCTTGTAAAATTTACGTTCGATTGTGCGAACTAACTTGCCGCGTATTTTTTGAGATGGGTTTTGCAATAAATTTTCATAAATAAAGGTGCCGACAGTTTTATTGGATTTGTTGATGTCTTGCTCTGTCTTCTTTTTTAGTAAAGTCCAATCGTCCTCACTCGGAGCACGAAAGCTTCGTTTTTCATTTCCTTCTTTATCGATCTTAATACTACCGTCATCGTTTAAGTCTGTGGTAACAATAAAATCGCGATTCTTTTCTTTCCAATCAAATAAAGGTGTTTTACTAGAACGTCGATACACCCAACCGTTCTCCAATTGAAGCGAATACCAAATTTCACCTTTATTGTTTGGCTTTTCATCTGCAGTAACCTCAACAATCTTCAATGAATGAAATTCCACTAATTTGTTTGGCTTTTCATCTTCCTCCTCACCACGTAACTGATAATAACCACGTTTTTGATTGAAATTTAATATTATCCAAGCCATTTCTTCTTTCGCAATTTTTTGGCTCAATGCTTTCTTTCGTAAATAATAAATTGTCCAATCATAAGGAATTTTGGTCTCTTTTCCATTTGCTTTTGTGTAAAACAATTGTGGCTGATGTTGCTTAAAATCATTTAGCATTTCCACAAAGGAGCTTGTGAAGATAAAATCTCGGTTGTTGTATGCGAGTTTTGGTTCAGATTCATCGATAAACTGACCGTAGTGCCTGTCGAAATCAATTTCTTTGGAATAATGTTCAGGTAAAAATCCAAGCACATTTAATACTCGGTGTAATCGCTCACGACGAAGCAAATGTCGTTCGCGAAGTCGGCGAATTCCTCTATAACTTGTTCGTGCTGCGGTCTGTGTCTCCAGTGGTTTTCCTCCTGAAAAAGTGTCTAGAACATCTTGAGTCATTGGAATTATCCTGCTTCCCATTCCCAAAATTCTCTTTTCCTGTGAATCTACCAGCGCCCACCCAATGCTGTTGGTGCCTAAATCCAAACCTAGAATTTTTTTCATATTTTCTTGACTTAAATGATTTTTCTGTTATATTTGTAGTTCAAAGAAAGCAAATCACAATAAGGATTATTCCGTTGTGAAAACATTTAAGGCGGCGCAAGTCGCCTTTTTTTTTGTCTTATTTCTTGTTAGTAAAAATACTTATTTTTTTTCAATATATATATCTAAGATTAATTTTTATCATAGCAGAGGCCTATTATATACCATGTTATTGATTATTTGCAATACTTATCGAAAATGTTTCGATATGCAAAAGGGATATATCTAATAATAGGTGTTGAAAATCTCTTAGTATATAGGGGATAACATCGCACGTGCAGAATGACTGTTTTGGAAGCGGCTTCAGTCACACTCAGAGGCTGTACTAGTACTCCCGCAGAGCCTTAAGATTTTAATAGTGTAACATTAGTTTTTAGGCGTATTTTTTTCAATGTAATTCAATAATACTTTGGTGGGAGTGAAATCAACCTCCCCCCCCCAAAAAAAATTGATCATTAATTAATTATTAATATGTGTATTTTTGTTACTCATATTAAGCATGAAAATCAACAAACTGTATTATTCTCCTTCGGCAATATTGGTTGTTCTATTAATGATCATTATTGTTGTGACCTATAATTGGCGTCCATTTAGCAATGTACTAGCGTGGGATGTGTTTGGGTATTATCTATATTTACCTTCACTTTTTATATACCATGACTATGGATTTCATGATCTGAATTGGTTACAACAGATTGTTTCTGTGTATCATAATACTGATCCAATTTGTCAGCTGACTTCTTTAAAAAATGGCAACGCTGTTCCGGCTTATTCAATGGGTTTGGCTATTTTGTACTCACCTGCATTTTTTTTAGCACACGGATATGCTTTATTATCAGGTGGAAAGGCTGATGGATTTTCAATGCCTTATCAAACCTGCATGCTTGTATGTGCACAATTTGTGACATTTTTTGGTCTTTGGTTTTTAAGAAAAATACTCAGAAGTTTTTTTTCGGAAACTATCAGCTGCATTGCTATTGTTTTATTAGTTCTTGGGACGAACTATTTTCATACAGCAGTGTATGGTGGAAATATGCCGCATAATACATTATTTACATTGCTAATGATTCTCACATGGAGCACAATACAATGGGAGAAAGAGGCAAAGCCGTTTTATATAATACTTGTTGGTTTGTGTGGGGGATTTATAACATTAATCCGTCCAACTGAGATTATCGTCTTTCTGATACCATTATTGTGGGGCGTAAGAGGGATAGATACAGCCAAGGTGCGATTGCAACTTTTTATCAAATATAAAAGGCAGTTATTGCTTTTCTTTATTGCGATTTTTGCGGTAGGTTTGCCTCAGTTGATATATTGGAAGATAGTAGCAGGGAGTTTCTTGTACTATGTGCAACCTGATGGTGTGGGTTTATTCTTTGATTCTCCACATATTCAGGAAGTGCTGTTTGGTTTTCGAAAAGGGTGGTTTGTTTATACTCCATTAATGATCTTTTGTTGGATTGGGTTGTTTTGGCTTTGGAAGAGACAACGAAATTTAGTATTGCCTTTGTTAATATACCTAATTGCAAACGTATATATTATTTCATCATGGTCTTGTTGGTGGTATGGTGGCGGGGATTTTAGTCAGCGTGCAATGGTGTCTTCATACGGAATACTTATGATACCATTGGGTTTTTTTCTTCAGGACATATATAGAAAAGCAATTTTTTTTCCAGTCATGGTGGTGTTTTTATTGTTAATCATGCTAAACTTATTTCAGACTTGGCAATTTCATAATGGAATTCTCTCGGGGGATCGTATGACAAAAAAAAGTTATTGTCAAATTTTTGGAAAAACTAGCATGGATCCCAGGAATGATCGCTATCTATTGGTGGATCGTTCGAAATATAAGCATGAGCCAAAGATTGATAAGGAGGCTTACACTAAAGAAATTATGCTATTTCTGAATTTCGATAAAGTTGAGAAAAAGGATAGTGATTGTTATATAGTTGATAATTCTTTTGGAGGAACCCATTCCTATCAAATGGATGGCGATCATCAATTTTCACCAGGGTCGGATTTTTCTTTTAAGGAAATGTCCAAAGGAGAGTATGCTTTTGTTCATGCAAGTGTATATGTATTCATACCAGAAGGATATTCTGAGGAACCTCCCTTATTAAGTTCGAATTTTCTTCATGGAAAGCGGAGCTTCTTTTATATCGATAAAACAATTAATCCTGATTCATTACGGTACAATCCATGGAATTTTATGGAAATTACTTTTATCACGCCTGAGGTAGTGAGCCAATCCGATAAATTGTACATCAATGTTTGGCATCGGGGGAAATCTCCAATTCGCATTGATCAGTTTAGTGTTGAAGTTTACCGTCCTAATCCCATCGATTGATCAATCCAATATTGAATATAAGTTCCTTCAAAAAAAATATCGGATTTTCCCATCGCAGAGATTCTTGTTTTGCCTCTGTAAAAGTTTGCCAAGCCCATTTATTATTATAATTTTGCATTGTCTCAAATAAAAACATTTTATGAAGAAGGATACCAAAATATTTAATCTGATCCGTAAGGAAAAAGATCGCCAGATGCATGGCATTGAGTTAATTGCATCAGAAAACTTTGTTAGTGACCAGGTCCTCAAGGCCATGGGTTCTGTATTGACCAACAAATACGCTGAAGGTTATCCCGGTAAGCGCTATTATGGTGGATGCCAGATTGTGGATCAAACCGAAACCATCGCCATTGAGCGCGCATGCGATTTGTTTGGAGCTGAATGGGCTAATGTTCAGCCACATTCCGGAGCTCAGGCCAACATGGCTGTGCTGCTCGCCTGTCTAAAACCCGGCGATACTTTTATGGGATTGAATCTTTCGCATGGCGGACATCTTTCGCACGGATCACCTGTGAATTCTTCAGGTATTTTGTATAAGGCCGTTTCTTATGGTGTTGAAGAAGATACCGGTGTGGTGAATTATGATAAAATGGAAGCCACTGCCCTCGCAGAAAAACCAAAACTTATTATCGCCGGAGCATCGGCCTATTCACGCGATTGGGATTTTAAGCGTATGCGTGCCATCGCCGATAAAATTGGCGCTCTTTTAATGGCTGATATCGCCCATCCTGCAGGCCTTATCGCTCGCGGATTGTTAAATGACCCGGTTCCATATTGCCATATCATCACAACAACAACGCACAAAACATTGCGAGGACCACGTGGCGGTATGATCCTGATGGGAAAAGATTTTCCAAATCCTTGGGGATATACCACACCTAAAGGTGAAGTGAAAATGATGTCAGCACTTCTTGATTCTGCCGTATTTCCCGGCGTTCAAGGCGGACCACTGGAGCATGTGATTGCTTCTAAAGCGGTTGCTTTTGGCGAAGCCTTAAGTGATGAGTATATGGATTATATCATACAGGTAAAGAAGAATGCAATGGTTATGGCAAAAGCCTTTATGGATAAAGGTTATAAAGTAATTTCCGGTGGTACCGACAATCACTTAATGTTGATTGATCTTCGTACAAAATTCCCCGATATTACTGGAAAGCAAGTTGAGAATACACTTGTACTGGCTGATATCACTGTGAATAAGAACATGGTTCCTTTCGACAGTCGTTCTCCATTCCAGACTTCTGGTCTGCGTGTGGGCACACCAGCCATCACTACCCGCGGATTGAAAGAACAGCATATGCCAGAAATCGTTTCATTGATTGATGAGGTAATCAGCGATATCAATAACGAAGCTACTTTGCTGAAGGTAAAAGAGAAAGTGCAAAAGATGATGAAGGAGTTCCCCTTGTTTGCATATTAAAAAAGTGCTGACTGACTTTTTTCGAGTCAGCACATCATACATTATATTAGAGGTCGCCAAATGGGCGACCTTTTTTTTTAATCGTTGTTGCTTACCTGAGGCCTCTTTAATTGATAAAGACGAAAAGTTGGGGAGCACGAGCTTTTCCTTTGATTTATCTCGTACTTCTAATTTCGTTTCTCGGATCTCTGATTTCAAAATACTGAAGCAAAATCATGGATTCCACATATCTCGATTATAGAATGTTCATTAATTGCGTCATTCGTAAATCGGGCAGGCCCGCCTGAAAGACGCAGTCGGGCAGGTACGCCTGAAAGAAGTAAGAGAAAAGGGTGAAAAGAGAAAAACAGATCAGAGATCCGAGAAACGAAATGCGAAATCAGAGAGATAAACAATAAGAAGTCCTGCAAATATTACCTTCAAACCTTTCCTCAACTATCCGGCTTGATCCTCTTTAATTGATAAAGCCTTGCAATCATCAAAAGAAAAACATTATTTTTACAAAAAGAAATTATTCACTTAAACCTTATAAAAATGGGATTCTTTTCAAATCTAGTTAACAAAATCACCGGAGGTGGTGCTAAAGTAAGTATCGTTACTGATACTCCAAAACTGAATGAGCCTTTCAATGTTGAGATTAAAGCTGTTGTTGCCGATGCTGAATTAAAAGTGGCAAAGGTGTATCTTTATTTGAAGTCGGTAGAGCGTACTCAGGTGCGTAATGTAGATTTTCCTGCCAGCGGATCGACTTCATCTACACGTAAGGATGTGCATGGAGAAGAAGAAACATCGCATACCGAATTTGTGGTGGCGAATGCAATGACCTTAAACGCAAATCAGGAATGCTCATGGAAATACGAAGTTCGTCTACCTTCCGGTTCACTTCCCACATATAACGGACGCAATGCATGGCACGAGTGGTTCCTGCTCGCAGGACTCGACGTTCCAGGCAATGACCCTGATTCTGGTTGGGTTAAAATTGAAGTACGTTAATCAACTTCGTTGAAGAACTAATCCTTGCAAAGGCGCTCCAGAACAGTCTGGATAAGCTTTTCCATCAAGGGTTTATAATCCTTACTGAATTGTTTGCTCACACGGTTTGCGATAATCACGCAAACCGTGAGCATTTCATGGCCCATCAGTTTGCCCAATCCGTAGAGGGCTGAGGTTTCCATTTCGAAGTTACTGATGCGGTGTGATCCGTATTTAAATGCCTCGATTTTATCGTTAAGCTCTGGAAATGCTAGCGGCATGCGAAGTTCGCGACCCTGTGGTCCAAAGAAGCCCGGTGCGGTGGCGGTGATACCATGGATAAAATCATGTGCGACTTTTTGAAGTAGCATTTCTGAACCCTTCGCTACGTATGGCTTTGCGAGTCTTGGCGACCAATTGGTTTGTTTTATAAAAGCTTCTGCAATATCATCTTCGAATAAACCTTCAGGAACATCGTAGAAATTCAACACACCGTCAATACCAAGACCGTGGGTTGAGGCAACAAAGCTGTCGACAGGAATATCGCCTTGTAAGGCACCGGATGTGCCCAAACGAATGATGTTAAGTTTGCCCGGTTTGTCCTTGAGTACGCGGTTCTTAAGGTCGATGCTTACTAATGCATCCAGTTCGTTGATTACGATATCAATATTATCGGGACCCATCCCGGTTGATAGGGCGGTAATTTTTTTCTTGTTGAAATAGCCTGTATGCGTGACTAATTCACGGTTTTCGCAGGTAAAAATAACTTCATCAAAATATTTTGAGACCGTAGGTACACGCTTCGGATCACCAACAACTATAATGGTATCTGATATATCCTCCGGCTTTAACTTTAAGTGGTAAATACTGCCGTCCGGGTTCAGTATGAGTTCAGATTCGAGAAATTTTTTTATAGACATTGCGTAGATTAATTAAAAAAATGTTAATTTTGCAGGCTATTTAACCAATAACAAAAATATAAAAAATTTATGGAAGTCTTTAAAAATATTCTGGTTCCTTATGATTTCAGGGAAATGTCAGAGATTACCCTGGGGCAGACTTACAATCTGGCACGTTTAACAGGCTTAGATATTACGCTGTTGCATGTGTATGAAGAAGCCAATCCCGTGACCAGAATGTTCATTGATGATAAGAGTGATGATATCATCAAAAAAATTGAAGGAAAACTACAGGAAGTTGCTGTAAGAGCAAAAGCCGAATCCGGCATCGAAATTCACACCATGGTTGCTCGTGGCCGTGTACATTCAAAAATTATTGAGGTGGCAGAAATGATTCAGGCTAAATATATAGTTATGAGCCTGAGCAGTAATTTTGAGCCCGAACCTGATAAGAAAATGGTGGGTGCAAATTTATCCCGCGTTATTCGTTCAGCAAAATGTCCGGTGTTAACAATTACCAGCAAAAATCACTACGATGGATGCCGCAGCATTTTATTACCTCTTGACCTAAGCAAGCAGACCCGTCACAAAGTGACCTGGGCTATTGATGTTGCGACTAAATTCAATGCTAAAATCAGGGTTGTTTCTGCATTATGGTCAAAGAACAACGAAGAAGTGGTTACACAGATTCGTGGTCAGCTGATACAGGTTCGTAAATTCATTGAAGAAAAAGGCGTTGAAGTCACTGCCGAAATCATCGAAAGCGAACATGGTTCACGCACTCTCGTTCCTGCTATTCTCGATTACGCGCATCAGATGGGCGATGTTGACCTTATTATGATTATGACACAACAAGAAGTGGGTTGGGTAGAATTTTTCGTTGGCTCACATGCAACGGAAATGATACGCAGCTCCGACATACCCGTAATGTCTGTTGTTCCTAAAGATACCGGCGAGCGTTTGGCACGCTAGTCACCCACAACATGAATACAGGCGGCCTTTATGGCCGCTTTTTTTTTACTTTTGATCTTTATTCGAACACTATGGATGCAGAAATTTTAAATATTGGAGATGAGCTGCTTATTGGCCAGGTGCTAAATACCAATGCACAATGGTTAGCCGAACAACTTACGCAGAGTGGATTTAATGTAAGCAGGATGGTGACCGTTGCCGATAAAATGCCTCAGATTCTTGAAGCTTTCAACGAAGCACGACAACGGGCAGCACTTGTGATTGTAACAGGAGGCTTAGGTCCAACCAATGACGATCTCACACGTGATGCCTTGTGCACCTTCTTCAAATGCGGAATGAAGACTGATGCTGATTCTCTAGCCCGTCTGCACGTTTTTTTCACCAACAGGGGTGTGGCGCTTACTGATTTAAATCGCAGTCAGGCCCAGGTGCCAGAGCGCTCAGAGGCCATCGAAAATATCGACGGAACCTCGCCGGGCATGTGGTTCGACGTGGACGATAAAGTGCTTGTCGCGTTGCCCGGAGTGCCTTTCGAATTAAAGAACATGATGACACGCATCGTCCTGCCCAGACTTAAAGCGCGTTTCAAGCCCGGGGAAGTGGTTTTTCGTACTGTATTAGTTCAGGGAATAGGAGAGTCCTTCCTCTCAGAAATCATTAAAGGTTGGGAAGCTGCCTTACCTATGGGATGCAGCCTGGCATATCTTCCCCAGCCCGGTATTGTTCGTTTAAGGCTATTAATGCGAGGTTCCGATGTTGCGGCTATGGAATCTGTAATAGAATCGCAGATTGCAGGTCTGCAGCAACTTATACCTGAGTATATTTTTGGATTTGGAGATGAAACGCTGGCTGAAGTTGTAGGTAGGTTATTGTTGCAAAACGAACAAAGTCTTTCAACAGCAGAAAGTTGCACTGGAGGAACTATCGCTCAGATGATTACTGCTGTACCCGGTTGCTCGGCCTATTTTAAGGGTTCGATAATCGCTTATAGTAATGAAGTTAAAATGCATCAACTAAATGTGCCTCCTGAGCTTCTGGCCAAACATGGGGCTGTGAGCGAAGCCGTGGTCCTGGCAATGGCTGAGAATGTTCGGAAAACAGTGCAAACGACTTACGGAATAGCCGTTTCCGGTGTGGCAGGTCCTGACGGTGGTAGTCCTGAAAAACCGGTCGGAACTACATGGATTGCTGTATCCGGACCGGAAGGTAGTCATGCTAAGAAATTTTTGTTTGGTGAACACAGAGGTCGCAACATTACCCGTGCCGCTTTGGCGGGACTGAACATGCTACGATTAATGATAATAAGCGGGAGATAGAAGTCTGCACATCATTCATGCAATCTGGATCGTCCTTTAAATAAATGTATAATACTATGGTTTCAATCACAGGAAGCTGGATAATGCTGGAAATAAAAAATATCTGCAAAATTTGGTTTATTCAAAATAATATTCCGATATTTGCACTCCGTTTTAAAAATAATCAGTAAAAGATACAACCATGGCCAGAATGTGCGAAATTACCGGAAAAACAATGATGATCGGACATAACGTCTCCCACTCTAATATTAAAACCAAGAGAAGGTTTAACGTTAATCTTCAGACTAAAAAATTCTTTATTCCTGAAGAAAACCGTTGGATTACCTTAAAAGTTTCCACTTCAGGGATACGTACAATTGATAAAAAGGGCATTTATGCCGCTATCAAAGAAGCCCGCATCAAGGGATTTCTTGCTAAATAAAGAACTCAACTCCATTAAAAATGCTGTTGCCTCCACGTGCGGTAACAGCATTTTTTTTACTTTTAAGCCCGCAAAGCACCCCTTTGCCACAGGCAATATTTACGGAGGGGCGACGTTTGCCAAAGCAAATTCATAAACACAGGCTTGATGATTAAAAAGGTTAGTGTATGGTTTCTTCTGGTGG
This sequence comes from Bacteroidales bacterium, assembly GCA_963678485.1. GTDB lineage: Bacteria > Bacteroidota > Bacteroidia > Bacteroidales > CAIWKO01 > CALGYY01. Next base: position 3,539,170 of record OY782882.1, read on the forward strand.
TCTGCCTTGGCGGTACACTCCCTGTGTTTGCTCAAGCTCCCGACTCATTGTATGTGCAGTTTTCAGGTGTGGTTGTTACAGCCGACAGTTTACAGCCGGTGCCTTTTGTGAATATCATCATCGAAGGAACCTACCGTGGTTCCATGAGCGATTTGGGCGGTTTTTTTTCAATCATTGCTCGCAAAAACGAAACGATTTCCTTTTCCAGTGTTGGTTTTAAAACCGTGGTTTACCATGTTCCGGATACGCTCACCAAAGACCGATATACACTGATTCAAATCATGCGGCCTGATACACTTTATATGGATGAGACTTTTATCTATCCCTGGCCTACCTATGAACAGTTTAAAAATGCGTTTGTCAAAGCCGATATTCCTGATGATGACATGGAACGTGCCCGTAAAAATATTGAAGAAATTGAACGCAGGGTAATTACCGAATTTGTTCCGATGGATGGAAGCATGAACTTCAGAAATTATGTTGATCAATACCGTTATAAGCTTTATTATGCGGGACAAATGCCGCCTAACAATCTGCTGAACCCCATTGCGTGGGCGCAATTCTTCAAAGCATGGAAAGCAGGAAAATTTAAAACCAAACGCGTTCAGTAAAAATAATCACTCAATATTCATGGAGTTCATCACGGGAAAACGATATCTTGTAATTCTGTTTGCTATTGCAGTCCTTTTTCCGCTATGCGTTAATGCTCAGCAACAAGCTGTGATTTCTGGTGTGGTCACCAATTCATCAGGTCAGCCAATTGACGCAGTAAACGTTTCCCTTTTTGGTAAACCGATTGGGACTTCCACTGATAAAAACGGTAAATACACACTGCATGTTCCCGCTTCGCAAGAGATCACTCTTGTCTTTTCATTTGTAGGCTATAAAAAAGTTACGCATGTATTGACGCTTTCTCCTACCGAGCGCAAAACCATGGATCAGGTAATGGAAACAGAAATGGTGACCATCGATCCAACATTTATTATTGGTGATAAGGTGGAACGAGGAACTATTAACCGTATTGAGATTAGGCATGCTGATGTCATCCCAAGTCTTTCCGGAAGTGGAATCGAAGAACTCGTAAAAAAGACCAGTCTTGGAGTGTATTCCAATAATGAACTGAGTTCGCAATATTCGGTTCGTGGAGGGAATTACGACGAAAACCTCGTTTATGTTAATGATGTTGAGATTTATCGCCCTTTCTTAACACGATCAGGACAACAAGAGGGGTTGAGTTTTGTAAATTCGGATATGGCCGAAAATGTACTCTTTTCTTCGGGAGGATTTGATGCGAAATATGGAGATAAAATGTCTTCGGTACTCGACATCACCTATCGCCAGCCAAAGGAATTCGCGGGAAGTGTTATGCTGAGCCTGCTTGGAATATCAGGTCATCTTGAAGGCACTGCAGCTAAAGGTCGGTTTACCTATTTAATTGGAGCGCGCCAAAAATCGAATCAGTATATTCTTAATCAGTTACAGACAAAGGGTCAGTATAAGCCATCATTTACGGATGTGCAGGCCTGTCTTACCTATCTGGTAAGCGAGAAGGTTGAAATGAGTTTTTTGGGCAATTATGCACATAACAAATATCTGGTAGTGCCCGAAAGTCGGGAAACTGAATTTGGAACGGTACAGGAATCTTATCGGCTAAAGGTATTTTTCGAAGGACAGGAGGTAGATAAAATTTCTACTTGGTTCGGTGCATTTACTACGACCTGGAGCCCCACAAAAGATTTGAAATTGAAATTTATAACCTCAGGTTTTCGAACAAGCGAGAGTGAAGCATACGATATCAACGGCCAATATTACATTGGTAAACTTGAAACTGATTTTGGTAAAGATAATTTTGGTGAAGTCACCGAAAATCTTGGTGTAGGTTCACAATTCAGTCATGCACGCAACGAACTCGATGCAACAGTTTTTACATTGGAGCATAAAGGTGCTCTTTCGAAGAAGAGAAATTTTTGGCAATGGGGAGTGAAATATCAGGGAGAGATCATTTACGATCGCTTGAAGGAATGGAAAATGATTGATTCCTCTGACTACACCCTTGTTCGCCCACCCGATTCTGTTGGATATACCAATCCAGGTGTTCAGCCATGGAATGCGCTTGAATTACAAGATGTAGTTCGTACCAATATAGATTTGTTTACCCATCGCATCTCAGCCTTTTTACAGGATACATGGACATGGTATGTGGATAGTGCAAGGGTCACCTTCACTGCTGGTGCAAGGGCTGTGTGGTGGACGTACAACAAGGAATTGGTAATAAGTCCGAGGGTGACCGCTACCTTAAAGCCGCATTGGAAGCGCGATGTGGTATTTCGTTTTTCTGCAGGCGTCTACGATCAACCGCCATTTTATAAGGAATTACGTGGCTTCGACGGACTCTTGAATCCCGATCTTAGGGCTCAGCGTTCGTATCATTTTGTAGTTGGTACTGATTGGAATTTTACGGCCTGGAATCGTCCGTTCAAGCTGGTTTCCGAGGTTTATTATAAGTATCTTGACAAGCTTGTGCCCTATGAAATTGACAATGTCCGTATTCGATATTTTGCCACCAACAATGCCCATGGTTATGCTACTGGATTGGATGTAAAGATTAATGGTGAATTTGTAAAAGACGTCGAAAGCTGGTTGGGCTTTTCGCTGATGCAGACACAGGAAGATATTGTGGACGATTATTATTATACCTATTACAATAAGGCAGGTGAGGAGATTGTGGCCGGATACACACTTGATCAAGTGGTGGCCGACAGTGTACGACACGAACCGGGTTATGTCCCGCGTCCAACGGATCAATTACTGAGTGTGAATTTGTTTTTTCAGGATTACCTTCCTAAATTTCCAACCTACAAGATGCACCTAAATTTTGTGTATTCTACAGGTTTGGCTTTTGGTCCTCCAAGCCACGACCGTTACCGGGATACTTTGCGTGCACCTTCGTATTTCCGCGTTGATATTGGCTTTTCAAAACAACTCATCGGCGAAAGCAGAACATTTAAAAAGAAAAATCCACTTCGCTATTTGAAATCCGTTTGGATTAGTGCAGAAGTGTTTAATTTGCTGGGTCGCTTGAATACCATATCGTATCTGTGGATTAAGGATGTCAACAACAGAATGTACGCGGTGCCTAATGAATTAACGCGACGACTCCTTAATGTGAAACTTTCGGTCAAGTTTTAATAGGCTTGGTTAGCGATTCAGAGAGTTGCACCTTGTTATGCCTGGGCGCTGTAAGACTAGATAACCATTTAACTATTCAATTAACTCTATAACCCCATAACCCCAATAACTAGGGGATTCCGGATTAAATCCTAATCCAATATGCTAATGTGGTAATGTGTTAATGTGATAATTGGAGGCGGTGCATGACATGGAGATTGAGGTGCTGATGGAATTTTTTAATGAGTGAGGCAGATGAAACTCGCAGAGGTTCTGGTTTTGGACTAATTATCTAATTAACTCCCCAACTCCAAACCCCCATAACCCAATAACCCTTTTTACCCAATAACCCAATAACCTTAAAACCAACCATCAAGGGGATTCCGGATTAAATCCGGAATGACGCACTGATGAAGGACTGTGATTACCTTGAAGTCCTCAAGACACCTTCGATTAAGTAACGAAAGAATAGTGCAGCAAAGTCCCGTCTTGCAAGGTATGCAGCGTCGCAAAAACGAATTAACTATTTAACTTATCAACTAATTAACTCTATAACCCCCCAAACCCAATAACCTTAAACCCAATAAACCAGTGGATACCGGATTTAATCCGGAATGCCGTCCTGATTGAGAGATGTAGTGGACATGAATGTCGCAATGCCGCCCTGATGGCGGGCGTTGGTTGACATGAAGAACGGGTGGCACTGGTCGCACTGACCGGCATCCACCCGTTCTCGGTTTTAAAGATTCTTACTTCTATTTATCGAAGAGCACTTTTTGCTTCAGATTAAGTTTTGTGTCACGGATAACTACAAAATATACTCCTACAGCGTAGCTGCTGAAATCAATTGTTTTGCTTGAATTCATTGCCTGATTAATGGCTTCTTCATAAACCTTCTGACCAAGGGCATTCTCAACAATCAACTGCCCGTTGTTTACGGCCTGTCCAAAGGTAATGGTCATTAAACCATTGGTTGGATTGGGAGAGAAAGTGATTGTGGAGTGAGCGTCACTGCTGTTTACACTAACTGTCATCATACTAAAGACATTGGACGTTGCGCTGCAGCCGTTTCCATCGGTGACCACTGTATAATAGTTTCCATTTACCGAAGGAGTGAAGGTTTGATTTACAGCACCGGCAATCATACCATCCGTTTGTTCCCACCACTGATTACCATTAGCAACAGAGGATGTAAGAACTCCGCCCGCTTCGGTAACAGTAACCGGACTTACAGTATACACACTGATTGTAATCGGCATGGCTGTAGCGGTCAATGGATTTACACAATCTGCATTGGATGTCATGGTGCAACTAATAACCTGACCATTTCCAAAGACACCACTAAATGTTGAACCGGAGGATACCACACTACCATCCACTGTCCAGTCGTAGCTTGGACTACTTCCACCATTGGTTGGCACTGGTGTAAATAATTTGGTAGTTCCCGGACACACAGGACCAGCAGGGCTGGAGGAAATCAACACACTGGGTGAAAGGATTGGTTTTACAACCATGGTAATGCCATTCGATGTAGCAGTGGTTGGCGATGCGCAATTCGCAGAAGAAGTCATCTGGCAAGTAACAACACTTCCATTGGTCAGACCAGCATTGGTGTATAGAGCGCTGTTTGTACCAACAGGACTTCCATTTAATAACCAAGTGTAAGTTGGAGTGCCTCCGTTAACGGCTGTTGCGTTAAATGTCACAGAGGTGCCTGCGCAAATATTTGTTTGCGATGCGCCAATAATCACTGATGGAGAAACAGAAGTATTCACCGTCATGTTTACTGTATTTGATGTTGCTGTGGTGGGCGATGCACAACTTGCGGTAGATGTCATAATGCAACTCACATTATCATTATTAGCGATACCGTTTGTTGTAAACACATTGCTGTTTGTTCCTGCATTCGATCCGTTTACCATCCACTGGTACGAAGGAGTTCCTCCATTACTTGGAGTTGCAGTGAAGGTCACAGATGCACCATTACATATAGCTATAGAAGAAGCTCCAACCGAAACTGCAGGGACAACATTGGAATTCACAGTCATGTTCACAGCATTGGAGGTGGCTGATGTTGGTGAAGCGCAACTCAGCGATGATCCCATAACACAAGTCACAACATCACCCTGATTCAATGTGGTAGAGGAATAGCTTGGACTACTGCCTACGCTGGTTCCGTTCACGAGCCAGTTGTATGTCGGTGTTCCGCCATTTGTTGGACTGGCATTGAAAGTCACCGATGTGCCCGCACAAATATTACTTGCCGTTGGCGTAATGGTGACTGCAGGTGTCAGACTTGAGTTTACGGTAATTGAAACATTGTTAGATGTAGCACTTGTGGGTGATGCACAGGATAAAGATGATGCAATCTGGCAACGAACGATGTCGCCATTGCTTAAACCTGAATTCGTATATGTGCTGCTGTTCGATCCAACACTGCTTCCATTCAAGAACCATGAATAAGTCGGAGTGCCGCCATTGGTTGGCACTGCAGTGAATGTTACTAAAGTCCCGGAGCAAATGGTTGTACTCGAAGCATTCACTACCACCGAAGGTGTTAATGCCGAATTCACAGTCATTGTTACACTGTTAGAGGTTGCTGTGGTCGGAGACGCACAGGATGCATTAGAGGTCATTACGCAGAGTACAACATCTCCTTGTGCCAAGGCAGAATTGGTGTATGTACTGCTGTTGGTACCTACGGTTGTTCCATTCAGTTTCCATGTATAAGTCGGAGTGCCGCCATTGGTAGGAGCTGCAGTGAATGTAACAGAATTTCCCGAACAAATTGTAGAAGCGCTGGGAGTGACAACAACAGATGGTGTAACAGCCGCGTTCACTGTCATTGTTATTGGTGTTGAAGTTACCAAAGCCGGTGATGCGCAGCTTGCTGTTGAAGTCATGGCACAAGTAACAACATCACCTTGGGCAAGAGCTGAGTTACTATAAGTTGTACTATTGGTTCCTACGTTGGTTCCATTCAGTTTCCACTGATATGAAGGTGTACCTCCATTCGTTGGAGCAGCGGTGAAGTTTACTGTTGTTCCGGCGCAGATGGTGCTTGCTGAAGGAGTAACGGCCACGGATGGTGTAACTGAGGGGTTGACCGTCATGGTAACCGTGTTTGATGTAGCAGTCGTTGGAGTCGCACAACTGGCTGTTGAAGTCATGGTGCAACTTACAGTATTGCCCGATGCCAAAGCAGCATTTGTATAGGTGTTGCTGTTTGTTCCCACATTTCCGCCATTCAGTTTCCACTGATATGAAGGAGTTCCTCCATTGGTGGGCGCAGCGGTAAAGGTCACCGATGTGCCTGAACAAATGGTAGAAGCAGAGGGTGTAACTGTTACAGAAGGAGTAACTGCTGAGTTAACCGTCATAGTAACGGAATTAGATGTTGCACTGGTTGGAGTGGCGCAACTGACTGTTGATGTCATCACGCAATTAACTACATCTCCTTGCGCTAGTGCAGCATTGGTATAGGTGCTACTGTTGGTTCCCACGGCGCTGCCATTTAGTTTCCATGCATAGGTTGGCGTTCCACCATTGGTTGGAGCTGCTGTGAACGTAACGGATGTTCCTGCGCAAATGGTAGACGCACTTGGTGTTACCGCCACTGAAGGTGTAACACTGGAATTGACGGTCATTGTTACAGCATTTGATGTTGCTGTTGTAGGTGAGGCGCAATTTGCTGTTGAGGTTATTACGCAAGTCACCACATCGCCTTGAGCAAGAGTCGCACTGGTGAATGTATTGGAGTTAGTCCCCACATTGGTGGAGCCAATTTTCCACTGATAGCTTGGTGTTCCACCATTTGTTGGGGTGGCTGTAAAGGTCACTGAGGTGCCTGAACAAATTGTGCTACTACTGGCTGAAATGCTAACAGAAGGTGTTACGGTAGAATTTATTGTTGCCACGCAAGGCACCCGGGAACTAAGGCAGCCAGCGCCTTTCACAGTCCAGTTGAACCAGGAGGCAAAGGTTCCTGTGCCGGAGCTACATCCTGTAATAGAACAAATGCCCGCAGCTGTATAAGGATAGGTGACACCAGTGGTTCTTCTCCAAAGTGCAGAATTCGCATTGGTCACAAGCCTGTAACCGGTTCCTGTAGGTATTACCCAGTTAAGTGTAATCGTTGTAGTTGCAGCATTTACAGTAGCAGTGGTTGTATAAATAGTTGTGCCAGCGCTATTTTGTAAGGTGATCGTTTTTGTCCCTGCAGTACCTGCTCTTGCCTGAACAGAAACCAGTGTCATTGTTTCAAGCGCATCGAAAATCATGTAGGATGCTGTATTGCTATTGGCTCCGCCGACGGTGAGACCAACATTTACGCTTGATTCAGGAATCGAGTTTTCAACATAATAAGTGGTAGTGGTAGCAATACTCGGAGTAGTCATTGAGGTACCTGTTCCCAGATAATTGCCGCCTGTTGCTGCATCCCACCAATACAATGTGTTTGCGCCTGTTGCTGAAAGGGTGACAGTTCCTGTGCCGCATCTGAAGTTTCCAGTGGCTACAGGAGAATTAGATAAGCTGACAGTGATAAAGCTTGTCTTTGTTTCAGTATTGTTTCCCTGAGCATTTGTTGCCACTAAAACTACCGTGTATGTTCCGCTTGTTGCATAGGTGTGTGATGGATTTTGAAGTGTTGATGTTTGTCCATCGCCAAAATCCCATGACCATGATGTTGGGCTGTTTGCAGTCAAATCGGTGAATTGGACTGTCCCTGTGCAAACAGGAGCCATATTGTCGACCATAAAATTAGCCACTGGTGCAAGGGGGCCAGTAGGAAGCTTAAATGAGTATATCCATGTTTTTACACCAGATGAAGTATACTCGCCGGTGTGCCAGAAGGTCACTCCATCGGGATCAAGGGCTGTTTGAGCGTAGTCACCATATCGATATGTAGTGCTTGAAGATGTTCCCGCTTTAGCGGTTGTTTCAGCAAAAGTCATAGTGCCTAACGGATCCGTCGCTAATCGTCCGGTATAATATAACCCTGGATAAATGCTTGTAGCGTCCGACTTCGCATAGCAGAGTGCAATACTGCCATTCACATCCATGGCAATACTTCCCATCCAGCGTGTTGCGGCATCAGGGGTGTAAGTTCCTTCCTGATAAAGACTCCAAACACTGGTACTTTGGTTTTGGCGCAACTCGCACCAGCGAATACTTCGTTGAGATGAACTGATTTTTACACCAAAGTTTATAACTAAAGAATTATAACCCGACCATGGCATCCATTGGGCACGGAAGGTTGGAACACCACCAATACCATCCAGTTTCTGTGTGGTTCCAGGTTGGGAAACATCTAGCCATGTTGAGGCATATGAAGCGTCAAAGGCCGACGTTGGAACAAGTGTTGGTCCGGATATGGAAGCTGTTGGTGTAGTCCCCCAGGTCACGGTCATATTCCAGATATCAATTCCATCCTGCGTTCCTGCGGTGCCCCATGCGTTGTCGTAATAGGCCACAATGGGCAAAGGTGAGCCAGCGGGAGGCAATCCCCCGTCAGAAGCATCGGAAGGAAGGGGTACGAAAAAGTTTACATTTGAAATTTGCGTAAAACCTGCACTGACTGCCCTGGCAGAAGGGTTTCCAATGAGCATCTGAGAGCGTTCAAAGCAAAAAACGATGTCAGATGTTTGGTTAGAGGTCATATAATATCCATTCTCCCAAATTGAAAATTTTAAATAATCAGGAAAATCAGGAGAGGTGAATGTATAGCAGTAATAGCTTCCGGAAGGATCTCCGGTGGTGGAAATAGCAATATAGATTTCGTTATTCCCAGTGGTATTATCAAATTGCGATAGGAACCAACGGTCGGCATATTTATCATACAACACGATAGGGTCACCATCATTGGCCTTAGCCGGACTCCACAAATCACCCAAAGTAAAGGTTGTAAGTGTGGTTCCGATCTTATTAAATACTCTCACAGGTGTGGCATTCACAATTTGCACATAATGGTTGGGCCCGACTGCACCTGTGGGATCATTGGGGCGGTAAGCTCCGGTCTGACCAGCCCACGATTGAATCACGGCTTTATTAGAAAGCACTCTGGTTCCCATTTTTCGTTGCATCACCGAAGTGTCGTTGCCGTATTCAGGCCCATCAGCACTGGTATACATAAAAGTCTGATGCTGTCTTTTTTCTTTGTCATTAGCTTCGCGTAATTCCCCTTTATACTCTACAAAGGGTTTTTCGGCAAGGATATCCCTAAGCGGTCTGGAAATGCTAAAGGATGTGGGGTAGATTACTTTGGAACTTGTTTTTGAAGCGTCGTTTTGAGCGGTTGCAGCCTGCGTCAAAAGAAAAACCAACATTAAGATGCAAATGTTGATGAATACCAATTTTTTCATAATTAGGTTGAGTTTTATGAACGATACACACAAAGATAGGGAAAAGACAAAAAAAGTCCCACGATATTCCTTAAATATTTGTTAAAAATCAGGCTGTTGTAAAGATTTTTTATCCACCTACATCGATTTAGGTGTTCATAACCTTTTGTTAATACAGAGAACGTGAAAAGTATTGAGTTTTACTCACGCCCAAAGGATTCTTTTTAAACCAGCTTACAAAATTTGTATAGGTTTCAGGCTTTGCATAATACCATGATTGGAATGCGGCTTCATTACCTTTAAGAAAGAGCCAGCGGTGGTAACATTCCAAATAGGAAGGATCAGGAAATTTGTGAATCCAGTCAAACAGCACGATTGGATAATTGCCATTATAGCCCATATTAAACCAGTAAAAAACGAAGAGGCTTCGCATGGTGCAGATTTCGACATAAGAAATACTGTCAATGTTACTGCGTTGCAAACTGTCGGCGGCCTGCTGCATGCACTGTTGAAATATATGCTCAAAAGGAAGCTTTTCCCCGCTTTTTGGATTGGTGACAACACTGAGTGTAAAACTGACTTTTATTTTTCCGCTGTCGCTGATACTTGTTGATGAGCGATATACCTGATATAAAATCGCGCTGATTTCTTGAGTGCGTTCGGTGTTCCGTTCGAGGTTGACAAACATTTCACCATATAAAACCGCCCATATTCGTTCGGTGGTGCTGGCGTAATACTTGGCCAACCAGTAATAATTTGAAGTGAAGCCCGGAGCAGCAATCACGCCCGATTCCCAAAATCGTATGGCTGCAGGGGTGTTCTTATGCATATACTCCAAAACGCCCGATTCCAGATAGAGCACGCCTGAATTGGGAAAGCGCTTTAATCCATCTGCATATGTCTTTCGGGCTTTTGCAGTTTGCTGGCTTAAATCATAGGAATTTCCAAGTATTTGATAATATTGATCATTGGCATCAGGGCGACTCTTTATCTGCTCAAGCAGTTGAATGCAGGGAGTTTGCTCATTTTTTAAATAATAGATTACCGCCATTTCGTATTGAAACCTGGAATTTTGCGGATCCAGTAATGCTCCTTGCTTAAAGCATTCCATGGCTTTTTCGAGACTACCTTTATCAACTAAAGAGAGGCCCTGCTTTGCCAGATCCGAAGCGCGTTTCAGCGAATCACTCTGTTGTGCCATCGCCGTAGCACTCATGGCTATCAGCAAACACACTAGAAACATACGGATCCTGCACATACGCATGCGGTGGAAGAATTAAAATATTAGTTGCGAAAAAATCGCAATGCCTTATTGTCCCTGACGAAAACGATCCATAAACTGAATCATTTCGTTAAGTTGGGTGCGAAGTTGATCGGCCTCTTCGGCGCGGGGACGTAACTCGTCAATTTGCATATAAAGGTTGCGAATGAGTTCGTCGGTATCGCTACCGCCGGTATTATTGAGTGCGCTTTCTGCCTTTTCTTTAGCGATGCGTTCGTTATCGATACATTGGCGAAGATAAACGGCTTCATTTTCATACCAACTTACTTTACCTCTGAGGTCTTCAATTTCGGCATTGTCGGCAAGGGGCGCTGTTTGTTCGCTAAGTTCACTAATGCGTTTTTTTGCCTCATCTAATTCGCGCTGCAGGCTTTCGATTTCTTCCGGGTGTGTCTGTGGTTGGTTCTTTGCCTCGGCAAGGTTCATTCTGGCTTCCGACAATTCACGCTCGAGTTCCACTACTTTATTTTCGAGTGCGCATTTTTCGCGTACCGTACCTTCGAGTTCATTTTTGAGTTTTAACTCAAGCTGGAATACCTGGTAATTTAAATCACTTTCTTTCTGAGTTGCTTTCTTGATGCGCTCTTCAATACCTTTAACCTGCGCCGTATATTCATCTTCCTTCATGCGGAAGTTGCGTTTATCCAGGTCTGCTGCGGCTTTTGAAGCATCCAACTCCTTTTTAAGCTGAGCCATCTGATCCTTTAAGGTCTTTTCTGCTTCAGCTAATGCGGCTTCTTTTGCTGCCATTTCCTCATCTTTTCCTGCCAATTCCTTGCTCATTTTTTTGGCTTTGCTTCCTTTGGAAATGAACATAATCAACATTACGATAAATAACAAAAAGAATAATCCTGCACCACCAGCAGCAATCATAAACAATAGAGAGGCACCGGTACTTTCTGTTTTGGCTGCTAACAGTTCAGTGTTGAGTCCTGCGACTTTTGCTTCTGCTGCGTCGGCACGCTGGGCTTCTTTGGTAAGCGCAGAGTCGATTAGCTGATCATCGGCGATGAGCAGGGGTTCCACTGATGAAATAAACATCACCAAGGCAGTATTTGCAGTGTCGACAGAAGCTTTTGCTTCAGTAAAGCCCTGACGCAACGATTGACGATCCTGTATTGCTTGCTCGTAAGCGGGTTGCACGCTGTCCTGCGCCATTGCAGCAAGACCAAAAACCAGTAAAATAGAGGTAAGTAAGCTTCTCATATCAATTTTTTTTGTGAATGTAACCATAAAAAGCGGCTGCAAGGTACGAAGTACTTGGAGAACTTGCAAGGGACAAATAAAATTTATTAAAGGCAGTTGGCCGCCTGTTAATTTATTCCGAGTTTGGCTTTGATGTCTGCAGGAATAGCATCTTTGTGTAATAGAATGGCTATGGTATTCAGTCGGATACAGTTTTCAGAAAGCCACCAATAGCCTTTATTTCCTTTGTTTTCACCCCAGGAATTTTTTGTCAGAAAATAATGGGTTCCGTTTTCATCGGTTCCGAAACCTGTAATGTGCATCAGGTGATCATCCGTTGTAATAAAGCGGTCGAATTCTTTTTGCCTCATTTCCTGAGTAACCAATTGCTGATCGTCCTTATTCTTTGCAATTCCGTCGTTCTTGGAATAGCTTACTTCTCCACTCACGTCGCCATCCCAGGCGAAGGTGAATCCATTATCAATGGCGTTGGTCATGATTCGCATTAAGTCTTCCAGCGGGACATTGTAATAACTGCCACACGACCAATTATCGGGAACTTCCAACACAAAGCGGCTATAAAACGGGTGATGCGAAAATGAGGTAATCTCTATATAGTCCGATGCCTTTAAGCCCAGATCAGCTGCAAAAAGTTCTGGGGTTAGCTTGCGGTCTTTTGATGTAAAACTTGGCGGTTGCGGGCCAATCATCGCATCCATAATCGAATCGATAGCGACTCTCCAATGGGCATCATTCAGTGCATTGCTTTTCGAAAGCTGCGACTTCATATACTCGGCAAGTGCAGCATCCATGGCCAGTTGATCGTGTTTTTCTTTTTTTCCGACTAGGCCTGAATAGGCTTCTTCCGGCATGAGTCCCGCGGAGGTCATTACATCCAGCACATCATGAGCTTGTCCACCACAACCAAAATTAGCGACCCCTCTTAGTCGTACATAGCGGTCAGCCTTGGTTTCGTAGGCCTTTCGTACAACATACATTTCCGAAAGGTCCCATTCGCCTTTGCCTAAGCGCAACAGTTCACTCTCTAATAATGAAATAGTCGCGAAACTCCAACATGTCCCTGAATTTGCCTGATTCTTAACAGGCGTCGCTTTAATTTCTTTTTCTTTTTTAATTTCCTGCGCATTAATCGTTGCTGATCCCAGCAATAATGCGGCGATGGCGAAAAGGAATAATTTTTTTTTCATTGCTACAAGTGTTTAGTACAAATTGATTGAGTAAAGTAATTCGGTCTATTTCAAGTTCCGTTTTTTCTGCCCAACCCACAACGGTGAGTGGGCTTTCTCTGATCTCTGATTTGTCTTTTTTCTCTGAATAACAACACTGTTTAATATTATAATCGCCCTTCGACAGGCTCGGGGACCGATTGTTTTATTTTTATACCGGGCACTTCGACAGGCTCAGCGCTCTGCGGTGTTCTCATCTGCAGCGCTGCGTCTCGCTCAATAAATAATTTCATCTAATAAATAGTAACAATGTTTGACTTATCTGAACGGCAATTTTAATACATACGAAATTACGCATTCTCCCTGAATCCAACAAATTTCCCCGATGTAAATAATTTTCCTAATTTTGTATATGCTTGCTGTTAAAGAAAGAGATTTTTCGTCGGAATTTGAGTTCCGTACTTCGCGCAGTTCGGGCAGTGGCGGACAAAACGTGAATAAGGTTTCAACACGCGTGGAGCTTATTTTTTACGTGATGGATTCCCACGTGCTTAGCGCTGATGAGAAAAATCTGTTATTAGAGCGACTGGCAGGCCGCATTCGTAAAGACGGTGCACTTCATTTAGTTTCTCAGGAAGAACGCAGTCAGTTGGGCAATAAACGCAAGGTAATTGAGCGTTTTCTTGCATTGCTGGAAAAAGCACTTAAGCCAGTGAAGAAGCGAAAACCTACAGCTATCAGCGAAAGCGAGAAGGAGCGAAGACTGGAAGTGAAGAAAAAGAACGCAAAAATTAAACAATTGAGACGCAAACCCGGTGAGCCGGATTGAAATATAAACAATAGGTCGATGAAAAAAATAAGTTTAGTTATTCTGATGATTGCCCTTGCAATCACCGTAACAGAAGCCAAAGCGCAATCGCACGAAGGCGATACCCTCAAATTCTGGTCAGTCTCGTATATCGATTGGCCACCATTGTGGGGATCACCTCAGCGGCAATTTGATGCTGTGTGCAAAAAAGCAGGCGACCATTGTTATGTGTTTGTCGAAGTTGGTGCAACGGTTCCCTTGCAATCAGATATTGATAATCTTGTCACACGCTACGATACTCAGTTCTATCCTTCGCTGACCAGCAAGTATGGCCCAGTGCCTGATGCCCTTGATCATGATTCTTCAATTTTTATTCTTGTACTGAATGAAAGCGACTGGGCGGGATATTTCGATCCCGGTATGCAAATGCCCGACACTATGGTGTGGGCGACCTGGACCCGGCATAGTTCGGAACATGAGCTTATTTATGTGGCTGCTTCAGCGTTCTACGCTGCGGAGGGAATTGTCGCTCACGAAATGGGACACCTTTGTCATTGGCTGCAAGACCATTCTCCTGAAGCCACTACTCCTCCCATTTACTGGGAAACAGCTTTTGTGGATGAAGGCTTTTCTACTTTTGCCGAAGAATATTTGACTGGAAATCTGGACCAGTGGGATGTTATGGATAATGCCGCGTTTTTTCAATCAGATCCCGATATTCCTTTAATCTATTTTACTAATTATGATCAGGCGCAACTATTCATGACCTTCATGTACGAGCAATACGGCGGATGGAGTTATATCTCCGCCTTATTACGAAACCAAGTTAACGGATGGCAAGGAGTCGACAGTACATTGCGTTTGTTGGGCTATAGTCAGACTTTCGATGATGCTTTCGAGCAGTGGTGCGTTGCCAACTATATCGACGATTCCCTTTATCAGGGAGGGAAGTATGCATACCGGCATTTCAGCTTTCCCAATGCATCACTGCTAAGTACGCACTCGTTTTTTCCCACGGGTGTGCACTCAGAACAGCTATCTGCCTATGGTTGCGATTATGTGAAGTTTACTTCGATGACTGCTAAGCCTATTCAAATTGAGTTTACGGGTACTATTGGATCGCATTATCGTATTGCGTTTATGATGATGAATCCATCAGGTTATGGCGTTAAAGAAGTCGTATGTCTGCAACCCGACAGCACTCAGCATTTGCTGTTTGCCGCGGATAGTCTGGGAATTGCGTATAACCAACTCATCATGGCTGTGATGTGCACCGATCCTATGGTTGATGAGAATAGCACTTCTTCCTATACCTACTCCGCTGTTGGAACCGCTGCATTAAATGAATCGGAGAAAATAACTCCTCTTAAAATATACCCCAACCCTGCACAGGATAAACTCAGTTTTGATTGGCCATCGGGTAAGGGCGAAAAAGGGACGATTGAAATCTACGATACGGCAGGTAACAGAGTACTCAATGCAAGCATCAATAAGAAAACCCGTAGCGTAGATATTCAAAGCCTTGCCACAGGGACTTATTCAGTAATTATCCGGATTGCAGAAAAGGTGAGCTCGGGAACTTTTGTTAAGTCGTAAGCGAATCCTTTGACGCCTGATAGTTTTGTACCGCGATTTTTGCAGCTTCATAACCGATGTTGAACATCTCTCTTCCTTTCGACATATCAAGTAACCCGTAACGATTGAGCTCAGCCGGTTCAATGAAGAGATCGAAGTTCTTTTTCTTTTCAGCGATAGCATTGTCAATAATCATATGTACTGCACGGTCGGTGAGTTTGATCATGCTGCTGAATTCTTCCTGATAGCCGATAGGATTCGTGTTGACACCAATCAGCATTTCGCATTGATGGGAGATGGGTTCTAACGGAAGATTATTCATAACACCCCCATCCACGTATGTGATACCATCGATAACGACAGGAGTGAAAAGTCCGGGAATAGTGCAGGATGCAATCACATGGTTGGCTAACTCACCTTTTGAAATATACACCGATTTGCCGTGGTTCATATCTGTTAGCGCGACATATAATGGTATTTTTAATTCTTCAAAAACCTTGGCGTGAAGGCCTTTTAGAAGTTCTTTGTACAATCCGGTAATCTTTAATAAGCCACGACTTGGAACAATGAATTCCAAAAATTTGTAGAGACTTTTGTCGGCAAACATCAACATAATTTCGTCGGGACTGCGACCGTCGGCATAAAGACTGCCAACGATGGAGCCTGCACTGGCGCCTGAAATCACATCAGGAAAAATTCCCGCCTCGTTCAATGCCTTAAGTACACCAGCATGCGCAAATCCACGAACAGCGCCACCACTCAGCACTATACCGCATTTGTACTTTTTGTTTTGATTGGTTTCCATGGGATGTAATGATAATATCAAAGGTAGCCATTTCTTTGATATTTTTTGAAAAGGAATTTTGGAAACTAAGTAGTGCCTGTCCATAAAGTTTATAGGCGGACTAACAACAAGCTCACAGGGTCACTTACTATTCACGGGGTGACTCAAAGTCACCCCGTGAATAGTCGGTATTATTTCCCAATAATGGCCGTCTTTTTATAAGGCACCCACAGCATAAAATATAGACTGATGAACACAGTGGCCAGCGCTGTTAATGCGAAGGTATACGCCGGTCCGCCTAATGTCCAGATAACACCTGCAAGAAGTGAGGCCAGCATTGTGAGTACGCTGTTGAGTGCGGTGAATGCACCAATGGCTGTCGCGACTTCCGTTTTCTTGCTGATATTGCTGATCCATGCTTTGGAAATACTTTCGGTGCAAGCTGCGTAAATGCCATAAAGAAAAAAAAGTGCAAGCCCTGACCATACATCAAATACGAATACCATTCCTCCATACACAAGGGCAAAGATGATGAGTCCGGTAATAAAAGTTTTCTTTAGTCCCATGCGATCACCCAATGCGCCCATTGGATAAGAAAAAATAGCATAGACTAGATTATAAAATATATACACCATAATTACCTGACTGTCATCAAGCCCAACATCCTTCATGCGTAGTAAAAGAAATACATCGCTGCTGTTGAACAGGGTGAATGCCAACAGTCCGATGATCAATAAGCGGTATTCACGCGGACTTTGTTTTAAGTATGACAGAAAGCCAAAAAACGAAGTGCGTGGTTTTTTTTCTGCAGTTTCTGCTTTTCTTTTTTCCTTAAGAAAGAAGGTAAAACTGATACTGATAAGTCCGGGGACCACTGCCAATATAAAGAGCCAACGATATTGTCCCGGAAGGAAATATAAAAACACCAATGCAACGGTTGGCCCAAGGCAGGCGCCAATAGTATCAAGCGCACGGTGGAATCCAAAAACTTTTCCCTTATGCTCGAGCGTAGTGCAATCGGAAAGGTAAGCATCGCGTGCGCCTGTGCGTACGCCTTTACCCAGGCGATCGGCAGTTCGTGCACCGAAAATCCACAGGGGGAAAGTCCATACAGCCATCATCGGTTTAGAGAGTGCACTTAGCAGATATCCTAAGCGGATGAATGGAACCCTGCGCCCGGTGTGGTCCGACAGCTGCCCGAAGTAACCCTTACTTAATCCCGCAGTAAATTCGGCAACTCCCTCCAAAATTGCAATCAATAAAATTGAAAACCCAATACTCTTAAGAAAAATCGGCATCACTGGATAAAGCATCTCACTCGAAATATCAGTGAACAAACTCACCAGAGAGAGAATCCATATTGGCTTAGTGATTATTCTGGTTTTTGCTTGCATGCAGGAGTAATGTAAATGATTTCGATTTTTGTTAATTAAACCAACCAATTCCAGAAACTATGGAGATCAGCCAAATTTGGCAGTAGACATCCATTTGTGAATTGCTAAAAATCATAGTGCTGCTGAATTATAACTTCTGAGTCTTGCTATTATTTTTATTACCAGAGAACACCCGCCTTACCAATCGCTGTCGCACAGGGATTGACGAGATTAAAAATTAGAGCAACCCAAATGTAGAGTTTTCAATATATTAAATCATGGTGTACAAGGACACTTCTCACTAAAACTGATACGTGATTCCTCCGCGAACACTGGGGTTTGCAAATGCTGAGCTTTGATTCAAATCTACATCTAACAGCACATCATACAACACCATGGTTTTAAACCAAACACCATTAGCAATTTCTTTTTCGTAACCAATACCAATAGGTGCGCCCATCACCCAATTGCGCTGTTTTAACCCTGTAGTCCAGTTAATGTATCCTGTATTCATTGCCTGAAATTCGGCATGACCAAAGATACCTTTATAAAAACTGTATTCAGCAAAGAGGCGACCGCCGTAGGAGACATCACCGGAGGTATTACCTGTTGCGGTATACATGATGACGGGCGATAATCCAATGCTGAAGTTCTGAACGCGATAACCAACAATAGGTGCAATGTCAACAGCGATACCGCCAACAAATTGCAGGTTAAACTCACCACCTGTGAATACCTGTGCTGAAGCCTTTTGTGTCTGCATTGAAAAAACGATGACCATGATCGCCACCAGGGTTTTTATTGCTTTTACTGATTTTTTCATATTAAATAGTTTTGAATGAGTACTGACTGCAAAGATAAGGTCTTTTGAGAAATGCCGCCTCGCTGCTTTCGCAGAAAGGATGTTTTTTATCTTATTGTTATTTGAATAACAAAAAACATTTAATTTCGCAGTATTGAATTTATTTAATCACTGTAGTAATATAAATATCACATAATGAAGAATATATTGATTCTTGGAGCAGGATTATCTTCATCGAGCATGATCGGATATCTGCTGGGACAGGCTGGACGTAATGAGTGGAATGTTGCCATTGGCGATGTTTCTTTAGAAACGGCACAACGCAAAGCTGCTGGGAGCGCACAGGCCAGAGCTTTTTTGTTTGATATTGCCGATGAAAAGTTATTAAAGGAAGAGATGAAAAAGTGTGACGTAGTGATTTCCATGCTGCCAGCACGTTTCCATCCAATTGTTGCGGCTGAGGCATTGGCTCAAGGCAAGCATATGGTTACAGCCTCCTACATTTCTCCCGAGATGAAGGCGATGGATACCGAAGCCAAGAAAAAGGGTTTATTGTTTTTGAATGAAATCGGCGTGGATCCCGGTATCGATCATATGTCGGCCATGAAGGTTATCAACGAAATCAAGGCGCTTGGCGGAAAAATGATTGAATTTCAATCCTCCACCGGTGGTTTGGTAGCACCTGAATCAGATAACAATCCTTGGAATTACAAGTTCTCATGGAATCCTCGTAACGTGGTATTGGCAGGACAAGGCGTTTCCAAATTCCTTGAAAAAGGTCAGTACAAATTTACTCCGTATAACAAATTGTTTTCACGTGTTAGCAAGGCTTCCGTGACTGGTTACGGTGATTTTGAAGTATACGCCAATCGTGATTCGCTGAAGTATCGTGAGTCATACGGTCTGAACGATATTCAGACTATGTTCCGTGGAACCATGCGTCGCCCGGGCTATTGCAAAGGATGGGATGTTTTTGTTCAACTTGGAATGACTGACGACACCTATACATTAGAGGGTACCGAAACTATGACCTGGCGTGAGTTCATCAATACTTTCCTTCCTTACGATGAAAAACTCAGCGTGGAAGAAAAAGTTTGTGCTGCTACAGGAATCACCATGGAATCGGAAACTATGCAGCGTTTGAAATGGCTGGGTATCTTCACCAATAATGTAATTGGCTTTAAGAATGGTACTCCCGCGCAGTTGCTACAGGTTCTTCTCGAAGAGAAATGGCCTCTTGGTGCGAATGATAAAGATATGATTGTGATGCAGCATAAGTTTGTATATGAACTGAATGGTCAGCAGAAAACCAAACTTTCCACACTCGTGGTGCTGGGTCAGGATCAGGTGCACACTGCGATGGCTATTACTGTCGGTATTCCTTTGGCTATTGCTGTTAAGATGCTGATGATGGGACAGATTCATTTACGCGGAGTGCATATGCCGGTATTGCCTGAGTTGTATACGCCAATCCTCAAAGAACTTGAGGAATATGGGGTAAAATTTATTGAAGAAGATATAGCATAATTATTCTGAGTTGTGAAATTCGGAAAGTGGATAGGTGGCGGTCTGGGCTGGGCGTTTGCCGGCCCGATTGGCGCATTGCTGGGTTTCGTACTTGGTAGTGTAATCGATGGGGTGCAGGTGAAAAAGGCCTTGCCCGGACATACCACCCAAAACGATTTTGTTGTCAGCTTGTTGGTGCTCACTGCCGCGGTAATGAAGGCAGACGGGAAGGTGCTAAAATCGGAGCTGGATTTTGTAAAACGGTTTTTCTTAGCACAGTTTGGCGAGGAAGGCGCAAGGGAGTACATCCGTTTACTTCGCGATATTCTTAATCAGGATGTTCCGGTGAGGGACGTTTCGCTGCAGATCAGGCAGTATATGGAGCATCCGGCGCGTCTTCAATTACTACATTATCTATATGGCATTTCTCAGGCGGATGGCGAAGTTCATCCCAGCGAACTTCAGCTAATTGCGCAGATTGCCCATTATCTGGGCATCAGCGAAAGCGACCGGCAATCGATACAATCGATGTTTGTGAAAGACACCGCATCTGCGTACAAGGTTCTTGAAATCCACGATAGTGCTACTAATGAAGAAGTAAAGAAGGCCTATCGTAAAATGGCGATGAAATATCATCCTGATAAGGTTTCCGGCCTTGGACCGGAAGTTCAGAAATCGGCTAAAGAAAAGTTTCAGGCACTAAATGCCGCCTATGAAGAGATTCGAAAAAAACGTAATATGGTTTAGTCTGTATTACTTGCACTGCTTGTGGCGCGGACAGTCCACAAGATGATCGTTCACCATACCTGCCGCTTGCATAAACGCATAACAAATGGTGGAACCCACAAACTTAAATCCCCGCTTCACAAGGTCTTTACTCATGGCATCGGATTCCGCCGTTCTTGCAGGAATATCGCTAATGCTTTTCCACGAGTTTTTAATGGTTCTATGTTCCGTGAACGACCAAATATAGTGATCGAAACTACCAAATTCTTTTTGCACCTCCATAAAGGCCTTTGCATTTTGTATGGTGGCCAGAATTTTCAAACGGTTACGAATAATGCCTGCATCCTGCATTAAGGCTTCGAATTTCGCTTCATCAAATTTTGCAATTTTCTTGACCTGATATTGGCTGAATGCTTTGCGGAAATTTTCGCGCTTGTGCAGTATTGTTTTCCAACTCAATCCTGCTTGAAAAGCGTCAAGGACAAGGAATTCGAATAAGCGGGTGTCGTCATGCAGTGGAACGCCCCATTCTTCGTCATGGTAAGCAATCATTTGAGCATCGTTGCTAGGCCATGGGCAACGGTTTTTTTCTACACTATTACTCATCGAGGTTCAGCGAATGTCCCATCTTTTCCTGTTTGGTTTTCAGATAGAACTTGTTGTATTTATTCGGTGTAATTATCAGCGGAATATTTTCAACGATCTGGATGCCATATCCAGTGAGCCCGGCTTTTTTAGTTGGATTGTTTGTCATCAGTCGAATACGTGAAGCATTTAGATGACGGAGAATTTGCGCACCTATGCCGTAATCGCGCTCATCCGCTTTGAATCCCAGTTCTTCGTTAGCTTCGATGGTATCGCGCCCCAGTTCCTGCAGATGATAGGTTTTTAATTTATTGGCCAGGCCAATGCCGCGTCCTTCCTGAAACATATACAGCACGATTCCTTTACCTTCTTTTTCTATCATTTGCATGGACTGATGCAGCTGAGCTCCACAATCGCAGCGACAGGAACCAAAGATATCACCAGTAACGCAGCTGGAGTGCACGCGAACCATTACGGGTTCATCCTTTTCCCAACTCCCTTTTACAATGGCAAGATGCATCTGGTCGGTTGCACATTCGCGGAAAGCGTGTAGTTTGAAATGCCCGAATTCTGTAGGAAGATCAACGATTTCTTCAGCACGGATCAAACTTTCGGTCATGACTCTGAAGGCAATCAGGTCTTTTATGGTGATAATCTTTAAACCAAATTTTTCGGCAATAACTACTAGTTCGGGAAGGCGGGCCATGGTACCGTCTTCATTCATAATCTCAACTAAGGCTCCTGCCGGATAAAGGCCTGCAAGCCGGGTGAGGTCAACGGTGGCTTCTGTATGTCCTGCCCTGCGAAGTACTCCACCTTTTTTAGCACGCAACGGAAAGATATGTCCGGGACGTCCGAGTTCTGCGGGAGGAGTTGCAGGATTGGCAAGTGCTTTTATTGTCTTTGCACGGTCGCTTGCGCTGATGCCTGTGGTGCATCCGTATCCCAAC
Organism: Bacteroidales bacterium; assembly: GCA_963678485.1. Taxonomy (GTDB): domain Bacteria; phylum Bacteroidota; class Bacteroidia; order Bacteroidales; family CAIWKO01; genus CALGYY01. The sequence continues at coordinate 3,561,442 of OY782882.1, forward strand.
AAGTCAACCGAAACGGTGAACTGGGTTTCGTGGGAGGAAGTATTTTTTGTGACCATTTGCTCCAAGCCTAATTCATCGCAGCGTTCCTGAGTGATGGGAGCACAAATGAGTCCCCGTCCGTGTTTGGCCATGAAATTCACGATCTCAGGTGTAATGTTCTCTGCAGCTGCAATAAAATCGCCTTCATTTTCGCGGTCTTCATCATCCACTACAATAATAACTTTGCCCTGCTTCAGATCAACAATCGCTTCTTCTATCGTATTTAGTTTGAACATAATGACTTATTTATGATCGTTTGAGACTGCAAAAGTACGAATTTTTCCGGCGACCAGCATCCTTTAATGTCCCCAGTAACCTTTTTGCCAGAGTGCTGAAAGATCCATGGTAATGGCCACAGAATAGTGAATGAAAACGCCCATCCATATGGTACGGCTTTTCAAACTGAGGGTTCCCAGAATGATTCCTGCAATGATGGCCGCGAAGGTTTCGGGCATTGGTTTACCAAAGTGGATGAGGCAGTAGGGGATAGTCATTATAAACACACTGTAATAGCCGAATCTCAGCTTAAGGCCATGCACTATAAAGCCACGAAAAAAGAACTCCAGACAGAAGAATTGAAACAGATATAATATCTGCCAAATGACAAAATTTGGCCAGAGCGATTCGTTGGTAGATAAATGATAGAAAGGATAGCGAAGCTGAAAATCGTCGGTTCTGGAAAAATAATACACCAATGGAATCATTATCGCCAGCATCCCAAGATATAGCTTGTAATCTTTTAGTAAAAGTCCGCTCCGAATCCCATAATCTCGAATATTTTCTTTCAGCACCAGCTTAATAACCAGCATTGGAATTATGAGGTAGCAAATGGCAATAATTGCAACCCAGTAGGCCAGGGCATTAAGTTGACGGTTGGGGTTGTTTTCGAGGAGACCGGCAAAGGAAAGGCTCCATTTCTTCAGTCCCAGCCATGCAAGAAAATCTTTAATGTATACATAGCCTGGATCTTTACCTACATATTCGATAAGTACAAGACCAACGCAAACCATAACCGTAATAACGATTACCCGCAAGTCAAGCTTCTGGCCTTTGGGGCTGAGGCGAAATTCGGTTGATTCTAACTCGGTATTCCGCCAGGTTTGTACAAATATTCTATTGAAGAGTGATTTGATCATAATAAGAAGCGGCAAAAATAGTGATTTGCTGATTGCAAGGGCAAAAAAAAGGCTGTCGTAAAACGGCAGCCTCAATTTTTTTTTATCAACCATTACCTGGGTTTTAGTGTCATTTCCATTGAAGTAATGACTTTAAACAGGTTTACAGTTTCTTCAACATCATACTTCAACACCACTTCATTGCTGGCAAGTTTGTAGATATGAAAAATATTCATATTACTTTGACCGGTATAGGTGATAGTGTAGGTGTCAGGGTTAAGAGGATTATACACATATTTGGTAGTTTGCAATCCAAGTAATTCTTTATTTTTGGTGTCGCTGTCGCGGCCGCCTCCGGTGAAATACCAGATTCCGGTTTCCTGTGAGGTGTATTGAATACCCGTAGTATCATCAGTAAAGGCTTCGTCAATCTGATAGGTGGCAGATTTGTCGAATGAATAAAGCAGTGAGCCTTTCGCTGAAACGAATTTACGATACTCATAAAGGGTATCGGTTGCTGTGTACACCACGGTATCAGGTACGTAGGTTTCAACCGTTTTTTTTGAGCCATCAAAGGTGGTGGTGATGGTTGTGCGGTTATACTTAAGGGTTTGCTTCAGTGAACTGACTTTCCAATCATTGGTAAGTCTGGCTTTACGCGAGTACAATGAAAACATGGGGTCGCCATCGCCTTTTTTGCACGAATTTAAAAGGGGCAATGCCATCACTAAAACTAAGAATAGCCAAAGGATCTTGCGAAAAATTTTCATGGTAATTAAGTTGATTTGTCCTTGCAAATATAGGAACAAAAGGTGATTAGGCAAATGTAAATAAAAATAATATGCGGTTATATGTGTCGATTGTTTTTTTTGTAAAAAAAAGGCTGCCACGAGGGGCAGCCTTAATGAGATACAAACCAGAATTATTTTACAAGGGTAATTTCTCTGGTTGTAGTAGAAGTTCCAGTACTTGTGTAAACGTTTTTGTACTTCAATACAACTTCTTTGCTTGAGAGTTTGTCAACCATCCAGCCATCATAGTTAAGTCCGGTATAAGAATATACTGTGGTACTTGAACCGCTTGTATAGGTGTTTTTGGTTTGATGGAAAAGAACCATTTCTTTAGCTTTAATTTCAGCATCTTTATTGCCATCGGCCCAGTTCCAGGCACCTTCAGTTTTGCGACTTTCAGTTATACCTGTATAAGTTTCTGAAATTTCTTCGGTATACGTTCCATTTTTATCGATGCTAAATGTCCATGTAAAGGTTCCTGTACTTCCGGTGCTGCCATCGCTATAGGTAATAGTTACTGTTGATCCGTTGTAGGTGGTAGTGGTGGTAACGCCACCGCTTGTTGAAATGATACTGGCTTTTGAAACAGTCCACTCGCCGGAAAGGCGGGCGGTGCGTGATTTCAGAGAAATTGCAGGATCGTTTTCGCCTTTTTTGCAGGATTGCAGCGCTGGAAGCATCACAGCGATACCTATAATTGCAATAATGATATTTCGGATTTTCATATTATTAATTTTTTAAAGGTTAAGGGTTGCAAGATTATTTAGCAGTCAAGGTAATCTCGATGGTTTCGGTATCAGTCGAAGTTCCTGTATAACTGTATTCATAAGTACCAATGATTTCTTTGCTTTTGAGCTGATCTAAACGATACCATGCTAAGTCATTACCTTCTTCGGTATATACTTCTGTGGAGCCACCTGAAGTATAGGTGCGTTTCGTAGATTGAAAGCAAACCATTTCCTTGTTCTTGAGTTCTTCATCTTTATTAGCTCCGGCGAAATACCAAAGACCTTCTTCAATGTAATTATTGGTAGTTCCAGAAATTGTAATGTTTCTGGTGAATTTGTAGGTGCCATCTTTCGAAATGGTCCATTCCCAGGTATAGGTTCCAGAGGTAATTGTTCCTGAACCGTTGTTATATGTGTAACTGCCATCGTCATAGGTAGTGATTGATGTGCTGGTGCCAGACGTATAAGTAATCACTTGTTTGGAAACAGTCCATTCGCCTACCAGACGACCTTTGCGTGATGCAAAAGAAATAGCAGGGTCATTTGCTCCTTTTTTGCAGGACTCAAATGGGATGAGTAGCATTACGCCAATCACTGCCAGGATGATCAATTTTACTTTCTTCATAATTCAGTTTTTTTTGGGTTATTAATTTTGTGCAAAAGTATAAAAAATTGTTAAATGTTATAAAGGCTGAAGGATTATTTCAGTCGTTATCTTTTCAAGATTGTTTGTGTAGTTCGAAAAATAGGTACGGGTGGATTCTCCGTCGATAATTACTTCTTCATTAGAAAGCTTGCGTAAATGATAGATGTTGGTTTCCAAATCACCACTTCCAAAGTAAGACATAGTAGTGTTTACTGAGCCTGCGCTAAAGCTTTCAACGACTTCATTTTTCTGTAATGCAACCAGCTCTTTTGATTTGCTGCCCGATTCCTTGCCGCCTCCGGAAAAATACCACATTCCTTTTTCGCTGTAGATGTAGCTTGAAGTATCGGTTGTTACTTCCTGATCCCACTGGTAGGATCCTGTTTTTGAAAATAATAACCTCATACTCCCGGGAGATGAATAGGTGTAGTTCGATTTAATCTTGCGATATGTGGCGCCATCAAAGGTATATGCCACAATGGAATCGTTGGTTTGAACAGTCTTTTTATACGAAGTAATCTTCCAGTCCTTACATAGTCTGGACTTCCTTGAATAAAAAGAAAACGAAGGGTCTTCTTCACCTTTTTTACACGATTGAAATGCAGGAATGGCAATGAGTGCAGCCAAAATTACAACCAAAATTTTAGAAAGCTTTTTCATATTCATTTTTTAAGAGGCAATTACTCCGCAAATATAAGAATTATTGAACTGTTTGAAAAAAGCATGTTAATATTTCTAATGGATTAACATTGCGTCACTAAATTTTCACGGGAGGTGAAACGAAAAAACAACCAATTAGTTACAGTAACCAGAGATTTTTTGTCCAGCTTCGACATGCCCGATTGCAGCTGCTGATTTCAGGTCGGCACAGGCCCCTTTGGTATCGCCCAGTCCGTCTTTGCATAAGGCCCTTAAATAGAAGGCATTTCCGCTTGGGTTAATATTGATAGCTTCGTCAAGATCAGTAATCGCCGCTGCGTATTTTTTTTGATCGAAGTACATTTTAGCTCTTTTTTCCCGAACATCCGTGTTTTTTGGATTGATATTCAGTACTTTGGAGAAATATGGAAGAGCGCCATTGGCTTTTCCCTGCTTGATGTAAATATCGGCTATGTATAGGTTTACGCTTTCATTCTTTGGCTCCAGCGAAGAAATCTTCATGAAATCCTTGAGCGCTTCGGCATCTTTGCCTGTTTTATACAAGCAAATGCCACGATTAAAAAGCACTGCATTATCTTTTGATTTGAAATCTACCAAAAGCTTGTTGTAATCCGCTAAAGCTTTTTCATATATTTCCAGTGAATAACAAGCATCGGCCCGGTGACGGAAAATATCTTGATTGGTTAACGCGTATTTGATAGCGGCATCATAATCAGCAACCGCCAATTTCAGATCTTTCTTTTCTTCGTACATTAATCCGCGGTCGTAATAAGCCTGAGCGTAAGCCGGATCAATCTTTATTGCGCTACTCATATCTTTCAACGCTTCATCTTTCTTTCCCATGCTTAAATATAATAACGCACGGTCTCTGCATAAAACAGCATCTTTAAGATTTATCTCGATGGCTTTATTCAAATCCTTCAAGGCCTCTTCGTTTTTGCCCATGCTGATGTAAAGCTTTGCTCTGCTGCGGTATGCTTCGGTATAATCGGGTCGTAACGAAATACATTTAGCAAAATCCAATAATGCCAATTTGGTGTTCTTGGCCTTAACATAAAGCTGTCCGCGGTACAGAAAAGCCTGGTGGTACTGCGCATTAATTTCAATTGCTTTGTTGCAGTCGGCCAGTGCTTTATCATTCTGGCCCAAGGCCTCATAGCAGCGTGCCCGCTCGAAAAAAGCTTCGAAGAAATAAGAGCTTTTATTGATGGTGTTGGTGAAATCTACAATGGCGCCAGCATAATCCCCACTTTTATATTTGCTACAGCCACTCTCGTACATACTGTTGGCAGTTTGTGCGCTGACATTGAACGCGAGAAAAACTACGAATAGGCATGAAAACAAGGAAGCTAAACAACAATTCCTTACCATGGCTGAGGATTTTTATCCAGAAACTCCTTTAGGTATTTGTCAGTTGAAGGTAGTACCTGAACGCCAACCATATAAGCCACGTTAGTTAGGGGGTGAACAACTTGTAAGTTGATGTATTCCAGCTTTTTTGTAGTCGGATTGACACGTTGTATTCCTTTTACCACCGATTGCTGCCAAATTCCTTTATATGTTTTTGCTTCAGCCAAAGGCATTTTCAGTGTATAAACTGCACCTGCAATGGTTAAGTCATAGGTTTGCTTATCAGCATTGTATGCACTAAGATTATCAACTTTAAGTGTGACATACTTATAAGAAGCCAATTGGTTGCCTTCTTTAGTGGCCTGTTGTTCAATTTTTAAGGCTGCATCTTCCTGTGCGCATTCCTTTTTCTTGTCGAGTTTAAGCTTTTCATACTCCATTATGCGCTTGTTGTATACTTCCGAAGTTTCGAATTCGTCTTTTGGACGACCTTTTTCAGCGAAGTCTTTCATTTTTTCTTCCACACATTTTAAGTACTTCATATCGCTCAGATCCCAAAGAAGAATCTTGGTGTCGTCACCGGCGGTGGCCAGCATCTCGCCACTCGGACTAAAACAAACGCAGGTCACAGCTTTAGTATGGCCCTTTAAAGTAGCTATAGTTTTGGATTCCCATAAGTTAACAAGATAAACCAGATTATCTTTTCCTGCAACAGCCACAGTTTTTCCGTCGCTGCTGACGTCCATATCATTCGCGCCGCTGCAAATATTACTTATGGTAGAAAGTAGCGTATAGGTTGTTGCATCCCACATTTTAATATTTCCCTCTTCACCAAGAGTAACGAGATACTTGCCATCGGTGCTGAACTTTATGCTTGGAATATTGCCATTATGAGCCTTAATGCCTTTGATTAATGTTCCTGTAGCTGCATTCCAGAAATTGACGGTGCCATCATAGGCGGCGCTTGCAATGGTCTTGTTATCAGGACTAAACACGGCTCTGTTAATGTCGGCCTTATGTCCGGTCATGCTTGCTTTTAAGCTATAAGTTATTGCATCCCAAAGTTTAATAGTGTCTATTCCAACGCTGAGCAGCGATTTTCCATCTGGGCTGTAAGTAAGGTCGTTTGTTTTAAATGAATGGGCCTTAAAGGTGCTTGAAAGGTCGCCGGTCACATCATTGTATACATTTATATTTTGAGACCAGTTTCCACAGGCGACTGATTTGCCGTCTTTACTGATGGCAGTTGTAAATACGATGCTTTTACCGGTTTCGATGATGCGTGAAGTTTCACCCGTTATTGGATTCCAGATGCGGATAGTTTTATCCCAGCTACCGCTGCAAATCATTTTTCCGTTTTCGGCGAAGTCCAGACTGGCGATTGCATTTTGATGTCCTGAAAGCGTTTTAATAAGTCGCTGTGCAGCAACCGGCATTTGAGTAGCAACGAGTAAAATTAAAATCAGATAATATTTTTTCATTGGGCAGATAGTGATGTTTTATGAACTGAAACTGTATAAAATAATGTGAGCTTGGGGTTGTGTTACACTTAAAGAATAGAAAGATATCAACAATTGGAATGAATTATATTTTGATGTTAGCAGCATCCTGCATGCTTTTTTCTTCCTTGAAATTGATGCCGGTCGGGACATTGAATTTTTCTGCAGGAATCACAGCATTTTCTTCAATCTTAATGGCTTCCATCACAATTCCAAGACCGCTTGCCTGTGCATCAGTCTTTAAGGCAATGCCATTCCAGACATAGTATTTGCCTGTAAGTCCGGCTGCTGCATAGGTCATTGAATAAACTTTACAGTCGCGACCGCATACCTTATCTGTACCTTCTTCTTTTATTTGAAAGTTCTTTTTTTGCTCCTCAGTTAATGCGTCAAAATTCATATTGTCAGGAGTATTCGCATCAAATTTCACCTTACTTCCAGTCTTTTTATCGGGATCCCAGGTGTAGACAAATTCAGGAGTGGTAATGGTGATATTCTTACCTTTTTGACCCATGAATTTAATATCGATTTCGCTGCGCAGTTTTTGTCCCCAATCGTCGAAATAAGTAACGATTTCCTGATCCATCATTAACACCGTCGCTTTATAAGTAATAATTCCCGACTTGAAATTATAGCGAGCTCCTGCAGGTTTAGCGGGATCCTTTTTTTCGCCAGTTGTGACGGTTCCTTTATTGTCGGTGCTTTCAGTTGAGCTGCTTCCACACGAAGCCAGCAATATTGCCAATCCAAGGCATGCAATAATGGTGGTTTTTTTTAACATAATTTTTGCGTTTTATAAGGGAAAAAACATTCCCCCGAAATTAACGGCAAAAGTAGTTAATGTAAACGCTGAAAGGAGGAAGGTTGTAGCTTATTTATTAAGACTTTTCGACGATTTATTAACAAAATCGACGATGTCTGGAAAAAATGCCTTAAAGTCATCACCAAAAGCGACGTAATCCGCTCTAAGGTCATCCACTGCGTGCTCCATTCCGGAATAAAATACGGTACGTCGCGACATCCCCGCAAAAAAGCGTTCCATCATATGGAGTTCTTTGTAAGAATACAGCCAGTTGGAGGCCAGCATAAACGGCAGTATCCTCTTAATCCGGGCGGGCAAAATGGTATAATGATTCAGCAGTATCTCATAGGCCATTACGGTGGTGTCGTAAAGGTTTTTTTCTGAATAGTGATCCCAGTCGCGTGCTAAAAAATGATCATAAAACATATCCGTAACCACCCCGGCAAACTTGTGATATTTAGGACGTAAACGTTCCTTGCTACGCTGAACGATCGGGTGTTCATCGGTGAAATGGTCTATCCTGCGATGCAAGCGTATACCTTCTTGCACGCCTTCATTAAAATCTAAGATGGCATTGCCCTTTACGCTGTCGGCAATCAGGTTTCCCAGCATGATCTCTTTGTCATCGCCGGATAAATATAAATGTGCGAGGAAATTCATGGAGCAAAAATAATCTTTTTGTAGTGACTGCTTTCCGGGTAATTATGCAAGATTATTAAATTGGAAACACAGCGCATCATCCCTTATCATGTAAATGGTGTTTTTCCAACACAGGAGATACCAGCCATGCAGGGATCTTTGATTTTAAGCGCCATTATATTGGACAAATGCTGGTAATTCAGCTCAGCCATGGTTTTTTCTCGCATTTCAAATCTCCGTTCTCGGAGCTCGGATTTGTTTTTTTCTCTGATTTTAAAAATGTTATTTTACGGACAACTCCTGAAATGCGGATGTATCCGCTTTCAAACTTTTCAATTAAATTCCAATTACACTCTCTCGAATTCTACCCTCCCTGGCGCAATGATTTTGCTACAATAAAGCACCATTCTGGCGCCAGAAAAAACCTACCGCTGCCTTACTTTCTACCGACATGTCGGCGCGATGCGCCTTTTTACAATGTGCTAATGTGGTAATGTGTCAATGTGATAATGAGGGGCGGTGGGGAATATGAAATCCGGGTCCTTGTTCCTAATTTCATTAAAACATTTTTAGGATAAATGCTGAAATACAGCTCCGCCATTGTTTTCTCTCGCATTTCAAATCTCCGTTCTCGGAGCTCGGATTTGTTTTTTTCTCTGAATAACAACACTTTTAATATAATAATCACCCCTCGACAGGCTCAGCGCTCTGCGGTGTTCATAACAGCAGTGCAGCTTTGCGGTGGTTGAGCTTGTCGAAACCACCTAAGATTAATGCAATCAATGCCGGTCCCTGAGCCTGTCGAAGGGAACTCCGGAAGAATCAGTGAACAGTTCTCGGATTTTTCTTTTCTTCGATTTTCAAGCGATATTTTTCAATCACCACCTAAAATACGGCTCTGCAAGTGTCTCACAAGTATTCATTAAATATTGCACTTTCCCTTCGAATCCACGTCTGCGTAGCAAAGCAAGTCGAATGCGTAACTCAACGAAGATGTCAATCCTTGATTCGCGTTATTCACTAATAGTTATTCACTTTATCATATTACTGTTTTCCAAAAAATGTATAGCTTTGTCCACGTAGATTTTTGCTTAATCAAGTGAATTATTAACTGAAAAACGATAGAACTCATGCAGAGAATGTTATTACTAGGCGATGAAGCTCTGGCTCAAGGCGCCATCGATGCCGGAATGTCAGGAATATATGCCTATCCCGGTACTCCATCCACTGAGATTACCGAATATGTTGCACACTCAAAAGAAGCAAAAGAGAAAGAAGTCTTTGCTCATTGGGCAGTGAATGAAAAAACAGCCATGGAAGGTGCCATTGGTATGGCATACGCTGGAAAACGCGCCATGGTTTGTATGAAGCACGTTGGTCTTAACGTAGCTGCCGACCCCTTTATCAATTCTGCCATTACCGGAACCAACGGTGGATTAATCGTGGTAGCCGCAGATGATCCATCCATGCACTCTTCGCAGAATGAACAGGATTCCCGAGTTTATGGCAAATTTGCCTTACTCCCGATTCTGGAGCCGATCAATCAGCAAGAAGCCTATGATATGGTTCATTATGGTTTCGAACTATCCGAACGCTACCATGTGCCTGTGCTTATTCGCATCACCACCCGCCTTGCGCACTCCCGTGCCGGAGTAAACCGTAAGCCGTCGCGCGAACAGAACGTGCTGAAAATGCCCGAAGATATGCGCCAATATGTGCTTCTGCCTGCAATCGCCCGTCGCAGATATAAAGGTCTGCTTGGCATGCAGCAAAGCTTTATCGAAGAAGCTGCAACCTCAGGATTCAATAGCTATATTGATGGCAAGGATAAAAAATTAGGCATCATTACTACAGGGATTGCATACAACTACCTCCTCGAAAATTACGAAGACCGGGTGGTTCCTCATCCTGTTCTCAAAATTAGCCAGTATCCAATGCCTCGCAAAATGGTCGAAAAATTAGTCGATAGCTGCGAGAAAATTCTTGTGTTGGAAGAAGGCTATCCTGTAATTGAAGAGCTGCTCAAAGGATATCTCGGTCGCGGAATAATCGTTACAGGTCGCCTCGATGGCACTGTGCCACGTGACGGTGAGCTGAACCCCGCCATTGTAGCAAAAGCGCTGGGAATGCATGTTGACGAAGCCAGAGAAATTCCTGAAATCGTTGCCGCCCGCCCACCTTCATTGTGCCCCGGCTGTCCCCACATCGATACCTATGTGGCCATGAACGAAGCCCTTGAAAAATATGGAAAAGGCCGCGTGTTTGCCGATATCGGTTGCTATACTCTGGGTGCACTTCCTCCTTATAACGCGATCAATTCCTGTGTTGATATGGGTGCTTCTGTTACCATGGCTAAAGGTGCTGCCGATGCTGGCTTGCACCCTTCAGTAGCGGTAATTGGCGACTCCACATTTACCCATTCAGGGATGACAGGTTTGATGGACGCAGTGACTGATAAAACTCCAATTACTTTGTTTGTTTTGGATAATGGAACTACGGCTATGACGGGCGGACAAAACTCCGCAGGTACCGGTCGTATCGATGAGATATGTATCGGTATGGGCGTAGATAAAGCGCACATCCGCGAATTGAAACCTCTCAAAAAGAATCACGATGAAATGGTACGCGTAATCAGCGAAGAGCTCGAATATAAAGGAGTTTCTGTGATTATCGCAAAACGCGAATGCATCGTTGAACTCAATAAAAAAATGAGAGAAAAATTCAAAAATAAATAAGTCATTAAGTTTATACAGTTCTTAAGGTCAAAAACGAAAAAGTCGAATTTATATGAAGAAAGATATTATTCTTGCAGGCGTTGGTGGACAAGGAATCTTGTCGATCGCTGCAACTATTGGAACAGCGGCCGTTAACATGGGGATGCACCTCAAACAGGCCGAAGTACACGGAATGAGTCAGCGTGGAGGTGATGTACAATCGAATTTACGCCTTTCCGATCGCGAAATTTTCTCCGATCTCATCACCATGGGTAAAGCTGATATGATATTATCAGTAGAACCAATGGAATCGCTCCGCTATATTCCTATGCTATCAAAAGATGGTTGGCTCATCACTAATACCGAACCTTTCATCAATATCAGCAATTACCCTGAAATAGATAAAGTAATGGCTGAGGTAGCAGCACAACCTCGTCATATCGCACTCAATGCCGACCAGATTGCCAAGGATCTTGGAAGCCCGAAGTCAGCCAATATGGTGATGCTCGGCGCTGCCAGCCCTTTCCTGGATATTCCGTTCGAAGAGCTTGAAAAGGCAATCACCGCTATTTTCCGCAGCAAAGGAGAAGAAGTGATCACCAATAACATCAATGCACTCAAGGCCGGAAGAGACTTTGCCGAGAAGCATCGTAATTAATTTTTGGTAAATATAGTTAAGTAGTCAACTATTCAGTTAGTTAACTGCTTAACTATATGCCTGAAATTTTTATTGAGTTCCCACGAACTACAATCAAATAGTTTCTATATTTGTTCCGTATTTTAATAACAATTATTTAGATTTAATTAACTAAAAATCAACGACATGGCAAAAAGAACAATCGTAGCTATGCCTGGAGACGGAATTGGAAAAGCCGTACTCGAAGAAGCAATCCGCGTTTTAGATGCAGCAGGGTTTCAAGCTGATTATGTACATGGTGACATTGGCTGGGAATTCTGGTGTAAAGAAGGAAATCCGTTGCCACAGCGCACGATCGACCTTCTTGAGACCCATAAAATCGGTCTTTTTGGCGCTATTACCTCCAAGCCCAAAGACAAGGCCGCAGCCGAATTGGCTCCTGAGTTACAAGGAAAAGGAATTCAGTATTACAGTCCCATCGTTACTATGCGTCAGTACTTCGATCTGGACATCTGCATGCGTCCCTGCAAAACTTTCGTAGGAAATCCGCTCAATTTCATTCGTCGCTCCGCTACCGGTGGTGTTGAAGAACCTGAGGTTGATGTGATGATTTTCCGTCAAAACACCGAAGGCCTCTACGGTGGTGTTGAGTGGACCAATCCAAGCGATCAGGTGTATGATGCTTTGATGACTCATGCAAAATTCCGCGACAACTTCTCATGGTGTCCCCGTCCTGAGTTAGCCGTTTCTACTCGTATCTTCACCAAGAAATACGTTACCCGTATTGTGAAGGCTGCCTTCGAATACGCCAAGAAACGCGGTTTCGACAAAATTACCGTTTGCGAAAAGCCTAACGTAATCCGCGAAACCTCAGGTATGATGCTCAAAGTTGCTCAGGAAATGGCAAAAGCAGAATATCCTGGCATTTGGGTAGAAGATGTGAACATCGATGCAATGACCATGTGGCTCACCAAAAACCCCGAAAATTACCACGTTATCGTTGCCGGTAATATGTTTGGTGATATCGTTTCCGACGCTTTCGCAGGTCTGATTGGTGGTCTTGGTTTCGCTACCAGCGCACAGTTCAATCCTGAAAAAGGTATTTGCGTGTTCGAGCCAACGCATGGTTCTGCACCTAAATATGCCGATTACCCAACATCAATCGTGAACCCAATCGCAATGATTAATTCATGTGTGATGATGCTCGAGCATATCGGAGAAAACGACATTGCAAAACGCATTCAGGATGCCGTGGCCAGTGTCGTTAAAGAAGGTAAGGTTCGTGCATACGACATGATGAAACTCAAAGGATCACCTGAGGTGGTGAACCAGGGAGCTGCTTCTACCAAACAAATGGCAGATGCAATCATCGCAAAACTGTAAGACCTTATTCTTTTAGATCAGCAAAAACAGATTGAAATTGTTTGTCGTAAGTAAGCAATACTTCAATCTGTTTTTGCTATATTTAATCTTAGGATGACAGCTTTCAAGCGTCAGATTATGTTTTGTTGCAGGTTCACAACCGCAGTGCTATTACTGTGGCTGTTCTTTGCCGGACAAACGCCCGTTAAGCAGTGGTCATCCATCGGAATTCCTTGGCAAACGGTTGATGCCGGACTCTCAATCGCTGAAATTGCCGGTCCGTATGTTTCAAAAGTGGCCGATTCTAAAGTCACTGTAGTGAAAATTGATCCGGCATTCTATAATTTCGAATTCCACCTATCAACACAATACGATAGCGTTCAGCGTACAACCCGCGAATGGTGCGAGTTTGCTGGACTCACTGCCGCCATTAATGCTGGAATGTATTCGTTGGAGGATCATATTTCCGGAACCGGTTATTTGCAAAATTTTTCCCATATCAACAATCCAGTCTTTAAGGAAAACTTTAATGCGATGGCCTTGTTCAATCCGGTCGACAGCAATGATAAGCCGTTTCAGATTATTGATGCAGTGGGCGAAGAATGGAAAACTTCGGTGCAAAAATATCATTGTGCATTGCAATCCATACGAATGATTGATGCTACCAGTGCCGCGGTGTATTGGCATAAAAAGCCCGCCATCCGTTGCAGTATGACCGTTTTGGCGATTGATAAAATGGGAAATGTGCTTTGGCTATTCGTGCGCTCTCCATACACTGCCAATGAGTTTATCAATTTTATGCTGAGGTCTGGTTTAGGAATTAAGTCGGCTATGTACCTTGAAGGTGGTCCGGAAGCCTCAATATATCTGAAAGCAGGAGAGAAGGAGATTGAGAAATTCGGAAGTTATGTTTCCTATTCGCATCCTTCCAACGACAATGAAGAATCGCGCAAAATGCCCAATGTTATTGGCCTGAGAAAAAAGCTTCGATAAAATAATAGTCATGTTAAAGAGAATTGCACACAATAAGATAATAAGGTACACATTCATCACGGCCACCATCGTGTTCGCGCTTATCGGATTTGTGCTCACCTTCGCCTTTTTCGGTGTAAAAATGCATTGGTTTAATGACCCCGGAGGCGTGGATCATAACGATCGTTATTTTCAGAAGATGGATGCCGATTATGCGCTCATCCGTCAGGATACAGCGACCAACGAAGTGGCCCGTATTGCGAAGTTTTATGCGCGATTGAATGTGGTAAACCAGTATTATCCCAAGAATGCGCAGATGATTCATCAGGCTTACCGCGATCATAATAACCTTGTGCTTGCTGAACGTATGCTCGGTGCCATTGATCTAAACCTTATCGATAGTGCAGAGTATTGCAATAAAGTAAAGGCCTGCGAAGCCCAATTCCCCGTTTACCGATCAAAATGGTCGGATACCCTCAATATTTTCGAATGGATGAATATTGCCGAATGGGCTGACTTCAAAGTGGCGGTAGTTAAAGATACAGCCGTAATTGATAGTGCGGCGGCAGTAATGGGAGTGGAGCCAAGGCTCATTGTTTCTGTTTTGTTGGGCGAACAAATGCGTTTATTTAATTCCACGCGAGAGGTGTATAAAAATGTGATACGTCCGCTCAAAATCCTTTCAGTGGAAGCTAAGTTTTCGCTAGGTGTTACCGGAGTTAAAGAAGAAACGGCCATAAAAGCTGAGCGTTATCTTACGGACTCTACCTCTGTTTTTTATCCGGGGAAAAAGTATGAACATGCCCTTGATTTCTTTTCGGAAGATCCGGCAACCGAGCGTTACGACCGTTTGGTGAACTATCGCAATCATTATTATTCTTATCTCTATGCTGCAGTTATTTTAAAGCAGATGCGGCAGCAGTGGAAAGCCTTGGGGTACGACATTTCCGACCGTCCCGAAATTTTAGCAACGTTGTTTAACGTCGGTTATGAATACTCTGTTCCCAAAGCAAATCCGTCCGTAGGCGGCTCATCTATTGTGATTAACGAAAAAAGATATACATTTGGAGCACTTGCCTACGAGTTCTATTATTCTGGCGAAATGGCGGATATTTTTCCCTATCGCCCCGAACTTTGGTAGCACGCTTCAATTATTAACCAATGAACGAATTGACTAATAACTTAAAACATTAAAGAATGAACAAGCAAGTCCTCGAACTATGGCCTGAACTCATGTGGATCAACGATGAATCCCTGAGAGAACAAACAGCAAAAACATGGGAAGTCGCACTTGAAAAAAGCGTACTCACCGTGGAAGACCTGAATACCATTCCGTTCACCCTGTTGTGCGGTCCTGATCTCAAAGTTACCTTTATGGGGCACAAACGTGCAGTGGTGCATATTGCAAAGGATTGCGGTGATCAGATGAATAAATTCTTCAAGACCGATCTCCCGGTTAATATGGACGTTCTCATTGCCGGTGCTATCCTGGCCGACGTTGGAAAATTACTCGAATACGAACTTAAAGACGGCAAATCTGTTCAGGGAAAATACGGCAAATACCTGCGTCATCCCTTCAGCGGTGTAAGCCTGGCCGAACAATGCGGTGTTCCTGCGGAAGTTTGCCACATCATCGCTACCCACGCCGGTGAGGGCGACATGGTGAAACGCACCACCGAAGCCTTCGTCGTGCACCACGCCGATTTTATGACGTTTGAGCCGTTTAGGGATCGCTTGAAGTTTTAATTGGGTTAAAAAGTTATTGGGTTAAAGGGTTTTTGGTTTTTTGAGCTTTATTTGAAGAACAAAGATTGTTTTTGGAGTGAAAGGCGATGGAAGTTTTTAATAAATTTGTACAGAGATTTCAACAAAAGCAATTCTCTGAAACCATTAGAATAAGCCAATTACATTTGCCATGGGCACACTCGAAAACTTAGCAGCTTGGCAGTATTCGCGTGAATTCAGAAAGCGTATATCTTCATTGGTTAAAACCTTTCCGATTGAAGAAAAGTATCGTCTTTCGGATCAACTGATAAGAGCATCAAGGTCTAGTGTCGCAAATATTGCTGAAGGCTATGGTAGATTTCATTACCAGGAAAGTATCCAGTTTTGCCGACAGGCCAGAGGCTCACTCATTGAATGCTCAGAACACCTGTATTGTGCCCTTGATGAGAAATATATCAGTGTTGAAGTTTTTAATGAATTAAAAGACCAATTAAGCCATTGCATTAAAGTCATTAATGGATATATTATTTTTCTAAAAAGCCAAAAGCTTGGTGAAATGGATACATTCAGTGACCAAGACCTTGAATATGGAGATAATATTCCCCCTAGCACTTAACCCCGATTTCCCTGCTCCATACTTGGACCAGTTTAAGATTGAATGATAATAATTCCTTGAACCCCCCATAACCCCATAACCCGAATGACCCCATAACCTACCCCTCGACTCCGCTTAGGGACCGCCCTTCGACAAGCTCAGGGACCGCCCCTCGACAAGCTCGGGGACCGAGGTGTTATTTTAACTAAGAGTGGTCTCGGCTGCGATCGACCGACCGTTCCAAGGCCTACTGCAGTATTGTTTTAACTAATTAACTAATTGACTCAATAACCCCATAACCCCATAACCCCATAACCCCATAACCCCATAACCAATTAACTAATTAACCAATGACAATAATAGAAAAAATCCTCTCCCGCCACTCCAACAACGGACTGGTACAGCCTGATGATATCATTGATGTATTTATTGATACTCGTGCTGCGCGCGACTTTGGTGGTGCGAATGTAGTCAAGAACCTTATTAATAACGGACTTTCGTTGCATGATGCATCGAAGACCATTTTTACCTTCGATTGCAATCCTGGTGGCAGTGATCAGAATTATGCTGCTAATCAGCAGTTCTGTCGTCAATATGCCCGTGAAAACGATATCCGGATTTTCGATGTGAATGCTGGCATCGGGACGCACATTGCAATGGATCAGGGAATGGCATGGCCGGGAAGCACCTTTGTGTCGACCGATTCTCATGCAAATATCATGGGTGCCATCGGATCCTTTGGACAGGGGATGGGCGATCAGGACATTGCCGCAGCCTGGGCCAATGGTAGTGTGTGGTTTAAAGTGCCATATTCCGTGAAAGTAAATTTAAATGGGAAACGTCCCGCCAATGTTTCTGCGAAAGACATTACCCTCAATTTGCTCAAAATCTTTGGAGCAAATAAACTGCTGGGATTCTCCGTGGAAATTTATGGTGAAGAAGTGGAAAAATTCACTCTCGACGAGCGTATCACGATTTCATCAATGGCTACGGAAATGGGCGCCATCATTATTTTCTTTCCTCCTTCAAAAGAGATTATTGATTTCTGCAGCAAACGCAGCGGAAAGAAAATTGAAGCCGTTTATGCTGATGATGATGCGAAATATGAACAGATTGTTAATATAGATCTTTCTACATTTGTTCCGATGGTAGCAAAACCAGGACATCCGCATGATGATATTTCAGTGAAAGATGTTCAGGGAACCAAGATTGATTCCGCGTTTATAGGTAGCTGTACTAATGGTCGTATCGATGATTTGCGCATTGCTGCTGCGATTCTCAAAGGAAAAAAAGTTGCTCCGGGAGTGGTGCTGAAAGTGGTGCCCGCCACCGACGACATCTGGAAACAAGCGCTGGAAGAAGGATTGATTGCCATTTTCAAAGCAGCGGGTGCGTTGGTTTCTAATGCCGGTTGCGCCGGATGTGCTGCTGGACAAGTAGGGCAGAACGGACCAGAGGAAGTCACCATCTCCACAGGAAATAGAAACTTTGCTGGAAAGCAGGGTAAAGGTCTGGTATACCTGGCTTCCCCTGAAGTAGTTGCAGCATCTGCTATTGCTGGCTTTATAACTACGGGCGATGAATTACCTGCAACACCGGCTGAGTTTACCAAGAAGGGCATCATGAAACCTTCCGACAAAAAAGTCGCTACACAGAACGCTGAGCGTCCCACTACTGTTGAAGGTCGTGTATGGCTTATTTCCATCGATGATATTGATACGGATATGATATTCCACAATCGTTATCTGACGATCACTGATATCAAGCTTATGGGACAGTATACCTTCGACAATCTCAAGGGATACGAAGACTTCGCCAAGAAAGCACAGCCTAACGATATCGTCATCACTACCAAGAATTTTGGCGCCGGAAGCTCCCGTCAGCAGGCGGTGGATTGTTTCACTTCTTTGGGTATTTCCTGCATTATTGCCGAATCGTATGGTGCAATCTATGAGCGCAATGCCATCAACGCTGCACTTCCCATATTAACTTACAAGCCCGAAATGCTTGCTGCTGCTGAAGTTCAGCATGGTGATACCATTCGCATCGACTTCCTTACCGGCGAGCTTACTAACCTCCGCAACGGAAAAACCACACGCATCAACAAGTTCTACGATGCGCAGGCTGCGATTTACCGCAAGGGGGGATTGCTGGGATAATACAGTTAACTGGTTGATTAGTTAATTGATTAATTAGTTTTTACGGTGCTGCAAGTATTGTAGGGCGCGCCTTTGCTGTATTATCGTTTCGTTACTTCGTCGAAGGTGCCCCTGGTTTTTATTAAAGAGAATATCCCAATCGAAGGGTCATTCCGGACTTCATGCATACCACCTCCTTCCATCAGGGCGTCATTCCGGATTTAATCCGGAATCTCCTTGATTGTTGGTGTTAAGGTTATTGGGTTATTGAGTTAAAAGGGTTATTGGGTTATGGAGGTTTGGAGTTGATGAGTTAATTGGATAATTAGTTCAAAACCAGAAACACTGAGTGTTGCAGAGACCTCATCATTAAAAAATTCCATCAGCACACAAAGCACCAAGTAATGCACCGCCTCCAATTATCACATTACCACATTATCACATTAGCATATTGGATTAGGATTTAATCCGGAATCCCCTGGTTTATTGGTTTTAAGGTTATTGGGGTTATAGAGTCATTTAGTTAAAATAATACTGCAGTAGGCCTTGGCACGGGTGGTCGAGCGGTGCCGAGACCACTCTTCGAAAAAAAAACACCTCGGTCCCCGAGCGAAGTCGAGGGGCGATCCCTGGGCTTGTCGAAAAGTAGTCCCCGAGCCTGTCGTAGGGTGGTCCCTGAGCTTGTCGAAGGGTAATCAGTTACTTACATAATTAGTTCAAAACCAGATAACCTGAGTGTTGCAGAGACCACATCATTAAAAAATTCCATCAGCCCACAAAGCTCCAAGTCATGCCCCGCCTCCAATTATCACATTACCACATTACCACATTATCACATTATCACATTATTTTCATTGTTAGTTGTTAATAAGTTGATATGTGATTGAATAACAATTGTATAGATGTTTATCTGCATAACCATTTGGCTAATGCGGAAAAATATCGTGCAACCTTTTTTCAACTTTCAACGACTTTGAATAAATTCACGCCTTTTAACCTGAATTAGTGAGCAAAAAGTACCAGCGTTTTTAACGTTAAAAAATAGTTAAATGGCGTACTAATTTATATAGGTGTGTAATTAGATATGAATTTTTTCATATTTTTGTTCGGAGTGAAAAATTAACATTTGTGTGTAATTAATTGAAAATAAAAGTATTACAAAGAGTTTCTTTATAATTGCATCTTTTAAGTACTTGAACTGCCCCACAAACGATTAAAAAAACCACGAGAATATCAGGAATATGAATCATTTTCTACCCAACGTTCACTCATTCCCTGCTTCGTGCTATCGTGCCATCATCATTCTCCAAAACACAATTTTGTGGCTTGGTGAATATATTGGCTCTCAGCTGAATGTTTCGTCATTGAAAGCTGAATTAATTTCTTCACCCTCACTTACCTTTTGGCTCCCCAATCAATCAACCTCCATATCAATCAAAATAAGTTAAGCCTTATGAAGAGAATTTTCCTTTTCGCAATGGTTACGTTTTTGTCAGTCGGACTTGCCTTCGCGCAAACCGAAAAACGTTACAACGATTATCTGCCTAAAGAAACAAACCCTGTGGCATTGCAATATGCCGATCCGTATTTTCCAACAGAAGCCGTTGTGCCGGGAGTTAAAAACGACAAAATGGAAGAATACGCAAAGTTACACCCACCCATTCCCTTGCTTCGCAATACAGGCAATGCAGCTTACGACAAAGCACAGTGCGAGCAGGAACAGACTGAATGGCTGGCTCTCAATCCTTACTATCCGCAATTCGTCCCATATCATCTCTACAACCGGATGCTTACTCCGGAAGATGATGTCAACTTCTACGAAGCTGCTAAAGCCGCATGGATTAAGAAAAATCCAGACAAAGCCGTATTAATCGAAAACGCAGCCCGATAGTAAAACCAGAAAAAACTTAAGTTATGAAAAAGATATATTTGTTCATTATTGCTTTGTTTATTAGCAGTTTTGTCATTGGACAGACTGCGACTTTTACTTCCAGTGGTTCATGGACTTGTCCCGCTGGTGTAACAACGGTCACTGTTAATTGTTGGGGCGCTGGCGGTGGCGGTGCAAGCAGATCTAGCAATGGAAGAGCTGCTGGTGCTGGCGGAGGTGCTTTTGCTTCAAGCTCTGTTCCCGTGACCCCCGGAACTAGTTATAATTTTGTTGTTGGGACTGGAGGAACCGCAGGTGTAAATGGTGGTGCGACTTCATTTAATACTACAACTGTTGTTGCTGCAGGCGGTACAGGTGTTGCAACTAATAGTACTACTGGTGGAGCAGGAGGAACAACAGCAGCAAGTACAGGCACAACAAAATTTGCAGGAGGTAATGGGAGTAATAGTGATGCAACTTATGGCGGCGGTGGCGGTGGTGGAGCTGGAACAACTGGTGCCGGTGGTGCAGGAGGCTTACCAACTGGTGGAACTGGGGCTGCTGTGAGTGGAGGAAATGGTGGAGCTGGCGCAACTGCTGCTGGAAATGGTTTTGCAGGAAATAATTATGGTGGTGGTGGCGGTGGATGCAGAGGTAGTAATACTGGGGGAGCTGGCGCAGGAGGCTACTTAACAATATCCTATACTTGTCCAACATATAGCCTAACAGCTACTTCAGCTTCAAGTCCTATCAATATGGGAACAAGCTCTACTGTGACACTTACAGGAGCTGCAGCCAACTTACCTGTTGGAACATACACTGTAACTTACAACTTAAGTGCTCCTAATGCTGCAACAGGAAATACCGCAACAATGACGGTTTCTTCAGCAGGTACCGGAACATTTACTACCTCGACCTTGGCTAATATTGGTGCAACAACTATAACAATTACCAATCTTTCTTCAGGTACAGGAACACCTTGTGCAAATGCCATTGCAGCTAATAATACTTCGGTAATAACTGTCAATGGTGCATATTGTACACCTGCCCCAACTTCGGTTGACGGATCAGGTATCACTAATGTCACCTGTGGAACCATTAATAATACTACCGGTGCTGAACCTACCAATTATGGCGATTATTCAGTATTAGTTACAACTGTAATGCAATCAACTTCGGTTACTGTAAATATTACCTATTCTACCGGATATACCTATGATACCAAAATATGGGTCGATTGGAATAATGATTTTGATTTTGCTGATGCTGGCGAAGAAGTATATTCAGGAACTTCATTAGCAGCAAATCCTACAACGTTAGTTGCAACATTTACTGTTCCTGCTGGCGCAAGTCTGGGTAATCACAGAATGCGTATTGGCGGTGTGGACTCTGGTCCTCCAACCTATTGCTGGACATCCAGCTATGGAACATTCGAAGACTATACGCTAAATGTTATTGCTCTGCCAGCTTGTTTAGGAACACCTGCAGGCGGTACTGCTGTAACTTCAGTCAGCCCAATTTGCGTGGGTTATTCTGCAAATTTATCTATAACGGGTGGTGCGACTCCTGCTTCAGGTCTCAGCTATCAGTGGCAGTCTTCCCCAAATAATGCTACATGGACTAATATTGGTGGCGCTACTTCAACCACCTATACCGCTTCTCCAACCACTTCTACCTGGTATCGAATGGTCACAACCTGCTCAAATAGCGGGCTGTCGGCGAGTAGTATATCCGTTCAGGTGGTCGTCACGGCACCAAGCTATGCGACGCTGCCTGTCAACGAAAGCTTTGAGACCTGGATTAGTATGTGCGGAACCAACGACGTTCCTTCTATCTATTGGAAAAACACACCAGTTGTTGGTGAGAATTCTTGGAGACGTGATGATCAGGGTGCAGATGCTACCTGGGCTTCACCTGCTAGTTATGTTTATTCTCCGGTCTTTTCCGATGGAGCACATTCAGCCCGTTTCCATAGTGGTTCTTCTACAGCTGGTCTGCAGGGAAGTCTCGATTTATATGTGAATTGCACTCCTGCTGGAACCAAGTCTTTAATGTTTGATGTGATCAATACCAGTGGAACTGATGTTCTTACCGTACTTCAGTCAACCGATGGTGGTGCAACATTCCCAACTACTCTTGGAACGTATGGTGTAATTGCGGCTTGGACCACTCAGACGATTAACATTACATCCACCAATGCTACCACTGTAATCCGCTTCAGATCTACTGCCGATTATGGTAGTACTGATATCGGTCTTGATTATGTCAGGGTATTACTTCCATGTACTGGCACACCAACCGCAGGAACGGTAATCGCTACTCCAAATTCAGTATGTCCAGGGTCAAGTTCAGTTTTGACACTTTCCGGATATACCGTTGCAGGTGGCATTACATTCCAGTGGCAATCGGCCGCAGCATTAGCTGGTCCGTATTCCAACATTGGTGGAGCAACCGCGAATACCTATACAGCAAGCCCGGCAACAAACACTTATTATCGTTGCGTTGTTACTTGTAGTGCAAGTGGATTGACTGCGAACACAACAGGGGTGCTTGTTACTGTACTTACCCCAACATATGCAGCTTTACCGGTTGTTGAGAGTTTCGAGAGCTGGCAGAGCCGTTGCGGTGTGAATGATGTTCCTACCGTGAGCTGGCTTAATTCACCGGTCACTGGAGAAAATTCATGGCGGAGGGATGATCAGGGAGCAGATGGTGGTTGGGGTTCACCCTCATCATATGTTTATTCACCGGTTTCTACCGATGGCGTTCATTCAGCTCGTTTCCATTCAGGAAGCGCCACTGCCGGATTGCAAGGTAAGTTAGATTTATATGTGAATTGTAGTCCTGCTGGTAACAAGACTCTTATGTTTGATGTGATTAATACCAGTGGAACAGACGTATTAACAGTGCTTCAATCAACCGATGGCGGTGCAACATTCCCGACCACTCTGGGTACATACGCTGTTATTGCTGCTTGGACCACACAGACTATTACAGTGACCAGCACGAGTGCCACTACAGTTCTTCGATTCCGCGCAACGGCTGACTATGGTTCCACAGATATCGGTCTTGACTACGTTAGATTATTACTACCTTGTACAGGTACACCTACCGCTGGAAATGCTGTAGCAACCCCATCGGTGATTTGTGCTGGCGGAAGTTCAGTATTATCCCTCTCAGGAGCATCTGTCGCTGGTGGACTTACCTATCAATGGCAGTCATCTCCTGATAATAGCACTTGGACAAATATCGGTGGTGCAACGGCTGTTACATATACAGCTACACCTGCAGCAACAACGTATTATCGTTGCAAAGTTACTTGCAGTACCAGCACCTTGTTTGCTTTCTCCGCCAGCGCACAAGTTTCTATCACAGCAGGACCATCATACGCAACACTTCCAGTTTCAGAAAGTTTTGAAGGACCTTGGTTAAGCTGGTGTAATACCCGTGAATTGCCAACAAACAATTGGGCTAACACTCCAAATACAGGTAATAACTCATGGAGACGTGATGATGATGGTGCTGCTGGAGCCTGGGGTTCCCCAACCTCCTATATTTACAGTCCTGTTTCATCTCACTTATCACATTCTGCTCGTTTCCATAGCGGATCTGCCACTGCAGGCTTACAAGGAAAGTTAGACCTTTATGTTAACTGCAGTCCCGCGGGAACAAAAACGATGTTCTTTGATATTATCAATACCAGTGGAACTGATGTTTTAACGGTGCAACAATCAACCGATGGTGGAGCTACCTTCCCAACTACTCTCGGTACCTATGCAGTTGTTGGTGCTTGGACTACACAGTCGATTAATATCACTAGTGTAAGTGCCACAACGGTTATTCGTTTTATGGCCACCGCCGACTATGGTTCAACAGATATTGGTTTGGATAACCTGCTTATCGTAATGCCTTGTACAGGTACTCCAACAGCAGGAACAGCAAGTTCAAATATTTCGAGTTTCTGTAATACAGGCACTCCAACACTCACTGTGACCGGTTATTCTATTGCTGGAGGTCTCACCTTCCAGTGGCAGTCATCCCCGTCGAATTCTCCTTATGTATGGAGTGATATCATCGGTGGAACAACCACTGTCTTTACTGCTCCCAGTGTTGCTCAAACTACTTATTACAGATGTCGTGTAAGTTGTGGTGGTAACTATGCATATACTGCACCTATCACTGTTACAAACGATGCTCAAACGATTACAGGAACAAATTCTCCAATAACTGTTGTGTGTAATAATGCAGCAACAATGACGGCTACTGCTTCAGGTGGAACTGTTTATTGGTATTCAGGTATCAGTGGTGGATCCCCGCTGGCTTCTGGTAATTCATACAGTCCGGTAGTTACAGCAAATACTACTTACTATTGCGCTGCCGGAAACGGTGGAACAAACTATATGGTTGGTAAACCTACAAGCCCATTGTCAGATGGATATTATGGTAGTACCAACGTTGGTTTGGTGTTCGACGCCTTTGTTCCATTCACACTGGTTTCTGTTAATGTTTATAACCAAACTGCAGGAAGTACAGTTTCTATCCAGTTACAGGACAATACTGGTTTAGCAATTGGAGCTCCGGTTAACTTTACCAACTGCCCGGCCGGTTTGAATACTCTTACATTAAATCTGAGTATTCCTATTGGTAACGATTATCGTTTAGTGTCAGCCAATACAACAAATCTTGGTCGCGATTTTTCAGGCAGCTATCCTTATACACAGGCAGGTATTTGTTCAATCACTGATGGATACATTAGTGGAACTTCTTCCTCCTATTATTTCTTCTACAATTGGGTTATCAGTACCGGTTGCGAATCTTCGCCAAGAACTCCTGTTGATGTAATCGTTTCTGGTGGTGTTTCCGCTCCATTGTGCTCAAATGTTAGCGCTCCTGTTGATGGTACTACCGGTGTTTGTCCAGTAGCTACTACACTGGCATGGACGGGTTCAACTACGGCTTGTCAGGCGGCAACAGGGTATAAATTATATGTAGGAACCAATGCAACGGCCGACAATATTGTTAATGGTCTTAACGTCGGTAATGTTACCAGTTATAACCTTGGTACCATCACCGGAAGTACATTGTTCTATTGGAAAGTCGTTCCAACGAATACTGCTGGTGATGCTTCAGGATGCCCAACATGGACATTTACCACCGCAGCAAATCCAGGTGCTATCTGTGCTGCATCATTAGGAACTGGTGTGACCATCGTAGGTGGCTTACCTTATGCCACTGGCGCAGGTACTACTGCCGGTATGGGTAATGACCTCACCTCAACCAATACTGTAACTTGCGGAAGTACTTCATATACCACAGGTGAAGATATGGTATGGGTGTTCACTCCAGCCGCATCGGGAACAGTAACTATCACATTAACTTCTACAGGAACCTACACTGGATTGACCGTTTATGATGGTTGCCCATTGTCAGCAGGTGCTTGCGGTGCAGCTCCGGGATCTTGTATTGCTTATGCACAAACATCTACTGGAGACAAGACTTTGATTGCTTGCGTAACTGCAGGAGTTACCTATTATTTAGTGCTCGATAGTTATTCAACTCCTTTCAATAATCCATTCTCGAGTTTGTCGATTTCTGCACCTAGCGGTGTTGCTAGTCCGGCGAACGATCTGCCATGTAATGCACAGACTATTCTCATGGGCGACTTAACACCTGGTGATAATGCCTGTACTTCTGGAAGCGGCGAGCCTTCAGCTCCTTCATGTTGGACCAATGGTGTAATAAACACTGTATGGTTCAAATTCCAGGCCCCTGCCAGCGGAACTGCCAAGATTAAAACTATGGTTGGTACATTGTTGAACACTCAGATAGCTGTTTACTCAGGTACCTGCGGAACTTCAATGACACTGGTTGCTTGTAACGACAACGTTGCAGCCTGCGGTACCAGTTCTTATTACAATAGTGAACTTTCCCTTACCGGATTAGTTCCGGGTAACTGGTATTATATAGTTGTTGATGGATATGATAATCTTACAGGTACATTCTCTTTGGTTGCCGTGGACGGCTCAGCCATTTGGCCTCCTGTACCTGGTCAGGATTGCGTTTCCGATGTGCCAGTTTGTGCAACAACCTTTACTGTTGGTAATCCAGGATATCAGGCCGTTGGTAACAACTGCGACTTTGGAACAAACTACTGCCTGCTCTCCGGTGAAAGAGGATCTGCATGGTACGAAATAAAAGTGACCAACGCAGGTAACCTCATGTTCACCATTGAACCAAACGATGTGGTACCTCCAATTGGAACCGCTGGTGTTGTAACCGATGATGGTACTGACTATGACTTTGCTCTTTGGAAAAAGACAGGTGCTGGTGCAGTTAGTTGCGCTGATATTCTCGCCGGTACTGCTGTGCCATTGGCTTGTAATTATAGCTATATTGGTGTTACCGGATTATATACCGGAGGTAATAGTCCAACTGCACTTAACGCTTATACAAACCATACCTATACATCAGGAGCGTACGACGCTGCATTTGAACCGCCAGTGGCTGTTACAGCAGGTGATTCATATTGGCTTGTAATCAGTAACTTCTCGAATAGCTTGTCTGGTTTTACCATCAATTTCACAGGATCTACCAATACCTTCAACTTCACCGTTCCCAATCCGTTGATTTGGACTGGTGGTGCATCCAACTCAAATTGGTTCGATCCACGTAACTGGGGAAACTGTGTTTCAATTCCTGACTCCACTATTGACTGTATTATTGCTGCTTCTTCAGTATATCAGCCAAACATTAGTGCAGCCGGTGCTAATTGTCGTTCCATTACAATTAACCCAAGCGCTACATTGACAATCAGCGGAGGTTTTAGACTTGATATCCATGGAAATTATAACAATCAGGGCAATTTGAATACACTTAATAATTCAACTGTCATGATGAAGGGTAGTGCAGTACAAACTATGGATGGTATCATGGTCGATCCTTCAGATTTTTCTAACCTAACAATCAATAAAACGGGAGGAAGTGTTATTACACAACAGCATATTGATTGTAGCAGAAACTTCAGAACATTGAACGCAACCTCCGTCATGAATATGAATAATAATGACCTGAACGTTGGCCTCAACTTCTTTAATGCTAATGGGAATGCTACTTTTATCCCGGGTACAGGTACATTGTTCTTTGATGGAGCAAATGCACAAACCTATACCAATACAGCTGGCGTGCTTACTTTAAATAATGTCACTATGATTCATACCGGAACGGGAGTAACCATCGCAAATGATATGAACCTTGGTGCTTCTGGAGTCCTGACTCTGACTTCCGGGAAGATTATAACCAATGCATTTAGGGTGAATGTGGCTAATACTGCACCAGCTGCGGTGACCACTGGAAATACCACCAGTTTTGTTCAGGGCAACCTGCGCAGATATCTGCAGCCCACCGGTTCGTATGACTTCCCGGTAGGTGATGCAACAAAGGGATATCAGAGAGCTAATTTCAATTTTACATCAGCATCCTCTATTACTTACCTGACTGCTCGTTTTGATCCATATGCGATTATTCCTGCAGCTCTTGGCAATACTGAATGCGGTGCAACTTACAATATGCCTGCTCTTGACAATGGTTACTGGACTGTTACTGCTAATGCAAACCCGAATAGTGGTAAGTATACATGTACACTTTACAACCTCAACTATACCAATGCTACGGGTGCTACATTCTGCACTGTTATGTCTGATCATACCGGTGGCGGATATCAGTTACTGAATGGGGACCTCACTGCCGGTACCTGTGTTGCTTGTCCTGTTACAGCTGCAGTGCGTCAGAGTATGGATGGTTTCTCCAAATTCGGTACTGCCCTCAGCAACGGTGGACCTCTACCAATCGAGCTGCTCTCCTTCACAGGAAAAGCATTGGATGATGTAAACCTTCTGGAATGGGCAACCGCAACTGAGGTAAACAACGAATATTTTGTTCCTGAAAAATCATCTGATGGAATTAACTTCGTTGAAATGACCCGTGTTGCTGGTGCCGGCAATAGCAACCGTACCTTGTGGTACGATCAGCTAGATGAGACCCCGTTCTCACCTGTGACCTACTACAAACTTAAACAAGTGGATTACGACGGACAATACACCTATTCCGATATCATTGCCATTGCCCGCGAAAATGGTGGCGGCGGCGCAGAAATCGTGAACGTGTATCCGAACCCGGCCTCCACTCTCATCAACATCGAATTGTTCTCTCCGGTTGATGGCTTCGCAGAAATCGAAATTGTAGATATCTTCGGCCGTACCATCATGCAGAGAAATAATGCCATCAAGAAAGGTACTGATATCGTAATTTACGACATCAGCCCGCTGGCAACAGGTGTTTATTTCACACGTATAAAATTTGTTACTTCCGGAAATTCGTCAGTGAAACGTTTCGTGAAGCAATAAACAAACCCCGCTAAGAAAAGGCCTGCATTCGTTGAGTGCAGGCTTTTTTTTTCTTTGGAGCAAATGAGCAAGTGGATGCCTGTGAGGTTAAAGGGTTTTGAGGGTTATGGGGTTATTGAATCAATTAGTTAATTAGTTTTTAAAGCGCAGCTTTATTACGAGTCCCTCTATGATGAAGTCATTCCGGATTTAATCCGGAATCCCCTGGTTTATGGTTGTGTGGTTATTGGGTTAAAAGGTTAAGGGGTTATTGGCTTATGGAGTCGATTAGTTAAAACAATACCGCAGTGAACTTTTGTATCGGGTGGTCGGTGCCTGAGCGGCTTGTCCTGAACGGACCTGAAGTGAGTTGAAGGGCGGTTCCCGAGCTTGCCGAGGGGTGATTAGGTATTTGGATAATTAGTTCAAAGCCAGAAACCCTGAGGGTTGCAGTGCCCCTCACCATTAAATAATTCCATCAGCACCCCAATCTCCAATTCCTGCACCGCCACCCCATTATCACATTATCACATTAGCAAATTATCACATTAACTTGCATCGTTCCGGATATCTCTTACACCACTCCGTTTTTGCTTTGGTCCAGTTGGCGAGGTCAACAGTAGGCTTGCCCGTGTCGATATACTGTGGATAATACTGGTTGCGCATGAACCAATATTCAATGTTTTGTGCAAAGGTGTTTTCATCAGCAGCAACATCACCTGTGCTCACATAAACAGGGAAGGGTGGGTGATCCATTGCATATTTATCCATGGCTTTTCGCCACTTTTTCCATGCTGGACTGCTTTCATCGCTGGTAGTGTATTCTGGATATTTCGGATCAAGATAATAGGCCGTTTCTGCAGTCCGCTTCACCTGATACTTCTGCGCCTGAGCCATCACAGAATTGAGTGATGCCAGCAAAATGATGAGAAGAAGGATTGTTTTTTTCATCGGTCTGTGATTGTTTTAAGGAATAAAACAAATATACGAAAATATGTGATAGTGAACACCCGCCTGAACAATATCTGTCGGGCAGGGAGATTAGAAATGCGAGAGAAAAGCCATAGCGGAAATGAATGGCAACTTTTGTTCTTTGAAAAAAATGAAATTAGAAATCCCGGACTGGCGATGCCGTTCTTGCAAAGAAAAACAAATCCGAGACTGTTCAGTAATTCTTCTGGAGTGTCCTTCGAAAAGCTCAGGAACCATCCTTCGACAAGCTCAGGAACCTTCCTTCGACAGGCTCAGGGACCGGCATTGATTGCATTAATCTCTGGTGGTTTCGACAAGCTCAACCACCGGAAAGTCGCGCTGCTGCTGGGAACACCGCAGAGCGCTGAGCCTGTCGAAGCGCCCGCTATATAAATTAAACGATCGGTCCCCGAGCCTGTCGAGGGGCGATTATAACATTAAATAATGTTGTTATTCAGAAAAAAAAGACAATCCGAAATCCGAGAAACCCCGCCTGACAGTGTCTTTAGGGCAGGAAGATTAGAAATCGAAAGAAGTTAAAAGGCCGCGCTGTATTTCAGCATTTATCGAATTCCTTTGAAATCATTGATAAAAGATATGGGTTCAAAATTCCCCACCGCCCCTCATTATCACATTGCCACATTACCACATTATCACATTATTAAAAGGCGCATCGCGCCGACATGTTGGTAGAAAGTACAGCAGTGGTAGGATTTTCCTGGCGCCATAATGGTGCTTCATCGCAGCGAAGTCATTGCGCCAGGGAGGGTAGAAGTTCGGGAGATCGCAATTGAAATTCACGTGGACAGTTTGAAAGCCCTTACATTACCACATTTCAGGAGTTGTCAATTAATTGCGGTTTAAAAAAAAAGAAAAAGACAAATCCGAAATCCGAATAACCCCGCCCGACCGTGTCTTTAGGGCAGGGAGATTAAAAATGCGAAAGAAGTAAAAAAGGCAGCGCTGTATTTCAGCATTTACCGAACTTCTTTGAAATCATTGATAAAAGTGATGGGTTCAAAATCCCCCACCGCCCCTCATTATCACATTGCCACATTATCACATTATCACATTAACCAGGTTTTTACTGGTTAACAAAATCCGTCTTTATATTAATATACCCCGGATATGGAATCGTTGCCGAACCTATTGAAATATATGGTTTAGCTTTCAGTGTTAAGGTTGTTGGCTTGCCTGAGGCATCAGCCATGTTCAACACCATATTGGCCAGACTTGCCATAGATTCACTACTGAGCACTTTCTTGAGGTCGGAGGTGATACTGATGGGCATTACCGCAACGCCTCCATTACCAAGTACTTCAACACGTTGATTGGTTGAACCCTTGGCAATTTCAGTCTGATCAATCATCAATATCCAATCAAGCTGATTTAAGGCCGCTTTCTCTGCATTGGGATTGCGAATCTCTACATTCAACTTGAAATTTACTGGCATGCTTCCTTTCGAAAAAGCACTCGTAATCTTCATGATATCGGTGATGCTGATGTCGGAAAAGGATTCAATCTTCTGAACATTTACTCCGGCCATGTCCAGACCCGTGACATCCTTCAAACGGAAATCACATTTTGCAAGCTGCATTGCTTGCTTGATCTGCACGCAGGAAGTCACTGCGAGCAGAGCAAGACAAACAATCAATATCATTGGGTTGCGCTTCATCAGGCACTAATTTTACTGTTCACAATCGCCAGAATTTCCTGTTCCACCAATTCGGCTTTCTTCGCCAATTCACCTGCCTTTGCAATAATGTCGTTTGCGAAATTCTTATCGGTCAGGCCGGAAGCATTAATCTTTACATTTAGATATGCGCCCAAAACTCCGGAACGGGCCGCCAATGCTCCAACACCGGCATCAGTCACTGAATTCGGATTGCCAATTTCAGCCATCGCTCTAGCAAGTTCAAAGGTTTCGAAACATTTTACCATCGTGCGATACGGAATCTCCGTGGCGTATTGTGTCGCTGCTTGAATCGCGGCTGTTCGCGCTGCTTTCTCAGCATCGCTGCCTTTGGGAAGACCAAAAGCATCCATGATTTTGTTGAAAGCTGCGGTGTCTTCATCAACTAAAAACAACAACTCGTCTTTTAGCTTCTGACCTTTTTCAGCCCATTGGGAGAATTCTTCCCAACGCTCGTCCCAGCCAGCTTTATGTGATGATAAATTAGCCACCATGGTTCCTAATGAAGCTGCCACCGCGCCCATATAAGCGGCTATTGAACCACCACCAGGGGCGGGCGATTCTGAAGCGGTCTCATCCGCAAAAGCCTTGCATGTCATATCAATCAGGCGTTTTGGGGCATTCTGCTCCATCACATATTCTATCACTTTCTCTTTAGGATTGAATGATTTTAAATCATCCAAACCTAAGGATTTAACTGCAATCTTGATGAGTTCTTCCTCGGAAACACCCAGTGAACGCTGCTGTTTTGCAAGAAAATGCTTGCCTGCATCTAACAATGCTTTTTTTGGAATCAATCCAACCAATTCAGAACCGGTCACGCGTAAACCACGATCCATGGCTTTTTTACACGATTCTTCAAAAGCTTCATGAACAGAAGTGATGCTAATATTGGTGAGATTTATCGACACCTGAGCTATACCATATTCCTCGATGAACCATCCAATGGCCTTACAAGCCTTGAGACTGCCGGGAATCATCACCTGATTACCTTGAGCGTCTTTCACGATTTTTCCTGTAATAGGATTGCCTTCACGCATGGGACGGCCTTTTTCGCGAATGTCGAAAGCGACCGCATTAGCACGACGGACAGAGGTGGTGTTGAGGTTAATGTTATAAGCTACCAGAAAATCGCGGGCACTGACCGCGGTGGCGCCTGCACCTGCATTGAATTCGGCCGGACCAAAATCGGGCTTCCAATGAGGATCTTTAAGTTTCTTAGGCAGGCCTTCATATTCGCCAGCGCGACAGTTTGCAAGGTTTCTGCGCTCTTCGTTGAATGCTGCATTTTCGTAGCAATACACAGGAATGCCAAGTTCTTTGCCAACGCGTTCGGCTAATTTGCGTGCATATACTACTGTTTCTTCCATGGTGATATTGGAGACAGGGACAAACGGACAAACGTCGGTGGATCCCATGCGGGGATGTGCACCTTTATGCTTGCGCATGTCGATGATTTCCGATGCTTTCTTAATCGCTTGAAACGCTGCTTCTACCGCCTCGTCCGGAGTTCCTATAAAAGTAACTACCGTACGGTTCGTGGCTTTGCCCGGGTCTACTTCAAGAAGTTTGACGCCTTCAACGGCTTCAATCTTGTCGGTGATCTGTTTGATGATCCCCATATCATTCCCTTCACTAAAATTGGGAACACACTCGATAAGTTGTTTCATTACTTATTTGGATTTATTGGATTATATGGATTGCGAAATTAGGCAGCTTCGGCGGATTCACAAAATCATTTTTTAGAAGAATGTATAACATCTCCATTTAAAATTACAGTTTCAACCTTGTCACTGCCATAGGCATATGGCATGAACGCAAGGCTGGGCATGGGTTTGGTGATGATAAGGTTGGCAATTTTTTTACGAGTAATACTTCCAAGTTCGTGACTGACCCCTATCGCATAAGCGCCATTTAATGTAACTGCCGCTAGCGCTTCTTCAGGAAGCATGCGGTAATTTATACAGCCCATCGAAAGGATCAATTGCATATTGCCAGAAGGAGAGGAGCCCGGATTGAAATCACTCGCCAATGCTACAGATAATCCTGCATCAATCATCTTGCGAGCGGGAGCGTAGGGCATACCTAGAAAGAAGGCGGCACCTGGCAGCAAGGTTGGCATAGTGTCGGACTCTAACAGACAGGCAATTTCTTCATCTCCGGTATATTCCAGATGATCTACCGAAAGCGCATTGTATTTTACACCCACCTGTATCCCGCCACTGCAGGCCAGTTCATTGGCATGTATCTTCGGGCGTAAGCCATGCTTTAGCCCTGCCATTAAAATTCGCTCTGTATCTTCTTCTGTAAAAAATCCTTTGTCGCAAAAGACATCGATATAATCGGCCAGGTCTTCTGCCGCGACTTGCGGAATCATCTCGTTGATTATCATATCAACATATTCTGACTGTTTTCCTTTAAATGCTGCAGGGACCGCATGGGCACCGAGGAACGTTGCTTTAATAGTAATCGGACTGAAATCCTTAAGTTGACGAATAACCCTGAGCATCTTGAGTTCATCTTCGGTGTTTAGGCCGTAGCCGCTTTTTATTTCTACAGCGCCGGTGCCCATTTTCATTATCTCGGTCAACCGAACTAACGCTGATTCCACTAATGCTTCTTCACTGGTATCGTGCAGACGCTTTGCCGAATTTAAGATGCCCCCGCCACGTTGAGCTATTTCTTCATAACTCAGTCCTTTAATCTTGTCAATATATTCCAGCTCACGACTACCCGCATATACAAGGTGTGTGTGTGAATCGCAAAACGCAGGAATGACGTAGCGTCCCGATGCATCTATAATTTCTTCCGCCTTGTCAGGACAATGTTCCATCGGCCCGTAATCAGCAATGTGACGGTGTTTAATCAACACATAAGCATTGTTGATTTCTGTGCTGGCACTCATCTCTTTACCACATAAGCGATCCTTGTGTTCGTGCCCGCTCATGCACAAGCCTTGAATGTTTTTAATTAGTAGTGACATATAATAATATGATTGATATACATTGTTAATTGCTACTTTCAATAGTTTCAGAACGATAGTGCAAAAGTAAGAAACTGTTTTGATTTTGATGATTTTGCCTGAGAACTGTGGCTGTGCCTTAGTTTGTAGTGCGGTTTTTAGTGTGGTGTTAATGAGTTATTGGGTTAAAAGGTTTATTGGTTTTTGGGTTAATTAGTTCAATGGAAGAAACCATGTGGCTTGCAGAGGCCTCACCCATTAAAAAATTCGTCAAAGCATCAATCTCCAAATCTTGCACCGCCACCCCATTATCACATTGCCCCATTATCACATTTCCACATTATCGCATTATTACATTATACAACGTTCTGCAAATGAGAGAGTCGCTGTTAATTAACTGTTAATAATTGTGAATGAAATTTTTCCCCTGAATTGTTAATTTAGAATTTTCCTATATTTGTAAAGAAGATCAACCATTCTCCGATATGAAAATTATTAAAATTACGCTTTCCCTGTGTATTATTTTATGCACATCGCTTGCGCTGAATGCAAAGAGCATCAGCCCGGATCAGGCCCGCAAGGCTGCAACCTACTTCTACTTCGAACGTGTGAACCAGAATCAACAGGTCGCTGCGAAAGACCTTAGTATCTCTGAGGAACGCGAAGTTAGAAAAGACGGACAATTACTCTACTATGTGTTCAATTTTTCACGCGGCGGATGGGTGTTAATGTCTTCCGACGACCGCTTTATTCCAGTGATTGGCTATTCATTTAATGGAAACTATGGGACTAAAAATATGCCCTGCTGTTTTGAGTTCTGGATGAAGAAAGTGGATGAACAAATCGCCGCTTCTCTCAATGATAATACTCCTGCTTTGGCCTCTGCCACTGCAATGTGGGAAGATTTGCTAACCAGAGATGCTAATAACCTTCCTGTTTACAAATCAAAAGCGATTACTCCAATGCTGCTCTCTAGCTGGGATCAGAGTCAGTACTACAATGCTCTTTGCCCTGCCGCTTCTGATGGTCCCGATGGCCATGCTTTAGTTGGTTGCGTGGCTACTTCAATGTCGCAGGTGATGTATTATTATCGCTATCCTACGACCGGACTTGGCACCCATAGCGGACTTAATCTTGGAAGTTATACTTACCGCTGGGGTGAAATGCTCAACAGTCTTTCAAATTATAATCAGGGTGTGGCTGAATTATGCTACCACGCTGGCGTTACTGTGAATATGAGCTACGGCGGAACCGGTAGCGGTGCGCAAACCTCTGATATTCCTACCGCATTGGAAAGTCATTTCAGATATGATGCAGCTTGTAATTACAAATCAGAAACAATGTACAGCTCTTCAACATGGAATGGTTATATGACTTCTAACCTCGATGCTATGCACCCTGTGATTTATTCCGGTACTGATCCCACCGATGGCGGTCACGCCTGGGTTTGCGACGGATATCAGGGAACCGATTATTTCCATATGAATTGGGGTTGGGGTGGATATTATGATGGATATTTTTATCTCAATAATCTCGCTGCCGGCGGCAGTAATTTCAGCGATTGGCAAGGAGCTGTGTTTGATATTTATCCTCCAACAGCATCCTATCCTAGCTATTGCACAGGCACCCAAACGCTCACCTATACCAACGGAAGTATCGTTGATGGCAGTGGCCCCAGCAATTATAGCAATAACGCAAATTGCCAGTGGCTCATCGATCCAACCGAAGTAATCGCTAAAATTACCATTAGCTTTCAAGCATTCGGAACAGAAAATACCAACGACGTAGTTACCATTTATGATGGCAATTCAACCGCTGCACCTGTGTTGGCAACTCTTTCAGGAAGCTCATTACCCGCAAATGTTGTTACTACGGGTGATGTCGCTCTTGTAGTATTTTCCACCAACGGAAGCACCACCAATTCTGGCTGGCAACTCGAGTACCGCTCTTCATATCCTGTGTATTGCAGCGGGATAACAACCCTTACCACACCAACCGGCAGTATTGCCGATGGTAGCGGCACTAACGATTACTCTATTAATCAGCTTTGCCGCTGGCGCATTCAGCCGACCGGCGCTGAAAGTATTACCCTCGATTTTACTTCATTAAATCTAGCGGCCGACGATTTTATTTATATTTACGACGAAGTTACTGGTTTGGCTCAGGAAACAATTACAGGATCTTCCATCCCTGCTGTCGAAACATATCCTACTTCCAAAATTCTGGTCGTATTCAAAACCAATGCATCCAACAATGCTCCCGGCTGGAGCCTGAATTATACTTCTGCAATGGCAGGCATTCAGGAAACCGCCGAAATGGGTAGCATTGCCGTATATCCAAATCCCGCTCAGCATCTGCTGAATATCGATTTTTCACCCGTTGGAACTCAGGATGTCGCTGTTGATATCCTTAGCATGGACGGACGTTCGGTGATTCATCAGGATGTCATGGGTCTGTCTTCCTCCGTGAAACTTGAAATGGATATTTCCTCACTCAAAGCTGGCTTGTACATGGTTCGCCTCGCTGGTAAAAATGGTAAGTTGGTGAGTAAACTGATTGTAGAATAATTTTATAAATATGAAAAAATTGCCATCCTTAGATACTACTCAGGGATGGCATTTTTTTTAATTTCCTGATCCAAATATGCTGAAAAAACTCCTTTTCCTCTTTCTGTTTATCCTCCCAATGAATATGCTGTTTGCACAAACAGTATCGGTGGATAAAGCAAGCACTGTTGCTCGAACCATCTACCTTCAGCAATATCCGCAAGCCGCGAAAATCCTTGGTCAGGAAATAAAACCCGAGCTTGCCTATACCTGCAAATCGTTAACTGAAACATATTATTATGTGTTTAATATTCCGCAAGGCGGTTTTGTTATCGTGTCAGGAAACGAAGCGGTAGCGCCAGTCTTGGGCTATTCTTTCGAAGGTAGTTTTCTCAATGGCCCTATGCCACCCGCCTGTCAGCATTGGCTCAAAGATTATCAGGATCAAATTGCCATTGTAATTGCATCCGGATACATCGCTACTCCTGCAGTTAAAGCTCAATGGAATGATCTGGCTGCAGGTATTGTTAATACTGCTAAATCTGTAAAATCAGTCAATCCTTTGCTATACACAACTTGGGATCAGGGAAAATATTATAATGCTGATTGTCCCGTCGACGCTGGGGGTTCCGATGGT
Organism: Bacteroidales bacterium; assembly: GCA_963678485.1. Classification (GTDB taxonomy): domain Bacteria; phylum Bacteroidota; class Bacteroidia; order Bacteroidales; family CAIWKO01; genus CALGYY01. The sequence continues at coordinate 3,598,915 of OY782882.1, forward strand.
CACACCTGGGCTGGATGTGTACCTACAGCCATGGCGCAAATCATGAACTACTGGCGATGGCCCGATACCGCCACCGGTTCGTATTCCTATGTACATCCCGATTACGGAACGTTAAGTGCTGATTTTGGAGCCACACCTTATCATTGGAGCGAAATGCCACTAGAGCTTACCACCTACAACGACGCATTGGCAGAGTTGCTGTTCCATTTAGGTGTTTCCGTTGATCTCGATTACGGTCCCGATGGCAGCGGTATGTTCAATCATAAAGCTGCTTACTCGCTCAGAACCTATTTCGGTTATTCTCCATCCACTGAATATATCTTCAGAGATACCGCGACTCATACTAACTGGAAAGGCCTCGTACTTGCGCATCTCGATAGTAAGACACCACTATACTATGCGGGTTGGGCAGATACCATCAATGTGAGCGGTCATGCATTCGTGTGCGACGGCTATCAGGATACTACCTGGTTTCATATGAACTGGGGCTGGAGTGGAAGTTACAACGGCTATTTCATGCTTGATAATCTGACTCCATCTGGCAACGACTTCACCCTCGATCATGAACTGATTCTGAATATTGTTCCAGCAGGTAATTATCCTTCCTATTGCGGTGACCCCGATACGCTTACAGCCATGGGCGGTACCATAGGCGACGGCAGTGGTCCCGTCCATAATTACATCAATGGCGCCGATTGCTTTTGGCTCATCGCTCCGTCCGATTCAGTGACCAACATCAAACTTACATTTAAGGAATTTGATGTGGTTGGTCCTGGTGATAAACTTACGGTGTATAATGGAAAGACTACCGCATCGCCCGTATTGGGAACATTTTCCGGAAGTAGTCTTCCCGCAGAAGTTACTGCTAATGGCCAGTATATGCTGCTACATTTCGAAAGTGACAGCGATTCTACCGCTGCTGGCTGGCTTGCAGAGTATCGGACAACTATTCCTGTTTATTGCACGGGCATCACTACCATGACTCCCAATGTAGGGCTGATCAGCGACAACAGCGGACCACGCGAATATCACAACAACAGTCTGTGCCGCTGGCAGGTTCAACCTGCAGGAGTGACTTCAATCAGTTTCCATATTGGAGAACTTGATCTGGGGCCCGGCGATTACATTGAGGTCTACAATCAGGTAGCTGGTACCTTAATCGCCCACATTACAGGCGATACCCTTCCTGATGATATTATTTGTCCTTCAGGAAAGATGCTGGTAGTATTTAAATCAGATGCTAAAGAAACCGCACAGGGATTTAGCGCTATGTATTATGTAACCGGCGGCCTGACCGAGAATGAAGAGTTGACCAATATCGAAATCTTCCCTAATCCTGCGAATGAATTAGTCAAAATAAATGGCACGCTGGTGCGCAGTGGTCTGCTCAGCCTGCAATTGTTTAATGCAAACATGGCCGTGGTAAAAGAGCTTTCACTGAATTTAAAGGCGGGCAGTTTTCAAATACCTCTGCCTGTGGATATGCTAACATCAGGATTATATTTCTTGCGGATAAGTAGTGAAAATGAACAATCACTTTCAAAAATTGTAATTAATAAATAATATGAAAATACGTCTTCTTTTTATTGCTGTTGCTCTGTTGTGGATGAGTTCGCTGGTACAGGCAAGCCCTGTTTCTCCGTTCGATGCACGCTTAGTGGCCATAAATTTTTATAATGAACAAGCCGCAATTGCTGGCATCAACAATAGAGAAAGTGTAAATGTGCTTGCAAGTTTTAGCATAGATGAAAAAAATATTCATACGTATGATATTTTTAACATGACCACAGGTGGCTGGGTTATCGTGGCTGCCGACGACCGTGTGACTCCTGTGTTAGCGTATTCGCTCACTGGATCACTCGAGCGTGATAAGGCATCACCGGAACTACAGTGGTGGTTGGGTAATTACGCACAACAGATTGCCGAGGTTGTTATTAAAGGGCTGTCGGCCGCCACTGATGTAGCTTCTGAATGGTCAGCCTTACTGAATCCCTCTTCGGTAAATTTGCGACAGGGCACTAAAACGATTTCACCCTTGCTCAGTTCTACATGGGATCAGGGAAAGTACTACAACTACTATTGTCCCGAGGATGCCGCGGGTCCCGGTGGACGCGTATGGGCAGGTTGCGTTGCAACGAGCATTTCTCAGGTGATGTATTATTATCGCTATCCGCCGCAGGGAATCGGCTCTCATGGCTATAATTCCGACTATGGCTGGCTTGAAGCTGATTTTGGTAGTACAACCTACGATTGGGATGCTATGCAGAATAGTTGTGTTCATGGATACAATATGCCCTTAGCCTTGTTTCAGTTGCATTGTGGAATTTCGGTGGACATGATGTATAGTCCCGATGGTTCCGGTGCCTATATGGATGATGCAACCTATGCACTCATCAACTATTTTGGTTATTCACCCACAGCCAATCTGAAGTACAAAAATTCGTACAATGATGTTCAATGGGCGAATATGCTCAAGGCGGATCTCGACGGCATGCATCCTATATCCTATGCGGGTTTTGGGAGTGGCGGCGGTCATGCCTTTGTGTGCGATGGATATGATGCGACTGGAAAATTCCATTTCAATTTTGGTTGGAGTGGCTACGGCGATGGCTATTACGTGCTTTCGAATTTAAATCCGGGTTCCGATTTTTCTGATGGACAGCAGGCAATCTTTGGCATCGAACCCCCTGCAGCATCCTATCCTGTAGGATGTTCGGGTAGTAAAACACTTACTGCGATGCAAGGCAGTTTCGAAGATGGAAGCGGTCCCATTGCCGATTACTCGCCTAATGCCGATTGTTACTGGCTTATCGATCCCACAGAACCTACCGATCATATTCAGTTATCCTTCGTGAAATTTGCCACCGAAAATGCAAACGATATTTTTACAGTCTATGATGGCGGAACCACGGCAGATCCGGTATTAGGAACCTTTTCAGGAAGTACGCTACCTACGGAAATTAATTCAACTGGCGATAAAATGTTGGTGCATTTTACCTCGAATGCCTCTGTGAATGCTGCAGGATGGATGGTCGAATACAAATCAATAAGACCCATCTATTGTCCATATCTCACTAATCTTACTGAGCCTTCAGGAACCTTCACCGATGGCAGTGGCGCAGAATCGTATAACATCAATACTTCCTGCCGCTGGCGAATATCACCTCCGGGAGCAACGGGTATAACAATAAACTTCACGGAATTCAATCTTGAAGGAACTGATTTTGTGGCCATCTTCGACGAAGAAAGTAATATCGAAATTGGAACTTTCCTTGGAACCACGCTGCCATCAACCATCTACATTAGTTCGCCCAAAGCATTCATATTTTTTATGAGCGATGCACTGGGGACAGCAAGTGGGTTCTCTGCTGATTATACATCTGGAACCTCAGATGTAGCAACGGAATCTGATGTTCCAACGCTAATGGTTTATCCAAATCCGGCTCAGTACCAAATGAACGTTGCCATTGCTGCTCAGGGATTATCGCGTCTTACGTTAATCAACAGCATGGGACAATTAGTCACCGAAATTTCTGGATTACCCAATGCTAACGGCGTATTCACTCACAGTATCGACGTTTCATCACTGGCTCCCGGACTGTATTATCTTACCTTCGAAAACGCAGGAAAAAAGCAACGCTGCCCTGTGTCAGTTGCACGATAATGCATTTCTTTGCTTTACTAGTTAAAAACATTATAGCAGTAAGCCTTTGGGGCGTGTGGTCGAGCGAAGCCGAGACCACGTTTTTTGAAATAATGCCTCGGTCCCCGAGCGATAGTCGAGGGGTAATTAATGAGTTGGTTAATTAGTTAAAAGCCAGAAACCCCGCGGCTTGCAGCGGCACTCATTTATAAAAATTCCAGCAGCACATTAATCTTCAAGTTCTGCACCGCCACCGCATTATCACATTAGAGTAGTCATACCGGATTTCATGTAAACTACCTTCCTCAATCGAAGGGTCATTCCGGATTTAATCCGGAATCCCCTTGATGGTTGGTTTTAAGGTTATTGGGTTATTGGGTTAAAAGGGTTATTGGGTTTTGGGAGTGGTTGAGCTTGTCGAAACCACTAAAAGAAAATCACAAAAATTCGGTCCCTGAGCCTGAAAGGGCGGGGTAATTGGAAAATTAGTTCAAAACCAGAAACCATGTGGTTTGCAGCGGCCTCACTCATTAAAAAATTCGTCAACGCACAAATCTCCAAATCTTGCACTGCCGCCCCATTGTCACATTATCACATTATCACATTTATAAAAGTGTTAATAATTCTGTTGATTAAAAGGATTTTCCCACCGAAAGCCGAAATGCAAACATCCTAATTTTGTAGTATGCAGAATACTTTGGGCGCAATCCTGCGTCTTACAACATTTGGTGAATCACATGGTCCCGCGGTCGGCGGCGTTATCGATGGCTGTCCCGCTGGGATTACCATCGATGAAAAGGCCATTGCTAAACAACTCCAGCGTCGTAAGACTGGTCTGCAATCCTTTTCTTCTTCACGAAAAGAAGCCGACGAAGTGCTCTTTGTTTCTGGTGTGCTCAATAATAAAACACTCGGAACACCAATCGCATTTCTGGTCGAAAATAAAGGTCAGCAAAGTAAGGATTACGAACAATTGAAAAATGTGTTTCGTCCCTCACATGCCGACTATGCATGGTTCGAAAAGTTCGCTTGTAGCTCAGGAAGCGGCGGTGGACGAAGCAGCGCAAGAGTGTTGTTGCCCTGTGTTGTGGCCGGTTGTATCGCAAAGGAAATATTGCCTGCAAAGGGAATCTCAGTAATGGCGTGGGTTTCATCAATTGGAAATGTTTTTCTTCCGAATGATTTTTCGGAAATTAATAACAAAAATATTGAAGCCAGTGCGCTGCGCTGTCCTGATAATGCGACTTCCCGTAGAATGACCAAATTGCTGGAATCGCTTCAAAAGGATGGAGATTCTACAGGCGGTACTGTAACATGCCGTATTTCGGGCGTTCCCGCAGGTTGGGGTGAACCCGTATTTGGGAAACTTAATGCGGCACTAGCTCACGCCATGATGGGAATCAACAGCGTTAAAGCGTTCGAATTGGGTGAAGGCTTTGCTGCAGCGGCAATGAAAGGATCGGAATACAACGATGCACTGATGATGAAAGGAGGAAAGGTGATCACCAAAACAAATCACGATGGCGGCATTAATGGCGGTATTTCCAATGGTCAGGATATTATTTTTAGAATGGCATTCAAGCCCGTACCATCGATTCGTAGCGAGCAACAAACCATCACCAGAGATAAAAAGAAAACGACAGTAAAAATTTCTGGTCGTCACGATACTTGCGTAGTACCCCGGAGCGTTCCTATGGTCGAATCGTTGGCAACATTTATTCTTGCCGATCATTATCTGATGCAAAAATCGAGGGGAAAATAATGATGCGAAAAATTGTTGGAATATTCCTTATTTGTTGCTTCGCCTACATTGGCCTGTACGCGCAGGAAACAGACGATGCCTGCCCAAAGCTTACTAATAAAAAAGCAATCAAGTCTTACGAAATGGCCATGGAGCTTTTTGGCGATCGCAAAATGACTGCAGCAGTTCCGTACTTTAAGGAAGTCATCGAACTCGAACCTACCACAGCAGAACCCTATTATTACCTCGGCTACTATAATTTCAAAATTACTGAGAACTATTCTGCAGCTGAAGGTTATCTTACCAAAGCTATCGCAATCTGTCCTGAGGTCGATCTGTATGCATACTACTTTTTGGGGGATATATATTACGGAAAAGAGGATTGGGCAAAAGCAGTAGAGTACCTTAAGAAATTTGTTGAAGATCCTGCTCTGGTTGACAACGACGGTGATATCAACCGTGCCCGTGATATGCTTAAATGGAGCAAATTCTACAACGACCTTTACACTAAGCCTGTTCCTTTTGAACCCGAATATATCCGCGGTGTCTGTTCTCCCTTGCATGAATACCTGCCTTCATTTTCACCCGATGGGGAATTAGCTTTTTACACTCGTGTGCTTGAAATGCCGCCACGAAAGGATGACATCTTCCAGAAGAAGTATTATAAGGAAGCACTGTTCTGCAGCACCCTAGTGAATGGCGTATTCGACTCAGGTAAAGAAATGGGCTATCCCTTCAACGAAACGGAAAATGTAGGCGGTGCAAGCATTACTATTGATAATAAAACCTTGTTTGTAGCGGTTGGAACAATGATGATTGATGGCTACCTGAATGTTGATATTTATTATACGGTCAAAGGTTCTGATGGTTATTGGTCTGGGCTGGATACGGTACCCGGCATTAATGGCCGTCGCACTTGGGAAGCCATGCCCTCAGTTTCTTCTGATGGTAACGCACTATACTTTGTCAGTGATCGCCCCGGTGGATTTGGTGCGGGTGATATATGGGTCGCGCGAAAAAAAGCTGATGGAACATGGTCGGCACCGGAAAATCTGGGTCCGGTGATTAACACGCCCGGCGATGAGAAAACTCCGTTTATTCACACCGATAGTCAAACCCTGTATTTTACTTCGGGAGATGCGATGGATAACAATGGTCAGCTTACTGGTATTGGGCATCCGGGCTTGGGTGGACTTGATATTTTTTACTCCCGTTTGGGAGAAGATGGCAAATGGTCGAAGCCCGTTAATATTGGATATCCTATCAACACACCTAAAGATGAGTCAGGCTTTCTAGTGAGTACTAATGGAAAAACTGGTTATTTCACCAGCACCAAACACAATGGTCCCGGAGGATACGATGTATACGGATTCAATCTTTACAAAGAAGCACGACCTGAAGAAGTGATGCTGATAAAAGGGGAGGTGAAGCAGGAAGATAATCAGCAGCCTGTGAATGCGCGCATCGAACTGAAAAATGTGGTTACAAAAAAGATCACCGAAATCCCCGTCGATTCTATGACTGGGAAGTATGTTGCTGCACTGGTTTTCAAAAACGATTATATCCTTACGGTGAAAACCGACGATTACGCCTACGAATCAAAATACATTGCAAAGACGGATAGTGTGGTAGAAGAGACCAAAGTGAACTTTGAAGTTAAGCCTATCGTTGTTGGTGAATCCTATCGCCTCAATGATATTTTCTTCAGCACTAATTCTGCAGAGCTCACTCCGGAATCCTGTTTTGTTCTCGACGGATTTATTGAATTCCTTTCCGACAACGGAAAAATTAAAGTAAGTATTCAGGGGCACACCGATAATATAGGTAAAGCTGAAGACAATCTTCTCCTTTCGGAAAACCGCGCTAAATCGGTCTATGATTACATAGTATCAAAGGGCATATCTGCCGATCGCCTAACCTATAAGGGCTTTGGTGAGGACAAACCAATCGCCACCAACGACACCTATGAAGGCCGCGCCAAGAACCGCCGCACAGAGTTTCTTATTATTGAGAAGTAGACTTGTTTTGGGTTAAGAGGTTATTGGGGTTATTGGGTTCTTGAATCGATTAGTTTTTTAAGCCCTGTCTCTATTAAGCGCTACTTTATGATGAAGTCATTCCGGATTTAATCCGGAATCCCTTTGTTTATGGTTTTGGGGGTTAAAGGGTTTTTGGGTTATAAGGTTAATGGGTTTTGGGGTTAATTAGTTCAAAGGCAGAAACACTGGGTGTTGCAGAAGCTCTCACCATTAAAAATTTAATCATCCCTCAAATATCCAAAGCATGCATCGCCCCAGAAGCACATTATCACATTACCACATTAAAATCGCATCGCGCCGACATAATCGCCCCCCTCGACAACTTCAATCGATAACTCGACTACTTCTAAAATATTCGGTAAGAAAAAAATCAATTATATTTGATGAAAATATATTATTAAAACACCAACAATGATGAAAGTTCTTTACAAAATAGTCCTTTGTTTTTTACTGTTTACAAGCTTGAATGCTAATGCTCATTACTCCAAAGGCTTTGAAGTCGCCACAGTGTTTTCAAATGGGATTCATCAAAATGAGGGCTGTTCTTTAACTAATACACTGTTAGATTCCGTGTGTATAAATTACCTGTACCAGAATTCATTTGAAACCACCAATGGTCATTGGTTCTCCGGTGGTGCAAATAGTAGCTGGGCATGGGGCATTGTTTCCAAACCTACTATTAATGCCGCTTACGAAGGAAGCAAAGTTTGGGCAACCAGCATCAGAGGAAGTTATGGTCATCCGGAATCCTCTTATCTCGAAAGCCCTTGTTTTGATTTTTCTTTAGCTGAATATCCTGTATTCACCTTTGCTTATTGGGTGAATTCCGAGAATGGTGTAGATGGTTTCAGGCTTGACTATTCTATTGATAGCGGCGCCAGCTGGATTCCTGTAGCAGCTAATGCCATCTACAATCATAATTGGTGCACAGGAACAGCTGTTGCAGCACTTGGAACAGATGGATGGACAGGAAGCACGGCAACCGGATATCAGCTTGCACAAACGCTCTTACCTTCTAATGTCGCCGGAAAGAATTATGTGAAATTTCGCTTCGTATTTGCTTCCGATAATAATAATTCACTGGAAGGTGTTGCGATAGATAATATTCATATTTACGAATTACCCTATAACGTAGGCGTGCAAAGTTTAACAAGCCCCGTAAGCGGATGCCTGATTGGTGGAGGCGTTAGTCCGGTGAAACTTACCGGCACCGTTAAAAATTTCGGGTATCGTCCGTTAAAGGTAGGATTGAAGGTTCCTTTAGAAATAAAACTCCGGAATGAAAATGTGGTGAAAGATACCCTCGTCATAGGGGCCATCGTAAATCAAAACGGTTCAGCAAACTTTACAACTACCAATAACTATAATATCATTGCCAAAGGAGCTCACGCATTAAGATTAAACACAAATTTCGCTCAGGAGCTTGATAGATCGAATGACACTTTAAGGACAACAGTATATGTTTGGGGAATTCCCGGCTTTTCTTTGGGGCCGGATATTGCCGTTCCAAACCCTTTCCCTGCGAGTATATTTGTAGAAATTGATGCCGGGCTTAATGGCGTGGTGCCCTTTAATAATTACCTGTGGTCAACAACAGAGACGACAAGAGAAATTTTCTCAACATCCTATGGAACCTATAGTGTTAATGTCACTAACGAGAATGGTTGTAATGCTAATGATGCCATTAATATCATTGAATCTACCAATGATGTTCAAGTAATAGCTGCTGCCGGGATCGATAACGCATGTACATACCCAACACCGGTGCATCCGCAAATTACCATAAGGAATAATGGACCAAGCGGCGTTGGTCCAAGCTACTCTATGAAAAATGTACCATTAACATTAATAATTGATGGTGTGGCAGCATTTTCGGAAACTTTTACCCCATCAGCTGATATTTATTCGGGAGGTACTGCTGTTTATACTTTTACAAATGCTGTCAACATATCTACTCCTAAAACATACGCTATCAGTATTTGTACAACAGTAAATGAAGATCCGGACAAAAGTAACGACACACTTAAAGTCTTGACTCACGTTTGGGGTACTCCCCAAATAAATTTCCCTCAGGACACTATTGCAAGCCTCAATGCCACCTCTCTTGTGCTCGATGCTGGTGCGGGATTTCAATCGTATGCATGGAAGAATAGTCCTGTGACTACACAAACATTTAATGTTCCCAGCTTAACTTCTGCATGGTATGTGGCAACCGTCACCGCTTTTAACGGATGCGGTGCAGATAAGGATAGTGTTTATATAAACGCAAAAGATTTAAGTGTTATCGATATTGAAAATCCAACAAATACTATGTGCAACAAAGCCTTTCCAAAGGTTGCAGTACGCATAAAAAATGCTGGAAACGATAATGTTGCTCCTGGTAGTATTGTAGAGATACGCTGTATCACTCCAAGTGAAAGTGTGGTTCAGAATTTTACACTCACCGACACACTTAAAACCGATAGTACTTCATTGTTAGTCTTTAATAACAACGTTAATTTGCCTTTAGGCGATGGATTCATTACTGTATTGGCAAAAATCGCCAATGATCCTAATCCTTCAAATGACCTTTTTGAAAAGTCGGTTCTAACTTATGAATCCCCCACTATTAATCTTGGCGCTGACAGGATCCTTCATGCATTGAGCGATACGTTAAGGGCCGCGAATACCTTTAATACTTATGATTGGATTCTCAATGCATCAAGTATAGGGAACGATTCCATTCTACCAGCAACAGCAAGCGGAATATACGCTATTACTGTTACCGACAACAATGGCTGCGCTGCGTTCGATACAATTGTTCTTACCTTACTTGTTGATGATATTTCTTTAGATACACTCGAAAATCCAATCCCCGGCTGTGGTTTAGGTAATCCTGAAACAGTGAAGGTATCGATAAAAAATGGAGGTACTGAAGTAATCCCAAGTGGAAAGCAACTCGAAATTGGCTTTATACAGGAAGGCATTATAAAAACCGAAAACTTCATCCTGACAAGCGATCTCAATGCCGGACAAACCCGCAGCATTGATTTAACAAACACCATGGATTTTACTATAAAGAAATCGTATCCTGTCAAAGTGTGGGTGACCATGACTGATGATTTGAGGATCGCCAACGATACACTCCCTGTTATCATTGATGCATATCCTCCGGTACTCTTTAGTTTTGGACCCGACATTCAATCAGGAATTCCTTATACACTAGATGCCGGTGCAGGATTCTCTTCATACCTGTGGAATACAGGAACTTCGAATTCATCAATTGTTGTTGATACAAGCGGCGACTATTGGGTTGAGTTAGCAAATAGCTACGGCTGTATTGGTAGAGACACCGTGAATGTGATCATTGATTCTATGATATTAAATGTAATGTCAATTCAGGGAGCATTTGCAAACGTTGTATTATCCCCGAATCCCGTCAATGAAATACTCACACTCATCATTCAAACGGATGTTTCTGATATATTTACAATCGATATAATAGACCCTCAGGGCAATATTATAAAAAGCATATTAACAGAAAGCACATCGCATTTTTGTGAAAAAATTGATACTCAACAATACGTACCCGGGATTTACCTTATAAGTATAAGTAATGAAAAGGGTTTCAGGATATTTAAAATTATAGTGGTAGCATAGAATTTTTGTTCATTGCTCCGTATCTCAATTCGATTGATGCTATTTGGAAACTCACACAGTTTTAAGATCCCAAACTCTGTGTCAGGATTGCTCAAACATTTTAGCAAATTTGGAAAACAATTGAAAACAATTGATTGCATATTTTTGAAAAAAAATAAATATGGCAACTCAAGAACTCCTCCTATTTTATTTTTCCGGAACTGGCAATTCAAAAAATGTTGCTCAATGGATGTCAGCCGTGGCCTCAAAATATAATATTGAAAGTTCCATTAATAATATTTCAGATATTGATATTAATTCTATAAAACCAATTTCCATTGATTCGTTGGTAGTATTTGTTTCACCTGTACATGGGTTCAATTATCCTCCAGTAATGCTTCGGTTTATTGCCCGATTTCCCAAGGGGAAAAACAATGTAGTACTGATGGATACAAGAGCGGGAATGTTAATCGGGAAGTATAATCTCCCAGGACTTTCAGGTGCTGCATTTTTATTTTCTTCTTTGTTACTCTTAAATAAAGGCTACTCCATTGCAGGGATGAAATCTGTGGATTTACCTTCAAACTGGATGTCGCTTCATCCGGGATTAAATGAAAGAACAATCCGTATCCTTCATGAAAAACATAAAGCCCAGGTAATAGATTTTGGCGAAAAAATCTTATCTGGCAAAAGGATATATGTTCCCTTCCATGAGTTTATTATTGATACTATCGTTGCCCCAATATCCATAGGCTATTATTTTATTGGTCGTTTCTTGTTTGCCAAAACTTTTTATGCATCGGGTGATTGTAACAATTGCGATATATGCGTAAAAAATTGCCCTGTTAAAGCAATTGTAAAAATTAACAACAGGCCATTCTGGACGTTCAAATGCGAAAGTTGTATGCGTTGCATGAGCAACTGTCCCAAAAGAAGTATAGAAGCTGCCCACGGTTTTATTATCTCGTATTGTTTGATTTCTTCGGCTCTGACTGGGTTATTTTTCTACTATTTCAATAGTTTTGTCTTTGTTATTCCTGATGGGTTGATCCGATATGTTATAGAAACCTCTTTGTTTCTAATATTTCTGGGGGTAGCCTATCGTGTTATTCATTACTTAATGCGATTTAATTTTTTTGAACGTATCATGGTTTATACGTCATTGACCAAGTATAAATTCTGGGGAAATCGTTACAAAGCACTAAAGAATTTTTGATGAAAAATGCCACCATCACTTATTACCAGCGGAAAGTTGAAGATACTCTTCAATACGTTCACAATCACTTGGACGAAAATTTATCCATAAATGAACTTGCCCAATACGCTGGAATATCGCAATTCCATTTTCACCGCATCTTAAAAGGTGTTTTGAATGAACCTATTGGCGCATATATCAACAAAGTACGACTTGATACTGCTGTTAAACTCATTAGATATACTGATGAATCAATTAATAGCATTGCCGCCAAGATTGGATACAATGATGTATCCTCGTTTTCAAAGGCTTTTTCGAAAGAATTTGGGACTTCGCCACAGGAATACAAATCCAATCGAGAAATGCTATTAAATACCAATGTTGACTACCTCATTGATGACAAAGGAAAACTTGTTTCTGAAATCAAACCGAAAATTTTTCTTTTTCCTGACAAAAAAGTAATTTATATAAGGGTGATCGGGGAGTATGGTGGGCAAAAAGTTATGGACGCTTGGGAGCAATTAATAACTTTCGTAACGCAGCATAAACTTTTGGGTTGGAACCCAGAATTCTATTCAATTTATTATGATGACCCCGAAAATGTTGGTGTGGAAAATTGTATTTCAGATTTATGTTTTGTTACTAAGAAAGATATTGTAGATACTTCTATTTTTAAATCAAATCAACTCAGCAGAGGAAAATACGCTGTATTTAGATACAAAGGCCCTTATGAAAGGCTTTGGGAATTGTACAACACAATTTATGGTGATTGGTTGTTGACTGCCGATTATAAATTACGAGATGTGCCAACCATGGAAAAGTATATCAACTATTCTCCTAAAACACCACCGAATAGCTTATTGACCGATATATACATTCCAATCGAATAATTATGAAAGTCGAATTAAGATATTTTACAGGAACGGGAAATTCCTTAAAAGTTTTAAGTATAGGTCGGGACGTGTTTATTGAGAACAAACATTCGGTAAATATATCAGCAATAAAAATCGACGAGCGAATTGATGCTGCCGACTTAATTGGATTTTGCTTTCCGGTTTATGCCTTTGGGATTCCAAGAATATGTCGTAACTATCTAAATAAACTACATTGCTTTGAGAATAAACAGAAGGTCTTCGTGTGGATAACAGCGGGCGATGATGATGAATCGGGTTTTGCAGTAAATGAAGCTAAAAAGATTTTAGAAAAGAAAAATTGTGTCATAGTTTATACAGGCGTGGTTCAGATGCCTATCAACTGGACAACTTCATCACTACCTCCTTTTCCTCCCAATAAAGAAGCAGCAGCTTTGATCATCGAGAAAGGAATTTGCTTAACTAAAAGCATGACATTCGAAATTATCTCGGGAACAAATAGATTTCATCAGTTTAATTATCCAAAACGATACAGTATATTTAAGTTCTATTTCGATTATCTTTTATTCAAATATGTAGGATTGAATAATATGTGGCGTAATTTTTTGGTTTACGAGAGTTGCGTTGGATGTTGCTTTTGTGCAAGAATCTGCCCAACAGGAGGCGTACAGATCGTTAACAAGAAACCAGCATGGAATTCATCTTGCGAACAATGCATGCGGTGTGTGAATTGTTGTCCTAAAGAAGCAATTTATCAGTCGATGGGCGGTGATACCAAAGGAAAAAATAAATATTTGGAGCCGAGTTTCAAACCAATATAGCGAGATCAAAGGTTTCCTTTTTGTAGATTTAATTTTGAAGTGGTAATTCTTTTTACATTTATTCGTGAGCCTTGGTTTTTAAAAGCCTAAGACGAATTAAAAGCCTTAGGCGAACAATCCCGCCAACGGCGGAGTGTAAAATACCCCGCCCTTCTAGGACGGAATGTTGGGGCCGGAGCCCCGCAGAGCGGGATTTCGTGAACTCAACTTGACCCTCGGTTCATGCACGTGATTTGTTGAAATATTCTGATGCGAAGAGTTTTTCAATCAAAAAATTTGTTGTTGATCATTGATAAGAGTTTTGGGATTCCTTTAACATAACAGTATTCGCGTTTGTATTCAACGCCCATTGACTTAAATCATTGATGCTTCTCCAAGCATCCCATTTATCTCCCTCTATCAATTTCCCCAATTTTTTCTATCTTTGAAAAAAAAACAGAAAATGCGTACATTTTCTATTGCAGTAGTATTAACAAATAAATCCTGATCAAATGAGAAAAATTATTTTCAGTATGGCCTGCAGTCTGCTTTGCAGTCTGACTATGGCGCAGGGCAACTTCACCGTTGTTCAGCAAAAACAAGCACAGTATCCCGCAGGGGATGTTGCTTTTCAAGATTACTTTAATGTAAATCTTAAATACAATCAGGCTGCCTTCGATAAACGCCTTTATGGCAGCGTAATGGTGAGCTTTAACGTGATGCCCGATAGTACTCTTTCTGATATTACCGTGCTTTCCGGCGTGGGCTATGGCGTGGATGAAGAAGTCGCTACACTGCTGGCCCCCATGAAATTTGCCCCCGCTATCGCTAATGGTGTCGTGGTAAGATCCAATATGATCGTCTCTATCACCATCAAAGCCATTCCTAAACCAGAATTGCAAATAGAAAAACCATAGCTTGCTGAAACTCAGAAATCTCAAACCCGGCGTTCCTAAACGAGTGCTTCTATTCGTTGCTGCTGTCCTGTGGACCTTTGCGGGACTTATGCTATGGTATCGCGGACATTTGATGACCAAAGACGCACACTTCCCTTTGTTGTGGACATGGGGCTTGGGTTTGTGTATGGGAGTGCTGTTCTGGTTGCTGCTGTTTGCACGGATTTCACGCAAACATTCAATGCGAATCTTTCGGCTGAGCGCCAGCAAACCCTGCATATTTGCGTTCTTTTCGGTTAAATCATACATCATGATGCTGATCATGATTAGCGCTGGTATCTTCATGCGTAAGAGCGGAGCCGTGGATTTGCTGCTGATTGGTATTTTCTATATCATCATGGGCACTCCTTTGTTCCTGTCATCACTCAGGTTTTGGTACTTCGGCTTCACCTATAAGAAATTTGTGGGGGACTTCGAACAAGCCTCCACTAGTGAAACAGCAAAAACACCACGCTGGCAAAAGCGTTTGAGAAACTTTTTATCGGTGAGTCTGGTACTGTTGGTAATTATGGTTGCGGTCACCAATTATTGGATTGTCCATCTCTCTGCACCATTCATCTATTCGGATATCAATGAGGTTCCCGCTAATAAAGTAGCATTGGTCCCCGGAACCAGCAGCAATGGAAATACGAATATGTTTTTCCGCAATCGACTGGAAGCCGTGGCTCAACTGTATTTTGCCCATAAGATTTCCGACATCATCGTCAGTGGTGATAACGGTTCTATTTATTACAACGAACCTAAAGAAATGAAGAAATCACTGGTGTTTCTGGGTGTGCCCGATTCATGCATTTATCTGGACTATGCCGGATTCCGGACTTTCGACAGCGTGATACGCGCATGGAAGATCTTTGGTCAAAAGAAATTTATCTTTGTTTCACAGCGCTTTCAGAACGAACGCGCGGTCTTTATTGGTCGCAAATATGGTATCGAGATCACGGCATACAATGCAAAGGATGTCACTAAATACAGCGGTTTTAAGACGAATGTCAGAGAGGTCTTTGCCCGTGTCAAAGTTTTTCTTGACATTTATGTCTTGAATAAACAACCACGATTTTTAGGCGATCCGGTTACTATTGAGTGATCATAAGGTATTAATAGATTCTATATATTCGTAGCATATGTCACGCCTTTATAAATTTCCGATATTTCTGTGTGTGCTTGCTGTAATCTGCATTAAGCCTGCGTTTGCGCAAAGTACCGAAGAATCAGAATCGCACAGTGCCTTGAAGAATATCGCTATGGCGCGCGAACTGGCGTTGAAGGGCTACGAAGCACAGGAGCCGGTGTATCTGGTTTCTGCAGCACTGTTGTTGGCAGAGTATCCGGTAAAAGGTCCTCTAATGCCCGATAGTATCATTGTTGAGCAAGGGGTGGTGTTGGGTACACAGTCCCCGGTGCGACAACTACCCACGGATCCGCAGCAATTGCTCACCGATGCGCGTAATATGGCTTCCGCCGATGCCGGTACTTTAGCAATGATTGATCGTGCAAGCGAGAAAGTACGGGCCATGCAGGGCAACGATCGGGGACGGAAATTCAGTCCGCTTATTCAGGAATTTGTGCTTAACGCAACGGGGAACATCAAGTTATGGGCGACGTTCAACGCACACGAAGTGGCAGAAGTTTATGTCACCGGTAGTGGCGCCACTACCCTCGATCTGTATCTTTACGATGCGCAGGGACGGCTGATAGCAAGCGACACAAAGAATATCGACGATTGTTATGTGTCGTTTACGCCCTCAGAAATGCTACAGTTTCGTATCGAAATTAAAAATAACGGAGCGGCCGACAATCGCTGCCTGCTGATGACCAACTAAATGCCAAGCCCTGCAACTGTACGAAGCATGTTGAGCCTTGTTCATATAAAACACCTAATCGTTTTTATATCGCTTTCGCTGATAATATTGGCGCCCTCTCTTGCTGAGACCCCTTCTAATACTGGCTTGCAGTCTCCCCTCAGTGCTAATGATTATTTGGCATTTGCCGATTCCCTTGCCCTGCAGGCAAAAGCGCAACACGCCAAAGGTCACGATTTGCAGGCTTTTCGTACCTATCTCCAGGCCATTCGGACCTTGGAGCGTTGTGGACAATCGGATCGGACACTGCTGCTGCGTAGCTTTTCACTGCAGTCGGCCACGCTGGCGCTTACAGACGGTTTGCTGGAACAGTACGGAAATTCCGCGTCACGACTGCTTATGCTGAGGTTTCTTTTACCCTTATACGACAAGACGATTAATACTGCTTATGCGCTGTATCAGGTCACAGCAAAGGATACTACTTATCTCGATGAAGCTTTTTTACTCAGCGAAAAATGCCGGAACATCATGCTTACAGAGGCAATACGCAGCGCCGATCTCAAGCAATTCCGGTCGGTGCCGGATGCAATTATTCAGAAACAACGGCATCTTAATGCATCGATTTTTATTTATCGCAATTTACTTGATGCAGTGAATGATGCCAGTCAGCACGATACGATGAAAGCTGCAATCTATGCGGATTCGTTACAATTTTTTCAGCAGCAGTCCGACTCTCTCAATTACTATTTTTCGAAACGCTATCCTGCTTATTACCAGTTGGTGCACCGCACTAGCTTTATTGGTGCTGATGCGATATGCAAGCAGTTAAGGGGAAGCAAAAAGGCCTTATTGAAATATTATTGCAGCGACCATATCATTTATGTATTCATCTGTACAGCCAGCACTCGTGTAATGCTTGATATTCCTAAGGACTCACTGATACCTCCCACGATGGCCGCTTTACAGGAGAGCATGTTTCGCGGACGTTCCGGCGATTTTTCCAGAGCAGCATTTGGATTATACTCCATGCTACTGAAACCTGCTGAGGCTCATTTGAAAGGATGTGACCATATCAGAGTAGTCACAGATTCGTATCTGGCCAACTTACCATTCGAATGTTTGCTGGCTTCTGAACCCCGCCAGGGACAAGCCTTTAAGGAATTTGATTATCTCATTCGACATTATTGTTTTTCGTATGCTCCCAGTGCAACGCTCGCTTTTGAGCCAGCAGTGGTGCGTAGCGTGCTATCTGACAAACGCATGATTGGTTTTGCCCCAGTCTTTTCGCAACAGATGAAAGATGCATACAGCGCGACTGCTGGATCTCGCCGCGATTCCTTATGGCTCAGTCTCCCTGAACAGCGCTGGTCGCTGAGGTTTGCAGAGAATATGGGTGAGATAATCGATGGTCAATGGTTTACCGATACTTCGGCAACGGCGGCGCGTTTTCGGGCAATGGCAGGCGATTACAGCATCATCCATATTGCCTCGCATACGCTGGCCGATGTACAGGATCCGATGGATGCACGTATAGTATTCGCACAGGACAATCATGATACTGCTACGACTAATGCTTATATCAAGGCCTCTGACCTCTATGCACTTGATTTGAACGCCTCATTGGCGGTATTGGGGAGTTGTGCTACAGGACAAGGAAAATCGAGCAAAGGGGAGGGGATGATCTCTCTGGCGTATGCTTTTAATTATGCAGGTTGCCGTTCATTGGTTTATTCGTTATGGGATGTGGATGAAAAGGAGACCGCCTCATTGATGCTAAATTTTTACAAGGGAATAAACGAAGGTTTGGATAAAGATGATGCGCTGCATCAGGCTAAATTAGCTATGCTTGATGAAGCAACCGATATCACTGCTAATCCTTACTATTGGTCTGGCTTCGTCATAAGTGGCGATACTGCGCCTATTGTAGGTTTAAATACAACTTCTAATAAATTCTTATGGTTAGGCGTTTCTTGTAGCGTATTGGTTTGCATGATGCTATTGCTTTATTGGAGAAAAAGAAGGTCGTTGAAATAATTAATTATATTTTTTGTATCTTTACTGCCATAAAACTGAAGAAAAAAATTACTGCCATGAGTAAAGAAAAATCCGCCAAAAAAGAAGAAAAGAAAAAGCCCACTAAAACCTTGAAGGAAAAAAGGGATGCTAAAAAAGCAAAGAAAAGTGGTGCGTAATTATTAAAGGCTGTCATTTGGCAGCCTTTTTCGATGTTGGCAAAGCGCGACGCACTAGGATAACAGCAAACCCACAACCATAAAACCACAACCAATGAAGACCATTCTGTCCTTCCTAAGTATTGTTTTATTTATATCAATCTCTGCACAGGCGCAACAAAGCAACCCTTCATCTGCAACTGCAGATACCTCTACACATGTGACCTTCACGACAAACTTTGTAGAATCTACCATGGCCACCAAAGATGGTTATTATATCAATGGATATGTAGTCAGCATTAGTCCTGAGCAAGCGGCCGTTCTGAACGGCAAGAAAATCAGGGTGTCTGGAACAGTTAGCATTGTAAAGGGCTTGGACAATCAACCCAAAGAATACGATGCCAACGGCAATGAAATTTATGCTCAGGGCCGACTTGCCGATACCAAACACATCACTTCACCAGTGATTGTGGTCCTTGATAATTAGCAAATACTTTTTTTAATTTGCTAATACGGGTGTTAATGTGATAATGTGCGAATGTGGTAATGTGATAATGGGGAGGCAGAGCTCGACTTGCAGTTAGGTGTGTTAATTGAGTTTTTTGATGGGTGAGGGCTTTTGCAAGCCCATAACCCCATAACCCC
Source organism: Bacteroidales bacterium (assembly GCA_963678485.1). GTDB lineage: Bacteria > Bacteroidota > Bacteroidia > Bacteroidales > CAIWKO01 > CALGYY01. The sequence goes on from OY782882.1 coordinate 3,618,394, forward strand.
ATAACCCCATAACCCCATAACCCCATAACCCCATAACCCCACAACCCCACAACCCAATAACCCAATAACCCCATAACCCCATAACCCCATAACCCTTTTAACCTTATACCAGGGGATTCCGGATTAAATCCGGAATGACGTCCTCATTAAAAGAGGTGGTTAACATGAAAGCCGGAATGATATTAACTAAGCGAGATTCATAATGCATGTTGTGCCGAAGAACAAATTAACCAATTGACGCCGCAAGCCCATAACCCCATAACCCTTTTAACCTTATACCAGGGGATTCCGGATTAAATCCGGAATGACGCGATCAAAGTGTGTTTTCCAAAATTTGCTGTGCGGTAAAACTAATTGACACCAAACCCCAATTATCCAGCTACCATCCCTCTTTATATTTCACATCATTTACTTTGTATATTAATTATAGATTTGTATATTTGTATAAATTGAATGTGAAAAGGTTTACTAATTTCCGACCATTAATTGCGCAGCAGCATGCATAATGATGCTACATTATTAAGATTGTTCGGGTAAAAGAATGCTTATATGAAAAGGACGATATTGCTTAGCTTGTTCCTGGGTATTGTGCTAACTTATTTTTCTTATGGTCAGACAAAAGAGCTTGACCTAAAGGAAATTCAACGTTTTGCTACATCAACAGACTACGACGATTTGCTTGAAAGGTATATCGACAATGATGTTACCTTGACTATTGACGATTATCGAAATCTCTACTACGGACAGGCTTATCAGTCTGATTTTTCAGCGTACAAAAATTCTGATAAGGAAACGAAATTATGGAATTACCTGCAGAATAAAACCTCACCAGTCAATTATGATACAGTGCTAAATTACGCAGCAGAAATTTTAGAGGAGTCTCCATTTAACATTCTGGTTTTGACCATAACAATGGATGCCTACAAAAAGCTGGGAGATGAAGAGAAATCACATATATATAGTGTGAAATTCCAAAGGATATTACTAACAATCGCATCTTCCGGCGATGGATTGAAAGCAAAGTCGGCCATGGTTGTGACCTGCATTCATGATGAATATGCTATGTTGGGTATGCTTGGTCTAGAATCAAAAATGCAGGAATTAGTCAATATCGGCGGTAAGTATTATGATGTTCTAACGGTGAAAAAAAACCAACAAAAAATTAAGAAAGTATACTTCGATATAAATCTGTTTTACGGAAAAATGTAATTAATATGCTAATGCGGTAATGTGCTAATGTGATAATGTGATAATGGGGAGGCAGAGCACGACCTGAAGATAGGTGTGTTAATTGAATTCTTTAATGGGTGAGGCACTCAGCAAGCCCACAACCCCATAACCCCACAACCCCATAACCCTTTTAACCCTATACCAGGGGATTCCGGATTAAATCCGGAATGACGTCCTCATTAAAAGAGGTGGTTAACATGAAAGCCGGAATGATATTAACTAAGCGAGATTCATAAAGCATGTTGTGCCGTAGAACAAATTAACCAATTGACGCCGCAAGCCCATAACCCCATAACCCATCACACCTAGAGTCTCCCCAACAGCTCCTTAGCTTTCGCCTGCAGTGGGCTGGCTTCGCTGGAGGCTACTACGGAAAGGCTTGCGCGGGCGGCGGTTAGATTGTCTTCTCTGATGTAGGTTAACCCTTCGTTGTAACGGGCTTGCAAATAGTATTGGGAACTTTGAGCAGCAACTTTAGCAAAGGATTCTAACGCTTCCTTGTTTTTGTTGGTGTCGAAATAACACAGACCAGCGTAGTAGTTCAGTGTATCGTTGTTGGGATTACCAACAAGCAGTTGCTTAATCTTTAATAAAGAAGCTTCGTATTGTCCGTCTTTGTATTCAATCATGGCCTGATCCAACAAGGGATTCGTTGATGCGCCCATGGTGACAGGTAAACCGGGATCACTCACCACATATTCTTTTACCAGACGGGAAGGGTAGGTGGTGCTGCGAAAAATGAGATACCCGGGAACCACAATCACAAGGATGATAGCTGCAGCCGCCGCAACTCTGCGCATCGACGACCAACCACCACCACCGTAGAGACTGCGAACCTTGGGATCTTTAATGAAGGTCTTCAAGCGCTCACGCTCGTAGGCATTCACACCGTTCACAATGTGTATGTATTCATCGAACTCAGCCTTGAACTCGGGATCTGCTGTCAGACGGGCTTCAAATTCCTTCTGCTCGCCTTCTGTCATCAGTCCTCTGCTGTACGCGTCAAAAATATGTAAGGTATCTTGTTCCATGTGTTAGTTTTTTTCAGTCAAAGAAATCCGATTTGTCATAACGATCAAAAGCCAGATTTTGCAGTCTTCTCAAACATTTCAACTTTTTATTCTTTGCTACATCCTCATTCTTAAAATCCATTTCGTGTGCAATGTCTTCCATCGATAAACTGTGAAAATAAAACAAGGTCAGTACTTTCTGGCATTTCTCATCAATCAGCTCCATTAACTCCTGTACTTTACTTGTAATCTCCTGGTTTTTATTCGTTTCAAAAATATTATTATAACTCTTGTCCTGCTGATACGAGATGACCTTCAGGTGCGTCTCCGAAATCTTCTGTCTGTTCAGTATGTTTAAAATCTTGTTCTTGCCAATCTCAAACAGATATGATTTCAATGAAGCTTTGTCACTTTTGGTATATCTTCCTGAAAGAACGTTGTTGTATACATCAATTACCGCATCCGAAAATACATCTTCCGAAATTTCCGTGTCAACACTGTATTTAAAAGATGCCCATTTTATAAAATCCTTTCTGTAGGTCTGATAAACATATTGCAAGGCATTCATGTCGTGATTCTTAAAATCACTGATGATCTTCTCGTCGTGCATTTTCTGTAGGTTTATAATTCAACCCGGTAAAAAGTATCCGCTGTTGCCGGGTTTTTTCTTCAACAATCGGATTTTTCGAACATTTTCCGGCCATTATCAGAGGAAACGAGTCCAAATTTAAATGGCAGTCAGTATTCGTTGACACTGCAAAGCTACGAATATCAATTTAATATTTATTCGTGAGCCTTGGTTTTTAAAAGCCGAAGGCGAATTAAAAGCCTTAGGCGAACAATCCCGCCAAGGGCGGAGGGTATAATACTCTGCCATTTTAGGGCGGAATGTTGAACCCGAGGCCCCGCAGAGCGGGATTTCGTGAACTCAACTTGCTTCGGGGTTCATACCCGTGATTAACAAGAAGATTATTCCTTAACCAGTCTCAAGGCCTTCGTTGCGGATGCAGTAGCAAATTTTGCTACGTATACGCCCGATGCAGCATTTTGAAGGTCAAGCGAAAAATGATTCATGCCGGTATGTACCGTATATAGCTGAGAATAGAGGACTCTTCCTGTAAGATCTATAAGGTCAAGCGTCAGTTGTCCATCCGAAAGGGCAGGATACTGAATTTCCACCGATCCAGAAGTTGGATTAGGACTGAGTTGAATATTGGACAGACTGCTGTTCTCATTCACGCTGTTGCCAATACAATCGATTACCGTAGCCTGTACTGGCACACGTGCACTTATGCATGTGGGCTCCTGCATTTCCCAATCATAGAAATAGTAATAGTTTCCGTTGACGTTGTAAGGAGGCTGTGATGCACTCGATTCAATGATAGAAAATTTTCCTGATACAGTGTAAGGATAAGTGGCAGAGCCGTTGTTGTTGCGGTATAAATTCATGGGGCTGGTACATACCAGCTGCAATCCATTCCTTACCGGGACGTTGAAGTTCAGCGTCACACGGCTTTCTCCGTCAGGAATGAATACGTTCAGCGACTGAAGAACATTTAATGCCGAGTCGCGCAACTGTATCGTACGATTGCCATCACCACTGGCATAAACCTTTACGGAAACCAGCGTTAAAGGTGTATAGCAATCGAAGATTAAATAGTGAATATTCGAAGTACTGCTGTAATTTCCTCCACTACCGGTGGTGTCGAACTTTCCACCATAAACCGGACTGTGAATATTTTTGTCCTCTACATAAAAGGTTGTAGTTGTATAAAGCACAGGCGTAGTGAAATTGCTTCCTGTTCCCAGCAATGTTCCGCCAACAGCGGCATTGTACCAGTCGAGCTGCCCAACTCCGGTCGCGCTCAATACTGTCGATGTACTGTCACAGGTAGTTGCTGGTGTGGTGCTGGGTGCAGCAGGCAGGTTCACACTGATATAACTGTTCTTTACTAATGAATCTAAACCAAAACTGTTGCTGCATCTAAGTTTTACGTTGTATACCCCACTGGCTGTATAAGCATGGATCGGATGCTGCTGTGTGGAAGTCGCACCATCACCGAAGTTCCATAACCAGCTAACCGGACCATTGGTTGAAGCATCTGTAAACTGAACCACTCCAATGCAGGTTGATTTTACATCTGCAATAAAATTCGTGATAGGCGCGGCGTTCGGGACGCTGCATTGCCAGTTGAGATCGAAACCGGTACCAACTACACCTTGATCGTTAATCTGTTGAAGTGTGATGGATCCACTGGTGGAGGTTATGATTCCGCCATTTGGCAAAGCTGTTCCGTCGTATTGACCGATCAGCGTACTAGAAGTGTTAGGTCCGTCATAGACATATAAATAATCAAATCCGGATTCCAGATCGAAGCTGTTAAACGTCAGCGTAACAGTCGAAGCTCCGGTCGGGGCAATCGTTATGCTACTGTTGCTACTGTTCGAATAATTGCCTGTTCCTCCGTTGTCGTAAAGTGTGCCCAGACAACAATCCTGAGTCGTTCCAATACCAGATGCGGGCAGGGTAACTGTGGCTGAATTTGCTGTATTGATACTTACAAACGATGCCTGAGTCAGGCTGTCGCGGCCGCAAGTACCACCGTTTCCAATCAATTCAACATCGAAATTTCCAGTACTTGAATAGGTGTGGGTTGGGTTAATTTGAGTGGAGGTGGTTCCATCTCCAAAGCGCCACAAATAAGTGTTTACATTGAGCGAGGTGTTGGTAAATTGCACTGTAATTGGAGCACTACAAACTGAGGTGTAATCTGCAGAAAAATTAATCTGTATTTCCGGACTGTAATGACTTCCCAAACCAACAGCAAACCATGCTTCAGTGGTTGCTATCGCTTCAGGTGAACAGCCACCATACAGTTGACTGGCAGCAAGAATAGCATAGAAACATGCATCGGCATAGTCAGAATTGGTGGTTAAAAATTCAGTGAGTGTCAGGTACGCAATGTCGCTCGCTTTGTGAATGCCCAAACCTGTAACATTGTAGGCATCTCCATTATCGTTGGTGCCCGTGCCTCCCTGCGAAAGCAAATAAAACCAATGGCTGCACACAGTACTATTCTGATGAACCTCCTGTGCAGGATCCCAGTCGGTGCCAAGGTATGTATCCGGATTGCCTGTCGCACTAGGATTAGAAAGAGACCTCAAAACGGCTCCGATGTTTTCACCACAAGTCCAGTTAGCCATACTTGGCTTTCCATAAAACTCAATGCAGGTTCCAAAGATATCGCTGAAACCTTCGCTCAGCGCACCCGATTCGTTGGCATATTCAAGATTTGCTGTCATTGTATTAAGACCATGGGTAATCTCATGTCCCGTAATATCTAATGCCGTAAAAGCGGTGTACGGACTCCCACTGCCATCGCCGTAGGTCATGCGTTGACCATCCCAAAAAGCATTATCAAAATTAGCATCATAATGAACATAGCTGATCAGCGCAAAACCATTGTCATCAATACTGTTCCTTCCATGCTCGAGCATATAATAATCATAAGTGACTTCAGTTCCCCAATGGGCATCTCCAGCCACTTCATCCTGCTGGGCATTCACAATACTCCAGGTAGTATCCGTATCTGTAAAGTCAACAGCATTTCCATAATTGGTGGATTGATTCATATCCCATGTCTGTATGCCATTACCACGGCCTGTTTCGCGAAGCCGATATGATGAGGCCGAAACAGAATCAAGGGTTATGGTCTGCGTTCCGCTGTATTTAGTCATCGCTTTGCCCGTAACATCATGAGTGTACAAAGTGCTCAACTTCAGGCGAAGACTGCCATCAGCGGCATCCACATAAACATCCTGCCTCGATAGCGGCTTCTTTGCATAGATATCAAAACACCAGCTATAATAAAAGCCTTTTCCTTCTTTATTCGAAACCAGCATCAGTCGGCCTTCGGGTTTGTAAGTCGCTTGTTCATTATTGGTCATGCGTTTTAACAAGGCCTCTTCTTCGGGGAATTCCCAAATATAGTTTTCTGCACCTACCGCTGCAATAGCGTAATTGAATGCTGTGTTGCTACTCATTGTAGGCTGGTTCAACAGACTGATTTCTGGATATAATGTTCCATTAACTGAAAAGATTTTTCCATTACGTGTGTGCAAAATAAAAATAGCGTCACGAATTGGAACGCCGTTCCATGCCTGCTGATAACGATAATGAAGATTGCCCAACTGGTCTTTTTCATCACCAATTAATTTCCATGAACTCTCATCCCCAAGACGAAAAACCTGACGCAACCACACCTCCGACTTGGAAAGATCAACCTCAGCGGTTGGCAACAACTGAACGTAATCCAAATTGCCTGTGTGCTCTGAGATTCTTACCATGGATGCTCCGGCTACTAGCTTGTTTGCTTCAGCGGCAGTGCGAACTTGTGCATTTACTGATGAATACAGACCCATACAAAGGATCAGTAGGAAAAGAATTCTTTTAATGCTCATATAATTGTTGGTTAGATATTTATTCGAACGCTGATTTGCGATAATCGATTAAAAGTACAAAGGAAATAAATATAATGAGTTGCTTAACGGAATATTAACAGGGAAATCGTTCAGTTTAACCACCGCGATTGGCCAGGTGTGGGCTTCCTTGCAAGAAATGCGGTATTCGCACAAAATAATATAGGTGGGACAAAAAATTAGTGATCCTTACCCATTCAGACTCGAACTCTTCATTTCTCTGCTGGCTCTGGCCGAAACACCGATGGATATTTCGTACAAAAGATATAAGGGTAATGCAACAATAATCTGACTGAAAGCATCAGTCGAAGGAGTAATGATACCGGCAATAACCAGCAAAATAACAACAGCAATTTTGCGATTTTTTTTAAGGAAGGTCGGCCCCAGCAAGCCTACCTTGGTCAGGAAATAAACCAGCACCGGAAGCTCAAATACAAGACCTGTCATTAAAGGCAGCAAGATGCAGGTGGAGACATAACTGGAAATGGTGATCTGATTGGTAATCATATCACTTAATTGATAATTGGCTAGAAAAATCACTGTAAGCGGAAGTATCACATAATAGCCAAACAATGCTCCAATAAAAAACAATATGCTAATGGCGCCAATCATCCCACGCGATTTCCTTACCTCATTTTCTTTAAGTGCAGGCCTGACAAACAGCCATAATTGCCATGCGGCAAAGGGGATGGCTACCACTAAGGCTGCTGCGAATGAAATAATGATATGCCAGCGGAATTGCCCGCCTAACTCTATATTGATGAGTTTCATCTCCAGTCCTTCGAAGCAGAAACTATCATATCCTAGCGCCTTACCCGCAGCGCAGATCCATTCGTAGGTCGGGAAATTTAAATGCAGTGGTCCGCAAATGATGATGTTAAAAAGAAAATCCTTAAAAAAGAATGCAGCAATGGTGAGTAAAATCAACACAACCATAATCCGCAACAGATGTGTCCTTAACACCTCCGCATGTTCCCAAAAGGTCATGTCGTCGCTTTTAGCGGAAAGCTTGCTGACAAAATATCGAAAAAACATCAGGGATATTTAGAAAAATGGGGTGATCAGGGCTGGTCGGGTTTTTTCTCGTTGTTTGCTGTTGATGAATCCTGGGGACTTTCTTTGCTGTCGATCTGATCCCAGACTTCATTTTTCGCTTTATTGTATTCGCCAACGCCCTTGCCCAATCCACGCATCAGTTCGGGAATCTTTTTTCCTCCAAAAAGAACCAGTACAATGATAAGGATGAACAGTAATTCCTGTCCGCCGAGGATGCCGAGAAGTATCGTTGAAATAGTCATATTCTTTTTTTTATAACCTTAAGGTGATGGTAAAAATACAAAGAATTCTGCAATCAGCCTGTTTTGAAAAGTTTTTACGCGCATAATTTTTTGAGTATGCCTCTAAACTTCCCGAAAGATACCGTTAACTGTCCTTTATACACCTTTCCCTGCTTTCGCGGAAAATTCTCGAACAATTGAAATTACTTTCAATCCAATATTTCCACCTGCGCTTATTTCTAACCAAAAAAAATTGAAACGATGAAAAGGATGATTATGATGTGTGCCTTGCTGCTTGGACTGAGCAGTATGGTGTTAGCCCAGGGAACGGGCGAAGTCTGGGGTCGTGTAATCGACAAAGCAACAGGCATCACCATTCCCGGTGTGAATGTTTTCGTAAAGAACGGAGTCAGCATGATTGGTGTACAAACCAATGAGAAAGGCGAATTCCGTTTGAAACCTTTACCTCCCGGAGTTTATACTGTACAATTCTCATGTATGGGTTATGGCGAGGGCTCTATGGAACAAGTGACTATTTATAGTGAAGGTATTGCCCGAGTTGGCGACTACGCAATGCAGGCTGGTATTGAACTGCAGCCTGTTGTTATTTCTGCAACTAAACTTATTGGCATGGATGTAATTCCAAAAATGAATGCGAAAGAGCTTGCGGAATCTGTTGGCAACAAGGACTTAAAATATATGATCAGTTCGATTACAAGTGATGTCCAACGTACCGACGATGGTGCCTTGTATTTCAGAGGAGCTCGCGATAATGATTATGTGTATTATGTTGATGGAGTAAAAACCTCTGCCAATGACATGAAGGTTCCTTCCACCGCCATTGGTAGCATTCAGGTTTATACTGGTGGAGTACCCGCACGTTATGGCGATTTTACTGGTGGTTGTGTAGTAATTGAAACGCAAAGCTATTTCGACTGGCTGAACAGCCGCAATTAAGGTTAGATTAATTAACGTAGTGTTCTTTTTAACCCTTTAATTCTCATAATATGCTCATCCGTGTAACGGCAGCGGCCATTTTCTTCATAGCGGGTCTTTGCGGATTGTCCTTGGTTGAGGGACAAGTCCTAACCGGCCGTGTTTCTAATGCCGTTACCGGTGAGCCCATTTCAGGTGCAGCCCTGATGATTGATGAAACCACACAAGGGACGGTTACTGCTCAAGATGGTACATTCAGAATTCCCTTGTCCGATGTCCCAGCCGTCCTGGTGGTTTCTCATCTTTCCTTTCAAACTGCCCGCATCAGCATCAGCCAATTCTCTGAAAATTCTTTGGAAATAAGTCTGGAACCCGCATCCCATGATTTGGGTATCGTTAATATCTCCGCCTCCGCCGTAGTTGAAATCATGAAAAATACTTCGTATGAGGTGCTCGATTTTGAATTTATCGATGACAATCTTTTACTGATGGCCAACGAAAATGGTAGTATCTACAAGCCTTGTCTGTTACTCGTAAACCTCGAAGGTGATACCTTATATACCTTAGATGTAGATCGTCCCGGTGAGTTCTTTCGCGATTTTGATGGGAATATCTATTATCTCAACAGCCGTTCTGCATGGTTGGTAAATTCCGAGAATCAAAAACTTTCCATTAAGTATATGATGGAAGTCAACGAATTTCTGGGTATCTATCCTCTCATCGTCGATCTTCGGGAGCCATACTGGATGGTAAAAACCTATTCCATGCAACGGCTCAAACTCAGCTATTATAGATACAACGAGAATGACAGCAGTCTGAATGTTTTTTGCAGCATTGTAAATCAGCCTGCAATCGACCGCGCCCGCTGGGGTTCCTATTTCGATGGCACCGATGCGGATCAGCAATTTGCGGCACTCATTGTCAATAAACCTGTGGAAGCACCATTGTTCCGAACCGATAGCGCTTATATTTTGATAAACTTTTTAGATAAAAAAATAGAATTCTTCGATACCCTTGGAAACCTTACTGCACAGACTAAAGCATCCTTTATGGAAAATAAAAGTTGCAATGGCAAAGTGTATAGGGATCGCATTAATGGAGAGTTCTACACCAGTTATGAGAAATCAGGAATTTCCACATTATACAAAATCAATACGCAAACAGGGACAGCCACTTATATGGCCAAAATCCCAAATTTCGTCTTCGTCGAAAATATCATTATCCGCAATAGCGAAGCCTTCTTCCTCTATAAAGATAAGTTTAGGGAAGAACAAAAAAAGGTTTTTAGAATGAAGCTGTAACAGGACTTGCAGCAATTATCTAGAAATTTCTGCTTTTTTTTGATTCACAAAACCATTTGATTATCGCAGTTTTTTTCTTTGTTTCCTCATTATCAGACACAAGGCGGAATCTCTATTCGGTGAATGGCCACAATGAGTGGAGCGGAGAGGACCGTTGTGTGGCTGGTTCTGCCCCAAGCACAAGGCCTTTTTTTCGATTTATCTTCACTGATATGGATTTTTCAACGCCATTTTTTTTACTTTTGTCAACTGTTAATCAAAAAACAATAGAATATGAAAGTAGCTGTCGTCGGTTCCGGATATGTGGGTCTAGTTACAGGAACCTGTTTTGCCGAAGTGGGCATTGATACCGTTTGTGTTGATATTGATGTAAAAAAGATCGAGAACCTTAAGAAGGGCATTTCCCCGATCTGGGAGCCCGGCCTCGACGAAATGATCGAACGTAATGTTGGCAAGAATCGCCTTCATTTCAGTACCGATCTTAAATCTGAACTCGCTGGTTGTGAAGCAGTATTTATTGCTGTGGGTACACCTCCCGACGAAGATGGCAGTGCTGACCTCAAGTATGTTATTTCGGTAGCTGCAGAAGTGGGTCGCAATATGACTGAATATCTTGTGGTGGTTACTAAAAGTACTGTTCCTGTAGGAACAGCGCTTAAAGTTCGCAAGGCTATCGAAATTGAATTGAAAAACCGCGGAGTAGATATTCCTTTCGATGTGGCCTCCAATCCTGAATTTCTGAAAGAAGGCGCAGCAATTGACGATTTCATGAAACCCGATCGTATTGTGGTTGGTGTTGAATCGGAACGCGCCGAACAACTGATGGCAAAGCTCTACAAACCATTTACACTGAATGGTCACCCGGTGATTTTTATGGATGTGCCTTCAGCAGAAATGACCAAATACGCAGCGAATGCCATGCTTGCTACAAAAATCAGCTTCATGAATGATATCGCTAATCTCTGCGAAATCCTCGGCGCCAATGTTAATCTGGTACGCAAAGGTATTGGCAGCGATACCCGTATCGGTAATAAATTCATCTATTCTGGTGTTGGTTACGGTGGTTCCTGCTTCCCTAAAGATGTTAAAGCTCTCATTAAAACTGCCAACGAAGTAAAATATAATCTTAGGGTTTTGAAGTCTGTGGAAGACGTGAACGACGACCAGAAGGCCGTATTGTTCAATAAAGTAACAACCTATTTCAAAGGTGATCTCAAAGGCAAAACCATTGCAATGTGGGGATTATCCTTCAAACCACAAACCGACGATATGCGCGAAGCTCCTGCTTTAGTGCTGATCGAGAAATTCAAAGAAGCCGGCGCTCATGTAAAAGCGTATGATCCGGTAGCTATGGAAGAAACGCATCGTCGCATCGGTGATTCGATTCAATATGCTAAAGATCCTTATGATGCAGTAGAAGGCGCTGATTGCCTGTTACTCGTCACCGAATGGAGCGAATTCCGTATGCCTGATTTTGCAAAAATCAAATCAGCATTGAAATTCCCTGCAGTATTCGACGGACGCAATATCTACGATGCAGCAGAAATGAAAGCCAAAGGCTTTGATTATTTCTGTATTGGCGTGGATACTACTCGTTCCTAAAAAATTTATTCTGCAAACGATCCCGGCTGTTACCATTTGCAGTCGGGATTTTTTATTTGCCCGCTTTTCTTATCTTTGCGCTAATCAAAGCGAAACTTCGGATGCGAAAAAAAATTCTAGTCACAGGAGGCGCGGGTTTTCTCGGGTCTCATCTTTGCGAAACCCTGCTGCAGCAAGGTAATGAAGTGATTTGTCTGGATAATTATTTTACCGGGCAAAAACAAAATATCGTTCACCTGCTCGACCATCCTTACTTTGAGCTAATCCGCCACGATGTCACTATGCCATTTTTTATCGAGGCTGACGAAATTTACAATCTCGCCTGCCCGGCATCTCCCATACACTATCAGTATAATCCCATCAAGACCATAAAAACTTCGGTGATGGGCGCCATTAATATGTTGGGTCTCGCCAAACGTATTAAAGCTAAGATATTGCAATCTTCCACAAGCGAAGTATATGGTGATCCCCTGGAGCATCCACAAACCGAATCTTATTGGGGACATGTAAACCCAATCGGTCTCAGAGCTTGTTACGACGAAGGAAAGCGTTGCGCCGAAGCCCTGTTTATCAATTACCATAGGCAGAATGATGTTCGTATTAAAATCATGCGCATCTTCAATACCTATGGACCACGCATGCATCCTAATGATGGAAGGGTAGTGTCTAATTTTATCATACAGGCACTTAAAGGTGAAGATATCTCTGTATATGGCGATGGTTCGCAAACGCGCAGCTTCTGTTACGTAGATGATTTGATTGCAGGAATGATTGGATTGATGAATACTCCGGACGATATGATTGGTCCAATGAATATCGGAAATCCTCATGAATTTACTATTCTCGAACTTGCACAGTTGGTGGTGGAAATGACAGAATCCAAATCAAAAATTGTATTTCATCCGCTTCCCGAGGATGATCCAATGCAACGCCGCCCGGATATTACACTTGCTGAGAAAACACTGAACTGGCATCCAAAAGTACAACTCAGAGAAGGTCTCGAAAAGACAATCGCATACTTTAAAAACAACGCATAATCTGCCTCTTGTGAAAATAATCATCTGCGGTGCAAACGGTCAATTGGGCAGCGAATGCCGCGCTCTGTCAAGTGAGTTCAAGGAATACTCTTTTGTTTTTACAGATATTGAAGAACTGAATATTTGTGATCAGCAGGCTGTACGTGCTTTTCTGAATATGCAGAAGGCTGATGTTGTAATCAACTGTGCTGCCTTTACCGCTGTAGATAAGGCTGAGCGCGAGATAGAGAAGGCATATCAGCTCAACAAGGATGCAGCTCGAATACTCGCTGAGGAATGTAAAGCAAATCATTCGTATCTAATACATCTCTCTACTGATTATGTATTTGATGGCAATGGTCAGAGGCCATATCTTGAAACAGATCCTACCGAACCAACTTCCGTTTATGGTAAATCAAAACTTGCCGGAGAACAGGAAGTGATTGCTGCGGGCGGCAATGCGATGATTGTGCGTACCTCTTGGCTCTATTCATCTTTTGGAAATAATTTCGTAAAAACCATGCTTCGTCTTGCACGCGAAAGAGGCGAGGTGCGTGTGGTGAACGACCAGTTCGGAAGTCCCACCTATGCGCGCGACCTTGCCTACGCTTTGCTAAGTATTGCACCCAAAGCAAAAGAAAATATCGGAGTTGAGCTTTATCATTATTCTAATACGGGAATTACCAATTGGTGCGACTTTGCAAAAGCCATTTTTGAGTTGGCTGAAATTCCTTGCACTGTGTATCCTGTAAGTACCGAGGAATTTCCTACACCTACCCGTCGTCCGAAATACAGTGTGATGGATACCCATAAATTTGCAACTCACTTTCAATATGAAGTCCCGGCATGGAAAGATAGTCTGGGGCATTGTATCAAATTGCTAAAATAATTCAATCCTTATGTCAGCATTATATCCATTAAAATTCACTCCGGTTTTCAAAGAAAAAATTTGGGGTGGACAACAGATACGAAAGGTCTTACAAAAGGATTTTTCTCCATTGCCAAATTGCGGCGAAATGTGGGTGGTGAGCGGCATTCCAGGCGATGAGTCGGTGGTGCAAAACGGAGAACTCGAAGGTAATACACTTAATGAACTCTGCGAGATCTTTATGGATGAACTCTTGGGAGAGAAGATCTATGATAAGTTTGGTGAGATGTTTCCCTTACTGGTCAAGATCATCGATACTACCGACTGGCTTTCGGTACAGGTGCATCCTGACGATGAGCTAGCCGCTACTAATCATGGTGAGGCTTACGGTAAAACTGAAATGTGGTATATTCTTAAGGCTTCGCACGATGCTACGCTCATCAGCGGATTTAAGGAATCCTTAAACAAAGCGACATTTATTAAAAGCCTTGCAAATAAAACGCTCACCGAATCATTGAACATTGTCCCCGTTGAGGCTGGTGATGTTTACTTTATTCCCGCAGGTCGTGTTCATGCCATTGGAGGACATATATTACTTGCAGAAATTCAGCAGAGCAGCGATATCACCTATCGCATCTATGATTGGGATCGCTTTGATGTGAATGGCCTGCCACGTGAATTACATACTGATCTTGCGACAGAGGCAATTAATTTCGAGGTCGTTAAAGACGCAAAATCGCCCTATCTTAAAAGAAAGGATGCAGCCGTTCCACTGATTGAATGTCCCCAGTTTACTACACGTTTGCTGGAATTGCAAAAGCCCTACCTGCCCGATTATCATGATCTCGATTCCTTTGTGATACTGTTATGTACCGAAGGTTCATTGGTGGTATCACATGAAACAGGTGAAGAAAATATTACCGCAGGCGAAGCCGTTTTAATTCCCGCCTGTGTGCGTCATATTGAATTGAAACCCGCCCCGCAAGCGAATATTCTTGAAATTTTTATCGCCTGATTTTGAAAAGCACATCAACCAAAATTCGTGAGACTTTCGTCCGCTTGATTTCGGATGCGCGCATCTGGTTGTTGTTCTTTTTACTGATCCGCTTATTCGGCTTACAGTGTCCCCCGGTGGAAGGTATTCACAACTGGCGCCAGTCGACCGTTTGCATGGTTGCCAGAAATTATCAGGAGGTTGATGCAAATATCCTTTATCCCAGAGTTGATATGGCAGGAGAAAAGTCGGGTATCACCGGTATGGAGTTTCCCATATTAAACTACCTCATGTTTCTATGCGACGAAGCTTTTGGTTTTACGCATTGGTACGGCCGACTGATAAATTTGATTTTTTCCACTTTGGGCGTCTGGTTTTTTTTCCTGATTGTGCGACGGTTCTTTGATGCGAAGATTGCGCTATACGCAATGTTATTGCTAAGCTGTTCACTATGGTTTCTGTTTAGCAGGAAAAGTATGCCCGATACATTTGCCGTTTCGCTACTCCTTGGAGCCCTTTGGATGGCTGTAATGTTTCTCTCCGAACGCAATAGATTTGTTCTGAAGGATGCTGCCTGGCTTGCATTATTTGTGCTGTTGTTGCTTGCGGGACTTCTTTCTAAAATTCCCGCTGGTGCTGTGATTGCGCCCATAGTGTTGTTGTTGTTTATTCGGAATGTTCCTTTATGGAGAAAGCTGTTGATGGTTGCTTTGTTTATGGTATGCCTTATCCCTGTCTATTGGTGGTATTATATCTGGAGTCCGCGATTGACGGCCGATTTCGGTTTTACTCATTTTTTTATGGGAAATGATATGGCTTTTGGATTAAAGTCAATTGTGCAAAATCCAGCAGGACTAGCCCGTCAATTCTACTTTATTTCGATGAGAGTCACCGGCTTTGTTGCATTTTTAGTCGGACTGTTTTTTATGATAAAATCCGGAAACAGAAGATTGATCTGGGTTGTAGTGCTTTCTTTCCTCGCTTTTTCCGTGGTGATTATCATGGGTGGAAACACATTTATACGTCATAGTTATTATATGATACCAGTAGTGTCCGGTTATAGGTTAAACAGTTTCAGTTGATTATCTTTTTCTGGTTCAAAATTGTACTTGCTTTTATCGCTAAATAGTTCATTTATAGTTATTTTCTCAAATACACAAAATTCAACAACTTGTGACAATGTGTAGAGTGTTTGATCGATCATCAGTTTTTTCTTGGCAATTGCTAATAGCAGATATGCGCAAGTTGCAATCCAAATCTGCGTATTCACTGCATTCTCTGACGTACCAAAGAAAGCTTTGATTCTTAAATGTTGCTTTATCCATCTAAAAAATGATTCAATTTTCCATCGTTCTTTGTATAGTTGAGTAACAGTCAATGCAGGTATTTCGAAGTTGTTTGTAATAAAGACGAATGATTTGTTTAAATCGAGATCGTTATATCGAACGCGCCGCAAAGTATCAGGATAATATTTTGAAGGTTTTTGTCCAGTTAATCGGATTTGCTGATCGCAAACCAAGCCGATCGTTTTGTCAACTGGCGATGCTGCAAGTCTCTGAAACTGCATGTTTCGTTTGGCTCTGGTAACATAATAAGCCGCACCTTTGTTGAGTTGATAAAGCCTAAAGAAATCAACATAGCCTTTATCCATTACGTAAAAAGCGCCGGCTTCAGGAACTATTGCATCAAGAATATTGACATCGTGACAAAGGCCATCAGTGACGTCGATAAATGTCGGTATAGATCCTCGCAAATCGAGCAAAACATGGGCCTTCACCGCGCCTTTATTTTTACGGAATTTGGCCCAGGGAAACAGATTTAGGCAAAGATCAATCGTTGTGCTATCAAGTGCATAGACAACATTATCTAAATCAACTTTAAAATCATTGTCTGCGTGATAGAGTTCTCGAGCAGTTTTGATGAGTACTTGAGCATACTCCTCAAATATCCGGTAATCGCGAGTTTCGTTTGCATCAGCAAGTGTCGATCGTTTTATTAACTGTCGAAATCCTGCGTGGTAAAGCTTTTCTGGAATTGCATTCATGCATGATTCAATGTCTCGCAAACTTTCACGACGAGTTAACTGCGCAAAGCACATGACAAGAAATTGCTGACGTGTTGTGAAGTTCTTCACTCTATAATCGCCGTTATACTTAGCAACCAGCTTGTCAAATTCATACCATCTCATATGCGACATTATCTGTGCAAAGACTGTTTTCCCAACGTTCATCCTGAATATTTTTCACGAAGATCGATGAAAATTCAAATCAAAAAATCAAAGAACGTTCATATTGTGTTATATTATAACGCATTACAAAGATTACAAAAAAGTTAACCGGACACTACTGATATGATACCATTTCTGCCTTGTATGGCACTGGTTGCTGCATATGGCATCAGCAAGCTTCCGTGGAAGACCGTCGCTGTACTGATTCTACTCATAATTTGCACCGAGAATATTGCAGCGAATCTCAATGATTTTCGGCTTAAGCCCAAAGAGGCCGCAGTTGCACGCCTTGAGTATAGTATGGATAAATACTCTTGTCTGCACGATCGTATCATCATCAATAGCGGATATACACCAACACCCATGTATTTGGCACATCGCAAGGGATGGCTTGCAAAAAATGATGAGTTACTCATCCCTTCATATCTGGCTGATAAAAAGCAGAAAGGTGCACAGTTAGTCGTGGTGTTGAAAAAAGTGTTTGGTAAGGATGTTCAGCTTCCCTTGCCAATCCTTGAAGATACGGAGGACTGGACTATCTATCGCTTGTGAGGTTTTGCATCGACAGGAATAAATCATAAGATTCCAGTTATTATACTATTTCAACAGGATTAATATTTCCTCTAGCGTATTACATTTCTTTTTTTTTGTAGTTTTATAAAAAAAATACCATGAATCCAATCTTTCGGCGCATTGTCAGCGAAACGGTACGACGTCAGCTAAAGCAGAAGGAAAGAACCACCGGTCGCGTCAAAGCTGAGTATATCAATGCTCGTGTTGAGGTACAGTACTTTTTTAAAAGTACGGCGTTCATGTTATTAGGTGTACTCTCTGCTGCCTTTGGATTAAAGGGTTTTTTACTTCCAAATAATTTTATCGATGGCGGAGTGACAGGTATTTCGCTTATCACTTCTGCGGTCACAGGTTGGTATTTCTCGTTGCTACTGATCGTCATTAATCTTCCCTTTATGGTGATGGCTTGGACAACGATTAGCCGTCGCTTTGCAATGCGCAGTATGACAGCCATTATTCTTCTTGCCTTGACTGTGTATTTTATTCCCTTCGAATCGGTGACAAGTGATAAATTATTGATTGCCGTTTTTGGCGGATTCTTTCTGGGACTGGGCATTGGTCTGGCCATTCGCGGCGGTTCCGTATTAGATGGCACCGAAATACTGGCTGTATTTGTGAGTAAAAAAACAGCACTTACCATTGGTGATGTGATTCTCGTTTTTAATGTGATCATCTTTGGAGTGGGCGCATTGGTGTTCTCAGTTGAGGTAGCACTGTACGCAATCCTTACGTATCTGGCTGCTTCCAAAACAGTGGATTTTGTGGTAGATGGTATTGAGGAATATATTGGAGTTACCATCATTTCCGATAAAAGTGAGGATATTCGTGTGGCCATTGTTAGTAAACTCGGACGGGGATGTACGTTATACACAGGAAAGAAAGGCTTTGCAAAAAGCGGGGAAGCATTGAAACCAGTGGATATCGTTTATACCTTAGTAACGCGACTAGAGATATCGCGTCTTCAGGCTGAAGTTGAAAAGATAGATGCGAACGCCTTTGTGGTAATGCACAGTGTGAAAGATGCCAAAGGTGGTATGATTAAAAAGAAGCCCTTACATAATAAATAATAGTTCATCATTATGGAAGCACAAAAGTTATATGATGATTTTGTGGCATATTGCACCAAGCACTCAGATGCCGCAATTGTGGCCAAATATGCAAGATATTTCAAAGAGAGTTACGATGCTTATGGTATAACTCAGCCGTTGATGGATGAAAAAGCCAAAGAATATCTGGGAAACAAAGAAGTTGATATTGCATTGGTGCTGAAAGCAGCCCCTATTTTTTTTAATAACAGAAAATACGAAACGACCTCAATGATATTGATGTTGCTGAATCGTATGCATAAAAAGTATGATATTAAATTGTTCGAAGCGATATCATCGTGGTTTGCAATGAGCATTCACAATTGGGCACATGCCGATATGCTGGGAATGTTCATTCTACCATCATTGGTGAAACAGGGAATAATAACAATGAAGGACTTCAAGCCCTGGCTGAGTTCAGAATTTAAGTTTCAACGTCGCTGTGTTCCCGTTACTCTTATTAAATCTGCTAAAGCCGGAGATCCTTTAAAACCGATGTTCGATTTTATCAAACCACTCATGATGGACGAAGAGCGCGAGGTACGCCAGGGTGTGGGCTGGTTCCTGAAGGAATGTTGGAAAATAAAAGCTGTAGAAACTGAAGCATTTTTATTGCCCTATAAAGATAGCGCACCCAGACTAATCTTTCAAATCGCCTGTGAAAAAATGACTGCAGAAAATAAACAGCGTTTTAAGAAGGCAAAGTAAAGTTTGTAATTTTTTCGTACAACTTTTTCACCAGACTACACCGACACACCGGCTACATAAGCCGTAGAAAAGGCGATTTGCAGATTATATCCGCCGGTATCAGCATCCAGATCGATAACTTCACCACTGAAATATAGTCCTTCGATAAGTTTCGATTGCATGCTCGTTGGATTAATTTCTTTGGTAAGCACGCCGCCTGCGGTAATGATTGCTTCAGCAAAGCCGCGAGCGCGCAATATTTTGAAACGAAAATCCTTAAGAAGCACTCGTAGTTTTTTACGTTCCACCGCACTTAATTGATTCGCTGGTTTGTCGGGCGAAATATTGCAAAGTTCACAAAAGACTGGAACCATGCCCGAAGGGATTAATAAACGAAGATAGGAGTGAAAGCTCCGCTTACCATGCTCGTCAATATCCCTAAGCAAGCGGGCATCCAGCTTATCATGCTCGAGTGCAGGCTTTAAATCAATACTGAATTCGATGGAATGATGCTCTGAGATTTCTTGACTGAATCTGCGACTCAAGGTCAGAATAATGGGGCCGCTTAGTCCAAAATGGGTGAACAGCATTTCTCCAAATGCTTCTCCCTGTTTTTTTCCATCAATCCAAACGTTAACTTGCACATTCTTCAATGCCAGACCTTGCATGCGCTGTGCTATATCTCCATCAGTTTCAACGGGCACTAAAGCCGGACGTATATTGCTTACCGTATGCCCCAATTTCTTTGCAATGCGATAGCCATCACCGCTGGATCCAGTGGCAGGGTAGGATGAACCTCCAGCACATAAAATCACTTTTTCGCATAGCAGGCGACTGCCGTTTTCCAACAGCACACCAGTGACTTTACCACTCTCCGTAAGGATTTCTTTTACTGTCTGATTGCAGCGTATCTCCGCTCCAGCTTCCTGTGTCATATGTACCAAGGCATCCACGACATCCTGCGCTTTTTCACTTTTTGGGAAAACCCGTCCGCCCTGTTCATCCACCACTTCAACTCCTGCATTGCGTAACATCTCTACAAGCTGAGGTGCGAAAAAGGTAGAGAACGAATATTTTAAGAACTTGGAATCTGGTCCGGTGCGCTTCAGGAACTCCGACTGTGGTGCGATGTTCGTCAGATTGCAGCGTCCTTTACCCGTAATCCGGAGCTTGCGTGCTGGCATCCCCATCTTTTCCAGTACAATGACCTTTTTTCCACGCTTTGCTGCTGTAATTGCGGCCATCAGACCTGAAGCCCCTGCTCCGATAATAATCACTTCGTTCATGTCGCCGGTAAATTTAAGTTGAGTCGCTGACGAGAGGCTGCTCGTCGTGATTGCCCCGTATGACAAAGGAAATCAATACAAAAGTACCCATTTTTCTGGTTTTATGCGTATCTTTACATGAAACCCTAACAATATTCAGGAACGATTTTTGTTATTAGATTAGAAACATTCTAAATAGTAACAACACTCAAATCGCAAAATCAATTTATATATGTTTAAGGAATACAACCCGTTAGATAATGCTCTATTTCAAATCATGGACAATGATGGGCGCATTATCAATCCAAAATGGGTCCCCGAAATGACAGATGATATGCTCAAAAAAGCATATAAGGACATGTTGTTTGCGCGGACCGCTGACACAATGGCAGTGTCGTATCAGCGACAAGGTCGAATGTACACTTACCCGCCAAATTTCGGTCAGGAGGCTATTGCAGAAGCTATGGCTGTAGTGATGCAAGAGGAAGATTGGCTGGTGCCTGCATTCAGGGAAATGGGTGCCTGGTTGGCAAAGGGTGCTACATTGAAGGAAATTTTCATGTACTATATGGGATATGAGGAAGGCAACACTTTTCGCAATGCCCCTAAATTATTGCCAGTCTCCGTTCCCATTGCCTCACAACTGCTACATGCTGCCGGCATTGCTTATGCTGCTAAATTCAAAGGATTAAAGGAAGTTGTTTATACAGTAGTGGGAGATGGTGGAACCTCTGAGGGTGATTTTCATGAAGCCCTTAATTTTGCTGCTGTCTGGAAAGTTCCTGTTGTCTTTATAATCCAGAATAATCAGTTCGCAATCTCTGTCCCACTGCGAAAGCAAACCGCTTCGGTGAATCTGGCTGTAAAAGCTGTTGCTTACGGAATGCCCGGAATCAAGGTAGATGGCAACGATTTATTGGCTATGGTAAGAGCGCTGCAAGAGGCCTCAAATTTTGCACGCGAAGGCAATGGACCTGTTCTGGTCGAAGCATTAACTTACCGACGAGGAGCGCACACTACTTCTGATGATCCTACACGTTACCGCACTTCGGAAGAAGAAGCGTTTTGGGCACTCAGTGATCCTTTGTCGCGGATGAAATCACTGCTGAACTCGAAGCAACTCATTTCAGATGATGAGGAAGTAAAATGGCAAGCCGATTTTAAGGCAGAAATCGACCGGCAGTTTTCAGAGGCCGAGCAATACGGGCCATACAAACTTGAAGATGTGTTCAAATACACTTACGTGGATATGCCGGATGACCTGAAAAGGCAGCAAATGGAATACGAGAAATTTTTAACGTGGAAGGAGGCATCCAAATGAAAGTCATGAATATGGTGCAGGCTATTAACGACGCGCTGCGAATTAAGCTGAAGGAAGATAATAATATTGTTGTTTTTGGTGAAGATGCCGGTGTTGAAGGTGGTGTATTCCGCGTTACTGAAGGCTTGCAGCAAGCATTCGGCGAAGCCAGAGTGTTCGATTCTCCCCTGGCCGAGTCGGCAATCGTTGGAACAGCAGTAGGAATGGCCATTGCAGGATTACGTCCAGTAGTAGAATTACAATTCTGTGGATTTGTATATCCTGCGTTTAATCAGATCATCAGTCATGCGGCACGCATTCACAGCCGCACACGTGGAAAATACAGTACTCCTATGGTGATACGCTTTCCCTACGGTGGAGGTATCAATGCACTCGAACACCATAGCGAAAGTATGGAAGCTATCTATGGGCATATTCCCGGACTTAAGGTGGTAATCCCGTCAACGCCATACGATGCCAAGGGTTTGCTAATCTCCGCCATTGAAAGTAATGATACGGTGCTCTTCATGGAACCTAAGCGTATCTACCGCGCGATTAAGCAGGAAGTCAGTGAGGAAAAATATTCTATCCCTATCGGTAAAGCAAAAGTTGTGAGCGAAGGTTCGGATGTTACAGTAGTCGCCTATGGAGCCATGGTTCGTGAAGTTCAAAAGGCCATGGTTCTTGCAAAAAATGCAGGTATTAGCATAGAACTTATTGATTTACGTACTATCTATCCAATCGACAAAGAGACCATCGCACAATCAATACGTAAAACCGGAAGAATCGTTGTAGTGGCTGAAGAACCTGTAACCTATGGTGCGTCTGCCGAGATTATCGCCATCGCCAACGAAGAGGCATTTCTTTCACTGGAAGCACCACCTAAGAGAATCGGTGGCTTCGATACCATCATCCCATTACCCAAAGGTGAGCATTTTTATATGCAATCACCCGAAAAAATCTTTTACGAAATTCAAAAAACCGTCAACTTCTAATCTTAGGTGTCATGAGATATATATTTAATTTTCCCGATATTGGTGAAGGCCTCGATGAAGGCACCATTGCCGAATGGTATGTGGTGAAAGGGCAAAAAGTCAGCTCGGGAGATCCATTGCTAAAAATGGAAACCGATAAAGTGGTGACAGATATTCCATCACCTAAGAGCGGCACCATTGCCGCAGTCTTTGGAAAGGCCGGTGAAGTCGTGAAAGTAGGTGAGCCTTTAGTAGAAATTGAACTCGAAGGCAGTGTCGCAGATGAACCAAGCGTAGAAGCTGTTAAAGAAGAAGGTGCAGGAGTGGTTGGAACCCTCGAAATTGCTGGCAATAGTGCCTATCTGCCTGCAGGCACCGAAGGCCTGGAATCTTCACCAACTGTGAAGGAAAAAGTGATTAGAAAAGCACTTGCAACTCCTGTGGCTCGTGCAATGGCCAAGGAATCGAATGTTGACATCAACTTGATTCGCGGGACTGGTCCGGGAGGCAGAGTTACCACCGATGATGTGAAGAAGTATTTACAATCTTCGCAGGATGTTATGGATCGCCAAAAAATGGTCACTGTACCTATCGACGAACGCATTACGATGGAGCCGCTTTCGCAGATGCGAAAGACCATTGCGAAAAATATGACTGCTTCAAAAGATCATACTGTTCCAATGACTGTGCATGAAGAGGTGGAAATTTCCCGGTTGGCAGAAGTCAGATCCCGCTACAAAGAGCCATTATTGGCCAAGGGAATTAAATTGAGTTATTTGCCGTTCATTCTGAAAGCCACGGCTATGGCCTTAAAGAAACATGCGGTGCTTAATGCTCAATTGGATATGGAAAATAATCGCATCATCTATAAGCATTATTACAACATCGGAATTGCCGTTGATACTGAAGATGGTCTTGTCGTTCCTGTCATTAAAGATGTAGATAAACTCAGTATTTCTGAAATTGCAGTAAGAGTTAACGAAATCTCTGTCAAGGCGCGTGAGCGCAAACTTGGAATGGAGGATATGAAAGATGGAACATTCACCATTACCAATTATGGTTCATTGGGTGGCATCTTTGCTGTTCCTGTGATTAATTATCCGCAGTCGGGAATACTTGGTATCGGGCGTATCCTTGAGAAACCCGTGATAAAAGGCGATAGTATTCAGAAAGGATTGGTTATGCCGCTCTCACTCAGTGTTGATCATCGGATTGTGGATGGAGGAGAAGTAACGCGATTTCTAAATGATGTTATTATGTATCTGGCCGATCCCGTGGCAATGATTATCTAGTCGCATGTGTTTATTAAAGAGGTTCATTATAAAAATATTCTTATCCAAAATATCAAATCAATGAAATACGACATTATCATAATAGGTGCGGGACCTGCAGGCTATGTTGCTGCCATCAGGGCTGGTCAACTGGGCTTAAAGACTGCATTGGTTGAAAAAAAATATATTGGCGGGATGTGTCTCAACTGGGGTTGCATTCCGACGAAAAGTCTGATCGAAAGTGCTCGCATGTTGGTGAATGTGAAGCGTGCTGCAGAGTTTGGAGTGAGTGGAGTTCAGGTGAAGAAGCTAGGTTTTGATTGGGCTGTTGCCACTGATCGCGCAAAGGCTATCGTGACAAAACTTTCACTGGGTGTAGAATGGTTATTGAAGAAAAGCGGAGTTGAAATCATTACAGGGGAGGCAATCATCAACGGCCCGGGAAGCGTTACAGTCGACAAACAATTGCTCGAAGCTGACCGGATTATTATCGCAACCGGCTCCTATCCCGAAGCTCCGGAACTCCCGGTACCAAAGGAACTCATCATGCCTATTGAAACCATGATGGGATGGAAGACCTTACCTAAAAATATCGTAGTCTATGGTAAAGGTGCCGTCTCTGTTGAGTTAGCACAGTTCTTCAGCATGGCTGGCAGTAATGTTAGTCTCGTGACCACTGAAGGAGATTTCCTTCCCGGAATCGATGAATATTTATTACAATATGTTTGGAAATCGCTGCGAAGCACCGGCGTAGATGTCATTGAAAATGGCGTCATTACTGGATATCAGGACGGTTCGTTAATCGTCAATAACAATAAAGTGGAATGCGATATCATACTCAATGCTTCATGGCGAAAGGCCATCATACCAAAAGCTGCAGTTGACTTTGAATTGACCGATCATGCATATCTGAAAACTGATATGGAATTTGAGACCAGTGTTCCCGGAATCCACGCAATTGGCGATGTGAATGGTAAGAGTTATCTTGCCCATGTAGGATCTGCACAAGGCATCTGGTTAATCAATCATATTCAGGGAATCAGGAATACATTTATTATGGAGAATTATCCTTATAATATTTATACCACTCCTGAAATTGCGCAAATTGGAAAGACCGAACAACAATTGACTAACGATAGTATCCCGTTTAAGGTCAGCCATTTTCCTTTATCGGCCAACGGAAAGGCGCTTGCAGAAGGCAATGCAGAAGGGTTCATTCGAATCTTGTCCGAAGAAAGGTATGGACAGGTAATGGGTGTACAGATTATCGCGAACCATGCTACAGATATGATTTCTGAAGCTTCTGCCTTTATGAGTATTGAAGGTACTGTGTATGATGTGGCGCAAACGATTCACGCACATCCCACGATTTCAGAAATCTTTATGGAAGCCGGATTTGATGCCATTGATCAGGCGATTCACAAATAATGGAAATGATCGTCTTACCATATAATCTTCCTGATGAAACCCTGATTTCTGCCGCCGATACCGGAATCATGGTGTGGCAGCCGGATAAGCTGTGTGTAGTGCTTGGACAGAGCAATCATGCAGAAACATCGCTCAATTGCAGTCAGGTAATGGAGGATAATTGTCCTGTTATAAAACGCAACTCAGGAGGAGAAACGGTCTTGCTTTCCCCTGAAACGCTGGTGATATCCATTGCGTTCGATACTGCGGGATTTCAAAATCCATCGCAATATTTTAAGCGTATTAATCAGGCAATTATTGATGAGCTTAACCAACATCTTGATGTAGACCTTGTACAGCGCGGAATTTCTGATATTTCCTGTGATGAAAAAAAGATACTTGGCTCATCCATCTATCGTCATCGCTCAAGAGTGCTGTACCATGCTGTATTAAATGTTGCCATGTCGGTGGATATTATCGAGCGCTATATTGCTCATCCTTCCAAGGAACCTGATTATCGCAAAGGCAGAAAACACGGGGATTTTGTAAGTTCCCTCGCTGAACTCGGTTTTAAGGGTAGCATTGTTGAGCTGCAACAAAGTCTTCAGAAAGCCTTATTAATGCTGGATTTGAAGTTTTAATCAGACAAAATAAAATAGCGCATTTTAGAAATCAAACCATTTGCTGATAAAGGCAAGGTCGTCAATTTTATTTTTCTTATGCTGGAATTCGTTGGTATGATGGTTATACACGTATTCCTTTGCCCAACGGCTATGGAGTTTTTCCACTAGTTTTATAGCATCGGTAATGAACAATAATTCCTCATTGCGCATGGTAGGATGCAGCGAAAGTCGCACCCATCCCGGTTTTTCGCTTAAGTCGCCCGAATTGATAAGGTCGGTGATTCGCCGTGATTTTTCGTAACTCACATCGAGCAGATAATGCCCGTAAGTCCCTGCACATGCACAACCGCCGCGCACCTGTATTCCAAAACGATCGTTAAGAATCTTTACGATTAGATTATAATGGATGCCTTCAATATAGAAGGAAATCACGCCTAATCGATCGTGAACATTATCGGCTAAAATATGTAAGCGTGGAATCGCTGATAATTCCCTGAATGCAATTTTTAATAATTGTTTTTCGCGTTTAGCGATGCGATCAGTGCCCATCTGCTCTTTCAACTGAATCGCAAGTGCAGTGCGGATAGCCTGTAAAAAGCCTGGAGTGCCGCCATCTTCGCGTGCTTCAATATCATCAACATATTTGTATTCGCCCCAGCGATTGGTCCAATCCACGGTGCCGCCACCGGGTTGATCGGGAGGATTATGGTCTTTATAAAGGTGGCGATCAAAAATCAACACACCCGAAGATCCGGGACCGCCGAGAAATTTATGTGGAGAAAAAAAGATGGCATCCAGTTTTTCTTCCTTTTTCTTTGGATGCATATCAATGTCGCAATAAGGCGCAGATGCTGCAAAATCAACAAAGCAAACGCCTTCGTACTTATGCATCATCGCAGCTAACTGATGATAAGGTGTGAATACACCGGTAACATTGCTGCAGGCAGTGAATGAACCAATTTTTGTTTTACGCTTTTTGTATTTGATAAGTTCTTTTTCCAGATTTTCCAGACTAACCAGCATATCATCCCCCGGAGGGACAACCACCACATCGGCATTAGTTTCGAACCAGCTTGTGTGATTGCTGTGATGCTCCATATGAGAAACAAACACCACAGGCTTTTCCATCTTCTTCAGGCAATCAGTATGCATGATTTCACCACAGGTTCTCAGACCCAGAATACGTTGTAATTTGTTGACTACTGCAGTCATCCCAAAGCCAGCGGTTATGATAACATCATCTTTGCCGGCATTCACATGTTTTTTAATTAAGTGCTGGGCATGATGATATGACTTAGTCATCAACGTACCGGTAACACTGGTCTCTGTATGGGTGTTGCCAACAAAAGGACCAAAGGAATCAGTAATCTGCTCTTCAATAGGTCTGTAAAGACGGCCGCTGGCAATCCAGTCGGCATAAATCATCTTTACCCACATATTAGGGGTCTCAAACTCCTGCTCAACACCAATAATATGCTTGCGGAACTTCTCAAAATACTTTTCCATATCAGAAGGATAAGATCGTATGCATAATTTAAGGCCGTAAAAATACAATATTTCCGCACCATCAGCACAAGCATAATCAATCATCCTCAACTTCATGACAAAAAAGAATCAAGCGGAAAGTTAAAGAGCAAGTATACTTTGCATAAAAAATAGATATTAAAACCCTTCTTCAACTGCGAATACCACGAATCAAAACGAATGAATGCCTATTTCATCTATAAGTTTTAAACACAGACCACTGATAAGGGTTCTATTATAGAGATAAAGTGTTGCAATGCTTGTCGTCAAAGCGTGTGCGCAGGCCTGTCAAAGCAGGCGGGCGTG
Source organism: Bacteroidales bacterium (assembly GCA_963678485.1). Classification (GTDB taxonomy): domain Bacteria; phylum Bacteroidota; class Bacteroidia; order Bacteroidales; family CAIWKO01; genus CALGYY01. Next base: position 3,646,349 of record OY782882.1, read on the forward strand.
GGTGGGACTGTGAATCGTCAACGGCACGCAAATCCGCAAGGGGCCAGACAGCGGCTTTTTCGCTGTCGGCTCTGTCGAAAACGACAAAAAGAAAATACAATTAGCGAAATGAAGTTTATAATTACATTTATGAAAGGTCCGTCAATTGGCGTTTTCGGCACTACCTTGCGTGATTTGCGGCCGTTGGCGAGAGTGGGGGGATAGCATGTGCTTTGACTTGACTTTTGGCTCCACCATTTTTGTCAAGAAAAATGGTGGAATTAACGAGAATAAGTTAACAATCTTATAATGTACTTAATAAATGGGGCAATTCCACTTTTTATTTCGAATGTTTGCGATAATAAAATGCCTTTGAATAATTTTTACTCTATTTCCGCACCATCAGCACAAGCATAATCAATCATCCTCAACTTCATAAAAAAAAAGGGGCCGCTGCAAGCAGCCCCCCCTAGCTAGGACAAAAACAAACGATATGAAATTTACCTCATGATCATTACCGGGATTTGTTCCATTGCATCATTCCAACGCAGACGAAGGAAATATAACCCATTTTCTACAGACGAAACATTGATGGTTTTATTATATGAATTGAATGATAATACGATTCTGCCACTCAGGTCGATGATTTCCATGGCCTTTGGTGTTGGTTGTCCAGACTGCAGTTCAACACTGATGCTGCTGCTGGCTGGATTTGGAAATGCTCTGAATCCTGCATTTTTACTCGATTCTTCGCTAATGCCGATCGGGACTTCTGAAAAAATATCCTCCAGGACATATTGCGCGAACACCTGTGCTTGTGCACTATCTATATAAAACAAAGGGAAGGAGAGAATGACAATATTATAGCCATTGCCTTCGTGTGCTATTCCCACAGGACGGCCTTTCATCATCCCTTGCTGTATGGTGCTGTCATAATTGGTCCCAAATGAATAAATGGCCTCTGCGGGGTTATGAGGATATAAGGCATCGGTATATGACACATGGTGGTGACTGACAGGAAGAGTTTTTAATGTATCAATTTCCAGTAAGGGAAAATCAGAAGATAAAGGCTGTGCTCTGATAAAAGCTGAACTTGTGACATAGTTGGAGCTATCAATTCCGGCATAATCAAAAAGGAACATGCCCGGTCTTAAATGAGCTGGAAATGCCGGGTTTCCGGTAAATAATTTGGTGGGTTGAAACTCAGTGAACAATATATTGCCGCCCAATTGCAGGTATTGAACAATCTCCGGAAGGGATAGACCAAGTTTATTGACACCATTCGGTTTATTGTTATGCCAGATGATTGATGAATACTTCCCCATATCACTCAAATCGGGTGCGCCATTCGCCAATGCGTCATATTCAGAGATTTCAAAACCGCTGCACAGTCCGCGATAGTAGCGATCTATTACACTGTCGGGCGGATTGTAATAGCCGCCTTCAGAATCATCAACAATCAACACTCCTTGGTCCATACTTACCATGGCAGGAGCGTCAGTCAATTCATGCGAAGGGCCTTCAATTCCACCATTATTTTCTGCAGTCACGGCAATGTAATAGAGTGTGTCCGTCTCAAGCCCCGCAATATGAAACAAGGTATCAGTAGTGAAATACGAAGTATCATAGGTCATGGATGATGTTCCAATATAGACATTATAGCCAACGATATCGCCTTCTGGATTTGGTTTCCAGCGGGGTTCCAGACTCTCACCGTCTCCGGGATTAAAAATGGTAAAATTCACTGTGCTCGGCGTATTGACTGCATTAATCAGCATGCCGCAGGCGACTTTGGTCACTTCCGCAGCATATGGAAAGTTTAATACGGTATCACGATCAAGTAAGGTATGATACACTGAGCTAAAATGATCTTCCTGCAAAAATACCGTTGGAAATCCGGTAAGAAAAAATGGATCACTATCGGAGCCAACGTAGTCTTGATTCATGATTACCAGAGAATTCAGGGAAGTATAGGTGGATGAAATCTCAATTGCTGCATCTCTAACCCATTCCGATCCTACATAGGCCTGCAATTGCAGATTCCAGCCACTGGCGTCGGGTTCGTTTCCGATCATATCCATATTCACCATCATGGGGATGATTTCTTGAGTTTGCAAAGCATTGGTAACATAGTTTATACTGCCGTGCAATCCCAATTCTTCTGCAGCAAACAATACAAAGCGAATGGTTGATGGTGATTGAAAATTCTGAGCCTTCATGATGCGCGCAATCTCCAGGGTACCGGCGGTTCCACTGGCGTTGTCATCAGCACCCGGAGCTCCGGTGAGTGGATCGCCCGATTGAATGGCAGAATCATAATGTCCGCCCACAATATAATGGACGTTGGGACTGGCTGTTCCAGTCAGATCGGCAATTACGTTATACTGCCAGCTAGTCACCGTGATGCCGCTACTTACCGGCCATTCTACGGATAACTGAAATGAATCGAGGACCACATTTGAATAACCAAAAGATTGTAGTTTGGATTTTACCCATAGAGCAACATCCTTGTGATTTGGGGCGAGACAAAAACGTGTCCCAAAGCCCTGCAAATGCTGAATATAGCTTTCCACACTATCGCTATTGATCAGGGGTAATAATGCAGATATAATAGAGTCAGTGTTCACTGTTGCTTTAGCACCAGTGGGCACTTCAAAATTTCTGTTTGCTTGCGTTTCGTATGGTGAGCCGTTCGCTGCAAGGATAGCAGTCACCATGACAAACATCAGAAGGAAAATGGCAATGGTTGTTTTGATATTCATAATTCGAAAATATGTTAGATCGTGATTTTATTTTTCAAGATAAAAGTAATTCATGGTGGTAAGAACATACAACAATTTTCGATGAACAGAATAATCTTTACACTGAGTATGGCAAAATGGCCGATGAAACGATTTTGAAAACTATTCGAATTATTATATATATAATCCATATGCGATACTGTTATACAATTATAATTCTGATAAATGAAATTAATTTCTTATATTGCAGTATGATTTCCACTGCAGCTATTTTGGCCGGCGGCAAAAATATTCGTATGGATGGGCAAAAGAAGTATTTGATGCCTTTTCAGGGACAAACCTTGCTTACACGCATGATTACGAAATTGTCGCCATTATTCAGCGATATCATAATAGTAAGTAATGATGATCCCAGCATGTTTGCCGAATACAGTGTGAGCAGCATTGTTGCAGATTTCTATCCCGGGAAAGGTCCGCTGGCAGGAATACATGCTGCACTTTGTAATGCGAATGATCGTCCGGTTTTTGTTTTTGCCTGCGATTATCCAATGCTGGATGCCTCTCTGATACAATCGCAATGTGATGCGTTTGTGATGAAAAGTATGGATGCCCTTGTTCCACGGCACCCGCAGGGTTTTGAGCCGTTGCATGCAATTTACAGTCAGGCTTGCACTGAGGTTGCTAATCAGCTGCTCACCGAGCGACCCAATGTGAGGATACTCGATATGCTGAATATAGTGAGAACACAATATTTGGATATGGTTTACCAATCAGCCTTCAATAATTTTAATACTCCCGAAGATTTTTTAAACTGGGAACAATCATAATGGTGACAATGGATTCAACATCAATCATACTTGGGAAATTTCCACCGCATCAGGAATATCTGTTGCAAATACTACATGAGTTGCAAGCTGTGCATCCTCAGAATTTTCTTGAGCAGACGCAGCTTGAGCAGGTGGCAGCTTACCTTAATCTTAACAAAAGCACGGTCCTTGGGGTTGCGCAATATTACTCCATGTTATCAACCGTGCCTCAGGGTAAGCATCAATTGCGTGTATGTTGTTCGGTGGTATGTTCTAATGCAGGCTCATGTAAGCTATTACGGGAATTGTCGCATCAATTTAAAGGTCAGGAAGAAATAATTTCTGTTGCAGCTTGCGAATGTCTGGGGCAATGCGATCATGCACCTTCGGTTCAGTTTGATCGAACTTATATGCATGGTGATGATATTAAAGCTTTGATTAAACTATTGAATAATCAATTGAAAAAGGATCATGATGCTTAGCGAGAATCGTATATTATTAAAAAGGGCTGGCCAGTTCGATGCCAATAACAGTGCGGATTACAAAGTGGCACCGGTATATCAGTCATTCGAAAAAGCGCTGCATATGGCACCTGAAGCGATTCTAGAAATGATTGAGCAATCAGGCTTAAGGGGCAGAGGAGGAGCGGGATTCCCTACAGGAATTAAGGCTCAGGCCACGTCTTCCTCAGTGGCAGCATGCATGCGTTTTGTTGTGTGTAATGCTGATGAGGGCGAGCCAGGGACTTTTAAGGACAGGGTGCTCATGGAGCAGGATCCACATTTACTCATCGAAGGTTTGCTTATTGCAGCCTTTGCTGTTGGTGCGCAATACGGCTATATATATATTAGAGGTGAGTATTTTACTGCGATTGAAAAAGTCAAAGCAGCTCTTGCTGCTGCACGGGCTGCAAACTATATAGGTGTTGACATTCAAGGTACTGAATTTTCCTTCGATTTGGAAGTAATGATTGGTGCTGGTTCTTATCTCTGTGGCGAAGAACTTACCTTACTCGAGTCGTTGGAGGGGAAACGGGGCTATCCGCGAATCAAGCCGCCATTCCCAGCTGAGAAGGGCCTGTGGGGACAACCGACGTTGGTTAACAATGTTGAAACGCTTGCTAATCTATCGGTTTTATTAGATGTTGGGACGGAGGTGTATAGAAGCAGAGGCACCGAAAAATCTCCCGGAACAAAGCTCGTATGTGTCAGCGGAGATATTCGTAATCCTGGTGTTTATGAAGTCGAGATGGGATGCAAAATCATCGACATTATTCATGATCTTGCTGGTGGCGCAAAGGATGGCGATCAGATTCAATATGTGCTACTGGGAGGCGCTGCTGGAACTTTTGCATCCGGCTCGCAGCTTGAGTTGCCTTTGTGCTATGATGCATTAAAACAGTCAGGATTAACGCTCGGCTCAGGTGCAATCATGGTATATGGTAATAACTCATCACTGTCGGCAACCATCTCTTCTATACTTCATTTTTTCATGCATGAATCCTGTGGAAAATGTGTTCCTTGTCGCGTTGGCACCAAACAGTTGTCAGCAGCCTGGGAAAACAGCAGCGATAAATCTCGTGATGAGCGAGCGCGGATTCTTGAGGAACTAGCGAGAGATGCTGCAGCTATTGCTTCATCCTGCCTCTGTCCCTTAGGACAATCTCCGGTGTTGCCTTTAGCATCCGCTGTAAAAAATATTATCAATTTGCTTGATTAATTGCACACCATGGAAGTAGTTGAAATATATATTGACGGAAAATCCTATAAAGTTCCCCAGGGAGAAAACCTCTTAAAGGCCGCCAGAGCAGCAGGAGTTGACATTCCAGGACTCTGTTATCATCCCAGAATTTCTCCCACAGCTGCATGTCGATTATGTGGTGTTAAGGTTGATGGTATGCGTGGATTAGTTATGGCCTGTACCCTGACTACTACGGCACAAATGCGGATTACAGCATTTGATGAAGAGCTTGAAAATATTCGGAAAATCAACATTGATTATTTACTTTCTGAGCATAAAGATGATCATGATCCATCCTGTGTTGATGAATTGACAGTATTGGCAAAGCGCTATGGATTGAATGATGCCGCATCGCGCAAGTTCTCTAATATTTGTGACAGTCTGAATTATACTGTGGATGATTCAAGCCCGGTACTGACTTACGATGGAAATAAATGCATTAAATGTTTTCGTTGTGTAAAAGCTTGTGATGAAATACAGGGAAAGCGGGTTCTTAGTATGGGCTCGCGTGGTATAACATCATATATCATTGCCGGATTTGGTGAATGGTCAGGTTCAGAATGCGATGGTTGCGGCGAGTGTATACAGCTTTGTCCAACATCTGCAATTGTGGAGAAACCACATCGGAAAGAAATCAATATTGCTCATATCGACCGTAAGGTGCGTTCTACCTGTCCATACTGCGGTGTGGGCTGTCAATTGGATCTTTGGGTAAAGGATAATAAAGTACTACGCGTCACCGGCCATGAAGGTGTAATGCCGAACGATGGCCGTTTATGTATCAAAGGTCGTTTTGGCTATGAATATATTCAAAGTCAGGAACGGCTTACTGATCCGCTAATCCGTAAAAACGGGAGCTTCGAGAAAGCGAGCTGGGAAGAGGCCTTGCAATTGATCGCTGAGAAGTTCGCATCAATAAAAACTCAATATGGCAGCAAGTCACTAGCCGGGTATGCTTCAGCGAAAGCGACGAATGAAGATAATTATATATTTCAAAAGTTTATACGTCTGGTATTTGGTAATAATAATGTGGATTATTGCACGCGATTGTGCCATGCATCAACGGTTACGGCGATGATTAAGTCGATTGGTGATGGTGCTGGAAGCAATTCCATTCAGGATTTTGAATCGGCCGATTGCCTTTTTGTTACGGGAAATAATATTATCGAAACACATCCTGTCACTGCAACCTATGTGAAGAAGGGAGTTAAAAACGGACAGCAAATAATTGTTGTTGATCCGCGCTGGACGCCGCTTGTACGCTATGCCACTTTATGGCTTCAACCTCGATTGGGGACTGATGTTGCATTATTGAATGGAATCATACATGTGATTATAAGGGAAGGGCTAATTGATACTTCATTTATCGAAAGCCGCGTTGAAGGCGGTATGGAAGCTTTTGAAGCACTCAAGAAGTTATGTTCTTATTATAATCCGGAAGCGACTGAAGCTATCACGGGTGTTCCTGCCGAAAAAATTATAAGAGCAGCCTTAATCTATGGTAATGCAACGCGAGCCATCATTGCCACGGGAATGGGAATGAGTCAGCAAGTGACAGGTACACATAATGTTTTTTCGCTGATTAATATGATGCTCATAACTGGCCATATCGGGAAAGAAGGAGCGGGTATTGATCCGCCACGAGGACAGAATAATGTGCAGGGCGCCACTGATGTTGGTTGTTCTCCCGTGATGTATCCCGGATATATCCCGGTAATCAACGAGGAAAACCGTAAGCGAGTTGCCTCTGTCTGGAAGGTTGATCCTTCGGTACTTGACGCCACGCCGGGCTTAACCACTGTAGAAATAGTGCATGCTGCACATCGCGGTGATATCAAGGCTTTGTACATCATGGGCGAGAATCCGATGATGTCGGATCCCAATTTAAATCATACAAAGCAAGCCTTCGATAAGCTTGATTTTATTGTTGTTCAGGATATTTTTATGACGGAAACCGCTGCAATTGCGGATGTCGTACTGCCGGCCACATCTTTTGCGGAAAAAAACGGAACCACTGTGAGCAGCGACCGCCGTGTTTTACGAACCAGAGTGGCCATGAATCCTCCCGGAAATGCCCGTAACGATTGGGAAATTATCCTTGACATCGCTGATTATATGAAGGTGGATATTGGGAAATATTCCAATGAGTCTGAAATCTTTGATGAAATGGCACGTACTGCACCAATTATGGCAGGAATCAATTATGCAAGACTAGAGGCTGAAGAACTACAATGGCCTTGTCCGGATACATCACATCCGGGGACGCCCACATTATATCTTAACGGTTTTAATACGCCAACTGGTAAAGCCACTCTGTTCCCGGTTGATTATGTCGCACAGTCAGAGCGGGTATCAGAACGCTTTCCCTTTTTACTGAATACGGGCAGAATCTTATATCAATATCATACCTCTACAATGTCGCGCAAAGCCGAGGTGTTGAATGCGTTCGAAAACGAAGCCTATGTGCTCATGAATCCTTCTGATGCAGCAAAGCGACATTTTACTTATGGCACTAAAGTCAAGATTTATAATGACCGTGGGGAGCTGTATGCAAGGGTTCGTCCGGATGACGGGGTATTGGAAGGAGAACTCTTTATGCCTTTTCATTTTACTGAAGCCAAAGTCAACCTTTTGACGCGCGATGAACTTGATCCCTATTCAAAGATTGCAGCATTTAAGCTTTCTGCTGTGAATGTGGAATAGCATTGTTTTTTACTTGCGGTTTTGATTTTATCGACCTTTTTTGTTAGTTGATGGGTGCTTTTCATTATTTTTGTCAGCATGGGAAACATATACTGTGTCGGAGAAGCCGTTTATGATATTATTTTTAAGAATAATAACCCCGTAGAAAGCAGACCTGGCGGGGCAATGCTGAATTCTGCAGTGACCTTGGGAAGGCTGGGATTACCTGTATATTTTGTGGGTGATTTTGCTGATGATCATGTTGGAAAGATTTGCTGCCGCTTTCTGCAGGAGAATGGAGTGAACACATCCTATGTTTCGCTGTACCCGGGTGCTCGTTCACGTATCGCTCTCGCTTTCCTAGATGAACAAAAGAATGCAGAGTATAGTTTTTATAAAATTTCTGATTGTGAACCAGAGGTGAAGTTTCCGGTTGCCGGACCTGAAGATATCATCCTCTTTGGATCCTGGTTCGCAATTAAACCCGCCATCAGAACACAAATTGCTGCTTTCCTTGATAAATCGCGCAAAGCAGGAGCCCTCTTGCTTTACGATCCCAATTTCCGTAAAGCGCATCTCGATATGCTGGAAACAGTGAAACCTTTTATTGATGAGAATATACAGTTTTCGCATATTACAAAAGGCTCAGACGAAGATTTTCATTATATACTCGATACCAGCGATGTGTCGAAGATTCATCAATATGCAGAGCGCAATGGTTGTCTTCATTTGGTGTATACAGCCAACCGCAATGGTGCATGGCTGTTCTCCGGTGATGAGACTACGCATTACCCTGCACTGAAGATAAAACCTGTAAGTACCGTTGGAGCCGGTGATAGTTTTAATGCCGGAATTCTATATGGATTGCACCGAATTAAAGTGACACCGGAAACCCTCAATACCTTGTCAGCTGAGGCTTGGGCATGGGTCATGCAACAGGCCATACGATTCGCGTCTGAAGTATGCATGAGCTTCGATAATTATATCTCTCCTGAATTCGGTAAGCGCATCCTCGCCGAAGATTTGCCAGCACTCTAAGCACTATTTTGAGGTAATACCATTCCTTCTTCACTGCACTTGCTGGTTGATGGAATTCTCCTTTCCATAGATAACTAGTTAACAACTTAACTTCAACTAATTAACTGGTTAACTGCACAGCGCCTTAGAAGGACATTATAGATAGTTACTTCTAGTTAACAACAATCGTTTCCCTTACAACCGTAGCATTACCCAACATCAGTTCGATTACATACATTCCCGGTGTAACATCAGGAAGCTCTAGATGAATCTGATTTGCAGAATAAATAAGTGTTGTGGTCATAATGATTTGTCCCAACAAATCTCTGATGACAATCTGTTGAACGCTCTGGCTGTTCAATGGAAGTTGAATGGTGAATGCACCATGACTTGGATTCGGGAAGATTGTATAAACGCCTGCTTCCGACTGATCTAAACCAAGTTGGTAATTATATCCATCCGACATTGAGGAACAACTATTCGCAAAGGTCACAAGTACTGAATACACGCCTTGTGCAGTAATGTGCAAGGTGCTGTCAGTAGCATTGGGAATCAGACTTCCGTTGTAGTACCATTGATATGAAGTTCCCTGAACTGTAGTGTATAAAGTAAGTCCGGAAACATAAACAGGAACATCAGGTACTGTATCAACATGAATAGTGACCGCTGATGAAATACATGAATGTGCCAATGATGTAATAGCCGCAACATGACTATTTCCGGCATCCAGCGCGCTTACGCCAAATAATGCGTTTATTGGTTTTGGCGTGTTTACAATGGCTATGGTTCCCTGACCAAGTTGTCCGTTTGCATTTAAGCCCCAGGAATAAACATTCTCATCATCGCGAATAACATAGGATGCATAGGTGCCGGCTTTCACAACTATACCCTTTCCTGCTGCATTTATACGAACAGGATAGAGTGCCGTTGTGCTGCTTGCATTTCCAATTTGTCCCATTGAATTGTCGCCCCAGGTGTAAACATGGCCTGCACTATCAGCAGCAATCGAATGCGCGAATCCGCCGTCGATACTGACGATACTAAAGGGTAGCTGAACCTTTACAGGATGATTGCTTCCAACATAATTGCCAGTAGCTAACTGTCCGGCATTGTTTGCACCCCACACCCACAGTGTACCATCGCGTTTTATCGCCATGCTGTGATTTCCGCCGGCAGCAAGTTCAACAACGCTGTCAAGTCCGGCAACCATCACAGGGATATTAGATGTAATCACAGTGCCATCACCTAATTGGCCGTATTGGTTCTGTCCCCATGCCCACACATGTCCAGTGTGGTCAAGTGCAAGACAGAAATTGTCACCGGCTGCAATATCTACAATGCCCGACAATCCTGTAACACTAAACGGGAAATTACTGGTGAAGAAATTACCAAGTCCAAGCTGACCTAAGGTATTATCGCCCCAGGCGAGAACGGTACTGTCTTGTAATAAGGCCATTCCATGACGTTTTCCTGCAGCTATGCCGATTGCATTATTGATGCTTCCAACTGCAACAGGAATGTCAGAATCGGTGAAGTTTCCAGTGCCCAATGCACCAAATTCGTTGCGACCCCAGGCCATTACGCTTCCGTCATCAACCAAGGCCAGGGTGAATTCATATCCGCAGGCAATTGCGGTGAGTCCTTCTAGTCCGCTCGCTTCGCGGAAAGCGAGAGCATTAGCTAATGATGCATTGCCAAGCTGTCCGAAATTATTCGCTCCGGTTGATAAGCAAACGCCCGTTCCGCCAAGGGTTGAAGCGACTTGATAGTCGCCGGATTCGTGAACCACAAGTAATGAATCCTCCATTCCGCTAAGGATACTGCCATTCAAATACCAGCTTAACCCATCATTCACATTACTCTCGAGTGTTGCTGAATCGCCTTCGCAGAATGTAGTAGAAGGTGTACTTGTAATCTGTGGTACAGGATAAACGTGAGTAAGAATATTACTCAGGGCCTGCTGTGAACAACCATTAGCGATAGAACTTCCAACCACGCTTACCAGCTGTCCGTTGTTTATCGTTGCAGGTGTGAAGGTCGCTGTGGCACTTGCGGCTCCTGCAGAAACGCCATCAACAAAGAATTGATAGGTGTCGGCACCAGTCGCAGTGAATGTAATAGGATCGCCGGAACAAATGATGCCACTAGGTTGAGAAGAGCTTAATTGCACATCAACATAATGAACATTGAAATGGAATATAGTATCCGCTTGCTTCCAGCAAACTCCATTGCCTCCAGTAAGTATGATTTCCTGTCCTTGCTCCAGATCGGAAGTGATAAAGACCGAATCAGAGGAAACAGGAATACCATCAAGATAGTAGATATAATTTTGTGCACCATTGCCATCAAACATAAGGGTGTCGCCAAAACATACATCCAAATCTGAAGCATTAGCTGTAAACACTAAGGTAGGATATGCATTTACAGTAACAGTGTAAGTCGTATCTGCATTACTCTGGCAGCCTGTCAGCCAGCCCGTAACGCTGATGGTTTCTCCGCTGTTGAGCGACGTTGAAGTGAAAATATTATTTCCTGTTGGAGCTCCCGTCGAAATTCCGTCAACAAAGTACTCGTAAGAAGTTGCACCGGTCGCTAGCAGTTGCAAGGTATCGCCATTGCAATAGTTCAAGGGCGTAATGGGTGAGAAGCCTATGATAGGAAGTGGATTCACAACATAGTTATAAAAGGTCGAAGATGTGGATGTACAGATTCCGCTTGTTCCATTAACTGTCACCAAAGCATTGTTTGGAAGCATACTGGTTGTAAATGTGTTTACCGGAGCTGATGCACCTTGCGAAGCGCCGTTGACGAAGAACTGATAATTGCTTGCCCCTCCTGCGGTGAATATTACCGTATCCCCAGCACATATAATTTGATCAGCATCAGACTGATTAAGGCTAACAACGGGGTAGGGGTGAACTTCGACAGTATAAATGTTTGCTGAAGTATTTAAACATCCATAGGTGGAGAGTCCTTGCATTGTGATGATATCGCCGTTATGCGCAGTATCGGTTGCATATACATTTATTCCGCTGAAAGGCGCAAGTTGAACGCCATTGAGATAATATGCAAACTGCTCAGCACCGCTTGCAGTGAATGTTAGAATGTCGCCCTGACAAATGGCGGTATCAGCATCAGAACAACTGATCGTTGGTGTGGGTAATGGATAAATTGTCACATTCAAACCTGATGGAGTGCAAGCGCCGGCACTTCCGCCTACCGTAACTAATTGACCATTGCTTAGTCCGACTGCATGATAAACTGAGTCCGGACCTAAGGTTGTGACACTACTGCCATCAACAAAATACTGATATTGCGAATCACCATGTGATACGAAGGTAATGGTATCGCTGGCGCAGATTTGAAGGGAGGTATGACCCCAGGTGATGGTTGGTCGCACATCAATAATCATTGTGGTATCCGCTGCAGCCGGGCAAGTCCCAAGGATGCCTGAAACGGTAACTGCATCTCCGTCGACCAGACCAGAAGTAGAAAAGCTATTTGCAAAATCGAAGGCACCGGTAGAATCTCCATTTACATAGAATTGATATGTATCTGCACCTGATGCCTGATAGGTAACATTTTCTCCTGCACAAATGATTCCGTCGGGATCAGAAATACTTAATGTGACCACAGGTGTTGGGTTCACAGTGATTTCAAGGGCATCGCTGCTCATGGCCTGACAGCCATATGCACTGGTTCCTTCAACGGTAAGCACATCGTCGTTTTGCAATGTAGAAAGAGATAATGTATTTAATGGTGAACTTGCACCGAGTGAATCACCGTTAAGGAAGAACTGATAAAAACTGCTGCCGCTTGCAGTGAAATTCAATGTATTGCCGGAGCAGATGGTTAATGAAGGATCAGAGCACACTAGGTTTACGATGGGCAACGGATTTACTTTCACAGTCAGGACATCACTGCTATTGGCACTACAGCCGGTCACTGTATTTTGTCCGTATACGGTAAAACTATCGCCGTTAACAGCATCAGTAAAACTCCATTGATTGTTAGTGTTGAACCCACCGGAAGTACTGCCATTCAGATAGAGCTGGTATTTATTTGCACCGCTTGCAATAAAATGGATAGAGTCACCATCACAAATGGTGGTATCTGTTGGGATGGATGATAAATGAACCAATGGCAAAGGATTCACAGTGTATGTATAACGGGCACTCGTATCAACGCAGCCCATATATGTGAGAATAACATAGACTTCGTCACCATTGGCTAAGGCTGAGGTAGAAAAATGTGTAGAATCCGGCGATTGAATGATGGGATTACCAGCCATCATAAAAAGGTAATCGGGTGAAGGATTGACTGAGTTGGCCATGAACTTAACCGTATCACCAGCGCAGAGCGTGAGATCGGATTCAGTTGAACTTAGATTTACATCTGCTTTGTAAATGGTGATGGTGTCAGTAAAATCGTCAAGGCAACCGGTGAGGGTGTCGATAGAGCGAAGGCTGACAACATATGAAGTGTAAAAACTATAGAGATGTGATGGCGAAACGAGTGTGGAGCTGTCAGTATCTCCAAAGCTCCAATGAAACTCGAGGTCGTTCTGGCTACCGCTGTAGGCCGTTGAGGTATTGGTAAAATGTGTACTATCATTATAGCAACTGGTAGGAGGAAGGCTAAAGGAGGCATTCGTTGGATTAGCTGCTTTGAAGAACCATTTGGTATTGTTCTGCACGTTGGTGCTAAATACTGCTGACGCACCTTTGGTGGCAGCAATGTCTCTAACGTTGAGGCAGACGCCACGAATGCTATCACCCACTGGTTTATTTAAGGTTGCTGTAGCTCCAATATTTGACGATCTCAGATAAATTGAATCGCGGCAGCTGGCGCGCATAATAATGCTATCCAGCGTTTGAGTGCTTCCAGCCTGAAACTGCATATGCAGACCGGGATTGATTTTCAGCAGACCGAAGTGGTTTGAACTTTTAATGCTTGCTGAATAATAAACACCATTCAGTCCGGTTGCTCTGCATTTGAATTCTACCTGAGCATAGAGTTGTCCCCCGCCATCAAAGGCGTCGTGGAACGAAGGATTATCTTCCATGACAAGCTTGCTGGCATTCATATACAGCTTAAAATATGTGCTGCTTTGAACATTGAAATTGTAGGCAACTGTAATATTGCTATTAGCAAGATAGGCGCGCTTTACAGTGTTTCCGGCCGATGAAATGATTCCCGCATAGATATTCTTTCCATTCGAGGAAAAGGTACCCGACACAAAAGTGAGAGCGTTTAGTGTGTCTAACGTCAGTGGGTTTAGCAGCTTCACTGTATCGGTTAAGCTGCGACCCTGAATGCTGAGATTTACGCCAAATTCCTTGCAAACCGGATCAAGTGATGTGTTACCAATTTGAGGTGCGAGTATCATCTGAGGCGCATCCGCATCAGTGGATTGATATGCGGAGGTATAGCTGAGGCTAAGTGAATCGCAGAGTGTTACTGAACCTGAGGCAGTGAGATCACTTCCCAGAATCATTGCGGGTTTCCCGACAATGGAATCGGACCATATCATAGCATTGCAATAGGCGTTTTGCTCAATAATCACCGTGTCGTGACTACCGGGCGCTGCCAGATGTGTTTTATTAAATATTACTGTGTCAATTGGGCTAGGAAGGCAGGTGGCAGGTAATCCGGAAACTTCCCAGTTGCCTGGCTGACTCCATTTGTTGGAAATAAGACCGGTCCAGTAATAAGTCTTTATTGTTCCACTTCCTATGAAAGACCATCCAGAATACTTATTTATTCCGATAGCGTTTTGCACATAATATTTACGACTGCTGCTATTATTAGCACATACATTTCGTAAAATCACATTATCAATCAGAATCGAGTCATTAGTAGTATTCAATTCAAAGATTGCAGTATCAGCTGAGCCCGAATAATTGCTTAATATGATAGGGTTGGTGCAGCTTGCGCTTGCGATAATCGAATCAAATTTAATCGTATAAAGTGGTTCGCATTCGAGTAGTGATCCGGCATTGAGGGCGATTAAACGACAATTTATACCGCCGGCGATTTTGGTTTTCGGCGACATGATGCGGATAGTGTCGAAGCTTTTTCCGCTCGCCTTCACCATTACAAAATCAGTTGATGCATTGGTAAGCCGCACCGATCCTGAATTGTGAGTAAGGGTGAGATTGCTGCCACTGCTATTCCAAACGCTATCGTTGCCATAAAGATAAATGCGGCTATTGGAGTAATTGAGGGTCCTCATCTTTGAACCTCCCGCCAGCAGCGAATTGCAGCGAAGGGGATTACCATTTAAATCGAATGTTCCAGCTGCAAGGGTGATTTTTCCATCAACATACAAACTATCACTAAGAACCCATTGTGGTTGACCATCAATAAGAATATTACAATTAATATCGGCAGCATTGCTGCGGAAAGTGTGAACTTCATTTACTGAGGAAGTGAGGACCAATCCTGCACTTGGCGTGAGTTTCGTCAAGCTTTGCAATTGAACGCTGTCGGAAATATAAATAGCACCTGTTCCTGTCACAGTACCTATGCCTGTTATTCCTGACCATGTCATTTTCTGGCAGTAAGCATTACCTTTTAAAGTAACGGTAAATGCCCCTGCAGCGGAGGCGGCATTGAACACTACATTGGTGGCGCGGTTCGGGATACAGCTTCCGGCAGGGCCGCCTGATGTTGTAGACCAATGATGGGAATCGTTCCAGTTTCCGCTTCCATTAATCCAATACATAGTAGAAGCAGCGACTGGTTCATTAATGGTCCATCCAACATTGTTGCCTTCATCGAAAGAGTTATTCGCCGTGAATGCTGCACCGCTGGCTTTAATGTTCTTTATTTTCAAATAGGATGTTGTGATTGGAACGGTCGATCTGAATACCGGCCGTGTGGTGTCGCATGTATAATCAAAATCGCAGCTCGGGCATTCGAGACAGAAAGCCTTAATATAATTGTAAGCACCACAATCGCCCAATGAAGTGATGTTGCTAACCCTTACAGTAATTCCTCTTGCAAATGCGACCGTAGTGGCAGAATCGAAAGCCAGCAGTGCTGTGGTGAAGGAGTTATACAGCATAGCATCAGAAGAGGGAAGGTGTACTTCCTTAAAACGGTACACCGAATCTTTGCCGAAGCTCACTTCAACAGTATCTGCACCTGCATAAGTGAAAAATATTTTCGCAGAATCGCTTATGAGCCTTAAGCCCCGTGAATTAAGATAAAGTGCATTATTGGCATTTTTGATTGTAACCACCGAGGATGAAAGGTTGATTGTACGAACCATGGAATTATTACTGCTAATTGATGCGGCTGTTACAGGAAATCCTCGTGTGTAGAAGTATACGCTGCTGGTGAAATCCAGATCACCAAGCATGGAGAACTGACTGAGCAGATACATTTTTCTACCACCATTTACGAACACCTTTCCTGGAATCAGGGTGGTGTACATATTTAAATAGTTGGTATCAGTGGTATTAAAATCAAGGTACAATGGCCCGTTCTGATGAAATCCCATGAGTCCGGAAACAGCCATAGAACCACAAACAGTAAGCGTATCATTACAATACCAATGAGGATTGGTAACTGTAACAGAGGCTTTGTAGGTTGTGTCTGTATTGAAATGTTTGCACGATACGTTATGCCCGTTGGTATTCACCGAACCATCAACGACCGATAAATGATTGTATGGCAGATATAATCCGCTCATTAGCACAGCAGAATCTGAAGCAAACTGGGCATCGCATTTCAAAATAAAATCTTTGGTGTCGATACGGGCGATGATCGGACTTGCTGCGGCGATAATCAGTCTTCCCTGAAAATTGAATGTGAGATTAGTAGATAAAATGCAGCTACCATGTATAGTCAGCCTTGCTGTATAGCCCGAAATAAACTCTGTTGCAATACTTAAACCGCTCCAATCCATCATGGCACATTCACCAATGAGTGTATCAAGATAAACCGATTGGTCGCTGAGGGTGAATGAATTAGCATCAAAATAGACACTGTCTGCTGCACCGGGTATGGAAAGCTGCATGGTAGAACCGCCAGTGGTGGTCGCCCAATGATGAGATACATCTGTCCAATTACCCCCATTACCTACCCAATAATACCTATTGGCAAGAGCCGATTGTAGCGTAAAAAATGATGAAATGACTAAAAGTAAAAGAAGCTTTTTCATAAGAAAATGTTAAGTACCTGAAAAACAAATATCAACGAAGATGTTAATTTTGAGCTGCGAAAATTACAAAGTTTTTTTTTGATTTGACAAAATTATGTTTTTATTTTGCTGAATATTTAAATTTTTATATTATAAATGCAAGTGGGTCAATAAATTTAATTTCATGAAAATAAAATATACATTTCTCTTAGTTGCTTTGTTATTTTTTTGTCAAAATATTGCATCTGCTCAAATACAGGGACAGACCCCATCACAACCTGATGTCAAGGCTCAAACATACGTATATGACAGTACAGGGATCCCCGTTGATTTAGCTAAAGACCTCAATGATACACTCACTCCACTACCTAATACGAATGCAAAGCTGCGACTGCCACGTTATTTTGAACCTTTTGCTAATGGAAAGATTGTCGGTTTTCTCCACAAAGGAACATCAAGCAGTATAATTGCGTATGAATATCCTGGTAAAGCCTTTACTGCTCTTACCAGTAAAATTTCAGACACTACTTTTTCCAAACAGGGAGCTGAGTTGCTTGAGGTCTTAACCTTAAAGCAAAATGATGGTTCTCCTGCTACTGCTTATGTGCTGAGGTTCAAGACGCCTACTGCACCTGTTATTCGTATCATGTATTTTACCGGGGATTATCAAACCACCTATTATCTTATTGCCAATGTGCCCGAGGTGGTATCGAAGCTGATAAGAAATGTAATTCTTGCTAGTTTTCAAACCCTGGAATATTAAACGTTTTCGCGCATGAAAAAACTTTTACTTCTTTTACTGCTTACAGTGAATCTATGCAGTTTTACTGTGAAAGCGCAGGATACGATTGTAATGCAGAACGTTACTTTCGAGACTGACAGCCAAAGTTTATGGGGGCCTACTTGGGGTGGAATTAACATCGATTATCCCTTTTTCGATTGGGGTTGGAACACATCTGGGAACTATGGTGGTATCAGCGAACTTGCCGGATTTCACTTCGGTGCTACACTTGCCGCTTCAACCTGGGGTTCCTTTGGAGCTGGCTTGACCATAAAAATCGGTAACGAAATGGTTACTGTTGATTATGAGGCCGATGTCGCTCTTCGAATGCCTGCGGCAAAAACGTTTAATCGAGGAGAAGAAGTAGCCATCAAAACTTCTTACACCCCTGATCCGTCCGGTTGCTCTATTGGTTATGGAAAATATGATTTTTTATTTAAGCTATGGTTGAAAATGGGCTTGGGAGTGCATCTTAATGGACAGGCTTGTGTCTTTAGCTGTACTAATTACTCTTTGCTTAATGTTGAGTTACCAACCGATACCTTCGACCTGGTCTCAATCACACCCACCGATATAGAATTGCTTGAAGGCTTGTATGAAATTCCTTCAAACGATTATTTCAATAATATGACCATCACTTATTCTGATGACAAGGGTATTATTGATCTTACTATACAGCTGCCGCAGAATGGCGATTCAACAATATTTATGTCGGGAAACAATGTGGTTGCAGCCTCTGCGCCTTTTGAATATGCATCAATAACTTTCGATATACCAAAATTTATTGGAGCGCTGAATATTCCCTATGTAAGCGCATTTTTCGGCAATCTTTCAAATTCATGGAATCTGGGGCCGCTTAATGTTTGGTATACTTTGCTAAAAGCCGGCTTCGCATTACGCTTGTATCACAGGCAGGTTCTCACTTTCAGACCAACGATGTACACTCAGCTCAAGTTTCCCACCGTGGTGGATTATAAGGTCGTAACACCGGGAAATTCTTTGGTCGCCTCTGGCAGCGATTCGGTGGTCACCTGTCTTGTGGGGAATAATGTCAAGTTTAATTATCCCTGCAACTACGAGTTTATGGATATCTCGGCAAAATACAGTATCACCAACACTTTCACAAATCACACTTACGATAGTCTGGCCTTTAATTTTTATCTTCAAATTCTGGGCTTCGGCATTACAATGCCCAACACAGAAATTATTCCTGAAATCTGCATTCCTATCTACGAGCCTTGTGGACCTTGGTACTGCTATATTTGCGATTGGTGCTACTGCTGTGATGTTTGTACTCCAGCTGTTGTATTCCCAGGATTTAGCTGGGGTTGGGGGCCATTGGTTGATAAGGAGTATAATATTTTCAATATATCCTATGATTGGGTGAACAGGACCTGGCCATTAACTGGATTCAACACTGTGACTAAACCACCATTCCGATTACGTCCAAAACCATATTCTGTTAATGCTGTTTCTACTGCCGTGGCCTGTTATGGACAAAGCACAGGAACTGCTACAGCCACGCTGCTGAATGGCAAACCTCCATACCGTTACGAATGGTCGAATGGAGTCGTGCATACCAGCAGCAGTTCTACCGATCAGGTGACCAATCTTGGTGCAGGAACGCATTATGTTATTGTTACAGATGTTAACAATTGCGCTACATTTACTGATGTGATCGTTGGACAACCCGCTACAGCCCTTGCAGTGGACGCAATTGTTCACCCGGTCGACTGCTATAGTAACCTTACCGGAAGCATCAACCTTTCGCCATCTGGCGGAACTGCCGGTTATTCATACTCCTGGAACAGCGGTCAAATCTCGCAAGATATTAACGGAGTTGCTGCCGGAAATTATACCGTTACTGTTTCTGACTTGAATGGTTGTACTTCAGTTCAAAGTTATTCAGTAGCTCAGCCGCCTCAATTGCTTGCTACTACCGTCTTCTCTAATGTGAACTGTCACGGCGATTCCACCGCGACCGCTTCTGTATCTGCAGTTGGTGGAATTTTGCCATACACTTATAACTGGTCGAATGGCGCATCAGCACCAGCGGTCACCGCCCTTGCTGCAGGATCATATGTAGTGACGGTTACTGATTTTAATGGCTGTCAGAATACTCAAAGCATTACTGTTTCACAACCTGCTCAGGCGGTTGATCTGGCAGTAGCAACGGGGAATGTGATGTGTTACGGCGATGCCAGTGGTTACGTGCATATTGCACCCAATGGAGGAACAGCACCTTATAGCACACAGTGGTATAATCCTGCCGGACAAATCCTCAATCAAAGCAGCAGCAATATGGATTCAATATTTACGGGAACGTATACTGCTGTTGTTACGGATGCTTTGGGATGTGTGGTTGATACTACAGTTTCTATACTTCAGCCACCTCAAATTCAGCATGGTTTCTCAACGGTTGATAATTTGTGCTTTGGAGAATCCAACGGAAGTATCAGTCTACTTGTTTCCGGTGGCACACTTCCTTTCACCTATACCTGGTCGAACGGCGACTCTGACACTTCGCTTAGCTCGTTACCTGCAGGAAATTATGCTGTCACAATTACCGATGCAAACGGTTGTAATGTGCTAAGCAGTGTTAGTATTTATCAACCCGCCACCGCAGTGGCCGCAAGCGTTATTCCTCTCAACGTGCTATGCTTTGGCAATAGCACTGGTCAGGCTAATCTTGCCCCAGTTGGCGGAACACCACCATACACTTATTTATGGTCGAACGGTTTCACAGGTGAAGATCTTAACAGCGTTGCTGCTGGAGCCTATACTGTTACAGTGACCGACAACAATGGCTGTAATGCATATAGTGGAACAGTAATCAAACAGCCTTTAGATTCCTTGTCTGTTCTGACGACAGTTAGTAATGCCAGTTGCAACGGACTCAGTGATGGAAGTATTTTAATTCATGCCTCGGGAGGAACAACTCCATATTATATTCGCTGGGATGATACGGATTATCTGATAAGCAGCACTGGTCATTTATTAAGTAACCTACCTGCAGGAACCTATCAATTCATTGTTACTGATGCTAACGGTTGTCAGGTCGTTCGCAATATTACGATTACTGCGCCTGTTGCGATGCAACTCGACGCTTCATCTACCATCGTCCACTGCTTTGCAGGAAACGACGGCTCTCTCGACCTCAGTGTAATTGGCGGAACATTGCCATATACTTATCATTGGTCGAATGGAAGTAGCGCTGAGGATATTGCTGGTCTTACCGCAGGAAGCTACTCTGTAACGGTAAGCGATGCCAATGGATGTGCCGTATCGCAAAGTTTCCAGGTTGGTACCATGCCGGAAATACAAGTCATTGGTAAAGTCAGCCCGATTAGTTGCATCGATAACGCCGACGGCACTATCTCGATAACAGCTACTGGTGGCGCAGGCAATATTGGATATCTCTGGTCAACAGGAAGTACGTTGAGTTCCATTAAAGACCTTGCCTCGGGTAATTATTCATTAACTGTTACTGATGCCAACGGATGCTCCCGCGTGATGGAATTCTTCGTTCCAGAAAGCGAACTGGAGTGCATCTCCATACCTAATACATTTACGCCTAACGATGATGGAGTCAATGATGAATGGATCATTCGCAACATTGATTTGTATCCTGAGAACAGCGTAAAGATCTTCAATCGCTGGGGTAACCTGATGTATGAAGCATCTCCGTACACCCCGGCCTGGGACGGTACCTTTAAGGGTGATCCAGTCCCGGCTGAAACCTATTATTACATTATTAACCTTAATAATGGGACTGCAGTATTCACTGGAACAGTAACTATTGTTAGATAATTCAAGGATATGAAAAGAATATATATTGTATTTCTGTTTTTAGCATTGTCGTCTGTGGCTTTGGCGCAAGGAAGTTCAGGTGATACAGCAATGATGGGTACTAAGGTCCCGTGCCAGATTGCTACACTTACGGGCGTTAATATCGGTTGCTATGGTTTGTCGACAGGTTCAGCCACTGTGACCATCAACCAGCCCGGAACCTACAGGGTTATATGGTCGACCGGATTAATTATTAATTCAACAACAACGCTGGTTCACTCCATTACGAATCTGGCTGCCGGCTATTATGACGTGCAGGTAATCAATCTTTCTAATGGATGTTCTGCCTTTGATATTATAAATATTACGCAACCTCCAAAATTGACAGCCAGTGTTACAACCACGGATGTCAAATGTTTCGGCCAATCGACGGGTATCGTAGATTTGACTGTTGGCGGAGGAACCGCTGGTTTTACCTATTCGTGGTCAAACGGAAGTACGAGTCAGGATTTGACCAATGTGGCTTCGGGTGTATATGTTGTTACAGTCACTGATGCCAAAAGTTGTAAAGCATCGGACACAGGTATCATTTACCAGCCAGCACAAGCCTTGGGACAGTCTCATACTGAGAAAAACCCTAATTGTTTTGGTAGTGCCGATTCCTGGATTGATTTAACTGTATGGGGAGGAACCACACCATATACCTATAATTGGAATGGCGGATTCGCAGTATCTCAAGACCTTAATAATATCGTTGCCGGAAATTACAGTGTTGTAATTACCGATGCCAATAGCTGTACAGCAGGTATGTCGGTTACACTCACCAATCCACCGGTGCTTGCTTTATCTTCCACATCAACTAGCAATTTGTG
Organism: Bacteroidales bacterium; assembly: GCA_963678485.1. Classification (GTDB taxonomy): domain Bacteria; phylum Bacteroidota; class Bacteroidia; order Bacteroidales; family CAIWKO01; genus CALGYY01. Next base: position 3,668,905 of record OY782882.1, read on the forward strand.
TTTTGGTGATGTGAATGGCACGGTGAATCTTACAACCACCGGAGGAACGAGTCCTTACACTTATTCATGGGCCAATAGTACTTATCTGCTGTCGTGGGATACTGAGGACCTTGCCGATTTGGGAAGCGACACCTACTATGTTACTGTAACCGATGCCAATGGTTGTCAACGTTTCGATTCAGCAAAGATTACTTCACCTACACAGATCATCAGCAGTATAACATCAACCAATGTTACAACTTTTGGTGGCATCAACGGCGCCATCAACCTAAATGTAAGTGGAGGTGTGCTGCCTTACGGTTTTTTGTGGTCGAATGGGCTCACAACGCAGAATCTAAGCGGTATTCCTGCTGGATGGTATCATGTGGTAATCACCGATGCCAATAATTGTACACGCGAAGATTCGGTATATATCAGCGAACCTTTAACACCACTGGGTGCTGACTTGGAATCGGTTCATGTGAGTTGTTTCGGAGGAAGCAATGGTTCAATGAAAGTGACGGCTACTGGTGGAACACCACCGTATTCGTATCTTTGGTCGAATGGAAATACAAGCACTCAAATTGGTGATATCAACGCGGGTTATTACAGCATCACAGTAACCGATTTTTATAACAATACTTTTGTTACCGGTGATACCATTCATCAACCGGACGCAATTGCCTTTTCACAGATAGTAACCAATGTAAGTTGCAATGGTCTTCCTGATGGAGCAATCAATGTTAGCGTCACTGGAGGAACTCCTTCCTACACCTACAGATGGTTAAATTCAGAGTATGTACTCGCTGCTCTCACCGAAGATATTAGTGGAATGCCTGCTGATCAGTATTATCTGGAGGTCACTGATACCTTAGGTTGTATGGGAAGTGTAAGTGTTACCATCACTCAGCCTGCCGTACTGAATATAGAAATGGAACATACCAATGCCTATTGTGCCGGTGGTGCAACGGGAACCGGGAATGCTATTATAAGCGGAGGCACCTTGCCATACACCTATGCTTGGTCGAATGGTGCATCATCAACCGCAATCAGTGGCCTGGCTGCCGGTGTGTATACTATTACTGTTACTGACGACCATTCATGCTTTGTAATCGATAGCATTAAGATTACACAAACTGATTCAGTAAGAGTTGATTTCACAATGGAACCTGTAAGTTGTATTGATCAGCATGATGGGAAACTCACCGCCTATGCGCATGGCGGAAATGGTGATTATTCCTATGCATGGAGCAATGGTTCTACGATTTCCACCATCGAGAATTTGATGTCCGGACCTTATCAGATTACAGTTACAGACCTCATGGGCTGCAGTGGAAAGGGTGAAGCTACCGTTACGAAAATTGAAATTGAATGTATTAATATCCCCACCTGTTTTACCCCAAACGAAGATGGATTAAATGATATATGGGTTATTAAAGATGCCGATTTATATCCTGAGTTTTCATTAAAAATCTATAATCGCTGGGGACAGATTGTATACGATCTCGATGGTAACTATGTGCCATGGGATGGAATGTATAAGGGAAATCCTTTGCCTGCGGAAACCTATTATTATTTTTTGCAGCTCAGCGCTCAGACCCCGGTAGTTCAAGGAAATATTACAATTGTCAGATAAGAAAAAATCAGAAAAATGAAAAGAATAATTGCCCTCCTCATTGTATTGTGTGCAGTTTCTGCAGTAAAGGCACAGCAGCTTTCGCTGACCAGTCAGTATATGATGAATCATTATATATTGAATCCTGCGATTGCGGGAACAACGAATTATATTCCCATTAACCTTAACATCCGCAATCAATGGGTGAATATTAAAGGGGCCCCTGTAACACAGTCCCTCTCGGCCCATGCCTACCTTGGCAGCAACATCGGAATTGGTGGTTGTTTCTTTAATGATGTTACCGGTCCAACGAGGCGCACTGGTATGAGTGTATCAGTTGCATATCATATTCGTCTGAATAAGGATTACACCCGTAAATTAAGCTTTGGCTTAGGTGGTGTGTTCTTCCAGCATTATATAAATGGTGAGCTGCTCACGACCGATCAACCTGAAGATATGTCGATACTCAACGGCTTCAATAACAAATTCTGTCCGGATGCAAATTTTGGAATTTACTTTTCGCAGACAGATAAATTCTATCTCGGTGCTTCTGTAATGAATTTGCTTGAAATCAGAAAGGATTTATTCAACTTATCACACGACATCAATAACCCCATTAAACGGACGTATTACTTTAATGGAGGATATTTTTTCAAACTTGGAAAAAGCTTTGGATTTGAACCATCTGTACTCCTTCAAATGCAGGAAAAAACTCCATTGCAATTCGATTTCAACGGACGTTTCTCATATAAAAATATGCTTTGGCTTGGAGGATCATATCGTATGAAAGATGCCGTAGTTGTAATGTTTGCACTTGATTTCAAAAAATTCTGTATTGGATATTCTTATGATATCACACAAAGTGAAATCAAGAAACATTCATATGGATCGCATGAAATCAATCTTACCTACAGAATCTTTAAAAAAGATGCCTTTAATAAGACTGATGGTTCAAACGGATTTCCTCTCTTTAACTGATCTTTTCAATTATGAAATTAGCTTTTTGTAAGGTTTTGCTGATACTGCTGCTATGTCCGCTCGCGATGCAGGCGCAGATCAATAAAGCTGCTGAGTTTATGGATGCCGGAAAATATTCCGAAGCGGTAGTAATTCTTGAAAGCGCCCGTCAGAAAGGGGAAGCAGTGCAAACTGATCTGGTAAATCTGGCTTATTGCTACATCATGTTGCATGATTATGTGAAGGCAGAAGAGGTTTATGGAGTAGTGGTGCAGGATAAAAATGTTGACGCCAAACAGTATTTTTTTTATGGAGAGGTATTGCGAATCAACGGAAAGTTCAACGATGCAAAAGCACAATACCAGAAATATCTTGATAAGTTTCCTGATAATTTCGAAGCGAAAGTAAAATTGCAATCCTGCGATTCTCTGGTGTTATGGGAGCGCAAAGCGTCACCTATAATAATTGGAAACGAAGAGAGTGTGAATACTGCCAATGATGAATTATGGCCGGTTCCACTTCAGAAGGATTTTTATTATGTTTCTAATAATAAGGATTTGCTCAGGCAAACGGGTAATACAACCATATTTACTGATCCTCAGATGTCGTTCATTTTTAAAAAGACGTATACGACTACTACAGTGTTGAGGCCGTTTACCGACAGTCTGAGCTATCCGTGCTTTAATGCACTGAACGGAAAACTTGCGATGGTTGTGAAATCGGTTAAGCGAACACCTGATGGTGAGAAATTCGGCAATTCAGTAATCATGACCGCTTCATACAATGGATCGTGGAAGGAATTCAAACCTCAGGGAATGCCTGAAGGCTACGTGGTCACACATCCTTGTTTTTCACCGGATGGCAAGCGTTTGTATTTTGCCAGCGATATTCCGGGCGGTCAGGGTGGATCAGATTTATACTATTCTGATGTGGTGGGCGATTCCTGGTCGGCGCCGGTTAATCTTGGCACTAATGTGAACACCCCCGGCAATGAGATGTTTCCCCAATTCTCACATGACGGAAAATTTTTGTACTTCGCTTCAGACGGACATGCAGGTTATGGGAATCTGGATATCTTCCGTTCCACGGCAACTTCCGGAGGTTGGAGCAGTCCACAAAATATGAAGAGTCCTGTAAATTCCATCGGAAATGATTTCGGACTTATTTTCGGCGAAGATGGCTATTCAGGATATTTTGTTTCGAACCGTTATGGCACATCCAAGGGCGGAAACGATATTTATACATTCCAGCTTCCGCTACCAGCGGTAGTTGTGGACTCGACCAAACCGCCGGTTGTGCAGATATTGCCAACAGATACGATAATGTTATTCTTCAAAACCGCTTCTGCTGCTATCGATCCCGCGTTTAACAACGCATTGCTGCAAGTTGCAGGCATGATGAAACAATATCCATATCTGAAACTGAACATAGAAACGTATGCCGATGCCAGAGGCTCAGAAGGTCTTAATAATCGCTTATGTGTCGATCGCGCAAAGGCAGTAGCAGCAAAGCTTTCAGAAAATGGTGTTGCTGATTCACGCATTATTCAACACGCAAAAGGTATCAGTAAATCTGTGAATTCGCCATTGATAAGCTATCATGTGCAAATCGGATTTTTACCGTCTGCTGATGGTCTTGATTATTATAAGCGCATCATTAAAGAGAATGTCCCTGTTGCCACCTTGCCCTATGCAAAGGGTTTTGCGTACTTTGCAGGAAAAGGAACACTAGCTGAAATGAAAGTCCTTGCGTCGAAAATCCGCACCAAATACGGAATTCCGGCATACGTGACTGCCTCAAGTCAGAACTTCTATCTCGAAGATTATTCCTATGCCCCTTGCAGAAGGGCTGTGATGTATTTCTCTAAGTAAGTTGCTTGTAACGCATCCGAACCTTTGTTCTGTATTGTCGAAGGTTTTCAGTGTAAGCAAATGCAAGAATGTTTCGATTACTATCCAATTGCCGATCTGAATTATTAAAGTATTATTTCTTTTTCTTCAAACGCCGCAAATACTGGTAGTCCAGATAATACAGGACTTTCAGCGAAATGCTGTCATATTAGATTCGCCGATTTTAGAGACCGACCCACGACGATTGATTGTGCCCGTCTAACGTTTCTCTAGATCAAAAATTTAGCATAATCAAAGTAAAACAGTCCTGAGTATTCAAGACAAGCGGTGTATGTCCACTTTGTCCGGGAGGCGATTGTTCTCCATTAATTGTTCACCGCAAAGATATATTTAACATTATTTATTTGGTGAGGTGGGTGGGGCGGGGTATATTTGTGGTGAAACGAAATGCCTTAAACGCATATATTCGCTTACTAATCGTTCAACGACGGATATATATTTACCGCTTGAAAACTACTAACAGTAAGATATTGAGCAAGTAGAGAATTGTGGAGGTATAGCAATCTACGAGTTATAGCCAATCCATGAATTGACAGCCTAAGAATAAATTGATGTATTTAAATAATCTATCATTGACAAATTTTCAGAAACAAGATATTCTTGGTCGTTTAGGAATTTTGAATCAATTCTGTGACAATTCTGAAAAATTAAGTGATAGTGAAATTTCATTCATAAAAAATACATTACCTGCCCTTATCTGTATTCTTCCGACATGTGTATATCCTATCAGCTCTTTTAAACTACCATTTGAGAGATTAGTCATTAATGAAAATGTATGTGGCAAAAACATTCGTTTAAAAAATCTTGCTGATTTAAGATATCCACCAAGAGAAATTGCAAAAAATCTTGACTATAACAGGGCAAGTCTTAACGGTCAAACTATTTTTTATGGTGGTAGTAGAGGACATTTAGCTTTAGCAATTGAGACCCAACCAAAAATGGGACAACGTATAACAATATCAAAATGGGCTCATACAACTGGAATATTAAATATGACCATTATTTGCCAGGATGCGACTTTAGCAATGTCAAATCCAAATGAACTTCTTTCACATTACCAGTATTATGAAAAGACCTTAAACCAATTAGAACCAAACACACAAGAAGTAGTTGTTGCAATTCATAAATTTATTATTAAAGCATTTACAAGACAAGTCAGTCCTGACAATAAAAAGGGCTATTTATTTAGTGCATTAATCTCTAATCTGTTTTTTTCTGCCAGTACAGACCCTTCTGATGCTATTTATTATCCAAGTGTTCCTTGTAATGGTTCAGCTATGAATATTGCAATTAAACCAGACATACTTGATGGACAATTTCAAATGATTGAAGCAGAAGAAGGGATTGTCGTTGGCAGTTATGGTAATAATAGATGGCATTCCTTCGAGACAGGATTATGTAAAAGTTACGACCAAGATACTTTAGACTTAATTTGGGAGAATAAGTTTGTACCTGAAATTGACCGGATAAAAGTGAAAGAGAGATTTAATGTTGATTTAGACTAAAATTGCACATGGCTATAACAAAGGCTTGCTATCAGCGGGGCAGCGGGGTTTTAGGACAGTGCAGTTCTTTTATCAAGCGGCGGTGTATTAGGACAGGAAACGGCTTCGATTCGCCCCGCCGAATAGCAAGCCTCGACCGTTATAGCACATTTTTAAAAAAACAACAGTGTTTCCAATAATAATAAAATATAGCAAGACATTATCTGGGGACTTTGACACAATTGCAAATCAAAAAATACTTGATTGCGCAAAAGAATATTTGAAAAGAGACGGTGTAGACCATATTGACATAATTGACGAATCGGTCCTTAAATTTAATAATGACTTCTTTGCTATCAGACCTGGACTGAACTGGAATATATGGGTAGGTATATGGCGAGGACAAATAAGTATTGAAAAACTTGACTCAAAAAGAAAAATTAGATATAGAATTAACACCATTCGATTTTGGATTATTGGCTTACTAACCGGACTTCTTTTTGGACTAATTACAAAATTATTATGGGTCGGACTATTAGCCTTTGGTGTAATGGGTCTCCTTAATTGGACAATATCAGTTGTTAGACATTATTTTAATTTGACAGGACTGCTTACTGACATAATAATTGAAAAAGAAAAAGATAAAAATAGATAAAACGTGCTATAATAGTTAAGGCTTCGTTTAGCGCCAGCCCAACATGAAACCCTGTTGTACAGCCTGCCCTGTAACGCAGGTCGGGGAAAACCCAAGCACCTGTAGCGGAGCAAGCCTCGCCGCCAGGTTTGAAGAAGGAGTCATGTTTTGCATTCATGCTGCCTTAATCGCAACCGGTGCACTGTTTCTTATCAATGATTAATGGCTTGTTTATCTGTTGTGAATAATTTTTCCTTACTTTTGGCGTCGTATCCAAATATGAATCATCTTTAAATAAACCCCATATGCGGGATACAAAAAATGCGCTTCGATCTCGGCTCCGTTTGTTTGGGGCGGGACTGTGACTCGCAGGATACCGCCACTGCGTGTTCGGAACATGCAGAGAAGTAATAATTAAACCACAGTGATTCATGGGAATAGTTATAGGTTAACCTCGCCATCTAAAAGCTGCAACCAGAATGATACAGGCAATAAACTCAAAATAAAATAAACGTCTAATTTAAAAAAAGAGAACGTATGAAGAAAGCGATTTTACTTTTATGTGTGTTTATCTGGGCGATTGGTTTGGCGAATGCCCAGTGGGCCGCAAAGGCTTCTTATCCTGGCGCCGGCCGTTATTGGGCTGTGGGTTTCTCCATTGGTAATAAGGGATATGTGGGAACCGGAACTTCGGATGCTTTGGCCAAACAGAATGATTTCTGGGAATGGGACCAGGCAACCAACACATGGACACAAAAGGCCAATTTCGCCGGAGGAGCAAGGTCTGGTGCTGTTGGATTCTCAATCGGAACAAAAGGATACATCGCAACAGGGGATGCTGACTCAGGTGAAAAAAGCGATTTCTGGGAATATGATCCAGCGACCAATACCTGGACACAAAAAGCTGATTTTCCGGGCGGAAATGACTCACATGGCGTCGCATTTTCTATCGGAACAAAAGGATATATCTATAAAAGTAACAGCGCCCAATTCTGGGAATGGGATCAGGCTACCAATACCTGGACGGCCAAAGCAAATTTCCCAGGCTATGCAAGAGAATATGCAACCGGATTCTCAATAGGGAACAAAGGTTATATTGGAACAGGAGAGTACCTGAGCAATTCACTCAACGATTTCTGGGAATGGAACCAGGACTCCAATTCGTGGAAGCAGAAAGCCAGTCTCTCTGTGATTAGAGATGAAACCACGGGATTTTCTATCGGTAACACTGGATTTATAGGAACAGGGCATGATAATTCATCGGGTTATTCATACAGGACCTTCTATCAGTGGAACCAGTCAACAAATACCTGGAGTTCTGTTTCAATTACCGGCTTTGGGACCGCGGAAGGCGAGTGTGTGAGCTTCTCCATTGGATCAAAAGGGTATACCGGACTGGGATATAATGACAACGGAGATGGCTTAAATACATTTTATGAATATAATGGCTATGTGGGTATTGATGAAAATAGCGCAGTGCAGCAATTCGTCATATATCCAAATCCTGCCAGCGATTTATTAACCGTCGAATCGTTATCATCAACCACAGAAACCATCATTTCAATTTATAACATGCAGGGACAACTTATATTACAACAGCCCATGCAGCAAGCTAAAACAGACATCAACATTTCTGGACTTGAAAAAGGTGTTTACATGATCAACATACTTGGTGCAGATATTAATGTTGTAAAAAAATTAATAAAAGAATAAATATATTTGTCGCAGTTACGGCTTCATGTGGCGCCAGCCCAACATGAAGCCGTGTTGCGCAGCCTGCCCTGTAACGTAGGTCGTGGAAAACCCGTGCGCGGCACGCTCACAAAACCGATACCCTTCCTGGCGCGCAAGAGGCGGTGCATTCTAATTGTGTGTTGGCGCCAGAAAAAGCACCATCAACATGTAAACTTTTTAATCAGTTTATCAATCTCTACGTGAGGTAGACTGGCATTTATTAGTTTTAGCTTTTCTGATAATTCAACGCCCTTTACCTTGTTTATAATGCTTTTTTCAACAAGCTCGTTTATAACCCAAATACTGCCGTGCACTTCAATTTTTAAGTCCTCAGCTTCGCTACGTAGCTTTTTGTCACCTGTAAGCAACGGACATTTTAATTGAAACGATTTCCAAAGAACTGTTTTGTCTGTTATTCCTTTGAAAAACCTTTTGGTTGCGAAATTGAGAATTTCTTCAACTTCATCGGCTGTGAACTTAAAAACATTCAGTTTCTTGGCTCTTATAAATGATTCAATTTGCTCTTTTTGGTCCGATTCCAGTATTTCATTTACCACAAAATCAGTAGTGCTGATATCGTAGTCCAGAGCAAAAAACTCCGGCAAAGCACCGATGTTGATGATGTCAAAAAAAACGTTAGTATCTGTTATTATCAACTTCATACCAACGGTTGCATTTGTTCTCTGAAGCGCCATACCGAAGTTCCTGCATAATAAGCTGCTTCATTCACAGAAATAAGTTCTTTGCCAAGTGCCAGATATATTAAGCGTTCGAAACGTATAGGTTTTTCCTTGCTCATATACCTGCCGGGTTCGTTTCCGGGTTCGTGCAACTTTCGTTTCCTGTAGCCCACTTTTAACTGCTTATAAACGTAGTTGTTTATTATACCCAATTGCAATGCTCTGGAAAATATGGCGGAAATTGAAATTCCCCAACGCTCTTTAATAAAGACCAATTCGTTTTGGTAGAAATGGAAGCGCTCCTTGTGCAAATCTTTACGTGCCATATCTTCGGGATACAATAATGCACAAGCAAAAGAATGACAAAGCTTTTCTTCAAGTTTTGGTTCTATTCCTTCCGGGAAAGTAAGGGCATGGTGAGCCAATTCATGAAGTGCAGTAAATCGCTTCCTTACAATATCATCGTTTTTGGATGATTTTCGTAAAACAACAACCCGATGATTGCCCATGTCAGCTTTTAATCCATCAAATGAATCAGGCGCTTCGATTTCCACTACTTTATAGCCTTTGTCTTCGAGCATATCAACAACATCCGGAATTGGGTCATAACCTAAGTTCCATTCTTTTCTCAATGCTTGAGCAGCCTCTTCAGCCTCGTTAGCAGTGGATACAATGTGTGGATACTCAAAGTACGAAGCAGGTTCTTTTAAGTTCAGAATGTTCTCAAGCTCATAATATCGTTCAAAAACTTCTTTCGCCTTTTCTTCAACAGCTTCTTGTTCGGTTTTCGATAATTTTGAACCATATTTTCTAAAGTCAACATTAGTTAATTCCACGGCTACCGAAGGCTCAGAAAAAAAGAAATCAACCGGAACATTCAAAATTCTCGATAATGAAATGAGTAAATCGCTGGAAGGTTTCATTTTGCCCTGCTCATACTTATTCAGCGATTGCTTAGATACTACATTACCCAAGCGGTCGGCCAAGTGTTGTAGCGACAATCCAGCCATTTTACGGGCTGCAATAAGTCTGTTAGCAAAATTGTTTTCCATAATCACTGTTTGTTTATGGTGACAAATATACAAAAAAAATACGAAATGTCACCATATAGAATGTTAAACTTATTCAAACTTATAAGGGTGCAGCCTGAAGAGTGCGGAAAACAGATGCATGTAGAAAATTCAAAAGAAATCACACTGCTTCAGTGCGTTTTCTTCCATTTTTTCAGATACTGGTAGTCCAGATAATACAGGACTTTCAGCGAAATGCTATTACTCTGTGGAGAGCTTATGGTGTGCTTCAGATCTTTGTAATAATCGAAGATAATATCGCTTTCCTGAGTCTCAATGGCATTTTTATATACCAGACTTAATTGACTTCCCGGAGCAAATTGCCAGGAATACATAAAGTCAACATTGAACACATTATAATTGAAATCATTGTTTTCTGTGTAAACATCATTTGACTCAATATCGCCGTTGTCGAGCAAGGTATAGTAATTCCTGTATTGACAGGTATTCCAATGATGACGAATATTGATTGATGCAAACATGTCGTTCATGAACATATATTTTCCATTCAGCACATTGGTCATAGTGAACATCTTCCTTGTTCCATAAATAATATTGCCGTCTGCATCGAAATTTGCAAATCCATAATTGTACGGATCAGTATTGTAGTCGAAGGTGTAATTGAAGGTCAGCCGATCGTTTACACGATAGCGGAAGGCCAGAGATACTACTATGTTTTCTGTTCTGAAACGATCAATAAAATTACCAACCATCAGCATCACACCGGTTCCAAAGGCTTTGCGGCTGTCGGTATTGAAACCCGCGTACAAATAGTAATACCGGAATGACTTGCTGTATCTTCCTTCAACTCTGGGTTCGTCATAGTCAACCGTCTCGAAAGGAGAGAAGGATGCGCCTGTACTTAGTGACCAATAATTCAGGAATTGTAAATATTGATCGAAGCTAATCTGCGTCCCGGGCGTCATTCGTCCTGTTATCGGATTCATTAAATGATCAAAAATGAGTGTATTGTTCATCGAGCGGAAGGTCCGTGTTGGCTTATAAACATTGTAAACTAAATAAACCCTGTTTTTCATTTTATTGTTTACAGAGTAATAACCCATATCACGGGCGTCATAGGTTTTGTTTAACATATTGTTCGAATATCCCCATTGGATTTTTCCGGTTATTTTGCGCACACCAATAAAATAGCGGTATCCCATCAAATCATGGAAGGTGTCGTCAGCACTGGTATCTTTCGAAAATTTTTGACTCAGAGCAAAGCTGCCGTCGAGGGCATAGGTTTGTTTTTTTGTACAAAAAGTGAATCCTCCTCCAGTGACATCCGCATCATCGTAGGCTTTGCTGCGAATGACATTGGTATTGATCACATAAAATGAAGACCCGTGATTTAGCTGTTGGTCGAAGACAAGAATATTATAATTGCTGAGTGGCTCTGTCAGGACTTTTCGTTTATTGCCCAGGCTATCTCTGATCAGAGCATAGGTGTTGTCTGTAATAGCATTGAACAGACCAATACCCAGTCCGTTATTGTTCCTTCCGGAAAGCTTGATGGCGTTGAGTAATTTAACTTTTGATGGATTTTCAATCACTTCATCCCCATTGTTCAATTGTTCATCGATATTAAAAAATCCCATAGGGGTTTTTCCGATTCTTCGCGTGTAGAACAGGCTGCCATTGGTAAACAACTCAGTACCTTCCTGAAAGAATGAGCGATTTTCGTTGTAAACCACTTCCTGATATCCGATGTTTTTTACTTTAGCATCCGACTGTACCTGACTGAAATCGGGCAGTAGCGTCAGATCAAGTGTGAATTTCTCATCGATACCGTATTTCAAATCTGCTCCCAGCGCGTAACCGTACGAATTTTCGTAATGACCGCTGCCATCCTGTGAGGGGGCGTTTTCATAATATAGGGAAGCAAATGGCGTAATTGACAAGCGAAGCGGAGCTTTGATATTCTTAAGATTTTTCATTGTACCCCACCAAATAAGCCAGTTAGTGGCATCTTTGGGAACAAGTGCCCATTGATCATATTCGTTACTGCGTGCAATGTTTCGCGCAAATTGTAAGCCCCAGTCCTGAATATCCCGACTTGGAAATCGTAAGGCTGAATAGGGAATGGCTAATTCAACAGACCAGCCTTTATCACTGATTTTAACGGCACTTTGCCATACTGCATTGTAGGTGTCGTCGAGCACGCGGTTTTCCTTCTGTACGCCTGAAGCATATACTTCAAAAATATACGCATCTTGTTGGTTGTTGTATGGATCGAATCCCAATTTGAAAAGATCCGCGTTGATACCTGCATCATCTCGTACACCAAGTTCATGCTTGATACTATCGGGGGAAGAGTCGTACATCATGGCCGCAACATAAATAGCATTGTCATCATAAACAATGCGCATCACGGTCTTTTGCGTTGGCGCACTTCCTTCATTGGGATTGTATTGGATGAAGTCGCTAATGCTATCTGCCTGCAGCCAGACGTCATCGGTGAGATGACCGTCAATTTTTGGAGCATGTGCAACTTTGACGGGACTATATTGTTTAGCCGGATTCTGTGCGTGCACTGCCAGCAAGCAAAGCACGCAGCATATAAAGGGTAGCAGCTTTTTCATGAAGCAAGGGCTAATTTGTGTCTGTCCATAAAGTCCGTCTGCTGCGTTTTCCTTGTGTTATCGGGCTGTTGATTACCCCCAGTAAACTACTGCCCTCCAACACTTCGGACGTCTTGTCTCGCCTTAGGCGAGAGAGTTTCATAATCAGTCACTGAGTTTAGAGACGAACTCTAATTCATGTTTATACAAACATAACCCACAAACGCCTTACAGCGAAATTTTTTCTGTAAGGCACTGCATCTGCTATATCAACAGGCCGATTTGACAGGTGAAAACCTTGTGGATCTATTTCTTTACCAAACGGAAAACCCTAACAGTATTTGGTGTTGTGACTTTCACAAGGTATAGTCCTGAAGCAAATTCTGCAAAGTCGACGTTAAGAACATCGTTGCTGATATTGGAATATTTAATTAGCATTTTTCCGCCAAGCGTGCTGATTTCCACACTTTGAATTTCATTACCCGTGATAACAAAATTGCCATCAGTAGGATTAGGTACAAGACTGATGGAGGAAGCAAAATCTGCATCTTCAATACCCACAAAGTTTACATTCAATGTGTCGGAAGAACTCCAGCATCCGTTGCCATCAGTATAGATTACGAAGTAATTTCCATTGACCAAGGGTGTGTGATCCTGATTGGTTTCGCCGACAAGAATACCATTGTTGAAATACCATTGATTACCGCTGCTATAGCTTGAGCTGAGAACACCGAGTGTGGTGCTAATGATTGGAGCGACGGGTAGGGGGTGCACGCTAACTGCCAGCGAATCGGATTTTATTCCATTGCCGCAACTATTAGCAGCTGTAACGAAAATCTGTGCTGTGCCATCCCATCCTGCATTCCAGTTAACCGTGGCTGTTGTAGTAGTTCCAGTGATGCTTCCTGCAGCTGGAGGCGATATTCCCCAGATATATGAAGTGGCACCAGATGCACCGGCTGTAGTATATACATCCGAACCGGTACCGCTGCAACGTTCCACTGATCCTGTGGGTTTGGCCGCTTGTGCCGGCACATCATTAATTAAAACCGTGAGTGTGTCGGATGTTGTGCCCTGACATATATTGTTAATTGCTGCAACTATAATATGAGCGTGTCCAGTATAGGCGTTATTCCAATCGATGCTTGCATTAATACCTGATGGAGTAAGAGTACCAGCTGCTGCGGGAACCAGAGTCCATATGTAATTGGTTGCATTACTCACCGCTGTCGTACTGTAGTTGGTGTTCGCTGAATTAATACATAAAACGCTAGTACCTGCTGGCGTTGTTGGTTTTGCAGGAATAGCGAGAACCTGAATGCTTAGCGGTGCGGAGGTTGAGCCATTACACGATGAATGCACACCGTATACTGTAAGTTGTGCTACGCCTGTATATGCAGCATTCCATGTAATATTAATGGTAGTGCCGCTTCCGCTGATACTTCCTGCGCTACCCGGGTTGAGTTGCCATACATAAGTATCGGCATTAAGGATTGCTGTGGTGGTATAGGCCGTCGTTCCTGAGTTCTGGCACATCAAGGAATCACCAATGGGCTTAATACCGGCTGCAGGATAATCCGAAATAGTGACCATCAGGCTGTCGGACCATGGTCCCGGGCAACTGCCGTTGATTCCCATTACCTTGATGTATGCATTTCCAATATATGAGTTATCCCAATCAACGGTTGCTGTTCCGCCAGTACCTGAAATACTTCCGGCCGAACCTGGATAGAGGCTCCACTGTGCAGCAGTAACATTCGTGGCAGTACTTGTATATGTTGTGTTTGAAGGATTGAGGCAAAGCTGGGTGCTTCCTGTGGGCAGACTTGGAAAACCGGGAGTGGCAATAATACTGATGTCCTGAGTGCTGGTGGCACTGGTCAATACAGGATTTGTTGAAATAACGCGAAGTCTGTAAGCCGCACCAGCTGGGAGTGTCAGCGGCAGATAGCAATTGAACGTTCCTGAACTAATGCCAACCACAGTATCCAGATTTACTGGACTTGCAAAGCTGCCTGAAGCGTTGGAGATTTGAAGAATGAATAAATTTCCTGTAATAAAGGTTCCAGTAATGGTGTATGTTGTTGTCAGCTCTGATCCCATGCAATAGCTGAGTGTTGCAGGATTGTTTACTGTAATAGTTCCATTATTAATGATGCGAAGTTTGCCCGAGATTAAGCTGTCGTTTAAAGTAGCAAAGTTTTTATCGACTGTTTCTACAACAACAGGAGAATCTACAAAATTGAGCATTGTAAAGGTTCCCGGCGTTCCGGTTAGTTGAAATTTCATACTAAACATTATAGCTGAATCGGCCTTTGTTATTCCCAAAAGAGTAGGATCATTCCATGAAAACATAATTTTTCCGCTGGCTACCTGACTCAGGCCAAAGCTCGCCGAACTCATGCTTGGTAGTCCGTAATAATCAATGGTGTCGAGGCTTGCAACGGCTGGGTTGAATTGCAGCGTGCCTTGCATTGAAATAATATTGATAAAATCTATTGCATGCATAGCGACTGTGACAATGGATCCATTGGGTGCACTGGCACTATCGCAATAGTAAATAAGATGGTCCGTTGACGCGCTGTTTCTAACCTTAATGCGCCCAGCGGTTTTTCCAACAGTGAGAGTATTAAATACGCTGTCGACAAATTCTACCGGGGTAGGAGTGTCAACAAATGCAATATTTGTCTGACTTCCGGGCGTACCAACTACGTCAAATAAAACAGTAAACATAGCTGCATCATCCGCAAGATTTTTTCCTATCAAGGTGGCGTCATTCCAATTGAACATCAGTTTCCCGCTTCCCACCTGTGAAGTTCCAAAATTTCCAATGCTCAGACCGGGTAATCCAAAGTAGCTAATGCCTGCGTAAGTAGCAACTGCCGGATTGAATTGCAGCGTTCCCTGATAACTAATGATGTGTGTAAAATCTTTAGCCCTTACGGAAATGCTTACTTGCGTCCCCGAATTTGAAGTGATTGTATCAGCGTAAACACTAAGGTCGTTCACAACTACTCCACTTGATACGCTAATACTTCCATCCACTAAAACTAGTGTCTGTGGCGTAAAGCTATTGTCGGTCAATTCCATCAAGGTTGGTGAGTTAATAAAACTTAGGGAAGAGACTTGTGTAGCGCTGCCAATAATATTAAACGTAATAGAAAACAAAATCGCCGAATCGGGGAGCGTTTGACCCATCAGAGTTGCATCAAAATATGACAACGTGAGTTTTCCAGCGGCTACTTGTGTTGTCCCGAAATTCGAAGTGCTCATTCCGGATAAACCAAATTGTTGCACTGAGGAATAGCTGACAATAGCCGGATTAAACTGTATTGTCCCCTGAGCAGAAACAATATTGATATAATCTTTTACTTTGACAGGAATTGTAATTTGTGTTCCGTTAAGGCCCGAACGATTAGGCATGATAAGAGTTACAGATCCAAGTGCAGTACTGGCAAGTATGATAATTAGTGTAAAACTTAAAAGAATTTTTTTCATTGATGATAGTTATATATCATTGATGTTAAAGAATCGTATATATTAAAAGATGATCATCTTTTTTGTACTCGAGAAATCGCCTGCTTTCAAACGATAGAAATAGGTTCCCGAAGGCAGTGTCTGACCTGTGACATCTGTCGCATCCCAAGAAATCGAATGCATTCCTTTTGAATAATAATCTGCATTTTCATATACTTTATCACCAAGAATATTGTAAATAGTAATTGTTGAATATTCTTCTATAGCAAGGGTAAAGCTAATAGTAGTGATGTTCGCAAAAGGATTGGGAATGTTTTGCATTAACGAAGTTTGCTCAGGTACCACAGCGCTGGTCTCATTGTCAATACCAATCGATAGCGGAGCAATCGTAATTCTTCCTTTTAATGTGTCGGCATTTAATGAATTAGAAAGAGAATCTCCCACCTCCCATGCAGTGGGTGAATTGCCAAATTGCAACTGCGTCGAATTTCCTGCAGTACCACTGAGATTAAAGGTCATGGTAAACAAGGCGGCATTGTTCGCCATATTGATACCGAGTAAGGTACCGTCGATCCAGGTGAACATAATTTTACCAGTCGCGGCCTGAGTTACATTGAAATCAGTGCTTCCCATTCCAGGTAGTCCATAATAATTAATGGATGAGAATGTAACAACCGAGGGATTGAATTTGATGGTACCCTGTATTGATGCGATGTTGACAAAATCAACTCCTCTCAAGGATACTTGTACACTTGAACCCTGTGCTCCTGTAATCGTATCTAGTTTCAGCGTCAGATCATATACAGGACCAGCGGTCGCAACAGTAACACTTCCATTCACAGGGACAACCACTTCGGTCGCCATAGAGGTATTTACAATTTCTATGGCAGTGGGTGTATTGCTGAATGTCAATGCTGAATATTGTCCTGAAGTCCCGATAATATTAAACGTTATGGAAAAGGCAATGGCTGAGTCTGCAAGGCTAACCCCGGTCATTAGTGGATCGGTCCACTGAAAAGTTAGTTTTCCTGATGCGGTCTGTGTTGTTCCAAACATGATTCCTGAAAGACTACCAACGGTGGTCGATGAATATTGCAGGACTGCAGGATTAAAATCAATGGTGCCCTGAGCTCCTAAAATATTTATAAAATCCTTTACTTTAACAGGGATGGTAATTTGTGATCCATTGTTTCCCGTACGATTTGGCATAATCAGGGTAACAGAAGCATAAGAAGCAGACATCATGCAAAAAACCAATATGGCAGATAGAAGTACTTTTATTTTCATAAGGTTACATTTAATATTTTCAATAGGTAGTTAAGAATTCACAATTCAGGATACAGAGTTTTGGAACATCTAAAAATATGGGTTCCCTGCACCATTGCAGGGAACCCATAAACTTATTTAATCAGAATCATTTTTCTTACAGCAGAATATTTTGGTGTCTGTAAGCGATAATAATATGTGCCATCAGCCATTCCCTGAGCATCAAAGTTCAGTGTATGGAAGCCTGCACTGTATTGCTGACTGGTTTCGTAAATCAATCGTCCATGCATATCGTAAACGCTGATAGTGGCTTGTTCACCCACTGGCAGATTGAACGAAATCGAAGTAGTATTAGCAAATGGATTGGGTACATTTTGTAGTAGTGCATATTGCGATGCTTCTATATCCTGCATTCCGCTTGGCATTGCAACAGTAATCAAGGCGCTGGAAGATTCGAAATTCAGAATTTCCAAATCCTTATTTACAGCTTCAATGGATGTCATACTACCTTTAAATGCAATTGCAGAAGAAGATCCGTTATTTCCAATGACGCGGAACAACACTTCAAAAACCACAGAGCCATCGCTCAGTGTAACTCCGTTAGCAAGTTCTGTACTCCACAGCACTGCAAGTTTACCATTCGAAGTTTGTGTAGTACCAAAATCCATTTGAAGATTTGCATTGTTAGTACCTGCAAATTCAAGCACATCGGGATTCCATTCCATTGTATACTGGAATCCGCTGACTTCATTAAAGTCCTTAACACGAACAGGAACAACAATGAGTTCGTCAGTCATCACCTGCTGGTCGTTACTGTTAAAGCTTAGTGTATTGGGACTGTAATCCTTTGCAATAGCCGGATTCCAGCTGTTGTTCACATCGCCGAGTTTGCAGCCGATGAAGTTCTGATTCACCGATGTTGCTGCACTGCTATAGGAGCGTGAGGCTTCAAAGGGGAATGGATTGGTAGGTACGCTGAAACTATAATCTGCATTCACAAAACTCCAGAGCTTTCCACCCGGGAAGCTGGTGATGTTTTGCAGAATCAACGATTTGGTGAGAACAATGTCAAGGGTAGAAACCGTTTGACTTCCATTCACGTCAGCGGCAATAATCTTATACGGAGAGGCCAGCATCTGAACATTCAAAATGTGACGTTGCATCAGAACGATATCAAGCGTAGTGATTCCATTATAGGAAGTAACATCATTATTCTTTGTTGGAGTTACTACATAACTTGAACCCTGACTAACATTGAAGTTCCATGCGCCTCCGCTCGTTGTCACTAATGAATCACTTGCTGTTCCGCTTAGTTTGACCTTCACACCTGTGATGGCCTGACCAAGCTCGCTTTGAACCGTACCCGAAAGACTCACGGAAGGTGCGGCACCGCTTACGGTCACCACGGTGGTACCAGCCGGACTTGAACATCCGCCTACCGTTGCAATAACACTGTAGGTTCCGTTCATGGCTGGTGTAGCACTTGGTACCACTGGATTTTGTGTTGAAGAACTGAAACTATTCGGTCCGGTCCAGGTGTACGTTGCTCCGGAAATGGTGCTGGCAAAGAGATTCAGCGTTCCATTCAGAGCAACTGGTGAATTACTTGTGGCAATAGGTGCTGAAGGTGCCGTATTCACTGTCATTACAACTGTATTTGATGTCACAGGATTCACCGTGTTACATGGTGAACTGGCAGTAAGTACGCAGGTGACATTACTATTGTTTAATAATGTGGATGTAGTGAACGTGCTGGAATTCGTACCAGCTGCTGTACCATTAACTTTCCACTGATAGGATGGTGTGGTGCCCGCATTCGCTACACTGGCGGTGAACGTAACGCTATTGCCACTGCATACGGTCGTCAGCGGAGTTGAAATACTGATGCTTGGTGTGAGATTCGGATTCACTGTCATAAGGATGGAATTCGAATTTACTGAAGCCGGACTCACGCAACTCGCGTTAGATGTCATTTCCAGACTGATTACATCATTATTCACTAATGTATTGTCAATAAAAATACTGGCATTTGATCCAACGTTCGATCCGTTCTTTTTCCACTGATAAATCGGACTAGCACCTTCGTTCGTCGCATTGGCGTTGAATGTTACGCTGCTTCCAGCACACACCGATGTCAGGGCAGTTGAAATGCTGACGGTTGGTGTGGTGTTCGGGAACACAGTCATTGTTACCGAATTGGAAGTGCTTGGATTACTGCCTACACAAGGAATCGAAGAGGTCATCACGCAAGTGATCACATCACCATTGTTTAATGTATTAACAAAGTATGTGTAAGTGTTAGTGCCAACGTTCACACCGTTTTTCTTCCACTGATACACAGGTGTAGTTCCACCATTCGTTGGTGTTGCAGTAAAGAGAACACCGGTACCTGAGCAGATGGCTGTACTTGTGTTTGGTGCGATAGAGACTGATGCAGTTTGTCCTGTGCTTGGAATCACAGTAACCATCACGGTATCCGACAAGGAGCAGCTTCCGTTCACAGAGCTTACAATATATAAGGTAGTGTTACCAGGTGTTGCAATTGGATCTGGAATACTTGGATTGCTCAATCCTGTTGTTGGTGACCATGAATATGAGGATCCGCCTGTAGTGTTGAATTGTACAGAGTTTCCTGCGCAAATGGTAGCATCGTTGCTGGTGGTTAATTTTCCGGGTTTGATTACAAACAATGCATTACTATAGTCAAACACAAGTGGATTAAGACCTGATTGTACACGGATTAATGCGCCGGGAGCACTGATATTTGGCACGATCCAGTTATATGTCCCCGAAGTTGTTATATAATTTGATACAATAGGTACCCAGTTGGTGCCATAATCGATGGAGTAGGAGATATTGTAATTTCCAATTGGTGCGCCGCTTTCAGTCCATGTAATCGCCGTCGCCGTGCATGCACGCAAAGTATCTGTTCCATTAGGTGCAGTTACTGTAATTGGATTAGCAGTAGCAGCGATGGTGAATGCCATATCGGAAATGTCTTCCTTGCATGAATTTACATTATCACGTATCCTTAAATAAGCATTGGTAGTGGGGAAGTTTGGTACAGTCCAATTATAGGTGTTCAGTGAGGTATTATAACCAATCACAATATTAGTCCATGGTCCAGAAGGTCCAGCAATGGAGTAAGCTAAATCGTAGATGTTGGAAATACCGTCACTCTGCCATTTTACCGGATAAACAGAACCAACTACAAGCACACCGCCATAGTTAGGCTGAATGATGGTAACAGGACGCTTGATTGTAAATACAGCATCACTTTGATCGCCACGCGCAAGATTACCATAAGGATATACCCTCACCAGCGTCTGTGTTGACGGGCTGTTCGGAATAGTCCATAGATAATTATTGAAGGTGCTAGAATAGGTCTGATTCGATTGTAGTACTATCCAATTCGAACCATTGTCGACCGAGTATTCGATGTTGAATGCAGAATACGAGGGTGATCGTTCAAATGTAATGGTGGTCTGTGTGCAGGATCCAAGCTGGTCGCCACCGTTTGGTGTAATCAGTCGAACCCATGGACGCAGCGTTAGCAAGGCATTGCTCACATCATTAATTGAAGGATTTGTGTAATTACTGACTTTAATTAATGCGCTGGCTGAATTGAGACTTGGTAATGTCCATGCATAGGTTCCGTTATTCGTAACATTGGTTACTATGTTCACCCAGGTGCTGCCATTATCCAGCGAATAATCAATATTCACAGTGTTGCTGAAATAGGTAGCAGATAACCAAGTGATATTCTGAACTGCGCCTGCATACCATGTTTCACCACCATTTGGTGAGGTCACCACCGGTGTTGGAATCAATATCGTGAACACATTATCGCTTACATCATACAATCCTGGATTACCCACATTACTGATGCGAATCTTAGCATATCCGGTTGGTGTATAAGGTAAGGTCCAGTTATATGTTCCGGTATTGCTTGTTGAATTCACTACATAATTCCATGTTGTTCCATTATCAATAGAATACTCAATACACACAGAATTGTAGAGTGAACTGGTATTCCATGTGATGGCATGGGTAGAGTTAACATTCCAGACTTCGCCACCATTCGGGCTTGTAAGAATAGGCGTTGCTGCAACAATAGTGTTGGAGGCATCACTGATGTCCTTACGACAGGTGTTGTTCTTGTCCTGAACTTTGATATAAACATTGGAACTTGGGTTATTATTTACATTCCATGTATAGCTGGTACTGCTGGTATTAGCAGTAAGTGTTGAGTAGGATATTCCTCCATTTACACTATACAGTACATCATAGAATCCACTGGTACCACTTGAGTTCCAGGTGACATTGTAATTGCTAAGTGCATTAAGCATTACACCACCGTTGGGTGTAAGTACGGTGATTGTTCCTGATGGGTTAACAACAGGAGCCGCAACATCAGAAGAATCAATCCAGAAGAGACTACCTCCTTGTTGAGAACTATAATATGAATAGATTTTAATCTTGATGGATCCTGGTGCAACATCAGGAACAGCCCAACTGTAACTATAAGAGGTCTGCGATTGATAATTCATCACCGAGGTGATATATGTTTCAGTACCACCATTTACGCTATAGTATACTTCGTATCTGTTCAGATACTGGGCATAATCATCTCTTCCGCTATAATTGCCAAAGGCTGTAGTGCGACTCCAACTAAGGCTAATGGTAGAGCAGCCTGTAAGGTTTGCACTGGTATTTGGATTATCTACAGTGATGGGTGAAATGATAGTGAATACTGCATCAGAAACATCGGTAATTGAGGTCACAGTAGTATTCGTAATTCTTACCAAAGCCTGAGTTGTGGTAACCGTTTGAGGTAATGTCCATGAGTAGGAACCATTGTTTGTAGCTGAGGCAACGATGGTATTCCAGCTAGTTCCATTATTCAGTGAATATTCCAGTTTAACAGGAGATGAAAAATTGGATGCATTCCAGGTGATATTATATGCATTCAACGACCGTAAGGTTTCTCCACCATTGGGATAGGTGAGGAAATTCGTTGGGTAGGCAATGTTGAAAACAGCATTGCTGACATCGAAATTAGAAGGATCTCCCACATTGCTGATGCGAACCAAAGCCTGACTAGTCAGGGTATTGGGGACTGTCCAAGCATATGTACCAGTGTTGGAAGTAGACGCGATAATCGTATTCCAATTAGTACCATTGTCGGTCGAATATTCAAGCATCACATTGGTGTACTGGTTTGCACTCGACCATGTAATGTTTCTTGGACTATTCACATACCAGGTCTCACCGCCATTAGGACTTGTGAGTATTGGTGTTGCAGCAATAATTGTATTACTGGCATTACTTACATCTTTACGACAAGTGTTGTTCTTGTCTTGAACTTTAATATACACATTGGTGCTTGGATTATTATTGACATTCCAAGTATAGCTGTTACCGCTAATATTGGAGGTAAGTGTGTTGTATGATGTGCCACCATTTACACTATATAGAACATCGAAATAGCCGCTGCTGCCGCTGGCAGTCCATGTAATGTTATAATTGGTGAGGGCATTCAGTATCACTCCGCCATTCGGGGTATTAACGGTTATGGTACCTGAAGGATTAATCACCGGCGCTGCGACATCAGAGGAATCAATCCAGAAAAGACTGCCTCCTTGTTGGGAGCTATAATATGAATAGATTTTTACCTTGATTGATCCGGGGGTCACATCAGGAATAGCCCAGCTGTAGCTATAAGAGGTCTGCGATTGATAATTCATAACAGTGGTGATATAGTTTTCTGTACCACCATTTACGCTATAGTATACTTCGTATCTGTTAAGGTATTGTGCATAGTCATCTCTTCCGCTGTAATTTCCAAATGCCGTAGTGCGACTCCAGTTGAGGCTGATAGTAGAGCAGCCGGTGAGGTTCGCTGATGTATTTGGATTATCAACAGTAACAGGTGATATGATGGTAAATACTGCATTGGAAGTATCGATAGCTGTAGGGAAGCTGATATTTGTAATGCGCACCAATGCCTGAGTCGTAGTGACAGTCTGAGGAAGCGTCCAGGGATAGGTTCCTGAATTTGTGGTTGAGGAAGTAATAGTATTCCAGGTAGTTCCATTATTCAGTGAATACTCGATTTTTACATTACTGGCCACTGTTGAAGCATCCCAGGTAATTGTTTGTGTGTTCATCGAACGCCAGACTTCTCCACCGTTAGGACTAGTCAACAAAGGCGTAGGAAGATTGATGGTGAAGTTCGCATTGCTGACATCATAATTAGCAGGAGTTGATACATTACTGATTCTGATGAGTGCATGTGTGGTTACAGTATTGGGAACTGTCCATGAGTATGAACCAGTGTTTGCTGTTGAGGCAACCACGGTATTCCACGAAACTCCATTATCAAAGGAATATTCGATAAATGCAGGTCCATAAAGGGTAGCAGCGTTCCATGTAATAGCCTGTGTGCTGTTGACTTTCCAGATTTCACCACCATTAGGACTTGTGAGAATCGGGGTTGCAGCAATGATTGTATTGCTTGCATTACTCACATCTTTGCGGCAGTTGTTTTGATTGTCGCGGACTTTCACATAAACATTGGTGCTTGGGTTATTATTGACATTCCATGTATAGCTGTTGCCGCTAATATTAGTTGTAAGAGTATTGTAGGAAGTACCACCATTAACACTGTATAGAACGTCGAAATAGCCGCTGCTGCCGCTGGCAGTCCATGTAATGTTGTAATTGGTGAGTGCATTCAGTACAACTCCGCCATTCGGGGCATTAACGGTTATGGTACCTGAAGGATTGATCACCGGCGCGGCCACATCGGAGGAATCAACCCAGAAAAGGCCACTTCCTTGTTGTGAACTATAATACGAATAAATTTTGACCTTGATTGATCCGGGAGTCACATCAGGAATAGCCCAGCTGTAGCTATAGGAGGTCTGTGATTGATAATTCATAACAGTGGTGATATAGTTTTCTGTACCACCATTTACGCTATAGTATACTTCGTATCTATTCAGATATTGTGCATAGTCATCTCTTCCGCTGTAATTTCCAAAGGCCGTAGTGCGACTCCAGTTGAGGCTGATAGTAGAGCAGCCGGTGAGGTTCGCTGATGTATTTGGATTATCAACAGTAACAGGTGAAATGATGGTAAATACTGCATTGGAAGTATCGATAGCTGTAGGGAAGCTGATATTGGTAATACGCACCAATGCCTGAGTCGTAGTGACAGTCTGAGGAAGCGTCCAGGAATAGGTTCCTGAATTTGTGGTGGAGGCAGTAATAGTATTCCAGGTGGTTCCATTATTCAGTGAATACTCGATTTTTACATTACTGGCCACTGTTGAGGCATCCCAGGTAATCGTTTGTGTGTTCAGCGAACGCCAGACTTCTCCACCGTTAGGACTGGTCAACAAAGGCGTAGGAAGATTGATGGTGAAGTTCGCATTGCTGACATCATAATTAGCAGGAGTTGATACATTACTGATTCTGATGAGTGCATGTGTGGTTACAGTATTGGGCACTGTCCATGAGTATGAACCAGTGTTTGCTGTTGAGGCAACTACGGTATTCCACGAAACTCCATTATCAAAGGAATATTCGATAAATGCAGGTCCATAAAGGGTAGCAGCGTTCCATGTAATAGCCTGTGTGCTGTTGACTTTCCAAATTTCACCACCATTAGGACTAGTGAGAATTGGGGTTGCAGCAATGATGGTATTGCTCGCATTGCTTGCATCTTTACGACAATAGTTTTGGTTGTCGCGGACTTTAACATAAACATTGGTGCTTGGGTTATTGCTGACATTCCACGTATAGCTGTTGCCGCTAATATTGGTAGTAAGTGTACTGTAAGAAGTACCACCATTTACACTGTATAGAACGTCGAAATAACCGCTGCTGCCGCTGGCAGTCCATGTAATGTTGTAATTGGTGAGTGCATTTAAAATCACTCCGCCATTGGGATTCGTCACTGTAATAGTTCCGGATGGATCCACCACGGGAGCCGCAACATCAGAAGAATCAACCCAAAAGAGGCCACTTCCTTGTTGTGAACTATAATACGAATAAATT
Organism: Bacteroidales bacterium; assembly: GCA_963678485.1. GTDB lineage: Bacteria > Bacteroidota > Bacteroidia > Bacteroidales > CAIWKO01 > CALGYY01. Next base: position 3,694,336 of record OY782882.1, read on the forward strand.
TTGACCTTGATTGATCCTGGGGTCACATCTGGAATAGCCCAACTATAGCTATAAGAGGTCTGTGATTGATAATTCATAACAGTGGTGATATAAGTTTCAGTACCACCATTTACGCTATAGTATACTTCATATCTGTTAAGGTATTGTGCATAGTCATCTCTTCCGCTGTAATTTCCAAAGGCTGTGGTGCGACTCCAGTTGAGGCTGATAGTAGAGCATCCCGTGAGGTTTGTACTGGTGTTTGGATTATCTACAGTGACGGGTGAAATGATGGTGAATACTGCATCAGAAACATCAGTAATTGAAGGTACAGTGACATTGGTTATTCTCACCAAAGCCTGTGTTGTCGTAACCGTTTGTGGTAATGTCCAGGGATAAGTACCATTGTTTGTTGCTGAGGCAACGATGGTATTCCAGCTTGTTCCGTTATTCAGCGAATATTCCAGTTTAACAGGGGAAGAAAAATTGGATGAATTCCAGGTGATATTATATGAATTCATCGACCTTAAGAATTCACCACCATTAGGATAGGTGAGGAAATTCGTTGGGTAGGCAATATTGAAAACAGCATTGCTAACGTCAAAATTAGAAGGATCTCCAACATTACTGATGCGAACCAAAGCCTGACTGGTCAAGGTATTGGGGACAGTCCATGCATATGTTCCGCTATTAGTTGTAGAGGCGATAATCGTATTCCAATTACTACCATTATCAGTTGAATATTCAAGCATCACATTAGTATATTGGTTCGCACTCGTCCATGTGATATTTCTTGAACTATTCACATACCATGTCTCACCTCCGTTGGGACTTGTGAGTATTGGTGTTGCAGCAATAATCGTATTGCTGGCATTACTCACATCTTTACGACAATAGTTTTGATTGTCGCGAACTTTGATGTACACATTGGTGCTGGGGTTATTGTTGACATTCCAAGTGTAACTATTACTGCTGATATTGGTGGTAAGCGTATTGTACGAAGTGCCACCATTTACACTGTATAGAACGTCGAAATAACCGCTGCTGCCGCTGGCGGTCCATGTAATGTTGTAATTGGTGAGGGCATTCAATATCACTCCGCCATTTGGGTTGGTCACTGTAATGACCCCTGCTGGATCCACCACTGGTGCGGCCACATCAGAGGAATCAATCCAGAAAAGACTACCTCCTTGTTGTGAACTATAATAAGAATATATTTTTATTTTGATTGATCCGGGAGTTACATCAGGCACAGCCCAGCTGTAGCTATAGGAGGTTTGCGCATTGTAGTTTGATACGGTAGAGATATAATTTTCAGTTCCTCCGTTAACACTGTAATACAATTCATATCTGTTCAGATATTGTGCATAGTCATCTCTTCCGCTGTAATTGCCGAACGCAGAAGTACGGCTCCAGTTGATGCTGATAGTAGAGCATCCGGTAAGATTCGCGGAGGTATTGGGATTGTCTACAGTTACAGGAGCCAATATCGTGAATACTGCATTTGATGTATCCATGATGGTTGGAACGGTAAGGTTGGTAATTCTTACGCGCGCCTGAGTGGTAGTAACAAAATACGGAATATTCCAACTGTAGGTCCCTGAATTGGTGGTGCTGCTAACAATGGTATTCCACGTTGCGCAATTATTTGTTGAATACTCCAGTTTCACAGCCGATGCGATGGCAGTCGCATCCCAGGTTACATTGTATGTATTGCCCGATCTCCAGGTTTCCCCGCCATTGGGGGAAGTTAGAAAATTATAGGGGTTTTTAATTGTGAATACTGCATTGCTGGCATCACTAATTGTACTTCCTGTTGCATTACTTGCCCGCACCAAAGCCTGTGTAGATGGGGCGTTAGGAATGTTCCATGTATAGCTGCCGGTATTTGGTGTAGAGGCAATAATCATATTATACGTTGCACCATTATCCGTTGAATACTCCAGTTTGACGTTAGTGTAAAAGGTCGTGGTGTTCCATGTTATTGTTCTATTGGAAGTGATTGTCCACTGTTCTCCGCCATTTGGCGCGGTAAGTATAGGTTGTGCCGGACTAATCTCAAAGACTGCATTGGAAATGTCCATCTGGCAGGAGGTGGTCGCGTCCTGCACTTTCACCATTGCTGTTGTGGATGGATTGTTGGGGACGGTCCACGTGTAATTGTTGGCTGCAATATTAGTAGCAATGGAGGTCCAGGAACTTCCGCCGTTGGTTGAATAAAATATATTGAAAATGCCGGATGTTCCAGCCGGGTTCCAGGTGATGGTATGTGTTGAAAGTCCTTGCCATACCTCGCCTCCGTTAGGTGCGGTAACATTGATGGGAAGATTAATAGTGAAAAAGCCGTTGCTGCTATCGCGCTTTGCCGGTGCATTATGATCCATTACTCTGATAAGTACTGTGCTTGAGGTAGCCATTGGAACAGTCCAATCGTACTGATTTGTCGTAATGTTGATGTTTGTGGCGACAGATGACCAAATAATACCGCCATCCAGCGAATAGTGGATATCGTAGTTATTGGATACACCCGAAGAATTCCATTTGATTTGATAGGTTTGGCATCCATAGAGAAGCTCTCCGCCATTGGGTTGAGTGATGGTGATGGACTGACCGAAAATTCCTGCGCTCATTAGCAGCGCCAGCAGGGTAAGGTAAAGATGTCTCATAATACAGGCTATTAAGAAAAGTTATTGTGATTTTTTAGATTTTGCTGAGAGATATTATTTATGTAACTAGTAGTGATATATTCATTTAAGGGTCTAGGTTGATAGGCAAACATACTGAAAAATGGAGCATAGTGCCATATATAGATTGTTAAATTTTGAGATATTTCACAAAATTGCGTTTTTCTACGTATGGATCTAAAAGGGTGGTTTGGAAGGGGTCGTGCGGAGGGGAGGCTTTCCTAAATAATTAGGTCGCTTTGTTAGCGTTGGTTTTGGAAGGGAATTCACTAAAGGAATCCTTGAAAAGGTGTTGTTGTTGCCTGGGAGAGGGGATAGGTAATTTTCGAGCATAATTTTGAAAAAAGGGACGCGCGGTTTACAAAACTTATGCCGTAAACGAATATGTTTGCATCTTTCATGTATAATTCTGAACAAATCGTGATTACGAATGGGGCATCAATCGTATATATCCGTATCTTTGCATTTTCCCATGGGGCTGACATGGATTTGACAGCAGGAAAGTGGGACTGTAAGCATGCCGGGAGTCGTGAAACTGGCCCGTAACATTCAGTTCACAAGCCATAATAAATGGCAATGATTACAATTACGCGATCGCTGCTTAATTTTAGAAATTAGGCTTGATCTGCTCTCCGGGAAACCCTGTTCGGCGGTGTCCCGATCTGAGCATCACAAATGCCGGAATAGGCGTTGCAAATTCCCGGTGCAACGATGAAAATCAAAGGGAATAAGGAAGGAATAGGTTCGCTATTCACCGGTTTTTTCCCGACAATCAATGAGTAGATAAGCATGTAGAAAGCATTTTTGCTGCCTGTTTGGACGCGGGTTCGAACCCCGCCAGCTCCACCAAGTAAGAATCACAAAGTATCAAAAGGACTCAAAATGAATGTTTTGAGTCCTTTTTGTTTTCAGAATCTTTCACTTTTTTTCACGATTTTTCAATATACCTATCAATACAAGTTATTTTGTTTTTATATTATGCTTGATAGTGTGAGAGAATTTGAAAAATCAACATCTTTATCAATATCAAAAACAATAATCCGGCAAGTAATATGACAAATGCAAACTGGGAGTGGTATGCACGGTGAAACTATTTTAAGTTGCTCTGTGCAAATGTTTGGGCTGACATTACGGAATTTTGTGAGTGCTGCAACAGGAAAAGGCGTGTTGCCTGCACTCACAAAGGATCTGGTTCCGAAGGGATACAACATTTCTTTTTATTCTTTCACCAGCTTATATGTTTTCTCATTTACTTTTACTATATATATACCGGCTTTGAAGTTTTCAGTGTCTACATAACTTGTTCCGATTGATTGTTTCATATACACGGGTTTGCCGGTAATGTCGTAGATATAAAGTGTATGTATTTTTTCGCCTGTATAAATATAGAAACCATTACTGCATGGGTTGGGGTATAAGCGAATATCGTTTGCCTGAATATCATCAATACCTGATTCTGTAATGAAGCTGGCTTCAATTGTATGATTGCTTATAACACTATCAAAGGTGTATGTTACTACATTACCTACACTTGTACCATCAACAAGTACATCATTAATAATATAACCACTATCAGCCGTAATAGTAAAGGTCTGGTTGCTGCCATCCTCAACACTTATAGTATCCGATGGGCTGATACTGCCACCATTTCCTGCCGAAGCTATGATAGTATAAGTAGGTTTTGCTGTTACCGTAATTATCAACATTGCTGTGCTGGAATACAAGCCCCCGTTGTCTTTGGCAAACCATTTAATGGTGTCGTTACCCATAAAGCCTGTATCTGAAATATAGACGAGGAAGGTATTCACAACCATTGCTATTCCGTTTGCAGGATACTTATCAATAAATACCTGGCTTATTGTTCCATCTGTATCCAATGCAGGGGAAGCAATGTATACAGTAGTAGCTGTAAAAACGTTAATTACCGTATCGCTTGCAACAGGTGCATCATTAACCGGAGTCACTGTAATATATACCCATGCTGTATCAGTTAAGAACCCATCTGAAACCACAATTTGTACCGAGTCATTGCCATAAAAATTCATATTCGGTGTGTAAACAAGCGAATCGTTTACGGTGTTTATTGTCCCATTTACTGCACTTGCCAGGAAAGTGCATGAAATGCTGTCGCTGTCGATATCGGTTGCCAGTAACTTCGCTATGGGAGTATCCTCAGTTGTGGAAAGTTGTGAAAGGCAAATTACCGGAGCATCGTTTACCGATGTTACATTAATATTGAAGCTTTGTGTTGCCATCATGCTGCCATCAGTCACCAGCAGGCGTACGCTGTCTGATGCTACCCCCTCACCGGGAATCCAACTGATAATATTCCCGGTAATTGTCATCCCCGCCGGGTAATAGCTAAGGGAATATGTCAACATAGAGCCTTCGGGGTCGTAAGCTATTACTGTATAGGTATATGTATCGTCCTCAGTAGCTGTGGTTGGGGCTATAGAACTGATTACCGGGACGTTATTAATCCATCTGGCATACAGGGTTATATCGCCGGTTGCAGTATCGCTTATTGCTGTTACTGCCGCCCCGGTGAAATTTCCATTGTTGAACCAGCCTCCAAAGGTATAAGCTGTTTTGACAGGGTCGTTTAACGTAAGCCCAACACTGTATGTATATGTCGCTGTATTTGCAGTATCGTTGGTTCCGCCGTCAAGGATATAGGATATGTTATATGTATTTGTCTTCCATTTGGCATACAGGGTTGTGTCGCCTTTTGCAGTAGCGCTTATTGCTGTTATTGCTGTTCCCGTATATGTTTCGTTATCGAACCAGCCGCCAAAGGTACAGCCCGTTTTGGTAGGATTACTTAATAAAAGTCCAGTTCCAAATACATAAGTAGTGTCATTTGCGACATTGTTGATGCCGCCACCGAGGTTATAAGTAATGTTGTAGTATACTTTCTTTACTTGTATGACCATGGTGGCAATGTTCGATTGAGTAGCCCAGTTATCGACAACATACCATGTTAGTGTATCACTGCCTGAGTAACCTGCCTCGGGGATATAGGTCAAGCTGGTTCCCGAAATGGTAATGCCGCCGTTTTCCGGATAGTCGCTGATGTAGAGTATACTGATAGTCCCATCCACATCGTTTGCAGGAATCATAATGGTTATTGGCGTGCCTGTCGTGGTCGAAATGGTTGTATCACGTGCCACGGGGGCATTGTTTACCACTATCACCGTTTTGGAAAGCGAATTACTGCATCCATAGGTATTTGAGTAAGTATATTGGACGGTATGGCTGCCAGGCCCTGCTAATGAAGGGCTAAAGGTATGGTTCACGGCATCAATGCCGTCGCCACTGAAGATCCCTCCCGATGGCGAAATACCGGTGATGGAGGTGACTCCCTCATTGATATTAAAGGTATCTTTTAGCGTAAAAGAAAGTTGCGGAAGGTTGTGAATAGTAATATCCTGTGTAACCGTATCGGTACACCCGCATTCAGTACTGGTATATACATAAGTAATGGTATGTGTGGTGTCGGAAGCTACCACACCGCTTAAAGCCGAAATATCGAGCGTAGCTTTACTTCCAATGGAATAATCGGTAGTAAAACCAACCGAAGGACCGAAAAACTTGCCGGTACCGCTAGTGGTATTAGCGGTTATTATTACTGACTGACCATAATTACAGTACGAGGTATCCAAATTGCCAATTATTGCTTTACCGGCAACATCGTAAATGGTAAATTCCTGCTGGATGGTAAAAGAACCTTCCATAGCCATATATTCAAAGGTGATGACATGTGTGCCAGCGCCCAAATCGACGGGGTTAAAATGTCCAGTTGAATTATCTCCGTGATCGATAATCAGCCCCGGATTAGCAGGGTAATAGAAGTATCCCATAATGACAGTATACTTTGGATGTGCAATGATATTTACTGTTCCGGCATCCATACATTTTAAGGTTAATTCCCCATGCTCATCCCACACCGATCCTGCGTCTTCCAACGGAGCGCCCCCTTTTGAGGTTGAAACTACAGATCCATATCTTTCAGTGGGGGTAACGTCAGCGAGTAGTGAAGCAATTTGTGCATGTAGCCCTGTCAGCCCAAATCCTGACATGAGAAGGACGCTTAGTATTAATCTTTTGTGCCACATTTTTGATCTCCTTTTTCTAGTTGTTTATTAAATGGCGGTTTTCCCTAATAAACGCCAATGGATGGCGGCTTGATTTGCAGTGGCGATGTTTACTCGCTGCTGTGCAAATCTACTGCTTTTTTGTCATAAGAGACACAGTCCCAACACCAAAAATAAAAGCCGGAGCGTCATTGTTTATTTAATGATGACTAATTTGTCTGTTTTAATTGCTTTGCTAAAATGAATCAATTCTATTATTTTATTTATGTTTACTTTATGTTGAGAATGTTACCTGAGTAATGTCACACTACCTTGTTTTATCTCAATTGAGCCGTCATTAAATGTAATTGTCGATGTGAAAAAATATACACCCTCTGCGCATTCCTTTCCTTTGAAACGGCCATCCCATCCATGATTAAGAACATCGCTTTCGTAAACCAGCGAGCCCCATCGATTAAAAATAGACAAATTAATGATGCTGATATTCTTACCCCTCACATAAAATGCATCATTTATTCCATCCTCGTTGGGAGTAAAAATATTAGGGATAAAAACAGTATTTTGAGTAGTGGTATCAGGCGGTTCCGGATCACATTCTATCACTGTGATTGTTACTTCATCTGAACTTGTGTAAGTACTATAATACGTTTGTTGGAGAACATAGGTTGTAGTCTCTAAGGGTGATACCATGGGGTTAGATACGCTGGTATCTGTCATCCCAGACACAGGTGTCCAAACAAAAGTATAGCCGAATAATGAATCAGAAGTCCCAAGCTGAATACTGTCGCCAAGACATATAGTGGTATCCTTGCCAGCTTCTGCATTTGTAAGAACAGAATCGCATTCAAATAATGTGATCATATCAATTTCATAGGCACCGGCAGGCGAATATGAAACTATTCCTCCTGATACCCCAATGAAATTTGTTAAATTAGGACCCTTAAAATTGCCAATTGTAATAAATTGTTCGCCTCCTGTTGCGTGGTAGATACCGCTGATCTGATACCATTTGTTGCGAATATTAAAAAACTCACCTGGCGGACTAACTATTTGTGGATTTAAGACTATATAGCAAGAATCACCTTCATCTCCAGTATAATTCGATAAAGTATCTGTACTAAAATAGACACCAATCTGATCTATTGATATTCTCGTTGAATCAATTAGTGTTAAATAAAAGCTCAAGCAATAATCTTTTTCAGCTTCTAATGGGTTCTTGAGCTTAGATTCTAAATACATCCTGTTGCCATCTAAAACTGAAACGAAAGCATTTATAAATGCATAGGCATGGCCTTCAACGGGCCAGCAGTAATCCCATGGGTTCTGGGGTACTCCATATGGAGACATTGGTCCAGTTGTGGTATCCATATGATTTAATAATTCATTTCGATACCATAAGAACCCACAAGAAACGGGTATGAACCAATCTTTTGCAAAGTAGTTGTGAACATAAAGTGTCGAGTCCGGATAGTATACCGGTAAAGAATCATAGATCTCGAAGCTTGGATTATTTACATAATTATATTGAGCAGCGGATTTTTCGTACCCCCAAACTATAAAACTAAAAATCAATATGTATTTAATAAACAAATTCATAATCATTAATAGTTCCCATGTTTCTGAATTTTTATTAAATATATTTGTTAAGAATATTACACCCAGTTTCAAAAGTAGTATATATTATTGAAATGTCCGTTTTAGAAAAATATTTATATCTATCTATTATTTAATCGACAACACTTTATTTTTAGGCGAGTGAAGCCTATGTGAAACCAAATGAAACATTGTGAAAGCAGCGTTGGATGAAGGTTACCTATCCGGTTACCTCATCAAAAGAGATCAAATAAAAGTAATGAAAAACAACATAGTATAGAGAGGTTTCAGCAGCCGCCAGCTCCACAATCCCAAACACCTCTTCAACCTGAAGGGGTGTTTTTATTTATCGTGCTGTGAGAAAAACTGCTTTTATTTGGCAAAGCAGGGCTGTAAATAAAAATCGCGCTGCGTAAGAGTTGTTTGGGATTGTAGCCCTCCCCCTATCGGGCTCAGCGCAGCTACCAAGTAATGCTGAGTGAGAGTGAGAGTGAGAGTGAGTGTGAGATCGAGAGAAGAAGTGGGAGTGAGGATTGACGACGGGATTTGAGTCCACTTGCTATTTCTCAAAACTCACTCTCAACCTCACACTGAAATATTCATTAAGCAGACACTAGGTCACGATTATCTTTCATCACAATTTAGTGCGAAAATTCACTTTTATTACTATACTAGGTATCCAAGTCGGATAGCTGTTTTTATTTTAGGGAATAGGTATCCGTATAGTTTCTATTCGACTGATATTACCTACTCTTGAAAAAATTCTGTAAAGAGATACTATATATTGTTCTTAACTATATTTATATCTTTGATACAATTAATTTCTTTACCATGCACATCATCCCAGGCTTTGAGCATTTGCCGCGAAAATTTAAGACTGCTCGTCTCTTCATCATCATCTTTGGAGCGGCAAGTAGCGGTTTCTTTCTTATCTGTTTTTTGACAATGTTTCTAAATAGTTTGATGTCCCGCGGCCAGGATAATGAGACCGCGAGATTGGTAATGCCCTGGATGCTCGTTTTTATTGTGATGGGACTTAGCTTTCTATTCTTTGGGATACGCTTTCCCAAAATCAAAAGGAATAAATTCAAGTGGTTTCTTCTGCTAAGCTTGTTGCTTGACGCATTCATGGTGGCTTATATCCTGTCTGTATTTCTATTAGCGCCACCATCTTCAGAACCTCGCAGTCAATTGGATACTATTGTGATTGTAATCGCTATGACCATTACCTGTTTGGGTATTGCAGCGCTCTTGTTAGGATTTGAGATTTTTGTTGGAAAGAAAATCCGGAGAATTGAGCGGATAGAGGCGGAAGTGGAAGCAATTGTTTGAGCTTTCACGCTCTATGCGCCACTCATCCTGCTTTTCCTAAGCCCTTATCCTATCACCATCTTGAATTAGTGAGGATCAAGCCGGATTGTTGAGGAAAGGTTTGAAGGTAATATTTGTAGGACTTCTTATTGCTTATCTCTCTGATTTCGCATTTCGTTTCTCGGATCTCGGATCTATTTTTCTCTTTTCACCCTTTTCTCTTACTTCTTTCAGGCGGGGATTTCCGATTTACGGATGACGCAATTAACGAACATGCTATAATCGAGAATGTGGAATCCATGATTTTGCTTCAGTATTTTGAAATCAGAGATCCGAGAAACGAAATTAGAAGTACGAGATAAACCAAAGGAAAGCCCGTGCTCCCCAACTTTTCGTCTTGATCCAAATGGGATGAAAAAGTTTAGGCGGGCAGTACAAAACAGTGTAGACAAGCCAAGCTGGTGCTCAGTTGCTACTATACAGCTAAAAATATTGAATAAGTAAGGCAAACAAATTTAGAAATGAAAAGAGGGGGCTCAATTTAATAATTAAATTTGCTTAATGTGTTTTTGCGCCACTCATCCTTAGTACCCTGCGACGTTTTATTATCCCCATCTGGAATTGTTGAGCGTGATTAGCAATACATTGTCAATTGAAAACGACGGATAATCAGAGTGTTTTTGGCGTGAGATAGGGGATATAAGTTGGTGTTTTATTCTTTGTCAGTTGACTTAAACCCGATGCGCTTTCGGTTTTCGTGCGCCGATTGTTGCTGTTTTGCCTCCTCAAACTGTTTCAGATATTCGAAAATAAGTTGCATCTTCTTGTCCTGCTCAATGTCATTCCTTTCTAGAAGTTCCAGTTTTTGCAGTAGGTCTTTATGTGAAAAAAGCATTTCGCGCATTGAAGTAAATATCCTGATAATTCTGATATTTACTTCAATTGCCCTGTTGCTGTTCAAAACACAGGAAAGCATAGTGACACCCTGCTCTGTAAAACAGAATGGCGAATAACGCAAACCCATTATGTCAGCATTGGAGGTCACAAATTGTGACCTCCAATGCTCGAGTTCTTGTTTGGACATTTCAAACATAAAATCTTCAGGAAATCGTCTAATATTCCGTTTTACAGCTTGTTTTAATACTTTTGTTTCAACTCCGTAAAGTTCCGCCAAATCCCTATCCAACATCACTTTCTGATTGCGGATTAGATATATTTTATTCATGATAACCTGGTCGGGGATGACCATTGCACGGGACTGATCTATGGATTTCATGCTTTTGTTTTGATTGTAAATTTACACATTGTTCTTTTTGATTACTCGTTAGTTTGCCAGAAAGGGAACACACTTGCTACCAGAAGTCTTTCAAAAACCGACCTAAGATACCTTCTGTTAAGCTTATATACAAATTCATTCAAATAATTCTGGAGGTAATTTCCATTGATTTTATGATAAATCCCCAGGAAGTTTCTTTTTGCATTACTAATGGCAATGTGCACCCAACGTAGTGTTTCAGTGGTTGTTTCTAGACTTGATTTTTCTGAAATATGAGCCTCAATGAATTTTTCAATGTCAAGATAGCTCGTGCTTTTGTCCGAGAATACTATGGTTTTAGAGTCTAATGATTCTTGAACAACTTCTTCAATTGCATCAGACTTCTGCGTTTTCAATACTTTCATTTTGAAGAACCTGCACTGCGTAGAGATTTTGCCGGTTTTAATGTCTTCTTCAAGAGGCACAGATTCAGCCATTACCACAACATTGGTCTGTCGCTGACTTCCCCGTCCCCGTTTGAGTTTCGATTTTGTATTTTCTGATACCGACTTTTCAAAATAGCCCTCATCAAGCTCAACCATATCTGAAAGATTATACATATCATCTCGCATTCCCATAGTGACGCGCATTCTGTGCATAATAGCCCAAATAGTCATGTATCGCTTATGCCCAATCTGACGCTGAAGTTCACAAGCAGACATTCCTTTCTTTGTAGTAGTCATGAGCAACATAATGAGAAAGTAAAACCGGAAAGACAATCTTGAATTTTCCATCACCGTTCCACTTCGCAGTGTCGTGCGAAAATGGCAAGCAGCACACTGAAACTGGTATTTTTTTGCCAGCCAATAATGTTTCTTCCCTCCACACTTTTTGCACACAACGCCTTCTTTCATACGCAGATCGCGGTAGTAATCCTTACAAGTCTGCTCATCTGAAAACTTATTCATAAATTCTATAATTGTCATATTTTTGCTTTAATTTCAACAAAAATATGAACGCACCCCGTCAAAATCTGTCGCTCTTGTAAACAAGCGAGGAATCAAATTGTTCTTTGTCGTTACAAATTGAAATTGTTAAACTTTTACGTCATCAGATAAGCGGAGCCGAGGGTGCCGTATCCTATGACGTTTTTTTTAATCCTTGCTGCGGAGCCGAGGGGGCCGCAGCGCAACATTTGCTTTTAACCATGATTCACATTAATAAAGTGCTACAATGGGTGCCTTCGAGTGCTGCTTTCATCGACGTTAAGTAATATAAGACTTCAATTCTGGAAAAAATATCCAACAAAATGGTTTATCATGGAAAAAAACTACCATGAAAGGAGATTTTTTGAACGATAATGGAAGATTTTAACGGCTCGTTGCGCCACAAACCCCACCGCCTCAATCCCGCAAAGGCCTCATTTTACAAAATTTTCCTATCTTGCCACGGTTTTCAAGCCATCCGCCATCGCCGGAAGGTAATTGTTGTTTATTTTTTACAAATAAAGAATTCAGGAATATGCCGACAGAACGCACCTTTGACCTGCTTGATCGTTACCGCGATTTATTTACTAAAGCCGATGCGCTCAGTTTTAAGCAGGATGGACAATGGATAACCTACAGCAGCAATGAGTATATAGAGTTGTCGCATCAATTTGCTTATGGTCTCCTCGAAATGGGTTTGAAAAAAGGCGATAAGGTGATCACCATTTCCAGTAATCGTCCCGAATGGAATATTGCTGATATGGGACTCGCAATGACCGCGCTTATACATGTGCCTGTATTTACTTCGCTTAGTACTGCAGAATACTTGCATGTTATAAGGCATAGCGAAGCTTCACTGATACTTGTTTCTGATAAAAAACTACTTAGAGTGGTTGAACCTGCAGCCAAAGCAGCCGGTCATGGGGTTGCTGTGTATTCATTCGACGAGATTGAGGGAGTGAAGAACTGGAGAGAAATTATTGAAGAAGGCAGGCTAAACCAATCGAAACACCAAGCGATGCTTGAAGAAATCAAGGCTTCGGTGAAAGCTGATGATTTTGCATCGCTCATCTACACCTCAGGAACAACGGGCAATGCAAAAGGTGTAATGCTTACACATCGTAATCTGGTCAGCAATTTCGTAAGCGCAGCATCGGTGTTCAACCTGAGCGCGCAGGAGAAATATCTAAGTATACTTCCATTATGCCATGTGGGTGGGCGACTCGGAAATTATCAGACACAATACAGTGGAACCAGCATTTATTATGCGGAAAACATGGGCACCATCGCCGCGAATATGGCGGAAATCAAACCTGATGGCTTTGATGCCGTTCCGCGCATTCTTGAGAAGTTTTATGATGTGATTATCTCCAAAGGCAATAAACTGGAGGGTTTCAAGAAAAAAGTATTTTTCTGGGCGGTCAAACTTGGATTACGTTATCAGCCTTACGGCCAGAATGGCTGGCTGTACGAGCGAAAATTGAGGATTGCTGATAAGCTTGTTTTTAGCAAATGGCGTCAGGCTCTTGGAGGTAAAGTGCGCATTGTCGGCTGCGGAGGTGCATGTCTTCAACCCCGCCTTGAAAGGGTGTTCTGGGCAGCAGGCATTAAAATCTTGAATATGTACGGCCTCACAGAAACATCACCTATCATCACTATCAATCGCACCGAAAAAGATCGGGTAATGCTAGGCTCTGTGGGAACAACCATTGAAGGTGTGAGCGTAAAAATAGCGGATGACGGGGAAATCCTGTGTAAGGGACCTAACGTAAGTCCGGGTTATTATAAAGATGAAGAACTTACCCGTCAGGCATTCGACGAGGATGGCTGGTTCCGAACCGGTGATATCGGTCATATGGAAGAGGGAAAATTTCTGATGGTGACAGATCGCAAAAAGGAGGTGTTCAAACTTTCGAATGGTAAATTTATCGCACCTCAGGTCATCGAAAATATCATGAAAGAATCACCACTAATCGACCAAATGATGGTGATAGGGGAGCATGAAAAATTTGCCAGTGGACTCATCTCTCCTGATTTTAAATTCCTTAATGAATGGATTAAAGATCAAAAGCTTGCTGCCGGCGATTACAGGGAGTCCATCAGTTTAGCTGAAGTGCAATCCTATTTTTCATCGGAAATTGATCAGCTAAATAAAAAACTCAGTCCCCCTGAACGCATCAGCAGATTCCGTTTGGTGGAGGACGAATGGACGCCGGCCAGCGGGGAATTATCACCCACGCTGAAACTGAAACGGCGTTACATTCACGAAAAATATAAAGATCTTATTGATGAGATCTATCTGAAATAATTGTCCGTATAAATTATATTTATGAATTTAATACGAGTATGCGACCGCAAGACGGAAGAGATGTTTCTTGATACGGCGCGGCAGATTAACCGAAATGATAAAACGTGGGTATGTCCGCTCGACAATGATATCAAGGCCGTTTTTGATCCCAATAAGAATACCTATTACAAGCATGGAACTGCAGAACGCTGGGTGCTGAAGGGGGACAAAGGGCAGTTGATTGGTAGGGTCGCTGCTTTTATCGATCATGGCCTGGCTCATTCTTATGAGCAGCCAACTGGCGGTATGGGATTCTTTGAATGTATTAATGATACCGCTCCTGCGTTTTTGCTTTTCGATACTGCAAAGCAATGGCTTAAAGAACGCGGCATGGAGGCCATGGATGGTCCAATAAACTTTGGAGAGACCGATAAATACTGGGGTTTGCTGGTGGATGGTTTTTCGCACCCTTCGTTTGATGTCCCCTACAATCCTCCATACTATCAGCAATTATTTGAGGCCTATGGATTTCAGGTTTATTATGCCATGGAAGGTTTTCATCTCGATATCACCAAACCGCTTCCAGAGCGGCTTTCGCGCATTGCCGATCGAATATTGAGTCGCCCCGGATACGAATTCAAGCACTTTACATGGAAGGAAGAAGAGAAGTATTCCCGTGATTTTGCAGATGCCTTTAATGAAGCCTGGGCTTCGTTTAAGAAACACTTTGAACCACTGGAATACGAGTACATCAGGGCAACCTTAAAAAAGGCTAAACCAATTATCGACGAAGAGTTCATCTGGATTGCTTACTTCGATGGAAAACCAATCGCAATCTTTTTGATGTTCCCAGATTTGAATCAGATATTAAAACATCTGAAGGGTAAGCTAAATCTTTTCGGCTTAATAAAATTTCTTTGGTACCGGCAACGTAAGGAAATGACCCGCGCAAAAGCCCTGCTGATGGGTGTTGTACCGAAATATCAAAACCATGGTATTGAATCGGCTTTTATTCATAATCTTCGTCATGTGTTTGATAAAAAACCTCATTACACAGAAATTGAATTCTCATGGGTGGCCGATTTCAATCCTAAAATGAGAAAGATTTTTGTTGCCGTGGGCTGTGTTCCTGTCAAGAATTATAATACATATCGTTATCTTTTCGATCGAACAAAGGAGTTTAAGAGATATCCTATCCCTACAGATGAAACGATCGATGAATTAAAGGCTCGAAAAGACTAAGCTAATTCTCAAAAAGTGAAAATGAAATATGATGTAATCGTCATTGGTGGCGGACTTGGCGGTTTAACAGCGGGAGCAAAGCTTTCGCGCGAAGGGAAAAAAGTACTGCTCATTGAACAGCACGATCGTCCGGGCGGCTATGCCACCACCTTCAATCGGGGTGGGTTTACACTGGAAGTCGGACTGCATGAGATGTACGGACCTGCACCCAGCGACATCACCACAAAAATATTCAAAGACATGGAGGCCTTTGAGCACGTTGAGTTTCTTAAGGTGCCTGAGTTCTATCGCTTTTTGAATAGTCGTTATGATGTGACTATTCCCCACGATCCCTTACTTGCGGCTGAGCGACTAAGCGCTCTCTTTCCCGAAGAAACGGCGGGCATTACAGCGTATTTCGATCAGATACTAAAGCCAAAGAAAAAGACTGCTGATGGCAATCAAAGAGACCTGAGTGTAGGTGCTTTTCTCGATTCAATTATCAGTAACGGTGATCTCAAGCTCATACTTTTGGGCAATTTGGGCTATTTCCATAATGATCCGTATAGCATTTCTCTGGCGTATTATTCCATTTCGCAGGGCAAATTTTACAGTGGAGGTGCGAGTTTTATAAAAGGAGGTTCGCAGAAGCTTTCCAATCATTTGATGAATTATATTCGTTCGCATGGTGGAGAGGTATTGCTTAATCATCGTGTTAGTGCAATATTAACGGAAGGTGCATTGGTTACCGGTGTGCAATACCACAAGGTTCGCGGGGTAGAGGAGATGCCCCTAGAAGCTTTTGCAGATGCAGTTGTTGCAAATGCAGCCCTGCCAGCGGTTGCAGATTTATTGCCACCGGATTATGCATGTGAAATACGTTCAATTTCTGCTGGACAACAGCCTGGTGTTTCTTTGTTTACGCTATACCTTGGGTTCAACAAGGCGGTTAAGGAACAGGGCTACCCGTGGTATTCTACGTTTGTTTTAGATGACGCTGTAACCGGACCAAAGGATGTTCTCAACAGCAACCAATGTGATTTTGCTAAGCGTACTTTCACTTTCGTTGATTACAGTCAGGTGGACGCCGGACTTGCTCCCGAGGGAAAAAGCGTTGGCGCCATTTGTTGTATAGATAGCCTTGGCGATTGGGAAGGTCTGGACAAGGAAGCTTATCGTAATAAAAAGGAAGCAGTGGCTCAAACCCTCATCAAACGGCTTGAGCAGCTCATACCTGGGATTAGCAGTACTATCGAGTATTATGAAGCCGGGACGCCAGTCACATTACAACGATACACCCTGAATCCCGGTGGAGCGGTGTATGGTTTTGCTCAAAATCCTGATCGCAAGCCAATGGATATGTCGAAGCTGCCGTCGAATCTGCATTTCGCTTCTGCCTGGGGTCGCATTGGGGGAGGTTTTTCGGGTGCGATTTACGAAGGTTATCTTTGTGCAATGGGAATGATGCGGAAGAAGCCGGGAGCAGTGTAATGCTCGCTATTGGTTACAGAAGGGAAAATTCCTTTTGCATCCATTGCCAGGCTGGAATTGCTTTTATCCCATCGAAAGTGTCTTCCTGATCGAGGGTTATAATTATCCCATGATGAGCGCCAGTAGTGTTCATTGCGTTTTTTAATCCATTAATTTCTCTTTCCAGATTTTCGCTGGTAATATTCGAACAAACCTGAATTGCTTTTACGATCCGTTCATTTTTACGTACAAGAAAATCACATTCGGAAGATTCATCTTTATAGTAAAGGATATCAGTTGTTGCATGTCGGAGATGAAGATAAACTGAATTTTCAAGCATTCTACCAAGGTCTTCACTGAACGACAAACTATTGGCTCTAGCCATGCCAGTATCCACTGCATATACTTTTTTTGGATTGTTTAGTTGTTGCTTAATGGAAAAGGAAAAACGAGGGATATAATCGAGCAGATAACTTTCCTTTAAAAAATCGCAATAATCAATAGTTGTACGCACGGATTTTATTCCCATTACTTTGGTAACATTGTTAAAACTGATTTCTTTGCCTACATTACTCATGAGCAGCAAGGATAGTCTTAAAATGATTTGGTCATTCTTAATGTTTCGTCTAACTGCAATATCCCTGATTACAATGTCACGTAATAGCGACCGGAGGTACTCTGCATTACCAAAGGAAAGGAACTCCGGGAATCCTCCGAGCTTAAGGTAGTTAGTAAAGCTGTTCTTCCCTGTTTTTTCTTTTGTAATGCTCAAGTATTCCATATAATTGAATGGAAAGAGTTCAATTTGGTAATGTCTGCCTGTTAGTTTGGTGCCGAGTTCACGGCTGAGCATTGATGCATTTGACCCTGTGATGAATATGTGAAATCCCTTGTCGTGGGCCGAACGTAGGTATTTCTCCCAACCCTCAATATTTTGAATCTCATCAAAGGCGAAGTAGGTTGTCTTTTCCGAAGCAGCAATTTGTTCTACCTTATAAAAATCTTTCAAATCAAAACCTTCCAGTCGGGTATCTTCAAAATTCAGAAAAATCTTATTCTTGATACGAAGCAGCGACTGTTCTAACAAGGTGCTTTTTCCGCAACGCCTAATTCCAGTGACCACAATAATATTCTTACTCGTAAATGGAATGCCTTTTACTCTTTTTATAGCTGTTTTCTTTTCAACAGCACGTCGATTTTCATCGATAACTTTCCTGAGGGTTTCTTCGGTTATCATATGGAGTTTTTCGCAAAGATACAAAGTTTGTATTACAAATACAAAATATATTGTATTGGCAGTACAAGATTTAATGATTTTGAGGAGATATATAACTGCAATATTTCTATTTGTTTCTTTTTAATGCCTAAGCTTTCGTGACGATCTGTAGGGACTTGCTGTACAAGGCCATTCACCATCTACGAGGGATATCTTTGAGCAATAGGGATAATGCGGAAAAAGCAGGGGGCGGTGGAATGCTGGTTTCGGCTACGAAGTAAAAAGGACGAACTGCATTTGTTGTTTTCAATAATGATGAATGTTTTGGTATTTCTGGTGCGCCGTTAACTTATGGTTAGATGCCATTAACTTATTTAATGTTTTTTAGGATGCGGTAGTGCATAATTTTAATTTGCCAACCCGATCAAAACCAAAAAATATTGAATATGAAAACATACCCTTTATTTATAATTGCTTATGTTGCAATGGAATTGTTTTCCTGCCACAGTACATCTACAGACCAATCCCTTTCTGGAAAAAATCTCGCTAAAATTGTGCATCGCGTTGAATTCAAGCATAGGGTGAATAAAATGATACCACTACTTACTGATGATTTTCCTGCTACTGTTCCCCAGAAGGCAGCTGCAGCTGGCCAAGACAAACATTGCAAGTCGTCCTTGAGGATAGCAGCCCAAAGCTGGCGATCTGATAAAGCTTTTCAATCGTTTTCCATCCCTTCAAACAAAGACACCTGCATCATTTGCAACGAAGGGACACTACTGAAAATTTACTCCAATTCATTCATCCTTAGTAATTCTTCGACTCCAGTTGATGGGGAATTAATTGTTAAAGTCAGAGAATACTATAAGATTTCTGATATGATACTGGCTGGTCTCAGCACTACGGCCAAATCTGATTTGTTGGAAACTGGAGGGATGATATATGTTGAAGTGGAAAATAATGGACAAGCCTGCAAAATCAGGGACGGAGCTATGATACAGTATGGATTTCCTAACAAAAGCGCTGCGGCTAACATGCAGCTATTTACAGGGCAATTGGACGAAAAAAATCGTATTGATTGGGTATTAACCAATGATCTTTTCGTTTATGAAGAAAGTTCAGTGTTCATTGTTGTTGAAAAAATGCCCCAATTTGTTGGTGGAGAGAGTGCGCGTATTAAATTTTTGACTGACAACATCAAGTACCCTAAGAAAGCAAAAGAGGAGGGTATAAGAGGAACTGTCTTTATGTCCTTTATTATAAATACGGATGGAAGTGTTTCTGACGTAAAGGTGCTGAGGGGGATCTCTCGCGAATGCGACCTTGAAGCAATTCGGGTGGTAAACCTAATGCCAAATTGGATACCGGGTTGCAACAATGGAAAGCGAGTCAGGGTGCAATTCACCATGGCTTTGAAGTATGATCTTGGGGGTAATGGCGAGGAGGGGTCTACTGCTTCTTTTGAGGAAGAAGCTTATAAGGATTCACTTGTAAAAAACCTGTCTCAAGATTATGTAAGATATTTTTTATTTAGCAGCGCAAATTTGGGCTGGTTAAACTGTGATCGATTTACACAAAATGCTACTCCAATAGTTTATTCAGTAGCGCTAGATAATTCTGATGATATAAATATGTATATAGTTTTTCACAGGATAAAATCAATCATGAGCGGTGTGTCAGTCGGAAACAGCATGGTTTTTCGAAATGTACCAGCGAATGAGGATATCACTATTTTTGCAACAAAAGTCATTGACTCTGTGACATATTTAGCAACAAAAAATACAGTGACCTCCATAAAGGACAAAACGGAATTAATGTTTCGACCAGTGACATATGGAGAGTTAAAAGAGGCGATAGAAGAATTGAACGGGTTGAATTGACAGTTCGTTTAATCCGATCCAGCGTTAGAATTCTGCAGCTTGAACCTGTACTCGCTTAGGACGCTAAATCACGGCTCCTGGGCGAAGACGAGGGGACGCAACTAAATAATTTTTGACCGTTGTACCTTGAATATAACAAATAGAACTAGCCAATTTTAGAGTTAGTCCTATAATCTAAGTGGCAGATTATAATCGCTAGCGCCTCTGTCAAGACAAGGCAGCCTATGCATTGGCTGGCATGGTAAAGATATAACATGTCGGAATGACTATCTGACAATTGAGGACAACGCCGCAGATGGACTTTGTTTATAAAGATGCTGAACCTCGAAAGCTGTCAAACGAAAGTAAGGTTTAACGACAACTTGAATGTTCTGAAAATAGGAGTAAGTCATCATGTGAAATTGGCAAGGAAATTCCTTTTAAGAGTAAACACATCTTGAATGGTCGAGATTCTTCGATATTTTTCACTTGATCAGAATGGCCCATTTATGTAATGACAGGGCAGTCATTCCTTATCAAGCTTCTTTTTCGTGATAAGGATTCTTCATCATCATGACGAAAAAGTAAAATGCGGTTACATTGGCTTTCTTCCTTGATAGCTTTCATATTAACAGCAAGAAATGCAATCGTCGATCTGTACCCTAAGAAATTCAAAATAACTGAGGAATGTTTGGAATATATGCGAAGTAATCATACTTTTATAATTCATTTTGACTTTGGGCTTTATAGAAAAAATGTAAACAATTCTATTAGTAGTAATTTGTGAAATAAACATTGGTTTTGAATAGTATGCAACTCAAGTGGAAGCAAGTCCTTAAAGGGTTCGGGGTCAACGGAACCTCCTTGGCCCTGCTCTCCTTATTGTTTTACTCTTGTCATCCTGGAAAGCCATACAATATTGAGGGAAGCTGGACTGGTGGTAATTTCATTTTTGAAGCGCATCATGACACACTTAGGATAGATCCCTATGGGAATACTTACCTTTTTGAAATACGAGATACAAGTATTTATTTGCTGAAGCGACTTGATGTGCCCCCTAGATATAGACAGGATACTATGCAATATCCGCATTTTTTTGGTTCCTTGAAAATAGGCCTTGACACCGTGACGTTTATCCAAAGCAATTTCGACTTTTACGGAGAATGGGCTTTTTATAAGCTTTTCCCTAAAAAATTTAACGGCTTACAGAGGATTCAATTTTCATCGGGGTATACACACGAAGGATTTGATTTTGAAGTTGACACCGCGGGAACGTTTTATTTTACTCGATCTGATATTTATGGAATCGGACCCACTTTTTCGGGAAAATTAAATAAGCGTGCAACAACAAGGATTTTCGAATACGCTGCCTTTATTGATTTTAATGCGTTAAAGGACCGCTATGTTGATTTAAATTGTGCTGATGGCTGCCTTTATGGCTTCGTATTCTTTTATTCTGATACTATCCGCAGGACCTTTATTCATAACAGCTATACCATAGAATCGCTGTTACCTTTGCAGTATTGCCTGGAAGGGACAACATTTCAGATAAATCGGTTTGCAAGAGGGTGTTTAAAGCTAGCCAAGAACAAATGCTATCAAAGTCGCCTTTTAGAAGCAGTAAATCTAATGGATTCAATAAGGTATCTGTCGGTGTTCGATACGGTTAATTACAAGCTGCCCATATACAACCGAGATGTCCTCTGTCCTCTGATGGATAAATATTACCACTTTAAGGAGGAGCATATATGTTATTATATTAAATTTGATAGTTCTGGATGCATTACTAAGTTTGATTTTTCCGGCGAACACTCTGTGGTGCCATCCTTCCTTAACGAAGTGAAGCGGATCAAAGCCTATCAGCCGGCTGTATTTCAGGGAAAAAAGAAAGCGATCGAAGACTTCGATTGCCTCAGCTGTCCTCATGATTCTAAAAAGTAAGCTCATGAATTTTAAAACATTTTTAGCAGTTGTGATTTTTGTACCTCTGGCTTCTTATGGGCAATCGACCGTCGTATCTACGCCTAATACAAGTCTTTTGTATATCGGACTTGAGAATCCTGTCAAAATTGCCGTCAATGGTATTCCTTGCGAAAAACTAATGTTGGTCTGTCGTGACTCAAGAATCACCATTGAAGAAAAGAACTGTCAATACTGGGTCAGGCCCACAATTGGAGGAAGTATTCGATTTGAGTTATTAGCTAAACTTGATTCATCCATTGTAGATACCTTTAACCTTACCGCCGTTCAGGTTCCTGATCCTGTAATTAGATTTCATACTTCACCCGATGAGTTGGGCCGCTATTTCATTATGGATTACATTGTAGTGAAGAATGAGGTATTAGATAAATTTGGAGTGGGTTACCCGATCGTCAAATTTGAACTTTATGCGAAAAGGAAAAGAAAAGTTATTTTTGAAATAGTGAACAATGGTCCCAGTTATAATGATGAGACAAAAAGGAAAATTGGAGAATTGCACTTGGGCGACGAACTATTCCTTGGCCGTGTCTGGCTTGAGATACAAGGGCAATCCATTTCTTATGTGGTTGACAAAGGTATTTTCATAAACTAGTATGTTGGGCATGAACTGCCTAAAGTAGAAAGAGCGACTTGAATATTGCATCGTTTCTTTTTATCAATCTTTTAGCCTCGTGTTACATTGCATCAATAATATCAGTAAGATAGGCACAAAGGTTCTTTACACCTCGTTTCATTTCTTTGGTCATTTTTTCACCAAAGACAATGCTTTTGTATTGGATGGCCAATACGCTAAACTGGGTTTGGATGGTGTCTTCGAGGAACTTGATCATCATAACCAGAGAGAGTTTATGTGTTCCAAGTGAGAAATCGGTAATACGTTCAACCGGAAGTTCGGTAAATGTGCCCGGGCTTAGTTTAAGATCGGCCGCATCGACAAGTACAATATGATCGGGGTGGAATTCAGCAATATCTTTAGTGAAGTTTTCAGGCGTAGAATAGCCGGTAAATATTCTGACATTAGGATGGTTGACTCCGTATTTTTTCTCGAGATACACTGTTACATCGGGACCTGCTTTATCGTCCTGCATCAGTTCGGAGCCTACACCAAGGATTGCAAGTTTCTTGGCTGACTTAAGTTTTGCTGCCAGCGAAGCCAGATCAGGATTAATGCAATCTTTCCAGGAATCGTCAGGTCTGTTTTCTGTTATTTTCACGATGCTAATGAGTTTATTATCTGCACAAATGGAATGTCTTAAAACAATGACCGCAAAGAAATTCGAAAATTTCTCTGCGGCAATAAATTAGTTAAGGCTAAGAAGGAAGAAGTTGTTCGACTAGATGTCAACTTTCAATGCTTCCCTGTTAAAATGAGCCAATGCAAAATCCTTAGTTTGTTCTAACGCATCTTTTGGGCAGGAATCAACGCACTGTCCGCAGTAGATACATCTGTCGAGGCGAACTACTGCTTTAAAGATCTTTTCAGTTTCGGAGATTCTAAAAATTTCTATGGCGAATGAAGGGCAATCGCGCATACAAATTTTACAACCTATGCATTTTTCCTGATCGAATTTCAGTTTAGCTCTAAAACGATCAACAACTTCGGGTTTTACAAACGGATACATTTCTGTTGCCGGTTTTTTGAATTGAGATCCAAAAACCAGAGAGAACATTTTTCCGGGTCCTTTTGCTTTTGACATGTTACAAAAATGCTTTAATGAGAATATCAATCAATATTTGCAGTAAGGCCAAGGGTGCAAGGTATTTCCAGCAGAAATTTACCATTTGTTCAATGCGTAATCTCGCCATTAATGCACGAATCAAGGCCAAAATAAATACAACGATTATCGTTTTTACCAGATAAATTAGAATGCCCAGCCAAATATTTGTGCTCCAGCAGGGGAGAAATATGGCAGCGATTAAAGAAGCACCAATAATGAGTTCAATATCGAGGGACATCCTGAAGAAAGCGAGAAAACGTCCACTATATTCAGTAAATGGTCCGGCCACGATTTCAGTCTCAGCATCAGGGATATCAAATGGTGATCTTTCCAATTTGCCTTGAACTGCAATAATAGCCACAATTAATCCGGGGATATTAGCCAGCGTCATTAAAGGATTTGCAGCATAGAATTCTGCAATACCACTTATTGACCAGCTGCCAGCCAAAATTGCTGGTCCGAGAAGAGCCATAAAAAGAGGCACTTCATAAGCAAAAAGCTGGGTAATTGTACGAACAGCACCGATGGTAGCATACAATGAGCTGGATACCCAACCTGCGATGAAGAAGGTAACTGTAGGAATGGTCAGCAGATATAATACTACGATCAAATCGCCATCAAATGCATACAAGGCTTTTGTGCCCCAGATAGGGATGTACA
Organism: Bacteroidales bacterium; assembly: GCA_963678485.1. Lineage (GTDB taxonomy): Bacteria > Bacteroidota > Bacteroidia > Bacteroidales > CAIWKO01 > CALGYY01. Next base: position 3,718,649 of record OY782882.1, read on the forward strand.
ATACAACAACCGATGCAGCAGCAATGGCAAAGGCGGGTAACACCTTAAACATCGGCTTGTCGGCATTTGTCGGGACAATTCCTTCCTTGCCCATGAGCTTTATAAAGTCAGCCAATGGCTGAAACCATGGGGGGCCAACACGATTCTGGAAGCGTGCAAATAACTTACGATCCAAATACTCGAGCATTATGCCGTAGATACCAAGGAATAAGACACCCGGAAAAATTAAAATATAAAATAATTGCAAAAGCATATCGAAATAATTAGTTAAAATTCAATCAGCACGATAATTTAATCTTATGTGCATCAAATCCACGTTCTTTGTACCAGTCGATGCTATATTTATGTAATTTGTTCCAGTCAAGTGTACCTTCACGGCCATTATCAAGTTGTTTGATAGTGATTGCGCGGTCGGTACAGGAGAAACAAGGATCAATGGCGGCGATAACAATAGGAACATCAGCCAAGTATCCACCATCAAGCATATAAGTGATTGATGCAAGGTTGGCCATGGTGGGAGCTCTGAGCTTCACACGTTCCGGTTTTTCGGTACCGTTGCCACGGACATAGTGAATGTCTTCTCCGCGGGGAGCTTCGTAACGAACAGTAGCTTCGTTTGCAGGCACCTTTCTTGGAGCTTTAACAGCCAAATCACCCTGAGGCATATCTTTCAATACTTGTCTGATAATTTTGTAGGATTCCATCAGTTCGAGTGCTCTTACAACCACCCTACCGAATACGTCGCAACCATCATTGGTGATTACGTTGAAATCCAGTTCATCATAAACCAAATACGGATCGTCTCTTCTGACATCACGATCAACGGCAGATGCTCTGGCCAAAGGTCCCAATGCATTGAACTTCATGGCTATTTCATGAGTCAGTCCGCCAACATTTTTCAAACGACCCATAAAGGTGGTTTCTGATGTTGCGATTTCGATGTAATATTTTGTACGTTCTTCGAGAATATCAATAGCTTTCAGTACCTGATCCTTTTGAGCATCCGAGATGTCCCTGCGAACGCCACCAAAGGTGTTAATACTGTATTGAACGCGACCGCCGGTAAGCATGGCAAGGATATCCATAACTACTTCCCTGTCGCGCCAGCTATACATGAACAAGGTATCGAATCCGATTTCGTGAGCGGCAACACCAACCCACAGCAAGTGGCTGTGAACGCGTTCAAGTTCACCGATAAGTACTCTGATGTATTTTGCACGTTTAGGAATTTCCAATCCGGCAACTTCTTCAGAGGCGGTGATGAAAGCGGTGGTATGCGAGTGGGAACAGATACCGCAGGTTCTTTCAATTAAATAAAGACATTGAATATATGACCTCATTTCGCAGGCTTTTTCCATCCCGCGATGGTTATATCCAAGGGTAACATTACTCGCAGCAACCCTTTCGCCTTCCAGATAAAGTGTAAAACTTTCGGGCTCTTTTAACGCGGGGTGCTGAGGTCCTATTGGAATTTCAATTCTTTTTGGCATATGATTCCTCTACTTTAATTCTTTATTCTTCGGTTTCCAGTCTTTTAACAAAGGATGTTCATCCTGTGGCCAGTTTTCGGGCAGCGGATAATGTCTTCCGGCAGGAAGTCCGTCGACCTTAACACCAAACATCCCTTCAAGTTCTTTTTCATAATAAATCGCGCCGGGGTAGATTTCCATTACGGATTTAACAACTGCGTCAGTTTTTGGTGCAAAAACCTTCACATTCATCATCATCCCGGTACCATTATTAATTTGATAGATAAACTCAAGATTTTCTCCAGAGTCAAGGCCGGTAATGGTGCTTATAAAATCGAATTTTTGTTCAGAAAAGAGATATTTGAAAACATCAATTGCTTTATCCCTGTCGACTTCAAATGTTATTCGTCTAGGCCTAATAATAACACATTTATCGCCCAAATATGGAAATTTCTGTGTCAGTTCGGATATAAGTTTTTCTTCGTTGCTCATATAAGCTACTTATTTTTTCAGACTGGTTACTAGTTTAACAACGCCATCGATGACGGCTTCGGGACGTACTGCACAGCCCGGAATGTATGCTGAAACGGGGATGACGGCATCGATTCCGCCTTTCACGCAGTAACAGCCTTGAAATACTCCACCTGAGCAAGCGCAGGTACCGACGGCAACAACAAATTTTGGCTCTGCCATCTGCTCATAGATGCGTTTAAGTCTATCCGCACTTTGTTCAGTAACCGGACCGGTGCAAACTAACACATCTGCATGGCGGGGGACAGCTCTTAGAAGTACGCCAAACCTTTCCACATCATATCGGGGTGTCAAGGCGGCAAGTATTTCAATATCGCAGGCATTGCATGACCCGGAATTGTAATGTAAAATCCAAGGTGATTTTCTCCGCGCCCAATTAATAGTTTTATCTAAAAGCATTTCTGACTGTATTTTATTATTATTTTCAATAATATGATTGGAATAATCTAGTTCATCTTCAATGCAACGCGCCTGATGGCGTGTTGATTTAGGAAAGTGAAAATTATTTCAATGTACTTTTATCAATTAACTACCCTGTTATTATTTCAATTATCTAAATCGTGTTTACGATTTTCTGAACAGTATCAATAAAGCAAGGATTGATGCTCCAACGAAAACATATGCTAATGGCGATACTTCCTTTGGAACGGTTGCTACTATTAAAACCACAACGTGCATAATGGTAAAGAAAAAGGCAAAAGGAAAAAACTGTCTGTAATCAGGTTGAACCTTGTGTGTTTTTGGACTTTCACCGCCGGCATATGCTTCACCTTTTCCAAAAGACTCAGCACCTTTAGGCGCCATGAACTTGGAAATCCACAAAGAGACAATGAAGAGTGCCAGAATTATTACAAATGCAATGGGTGGGGAAAGAAGTATATTTTCCATTTTTTATTCTCCCTATTCGTTGTTTTTTTTGAAAATCTTCCTGACGTCAAGCGAATCAGTATGATTAAAAATATTAATAATAATACCGGCAGCAACAGCTAATACTACCACTTCGATGATAATCAGTGTAATTACCATACTCTGCGCGGTTGCCATTTGTCCGGTGAGTTTACCAACATAGATTAGTCCCATAGTAATACCTTTGGTAAGGACTTCCAGTGCTATAAGGATGCGGATAAAATTTCTTGTTGTAATCAGGTAATAAAAACCGATTATGTATAACAAAACTACTGTCAGGAAAATTATTGTTAACATGGTTTAGTTTTTTGATTTTTCTTTAAGAAGAACTACTACGCCAAATACTCCAGCCAGAAGCACTACAATAACTCCGGCAAGATCTAAATTTCTTGTGTGCCAAATGGTATCCTGTACTGATTGTTCGGTGAGGGTAGGAATTACCGAACTGAAATCCAATGCGGGTTTAGTAATAAACATGATACCAATAACAATCACTACAATAATGGGCAGAAAAATGTATCTGTTCAACCTTTTCTTTGGTTTTTCTGCTGGCTGATCAGGTGATGGAGCATCTGTCAAACTTATTGTACTGACGAAAATAGCGGTTACCAATCCTGCACAAACAGATAATTCAAATACTGCGGCCAAAGGAGCGCCCATTATGAACATAATTACTGTCAGAACAGAACTGACTAAAGCCAGTGCTATTACAGCCTTTAAGGTATTCTTTATCATTGCAGTTAATACTGCTGAAAACACCAATAGACCTAAGAGAATATACAAAACCGTGTTGTCCATATCTAGAAATTAAGTCTTATAACAATCCTTTAATCTGTAAAAAATTCAATATAAATGGGAAAGCAATACCAACCACTACGGTTATTGTTGCAAGAATCACCGAAGCAATGATAAAACCTTTGTTGGCTTCTTTAATATTTTCAAATTCAGCTGAAGCAGTTCCAAAGAACACTTTGCGTTGAAGAATCAGGAAATAGCCCAATGTCAGAATACTTGCCAAAAGAGCAATGATCGAATAAGGAATATAACCCACCTGCCACAAAGCAATAATGATGATAGCCTTACTCCAAAAACCTGAAAATGGAGGAATACCAGCGGTTGACAAGAAGGCAATCACTGAGGTACTGGCTGTCACTTTCATTTTACCACCCAACTGAAGTCTGTCAATATCCATCGACCCGGTTTGTGATTGAACTGCGCCGGCGTTGACAAATAAGAGGGATTTGAAAGTGGCATGGTTGAAGAAGTGCAGAAATGCTCCCAGAAAACCTAGTGGAGTTCCGCAGCAAGCACCAATGATAATATATCCAATCTGACTGATACTTGAGTAAGCCAGCATTTTTTTGAAATCATTCTGACCGATAGCGAGCAAAGCACCCACCACGATAGAAACGATACCGATAAATGCAAATACATCTTTAATGATTCCTACCTGTGGGAACACATCCATTAACAAGCGAAGAATGGCATATACACCACCTGCTTTGGTAACGATACCTGCAAGCAGCACAGAAACCGAAGTACTTGATGAAGAATATGCATCGGGTACCCACATATGGAATGGTACAAGCCCTGCTTTAATCGATAATCCCGTTACCAGGAAAATAATGGCTAAGATAATTTGTAAGCTAATCGGAGCGGCCCCACTTAATTGTGCACCCAGTTCTGCATAGCTCAAGGTACCGTAAGTCATGAAAAGCATTGCAACAGCACTTAAAATCGTGATGGTAGCTACGCTCGACATCAAAAGATACTTAAATGAACCGTTAAGGGCCATCAGTTCCTTTTTCTTAGCAATTAATATAAAGGATGCAATCGAGGTTACTTCCAGGAAAACATACAAGGAGAAAATGTCGGTAACCATAACAACGCCATTCATACCAATCATGATAATCATGATGAGCTGAGTGAAGTTGAAAATTTCATCACTATCGGAATGTCTTCTTATTAATAAGGCAATAAAAGCGATAAGACCAATAGTAAAAAGAATTATTGCAGCGTATAAGTCAATCGATAGGTTTATGAAAAACTTCATTTCAATAGCTGAAAAAAAGTTTCCGGCGATTTGGAAAATTGCTGCACAGGCTAGAAACATTTGAATCAAACTAACGAGTAGTCCGGTTCCATAAGCCAACTTTTTAACCGTCTTGGTATAAAACAGGTTAAGAAGTACGATTCCAATAAAAGGTATTAATACAAATAATGTTGGCATCTTAAAATCTCTTTACATTAAAATCATTATACTTGCGATAACAATGGCGATTCCTACTAATGACCAGCCAATAGAAGCTGAGAAATTCCCGGAAAAAGCTTTTTTCAATAACTTGGATAAGGTAACTGTCACCCATACACAGAAAGTATCATAGAACCAGTCAATAGCTCTGTCGAAAGCAAATAAGACATGAGCACCGCCCTGAACAATATATCTGCTTACTTCGTAGGGATCGAAATATCTTTTTTCTGCCCAGCCGTAAATCTGTTTCAGGCCCGGGGCATAATGAATATGGTCAACGGCACCAATGGCCTTTTTCGTTCTTTTAACACCAAACATATGATTTGCCAAGGCAAGTAAAAGAACAACGATAGAAACGGCAACAAGAATCCAGCTGTGAGGCCATCCTGCATAGTCGTGACCGGCCAATTGATCTCCAAGTACAGGCTGGATAAGATTATGTAAGGGCAATGGATTGTAAACTCCGAAAAGAATACACACACCAGCAATAATAATCATTGGAATAAGCATCGCCCAGCTGGCTTCTTTCACATTGCTGATATCTTTTGCAGGTTTTCCCATAAAGGCTGAATGACCTAATTTCAAGAAGGAAGCTGCGGTCAGGAAAGCTCCAACCAATGCAGCGATATAGAATATCATCCCTGATTCGAGTGCACCATCAAAAATCAATTCTTTTGAGAAGAATCCATTGAGTGGTGGAACACCGGAGATGGCTGCAGCTGCAATGAGGAAGCAGGTGAAGGTAACCGGCATTTTCCTTCCCAAACCACCTAAATCAACAAGATTAGTGGTGCCAGCCTGTTTTTCAACAGAACCAGCAGTAAGGAATAAGGTGCTTTTATACATAGCATGGTTGATCATATGGAAGAGGCCGCCAATAATACCAACAGGTAATGCGGTTCCGATTCCAAGAATCATATAACCAACCTGACTGATTGCGTGATACGAAAGTAGCTTTTTGAAGTCTTTTTGAATGAGCGCCATCATTACAGCTAATAGAATGGTGATTGCTCCAATAGACATCATAAGGATACTCATGTTTGAACCAGGGGTAAACTGGAACAAATTCAGACTGATCCTTGCCAGAAAATAAATACCTAAGAGTTTTTCAAGTGCTGCAGGCAAAAAGGCCATAAATGGTAGCGGAGCTTCCTGCGCTGCATCTGGAATCCATGTATGGAATGGCATCGAACCTGCTTTTGCAATCGCACCAATCATCACAAGAACAAAGGCAAAGCTTCCCATGTAGTTCATCGGGAGATTGATCATGTTCATTTCGAAGGTGCCAGCCTGCCAGCCAATCATTAATATACCAAGGGTCATCAACAAATCGGCAACGCCACCAATGATTAAAGCTTTTACTGCAGCCGAAGTTGCTGTTTTTCCACCAGCCAGAATCATTACAAACGTTGTAATCAACAAACCTTCCCAGAAGAAAAGCATGAGAAGAAGGTTATTAGCTAAGACAGCACCATTTACCATGGCGACTGTAATCAGAAGGAATGCATAGAATTGCTTGGTAAGTTGCCTTCCCTTCATGAAAGCCAATGAATACAATACAATTAGAAATGAGAAACCGGCTGAGGCAAGAATGACAAAACTGCTAAACTGATAAAGTCTGAAAGAGAAGTTTAGTCCAAATCCCGTCCAGGGTATAGAAAAAGATACATCCTGTCCGAATAATAATATCGCAATTAATAAATTAACGGCAACCCCGGCCAAGCTCACAAGGCTTTTGGTTAAAAAATCTTTTTTAGGCAGAACAAACACCAGTAATGCAGTGATTACTGGTATGATTACCGGGTAAAAAAGAGAAGTTTGTAATGAAGTAAGTCCAAACATATAATTTAATTTAAAATCGCCATTTGATTCACTATCGCATTTACAAATTCAGAGGGGTAGAAAATAAGGAAACCACCCAGAATTGAAAGTACTGCGAGTACAACAACACTGATAATCATAGTACGGGAACCTTCTTTTACTTCAGGGAATTTGTTTTCGCCAAAGAATACTTTAACGTACAACCTGAGTAAATAAATCATAGTCAACACAGCACCAATAATGAAAGTTAAAGCAATCCATGGTTGGTTTGCCATAACAGCGCCGTTGATAACCATCATTTTGCTGAAGAAGCCTCCCAATGGTGGAATTCCCATAACCGAAAATGCGCAGATAGCAAACGCTATGGCAGTCAGAGGCATGGTTGATATTAATCCACCTAGTTTCCTAATGTCTTTTGTATGTGTGTTTTGCTCGATAATACCTGCACAAAGGAATAAGCCGCCTTTTGCAAATCCGTGCATCATAATGTAAAGGAGAGCCCCAGCCGCTCCAACCATAGTTCCTGTGGACAAACCAAGGAATATGAAAGCGATTTGGCTAACCGTGGAGTAAGCGATGATACGTTTAATATCTGTTTCAATTAATGCTGCACCGGCAGAAACAAGCGCACTAACGGCGGCAATAATTGGAATGACTGTATACCAAACTTCTCCAATATCAAAGGTTACTAAGAAAAGACGAGCATAAACATAAACCCCGATTTTAACAAGTACTGCGGCATGCAGCAAGGATGTAACAGGAGATGGTGCAACACCAGCGTCAGGCAACCAGGTATGTAATGGCAAGGTTGCTGATTTAGAGAATACTCCAAAAAGAATCAGCAGCACAGCTACATTAGATATCTTGGTTCCTCTTAGTGCAACCATGTCAAAAGTTCCAGTCTGGAAGTAAATCATAATGAAGCCAACCAACATTACCAATGCACCGAAAACGGTAATAATGAATGCTTTGTCAGCTTTTCTAACATGATCCTTCTCACGATAGAACCCAATTAATCTCCAGCAGGCGATACTTGATATTTCCCAAAAAACAAACAGGAAAATCAGATTGGTTGTATAAACAATTCCCATCATTGAACCCAGGAAGAGCACTACCATAAGGTAATATTCGTTCTGGTTTTTATAATGATCAATGTAGCCGAAGGAATAGAAAACTATTATAAGACCAATAAATGATGCTACAATAGCCATGAATACTGCCAGCCCATCGCCCAAAAAACCGAAGTTGAAACCCATTGGAAATTCAATATTAAACTGCATAGGCGAACTGCCGTTCGATCCCGCCAACAAACAGCAGGATAAAATAACAGATGTCGCTACCAAACAAAATGCAGCAATATTCCTAAGTTTTTTCGATATTGAACCTAGAAACGGTAGTATAAAAGCCCCAACTAAAGGAACGAATACAATTAAACACAAAATCAGTTTAGCGTTCATGTACTTTTAATAATTTGCATAGTGAGGCGACAAAAGTATAAAAATTCTAATACAAAAAAATCTTATCGAATTTTTTTTTATCCCCCGCGTTTTTGTAAGTCACATTAAGCCTCTGCTTAACATACGCCAACTCACCTGTTAGAGTCCCGAATATGTTGATAAATCAATATGAATTTTGTAAAAATTTGCTAATTAAGATTTTAATAATAACCTTCATTCTTGCCCATAATATAATGTAAATCGATTTTGAAAGTATTGACTTTTTTTGAGGCGAATTTTCCTCACAAAAAGTGAAAATCAGCCAAACAAACCAGCTATTTTAACCCTTTATTTCAGGATTCAATTACGTATTCTTTGGATGCATTTTGAGTATTTTACTGATGTTGAACTTGTTGATCATTCCTCCTTGTGAGAAATTGATCGGTTTAATGAGAAAAACCAATGAAAGTATTTGATAGACAGCTATTAATGAAGAATGCCAAATATAGAAAGGCTTTAAGATTTGCATTCTCTTAAAGAGATTACATAATCCATCTTACGGAGGGTTCAATTGAACACTTCAATGTAAAAAGGGAATTATGGATTCTAAGGTCGGATCTATTTTGCTGATGACAGATAAAACAATGTCCGTATGTCGTAACTATTTGTGAAAGAAAATAGTACGGTCAGGTCTTTATTGTTTGTCCTGAACTTTCTTAAGCCATGCGTACCATGCCTCCATACCTTGACCTGTCTTTGCAGATACCTCAAAGAATTGCAGGTGGTGATTCACCCTCAACGCACATTCTTTGGCCTTTGCCACATCGAAATCAACATAGGGAAGCAGGTCAATTTTATTAATGATGCATAGATCGGAAGAATGGAACATATAAGGATACTTCAGAGGTTTGTCGTCGCCTTCGGTAACACTAATAATAACAACACGATGCGATTCTCCAAGGTCAAACATAGCCGGACAAACCAGATTGCCCACATTTTCTATAAAGAGTAAAGAATGATCGGCAATCTGAAGCATTTTATAGGCATCACTCACCATGGCTGCGTCCAAATGGCAGCCGTTAGCTGTATTGATCTGAATTACAGGTGCACCCGTGGCATTTATGCGGTTCGCATCATTCATCGTCTGCTGGTCGCCTTCAATAACCCAGAAATCCAGCTCCTTTTTCATATCCGTGATCGTTCGCTCAAGCAGCGTGGTTTTTCCAGATCCCGGTGAACTTACAAGGTTGATAGCCTCTATGTTTTTCGCTTCAAAATAGCCGCGATTGCGCTCAGCAAGTAAGTTGTTTTTATTGAGGATGTCGTGTTCAAGTTTGAATTCTCTTCCTTGCCCATGTTCGTGCTTATGATCATGCGAGTCGTGCTCATGGTCATGGTGATGATCGTGCGTATGGTCATGGTCGTGGGTGTGCTCGTCGCCGGGCATGCGTATGCTTATTTTCGAGTCGGGGTCGCTGCAACCGCAGGTATCACACATAATTGTAGAGTTTAGAAATTAGTTTGTTGAATTTTTATGTTTATAATGCTTTGGGTCATTCAATAAGGCCGCAGCGACTTATAAACACTCTTGCAAAATTACGTAAATCAATCAATGAAAATGGATTTTATTTGCATTTCCTTTCCGTCCAGAATTTCAAAATCGGTTGAATGACAGGCGGGACAGATAGTAGACCAATCAACGATGTCGAAAACCGTTTCACACTGCAGACATTTCGACTTTCCGGGGACAACGGTAATTACCACTTCGGCATGCTCAAGGACCGTGTTTTTTACCGCAAATTCAAAAGCGAATTTTAAACTGTCGATAACAATTCCTGAGAGTTGTCCCACTTCCAAATCTATTCGCTTAATCTTGGTTACATGATGTTCACGAGCAAATTCTTCGGCAAATTCCAACACATTCGTGGCTATGGAAAGTTCGTGCATGGTTTTCTTTTTTAGAGATGGTGTCTTTAATCTGTAGCATTGAATACAACTGCAAAATTAGGCTATTTTGTTGATTCCTCAGTTACATGCGAAACACTATAAACCTTTGTTCTTGCAATCATCTAGGATTTTATAATCTGAATTGCTGCTATTTTTTGGCGGCTGCAATTGTGTCCAATAATTCGAGATTCAGCTTTTCATCTGCTCAATCAACCCTCAGGTATATTCATTTTTGCCACTTGCAGATTTCCCGAGATTTGTCAACAAACAAAGCTTTATCTTTGAGCAGATTTAATGATTATGCAAAAAAAACTATTACGCTCAAAAGCCATTACAATCTTACTACATGTATCAGTCTGGGCCTTGCTTCTGCTGATACCAATGCTCCTTGGTCGCAACGATCCGCCTCCTGATGGTGGCGGTATGCCTCAGCAACCCGCAATAGATCAAGGCTCTTTTTACTTTGCGAATCTATTTTCGCAAATTGCGCTCATCATTCTATTTTACTTAAATGCGTACTTCCTTGTACCGCGATTTCTCAATAAAAAGAAATGGATTTTATACGTATTGATGACCGTGGCTTTGGTGAGCAGCATTATTGTGCTGGAGATGTTGATACGATTCATTTCTGTACAGCAAAATATGGGACCTTCGCCTTTCGGGATGATCATTCCCTTTAGTATTCTCATACTATTAACCAGTGCTGCCTATAGCTACATCAGGGAAAATATACGCAACGAAAACATCCGAAAAGAAAAAGAAGCTGAGAATATGAAAACGGAACTTTCGTTTCTGCGCTCACAAATCAGTCCTCATTTTATGTTTAACACCCTGAACAATTTGGTGTCGTTGGCAAGAAAAAAATCCGACTTGCTTGAACCAGCTTTACTCAAACTATCAGGGCTTTTGCAATATATGTTGTATGAGTCAGATGATGAGAAAATCAGTATTCAGAAAGAAACAGAGTACCTTCATAATTATATAGATCTTCAACGACTTCGCTTTGGTGATGAATTAGTTGTGAAATTTTCTGAGGATTTCTCTTCGGATACTGCCCTCGAAATTGTCCCAATGATCTTGATTCCTTTTGTTGAAAATGCATTTAAACATGGAGTAGTACTAATTGGAAATCCTGAAATCGACATTCGCTTATCCATTAATGATAGCAGTATGCTTACATTTGATGTTCGGAACAGATTTAATTCGGAAAGTCTTGAGGAGAAAGATAAATGCTCGGGTATTGGACTGAATAATGTCAGAAGGAGATTGAACCTTTTATATCCGAATCAATTTACACTCGACATTAAGCAAGAAAAGGAGTGGCACGTCGTTAATCTTTCAATCTCGCTAAAATGATAAAATGTATCGCTGTTGATGATGAGCCTCTCGCTCTTGATTTGTTGGAAGACAATATACGTCAGGTGCCATACCTGCAATTGGTGAAAAGATGCAAAAATGCCTTTGAGGCTGCTGAATTTCTTCAGCATAACCAGGTTGATTTAGTATTTCTTGATATACAAATGCCGGGTATTACCGGACTTCAATTTCTTAAGTCGCTCTCAAACCGACCAATGGTAATCTTCATAACAGCGTATAAGAAATTCGCTCTTGAAGGTTTTGAGTTGGATGTAATTGATTACCTCGTAAAACCTGTTTCTTTTGAGCGCTTCCTTAAGGCAGTGAATAAGGCGGCTGATTATCACGGATTCAAAAATGCACCCAGAGCTCAAAAAGAGAAAGAGTTTTTCTTTGTTTATTCCGAGTATAACCTTGTCAGAGTTTCTATTAAGGAAATCACCCATATTGAAGGCTTAAAGGATTATATCAAAATCCATCTTCAAAATTCTCCTCGTCCGCTGCTTACGCGCATGAGCTTAAAAGCCATGGAGGAAGAGCTGGGCTCCGAAGGCTTTGTGCGCATCCACAAATCATTCATAGTGGCCGTAGATAAAATCATTTCCATCAGGAAAAACAGAATTAAACTGGGCGAAAAAACAGAAGTTCCTTTAAGTGACTTTTATAGCGATGCCCTGTATCGCATTGTGGGAGGAAAAGATCTGATCGAGTAGGCTCACAAATTCTTTTCGGCACAATCGGCTTTCTTGTCGCCACTTTACACGCTCATGTATATTACATTTTTTCATTCGCTGTCATATCTCCAATTTTACGGGAATTTCAAATTTCCCGAAATATGCGAAAGTTCATTTGTGTGATTGGCCTTGTGATGTGGATGCTCAATCTGGCATATGCCCAACAAAAAGAATACGAGTTCAATACTATGGGAAATGCTTGTAATTTCAGCTATGTGGTCTATGCCCAGAATAATGATTTTACGAATTATAACCGACCCTTTGTTTTTATTATTGGAAAACCTTTCGAATCAGCCCTACGCACTTTTGAGTCTGATACCTTACACAAGCAGCCGCAGTTCTACCGAATGATGTTTGTTTATCTACCCAACAGAGGCGGTAATTCAAAAACAAAATTAAACTGTACTGAGTCACTAGAGAGTTTACTTACCTTTAATAGTAGCTGCGGCAGGAACAATTTGTTTCTGATGTGTTACGATGCGGAAATTACCATGGCTGATATGGCCGCGGTTGGATTAACGAGCATTTTCAAAAATATTTTTATAGAAGGTCAGCAAAGTGGAGATTTGGGACTACTTGCAGGCTCTGCGATTGTAAAGGATTTGCAGGACTCGAAGCAGCAGCAGGAAGCACTGGAGTCAGAAGAGGATCAATACGGAACATTTTATATAGAGCAGGATCCAACCGAAGAGCAGGATCGATTACCCGAGCATCAGGCAGTAAAGACTTACTTTGGGCCTCCTTCGGCTTTTAATTTCACACTCAGCGGCCTTGTTCGCGATAAGTCAAATGGCGAAGCACTTCCTTTTGCTACTGTATTAATTAAAGGAACAAGCAATGGTGCATCAACCAATGCCGATGGCTATTTTACACTTTTAAAAGTTCCTTCGGATACCTGTGTCATTATTGCACAATACATGGGTTATGATAAAACTGAGATTTTTCTAACACCCGCTTCACCGAAAACAAACTTAAATATTGAAATCACACCTTCATCTTATCAATTGAAAGGAGTTTCAGTTGTTGGTCATAAAGAAGATGTAGTGTTGACCAGCCAATCCGATATTGGCCTTGTTAAAATGACTCCGAGGAAAATTCAGCAAATGCCATGCATAGGAGAAAAAGATATTATGCGCTCATTTCAGATGATGCCGGGCATCAGCGCTTCCAACGAATCATCTTCGGGATTGTACGTTCGTGGCGGTACACCCGATCAAAATCTGGTCTTGTATGATGGCTTTACAATTTATCATGTCGATCATCTGTACGGTTTTTATAGCGCCTTTAATTCAAACGCGGTGAAAGATGTGCAGTTATATAAAGGTGGGTTTGAATCGCGCTTTGGTGGCCGTCTTTCGAGTGTTACCGAAATTACAGGTAAAGATGGCAATCAGAAAAAGTTCAATATTGGTGCGGATATCGGACTCCTCAGCGTGAATGGTTTTGTTGAAATTCCTATTGGCAAAAACTTCTCTTCCATTTTTACGTACCGCAGATCATATAAGGGTGCAATCTATAATCTAATATTCGATAAGTTTAATAAAAGCTCAGAAACGACTACTTCTTCAGCGCCCAGTGGTCCCGGTGGCGGCCCGACACAGAATACCAAAGTCACTTCTTACTTCTATGATTTAAACGGGAAGCTCACCTATAAAGCCGGGAAAAAAGATATTCTCTCATTGAGTTTTTTCAATGGGACCGACAAACTCGACAATAGCAGTTCAATGGATGCCTCCGGGTTTGGCGCTTCAAATTCAGCATTCAGCATGAGCACTACCGATCTTACCAAGTATGGTAATATCGGAGGCAGTTTGAAATGGTCGCGCAAATGGAACGAAAAGTTCTATAGTAATACCGTATTCAGTTATTCTAATTATTATAGCGATCGTGATCGTTCGCAGGAGCGCACCACCACCGATGCATCCGATGAATCGGTAACAGTAAAAAATGGAATTCTTGAGAATAACGACCTTAAGGATTATAGCATCAGAAGTGACTATCAGTGGGATGTATTGAAATTTTGCCAGATACAAACTGGTTTATTCGGGACCTATTACGATATTAATTACACCTATGCTCAGAACGACACTTCCAACGTACTCGAAAAACACAATCAGGCATTACTTGCAGGAGCTTACCTGCAATTGAAGACCAAGTTCTTTAAGGAGAAATTACAGATAACTCCCGGTTTGAGAGCCAGCTATTATCAGACTACTGCTAAAGTCTACCTAGAGCCCCGGCTTTCTGCCAGCTATAGCCTTACCAAACATTTAAGTCTGAAATTCGCATGGGGAAAATATTATCAGTTTGCCAATCGTGTCACACGCGAAGATATTATGTCGGGAAGTAAGGACTTCTGGCTGCTTTCCGATGGTGTCACTGTTCCCATCAGTTCAGCGGTTCATTACATTGCTGGACTCTCTTACGAAACCAACAACTACCTTTTCAGTGTTGAAGGATATTACAAAATTTTACAAAATCTGCCGGAGTATTCATTACGTTTTAACCCAAGTCCAATGGGTGTGAGTTATGATGAGAACTTCTTTACAGGAGAAGGATACTCTCGCGGAATAGAATTTCTGGTACAGAAAAATTCTGGCAAGTTCAACGGTTGGGTTAGTTATACTCTTGGCGAAGCGCGGAATCATTTCAGTGTTTATTCTGATTCATACTATCCCGCCAATCAGGATGTAACCCACGAATTCAAAGCGATCGGCTTGTATAATTATAAACGTTGGGATTTTTCAGCCACATGGATTTATGCTACGGGGCGTCCGTATACCGCTCCCTCAGGGGCATACAGCATTACTCTGCTCGATGGTACCGTGCAGGATTTCTATACAGTATCTTCGAAGAATGCGCTACGCTTGCCCGATTATCATCGCTTTGATTTAGCTGTAAATTTTAAATTGCTGAAAGGAACAAAAGGAAATCGGAAGCGCAGAGAAATTGGGTATATCGGATGTTCTATTTTCAATGTGTATAACAGAAAAAATGTGTGGTATAAACAATTCACCATCGAAGATGGAGCCATCATCGAAACCAATGTGAATTTTCTTGGAATCACACCCAATTTAAATCTATCACTCAAACTCAGGTAAAATGAAAATATTGAATGCGCTAAACATACGACTATTGCTGGTGTTGATATTATTGGCATCACTGACTGCATGCAGCAAGGAAGAGTCTGAGTTTTCTGATTCACCTATTGTGGAATCCTTTCTTGAACCGGGATCATGCTTCTCGGTAAATGTTAGTCGTCAAATTCCATTTATTTCAGATGTGACTTATTCATCGGACGACATTAATAATCTCGCGATTACCGTAACTTATAATAACACAGTGGCAACACTCAATCCCGTTGGTAATGGTGTTTACACCGACAGTTCAATTGTAATTTCAGCAGGAACGGCCTTCGAAATAAACTTCACCTATAATTCGAAAAATGTGAGTGCCTATACTTACATTCCTACGAAACCGGCCAATATGACACAATCGGCAACAGAACTTACCATCGAAAAAATGGATAGTGCGTCCGGTCCACCTTCAATGGAAATGCCCGATCCAGTAACGATATCATGGGATAACCCGGATGCATCGTATTATTTAATGATTGTTGAAAACACCAGTTCTGTATTGGATCCTATTCGCGATTTTGGTGATGAAGAACCACCGGGAAACCGTTTCAGAAAATCACCAACCAATGGATCTTCCGATGAAATCAGATCTATGGATTTTCAATACTATGGTATGCATCGGATTATACTTTATCATGTGCTTCCCGATTATGCCGCGCTTTATGAGCAAAACAGCACCAGCTCTCAAAATCTAACCAATCCATCCACAAGTATCGTCAACGGATACGGCATATTCACAGGATTAAATTCTGATACTTTGTACATCAATGTTAAAGAGGAGTAGTGCTGTTTTTTTGTTATCAATGATTGTTTATTGAAGCTGCTTTTTTATTAGGTACACACAACTTCTTATTGAGAAGCAGTAATCCCGGATTAATTCCGGGATTTTTTTTATCGTTAAATCATATGTACACAGCCGTACGCCAGTCATTCCGGGCTAAAGCCAATATCCTCGAATCGGATCAAGCCGGATTGTTGAGGAAAGGTTTGAAGGTAATATTTGTAGGACTTCTTATTGCTTATCTCTCTGATTTCGCATTTCGTTTCTCGGATCTCTGATCTATTTTTCTCTTTTCACCCTTTTCTCTTACTTCATTCAGGCGGGCCTGCCCGACTGACATCGGTCAGGCGGGGATTTCCGATTTACGAATGACGCAATTAACGAACATTCTATAATCGAGATATGTGGAATCCATGATTTTGCTTCAGTATTTTGAAATCAGAGATCCGAGAAACGAAATTAGAAGTACGAGATAAACCAAAGGAAAAGCCCGTGCTCCCCAACTTTTCGTCTTGATCCCTCGAATCCTACGTAATCATTGATAACACGGACATTGTTCAAAGTAAGAAATAGTGAATACAATCTTTCTTTAATTGCAATTGTCACCTATCATCGCGAATGAAAGCCCATTGCCGCTAATGTTTCGGAATTGTCAATAAATACTGCATTCATAAAATTATACTTTCAACAACTGGACATCGGAGCCTTCATCCCGCATTTAATGCGGGATCCGCTCGTTATTAAAACATTTCAGTATGCATACTTTTGGCTCAACAATATTATTTATAACCTTAAACCCTTGATTAAAAACCGCTTCATCATCGATTACCAAAAAACACAATTTTTACACATGAAAGAATGTTATATTTGTCAAATGCATAAGTTAATGCCGCTCCGCTTATGCAATCAATAATATTAATATCATGAGCATGAAACAAATATCCGCTCGTAGACAAGGAAAATGTTTATTGATAATCAGTCTGGTGCTTTTGTTTTTTTGCTCTTGTCAGACAAGTCAACATTCCAAAGACACCTATTTCAGAGCAACTAAAACTAGTATTCAGAAAGGGGAGACCATCAGTCTTCGATGGAATTATAATAAATACAAAGACATTAAAATCTCTGGAATTGGTGAAGGATTGGAGACTTCAGGAACCATAAGCGTTTCACCGGATTCAACCACTTTATATACACTGGAAGCGTGGAAATCAAAGAATGAGAATGTAACACGTAAACTCACGATTGTTGTTAACGAAGCAGTGTTTTCAATGATTGATGTTTCGGACTCTACCGATGATGAGCATCCTATAAAAATAAAATGGAAAACACTGAACGCTGCAAAGGTCAAGCTGGAAGGCGATACCACGCTGTACCCTGCTTCGGGAGGTGCAATGATAAGGCTGGATTCATCTTCGAATTTCACACTGACTGCAATCAATGCATTTGGGAAAGAAACAACAAAAACCATTCGCATTGATGTTGGAATTATTGAAAGTCTTACTGCTGGGCCCAAAGCAATAATTCAAGACGATTCCACTTGGTTGCGCTGGAAATATAAGAATACTGCATCTGTCAGTATTGAGGGCTTCAACCGGCAGTTTAATACCTGTGACTCCGTAAAGGTAGCGCCCCAACTTACAACAATTTATAAGCTGACGGCCAATCGAAAGTATCGTGCGAAATCAATCGATACTATTTCCATTAAAGTCTATCCTCAAGGCATTGCTTTATTTAAGGGAACACCTACGATTATTCTGGGTTCAACATGTGTGCTCCGATGGCAGACACGCAAAGCAAATCGAATAACACTGCAGGGTGGAGGTATTGATGTTGATCTTAACAAGGAGGGAGGAAGTGTTGTTGTAAAGCCTATTGAGAGTACAACCTATACACTGACGGCCTATTGTAATAAAATTACCGACACTCGCGAATTTAAGGTTAATGTGATTCAGCGTAATTATGTTGATAGTGTTATGTCAATCAACAAGCTGAAATCGGGACAGCGTATGGATTTCGAAATATTTGAAGTGGATCGGAGTAATTATCCTAACGAAATAAAACTCAAGGTTCTTGTTGTTGACACCAGTGGAAATTTTATTACGGGACTTGCACCCAAAGCTACATCTACGGCTGCAGAGAGTAACAAGTATTTTAAAAAGATTATTGAAGTGGCCGAAGGCAAAAGCACTCCGGTGAAAAACTTTTCGGTACGGGAGGTCCGCAACACGACCGACGAGCCTGCTGATATTTCTTTGGTTACCGATTACAGTGGGTCAATGAGTGAAAACATTGGCATCCTTGTAAAATCTCTTAGGAAGTATATTTCCCATAAGGATGTGTTGAATCGCTTATCACTAGTGGTTTTCGACGATAGTATTGCAACCATGATTGGTCTCGAGAAAGATGCCAATCGTTTATTACAGACACTGGCTGATGTTTCCTATTCTGATTTTGGAAGTTCAACATCACTGTATGCCGCTGCTGATAAAGGAATGCGCACACTTAAAAATTCGGTTAACCATAAAATGATGTTGCTATTCACTGATGGGTACGAGAATTCCTCATTTATGCACAGCGATTCATTGTACTATACTCCGCAGGAAGTCGTTGCTGAAGCGCGAAAAAATAATATTCATATTAATTCCATTGTTTTTGGCGATGATGCCAACATCCCGCTCCTGGAATATCTCAGCATGCTCGCTGATGGAAATATATATCGTGTACAGCGCCCAAACGATATCAATAAAGTGTATGGAGAGATCTCGATTATTTCTAAGAATTACTATGAGATTACCTATAAACCTATAGCTAAGGAAGGTGAACGAGTAGTGCTATTAAACTGTTATAACAATGTTGAAAACATCACTGCCCGAAGAAAAACATTCATTGGTGAGAATTACCTCATTTCTGAATTCCGCTTTAGCGATGGTAGATACAAATACATCGATTCTCTCATACAGTTATTGAATATTCAGGCTGCAATGCAATCTCCACCACGAAAATACAGTGCAGTTACCGTTCCTCAGGCGATTGCATTTTTTGATTTCGGGAAATATGATCTTCGTACCAATGATCAGGCGAATGTGGATAAATATGTTGAATGGATGCCTAAATATCCCGATTCGAAAGTCTTATTGTTAGGACATACCGACTTAAAAGGAAATGATAAAAGTTGCGTTGCTCTTTCGCAGCAGCGGGCTGATGCAATAAAGGACTATCTTATTCAAAAGGGCATTAGCAAAGACCGCATTATCACCATTGCCTGTGGGAAAAGAAATCCCGTGAATTCCGTTGAATCGGATGACGCCAAAGCGCAGGAAAACCGGCGAGTGGAGGCAGTATTGGTGAATTAGTTAGTGCCTGTCCATAAAGTTCATAGGCGGTCTATCCACCATCTCTCAGGGTGACTTACAATTCACGGGGTGACTTAAAGTCACCCCGTGAATTGTCGGTATCATACAGTCCTATATGCCTTGTCATCGTGTGGTTGTGCAGTCGATTACGCCAGTAAACTCCTGCCCGCCAACACTTCGGACGCCTTGTCTCGCCTTAGGCGAGAGAACTTTCTGATCAGTCACTGAGTTAATAGTCGAAATCTAGTTAAAGATTCTATGTAACTATTTTAATATTTCTCATTAAGGAAATTGCTGCCCTCGTTCATCAACAATCCTCTGATGAACCTTTAAAAAACATAATGCTATGCAATGTAAACGAATGTTTTTTATCACTGCGCTGAGCAGTCTTTTCCTTATCCACAGCACTTCAGCACAATATCAAATTCTCAGTCCTCTTCGGTCCACCATGATTTCGGTGAATCCCGCATTTGCAGGGAGCAATGTATGTCCCTTTTTTGGCACGACTTACCAATTGCAAAATGATGGACACCATAATCTTGGACATACTGCTGAGCTTAACTTCGACTCACAAATACGGCCTTTGGCTGGAGGTATTGGTGTGACCTTGTCATATGATAAAACAAGAGGTGAAAATTGGAATATGTCGACCGGTCTGATGTACGCCTACAGATTTGTGATTTCGCGACGATTGGTTCTGAATGCTGCACTGAAAGCGGGATACAGATTCACAAATCTTGATGCAGCAAACCTCAGCGATCGTTATAACTTCACGCAAAACGCAATACTGCCATCCTCTATCAGTTCATCAAAAGGTGCATTCACCCTTGGTGCAGGGATTCTGGCTTATTCCGGCAATTGGTTTACGGGTTTTTCTGTAGATCATATTAATCGTCCTGCAGAAGCAACATCGAATGGTAAAAAAATGAAGCTACCACTTCGCTACTCCGCACAGTTTGGGATGATTGGTAATTTGTGGAATGGAAAAATTTCTCCTGTGTTAATCTGGAATTATCAAAACCATAGGTTTTTTAATGATTCTGCAAACCAATGGATGCTCGATGCCACCCAGAATGTCGCACTGGATCTCAGCTTTAGCAAAGGACGAATGCTTGGCGGACTAGGTCTTGATTATGTGTTTGGGCACTCTTTTATGTATCATGTTAATGCCGGCGTGCAAATCAGTATTATTAAGTTGAATTATAATTTTGGATTCGCTCCGTATAAATCCGGTGATCACACTTCACTTGCCCAAACACACCAAATTTCAATAGGGTTTAATTTTAATTGTCACCCTGCTCATAAACGGAGCAGATCTATTAGTTGCCCTTCCTTTGGTTCTACAACACGTTTTCTTGGATCCTCCTATGAGGTGCTATCGCCAGAAAGAAAAGCAAGCGATAAGCCTGCTTCAGTTAAGCAGGGAACGCTGACGGCCGGCCAGATAAACGATTTTGGTAAATGGAATTTATGGCAGGATCTTACCAAGGACGAACTATCGGAACACCGGAAAAATTGGAGGATACAACCCGAAAACAGATACACTGTTCAAGTGGTGACTAAGGAAAGGCGACCAGTGGCCGATTGTAGTGTTGAGTTGCTTGCAGAAAATGGAGATTCGAAATGGGTCAGTAAAACGGATAACACAGGAAAGGCAGAACTCTGGGCAAATCTATTCAAAACAACTTCCAATGAAAACTATAAGATTCGGATTATTTATGATGGAGTCAGCTATAGTTATGATCATATTTCTCCCTTTGATCAGGGAATTAATATTCTTGAAATCCCCGTTGAATGTCGTGTTCCTGATGTGCTTGATATTGTCTTTGTGATTGATGCAACTGGTTCGATGCAGGATGAAATCGAATATCTGAAAGCGGAATTAAGTGGGTTGGCACTTGATGTTCAGAAAAATAATCCTGGACTTAAATTGAACATGGGTGTTGTATTATATCGTGATTTTGGGGATGACTTTGTGACTAAAAAATTCGACCTTACCTCTGATATTGCTGGTCTTGTAAAATTCATTGCTGCCAATAATGCCGATGGCGGAGGTGATTATGAAGAAGCAATGGATGTTGCTCTTAATGCCGCTGTAAACGATTTTTCGTGGAGCAATCAGGCTGTGAACAGACTGTTATTTCTTGTCTCAGATGCGCCTCCTCATAGTACCGATGAAGTACGTAATAAATTGGAAAAAGTTATTACAAATGCTAGTGAAAAGGGCATTCGATTAATCCCCGTTGGCGCAAGTGGCATCAATAAAAGTACAGAATATCTGATGCGTTCAATGGCACTGGCAACCAATGGAACCTACGTTTTTTTGACCGACAACAGTGGTGTGGGCGATGCCCATATTAAACCCAGTACCGATAGTTACGATGTGGAATTCTTCAATAAATTATTATATCGTTTAATCCTTCAATATTCACGGATGTCAGACTGCGATTCAGATACGCCTTGGTCTAAAGAAGAATTAAACGATACCACTTATGTAAAGATTATAGAGCATGTGGTAATTGACCGTAATAGCAAAGATTCTGTGCAAACTACTCCTCCTGAAATCATTGTTGGTATTGATAGTGTGAGCAATCAAAATATAGCTGATGAAGAGAGTTCAGCAAAAATTGTGATTGTCGAAAAAAGTTTTAAATTCTATCCAAACCCCACAACTGCAAAGCTTACCATTGAAATTACAGGAGATATTAAAGAGTTGTATCTTGCTGATCTTAATGGAAAACTATTGCAAAAATTCGATGTTGGAGGTCGCAGTATTCTTGAGATTGATATTTCGAGATTTCCTCCGGGCATGTACTTGCTTGTTTACGATAATAACGGAACAACCAGCAGTGGAAAGATTTTGCTGATGCCTTAAATTTTTGCAACACACATTTTACTTTGGTTGCCTTTCGTAATAAATCTTCATTGCTTTCTCAAGCTCCGATTTAAACATCTCGGGGTGTTCAGGTGTAAATAGGATTCGTTTGATCTTGCCACTGGATGTATCCACTACCAGATGTTCTAAGAAATTGGCCCAATCAAGCTTTAAGGCTGGACGAAAATCAGTCAGATGCAAATCTCCTTTTAGCAATCCCTTGATTTCGGATTCAGATAAATTGATTTTTTCAATTTGGTCAAAAGGAATATTGATATGACCAAAAAGTGTTGCAAACTCAAGCTGGTCTTCGTAAATTCGATATTCCTGCCACAAGCTCTTTGCTGTGCATTTCGATGTGAAAAGGGGTGTCGATTTCATTGGTTGTTTTTTTTTCTTATAGGTGTATCTTTCAAATACTAGCTAATAATCTTCGTATTATAATTGTTTTGATAATATTCATTTTTTTCATTAAGCAAAAATAATAAAAGTAACTTTGTTATCAAAACCTGAACAATGCACCACACCAACCATGATAAGGAACAGAACCGGGCAATAAAAAAGGTACTGGAATATATTCAGCTTAATTTAAGCAATGACCTTTCGCTGCAAGTGTTGTCGGAGGTTGCAAATTATTCCCCATTTCATTTTCAGCGACTATTTACAGAAGAGGTAGGAGAGTCGCCCAAACAATACATTATTCGCCTGCGATTGGAACGAATGGCTCACTATCTGAAGCTGTTTCCTGATCTTAGCATTTCCGATCTATCCATAGAATCAGGGTTTGGAACACATTCCACCTTTTCACGAGCATTTAAAAACTATTTCGGGATGAGCGCCGAAGCCTATAAAAAACTACCTCAAACGCAAAACAGCAAGATTGGCAAAACGAACAGCAAGAATGGCAAAACTTTGTCGGGATATTCAACGGATCTTTGTCCCAGAGATTTTTCAATGGAAGAAATCATGGACGGAATAAATAAGATGAATATCATCACAAAGCAACAGCAGTCGTATAAAATGCTTTATACTAGTTGCTGTCTTACTAGCGAAGACGCCATTTCACTCGCTTTTCGTGAGCTTTGTCGTTGGGCCAAACCCCGTGGCTTGCTGACGAGCGAGACACGGTACACCGGCCTGCTCCTCGATATTCCATTTATTACACCCATGGAAAGATGCAGGTACTGGGCAGGTATAAGTATTCCTTCCCACATTGAGCTCCCTAAGGGTTCGAGTGTGACGGAAATACCGGCAGGATTGTATGCTTCGTATTCTATCAAAGGCAACTTAGCTGCGATGGTAAAAAGTCTGGTATGCTTTAGTCACGGCTGGCTCAGCGAGAGTGGCTTTACTATAAAAAGCATAAACGGCTACGAAGTGTTTTCCGAAAACCCGGCCGATCGGCCTTCCGAGACTATCGCAAGGGAAATCATGATTCCTGTTCGCGTCGTCTGAAAAATCTCCTGAATTTAATAATGCTGCATTGATGCGGCTTAACGGAGATTAAACTATTATGAAAACAACTGGAAAAAAAGGAAAAGGCCACGGTCATCCGTGGATTGTTGGTATCCTGGGCATTGTCGTCGCAGTGGTACTTTATTTACACTTACCAAACCTCAAAGGCGTTTCTGCTGCAATATTGTTGCTGGCCCTTGCTCATCTGGCAATCGCTGGCGTGCTGCTGATTTCAGCCTATTTTATTTCGCCAAAGAAACTTCGGTTTTTACTTTTCGAAAAAAGAAAAATGAGAAAACTGGAAGGAAAGTATTATTTCGGATGGTCGTTTGGTTGGATGAATATGTTTTGGATGGGAGCAGTGGTGTTTACTATTGGTGCTGTTTGGGTATACTTCTATAACCCGCAAATGATCTGGCTTTCGTTGATATTATTTTTAATTTCTCTGAATCTTTGGGCTGGAAATTTTACCCTCAGAGCATCGAAGATGCAGGATTATATGACTCTTCCCTTTGTTGATCTGTTTCCTAATGGCAGTGCTCAGGTGCTTGATGCCGGTTGTGGATCGGGTCGAACAAGTATTGGAATAGGTAAGCTGATGAAAGAAGGTAGTATCACAGCGCTCGATCGCTTCGACAGCGATTATATCGAGAATGGCGGCAGGGCTTTGCTGGAGCGTAATCTGAAAATCGCTGGTCTGGATAAAAAAGTCAACATCATGGAGGGCGACATTACTGAACTGCAATGTGCCGATAATACGTTTGACGCAGCGATCAGCAGTTTTATGCTCGACCACCTTGGAAAATACAAGCTCGATGCATTACGCGAAATCTATCGTACGCTCAAACCCGGAAGCCGTTTTCTACTCATCGTATTCGTTCCGGGATATGCAACATTCTCGGTATTCAACCTGATGTGTCTCACACTCACTTCCCGCAAAGGCTGGCGCAATTTATTCCGCGAAAGCAATTTTGTATTAAAGGAAGAAGGTGCCCTTAATTCTGGCGTTTATTTCCTTGTTGAAAAACCAAATATTTCACAGCCATGAAAAACATTAAAACGAATTACGGACAAGAACTGATTCCTTTTTTGTGGGTTTCAACAATCGTCATTATTTTGTTAATCGGATTAATGATATGTCTTGGAATATGCCATATGGCGAGCGTTTCGGTAATTATTACCTTAGCGGGAATTGCGTGTTTTTTTGCATTCCTAAGTTTGATGAGTATTTGGAGTAGTCGTGTGGGGAAACTGATAATGCGCGACAAACTCATAAAGGAATTATCTTTGAAGGGTAATGAACAATTGCTTGATGTTGGCTGTGGCAAAGGTTTGCTGACAGTTGGAATTGCAAAGCAGTTAACGACAGGTGAAGTGATTGGACTTGATCATTGGAAATCAACTCTTGAGTACACGTATACTAGCGAGATGGCAGAGCGAAATGCTAACATTGAAAATGTAACTAACCGTGTTCGCTTTGTTACCGGCGACGCGCAGCAATTACCTTTCGAAAAGGAGCGTTTTGACTTGATAACTTCATCACTGGCAATGCACCATGTGCCTGATAGTGAAAAAGCTTTCGCTGAAATGTTCAGAGTCGTGAGAAAGGGTGGTCGTATTGCTATTGCGGATATGCCGACAGCAAAGATTAAGCGGCAAATGACCAATGCAGGATTTGAGATTCAACTCGTGAAGCCATTGGTGCGCTTGTTTTTTATCAAAGTTCATCTTATTATTGCAAAGAAGAAATAAACAACAAAAGTTATGTTGCAAATATTTTTTGGAAGCCTTGTATTAAGTCTCATACACGCCTTGATTCCGAATCACTGGATTCCATTGATTGCTATAGGAAAGACCGAGCAATGGTCGCAGCGCGAAACACTTACCGCCACTGCTGTTACAGGTTTTGCTCATACGCTTAGTACGGTAATCATTGGGATTATTGTTGGGTTTTTAGGCTATGCATTATCGGACAAATACACCATGATATCACAAACCATTGCGCCCTTAATACTGGTGGGACTTGGAGTGATTTATATCGCGATTGATTTGTGGAATATGTGGCATCATGGCCATCATCATCATCATCATGAGTTGAAAACCAATAGATCCGGTGCTGGGAAGTCGCGATGGGCTGTACTGACAAGTCTGAGCATAGCGATGTTTCTTACACCCTGTGTTGAACTTGAAGCTTATTATTTTCAAGCAGGAACTATTGGATGGGCAGGAATATTCATTGTTTCTGCGGTATATACAATCACTACAGTAACCGTGATGCTGGTGCTTGTTTATATTGGAATGAAAGGAGTAAAACGATTCAATTCTCATTTTTTAGAGCATCACGAAAAACTAATGACAGGCTTAATACTTTTGATTCTCGGGCTGTTGGCCTTGTTTGTTGAATATTGATAGTGTTCAATCCTAAGTTTTACTTTTACATCAATGATACCGACATTTCTATTACTTAGAAAGTGTCGGTATCTTGTTTATTTTCATTTTATAAATGTGTTTATAAATTTATATATTTGCACCCGTCATCTATTCTTTCAGTTTTCGTATTAAAAATTTTAATTGGCTTGACTGGAAAAGATTCCGCTCTTGTTAAGCACAATATGGTTACTCAAAAAATCAAACTCCAACTGTTTTCTAATCTAAGTGATTGTTTATGAAAAGGATTTTTACTCTTGTGCTAATGTTTATTGCTCTTGGAAGTTCGTATGGGCAAGTTACGGTTACTGGTTCAATCGGCGCTAATGGAACCTATGCTTCGCTAACCAATGCTGGTGGGGCATTTCAGGCGATAAATGCTGTTGGTCAAAGCAGTGCCAATATTACAATTACAATCACTTCAGATGTTTTAACTGAAAGTGGCATTAATGCATTGAATGCCGGCGCATGGACTTCGCTGAATATTTATCCATCAGGTTCAAGAACCATTTCGGGTACGGTTGACGGGGCGGCGCTGATAAAGCTCAATGGCGCCGACTACGTAAGGATTGATGGATTGAATGCAGGAGGTAATGCACTTACTATTGCTAATTTGAGCACATCTTCATTGGCAACAACCGCCACTCTCTGTTTCATCAATGATGCCTGTGTAAACACTGTTACGAATTGTACCCTCCTGGGTGCAGCTAGTATGCCGGTTGTGAATGCCGGAGGAACTATTCTGTTTTCTACTGGCTCTGTTTCGGGCAATGATAATAATTCAATCACTAATAATAATATTGGGAATGCCTCCTCCGGTTTTCCTTCGGTGGCAATTAGTTCTTACGGGATGTCAGGTACGATTGTAAATAATGACAATAGCATCAGCAGCAATAATATTTACAATTGGTATTCAACCACCGATGCTAATGCTATAAACATCATCGCCTTCAGTTCTGCGTATACCATCAACAACAATCGCTTTTATCAAACTGCGGCTCGCATGGGCATGGGCGCCGCAAATTTTCTGAAAGCTATTTACATCAATACACTTTCTGGTACTGGTTATTCCATCAGTAATAACATTATCGGTTACGGGAATTCCTTGGGTACTGGAATGTTTACTTCTAGCGGAGGTAGTTTTACAGGGATTGATATGGCTGTTGATGGTGTTGCACCAGTGAGTACTATCAATGGAAATGTGATTAACAATATTAATTGGGCGGGGAATTCAGGCTCATGTTCATTGAGCGGGATTATGGTTGTGAACGGATGGGTGAATATTGGAAATGTCAGCGGTAATATTATTGGTGCTACTAGTGGGATGGGAAGTTCCACCAATGGCATCTACTTTTCTTCCACTGTGACTGGTTCAGGAATAAATGGTGTGGTTCATAATTCTATGGTAAACTGCACGATTCAGAATAATAAGATCGGAGCAATAACCACTGGTGGTGTGGCCGGTATAGGTTATTATTTCTACGGTATTATTACCTCTGGTGCGGGAAGTCCTACAATCATTTCTAATTCCATTGGAAATTCAAGCCCTCATTCTATATGCATCGGTTCGGATCTCAGCACTACGGCCAATTGTGTTTTTTATGGGATTCGTAACATGGCAACAGGAAATGTACAAATAGGAGGTGCGGGCACAGCCAACTTTTTACGCAATGTGGATTTGCGCACTTCAGGAACTTCGACATTTAACGGCCTGTACAATTCGAGTACCCCCAGTTCTCTTAATGTGTCATATTATAGCATTTCAAATATTGCAATGGGATGGACGACGACGCCAACCACGGGTGATTTTGTTGGATTGTATAGTACTTCTTCCATTACTGGAAGTCTCAGTTTTGCTTCGGATACTATCCGGGACATTAGTCTTAATACATCAGGAACCATCTCTTTGCTATTAAACAATAATACAACGTCCACCTATAGTATTTTGAACAATGTTTTCATGAATATTTCGCGCAGCCCTGGAATCAATGGAAACTTCTATGGTCTAAATTTGCTGGGTGCGCCAGTATCAGGAGGCTCCACTATAAATGCCAATCGTTTTGTTAATCTCTCTGCAGGAACTGGAGTTAATCGGTTTTATGGTATTTATTCAAATACATCCAGTACACAGGCAATTTCGCTTTCAAATAATTCATTTAATAACATGAATGGAGGTTCTGATGGAGCGTATGCCATCTATGCGGCTCAGGGGAACTCTTTGTCGATTAACAGGGATACTATTAATGGAGTTTTTGCATCAGGCTCTGTATATGGCATTGTAACCGGCGGTACTGGAGTAGCATCAGATATTTTTTTAAATCAAATAAGTGGATTAGTTTCATCTAGTGCTGATGCAATTGCTGTATATAGTGGTACTCCGAATTCAAGTGTATATAAAAATAAAATGTATGACATTCAGTCTACGGGTATAACGCCTTCTGTTTGCGGAGTTCACGTTAATGCAGGAACTACAGTAAATATATATAACAACTTAATTGGAAATCTTAATGCTCCTATTGCGAATACCTCTAATGCAATTAAGGGAATTAACGTTGCAGCAGGAACCACCGTCAATTTATATTACAATACGGTTAATGTCAACGCGAGCAGTTCAGGTGCATTGTTTGGCAGTTCGGCCATTAGTGCTGCTACAGGCACAACACTAGACATGCGCAATAATATCTTTGTAAATACCTCCACACCTAATGGAATCAATGGATATTCCTGCGCTTATCGCCGAAGCTCAACTACACTAACTTCGTATGCTGCGACCTCTAACAATAATCTTTTTTATGCAGGAACTCCGGGGCCGAATCGTCTCGTTATGTACGATGGCACGACAGGATACACAACGATAAATAATTATAAGATTCTGGTTTCTCCCAGAGACGCGGCTGCTGTGACGGAGTTGCCCACATGGTCAAATACACTCGGGAGCAATTCAAACTACTTACATATTAATACCACAATACCTACACTCATTGAAAGCGGCGGCGGCAATATTGCTTCTTATACTAATGATTTTGACAATGATGTTCGTAATGCCACGAAGCCTGATATTGGAGCCGATGAGTTTTCAGGAATTGCATTTCCTGCCTGTTCAGGAACACCCTCAGCTGCTGCGATTAGCGGTGTTGCTGGAGTTTGTTATAATTCAGGTACAACACTTGAAATCAATCCCGCTTACACCGATTTAGGGTTAACCTACCAATGGGCATACTCTAATGCTACTGGTGGCCCTTACACAAATCTGTTAGGTACCTACAGTACGCAAAACACGGGAAATCTTGTTGCTCCGAGATATTATGTGTGTACAGTTAGCTGCAGTAATAGCGGCTTATCATTCGTCACCCCCGAAAAGGCAATCAACATTAATGCTCTGCCTGTAGTGGCAATCAATCCTGCAACTACCAAATATTGCATCCCCGGTGGCTCTCCGGTAATGTTAACGGCAAGCGGTGCAGTTACCTATTCATGGAATCCCGCTACAGAATTAAGTTTAAGTAGCGATAACCCAATATTTGCCACGCCAATAACAACGACCACTTATACAGTTACGGGAACCGATGCCAATGCTTGTGTGAACACAGCTTCAGCAGTAGTGACCATTTCTGAAGCTCCGGTTATGACTTCAGTTACAGCTTCACCCGCTTTTGTATGTGCCAACGGAACTTCGCAATTGCTGGCTCATGCAGTCACAACCACTTCGTATACCGTTGCCGTAAATAACCTGAGTCCGGTGAATACATTGGGTTTAACCGCGGGCACCTATATTACACCGCCCAACGGGGATGATGTGGTGACCAATTCATTACCTATTGGTTTTGTTTTTAATTTTTATGGGAAGTCGTATTCAACCTTCCAAATCAGTACAAACGGAAATATACAATTTGGTGACTCTGCCTCAAATGCATTTAGTGTAAACGCTATTCCATCAACCAATGCTCCCAATAATTATATTGCCCTTGCTTTTAAGGACTGGCTCAATGTAATCACCGGCATGATAAAATACTATACCACTGGCACAGCACCCAACCGAATTCTTATTGTTGATTTCAATGATCCAGGATATTTTGTTGGACAAATTATACTGCACGAGAGTACTAATATGATTGATATAATTTCGACAAATATTCCATCCCACATTGGTGTGCAGGGGATTGAGAATAAAGGCGGGACAGCCGGACTTGTCGTTCCCGGAAGAAATGCAGTGAGTTGGTCATCACCAACCACTAGTTCCTATACTTTTTCACCTGCAGGTACTGATGCTAATTATTTATGGGATCCTTCTGTTGTGTTGAATGCTACCGGAATTGCGAATCCTTTGGCTACAAATTTAACCACTACAACTGTTTTTCCTGTCACAGCTAGTGTAGGAGGCTGTTCAGTATCAGGGTCTGTCACTGTTGGTGTTGACGTTCCCCTCTCTGTTGGGGCAGATGCTAATCCAATCTCTTTATGCGCTGGAAACTCCACCTCACTTTCGGCTTTAGTAACAGGGGGTGGAGGTCCGTATACATATTCATGGAAAGTCGGTGGAATTGAAGTAAGCTCTACTCAAAACTATACAGTTACGCCGAGTTCGAGCACAGTATATGTTCTTACTGTTTCTGATAATTGTGCACAAAGTGCATCAACCTCTGTGAACGTGACAGTATACCCTGTTCCTTCTGCCACAGCGGGAAGTATTACACCTGTGTGCTCGGGCTCTTCTTTACAGCTCAGTGGAAGTACCGATGTCGGCACTTCATATAGTTGGACAGGCCCGAATGGCTTTTTATCAAGTGTTCAGAACCCAACAATTTTCCCAGCGATGGTTGCTGCTACAGGTACTTATTCTTTTACTGCTACTTCCAATGGCTGTTCATCTGTTGTTAGTACGACAACTGTTGTTGTTAATCCCTCACCAATAGTTACGACTACCTCCGCCTCTGATACGCTGGTTTGTTACGGAACTTCTATTAATCTGAATTCAACGGCCAGTTCAAATGTATATAATACATTGAACTATACGGAAAGTTTCGAAACCTGGCCCCCTAGTGGATGGACTTTTATCAATGCAGGAACTGGAAATCAGTGGGCAACTATTTCTTCGTATTATCATGATGGTGCAAAAAGTATGTCCTATACCTATAACTCATCCAATGCCGCTAATGCCTGGGGTATTACTCCTGCATTGAATATGGATGCGGGCACTACCTATACCCTTTCGTTTTGGTACAAGGTGATGTCTGCATCTTATCCGGAACGTTTGAAAATCACTGTGGGATTGACTCCTAATGTGGCTGGGCAAACAACTATATTATGGGATAATAATGGTGCTGCTTCTCTTACAAATACTACATGGTTACAAGCTACTGTAACCTATACTCCAACAACTACCGCAGTTTATTATGTTGGGTTCAACTGTTATTCGCTCCTTGATAAGGAAGTGCTTTATGTTGACCAAGTGTCGATTACGGGAGCTACACTCACTCCAGTGTCTTATCTGTGGACTGCTACACCTGCGGGTTTTGTGTCTTCATTGCAAAATCCAACTGGAGTCTCACCAAGTGCAACTACAACCTACACCATGACAGCCTCAAATACATACGGCTGTTCTGCTTCGGCAAACACGATGGTGGCGGTAAATAAGCCATTGCCAGTAATCACAGGTAGTAGCAGCGCATGTGCAGGAACTACCGGCGTGGTGTACAAAACAAATCCCGGCAATAGCAATTATACATGGACTGTTTCTGGCGGTGGTACTATTACTTCCGGAGGCACCCTCACCGATTCATCAGCAACCGTCAGCTGGGATACCCCCGGGGCACAAAGCATTTCAGTAAATTACACCAACACCCTTGGTTGTACAGCTGCGTTACCCACTACATACAATGTTACGGCGAATAGCTTGCCTACTGTTGGTGTTACAGGTAGCAACATGGTCTGCGAAGGGCTTACGGAAATGTACACTACGGATCTATCCATGACCAATTATGACTGGCATGTTTCATCTGGTGGAACCATCATTGCCGGTGGGAGTGCAAGCGATCCAAGTGTCACTGTGACATGGGATAATCCCGGCCCACAAAGCGTTTCAGCAAATTATGAAGATGCAAATGGCTGTAATGCAATGTCACCAAGTACTTTCGGAGTACTTGTGAAAGCCGCGCCAATTCCGTCTTTAATTGGTATCGATGATGTTTGCAAAAATGCAAGCGGAGTTGTTTACTCTACCGATGCTTCTATGTCGAACTATGATTGGAACGTTTCCTCTGGTGGTACTATTACCTCAGGTGGCGGTAGTACTGACAATACTGTTACAATAACCTGGAATACTACCGGTCCACAAACGCTGACCATAGATTATAGAAATGGAAATAATTGTTATGCATTAACGCCATCGGAGTTAATTGTCAACGTTAATGCATTACCCGTGCCCACCATCACAGGCTTGTCGAGTGTGTGTGCCAATGCATCGGCTCTGATTTATACTACGGAATCGGGAATGACCGACTATGTCTGGAATACAAGTGCTGGTCTTGATATCGTTGCCGGAGGCAGCGCAACCGACAATACCGTCACCATTGATCCGCTTTCAGTAGGTAATGAAGATATTGAAATTTCTTATACCGATGCCAATGGTTGCGAAGCAGCTAGCAGCGTTCATTATCCCGTCACTGTTGGAGGTGCACCCATTGTGGCTTTAGGTCATGACACTATTCTTTGTGCTGATCAGTCCATCACGCTTAATGCCGGAAACGCAGGAGCCACTTACCTTTGGAGTTTGGGAGCAGCAACTACACAGTCCGTCACCATCGATTCTTTAGGACATGGCACCACAACTTTCCCCGTATGTGTGAGTGTTGACAACGGCTGCAGTGTAAGCGATACGATACTGATTACCTTTGATCCATGTACCGGATTAAATGAAAATAATAGTTTAAATGTTTCCGTTTATCCGAATCCTAATCATGGTGTGCTGTATATTAATATTGGTGATATGTCAGATGTCCATATTAAGCTGAACTCTATTGACGGAAAATGCCTGTTCAGTGGGAAAGCAAGCGAACTCAAGGGAAGCAGCGATGTAAAGGAGTTGGATATTTCAAGCTATGCATCCGGTGTATATTTTATGCATCTTAGCGCAGGGAATTTAAGCAGGGTTATGAAAATTGTAAAGCAATAGTTGATATTATGGTTTAATACTCATGTTGGAATAACCAAGCAATCTTCAAACAAGGAGGTCCCGGATTTAATCTGAGATCTCCTTGTTGTTTTAAATTTGTTTTGCAGTAAATACGGACATAACGGGATATAACCAACTGGATTGATAAGCATCATTTCTTTATATAGTTCTCATCCACTTTCACAAACATAAGTAGCAATTGTATCTCATTTGTGATGATTCGTAACATTTGCATTTGAAGAATTGGCAAGGCTTTGCCATGAAATTCATACCCTTGATATTTAATAAATTATGCTTGATAAATATTCAAGTCAAAGCATATATTGAGTTGTTAACGAACTGTTATATTGATCAAATTCTTACTTTTGTTCTTCAACGTTTGAATGAATTTTCTTTGAGAATATTATTAACAAAACAATTTTATCATGAAAACTACAAGCTTAATGTTTACAGTACTTGCGCTAAGTTGTGCAATGACTGTCAGTGCTCAGACCAATGAAACCAGTGGTCGTTCCGGGCAAAGCGCGCCACACATTGTTTTACCGGTGGACACTTTAATTGTACCCATTCCTGATGCCGTGTTTGTTTCCGATGAAGACGGAATGGCGAAAGATAATGTGATTGCCGATGACCAGATTGTCACCGGAAACCTTGGTGTTGGTTATGATTGCGTAGATGGTGAAGCCTTTGGTTTTACCACTATTTTGATGAAGGAAAACAATTGTCAGCTCAAATTTGATGACACCAGCCTTACTGCCGGATTTCCTGCAAATGACTGGGCAATCATTGCTAATGATGCCAGTTCTGGTGGATTAAATTATTTAGCAATTCAGGATGCCACAGCATCTGTAATTCCTTTCAGAGTAATGGCCGGTGCGCCCTTAGATGCAATGAATATTGGATCAACAGGGAATATTGGTTTAGGAACATCAAGCTCAATAATGCGTATTCATATGAAAAAAGGGGATACTCCGGGAATTCGCTTTGAGCAGGATACCACTTCAGGGTGGACCGCACAAACATGGGATATTGCAGGAAATGAAGCCAACTTCTTTATCAGGGATGTTACGAATGGTAGCAGTCTGCCTTTCCGTATTCAACCCGGTGCTCCGACTAATTCGCTCAGCATTAAAGCAACGGGAAACGTTGGAATAGGCACTTTTAATCCCTCTGATAAATTGGAAATAAACGGTTCAATGCGACTTACTCCTTTGGCTGTTGTTCCCCCAGTGCCCGGTGTTGGCAGCATTTATATGGACAGTACTGAGCAGGTAATTAAATATTTCAATGGTGTGCAGTGGAACACTATTTCTCCGGATACTGACGAACAAAATTTAACTGCAGCAACCCTGACAGGGAGCATTTTGCAAATTGATATCGAGAACGGAACATCTGTTTCTGTTGATCTCGCTCCACTGCTTGCTGATCTTGAAGCCCGGGTTACTGCATTGGAAGCCGCTCTTGGAATGAAGGAAGGTAAAACAGAAAAGGCAGGGATATTACAGAATAATCCGAATCCATACACCACACAAACTACTATTCAATACTTCATTCCGTATGATGTACAAAATGCCAGTCTGGCCATCTACAATGTGAAAGGCGTAAAGATTAAAGACATACTGCTGAGTGGTCGCGGCGAGGGAAGTATAAAAATTTCAAAAGATGACCTGGAATCAGGCTCTTATTTCTACTCCTTAATTCTTGATGGTCAGAAATCGGATTCGAAAATTATGATCAAAGTCGAATAGTGACTTTGGTAATATTTGAGCTAATCACTATTTTTTAAGATATGCTTTTTAGGAAAATCATCTTAAAAATATAGAAATCAGTATTATATTAAGAGTTGCCTAATCAGAAATTTTCTATAAGGCAGTTACCATTTCGGTAGCTGCCTTATTCATTCATGGAGTTTTTATTAACATATTTTTAACGCGTTAGGGTTCAGCTTTTTAGCTTTTTTAGGGAGTGCAAATAGAAAATTAATTCGGTTTGAATGGAAAAATTTCTGTATCATTGGTTGAAACTTGTTCTTCGAAATAAAAAAAAGTATGATGTTTTTTGTTTTAGACGCGATTGATTTTTTTCAATCTTACATTTAATGAAAAGCAGAACAATCATTCATTAAACATATCTTAATCTCATTTCGCGAAAGCGCTACTGAGTAAACTACCCGAACCCAACAAAAATGGTAACTAGCAAGGCTGACCACCTTAATTAAGAAAAAGAGAATAGTGGAGAACAGAACCCACTTTAAAAAACGGGGCAAATCGAAAAGCCAATTGAAAAAGTAATCAAACCAGCAAACCAATGAAAAAGAGTTTATTCTTAGTCCTACTAACAATTACAAGTCTTGTGGCCACTTCTATGGCTCAAACGCCGGGTGTGGAAGTTAAATACCGCAGAAGTTCGTTACATACAATGCTTGTTGAATCAGACAAATTTCCATACAAAGAAACCGTTATTAAAGCATTTTACGATGCACCATTTCCCGATAAATACAACAATCATGTTATTGGTGAAAAATCGTTTGATCCTGCTAATTATCCATTAACTCCGCAGGAAAAAGCACCGTTATACAAGGAGCAATCCAAGGCTGGCACTGCTATGAGCAATGCCGCTGACGTAAAGATTGATTCTGCATCACGCGAATTACCAATCAAAATCCAGAAATATCTCAATCAAAATATGATTGCCAACAAGCTTGTTGCAAAGTGGTTTAATCGTAAGGATGACGGGACTTTTGATATGGCACTGATTGGAGAACGTGGATCATACAACGCGACTGATATGGAAGCCAATATCGCCAAAGGTTCGGCCAGAGGTACTGCTGCGCTTGCTGATGCAGGTATTGAACTTATTGGAAATACCTTTGTTGTCGTTTCTAAATTTAATTTTGTGAGCAACGAAATCGCTGCAGCTATTGTCAGGGATGCCGCTCTAATTGCTGCAAACAAACTCTCTGTTCCTGCATTGCAAACTGCCGCAGTTAAAACAGCCAACGAGGTGTATGAGAAAGCCAAAGAGGGTTATTCTGTATGGACCACTTCCTACTTATACAAATTAGTTTGGAACGACTCAATTGAGGCTGTTTTCTACAATGACCTATGGATGGATAAAAGCAAAATTGATCCTGCAAGAAAAGAAGCCTTCGACAAATCAACCTTGTTCCAACTGGAATTTGTTGGTGATGAAAATGCCTCTGCATTAGTGATGTTTTCTGCTAAAGAAAAAAGAACAGAAGAGCAAATCGTTGAAGTTGCCACCATCCGTTCAATCGATGCAGTATATGCTAAACTGCAAAAGAAATATGATGTGTTCAAACCAAAAATTCCTCTTTTCTCTGCCACTCCAATTACCGCTAAGATTGGGATGAAAGAAGGCCTCGAAGGTGATGAGAAATTTGAAGTACTTGAACAAACAATTGATCCTAAAACCGGTCTTACAACTTACGTTAGCAAAGGAACCATTACGGTAGATAAAGATTTGATCTGGGATAACCGTTTTAACGCTGGTGAAGAACCGGTAGCAGAAGGTGCCACAGGTCCTGATCCAAAAGTTGCATTAGGTTGCACTACCTTTAAGGGAGGAAAGAAATTCTATCCAGGACTTCTTATTAAACAAATGAAATAAACCCGTTGCAGCAAGCGATCCCGTGTAAAAACGGGAGCGCAGGCTGTGCAATTATAAACCAAAAATAAACTGAACGATGAAAGCAATTTTTAAAAGTGCAGCGCTGATTTTTGTAATGATGATGGGCTTTTCGCTCGCAGCTGATGCACAAGCAGGAAAGAAAGCGGATAACGACACTGAGGAGTGGAGATACGATATCGAATGTGTTTCTACCGGTGCCTCTGGTTCTTACCAGGTAAAGGTATGGTCGTATTCGAAAAAGTCAACCGTTGCCCTCAACCAGGCCAAGAAGAATGCTGTACATGGTGTTATTTTTAAAGGATTTACCGGAGTTGGTGCCGGATGCACACAAAAGCCCCTCGCCAATAGCCCGGCAATCGAACAAGAAAAATCAGAATTCTTTAAAGACTTTTTTGCTGATGGTGGCAAGTACATGAAATACGTAACTGCAGCCTCAGAAGGTGAATTGGCTGTTGGCGATGTTATTAAAGTTGGTAAAGAATACAAAATTGGCGTAGTGGTTTCTGTCTACAAAGACCAATTACGTAAGGATCTCGAAGCAGCTGGTATTATTAAAGGCCTCAGCGACGGTTTCTAAACTATATAACTAAACAACATGAAAAACAGAATATCTTTGATCGCAGTTGTTGTGGTCAGCATGATTATGGTTGCTGCATGCAACCCCCAGCGACATATCGCAGGGAACTACACCTTTAAAACTTCATGTATGGGCGTCGAACTCGACGGTTCACAAACGCTGAAAGCATGGGGTGATGGACGTAATCGTACTGATGCTGTTGAGCAGGCCTATAAAAATGCCGTTCGCGATGTTATCTTCGTTGGAATCACTGATGGGAAAGAGGATTGCAATACCAAACCTATCATCTTTGAAGTGAATGCTCAGGAAAAGTATCAGGATTATTTTAATAAATTCTTTGCCGATGGCGGCGCCTATAAAGAATTTGTTTCGCAGAAAGACGGTTCACGTTATCATATCGAGCTTTTAAAAGAACGCAAACAAGCCGGTTCGCAAGAGAAGTATGGCGTTGTTGTCCGCGTTCTCAGGGCTGAACTTGTTGCCCGTTTGAAAGCTGATGGTATAATCAAGTAATTAGTTATCACATAAAAATTATAGAGAAAATGAAAAAAGTTTTTAGCGTAGTATTGTTGGCTGTCGTTATGCTGGCAGGTGTAAACCAGGCATTCTCTCAGGCAAAAAAGCCAACCATTATGATTTTACCCAGCGACGTGTGGTGTAACACTAATGGGTTTATGACCGAATACGATAATCAGGGCACTATAGTGAAAGTTCCCGATTACAAACGCGCATTTCAGGAAAGTGCTGATCTGTTATTGGTAATTAGCAAAATCAACGGAATGATGGCAGATCGCGGATTCCCTTTGAAAAATGCCGAATCTATTTTGAAAAGCTTAGCCAGCGAAAGCGCTGAAGATGCTATGTTAACCAGTAAAAACGGTGGAAGCGTTACCGAAAGCCCTATCGATAAATTGAAGAAAACAGCCAAGGCTGATATCATCATGCAGTTGACCTGGACAGTGAATGTTACTGGTCCTAAAAAATCGGTGACCTTTAATCTTCAGGGACTCGATTCCTACACTGATAAGCAAATTGCAACCGCAGCCGGAACAGGTGCACCTTCATTCTCCGCTGAATTGCCCGTATTGCTTGAGGAAGCTGTGCTTGCACATCTCGACAATTTCAACAGTTCATTGCAAGCATATTTTGATGATATGTTTGCCAATGGTCGTGAAATCACCATTAAAATCAAAAAATTTGATACATGGGATGGCGATTTAGAAACTGAATTTGACGGAAAAGAACTGGGAACCATCATCGAAGAATGGCTCACAGCGCACACTGTAAAAGGTCGCTTCAGCACTACCGATGCAACGGAAAACATGATGTTCTTCGAACAGGTGCGTATACCTTTGTATGACGAAACCGGCAAAGCTATTGATGCCAGAGCTTTCTGCAAGAATCTTCAAACCTTTTTGAAGGATCCTCCATACAACATCACAAACAAATTGATGACTAAAGGACTTGGTCAGGTGACCATTGTTCTTGGCGATAAATAATCCATACTTAAACAACGTACAACAATGAAAAAATATAAATTCGTTTTATTGCTTGCATTTGCTTTGTGCCTCAGCTATGCACAAGCGCAAACCGGTGATGGAAAAATGACTGATAAAGGCCGTTTGACACTCGCAGTCTGGGTTCCCGATCAAATCGAAAATATGCCTGCAGGTGCTCAGGCAAATCTTGAAAATAAGCTCAATCAGATTCTTACTGCCAATGGAATGAGTGGCAATGTAATGAACACCCGCTTTATTTTATCAGCCAATGTGATTGTTCAAACTAAAGACATCACAGCCACTGCACCTCCAATGCAGGCCTACACACTTGATGTTACGCTTTATATTGGCGATGGCTTTGAAGGCAAAGCTTTTTCAAGCTATACAACTACGGTAAAAGGTGTTGGTGAAAATGAGACTAAAGCATATAATGCTGCGCTCAAAAGCATCAAAACTACCGATCCTGCCTATCAGACCTTCATTGATAAGGGAAAGAGCAAGATCATTGAATATTACAACGCTCAGTGCGATTTTATCATCAAAGATGCACAGTCCTTAGCCAATATGAACAAATTCGATGAAGCCATCTGGAAACTCACTTCTGTACCTGATGTTTGCACCGAATGCTGGGAAAAATGCATGAAAGCAGTTGCTCCGATTTTCCAACAGAAAATCGATTTTGAATGCAAAACCAAACTTCTGGAAGCTACCAATCTCTGGAATGCTGGACAAAGCTGGGATGCAGCACAATCTGCTGGAGCAATCCTCGCTACCATCGATCCAAAATCCGCTTGCTTTGCTGAATCCAAAGCTTTATCAGATAAAATTGCAAAACGAATTCTGGAAGTTGACAAGCGCGAATGGAACTTCAAGTATGATCAGGAAATCGGACTTGAACGTGATATGATTAAGGCTTATCGCGATGTTGGTGTTGCCTGGGGCAATGGTCAGCCACAAAATGTTACCTACAAAACCTTATGGTAGAAGCAGTCGCCGCATCATTGCGTTGTCTGTAAAAATCAAGAAGCTGCTTCAAAAAGGCAGCTTCTTGCATTTTATTCGCTTAAGTTGCTGTCTGCAATCAACAACATCCTTACCTTTGACGCTCAAAGAAAATCAATGAAGCAAAGCTCTTTTATTCCTGCAAAGACCGCCGATGGATCGTTTACCCTGTATTCATCCGCTATGGAAGAATCGTATCATTCGATGAATGGTGCCGTTCAGGAATCAAAACATGTTTTTATCGAAGCTGGATTACACCAGTTTTCGCAAAAACAACTTTCAATTTTTGAAGTTGGTTTTGGTACAGGACTCAATGCACTCCTTAGTTGGGGCGAGGCTCAGCGCAGGAAGCTGCAGATTGAGTATGATGCCATTGAGGCCTATCCCGTGGCTGCTGAAGTTTTGCATGTATTGAATTATAAGAAACTTGAACCGGAATTGCCCCCTAGTGCATTTTTACAAATTCATCTTGGTGAGTGGAATACCCCGCTAAATCTGGAGAAAGGAACATTTGTACTTAAAAAAATTCTGGGCGATTTCGCTACCTACAAGTTTACAAAAAAGTATGATTTGATTTACTTCGATGCCTTTGCTCCCGAGAAACAACCTGAAATGTGGGATGAATCATTGTTTCGGCGACTCTATAGTGCAATGAATCAACGTGGCATCATTGTCACCTATTGCGCAAAAGGAGAGGTGAGGCGACGTATGGAACGTTCCGGCTTTAATGTAACCCGTATTCAGGGTCCGGCCGGAAAACGGGAGATGATCAGAGCATTTAAAAAGTAGATTGTCTCTTATCTGTCTGAATGCATTGATTTTACTGGAGTTTCGGGATAGATAAAATCGTTTCCGATTAAAGCCCCAATAGCTCAAATATTTTCGTACCTTTGCTCCCATTTTGGAAAACAACTGATTTATGTGGAAATATCTTGTACGTATCATTCTTAGGAACAGGTTGGCTGTGATTATTGTCATTGGTTTGCTCACAGCTTTTATGGCCTATAACGCGCTGGATGTAAAGTTCTCCTACGAAATGGCCAGAATGCTGCCTTCAACAGATTCGACCTATATTAAGTATGAAACTTTTAAAAGTCGCTTTGGTGAAGATGGTAATGTGTTTACCATCGGAATCAAGAATGACAAGCTTTTTGAACCTGAACAATTCAACGAGTTTTACAATGTTTGTCAGGAAATCAAAAAGATGGACGGCGTCGAAGAAGTGGTTTCTGTGGCACGCACTGTAAACATGGTTAAAAACGACAGTACCAAAAAATTCGAATTTCAACCCGTTGCCAAAGGGGAGGCTCTTTCAAAAGCATATACCGATAGTGTTCGTGATTTAGTATTATCACTGCCTTTTTACAGAGGATTGTTGTTCAATAAATCTTCTGATGTATATCTGATTCTTGTTACCCTCGATCGCAAAAAGCTTAACGACAAAAGCCGTGAGGGCTTGATCATGGATATCAAGGAGAAGGTGGATCATTACACAAGCAAACATTCGATTGAAGTTCATTATTCCGGACTCCCTTATATACGAACCGTTACCACTCAAAAGGTAAAATCGGAGCTCATCATTTTTATCATCATCTCCTTGCTCATCGCGGCTTTTGTGATGCTGCTGTTTTTCAAATCGCCCAGAGTTGTTGTTTCTTCAATGATATTGGTGCTCATCAGTATCATCTGGACACTAGGAACGATGGCGCTTTTCGGATACAGGGTGAGTATTCTCACAGGGGTCTTGCCTTCACTGATCATTATCATTGCGATTGAAAATTGCATATATCTTATCAATAAATATCATTGGGAGTACAAAACCCATCAGAATAAGGTTAAAGCCCTTTCACGCGTAGTACAGCGCATCGGTATGGCCACTATGATGACCAATGCCACTACTGCTGCGGGCTTCGCGACCTTCATCTTTACTTCAAATACGATGCTCATGCAATTCGGTATCGTGGCTTCTATCAACATCATGGTTGAGTATGTGATGTCGATTATGCTGATTCCCGTAATCTTCAGC
Source organism: Bacteroidales bacterium (assembly GCA_963678485.1). Lineage (GTDB taxonomy): Bacteria > Bacteroidota > Bacteroidia > Bacteroidales > CAIWKO01 > CALGYY01. The sequence goes on from OY782882.1 coordinate 3,761,054, forward strand.
TATCTGGCTCCACCGAACGAAAAGCAATTGAAATATCTCGAAGGTAAGCGAACCAATTTCATTATTGAAACAGTTAAAAAGATTGTTTTCAATAATCGCAAACTTGTATTTATAATTACTGCAGTGTTTATTGTGGTTTGTATCTATGGCGTTAGCCTAATGAAAACCTCGGGAAAGATGGTAGATGACCTGAAACCGAGTGATCCTGTTTTTGTTGATCTTAAGTTTTTTGAAAAGAATTTTGGTGGCGTCATGCCTTATGAGATTTCTATCGATACCAAAAAGAAGGGCGGGGTAATGAAACTTTCGTTTATTGAGAAAATAAATGAATTGCAGGATACCATGGCCACTTATCCACAATTCTCGAAACCCCTTTCTGTTGCGCAGTTTGTGAAGTTTGCCAAGCAATCCTTTTACAACGGCGATTCGTCGTTCTACTCCTTACCTAATAATAACGAAGCGGTATTTATTCTTTCGTACCTGCCCAAAGTTAAAGGCAAGAAGAATATGCTGCATTCCTTTATCGACAGCACCAAAAGATACACACGTATAAGTTATCAAATGGCTGATGTGGGAAGTGCCGAAATGCGCGCTATCAATGCAAAGCTGCGTCCTCAGATCGATTCTATTTTTGATCCGCAGAAGTACGACGTCACAGTTACCGGCAATAGTCTGGTATACACCAAAGGCACCGATTTTTTAATCCGCAATTTATGGGAAAGTGTAATCATCGGAATTATTCTTATTTCGTTACTGATTGCAGTTGTATTTAAATCTTTGCGAATGGTGGTCATCGCCATGATTTGTAATCTCATTCCGCTATTGATTACAGCGGCAATTATGGGTTATTTTTCAATACCAGTTAAACCATCAACACTCATCGTATTCAGTGTGGCATTGGGGATATCCATCGATAATGCGATATTGTTTATGACGAAGTATAAGACCGAGCTCTTTTTTACCGGTGGTAATGTAAAAGAAGCGGTGACCTTTACTTTGGATGAGGTGGGTATCAGTATGATCTACTCCTCTATAGTGTTGGTCTTCGGATTTGGTATCTTCATCTTCTCCGGCTTTGGCGGTACACAGGCTCTGGGTATGTTGATTTCCATCACACTGTTCCTTGCTATGTTCTTCAACATTATCGTTCTTCCTTCAATCATTCTTGCAATAAAAAAGATCTGACGTTAAAGTTGAAGGTGTCAATTATGCAATACTTCACCCCGTGACTTCGCAATGCCTAACGCAAAACGCAGTCACGGGGTGAATAGTGAAATAAGCGGTCACAGGCTAAAGGGAAAAACCACTGTATTGATTTTAATATAGTATCTAAGGAAATCCAAGCCAATTGAAGGAAGTCAGGAATTTCGTTTGCGGGCGCCGAAGGTACGATTACGCCCATAACCGCCAGTCGATCTGGGTTTGCTGGGACGAGGCTGTTGTTGAGTTTTTGCTTTGGCTTCCACCACCTGGATAAGCATAGGGAAGGGGTGTTCGGAAACGACTGGGATAGGCTTGGATAGCAACTTCTGTATATCTTTTATGTAAGCCTTTTCTTCTGCATCGCAGAGCGATATCGCAATGCCTGTGGATCCAGCCCTTCCGGTGCGACCAATACGGTGTACGTAGGTCTCAGGAATATTAGGGATTTCAAAATTTATCACCGCAGAAAGTTCGTCGATATCAATACCGCGTGACGCAATGTCCGAGGCAGCAAGCACTCTGGTCTTATTACTTTTAAAGTTGCTAAGTGCCCGTTGGCGGGCATTCTGTGATTTGTTGCCATGAATGGCTTCAGATTTAATTCCTTGTTTGTTCAGAAATTTTGCAACGCGATCGGCTCCATGTTTTGTGCGGGTGAAGAGCAAAATATTGTAGAGCGAATTATCATCCAGCAAATGCAGCAATAGTGCATTTTTATTTTCCTTGTCTACATAATAGAGTGATTGCCTTATCAAATCGGCCGTTTCGATTACCGGCGCTATTTCAGCTTTTGCGGGGTTCTTAAGGATACTGCCAGCAAGTTCTTTTATATCCGGCGACATGGTCGCGGAAAAAAACAAGGATTGACGTTCAGCAGGCAGTACTTTGATAATTTTACGAACATCGTGAATAAAGCCCATATCGAGCATACGGTCGGCCTCGTCGAGCACAAATAGTTCAAGACTTTTCAGATTGATGAAACCCTGATCCATCAGGTCGAGGAGTCGTCCCGGAGTGGCAATTAAAATATCGATACCTGTTCTTAAGGCCGTCGTTTGCGGGTTTTGGTTCACTCCGCCGAAGATTACTGTATGCTTAAGTTTGGTGTGTTTTCCATAAGCTGTAAAGCTCTCTCCGATTTGTATAGCGAGTTCGCGGGTTGGAGTGACGATTAAGGCTTTGATGCGTTTGACGCCATGTTCAGCTGCTTGTTTGTTGTAGAGCAATTGAAGGATAGGAATAGCGAAGGCGGCTGTTTTTCCGGTTCCGGTTTGTGCACTGCCAATTAAATCGCGGCCTGCAAGGACAAGGGGTATAGCTTTTTCCTGAATTGGGGTGGGAGAGGAGTAACCTTCGGTTGCGATTGCCTTGAGTATCGGTTCAACCAGGTTTAATTTTTCGAATGTCATAAAAGGTATTAGTAAGGCTGACCAGATGTTGCAAGCAAATCAATGAACCTTGGTGTTATTAATATTATGCAAAGGTCGGTCTTTTTATTGGTTTATGGGCTTTTTTCTTTCAGTGCTTATGTGCCTTAGTTAATTAGTTGATTAGTTAAAGGCAACAGCGATGCTTATTATGTAAAGCAGGAGAAATTCATAAACAAGAAAAACCTTCAATGAAGTGACGAAGTTCTAGTGCAGTAAAGTCGCACCCTGCAAGGTGTGCAGCGCAGTAAAAACTGATTAACTAGTTAACTGATTTCCCTTCGACAGGCTCAGGGACCGTGTTATTATTTTATCTAAAAGTGGTCTCGGCTACGCTCGACCACTTGCTCCAAAGGCGCACCGCTGCAATGATTTAATTAATTTTCTAATTAAACCTCCAACCCGACATAACCCAATAACCCCAATAACCCCCATAACCCCAATAACCCCCATAACCCCCATAACCCCAATAACCCCCATAACCCCCATAACCCCCATAACCCCCATAACCCCCATAACCCCCATAACCCCCATAACCCCCATAACCCCCATAACCCCCATAACCCCCATAACCCCCATAACCCCCATAACCCCCATAACCCCCATAACCCCCATAACCCCCATAACCCCCATAACCCCCATAACCCCATAACCCCATAACCCCATAACCCCATAACCCCCATAACCCCATAACCCAAAAACCCTAACTCCAATCCAACCCAAAAATCCTTATCTTTGTCCCGTCCTGGGGTGTTAGCTCAGTTGGTAGAGCGCTTGGTTCGCAATCAAGAGATCAGGGGTTCGACTCCCCTACACTCCACAAAGCAAACCACGGTACGTAGTGGATACACCAAGGGAGCCAAAGAAAAATGAGTTTTTCTTTGGCTCCCTTGGTGTATCCAAATGAGCGAAGCGAATTCCGTGGTTTGCTTTGTAGGCCTCCCCACCGGGTGCATCCGCCGACAGGCGGATACTCCCTACTGTCTATAAACAAATTCTGAGACACGCGGTGGATAAGGTGGTTTGCTTTGTAGGCCTCCCCACCGGGTGCATCCGCCGACAGGCGGATACTCCCTACTGTCTATAAACAAATTCTGAGACACGCGGTGGATAAGGTGGTTTGCTTTGTAGGCCCCCCCGGGTGCATCCGCCGATAGGCGGATACTCCCTACTGTCTATAAACAAATTCTGGGACACGCGTCAGATAAAGTGGTTTGCTTTGTAGGCCTCCCCACCGGGTGCATCCGCCGATAGGCGGATACTCCCTACTGTCTATAAATAAATTCTGAGACACGCTGTGGATAAGGTGCTTTGCTTTGTAGGCCCCCCCATCGGGTGCATCCGCCGACAGGCGGATACTCCCTACTATCTATAAACAAAATCTGAGACACGCGTCAGATAAAGTGGTTTGCTTTGTAGGCCCCCCCCGGGTGCATCCGCCGATAGGCGGATACTCCCTACTGTCTATAAATAAATTCTGAGACACACGCTAGGTAAAGTGGTTTGCTTTGTAGCCCCCACAGGGTGCAGCGCAGCTACTCCCATATATTCCACAAAACAAACAGAACTTCAGCCAGAAGAGATGATTGTGTTTGTGAGATCCACACAGGGGGAAGAATAGATATAAAAACTGTTAGCCTTTCTGCGCAAACAAAATATAGAGTATATCTGCTGAGCACTATTACCTTCCGTGTATTATTTTTCTTTGCTGTAATCACCTGTATGAAATACAGTCCACTCTTATCGATATTAAAATCAAGTTTTGTTTCTCCATTAGGTACAATACTTTTTATTGCTTGTCCCATGAATTCCTTAGTAAACAATAGTTCGCATCTATATCCAATAATAGAATCATCCTAAATGCCTATTAAAGAAAACATGTGCTCAGAACTTTGTACAAGGATATGAGTCAAGTAGCCTTGTTTTTTGCATTCAGATTTTTTTAATATTTGAATAATTTAAGTTTCTCAGATAATCTGAGTCCCTTTTGTATCAAGGAGTTTGAAATAGCTGTAGCTATTTTAGTAAGCACATAGATTACACTGGCAATGTTAATGATATTAATTACTTTTGGCAAAAAATTATATTACATATGCGAAAATTCTTACTTCTAAGACTCGGTGTTTTGTTGATTGTTGCATTGTTGACAAGTTCACAACTAACTGCTCAAACTGAGCCCAACCACGAAACAGAAACCAGCAATAACACAGCACTAACGGCCATGCCCCTTACTAGTAATCCTGTTAGAATCAGAGGAAATCTTTTTCCTGTGAATGACGTCGATTATTATTCTTTTTATGCAACTGCCGGATCAAGGGTGTACACAGCATTAATGACATCATTTAGTTCATTGGCAACTGATGCACAACTAACTTTAATTTCAAGTGATGGAACCACTGTGATAGAGTTTGACGATAATAACGGATCATTTTCAGCAACGTCTTCTTCCATTGCAGGAGCTTTGATTCCTGCCACCGGATTATATTATATCATGGTAAGTTGCACACCAGTAGGAACGACTACTGTACGCGGATATGATCTGTATCTGAAAGTTGAATCAGGTTCGCCTACTCCTGAAGTTGAGCCCAACAATACTTCGATTACGGCAAATCTATTGGCAACTGATGGATATATGAGTGGGAAAAGAGATACCGCCTTGAGTACCGAATCAGATTGGTTTGCGTTTAATCTGGTTGCAGGAGAAACCGTATTTTTAAGTCTGGACCTCGATCCTGAACGCGATAGTATCTTCTGGAATGGACGTTTAGGTATGGGTGGCTTTGGCGATGTTATGGGTCAGGTTCTGGTTGTTGATGATGCTGGCTCTGTGGAGGGATCTAATCCTAACCGCCCATCAGAGGCATTTTTCATTACCGCTGATACTGCAGGAACCTATTATGTATATATTGATGCATCTTCTGCTGCGGTTGGTGGGCCTACATGTACTTACCGCCTTTCTGTAAGCCGGTTCGCTCCAACGGGAACTTATGTCAGCTATGCATCCACCAACGTCCCGCAAACGATTGGACCATCAACAGGCAGTGTAACATCTACCATCACTATTACTGATAATAAATTGATAAAAAACCTTGGTGTCAGAATTAATTTAACCCATGCTCTCATGGCTGATGTTGACGCTATCCTTACCACACCCGAAGGAAATAATTATCATCTTTTTACTGATATTGGCTCATTAGCCATAGGAAATCAGACACAGATGGACCTCGTCTTTAATGATTTCAGCGCAATACCGCCAACTTTTGCAGCTCTTAAAGGTATGTCATGTACACCCGAAGTTGCATCCAAACTTGACATGCTTAAAGGAATGAATATCGCAGGAACATGGACGCTGACATTGTTCGATGATGCTGCTAATGCCTCTGGAGGAATCCTTAATGGCTGGTCGTTGGAAGTGATGGAAGATACCACCGCCAATATTATTGCACCTATTGCTGCAATATTCAGCACTGACTTTGAAGCCAACGATGGAGGATTTACACATGCCGGCGCTGCTGACGAATTTGAGTGGGGAACTCCTGCTACAATTGCAACCGCAACCGCTACTCCAATTGCAGCCTTTAATACCGCACATAGCGGGCTCAATTGTTGGAAAACTGACCTAGATAACACATATGATTTTAATAGTTCTCAGGTGCTGTCTTCTCCCATGATTGTCCTTCCAGATTCGTTGGTGAAAGCCTATCTGAGTTGGAGTATGAAGTATCAAATGGAATCTGCAAGCTTTGATACCTTGTTTGTTTATATAAAAGAAGTGGGTGGAAGTGGTTTAAGAAAAAATCTATTTACCTGGCTTGGTGCAACGCAAATAGCGAGTGCTGGGAATCCCACCAATTATTTCCCATTATCTTCAGGTTGGGGAACATATTATGCCGACATCAACGAGTTTGCAGGCAAAACAATCCAGTTTGTCGTCAGCCTTGGAAGTGATGCTAGCGTTAATTATGGTGGTGTTGCCATCGACGATGTTAAGGTGAATGCTTGTTCTAATTCAAATTCATCCACCACTGTAACTGCTTGCGATAGCTACCTCTGGAATGGCACAACCTACACCAGCAGCGGCACTTATTCAAAAACAATCATGAATGTTTCAGGTTGCGACAGCAATATGGTACTGAATCTCACACTGGGAAACACAACAATGACCAGCAATCTGCAAAACATTTGTCAAGGTGACTCTTATGTTTTTAATGGACACACTTACACTTTGGAGGGTAATTATAACGATACCTTATCATCGGTATTAGGTTGCGACAGCATCATTCAATTGAGCTTAAATGTTGACAGTCTTGATCTGGGCATTACACTCCATAATGATAGTATCATTGCAAATCAATCTGCGGGAAGCTATCAGTGGATCGATTGCGATAATGCAAACGCGCCTATACCAGGGGAAATTAATCAGGCCTTTGTTCCAGGCCTCATTGGAAATTATGCTGTTGTTATTACCAATGGTACATGTCACGACACTTCTGCCTGCCAGTTTTATACTTACGTAGGTATTGCAGATAATTCCATATCGGGCATACAAGTGTATCCTAATCCGGGAAGTGGATTGTTCAATGTCATCCTGACCGAGACCTCTCACATCAAAGTAATGGACATTATGGGTTCGGTAATTTACGTGGGTGAATTTCCTGCAGGTCAGTCCGCGCTTGATTTAAGGAAATATTCCAAAGGAGTCTATCTGCTTGATATCTCGAATGAACATACACAGAAAATGCTATACCTCGTTATTCAGGATTAGTACACCGCTTAGAGAGAAAAATATTTTGCAACGCTTTATTCAAAAAAACACCCTTTGTTTGAGAGGGTGTTTTTTTGTGTGTGAGTGTATTGCAGGCATAGATACTCTTGACCAACCCCTAATCCATACAAAAAGAGTCCCGAAAACATAAAGTTCTCAGGACTCTTTTATTTGCAACAACGGAATTATAAACCAATGTGGTTGGTATTTCTTCCTGTTTGGATGCTTTGTGTTTTCTTCATGGTAAGTGAGGCTTCGAGCATTCAATGAGTTCAAAAAGGAGGCAAGGGTATTAGTGTTTATTGTTTTGCAAATTTGAAACTCTCGCCGTTAATGATCAAAAAGTAAATACCTCTGCTTAGAGCACTGACATCAATCTGTTTGATACAATCATGATAGGACTGAAGTACTCTTCCACTGAGATCAGATATTTGTACATTTAATATGTTGTTTTCCGGATTAGAAATGGTTATTTTATCAATCGCGGGATTGGGGCTGAAACTATATTGATGCTGAGTTGTTTCATTAATGGAAGCGGAGGATTCAGTCGCAACCATAACGTTAAATGTTGCCCCAATAGGCATAGTTGCAGTGTTCTCGTTAAAAATGCTCCAGTAGGGGGCATAGTAGGTAACTCCGACCGGAGCATCATTATATACTCCATTGTATACTTGTGTAACAATGAGCGTCGCATTCGGATTATTGTTTGTTGCCGGATTATCGATTGATGTAATATTCGTTGTTGTATTTGTTATTGTTGTAGTATGAGTAAAAGCATTTGAACTGGGTGGAGTAACAAAGACTAAATAATCAGAGTACTGATACAATGGAGTAGTAGCATCTTCGTCAAAAATGACCCATTGATTAATCGATGAATTATACCAGACACCTGCAGTAGTAGGGTGATTATACAGATAATTATTTTGTTTGATGAATAATAGGGCAGAAGGGTTATTATTGGTTGCGGCATTATCAATCGCTGTCCAATTATCAGTACAATTTGCTACTGTAATATCGTGTGTAAATGAGGTCCCATTGAGTGTGGGGACGATGATATGATAGACGGAATTTGCATTAATTGTTACGGAATTATCATCACCGAAAACTCTCCATTTGCCATCCGGATCGTAATATGATGTTCCGCAGTTGAAATTACTGTACACCCAGTTTGGGTCATACATTGGGGTAATAAGGAAATTTGCCGAGGGGTTGTTGTTGAGAATGGCGTTATCAATAGTGCTGTAATTAGCTGACGAGTTGGCCGCGGTCGCTGTATGTGTGAAATAACTGCCGAAATAGCCGGTTTGCGCGTGTACTGACATTACAGTGCAGCTAAATAGCATGGTTGCAATGATTGCAACAGATTGTGTAAAAGTGTGTTTTTTCATGTTCGAAATTTTTGTTTGCAAAGAACAAAACAAAAAAGTCGGTACCATTGGAAAAAACCGAAAAAATCTAGTGTCGTTCTTGCAGTGTGCTGTCGTCGTTATCGGCGAAAAACAAGCACCCTGAACCATTGGAAGCAAGAAACAGTTTCGATCTGCGCTGTTTGAAAAAAGTGTCGGGTGTAACGGATGTTGCAGTTTTAAACTCGTTGATAAAATGTGATTGATCGTAATAACCGTAGCGAAAAACAATATCCTGCCAATCTATCGCTTCATTATTGCATTGATAGAGATGTTCAATCATCCGTTGAAAACGAATGATACTGATAAATTCCTTAGGTGAATTTCCAACGCTGGTATTAAACCAGTTTTCAAGTGTGCGTTCGGTGGTAAAGGTGTTTTTTGCAAGCTGCCTGACATTCGGAATTGCGCTTGATGCCTGAAGATTTTTAACCACAAGATCCATATGACGGAATCGGTCCACTTTTTTTTCTGAGTTCATTAGTTGTTTCTGAAAATAGTGGTTAAGTATTTCAGATCTTTGGTTGGTGTCGATTGCCTCTTCAATTCGATCAATGGTATCGCGGAAGCCCTTAAATTTGAAATCGGAATTGTCGAAAATATAACCATGTAATTCGTTCATTGGTATTCCGAAGAGCTTAAAGAAACCGGTATGTGTAAACATGATGGTAAGACATTCAACGCTTTTTTGCAAATCGGGAAGTAGCCAAAGCACATCATTGCGTAAACTGAAAGGACTGATTACACCTTGCTTTATTCTAACGGGTTTATTGTTGAAAATGCCATTGTGTCTTGAACCATTGAGGAAGATAAATAAGGTTGTGCAGGAATTTGAAATTACCCGCATTCGTGGCATAGTTGAAGGAGAGGTTACCTTACAAAACGAGTAGTAACTAATGCAGCTATCGAGTGCGTGAGAAGGTTTTACAATTTGAAGGTTAACCATTTTTTTATTAATACAAGGGCAAAAATAAACAAAAATGGGAAGAAAATGCAAAGACTGAAATGATGGTTGTTACCTCTCGTGGAGAGAGGTATTATTTTATCCAAAGTAATCTCGGCTCCCCTCTACCACTCGCTCCAAAGGAGCACCACTGAAGATTATTAACGAATTTCTAATTAACCATTAAACTCCAAAAGCCCACGATCCAAAAAACCCAAACCCTCTGGCTTCCGGTCAACATCCCGAATGACGCCCGATTGAGGAAGTGGTAAACATGAAATCCAGAAGATTCCAGTAATCCTGGATAGCAATCACATATTTAACATTATATATTTGGTTGATTGAATGCATGAACGTACATTTGTACGAGACAGCCTTTCATGCATCACTGTTTTTAATCGCTTAATCCGGATTTGATCGAAAGCAAGGGTATGGGAGGGGAAGGAGTCGATTATATACAATAGTTAGCAACCATAGATAAAATACACGATGACGATTTTTGCAAAACACAAATTAATTTTATTATTATCAATCTTTATATTGTGTGGAGAAAAATCAATAGCAACTGCTCAATTTCCAGACTTATTAATAGACGGAAAAGATACTGTGGCAATATTCTCAAATCCCCTCGAGCAATATTTAGATAAAAAACGCAAAAGAACTTTGTGTGGAGAGGAATTAGAGTGGACAAGTACAGCTTGCTATAGAGGATATCAGGCAACATGGATAATTCAAAATGACAGTTTATTACTCTTAAACATAAAGCATGGCTGTGGAGACGATAGTCAAAAATATTTCGATTTAAAAAAAGAATTTAATACTGACAAAAAAGTATTCGCTAAATGGTTTACAGGACAAATCAGGAGTCCAAGAGGTTCCTTGTTACGATATTTTCATGACGGTTATGCTTCAATATATGAAAAGGAGAAATTTTTTTCTATTACCAAAGGAAAAGTCAATTCAGAGCAAGAGGAAAACTACTTAATATACGACAAGAATTTATTAAATCCTTCAATTCAGTTCCTGAGCGACACTCTTTATGAATTAATTCTTTCAAATTTAAATATTTCGTTATTTCAAAATATCTCTGAAAATGAAGCGTGCGGAATTAATATTAGGTTTAGTTCAAATGGAAAAATTGATTCGATTTATAATGAATACACTTATGATGGTGAATCCATAACTGAAAAGTATATTCTTGCAGTTGCTAAACAATCACTTAAAAATCTACCTCGATTAATGAAAGTGACACATAAAGATTATCGTCCACCTAGGATTTCTTTATTTTTTTCAGGTCATTGTTTGAAATACCCATGGGATACTCAATATGGATGTCCTAAATCAAAAAAATACTCCCATGAACCTGCTCAAGTCAAAAAGGATACTTTTATAAATAGAAATGCAATATGGACAATCACAATTATTACAATCATTTTATCTTGTGGACTGGTATTATTTATTCTTTATAAAAGACACAAATCATGATTTTACGGTTGCTAATAGTTAAGGCTTCGTGTGGCGCTAGCCCAACATGAAGCCGTGTTGCACGAAAGCCCACGTGCAGCAAGATTTGAAGAAGGAATAGTCTTTATGGAGTTTTAATGATTTTGTTGCGGCCTGCTATGAAAAAATGTACTCAGATTTGAGTAATAAAGTGAGGATAATTCATGCAGCATTTCTGCAGACACCTTCTGATTCGCCCGTCCATTGGCATTTTTCTCAGGTTTAGGCAATACAATTTCAGGTCCTGTATAGAACGATTTCATTAAGCAGTGATTTTGATTGTTGATGTTTGTTTTGCTATGAACTCCGCGGGTGGCGGCCTGCCCGGCAATAATATTTCTATCATAAGCATGCTGCCCTTACCGCAATGCGGGCACAGATCCGGGCTGTAGCCAAGATGTTCTGCAGCGATTTGTTTCCAGTTTTTCTTTTCCCTGACTACAGGCTTGATTCCAAAGGACTGCTGCAACGCTCGTAACAGCGGGCGTTTTGAAGTTGAAAGCAATCCGTAATGACGGATTCTTACGAACCTTTTTGGAAGGATGTGCACACAGAACCTGCGCAGGAACTCGGCGCCATCAAGCGTCATTACTTTTTCTTTGTTGTCGCGATAGTCGCGCCAGCGGAAGGTCACGCCTTCATCATTGATGTTTAAGATGCGATGATTCCCAATGGCTACCTTGTGCGTGTAGCGGCCAAGATATTCCACTACCTGCTCAGGGCCTGCAAAGGGATCTTTGGCATAAACTACCCAAGGCGTTTTGTAGAGCGCATTGATGAACGGCTTTTCCTGCATAAGTTGTTGCTGCAGGCCAGCAATGAACTTTCCGCGAAAAACCGCAGAGAGATTTGTGACCGGAAATAAAAATACTTTTCCGTTTTCAGAGACCTTTACCTGCGTCCATTGGTTTTTGTAATCGATGCCTCCGCCGGGAACCACACAATGCACATGAGGGTGCAGCGAGAGGTTTTGTCCCCAGGTGTGCAAAATAGCGAACATGCCTGTTTCTGCATGCAGGCTCGTGTAGGAGAACTGAGAGAGTGTCTGCCATGCCGATTGAAACAACAGATTATACATCAGCACCGGCTCGTGCAGGAACAAACGGTTAAGCTTATCCGGCACGGTAAATACCACATGAAAATACGGTACAGGAAGCAGATCCTGTTTTCTGTCTTGGATCCATGCTTCCCTCTGCGTATTCTGGCATTTGGGACAATGACGGTTACGACAGGAGTTATAGCTGATGCGAATATGCCCGCATTGATCGCATCGGTCAACATGTCCTCCCAGTGCAGCGGTACGGCAACGCTCGAGTGCGCTCAGCGTGCGCTGCACGTAGGCGTTGGGCGCATGTTGTTCAATATAATCTTTCCCGAACCGTTCAATGACCTGTGCCAGCTCGAATGCAGGCTTCACTCCTTCGTATACAATCTGTCGAACGGGCTGAACAGATTGCTGCGATTGGGTTTGGCGACATGAAGATACACCAGTGTCGTTTCTATACGCTCGTGTCCCAGCAGTTCCTTGATGGTCACGATGTCCATCCCGAACTCAAGCAGGTGCGTAGCATAGCTGTGTCGCAGTGTATGGAGGGTAATGCCCTTTTGAAGCTTACACTTCTTCACCGCTTCGCGCAAGGCCCATTGCATACCACGTATACTCAAGGGCGAACCGGGCTCATTACCATTGAACAGGTACTCCACCGGCTGACAGGCAAAGTAATACTTTTCAAGTCCTTGCAAAATCAGCGGTGAAAGCGGGACGTAGCGATCCTTGTTGTACTTGCTTTGCCGTATATGGATCATCATCCGGCCACGGTCAATATCCGACAGCTTCAACCGACTGGCCTCACGGGCACGCAGACCGGCCGAATACATCAGCGACAGTAGTACCCTGTGTTTTAACAGATCCGGCGCATTGAACAACGCCCGGCACTCTCCATAATTAAGCACTACCGGCAGTTTGCTGTCATGCTTGATTTTGGGGAGTTGCACCACTTTGTCATTCAGCCCAAGCAGACGATAGCAATAGCGCAGCCCGTAAACGGCAAACTTAAAATCGCTCAGCGAAGGTGATTTGCTCTGCCGGGCCAGTGATGCCAGGTACTTATTCATCTCCTTTTCCGTGACATGCTGGGGCAACTTGCCAAAATGCAGGCTTAATTGAGCGATTTTTCGGGCGTAATTTTTAAGCGTACTCTCTGATTGCCCCGACAGTCGTATCTTATCGTCAAGTTCCTGATACAGATTACGAAAGCCTCTTACCTGATGAATTGCTTGTTCAACCGTTGTGAACGTTTTTTTTCTTAACTTTGGCTCATTGTTCATATACAAAGGATTTATGCGTTAATAATATCCTTTGTACGAGGTTCTTTACAAAGCGCTACTATCTCGCCCCCGCTTTTTGGGGGTGGGATTTAGTGCAACAAAGGCTTGCTACCAGAGGGTCAGCGGGGTTTTAGGACAGTGCAGTTCTTTTATTTATCTTTGTGTTATTAGGACAGGAAACGGCTTCGATTCGCCCCGCCGTTAGCAAGCCTCAGTCGCTACAAGCCACACTATGAAAACTAAGACCTCAAAATATTTTTTGCTTTTATATCTTTCAGGACTTTTGGTGATACATGTTGGTTGTATGAGACATGACACAATTGAAACAAAGGAAGTCTTAATTTTAAATAGTGTTTTTAGGCAATTAACCGATAGTATAATTTTCTATCGGCAATTTCCTCCTCCTCCTCCTCCTGTTCAGGAATATCAGGACAAATTTGATTCGATGGATTTTAAACGAATGGATGAATATGATAAGTTATACAGCTTCGTTGACAAAGATAGAAATGTAATATCTGTCACAGATTCTCTTCTACCGTCAACTTTACTTATGAGAGAGGCGATAGAAAAATATAGAGCAGACACAACATACAATTACTTTTTTGGTGCATTTGATTCATTCATTGCAAAAAACAAAGGAGCAATCCACCTTGACATAAATAAAATTAATGATACAGGGAAATATGAATTGCAACATCAATCTGAAATCTTAAAGCAATACAATCATGGGGAACCTGTGTTCAAATTCAATTATTTCGGTAATTTGACTTTTACTAGAGTTTATCTTGATAAAGAGGAAAAGTCTGGTTTCTTTGATTGTAATCTACATTGTGGACAAGATTGTCATTTTGAGTTCTTAATTTTGATAAGGCTCTATAACGATAAGTGGAGAATTGAAAAGATTAACCAAATTGCAATCTCATAAGACTGTACGACAGGTAGCAAAAGTATGCTACCAATGAGGCAGCGGAGTTTTTATCCAATGATGTTCTTTTATTAACTTTGATGTATTCGGGAGGAGCTGCTTCTCTGCCAGAACTAGCTCAGTGGATTGGGGATTCGCACGGCAACCCTTGATAGTTAGCGACTATTGTTAATTGCCGAAACTGATGGTGAATATGCAACAGTTTTCCATATTGAAAAGAGAAAATAATGAAGTCTATGTATGAAAGAGTATAAAAAGGTAGTTTTAGAGAATATATGTTACACAGATCTTGTTTATAAAAGGATTAATAAAAAACTCAATATCGATTTTTTAAACGACAAAATAGAAGAAATGATTCGGGAAATCATCTGGGAAACTGATGAATCAGAATTTCATAAAAGAGGTAAAAATATTTATATATATAACAACAAAAGAAATATAAGACTGACAATTAATTCTTTTACGTACAGAATAATTACAGTAGACAAATTGAATAATGCAAAGGAATTTGGCAATTAGACGATGTTTCAAGAACCTACAAACTTTCCAAATCTGTTGATATTCGCGATGGTGTGGTGTTTATGAAAAATGCGTGGACTATTTCACATCAATTAGTTCATGACGTTACCTGCCATCGGAGTCGTTATCGCGCACTTGATGAACTATTTGACTGCCTAAGGAAAAATTTTACTTAGTGTGTTGTACTGTATGGATATATTTGTATTTTTGATATTTGTAATGCATGCATTATTGTTGTCTATATGCAGTATGCTGATGCTTATTTATCGACTGGTATTTCGGGTAGGATTGGGGTTTTTACCCATTGATGTTCTTTAATTTAGCTAAGGCACGTTAGTCAAGAAGGACTTCAGAATATCTTTGGAATTCAATTCGTTATCGGGGTTGTAGAACTTTTTCGTTACGATTGATCATATTATAAATTTGCAGTATTTCAGGATGAATAAAATGATTATTTCTTGTATAATGTAATCAACGCTATTAACTTTATTAAATCAATCATTAATCATAACACATAAACAAAACACCATGAAAGAAAATTTTGCACAAATTACTGCAAATCAATACTGTTCTTATAATAATAGTACGGCAAGTTGGGCTCAGGTGTATGTGCCTGCTTACTTCCCCATGTTTAAAAAAAGTACTAAGGAAACCAAGCTTTCCAATTCTTCTGTAAAGAGATTTTACGGATTCATTCTTCTGCTTTGCATTAACCTTTTTCTTTTAAGGAGTGTATCAGCCCAAACCACTGAGACTTTTGAGAGCTTTTCATTAGGAACCACTAGTTTTACAAGCGGCAGTGTGCCATTTACGCTTAATCCTTCCAGTGGATTTAAGGTGAATGTTTATAATACATATGGTTATTTAAGCAGTAATAACTTTATCGATAACATTACAGGAAATCCAAACCCCTGTCAAATAAAATCGACGTCTACTTTTTGTGTGAAGAGTTTGTATCTTTATCCTTCAACCTATGTTGGGGGAGATGCTAATCAGACTGTCGGAGTTAATGTGACCTTTACCGGAAAATTAGCCAATGTGACAAAATTTACGTATAGTCCACCTTCAACAGATTTTGCTGGTGCCAGTTGGTCTAATACAACCAATAGAGGTTTTTCATTAGTGAATTTTGCAACTCCGGGTTATGAAAACATTGCCATCGATGAGTTAGTAATTACCCTGGGTGGTACAACTGTTTATTTTGCGATTGATAATTTTACTTGGGCCACTGCAGTTGTTAACGTTGCACCCACTGTTACCACTCAGGCCGTTTCATCTATTGCAGCCACCACCGCCACAGGAAATGGAAACATTACCTCGCTGGGAGTACCCAATCCTACAGCGCATGGTGTTTGCTGGAACACGACCGGAACACCCACTACCTCGGACAGTAAGGTGGATAAAGGGGCTGCCACGGCAACCGGAGCATTTACCGCATCTATGACCTCATTGACTGCAAATACAACGTACTATGTGAGAGCCTTTGCTACGAATACAGCAGGAACCGCCTATGGTACGGAAGTGTCGTTTACCACGGCTTCTATTGCACCCACCGTTACCACTCAGGCTGTTTCATCTATTGCAGCCACCACCGCCACAGGAAATGGAAACATTACCTCGCTGGGCGTACCCAATCCCACAGCTCATGGTGTTTGCTGGAACACGACCGGAACACCCACCACCTCGGACAGTAAGGTGGATAAAGGGGCTGCCACGGCAACCGGAGCATTTACCGCCTCTATGACCTCATTAACTGCAAATACAACGTACTATGTGAGAGCCTTCGCTACCAATACCGCAGGAACCAGCTATGGCACCGAAGTCAGCTTTACAACTAATCCCCCGGTTGTTACATTCATCGTTGCTTCTTCAAACGGACTGGAATCGGTCAATAGCGCGAATTTACAAGTTGATCTGAACACCGCCAGCGGATTACCCGTCACAGTGGATTATGCTGTAACCGGCACTGCAAGCGGCAGTGGTGTGGATTATACATTGGCTAATGGAACACTCACCATTATTGCAGGTGCAACAAGCAACAATATTACGATTGCTGGTATCGTAGATGATTTGCTGAATGAAACTAATGAAACCGTCATTGTCACTTTATCGAATCCAACCAACGCAAGTCTTGGTACTACTACAGTTCACACCTATACCATTACTGATAATGATGCAGCACCAACTATCACGTTCAATACTGCGTTATCAAACGGACTGGAATCGGTAAGTAGCGCGAACTTGCAAGTTGACCTGAACACCGCCAGCGGCTTGCCCGTCACAGTGGATTATACTGTAACCGGCACTGCAAGCGGCAGCGGAGTTGATTATACATTGGCTGATGGAACCCTCACTATCACTGCTGGTGCAACAAACAACAATATTACGATTGCAGGTATTGTTGATGATTTGCTGTTTGAAACTAATGAAACCGTCATTGTTACTTTATCGAATCCTACCAATGCAAGCCTTGGTACTACTACAGTTCACACTTATACGATTACTGATAATGATGTTGCACCGACCATCACGTTCAATACTGCGTTATCAAACGGACTGGAATCGGTAAGTAGCGCGAACCTGCAAGTTGATCTGAATACCGCCAGCGGCTTGCCCGTCACAGTAGATTATACTGTAACCGGCACTGCAAGCGGCAGCGGCGTTGATTATACTCTTGCTGATGGAACCCTCACCATCACTGCTGGAGCAACGAATAACAATATTACAATTGCTGGTATCGTAGATGATTTACTAAATGAAACTAATGAAACCGTCATTGTCACTTTATCGAATCCAACCAACGCAAGCCTTGGCACTACTACAGTTCACACCTATACGATTACTGATAATGATGCAGCACCAACCATCGCTTTCAATAGTACCTCGTCAAGTGGTCTGGAATCGGTAAATAGCGCGAATCTGCAAGTTGATCTGAACGCAGCCAGCGGATTGCCCGTCACTGTTGATTATGCTGTTACAGGTACTGCAAGCGGCAGTGGTGTGGATTATACATTGGCTAATGGAACACTCACTATTACTGCAGGTGCAACAAGCAACAATATTACGATTGCTGGTATCGTAGATGATTTGCTGAATGAAACTAATGAAACAGTTATCGTAACCTTGTCCAATCCAACCAATGCAAGTCTTGGTACCACTACGGTTCATACCTATACTATTACTGATAATGATGCAGTACCAACTATCACGTTCAATACTGCTTTATCAAACGGACTGGAATCGGTAAGTAGTGCGAATCTGCAAGTTGATCTGAACGCAGCCAGCGGCTTGCCCGTCACAGTGGATTATGCTGTAACCGGCACTGCAAGCAGCAGCGGCGTAGATTATACACTCGCTAACGGAACGCTCACCATCACTGCAGGAGCAACGAATAACAATATTACAATTGCTGGTATCGTAGATGATTTACTAAATGAAACTAATGAAACCGTCATTGTTACTTTATCCAATCCAACTAATGCAAGTCTTGGTACTACTACGGTTCATACCTATACCATTACTGATAATGATGCAGCACCAACTATCACGTTCAATACTGCTTCATCAAACGGATTGGAATCGATCAGTAGCGCGAATCTGCAAGTTGATCTATCAGCTATAAGCGGATTAACTGCGACGGTAGATTACACTGTAACGGGCACTGCCACTGGTTCTGGTGTTGATTACACCTTGGCCGATGGAACGCTGACAATCGGAGCTGGTAGTACGAGTAATGATATAACCATTGCTGGTATTATCGATGATTTATTGATTGAAGGTGACGAAACGGTTATTGTTACCTTGTCCAATCCGGTGAATGCGACCTTGGGAAGCAATACGGTACATACTTATACTATTACCGATAACGATTTCTCGACGACAGTTACTGAACATTCTTCAGATGAGTGGAACGTTTATCCTAATCCTGTAACAGATTACCTGCATTTTAGTAATGTTCAGAATGATTTATCTGATATTATCGTAAATGATTTAATGGGCAACACGCTTCTGAAGCTGAAGTATAGCGGAGAAGATGTATTGGATTTAAGCAAATTGCCGACCGCAGTATATATGATAACCTTTGTAAAAACCAATGGTGACAGGCAAAGTATCAGGGTGGTGAAAGAGTAGGGAATGTGTTATCACCGAAATTGTACACAGTGTCTGGGTTGTTTTTATATTGAACATTGCGAGTGGGCGACATTTTTTACCAAAGGCTTTTTTAATCTTCAAGCCGGAGAGTGTAACCCGCAGTTGATGCGGGATACACTCATTTCTTTTAACGAGCGAGATGCAAAATCAACCAGACGATGCAGACAATCCATTCATAATTTTTCCTTGCAGACGCATTTTAGTGCATACCTATGCACAAGACAGGATAGCAGTATAGTAGAAAGCTATGAACCATAGGCCAGACGGAACATTCAAAACAAACAAAATAAAATGAAAAAAATATTTTTTCTCACAGGACTTATCTTCAGCGCCTGCATGTTGACCTTTGGTCAGACAAAAACAATAAAGGCACATTCCAAATCTGTTGATATTCGCGATGGTGGGGTGTTTATGAAAAACGCATGGACTATTTCACCTCAAATAGTTCCCGACGTTTATACTACCTCTGCTAAAGGTCAGAAAGTAGTTTTCTACACCGACATTGATTCTCTTTCAGTAAAAATAACACCCAGCACTAAATATGATTTCATCATTTTGCTTAATGACAGTATCAAGGCAGTCACCCAAATTAAGTATGTTCCAGCGTATCTTGATATTTTGAAACAAGCTGGCAAATATGACTTCAACGACAACAGACCATTTCCGAACTTCGAATATCAAGACCAGAACGATCCTAAGCTCGTTGCCTTGAGAACGGAGTTAAAGTTGGATTCCATTGCAGGAACAGGAAGCGAGGAATTGAAAATTATCAATCTGCTTCATTGGATTCATAACCTGATACCACACGATGGCAGCCACATGAATCCAACGGTTAAAAATGCAATGAGTATGATTAAGGAATGCAAGAAAGACAATCGTGGCTTGAACTGTCGGGGTTTGGCGATAGTCTTGAATGAATGTTACCTGTCATTAGGAATAAAATCAAGGTATGTTACGTGTATGCCTAAGGACAGCATCTATGATGATTGTCATGTGATAAATATGGTTTACTTAAATGACAAGAAAAAATGGATATGGATAGATCCAACCAACAACGCATATGTGATGAATGAACAAGGAGAATTGTTAAGCATTCAGGAAGTAAGGGAGCGTATGGTTATCGGCAAACCACTCATACTAAACCCTGATGCCAATTGGAACAATAAGTCATCAGCGACCAAAGAAGATTATTTGTACAATTATATGGCAAAAAACTTATATCGTTTTGAGTGTCCTTTAATAAGTGAATACAATGCTGAAACCTGGGCAGAGGGCAAGCAGATTACGTATGTTGAGCTGTTACCCTTAGACGCATTTCTACAGAAACCCGACAAAAGCGTACAAAAAAACGAAGAGACCGGCACAACCTTTACGAGCTTCAAGACCAATAATCCAACATTGTTTTGGCAGAGGCCTTAGTAAGACACAAACAAAAAACATAGCATTCATCATGGCAAGGCTGACACTATTGGAAATTGGAAATAATCAATGATAAGGCAAGTATTAATATTTTTATTTGTTGTCGCTCAACATTTTTTATCCTTTAAACCAGGAATATTTGAATGTACGGACAAAGGAGCGTATTATAAACTTGAACTTAACGGAGATTCAACGTATCATTTTTATTTCCCTCCTTTAATTCCAGCGGTTGTTAAAGGACAAAGTCTTGACAGTGAAAATGGCATCCTTAGTATTGAAAGCGGTTTTTGGAACTGTATAAATGATACTATATTGCTTTTTGATACGGTCTCACGTGTTTATGATAAAACCAGTGTTAGTGAAGAATATTCTAATAACCAAAACTATATTTTAGTTAGAGTTGTTGATGAAAAGAACAATCCATTATCAGGTATTGAAGTGAGTCTTAATTCTGACAAACATATTAAAATGACTGATGTGTCTGGATATGTGAAATTTGAATTTAAGGAAATAAAAAGAATTAAACACTATGAGTCAGATTCATCAACAGCATTTTGTCCCACTGGAATGCATTGCGATTCCGCGAACATGGAAACTTGTTGTAGCGGACTTAAGAAAAGGAATCGCCAGATGGATAGCTGGATAGAGGAACTCTCAGTTGGCTGTTGTGAAGGGCCTGGAGTTTTTTCTATGATTGTGAACGGGCACGCCAATTATTTTAAGGTTGTGATAGATCATAATCCGATTACTAAAAGAGAAATCAGAATCAGAAAATTGATTGTTCAGGATGATGCTATAATAATTGAGCAAGCATCAGGGTTTAGTAATCGACAATCTGTAACATTAAACAGGAAAAACTAAATGCTTCCTTGCTGTATCGCATCAGAGTCGAAAAAGGTATTAGCAATTGAGCTACTTAGTAAGACAGCTCAACTATATATACGAAAAGCACCGTCATCATTGATAATAACAAATTCACACAACAATGAAAACTGTAAAAATCACATCAGAAGGTAACAACCATATCGCGATTGATTTGGGACCCATCGACCAATTGAATGACTATTCTTATATGCATCCGAAGCGGCAGCAGCAAGTTAGGGGGAAAGTCTTTATTGGTGAGCTTCTCAAATCGACGGCAGCAGAGATTTCCTTTACGGTAATTCCGCCCATGACTGCCATGCCCTTTATACATCAGCATACGAAGCACGAAGAGATATATGTGTTTTTAAGGGGTTCCGGACAATTCCAGGTTGATGATTCCCTGTTCGATGTATCTGAAGGTTCTGTAATCCGCATCTCACCTAATGGTAAGCGTATTTATAGAAATAATTCTGAACAATCTATGACCTTTTTATGCATACAAAGTCAGGCCGGATCGCTCGAGCATTTCAATGTTGAAGATGGATTTCTCGCCACTGGAGAAGTATTATGGGAGAAGTAAAATAGTCGTCCCTCAAATAATTTCAATACCTCCACATATTTAACATTATTTATTTGGTTGATTGGATGGGGGTGAGTATATTTGTTATTACGAGCATCCAGCACATAACTGATTTTAATCGCATTTTAATCGATATGTTCGGATTTAACCGAAAGATATAGTGGATATAATTTGGCCAAGATAGCGAAGTGGGGGAGGAATTATATATATTCAATAGTTATGCGTCATTATAGAAAACCTAAACCAAAAAAATAAATTATGAAAAGAAAAATTTTGTTTTTAATCATTGCGACAGTAACTTTTATTAGTTGCTCCACTAAGACACAGACACCACAGTATTTGTTTTTAACTGGACAACAACTTCAATCATTAGGAATTATGTTGACAGACCAAGGACTGTTCTATAAGAACTTTAATCCAAACTGGCAGACCGACAATGAAAAGTATCCTTATTTAGGATTTCTATCAAACGAGACATACTTGACGACAAAACACTTTAAAGAAACAGACACTTTAATGGCAGAAAACAAATATGACAGCGCATTTATTAAAATGGATGCAACTAAAAATGATTTTTATCCTTTACTAATTGGAAACACCAAAGGACAAATGAGTTTAGACAAATACACGGTACTAAACAAAGAAATAAAACTATTACCAGTCGCTATCTGCATGACAGAGACAAATATTGCAAGCAGACAAGACACAATAGTTGTTTGGTTCAAACCGACAGAATCAATAAAAAAATCGTTACCAGACAATATCAAACTTGATGACTATTTGCAGGTTCCGAAAATAGCAAAACAATAATAACGAACGCATAATAGTTAAGGCTTCGTGTGGCGCTAGCCCAACATGAAGCCGTGTTGCACGGAAGCCCACGTGCAGCACATTATCAATGAAATACGTGTTATGGATTTTTAATGATTTTGGTGCTGACTGCTATGAAAAAGTATACTCAGATTTGAGTGGTATTGCGAGGATAATTCGTAAGACATTTCTGCAAACAACTTCTGATTCGCCCGCCAACTGGCATTTTCCTC
Source organism: Bacteroidales bacterium (assembly GCA_963678485.1). Lineage (GTDB taxonomy): Bacteria > Bacteroidota > Bacteroidia > Bacteroidales > CAIWKO01 > CALGYY01. Next base: position 3,784,131 of record OY782882.1, read on the forward strand.
AGGTTTTGGCAATACGATTTCAGGTCCTTCGCAGAACAATTTCATAAAGCAGTGATTTTGATTGTTGATGTTTGTTTTGCTATGAACGCCGCTGGTGGCGGCCTGCCCGGCAATAATATTTCTATCATAAGCATGCTGCCCTTACCGCAATGCGGGCACAGATCCGGGTTGTAGCCAAGATGTTCTGCAGCGATTTGTTTCCAGTTTTTCTTTTCCCTGACTACCGGCGTGATTCCAAAGGACTGCTGTAACGCCCGTAACAGCGGTCGTTTCGACGTTGACAGCAAACCGTAATGCCGGATTCTTACGAACCGTTTTGGAAGGATGTGCACACAGAACCTGCGCAGGAACTCGGCGCCATCAAGCGTCATTACTTTTTCTTTGTTGTCGCGATAGTCGCGCCAGCGGAAGGTCACGCCTTCATCATTGATGTTTAAGATGCGATGATTCCCAATGGCTACCTTGTGCGTGTAGCGGCCAAGATATTCCACTACCTGCTCAGGGCCTGCAAAGGGATCTTTGGCATAAACTACCCAAGGCGTTTTGTAGAGCGCATTGATGAACGGCTTTTCCTGCATAAGTTGTTGCTGCAGGCCAGCAATGAACTTTCCGCGAAAAACAGCAGAGAGATTTGTGACCGGAAACAAAAACACTTTTCCGTTTTCAGAGACCTTTACCTGCTTCCACTGATTCTTGTAATCGATGCCACCGCCGGGAACCACACAATGCAGATGTGGATGCAGCGAGAGGTTTTGTCCCCAGGTGTGCAAAATAGCGAACATGCCTGTTTCTGCATGCAGGCTCGTGTAGGAGAACTGAGAGAGTGTCTGCCATGCCGATTGAAACAACAGATTATACATCAGCACCGGCTCGTGCAGGAACAAACGGTTAAGCTTATCCGGCACGGTAAATACCACATGAAAATACGGCACAGGAAGCAGATCCTGTTTTCTGTCTTGGATCCATGCTTCCCTCTGCGTATTCTGGCATTTGGGACAATGACGGTTACGACAGGAGTTATAGCTGATGCGAATATGCCCGCATTGATCGCATCGGTCAACATGTCCTCCCAGTGCAGCGGTACGGCAACGCTCGAGTGCGCTCAGCGTGCGCTGCACGTAGGCGTTGGGCGCATGTTGTTCAATATAATCTTTCCCGAACCGTTCAATGACCTGTGCCAGCTCGAATGCAGGCTTCAAGCCTTCTGATACAACCGGTCGAACGGGCTGAACAGATTGCTGCGATTGGGTTTGGCGACATGAAGATACACCAGTGTCGTTTCTATACGCTCGTGTCCCAGCAGTTCCTTGATGGTCACGATGTCCATCCCGAACTCAAGCAGGTGTGTGGCGTAGCTGTGTCGAAGCGTATGGAGTGTGATGCCCTTTTGAAGCTTGCACTTCTTCACCGCTTCGCGTAAGGCCCATTGCATGCCACGTACACTCAAAGGGGAACCGGGCTCATTGCCATTGAACAGGTACTCCACCGGCTGACAGGCGAAATAATACTTCTCCAGTCCTTGCAAAATCAGCGGTGAAAGCGGGACATAGCGGTCTTTGTTGTATTTACTCTGCCGTATATGGATCATCATCCGCCCACGGTCAATATCCGATAGCTTCAATCGGCTTGCCTCGCGGGCACGCAGACCAGCCGAATACATCAGAGACAGCAGTATTCTGTGCTTTAGCAGATCCGGCGAATTAAACAACGCCCTGCACTCTCCATGATTAAGCACAACTGGCAGTTTGCTTGTATGCTTGATTTTTGGGAGCTGAACAACCTTGTCATTCAAACCCAGCAAGCGGTAGCAATAGCGCAGCCCGTATACAGCAAACTTAAAATCGCTCAGCGAAGGTGATTTGCTCTGCCGGGCCAGTGAAGCCAGGTACTTGTTCATCTCCTTTTCTGTGACATGCTGGGGCAATTTGCCAAAATGCAGGCTCAACTGGGCTATTTTTCGAGCGTAATTCTTAAGCGTACTCTCTGATTGCCCCGACAATCGTATCTTATCGTCAAGTTCCTGATAAAGATTACGAAAGCCTCTTACCTGATGAATGGCTTGTTCAACCGTTGTGAACGTTTTTTTTCTTAACTTTGGCTCATTGTTCATATACAAAGGATTTATGCGTTAATAATATCCTTTGTACGAGGTTCTTTACAAAGCGCTACTATCTCGCCCCCGCTTTTTGGGGGTGGGATTTAGTGCAACAAAGGCTTGCTATCAGCGGGGGAGACATTTTAACGGATAGTATAGTTCTTTTATTTAACTTTGTTGTATTATGAATCGTAGCTGCTTCGAATCTCCCCGCTGTTAGCAAGCCTCGAACGTTATGTGTAATTATATGAAAAGCTAATCGCAAGTATGGAAATGCAAAATCAAATATGGTCGGGTTTCTTTAGTTATTTTTCTGAAGATCAGAATGGAGAATTAATTGAAGATAGGATCCCGTTTGAAATGAAATTGAAGTACGATAACGGGTATTTCGAAGGAACAACTGTTGATGAAGAAAGCAAGGGACTATTTGAAGAACCAATAGCTGTGAAAGGATTTACAGATGGGAAATTAATAAACTTCATTGTTCAATACCCTCATGACTATTATTTTGATGAAAACTTGAACAAAATTGTCGTTGATTACAATAAAGATTATCCAGGATGTGAATATACAGGCGAATATAATGAAATGGAATCTAAATATATTGGAGAGTGGAGAATAGTAATGAAAGAAAAAAAAACTGGATTATTTCAAAGTGATTATTTAGTCAAAAGCTATGTGGGCTATTGGGAAATGAAAAGAATAAAATAGAAAAAACTACACTTAAAAGCGGTTTGGTGTCATGCGGGCGGAGTACGAAGTTTGAAATTTTGAATATTTTAGTTATTTCTGTAGCGGTGGGAAAGTAAAGTGCATTCTAATCCCGCACGAACAACAAGCCTCGAACGTTATGCAGCATATAATGAAAAATACATTTGGAATATTAATTTTGGTGCTATTCTTCTTCGGATTATCTGCGAATAAAGCATTCACAGTTAAATCGGACAATTATGAAAACAGATTGAAATTGAAGTTTAGCATTCAGGAAGACACAATTACAACCTCAACTGGATATTTTCACTCGACCATTTTAATAATGAACATCAGCAATGACACAATTGTAATACCAGCGTCTTATTGGAAAAGTGTGGGCTGTGGCGACTTTCATTCAGACATTTACTTGGAAATATTTTACTTCAATGGTGAGAAATATATACCAACAGGCGGGATTGCCGATATAGATGATTTTACAATATATAATGATATTAATTTTAAACCTGGGGATACCATTGTTGAGAATACATCACTTTATAATCCTGAAATTCATCATGGTTGCCCACTCAATGATAATGGAATTTTTAATATTAGAGTTTCAGTTAAGCTTCCAGAGGTTGCAGGTAAGTTAAGTGAAATATATTATTCCAATTTTGACACGATTGTAGTAATATAATTCGTTACGTAACACGATGCTTGTGTAATCGGTGGCAGATAAGGGTCCTGACAAGAGAGACATTAAACAATGACCAACTGCATCTCTTATATACAATATATGGAAGCCATTCGAAAAGCAAGCTCCAGCATTTTAAGGTATTTCATTTAATATTAACGTTATAATTAAACATCAGGAAAAAAGTATTACTTGAAAGTCGTGCATCTGGAAATATTGTAATAAGAAAAATAATTAAGGAATAGGTTTGAACTGCCAATGCGAATGGCTTATTATCAGCGCAGCACATTATCAATAACCCTAAAAACATAATTATGAAAACCATGATCAAAATGATTGTTGTGCTTATTGCAATGTCTATTAGTGTAAAGCTAATGGCTCAAACGGAGAATCTCGTGGTTGTTTCAGCGGACAAAATGAATGTACTGTATATAGGCATTGATAATCCTGTATCCATTGCTGTACCGGGTATTGCAAGTGATAAAATAAAAGTGTCAATCAACAATGGAACAATTTCCGGAAGTAATGGGAAGTACATTATCAGGGTTGACAAAGTAATGGAAACCATCATTGAAGTTTCCGCAGAAATAAAACCGGGAGAAACACAGAAATTGGAGAGTAGCATTTTTAGGATCAAAAGAATTCCTGACCCAATACCTTGTATCGGCAATAATTGCAATAGCAACTTCTATATTAGCAAAGAGGAATTATTAAAAGACCCGCAGATAAATGTTTCATTGAATCTGCCATTTGATTTTAAGTTTGAAGTAATATCGTTTTCTTTAACATACGTTGTAGACAAAAATCTTCTTACTGAAACTGCTATTGGAAACAAATTTACTCAGCAAATGATTGATGCGATTACTAAACTAGCAGATGGCAGTAAAGTATACATTGAGGACATTAAAGTAAAAGGACCTGACGGAGCCCTTAGGATGCTACCAGCTGTAATAATAAAGCTGGCTGAAAAAAACTAAAACGACTAGTCGCTACTATCACCTTTAGTGCAGGCATTCAGAACCTTTGACTGTCATGCCGTTTATGCATAAACATACAAGACCAGGCCGGATCGCTCGAGCATTTCAGTGTTGAAGATGGATTTCTCACCAGAGGAGAAGTATTATGGCAAAAGCAAAATAATTGGTATCTCAATTTATTTCAATACCTTCACATATTTAACATTATTTATTTGTGTAGTTGGAGGGGTGCGCTTATAATTGTTGGTGCATAGCCCGAAACCGTGTGTGAATTATAAAATCATCCTTCACATAATTAAAATGATTGATGGAAGAAAAGATAAAAAAATACTTATCTGATTTAGAGAAAAATCAGGGAATTAAAATACTGCTCGCTTGTGAAACCGGGTCGAGAGCGTGGGGTTTTCCTTCTCCAGACAGTGATTTTGATGTTCGGATTATATACGTACACGATAAAAATTGGTATTTGAGTCTGGCCGAAGAAAAAGACACTATTGAATATTTCTTTGAGAATAATGAGATTGATATAAGTGGTTGGGATTTGAGAAAATGCCTGAGGTTACTTTGGAAATCAAATCCTCCAATACTTGAAAGAATTCAATCACCGATTATTTATAAAGTTGACCAAGGGTTCCTGACAGGAATTAATGCAATTGCACGAACAACTTATTCAAGAATTGCCACCATTCACCACTATTTGAGTATGGCAAAAAAAACATTTGAAGAAGTTGTAACAACAGAAGAATATAAACTCAAAAAGTTCTTTTATGCGCTGCGTGCATCTGTGGCGTGTTTGTGGATTCTTGAAAAGGAGGAAATTCCTCCAATTGAATTTGGAAAAATGTTAACTGGTCTGACTTTGCCCGATACAATAACACTAAGAATTAGAGAACTCATCACAATAAAAGCAACCATCAGCGAGAAATACTATCATAAAGGTGAACAGGAATTGATAGCGTTCATGAGAAACTGCATTGAAAGAGCTGATAATGAATCGCTACGTTTGCCCTCTTCAAAAGGACAAATGAGTGATGTAAATGATTTTTTCAGGAAAATATTAGATGACAAATGACCATTGACGACTTAAGAAAAAGAGCAATAATAGTACTGGAATGCATCAGCGGTAGTAAAGCATATGGGTTAGACACACCGGCTTCTGATACTGATATAAAAGGCGTATATGTGCTACCTAAAGAGGAATATTACGGTTTGAATTATATTCCTCAGGTGAATAATAAAACCAACGATATTGTATTTTATGAGCTGGGGCGATTCATGGAGTTGCTCTCACTAAACAATCCAAATATACTGGAATTACTCAATACGCCTGACCATGCAATAATTTATAAACATCCCTATTTGTCCGAGATAAAATCTGAATTGATATTAAGCAAACTCTGCAGCAATACTTTCGGTAAGTTTGCATTATCACAAATTAAAAAAGCGAAAGGATTAAAAAAGAAGATTGTTAATCCTGTTCCTAAAGAGCGAAAGAGTATATTATCATTTTGTTTTGTGAACTATGAACAAGGAGCGATTCCGCTTGAGAAATTTCTGGAACTTAAAGCATGGAAACAAGAAAATTGCGGATTGGTAAACATTCCATATATGAAAGATGTTTATGGATTATATTATTCCGGAAGTCATGGATTCAGTGGAATAACGAGAGGGACAGACTCAAATGATGTGTGTTTAAGTTCAATACCAAAAGGAGTTATGCAGGAAGCGCTATTGTATTTTAATAGGGACGGCTATTCAACGTACTGCAAGGAGTATCGTGAGTATTGGGACTGGGTTGAAAAACGAAACAATGAAAGATATGAAAATACTAAAAGTCACGGAAAGAATTACGATGCTAAAAATATGATGCACGTTTTTAGGCTTTTAGAAATGGCTATCGAAATCGGCAAAGAGAAAAAGGTAAATGTAAAAAGGCCAAATCGTGATTTTTTGCTGGAAATTAAATCAGGAAAGTTCGAGTATGAAGAATTATTAAAAATGGCTGACGTAAAGCAAGAGGAAATGGAACTGGCTTTTGAGAATTCATCATTACCAGATGTGCCTGATTTAGCAATGATAAATGATCTAGCCTATCGATTGAGAGATAAATTCTATAATGAAAAAGCATAAACAATTAAGGCTGATAGGCAGCATAGATCATTTGAAGTTCTTAGTCTTGCGAAAGTTTTAACCCGATTCAGTATTGTTAGTCTGAAAAGAATTGTCTGCAATCCCATACTGGCCATACCGCAAATGTCTTCTTCCCTGAATAATATCAACCTCTCCACATATTTAACATTATTTATTTGGTTGATTGGATGGGGGCGAGTATATTTGTTGTGGAGTGTCTCCTAAACAGCACTGATTTTCATCGCTACTAATCGATTATATTCGAGTATTATTGGGATTCAGGCTAGATATTACAAGGGCGAAGATAAGGCTGGTGGGGAGAAGGAGTTGAATATATGCACTAGTTATGCTGCGTTTTGAAAAAAAAATTGATACTTACAATTATGAAGAATATTAAAAAGCTATTTTCCTTTCTAATCATTACTTTATTATCTGGTATGTCAAGTTATTCGCAAAGTAATGTTCAAGGAGTATTAGAACTTAAATTTAAAATATTGCCTTCAAAAGTAGAAAAAACCAGTAATGTAGTTTTTAAAATATTTGAGAATGATAAAGAAATTAAAAAGGTTGAAGGTAACGAAAGTATAATTTCTTTAGACCTGAACAAAACATTTGTGGTTGAAGTATCTGATAGTAAAATGATCAAGTATGTACAAGTAAATACGAACGTCCCAGACATAAAAAAAGGACAACCATATAAATATACATGTAAATTTAGGTATTGTGATGAAAAAGACTCCTATGATAAGCCAACATCAATTATCATATATGAAAAGAATCATTTTGTGTGTAGAAGTATGCTTATTGGAGTTTCTCTCGTACCAAAAAAATAAAAACGCAGCATAACAACGCCTACCAAAAAGCAGGGGTTTCTTGCTTCGGCAGACGGAAAAGTGTATACATGAAAAGCGGTTTTTCAAATGAGGTTCAGTGGTAGTAAAACCCTGCCTTTTGTTAGCCGCATCACGTTCTCGGTAATATAAAAACAAAACCTATGAAAAGAATTTCAATCTTACTTATTCTCCTTTTTCTGTTCATTGGACAGACAAAGGCGCAGTGGTAGACAGTATGTTTTTACAATGTGCCTATCCTAATGTGCACTGACTTCAAGGACTTCAATAATGGTATGTCCGCTGGATATAATAATGATTCGCAAGATTACGGAATAATAATAAGAACTGCGGATAATGGGACAACTTGGGATACTGTATTTACTACACTTTCAGATACCCGATTTTGTGACATTGTTTACACGGACACATGCACTATCATTGCAGTTGGTCATAAAAATAATTTTGCAGAAGGAATCATTGCAAGATCAGGTGATAATGGAAATACTTGGGACACTACCGTATTTGCTAATGGACTACTTTCAGTTAGTTTTCCTTCGGAAAACATAGGTTATGCAAGCGGTGGTAATGGAACTATTTACAAGACCATTGATGAAGGCAATAACTGGACACCATTGTCGACAGGATTATCTTCTACTATTGGTTCTGTTTTTTTTATTAATGATACTGTTGGATTTGCATTGACACAAGGTTTTATATTGAAAACATTAAATGGTGGTAGTAGCTGGATAAGTCAGAATATTCCAATTAACAATTACTTTTTTGGTACATTATCTTTTCCTTCTGACAGTGTAGGCTATTTCTATACTCATAATGGGGGTGACTCAATGCGTATTTATAAAACAATTGATTGCGGAAATAGTTGGTCATTAGCTTCAACATCTTATTCAGACCAGTTTCTTTGTAATATTCATTTCGTAAATAATAGTACTGGCTATGTCTGCGGTTATTTTCAAATTCAAAAAACGACAAATGGTGGTATAACATGGACACAGCAGAGTACTGTTGGTGGTTTTCCAAATTTTATGGACTGGGTAAGTGAACTTTGTTTTTTAAGTATCGATACTGGTTTTGCTGCTGGGCATCAAGTATTTTATCGATTACCTTCGGGTAATCTGATAAATGCCGATAATTATGCATATAACAAGGATATTAATAATATCTATCCGAATCCTTTTACTAATAATATTAATATTGAGTTCCTCGCATCAAGTCAGAATAATGAGAAAATACTTAGCCTTTATTCAATCCAGGGTAAGCTTATTTTAAGACAGAAAGCAGAGAAAAATTTGAATATAAATCTTTCTTTCCTTGACAAGGGTGTGTATGTTCTAAATATTCTAAGTTCAGACATCAACGAGACAAGAAAAATAATAAAAGAATAACTATACTTGCAGATAATAGTTAAGGCTTCGTGTGGTCGAGGCACGAGACCCAACATGAAGCCGTGTTGCACGAAAGCCCACGTGCAGCAAGATTTGAAGAAGGAATAGTCTTTATGGAGTTTTAATGATTTTGTTGCGGCCTGCTATGAAAAAATGTACTCAGATTTGAGTAATAAAGTGAGGATAATTCATGCAGCATTTCTGCAGACACCTTCTGATTCGCCCGTCCATTGGCATTTTTCTCAGGTTTAGGCAATACAATTTCAGGTCCTGTATAGAACGATTTCATTAAGCAGTGATTTTGATTGTTGATGTTTGTTTTGCTATGAACTCCGCGGGTGGCGGCCTGCCCGGCAATAATATTTCTATCATAAGCATGCTGCCCTTACCGCAATGCGGGCACAGATCCGGGCTGTAGCCAAGATGTTCTGCAGCGATTTGTTTCCAGTTTTTCTTTTCCCTGACTACAGGCTTGATTCCAAAGGACTGCTGCAACGCTCGTAACAGCGGGCGTTTTGAAGTTGAAAGCAATCCGTAATGACGGATTCTTACGAACCTTTTTGGAAGGATGTGCACACAGAACCTGCGCAGGAACTCGGCGCCATCAAGCGTCATTACTTTTTCTTTGTTGTCGCGATAGTCGCGCCAGCGGAAGGTCACGCCTTCATCATTGATGTTTAAGATGCGATGATTCCCAATGGCTACCTTGTGCGTGTAGCGGCCAAGATATTCCACTACCTGCTCAGGGCCTGCAAAGGGATCTTTGGCATAAACTACCCAAGGCGTTTTGTAGAGCGCATTGATGAACGGCTTTTCCTGCATAAGTTGTTGCTGCAGGCCAGCAATGAACTTTCCGCGAAAAACCGCAGAGAGATTTGTGACCGGAAATAAAAATACTTTTCCGTTTTCAGAGACCTTTACCTGCGTCCATTGGTTTTTGTAATCGATGCCTCCGCCGGGAACCACACAATGCACATGAGGGTGCAGCGAGAGGTTTTGTCCCCAGGTGTGCAAAATAGCGAACATGCCTGTTTCTGCATGCAGGCTCGTGTAGGAGAACTGAGAGAGTGTCTGCCATGCCGATTGAAACAACAGATTATACATCAGCACCGGCTCGTGCAGGAACAAACGGTTAAGCTTATCCGGCACGGTAAATACCACATGAAAATACGGTACAGGAAGCAGATCCTGTTTTCTGTCTTGGATCCATGCTTCCCTCTGCGTATTCTGGCATTTGGGACAATGACGGTTACGACAGGAGTTATAGCTGATGCGAATATGCCCGCATTGATCGCATCGGTCAACATGTCCTCCCAGTGCAGCGGTACGGCAACGCTCGAGTGCGCTCAGCGTGCGCTGCACGTAGGCGTTGGGCGCATGTTGTTCAATATAATCTTTCCCGAACCGTTCAATGACCTGTGCCAGCTCGAATGCAGGCTTCACTCCTTCGTATACAATCTGTCGAACGGGCTGAACAGATTGCTGCGATTGGGTTTGGCGACATGAAGATACACCAGTGTCGTTTCTATACGCTCGTGTCCCAGCAGTTCCTTGATGGTCACGATGTCCATCCCGAACTCAAGCAGGTGCGTAGCATAGCTGTGTCGCAGTGTATGGAGGGTAATGCCCTTTTGAAGCTTACACTTCTTCACCGCTTCGCGTAAGGCCCATTGCATGCCACGTACACTCAAGGGTGAACCGGGCTCATTGCCATTGAACAGGTACTCCACCGGCTGACAGGCATAATAATACTTCTCCAGTCCTTGCAAAATCAGCGGTGAGAGCGGAACATAGCGGTCTTTGTTGTACTTGCTTTGTCGAATGTGGATCATCATCCGGCCACGGTCAATATCAGAGAGCTTCAGCCGGCTTGCCTCACGGGCACGCAGACCGGCCGAATACATCAGCGACAGCAGCACCCTGTGTTTTAGCAGATCTGGCGCATTAAACAACGCCCTGCACTCGCCATAATTAAGCACTACCGGCAATTTGCTGGTATGCTTTATTTTGGGGAGTTGCACCACTTTGTCATTCAAGCCCAGCAGGCGATAGCAATAGCGCAGCCCATAAACGGCGAACTTAAAATCGCTCAGCGAAGGTGATTTGCTTTGCCGGGCCAGTGAAGCCAGGTACTTGTTCATCTCCTTTTCAGTGACATGCTGGGGCAATTTGCCAAAATGCAGGCTCAACTGGGCTATTTTTCGAGCGTAATTCTTAAGCGTACTCTCTGATTGCCCCGACAATCGTATCTTATCGTCAAGTTCCTGATAAAGATTACGAAAGCCTCTTACCTGATGAATTGCTTGTTCGACTGTTGTGAATGATTTTTTTCTTAACTTTGGCTCATTGTTCATATACAAAGGATTTATTGGTTTATAATACCCTTTGTACGATGTTCTTTAAAATGCGCTACTATCTCACCCCGGCTTTTTCGGGGTGGGATTTAGTGCAACAAAGGCTTGCTATCAGCGGGGCAGACAGTTTAACAGGTAGTATAGTTCTTTTATTAGACTTTGTTGTATTATGAATCGGAGCTGCTTCGAATCTCCCCGCCGTTAGAAAGCCCCGACCGTTGACAACAACCTTAAAAAATACGATATGTTTGATAAAAATATTACATTATGTATAATATAACATATTTTATTGGTGCAGGAGCAAGCTATCATTGTTTGCCACTTATAAAAACTATGAATTCGCGAATGCAAGTTTATAGAGATTTCTTAACGCTGTTAAAAAATCAAAATCGTCTTACCAATAAATTTGCTGATCAATACATTGAAGAACTTAATGAACTTATAGAGATCGAGCCAAAACGAACTCAAATTGATGCTTATGCCAGAGAACTATCAATTAGTAATGATCCGATATCAAAAATAAAGCTTTTGAGATTAAAGGCCATTTTGAGTGGTTATATTCTTTTTGAACAATTGAGAAAACCTAAGGACTTGGTTTTTTTCTCCAAGGAAGATGACAAGCCAGGTCAAAGCTCAGAAAAACGTCCTTGGAAAAAGGAAATTCAAGAAATGGTCCATACACATATAGATAAAAGATATATTACATTTTGGGGGAATTATCTTGATGAATCACAACAATTCTTACCTCCCAATATAAAAATTATTTCTTGGAACTATGATTCTCAATTTGAATCTTCATATTCTGATATTAAGAAATTTAATATTGAGCAAACTCAAAGGAACCTTCAAGTTTATCCAATTGGACAGAGTACTATTGATTTAAGTAGATCTTGCATATTGAAACTTAATGGTACAGCGGGTATCTATAATGATATTGGCAGCAAAGAATATTCAAATCTATTTGATGTTCAATCTCAAGATTTATATAAAAGCTTGGATTTATTAATTCAAGTACTTGAAAGTAATTACGAGCAAGCCAATAATAAACCATTGTTCCATTTTGCATGGGAGAATGAGGATGCCGTAGTATATACCAGAAGTTATGCTAGCAAAATATTAGAGACAACAGATGTACTTGTAATAATTGGATATTCTTTTCCTGATTTTAATAGAACCGTCGACAAAGCTATTTTTAAAAATACTAAAAGAATACATAGGGTGTATTATCAAGCACCAATAGAAGAGATTAACGAACTAGTAGACAAACTTGATGGTGTGAATCCTGATTTGAAATTACATGCAAGTACGACCCATATAACAAATCTTGCAACCTTTCACATACCAAATGAGTATTGGATGTAACAGATATAAGAATATTGGTGCAGCTGCAATATTCCATCAATTAATAAAAACTAAAATCACCACCTAATGACAACACCCTCAAAACATTTAGACAAGAGACTACGCCCGGCAAAAGTAATAGGAATTATTTTGTTCATTCTTTCCATTGTTGGTTTTGCCAGCAATATTGGTGGTGGATTGATGTCGCTTCTTTTAACGAGCTTGACTGATGCTGATTTTGGATCTGCACCTCATGGGGAGTTTGCTTCAAACAGCATGGATTGGATGTTCAGTAATTTTACGGTTTTAGCTTTTTCATTTTCCTTATTTTGGATACCGCTTTTCTTTTCGGCGCGGGCATTATATCGCTTTAAGGAATGGGGAAGAATAATGAGTATCCTCATGCTATTTTTGTTGATGATTGTTGTTGCAGCTATGGCATATGCATTTTCATATATTAGCTTTGCACCTATTCCGATGAGGATACTCTTTGTTTTAGTATTCTCTGTTTATATTGCAGTTCTTGCTGTTGCGGTGTACTTTCTGACTAGAAAAAGTACAAGAGAAGGTATGAGAGAACAAAAGCAGCAACTGCTGGAAACCTTAGCACGGGATGCAGAATAAGCCTTTGTTCTATATCCAAAAAAAATAGAGTTAGATGTAGTTTTATATACAGAAGCGTCAATTTGAATGTTTTGCAGTATCTTTAAATTGGCATTTAATCAGTTTGATTGGAAATGAAAAGAATTGGCATTGGGATATTATTAGGCATGCTTGCTGGGATTATCGATGTAATTCCAATGATGTTACAAAAGCTGACATGGGATGCAAATATCTCTGCATTTGCCAACTGGGTAGTTGTCGGGTTTCTTATTGCAACCATTGAGTTAAACATCAATTCTATAATCAAAGGGATATTGATTGCTTTTATGGTTTTATTGCCGGTAGCAGTGTTGATAGGGTGGAAAGAACCGCTTTCGTTGATCCCAATTGGAATAATGACAACTATTCTAGGTGGAGTGCTTGGGTTTTCGATTAATAAGATCCTGGCAAAAAAATGAGGACATGCTTTGAGATTTGTTGAAACAGGCAACTGTCGAAGTGTTTGAAGTAAGGCATGAATCTGCCGTTTCTTGCGGCATACAGGCGGTGAGTTGAACGACAAGAATTATAATTCACAATAAATATGATCAGCTACATATCCTTATTACGGGGCATCAATGTCAGCGGACAGAAGCTTATCAAAATGGATTTCCTGCGCAGTTGCTACGAGCGTCTGGGTTTCAGCAAGGTGAGTAGTTATCTGCAAAGCGGAAATGTTGTCTTTACGAGTAAGGAGACGGATCTGCGAAAGCTGGAGCAGAAAATTTGCAAAGGCATAAAACAGGAATTTGGATTTGATGTTCAGGTGCTCGTGTTAGGCACAGAAGCGTTGAAACAAATAATCATCGGAAATCCATTGGTGGCGGAGGCTGCAAACAATCCATCCGGAGTATATGTAAGCTTTCTATTATCAAGTCCGGCGGTTGTTAACCTGAAGAAAATCGAAGATAAGAAGCAAGAGGGCGAAGTCGTTGCTGTTGGAGAGAACGTGGTCTATCTATACTGTCCCGGTGGATACGGAAGGAGCAAGCTGAACAATAATTATCTGGAAGCCACCTTGAAGGTGGGCGCCACCACAAGAAATTGGAAGACCACCAACGAACTTTTAATAATGGCCGAACAACTTTAAAATCTGTGATTATGAGAATCTATCTTCTATCCACGATATTGCTCGCTTTTATTGGGCTTGCGACCATGGGGCAAACCACCACAGTAAAGCCAGCAGCTGTGTATCAGTATGGCCCGGTCAGGCTTGTAGTGAGCGAAGAGCCTGTACAACTAATAGCGAGTGGACCCACGGCAGTAATTGATGTAAATGATTCATCACAATGGAAACCGATTAAATACTACAGCATCGAAAAGCTCGACAGTGAGAACAGATGGGTCGCCGCGAACAGATTAACCGCATCTCAATTGGTAGAGTTGAAGTTCGCGATTGATAAGGCGATTAAAGAAGAAAAAATTGAGACTTATGAAAAGAAGGATTGATGGTGGGTATGATTAGTTTAGGTATATTTGTATTTATAAGATACCATTATCATGAAAAATCGAGCTATCAGTTTACTTTTAATATTCTTTATCGGTGGGGCGAGTCTCGCCAATGCTCAGGATTGGCGTGCTCTTCGGACGAACGGTTCATACCTGTACAACACTGTTTATGGGGTAATCATGGCATATCGTGTAGATACAGCATGGGCTTCGGGAAGTGATAGTGTTTTCAGGAGTTTTCCTGTAATTCAACAATTGAATTCGAATTGTTATTCGCCCTCTGAAGGTTCATGGATAGGCCGATTGTGCGTTGTAAAACCCAATGGTGACAATGTGTTTACAAATTATCGTTACGATTCCATTGTTATGAAAACGCATGCGGGGCTTGGCGCTTCATGGGTGATGTGTGATACGGGGAATGTAGTTGCCACGGTGGTTGCAGTGCGTGATACCAACTTTTGTGGGCTGAACGATACGGTAAAGATTATTGCATTAAGCAGCACCATTAGCTACATCAACGGCACTTTGTGCATTCTAAGTAAACACTATGGATTAATCAGCACACCTGATCTGTTTCATTTTCCCGACGATCCAATGATGAGTTTTTACGATCATTATTCATTGGTTGGGATGAGTAATCCACCCAATGGTCTTCAGAATCTTACAAGGGAAGAAACCTTTACGTATAATGTTGGTGATGAATTTCACTGGTATAATTTCTTCACTAATGGAGGATTTATTAATCCCTATCATGAAATAGAATCCTGGGCTATTTACCGGGTGCTGGAAAAAGTACCCACTCTTACATCGGACACCTTAAAATATCGTTTTGAGCGTTGCAAGAAGTTGCGGGAATACTATCACAATTTCAGCAAGGATTCGACTTCTGAGATTTTTACAAACTTTCATGATACAATCGTAATCATACATCTGTTGAATACTTCGGAAGTGGCCGGTTTTGACCAGCTACCTGGGACTGAAGTTTATAATACATACGGCGAACTTTTCGAACATACTATGGGGTTGCATATGAGCGGCCTCAGGGCTAAAAGTTTTCCCGCAATATATCAATTTTATTCGATGATGTATCCCGCTTGCTGGACGCGACTCAGCGTTGATGCCTGTGGTGCTTCAACATTTTATTATGATGGGATTTATGGGTATGAATTCGAGTGTAGTTATTTCACTGAACAGGAAAGTGATCAGTTGATGTACTATAAAAAAGGGAGCATAGTTTGGGGAACTCCTTACAATTGCGAAGAATTGTTAAGTGATGAATTCAATGAGAGCATTTCTTCTAAATTGCTTACTATAGCTCCAAATCCGGCAACAGACCATGTTGATATTACATTGAAAAATGCTATTGCTGGACTCAATTTCGAACTCTTCGACCTCACGGGTACGATAGTGAAACAGGCCCTACTCAAAGATCCTGTGACATCCATTGGTTGTGAAGATCTACATGCAGGGCTTTACATATACCGTATCACGAATGCGGCGGGATTTAATGTTAGCGGGAAGTTGGCGGTGCAATAGAAGAATGGATCCCGCATTTGCAGATTTTCTCCTATGCAATGGAGATCATTTTACATTTTTTTTTCTCGTTGGTGCGTATTTATAGTTAGAAGTTAAAACACACTTCAACGTACCTTTGTGGCGATAATTCAAATGCATGTAATGAACACTAATGAAGGGCAGAAAAATGAATAAGAGTATTTTGCTATTTGCAGCGGTTGCAATGCTGGGCGTGGGGGCCAAAGGGCAGACGGTGACTGATGTTGAAGGAAATGTGTACAACACCATCATCATAGGCAACCAGCTATGGATGCAGGAAAACCTGAAAACCACGAAGTACAACGATGGCAGCGATATCGCGTATCCGGGCGGAAATAATACGAGTTGGCAAAATAACACGTCAGGGGCATACGCATGGTACAACAACGATTCTGTTACCTATGGAAATACCTATGGGGCCTTATATAAATGGTTCACCCTGAATGCTGCATCAAATGGGGGCAAGAATATTTGTCCATCCGGCTGGCATGTTCCAACGCATAACGAGTGGACAACAATGGAACGAGCCATTTGTTCAAGTGCAAGCTGCATCACCGATTTTCCGATCAATCTTACTACTACTGGTTTGCGTGGTACTGACGAAGGCGGCAAACTCAAAGAAACAGGAATCACCCATTGGCTCAGTCTGAACACTGGTGCCACGAACAGCACCGGATTCACAGCTTTACCGGGCGGATATCGGTTAACAAGTGGCTCCTATAGCGGTATGCAGACCTATGGGTACTGGTGGACCTCCACAGTGGATAACAGCTTCTACTATAATGCATGGATCAGAGATTTGTACTATGACTTCACTACCATCGAAAGAATCGCTTTTCGCAAGGATTGCGGCTTATCTGTCCGCTGTATCTGCGACACTTTATTAACTACTCAGGTCGATGAAAATGCAATGGATGAAATGGTGAAAATTTATCCGAATCCGGCAACAAACCGTGTTGAAATTATATTGAACAACACTAATGCTGGTCTCAATTTCGAACTCTTCGACCTCACGGGCACAATAGTGAAACAGGCCCTACTCAAAGATCCTGTAACATCCATTGGTTGTGAAGATCTTCACGCGGGGCTTTACATTTACCGTATCACGAACAGTGCGGGATTTAATGTTAGCGGGAAGTTGGCGGTGCAATGATTCGAAAAAAATTGAGTTAGGTGTTGATACAAAAACATTAATTTACCTTAAACCCTATCATATGAAAAGAGCCATATTGATAATAGGAATCTTCATGGTATCGACAGTGCTCCACGCTCAGATCAAGGATTCAACGAGTTTAAAAAAATTTCCACACCATTATTTTTCAGTTAATCTGATAAACTGTTTAGCTATAGATCAGGCGGGCATTAATTACGAATATTATCACGGTAGATGGGGAATTGGCGCGACAGTAGGTTATAAATATGCAGGAGGAAGAAATTATAGTCGATTGTTAATTTCCGGAACGACCCAAGAGGGTTCCTTCGAATATTATGATGGTTTTTTCATCAACCCTCAATTAAATTTTTATCTATCAAAACCTAAGAGCACCAAAACGGCCAAACTTTGTTATCTCGCATTGAAAATTAATTATAAGTACTTATATATGGACTCAACGAATTGGATCATATATGGAGGCACCGGTGATCGTCCATACTACCACAAGGGAATTGACAAGGTGAACATTCTTAGTCCTTATGTTTTCTTTGGGGTGAAATATGTGGCCAGGCATTTTTTTATTGATTTCAATTTAGGTCCGGGTTGGACATTTGTAGGGCAATCTATGTTGGTTGTTGGTGATTCCCAGTATCACCCGTCTAATTTTAATCAGCGGCCACCATATAAAGCATTTCGAGGACGTGATCATTTTTCGTTTACACTGAATCTAAACATTGGAGGGGCATTCTAGTAAATCAGGAGGGAAGCCTAGGTGTTAATGAACATTGGATATTAATCAAATTTTAAAGTCAATATTTCCCTTTCTGAATAATATTCAGGAGTCTGGTTAATTTTTGAAACGGTGTCGATTTGTAAAGATTATCAGTAATGGCTAAATTCAAAATGTCTGAATAGCGAGGGTTTCCGCATCAAGTGCTGGATGACGACTCTTCTGGGAGGTGTCTCTAACCTCCAGAATATGAGTTACCATGGTCGCATAACGTTCGAGGAGTGATGCAAAACAGTTATTTTTAATATTTTCAGGAAATTCACTATCATACAAAGAAATGTTGTATATTTGTTTTAATGATAGCTTTTTTTCTAAACTATAATAATAAATCATCTATGAAATATTTCATTGTTGCTATTTTTTGTCTTGCAGGTTTCATGATGATTGGAAGTTGCAAGAAGTCCACTGAGGATCCGCCTGCTACACCTACTGTAACGTCAGTTGCCTTGCAATATACGGATGTTAGTCCCGATTCAACCAGCGTTGATATGGATAATGATGGCATAGCTGACATCATTCTTATGGATACTACGGTGTTGTGGTACTCCGGTCCACCCAATGATATTTACGATGATGTGCAGTATGCAAAGTCAGTGAATCCGGCCTATTTAATTAGCTGGGGACGGGAAGTGCCAGATTATGATTATTTTCATTTGGCGCAGGATTCTGTTATCAACGCTACCTTAGTGTGGGGGAACAGATATCTGAGCTACGGATATATAAATCATTACCCCGATGCACATATTACCAGTTATATTGGTATTAAACATACTGATGCTAATGGTACATTCTACGGATGGCTCAAGAAATCCAACACACAGATTTTAGAGGTAGCTATGGATACGAATACCACTTACAATTTCACTGTACGTGCCGGCCATCTGACCAAAGAATAAGTTTGCCTAAGTGAATAACAGACATTAAGCAATTGCAAACTACCGTCTTTTCTATCGCGTGAGCGTTATATTTCCTTTATCGCTAAAGGTGTTGCCGTTTTCGAATTCTGCTTCAATAGAGTAGACGAAAACTGCAGCGTCCATTTGCTTTCCGCGATAATTACCGTCCCAGCCTGTGGCAATGTCGGTGCTGATAAACACCTGTTCGCCCCAGCGATCAAAGATTTTGAACGTAAGAGATTTGATTCCTTGTCCGCGAACATACAGCACATCGTTCAACATATCTCCATTGGGAGAAAAAATGTTGGGAATAAAGATCATCGGTGTGATGATTTCGCAAGGGGTAAAGGAGGCTTCAATGTCTACCGAGTCAGAATCAAGACAGCCATTGGCATCGGATACAACCACAGAATAAATGCCCGGGGCCAGTCCCGAAATATTGGTGCTGGTTTCATTATTACTCCAATCATAGGTATAGGGCTCGGTTCCCAAAGTCGCCAATACAGATGCAGCGCCATCCGCAGCGCCAGTGCAGCTTTCGTTAGTCCCAATACCCACTGCATGCGGAGAGGATAGCACGACAATGCTTGTAGTATCTGCATTTCCGCACAAACCACTAATGGTGTACACAATATCATGCGTACCTATTCCTGCAACAGCAGGAGCGAAAGTTCCCTGCGTAGCACTCGTAATGCCCGTCCCTGACCAGTTTCCGCCTGCATCGGCAGCATTGAGATTCTGAATCCCCAGGTTGTTGCAAAAGGGTCCGGCAGCATCAATGCTGGCATCCATCTGATCTACCACAGTAATACTTGTGGTATCTGCATCACCACAAGCTCCGCCAATGGTGTAAATGATGGTATGTGTCCCCACGCCTGCAGTTGCGGGATCAAAAACACCGGTTGAGGTACTTGTAATTCCCGTTCCTGACCAGCTTCCACCGCCTTCAACAGCGATGAGATTCTGGGGTGAAGCGGAAACGCATAAGGGACCCGTTGCTGTAATGCTTGCGTTCGCGTCAGCATTGACCACAATATTGGCAGTATCAGAAGAACCACAGCTTCCGCTGATGGTATAGATGACTTGGTGAGTTCCTGTCCCCGCCGTTGCCGGAGAGAATTGGCCGGTAGAAGGATTGGTGATTCCCGTCCCGGACCAATTACCTCCAGCGCTGGCTGAAGTCAGGATGACCGGTGCACTAGACGCACAGTAAGGTCCGGCGGGACCAATAGTAGCATCGGCCTGAAGGCTAACAATAATCGTTGTTGTATCAGAAGCACCGCAATTGCCCGTTGTGGTGTAAATTATATCAAAGGTTCCATTTCCTGCAACGGCAGGAGAGAAGGTGCCGGTAGTGGCATTGGTAATTCCTGTCCCTGACCAGCTTCCGCCCGGACTGGCAGCGCTTAGGGTGACGGGAGCATCGCTTTGGCAAAATGGACCTGCTGCAGTTATAGTGGCGTCATCCGCGCGCACAACCACCTGCATCTGCACGCAGCCAGTGGTGTTGCAGCTTCCGTTGGCACGCAACCAATAGGTTGTCGTACTTGTAGGTGAGACGTTGAGTGTGCTGTTGCTTCCTGCAAGGCTTCCTCCGCAGTTTTGTGTGTACCATTGCCAATTGGCGCCTGTTCCAAGCGATCCACCGGTGATTGAGAGTGTAGTCATATCACCCGGACAAATAGTGTCGGGAGTTGCAATAATAGCCGTAGCAGCCGTAGAAAGGGTATCGACATTTACAGTAATGGTGCTGGTTGAGGTGGAACCCGTGAATCCTGTAACGGTCACGGTATATGTTGTAGTAACCATCGGACTGACCGTTATGGAATCCTTGACAGCAAGGCTGTTCAGATGGTTGGTTCCATTACTCCAGGCGTAATCATAATCGGCTACGCCGCCGCTGACGGTTGCAAGAAGCTTCACTGGGGTTCCCGGACAGACGCTTGTAGGGCTGGCAACAGTGGCTACAGTCTGTGCAGGACTCGAAAAACTCTGACTTTGTAAAAAGACATAAGAGTCCCAGTCAGGGTCCGAAATAGAGCCTACATCGGCAATAGCGAGTTTGATATGATAGGTTTGTCCGGCCACTACGCTTGCGGAAGCGGTAAATACGTCCGTATAGCCGTCTGGTTTTATTTGTATCACACTCATGTTTTTTGGGTTGTCGTTGTAGTAAACGCTATAAGAAGCCCAGTTTGGATCAATGGCGGTGCAATTGGCAGCAGTGCCGTTAGTTCCGGCAACACCGGGATTAATCGTGTTTACGCTAACGTAGGTGCTGGTTCCCGGAATCTTTGCGAGGTTTTCCTTCACATAATTTCCACCTGCCGGATTTGGGCCGGAAAGCAGAAAGGCGAATACATCATTAAAGCTCCCACAGGCGAATTCAGGGTATTCCTCTGAAGCAAAAATGTAATTAAATACCAAAGTGTCGGAGATTGGTACGAAGTCAAATTCGAGCACCGATTTATTGGTCGTTGATCCGGCCGTAAGTATGGCATCAAGATCAGCATCTCCACCTGCGGTGTTGTTATAGGAAGTCATTCCGGAAGTATTCCATCCGGGGACATCTGCGCAGGAGCCGGAAGTCAGGATCACGCCGGCATCCATCAAAAAACTGATACTTGAACCGCCGGTGAAATTGCCTCGGGAGACGTTAGCTCCGGAATAGGTGATGTTGCTGGCTGTGATACCGCCACCAAGCAAAATATTATTAACCAATTGGGTCGGCGTGAGTGTTGTACTTGTTACCATTTGTGCCTGAGTTTGAGTCAGCGTTAAGCTGAAACAGAGTGCTACAAGTGCAAGAGTCGATCGGAGATTCATGTCTGGGGTATTAATGGTTAATAATAAATTCTTTGGTGATGAAATCGTTGGAGTATTCGGACCTTAAGGTAAGGATGTACGGGCCGCTCGCAAAGGTGCTGACATCAAGTTTGACGAGGTTCAAACCTTCGGATAGATCACGATTCTCCCGCAGGAGCATTCTTCCGAAAACATCATAAATGATGAGGCTGATGTTATCGGATACCGGTGTGCTAATTTGTAAGGAGAGCTGGGTATTTACCGGGTTTTCACCGAAGGTAATGGTGAGTCCGTCATCATTACAACGTTCAACACTAATAATTTCCGAGAAGGAGGAACTTCCGTCGAAATCGGTCTGTTTAAGCCTGTAATAGCTGGTTTTTCTATATGGGCTTTCATCCAGTGTAACGTAAGATTGAACGTTGTTGCTGTTGCCTTGTCCGGGCACTGTTTTAATGGTTTCAAAGTGATGCGCATCGGTGGAACGCTGTATAGAAAAATAGTCATTATTGGTTTCTGAAGCGGTTTGCCAGCTGAGTTCAATTGCGTTTCCTAAACAGCGGCCGTCAAAGCTTAGCAGTTCGATGGGCAGGGGTGCTGGAGGTGGCATAGCGCCTTCGATATCAATATAAAAATCGTTCAATCCGCCGGCAGTGCCGTCGATGACAAGGTAATACGTCGTTCCAATCACTGCATTAAAATCGAGACGATGATTGGCGTAAGTTCCTGCATTCGAGCTGTAGCTTCCTGCAATAGGGCAAGCCACGAGGTTCCAGTTGGCGCCCGTTCCTGAGCAAGGGGTGGACTGGTTTTCAACCACAATGGTTTGTAGTTTATTATTGACCGAACCGTTGTATAATAAGCCGCTTATGGAGAGGGAGACACGGTTTTTTGTGGCGTAGAATGTAAACCATTGTGAGTTGTCATTGCTGCCGTTCCAGTTACAGCCACTTAAGGTTGTTGCGGGATCCCAGACCTCTACATTTTTTGGATCGGTGGCGCCGGGATTATAGGCGGTTGAGCCAAGATAGATACCACTTGATAGTCCGATGGCAGAGGAGCAGTTATCGCCCTGAGTCTTTACATTATTTTCAACGAAATCGGGGCCGAAAATAAGTTCCACATAATCCAATTTGAAATCGTCGCTTCCTGCAGCAGCGCTCTCGGTGATGATTACCTGCCAGGTTCCGTTCGGATTTTTTCCGTTGAATACGTTGAAGTTATTTTGTGAGCAGTAAAATCCCTGATTGAAAGGCTCTGGTGGTGCGGTAAATCCGGAAGAATAATTCATTGCAGAGGCCAGAGTAAGGCTGGTGGAGTATCTGAATCGTGCATCAAGTGAACCTGCAGTGATGCCTGAAAATGCATTGTTGAAAAGTACCATAGAGGTTCCGTCGGGAGATTTAATCGTCACAGTGTATTTGTCAGGCTGTTCGTTGGTGCCACCATAGAAGCGAACTCTGACTTCCCGCAGATTGCAGGCAGCGCTTAGCGGATTCGTCAATGCTGTGCCGCTGACCGATACCGAAAATGTGTTGGCAGGAATAGCGGCATTGCCCAGATTAAGCACAGTTCCTGAAGCACAGGTTCTGAAACTCGCCGGTAAGGTTGATGGCGCACTAATCGACCGACTGCCGGCAGGGGCGGTCACGGTAGGGATTACTGCAGATCCAATACTGACGGAAGTACATTCGGCGTCAATTACATTGCCTGCAACGGCGGTGGATTTCACGTCGTAGGTCAGCCAGAAGTAATTATTGCCGGCGACCAGTGTTTTAGATCCGGCAAGCACAAAGTTGGTAATACTTGGCGCGGCCACTGTTCCGAAAAGGCTAGCCCCAGAGCCAAAATCGGCAACGGTGGCGAAACTAGGATTGGTCCCGGTGCACCAAATGCGTGCATTTTTAATATCGTTGATGTCGGTGCTTCCATTCGCGTTGATGGTGAATGAGGTGATTGTCGCACAGTTATCAATGGTTGCGGAGACCACAATTGAAAGTACTTCGGCATTGTCGAAGCAGGTGGTTATAGTTGAAGTATTTGATTGTGAGCATGTTGCAGCCACTGTATTGGTTGAACAATCCTTATAACAGCTGATTTTATCGAATTTCACTGTGGCGATAGCATTGGTGCAATGAATTCCAAACCAATAGGTTCCGCCGGTGGTACAAGTCCATACTGAAGAACTTCGTTCAGCGCCTGCCCAGGCAGCTCCGGCAAGCGCGGCGACTCTGAGATTACCGCTTTGTGTAGCATTGGCGGCAGTCTGCGCTCCGCTTCCAACAAAGATTTGGAAGCTTCCGTTGTTGGTGTATTTGTCGTAATAACCAAGATAATAGCTCTGTCCGGCCACAGCGGTAAAGGATTCGGTAAATAGCCAGGAGTTACTGGCGACGGATCCGCTCATCGCAGCACAGTTGGTGGACCCAACGCCATCAGCGGTGTTTTGAGTCCAATTGTTCCCACTCACATTCTGGCTGGCCCAACCGGTAGGCAACCAGGTGGCAAATTCCTGTGGTCCGAAAATCAGCGTCTGAGCATTCGAGAATGTAGAAATCAGCACAAACAGCGAAATTAAAATCAGGGTTAAGGGTAGTTGAGTGTTTTTCATAGGCATGGATTTTTGAGATTTCGATGAAATCGCAACACAAAAATACCCTCACATACATTAATGTGAAAAAATTAGGGACATACT
The DNA here is from genome assembly GCA_963678485.1 of Bacteroidales bacterium. GTDB lineage: Bacteria > Bacteroidota > Bacteroidia > Bacteroidales > CAIWKO01 > CALGYY01. Next base: position 3,808,635 of record OY782882.1, read on the forward strand.
GAAAAACAATGGGATAATCACCCTAAAAATAGGGTAAACGGTAAAAAAATGGGGTAAACGGGAAGGCCTTATTCCTTGGATTTAATCTTGTTGATCATGGATTGAGGGAAATTCCGTGAGACCGGAATGGCGAAATCAAGCTTGTTGAGATGGAACTTATAGCCCTGAGCGTTTCCTGATACGTGGCTGACATTCATTATGTTAATGATAAATGATTTATGACAGCGTACAATTTCCGGGTGCTGAATGAGTTGATCTTCGATACGTTTTAAGGTGATGCGCCGCAATTCCTTTTTTACTTCACCATTTTTCATGTAATAAATGGCCGAATAATTATCGTTTGCCTCAAAGCAGATTAAATCAGATTGGTTCAACTGCAGTGTTCCTTCCTTTCCATCAAACTGAAGATTAATTAGTTGTCCGGTATCTGGAATATGCAGCGTTTTAATTTGCTCGGTCAGTTCGGTCGCTTTTTTCAGGTAACGATTTAGCAGGAATCGTTCGGTTAAAATGATAAAGACGAAAATGGGCAGCACCGAATAGGTCAACACATCAGCAAAGACTCTGAAGTAATTGGAGATACTGACATCATAATCGTAGGTTCCATAAAGGAGCAGGAGCAAAGTGGAAATGCAAAGAATAATGAGAATACCCACGGCAAGCAGAAGGGCTTTACGGACATCGACAGCAATCTTTTTCAGATTGTACACCGCCAGTAGCATGGCGAGTAATACTGTGATTAATAGAAAATTGCGATTTCTTCGTTCAGAGTCGGCCTTTTCACTTTTCAGCGCTCCCATGTCCCTTAAATAGGCGATTTCCTTTTCTTTTCGCTCCACCTGAAAGCGGGCTTCCAGTTCGGCAACGCGGCTTTTAATGCCGAGGCTATTTAATGAATCGTTGATTTTGACATAATGCGAAAGGTTCTCATAGGCTTTGGCGCTTTCACCGGTTTTTTCATAGGCTTTAGAAAGATTGAAATAAGCTTCTTTCATTTCGTTTAGCAGGTCACCCGGGCGCGCATAAACCACGCTGGAATCGAAGGCGGTTATGGCTTGCGGATATTTTCCCAAGGCCATATAGAGTTTTCCCAATTCGCTGTGACAAACAGAAATTCCGAGTGGGTCGTTAAGTTCATGCGCTACCTTTAATGCACGACTGATGTTTCCCATGGCGCTTTCGAAGCGTCCCATTTTGGTGTCCAGACCAGCAATTCCGTAAAGCGCGAAGTAAATTCCTTCTTTATTCCCGGCTTTTTCTTCAATAAGTAATGAGTTATAATAATACGCATAGGCCATTTCCAAACTGTCGATAGTTTCGTAAACTGCACCTATGTTGTAAAGTCTTATGGATAATTGCTCTTTATTTCCAAGCTTTTCCTCAATATGCATCGACAATTCGTAATAATGCAAAGCCTTAGGGTAATTGCCCTGTATCTGGAACACACTGCCAATATTATTCAAACAGGATGATACCCGGGGCTGATCCCCATTGTCTTCAGCAATGCGCAGAGCGTTGAAATAGGACGCCATTGCTTTATCGTAGGCTCCAATATTTTTAAAAACCATACCCATCAACACCAAAGCATTGATTTGGCCTGTGGGATAAGAGGTTTTCAGACTTAATGCAAGACTCATCCGCGAGTATTCCAACGAGGTTGTAGGGTTGTTCAAGCGGGTGTCATAGGCGAGTGCATTCAGTTTTTCAATACGGTCGATATTGTTCTTATCCGCAGTCATACCAGTATCTGCAGGAGTAGCTGCAAATGCCAGTTGTGGTATAAATAAAAGGAAAAGAATCAGCGATCTGATGTTCATGCCTTAACAATATTCTAATCAAAGTTAGAAAGAAAATTGGTATAAGGCAAGAATTTCTTAATGCGAACCTATTAATGATAAGGTTTGCTAAGTGCAAAAATCAAATATTTCAGGCAGTTGTTAGCAGTTTACCGAACCAGCATGACGGTTCCTGTAAGCTTGTGCTCAATGCCCATTTTATCAGTAAGCCGGATTTGCCAGACATAAATTCCTTGTTCGCAATATTCGCTTTTGCCTGATTGACGGCCGTCCCAGCCCTGAAATAAATCGGTGCCATGATAGAGTTCTTCGCCCCAGCGATCATAAACGTACATGTCGAATTCATTCTCGTTAATGCCGAGACCTTTACCCAAAAAGGTTTCGTTTAGCCCGTCACTGTTGGGTGTGAAGGCATTCGGCATAAAGAACACGTACGATTCATTGATTCTAATGGTTTTTACTGCAGTGTCGCTGCAATTGAAATTATTAGTAACAATTAACTGGGTAGTAAAGCTTCCGCTATCGGAAAAATAGTGCGAGGGGAATTGCAGCATGGAGTAATTGCTGTTACCCGATGCCGGATTGCCAAAGTCCCAATACCAGTGGGAGGCATGCGACGATTGATCGTAAAAGTCGACCAATGGATTATCTGTTTCAGCGACTTCAGGATGAAACATAAAATCTGCAACAGGCGTCTGTCGAGCTTTAATCGTGTCATATCCCCAGGTATTACAGCCATCGTTGGAAATGCCATATAGTGTTACCACATAATCGCCTTCGCGGGTGTAGGTATAGCTGGGCGTGCGAAGATTTGACACATCTCCGGTTGTGAGCGGATCATCAAAGTTCCAGATCAGGCTGTTAGTGTCGATGATGCCATCAGGAATAAATTCAAACTCAACATATAATGGCACACAGCCTACTTTAGGTGTAGCGGTAAAATTCAGTTGATAATCGGTGAACAGGCTGACGACTGCAGTGTTTGTCCCAGTACAACCTGAAGCATCACTACCCGTTACTGTATAGGTGGTGGTGCTCGCAGGAGAGGCCGAAACCGAATATCCAACAGCAGAAGAAAGTCCGGTTGGTGGTGTCCATGAATACGACTGAGCTCCGTTGGCAGTCAGGCTTACTGAACTTCCGGGACAAATGGTTGCTGACGCAGGATTGACGGAAATATTCAGTGTGGAATAGACTGTCACGGTTGCCGATTGTGATGCGGTACAGCCATTCGTTGTGCCTATTACGGTATATACTGTTGTGATGACTGGCTGTGCGGTGACAGGACTTCCTGTTGACGCTGACAAGGTGGATGCCGGATTCCACTGATAGGTGCTTGCGCCGGAAGCTGTGAGTGTAGCAGAAGATCCCATACAAATATTTGGTGTAGCAGGATTCACCGTTACGACCGGAATTGGGTTCACAGTGACGGCCACATTGGTGGCACCAGAGCAGCCGTTGGTTGTTCCTGTGACAGTATAGCTCGATGTGACGATTGGTGTAACATTCACAGGATTGGCCGCACCTAGTCCATTACTCCATGCATAGCTATCCGCTCCACTCGCAGTAAGTACAGACGAAGCTCCAACGCAGATAATACTTGGCGATGCATCTGCAGTTACAACGGGATTCGCATTAATAACAATATTCGCTGAGGCCGAAGCAGCAGGACATCCGCCGGAAGCAACGATGTTATTGGTGATAGTGTAGCTTCCCGGACTACTTGCTGAAAGATCAACTAAGCCAGTTGAGGTATTCGCGAAAACAAGTCCCGCCCCTGAACTGAAGGTCCCTGCACTTGCACCGGCCGCGTAGGTTGGCAGAGGGTCGGTTCCGTTTTGGCAATAAGGACCGGAATAACTAATGCTTGCCGATGGTGCGGAAGTTATCGTTACATTGGCAGTACTGCTGGAGGGACAGACGCCGCTTGTGGTGAAGGTTATAGTATAGGTGCCAAGTGTCGTAGCACTTACATCAATGGTTCCGTTGGTATTACTAAGCCAAACTAAACCTCCGGGACTTGCAGTAAAGGTACCTGTGGAACCGCCGGTGATATTAGCTGTTCCGTCGCTTCCGCTTGAGCAAAGGGTAGACGGTGAATAGTTGAATGCCGCGTTGTCATTAGCATTAATAACAACACTCATTGTTGTAGTTGTTGCACATAAGCCTGCTGTCGGAGTGAAGGTATAGACCGTCGTTCCTGCAGTTGCTGTGCTGATAGACGATGGACTCCACGTTCCTGTTACACCATTCGTAGATGTAGTGGGCAATGCAGCAGGTGTAGCTCCAACGCAATATGGCCCCAATGCTGTGAAAGTAGGAGCAGTGTTGGCATTTACGACCACCGTCATAGTTTTAGTTGTAGCACATAATCCTGCCGTTGGAGTGAAGGTATACACCGTGCTTCCTGCAGCTCCTGTACTAATGCTTGCCGGGCTCCATGTTCCATTTATACCATTCGTAGATGTAGTGGGCAATGCAGCAGGGGTGGCGCCAACGCAGTAGGGACCCAATGCTGTGAAAGTAGGAGTAGTGTTGGCGTTCACGACCACCATCATAGTTTTAGTTGTAGCACATAGTCCTGCGGTTGGAGAGAAGGTGTACACCGTGCTTCCTGCAGTTCCAGTGCTAATGCTTGCCGGGCTCCATGTTCCAGTTATTCCATTCGTAGATGTAGTGGGCAATGCAGCAGGGGTGGCGCCAACACAATAAGGTCCTAATGCTGTGAAAGTGGGAATAGTGTTGGCATTTACAGTCACCGACATGCTTGCAGTCGGAGCGCATAGCCCTGCAGTCGGAGTGAATGTGTAGACCGTTGTTCCTGCCGTTGCAGTGCTGATAGCCGAAGGACTCCACGTTCCGGTTACACCATTTGTAGATGTAGTGGGCAATGCAGCAGGGGTAGCACCAACGCAATAAGGTCCCAACGCAGTGAAAGTTGGAGTAGTGTTAGCGTTCACGACCACTGTCATTGTTTTTGTCGTTGCACATAATCCTGCGGTTGGAGTGAAGGTATAGACTGTGCTTCCCGCAGTTCCAGTACTAATACTTGATGGACTCCATGTTCCAGTTATCCCATTTGTAGATGTAGTGGGCAATGTAGCGGCTGTGGCGCCAACGCAATAGGGACCTAATGCTGTAAAAGTGGGAATAGTGTTGGCATTTACTGTTACTGACATTGTTGTGCTTGATGCGCAAAGTCCGGCCGTTGGAGTGAAGGTATAAACCGTCGTTCCTGCAGCTGCTGTAGTGATGCTTGTCGGGCTCCATGTCCCAGTTATACCATTCGTAGATGTAGTGGGCAGTGCAGCAGGGGTGGCGCCAACACAATAAGGTCCTAATGCTGTGAAAGTGGGAATCGTATTGGCATTTACAATTACCGACATGCTTGTAGTCGGAGCACATAAGCCTGCTGTCGGAGTGAATGTATAGACCGTTGTTCCTGCAGTTGCAGTGTTGATAGCCGATGGACTCCACGTTCCAGTTACACCATTCGTAGATGTAGTGGGCAATGCAGCAGGAGTAGCACCAACGCAATAAGGTCCCAACGCAGTGAAAGTAGGAGTAGTATTAGCGTTCACAGTCACCGACATGCTTGCAGTTGTGGCGCACAGTCCGGCCGTTGGCGTGAATGTATAGACCGTCGTTCCTGCTGTGGCAGTGCTAATGGACGATGGACTCCATGTTCCCGTTACACCATTAGTAGATGTAGTGGGCAATGCAGCGGCTGTGGCGCCAACACAATAGGGGCCCAATGCAGTGAAAGTAGGAGAAGTATTGGCATTTACAACCACTGTCATGGTTTTAGTCGTAGCACATAATCCTGCGGTTGGAGTGAAGGTATACACCGTGCTTCCTGCAGTTCCTGTACTAATGCTTGCCGGACTCCATGTTCCAGTTATTCCATTCGTAGACGTAGTGGGCAATGTAGCAGGCGTTGCACCAACACAATATGGTCCTAATGCTGTGAAAGTGGGAATCGTATTGGCATTTACAATTACCGACATGCTTGTAGTCGGAGCACATAAGCCTGCTGTCGGAGTGAATGTATAGACCGTTGTTCCTGCAGTTGCAGTGTTGATAGCCGATGGACTCCACGTTCCAGTTACACCATTCGTAGATGTAGTGGGCAATGCAGCAGGCGTAGCTCCAACGCAATATGGCCCTAACGCAGTGAAAGCAGGAGTAGTATTAGCGTTCACAGTCACCGACATGCTTGCAGTTGTGGCGCACAGTCCGGCCGTTGGAGTGAATGTATATGCCGTCGTTCCTGCTGTTGCAGTGCTAATGGACGATGGACTCCACGTTCCTGTTACACCATTCGTTGATGTAGTGGGTAATGCAGCGGCTGTGGCGCCAACACAGTAGGGTCCCAATGCAGTGAAAGTGGGAATAGTGTTGGCATTTACTGTTACTGACATTGTTGTGCTTGATGCGCAAAGTCCGGCCGTTGGAGTGAAGGTATAAACCGTCGTTCCTGCAGCTGCGGTAGTGATGCTGGATGGGCTCCATGTGCCTGTTATACCATTCGTAGATGTAGTAGGAAGTGTAGCGGCTGTAGCGCCAACGCAATACGGGCCAAGTGCAGAAAAAGTAGGTGTGACTGATGATGGTGCTGTGAGGGTAAAGCATTGATGGACGGTAGATGAGCAGGTATTGGTTTGATCACCGGTAATAGTGATTTGATCAATACAAATTGGAGGATCCTGACTTGAGCTAGCGTTGTTTATCCAACGGAAACGGAATCGCAGATTAGCCTGGTTTGCCCAACTGGGATCGGTTCTGGTCCCAAGCACCCACGTTGTTTGGTTGTTTAACTTGGCTCCTGCCTGTACCCAAGTGGTTCCGCCATTAATGCTGTATTCCAGTGCAGCATAATCATTGGCATCGCCATCACCAAGCCAGTAAAAGCTAACAATAATATTGCTTAAACCAGTCGTATTAATAACGGTGTTAATGGTGGCTTTTTGATCAGCGGCGATATCAGAACCATTATAATTGGCATTCAGCGGGGGGAAAGGTGCTGAAGAGCCGGATCCGCAGACTACCGGAACTGTCGTGGTTGCGTTTACATGCAGATAATAACTTGTTGGATAATTTGTAACTGCTGAGGGTTGATTTGGGATGGTTGGGCAGGAAAATGGTGTTCCGCCCACCATGCAGGTTCCTCCTACATAGTTGTTGTTTCTTATCCAAATATTAGTTCCAATGCTGTTGTTCAGCGTCCAGTTTGAAATGCCGGCTTCGAATGTCTCGGTGAATAATGTTTGTGTTGTGGTACCGGATGAAGGTCCGGAAATATCAACACAATAGGTGCCTGCTGGAAGGTTTGTCAGCGCCCGTTCATCTATCGCTCCACCGGGAAGGTTTCCTGTTGAAACGGGAGAAACCACGGGACCACTCACCCAATTGTAGGTTGATCCTGCGGAGATTGGACTAAGGGTTATCGAACCATTGTTTAGTCCTGTGCAGGTCGGATTCACTGTTGACGAAGTGAATGTTGGTGCTGATCCGCCTGAAACAGTGATGCTTGCACTAGTTGAAACAGCACATTGACCAGATGTGGGAGTAAATACGTAGGTGCCGCTAGCTGAGTTGCTTACAGTCGCTGGAGACCAGCTGCCGTTGATGCTGTTTGTTGAAGTAAGCGGAAGCGTTGGTGCTGTGGAACCGCTGCAGAGACTGGTCGCTATCGTGAATGTTGGAGTTATTGAGCTGTTAATTACCACAGTAGTTGTTGCAATACCGCACGCACTCGCCACATTATAGGATACTGTGTAAGTTCCTGCTGTACTGGTGCTTGGAGTGATAGTGCCTGTGCTTGTGTTAATCGTCAATCCGGCCGGACTGGCAGAAAATGTACCTCCGGTAGCGCCTGTAAGCGTCACCGATTGCGCAGTAGAAGTGCTTGTACAAAAAGGAGTTGCGTATGATATTGTTGGCATACTTCCACTGGTCACAACAATATTTACTGTGTCGGAAACATTTTGACAAGGGCCACTGGGGATGGTCCAGACAAAGGTATTTGTGCCAATTGAAAGTCCTGTAACTGTTGATGTTGGACTATTGGAATTCGCAAAGATTCCTGTTCCTGCAATGGTTGACCACAATCCTGTTCCTGAAGCAGGAGCATTTGCTGCCATCGTGGCATTGGCGACACAGATGCTTTGGTCGGGGCCCGCGTTGACCACCGCAACACCTGTATTTGCATGGATGATGTAGTCACAATTTGCACCTGCATTTCCGTCAATCATAATGTAATAGGTTGATCCTATCGTAAGACCGGAAGCAGTAACGGTAAATGTCCCGCCCTGAGATCCGTCGGTTAAATTGCAGGGCGATACCAGATTAAATGCGCTGCCATTAAAACCAAAAATGCCAACCTGAATTCCATCACCACTGCAGTTGGTCACGGTAAAGTCGAAGGATGCAGAGGTCGCAACGGCCTGAAACGAGAGCCATGAATTGTTTTCAATGGTTCCTCCAAAAATTCCATCATCCGGCGTGGGGCATGTTCCGCCTCCATTTAGGTTGTAAGGCAGGTCTTCTCCATAGTAACTTGCCGTGGTGCCGCAGTAATTATTTAAATTACAGATGTTTGTTGCCTGTCCGAAAAGATCGGCGGCTGGCGGATTACCGGCACAGCTGGGAGGATTCGTGCAGCCAATAATGGCAGCCCAACCTCCGTCGACCGTAGAACCGTTGGAGTGCCAAACAACCGTAACACAAGTGCTTAAGGTGTTAATCATAAGCTGTGTAAAGGACACATCGTCAGAGCTGGTTAAAAATGCAATCGGAGTCCCAGTGGCTGTGGTTCCATTGTAAAAATAGAGCGTATCACCAGTCCCGCTTTCAATGTTTAACGAACTGGATGTCTGCGAGAAATCAAAGGTCAGATATTGCCCCGAAGAAGAGCAGAAGGTCATCGAATAGTTTTCGTTATTCGCATAATTGCTTCCATTGCCTCCACTATCGTAAAAAGTCCCTGAACAGGTGTTTACCGTTTGACCGTTGTAGGTGTCAATTTCATAGGATTGCCCAGCACCAGAGAAAGTGCTAAGAAGAAAAAGCAATGCGAGCAGGTACTGAGCAGTGATGAGGGTGTAATTTTTTTTTCGATTTCCGCTGCGTAAGGGTGTATTCGATTTCATATGCCGGCGTTTTCTAAGGGTTACTTCGGAGAATAATAAAACTCAAAGTACGCGAACTATAAAGCCTTGCGCAAAAAAGTGTGGTCTACTCAGCTGATTTGGGACAAAGTTTAAAGAATCAATGCATTTTGGGGTGAAATGCAAAGAAAACGGGGTGAATGGAAACTCACCAATGGATGGTTTTAGCGAAGTTCAGTAAGGATTCGAAGAAAGCTATTGAATCAACGTGACCGTCCCGGTATACTTGTGTTTGATGCCATTGTTGTCCGTTAAGAAGATTAGGTAAACATAAACTCCTTCAGGACAGACTTTTTCGGAATTTTGAGTGGTGCCATTCCAGCCTTTATCCACATCACAGGTTCTGAAAAGCATCTTTCCCCAACGATCGTAGATGTACATCGTAAAATTGTTAGGATCTATGCCAGTTCCTTTGACTACAAAGGCCTCATTAATACCATCACCGTTGGGGGAGAATGCATTAGGCGCATAATAAGTGTAGAAATCCATGATTGTGACATAACACGAAGCGCTGTCGGTACATCCCCACTCATTTGCAACGAACTGCATCACAAAGTATTGGCCTGTATCTGTATATTGATGATAGGGGAATTGCTGGTCTGATGAGGCACCATCACCAAAATACCAGGTCCAGGCTGAGGCGCCAACCGATTGATCCATAAATTCGATGGTTGATTCCGAAACATTTGATATATATGGATCGGGGAAGAAACCTGCTTCTGGTTGCGGATGAACCTGAACAAGATTAGTGTTGGTTTGAACATTCACACAGCCATTTACAGAAGTCGCGGTGAGTGTTACCGTAAAATCCCCGGGAATAAAATAAGTATGAGTAGGATTCGATAAGGTTGAGGTGGTTCCATCACCAAAATCCCAAAAGAAGGTATCACCCATTATGGAAACATTCGGGAAGGTGAAGGTAAATGGCATACAACCATCTATGGGTTCAATACCAATATCTGCCACAGGCAATGGATATACAACCACGTCCATTGTGGTGCTTCCCATACAGCCAAGTACACTTGTTGCGTAAAAGGTCACCGTATAATTGCCACTTGCTGTGTATGTGTGGGTTGGGCTCACTGCCGTGGAGGAATCGCCATCCCCAAACACCCATAAATAATTGGTTGCGTAAAGTGTACTGTTAAGGAAATACACCGTAAGTTCTTGACAACCACTTAGCGAAGAAGGAGTTATGTCGATTTGTGGCAAAGGTGTTACGGTCACTGTAAGGGAATCTTTGTTAATACATCCCGTGGTCGGGTCTGTATATGTGTAGCTTACGACAAAATTCCCGGTCCCGGTTAACTGAGGGTTGAATAATCCCTGTGCTGCATTGGTAATGCCATTCCCCGACCAATACCCGCCGTTTGGTGTTCCGGTCAGATTAAACGGAACTGCATCCACGCAGACACTTTGGTTGGGGCCGGCATCAATCACCGGCAAGGGAGAAACAGTTATTGTCATTGTATCATGAGCGATACAGTTCGCCGGTCCATAAGAGTATACCAATGGATAATTACCAGCTGCAGGAATGGTGAATAGTCCTCCAGCGTTAACAAATAACCCACTCCAATATCCGCCAGCAGGGGTACCTGTTAATTGTACTTGTAAATCGCTGATACATACCGTGATGTCTGTTCCTGCATCAGCCGTCGGTTGAAAGATCACATCAGCAATAAGTGAATCTGCATTGGTACAGCCATTTGGACCTGTATAAGTGTAGATTAGCGTGAATTGTCCAACGCCCACAGCTGCAGCGGAAAATACTCCTGTTGCACTTACGCCCGGGCCGCTCCAGATACCGCCGGCCGGACTGAATCCAGTAAGTTGCATAGGGGCATTGCTTACGCAGAAAATCTGATTCGGGCCTGCGTTCACCACTGGTAGCGCTAATACGGTAATGGTTCGGGTCAAGGAATCAATACATCCGTCAAATGAGGTTCCTACAAGCGTGATCTGATAAGTTCCCGGTGTGTTATAAACGTAGGCGGGAGCGAAAAGGAGTGAACTTCCGCCATCGCCAAAATCCCAAACCGTATTGGTAATATTCATTGAGTTATTGATGATTGAGATGGGCTGGCCCACGCAAACAATCGAAGGGTTCAGACTAAAATTCACAATTGGGAATGGAAATATGGTAATGGTTTGATAGGCTGTATCATAAGCACATACATTGTTTACTGCCAGTGATACCTGATACACTCCCGGAGTTGTAAATGTGTGACTTGGACTGTATTGCGATGAAATATTACCATCACCGAAGTTCCAATAGTTATTGTTCGTGATTCCATTCCCAGTCGAATAATTAACGAAATTCACTGTCAAGGGTGCGCAACCATTTAATGGTGAGGTATTAAAAAACGCATTAATGGGATTCGGCTGAACTAAAATGGAATGTATCATCGTATCGCTTCCGCAGACATTGTAAGCGATAAGTGTGATATAATATGTTGTATCTCCCGATGTTGTGGAATAATTGTGAGTAAAGGTGGTTTGAGAACTGGTGCCTGTGGTGCCATCTCCAAAATCCCACCAGAAACTTTGAGGTAGTCCGGTGGTGATATTCGAAAATACTACTGCCACTGAGCTACAACCTGAGTTCACATTGGTGCCAAAATCGGCATGGGGAGGATAGGTAATGCGCACCGAATCCATGCTTGAGGAGGTTCCGCACATATTTGTTACGGTAAGTATCGGATAATAGGTAGTGTCGGTATATAAAACCATGCTGTATGAGATAGCCGGCGGATTTTGAAGCGTACTCGATTGTCCGTTACCAAAGTTCCATGAATAGGTGGCGTAAACCCCGGTAGAATTGTTTGTAAAGTTCACTGATAACGGTCCGCAGCCTGAGGGAGGAAACAATGAGAATGTCGCTACAGGAGGAGCAATCACGTGGATCACACTTTGTGTAGTATCTGTACAACCCGCTGCAGAATAGGCAATTAGTGAAACATTGAAATATCCTGCTGTTGCATATGGATGAGAAGGGTTCACATTGGTGGATGTGTTCCCGTCGCCAAAATTCCAAAGGTAAGTACTCGCGCCTGCGGAGGTATTTAAAAACATCACCTGTGCATTCAAACATACCAAGGTGTCGTGGCTGTATACTGCGATCGGCAAGGGATTAACCGTCATACTAATGGTTGAACTGTTGATACAGCTCGTCGCAGGATTAGTGTAAGTATAGGTTAATACATACGCTCCGGCACCCGCAATGCCGGCGTTAAAGGTTCCTAATGCACCATTCGTTATTCCGGTCCCGGTCCAAACGCCAGCTGCAGGTGTTGCCCCAGCCAGATTAAATGGAAGGGCGTCGACACAAACACTCTGGTTTGTTCCGGCATTGACCACCGGAAGCGGATTTACTACTATTGTCTTTGAGTCTGTTGTTAAGCAGGTCGAAACGCCATATGAATAGGTCAGGGTATAAGTTCCCGCTGTTGATGGTACAAAGATGCCTCCTGGTGTCGCAAAAGCAGAGCCGCTCCAGGTTCCGCCCGTAGGCGTTCCAATACATTGGAATTGAGGGCTTCCAATACAAACCGCGGTATCGTTTCCAGCATTGGCAATTGCAGGGTTCACAACGGTCATCACAGCGCTGTCTCTATTGGTACACCCATTTGCATTGGTAAATGTATAGGTGAGCGTGAAGGTGCCTGCACCTGTGATTCCCGGGGTGTACACTCCTGCAGCCGTCACTCCTGGTCCGGTCCATGTGCCTCCGGCTGGACTGTATCCCGTTAGCGTAAAAGGAATCATCTGATTACACAGCAATTGATCAGCCCCGGCATTTACCATCGGTAATGGGTTAACAGTTATCGTTTTTCCTGAAGTGTTGGTACAGGTAGTTGCCGGATCTGTGTAGGTGTATGTTACAATAAAGGTTCCCGCTCCAGCGACGGCAGGATTAAAAGTGCCTGCAGCGGCATTGGTAATTCCCGTTCCTGACCAGTTTCCACCTGCCGGACTTGCACCCACCAGATTAAACGCTGGAAGATCAATACAAACTGCTTGATTTGTACCGGCTGATACCACCGGTAAAGGATTCACCAGTATTACTTTAGTGTCAGTTGTCAAACAGGTTCCTACACCATAGGTATAGGTCAGTGTGTATGTGCCACTTGCTGACGGAACAAAAATGCCACCTGGTGTTACAAGAGCAGAGCCACTCCAAGTTCCGCCGGCAGGCGTTCCTATGCATTGAAATTGCAAACTATTCAGGCATACTGCTGTATCTGAACCTGCATTAGCAAATATTGGATTTACCACGGTCATAATCACGCTGTCTCTGTTGGTACAACCGTTTCCATTTGTATAGGTATAGATGAGGGTATAGCTTCCAAGCCCAACATTGCCCGGTGTAAACACTCCGCCCACTGTGACTCCGGGTCCACTCCAACTGCCGCCAGCCGGACTATATCCGGTTAGTGTATGAGGAATCACCTGATTACATAAGGTTTGGTCCAGACCTGCATTCACCACAGGTAAAGGGTTAATGTTGATGGTGCCCGATGCGGTTGTTGTGCAATAACTGCTGCTTGATTCAGTGACCGTAACTGTGTAAACTGTCGTGACTAAAGGTGATTGAGTGATGCTTTGTGATGTATCACCAATGTTCCATACATGAGTATAGGGCGGAATGGCTCCACTTATATTCGCATTCAGCGTAGCAGAATTACCAACGCAAATCGTCTGGTTTGCTACAGTCACCGTTGGTTTGGGTCGAACGAGTACCGTACCGCTCGCTGAGCTGGTGCAGTGAGTACTCGATCCGTCAGTTACTGTAACTGTATAATTTGTCGTGATTGCAGGAGATACGCTGATGGTCTGTGTAATCGCTGCATTACTCCAAAGCCAGGTATAGGGCGCGGTGGCGCCACTGGCATTAGCTGTCAATACCGCTATATCACCCACACAGATGGTGTCACTGTTGACTGTCACTACGGGTCTGGGATTAACCGTTACCGTGGCGGTTATGTTATTGGTACAATGGGTTGAGGAATTATCCGTCACAGTTACAGTATAAACGGTTGTAACTCCCGGCGATACATTTATCGTCTGTGTAAGACCGCCTGTACTCCACACATAGGTGTAAGGAGCTGTTGTCCCGCCTCCGGTAGCTGTAAGGTTTACAGCTGTCCCAAAACAGATGGTAGGGTTATTTGCAGTAATCGTTGGAATATTGTTTACCGTGACTGTTCCGCTTGCACTAGCCGAGCAAGCTGTGGGACTGCTATCTGTTACCGTGACAGTGTATGTGGTAGTCGCACCGGGAGTTACCGAGATACCGGGCGTATTGGCGGTGGTGTTCCAAAGGTAAGTATAGGGTGCAGTTCCACCGCTTACAGTTGCATTCAGGTTTGCAGTGGTACCATTGCAAACGGCCATACTGTTTACGCTGACTACCGGTCGTGGATTAACAGTAATCAATACACTATTTGAGGCAGTGCAACCGCGACTGTCGGAAATGGTAACATTGTAAGTTGTACTAACAGCCGGACTTACTGTTGGGTTTGCCTGGGTGGAAGTAAAACCCGCAGGAACTGAAGTCCAGGAATAGGTATAGGGTCCGGTTCCTCCGCTTGCTGTGGGGCTACCACCAAGACTCACAGATGTTCCTGCACATATCGTTTGTGGATTCCCTGCATTGGCAACAGGAACAGGATATACGGAGAAATTTGTTGAGGCATTGGTTGTCCCGCATTCATTCGTGGCAGAAAGAGTTACTGTATAGGCTCCTGGTAAGGAGTAGCTGATACCTCCCGGTGATTGTAATGTCGAGCTTGCAGGAAGACCGCCCACAAATCCCCAGTTGTAAGCAGAGATTGTCCCATAGCACTGATTAAAACTCGCACTGGGATTAATTGTACCGCTTCCGCAGATGTTTGAAACAGGATTTAATGTTATGGTTGGTACCGTTTTAACGATGACATTCTGTGAAGATAATACGGTGGAACAAGCGTTTTGAACGGAAAGGCGGATAGTATAAGTGCCGGGATTATTAAAAATGAAGGAAGGATTGATGCTATTCGCATTAGTACCTCCCGTAAAACTCCATGAACCGGGTGTTGGAAGACACACAGAAGAAACATAAACTACCGACCATGTGTAAACGCTGGTCCCGCAGGTGTTCAGGGTGCTGGCCTGATTTGTCGCCGAAACAGCCAATGGAGCGCAGCCAGTGTTGGGCGTTAATGTAAATGCAGAAACCGGCGGTGCATTTATACATACAGAATCGGTATAAGTGGTGGTGCCGCAATAATTCGTAGTGCTTAAAGTAACGCCATAGGTTCCCGGCAAAGCATAGGTGATGCATGGATTGGCCAATGTGGATGTCATGCCATTTCCGAAGTTCCATAGATAGGTCGTGGTTGTCGAGCAATTGAAGCCATAGCCGGGAATGGTTGTATTTGTAAAACAGAAGTTTGTATTAGTACAACCAATGGTAGGTGTATGTGTAAAGGATGCTATTGGATTGCTGTAAACTTTAATAGCACTAACCGATGCGGGAGTGTTAGCACAAGCATTATACGCTGTGGCAACCACCGTAAATTGATTCCCCGGGAGTCCTGCCCCGCAACTCGAAATATTGAAGGTATGGGCAATGGTATCGTTCAGTAATAGTGATGCATGGGATAGGGTCACAGGTCCGGTTCCATCTCCAAAATCAATTACGTAATAGGTTCCAGGCGAATTGTTCAAGTATCCGGAAACAATAAAACTGAAGGTCTGTGGCGCACAACCTGAGGTCCCGCCAAGGGAAGTGATACCAACGGCAGGGTTACTTTGATTGGCAACGGTATAAGTCACGACGCCCTGACAGCCATTAGATCCCAAAGCCGTAAATATCAGATTAAATGCACCTAAAGTCGTATAATTATGTGTGATGGGAAAGCTTGCATTGGTCAGGCCATTGCTGACATTACCATCACCCCAGTCGATAGAATAGCTGGTGATACATGCAGAATTCGCCGTGGTGTTATTGAGTGTAATAGAAAAATTCGGACTTGAGGGAGAAGGATTATTATCGCAGTTGCTGAATGGAGAAATCAGGTCAACATCGGTCAATGCCGGATCAGGGCGCTGAAGTACAGATACTGTCTGCTGCACAGTAGATGTGCAACCATTGCTATTTGTTACCACCAGTGTGACCGTATAATTCTGTGTTCCGCAGCCAACGGCAGTATAGGTATGACTGGGGTTTTGCAGTGTGCTCGTATTTGAACCACCGGAAGCGGGATCCCCGAAATCCCAGCTGTACGTTAATCCTGTCCCGGTAGAACTATTGGTGAACAAAACGGGTGTGCCTGAACACTGATTGTTAGGATTGAAGCTGAATGCAGCTACAGGAGCTGGATATAGACTAACGGTGGTGCGGTCAGAATCGGTACAACCATATAAATCAGTTACTGTTACAGTGTATGAGGTATTCGCTGCCGGTGTGGCCGCAGGATTGGATGCTGTTGCAGAACTCAGTCCTGCTGCGGGATTCCAGAGATAGGTATAGCCCGGACTTCCTCCCGATGCGGTGGGAGCCCCTCCAATATTCACTGCTTGTCCGGGACAAGTGGAGACATTATTCCCTGCATTAGCTGTGGGTAGCGGGTTTACAGTCACGGTGACAACATCAGAAGCTGTACAGCCCATGAAATCAGTGATGGTCACAGTGTAGGTACGCGTAGTATTTGGTGTAGCTGTTGGATTTGCGACAATGGGCGAACTTAGTCCAAACACAGGGTTCCATGCGTAATCATAGGGTGCAGTGCCCCCTGAAGCAGTGGCATTCAGTCCGGTTGATTGAAAACGACAGATGGAAACATTAGCCCCGGCATCTACTGAGCACTGTGCGATTGCCAGTGTCTGGAGTGCGAAGAAGCATATTGTTATTATAAGGCGAAAGCCTGTCGTTCTAGTCATTACGTATTTAGGAAAGCCGTTGGGTAGTAGCTTTTTCATCTAATAACACAAAACTACGAAATTTTGTGAGATGACTGTCATGTTAACAAAAGTTTTACGAGGTGAGGGAGTTGTTGGAGTTATGAGGTTATTGGGTTAAAGGGTTATTGGGGTGTTTGAGCTTGTCGAAACCACCAAGTAACAATGCGCGGAGTACCGGTCCCTGAGCAGCTAGTGCTGAGCGAAGTCGAAGTATGTCGAAGGGCGGTCCCCGAGCTTGCAGTAGGGCCGTACAAGAATTTGTATTTTCTTCTTCATTGCAGCCACAATTCATTTGATAACATCATCACCCCTCGACAAGCTCGGGGACCGGTCGCATTATTAGGAAAAAGGACACTTCGACAGGCTCAGTGTCCTGCGCCATAACCAACGACAGTGCGGTTTTGGTGTGGTTGAACTTGTCGAAACCACCAAGTATGAGTGTCGCAATACCGGTCCCTGAGCAGCTAGTGCTGAGCGAAGTCGAAGTATGTCGAAGGGCGGTCCCCGAGCTCGTCGAGGGGATTAGTTCATTAGTTCAAAAACAGAAACCCTCAGAGTTTGCAGTGATCCTGACCCATTAAAAAATTCCATCAACCTACCATCTCCAACTCTTGCACCGCCCCCAAAGCACATTCTCACATTAGCACTCTTGCTTCGCACCGCCATTTTTCAGCCCGCTATTTTTTTTACTACTTTTGCCACTCTATGGACGAAAGCCTCCTTATCCAACATCTACGCAACGGAGATCCTTCTGCATTTCGCAGTTTAGTGGATGCATATCAGGATAGGGTCTACAACACCATATACGGATTTGTTCATGATACAGACGACGCACTCGATCTTACGCAGGATGTATTCGTGGAGTTTTATCAGTCCTTTTCGAAATTTCGAGGCGATAGCAGCATCAATACATGGATATACCGAATTGCCGTCAATAAAGCATTGAATCATTTGCGCAGAAAAAAGCAGACGCCTTTTTCTTTTCTTTTCAGAAAGCCGGGGACTGAAAAATCAACGAACATACTGGCCGATCCTGCCGATTCAGCACTCAACCCATCGGCAAGTCTTGAAAATACTGAGCTTAAACAACAACTACAACAAGCCATAGATGCTCTTCCCGAAAAACAGCGCATAGCCTTTATTCTCGACAAACTTGAGGACATGCCCTATAAGGAAATTGCATCCGTCATGCAGACCTCACTCTCGGCCGTCGAATCCTTAATACACCGGGCAAAACTCAATCTTCAGAAGAATTTGTTGGAGGTGTGGGAAAATAAGTAATGTTTTCTGAGAGTAAAACGAACCGCCTTGCGATGGGCGAATCACGGATCAAGCCGGATTAGTGAGGAGCAACAAATAGTTATTGGTGTTTTTTTGTAGCACAATTAAAAAAAACCAATACTGAATTGTCACAATTCATAAGAGCACAACTTAATGTGTGGTTTATATTCTTTAAATTCCACCTTTTGCATGAACAAAAGGTGGAGCCAAAATTCTAGTCAAAGCAAAATGCTATCCCCCCGCTCTCGCCAATGGCCTCAAATCACGCAAGGTAGTGCCGAAAACGCCAATTAACGGCAGTTCTTGAATGTGATAATAAACTTCATTTCGCTCATTGAATTTTCTTTTTGTCGTTTTCGACAGAGCCGACAGCGATAATGCCGCTGTCTGGCCCCTTGCGGATTTTCGTGCCGTTGGCGATTCACAGCCCGCCCACGCACGCTTGCTTTGACAGGCCCGCGCACACGCTTTGAACATTAGCATTGCATAATTTCAATACTGTAAAGAACCCTTAAGTACGAATGGTATTGGTCTGATAAACTAGTAAAACACGGATAATCAAATGGTTGATGCGTTTAATTAATATTGATGGCCAATGTTACAAACAATAGCTGCATTAGGAACTCATTCGCGTTCATTCGTGGTATTCGTAGTTGAAGAAAGGTTTTAATACCGGTTGTTTCCCATGAATAGTATTCCAAATCCTCAACTTTTCTGCTTGATCCCGAATCACGGGTACGACCCCCTGGCTTCAATATTTCACCCTAGAAGGTCAGGGTATTATACCCTTCGCTGATGGCGGGATTGTTCGACTAAGGCTTTTAATAGGCCTTCGGCTCCTAAAAACCAAGGCTCACGAATAAATCATGAACAGCTTAAGAACCGGTTTCTTCACCTTCTTCTGCTGCAAAAATATCCATCTGTCCGGCCTTACTGAATTCTTCCGGGTCAAATAACTTTAACTGATTCTTTACAACTGGTTCTTCCTCCGGAATATCTGCAGCATGCGCATCCAGGTATTCGTTAATGGCATTTTTAATGACACGGTTGGGCGTGCTTTTATGAAGATCACAGAAACGGTCGATCTTCTTCATTTGTATGGAGGATATCTTTAAAGCAACCTTGCGGAATTTAATCTTATGCTTTTTTGCCTTTCCAGAACCAGCTTTTTTTTTGGTCGCCATTACAAAAATTTTATGCAGCGCCAAAAATACAGAAAATATTGAAATTACAAAGTTTATAACCGGAGTACCTCCAGTTGCTTGCCACCACTCTTGCCCACAAGGTTGTGAAAAATGAATGTGAAGCTTTTGAAAAAATCAAAAAATTACTCAATAAAGCCGTTCAGACAAGGAAAATTTCCCAAATGCCTCAGATACAAATATATGCAATTATGCGATTAGATGCTTCAAAACCACTGGATTAATCCAAAAGGATGAAATAATAAAAATCCTTAACTTTGTATTAACTTAAAAAAAATCGGTTACTTTTGCAAAACTCAAAGTATGAAACTAAAAATCGAAAAAATAATCACTTACTAAAATCCAAAAAAATGAAAAAGTTAATTCTTGTTGTGCTGGTAGCCTTCATGGGCTCCATGTTCATCCCTTCAGCCGTTCAGGCTCAGACCAAACCTAAAGTTAAGGTTGATACCAAAGCGGTAGTTTATGAAAAGACCCGTGGTGCTGACGAAAACATTAAAACTGCGAAACCTACTGATGATACCAAAGCTAACAAAGTAGAAAAAACACGTGGTGAGCTTTGCTACATCTATGTTTACAACTACACCGGCTATTCAATTGATATTTATATTGATGGCGACTGGATGGGAACAATCGGTTCTTACTCAAGTGCATACACCTATGCATATCCGGGCAACACCAAAGCTTATGGCAAGTCCATTGGTGGTACAATGACATGGGGTCCCCAGTATTTCGATTGCGAAAACGAATACACCTGGAACCTTTACGAATAATAAGCAACAGCTGTTGTGAAAAAAGGCTGCCCCAAACAGGCAGCCTTTTTTGTTATTTTATTTTCTAAATTCTTTAACAATCTGAAAGAAAATATGACGTTTGCTAACCACACAATTAATTTGTTATTGAATGAAGTATTTACTCTTTAGCCTGGCTGCATTTTTTTTCCTTTGTGTATCGTGCAAAAAAAACGATGGTTATTTATCTTCTATAGATTACATAATTTTTGGTCATTTCTATGGGGAGTGCTTAGGGGAAGATTGTATTGAAATTTTTAAAATTAATAATGATCATCTCTATGAAGATACCCGAGATCATTATCCTGATGCCAATGATTTTTATAATGCTAACTTTCAGAAACTCTCTGATGAGAAGTTTGCCTTAACAAAGGATATCATAAATTATTTTCCAATGTCACTTTTGGATGAGGAAAATCATGTGATTGGTCAGCCTGACGCAGGCGATTGGGGCGGACTCTATATCGAATATAAACGCAATAGTGTTAGGAAATTTTGGTTGCTGGACAAGAAGAAGGAAAATGTACCTTCAACATATCACGTGTTTATCGATAAAGTAGCGGAGGTCATTCAGGCCATCCAATAAATCTATAACTTCAGCAATCCCTGCATATTCCCGCCTAGGATGAGGTCAATATCATTTTGAGGTATGGGCAATTCTCTCACTCTGGCCATGTTTTTTTCTAATCCATTTTTACCAAAAGGTATATCAGAACCCAGACATAGTCGGCCCGCCCCGTATTTTTCCAGTGCTTTTCGTACACGTTTATCCGATACTAAAAAGTACGGCGAAATATCAAACCAGTAGTTGTTGAGATGAAATACCTTTTCCAGCATGATCTCAAACCCAATTAAATGGCCCACGATAAATTTTGTGTTGGGATGCTGTTGAAGCAGATCTATAAACTCCATGATATTGTTGCGTTTGAACAAATGTATAAACAATGGCATATCATGAGCAGCACAGAATTCAGCAATCTGATGCATGCTTTCCTGATTCGTATCGAAACTCGAAAATATCTGATGCAACTTCACCCCACTATAATTCCATAAAGGAAGTCGGGTTTCCAACTCCTGCATTATATTCGGATCCTTTGGATTGGCCCAATAGAATTGGATGATGCGATCAGGACATTCCTGCTTAAGCATGTACAGGTATTCATTGGGCTTATCATACACCATTTCAGTAAAGGTCGAAAAGAATTGAATTAAGCGGTTTATCCAGGTCATCATATCGCTTTCCGGGAAATGCTTCGCCATATTCGGAATCGAATAGTCCTTTTCTCCATCGACACCCATTGGCGCCAATACGATTTTGTCAACTCCAAGCCTGTCGAGCTCGGGAATCAGCGTTTCTTTTTTGAAAAATACTCCTGCTGCGTGCGCGTGTCCGTCGATAACCAACATAAGATTAATGTGATAATGTGATAATGTGATAATGTGTTATGATGTTATTGTGATTGGTTGTTTATTGGGGAAGTTTTAGTTGCTCCAATAAATAAATATATGGCTCAAAGTAGTGGTGACAGAAAGAATTCTCAGGATTGTCGGGAAATTTTTTATGATAGGCTGAGTCGGCGAGAAGTACAATTGTATTGCCTGTTCTGACATAATTATTGCTGGCATAATACTCCGGTGCAATAAAACCTTTGATGCTGCTCTTCACATATTTTGCTGCTTTCTGTCCCATGAATTTCTGATAATTCTCGAGCGCCTTAAAAGAAGGTTTCGACAATTTGTTGTAGTAATGTTTCAGGACCAGGTCAACGGGGAACTTTTGCTTTTTTATTAGTGTTTTCGCATCTTTCAGAGGGTTAACCGTGTTGAAATCATTCAGCGTCTGTAAAGATAAAGGCGCTTCAGGTACCCAATCGGCGGAGTTCACAATGTTGTAAGCCCAACCACCCTGTGTCATGGCTTCGTATTCATAGGCATAATAAAGGTTTCCGGGTTTTGGTGCGGCAGTGCAATATGTTTTAAATGTGATGTCTGCAGGGAGGCGTGAGCTTTCGCGTAGGTTATACAGATAGCTCGTCAGCAAGTAGGAAATTCCGCCGCCCTGACTGTGTCCAGTAATTATAAAATCCTTGATTCCGCTCAAATACAGTGAATCAATTTTTGGTAAGATATCTTTCGATAAGAATGAAACACCCAACAGCCAACCCACGTGCACTGCGGCTTTTGGATCTTTTGCCAATTCGTATTTGAAGGTTTCACTTTCGCTGATACGCAATTCGCCTTTGGCTGGAACCATTGCTGCGTAAAGATTAGCGAGCCAACTGTCGTTCGATCCTGTCGTCCCGCGCACCGCAATTACAGCCACTTTGTCCTTCCTGATCCATAAGGCCCAGCAATATTTCAAACCTAATTCTGGAGAGCGATAAATGAACCGGTAATCCTGAGGTGCTCCGATTTTTTCGTAATAGGAGCGACCTGCAAAATGAGAATTCACCTTAAACATATCGATACATTCCGCTTTGTCGAAACCCGGTTTGAGCTGCTGAGCTGCAGAATATAGTGGGATAATCAATAAAACAGATAGAAGGATAAATATAGTCCTGATTAACTTCATAATGATATTTCGTTTGCACAAATATAGTGAAAGAATGCGTAATTATCATGTGTCAGAATGATTCGCCTTTTGGGAAGTTTTTAATGCTCCAGTGGGAGTTTTCGCAGACTTGATGTGGGATCTGTAGTTTTGGTTTATGGGTTTTTGGGTTATTGGGGTTTTGGAGTTCATTAGAAACTAGTTAAAACACTTCTGCAGTGCACCTTTGTGAACGGGTGGTCGAGCGTAGCCGAGACCACTCTTTTATAAAATAGTACCTCGGTCCCCGAGCGAAGTCGAGGGGCGGTTCCCGAGCGGCTAGTACTGAGCTGAGCCGAAGTATGTCGAGGGGCGGTCCCTGAGCCTGTCGAAGGGTGGTTAGTAAATTAATCCAATACTTCATAAGTAGAAACAACACGGACTGCAGCGACCCTCTCACATTACAAAATTCAAACATCCCCAAATGTCCAAAGCATGAACCGTACTAATTGCACATTAGGTTAGTCATTCCGGTTTTAATCCGGAATCCCATCATTAAAGGGTTAAAAGGTTATTGGGGTTTTGGAGTTCATTAGTTCTAAAGTTGAAACCCTGCGGATTGCCTAGGCCTTCACCCATTAAAAAATTCCATAAACTCACCAATCACCAAGTGATGCACCGCCCTATAGCACATTATCACATTCTCACATTTGCAGGGAATGTGCAATGGCCGCATACATTGAAAATGCAGGAATGGTTTAACATTACTCTTAATAAATAGTACTACCTTTACTCTTTCGTAGCATGATTTACATTGTTTGATATTTATATTCACCTTATGAAACGGATAGTTCTATTAGTTGCTTTTCTGATTGTTAGCTGTGGCACCTTTGCGCAAATATCGAAAGTGGTTGAAATCCCCATGAATAATAACAGCGATACCAGTCTCTGGTACAAATGGCGGGCTGCATGGTGCGCTCCACTCAGAATTGAGAAACTCTTATACTCAACTGATGCTTTTCATTTCAGATATTGGCAGGATGGCCAAGCTGTGGATATCTGGAGCAGCGACAACAAAACCTTTTCTGGTCGGGTTACCAACTATGCACATAAAAAAGTTACCCATACCTGCAAGAACCATCCTGAAAAACCAATGAGGTTGTTTAAAAAGCAAATCCGACTTGACTCTGCACAAGCACACAATGTCTACAAATTATTAATCGAATACTCAATACTTACGCTACCATCGGACAATAAGATTAATAATTGGAGTGTTGGGCTCGATGGAACAGAATACCTTATTGAGATTGCAAAACCTGAGTCCTATACTTTCAAAACATACTGGACTCCCACCGCGCAAAAAGGAGTTCCGGAAGCAGAAAAGTTCCAGGCCTTTGTGATTAAAATCAACGCAGCTCTTGACCTTCCCGGGATGTACGTGAAGCTTATGAACGAATTGCCCATTGGGACTTTCACCAAAAATGGAATCAGCATGTTCTACATCAGTGGGGCTTATGACGACGAATTCGATTACGAAAACGAATTTGGTAACGAATATTGGGCAGAATAGGACTTGTTGGCACTGCAACTAGTGGCAAAGTCAGCTTGCACACAGCGCTCATTCAAAAAGATTTTAAACGTACTTTTGTGGTGAAGGAATTCTTTGTGAGGATGAATTATGTCTGATACTACAACAACTACTACATATCGCTTATTCTTAATAAATCCGCGTCAACGTTATGTGAATTACTACGCACAGACGGAACTCAGCAAGATATTGCACAAAAAGCGTTTCATGGTGCCTCTTGCTGTGCCTACAGTGGCGGCACTTACGCCTCCGAATTATTCAGTTAGAATTGTTGATGAAGAGGTAGAAAGCCTGCCACAGGAAATGCCCGATATTGTTGGGATTACAACCTTAGCAGCAACAATCCTCCGGGTATATGAAATTGCTGATCACTACCGTGCATTGGGCGTTAAAGTAGTGTTGGGAGGGGCTTACGCATCCTATATGGTGGATGAAGCCCTTGAGCACGCAGATGCCGTGGTAGTAGGTGAAGCCGAAAATTTATGGAAGAAATGCCTCGAAGATTTTGAGCAAAATAATTTACAGAAAGTCTATAAAGCCGAGACCTATTCCGAGTTTAAGCAGAGTCCTGTGCCTCGTTGGGATCTGTTGCAAAAAGATCATTTCTTTCAGGTAGGAGTGCAGGTGTCGCGCGGATGCCCCTTCAATTGCGAGTTCTGCTTAGTGCATAATCTTTTCGGACATAAGATGCGTTACCGCGATCTCGATAATGTAGTGGCCGAGCTTAAAGCACTGCCTGTGCGCAAGGTCTTTTTTATTGATGATAATCTGACCGTAAATCGCAGCTATGCTCATGCACTGATGCAAGCCATCAAACCCTTGCATATTGCATGGTCTTGCATGGCAAGCATAGATATCGCGCAGGATGAGGCTTTGCTTACAGCTATGGCTGATGCCGGTTGCTTCAATATTCTCATTGGCTTTGAATCGCTCAACCCTGAATCACTTTCAGAAACCAAGAAAAAACATAACAAATCAGCTGTAATATATGAAGAGGCCGTACGAAAAATTCATGCACATGGAATTCATATCACAGCTTCCTTCGCAGTAGGCTTTGACCATGATACAACGGATGAGTTTGAAAAAATAATTGAGTTTACAAGTCATACCGGACTCTCATACATCAACCTCAATATTCTTGGTGCACCTCCCGGTTCAGCATTGTACGATCGCCTCAATCGCGAAGGCCGCTGGTATGGCATCTCTCCCGATTATCGTAGTGGACTATTCCCTTGCATGCATTACCAACGAATGTCGCAAACGGAATTGTTTGATGCCTATTTCAAAGCAATCGAACGCATCTATTCTTGGAAGGTCATCGTAAAAAAAGCCCGCGTACTCTTTGCTGATGGGCATTTCACTGCGCCATATTTTGATATGGTTAAGGATATTCCTTTTCAGGCACGGTCATCTTTTATCATACTTGGACATTTTGCCTTCAGTGTAAACAGGCATAAGCGCCGACTTTTCTTTATGCTGCTGAAATTCGTGCTACAGAAAAAGGTCGCTATCGATAAAGCCGCGTCTTATATGCTTTCGCTGATGAGTTATCATAATCATATTCATCATATGAAATCGCACATCGACGAGTATCGTGATATTGTAAAACGTCATGATATGGGCTCATGGGAAGAAATACAGCGTGCTCAGCAAACCGAAACTAACATCGCAAAAGCCTTGTAAAAAATATATCGTTATGATATTACTAAAAAACGCAACATATATAGATCCTGTCACTCTACAGTTGAGCACAACAAATATTATTGTTGAACACGGAAAGGAACTTCAGTTCAATACGGTGCCTGATTCATTGATTCCAGATCATGTGCTTGATTGTAATGGATTATTAGTCACACATGCCTTTGCTTGCGGGCATCATCACGTGTATTCCGCACTTTCGCGCGGAATGAGCGCTCCAAAAAAATCACCGGAAAATTTTCTTGAAATATTGCAATACATCTGGTGGACTTTAGATAAGTGTTTGGATAAGGATATGATTGAAGCCAGTGCTTTGGTTACAGCCATGAACTGTGCACGCAATGGTGTTACCTTCGTTATCGATCATCATGCATCGCCTTTTGCCATAGAGGGTTCTCTTGAGATTATTGCAAAATCCTTCGATCGTGTTGGTGTCTCTCATTTGTTATGTTACGAAATTTCGGATCGCGATGGGATGGCAATCGCAGAACAGGGACTTGCTGAAACCGAAAGTTATCTTAAGCGTCGTCAGGGTTTGGTTGGTTTACATGCTGGATTTACTGTGGGCGACGAAACCTTGAATAAAGCGGTAGCACTTGCTCGTAAGTATGATGCTGGCATTCATGTGCACACTGCGGAAGATATCAGTGATGAAGAATATAGTGTTAGGAATTATGGAAAGCGAGTAGTAGAGCGCTTTTCGGAGATGGGCGTTTTGGATTTTTCTAAAACTATTCTTGCGCACTGTCTGCATTTAAGCGATCATGAGCGCAAGCTTGTAAGGCAATCACCAGCCTGGGTTGTTCATAATACTGAGAGCAATCAAAATAATGGTGTAGGTGTGTTTAGTTCAATGGAATTGGGCGAACGCCTGATGCTTGGGACTGATGGAATGCACAGCGATATGCTGCGTGCTGCAAAAGCTGCATATTTCGGTGCACTGAAAACTGACGGGTTGGATTTTTCTGGTATCTATCGCCGTTTTAGAAATGTGCATCAATATATTGCTTCAAATAAATTTAAAGGGGATGATGCCAGTAATCTGGTAGTGCTTGATTATCCTACACCAACACCTATCACAAATGAAAATTTTTTAGGGCATTTTCTTTTTGGGATCGAATCTTCTCATGTTAAACATGTCATTGCTTCATCCGAGCTAATTGTGAAAGATAGGGTGTTGCAGAAAGTTGATGAAGGTGAAATTCTTCGACAAACTCGACCCCTGGCCGAAAAGCTGTGGCAGAAAATGCAGGCATAAAAAAACCTGCTGCAACATTTGTCACAACAGGTTTTTACTATTGACTGATTTTATTTTACTACCGAAATTCTTTTTACGATTCGTTGTCCGTTGCAAGTCACACTGACAAAATAAATTCCTGTGTTGCATGAACTCAGGTCAATCTGAGCTGCTTTGCCTTGCTGTACCTCAGTTTGCAGAGAAAGGACTTGTGCTCCGATAATGTTGTACACACTTACTTCTGCATTTGAGTTTGAAACTGAACCAAAATCAATATTGATTAATCCATTGGTAGGATTGGGATATACGTTGATTTCGGTAGAAGTTTTCAACGGCTCTTCCTGTCCCACAATGACAGAATAATTCCATTTGTATATTCCACCGTCTGACGCGCTGGTATTGAAACCTCCGGCCCATCCGGTGTTGATATCATAGAAACGCACTGTGGTATATTGAACAGAGCCCGTATCAATATTTATAAAGCTTGCACAATCATTAAGACTGTAAGAAGATCCGATTCCCGGACCTGAGCTGACATCCACCCACATGGCTGATGTTCCCGGTACAAAGTCGATTTGTGGATATTTTACAAAGAAGCCAGTGGGCGTTAATGTATTCCAAGTCGCACCGCCATCAGTAGTTTTTTTTATTGTGTAGGGCGCAGCTGCCAATACCATTAAGCCGGTGTTTGCATCTTTAAATACAGGATAAGCCTGATTAGCGCCCACATTCGTTTGAACAACGGTCCAGTTAAGCCCCTTGTCGGTTGATTTGTAAATTCGACCAATGGATGTTCCGAACCAAATGGTATTACCAACTACGTCATAGAAGTCCACAATGCCTGCCTCAGATCCACTACAATTTGGGATGTTTGCTGCAGAAATTTGAGTCCATGTTGTGCCACCATTGGTAGTAGTGTAAATTACGAAATCTCCACCTGTTGTTGTAGGATCTCCCATTGCCACACCTTCACTGGAATTAAAGAAATGCACGAAGTTAGCCCAACTGCCGGTGAAGGTCGCTGTGCTTTGTTCCACCCAGGTGGTTCCACCATTCGAAGTTTTTACAATTTTTCCGCCGGTGCCTGAAAGTGGAAACATCGCAGCGTAAGCAACAGTATCACTAAGAGGATAAATGTTAGCAACCCCATAATTGGTAGAATTGGTAAATGTTATCGTTCCCGGAACCCATGTACTACCGCCATTGGTAGTGCGTGTGAACTCACGAATGTAGTTGGTAGGAGTAACACCATCATAAGCCTTGGCCCATACAACGTAAGGGCTTACAATGCGTATTTGATCAATACCTCTTGAAGCTGTTGAAAATCCGGTGTTTTGCTTGATCCATGCGGAAGGGGTGGAACCGACATTAATATATGCGGTTTTTACTTTAGTGTCGGAGCCAGTAGCATTAGTAACAGTAAGGGTTACCTGATATGAACCTGCGGTTGAATAGGTGATGGCTGGTGGTGTTTGGCCTGAATAGGTTCCCGGACTTCCTCCATCAAAGGTCCATGTCCACGAGGTGGGACTATTACTGGAATAATCAGTAAAGGTCACTGTGCTGGCAACAGCCGGTGTAGTGGTGCTTGCATTGAAATCAGCTATGGGTAGGCTTGCTGAAGGTGGATGGATGCGCACAACGGCCATATTATCCAGATTGAAATTATATCCTGAAGGGTTCAGTGAGCCAATGGTAAAATAACCGTTGGCAGAACCTGACCAGCCCCAGTTGAAATGGAATTGGCTGGAGGCATTATAGCCGTCGCAAACGAAGGCGTGACCTGCCGATCCATCATCTCCCGAATAATAAACAACACGGGATGCATCGAGTTCAGCCTTCAGCATATTAATCCAATTGGTATTTGAAAAATCAGATTTGAACTTAATCTCAGCTGTATTTCTGTAAGCAAAATAATTGATGAGAGCATTCGGTACATCCCAGCTATATGCTCCTGAACCTGATACTCCATAGGTCATGTTTACGCTAACCCCGGCGTGATACATAAGGGTGGCTACTGCAGTATTTGCTGAACTGACATTATTTGGCATTGATATCCAATTATAGGTTGTTGCTCCAAAATTAGCTGTTTGCGAACCGTAGGTAGGGTCAGTATAGGTATGGGTTCCGGTTCCGGTAGTTGGGTATGCCCAGTATTTCATGATTTGTGACATAGCTGTTGCAACGCATCCTGTATATACGCGACCACAGCAATCGAATCCAGCACCGGCGTCGGTGGGACACAGTCCATTATAATAGCAACCCTGATCCCAGCTGGTTGAAAGCAAAGGACTAACAGCGAGCTTTGCTTGTGCAAATTCGTTATTGGCAATCTTGTTCCACTCGGTTCGAGTTTGTTTATTGTCGGCATTCGTCGAAACTAATCTGGCAATTTCATCATTATAATCATTGAGCCATGCCTGCATATTGTCAGGAAGGTTCTGTGGATCCAGTGGTGAATCGGTAGAATAACCGAGGATAGGCGTGCATACATCGTCGGCAGCAACAATTACAAAACCACCTTCCGAAAAAATGAAAATGTAAAGGGTGGGACTGTTGTTTCTTGATTGAGTGATAATGTTTTCAATGTTGTGTGTGCCGGCCTTGGAAGCATAATGCGCATAAGTTTTTATGGCAATATCCCGCGCTTGATCAATAGATACGGGGGCTGCGAACAAAGAAAACCCCCACAGCATCATTACGATGCTCAGGTAAAATTTTTTCATCGGAGAGGTATTTGGTTGATACATCAAATGTACAAAATAATATCAAATTAGCACATTAGATTAGTCATTATGGATTTAATCCGGAATCCTGTGGTTATTGGGGTTATTGGGTTAAAGGGTTATTGGGGTTAATAGTAAATTAGTTATTACGGCGCTGCAAGTATTGCAAGGCGTGAAAATGATACACTATACTTCCTCTTATCATTGAAGGCTTCTCTAAATTATATACACCTCCTGTCTAACAAATTAACTAATCACTAATTTACTAGTTAACCTCCTCTTTCAATCAAGGCGTCATTCCGGATTTAATCCGGAATCCCCTTGATTATGGTTGTAGAGTTATTGGGTTAAATGGTTTTTGGGTTATTGGGTTTTTTGAGTTAATTAGAAACTAGTTAAAACCCTTCAGCGGCGCGCCATTGGAACGGGTTGTCGAGCGTAGCCGAGACCACTCTTTTATAAAATAGTTCCTCGGTCCCTGAGTTTGTCGAAGGGCGGTCCCCGAGCTCGTCGAGGGGATTAGTCCATTAGTTCAAAAGCAGAATCCCTGCGGATTGCAGAGACCCTCTTCCATTAAAAAATTCCATCAATCCAACAATCTCCATGCTCTGCACCGCCTCCTCCATTATCACATTATCACATTCCCACATTAGCATATTAATTTATTCTCCACATTTGTAATTTATTGTCTTCTCCAAACTTGTTAACGTCTTATTGGATCGGGCGTCTACTAATCGTGCTTTAATAGTCAGTGTTTCGCAACCTGTGTCATTAAGCAGAAGGGCGTGGTGATAATTCTGATTTTCGAAAAACAGTAATTCCTGATCCTGAGAAAAAATGTTTTGACCGTCGTAGAGCACTTCAATCTTAAGAACTACACGATAGGAGGGAATC
Source organism: Bacteroidales bacterium (assembly GCA_963678485.1). GTDB lineage: Bacteria > Bacteroidota > Bacteroidia > Bacteroidales > CAIWKO01 > CALGYY01. Next base: position 3,839,491 of record OY782882.1, read on the forward strand.
ACAGCTGAGTCAAGTCCAACTTCAACCATGACAAGTGTCTGGTCCGACGCCGCTTTTGCCGTTCCTGAGCCAATAATCACATTCCATAAACTGACGTCAGGATTATCAATAATGTTCTCAGAAAGCGTTCCTGCGTAAGGCTTATCGTTATCCCGTATGGAATTTTCTTTATTATAAACCATATAGGCCTTGATGCCAACTATTTTATAATCCTGAGCAATCGCGGTCGACAGTTGCAGTGCAAGCAAAACGATAAACGAAAATATTAAACGCTTCATAATTTTTTATGGTTTGTGTTGATGTACGATGAGATATTTATCCTTTTCGGTCAGCGGAAGGTAAGCATAATCATAGCAAAAATAATATTTATGACCATTCTGGCTATTATATATATGAGTATAATAGGTGAAGTTAAAACCCATGGATAATAATTGGTCTTTTCTCACAATTTGCTTGGTATTATTGGGATTCAGCGACATCAAAATATTTCGGTTTCTTTGAAGGTAGCGGTTAATCGCTCGAATTTGCTGAGTGGTTGTGCTTTGGCGACGATTATTAAAGGCGCTGCGACAGGCATCGCAGCAAAACTTTTTGTCGGAGCGTCCCATGATTTTTTCACCACATTCAGGACACTCCCTGATGATTTCAGGGTTTTTCATAAAATTGTTTTTTGTTTGTTTTTCAGTGTATTACGTTTGTTTAAGCGATTGTAATCGGTTATAAACGAATACTATGCGAATATACGCAATTATTTGCCGAATCTCGTTGAAAGTGCCTTGTAATTTTGCTCAGGATTACAAAAAACATAGTATTTAATCGACAATATGTTTTTTTCGATATGGAAATTAAGTTTAACCTAAATACCAACAACAATGAAAAACTCAACAAACAAAGTCGAAATCAGCGGTTATCTTGCAACAGACGCTGTAGTTAGAAATCTTAAAAGTGGAAAAACCATGGTCAGCCTGAGACTGGGTAGCGTGTCGATGTACCGAAGTAAGACAGGAGAGTGGGTGACCAACACCATCTGGAATAATGTCGTGATGTGGAAAGCACTGCATTCAAACCTGCAGGGAAAACTAATCAAAGGTTCACAAATCGACGTGCTGGGACGACTCAATAGTCGTACCTATACCGCGTCAGATGGTCAGAAACGATACCTAACCGAAATCATTGCTTCTGATATCAGCATTGCTGCTGCTTAATCGACAGGAATCTGACCAAGAGTGCCTGACCAGGAGTGTCTGACCATAAAGTCCGTCTGCTGTCGCATGCTTGTTATGAAGGTCAGTTGATTATCTCAGTAAACTATTGCTTGTCGTCAATTCAATAGCCTTGGCTAACCATAGATGAGCGCGCTTTGTAAAGACAACTGAGTTTAATAACGGACTCTGTCAAGCTGGTCTGAAATGCCAACAGCATTCCATCGAAAATTGCTGCAATGCTGCGGTGGCCTTGCAGCAATTTTTACTTACATTGTCTGGATTCATTATTAATCTGTAACTTTGATTTCGTGACGGTTTTATCGAAGTCACAAAATCAGCTTACAATGGAAAAGATTTGGATACGTAATGGAATTATTGTCGGTGGGGGAAAATCTTACAAGGGTGATGTGCTCTGTACTGATGGACTGATAGAAAAAATTGGAAGTCATATTGGACAGCCTCAGGGAAACGTCACAGAGATAAATGCTAGCGGAAATTATATATTTCCGGGAGCAATTGATCCTCATGTTCATTTGGCATTACCCACGCCTGCCGGACCCTCCTCCGATGATTTCTACACAGGTACAAAAGCTGCTCTATTGGGAGGAACCACAAGCATTATCGATTTTGTTACTCCTGCCCGAGACCAGTCACTCATTGATGCATTACAACTACGAAAACTTGATGCAGCCCATTCACTCATCGATTATTCCTTTCATATGGGAATTTCCTCGGTCAGTGGCTCGACATTCGATGAAATGCGGCACTGTGTCGAAGTCGAAGGCATCACCTCATTCAAGGCATATCTTGCATACCGCGATACGATTGGAATCGATTATCGGCAACTGGAACAAATCATGTCCTATGCTTATGCACTTAATGCCATACTTTGTGTGCATTGCGAAGATGGTCCTGAAATCAAACGCTTACAACAGCAGTTTTTAGCGAATGGGGAAACTAGCCCTGTATATCACGCTCTTTCACGTCCGCCCGCTACCGAAAGCAAGGCAGTGGATGAGGTTATCAGGTTAGCGGCAAAAACCAATTGTACAGTTTATCTGGTGCATATGAGTACCAAAGAATCACTTGATGCAATTCGACGTGCAAAAGCAAAGAATATTAGAATATATGCTGAAAGCTGCCCGCAATACCTTCTTCTCGATGAAGCGCTTTACAAGCAGCCACTTCCCGAATCACTAGCCTATATTCTTAGCCCACCCCTGCGTTCGGCCGAGCATAGAGATGCAATCGCTCAAGGTGTAATTGACAAAACGCTGGATGTTATCTCAACCGATCATTGCCCATTCAACATTAAGGGACAAAAGGACATCGGCATTAATGATTTTACTAAAGTGCCCAATGGCGGTTGTGGCATTCAAAGCCGTCTCGGGATGATGTATTCAAAATTAGTTGCTAGCGGACTCATACCAGTAGAGCGATTTGTTGACATTATGAGTGAAGCTCCTGCCAGAATCTTTGGTCTGTGGCCACGTAAGGCTTCGCTCGCTATAGGCGCTGATGCTGATATTGTTGTTTGGAATCCTGCAAAGAAAACCCTTGTACATGGCTCGGAGCTTGCTGAGCGCTGCGATCACTCTACCTTCGAAGGTTCAGAATCTTGCGGCTCAGCAGAGTATGTGGTTTGTAAGGGGGAATTGCTTGTCTGTCAGGGAGTTTATCGCGACAAGCATAAGACCTCCGAACTTATTTTCCGAACATAGTTACATAGTCTTCGGGTATAATTCGTCGCCAGCCCTTTCCTCGCCTCGTTTTTTGATTTGAACAATTACTAAAACAATTGTTTGAAACTTTTACCCTCAAACATCTGTTTGAATTTCCGGAAAAGTGTATTTTTGTCACAAACTTAATTAATATGGTAGTGAAAAATACCAAGGAACGTATCATGGAAGTGGCAAAAGGCCTCTTCATGAAAAAAGGTGTGGCTGGAACTAGTGTTCGCGATATTGCTAAGAAAGCTGGAATTAACACAGCCGCCTTAAACTATCATTTCAGGAGTAAAGAGAGCCTGTTTGAAATGATCTTTGATCACATACTCAACGAAACCGTTCCTGCTCTTCAGGATATTCTTAATGGCAATTACCCGCTGGAGGAAAAAATCAAGCGTTATATTGATGCGTATTTTAATATGCTGATTAAGAATCCCCAGCTGCCATATTTTGTGATTAATGTTTTAAATAGCGACCCTAAAAAAATCAACCGCCTTAAAGCGTTTCAATCACTTGATTACACCGAAATATTCGCTCATCAGCTAAAAGAAGAGGCAGCTCTGGGTCATATTCGTCCCATCGACCCCAATCACTTCTTCATTAACCTGCAGGCTCTCATGAATTTCCCCTTCGCCATTCAGGAATCAATGAAGGAACGTCGCATTATGAATGAAAAGGAGTTGGTGAACTTTTTTACCGAACGTAAAAAAATCGTTACGGATACCTTGCTCGCTTCATTAAAACCTGAATCTGCTGAAGCAGGAAAACCTCGTTCTACCGGAATGTTCATTCACTCTATCGGTCATTATTTCCCGGAAGAAAAGGTTAACAATGAATATTACAGCAAAATCAACGGTCTCACCGAAGAGGATATGTTTAAGAAATCGGGGATCAAGGAACGCAGAAAAGCCAGTCCGACCGAGAATACCAATACCATGGCTGTTGAAGCTGTGCAACGCATGATGAAGTCGATGAGCTTTCCTATCACCGACATTGATCTTATTGTTGCCGCCACCTATACTCCATGGGATACTGTGGCTACACCCGCACATGAAATTCAGCGAAAATTCAATATTCAGAACTCCAAAGCTTTTTTTGTTTCCTCTGCTTGTAGTTCCTATGTAACCGCAGTGGAAATTGTTGAGTCTTATTTCGCAGCAGGCAAAGCGCATAAAGCCTTGGTGGTTGTATCAGAACATAACACGGCCTTTAACGACGATAATAATCTGATGACTGGATTTCTCTGGGGCGATGGCGCTGCAGCAATGGTTATCACCAAAGAACGTCAGTCAGAAGAAGATGTTGAAGTGGTTGATATTATTGCCCGCGCCCTTGCACATGTCAGCAAAGGCCCGTCAGCTGTATATTGCCGCATCAACTCCGAAAAGATTCAAATGCCCGACGGTAAAGACGTCTTTGTGAACGCCTCATTATATATGGCTGGTCAAACTGCTGAAATACTTGAGCGCAACAATTATAAAGTCGAAGATCTTTCATACCTGATTCCTCATCAGGCAAATATGCGAATTATCAATAAAGTGGGTAAAGACCTTGGCATCAAAGGCAATAAGGTACTCACCAATATTGAATACCTCGGCAACACCGGTTGTGCGGGATGTGCTATTGGCCTTTCTGAACATTGGAACCGCTATCGCAAAGATGAATTAATTGTCATCGCCGTATTTGGTGGTGGTTACTCTTCCGGCTGTATGCTCTTGAAGAGGTAATTTTGTCTTCTTTGTCATTCGTTAGAAGCCAATTAACACTTGAAATGTTCAAGCATTGATTGGCTTTTTTAGCGCTCGAATTGCGGAATATATCAGTATATGCTAGGCATTCGATCGAGCCTAATTTTGTACGCAAAACACAATCAGCTGTCCCAACTGGCAAAACAAATCATCTACTACATTTTTTTTGCCTTGCTTTTTAGTATTGCAAGAAAATGAAAGCCACGTCAACTCCGCATTTAGAAAGAGTTTCAGGCAAATAAAAATTGCTATCGCAAAAGTTGAAAATATCAACTATTTTTGCCATAAGGATTTGAACCCAAAAACAAGGTTACTTTAATACAGTTTACTTTATTTATTTTTTGTCGCCCCCATACAAACAAACTACGATTCTATGAAAAACGCAGCTTCCTTATTCGCAGCTATTCTTGCAATAGTATTGTTGACCATTTCTAATTACGCAGGTGCTCAGACTAAAAGAGCCCTCCTCATTGGTATTGATATCTACCAGCCGGTTGATGTCGCCGCAGTAGAAAAATCACGCGGAGGATGGACCAACCTCGATGGCTGCGTTAACGATGCTCAGTCAATTGGCGAAATCATTAAGAGCCGCTTCGGCTTTGAAGAAGCTAACATTGCATCACTTTATAACCAGGAAGCAAAACGCGAAAAAATTGTCGCTGCATTGGAAAAACTCATTGCAGATTCCAAAGCTGGTGATGTGGTGTTTATTTATTATGCCGGTCATGGTTCGCAAGTATATAACTCATTGTCCACCGAAGTTTCTGGAGATAAGCAGGACGAAACCATCGTTCCTGCCGATATGCTTGATATCCGTGATAAGGAGTTGGCCGGACTTTTCAATCGTCTTCTTGATAAGGGAGTAATTCTTACGCTCATCTTCGATAGCTGTCACAGCGGCTCTATCGCACGCGGATCTACAACACCTGAAATTGCAAAGAATCGTCATATCAACGGAAGCTCTGTAGATGCTGCGGATCCGTCGAATCCTCAAAAGCCGGAAGATCGCGGTGCGCTGATTTTTTCGGCTGCTTTACCTGAACAGCTTGCCAAAGAAGCCTTAGATGATGAGGGAAATCCGCATGGCGCCTTTACTGTGGCTCTGACAAAAGCACTGAATTCATCCCCGGTTAACGAGCCTGCTGAGGTACTCTTCCTTCGCCTTAAGGCCATCATGCAGGCCAATGGAAGTACTCAGGAACCTGTACTCGGTGGCAATGATCAACGTCGCAAACAAGGATTATTCGGAGAAGATTTAAGCAAGAATGCTGGAAAGACAGTAGTGGCCGTACTGAAAAATACCGCAGCAGATAATATCGAGCTTCAGGGTGGCTGGGCTATCGGACTAAATGCAGGTTGTGAACTGAAAAAAATCGGAGGCAACGCATCTGAAATAATCACCGTGACTAAAGTTAATGGAATGGCAAAATGCAATGCCAGTCTGAAAACAGGTGATAGTAAGAACATCAAAGCCGGTGACCTCTTCGAAATCACTACTTGGGCATCGGAGAACAAAGCCAACCTAAATGTTTGGTTTCCACAGACTACACTCACCAATGACCAAATACTTCAAATAGCAAAAAACCTGAGTAGTCTTTCTTCCAATAAGAATTACCAATGGATTACTGATCCTACAGCCGGATTACCTGATTTCGTAATTCAATACTATCAGGATTCATGGAAATTATCGGGTCCCGGTGGTTCACTGATCGATCTTGGGAAAAGTCCAACCTCAGACATGGTCAGCAAAAAAATAACTAAAGGCGCCTCCATTTTTCTTCAACTACCACCTTCAGCTGAATTAATCGCTGCTCTCAAACTTGGAAAAGGCACCGAAAATTCTGCCATCGAAGTTGCACAAACAGCACTGCAGGCGGATTATATCCTCACCGGAGTATACAAAGATGCAGTGATCCGGTACAGCTGGCTCCGCCCGAATATTGCATCTCAGGATTCAGCCTTTTTATCAACACTTCCATTGCGCACCGATTGGTTCACTGTTGCGAAAAAGGAAGATGTGCCAACTGCCGCGCTACAGCTCACGCAATATGCACTGCGCCTGGGAAAAGTTAATGCTTGGCTCAATCTTTCTTCACCACCCGAAGATGGTTCTTATCCATTTACACTTGCGTTGAAGAACATTCAAACCGGAGCATATCTCACAACCGGAACAGTGACTGAAGACGAGCAATACAGCCTTGTTCTGAAAACCACACCTGAACTGCTAAAGAAGTGGACAGGGAAGAGCCGTTACGTCTATGTGTTCACCATTGATATTAGCGGAAAAACACAACAAATCTTTCCTTACGCAAACACTGGTAATGAAGGCAACAAGCTTCCTGCGAAGAATTATCAATTCGAAAATGAGATTTCATTGGGACAGATAAGCTTTACCATTGGAAAGCCCTTCGGCGTTGATTCCTATTTTTTGATTACATCTGACGAAGCCATCAATAATTTTCAGGCCTTCAACAGCGAGGGTGTGATTACCCGCGGTGGTGGTAGCGGTAGCCCGCTCGAAAATCTGCTCAATGATGTTGGTACCGCTTCAAGAGGTATCATTCCAAATACAACTCCCGTCAACTGGAGCTTTCAGCGTTTGTCCATTAATTCGATACCTAAATAATATTTAATATTCTCACCTATGAAACGATCCATTGCTTTTATGTTCCTGATGATGCTGTCCCTCGGACTGCTCAATGCACAGACGACCACACCGACTATATCCGATGTACTCGAAAGTGTGCTTACTTCCGTTGTGACCGTCTCCGTTGAAAAAACCACAGATACCAAGCAAATCCTTGGTTTCAGAGGTGAATCGGACGTTGCTTATGAAAAAATCCTTGACCTTAGTGATTCAAAAGGATCGGGTTCCGGATTTGTGATAGACAAAAACGGAAAGAAGTATGTCATCACAAACGCCCACGTAATCGAAGATGCATCAGAAACTAGCGGCAGTATTTTTATTTATAGTATCAACCGTACAAAATACGAAGCCAAGGTAGTTGGAGGGGATTCCTTCTATGATATCGCTGTGTTGGAATTCGTAAAAGCACCGGGTGCTGAGATAAAACCTATTTTATTTTCAACCAAGGAGCCTCGCATTGGTGAACAGGTTTTCGCGGTGGGTAATCCCTTAGGCGAATATCCATATACGGTTTCAGAAGGAATTATTAGCGCTAAAAACCGTGTCAGAGGCGGACTTACAGGAAAATTCGGTTTTCTGCAAAGTACGGCTACCGTAATTTGGGGCAATAGTGGCGGACCTTTGGTGAATACAAAAGGTCAGGTTGTAGGAATTAATTCTCAGATCGCTTTCGCTGAAATGGGCGATGAATCGATCTGGCAGCCGCAAATCAATTTTGCCCTCGAAGGCATTCTTAGTAATCGTTTGGTGAATGATATTATTTTGAACAATGGCCGTGTAAAACGCGCATATATCGGTGTTGATATCACACAGGAAAAAGTATACAACGAATACAGCACTCAATCGAAAAATGGCTGGGATTTAAAAGACAGTTTGCCTATTATACATGGCGTCATTCCCGGGTCTCCCGCAGAAGCACTGCTTAAAGACAAGATCGGATATCAGGTTGTGAAGATTGGTTCGGTTGAGGTCAGAAATGTTGAAGAAGTACTTGGAGAATTTGAATCGGTGAAGCCGGGTGATAAGGTAATGTTTACACTCCAAAAGGATGGTGTGACTTCCATTGTAGAAGTCCTGACTACTGAATTAACCACAACCCAAAACGAAGCCATTGCGAATTACGTTTTCGAAAAGGAAAGTCCTTACAAAATAACCGTTCTTGAAGGGATTCCGTATATCACCTTTTCTCAAGAAGAACCTTATGTTGATGGTGGTGACCGCATGAAAGGTGCCGGTGTGAAAGGTGAGAAGACCCGTGGAAATGAGATTACAACTGGAACCTGGGAAATTGCAGCCGCAGGATATGAAGTAGATAGTTATAGTTCTGTCTGGCGCGTAAAGTCCCTGGCGGATCTTGGCGTAGCGCTCCGGCTCACTGCATCATTAGGCGCTGTTGACCTCTACCTTGTTCGCAAAGGCGGTGATATCGAAGATATGCAGTCGAAGCGCGTATCCTTCTCTGGCGATGAGGATCTTCAGTGGTTCAATAACGTATGGTATTAAAATATTGCTGTGCCTTGAGAGGGTACAGCATTTTGGGGTTTAATAAAGACTGCCTTGAGAAAGCAGTCTTTTTCTTTTGTAACAGCATAGCATTTTTTTCTGCCATTATGACTAGTTTTTGGCATGGCAGATTATTTGAAATCATGTCTCACCAAATAAGCCGATTATGCTTATTTGTTGATATTCAGACAATATATTTTTCCTCTGTGTTTATATAGTGACAGAAGGACAGTGTATATTTGGAGAAAATTGAAAATTTGTCAGCATTGAAAAAAAACAACATGATTGGAAAAATGAAAAGGAAAACTATGAATCAGGATCAGGAAGAAGTGAAAAAAGATCAGCAAACAACTGAGGAGCAAGTGGAGAATCAGGAAGCCACCACTGAAGAAGAGATTAAAGATACGGCCCCTGTGGATCCGCTTAAGGACATAGAAAGGCAATTGGCCGAAATGAATGATAAATATTTGAGGTTGTATGCGGAGTTCGACAATTATCGCCGTCGTACAATGCGCGAAAGGGTTGACCTTATTACGAGTGCCTCTTCGGAAATGATGGTGTCCATGCTACCTGTTCTCGATGATTTTGATCGCGCTGTAAAGGCTTTTGAACTCAGCAAGGATCTCGATGCCCTCAAAGAAGGCATATTGCTGGTGCAATCAAAATTCAAGGGTATACTCACTCAAAAGGGTTTGGAAGAAATGAAATCACTTGGCGAAGATTTTAATACCGATTTGCACGAAGCTGTGGCTAACGTTCCTGCAGAGAAGGAAAAACTCAAGGGCAAAGTGCTTGATGAAATCGAGAAAGGATATTACTTAAACGGCAAAGTGATACGCTTTGCCAAAGTAGTGGTTGCGAATTAAAACCATTACCTAATAAATTTTTACAGATGACAAAGAGAGATTACTACGAAATACTTGGGGTTTCAAAGGATGCATCGGAAACAGAGATTAAGAAGGCGTATCGCCAGATGGCGCTGAAATATCATCCCGATAAAAACCCCGATAATAAAGATGCAGAAGAGCGTTTCAAAGAAGCTGCAGAAGCGTATGATGTGTTAAGCAATCCCGAAAAAAAGCAACGTTACGATCAGTTTGGTCATAGCGGCATGAATGGCTCTTCCGGATTTGGCGGTGGTGGCGGCATGAGCATGGATGATATCTTTAGCCAGTTTGGCGATATCTTCGGTGGCGCCTTCGGAAATTTTGGTGGCTTTGGCGGTGGTGGTCGTGGTTACAGTCAGCAACGACGCGTTAACCGTGGCTCGAATCTGCGCGTCAAGGTTAAATTAACTCTTGAAGAAATCGCCAATGGCGTTGAAAAGAAAATTAAAGTCAGCAAATATGTGAACTGCGAAAGCTGCAATGGCAGCGGTGCAAAGAATGGCAGTTCCAGTAAAACCTGCACCACTTGTAATGGTACAGGAAGAGTTACCCGGGTGACGAATACTTTTCTTGGTCAGATGCAAACCGCATCGGCTTGCCCGACCTGCGGCGGTGAAGGCCATACTATCACCGAAAAATGTAATTCTTGCTTTGGAAATGGAGTGGTAAAAGGTGAGGAAGTTATCAGTATTAAAATTCCCGCCGGTGTATCAGAAGGTATGCAGCTTTCCGTGAGCGGTAAAGGTAATGCCGGCGCTCGTGGCGGTGTCCCCGGTGATCTTATTGTGTTAATCGAAGAAATAGAACACCCCGAACTGAAACGCGATGGGAATAATCTGCTATATGAACATTACATCAGTTTCCCGGAAGCTGTCTTGGGAACCAGCATCGATATCCCTACAGTAGAAGGAAAAGCAAGAGTAAAAATTGAAGCAGGGACTCAATCGGGGAAAATTCTGCGGTTAAAAGGAAAAGGCTTGCCCTCTGTGAACTCCTACGGACGCGGCGATCTTAAAGTCCATGTCAATGTGTGGACTCCGCAAAGCCTCACCAAAGAAGAAAAAACTCAAATACTAAAATTTCAGGATTCTGAAAGCTTCAGACCTAAGCCAACGGCCAAAGACAAAAATTTCTTTGAACGTATGCGCGAGTTTTTTCAATAACAATTGAAGATGATCGAAATGCTCTTTTAACTATATGGACTTTTAGATATAAGAATAGTGAACATACTTACAGCAAAAGACGTCACCAAACGCTACGCTCAGCATACCGCGCTGAATAAGGTCAGCATCGAAGTGCCGGAGCAAAGCATCTTTGGTTTGCTCGGACCGAATGGCGCCGGCAAAACATCCCTCATCCGTATCATCAATCTTATCACTGCTCCCGACGAAGGAACAGTGTTGTTCAACGGAGAGCCGCTCAAACCTTCTCATCAGGAAATTGTTGGTTATCTTCCCGAGGAACGCGGATTGTATAAAAAGATGAAGGTTGGTGAACAGGCACTCTACCTCGCCCAGCTCAAAGGGGTTGGCAAGCGTGAAGCAATGAAGCGTCTTAAGTCATGGTTCGAACGTTTCGAAATCGATGCATGGTGGAATCGTAAGGTTGAAGAGCTTTCTAAAGGCATGCAGCAGAAAGTTCAGTTTATCGTTACCGTGATTCATGAGCCCAAACTCCTCATCTTTGACGAGCCGTTCAGTGGCTTCGACCCCATCAATGCAAATATCATCCGTGATGAGATTCTGCGATTAAAAGATCAGGGAGCCACCATCATTTTCTCGACCCATAATATGTCCAGCGTCGAAGAGCTCTGCGATGATATTACACTCATCAACAAATCCAATAATATCCTTTCAGGAAAAGTCAAGGAAATTCGTGCTGCCTACAAATCCAATACTTGGGAAATCCGTTTACAAGGTCTGCAGGGTGAGCTGAGCCAGCATATCAACAGCGAGTACAGCATCACCTCCGAACATCGCGATAATGATCTGCTAACTGCCGTCGTGAAATTGAACGGACATAATAGTCCCAATGCCTTGCTGCAAGGACTACTCCCGCATGCGACCATACATTCGTTACATGAGATAATGCCGACCATGAACGACATTTTTATCCGTTGCGTCAATAAAGACAGTGCTGAACGCAACGAAACTGTATAGTTATCTTTAATATATTTAACTGCTGATATTCTGATGAAAAAAACCTGGATCATTATAAAGCGCGAATATCTTTCGCGGGTAAAGAAAAAATCTTTCATTCTGCTCACTATACTCGGACCTATTCTGATGGCTGCACTCATGATTGTGCCTTATCTGATTGCTCAATCAACCGAAGAGATGAAGGTGATCGATGTAGTGGATGAAACAGGACTTTTCTACGACAATCTCGGTAGCAATAAAACCATACAGTTCAGGTATCTTGATGTGAATGTTGAGGAAGCATCAAAAAATTTCAATGATGAAGTTAGTTATGCATTGCTCTATATCCCGCGCCCTGCCTATGGCAGACCAGTGTATGGCGAGTTACTGTATAAGAATAAACAACCTGGAATGACCGTCACCACCTACATTCAGGAGCGTATGCGCTACATTCTCGAAAACAAGCAGCTTCACGATGTTTACAATATCGACAAAAAGGATATTGATGCGATGAAGACCGAGGTAACCCTTGTTCAAAAAGATATTAAAACAGGCGAGCAGAGTGCACCTATACTTACTTCAATCGTTGGATACGTGGGCGGTTTGCTCATTTATATGTTCATTTTTCTATTTGGAAGTATGGTAATGAGGGGTGTACTTGAAGAAAAAACAAACCGCATCGTTGAGGTCATTGTTTCTTCGGTAAAGCCCTTCCAGCTGATGATGGGAAAGATTGTGGGTATTGCATTGGTGGGGCTCACGCAATTCATGTTATGGGTGTTGCTTACCTTCTCGATTATTACTGTGTTTCAGGCCACAGTCACTGGCAAAGATCTGTTGAAGTCCAATAAGACTACCGAGTTTACTATGGATAAAAACGTGGTAGTACCTGAGAACACGCAGATTCAGAATGCTAATGATAACAGCGAAATTGCCGGTGTTTTAAGTAGTATGCAGGGTTATGATTTTCTCACCATAATACTGGCATTCTTGTTTTTCTTTCTTTTTGGATATCTTATGTATGCCGCGCTGTTTGCGGCTGTGGGCGCTGCCGCAGATGCGGAGCAGGATACTCAGCAATTCATGGCGCCAATCACCATCCCTCTGGTCTTTGCCTTTGTGATGGGCATGTATATAGTCCAGGATCCTCAGGGACCGCTAGCTTTCTGGCTTTCCATCATTCCTCTCACCTCACCGGTGGTTATGATGATACGCCTGCCATTCGGAGTGCCACCTTTCGATTTCTACCTTTCAATGGCTCTACTTGTACTTGGATTCATCGCAACCACCTGGATGGCCGGAAAAATCTACCGCACAGGTATCCTAATGTATGGGAAAAAGGTGAATTACAGGGAGCTTTGGAAATGGCTGAAATACTAATTTAATGTGGTAATGTGATAATGTGACAATGTGCTTGGGGGGCGGTGCAAGAGTTGGAGATTGGTAGGTTGATGGAATTTTTTAATGGGAGAGGGTCTCTGCAATCCGCAGGGATTCTGCTTTTGAACTAATGGACTAATCCCTTCGACAGGCTCAGGAACCACCCCTCGACGAGCTCGAGGACCGCCCTTCGACGAGCTCAGGGACCGTTATTGAGACACTCATACTTGTTGGTTTCGACAAGCTCAACCACCCCATGACCTCACTTCTGTAGGTAATGGCGCAGGTTGCTGAGCCTGTCGAAGCATCCTTCTTACCAATAAACCATCCGGTCCCCGAGCTTGTCGAGGGGTGATGATATTATCAAATGAATTGTGGCTGCAATTCAGAATTATTTACAAATTCTTGAACACTCTTCACTCAGGGACCGCCCCTCGACTCACTTCGGCTTCGACCACCCGTTCCAAAGGCGCACCGCTGAAGGGTTTTAACTAATTTCCAATTAACTAATCAACTAATTAACTCCCAAAGCCCCAAAGCCCCATTAACCCATTAACCCAATAACCAAATAACCCTCGGGGACCGAGGAACTATTTTATAAAGGATTGGTCTCGGCTCCGCTCGACCACCCGTTCCAAAGGCGCACCGCTGAAGGGTTTTAACTAATTTCCAATTAACTAATCAACTAATTAACTCCCAAAGCCCCAAAGCCCCATCAACCCATTAACCCAATAACCAAATAACCCTCGGGGACCGAGGAACTATTTTATAAAGGATTGGTCTCGGCTCCGCTCGACCACCCGTTCCAAAGGCGCACCGCTGAAGGGTTTTAACTAATTTCCAATTAACTAATCAACTAATTAACTCCCAAAGCCCCAAAGCCCCATTAACCCAATAACCCATAAACCCTAATAACCCATAAACCCCAATAACCCATAAACCCCAATAACCCAATAACCCAATAACCCCAATAACCCCAATAACCCATTAACCCCATTAACCCTTTAACCCCAAGCCCCAAAAACCCTAATTCAACTCCAACAAGCGCTTAATCATTTCACCTACTGCGTGTGCTTTTTCTTTGACCGCAGTTTCGCCTAAAGGGATATCCACAGGAACGTCCATGGAGAGCGGGATGCGTCCGGAAACGGGAAGAGTGTAGGGAAAGCTGATGATGGCTTCGCTGTTTACGGGAATGTCGATAGGGATGCTTAAATCTACAGGGATGCTTATGGCTAAATGAATGGGGATGGTTTGATTGATGGGAATGTCTACAGGAATGCTGGTCTTGAACGGCAGCGGATCGCGGAAACTTAAATGTATGTCTTGCTTCAAGGGAATCTCAGCGACGATAGGCAGATTGATGCCTGCTTTTTTTCCATTCTTGTTTTTTGTGACCACGGTGAACTTCTGATCGATAGGAATAACGGCATCTACAGGGACAACCAACTCTCCGTTTATAAGTACTGCCGTGTCAACTTCGATGTTCTGTCGCACATTTAGCGTAATGGGCACATCCAACCTTTGGTCTACCGGAATCATCTGCTTTAACTGAATGCTGTTCTTTACACGCATCTGCACATTCACACGCACCGCTTGTGTGACTTTGAACTCTGTATTGATAGGTAATGTGTCGCGAATTTTAACTGTGTATAAAATGTGTGAGTCGCCCAATTCATCCATCAACACTGAAACCTGATCAAGTTTGTGCTGCGCCATGCTCCTGAAATAAAGAAGAAATGCAATCAATAAAATATTGATGGATATTGAAACGACCGCGATGAGTCCGCTATGTTTACTGAGGTACGACACTCTGATATGTTTGAATTACAAACATAAAGAATATTTCTATTACTCCGTTATTTTTTCCGCCAAGGTTAACCAGCGATCTCCTGAACGCTCTAAATCCTCGCTGATTTCAGCGAAGCGTATTGCCCACTGCTGAAGCTCTTCCGGACTCCCGTTACCAGCATTCATTTTATCCATCAGCTCCGATTTCTCTTGCTCCAGCGCTTCTATATGTTGTGTGAGACTCTCGTATTCCTTGACTTCTTTATAAGTCGGTTTGTTGGAAATCGTTTTGGTGACAACTTTTTTCTCTGTTGTTTTTTCATGCAGTTGTTTTTGCTTTTGCTCTAATGCATCCTCTTTCCTTTTCCAGATGCGGTATTCAGAATAGTTGCCATAGAAATCTTTTACTGTACCACCTTCACCAAAAACAAAAATATGATCCACTAATTTGTCGAGGAAAAAGCGGTCGTGTGACACAATCATAAGACAGCCCGGATAATTCGAAAGGAATTCTTCCAATATCTGTAGTGTAGAAATATCCAGATCGTTGGTTGGCTCATCAAGAATCAGGAAATTCGGATTACGCATCAGCACGGTAAGCAAAAATAAACGACGCTTTTCTCCACCACTCAAACTTGAATAATAGCTGTATTGCTGATTGTAGCTGAAGTTGAAGTATGATAAAAACTGAGAAACCGAAACGCTGCCCTTACCCATAGCCACCACTTCGGCAATGTCTTTTACCAGATCGATTACTCGTGGATCGCCCTTCACTGCAAGTCCTTCCTGAGAATAATAACCAAATTGTATGGTCTGCCCCGGACTGATCCTACCCACATCAGGTTTTAAATTTCCGATGATCATGTTCATCAGACTGCTTTTGCCTGTGCCGTTGGGGCCAGCAATACCAATGCGCTCGCCCTTTTTAAAAGTATAACTGAAATCGTCAAGTACGCGCAAATCTCCAAAGCTCTTGCTCACATTGTTCATCTCAAGCACTTTCCCGCCGATGCGTTGCACTTTTGTGTCGAAATTTATAATCTCGTTCGGACCGCGCTTGTGTGCTTTTTCTTCCACTTCGTAAAAGCTTTCGATACGCGCTTTCGATTTAGTGGTGCGGGCTTGAGGCATGCGACGCATCCAGTCTAACTCTCGCTTGTACAGATTGCGTGCACGTTCTGTTTCCGCAGCTTCGTTTAGTAATCGCTCCGATTTTTTTTCAAGAAAGTAGCTGTAATTTCCCTTATACCTGAAGAGATTGTTGTGGTCGAGTTCGAGAATTTCATCACAAACCTTATCGAGAAAATAACGGTCATGGGTGACCATTATCAGGCTCATCTTCTGTGGTGCAAGATATTCTTCTAACCACTCAATCATTTGGATATCGAGATGATTGGTAGGTTCGTCAAGTAGCAGTACATCTGCTTCGCCAATGAGAACCATGGCAAGCGAGAGTCGCTTTCGCTGACCACCCGATAATTCTCCTATCTTTTGATTGATGCCATGCAAGCCAAGTCTGCTAAGGATTTCGGTGATTTTGCGCTCGTAATCCCAGGCTCCGGCTTTGTCCATCTTCTCCACCAGATGATCGAGTTGTTCCTGATTCTCTTTGGTGCTGTGGAGTTGAGAGATTTCTAAACAATTCTCATATTCACTGATTAGCCGCATTACCGGATCATCCGCATCTAGTAAGGCATCGCGCAGCAACAGATCTTCATCAAAGTTGGGGTTCTGCGGCAGATATGCAATTCGAAGGCCTTTGCGTGTAGTGACTTTGCCGGTATCTGCTTCGTCCTTACCGGCAAGGATGTTCATCAATGTGCTCTTACCCGTACCATTGGCGGCAATCAGTGCAAGCTTTTGTCCCTGATCGAGCCCAAACGTCAGCTTCTCGAACAAGGTTTTTTCCCCGTAGGATTTGCTGAGATTTTCGGCCAGGAGGATATTCACGGAAGTATTCTGCTTTGTGGACTAGCCACCCTTGTAGGTTAATAAGATAAAATAGGCATTTTGTGCACATATTTATTACTGGTGATATGCGCCAGCATAAAGGCAGCAACATCGGCACGGGCAATATTTTTTCCCATGGGCTTATCTTCTGTGATATTATATTTACCCGTTTTCTGTCCGTCGATTAAACGTGAAGGCCTGATGAGTATCCACTCAAGCCCCGACTGCTCAAGGATTTCAAGTTGCTTTACTTTATCGTCAAAAACTTTTTTCAGGAATAAGGGACGAATCACGCTGCCAAAGAAAAAGCTGCTGTCCTTTGAACCGTAGAGTCCGGCAGAGGATACAACAACAATGCGTTTAAGTCCGTTCGCCTTCATCGCAGCAACAATATTGGATGTGCCAATCGAATGTACCGAGGCCTCTTTACTGCTACGGGCACCCAGTGCAACCAGCACAACTTCTGTATCGCGCACTACACTTTCAACGGCGGCTGCATCGCACACATCGCCTTCAATAACCTGCAGTTTGGAATCTTTAAGATCAATGGATGCTCTGTTTCTGACAAGAACCTTTACCTCATGACCTTTTATCAAGGCCTGAAGCATGGCCTCTTTACCTGTGCGCCCACTGGCTCCGAATATTGCTAGTTTCATTTTGTTTTCTTTTTGGATGCAAAGGTAAATAAATTATTGGGTGAAATTCGCAGATTCTGAGATATAAAAAGCCATTTCATATTATTGAAATAGCTTTAATAGAAATATGAAATATAAATTATTATTTTGTGCAAAACATTTGTTTAGACTCTATTACTTTTCCGTCAATTATCAAGCTGTACGTATAAACCCCACTTCTCAGGTTATCAGCAAAAACACTAAGAGTGCCTTCGCCAGATCCAGCAAGGTCGACGGTTTTAATGATTTTCCCAACGTTATCAGTAAAAATAATCTGGGCATAACCAGCATTTTCTGGAATGAAATAAGAAATTGAAGTATGATCTGCAAAAGGATTTGGAACGTTTTGGTTCAATACAATGGTTTGCTGATTATCTAATTCTATTTCAGTAACGTTTCCTTTAGGAACTCCAAGTTTAGAGGTACTTTCACAACACTGATTGATTCGTGATTCAAGTACACTAAACTGGTCATTAAACTTGTTTAGCATTTGTTGGAGGCTGTCGTTTTTTGCGGAAAGTGTCTTTATAGATTGAATTAAAAAAGGAACAAATGATTCATAATGAATAGTTTTAATATGAACCGAATCATAAATAATATTGCCAATTGAATCGTATACTGCTGGCTGAACTTTTTCATTTACAAGAGTAGGGAGAATGGATTCAACCTCTTGGGCAACAAGTCCATACCTTTGATCAGTGGGAAGATGAAGGCTTGGAAATTCCGAGGTTTTAAAATTATAGGATACGGGATTTAATTGATTTATAATTTCTAGCGCATTCTCTAACGGCATTATATTCTCCTTGAGTTTGACATCTGAAAGTGAACCGGTATATGTAAGGTCGCCTACTACATGCACATTGCCTTCAAATAATCCGGCAAAGTTTGTCGTATTAGAGTTAGCAATTGCCCAAATACCAATATTAACTCCAGATGTATTGCTCGTAGATCTTAAAAGAGCTGCATAGTTATTTGCGGCGCCACTAACTTCAGCTTCTACACCAATATTAAATATACCTTGCCCAAATCCTTGAGCTACTACTCCAGTATTATGATTCGCACCATTTTGGGCAATACCATGTAGACCTACATTGGAATTGACACCTTCAGCTGTTCCTTGAATGGCTTGGTTTACCAAAGAACCACCTGAACAACCTGCCATAATGCCAAAGACGTCTCCTGCTGAAATATTTTGCGTTGCTAATTGCAATGCGATACGTTCACTTTTATTCTCAATGGAAAACTTTGCATTTGAATAAATGGTTCCAATACCAATATTGTTTATTCCAGATGTTATTCCAGAACCATAATTAAAAAGAAGATTATAATCATTCAAAGGAATATTTGTATTATGAATTAAAGGATTAAGCCCTAATTCAACAAAGTCCCCCATGCCCAGAACATTCACAATACTTGTCCCGTTTTGTGCAAGCGCAATCCCTGCTGTGCCAGTTGGTCCAGCAATTCCTTGTGGGCCGGTAACACCAGTGGTTCCATTTGCACCCGTTAAGCCCATGGGTCCAGTAACCCCTTGAATTCCTTGTGCTCCTTGTGGGCCGATAGGTCCTGTAACCCCATTCAAGCCATTAGTGCCTGGTAGTCCTGTTGGTCCAGTAATACCTTGTAATCCCTGTGGTCCTTGGTCTCCTGTCGCTCCTGATAATCCCGTTGCCCCAGTAAGACCAGTAGGTCCAGATGGTCCCGTTGGGCCCATTGGGCCTGTCATTCCCACAAGTTCAGGTACATAAATAACATCGCCTTCTGCATCTACAGTTAGTACCCCTTTTCCCGGATTAGTAATTGTTGTTGATGACGCATTGAGATCAGTAAACCTCAAACCACTGCTATTCGGGCCAATTGAGGTTGCGGCTGAATTGACCTCAAGTGTTTGCGTTGGATTGTCACCGCTATTGTAATAAGGATTTGTTGTAGGATTGCCTCCGATTCCTGTATTGATAAGTGTTGCAGATGGAGTCATTCTCATGCCTTCCACACCATTTGCCCCGTTTGCCGGAGGTGTTCCTAGCCCTGTTTGAGTGGCAGTAAAAATTATTCTAAAATTATCAGGACCAAGAATTGGATTTATCGCTTGATTGTCGCCCCAACTCAGCACTGCATCATTTCTATCTGCACTTCCTTCTTGCTTTAAACCGATATAGACATTGTCTGTTCCGTTACTTACGAACATACCAATATCCATCCATTGTCTCCATCCATCTGTGGTTCCGACTGTGGAGGCACCCTTTCCTGTATTATATCCAAGGTGCAATAGGCTCAGCGGCCTTGTTACAGGAAATGCTGGATCCTCGCTAATTGCTACTCGGGTAATATCTGCTGGAAGATTGGCTGGATTATAAATACCTACAACATTTGTAGGTAATAAAGTAGGTGCACCAATACTAGTAAACCTGACTCTTTCCTGAGTATTATTCCATGTATTTGGTGATAAGTGATTTGTACTAAAGATTATGTGACGGTTTTCCTGATTATAAATAAAGGCATTGCCATTTTGAAATGCTGTTGCATCGCCAAGAATTCCAATTCTTAAGCCATCTGTTGCTTGTTGCCCAGTGCCTGATTCATTGGTGATTTGGAACCATGAACTCGCATAATTTTCCTGATTTATATGTAAAGTGGACATTGGCTGATTAGTATTGCTGAATCGAGGCCCGATACCAACATTTCCTATTGCTGTCAATCGCATTATCTCGCGTCCATCCATCGTGTTTCCTGTCAAATCAGTTGTTGGTGCACCACCGTGATCTCTGGTAAAAATGAATAATAAATTATCAGGGCCCCAACCAGGTGCAGCGTTATCGCTCCAAACTAAAACAGCATCGGTGACATCATCAACATCAACACCATCCTCATTTCGAAAAGTCTTATGTCCAATATACATTAAGTCATCGTTTGATGTGACGGTCATTCCAATCTTCATCCAAGGCCTGTAGCCTAGTTCCTGAACATGATGATAGTTGTTCCCATTCAGGTGTAGCATAGAAAAAGGACCTTTGTTAGTCCATAAATGCTGATTTTGATTATTAACCAGGTGGTCATTATTGCCAATACCAACATAGCCGCTGGTATTTACTCCACTTGCCCAAGTAAAGCCGTTGATAGGGTATTGCTCATTAGAGGCACCGCTTAAAAATGTTGGATTTATTTTCATTCTTGGTGAACCTGTCGTGGCAGTATTTCCTGTATAAAAAAACATCGGAGAGCGCCAAAATGTGCCTAGGATGTTGGGAGATGGATTATAAGCGCCTTGACCACTGTTTCCTCCTCTGTACCAGTCGTTGTAATTTGGATTGCCTTGAGGAGCACCGGTTGGTGCCTGATTCTGATTATATCCAGTCAATGACAATAATATAAAACCAAATCCTATCAGAATAAAATTTAAATTTTTCATATTAAATGTTTTTAATTAATGCTTTATTTACCGCATTATGGTTATATTACCTTTATTTGTTTGTGTTGTGCCATCAAGAAACAGTATTTTTATAAAATAAGCGTACACCCCATTGTCGCAAATATTTCCTCTATATGTTCCATCCCATCCTATACTAATATCTTTAGTGGTGAATGTTTTTTCACCCCATCTGTCGTAAACAGAGAAATCTAATGCATCGATATTATTTCCTCTTACATAAAGAATATCATTAAAGCCATCAGAATTCGGGCTGAAAATGTTTGGAACATAAACAGTGTTGTTGATACATTCATCACATAACTCAACTGAAACATCGTCAACATAGTAAAATGCACTGGGAGAAAATCCAGGTGGCAGATCGAATCGCCACCGTAATGTGTCTGGATAAAGGGTGTCGCCAAAATGACCAATTGTAATATACTTCTCTCCACCTTTTGCTAAAAATGTTGCTGAAATTTCAATCCAGTTTACAGTGTCGCTGATAAAACCGAAATTTGAACAAATCTGAGGAATAACATTTATTGGGATATAAGTATTGGTTGTTATTTTTACCTCGGAAAAATAAGCACCAATACTTGATGATGCCAGATGATATTCTTTAGCGCAATTAATAAAAAAACTACATTTATAGCGTTTCCCTGCCTCAAGTGGTTCGCTTAATTGCGTTTGAATATATTCGCACCAATAACCTTGATTTGGTAAGCCAGAATCATAGGTGAGAAAACCACAATATCCAACTCCAGAACGAGCATTTTGATAACCTCCTGCATTTTGTGGTACACCAACCAAACCTATAAAAGGACAACAAGCATTAAAATAATCAGGTGTGGCATATGAAGGGGAACACCATCCTGTGCAGTGTTCAATTTGGTAATCACCAGGTCCGGAAACATTATAAGGGCATGTATCATAAATCTCAAAATCCCCATTGTACACAAGGTTTTGGGCATGGGTGTTCGCGCTAGCAATCAGAAGCAAAACAAAAAAGGCAATATTTTTAATATCAATGTTCATAATAAGATGGTTTTTGCAATAAAAGTAAAGCAAAAAAGTCATTTTACAAAGTGCTTTACCGATCGAAGGAGGTTATTATTATTCTGCCCGCTGCCGGGCTAGCTAAAAGCCATGATTAAACAGAAATACAGGAAAAAGAAGACGAATTTGAAAGCTCTCTCTCTCTCTCTCTCTCTCTCTCTCTCTCTACGCAGATGATACGCACAGCAAATAAGCGTGTTATTGTAGGTTTGTAATAATAGAAAGCATAGATATTGGGGAGGAGCAACATATTGGGGTTGTTTTTTTCGGGGGTAAAAATACGGAGAGTAAATCAAGAAAAGCAAGAGTTCAGCTAAATATTTTTAATGTGTTGCTTTGTTCCGCTATTCACCCCGTGACTTCGCAACGCCTAACGCAAAAGGCAGTCACGGGGTGAATTGAGGAAAAAGTGTAATTTTGTCCATGCATTGGAAGTTTTGGCAAAAGAAAACACAGGCTGTGAGTGACACTGCTCCGGCTACTGCAGGCAAGGAATTGCTCGATGATAGTAAGCGCATACTGTCCAGTTTCGTGCTTACAATTATTGCCGCTGTAATTACTGTCCCATTGTTTATCATGCTCTATCGCTACATGCCCGATATTATCGTTCCTATTGGAAAGGGCCTTCGTATCGATCATCTCCTTCTAATGATTGTGATCTTTGCCGTATTGCGCATTGCTGCGTATTTTATGCGATATTTTCTCTACGGCGCCACTGTGGTTATGATACTTGTACTGGTTGTGGGACAATTTGCTGGAGGCTTCGGATTTACTGATGTGTACCGAAACTATTACGATCTTGTTACCTGGGTGGGCTCTAATCCTGTTAAAATTCCCTTCCTTGCCGGACTAAAAACCAATATTCCCAATGGTGATAAAATTCGCGCAGCAATAGACTACGACACGCCTGCAGTGCGCGATTATGCTGTCAATGCTTCAAGCAAATATTTTAAAAATGCAGCCTATGATTATAATTATCGCCATGCAGTAAAATATTTCAGCATTTTCAAAGTCATGACTTTATGGAATTATACAAATGATCCCAAAGGTGAAGATTATTATGCTAAAGCCAGTGAATCCATCAAGCTAATGGCGGGCGATTGCGATGATTACGCTATTATGATGGCTGCCCTCATTAAAGCAGTAGGAGGAGAGGTGCGCTTAATTCGCACCGCCAATCATATGTATCCTGAAGTGAAAGTATGCTCCTACGAACAGTTCCCTGATATTATCGATCTTATTAAGAACCGCCTTTTCTTTAAAGAATCACTCGGTAATCGGATTTATTACCACCTCGACGAATGGAACAATATCTGGCTAAATTTTGATTATACTAACATATATCCCGGCGGTGCATTTATGGAAGATGAAATCATCGGAATTATGGAGATATAATTTGCGAAAGGTCGTAACTGTTTTTTTATTCTGATTTATCAAATGCCTGATATCACGCCTAAAAGAGATGCTTTTGCCGTTTGGAGAATTCCTGATTACAGGAAGTTCACGTCAACACGCTTCTTTCTCACTTTTGCCATTCAAATGCAAAGTGTTGTGGTCGGCTGGCAGGTTTATGATTATACTAAAGATGCCTTTTCATTGGGGTTGATCGGAATTGCTGAGGCCATTCCTTTTCTAGTGGTGGCGCTGTTTGCCGGACATGTGGCAGATATCTTCGAACGAAAAAAGGTAATCATGATTACTTCCTCTGCCTACCTATTAGCTGCATTTGCCCTCTTTTTACTGAGCTTTGAGTTTTCCGGTGTGTTTCTGAAATTAGGGGTGATACCCATTTATAGCATTATCTTTTTCACTGGAATTGCCCGTGGATTCCTGTTTCCAGCCGTTCATGCCTTTGTTGCTCAAATTGTCCCGCGTGAGCATTATGCAAATTCTTCAACATGGAACAGCACGGTTTGGCATATTGCGGCTATCTCCGGACCAGCCGCCGGTGGCTTGATCTACGGCTTTTTGGGTGTGAATGCAGCCTATGCAACTGTGGTTATTTGTATGGCTCTTAGTATGACATTTCTGTTATTCGTAAGTCGCAGACCCTTGCCTGTAAGCGTGAAGCAGCAAAGCATGATGGCCAGCATGAAGGAAGGCTTACGCTTCGTTTGGAAGAACCAGGTGATCCTCGGCGCAATGTCACTCGATATGTTTGCTGTGTTATTTGGAGGCGCAATTATTTTGCTTCCCGTGTTTGCTGCAGAAGTCCTGATGGTTGGACCAAAAGGTCTGGGGTTCCTGCGTGCCGCACCTGCACTGGGAGCTGTGATGATGTCGCTGTTCCTGGCTTACCGCCCTCCATTAAAACACGCTGGCAGAAATATGCTTATTGGTGTTACCGGCTTTGGTCTGTGCATCATAGGTTTTGCCTTGAGTCAGAATTTTGTATTGAGTCTGATACTGCTCGTTGGTACAGGTATGTTCGATAATATCAGTGTAATCGTTCGCAATACCGCCCTGCAATTACTTACACCGGATGAAATGCGCGGAAGAGTTTCATCCGTCAATAGCATCTTTGTTGGTTCATCGAACGAAATCGGATCCTTTGAATCCGGTCTGGCTGCTCGTCTTCTCGGGCTTATTCCCAGTGTAATCTTCGGCGGAAGTATGACACTACTTATTGCCGGATTTACTGCACGATTTGCACCCAAACTCCGTAAGCTCAATCTTAAGGAATACATCGCACGCAAGTAATTACAGGTTTAATAGGTTTATTGGTTTTGTGATAATTGACCAATTTAATATGTTAATGGGAATTAATGTGAGAATGTGATAATGTGGTAATGTGGTAATGGGGGGCGGTGCAGAGCATGGAGATTGTTGGATTGATGGAATTTTTTAATGGAAGAAGGTCTCTGCAATCCGCAGGGATTCTGCTTTTGAACTAATGCACTAATCCCTTCGACAGGCTCAGGGACCACCCTTCGACAGGCTCAGGAACCGCCCTTCTGCAGGCTCAGGGACCGCCCTTCGACAGGCTCAGGGACCAGATTTTAGTGTTTTTTTCTAGTGGTTTCGACAAGCTCAACCACCCAAAAACCGCACTGTCGTTGGTTATGGCGCAGGTTGCTGAGCCTGTCGAAGCATCCTTCTTACCAATAAACCGTCCGGTCCCCGAGCCTGTCGAGGGGTGATGATGTTATCAAATGAATTGTGGCTGCAATGCAGAAGAAAATACAAATTCTTGAACGGCCCTACTGCAAGCTCGGGAACCACCCCTCGACAGGCTTCGACTTAGCTCAGTACAAGCCGCTCTGGAAACGCCCTTCGGCAGGCTCAGGGACCGGATATTAGTAATTTTTTCTAGTGGTTTCGACAAGCTCAACCACCCCAATAACCCCATAATCCATAACCCCATAACCCAAACAAACAATGATCAAAAATCCATATCCATATTCATATCATCTCTCTTCTTCTTGCCGCCACCATTGATTTTGTAAGTCAGACCTAAGAAGAAAACCTGACTGTCGCGGTGTCTTTCGGTGGTTGTGGTATAGTTTGATCCCCAGGAAATGGAGTTAAACTTCTGCGTCTTAAAAAGATCGGATGCGCGCAAACTTACGCTCAACGCACCTTTGAAGAAGTCTTTTTTCATACCCAGATCAAACCAGTAGTTCTCCGACAATTTGCCTTGACCCGCACCGCCCGAAAAGTAACGGTCTGAACCACCCGTCGCTGTTACAACCGGTGAATTGTAATAGAAAGATCCCTGAATATCGAAACCCTTCATTGGTGTCCATGAGCTGTTGATCTTTGCGGTCCAGCTGTAACTGCTGCTGGCTTGAGTGCTAACATTGTCGCCTTCGTATTGCTGACGGAAATAACTTCCATTGGCGCTTACTTTCCACCACTTGAAAAGCTTTTGAGTAAAAACCAGTTCAATACCGTACGAAGTTCCATTATTCAAATTTTCATAAGTTGTATGCGATACTCCATTAGTGTCGAGCGTTGTCACACGAGAAATCATTCCTGTGTTCTGACGATAAAAAATAGTGGGAGAAATCCCCGTCCCCTTAATGTTCAAATCATAACCCAATTCGAGTGAATTGATGTATTCCGGCTCCAAATATGGATTTCCTGTGGAAAGGTTTAGTGGATCGGAGTAGTTGGTGAATGGATTTAATTGCCGCACACCGGGCCTGTTTACACGGCGACTGTAACTCAATTGCAATGCATGATGGTCGCTGAATTCGTATTGTAAGTGGATGGTCGGGAACCAGCCAAAACGGTCACGATTGAACTTGCTGCTCTGTGTAACCTGATTTCCCTTAGCAAATGATTCTTCTAAACGTATCCCAAATTGATACTTAAACTTCTTAACACTGTTGCTGTATATTCCGTAAATTGCATGTATCTGCTCATTATATATAAAATGATTACTGGTGTTGCTGTCCAGCAGCCAATTGGTTTGCAGGCTATCGAGGTTGCTTAACTGATAATCCTGATTGTTATGATCGAAATCGAATTTGTATCCTGTTTCTAAACGACCTTTACCAATGGGTTGCACGTAATCGGTGCGAATCTGTCCTTCGTAATTGTCGTTAAATGTATAACTCATTTGATATTCTGTTTGATCGATATATTGCATGTTCAGATCATAAGGCTGTAATTTCATATCCTGATCTGCTTCGTTTTTATGAGTCTCCAAAGCCCCGTCAATAGTCCATTCCCTGTTTTTCTGTTCGAAGGTTTTTTTGTAATTCACATTTACTTCATAGCCAGTGGATGCATTGAGCCCATCTGCAAAACGCTCATAGTAATCAGTGAGCGCGTGGTTGTAATCAGTGGATGTGTTTTTATACAAATCATCCGTTTCAAATGCGCGCATGTGATAAGAGCCGGATAATGACAGTGTGTTGAAATCATTAATAAAATAATCGATTCCGGCTTTTACGTTATGAAATTTTCCATGACGCAAGGATCGGTTGTATTGATCCAAAAATGATGAGGTGTCGTTGAACCACGATTCACGAAGATTCGTAGAATTGCCGTTCATGCTGAAATAGCGGAGATCGTAATTAGCAAATACATTTATTTTGTTGTAACGATAATTCAGGTTTACTGAACCCATATATTTATCATGGGTACCAAGGTTTACGCTTACAAGTCCGTTGTAACCCGGTTCTTTTTTCTTCTTTAGAACGATATTGATAATGCCTGACATTCCATCGGGATCATAGCGCGCTGAGGGATTAGTAACGATTTCCACGCGTTCAATCATGCTGGCTGGCAGCTGATCTAAACTGGTGAAGGCAGAGGGGCGACCATCCACAAGAATCGTCACATTTGAGCTTCCTCTCAAGCTTACAGTTCCTTCTACATCTACAGTAACTGAAGGTATCGTCTGCATCACATCAATGGCTGTTCCTCCTGCGAGAGAGAGGTTTTTATCAACATTCACCACTTTCTTGTCGAGGTTGTATTCCATTTGCTCTTTCTCTGCAGTAATGTTTGCACCTTCAATCATGGTGCTGGTGGTTTCGATAAGCAAATCACCAAGACTCTTTATAGGAGCATCCGGCTTAATCATGATATCGCGTATGAATCCCGGTTTGTAACCGATAAAATTGGCTTTTACATAGTAGCTGCCAAAGGGAACTTTTTCAAAACGAAAATTACCTTTTTTATCAGTAACCACACCATTGACCATCGTTGAGTCTTTGGTTTTGAAAAGTACAACATTGGCGTACTCTACAGGAATACCGGCCTTTTTGTCGATGACATTACCAGTAATAATTCCTTGTGGAGTCTGATCGGGTCTTCCTCCCGGAGGGCCTTGTTGTGCTGAAATTGAGAATGGCTGAACTGCCAGAAAAGTAAAAAGCGTTGCAAATAAAACGTAAATGTTGCGCATAGATTTGATTGGAAAAAATGGGGAGGAAAAGCCTCCTCCCCGGGTTTTTTATTTTAATGCATTCGTGATGATGTCCTCGATATCCTGTGTTGTTTCTTTCATTACCGTTTCCACAATGCCGCCAAAGGCAGCTGCCATCACTCCGGCATTGAGTCGTGAAATATAGGTGCGGCCATCGTAACGCTCATAAACAGAAATACGACATGGCATCAGAGCCGAAACACTGCGCTCAGCATCTTTCTCCAAAATTCGGCCGCTATGGGCGGGATGGCAAATTGCCAATACACTCACCGGTAGTACTTCTTTTCCTGCATTTGCAAGAGTTTGCTGTAGATTATGTACAGCAGGAAGCTTCCATCCTTTTTCTTCAACAGCTTTGGTGAGACGTTCAATTGTCTCACCAAACCCGTAAGGACTTTGACTTTCCAGAATTATTTGTTCTGTGTTCATCCTTGTTTTTTATTTGGGGCCTTTATCCTTTGAGGGACAGCACTGACCTGCACCAGCACCTGCACCTGCACCGCCGTGTTTCTGGCAACCTTCACCAGCACCACCTCCCTGTGAAGGGCAACCTGCTTTTTGTTGTTGACATCCGGGATTCTGTTGCTGACAGCTGGATTTCTGCTGCTGACAACCTGCGCCAGCGCCTTGCTGCTGGCAACCTGCCTTTTGCTGACATCCTTGTCCGCCACCCTGTGGAGCACAACCTTGTCCCTGACCAGCTCCCCACTGACATCCTGGAACGTTACCACCCTGAGGGCATCCTTGTCCACCCTGTGGTCCACAACCTTGACCAGGACCTTGAGGTCCGCATCCCGGTGCTTGTCCACGACCTTCCGGACAACAGTCTTCGCGATCGTTATCAGCATGTTTCATGTCGAACATTAAACGTTGCTCAGGTGTGAGAACCTTACGTACAGCCTGAATATGCGCTGCTTTTTTCTTTTCCAGATCAGCTTTGATAACATACATTTCATCAATCGTCTTATTGATTTCAGCCATATTAGGTTCATCAACAGTACTCAGAGTTTTCAAATGAGCTTTCTTTTCTGCGATTAAATTCTGAAGCCCCATTTTTTCCTTCATAAACGCAGCTTTCAGCGCTTCGATCTGTGTCTTTTGAGCTGGAGTTAATTCCGGCATTTGACAACCTTTTCCACCACCATCCTGATGACACTGTGGGGCTTGTCCCTGTCCACCCGAAGGGCAGGCTGGTTTGTCCTGTGCAAATGCACCAAAGGAAGTCGCGGTTACAAACGCTGCAGTTAGTAAGGTTGCAGCAATCATTTTTCTAATTTTCATAATTTTAATGTATTATTGATAATTATTAATGGATTAAAATAATATTACTTTCTGACTTATAAATTAATGTTGTTGGCATCCCTGGGGCTCTTCCATACCGCATCCTTTGTGTTCTTCCATGCCTCCGCAGCCTTTATGATCTTCCATGCCACAGCCTTTTCCTTTACCTTTTTCGAATCGGCATAACATGGGCTCATCGCCGCAGAAGATACCTTTGAACACAGTGTCCAGCTTTTTCTTTTGTTCATCATTGCACAGGGCTTTCATTTCGCGGTAATGAACAATATTTAATTTGCGGATTGTCGAATAGATGACACCAATCTCATCGCAGGTAGCATTGAGCAAACTGTCGTTGGGTGTGGTTTTCATCATTTCCGTGGTGAGTAGATTGCGTTTTTCGCGCATTAGATTGGCCCATACACTCAGAGTATCTCTGTGAGTTTTTTTGAGTGCATCCATTTGTTTGGTCTGTGCATCGGTAAGATTGAGTTCCTTTTTAAGAAAATCATCTGCCATCCTTCGATGATGCATATCCCTGTTTTCGCGGCCGTCGAACGGACGATGCCAGCAAAACATGGCCACAAGCGCCGCGAGATTAATCACGATGAGCACGACCAGTATTATGGTCAATAGATTTTTTTTAGTTGCCATAGTTGAGAATTTATTCTTCAGTAAAATAATAGGTTTCGATTACATCCTGCTGACTGACTCCCATTTCGTACTGTCCGGCGATGATAGAGTTGCTCTGATCGTTGGTATTGGTGGTAGTGGAAGTATTGTAATTTCCGGAGTACAAATAGTACCCAGTGAAAGCCGTTGCCAAAAGCAGCACGGTAACCAGCGTGGTATTGAAAACGCGAATGAAGGTAGGAATACGGCGTTCCGATGTTTGAGAACTTTGTTGTAGTTTTGCTTCAATGCGTGAAAATAAATACGGATTTGGATTAATCACTTTCAACTGGGGAATCAGTTGCATGCTTTGTTGTAACTTAAGGTACTGGGCATTGCAGGATTCACATTGTTGAAGATGTTCGGAAAGTTGCGCTGATTCCTGATCGTTGAGGGTATTGTCAAGATAAAAAATCAGATGTTGTTTTACGTTGGAGCAGTTCATCTTTTCGAAATTTGGCCACTTAGACACAAGGTCTTAAAAAAACTTGCGCTGGAATGAAATTTTTTTTTCTGAGCACAAATAAAAGTTTCATTATTTTAGCAAACTGCTAGCAGGAATGTTTATCCTTACCTATTCAAATTCAAATACATGATAAATAAGCAATTGATTCGTCCGGAGAGTATCGTAGTCATTGGTGGTTCTAATGAAACCAGCAAACCTGGCGGTAAAATTCTAAAAAACATTATTGACGGTGCCTATCAGGGAAAACTCTATGTGGTTAATCCGAAAGATACTGATGTGCAAGGATTAAAGGCCTATGCTTCAGTTAACGAACTTCCTGTTTGTGATTTGGCAGTACTTGCAATCGCTGCACGATTTATTCCGGAAACCATTGAAACACTTATAAAGGAAAAGAATACCCGTGCCTTTATCATTCTGTCAGCTGGATTTAGTGAAGAAAGCGAAGAGGGACGCAAATTGGAGCACAAAGTCGTTGAGCTGATTAATAGTGTTGACGGTGCATTGATTGGCCCAAACTGCACCGGCATACTCACACCTTATCATCACAGCGTCTTCACGTATCCTATTCCAAAGCTGGATCCACTGGGTTGCGATTTTATCAGTGGCTCAGGAGCAACGGCCTGTTTTATCATGGAAGCCGGTATTCCTAAAGGACTCACTTTTGCGAATGTGTTCAGTGTTGGCAATTCAGCACAAATGGGTGTTGAAGAAATTCTTGCACATCTTGATGAGACTTATGTTGAAGGCGAGAGTGCTCCGGTGAAATTATTATATGTTGAAAATATCCGCAAACCGGATCTGCTGCTCAAACATGCGTCATCGCTGATTCGCAAAGGTTGTCGCATTGCTGCCGTTAAAGCTGGAAGCTCTGAAGCGGGCAGTCGCGCGGCTTCTTCACATACCGGTGCATTGGCCAGCCCCGATGTCGCTGTTGAAGCCCTCTTCCGCAAAGCAGGAATAGTGCGTTGTTACGGCAGAGAAGATCTTATTGCTGTTGCATCAATCTTCATGCATCCCCCGTTGAAAGGCAAGAATATCGCAATCATTACTCACGCTGGTGGTCCCGCCGTGATGCTCACCGATGCATTATCGAATGGCGGAATGAACATTCCTCATATTGAAGGTCCCGATGCAGCCGAGCTTTTAACAAAATTGTTTCCGGGTTCATCAGTGGCCAATCCTATCGATTTCCTTGCAACAGGAACTGCAGTGCAACTTGGAGATATCATTGATTATACAGAAAATAAATTCAACAACATCGATGGCATGGCCGTCATCTTTGGAACACCCGGATTATTCCCATTATTCGATGTGTATAATTTGCTCGACGAAAAAATGAAGTCCTGCAAAAAGCCCGTGTATCCTATACTTCCATCAATACTCACGGCCGAGGCGGAAGTGGAGGCTTTTATTGAAAAGGGACGCATCAATTTTCCCGATGAAGTAGTATTTGGAAATGCCTTGTCGCGTGTGTGGAACACGCCGGCACCACAGCCTGAAATTCCTACCGCTCCCGCAATTGATACCAAAGCTATACGTGCAGTTATTGATCAGTGTGTTGATGGATATATTAGTCCTGCTGCCATTCAATCCTTGCTTGATGCGGCGGGCATTCCACGTGCCGGTGAAGCTGTAGTAACCACGGCCGACGATGCTATAAATGCTGCAAGCAAACTTGGATTTCCTTTGGTGATGAAAGTTGTAGGTCCAGTGCACAAAAGCGATGTAGGAGGAGTAGTGCTAAATGTTAAAGATGCCGCTACCGTTGAAAAGGAGTTTAATCGCATGATTGTAATTCCCGAAACCACAGCCATTCTAATGCAACCAATGCTTTCAGGTATTGAGCTGTTCGCCGGTGCCAATCGGGAACCGAAATTTGGACATATGATACTGTGTGGTATG
This sequence comes from Bacteroidales bacterium, assembly GCA_963678485.1. Classification (GTDB taxonomy): domain Bacteria; phylum Bacteroidota; class Bacteroidia; order Bacteroidales; family CAIWKO01; genus CALGYY01. The sequence goes on from OY782882.1 coordinate 3,871,805, forward strand.
GGTGGGATTTTTATTGAAGTGCTGAAAGATGTTTCGGCAGGTCTTGTCCCTCTGGGTGTTGATGAAGCAACGATGATGATTCGTCGTCTGAAGAGTTATAAGATTCTTGAAGGTGTTCGCGGTCAGCAGGGCGTTAATCCGGATCGCCTCGCTGATGTTATTGTTCGTCTCTCCGCGCTCTTACAGGCTGCTCCTGAAATTGCAGAAATGGATCTTAATCCCTTGCTCGGAAAAGGTGAGCAGGTTATTGCTGTGGATGCACGAATTAAAATTCAACGATAGGCTGACAAAAACCAAGTATTTAATCGACCAATACTATGAAAAAATCCGATTTGCTCTTTCTCTTAGTTGCACTTGCACTCTTATTTCCATTTATACCGCTGCCTTTCCTGAAGACTTCCATACAAGATGTTTTTCTGTATAACGAGAAATATTGGGTGATTACGAGTTTTTTAAAATTCGGAATCCTTGCAACACTGGGTGAGGTGCTTGGGTTGCGCATTAAGACCGGCGAGTATTTAGCAAAGGGCTTCGGCATTATTCCAAGAGCCATCGTGTGGGGATTTCTTGGTATTGCGATTAAACTTGCATTTGTTGTGTTTTCAAGCGGCGTTCCCGTTTTTCTCGAAAAATCTTGTTCTTTGCCCGATGCCGGCGCATCAATGAAAGCTAAAGATATTTTTGATGCTATTACTCAGGGTCTAGGCTGGACGCGACTTCTGACAGCCTTTTCTATAAGTGTGCTGATGAATATTTTCTTCGCACCTATCATGATGACATTCCACAAAATTACGGATACGCACATCATGGATAATGGCGGAACACTCAAAGGCTTTTTCAAACCGATAAAGTTTGGTGAGATCTTTCCCCGTATAAATTGGTTCGTACAATGGGATTTTGTTTTCAAACGCACCATTCCGTTCTTTTGGTTTCCTGCACACACGATTACTTTTTTATTGCCCGGTGAATACAGAGTTGCATTTGCTGCTGTACTCGGAATAGCATTAGGAGTAATCCTCGCAATCGCCAGTCAGAAAGGAAAGAAAGCATGAGGACCATATTATCATTAAAATATTCATTGCTGTTTCTGATTAGTGTTGTCCTGCTGAAACCGCAAATGGGCGTAGCACAGGGAACAACTGAGGGCAACACTGCTCAATGGGGAATACACTTTTCCGGATTTATAAAAAATGATTTTTGGTACGACACTCGTCAGGTCTTTACTACACGTGAAGATCTTTTTCTTTTTTACCCAATGAACAAGCTACCGGATGCAGCGGGTAACGATATCAATAGTGGTGCAGTATTTAATTTCACAGCAATGACTACTCGCTTGACAGCGAATATTACAACCCCTGATGTGATGGGTGCAAAAGTATCTGCTGTGATTGAAGGAGATTTTTCAGGTGTTTCGAATAGTTATATTAATGGATTGCGATTGCGACATGCCTACGGAAAGCTATCGTGGAAACACGCAGAGTTGCTGATGGGGCAATACTGGCATCCATTGTTTACTACAGAGGCTGCACCCTCAGTTGCTTCTTTAAATACTGGTGCCCCTTTTCAGGAATTTTGCCGCAATCCTGTTGTAAGTCTTACAGGGATATTTGGAAAATTTAAGGTAGTAGGTGCATTCGCCACACAACGAGATAATGCTAATGATGGCCCAAGTGGTATTTCTTCTATGTATATGCGTCGTGCGTTGGTTCCCAATCTTGACCTACAGCTACAGTTTAAAAATTCCAAACACGCTGCGGGAATTGGCGGCGATTATAAGATCATTCAGCCTGCACTGACTTTTAATGATGCCAAGAGTAAGAGTAAACTTGGAACCTATGCTTTCCTAGCTTATTATAAATTTAATACAGGGAAATTTTGTTTTAAAATTAAGGGAACTTACGGACAGAATCTTACCGATATGCTGATGCTGGGTGGTTATGCAATACGACCTATTGATTCAACCGATACCGATTATCATTATACACCAACGAATCATTTCTTTGGTTGGACACAGCTTTCATACGGAAAGAAATATCAGGGATACTTATTCGGAGGCTACGCTCGAAATTTTGGAACAACTCACGAAAACAACGGAACCTACTACACAAGAGGCAAAGACGTGGCTTGGCTATATCGAATTACTCCTGGCTTTGCTTGTACTTTTGGAAAATTACAGTGCAATCTCGAAGGGGAGTATACAGTGGCCGCTTACGGAACACCTGATAAAATGGGTATTGTAAGAAATGTTACGGCTATCCCCAATCTGAGATTATTACTGACCGTTTTCTACATTTTCTGAAAACATGAGAAAAGCTTTAATCGTGCTGGGAGTGCTATTTTTATGCATTACCCTGCATACTAATGGACAAACGCCTTTCATGATTGTTGAATCAGGAAAGAGTGATTACAACATTGTTTGTCCGAAACTAGCGAGTGTTAACGAACGCCGCGCTGCAAGCCTGCTTCAGGATTATATAAAAAAAATGACTTTGGTTGATCTTGCAATCATCACTGATGATCAGCCAGCCACTATGCATGAGCTACTGATCGGAAACACGAATCGTACAAGCTTTCCGGGATCCGACACTGCCAAAAAAACATTGAATCCTGATGGCTATTGGATAAGGACCTATGGAAGTAAATTGTATATTCTCGGAGGCGATGGCAGGGGCGTGATTTATGGCGTGACAGGCTTTTTGGAAGATCATCTTGGGTGTCGGATATTATCACCTGAAGTAGAGTATGTTCCCCATTATAATACAATTCTGCTAAACGAAATCAATGATTGGCAACAACCGGTATCAGCAATCCGCATTGTGAATGGGTCTTTGTGCTATGACAGTAATTACAAAGATTTTAGGAAACTCACCACCATTGCTGATTTATGGAATGATGGTGAATGGCAGGGATATTTTGTGCATACCTTCAATCGCCTTGTTCCTGCCGGGAAATATTTTGATACACATCCAGAATATTTTTCATTGGTCAATGGCAAACGCATTCCTTATGGTCAGCTTTGCCTTAGTAATCCTGAGGTGCTGCAAATAGCTATCGCGACCCTGCGGGAAGAAATGCAGGCTCATCCGTCCATCAAGTATTGGTCGGTGAGTCAAAACGATAATATGTACAATTGTCAGTGCGACCGTTGTAAAGCAATTGACAAGGAAGAAGGTTCTCCAAGTGGTGCGCTGTTGCGCTTTGTAAATGCCGTGGCGCAAGCGTTTCCGGATAAAACGATTACTACACTTGCCTATCAGTACACACGGACTCCGCCACTAATCAGCAAACCGGAAAAGAATGTGATGGTCACGCTGTGTACTATCGAATTAAATCGTAGTAAACCAATCGCTGATGACCCATCGAGTCTGTCATTCATGAATGATATAAAGGGCTGGAGTGCTATCTGCAACAATATTATGCTTTGGGATTACGAAGTGCAGTTCACCAACTATTTGTGCCCCTTCCCCTTGTTTCATACGCTGCAACCGAACATTCAGATGTTCAATAAGTACAATGTAAAGGCGCATTTTCAACAGAGTAATGCTGAACACGGAGTTGAATTTGCCGAACTTAAAACGTACTATTTAAGCAAAATCCTTTGGAATCCCAATGCCAATGGGAATTCCATCATTGCCGATTTTATCCATTATTATTATGGTGAAGCAGCGCCCTACATTCAATCTTATTTTAATGATTTGCATGCGGCCTGTCAGAAAACTGCTCAGGGCCTTGATATCTATGGATCTCCAGTGCATTATTCACAGACTTTTCTTTCGCCGGAATACATCAAACACTACGACAGTTTGTTTAACCTTGCTGAAGCCGCGGTAAAAGGCAGTGATTCCATGCTTCAAAGAGTGAGGGTTGCGCGTTTACCCTTGCAATTTGCGACCATGGAAATTGCTAAGGCCGATCTCTTCGGAGAGCAGGGTTGGTATCATATGCAGCAAAGTGACTATGTTGTCAAACCAGAAATGAAGCAGATGCTTGATGACTTCTACGCGAGCTGTAAGAAAAATAACATTGTCTATTTAAATGAAAATGGGCTAACGGCTGAAACGTACTATCAGAATACACTACGATTTATCGATGTTCAGCTTTATGGTAATCTTGCCTTCCAAAAGACAGTGAGCTGTAATCCCATGCCTGATGCACGTTATTTTTGTAAGGGAACATCTACCTTAACCAATGGTGTAAAAGGAACGGATGATTATAAAATAAACTGGCTTGGGTGGGAGGGGCAGGATGTTGTGATCGTGGTTGATCTTGGGAAAGTACAGCGGATTTCTTCAATTTCAATAGGCACGCTGCAATATCCAAAGTCGTGGATTCTTCATCCTGCGAGCATTGCATGCCAGATCTCCGCTGATAGTGTAAAATTCACAACGGCAGTAATTCACACTAATGACCCTGCAGATAAAGCGGAACGGGATATTCTGGAAATGAGATGGTTATATATGGGCGCAGAGGCACGTTACGTAAAATTCGAAATTACAGCCAGTAAAATTCTTCCCGCCTGGCATAATTATGCCGGCAACAAATCCTGGGTTTTCGTCGATGAGATTGTTATTAAGTAGGAGCATCTTATAATATTTTCACAATGACCCGACAGATTTATTTTGGAAATCAAAACTTTTTTTTTAATATATTTGTAAAACAAAAGTGGATTATGCGAGCATAGTCATTTCATTACTTTTAATTTCTTTTTGTTGAACTAAAAATCAAACGCGATGTTATTTAAAGACCTTTTTGTAAAACGTTTTCTGGTGATTTGTCTTGGCCTTTCAATGGTCATTATGAGTGTAGCATTTCTGCTTCGTTCGGTAAGTCCGGCTCAAGCTAGTACCACAACTCCGGTAGAACCTGCCAAAGCACAATACGGATCAGGTGTTGAAATTTATCCTCTGGGTATCAACAATGGAACTGCCTATTGGCTGGAGTTTAATCAGGTTTGGTATTTTAACTCGAAGAGCTTGGCCGATTGGAAGTAGTCTTATAGCGAGTTAAGCCACGGCGCTTAAATCGATTATTAAACCTTACGAGACGTCGATTAAGAGTGTTTATGAATGACACTCTTTATCGACGTTTTTTTGTTAGAAATTTTTTTTATCAATTGTCGAGTTTTGTGGGATCACGCTGGATTATTGAGGCGCAACAAATAGTTATTGGTGTTGTTTTAGCACAAAAAAAAAACCAATACTGAATTGTCACAATTAATATGAGCACAACTTAATTTGTGGTTTGTATTCTTTAAATTCCACCTTTTGCATGAACAAAAGGTGGAGCCAAAATTCTAGTCAAAGCAAAATGCTATCCCCCCGCTCTCGCCAATGACCGCAAATCACGCAAGGTAGTGCCGAAAACGCCAATTAACGGCAGTTCTTGAATGTAATGATAAACCTCATTTCGCTCATTGAATTTTCTTTTTGTCGTTTTCGACAGAGCCGACAGCGAAAAAGCCGCTGTCTGGCCCCTTGCGGATTTGCGTGCCGTTGGCGATTCACAGCCCACCCACGCCCGCTTGCTTTGACAGGCCCGCGCACACGCTTTGAATATTAGCATCGCATAATTTCAATACTGTAAAAGTACCCTCAAATACGAATGGTATTGGTCTGTTAAACTATTAAAACACGGATGCTCTAAAAGATTGATAAGTTTAATCAATATTGATGGCCAATGTTACAAACAATAGCTGCAATAGGAACTCATTCGCGTTCATTCGTGGTATTCGTAGTTGAAGAAAGGTTTAAAAACCTGTTGTTTTCTATGAATAGTATTCCAACTCCTCAACTTTTCCGGATTGATCAGACTATTATCCCATCTTCTGATTCTTTAGTACTTAATAAACACCAATTCACATAATGCAAAAAATAATCCCGCCTGTTGTGAATTAAATCAAAAATAGTATATTTGCAAACCGACCGTCGGTTTTATATAAAGATTATGAAAACAAAAAGTGAGCAGCGAATTAATGAAATTCTTGATGCTGCAATCAGCGAATTTGTTGAAAAAGGCTATGAGCTTGCCTCCATGGAAAGCATTGCAGCCAGAGCAAAATTGAGTAAAGGAGGATTATATCATCATTTTAAGAGCAAGGTCGAGATTCTCTTTGCCGTGAACGTAATTCTGAATGAACCCATTCAGCAATTTATGGAACAAATTGCCGCTGCGAAATCTGTTGAAACGGGATTGAAGCGCTATGTTTCTAATTACATACACTATTGGAATGATCATCAACGTGAATTGAAACTATATTTTCTTACGATGAATGAGTCGTTTAGTAATGCGCAAATCATGAAACTCTATAAGGATTCAACGCGACAGATGTTCGACTTTTTCGAAATGCAGTTTCAGCGCGGCAAGCAAGAAGGTGTATTTGTGTTAGGTGATGCTCGAGCACACGCTGTTGCAATGATATCTTGTCTTGACGGCTATTGTGGTTATTTGCTGATTGAACCGTCAATTCCTCTTAAACGAATCATTGCAGAAATTCAAAAAGTATTTATTTCTGATATAAAAAAATAATATTCATGATAAATCCCTCAAATACTTCAAATTGCCCGAACGACAAATGGGCCTTACGCATTCAGAATCTAAGTAAGCAGTATGGCGAGTTTACTGCGGTTGATAATCTTTCATTCGATATCATGCGTAACGAAATCTTTGGTTTGCTTGGTCCGAATGGGGCTGGTAAAACGACTACCATAAACATGATATGTGGTTTGTTGCCTGCAACTGGCGGGCAAATCAACTTCAATCATAGCTATGGCAACGATCGAAAAACTTTAATTGGCTATTGTCCACAGGAAAATATTTTTTATCCAAAATTAAATTGTCTTGAACAATTAGTATTTATGGGACAGATGTACGATCTCAGCGCAAAGCAAGCAAAAGCTTCAGCGATGCAATTGCTCGAAATGCTGGGGTTAAAGGAGAAAACAAAGGTGCGGGCAGCAGCTCTTTCGGGAGGAATGAAACGCCGCCTTAATATTTGTCTTGCGCTTATCCATAATCCTGAAATTCTAATTCTCGATGAACCGGAAGCCGGACTGGATCCGCAAAGCAGGATATTGGTCAGGGACTTTATTAAAGCTTTCAGTAAAGAAAAAACAATCATCCTTACCACACACAATATGGATGAGGCCGATCGCCTTGCTGATCGAATTGCTATCGTGGATCACGGGAAACTGCTGTTGCTTGATACACCTGGTAATTTAAGGAGAACTGTGGGAGAAGGCGATATTCTTGAATTAGTTGTTGAGCGAACACCCGAAGAAGCGCTGCAGAACTTTGTAGATTCGCTTACTTCGCTTTCGATGAAGGTTAAAAATGGAGATGGAAGCCTGTTGATTAGTCATCCAAATATTATCGAACATGTTTCGCAAATAAAGGCATTGGCCGATTCCAGCGAAATAGAAATATCTGAATTCAAGCTGAGAGAAAACTCGTTGGAGGATGTATTTATTCACCTAACAGGAAGGAAATTGAGAGCATGAAAACACTGAGTTTGATATTAAAAAGTCTTAGGGAACAGATACGCAGTTATTGGGTTTTACTGCTATCACTTAGCATGGGACCGTTCTTTATATTCGTGTATTTTTTGATTACCGAAAGTTCAGAAGTCCAGTATCGTGTGATGATTCTCAATAATGATTCAACAATTCAAATATCTGAACAGCCCATTAATCATGGAAAAGCGCTTACTGCTTATTTCCGTTCGCTGCCTGTTGAAATAGGCGCGATTCCTTTTACTATTGAAGAAGTCAGTAATAAAGATGCCGGCATTGCAAAACTAAAAGATAAGGATGCTGATGCATTAATTATTATTCCGCCTTCTTTTTCACGAAAAGTGGAATTGCGTAAAATGTCTGATAGTAGTGCTTTGAGCGAGATTGAGTTTGTTGGAGATCTTACCAGTTCAAATTATTTAGTAAGTGCGGTTTGGGCCAATGAGGTTATCAATGAGTTTATGCTTAATGCAACAAATAATCAACGATTAGTGATGGTAAAGGAAACTGCGCTTGGTATGTCTGGATCGGTGGGATATTTTGATATGGTAGTCCCCGGCTTACTAATCGTATCTTTAATTATGCTTATGTTTACTGCGAGTATCGCATTTGTTGCTGAAGTTGAAAATAAAACCATTATGCGACTCAAACTTTCCAAGTTAACCACTTTTGGATTCCTTTCGGGTATAAGCGCAGTGCAGGTTTGCGTGGGATTGCTATCAATGCTGCTGACATTATTAACAGCAGTTGCTCTGGGCTTCAACTATCAGGGTTCATTAGTTGCTCTGATTTTAGTTGGAGGATTGACTAGTCTCTCCATTATAGCATTCAGTTTGATTATTGCTGGTATTACAAAAACAACAAATGAAGTATTGGTTGTTGGAAATTTTCCAATGTTTCTGTTTATGTTTTTTACAGGAGCAGCCTTTCCTCTTAAGAGTGATCCGTGGTTTTCGATTGCAGGATATCCCATCAATATTCAGGGTTTAATGACACCCACTCATGCAATATCTGCATTAAATAAAACACTGGTTATGAATATGAGTATTGGCAGTATTATCCCTGAAATTATTGCAATTCTCGCTCTCACGATCATCTATTTTTTGATTGGAGGTTTGATTTTTAAGTACCGGCATTTAAAAATGAAAAATTAAAAAATGTGAAATAAAGATGTGTCAGGATGTTCTGATCATTGGATTAACAGGAGTTTCCTCTCTTCAGTAATATTTCCATTGTTCGATTTTATAATGATTATAAAAATGAAAGCTATACTTCTTGATTAATGGCGGATTCGCAATTTTATACTATTTTGATTACATTTGATGCAGCATAGATTAATCACAACAATCGTTGATTTGGTTTCCTGTGTTATATTAAATTGATGCAATGTTTGGTTTTTTAAGAAATATAGATCGAAAGGAATACCGCCCAGTTCACGGCGGATTGGAGATCTTTAAATATATCGGTCCGGGTTTGCTGGTTACTGTTGGCTTTATCGATCCCGGCAATTGGGCATCCAATCTTGCTGCAGGCGCCAACTTTGGATATGCCTTATTGTGGATGGTGACCTTATCCACTATAATGTTGATATTTCTCCAACACAATGTTGCACATCTTGGTATTGCTACAGGACTATGTCTTTCCGAAGCTGCAGCGGTTCATATCAAGCCCCGCTATGCCCGACTTATTCTATCTTCCGGAATGCTGGCTTCAATCTCGACCTCGCTGGCGGAAATTCTGGGTGGCGCCATTGCATTGAAAATGCTGCTTGATATTCCAATTCGTGCCGGTGCATTACTTGTGACGGTTTTTGTATTGATTATGCTCTTTACCAACTCCTACAAAATGATGGAGAAATGGATCATTGCATTCGTTTCTGTAATAGGGCTCTCTTTTCTTTACGAACTTTCGTTGGTGAATATTGATTGGAATGCTGCAGCTATTGGTTGGGTAACACCCAGTTTCCCTAGAGGTTCCATGATAATTATCATGAGCGTACTTGGTGCTGTGGTAATGCCGCATAATTTGTTTTTACATTCCGAAGTAATACAAAGCAGACAGTGGAATCTTAAGGATGAAAAGGTAATTAAGAAGCAGCTTAAATATGAATTTCTGGACACCATAATTTCAATGATTGTTGGCTGGGCCATTAACAGCGCAATGATATTACTTGCGGCAGCGACTTTTTTCCAAACAAAGACTCCTGTTACTGAGTTGGAACAAGCTAACCATTTACTGGCGCCCTTACTTGGCGACCACGCCGCTATTGTTTTTGCTGTTGCTTTGTTGTTCTCCGGAATTGCATCCACTACAACTTCGGGCATGGCGGCTGGTTCCATTTTCGCTGGAATGTTTAAGGAGCCTTATGATATCAAAGACAATCATTCGCGATTGGGGGTGGCCATATCGTTGATTCTTGCATTAGTTATCATCTTTTTTATTTCCAATCCTTTTTATGGGCTCATCATTTCCCAGATGATTCTGAGTATTCAATTGCCAGTCACAATTTTTCTACAGGTTTATTTAACTTCCTCAGCGAAAGTTATGGGTGAGTATAAAAACTCGACCTTTTCGAAGGTCGCGCTTTACGGAGTTGGAGCGATAGTGGTGGCATTGAACATCGCTCTTGTAATAACAATGTTTCTTTCGTAATTTTTTGTTCGGTTTTTTTTGAATGCGTCGGCATTTAATGTATCTTTGGTTTAATAAGCATATTTACCACGTATGAAAAAGAACCGTGTAAATATTTTGGTGATTGACGATGATCTCATTTTTCGTAAATTGATTAGCGCCATTTTGAAGGAGGAATTCAATGTTCAATCTGCTGAAACACCGACGCAGGCCTTTCGTATTCTAAATAAGGAAGCAATCGACATCATCATTTGTGATTTTGTTCTTCCAGAAATGAATGGGTTGAAAGTCCTTGAAAAGGTTAAGGAGGATTATCCCGGTATCGAAGTCATTATGGTAAGTGCTTCGGGAGATATTGATACAGTTATTGGTGCCTTGCAGAAGGGCGCCGCCGATTATCTAAAGAAACCGTTTACTGCTCCTGAGATTTTGTTGGCCATTGAGCGGACGAAGAAGTTTCATGAGCTGCATTCCGATCTTAATCAAGCAAAGAAGAAAAATACCTTACTTAATTTTGAGGTCAATCGTGAGTCGTCGTATCGTATTGTTGGTAATTCCCCAATCATTAAAAGTATTACCGAACAAATGAAAATGGTGGCTTCAACGCCCGATACCTCTGTCCTGGTGATTGGTGAAAGCGGAACAGGAAAAGAATTGGTTGCAAGGGGTATTCACGAGTGGAGCGACCGAAAACCCGAGCTTTTTGGTGCAGTGAATATGTCGGCCGTCCCCGAAAATTTATTTGAAAGTGAATTTTTTGGACATAAAAAAGGAAGCTTTACCGGAGCAATATGCGATCGTGCCGGATGGTTCGAAACCACCAATGGCGGCACTCTTTTTCTAGATGAAATAGGAGAGATGTCGTTGTCGATTCAGGCAAAGCTACTTCGAGTACTTGATGATCGGTGGTACATCAAAGTTGGTGCTCAGCGTGAACAAAAATTTGATGTACGCATTGTGGCCGCCACAAATCGTCCCATTGATGAATTAATGGCAGGAAAACTTTTCAGACTCGACCTTTTTCATCGCATCGGAACCTTTATAATTCACTTGCCACCATTACGTGAGCGAAGGGAAGATATTCCTGAATTATCCTATTATTTTCTGGAACATTCAGCAAAAAAAATGGGAAGGAAAATCAATGCTATTAATAAGGACGTATTCTCTCTATTTAATAAATATGAGTTTCCTGGTAATATCAGAGAATTAAGTAATCTAATTGAAAGAGCTGTTATTATTTGTCAGGGGAATGAGTTATTACCTATACATTTTGGAACCATTGGGCTACTCAGTACATCAAACGGGTCATCAAAACATGCTTCAGATATTTTCGATCTGAAAGAGCTCGAAAAGCAAACAATACTCAAAGCCTTGAACAAAGTGAATTATAACAAAGCTGAAGCGGCTCGCTTGCTGAATCTGGAGTGGAATGCATTATACCGTCGTATTCAGAAATATGATATCGAACTGCCGTCAGATTCAGATTAAAGAAGGCTGATATCGGTTTTTTTCATTCTGTTCTTCCTGAATTCTCAGATCACATATTCCTTTTCTAATATTTCTGAACTTCGAAAACGACAATAAAGTCTTCGTTTTCGAAGATTTTTTTTGTTTAAAAATTTAGGAGAAAAATTGTAAACGTAGGATTGTCAGTAAAATATGTCTGATGGTATGGCCATTGTCTAGCCTGGCCAACATGAAAAGGAAACCGATGCTTTTAAAAATTGGAAAAGATGGTCAGGCAAAAATATATAAAGACAAAAAGCGGGAAGGTCATCATTTTTCCATGTGAAATTGAACATCATTTATTCAAATCTATGAATCCATTGTCTGCAGGTTTTTGCCATATAAGTGACAGTAGAATAAGCTGCTTTGGTGAATCGATTTCTTTAAACCTGAAAGCCAATGTTGACGAAGATACAAAGATTGCCAACCAGCAAATATTCGGCATTGATTCAGAAGAAAAACAAGAAGAGCAATAAAAAAATAGGAAACGTAACCGATTTTAATTGTTATGAGATCAAGACTACCCGGCATAATCAAGCGAATTCATGAATTACTGACAGGTTCACTGCTGTTGGGAATCGTGCTTCTTTCGCCTGAGGCCGGATGGTCACAAACTACAATTACTATTGGTACGGGAACAACAACTGCTGGAAACAATCCTGTTAAATCGAATTCGGCCTACAACTATACTCAGCAAATTTATCTTTCCTCCGAGATTGGTGCAGCTTATTCGGGACAACAGATTACCTCGATTAGTTTTTACTGGAGTGGAACCGGTGTACTCACCAATTCGACCGCTTGGGTTGTTTATTTAGGAAATACGACCCAAACAAATTTTACATCAACTACCAACTGGATTGCGTCCGCCTCTATGACTCAAGTTTATAATGGAACGGTTGCGCTCCCTGGTGCGGCAGGATGGATGACCATTACTCTTTCGACACCATTTACATGGAATGGAACCAATCTCGTGGTTGCTATCGATGAAAATACTGCAGGGTCTGCAGGAACCAATGCATTGTGGAGATATTCTACCACTACTAACAATACTGCCTTATATCGCAATAACACGGCGAATATTGATCCTGCAGCACCGGGGACTGCGACTGCCAGAGCAACGGCCAGACCGAATCTTCAGTTTGTAATTACACCACCATGTACAACACCATCTGCACAGCCCAGTGCGTTGACATTCTCAGGCATCACCACGACCTCTTTATCAGGATCATTTACTGCTGCCTCTCCAGCATCCAGCGGATATCTTGTGATTCGGAGCAGCAGTAGCACTCTTTCTTCCAATCCTGTGGACGGAACTAGTTACACAGCCGGAAGTACCATTGGAGGAGGCACTGTGATACAGACAGGCCTAACCACAAGTTTTACTCAAACTGGATTAACTGCAAATACAACCTACTATTATTTCGTTTTTTCTTATAATAATACAGCATGTTTGGGTGGACCAAAATATCTGACTGCATCACCATTAGTGTCGAATGTTAATACTTGTCCTTTACCACCTGCTTCTACAAGTTGTTCTGTAATTTCTTCTTCACAAATTGATGCCTCATGGACAGCGAGCACAGGCGCAGCTTATTATTATGTAGTAGTAGATCAAAATGCTATCTATACAGGAAGCTTTTCAGGAGCAACAGTTGTCACTGCACCCAGTACATCATATTCATTTACTTCGTTAAATTCCAATACTACCTATTATGTACATGTTGCTGCAGTAAACAATGCATGGGCATGGAGTGGAAATACCAACTCAAGTGGTTGCACAACTCCTTGCGCAAACTATTCGCTTAACGTGCAACAGGGATTTAATGCTGCAACTATTCCAGCCTGTTGGACACAACAATATATTTCCGGGACTTCGGCCGTTCAGTTTGTTACATCCAGTTCGAGCCCAACAACCACACCGCAAGAAGGAACATACTATGTTTACTGGAACTCATATAACTATACGTCTGGTAATGAAACCAGATTAGTATCTCCCCCAATAACAAGCACAGGAACCAGCAGTGTAGATGTTGAATTCAATTGGAGAAATGAGAATAATTCAACATATAGTGCAGGAGCTTACTTAAATGAAGGCGTTCAAATCCAATTCTCAACTGATGGTAGTTCCTGGGTTGATGCAGGCGGTTTAATAGCCCGCCATGATGCAAGCCTAGCCAGTGGAACCAGTCAGTGGAATTTAAAAACCATTACACTGCCCGCATTAGCTGGAAATCAGTCTACGATTTACATTGGTTTTAAATTTCATTCATCATATGGCGATAACTGCAGCATGGATAATATTGTAATTAAACCTACTCCGTGCACACCGCCTTCTACGCCTACAGCAACGGGTAATTCTCGTTGCGGAACTGGTATAGTAATCCTTTCAGCGGGAGGTGCAGTTGCAGGTGAAGTCTATAAATGGTATGATTCCGCAATTGCAGGGACTCTTTTAAAAACAAGTAGTAATAATAGTGATAATACATATACAACTCCATCAATTTCTGCAACAACCACTTATTATGTTACAAAGTTTGTTAGTGCTACTTCCTGTGAAGGAACTAGCCGTGCCGCAGTGGTCGCTACAATCAATAGCGTTCCTGCCCAGCCATCTGCAATCACCGGAAGCACCAGCGCTTGTGCAGGAGCATCACTCACATATAGCGTGACCAATGTTACAGGAGTTAGTTTTACATGGAGTTTCCCTTCCGGATGGGTGCAAACTTCAGGAGGAACAACGAATTCGGTTACAGTAACTTCAGCTGGCTCAGGAACCATTAGCGTCACACCATCAAATGCATGTGGCGCAGGGATAGCTCAGACTTTAGGAGTGACCTCAACAGGAATAACTCCAGCAAATGACTTTTGTACAAATGCAACAGCGCTTATTGCCGACGCCTCTGCTGTTGCCGGGTCACTGGATTGCTCAGGTTACGAAAGTCCCTTCACTGCAAAAAAAGATGTTTGGTATGCGTTTACTGCTCCCTGCAATGGTACCTATACGATTTATTTGTCATCCTTACCTGATGATAAAGATTTATATGTTTATTCTTCTTGCGGAGTATCCACTGAATTGTATAGTGCTACCTCCACAGGTACCACCGAAACGCTGACGAATACATTTGTTGCAGGAAATACATACTATATCCGTGTTTATGATTATGCAAATACCGGAGGTTCATTCATTATTCAAATCACCAATGTATCTGCGGCTGCGGCTACTCCAACAAATTTTACTGGAAGTACAAGTGTTTGTCAGAATGCTCAATTAACCTATAGTGTGGATTCAGTTACAGGTGTGACCTACCTATGGACACTGCCCTCAGGGTGGACAGGCAGTTCGAATGTACATTCAATAAATGTTACTGTAGGCAGTACAGGTGGGAGTATTTCTGTAACAGCAACAAGTATATGCGGTACCAGTGCGGCTGTCAGTATGAACGTTACAGTAACTTCCTTACCCACAAATGTGAATGCAGGCAGTGATGTTAGTATTTGTCCCGGAAACTCAACCCAGATCAACAGTTCAGTAGATCCTGTTCTTGCTTGTACGGGGGCTTCAACCTATTCAAATACAACAGCTCAATCCATCCCTGATAATGATTTAACAGGAATCACTTCTGTAATCAATGTTCCGGCAAGCTGTGGTAATGCAGCTCAACTGATATCTGTTTATGTAAATATCACTCATACTTTTAATGCAGATATTGATATTTACCTCAAAGCTCCTGATGGAACACAGATCGCTCTTGCAGAAGATAAAGGCTCGAGTGGCGATAATTATGATTGCACATTTATCACAGGTGGGGCTGTGTTGCCAACTACTGCAGTAAGTATTACTGGGAATTATGCTCCACAGTCGGATTTCTCGGGATTGGGTGCAGGCTCTGCTGCTGGTAATTGGATCCTGGTGGTGAGAGATGATGCATCGAGTGATTTGGGTACACTTAATTCATGGTCCATCAGTGTAAAAACTCAACAATCCGTATCTCCCGCATTTTCTTGGACACCGTCTTCAGGCCTTAGTGCAACGAATATTTCTAATCCTGTTGCGAATCCATCTTCCACAACTACCTATACCTGTACGGCTGATGTGAATGGTTGTACTGCAACGGATAATTTAGTGATTACCGTCAATACTGAATCTTCACCTCCCACCAGTATTTCAGGTGATACTGCAATGTGCAACGGTGGAAGTATTACGCTGACGGCTGTTGGTGGAACAGATGGAACATCAGCAAGCATGCAATGGTTCACTGCTAGCTGTGGCGGAACCGCTGCAGGTAGCGGTGTTAGTATCACAGTGACCCCAAGCGTTACAACTACATATTTTGTCAGAAGAAGTGGTGCTTGTAACACCACAAGTTGTGCAACAACAACGGTAAGTGTATATCCAGATCCTTCTATTACGAGCCAGTCTGGCTCTATTCAGGAGTGTGTTGGTGGAGGTGGAACGCTTACAATTTCAGCGGTGAATGGCACGCCATCACTGACATACCAATGGTTTAGCAATACGTTGAACAGTAACACCGGCGGTTCGCTTATTTCAGGTGCAACCTTGGCAACTTATACACCACCCAGTGTGTCGTTGGGAACCCTTTACTATTACTGCATTGTAAGCGCATCTGGTCTTGGTTGTGGAAGTGTGGTTTCTAATGCAGTATCGGTAGAAACCGCTCCAGATCTATGGTTAGGCACTATTAATTCTAAGTGGTCGAATACTGGGAATTGGTTATGTGGTGTTCCTACGGCATCAACGCAAGTAGTAATCACTGCCGGTGCTACACACATGCCGGAAGTTGATCTTTCCGCGTTATCACCGGCAGTATGCGCCGATCTTACAATCCAGGCTAGCGCTACCCTTAGCATCGCTTCCGATAAAGCACTGACTGTATATGGTACTTTGACAAACAACAGTGGTGTTTCCGGTTTATTACTTCAATCGGATGCTTTGGGTTCCGCTTCCTTGATTCATCAGAGCAGCGGGGTTGCAGCCACCGTTAATCGCTATATCAAGGGAAGTGCAGAGGCCTGGCATTTTGTTTCTTCACCGGTTTCAAATCAGTCCATAAGTGGTAATTGGGTACCTTCAGGAACCTATGGTAATGGTACCGGTTACGATCTCTATGTATGGAATGAGCCCAGCAGCTGCTGGATCTATAGACTCAATACTTCATCCACAGTTAATTGGAATACTGTTCACCCTTCATCAAATTTTGAAGTGGGCAGAGGCTATCTGTTTTCCTTTCAGACAGCTAATCCCACAAAGAGTTATTCAGGATTGCTGAACAATGGATTACAGAGCATAAGCCTTACTGCCAGTAGTAGCATCGATAGCCTTAAAGGATTTAATCTCATTGGTAATCCTTATCCTTCTGCTATCGATTGGCAGGCAAGTTCGGGATGGACCAGATCGAATCTGTGTCCAAGCGGAAGTGGTTACGATATGTGGATATGGAATGATGTGGCAAATAATTATGGAGTGTGCAACTCATTCTCCGGTAGTGGTACCAATGGTGTTAGCAGATACATTGCACCTGAGCAGGGATTCTTTGTGCTGGCTTCAACTCAGGGAACAATTACAGTAAACAATTCGGTGCGAGTACACAACGAAGCAAGCTTATGGAAGAGCGAACAGTCGATTCCGCTTTGCATGAGTGTACGCGTTAATTCCGAAGACGGTAATGGATTTGATGAAGCAAAAATTCAATTTGGTTCAGAAAATAACAACGATGGTGCGATGAAATTGTTTAGTCGTGTGAACTCCGCACCAAGTCTATATCTTGAAGGATCGGGAAAACCTCTTTCTATTGTAAACCTGACTACACCTCAGGAAAATCCAAGCGTTGCACTAAACTTTAATCCGGGAATTAGCGGTCGCTTCAGTATTAGTTGCGATTTCGATCTCATGGATTTTGATCTCGTGATATTGGAAGATAAGCTATTGAATAAAATTCAGGATATGAAAATAAATAACAACTATCAATTTGATGCCGATGCCTCAGATGTGTGCAAGAGATTCGTCCTGCACTTTGCACCAGGCAGCGATAATGGGGGAGGCGAGCTCCCGGCGATTGTCTATTCCAATGAGAATACAATTTTCATCGATTTGTCGCTGGTTACTGACCAATCATGGGTTGAGATATTCGACCTGTCAGGAAAACTGCTTCAGCGCAGCGATTTGACATCCGAATCTGTGAATACTTACAAACTGGACCTGTCACCCCAGGTGTTGCTTGTCCGAGTATTTACAGCGAAGCAAAACAAAAGCGTAAAGCTCCTGATCTGGAACCAAAGATAATCTGAAAATTTAAGAACAAATAAAACAACAGAATATATGAAACCAATAATCTATTCACTAATCAAATTTTTGAAGAGCAAACCAGAGAGAGGATAATCCACAACCCAGGGACTGCCGCATGACAACCCGCTTTGTTTTTCTTTATAGTATGACGGAAAACATTGAAAAATGCAAATCATTTTAACTCAAACCAAATATCAGTTATTTATTTTTTACAAATTAAATTTTATTAAACATGAAAAAGTTAGTTATCATTTTTGCAGCTATCGTAATGATGGCAGGAGTTACAAGCAAAGTTAATGCTCAAACATCAGCAACAGTTACAGGAACCACTGCAGGTGCAGTTCTTATCGTTCCTATGACACTTACACAAACCTCACCCCTGCATTTTGGAACCATCAATGTGCTTGCAGGTCTTGGTGGTACTGTTATTCTTTCAACCTCCAACGTACGCACATTCTCAGCAGGAGTTGCTGCTTCTGCAGTTGCTCCACTATCAACCAATGCAGCCTATAATGTAACAGGAACCTATAATGAGACCTATGCTCTTACATTACCTGCAACCATCACAATTACCGAAACTGTTGGTGCAACTGCTACTATGACCATCAGTTCTTTGACAGCCCGTTTCAATGGTGCAGCTGTTGATGCTGTTACTAGCACATTGAGTGCTACTGGTACCGACAGTTTTACAGTTGGTGGTACATTAACTGTAGCCCCGGGTCAGCTTGGTGGAATCTATGCCGGATCATTTGATGTTACCGTTGATTATAACTAGTCTCTTTGTCCAAAGTGGGAAGGTCCTTATTTGTGGCCTTCTCACTTTACTTTTTGTTTCCTGTCATACACACTATCCTCAAAAAACCATAAACGATCAAACAATGAAAAAAATACTTTTTATTTTAATCCTCCTTATGTTTGGATGTCTTTTACAGAGCAAGGCACAAGGTGATTTATTGGTAACTCCACGACGTGTAGTGTTTGAAGGTAATAAGCAAAAAGAAGAACTTAGCCTCGTGAATATTGGAAAGGATACTGCTGTTTTTTCTATTTCTTTTGTACAGCGCAGAATGAAGGAAGATGGAAGTTTCGAGAATATTACCACTCCGGATTCCGGACAAATGTTCGCCGATTCGTACCTGAGGGTTTTTCCTCGGAAAGTTGTACTTGCTCCGGGTGAGCCGCAACTCATCGCACTTCAATGCCGCAGAACCTCTGATATGGCTGCTGGAGAATATCGTTCGCATTTGTATTTCAGAGCTGAGAAAAATAATGCACCTCTCGGAATGGAAGGTGGATCGGGTGATACAGCACTGTTAAGTGTACAGCTGATTCCTGTTTTTGGAATTAGTATTCCTATCATTATCAGAGTCGGTGATGTCGCAGCCACCACTTCCTTAAGCGATATTGCCGTTGAAACAAAACAAGATACCTTATCTTATCTGAAGCTCGCTATCAATCGCACTGGCAATGCATCTGTTTATGGTGATCTGTTTGTGGATTTTATACCTACACAGGGTAAACCATATGAAATTGGCTGTGTAAAAGGAATTGGAGTATACACCAATATTAACAAACGCACGCTTAGTTTACGATTGAAGAATATTCCGGGAAAGCCCATGAAGAACGGAAGCCTGCAAATTCGCTACACCAGCAGCGATGATGCAAATCGTATCGTATACTCACAAGCCAGTTATCAGGTGAATTAATTACCGAAAGTGGAATGCGATGAAGATGACCGATAAAAAAAATATTGTGTTTCTGAGCGGGCTAATGCTACTTTTTTTCAGTAATATCAGCCTTTCCTCATTTGCACAACCCTTGTTACCTCAGCGTTCAATTACTGTCACAGCTACACAACCTATACATTTTGGCACCCTTTGTTTGACCGGTGGCGCAGGTGGAACCGTCACTGTTGGATACGATGGAAGCCGCAGTTGCACAGGAAGTATAGCTCTGTTATCGATGTTCCCAACGGCACAGCCTGCAATTTTCGAAATTAAGCTTTGTGAAGGAAGAAATGTGAGTATTGATTTTACCCCATCGGTTGTCCTTACGGGGAGTAATGGAGGAACGATGATTCTTGATATCGGACCGACGGAACAAGGCGGCAATGGTGCTGTTTTCGCCACCGATAGTGATTGCAATTTTGTCACCCCTCTTCGCGTAGGAGGAACCTTACATGTACCGGGAACGGCTGTTCAGGGCACCTATACAGGTACATTCGAAATAACATTTAATCAGGAGTAAAAATGCTGCAAGCCTTTCGCATATTGGAATTATATAGAATGACAGGGCTTGCCAGTCGTAAACTGCTATTGCTGCTTTTTATTTTTTTATTTGCTGCTTTACCTACCCGACAGGCGTTTGCACAGGATGCTTTTTCAGAGACCAAAGTGGATCCACCAATGGAATATGATGAAATTCCCGTCCTTGTTATGGTTCAGGGATATGAGAATTTTTATATGGATGTACTCTACACAACAAATAACAAGGTATATCTAAATGTTGAAGAATTATTCAAAACCTTGAATATTGCTTGCAGAACAGGGCAGCAGGGTGATAGTCTGAGTGGTTTTATCGATAATGAGAGTCGGACCTATGTAATCGATTTTAATAAAGATCTTATTTCTGTAGGAGATGCACGAATTAATGTTGCTAATGCTTTGTTGAATGACATGGGAAGAATCTATCTTGAGTCCTCGGTATTTGAACAGGCCTTTGGGATTCAGCTGCAATTTAATTTCCGGTCGTTAAGTATCAATCTCAGCTCAAGCTTTGAATTGCCTGTGGTTAAACAGAAACGCCTTGAGAATATAAGAAAAAATGTAACAAAAATCAAGGGTGAAATTGAAGCTGATACGGTCTTTCAGCGCGATTATCATGCATTTAAGTTTGGCGTTCTTGATTGGTCTGTTGCTTCAAGTCAGGTATGGCAAGTCCAAACATTAAACCACTTCAGAGTAGGACTGGGTGCGGAGTTACTGTATGGCGAAGCTGATCTGGCTGTAGATTATTACAATAGTTTGCCCTTTGATGAACGCAACGTGAAATTCCAATGGCGTTGGGTTGATAACGATAAGCATTTGATTCGTCAGGCAATGGTCGGTAATATTTCTGAGCAAAGCATTGCATTCCTCGGCTCACCTTTGCTTGGAGTAGTGGTCCGCAATGCACCAACGACCATCAGAAAAGCCAATGGATATTACACTATTCAGGGAGCTACAGAACCTAACTGGACAGTTGAATTGTATATGAATAATGTGCTGATCGATTATAAAAAAGCGGATGCTTCCGGGGCCTATGTGTTCAATGTTCCAATGTTATATGGTTTCAATACATTAAAACTAAAGTTTTTTGGTCCAATGGGAGAGGAGCGTTCTGAAGAACGAACCATGAATATGCCCTACACCGTAATGGCGGCGCGAAAACTGGAATATGGATTATGCGCCGGTGTGCTGCAGGACGGTACCTACAGCCGCTTTGGAAAAGGCGAGATAAATTATGGAGTGAATAATTTCTTTACCGTAGGTGGCGGTTTTGAATATCTATCATCCATTCCAAAAGGAGCATTTATCCCTTACGCAAAAGCGACACTCCAGCCTTTTAGCAAATTAATCGTTATGGGAGAGTATGCATACGGAGTAAAGACAAGAGTGCTGGCCGATTATTATTTTATCAAAAACGCACTGCTTCAAATCGATTATTCACGCTTTGTAAAGGGACAACAGGCAACCCGTTTTAATGCGCAGGAAGAACGCAAAGCAAAATTATCAGTACCATACAGAATTAAGAAACTTAGCGGATTTGCGAAATTGGAATATGCACAATTCGTTTATTCTGACTTCAGCTATTATCAGGCTAACCTTATGCTTTCGGCTTATCACGGTTCTTTTAGTGCAAATTCAACAACCCAAATGAACTGGGTAGATAAACGTTCGGCCTATGTTACCACAGATATGGCATTGTCATATCACTTCCGTCACGGCTTTCATTTGCGGACTGCAGTTCAGTATAATATAAGCCAAGGACGATTCATGACCATTAAAACCGAATTCGAAAAGAGTATTAAAAAGGCTTACTTGACGCTCGCCTATCAGCGTAATATCTTATATAACGATAATTATCTCAATGTGGGATTCAAAATGGATTTGTCGTTTGCACGCGTTAACGCTGCTGTTTCATATAGTCAGCGAACAGTAACAACGTCCGAAACAGCGCAGGGAAGTCTGGCATTTGGTGGTGGTAACGGTAAAGTGCATGCGAGCAATAACTCATCTATAGCCAAAGGTGGCATCGTTCTATATCCCTTCCTCGATATTAATCAGAATGGAGTATTCGATCCGGGTGAACGCAGAATAAGTGTGGAGCAGCTGCGTGTACAAGGCGGTACATCAACTTATGTTAAAAAGGATTCAAGTCTGATGATTGCTGACTTAAATGCCTTTTGCTATTACCTGATTGAGTTTAGCAATAATCAACTCGATAATATTGCATGGCGTTTTGCGAAAAAAAGCTATAAAGTCCTTGTGGATCCAAACCAGTTTAAACGTATTGATGTCCCGGTAATCGTAATTGGTGAAGCCAATGGAACTGTGCTGATGCAGCAACAAAACGAACAAAAGGGTGTCGAGCGAATGATTATTAGAATCTATTCAAAAAGTACATCAAAACAAGTAGCAGAAATATTATCTGAGCCTGATGGATATTTTACATACTTTGGGTTAGCTGCTGGAAATTATGTGGCGAAAATGGATTCACTTCAATTGGTAAAACTTGGATTTGCTGCGGATGCCATGGAAAGAGAATTTACAATACTTCCTTTGCATGAAGGCGATATAGCCACTTCACTTGATTTTGTTGTTACAAAAATTTATGCGCCAATAAAGGGCGAGACGAAAAAAATCATTGAAAAGGAAGCCCACATGATTTATACAGTACAAATTGCAGCAGCCAGATCGTATGTGGCTTCTGAATTCTATAAAAAGAAATATAAGCTTACAGCCGAAGTTTTGTACTTCCAAAAAGACGGGTGGTACAAGTATGTCACCGGTATTTACCCTACCGAAAAGGAAGCACAAGCAGCATTGGTAAAATTGGGAGTTAAAGGTTTTGTGACTACTGTCGACCGTGCCATCTTAATGAAAGATTAATCGTGGTATGGAGTCGAAAATTTTCTTTAATCTTTAAAACGAAGACTCATTCTTCGATTTCGAAGAAAAAATCACAATTGATTGTAGTTGAAAATCTTGTAAGCTATTGAAAAATAGTCTTATATGCCTGTTGGTATAGTCGTTGCCAATATCAATTAGCATTAACAAAATACGTCTGGTCAACTAAAGAAATCACTACTAATACCTGCTGTTATGAAAAACTCTTACTCCCTGCCAATCGGAAAAAACACATTAAGTCTTGTTGTTCTGTTCATTGTTCTTGTTGGATTTAGCATGAATACAATTGGACAAACTCTGATTCCCTTTTCGGGAAATAATTCAGTTCCTTGCGGAACCAATACCACACTTTGCACGCATGCTGGTTGCGGCGTTACCTATAGTAACTCTGCAAGCGGCTATACAGTGCTAATTGCAGCAGGCACAGCAACAGTGAATATCTCTGGAAGCTATGCTACAGAGACCAATTACGATTATGTTCGTATTTATTCAGGAGTAGGTACATCAGGTACACTCCTCGCAAGTTACAGTGGGAGCGGAAGCATCAATTATACTGGTGCTGCCGGGCAAACTCTTACAGTGCAGTTCACTTCGGATGGGAGTGTAACCAGTTCTGGTTTGAACGCAAATGTTACCTATGGCGGAAGCTGCTCTGCAGGTGGTGCATGTAATCATACGCTCGAACTGAGCGACACCTACGGAGATGGCTGGAATGGAGGATCGGTAAATTTGTATGTGGGGGGCACGTTAATCGGGAATTATACATTGGCCTCAGGCTACGGGCCCAATGTGATTAATTTTTCAGCAATTAGCGGCCAGGCAATTCAAGTGACCTATACCTCCGGCAGCTGGGCTTACGAGAATTATTTCTCGGTTAAGAATGGCTCCGGAGCTGCACTGGTTTCTAATTGGTATCCTTCATCCAGCGGTACCTGGAATGGTACAGCTAGTTGCTCAGTAACACCTCCGGCAAATGACGCTTGTGCGAATGCCATTGCTATCGGCAGTTCGTTACCCTATACCAGTGCTATTATCTCAAATGCGAATGCCACAAACGACAGTCCGGTTTCTGCCTGCGATGGTCCTTATAAGAATGTATGGTGGACTGTAACTGGTATTTGCGGAACCATGACCGCCAATACGTGTACTGGTAATACGAATTTTGACAGTGAGATAGCCGTTTTTACTGGTAGTTGCGGAAATATGACAGCGGTTGCCTGTAATGACGATGGTTGTGGAGTGCAGTCAACAGTGACATGGAATTCAACTTCAGGAACTGTATATTATATTTCTGTTGGAAGCTATTCTAGCAGCAGTGCAACTGGCAATCTTCAACTTAATGTTACAGCCACAGCAAATACCTTATCAACTCAACCAACTTCCATCAGCGGAACATCAACAGTTTGTGGAGGCATTTCAACCACACTCACTGCTGTTGGCGGAACTGATGGCACAGGAGCAAGCTATGAATGGTTCTCCGGCTCTTGCGGAGGCACAGCTGCAGGTACAGGTGTTAGCATTACTGTTGCGCCAACTGCAACAACAACCTATTTCGTCCGCAGGACAGGTACTTGCAATACAACTCCATGTGCTTCACAAACAGTGACCGTTAATGCACCATCAGCATCAACACCGACTGCCCTTAGTTCGGGAGATTATGTATGGTCAGGTAATGTGAACAGCGATTGGTCAAATGCATCGAATTGGTTAGTGTTTAATGGGAATACATACACAGTGGCTGCTGCAGTGCCTTCAAGTACCACCAATGTATACATCAGAGGATATGCAAGTTGTGCCACCAATGCAGCTACTACTACTGCCAGCAGCAGTGTGAGTTGCAATAGCCTCACTATCGAAAGTGGGAAGAGCTTGATTATGGGCAGTAGCGCAACAATTAATGTATACGGAAATTGGATTGATAATGGGGCATTTACCCCGAACACAGCTACTGTTGCTTTCGTTGGATCTCAGGCACAATCAGTAAAATCAGGTGGTAGCAGTTTCTACAACGTGATCGTGAATAATACAACAACAGGCAATTCAGATATAAACATCACCGATCCAATGGTGATCAACAATATTGCAACATTTACGGATGGAATTATGTATTTCTCCGGTACAGGCTCACTCTCTTTTACCAATGGCGCGGTCTGTCCGAATGGGGGTTCTGCAAGCTGCTTTGTCAATACTGTAGGAACAAACTATGTTAGTAAAACTGGAACTAACGCATTTATTTTTCCCGTTGGTGAAATCTCTTCAACAGGATTACCCATTTGGGCGCCGATCGCCATCGCCGCTCCTGCACTGAGTTCTACCATCACTGCAAATTATAATTTTTCAACATCACCAAACAATTGGGATCCATCGTTAATGTGCGATCTCAATGTAATCGATCACACCAGCGGAGTTGAACATTGGTTGCTTACAACCACGGCCTCTTCACCTGCAGTGACCCTGTACTGGAAAAATGGAAGCCGCAGTGGAATTACCTCACCTTCAGATTTAAATGTCGCCCATTGGGAGAGTTGCAATGGAATCAACAAATGGGTAAGCAAAGGCGGCACAGTAACAGGTAATGCAAGTAGCGGATCAATCACCAGTACCGTAGCCTTTAATAGCTACAGCCCGGTGACCTTTGGAACAAAAGTCGGAACCAATCCTTTGCCGGTATCTTTACTCAACTTTTCCGTTAGCTGCGGAAGTGATGGAGTAGATGCATTCTGGTCTACCGCCAGCGAAACGAACAACGATTTCTTTACACTGGAGAAAAGTTCCGACATGAAAGAATGGGATATTGTTCAGGTAGTACCCGGAGCTGGGAACAGCAATACCATTCTTGATTATTCAACAACAGATAAATTTACAAATGCAGGAACAATGTACTATCGTCTGAAACAAACCGATTTTGATGGACAGTTCACATATTCGAAAATCGTTACCTCCGATTGCCAAGAAAATGCTGCACAAACAGTTTCTGTTTATCCTAACCCGGCTCAGGAATATGTAAATATTGAAATCAGTGTTCCCTCCGAAGAACAAATTACTGTTAATGTTTACAATACACTTGGAAGGCTTGTTATTTCAAAGGAAATGGATGCACAAAATACCGCTGTATACCGCATCGACCTCGACGGCTTATCAGCTGGAACCTATAAATATACCGTTGTTACTTCGAATGAGACTTTCAATGGTCAGTTCGTCAAAGTGAACTCTGGCAGGTAAGCACTTGATCAACAACGGAAGGGAGGATATGAAAATATTCTCCCTTTTTTTTTGTGATGGTCGTATCTTTGAAACTATTTTATTATAAAAAACAACGGCCATGTCAGCAAAAACGTTTCGCAGCGACCTTTCCGGAAAGGAATTTCCATTAGCAGAAAGAATATATGCCAACACTCTTAGGCATTCGCTACTTGCAAATATTCAAAAGGATTACCCTGAATTTACCCATGAGCAATGCCTGTCAATTGACGAGCTGAATTCATTTCGTGAAACCTATATTTCCAATTTATTACAACAGGAAGTAGGGGAGATAACAGAACTTGAAAAGACAGTGCTATCCTCAATGACGGATAATACAACTTTAGCTGATAAAGTTGATGTTGATAAACAGACTGCAACTTACGGACAGCGGGTTGCAGATAGAGTTGCTTCCTTTGGCGGCAGTTGGACGTTCATCATTTCTTTTGGAATATTCATCCTGATCTGGATATCGTTAAATGCTTTTTGGCTGGTAAATAAAGGTTTTGATCCTTATCCCTTTATTTTATTGAATCTAATATTGTCGTGTCTTGCTGCATTACAGGCGCCAGTGATTATGATGAGCCAGAATCGCCAGGAAGAAAAGGACAGAGAAAGAGGTAAAAAGGATTATATGATTAATTTGAAATCAGAATTGGAGATACGTACACTTCACGAAAAAATGGATCACCTCGTTATGCATCAGCAACAGGAATTGCTGGAGATACAGAAAGTGCAGATCGAAATGATGAATGATATTCTTCGTCAGGTCGAAAAAAACAAAGCCTAAAACGAATCGTCTTGCAATTCCAGACCATCGTCGCTTACAACGTTTTATTATCTTTGCCACCCCTTAATTGTTTGGATACAATTTTTAAGGGTGCGCTCTGATTCCATTATAAAAAATATTGATTTACATCTATGAAGACACAAGAGAAATTGCAGCGTTCCAAAAAGCGTATCTGGCAGAAATGGTCGGTAGCGGTCAGAATCTTACCCTTAGTGATAATCATTGGTTTACTAAAATTCCTTGCTCACTATTATGATTTTGAAATCATGGAGCTCAATGCACTATTTACAAGCCTTGTCGCAGGTGCAATATTCCTCATTGGATTTCTTTTGACCGGTGTATTATCGGATTTCAAGGAAAGTGAAAAGCTTCCCAGCGAACTTGCCGCATCAATAAAAACCTTATACGACGATACCTATACCATTGCAAAAAGCAAAAAAACAGATACTGCTAAACACTTCATTTTATTTCAGGAACAATTCCTTTCTTCGATAATGGCATGGCTTTATAAAAAGGAAAAGACACAATCGATTCTTACTAAAATAAGCCAAATGAATGATTTCTTTGCTGAGTTCGATAATGAAGGTGTTCAAGCGAACTATGTCATTAAAATGAAAAACGAACAAAATAGTATCCGCAAAATGATTCTGCGCATGCATACCATTCGTGATACAGAATTTATTGGCTCTGCATACGCCATCGTTGAAGTAATGGGCTTTTTGATTGCTATTGGTTTGGTTATAATTAAAATTGAACCGTTTTATGCAGCGCTGTTTTTTACATTGCTTGTTACGTTTTTGATTTTGTATATGTTGTTTCTTATTCACGATCTTGATAATCCTTTTGATTATTCTACAAAGGGTGAAACAGGAACCGAAGTTTCCATTCGCCCCTTGCATGATTTGGAGGACGAAATGGAGGAGTTAGTGAGAAATTCAGATCATATCACTCCATAGAGATTGATAAATTTTAGATATTTTTACAGATTCAAAACACCCTGACCCATGATGAAAAACTTTACCAGATGCTTACGCGCATCCTTCATTGTAACTGTATTCAGTTTAATACAACTTTCCTCATTTGCCCAGCAAAATGTAGGTATTGGAACCAATACTCCCGATGGTTCTTCTGTACTCGATGTCTCTGCAACTGATAAAGGAATGCTGGTGCCCAGAGTAACTACACTTCAGCGCAATGCCATCGTAACTCCCGCCACCGGATTACTTGTTTATGATACCGATTTTGATGAATTCTGGTATTTCGACGGAGTTCAGTGGGTGCCCATAGCTGGCGCATCTGGTACTCCAGGACCAACAGGTCCCATGGGACCTACAGGCGTTGGAATCACCGGTCCCACAGGCGTGGGGGTTCAAGGACCTACTGGCCCGATTGGAATAACGGGGCCAACTGGAGTTGGAATTACCGGTGCTACTGGTCCAATCGGAATCACTGGCCCGACAGGTGTCGGCCTTATCGGTCTTACCGGTCCTACTGGACCTGCTGGAGTTACCGGAGCTACAGGAACTGGAATTGCCGGTCCTGCTGGCCCTACTGGTCCTACCGGAATTGGCAGCACTGGACTAACTGGTCCCACAGGCGCAATCGGCATTACCGGACCAACGGGTCCAGTAGGTTGTGCAACGGCTAATCGTATCTTGAAATCCGATGGAACTACAGCCACCTGCACAGTGGCACCCATGCATGAATCGGCTCTGGGAAATTTAGGAATTGGAACTATTTATCCTGATATTGATATGGGCCTTAGCCCTACATCGCAGATTGTTCATATTCATGATGAAGGTACAACACTCACTGATTATGCATCTCTCATTCTTTCAACCCATAGTACGCTGGTTGACCAGCCAACGGGCTTTTTAGCTTTTGCTGCATCTCAAGTATCGAACGAACGTCGCACAGGAATGATCACCAGTAACACTAGAACAGGGACTGGTTTGAATATCTCGGGCGACCTTAGTTTCTGGACCAATAACGACAACATAATCGCCGAGCGAATGAGAATCACGCCTGCAGGCCTTATTGGAATAGGAACTACAGCACCCGGAGCAAATCTCGAAATCAATGGGACATATGCTGCTGCGGTTGCCGCACCGCTTCTCGAAATTACCAATGCCACGGCTCAGGCAGCCAATGTAAATTCAGAAATTGGATTTAAGGCTGGAAGCCGCTGGATGGCGCTCATCAAAGCAACAGCTGTTGATGGGTTCAATGCGAATCTATCTTTTTGGACTTATTCTAACGCCACTCGATCCAATCTCGTTGAGCGAATGACCATTGTGGATGGTGGTAATGTTGGAATCGGCATCAATACTCCATCAAGTATGCTCCATGTTCAGGGATCTGTGGCTGGAGCGATAACC
The DNA here is from genome assembly GCA_963678485.1 of Bacteroidales bacterium. GTDB lineage: Bacteria > Bacteroidota > Bacteroidia > Bacteroidales > CAIWKO01 > CALGYY01. The sequence continues at coordinate 3,901,330 of OY782882.1, forward strand.
ACCGTTGCTACAGCAAGCGTTACTCTGGGCGTAAATCATTATTCTGTACTGATGAATGCGGCAACCCCAACAACCGTGAATCTTCCGGCTGCCTCCGGTTGTCCCGGACGTATTTACATTATTAAAAACATCAATACGGGTACTGTCACCATTGATGCTAATGCTGCTGAAACTATCGATGGAACTGCAACTAAAACGATTGCTGCTCAATGGGGGGTGCTGATGATTCAAAGCAATGGTACTTCCTGGTATATTATCAATTAGGGACTGTCAACATCGTATGATGCTTAGGTAATAAGAAAATTATACAGATTCCAGATTGTTAAATGGCGATAATGTTTTTTTACGAACATTGGTTTGTCTGATCCGAAGGCGAATTACAAGCTTTAAGCGAACAATCCCGCCTAAGGTGTGATGGAATAAGGAAGCTGAGCTTGCTATGGGGTTCGTACCCATGATTCCTTCATGAAAAAAAAATTGTTTTTGCAATGGATTCAAAAACTTTCATTTTATTTGTGAAGTGAAAATGTTTTTCACATGGAATTAATATAAATATAATTATTTTCAATTATGAAAGATACCCCCATTCCTTTTGATATTGTCAAAAAGAATATTGAGAACAGTGGAATTGCCAATGTTGGCAGAGCAACCATTCGCGAGATCAAACGTCTGGTCGATGGAATTGAAAAAGACTCTGGATTGAAATTTATCCGTATGGAGATGGGTGTTCCCGGAATACCTCCTTCAGCCATTGGAATCGAAGCACAGTGCAAAGCCTTGCATGATGGAGTAGCCGCGATTTATCCAGACATCGACGGCATCCCTTCGCTGAAGAATGAAATGGCGAAATTTGTAAAATTGTTTTTGGATGTTGAAGTGAATCCTGCACATTGTCTTCCCACAGTGGGATCGATGCAAGGAGGATTTGCCAGTTTTATGACTGTCAATAGAATCAATGCCAAGCAGGACACTACTTTATTTATCGATCCTTGTTTCCCTGTACATAAGCAGCAATGCCGCGTGTTAGGCGTTAAGCATCTTGGTTTTGATGTATATAATTATCGCGGACCCAAGTTGCGCGAAAAGCTTGAATCCTTTCTCAGTACTGGAAATATTTCTTCAATCTTGTATTCAAATCCTAACAATCCTTCATGGGTTTGCTTTACTGATGATGAATTAAGAACGATTGGTGAGTTAGCGAACAAATATAACGTGGTTGTAATGGAAGATCTGGCGTATTTCGCTATGGATTTCCGTAAGGATTATTCGAAACCCGGACAAGCTCCCTATCAACCGACCGTTGCCAAGTATACCGACAATTACATTTTGCTGATTAGCAGTAGCAAAGCCTTTAGTTACGCTGGTGAGCGAATTGGAATGATGGTGATTTCTGACAAATTGTTCAATACGGTTGCACCGGATCTTAAACGATTTTATTCTTTCGACCAGTTTGGAAAGGCAATGATTTTTGGCACAATGTACAGTTTGAGCAGTGGAACCTCACATTCAGCTCAATTTGCACTGGCTGCCATGTTGAAAGCCGCCAATGAAGGCACTTTCAATTTTGTAGCTTCGGTCAAGGAATATGGCGATAAGGCCAAGATAATGAAGAAGATGTTCCTTGATAATGGCTTCCATATTGTCTATGATAAAGACCTCGACGACCCTATCGCTGATGGTTTCTATTTCACAATCTGCTATCCGGGATTCACGGGTGAACAATTGATCGAAGAATTTATGTATTACGGAATCAGTGCAATTTCATTGGCAATTACCGGCAGCGAACGCACTGAAGGCTTAAGGGCTTGTGTTTCATTGGTTCTTCGTACACAATTTCCAGATCTTGAAATGCGCCTGAAGAAATTCCACGAACATCATCCTGTAACGGTAGCAATCAATTAAGATTGAGGAGAGTATAAGAATTCCATCGATTTTTTTAAAAAATTAAGACTTATTTGTCTTTTTGTAAAAGCCAAATAAGTAATTTCGTCGCTGATACAACTGAAACTATTATATTAAATAAAACCGTAAAAATGGCAAAGTTAAAAGGTGCTATTGTGATTAATGTCGAACGGTGCAAGGGTTGCGAAGTTTGCGTTGGAGCCTGTCCCGAATCGGTAATTACGATGGCTAAAGGAGTCAACGGTAAAGGTTATCACTATGCAGAACCTACAGGTGAGAACTGTACCGGCTGCACGAACTGTGCAGTAGTGTGCCCCGACGGTGTAATAACCGTTTACAGGGTTAAAGTCAATGTTTAATAATGTTTAAAACATAAACCAGTAATGAAAGAACTCAGGTTAATGAAAGGCAACGAAGCGGTAGCGGAAGCTGCGATCCGCGCCGGCGCCGACGGTTATTTCGGATATCCCATCACTCCGCAGTCGGAAGTGCTGGAATACCTGATGGCTGAAAAACCTTACGAACGTACAGGTATGGTGGTACTTCAGGCTGAAAGTGAAGTTGCTGCTATTAATATGGTCTATGGCGGAGCAAGCTGTGGAAAGAAGGTGATCACTTCTTCCTCTAGTCCCGGCATCAGTTTAAAAATGGAAGGCATTTCCTATATGGCAGGAGCTGAGCTCCCTGCAGTGATTGTGAACGTCGTTCGCGGCGGCCCCGGTCTTGGAACCATTCAACCTAGTCAGGGCGATTATTTCCAAGCCGTTAAAGGTGGCGGTCACGGCGATTATCGTATGATCGTTCTTGCTCCGGCTTCGGTTCAGGAAATGTGCGATTTCGTTCCTCTGGGTTTCGACCTGGCCTTCAAATATCGTAACCCCATCATGATTCTTTCTGATGGCGTGATCGGTCAGATGATGGAAAAGGTTGAACTTTTCGAATCCAGACCACGTTGGACCGACGAAGAAGTGATTAAGAATGCGCCTTGGGCAACCACCGGTCGTACCAAAGACCGTCAGCGCAATATTATCACTTCCCTCGATTTGGATCCATCCAAACAGGAAAAGCATGTTAATAAGCTATATGCTAAGTACAACCAGATTGAAAAGGACGAAGTACGCTTCGAAACCTTCCAGTGTGAGGATGCGGATTATATTCTTGTCGCCTTTGGTTCCAGTGCACGTATCTGCCAAAAAGCTGTAGATCTTGGCCGTGCAATGGGTATCAAAATGGGGCTGGTTCGCCCGATTACCCTGTGGCCATTCCCAAAACAAATCATTAAAGATTTGGCAAAGAAGGTCAAAGGAATGTTAGTCGTGGAAATGAACATGGGCCAAATGATTGAAGATGTTCAACTCGCTGCTGGCTGCAATATCCCCATCGAACATTTTGGTCACGTTGGTGGTATTATCCCTGCACCCGACGAAGTTGTTGAAGTATTGAAGAAAAAATTAATAGGAGGTTAAGCCATGTCAGAAACATTGACTAGAGATCAGATTATAAAACCTGAGAACTTAGTATATCGCTGTTCACCACTTATGGTGGATCGTGCGTTGAGTTATTGCCCCGGTTGCGGACATGGAACTGCCCACCGCCTCGTTATGGAAGTAATTGAAGAACTTGATGCGCAAGCCAATACTGTTGGTATCGCTCCTGTAGGTTGTTCGGTACTTGCATACGAATTTTTAGATATTGATATGCAGCAAGCTGCCCATGGACGTGCTCCCGCACTCGCTACCGCAGTTAAGCGTCTCAATCCTAACAAATACGTATTCACATATCAGGGAGATGGTGACCTTGCAGCTATTGGAACTGCAGAAACCATTCACGCTTGTAATCGCGGCGAGAATTTCGTGATCATTTTCATTAATAATGGTATTTACGGAATGACCGGTGGCCAGATGGCACCGACTACACTTCCAGGCATGAAGGCTTCAACATGTCCTTACGGCCGTGATACTAAAACAATGGGAAACCCATTGAAGATCACCGAACTGGTTGCTACACTACCAGGAACTTATTTTGTGACTCGCCAATCGGTTCATACCCCTGCAAATGTTAGAAAAACCAAAAAAGCCATCCGCAAAGCATTTGATTATTCATATGCAAACAAAGGATTGTGCTTCATTGAAATCGTTTCTAACTGTAATTCTGGATGGAAAATGACCCCGGTAAAAGCGAATGAATGGATGGTGGACAATATGTTCCCCGCTTATCCGCTGGGCGACATCAAAGTTCCTACTGAAGAATAATTTGTTGAATTTTAAGGTATATTAATATATGACTGAAGAAATTATTATCGCCGGCTTTGGAGGACAAGGTGTCCTTTCCATGGGAAAAATCCTTGCTTACTCCGGTGTAATGCAAAGCAAAGAAGTCAGCTGGATGCCCTCTTACGGTCCTGAAATGCGTGGTGGTACAGCCAACGTTACCGTTATCATTTCTGATGAGCGTATCAGTTCACCCATCTTAAACTACTTCGACACGGCCATCATCCTTAACCAGCAATCAATGGATAAATTTGAGAAGACCGTAAAACCTGGTGGTGTTCTCATTTATGATGGTAATGGAATTACCCGTCATCCTGAACGCAAGGATATCAATATTTATCGCGTTGACGCTGCCGACGAAGCAGCAAAACTCGGTATCCTCAAAGTATTCAATATGATTGTACTCGGTGGATTCTTAAAGATTAAACCGATAGTCTCTCTTGAATACATGCGCAAAGGTCTCGAGAAATCCTTGCCTAAACGCCATCACGCCCTCATTCCAGAGAACGAGAATGCGATTAAAGTTGGGATGGAAATCATTCAACCCATACATCTGTTGAAATAATCATCAGCGTTCTAAAATCTACCTTTCGTACTTTCCTTCGAAATTGCGATTATGGTTAATACTTACTTAAGGCTGCCTTTATGGGCAGCCTTATTTGTTTGTATCTTTGACTAATTCTAGTCAGAACTATTAACTTTCCATGGTACAATATTTGCTGAAATCCGCCGCTTTTTTTAAAACCTATACGATGAACTTTTCACTTTCCAAATTCCCATTGATCTTTCAACGAAGAATCACTGTTAATATATTGAAATTTGCAGGAGTGGGAGCGGCCTGTTTCGTATTCGAAGCATGCTATGGTACACCACAAGCTGATTTTCCTTCGAACCCCGCCAAAGGAACTGATATTTATGGAACAGTTAAAACCGCCGATGGGCAAGCAGTTCAAAATGCTGAGGTTTTGTTCACCCATGGTAATTACAGCGATACCTTAAAGACATACACTGACGCACAGGGAAACTATTCAATCAACGACCTTAGCGGTGACTTTAAAACCTGTTATGTGGAGGCTAATACTCGAAATGGGACGAAAGGTTCAAGAGTCTATACTGTAAAATCCGATCCCAAATACACTAAAAACGTTCAGATCGATCTGGTTGTAAAACCCGAATAATATGAAAAAAACAATGAAGTCTTTTTCCCGCATTCGCGGCAAGTTTTACTTGCGGCTTTTACAAATTCTTGGGTTTGCTAGTGCAGGTTTTTTGGTCTCTTGCACAAAATATGGCTCGCCGGAAGTCATGTACGGAGTTCCTGAAAATACTATCTATTTCTCAGGGAAAATCCAATCCGCCGATTCATTAAAAAATATACCCGGATTGCAAGTAAAACTATTCCCCGAAGGGCAATGGGATTCTATACATACCACATCCGCAACTGACGGTTTTTATAGCTTTTATTTATATGCAAATGAAGGGGAAACGCTTAAGCTTAAAATCTCCGATACCGATTCAAGCCTTAATGTCGGGAGTTTTAAAGATACTACCATCGATCTGACCATCAGCGGTCGCGATTATAGTAATCACGAAAAAGAAACAAATGTATTACTGAAGAAAAAGTAATATATTTACGTTCAAATTTTCTGACCTATGGCATTGAAAAAATTCTCACTTCGATTTCAAAATCGATTGTACCTAAGCGCACTTCTGATAATCGGTGCTTTTTCTCTTCCTTTCGTGAGCTCTTGTGGAAATGCAAAAGACAGCGAAAAAGAACAGCAACGTATTAAGGATAGCATCGCAAATGCAACACATATTCAGGATTCAATTGCCAAAGTAAAGGCTGATTCAACGGCTACGGCTATTAAAGAAAAGGCGATACAGGATTCTATCCGTAAAGCTGATTCTATTGCCAAAGCAAAACAACAGCAGATAAAATTTAAACCTGTAGTGGTGCCTCAAACAAAATATGGCATTCCTGCAAATCTTAGAAACGACTAGATTTTCCTGATTAACTTGTGCTAAATAACGATCCTATGAGAAAAATTTCGTTTCGAATTCTGGGATGGATGTTTGTTCTTGCCTGCGTATCTTTAGTTGCAGGATCATGCCGTCGCCAGGTTATGAAATACGGCGGACCACCTGCCAATTACCAGAAAATGATGGAAGATTCTATTGCAAAGAATAGCGATTCCATCAAACAACAATAACAGACATTAATCTTCAACTCAGTGAAACTTCCCAAACCTTCGTTTAAGAAGCGACTGGCACTTGATGTATTTAAAAAATATGTAAAGGTGCAAAGTCAGCTGCATGAATTATCCTATTTTTTCTGGGAGTGCACCTCCCGGTGTAATGTAGCCTGTCTGCATTGCGGCAGCGATTGTCGCATGGATGAACATCCTGATATGCCGGCAGCTGATTTTCTTAAAGTTACTGAACAAGTCAGCAAACACTTTAATCCCAATAAGGTGATGATTGTAATTACCGGCGGCGAACCTTTGGTGCGCAAGGATCTTGAAGAAATTGGACATGAATTATATAAACAGGGCTATCCTTGGGGATTTGTGACCAACGGTTATGCCCTTACTCCGGAGCGTTTCCGTTCATTGATGAATGCGGGTCTACGCTCAGTGACTGTTAGTCTCGATGGTTTCGAAGAAAATCACAATTGGCTGCGCGGAAATCCCCGAAGCTTTGCCAAAGCTGTTGATGCAATTAAGCTAATTGTAAGTGAACCAGAACTGGTCTATGATGTTGTTACTTGCATCAACCAGCGAAATTTTAACGAAATACCAGAACTGAAAAAGTTCCTTATAGGATTGGGTGTAAAAAAATGGAGAATCTTCACTATTTGCCCGATTGGTCGAGCTAAAGACAATCCCGAACTGCACCTCAGTAATGAGCAATTTGTGTGGTTGATGGATTTCCTGAAAGCTGGTCGTGAAGAGGGCATCATGCATATGAGCTTTGGATGCGAAGGCTATCTCGGTCCATACGAAGCGGAAGTGCGCGATGGGTTTTTCTTCTGTCGTGCCGGCGTAAATATCGCTTCAGTGCTTGCAGACGGATCCATCTGTGCATGTCCAAATATTAATCGTGCCTACAATCAGGGAAATATTTACACCGACGACTTCATGGAAGTCTGGAATACGCGTTTTACAAAATTCCGCGACCGTGAATGGATGCGCAATGGTATTTGCAGCGACTGTAAAGAATTCAAATGGTGCCGCGGAAATGGTATCCATCTCCGCGATCCTGAATCTTCCGAAACACTGAGATGCCATTACCAGATGCTTGATGTTCTCCAAAAAAAGTCATGAGAAGAATTGAATCATGAATTGCTGAGCAAAAGGATTATGTAGAATTTATAATTGCCAGCTGTATTGGCAACTTGAGATATAGGGTACTGTTTATATCATAGTTCGGTCTTATAGCACAGTCAGGCCAATGTAAGGCTTGTTACAATATTAGGTTTGTTCTATTATTGAATGATAGAAGCAATAATAGCATTGAAATGCTTAGCCAGATATACAGAATGATCAACAACAAGCTATATTTGTATTAGTGTTCTAAAACGGTATTTGTCTATGGAAAACTACACAGAAGAATTCCTGATCATAGATGATGTTATGCACATTAAGCTACGTGGCAAATTCCCTGTTGCTGTTCTGAATAGTAATAAAAACGCATTCCTCCCGGTGATTGAAAAGTGTTTGGAAAATGCTTGCAGTAAAATTATTATTGATATACGTGACCTTGTTATTAATCTGAGCGTTGTAGAGTTACACAAGGCTGGGGCAGATGCGGCCTTCCTGAGTTGGCGGGGGTTGAAGGTGGTAGCGGTGGCCAGAAAAGAGACTGTGAGTTCATTTTTCGACACGGTTGCATTTAATCGCGGCGGAAGAGTTAGAGTGTTCACCGATTGGGATGAAGCCATGGAATGGCTTAATTCATGACAAATTAAAAAAAATAGAAATCAATAATAATTGCAAAAAAAAAGGCGGTACCATAGGGTCCGCCTCTTTTTTGTAATCATGCCGTTTATTTACGGTCGATGGTAATAAGGTTTTTCAGACTGCTTTGTTCAGCTTTAATCTTATCAGTATTTCCATACACGCAAATGGCTTTTTGGTCAAGAATCTTTTCGATCATTGCAGCAAAAAGTTTAATGTCGGCTGCTTTGGTAGCCAGGATATCATCGCGCTCTTTCTGAAGCTGCGCCTGAGTTGTGCGGGTAAGAAGATATGAAAACGCCCACTGGCCTTTCTGAGGTGCAGTTAAAGGAATATCCATTTTTGAAATGGTGCCAATAATATAACGAGTCATATCGGTATCATTAGCCGTGAAAGTGTTCAGATAATTTGTGGTGCCTTTATAGATATCAACAGTGTTCTGTAAATTCGGATCACGATATGAATTAAAGGTGAATACCCCACTCTGCGAAACTGTACTGTAACCGCCATAAGCGCCGCCAATCACGCGAACCTGATTTTTGAGCCAATCGGTTGAAACAATTTGATTCAACACTCTCATTTTTCCGTTATAGGTGAAGCCAAGTTTTTTGTAATCATAACCCTGAATTACATACTGCACTTTTGAAGTGGTAAGTATGCCTTCATTCTTTGAATCAAGTGCGAATTTCCAGGGTTGTACAGTGGTTTTTGTGTCAGGTAAACCATTGCTGAATGTTCCAAGTGCAATTACGAAACTATCATAATCAGCCTTCGCGCCCGTAACAGTGCTGAACAAATTATTGCGGGTGAATAACAAATCAGCAGTCCTTTTAATCTTACTGAGGATTTCGGTCGATGCAGTATCAAAGCCATTAACCAAACCATTCACAAACCAGAAATAATCCAGACCATCGGTCATTTCGTCGAATTTTCCACGATTAGTGAAGTAGGAGGAAAGTCGGCGCGAAGCAACCCCAGAGCCATCGCGTTTCATCGACGATTCAAGTTGTGCCTGATGTCTGACCAATAAGGATTTGATACGCTCAATGTCGGTATATTTGGTGTGTTGCAACATTTCTGAAGCAAGCTCAAACATCTTGGTTGTTTTGTTGTTCATCATTTTTGCATTCACAACAAAATAGGCGCTCATTTTACTATCATCCTGATCTTCCAAAAAGGTTGTCAGGTAAGTGCTAAATCCACCGGTATTAATATTGAATTCCTGATCCAGATCGCCATAGGTGTACTTTTCAGTATCAAGCATACCGAGCATATTTGCTAGCAATGACGCATAAGGTATCATATCTTGAGGTAATACGTTCATGTTGAAAAACATATTTGCATAAACGATATTGTTGGTGAATTCTTCGCGGTATAAAACACGCTGATTGCCTACTTTGTTATCAGTGCAAATATAGAAATTAGCTTTAGGATTAATATCCGCTAAAGTCAGCATTGGGATGGTTGCAACTGCTTCCGGACTGTCTTCCCTTTTCTGGAATGCAATGAGGTCGTTGTTTTCTTTGATGAGCGCATCAATTTCAGCTGGGCTCAATTTAGATTTATAAGTTGCAAGTTCTTCCACAGCTTTATCGTTGATATCTTTTTCCAATCCTGCTTTTGGGGCAAGAGTAAGCAGCAACGCATGTGTGTTGTTAACCATGTATTGCTCGGCAATCTGCTCAAGATATTTTGAAGTAAGAGCACTTTTTACTGTTGTGAGCGTTTTCTCATATTCCAATCCAATAAATGGATCGCCTTCGAAGAACCATGAGGCTTGATTGCGTCCGCTGTAAGTCATTCCTTTTTGAGAATCAGCACCTTCGCGCAAATAGAATTCATTGCGATTAAGCGTGCCTTCCACATCTTTTTTATTGAATCCTTTTGCGATGCAGTCTTTCAGGGTTTTCATCACAATATCATAAAACTTTTGCTTGTCGCCTGGTTCTGCATTCTGCACGGTAATATTTACAATGTTTTGTTTGTAGCTATAGCAATAGGCGCTCACATCTTTACCAACACCGGCTTCCTGAAGTGCCAGACGAATGGGACCCGATTCCTGGTTGATTAAAATATCACAAATGATATCGAGCGCCATCGAAAGAGCGGCGTCGGTTCCTTTACCGGCAACCCAGCTTAGCGAAAGATAGGTTTGCTCTTCGGTGGGACTGCCAGCCATAATTGGATAGTAGGAGGTGACATCCTTCATTGCAGTGAATGGCTTTGAATCAGGAATTTCAATTTTAGTTCCTGTGCGTGTATATTTCGACAGATATTCGCGATCAATAAATTCCAGTTCTTTATCCAAATCTGCATTTCCGTATAGGAAGATATAGCAGTTTTCCGGTGCATAGAATTTTTTATGGAATGCTTCGAATTCTTTTTGGGTAAGGCTTGGTATTGCTGAAGGATAGCCACCTGATTCAAATCCGTATGGACTATCAGGAAACAAATTTTTAAACATTTGATAGGACAATTCCCTGGTTGGATTGGAATAGGCTCCTTTCATTTCGTTGTAAACAACTCCTTTGTAGGTAACCGGTTTATCTTTATCCAATAACTCATAATGCCAGCCTTCCTGCTTGAGAATACGTCCATCGCTGAATAGAAGGGGATTAAAAACAGCATCAAGATACACGTGCATCAGGTTGAAATAATCCTTTTCGTTCATACTTGCGATAGGATACTTAGTTGCATCTTTCGACGTCATTGCGTTGAGGAAGGTCTTCAGTGAACCTTTCGAAAGCACGTCGAATGGGCTTTTTACCGGAAAGTTGGTTGAGCCATTTAAAACAGAATGTTCCATAATGTGTGCTGCCCCATTATCGGAAGAAGGAACTGTTTTGAATGTGATACTAAAGGTTTTATTCTCATCGTCATTAGCAATCTTGAAAAGTTGGGCACCGCTTTTTACATGCTCATAGAAATAGCACTCAGCATTGACTTCCTTAACAAATCGTTTTTCGATGAGTTTAAAACCATGAGTTGTTGTCTGTGCATGGCTCTTAACGCCCAGATTACAAAAAATACCGGTCATAACGATCATGGTAATTAGTTTGAATGAATGAATGGATGCAGGCATAATATTATTCGTTTTGGTTACAGATTGATTTTGCAGTACAATATTAGGAATTATTTACCTACTGGTGAAGGCAAATCGGTCAATGCCCATGAATAATGGCTGAACGCTCATTTCCATACTATATGATGGCTATTGGATACTCTTCCTTCCGATTTTTAATTACTTTTGACCAGCCACTTCCACAGCCAATGAAAACAGTCGATATCATTAATGCAGCAGGTGTTTCTTTGATACTGCTGGCGTTCTTCCTACTTACGATTCGTAAGCTTAGAAGCGATAGTTTGCTCTACAATATCCTTAATATGGTAGGTGCAGGATTGGCATGTTATGGTTCCTGGCTTATTAGCGCTTTCCCTTTTATGGTATTAGAAGGCATTTGGTCGTTGGTTGCAGCGCTGGGACTCATTCGCAATGTGTTGCTAAAGCGTCCCGGACAGAATCTGGAGGAAGAATAAGAAAGTGCCTATGAATCCACAAAGTCTTCCCAAACCAAAGAAACGCAGCAAACTAAGAAAAACCTTGGGAAAAGAGTTTTATGTATTTCTTCGGAAATGGAAGAATGCTTATATGCCAGTGAACTGGGCAAGAATTCCAGATGATAATCCCACATTTGATTCACTGATAATTGCTCACCAATCTTTGTTATTACGCCCGTTGCGAGCGGTAGAGATGCAATTGCAGATTAATAAAATCACAAATTTGAATCTGGCCATCCAAAAGTTAAATGGTGTAGTTATCCAGCCGGGACAGACCTTTTCTTTTTGGAAGTTGGTTGGACGTCCATCACGGCGCAAAGGATTTCTAGATGGACTGGTACTTGAAAATGGCCGAATTTCTAAAGGTGTAGGGGGAGGACTTTGCCAATTGGGGAATTTACTTTATTGGATGATGTTGCATACATCCCTTACTGTGACAGAGCGATGGAGGCATGGGTATGATGTGTTTCCTGATGTTGATCGTAAATTACCTTTTGGGAGCGGCGCTACGCTTTCGTTTAATTTTGTTGATCTTCAGTGTTGCAACAACACAGACCGTGCATACCAATTGGTATTATGGACTGATAGCGAGTTTCTTTATGGAGAAATACGATCTGAAAAAGCAGAAGGTTCAATAATTTCGATTTATGAAACGGATCATTGCTTTATACAGCAATGGTGGGGCGGATACGCCAGATGCAATAAAATTTGGAAGAGATGTGTAAATCGGATTTCAGGCGAACAAACTTCGACCTTGATTTCAGAGAATACGGCCATTATGATGTATGAGCCTTTACTGGCGTCAACGAATGATAAAAAGAAAAGCGGTGAATAATCTTCACCGCTTTTCTTTTTTTTTTAAAATAATTACCTGACAATTGTCACGGTTCCACGCATTTTGAAATCCTTGCCGGTCGGGTCGCGATACTTCAACACCCAGACGTAAACACCTGCGGGCGCAACTTTATCGTTGATTCGTCCATCCCAACCCTGTGAATTATCACCAGAAGTAAATATTGTTTTACCCCAACGATCCCAGACAGTCAATTGGTAGCCTTCATCCAATATTCCGATCATACTTGGCAGCCAAACATCGTTTAGCTGGTTATTATCCGGCGTGAAAGCGTTAGGAACAAAGATTAATGTTTCAGGATAAATGGTTACATATTTTGTGATACTGTCAGTACATCCCTGATTTGCAGCAACGATTAGTTGCACCTCGTAAACTCCTGAATCTGAAAACAAATGAGTAGGATTTTCCAGGTTCGATTCGTTTGAATTCCCTGAACCGGGGTCACCAAAGTTCCAATACCAGAAACTGGAACCAACCGAGGCATCAACAAAGGTAATCAATGGATTCTGCATATTTCCAACCTCAGGAATCCAGTAAAAGTCAGCAATTGGTTTGTTGTAAACATTTACTGGTAGCAGTCCTGTGTGCTCGCAGCCATTAATACTGGTAATGGTCAAACTCACAACATAATTACCTTCCTCTATGTATATATGGTTAGGGTCGGCCAGATTTGATGTGTTTTCTTCCGAAAGTATATCGCCGAAATTCCATACCCAGGTAGAATCCTGAACGAGGGGAGAAGAGTTAAAGATAAACTGAACGTCTAAGGGCTTACAGCCATTTTGAGGTACAGCTTGAAATACGACATCTACAGGAGGATAAATATTGACTGTGGCCATGGCTTGTCCAGAACATCCATCTGCATTACTTCCTGTAACAGTATAAGTAATGGTTGATGGTGGCGAAGAGAGTACAGCCGGACCAACCGTTGTAGTTAATCCTGTCGATGGTGCCCAGGAAAAGTTCGTTGCTCCTGATGCATTTAATGTGGCCGAAGCTCCGTCACAAATAAACGTGCTATTTGGAGTTACGCTAACATTGATATTCAACATCACGTAAATGGTTGTATCTGCACTGTTGGTACAATTTGTAGCCGGATCTGTATAGGTATAGGTAATGACATGAGTTCCGGCACCTGCAGCACCAGGATCAAAGATATTGGCTGTAACGCCAGTTCCGCTATAGGTTCCACCGATTGGATTACCACCCGTAAGCAGGAAAGAAGGAGTGCTTGCGCAGACATCACCAAAGGGTGCCAAGGTAACAATAGGCAGCGGATTAACTACCTGAGGCTGAACAGCGGTATTGGCGCATGTTGTCGCAGGATCGGTGTAAGTATACGTGATATTGAAGGTGCCAACACCTGAAACTGCCGGATCAAAGATATCGTTAGAAACTCCATTGCCACTGTAGCTTCCACCTGCCGGTGAACCGCCGGTAAGCGAGAATGATGCACCGTCGATGCAAATGTCGGCCAGCGCAGTTTGTGTAACCACAGGCAGCGCATTTACAACCAGGGTGGTAGTGGCGGTATTAGTACATGAATTTCCGTCAGTGTATGTGTAAACGATATTATGTGTTCCAAGACCAGCATTGGCTGCGGTAAAAATGCTACCTACCACACCAGGTCCTGAATATACGCCACCAGCAGGACTGCCTCCTGTTAAAGCATAGGCAGGAGTATTCAGGCAAGCACTCGTTTGTGCTGCAAGTGTCACCGTTGGTAAAGGATTGACCGTAATAGTGCTGGTATCGCGGTTGGTGCATCCGTTGCCATCGGTATAAGTGTAAATAATGTTGTGAGTTCCTGCTCCGGCCACAGAGGATGTGAAATTATTTGCAGCTACGCCGAGACCACTGTAGGTTCCACCTGCGGGTGTGCCGCCGGTAAGCGCGAAGACTGGTGTGTTAATACATGTAGAAGCCAGTACAGGAAGTGTAACAATGGGTAATTGAATCAAGTTGACAATGGCTGCTCCATTAGAAGAACCGGGACAGTTGGCGTCAGTAACACTGGTAACTGTATAAACTCCACCTACTGAAGTTGTAAAAGTGTATGGTGAGCTTGCAATTCCAGTCACTGTGGTTGACGTCGAACCATTGGTATAGGTAATATCCCATGGGCCAGTGCCTGTAAGAGCAATGCTAACAGTTGCTGTAGTTACACCATTATTGCAGATGTTACCTCCACCAGATACTGTGGCGGTGGGCATTGAATTTACTGATACTGTTGTTGTGGTTTGACTTGTACATCCTCCGGTGTTTCCAACGATGGTGTAGGTAGTAGACGCTGTTGGATTAGCAGTAACAACTGATCCTGTGGTACCTGAAAGCCCGGTAGGCGGCGACCATGTGTAAGAGGTCGCGCCACTTGCAGTGAGGGTGGTGTTTTGTGAGTTGCAAATAGTCGGATTGGCTGGTGTAATAGTTACTGCAGGGACAGTTGCAATACTCATTGTGAGACTTTGTGATGCCGAACAACCTCCGCCCGTTCCAGTCACTGTGTATGAAGTAGTAGCATTCACTGTTGGCGTGATTTGACTTCCTGTTGGTCCGGTACTCCATGCATAGGTGGTTCCCGCCATATTACTTGTAGCATCTATGGTAACAACAGTGCCCGGACAAACGGGTCCAATGGGGTTAGCTGTCAGAGTAATGACTGGGGAAGGATTTACGTTCACCGTGGCTCCGGCTCCTGCAGAACATGCACCTGATGCGCCTAAAACAGTATATGTTGTGGTGGCAGTTGGAGACGCAGTAACGCTTGTACCCGTTGTTGCTGATAAGCCTGTAGCAGGAGACCAAGTGTAGGATGTACCACCAGAAGCTGTAAGTACAGTGGAACCGCCATTACATATTGTCGAAGTTAACGGACTTACTGACACTGATGGTCCTGTTATATTAAAGTTAAGTGATGTGGGATTCGCCAGATTACCGCATAAGTCGGAAACAGAACCAGCAGTATTAACTAGATTTACTGAATAACTTCCAGCCGTGGTCATGTCAGGAATAACAGTCAGTGTAAATGAAGATTCTTGATTTCCTCCAACCGCACATGCAGCACCGGTCACAAAGCTCACTGTATATGGACCACCGGGGCCAGTGACTGTGAAATCTCCGGTTGAAACAGTACTGCACAATACATTTTCAGAAAAAGTAACATCTAAGGTGGCTGCCCCGCAAACCACCGGAGTAACCAATGTGTTCATTACCGGGGGTACATTATCAAAAATTGAGGCTGAAGAAGCCGTAAAATCAAGCGTATATCCGCTGTTTGATGCGGAGAAATTATCAACCATTAAAACATAGGTCTGGCCTGCAGCGGCTGGTATTGGCGCATTGTACTGCGAACATCCATTGGGCCCTTCACACCAGTAACCACTAATACCGTTGGGTCCGGTTAACCCGGGAGTAGCGCAATAATTACAGCTTACCTGCATTCCACCACTATAAATATCGCTGCAACCATTTGTGGAAATATTGTAAACAGCCCAATCATAATCATCCGCAGGATCAATAGGATTAATTCCAAAATTAATTAATCCAGCAGTTTGTGTAGTGAAAATGAACCATGTGGTGTTCTTTTCCCCGGCAGAAATACAGCTGTTTGGACACTGATTTACACTCGCAGCTCCCAATACCGGAATATCCATATAATTCCCAGTTCCATGCACTGAACTGCTAAAAGTATAAACCGTCTGACAAACAGGAATGGCCCCAAGACAGTCTGCATTGGTGGGAACCTGAGCTTTTGCTAATATGACGGTGAAGAAAAGTAATAGTGATAATAGGCAACGGAGATATGCTTTCATAAACCAACGGTTTAGTTAT
The DNA here is from genome assembly GCA_963678485.1 of Bacteroidales bacterium. GTDB lineage: Bacteria > Bacteroidota > Bacteroidia > Bacteroidales > CAIWKO01 > CALGYY01. The sequence continues at coordinate 3,917,703 of OY782882.1, forward strand.
CAATGATCGTTTTCAAAAATACATAAAAATATCTAAGGAACAAAGATTATTGAAATTATACATAATTATAAACAAAAGTTTTGTACGCAATACCATGACGACATGTTGCACTTTTTGGTTGCTTTGTTCGGAAATTCTATGATAAATAATTCGTTAATAATTTAGAAAAAATCTAAATAAGCTTGACAAGCCGTTCTTATTGACGTATCTTTGTGTAGAAATTATATTTCAAATTATTATTAATAAGTTAATATGCAACATTATATGAAATTCGCTAAAAATTTGCCGCTGTTTGTGCTTCTGGGTCTCGGTGCAACTGAAGTCCCCGCTCAATCGAATATTACTCTTCACGATTTCACAGTTACCTCACTTGATGGGAAGGAATTTCCACTTTCTCAGCTTAAAGGTAAGAAGGTTCTGGTTGTGAATACTGCTTCAAAGTGTGGATTTACACCACAATATGCCGACCTTGAGGCGCTGTATCAGAAATATGGTGGTGATCATTTTGTGATTATTGGTTTTCCTGCCAATAATTTTCTTCGTCAGGAACCGGGCAGTAACGAACAGATAAAGGACTTCTGTACAAAGAATTATGGAGTCACTTTCCCTATGATGTCGAAAATTTCTGTCAGAGGAGGCGATAAAGCGCCCATTTATAAATGGCTAACATCCAAAAAAGAAAATGGAGTGGCTGATGCAAAGGTCACTTGGAATTTTCAAAAATTCCTTATAGACGAGAATGGTAAATGGGTTGCGACCTATCCACCTTCGGAGAAACCGACATCTGCTAAAATTATCGCTTGGATTGAGGGGCGATAATTATTCATCCCTCATAACAATGAAGCCGGGATTGAGCAGATTTTCTTTGTTGTACTGAACCGCAGTCTGACTGGCATGTATGAGCACTAGACAACCGCTGCTTTCAGCTATTGCATGACCAGCTGCAGTGTCCCATTCCATTGTTGGTGCAAAGCGAGGATATAAGTCTGCACTACCTTCGGCTACAGAGCAAAACTTTAATGAGCTTCCATGCGAGCGAAGTTCCAGATCTGGATATTTTGTTTTTAATCGATCAATAAAATCCTTGGTCTCTTTGTTCATATGACTTCTGCTGCCCATTACAACATACGGTCGGTTCTTTTTATCGAGAGGCAATCGGTTCGAAATATGAATTAATTGCCGCAACGAAGATTGCCCATCCCAGCTCTGGCGCACGTTCTCCATTTTCCATGCACCCAGCGAAGGCGTAGCAAAATAGAGCAAATCGGGGACTGGTGCATAAACTACCCCCATTTCAGGGTGACCGGCTGCAATGAGTGCGATGTTTACTGTGAACTCACCATTGCCGTTAATAAATTCCTTAGTGCCGTCAAGCGGATCACACAACCAGTATAACGGCCATTGACTGCGGATTTCATAAGGAACCGATTCCTCTTCTTCACTAATCAATGGTAAAGCTGAGTCAGTCAGAATGTTCTTAATAATCTTGTTTGCAGCGATATCTGCAGTGGTTAAAGGCGAAGCATCTTCTTTGTAATCAACAGAAAACCCCGACCTATAGATCTGATTAATCGCTTTCCCTGCATCTACTGCGGCTTTAATAGCCATAAGCAGTAATTCTTCTTCCATCATCTATCCTTCAATCTTACATTAATACTCATTTAGCGAAAGCTTCCACGAAACTTCATAAAGGTGTGTTCACCGTGACTGATTACCACGTTGACATGTACCAGTTCATCTCCGGGATGCTTGATCTTGTAGTCTAATTCAATGTCTGGATTTTCGATAGGGTTGATTATACTCAAAAACTTGACTTCATCGGCCTTAACCATGATGAGTGCTTTGTCGAAATGTTGCGATAGGGTTTCTTTGATCATTTGAATAATGCAAACACCGGGAACCACCGGATTGCCCGGGAAATGTCCTTCATAAATGGTATGAGCAGCATTCAATTGTAAGGCCGCATGAAGCTTGTCGGGATTGTCTTCATCGTACTGAAGATCCGTAATCGTGAAAAAGTTATTTAATAATAAATCGTTCATCGCTTATGGGTTTATTGATCTGTTTTTCAGAAAAAGTAATATCTGTGAGGTCGCCTCCCGTTTCAAACATTTTTATTCCTGAAACCGAAAGGTCCGTTTTTTCAAATGTGACAACAATCTTTAAAAAATATCCTGAATATTGTTCCGAAACAGGCTTCATCTCTACTTTGTAGAAGAGATCGTTCTCAAAATATTTCACCGCAAAATCAGTATGATCATCAAGTAAACTCCCATCAACCATCGATGCCAGTTTAGTGTTCATTTCCAGAAACTGTGCATTTGCCGTCATGTCAAATTGATTGGAATGTGCTTCGTCCTTAATCATAATTTTGGTTCCATTGATAATGATGATATACACAAAGGGATTAGTGTATTCCCATCTCACCATATTGCCTTTTTTGTAGGCAAAGAGCCCATTCGATACTACAGGTTTTTTCAGCATCTTCATGCATTTTCGCTGAGTAAACGAACATTGCATGCTGTTAAAGGAGGACGAAAAGTTCTTTAACTTAACCTTAAAGGCACTGGTGTCCTTCATTGCCCGAAACGTTGTATCCACTGGAAGCGAGGCCTGTGTTTGCGATACAATTAGGCAAAATATGATAAAAAATCCTATGCGTGTTATTGTTTTCATTATTTTAATTGATAGCAGTTTCAGCACTTGTGTCTTCGAGATAGGGAGGTGTTCCAATGATTATTTCGGGTAATACCACTTGTAATTTTTTTTCAGCCAACATAATTAAAATCCGTTCAACAATAGCTGGCATATCCTTGCGAATGTCGTGCATCAGTAATATATCGCCACCTTTAGTTTTCTTCATACGATCCATAACTCCATCCGGGTCTTTTATTACAGTGTCTAACGACCGCACACTCCAGCCAATCGGTATGAAACCGGATTTCTTCAGTGCCTTTTTCATCATAGGATTGGTCACACCATAAGGTGGCCTGAACCATCTGATTTTTTTTCCAGTAATATCAAAAATCACCGCTTGCGATTTCATGAATTCTTTCAGCATTTTGAATGCTGGAAAAAAGTCGAAATAATAGGAATGTCCATACGTATGATTAGCCAGTGTATGACCTTCCTGGATGATACGTTTTACCAGTTCTGGCTGTTCTTCAGCCTTTTTTCCGATGAGGAAAAATACTGCTTTTGCATTATGTTTTTTCAAAACATCAAGTACAAGGGGAGTGGTCTCTGCATCGGGACCATCGTCAAAGCTTAGTACTACGCCATCTTTCACTGTCGGATTTTTGCAAATGACCGGAAAATGAAAATTGCTGTCAACACGGAATGAGCCAATGTTGATGATCAGCATATACACTAAGCCAAGAACAAGATACCACCATCCACTCACATGGGTAACGAAATGCAAAAGGTTCAATGTGAGCAAACACGCGAACAGAAAGGTATTGGTGCGATTGAATGTTAGCATGAACTTACCAGCATTAACGCATGATCGGTTCCCATATAATGATTGTATATGAGAATATTTTTAAAATCCTTCATTGCAGGACCCGATAATTGAACGCTTGCAGGTACCTTTTTTTGTTGAAGTATGGATGCTGAAAGCCATGCAGCAAATGAAGAAGCAGTCATATATTCTCCGCAAAGATATTTGAACGCAAGTATTGATTTCCCTGCAAAACTTGTTTCAAGTAAGGGTTGATAAATCTTATCATATTTGGGCCAGCCATTACGTCCAATCATTACAGCATCAATATCATTGATACCCAGTCCGGCTTTTTCGAGCAATTGCGTAATTGCGTCTTGTACCACTTTTTCAGAAGCTGGTTTGTAAATCATATCAAGACCGTTGAATACCGCCATGGCACCTTCGTTAGCTGACTGCAATGTGAAAAACACAGAACCCTCACCAGCCAGAGTACCACGCTTTTTATCGCTGTATAAATCGAATCCCTCAGAGGTCTCTTGTTTCCATTGACCCAGACGAGTAGTAATTCCTAAATAATCTTTAGTTAATTCATCGATACCACCAACAAGCACATTTGAAGCTTCACCGCTGTTGAGCATCATCATAGCGTCCATAAGGGCACTTTCGAACGAAAAGCCACGGTGAACATAGGCAAAATTATAGTTGTTGCATTTAAGCAGCAATGCGATTTGTCCGGCAATGGTATTATGTGTGGATTGTATAAAGGCAGTGGGGGTGAGGAATTGCTCTTTATCTTTAATCAGTGAAGACAGGAATGCTCCTGTGTCTTCCATACAACCAAGGCCAGTGCCGGTGATGATAGCATCGGGTTTTTCAATGCCAGCGTCTTTCAAACTTTTCAGCGCAGCTGCAACCCCCATTTTTACTACACGACTCATGCGTCGTATCAGCGCGGGATTGATGATTTCTTTATAATCCGGTTCCACACATTTCATGATGCGCTGTGCAGGAATCACCGCTTGATCGTTGAATAATCCTCCGTGATAACTTTCCTGAGGACTGATGGCGCTTATAGATTTTATATATGCTTGCATTGCTCGTTAGTCTTAAAGATTAGATCGCCGGTTTAGAAAAAATTGCAGTGGAGTTGTTACCTCCGAAACCAAAGGAATTGCTTAATACATGTTGTATATCGGCACCTTTAATAAGGCTGGTGTTGGGAACTACCTCTAATTCATGCATCGGGGTGGCAAAGTTCAGGTTAGGATAAATCAATCCATGCTGAAGCGACAACACAGAAAGCACAGCTTCTATTCCACCTGCTGCACCTAGGGTGTGTCCTGTAAAGGGTTTGGTACTGCTGAATGGAGGAAGTTTTTCCCCAAAGATATTCCGCATTGCCGTTCCTTCCGAAAGATCGTTGTTTTGAGTACCGGTGCCGTGCACATTAATATAACTGATGTCTTCAGCCTTTAGGCCGCTCATGGCCAATGCATTTTTCATGGCTAGTGTTGCGCCGTGACCATCAGGCGATGAGGCTGTTTGATGGAATGCGTCATTAGCATTAGCGTATCCAGCAAGGATTGCCAGCGGTTTAGCATTACGTGCTTTCACCGAGCGCTCAGATTCGAGGACTACGTAGCCGGCACCTTCGCCCAAATTCAGCCCGGTACGGGAATCGTCGAATGGGCGACAATGCTGCTTATCGAGTATCATCAAAGTGTTGAAACCATTAATGGTGAAACGAGTAATGCAATCGGTTCCACCTGCAATAACACAATCAACAAAGCCACTTTTTATCAGCTTCGAAGCATAAATCAATGAATTCACCGAAGAAGAACATGCCGTACTTATCGTGCTGATTAGCCTGGTTGCACCCAGTAATTCAGCAATAGTTTCGGTGCTGTCGCCACAATCGTGTGCTACTACATTGCGCAGTCTGCCTTTTGACTGATCTTCATAATATTCTGCAATGAAATTCTCCGTACGATCCATTCCACCAACCGATGTGGCAGACACAAATCCAGTATGCGATTGCTTTACATCAATCCCTGAATTTTCTAATGCTTCACGGGCAGCGATAAGGCCTAGCAAGGTTGTCCGCGTAATTTCTTTATGAAAACCTGCAGGAATACAGGCCAAATCGCGTAATTCCTCGTTGCTGAGTTTTACTTCCCCAACTGGAATAATGCCTTTATGTATAGTCTCCGTATGCGTAATCGGGCCGATGCCGTGCCTGCCCTGAAGCAACGAATCAAGGTTGTGGGAAACGTCGTTACCAATGGCCGAGATTATCCCTATACCTGTAATATAAACTTTCTCCATCTGCGCTTTCTATTGGAAGTGCAAAGGTAAACATTTTTTTTTGCCCCGACTTATACGGCAGCTGGCTGTAAACCAGATATGTTGTTTCACTGTAAATTCATGAAAACCCTGCTTTTCCTTGCTTTCAAAATACTGCAGTCCGGAAAACGAACAGCCTTTATTTACCTTATCGACTTTATGCCTACTTTTGTAGGGCAACAGTCCGCCTTGTCGCTCATCATTGATGGGAGGAAAGTCCGGGCAACACAGGGCGCCATACTTCCTAACGGGAAGGTCCCGGGTAGCCGGGAACAGATAGTGCCACAGAAAATAACCGTCCCGGCACTTGTGTCGGGATAAGGGTGAAAACGTGAGGTAAGAGCTCACGGCCCGGTATGGTGACATATCGGGAGGGTAAACCTTATGGGTTGAAAGACCAAATATACCGGGGGTTGAGGGCTGCCCGCCCAATCCCGGGGGGTAGGTCGTTAGAGCCTGTCGGCAACGCCAGGTCGAGATAAATGACAGGGGTTCGCAGCAATGCGAAAACAGAACCCGGCTTACAGGACTGTTGCATTTTTTCATAAGTTTTCAAACTTCCCTTGTTGATAATTAGATTGCATCGCGGAAAGGTGAATATACCTTATTATATAATTTTGGCGGTAATATGCAGTTATTAATACATAAGGGACAAATCCTAAATACAGGATTAAATGGGATTCTGAGGTTTACTCCACAAATCGATCATCTATGAAATCATATCGCAAGTTGCTTTGTGCAGCAACGCTTTGTCTTGCATTCGTATGGAATATGGCATCAGCACAGCAAACTGCCATCTATGATGAGCCGGATGCCACTTTCCGTGATGCGCAGGAACTGTTCAATAAAGAGAAATTTGGTGCCGCGCAGGAAAAATTTCTTAAAGTCATCCTTATGGAGGAAGGCCAACCTTCAGAATTAGTAGCGCAATCGCAGTATTATACCGCCATGTGTGCGCTCGAACTATTTCATGGAGATGCCTCTTACCGTGTGGTTCAGTATGTTCGTAATCATCCCGAACATACCCGCGTTTATTTGGCATGGTACCAATTGGCCAGATATTACTTCCGCTTCAAGCAGTACGATGAATCCTTAGCTGCCTTCGAAAAAGTTGATCAATACAAGCTTAATGATGAAGAGCGCTGCGAATACCAGTTCAAAAGCGGCTACTGCTATTTCATGAAGGGAGATATGGAGGCTGCAAAAAAAGCATTCTTTGCAATTAAAGATGCCGATAATAAATATGCTGTGGGTGCTACCTATTATTTTGCTCACATCTCTTATAGCGAGAAGAATTACGAAACTGCACTCAAATCGTTTCGTAAAATTACTTCCGATGAGGTGTATGGAAAGTATACTCCTTATTATATCACCCAAATCTACTACATTCAGGGAAAATATGATGAACTGCTTAAGGTAGCGCCCGGACTGCTCGACTCTGCAAGTTCCAAACGTGCACCTGAAATTGCACGTATGATCGGCTCGGCCTATTTCAAAACACAACGATTTGGCGATGCTATTTTATATTTGCATATGTATCTCGATAAATCGCTGAACCTCGCAATGCGAGATGATTACTACGAATTGGGATATTGCTACTACAGAACCAATGATCCGGATAATGCTATCATTTGGTTGGGTAAAGTCAATACAAACCCCGTTGATACACTCTCACAACTTACCTTATATCAACTCGGCGATTGCAATATGCAAATAGGCGAAGCCATGCTGGCAATCAATTATTTTAATATGGCTTACAAAAATGGCGCTGACCCGCAAATCAGCGAAAACGCGCTGTTCAACTACGCTAAACTCGCTTACGAACGAGGCTACAATCCATACAACGAAGCAATACGTTCATTTCAACAGTATATATCGGAATTTCCGAATTCACCGCATATCGATGAAGCTTACGAATTCCTTTCAGGAATGTACCTTTCAACACGCAACTATAAGGATGCACTTACCACACTTGAAAGTATAAAGAATCGCGATGTCCGTCTGAATAAGGCTTATCAGAAGGTTTGCTACTTCCGCGGAGTTCAGTTTTTTAACGATGGTAACTTTCAGGATGCTATTGGCCTTTTTGTAAAATCACTGAAAGTTCCTATCGACGCAGCCTACAGCGCTCAGGCCATGTATTGGAAAGGTGAAGCATACTATCAGCTGGCCGATTGGGATTCATCATTGGTTAATTTTCAAAAGTTTTTGCAAATGCCGGGAGCCTACAGCTCTGCGGAATACAACGTTGCAAACTATCAGTGTGGATACTGTTGGTTTAAAAAGAAAAACTATGCGCAGGCCCTTACTGCTTTTAGAAAGTTCACTTCAGCAGTGAAAAACGAAGACAGACGTATTATTAATGATGGCTATCTGCGTACAGGCGATTGTTATTTCATGACCAAGGACTACGCATCTTCTGTTGAGTTTTATGATAAGTCCATTGCAATGAATGTCGGTGATCATGATTACGCATTATATCAAAAAGCTTTGGCTTACGGGCCTCTGGGGAAATTTGAAAACAAAGCCACAGTGCTCACAGAGCTTACTAATAAGTATCCTGCATCATCGTATTACGACGATGCATTATTCGAAAGTGGCAGTACCTTTCAAAGTCTTGGTAACAACCAAAAAGCAATCGTTGCGTATGATCAACTGATTTCTTCGTGTCCGCAATCAGCCTTTATTTCACGTGCATTACTAAAAAAAGGCTTGATTTATTATAATGCACAGGATGATGAAAATGCATTGGCAACATTGAAAAAGGTCGTTTCCGATTTTCGCGGAACCGCCGAATCCAAAGAAGCGCTGGTGGCTATACGCAATGTGTATGTAGATATGGACAAAGTTCCTGAGTTCTTTGTGTATGTTGGTTCGTTGGGCGAAAATCTTTCCGATGACGTGCAGGATTCTCTGACCTACATTGCTGTTGAAAACAAATACATGAACCACGATTGTAAGGCTGCTATTACCGGATTTGGTGATTATCTTACGCGTTTTCCCAACGGACAATTCAGTATCGACGCAAGTTTTTATAAGGCGGAATGTTTATACAGTGATAATAACAAGGATGCCGCATTGCCCGGTTATCAATTCGTAATCGATAAGCCTGCCTCCAAATATCTGGAGACCTCATTAGTAAAAGCAGCAGAAATTCTATTTGATAAAAAAGCATTTCAGGATGCGTTGAGTTGTTACAAAAGATTAGCTGATATAGCGCAATACAAGAATAATATTCTTACCGCACGTATTGGACAAATGCGCTGTCAGGCACTGTTGATGCATCAGGAAGACGCAATGGAAGCGGCAAAAGTACTGCTGTCCACAGAGAATCTTCCCGAAGAGTTGCAGGCAGAAGCCCATATGGTGAACGCACGCTGCGCTCTTTCGCTCGACAGTATTTCAATTGCTGTGGCTGAGTTTTCTCAGGTGAACCGTTTGTCAAAAGGTGTCCTTGGCGCAGAAGCACGATGGAATCTGGGTTATATACAGTATACCCTTGGTAATTATGATGAATCCGAAAAGATAGCGTTCGACCTGATTAATCAGGTGCCTTCGTATGATTACTGGGTAGCAAAAGCATTTATTCTGCTTGCTGATAATTATGTGAAGAAGGGGAATAACCGACAAGCCAAATACACACTGCAAAGCATCATTGATAACTACGAAGGTGCAGATTTAATTAAGCTGGCTCAGGATAAAATGAATCTTATTATTGAGGCGGAAAAGCAGGAGGAATTGCTGAAACAGCAGCAATTGCAGCAACAGCAGCAAACGCCCGGAGGACCTGGTGATGGAACAACACCCGACGACACCAACCCAGATAAATTTTAAGGAGGACTAACAATGAAAACGACATCAATGAATATCAGCCGAATTTCATGTTTGATTATTGCAGCCATCATGGCCTGCCTTACTCCTGCATTAGTACATGCCCAAACGCATACAGAGAATGTTACGGTGGTTGCTCCTTATCAACCTGTAATCTCTGATGCCAACAAAATCAATACTCAACCGGTAATCTCAGATACCAATTTCGAAAAGCCGAAATTGAATTATTCAGTGTTGAACAAAGTCGCTCGCACGAGTTTTAGCGTTGAACCTATCAAAGCTGCTAAAATTGGTGATGCCAAGGTTCCCAAGCTTTATCGCTTTTTACTTAAGGCCGGTTGGGGCAATTATACTACACCTTACGGTGAAGGATATTACAATAACCTTCAATCGAAGGATTACAGTATTGGGGCGCATATCAAGCATATCAGCTCGTTTGGGAAAATTAAAAACTATGCTGATCCTGACTTTAGTAAAAACCTTGCAGAAGTATACGGCAGCAAATATTTTACTAAGCATCTTCTTTCGGGTGCTATCGGCTATGAGCGCAATGTGGTGCATTATTACGGTTTTAAACCAGCCGATTATCTTGTGGTTCCATCAAAGAGTGATTTGAAGCAGCGGTTTTCATTGGTCCGTGCTGAGGCGCACTTGAACAGTCTGGTAAATCCTGATTCCCTGAAAATGAATCATAGAGTGGATATCGGTTATTATAATCTCAACGACCGCTATGGCAGCAGCGAGAATAATATTATGCTGGGCGCAGATGTGAACAAGGAATTACGTCTGATCAAAATTACAAAGTCTCAGGTAATAGGCCTTTCGGCGAAGGTGGATTATTATTTCCGTAAGGATAGTGTGATGAGTCACAACGCTGGTTTAATTACGCTGAATCCATATTTGCGAACCAAGTTCAAAGCATTCACTTTCAATATTGGATTGGATGCAACCCTCGAAGCGGATACTGCGAATAAAATACATCTATATCCTATTGCTGATGTGCAATTCAATATTGTAAAGGATATTTTAATCCTATATGGCGGAATCAAAGGTAATATGGAGAGCAATAGTTTTCGCTCGCTTACCAATGAGAATCCTTTTATGTCGGGCATGGCGCCAATGGCTGCCAGCAATCATTCCTTCACTGGCTTTGCTGGAATTCGTAGCAATATCAGTCGTGAGTTAAGTGCTCACGCATATGCATCGTATGATGTTGTTCGAAATATGCCATTTTTTGTAATCGATTCAAACAGCAGCTGCGATAATGTTTTCACACTGATTTATGATAAAGTGAATGTCTTTCACATCAAAGGGGAAATTTCCTGGCAAAAAGGAGAGAAGATCTATCTCCGACTGGGCGGCGATTTCTGGAACTATGATATGAAGAACGAGCTGAAAGCCTGGAATAAGCCTTATTTCGACGTGTTCACCAGCTTCCGTTATAATATTGCCTCAAAGCTGATTATTACGGCTGATTTATACGCATATTCCGATCGTTGGGCAAAACGCTATACTTCAAATACTGTTGCCCCGCTTAAGTTGAAAGCTTATCTGGATGGCAATCTTAGTTTAGAATATCGATATTCCAAGATACTGGGTGCTTTTGTAAATGTGAACAACATCGGGGCTGCCCGTTATCAAAAGTGGCAAAACTATCCATCTTATGGAATCAATATCCTTGGTGGTATATCGTATTCATTTTAGTTTTCCTTGGGTCGCATACTTTTTTCGGTGAAATTGTATTAACTTCACTGAATAAAATAACTATTGAAATCAACCCAAAGAATTTCTAAATCAAAAAGCAATGACAACAGAAAAAACCGAATTTCAGGTAAAAGGTGAAGATCTTGTAAAAAAGATCAAGCAACTGCTGCACGAAGGAAACATTCGTCGCATCATTATTAAAGATAAAGAGGGATTGGTATTTATGGAAATCCCACTATCTGTCGGAATCGTAGGCACAGCCCTCATTCCAATCTGGGCAGCCGTTGGTGCGCTCGCAGCCTTAGTGGCCGACTTCACTATCGAAGTTGTTAAGAAAGTAGATGATCAGGATAAAGCCTGATTCTAGCGAAGACAATTAGTTGTGATTATTAAGGTGATGAGATGAGAAATCGAAAACAGAGTTCTCTCTCATCGCCTTTTTTTTTGATACATTGTACTCATTTATTTTTACACAACAACTGCTGCATCACCTGAATTTTCTTAATATTGTAGTAGAAATCTATTGCAAATACCCAATACCGTATGTCCGAAATTAATGACTTACAAACCGCTGCAAGGTCAATTCGTGTTTCTATAATAAATGCTCTGGCTGCAGCAGGATCCGGACATACCGGTGGCTCGCTTGGCCTGGCTGATGTGTTCGCAGCATTATATTTTAAAGTGATGAATCACCGTCCTGCCCAAGCTGACTGGGATGGCAGAGATCGTTTAATTCTTAGCATTGGTCACGTTGCACCGGTATTGTATGCAAGTCTTGCACATGCTGGTTATTTTCCTGTTGATGAAATGCTCAGTTTGCGAAAATTGGGATCGCGCCTTCAGGGTCATCCCGGTCGCGATCATGGATTGCCCGGACTTGAACTTTCTGCTGGTTCGCTGGGACAGGGATTGTCGGTGGCAACAGGCATGGCATTGACTGCGAAAATGGATGCACTTTCGTGGAAAGTGTATTGCGTGATGGGTGATGGTGAGTTGCAGGAAGGATCGGTATGGGAAGCCGCAATGTCGGCAGCTCATCATAAACTGAATAATATTGTTGCCATTGTTGATCGCAACGGATTGCAAATCGACGGTAAGAATGCTGACGTTATGGAACTGGAACCATTGGCCGATAAATGGTGTTCCTTTGGCTGGAGTGTATTTGAATGTGATGGAAATAATATGCATGATCTGATTTCAACCTTCAATGCCGTCAATACAAATCCTCAAAAACCCACGGTAATTCTTGCTCACACACTCATGGGAAAAGGTGTGGCAGAAATTGAAAACGATTATAAGTGGCATGGTCGTGCCCCTTCAATCGAAGAAGCTGCGCGCTTTCTGGCGCAACTGAAATAGTTGCCAGACTTTTGTTCATGGAAAAGTTTGAACAAAAAGAAAATGATCCATCCTTCTTGTTGCGCTATTATTAAATGTGACAATTCATCATTTAGTTTGTAATGTCTGTGGCACATTTGATGAATTTTTTCACCTCAACAATCCGTCTTGATCCCTGTTGATCACAAAAAAAGGTAATCGCCTCTTCGCAAACTTTTCTTCCACTACCTTTCCCTGCTGCAAGAGCACTTTTAGTTTTATTTTCCTGATTATTGATTTGCGTTGGTTTTAACTTGCATCGAAAATTATTTTTTGGGTATTTATGGAATGAAACAAATCAAGCCTCTATGCCCCGCTTTTTTAAAACGCACCAATCAACAAAGTAAACCCAACAAAAAATAATCAATATGAAAACCTTAAGAAACTTCGCAACCGCTTCCACCATGTTGGTGGTCTGCCTTGCAGCTGTCATGGTTCCGGTTATCATGCTTTCGCAGAAAACCGCTGGCAACGAACAAATCGTTAACCGTAACGATTTAAAAATGTCGAAAGACACTCCAAAGGACGATGATAAAACCTTATCGCCCTATTTTTTTGTTCAAGGTGGTGATGAAAATACCGAAGCGCTTCCGCTTAAATCAACCACTGCCGATGTAAACATTGCAGGTGTGATTGCCGACGTCAAAGTAACGCAAGAGTATATGAACACCGGGACAAAACCCATCGAAGCCATTTATATTTTTCCGGCATCAACACGCGCCGCTGTGTACAGTGTAAAAATGACTGTAGGCGATCGTCTGCTGATAGCGAAAATTAAGGAAAAGGAGCAGGCTCGTCAGGATTATGAAGCTGCAAAAAATGCAGGACAAAGTGCAACCTTGCTGGAGCAGCAACGCCCCAATGTCTTTCAGATGAACGTCGCCAACATAATGCCCGGCGATACCATTAAAGTTGAATTATCCTATACAGAATTATTAATTCCTGAAGAAGGTGTTTATGAATTCGTATATCCTACTGTTGTTGGTCCGCGCTATTCTAATAAACCAGAAGCTACAGCCAGCACTAATGATAAATGGGTGTCGAATCCTTATCTGCATGAAGGCGAACAATCGACCATCGCTTTCGATTTCTTTGCGACAATTTCAGCTGGGATGCCGATAAAGCAAGTGGCTTGTCCATCGCATGACCTGACTATTAATTATGACGGACCAGCAACCGCTGCACTGACCTTTAAAAACAAAGGAACCTTCGAAGGCAATCGTGATGTAATCATTCAATATAAACTTGCTGATAGCAAGATTGAGTCAGGAATGCTTCTATATAAAGGTAAGAATGGTGAGGAGAATTTTTTCCTTACAATGATTCAGCCTCCTCCAAGACCTACTCCAGCGCAGATTCCGGCACGTGAGTATATTTTTATTATGGATGTTAGTGGATCGATGTATGGCTTCCCAATCGAAACTTCGAAAAAATTAATGAAGAACTTAATTTCGAATATACGTACAACTGACAAGTTCAACGTGATGCTGTTTGCAGGAAGCGCATCAGTGCTTTCAACGCAATCCATTCCTGCCACACAGGAAAATCTGAATAAAGCATTGAGCTGGATTGATTCGCAATCGGGTGGAGGCGGAACAGAATTGCTTCCCGCACTTAAGCAAGCGCTTTCGATAGAAAAAGCGCCCGGATTTTCACGCACCTTTGTCATTGCTACCGATGGTTATGTTGATATTGAAAAAGAATCCTTCGATCTCATTCGCGATAATCTTGGAAAAGCAAACTTCTTTGCCTTTGGCATTGGAAGTTCAGTGAATCGTTATCTTACCGATGGTATCGCTTGTGCTGGTAAGGGAGAAGCATTTATTGTTACTGATCCATCAGAGTGTGATGCAAAGGCAGAAAGATTCCGCAAATACATTCAATCACCTGTACTCACCGATGTAAAAATCGATTTTGGAAGTTTCCAGGCATATGATGTCGAACCATTGAATGTGCCTGATGTGTTGGCTGAGCGCCCATTAATCATTTTTGGAAAATGGAAAGGTAATGCCACCGGTACTATTAAAGTAACAGGGATCACAGGAACCGATAAATTCAACTACAGTTGTGATGTTTCAACAGTAGCTCCAATGGAAAAGCACAGTGCACTGAAATATCTATGGGCACGTGAGAAAATCAGAATGCTTGATGATATGGGACAAGCCGGCGATCAGACTAAAGAACAAGTCACCGCGCTTGGATTAAAATACAATTTGCTTACTAATTATACTTCATTTATCGCCATTGATTCCTTAGTGCGTAACGCTGGTGGTAAACAGGCTACAGTTAAACAACCATTGCCCTTACCTCAGGGTGTGAGTGATTACGCTGTTGGTGGTAACAACCAGAATGGAGCAACAGGTTATGCCCCTGCAGGCGCAGTGATGCGCTGTGAGTCAAAGAAGCTTGAAACTGAAAAGGATGCAGATGATGGCGTTGCGTACCTTGTTGTTGAAGAAATGCCTGTATTTTCTGGTGGCGAAAAGGCCATGAAGGCATTCCTTAAACAACAGATTGTTGTTCCACAGCAGGCTATTGATGCTTCAATCACAGGAACCGTTTACGTGCAATTCACCATTGAAGCAAACGGTGATATTACCAATGTGAAGGTTATTCGGGGATTAGGATATGGTCTGGATGAAGAAGTAATTCGGGTTGTGTTATTAATGAAGGGTATGTGGATTCCCGGTCGCAGCAATGGTTCTAACGTCGCACAGCAATTAACATTACCTGTCAAGTTTTAGCGATGTGATTATAGTTTTTTTGAGTTGGATTCAGGAGGCTGCGCGTTTGCGCAGCCTCTTTTTTGTGCGAATAGCTCTTTTTCGTACTTTTGTATCATACAAAACTGAATATGCAATTTGTAAACAGGGGCGATCGTCCCACTAAATCCGGCTTTGCTGATGGAGTGCTATTGGCAGCTCAGCGAAATCCACAAGTGGTGGCACTGGGAGCCGATATCACAGCATCTGTTGGTTTGGATCTTTTTGCAAAAGAATTTCCTCAACGCTTTTTTTCCTTGGGTATCGCTGAACAGAATTGTATTGGAGTTGCAGCAGGTATGGCGCTCACCGGGAAGATTCCTGTGTTTTCTACCTATGGCGTCTTTGCTGCGTTACGCACCACCGATCAAATAAGGATTTCGCTTTGCTATAATAAAGTTCACGCTATCATTGGCGGTGCTCATGCAGGTATTAGTGTCGGTCCCGATGGTGCCACACATCAGGCATTAGAGGATTTGGCCATCATGCGTGTATTGCCAAATATGACAGTTCTTTCGCCTTGTGATGCCACACAGACAACGCAATCAGTAATCGCAGCAGTTGAGGAATTGAAAGGCCCGGTTTACCTTAGGTTTGGTCGTGAGGCCATGCCGGATTTCACAACCGACGAACTTCAATTCGAAATTGGAAAGGCCCAAACAATGAGAGATGGCGCAGATGTTACTGTCATTGCTACGGGACACATGGTTTGGGAAGCACTTCTGGCTGCGGAAATGATGCAGAAAAAAAATATTTCGGTGCGGGTAATAAATATGCACACCATTAAACCTATTGATCAGGCCAGTATTGTTGTGGCAGCACTGGAAACAGGAGCAATAATTACCGCAGAAGAGCATCAGATTATTGGAGGTTTGGGTGGCGCGGTTGCTGAGGTAGTATCGGTTCATTGTCCCGTTCCCATGGCCTTTATCGGCATCAGGGGTACCTTCGGCGAAAGCGGAAAAGCAGCGGAGCTTATGGATAAATATGGTCTCAGAGCTAAAGATATTTGCGAAGCTATTCCAACGTTATTAAAGAGGAAATTACATGGAAAATGAAACGCTGGAATCGCCAAAAGAACAAGAGAAAAAGAAGGGCATTATGACAAAGACAAGCACCTGGTTGATGATAGCTGTAATAGCTATACTTGCTGGTTATTATGTGACATTGGGTTTCAAGAAGCGTCAGCTGACTGATGCTCGAATTCAGGACTCTATTAGTCAGGTGAAAAAACAGGATGCACTGAAGCCTGAAGCCAAGATCGCAGATTTGGATTCTATACTCAGCCCGGAATATCTGATGGGTAAATTCAATCCTGCAAAAGAAGTCAGTTTTACCGAGCTTCCGCTTACCTATGCCAGTCGCGAAGGTTTGTTTGTTCGTGAAGAAACATTCGCAGCATTTAAGAACATGTATCAGGCGGCTTTAAAGGACGGGGTGAAGCTGATGGTGATTTCAGCAACACGAAATTTTGAAGCACAAAAGGGAATATGGGAAGCTAAATGGAGTGGCAAACGTATCGTTGAAGGCAAGAACCTTGCAACTCAGGTTCCCGATCCTGTTGAGCGTGCACGCATCATTTTAAAATATAGTTCGATGCCCGGAACATCCCGTCATCACTGGGGCACCGACATTGATCTCAATAGCATGGATCCAAAATATTTTGAGACGGATGCCGGAAAAAAAATATACGATTGGCTTTGCGCGAATGCAGCCAATTTTGGATTTGGGCAACCCTATTGTGCTAAAGGAGATTTGCGAAAAACAGGTTATGAAGAGGAAAAGTGGCATTGGTCGTATCTCCCTATATCCAAACAATGTATTACTGCATGGAAATCAAAAGTCTCATACGCAAATATTGCGGGCTTTTCAGGTTCTGAAACAGCAGAAAAATTAAATGTGATTGAGGATTATGTTCTTGGAATTAATCCCTCATGCAAGTGAGTAGCTCAGCCGGATAGCCAACATCTGTAAGGAATAGCCCACGAGCCGGCATGCTTTTTCCAGCCTTGCTTCGAATGCCTGATTGTATGATTTGATGTATGTCGTTTTCATCAATCTTTCCAAGTCCTGCATCAACAAGGGTTCCCACTATGGCCCTGACCATGTTACGCAAAAACCGATCGGCTGAAATTTTAAAGACAAGGAGATTGTTTTTAAATTGCCACTGAGCTTCCGTAATTGAACAATCGTTAGTGTGTGTTTGTGTATGTGACTTTGAAAAGCATGAAAAATCGCGGTATTCCATTAATAGTCTTGCACAGCGATTCATCTTTTCAATATCGAGAGCTAAGGGAAAAAAGTGCGCGAACTCTTGAAGAAAGGGCTGTTTTTGCTGAGTAATGCGGTATTCATAGGTGCGTGATATTGCGCTGAAACGTGCATGGGTATCATCAGCTACAGGAAATATTTTTTCAATGGCAATATCATCCGAAAGGAAGGCATTAAGTTTATTACACAATCGTTGCTGATTCTCCGAAGTAAGTTCCTTTGCGGTTTCCATGTGTGCGAAAAAACATTCTGCATGGACTCCGGTGTCGGTTCGACCGCATCCGGTAATCTCAACATCGTGACGCAATAAAAGCGAAATAGCGGTTGTAATTTCCTGCTGCACAGTGATGGCATTGGGCTGAATTTGCCAGCCATGGTAGCGCGTGCCGTTATAAGAAAGCCGGATAAAGTAACGTGGCAAGGTGGAATTTTTTTACAAATATACATTATAAAAATCCAGCTACATTCGTAATGAATTGTATATATTTGTCCATCCAAAAAAAGAAACAACTAATGGTCGTTGATATTTTTATCCCCTGCTTTATTGATCAGGTTTTCCCGCAAACCGGGATGAACATGGTAAAGGTTCTTGAAAGCCTTGAATTGGGGGTTCATTATAATACCGAACAAAGCTGCTGCGGCCAGATGGCCTTCAATAGCGGATTCTGGGATGAAGCTCGCTGTATGGGAGAAAAATTCATTCGCGATTTTTCGAATAATCGCCCTGTGATTGCACCCTCGGCTTCCTGTGTGGGTATGGTGCGTAATTATTATCCGGAGATGTTTCACAATTCTTCCCTGCACAACGAATACAAACAGCTAAAAGGAAATCTTTTTGAGTTTACCGATTTTCTGGTCAACAAACTAAATATAACCCGCCTGGGTGCCACATTTAATGCGGTGGTGACGTATCACGATGCCTGTGCGGCCTTACGCGAATATGGGATAAAGTCCGAACCCCGGGCGTTGCTCGCTCAGGTAAAGGGTTTGGAGTTGCGCGAAATGAAAGACTCCGATGTTTGTTGTGGATTTGGTGGCACCTTTTCGGTGAAAAACGAGCCTATTTCTACGGCCATGGCTGAGCAAAAAGTGAAGAATGCGATGGAAACCGGTGCAGAATATATTGTATCCACCGAAGCCTCCTGCCTGATGCATATGGAGGGCTATATTAAGAAACATCAGCTTCCAATAAAAACTATACATATTGCCGACGTTTTAGCCTCCGGCTGGTAATCATTACTAAACGGCTTTACTGAGTTTCTTGTAAAATTACCTGAGAATCATTTATTTATAAAAACTTTCTTAATATTGCGTTAAAGAGTCCGAAAATTCTTTTACGTATTTCAAATTAATGTATTTTAGCCATCCGAAAAGCTATATTCCATTTATTGTAGTATTTTTTTGTAAAGTTAAGGTAATGAAAAGATTAGCTGTTATTAGTATCATTTGTACCCTTTGGTTCAATGCCGCTGTTAAGGCGGACGAAGGCTTGTGGTTGCCCATGTTGCTTGGTGATTATGCTGAAGCAGAGATGCAGCGTTTAGGTATGAAAATTACCGCCGCCGACATTTATGACATCAATAAACCCAGCCTGAAAGACGCCGTTGCTATGTTTGGAGGCGGTTGCACTGCAGAAGTGGTTTCTGATAAAGGACTTGTACTAACAAACCATCATTGCGGGCTTTCAGCCATTCAGGCTCATAGCAGCATTCAAAGTAATTACCTGATTGATGGCTTTTGGGCACGCAACTTCAGCGAAGAGTTATCAAATCCTGGCTTAAAAATGACCTTCCTTGTTCGTATGGAAGATGTAACTGCTGCTGTATTCAATGGAGTGGTTGATAATATGGACGATTTCAAGCGCCTAGCAGTTATGGAGGCGAATATGGCCAATATTGAGAAGGAAGCTGTTAAAGGCACAAAATATCAGGCGAAGGTTAAACCCTTTTACCATGGCAATCAATATTTCCTGATTGTTACTGAAGTTTTTAGTGATATACGTTTGGTTGGAGCACCACCATGGCGTATTGGAAGCTTTGGCGGTGAGACCGACAACTGGATCTGGCCACGTCATACCGGCGATTTTTCGATGTTCAGGATTTATGCCGGTCCTGATAATCAACCTGCAGAATACTCGCCAACCAATGTTCCTTACGTTCCTAAAAAGCATTTGCAGATTTCAACCAAGGGTATAAACCAGGGCGATTTTACTTTTGTCTTTGGATTTCCTGGAACCACACAGGAATATCTTACATCCTTTGGCGTTGAAATGGTTGCTGCTATCGAAAATCCTGCAATGATTCGCATTCGCGAAAAGCGCATGGAGATTATGAATCGCTATATGAAAGATAGTAAATTCACCATGATTCAGTACACTGCCAAATATCAGGGTGTGGCTAATTATTGGAAGAAAATGATTGGTGAAACTAATGGCGTAAAGCGCTTGGATGCTATCAATAAAAAGCGTGAACTGGAAAAGGAATTTACCATTTGGGTGAACAGTAGTGAAAGCAATACCGCTAAATACGGCAAGCTGATGAAGGATTTTGAGGATGCGTATAAAAAGGCCGTCCCGCTTAATCTGGCCTTCGATTACTTGTACGAGGCTGGAATTGGAGTTGAGATTGTCAAGTTTGCAAACAATTATACGAAGCTCAGCGACCTCAGTAAAAAGGCCAATGTTACTGAGAAAGAGATACAGGATGCGGTGAATAGCTTAAAACTTAGTGCTAAAGGCTATTTTAAAAACTATAATGTTGGGCTCGATCGTGATATGATGGCCGCGCTATTCCGCATCTGGTATCTGAATTTGGATCCCGTATGGCAACCCGAAATTATCTATGCCAATGGAGCAAAAACCAAGGGCGATTTCAACAAGTTTGCCGACCATATATTTACGAATTCCTTTATGGTTTCTGAAGAAAAGGTAAATGCTTTTCTGGATAGCTATACCGTAAAAGATGTCAAGAAACTTGATGCCGATCCTGCGCTGAAGTTAGCGCGAGAAATCTATGGCTTCTACAACAAAAAGATTTATCCTGAACTTTCGCTAGTCGAAACACATATCGAAGATCTTTATTCTGTGTATATGAAGGCATTGATGGAAATGAAACCCAATCAGAAGTTTTATCCAGATGCCAACTCTACGCTTCGCGTTTCATACGGAACTGTTGGTGGTTTCGATCCCCGCGATGGTATGGACTATCACTACTTCACTACACTTGGTGGAGTAATCGAAAAGGAAGATAGTCTGGTTCACGATTACGAAGTAGATAATAAACTGAAAGAACTTTATTATACGAAAAACTATGGTCGCTGGGCTGATAAAGACAGTACCATTCACGTTTGCTTTATCGCCTCTAATCATACCACTGGCGGAAATAGCGGAAGCCCTGTGCTCAATGCCGATGGCCATTTGGTAGGAATCAACTTTGACCGTGTTTGGGAAGGTACCATGAGCGATATCGTTTTCGATCCTAAGCAGTGTCGTAATATCACCCTTGATATTCGCTATGTACTGTTTATCATTGATAAATATGCTAATGCCAATTATCTCATCGACGAGATGGAGATTGTTGATTAGTTTATTGGTTATTGGGGTTAAAGGGTTATTGGGTTTTGGGGGTGGTTGAGCTTGTCGAAGGGCGGGGTTATTGGGTTAATTAGTCCCAAGGCCGAAACACTTTGTGTTGCAGCGACCTTTACCCATTAAAAAAATTCCATCAACCCTCCAATCTCCAAGTGTGCACCGCCCCACAGCACATTGCCACATTATCACATTTTTACATTGGGTAAGTCATTTCGGATTTAAACTGGAATCCCGTCTTTTATAGTAAAAAGGTTATTGGGTTAAAGGGTTATTGGGTTATTGGGTTAATTAGTTCTAAGGCAGAAACCCTTTGTGTTGCAGCGACCCTCTACCATTAAAAAATTCCATCAACCCACCAATCTCCAAGTGTGCAACGCCCCACAGCACATTGCCACATTATCACATTTTCACATTGGGTAAGTCATTTCGGATTTAAACTGGAATCCCATCTTTTATAGTAAAAAGGTTATTGGGTTAAAGGGTTATTGGGTTAATTAGTTCTAAGGCAGAAACCCTGAAGGTTGCACGGACCCTCACTCAAAAAAAAGAGGCTGCTCATAGGGCAGCCTCTTAAAATCGATGAAATATGCTAATTCAACATCAGCTTTTTCACACTTACTTTATCATTATTAATGATTCTAATACTGTAAAGTCCTTTTGCATAAGAGGAGAGATCGTAGTTACGCGTCTCTGTTCCTAGTAAATCGAGTTGTTCAGACATCACTAAGCGTCCATTGGGGTCATAGATTTCCACCGATGTCAGCGAAGTTAATCCACCGAAATCTATAGTGAAAGCACCATAGGTCGGGTTGGGCATAAGATTAATCTGATGTTCTGTCTCTTCATCAATACCAGAGCAAATGGTCCATGTGAGCGCGATAGTATCTCTTCCAACGCAGGTGTTGGTATCTGTTACTGCAACCCAGAAACTGCAGGTGCCGGGGGCTCCGCCACAGAACGTTGAATTGATATTATATCCCGGAGTGACTGTTCCATTCCACCAGTAGTATGAGCTTGCTGCAGGATCATAAGCGTTCAGTAGTATGCTCGAAGCAAGACAAAGGGTAGTGTCGTGGCCTAAATTAACAATGGGTTTATGGTTAATAGAAAGTGTAAAACGCGTTGTGTCGTTAGCGCGAGTTGGATCGCCAGCAATGCTTACAGCCATCATACAATTGTAAGTTGTAAAAAGGTTGAAATGGTAAGGTGTGGTGAAATTTGCCGTTGTTGTTGCACCGGGGTTCAGTGCAGCAGCAAGGTTGATGGTGTTTGTAACTACAGAACCTCCGTCAATTTTATAACTGATGTCAATGCTCTGACCCATAGGAATTATGGTAGTGCCTGCATTGGTTATATCAATTGGTAAGGAAGATATTCCCAGCGTATCGCATGCCTTCACATTGGCCTTAGTAGTTGAAATGTTATATGAAATTGTCTGGTCAACCCTGATGTCATCAACGAGCCAGCGGTGTGCGTTCTGTCCTTCATAACGAAATGCAATGATAATGGTATCATTATTATATGAAGTAATATCAATGCTATCTTTAGCCCAGCTGTTCACAACGCTAGCCGGAGACCATACTTCAGTAAAGGTGGAGCCACCATCGCGAGAAATTAGAACACTATTTTTATCATAATCTGCAACGAATGAATTGTACGACCAGAATGATAATTTCGTATTGGCCGATGTAGGCGTAATTATTTCCGGTGATATCAGGTAGCCATCTTGCATGATTGAACCATTATAATTATGGTATGCACAATATGATCCAGCTAATGTATGATTTCCAATGGGGCTAACTTCCCATACGATGCCATCAAGATCAATATCTGTCACGCTCCAACAATTAGTGCTACTCGTTTCGAAAGTTTCAATGTAAGGAACGGTGTAATAGGTGCACTTTGTGGTAAAAGACATCGGGCTTGACCAAAGACTGGTGTCGCCGGGGGAGCAGATACTTCTGACGCGAACATCATAGGTGGTATTTGGCAACAATGGGCCGATGGAGTTAGGACGGATGATAGTATTATTTTTTGTTCCGCTACCGGGAGTATAACCAGCAAGACCAACCTCAATTTGCCATGTTGTGGCAGAACCGTTTTCTGTCCAATTGATGTTGGCCATGGTTGCTGTGTAAACACCTAAGGTTACTGCAGATGGAGCAGGGCAAGTTGGAGCTGTTGTAAAAGAAATCGGGCCAGCCCAAACGCTATTATCACCGGGACCACAACTATCCTGAATGTAAATATCATATGCTGTGGATGGGGAGAATCCTCCAATACCGGAATTGGTTGCGGGAACATTATGGATAAAGGTCCCTGTACCTAAGGTAAAACCACTTGGGCCATACTGAATATTCCATTTTGTGGCTGTTCCTGCTTCTGTCCAGTTCACCAAAGCAAAATTGTGGGTAACGCCTGATACGATGATGTTCGTTGGTGCAAGACAGCTTGGAATAGTAACAATAACAGCGTAATCTTCAGTTTCACCATAATTATAAGCTCCACAAGGAGCAATATCTGTGTCGAAAGTCGTTTCAACATTAACAATGCGCATAGGTATTGTATCTGCAACAGCAGTAGCCGGAATTAGAATTGAAGCTGTTTCTGTGTGTGGACCTAGGGTGCTGGACCCTGATACATAAGCGGTTTCATCAGCGTCAGAAAAATCGCCATCCTGATTGAAGTCAAAATACACTTTTACCATATTTCTATAATTGCTTGTACCACATGTTCCAATTTGAATACTGATTGGATATGAACTCCCAGCAAATACAGTTGCAGGCGTGACCGTTTTATAATAATTACTGTATTTATTAAGAATAGAACCTAAACCTCCTGTTGTAGAACATGTTGAAGTATTATTTATACCTGCGAATGTGACATTTAGAATATCTTCATCTGCAGCAGATGTCGAAGCAGATTCACAGTAAAGTAATGACGTTGATCCGATAACTTTTAAATTATCTAAATAGCAATCATTTCCGTATGCACTAATAAAATGTAATCCGATATATACTGCTGGCTTATTAATCGCTGCCACGGGTAAAGGGCACGATATAGAGTTCCAGCTAACAGTTGCACCACCCGCTCTTGAGTATGAGTTTATATCAACCCATGTTGTCCCGTCCAAAGAGTATTGAACAACCACTACGTCGTTATTGGGATATTCATCATCAGTTGACCAGTCAAAACTAACCGCAACGCCTGCAAAACCGCCGGTTGTAGCGATGGGGGTGGTTTGGGCAAGTCTAATGCTGCCCGATGATTGGCAGGAGTATGAGTTGAATCGCACCATATGAGTGCCCTCGCTTGGAGCAAGACCCGTTGGGTGAACAGAAGCCGTTTCGAAGGTGATTGCGGGAAGCGTAGCTGTTGTGTTAGTCACTGTTACACCCCAGCCACTGGGCAGGCTGCCTCCATTAAATCCTTGAGTGTAAATTTGACTGTTTGCTTGCAATGCCAGCAGTGAGGCCAGTGCAAGAACAATTAAACGTAATTTTTTCATCAATAAGGAATTTTGTTATTAGAATATTGGGGATAATTTAATGTAAAAACTGGCAAAGATATAAATTTAGTAATAATTAGTATATATTTTATTCAATGCATACCTCTAATAAAATTGCTGTTGAAAAGGTAATAGGGGATGGTGGCTGGGTTTTGGGGGAATGGGGTTAAAGGGTTATGAGGTTATTGGGGTTTGGGGGTGGTTGAGCCTGTCGAAGGGCGGTTCCTGAGCGGCTTGTACTGAGCATTGCCGAATTGAGTCGAAGGGAGTTTACATAATTAGTTGAGCAGTCAAATCGTTAATTGGTTTTTTCGGTGAAGCCTGCGGTGAGTGTGTATTTCTTAAATTCGCAGCATTCCCGAGACAGTTATCAATTTAGTATGACAGTGATTCGCCCGCTTATAGCAAACCTCGGGAGTTAGCGAAATTTTAAAAAATTGTAACTACGGAAAAGTTGTTAGATTTGCGAAGTTAAATATCTTATATTATTAGATTCTGCTTCTTATGGATGGAAAAAAATACATACCACAACTCACATTTCCACGCTTCATTGCCGCCTTATTAATTGTATTTTTTCATTACGGAAGTAAGACTTTCCCCTCAAATTTGGGGTTGTTTAAGGAGATCATTTCACAAGGATCTATTGCAGTAAGCTTTTTCTTTTTTCTGTCCGGAATGGTGTTAAGTCTTAATTATTTCGATGATCAAAAATTGAAATTTAAAACGTTTTTGGTGAAAAGAATCGCGCGCATTTTTCCTGTTTATCTGCTTTCGTTTATCATGGCTTTAATGCTCGGAATGATCTTAAATAATGCTTATCCAAAAGGTCTTAGCATTATTCTACAATTGCTTACGTTGCATGCATGGAGTCCGGGTATGTGCTTGGATATTAATTATCCGGGATGGTCAATTTCTGTTGAGATGTTTTTTTATTTGTTATTTCCTTTAATAATAATGCTGTTTCGCCGATTGACCCTGAAAACCGTCACTCTTTTGGTAATAAGTGTTTGGTTATTGAGTGGAGTACAGCATTTACTATTTGAAACATATTTATATGATCCTAATAATTCAAAAATGGGAGATTTGATTTTATATTTTCCATTATGGCATTTGAATACATTTCTCTTTGGCGCACTAACCGGGATTTTTGTAATTAAGGATAGATTCAGGATTTTTAAAAAGTCATTATTCCCGCTGATATTTTTTATCGTTGGGATGGTTTTGTTAGTGCTTATACTTGTTACAGATAATGTCATCAAACCGCACATTCATAATGGACTTCTTGCTCCTATATTTTTCATGATTACTCTTGGCCTGGCATATGACAAAACATTTTTTTCAAAAATTTTGGGACGAAAGGAGCTGGTTTTTCTGGGCGATATCAGCTATAGCATGTATATTCTTCAATTTCCCGTTTATCTTCTTTTTATGTGGATTGTCAATCTTGAAACAATAGATGGAATTTATTTCTATATCTATCTAATATCGTTAGTTATTCTTTCTGCATGCTCGTACTTGTTTTTTGAAAAAAAGGCCCGAATGCTCATATTAAAAAGAAAGAAATATGTATTCAGATAATTTGCAGCTTCGTATTGCCTTCCAAATCTCAACTTCCCATGTTAAGCGAGTAAGTCCGGGTACGCATCAATCACCTGCCTATATTTAACATTATTTATTTGCTTTATTTTGTTACGAATGCTACTTTTGTTTTAATGATATCGTTTGAACGAAAATTCTCACACTTGATTAGATAACTTGTATTTACAATAAAAATCAAATCATTTAGAATAATTAAAACACCTAATATGAAAAAGATTTTACTGATCCCGTTTTTACTTTCATTTCAATTCGCCTATGCTGGAACAGGCAGTGGAAACGATGAAATACTTTTTATACTTTCCATAATAGCGGTATTGTTATTTATTCTCGCTGTTCTTTATTCAATTGAATTTATCAGAAAAATCATTAAAGAGCATAAGCTAAAGAAATTAGCTCAACTTAATGATGAAACTACTAGCGAGAACCTTACTTAAAAGCTTTTCTGATTTGTTTAGAAAATTTGATTTGATCGCACTGATTGGCTGAACAACAATTTGTTGACATGGCTGACTTCAACCGTTTGATGCTTAGTAGAGTAGAAGTAGGGTAATTTTCACCATATCACTTTGCGGCAGATGAATGAATGCGGCAATGAGGCTATGTCATGAAGAGATAACACGGCAATTATTAAAAAAGTTTGTGCGGCAAAAAATAAAATAAATACCGCAAAAATGCGGTAAAAAAATTTGTATATTTTCCTCATAATTATGACTTATCAATTTATATCTAAGAAAAACCTGTGGTAATAGGCTACAGTTTTCTTTGTGCTAGCATGGCTCATCGAACTGAGAAGTAATAAATAAACGGCCATGCTTCAGTACAATATCAGTGGGAAAACCCAGCCACCGAAAAATGTCGCAATTCACTCATGACCCACTTGTCCATATTTAACATCATTTATTTGGTTGATTGAATGCAGAAATGTACATTTGTTAGTGAATGCATCTGATATTAATCGATTTCTGATCGTTTATTTTCAAGAGTAAGGATGCGATTTGGAGGATGATAAATGAGAGAGGTATAAGGTAACCCATTTTTTTTGAAAATATCCGTAATTTATTCGTGAGATAATAAAAATCTAAACAAAAATGGCTATACATAAGCACACTTTGCATTTATGACCTTCGTTTTTAATTGACAAAAAAATATTTTGTCAACTAATCGCTTCGAATAATCAACAGGAAAAGGTGCGAAAGAAAGTTTTATAATGTAATTGGCATGAGGTATATAAAAAGACTCTTATTATTAATTTTTGGACTAAGCATTTTGCTGGGTAATTACTCATGTAGGAATAAAAAGCATGTTAAAGAATTCTATATAATTTCGACAAATGATTCGACAGATTTTTCTCATTCGAAAATTTGTTATGACCAATCCTACCCGAGTCCGCCACCAATAAACCCAAAAGTTGAAATAAAAGGTATAAATAGTTACTTTGATTTAGTCATTATTTTTGATTCTATTGATAATGTTTTCCTCTATCAAACCGATAGGATAATTAATGACCATTCAAGGGTTAAAAGCCCACGTGGATGTGTGATTGACGAGGAAGACAAAAAGTATTATGACTATTTGAAATTTCCAATCTTTTTAGGATTACGCCCAGAAAATTTGTTGAGATTTAATAGTAATGGCTTTATCGATTTTGTCGCAACAAATAATGATGTTTTTCATTTTAATACAACCTCCCCTATCACAAGAATTCTCTTTCTTGCGAGTACAAAGGATACTATTGAAAACAAAGCTTTTTATGACTTGATGAATATGATCAATAAAAACGAAAGTGTATCAAAAAGACCAAAAGACAAGATAAGTGTTGTTATTCGGATGACCACCGAAGAGGAGAATCAAGTGCTTTTTTATAAAAAAAAGAATTTGAAATATTTTCCAGAAAAAATAAAGTGGACAAAGAATTTTTTAAATGGAATGTTCTCACCAATGACACATGAATATGATTCATTGGAAAAATTTTGTGTTGAAAACATTTATAAAGCAAGACAAATAATAAAAATTGACTCTCTGAAAGAATCTCAAATGATAGAATAGTCAATGTTTCCTGCAGCGCAAGCCCAATTGTTCCTATTAAAATGCATCCGCACCTTCACTCATCTCTCACTTTCCTATATTTAACATTATTTATTTGGTTGATTGAATGCAGAAATGTACATTTGTTAGTGAATGTATCTGACATTAATCGATTTCTTATCGTTTATTTTCAAGTGTAAGGATACGATTTGGAGAATGATAAATGAGAGATGATATGGGGATTGGGTGGGGAGAGTGGGATATATACATTAGTTAGCCACAAGCATAAATAATACAGAAACCTGAAAAATGAGAACAATAAAATATATACTATTTCTTTTTTTTGGACTTTCATTTGTCTCATGCAATTCCCCTGTAGACAAAAAATACTTTTATCCTAACGACTCGACAATCTCTGATAACAATGGTAAATTAATAGATTCTTTGACATTTTATTATCCGAAAGTGTTTATCCATGATTCTCATACAATAAAGGTTGTTATTGACGCATTTGAACTTAATTGGTACTCGAGCGCATTATACTGCTTCAAAGAACCTGTCCTTTACAATTATTATTTAGGACACGACATATACAGGTTTCTATGGCTTCGTTCATTTCACAGACCCGCAGTCTTAACACTAAATAAAGAGGGTGACAGAGTTTGGTTGACGACAAAAATGCTTAATAAACAACCTGAATTTGAGGATGAATTATGGTTACTTCCTAAACCAAAAGAAACGGAATCGAATAAAATAAATATAAATAATCATATTGATTCCGTTGGCCGTAAGGCTGATAGACAAGCCGATATTGTTTATAACCAGACAAAGGAACTTTCAGAAAAAGAATGGACACGTTTTGAATCAATAATAGATAGTTGTTCTTTCTGGACAACACCTTATAAAACGATCTATCAAATTGACGGTGCTGTGTGGATAATAGAAGGGCATTCAAAAAACAATTATTGGTTTACTAATCATGGAAATGGTGAAGCAGGAAGGTATTTAATCCAGTTAAGTGGGCTGAAAGAGAAAATATATTAACAAGAATAAATATTACAGAATGCCAGTGGCTAACAGGCTTCTGCTTTCAGCGGCTGGGGCGGTGGCTCGTAGGACAGAAAAGTAGTATATTTGAACAGCAGTGATTCGTGGAAAGTGCAGTGGGTAACCACCGCCACCGAAAAGCAGCAGCCAAAACGTTACACTCATTATAAAACCAAAACCAATGAGAAAACATGCTTTGACAATTTTAGTGTTTGGCTTGTCACTTTTTTCTGCATATGGACAGCAACCAGCCGACACAACTATTCACAGACAAAGGGCCATTATTGGTTTTCATGGAGGCATATTATTTTCATCTCTTGATTTTATGCCTAATTATTGGTATTCCTTTGAAATGACGGAAAACTATTTCAGGCCGGGAGGTTTGGCAGGCATCTCAGTTTCATTAATAAATTCGAAGAATTTCTCAATTCAACCTGAATTATCCTTTCAAATGATTCATCATGACTTAAAATATTCGAACGTTGATGAAGAACCCGAATCAATTGAATACACTCATGCTGACTATTCCCTGACCTTATTGACTTTACAAACATCTGTGCTTTTTAAAGTACGAACAGGGAAAAAATTTATGACATATATTGGTATTGGACCTTATGCAAGTATTCCGATCTATCATAGTTATGATGGAGAGTTAGAAAGAGCAGGTCATTCTTCAACTATTTCATCATATGACACGATATTGTATAATAATGATATTGATGTTGCTTTTAGTACTACTATTGGGGGTTTAATTGCCACTGGAATAAATGTCCCTTTCAGGAATAATAATTTCGGGATAGAATTCAGATATTACATTTCTCCTGGTAAACTAATAAAGTCTCCTGCTATCAGACAAAGCTATATATCACTTAGTTTAACCTATCAATTTATATCTAAGAAAAACGTGTGGTAATTGGTTACAGTTTTCTTTGTGCTAGCGTGGCTCAAAAAACTGAGAAGTGATAAATAAACGGCCCTGCTTCAGGACAATATCAGTGGGAAAATCCAGCCACCGAAAAATGTCGCAATTCACTCATCACTCACTTATCCATATTTAACATTATTTATTTGGTTGATTGGATGCAGAAATGTACATTTGTTACATAATGCAACTGACATTAATCGATTATTTTCAAGAGGATGGTTGCGGCAGGCAGTATTGTTATGAAAAATGATGAGTCGATTGGGTGTGGGAGAGTGGGATTATACGTTAGAGAATAGAATCTAAAGAAGCATCAGGATGAAGAAACTACTTTATTTATTGACTATCGTAACTGCATTTAACGGCTGCAAGGTGAATGGTACTTGGAAAGATGAAAATATTGACGCTAGGACAAGAAATGAAATAAGAAAGCTTAATGACCAAGTCATAGAAGGAATCTCTGAAAATAAACCTGAAAAAATTTATGCAATTTGTGCTGATGATGTACTACAATTATTTAAGAGAAGCATGGATGAGCTAATCCAAAATGAAGGCTCTGATTTTACTAAGGAAAGATATAAAATAAAAAATGAGTTCTATCAGGTAAATTCAGTAATTGGCGGAACTGCTGATGTCATTACTGGTATGTCCGGTGAACATGACTTCAAAATTAATTATAAGGTAATCACTAATAAAACATTCATTACTGTTGGCTATTTTGACTTTGAGCGTAATACAAATTCATTTATATGTTTGTACGGGAAATTTAAGGAAGGGTGGAGATTATATGCATGCAACATTGGGGTGTTAGAAATACTTCATAAAGATGCATACGATTGGTATCTCATCTCAAAGGATTATTATAATAAAGGATATATAGTTGATGCATCAAATGCAATGAAATGGGCATATACTTGCTTAAAACCGATAGGAGATAAAGGTGCGTGGCAGTATGTGAAGGAAAAAGAAATCCTCGACTTCTCAAAGAAACTACAGTCAGAAATCTTCCAAAAATATTCTTTTCCAATGTATATTGACAATATTGAAACAAGACCATCGATTTTTACTATATATCCGGAAGTATTTAAAGGGGAAAGGATGATTCCTATTGTTCAATACGTTTCTACAATCCCTTTGACAGACACAACTAAACTATCAATTGAATGCGACAAAATTCATTCTCAGATTGGCACCCTTTATAAAGGTCTTGACTTGAACAATGAGGTTATTTTTTATCAAGCTTTTGAAAGAATACCCGTTGGTCAGGAAAAACTGAAATGTTATGGCTTTAGCAGGAAAACCAATGCATGAGCTCTTATAACAACATATTGCATTTAGGCTGTTCGTCCTTGGGTGATAATGGTCAATTTTAAAACACACAACAATGAAAATGAAAATCTTTGTTCTTACCCTGATTTTTGTGTTAAATTTCCTGGCAAATAATTCGTTTGCTCAAAATTCCAAATCAATTTTTGGAAGTTTTTCTACATCTTGGGATGTAATTCTTAATGGGAATTGTGATAGTATAATGACAAGTACAATTGTCGCAGCCGGTGACACAAATATCAATTCCAATAATTATAAAATTATAACTGGCCTTGGTGGTTTTTTGCGGGAGGATACTTTATCAGGTAAGGTGTGGTTTTACGACATTTCCTATGGTACGGAATTTTTAGTTATGGATTTATCTTTAACCGACGGTGAGTTTTTTTTAATTTACGATGCGTACGGTGTTCCTACATCATTCCAAGTTGATAGCTCTTATTATGTAAACGGCTTGTTGCATTTAAGACTTACTGCATTGTCCTCAATGTGTGGATATCATGAGAAGATAACTTTTATCACTGGCAGTGGACCTTCTGCAGGTTTTAATTACCAAAGAAAATCCGACGGTTTTTCAGTTCCTACATATATGCTTTGTCACTACAAAAACGGCATTAAAGTGACTGGAAATGATTTATTCAATGACACTTGCTACATGTTTGAAGTTGGGATCGCTGAAAATTTAATTGATATCAACAAGATTAATATTTTCCCAAATCCAGCCGCAGATATGATTAACGTTGATATTAAGAACAATGACAATTGTCTGCTGGAAATATACAATGTTATGGGAATATTAGAAAAAACCGAAATTATTACAAATCAGTATAAACAAATTGACATTCGGGATTTAATGGAAGGGATCTATGTGATTACTGCAAGGACAAAAGATAATACGTCATACCAACGACTAATTATTCAGCGATAATAGTATTTTCTGCATATAACTAATTGTTCAAGTCTCCCCCCAATTCGTACGGCTAAACACTTCAAAAAAAAACGAGAAACAGCAGCACTATGGTGTAAGACTCTTGAAAACGGCACGAAGGCCACAATAAAATAATACAGCAGCCAAAATTTTTTCAACGGGTTATTAGAATCATCTTACACTCCCCCAAAACCAATACTTTGCGATAGCATCTATTTCATTAGCCTCTTCCTCGTCTTTAAGCAGATGCTGCGCATGCCCGGACTGATCTGATCGCTTTCTAATATGAATTCAATGACGCTGAGAAGCTCGGGTTTGATTTCGGGGATTTGCTGACATATTTGATATAATATGCCCATGCTGTGATAGCGAACGGCAATGGCTTCGCTTGGCGACATCAGCCAATCGAAACAGATTTGTAGCAATAGGCCGGGATCTTCGATGCAGCTGATGCCTGTATAATCGTTGATAATCTTGAGATAGCTGCGCTTTACACCATCGGTTTTTGAAACAGAAATTTTTTCGATGACTTCATTTAAATGCGGCAATATCAATTCAGGATGCTGTTCACAGCATAATTGAGCCACACGGGCAAGACGCATATTAATTGGCGGCGATTGTGTAAAGGAGAGCTCGATGACCTTGCGAAACAAACCTGGATCGTTATCTACCGCCAGTACTCCGAGGTCCATGGTAGCGCGGCTGCTGTCGCCCAGACCATTGATAAAGTCCGGTTCCTTCTTAGTCTTTCCCATTGGTATTGTTTGCAGGTTGCACGCTTTTATCTTCAGTGTTGTTTTTCTTCTTTTTCTTTTTTCGCTGAAAAAGCTCTTTGAAATTATTAAACTCCTTGCGATAGAATACACCAACGCCTTGCGTATAGGGCGCTTCCTGAATAAAGTAATCCTGCTGATTCGATTTGTTGAAGACGTGCAGGCGAGTGTTGTCGCCGAGTTTTACCTCCACATTTACATCACCAACAATGTTTGTGGCATTTCCGGTTTGCGCATTATTGGTTAGTCCTCCACCTACGCCAACGTTGCTTTCAATACGCACACGATCGTTGAATAGCTGTGTGCTTAGCGCCAGCTCGACTTCCTGTTGGGTAATTTCGTCACCCGGCCGATAATTGATACCAATATCCACCTTCTTACTGATTTGCGAAAGCCAATTACTCATTTGATTTGACAAGACTTCACTGGATGTTTTTCCAAGCATTCCTATATTTCCTGCCGTTTGGGCGTTTCCTCCGCCCTGCGCCACGCCCGGGTTGTAGAAGCTATTGACCATAAGCAAGGTCAGGAAATTATAATTCAGATTTTGCTCAATGATGCTTAAATACACGGTTTTTTCAAACTCGTTGGTGTTCGGCATATCAATCTCGAAGGAGAAGGTAGGATTGACCAACTGTCCGCTCATATTGATAATACAGTTCACGGGAATCGATCCCATACTGGCGTCAAATCCTAATGATGCGAGTGAAGCTTTCAGTTTATAGATGGCTCTGAGTTTTAAATCAGCATCGTACGGATCACCGCTCCAACGTATGGTTCCGCCTTCTTCGATGTTGAATCGTTTGTTGATTACGTTTTCGAAAGTGAAAAGATAATCACCGCTTTTTACAACGAAATCGCCACTCATGGTGAACTTGCCTTCAGGACTGTATTCCATGCTGAGGTTGCCATTTCCGCGGCCACGGATGCGATCGCCCACCGCAGGGTCGAAAAGAATTTGAACCTCGGCTTCATCGGTTACCTGAAACTTCATCGACAGCGCTATACCTGCATAACTCTGTTCCTTGCTCACCCGCTGGAAATGCCCTTCAGCATTGATAAAGTTGATGAAATTACTTTCAGAGACTTCGCTGGTGTAATCCATCGGAATGAACAATTGGGTATTGCGCTCTGTTTTTACATCGAGATCAATTTTTACATTCTTCTGATCTCCGTAGATGTGAGCATATCCGGTGGCAAAGCCGGTGCCGTAGAACAAATCGCTTTGAGCTGCGGATGTGTTTAAGCACAGGAATTTCTTAGGATACAGTTTTATGTCGAAAGTCCAGTCGCGGAATTTCTGATGCGTAATTCTTCCATTGCAAATGGCCGAATCGCCATAAGGCTGATCCAGTAATACCAGGTTATCGAAGCTAATACTATTCTTGTCGAAACGGATTTCCGGATGCGCGCATCCATAGGTGGTGTTGAGATAGGCGATGCGCAACCCCGCACGCATAAGCTGCGCTTTCCCTTTTAATTCGGGATCTTTGAAGGGTCCGCGTAAAGTAAAGCTGCCGGATGCTGTTCCGCTTTTTATTTCAACCACATCATCGAAATATCGCGAAAGCGTTGCCAGTTGCAGGTTTGTGATTATGATATTAAGATCGAGATTGTTTTTCTTTGATTCAGGAAATAGATATCCGCTGATGACCACCGGTCGTGAAGAGTCGGATGCTCCTACATACAAGACTTCTGCATTCACTTTAATGCCATTATTAATCTCATCCCAATTACTATTGATACTGGCGTCACCCAGCACGCTGCCGTTGAATCCAAGCTTCTTTACACGCACATCAACATAGTAGGAGGGCGTGTTAAATACATCGCTGATATCGACATAGCCTATGATTCTGCCATCGAGATCAAATTCAAAACGGTTGGTGATATAATCGAAATCGCTCAGATTAAAATTAATGAAGCGCAGGCGGAGCTTGTCGTTCGGATTTTTTGATGCCCTTCCTTTGATTTCCATTTGCTGATGATGCGATATCAGATAGAGACCGGGAACATTGATGCCCATGCTGTCGATGCGAACATCACCACCGGAATAGATATTCCAGAGCGTATCACTGATGGTGAATTCTGACGGATGCAGTCCGATGAATGTGCCTTGTCCTTTCCTGAAGGTAAAATAGCCTTTGATGTCCGCCGAAAAATTCTTGATTTCTTTTTGATTGTTCCAGTTCAGCCCAAAAGATATACTGTCGTTATTAATATTTGCCAGAAGCCTGACCTGTTCAATCTTTGCGGAGTCTGTCAATAATATTCGGTCGCAGCTGGTGTTGAATTTTAGCTTATTACTTTCGGTGACCGCATAACTGGAAATATTTTGGAAGCGTGTTTTTTGCCAGACAAATTCGTCGGAGGTAAATACAAAATTCAGCGCATTATCATCACAATTAAAATTACCACGCAGGACTGTATTAGGAGATACGCTCACATCATCAATAAAATATTTAAGCACCGGCGTTGCGTTGTAGAAGACAATCTCGAAATCGAAATTTTGTCGCGGCAGTGGCTTTTGCACGCTGTCGCTGGGAAAGGTTACTTCAGGCAAATAATTGGTGATGTATTTTTTTGCTGATCGAATGAGATCTGCAAAATTAAAATAGCCCTTAAAAGTCGCATCCACGTAGTCAGACTTCACGAAGAATGTGCGATAATTCAGTAGTCCGGTTAATGCTGTCAGTTTGAACGAACTTAATGAAAAACGCTGCTGGCCGTCTTTATAGGTTGCATTTTCAATACTGATATTTCCAACAATATCATCAACTGTTTTACCTTGAAAATGCGAGCGGATATCGCAACTCACATCGGTAATGGAATCACTTTTCAGTAAATTGATTTTGCTTAAGCGTGCTAAGCCAATCCTGCTGACGAAATCATATACAGGAATCGAATCACTGAAATCGACATAGCCGGAGAAATCCATATTCAGATTGGGATCCCTTGCGGCCAGTGTTCCATTAAACACGCGTTTCGAAAGTTCACCGTTGACTGTAATATTTTGATATTGGTACTGCTTAAATCCAAAGGATTGTACAATACCGTTAATCAGTCCGGAAGCTGTTTCCTTAGTGAATCCGGTGCCTTGAATGGTTGCATCCATCGTAATTGTTCCAAGCAGATCTTCTGCCTGCAGCAATTTACCGATGTTGAATTCTTTGGTCATTACTTCACCATCGTATGATTGCAGGCCCTTGCCTTGTTCGCCCATCATATGTATCCGTGCATTGACCGGCCCCAGATCGGATTGCATCTCCACTGTAGCAAGGAAATCCATAAACTTACCCGAGGCCTCACCTTTGAGTTTTACATTTCCCAGGGCTTTTAATTCTGCAGGAATAGTGATGTACTTTGTACCGCCCGATCCATCGGGGAAGCGAAGTGCAGCAATATCGGAATAGTAGGTGGTGAACTTATGAATGTCGGTTTGAAAATAGCAGTTCTCAACTTTTGGAAGGCCTGTGATGACTGCGTTTCCTGAAAATACGGTATGATAGCCATAATGGATATTCAGTTCGCGTCCTGAAAGTGAATCAACGCGGCCAGCCACTTTAGCCATAAGATCCACCGGAATATTTATACCTTCCAGTTCCGGAGCGAAATGCCCGATATCGCAAAGATTCAGCTTGCTTTTTCGAACGTTACCTTTCATAAAAACCCGTTCGATGAAATGATTGTAATCGTCCCAATGGTCGTAAGAAAAACGCAAATCGAGATCGAGTTCAGAATCCGGTGTTTTAATTCTTAGCTGGTCAGCCTGCAGAAAGCGCGGGCAAACCACGACTTCGGCAGTAAATGCATTGAGTACAAAACCATTTTTCTCGCGTGCTGAAAGATCATGAATATGGGCACTGATGCTGTCGCCCTGAATTTTCAGCAAATCCATATTCAGATTAATATCACTTATATCAAGATATCCGTAGTCCATTCCGCCTTTCGGATGATGTACGTTCTGGTCGTCGTAAACGAAGCGTGTATCGCTGAGCGAAATGGCGTCTATGTTAATACCCCAGGGAGCGTTCTTTTTTGTTGCGGTATCACCGCTTTTGAAATAGTCGACAAGAAATTGAAGATTGAGTTTTTTTTCGTTCTTATATTTCATCAGGGCGATGAATGCACCGTCCAGCTCAACTTTGCCGAGGTTGAGTTTTTTATTTCCAATATCAATATCGTCGATATCAGCACGAATCCGCGGTGCGTAAAGGATTGTATTTTTATGTTTATCTTCAATCACTACATCTTCAAGAACGAGATCAAGGAAAAATGCAACATTCACTCCACCTACGGTGATTTTAGCACCCATTTCTTTACTGAGATAAGAGGTTGCAACATCGCATAAATACTGCTGAACGCTTGGACTGCGCAGTAAACCATATACTGTAGCCGGCAGCACAAACAGCAGCAGGTAAAGCACGAGCAATATGGTTCGGATTTTTTTGATACTTTTACACTTTATTTGAATGCTGACGAAATCCCTTTATAACAACGATGTCGTGAACATTCTATTTTCTAAATGATTGTTTCTGTATGGAGCCCTATATTCTCGGTATTGAGTCTTCCTGTGACGATACCTCCGCAGCGGTGATGCATGGCGGGATGCTGCTTTCAAACGTTATCGCTGGTCAGGAAGTACATCGCTTATATGGCGGTGTTGTTCCTGAATTCGCTTCGCGTGCACATCAGCAAAATATTGTCCCTGTGGTTGACCTTGCCCTTCAGCAAGCAAAGATAAGCAAAAATCAGTTGCAGGCCATTGCCTACACTCAGGGACCCGGCCTGCTGGGTTCGTTACTGGTGGGGACTTCTTTTGCAAAAACGCTTGCGCTTTCGCTGAATATTCCGTTGATTAATGTTGATCATCTTGATGCACATATATTGGCGCATTTTATAAAAACTGCCAATGAGCCTGATAAGAAGGTTCCTGAATTTCCATTTCTTTGTCTCACCGTATCGGGCGGGCATTCGCAAATCGCTATTGTGAAAGGGCCCTTCGATACTGAAATTCTCGGACGCACCATTGATGATGCCGCGGGCGAAACTTTTGATAAGGCAGCTAAAATCCTTGGTTTGCCATATCCCGGAGGTGTGATGATTGACAAGCTGGCAAAATCGGGTGATGCGAACAAATTTACTTTTGCGATTCCTCGTATTCAGGGCTATGACTTCAGTTTCAGCGGACTCAAGACGTCCATTCTTTATTTTGTGAGAGATCAGCTTAAGCTGGATGCTGACTTCATTCAAAGCAATATGAATGATTTGTGTGCATCCATTCAATCGGCTATTGTTAACGCATTAATGAAGAAATTAATCGCCGCTGCAAAGTCTACGGGCATTAGGGATGTAGCGATAGCTGGTGGAGTCTCGGCGAACTCAGCATTACGTGCGGCCATGCTTGATGCTGGAGAGGAGTATGGATGGAATGTTTTTATTCCTGCCATGGCTTACAGTACTGATAATGCTGCAATGATAGCAATGACGGGACTTTTTCGTTATCGGGAACAACGTTTTGCGCAAGCCGGAGATACGGCCTATGCGAGAAAAAAGAAATAAACTAAGATTAATATGCGTCACTATCTGATATTTCCAGTGTTGTTGGTGCTAATGCTGTTCACAACTGAGATATCCGCCCAGCATCGAACGGTGAAGGACAGTATTATGAACGCAAACATGGGAAGTACCCGACCTGTGAAGGCACTCATCAAAACCAGTATATTCGCACCATTTATGTGGCAACTCCCACTCACGGGAGAGTACCGGGTGTTGAGTGAGATTATGGTCGGACGTAAGCAGAGTATACAGTTGGGAGCATCTTATCTGACACGCAGCGTGATGTTCGCGATTACGCAGAATATGGGAGCAAATTCCGGCAATGCGAAAGTTGCGGGCAATGGCTATCGCATTCAGGGATCGTATAAATACTATCTGGTGAATCGCAAATTTCGTCCGGAAGGAATTTTTGTTTCACTACATAGTTCATTTGCTTCCATACGTTATAATTTTAAGGATTTTCCCGATGATTATCAAACGATGGAACACTTCAATATCAACCTGCTGCTAGGAGGACAGGTATTAATCAAGAGCAGAGTAAGTATCGAATTATTCTTTGGTCCGGGCTACAAGAATAATGTCTATTCCACTCACGCACGCAACGGTTATCAGGTTCTTGATTTCGATCAATTAGGCGATAATTACCGCCGACATTTTAAGATGAATGCCGGGATGAATGTGGGGATAGCCTTGTAGTGAATTGGGATTGAGTCTTTTTGGCTTAATTCGTTTTTTTAGCAAATCAGTCATTATCTAATACATAATTGTTCGAGATATATAATAGTAATTATACTTAAATATCATTATTGTCGTTAATTGGGTTAAATACCTTAAATCATGAAAAAACTTATAATTACATTATTTGCTGTTGGCTTAATCAGTACAATGACTAACGCACAAACCGCGCAGTATGGGGAAATGTATGGCGATGTTATTCAAAACTGCAAATGGAACGAAGTCACCATTGTTGATAGTCTAGTCGGCGAGCAAGGTATCATCTATCGAGTTGTTGGAAGTGAGGTGGTGAAAAAATCTGATGGAAAAAAGCAATTATCTGACTTCACCGACAAGGAAATAGAAAGCATTAAAAAATCTGCAACAAAACTCCATACTTGCACCATACTGTTTGAAAATAATTACCAAACGCCAGCTGCCTTGAAAAACGTTGATCTTGCTGCAGAAGCTGAAAAGAAAAATTACATTTATTTCTATTTCATGATGCCTACCAAAAAAATAGAATAAAGCTAAGTTGCACCGTTAAGATACTATTTTGATTCATTGTTTGTAAATAAGCATCCGTCCAGCTACATCTTGCCCACTATTCTCTGGAACGATGATATTCTTCGGATGTTTACGCAAATTTTGCAGACACATTGTTGTTATATGTAACTTTTATATACACAATATCCTCTCTTGCTGCAATGATCCTAATAATATAATTGAATTTTTATCAAGGAAGTCTTATATAAAATTCGGAATATTCTTGTTATTGCTTAATAACAGACCAGTCTTTCTTCTTATCACCTACAACGATCTGCAGAATATAGTTACCTGTTGGCAGGGCACTCATATCAGCAATCATGCTGGAAGAAATGCTTGCTATATGCAACACTTCCTGTCCACCGAGATTCCAAATCGTAAGCCCACCCATGGAACCTTCCTCCAAATTGGTAATCTCAATACGCAACGCGCCCTTGGTTGGATTGGGGAAAATACTGATTTGCATTTCCTCGAGTTGACTAACCACTGGAAATTCAGCAGTAGTGTCACTCGTAGCTTGAACACTTTTTAATTGCACCAATTCACGATGGGTGCGCTCGCCAGAAGCATCATAGGTGTAGGTAAAGGATTGAGAAAAACAAAAACTTGAGAATAGCATTATCAAAACTAAAAAAAGAATTTTTTTCAGCTCTAATTATTTAAGGATTAATAATATTTCCATTTTTATCAACTTGCATAATAAACATGTCCCATCCGTAATAATTGTGAATACTTCTTGCTTTCTTACAATCCATAAAAAATATATAACCATTGACAGTTTCAAATAAATTTCCAATTCCGAATAATTCATAGTCGCTGCTAGAAATTTTTTTTTGCCATATGATGTTCGCTTTCCCATCAAGTTTCCATAAACATATTGTGGATGCGGAACCAGTTTTGAATGTTGATGCAACTAATAATTCATTGATCCCTGTTTCTATAATTTTAGGTGGCGAGTATTGTATTGAAGTATCTCGAACTAAAACCTGTTCAAATTGTGAATTAAAATCTCTATCCGCTATATAGATATGTAAACGGTATGTGAATGTATAGTAAGGAGGTTCATGAATTTTATACTCCAAGGCGCGATTGATTTGTTTATAGTAGTTATCAATATAAACAAAATTACCGTTTTTAGTTTGTAATATTGGGTTCTTTGGAATATCTCTCTGAGCAACTATTTTACCTTTACCATCAATAATTAACTTTTGATACATTGGGACCTGGCTGTTCTTTTTTTCCATCCATGTCGACATTATCAATGATAACGAATCACTATAAGAACTTTTTAATAGATTCGCTTCGAATCCACGTGTATGTATTATTAACTGGCTCTGAAGCTGGAAGACCTTACTATCTATCTGAAGCCAATAAAGCTTGCAAGAATCCTGATTAAAGCTACTTCTTCGATCGTAAGTCTTATACAGGATTCCAATTCCACCTGATTGCATTTTTATACAATCTATTTGAAAAGGGTTCACTAGTCTCAACACAGTATCAACTAGGATCGCATCCCCATCATGATTCAGTTTGCGGATATATAAAAAACTATTCCAACTCAATCCATCTGGTATTTCAATAGTACTGATAAGATATATCGCATCTTCAGTTATGCATAATTTTTGAGGAATTTCATATTCGTTTCTTCGAAATACCATTTTGCTCAACAAATCACCCTTGTAATCTATTTTCCTTACACTGAGATCTGTTGCCTCTTTATTGATGGTTTTTCCATCACTTCGAAATATCTGACTTGTATCAAACTC
The DNA here is from genome assembly GCA_963678485.1 of Bacteroidales bacterium. Lineage (GTDB taxonomy): Bacteria > Bacteroidota > Bacteroidia > Bacteroidales > CAIWKO01 > CALGYY01. The sequence goes on from OY782882.1 coordinate 3,959,729, forward strand.
CTCAGAAAAAATAAGATATACTGAGTCGGAGAGATTTTCTATGATTTCCGTTGACAACCTTTCCGAAAATAAAATCCCATGACATTCTTCTTGACAGAAAACATTTACACTGAAAAGAAGGAAAACGAAATATAAATATATTTTTTTTATCATAATTATTTTATCCACCATTTTCCCTCATTTTCCCAGAAACCCTCATGTTCAATCCTTGTTCTAATAAATGCCTCCATCCTATAGCCCATACTTCCCGACGCCAAAGTCCGAGACGAGATGTATTCACAATTCCGCCCTCTTCATCAATAAGGCCTGTAATGGAACCTTGGTGATCTCTGCGAAGGTAGTACATCTGTTCATTCATATAAACGGCAGTAATTCCATTTCCACCTGCAATATAGCAAATTTTTCAGACACATTGTTGTTATATGTAAATACATATAACTTTTATATACGCAATATCCTCTCTTGTTGCAATGATCCTAATAATATAATTGATTATGTTGTTTTTTTTCGAACAATTTTAAAATAGAACCAATTTGAAAATACATAAGAAGATTTTTTTTGAAAAGGGTAATTCAGAGAAACTCTAAATCTGTAGTTAGCAGCCGGCATTGATTCATATAAATCCAATTGCCCCTGAAAATTTGCTGTCTGTGCGAATTGTAAACTATACGTCGTATCCATTAAGTTATTATAATCATCTATAAAGACATTGTCGGGGGGATACGTATATTTTCTAAACTTCCCACAAGATTTTTTCTGTACTTCACAAACCAGAATATAAGGTCTTCTCAGTCTTTCACTTTGCCCTCGCCCTTGAAAAAAGTACCAAAAGTTTTTTGGTAAAAACATTACTTCTTCAGAATTATTTTTAATTTCAACTGTGAAATTTAGAAATTTGTCAGAACAAAGAAAGATCGATTTATTCGCAGTCACAATTATCGTAGCAAGGGAATCTGGATACTGGGGCTTTTCATTATTGAAATCACAAGCATTAACTGGTTCATTAATAAATAAACCAATCATCAAAGTGTATAGCAAGAAATTTGACCACATACTGCTCTAATTTAATTATTGAGTAATGAAGAAATATATATTGGCACGAAACATCAAATCTTGATATATAATTCGGTGATTGACATCCATTGCATTATAATAATCTCTGAAATGGGTTGCTGAACTATAGAATTCTTCCAAAGTTTTTGATGGCAAGTCTTTACCACTCTGCGATGCATACCGTTGTCAATTTAATCAGTTGAAGAACAGTTAATGCTATTTGAATTCCTTATCCCCAAACTCTTCCGGTTTGTTTTCTTTGTATTTACTCGGACATTTCAGCAGTAGGGAGGACGCGCTGAAAATGCTGTCCTGCCAGCACCCTATAACCACCACTTGTTCAAGTTTTAGGAAATCCTGAGGTTTGCTTCCATTATACACCACCTTGGCGGGGTTTCCCTGATCATCCTTCATGTAAAAACTGAATCGGGATCCTTGTATGGTATCGAACACTATGGGTTTGTCTTTAATGAGTGTACCAATAATTTGAACTTCCTTATTGGGCGCTGCTGCAGCTTCCTTAAAGTCGCTGTAAGTGTCCGATTTATAAACGGTAGAGATAATCACCGCTATGGCAGCGATGAGAATAATTATAATAATTATATGAGAAGTTTTCATATGACTTAATCTGGTAACAAAGGTAATTTAAAAGTTCATAGTTTCTCGCACCCTGAGCCTGCCTACGTATGCGTAAAAATCCAATGTCCGATTCCGCAATCCAGACATTTCTTTGCATTGCAATATTTGTCTTTCATTTCCAGCAAAGCCTGTGATCCCAGCGCATTGGAAACGGCTAATCCAGCCATTCGAAATTTTCTAACGATGTTGTTTTCTTCTGGTGGAAGCCGGTCGAGGAAGGAAAGCGCAAGATCGCAACACTGGTTTTGATGTTTTTCTTTTCCATAAATAAACAGGAATGGAACAACAGTATTGACAAGGATAAGGCTCACGCTATCATCACCCATTTTCTTGGGATGCGACATACTGACTTTGCCAAAGCGATAATGACGATCCCAGTATTCGGAAGCATGGGTTCGGAATAAGGCCAGCAGTGCATCGGTTGAACTACAATGGAGCACTTGAGCAAAGAGGCCGCTGGACCTATGAATCAGAAAGGCGAACTGAGCAATTCTGATTGTAGGGAAGTTGGGGGGACGAAGTCGCAGGAAACGAAATGTGCCTGTTGGCAGGCCTTGCAGCTTATATTTTCGTTTCAGTGAGCGATACTCGGCCTTCATGCGTCGGTGGTAATCATCAAGAGCTTCACCTTCTAGTAATCCGGCCTGACCGAACAGTAGTACTTCTAAATGGAATAGGTCGTTTTTCTCCTTAGCAAGGACTTGCAAAGGCAGTGATCGGGCCAGGCGTTCGAAGGCATCAGCATTGACTTTAGCTCCGAATGCACGGGCAACGCATTCATAAAAACTTTGCTCCCAATGATGGTGATTACGTTTGATTAATTCGAGCATTTGCAGGCTCTTTCTTTCGAGTCGTTCTACAGCTTTTGATTCAAGCCAACTCTCGGTGATCATGCGATCAACGTCGCGCAGATGTCCGGTACAGGGAATCCACGCCTTACTCGCTGAAAAGTAATGATAATGCTCGAAGATGCTTTCGTCAAAGTGACCCTTGCAAACGAATACCGGCAATCCCGGGATATCGCGTTCAGTGCCGGAAAGGTCATCTTCGTAGACCACATGCAGCACTGTGTTTTTGTATGCAGGATCGTTGTGATGTCCGTGACGGTACCAATCAGAGGCAAGTACATGCAATTCGACATTGCCTGCCCAAAGCGTTCCGCCAATGCGGATACGGGCATTAAAAAAGTCGGGGCCGGCATTAGCGTTGTGTTCGCCGGGGACAAGAATTTCAAGGGGTTCTCCGGAGGTTGTAATCAGGGTATGACCCAATAAACGAAACCTCCAAACATAGGTAAGGAATTCCTCGTTCATGATGTGATTTATTTGTTTTTCGCAATAAAGATAAAAAAAGTCCGGGAGATAAAAATGGAGCAATTGTGATTTTTGAAATGGGATGATTAGTTTGAGGTTTTTAGGCAGGGTGATGCCGCCCAATAAGCAGAACAAAGGGGATTCCGGATAAAATCGGATTGACTTATCTAATGTGCGAATGTGATAATGTGATAATGTGCTGAAGGGCAGTGCAACACTTGGTGATTGGTGATTTGATTGAATTTTTTAATGGGTGAAGGGCGCTGCAACATGCAGAGTTTCTGTATAGAACTAATTATCCCAATAACCCATCCTTCGACAGGCTCAGGGACCGCCCTTCGACAAGCTCAGGAACCACCCTTCGACAAGCTCAGGAACCACCCTTCGACTGCCGCTCAGGGATCGGTATTTATTTCTTTTTGCTTTGGTGGTTTCGACAAGCTCAACCACGTGCTACGCCCAACCGTATAACCAGAACCAATGGGACTCCGGATTACATCGGAATGACTTATCTAATGTGCGAATGTGATAATGTGATAATGTGCTGAAGGGCGGTGCAACACTTGGTGATTGGTGATTTGATTGAATTTTTTAATGGGTGAAGGGCGCTGCGATATGCAGAGTTTCTGTATAGAACTAATTATTCCAATAAACCTCCCTTCGACAAGCTCAGGGACCATCCTTCGACAAGCTCAGGAACCGCCCTTCGACTGCCGTTCAGGGAGCGCCCTTCGACAGGCTCAGGGACCGGTGTTTATTACTTTTTTCTATGGTGGTTTCGACAAGCTCAACCACCCCCAAAACCCCAATAACCCCAATAACCCCAATAACCCCGTAACCACAAATAGCTAATCACCCCAAGACTACCCCTCGGCTATCGCTCGGGGACCACCGCTCAGGGACCACCCTTCGACAGGCCCAGGGACCTCCCTTCGACAGGCTCAGGGACCGGTGTTTATTTATTTTTGCTTTGGTGGTTTCGACAAGCTCAACCACCCCCATAACCCCCATAACCCCCATAACCCCCATAACCCAATAACCCAAAAACCCTCCAAGCCCTCCTCCTCAGAGACCTAACATTCACCTAAATATAATCTTCACTCAGGCCCATTAAATGGCTTGAATCTGTGATGGATAAAGAAAAATTTGCATATGCCGGATTATTTGTTGTATTTTTGTAAAAAAGTCGCAAACGTTTCATGAGCGATCTAGAGGTACTGGTATCAGGAATCGAATATAAAGTACGGAAGCTTACCGGACTTCTTGAGCGCAGTGAAGCGGAAAACAAGCAATTGTTGAAAGAACATGCCGAGCTGCAGGAAGCATTGCAACTGCAGCAACAGCAGATTCATCAACTTGAAGAAAAGATATTAAAACTGCACATGGCCCAGACGCTGTCTACCAAGAGTGAGGTAGCCGGTGTGAAGCAAAAGATTAATCAGATGGTGCGGGAAATCGACAGGTGTCTTGCCCTGCTGAACAAGTAACAAAGCAGAACCCATGAGTGAGTTTTCGATAACAGTGACAATTGCAGACAGAATATACAGGCTGACCATAGAACGAACAGAAGAGGAAATGGTGAGGAACGCAGTCAGACTGATAGATGAAAAGATCAGAGAATATGCACGGAGTTACGCATTTAAGGACAAACAGGATTTATTGGCCATGGTGGCGTTGCAACACACCACTGGTATGATAAATCAACAAAATGCAGTGAGCTCAGTAAAGGAAGATCTGAAAGCAAAATTGTCGCATATCGAAGGGGTTTTAGATGTAGCACTTGAGAAGCAGAACGTTCTTTGATTTACACCTGACATAAGACATACCCGCACATTCATCCGGAAAAGTTTGATAAACTCAACATTATCAAATATAGGACAAAGCTCAGCATTAGGTAGGACAGGCCTCAACCGCTTTCGGGCGGTTCCCTAATGGGACAGTGGACGTTCGAGCATAGCTGGCCGTTCTAATATATTAAAACCGGGGTTTATTCTAAACTATCGTGAATTGTGCGGGTTTTTTTTTGCCCGGCCGGAACAGTTTTTTTGCGGATTTTGTTTGAGCATTAATAACTCCATATAAAAACCATTAATTATTTAGTCACATGAATGTTATCATTATTATCCTAATCAGTGCTGTCGCAGGTCTTGCAATCGGAGCCCTCGTCACTGCCACAATATTGCGGAAAGCTATCGAGAAAAAATCAGCCAACGTTCTTAAAGATGCACAGAACGAGGCCGAAATGATTAAGAAAGATAAAATCCTGCAAGCCAAAGAAAAATTTCTGGTTCTTAAAGCCGAGCATGAGAAGGTAATCCAGGAAAAAAACGCCAATATTTTAAAGAACGAAAACCGCATCAAACAAAAAGAACAATCGCTTTCACAAAAAATTGAAGACCTTAACCGTAAGGAAAAAGATATGCAGGCTGTTCGCGATAATCTCAACAATCAGCTTGACCTTTTAAATAAGAAACAAGCAGAGGTTGAAAAGGTACACGCCCAGCACGTAGAACAACTGGAAAAGATTTCTGGCATGTCAGCCGCCGAAGCAAGCACTATGCTTGTGGAATCGCTGAAGTCAAAAGCGCAGTCAGAAGCCGCCGCACAGGTGCGCGACATTATCGAAGAGGCTAAAATGACGGCCAATATAGAAGCTAAGAAAGTTGTTATTAAAACCTTACAGCGTACTGCCACAGAGCATGCGATCGAAAATACCGTTTCTGTGTTCAATATCGAAAATGACGAAATCAAGGGACGCATTATCGGACGCGAAGGACGCAATATCCGCGCATTGGAGGCTGCCACTGGTATTGAGATTATTATTGACGATACTCCCGATGCTATCATCCTTTCAGGTTTTGACCCGGTCCGCCGCGAAATCGCCCGATTATCGCTGCATCAGCTGGTCACCGATGGACGTATTCACCCTGCTCGCATCGAAGAAGTTGTTTCTAAAACCAAGAAACAAATCGAGCAGGAAATTGTCGAAATTGGAAAACGCACTACCATCGACATGGGGATTCATGGTATGCACCACGAGTTAATCCGCATGATTGGAAAAATGAGATATCGTTCTTCGTACGGACAAAACCTTTTACAACATAGCCGCGAGGTTGCCAACCTTTGTGCAACGATGGCTTCTGAATTAGGCCTCAATCCTAAGCTTGCAAAGCGCGCCGGTCTGCTTCATGATATTGGTAAAGTTCCCGATAATGAGCCCGATTTGCCACACGCAGTGCTGGGGATGAATCTCGCTGAAAAATTCAAAGAGAAACCTGAGGTATGTAATGCAATCGGTTCGCACCACGAGGAAGTTGAAATGACTACTTTGCTTGCTCCAATTGTTCAAATCTGTGATGCAATTTCAGGTGCTCGTCCTGGCGCACGTCGCGAGATTGTTGAGAGTTATATCAACCGTTTGAAAGATTTGGAAGGGCTTGCTTTAGCTTATCCCGGTGTTGTGAAGACATACGCCATTCAGGCAGGTCGCGAGCTCAGAGTAATTGTTGGTGCTGATAAAGTCACCGATAATGAAGCGAACCAGCTTGCATTCGATATTTCAAATAAGATTCAAACCGAGATGACTTATCCCGGACAGATTAAGGTTACTGTGATTCGGGAGACCCGGGCCGTAGCCTACGCTAAGTAAAAAGATATTTACTATTTGTAAATGAAGAATAAGCACAAAGCCGTCGTCACTTTTTATAAGGTGGCTGCGGCTTTGCTCGTTAGTCTCGGATTTTCGTTTTCTTCGCGCAAATGCAAACTACTTTATAAGCAAGCAACCCAAGAGGTTTATGATGCCTTAATCGTCCCCGGAGTGCCTTTTAAGGGGCAACGCTGGGATTTGATTATGAAAGCCCGTGTGATATGGGCAACGATCCTTTATAAGCAGGGTAGGGTGAGGCACATCATTTTTTCTGGGGGTGCGGTACATTCACCTTATTACGAAAGTGAGATTATGTGCACCTACGCAGTTGCTCTGGGTGTACCACAGGAACATGTAATTTCTGAAAAGCTTGCAGAACACAGCACAGAGAATGTTTATTATTCTTACCGATTAGCGCACAAGCTTGGATTATTGAAGGTCGCATTAGCCTCCGATCCGTTTCAGACGAAGTTATTGCGCAAGTTCACATTTAAGCGTGTTGATGCAAACATTATGTTACTGCCTGTTGTCTATGATATGGTAAATGAAGTGGACATTCAGCTCACCGAGCCTACAATTGATTTCGAGTGTTTGAGGGTTAAGGATTTCGTTCCACTCAAAGAGCGCGAAAATCTGCGTAAACGCTTACGAGGGACAAGTGGTTCCAGAATCGATTGGGACGTATATCAAATTTAATGTGATAATGTGATAATGTGGCAATGTGCTGTGGGGCGGTGCAACACTTGGAGATTGGTGGGTTGATGGAATTTTTTAATGGGTGAAGGCCTCGGCAATCCGCAGGGTTTCTTCCTTAGAACAAATTAACCCAATAACCCCGCCCTTCGACAAGCTCAGGGACCACCCTTCGACAGGCTCAGGGACCGGATTTAAGTGATTTTCTTTTTAGTGGTTTCGACAAGCTCAACCACCCCCAAACCCAAATAACCCTTTAACCAAATAACCCCAATACCCCCCATAACCCCATAGCCACAAATAGCTAATCACCACACGCCTGCCGCTCAGGGACCGCCCTTCGACAGGCTCAGGGACCGAGGTATTATTTTATACTGGAGTGGTTTCGACAAGCTCAACCACCCCAACCCATACCTGCAAGTAAGCCTACTTGGCGGCAATTACCGAAATCTCAACTTTGGAGTCCTTAGGTAGACGGGCAACCTGAACGGTTTCGCGAGCAGGAAAACTGGAGGTGAAAAAACTTCCATATGCTTCATTCACGGCTGCAAAGTCATTCATGTCGGATAAGAAAATACTTGTTTTAACGATATCACTATATTCCATGCCGGCTTCTTTAAGCAGCTTGCCGACATTTTCCATTACAATTTTTGTAAGTGTGCCAACGTCTGCCTTGACAAGATCGCCGGTTGCAGGGTCAAGCGGAAGCTGACCGGAAACAAATAACATATTGTTGACCAAGACTGCTGGACTGTATGGTCCCAGAGGTGCAGGAGCGCCGGAAATACTGATTGATTTCTTCATTGTATAATTGATTATTAATTTTTATTCCGGCGTAAAATTACGAAAAATGATGATGCAAGTTGCAGTGCTAAGGTATGAGCTAAATCCTTCAACAGTGATTATGTTTTAAAGAAGATTTTAAGAAAAAATCAATGTATATAAATACCAAAGAGGCTATCCTTACGAATAGCCTCTTTGAAGTGTAGAATAGACGGATGGGAAAGTCCTAGTTGTCGGTCAATACATTCTCATCATATTCAAGTTCAAAGCGCAATTTGTGCTTGGATTCTTCCATGGCTAATCCAAGAAATAATTCTTTAAGGGCTTTGTTGTTTACTTTTTCCGATAAGGTCATGTATAATTTGAACGCGGCTTTTTCCTTGCGCATGGCCAATAAGAGGGCGTCCTGATAGGTCATTCCCGGACTTGGTTTTGCACTGACCGAATAATCAGCGATTTTTAGGTCGGCGACCTTTTCAACCTTTAAGTCATTCTGTCCCGTTGTTTTGATGTTCAGCAAACGTGCTTTGTGCTGCATCTCTTCGCGGGCGAACTGCGCAAAGGTTTGTTTCATGTCGTCATTCGTGACCTGCGCAGAAAGGTTGTTGTAAAAATCAACCGCTTCCTGCTCATTCTCAATTGCGAAATCAAGAATGCTCTCGATGTTTTCAAATGTTACCATATATGTTTTAGTTTAGTTTTTCTAGCATGCGTTTAGCGAAATATTCTTCAAAACGTTTGTTGATATTATCACAACCATATTCAAACATTCGTTGCCTGCTGTCCTTTTCGGTATAGTAGAAGGCAGTTTGAGATGGAACAGGGTTCGTAAGTAAAGAAATCATTTCGGCATTGACATCATGAACTTCTTTCACCTTCTGTTTTCCGAATTTATTCAGCAATGCGATCAATTGCGTCACTGAAGTCTGTTCAGTCTTTATTGGCAATCCTTCGGCTTGTTCTGCCATTTGGATGAAGCGCTGTGTGTTGGTATAGCTTCCGCCGATTTCAGCAAGCCAACTGGCAGGCATTACCAAATCAGCAGCCTGTGCGGTTTCCGTAAGGAAGAAATCCTGCACCATAATAAAGCCACCCGTATTCAACCATTTCTGAACAGCTGCTTTGTCAATAGCACATCCAATAGGATCTTCACCAAAGATAAACAAATTCTTGAGTTTTCCTTCGGTCATCAATTCCCATGTGCTTCCCGGAACTACGCTCAAATCCTTAGTTTCCCAGCATTCCTTCATGCGTTGCTGAAGGGCATTATCGGTGATAGGAATGGTGCCAACGCCAATCTTTCCGCAGATTCCCATATCGTACAGACCTTGCGAATTGTTTTTTTCTTTCAATGCAATCATTCCCATGGCCGTCTTTCCCAGCTTTCCGGTGATCATGCACAAATTGCGAATCTCGTAAGCAGTATTACTGCTGATATGTTTTTCAGCAAATACAAGCACTCCATTCATTTCTTTGTTGAACGATTCGGCAAATTCAACTACGCATTCCTTACAGCAGCTGCCCTTTTCAACAAGCTGATCGAAATTTTCCGCGAGTAATTTGCTCTTATATTCTTCAAAGCCTTCACAGTTGTCTTTGATGAACATCCCGTTTTGCAAGCCTTTTGAGAGCAAATAGTGATTCACCGCTTTCACAAAGAAATAGTAGTCTTTAATCACTGTGTGACTATTGCATTTGTGTGCCAGCCGGTTTGCTTTATCTGTTGAAATCAAATTTACCGGAGTGCCTTTAGTTGAATGCAGGTTGTGAATAAGGAATCCACCAACAGCATTTTCAAAACTGATTTCTGTCCCGAACATAAAAATTCGTGAAGCCTGCGCTAGTTGCGGGAAAGGAGTGTTGGACTGACTTATATAGCGATAGCCACTGCCTCTGCCGACATAATGGAAGGTGGAGACATTATTTGTTTTTGCGCCAAAACGAGCCAACTTCTGAATGAGGTATTGCTCTTCGTTGCTTAAGCGTGCACCGGCAAAGAAGGCGTTTTCGTCAGCTTTAACCGAGCGTATCTTTTCAACAATAAGTTCATATGCTTTTTCAAAACTTATCTCTTCGAATTTACCATTTCTCTTTACCAATGGCTTGGTCACACGCTGCAAATCATTGTAGTGTTGATAACCGAATTTTGCTAGCCGACAAATGTTAGCTGTACGGTTTACCTGTCCATTTTTTGCTGTTACTTTCATCACATAACCTTTCTTATGATGCACAGTAATTTCGCAGCCTACAGAGCAGAAATTACAGAGGGTATCGTAAGTGTCGAGTTTTACAGGACCTGGTTTGAAAATAACATTTTCGGTAATTGCGCCTGTAGGGCAGGTGGAGATGCAGCTTCCACATGATTCGCAAGTGGTGTCGTGCAGTGCATTTCCCATTGCCGGGGCAACGTATGTTTTAAATCCGCGATTGATGAGACCCAATGCTCCGGCGCCCACAACGTCTTTGCAAATGCGGACGCAGCGTGAACACAGAATACATTTGTTATTGTCGATTTCAATAAAAGGATGGCGGAAGTCAACAGTATACTCAACAAACTCACCTTCGTAATGCTTTTGCTCAGCGTTATATTGAGTTGCATATTTTTTCAAATCACAGCTGAAGTACTCGTTGCATCCGCATTCCAGACATCGATGAGTTTCGCTTAATGCGATTTTTTCATTCTCATATCCAAGTTCAACTTCCTTGAAATTATTGCGTTCCTTGGGATCCATGGTGGGCATTTCTTTACGCAGTTGCTTTGCGTAGAGGCCTACATAATCTTCAGCAACTTGCTTTTTGAAATTCTCGCGTTTGCTGATGAATTCCTTCTTTGCCGGAACCAAGGGGAGTCCACTGAGGTATTGGTGACAGCTCAATGATGCAATACGTGCCTGTGCAACCGCCTGGATAAGCGTCGCAGCGCCGGTTACACCATCACCAGCAGCAAAAATGTTTTTAACACCTGTTTGTAAAGTGTTGGGATCTGCATCTAAATCACCCCATTTATTCACTTTAACTTCGCCTTCGGTAAGATTTGAATTGATGTCACCCAGGAAATCGGCAACTGTTTTTTGTCCGATTGCAGCAAGGATGTAATCGAAGGGGAGTTCAGTTTCGCTTCCTTCTTTTGGTACTGGTCTGCGACGACCTGAAGCATCGGGCTCACCCAATTCCATGCGAATGCAGGTCATCGATTTTAATTTGCCTTCTGCGTCTTTGTTGATTTTTACCGGAGCAGTGAGGAACATATACTCGACACCTTCGAGTTTTGATTCGTGAATTTCGATAGGATTGGCGGGCATTTCAGCCTCGGTACGACGATAAACAACGATTACTTTTTTTGCTCCGCAACGTAGCGATGAGCGACAGCAGTCCATTGCCGTATTACCCCCACCAACAACCGCAACCGTTTTTCCTCTGAAATCGAAACGACGACCACTGAGTTCCATGGTTTGAAGGAATTCAATACCTGATAATACGTTCACTGCATCATCACCTTCGCAACCTACCGTTGTTCCTTTTTGGCAACCAATAGCAAGGACCGTAGCATCGTATTTGTCGCGCAATGTTTTATAACTAACATTTTCTCCCAACTTCTGATTGTAGAAGATTTTTGCGCCCATTTCAGTAATGTTGTCCACCTCTTTTTGAAGCAAATCATTGGGTAGCCTATACTCTGGAATGCCATAGCGTAGCCAGCCCCCTGCCTTGGGTGCGGCTTCATAGATGTCGCATTGATGACCTTCTTTCTGAAGGAAGAACGCAGCAGATAATCCTGCGGGTCCTGCACCGATGATTGCGACATTTTTGCCGGTTGACTTTTTGATTTGTGGTTTATACTTGGTAGGACTTTCAAGGTCTTTATCAGCTGCAAAACGTTTCAGATAATCGATTCCAACGGCCGATCCTTCGTTGAGAAGATTGCGGCGACAGGCAACTTCGCAAGGGCGTACGCATACGCGTCCGCAAATGGCAGGTAATGGATTTGTTTCTTTAATCACTGCAATGGCCTCACTATACATGCCTTTTTCGATGTATGAAATGTATCCTTGTACATCAACACCGGCAGGACAGTTCTGTTTGCACGGACCCATACAATCAGCATAGTGATTGCTCAATAGGAGATCCAGCGCGGTTTTTCGTGCATTGTATACTTTTTCATTATCGGTTTCAATGACCATACCTTCGCTGATGCGTGTGCTACAGGCGGGCTGAAAGCCGCGCATACCGGCCACTTCAACAACACAAATAAAACAGGAAGTGTAAGGTTCCAGACGTGGATCATTGCAGAGAGTTGGTATTTCGACACCGTGACGCTGTGCCAATTGCAGTATGGTTTCATTCTTAAAACCTATGGTATTCTTACCGTTCAGGGTGATATTAACTTGTTCGCTCATGGTTACCGTGATTAATGGTTGGATAATTAAAATAACATGATGGCATCAAACTTACAGCGCGAGTAACAATCGCCGCATTTGATACATTCGGCCTGACGTATCACATGGGCTTGTTTCTTTTCTCCATCAATGGCTTTGACCGGACATTTTTTTGCACAAACCATACATCCGGTGCATTTTTCCGCATCGATAGTATAGGTGAGGAGTTGCTTGCAGGCTTTGGCCGGACAGCGTTTGTCGTGAATATGCGCTTCATATTCATCCCTGAAATAGCGTAATGTAGTGAGAACGGGATTGGGCGCGGTTTGTCCTAATCCGCAAAGTGAATTATTTTTGATTTGTGAGGCAAGTTCCTCAAGCATTTCGATGTCACCTTCACGGCCTTTACCTTCTGTGATGCGTTGCAGAATCTCGAGCATACGTTTCGTTCCAATGCGGCAGAATGTGCATTTGCCGCAGCTTTCCTCTTGAGTGAAGTTCAGGAAGAATTTTGCAACATCGACCATGCAGGTGGTTTCGTCCATAACAACCATACCCCCAGATCCCATGATAGCTCCTGTGGCGTTCACTGAATCATAATCAACAATGGTATCGGCTAGATATTCGGGTATACAACCGCCCGAAGGTCCACCCAATTGTACTGCTTTGAATTTTTTTCCACCCGGTATTCCACCACCGAGTTTGAAAATAATATCCCGAATGGTAATGCCCATGGGGACTTCCACAAGGCCTGAATTATTTATTTTTCCGGCAAGTGCGAATACTTTGGTGCCTTTGCTTTTTTCAGTTCCATACTTTTTATAGGCATCTGCTCCATTGAGAATAATCCATGGAACATTCGCATAGGTTTCAACATTATTGATGTTTGTAGGTTTGTTCCACAATCCTGCTTCTGCTGGGAATGGAGGCCTTTTACGAGGCATACCGCGTTCACCTTCAACAGAGGCAATCAGCGCTGTTTCTTCGCCACATACAAAGGCACCTGCACCTTCTTTAATGTAGATGTCGAAATCAAATCCATCAATACCAAAAACGTTTTTTCCAAGGTATCCTTTGGCCCTAGCCTGATCCAGCGCGATATTCAAACGTTTAATTGCAAGTGGATATTCGGCGCGGCAATAGATCACACCTCCCGTTGCCTCAATTGCGTAGGCACCGATGATCATACCTTCAACCACCGAGTGTGGGTCACCTTCAAGCAGCGAGCGGTCCATAAATGCACCGGGGTCTCCTTCGTCGGCATTGCAAATAATATATTTTTCTGAAGATTTATTCGCATTGGCAAATTTCCATTTTAATCCTGTAGGGAATCCACCGCCTCCACGACCTCTCAGTCCTGAATCAAGCATGGTCTGTATGACTTCGGTACGAGCAGTTTTATTTGCAGCAATACCTTTTATTGCGGCATATCCTTGTTTGGATTCATATTCTTCGATCTGCTCCGGGTCGATCATTCCGCAATTACGAAGGGCAATCTTCACCTGATCCTTAAAAAAGGATTGATCAGCAGTTTCAAATAAATCACTTTTTACAACATATTCTTTGATGGGTTCCTGAAGTTTGATGTGCTTTTCAATAAGCTCTACAGCCCGGTCTGCATCAATGTTTCCATACAGATATGAGCCGGTCTCATCGATGATTTCCACCAAAGGCTCGCGGAAACACATACCAACACAACTGGTCTTTTTGAGTTCAAAATCAAGCTTGTCAACAATTTTAAGATTGCTGATTTTTTCGTATGTTTTATTGGCCCCGGCAGCAATTCCACAACTACCCAGACCAACGATGACTTTTGTTGTTCCCATGGTTTAGATTTTATTTTTCAGGACGATAAGGTCCGTTGGTTCAGAATTAATTGGATTCCTTGATTTGAATTTCTTTGAGGATTTTGACCGCAGTGGTCTTGTCGAGTTTGCCAAAGGTATCGTTGCTGATCATCATTACAGGTGCGAGCGAGCAACATCCCAGACATGCTACGGATTCCAGGGTAAAAATGCGATCTTCAGTAGTTTCCCCATCTTTAATTCCAAGGGATTCCTGAAGGGCTTCGGTGACAGCATTTGCGTTTTGAACATGGCAGGCTGTTCCATGACATACCTTAATAATATGCTTGCCAACAGGATTCAGGCGGAACTGGGCATAAAACGTAACTACGCCATACATATCGCTGAGCCTAATCCCTGTTTCTGCAGCAATTTTCTTAAATGCCACCGCAGGAATATATCCAAAAAGGTTCTGCGTTCCTTGAAGAATCGGAATCATATTTCCCTTTTTTCCTTTGTATTTTGCAATGATGGGATCAAGCAAACTCAGGTCAACAGCATCCTGTTCTTTTGTTCTCTTTTCCGGAATTAGTCGTTCAATTCGCATGAGGGTGAGGTTTTATTTGTTGGTTTTGAGGATATTTCTATACTAAGATTTCGGGCTTAAAATTATTAAATGTATTACAGCTGCTTTGGTCAAGTGCTAATTTATATGGCTTCTAAATAGTATGTAAAATACAGATAGAAAAATAGATAGAGAGGTGTCGGTGTATTACTGATTGAAAATCCAAGGATTGCGTAGGTGAAAAAATATGAGCGTATTTGTAAAAAAGAAGCTGCCCTTTAAGGACAGCTTCATTAGAAAAATATATTTATTAAATGATATTGAGTCTGATAAATAGAGATTTAGATTAGTGCCTTGTCTAACGTTTAATTTTAGGAGCGACCGCTTCAAGGTTCGTCTGCTTCTTTCCTTGTTTTTGATATTTTTCAGCGGGTTTTTCCTGTACAACATTTTTTGAAATCGATTCAGCTTCTTTTAATGGAGCGGCAACTGCTTCAAAGCGGGTATCAGCATTTTTAGAGATTCTTCCATTGGGAAGGATTTCGTCAGCGCGGTTGGCCGTAATCGACCAATGGAAGCTAACATTTGAGGTTCCGCCTTGAAGTTCAATCACATCAAATCCTGTTTGAGTTTCATTCGTTGTATAAACACCTTTACAATCTCCTTTTAATTGGATAAAGACGCGGAGAGGGTGTTCGTTATCAACAGCAATGTTTTTCGCAAAAATGGGGTCAATCACAATATGAGCTTTGCCATTTACGAGAACGCCTTCGCCATAATCCTGAAGATAAATTTCCGGGGTTTCAGGACAATGCATGGCCACTTGTTTTCCGTTTACATCTTCAACAATAGTTGAAACACTACCTGTTCCAAGGATTTTATATTGAGTTGTCCCATTCCAATGATTGACGCGGCAGATTATCCCACCATTATCGGTGTATATTGCCTGAGAAGTTGCTGTGGATGTATTCCTTACAAAAGCACCTGTTAATAATCCCGTAAAGGCACCGCCACTTCCACTAACCAAATAACCGCCTACAATATTATTGCCTGCGCCAATAATACCTGTCCCATTCGCATTTGCATTGTTACCTGAGATTCCAGCTGCAGCACTTTGTGTAGTTTGTGCATATAAGCCTTCACCAGAACCGGCGCCACTGGCGGCAGAATTTACAGCAATGATTGCTGAACCGTTGAGATGACTGCTAAGACCATAAACTCCAGCTGCTGCGCCGCCGCCTTGGGTAGTTGAACCATAGACCCCTGTCCCGGTGTTTGCAGCAGCAGCTGCACTGCAGATACCTAGAACACCGACTCCATTAGCACCACTTGTTTGTCCCTGAACACCAATTCCGGTAATATTATCGCAAGCAGCAATCAAGCCTTTGCCTGCAGCCAGCGTAGCATCTGCTGATGCTGAGATTGCGGCATTTGAAAAATAAGAAATGGATCTCAATCCGGCAACAATTGTAGATCCTCCGGTCTGTCCGGAATATGCATAGATCCCCGAACCTGAACCAACTCCGTTAGCTGCCGAGTTTACTGCATAAATAGCATCACCGTCAATATGTGCATTTTGAGCTTGAGTCGCAGCATAGGCAGCAGAATTGTTTACCCCGATAATACCACGCGTTAATGTGGTTCCATTGCCCCAAACGCCGGCAGCTCCCGTTTGCCCCGATTCTCCGTATACTCCGGCACCAATTCCTGCAGCAGTGGCTGCGGAATTTAAACCAACCACTGCAATGCCATCTGTGGCTGAATTTACACCAAATACACCTGAGCCAGCCGCTTGATCAGTGTAGCCATTTATAGCGTCGGGAAAGGTTGCATTCCCTTGAGCTTCGATGAGGTCTGTGGCAAATAATGCGGTAGTCCTGTTAAAGAGGATGTTACCAGCTGAAAGAATGCGTGCACGTTCAACATTGTTGGTGCGTATGGCGAAGGGCTGTGCATCATTGGTTCCAATCCAATTGGTGGCTGGATTAATTCCGGTATTACCTGTCAGCTGCCAGGCAGTTGCACTGGTCACTGCGGGACCAAAGGCGCCTGTTCCTAGAAGAACATCCCCTGCAAGTCCCGAAAAATTTGTTACTGAAAGCAATCCTGTATTGTTGGAGCGAATAATTGCGCCGCTGGCGCCGCTGGCAAGGTTATTTACAAGTAGGGTACCTGTGTTTGAAATCTGCATCCGCTGGGCACCATTAGTCCAAAATGCCAATGCACCATTCTGAAAATTTTGCAGCGTCCAATCGTTGGTACTTGCCGAAATTCCGAATCCTACAGCATTGGTCGCATTACCTGATGTGGTATTGGTCAATTGCAGAGTGCTACCTGTAGTATTGTTTAGATGTACATGCAATGGACTTCTTGGAGTGATAGCAACATCACTGATTCCAATGAATTGTGCCGAGGAGAGAAAAATCCCATATATGCATGAAAACATAATGGTCAAAGTGATTTTTTTCATATGATTCTATTATTTGAGTTCTGAGGAAAATGTAAATTATTTGTCGTTTTTGATTATTTTTTCTGAATGGAAATATCCATTCCCAACAATATTCAAAGTGTAAAGACCATTTGCAACGCCACTGAGATCAATGGTGTTGAAGGTAATCAGTGATTCGGATTTTATCAACTGTCCAATGGCATCATATATTTGGAGTGTTGAGTTTTCAGGACAAACAATATAAAACTGCTGATTGAAAGGATTGGGATAAACGCGTATGGTCACCTGATCTGTTTTGCAATTCCCGGCAATCGGTCCGTAGCTTGAAGAGCGACCGTCATAATCGTATTGTATAAGTTTAAAATACCCCTGTTTCAAAGAGGTTTCGTACTGATAATTTATCACATGATTTGAATTTCCGGCTCCGTCGACAGTTCCAAGCATTGAATAATCCTTGCCGTCGGCACTATACCAAATCTGGAAATAATCGCAATTGGTCTCAGTGGCTGTGGTCCACATTAATTTTCCGCACTCGTAGGTGAAACTCAGCATCTCCACTGGAAGCGGATAGTTTTTATCGACAAGGACCCAAGGTGCATTAAAGGTAATCCCTGAGATTCCGGTCACCTGATCATTAGGTGGGTCGGGCACACCGAACAGAGGGTTGTAAGGTGCCCAGGTCACGCCATTCCAGTATTCACCGCGAAGGTTGGCTTCTGGGATCACACCAACATCTGTATTTCCTCCAACAGCATCATACATTATATTGACATTCGTAAACGGGTTGGCTGTATAACCACTGAAGTTTATCAGCCAAAAACGATCTGCCACATTTGCTGAGTTGTCGATGCCGTTTTCGTCCCA
Source organism: Bacteroidales bacterium (assembly GCA_963678485.1). Lineage (GTDB taxonomy): Bacteria > Bacteroidota > Bacteroidia > Bacteroidales > CAIWKO01 > CALGYY01. Next base: position 3,977,897 of record OY782882.1, read on the forward strand.
AAGATTCGTTACGTCGGGGAACCATGCATCACTGTTGGTAGGATAGGGTAGGTTTGCTGGAGTTGTATGATAGGTTGATACAATGATTGATCCCGGCCCTGTTCCAGAAGCGCTGACGCCCATGCTCACAGTTGCATTATCTCCGTCAGGACTCATGAAAGGAAATACATAAAACCCTGTCGAGGTACCTACCATCCAATTGATACGTGATTGTTCATTATCACTAATGATACCTCCGGTAGTGGCGGTTCTGGAAATTCCTAACGCATTTGGCTGCCCTATAGTTAGCCAAACATTGCCGAGCATTGTTACTTTAGCTGAGCCATTAATTTGAAGACCATAATTCTGTCCGAATACCAGCGTTGGTCCTAGCAATAGTAGCAAGAATAAGTTTTTCATAGTAAGCAAAATCGTAATTGCGACACATTCTCACAAGATACGCAAATGAGTAAGATAAGTCAAGGTTCTGATTGTTAAAAAATGTCAACAACCTGAAGTATTCCGCCTTTAGCGGATAAAGATCTTTGCAGATAATTTAGTATTTCCATCTGATAAATTAATCAGATAAAGTCCATTACTCAACGAGGTGTTCAGTTCAATTCTGCGCATTCCTGCTGGTCCTTCTTGGTTCTGACACAGGATCTTGCGGCCATTGATATCATAAATACAACAACTAACCTGAACATTCGAAGATATAAAGTAGGTCACCACCGGATTAATCGCATCCTGAGATACACTGATGATATTGAAATCATCAGTAGCTTCTCCATCACATTGCGAACTTACCGGACCAAAAGATTCGGATTTTCCGTCAAAATCGTATTGGACAAGCCTGTAATAGGCTGTTCCATTAAGGGGTTTTGTGTCACTATAACTATAATTTCTAAGTTCATTGCTTTGACCTGCGCCTCTCACTTCACCGATTTTGGTGTAATTTCTCGCATCAGTGCTACGCTCAATTAAGAAAAGATCATTGTTGATTTCAGAAGCAGTCTGCCATTCGATTTGAACATTACCTGACTTACATTCAGCAGTAAAACCAAGCAGTTCAACAGGTAGTGGTGTCAGTCCTTTGGCTATTGCAAACTGAGAGAAGCTGCTTAAGTTCCATTTATATGCATAGCCATTGGCATACAAGCGACCAAGACCATTTAGTGCGTTGATCGTTCCTCCGCCATTGGTAAATAAGCTGATATCTCCTAAACCAACCGGATTGGGGCGTTTTATAATAGTAAACAGATTGTTGTCCGCTGCACTCAGCGAAGTAAAACCTGTAAAGTACAATTTGAAACCATAATTGCCACTCGAAACGGCTAAATTCGGATCGATTTGCCAGACACCTTCAGGACAAACCGATGTAAGCGTAGTTGTTCCTTCGATTACGCTTAAACTTCCGGTATTACCGACAAGTGCACTCGAATCAAAACTAACGGTGATGTAAGTTGTAGGAGCAATAGAGTTATTCACAAACTGAGCAAGGCGCGGATTTGCTTTTATACCAACGGGAAAATCGTAGGTAAGAGCGTTGGAATAAATTTTTCTTTTCAATAAACCGACTACATAGCTGTTAGCAAATAAGGTATTGCCTGTTCCGGCCACAACGGCAGCAGGAACATTGTTTTCGACGGTGACTGTTTTGCCTGCACCAATTACCTTTCCGCTGGTTAGAGTGAAAATATTATTTATCGTCACATTTTGTCCAAGCGTCATTGTATAGGTATTCAGCTTTTTGGCCATTTCAAGGTTATACACAGTGTTGGCTGCATTTCCTCCGAACGTGGTATGTTTACTTCCTTTAATTGCAATTGTTCCAAAAGTGTGAGAAAGTAAACTGTTATTAGTGAAATTGCCATGAATATCTAGTTTGCTGCTGGCATTGTTGATGGTCAATGTATGCGGAGTTGCAATATTGAGATCGTTTGTATAAGCACGGGTGACAGGCGCCACAGGAGCACCAATGGTGGGCTCATTGATAACACCAAGGGTTGGAATAGTCACATTGGTGGAACTGTCAGGTACCCTCATACTTTCCCAATTACTACATTCAAACCAATCAATACTTGTTGTGCCTACCCATTTTCCGTTTGAGAAACCACCAGGTACAATTACAATGGTTCTGCCTAAATTGGGTCCATTGAAGTTTACATAGTCAGGCCCAAGGTCATACGAAGCGTCATCCGGATAGCCAGTCCAGTTGCTGGAATTACCAATGCGGTCAATCCAATCCCTTTGCGATGTCGGAGTTAAAAGACCCGTGTATTTGTTCATATCAGCCTGGGATGTTGGCCAGGCAAGAAAACAATCGAAATTGATTGGTTTATCTGAGTTTTGTGTTCCACCTCCTGCAGCGTTTGCACAGACAGGTGTCCACACATTGCTTTTTGTATTAAATCCATAAAGAAAGTACCCAGAATATGTGCCTGCATCAGAAGTGGCCGTGGTACTTCCTGGTCCGCCTACATTACCGCCGGACATAAAAAATATCTGTTCGCCAAATGCATTCATGTCAAAATTGCCCTGACCACTAGGTTGAGGTTTACTCACCGACCAGTTTAAATCAGGTGATACCATTGACGGTGTACCTAGTGTAACTCGCACTGTAATAATCTCTCCTGCAGGCAAATCTGAGGTGGTTCGCACTAAACGTATCCAGCCTTCTGAAATACCCCAACCATTCGTCGTTCCGCACTTTTGGTAAGCATTATCGGTAATATCTATGGTTGTACCAACAGGAATTGGCACGAAACAAACAAAGCTAATCTCATCTACTCCGCTACCAATATCAGTATTGAATGCTAAAATTGCTAAATCTCCCGGTGCAATACCAACAGTGGCAGTAGTGGAAACGAATCCATTACAGGTGACTGTAACACTGCTTGCAGCGCCTCCGCCTGAATTAGTAATGATCTCTCCATTATAGGTAGCAACGGCTAAGCCTGATTTTAATCTTACATAGATGGTTGTTGCTGTCAGCGTTGCTGAAGTATATGGAACTAACAGGCTGCTGGTGAAGGTTACATTGTTGAGTGATATCTCATAATTGGCCGGAGCTGTCACTGTTATATTACCAGGAGCTCCTGTTAGGTTGAGCCCTGATAATTGATAGGTTTGAGCTGTACTTGGTCCGCTCCCGAAAATATAAGAGAAACCTGTTAGCAAGCCAGGAGAAACGAACAAAGATGGTCCTGAAATATTAAAGCAAGTCCATGAGATATCGTCAATTGCAATACGTTTTGTGGTGGTATTTGAGAACTGCACCACGATGTTTCCGCTGACGTTGATTCCACTAATAGTTGTGGTTTGTGAAACAGTGCTGTAGGGCACGGTGCCAACGAGGCTGCCGTTGACAAGTACGTCAAGATTTCCTGCCGCATCTGCAAAAGGAAGTTTTGTGGTAACGGTTAAATTTCCAATACCATTTGGATAAGTGTCAGAAGTGAGAGTTCCAGTTCTTATACAAATAGCCTTGCTTGTAATTGTCTGATCAGATCTGGAATCTGTAGCCGTCCAGTTTACACCATCATCGCCCACCCATGTTCTTGTTCCATATGTTGAACTACCCGGTGTGCAACCTGAAGTACACAGATTGGAGAAGGTCTCGGTTCCACAGAACAGTGAAACGGCATTGACCGTCATTGTGATTGAATTCGATGGAATAGCAATGGCAGGAGCACATGGCGAGGCTGGTGTCATATAGCAAACAATCACATCACCGGTGATTATTGTCGCATCAGTATAGACGTTGCTATTGGTTCCAACGTTTGCTCCATTCTTCTTCCACTGATAAGAAGGTGTCCCCCCATTAACAGGTGTAGCAGTGAAGGTTACCAGTGTCCCTGTAGTAATGGTGCTTGAAGGTGATGCCGTTATCGTCACCATTGGAACGGTTCCATTAACAACTACGGTTGTTGTTCCAGCAATACTTGTGCAGCCAGCAACCGTTGATGTTACGAAGTAAGAACCGGAGGCAGCAATGGTTGCTGAAGCAATACTTGGATTCTGCACTGCTGATGTAAATGAATTAGGTCCTGTCCACGCTATTGTACCAACAGCAGTGGAAGTCAGATTGAGTGCCGAACCTTCGCAAATAGGACTATTAGAGCCAACGGTTGGTGTTGCAGGGGTTGCATTGATGGCAAGCGTTACATTGCGAGCGAATGCTGTGCTGCAAGTAGCATTTGTAATTTGAGTAATCTGAAGTACTTGTCCGTTATTAGCTGCAGTTAACGCATCAACGGTAAAACTTGCTGCACCTGATGCGTTGCTGTTGATGCCAGTCACTGCAGTTTGTGGCACACCTGCAATAGAATAGTTAATTATATTCCCGGTTGTGTTGGCAACCATTCCAGTTAAATTGATAATAACCGGACTGCCTTCGCAGATCGTTGCCGCCTGAGCTGCCCCAGTTAATGTTGGTGCCACACAGCCTGCGCTGTAACATGTCCAGGAAATATCATCGATGACAACTTGCTTGGCTAAAGCATTTCGAATTTCGATTACAACAGTCCCAGCAATGTTTATATTATTTACCGTGAAGGTTTGCACTGTTGTATTATCCCAAGCAATTGATGTTCCTTGGGAAATGCCATTGACAAAGAGCTCAACTTGACGATTTCCAGCGCCCGTAAATGCCTTTTTTAAGCTACAAGTGAAATTTCCAATCCCCCCAGTAGCGTTGCCCGAAGTTAGTTTTGCTGTTGTAGCACCTTCAAACATAATTCCTTTACCAGTTATACCATAAGTACTTTCATCCCTTGATCCAACATAACTCCATGATAATGAGTTGTCACCAGTAAAGCCACCAGTAGCGTAAGTTCCTGTAAGTGCTGCATTTGTAAATGTTTCTGATCCGCAATTCGTTGAGGGTGCAGTGACGTTTCCATTACAAGTAACGTTCACTGTTGCTGCTCCACCTCCGGCGTTGGTGACTAATTCTCCATTATACGCACCGACGGCTAATCCAGCCCTGAGCCTGACATAAATAGTTGTTGCGGCTAAGGTTGCAGAAGCATATGAGACATTCACTGTGGATCCAAAAACTGTATTGTTAAGCGAAACATCATAGTTGGTACTTCCTGAAACTGTTATTGTGCTTGGCCATCCGGTAAGATTAGTCCCTGACAGCGAATAACTTTGCGAAGCACTTGGTCCGCTACCAAAGACATAATCCAATGCGGAAAGGGATGTTGGCGTTACAGTAAGTGTTGGTGTTGGAGGAGTGCTGACTGTACCGTTACAAGTAACGTTCAAAGTGGTGGCACCACCACCGGCGTTGGTCACCAGTTCTCCGTTGTAGGTTCCAACACTTAGGCCTGCTTTTAATCTGACATAAATTGTTGTCGCTGCAAGAGTTGCTGTATTATAAGGAACATTCACTGATGCGAAAAAATTGGAATTGTCAGTAGAAACCATATAATTGGTTGATCCGCTAACCAAAATATTTCCGGGGAAGCCTGTTAGATTTGCTCCCGAGAGCTGATAACTTTGGGAGGCACTTGGTCCGCTTCCAAAGACGTAATCTAGACCTGATAGGGAAGTGGGGGCAACAGTGAGGGTAGGTGCAACGGAACCAGTGGCTGTGACCGAAAAGTCGTCTATTGCAAGCCCTGGACTTGTTGATCCTGTTTTAGTCCATCTAAACCAAATCTCTTGTCCGTTATTAACATTAACTGTGATTGTTGAAGACTTTGCTAAATAATTCGCAGCAAGGTTTCCATCAAGTGCTCCAGCTGTTCCAGTTTTGGGTGCCGTAAAATCAAGTGCAGTAACAGCAGTCCATGTTCCAGTGGTTAAAGAAGTCGCTCCGACCTGATACTCAAAAACTAAAGTCTGAGCATTAGTTGTTTGTCGCCATTGTTCGCCCCTGTATGAAACACTAAAAGAAGTCGCTGTTGATCCGGAATTGTTTGCAAGACGGACACCAATATAGGCAGTTGCTACTGAACCAGAGGTAAGTGCTCCTAATGCACGTTCTGTAGATGCGGTTGTTCCATAACTATGAAGTCCTCCTGTAGTACTTGTTCCATCATCCCCAATATAGACAACTCGGTTTGTGTACCAACCAGCAATTGTAGTATTATCAGTCCAAACGTTGGTGGTTCCTGAATTTGCTAAAGTGTTGAAGTTTTGTGTAAAAGCGGTTCCTAATGCAGTAATGGATACCTGTCCCAAACTCTGCTCAACTCCGCCCATTATGGCCAATATTAAAACCAAATAGCTAATAATTCTTTTTCGTCTACTATTGAGTGTAGCCCTCATGCCTGCACATCGTTGCATGATTAAGTAGGTCAGTATGTTTTTCATATTCAATGAATTTGCAATAAACAAATAATATCTTGTATAATTGAAATTCAGTGGTTTTGGACCTTCTCCGGGGAGGAGAATTCGTGTAGGGTGTTCACTGAATGTACTAGTCCATATTTTTACTTAAAGTAGCCATGCTTTTTAAGTAATTGAGCTCTTTGCAATGCCCCTTTCTTTCTATAGGTACGCTATTTAGCTCAATATACAAAAATACATATAAAGGCGACGAAACCCAATTAAATTAATGTTAATTTATCATTGTTTTATTAACATTAACTTTTACTAAATATTTTTACCTATTGATGTAAGCCATTTGAAGCTCCAAATAGCCATTATAAAGAAAGGACTACTTGTTAAGTAATCCTTTCAACTTTCGAATAAATTAAGAAGAAAAATAGCGGACTTCAGACTTGAATTATTCCACGATGTCCATTTCTTTCAATAGATAACTGGCTCCCGCATATTTGTCGATGAGGAAAAGCACATAGCGAATGTCGACTGCAATGTTACGGCATTTGGCTGGATCGTAATAAATGTCACTCATGGTTCCCTCCCAAACGCGGTCGAAATGAAGGCCAATAAGTTGTCCTTCAGCATTCAAGACCGGACTTCCAGAGTTGCCACCTGTTGTGTGATTGGTCGCTAAAAAACAGACGTGCATACGGCCATCTTTATCGGCGTACCGACCATAATCCTTTTTCTTCCAAAGTACCTTTAATTGAGGATCAACATTATAATCTGTAAGTAAAGTATCTTCCTTTTCCATCACTCCGTCAAGCGTTGTAAAGTAGTTGTAAACCACCCCATCCCTTAGTTCATAAGCTTTGATCGTGCCGTATGAAATTCTCATTGTGCTGTTGGCATCAGGGTAGAATTTTTTTGATGGCTGCATTTCCATTAAACCCTTCATATACAAGCGTTGCTGTACGTAAATCTGTGCTTCTAATGATGCCATTTGAGGGGCAATAGTATTAGCGTAAAAATTATAAATGCTTCGGGCCAACATGTACATGGGATCTTGCTCAAGTTTACTGAAATCTTTAATCGTGTATTCGGTCAATAATTTGCTGACTTTCTTTTCATTAACCAAATCGGATTTTGTAAATAAGTAATCCGAATATTTCATAAAATCTCCGCCAAATCGTTCGCTCTGTTTTACCAGTGTATCAGGCACATACGCTTTGTCGAGGCCTTTGTAGTACATTCCCATCAATGTCGTAAAGGTCTCTTTATCAAGCATCATGTTATAGTTTTTGAAAAAACCTTTGGATGTTTGCTTAAAGAAGTCGACAGTTTTCATAAAGACTTCAGCTTTTACCGTATCGCTTTTGGACAATTCTACCAGTTTGAACCATGAATTTGCGTATGGAATTACCTCCACGCCAAGACCTGCCTCCCTGTAAAAGATGTAGGCCAATCGATACGGTTTATACTGATCATATAAGCTCTTAAAATTTGCCAATACACTTCCATATATTTTCTTTCTGGCAGGGGTTTCATTCGCCCATTGCTGGAACGCGACTTCGGCTTGTTGCTTTATGCCTACAGCGTCAAGTCGGCGAAGTCCGGTAACCTCACCAAACATTTTCTTCCATCCATTAGCTATAGTTACCCTTTTTGCACTGTACTGGATTTTTGTGAGCTTACTCAAAGCCATGTATTTTTCCATGATTTCGATGCGACGCTCCCGGATTTTAATTGCTGCCGGATCCTCCGTATTAACCAGAAGCTCAAGTGCATAGGAGGGAAGGTATTCCTGAGTTGTTCCCGGGAATCCGAATAGCATGGTAAAATCATTTTCCTTGACACCTTTGAGCGAAATGCTCAGATGTTTTTTTGGTTTATATGGAACATTATCAGCAGAATACTGAGAAGGTTTGTTATCCGGACCGGCATAAATGCGAAACAATGAAAAGTCACCGGTGTGTCTGGGCCACATCCAATTGTCGGTCTCACCCCCGAAATCACCAATGCGATTAGGTGGCGCACCTACCAGTCGAACGTCCTCATATTCATCGCTAACAATTAAAAAATACTGATTTCCATAATAAAAGGCCTTTACCTTGGCAACCGATTTTGTGCCTTCCACAGCCTCTTTTTCAATTTTACTTATATTGGCTTGAATCAAGTCGGTGCGGGCTTTATCATCCATATTGTCGGTGACTCCCTGCAGCACTTTTGCCGTTACATCTTCCATACGGTTAAGAATCGTAATCTTCAATCCGGCATTCGGTAACTCTTCAGCTCGGTTCATGGCCCAGAACCCTGAAGTAATATAATCGTATTTGATGCTCGAATGGGATTGAATCATACTGAATCCACAGTGATGATTGGTGAGTAGGAGCCCTTCATCAGAAATAATCTCTGCTGTGCACACACCGCCAAACATTACAATTGCATCTTTAAGGCTGGGTTGGTTAATGTCGTACAAATCCTTCGCAGTTATTTTCATTCCCAACCGCTGCATTTCCGATTCAGGATAATCGCCAAGCAGCATGGGTAGCCACATGCCTTCATCAGCAATGACTAGAGCGAAGCGGGAAGACATCAATAGTATGATCAAGCCAAGTAGTACTTTTTTCATAAGGTCAGACCTTTGTTAAGAAAAACTTAATTTGCTATAAAAATAAGAAAAATATACGCATCACAGTTCAACTCAATTTTTAATTTGTTAAAGTTTTTTTTAGCGCTTACCAAAATTGCCTTAGGATTATGTATTTTCGTTCAACAATCAAATTATTATTCTATGAGAAATGTACTTTTTTTAGCAGTGATTCTATTAATCGCCTCCTGTGGTAGCACATCAAATGAAAAAAGCAACGGCAACGATTCAACATCACTCCAGGTCGCGCCAAACGATACACTGGATGCACTGCTGGCCATTAATGATGAAAAGCAACTTAAAGACATATATGGTGCAAAGAATGTTAGCTGGGATACCATCTATGGTGTCGAAGGTGACTTTTCCATGGCAACTGTACTGTATTCAGGAACCCCTGATAATGTTGTTATTGAATGGAGATACCCCAAAACACGCACCGAGGTAATTTCAGTGACGCATGATTGTCAGTATAATACAAAGACTGAAAAATTTGATCTTGATACCCGCTGGTTGACCCGCTCCGGAGTTCGTCTTGGAACTCCACTGACCGAGTTGGTAAAAATGAATGGGAAAGATTTTGTTTTTCTTGGATTTGGCTGGGACTATGGCGGTGGCGTAATGGACTGGAAGGGTGGAAACTTCGATAAGAAAAATATGTTTGTCAACCTTGGGCTGGAAGATGTTACGCCTTCTATGGAAAAGGATTACGAACAACTGATGGGTGATGGTGAATTTTTATCGTCCTTACCCGTAGCAAAGAAACTTAATCCAAGGGTGTTTGAGATTGTTCTTTCAAAGGGAGAATAAACTTCTTACAGCTTTTCAGTAAGCCACACTATAAAGTGATTAAAAGCCAGTTCGAGATTTTTTAGCGCTTCGGAAGTCATACCTTCTTTGAAATCCCACTCATAGCCTTTCATGCGCATGAGCCAGGTTTCGGGGAATTTGCCATAAAGTTCGTTGCATAATTCTAGGATGTAGCCTGGTGAGGCTGCGTGCAATGTATATTTCACTGTATCTTGTTCAGGATCTAATGGATCCAGCCGGAAACTTTCAACATGCTCCTCTACCGTAGCATCCGCAAAAACAACAATATCGTAGGTGGAAATTTCAAGTGCATCTTCCACATTGAGCTGGTAGTTGCTATCACAGACAATAGTTGTATGGCTCTGCACTCGCGCCCATTCTTCGACTTTGTCAGTGAATGCATTGCCTAATCCATCATCCATACGGCCGGGATTGCCAAAGCCGTAGATCAGTATTTTTTTTTGCGCCGACATAATGCAATTGTTGAAGATGAAAAAGCCCATCCCGCAAGGGATGGGCGTAAAATCCTATTGAAAATTAAACATCAATATTAATTTTTCTTACGATCGAGTTCGTTGCCATTGCTGTCGAAAAGAGCAATTTCAAGAGGCATCTTGCCCAAAGCGTGTGTTGCACAGCTTAAGCAAGGATCGTAGGCACGGATAGAAATTTCAACGGCATTACGCATACCTTCTGTAATTTCTTTTTGTCCGTTCATCATTTTCTTTGCAACAAAATTTACCGAACGATTCATTGGTTCGTTGTTGTTTGTTGTGGAAACAATGAGGTTTGCCATAATGATCTGATCATTCTCGTCGATCTTGTAATGATGGAATAAGGTACCACGTGGTGCTTCAATTAAGCCAACACCTTCGTTGCCCTTGGTTCCCTTGGTAACGAGATCGTTCTTCTGCAAATCAGGATCATTGAGAAGGTCTTTGATAACTTCGGCAGAGTGCAGTAATTCGATGAGACGAGCCCAATGCATATGCATACAATGGTTGTTGGGTTTACCATTGGTATAAGCTTTATAAATCTCAAATTCTTTCTGCGCCAGTGGTGTTGGAATGAAATCGCAGGTGTTCAAACGAGCTAATGGTCCAACACGATACCAGCCTTTTTCTTTGCCCAAATGTTTCAAATACGGGAACTTCATATAACTCCAGTTGCGAACTTCTTCGCCAACGTATTTTACGTAGTCCTGATAATCAACATCGTCGAGGATTTTCTTACCATCGGTATCTACAGCGCGCAATACGCCATGATACAGGTCGAGTGCACCGTCCTTGCGCACCAGACTCAGGTGGTTTGATTCGAAAAAGGCGAAATTATCAATGAATTCGCTGTTCTTTGCGTGGTATCCTTTGAAGAAATCCAATGCACCCTGTGCCCAGGAAATCATCTTGTCGATATTCAAGGGATCAGCGCCTTTTAAGAAAGAATCGCGTTCTTCGATGCTGAGGTTTTTATTGATACCGCCAGGGATAGCGCCAGTTCCGTGGATTTTCTTTCCAGCAGTTGCAGCAATAATTTCCTGACCAAATTTGCGCATCATCACACCCTGAACAGCAAGTTCTGGGTACTTTAATGCAACACCAATCACATTACGGATTGCGGGGTCGCCATCATATCCAAAAAGTAAATCCGGAGAAACCAGATGGAAGAAATGGAGTGCATGCGACTGGAACATTTGTCCATAATGCATGAGTCTTCTCATTTTTTCACCAGTAGCGGTTAATCCGAGTCCGGTGCCTGCACCAACGATAACGTCGAGGGCTTTGGCTGCGGCCAGATGGTGACTTACGGGACAAATCCCGCAAAGGCGTTGAACTAATACAGGAGCTTCCCAATAGGGGCGACCTTGTACAAAACGTTCAAATCCCCTGAATTCCACAATATGCAGGCGGCTGTCGGTGACATTACCGGCATCATCAAGATGAATGGTAACCTTTCCGTGGCCTTCCACGCGGGTTACAGGTTCTATTGTTATTTTTTGTGCCATATACTATTGTCCTTTTAGTCGAATTTAATTACTTCATAAGGTAAATCCATTTCACTTCCGGTAACCAGTGCTGCTACGGCATTCCAGATAAGGTCAGCGCGTGGAGGGCATCCGGGAAGGAAATAATCGATTTTTACGATTTCGTGACAGGGATACACTTTATCGAGAATCATTGGGAGTTCTTCATCATTCGGAAGAATTCCTTCGGTGTTCACGCCGTCCACGGTTGGTCCGTGTAAATAGGCTTCCTCGATGCATTCCTGAACAGGGATGCCGTTACGCAATGCAGGAAGGCCACCCATGATGGCGCATTCGCCAAGGGAGATCAGAATCTTGCAATGTTTACGGAATTCCTGTAATACATGTACGTTTTCGCTGTTACAGCATCCACCTTCGATGATACCGATAGTACATTCTTTGGTGAATGTTTTAATATCGTCGATAGGTGATTTATTAAATTCAACCAGTTCAATAAGTTTCAAAATACGTTCGTCGATATCGAGGAGCGACATATGGCATCCGAAACATCCGGCTAACGAAGTGGTTGCAACAATTGGTTTACTCATTTGCGTTCCTCCTGATTAATGTGATAGTTTTTCAATATCTGATCCGATCGCTACTTTATCAAACTTGCGCTTTCCAATAGGCACATTGAAACCGATTTCCTTTTTCAAAATGCAACCTACGGGACAGATGTCCATAGCTATTTTGGCCTGTTCGTCTGTCATTTGTGAGGCAAGTTTTACGTCGAAATTGATTTCAAGGTCTGCACCGCGATTGCGGAATGCGAAAATATTCTTGCCGTCCTGAGATTTAATGGCACGAACGCATTTTTTGCAGAAAATGCAACGATTGCGGTCGAGATAAATCTTTGGAGCAGTGGCGTCGATTTCGCGTTTTGGGAAGTTGTAGCTGAAGCGAGGAACCATCATTTGATAACGGTATCCCATCGCCTGTAATTCGCAGCTTCCGCTCTTTTCGCAGGATGGGCAAAAGTGATTGCCTTCAACGAAAAGTAATTCAATAATGACTTTCCTGAGTTCTGCTAATTCAGGGGTGTTATTCTCGATGACCATATTGGCTTCTACCGGTGTGGTGCAGCCAGCCATGGCACGACCGTTCACTTTTACCGTACAGATACGGCAGGAACCGGCCGGTTTTTCACCTTTCATATGGCAGAGGGTGGGAACATATACTCCCTGCTCTGCTGCGGCGTCAACGATAAACTGGCCTTTTTCGGCTGTTAACGTTTTACCGTCGATTGTGAAATTAACCTTGTCGCTCATATATTATGTTGGTTTTTTCGTTTATAATGTGATGATGGATTAATGGAGATTGGGTTTCCTCTTTACATAAGCACATGAATCTTTTACCGAAGCAGCCATGTCGAATTCACTAACATAGTCAGTGTCTTTACGAACCAGCTCGGTGTACTTATTCCTGAAGTTTTGTAAAGTGGTGGTTATTGGATTTGAAGATGTCTGGCCCAGTCCACAACGTGTACTCATGCTCATCATCTTTCCTAATTTTTCCATTTCTTCCAGATCTCCCATAACGCCATTGCCTGCAAGGATTTTTTCAATCTTTTGCTTCAATACAACATTTAAAGAGCGGCAGGGAACGCAGGAACCGCAGCTTTCTTCTGCAAAGAATTCCATGAAGTTCAATACCACATCTTTTATCAGATTACGGGATTTGTTAAGAACAATCATCGACCCACCTGTTGGTAAATCTTCGAATGCAATTTTACGACTGAATTGTTCTGGATTGAGGCAAACGCCTGATGGACCAGCGACCTGAACAGCCATGGTGTCTTTTGCACCAACCATGGTGAGCATATCCTGAATGGTCATTCCCCATTCAATCTCATAAATACCCGGTTTTTCACAGTCACCGGAAATACTTAATACTTTAGTTCCGGCTGAACTCTGAGTGCCCATGGATGTATACCATGCAGATCCTTTTTCAATGATACGGGTTACTGCACAGAAAGTCTCTACATTATTGACAATAGTAGGTTTGGCAAGATAACCTTTGGTAACGGGGAATGGAGGACGGTTGCGTGGTTCGCCACGGTGACCTTCGGCTGATTCAATGAGTGCCGATTCTTCACCGCAAACATATGCGCCAGCACCAAACTGAACGCGGATATCAAAAGTGAAATTGGCATTGCCAGCAGCACCTTTTCCTAATAAACCATTCTTACGCATATCTTCAAGTACACTTTCCAGATAGGCTTTCAAATAGCGGTATTCAGCCCTGAGATACAATACTCCGAGTTGAGCTCCAACTGCAAAGCCGCCAATTGCCATACCTTCAAACACCTGTTGTGCTTTTTCGGTAAGCAGTACGCGATCCTTAAAGGTTCCCGGCTCGCCTTCGTCAGCATTGCAAATTACATAACGGGTTTTATCTTCAGCCTTGGAACAGAATTCCCATTTCATACCTGTTGGGAAACCAGCACCACCACGACCGCGGAGATTTGCATTCTTTACTTCGTTAATTACATCCTGAGAAGCCATGCCAACTGCTTTCTTCAATGAGGTACCCAGTGGGTAATCACCAAAAATGACAGCGCCCTTTTTCTGGATATTGCTGTTGACCATTGCCTTAATAAGAGGATTGGCGTTATTGCCATCGCCTAATTCAGGACAAATATCAGCTACCTTTTTGCCGGCTTTAATACCTTTAACTATCTCAGTCACCTTTGCAGGAGTGAGTTTGGTAAAAACCTTATCATTAATAATAGCTGCAGGTTCCTGATCACTCATACCGATACATGCAGTGTGATACAGACCAATCAGACCGTCAGCAGTGCACTGTCCAAATTTGCATCCTGTCTCTTTAACGAAAGCTTCAGAAATCTCTTTATATCCAAACATTAACGAGGTTACGCTGTTGTTAAGATAGATGCTGTATTTTCCGCGTGGTTTCTGAGCGAAGAAATGATAGAAGCTGATGGTCTGAACCACGTCGGCCGTGGAAACCTTCAACTGATCGGCTATCACTTCAATCGCTTCTTTCGAAATGTAGCCAAGCGCAGTTTGGGTATCCATCAGGATGTCCATCAAACGCGCCTCGTCGTTACCGTACTTCGCGGTAATTTCGATCAGGGTATTCTTCATAAAGATGTGATTAATGGTTATTTTTAGTTTGACTTATTTATAAAATTTTAAGTTGTTTACCTTTTTAATGAAGGCCAACAAAATTAGTTTTTTTTCTTTTCAACTAGAGGTGCGCAAATATTTTTATATTATCATTATAAATTTAGAAAGATTCCAGATTGTAAATGCATAGGATAGAAATAAAAAACCCGTCTGATGTTTCCATCAAACGGGCCTAAATACTATGAAAAAAAAACAAAAAACAAATAAATCGCGACAAAGATATACTCTAAAACGACATAATGCAAGTTTTTTACGATTAATTTTTAAAAAAAATAGCAAATGGGTGTAAATATATGATAATCAATTATAAAAATGAATATCAGCAAGCCATTGCTTAATATCTTCATGGATGATTTCCATGATTTCATGTGTCTTTATTTGCAATTCAGGAGTAAATTCTGTCCCAAATTCGAGATCTTCCCTAATCTCAATGGCGGCAATCCTGATTTCATCCGGCAATGTCATTTCGAGTTCTTCCCCTAAATCAAGCGCCGTTAAAAATCCAACATCATGAAGATTTGATAAATGACAGGTTTCCCTGAAAACTGTCCGATTCAATAAAAAAACATCACCAATCTTTCCTTCCGGCGTTTTTATAGCATCAAAAATATATACGTATTGATAATCTTTAATGTATTCTAATACTTCCAGACCACCAACATTCAGATTCTCGAAATGAATTTGCGGATGTTGCATTTCATTACGAAGCTGATTGCATATCCACGGACCAATCCCATCGTCTTTCAAAATATCGTTACCAATGCCCAGCATCAGTATTTGATGGTTTCCTTTAGTTCTCATACGATGAGATAAGCTGCTTGTAAATATTGCTGCTTCCGAAATATAATAAGAATAGTGCAGATAGAAAATTTCGCTCATCACTGCTGCGAAAGGCTTCGCCACTCAAAGTTTCGCTGCTTATCGCTTTACGCAATCGTTCACACAGATCTTCTTTTTGAAGCTCGAAATCCATACGATTCAATGCCCGCGCCTCTGTGATAATCACGGAAACAGCATCGATTCTTTTTTCAATCTCTTTTTTTCTGATACCCGGCAAAGTAGCCCGCATGATTTCTTCAATAGGATACAAATACAAGGGTTTGTAATTTTCCCAGGCACTTTCGCTTAAGGTTCTGATTTCAATCAGATATGATTCCCAATCTCCGTTGGATGCAGCCTGCCCAATTCTTTCTGGACCCGAAAGTGAGGTCGAAGGCATTAAACAACAACGGAAATCTTTTAATACACTTTGCTGACTGTTACTGAGTATGCTTATCACCTCATCTTTTAACATCCAAAGTAGTGCGCTCGCTTCTTCTCCCAATACACCATAAATGTGGGCACGATCTGTTTCTATGCGAACTGCAGGTGTAACTGTCTTGGGCTCTAATCCTGCACCATTGAACTGCTTATATCGTGCAGGTATCGCATGGCATTGAAGGCAGCCCTCTTCTTCATAGAGAGGTTGCTGTGCACCAATGAGACTGAGTTTAATAAGCTCGGCTTCCAGCTGACGTGCTGCATAAACTTCTTTTTTCAATGAATCGGAAATATCCTCACCTATCTCAAGCTTCTTTATTAGTTTGGTAAAGGCAGTGCGCGTTGGTTTTAGCGAATTATCGCATTTTCCTTTGGAGTCGGGGATTTCGGGAAGCACTTTTGCCACGCTGTCAGCCAGAACTTTTAATTGGATTGCCTGATTTTTCGATAGATGCAGCCCTCTAATCAAATTAACTGACGAGGTTTTCATAATCAGATAATTCATCTCGTTCAGTTGAACGTCCCAACTTGTGTCATTACCGTTTGCCCTCGCTTCAACCACAGTCGAAGGCCGTGCACCATAAAGCAAGGCTGCAACAAAAGGCAGGAGGCAACAACTGATGATCCATGGACGTATTCGCATAATATTAAGTCGGGTGTTTAATATTTATTCTTTCGTGACAATCTTAAGGAATTTCAATGATGAAGCCAGTTCAAAAATGTGCATTTTGTTTATTTATTCATTGGCTTGATGCTGAAACTCAAGTACACTTTTTTAATAGCCTTGTTTTTATTCTTTATCGTTTTATTATTCAGCAAGGGTAAATCCTTTCCTGTACACTTGGTTACTGTGAGATTATTTTCCGGATTATTCCGATCCATTAATAATATTTTTAACTCATCATCTGGATGATAAACAGTAAGGTTTGTATTGATACTGAAATACATTGTTTTCCCTTTCAGCGAGCCTTCATTCATCATTATTGTATCATTTCCATGCAGTAGCGCGAATACATAATTCTTTTGATATTTCTTACTTAAATTAATCTTTGCTTCGTTAAAGGTAAGTCCAAAAAGTGATGGAACGCTCAATTGTAACTTGTCTGTGCTTTGTCCGATGGAGTTTTCAATCGCAGCGTTGTTCATCAAATAGCTGTTTCTTTCGATATTGATTACCGCATTATTATTAGCGTTGGTGTAATTAGAAAAATCAGCCCAAGGGATGAAAAAGCGTCGCTCATTTGAATAAGCTGAATCGCATTGAGCACTTTTAAAAAGTTGGTCGTCATCACTATTTGTTAGTGTGGTTTTCAAACGGATCGTTCCGCCGTATTTGTTGATGTAGTAATCAGGAACGCTTTGCTGAAGCTCAATCACTACACCTTTCACCCCGTATTGCATTACTTCGCTGAATTTTGGCAAAGTGTAATTAATATCATGAATCGCCCTGCGATCAAGCGTTGTAGCTGTACCAACCCGCGAAACGATTAAACCAGTATTTATATCCGTAAACGAAAAATTCACAATCTCATTTCCACTCAGATTACAATATGGGATAAACATATTTACTGTTCCCTGAGGCTCAGTAGCGGTGAAAATCAGCGGGTCGAGGGTTCTTGTTGCGTTTGATATTTTTGCTCTGTTCTTTGATGATCTGGAAGTCGATTGCAATGGATTCAGCTGCCCCCGAATTTCTACTGACTGCATAGGACTGATATGATCCCCTGCATACTCTAGCGAAACCAATACTCCTGAAACGCCATTCTCTTTAACATCATAGGTTAGATTGATGTCTTTTCTTGTTATAATTGGTAGTAGCGATTTTTGAAAACTCAGTGTTAGTTTTTCCACAGCATTAAAGCGAATGTCTTTTTTAACCAGGGAAACCTCATCTTTACTTCGCGATTGAGGAATAGTATACGACCCGATAAAATCATCAAAATCCAGATCTGAGTCATACACAATAATGGTTACTTCATCGCCATTGCAGCTCGAGAATGTCATACTTCCATCAAAGCCGGTGAAACTATCTTTATTGATATCCGATACATAAACTACATCCTTCCCGACAAGTACTTTCCAAATTACGTCAGGGTAACCATTACCCGCATCTGAATTGGCTCCATAAAATATTCCCCAAAACGGAATATTTCGCCCTGCTACATCCCAATCATCCCTGTGTTCAACAAGTAAATTTTCTACCTCAAGCTGATTCGTCCATAACGAGGGTTGCGTAATCTCAACCTTTTGAGAATACAGGCTGTCGAAAATATAGGTGCGTTGCCCGTTACAGGCCATCAACTTAAATGTTAACGGATAGTTTCCTTTGCCAAGCGCTAATTTGTTATTGGCAATAAAAAATGAATGTGTTTTAATTTTACCAGCCTGACTTGCGGAATGTATTGAATATCGAGTAGTGCTTTGCTGCCAAATCATTTCGCTGGGACTTTTTTCAGGAGTGAATAACAATTCGTTACCCCAAAGAATATTTAAGAATAGGTGATAGTCAGTGTCAACCACTCCGGTGTCCTGAGGTAACATATCCTGTTTGCCTAGAAGAGTCTTGCAAACGAAACTTACAAGAATGCCACTGACACCATCTTTTTTCTGATTCTGTATAACTTTAAATTGACTTATACTGAATTTTTGATCACCATAATTGGAAGACTGTGAATGTCCCGATAATGCACTGACTGAAAAGAAAAGTAATAACAGAATGCTGAAGATTCGAAATGATTTCATACAAATGAGTTTTTCAAATGGCACACGAAGATACGATACATTAATAAAATGAGAAAGTCGGAAAGTAAGTATTACAGGAATTGGTTGTTAGTTGAATGCGAAAAATGTCGATGGCTTTTATTATACAGTTTTGATTTTTTGTTTGGTTGAGAGAGATTTGCAATTCATATTATAGGAGTTACAGCCTCCGCTAATTGGAGCCGTTATCTAGCACTTTCTTTCGTCGCGTATTTTTTTTGGAATATCAAGTTGGGGCGGTACACGGAGTTTGCCATATGCTTTCATGGTGCAGGGTGTGGCATGATATGTCATTTTGCAAAAATAGCAACCGCTCTAAGCGTACGTTTTAAGGAACCTTATCTGAATAATAATCTCTTTCAAAGCCCTGTTTGCGCTAATAGTAAATGCCATTGTCTTTATTGACATTGAGAAATATGTGTCTTGAATATTTTTATTCCACTAACTTTGCAGCCTATATCAGCCATGAAGCAGCATTATAAAATACAAATACAAGGACTTGTTCAGGGCGTTGGTTTCAGGCCATTTGTCTATCGCGTGGCGCTGGATCATTCGCTTAAAGGAACTGTGGAAAACAGGAACGATGGGGTGATTATCAAAATCATTGCTGAGGAAGTCGCGCTGAATAATTTTGTAAATGATCTTAATAAACTGTCTCCTGTTGCTTCATCTATTGATAATATACATATTGATGTTCTTCAGGAATATGTTGATTATAGCGATTTCTCAATCGTTAAAAGCACAACAGTTTCAGATGAGATTACTGAGGTTAGTCCTGATATTAGTGTTTGTCCCGATTGTCTAGCTGATATGAAGACTCAGGATAATAGAATCAACTATCCCTTTATAAACTGCACCAATTGCGGTCCTCGTTTCAGCATCATTACTGATCTTCCATACGACCGGGAGCTGACATCCATGAAGCCATTTGCAATGTGCAATCGCTGTCGCAATGAATACACTAATATTCTCGACCGCCGCTTTCATGCACAGCCAGTGGCCTGCAACGATTGTGGTCCCCATTATGAAATGGTGGAAAACGGACGTACGTTGACTGAAATATCTGAGATTATAAGCCGCGTTTCAACCATTCTTGAGCAAGGAGGTGTGCTGGCCATTAAAGGAATCGGAGGATATTTCATTTGTTGTGATGCTTCGAATGATGAGGCCTGTCAGCGCATTCGTGCAATGAAGAACAGAGAGGCTAAACCCTTTGCAGTTATGTTTCGCGATGCTGCAGCTTTATCAGAATATGTTGAGGCCAATACTACTGAAGTCAGCTTGCTCGAATCGTGGAGAAAGCCCATTGTTCTGATAAATCAACGAAAGCATCTATCAAAAGGACTGAACAGCGGTCTTGATAAACTTGGATGTATGCTGCCGTATATGCCCTTTCATTATCTTCTTTTTGAACAAACTACGCTATCCACTCTGGTAATGACCAGTGGCAATATTTCTGAAGAGCCTATTGTGATTGACGATGCAGAAGCTCTTGAAACATTTTCAAAATTCACCGATGCGGTATTAACCTACAATCGCCGCATTGCAAATCGATGCGACGATTCAGTATTAGTCGTTGTGAACGAAAAGCCTCGGTTGATAAGACGTTCAAGAGGTTTTGTTCCAAATCCTATTCGACTTTCACTAGATACAGAAGGCATTTTGGCTGTTGGTGCCGAACTGAAAAACACCTTCGCTATTGGGAAAGGCAATCAGTGTATCATCAGTCAGCATATTGGTGATCTTAAAAATATTGAGACTTATAATTTTTACACTGAGACTGCTGAGCGATTTGCACGACTATTCCGTTTTAAGCCTGCTATTGTAGCTTGCGATTTACATCCGGATTACATCTCATCTCGTTTTGCTGAGGAGACTGGACTTCCACTTATTAAGGTACAGCATCATCATGCACATATCGCATCAGTCCTGGCAGAAACAGGGCATCAGGGGAAGGTTATTGGTGTGAGCTTCGATGGAACTGGCCTTGGTGATGACAACGCCATTTGGGGTGGCGAGTTTTTTCTTTGCGATTTGAAGGGATACGAACGACTTGCACATATTGCCTATAAACCGCTCCCCGGTGGTGATGCGGCTGCTAATCATCCTTGGCGAATGGCTTGTTCATACCTGTATGCTGTTTTCGGAACACTCTTTACAGGATTTGATTTGCCTATGCTCAGGATGATAGATCCAGCGAAAGTTTCCATGCTGATACAAGGTCTGGAGAAGGGTTTGAACAGTCCTATGACCTCCAGCGCTGGCCGTTTGTTTGATGCGGCCTCTGCACTTTGCGGTCTCTGCACCACGCATTCTTTCGAAGCTGAAGGCCCCATGCTTCTTGAATCAATTATTCAGAAAAATTGTGAAGAATCATATAGCTTTGAATTGTCAAAAGGGATGATTTCATTTGATCCCATGTTCTTCGAAATGACTAACGATTTGCTTAGCAAAATACCGCTGCCACTGATTTCTGCCCGTTTTCATAACACTATTGTAAACGGGATTGTTGAGCTTGCAACAAAATTGGCCAGCGAAAATAATATCAACACCATCGCTCTTTCAGGTGGTGTGTTTATGAATGCATACCTTCTCAGTAAAACTGAAAATGCGCTTCAGCAAAGGAATATGACAGTTTTGACAAATCTTAAAATCCCAGCGAATGATGGAGGTATCGCGCTTGGACAGTTAGCAGTTGTAGCTGCAACAAGGTAAACAAGGTTGAATTGTATGGATCAAGCCGAATGATTGAGGAGCAACAAATAGTTATTTGTTTTTTTTTTAGCACAAAAAAAAAACCAATACTGAATTGTCACAATTAATAAGAGCACAACTTAATTTGTGGTTTATATTCTTTAAATTCCACCTTTTGCATAAACAAAAGGTGGAGCCAAAATTCTAGTCAAAGCAAAATGCTATCCCCC
The DNA here is from genome assembly GCA_963678485.1 of Bacteroidales bacterium. GTDB lineage: Bacteria > Bacteroidota > Bacteroidia > Bacteroidales > CAIWKO01 > CALGYY01. The sequence continues at coordinate 3,999,722 of OY782882.1, forward strand.
CACTCTCGCCAACGGCCGCAAATCACGCAAGGTAGTGCCGAAAACGCCAATTGACGGCAGTTCTTGAATGTGATAATAAACTTCATTTCGCTAATTGAATTTTCTTTTTGTCGTTTTCGACAGAGCCGACAGCGAAAAAGCCGCTGTCTGGCCCCTTGCGGATTTGCGTGCCGTTGGCGATTCACAGCCCGCCCACGCCCGCTTGCTTTGATAGGCCCGCGCACACGCTTTGAATATTAGCATTGCATAATTTCAATACTGTAAAAGAACCACAAAGTACAAATGGTATTGGTCTGATAAACTATTAAAACACTGATGCTAAAAAATATTTATAAGTTTAATCAATATTGATGGTCAATGTTACAAATAATAGCTGCAAATGGAACTCATTCGCGTTCATTCGTGGTATTCGTAGTTGAAGAAAGGTTTTAAAATCTATTGTTTTTTATGAATAGTATTCCTACTCCTCAACTTTTCCGTTTGATCCAATTGTATTACATTTTTTGGAAAATGTAAAATAAAAGGGCGGTAATCTCATTTCCTTGAGTACCGCCCTTTCTTAAATTATAAATCATTCGTACTAATTACGATTCAGTACAATTTTCTGAACCACCTTTTTTCCTTGATAGTACAATGTGATGAAATAAACACCGTCAGGGTAGGAGCCCATGCGAACCGCTACTGTTCTGAGTTGCGTGTATGTTTGCTCTTGTAATAATTCTCCAATTGCATTGTACACCTGCACCAACAAAGCTTCTGTTATTGGCTCACCAAAGTCAATATGCAATTCGTCAATTACCGGATTCGGATACATACTGAATGTAATTGCTGTCTCATCAATCGATGCATTCAGAATCTGAACAGTATCGGAGGTTGAAGAACATCCGTTGATATCAGTGTACATCACGTAATATGTATCGTTTACCAATGGAATATACGTTTGGTTCGTCTCGCCTGTTAAAATATTGCTTGTAGTGTACCACTGGTTTCCGCTTGGGTACGATGAAATCAGTGTATCGAATGACATTGTTATAACAGGTGCAGCGGGAGTTGGATAGACGGTCACGACTGTTATTGCAGAGCTTGCAACCGCAGGTGTGACACAGCCTACAGAAGATGTCAGATTTACATAAATCTCGTCGCCGTCTGCAATGCTAACAGCTGTGTAGCTTGGGCCGCTTCCAACACTTACACCGTTGTGGAACCACTCATAAACCGGAGTACTTCCTCCATTGACCGCATTTGCAGTAAATGTAATGATGCTTCCTTCGCAGAAACCTCCTGTGGGCAACTGATCTATACTTACTGATGCAGTAACCATCATTTGTATACTCACTGCAAGGCTTTGTGCAGGTCCGTTTCCGCAAGCATTCGATGGAATCACCGTGATGTTTCCTGCTGAATTTCCTGCATTTACTGTGATTGCACTGCTTCCTTGACCTGATACAATGACCCAATCTGATGGAACACTCCAGTTATAGCTAAGTCCGGGTACATCGGTTACAGAATATGTAAGACCAGTGCTTCCCTGACAACTTGTAACGGCACCACTGATTGCACTTGCTTGTGAAGGAGTGGTCTGTGAGCTTACTGCGAGTGATTGAGTTAGGCCCGCACCACAGCCGTTGGACGGAGTTGTAATGATATTGCCGTCAATAGTGCCCGCTGTTACCGTAATGCTGTTGCTGCCCTGACCAGAGGTGATAGTCCAGTCTGCGGGAACAGTCCATAAATAACTCACTCCGCTTACATTCGATACCTGATAGTTTAGTCCTGTTGTTCCACTGCAGGCTAAGGTGGTTCCTGTAATTGCGGTCGGTTGCGATGGAACAGCAAGCGGACTCACAACTAAGGTTTGTGTTGTTCCTATGCCGCAGGTATTTGAAGGTTCAACAGTGATAGAACCTGCACTACTGCCTGCTGTGGCAGTAATGCTGTTGCTGCCTTGACCTGAGGTAATCGTCCAATCAGCCGGAACGGTCCAGTTGTAAGTAACTCCGGCAACATTGCCAACACTGTAAGTCAAGCCAGTGGATGAAACGCAAGGATTAGTTGTACCTGCAATCAGACTTGGCTGTACAGGTATAAACTGTGTCTGAACATTCATGACTTGCATACTTCCCATACCGCAAGCATTTACTGGCATCACAATGATGCTGCCGCCCATGGTTCCGGCAGTGACAGTAAGACTATTGGTTCCCTGACCCGCAGTTATTGACCAATCGGCCGGTGTGGACCACATATACATTACACCAGCTTCGTTTGTAACAGTGTAATTTAATCCTGTAGTTCCCTGGCAAGGATTGCTTGTTCCTGCAATTGGATCCGGTTGATTCGGTGCCATTTTCATGGTGATTACCAGACTTTGCGCCATTCCTGCTCCACAACTATTGGAAGGAGTTACGCTGATATTGCCAGGAATAGCACCTGCAGTAACGGTAAGACTGCTGGTTCCCTGACCTGCAGTAATTGTCCAGTCGGCCGGTACACTCCATGTATAGGTAGTTCCAGCAACAGCAGCAACACTGTAGTTCAATCCTGAAGTATTGAAGCATGGGTTTGTCATACCCGAAATTGCTGATGGTTGAGCAGGTACATCTGTGGTTGTTACAGCCAGATTCTGTGCAATCCCGTTTCCACAGGTATTAGATGGAGTTACAATGATGTTTCCTGACATGAGACCGGCGGTCACTGTGATACTGCTTGTTCCCTGTCCTGCAGTAATACTCCAGTCAGCAGGAACAGTCCATGTGTAAGTAACACCTGCAATATTCGTCACTGTATAACTGATTCCTGTTGATCCACTGCAAGGTGCATCGTTTCCTGTGATTGCCGAAGGAATTGCCGGAACCGTTTGTGTCGCAACGGGCAGTGATTGCAATGTACCATTGCCGCAGGTATTCACGGGTATTACAAAAATATTTCCCGCTGATGTTCCTGCTGTTACAGTGATGCTGTTGCTTCCCTGTCCCGCTGTAATCGTCCAGTCTGCAGGTACACTCCATGTATATGTAACTCCTGCAATATTCGTCACGCTATATATTAATCCAATTGTTCCCGGACATGGCAGCGTATTTCCAATAATGGCAGAAGGCTGTGCGGGAACGGTGGTTGTTGTAACAGCTATACTTTGCAAAGTGCCATCGCCACACACATTCGAAGGTGTTACAGTGATAGTCCCTGTTGCAGAGCCTGCATCCACTGTGATACTGTTACTACCTTGTCCAGCAGTAATGCTCCAATCCGCTGGAACAGTCCAATTATAACTTACACCGGCAACATTGGTCACACTGTAAATTAATGCAGTGCTATTGGTGCATGGACTCGCGTTACCAAGGATTGCCGAAGGCTGAGTTGGGACGGTATTCAGTGTCACGTTAAGTGTTTGTGGTGCTCCATTTCCACAGAGATTTGAAGGTGTCACAACAACGTTTCCTGAGAGTAATCCTGCATCAGCAACGATGCTATTTGTTCCTTGTCCTGCAGTGATATTCCAATCTGCGGGCACACTCCAGGTATAGGTTACACCAACTGTATTACTTGTAGAATAAACCAGATTATTAGTGTTTTGACATGGGTTGATGCTTCCAAGAATGGCTGCAGCAGTTGCTGGTACAGTTTGAGTGCTTACTGCCAGGCTCTGGAAAATTCCATTTCCACAAGCATTCGAAGGAGTTACAAAAATACCACCTGTCATAGTTCCTGATGTGACAGTAATGATGTTGCTTCCTTGTCCCGCGGTAATAGACCAATCAGCAGGTACCATCCATGTATAGGTTAATCCCGGTATATTTATAACCGAATAAGTTAATCCCGTTGTATTGATACATGGAGAATTATTACCAGTGATGGCTGATGGCTGCGAAGGTACTGTCATTGTCGTCACAGCTAGACTTTGAGCAATCCCGCTTCCGCAGATGTTCGACGGTACTGCACTTATTGTCCCTGCTCCACTTCCTGATGTTACTACAATACTATAGCTTCCTTGACCGGCTGTAATAGTCCAGTCTGTGGGAACTGACCATGTGTAAGTTTCTCCAATGATATCAGGTACTTCATAAATCAATCCTGAAGTGTTGATGCATGGATTTGTTGTTCCTGTGATTGAAACCGGTTGTGCAGGTGCAGGCTGGGTAGACACTGCAAGCGTCTGAGCGATTCCATTACCACACACATTCGAAGGAACAACAGATATATTTCCTGCCAACGAACCAGAAGTAACTGCAATGGCATTGGTTCCCTGTCCTGAGGTGATTGTCCAATCTGAAGGTACAGTCCATGTGTAGGTAACTCCGGCAACATCACTGACACTATAATTAATCAGTGCAGTGTTGAAGCAAGGATAAGTATTGCCAGTGATGACAGATGGTTGTGCAGGAATGGTCATTGTTGACACAGCAAGTAATTCTGATGTCCCGCTGCCACAAACGTTGGAAGGAGTAACGCTGATGTTTCCTGCCATTGTGCCTGCAGTGACCGTAATACTGCTGCTTCCCTGTCCTGCACTAATGCTCCAGTCTGCAGGCACCGACCATGTATAGGTAGTGCCAGGGACATTTGTTACATTATACAGAACTCCAGTTTCTCCCTGACATGGTGTTATGTTACCACTGATTGCTGATGGTTGTGCAGGAACTGTCATGGTTGAAACACCCAGTGTTTGAGCAAGGCCCGAACCACAAATATTGGATGGTACAACAGTAATTGATCCCGCAGATGTTCCGGAAGTAACCGTGATGCTATTGCTTCCCTGACCAGCAGTAATGCTCCAGTCAGCAGGTACAGACCAGGAATAAGTTACGCCGGCAACATTAGTTACAGAATATGAATAGCCTATAGAATTGATGCATGGGATAGTATTTCCTGTAATCGTCGAAGGTTGTGCAGGTACTGTCATTGGTGTTACTGGAACTGTTAGCATGGTTCCGCTTCCGCAGACGTTCGAAGGTGTGACTGAAATATTTCCAGCCATGATGCCTGAAGTAACCGTAATATTATCAGTTCCCTGACCGGCAGTAATAGTCCAGTCGGCAGGTACGGTCCAGCTATAAGTTTCTCCAGGAACAAAAGTGACTGCATAAACTAAGGAGGCAGTGTTGATGCATGGTGTCAAATTACCTCCAATTGCAGTAGGCTGCGCAGGTATCGAATTTAGCGTTATCGTTAATGCTTGCGCCGTTCCCATTCCACACATATTAAATGCTGCAACACTTACATCGCCACCAAGAAGTCCTGAATTTACAACGATGCTATTGCTTCCCTGACCAGAGGTTATAGTCCAGTCAGCAGGCACTGTCCAAACATAACCTAAACCAGCAATATTTGTTACGGTATAGGTCAATCCTATGCTTCCCTGACAAGGAGTAATAGGACCAATAATCGCTGAAGGCTGCGCAGGTACTGTCATTGTATTCACAGCCAGTGTTTGAATTGTGCCAATACCACAAACATTCGATGGTTCTACTGTGATGCTTCCTGCGAGGGTGCCTGCCGTTACTGTAATTGAATTACTTCCTTGTCCTGAGGTAATCGTCCAGTCTGCAGGTACAGTCCAGTTATAAGTTTCTCCTGCAATGTTTGTAATGCTATAAATATGACCCGATGTATTTATACATGGGCTTGTATTGCCAATAATCGCTGAAGGTTGAGCGGGAACCGTCATTGGTGCGACTGCAAGCGTTTGCGCTACTCCATCACCACAAAGGTTCGATGGTGTAACACTGATGGACCCAGCATTGATTCCTGTGGTGACCATAATACTGTTGCTTCCCTGACCTGCGGTAATTGTCCAATCAGCTGGCACTGTCCATGTGTAGGTAATACCTGCAACATCAGAAATTGTGTAAACAAAACCTGCAGTATTTATGCAAGGATTATTATTGCCAGCAATTACTGAAGGCTGAGCGGGTACCGTTTGCGTAGTAACTGCAAGGGTTTGCGCAATACCATTTCCACAGATATTTGAAGGAGTTGCAACAATGTTCCCTGCTACTGTTCCTGAAGTTACTGTGATGTTATTGCTTCCCTGACCTGCAGTAATCATCCAATCTGCAGGCACAGTCCATGTGTAGGTAACTCCTGCAGTATTGATCACAGAATAGGAAAGTCCTGTTGTATTAACGCAAGGATTATTATTTCCCGTAATTGCTGATGGTTGTGCAGGCACGGTCATCGTAGTAACAGCAAGCGTTTGCACAGTGCCGTTTCCACAAACATTCGATGGAATAACCACAACGTTTCCTGCTAAAGTTCCGGAAGTGACCGTAATACTATTACTTCCTTGTCCCGCAGTAATCGTCCAATCCGCAGGTACTGTCCATGAATATGTCACTCCAGCAACATTGGTAACATTATATGTGAGTCCTGTGGTATTGATGCACGGATTGGTATTTCCTGCAATTGAAGAAGGCTGTGCAGGTATCGTCATTGTAGTGACAGCAAGTGTTTGAGCTGTACCGTCTCCACAGGTATTTGAAGGCGTTGCAACGATGTTGCCTGCTAATGTACCCGAAGTGACAGTGATGCTGTTGCTTCCCTGACCAGCAGTAATCGCCCAGTCAGCAGGAACCGTCCAAGTATAGGTTACACCAGCGACATTTGTAACAATGTAATTTAGTCCGGTAGTATTAATGCAAGGATTCGCATTCCCGGCAATTACAGAGGGTTGTGCAGGCACCGTTTGTGTGGTGACTGCAAGAGATTGGGCAGTTCCATTGCCACAAATGTTCGAAGGTGTAATGCTAATATTTCCAGCCATTGTTCCGGCTGTTACAGTAATACTATTGCTTCCTTGACCCGCAGTTATTGACCAATCAGCAGGTACAGTCCATGTATAGGTCACACCTGCAACATTGGTTACACTGTAGGTGAGTCCTGTAGTGTTTATACATGGATTCGTATTTCCTGTGATTGCAGAGGGTTGTACAGGTACCGTCATTGTACTTACAGCAAGGGTTTGTGATGTTCCGTTGCCACAAGTGTTGGAAGGTACAACAGTGATATTACCTCCGGCATTTCCTGAAGTCACAGTGATATTATTACTTCCCTGACCAGCTGTAATGCTCCAACCCGCTGGTACAGTCCATGTATAGGTTACACCTGCAGTGTTGGTAACATTATATGTGAGGCCTGTTGTGTTGATACATGGATTTGTATTTCCTGCAATTGCAGATGGCTGTGCAGGAACTGTCATTGTAGTAACAGCAAGTGTTTGCGATGTTCCATTGCCACAAGTGTTGGATGGTACAACGGTGATTGTACCACCAGCATTTCCTGATGTTACGGTAATACTATTATTCCCCTGGCCTGCAGTTATACTCCAGCCAGCAGGAACTGTCCAAGTGTAGGTAACTCCAGCAACATTGGTTACTGAGTAGGTGAGCCCAGTTGTATTGATGCATGGATTGTTATTGCCCGTAATTGCAGAGGGCTGTGCAGGTACCGTCATAGTAGTGACAGCAAGTGTTTGAGCTGTACCGTTACCACAAGTATTTGATGGCGTTGCTACGATGTTGCCCGCTAATGTACCCGAAGTAACAGTAATGCTATTGCTTCCCTGACCAGCAGTAATCGCCCATCCAGAAGGAACAGTCCATGTATATGTTACACCAGCGACATTTGTAACAATGTAATTTAGTCCGGTAGTATTAATGCAAGGATTCGCATTCCCGGCAATTACAGAGGGTTGTGCAGGCACCGTTTGTGTGGTGAATGCAAGAGATTGGGCAGTTCCATTGCCACAAATGTTCGAAGGTGTAATGCTAATATTTCCAGCTATTGTTCCGGCTGTTACAGTAATACTATTGCTTCCTTGTCCAGCAGTTATTGACCAATCCGCAGGTACAGTCCATGTATAGGTCACACCTGCAACATTGGTTACACTGTAGGTGAGTCCTGTAGTGTTTATACATGGATTCGTGTTTCCTGTGATTGCAGAGGGTTGTGCAGGCACCGTCATTGTTGTAACAGCAAGGGTCCGCGATGTTCCGTTACCACAAGTGTTAGAAGGTACTACGGTGATATTTCCTCCTGCATTTCCTGAAGTCACAGTAATATTATTACTACCCTGACCGGCCGTAATGCTCCATCCTGCAGGTACAGTCCAAGTATAGGTCACTCCAGCAATGTTGGTAACATTATATGTGAGGCCTGTTGTGTTGATACATGGATTTGTATTTCCAGTGATTGCAGATGGCTGTGCAGGAACGGTCATCGTAGTAACAGCAAGTGTTTGCGATGTTCCATTGCCACAAGTGTTGGATGGTACTACAGTGATAGTGCCGCCTGCGACTCCTGAGGTTACAGTAATACTATTACTTCCCTGACCAGCCGTGATGCTCCATCCAGCAGGGACTGTCCAAGTATAGGTCACTCCAGCTGTATTGGTCACATTATAAGTAATTCCTGCCGTGTTGATACATGGGTTGTTGTTTCCAGCAATTGCAGAGGGCTGTGCAGGTACCGTCATAGTAGTGACAGCAAGTGTTTGAGCTGTACCGTTACCACAAATATTTGAAGGTGTTGCAACGATGTTTCCTGTTAATGTTCCCGAAGTGACAGTAATGCTATTGCTTCCCTGACCAGCAGTAATCGCCCATCCAGATGGTACTGTCCATGTGTATGTCACACCTGCAACATTGGTTACGCTGTAAGTTAAGCCTGTAATATTTATGCAAGGATTGTTATTACCTGTTATTGCAGATGGTTGCGCAGGTACTGTCATCGTTGTTACAGCAAGGGTTTGCGATGTTCCATTGCCGCATGTATTTGAAGGAACAACAACAATGTTTCCACTTGCATTGCCGGAAGTCACGGTAATACTATTGCTTCCCTGACCAGCAGTAATGCTCCATCCAGCAGGTACAGTCCAGGTATAAGTTACTCCAGCAATATTCGTCACTGAGTAGGAGAGTCCTGTGGTATTGATACATGGATTCGTATTGCCTGTGACTGCAGAGGGTTGTGCAGGCACCGTCATTGTTGTAACAGCAAGGGTCCGCGATGTTCCGTTACCACAAGTGTTAGAAGGTACTACGGTGATATTTCCTCCTGCATTTCCTGAAGTCACAGTAATATTATTACTACCCTGACCGGCCGTAATGCTCCATCCTGCAGGTACAGTCCAAGTATAGGTCACTCCAGCAATGTTGGTAACATTATATGTGAGGCCTGTTGTGTTGATACATGGATTTGTATTTCCAGTGATTGCAGATGGCTGTGCAGGAACGGTCATCGTAGTAACAGCAAGTGTTTGCGATGTTCCATTGCCACAAGTGTTGGACGGTACTACAGTGATAGTGCCGCCTGCTACTCCTGACGTAACTGTAATACTATTACTTCCCTGACCAGCCGTGATGCTCCATCCTGCAGGTACAGTCCATGTGTAGGTCACACCAGCAATATTAGTAACATTATAAACGATTCCGGTTGTGTTGATGCAAGGATTATTATTTCCTGTAATGGCCGAAGGTTGTGCAGGTACGGTCTGTGTTGTTACAGCCAGAGATTGTGCTGTTCCATTACCGCAGCTATTTGATGGTGTCACAACAATACTTCCTGCGAGGGTTCCTGAGGTTACTGTAATGCTGTTGCTGCCTTGACCTGCAGTAATAGTCCAATCTGCAGGAACAGTCCATGTATAGGTCACTCCGGCAACATTAGTGACATTGTATGTTAATCCAGTTATATTGATGCACGGATTTGAATTACCAGTAATTGCAGATGGTTGGGCAGGAACTGTTCTAACAGTTACAGCCAGTGTTCTTGATGTCCCGTTTCCGCATGCATTCGAAGGAACAACGGTAATAGTGCCTGCAGCTGCACCGGCAGTCACAGTGATGTTGTTTGTTCCCTGACCAGCAGTAATGGACCAACCTGCCGGAACCGTCCATGTGTAGGTTACACCTGCAACATTAGTTACATTGTATGAAACTCCTGTTGCACCACTACATGGGTTGTTTACACCTGAAATGGTCGAAGGTTGTGCAGGCACTGTCATTGTAGTTACAGCAAGTGTTCGTGATGTGCCATTTCCACAGGAATTTGACGGAACAACAGTAATCGTTCCTCCCGCGACTCCTGAAGTAACGGTGATACTATTAGTTGTTTGTCCTGCAGTAATCGTCCATCCTGCAGGAACAGTCCACGTATAGGTCACCCCTGCAATATTCGTAACACTATAAATCAATCCTGTTGTCGAGATGCAAGGAGTTGAGTTGCCTGTAATGGTTGAAGGCTGTGCAGGTACTGTGATTGGAGATACAGCCAGTGTTCTGGAAGTGCCGTTTCCACAGGTGTTTGATGGAACTACTGTGATATTTCCTGCAACAGCTCCTGCACCAGCGGTAACAGTAATGGTATTAGTATTCTGACCTGCAGTGATGGTCCATCCGGTAGGAACAGTCCAAGTGTAAGTTACTCCTACAACATTAGTCACCGTATAAGATAAACCTGTTGCCAATAGGCAGGGTGTTGAATTTCCTGTGATAGTCGACGGTTGTGCTGGAAGTAGTGTTACGGTTGCCCATCGTGTGCGCGGCGTGCTTGTACCGCAACCATTAGTCGCGGTTACTCTTACATTACCGCTGGTTGAGCCAACAGTAACGGTAATCGAATTTGTTCCTGCACCGGCAGTTAATATCCAGTCTGCAGAAGGGAAGCTCCAATTGTAGGTTACACCGGCCGTATTTGTGACTGAATAAACCTGAGAACTACCCTGACAGGGTGTTATACTTCCTGCTATTACAGAGGGTCTTGCAGGAGCTGCTGCAGATAGCGTAACAGCTAAAGTTCTCGGAGTTCCGTTACCACAAGCGTTCGAAGGAGTGACAGTAATATTGCCATTGGTCGTTCCAAAATTAACGGTGATACTATGTGTGCCCTGACCAGAAGCGACTGTAGATCCTGCTGGGACTGTCCATGTGTAAGTCACACCAACGGAATCAACAACACTGTAAATTACTCCAGTACTATTCATACATGGACTGGTAATTCCAGTGATTACTGATGGCTGTGGGGGTACTAATTGAGTCGTAATTGCCAGACTCTGAGAACTGCCATTACCACAAGCATTAGAAGGTACTACCGAAATTGTTCCTCCTGAAATGCCTGCTGTTACCGTGATGCTGTTTGATCCTTGTCCGACAGTAATGCTCCATCCTGCTGGCACTGTCCATGTGTAGGTGAGTCCAGCAACATTGGTAACGCTATAGTTTAATCCTGTTGCCGATTGACAAGGATTATTATTACCAGTGATCGCTGAAGGTTGTGCAGGTACCGTTTGCGTAGTAACGGCAAGTGTTTGCGAAGTTCCATTACCACAAGCGTTTGATGGGACAACAAGGATGTTTCCTGCTGCAGTGCCTGCTGTTACTGTAATGCTGTTTGTCCCCTGTCCGGCCGTAATACCCCAACCAATTGGAACTGCCCAAGTATAGGTTGTTCCGGCAACATTGGTAACACTATAGGTAAGTCCTGTGATATTTTGACAAGGAGTGTTGTTGCCAGTAATGGCAGATGGTTGCGCAGGTACTGCTTGTGTTGTTACAGCAAGGCTTTGTGAGCTGCCATTTCCACAACTGTTGGATGGAACAACAACAATATTTCCTGCAATAGTTCCAGCTGTTACTACTATCGAATTGTTCCCTTGTCCAGATGTAATGCTCCAGCCAGCTGGCACTGACCATGTGTAGGTAACCCCAGTTACATTAGTTACTGAATATGATAACCCAGTTGTATTTTGGCAAGGACTTGTGTTTCCAGTGATCGCTGAAGGCAACGACGGAACTGTATTGACAGTCAGTATTCCTGCATTGGATGTTGCTGCTGGAGGTACTCCGTTGTCTACAATACAACGATACTGATAAGCATTGTTGCCAATTACAACATTAGTTAATGTTAGCGTATTGGTTGTCCAGTTACTATAAGTCGGATTACTCCCAGCTGTAGTAATGTTCGCCCAACTGCCACCTCCATCTGTGGAAATTTGCCATTGGTAGGTGAGGCCACTACCGGTTGCAGTAATTCCAAATGATGTAGAAGTGCCGGCACAAACAGTCACACTCACTGGATGAACCGTAATGACAGGTGCAAGATTAATATGCAATGTTGCTGCAGAAGATGTGACGGAAGGTACACAGCTACCAGTAATAATGCAACGATATTGATATGTGTCGTTGGCTAATATGACTCCGTTTAAGGTTAAGGTATTGGTTGTGTATCCACCATAAGTTGGATTGCTTCCTGCTGCACTAATATTATTCCATGTGCCGCCTCCATTCGTCGATAATTGCCATTGATAGCCTAATCCCGCTCCAGTGGCATTTACCACAAAAGAAGTGTTTCCACCACTTCCGGCAAATGCGTCAATAGGTTGTAAGGTAATTGAAGGTGAAGCCAGTGCTGTGACGGCAAGAGTTTGCGAAGTTCCGTTACCACATGTATTCGAAGGTACAACAGTAATCGTTCCTGCTGCAGCGCCCGCTGTTACTGTGATGCTGTTACTTCCCTGACCCGCCGTAATACTCCATCCTGCAGGTACAGTCCATGTGTAGGTGAGTCCTGCAACATTGGTAACACTATAAGTTAAGCCTGTAGCCGATTGACAAGGATTATTATTTCCAGTGATGGCTGATGGTTGTGCAGGTACCGTTTGCGTAGTAACAGCAAGAGTTCGCGAGGTTCCATTACCACAAGTATTTGACGGTACAACCGTGATCGTTCCCGCTGAAGCGCCCGCTGTTACTGTAATGCTGTTACTTCCCTGACCTGATGTAATGCTCCATCCTGCAGGTACAGTCCATGTGTAAGTGAGTCCAGCAACATTGGTAACACTATAAGTTAGGCCTGTGGCTGATTGACAAGGATTATTATTTCCAGTGATGGCTGATGGTTGTGCAGGTACCGTTTGCGTAGTGATGGCAAGTGTTTGCGAAGTTCCGTTACCACATGTATTCGAAGGCACAACAGTGATTGTTCCTGCTGCAGCGCCCGCCGTTACTGTGATGCTGTTGCTTCCCTGACCCGCAGTAATGCTCCATCCTGCTGGTACTGTCCATGTGTAGGTGAGTCCTGCAACATTGGTAACACTATACGTTAAGCCCGTTGCCGATTGGCAAGGATTGTTATTTCCAGTGATAGATGATGGTTGTGCAGGTACCGTTTGCGTAGTGACGGCAAGTGTTTGCGAAGTTCCGTTACCACATGTATTCGAAGGTACAACAGTAATCGTTCCTGCTGCAGCTCCTGCTGTTACTGTAATGCTGTTACTTCCCTGACCTGCCGTAATACTCCATCCTGCAGGTACAGTCCAGGTGTAGGTGAGTCCAGCAATATTGGTAATACTATATGTTAATCCCGTTGCTGATTGACAAGGATTATTATTTCCAGTGATGGCTGAAGGTTGCGCAGGTACCGTTTGCGTAGTAACGGCAAGAGTTCGCGAGGTTCCATTACCACAAGTATTTGACGGTACAACCGTGATCGTTCCCGCTGAAGCGCCTGCTGTTACTGTGATGCTGTTACTTCCCTGACCTGCCGTAATGCTCCATCCTGCAGGTACAGTCCATGTGTAGGTGAGTCCAGCAATATTGGTAACACTATAAGTTAAGCCTGTGGCTGATTGACAAGGATTATTATTTCCAGTGATGGCTGATGGTTGTGCAGGTACCGTTTGCGTAGTGATGGCAAGTGTTTGCGAAGTTCCGTTACCACATGTATTCGAAGGCACAACAGTGATTGTTCCTGCTGCAGCGCCCGCCGTTACTGTGATGCTGTTGCTTCCCTGACCCGCAGTAATGCTCCATCCTGCTGGTACTGTCCATGTGTAGGTGAGTCCTGCAACATTGGTAACACTATACGTTAAGCCCGTTGCCGATTGGCAAGGATTGTTATTTCCAGTGATGGCTGATGGTTGTGCAGGTACCGTTTGCGTAGTGACGGCAAGTGTTTGCGAAGTTCCGTTACCGCATGTGTTTGACGGTACAACAGTAATCGTTCCTGCTGCAGCACCCGCTGTTACTGTGATGCTGTTACTTCCCTGACCTGCAGTAATACTCCATCCTGCAGGCACAGTCCATGTGTAGGTGAGTCCTGCAACATTGGTAATACTATACGTTAAGCCTGTTGCCGATTGGCACGGATTATTATTTCCAGTGATTGCTGAAGGTTGTGCAGGCACCGTTTGCGTAGTAACGGCAAGTGTTTGCGAAGTTCCGTTACCGCAAGTATTTGACGGTACAACAGTGATTGTTCCCGCTGCAGCGCCCGCTGTTACTGTGATGCTGTTGCTTCCCTGACCTGCAGTAATACTCCATCCTGCAGGTACAGTCCATGTGTAGGTGAGTCCTGCAACATTGGTAATACTATAAGTTAAGCCTGTTGCCGATTGACAAGGATTATTATTTCCAGTGATTGCTGAAGGTTGTGCAGGCACCGTTTGCGTAGTAACGGCAAGGGTTTGCGAAGTTCCGTTACCACAAGTATTCGAAGGCACAACAGTAATCGTTCCTGCTGAAGCGCCCGCTGTTACTGTGATGCTATTACTTCCCTGACCTGCCGTAATACTCCATCCTGCAGGTACAGTCCATGTGTAGGTGAGTCCTGCAACATTGGTAACACTATACGTTAAGCCCGTTGCCGATTGGCAAGGATTGTTATTTCCAGTGATAGCTGAAGGTTGCGCAGGTACCGTTTGCGTAGTAACGGCAAGGGTTTGCGAAGTTCCGTTACCGCATGTGTTTGACGGTACAACAGTAATCGTTCCTGCTGCAGCGCCCGCTGTTACTGTGATGCTGTTACTTCCCTGACCTGCAGTAATACTCCATCCTGCAGGCACAGTCCATGTGTAGGTGAGTCCTGCAACATTGGTAATACTATAAGTTAGGCCTGTTGCCGATTGGCACGGATTATTATTTCCAGTGATAGCTGAAGGTTGCGCAGGTACCGTTTGCGTAGTAACGGCAAGGGTTTGCGAAGTTCCGTTACCGCATGTATTTGAAGGCACAACAGTGATCGTTCCTGCTGAAGCGCCCGCCGTTACTGTGATGCTGTTACTTCCCTGACCTGCAGTAATGCTCCATCCTGCTGGTACAGTCCAAGTGTAGGTGAGTCCAGCAACATTAGTAATGCTATAATTTAAACCAGTTGCACTCTGGCAAGGGTTAGCATTTCCTGCGATGGCAGATGGTTGAGATGGTAAAGCCTGAATTGTTACGGCAAGTGTTCTTGAGGTTCCATTACCACAAGAATTGGATGGAACAACAGTTATTGTTCCAGCTGCAGCGCCCGCTGTTACTGTTATACTATTACTTCCCTGACCCGCAGTAATGCTCCATCCTGCAGGTACAGTCCAGGTGTAGGTAAGTCCTGCAACATTGGTTACACTATACGTTAATCCCGTCGCCGATTGACAAGGATTATTATTTCCAGTGATTGCTGATGGTTGTGCAGGCACTGTTTGCGTAGTAACGGCAAGTGTTTGCGAAGTTCCATTACCGCAAGTATTCGAAGGTACAACAGTTATTGTTCCTGCTGAAGCGCTCGCCGTTACTGTGATACTGTTGCTTCCCTGACCTGCAGTAATACTCCATCCTGCAGGTACAGTCCAGGTGTAGGTAAGTCCAGCAACATTGGTTACACTATAATTTAAACCCGTTGCCGATTGGCAAGGACTATTATTTCCAGCGATGGCTGATGGTTGTGAAGGCACAGTTTGCGTAGTGACTGCAAGGGTTTGCGCGGTTCCATTGCCGCAACCATTAGAAGGTGTTACTGTTATATTACCTGCTGCAACGCCTGCTGTAACGGTGATGCTGTTACTTCCTTGTCCGGCAGTAATGCTCCATCCTGCAGGAACAGTCCATGTATAGGTTACGCCAGCAACATTGGTAACGTTATAGTTTAATCCAGTAATCGTTTGGCAAGGGTTGTTGTTTCCTGTAATAGCAGAAGGCTGCAACGGTACGGGTTGTGTGCTGACCACCAGACTTTGCGATGTCCCGTTTCCGCATGCATTCGAAGGAACAACAACAATGTTACCCGCCGCTGAACCTGAAGTGACCACGATATTATTTGTTCCTTGGCCTGAATTAATCGTCCATCCTGAGGGCACAGTCCAAGTGTATGTTACTCCGGCAACATTAGTTATACTGTAATTGAGACCAGAAGTATTTGCACATGGATTGAAGTTTCCGCTTATAGCCGATGGTTGCGCAGGGACAGGTATAAAGGTCACCGCCAAAGTTCTCGATGTACCGTTACCGCATGCATTTGACGGAACCACAGTAATTGTCCCTGCTGCAGCACTCGAAGTAACTGTAATGCTGTTATTGCCTTGGCCTGAAGTAATACTCCATCCTGCAGGTACTGTCCACGTATATGTTACACCTGGGACATTTGTAACGCTGTATGTAAGGCCGGTAGCATCCTGACAAGGATTGTTGTTGCCAGTAATTACAGATGGTTGGGCGGGAGCTATCATTGTTGATACGGCTAATATTTGCACTGCTCCAGAGCCGCATTTATTTGTTGGTATAACTGTAACATTGCCAGATTGAACACCCGCTGTTACTGTGATTATATTAGTTCCCTGACCGCTAGTAATGGTCCAGTCGGCAGGAACAGTCCATGCATATGAAAGATCTGCAACCAATACAACTGAATATATATTGCCTGTTGATCCCTGACAAGGACTTGTATTTCCAGTAATCACTGAGGATTGTGTTGGAAGTATAAACACTGTGACCGCTAATGTTGATGAAGGGCCATTTCCACAACTATTGGATGGTGTTACTGTCACATTTCCACTAATAGTTCCAATGACCACTGTAAGCGTATTGGTTCCCTGACCTGAGGTTATTGTCCAATCTGCAGGAACCGACCATGTCATGGTACCTGAGCCAGTAACGCTGTATACTTTTGTTGTCTCTGAGCAAGGGGCATTGGATCCCGCAATAGCAGAAGGTTGAGCAGGAACATACGTTGGTGCAATTGGTACTACCAGTGCTGTCCCATTGCCGCAGATATTTGATGGAGTCACTGTAAGATTTCCGCTAGCGTTTCCTACCGTAACAGTAATACTATTTGTCCCCTGACCTGAAACAATCGTCCAGTCAGCCGGGAATGACCAGGTGTAAGTAATACCTGCAACGTTTATCACTGAAAAGGTAACTGTTGCGCCATAGCAAGGTGTTGGTTGACCTGCTGCAGCAACAGGTTGTGCAGGCGTCGATTGTGTTGTAACAGCTAGCGTTTGTGCTGTACCACTGCCGCATGCCGTCGATGGGGTAACACTAACGTTACCTGAATTAGCTCCGATGGTTGTAGTGATAATATTGGTACCTTGACCTGCAGTGATTGTCCATCCACTTGGAACCGACCATGTATAGGTTATTCCAGCAACATTTGTAACGCTATAAATAATACCTGTTTGTCCATTACACGGAGTTGTAGATCCCGTTATCGCTGACACAGCTCCCGGTAATCCTATGGTTGTGATGGCAAGAGTTTGTGCAGTGCCACTACCGCATGCATTCGAAGGTGTTACAGTAATATTGCCACTAGAAGATGTCGCAGTAGCTGTAATTGTGTTTGTTCCCTGTCCTGATGTAATCGTCCAACCTGATGGAACCGTCCATGTATAGGTCACACCAGAGGAGTTTGTTACACTATATGTTAATCCGGTGGCTCCTTCACATGGGCTTGCATTACCTGTGATAGCCGAAGGTTGAGCTGGTAACAGGCTTGGTGCAACTCCTTTTAATCTTGGCATGCTGTTGCCACATGAATTGACCGCACTTACCGAAATACTTCCACTAGCAGCGCCTACGGTAACAATAACACTATTAGTTCCTGTCCCTGAAGTTATCGTCCATCCTGCAGGAAAGCTCCATGAATAGGTAACTCCAGCAACATTAGTTACACTATATGTCTGGCTACTTCCCTGACAAGGTGTCGAAAGTCCGGTTACACTTGATGGCTGTGATGGCGAGGCAAGGGTTGTAATTGCAAGAGTTGCGGCTGTTCCGCTTCCACACTCATTCGAAGGAGTAGCGGTAATATTTCCACTCGTTGTCGTGATGTCAACAGAAATGCTATCTGTTCCTTGCCCAGTTTGTATGGTCCATCCCGATGGAACAGTCCATGTATAAGTTACACCACTTACTTCAGTGGTGCTGTATATTGCACCATATTGCCACTGACAAGGACTCGCTAAGCCTGAAATGGCTGCGGGCTGATCGGGAACAGTAATAGTTGTGTTTCCAGTTAAGGATGGCAATAGATAGCAATTGCCGGTGGTATTATATTCGTATAATGCAAAATAATATGTATTGCATGTTAATCCGGTAATAGTCACACTGCTACCAGTGCCATTATAAACCACATAATTTCCGGTGCCAATTTGAGCACCCAAGCTGTAAGCAGTATTGGCTGTATATGTTGCACCGTCAGTGGGATTGGCATTCACTGCACTACCTTGTCTGGCAACAATAAGCACTTTTCCGCCATTGCCTCTCGTCCAATTCAAAGTGGCTGTAGTTCCTGTTTTCGCAGGAACACTCAAGGCACTCACCTGAGTTGTGGGATAGGAACAGCTTCCCGACAATACATTCAGTGTATAATCTTCCGTTTCTCCCCATTCTTCGGCGTGATCTGAATCGCATGCACCCGGATCTCCGTTGTACATGATATTTATTCTCATTCTCGTAGATCCTAAAGCTGCAGCTGCAGGAATGGTGATGCTTTGCGTGACAACTCCGGCAGTTACATTCGTTACCTGACCGAGATCAAAAGATTCTCCGGCATCAGCAAAATCATAATCATGATTCCAGTCAATATATGCCCATACGTGGTCTGTGTAAGCTCCGTTGGTATTGACGGTTACCGATAGCGGATAAGCCACAGTGCGTGCAACATTCGTTGTAACTGCAGTGAAATCGGTGTAGCCATCATCCAAATCATCTCCACTACTTTGATTAATGGTGTTCATGGTAACATTGGATATCCACTCACTACCCATATTAATAAAATCTGATGTGCAATAGGTAGGAGGTACCACGGTATACCAATATACGACTGATACTGTAACATTACCATTGTTGTCAGTTGCCCTGATTCTGAAATATACGGTGGTCCCGGTAGCCTGAGCTGGAATATTGCTTGCAGTCCTGTAGTTCGACCCCGACACCACATTCATGGTGATATTATTAGAGAAAGAAACATTATCTGTACACCACTCAAGCCTTGCACTGGAAATAGTTCCGTTATCAGTGATTGTTGCATCTACCTGAACTGTATTCGTACTCAGTACGATTGATGGCGTATACACAACGTTTGTGATAACAGGAAATAATGTCCCGCCCATGAAGTTAAAATAAATGGTATTTTGCGATTCTGTTATGCTGGTGATTGGTTTTGCTGTATTAGCACCAGCCCAGGATAAAGAATTCGGAGAAGTGGCATCGGTAAAACTAGTTTCTGCACCGGTACCGGGAAACGGATCATCCGCATTATGCGTTGCATCTCCTGCTTCCTCCATGTCAAAGCCTTGATGAGCGGCGGTTGCATTGATGTCATTCGTCGCCATATGCGAAGTGATATACGGACCGTCAACGTGGTAAATAACCAATCCATGGCCGGGTAAATCAGAGGTATTGTCAAAACCTAGCCGCTGCCTGTTTTCCAACAGGAAGTACTCATTTGTTGTGGTAGTATTAACTCGGTATGCAACAGGATTGAACTCCACATTCAGCATGGTTACCGCTTGAGCAGTGCTCAACACAGGTATGCTCGAAATCCATCCAAGGTAGTTCTTCGACCAGCAGTTGTGATGTGCTGGTTTACGCTGATTATTATTGTAACTTCCGCCATCCATGCAATCCCAGGCGCCCAAGGTTTCAGCAGTGCCATTGGTTGCATCGTCAGTATCATAAAAATCGGGGAGGCCTAGATTGTGGCCGAATTCGTGACAAGGTGTTCCAATACCCGACATTATGTTGGTTGATTCATTATAAAATTCTGGATTTATTGTATAAGGGTTAATCGTTACACCATCATAACTTACAGCTTGTGGCCCAAGGACCCAGCTGTGTGACCAAATATTGGCGGAGTTTCCTGTTTCCGCACCATCGCCTTCGTGTATGACCATTACGCCATCTACAACTCCATCATTATCATTATCAAATTGAGAATAATCAACAAAGGCATTGGCAGCATCCACAACATTTCTAACAAGTCCTCTGGCTCTTGTCATTCCCGGATCCAGACTATAGCTATAATAATCATGGTTTTGTGGAGCCATATACCATCCACTTACAACAGTAACTACTGTGAGTTGTCCATATGAATTTTGATAATAAAATTGTTTAAAACTTCCGGTGCCGTTCCAGTCGTCTTGATTAAACATATTGTCAAAAGTGGTGCTTGGAATCTGATGCGCTGCATTGGGAAATTCAACCAATAGTAACAGAAGATTACGGGTTCCACTGGTAGGAAATGCCTTTGGTGTAACCTGAATAGGGCCACCACTGAGGTAAGAGTCACGCTTACCCACAATCTGTGCTGCAGAATAGGGAGATCCTTTTTTTGCTCCAAGTAAATATTGTATTTCATTACTGGTTCTGCCTGTCTGAATATCATGGGCAACAATCCCTGTTGGAGTCTGCTTGCCGGATTTCAATGTGCGAGCGTATTTAAAATACCCGTCATTCGCCTTGACTATTGGGTAACCGTCAGGCGTTTCACACCAATTAACAGCTGCATCGCCTTTGAGACGATAGGTGATTTTGTCACCATTGGGCTGTGTATAGGTTATAAGCTCGGGTGTGGCAGGAGTGCCGTAGCCAAATTGTCTGGTGCGCTCGGTGGGAGCATTCTGTGCATTAAGATTAAAAGAAAGCAGCAGGAAAACTAGTGGTAGGAGTCTTTTCATATACGGCAGGATTTAATGAACAAGAGGCACTAAATATAAGATAAATATGAGGCAGAGTCAACAGTTTTCGGGATAAATTTCTTGAAAAAACTATGATATTAATCAATATATTTAACCCAAGTTAATAGGGTGATTTTACTTGCTTTGAAAGAATGTGAATCAGATATTAACTTTTTATAAAGAAATGCTGCGTATTGTTGCTATTAGTTTCAAGTTAAAAAGAACCTAAAAAATTTAGTTTTTGCGATTTTAATAGCATTAATGCTGAACAAACGAAATTAAATATATTGACTACTTTGAAAATTAAGTGTACTTAAATTTCAATATATGCCCTTGTCTGAAAACATAATCTGCATAAAGTAAAGATGGGAAAATCAGGCTATATGGTTGCCTGCTTAAGTGAAAGTTGAGAAGAAATTATTTCAACTTTGCTTCCGGTGTCATGATGAATTTGTAGAAAGTGGCGTCGTTCATTCTTTTGCATAATTTCACAATTAGCCAGGTCATACCAATTGCGAAAATTAATCGAATGATAAGCACTCCGATAATATCTGCACCTAAGGATAGCACCAGAATTGTGTCTTCTATTACACTGTGACAGAGACCCATCAAAGCTAATGAGTAGAATATGTCTCTGCGCTGAATTTCTTTAGATTTGCTTTCGGCAATCATTAAAACGCCACCATATACAATTCCCAGAGTAAGCCCGATAATGGTGATAGTGCTGACACCTGAACCTATTCCCATAAGTCGTAACAGTGGTCCCAGTGCTTTTGTAATAAGTTTTATTACCCCAATTTCGCGAAGAAGTTTAACAAGAAATAATAGTGAAATTATAAACAGGACGATAATTCCATAACTTTTTAACTCACCCAAAGCCCATTGTAAAATTGTGGGATCAGCAGGCGCATTAGGTTTCCAGACAATCGTTGCAGTTTGGTTCATCAGATTGAAACTGCTATAGTATAAATTCAGAATGACACCCAACAAGAATGCACCGAAAAACCTTATTACAAAGGCGATCCAGATTCTGACACCAGTCTTTTTTGCAATTTGAAGTTCAATAGGAAAAGTATGTGCAACGAGCATCATTGCGGAAATCACCGTGACCTGTGCAACTGTCATAGGAAAATTCTGAGAAATTTGCATAAAAGCAAGTATTCCCCCAAACAGGTTGGTAATCATTCCTGTGGCCCATACAAGTCCCATTTCGCCCGGTAATCCCACCATTTGCATCAATGGAGATAAAACCTTACCGATAATGGAAATCGCACCTATTTCCTGTAGAATTTTAACCACAATAGAAACGGGAATCATTATCTTGAACATGAGAAAAACAGTGGAATAAGTATCTTTCCACCATTCTAATAAAAAGGCTTTGATCCGGGAACCAGCGGTAGTTTTCACGTTGTTTTAAATGAAAATATTTACAACGATTAACGCTGATTGTTATTCACTTCAAGGATTTTCTCGTAGGTCAGGTCGTTTTCAAGGTCGATACCTTCGCCAATTACACCATGATAAACCAACAGCAAATCCTTTTTTTGTATGAGATAAAAAACATCGCCCGCTCCTGCCCACCAGGACATACAAGCTGATTTTGCTCCGCTTGGAATTTTGTAATCCTGCCATTGAGCAGGCTCCAGTACATTACAATTGCCCATAACCTGTTTGGCAACAACCACCTTTTTCTCGCCCACAACAATCGAAACTTTGGTTAAAGGTTCATCATACTCACCTTTTCCAGTTTCTTCAAAAGCCCAGGGTAAGTTTTTAGCCGGATCATCCGGAAGAATAGCGGCCTTTTCGTCCTTTGCAATCTTCTTGAGGCTGTCCGAAACTTTTGATTCTTCAGCAGTTTGCTGATTGAAACATGATGTGAGCAATGTTGCTAAAAACAGATATACACAAAATACAACTTTCATAATATCTTACTTTATTTGCCTTAGTTATTAAGGTCAATCCAATTTTTTTTCATTGGTAAAATTACGAAAAATGCAGTAATCAACAGTTGTGTTTTCCTTATGAATAGTAACAGGGCTCTTTTTTGATCATGTAACATTCAGTTTTATAGCTGTTTAATCACGATTCAAATTTTTATAATTCGATCGACCAATTGTTAATAAAAAACCATTTTTTTAACATGTAAATACCTTAAAGAATCCGATAAAAAACATTACTTTTGTACAGTAAAGCGAACGTGAATTAAGTATTTGTAAATCAAGTAGAAAGATAAATTATGCAAGACGAATTAAATGTAAACGGAACGGAAGGCGGCAATGGCAATGGTAATGGAAATTACATGGCTGACAGCATCAAGGTGTTGGAAGGTTTGGAAGCCGTTCGCAAACGCCCCGCAATGTACATTGGTGATGTTGGTCAACGTGGATTACATCACCTTGTTTATGAGGTAGTTGATAACTCTATTGATGAAGCATTAGCAGGTTATTGTAAGAATATTTCTGTCGAGATACATCCGGGCAATTCTATTACTGTTATCGATGACGGTCGCGGAATACCTGTTGATATGCACGAAAAAGAACAGCGTTCTGCTCTTGAAGTCGTTATGACCGTTTTGCATGCCGGTGGAAAATTCGACAAGGATTCTTATAAAGTATCTGGTGGATTGCATGGTGTGGGTGTTAGTTGCGTTAATGGTCTTTCGAAAGATTTGAAAGTTACAGTTTATCGTGACGGAATAGTTTATGAGCAGGAGTACAAATGTGGCGATCCTCAATATTCGGTTAGAGAAGCAGGAACAACGGATAAAACCGGAACAATGGTGACCTTCCAACCGGATGATAGCATTTTCACTGTTACTGAATATAACTATGAAATTCTTGCATCCCGTTTACGGGAACTGGCTTTTCTTAATAAAGGAATCAAGTTAAGTCTTGTCGACCTCAGAGAAAAAAATGAAGATGGCACCTATCCTTCAGATATATATTACAGTACTGAAGGTCTTAAGGATTTTATCAATTATCTGGATGCCAATCGTGAAAAGCTGATTCCTGAACCGATTTACATGGAAGGATCAAAGAATGATATTCCAATCGAGGTTGCTATGCAATATAATACCTCCTTTTCCGAGAATATGCATTCCTATGTGAACAATATCAATACTCATGAAGGTGGTACTCACCTTGCCGGTTTTCGCCGTGCACTTACCCGCACACTTAAAACATATGCTGAAAAATCAGGCATGCTGGCGAAACTGAAATTCGAAATTAATGGTGACGACTTCCGTGAAGGATTAACAGCCATCATTTCTGTGAAGGTAATGGAACCCCAGTTTGAAGGTCAAACAAAAACTAAACTTGGGAACAGTGATGTTATGGGAGCGGTTGATCAACTCGCCAGTCAGTTATTGAATTATTATCTCGATGAACACCCAAAGGAAGCACGTTTAATCGTAAACAAGGTAATTCTGGCAGCTACCGCGCGTCACGCTGCACGTAAAGCCCGCGAATTGGTTCAGCGCAAAAACGTACTTTCAGGTTCTGGTCTTCCGGGGAAACTGGCCGATTGTAGCGAGCGTGATCCATCGAAATGCGAGCTCTATCTCGTTGAGGGAGATTCTGCAGGTGGTACAGCGAAACAAGGTCGCGACAGACGTTTTCAGGCAATTCTTCCCCTTCGTGGAAAGATTTTGAATGTCGAAAAAGCCATGCAGCATAAGATTTATGAGAATGAGGAAATCAAGAATATGTTTACAGCTATCGGTGTTTCTATTGGTACTGAGGATGATTCTAAAGCACTTAATCTCGATAAACTTCGCTATCACAAGATTATTATCATGACTGATGCTGACGTTGACGGTAGTCACATCGCAACCCTTATCCTCACTTTCTTCTTCCGCTACATGAAGGAATTAATCGAACGTGGCTATGTTTACATTGCTACACCACCATTGTATTTGATTAAGAAAGGTAAAGATGAGCGTTACTGCTGGAATGAAGAAGAACGTGTTTCTGTCGTTGCGGAACTTGCAAAAGATGGAAAAGAAAGTAGCTTACATATTCAGCGTTACAAAGGTCTTGGAGAAATGAATTCAGAACAGCTTTGGCTAACGACCATGAATCCTGAATTCCGTACCCTTCGTCAGGTTACTATCGACAATGGAACAGAAGCCGATCGAATCTTCTCAATGTTGATGGGTGATGAGGTTCCTCCTCGCCGCGAATTCATTGAGAAAAATTCTAAGTACGCCCGTATCGACGTTTAAATATTTTATTCTTTATCTTATGAATATTGTTCTCACCGGAGCAGGAAAAGGAATTGGATATGCAACAACCTTAAAGCTTGCTGCCAGTGGGAAACATAAGATTGTTGCGGTATCAAGGGATATCAGCACCTTTCTGGAATCTCCGGTTGAAGGTGTTATTCCCATCGCCGTTGATCTTGCGAATACTGATAGTTTGAAATCCTTCGCTGATTTTGTTGGTGCGCAGCTGAATACAGTGGATGTTTTAATCAACAATGCAGGTCTTTTAATTAATCGTCCTTTCGATCAGCAATCACCCGCCGATTTTGACCAACAATTCAATGTAAATGTAAAGTCCCCGTTTTTTCTGATACAGGAGTTGATGCCTTATTTTGCTTCTTCGGCTCATATAGTGAATATCAGTAGTATGGGTGGCTTCCAGGGAAGCAATAAATATCCGGGATTATCATTGTATAGTGCTTCAAAAGCTGCATTAATAGTGCTTACTGAATGTCTGGCAGTTGAACTTAGAAAACATTGCATCACTATAAATTGTCTTGCATTGGGTGCTGTTCAAACGGAAATGCTGAATGCGGCTTTCCCGGGATATAAGGCAGAGATGACGGCTACTGAGATGGCTGAATTTATCGCCAATTTTGCTCAAAATGGATCAAAATATTTTAATGGGAAAATACTTCCAGTAACCTTGACAAATCCTTAGGCAATTTCAAGCTGCATGAGTTCTTCACAAAATGTGTATCATCTGGCGAGTATCATTAGTATCAATGGTGATAAAGGAGAAGTGCAGATTATTCAGCAATCTGCCTGTGGTAAATGTCATGCTAAATCCATGTGTGCGATGTCGGATATGAAGGAGAAGGTTATTGAAGTTTCTTTTCCTGCACACCAAAACTTTAGCGTAGGTCAGCAAGTCACTGTAGTTCTTGCCCGGAAATTGGGCTCAAAAGCGGTAGTTCTTGCATATTTGCTACCCTTTATATTCATGATGTTTGCGCTACTTCTTGTTTTTTCAATAACAAAAAACGAATTAGCCGCAGGCCTTTCTGCCATTGGTATCCTCGTTCCATATTACCTTATTCTAAGCCTTTTTAATAAGCATTTCAAAAAGGAATACGAATTCCGTGTTATAAATTAAAGCAGAATAATTCCGTTTCCCTCTGTTGTCAACGTATACAATGTTTCAGTGACAGCAGATTTAACGGATTTAGCAGAAAATATCTGTTTTTTTCCGTTCAATCCGTTATCAGGAAAATACATGTTTCGGCGAAAGCAGATTTAGCGGAAAATATCCATTTTTCTCCACTCAATCCGCTGTCAGCGTATAAGGTTTTAACGACAGCAGATTTAACGGATTTAGCAGAAAATATCTGTTTTTCCGTTCAATCCGTTATCAGGAAAATACATGTTTCAGCGAAAGCAGATTTAGCGGATTAAGCAGAAAATATCTGTTTTTCTCCCCTAAATCCGCTGTCGGGAAAAGTTCTTAAATGAAAATCATTGGTGCTTCTCGGGGATGATGTAGCGTTTTGTTTCAAGTGAAATCTTGCCGAAGTTGATGAGAAGTGAGATCACCAGACCTGTTACAACCAGATAATTGATCTGCTTTTTTAGTACCTCATCGTAATTAATTTTTTCCTGTGCTTTTAATTCAACAAGAATACACTCGTAAACGAAAAGATCCGGAGAATAAAGACCAGCTATGATTCCCTTGTAAGGAACATCAAACCGCTCCTGAGCTACGAATGGTATTCCACGCAAACGTAGTTCATGCTCCATCGCTTTTTGGTAAACACTTTCTAAATATCCGCATCCGAGAATCGAATGCACCTCCATGGCTGCGCCAATAATCCTCTCCGTAAGAGGATTGTAATGTGATAGATTAATCATTTTTTGTTTTTTTCAAAAATACGACTTTTTAATTATCCAACATAATGCACCTTTGTTTTTTGTACTTTCGCTCTAATTTATTTCGAACCTATGAAGAACGATACTGTATTACTGGGTCATGGTAGTGGTGGTAGAATGGCTGCTGATCTTATTAAAGAAGTTTTTATTGGCCGTTTTGGTAATCCTGATGCTTTTCCTCCTGATGCCGCAATTGTTGAAACTGATGATGCTTTAATCGCTTTTACTACCGATAGCTATGTGGTTGATCCGATTTTCTTTCCCGGTGGAAATATAGGAAAGCTTGCAGTTTGTGGAACAGTCAATGATCTGGCAGTTTCTGGCGCCATTCCAATTGCCTTATCTTCTGCATTTATTATTGAAGAAGGCTTCCCAGTTACTCAACTCGAGGAAATCGTTACCACCATGGCGCAGGAAGCTCAATCCGCCGGTATTCGCATTGTTACAGGCGACACCAAAGTGGTACCTAAAGGGAAATGCGATAAAATATTTATAAATACTGCGGGTATCGGACAGTTGCCCGTTTCCCGCCGCAATATTAGCACGGCCCGCAGTTGTGCCGTTGGCGACAAAATAATTATTAATGGTTTTGTTGGTGACCACGGCGTTGCAATAATGTCGTCGAGAAACCAAATAGAGTTTAACCCTAAGGTGCTGACCGATTGCGCTTCTTTAAATAATTTAATCGAATCTGTTTTTAAAGTAAGCAAAGGCGTGAAGTTTATGAGAGACGCCACACGCGGCGGATTAGCCACTGTTCTGTGTGAACTTGCTGCGGGTAGAACATATGGAATCGAAATAAACGAATCTTCAATTCCGGTGCACCCACAGGTTGAGGGCTTTTGTGAGATGTTTGGATTCGATCCCTTATATATGGCAAATGAAGGAAAGGTCGTAATGGTGGTCGCTGCAGAGGACTGTGAAAAAATCATTGAGGTTATGCACACACACCCTTTAGGTATTAATAGTAAGGTGATTGGTCAGATAAGCGAATCATTTCCATCGAAGGTAGTAATGCATACTAATGTTGGCGGCAAGCGTATGATTGACATGCTTGCTGGTGAGCAATTGCCAAGAATTTGCTAAAAAGATATTGATCTTTTATTTCTGATTATTATAATAACTGCTTCAATAAGATGAAAAAATACATAAGCTGTATTATCGCAATAGTTTTGGTATTCCATAGTTTATCTTCACTGTATGCGCATGAGGAACCACCAAAAACAATACAGGAGAAACAAAAAGCTGAAGCTACACGTCTGAAAATTCGCGATGCTAAAATCCGAAAAATGTTTGTTTTTGAAACTACTTATGTCAAAGGTGAAGCGCAACTTCCTGCATTACGCGCATTAGAGTGTGCCTATGATTCCAACGGTTGTCTCTCCGAACAGTCTGTCTTTAGAAATGATACACTCATTGCTAAAACTATGAATTATTACAACAGCAGTTTTCAATGGGTTACAACCCTCGATTTTAAAGACGGAAAAAGATACTCTGGGGTGGAAAGATACGAGTATACCGACAATGGGCTTATTTTGCAAATTAATGAAATCTCCCCATCATCAAAATTCGTAGGTCGAATTGAATATGAGTATAATAATCTGAAAAAATCAATTACTCAAACAAAACTCGATAGTTTAGATAAATTGGAGTATTCTGTAGAATACATCTACGATAAGGATTTTCAGACTGGTAAATGTATTGAGATTATTAAAAAGGATGCGACAGGAAAACAGTCGCTAAGAGTGAGCAACCTCTATGATGCTGCTGGCAATCGTACCGAAAAACGAATATATAATGCTAACGACTCACTGTCGTATTATTTTCAATACACCTATAATGCCGCTGGTGATTTTCTTGAAATTAAAAAGATTTCCGATAAAGGACAGTTGATGGGTAAAGACAGGTATGCATACAATGATCAGGGTTTCATTACCACTGTGACTTCTTATAACGAGCTTAACGTTATTACCTCTTTATTAGAATACAAATATTATATGCCAGCAAAGCAGTAATGTTTGGATGCGTAGTCAGGCTGCTTTGTTCTGAAATCAAAAAAAGAACCCGCACTCTGTTAGAAGCGCGGGTCATCAACCAAACCAGAACCATTATTAACCTAATATCCTTTTTATCTCAGGAACAAGCTGTGTTGAATAAACCGGCTTGCGAAGGAATCCATCAACAGGAAACCAAATAGTCATTCCATTTTCTGACAGATAGTCTACGCCTGCTTTTCCTGTAGTTATATCACGAATTAATATTACGTGCAAATCCTTGAATCCCGGGTTCTTTCTGAATTCCTGAGCCATCGCCTGAACATCAGGGCGGGTGGTGGTGAGAACTTCAATCGAAGTCTGCATCAGCACCGGCATTTTAATTAGCTCGGGATCGTCAATGATCTCTTTGGCTAATTCAAAACCCTCGTAGTGTGTGCTCATCATAACATCGAGTATGGCAAGATCTGGCTTTTCTTCCCTGATCATTTTCATGCCCTCTACTTTGTTAGGAGCAGAAATTACTTCATATCCTTCTTTCCTAAGGATAGTTTCCACCATTGTAACAACGTCCATGTCGTCGTCTACAATTATTATCTTCTTGGTTTTCATATGATATATTTTTTTGGTTTTTACTGTGTGGATTTGTGAAACAAAATTACTGTGGTCTAATGCGCTGTACAAGAGTATTTCAGACATCCAAGGATAGGGTATAAACCCCCTATTCGCTATTCTTAAAATATTAGTATACTGTAAAATAGAAAAGTGGGAATTTTGGGCAAACTCCATTATTTCTATTTTGTAAAAAGCGTAAGAATCATAAAATCAGGCCTATGTAAAGTAGCTCCCATGGTTGATTTTTGCAATAATTTTTTATTGAGGTGTTTTTACCATTTAACACAATAGTATTTTTCACCGAAGGACAGTATAGAATTGTCGCATCTTATATTTCCTCTCTTTTTGAAACCTCCGGATGTTGCAGTAGCAATGATAATTAGCATAAGGCTCCTTGTCCCCAAGTTAGGTTTGTATCGAAAATGCCTACCTTTGCAGTCCATTAGGTACAGACTTATTTCATCATCATGCACGAATTATCGATCGCAGAAAATATCATTGAAATCGTTGTGGAGGCTGCCGCCAAGGAGAACGCATCTGCTGTGAGCCGGATAATACTCGACATTGGCCGATTATCCGGAATTGAAAAAGATGCCCTGCAGTTTGCAATGAATGTGGTGATTAAAGGAACCATTGCCGAGCATGCAGAAATTATTTTAAATGACATTGTCGGTCGGGCACATTGCGCCGGTTGCGGACAGGATAGCGTAATCAATGATTTTTTTGAACTTTGTCCGCATTGCAATAGCCACGAACTGGAAATACTTTCCGGTAAAGAAATGAAAGTCTCAAAAATTGATGTCGTTATTACATAAATATTTATAATATGTGTGATACTTGTGGATGCGGGGGAGACGGCCCCGCAAAAATTAGCAAACCCGGAGAAGATCATCATCATTCGCATCATCACGATGATCATACGCATCACCACCATCATCATGATGATGATATGGACCACGATCATTCTCACAGGCACACACACGAAATCCGACTTGAAACTGATGTTCTGCAACAGAACAATCTTCTTGCGGCCAGAAATCGTGGATATTTTGAGGCCAAACATATTTTTGCTGTCAACCTTGTAAGTTCACCTGGTTCAGGAAAAACCTCACTGCTCGAACGAACCTTAAAGGAAATGGGCAATGAGCTGAATTTTTACGTGATAGAAGGCGATCAACAAACCATGAATGATGCGAACCGGATTGCAGCCCTTAAAACACCGGTTGTGCAGGTAAATACAGGCAATGGCTGTCATCTGGATGCAGAAATGGTTCAGCGTGCCGTGAAGAAACTGGATGTCGCTGAGCATTCCTGTCTCATTATCGAGAATGTTGGCAATCTGGTTTGCCCGTCTTTATTCGATTTAGGTGAGAGTTTCCGTGTTGTTGTTATCAGTGTAACCGAAGGAGAGGATAAGCCACTCAAATATCCGAATATGTTTCATTCGGCTCAGCTCTGTATCATCAATAAAACCGATTTATTACCTTACGTTGATTTCAACGTGGAACGGGCCAAGGAATATGCAAGCAAGGTCAATCACCATCTGCAATTCATCGAATGTTCTGTGAAAACAGGAGAAGGAATGTCGCAATGGTATGAATGGCTGAAGAAAATGTCGAACGCAGTTTCTTAATACCTCATCTATGCAGATTAAACGATTTGGAGTTTCCCTTGAAGATGATATCCTTGCCAAGCTCGATACTCTGGTAAGTTCGAAAAAATTCCCTAATCGCTCACAAGCCTTGCGGTTTCTGATTAATAATTATGGTGTTGAGGAAAAATGGGAAAAGAATCAGGAAGTTGCCGGAGCAATAGTTCTCGTTTACGATCATCACAAAAAAGATCTGCAAACCAAGTCAATGGGCATTCAGCATGATTATCACGATCTGATTCTTTCGGTACAGCATGTCCACTTGAATCACGATAACTGTCTTGAAACTATTGCTGTTAAAGGAAAAGCTCACACACTTCAGGAACTTGCCGATCGACTTAAAGGCATCAAAGGCATGAAGAATGTCCGCTTTGTGATGTCGGTGGCGGGCTAGCCACGTTTACTCACAGTTAGAACCTTCGCTCGGTCTTACCATTGCTATCTTTCAATGGTTTTCATGCATGTACTATTGAGGGAGTGTTATAAAAATAACATTGTTATTTGCATAACAGGTAGAATATTTTTTTAATTTTGCTCACCATGAATAAAAGCATCATTAATTATTTATTACAATGAAAAAGCTTCCCGGTAAAACAGTTGAACGTTTGAGTAAATACCGCAGGGCACTTTTGTATAGTTTTAAAAGCGGGAAAGAGCATATTTTTTCACACGAACTTGCAGAACTCCTACATATAACACCCGTTCAGGTTAGAAGAGACCTTATGCTTATCGGCTATACAGGCACTTTGCGCAAAGGCTACGATATCAAGGAACTCATCGATCGCATTGCAATAATTCTCGATACGGAAATTGGACAAAAGGTAGCTGTGGTCGGACTTGGAAATCTTGGCCGGGCATTTATACGATATTTTGCAGGGAAGCGAACCAAACTATCCATAGTGGCAGCATTCGACGCTAATCCTGATAAAGTGGATACGGTATACGAAGGTGTGCCTTGCTATGAGGTAAATCGTATCGCAGAAATTATTCTTCGTGAGCAAATCAGCATCGCTATACTCACCGTTCCTGTTAATGAAACAACCGATATCGCTAACGAGCTTATAAAATCCGGTATCAAAGGCATTCTTAATTATACGTCACGCTCAATCAATGTTCCTCAGGATGTATTTCTTGAAGAATATGATATGGTAACTTCGCTTGAGAAAGTTGCCTATTTTGCAAAGCAATAAGACTTACTCTGTCTTTACAATGGTCTTTACTTCTTCAGGAAGAGCAGTTACGGTTATCCCGTTCCAGCTAAAATCTTTATAGGTGATTTCGTGATTCAGCACCTTTTCAGTTTCTCCTTCATATTCCGATTCTATGTACTCCTGCACAACTTGGAGTGTATTTGCCTTTCCTTCGGGCTGATCCGGGAAAATCAAATCATAGGTATAGGCAAAAACTCCAGCTTCCACAACCTGTGATGCTTTGGCTAGATAGGTGAGCTTAGTTCCATCCCATAATAACAAGATCTCGCCATTTTCATAACCACAAGCCTCGTAGCCAAACTCAATGCGTATTACATTTTTAATCCCCTTAAATCCGTGACCATCATCAATCCTGATACACACGTTGTGACCAAAGACACCTGCATCAAAAAATCCTGATGATATGGGCTCAAAGTCAATGCTTGTGAGAACCTTGCCATCACGAACTATTCTAACAGTAGAAGTAAATTCTTTCTCGTTAGACCATCCGGTGATTCCATACACCAATTGATCGTAACTATCCTCAGTACGTGGAATGTCTGTGGTCACAAGAGAAATCAATCCTCCCCAGACAAAACCATTGAGCGTTTTTCCGTTTTCAACAAATGTTACCAAATACCAATTTGTGGTGTAACCACCCATGGTAAAGGTTTTGTCGGATTTGCTTAGAACCTGCACCTCCGATCCAATAGGCTTATTGGAAACAATGGCAGAGGTGGTATTTGGTTCAGCACGAACATTTACTTTATCACCAAAAAGATATACTTCGCTTTCGCTCGAAAATTCTCCGTAACGGAAAGGGCAATCTACCTGAGCGTTTAATGTGGTCACCAGACCCGACAAGAAAAGAAGGATAAATAGCTTTTTCATTATTTGATATTGATTTGAGTTCTTAGGTTGATATTTCGCTAGTACTTGTTATTCCTCTTCGGCAGGGATTGTCCCCTCAAGTTCCTTGAGGATTTTGTTGACGTCTTCCTCAGTAGCACTAAGTTTCTTTTTGCAAATGCTTATGAGTTGTGCGGCTCGCTTAACTTTTTCAGACAGCTGATCCACTGTAATTTCACCATTCTCAATTTCGGCAACGATTTGTTGCAGTTCTTCGAATGCTTCAGTATATAAAACTTTTTCTGCCATAGAATTTATTTTTGAACTTTACTTATTACGCTTCCATCGCTGAGCTTTGTTTCGATGAGATCATCCTTGCTCAACTGACGAATACTCTGTATCAATTTGCCCCCCATAAAGGTAATACTATATCCTCTTTTAAGCACATTAACAGGGTCAAGTAATGTGATGCTTTTTTCAAGCATCTCAACATTCATATGCTCATGCTTAGTGAATTGTTGTACCGATTGCTGCAAGCGGTTTCTCAACACCGGAAGCTGTCCGTTGGCCCGAATTAGCTGATTTGCCGATGTCCCGGTCATTTCGTGACGAAGAATTTGTAGCTGATTTTTTTCTGTATGAAGATACGATTGCACGGCATTTTTTAGCAACAAGCCTTGGTTCATCATTGCTTGACGGTTAAAGCTTAGGGCATGTTTTACATGCGATTGAAAGCGTCGCGTATAGTGACCGAATTCAACTTTAGTTTCATTAATTATCTGACGGGAAGTATCGGCGATGATTTCAGCAGCTGTATTAACAGGTACCGAAAAATTATGAAAACGTTGAATAAGAAAATCTGCTAGTTCTGTAGGCGTGATCGCATTCTTGTAAGCGACCAACTCAGCAACGGTTTCATTCGTTGAGTGCCCAATGCCCGTTAATACTGGGATAGGGAAGGTGGCAATCGCTTTCGCGAGACCGTAATGATTATAACAACTCAATCCAACATCTCCACCTCCGCCACGAATAATGGCCACTACATCAAAATGGCTGATTACTTTTTTAATCAGTTTTAGTTGAGCGAGTATTGTTTCTGCTGCTTTGTCTCCCTGCAGCAGTGCGGGAAACAACATCTGGAAGTAACGATATCCCCATGGATTATTCGCAATCACTTTATTAAAATCAGCATATCCTTTACTGGTTTCAACTGAGATAATGGCTATACGCTTAGGCAGAAGCGGGAAATATACACTGCTGTTTTGATCAAATACGCCTTCTTTCTTTAATTTTTCAATAGTTTCAAGCTTTTCTCTCTCCAATTCACCAAGCGAAAAACTCGGATCAATATCCATTATGCGCAGCGAAAGCCCGTAAACAGGGTCGTATTGGATTTTTGCGCTGAACATGATATGTATCCCATCACGCAACGGCTCTTTTAATAAATGAAGAAAAATAGTGTTGATGCGTTCAAAGTCACCCTTCCAAAGATTTGCCCTGATTTGCGCAACAATTTTCCCATCCTGCTTTTCAACCAACTCAGGATAACAATGCCCTGAATGCGGATAATAATTGAGCTTATTCATTTCCGCTTTTACCCAAAACGAAGTATTGTACCGCTGCGCAATGGTGCGTTGTATGCTTTGCGTTACTTCGAGTAATGAGAATATTCTACGGTCTTCAGCCACCCATCTTTCCTTTGGTCAAAGATAATGAAAGTGAAG
The DNA here is from genome assembly GCA_963678485.1 of Bacteroidales bacterium. Taxonomy (GTDB): domain Bacteria; phylum Bacteroidota; class Bacteroidia; order Bacteroidales; family CAIWKO01; genus CALGYY01. The sequence continues at coordinate 4,034,801 of OY782882.1, forward strand.
GATTATTAATTCATGTTTTTATCAACATTACCTCGTCATCGTAATACTTCCCTTGTCATCTTTTACTGTAGCATCTGAGAACTCAACATGCAGATAATAAACAAAAACGGCGTTGTCCATTTTTTTGTTTCTGAATGTCCCGTCCCATCCGATGTTCAGATCGCTGGTTTCAAAAACCTTTTCACCCCAGCGGTCATAAATCCGCAGCGTAAATGCCAGTATCCCTTGTCCGCGTACATAAAGGACATCGTTCACGCCATCACTATTAGGGGTAAAAATGTTTGGAACGTAAACCACTGGAACTACCGTCTCACAAGCGATTGATGATGCAAGCACGACTGCAGAATCGGTGGTGAAGCAGTTGTTGGCATCAGTAATCACTACTGTATATAGGTCAGGCGCGAGGGCAAGTATAGAAGAAGTGTTTGCACCATTGCTCCATAAATAGCTGTAAGGCGACGTACCACCGGTAGGGATGGCGGATGCAGTTCCGTCGAATGCTCCCTGACAACTCTCAGCCGCTACACTAGTAGTGGATGAAGGTTTTGGGTTAACCAGAATAGTTGCTGTATCAGCATTACCGCAGGCTCCGGAGATGGTGTAAATAATCTCGTGTGGACCTACTCCCGCTGTTGCAGGATCAAAGAGTCCTGTGGTTGCATTGAGGATGCCTGTTCCCGACCATGTCCCGCCTGCATTTGCTGCATTAAGCGTGGCAGAACCTGCATTGATGCAATAGGGGCCAGCCGCACTGATGCTGGCATCCAGCGAACTTACCACACTGATTGTAATAGTATCTGCATTACCACAGCTTCCGCTGATGGTATATATGATTTCATGATCACCAAGTCCTGCGGTAGCCGGATCAAACAAGCCCGTTGCAGCATTGGTAATTCCTGTTCCAGACCAGCTTCCACCAGGGTTTGCAGCGGTGAGTGTTGTGGCTGCTTCGCTTACGCAGAATGGTCCGTCGGGAGTGATGCTGGCATTGATAAGCGCAACAACATTCAACATAATAGTATCCGCATCTCCGCAGCTTCCGCTGATAGTGTAAATAATCTGATGACTTCCAACTCCTGCAGTTGCAGGATTGAAGAGGCCTGTGGAGGCGTTGGTGATACCTGTGCCACTCCAGCTGCCACCCGCATCGGTGGCGGAAAGTGTAAAGGCAGCATCGCCAATACACACATCAGAAGTGGAAAGAATAGTAGCATCAGCATTGGAAGTAACGGTAACCAGCAATGACGCACAAACAGTGGTGTTGCAACTGCCCTGTGCCAACACATAATAGGTTGTATTTGCTCCCGGACTTACCGATATGCTTGTTCCGGAACCCGCAGCAGTCCCGCTACATGCACCGCTGAACCACTGCCAGCTTGCACCAGTACCTAGCGAACCGCCAACTACAGAAAGGGTAGTAGGATCTCCGCTACAAATGGGGTTTGCTGTGGCTCCGATTGAAGTGGGAGCAGTGCTAAGCGAACTAACATTAACGAGTAAAGAGACGCAGTTGCTCGTATCACAACTGCCTTCAGCCCTGACAAAATATGTTGTCGCAGCTCCTGGTGATACTGTGATTGAGTTTCCACTTCCTGCAGCCGTGCCTCCACAACTTCCTGTGTACCATTGCCAGCTTGCGCCAGAACCCAGGGTACCTCCATTTATGGAAAGGGTTGTTGGGTTACCGGGGCAAACCGGATTTGCTGTTGGAGAAATCGAGGATGCTGCGGTGGATGTTCCACTCACAGTGACTGTCACGCTAGCACAGCTAGTATTGTTGCAAATTCCTTCTGCTCTTACATAATAGGTAATATCAGCGCCCGGACTTACTGTAATTGAAGTGCCGCTTCCTACAGCTGAGCCTGAGCCACAACCACCGGCATACCACTGCCAACTTGCACCAGTACCTAGAGAACCGCCATTGACAGTTAGTGTTGTTGAGTTTCCTGCACAAATGGAAGGTGGACTTGCTGTAATGCTGGTTGGTGCAACCGAAGGTATGTTCGAAAAGCGGGATACCAGCCCAGATCCATGCACTGCGTCAAAGGTTGTATTTTGAAATGAACTTGGAAGAGGTTTAACCCATTGAGGGTCAATTGCAGATGCATTGTATTTTTCCCAATTACTGGTCATGTACAATTCGTAACCGCAGCTATTCGAAGAAAGCGCAGCATCACCAAGAGTATGGCGGTCGGTAGTTCCTTCGTAATAGGTGGAATAAGCTACGCTTAAATCGCTGGCAAATTCAGCAATATAGATTCCCATGTAAACAGTTTGAGTTGCATTATAATCTCCAGCTCTGGGAACTAATGGGAACGTTCCTCCGACACCACCACCATCAGTAGTAACTAATATTAAATTATTGCTGTTGTTAACGCCGATATAATTGCTGAAGTTCATTCCAAAACCTAATCCGTAACTGCCAAAAAAGGTGCACCAATTCAAAACACCTGCTGAGGTAAATCGTGCGATGAATGGATTGAATCCTGAACCGCCGCTTGTAAACGTATTGTCGTAATATGCGCCACCACTGGGATTCGTAAGGGGAATCGTAGTGTTTTGCGTTTCACCATAAATGAAAATATTGTTTGAATTATCAGTAGTGATGCGTCCTTGCTGAAAATTCTCATTGGCTGTGCCACCAAAAGCAGTTCCCCATACCATTAAACCGGAAGTATTAAATCTGTATATCAATCCATCATCACGATTCGTCGATGAAGGACCGGTGGTGTTATCGTAATATGCGCTGCCACCGGGATTCTGAGTGATGAGCCCTGTGCCAGAGTAACAGTCGCTGATTCCTAAAATATTCAAATAGTTATCAGCACCGCACTTCAGATCCTGAGGAAATTCATCGGTCGTTCCTCCTAGATTTGTTGCCCACAGCCGCGCACAGGAAGAATTGAATTTGACGATGAAAATGTCTGTTGAATGATTCGTGCCACCACCATCATGCGAAATCAAAGCCTGATTGTATGCCCCGGCCAAAGCAAGAACCGGAGGATCATTGCTGGTAGAGCGTCCTACAACATAGACATTATCATTCTGATCTACCTCTACAAAAGGATAGGAAACATAATCGTAGTGAGTAGCCCACTGACGCACGCCTGCGGAATTAAATTTCACTATGAAAGTGCCACCATTCGTAGTTCCTGCATCATAAGTAGCATCGTTATAACCCCCGGCAACAGACTGACAGGGGATATTCGTGCTTTCGGTGTGACCGGCTAGAATGATATTTCCCGAATAATCAATCTTGATGTGAGAAATATTATCATAGCCAGTTCCACCATAATAGGTGGCCCAAATTCTTACGCCGTCTGTATCAAATTTGAGAATACGGAAATCACCACTACCTGCATTAGTGTTCTGAAAATAGGCACTGGCACCAGGATCCAATGTCGGAAAATTACTATTGAAACCATAGGATGAAATCACGCATTGAGTTCCTTTTACATCGATAGAACTTCCTAGTCCATTCCAAAAACAATCGTCGTAATAAGTCGTCCATGATATCTGAGGATCAATCACCAATAAATTCTCGGTGCGATACTCCGATTGAAAGCGGACTTCATCGCCGTTTAACTGATAGTTGACGATGGTTTGCTGTTCTTTACCTGAAGCATCCATTATATAGCTTTTAGGTAATGATTCTTCAATCAAGCCAACAGGAGCGTTTAATACAATAGCGTTATTTTTAAGTTGCAAATTTCTGGCTCCATTGAAATGAAGGGCAACATCATTAAGCTTCGCACCGGGCTGGAGTACCACATCATATTTGAATTTTCCATTTGACAAATAAAAAGTGAAATCTATTCCATTGTACACATTTTTATATGTGATTTTTTCAAATGCTGGCACATTCATCGCACCTTCCGGACATTGCGGTAAATAAAAGTTGTAATGAAAATCTTCGGTGCCTTCTCCAATAACAGTGGAATTTGAATTCATTCCGATAAAATCAACATCCAGTCGATAATATAAAGTCTTTTCGTTTAGAAAGTCCTTCATTGCCTTATCTTGCTCCTCGCGGGTAAGCTTATTGTTTCTGGGAATTTCAGAGCCTTTCCTGAAGATGTAGGTGATTCCTTCTTTTCTGAAATATACATCAAGCTTTTCTGTCTTGAAATAGAAAAGAAATTCATTCCGTGCTTTCCCACTAAAATCGGCAATTTGTCCCTTGTTTTGAATAAACACACAAGGTTTCACCGACTGTGATTGAGCATACAAAGGAATGTTCGGGCTGGCAAATGTTGAGGTAGCTAAGGTAGTTGCACATACCAAAAGTGCAAGCATGAGTAGGGGCAGTTTTTTTTTCATTGGAGTAGTGTTGGGGAATATAGATTTGCTAGGCAATATTAATGTTTATTTCCTTTAATTGCAAAAAAATCCAATCGTTTTAGAAAAATGACTCAAAAAAACTGCTCAATCTACATTTGATAATTAAGGATGAACCTTAAGTAAAACAATATCTGTATTTGACGAGGGAAGATCTTTTTTTTTAATAAGTAAATCTTTCTAGAATCTCAATTCAGATACGAGATGTACAGCACAAATCACAAAAGCTATAAACATGGCGTATTAATAGGCAACTTTCATCCAAGAATCAATTCGTAAATTCCGTATTTCTTATAATTAATATGTATAAGATTATTTCTTTCTTAGCAGATTAGATTCATTAACCATGGCTAAAAAGCTGTTGTAAGGAATTGTTCTATTGAACAAATATGAGCAAATGTTTTATTGATAATATTTTAATATTATATTTGCTGAAAACATAAACGTAACGTGAGAAGATTTACAAATTTGAAAAAGTGCTATTCGAATGAAGCAAAGTTAATTCTGAATAATTTGCGATTTATTTATTGTCAAATATTTTTAAGTAATTATTTTTTTCCTCGTTAATTAGTCTTACCGGTTTTTCTGAGTACTTCCTATGCATATATATTTATTGTGAATTTAACATAAGCAATTGAAAATAATATTATAAACTTACTGTTCTTGAAATACAATGATGATAAATAATAAAGCATTATATTATGGAAAAAAAATACTTTTTTTAACCATACTCACAATTGTCTTCCTTGCAAATCCAAGATGTAAAAAGGATTGCACTGGAGATGTACTCACGGATATAAAGTTTTCACCTTCGGAGATTGCGGTAGTGCCTTATACTGGAGGACATAAGTACATTTTCAAAGATTCTATCAATGACTCTATATGCTTTTTCTCTCACAACCCGAAGCATTTTACGGGGAATGTATCTGAAACATTGCCTGCGTATCCCGGTGAAGATATTGAAGGATGTCTAGGTGATACACGGAGTGCCGAATATATCTCATGGGGTCTATGGACAAGTAACAGTCAGGATACCTCTATAGTAATTTATATAAAGTATTATCATCCATTTGGAGAAGATGAGAAGTATAAAGATATATATATAGAACTGACATATGATCAGGCCTATCTTGAATTCTCTGGTTGGTTCTCCTTTTATAACTACATGAATGAGAAAGATACTATAGTCTCATTACTGCATTCTGCACAATCTTTATACGTGCAAGGCAGCTATCAATTAAATGGCTATTACAATTCCATTGAACTAAATGGTCATTCGTTCGATAAGGTATACGAAATGGAACACTATGACAACATAGGGCATGTGAAAATTTATTATTCTATCTCAATAGGTATCGTTGGTTTTAGGGATAGGTTTGGTACACTTTGGCATATAGATAAAATTCTATAATAATTGTAAAAATTACAATTTGTACATATTCTATTAGAAAAGGAATGCTGAAGGTTATCATGAAAGTCTAAAATTTTAAATAATATAATTAACACGGGGTGAAGCTAATGCAAATTGCACCTTCTTCACCCCGTACTATTTTTACATCACGACAATTACCTCGTCATCGTAATACTTCCCTTATCATCTTTTACTGTAGCATCTGTGAACTCAACGTGCAGATAATAGACAAAAACGGCGTTGTCCATTTTTTTGTTTCTGAATGTCCCGTCCCATCCGATGTTCAGATCGCTGGTTTCAAAAACCTTTTCGCCCCAGCGGTCATAAATCCGCAGCGTAAATGCCAGTATACCTTGTCCGCGTACATAAAGGACATCGTTCACGCCATCACCATTAGGGGTAAAAATGTTTGGAACGTAAACCACTGGAACTACCGTCTCACAGGCGATTGATGATGCGAGCACGACTGCAGAATCGGTGGTGAAGCAGTTGTTGGCATCGGTAATCACTACAGTGTAAAGGTCAGGCGCGAGGGCAAGTATGGAAGAAGTGCTTGCACCATTGCTCCATAAATATGTGTAAGGTGATGTACCACCGGTAGGGATGGCGGATGCTGTTCCGTCGAATGCTCCCTGACAACTCTCAGCCGCTGCACTAGTAGTTGAAGAAGGTTTTGGATTAACCAGAATCGTTGCTGTATCAGCATCACCGCAGGCTCCGGAGATGGTGTAAATAATCTCGTGTGGCCCTACTCCCGCTGTTGCTGGATCAAAGAGTCCTGTGCTTGCATTGAGGATGCCTGTTCCCGACCAGGTCCCGCCTGCATTTGCTGCATTGAGCGTGGCTGAACCTGCATTGATGCAATAGGGGCCAGCCGCACTGATACTGGCATCCAGCGAACTTACCACACTGATTGTAATAGTATCTGCATTACCACAGCTTCCGCTGATGGTATATATGATTTCATGATCACCAAGTCCTGCGGTAGCCGGGTCAAACAGACCTGTTGCAGCATTGGTAATTCCTGTTCCCGACCAGCTTCCACCAGGGTTCGCGGCCGTGAGTGTTGTGGCTGCTTCGCTTACGCAGAATGGTCCGTCAGGAGTGATGTCGGCATTGATAAGCGCAACAACATTCAACATAATAGTGTCCGCATCTCCGCAGCTTCCGCTGATAGTGTAAATAATCTGATGACTACCTACTCCTGCAGTTGCAGGATTGAAGAGTCCTGTGGAGGCGTTGGTGATACCTGTGCCGCTCCAGCTGCCACCCGCATCGGTGGCGGAAAGTGTAAAGGCAGCATCGCTAACACACACATCAGAAGTGGAAAGAATGGTAGCATCAGCATTGGAATTGACGGTAACCAGCAATGACGCACAAACAGTGGTGTTGCAACTGCCCTGTGCCAACACATAATAGGTTGTATTTGCTCCCGGACTTACCGATATGCTTGTTCCGGAACCCGCGGCAGTCCCGCTACATGCACCGCTGAACCACTGCCAGCTTGCACCAGTACCTAGCGAACCGCCAACTACAGAAAGGGTAGTAGGATCTCCGCTACAAATGGGGTTTGCTGTGGCAGAAATTGCTGTCGGGGCAGTAGATACGGAATTCACAGTTATAGATTGCTGACTTGATACGGTGCCATTGCAGCCTCCAGTAATGGTATAAATGATATTGCAACTGCCCGGTCCGTTTGCTGTTACCAAACCTGCTGCGTCTACCGAGGCGACGGAATTATTACTACTACTCCATGTCCCTGTGCCTGAACCAAGAACTACAGAATTTGCGGTATAGGTGCTTGTTCCACCAACACATAAAGGACTTGTACCAGTAACGGAGGCGACACTTGATGACATCGTAACAATGAGAGTATCGCTAACTGAATATACACATGAACTAATGGTGAGTGAGTATGTGATTATCGTTGTTCCTCCGGAAACACCGTTAATCAAACCTGATGAAGAATTAATGGTTGCAACCGAAGGTTGTGAACTGGACCAACTTCCACCCGGTGATGTGCTGGACCAGGTTGTTGTGTTTCCTGCACAAATCGAGGATGCACCTGAGATAGTAAAGGGAGCATTGGAACTTAAATAATTTCTGAATTCTGCTGCTCCGCTGCATGAAGAAGCGCTCACATATTGATATCCTCCGCCAGTATTTGATACCACATTAAAATTTCCTGAGAGAAATAAATATGAACTATCAGATGTGGGCTCCCATTGATCGAATCCATTATATCCGGAATATCCTGAAAATCCATAGTAACTCAGCCATTCAAGGTTATCATTTGATCCCAATTGTGCAAACATTATATTAGTATTTGTGCCAGTAATGGTTTGATTGAAGTAATCAGCATGTGTAACAGTCGCCAAACCAGCAGCAGATTGTTCACCACAAATCCAAAGATTTCCGTGGGTGTCTTTTTTTATTCTTTTCATGCTGGTATAATTCGTTCCTCCGAAAAATGTCGATAATACCAAGGTTCCAGATGAATTTAGTTTTACAAGATATCCATCCTGGTTGGGAGCAACATTTGAAACTATTCCAGTTCCATCCTTGATGGTGCCATCATAATAAGCACAGGTTCCCGGATTAACCAAGGGGAAATTAGCGCTATAAGTGTGTCCGCATGCATACAAATTGTCACTAGCATCGACTTCTATATCTCCATTCGCTGCGCCAATATTGATTTTGTCGAAACCCGCGCCACCAATATATTTTCCGTAGGCAGGAACAGGTTGATTGCTTGAATTGAATTGCATAAAAAACAAATCACTTTGTCCCATATTGGTATAGGTCGCCGTTATTAGTGCAGTGGAGAAGCGTGTACTGAAACTCCACATGTCATCACCAACCACATAGAAATATCCGCTTGTTTTATTTACTGCGATTTCTGAACTGCGCCCTGTTCCTGTTGAAGCAGTAACACCCGGAAGCCAGGTGGCCCAATACAATGCTCCACTACTGTTGAATTCAAGAATAAAGCTATGTGAGGTGTTATTTCCATTCAGCGCTCCCAAATAACCCGTTCCTGAAGGAATACCGGTTGAATAGGTTGGACTGCCACCAGAAGTTCCAGTCATATATATGCTATTGTTTTGACCACAGGAAATATCGAATACTTCCAGATTGGCCCCTTTATCAAGGTATGTGGACCATTGGCGAGTATTATTTGCTAAAAATTTTATTAAATATCCACGCATGCCGGTACTCAAACTTCCGTCCCATGCCTGATTAAATGCTCCTGGCCAATTTACAATGGGAAAGTCACCGGATGGAGACGAGAATTCCTTCCCGGATGTGCCGGCTACAAATAGATTGTCATTATCGTCTAATGCAACACCTCCATTCACATCATCATCCCCGGCACCACCGTAGCGGCATGCCCAAAGCAAGCTGCCACCTTTACTAAATTTCGAAATTATAATATCCGTATTACCTACATCAGTACTGTAGGTGTTGGAACTGCCTGCACTTGATAAATAGCTTACTACATCTGCAGCACCCGGATCCCATTCCCAATCGACAATATAGAATTGTCCGGTAGAATTTGTGACAAGTGATCCCCAACTTCCATAACCATTATATTGAAGCGAACTTGCCCATGTTAGAGCAGGGTCAATAATCAATGTTTCGTTATGATTATAATCGGAGACAGTAAATCCAATGTTGTTTTCATTAAGATTATAGCGAGTTGAAATTTGCTTTTCACCACACTTGGAAATGGGCGCTTTATCTGTGAAATCAAAGCTGCCATTGCTGAATTGTAAGTCGTTATTTTTAGCAATGTTTAAATTCTCAACGCCAGCCCATTGCAATTTAATTGCTGATGGATCGCCACCTCTCTTTACTTCAAATTCATATTTTATTCCATTCCCATCTGTATAAAATATCATGTCAATATTCGGATACAGATTGCTGTAACGAACTTTATCAAATGTGGGGACATTCAGAATTCCATCAGGACAATGACCGAGATAATAATCACGCTGTACATTTTGCTGGGATTCTCCATTGATTGTCACATCCTTGTTGCTATTCACAAAAAGAAGGTCGAAGCGATGCGCTGTCGTGATTGCAGATAATTTCTTCGCTAGATTATCGTCTCCCTTTTCTTTGGCTGCCTGCGATTTTTCGTTGTCTTTATATGTTACTTCTTTTGTGATGAAGACTAAGCGATCGCTCAACATATACACAAAAACATTTTTTCCAAACCAATGAAACTTTAAGTCTTCAAAGGTTTTGAATTGTCCTTTCTCTTGAATAAAACCTGCAGAAATAGTTGTATTCGATGTTTTTTGCGATTGAATAGATTGTGCACTGGTGGTATTTTGACTGAAACAAAAGCCAAGCGCAGCAATGAGGGGAAGGATAGCTTTTACAATTCTCATATTGGTTGTGTGTTATACAAAGTTCTTAGTGTCTATTCAGATAAAAATAAATCTTCTTCGGAGCAATATTTAGATAAATATATTGTAATTCAAAATGTATCATCCGGATTACTAAGTCCTTCTGATTCCTTTTTTACCTACCTTTCATGAGATGAATCCAATACTTGAAAAGATTAGAAATATAAATGGTTTATGCTTAAGTATGAATTTTATAGTGATTAGTATGCTAATAGTTCGTTCAGATAAAACGGGGTGAGATTAGTGCTATTCGAACCTTCCTCACCCCGTAATATTTTTCATCCTGATGATTACCTCGTCATCGTTATATTTCCTTTATCGTTTTTAACTGTACCGTCCGAAAATTCTACATGTACTGAGTAAACAAAAACTCCGGCATCCATTATTTTATTCCGGAATGTACCGTCCCAGCCATTATTCAAATCGCTGGTTTCAAAAACCTTTTCACCCCAGCGGTCATAAATCATGAGCGTGAAATTGTCAATGCCACGACCACGGGCGTAAAGCACATCATTATTTCCATCACCATTCGGTGTGAAAATATTGGGAATGTAGAATATTGGGATGATGGTTTCGCAGGCTACTGTAGCACCAAATATTGTTACTGAATCCGGTGCAAAACAACCGTTGGCATCGCGAACAACTACTGTATATTGCCCCGGTTCCAGACCTGCAATAGATGGTGTAATTGCAGTATTGTCCCAAAGATAGGTGTATGGGGCTGTTCCACCAACACCTGATGCTGTGGCTGTACCGTCGCCCTTACCAATGCAGCTTTCGTCGGTGCCAGTTGCATATGCAGTGGGAGAGGGAAGTACCGTAAGAGATACAGTGTCAGAATTACCGCAGCTTCCTGTGATGAGATAAATGATTGTATGTGTTCCAACCCCTGCAAATACTGGATTGAAGCTTCCTGTAGAAGTATTTGTGATGCCTGCACCTGACCAGATTCCACCTGCAGTGGCAGCACTTAAGTTAAACACTCCAACATTATCGCAATACGGACCATCGCTTAAAATTTGCGTATTGGCCAGCGCATTTACAACAATCGTTATAGTATCAGAATCGCCGCAGCTACCCGAAATCGTATAAACAATCTCGTGATTGCCCGGCCCCGCTGTTGTTGGATCAAAGCTGCCTGTTGTGGCATTGGTAATTCCATCACCAATCCATACTCCACCATTCTCGAAAGAGGAAAGGAATACAGGACTGTCAGTTTCACAGTATGGTCCGGAAGGGTTGATAGATGCGTTATGCGCAGGGTTTACGACTATTGTTATGGTGTCTGCATCACCACAACTTCCCGGGATAGTGTAGATAACATCAAAGGATCCTGATCCGGAAATTGCAGGATTGAAGAGTCCTGTAGAGGTATTTGTGATTCCTGCTCCAGCCCAGGTTCCGCCTGTGTTCACAGCGGTGAGGTTCACTGCTGGATTGTTACTGCAGAACGGACCTGCAGGATTGATGGTGGCATTCATTACTGCATTGACTGTAATATTGATACTTCCGGTGTCAGCACAACTGCCGGGAACGATGTACGTAATTTGATGTGTGCCAACGCCTGCAGTAGCAGGATTAAAGGTACCAAGGCTACTGTTGGTGATACCTGTTCCACTCCAGCTACCGCCGGGATCTGCTGCGGTTAGATTGAGTGCTGAAGCATCAAGACAGAATGGACCTGCTGCTGTAATAGTCGCATTTGGTGCGGGATTTACAACAATGGTAAGAGTATCAGCATCACCACAGGTCGCAGCAATAGAATAAATAATATCGAATGATCCTGAGCCCGAAACGGCAGGATTGAACAAGCCAGTGCTTGTATTTGTAATGCCAGCACCTGACCATGTACCGCCTGCTGTTGCAGCATTCAAAGTGACTGCCGCTGCATCTGCGCAATAGGGTCCGGCGGCACTGATAGTGGCATCCACGGTGGTGCCAACAACCAGCGTAACTGTATCTGCATCTCCACAGGATCCGCCGATAGTGTAAATGATATCATGGCTGCCTGCTCCTGCAGTTGCAGGATTGAATAAACCTGTGCTTGTATTCGTAATACCAGCACCTGACCATGTTCCACCAGGATCAACCGATGACAGTGTAAATGGCGTTTGACCTGTACAATAGGGTCCGGCAGAGATAATGCTGGCATCCGCTGCACTGGTCACATTTACTGTTACAGCATCTGAAGCAGTACAGCTTCCATTGAGTGCGGTTACAGTGTAGGTGGTGGTGCCAATGGGTTTAACATAAAATGATGAAGCCGTTTGTCCGCCCGGTGTCCAGCTGTAACCACCAATTCCACTTACAGAAATTAGTACAGAGTCACCAGTACACATAGTCTGGTCTCCGCTTGCAACGGCCGATACGGGAGTAACATTAAGTGTGACCGAAGCACACAAACTGGTATTACAGCTTCCTTGAGCTAAAACAAAATAATCAGTATTAGCTGAGGGCGATACAGTAACACTTGCTCCCGTTCCTACGTAGCTGCCTGAGCAAGACCCTGAATACCACATCCAGCTTGCTCCAGCACCAAGGCTTCCACCTTGAACTGTAAGAAGAGAGGGACCTCCCGGACATACCGGATTTACTGTTGTGTTCACAGAAGTAGGAGCCACCGATAGTGCATTGATGGTCATGATTACTGTATTTGAAGTTGACGGACTTCCCGTTGCACAAGCTGCAGAAGAGGTCATAACACAATATACCTGACTGCTGTTAGTAAGTGAGCTGCTGCTATAGGTATCGCCGGTTACACCGGTTGAACTGCCATTAAGATACCAGAGGTAGCTTGGTGTTCCACCACCGTTAACAGCTGAAGCAGTAAATGTCACTGGAGTGCCCGCGCAGACCGGATTTGCGGATTCACTGATGCTTACACTGGCAGCAACAGTTGGTATTACACTTACACTAAGGCTGTTTGTAGTACTAGTGCCGCAAGAGTTTCCTGCACTAACGGTGATAACACCATCTTGTCCCGCACTGCCTGCTGTGACCGAAATAGTGGTGCTTCCTGCGCCAGCATTGATGCTCCAGCCAGCAGGAACTAACCAATTGTATGTAGTGGCATCAGTAACACCTGCTATACTGTATATTAATCCTGATGCGCCCGGGCATACGGTAACACTTCCTGTAATAGCACCCGGTACTGCGGGAGTTGCAGGACTAACAGTAATGGATTGTTGCTGAGAAACAGTACCACCGCATCCACCGGTGATGGTATAAATGATATTGCAATTACCTGCTGAATTGCCTGTTACTACTCCTGATCCGTTTACTGAAGCTATTGTATTATTACTACTACTCCAAGCTCCTGATCCACCAGAACCTCCCAGTACAATACCGTTGGCGCTGTAGTTTGTGGTTGCTCCCGGACAAATTGGACTTGTTCCGGTAACGGAAGTAATACTTGCGTTAGGGTTAATAGTGATGGCTTGTTGTTGTGATACGGTTCCGCCGCAGCCGCCAGAGATTGTGTAAATGATATTACAACCACCTGCTGAATTACCAGTAACTACACCAGACCCATTCACCGTGGCGATAGAATTATTGCTACTACTCCATACTCCGGACCCGCCACCAAGTACAGCGGAATTCGCAGCATAGTTTGCCGTTGCACCAATACAGATTGGGCTAGTTCCGGTCACTGATGCAATACTTGCATTGGGTGTGACCGTTATTCCCTGTTGTTGCGAAACTGTTCCACCACAACCACCGGAAATGGTGTAGATGATATTACAACCACCTGCGGCATTTCCAGTTACCACGCCTGATCCATTCACAGAGGCAATAGCATTATTACTACTGCTCCATACTCCGCTACCACCGCCCAGAACAGCAGAATTCGCAGCATAGTTTGCAGTGGCTCCAATACAGATTGGGCTGGTTCCGCTAACTGATGCAATACTTGCATTGGGCGTAATAGTTATCGCTTGCTGTTGCGAGACTGTTCCCCCGCACCCACCGGAAATAGTGTAGATGATATTACATCCACCTGCTGCATTTCCTATCACTACACCTGAGCCATTTACAGATGCGATGGCATTATTGCTACTGCTCCATGCACCGCTACCACCGCCAAGAACCGCAGAATTTGCTGCATAGTTTGCCGTTGCTCCAATACAGATTGGGCTTGTTCCGCTCACTGATGCAATACTTGCATTGGGGTTTACAGTGATAGCCTGCTGTTGCGAGACTGTTCCACCGCACCCACCTGAGATTGTATAAATGATATTACAGCCACCTGCTGCATTTCCAGTCACTACGCCTGATCCATTCACAGAGGCAATCGAATTATTGCTGCTGCTCCATACACCGCTACCACCGCCAAGAACCGCAGAATTTGCTGCATAGTTTGCCGTTGCTCCAATACAAATGGGACTGGTTCCACTAACTGATGCAATGCTTGCATTAGGAGTTATTGTTATTGCTTGCTGTTGTGAGACAGTTCCACCACATCCTCCGGAAATGGTGTATATGATATTACAACCGCCAGCTGTATTACCAGTCACAACGCCGGATCCATTTACTGATGCTATTGAATTATTACTACTGCTCCAGGCACCTGAACCACCACCAAGCACAACCGAATTGGCCGCATAGTTAGCAGTTGCTCCTATACAAATAGGACTTGTACCCGTTACAGATGCAATGCTGGCATTAGGGGTGATGTTCACAGGAACACTTACGCATCCGGTAGTGTTACATGTTCCTTCAGCGCGAACATAATAAGTCGTGTTCACACCAGGAGAGACTGTTATTGAAGCGCCAGTACCTGCAGGAGTTCCGCCACAGCTGCCTGTGTACCAGTGCCAGGCTCCACCTGCTCCAAGAGTTCCGCCACTTACAGAAAGGGTGGTACTTGCACTTGCACAAATGGTTGTCGTTCCCGTGATGCTGCTTGCGGCGGTTGAATTTGCTCCTGCCGCTTCATCAAATAATTCACACATAAAATCTGTTGATCCTGTGGCTCCTTCCTTTGATGATTGGAAGTAGGCGCCTCCTCCGGGATTGACAGTCGTAATCGAATATGCATTATCCACAGTGCCGCATTGTACAAATTTTGTCCCGCAGGCTTGAGTCTTCAATCCAAAGCCACCTGAAGACCACCAAGTTTGATTGCCAAAATAGGATGCCCACTGCCTTACACCTGCATTGTCAAACTGTGCAAATACCACAGCATATGAGCCCGTTTGTGTGGCTTGATTATAACTACCTGCTTTTACAAGAGTGGGAAATGTCGTCGTTCTGCTAATCCCCGACACTGTGATATTATCACTGGCATCAATGCCAAGTCCCCAGAAGTCTGTTCCATCGCTGGTTCCATTTGCACCATAATAGGTCGCCCATTTTCTTACACCGGTGTTTGAGAATTGCAGTATAACTCCATCACAAACAGATGAACTACCGGTAGACAATGTGCTTTGCAAATAAGCACTTCCTGTAGCATATGTTGGAAAATTGTTTGCGTTTCCTCTGCCCACAATCACCACATCGCCATTCGAAGCCACTTTCAGATCTCTTGGATCCTGCCAAAGCATGCTTCCGGCTGAATTGAAATCGCCACCATACAATGTGCACCAATTAAGGGCGCCGCTTGACACAAATTTAAAGATTGAGAATTTTCTCCCATTGGTAACCGCTGTGCCATCAACATATGCGCCACCCGGATTAACCGTTGTATAGGGTCCGCTTCCAGAACTCGCCAGGAAAACATTGTTGCTTGCATCTACTGCTACTGAAGAATAGTTACCATTGTATTTGCCAGCTGTTCCCTGAGTGATATATGTGCTCCACTCAAGTGCCAGTGAAGTATTGAATCGGTGAAGTGTAGGCACACTACTTTCAACCGCTGTGCCTCGGTAATAATAGCTTCCTCCCGGATTCACCAATGGCATTGGATTCCATGAGGGAGGAGTATAGGTTTCTCCTGTCATAACAAGTCTGTTGCTGGCGTCTATTGTGATGCCACATAACTCTAATCCAGAACTGGAGGAACCTGAAGTTTTATTGAACATGGTTGCCCAAAGCCGGACCCCGGTGGAAGAGAATTTCAAAATAAAATTACGGTTGTTTCCTTGTTCTGTTTCGTAATATGCTGTCCCGCCTGGATTGTATGTTGGGAACGCTGCCGTTGGTAAAGCGTAAACATAAAAAACACTTCCTATGATATAGATATTATCTGATTGGTCTATAGCCAAACATTGGTTAGTAAATTTTGCATTGGCAGTTTGACTGCCTGCATAATAGGTCGACCAAACAATTTGCTTACTTGTATTGAATTTCATGATGACTAACTGCAAGCCATTATCACCGGCAGTTGGCTGATAATACACACTACCTCCGGGATTAACCATCGGAAAATTTGTGTTGTTGTATGTGTTGAGGACAATGTACATATTGCCATTCGAGTCCCAACTGGGATTAGTATAAGTGAAGGCAGCAGCTGTTGCAGAACCATCGTAAAAATATGTTGACCAAACCAAGCCCGGATCAATAGTTACCGCTTTGGAACGATCGTATTGTCCAAGCTGGAATCTGATGGTGTCATTGTCTACTGTGAATTTAGAATCTACGCGTACACCATCCTGAAAACTTTCAGGAGCTTTTTCAATCATTTTTCCCGGCAAAATATTGACTACTGCATTGCCCTTTTCATCGATATTAATACTCTCATGCCCTTTGTATAAAATCTTGATCAGATTAGGATTTGCATTTGCCGCTAATTCGAAATCATATTTCAACTTTCCTGATTGTATATAAAAAACAAGGTCAATTCCGGGATACACATTTTTGTAACGTATCTTATCATATACCGGAACATTCTGTATTCCTTCAGGATGTTTTGGATTGAAAAAACTTCGTTTTTCCAATTGCTCGTTTTCTCCAGCAGCCTTAATCAGGCTGGCTCCGGGGAAATTGATATCGATGCGATAGAATTCAGCTTTTGTTTTTACAAGATCATCATTGTAATTTCCTTCTGACATTTTTTTCATAATGTCTTCCCATTCCTTATCCGTGTATGGATTGGCAACCTTTCCAGCACGAATCTCATCAAATTTCGAAGGTTGGATTTTGTAAAAATAAAACACTACACCTTCGTTGGTGAAAAATACATTAGCCCCAGAGAACTTTGCAACAAAGAAAACATCATCACGAAATTTTCCTGATTCGTCAAATATTTGTCCTTTGTTTTCTTCAAAGCCTCTGTTAGCGGATATTTCTGGTGCTTCTTGTGAAAATGAAAAGAATGGTAACATCAGTAAGATGATTCCCAAAATACAGCTGTTGATCTTCATGAGGTAAGGGTATTTGGATAGTCTGTTTATGTCGGAGATTTATTTACGAACGCATTAGTTGATTGTAAAGAGGGTGAATATTTATATATTGAAAAATTATATAAAAATTGATCTTCTATGATACATTATTAAACAGCCCGTTTTTGTATTACGGCAATTTTAATCAATTTTCCGAAAATAACAGAAATTATTGAGTATTTGGTGGCTTTGACCGAGTATTTGACAGGAGGGATTTCTAGCTTAAGTGAACTTTGATTGTGCCTTTGCTTTATAGCTTTAATGCAATGATAATTGTCCTTTGACTAATGTAAAAAAAAAGCAAACAGAGGTTTTTATCAACCTTCTATTTGCCTTACTTAGCGATCCCGGAGGGACTTTTTATTATTTTGCTATTTAGCTGTATTGTAGTTTAATACATCTTTTTCATTTTACTATTGTACATCATCTGTAAAACAGTTGTTTCTTGTACGATGCAAATTGGTTATCAAAATGTTACTTACCAATTTTCCAGGAAAAACCGAACATCCAAGAAGCCTTCCAGAGCTTAGTTATTGGTACGGCATCAAATTGTCTTAAGTAAAATTGATCTGTATTATAGGGTTTTCCCAAACGATCAACTTGAGATATTATCGGGCCTACATTTAAAAATGCACGATGATTTCTTCCAAGAATTGCAGAAATTCCCATTGATCCGCACCACCTTGTTTGGTCATTGAATAGGGCACCTACTCCAACGTAAAAGCCATAGTTAAGCCAATAGTCATTTTGAGAATGTGCTTGAAGAAAAATCATTCCGCCAAAACTGGCTTTGACGTTGGGCTCTTGGTAAAGCGCAGAAAATTTCCCTTGCAATGTGGTGTCCTTTAAAGAATTTCCTTCTAAATATTGCGTTTTGTACAATGAATCTTTGCTAAATATGGAAAATTTTCCATCATACAATCCACTAACAAATAGACCGCCGGAAACACCGATTCGAAAACCCCGGGTCATTTTTATCGTTATCTTATCAAAACATTCTTTTGAATTTGAAATCTTGTCATACTTATATAAGAATATTGATTGGATATCTTTATCGATACTAATAGGCATCGTGATATATTGTCCATCTGAAGTTGAGAATTCTGTTAGTTTTTTATAAGCGACCATTGTTTGCTCAAACCTTGGTAAAATGACTGCACTTCGCGATGAGTCGAAACGCGAGATGTCTTTTGCAAGTTTTGCACAGGATTTCAGAAGAGCTTCAGAAACCTTAGGATTGCTGCACGTTGAATTCGTTTTTGAAATACTCCCACTAACTAATATTATCCCTGCTTTGATATTTAAAATTTGTTCAAAGTGTTTTTTTTCACAATTAATTAATTCTATATAGCTTGGAGGGAACAATTTCTTAAATAGGAGAGAATCTTCAGTGATATTTTCGCTTAATGGTTTGATGATAAGTTCCATTATCCCAAGGTCTATATCTTTTTTTGATAACAATGGTTTATTAATTACTGATTCATAAAAAGAATTTATATTCTCAATATAATATACAAATTGAGAATATTTATTAATTGTGGTCTGAAGAACTCTTGAAATTGAATCTATTCTTTCAGAAAGTTTTAAGTATTTAGCAATGCAACCTGCTTTACCTTTTTCCTTCTCATCTGCAGTTAGTGCCTTATTCAATCTGTTAGTTTTTGTCAGGAATACAGTGCTATCTATCCCTTCTGTATTGCCTGCAGAATCACATATAGATGATATGGCAATTTTGCTATTAAAGTTTTCAATGTTTGGTTCAAATCTATCGAACGCAGTGTCCTTGGAGGATAAGGAATACCTAAGTGGATTAAAGCCGGAAACAGTAACCCTCACTTCCGATCCTTCCTTCATAAGCAATGGTTTGCTAATTTTATATTTGAAACTTGAGTCAGAAAAAAAGGTATGCGATCGAAAGTCGTAAAAAATCATGTTTTTGTCAAAAATTCGCTTTTTGTATTCGGTTAAATCCTTTTGCTGTGCCATGGAGTGCATGCTGTGAAGTGAAAAGATTATCGAGAATAACAAAAATGCAATTGTACAAATGATTGAATTGTAGGCTTTGGTTTTCATATTTATTGGTTTTTAGGTTAATGCAAAAATATAAATATTATTTAATTGATAATATAATTCTTTAAAAATTGCCAAGGAATGGTGCCCGGCTACATTTTCTTTTATGCGGTTTCCATTAATCTGAGATGAGCAATTTTACTCCAGCCTTTCATTATGTTATTTAAATGAAAACTATAGGTAATGGTTAATGTTTTGCTCATTTCAAATATGTAGGCTCAGGTATAATCTAGAATTCATGACTCTATTTTATCGAGAATTTTTTGGAAAATTAATTCAGTGCTGTAGCTACCATATCAATGAGTGTATAATATTATATCATTAAAAATATAGATTTATACGAAATATTGATAAATTTGCTTTTGGTATTATTAATTGATAGATGTTATTTCTGGTGTTACACTTTTTTGTGATGATTACAATCTATGCGTCAAAAGCAAAACATGAGCACTGTCTCTATATATATTCGAAGCTGTAATGATTATATGATTTAATTGACTTGATTTTTTAAACTAAT
Source organism: Bacteroidales bacterium (assembly GCA_963678485.1). Taxonomy (GTDB): domain Bacteria; phylum Bacteroidota; class Bacteroidia; order Bacteroidales; family CAIWKO01; genus CALGYY01. Next base: position 4,054,871 of record OY782882.1, read on the forward strand.
ATTATTATTATGAAAGAGTATTCTGAAGATGAACGAAATGCAATGAGGAGTTTTCTTCAAAGAGTTGAAGTGAGATTATCCACAATGCACAGAATTGGAAGTGCTTTTATTGGTGGTGCAGGTCTTTTGCTACTGTTTCCCGTATTTTTTAAAGAGGTAATAACAGGAATGATGGCTTTATTCATGAATCCGATAGATGGCTCAACTTCTCTTATTGTTTGTGTGTCTAAGTTCTTACTGTTAATTCCATTTGTTTTTTCTTTGTTTATTCCTTTATATGCCCTTTTCTACTTATTGAGAGACTTGGTCCATTTCTATTTTGTTGGTCATACTCCTGGCTTTCCTTCAACATTGTTCAACCCCCGATTTGTATTATCTGGACTTGCTTTTTCTCCTGATGAATCAAAAGAAGTAAAACGGCAAGTACTGATTAATCAATATAGTTCTAATTTAATACATTTTGTGCTTCCTTTTGGTGAGGAACAAGCCAAATACTACGATGAAGTTATTAACAGTAATAGGCAACAGATAATTCCAGAAGATAGAAAAATCGAAAATTTGTTCGAGAAAGGTATTATCTCGAAAATTGATGGTGAATCTGAGGTTGCTGTGCATTGTGATGGGATTTTTGAAAGGAGATCACCACTGGATATAGAAAGGTTTAATGCTGCATTTGGTCTGGCAGGAGTAAAGGATCGCAAATTAATAGAGGAAGTGGCTAAAGGTGAAGCATCACTTGTTAAACATGCAACAGCACTTAGGAGATTGGTTTTGAGATATATGAAAGCACTTCTAATGTTTATATTGACTACCTTGGTTTCATTTTTCTTGGTGTCGCTAATAAAAGCTGATAATCTGTGGACAATATTTATTATCGCATGTGGGTATCTTGCCTGGGCGGTGTTAACTCCAATAGTTCTTAAACTCCCAATTAATTGGATATATAGCAGTGCTGATCCAAGAGCAGAAAGTGTTGTCGGGAAGGATACTCAATTGGTTGATTTTGAAAGAAGAGTAAGAAAAATTGCAACAATTGCGATTATTGCTTCTTGTATGTCAATTTTACTTTTTCTAATAAATATATATCAAATTAATGCATAGTATGTTATGCAATATTTATTGGTGAATTTTTTTAATGATTTTATTTGGTTCACCAACTTATATTGGCATACTTGCATCACAACACTTTTCGATTGCAGTTCATTCCATAATTTTCTGACTATTATCCTACACATAACTTTTCATTTTGGTCTGTTATCAAAAAACTTTGCTTAAAGTTGAGTTATGTAATAATCGTGTGTCCAATTAATTTTTAACTACCTCAAAGAAGTCATAATATTAGTGAAATTGTTGTGAATTTTTCTGGACATATGTACAAGAGTTTCGGCTCATAAAAAATATACAATGCAAATTGTAAAATCAACTAATAGTATTGTAGTGATACTTAAAAAAAATGAAATAATTTGGGCTAGATGTCTTTATTATCAAGGAAAAGAAAAAAGGCAAACCAAAGTATTTTTATCTACTTTCCATTTGCCTTAATTAGCGATCCCGGAGGGACTCGAACCCCCAACCAACAGAACCGGAATCTGCCATTCTATCCATTGAACTACGGGACCGGTAGTGCAAAGATACAAAGAAGAAACAGAGTGACCAAGGGTAGCGCGTTCGAATAATTTCTGTTGTGATTCTGCTGTTCAATTACTGCTGTCTGTCATTCAATGCCTTACTTCCGTCATCCAACAAAATTTCCTTTATGCTTTGTGGGACAGAAAGTACTTTTGCACCTTGATAATATTAGGGGTTTTTGACTAAAATTCGCTATGCCGCAACATACCTATTTATTTAAAGATGCAGTTTGGGAGTCTTCCGGATGGTACTTCGACAAGGACGGAAACCGATTTGCTGTTGAAGGAATATCTAAGATTAACCGTAAAACCAAAGTTTGGCTTAACGATGTTATGCTGAAATTTCTGGATGGACCCAGAAAAGATATCTTTAGTTTTTTCGAGATATTTCCAATTAAAGAGGGCGAACACCATACGACATTCAAATCACAAACCCCCGATCTTGGCCTCATTCAGGGCGAACTCTCTATTGCCGGAAGTGAAATATTTTTAAAATGGACAGCGGAGAATTCACATATAAAAGGAACTGATCATATGCATATGGTAAATGATCACCATTATTCCACGGATGGTTTTATCCTATACGGTGAGGAAAAAGTATCTTCGTGGGAAATACAACTAAAACGAATATAAACGATAATTATATATTATGATGGATCATGTAGTTTATGTCGATCATCCAAGCGGAGAACTGGATAAATTACTGAATGGTGAAAAATGTATCATCCTGCGTGCAGGTATGGGACGCAAAACACCCTACGGTCGTGTGAAGCCCGGTGAAATATTGTACTTTGTGAATAATAATGGCGATGGCTTGGTAAGAGCCGCTGCTGTGGTGAAAAGCGTAAGCAACTCCGATATGCTGACACCCGACGAAAGCAGGAACCTTCTTCTGCTCAAGAAAAATGAACTGCATCTCGAAATCGAACAGTTTCAGGAATATCTTGGAAAGAAATATATGGTACTTGTTGAAGTGAAAAACGTCTGCCGCATAATGGAATTCAAACTCGATAAAGCAGCCATGCAATCAGCAGAGGATTGGGTGCCCATTGAAAATATAGAATTGCTGAAACGCAGAGACAGATAATAGGTTTGATTACAATTCAATATCCGAATAGCGGTAATGTGCCGCACATGATCCTTCGTTAGAAACCATGCAGGCTCCAACTGGATTGGTTGGTGTACATACTTTTCCGAAAAGTTTGCAATCCAAAGGCTTTTTAATCCCTTTCAAAATTTCTCCACAGATACAGCCTTTATCATCTCGGGTCTCAGGAAGATCAACATTAAAAACTTTCGCTGCATCATAAGCTGCATATTTATCGCGCAGCTTCATACCACTCGAAGGTATCATGCCGAATCCACGCCACCAATCCGCCTCAAGTTGAAACACTTCATCAAGTAAGGCCAGCGCTTTTTCGTTGCCCTCTGGCTTCACTACACGATTGTATTGTATCTCAACGCAGGGCTTTCCTTCCTCTATCTGAGTTGCAAGCATCAGTACCGATTGCAAAATATCGATCGGCTCGAAGCCAGCAATAACACATGCCAGTCCATACTTTTCAGGAATGAACTGATAAATCGACGATCCTGTAATCGTGCTAACATGGCCGGGACAAAGATATCCGTTGATTTGTACACCATCGGTTATCAGTGCCTCCATGGCCGGCGGCATTATTTTATGCGATGAAAGTAAAAAGAAATTTTTCAGATTTTCTTTATCGGCCTGAACAATGGCAGCTGCACTGCCCGGTGCTGTTGTCTCGAAACCAATTCCTAAAAATACTACAGGACGGTCAGGATGTTCGCGTGCAATGCGCAATGCGTCCAACGTTGATCCCACAATACGAATATCGGCGCCACTGGCTTTTTCCTGATCAAGGCTGCTTATTGAACCAGGGACGCGGATAAGGTCACCGTAGGTGCAGATGATAAGGTCTTTGGTTCTTCCTAATGCAATGGCATGATCGATAAATGCACGGGAACTAACACAAACGGGACAGCCAGGTCCAGAAACTAATTTTATATTTTTCGGTAGGAGTGAAGGAATTCCATAACGATGGATGGCCATGGTGTGACCGCCGCAAACCTCCATCAGCACTATATTGCGCTGCGTTACTTGCTCTATCTTTCGAACCAGCATGTCGACCAATACTGGATCACGGAACTCTGTGGAAAATTTCATCAGATGGTAAATAAGGTCACCGTGTTACAATTCAATTTCTGAGCTTTTACCCAATTCATCCAGTTCGCGCAGGTAGCGCATGGTTTCTTCTGCTGCTTCTGGGCTGATAATTTCAAGAGCAAATCCGGTATGAAGCAGAATAAAATCGCCAACCTTCGGGTTTTCCAGCAACTGCAATGAGCAGTCAGTAATGGCTCCGTTTACCGACACTTTTGCCATTTCACCATCGATGGATAATATTTCAGCAGGAATGCTTAGACACATGCTTTTTTTTTACAAAGGTAATTCTTTTTTTTCGCTCATTAAACCTTGCCCCTGAAATGCCGTCCAAGGCCGCAAATTTTTTAATATGAAAACACTATTCCTTCTGAAACGCTTGTCATTGCTTGGCTGGCGCAACATCCTTACCTTTATTGGTGTCTTTCTTGGCTTCTCATCAGCAGTCACAGCCCAATATGGTGTAGTCGAAAATCAATTCCATATTATGGGAACTGTTCTTTCTGAGGATTGCCATGATTCTCTTCCTGGTATACAACTAAGGCTGCAATCATCGTCCAACGATCGCAATTATTCTTACGCGCTGGATGAAACAAACAGCTTTCAAAATGGACAGTTCAGTCTGAATATGTATCATAATTTATATGATGAGAAGTATTTACTATTCGCAAATGATGTGGATGGCTCTGCCAATGGTCAATTCAGAGATACTGTGTTTGTAATTGCAACGGCTGATCTAAAGTTCAAATCGAACGAAGAAGGCCATTGGCATATGAATTACGTAAACAATGAACCATTGATTCTGCAAATGAAGCGCAGTGGCCCTTCTCCCTGCAGGGAGATTCCAATACAGCAAGATACCATCAAGGACCTAAGTATTTTGAATGTTCCAGATTCATTGCCCAAGCCTGTCGACACTGGAATAATTCAGGAAATGGCTGTGCTCGGTGTAACTGATACCAGCACTTCTTTTTCCCCTAATAACGGACTGCCAGAAAGTTTCAAATTCAGGATTTTTCCCAATCCTAATTCAGGACCGTTTAATGTTGAAATCGAGATGCTGTCGGCGGGCCGGATTGCTTTAGTTGTTTATGATGAACGTCTGAGAAAAATCTTCGAAAATAACATCGATCTTGAAAGTGGAGTGCATCAGGAACAAATTGATTTGAGTGAGGCAGCAAGCGGAACTTATTATCTGGTGCTAAGTTGCAGAACAACTCGCAAAGTTGCAAAGATTATCCGTGGCGGAACTGATTGAGGTAGAAATCACGATTCACCTAAAAACAGAAATCATCCAAAAAATGTTTAAATTTGTGAAAACTTTAGGTGATGAGAAAAGTCTATCGCGAATATACCAACGGCGAAATTACGATTGAATGGCGGTCCGACCTCTGTAATCATTCAGGCATTTGTATCAATGACCTCCCTGCAGTTTTTAATATGCTTTCCATTCCTTGGGTTGATGCTCATGGCGCTTCGACAGAAGATATTATCAAAACTGTTGAAGATTGTCCTACAGGAGCTTTAGCCTGGAGATATAATAACAAAGAGAAGAAGTCATCGAAAACTCAGGATTTTATTCCTGACGAAGCGTCCATTCCTCAACAAAAAAATGAGAATGAAGAAATTCAGGTTGTGCTGATGCCCGATGGTCCGGTTGTTCTGAAAGGAGCCATTTCTGTAAAAATGGATGATGGCTCAATCGTGAAAAAGAAAGGCGTAGTAAGCATTTGCCGATGCGGACTTTCTAAAAAAATGCCCTGGTGCGATGGCGCTCACTTCAAAAAAGCATAAGCACTTTTTTGGCATCACTGCGCAACATGTCCTTTTCTCAACAAATCATTCACTGTCTTCACCGGATTAAAGGTGCTGATGGGCACTTCCACGAAGACTGTCAGCCAATGTGCCATTGATCCATTCCAAAGTCCCGGTAGTTCCTGCGCTTTGAGATGCCGGCCATCTTTAGTTTTTGTTGAAATAAAACCAGTTTCCGGATCCATAAATTCCTGAAGGTCGAAGGCGCCGTCTTCAAAATCCTTGATGCAACAAACCAAATCAACAGGATTGAAATGCGTTGCAGCTTTAAATATTGCAGCTTGCTGAGCGTCGTGCATGTTTACCTGAGATGATTCCACAATTTGAAGACTGATTTCATTATCCTCGTCCATTACCCAGAATGGGCCACCACCGGGTTCGCCCTCATTCTTTACCATACCGCATACACGAATAGGACAGTTGAGACGAATGTACAAATAATCGATCTGTTCCATGATATCAAACTGTCCATACTCTTCAGGAAACTTCATCATCAGCTGCTTTGCGCAAAAATCTCTGATTGTGTTCAATTCCGATTGCGTCACATTGGCATCGTCAAGCATTTCCAAAAAGTGGAATACTTTTTCCCTGATACTTATTAATAAACCTCCAAGCAACTGTTTGTATTCAACGGTAGGCTCTTTAAGCCAGTCATGGACAACATTATCAATGTTCTTGATAAAGATGATGTCTGCATCCAATGCCGCCAGATTATTTAATAATGCACCATGACCGCCGGGTCTGAACAATAGGCTATCATCCGCATTCCTGAATGGTTTGTTTTCCATGTCAACCGCAATTATATCAGTACATGGTTCCTGTATTGAATGCGTAATAATATATTTTACATTATACTTGCTTTCATATAATGGGATCACCTTTTTAAGCAATGCCTCAAAGGGAGCTATATGTTCCGGTGATAAAGTAAAATGAAGATAAACTTCCTTATTATCATTGGTGCAATACAATGCACCTTCAACCAAATGCTCTTCAACGGCTTTTCTTGATTGATTTTCATATGAATGAAAACTTAGCAATCCCTTGGGGAGATTGGCATAGGCAAGTCCTTTTTCTGATAATAATGCATCCAATACAACCTCATGGCGACCTTCGCTGAGGCACTTGGAGATGGTCGTTCCTTGCGCTATTAGTTCATCTTCAAGATCCTTATAGAATGCAAACTGAGTGATATTCGTAAAAAACTCACGCGCCATTTTATGTCCGGGATGTTCCAGTTCATCTACCGCAGAAATACCCTGTTTTTTGAGCTCATCAAGTAAGTTGAATAAATGACTAAACATTCTTGATGCGGCACCTGATGCAGGGACAAACTTGATACAATTCAAATGATGCGCTTCCTTAAGGTATAAGGAACGAAGTGTATCCAGTTCTTCTTTATCAGCAGCAATGATTCCATCGCCAATAGTAGCGGCTTTGACTAAATTTATATAGGGAAAGCCTTTTTTAAAATGATTGATTTGTTGTTCTACTTTGGCCAGTGTCATTCCTCTGGCTGTGATGGCTTCGATGTCTTTTTCATTAAACATAGAAAGTAGGCTTAGTTGGTTTTTATAAAACGATATCTTTTGCTAGTATTATCACCTTCAAGGCTTAGAATATAAATTCCAGTGGCAAGTCGGGAAATGTCAATGATAGCTGTCTCTCCAGCAGAAATTGATAAATCATTTTGACTGCAAATACGACCACCAATTTCCTGAATGCGGTATGTTAGCTTCCCCTGATTTGCAGCATTTGTTTGCAGGTAAAGCATTTCATGTGCAGGATTAGGCCAGATTTGCCATGCTTCATCCCGTGCGGAAACTATGGATGATGGTTCAGCTTGCGAGAAGATTTTAATGTTGTCGATGTACAAATAATTTCCCCGTTTGTTTACTGCAGTGAAGCGGATGATTACATCAGGATGTCCTGCAAAGGCTGATAAATCTATGGTTTCAGTCCTCCACTGGTCAGCGCGCCATGGAACAAAATACTGAGTTACGGTGTCGTAGGTTTGCAATTGTGTTCCCCCTTTGTAATATACAAGATTGGAAAAACTCTGTCCGCAGTCAGTGGAGACAAATACTTTTAAGGTGTCAGCCATTAATATATGTATGTTTTGATAGGCTACATCAAACTTAAGGAAAGCACTGTCAATACTGCTGAAATCAAATGATGGAGATACGAGGTCATCGATTTGATTGGCAGGAATGTCACCCCGAAAGCGCATGACGGCGGAGTACTGGCTGAACTGAGATCCAACCGTGCTGGCTGTATCCCAAGTGGCATTTCTATTTGGATTGTTGATGAACCAGCTAATTGAATCAATGCCCTGTTCGAAATCCTCAATGAAAGGAAGAACCTCACGTGGCCGGCTGTGGAAGCGGGAAGTTCTGTGATTGTTCACCAGCGAAACTTCATGCATTAAACTATCACTTTCGAAACCAACATTGAATTCTGCAAATTCTGAAAATGGAATCGTGACGCTGGGTAAAATTATATTAAGAGATTGTCCTGGTAAAACATTACCTGCCCATTGGTAATTTGCAATGGTGCCTCCAGTCAATCCATAATGAAAAGTTCCTTGTGTAATGGCGAGTTGGCCGTTATTGTAAAGTGTTACTTCAGGTGTCAGCAGTGAATCACAGAGAAAAGAATTTCCCGGATTGATCACTTGCGCAAGCACTGCGTCATAATGGTTGCTGTCGGGAGGTACCGGTGTGTGCAGGCCTGACAGATACTGAAAGGCAGCGTATACATCGATGAGTCCCATACCATATGTGTTATCTTCACCGGGTGCGCCTAAGTCGGTTGCCGTAACATATAAAGCATACAGAAGATCATCGCCACTGAGATAGGGGAAGGCTTCTTTTAGAAGTAATACTGCACCCGTGACATGTGGTCCGGCCATGGAAGTGCCCGATAATGCTGCATATCCATTCGAGTTTATTGCAGAGCGTACATCCACACCCGGCGCTGAAACTTCAGGTTTTATCAGTAAGGATCCAGAGCCTCCGCAAACACTGGGTCCGCGACTTGAGAAGCTTGCAATGGGGAATCCTGCTGAGTTTCCATCTAGTGCACCAACAGTAAAACTATTGGTGACAGTGGTGTTGATTTCATGCGGTATACCAATAGTAGTATCGCCGGGTCCGTCGTTACCTGCAGAGAATACATTGGCAATACCGGCTGCAGCAATGGCCGTGAACATCTGGCTTGCGTAAGAATCACACAGTGTTGTATCGGTGGCTACGCCATAGCCCCAGGAGTTGTTGATAGCATCAGGAATATCCCAAAAAGTGTTAGTGTCGCCATCAGGATTTAGTGCCCATTCGTATGCATACATAAAAGCCGTGAGTGGTTTTACAGTGGCCATAGAGGTTGCAACAGGATCCGAGCAAATCCAATAAGCATTGAAAGCAACTCCGATGGTATCGTTGGTGGCGGTTTCCAAACCCAGTGTGGTGCCGAGCGTGTGCGTACCATGTGAGCCTGTTTTATCAGCAGGAAGTTCCGAATCGTAAGGAAACCAGCACTGCGACATGGGGAAAAAGTTGGCAAGGAATCGTTCGCGCAAAGCAGGATGATCGGGCCATACACCAGTGTCGATACTATAGGAGATTCTGTTTTTTCCGGTATAACCCAATTTCCACATTTTATCAGCTTTGATTACCTCAAGTCCGATTTCTGCGGAGCCTACTTCTTTTGGATCAAGCGGACGATATGAGACAGGTTTGGTAGGAGCAGTTAAATAGGCATTATCAAGATCCATCCAGGCAACATCGCTGCGCTGGGCTAATTGGAAAACTAGCTCATCGCTCGCATCGACAACAATTAAGTTAACAAGCCAGAATTGCTGTATTGCTGTGTTTGCCAAGCTGTGGTTTTGCTTGTAATTATTAATAAAGCTCATCAATGGCAATTGCGTTTGACTTGCTTTTGCTCTAAGTTGTCTGATTAGTAGCTGTTGCCTTTGCTGAAGGTTCATGCCCTCTTGTGCAACTCTAAGGTTGAATGCATTCAGGTCGACCTGATCATTAAGCAGAACAATAACCCGTTGAGTGGAATTGCCGTTTACTCTGCTGTGTAAGGAATTCCAAAGAGCATCACCGATATATGCTTGCTGAGCATTTAAGATGAACGCGCTACTTATAAGGGTCAGGAAAAAAAGTATTTTTTTCATCAATTTTAATTCTAATCGATTTTTGTCAAAAATAGTGAAATATCCTTTACCTTCGCTGTTCATGATGCCACAGTGATGAGAAAGATTGTTTCATAATAAGCAGTGTCAGCCTATAAAGTCAGTCTGTTGTATTTTCCTCTTGTTGCCTGACAGCCGATTGCAAGAGCTCGTCAACATTGCGGACGCCTTGTTTACGTAAATTTATAATCAGCCACTGAATCTACAAACATTCGCGGTAAATAGTCATCGCACTATTTGTTAATTGCCAATTAGGTTGAAGACTAGTGGGCTTGAGAAGTTTATTGATTTTGGATTACGCTATTTGAATTAGCAAGTCAGATCGAAAATATTTTCATAAATCCATTGCATAAAATGGCTTCGATTGCTGGATTCAGCATTTCAACTTATCTGCATAACAGCACTTCGTTTTCCGTAAAACGATATTAAAAAAACAAATCATACTATAAATGTAACTACAATTTTGCCGGTTACTTTTTCATTAAAAAGATTATCTTTGTTTCATAATCTTCAAACCATGAAATGTCCTGTTTGTAAAACTGATATGATTATCCTAGAACTGGAACAGGTGGAGACCGACTACTGCACATTTTGCAAAGGTATTTGGTTGGATGCCGGTGAGCTTGAGCTATTACTTGAGGGCGCAGCTGCAAAAGATGAATTACTCAAAAGTCTGCACCCTGCAACCAATTGCCGTGAAGCCCCCAGATCTTGTCCGCGCTGCAACAAGAAAATGAACAAGGTGTTTATGGGTAATAATGAGGAGGTATTGCTAGACTCCTGCCGCAAAGGTCATGGGCTTTGGTTTGATGCCGGTGAATTGCAGGAAGTGGTGAAATTGGCGTCATCAGGGCAACAGACTAAAATGATGCAATTGTTGCACGATATGTTTGAATATACCATGAAAAAATAAATTGCAATAAAAGCTCTTACCTTTCGTCGTTAATCTTATTAAAATCAAAAACCTTAACAGGAGGAAATAAAAATGATTGCATTATGGATTGTTCTCGGGATTATTGTAATCCTTGTTTTATTTATTATTGGTGCCTACAATTCGCTGGTGCGACTGCGTAATCAGGTAAAGAATGCCTGGGCACAAATTGATGTGCAGTTAAAAAGAAGGCACGATTTGATTCCAAACCTCATTGAGACCGTTAAAGGCTACATGACTCACGAGCGTGAGACTTTAACAAAAATCACAGAAGCACGTAGCAATGCCATGAGTGCAAACACTATTTCTGAGAAGGCGCAGGCTGAAGGTGTGCTTAGTGGATTGATGGGAAAACTACAGGTAGCTATTGAAGCTTACCCTGATCTGAAAGCCAATCAGAACTTTCTTGCACTGCAGGAAGAGCTTACGTCCACTGAAAATAAATTGTCATATGCCCGTCAGAGTTACAATGATCAGGTATTGACCTACAATAATAAAACACAGGTATTCCCTTCTAATGTTGTTGCAGGTATGTTTGGTTTCAAACAGGGTGATTTCTTCGAAATTACTGATGTTGCTGAGAAAGCAGTACCTCAGGTGAAATTTTAATTTTTTAACGCCCAACGATTATGTGGGAACTCATTCGTGCGAACCAGCGGAAGTCCGCTATTCTCATAGTGCTCATGGCGATTGTACTTGTAGGTATGGGCTATGTGATTGGTTATTTTGTTGATGGTATCTCAGGTGGTATATGGGGAATCATCATTGCCACAGCCGTATGGCTGATTCAATTATTGATCAGTTTTATGGCTGGTGGCGACATCATGCTCAGCACTAGCGGGGCAAAGCCGATTACTCCTGATATTCATCCTCAGCTTTACAACGTGGTAGAGGAAATGCGCATTGCAGCCGGCATGAATGCTACACCTAAAATATATATCATCAATAGCGAAATGCCAAACGCCTTTGCAACAGGCATGTCACCAAATAATTGTTCAGTTGCAGTTACGGCAGGATTACTTGGACGGTTGAATCGCGATGAACTTCAAGGTGTCGTGGCGCATGAAATGTCGCATATCATAAATCGTGATATTCGCTTTATGACCATTGCGGGTATTATGATGGGTACCATTGTGCTTATCGCTGAAATCGTGCTTCGCGGAATGTTTTATTCTGGTGGTGGAAGTCGCAGAAGCGACAATAGTGGCGGCGGTGGCGGGCAAATCATAATGATTCTTATTGTACTTGCGGTGGCTATTCTCGCACCTATTTTTGCACAACTGCTGTATTTTTCTATCTCGCGAAAGCGTGAATACCTTGCTGATGCTTCTGCAGTGAGACTTACAAGATACCCGGAAGGTCTGGCATCGGCTCTTGAAAAAATTGCTAACTCGGATGCTACCATTCCTACAGCAAATAAGGTGACAGCCCCAATGTATATCGTTAATCCATTGAAGCGCACAAAAACTAAAAAAGTATCCGATTTAAGTAGTACGCATCCTCCAATTTCGGAGCGCGTCAGGATACTTAGAAGTATGTCAGGTGGAGCTAATTTTGTGAATTACGATCAGGCTTACCAATCGGTTCGTAGCAGATCTGGTATCATTCCAAAATCAGGCTTATCAGATCTTAGTTCAATGCCACTGCGACAAGGATTAGTGAACGAAACAGCATACAGCGATATAAAAACCACTACTCGTGCAACAGGCGATATTATGATGACCGTTGATCATTATAAAATTATTGACTGCAGCTGCGGATTAAAACTTAAAGTTCCACCCGGATTTGCTGGCAAGGAATTGTATTGCACCAGATGTGGTGCTGTACATAATTTGTCCTGATCTATAATAAATACCTAAATCTATTACCCCATGAAAAACCTTAAAGGTTGCCTTAAGGCTGCCATTACCTTGTCCATTTGTATTTTTCTCTTGTTTGACGCCTCAGCTCAGGCACCACAAAGTTTCAACTATCAGGCGGTATGCCGCGATAATTTAGGAAATATTATAGCGAATCAGTCTGTAACTCTTAGATTCAATATTTTGGATCTGGCCCCTGGTGGAACCTCGCTTTATCAAGAGACAGATGCTGTAACAACAAATTCTTATGGTTTGGTGAGTGTAGCAATTGGTGATGGAACCTGGGTTTCCGGTAATTTTCTAAGCATTCCCTGGGCAAGTGGTGAAAAGTATTTGCTCGTTGAATTGAACACTGGCTCAGGCTTTATAACAATGGGTGCCCCTCAATTATTAAGCGTTCCATATGCGATCTACGCGAATCAATCCGGAACAACTGGTTCTGCGGGACCAACCGGTCCACAGGGAATCACAGGTCCTACGGGAATTCAGGGCGTAACTGGTGTCACAGGTGTAGGATTAACGGGGGCTCAGGGAGTAACTGGACCAACGGGTGTTGGGTTAACCGGAGCACAAGGTATAACAGGACCCACGGGAGCGCAAGGTATCACGGGGCCAACCGGAATCGGGTTGACAGGTGCCCAGGGAATCACAGGTCCTACGGGACTTCAGGGCGTTACCGGTGTCACAGGTGTAGGATTAACGGGGGCTCAGGGAGTAACCGGACCAACGGGTGTTGGGTTAACAGGTGCTCAAGGTATAACAGGACCCACGGGAACGCAAGGTATCACGGGGCCAACCGGAATCGGGTTGACAGGTGCACAGGGAATCACAGGACCTACGGGGCTTCAGGGTGTAACTGGTGTCACAGGTGTAGGATTAACGGGGGCTCAGGGAGTAACCGGACCAACGGGTGTCGGATTAGCCGGAGCGCAAGGTATAACAGGACCCACGGGCGCGCAAGGTATCACTGGGCCAACCGGAATCGGGTTGACTGGTGCTCAGGGAATCACAGGTCCTACGGGGCTTCAGGGTGTAACTGGTGTAGGATTAACGGGGGCTCAGGGCGTAACGGGACCAACGGGTGTTGGGTTAACAGGTGCACAAGGTATAACCGGACCCACGGGAGCGCAAGGTATTACGGGGCCAACGGGAATTGGGCTAACAGGCGCTCAGGGAATCACAGGTCCTACAGGACTTCAGGGTGTGACTGGTGTAGGATTAACCGGAGCGCAAGGTGCTACTGGTCCGACTGGGGCTGATGGTGCATTAAATGCATGGTCTCTTACTGGTAATACTGGTATGGTGGATGGGACAAATTTCATTGGAACCACAGATAACTCGCCATTCAATATCAGAGTAAATAATCAAAAAGCCGGCAGGGTTTCACAGACCAACGCCTCCTCATTTTTTGGCTTTGTTGCAGGAAACTCAACTACAGCCACAGGTTTAACAAACACGGCCATGGGGGATAGCACATTTTATACGAATTCCACTGGAGATGCCAATACGGCGATTGGTGCTAAGTCAATGCTGATGAGTGCTTCAGGAAGTTATAATAGTGCGGTTGGATATAGCGCCATGTATTCAAGTGTGGCAACCACAGGAAATGCGGCATTTGGCGCCTATGCTTTATTACGAACAACAGGAAGTTACAACACCGGAGTTGGATATACAGCACTTAGAAATAATACCTCAGGAACATATAATACCGCCATTGGTCTGGGAGCCCAATTCAACAATATTGCAGGAGGTTATAATGCGGCAATTGGAGTGAATTCGCTGTATACTAATGATAGTGGATCTTATAATATTTGCATTGGGTATCGCACAATGTACTTAGTGCCTCAAGGTGATAACAATATTGCGATTGGATCAAGAGCCCAATATAGTAGCGGAAGGATTAACAATATTATCGCTATTGGTGATTCCGCATTGTTTAGTAATAGGGCACTATATAATACTGCATTAGGTTCAAAAGCCCTGAGTGCAAACACAACAGGAACTTCAAATACTGCAACTGGATTTCGGGCACTAGCCGGGAATACTACAGGGGCTGGAAATACTGCAAATGGCGCTCTGGCATTGTATAATAGTACCTCTGGATGGGGAAACACAGCGATGGGTAGTGGAGCCCAATTGATGAATAGTACAGGATATGCGAATACAGCATTAGGTTATAATGCTTTAGATGCGAATGAAGATGGAGACAATAATACTGCTGTTGGTTTTGGCGCATTAGGTAGTAACACTATTGATGACAATACTGCAGTTGGAACATATGCTTTGTATGATAATACTTCTGGTTGGCGAAATGCAGCTCTTGGTAACAATGCCCTTTCAAATAATTCCAATGGTAGTTATAATGCGTCTTTCGGATCGAATTCATTATACAATAATAATGGAAGTTATAATGCAGCGTTGGGGGCATATGCGTTATATTCAAGTTTGGATGTTTCCGATAATGTTGCCTTAGGCTATAATACACTTTATTTTAATACTTCAGGAGATGCGAATGTTGCCATAGGGTCATTAGGCCTTTATAATAACAGAGGTGCAGGAAATGTGGCTGTTGGCAGGACTGCATTAATGGCCAATACAACTGGAAATTGTAATACAGCCATTGGTTGCGATGCGGACGTTTCAGCGGGAACATTTACCAATGCCACTGCAATAGGGTATACGTCCACTGTTAATGCCTCTGATAAAATCAGACTTGGTGATGCAACAGTTACTGTCATTGAAGGTCAGGTAGCATATACATATCCAAGCGACGGGCGCTTTAAATTCAATGTAAAGGAAGAAGTAAAAGGATTGGATTTTATCCTGAAGCTTCGTCCTGTAGTCTATAATTTCGATACCAAGAAGTTTGATAGTTTTCTGATGAAAAATATGTCGGACAGTTTGCGTAATGCACGAATGAAAGACCAGAACTACGATCGTTCCACTCAGGCTGTCCATACTGGTTTTATAGCACAGGAGGTTGAAAAAGCTGCATTAGACTGCGGATTTACTTTTGATGGTGTGAGCGTACCTGCCGACGAAAACGGAAATTATGGCGTGGCTTATAGTCAGTTCACAGTTCCTTTGGTGAAAGCTATTCAGGAGCAACAAGCTTTAATAGAAGCCTTGCAAAAGACGAATAATGAGCAGAAGACAATTACAGAGCAGTTAAAGAAAGAGAATGAAGAAATGAAAGCCAGACTCGATCGTCTCGAAAAATTATTGAATGAAAAATAGACCTTGCTGATAATTGGCGAAGACATTAGAGAATATTCACTTCAGGCTCAAGCCTGACTCCGAATTTATTTTCTACCGATGCGATAATGTCATTGGCAAGTTCGAGAATTTCCCTGCCTGTTGCGTTTCCATAATTGACTAGGATTAGCGCCTGATGTGCGTGAACGCCTGCATCGCCTTTACGGAAGCCTTTCCATCCACATTGCTCAATCAACCAGCCAGCGGCAAGTTTGTAGTAACCGTTGTTTTGATTGAAAGCAACCAGTGTGCGAAATTCATCTGCAATGCGATAATATTCAAAGGCAGAAACTGTAGGGTTTTTGAAAAAACTTCCTGCATTTCCAATATCAATAGGGTCGGGGAGTTTACTGCGTCGTATCCTTGTTACCGCAGCTGCAACATCAGCAACACCTGGCGCTGTAATGCCTGCATTGGATAACTCTGTTGCAATTGCTCCATAGGATGTGTTTAGAGATGTCTGTTCTGAAAGACGGAATGTTACAGAAAGTATGATGTACTGGCCTTTGTGGGTGGTTTTAAAGATCGATGAACGATAGCCGAACTGACATTCTTCGTTTGAGAAGGTTGTAATTATACCACTTTTTATTTCCATTGCTTCCAGCGAATGGAAGCAATCTTTTATTTCTACTCCGTATGCACCAATGTTTTGGATAGGGCTACTGCCTACATTGCCTGGGATGAACGATAAATTTTCTAATCCACACAGACCTTGAGCAACGCAGTATTCAACAAACGTTTCCCAGTTCTCGCCCGCTTCGGCTTTTACAAGTTTATAGGGATGTTGATCGTCGATTACTTCAATTCCTTTGGTTGAAATTTTAAGCGCGCAACCTTCATAAGCTTGAGTAAAAAGCAAATTGCTTCCACCCCCAAGTAGTAGCAACGGGAGCTGCATTGCAGGAAAGTCATTCGTGACGAAATCGAAAATGTCGCTGCGTGAGTGTCCTTCAGCAAAATACCTTGCACTGACTTCCATTCCAAAAGTGTGGAAGGGTTTCAGGGAAACGTTTTCTTCAACTTTCATCCGCACAAATATTATCCTTTCTTGTGCGCAATGGCTGCGGTAACCAGACCAACGAACAAAGGATGTGGGTTAGCTACTGTGCTTTTATATTCAGGGTGAAACTGTACACCGATGAACCATGGATGTCCTGAAAGCTCCATCATTTCCACCAACTGATCTTTGGGATTCATACCTGTTGGAACAAAACCATTCTTTGTGAATTCCTCCATGTATTTATTGTTGAACTCATAACGGTGACGGTGGCGTTCTGAAATACTGGTGGTTCCGTATATTTCGCTGGCTTTGCTGCCTTCAGTAATTTTACAAGGATAAGCCCCAAGTCGCATTGTTCCTCCTTTGCAGGATATTTTTTTCTGAGCTTCCATAATGTCGATTACGGGGAATTTGGTACGACTATTCATTTCTGTGGAATGCGCATCTTCGAATCCGAGGACATTGCGGGCAAATTCAACAACAGCGCATTGCATTCCCAGACATATTCCCATAAATGGGATATTGTTTTCACGAACATACTTAATTGCAGTAATTTTTCCTTCGATGCCTCGTTCGCCAAATCCGGGAGCCACAAGGATGCCGTCCAAGCCTTGCAATAATTCAGCAACGGTGCTGTCTTTAATGTGCTCGGAATGTATCATTTTAACCTTGACCTTGCATTGTGTTGCTGATCCAGCGTGAACAAAAGATTCCATAATGGATTTATAAGAATCTTTTAATTCAACATATTTTCCAATCAGGCCAATGTTGATTTCTGTGGTTGGATTCTTATGTCGGAACAGAAACTCTTCCCATTTTACAAGGTCGGGTTCATTGTCGTATTTCATATTTAGTTTGCCAAGAACCACCTGATCAAGCTTTTCCTTTTGCATAAGGATAGGCACATTGTAAATAGTCTCGGTATCGATCGATTCAATAACGGAGGCAACATCTACGTTGCAAAACAATGCGATTTTATTTTTAAGACCTTCATTTAATGGGCGTTCGCAGCGGCATACAAGCACGTCGGGTTGAACTCCAAGTTCCAATAGTGCTTTTACGCTGTGTTGAGTAGGTTTGGTTTTAAGTTCCCCGGCAGCGGACAGATAGGGAACCAATGTAAGGTGAATGACCAGCGAGTTCTGATGACCCAGTTCCCATTTCATCTGGCGCACTGCTTCGATATATGGAAGTGATTCAATGTCACCAACAGTGCCACCGATTTCAGTAATAACGAAATCGAAGTTACCGTCATTTCCCAGCATTTTAATGCGGAATTTTATTTCATCAGTGATATGTGGGATGATTTGGACGGTTTCTCCAAGATAATCGCCACGGCGTTCTTTTTCGATTACACTTTGATACACCCTTCCAGTAGTAACATTATTAGCCTGAGAAGTGGGAGTGTTGAGAAAGCGCTCATAATGGCCAAGATCCAGATCTGTCTCTGCACCATCATTGGTAACATAACATTCGCCATGCTCATATGGATTGAGTGTCCCCGGATCTATATTAATGTATGGATCGAATTTCTGAATGGTTACATGATAGCCTCTAGCCTGTAGTAATTTGGCCAATGATGCTGATATAATGCCTTTTCCTAAAGAGGAAGTAACTCCGCCGGTAACGAAGATATATTTGGTTTCTGACATGATGATTTTTTTGGGATTCGTCGCTGTCAAAATTAGTAAATTGCATCAAGTACACAACGAAAATTATTTTTTTTACTTGTTTATTATTTTTTTGCTACTTTTGCACTCCTGCAAACGTGCAGATGCATTAAAATTTTTCAGCCAATTTCAGCGACATCCGGAGAGGTGGGTGAGCGGCTGAAACCAACAGTTTGCTAAACTGTCATACTGGGTAACTGGTATCGGGGGTTCGAATCCCCCCCTCTCCGCCAATCAATCAAAAGTCCCGCAACAGCGGGATTTTTTTTTACCCCCGAACGCGCAAACAACGTTTGCAAGCGTCCGGGGGTAAAAAAAAATCGCGAGTGCGCAGCACACGGGACTTTTGATTGATTGAAGCCCCCACGCCGGGATCACGGAGCAGCGTTCGGGGCGAATTATCACGAACACTGCTCCGTAATCCCCACTCAATATTGTTTTTTCAACAGACGCGCAAACAACGTTTGCAAGCGTCCGGGGGTAAAAAAAATTGATCAAGCCGGATTGTTGAGGAAAGGTTTGAAGGTAATATTTGCAGGACTTCTTATTGTTTATCTCTCTGATTTCGCATTTCGTTTCTCGGATCTCTGATCTGTTTTTCTCTTTTCACCCTTTTCTCTTACTTCTTTCAGGCGCACCTACCCGACTGCGTCATTCGGGCGGGCCTGCCCGAATGACATCGGTCAGGCGGGGATTTCCGATTTACGAATGACGCAATTAACGAACATTCTATAATCGAGATATGTGGAATCCATGATTTTGCTTCAGTATTTTGAAATCAGAGATCCGAGAAACGAAATTAGAAGTACGAGATAAACCAAAGGAAAAGCCCGTGCTCACCAACTTTTCGTCTTGATCCAAAAAAAATCGCGAGTGCGCAGCACACGGAACTTTTGATAGATTCTATGATGCATGTTTTGCTTTTCTTATAAACTCACTCAGGTGGTTGTTCCGATTTATCCAAAATGCTGTACCTTTGCATATCTAATAACATATTGACATAGTGTATATTATTAAGTCATTCAAGGTACTAATCCTGTTTGTGATTATCCTTGCCTCCAGCGCCGACGCTCAGCCATACGTGCAATTGCAGCCAACTGTGAACACTGATTTCGGTAAGGTCTATTATTTTTTGTGTCCAACAAAAGTGGGTACTAATCCACTTAATATTAAGCCATCGAGATTAATCCTCGATAGCAAGGGCGAGGTTATCTACTATAAAATTAATTATGGCGGTCTGTATACCGGTGATTTTACCTTGCAACCCAATGGCATGATGTCATACAGTTTTAGGGGGAAATTTTTCCTCATGGATAGTACATTTACAATCCGTGATTCTGTAAAAACTATGAATGGTATCACGGCGGATTTACACGAATTACAAATTCTTCCTAATGGCCATTTTTTGCTGCTTGGTACTGAAGAGGTCACAATGGACCTGAGCTCTTTTAATATGTTTAGCGGTAATGGCAGTCCTGGGAGCGATACAGCTATCGTAACAAGTGGCGTGATTCAAGAACTGGACGAAAATAAAAACGTGATTTTTGAATGGCATGCATGGCAATATTACACATTTGATGATGTCGATGAAGCATTTTTGAATAATCCGATTACAGTGGATTGGACGCATTTTAATTCACTCGAATTCGATAGTGATGGCAATCTGCTGGTTTCATCGAGGCATTTTAATGAAATCACTAAAATAGATCATACTACCGGCGACATAATTTGGAGGTTAGGTGGAAAACGTAATGAGTTTACATTTATCGGAGATAGCCAGCAATTCAAGGGGCAGCACGATATTCGGAGAATTGCCAACGGGAATATTACATTGTTCGACAATGGGAATGGAAATGCAAGTTCGGTCTTTCATCCCGCTTCGGCAAAGGAATATCATCTGGATGAAACAGTAAAAACGGCAGAATTGGTATGGCAATTTGTAGATCAATCCGATGTTTACAGTACTGCATTGGGCAATGTTCAGCGTTTGCCGGATGGCCATACCTTAGTGAATTATGGTACTGAAGATAACAATTCAGTAATCTTCAATGTTGTAGATACTGCGTGGAATAAGGTTTTCGAGATAAGCACCCCAAATGATCTCATCAGCTACAGAGCATTTTGTTATGAGAAACTTCCCTGGGAGTTGCCGCGTCCAATAATCAGTTGCACTGAATCGGGTGGGCAATTTTATCTTGATGCTGGTCCCGGTTATCCTGCCTATCGTTGGTCGGATGGAAGCACTACACAAAGTATTCAAGTTAATGGTGTGGACTCCTTTTATGTTTTTGTGCCTATTGGTCAGGGTGGTTTTATCAGATCGGAAAAGTTTGTTGTAATCAATCCGGAAAACCCTTGTGATATGGCCTCTGTATCAATGGTCACAGAGCCGGAATTGAAAATATTGCCCAATCCTGCCTCTGATGTTATCAGGCTTATCGCGAAAACCGCAATAAAAAGTATAAATGTATATGATGCTAGAGGCATCCTTGTTAGTACTTGGCTGGGAAGTACTGATGAGATTGAGATTCCCTGTGCGTCCTTGTCGAATGGTGCATATTACATGCATATTCAAGATGTTGCCGGTAATATAATCATAAAAAGAATGATTGTTCTGCATCCATAGACTCATTGCGTTTTGCTATTTTTCCAGGAGGAGTCGATTACATCAAATTAATTTTGTAATTTTGACCTATGAAGGCGTGGTCTCTCATTATGTGTCTGTATGTTTGTTCACTGTTGTGCTTCCCTTGTCAGGATAATGGAGTACACTCAGGAGTAGCCGGACATATGGCAAGCGATGCAACCCACCATGATAAGGATGATGGTGAATGTCATCATTGTTCCCCCTTCTGTACCTGCAATTGCTGTCATGTTACTGCAATAACGAGTCTTCATATATTTGCAGGTGTCTCCAGTGATGTTATTATTCCTACGATTCCTTCAACAGTAGGTAATATTTCAGAGGGCGTGCGTTTCTCTATCTGGCAGCCTCCCAAAGCTTAACAAACATTTCTTGTTTGGTTAATGTCCGGAATGTTCATTCCGGCGGCAGCATACATATATTCTGCTGTGTTCATATTTTTTACGATTAAATATATTTATTATGATTGACAGGATCATTCGTTTTTCCCTGAACAATAAGTTGATCATTGGACTCATGATTTTTGGGTTGATAGGGTGGGGTATATATTCGCTTACAGAGTTACCGGTTGATGCAGTGCCTGATATCACAAACAATCAGGTTCAGGTGATTTCTATAGCACCTACGCTGGCTGCCAATGAAGTTGAGCAGTTTATTACAGCACCCATCGAAGTTTCGGTGGTAAATATTCCTGATATAGTTGAATTGCGTTCTATCTCTCGTCTTGGGCTATCGGTGGTAACCATAGTTTTTGAGGATCATGTGGATATTTACAAAGCCCGGCAACAGATAAGTGAACGCCTTAAAGATGCCGAGGGTCAGATTCCAGAGGGGTTGGCTAGTATTGATATGGCGCCGGTCAGTACGGGTTTGAGCGAGATTTATCAATATACACTCAAGGTTGAACCTGGCTACGAATCAAAATATACCCCGCTCGAACTACGTACGATTCAGGATTGGATTGTACGTCGCGAAATGCTTGGTACGCCGGGTGTTGCTGATGTAAACAGCTATGGAGGATATGTCAGCCAATATGAAGTGGCCGTGGATCCAGTGCGTTTAAAAAGTATGGGTATCACACTCAATGAGGTGTTTGATGCACTGGAAGCGAATAATCAAAATACAGGAAGTGCCTATATTGAGAAAAGCCGCAATTCCTACTTCATTCGTGGAATTGGTCTCGTGAACACGCTCGACGACATTGGAAAGATTGTCGTGAAAAACCGCGAAGATGGGGGACCCATATTAATCAGGGATGTTGCTACACCACAAATCGGAAGTGCTCCACGATATGGAGCCTTGGTGATGGATACCACCGGTGAAGCGGTTGGTGGCGTAGTTATGATGCTCAAGGGCTCCAACGCCTCTCAGGTGATTGAAGTGGTGAAAGAACGCATGGAGACGATCAAAAAATCGCTGCCAAAAGGAGTGGGTATTGAAGCCTATCTAGATCGTACCGATCTTGTAGATCGCGCAATTAACACGGTTTCTCGAAACCTGCTTGAAGGAGGACTCATCGTAATTTTTGTACTTGTGTTAATGCTTGGGAATCTTCGTGCCGGGTTTGTTGTTGCGTCTGTGATCCCACTTTCCATGCTATTTGCGGTTTCTATGATGAATGTCTTTGGTATTTCAGGAAACTTAATGAGTTTAGGTGCCATCGATTTCGGTTTAATTGTCGATGGTGCGGTAATCATTGTCGAAAGCGTGGTTCATCGCATAACAAAAAGCAAGACACACCATCAGGGTTTGCTAAAATTGAGCAGGCAACAAATGGATGAAGAAGTGTACGATTCATCACGTCGTATGATGAATTCGGCCACCTTTGGTCAGATGATTATTCTGATTGTTTATTTACCCATCCTTGCCTTGATTGGCATCGAAGGAAAAATGTTCCGGCCAATGGCACTCACGGTTGGTTTTGCAATCATTGGCGCTATTATATTGTCGCTAACCTATGTACCTGTCGCATCATCGCTCTTTATCAGCCGTAAGACAAAAAGCCGGCGAAATATTTCCGATGTTATCATGGATTTTTTACAGAAGATTTTTACTCCTGTGATTAATTTGGCATTGCGTGCAAAGATTGCAGTTGTAGTGATTTCCCTGTTATTACTTATTTCGAGCCTTTTTGTCTATTCTCGTTTAGGGGGCGAATTTATTCCAAATCTGGAAGAAGGAGATCTTGCATCATCTGTAATTACGCTACAAGGCGGTTCATTGTCGAATACGATAGAAACGGTGAAAAAGGCCAACAAGATTTTGATGACCAAATTTCCTGAAGTAAAACATGCAGTCTGTAAAATTGGTTCTGCCGAAATTCCAACTGACCCAACGCCAATGGAGACGGGAGATTACATCATCGTTATGAAAGATAAAAGTGAATGGACGAGTGCTTCCTCAAGAGAGGAGATGATGGATAAGATGCAGGAAGAATTGTCGGTCCTACCTGGAGTTGTCTTTGAATTACAGCAGCCCATACAGATGCGGTTCAACGAATTAATGACTGGCTCAAAGCAGGATGTTGCCGTTAAAATTTTTGGAGATAATCTGGATCTCCTTGCGGAAAAGGGCCGGCAGACTGAAAAGCTGATTCGTGATATTCCCGGAGTGGTAGATATTAATGTAGAAAAGGTAACGGGATCAGGACAGATTCAAGTCATTTACAATCGTGATAAAATTGCATTTTATGGACTGAATATCGCCGACATCAACCGTATGTTGAAGACGGCATTTGCCGGAAGCAGTGCAGGTGTGGTGTACAATGAGGAAAAACGGTTTGATTTGGTTGTCAGGTTTGATAAGCAGTTCAGGCAGGATATTGATTATGTTCGAAATCTCTATATTCCTCTTGCCTCAGGAAAGCAGGTTCCTCTCTATGAGGTAGCCGATGTAAGCTATCGTACAGGTGTGGCGCAGGTTTCGCGCGAAGACACCAAGCGAAGGATTACAGTTGGTTTCAATGTAAGAAATCGTGATGTTGCTTCAGTAGTTGATGAGGTGCGAACAAAACTCGATGCGAAGCTGAATCTTCCTGCAGGTTATTATACCACATATGGCGGACAATTCGAAAACCTTATTGCAGCAAGAGAGCGTCTGATGGTGGCTGTTCCTGTGGCATTGCTACTGATTTTTGTGCTATTGTTTATCACATTTAAATCGGTGAAGCAAGCATTGCTAATTTATACGGCAGTTCCCTTTTCCGCTATTGGCGGGATATTCGCCTTATATTTCCGTGGATTGCCTTTCAGTATTTCAGCTGGTGTAGGCTTCATTGCATTGTTTGGTGTGGCTGTGCTAAATGGCATAGTGCTGATTGCTGAATTCAATCGTCTGGAAAAAGAAGAAGGAATTGAAGATATATATGAGCGCGTACGCAGAGGTATTAAAATCCGCTTGCGTCCTGTGTTTATTACTGCTCTAGTGGCTTCGTTGGGATTTCTTCCGATGGCTCTATCAATATCAGCAGGAGCTGAAGTTCAGCGTCCATTGGCCACCGTAGTAATTGGAGGATTGATTTCTTCAACGTTTTTAACATTGATTGTACTTCCAGTGCTGTACATTTTATTTTCGCGCAAGCGTAAGAAAGGTGCAGTTGCGGGAACTATTCCGGCGGCCGTGATTCTAATGCTTGTATTGTTCTTTGCACTAAGCATTCCTTCTCAGGCGCAACAACAACTTCCAGCGAAATATACCATGGAGCAGGCAGTAAGCAAAGCCCTGGAAAGCAATGGCGGACTGCAATCTTCTGTCTTAAAAACAAGGCAAATGAAAGCCTTGCAGGGTGCAGCATGGGACATTGGAAAAACCAATGTTGATCTTACGTATGGACAAAGTAATTCTTTTGAGCGTGATAATAATTATAGTGTGACTCAGGAAATCGAATTTCCTGCAGTGTATGCTAGTCAGCATCGTTTAGCAAAAGCGGAGACGCGTAGTGCAGAAATGGAATTAGCTGTTGCTCGCGGCGAGCTTATTCGAGATGTGAAAATTGCCTGGTGTGAGATAGTCTTTCTTCACGCACAAAGCGCGTTACTCGACTTTCAGGATAGTATCTATTCGTGGTTTTTGCAGGCGGCTGAATTAAAGGCTGCATCGGGCGAAAGCCCTCCACTGGAAAAGACCGTTGCTGAAACTCGTTTGATGAAAACCAGGACAGCGAAAGTGCAGGCTGCGGTTGAATTACAAAATGCGCAACGTAATCTGGCTTATCTGCTTAACGAACCCCTTGCTGTTGATGCTACAGATTCAATACTTAGTGCGCTGGTACTGCCTGCAATTGCTGATACCTCATCTAAAGATAGTCCGTTGCTCAACTATGCGCAACAACAGTTAATGATACGTCAGGCAGAGCGCGGTTTGGAGCGATCCAAACTTTGTCCTGGAATATCTGCGGGTTATTTTAATATGAGCAATAAAGATCTTGATGCCAATGGGCGTTTTACGGGATTTCAGGTAGGACTTAGCATTCCCGTATTTTTTGGAGCTCAGGCCACTCGCATCAAAGCAGCAGGATTGGGGATAGCGGTTGAAAGGGCGCAGTACGATTACTATTCGCAGCGGGTACAGACAGAGGTTTCCATACAGCGAAACGAATGTTTGAATTACCGGTCCACACTGGATTACTATGAAAGCTATGCGTTGAAACAGGCGTCGCTTCTCTTGGAACAGGCATCGACTAGTTTTAGCAGTGGCGATATTAGTTACTCAGACTACCTGCGTAATGCCAGTGACGCACTCGATATACAGGCTGCCTATCTGGAAATGCTTAATGCATATAATGCAGCAGTAATAAAGTATCAATTTCTCACAGGTATTGAAAAATAAGCAAAAATGAAAGATCTTAATAAAATGAATAATTTTAATATTTCTGTTATGAAACATTCAGAAAATGCCAGTATTATCGGGACAGCCAGAGTATATCATCGGAGCAGCTTTTTAGGTCGGTCAGGAATTACTTTCAGATCGTTGATGTTAGCTCTTGCAATTTCGATGGTCGTTTTTCTAGGTAGTTGCGGACAAGCGGTGGTTGAAGAGGAAGAATCGGCGCACGAAGTACTTCCTGAAAACATTGTAGAGATGACCAGCGACCAGTATAAGGTTGCAGGCATCGAGCTGGGGAAAGTGGAAGAAAAAGCCATGAGTAAGCTGATTAAAGCAGCGGGAACCATTACTGTACCGCCGCAAAATCTTGCAACCGTATGTGCCAGCTACGGCGGCTACATTAAGAGCACCTCACTGATGCAGGGTAGTCCGATTAAAAAAGGACAGGTGTTGGCAATCATTGAGAACCCCGAATTTATTACGATACAGCAGGATTATCTAGAAAGTAAAAGTCAGTTGCAATTTTTGCAACAGGAGATCGATCGTCAGGAGTCGCTGTATAAAGGGAATGTAAGTTCTGCAAAGACCTATCAGCAGGCACTGGCTGATTACAAAACGATGAAGAGCAGGGTCAGTGCGTTAGAGCAAAAGCTGTTGCTTATTGGTTTAGATGCATCCAAATTAAAGGAGGATAATATTCGTGCTGCATTGCCAGTATTATCGCCCATATCAGGCTTTGTAAAATCGGTGAATGTCAATATCGGGAAATATGTAGCGCCAACGGATGTGCTCTTCGAAATCGTTAATAATGCTGGTTTGACCTTAGAGATAGAAGTATTTGAAAAGGATGCAGGACGCATTATAAACGGTCAGGCAATTCGCTTTTCGGTCTTGAGTTTTCCAGATAAAGAGTTAACAGCTACTGTCTATCAATCGGGCAAAGCATTGGACCAGGATCAGGCAGTACGCGTATACGCAAGAATTGATAAGGGAGATGTTACGCTGATGCCAGGTATGGCAGTAAATGCTTTTATACAAACTGATGAAGCTACCACCACCGCTATTCCGTCTGATGCAGTGGTTTCTTTTGATGACAAATATTTCATCTTTGTGTTTAAAGGAGAAAGGGTCGAAGGGGAGAAAAAAGTGAACGACTTTGAAGTGGTTGAGGTTCGCAAGGGTATCAGTGAAAACGGATACACTGAAATTATGCTACCTGCTAGTTTTGATATTAAGAAAGCACAGGTAGTTATAAAAGGTGCGTTTGAAGTACTTTCTAAAATGAAGAATGCGGGAGAAATGGCATGCTAGGGAGCATTGCATTTTGCTAGTAATAGCAAAGATTTCACCGCAACAGAAAACGAAAAGGGCTGTCCTTACGGGACAGCCCTTTAACTTAAATGTTTTATAAGAGCTAAACTAAACTAGTTTAACGTTTACTGCATTTAATCCTTTTTTTCCTTGTTCGAGGTCAAAGGTTACTTCATCATTTTCTTTAATGCTGTCTTTCAAGCCAGAAGAATGCACGAAGTATTCTTTTTCTGAATTAGCGTCTTTAATGAATCCGAAACCTTTCGAATCATTGAAGAATTTTACGGTACCCTTGTTCATTTTGATATTGTGAATTAAAATTATGGCGCAAGATACACAAAATTATTGAAATAACACATATTTTTTTATTTTAATGCTATTGATATATATCACGCAACGATTTTTGAAGGATAATAAAATGTGGATGAGAGTGGGCGTGAGAGTGAGTGTGAGAGTGAGTCAGGAGGGCGGGAGTGGAGAGGTAGACCGTTTTTAAGGATATTGACCAATACTGCAAATATGTGGAAATATTGGATAAGTCCCGTGAAGAGCCTTATTAAGGAATTTTGCTAATTTGATATTTGTAATTTTATCAAGCCTCTTTAACCCCGCTGGACCAATCCTCTAAAACTCAACTTTTCAAGGTTTTATCACTAATTTACTAATTAACTATTTAACTAGTTTACCAATTAACTACTTAGCTATCCTCTTAAACAACTCAAGCTTCTTTGATGACGAGCTAAAGATTAAGGTGAATTCCTTATTGAGTAGGGTTGCGGTTTGTTGCTTGCAGCTATCTGCCGGGTCGTCTGAATAATACCAGCGACTGATATAATCGATACTATGTCCTGTCTGTTGCTCGTATTTTTCTATTGAAATGCAGGGATCAGGATTGCCGAAATCACCTATAAGTTCATAAGGGTTTTGATTCTTTTTCCATTGTAGAGGAAAGTGCGGTTTTGTAGCCTCGTAATTATCGAGTACAATGAAGAACTTCTGAGAAGCCAAATAATTTGAGAAGTTGCTGTGAAGCCAATTTCCTGAATAGTTTAATGGAAGGACTGTTTTTCCCGCTTCAATCATTGGTTCGGCCTGCATCAATTCTTCGACATCTGCACTAAGAACTTTAACTGTTTTATAATGGTAATTGACTAGTAGTACTGAGGGTATTAGTAATGCCAAAACAGGAACGATTATGATTTTCGATGGTATTTGTTGTGCAGCAATCCAGAGAATCAGCAATAAGAAAAAATATAGTGATAACCTGATAGAGATAAAACCTCCGGAGATCATCCAGTCAGGAAGGGTGAAATACATCAATAGCACTATCATTGCTGAGATTAACAAATGAGTACTCGAAGGCAGCCGTTTTGTTTTGAACCATTCACGGAACAGCAGGAACAGGCTGATAGCAATCATAATCAGGATAGCCCAGAATACAATGCTTATGTAATTTTTTTCAGCTTCGTAATTGATTGTAATCAGCGGCTGCATCTCGCTAAGACCTTTAACAAGGTTTGCCATCGGAAGATAAACCGATTTTTCTGCTCCATAGTTTTTTATTGCAAAGACCATTGTCAGTGCCAGTCCGGGAAGGCAGGCAATCAATAGCATTAGTAATTTGCGCAGCGTGACAATTAACTTCTTTTGCAATATCAATTGTTGAATCTCAAAAACCAGCAGTATCAGACCAAATAGTAGAAAATTGAAAAGATGTGAAAAATATAATAGCGTGGATAGTAGCAAAAGGCTAATGACTTTCTTTATATTAATTGTATCGTGGTTTTTTATCCAGTATCCAAGAGCGAAGAGCAATATGGGTAAGCCAATACAAAAGTTGTAGAAGCCAATACATAATGGAAAAGAATATATGAAAGGGAAGATTAAATAAACAGAAATTGGGGTTTCGTTCTTTCCCTTTTGTAGGTTTTTCACCAAATACCGGAACGACAATGGTAATAACACCACATACACAATCAGCAAGGATTTTTCAACCATCCATGAGGGCAGGAACGTTCCCATCAGCACATCCCAAAGATGGTTAATCCAATTGGAAGACCAGCCCGAATTAATATCAAAAAATGAATTTAGTGAGCTCTGATCATTCAGCCATAAGTGGCGCAATAAATTGGCATTGTATAGATGCGCTGGTCCATCAACAGTAGGAAAGTATTTGATGAAAAGGAGTGGTATCAGGAATACTAAAATCAATACATAAAAAAAATACTTCTCATATGATTGGTAGAATCGCGTTTTGATAAAATCCATTTGGCGAAAAATGTTTGTTAGTGTTGGTAGAAAACTATTGTTTGAGGATATAATATATTTATTTCGAAACACTATAAAAACTTCAATGTCAAAGGTAAATAAATTCCGTAAAGAGGGATATGGGGGAATATTTTTCTTGATTGCCCATTGCTTCTCCTAGGTAATCAAATCATTTGGAAAAATATTTCATCTTATGCAGCCTTGACCATCATTTAAATGTCTAGTGCCTGAAAGATTTAATAGTGGCGTTAATTGATTCTCCTCAGAATTTCTTTGATTCACCTATTAATTTTTCGTCATCGTTAATTTTTACTCATATTTGTTTACTTAAGCTCGATACCTCACTTAAATTATAATCAATGAAACCTTCAAAATTATTTGTGATCGTGGCCGTGCTATGCACAAGTTTATTTGTGACCAAATTACAAGCACAGCAATGGGGTTATTACACCTTATATGCTACAAAGAATGGGACACAAGCATTCTTATGTGATACTAATGGGACAACAGAGCATACATGGACATTCCTCTCTTCTAAAAAGTCGGCCTATTCAGCTTACCTCGTGCCAGGTGATACCTTGGTGCGCACCTATAGTTATACAGCGGCTGGTGGTATGAGTGGCGGTGGTGTGACTGGGGCTGTGCAGAAAGTTACCTGGGACGGAACGGTTGTTTGGGATTTTCAATATAACTCTTCGACGTATACATTACATCATGACATTTGTCCATTAGCTAATGGCAATGTGTTGATGATTGCTTATGAATTAAAGAGTGCAGCTGAAGCTACCCAGGCTGGTGCTTCAAGTAGTGTATCCATAAAGGCAGAGAAGATAATTGAGGTAAAGCCAACAGGCGCAACCACAGGAACCATTGTTTGGGAGTGGCATCTATGGGATCATCTGTGTCAGAATTACAGTGCAGGTGTAGATAATTATGTGACATCCATTATTGATAATCCACAATTGTTGAATATTAATTATTTGAATGCATCAAACCCCGATCAGTCGGATCGTTGGCATATGAACGGTATTGATTACAACCCGGCACTTGACCAGATTGTAGTCAGCATGCATTTTATGAATTCAGTTTTTATAATTGATCATAGTACAACCACCGCTGAAGCAGCGGGCCATACTGGCGGCAATTCGGGCAAGGGTGGTGATTTTCTTTATCGTTGGGGTAATCCTGCTTCGTATGGAGCAAGTGGGACGGCCGATTTTAATGTTGTTCACGATGCGCATTGGGTGCCCTCTGATAATCCTAATTATCCAAGTTATTTGGCCGCATACAATAACAAAGGGGGTACTTCCGGAAAGACCGCAATTGATGTCTGGAATCCACCATATGATGGCAACAATTACTCCTATACTGCAGGAACGGCCTATGCACCTGCAACCTATGCATATCGCTACAATTCTTCTTTCTCAGCAAGTAACGAGGGTAACTCACAGCAATTACCTAATGGAAATATGTTGGTAAATAATCCTTTTGGATCTGTGTATGAAATCAATTCTGCAGGGACTGTGCTCTGGAGCAAATCAACCAATTCGTCGCACGCTTACCGATATTCAACTTGTTATGTGAGAGGACCCGTTGCATCGGCAACTGCTTCAGAAACAGCCATTACTGCAGGAACTCCGATAACACTGAATGCAACCGGATTTTCTGTAACTGAAACCAGTCCGACCTATACTTATGAGTGGTCATCCAATTCTTCGGCATTTACATCAACATTGCAGAGTCCTACAGATTCCCCCACTTCTACAACAACTTACACGGTCACCATTACCGATCCAGCGATTGGATGTTCTGCGACTGCAACCGTACAGGTGAATGTGGGATTGGGTATGGGTGACGCGCAAAGCAATGAATTGCTGATGGTGTCGCCTAATCCAACTACGGGCATAGTTAGCCTCTCTGGAAGTATTGTAAAGGATCAGTCATTTGAAGTCATGGTTTATAATTCTGTTGGTCAGCTTGTGCTGAAAAACGCTAATGTCCAGACAATCGACTTATCGACCATGACTCCGGGTATCTATTCGTTGCTTGTTACCACTGAGACATCAGGTGTTTATGCACGAAAAATATACCTTTCAAGATAATTCCACTGTGCTTTAAGTAAGGATGTTGCAGAAATGTTTTTCAATATTTTTTAATTTTTGGAAAATCATTTCTGTAATATCCTTGTTTGCTTCAAATTTTTTTCTACCTTTGCCGGCCAATTGACCTTTGACATTCGGGGTATAGCGCAGTCCGGTTAGCGCACCTGGTTTGGGACCAGGGGGTCGCAGGTTCGAATCCTGCTACCCCGACTTTTTCAGAGATACAGGCGAGAGAAGAGCTGGTATAACACTCTTCGATAATATTAATCGTGATTTCAGGGAAGCCATGATGCTTCTCAGCCAGAAGGCAAAGCTTTTCAGCGTGCTAAGTTAACCAGCCCCCCCGAAGCACAAAACAACAACAACATGACATTTGAAGAATTGGGAATTGCCCCCCATGTATTAAAGGCAATTCAGGAACTTGGCTTTGAAAATCCAATGCCGGTCCAGGAAGAAGTAATCCCATTAATGCTTAGCGGGAAAAGGGATATTATAGCTTTAGCGCAAACAGGAACTGGAAAGACCGCAGCCTTTGGACTTCCTTTGATTCAGGAAGCCAATCCGGAGGAACACAACCCACAGGCACTCGTATTATGTCCAACACGTGAGCTCTGTGTACAGATTACCAACGACCTTACAAATTACGCAAAATATTCAAAAAATATCCATATACAGTCGGTGTATGGCGGTGCCAGTATTTTAACACAAATGAATGCACTTAAAAAAGGAGTGCAGATTGTGGTAGCCACACCGGGTCGTATGATTGACCTGATTGAACGCAAGGCTGTAAAGCTTTCGAGCGTTACCCGCGTTGTGCTTGATGAGGCTGATGAAATGCTTAATATGGGATTTTTAGATAGCATCAATGCTATTCTTGCAAAAGTTCCCGATGGCCGCAATACCTTACTTTTCTCGGCAACTATGCCCGATGGTATTGTGAAGATCTCGCGTAATTATATGAAGAACCCACTGGAAGTAACGATTGGGGTCAAAAATGCAGGAGCAGCAAATGTCCGTCATATCTGCTATACCGTTCATGCTAAAGATAAATATTTTGTATTGAAACGTATTGCTGATTATAATCCCGGGATTTATGGTATTGTATTTTGCCGTACCCGTCGCGAGACACAGGAAATCGCCGATAAACTTATTCAGGATGGTTACAATGCTGATGCATTGCATGGTGATCTTTCGCAAGGTCAGCGCGATAGCGTAATGGCGAAGGTTCGTACACGTAATGTAAAACTACTGGTAGCTACTGATGTTGCTGCCCGTGGATTGGATGTGGACGATCTTACGCACGTAATTAATTTCGGATTGCCTGATGATTACGAGATCTATACTCACCGTAGCGGACGTACCGGAAGGGCAGGAAAATTAGGAACCTCTGTGGTGATTGTGAATCTGAAAGAAAAAGGTGGTATTAAGCATATTGAAAAGATGATTAAAAAAACTTTTCAGCATGCTACAATTCCTACAGGACAGGAGATTTGCGAAAAGCAATTGTTTCATCTGATTGATCGTATGGAGAAGGTTGAAACAGAGCAATCCGGTATTGAGACTTATCTTCCCGCGATTTATAAAAAACTTGAATGGCTCGACAAAGAAGAAATAATCCGTCGTTTCCTCTCTTTGGAATTTAACCGTTTTCTTGATTATTACCGCGATGCACGTGATATCAAGGCTCCCGAAGAGTATAGCAGAAATAATCGTGATGACCGTGACGATCGCGAAGATCGTGGCGCACGGGGTGGTTATAAGGAACGTCCCGGCAGAGGTGAGTTCTCGCGTATGTTCATTAACCTTGGCCGCGTAGATGGCCTGAAACCAGGTGACCTTATCAGTATCATCAATTCATGTACACCGGGAATGAAAGTCGGTATTGGCCGCATCGATCTGCAAAAGACCCATTCCTTTTTCGAAGTGGAGGCACGTTACATTAAGCAGGTTATAGCATTAATGAAGACTGCACGTTTCCGCGATCGCAAGGTACAGGTTGGAATGGGTGATGGTCATCCCGGGAGCAATGCACCGGTAGAAACCACGCGTAAAGAACGAGCATTGGAGCCCACCCGCAAGGAACGTGGTTTCCGCGAAGAACAGAAGTGGAAGAAGCGCAGTAAAAGTAAATAGTGTCTGTCCATTAAATCCTTAGGCTGCATTGTCTTCTCGATGCTCGACAGTCGATTATTTGAGCAAACGCCTGCCCGGCAATAATTCGGATGCTTTGCCTCCGGAACTTTGTGGTCAGCCACTTAGTTTGTAGACATCTCTAAAGAGTACTTTTTGTTGATGCTTATTGATTAAGGATTTTTTTCTGATTCAATCATTTTCGCTACTACCAAGGCTTTCGCAATGTCAATGGTAATGATTCTATTCAAGTAATAGTAATTAGTATATGTTTATTTTGTAATTTGGCTGCACAAATTTTAACGGCTGAACTATGAAAAAACTATTCTTACTTTGCTCTCTTTTTCTGCTTTTTTCCATTGGCCTGAAGGCCCAACCAATTCAGGGAGAAATTCTTGCTGACTCCGGAAACTTAAAAGTGGTGCGAGTTTGGGGCACACATTACGAGCGAGGTTATGCATACGGATATTTGTGTGAACCTAATATTATGGCAATATGGGAAGACTATATTGTTCCCAATTACTCTACAGTTCTGCCTTTTGCACGCATTTTAATAGGCAATCCGTCAAATTTTTCTATTGATTCGATTTACATTCGCGAGGCACAGGGCATACTTGACGGTTTGGGTGCTGCTGGTGCAGATACCGCTGGGTTAAGCTATCTGGATATTTTTGTTGTGAATTTTATGACCGACCTTGAAGGTTTCATGCCGAAGGCGGGCTTTATGACGCATCAGTGTTCGAGTATGATGAACTGGGGAACTTCCACACTCGCCTCTGATTTATCTGGAAAATCTGTGATAGCGCATCATTTGGATGCTGTTGGTTATGATTCGATTGTTGCGCATAATCAGGTAATGGTAGTGCACATTCCAAGTGAAGCGAATGAGCAGGCCTGGTTGTTAACCGGTATTGCTGGTCAAATGGTGGCTTCACAGGCAGTGAATGAAAGTGGTATTGCAGCATTTCTGAACACGGTAAATGGATTTTCTGCACAAACAGGACAGGGCTATGAGCCCATGACGATCACATTGCGTAAGAGTATTGAACGTCTGGATTACAATGGTGACGGGCTTCACAATACTAATGATGTACGTGCAGCCATTCAAAGCAATACGAAATATTCCCGCGGTTTTATTGTATGTGCATTAGCACCTTCAACATGCATTGAAGATACATTAATCTCTATGGTTGCAGAACTGGCTTCTGTTGCGCCTTTTATCACATTTCGTCATATAAATGATGTAGATTCTATTGTCGGCGATAATCTGTATGCCGCGAATGATATGATAAAGCGTAATAATGCACAGCAGTATTGTAGTCGGTACTTACAAGTGAAAGCAGCCATTAATGGCGACTATGCAGGTGTAGGCATTGGTGCCCAGGATAATTGGGATATCATGCATGACCATTCCACACAGACCAGTAATCTACAATTCATACAAGTCATCCCTGAACTCAATAGATTTAGCATTTCTGTGAGCGACAATGCACAGCCGGGTTATCTATTTGCGCCGCAGGTTTTCGACATGCTGCAATTGTTTGATCACACAGCAGGAATGCCACAAGTGGGGGAATCGAATTCAGCGATGCATCTATATCCTAATCCAGTTACCTCAAGTCTATCTGTTTCTATACCTGATCAACAAGGAAGAATGAAATGCTATTTGAGTGATATCGAAGGTCGTGTTTTGAATGTTGTTGATATTGATAATTATTCGACCATCGATGTAAGTGGACTTTCTTCGGGCTTGTATTTTCTGCACGTCAGTAGTTCCAATGGTTCCTTTAGCGGGAGGTTTGTGAAGGAATAAATATTCTTCAACAAGCACAAACATTATTTAAATTATTACAAACTAATTAGTGCCTGTCCATAAAGTCCGTCTGCGGCGTTGTCCTCGTATTGTCGGGCAGTCGATTACGCCAGTAAACTCCTGCCCGCCAACACTTCGGACGCCTTGTCTCGCCTTAGGCGAGAGAGCTTTCTGATCAGTCACTGAGTTTATGGACGGACTCTAATTAATGTTTCGAACGGCCCAGCAGCGAAATTCGTAATTCGTTTCTTTGCCATCGAGGGTTTTGTTTTCGAAGTCAACCACGTTTTTGCCTGACTCAGCGCCGTTTCTGATAAATGGATCTCCGCACCAGTAGGCCTTAGGAAGCACATTGGAAAAACCATTTTCGTTGAGCCATTTGCATTCGTAGGGTGCATCTTTTATTTTTGAGATTTTCATCATTTCTTTTAATTCTTTCAAGGTTGGAAGACGCCAATCGGTATAACCTGCCAGTGAAAGCGAATCCGTATATGCCTTAGCGTTATCCCAGTACATGGCCTGATCAGGCGGGGTTTTCATCCACATCAGTTTGGCTTTTCCATCAGTGACCGTACCATTGCCATTATCAGTAAAGCGTCCTGTGAAATCTTCATACGCATCTATCTCAACAATACCAACTGCAAGCGGATCCGAATAGACATAACCTATACCGCCTGTAGAAATTCTGGGTTCCCAAATGTAAAGGTCAGCGTTCCATTTTTGTTCAATTTGTCCGCCGGGTACTGAATACTCATATGCAACGCGGAAGGTAATATAGAACTTATCGCCCGGAACGGCTGATTGCAAATCGCTTCCAATAAAAAATTTGAGATTTGAGCCTTCCGGCGACCAATCTAGGCCTGTTGTATTTCTTGATGCTACTGTTTCATCGTAGGATTGCATTAGCTCAGCGCATGGTGCTGCCCAAAGAGGAATATCGGTTTTTGTTTTGGGCCATTTACTTGCATCTGTTGGCTGGCCGTTGATTTCAGGATGCCAGCACCAGATGGTCCAGACCATAAATTCGTTGGTTTTACTATTTAAATTTTGAGGTCTTTCTTTCTCAAGTTTAGTAATAAAGCTGCCAACGGTAGTTCCCTGGGGGAGGATTGCCCTAAGATCCATTGTAGTTTCTTCTCCAACGGGAAACATGAATTTTCCGTTTTTATAATTGAATTGTGCCGCATCATATTTTACAAATTGAGGAAATCCATCAAATGATGGCAGAACGATGCCATAGCCAAAGGTTTGAGTGTAAGCGGGGTCGAGCGATTGTGAAAATCCACTTTCGACCAACAAGGTCATTAAGATTAACGATACAATAATCTTTTTCATAATCTTTAGTGTTAGGGATGATTGGTTTGATACACACTACAAAGGAACAACAATTCGGCAACACCAGCGCCTTAGATTCACCGGATTCTTACTAGTGAAACACGGGTTTTGATGTTATGTGATTGGATTAATAAAATTCGGCTCAATGATTAAGTAGGCATATTTGAGAGATTGATATTATTTCGTTTTTCCATCATTGTTCGAAATTCAATACTTTTTTTCATACCTTTGCACCCCTAAAACTGTATTACGCGATTTGATGGGGTGTTTATAATCAAGTTATAGTAATACAACAATAGTTGAGGTTCCGTAGCTCAGTTGGATAGAGCAACAGCCTTCTAAGCTGTGGGTCGCGCGTTCGAATCGCGCCGGAATCACTAAGGATTCAGAAGGTTTTCAAAAAGCAGGTTTAACAGGGTTTAAATCTGCTTTTGTTTTTTTAATCTTTCATTTAAGCTGCAACAACACGGGTATCCATCCAAAGTTGCTTCTGTAGTCTGCCGTTACCTTGTAAAAGTTAACCGTTATCTGATTCAATGTAATACAATAATAAAAGTCTTATATATTTGTTATTTCTAATTTACTTTTCTCTACTAATAAAAGTTGACAGAATGAAAAAAATAATTACGTTTATTTTGTTTCTTGCTGCATGCAATATTTCTTCGGCGCAGTGGACAGCCATTGATACCGCAGATATAAATGCGATATGGCTTGTTGAGCCAGATAATGGGTGGTCATTTCAACAGCAATTCAAACATTGGGATGGAGCCAGCTGGAGTGTTGCAGTGCAAGATTCGGCATTTGGCGCTTCTTGCTGTGCTTTTCCAGCTGCAAACAATGGCTGGGCATTTGGTTATCAGGATAGCTTGTACAGATTTGATGGTTCCTCATGGACAAAATACTTTTCAGGAATGCCCTATATTCGTTATTGTGATTTTTATGATAGTGACCATGGTTGGGCATTAACAGGTGGACTCTCATATAAATATCATAATGGAATATGGACACCCTATCCAATAAATTTACCTTCATACATTTTTTGCGATGTGATGGCCATTTCCGCAAGTGATTCAGCTGTCGCCTGGATATCTGGAATTGCTAACTTTAATAATCCAAATACAGATACTTCTTATCTGTTAAAGTTTGTGACAAATCAATGGGTGATCGATACTGCGATTGCTGATACATATTTATTTAGTGTTTGTTTTACTGATCAAAATCATGGCTGGGCTAGCGGATTATGTGATAATAATTCTGTAATATATAAGTATAACGGTAGCCATTGGTCTTTGGATTACCAGAGTCAAGATCCCTATGGTACAAGTTGTATTTATATGTATGATAATAATCATGGATGGGCATCAAGTGAATCTAGAAAACTATATAATTATGATGGATTTAACTGGTTCATTCAGGATACAACTCTTAGGTTGATTTGTCAATTCTCTTTTGCTAACCAAATGAATGGCTGGGCATTAGGGAGAAGCACTGCTCATATTGGGCCGTATAATGTTGTTTATAGCACTACAACAGGCGGATTCGGCATGGATAAACTCTTTTATGATGAATCATCGGATTATCTTGTTTTTCCAAATCCCGCAACAACAACAATAACGCTGAATATTCCTGCAGAATTTGGTCTAACAGGATCACTTGAGGTTTATAATAGTCTGGGGCGGGTGGTAGAAGTTCACGCGCTATGTACTCCACTAGATGTTAGGACATGGACAAGGGGGTTGTATTTTGTTGCGATCAAAAATGATAGAGGTGAAAGATTGTGCGCTAAAGTGGTTAAGGAATAGCAAATTAATGAATTTGAACTCGTTCTATTGAGATTTCAATCGTTAAGTAAAACGATAATGAAGGCACTCTGATTGAGCTATTTTTTTTACTCAATCAGATCAAATTCGAATTTTCCAATATCATCCCGCATTAGCCATAAGCTAGGCTTAGCAACAAAATTCCCTGGACGAATTCCGCATTTTATATAGTACTCTTTGCCCGGTTCTATAGTGATAGTCAGTGAAGCCCGAGATTCGGTAACTGCAATTATTGTAACTGTACCGTAATGATTAATAATAACATCTTTGCTACTGCTATTGATGGAGTTATAAACCAAGGAATCGTTAAGCAAAACGGGATAGACCCAAATGTTTCCGTAAGTGGTATTTGTTCGATAAAAATGAAGTATAGCATGTGTTGTAGTGTCTGAACTTTGTTGCACTGACGGTTCCGTGAAATTCGTATCTAAAGGAATTCTATAGATCTCCGCCCTGAGTTTTCGCTCAGATGTGACATAATCGGTCGGAGAGGGCATTGTTATACGAAGCGCATTACCACCAATCTTCTTTGCTTCATACTTTGCCTCTAGTATATTTTTTTCAAGGTTGTCACCTAATGCGCTCTTTGCACCGAAAATACGCACGAAACCCAATTTTTCAGCATTATCGGGCAATGTATCTCTGATTCCGTATAAAGCAATATGATTACAATTTAAATTGTTGTCATATGTTTTTATAATGGAGGTTCGGATGTGACTGCAGGCCGATAGCAGAATTGTACATATTATAATTGAAATGAATATATTTTTGGGTGCAATGGGTGATGTCATGATATCGGGTATGGCTGGTTTATTTATATTTTTCGTTGTGATATTATTGCCATCACAAACAAATGATTTCATATTTTGGAATGATTTAGATATCAAAAATACGAATATTAATATTGATGCATTATAGAATTTGAACCGATGTTGAAATGTGCGATGCCTGCGGCATCGGGATGGCGGTGCGGGTGTGATGGGAGCTACAAAGGTGGGATGCCTTCGGCATCCATTGATGCGGTGCGGTTGTGATGGGTGTTACAATGGGGGATGCCTTCGGCATCCTAGGGAGATGTGCAGTTTTGGGAGGCGTAGCATGGTTGCGATGCCTTCGGCATCTTTGGCGTGGTGCAGTTTTGAGAGATGTCAGATGGGTGAGATGCCTATGGCATCGGGCGATTCGAGAATTGAATGTTGATGTTAATAACGACGCTTCTCGTACCTATGCTGGACTGTGTTTGTAAAACATTGATGATTGAAGAATCATAGGAAATGCTGAAAATTCAATCCCAATGTGATTATCCCGAAGGGATAACACATTGGTGGAAAATGGCTGCAGTGTAGGTTGTGCGACCCCGAAGGGGTCGAACATTGTACAAAAAATCAAATATCTAAATTTGAATATTCAATCCAATCAAATAGAAATCGATCTTCATAAGATATTTCAAATTTTTTCAAGAATCCTATGTATTCTGATTTAAAAGCGGTTTTACTATGATGTTCTTTTTGCCGCATAATATACTTGACTACTCTATCAATTTGTGATTGGCTATAAGTAAATGCCCCATATCCTTCTTGCCAGTAAAATTTCTGTTTGGTGAATTTTCCCTCGTTTATAAATGTGTTGCTTGATTTTTTTATTTCTCTCACCAAATCCGAAATCCGACATTCGGGTTTCATCCCAATAAAAATATGTATGTGGTCTGGCATACCATTTATTGCAAGCATTTTTTGACCATTTTTCTGAACGATGCCAGTGATGTATTTGTGCAATCGTTCTTCCCATGAAGGGAGGATCAGTGCATTTCGATGTTTTACAGCGAAAACCACCTGAACGTGGAGTTTTGAAAATGTTCCGGACATAATTAGATTTATTTGTTTTGTTTCTGTAAAAATAAAAATAATTTAAATGAAAAATTGATTGTTTTTTTGTGATACCCCTTCGGGGTCGGATACAAATATTATTGTTTTTCATAATGTGCGATGCCGACGGCATCGGGATGGCGGTGCGGGTGGGATGGGAGCTACAAAGGGGGGATGCCTTCGGCATCCAGGGTAGCAGTGCAGTTTTGAGAGGCGTAATAGGGTTGCGATGCCTTCGGCATCCATGCTGTGTTGCAGGTGTGATGGGTGTCACCTAGGGGGGATGCCTTCGGCATCCAACAGAGCAGTGCAATTTTGAAAGGCGTAGCATGGTTGTGATGCCTTCGGGGTCAATGGGCAGCAGTGCAAGTTGTGCGACCCCGAATGGGTCGAACACAATATGTGGTTGCGCATGAATAGCGAGTGCATCGATGTCATTGGTTGATTTGTAAGGGGCATGGCGTCGAAAACCATATTGAATACGCTGTATTGCTTGATTAATGAATAAAAGCACATGTTTCTAATCTTTAATCATTAAATTTGTGACCATATTTCACAAACAATCTTGCAATGAATACGATTCATAATCTAAAAAAAGGAATTTTTATAATCGCTTTTCTGAGCCTGACTATTTCTTCGTGTAAAAAGGATGATGAGGTAAAGCTTTCTGTAATAAAAAAACCAACCACAGCTGCTTATGTTGGAAGTTACTATCTTTCAACCGCGCGCTATATTCTGGCGGCTTCGGGTGCAGGAGACAAGGTGCTTTTTGCCGGTGGCTCCGATGGTAATATAGATAATGATCAGGTTGATATTTACGATGTTGTTACACATTCATGGACTACTTCTCAACTTTCAGAAGGCCGGCATGGATTAGCATCCGCTTCCAATGGTGATCTGATCATGTTTGCAGGCGGATGGATCAATGGCAACTATTCAAAGGCCGTAGATTTTTATAACGTAAAAACTGGACTCTGGACTTATTCGGAATTGAGTGCTTCAAGAGGATACCCGGCTGCAGCAAGTGCAGGCGACAAGATGGTTGTGGCTGGTGGCTTTAATGGTACATATTCTACTATTGTCGATATCTATACTATTTCTACTGGATTATGGACTACAGGTCAATTGAGCGAAGGGAGGAATTTTATTACAGCGGCTGGCTGTGGTAACAAAATTCTTTTTGGTGGCGGGTCCACTGGTTCGCAACCTACAAGTACCGTAGATATTTATAATATTACTGACAATACTTGGTCTGTTTCCCACCTTAGCAGTCCCCGGTTTTTTCTTACCGCAACCGCGGCTGGTGGTAAAGTGTTTTTTGCCGGTGGTTCCGACAATGTGGCTTTTTCTGATATTGTTGATATCTATGATGTGGCTAGTGGTACATGGTCGGTGAGCCATTTAAGCGAAGCCCGAAATGATTTATCCGCTGCGGCCATTGGGAACATTGTTCTGTTTGCCGGTGGTAGCAATCTCCTTGGTGAGTCAGATGTGGTAGATATTTATGATTTAAGCACAGGCTTGTGGTCGGTTTCGCATTTGAGCGAAGCACGCGGATATTTGGCCGGTGCAGCCACAAGAGATAAATTTGTTTTTGCTGGTGGTCTGAATGGTCCTAATTGGACAGATGTTACAAAAACGGTTGATGTTTTTGAACTAAAATAGTTCATCATCATCGCAGACCTATCCGGTTCAAGAATAAATATTCTTAATATTTACTTTTTTTTCTAAAGAGTGATTACATTTATACCTTAAATGTTATTCACTCTTTAATAATTTAAAGGAGGTACATAAATGATAATGAATTTAGTTTTTATCGCTGCAGGAGTGGTCCTATTAATCATCCTGTTGGCATCCAGCATCGTGGTTGTTCGCGGTGATTCCATCGCAGTACTTGAACGTAAATGGTTTGGTAAAGACATGCCACAGGGGCGTGTTATTGCTATGAAGAATGAGGTAGGTATACAGGCCCGGACTCTTGGTCCTGGTATGCATTTCCTCACACCTTTTATTTACAAAGCACGCAAGTTTCCCTTCACTATTATTCAGGAAGATGAGGTAGGTTTGGTTGAATCCATCGACGGAAATTCTATTCCAGCTGGAAAGATTTTCGCGAAGGTGGCTGAAAATCATGATTCATTTCAAGATGGCGTCGTATTTCTTGAAAATGCAGGTGA
Organism: Bacteroidales bacterium; assembly: GCA_963678485.1. GTDB lineage: Bacteria > Bacteroidota > Bacteroidia > Bacteroidales > CAIWKO01 > CALGYY01. The sequence goes on from OY782882.1 coordinate 4,097,698, forward strand.
GAAAGGTCCCCAGCTTGAAATATTACCTCCCGGAACATACAGAGTCAACCCTGTTCTCTTTAAGGTAAAAAAGGTTCCCGCAACAGTCATTAATAAAGGGCAAATTGGACTTCTTACGGCCATGGATGGTGAGCCTATTCCTACTGGTCGTTTGCTTGCTCAGAATATTTTCGGGATATCTATTTTCGAAAATGGCGAATTGTTTTTGAAGAATCATGGGCAAAAAGGTCCGCAAGCACAGATACTGCTTGCAGGAACTTATCGTATTAATACCGATTTGATTAAGATTGAAATTTATCCTGCAACCGTTGTACCGACTGGAAAGGTTGGTCTTGTTACAGCTCGCGATGGCGAACCATTACCAGAGACAGAGTATGTTGCAAAGTCGATTGAGGGGCACAATAATTTTCAGGATATAGAGGCCTTCCTTAAAAATGGCGGTCAGCGCGGACCACAGCTCGATGTGTTGAAACCCGGTACTTATTACATCAACCCATTGATGTTCCAGGTGGAAGTCGACGAGGTGGCTATTGTTGAGCGTGGACAGGTTGCAGTGGTTGTTTCGAACGTCGGTGAGGAACCTAGTCAGATCAAGGAATTAATCACTAAAGTTGCCAGCAAGGAAAATGCTCCAACAACCGAAGAGTCTAAGATTGCAGAAGAACGTCTGAATGTGGGGATTGAACGTTATGTTGTTCCCAAAGGATACCGTGGTATACAGCAAGAGGTTGCAGGCCCGGGTCTTTATTATCTGAACCGTCGTGCTTACATTGTGTACGTTATAGACACAACGAATATCACCATCGATTGGGACGATGCAAAAGAGACTAATTTTGATCCGTTGAAAGTGATTTCACGTGATGGTTTTGAAATAAGCGTTTCCGTGAAGGTCATCATTCGTGTGCGTCCGGATCAGGCACCTTATATGGTTGCGAAGATTGGATCAATTGACAATCTCATTCAGCACGTGATTCATCCTATGATTGATTCAAGTTTCAGGAATCAGGCTTCATCGACCTCTGCCATGAATTTTATGCAGGATCGTCAGGAAGAGCAACATAAAGCTGAGGAGCGCGCTCGCATTGAACTTGAGAAGTACCATGTGGAATGTGTATCTGTATTGATTTGTCAGATTACATTACCTCAGGATTTGATGGATACGCAGACTATCAAAATCATTGCGCAACAGCAACAGGCCATGTTTACTGAGCAACAGAAAGCTGAACAAACGCGTATTGCCACTGAGAAAACACGTTCTGAAGCTGATCAGCAGAAGAATTTAGTGGAAGCTGAAATAGGAGTGAAGATTGCCGAGCAAAATAAACTTAAGCAAATTAAGATTGCAGAAGGACAATCAGAAACATTCCGCCTTCAGGCTGAAGGTGAAGCTAAAGGTATTAAAGCCAAAGGTGAGGCAGAAGCATCGAAGATTCTTGCAATTGGAGAATCAACAGCAAAAGCCTATGAGCTTCAGAATAAAGCTGTCGGAATGCAGGGTGTAACTGCGATTGAAATTGCCAAGCAGATATCTCTTGGCAATATTAAAGTAACACCTGACTTCCTTGTTCAGGGAGGCGAAAGCATCGGAGGTTTGTTGTCTGCTTTTCTTACCAAGCAGATTATGATTAATCCGGAATCTAAAATAGATTCTCCTACTGATAAATAGTGCAGTAATATGGGACTCCTTATGGGTTGATCGTTGATCAGAGTTTATTCACTTCGGGTCGACAAAGTGAACCCATAAGTGAGTTCCAATCCTATGAAACTTAAAGGATGTTTGAGAGTTCCTGAACCATAGTCGCGGTTGTTGTTATAACTATAATAACCCACACTCTCATTTCTAACGTTGTAATTAATTAATGCTGCGCATTGAATCGTATTTCCATTGGTCATTGCCTGCAAGAAACCTAGCTTTGCAAATACACCTAATAGCACTGTTTTATTGCTGTTGAGATTTATATCGTATAACTGCAAATTAGTGGAGTCATTCAAAGAAATAGTACTACTTTCCTTTATTGACCAGGGTTTTGAGATGTCAAAGAAAACTCTGATACCACCTTCGGCGGTAAGATAATATCGCCCTTCCTTGCCAACCTCCATGACAGCCAGATCGGATATCGCCAAGGATAGCAAACTCTGTTTGCAGTAGGATTTTTTTAAGGAGATTGACTCAAATTGAGGAGATGGAGAATCCATATTTAGTTGCACTTTTACCGGAGGCATTGTATAGCCAATTGTCAATCCTAAACCATATCCATTGCTGAAGAAATGACGAAAAGTGGCTCCAATATCAAAACTCGTTGAATATTTGGATTGTATTATATTATGATGATTGTCGGGAAAACGCAAACGGTCGTATCCGAGGCAAGCTCCGGAAATACTCAGTTGATCTTTAATGTATATTCTTTGCGCACTTGCTTCCATCATGGAGAGCATAATTAGAATTAAAAAGACGGTGCGAAATTTTCTCATACTCTAATTTTTTATTGTTTGATGATCAAAAAGAATCGAACGAATTAACTTATATCCATTTTGCAAATGTACAATTTGATAGAACATTTCTCGTATTTTTGTACCCACAAACAAAATATTTGAAATGAGCATAGACCCAAACATCATTGAACGTGCACAGCGCTGGATCAACAGCAGTCTTGACAAGGATATCAGAGACGAAGTTCAAAAACTGATGGATACAAACCCGGAAGAACTTACCGATGCCTTTTATCGTGATCTGGAATTTGGTACTGGTGGTCTGCGCGGTATCATGGGTGTCGGAACCAACCGTATGAACAAGGTTACTGTGGGTATGGCAACGCAGGGACTTGCGAATTATATTCAAAAAATGTTTCCTCAAGAGAAACAGTTGAAAGTTGCAATTGCCTACGATAGCAGGAATAACAGCGCATTATTCGCGCGTATTGCAGCCGAAGTGCTTTCAGCAAATGGAATATATGTTTATCTGAGTAATGAATTAAGACCGACACCTTGGTTATCGTTTGCAGTCCGCGAATTGCACTGTAATAGTGGAATTGTTATCACTGCTTCACATAATCCCAAGGAATACAATGGTTACAAGGTATATTGGAATGATGGTGGACAATTGGTTGATCCTCACGATACGAATGTTATAGCGGAAGTTCAGAAAATAAAGGACTTTTCGGATGTTAAATTTACACATCGTCCTGAGTTGATAGAGTTAATAGGAGAGAAACTGGATACCATTTATCTGGAGAAGGTTGCATCATTAAGTTTGTCGCCGGATATTATTAAAAAACAACACAAGCTGCAGATTGTATACACTCCATTACACGGAACGGGAATTACCCTTGTCCCTAAGGCTTTGCGTATGTATGGATTTGATAATATTCAAATAGTCGAAGCGCAGAGCATAGCTGATGGGAATTTTCCTACATTAAAATCGCCCAATCCTGAGGAAGCTTCAGCGTTGCAGATGGCCATTGAAAAAGCTAAGGAATGTGGTGCTGACCTTGTAATGGCCACTGATCCGGATGCTGACCGTGTTGGTATTGCAGTAAGGAATACTCTTGGTGAATTCATCCTCATGAATGGTAATCAAACGGCTGCGATTCTGATTTCATATTTATTAAAATCATGGAAGGACAAAGGAAAGCTCAAGGGAAATGAGTTTATTGTAAAGACGATTGTGACAACAGAATTGCTAAGAGCCATTGCGAAATCATATGCTGTAGAATGTCCCGATGTACTTACAGGCTTCAAATATATTGCTGAAATAATTCGCAAGAATGAAAGTGTAAAAACCTTTATTGGTGGTGGAGAGGAAAGTTATGGGTATCTGGTAGGCGATTTTGTTCGTGATAAAGATGCAGTAATTTCTTGCTGTATTATTGCTGAAGCAGCGGCATGCGCGCGTGAGCAGGGCAAGAGCGTTTATGAGCTCCTGATGGATATTTACGCTGAGTACGGCGTTTATTATGAAACCTTATTATCGGTGACCAAGAAAGGAAAATCCGGAGCTGAAGAAATTCAAAAGATGATGACGGAATATCGCACCAATCCACCGAAACAGATTGGTGGCTCACGTGTGATTACCGTGATGGATTACGAGAATCATCTTGAAACCAGCCATGAGTCGGGCATTACGCGCCCCATTACATTACCTAAGTCAAATGTGTTGCAGTTTATTACACTTGACGGAAGTATTGTCACTGTAAGGCCTTCCGGTACAGAACCAAAAATAAAATTCTATTTTGGAGTGAAGTCCGATTTAAAAGCAAAAACTGATTATAGTGAAGTAGAAGTCAGGTTGAAAAACAAAGTAAAAGAAATTATACGTTCTATGGGGTTGGATTCTTAACAGTGATCTAATCGTACAAAAAATACTGTAATCTGTTTACACAAAAAAAAAGCCCGCATTGCGGGCTTTTTTTTTGTGTAAAGAAGTTACTTTACCAGAATTTTTTGAACTGTGTTTATGTCATTATTAAACATCCGTACATAATAAATTCCTTTTTTTACATTTGATATGTTGATATCAAGAAGTCCATTACTAGTTATGTCAGCAACTTGATTGTAGACAATGGATCCAATGCTGTTGGCAATAATTATATTACATTTTCCTGTAACACCATTGGTTTGAATGTTGAATATTCCATCGTTTGGATTTGGCAGAATGCTGAAATGATTTGTTTCATTGTCTTCAACTCCGGTACAAAATGAATAAGTAACGTTTGCAGAACCAGTTCCACTACAGCCATTGGCGGTAACGGTACAGTTAACTGTTGTGGTACCGAGGCCAAGCATTAAACTATCAACAATCAGTGATTGTCCTGTTCCACCACCAACTGACCAAGAATAGCTGGAATAGCCGGAACCTGCATCAAGTGTGGGTGTTAAATCAGAGCAATATGTACCACCTCCGGTTATCGTCGGTGAAGGTTTAGCATATTCTGCAATCGTAAATGGAGCAGAGGAGGCAACGCAGCCTCTAGCGCTCGTTGTTTGAACTGTGTAGGTTCCTCCTGTAGTGATTGATAAAGGATTGGTTGTGCTTCCGCCGGGAGTCCAAATAAATGCTGAACCTGGGCTAGAAGTTAAGTTAACTGCATCACCAGTGCAAACTTGAGGACTTGAAGCATTAATTGTTGGTTTATAAGAACTGCACACTAAATAAGGACGGACAACCATAGATACAGGATATCCATATAAGCTCAAAGTATCAAATGCAGATGTGCCAATTTTTATGAAGGTTTTGTAATCTGTAAATTGATTGTCAGTATACGCGATACCAATATTTGTTGTAGTTGTTACCTGACGAACACCGACGAAGTAAGTACCGGCAGCTAATGCCAGTGGTCCTGTTGATATTGGCAGCTTAACCCATTGGGCTCCTGCGGTGGTAATGGTATAAACATTTGAAGAAGCCACTAAAGTAGTCGGAAGGCCAGAAGCAAAATTATATACCACCATCTGAAGCTGATTTCCTACGATTGGGCCAGTCAGATAAGTCAATACATTGGTAAGGACATCAGCGCTAGTAAGGGTGTAAGTATTTCCTAATATAATCTCCGACCCTGTCAATCCAAGCGAACCATCGATATAACCTGTGAACATGGCATCATCCCGAGCGAACAATGAATCATCCACCATAAATGCTTCCAAAATAGTATCGTTTGATGCGTCAGGATCTGTTTCCGTCATATCAACTAAATTAACACCAATATAAAAGCCTGTATCAGCAGGAGGTGTGTAGCTGGGAGCGACAAGAGTTGTTAGTCCGTTTGGTGCGAGTGTAGGAACAATGTTACTTGCATTAGTTTGAATTACAGAGAAATCGCTACCGTTAATCAACATATTCGTCATAAATACATTGGTTATGTTTGCGCCTCCATGATTTGACGCGATGGATGATTGAATCAATGGAGCAGCTGTAAATTGTTTTTTAGGTATTACAGAATATTCGTTCATATACACCCGGTCAACCAGTGCTGCATCGTATTGGGGGCGGCTATATACAAGAATATCATCAACAACCCACCAATAATCATATTGCCCTGTCCAATGAAATCTAATTTTTACATTTGCCTGATTCGCTGCATAGGCAGAAATATTTACATCAACTGCATTGGGATTAGCAGAGGACTCATCCTGAATCAATCCGGTTTCTGCTGCGTATACTTGTGTCCAAGTACTGCCGTTATTATTACTGACTTCGAGGTGAGCAGTATTGGTTGCACCGTATTTAATAAACTGTTCATTAAACGATACGAATACATAATTAACGCCTGTACAATTTATTGTTGGCGATGTTAGAGCGCAATTCTCTGCGGTAGAGGCAGAACCCATACTATCGCTATAAACGATTGCATAACCATTAGAAAAGGTAGCTCCAGTGGAAGTATTTAGGACAAGCCCGTATTTAAGAGCAGTTTTCGCTCTTCTAATCCAATTCATAGTATTGGTAATAGGAGCCGCTGTCCATCCAGATGCTGCAAAAGAAGTCGAAAAATCCTGTGAAAGCAGTGTCGTGTAAGCCTTTGGCGTATTAGCCTTTTGTGGAATAAGGTGACTCTTTTGGTCAGAAGTCATGATGACTTGTTGTGGACCGGATTGTTGCAAATTAATATTCTTAGAGGAGATCTGTTTTGTTTGAGCCTCAACAGTATTACTCATTGTTGAGCACAAAACCATCGCCACCGCAAGAAATAAAAAAGAAATGTGTTTCATGGGATATTAGATTGGTTAATAATTTAATTTTGAGGGCAAAGATAGAAAATATTGTTAAGTGCTTGTGAAATAGTAGTGATATTTATTTGAAATAATAAGAATTCAAGCGAACTGTGTTGTTAATATTTTTTGAAGAGTTTATGCAAGAAATCTTCATTTTTATAAATAATGTATAAAAAAGTGCAGTTAACCATCTTGGACAACGCCTAATTTAGTAGCTTTGCATAAACTTTTATAGCGATGGGTGAGTTTAAGTTATGTAGCAATGGACATTATTACGACGACGCGCTCGCGGAATGCCCCTTTTGCCCTAAAATTTCCAAAAACATACAAAACATGGATCTTGACAAAACTAAGATCGACGGCGGTGATAAGCCACTGGACGATAAAACACAAATCTTTGGGGGGAGCAATCAGCCCAACCTCAACAAAACGCAAATATTCAGTGGAGATAGTCCGCAAGATATGCCGTGTTTTAACGAACAGAAAAACAATGCCGGGCGAAAGCTTACGGGTTGGCTGGTTTCGTTTACCATGGACCCCCTGGGCGTTGATTTTCGCCTTTATGAAGGCAGGAATATCATTGGTTCCGATCCCCAGTGCGACATTGTGATTCCTAACGACAGTTCCGTTTCGGGAAAGCACCTTACGATTTTATTCCGCATGGGCGTGTTTAAATTCAAGGACGAGTTCAGTACCAACGGATCTTTTGTCAATGAGGTCTTTTGTGAAGAAGGAACGCTCAACGATGGCGATATCCTGAAAATTGGCAGTACTGTTTTTAAATTCCGCACCGCGGGCTGATTGTAGCACATTAAATTATTATGAATATGAAAAAGTTGTTCAGCTTAATCAGCATTTTGGTGCTGACAGCAGGTTTTACGGCCTTTGGCCAAACGTTCAGCATTATAAATACTGACCCATCCAACTATCCCCAAATTGTGGTAAATGTGGATGTGCAGGATAAGGAAGATGCCCTTCAGGCGGATTTCAAAGTTACCGAAGATGGCAAAGACGTGCCTTTCACTTTCAGCAAGGATGCCGGAACTCAAGGGGGTGGCGGAAAAGCCATTTGCTTTTTGATTGAAGCTTCTGGTTATACGTATGGTGCACCCATTGAAAATTTCAAAAAAGCTATCGCTGCCGCCATTCAGGCTTGTGGCGAAAACGATAAAATTAATGTGTGCTATTTTGGGAAAGCTAATTCTGACGGGCGTTCACTGAATACCATAAGCGCAGAATTTACTTCAGATAAAAGTACCCTGGTAAGTGAACTGAAAAGCAAAGTGACCGCAGTGCGCGATACCAATCGTGTTGCTGATGTTTTCAAAAGCATTTACGAATGCCTCGACTTCATTAATTCTAAGCAGGATCTGCCATCTAACAAGGTTCTTATTGTAATCTCTGCTGCTATTAACAACAGTAAATCTCCTATAAAAGCTGAGGATTGCATCGATCAGGCGAATAAGTTCAGTATTCCCGTTTATACAATCACCTATAAAACCAACAATCGTTACGCTGCCGATAATTTTGTCCGCATCAGCGATAAAACTGAAGGTAAAAGTCAAAGTGCAAAAACATCTGATGAGATTAGCAGCGCCATTAACGATTTTGTGAATCGTGTTGATGAAAATGCTGTGTCTCCTTCGAATTCATATACTATTGAGTTTACCACCTCACAAAACAACGATCAAAACCTTTTTGATGTAAGCTATAAAGGCGCTAAACAATCGGGCAGTTTTACAATTCCTGAAGATAAAGTATCTTTTTGGAGTAAATATATGATTTGGATTATCATCATTGCTGCCATTTTAGTTGTTGTAATTACGCTGGTTGTTTGGTTCCTCATGCAAGGCAAAAAGAAGAAATCAGGCGAGAATGATCGTTTGCGTACTATGGAAGAACGTAATATTCAACTACAGCAGCAGATTAATCAATCGAAGGATGTTAAAACTCAGATGACACCGCAGGAGCCTCAGAAATTTGACCTGAAACGCACTCAAATCGGTGGTGGTGGTGGAACTCCTCTGTTGATGGTGAGTTCCGGCGATTTTTCCAAGAACTTTCCACTGAACAAACCACAACTCACTATTGGACGTAATAGTGGTAATGATATCGTAATTCCTGAAAAAACAGTTTCCGGAAACCACGCAACATTAATCAATGAGAATGGTAATTGGTTTTTGCTTGATAATAACAGCACGAATGGAACATTTGTCAACGGAACCAAAATCAACAAACAACGCATTGCTCCAACTGACGTGATTAAATTGGGCGCAGCGTTTCTTAAAATTCAATTCTAAGAAATATCATATATAAGAATTGACAAACCATTATAAATAATCTGTCATGGTTGACACCCGGAAATTAAAAAACTTCGAATTTGGCAATGCCACGGATGTTGGTCGTGTGCGTGAGCAAAACGAGGATTATCTTGGCTATTTTGAATGTATCAATGGTCATGTATTCGTTGTATGCGATGGCATGGGCGGACACGTCGGCGGAGCGACTGCATCGCGATTAGCTGTTGACAGCGTGCGCGAATTCCTCGAGAATCACTATTTTGATCTGCCAACTGATGCTTTAAAAGCGGCCATTGAAAGCGCCAATGAGGCTGTTTATCTTCGTGCTGTTGAAAATCCACAGTTGTCGGGAATGGGCACCACCATTGTCATGGCTATAGTTCGTGATGATAAAGTGTGGTATGCCCACGTTGGTGATAGTCGCATTTACATGCATTCTGGTGGAAAGCTAATTAAGCTAACGCGCGATCATAGCTTTGTACAAACCCTGGTTGATCAGGGATTGCTGAAAGAAGAAGAAATGGAATCCCATCCTCGTCGCAACGAAATTCTTGCTGCGCTTGGTGTGCGTCACGACGTTGAGGTTACTTTATGTCAGAGTCCTGCAAGACCTTCCAATGGAGATATTCTTCTATTGTGCACCGATGGACTTAACAGCATGATTAGTGATCCCATTACAGAAGCCGTGCTTAATGAGGAAATCTCGGTTCAGCATAAGGCGCTTAAGCTAATGCAGCTGGCCAATGAGGCGGGTGGTTACGATAATATTACTGTTCAGCTTGTACATTTTTATAATGTTGTCAACAAGAAATCTGATTTTATCCCAGCTTCGAAAATGCCGATGAATAATGGCACAAACAAGGAAAATGCACAGAAACCAAAACTGACAAAGAAAATGAAAAGGAACATTTTGTATGCAATCGTTGGATTGGCGCTGGTCGCTCTATGTTATTTTATTTGGGATATGTTTGGTAGTGGAGGCACTCCAGAGCCATTGGGCAGTGGGAATGCTAAAGATACTGTGATTTCTGAACAACCGAGAGATACAGTGCAGCCGCAGACTCAGCAGGAAAATGCCGTTGCAAAGCCTGGAAAGGATACACTCTGGGTTAAGTATACCATCAAGAGTGGTGATGTTCTGGGCAAGGTTTCTTCAAAATTTAATATTAAGATTGCTATCCTCAAGAAGAAGAATAGCTTGAAAACCGATGTTGTTCGCGTTGGTGATATTATTCAGGTACCTGTTAAAGCTGAACATACCGTTGCTGCTGGTGAAACCATCGATGTTTTAGCTAAGAAATATAGTTCGGATAAAGATGCAATTCTTGCTGCAAACAGTGTTAAGAATGCCGCAGATCTTAAAGCAGGAATGAAAATCTACATACCTTTTTAAGAAGAGATAGTGTTATCGCGCAATAGTTCGTCGGAATGAGAAAGGCCGCACCAGTGCGCCGCGAATAAAGGTAAAGAGTTTATGATCGGAACCCAAATATTGAACTACCGCATCGAACGCCTTATTGGAGAAGGTGGCATGGGGAACGTGTATCTGGGTGTGCATACACATATTGGGCGTAAGGTGGCCATCAAGGCGCTGAATCCCGGATTGGCCAAGAATCCTGAGATACGCGAGCGTTTTAAAAATGAAGCTTCCATGTTATCGCAGCTTCATCATCCGAACATCGTGCAATTGTACGATTATGTCGAGATGGAGCAAGGCGTTTTTTTGGTAATGGAATTCGCCGATGGTCAACCGCTGGATGAATATATTGAAAAGGTAACAGGTCCCATCCCTGAAGATAAGGCCTTACCAATGTTTGCAAAAATATTGGATGGTGTGGCCTATGCGCATAAAAAAAATGTGGTTCATCGGGATATTAAACCTTCCAATATTATTGTCAGCCCTGAAGGTAAGGTGAAGATTCTTGATTTTGGTATTGCTAAAATTATCGGCGATAGTAATCATAAACTCACCAAAACAGGCACAAAGCTGGGCACTGTGCTCTATATGAGCCCGGAGCAAGTGAAAGGACAAACACTTGATTTGCGAACCGACATCTATTCACTTGGAATTACGTTGTTTGAAATGCTAACGGGTAAATGTCCCTTCGATAGCAACAGCACAGAATACGAGGTTTACAAAAAAATTGTTGAAGAGCCAATGACCGACGCACGCACTCTGTATCCTGCTGTGAGTGCGCATTGCGCAAATGTTATCTTTAAGGCGACAAGCAAGGATGCCAATGATCGTTTTCAGGATTGTGCTGAATTTAAACAGTATTTACTGAACCCGCCAGTTGTTGCTGAAGCTACATCAACAAAGGACAAAAAGAAAAAACAGAAAGCTGCTGCAGTGTCCGCTGTTGGAGCAACGGCAACAGGAGTTTCAGCAAAGCGGCCACGGAAAAGGAATCTGTTGTTTTGGAATATTTTCATGGCGTGTTTCCTTCTTACAGCATTGTGCATTACTACATACAAGCTTTTGTATGTAACTGAAGATCGTTACGTCATTGCATCCAAATTATATCTGAGAAGTTCAAAGAGCGTGGCAAGTAATGATAACGCAATCAAAGTAGTTGAATTCGGCGGACAGGTTCAAATTATTGATGAAGACAGTAATCCTGATGATGATGGATTAACCTGGGCTAAAGTCCGCGATGCTTCGGGCAAAGAGGGATATGTTGCATTGAATTACCTTGGAACAAGAAAAGAATATGAGCAGATTCGTGGGATGTTTCTAGGCGAATCACAGGATCAAACTGTTGTTCAATATAAACTTGCTTTGCGCGATTACTTTGCTGAACAAGGATATTTCGATAGTGACCTTGATCCTAAATGGAAGTTGAGTCCGGAAGGTGCTGGTTCAATCTACAATTGTTTTACTATAGGCGATTTTAATAATGACGGATTGGACGATTACGCTTGTGTAATCAGCAATAAATATTACGAGGGCTGGCGATTGCTCGTTTTTGTAGCGAAAGGACATACTGAAACATCGCTTATTCTTGATGAAGAGATTTTTTATCAGGGATTAGTTTTAATTATGAAAAAGGGAGAGAAGATCAGCACTGGACGAACAAAGAACGTGATGGAATATGACGATGATGGTAATGTAGTGCAAACTTCAAAAAAAATCTATGAGTCGTTAGGCTCTGATGCATTAATATTGAAAGATAAATCCAATGGAAAGCGCCAGTTGTATGTGTTTAACCTGGGCGAAGGAAGCTTTAATCAACCCATAGAAATGAAATGAGAACACTCACAATAGGCAGGAGCAATTCGAATGATGTTGTTATCAAAGATACCTTTGTATCTGGATCGCATTGTTCGATAACGATGGATGATAAAGGTGTGTTCTATTTGCAGGACCTCGGTTCAAGCAATGGCACATTTGTCAATGGAAAGCGCGTGCAGCAGGCATGGTTAAGAAGCAATGATATTGTTAAGCTTGGTGAAACCGTAATTCCATGGCAGGAGTATTTTCAGGCCCCGAACGATAGTCATCTTAATGGAAATATAATCCGCAAGGTAACCATGGGCCGTGCCCCAGATAACGAAATTGTTGTTGGTGATGATTTTGTTTCTTCGCATCATGCGGAGATTCTTATCACTGATCAAAATGAATATCTTGTTCAGGATTTAAATAGCACCAATGGTACTTTTGTTAATGACCGCAGAGTGATATCTTCTTTGCTGGTTCCCGGCGATCGTCTGCGACTTGCTCGTATTACGCTGGAATGGACCATGTTCTTCAGTGCACCTGCGTACAGTGAAACTCATACTGAAAAAAAATCCGCAAAGAGCTGGATTATTCCAACGCTGATTGCGCTAGGTGTTGTACTTGTTATAATCCTTGGCATCATGGGCATCATGAATATGAAAGGCAAGAGTACAAATGAAGAGGATCATTTGAATTCGAACGATACCACACTATCTGCCGGTAGTTTCAGTGATATGGTCAAAAGAGTTGAACAATCGGTTTTTTTGATTGAAAGCTATGATCGATACGGAAACAGCATGCAGGGTACGGGATTCTTTATTGCTGAAAATGGTATGGGTATCACCAATTATCATGTGGTTGAGGGTGGTACCAAATGGGTAATAAAGACAGTTGATGGCGCTTCCTATGAAGTCGATGATTTTGTGGAACGGAACAAGAAATACGATTATGCCGTTTTCACGATTAATAATTCCGGCGATTATTTCAGGCCATTGCGCCGAAGCCTGAATACTCCATCAAAAGGTGAGGAAATCTTCGTTATCGGAAATCCTCAGGGCATCGAAAGTACGGTCACCAAAGGTATTGTTTCAGGCCTGAAAGGCGGAACAGAAGACGATATTATGAACGGAACATTCTCCGAAGGAAGTAATTTTGTTCAGATTGATGTTGCCATTTCCCATGGTAGCAGCGGTAGTCCGGTGCTAAATATGAAAGGTGAGGTGGTTGGAATTGCAACGCTCTCGTTTCAGGAATCCAATTGTATCAATTGTAACTTCGCTGTAAATATTCAATTGGTAAAACAGTATGTTGAGCCAAAACGATAGCTGGAGAATTTGTAGATTGGTAAATTAGTTTTTACAGCACTTCTCACATTGAAAACCTTTTCAAATAACGTCTTGTTTCTTAGAGCAAAGGCCCTATAAGGGGTTATTGGGTTTACAAGTTAATTGGGTTTTCCTGACTTTGACACTTTAAAAATCACGAATTTGTAACTACCACAAATACATTCACATATAAATTTTGCGCCACCCGTTTGGGTGACGCAAGAACAAAATGACTTATTTTAGCGTATGTTCATACGTAAAAAGAAAAATAGGTCAGGAACCACGAGTGTAGTCGTTGTAGATAAAACTCATGGGAAATATATCGAATTAAAAACAATTGGGGTAAGTAGTGATAGTTCCCAGATCGATAATCTGATAAAACAAGCAAAACAATGGATAGATGCTCAATGTGGTATCCAAGATGTTTTTTGTATAAAAGCCAAGGAGCAAGAAGAAAAACAGGTAACTGAACACTTGTTGTCAAACATTGAAAACATCCTAATCAATGGCACGCAGTTGATTTTGGATAAGGTATTCCATCTTATTGGTTTCGATAAAATATATGATGACATATTGCGTCATTTGGTTGTTGCCCGTTTAAGCCAACCGATGAGCAAGTCGGCTACGGTAGATTATCTAAAATCATATTTTGATGAAGATGTGCAGCTATACAAGATATATCGTTATTTGGACAAACTATACAATACCCAACAAGAGCGGATACAGCAAATCAGTGTTGAGCACACACGGAAGATATTGGGTGGTAAAATCGGCTTAATGTTTTATGATGTAACCACACTTTATTTTGAGTCTGATTATGGTGATGAACTAAGAGAAAATGGGTTTTCTAAAGACGGAAAGCACAGTCAGCCACAAGTAGTGCTGGGTTTATTAGTAAGTAAAGGGGGCTATCCCCTTTCTTACTCTATTTTCAACGGCTCTCAATACGAGGGGCGAACGATGTTGCCCATAATTGACGATTTTGTTCGACGTTTTAATTTGGATGACTTTGTAGTGGTTGCCGATTCGGGTTTGATGAGTAAATCAAACATATCATTGTTGGAATCCGGGGGGTACAAATACATTATCGGGGCAAGAATAAAAAACGAGACGGAAGAAATCAAGCAATGGATTTTATCTTTAGATAAATGCGATAATGAATTTCACGAACTAAAAAAGGAGAATACCCGGTTAATTGTAGGATATTCTTCAACCAGGGCAAAGAAAGACAAATACAATAGGGAAAAAGGCGTTAAACGCCTTCAGAAAGCCTATAAGAGTGGTAATATAACGAAAGAAAATATCAACAAACGGGGTTATAATAAATTCTTGGAAATTTCGGATAATGTAAAAGTTTGCATTAATCAACATAAGATTGAAGAAGATGCTCAATGGGACGGGCTAAAAGGATATATAACCAATACAACACTTTCGGCACAAGATGTTTATGAGCAATACAATGGCTTGTGGGTGGTCGAGAATGCTTTCAGGGTAACAAAAGGAACACTTGAAATGCGTCCGATGTTTCACTTTACACCACGCAGAATAGAAGCACATGTATGCATATGTTTTATAGCTTATAAGGTATATAAGGAGTTGGATCGGATACTAAAAACCAACAACATAAACCTGAGTGTAGATAAAGTACTTAGCATCGCCAAAACCATAACTACTGTCAAAGTCAGATTGCCACTCAGCGATACTATCATGTCAAAGACAATGCTTGTCACGACAAGGCACAAATCTATTGCTATGCTATTTGATGAAAATTTCTGGAAAAATTTTTAGGGTGACGCATAGTCAAAGTCAGGAATCCAATTGTATCAATTGTAACTTCGCTGTAAATATTCAATTGGTAAAACAGTATGTTGAGCCAAAACGATAGCTGGAGAATTTGTAGATTGGTAAATTAGTTTTTACAGCACTTCTCACATTGAAAACCTTTTCAAATAACGTCTTGTTTCTTAGAGCAAAGGCCCTATAAGGGGTTATTGGGTTTACAAGTTAATTGGGTTTTGAAGGTGGTTAAGCATACAGCGGCATAATTCTGAGAATAGTATACTACACTTAGAATACCTTGATAGCATTGATGAAGCGATTGATATTTCTATTTTGAGTTGAAATCCACTCCTTCAAAATCGGATATCTTCTGCTTCCATTCCTCGGGTATTGGCTGGCTTTCCTGTTTCCAAACGTTATAACAAACCAAAACTGCAAGGCAGCTTGAATAAAGGATATCGCTCTGTGTATCGCACAACTGATGTTCAAGTGTCATGCTTTTATTGCCGATTTTTATGACTCTTGTTTTAACAACAATCTGTGTACGCATGAAGACAGGAAGAATGTAATCTATTTTTACTGAAGCACCCACTACGCCTAGTTCGTTGAAGTCCATTTCAGGCAGAACCTTATCGAAATAATCCACTTTGCCAAGATCGTAATAATTCTGATATTGAGTGTTTGAAACATGTCCTAAAGAGTCTACATCGCTAAAGCGCAGTTGAACCGGGATTATACTTTTGAATACTTCCATTTTTACCTGATGTTTCAGTGAGCCGTTGTAATAATTTTGGTGATTAGCACCAGAGAATATTAAACAAATATCGGCAATATTCTTACACCTGCAAATAGTGCAGAATTTTCATGTTTAATGATGAATAATATATGAATATGACAATGGTTTCTACGTCAGTCCATTGTTTTCGAGAAGTGCGAAAAATGATTTTCGATAGTTCTCACCGACAGGAATCAACTGATCGCCTATTCGGATGCGATTGCGTTCCACAGAAGTGATTTTATCCAGTGCAATCATGTAGCTGCGGTGCACTCTCACAAAGCGTGGTTCGGTAAGCACACTTTCCACTTTCTTAAAACTTTGCAACGTCATGATGCGTTCTTTAGTGGTGACAATCCTTACGTAGTCGCCCATTCCTTCGATATAGAGGATATCGGAAAGAAATACTTTTTGAAGACGAAATTCGGTTTTTACAAAGAAGAAGTCCTTTTCGTTTGGTTTTGCTGCGCTTTCGAGTTGCTGCATAACCGGCATTTTCTTAAGACTTATTTTTTCGTACACTTTATCAACCGCTATCAGGAAGCGCTCGAAGGAAATAGGTTTTAATAAATAATCGGTCACATCAAGATCAAATCCCTGAATAGCATATTCGTTATATGCGGTTGTAAAAATAACTTCCGGACGTTCTTTCAGAACTTTCAATAATTGTATACCAGAGAGTTCTTCCATTTGAATATCTAGAAATAGCAAATCTACCTTGTTTTGCTTGAGGTAGTCGATGCATTCAAGGGCACTGGTGAAGGATTTTTTAAGATCCAGATACGGAATCTTTTTAATATATTCTTCGAGGATATTCAGGGCGAGTGGTTCGTCGTCAACCACTATACAAGGGATGATCATAATTCTTTTAATATTAGTTTAACGTGATAGGTATTGCCTTCAATACCTGCAGTTAGCTCATGTTTTCCAGGATAGGTAATTTCCAACCGGCGTTTTACATTCTGCATACCTATACCTTTTTGTGGATCTTTACTCTGGTTTTCGTTTTCGGAAAGAAAGCTGGTGATCTCGAAGAAAAAGCGAGAACCTTCGCAATTGATATTTATAATGATTCCCGGAGCTTCCACGCTTTTGCTTCCATGCTTAAATGCATTTTCGATAAAGGTGATAAGTAGCATAGGAGGGATGAGCTTCCCTTCTGTTTGACCTTTCAAATCAAACTTTATAAAGTTGGGTGTGTTGATGCGAAGTTGTTGTAATTCGATATAACTTTTGATGTAGGTGATTTCTTTTTCAAGAAAAACTTTTTCCGTATTGCTTTCATATAGCATATAACGAAGGATGTCGCTGAGTTTCATTAATGCTCCGGGGGCTTCATCCGACTTTCTGTAAACCAGTGAATACAGGTTGTTGAGCGTGTTGAATAAAAAATGTGGATTGATTTGCGAACGTAATAATGCTATTTCTGCTTGCTGACTTTGTTTTTCCAACTCATCTTTTTGTTTTTGTGCTTTTATCCATCCAACAAAAAATGTGATAAGTAGAGAAATCACTGTATAGATTAGTGTAGTGACAAAATACTGCATTATATCAATGTACCATGCAACGATTTCATCATCTGGTTTTGCGTAGTAATGGTCAAGCACCTGACCTGCATAAAATCTGATTGCAGTAAATACAATCACTACAGGAATCAGCCACCACATATAACGTAGT
This sequence comes from Bacteroidales bacterium, assembly GCA_963678485.1. GTDB lineage: Bacteria > Bacteroidota > Bacteroidia > Bacteroidales > CAIWKO01 > CALGYY01. The sequence continues at coordinate 4,115,479 of OY782882.1, forward strand.
GTCTGCGTACTTTTCATTACATTTTTGTTGATGAATAAAAAACAAATATAGAAGTTAAGAATATTTGTCAATCCGAATACGAAAAGGTATTCAAACAATCCCGGATGCCCCATCTCCGTAATAATTGAAGAAGTGATTGGCAATCCCAGGAAAAGCAGCCAGAATACAGAGTGCAGTAAAATGTGATGCTTGAGTTTCATGTTGAATGATGGTTGAGAATAAAGGGTCTGTTGAAAATTAGAATGTAAATATAACATGTTTTTTTTGTGGAACAATCAATGCACTGTTTATAAACGACCAACCTAGTTATTCATCCGTTCAAAACGATACTTTAATCGCTCAACACGTAATATGTACTTTATAGTGCGTGTGCCTGATAATTAGGCCGTTTCAACGATTTTATTTGCATTAAGGAATAGGGTGAGGCTACTTTCGCTTCATCAAAATTCAAAAAAACTCACGACCGATGAAAACGATATTTACGATAATGATGGTTCTGCTTACCGGAATGAGTAGCATATATGCGCAATTGCCTTCACCCAATGCCAGGATTGCTGGCGGCGGTGGCACTATTCGCGGGAAAGTCCGTGATGCACAATCCGGGCAAATGATGGAATATGCAAATATCGTATTATTAAACGAAAAAGATTCATCGATGGTTGATGGATGTATTACTGCGATTGATGGAACGTTCGAATTAAAGAATATTCCTTTTGGAAATTACATATTATCAGTACAGTTTGTCGGATATACCAAGAAAAATCTTCAAGGAATCACGCTGAATAAGGAATCCAATGTGAAAGATCTTGGATTAATCGAACTAAGTATTTCTTCGAGTAATCTTGCCGGTGTTGAAATTAGCTCAGAGCAAAAAACCATTGATTTTAAAATCGATAAAAAGGTTGTGAATGTAAACAAGGATATTGTTGCCTCCACCGGTTCTGCTGTAGATGTGTTGCGTAATGTGCCTTCGGTGCAGGTTGATGCCGAAGGAAATGTTACTGTTCGCGGCAGTTCAAATTTTACTGTCCTTATTAACGGCCGGCAGGTTAGTCAGGCTGCAAATGATGTATTAAAACAAACTCCGGCCTCCACCATTGAGAATATCGAAATCATCACTAATCCTTCAGCCAAGTATGATCCGGATGGAACTGCAGGTATTCTCAATATTATTTTAAAGAAAAATCGTGGTGATGGAATGAGTGGTTTGATCAATGCATCCTATGGCACATTCGAAAAATATTCAACCGATGCTCAGCTTAGCGTGAAAACAGGCAAATTCAATATATATGCTGGCGCAGAATATAAAAATCGTTTGGACAAGGTTACTCAAAATATCGAGAAAACCTGGTTCACAAACGACACAGGATACAACACATTTTCCAGAGTTGATCAGCGTTATCAACCATGGCATTATAAAGTGAATTTAGGAGCCGACTGGAGTATTGATAAAAACAATACACTCAGTGCCACGGGAACATATTTTCGTCAGGATTTTATTATCGAATCGCCCGTAAGCTATCACATCTTTTCAGAACCTTCCACGACTGAAACCTGGAAGAAAATCACCAATGATCTGTTGCTGAAACATCATTGGACTGAAGGAACGCTGAATTATGTTCATACATTTAAGAAACCCGGTCATAGCCTTTCTATCAACGGTACATACAATGCATGGAGAGGGGATAAGAGCGATGAACAATTGAGTTCAATTACCGATGGCGAATGGGTGGCCATCTCTACCGAATCGCAGCGTCGTCGTTTTTGGGACAATGGAAGTTCAAGAATATCGGGCGATATCGATTATACTTTGCCTGTAAATGACCATATAACAATTGAAGCTGGCTATTCAGGAGATATCACATCATTTAACTCTAAATATAATGTAGATAATTTTGATCCGGATTTGAATAGCTGGGTTACCGATAGTAGTTTGTCCAATACGGTTGATTTTGATTATATGATTCATGCCGTTTATGGGACCATGAGTGGTGAGGTTTGGGGATTGGGCTATCAATTGGGCTTACGTGGTGAATATTTTAAGCGCGATTTAATCACTGCTGTTCCAGATACCAATTACGCAATGGAGATTTGGAGTCTGTTCCCAACGTTTCACGTAAGCAAGAGCTTTAAGAAAGGTCATCAGTTGATGTTTAGTTATAGTAGGCGTGTAAACCGTCCATCAGTTATGGAATTAAATCCTTTGCCATATTTTAGCGATGAGTATTTAGTACATCGCGGGAATCCTGCACTACGTCCGGAGTACACGAATTCATTTGAACTATCCTATCAGAAAACATTTGGAGAATCCTTCATTTCATTCGGGACATATTATCGTTCAACTGAGGATAAAATGGCGCAGATCATTTATATCCATGAAGGTCAAACCCAACTCACCAATAAGAACGTTACCCGAGATTGGGCTAGTGGAGTAGAGCTCATGGCCAATTTAAGCATTAAAAAGTTTTTCCGCTTGAATGTAAGTTTTGATGGTTTCTATTATCAGCTCGTGGGCGATGAATCGGCGGGAATTATGTCGCGGAATATTGTCTCTGCAAATGTCGGTCTGAATCCAACATTCATCTTTAAATCTGGAACAACTATACAGATACAATCAATGTATAATGCACCCAGTGTTGATCCGATTGGTGATATGAAAGGATTTTTTATGATTAATGCAGCAGTGAAGCAAAACTTCCTGAAAGGAAAACTCAGCCTGACATTAAGCGCTAATAATCTGTTTAATCTTGCTAAGTACAGTTATTTGGACGAGAATCCACAGTATCGTCATCATTTTGATTACATCCCTGAAGGGAATGTATTTAACATCGGCATCAGTTATCGAATAAATAATTATGCACGTAGGGCGTCAGCACGACAAGGCAATGGCGCCATCGACGTTGGTTTTTAAGCCTTGTCAACATCGTTCTTTATATCGGAGACCTCTTGAATAAACCCTGACATCACGCCCAAGCTGGTTGATCAGGCAAAGCTAAACACACACACATGCTTTTTCGATTATTTTTGGTTAGATAATTCGTAATGCCTGAGGGCAGTGGTGTCGGGGAGTTCAGAGGGTATAACAGTCTATTAACATTGTGTTTTTTAAAAAAAAGTACTTTTGTAATAGAAACGCATTGTGTTTTATCCGAATTAAAGATAAGCCCGCGAATCACGGAAACTCAACCAATAAAAAATAAATGCTAATTTTACAACCAATGAAAAGATTATTTATCTCAATGCAGTTGATTATTATGGCAACAGTATCGTTGTTTGCACAAGGGAATCAGGGCTCGAAGGTGCCAGATTATTCCATGACCGAGCGTAAGGATATTCCTGTAGCATATACATGGAAACTTGAGGATATGTACGCAAACATGGATGTGTGGAAAACAGATAAACAGCGCCTTGTTGATATGGCATCAAGAATTGATGTCCTTGGTAAAGACTGGACAGCAGATGCTACAAAGATGCTGGCATTTCTGAAACTCTCCGATGATATTTCCATGCTTGGTGAAAAGCTCTATTGCTATGTTTCACTACAGAGCACCGGAGACCTCAGCAATACCGAGTATCTCGGATTGAAAGGTGAAATGGGAGCCTTTTTCGTTGATTTAGGTTCACGTCTTTCTTTTGTTAATGAAGACATCTTAAAATTAGGTCAGGAAAAATTCTCTGCATATCTTAAGCAGGAGCCGGGTTTGAAAACCTATGCTTTTGGCATTGAGCAGGTACTTCGGGTGAAAGATCATATTCTTCCTTCCAATGAGCAGAAAATTGTTTCGCTTAGTGGATTGTTTTCCGGTGCGGCTGGTGAAGCAGCAAATGTGCTCAGCAATGTAGAACTTCCTGCACCTGATGTTACGCTTACCGATGGCACCAAAGTTACTTTGAATGTTGCCAATTACATGAAATATCGTGGTTCCAAGGTTGCCGCTGATCGCAGCATTGTGATGCATGCTTTCTGGAACAATTACAAAAAGTTTGAAAATACTTTTGCCGCATTACTGAATGGTGAAATCAAAGCTCATTACTTCGCTGCCACTGTTGCAAAATATCCTACCTGTCTGCAAGCCTCTCTGGATGCAAACAATATCGATACTAAAGTCTACACTCAATTGATTGCTTCTGTGAATGCACATTTGAGTTCGCTGCACCGCTATCTTAAACTGAAGCAACAATTACTGGGTTTGCAGAAATACAGTTATGATGATATTTATGCTTCGGCTGTGAAATCAGTAAATAAGGTATACACCTACGATGAAGCTGTTGCGCTTATCGAAGAAGCAATGAAACCTTTGGGTGATGATTATGTAAATGTTCTGAAGAGAGGATTTAGCGAACGTTGGGTGGATATCTATCCTAATAAAAGCAAAGAAAGTGGTGCTTTCAGCATGGGTGTATATGGTGTGCATCCGTATGTAAAAATGAACTATGACGGGGAATACAATGCTGTAAGTACATTAGCTCACGAATTGGGTCACTCCATGCATTCATATTATTCAAGCAAGACTCAGCCTTATGCAACGAATGATTATGCTACTTTCCTTGCTGAGATTGCATCGACCTTTAATGAGAATATGCTCATGCATCAATTGCTGAAAACCGAGACCGATGATATGTACAAGTTATTTATCCTCGATCGTTATTTGGATGGCGTACGCGGCACTATCTTCCGTCAGACTTTATTTGCTGAATTTGAATTAGCCATGCATACGCGTGTTGAAGAAGGTCAAACACTGACCGCTGATTGGCTGGATGCAAAATATCTTGAACTGACCCGCAAATATTATGGTGATGATTTAGGTGTATGCAAGGTAGATGATTACATTCAACAAGAGTGGAGTTATATTCCTCATTTTTACATGAACTATTATGTTTACCAATATGCAACCGGATTGATTGCATCAATGGCATTAAGCGAAAAGGTACTATCTGGTGATGTTGCCGCACGCGACAAGTATATTACTTTCCTTTCAGCAGGAAGTAGTGATTATCCATTGAATATTCTGAAGAATGCAGGAGTTGATATGACCACCTCTACCTCCACAGATGCGGCATTCCAGAATTTCGACAATCTGGTATCAGAAATGGAAAAGATCGTGGAGCGTTTGAAGAAAGCAGGAAAATTGTAAGATGTTATTTGTATTGATGACGGGCCGCCCGAGAGGGCGGCTCTTTTTTTCTCTCTCATTTCGTATCTCTCTCCTCTGTTCTTTGATCTGTCTTTTCTCTCTCATTTCGTATTTCGCTATTCTGTTCTCTGATCTGTCCTTTCTCTCTCATTTCGTATCTCGCTACTCTGTTCTCTAATCTGTCCTTTCTCTCTCATTTCGTATCTCGCTACTCTGTTCTCTGATCTGTCTTTTCTCTCTAATCTCGTATCTCGCTACTCTGTTCTCTGATCTGTCTTTTCTCTCTCATTTCGTATCTCGCTCCTCTGTTCTCTGATCTGTCTTTTCTCTCTCATTTCGTATCTCGCTACTCTGTTCTCTGATCTGTCTTTTCTCTCTCATTTCGTATCTCGCTATTCTGTTCTCTGATCTGTCCATTCTCTCTCATTTCGTATTTCGCTAATCTGTTCTCTGATCTGTCCTTTCTCTCTAATCTCGTATTTCGCTACTCTGTTCTCTGATCTGTCCTTTCTCTCTCATCTCGTATCTCGCTACTCTGTTCTCTGATCTGTCTTTTCTCTCTCATTTCGTATCTCGCTACTCTGTTCTCTGATCTGTCTTTTCTCTCTCATTTCGTATCTCGCTACTCTGTTCTCTGATCTGTCTTTTCTCTCTCATTTCGTATCTCGCTATTCTGTTCTCTAATCTAATTTTTAAATCAGAGAACAGAAAAACGAAATTAGAGATACGAGATGTGCAAGGAAGAAAGGCAGAATAGGCTTTTATGTTTGTTGCCGTGATTAGGCTAATAAATCAGAGAACAGAGAAACGAAATTAGAGATACGAGATGTCCTGCAACGGAGTTTTTTTACCTAAGATTCTCTTGATCTCTGTTTTTTACTGCAGTATTGACACTGGCAACAAAAATTGCAATCAATTCATTGTTCTCCGCAATGCTCTTCTCAAAGGTTCTATTCGGGGTTATTAGATTGGCCTTTTGTAAAATTTGAAGGCAAATATGGGTTTCTCTTAACTCTTTTAGAACCACTTTGATTTTGTGGATGAAGTCATTTCTTGATTCACTGCTCTGACTTTCAGCAAAGTTAAGTGATACAGCTGTGCCGGATCTTACAAGTTGACCTGAAAGGTGATTGCCCGCTTTGGTAGGCTTAATCTTTTCTGAGAGTTCAATAATTCCTACGGAAAAGCTGATAAGCCTCTCCTCTGTTTTTTGTTTTTCCATGATTTTGTTTTTTGTTTTGTTTTCATTTTTTTTCTCTGTGCTTTTCTGTCTTTTCTCTCTAATCTCGTATCTCGCTTCTCTGTTCTCTGATCTGTCTTTTCTCTCTCATTTCGTATCTCGCTATTCTGTTCTCTAATCTAATTTTTAAATCAGAGAACAGAAAAACGAAATTAGAGATACGAGATGTCAGTACTCCAATTACCAGTGATTAGCCCTACTCCGTAATTACCCGAACCTCAGTCCGGCGGTTCTTTGCTTTGTTGGCATCGGTGGTATTCTCCACCAGCGGCATTTTCTCCCCATAGCCCTTGGCAAGCACCCGGTTGGATGCGATACCTTTGTCGGTGAGGTATTTTTTTACTGCGTCAGCGCGACGTTGAGATAAAACCATATTATGTGAATCATCACCATCACTATCTGTATGGCCGGCGAGTTCAACTTTCATATTTGGATCAGATTTCAGGCTATTGTATAATTGATCCAGCGCAGGATAAGAGGCAGGTTTGAGATCCCATTTATCGGTATCAAAGTAAACATTTTCCAGTGTGTAAGTGCGGATATAGTCTTCAACCACTTTTATGCGGACCATGCAGTCGAACTCAGAAAGTTTTGAGTCGAGAGGTAATTCAAGTTTTAGATTGAAGCTTTTTCCAAATTTCTCAACCACCACGTCATAGGTTTTATGCTGCTCTACGTAAGTGTTGCATTTGCCTTCAATATCGGTTTCTCCCGTATACAGCACAGTTCCGTTTAGTTTTAGTTTTATCACTGCAGTGCCTTCTGCAACGCCAATGTCATCGGTTACAATGAAATTTACTTTACATTTACCGGCATTGGGGTCGTTTGTATTTTGTGTGGCTGCAGCACCCAACGAAATTTCGAAAATGGTTTTATCGGCCAGCGGAACAGTAAGTGTAGAGCCATAGTCATTACCCCCGGATTTTGTTTTTAATGATACAATGAGCCCTTGCTTCAGCATCACAACCACCTCCCCAGCAGCATTACTGGTGTAATCTCCAATCTTCTCACCGCTTGCTTTGAATAAGCTTATAAGTTGTCCTGCCAATGGCACATTATCCTTGCCTTTCAACGCAACTTTAACTTCACAGTTCTTTGTTCCGGCTGGAACCACAGCACTTTGGCCCTGATCCGTAAGAATCTTGCACGTTGTACTGAAATATGCAGCTGTAGCATCGGTGCTTATTGGTACATCGAAATACCAGTCCTGCCCACTCTCAACGAAGAATACCGAATAGGTGACGCCTCTTTTTAGTTTCGTCTTAAAATCCCCATTAGCATCAGTTTTCCCTGCTGCAGCAACGGTTTTGTCCGGATTAAATACTTGCAGACTTTTCAATGCAATCACCTTGTCAGACTTATCTTTAAGTTTGATTGTTGTGAGAATATACTCGTCATTAACACCGACCTGAGCACTCAGGGCAAAGGAGACCATAATCAGGAAAAAGCTGAAGAATGTTTTCATAATGAAGTATTTTTTCTGGGTTAAAGATACGAAAACAGCGGTTGACGTAAAATACAAACGATAATATTTAATTAACATTACTGGGCAGGCTGAATTTTGTGGGGCTATTTACTTTAGTAAATTGTGTTATATTATATATGCCCGGAATGTGAATTGTACTTTTTGTCGAATAGTTGGATTTGAGTTCATTGCCAACGATGTCTGCGCCGAAAGCAAAGGATGATTCACAATCAAGATATATGATTTTATCACAGTGATCAAGCACATCTGAAGGCACCATTTGCAAACTATTCACTGCATAGATATGGTCATTAAGTAGCAATTCTTTGGTATGTGAATAATCTGCAAATGCAATGTTGTTATAATGGTAACAGAATTCTAATGAAGAGTAATCAGGGCTAATAATTACTGCATCTTTGGTTTGTCGTAAACTCTTAATTTTTTCAACAACATCTTTAATATTACGATTATTAGAAGGGGCAGGATCAAAAAATAAACACATTACCAAAAGGGGAACAATGGCCAAGGTCGTTGCAAGGATTTTCTTTAATGGCAATAATTCGAAAAAACCTGTAAGGACAAGATAAAGTGCTGGTGATGTAAAAAGGAGATAGCGATCGAGAAAGATGGGGATAAAAAAAGATATTGCAAACATTCCAATCCAAGGGATTAAAAAAAATAGTAAAACAATAATCCATGCTTTATGATTTCTAAGATTGACAATGAATTCGCGATATTTCTTGTTGATGATTATAATCAATAGACCTATGCCTCCAACAGCAATAAACGCTAAAGTAACCCAACGTGAATTCAGAAATCGGTTTATATTACCGTAAAGTTCGCTCCATTGTGGTGGTCTTACCCAAGTACCTCCGGACGATACGATGAAACGATTATAAGCGATAATTATATTGGGAATGTATGCGATAATGAGAAGTGCAAAAGATAGTAGTACGGACTTCCAAAAATATTTCCGCCAGGGAAAGGCAACAAGAATGAATAACTGAACTAATACAGGAATCCAACCGAAATAATGGGAATACACGAGAAGGATATTGTTTAGAAGCAACCAGACAAAGGTAATTTTCTTTTCAGGAGAACCCGTTATCGAAAGCAATAGGTAAATATTCCAAATTGAAAGAAGAACAAACAAAGGGTACACTCTTGCTTCGTGCGAAAAATATATCTGCATCGTAGATATGGTAAATACACTTGTTGCCAAAATCGCAGCACGTTGGGACAAGAATTTTGCTCCGGTATAAAATAAAATACCAGCAGCCATTGAACTAAAGATAACTGAAGGTAAACGAACAGACAATGTATTGATGCCGAAAAGTTTGATCCAGTAATGGAGAATAATAAAGTGGAGTGGAGGATTGTTCTCTGTTTTGAGCATATTAAATAGCGAACTTAAATCATGTTGTGCCCACCATATACTAAATGGTTCATCCATGGCAACATCGTTCCTATTAATGAACAATAAGCGCAGTATAAGGTTTACTACAATAAAAAGAATTACACCAATAATCCACTGTTTTTTTGTGAATGTTGGTGTCGCTATTTTCATTCTTCGATTTTGGCTAAAATTATTGATAGAGATAGTCTTTAGAGTTTACTCAACAACTATTTTTTGCACCCAGCGATTTCCTTCTGAAAGTGTCTCAAGAAAATACATGCCTCTAGACAATTGAGAAATATCAATACTTATATTGTCATTGCTGCCATTATTTTTTAGCTGTTGAATACAGATTCCTTGAATATTATATATTTTGATTAGGATATCTGTGTGGGGTGTGTCAGAAAAGTATAACTGGATTGCATCATGTGCAGGATTTGGGTATACCTGCATTATTGAAGCATCGTGCATTGATGGACTATTATCGATGCCAATAGTATAAATGCATGTTGTATCAGAACTATAATTGGGGCGCATTTTAATAACATAAAGGTTCGTGTTAGACGGACCCATTTCTGTGGTGGTGCCAAGAATTAAGTATCCATCATCAGAAGTTTGAAATGCATTATAAGCCATCTCATCTCCAAGTGATCCCAGGGTACTTCCAAATTTATGATTATTCCATTCACCCATAATATTGATGGTAATATCGTTTCCACCACTTCCTGCACCATCAGTATAACCGCTAATAATATATTGTAAAGAATCGTTTAGTTCTACATGATTGGCGACGTCATTTCCAGGTCCAATATTCCAGAATTCAGGCATTTTCCAGACGAAATTCATATTCGAATCAATGCGCATTAACCAAACATCTTTGTTTATTGCACCATAACTGCGAGTATAGCCTACAAACACGAAGCCTTTATCAGGTAAGGCTTTGAATGAATTAATCTGATCATCCAAAGTGTCTCCATAGAAATGCGACCATAATGTATCGCCCAGAGAATTGTACTTGATTACCCAGCCATCCGATCCGCCTTTTCCAAAACTCCTGGTATTGGCTGAAACCCAGTAATTGCTGTCGGCGGACAAATCGCAGTCGACAGCAAAATCAAGACTGTCGCCACCTAAAGTCCGCGTCCAGACTGTATCTCCAATGGCGCTGAATTTTGCTATATAGATGTCAGCATCTCCTTGACCATAGCTGTATGTCTTGCCCACCACCAGATAGCCTGAATCTGGCGTATTCATTATTGCTTCACCAAAGTCCCAATCGGTGCCACCCAGCTGTTGTTCCCATTGAACCTCTCCAAGTGAGTCGGTCTTTAATATCATAAGATCATAACCTTGCAGCGCTGAACGGTAGGTGTAGCCTGCAATTACGAATCCTTTGTCGGGAGTCCGTTTGAAATCATTTCCCCACCGCAAGGTAGTATCAGCAATACGCTTTTCCCAACGGATGATTCCCAGACTGTCAGTTCTTATCAAATGAATACTGGTGTTTCCAACGATTCCGTTTTCATTCGCCAGAAAAATGTATCCGTGATCCTCAAGTTGAATAACACCCCGGCCTTCGTTATATACGCTCTCACCGTAGGTGCGCTGCCATTTCAATGGAAGCTGTGCGGTAACGCTGGCAAGACCAATAAAAAGTCCTATTATAGATATTGTCAGACGTTTCATATTATAGTTTTTGATATAAAGTGAATACGCCACTCAAGCCTGCTGCTCCGCTGGGACTGATGATAGAGTTTAAGGTTGACGTACCAAGTTGAATAAAGGTGTGTTGTTTTAGCTGAAGACTCAGGTTTAATCCTGCATTCCAGCTGCCGTAGCCTCCATAGGTAATAACTGGATATATTCCTATATAAGATTTTTTTACGAAGATGCGATAGCCCGGACTGAACGAAAGAAATGGTCGGTAGACTGAGAAAAACTTATGCTTTGCTTCAGCGGTCACTGAAAAGTGAGTGTCGCCAATGTGATAGGTATAAATCATATCAATTTCCATGGGCAATTTTGTTACATAGGTAGCCTGATTGTCGCTACCAATCAACTCTTGAGCGATGCTATCTCCAAAATTCGAACTAAACATCGGTTGATCAAGATTGAAAATATCGGCATCGTAACCGTCGAATTTGATGGTGGTGTCGCGCGTAAAATTTTCCGGTGATTGATCCCAGCGAATGTATCCCAGATTGGTAAGTCGGAATTGAAATTCATGGTTTTTAAGATCAGTATAATTATAGCTGAATTCCATTACCCCGCCATAACCGTTGAATGAGCCGAAACTAGTGCGATTGCTGTCGGTCTTTTTAACGTCCATATCCATGTCCAGCGCAACATATTCTCCATTTTTTTGAGTGAATAAGGAGGCTTTGTTAACATCAATTCTAAGATTGTTTTGCCCAATATTAAAACCGAAACCCCATCCTAACTGATGTATACCCTTTTTTGCTTTGTACACTTTGAAAACTCCGGCTTTCACTTGCTGGTACGACAATACATTCAATTGCATATTGTCGAATTTAACAAATTGGTCGCTGTAAGGTTCATTGCCAAAGAAAACCAAATCAAAGAAACTTTTTTTGAACGACAGTTCAGCTAATGAATGTTCTTCTATGCCTATATAGTAGCCAAAATTATCTTTATATGTTGTTGGTGCAAAGAAATAATATAATCCGGCATCCAGGCTGTAGCCTGCGGTATTTCTTTTATCCAGACGATTGCTTATACGTGTTCTCAGGTTGTCCGATAGATAAGAACCTTTATAAAACTGACCTATGAATTCATTGGTGAGTGTGGATGCATTGAGATCAAAAGAGGTTGAGAAAAATAGATGATGCGTTCCTTTATCGAAGGCAGGGATACTGTCGTGTTGCGCCATTAGCGGCGAAAACAGCATGTTTACGCAAAGTAATATTGTAAGTACAGCTAATTTTTTACTCCACCACATAATTGAATTTCCCGGTAACTTTCAGATCCAGATGATATGTGTCATAAATTTGAACATATTGAGAACCTGCATTTGTTGTATTAAAATAGGCTGCAATGTATAGTTTTGAGGCCATGTAAAGCAAATCAATTCTTGAACGATTCATTGGAATGTGAATCTCTGTGCGCAATGGAGTAGCTGCAAAGCCATCCCCGTTAAGGGGAGCTTCTTTAATGTGAGAATGATCGATTAGAATATCCATCACATTGCCTTCTGCATCCAGCGCAACTAATACGATTTCTGCATCGAAAGGAAAGCCATTATCGGCCAGAAGTAATAATTCCCCATCATTGATTTGTCTGGAATCGTTGACTTCACCCAACGAAAAATCCATGGTGTCGCCAAGATTAAGATTGCTGGCCATCAGCGAAAGCGGAATCTCCATGTTGAGGTAAGCAGCGAGATAATTCCCTCCATATACAAAATCATTCCCTGAAGATATATTGCCCATTGGATTAGATTCTACATCAAGACTGTATCGCAGCTGGTCGGGAAGATTTTCAAGCATATCAAGAATATTTGAGCCGGCCAGATCGTAAGTATAAGTTGTAGGTATGACGGGCTGTGCAGGATTGTAAGTTTCCAACGCACGGCTAATGTTGATCGTTTTGCCAATGATCGGGCTGTTCAGCGAAATAGAATTTCCGCTCTTAGTATTTATAGAAGTAAGTTCGTCGAATTTTACTCTGGCGTCAAGTCCGAAGCGGTTTTCGATCATCAAACTTATCTTAATGCTTTCAAGGCTAATAGTTCCGCCATGGATGTTGTCGAATAACTTGATGGGCGTGGTCGATGGACCATAAGAAAATTGTTGCTGTGCGAAATAGCCTTTAGCGTAGCTTAATCCGACATCCTGAAATGTAACCAGCATGTCAAAATGATCCTGAGCGGTCAGCGTTACTGTATTTGCAGATGACGACAATGTAGCTTTGGAGGAAGTTAAGATATGGTTTGAGGATAATCCATTGGTGCCTCTCATGTCGAGACTATATCCACTCATATCGAAGCGTTTGCTGTATATATACGGAGATCCATTAGCTGCAGGAATTGTTTCACTTACCTGAAACACTTGACCATTGCGGGTTGCAGACAATATCTTATAAGTGATAACCACTTCCTCCGAGAGAGTATTTATAAAATCAATCGAAATAAAACCTTTGGAAAGATCCATGCGGCTCACTTCAGCGCCATTAAAATCAAAGGTTTCCTGAGTTGTATTATTGTATATATCTTGTCCGGCGGTGATTTGCACTCCCGGAAATCCGGGATAAAATTTATGGGTGATTGTGTCCGGAACATTAACTAAAGAATCTAAATCAAAGGTATATATAGGATTTTTGTATACTAATGTCAATGCATTGTCGCTGCCCACTTGCAGCAGTGAATCGGGAATCAAATCGTTAATCGAAAGACTGGTTTTAATAAGGGGAATCTGCACATCCACATCCCAGGAGGCATTGGATTCCCGCTTGCAAGATAATATGCTGCAAATAAGGACAAGCAGGGCAAGAAGTCGGAGCGTATGGTTGCGCATAGGAGAAAATGAGAGGTAAAAGTATAAAAAAATATATAATTATTGAGAGTTATTTGCCACTAAGTCCGATCCTTCTCCCAAACCAGATAATGGAGTCACGAATGCTGATTCTTTTTATTGTTTCAGAGAAGGAGCTGATTTAGCCGCCATCATTTCAAGCTCTACCTAGACACCCGCCTTTCTTCAAAGGTTGCACCTTAGTAATTGTACTTCTTACCCCAAAGGTTTTTTAGTCGGGTACGAATCTCATTTTCCCGAGGATTGTCGCCCGGTTCATAGAATTTTTTTCCCTTTATACCCTCGGGGAGGAATTCAAGATCGGTAAAGTTTCCCTTAAAGCTATGAGCGTATTTATATTCTTTTCCGTAACCAAGGTCTTTCATTAGTTTGGTGGGTGCGTTACGAATATGTAGTGGTACAGCCAGGTCTCCGCTATTTCTCGCCTCTGCCAGTGCTTCGTCGATGGCCATTATTGACGCATTACTTTTAGGTGATGATGCAAGATATAAGGCTGTTTGTGAGAGAATGATACGACATTCGGGATAGCCGGTCATTCTAACAGCATCAAAGCAAGAGGTGGCAAGAAGAAGAGCATTGGGATTGGCATTACCAATATCTTCTGAAGCAAGAATCAGCATGCGTCGTGCAATGAACACCGGATCTTCTCCGGCATTTATCATTCTGGCAAGCCAGTACACCGTGGCATTCGGGTCACTTCCGCGCATCGATTTGATGAACGCAGAGATAATATCATAATGTTGTTCGCCCGATTTATCATAAAGTGCTAGGTTTTGCTGAATCAACCGAAGGACCATCTCATTGGTTATATGCAGAGCCTCTTTTTTTCCTGCACTATGCGCCACTAGTTCAATGGCATTCATTAGCTTGCGGGCATCGCCTCCGGATATTCTTAGCAGGGCTTCAGGTTCATCGATAGTGATTTCGATGTTCAATTCCTTCGAAAGGAATTCAACAGCCCGGGCAAGCAGTAGTTGCAGTTGTTCTACTTCAAGATTTTTCAGAATATAAACCTGACAGCGGGAGAGGAGTGGTGAAATGACTTCGAAGGATGGGTTTTCGGTGGTGGCGCCAATCAGTGTGATAATGCCTTTCTCTACGGCTCCCAGCAGTGAATCCTGCTGTGCTTTATTAAAACGGTGAATTTCGTCGATGAAGAGTATGGCTTTTCCTTCATCCTTTTTTGCTTTTTCAAACACATCTCTTACATCCTTAACGCCAGAATTAACGGCACTTAGGGTATAAAACGGACGTGACATGCTTTGCGAAATAATGTTTGCCAGGGTGGTCTTTCCAACGCCCGGAGGTCCCCAAAGCACCATGGATGGGATATTTCCCGATTCTATAGCATTACGGAGTATAGCGTCTTTTCCGACAAGATGCTCTTGTCCAATGTATTCGTCGAGGTTTTGCGGTCTGAGGCGTTCAGCAAGGGGAATGTTGGTGTCCATTGCGTTTTTTTTTTCAAAGGTAGGGAATTGGTTTTTATGGTGGATGGTTTTTGTGGTTGGTTTAGGGGTTATGGGGTTAATAGGTTATTGGGGTTTTGGGGTTATTCGGTAATGGAGTTAATTGGTTGATTAGTTAAATGGTTAATTAGTTAGGACTTCAGGGTACATCGGCAACCCATGAACCAGTCATTCCGGATTTAATCCGGAATCCTTCTTTTTACGTTAGTAGAGTTTTTGGGTTATTGAGTTATTGGGTTATGAGGCTATTGGGTTGATAGGTTATTGGGGTTTTTAGGGTTATTGAGTAAATAGGTCATTAAGTTACGGCACAAGCGAAGCAGACCCACTATTTCATCAAAAAAAACGGTCTCCGAGCGGTGGTCGAGGGGCGGGATATAGGGTTATAGGGTTAAAAGGTTATTGGGTTAAAGGGTTATTGAGTAAATAGGTCATTAAGTTACGGCACAAGCGAACCAGACCCACTATTTCATCAATGAAAAACTGTCCCCAAGCGATAGCCGAGGGGTAGCCGAGGGGTAGCCGAGGGGCATTGGTTTAGTAAAGTTGTGAGGAGGGAAAAGACCAATCATTTAGTGTGGAATAGTGAGAAAATTAAAAAATAATCACAAAGAGTGTAATTGTAAAAATATTTTTCCTACTTTTGCCCCCACTTTGCCCAGGTGGTGAAATTGGTAGACACGCCAGCTTGAGGGGCTGGTGCCCGTTAGGGTGTGCAAGTTCGAGTCTTGTCCTGGGCACGATGCAGTTTGCAGTTAACAGTTAGCAGTTAGCAGTTAGCAGTGGGCGGCAAGGTGAAAAAAAAACAAATCAATCATTGTTCTTTATTTTGAAGTTATGAGTGGCTATGATAGCGTGATCTATGGAAAGGCGCATCAATTTGCTTTGGAGATCATTAAGGTTCACAAGCAGTTTTTCCTGAGAGAGTTTTCTGACATTTTCAGGCAATTGTTGAAAAGTGGAACTAGTATAGGTGCGAATTTGGCAGAAGCTAATGGCGCAATTTCTATGGATGATTTCTCAGCCAAAGTTTCAATTGCATTCAAGGAAATGAAGGAAACAAAGTACTGGCTTCTTCTTATGAAAGATTCGTCATTGATCAGTCAGCCCATCTACGAACAACTAAATTCCTCCGTAGATGAACTATGTAAGATGGCATTTAGTATATTAAAGACTACCGGTCGTGTAAAACACCACTAACTGTTAACTGCTAACTGCTAACTGCTAACTGCTAACTGCTAACTGTTAACTGCAATAAAAGCCCGGATGGCGGAATTGGTAGACGCGCTAGTTTCAGGGACTAGTATTCGCAAGGATGTGCAGGTTCGAGTCCTGTTCCGGGCACAAGGCAGATCGGTTGGTCTGCTTTTTTTTTGGAACAGGAGGAGAAGTATTTGCTGGTTGTTTCAGGGTTTGCTTGTTTTGGAGAAATGAAGAATATCTAGTCAGTGCTAATATCAGCTGAACCTAAAATGTTAGCACGATTTTATTCGCCCGGATTAGAGCATACAGGTCTTTCATAGATGAATACTTACAAATCTGAGGCTGGTCAATCTTGCGACTGCTCAAACAGGTTCCACATCCCATGATTACACCGCCCTTTTCTAAAAATGCAGTAGTCTGTTCATTCAGGTCGGGATTCTGTTTGACCAACAGATCTAACTCAACCCCTTTTCCCAGTAAGAAAATCGTGACTGTATCACCGGCTTCCATGGAATAATTCGCGAGACGCAAGGCATTCCACAGCGTTTCAACATCATTGGAGTAAAAGACCATACCGATGGTTGTATTACCTTTAGGTGTTGCATTTGGAGAAGAAGTTTGTGCGTTCACTGCCGTGCCAATGAATATGAACATTGTCAAAACGAAGAGAAATATTTTTTTCATGATTTGGGATTTGACGGTTCTTAATATAGTTGGGGTTGTAAATTTACTCATTAATAAAATGGCACTTTCCCAGAACATGGGAAAGCCATATCAATCGTTTTAGTTTGCTGTCAATGTTTGTAAATTTGTCTTGGGCAGTTTAATCAATTTTGTCAATCAATTCGCAAATGTACTCGTTCTGAAGAAAATAAAAGACATATCAGTATGGTGACCTGATATGTCTGTATAAAGGTTGCATTCCTTTAAAGATATTTCTCCAAATCCACCATGATAGCCGCTTTGGACTTTACCCCCGTGATCCTTTTTATTTCTTTTCCGTTTTTAAAGATGATGAGCGTAGGAATGCTCCTAATGCTAAAACGGGCTGCAGTGCTTTTTGCTTTGTCGACATCGAGCTTGCAAATTTTGACTTTTCCTTTGAGTTCCACGCTGAGTTCGTTAAGTACTGGAACCATTACTTTACAAGGCATACACCACGTTGCCCAGAAATCGACCAGAGTAATACCGGCTTTTATTTGCTGATTAAAATTGCTATCGTTAAGGTTTATGATGCTTTCGTGCTCCTTCACCTTATTGTAGGCTCTAAGTTTGATCCGGGTGTAGATGAGCATGGCACTGAATACTACAACTATGCCGCCTATTATCCAAAGAAAGATGTTCATACTGATTGGTTTATTAATGGTTGTGAAATTGAATGCTGTTCGTGCACATAGGCGGCAACAGAGAGGGCCGCAATGGTTCCATCCCCAATCGCTGTGGATATTTGCCGGTATTTTTTTTCAGTACTATCCCCAGCAGCAAAAATGCCTGGGATTGTTGTCTGCATGTCTTTATTAACAAGGATTTCCCCATGTTTGTTCAGTATGGGCAAATCCCCAAGAAACTCCGTGTTGGGCTGGTAACCAATAAAGATAAACGCTCCATCTGTTGGAAAATGCTCAATGAGTCCAGTCTTTAGGTCTTTGAGGGATACCGCTTCAAGTTTTTCGTCTCCATAAAATTTCTCTACAACTGTTTCCATTCGGATGTCTATTTTAGGATGCTTTATGGCTTCTTCAATTGCGAATGGGAAGGCTTGGAAATGATCGAACATATGTACTATGGTTACACTTGATGCGTATTTGGTCAAAGAAACAGCTTCTTCCAGTGCAGCGTTTCCACCACCAACCACCACGATCTTTTTATCAGTAAAGAAATCTCCATCGCAGGTCGCGCAATAACTAATGCCCTTTCCACCAAAGGATGTTTCGCCCTCCACATTGAGCATTCTCGGCCGTCCTCCGGGTGCAAGGATTATCGCATGGGATTGGAGGGCACTTTCGTTGCTGAGGGTGATGACCTTTAAATCATGATCCGCTTCAATTTTCTTAACCCCATCAATCGTCATGAATTCAACTCCGAAGGACTTGGCTTGCTTCTTCATGATTGGCCAGACCATATCCGCTGATATTTTCGACACCCGGATAATTGGCTACTTCATGAGTCAGGTTCAGTTGCCCACCAATAGTGCCATTGCTAAGTATGAGGGTATTCAAACGGGCACGTGAAAGGTACAGCCCTGCTGTTAAGCCTGCAGGGCCTGCACCAACAATAATCACATCCCAGATTTTCTTTTCCATGGAATTATGCATTAACGGTATTAAAGAGGTTCTCTAAATTTTCTTTGACCTGTTGCATAGATTGAATACTGGAAGTTGCTTTCACCAGTTTCCCGTTTTTATAATACATCACAAAAGGAATTCCCATAAAACCCCTGACTTCAGGAACGTTTTTGATCACATGGGATTCTGGTGAGTCGAATGCCATATCGGCAAACTTGATGTGCTTGTTGGTGGGCTCCAGTTCCTCCATCACACCGTAAACCGGAATGCACATAGGCCCCATGCGACCACAGCAAACCATCACATTATCGTTTTCAGATATTACTTTCTGCCATTCGCTGGCGGTCTCAAGATGCGTTAAATTTGTGTCGAGTTTCATAATAATTTATTTTTAGAATTTGAATTTCGAATTTGCTTCTGCAAAATTACAACATCCCTTGCGTGTCAGCTTAGATGTGGGCTTGGTGTTTGCCTTCTGAAAAATTGGTATTTACCAACTTTTGTTGCGTATCTTTGTTTATTCCTTTGCGCGTGATTATGATAGAAGAAAAGAAATCCTGTTTTGACGGACATGTAAATCCCTTATGTTTCCACACCCTGACTAAGGAAGAATGGGATGAGATCGCAAAGGATCAGAGTATGCTCACCTATAGCAAAGGAGAAGTAATTGCCAAGCAGGGTGCCATGACCTCATATGTGGTTTTTATTCTCAGTGGTCTCGCCCGGCAGTTCATACAAAGCGAAACAGTACGTCCATTCAACATTCGGGTCATACAGGGAGGTGAATTTATCGGATTGACTGCTATTTTTGGTGCACGTGAATTTAATTCTTCGGTTGTAGCGCTCTCACAGACACAAGCATGTTTGATTGGAATCGATGTATTACGTTCATTGGTGGAGCGCAACAATGCCTTTGCGCTTCGTTTGATTAAAAGGCACCTGCAAACCGAAAATGAATTCATAGAGGTGGTAAGTCGCCTGCATTATAAGCAAATGCCCGGGAAACTGGCTCAGTCCTTACTTTATTTACAAAGCATTAATGTTGAAAAGATGAACATTTTCCCACTGTTATCCCGCAATGACCTTGCGGATTTTGCGGGCATTTCGCCAGTAAATGTGGTAAAACTGCTTAAACAATTCGAAATGGAGAGGATCATCACCCTTGATAAAAAAGACATTCGAATCATTGATACTGCTGCCTTGGTTCGTATCAGTAAGAGAGGATAGGATTCTTATTTGTTATTTAGGAACTCCTCTTTTCTTTGCGTAACGACAGAATAATTATCCCCTTGTATTCAACTGTTGTAGATTAATTAGTGTCTGTCCATAAAGTCCGTCTGCGGCGTTGTCCTCGTATTGTCCGGCAGTCATTTATCCGAGTAAACTCCTGCCCTCCAATACTTCGGACGCCTTGCATCCGAATCTTTCTGGCCAAACACTAAATTTATAGACAGACTAATTAGATCGTGCTATCTCAAATGGGATACGCAATGTCATTGTAATATTTCTTCCTGGATCAAATAGATTGACCTCTTTCAGCGTAGAAAGATGATCAATGTATTTTATATCAAAAATATTATTTGCACTGAATCCAATAAACAGCAATTGTTGTTGAATTTTGATCTTGCCTCCCACGGAAAGGTCGATCAAGGTGTATCCGGATGTGGGTGTCTCATCTGGTGCAGGATGATCTTGTTTGAATATGGAGTTTGAAGTAATGGCGATAAATGCGTTGCTCAAGATCCAGAGTTGTTCTTTTTCAGCCCTGATCTCAGCGTATATCTTGTGCGCTGGGATAAAGGGTAAATAGGATCCATCGGCTCTTTTCCCAATAACAAATGAAAAATTTGTTTCCAGATGAAGCCATTCAGCAAATTTTGGGTGATAATGTATTCCTGTTTCGCCTCCATATAGGGTTGAATTGCTTTGCAAATACCTGAATACAGCGATGCCGGAAACTGAAGTGTCACCTGTTGGTGTAATATATATATAATGATCGATGATGTTATAAAAGCCTGCTAAATCAAAGATGAAGTTCTTTTTGTGATAATGCATGCTAAAATCAAACTCCATAGAATTTTCCGGCACTAGTTGATCATTGCCCATTTCATAACGGGTTTCATGCGGCCCATTTGAAGTCAGTTCAGCAATGTTGGGTGTGCGATAACCTAAGGCTGCATTTAATCTGAAGAGCAACTTGTCTGTGACATTATAGGTCGCTCCCAGGGAGCCACTGAAGCTATTATATTTCTTGTCCAGTGATGCCCGGAAGTTGGATGAATCGGGTATGCCAACGGAAACAGTCGTAATGGTTTTGTGATCAACCCTGAGACCCGTTTGTATTTCTAGCTTTTTGAAGAATTTGTGTTGGAACAGACCGAATGCTGAATAACTTGCGGTAACTGCATCAGGGAGTAGAATTGTTTCCCTTTCATGTAAATTATCATTGGATTGATGCATGCCTTGTAAACCGAGGATATATGTCGCGTTTTCATTGGATGGTAAATATACTTTTGCCTCATAGTTCACAGTTGCCAATTTCATTTGCAGCTCATATATATTAATGTCAGCAAAGTGAATAAGTTCTGTATTCTGGTAGGCTGCATTCAAATCAAACTTGGTTTTACCGAAGTAGAACTTGTTTTGCGAGGACAGCAAATGTGTTTTTAATTGCTGGTAAAATACCTCCATCGATCGGCTCCTTTTTGTGATCAAGTCAATAGCTTCCTCTTCTACCAGTCCCAGTTTCTGATCGGAGTAATCGTAAAATAGCTTGAACGAGCCAATTTTTCCTGTATATCCGGAACTTGTTTTTATAGAGTATTCATTGAACCGTGAATTAGGAACATATTGCCCTCCGCCTTGAACAAAATCAGCGTTTGTTTTTTCACCGAAACGAAGGTTTCCAAAGAATTTTTTTGAAGCGCCTTTGATGCCAACATTATTGGTCATACCCAAGGTGTTCGAGAACAGTTGCAGGTTGTAATCACCCGAAATGGAATTTACCGGGGCAGGTTTTTCTTTAATGAAGTTGATGACACCTCCAATCGCGTCTGAGCCGTATAGAAGGGAAGCGGGGCCTTTGATGACCTCTATATCTTCAATTCCAAATTCATCGATACCTAAGGGGTGGTGACTGGAATACTGATAATTTTCAAAACGCACCCCATTATTCAGTATCAGGATATCGTTCATCGATAATCCACGTATAACTGGTTTGGATACCCCACTTCCTTTTGATATCATTGATACGCCCGGCAAGCGAGTAAGGACTTCGGAAAAGTTTGGAGTCGATTTGATCTCCATAGGATCAAGGGAAAGGACGTCGATCTTAACTGAATTCTGATGTTGAGTGGAGCTATAACCTCCAGAGATCACGATCGCTTCTGTTTCAGTTACTGAGCCTTCGAGGACGACATTTAATTCAATTGGTTGTTCTGTAATGATGAGTGATTCAATTTTATTGGTGTAACCCACGAATGAGAATTGGATTTTTACTTTTCCTTTGGGCAAATTACTCAATTCGTAATAGCCATCCTTATCTGACAAGGTTCCTTTATTGATTTCGGGAAGAAAGATGGATGCACCTTGTAGGGGATGATGCTCTGTATCTGTTATTTTCCCATGGATATTTTGTTGCGCATTCACGATATGAAATGAACACATCATGACACACGCAATGAAAATGTTTTTCATTTTATGCGAGTTTAAGTTACAAATAGTTTTTTTTCTTCAGTGGTGAAGATCAAATGATACTTGTAACCTCGGGTGGTGCCCGCAAAAGAAAAGAGAAGTGGGGGAAACGGATAAAAATATCCTCTAACTGACAGGCCGTAAAATGATCTGCAATTACAGGCTTTTCAAAAAAGACAGGACATTTATAGGGTAAGAAAACGGAGAACTCAAAATTGCAAATAGCGCATTTTTCATGCAATGGGTGAATCTGCTTTTCATTGGTTGCATAAAAAGCTTGATGTCCATGATGATGCACAACTTTAATCACCATCGGTGATAGCATGATAGCCATCAACGATAATGCTATAATATTTTTAGATTTGTTGCGCATCCTGCTTCTCGTCAAATGAAGAGTTCAATGAATCAATTAATGGTTACATTCATGCCCACCAGGATGCTCGTGGTGTTCACACGTTGAGCCTCCATCATTGATCTTCCCTTGGACATACAAAAGTACGTTTTTTTCGGCATTACCAGAGCATCCGCGAATGACATTAATTCCGGCCTGGTTCAATACATTGATGGCGCCCTGGCCAATTCCTCCGGCCAGCATTGTTTTTACACCGTTTTGTGCCAGCGTTCCCGCAATATTGGATTTGCAACCACAGCCTTGTTCGGAGGTGATCCGCTGTACTTCTATGATCTCATTTTTTCCTGAAATCGTGAATACATCATAAAATTCACAATGACCAAAGTGGCCATCGATCTCGTTATTACTGTTTACAGGTACTGCAATTTTCATAATTTGTGATATTTTTAATTGAATAATTATACATTCTGCATTTTTTGACTTGTGTTTCTTTATTTGGACGACTTCATACTAATCTATATATCTTTCGCTCAAAAATGAGGTAACTGCTATTTTTACGCCGCCCGAAAAGCCTTTGTATACCTTGATGCCATGTTGTTTTAATAAACCAATTTCTTTATCTCCTATTGTGCCAACGAGCATTACTTCAACCCCCTTTTGTTGTAAAATATAGGCAATATCGCATTTACAGTCGCAACCCTGAGGCGTGCATAAAATTTCAGAATTAACAATATTTTTATCCTGGTCGGAATTAAAAATTGTAAAAACCTCACAAGATGTCAAGTACTCATCCAGAAGTCCACCAATTGTTGGAATTGCGATTGTCATAATCAATTTCTCCTATGTTATTATAATTGTCAGGCTTGCTTCGATTTTGGATTGTGTTTTTTTGCACAGGTCGTTATAGTTAACAAATATACGAAACATTATGAACATATGCTCATAAATAGAGAAATTATTTTTTATTCTAATAATTAAGTGTTTAAGTGAAAAAAGTGTTTTGCGTTATTTCGATTAAAAGAAGTTGTTCTCCTGTCCGGAATCTCAATATTTGAAACAGCAGCCTGTAATTTTCCATAGGGGAGGCAAGCTATCCCCTTGTCTTTTTTTACACAGGCAATAGTAATTTCAGCTAGATTAATCAGCTCGTTGTTTTCATTTGTCATTGTATAGTCGAAAATAAATCTTGCTCCACGGTAGTACTTTAATTTCACGTCAATCGTAATCAATTGATCATATAATGCTGCTTTTTTATAATCGATAGCAACATTAATAACTGGCAGGATGATCCCTTCTTTTTCAATTTCATCGTAGGTAATTCCGCAACTTCTAAACAATTCCCATCGTGCCGTTTCATAATAGGTAAAATAGCAGGAGTGGTGCATGAACCCCATTTGGTCAGTATCAGAATAACTAACTCTGAACTTATAAAGATAGGACTGGTTGGGCTTGATCCCTAATGGTTCACCCGATCTTTCATGGTGTTCTAATGTTGATATTTCATTTCTTTTTTTCATCATTAGAAACATTTAAGGTGTTCAGGTAATTCAGGTGAACCAATATCATTTCCTAAGGTATCGCGGTATTTGTTTTCAGCATCGTAGCTAATGCCAAGTTTATCAAGAATTGGCTCCACCGCAACCTGATGCAATTGCAGTCCAATGTCCCATGGGTTGTATCCTAAGAGCAAGCCAGCCAACTCTTCATAGGTTAAAACGGGGATTCCAAAACCATTTTCACCATAGGTTAGATGTTCCATCTCGGCGATTACATATTGCCAGCGGTCAAGGAAAAAGGTACATCCGGGACAGTTCGCGATAATCAGGTCTGGATGAAAGGGCTGCATGGAATCGAACTTCCTCTTTGAATTTGTGATGGAGTAGCCTCTATTTGATTTCAGCAAATACTGCCTAAAACCGAAGCCACAGCAGTGCCTTCTTTCCGGGTAGTCCACAGGTTCTCCACCCCACTCATCAATCAAACCTTCTAAGACATAAGGATATTCCGCACCCCCGATACCCTTTTCAGGAAAAATTTTCGCATAATGACAACCGATATGGTCTACAATTTTAAGTGGGAGTCCGGTTTGATTGGATATCAGCCTGTGTTTTGTTTTTGCGGAAATTTCTTTTCGGAATTTGTAAATGATGTCACTTGAATGAACAACGTTTTTTGGAATCTCAAATACTTTGCCCGTGGCCCGAAGTAGCGAATCCCTTGTTTTCTTTTCTGTTTCAGGAAAGTGTTTCCATGTTTCGAGAACTTCACTGTAAATGCCGAATGAGGTCACGCAGGAGCAAACGAAATTTTCATAGCCTGCCTCATTCATCAGTGCAAACTGACGTGCAACAACAGTCATGATTGTTTCCAGAGGAATAATTCCGGAATGATAGGCAATACCCGTGCATGTGGTCTGCAGTGCGTCATCGAAAATATCTTTGCCCAGTTCCTCTTTGAGAATTTTCAGAAACAAGCCTTCTGCTGCGGGGAAAAAATTTTGCCGTATACAACTGCGAGCGAAGTAATAGTGGTCATTGGCTATCTCCTTCTGGTAGCCTTCCCATGCATCATTTTTTTTCATCGAATGAATTGTTTATACATTATACGGTTGTTGTCGTGGCATCATTTTCATTTGATTTTAGCGCACACTGCTTTTCGATTTGTTCAAACCTTTCGGTAGCGCCGGTTTCATCAAAAATCCTTTTGAGATCATCCAGTGACTCTTGTGGAATTTTTCGGAGTGTCCCGGGCCCATCCTTTTTATAAGAGGCCCCCAGTCTTTCTAAAATTATGTCGCGGTTTTGTCGAAGCCAAGCCCAAATAGGTCCTTGTTCGGGAAACCGTTCATTAGATGCCTCATCAATATGAACACAATAACCGTATTTGAGAATATCCTCGCCGATTGTACGTTTGAGTTCCAACTGTTTTCTGCCTTGAATACTTTCCGCAAACAATCCTGTTTCAATAGACAATGATCGTAATGCTTGAATCACGTATCCTGGTGTATTCCCACGCGGACATCTTGTTTTGCAGGATAAACACTCTCCGCACAACCAGATGGTCTCAGATTTTAATAGGGATTCTAATTCATAGGGATTTCGTCCCTGAACAATATCCAAAATCAGACGAGGATCATAATTGCTTACTGCTGCCGCAGGGCAAATAGCGGTGCAGGTGCCACAATTAAAACATGATCGTAAGCCTTCCTGAAAGCGAATATCCATTTGCAGAGCTTCAAATAATTTAGTCATACTCATTCATTGAATTTCAAGATTAATTCTCAGTTAGCTTCAGTTCTTGGTGCCATTTGAGGGCTTGGCAGGGGCAGGTGCTAATACATCGGCCGCACTCATCACAACGGTCGTAATCGAAGACCAGTTTTTCAGGATGACAGGGTACATCCAGGGTAATACAGTATTTTATGCATTTTGAACAAGCGGCATCTGTTGGTATGGTGATAGCGTCGGCAGGGCATATGACGATACATTCGTAGCATTGAATGCAACGGGAAAGAATGAGTACTGGGAACTTTTTATTCCTTTTCATATACCAATCTGGTAATTTTTAATTTGAATACTTCTCCATTGGATTCAAATGACAACTTTTGCAATCATGAATGAACGAGAATAATGTAACAGAAGAGGGGGAGGCAACGCGCCTCCCTTACTTAACCAACCATATTAACCAAATATGACCATTCAATCCATAACAACGCCCCCTTTGACGCGGTCACAGAAAGGATGAAAAAGTCCTCTTCCATATTTTAATACCATGCAATGTCGCCTTCGGGCTATTGAATTTATTTTATATTGTCCAACCCTTGTGATAAGTCGTTAATTATATCAGCAACATCCTCTATTCCTACCGATAATCTGATAAGGTCATCGGTTATACCAGCTTTTAACTTTCCTTCTGCACTGACCTTCGAATGGGTCATAGATGCAGGATGTTGGATTAATGTTTCAACACCTCCCAAGGAAACGGCCAGCAGGGCAAGATGAACACTATCCATTAAGATTTTCGCGCCTTCGTATGATGTTTTCAAGCCAAAAGAGATCATTGCACCTGGTGCTTTCATTTGTCTTTGACCTATTTCATACTGTGGATGGGAAATCAATCCTGGGTATTTCACCCAGGCCACTTTAGGATGATTATCAAGAAATGAAGCTACCTTTTGTGCATTTTCTGTAGCCCTGTCTATGCGAATCCCTAATGTTTTTACGCCGCGCAGTACCAAGTAGGCCTGGTGAGGATCCATATTACAACCCATGTTAATCATCATACCACGCAGGCGTATATAAAGTTCCTTTTCTTTTGCGACAATTATTCCGGCAACAACATCAGCATGTCCATTGATGAATTTGGTCATGGAGTGGAAAACAACATCAGCGCCCAGGTCTAGTGGTTTTTGCAAATAGGGGCTGCAAAAGGTATTATCAACCACTAAAATAGCACCGTGTTTGTGAGCAATTTCAGCACAAGCTGCAATATCGCTTATATCCATGGTTGGATTTGCTGGCGTTTCTATGTAAAGCATTTTTGTGTTGTGCCGAAACGCTGCTTCAATATTTGCCGGATTTACGGTGTTTATATATGTGCTTTCAATACCAAATTTCGGGTAATGATTCTCCATAATCGCTCTAGATGGTCCATAAACGGCATCTGTACTCACAAGGTGATCTCCCTGTCCAAGAAATGTTTGATAAATCGTATTCACTGCTGCCATTCCTGAACTTACAGCAATACCTCCATAACCATTCTCAAGATTTGCAATTTGATGTTCAAGCGCGCCAATGGTAGGATTCGCAATACGTGTATAGATAAAACCGTCCTCTTCTCCTGAAAAGCATTTTGCACCATGCTCGGCACTTTTAAAAGCAAAGGTTGAGGTTTGATAAATAGGCACTGTAGCACTGCCATAGGCATCTTCAATTTCTCCTGCGTGGATCAACCTTGTGTTGAATCCGGATTCTTCATTCTTCATTTTTAAAATTATTTACTATTAGTTAAGTTAATGATTTCCTGTATTGTTCGTTCAGGATCTTTGATAACGATCATTTGAATTTTTAATCCATCCAGCAATGGTTTAATCTTAATTCCAAATTCACCTGAAATTATTTTTGTGATATTCTTTTTTGCAAGCAATTGAACCGATGCTGGACCTGCTCCTTCTTTTGCCTCCTTGTTTGGATTAGGCAAAAATTCGACGGCCATGGTTATGCTATCATAAATGACAAAGTAAGAGCAGCGCCCGAAACGCGGGTCTATTTTACTAAACAGGGTATTTCCTGTACTTGTTATCGCTAAAATCATATTGAAAATTTTACTTGAGGATGCTTGTATTGTTTTCCACCCTAATCATATTAATTTGGCAGTGGGGGCAAGGCTCTGTTTTACAGGGAATACTCGATTGGTGTATCTTTTCGTAACCACATTTGGGGCAAACGTAGAGGTTGTTGCAACCACTCTGAATTCGAATTTCCTCATGTGTAGGAAGACCACAATTTGTAATTCGATTGCTACCGCACAAAGCACATTCTGTAACCTGCTCGGATTTATCAGGTTGATTGAATAAGCATCCGCAATCTGCACAAGAGAACCACTCGCTATCAAAATAAACTTTTCCGCCTTCAATTATAATTTGCTTGCCATGTACCAAGGCATCCGCAATTTTCTTCCGTGCACGCGAGTATATCCTGGTAAGTGTCGGTCGCGAAACATTCATTACTAGTGATGCACTCAAATGATTTAGCATTTCACTATCACATAAACGGATAGCTTCGTATTCTTCGAAAAGTAAAAAAATGCTGTCACAATTATCCTCAATTTCTTTATTTCCATAAGGTTTCATCCCTGAAATCACAGGAGGATTGCTGATCTTTCGAAATCTTTCAGGTCGTGGAGACATATATTTGCTTTCTAATATTTGGCACAAAAGTAATGAACTATGGTTCATTTTGAAAAAAAAGTTGATATTTTTGCAACACAAACTTATATTCCTTGTTTATGAACGCAGGCTCATTATCTTTGTATCCAATCAATAGACAATAAACCGCTTCACTATATTTTACATGTCAGTCTAATAGTTTTGCTGACAATTGATAATTAGTAACCATGTCGCGACCTCCCAGAAATAGAATTGTTAGCAGCCCGCCACAAATGATTGGTTTTAAGCCATATGGGATTGAAAAATGCAAAAAGGAAAGTGTGAACCTGACCTTTGATGAGTTTCAGGGATTCAAGTATATGAATTATGATTTAATCAAACAGGACGAAGCGGCAGCAAAGATGGGCATTTCTAGACCCACCTTTACGCGCCTGTACAATTCGGCTTTAAAAAAATCGCACTTGCCTTCGTTGAGGGGCAGTCGATTGCGATTTTTGGTGGTGATGTTCAATTCGAGCATGAATGGCTGCGGTGTTCGAAATGTTTCAAATTGATAGAAGGTAATTCGAATCATTTACGCTGTGCCAATTGCAAATTATATGGTAATGAAGAATTAGTGAATATTATTAAGTCTTCTGATTGAAGATGATAGAGATAACTGAAAAACAAAAGGTTTTGGAAGGAAAGCGGACTCCTTAGCCTATGGGAGAACCTGGGTTGCGTATGTCAGAGTCTCCCTTGAATAATTAGGTCTTGGAATTTTCCTGCGCAAATACAAGGCGACAGAGATCTTATTAATTCTGGGGATAGTTGTGACAGCTTTTTCAATCGTGGTGCTGATTTTTAGTATTATTGAATTTCTCCTAACGAAAATCAAATAAAAAAGAAATAGCATTATTCTCAGGAAATGATTCAAAAAACTTACCGTGCTTCATAAAGAAGAATATATGATTAGGACTATTCGCCGAGGTAACGAGAAAAATTTTATGTTTCCTGTCTTTGCCGTATTGTTTCTGATTTCATTTGCAATCGTTTCCTATTTTGCTTGGGTTAGTCATGTTAGGTTTAAGGAAACTTTGGTGAATCAATGGAACCAGCAACTGGAGTCGACCCTTGAAATCTCATCCATCAACCTGACACATTATTTTACAAAGTTTTCTCAGAATCTTGACTATCTTTCCCATAATGCTTCTGTTCAAGAATGGGCATATAAAGGAGAAATGACCAATTGTTGTGGTACCTACTGTCCTTTAGGAAATTTATATAGATTGCATAAAAATGAAATTGATGCACTTGTCCTACTGGATAGCACAGGAACTGTTATTGAACGATTTTCCAAAGCAAATCCAGCCCATAAAGTTAATGAAAAATGTGCCAGTAATCCGTTACAACACGATGGGAATCTCGACAATAAAGTGCAAATAAGCAATTCATTTATCAATAAGGATGGTCACCTGGCTATAAGCATTTCTTTTCCTTTATATTATCATGAGCAATATGCCGGAGCAGTAAGATGGATGATCGAGTTGGCGAATATTACCAAACAGTTCATTGCGCCTGTTAAACTGGGGGAGGAAGGTTATATGTTCGTCGTTGACAATAACAGGAACATAATATCGCATCCGAATCAAGGCTTAATAGGGAAATCGCTGCAAAGTGTTGTAGATTCTGTCGTTAGCAATAAATCCCCAAATAGCGACACTCAATATTTTAACGAAACTTCTTCTTTCTATAAGGATGTTGCGGATTCTATCCCTGAAGGATTTGGAAGGTGTATCGATTTTGCAAATAATAAATATTGTATTGCAGCTTATAAGAAAATTGAAATTGGCAATAAACAGTGGATTCTAGTTGCTTCAATGCCCTATAGTGAAATTTCAAATCCTGTTTTAAGTCATGCGCTTACGACTTTTGGCCTCGCTGGATCTATTATGCTTATCATTTTTATCATTGGCATTGCTTTTTTCAATATGCAAAAGAAAAAAGCGAAGTTAGAGGTTGAAACAAAATATCTTTCTGAGATTGCCAAAACAGCGCAGGAATTGAAAGTTGAAAGAAGTATGAGACTCACAGCAATGATAGACGGACAGGAACATGAGCGACAGAGGATATCCCGTGAGATTCATGATGGGCTCGGCCAATATCTGTTGGCTATGAAGGTGAAATTGGAAAATGGAATTATAAATCGTGATATCGAAGGTAATGAATTATTAAAGGAGCTTAAATTGCTTTTCATCAGAACCATCGAAGAGGTTAAAAGGATTTCAGACAACCTTATCCCTGTTATTCTTGATGAATTTGGTATTTCGATCGCATTGAATAATCTTTGCGATGATATCGCTAAAGATAACAAAATGCAAATCGCATTTGTATCCTTTGGGGTTCCGACAAATATTGATAGCAAGACGCAAACGTATATTTATCGTATTGCTCAGGAAGGCCTAAGCAATATTGTAAAGCATGCTAAAGCAAGTGAGGCCAATGTTCAATTACTTGGAAATGTGGATCAGGTTAACTTGGTTATACAGGACGATGGTTGCGGGTTTGATATGGAGGGAAATACAAAAGGTAACGGACTTAATAATATGAAAGAAAGGGCCGCGATTCTGAATGGTACAGTTGAAATAGTAAGTAAGCCAGGTGAGGGAACAACAATTGCGGTGAAGATTCCATTGAAATGAGTACAACCATTAAGATTCTTATTATTGA
The DNA here is from genome assembly GCA_963678485.1 of Bacteroidales bacterium. Lineage (GTDB taxonomy): Bacteria > Bacteroidota > Bacteroidia > Bacteroidales > CAIWKO01 > CALGYY01. Next base: position 4,146,863 of record OY782882.1, read on the forward strand.
TGATCATCAGATATTCCGAGATGGCATCAGTTCTATGTTTAATGAAGAGGATGATATCTTAGTCGTCGGTTATGCTTCCGACGGAGAAGAGGCATTAACGAGGATAGAGCAATTGGATCCTGATATATTATTGCTGGATATTTCGTTACCGAAAATCACTGGGCTTGATTTACTGAAGATCGTCAGTGAAAAGTATCTTGGAGTTAGAACACTCGTGCTTTCAATGTATAGTAAGGATGAATATGTTTACAGGGCAATGACTGCTGGCGCATATGGCTATCTTCTGAAGCAGAATACATCAAAGGATGAGTTGCTTATGGCCATAAGAACGGTATTCGGTGGAGCAAAGTACCTGAATGATGAGGTAAGTCTGGTGATGAAAAAAAGTCATTCAATAAAAAGCACCATGAGTGACGAATTCCAAAGAAACATCAGTACACTTACTAAGCGTGAACTTGAAATTGTCAGGCTTGTTGCTGAAGGTTTAACAAATCAAGAAATGGCGAGTAAACTGTTTGTGAACATTCGGACTATTGAAACACATAAAACAAATATCCTTCAGAAACTCCAGCTCAAGAATTCGGTTGATCTGGTAAAATATGCCATCCAGAACAACCTTCTGGAATTATAGAAAATTAGTGATTCACTAAGAAAAATACTATGGTATACTAATAATTTTGCTGGTCCTTAAATAGTAATACATTAAATAATAATCGATATGAAAATAAAATTACTGTTTTTTGCCTTCATTCTTTTTATGGCATCATTTGTTAGTGCCCAGAATATTAATGATACCATAAAACTTGACCCGGTTCAGATCATCGAGCAGGCCAGTAAAAAAATTCCCTACATAAAGAATGTCGTTTTAAAATCTGATATTGATGAGGTGGCCTCCCGCGATATAGGGGAATTGTTGCGCAGTATACCCAATGTTTCCGGATTAAGAAAAGGCGGTGCGAACATAGATCCCGTGGTGCGCGGATTTAAATTCAGTCAGATCATTACCTTGCTCAATGGTTCAATTGGTCTTGAAGGTGGATGCCCCAACCGCATGGATCCAACGACATCGCATATAGATATTGATGATATAGAGCAGATCGAAGTGATCAAAGGTCCTTATGCATTACGCTACGGGCCTTCGTTTGGTGGAGTGATCAATCTCATTACCAAGCAACCTAAATTGGGTGAGAAGTTTGAACTTCACACCAAGGCCTCAGTGGGATATGAGTCTAACTACAATGGTAACAAAGAGCATTTGGCACTGATCGGCGGTACCAATAAAGTAAGTTTTGTCCTCACCGGAAACCGCATCAAATATGGCGATTATCAAGATGGTGATCAGAATATCGTAAAATCATCTTTTAATAAATACAGCTACAGCGCACGATTGAACTTCACCCCATGGAAAACTCACAATTTTGGGCTGAGTTATATTGGCTCACATCATAGAAATGTTCGTTTTCCGGCATTACAGATGGATGAACGTGAAGATAATACCAGAATATACGGATTCAGTTATGTGACAAGCGGACATAAGGGCATATTCAGCGGAGCTAACCTTAAGGCCAGTTACGCTATGGTTGATCATGTGATGGACAATAAGTATCGTGCGAATTCCGACACCATGGTGGCCATTTCTGATGTGGATGCGAATACCCTTGGGGTTCGTGGCGGGGTTGACCTGAATTTCAAGAACAAATATTTCCTGTTTATCGGCGGCGATTTTCAACAGATCACCAAAGATGGTGACAGGGTGAAGACCATGATCATGCAACCGCCTGTGAACGGCGCTATTCCCACGAAAGTGGAGGCATTGTGGAACAAAGCCCACATTCAAAACATCGGAATGTACGGCGAATTTAAAACAGCCTTGGGTACGTTTGATCTTGTCGGCGCTGTACGTCTTGATTTGAATTCAGCGGGTTCGGGTATCATTGAAGTGTTTGGAACCACAGTGGGAGGGGTTACACCGGTGCTTCTGACCAATGATAATACCTCCAGCCATTTCACGAATTTTAGTTTTAACCTGGGTGCGACCAAACGATTTGGCAAGAATTTCTCCTTGGGATTGTCGGCAGGACGCGGAGTGCGTAGCCCGAATATGGTGGAACGCTTTATTATTCTTTTGCCTGTAGCTTATGATAACTATGACTATTATGGCAATCCCCAACTTAAACCAGAAGCCAATAATGAAGCGGACCTCACCTTGAAGTTCAGACACGATAAGGCCGGAAGTGCTGAGTTTAATGTGTTTTATTCGTTGGTCCAGAATTACATTATGGGTCGCAGGATCGCCCCAGCCGAGCAAAAGCCACTTAGTATGAATGTGCTAGGGGTTAAGGAGTTCTATAATGCTGGCAACGCTACCTTGATGGGATTCGAGCTTGGATATGCACTTCCGGAAAGTTATAAACTTGGATTGCACGTTACCGCCGCTTATACCTATGGAACCATCGCGGAGGTAACCAAACAGATCCTCGACCCGACTAAGGTAATCAGCCAGCAGGTAGTAGGAGAGGAGATTCTGAAAAATGACGCACTCACTGAGATTCCACCGCTGGAAGCCAATGTTTCAGTAAGCTATAAGTTTCTGAAAAAGCGCCTCATTCCGCGGATTTCGACCCGTATCGTATTGGATCAGGGACATGTTTCCAGTGCATTTTATGAAGCATCGACTCCGGGTTTTGTTTTATTGAATGCAGGATTGACCTATAAACACAGTGATTTAATCACTTTGAGTGGTGGGGTGAACAATATTCTGGATCAGGCTTATTATGAACATCTGAATCGTAAAATGATTGGAACTACAGCAAAACTCTATGAGCCAGGGCGAGTGTTCTACATTAATCTTTTCTTTAATCTTTAAATTGCGACCATATGAAAAAGATCATCATATTCCTTATTGTTAGTGTGGCTGTAGTCTTTTCAGCCTGCGAGAAAAGCAATACCCAAAAAGTCTCCTACTTTGTCACCAATTCACAAAAGGGCTTTAATGTATCCTATCTTGATGAAACTGGTACGATACAAACCACCTACATCACTACTCAAAGTGCGAACGACAAAAAGGTCATCACCACCTATCTGGCAGATCCAGGTGATATCGTGTATGTTTCAGTTACTGATACCACGACCTCGTCATTTGTGAAAGTGCGTATCTTTGTCAATGATAAGATTTATAAAGAGGCTTCTCGAACCGACAACAAAACCATGCCTGTGACCGTTTCAGGAACCATACCCTACTAAAACAGATCCTCATGAAGAGATTCAGTCTTGCACTCGTTTTCGTTTTCTTGTTAATGACAATTATTAACTCATGTAAAAAGGAAGAACCAGTTACAACAAAGAAATCGGGCAAGATAGTGTTGAAGTTCTCGCACAAGATCGATGGACAGGCAATTCAAATGGATACGCTGATATATACCAATGCAGCAGGGAATGAATATCTTGTGAATGAAATCCAGTATTTCATTTCGGATGTCACTTTGCACAACTCAGATGGTAGCAGTAAAATGATTGATGCATGGGAGGACATACATTATGTTGATACTGATATACCGTCAACTTGGATATGGAATGTAATGGATTCAATTCCTGCCGGCAATTATACTTCGATATCGTTCACATTTGGAATTTCTCAGGCAAAGAACATTTCCTATATGTATGTCAATCCCCCGGAAAGCAATATGTTTTGGCCGGATTTCCTTGGAGGAGGTTATCATTACATGAAATTGAACGGAAAGTGGAAAGACACCTCTAATGTGGTTGTCCCTTTTGATTTCCATTTGGGCATAGGTCAGAACTATGCCAGCGGTGTAATAGATGTCGATTCAATAACCGGGTTTGTACAGAATTATTTCAATGTTGATCTTCCTTCCAGTGCATTTTCTTTGGCGGAAAATGAGACTAGGGAGATTGAAATTGTGATGGATGTTGAGAGTTGGTTCGAAACGCCTCATGTATGGGATCATAATGTCTGGGGCAGTTACATCATGCAAAATCAGAGTGCATTACAAACCGTTAAGGAAAACGGTATGGATGTTTTTACAATAGGAAGCATTCATTAAAACAAATCGAATAGCCAGAATAACAGCATGTATCCGACAATTTCTTATCTTATTAAAGACTTAACGGGCTATTGGTTCGATTTACCAATTCATAGCTTTGGATTTTTCGTCGCGATAGCATTTTTGCTTTCCGCTTACATTTTAAAACTTGAATTAAAAAGGAAGGAAAAGGATGGTTCGCTACAAGTATACACTAATAAAAAAGGCAAAGAAATCCGTCCTTATAAACAAGTTGATAGTATTCTCATTATTGCTGCTATTGCTGGGATAATTGGTGCCCGACTATTTTCTATCCTGGAATACTGGGATGATTTTATTCGGAACCCGATAGGAACCCTATTCTCAATGAACGGCTTGACTTTTTATGGTGGGTTGATTTTGGGAAGTGTCGCTGTAATTATCTATACAACAAAGAGAGGTATAAAGACAATTCATCTGCTGGATGCGGCTGCGCCAGCATTAATGCTTGCTTATGCCATTGGTAGAATAGGTTGCCAGGTATCTGGAGACGGTGATTGGGGAATTGATAATCTATCACCAAAGCCGGGATGGTTGAGTTTTATGCCGGATTGGGCTTGGGCTTATAATTACCCGCATAATGTGATTAGTGCTGGAATTCCTATCCCTGGTTGTCAGGGAGAATACTGCAATGCTTTGGCAAATCCCGTTTTTCCTACACCGTTGTATGAAATTGTAATTTGCACTTTGCTTTTCTTCACGTTGTGGATAATTCGTAAGAGAATCAAAACGGCAGGGATACTGTTTTCTATTTATTTGATAATGAATGGCATTGAGAGATTCTTTATCGAGAAAATCCGCATCGATAGCGAATATCAATTATTTGGCTTCGGGATTAAACAAGCTGAAATCATTTCGTTCATACTAGTAACTTCTGGCATCTATATGATGGTACACCTGTGGGTTTTACGCTTTCATCAATCTCTGAGAAATCATTCATAGTTTTGTATTTCAGTATTCTGCAAAGAAAGATCGATTTTATGCGTCTTTGTTGAATTGCTTTGATGGCTTACGATATCTCGTTAATTTTTTAAAATGCTCATAAAGAATACCGCAAGTTTAGTGGTGATATTCGACTGAGGTGTGCTTATTTAAGTGGATTATAAGTACAATCAATTTTCTATGGTCGTGATACAAGGAACTTCCCGGAAAAAATACTGATTCCGTAGGAATTGAGGATGCTGTAATTATAGGTCCCCTGCGCCATTGCAGAAACGTCGACGCTACAAGAATTGCTTCTGAGAGGCTGGTTTATCACCAATCGACCGCAGAGATCGGTGATGTAAAGCTGGTCGCCCTGGTTTGGACTTAAGCCGGTGACGAAATTAATCGTTTGTTGAGCAGGATTTGGGAAAACCTGAACAGCAGTGCTTGTTTGTTCTTCAGAAATACCAGCGGCATTGCCTGCAAAAGCAAGATTATCAATCCACAAATAGTCGTTTTGTGTCGGAGTGCTTCCACTGGCTTTGAGGAAGATGATACAACTATCGGGATAATCGGCTGATTGATACACCAGATTTACTGTAAACGCACCCCAACTCATGGCCATGCCTGCAAGTGTTTTCAGTGCAGAGGCCACGGTGTCTCTTTTACCAGCGACACTATTCCATTTTGTGAGCACTAAGGAAATGGAGCCCTGACTGCTTCCGTAAATCATATGCTGCCATTGTCCTGTGAAGCTTGCCGGACGAAGACTGTAAGGAAAACCTGATACTGGTAACATGGTGTTAGTGTCGAGGACACCACTTACCGCCATGCCATTGATTACAGCTTTACTCACTGTTTTTGAGGTGAGTTTAAGATAGAAGGAGCCGGGATTACCAGGCGTTCCTTTAGTGGCTGTATATACTGCTGAAGAAGCGGTGTAATCGTTAAGTGTACCCCAATTATCAGGGTTTTCGTAAGTACCCATATTGGTCCATGATTCGAATCCCTGGTTAGGGACCTGAGCGAGAGTAATGCAGATAGAGGACAAAAATGCGATGAAAAATAGGGGTGTTTTCATAGGATTGATTAGTTAAAGTATTTTCTTTCAAGACAAAGGTAGTGAAATGGTTTTTGCCATGTGTAGAATCTTCTTAATATTTGATAATATTGATTATTTATATTAATTAAATCAGTGCGTGTCTATTTAGAAATGTAAGCTTAATCAAAAGCTGTAGAAAATTATTTTATATCGAAACCTTGCATTGTCCATTTCATTTCGTAATTTTGCGAAATATAGAAATGTAAATATTATCGTTTATGGAAATCAAGGTATTAGGCACAGGTTGCGCAAATTGCAAGAATCTGGAGAAAGCCGTCATCAGCGCCGTTGCTGAAATGAATGTTACGGCCAATGTTGTTAAAGAAGAGGATATTGTGAAGATTATGGGATATGGAATCATGCGTACCCCGGGATTGGTTATTAATGAAAAGGTTGTGGTAAGCGGCCGCGTTCCCTCAATTAAAGAAATCAAAGAATTGATTCAACAAAATTTGTAATGATGGTGGCAAAGCCAAAATTTACCGAAGCACAGCTGCAATTGGCGCGCATCGCCAAGGCACTTAGCCATCCTGCACGCATTTATATCATGGAACGATTGGCAGGATTGAATTGCTGTTGTACCAGCGGAGAAATGATCGGCGATATTCCTATCGCCCGTTCTACGCTTTCGCAGCATTTGAAGGAACTTAAACTTGCCGGACTCATTCAGGGTGAGATTGAACCTCCTAAAATTAAATATTGTATTAACCGCGCTAATTGGGAAATTGCAAAACAGTTGCTGGCCGAATTTACACAACGATAACAGCTTAATATGACAATCAATAAAACAAAGCTATTTTTTCTTGCTGCCTTGATGGTGGCGGGAATGCAATGGTCCGCCTGTATTCAGGGACCTGCAAATGAGGAAGCAACTAAAACTGCAGACACCACCGTAGTAAATGTAAGTAACAGCGATACAATAAGCGACGCGACCATTGACAGTACTCAAGTTGCTACTGACAAATCTCAGGGAGTGAATCCCGCTTCACTTTCAACAGTGCTGGTTTATAATTTTCATGTAACCAATCGATGTCCTTCCTGCATTGCAATTGAGGAAGCTACCACAAAAACGCTTAATACTTATTTTGCAAAAGAAGTTAAACAGGGGAGAATTAAGCGGCAAATCCTGAATGTTGATGATGAAGCGAACAGCAAGATAGCAGAGAAATATCAGGCGTTTGGCTCAGGAATGTTTGTGACCCGCGTATACAAAGGCAAGGAAACAACAACTGATCTTACTGGTGATGGCTTCAAGTTCGCAAAAAACAAGGAAGAGCGCTTCATCGAAATTTTGAAGAATAAAATTCAGGAATACTTAAAATAGAATTATGAGAAAGCTCACCTTCATTGTATTTATCGCGCTCCTTTCCCTTCAGGCTTGTGGGCAAACACCTAAAGATACCGATACGATTATTGCAAATAATCCGGCTAATCTCAAACTTAAGGTTCTGTATTTTCATATCACTAATCGATGTAATACCTGTCGCAGCATCGAAGCCAACGTGCGTAAAACATTGGATGATTTTTTCTTAAATGAAGTGCAGACAGGGGTAATCGACTTGTATGTGATGAACTGTGAATTGAAGGAAAATGAAGCTCTGGTTAAAAAATATGATGCGTATGGCGCAACGCTGGCATTGACTTCATATAGTAATAGCAAAGAGCAAAGGACGGAAGACCTTACTAATTGGGCGTTTCAGAAAGCACATAGCCCTGAACTATTTGTTTCGGAACTTAAATCAAAAATTGAAGAATACTTAAAATAATAGCAATGAAAAAAGCGATTTTGTTACTAAGCGTGTTTGTGTGTTTCAGTTCGATGATTTTTGCACAATCATCAAAAGCAAAGGTTGAAGTACTGTACTTTAAAGCTAATCTGGCTTGTTGTAAAGCCAAGGCCTGTAATATGGTGGAATCAGACATTACAGGCATTTTGCAAAAGAATTTTGCTGATAGCAGTGTAATTTTGCGGGAGATAAAACTTGCTGATGACGCCAATAAGGATTTAGTTGCGAAGTATAAGGCGCAGTCACAAACCGTGATTATCCGCAAAGTAACTAAGAAAAAAGAATGCAGTGCGGATGTTAGCGACTTAGTTAAGTCTTACATGCTAGATCAGAACAAAGAAAATCTGGAGAAAAGTTTACTCGCAAAGATCAGCGAAGTTAAGAAGAAGAAGTAAATGGACTTTCTGCAAAACTGGCTGGATGCCACGAATATTCCTTTTTTAACGGCTTTCATTCTTGGGATAATGACAGCCATCAGTCCGTGCCCTTTAGCGACCAATATCACTGCTATTGGATTTATCAGCAAGGATATTGAAAACAAAAAGCGTATTTTTTTTAATGGTTTATGGTATACGCTTGGTCGTGGGATAAGCTACACGGCTATCGGTGTCATCCTTTACTTTGGCGCAAGTAAATTTCATGTGGCCAAATTCTTTCAATCAAATGGGGAGAAGTTTCTTGGTCCCTTACTAGTCATTGTAGGGATTCTGATGTTTGATTTTATTAAGATAAAATTTCCTGGTCTTAGTAAGCTGGGAGATAAAATGCAACAACGTAAAACAAACAATTGGTGGAGCGCAATGCTACTGGGGATTATTTTTGCCTTAGCATTTTGTCCCTACAGTGGTGTATTGTATTTTGGGATGCTGATTCCTATCACAATCAGCAGTCCTTCGGGATTATTTCTTCCGCTGATATTCGCCATTGCTACGGGTTTGCCGGTAATCATTGTTGCTTATCTGCTGGCATACAGCCTCGCCAGTGTTGGAGGGTTTTATAAGAAGGTAAAAGTATTTGAGAAATGGTTCCGTAGGATAGTTGCCGTGATTTTTATCCTTGTAGGAATTTATTATATCTATATATACTATTTTTAATTGCATAACGATTCATTACATTGCGAAATTTTCAGCTTTTCAAATCGAAACGTTTTCTCCTGGTTCTGGTGCTGTTGCCTTTATGGTATTTGGTTTACCATTATTTGCAGCCGGTTACAGAATGGTTGGTGTTTTCGGCATTCGGAATGACCAAAGGTGCGCCGCTGGCTGAGGCTATTTGGTTCTTCATTTTCGAATTTCCCAAGGTCATGCTTTTACTTACGCTCATTATTTTTCTTGTGGGCATTGTTCGTACTTATTTCACACCGGAGCGCACGCGCAAAGCCCTGGAGGGCAAGCGCACTTTTACAGGAAATGTGATGGCCTCTGCACTTGGTGTGGTCACTCCATTTTGTTCCTGCTCAGCCATACCGCTGTTTCTGGGTTTCGTCGAAGCTGGTGTGCCTTTGGGCGTGACCTTTTCTTTTCTGATTGCTGCACCAATGATCAATGAGGTTGCGGTGGTGATGCTTTATGGCATGTTCGGTTGGAAGGTTGCGTTAATCTATGTTGCAACAGGTCTTGTGATTGCAATTGCTGCAGGATGGGTTATTGGGAAGCTGAAACTCGAGCGCTGGGTTGAGCCATGGGTGTACGAAACAAAAGTGGGTCAGAACGGACTGGGCGAAGGAAAGCTAAGCTTTAATGATAGAATCAAATTAGGTTATGAAGCGGTTAAGGAAATTGTGAAGAAAGTCTGGATGTACGTTGCTTTAGGAATTGCTGTGGGAGCCGGTGCACACGGTTATGTACCTGCTGAATTCATGGCCAAATTCATGGGTGATGATGTTTGGTACGCTGTTCCACTTTCCGTTCTGATTGGCATTCCTCTATATTCTAATGCCGCTGGAATCATACCTATTGTCTCTGTATTAATCGAAAAGGGGGCTTCACTGGGCACCGCGCTGGCTTTCATGATGTCGGTAATCGGACTTTCGCTGCCAGAGATGATTATTCTGAGAAAGGTGCTGAAACTCCCGCTAATCTTCACTTTTATAGGTGTTGTTGGAGCTGGGATTATGATTGTTGGTTTTATGTTTAACTGGATATTTTAATGATGAAATCTCCATTTTTTGAGAATTATGGGATAGTAAGCGGAGGATTTCTGAATGTTTCCCCACGCGAAGCCTTGGAATTATGCGCTCAGGGGGCGATACTGATTGATGTACGTGAAGATTATCTAAATGCATTTAAGAAGTTTGCAGTTGAACACATTCTATATATTCCTATGAGCGAACTGGCTCAACGACTTGCTGAATTGCCCCCAGATAAACCGCTGATTATTGCAGACGCCGCTGGAATCAGAAGCAAGGAGGCCGTAAAGTATTTGTCGGAAAATAACTATTTTCACATTGCAAACTTGGCTGGTGGCATGATAGAATGGGAAAGGGATGGTATTAAACTCATCGAGGATGTTGAGGAAAGACTAACCGGATCTTGTATGTGTCAGCTAAAGCCAAGAGAAAAGAAGAAGGCATAAGGATTAATCACATTGGTATGAGAGAAATCATTGATAATAAATCTAAGAGCATATTAAGAAGTGTTATGTTCATTATGCTCTGTGTAATATTCGATGTTTCATTACATGCTCAAACTCCTGATTCATCTGACATTCAAAAAGCAACGATTTATTATTCACTACAGGAAGCGTCTAATCATCCCAATCAGGTAATTAGGTTAGATCTTAGCAAACAGCACCTGAAAAGTATCCCTGATGGTGTATTTGAACTAAAAAATCTGCAGGAACTCATTTTGTCAAAAAACGAAATCAGTAGTCTGCCATCGCGAATCGGAGAGTTGAAAAACCTTCGTATTCTTGATCTTTCGGATAACAACCTCAATACTTTACCCGCTGAAATTGGTGTGTTAATTCAACTCAGACAATTGTTTCTGAAGCGCAATAAAATTGCAGTCTTACCTGCAGAAATGGCGAGTTTGACCGCATTAGTTGAGCTCGATCTTTGGGGCAACCGTATAATTCAGCTTCCAATGCAAATGATGGCCTTACGCCCAACATTGAAAACGATTGATATGCGGGGCATCAATATCAAAACTGAACAACGCAATGCAATAACGGAAATGCTTCCTGAAACTAGTGTGTATTTTTCAGGATGTAATTGTAATTAATTAACTGGATAATAAACATAAACAGCGCATTATGGACGGTAAAAAGAAACGTCTCAAATTCCTCGATCGCTATCTCACCTTGTGGATTTTTCTCGCAATGGCATTAGGAGTGGGGTCGGGATATTTTTTTCCTTCAATCGCCCTTTTCTGGGATTCCTTAAAACTTTCACCTGAAAGTACCACTAATATTCCCATTGCTATTGGTCTGATCCTTATGATGTACCCTCCATTAGCAAAGGTGAAGTATGAGGAACTAGGTGATGTTTTTCGCAATTGGAAGGTTCTGCTGCTTTCGTTGGTTCAGAACTGGATTATCGGTCCAGTGCTGATGTTCGGTCTCGCTATCCTGTTTTTCAAACTCTTCCCCGGTGAGAATAACGCTAATCTGCCTTATATGTATGGCATTATTATGATTGGCTTGGCGCGATGCATTGCCATGGTTATTGTTTGGAACGAGCTTGCTAAAGGGGATACACAATATGCTGCGGGATTGGTGGCTTTCAATTCGATTTTTCAGGTGCTGTTTTTTTCTGTTTACGCTTATTTATTCATCGCCGTGTTGCCCGGATGGTTTGGAATTCCAACCAATAATGCAGTGGAACAAATTACGATCGGACAAATTGCTCAAAGCGTCTTCATATATCTTGGAATTCCCTTCATTGCTGGCTTTTTAACACGATTTATACTGATTCGTGTAAAAGATAAAGTTTGGTATCACACCAGATTCATTCCCAAGATCAGCCCGATTACTCTTCTTGCCCTCTTATTTACTATTGTGGTAATGTTTTCGCTCAAAGGCGAATACATCGTAAAAATTCCACTGGATGTGGTGCTTATCGCCATTCCATTATTGATCTATTTTTTAGTGATGTTCTTCTTGTCGTTTGTGATGAGCAAGAAGGTTGGAGCAACCTATGGTCAATCAGTGACACTTTCATTCACTGCCGCCAGTAACAACTTCGAACTGGCGATTGCCGTTGCTATTGCCATTTTTGGGATGGGTTCAGGTGAAGCCTTTGCCGCCGTTATTGGTCCACTAGTGGAAGTGCCTGTGATGATAGCGTTGGTGAGCGTCGCATTCTGGTTCAGAAAAAAATACTTCCCTTCGGAGAACTTATGTTCTTGATAAATTGCAGATTTACCGTTTAATAAAGGCATTTTTATAAATCTGAAAATTGGCCCAAACGCAGAAAGCAAAGCTGATAAACCAATACAATGCGCTGTAACCAATAGTGCGCGCTGTTTCGAGCCAAAACTGATCTTTATGGAGCAAGTTAGCAATTACCATGGTGGGTGAATGCATTATGGCAAGAAGCCATTGCACAAAAATCAACACACCGGGGGCTGCAATGTAACACCCATATGCAATAGTAGGAAGTATGATAATGATTCTGAATAAGTTGAACTTCCAACTTTCAGTTTTTAATTCTTTAAGCATTAACACCAGTCCACTTATTCCAAAGGATATCGATCCTGCCGAAAGTTGCATTATTGCTGCAGGAACCACCGATTCAACCAGACCGACTCCGTCATGTCGTGCCATGAGCCAGCTAATCCAGGGAAAGAGCATCGAAATTAGCATCATCAGCAAAAACCAATAGGGTTGAAGTTTCCTGCGTAAGCGCTGAAAGACATTTAGTGTGTCGTCAGCATCTTTGGTCCCCTTGTCTTCAAGATAGGTTTTCCTTACAAACATAGGGAATACCGCAAGGCCTATACCGATAAAGGCCGTGAAAATCCTGATTGCTTTGATGTCGCAAGCACTGATAACCATAATAGCGAAAGCGCCTGTTTGTACTGTGAGTAATATCCACAATACAATAAAGCCGCCTAAGCCGCTATTCTGATTTTCATTGTTGGTTGCCATAAGCCCGGATTATATCCATTTTATCAGGTTAAAGTCTTGACGGTGAGGCAGGAGAGGGTTCTTCGGGAAGACACGGAACGCATAATCAAATACACCCGCGCGGTTTGATGGAATTTCGCAACGGAAACGAACTTTGCTTCCGTCGTGCTCCACCATTAGCATTTCCTGTTTGTACGTAATGTGCTCAACTTCATCATTCACTTTCTGTCCGAAAATAATCTCTATACCAATGTCGCTTCCCGAAAGTTCATTCATATTCAATTCGATTTCAGCAACAAAGCTATCACCGATCATCAATGGCTTGCGGGTAGAGTCAGTTAATGACGTCTTTACCACTTCTATGCTCTCCCAACCACGAATGAGTTTTTGTTTCCAGCGCGAGATTTCCTTGGCCGTCTGAAAATCATTCTCTGTCATTAAATGGGCACGTTCAAACATCTTATGATAGAAACGCGAATAATAATCTTCGGTCTGCCGCTTCATGGTAAAATAAGGCGCAATGCGAGAAATTGTATTCTTTACATAAGAAACCCATTGTACCGGCACTCCCTTTTTATCCCTGTTGTAGAAGGTTGGAATAATCTCTTCTTCCAGAATGCTGTAAATGGTTTCAGCATCTAAAATATCTTGTATGCTCTGATCGGTATAGGTACGCTCTTCCTTTAATGCCCATCCTGCGCCGGGTTTGTAACCTTCGGCCCACCATCCGTCAAGTACACTGAAATTAATTGTGCCGTTCATGATAGCCTTCTCTCCACTGGTGCCTGATGCTTCCAATGGGCGTGTTGGAGTATTTAACCAAATATCAGAACCCGAAACCAGCTTTTTCGCCAGTTCCATTCCATAGTTTTCGATAAAAATAATCTTGCCGATAAATTCCGGACGTTTGGAAATATCGTAAATACGCTTGATATACTCCTGACCTGCACCATCTCTGGGATGAGCCTTACCGGCGTAAAGAATTTGTACTGGACGTTCAGGATTATTCACTATACGGCTTAAACGTTCGAGATTGGTGAAGAGTAGGTGGGCTCGCTTGTAGGTTGCAAACCTGCGGGCAAAACAAATGGTGAGTGCCTTCTCATTGAGCGTTCCTGTAACTTTGAAAATATTCACCGGACTTTCCTGACGCAAGGTCATTTCTTTTGTCAGTCGCTCTTTTAGCGTGCTAATAAGTTCTGAACGCATGGTGTTACGCAGATTCCATATTACTGAATCTTCCACTTCATGGATATTCTTCCAATTGCCTGCTTCATTTTGTTCATACATGAAATTCTCAGGAAAATGCTCCTTGTACAATTTCAACATATGCGGATTCACCCAGGTTGGAAAATGTACCCCGTTGGTGACATAACTAATGTGCAGTTCTTCAGGGAAATATCCAGGATATAATTCTTTGAATAACTTTTGAGAAACATGTCCGTGTATGCGACTTACCCCATTCATTTCCTGTGAAAGTCGGGCCGCTAGGAAGCTCATGGAGAACTTTTCGGCAGCATCATTCTCATGCAGGCGACCCAGATTCATGAAGGTCTCCCAGCTGATTCCAAGTCGTGAAGGATAATGAGGAATATAGGTTCTCAGTGTTTCTTCTGTAAATGCATCATGACCTGCCGGAACTGGTGTATGTGTAGTAAATAATGTAGATGCTCTTACAACTTCAAGTGCTTGATAATAAGTTAATTTATCGTCCTGAACCATTTTACGCAGGCGTTCCATGCCAATAAATGCGGCATGGCCTTCATTGCAATGATACATGGTAGGTGTAATTCCCAATGCATCTAAAAGCCTTATACCACCAACACCCAACAGAACTTCCTGGCGGAAACGCATATCCAGATCACCACCATAGAGTTGGTTCGTAATTGCTCTGTCTTCCATTGCATTGTCTTCGATATCGGTGTCGAGAAGATAGAGTTTCACTCGCCCAACTTCCACTTTCCAAACCTTTGCCATCAAGGTACGGCCGGGGAATGCAATTTTTATTTTTATCCACTGAGAATTGTCATTACCGTTGCCATTACCACAGCGCGTGTCGCGGGCAGGAACGATAGGCAAATGCGAGAATTTCTGAGGAACAGCTCCGGAAATCTGATCTCCCAACAGGGAAATGGTTTGGTGAAAATATCCGTAACGATATAATAATCCAACGCCTACAATATTTTTACATGAGTCGCTGGCTTCCTTTAAATAATCGCCGGCAAGAACACCCAAACCACCACTAAAGATCTTCAATGAATCATGTAATCCGAATTCCATGCTGAAGTAGGCAACGGTATCATTTTCAGGTAGTAACGGTGCCGCCATGTATTCATCAAACAGTTGGGTGACTTTTTGAAGGCGTTCGTTGAAATCCTGATCATTTTCTAATTTCTGATAATCTTCAAGTGTGAGCAATTCCGTGACAGCTACAGGATTATGCGATGTTTTTTCCCATAAAACGGGGTTTAATGATGCGAACAATTCCTGAGCATCTGTATTCCACGACCACCAAAGGTTTCCAGATAACTTTTTAAGTGACTGAAGCTTTTCTGGAATGCTTGGTTTAATCAGCACTTTTTTCCAGGTCGGTTTAGCGTGAATGATGCGATTGAGTTCACTGATAGTATCGTGCTGCTGTTTTCCCCGGAAAAGATCTGCCCGCTTTTCAACTTTCTCAAGCGCAATATTATATGATTCGTAATAATACTTAATCAAATGTTCCCATAATGCCGTTCTGGACACTTCCCATGCGTTATGCCTGACTGTATCTTTTGCTTCAGCGGGCATTCCTATGCACTTTTTCAGGTGAGCGGCGATGCCATTAGCAACGTCGTGATAATTATCATCATCCCTGTTCAGCACTGCTATGCAGCCATGACCGTCGGGATATTGACTTTTTACCCACAAACCAAATCCTGCAAGTGAGGTTGTGATGGTAGGAATATGGAAAGCCAGACTTTCAAGTGGGGTATAACCCCATGGTTCATAATATGATGCAAAAACGCTCAGATCGAAACCAATAAGGAGCTTATAATAATGTTCGTTGAAAATACCGTCATGACCATCGAGGTAACAAGGAACAAAGATCACTTTTACTTTATCTTCAGGGCGATTCATCAGGCC
This sequence comes from Bacteroidales bacterium, assembly GCA_963678485.1. Classification (GTDB taxonomy): domain Bacteria; phylum Bacteroidota; class Bacteroidia; order Bacteroidales; family CAIWKO01; genus CALGYY01. The sequence continues at coordinate 4,162,951 of OY782882.1, forward strand.
ATTTTCACGAAGCTTCCGAAGAACCGGATCACCATCGGGATGATGCAATGCGTGTGTGATGTATTCACCGGGAGTTGGGTGTGGAAAATTCTTTTCAGCCATTCGGTGAAGAATGTGCTCGAGGTGTCCTGCATGACCGGCGGGTACCATAATGTAAGCCAGTACATTACGTTGAATATCAGCGTCGCGGTTTATTTGCGCCAGCGCATCAATATAAAGGTCAATTCCTTTATTGAAAAACTCGTATCGTCCGCTTGAAATCGTGAGCAAACTATCGCGAGGTATCGCCGTCGAGGTCACTGCTTCAGCAACGGCAAAGAGTTTTTCTCTGGCTGCTTCACGTTGTGGTTGAAAATCCTCAGTGGAAGGAACAAAGCTATCGTCAAATCCATTCGGTGTAACTACATCTACTTCTTTATCAAGCAAATACTTACATTCCCGGGCTGTAAGATTGCTGACCGTCGAAAAACTGTCGGCTTGCTGTGCGGCAATCTTCTCAAGTGAGAATTTAGCCACGATGTTAAGATTGTGAGCCAGAGAATCTGCATTAAATTGCTCCATTTCCCTGTACAAGGGCATACCACAACCGGCAATGGAACGTCCCAGAGCTGTAGCATGTGTTGTAAATGCCAATCCTATTTGAGGAGCTCTATCTTTGAGATACAGAATTCCGGCACCAGTCATCCATTCATGGAACTGCGCAATCAAATGATCGCTGGAGGAAATATGATAATCATAGAAGCTTTCAATGACTTTAGCAGCAGCATATCCAAAAATTGCAGGTTCGGTGTAATCCCACTGTCCACTAAGGGAATCAAGCTGGTACTTTTCCCAGAATTCGGCAAAAATGGTATCTTTAAGCGCATAATATTGTGTAAAGTCGACTAATATCACGATGGGATTTCCGGCAACATTCCACCGCCCAATCCGAATGCGTAATCCTGTAGCTTCTGCTGTTTCGCGCCAGGTGCGATAAATGTAACGGTCTTCGATGAATTCCGGATTTTTTCTGGTCTCCATCCAAACATCAGGACCGATCAGAATATATTGATCTTTAAGTTCTTTAACCAGTGTCAGGGCTTTCGTGGAAATAACGGTGTGGATTCCACCCACTTTGTTACATACTTCCCAACTCACTTCAAATAGGTAGTCAGCTTTGCGTAATTTGTCGGCACTCATTTATAAATAGTTAAATTACAGAATATTATAGAATTTTAGCACAATCCAATTCAAAGGAATTTTATAGGTTCCCATCTCGAAATGCAGGACAAAAATACGATTTTAGCAAGGGCGGTTTTGCTGCCGACAAAGATTTAACGTATTTGTAATCGAATATTAACACTAATCACGGCACTATGACCTTTAGCGATAGTGGTAAAGTATTGATTGTGATTTCTTTGGAAAGATAGAGATGGTCACCATCGGTATGCGAAATATAGTTCTTTCGTTGAATAACCTTTACTTCTTTAGTTTTAATCACCTCGAGAAACGGTGTTTTATGAAGTTTTCCCATGAACAACAGCGGTAAAAAAAATAGTGCTGCTAGCATGGGAGGCTTTTTCATAATGCAAAGGTCTATTAATCCGTCATTTATAGATGCAGTAGGGGCTATTTTCGCGTTAAAGCCAAATTGATTGGAATTGGCAAATGTGAGCATGAAGGCTCGGCGGCGAAAGGTTCTTCCATCGACATAGATTTTGTACCTTTTCGATTGATAAAGAAGGTATTCGCTTACTGCCAATCGCGCATATGAAAAGAATCCTCTTAGTTTGCTTGATGCAAATTTTTCGGCAACCCAGGCATCAAAGCCGAGACCCGCCACACTGACGAACAAGGTACCGTTAATCGTGGCCGTATCAATGAGGGTAGTTTTCATCCGGGCTATTTTTTTCAGTGCTTTTTCCTTGTTGAAAGGAATTTTAAGGAAATGAGCCAATCCATTTCCACTGCCTGCGGGAATAATCCCAACCGCTGTTTCCGACCCAATTACGCCTCTCGCCACTTCATTTATGCTTCCATCGCCACCAATGGCCACCACCGCATCATATCCAAGATCAGCCGCTTCCCGCGCAAGGTCAACAGCATGCCCTGCAGCCTCAGTATATTTAATATCAAATTCAATATCAAATGGTTGCATCGTTCTTTCGATAAGCGAAGGAATCTTATTGCGTTTACCAATCCCTGAAATGGGGTTGATAATAAAGCGTATCCGCTTATGATATGTGCTTGAGGATATTGTCATGGTTTGGCCGTGAGCTGATTATTGATTACACGGGTGAAATAGGTTTGCAATATAGCTTTAATTAGCGATTCCTGTTTTAGGTACGAAATCGTTGGGTCATTAATTAGATTGTTTCGCAGGTAAGGATCGGTGCTCAACTGGTAAACGGCAAGGACCTTTTCACCATTAAACTGCAATAGTATATTGTTGTATATCAACTGATAAACATTATTGAAGTAACAGATATCAAAATGCTTGGCACTGGGCTGAAACACACTTTCACCAAAAGAGAAAAAGGGCTTGGGATATTTCAGGTAGTCGAGCACAGATGGCAGAATATCAATCTGTTGAGTAATAATCTCTGACTGTCCTTTTAAGCGTTCCGAGCCATCGTAATACATTATTGGAATTGCCAGATTGCCCAGACTGTTTTGATAGTATTCATAATGAGTTGCCGAAGAATGATCGCTGGTAATGACAAACAAGGTATTTGAAAACCATGGGGTTTTGGATGCTTCCGCAAAGAATTCCTTAAGTGAGAAATCGGCATAGCCAATACTTTCGTGAATTTCAACGGTGCCTTTATCGAATTTTCCTTTGTATTTTTCAGGAATAGCGTATGGATGGTGAGAACTTAGGGTAAAGATGGACGCTACAAAAGGTTGTTTTAATGTGCTCAATGTGTGGGAAGTATACTGGAGAAATTGTTCATCCCATATACCCCAGTTGCCATCAAAATCTGCGTCGTTACCATATTCTTTGCGCCCATAGTACTTATCAAAACCTGCCAACGAGGCAAAGGCGTCGAATTGCATGGTGCCATTGGTTCCACCATGAAAAAAGGCGCTTTGGTATCCGTATGGCTTCAATAAAATAGGCAGCGAGTTGATTGTATTTCCGGCGTAAGACGATGTAATATAGGGCTTTTCCATCAGGTTAGGCAGGGATGCAAGAACTGCAGGTATGCCCTCAATCGATTTTTTTCCGTTCGAAAATGCTTTCGGAAAGCTCCACGAGAGTCTGCAGAGCGAATCAAGAAAGGGTGTATATCCTTTGTATGTTGAATGATCAAGGGTATCGTTCCCAAGCCCCATTGCTTCCTTAGAAAAACCTTCAAGGATGATGATTACAACGTTTTTCTTTTGCAAACTATCCGGCTGATTATGGTATTGATGCACAGGATAATAAATATCCTTCAATACATTATCATTAGCATAATACTCTTTGATTTCAAGTTGTTCGCTGCCAATGGTTTGTAAAATAGTAAAGGGAGTATTCAACACCAATGGAATGTTCTGAGCAGTGGTATATTCACCGGCGGAAATAATATTGATTGGCCTAAGCTGAATACCGCCCCGACTCCCAATAACTCCAACAATCAAAACTATAGCAAGATACAAGGTATTTTTTAAATAAAAAGTGAGTCTGTTTCCAACGGGCAGCAATACTCCTTTAGTACAATTATACAGATAGATCAGCGCAAGCATCAGTAAAGCCCAGATAGCGAAGATGTACCAAAAATCAGCGAGATAGTTGGGTAGCAATCGGAAGAAGTCTCCACCACCGCCAATAGAAACTAAATCAAATACATCCGCAGTTGTCCTCTTAAGGGTATAGGGGAAATAGACGCAATCAAGGCAATTTCCCATTAGGGCTGCACCATTAATAGTGAAAAATAAAATGCTGAGAATCAGTCTGTACCACTTTTTTACTCTGAAAGGAAAGGGAGCTAGGCTTAAAATTATAAAAGGGGCATTGAATATTATGATGGCCGAAAGGTCAAATCGCATTCCACTGAGCAATACCATTAGGAGGCTGCTAAAATGCTGTATGTTAAACATGTGGAAATTGAAGGCCAAAAAGATTAGCCTGCAAACAGTGAATAGCAGCAATAAAATCATCACACGTAAAACAATGACAATGTGCTGGTTCTGGGAACTGAGTCGGCCTTGCAATCGGTTCATTGTTTTCGAAAACGGTCGTTGAATGACTTAATGTATTGATATTGTTGATTAAAGTGGGAGCAGAGTCGTTATTCTCTTACCACGGTGGCAGTGTAGGATGTTGTAATATTGTTGATGATTTCGCCGTATTCAATTTCAAGACGATTGTTATTCATTTGTATTCCATTGCCATAGATTCGTATGTTGAGGTTTTCGGTAGGGCCAACATAGTATTGCAACGAGTCGATCGTAATTAGGTTCGCGTTAATTCGGGCTTGCACGGGTGCATTTTCGTAATTGCTGAATTGTGTAAAGGTGAAAAGACGATTTTCTGTAGTGGAGGCATTCAGCGTTTCTATATAAATTGTATCTGGGGTACCACTGCCATCCGGATATTTGTAAAATGACCAATTGCCATTCAGGTACTCAAGCTCATTATAAACGACAACGGTTCGTTCGGTTGTGGCTACATTTCCAAATTCATCAGTGGTACTTGCTTTAACTTTATAACTTCCTACTTCATTAACATTTACGGCGCTTACATCAACTGTTGCTTCAAGCACTTTATTCATGTAATCAAGCCCATATGCACCGGCATCTGTATAGGGTTGATTTAATATATGACGCACCATTTCATCACCCTTTAACACGATTTTAACCTCATGGGATGAGTCTTTCTTACAAGCAACCAATAAGCAAATCAGGCAAATCAGGCCGAGCGATTTTTTCATAACTCTCTTGATTAAAATATCGTTACAATCACAGTTCTGCTCACTTCAGTGGCCTTATTCCCCGCATTATCAGCAACATTGTAAGTGACATGATAGGTTCCTTCTACACTGGTTTGAACTAAACTGATGGCCTGAATGCGACTGCTGATATCTCCATCGGTCTCATCCAGGGCTGTGGCGCCGGGATCGGTAAAGGTTGAGTCCTTTTCAACATACATAGGGCTGCTGCCAATCAATGATATAACTGGAGCGGTCGTGTCCTTTGGAGTATTGTCTTTCTTACATGAGGCAATCATGAAAAACACAAATAAAAGTGTAATCGAACCTGCAATAATACCAGCCTTTTTCATAATTAATAATTTTAAGACGCTAATTAACAATCTTGTACGTGCTTTGACCATTTATTACATTCCCCGAGGTACTGTCCATAAACGACAATTGAATCTTCAGTGTATCCAAGATAGAGATCGTACCAATTCCCGAAAAGTAATGAGTAATTCCCGATAACTGATTGGTCTGCTTAGGTATATTAATCATATTATCAGTAATATCCGCATAAACAACGGCATTTGCTTTATGTGCAAAGGCTTCAATCCACACCCTATGGTTTAAAGTCGTTGAGGTGCTGAGGATGGCAGGAAAAATCGTTGTATCAGAAGTACTTAGAGATGTCAGGGTGAAGTTGCCACAATAGGTAGAGGCTTCATTATTCACATGAACTACCCGAAGTGCTTCACCACGATTGCCGGCGGCATCGGTCGCATTATAAGTAATGATATATAATCCTTCGAAATCGGTATTGACACTTCCGCTGATTTCCACCGTCAGATTACCGTCTTCTATGTCGTTTGCAGTAGCCCCATCTTCTACATATACCGAATTCAAAGCCAGATTTATATCTGCGTCTCCTTTAAGTGTTACTACAGGTACGTTTGCATCCTTTTTTTTGCATGCAGTGAAGCTAAGAATTGTAACAAAAAGGACAAAAGTATATCGTGTAATGTGGTTTCTATTGAACAAATTTCTCATGAATAATTGAATTACGGTCTGACGTAACTACCATTTCCCGAAACTGGAATTCCTCCTTTAACCCTGGTGTAAGTTATCGACATGCTGGTATCGCTAAAATATCCGAATCCGGTAAATTCATAATATTCCAGTGGATTTCCGCATAGCAAGGTTTGCTGAGGGACCGTAATTGTAGATCCGGCGATGGTAGCCATGGCTCCAGCATTGTCTAAATAACCAAAGCGAGTAAAAAGTATTGTGTTGTATGCTGTTGCTGAGATAGTAATACTATCGGTATAGGAAGGTGAAGTGCCGTCGTCGTTAACGTCCACTACATTATATTTCCCGGCAAGATACTGGGCGGCGTCTACAATAACGATACGGTCTGCAACTGCAGTATTGCCGGCGGCGTCTGTTGCTTTGTAGGTAAGTGTCTGTTCCCCGGCTGAGGATAGATTTACAGTCCCATAAACAGTTACAGTAACTTCTCCGTCGATTTCGTCAATTGCGCTGAATCCCGGATCAACGTAGTCAGTTGCAGATTTGTAAATAACCACCTGTGGATTTGCACCTTTAAGCGAAATGATAGGTTTGGAAGTGTCGTCGGGATGGCAGCTTGAAAACGATAACAGCATCACCGAAAGGGCGATGAGCGTAAGTAATCCGCTTTTGCTTTTCATAGGGTTTATATTTACTGATTTGAAAAGTAAAGATACAACAAATATAATCCGGTAAGGCGTCAGCCTGCTTTTTTAGCAAAAAAAAAGAGGCTGATTGCTCAGCCTCTTTTTTTTTTGTTGGAATATCTTAGTTTAATGTATAAACATCATGGCTAGTAAATGTACCATCAGAACTTACGTCAGTAAAGTTAATGGTAAAAGTGTTGCTGTTTGAGAATGTACCCGATCCACTAAAGGTATGATCCTTATTGTTTGGGGTAAGTCCGCAATTGATAGTCTGTGAAGGAATAGTAATGGTAACACCATCAATAGTTCCATAAACGGTAGCGTTAGAATAGAAACCAAATTTGGTGAAATTGATTCTATTGTAGGTTGCGCTTGATGCAGTAATAGTTTCTGGATAGGTTCCGGTTGAAGTACTTCCAACGAAATCTTCTACTGTATATGTACCAGCGAGGAATAAACCACCATCAACGGTAACTGTACGAGCTGCTGTGCCACTATTACCTGCTGCGTCAGTTGCTGTATAATTAATGATATACTCACCAGCTTGATTCATATTTACTGTTCCATTTGCAGTGGTAGTTAAATTACCATCTTCTACGTCAGTTGCAGTTGCACCTAAATCGGTGTATGCAGAAGCAGAAAACTGCTCAACCCTGTTGTGAGCTGCATCGTCGCTTGTAATTGTAACAGTAGGTTTGCCAGTGTCTTCAGTGGTACAACCGCTCATAAGAGCCATTCCACTAACGAGTACAACAGATGAAAGAACTAAAACTAACTTTTTCATAAATTGGTTTTTTGGGTTAATAAATGTATGTATTAATGATTATTTTTAACTGTGATGTTGCTAAAAAGTTTTGCAAAGGTAAAAAAAAAAGCAAAAAAAAGTGCTAAATTTCTTTTTTCAATGAATATTGTTATTAATTTTGTCGCCTAGGTTAACCAAAATTTAATTTTACTCTCATGAAAAAATTGTTCAGTTTGCTCGTGATTGCTGGTATGGCAGCTATGGTTGCTTGTGGTCCCAGCGCAGAAGAAATTGCTGCAAAAGAAAAAGCTAAAGCCGATTCTATCGCTGCAGTTCAAAAAGCTAAAGAAGATTCTATCGCTGCTGTTGCAAAAGCAAAGGATGATTCCATTGCTGCTGCTGTTAAGGCAAAAGAAGATTCTATCGCTGCTGCAAAGGCTAAAGGTGGTAACAAAGGTGGTACAAAACCTACTACTAAGCCAACAACCCCAAAACCAAACATGCCATCTGGTAAAGGTTGATATTGAGCAAGTTATTAAAAAAAGGACGCCTCGGCGTCCTTTTTTGTTGATAAAGATGTTAAAAAAAATCAGAAAAAAACTTGTAGTATCTTAAAAAGTGTTAATTTTGCCGATTATAACCAATTTTCAATAACAGACGAAAATGAAAAAATTATTAAGTTTACTCGTGATTGCCGGTATGGCTGCCTTAGTTGCATGCGGACCGAGCGCAGAAGAACTTGCTGCAAAAGAAAAAGCAAAACAGGATTCAATTGCAAAGGCTCAGAGAGAAGTTGCAATTGCTGACTCAATCGCAGCAGTTGAAACCGCAAAAGCTGATTCTATCGCTGCTGTTGCAAAAGCAAAAGAAGATTCTATTGCTGCTGCAGCTGCTAAGAAACCAGCCAAAGGCAAAAAATAATTTGCTTTGCTGTTTAGCATAAAAGAGAGCGCCTTGGCGCTCTTTTTTTTTGCCTCCATTGCTTGTGAACTCATGAACGAAGCGCATATTCCGTTCTTGAGTTCGTTTTTGGTTGCAGGGGTTGATTTGGGATTAAGCCAGATTGTTGAGGAGTAAAAAAATAACCAAATGCGTCAACAACTTAGAGGCAAAAGAAGGTTTGTCACAATTAATAAAGGCTCGGCTAAATTGGCTGTTTATTTCTATTATTTCCACCATTTTTCTTGACAAAAATGGTGGAGCCAAAAGTCAAGTCAAAGCAAAATGCTATCCCCCCGCTCTCGCCAACGGCCGCAAATCACGCAAGGTAGTGCCGAAAACGCCAATTGACGGCAGTTCTTGAATGTGATAATAAACTTCATTTCGCTCATTGAATTTTCTTTTTGTCGTTTTCGAAAGAGCCGACAGCGAAAAAACCGCTGTCTGGCCCCTTGCGGATTTGCGTGCCGTTGACGATTCACAGCCTGCCCACGCCCGCTTGCTTTGACAGGCCCGCGCACACGCTTTGAATATTAGCATTGCATAATTTCATTACTGTAAAAGAACCCTTAAGTACGAATGGTATTGGTCTTTTACCCTTTTAAATCATGGATGCTCTATAAGATTGATAAATATAATCAATATTGATGATCAAAATTACAAACAATAAATGCAATATGCTTTCATTCAAGATGATTCATGGCATACGCAGATGAGGAAAGGTTTTGATTCCTATTCTTTCCTATGAAGAGTATTCTTACTCCTCAACTTTTCGCTTGATTCTTGATTTGGTTATTCGGGATTTTGCTGGACTCAGGATTTTCGAGAAGTTGCCATCAATCATTTAGCCCGAGTTTGAGGTAGATCCTTTGTGGATTGGAGTTAATTAATGAACTAGTTAATTAGAAGATAGTCAAAAGCCTTTATACTACAAGTATTCCATGAATTTTTCATCCTGTGTTTGAGCGGGGCCTTTGTACAATATGCTTACTTAGAAAACGAGTCCATTTGTTGATTTGTATAAGAATTTAGGCTACCATCAGCACATATGATAAGTCATCCTTCACTTGATGCGGGTCCTTTTTTCATAATTAATCGACTTTTTCTTGCTCATTGGGTTGCCATGCCCCCAGAAATTTCTTCAAAAAGTGTTTTATCAGCCCAAAAATGCAATTCTCTTTCAAAATATTTATTAACCATTAGTGCTGTTTGAACTATCAGATAATCAGCATTTATAAAAAGAAATCACCAAAAAATATGACCAAAAATACCGTTCTGGAAAAGATTGAATAAAAAAATATTGTGCACAAAACAATTTTATTTCTTAAAAAATGTTAATTTTGTACCACTAATTAATAACCAATTTAAAACACACGAAAATGAAAAAAGTATTGGGTTTAATCGTTCTCGCCGGAATGGCTTTCATGGTAGCTTGCGGACCAACTGCTGAAGAACTTGCTGCAAAGCAGAAGAAGATCGACGATTCTATCGCTGCTGTTAAAGCAAAAGACGATTCTATTGCTGCAGTTGTTAAAGCTAAAGAAGATTCAATCGTGGCTGCAAAAGCAAAAGAAGATTCTATTGCTGCTGCAAAAAACACCAAGAATCCTGTTAAGGATACTAAAAACACCAAGAAAGACAACAAAGTTCCAACCGGAAAAGGCTGAGAATAATCCAAATGAAAAAAGGCTGCTCAATCGGGCAGCCTTTTTTTTTACTTTCCGCAAACCTCCCGAAACGTACTCAATATTGTGTACACATCCATCGATATCTGCTCGGGAACAACCGTATGCATTTCGTCCCCAACTGCGCTGATTTCCCTTATAAATAGACTGTATTTTTCACTGTGGAAATCTGGCATTACAATTTTCTTTTTCAATAAATTTTCCCGCTCATTTTCATACTGTTGCAATAGTTTTCGGTCTTTATCATTCTTTGGCGTATACACCGCGCCAAACTTGCCACTGAGGGCACTGTCAAGCAGTCCTGTAATGTGATACTTCTCTGGTAATTCACGAACCTCATCGTCAATCGCTGCATTTTTAATCGCTGAAAGCTGAATTTTATCCGCATCCCATTTTTCGTGATACTCAATCACAATCCGGGGCATTACCTTCTTTCCAAATTGCTTGACTCTTGCTTCCATCACTTCCTTCTTTTCCATCGGCGCATTGATACGGTTTTCCGATAATACCCAGGCACTATCCTTACAGCTTATAATAAATAAATCACCTTCGGTGCTGAAGCTCCAATTTTCCGGCAAATAATGAAGAATGATGCTCAATTGTGCATCCGCTTTGTAAAACTCCTTACTTATTTCCGATTCAGAACTTTGCGCATTAAGATTCGTGCTGACGCAAAATAATAAAATTGAGATTGTTATGGAAAGTGCTCGCATACTCATTGGAATTAATTTTTGCAAAAATAGATGATTGCCGTGAATTCAAAAAACAAGCCATCCCCGCTATGTAGAATTGGTGTTAATAATTTGTCGTAATAACTGCAATATCTGAGCGAAAATTATGTAAATTTGTGCTTCATTCCATAAAAAAATTCTATTTAATTATATGGCTGACAATAACATAGCACTTAGTGGAAACAAGGGTAAAGGCGTTCGATCAGATGTGTTTGTCTCCCTAACCATAGGAAACACCGGTGGGCTCGATATTCAGCTAAGCTCTAAGGTGAATGTGATGTATGGCGAAAGCATTCGCACTCTTGTCAAAGAAATTCTTGATTTTTACGATATTAAGCATGCAACCATCAGCGTTGAAGATACCGGAGCTCTGCCTTTGGTCATTGCTGCTAGGGTTGAGGCCGCAATTAAGCAGTTAATTCCTTCCGATAAGGAGTTCCTTACCGAAATGCCCAAGGCTCATTGCTACACCACTGAAAAAGACAGCAACCGTTTTTCACGCTTGTACTTGCCGGGCAACAGCCCTACACTTATGATAAATGCGGGCATTCACAAACCTGACGGTATCATTCTCGACCTCGAAGATGCCGTTGCCCCCGAAAAAAAGGAAGAAGCAAAGTATCTGGTTAGAAATGCCTTACGTTCTATCGATTTCTATGGTGCCGAAAAAATGGTTCGCATCAATCAGGTTCCAAGAGGCTTGGAGGATCTGCCATTTATCGTCCCTCATTTTGTTAATCTCATCCTTATCCCGAAATGCGAAAGCGCTGATCAGGTTAAAGCGGTAAATACTAAGATTGCAGAAATCCAGAAGATACACAAACTGAATAATAAAATTTGGCTGATGCCAATTATCGAAAGTGCATTGGGTGTGCTCAAAGCGCTGGAAATAGCTACAGCGGCTGATAATGTGGTAGCCATGGCCATCGGCCTCGAAGATTATACAGCCGATATCTGTACGCGTCGAACTAACGAAGGAAATGAGTCCTTCTTCGCACGCAGCATGGTGGTCAACGCTTGCCGTGCCGCCGGAATTCAGCCTATCGATTCTGTTTTTTCCGATATCGCCGACATGGAAGCCTTGAAACAAAATGTTCTCAGATCCAAAGCCCTTGGCTTCGATGGTATGGGATGCATTCATCCACGTCAGATTCGCGTCATCCGCGAAAATTTTGGCCCCGATAAAGCCGAAATCGAAAAAGCAAAGAAGATTGTTGATGCTTTTATAATCGCTACCGAACAAGGACTCGGCGTTGTATCACTCGGAACTAAAATGATCGATCCGCCTGTTGTTAAAAGAGCTCAACGGACCATCGATCTGGCTGTGAGCATGGGATTATTATCAAAAAACTGGAGGGAGGAAGCCAATGAAAAAGTATGATAAATTAGTGAAGAACGCCTTGGGCCGTATGGTTCCTACCGAAATCAACGGGAAACCGCAGATTCCCTACATGGGCATTGGTAAAGTAAAACCGAGTGGATATAAGGCTGCTCCACCTATTGTAAGTTGCGCCGATTTTCCTGCTGATGGAAATAAAACACAGCCGACACTGAAAGCCGCATTATTAAAAGCAGGCCTTAAAGACGGAATGACAATTTCCACACACCATCATTTCCGTAATGGCGATTTAGTGGCTGTTCAAATTTTTGATATTGCTGCCGAACTTGGAATTAAAGGATTGGTGTGGGTTCCCTCAGCTTCCTTTGAATGTCAGGCAGTGCTTGTGAAATACCTTGAAGATGGCACAATCCATCACATCGAAGGCAGTATGAATGGTTCTTTGGGCAGGTTTACCTCTTCCGGGAAAATGGAAGGCCTTGGTATTCTTCGCTCACACGGCGGCCGGTATCAGTCAATTCAGGATGGAGAGGTTCACATTGATATCGCAGTAATCGCTGCACCTACAGCCGATGCATTCGGTAACGCAACGGGTGATCGCGGTCCTGCTGCATGCGGACTTCTTGGTTTTGCACTCGCCGATTCTCAATATGCAGATAAAGTCATTGTTGTTACTGATAATCTCGTTCCATTCCCTTGCTATCCATGGCAAATTCAGGGAAATTATGTTGATTATGTGGTTGTTGTTGATCAGGTTGGTATTCCTGAAAAAATTGTCAGCGGTACCACAGAAGTTACAAAAAGTCCCGATCGCCTATTACTTGCCGAATGGACTGCGCAGTTTTGCGACGAAGCAGGCATTATTCAAAATGGATTCTCATTTCAGGCGGGTGCTGGTGGAACAGCCCTTTCTATTGGGATTTATTTTGCTGATATCCTCCGTGAACGCGGTATGAAATCGCGCTGGGCACGAGGTGGTAGTAATAAGTACCTTGTTAAAATGCTTGAAGAAGGATTGGTCGATTATATACTCGATGGTCAAACCTTCGATTTGGAAGGCGTGCGCTCCATGCGCGAAAATCCGGGACACGTCAATACTAGTCCATTCACTAGTTACAATTATCATGGAAAAGGAAATTTTGCCTCTATGGTTGATGTGGTGATTTTAGGAGCTACCGAAGTTGACCTGAATTTTAATGCTAATGTGGTTACTCATTCCGATGGGGTTTTATTACACGGAATCGGAGGCTGGCAAAATTGCATCTTCTCAAAATGTACCATATTGCCGATACCATTGTTCCGCGACCGCATTCCGGTTATTGTCGACGACGTCACAACGATCTGCGGTCCGGGAGAATTAATTGATGTGATTGTTACAGAACGTGGAATTGCCATCAATCCATTGCGAAAAGACCTGATCGAAAAGATGAAACATTCCCAGTTACCCATACGAACCATTCAGGAATTGAAGGCTGAAGCAGAAAAGATCTGCGGCAAGCCGGCTAAACCAAAATTTGCTGATGAGGTGGTTGCTGCTGTAAAATGGGTGGATGGAACTATTATCGATTCCATTTGGAAAATTGCATAAATGCTGAAAAATAAAGAAGTAATACGCTAATATGAATAAACTCGGAGTAACAATAAAATGCCAAAATGCAGCCATAGCTGGGGTACGACTCCTGCTCATGGTCGTATTGTTGTTTTCCGGGATTATTGCTCAGGCTCAGGAAACCTTCGTGATTACAGGAAAAGTGCTTGATGCCAATACCTCTCAGCCGATTCCTTATGCAAGCATTGGTATTAAAGGAAAACCTCAGGGTACGGCAACCAATAGCGATGGGAAGTTCGAGTTTATCCTTACTATGAAGGCTCAGTCCGATTCATTGTTTGTCACTAATCTTGGATATCACGCCTTCAAAATAGCAGTTAAAGATATCAAGAATCCGAAAAGTTTCTTCATCCTGTTGCAGCCCAGAGTATACAACATCGGTGAGGTGGTAGTAACCGACGAAGGAACAGACGCCTACGAAATTGTCAAGAAAGCTTGCGATAGCCTCACAAAAAATGTCTCAAGCGTACCTTTTATTTCAGAAGGTTTCTATCGTGAATATATCAAAGAGAATGGAAATTGGGCCAGAGCCATTGAAGCCGCTCTGAGTGTTTATTGCGACGGTAAGCAATACGTTGGTGATTATTTTTATCCAACTCGATTGAATGGTTTGCGTTTTAGTAAAAACTATCTAAGCTCTTTTGTACAAAGCGAAAATTATAATCAGATTTCTTTGTTCATGACGTCCAATATGGATGTTAAGCGTTATACCATGTCGTTGAACTCGATGAAATTCAAAGTCGATAGCATGATTTATCTCGACGATCAGCTGATTTGGGTGATCTCGGGAAAGCCTGATAAAACAAAGGAAAAAGCTTACTACCGGACCGAATATAAAATGGATCCGAATTCGGGAAAGATTGTAAAAAACAAAATCAAAGAAACCTATGAGGTAGAAAAAAATACTGATTATTTCTTTCAGTATCGTTATTATATTACTGATGGTGATTTTGCTTTTGTTAAAGTGACTTTCCGCGATACCGCCTATCGTCCTATGATACGTGATGAACTGAAAACCTACACAGGACTCTTCATTTCATACACCACCACACAGAAGTCATTGGAATTTGGACGTTACAACGATCTTTGGTATCCAAAGTATATGTCGGAGTTTAAGGAAATCAGCTACTATAAAAAGAAAGACTCAGTGCTTTATATCAACGTGGTCAAGCAATCTGATTTTTTGGTGAACTCCTATCAAACTGAGCTTGTGACTGAGATTCCGAAGGCAAAGGAAATCAGAATGTTTAAGGATATCTACAATCAGGGCTATGTTTACGATAAGATTTTCTGGAGTAAATACAACAAGATGGCCGATGATCAATTGCGCAGAGAGGTGTTTACCGATCTTCGTCTTGCTGAACTTGAGCGAGACACGTCCAAGTACGACCAGTATCTTGCCATGAAAGACAGTCTTGATAAAGCCCGATCAACCACCATGAATGCTTCTATGGTAGGCGTTCGCGATACTTCATCAAACGACCTCAACGAAGCCACCGTACCGGACTTGTTTTTTAAGGTGCAAATTATGGCGGGTAAAACTGAAATTTCTACCTCCGATCCGCAGTTCAAAGGCTTAAGAGGCGTTGAACGACATCAGCATGATGGAATGTTTAAATACACCTATGGCAACGAGAGCTCTCTGAATGACGCGCTGATGCTACAAAAGCAGCTGCTAAGCATGGGCTTTGTCGGTGCATTTATAGTGCCCTACTATAAAGGTGAGCGCATCACCCTCGATAAAGGGGTTGAGATTCTGAATTCGCATTAACGCGGGCTATTCGATTCAAAATAGTACTATGAACAAATTTCTATTTACCAACAAAAATCAATTACTATGAAAGAACAAGAAAAAAACGACGTGGGTGCTAACAAAGAGAAATTAAAAGCTCTTCAGTTGACACTCGACAAAATTGAAAAAAATTACGGGAAAGGTACAATCATGAAACTGGGTGATGAAGCCACTCCCGATGTAGACTCAATTTCTACAGGTTCCATTGGCCTTGATATAGCCTTAGGTGTTGGCGGTTTTCCAAAAGGCAGAGTCATCGAAATTTATGGACCTGAATCATCAGGAAAAACAACACTCGCCATTCATGCTATTGCCGAAGCCCAGAAAAAAGGCGGGATTGCAGCATTTATCGATGCTGAGCATGCGTTTGATGTTACCTATGCTAAGAAATTAGGTGTTGATATTGAAAATCTTCTTGTGTCACAACCCGATCATGGTGAGCAGGCACTCGAGATTACCGAAAACCTGATTCGTTCCGGAGCTATCGATATTATCGTTATAGACTCCGTTGCTGCCCTTACTCCCAAGAGCGAGATCGAAGGCGAAATGGGCGATTCAAAAATGGGATTGCATGCACGCCTCATGTCGCAGGCATTAAGAAAACTTACTGCTACCATCAGCAAAACCAGATGCTGCTGCATATTTATCAACCAGCTTCGCGAGAAAATTGGTGTAATGTTCGGGAATCCTGAAACCACCACTGGCGGTAATGCATTGAAGTTTTATGCATCTGTTCGTATCGACATCCGGAAAATCAATCAGATCAAAGAAGGAGAGGCTGTGGTTGGAAACAGAGTTAAGATTAAAGTTGTGAAAAACAAAGTAGCTCCACCATTCCGCATTGCTGAACTCGATATCATTTATGGCGAAGGCTTTTCGAAAATGGGTGAAATCATCGATATCGGCGTTGAAAAGGAAATCATCAAAAAAAGCGGGTCATGGTTTAGTTATGGCGATACCAAACTTGGCCAGGGTAGAGATGCTGTAAAGCAGCTGCTACATGATAATCCTGAGCTTTCCGATGAACTCGAAGCCAAGATACGTGAAGTGCTCAAAGCAAAATAATTTATTTGATTTAATACGCAGGCGCACGATTCAAGGTGCGCCTGTTTTTTAACTTTCTTCTATGAAATTCAATATTGCCAGTCGTTCAATTCTTGCCTTTACACTGCTTATTGCAGTTTTCGTTTTTTTTGCATCCTGCGGCAATTCTAATGAGAA
The DNA here is from genome assembly GCA_963678485.1 of Bacteroidales bacterium. Classification (GTDB taxonomy): domain Bacteria; phylum Bacteroidota; class Bacteroidia; order Bacteroidales; family CAIWKO01; genus CALGYY01. The sequence continues at coordinate 4,179,601 of OY782882.1, forward strand.
AAAAGATCAGACCGTAAACCTCGACAGTTTACCTCCGGAATTAGCTGCCCTTACCAAAGCCATTCAGGAGCATCCCACCGTTGCAGCACTCTATCAGCAGCGTGCTCAATGGTATCTCGAAAATAAAAAACCTGAAGTTGCAATGTCTGATATCAATAAAGCTATTGAACTCGATTCAAAAGTGCCATTGTATTATCGCACCTTATCGGATGTGTATTTTTCTATGGGTAAATCCCAGAATTGTCGCGATGCGCTCAACAAAGCCATCGAAATCGATGTGAAAGATACCGCAGCATACCTTAAGCTCGCTGAGCTTGAATTCTTTTTTAAGGAATATAAAAAATCCTTTGGATATCTCGACGAAGCCCTCAAACTAGATCCAACCAATGCAAGAGCATTCTTTATCAAAGGAATGGCCTACAAGGAAATGGGCGACACCGCAAAAGCCGTACGTTCTATGCAGCAAGCGGTGGATAACAATCAAGGATATTACGAAGCCTATATGCAACTTGGGTTGCTGTATACAGCCAAACATAATCCATTAGCAGTCGATTATTTTAATAATGCACTTAATATTGATCCGAAAAGTGTCGAGACCTATTATGCACTGGCTATGTTCTATCAGGAAAACGAAGAGTATAACAAGGCCATTGAGACCTATACCATGTTGTTGAAGATCGATCCCAAAAATAAATTCGCTCATTATAATTTGGGATATATTCATTTGGTCTATCTGCGCGTGTATGATGTCGCAATACAGCATTTCACCGATGCAATTAATTGCGATAAAAACTACGCTGAAGCTTGGTACAACAGAGGATATTGCTATGAATTGCTGGGCGACATAATGAACGCTAAAAAAGATTATCAGCAAGCCATCATGATTAAACCCAACTATCAACGTGCCGTTGATGGCCTTAATCGTGTTGATGAATTATCACATAAATAATGATACAATTATGAAATTACGACTTTTTGTATTGCGCTGCATTGCTACAGCTGCAGTGGTTTTCACTGCTATCAGTGTTAACGCTCAGGGAAAACTTACTCCGGAGTTACTTTGGAAATTAGGTCGCGTAAGCGAGATTCAACTTTCTCCTAATGGAAATACGCTGCTCTATGGAACAACATGGTACAATCTTGCCGAAAACAAAGGAAATCGAGACATCTATACCTTGGGTGTAAACGGTGGAACGCCTGTAAAATTAACCACTTTCGAGGGGACTGACTTTAATGCAATTTGGCGCCCCGATGGAAAAAAAATCGGTTACATTTCCACTTCAAGCGGCGATGCCCAACTTTGGGAAATGAACCCAGATGGTAGCGGAAAAACCCAAATATCATTCTATCCCGGAGGTATCAATGGTTTTTCATATGCTCCTAATATGAAGAACATTCTATTTATTAAAGATGTCAAACTCGACAAAACTGTTCAGGATGTTTATCCCGATTTACCTAAAGCCGATGCTTTGATTATCGACGACTTAATGTATCGTCATTGGGATAGCTGGACTGACTTCGCATACAGTCATGTGTTTGTTGCAGCCTACACCGATGGAAAATTGGGCGATTCAAAAGATCTGATGCCAGGCGAAAAGGCCGATTGTCCGTTGCAACCTGGTGGTGGCATGGAACAGATTGCCTGGAGCCCCGATGGTTCTAAGATCGCCTATACCTGCAAAAAATTAAAGGGTTTGGATTATGCTATCAGCACTAATTCTGATATCTATCTGTACGACCTTGCAACCGGCAATACTGAAGATCTCAGTATCGATAATCAAGGCTATGATATGGAACCAGCCTTTTCTCCTGATGGAAAATATCTGGCGTGGACCAGCATGAAAACTCCAGGCTTCGAAGCCGACAAAAGCAGGATTATCCTTATGGATCTAGCAACTCGCAAACTTACCGACCTCACTGCAAACTTTGATCAGAGTTCGTCGAATCTAAAATGGCATCCTACCGAAGCCGGCGTTCTCTATTTTATTTCTGGTATTAATGCAACCTATCAGGTATATAATGTCAATGTGAAAACCGGTGTTATCAAGCAACTCACTACTGGACCTCATGATTATACCGAACTTGCTGTTGGAGAAAAAGTAGTGGCAGGAATTCGTATGTCATTGTCATCGCCCTCAGAAATCTATACGATTGATGCATCAGGCAAGGAAACACAAATATCGTTTACCAATAAGGAGATTCTTGCTGGTATCACCATGGGAAAGGTTGAAGAACGCTGGATTAAAACAACCGATGGAAAAAAAATGCTCACTTGGGTGTTGTATCCACCTGATTTTGATAAAACAAAAAAATACCCTGCATTGCTTTATTGCCAGGGCGGACCTCAAAGTGCGGTCAGTCAGTTTTGGTCGTATCGCTGGTGTTTGCAGATGATGGCTGCTAACGGCTATATCGTTGTCGCGCCCAATCGTCGCGGATTACCAACATTCGGACAGGAATGGAATGATGAAATCAGCGGTGATTATGGCGGTCAGAATATGAAGGATTATCTCACCGCCATCGATACTGTTTCTACCGATCCATGGGTTGATAAAAATCGTTTAGGAGCTGTTGGTGCTAGTTATGGAGCGTATTCGGTATATTGGCTGGCCGGACATCATGAAGGTCGTTTCCGCGCATTCATTGCCCATTGCGGCATGTTCAATCTCGAAAGCTGGTATGGCTCTACTGAAGAATATTGGTTCCCTGATTATGATTTGGGTGGCGCCTATTGGGAAAAATCAGCTGGAAAAAATTATGATTTCTCTCCCCATAAATTCATTGGCAATTGGGATACGCCGATTTTGGTGATTCATGGTGGAAACGATTTCCGTATTCCATATACCGAAGGAATGCAGGCTTTCAATTGTGCGCAATTGAAGGGTGTTCCCAGTAAATTTCTGTTCTTTCCCAACGAATCACACTTCGTTACCAAGCCTCAGAATTCGGTACTTTGGCAGCGCGAGTTTTTTAAATGGCTGGATAATTATTTGAAATAATACGGCAATTATTTAGCGTCCATCCATAGGACTCGGTGGCTGATTATAAAGTTTCAGATGCAAGGCGTCCGAAGTGCTGTAGGGCAGGAGTTTACTGGCGTAATCGACTGTCAGATAACACAAGTAGAACACCGCAGACGGATTTTATAGACAGCCACTATTTTATCGCATTCCGGTGATCAATGAACTTCACCGGTTTGCGGCTTGCTGGCGGAAATGCAATGGTACTGAGTTCTTCAGGACTTTCAAATTTTATTGTTGGTGATACTCTGAGTCTGGCTCTGAAATGGTCTTTCAAATCCTTTTCTAATTGCTCTCCCGCTTGATCCGAAGCAATGCGTATCATAATTTCATCGGTGCCAATGGCATTGGTGGAGACTTCTACTACGTAAATAAGTACCTCAGGAATATTATCCAGAATATCATATAAGGCAGGTGGATACAAGGTAGTTCCTTTGAACTTAATCATATGTTTTTTACGGCCAATGATAGGGCCTACGCGCAATGTGGTGCGACCACAACTGCATGGTTCATTGTAATGATGACATAGATCTCCACTCTTGAAACGTAGTAATGGCATGCCTTCTACGCCAAGTGTTGTGAAAACTAACTCGCCAACTTCACCTTCACCAACAGGCTCATCATTATCATTTAGAAATTCTGCGATGATAAGTTCCGGATGATGATGCCCGCCCTTACCGGCTTTGCAATCAGTGAAAGCACTGGCCATTTCAGTAGAAGCATATGTTGAATAAAGTTCTAAATCCCATTTTTCAAGAATGCGACTTCCCAGTGTATTCAGGCTCAAATCTTCGTTTCGCAGTGGTTCTCCAATGCATACCGCTTTTTTTACAGAGGTGTTTCTATAATCAATACCGCGTTTTTCGGCGTATTCAATGAGTTTCAGAATAAATGAGGGAACACAAATAAAAGTTGTTGGATTTACCCGGCAAATCGAATCCCACTGAAGTTCAGGAATACCGCCGCCAACACGCACTATGCCTGCGCCCATCATGCGGATGCCCATGAAGTAGGCCAATCCTGCCATGAAGCGACGATCGATGGTGGTCATGAGTTGGTATACATCTGTTTCAACACCACCGGCACAGACAAAAGAAATGGCTTCATTATAGGCCAGTCGTTGCAGGTCTTTCTCAGTCATAGCAAAGGTTACAGGATCTCCCAGTGTGCCTGATGTGGTGACATAATCAATCACTTTATTACGCTTCACGCAAAGAAAGTCATCATTGCTCATCTGTATATCATCCTTCGTCGTCACCGGAATTAAGCGAAGATCTTCAAGCGTTTTAATCTTGCCGATGTCGATGTGATGCTTCTTGAAATGCTTCTGGTAAAAGGGAGAGCAAGCCTGAAGATAGGCCAGCGTTTCACGCATCTTTTCTTCCTGAAAATGTTTGATGGTTGTCGCGTCTTGCCTTTCTATATCGGGAAATAGATTCATCATAATAAATTTTTAATGACCGCAAGCGGTCAAGGGTTGATTCAAATGTTCAGCCTCCATGGCGGCTTTGATCTCTAGCTTTTCTTCATCAGTAAGTGAATAATTGTTCTTCTCATAATCGCGGTTCGTATCAAGAAACTGCAATATTGACTGATGATATTCTTCGGTGAACTCCAAGCCCAGCGATTGATAAGCCTTTTGGATGGTATCTATGGGCGAAGCAACTAAGTCTTTGTAACTAATTTCTGCTTTTCGTGATGAAGGTAATAGTGCCAACTGGGTATTGATTTCAGTCAGCATATTACGGTATACTATCGCAACATCCTTTATTTGCGGTGCTTTCCCGCGGTGATTCATTACATTTTGTTCACCCACCACGGTCCACATCCTTATCGTGGATGGGATTACTTCCATTGGATCGCGGTAAATATGGATAAAGCGTGCTTGAGGGAATTTCTGGCTCAGATATCCGATACGCATTGAATGGAATGGGTTTTTAAGTATTAATCGTTTTTGATTATACCAGGAAAGCTTAGTATAAAAGCTTTCCAGCGCTAATTCCCACTTCTTTTTTTGTGATGCAGCAGGCATGAAGTCGGCCTCTTGTTGTAACAGGAAATATGTTGATGACCTCGGAAACATCAGTTGTTTTAATGGAGATTCGCCGCACATTCTGAAGAGTGCGAACTCACATTCCTGTGGCTCATCAATGCCAGCTTTCATATTATCGAAGGGTCTGAATTTTCCTATCATCCGCTGCATTAACGGAGCGTAGTAGGGGCGGGCTGTAACAAAGCCCTCAGGCATGGCGGTCTGATATAAAGTGGGTGCTGCAAGCAAAGGATCGAGCGACATCAGCTTGTGCAGATATGTGCTCCCCGTGCGCCAATGGCCAACAATAAATACCGGATCTGTTGGCAACGGATGATTGTTGATATAATCTCCGTAAATAATGCGTTCGCGCCGTGTAAAGAAAGACGACCAAAGGGAGTTTTGCAACAAGAGCAGAAAGCGAATTATAGTTCTTGGGCTAGCACCGCATTTGTTGCTGCGTATAAGCCGCATCAATTGCCTGAATCGAATCCCAGTGACCAGATACCCACTTTTCATAATGTGAAAAAAGCAAAAGGCAGTATGCCTTATTTTTTTTGTTTAGCTTGCTCTTCCACAATGAATGCTGAAATGCTGTTCACCGAATTCATAATGCTGCGGGCGAGATTCTGGTCGTCCAAACGAACGCCATAGGTTTTTTGAACAGCCATGATTAATTCAATGGCATCGATAGAATCGAGGGTGATAGTATTTTCTCCTGAAAACAATGAAGGTTCATCTTGTATAGTTTCGGGATCCACATCCTGCAATTTCAGGGTATCCACCACTAATTTTTTTACTTCTGATTTTAATTGTGCAGGTATTTCTGTCATGTTGTTGAGTTTATTCTGTTCAATAATTAGTTATTTTACGGTAATCATCAATTCTTTGAAAAAGGCCTCTTCAGCATCAGCACGCTGATTTATCAATTGCCCAATCTCTCCTAATTTATCGATACCCAGATCGCGGTTTTTGCCCATACGCGCAGCTTTCAAAGATATCTCCCTCCATCCGTCACCAATCTCCATCATCTGTTTCGATAATGTAAGTAAGCGGGGTTCATTGCATTTTTCTGCAGCCTGTCGCAGAAATGTCGCATACATAAAACGGAATCCGGCACCACCGGTTCCCTGATCTTCAAGCAAAATATTTATTTTCGAAACCTCGTGCGACAAATGTTCGGTGTCAGTAGCTAATTTCGGCCATTCTACAATGTGTTTGGCGAATTTTCGCATGCCTTTAATTCCAATAAATGGAACAGGCAACTTCAACATATTTCTGCATGCCTTCTGTATCCCTTTGCGGATGGCAGGTTCAAAATCAATTTGAGTAGGAATGTAAGTGGGATAATAAATAAATCCCTTAGGTGAAAAATTCCCGCCTGCAAAACGACCTTTACGCATGGAGTCTTCAGGTAGGGAGACAATCTTAGGGAAATAGCTGTCGCTTATCAAATAATTGCCGTCCTGCTTGCCAACTACATTCATGAAATGCACATTGATATGTACGCGCAAGTAATCAGGAATGTAATCCATATAAAAGAAATCTACCTGAGTAGCTACTGTGATTCCCTTGTCCAGCAAGGCGTCCAGTGCGAGCATGCCCTTTTGTTCGTTGTTGAACTTATAGGTATTCCATTTTACACCTAATCGCTTTGCAATGTTTTCCCTCACTTGCCCGGGCTTGCTACGAACAATGAACTGTGGGAATAGGAAACGCTTACCGGTAAAATAACCAAAGAAAATACCGCTGGATATCCCAAATACCATAGCTTCGCTTATGTCGAGACCTCCGTGATTCAGTTGTGCAGTTACAGTCCCTGTTTCACAGTGGGCGGCCATTTTATGCTGAAAGGTATGCTGCTCGCTCATTTTTTCAGATCCTCCACTTTTGTAAGTACAACCAAGGGATTGCCCGTGGTTTCCTGCGTAATCGTGTTTTTCTCGGTGAGGTCTTCCTCTTTATTGTAAAAATGATATTTAATATTCTGTCCTTTTGATGATAAAATCATCTGAAATAGATTCGATACTGGAATATTAAAAACATCTGCATATTTTTTCAAATCGCGTACCTTCGCTTTTTCGAAGCCTTTCATGCTAAGGTGTCTCTTTACCTTTGCAACGCTGCTTCCTGCTCGCTGAGCTAATTCCTGAACAGTCAGTTCTTCAATAGCCATATAATAATGAATCGGACTGACCTCAGCCTTAATCAGCTTTTCACGCATCATGCGTTCGCGATGTTCCATCTTTTTCCAGAAATCGTCAAGATCGTTTTCAATCAGGTAAGAACCGGTTTCGAACGAACCATAGCTTCCGTCTTCTTTTTCCGCATACATCACAAATGTTTGTTTCTGCGGGGTGGATTGCATGTCTTTTTCTTTCATGAGCCGGAGTTTGAGGTTATTTTCTTCTCACAAAATTACGTAAAGCGATTACCAGTGCAAATGCAAAAAACAAATTCAAACGAAGTATATTGGGCCAGATGGTTTTAAGGTTTCCATTGCGCACAAACAAATCCAGAAAACTATCGATACCCCACCGCAGCGGCGAAATCATCGAAATGACACGCAAGGGTTCCGGCATCAGATACACCGGAAGGAAGATTCCCCCAAGAATGGCCAGAATTACAACCATAAATGAACCGAACATTCCTGCCTGACTTTGCGATGAAGCAATAGAGCCCACAATCAGCCCAAAACCAATGGCGGCCATGGCACAGCTTATTGATGCAATAAAAATTGAGAAATATGAATTGCCCATGTCCAGCGCAGGAAGGTCGCTAATTGCAGGAATGATGTGTATTCCCGTAAGGATCATAATTCCCATTTGACTCAAACATACAATGCTGTACACAAAAGTCTTACCTCCCAATATCGTAAGATAGGCCACTGGCAAAGTGCGTAGCCTGTAATAAGTCCCCTGAGTACGCTCGGTAAGTATGCTCCCGGCTAAAGGAATTACTATGAAAAACATCGCAAACAAAGCAAATGCGGGAACATTATTTTGTACAAGTGTTGGCTCAAGGACAGCTTCGTTGCTGCGTGCATACACTTCTTTAACTTTTACAAGATTTTCCGAATCGGTCTTGAAATCGAAGGTGAGATTCCGACCAAAATCTTCCGTTAAATTTACTTCTGGATCTTTGTCTGGTGCTTCAATCTTGAGATCTGCAGGTGCATATTCACCCATGCGCTTCTTGAGCTCTGTATTGAACTCTATTTCCATAAGATCTAACTGACGCACCAATTCACGCTTAATGGGAATCTTCGCCTGTTCATTTAACTGCTCAGGCAAAATTTTGAAAAAACGGTTTAATAATATCTGAAACTCCGTTGCCTGTATCAAGCGTTTCAATGATGCAGTAACGGTATTTTTATAGGATTCCCGAATGGCTGGATCAAAACTGAGTTCGATTTCTCCAATAGGTGTCATGCGATTGTTGATGGTTAGCGAACTGTCGCGTGAATGCTTTATAATCGCATCAGCCCGATCTTCAGCCAGCTTGGTGGAGCCTTCAGGAACCACAATACCAACCTGATATTCACCGCTGGCAATAAGTTGATTGGCTTTTTGCAGGGTAATCTCAGTTTCCCCAATCTTTTTAATTACTTCGAAATATCCCGATTCGTTTAAGCCTTTTTCAATGGTTTGCCCTAACTCCTTACGGTCGTTGTCGACAAACACTAATCCCACCTTGTTATCTGTTACAGATTTGAAGGCATTTTCCTGAGTTAGTGTAATCACAAGGATTAATACCATGGGTAATGCAAATAGCAGCACCAACCCGGGAATATCCCTGATCAGAATCAGCATTTCTTTGATAACTGTGCCCCAAAATCCTTTCATCAGTCTCTGAGATCCCTTCCGGTTAGTTTAATAAATACTTCTCCAAGATCACGACATCCGGGATTGTCCGTTACTAGCGACGCAGGAGTCCCGTTGGCAATGATTTTTCCATCATCAATAATGGTGACGCGCGAAAACAAATTCTCTGCTTCGCGCATATAGTGGGTAGTGTATATTATCGTTGTGCCACTCGCATTCAATTCTTTGAGATACTCATAGATGAGGTTCATGGATTGAGCATCCACGCCTAATGTTGGTTCATCTAAAAAAATAATCACAGGCTTATGAATGAGCCCGCACATCAAATTGGTGCGCCGTTTAATTCCCCCGCTGCAATTGGCAACACGCTTGTCGGCATGTGGCTGAAGCTTTAACAAATCAAGACATTCCTCTATGCGTTTATTCAATTCTTTTCTTCTCATTCCATACATCTGACCGAAAAATCTGAGGTTTTCGCGAATCGTCAGTGTTGGATAAAGAGCAATTTCCTGAGGAATCAACCCTATCAATTCACGGATTTCATTATATTGTGTATCTACATCTTTTCCATGAATTTGTACATCGCCGGCGGTAATCTTCAACAGACCACAAAGGATTGATATCAAGGTAGTCTTTCCCGCAGCATTAGGGCCAAGCAGTCCGAAGAACTCGCCTTGTTGGATTTCCATGTCAATCCCTTTAAGCACGGCTTCTTCGCTGCCTTTGTATATTTTTCGTAATCCGTTGACCTTGATGAGTACACTCATAATTATCCGTCAGCAAACTGGGTTCAGGCTTGATAACAGGGGTGCAAAAATAAGCATTTTCAATTGATTTCTTAATATCTTGCTTTATGAAGTTCAGGAGTATTACTTCGTTGTTTCGGCGCTTGCAGACTTTTCACGAATCAGGGTTTCAATACAATTAACGCTCTCGTTTACTGCATTGTGAGTTTTGAAATCCATCATTATCTCCATAGCTTTTTCCTTGAATGCTGTCTGGTGCAGAATACGATTCCATGCTTTTTTTATGGATGCTCTAGAGGGACGGCCCGTTTGAAGATCAATGCCTGCGCCGCAATATCTTAAACGACTGGCAATCTCAGGTTTGTCCTCAGAATTTCCGGCAATAATGATAGGTACACCAAAACTTAGCGCTGTGGAAACACCACCATATCCGCCATTTGTAATCATACAACTTAGGTACGGCATAATGAGGGAATAGGGAACATAAGTGGTAATAATGATGTTCTCTTGCGGGAACATTGCTTTAAGTCCTGCCGTATTCAGTCCTCCTGTGGAAACAATCAGCTTAACCTCCTCATGCTGCAATGCTTTCAATGCCGGTATAATCAGTTTTCTGATATCGTAAATGTCAACGGATCCCTGTGTAATAAAGATGATTGGTTTGTCGCTGCGTTTTATTTTTTCAAGCCAATCAGGCTCTTTTTCAAGTCGGGTTTCCGGTAATACTGGACCAACAAAGCGAAGTTGTTCAGGGAAATGCTTACGTGGAAATTCAAAGATAGGAGTGGTGAACTTCAGCGTTAAGGCCGAGAAACGGATGTTTTGTTCGGGCGAAAAATACTTCAGTGGTTCAAGACCTGCTTCTTTTCTGCAATTATTGATATGTCGTTGGACAGGCGAAAGAAAAACCCGGGCAATGGCATTTGCAATGCGGTCACGATTTTTTCCGTAAGGACCCTCTGTTGGCAGTAAGCCACTTCCCGGAGGAGGCGCATCTTCCGAAAATATCATCAACGGCGAGTTTCCATAGATAACCCATGGCTTTATACCTTTTTCCGAAAAGGGAATACCGCCGGTAAACCATTCGTCGGAAACAATCACGTCAGCATCAAAGGTTTTTAATAGTTCCTGAAGATCCTGATAATAGGACAACATAGGATTGTAAAAAACATTCCTTATGTAAAACCCAGCATGTGCCAGTAAACTGTAGGTCGGGATTTTTCCATACAAGGTTGATATCAGTTGATCGTGAAATTCAGTGGCCCGTACAAAAGGCGCGAATTGCGCTCCAGTCGACCGTATAGCCTCTTCGAAATGTCTTCCGGAATACCAAATCAACTCATGCCCACGGGAAACCAATAGCTTGGCTATCGGCAAACCGGGATTGACATGCCCTGCAAGAGGAACGCTTGCCATTAGAATCCTGGCCATTGAGTTGGGTTTAGAGTGTAAATAGGTTATGCGATGCAAATTTAATACTTTTGCACTAGCGAAAACAACGTAGATTAGTGTAGCTAAGGACGCTTAAACATGAAGATATTACTGCTTAATCCACCGAGGTCACAGGAAAACAGCATTTTGAAGTATGCAACCGAAGAAGCAAAACGCTTTATTCACAAGAAACTGATTGGTCCTCCTTTGGGTCTGCTCACCGTCGCTGCTGCTGTTAAGCATCACGACATTAAGCTAGTCGATATCAAGGGAGCGTATGATCTTGACAATAGTACTCCTCCATTGGCTGAATTAGTCACTCAGATTATTACCGATTTCAAGCCCGATGTACTTGGTGTTACCTTCATTGCTTCTGAATTCGATGATGGAATCGAAATGTTCAGGATTGCGAAATCCCTGGATCCATCTATTGTTACTGTCGCCGGAGGTTTGCATGCCACTTTATGTCCGTCGGATTTTATCGATGTTGCTGTTGATTATGTCTGTCCCGGACAATCAGCCGGTATGTTTCGCGAATTAGTTGATGCTCTTGAAGCGCACGAAGATCCGCGAGCAATTGGTGGTTTACTCACTAACATGAAGAACGGACAATTAAGTGCGAATACACTTGCTGCAAAACCATGGAATGCCGCTGGCGAAAACTTCCTGTTTCCCGACCGTGAACTGCTCAAGCCGTGGATATCTACCTATCATGTTGGAGGTCATCCATCACCAAGCACCTATTTGTTTACATCACTTGGTTGTCAGCATCGGTGCACCTTCTGCTCAATCTGGAAACAGTATGATGGATGCTTTTTTCAACGTGATGTCGAAAGTATCATAACAGAGCTGAAGCAAATCGACGATTACCAAGTAGTTCGTTTCTCTGATGCAAATACCATTGTTAATATTGATTTTATAGAAAAGCTATTCGATCGTATCGTTGAGGAAGGAATTCACAAGGAATTTATTATGGATATCCGCTTCGATACTGCGGCGGAGCAACCAGCTCTCATCGAAAAATTGGCCAGGGGAGGACTTAAAGTTGTGATCTGTGGTTTCGAATCCTTTCGGGAAGAAGAATTACGCAAGTATCGCAAAGGCTCCTCAGCAAATCTCATCAGCAAAGCGATTGATGTTTTCCATGCAAATGGTATCAACCTGAGAGGAAATTATGTGGTGCCCAATGATTATACTGCAGAGGATTTCGATGCTTTGGGCGACTATGCCGCATCACACAAAGTGGTGTATGCAGGATACACCATCCTTACGCCGATGCCCGGTACTGACTATTACGAAGAAATGAAAGCTTCAATAATTGATAAAAACCTTCGAAAATATAATTTCTTTAATTGCGTTTTACCCACCAAAATGCCCATTGATGAATTCTATCGCAGGGTAGCGTCGCTATGGCTGATTAAAAAAGGAACAGATATTATATAATAGAATTACAATAATATATTAGTTCAAACCTGACAACAATATTACATGAGACACAAACTGATTTTCCTTGTATTGTTCATTATTGCGTCAACCGCGGTATTCGGGCAAAGTATAATGAAAACTGCGGAAGATACCACATTCGTGATGAACAGAGTGTATTATCCGCAGTTGCAAATAAAAATGTCTATTTCCTTTCTTACTTCTGATTTTTCTGTTGCACCCAAAGTAGTGTTTAAAAAAACATCAGAAGATTCTATAAGGTCTTTAATACGGAAAGAGCCGACAAGGGCTGATCATTTTATGGCACTTTCTTCTTTATTAATTCAGCGTTATCGCACCAAAGAGGCAGATAGTATAAAGAAGATTACAAAGGACCTTTATATGAACGATATGATGCGGAATCCGGCTGATACACATGCCATCCGCATGCTTGCAAATATCTTTTTAGGCGAAGGAGAATGGCAGCTTGCTCAGGCGTATTTTCAGGAAATCACCCGTTTGGCGCCACTTTCATCGGTTGGTTGGAATGGATTAGCGCTAATCAGTATGGCAAATTATGATATGGATCCGGCTAAATCCTACCTGGAGAAGGCCATTTTACTGGAGCCCGACAATGTTGATAATTACTGTCAGATGTCGAACCTTATAATGATTAAGGCTATATACGATTTGAATAAATATGATAGCACTGTCGTGGATACCTTGTCATACAAAGGTTTTGTAAATACTAGTTTTCTTGAAGAAGGTTTGAAAAAGAAGCCCGGTAATCCTACATTACTGGCTATGCTTGATGCCTTGCACCTAACCGCTATTGTATATCAGGCATTTTTAGATAATGCCGACAAACTCGATGGTCATGGGGATACGGTATCGTTTAAGCTTCGTCCAAAGAGCAAAGAAGAGCTTAATAATATTATGATGAGAATGGAGGAGCGGACTAAAAAAGTATTCACCGATCGCGAATTTCCTTACTCATGTCTTATGTTGGCAGCTTTTCTGAATAATGATCCTGAAACAGCACTCAGTTGGTTCAATAAGGGTATTCGTTACAATCCTTCCAGTCAGAACTTGTACGAAAATATGACGGGTATTTGTGCATTAACACTGCGTAAGGATTGTGCGTATCATCATCAATTGGAATTGGATTCAATACATCCGACCATCAATAATTTTTTAATGACTGCCTATTTCTACTATCTCGATGCCCACTTTGATGAAGCTAGGGTATGGACAGAAAAAGTCATTAAAATGGAGCCTAAGAATTTTTATGCAAACCTTGGGATGGCTGCACTATTAACGCGGCAATTGAAATTCAAAGAAGCGCTTGCATTTCTTGAAAAGGCAGCAGCTGTTGATGCACAGAATTCGGATGTGCTCATGCTCACTGCTGTATTATATTTATTCGATAATGCACCGCTAATGGCGAAGGCTACATTTACCAGTCTTGCCCCATCATATCCCGGGTACGAGGTTGATGAAATATTGAAACGTTTCTTTCCCTAATTCCAACATCGTTGGAATTAAAGTAGCCAGGGATGTTCTAAAAGATTAATTGGAGAATGTCCTTTTCTCGATATGATACGTATTGCGATCATGCGATCCGCGGGCAATAAGCTCAGCAAGAAAACCCGCAAGAAACAGCATAGTGCCCAAAAGCATTGTGGTTAGGGCAATATAGAAATAGGCAGAAGCTGTTACACGCTCAGCAGGAATATCCTTCACAACAAAATATAATTTTTGTATTCCTATCAATAGCGCAGAACCAAAGCCAACCAAGAACATTAATGTTCCTAAGGTTCCAAAAAAATGCATGGGCTTTTTGCTAAACTTTCCAACGAAATAGATCGACATCAAATCCAAAAAGCCATTGATAAACCGGCTCCAGCCGCCGAATTTTGTTGTTCCATATTTACGTGCCTGATGGGCAACAACTTGTTCGCCAATGCGTGGAAAACCGTTCCATTTGGCAATAATAGGAATATAACGGTGCATTTCACCATATACTTCAATGGTCTTAATCACGTCTTTTCTGTACGCTTTTAATCCGCAATTGAAATCGTGCAACTTTATTCCTGAAACCTTACGTGTTGCCCAATTAAAAAGCTTCGTAGGCAGCGTTTTTGAAAGCGGATCGTAACGCTTTTTTTTCCAACCGGAAATCAGGTCCAGATTTTCTTCGTTGATTCTTCTGAAAAGTTCTGGTATTTCATCAGGGCTGTCTTGTAAATCCGCGTCCATTGTGACCACCACATTGCCTTGGGCAGCATCAAATCCGGTATTCAACGCAGCCGATTTTCCATAATTTCTTCTGAATTTAATCCCGCGTATACAAGGGTTTTCCTGTGATAAACGTTCAATTTCAGCCCAGGAGCCGTCGTTGCTGCCATCGTCAACCAGAATCACTTCATAGCTCAGCTTGTTAGCCAGCATTACTCGCTGTATCCAGGAAGTTAATTCCGGAAGCGATTCTTTTTCATTCAATAAAGGGACTACGACAGAAATATCCATTGTTAGAATATGTTTGTTTCTTTGATTTTTTCTTTTTTACGAACAAAGAGTGTGGCAATTAAAGCAAGTACAGAATTCATAATGCCATACATCATTAAGGTTTGTCCTAGCTGCTTCAATGGTGATGGAACATCAGCCATTTTAGCAATAATCTCCGATTTCATGTCATCAGGAATATTGGGATTTGATTCAATCTTTTCAATGGCCATTTCCATTATCTTTCCTGCATATTCCGGATCGAAGAAGGCGTTAAAAAGATAACTGTATAGGGAAACAACCAAATTCGCCATTATGCCCACAATAAGCCCAGCAAGCAAACAACGTAGAAACGAAATTTTATTGTCAAGGAATTTATTACGGTACGAAATTGAAGCGTATGCCATAATCCATGTAATGGATACAACTGAAATTAATTGGACAAGCACGCTTACACCTATACTTGTAGGGTCAATTGCAAAAATGTAAATCATCAAAGAAATTAACACTAGTATTCCACTAAGGATTAATCCCCAGTTAATACAATGCATTATGAATTTTTTATTCGAAGATTCCATGGCTATATATTTTTCTGCAGCAAAAGTATGAAAAAACTACCTGCACCAAAAGGATATATATAAAAGAAATCTCCGCAGTGCCGTTCCGCAACAGATTATTCTCTAACTATTGTGGTCGGAAACACTACGGAGACCATGATATGAATACATCGTATATCTTAGTAATACTTCACAATCCGGCTACTTTGAGTAAAGTTCGCCGAGCTGAATTGTATCGTATAAACACCGCTCGCCAGCACCTTAAGGTCTAAAATAAATTTGTGATTATTTTCATTAATGTCGGCAATTGCCTCATCAAAAATCTTTTCACCTAAAATGTTGAATATGCTTACGGTTGCATTATTCGTAATAAGATTACTAATGTCGACCATTATTTGTTGGGTGAATGGATTCGGATAGTAGGCAACAGAAGGGGAATTAGCGCCTTGGTCACATTGCGCACTCACTGGACCAAAATACTTAAATGCTCCGTCAAAATCAGTTTGTTTTAATCGATAGTAGCTTATTCCCTGATATGG
The DNA here is from genome assembly GCA_963678485.1 of Bacteroidales bacterium. GTDB lineage: Bacteria > Bacteroidota > Bacteroidia > Bacteroidales > CAIWKO01 > CALGYY01. The sequence goes on from OY782882.1 coordinate 4,195,677, forward strand.
AGCATCATCAGTGTATTGGTATTTTTTGATATTGTTACTGTTGCCGGCACCTTGTACAGTGGCTAAGAGCTCCCAGGATGCCGCATCAATACTGCGTTCCAATGAGAAATAGTCATTATTCTGTTCACTTGCCGTGCTCCATTGTACATCTGCACTGGCGTTCTCGCATTTTGCATTAAAGTTAATCAGGCTTATTGGGAGCACATCTCTGGTGCGGGCTATAGCGAATTGTGAAAAACCCGAATATGTATTGCGTTCGCAAGTGATTACCCCTCCAACGTTTGTATTCGAAACAGCCGCGCCTGCCAACGTCCATGGGCCGGGTCCTGAAGTGTTACGCTTAACAATGATCTGCCCAGTCCCTGGATTATCCCAATTACGGCCCTGAAGAATCATGGTGTAGTTAGCTGTACCTGCATCGGGAGTAATCGTCCATATACCGCCATTTGCGTTACCTGTGGTTGCATTCACACCACCACAATTCAAAATAGCATCATAGTAAAGTGTGTTTTCTATCAGTGGCAGCGCGCTTCCAGTTGCATTGGCCGGATTACTGAAATTTGTATTTAAATAGGTTAAACCTGAAGTGCTGCTTATGTTTATCGTTCCTAATTCGTAAGCATTATTATTTCCTAATGGTAAGTCGTATTGCCCGGAACTGCTGACATAACGCGTTAGATTTCCGTTGACATAATTCGTTGTTGAATGGCCAATTATTGATGCAACATCAGTATTTTTAATAATCAGATTATTGGCCGCTGTAACCACTTTACCACTCTGGAATTCGAACACACCGCTGGCATCAAGAATTAAGTCTCCACTGCTGATAGTAAGGCTAGGAGTGACTGCAGTGTTGTTGAGTGTGACATTGTGGAAATCGCCGCTACCAGTCTTAGTGTAGGTTTGCGCACTACTCCCCATGAATTTTACCAGGCCAAGACCGCCTGTTGATACTACACCTGCATGGATAGTGTTTCCACAGATATCCAGCTCTGCCTTGCTATCTGAGAAGGAAAGTATGGCTCCTGACTGCAATTCAATATTCTGACAAGCTGCATTGGCAGTGGCATTGAAACCAATGTCAGGATCAATGGCGAGATTTGGAATTTGCACATTGGTTGCACAAGTTGGCAAACAGCCGCTACTCCAGTTGGCAGCATTGAACCAGTTGTTTACTCCTCCAACAGCGCCAAGCCAAACAATGGGATTCGGAGGACTAATAAGTGTTCCAATTGGAGAGGAACAACTGCTGGCTCCGCAACCCACGGGTATTACTTCAACATAGAAGGTGGTCGTTGCACTGATATTGGTTGTGAATGATGTTGCTGTACTCGTCTGCAATAATGTGCCTCCACATGATCCGCTGTACCAATTGTAGGTGGCGCCTGCACTGGGCGAACTTACTGTTAAGGTGATGTCTCCTGTTCCACAAGTTGAAGCGCCTGAAACTGTAGGAGAGGGTGTGTCGTTTCCTGTGACCTGAACTTCTGTTCGCGTGCTGGCACATCCGTAACTGTTGGTTGCCTGCACCCAATAACTCTCTGTACCACTCAGCACAGGATTTATAGTAAATGTGGTCCCTGTACCTAATAAACTGCCTCCGGTAGATGCATCATACCACTCATAAGAATAAGTGGGGTCAGGGCCGGTTACAGATACACTTTGAGACCCTCCGGTGCAAAGGCTGAATGTAGTTCCTGAAACAGTAGGTGCTGTGGGGCTTGGATAAATCGTTATATAACGAATTACTCTTTCCAGTGGTCCGCAGCACTCCGTAGTGATTTGAAGCGTTAATACGAAAACCTGATTAACTCCGGTTTGGTTAACGAAGGTAACATCTGTCGTTGATGTATTTGGTGAGGCAATCGTTGCTGAGCATCCACCAGGTGCGTTCACTGTCCAGTAATAGGTAAAGCCCGGACTTCCTGCAACAGAACTGGTGTACGAATAAGTTGTTGGACATCCGGCTCCGGCTGGAGCGCCCAATATGCTGCCTTCATCAGGCGTATCCATGGTCATATTTACAAAGTCCTTGAATACTTTAATGCTTTCAATAATACTCTTTCTTCCAACGCTGGAGTATGTGACATCATTTACCGGATTAACAGAACTGGTAAGGGGAGCAGCGCCATTACCCAGTAACCAGTCGAAAGGAGTAGGGTCGCTGGTGGTGAATTTCATTCGGGTATGCATGCAACTATAATTGCTTGCAGTGATGATATGATATAATTTGATATATACGTTTGCATAGTTTATATCAGTTGGAGAACCCACCCTAATTCCCAATCCGCCAGGAGTTCCGCCAACAGCATAGATTTCGCAGTCGGTTACATTTCCCGCTAAGGTTGCAGGAGCATAGATTCCATAAGCGTTTGCACCAACGGCGCCAGTAATTACTTCGTCAGCCCCAATGGTAGGTCCGTTCGGAAAACCAACCCCTGTTTTGCGCATTTGATTATCTATGTCAGAATTTACACCATTGGCGAGGGCACGACCAATTTCTGGACTGCCCGGTGCAAGATGCAAATCAACCAATAATGCGCTGCCCGTGGGATTTACAAAAAGTGGATTTTCTGATCTTGAATTGGCATCTTGAGATGTTCCTGTTTGCCATGCAGCAAAGGTTCGGGCTGTAGTGCCTCCATCATACGATCCCAGATTAGCTAAAACCGAACTGAATAAATCATTGTAATTACTGGTCACAGTGGAACTGTTAGTCGTAATGGCATAATGGCGCGCACCGCCTCCTGTGCGTGCATTGTAGAATATGTTATTTGCAAGTGTGGATGATCCCGCATCACGTTTGAATGCATAAGTGTTGATTGCACCTGCGGTGCCATCTGCACCACCAAGATATACTGAGTTGTAATTATAGGTGCATGCTGAAGCTGAGCTCTGCCAAATTCCAATCATTTTTGGTGAAGTAGCAATCTGTACTCCCGATGCATTGTAACCTAACCGGATCATATTATTGTTGACTATTGCAATACCAACATGTGCCTTGATACCGACCTGTGTGGCGGTGTTTGATGTAGTGGAAAAACTATGAATGAGGTTTTTTGCAATCGTAGAACCAGTAGCCCCGTCATGATGACACATTATTCCATACACTTGAACGGCGCCGGCTCCTGTTGAATTAAAGGAATGTATTGTATTTTGCGCAATGAAATGCCCTCCATTTACTGAATTGATACTGGCAATTCCTGTCATTGCAGACATCAGATTGACGGTAGACCAGTCACCTGTTCTAGTGCTGGCTGCTGAAATATTATAAATGCTATTTCCAATTACCGTTTGATTTCCATTGGTTGCCTGATTGTAAAGTCCTACGAAAAATGCACCGTTGCTGGTACAGCGATTATTGATATTTGCCATGGTGTTGTTGGAAACAGTCGTATTGTAATTACCCGATGTGCCAAAATAAATTCCACCAATAGTCACTTCTGGTGTGGCCCCTGCTGTACTTTGAATGCTGTTCGCCGTTGTGCTGTTTCCAATGGTATTTCCTGAGATTACAACATCATTTATTAAGGTTCCTGTAATCTCGATAGCATTAAATCCACACTGGTCTGCAATAGTACCATTAATCGTTATTGAACCGATGGTGTTGTTCATCACATTGCCATCTCCACTTTTATAAATACCATTATTCCATGCGTAATAGGTGGAGTTGGCATTAACCGTTAAGTTTATTGATCCTGTAGCTGCGTCGCCAATGGTATTTCCAATTACATCCGTTCTTCCTCCGTAGATATCAATAGTAGTAAATACCGAAGTCCCATCTGTTCCTGGAAAAGAAGTGAAGGAAATATTCCGAATGGTGTTATTGCTAATCGTAGAAATTCCATTCGTCCCCGTACTGATTAATATACCTTCGAAGGTCCCAGCTATAGAGGAACAGTTATAACTCATGGCAAGGCCACCACAGCTGGCGGCTCTTCCGCCGATATAATTATTCGTAATGCTGAATTCACTTCCACGCGAATTACTGATGAATATTCCCCAAAAACCGCCATCAGTGCGGGCTACCGTTTGATAAATACTATTTCCGCTTATCGTCCAACGTGCATTTCCCCCGCCAATACTGATGCCTCGGGCATCAGCACTTGCCAAAAAGAAGTTGTAAATTTCGTTGTTGGCTATAGTATTATTGTCATTTTCTTTTCCGAAAATTCCGGTTGCTGTGATAGCAATGGCTGGGGTTGTAGCTCCATCATGGATGGCACAATTGGTAATTAAATTATTGTCGTTACCTGTCACAGTTCCTGCACCAAATGCAACAACGCCAACAGCTCCCGTGTTCTGAACTCCGCGCAGATCGCAGTACTTAACGGTATTATAGCATGCATCAGCTAAAAGACGAATAGTGCTCCCCGAAGTATTTGTATTTGAAATAATGAGGCTGTTTGCTGCCCCTGTCGAATCAAGTTTTCCATTGAAGATTACTCGATCAGCGCCATTGAGTGTGATAAGAGAGCTTGCTGATGAACCGGACAGTGTGCGTGCTGCTCCCGTTGGATAGATGTATACTCTGTATCCCATATTACCGCAACTGGCTGATTGGTTTAAAACAGCATCATTATTATCAGTAATATTTGAAATGATTTGTAAATAGAGATCTCCAGATAATCCAAACGTATTTATATCTGCAAAGGCGGTTCGTAAATTTGCATAATTACCGGCTGTTCCTACGGTTCTGATACCCGACAATCCCGAGCCTAACACCGTAAGTGTTGCTGCAGTTGAGGTGGCAGCTGGTGCACAAAAGCCGCTTACTATGCAACGATAGGTTCTTCCTGATAATCCTGCTGGATTTGAAATGGTTAGATTTTCTGTGGTAACACCGCTATACACACCGGTATTGCTTAGATTAACTCCGTTTTCCTGCCATTGATAGGTCATTCCTGCACCAATAGCCACAATCGAAAAGCTTACAGCTGTTCCCGCACATCCGGTTGTGCTGAGGGGTTGCGTCACGATTACGGGTTCATCAAGGGCAGAAACAGCTACGCTTCCGCATGATGCAGACCAGCAACCAAGAGCATTGTCCCTGGAGCGAATGTAATAGGTTGCTGTGGATGATGCCGTAAAGGTTGCTCCCGAACCAAGACCGGTGTTGGTTCCGCAATCAGTTCCCTGCCAGTACCAGGTTTGTCCCCCGGGTGCGGAACCCGTGGCCGTTAATGTGACATTACAAGCGAGTGCCGAAGCTGTCGGATTTGCTGGTGTTGCAGGTGCAGCAGATGCATTCACTACTAATTGAGCAGTTGCAGAGGTCAATGATCCACAGGTGTTGGTTAGTACACAGGTATAGGGCGAATATGTGCCTGCTGCAATTGGTCCGCTTATGTTAAGTGTGGCAGAGTTAGCACCTGAATAAATGGCACCTGCCGGAGTGCCATTTACAACGGGGCTTCCGAGGTACATCCATTGGTAGGTTAATTCCGGAGATCCGGAAACCACTTTAAAATCAGCACTTCCACCATTGCAAAGCGTCTGATTCGAAGGTTGAGTGGTGATGGTTATGCAAGTATATGTGATGCGCACCATACCATTTGATCCGGCACCTCCGTACAAATATGAAGTAACAGCATCGCCTGAACCACTGCCTCCGCCGCCCGGACTGAATCCCGGGTTTCCATTGCAATCGCAGGCTCCGTTGCCGCCAGTGGCACCATTGCCGCCTCCCGCAGGTGCAATACCTCCGGCTCCACCAGTGGCTCCGCCATTCGCTCCTGCCAGTCCGTTAGCTGCCGTTCCCGCTGAAGAACCACCGCCGCCCCCTGTGCCTAATGAATTATTTCTGCCAGTGCCACCATTGCCACCAGTATATTTTGTTGTGCCTACTCCCGCAGCTGCTGAACCACCTGCACCCGCTGCAGATGGGCCAGATCCTGTTGGGGAATAACCCGGACCACCACCTTTAGCTAGTATTGTTGCTACATCATAAAACCAGGAATCACCACCAGCGCCCGCTGCTTCCGCATCGCCATAGCCGCCGCCATATCCACCAATCCCAACATTTACTGCGTAGGTTCCTCCGGGCGTCACTGCGATATTATTCTGCAAACTATAAGCGCCACCGCCACCACCTGATCCGCCATACCATGTGTAAGCATTTCCGCCGCCACCGCCACCGGCACCCCAGCATTCAACATTTACTGAAGTCACACCAATCGGCACAGTAAAATATGTACTGGTTGTAAAGGTTACTGTGGTCTGTCCTGTACTTATTTCTGAATTAAAGAAAATTAATAGTACAGAGAGAATATATATTATTGGAGATGATAGGATTTTATGATATATTTTCATTGTAGTAATATTTGTCATTGATACTAATGAGATATGTTCTATTATTTACGAATGATCAAGGCGCAGATCCTACTCCTGCATCAATGTAACATCTCACTATATTATAGGCTGAACATCCTGCTCCCAGCTTAATCCCATAGTTTGTTTTATTCGACGCCGCGGCATGTCCAGGATTGGAGGCTAATGGATTTGCTCCCGGTAATTCAATCCTGACATCCTGTATCCTGAAATTAATTGCTCCATCATCAACCCTGAACGCTGTGCAGGTATTGGCATTATCACTGTCCGCCGCGTTAGATCTTCGAATGGTGGTCGTGTTGGTGCCGCCTGTCATATCACTGTATTTTGTACTGAAGGTTGCGTCGTAACCGCCTTCAATGGTTGCGAAACTGTGAATGTTTTGATAATCGCTTAGTGAGTAAATGCCTCGCTGCATCTTGATTACCGTATAGGTGCATTGTGCTTTGGTAATTGCATCTGCTAGTGTTGTTGGAGAACCTTTGGTATATCCGTCTCCACCGCCCGCAGGTGAAACATAAATAACATCACAGCTTCCTCCGCCTGTACCAGCAGAAGCAAGCGATAATGTTGTTGAAGGACTATTCCCGTTGTGACAGCCGGAACCTGTCGTCACTGTTACCGTATATGTGCCTGCTGCTGCCACAGAAATAGATGAGGTTGTTGCACCTGTTGACCAAACATAAGTGCAACTGCCGCATGCAACGCCGTTTATCGTTGTTGAAGCGTTAAGCACCACTGGTGGCGCAAACGAGCATACTGTGGTTGATCCCGGTGATATGGTAGTGATAATATTACCCTCAACATTGACAGTTGTTGTCGCAGTTCTTGTGCAGCCACCATACGTCGCAGTAACATTATAATTCGTAGTAATAGTCGGAGTTAATCCGGTGAATACACCATTCGTGCTGTTGGTGAGCCCACCGGGATTCAAGGTATAGGTTACTAATCCACCATCAGCACCATCAGCATTCAGGTTGACTGAAGAGCCGTTGCAAATACTCGCCTGACTTGGCGTAAGTGTTATCGGTGCCAGATAGTTGAAATTTATCGTGCTGCCCGGAAGGATTTTGTTACCGCATTTATCGGCCAGTGATGGATTAGCCCCAACCACGATTTGGTATTGTCCGGTGGACAAGGTGCCATCATGTGTGATCTGCAATTGATTTGTCAGCGCTCCACTCGTCGTAGGACAGTTGAAGCCTAGAATCTGCGTGACTTTTGAGGTTACGTCTGTTCCCGGAAGAAGAATTACAGAGAAATCGTTTTCCTGAACACTTAAACATTGTACAGGTTCGCTCATTGTAATCAATATCGTGTTATCAGTGCACGAAGGAGCAATACTCGTCATTGTGGGACGGGTATTATCAACAATGGATGCTGTACCAAGGAAGGTGATGTCAAAGCCAGTGTTGTCACCAGTCCAATTGTCGATAATTAATGCGTATGTTCTGCCAGCAGCCATATTACTGATACCATCCATCGTTGGTAAACCGGATGCTGATACCGATTGCGATGGAGCTTCCGTTGCTCCAGGGATGGTTAGTCCGGTGTTTCCGTAGGTTGCAGAAAAATTACAACGAATAGGAATCGAAGAAGGGACATTGGAGCAACCGCCAATAGTAGTCAGATCATAAAGTGCAAAGTCATAATCCTTCGTTGTTGCAATATCAAATCCGAAGGTTCCTGCGGTCTGACAGGTGAATACATACCAGATTGAATTTGTTTCACCCGATAGCAAGCAACTGCTGGTGGAAACGTCCTGTATGCTTCCATGATCATAATAGGATCCTGTATAAGAGTAGAAACCGGAACAAAGAGGAATAGCTCCGGCGCAATCTTGTTCAGGCCCTACCTGACTTCCAACGGGCATGACCGATTGAGTGGCGCAGATATTAAAATTACCGGTGCTTGCTGATGTGGTGGCCACTTCCAGAAAATAGGTGCCTCCCGGCGTCAGATGGTCAAAGTGAAAGGTTGTGGAAGCAGTATTACATTGGGTTTCTATACCGTTGGGTGCGGCGCAGGTTCCCGACATTAAAAACAAAAAGATATTATTTCCCTGACCAAGCGATGGCGCTCCAAGTCCACCTGGGACTGTGAAAGTAATGTCAATTTGGTCATTGCTTCCAGTGAGTGTAAAGGTGTACCAAACTGAAGAAGCATCAACGGGTACGCATCCACCGTAATAATCCCCGGTGGCATCAATGTTTGTCTGGCTCGTAAGACAGTTGCCATTAAGAGGAGCAGGAATGCTGCGTGCACTGCAGATATCATCATTTGCTGGTGCGGCTTTAGCCGGATTGACTGGTGCCTTGGGACCCTTGATGGCAGTTTCAAGAAGTTTTCTTGTTAGAACTCTTGCCGATTCAATGTTTGGAGCACTAACTATTGTCGTTGTTTGTTGAAAATCTGTCGGTGAACCGATTTGGTTTTCATTTCCTGTTTGAAATGTTTGTGTGCTGTCGGATGAAATCTGTCGCTGGTTTCTTTTAAGCTGTAGCGGTCCTTCTGCAGCAGGTAAATCTCCCTTCTGAGAATGGGCAACTTGTGCCTGAAGTGCTGATGAAACGAGGATAATGGCCAAAGCCATAGTTAGCCGAAGGAATCGGGTAGGTGTTTTCATGTTAAGAAAATGTAAAACTGTTAGGGTTTATTGAAAAAAATTAACAAAGTACGTTTGGTAATAGTAAATCTTGCTGATAACCAATTAAAAACTAACAATGCGCAAAAGTACTAATTATTTATCTAAAATTGTACATTATATCTCTGAATAATCTAAAATATTTGTGTTTTTAAAAAATTTAACAAACTTATATTAAGCAATTTAAAACACAATTCTCATTTGATTATATATAACTTTGGTGCATGTAAGCTAAAATACGGTGTTTTTAGGTGTTTTATCAAAGTTTAAATGTTAATATTAATTGAATACATGAAATAGATGCAAATTTTCTAGGTCTCATTTTCTCAATGTTAAAAAAAATACTACTTTTGTCGTGGGTAAGTCTTATACGACCAGCTCCCACGAACTCCCCCAGGTCCGGAAGGAAGCAAGGGTAACTGGTTGTAGCGGTGCGATATAAGTAGCTTACCCATTTTTTATTTCCCTTCGTGTAGAAATTTTAACTTCAAATGTTACTTAGAATTCATCCCGATAATCCCGCTGAGCGCCAATTACGCATGGCTGTCGAATGTCTGGAAAACGACGGCGTAATCATTTATCCTACAGATACGGTGTATGCCATAGGATGCAGTATTTATAAACCCAAAGCTCTCGAGCGCGTAGCACGAATCAAGGGATTAAAACTTGAAAAGGCAAACTTTTCTATTGTTTGCCACGACCTTAGTCATCTCTCTGAATACACTAAACCCATTCCTAACAATATTTACAAGTTGATGAAGCGGGTTTTTCCAGGACCATTTACATTTATTCTGGAGGCAAATAATAATATTCCAAAAATCTTCCAGCATAAAAAGCGTACGATTGGTATTCGTATTCCGGATAATAATATTGCACGCGAAATTGTCCGCCTGCTTGGCAATCCAATTATTTCAACCTCTGTTCACGATGAGGATGATGTAATTGAATATACCACCGATCCTGAGTTGATTTACGAAAAATATAATCAGCTAGTAGATATGGTAATTGATGGCGGTTATGGCGATAACGAAGCGTCTACTGTTGTTGATTGCACCAGCGATAGCCCGGAAATTATCCGTCAGGGCAAAGGCGAACTCGACCTTACATAGTGATGTCAGTGATTAAAAATATTTTTTCCGAAATTCCCGATGGAGATTCAACCAATGAGTTTCTTCAGGAAATCTTTACTCATGAATCATTACGAATAGAGCGGATAATAAGTACCGGACAAGTTTCTCCCGATGGCTTTTGGTATGATCAGGACGAGCAAGAATGGGTGATTCTTCTTGATGGCGAGGCATCATTAGAATTTGAAGATCTTTCGAGAATAAACCTCAATAAGGGTGATTACCTTTTTATTCCTGCGCATCAAAAGCACCGTGTAGTATACACATCTGTAATGCCACCTTGTTGCTGGCTGGCGGCATTTTTTAAGTAGCGACTGTCCATAAAGTGGATCAAGCGGAAAAGTTGAGGAGTAAGAATACTATTTATAGGAAAGAATAGGAATTATAAGCTTTCTTCAGCTGCGTATGGTACGAATAATCTTAAATGAAAGCATATTACATATATTGTTTGTAATATGATTAAATTTATCAATCTTTTAGAGCATCATGATTTAAAAGTGAAAAAGACCAATACCATTCGTAATAAAGGGTTCTTTTACAGTATTGAAATTATGCAATGCTAATATTCAAAGCGTGTGCGCGGGTCTGTCAAAGCAAGCGGGCGTGGGCGAGAGCGGGGGGATAGCAATTTTGCTTTGACTTGACTTTTGGCTCCACCATTTTTGTCAAGAAAAATGGTGGAAATAATAGAAATAAACAGCCAATTTAGCCGCGCCCTTGTTAATTGGGACAAACCTTCTTTTGCCTCTAAGTTGTTGACGCATTTGGTTATTTTTTTACTCCTCAACAATCTGGCTTGATTCCATAATGTTCGCCTGCAGCCTTGCCCACCAATGATCGGGCAGTTGATGAACTCAGTAAAATTCAATCCTCCAACATTTCGGACGCTTTACTTCAGAGATTTATTATCAGCCACTAAGTTCTTTGATGGAATTTAAACAGTACTTTTAAATTTCTCAATCCCTGGATAACCGAGCTTTTCCACTGCCATTTCTTCGCTAAGAATGAAGTACTGGATCTTTGCTTCAGAAGCTAGTTCTCCTGCTGCATTAAATAATTCTGCATGTATGGTTGCCACACGATGACGCGATTCGCTCAACTTGGCACGAATAAATAATGGGCCTTCGTCAATCATGACTTTTTTCATATAGCGCATTTCTAACCGCGAAGTTACTCCGCCTGTCCTCATATGTACCATGATCACCCAGGATGCAATTTCATCCAGCAAAGTGGCTTGTATTCCACCATGCAAGACATTCAGATATCCCTGAAAACAGGGGCGTGGATCCCAATGACTGATGATATATTCACCATCATCTTCAAACTCCATCCTGAGGCCATTTTCATTATCTGGCGAACAACCAAAACAACGATATCCCGGTAATTCCCGGTAAGGATTAACAACTTTTTCGGTGGGCATAAAACAAAAAATTTGAATTAAAAAATTGAAATTACTGAGTCATTCCAATTTTCTGTTTGAAATAATCTAATGCTTCAATAATAAATTCCTTTTTAATAAGCCCTGTGGGATCAATGGTTTCCGTAATCCGGTCGGGGATATTTATATCATTATAGGTAAATCCTTCACGAATTTTAAATCTGAATTTTTCCGCATGAATCTTTTTTCCGATCCCTTTGATCTGATCAATATTATATGGGTATCCCATAAAGGCTAGACTGCGTGCGATAAGATCAGGCTTGTAAATTCCACGTGCGAAAAAACAAATCGATAAACTGGATAATACCTGACGCAATGCTTCTTCCTCGACCAGCTTATCCACAATTGCAGGAGCTTCCATGGGTGCATTAATCAACTCGTTGATGTCAACAGAATATCCTGCATTATCCAAATGGCTATGCCGAGCACCAATAAGATATCCTATGTATGCACCCGGTCCCGTATGATAACCGGCCATTTCGTTCTTGCCAAATGCTAGAGCAAACTCACGTCCTCCATATATTTTTGATGCATAGTCCACCCCATGTGCCAGCGCCTTAAAGAAATCATTAGGCTGCTTAATAATGCCTTTTAACAATTCAATATATGCCAGATGATCTCCCCAGCTCAGCTTAATGCCTAAGGTCTCTTTGTTAGATATAAGGCCTTTTTCCTGCATTTCTGTTGCCCATGCCATAACAACACCAACACTCATTGCATCTATCGAAAGCTCTTCAACTTTATCGATAAGTGTTAGCAGATTATTGACATCAGAAATCATCAGCATACTTCCCAAACTATAGATCAATTCATAGTCGTAGCCAACAAACGTTGTTTTGTAAAAATATGGATCATCTTCGTAAGGTTCGCGCAGTGTGGCAACATGGATGCAACTGACCGGACAATGTGTACAGGAAAACCGACGTCCCAGAAAATGCTCAGCGATATTTTCTCCGGAAATATTTTTTACATCGGAAAGGCTGCTCTGCTGTAGATTTTTAGTTGGCAAACCATTAATTGCACTTAATTTATTGATGTTTTCTGCAGTACCTAAATCATGGTATTTCTTCATTACCGGAGATGCAACTGCTGCTTTGAAAACCTCATCATATACTGCACGAAATTCCTTTTTATCAACTACGGGAATTGACTTCTTTCCACTAATGACAATACCTTTGAGTTTTTTACTTCCGAAGATTGCGCCCAGTCCCAATCGTCCAAAGTGGCGGTAGGTTTCGGTAGTGACACTTGCATACGATACCAGATTTTCACCGGCTTGCCCAATACGCATGATGGCTCGTAAACCTGGATTGTTCTCGCGTTCACGCATTACACGTGCAGCAGTGAAACAGGAGCGCATTCCCCACAGGGTAGTGGCATCCTTGAAGAAAACTTTATTGTCGTGTATTGAAAGATACACAGGAAATTCACAACATCCTGTAATTACAATCGCACCAAATCCTGCCATTCGTATAGCAATGGCAGATCTTCCGCCTGCATGGCTCTCTCCAAGATCGCCGGTTAAGGGCGACTTGAACATTGCAATGGCTTTGGAAGCCACCGGAAGAACACCGGTGAGCGGACCCACGGCAAAGATGATAGGACTTGCAGGGTCGTAAGGATCTATCCCCTGAGGGCAGTTTTCGTGCAGCAATTGTGTGGCAACTCCGGTTCCCCCGATGTATTCTTCGAATAGTTCACGCCTGTTCTCAATGCGAAAACTTTTCTTTGTCATGTCAATGTATAGAACATTGGATAAACTGTCGTGTTCTTGCATAGTTTTATTTTTTTACGGCTAAGACACCAAGTGGACAATAAGCAGCACAAATGCCACAATGAACGCATATTTCAGGTTTGTTGTCCACTTCGTTCCAGAATATGGAATCAATGATACAGGCCTTACGACAAGTTCCACAGCCAATGCATTTGTGTGAATCAAGTCGCACACCACCTTGATCGCGCACAATGAGCGCTCCGGTCGGACAAACTTTTGCACAGGGTGGATCAGGACATGCAGCGCAAACCACAATTGTAAAACCTTTTGATATTCCGCCTTGTGATTTAACTTCTATACAAGTGTGCAGTAATCCGGCTTCACCAGAACGACGAGAGCAGGCAAACATACAAAGCTGGCAACCTACGCATCTCTTTAAATCGGCTACAGTGAGTTTCATTTTTCAAAAATAAATTGTAAACAAAAATAATCAATATTGCCGGGCTTTTTACAAATTATATCAAATGAGGCAAGTATGTCTTTACGAATAGATAATTGTCAAATATGTTAATATTTCTTTTCTTGTCAGAAAATTCTCCACCTTTGCAATACAATTTAAGTCTTCACTTTTTCATTTTATTTTTTATTAACCTAAATTATTCTTGTCATGAAAAAAATTAGAATTGTTTTTTTACTAAGCGCAATTTTATTTGCGTTGACTTCCTGCTCCAAAGAAGATGGTCCCACCGGACCTGCTGGTCCTGCTGGTTCAAATGGTACCAATGGTTCTAATGGTAATGCAAATGTTATTATGTTTAGTTTACCTGGAATTACAATTACTGATTTAGCTCCTAATTTCAACGATAAATTTGCTCTTCCGGATTCGCTATGTGGTATTTCGTTGATAGTATCATATGCTGGCTATCATTCCGGAACTGGAATAATTTGGTATCCATTGCCAGGATTAACACTAGCTGGGTCGAATGATTATAGAGTGTATTATTATAGCGTACCTACTGATCCGGATTCTACAACATTTTATATGTCCAGAGTGACGGGCTCAGGAGATGATGCTATTGATAGTATTAAAATCATTGCGGTTCCTGCAAGTGTGCTTAAAAGCAGAGAAGCTGCAACCTTACCAAATTGGAAAGATTGTGAGGAAGTCGAAACATATTTTCATTTGAAGTAATGTGTATTGCCCGTTAATCTGGGGCTTAGTAATATAAAAATGATATTTAAAAAGAATGCCGGCTTTAAGTCGGCATTCTTTTTTTTGTTTAAATAAATCTTACGCTTCTAAGGTTGTGAAGCTATTATTGCGATGTCACTATAACTACTTTTTTCCTTTCTGCAACTGATCAATAATCTTTTTCCTACAGCGTTCAACCACTTTTGGATTCATGTCTTCCGCAGTAATGACCATTGTTTCCAACTTTTGTTTTACACGAATTCCAATGTTAGAGATGATATGTTCACGAATCTTTTTATCACAATTACTGAGTGCAAGTCCAATTGTAAAGGCATTCATGTCTTTTAATCCCTGATGAATTGCTGTTTTTGAGTAAGTGAGTACGACAGAAAAATCTTCATCTTTCTTTGTTGTAGCCTTACTCACTCCGCTTGATTTTACCGCAACTTTCCGCACTGCTTTACTTGGTGACTTGGCTTTAGCAAGAGTCGTCTTTGGAGCTGCTGATTTTTTTGTAGCCGAAGTTTTTGTTTTTTGTTCACCCGTGCTTGCTGGCTCAACGCCCAATTCCTTATTCTGACAGCATCCATCAATACGTATCATGAAATCAGAAAGAATATTCATGAAATTTACATAGGCTTCGTAAGGACTGTTGTATGGATTGAAGTACTTGTGAACATCACCGTCGCTAAACCATTTCGTACACATATAATAGAAATGGTCACTGGTCTGTAAATATGTCCAGTCGCGCAGTAAATCTTCATCTCCGCAACGTTTTACTTTTTCCTCGAATTCATAAAGGCGGTGGAATGCATCATCTTGCAAGTCATTGCCAAGCCATGCCGTCAAATCTCGTTCTTCATCAGCCCAGGAAATCGGGTAGGGGACGTTGATTGCAGCAACAGGTTGCAATTGTGCACTCAGCTCTGAAGGTGTATTGAAGGTATAAGGTGAATGAGAAAAAACTCTTCCCGGCAACGCACGCATGAATTCGAAAATGCCTGTTTCTGGCCATTGATGTTCACCAAACGTTTCATAATCCATGAACAGGTTTACTGTTTCCTGTGAAGGATCAACCTCGTTGAGCCAACCAACATATTTTTCTGATGTGAGCGGCCATCCATCCCAACTCTGCTGTGAGAAACGGAATGCGATGTCGTCACTAAGTCTGAAATTCTTTAATAAGATTTTTAACTTTGGATTGATGGCGTTGCAGTAAAGAAAATTCGGGCTCTTCCAGCCAAGTACATGTTTTGCACCTTCAGTAAGCTGAGTGTTGAAGCCCATTTCAGCAACCATTTCACCAATTCCATCCGAATAAATCAACTCCGTATTACGAAAGGTTTCTGGATTTTGTCCAAGTAATTCGCGGACCATTGTACGCTGCATATTTACCTGACGAAAGAATTCATCTTTGCTTTTTAAGGCAGATAATGAGTGTGAATAGGTTTCTGCTAAAAACTCTACACATCCCGTCGCTGCTAAGCGCTGAAAACTTTCAAGAACGGCAGGTGCATACATTTTAAACTGTTCAAGTGCGGTTCCGGAAATCGAAAAACTAACCTTGAAGGCTTTCCCAAACTCATTGATGAGATCAAGTAACACCTGATTCATGGGCAGGTAGCATTTTTCTGCAACACGCTGCATGATGTACCTATTGCGGTATTCATCAAAATAATGATGGTTATCACCGATATCAAAAAAACGATACGTCTTTAAACGAAAGGGTTGATGTACCTGAAAATAAAAGCAAATGGATTTCATATTTCAAAAATTATAAATATCAATATTAGTTACTCCTGATGCACGTTTTCATAAACATGTTTTACCTGTAGGGCTGCATTTTCCCACTTGAGATTGTCCACCTCGTTGCGTCCGTGTTTGCGGAACATCCGCGAAAGCGCATCGTAATGAAGCAATCCGTAAATGGCATCGGCCATATCGTCGATGTCCCAAAAATTAACCTTGAGGGCATATTTCAATACTTCCGATACACCTGACTGTTTAGAAATTACTACGGGAACATTGCTGCGCATTGCTTCCAGCGGACTGATGCCAAAAGGTTCGGAAACAGAGGGCATCACGTAAACATCGCTCAACGCAAACATCCGATCTACTTCTTCTCCTTTTAAAAATCCAGTAAAATGAAAATGTGTAGAGATCCTTAATTCAGCAACACGACGAATAATTTTGTTCAACATATCCCCCGAACCGGCCATTACAAAACGAACATTTTTATCTTTTTGTAATATTTTGTATGCCGCCTCTACAAAGTAATCTGGCCCTTTCTGAAAGGTCACACGACCAAGAAAAGTAACCACTTTTTCTTTTACATTTTTATGTGCATTCAGGAATTCCTGCTGATCCATGGGTTCAACTGCATTGTGAACCGTGACCACTTTATCGGGATTGATGCCATAACGGTTTATTACAATGTCGCGGGTGTAATGACTAACTGTGATTACGCGATCGGCCGCTTCCATTCCTTTCCGCTCAATATCGTATACATTTTGGTTAATGTGTTCCCCTGAACGATCGAATTCCGTGGCATGCATATGCACAACCAAGGGCTTTCCACTAACCTGCTTTGCTGCAATTCCTGCAGAATAGGTGAGCCAATCGTGTGCATGAATTACGTCAAATTCATATTTTGATGCAAGCGAGGCAGCGACCAGCGCATAACGGGAAACTTCTTCCATCAGGTTGGTTCCGTATCTTCCCGAAAATGTGTAATTCCTCGAGAATACGGATTGCTCTTCGTGCGCTCCATCGGGCAGTTCAACAGTGCTTGATTTTGTAAATTCTTCTGGATCTACGTAGGGCAGGAGGTTCGAAGAAACCTCAAGATAAGTAATCTGTTTCCAGAATTCCTGATACATCCTTTGGCGAAAATCGATGCTGACTTCACTGGCATTCACCAGTCGAAGGGCTTCCTGACTTTCGTCCCCGTAAGCGCGGGGAACAACAAAAATCACTTCAACCCCATGCCGTGCCAGTCCTTTGGTAAGCCCAAAACAGGCGGTACCAAGGCCTCCGGTGATATGTGGAGGAAATTCCCAGCCGAACATTAATACTTTCATTCTTTTATATTCTAATTATAGCTACGTCTTGTTATTTCTCTGCTGATTTTCTTGAGTATTGACGAATCAACCATTCGATGCGTAATAATTCAGCAACGCTCCATGCCTGTGATGGCGCGCCACCTGGCAAATGCGGAGGATTACCATCATAAACTTCAGAAATACTTCCTAATCCATGCTCAGTCATCACCGCTTCAAATCCATTGTATAAGCGCTTGATATCGGCAAGTCCGCCCTTACCATGCAGCCTTAGATAGGCTTCTGCATAATGTCCCAACAGCCACGGCCATACAGTTCCTTGGTGATATGCATTATCACGTTCTGCCACATCGCCATCATAAATACCTTTGTAATCGGCATCTTTGGGCGATAAGGTGCGCAAGCCGCGCGGAGTCAGCAATTCTTCTGCACATTTGTCAACAATAAGTTTTCTGATCTGCTCACTTACCGGGCTATAGGGAAGGGAGGCAGCAAAAATCATGTTTGGACGCACCGACCAATCCTTGTAATTTCCATTCACTACATCAGCCAAATATCCTTTATCCTTATGCCAAAACACTTCTTTGAATGATACAGGAATAATCTTTACAATTTCCTCCCATTCCTTAATGAATGCTTCATCCTGCGCCAATCGCGCCATCTCCATCGAAAACATTAGTGCATTATACCATAAAGCATTTATCTCTACTGGCATTCCAATGCGTGGAGTGACGGCCTTTCCAAAGACAACGGCATCCATCCATGTCAATGCATATCCTTGTTCTCCGGCATAAATTAATCCGTTATCCTGCATTTTTATATTGTAGGAAGTGCCATTTCTGTAGCCATTCAGAATAAGACGCATCTTGGCGCCGTATTTTTTCCAAATGGTTTTTTTTGTTTTTGATGCTTCTGCATATTGCTGTAATGCCCAGAAAAACCACAATGGTGCGTCAACACTATTATATACAGTGCCTGATCCACTGCCCATATTTGGGAATAATGGACCTTTCAGATCAGCTACCATAGTATCTATCACTTCCTGACAGGTGGTAAGATCATCACGTGTTAATGTTAATCCGGGTAAGGAAATAAAGGTGTCGCGTCCCCATCGACCAAACCATGGAAATCCGGCAATAATCTCAACTTTGCGTCCTTTACGAACAAAAAACTGTTGTGCTGAATTTATAAGACAATTGTGGAAACTATCGCGCGGAACGCGGTTTTTAATCTCTGTTGTGAAGAATCGCTTAAACGAAATGGGATTCTCTTCTTCAAGGCTTGCGGAAAAAATTACACTTTCACCTTTCTTAATAGATGCTTCGAAATAGCCAGGTACATAAAGATCTTCGTGACAATCATAACCGCGGCGGGCTTCTTCAATATATTCTATATTATAGTACCAGTGCGGAACATGAACGTATTCTACATTCTTAGAAAATTGAAGATGCAGGTTAGAGTATCCGGGATACATCCTGACTTTTATTCCATTTTCAATTTTTTCGTAACGAGTATCCGCGTCAACATTGGCTTTAGTGAGTGAATGTATTTTTCGGAACGCTAAGAAAGGCTTAAATCTTAAAGTTGTAGGAGAGTTTGCTTCTACCAGCGTATAGCGAATCAGCATGCGATCCTGTTCGCTGGAGAATAAGGTTTCTTTAGATAATACTACTCCACCAACCCGGTAAACCAGCTTTGGGATTGGATCTCCAATGAAATCACGTATATATTTATGTCCTCTTGGTGAATATTCATTAACGCCAGGATATTTATGCAAGGCCAGGTTAAATTCCTCATCACGTTGTATTACAGTCTCATCGATCGACGAAAGGAGTACGTGATTTTCTCCGTCAACCAATGGCTGAGGTGCAACAAGTAACCCGTGATACTTACGTGTATTTGATCCAATCACGGTCGTAATAGAATATGAACCTGCACGATTCGACCTGATTAATTCTCTTTTAAGAGAGAACTCCAGGTTAATCAATTGTAATTTATTAAAGGATATGTAACTCATTTTGAGTCGGTTGTTTATTTAATACAATGAAAGAGAAAAATCGACAAAAAAATTAATTAACTGATAGTCTGAGATATATGTGCTACATTTGACTATGGCTTCCGATGATTCGATGTTAAAAAACAATTTATCAATGACTTATTAAACTTCTAAAATTCGTCTTTTTTTCGAAAACTGCTGCAAAGGTACAAAAAAAAATTGTACCGGTTAACAGGAGGTTAACAAATTGTTACATTAATCTTATGTTATTGTGATTTTTTAAGAATACCGTTAATTCCTTACTTTTGCGAAACCAATATAAAACCAATATGAAGATATGCTTTAAGTTGCTGTTGCTTTCGTGCATAGGTGTCTTTCTTTTCTTATGTACATTATCGTCATGCAAAACAACCGGACTATCGAAACCCCAACAGCTGGCGCAATTCAGCAAAATGGATTGGTTGCAGGGCGACTGGTTGAGCAAGGAAGTGGATATTATTTTTAATGAGTCATGGGTAAAGCAGTCTGATACGCTATATACAGGAATAAGCGTCTTCGTTATGGGTGGCGACACTATTTATAAGGAAGCGATTCGTCTTGAGCCCGGGAAATTGCACATATATTATAATGTTATAACAGTAAATGACGGAAAAACGGTACGTTCGAGCTACGTTCTGTTGAAAAACTCAGGGAAGTCGATGATGTTCGAAGATCGATCATCCGACGATATTAACAGGATTACCTACACCTTTCTTGGAGAAGGCAAACTAAAAATAAGCACAGAAGAGACGAAAGCAAAGGAAACGGTAAAAGAAAGTTTCATTTTAAAGAAGCGATAGTCAAATTGCTGATTAATTTGTCATTGCCGCCTCAGGTATGACTTTCAGCATTGGAAATATTATAATCTGTCGCTTTTTTAGACTTTTTGTTAAGAACTTTGTGGACAAGGATGTTCGAAAATTTCGCAGGGTAAATAAAAAAACTTATTTTTGCACGTTCAAAAAAAGACCAATATGGCGAAGAATAAGGAAAAGATTCAAAAAGCTGAAGACCGTATCGTAGCGGTTGAGAGTGCTTTAAGTAAAGGTGAGCAATTTGTTGAAAAGAATAAAAACCTCCTTTTTTACATTTTACTTGGAATTTTAGTAGTGATTGGCGGATATCTGGCCTATCATAAATACGTGATGGGACCAAAAGAGAAGGAAGCGCAAGCCGCAATGTTTGTTGCTGAGCACTATTTTGAAGTTGATTCCTTAAATATTGCGTTGAATGGTGATCAGGCAAATATGGGATTCCTTGATATTATTGATCAGTATGGTTCTACCAAATCTGGTAACCTTGCCCAATATTATGCTGGTATCTGTTATTTACGTTTAGGTCAGTTCGACAATGCCATTGCCAGCCTTAAGGAATTTAGTTCCGATGATAAAATTATTCAACCTATGGCACTTGGTGCTATTGGAGATGCCTATCTGGAATTGAACGATAATACAAATGCACTGGTTTATTATATGAAAGCTGTTGATGCCCAGAGCAACGATTTTACTGCTCCTATGTTTTTAATGAAAGCAGCCTGGGTTCATGAACTGAATGGTGATTATACCAAAGCACTTGAGCTTTATACCAAAATCAAAAAGGAACATTTCAAGAGCTTCGAAGCACGCGATGTTGACAAATACATTGCTCGTGCAACAGCCCTTGCAGGCCAAAAATAATGCTATGGCATCAAAGAAAAAGAATCTATCACAACAAAAGAAACCCGTCCTGAAAAAGACGGGTTCTTTGCATATAGGCATCGTGGTTTCTGAATGGAACGAAGAGGTTACCTACGCACTGAGAGATGCAGCTATCGAAACTCTGGTTGAATGCGGTATTCTGAAAAAGAATATTCATGTGCATGAAGTGCCGGGTAGTTTTGAATTGCCGGGAGGTGCACAAATCCTTATGCGGAATCTTCCATTGTCGGCCGTCATTTGTCTGGGTTGTGTGATACAGGGCGAGACACGCCATTTTGAATTTATCTCTCAGGCCGTGGCTCAGGGAATTATGAACCTGGGAATTCAGGAAGAAATTCCGGTGATTTTTGGAGTTCTCACTACCGACACTTATCAGCAAGCTGTGGATCGTGCCGGAGGAAAGCATGGAAACAAAGGAGTGGAAGCGGCTGTTGCTGCTGTCAAAATGATTCAACTCAGCGATAAGCTTTACGATAGTTTTGATTTCGACGCATTCACAAAATAATTCATTGCTCAACTAAAAATATTGTATCCCATGGGTAGTTCGTTACGGTGTATCTTTATGGGGACGCCTGAGATTGCTGTGGCATCGCTGAATGCCATGATACAGGCCGGTTACAAACCTATTGCTGTGGTAACCACTCCTGATAAGGCTGCGGGTCGGGGATTAAAAATCCGTACCTCAGCAGTGAAAGATGCAGTTGTACCTTTAAACATACCTATACTTCAACCAGACGACCTGAGAGCTCCTGAATTTCTTCAGGCGATCAAAGACCTTGCTCCGGATGTTATCGTCGTGGTGGCCTTCCGAAAGCTCCCTGTCGAGCTGTTGAGAATCCCCACACGAGGTGCTTTTAACCTGCACGCTTCCTTGTTACCTCAATACCGCGGTGCTGCTCCCATTCAATGGGCGATTATCAACGGTGAGTCAGAAAGTGGTGTGACAACCTTTTTGCTGGATGAAAATATCGATACAGGTAAAATCATTTACCAGGACAAAGTGAAAATTACCGAAGAAATGACTGGTGGTGAGTTGCATGATATACTAATGGAAATCGGCGCTAAACTTGTTGTTAAGACATTAAATGCATTTGAATCGTACGATATCACTGCAATTGAACAATCTGAATTGAATAAAAGCATTGATATCATTAGAAAAGCACCTAAACTTAATAAGGAAAACTGTCGAATTTCATGGTCATTACCCGTGAAAAAAATTAACAATTTCATTAGGGGTTTATGTCCGTATCCGGGTGCTTTTACTATTTTAGTTTCACCCGCAAATCAACGATATTATATCAAAGTGTTAACAACTGCTTATGAAGAGTCCTTAGATGTTATCCAAATTGGCAGCGTTGAAACTGACGGTATATCATATCTTCGGATAGGTGCATTGGATGGATATGTCTATTTCAGGCAGGTTCAGCTCGAGGGAAAACGAATCATGAACATTGACGAATTACTCAGAGGTTTTAAAATGATTGGGGCTTGGTATGTGGCGAATCCGTGAACAAAATGCGCTGAAACACCATAAAAACGGGCTTAGTTTTTAACAAAACCCCTATTTTATCAACAATTTGGGGGTTTTTACGATGAAACACTTGCATTGCGGTTATAAATGCTTATCTTTGTTGCAGTTTTATTAACAATCAATTGTTTTACTAACAAAAATCGTTTAAAATGAACAAAGCACAGTTAATTGAAGCAATGGCTGCTGAAGCCAAATTGACAAAGGCAGATGCCAAGAAAGCTCTCGACGCTTTCGTAGTTGCAACTTCTAAAGCCCTGAAAAAAGGCGAACGCGTTGCTCTCGTTGGTTTTGGTTCTTTCTCTATTGCCAAAAGGGCAGCCCGCAAAGGCCGTAACCCACAAACAGGCAAAGTTATCAGCATTGCTGCTAAGAAAGTTGTAAAATTCAAAGCCGGCGCTGACCTGACCAAAAAGGTTAAGTAACATTGTTTCGTGCTAAAGCAAAGTCCCGGTCACACCGGGACTTTTTTTTTGTTATTTTGCAGCACCAAGGTTGAATCAACGTGCTTCAAATAGAATAGTTGCAGTTTTTTCTAGTTGGACTATCTTGCATTCAATCATTGTATATAACCAACCAAGCGTATTAGCCTATTTTAAGATCATAAAATCTTTAACCATCAATCGATTTTACCATGATCAGCGATAAACAACATTATCTGAGCTACCTTAGTGAACTGATCACTCCAGAGCGCATGCAACGCATGCAGGAAGTGCTCGCGATGCGCACTCGTCACCTTACCGTTGTTCTGGAAGATATCTATCAGCACCACAATGCTAGTGCAGTGCTGCGTTCATGCGATTGCTTCGGCATTATGGATGTCCATGTAATCGACCATAAGCAAGCCTTTCAAATAAATCCGGATATCGCGTTGGGCTCTTCAAAATGGCTCAATCAGAAAATATATAATAAGGAAGTTGATAACACAAGCGCCTGCTTCCAACAGCTGAGAAATCAGGGTTATCGCATTGTTGCTACTGGTCCGCATAAGGATGACTGCCTTCTGCATGAACTCGACATCACTCAAAAGACCGCACTGGTCTTTGGCAACGAACTCGACGGCCTTAGTCAGCTCGCGCTCGAACAAGCCGACGCCTATGTAAAGATACCCATGGTAGGATTCACCGAAAGCCTCAATATATCGGTGTCAGCAGCAGTATGTATGAGCGCATTGTCGGCCCGACTTCGCAATTCTCCCATCAATTGGGCACTTCCTGAGGATGAACGTCTTGATATTCTTATTCAATGGGTTAAAAACACCTTGAAATATCCCGAACAAGTAGAAAAAGAATATATTTTACGAACGACAAATTCCGGTTCTGGAAATTGATATGTATTTTTTACTATCTTTGCCAATCTAAAAATTTCATCGAAAAATAGTTTATTTATGGGAAAAGGAGATAAGAAAACCAAGAAGGGTAAAATTATTATGGGAAGCTACGGTGTAAGCAGATCCCAGCGCCCGAAAAAAGTGGTATTTACTAAGAAAGTTGTTGAAACCGCTACAAAAAAAACTGCCAAAGCTGAAGTAAAATCTGCAGAGGTAGACGTAAATGAGGTTAATGCTGTTGAATCAGCCGATGCAAAACCCAAAAAAACCAAGAAAGTCGCTGAAGGCGCTTCAGAACCTAAGAAAGCCCCCAAGAAGGAAGTAACCGACGAAGGTGATTCCAAACCAAAGGCAAAGAAAACCACCACTAAGAAAGCCGAAGACGAAGCTCCTCAACAAGATCTTTTTACTGAGGAAAAGTAAAGCGATTAAGCCATCGCTAGCTGGCGGAATGTTGCGCCACGCTCTTCAAAATTTCTGAACATATCATAACTTGCAGCCGCCGGCGAAAGCAAACAAGCTTTACCCGGCGCTGTTTGTTTTTTAGCAATAGCTACCGCCTCAGCCATATCGCTTGCAATAAATAATTTCTTTTTGAGGGGAGAATGAACGTCCAATAATTCCTTAATACGCATTCCTGCGGCGCCCATGAATACCAGATTATCAATGGGTGCTGTACAAAGGAAGTCCACTAATCCACGGTAATCAATTCCCCGATCATACCCACCTAGCAACAAAGTGCCGATGTTTGGAATTGCAGTAACAGCGGCCATTACAGCTTCTGGTATGGTTGCGATGCTATCGTTGTAATAATGTAACCCGCCATAAAATCCCACATACTCTAAACGATGAGCAAGGGGTTGAAATGTTCTAAGTCCTTTGGTAATGGCTGTATCTGGAATGTTGTTGAGTTTGCAGGCCGCTATGGCGAACATGCAATTTCGCTGATTGTGTATACCTTTTAATGCCGTTTCACCTTCGATTTTGTATGTCAACTCTTGGTCGCTGTTGCAGTGCCAGATTACGTTCCCTTCTTTTAGGTAACAAGAAATACCCGATTGAATACTACTACCAATCGTTACGCAATGACCCGTCATAGTCTGCTTCTGCACATATTCCATCACGGTTTTTTCTTCATAAGGGTAGATGAAAAAATCGTTCTTTCCCTGATGCCGCATGATGTTCAGCTTTGCGCCAAAATACTCTTCTTTTGAATTGTAATGATCCAGATGCTCTTCAAATAAATTCAGCAATATCGCAGTATGCGGAGAATAGCGTATTTGCTGAAGTTGATGAGAAGATAACTCGTAAACAATGATTGTTCGTTTATCAATCCTTTCGATAAGATCAAACGGAGGAATGCCAATGTTTCCGACAAGAATTACATTTTCGGTCGATTGCTTTACAATGTGATATATCAAACTCGATGTAGTGCTTTTTCCCTTCGTTCCTGTGATTCCAATGATTTGAGATGAAAATGCACGAATGAATAATTCGGTCTGTGATGTAATGCTATCTTCGGAAAGGCCTTCCAGTAAAGAAAAGGGGAGCCCCGGCGTTTTTATAATTAAGTCGAACGAGGATAAATCTCTCAAATAGTTTTCGGCTGTCAGTACATTTATTGTTCGGTCGTTCAGCAAAGGATGCTTTGTAATATCCGGCGATTTGTCAGCAATGCTTATCTGCGAATCAGGAAGAATGCGACTTAGCAAACGAAATGTAGATTGCCCTTCTGCACCAAATCCAAGAATGCAAACATGTTTATTTCCAATATATGATTTGATTCGCTCAAGCATTTAAGGCTTCTTTTATTAATGAGAGGTAGGTTGCTGATAAATAATGATGCTCATCATATCGATGTAATAAAGCATCAATTTCAGCAACAGAATATACTGGACATTTTTTATGTTGCTCGTAATGCTTCAGCAATGCGGGAAGCAGCTTACGTTTTTTTGCAATCAACTGAAGTGAGAGATTTACTTCATCTATTGTTCCTATACATTCAAATGGTTTGTTCTCAGATATCCCGGCCAATTCATCGAAATATCCCTGCATTGATAGATCATCCAGCAAGTCACGGCCGAAGATTGTGCACATTTGATCCTCCTCTATAAAGGGAGATAAAATAATAAATGCAAACAGGCACTTCGCACAGACACCGCACCAACTATCGGTTTTGCTTCCTGCATTACAGCTCTTGAAATACCCGAAATACTTTGGGTAGCGACTAAACACAGAGGCAATCTGTATTTCCTGCAATGGCCTGAGAAACGAAAAATAACTCAGGTCTTTACTGATGTATGAATTTATATAATTCCTTAAATCCGTCTCGAATTCGAAGGATTTGCTGTATTGATGGTTGATTTGTGTTCCTTTGATGGTTGCCTCATTGGCACTGCCCTCGTTCGAAAGCGCAATGTCATTGTATCCTGCAAGACAAGCTGCCAAAAGTGTGGTAAAGCCCAGCAATGCTGAGAATGGAGTATGTCCGTTGAGATAACCTTGCTCATTCAGTCTTAGTAGCGCAGTGTCTAAAGCCCGCATCACCACAATACATTCATCGAGATCAAAACCCGCAATCTCTGAGGTGCGTATCGTTGCTCCTCTGGGGTTAATGATGAAAGGACGAAAGGGAATGCCCCCTTTTTTTAGTAATTCAAGCGTTACCACCGAATCTTTTCCGCCTCCGACGGGCAATAACGTGCCTGTGCCTACTCTACTGGATAATGATTGTACAGCAAGTGAGCTTGCTACATTGATGGTCATGAAATCATCCAAGTTGGGCGTGATATCATTCAAATAAAAGAATTCGCCCAGTCCATGAAAGTAAAGTTTTTTCCACCATGCGATTTGTGCCTCATCAAGAACGTGCGGTTCGATGATGACTGTAGGAGCACAAGTGGTTTTCCAATAACTCACCAGTTCAACCATCCCAATATGAAAAACCAAATTGTCAAGTTCCGCAGCGGTCAGGTTTGCCGTTGAAAGAAAGCTCCTTTCGAGAACCTTGATGGTCGGATGAAAACGAACAAGTCCTGGTATTTCGAAATCATATTCCACGCTCAGCCCATGTGCCGTCGTATGCACGGAATATCCGTGATAAACAAAGACTGCATGCTGTTTTCGCAGACGATCATATTCTGCTTGCCGATGACTTGGTTTCAATGTGTTTTTTTTGCAAAGTTAATACGAATAGCTGAGCCGCGTCACATCTGCATTTCTTATTCTTTGATGAATTTTATAGTTTCTACCGAAGTTCCGCTTGACACCTTGAGGAAGTAAGTGCCCGATTTTAGCCAGGAGATATCCAGTGTGTACTGCTGATCTTCTATAGCTATGGCATGTCGCAACATGCGTCCGCTCAGATCAAATACTTCAAGCGTCCTTTTACCTGAAGCCTTGAAAACTACCGTAAGCGCTGATGTAGCAGGATTTGGATAATATTGGCTAATACTCTTCAATTCATCTATTCCTACGTAAGTGTCGGTTGTAAATGACCAAACGTTTGACCATGGCGAATATCCACTGCCATTGTTCGCACGAACTTTCCAATAATAGGTGGTGCCATCAGCAAGTGCAGCAGTCAACTGACTTGTATTTGTGGTTGTCCCAGTTACAGGACTTGTAAAACTGGAATTTACATCATATTGATATTCATAAAAAATGGCTGTTGCATACGACTGCCAACTCAGTGTGACGGGGGAACTCAATCCGGTAATGGTATTGGCTGGACTACTCAATACCACCTGTGAGGTGAGTTGGTACAGGGTCGTGAAATTCCATGGAATACTCCAGTCGCTGGTATCTGCAGCATGTGCGCAACGAACCCTCCAATAATAGGTTTGTCCGTAGCTAAGACTTACCAGACTTACCTGAGATGTAGTGCCAGTGCCAACAGGAACAGCAGAAGAAAAATTAGGATCGGTAGAGTATTCGTACTGGTAGATGTTGATTCCGCTAATTGTTCCCCAATCGAGGATAGGGTTGAGCGAAACTGTAATCGCATTATTAGTTGGGCTTACATGTGCTGGATAATTCGCAGTGGTGAACGACCACACGGTAGACCATTGGGTGGTGTCGGCAGTATGTCGTGACCTTGCGCGCCAATAGTATTTTGTATGAAACCGGAGATTTGAAGTAGTGTATTGCGAAGAAGCATTAGTGACGCTTTGGTACTGGTATAGCGGACTTGAGAATGATGCAGTAGTATCAAATTCCAGGTCATAATAAGTAATTCCATTAACCATGCTCCAGTCGAGAATGACATTCAATGCCTGAGCTGTGGCACCATTGGTGGGGGTTACCAATGACATAGAATTCATGGTGGTAAAATTCCAGATTGGTGACCATAGGGTTGTATCTGCCGAATGACGTGATCTTGCGCGCCAATAGTATTTCGTTCCAAATAAGAGATTTGATGTTGAATATTGCGATGAAGCACTGGTCACACTTTGATACTGATGCAGCGGGCTGCTGAAACTGGCGCTGGTATCAAATTCTACATCGTAATACGTGATTCCTGAAACTAAACTCCAGTCAAGAATCACATTAGCATCCTGATTAACCGCCCCATTGGCAGGGGTTACGAGAGTCATGGAATTCATAGTAGTGAAATTCCAGGTTGCTGACCATGCTGTTGTATCTGCCGAATGTCGTGAACGTGCACGCCAATAATATTTAGTTCCAAAAAGAAGATTTGATGTTGTGTATTGTGAAGAAGCACTGGTCACACTCTGGTATTGATGCAGCGGACTGGAGAAGCTTGCGCTAGTGTCGTATTCAACATCGTAATAGGTAATACCTGTAACGAGACTCCAGTCAAGGATTACATTCGCAGCCTGACCACTAGACCCATTGGTTGGAGATACCAGCGAGGTGGTATTCATCGTTGTAAAACTCCAAGTGGCAGACCAAGCAGTAGTATCTGATGCATGGTGAGCTCTCACTTTCCAATAGTATTTTACTCCGAAAAGCAAATTTGAAGTAGTGACCTGCGATGATGCACTCGTTATACTTTGGTATTGATAGAGTGGACTTGAAAAACTGGCATCTGTGTCGAGCGCATAGTCGTAATTTGTAATTCCATTTACTGCAGTCCAATCAAGGATTGCATCAGCAGATTGGCTGGTGGCGGCGTTTGTGGGGCTCACCTGATAAACAGTATTCATTGTTGTGAAGTACCACGTTGGTGACCAAATAGTAGTATCATTGGCATGCCGAGCTCTTGCTCTCCAGTAATATTTTGTACCGAATAACAAATTAGAAGTGTTGTAATATGAGTAACTACTGGTAGTTGTTTGGTATTGATGAAGCGGACTTGCAAAACCAGCAGAAGTGTCGAATTCAACGTCATAATAGGTAATACCAGCAACAGTTCCCCAATCTAAAAGTACGTTGGCATCTTGAGCTGTGGCATTGTTGGTAGGTGTAACCAACGTCATTGAATTTAATGTGGTAAAACTCCATGTTGCAGACCAAATCGTGGTATCAACAGTGTGTCGCGCGCGGCATCTCCAAAAATATTTCGTTCCAAAAAGCAAATTTGAAGTATTGTAATAACTATAAGAACTGGTAGTTGTTTGGTACTGATGCAATGGACTGCTGAAGCTCGCACTGGTATCGAACTCAACATCATAATAGGTAATTCCGGAAATCGTTCCCCAATCAAGCATCACATTCACTGCTTGGGCTGTAGATGCATTTGTGGGAGCAACTAAGGTCATTCCATCAAGAGTGGAGAATTGGTTGATTACCGACCACGCAGAAGAGTCTGTCGCACTCATCGCTCTCACTTGCCAGTAATATGTTTTGTTGAAATATAATTCATTGGTAGTGACTTGGGATGTAGCTCCGCTTGATGTGGCAACGGCTCCCGCCAACCCCGGGTCTGTACTGAGCTTGTACTGATAATATGTCGCTCCGGCTGATGTTCCCCAGTCAAGCAATACATTTACTGCTTGTCCGATTGATCCATGGACCGGTGATATAATGGAGGGAACTGGAAGTGTTGCATTGGCAGCGGACATGCCGATAAGCATACAGTTCATAAGTATAAGAAGCTTTGTTTTCATTAGAATTATAAAATTTTAGTCATTTTTTTTACGAAAACTTAAAAGGGTCATAAAATTACTCATTTCTCAGTAATTAGCATATGAAAGTCAGTTGTTTTTATATTTTAATGTCAGTGATAACTATCGAAGCAATGCTGGTTTATAGACGTAATAGATCATTGGTCGAATAATAAATATGGATATACATCAGGGATACACCATAGCCTCCTATTCGAGGCTATCATTACGAGCATATCTCTATAATATCTATTACTCTAGGATTTGCAACAATAGCTTTCATCGTCCGTTGTGATTATAGCAAGTTTATTTATTTTATTGAAATTTCAAATTATCGTGTAATTTTGCGACCTCATATTTCCGAAAGAATGGAATCCAAGGTATTAAAACCCAGTGCAGGTAGTATACTAATCTCTCAGCCTTTTCTGAGCGAGTACTACTTTAGCCGATCGGTGGTTCTTTTAGCCGACCATAACGAGGATGGGTCCTTTGGTCTTGTTATGAATAAGCCTCTGGATATGAAGTTTAATGAGTTGCTCGCTGAATTTCCACATTTTGATGCAAAGATTTTTCTCGGAGGTCCAGTAAAAACTGATAATCTATATTTTATTCATACACTGGGAGAACAGGTCCCTGGCTCAATTCGCATTCTTGATGGTTTATATTGGGGTGGTGATATTGATGTGGTGAAAGATATGATCTCATCACAAAAAATCACTACAGCGCAAATCAGATTTTACCTGGGTTATGCTGGATGGGCTGCCAAGCAATTAGAGCGCGAACTCGAAGAATATTCCTGGGTTATTAGCAAGGCAAAAGCAGAAAGCCTGTTGAAGGCAAGACCAACCATGATGTGGGCAAGTATGGTTAAGAAATTGGGTCCCGACTATGCCGAATGGGTCAATTATCCGATTGATCCCTCTCTAAATTAGGGTCGTTTTTGCAGTTAGCAGTTAACAGTTAGCAGTTAGCAGTTAGCAGTTAACAGTTAGCAGTTAGCAGTTAACAGTTAGCAGTTAGCAGTTAACAGTTAGCAGTTAGCAGTTAACAGTTAGCAGTTAGCAGTTAACAGTTAACAGTTATCAGTTATTAGTTGGCAGGTTAATTAATGATTGGCTCATTGTTCAATGTCTTTATATCCCCAAGGGTTTTAATTAGGGATTAATCAAGAGCTGTGGTGTGCTCAACAACATAAGGAATAGTCAAAAATATCTTGTGTTAGTTGTTTAGTAAATCTTCAATTTATTTTTCACGAATGAACTCTTTTTTCTCTATCCAGGGCGTGATATATGGCTCGTGGTAGGAGGAAGGTTGCAGGTATAATTTGCCTTTTTCTTTTACCAATTGAAAGCTTAATAGATGCACCCATTCCCTGTTTTTTCCCCAAATCTTGGCTTTAATTAGGCCAGTGACATCATACGACTCTATGCTAAAACCATCATGCAGTATATTATCAACCTTTGCATTTTCAGCCGAAATGCCGTTTTTCGTAAGGAACGACGGTGCAATGCACTTCATCATTTCGGTGTACTTTGGGCCCGTGCTTTTGTCCATATATCCTAAAAACAGAGACACAAATTTCTTTTCTTTAAGTCCGCTTTTGCTGAATTTCGCAGCATGACCGGCTAATACACCACAGCATAGGAAGATTACCAGAACAAACCTCTTTGCATTCATGAGTTTGGTTTTCGTTTACACACTATATTCAAAAAACGATTTCTATACAAAATTAAGAAAAGTTTTAACTGGCAATAATAACCATTAACTATGACTGGAATTCCTATTTAGCTTTGTTGGTGAGAAGTCTATGTGATAAATCATTTTTTGTATCTTTAGCAACCCATCATCAAATTATGAGATTCGTTTTACGTATTGGTATTTTTGTTTTAATGTTGCTGTTGCTGAATAGCCGGGCGCATTCACAAAACCTCACGCAAACAGTAAGGGGACAAGTTTTCGATAAGGAAACACGTTTGCCACTGCCCGGTGCGAATATCGTGGTGTTGAACTCGGATCCATTTATTGGAACTACCTCAGGCGCTGATGGCCGGTTTCGCTTAGCAGGTGTTAAAGTGGGACGACGAAGTTTAAAAATATCTTACATAGGTTATGAAGATGTGGTGATTAACGAAGT
The DNA here is from genome assembly GCA_963678485.1 of Bacteroidales bacterium. GTDB lineage: Bacteria > Bacteroidota > Bacteroidia > Bacteroidales > CAIWKO01 > CALGYY01. The sequence continues at coordinate 4,227,973 of OY782882.1, forward strand.
TGAGGTTATTTCTGCTAAAGAGCTTGTGTTGACTATCGAGATGACTGAAAAAGTAATGACCAGTGCAGAAGTCGTAATTACCGCCGGGCGCGAAAAAGACCGTTCGGTAAATGATATGTCAGTGATGTCAACTCGCGTTTTTTCTGTTGAGGAAACATCCAAATATGCAGGTTCCTGGGGTGATCCGGCACGCATGGCTTCGAATTTTGCGGGAGTGACTATTGTTTCTGATAAAAGAAACGATATCATCGTTCGAGGGAATTCACCCATTGGCGTGCTTTGGAGAATGGATGGTCTGCAAATCCCCAATCCCAATCACTTTGCAGTTGCAGGCAGTTCCGGTGGCGCCATTAGTATGATCAATAATAATTTGCTCGATAATTCAGATTTCTCCACGGGAGCTTTTTCTGCAGAATATGGCAATGCCCTTTCGGCGATATTCGATCTTAAAATGCGCAATGGGAATAACGAAAAATATGAATACCTTTTTCAGTTGGGCATGCAGGGCGTGGAAGCCGGCATTGAAGGACCTTTTAGTAGAAAAAGTCAATCATCTTTTATGATCAATTACCGTTATTCAACGCTCACATTGCTGAATCTGATTGGTATTCGAATCGTGGATGCCATCCCGAATTTTCAGGATGTGTCGTTCAAGCTGAATTTTCCATATAAAAAGGGCAATGTAAGCTGGTTTGGTATTGGTGGAAAAAGCAATGCAGAAGAAATCATTAAAAAGGACAGCACACTATGGCAACATAGAAGCGACCAAATTGGCTATCTCAGCGGCTCGCAGATGGCAACCAGCGGACTAAGTTGGTTTCATTCCCTTAGCGAGCGTACCTATATGAAATTGCAGCTCTCAGCCTCTGGCTTCAATCCTTTTAATATCGAGGATTCTATGGGCTATGATTATACAAAGAAGCACTTATCAAAGTATAGTCTTACTGAACTTCATTCGATCGGATCATTGCTGTTCAATACAAAAATCAATGCACGCCATAGCATGAGATACGGCGCATTGCTCGATTATTTTCAAACATGGAATTCAAGCTATTATTATACATACAATCCGGAACAGCTCAAACATAGCGTTAATGAAACAAAGTCTGCAACCTCTTTGCTACAGGCATTTGTTCAGTGGAAATATAATATTCGTGATAATCTTAGTCTGACCTCCGGTTTGCATGCACTGTATCTGTTTCTCAATGCTGATAAGCGCATCGAACCCCGTGTTGCATTGCGCTGGGAAGTCAGGGCTTCTCACGCCATCAGTGTTGGTTTCGGGATGCATAGCATGATGCAACCAACTTCAATTTATTATGCTGAAGTCACCGATTCCATTGGTAATATTTCATATCCCAATAAGGATCTACGCTATTCAAAGGCATTCCATTATGTGTTGGGATACGATTGGATGATTACCGAGAATATAAGACTGAAGTTGGATGCTTATTATCAGGATGTGCGTGATGTGCCCGTCTCCATTGCAAATCCTGAGTTGTCGCTATTGAACTTTGGCACCGACGATAATATTTTCATTCAATCGGCATATCACAATGCAGGCAGGGGACGGAATTACGGAGTAGAGATTACTGCTGAAAAATTTTTCAGCAAGGGCAGTTATTTCTTGCTTACTGCCTCCTTATTTCAATCACAGTATCGTGACGGAAATGCAATCTGGCGCAGCACACGATATAATTCGAATTATGCTGTAAATGCCTTGGGCGGGAAAGAATTTAAAATTGGAAAGAAGAAAAATAATCTTCTTGGAATCAATGCAACATTAATATTTATAGGAGGGCAACATTATACACCTATAAATCTGGAAGCTTCGCGTGCTGCGGGTTTTGCAGTGTATGTTGATTCATCTGCGTATTCTTCGAAACTAAAGGATTTCTTTAAGTGCGATCTCAGAGTTCGTTATCGCATCAATTCAAAACGAGTTTCGCATGAGATTGCTATTGAGGCGGCCAATGTGTTCAATCGAAAAAATATCGAAACCATATTCTATAACAGAAATACAGGGGAACTCGATTATAGTTATGATTTGAGCCTGATACCCCTGGCATTCTATCGCCTAATGTTCTAGGCTTTCAGGATTCAAATAAATTCACATATCGCTTACGCGACATAGCGGTTTCCATAGTCCAAACGGTAGCTTTACAATTGGTAAGGATGAATACAGCCATTACCTCATAGCCTGCTGCATCAATCCACGACTGCATAAACGGACGATCAGCAACAATCTCTTTCTTTAATGCAAGATTATCGCTTTCAATTAAATCGCCCTGCACCCTGATTTGCGTGTTATTGGCGTAAAAACAGCACTCAACATTCTTGTTTTTAATAAGCTGTTGGTACATACTTTTATTTTTTCCGGTGGAGAAAACGATATTGCCTAATTCATCAATGCTGTGCATCATGATTCCGCGAACCCTTGCCTGTTCCTCGTCGCAGCTTGCCAGAAAGAATAATGGATTGTTGCGGATAAATTCAATAATTTCGTTCTTTTGCATAGGTCTTAAATCTTTTGATGTCAATGGAAATGCATTTATTTTTTTTGTTTCGAAACACGTATGAGTGCCGAAAACTGTCTGTCTAATAGCGAAAATTCATAAACATTATCTCCAGCAGGAACATCAAAATAGAACTTTTTCAGCAAGCCGGGGACATGTTTCCTGTCATTTACATATTGCGCTTCCACAGAGGGATTTGTTGATAGCTTATAGGTTCCGATTATTACACCATTTTTTGTTACCTGAACTCTGTATGATAGTGTCCCCTGCATCGTATAATCATATTCAAGTCGGGTAAGAACTCTTAGCTGCGCTGGCCCTTTAACATTAAAGGTTTGAGGTTTTGAATAAGAAACCCGATAATAAGGTTGAATGGAAGATTTTTCAATTTGGATTTTAATTTTGGCAGTGTCGTTAAGTGACGACAAATCTCTCCATACTGGAATCGAATCGGAAACAAACTTATATCGAAGATCGACTTTAGGCGATGCATCCTGCATCACGAAACTATAATCATGAACATCCGGATTAACTTTAATGGTAAATGACCTTGCAACTCCTGGAACATCGCTACTTGACTGTATAATCGCGTTCCTTCCATCCCGAACCACCTTTTTTGCTTTGTATACTTTCAATTTTGTATTATCGCAAACATACACGATACCATACGAAAGTGTGTCGGGGCTGTTTGCCGTGAATCGGGCACGGGTGATGATCGTTAATTTGCCGGGGCCTGTCACCGAAATATGTTTCAATGTGTCGCGCGATAAGGTATAATAAGTAAAGAACTTGCCATTGATATTGTACTTCACCTTTTTGTTCTGGGCGCTCAGGTTTATCTGAAAAAAGACCAATAATGTAATTAAAACTGCTTTGAATAAAACTGTATTATTTCTCATATAAATTGTTTAAAGTATTAAATCATTATCTGTCTTTTGTTCAGTGCGCAGCACCTCTTTTCCCAACCGAACATTCTTTTTATCCTGATAAATGATAAAAATTATGATGGCAAGAAGAGCCAGCGTAATCGGTGTAACCACCGTCATATCATATTTTTTTGATTCAAACAATTCGCCGCTTCCCAGCACAGGCATTGGGATGGGCGACTCAGGCAAATCATAGCTTGCCGCTAATGCTCTTACGTCAAGTAAATTTATTATGGGAATACCTTTGTTTGACATTTCATAAATCACTCCTTTTTTATCCCGAAAAACATCCCTTTGTATTTTTTCACTTAATCCCTGATGTATATGATCACCATTGTTTGATGATCCCAGGCTGGCGACTCCGCCACCAACATTTATATATGCCTTAATTGGCTCATTGGCTGCACAACTGTCGTAGATATGCATTCGCCTTGTAATATCCTCCTGAATCGTATTGCAGTGAATGAGCTTTGTGTTATTCCTTTTAATTGCAGCATGAATCATATCAACACCTTCGATACTCAAGCCTCTGCCGATATCCATGCTGGCGCCAAGGGATGCAGCAACCACATTGTTTTTAATTAAACCTGAATCGCTTAATACCTTGGCCATATCTAACCATGTAAAATCAGGATCATTAGCGCCCCAACTTGAAGATGATACGGAGCAAATAATCATTGGTTTAAGCTTCAGGGTCTGAAGTGCGGCGCATACAGCAATATTGAGAGCAGGGAAAGAGCCCGTCATTGCTACAGCGACGTGATCGCCCTCCTTCACATTAAGATCTTTTAGAAACTGCACAATGAGAGCGGCAAAGTTGGGATTTGTGGAGGTTGATTTTGCGGAAAAAGAACCACGTTCGGAGGTGATGGGTGAATATTCGTGACCAATTAATCCGGTCTCGTTAGGATCATTCAAATTATCAACATACTCGACATCTCCATAATAGAAGTCCTTTATCGTTTGTCCGGCATGCTGAGCCAAAGTTGCAGCTTCAAGCTTTTCGTTATACCACTTGTCCTTTCTCATGATTTTATTATTCTCGACAATGTAAAAACCGCCAAGCGAGAGCGCCGCAACAAAGAGAAGGACAATATTTGAACGAATGTTTATTAGTTTTAATAGTTTCATCGTACTAAGGCATTAATGAGCCATTGAACAAAATAATTACAGAAAAGCGAACAAGTACAGAGGTTATTAAAAGCATGCTCACGGTTTTAATGATACCTTGTTTGTCGATCCAATGGGCAATGAGACCAGGCATGACCCAACCCAGCGCTTCGAGCCGGAATGTGGTATCTGAAACATCAAATACAAAAAAATGATGCGAAATAAGGGCAAGAAGACAACCAACGAGGAGGCATAAAACCATCTGTCTTCGGCCATATAGGAAGGTAAAGCGTCCAATAAGTTTAATTATAAAACTGGTTAATATGGCTATGGCAAAGGTGGCCACAATCTGGTCCATATGCGACAATTGAAGTGCGAAATAACCAGGCACCACGATTCCTCCTGCGGCAAGACCAAACGCATCAATAAAAAACAGACTCACAACCAGTCCGAGCGCTATTGCAATTTCAATCATAATTTCAGCAATTCATTATAGACTCATTTTTTCAAAATATTTTGCCACATCGGCACCCATACCACCCATGTTTCCTATTGCAACAATGGTCGCGTTTTCAGGAATTTTTGACATTATTTTTTTATAGACTTCTTCGGGCGTTGTCCAGCCAATATTTACAATTTTTTCTTTTGGGATGTTGTTCTTCAAAGCCATGCCTTCCACTACTTCCGATCGTTGTCCAATCAACGTTAAATAATCCAGATATATGCTGCATCCGGCCATTTCCGTTAACTGTCGCGCACGGTCTAAACGATCTTCTCTTGTATTCAGCATTACAATTTTTAAATCCTGGGGTGCAGTGCATTTTAAAACATTATTCCAAATCATCAAGCTTGATTCAGGATCGTTTGCCGCAAATGCATTGTAAAAGGTCACCTTCTTATCACATTTATTAATGACAGTTTTGGTCAATACGCCTTCATCAGGAATCGCTGTGTACATTCCTTTGATGGCTGTTTGTCTGTCAACGCCCAGATGCTCGCAAACAGCAAGAGCCAGCGCAACATTTTCCTTATGTTCAATGTAGGTAAAGCCTATCATATCTTCGTTGGTGACATCATTTTCATTTGACTGAAATGAGATACACTTTTTTGCCTGAGCTTTTTTTTCGAGATACTCGTATATTCTGTTTTCAGCTGTGAAGAAATGCTGATTGGATGGTATCGTATAACTGATGGCTTGTGCAACATCCGTTAAGCCCGGACCCATTACATCAAGATGATCAAGTCGGACGTTCGTAATTACACCAACGGTGGCATGTACCATTTTTCTTTCTGTAATTCTCTGATAAATGGGCTGGAGTGCCATGCATTCAATTACCAGAGCTTCGGCATGATGCTTCACGGCATATTCAACAATCTTTAATTGTTCAATGATATTCGCTTTTTCCTTGCGGTGAATATTAACCTCGGTGCCGTCGTTTAATAGTAATCGCGGATAGGTTCCAGTGACTTTTGTAATTGTATTTATATTGCCAGCTCTTAGTCCTGCGCCAATAAGTCGTGCAACGCTTGATTTTCCTCGTGTTCCATTAACATGTATCCTGATTGGTATTTTGTAAATAAACTTTTGATGGCGCCAATATTCAATAATACCATATAATAAAAGGCAAATTAAAATTATTGAAATGATTAGAAAACTGTACATCTACTTGATTAATTAAAAAAAATCATGAATTATTCAACTTCACTATTTCTGGCGACACCATGCGTTCTTTCTGAAATCAGTCACTATCATGATTTAACTCTTAGCTTTATTTTCTTACGGTCTTGCAATAATAATCAGTCCTTCTTTTTCATCAGTAACATAGATGTATTTTTCATCAATATCTACTCCTAATGCATATTCAGATTTAACAACTCCAAGCAAATGAGGATTGCTCACATCAGTAACATCAATAATTTGAAGACCGTTGCCTTCGGTGGTTACAAAAACTTTATTATTCTCATATACCACTTCTTTTGCATAACCACCCGTAGAGTAGGAGCCAGTGACAAATATATTATTCGTGTCAGAAAAATTTACAATTTGCAGACCTGCAGTTCCGCATGCCATAAATGCGATGGGTGCAGTATTGGATATTGTAATGGATTCGGCGAGGCCTTTAGTATCGCATTGGCCAACGAGAGGGTAGGTGCCAAGTCCAGCTGCAAAATTGGATATGTCGAAAACCTGCATTCCCATTTCTCCCGTGGCTACAAGCAATAAATTGCTATCTAATGTAGTGCACATGTCATTGGCATAACCATCTGTTTCAATGGTTGCGCGAGGGTCTGGATAAAGGACATCAGAAATATTTGCGATTTTTACTCCTAGCTCGCTAATGGCCGTAAATAGATAATCTCCCATAATATGAAGATTATGTGAAGGCTTCATTGAGGTATTTGATGCGGTGACAATAGGATGTGAAGGGTCGCTAATATCAACAACCGTAACGCCGAAACTTCCGGCAGCAATGTAGATTGCACTATCCTTCATCGTAATTTTTGTTGAGTAGCCACGTACATTTTCAGTAGTTGTGGAGACCATGACAGGATTCGTTGGATCGCTTACATTAACAATCACCAGACCGCCCTCTCCCTGTGTAATATACGCCAAATTGCCGAGTTTAACTACATCCTGAGCGAAGCCCTGGGTCACATATCTGCCAACAATAGTATAACCACCGCTATCGGGTTCTAGCGATTCAGGATCGGTAGGTTTTGCGCAACCTAATCCAAGAAACAGGCTGATTAGAAAAAATGCTGCGAGCTTAATTTTCGGGGAATATGTTTGGCGATACATCATAATTATTTTTAGAATTGATTGTATGAAATCGATATTAGTTTCTGTTTTTTTTTGGTTTGGAACGTAAGAAGGTGATCTCATTAAAACTATAGGTAAAATTGAGTCCAATCTGTTGTTGTGTGTAGTCTTTTTCTTGCGACATATATTCCTTGTTAACTGTGGCTCTGGTGTCGGAATCCAGTTTGCACCATTTGTAATAAACCGATACTGTGAGTGGCTCTGAAAGTCTCATCTCATAGTTGATTCCTAATTTATACAAATCGTCAACCCGCCCGGCATGTAAGCGGTCTAATTCGAGATAATGTTTTGTTGTAAAGCAGCTTCTTCGGTAGCTGAAATCAGCAGCAATACTGTGCATTCTTTTGAAAACATTGGGTAGTGCCCATTTTACAGCTGTACTATACTCGTCTGCTTTGTAGGATGCATCAGCATCATCGGAGAGATCCTTAGTCTCCAGCGGTTGATCATAACCTTTTGCATTGGAGTTAATAAATTGGTAGCCCGCTTCTAATTTCAGTTTTTTCTTTATTGTTTGATAAACATTAAGGCCGTAATTCAAATTGTAACAATCATATTCTGTAAAATGCTTGTTATAAAAATACTGTTCGAAATCAAATGACAACCTTAATTTGCTTGTCTTATTTTTGAAAAAAGCGTTCTGAATCCAAAATCCATATCCATTCTTAGAGAATTCAAAGGGTTGAAAAGCTTCTGGAACATAACCATAAACATCAACCCAGTCTTCGTCGCGGAAATGCCGAACATAATACTTAGGAATATAGCTGTAGGAAAGATTTACAACGAGTCTGTTTGTGATATACTGCTGCAAACCGAAATCAATCTGGTTCCAGCTTTTTATCTTATTATTTAAATAATCCTGACGAGAAAAACTTCCTTCAAGTATCGTTTTCTTTTTGCCAAAAAAACGAAAAGTAGAGGCTACTTTAACGGATTCATCCAATACCACACCGTCGCTTGTATTGATATGAAACCGCCCTTCATCCTCATTATTCAAGAATTTTGTCAGATAATAATCAGAGTATTTTAGAATATTGTCATTGTAAATAGCACCAAGGCCCAATTCGATCTTCATAAACTGAAAGATCTTATCCTTCTTTTTTGTTTGTGCATAAATACGGGTAAAAAATAACAAGAAGAAAAGCAGTGTTATCAACCTTACTAAAAAACAACCTTTTTTAATCATATTCAGGCTAAAATTATTAGAGGTTGATATTTCATTAGATGTTATTTCCACTAGTATTTGAACACTTTTACCGTCTTACTAACATTGTTGCTGTTAAGCTTGATAAAATACATTCCTGCATTAACTTGATTACCTGTTTCATTATCGCCCTGCCATATGACGAAATGGTTTCCCTTCTGCTGTCTTCCATCAAATAAAACCTTAATCAGACGGCCATCAATATCGTATACCTTTAAGGAAACATTACTTTGTTCGGGTACTGAATAATTTATAACGGTGCTTTGATCAAATGGGTTCGGGGAAATTTTTCCAAATCCGAATTCATTGGAACCACCGGAAACATCAGCGATGCTTGAAGTTGAAATGCCTATTTTTCCCTGGTAAGGTATAACATCCATACCGCGAACAGTCACTGTTAAAGAGTCTAATGAAATGGGCGTAATTCCAAGAGTTACCTTACCGGTAGAATCAGTATAATCTGATGCAAAAACAGAATCACCGGTTATGGTCACCTGAGCATGATACACTGGTAATCCAGTTGAATTATAAGTGACTGTAATTACATTATCGCTATAGGCAAGTGGAACAGAAGCCGGGTGATTTACATGCACTGCCAACGGAACTTCTTTCCAAATGTGAACACTGGGATCTCCTAAGATACAAAAGAGTCGGTAGTGATATTCAACCCAGTTGTCAGCAGCTCCAAAAGTAAGATACATAATCATTTTACCTTTTAATAAACCCTGTCCCGGGGTTTCTAATCCTTCCCGGAACATTCCAACATAAAGACCTTTATCAATGTAATTGTTATATGTTGTATGAGAATTTGATGCAGCTCCAATAAAGGCGATCGCACCTCTGGGACTGCTTGGAGTACCTAATTTAACCCACTCTTCTCCGAAGCAATTGCCTCCCGAAGCATTGAACATGGCTACTCCGCAGCCAATACTGGTAAAAAAGGTTAATTTTTTTCCATTATTGACGCTGGAAATATCAGAGGTGTTGAATGGATAACAGGATGCCCACCATCCATAAGACCAGCCTTCGCCACGATAATTCAAAAAGCTGCGTCCATTATTGAGTGTTTGCATTACATCATTCAAATCCATAGTGCAGCTTGCATTGCTCATTAAAGTATCTACGGAAGAAAATCCCCCATCTTCAATCATAACCTTTGCGGTATAACGCTTCGTATCAATTTGGCTTACGTATTCATTATTAGAGCAGCATACCCCTTTTTTAAACCAATCGGTACTGGTGAGGTCTGGATGTATTTCATAACCCATAGCTTTGCTGATCATAGTATTCAACTCATAATTGGTGGTTACAGGAAACCTTCCAATCATCATTTCAGGAAGAAAGTCACTTCCATCAATTTCAACAAAATAGTTCTCACTGGCAAATGAATAATCATAATTTACTATTTGTATAGGTAAGGTTCCGTCATCGCCAACGAGAAGAACATAAGTTGGTGGATACTCCCAATTATGATATGCATCGGCAATATGGTTTTTAATTATTGTCTGGTCAGAAGCTGTGGCTCCAATATCGCTGTACTTAGTAATATGAATATCAGTGCCGCTTTGTCTTTTCCAATTAGCGTAAACCTGAAAATCGTTCACAAAGGCATCTGGCATAATACAAAGCATGACATCCCTACCGGTTTTAACTCCTTTACCAAGTTTGGATAATGCGCTCTTATAATTGAAAATTGTGCTTTCGTAAATCTTTGCAAATGAAGGAGCTATAGATGTTGTTTTGCTTGTTTTAGGGTTAATGGCTTTCTCCGTATTATAATTGATTCTTACGGTAATTGAGGATACCACTTGTAATTCTTTTTTCGAAGCAATGTATCTGATTGGATACACGGATAACCTTGCAACCCTGAAATCACGAAAAATCATTGGCGTACCAATAGAAACCATATTGTTCGGAAAAATATCAGCAGAAGAAAACATGTCTTGATCCTCAATATATGATGTTTCAGGCTTACCCTCGAACCAGCTCTCTCTTACCGGTGGCAAATTTATATTTGGAATTGTTTGTATGCCGCTGGTTTTAATGACTTCAACAGAAACGCCGGATTTATCCGGAATCGCCAGAATCTTGGAAATATAGGGCAAATCAGGTGAGCCTACCAAAGATGAAGAACCTTCAGATAACAGGTCAATGGACTGATAACGTTGGTTGCCGGAATAGAACTCTTTTAACTCAAAGCCTGCAATGTCGACTTTGATGACAGTACTATTTGCGTCATCACTTATAATTTGGACAACCGGTGCAGTCCTGCTACTCTGCTCGTTATTCAGCGGATACCATTGAGCCATCATACTTAGTGGAACTAGGCCAAGTATTATTGATACGATAAATGTTTTCATTTTAAAGCAGATTAATGGTTTTTGGAAAAAGATTTTTTGTCTGTTTTATGTATTACAAGGATACTGTTTAATTTGGTTCAAGCAAATATAATGGACTTTTCATTGTGTTTAGGAAATCCTTCAAAATTATTTACCTACTGCGTTCTGTTGTTAATATCCATTGCAGCTAAGCTTAAACCTAAATAACAAGGCTATTGTTTTATTAATTTAACCCTGGCAAATCCAAACTCTGTTCTTAGAAGGATGCAGTAAAGACCCTTTGGCAAATCGCCCATATCAAGAACGGTATGATCGGTTTCCTTGATTTCAAATTTCATATTCAGTTTTCCTGAAATATCGTATACCTCAATTGATCCAGTTTTAATCCACGCATTGAAATTGATGTTTAAGTTTCCAGTCGTTGGATTAGGATAACAAACGGGGAAAGGAATACTATTCTCTTTTATTCCCGAATTAGTGGAGGTGTCGTACAGCGCAAGATTATCAACAAATGCATTATCACCAATATCATTCGAGGCATTTGAAGCATTATATTTATTGCTCGATTGTAGTGCAATGCTAAAGGTACTACTCATATAAGATGTGAGATTATAAACGACCGTCCTGAAAGTATCAGTGCTTTCGGTTAAGGGATTGAAGTTAATCTCGCCAAGTGTGTCAGCCAACGGGGTGGTTCCGTTAAGAACAACTCTGAACCATGAATATAAAGCACCTTTACCACTATGGGTCTGTCGTAACATAAACCTGAGGAAAAGACTTCCGGTTCCCGATAAAGTGATATTGCATGTTGCAGCAGTTGCAATATGGTCAGTGTAGATAGTCCATGCTTCAGTGCTGGAGGTGAGGTTTCCTGTCCCTGATGGCCAGCTTCCTGAAGAGCCCCCTGTAAATTTCAGTGCAGAAGTTCCCATATCTCCTTCTCCGGCAACAATACCTATTCCTGCATTCGAATTACGTGAGAGTGCAAAGCTGCTATTCCCTGCATCAAAGTTTTCATAAAAAGGAACACTCGTGATGCTATCCACGTTGGATACTTGAACAGTGAGGGAATCATTGGTCTGATCCAGGTCTCCAGCAAGACTTACAGCCAGCCTGACCTGATGCGTTCCGCTGGTTGAAAAATCACCGGTAGTTGAAAAGGTATAAGTAATGGTACTATCTGATGGTATTGGACCAGCGATGTTTTCAGTATGCCATGCACCACCATCCACCGAGAAACTTGCCTGCACATTGCTGATGCTATTGGTTCCTGCGCTCTGTACTTTAACGCTAATGGCCTCTGTACTGGTAAGCCCGCAGTCATCAACTGGAGAAACAAGTCCTTTAATGGCAGCGTTAAAAGGTAATGGATCATAAATATTAATATCGTCAATGGCTATACCTTCGCCCGTCACTGAATAATCCGAAACAAAGTGGAAACGAATACGAACATTCGGTTTACCTGCAAAGCCAGTTAATGCCGTTTTGTATTTTGTCCATCCACCGTTGCTTCCACTCCATTTGGGTGGAATAACTGTCCCATTTGTACCACTGTTATTATAAAAAACCATGTTGCCCGCAAATTGCACCCAAGCACTATCATTAACGGATGTTTCCATCACCATGGCATCCCAGCCGTCCTCGGTATTAATATTCAGCCACAAAGAAAGTTGGGGGTCGACAAGTGAGGTGAAATCAAGACAGGGTGAAAGCAGCCAGCAATCAGAATTTAGTGGATAATCACCTGATAATAGAGTTACCCATGAATTAACTCCGCTATGTGCTGAATTTAACTGGGTTTTATTTGGAGTTCCAAGCTCAAAGCAATTGGATCCATCTGCAGAACCCGGGAACCAGCCAGTAATTGCTGATTCAAAGTTTTGATAATAAGGATAGGTCGAAACATTGGCATTAGAAACCAGATTATAAACCACTGTATCATTTAGCAAATCACCATCACCAACAAGGCTTCCTGTAGCCAAACAATGATAAGGTCCTGGAATTGAAAAATCAGCTGCTTGCGTAAAAGTATGTTGCAACGTATCCCCTGGTAACAGTGTGACGAATAACGTATCAGTTTCCCAGGTGCTTCCATTATCAATCGAGTAGGAGACGGGGATGACAGTTTGTGTGTTGATTCCGGTATTCGCTAATTCAATAGTAACCGATTCCATACCCATTCCACAATCATTACCCAATGGGCTAATCCATCTGGTGACAGAAATGTCATCCATGGGTTTTTCACGAATTATAATATTGTCAAGAAATGCATTATCACCCACAGTACTTGATATAGAATCGTATTTACACGATGACTGGAACGTAAGCTTGAAGTTGGTTCCGGCGTATGCCTGAAGGTTAAAAGTGTATGTTTTAAATGGATCAGAGCTGGCTGTTACTGGATTAAAATCGCTGACAGTATCGATGCTTGTCAATTGCACCGTATCATTCACCAACACCCGAAACCATGAATAGCGGCTTCCTCCACTTGAATTCGTTTGGCGCAGATCAAATTTAAGCTCAGGACTTGTGAGTACAGTGGCATCAACATTACAGGTGAAAGCTTGTGCATGGTGGTCGATGTATTGATTCCAGGCCTGAGCATGTGTAGTGGTGGTGCCAGAATTAGCTGCCCAGATGCTTTGTTGCCCGCCTGTCAAACGCAAACCGATAGTTCCACCATTGCCGACGCCATTTTGAATTGCTACGCCTGAATTGGCTGCATCTGAAAGACCGAAATAGATGTTTCCTGATTCAAAATCTTCATAAAATGGGAAGCTGGTAATATCGGTAGTATTTAATATTACATTTTTTGCTGTATCGTTAGTATGGTCAACATCAGAGAGCAAGCCAGTGTAATAACTGCAATTATGCGCGCCGGGGACAGACAAATTTACTGTTGAGGGAAAAGTGAAAGTCCCTGTAGCGCCCGGACTGAGCGGTCCTGCAAATGTGCCATTTATTGTACTTCCATTCACCCTGCAATAAACGGGAATATTGGATTCACTCGTTGTTCCAAGGTTTTTAATCTGAACTTGAACAGTTTCGTTGCTTCCAAGATTACAACCCGAAACAGGCTGAATTACATTTAATATACTCACGTCATGACCTGTCAGGGAAACACTGATTTCATCAAGTCCTAAATCCGTATTGCCGAAATCGGAAGTGGCAACAAATCGGATAATACCATTAGATACCGTGGTAGTGCCCAAGCTTACTGTATATTTGGTCCAGCTGCTCACAATTACATGTGTATTTAATAAAGTGAATGTGCTTCCTCCATCAGTGCTGATATAAACTTGTAGCTTATCGGTACCATCAGTATTTATCACATAATAGGATAAGTTTTTAGAACCGGCCGGACTAAGATTAATGTTTAAGTCGAAAATCCCCTGAGAACTTGCTGGAGCATAATAGGTGTGAAAGCGTGCTGAATGCGAAGTGCTAAAAGCACCATTCGGACTGTAAGCCCCTGCAGTGGTTGCTGCCCAATTTCCACTGTAACCTTCATCATTACGTCTCCACGAGTTATTTCCAAATGCAGGATTATTATTCCAATAGAGGGAAGGAACATCTAGAGTGTCGCTTTTATTGATCCATGCACCATCAAAACCTTCTAAAAAAGGAACGCTTGCGTATAATGCCACAGTAACAATTTTTGTGGCGGTATCGTTTGTAATGACTGCATCTGCTCCACCATTAGGTGCAGAAGTCCATGCCGAAATGGAATATACGCCACTGGTGAATGCGTAGGTGCCTAAGTTTATAGAATCCGCGGTAGCTCCAGTAGCCAGACTGCCACCCCAGGTGTAGGTTGATTGGGCAACACCATTCACACTCCAGTTGATTTGGGCTGCGGTTAATGTTGTTGTTCCGAAATTTTGAATATTTACCTTAACGGGATAGCTGCCCGAAACAACCGTCGCATTTGGGCTTACAATAGACACAATACCTGCATCCAAACCCGGAGGAGGGCCAACTTCTACCAGGTCAAGACCAAAGTCATCATTGCCAAAATCGGAAACTCCTTTGAATCGAACAATGCAGGTCGGTGAGGTCGTACTTCCCAACGATAATGTGTATTTAGTCCAGGTGGGAGATCCATACACCGAATCTAATTTTGTATAACTGCTTCCGCCATTTGTTGAGAAATAGACCGATACATGATCACTGCCACTTGGATTAATGCAGTAGAAACTAAGACTTTTGGCCCCGGCTGCACTGCAGTTCAGATACAGATCCAGATTGCCGCTTGTTCCGTTTGGTGCATCCCAGGTGTGGAAGCGGGCAGAATAGGCGCTGCTTAAACATCCGGAAGGAGTATATGCGCCAGTGCTAGTTGTCCATTCTGAAGTATTATCGTTGCGTCTCCAGCTGTTGGTGCCCGATGCAGGTGTATTGAGCCAATTAACTGATGGAACATCAACTGAATCATTCCCATTAATCCAGGCGCCATCAAAATTCATCTGATATGGCAAGGATGCATAAGCAGTTGCGTAGCTTGAAGTTCCTGTAATTAAAATATCATCAATTTTTGAAGTTCCTCCACTGGTGATTGCTCCGCCGGTAACATTTAAATTACTGGTCATGATCCAGCGGATGTATAGGATAGCTTGATTGGTACAACCTACAGGCAGCGCAAGATTATTAACAAACCCGCTGGTCCAGTTGTTCAACACCGAAATAGACCCAGATGGAACATCAGTCCATGTTCCCGATGTGTCTGTTGTATATTGCAATTTAAAATCTCGTGGACCGATATTACTGCTTCGCTGTTTTGAAGAAATATTCAGTGTGGTGTAGCCTGTTGTCACACAACTAATCATCCAGTACTTGATTCCAGATCCATTGTCCCATGTGGTAGCATTAGCCGCATTGGTTGAGAATCCAGTATTTGCGAAATCAACAGCAGAAGTGCCCCCTCTGATTACAATATTCTTTGTCAGGTTTGATGCGGTTCCCCCATCAGCAATACTGTTATCGGGATTTAGCGGGAAGTTCCACGCTACTACAGTGTCTTGCGCCTGAGCAGAAGTGAGCTGCAGCAATAGTATCATCGCTGTAAAAATGATGCATTTTAAATTTTTCATTGGTGTAGGTTTGTTCTGTAATTTCAATCGATTATCGCATTATAACAAGTTTTCTACTAATATTCCAGTGTTCACTTTGAATATTTATATGATAAACTCCGGGAGCAATTCCCTGAGTGCTGATTTTCGTGGTTCCTTTTCCCGGTATGCTTGAAATATGCAAGAGCTTATGCTCAATGGAAGTAATAAGCAATGTGGCTTCTTTCGTTTCTGGCAAATCAAGAGTAATATACATAAAGTCTGCAGCAGGATTCGGGTAAATGCTCACCGTTGCATTGGCGTTACCCATGTCTTGAATGCCAATATCGTAATTAATATCATAACACAATGTAGTATCACATCCGGTGCTCGCAGTAATTGTTACACAGTAATGTCCCGGCATAAGTGCAGCCTGATCCTGAGTGCTGGTTGAATTACTCCAGCTATACTGATATGTATTGAAAAATCCAGCTCCTGTTGTAACAGTGATGTCGATGCTTCCATCATTACACCCCGCACAACTCGCATTACTCGCAACACCCGACGCAGTAAATGTTTCCAGATTATTAACTGTATAGGTGGCATGCAAATCACACCCGTCAGTAAGATCAGTAACTGTAAAATGATACACTCCTGAGGCAAGCCCCGTTAAACTCAATGATGTCGGTCCATTCGACCATTGGTACGAATAGCTGCCGGAGCCTCCGCTGATAATATTTATGATGTTTCCTACACTCATACCGCAAGTGTCATCAGCAACAAAGCTATCCAGCGTGACTCCTGAGGTTACCGAAGGCACTAAATAATTTTGTACTGTGCTGCATCCGCTTGTGGTATTGGTTATCGTACAGGAATAATTCCCGGCCGCCACTCCTGCTATATCTTCAGCGGAAGCACCGTTACTCCATTCATAAATCATGAAACCTCCTCCGGTAATAGTCTGATTAATGATGCCAGTGCTGTCGCCACAGAAATCGGATGCAATAGCAGCATTCACAGTGAAGTCGGAAATATCAGCAATGCTAACATTTACAATTTCTGAACAGGCTCCGGCGCTAATGGTGCAGCTATAGTTGCCATCATTCAATCCCGATAAATCTTGAGTGGTAGCGCCCGTGTTCCATTGGTAGGTGATGCCTGAGCCAACGGCAGTAATATCGATGCTTCCGTTGTGTTGGTTGCAGGTTTCATTGGTGAAAGTGTGGCTTGCAGAGAATGTATTGAAGTTTTGAACACTCACATTAGTATCTACAGAGCAACCGTTCTCATCAACTACACTCAATAAAAAATTGCCTTGAGTTAAGTTGTCAAGATAAGGGTAAGGGACTTCAATACCGTTCACGAAATATTGGTAAACGCTTCCACCCACACCATCGAAATAGATGGATCCCCATCCCATATTGCAGGAATCATTCAAAATACTAACGTATGCAAAATCAAGATTGGGATTGGTGGTCTGCTGCACCAGGAATGATGCATTATTACTGCAACCGGCATCATCAGAAACAATCAGATGATAATTTCCCGCTGCTAAATTGTAAATGTCCGGATTCGTGCTGCCAGTATTCCAGGAATAAAGCATTGGACTCATTCCTCCAGTTACCGTAACATCAATGCTTCCTGTATTACCGGAACAGGCTGCATCTGTTATAGATCCGTTGATTTGAATATTGGTTGCATTAGCATTATTTACATGGAAACTCTGAATTATATGGCAATTGCTGGCGTCTGTTATGGTGACTGTATAATTACCTTGATACAAATCGGTGAGGTCCTGAGTGATTGCACTATTGCTCCAATGGTAGGTATATGGGCTGCTTCCGCCTGTTACTTCAATATCAATAAAGCCATCTCCATTATCACAATGTTCATCCTGTACATTGGTAAAACTCAACGCGAAACTCCCGGTCAGATTAGGAACCAAGGCTTCGAGATAGAACGAACATCCCGCTTGATCCGTCACTTCCACATTGTAGGTGCCTGCGTGTAGCCCACTAATATTCTCTGTTGTGGCAGCATTACTCCAGGTATAAGTATATGGTGAGCTTCCTCCACTCACCTGAAGCTGTACTGCTCCGTTAGCAGTGCCGCAACTTTCAGGAATAATTGTATCGATAATAGCGAGGAATCCTCCTGTATTATTGATAACATTAGCGGTATAGCTTCCTGCACAGCCAAAAGCATCGGTGACGGTCACATCATAACTACCACCATGCAGTCCTGTGATATCTTCTGTGCTTGCACCATTATTCCAATTGTATTCGTAAGGTGCAGCTCCTCCGTAAACATTGATGTTAACCGAACCTTGACCATTACCGCAGTTTTCGTTTGTCGAAGAACCGCTTAGAATCATGGTTCCCGGATTATTCGTAAGGGTATAACTTGCTGTCGCAGTACAACCAAAAACATCAGTAATCGTGATTGAATAAACACCAGCATTTAAATTGATGAGATCCTCAGTCGAAGCCCCGTTGCTCCAATGATACATGAAGGGTGCTGTACCGCCGCTATGCGAAATGTTGATTGCGCCTGCTCCGGAACCACAGACTTCATCAGTGGTAATACCTTGTGTGATGTGGAAGGATGATCCGCTGTTGTTAACCACATAGCTTCCGTTGGTTGTGCATCCTGAATTATCGGCGATGTAAACAGTATAATTTCCTGCTGAAATATTTGATAAATCCTGAACAGTACTGCCATTGCTCCACGCATAAGTGTAAGGAGTGGTGCCGCCCTGAACTTGAATATCGATGGTACCCTGAGTATTACTGCAGTGTTCATCAGTAATTGAATAATTTGAAATGCTAAACGATCCGTGAATATTGGAAACAATGGTTTGTCCCAGCACCGAGCATCCCGCATTGTCTGATACTGTTACCAGATAGGTTCCTGAAGTGAGATTAATGATGTCCTGTGTTGTTGCTGCATTGCTCCAATGATAGGTATAAGGCGTTGCACCTCCACTTACAGTCAGATCTATTTGACCATGATTGTTATCGCATACTTCATTAATCACTGCCATCGAAACCACTTCCAACGTTCCCGGATTGTCAGCAACCGTCAGCGTTCCGGTATTTATTGAGCATCCATTAATGTCGGTGATGGTGCAAATGTAGTTTCCTGAATTCAAATTGCTGAGGTCTTCTGTCGTTTGAGAACCACCCCACAAGAATCCTATAGGTGCTGTACCACCTGTCACCGTTAGGTTGATGGCTCCAAGATTATTATTGCAATGTTCATCAGTAATAGCAGCATTTACATGCAATGTGCCGGCAAGATTTGCAATTTGAACACTTCCGTGAACTACGCAATCATTAGCATCTGTTACTGTATATGAATAGGTGCCTGCAGATAAGCCTGTGATATCCTCTGTTGATGCGGCATTGCTCCAATGATAGCTCAACGGAAGGGTGCCTCCGCTAACCGTAAGATTAATACTTCCCTGATCATTACCACAAATCTCGTCTGTCTTTGTAGTGCTCGCCAGCATACTTGCCGCATTATTGTTGACGATTATGGTGTCGGTAATACTATGGCAGGATGTATTGTCAGTAACTGTACAAACATAGCTGCCGGCTGAAAGAAGGCTTCTGTCCTGTACAGTGGGGCCATCAGACCAGATATAAGTATATGGTGAAGCGCCGCCACTGACATTTAAATTAATGGCTCCATTTGCACTGCTGCATATTTCATTCGTAACCTGCCAGCTTAGGCTAATGTTATTGTCGTTATTGTTTACTACCGATGTCCACGTAGCTGTACATCCCTGTGCTGAAGTTACGGTCACTTCATAGTTTCCTGAATGCAGATTTATTGGGTCTTGTATGCTAGCGCCATTGCTCCATAGATAGGTATATGGTGCAGTGCTTCCTGTAACCATAAGGTTTATCGAACCATTTCCATGACCGCAGCTTTCGTTGGTAACCACAGCATTTTGAATAGAGAGCGTGCCGGGCTGATTGTAAATTTCTGCACTGTAAGGATAGGTACATCCATTGGAATCCGTCACAGTAAGGTGATAGACACCATGATGTAAATTGTAAATATTTTGGCTCGTACTTCCGGTTGACCAAAGATAAGTGTAGGGGAGATGTCCACCCGTAACATTGACGCTAATATTTCCCTGTCCATTGCCACAGATTTCATCATTGTTGTGATCTGTCGTAACATTTAATGTACCCGCAGCATCAAAAACATACAAAGGACCTGAGGTAATCATGCAACCCGACTGGTTTGTAATGGTGCATGAATAAGTGCCATCGTGCAGAGCCGTAAGACCTGAAGTACTTCCTCCAGTATTCCAATGGTATATTGGATTACTTCCGGAAACAGTGAGTTGTATGATGCCCTGACCATTTCCGCAAATTTCATTGGTAATCTGAGTTCCGGTGATAGCAAGGTTTCCGGGAAGATTTTGAACGTTGTATTGCATCGCCACATTGCAGCCTCCCTGATCGGTGATGTAACATGTGTAGATGCCTGCTGGAATATTCTGTAGACTTTGAAGCGTTGAATTATTTGACCAAAGATAATTTATTGTACCAAAGCCGCCACTCACTGTTTGAACGACAGAACCATTATCTGCACTGCAAATCTCATCATTTACTATACCCGAAACATGAAGATTTCCCGGGTTGTTAATCACAGTGTATCCTTGAATAAGCTTACATTGATTAGCATCTGTAATTGTCACGGTATACTGAAAGGCAGTAAGGTCGGTGATGTCCTGAGTGTGTTGAGCATTACTCCAATTGTAAGTGTATGGCAGTGTGCCCCCACTTACCGTTATATCAATCGACCCATTTCCTGTTCCGCAGGTCTCATTATTTACATTATATGATGAAATGCTGAGGTTTCCTGTATTATTTCCAATAGTGAATGAGCGAATTTTCTGACATTGATTAGCATCGGTAACTGTTACCGTGTAGGTTCCCTGATGTAATCCGCTTAAATCTTCATTTGTGCTTCCTGTTGACCACACGAGATTATAGGGGGGAGTGGCATTTGTAACACTGATATCAATAGCACCGTTACCCGTACCACACATTTCATCAGTCACTGAGTTGGCAACCACATCCAAATAACAAAATGCCGTACAATTTGAAACATCATTTACAATATTGAAACTTTGGGTAGCTGTACAGGAATTTGCATCTGTTACGGTCACAGTATAATTACCAGCCATCAGATTGTCAGTAATTGAATTGTGAATACCGTTACTCCACAAATATCCAAATGAACCTGAGCCGCCACTGGCTGTAATGCTGATACTCCCGTTATCGGTACCACACTGTTCGTTTTGCAGCGATTGTTGAATGATCTGTATTGGTGGATTACTAGTGACATCGAAGATACGTACCATCTGACATGCATTTTGATCGGTCACGGTAACACTGTAACTACCCGCAGCCAATCCGCTGATATCTTCAGAAGTTGATGCGTTGCTCCAATGGAATGTATAGGGTAATGCCCCACCCGATGGGCTGATGTTGATTGCACCTGTGCTGTTACCATTGCAAGCCACTGGCGTTACATTCGCACTCATGGATAAGGTTCCGCTGTTACTCACCGAAAATGAAGCATTACTTTCACAATGATTCGAATCAGTCACAGTCACAGTGTAGGAGCCCGCAGCAATGCCGATGATATCCTCAGTAATAGCACTATTGGACCACAAATAACTAAAAGGCGGGAAATCACCTATGACAGAGATGTTGATGCCTCCGTTACTACTGCCACACGTTGCATTTGTAATGAAGTGATTCATCGTAACCGGTGCAGGTTGGTGTATCGTAACGATGGAGTCGGGGAGGTCACCAATAAAACTTATACTCCAATTAAATATATAACCATTATCAAGATGCATATGGTCAGTCACTTGTACTGTCCAGTTACCATTAATTGGAGTGCCAATCAATGTGTTCAGGCTGCCTTCGGGGACATAGGATCCTGCCGGTAAATAATAATCTGAGTAGTTATGACCCTGAAGGTCGGTGTAATTTCTATAATGGATATTGGCTTCAGATGCCATGGTTCCATACATTGGCGATTGGTTGAAGCAATAATCATAGCCAACTCCCGGGTCAACCAGTGTAGAACTGGCCGATCCATCCACAGGTCCTGTTGCAATTGGTTCGCCGAGGTCGGTGGATCCTCCCGCATATGGGCTTTTCAACAGCAGGTTTTGCCCCCCCGGAGCAATAAGGCGTAGTTCAAGATCACCCATATATGAATGCTCCATATTCAGACAGATGTTCTGCAACATATTCAAACTGCTGAGGGTGGTTCCCGGACTAAATCCGCTGATGTTTAGTGTTGATGTATAAACAGCACCGCTTCCGTCAGGTAAAAAGGTTGTCCCTGCATTGAACAAGCCGCCAATTACAATTGCTTTTGCTTTACAGCCGTAAGCATCGTATACCATCAGCGAATATGTTCCGGCATCAAGCCCTGTTATTGGATTTGCTGTATAAGTATTTACAATTCCTAAAGTATCAGTTACCTCAAAATGGTAGGGTGGAAATCCTCCGCTGGCATTCACTAAAATCTGACCGGAATGATTATCAAAACAGGAAAGATCGGTGGGTGTGAGTGAATATGTAATGGGCTGGGCATCGTTGATGTATAACTTGGCAGTGTCAAATCCAGCACATACTTCTGGTTTGTATATGAGGTAAATACTTTCCTGTCCTTCGGCAAACCCATCAGAAATAGCGTTGATGTATACCTGGGCTTGGGTCTGTCCTGCGGGAATGGTAAGAGTATTCGCAATCTGTGAATAATCAACACCATTTGTTGCAGTACCTGCAATTTGGAAATTGATTGTCTTATCCACCAATGATGGCTGATCCAATGTAAAAGTAAAGCTTGCAGGTATGCAGCCCTCAAGGGCGATATTGTCGGCATTCACGGTGTTGGTGGTAACGTCAACTGTTCCCTGTATTAAACTGTTCTCCTCGAGAAATACCGCCGAATTATATTTACTATCGCCGGCATCAGCAATGACGAGCTTAAGCGTGTAAGTCTGGCAAGGTGTCAATCCGTCTTTGCGTGCAGTTAAAACTGTAGTATAGGCATCAAATGAAGTAGCCTGTCCACCGAGATTATCAATATAATACTGACTGTTCGTTTGAACATTAATATTGTTGATGGCAACAGCATTGGTTGTTCCGGGAACAAGTGCAATGTTTTCTTCACCCACAATTCCTGGCCCTGAAATGAAAAATGCGAAAACATCATTATACGTGCTACTAATAGGAGGCGCGAATTCAGGATACTCTTCTGAAGCAAAGATGTAATCGAATTGAATAAATTCCGATTGAACAGTGAAGTTAAACTGAAGTGTAATAGCATCATGCGTGGCTGTTCCCGCAAGGGCTGTCATTTGGGCTGTTCCGGCTGTTCCTAAAATGTCAGAGGTATTGGCTGCTGTGTTTGGACCCCGCGCAGTTTTGGCCTTTCCAGTGGATAGGATTACTCCCGTATTCATCCCCAAATTGTACCCGGTAGCATTAAATCTGCCTACTGCACTCGTGTCACCCGTAATAGTAGCGCCAGAAACCACAAGGTTGGAACCTGCAAGAATGTTGGCTAGTTGGGTTGCCGTTTGACCTCCAGAAACCGTGATTTGAGCAGATGTTCGTAAGGTTAATAACAGTAACAGCGGAAGCAGAAAAAAGTACTTCTTTTTCATGGGGGCAGCTTTAGTTCGAAAAATCCGCACTAAAGTACTGAACTAAAACAAGATTTCAAACTATTTTTCCGCTTTTTAGTACAATCATCGACAATTTAACATATGTTAATCTAAAAACTAATACTGTTCATCAGCATAATTATAATTGTTCATGCTGACAATGCCCGGTTTCTCTGCGTATACAGTTATGCTATAGATGCCTGTATTATTTGATTTTAGCTCATTGTAATCCTGCTCGCTGATGTGTTTTTTTAATAAGTCATCAGGAATTTCAATGATGCGCTCTTTTTTTATTTGAATGTTTTCAAATCCTGCTTTACGAATAATCTCTAAATATTCCTCACGTTGCACTGCGCCTGCTACACATCCCGCATACATCACAACGTCCTCTTTCATTTTTTCCGGCAAGTTTCCTTTTAATACAATGTCAGATACACAGAAATGCCCGCTTTTCTTGAGAATTCTGAATATTTCAGCAAATGCTTTTGCTTTGTCAGGTACGAGATTTAATACGCAGTTACTCACAACAACCTCCGCTGTCTCAGTATCTATTGGCATTTGCTCAATATCACCCAGGATAAATTGCACATTATTATATCCAAGTTTTTCTCGATTTTGATTGGCTTTGACAATCATTTCCGGTGTGAAATCAAGCCCAATCACCTGACCGCTTTCCCCAGCAATGGCACGTGCTACAAAACAATCGTTACCTGCTCCTGAGCCCAGGTCAACTACAGTGTCTCCCTTAGAGATGGCCGCAAACTCAGTGGGCATGCCACAACCAAGTTTTAAATCGGCGTCTTCTTCATAACCATTCAGATGATCGTAACTCTCATTCATCATGCTATATTCTGCACCAACTATGCTGTCATCACTACAACCACAGCTGCATCCACACGCTTTCTTTTTATCAGCATTACGGGCTATTTCACCATATTTCTCTCTGACATTCTTTTTAATATCCATAAAAAAATTGTTAGTTGATTGAGGTCATTATGTGTTCTTTATAAAAGTCATCGAATGCTTGTTTAATTGAATCTCTAACGCTTCGGTAAACGGGTAGTATTTCATCCCGACTGCCTTTGGCATTCGCAGGATCCGGGAAGCCAATGTGAAGTCGGTGTTTCACATTACCAGTAAATACTGGGCATATTTCTTTTGCTCCATCACACACTGTTATTACAAAATCAAAGGCATCTTTTACAAAGAGATTGACCGATTTTGGCTGCTGGTGACTAATGTCGATGCCAATTTCCTGCATGACTTCTATAGCGTAGGGATTGGTTCTGCTCTCCGCTTTCGTGCCTGCTGATTTTACATCAATAGAAGGGTCAAGGGCTCTCAATATTCCTTCAGCCATCTGACTCCTGCAAGTATTTCCCGTACATAGAATTAGTACTTTCATAAAAAAGATATCAATATTTGTTATTGTTTCGTATTTCGTAAAAATACGAAACAAAGATATTAAGAATTATCAATAGGTCAATGTTAAAAAAAAATTAAGGTCTTAGTGCTGCTTCGATTTTTGCTTTCAACTCCGAATCAAAGGTATCAGTGGAATGGATCTTTTGAAATGCCCAGCCAGTAATATCTTCAGTTGATTCTTTTCCATTTGCCGTACGCGTAATCGCTAATGTGGAGCCGTATGCAAGGTACTTTTCAGCAATAGTCTTGTTTTCAGGTAATTCGCAATTCAACACATGGAGCACCAGCGAGCCATCTTTAATTTGTGCAGAAAAATGAGTATCGATGGTTTTTCTGATCTGCGCTTCAATCGCAATGCAGGTGCTACAGCGATTGGTGATGTGGAAGTAATACACGTCAACTTTAACACTACTCTGTGCCATCCCAAATACAGGAAGTAGTATGGCCAGCAACACAATGATCTTTTTCATTTGATAAAGTGTTTTCACAAGTTTCAACACAAAGATACTTCTTTTTACTTAATATGTCAACCGAATTTTAATGAAGTGTAACTTTGTGAAAAATATGCAATGAAGCCAGAGCAATTTAAAGTAACGACCAATATGTTTGACCACCGCAGCTATTTACACGGTGTGGGGCATACCTGTCGTGTAATGGCCTTGTCGTGGGTGCTGGGGGAAAACGTTGCCACTGATGAAGAGCGAAATGCAGCCTGGTGTGCGGCATACATTCATGATCTTGCTCGTTTACATGATGGCGTATGTCATCTGCACGGTCAACAGGCTGCAGAGAATAAGCTACCCTTGTATAAACCGTTTTTTATTGAGCAGGGACTTAGTGAAGAAATGATAGAGGCTGTATACACTGCGGTGTTTCAGCATAGCTTGCCGAATGAAATTGAAAAAGACCATCCACATTATAATGTAACGGCTCTTCTTAAAGACGCTGATGCTCTCGATCGTATTCGTCTGGGTCCCTTTGATCTGAATCCCGATTACTTGCGTTATTCATACAGCCGTGAGCTAATAAAGCCCGCACGTAAGCTTTTTCTTAAGACAACATTGATAAGGCAACCTTCACCCATAGGATGTCATCAACTATTAACCAAGCTGATAAAGTAGTGTCCAACAATTCGGAGGCCTTGCATCCGGAGCTTTATGATTTGCCACTGAATTTTCATAAGAACTCTTTATCAAAAACAACTCATCCTTAAAATATTCCTAATTTTGCAAAAACTGTTTCAATGAAAGTACTGATTGCCGGTAGTGGTAAAATGGGAACGGATATCTTTAATTATCTTCTCCCATACGGGTTTGAAATGGTCTGGCTTTGTCTCAATGATGCCGAGGCAGCAAAGATGAGCATCGCATTCCACAAGAGAGCCAATCGCCAGCTTAAAGCCGGAATCATCGATCAGACTGGGTACGACCAATTGATTTCTCGTATCACCATTACTGCAGATTATGGTGCAGCTAAAGAAACTGATATGTATATTGAAGCAATATGGGAAGATGCTAGTGCAAAGTGGGAATTGTTTGATAAACTGGATCAACTTGCAAAACCTGAAGCACTGTTCATTAGCAATACCTCATCCATTCCTTTGTCAGAATTATTTATAATTCCTGATCGTAAAGCCTTTTGCTGCGGATTGCATTTCTTTTTTCCTTTAATGCTTAAGAATATTGTTGAAGTGAATGTTACAAATCATACTTCAACAGCCACAGTAAATCGTTTGCTCACTTTCCTCAGCGAAATCGAGCGTAATTATCTTATTCTTCCCGAACCTGAGCATTTTCTTCTGAATCGCTTGCTGCTTAAGGCTCAGGCGAAGGCAATGAATCTTCATATTAATGAACAAATTGCTGCGAAAGATATTGATGCAATTATTCGCAATAAGATATTTCCTATTGGAATATTTGAGTTTTTTGATCACGTTGGTCTGGATATTATGTTTGCTTCAGTGACTAATTATTCTGTTTATCAGGACAAAAGGATTGACTGCACTGAACTTCTAAATGCATTTAAAGTGAAGCTTGCAAGTAATTGTCTGGGTGTGAAAAGTGGTGAAGGTTTTTATAAATATCCGCTCAATATAGATTTGAATGAGTGTTCATTAAGTTTGGAAACTCAGCATCGAATTCAGTTAATGATCGAAGACTGTATATATTCATCGCTGGCAACAATTATTGCAAAGGAAATAATAAATCCTGAGGAGTTAGATCGAGCCCTTGATGAGTACTGGAGTGAAAATCTGGGTCTTATCGGGAAATCAAAAACCAAAGGATTTTTGGACTAACTTTGCAGTCCTTTAAAATGGAATGTATGACCGAAGGAACGTCCCCCAATAAAGTACTGGTAACCGGCATGAGCATGATAACTTCGCTCGGCCTTGATCTGGAAAGCTGCTGGAAAAATATCGCAGAAGGTAAATCAGGCGTTGGACCTATTACCCTGTTCGATGCATCCGAAAATCAGACGAAAATTGCTGCTCAGGTTCCGGATTCTTTTAATGAATATGCGCTGACATTTGTTCGTAAACGTACTTCAGACCTCATGACACGGGTTACCCGTATGTGTTATGTGGCCGCTAAGCAGGCGGTTACTCAC
Organism: Bacteroidales bacterium; assembly: GCA_963678485.1. Taxonomy (GTDB): domain Bacteria; phylum Bacteroidota; class Bacteroidia; order Bacteroidales; family CAIWKO01; genus CALGYY01. The sequence goes on from OY782882.1 coordinate 4,255,683, forward strand.
GCTTGTATTGATTTTTCGGGCATGGATCGTGACCGTTGTGCTGTGATTCTTGGTGTGGTGAGCACAGGCAATACATCTTCAGAGAAAGGAACTACCGCTCAAAACAGAGTGTTGAAAAGCATGAGTAATGCGATGTCGGCCTGGATATCCATGGAGTACAAATTAACCGGACCAAATTATACCCTTGCTTCTGCATGCGCCTCATCGGCCTATGCGCTGGGTTTAGGTTTCGATATGATACAGAGTGGCAAGGCAGATATCGTTATCGTTGGTGGTGCCGATTCTATTGTTAATAAAGAGGAAATAGAAGGATTTAACGAACTTTATGCACTCTGTACTGATAACGAGAATCCTCAGAAAGCGAGCCGGCCGTTCTCCAAAAATCGTGATGGTTTTGTCCCAGGTGAAGGCGCTGGTGTAATCGTTCTGGAGTCTGAACAATCAGCGAAAAATAGAAATGCCAAAATTTATGCTGAAATAGCCGGGTATGCCCTTACCAGTGAAGGTTACAATATTATGGCCCCTGAAAAAGATGGCGAAGGAATCGCACGCACCTTAACTCTTGCCCTTAAAAATGCCGGTTGGAGCCCTTCTGACGTACAATATATTAATGCCCACGGCACCTCGACCACCTTGAACGACAAGTATGAAACCATGGCCATCAAAAAGGTTTTTGGTGATCAAGCGTATAAAATTCCAGTATCCTCATCAAAATCAATGATCGGTCACACTATTGGTGCTGCTGGTGCCATCGAGATGATCATCACCGTGATGGGAATGAATATGGGCATTATCCCGCCAACCATCAATCTTGATGAACCGGATCCGGAACTCGACCTTGATTATGTCCCGAATAAGGCTCGCAGCGCGGATTTCGAACGAGCATTATCTAATTCCTTCGCTTTCGGTGGGCATAATGCTGTGATCGCTGTCAGAAAGTACCGCAGCTAAAGGCATTTATGCATTTCTGTCCATTTTCAGAAAATTTCTTTATTTTTGCACCCTGAAAAATTAACTCAGGGTAGCAAAAGCATTGACGGCACCCAAACTAAAAGCAGTATCAACATGGCACAGATCACAGAAAATACACGCCCGGAAGTACGCGAAACCGTACTTGACTTTTTTGTCCAGGAATGTGAAGTAGATTCCTCTGCGGTGAATGAAGATACGAATATCATCCGTGATATCGACGGCGATTCGTTGATGTATCTGGAATTAATTGAGATTTTCAAGAAAAAATATAGTCTAAATATCGATTTAAAAACAATCGGTAAATATGTGGTTAAACATCCCGTTGAAACCATCGGACAACTCATCGATATGACCATGTTGATTATTCAGCATGAGAACAGCATCATTGATATCGACTAATACCACATCATTGCCGGAAATTATCAGCATAGGTTATGACCTTGAAGAGGTCCGGCGCTTCAGCAAATATCTAGATAATCTGCCCCTTTGGGATGGAATCCTGAATGATCTTTTTACTCAGGAGGAGCGATTGAGAAATCAGAGATATCAGTTTCCTTCGGATTGCTATACCTTGTGCTTTTGCGCCAAAGAAGCCATGTATAAAGCATTGGGAAAAAGCTGGATGCATGGGGCAGCCGATTGGAAAGAGATTGAGTTATTGTTCGAAGCAAGCACGAGTATTAACGAATATAAACTATTGCTATCCGGCAATGCATTGTCTTTGTTCAATAGTATGGGTGCAAAAGAAATTCATTGCCTATTACAATGTGATCACATTGTAGCAAACTGTAACGTAGTTTTATCAAAATAATATATAATGTCAAAGACAGCCGTAATCTTTCCCGCATTCGTCACCGAGTTCATTGGTACTGAAACTGAGGAATTGAGAAGCCTTGGGGTGGCGATTAATCCTTACCTTGAAGTTGCTTCACACATTTGCGGAAAGGAAATTCTCGACTTCGACGTAAAGGAGCGCTCATTCGTTAAAGATGAACTTATGATACAGTATATAACCTATATTTATAGTTGTGCTGTGTCCGATGCGCTCAAAAGCCGTTCAATACAAGGCGATTATGTTGCTGCCTATAGTATGGGCATCTATGCCGCCTTGTATCATGCCCAGAGTATCAGTTTTATCGACGGCTTGGAAATTATTCAGACGGCCTTCTTTTTTATGAAGAGCAATCTACCTGATCGCAAATTTGCAATGGGCATTACTGGCGGACTTGAAATTAATGATGTGAAATGTATTCTCGAAAAAGTGGCGCCATCAACTCATATTATAAATTCAAATAACCGACATACTTTTGTTTATTCTGGTCCTTTGGAAGAAATCGAGTCCATTCTTCATGAGGCTAAAGAGGAAGGTGCTCTTATGACTCGTTTGATGGACGTGAGTATTCCTTATCATTCGCCATATCTCCAGGGAGCATCCGAAATATTTGCTGGTTTTCTTGAAACTATCGACTTCCATTCACCGGAATTGACACTTGTTTCATCATTAACACAAAAGAATCTCACCACCATCGAAGAGATTCGCAACGAATTAGTGGATAATCTGTCCCACCCATTCCGTTGGTTCGAAACAATACAGGGATTCCTTCAGTCAGGCGTCACAACCGTTTATGAATGCGGGGCAGGCGAGGGGCTTACGAAAATCAATAAATTTATTGAAGGAAATTACAAAACGATTAATCTGAAATCGCTGCGTAAATCATTTGAATGATTTACACTAGTTCATTAAGATGATTGTTTAACCATATCTTTCCATGCACCTTTATCCTGTGCACGTACAATAGCTCTGTATGTTTCTGCATCCCGATGCAGCTTGCCAATGTGATTATGATAGCCCATCATCGCGAGTACAAAAGCGGATGCATTATCAATGGCAGTCTGCTTTCTGATAATCTGCATGAACAGATATCCAAACATTTTACGCTTATACCAGTCCGTCGTGAACCACCATTGTCTGAGTAAATAAAACGTTATACGTGCCTTGAAACCCGCAGAGGGATTGCCGTCGTGGAATATTTCGTTGAAATATCCTTTTTCAAAAAGAACCTTCGCTTTTTCGTAAAGCGAACGATAGGAATACATGCGTTTCAGCGTGTTCAGATAATGATCGAACAACTCCAGCTGTCCCATGTTGTAGTAATGCATTGTTGGGAACAATCCACTGATTAATTCCGGCTCAATCGGAAATAATCGTCCTTCCGATTGCAACCGGGCATGTAACATAGAACCCGGCACAGCCCCAAGAATGTTGAAGTTAAGATACGAAAGCCCCGTTTTCTGGGTAAATTGATAGATACGTTCAAATTCTTCAGGCGTATCACTATCAAAACCAATCATGAAAGAAGCAGTAATATGTATACCTTCTTTATGTATCTTTTCTATAGATTCTTCGAATATTTCAGCAGCACGATTGTGTTTTTTATGCGTCTCGTCGAGACTGTCAGCATTCAGCGATTCAAAACCGATGAGAATATTGAAACATCCTGCGGCCTTCATTTCTCTAAGAAGTTCAGTGTCATTGGCAATTTCGATGCTTGCCATGCATCCCCACGATAGGTTTAATGGTTTGATGCGCTGCATGAACTCACGTGCATATTTTTTATTTACGGTGAGATTGTCATCAACAAATAAAACCTTATGTACCGGTAATGCTTTTAATTCTTCAACAACATTGTCGATTTCACGATACCTCATTTCGTGACCAAAAAGTTCGGTAACAAGGCAGAACTCACATTCATAAGGACAACCGCGTGAAACCTGCACCCCAACCTGAAAGTAATAGTTCTTAGGAACCAAATCCCAACGTGGAACAGGTGATTTTTTAAAGGCACAAAACCCACTGCGTTGATATTTGTTTTTGAGTTTACCCTCATCAAAATCGTTCAGACATTCCTGCCATAATTCTTCTGCTTCGCCAACTACGATTGATGTGCAATGGGTCAGTGCTTCCTCATGGTTAAAGGAAACATAGGGTCCACCAATAATAACTGGGATGCCAAGGCTTTTATATTTTTCAGCCAATTCGTAACTTCGTCCTGCGGTACTTGCAAGGGTTGATATTCCTACTATATCAGGTAATACATCATCGATAATCGGATCAATCTCTTCATCGATAATTCTGACGTCGAACATTTCTGGAACCAGGGCGGCAACCATCGGAATTGCCAGTGGAATCATAAACTTCTTTACGCCCATCATTTTACTCAGCTCAGTCTGTGCGTAATAATTCACAAACTTCTGTCTGGGATTTATGATGAAAAGCAAATATTTTTTATCAGGTGATTTCGGTAGTATGGCCATAATAATGTACAAAGGTACATTTTTTTCGACGATACAAAGTTGAAGGTGAGGATGCCGTACGTGCAAAAAAAATGCTGCCCAAATCAGGCAGCATTTTTAAGTTTTTTGTTTTAATGATATTATGCGTTAGGTGTTTCCGGAGTTGTGCTTTCTTTTTTGTTTACATAATCCTGAAAACTTGCTTCACCTTCTTCTTTCCAATACTGACCGTAATACCTCCACTTTTTCAAATCGTCGCGCTGTGGTCCGCATTTTTTATGATGTTTCCAAGGTTTATCATGGGGGCGATGTCCCGGCCGTGGAAATCCTCCAAAGAGAATACGTCCAAGCACAACCAAGCCAACAGATTGCCAGAAGCTTATTAATCCAAGCCCGAAAATTGCGGGCATCAGCCAGTTCCAGAGCAGCATTACAAAATATCCAAATAAAAACCCGAAGCCTGCAACTGCAGCTACACCAGCGAGACCCATTCCAAGATATCTCAAAAAGTTTACAAAAGGATGACGTTTTTTACCATAACATGTCGTTTCCATTTTAATTCCTCCTAATTAATAGTATTATCGTTAATTGTTTTTAATGTTTTATGAAGTTTGTTCAATGCGCGATGTTTTCTCGAAAGCAGCGTTCCTTGCGATATTCCCCATTCTTGTGATAAGTCGGCGAAGGTCCGGCCATTGATATCATTTTCGATGATTAATTGTCTTTCTTCGGGACTTAGCAGCGATAGTGCATATTCCAGATCGGGGGGAGCTGAGCCACCTTCCATACCGTCGAGAATAAGATCTATCGGGGCATCATCAGGAATAAGCATGAACAGATCATTTCCATTTTGATCGGTGAATTCTGCAACCGGTATTTCATGCTTTTTCTTTCGCTGATAATCCGTGACTCTGTTCTTCAGTGCTCTGTAAATATATCCGGCAATATTGCTGATGCTGTTGTCAAAATCAAAACGTGAAAACAAACTCACTGCCACATCCTGAAGAATATCCTCTGCTTCCATCTCATAGGCTGGTCCACCAAGTTGGCTCCGGGTATAGTTTTTCAGCTTGAGATAGTTCCACTCAAAAAATGATTTCAAAGAACTACGACGCGCATTTTCAGACTTCATGCTATTAATGACGGAGGAAATGTAAATTATTGCATTATCCAAAAAATAATTAAAAAATCCCCGGGGTCTATAATTATTTATACCACGGGGATTCTTAGATAATTCTTTGCTTTGTAACGTTATTCCCGTGTAAACGGATAGGGACTTTTCCACATCCGCCAAAACATCAGGAATGGGAAAATTAGCCACGCAGCATTGGCCAGCAGCACCATGCCCGGTTCCGGAGTTGCATAAGGACCATATAATTCTTCGCTTAAAATAATAAAGACATTGGTGAACAATACAGCCGATTGAATGATGGCAGGTAGGCGAATCCAATCTTTACCTTTAATAAAGGCATAGATCGCAAAAGCGTAAAATGGTCCGAAGAATACCGCGTCAAGCCAGATGGTTGCCTGCCACCAGGGCGGACGAGCAAGCAATGCAGGATCGAAAGTCTTTCCCCACCAATGAATCAGGTCAACAAAAAATGCAGGTGGCCAAATTGGATAGTTGAAATTGGAAGTGTCCTTAATTACTATTTGTTCAATATCGATAATGTAAGTGATGAAAAACAGGTTGACAAAGAAGAATGCCAGAAATAGATAGTCCTGCTTTCGCTCTTTTAGTGGAATAACTGTTCGCATAGTTTGAGTTTTATTTGATAATTTGATTAGTTCCAATTTTCGTTCGGGCATTGCTTGCCATACCTCTGGCCAGTTTCAGGCGAAACCCTGAGAACTGAGCCAAATGCGCACCCATGCGAGCAGAGAAGGACGAATAAGTCAGTGTCTTTGGATGCAACGCAAGTTTAATAAGTTGTTTGCCGATCGTTTTTGGATGCTGTGGTCGCGTGAAAATATTGTTGTTATCCGACATTATTAAATCCTGAGAAACATCTCCAACTCTCGATTCTGGCTTGTTTGGTGTCTTTACATACGCAGGAAAATATTCGCAGATTGAAATGTTGTTTTCGGTGTTTTCTGCTTGTAATGTGCGTGTAAGTGCCGAAAATGCTGCTTTTGAACAAACGTACGGTAAATAATACGGGATGCCAATCATAAAACCTGGCGATCCTACATTGATAATTACACCACCATCATTAGCTTTCATCAAGGGAATAGCTTCACGTATCAATGCCAATGGTCCGAGAACATTTGAATGGAATGCGTGTAGAAGATCTTTCTCATTTTCTGCTAATGCCGGTGTGACAATAATACTCGCAGCATTATTAATTAGGATATCAAGTCGCTGAAAATGCTGAGCGCATTTCATTACCAGCGATTGCGCTTCTTCTGTATTACTGAGATCGGCCGGCAGTATAAGTGAACCTGGCAGTGCTTCAGCCAATTCTTGCAATTTGGTAAGATTACGTCCGCTTAGAGCCAGACTTGCACCTGCTGCATGGAATGCTCTTGCAGCAGCTTCTCCAATGCCTCCTGTAGCGCCAGTAATTAAGATAACTTTCGAGGATAAGGATTTGCCCATGGTGTTATTTAGGCCGCAAAAATACGAAAAATCAGCTTGCTAATCGAAGTCTAGCACTGTGTTGTAACGGTACGTCAGATGTGACTTCTGCGCAATTCCAATACTGGAGTATCTTCCAAGGCAGGCATATCGGTGACCAAGACTAGGCACGCCAGTGTCGAGGATTAAATCATGGATTACCTCGAATCCTTCGCTTGGGCCATAATCACAACATTCCGCACTAAAATGTTCGGTGCAATTGGTGCGGTCGTGTCCTACATAGCCTGTCTTACCTGATTCTATTGCGTGACATTCGGCAGATTTATAATTCTCCAAATCAGGAACGAGTGCAATCAACGGCTCGAGTTGAGCCATATATAAATAACAAGTGTTGATATATGTTGTGTAAACATCTATTCCCCAAACATCATCTGAGTCTGATTTCCATTGGGCATTATCATAGAGCTGCTGATAAGGATCGACGTATAATTCTGCATACAAATCAGGTTGCATCCGTGCAAGGTTTAACCAGTACAATACATCTTTTTCTTCTTTCGACATATACGTTGTTTTTGCTGCTGTTTGTGCGGCCTTAGTTATGGAATCACTCCAAATATCCTGACCAAGTTTCTCCCGAATTTGCTTGGTGTATGCTTCAACCATGCTGTCACCGAGTATAGTTGCGATTCTCATGCTTTCGGCTTTTTTGTTAAACAGAGCAATAGAGTCCATTTTTAATTGCCTGGCCTGCTTGAGTGCAGTATTCTTATTCCTTACCTTATTCAACTCCTTCGAAAATGTCGCATATTGCTCCTTAATTTCCTTATACCGCTGGATGTAGCAGCTTTGAAAACAAAGAAATAGTATCGATAATATGTAGACAATAGCCCGTTTCATTATTTCTTCGATTTATTGTTTTTTTGCTGCCGCTGTTTCATTTGTAAATAGTATGGAACTTTGTGTTCAAGAAATTCTTTTTTTAATGCTTCCATGGTAATGACCTGATTATAGAGCAATGCACGCTCTTCGCAACGCTGTTCGACAACACTTAAGCTATCACTCAGCTTGGCCAATTCTGATTTTAAAGCTCTGTTTTCTTTTTCCATCTCGGCTTTCCTTGTCCGCGCCTTGTCCAATTTCGCTTCCATTTCAAGGTATTTCGTCTTGCACGAGAAGAGCATCAGCATTAAAATGATGAGCCCGGAAATACAGATATGTTGAATTGTACGGGACATAAAAAGTGGGATGAGCTTATTGTTCTCATCTATAAACTCAAATCGAAAAAGGTGTGCTTATTTTATAATCTTGTCAAGCGTGGCGCGCGCGGCAACTTTGTACACAAGGAGATTCATCATTTTTAGCTTAACGTAATCTTCACTGACAAAACGATATCCTTTTTGCTGACCATCGAAAGCCCCGGCACCACTATCTTTTAACACAAACCAAAACTTGCCGTCGATTTCCTTGTAACCAATCAAATGCATGCAATGATCGTCAGTCGTAGATTCATTTACAAGCCTGACTTCACGCGCATTTTCGTCAATATATTCTGAAGGAATGTCAAAGCTTGGAATGATGCCTGTTTGTGTGTTTTTATCAAAACCGGGTTCTGATACATCACCACACATACATAGTCCATAACCTGCCATTGTTGTATTGATTGCTACAAGCAAAAAGTCTTCAATGCTGACATTATAATAATCTTTGTTATGCCACCAGTTGTCGGCTTCAACCAATTCGCCTTTTTGGTTGTATGTCTGCGAAAGAGTCGACATAAAACTATAATAGTTATTAGGATCAATCTGACAAACTTCTTGTAGAAATCGCTGAGATGTGTATAGTTCTCCCTGATATTCAAAATTCTCGGGTGGGCAACCCATATATGAATCAAGGATAGCGCGTACATTGTTTACAACAACGTCTTCATTCCATGCGGCATTTTGCTTTACTGTTTCAAGATATGCTTGCAGTGCAGCAATCATGTTTTCATGATTGTGCACTGTTTGTCCCGCCAATAATCCAGTGTACATTTGATAAGGCATAGCTCCGTGCTTTTTCATGATTCTGAGAATAGCATTGGATTCAGAGCCTTCGGCGTAATAGGTTTCTCCCCTGGTGTTCACAAAATCTATGGCGCGTTCAACATACTCCCAGTAAACAGTGTACATTTCGGAGAGTTTAACTGCACGACCCGTGATTCGCCAGATTTCTGATTCCATCATCGAAGTGCTGCCAAAACTCCAGCAAGTACCAGTGTTTCCTTGTGAAATTGGAGGTTGGCGCCAGATCGTTGTATATTCTCTGATATCATTAGGTAGTTTTATTTTGCTGAGGTCGACTCCGAAGTATTTTCTTGCAGGCTGAGGAATATGGGGATCTTCAAACGTTTCTATGCCTTTTAGAATATAATTCTGATAGTATCCTGGTTTCATTTCAATGAATGTTCCAGTATCCCTCAACTGAGCCTGTACCGCCAATTGTGAGAGTAATAAGCAGATTAAAATGATTCTTGCTTTCATGGATAAAATTTGATCGTTCAATTACCTTGGATGCTTCAAGGCTTAGCTACTGCAATGTTACGAAAAAATCTGCGGAACTTCCTGAATTCCTGCATTGAATTTTCTACCTTCGTGCAAATTTTAGCAGAATGAAAATTCAACCCGGAGATAAAGTAAAGTTCCTTAACGAAATGGGGGGCGGAGTAGTGCGACGTATTATCGACAGCGCTACAGTGGAGGTTGCTATCGAAGAAGGCTTTGATCTTCCGGTTAAGATCAGCGACCTTATTGTAGTGGCTCCTGCAGATGCAAGCGATCGCTTGTTTGATGTGAATTACAAGGTTCAGGATAATCCTCCTGTCGCTGTAACTCAGCAGCAATCCGCAAATACAGAGCATGAACGCTCATTTATCGCGCGTGATCATGCAGAAGGTATTTATTTCGCCGTAAAACCTCACGATCAGCGTCTGCTCATTGCTGGATATGTTGACGTGATTTTGATTAATCACACATCTTTTGATATATTATACAACACCTTTCAACGTGTTTCCGGTGCTTATCGCGGAATGGATTACGGTAGCATTGGCCCGGGTTCTTTTGTGCTAATGGATACCTGTGACCGGCAATCGCTCGAATCGTGGATGGATGGCGTGGTGCAGATTATGTTTCATGCCGAACATTTTGATGACCTGACTAAAGCCATGGACCTTCCATTTAAGATTAAGACAGGGAAAATGGTCAGAGAGGATAGTTATATAAAAACCGGGTTTATGGGTGGACGCATTTTTGCCCTTCCACTTTATACTTTGCCGAATACTGAAAATGAAAGTGCGCAAAAAAAAGTTCCATTGAAATTATCCACCGACCTGATGCTAATAGAGAAACACCGCGTTGAAGCAGGGTTTGCTGAAGTTGATCTTCACATTCAGGCATTAGTCGAAACAGTCACTGGTCTTGAACCTGTAAAGATTATGAATATACAGTTGGATTATTTAAAACGCACTCTGGAGAGCGCGATTGCTGCGGCATACGAGAAAGTTGTTTTTATACATGGAGTGGGTGCAGGAGTGCTAAAAATTGAGGTGAAGAAAATTCTGGATGCCTACGATTGTGTTGAATATTACGATGCATCCATTGCCAAATATGGTATAGGTGCAACAGAAGTGCTGATTCACCGTAAGCGCAATTAGCCTATGTTTGAAAAGATCGATCATCTGTTTAAGGGAAGGGCAGGGTGGATCGCCATCACCTTGATTTTCTTTTTCCGTCTTGCATATGGTCTTTGTTCTGAATTTTGGTTCGAAGATGAAATGCAGATTTATCTGATCGGGCTGAAGTTTTATTCTACTGCAAGCTTGCCGCTTTTCGGACCTGATGTCGTTTACACACTCACCCAGATTCCTGGTAGTCTTCAGGGTTTATTAGTGGGCTTGCCTTTCTATCTCTGGCCAGCGCCAGAAGCACCGTATATTCTGCTTAATCTTCTTAGCACTGCTTCGCTTTGCCTGCTTGCGCATTATGTGATGAAGCGCATTCCATCCTTACCATTATCGCTGACCTATTTATGGATATTGACCTGTCCCTGGGTAATGAATTATTCCACTCATGTGCTGAACCCTTCATATGTTCTTCCTGCAGCTATATTGTTTTTCATTGGATTCATGGAAAGTTTACCTCGTTTGAGCATTGGCTATTTGAAACCGCGACTTTCTTTTTTTCTGATGGGATTTGCCTTGCTTTGGATCTTTCAAATACACTTAAGTTGGGTGCTGTTGATTCCATTTTTGCTCTACGCATTGGTGGTTTCGTTGCAAACAGGATTTAAAAATACAGTTTTTGTTTTTCTATGGTTTTTCGCAGGAGCCTTGATTCCTGCTTTGGCATTGTTGCCTGTGGTTGTTGAATTGGGTTGGGCTGGGGCATTTTCGCAGGCGAGCAATAATATGGTATTAAATTGGAAAAACCTTGGTCAGTTTTTTACAGTGCTCACGCGACTTTTATCATTGGCGAGTTTTGAATCTGCGCGATTTCTTGGTGCAAATACTCACGAGCGAATAGAATTTCTTAAACAATATATTTGGTTTTCGCCATTTATTGTTTTTGCGGCCATAGTTGGGTTTATTCAACCACTGTGGATGGTAGTGGCCTCGCTATTAAAAAAGGCAAATCCTCATTTGAAAGTTCTTAGAATAATTGTTGCTGTGACTTTTTTATTCACATGGTTAAGCTTTCTGTTTTCAGTAAAAGGTCCATCATCACATACATTTTATTTGTTATTTCCATTGATAATGGTGTTTTCGATGTACTCTTGGGAGCGCTTACTCAGGTTCAAATGGACAAAAGTATTGTTGATAATTTTTCTTTTTTCAGGTTTGGTTTTTAATGCGGTTGTAATGGATTTCAACTTTCACCATAAATCGATGTATAAGGACCGCTGCAAAGTTGTGAAAGCTATTGAAAATAAGGATTACCATTACCTTGGAGAACGCAGGTCTTTCGATCGTAATCCTTAATCCGAATCTTTTTTTCTTAATTGTTTTAATGAAGTCAAATTATTTATATTTTAGCTGACTAATATATGAATAATTCTTCCATATCATAATATCATTGCTATGAGAAAAATATCGTTTTTGATTTTTGTGTTTTTTCTGACAAGTTCATTCTGGATGAGAGTATCCGGACAATCTCCGGCAATTGATAATTTTCGCTCTTTGCAGTCGTACGGGCAAATACCTGAGGATTTTCTAAATAGTTTTCGCGTCTCCGATCCAACGACCACTGAGGGTAAAATTTTGGTAAAATCAAGGAAAAATTCTCAGGGAAGTGAGAAATTCAAAGTGCGTTCTGATTACTACATGAATGAACTGCTGACCGGTGGCGACGTGGTCTTTGGCGATCCAATCGGTGCATATGTAAACAAGGTCGCAGATACCTTGTTGGCAACACAACCTGAATTACGTAAACAATTGCGATTCTATGTCACAAAATCGGTGGCAGCAAATGCATATGCATCTGACGCTGGTATTATTTTTATCAATATTGGTCTTATCGCGCGCATTAAGAATGAGGCTCAATTGGCCTATATCCTTTCGCATGAGATTGTTCATTATGTCAAGCAACATAATATTACCATCTTTCTTGAAGAGGAAAAGGCCTATAGTCGAAGGAATAAAAACACCGAATATCAGGATTTGTCGGTTTCAGAGAAGCTGATGCGTGTGAATTACCGCTCAAAGGAAATTGAAACAATCGCTGATCATGATGGGCTGGCAAAATATTTTGCGAATTCTCCTTATGATGTTAATGAAGTAGAAGGTGTATTTGATGTGCTGCTTTATTCGGCCTATCCCTTTACAAACGAACCTTTCAATTTATCCCTTTTTGAAACTAAAAATATGATCTTACCCGATTATTATTTAGTCGATGATGTGGACAAACTAAAGGTTGATGAAAATGAAGCAGATTCAATGAGTACGCATCCGAATGTAAGGAAAAGAAAGGAAGTGATACGGGCTCTGATTGATAGTATTCCTGAATTTGGTACGCAAAAATTCATTCATAGTCAGTATGAATTTAATGATGTAGTTGCCATGGCCCGCTTTGAAGTTTTACGCCAATTAATCATCGATCATCAACTCATCGAAGCATTGTATTGTGGAGCCAGTCTGCTGCAGGAATTTCCTAATAACCTGTTTGTAAAAAAATGTATTGCGGCTAGTCTATACGGAATCTCAGCATACAAATCAAAAGGGGAAACGTCTGACATCATGGAAAGCTACCGAAATGTTGATGGCGAAATGGCTCAGGTGAACTTCATGGTGGGAAAATTAAATAGTCGCGATCTAAATATTATTGCACTGAATTATGTTTGGCGTCTTAATAATCAGTTCCCCGGTGATGAATATATACAGAGCATTTGCGATGACTTGTTTCATCAACTGATTTCAGAGAATAACGTTAAACAATCATTTTTTTACTCTAAGTCTCTTGCACAACTCAGACTTGAACAAGCACAACAGCCTGCTATTCCCGATACTGTTGTTTCAACTACTCGTTACAGAAAAAAGAAAGCGACCACTGTGCAGAAGATAGATACAACCTTTACAAAATTTGCTTTTGTTGATTTATTACAAGATTCATCCTTTGTTCAGGATTTTCATAAATGGGAACAAAAAAATGAAGATGAAAAGAAAATTATAGAGGAAGCGCAAAATCATAGTGGTCCTTTCCCGGTGCACAAAACCAATGAGGTGAAAAGAAAAGATCGTGTTCCCATTACTCGTGTCGTGATGTCAGAGCCCTATACCATTAAAGTTGATACACGAAAGCGTAATCAGGTGAAGTATCAGGAAAGTGTTGTAAGTGCTGCCCGGGTGAAAAATATGATTATGGAAACATCACAAATGGCCGGTATTACTGTGCAACTTGTCGATGCAGTTGGCCTCAATGCTGATAATGTTGAAGAATATAACCAAATGTCATATGTGAACGAATACGTAGTTGAACGCTTTAATCAGTCGGAGGAAGGCATGTTGAATTCTTTCTGTAAGTCTTATATCGACACATTAATGCAGAAGAACCAAACGAAATATTTGGGTTGGATGGGAATCGCAAGTGTTCAAAAGAAAAAGCCCATCGGGAAACTGGTCATTATGTCGATACTGCCATATTTATGGCCATACACCATCTACCAGTTCATTGTTCCCAAAATTCATTCTACGTATTATTATGTGTTGTTCAATGTGAATACGGGAAAGATCGTGACTGCAGGTGCTACCGAAACCAGAACAGATCTGCATACCGATCAAATGAACTCGCATATTTATGACTTTATGTATAAAATAAAGAAAACCTATGAAAAATAAACTACTGCTGTTTGTTGTACTGTTGTGCATTAGCACTGCACTCATAGCTCAAAACTCCGGATACTGCGGCAAGCGTTTCTCATTCCATTATAACCTTTATACTATGAATGCGCTTCGTTTTCCCAACGAATGTGGGAATATGGGTGTCTTTTCATTTAATACACTGCATCATGTGGATTTTGACATTGCTGTTGCCCGACGGCTTTCACTGGGGCTTGCACTGGAATATATGCGCACATCTCTTCCGTATACGAGTACCCTTAATTATGTAGATAGAGATCCTTATGATTATTATAATTATGGGTACAAAACTTTCAGGAGTTCAATGGTGGGAAAAATGGAAACATTCGGACTTGGTTTCTTTTTGAAGCGCTTTTTTAAAGGGAATATTGCGCCATTAGGCACGTATTTTAAGCCGCAGGTCACATTATTATTCACTAATATATTTCCTGGTAATCCAAAAAATAGCCATGGCGTTGCTTTGAACGATCTTAATGTACATATGAGCAACCCTAGTCCACTAGTGAATGTGGCGATATCTCTTGAACTTGGGCAAAACCGTATCTTTTTCAAACGAATGTTTATTGACTACGGAGTACGTTTGGGTATCATGCCAACAGCCTCAGGCTTTATGGAGAGTGGAATCCCAAGTGATCTTGAGGGACATGATTATTTGCCAACAGTTGCAAAAGCACGACTGAGTAGTCACTACTTGTTTAATGTAAAAGCTGGAATAGGGGTGTTGCTTTTTTAATAGCGATATTTAATGCAAAAAAAACCGCAATACTGCGGTTTTTTTTTATATAGTTTTCAATTACTATTTGCTCAATTTTTTAAGCTGGCTGGCCATGTTCATTCCAAGCAATTTGCCCCAATTTCCATAGGCGTATGTAATTCTGGCACCAACATCAAATGATTCAGAACCTTTAATATATCCTCCGGTAATTACACAAAGTTTATTGTCAGGATTTGCTGTTTCAATCAAGGTAGCTCTGATGTCGAGGAAACAATCTTTTGCAGCATACGAAATTCCTGTTTGAAGACCGGGTTCAATTTTTTCAGTTGTAATTATTAAAGTGTATTTTGCAGAAGCCTTTCCTGTTCCGGCTGCAATTTTCATCTTAAGCATGGCCTTCGTAAAGTACTTCAGGAAGTTTGGTTCATATCTAATTCCTTTATCATCATTCCATTTCTTTTTCCACTCATCACCACTACCTGGTTTCATTTTGTTCATCTCACCCACACGGCGAGTAATATATTCAGGTTCGTTTTCGGTGCCAACCATCATTTTGTCATAACTGAATTCAATATTTAATTCAGTGGCACCTTTTAGGGATGTTAAGTCACCGCTTGCTGTTTTTACACGGTTAACCAATCCAAATTGTCCAAATGAGCTCATGCTCAAACTGGCCAATAGAATAACTAAAATGAAGCTTAACTTTTTCATATACACTTTATTTGGTTTGTTAATAATTTGATAATACAAAACTACTAAACATTCCAATATAAAATGCAATCCTTTGTGCTGAAAAGGAAATAATCAAAGTTTGAGGAGCTTAACTATTTGTTAATGTTTAAAAATCAACAGGATGCACTAATGATAATTGCATCCTGTTGATTGAGATTTTAATGCGGATTAGATTTTAATGTAGCATTGCCTACTCCATTGATAAATCCTGTTACTTTGAATTCTGTTCGCCGGTTCATTTGATGTTCTGCGTCGGGACAGGCTGATTTTACTGCACCTTCGCACTGACAACCATTCAGTAGTTGACTTTCACCGTATCCTTTTCCTGTAATACGCGAAGGATCTATGCCTTTGCTTACGATGTAGGCAGCGCTTGATTTTGCGCGACGATCCGATAATGAAAGATTATAGGTTGCTGAACCGCGGCAATCGGTGTGTGAGCCTAATTCAATTATGATATCTGGATTTTCCTGCAGAAGCTTAACTACCTTATCCAATTCTACAGCCGCTTTGGGTGTTATATCCGATTTGTCATAATCAAAATAAATGTTCTCAATTTTAATGGCTTTACCAATTTCAATCTTTTCCAAATAAATGGTTTTAAGCTGGCCATTTGTTGGTAATTCATCAAAGGTGATTAAACTCGTGAAGTAGCCTTGTTTGCTTGCAGTCACTGTGTATTTTTCATTTGGATTGAGAACGCATGGGATATATTTCCCATCAGATGCAGTGTAGTAACGTTCGCAAACTTTTTCTCCCTGTTTATTCGTAATAACAACAAGTGCACTGTCAACAGCTGTTTGTAATCCGCCCTTTTCCATTACCAAGCCAGAAAATGAAAGCACTTTTTTCTTTGCAAGTCTGATCTCAAAGGGATCAGTCGCTATTGATGGACTGTAAATGAGATTGCTCTTTTGAAGATAATCACTTGCTGAACACTCTATGGAAAAACTGTGATTCGGGAACAGTTCGACTTCATATGTGCCTTTATCACTGCTTAAGACAAGCTTTTCTCCGGTTTCATCATCGATCAGTGTGACATTCGAGTTCAATAATGATGAAGTTAAACTGTCCATCACCTGAAGCCGGAAGGTTTGTTTTGTTGGCATATTTACAACAAAGGAATAAATGTCATCATCCAACGAAAGTGATTCCCGGTTGGAACTTAAGAAGCCCGATTTTCCTCCGTCTTTCCATGCAATCCCAAAATCATCGGCGGGACTATTCATTGGCACTCCAAGATTACTTGGATTGCCCATTGGCATTCCATTAGCATCGAGAGTGACAACAAAAAGATCAAGTCCTCCAATACCTTCCAAACCGTTTGACGAAAAATATAGTTTATTCCCAAACACACAGGGAAATATTTCGCTTCCCTTAGTATTTACTAAATCACCAAGATGAGTTGGCGCGCTCCATGAATCGCCTTCTTTTGCGCATACCCAGAGGTCCATGCCTCCTTCACCACCCGGCATATCGGAAGAAAAGTACAATCGTGTGCCTTCAGCGTTAATTGATGGATGCGCATAATTGTATTCTTTATTGTTAAACTCAAATGCTGACGGGTATTGATAGCTGTCTCCCTTGATATTTAGGTTTGCCCGATAAAGTTGAAGCTTTACAGTCCCGTCAGTCGCGCGCTCTGCAATGCCAACATTCACATTATTTCGGGTGAAATACAAATTTGAGTAATCGCGATTGAAGCAAACAGGGCCATCGTTAAATTTCTTCTGAATCCCGGGATTAAAGCGTTGTACACTGGTGTATTCACCATCAGGATTTTTTCCAACCATATACACTTTGAAGAAGCTGTTCTGCGACCACAAGTATTCGTAATTTACGAGTGATGACCGCACTCTCGATGATGTGAAAATGATATGATCGTTCCACAGCACAGGAGAGAAGTCGTTTTGCTTTGAATTGAAGGCTTCCTTTTTAATTTCGTAATATGCGCTGTCCTTGAAGAATTTTTGTAAATGAGTGATTGCATTTACAAAGGTTTCTCCACGCTCATCAGCCCTGTACGCAGCCATGTTTGTAAGAGCTGCTTCATACTGTCCTGTGGACATCAATGCCTGTGCATAATAAAGCTGGTGTATTGGTTTTCCAATTCCTTTCTTGATTATCAGAGCATAGGTTTTTTCAGTGTTTTTAATATCGTTAGTCAGACGATAGCATTCAGCAATTTTCAAAAGTGCTTCATTTACGCTATCGCGTTTAAGCACCCTAGAATATAGAGGGATTGCTTCGGCATATGACATCGTCGCATAATATGTATTGGCCTTGAAGAATGTTGATTGCTGAGCATTCAACATAAATGGGAATAGTATTGCAATGGCCAACATTCCTGGGGTGTAGTGTATGCGTTTCATAATTGTATGCATCAAAGTTTATAATTTGTCAACCTTAGAAATACCTTGGATTGCTAATCTTCTTTCCTTTGAAGGAGAAAAGATAGTTCAATGCGATTTCATGTGATCCGCTGTTGAATTTTCTAATCTTTGTCAGACTGTAATCGTAGGAATAACTGAACAAAAACTGAGGTAGAATCTGAACCCCGACAATTAACGACATGTCTGCACCGCTGCGGTATGAAGCACCAAGCCAAAGACGTTCCTTGATTAATGCATTTAGGTTTACATCAAATTCGATAGGCGCATTATACACTGCTTTCACTAGCATCTGCGGCTTAAGTTTGAAATTTTCTGAAATGGTGAATATGCGTCCCACAGTTAAGTAGTAGTGGAATTTTTTCAAACGAAAACCTAGATTTTGGACTGTAACTCCATCAGCAGAGGTGGAAATCTCATCATCAATTAATCGTGGAATCGAAAGTCCAGCGTAGAATTTATCAGTCGTATATAGTATTCCAAACCCAAAATTCGGAGTCACTACATTTCTTAGATTGGTCGAAAAATTCGGATCTCCTTGTTCTGTCAAGGAAAGCGACGAAAGCTTCTCGTTTCTAAGATGGATGCCACCCATCAGTCCGAAGTTCAATTTGCCTTTTGAACTTACTTTGACTCTGTAGGCGTAGCTTGCGTACAACAGTGTACGTGTAGTGACACCGATTTTTTCGGTAAGGAAACTTAATCCCACACCCATAGTGTTCCTGAACACCGGGGCATGGATAGAAACACTTGTAGTGACGGGCCTGCCGTCAAAGCCAACCCATTGCTGGCGTTGAAGTGCCGTGATGGATAATGCGTCTTTGTAACCAGCATATGCAGGATTGATAAACATTTCGTTGAACATATACTGAGTAAACATAGCATCATACTGAGCGGTGACCACTCCGGTCGTTGCTTTGAAAAGTATCAAAGCAACGACGATCGATTTAATAACAACTGCCTTTTTCATATGCGGAAGTTTTTAGGGTTAGCTTTAGTATTTAATTACAATGAATCCGTTAGCTGGCTTCTTTCCATCCTTGTGGTAATCCAGTATGTAGAAGTAGGTGCCCGGTACCAGCTTGTCTCTGCCAATACTCATAAGTCCTGCACTTGGTGTTCCATCCCATGAATTGTCATAACCCTTCATGAAGAACACTTTATCTCCCCAGCGATTGAAAACCGTGAATTCATTATCCGGGTATTCTTCTATTCCAGGAATGACAAACTTATCATTGATACCATCACCATCAGGCGAGAAGCCCTGAGGAATGTCAAGATCAGCAGGTGTCAGCAGTACAGGTGTGGACTCAGTTACATCGATCTGGCAGATGTAGCCATTGTTTGAAGTATCCCCAACAGTGTGTCCTGAGATGTTATGTGCATGGCCCATGGCAAGGTTAAAGAAGGTCTGCGGTGCGCCATATACCACAACATTAACAGTGAAGGTGACTGTTGCTATCTCACCAATGTTCAGGAAGCTTGCCTGACTATCCAGAAGGTCAATGTCAGTTTTACCATTGAAATTGGTGTTCGACATCAACGAACTGTTTGAATACGGTGGCTCTGCAATGCTGAATGTTGCCGGCATCGGGAAGGTTGTATTCAAATCGTCAGTTAACTGGACATTGTATAAAATCTCATTGCCCTGGTTCTCTGCCGTCACAATGTAGGTGATGTTGAAGCTACCATCAGGCATTGGAACAACCTGAGATACCGCTTTTGCAATGGCAAGTCTGGAATTACTGACGAATGTAACATCAATAAAGACTGTTGCAATGGTGCATGCTGCATTCGAATCACAGACCTGGTAATCGAACTGATCTGGTCCATAGTAGGCCGAATCCGGAGTGTAGGTGACCTCACCAGTTATTGGATCAACAACCACACTTCCATGTGATGGAGCACTGATTACAATCACAGATGCAGGATCAAGGTTGTTGTCGCAATCAATGTCATTTGCAAGTACATCAACCACCACAGATACATTCATCGGTGTGCTTGCAGAATCGTTGACCGCAAGTGGTGAGCCAAGGACAGTGATAAGTTGTGTGCAGGATGATGTATCACCATTTTCGTAAACTGCCCACCAGGTCACTGACGTAGTTCCTACGTTATAGAATCCACTTGCGCTGTCAGTACCATTAATGCTGTTGGTAACCGAAACCACACACGAGCTGGAAACATTGAGGACTGGTTGAGGTACTTTAATATATACCTGGCATAATCCAGAGAAAGTACTTTGAATGATATCTCCAGGGCAAACCAGTGTTGGATTTGGAGTAACTGTGAGCACCATTGATCCAATAACATCAGAGCAAGGATATGCAGCATAGCCAACCAAAGTGAGTGTGACTGACCCGGCAATTGCATCTGATGGTCCGGGTGTGTACACTGTATTTAACACACTGCTATCACTGAAGGTTCCGCTTCCTGATGTCATCCATTGCAGTGAAGTGTAATGGCTGGCTGTAGCATCAGTTAATGTGTATGCTACACCTTCGCAGGTAATGCCGTTTGATCCTGCACTTACAGTTGCTTGTTTGTTGATGTATAGAATCATTGAGTCAACAGCATCAATACATGCATTGGCTGCTGTAGCATACAGTACTAAAGTTACACTGCCTGCATTAATATCAGCAACACCAGGTGTATAGATAGTATTGAGTACGGCTGGGTTACCAAATGTACCCGTTCCTGTTGTTGTCCAATTAAGGCTTACATAGTTTGAAGCGCTTGCGCTAAGCAGGTCAAATCCTGAGGTTTCACAAATAGTCGTATCCGGACCTGCATTGGCAGTTGCTTGCTTATTGATAGTAAGTATCATGACATCACTAGCATTTGCACAAGGTGCTGCTGAGTATGCAGTAAGTGTCAATGTAACCGTTCCTGCTGCAATGTCCGCTGCACTTGGAGTGTATACGGCATTAATTGCAGTGTCATCATCAAAGGTGCCACTTCCACTACTTGTCCATAACAGATCTATCGCATTTGTGGTAGTTGCTGATGGTATAAAGGTCGAGCCTTCACAGATTGTCGCATCTTGTCCAGCGTCTGCATATGCCTGATCCTTGATCAAAAGCTCCATATCATCGCTTACGGTCAGGCAAGGAGCCGCACTCTGAGCTGTCAGAGTCAATGTGACACTACCATCAGAAATATCAGCAACACTAGGTGTATAAATAGGATGCAAAATAGTGCTGTTACTGAAGGTTCCTGTTCCACTGGTCGTCCAGACAATACTTGTTGCATAGGTGGTCGTAGCATCAGTGATTGCAAAGGCACTTCCTTCACAGATTACACTATCCATACCTGCGCTGATTACAGCTTGTCTGTTGATTGTCAGTCTAACGATGTCAGTTGTGGCAACACACGGACTAGCTGATTGTGCTGTCAGTGTAAGGATTACTGAACCTGCATCAATGTCATCTGCACTTGGTGTGTACACTGTATTGATAAGGGTATCATCGCTGAATGTTCCGGTACCACTGGTCGTCCAAAGAATACCGGTGGCGTTGGTAGCTGTTGCATCCGGTGCAAAGGTTGATCCTTCGCAGATTGTAGCATCAGTACCAGCTTCAATAACTGAGGTGTTTACAATGGTCAGTACCATATCGTCCGTTGCATTTACGCAAGGTACAAGTGGTAATGCAGTCATTGTAAGAGTGACGCTTCCTGCAGCAATATCAGCAGCACTTGGAGTGTAAATTGGATTCAGTGCAAGAGCATTGCTGAATGTTCCCGTTCCTGAAGTTGTCCAGTATAAGCTGGCATAATTCAGTGCAGTCGCATCGCTCAATGTATAGTTAGAGTTGCCGCAAATCGTGGCATCCGGACCTACATTGGATACAGCCAGACGGTTCAGTCTTAACTTCATGGTGTCTGACACACTTACGCAAGGAGCGTCAGAAGTCAGATTCAATATAAGGTAAACATTACCGTCAGCGATATCGGCAGCACTCGGAGCATAGGTTGCATGAAGCATACTAGCATCGTCAAATGTACCTGTGCCGGTTGTTGTCCAGTTCAAGGAAGTATAGAACTGTGCCGATGAGCCACTCAGCATATAAGTAGAGGTTTCGCAGATGACATCGTCATATCCTGCAAAAACTACTGCTTGCCTGCTAATATCCAGTGTCATGGTATCTGAAACATTAGGACAAGGTGAGTTTGCAGTAACATTCAATGTGAGTACCACGCTTCCCGATACTACATCACTGAAACTTGGAGTGTAAATCGGATTCATATCCTGCTCATTGGTGAAATATCCAGATCCACTGGTAGTCCAGACAAGCGCTGCATAATTTTGTGCAGCAGCAGTGCTCAGAACATAATTGGATCCTTCACAAATATTAGCATCCACACCTGCTTCAACAACAATTTGCTTCTTAATCGTGAGTCTAACGATATCAGTTGTGGCAACACACGGACTAGCTGATTGTGCTGTCAGTGTAAGGATTACTGAACCTGCATCAATGTCATCTGCACTTGGTGTGTAGACTGTATTGATTAATGTATCGTTGCTGAAGGTTCCTGTACCACTGGTCGTCCAAAGAATACCGGTGGCGTTGGTAGCTGTTGCATCCGGTGCAAAGGTTGATCCTTCGCAGATTGTAGCATCAGTACCAGCTTCAATAACTGAGGTGTTTACAATGGTCAGTACCATATCGTCCGTTGCATTTACGCAAGGTACAAGTGGTAGTGCGGTCATTGTAAGAGTGACGCTTCCTGCAGCAATATCCGCAGCACTTGGGGTGTAAATTGGATTCAGTGCAAGAGCATTGCTGAATGTTCCAGTTCCTGAAGTTGTCCAGTATAAGCTGGCATAATTCAGTGCAGTCGCATCGCTCAATGTATAGTTAGAGTTGCCGCAAATCGTGGCATCCGGACCTACATTGGATACAGCTAGACGGTTCAGTCTTAACTTCATGGTGTCTGACACACTTACGCAAGGAGCGTCAGAAGTCAGATTCAATATGAGGTAAACATTACCGTCAGCGATATCGGCAGCACTCGGAGCATAGGTTGCATGAAGCATACTAGCATCGTCAAATGTACCTGTGCCAGTTGTTGTCCAGTTCAAGGAAGTATAGAACTGTGCCGATGAACCACTCAGCGTATAAGTTGAGGTTTCACAGATTACATCATCAAATCCTGCAAATGCCAAGGCCTGTCTGCTAATATCTAATGTCATAGTATCTGATACATTAGGACAAGGTGAGTTTGCACTGATATTAAATGTGAGTACTACACTTCCGGAAACGATATCGCTAAAGCTTGGAGTGTAAATAGGATTCATATCCTGCTCGTTTGTGAAGTAGCCAGATCCGCTGGTTGTCCAGACAAGCGCTGAATAATTCGAGGCGGAAGCAGCATTCAAAACATAATTAGATCCTTCACAAATCGTGGCATCAGATCCAGCTGTCAATACAATTTGTTTCTGAATCGTGAGTACCATTGCATCACTAGCAGCAACACAAGGAGCAGCGCTCTGAGCAGTGAGGGTCAGTGTGACTGAACCAGCTGCGATGTCTGCTACGCTTGGAGTATAGACAGCGTTTACATCTTCATCGTCACTGAATGATCCCGTACCACTGGTAGTCCAGAGGATACTGGTTGCATTAGTGGTGACCGCTGATAAAGTATAAGTTCCGGTCTCACAGATAGCAGCATCAACACCTGCGTTCACTACCGCCTGGTTCATGATATTGAGTACCATGGCATCGCTTGCAGCAACGCAAGGAGCAGCGCTTTGTGCAGTGAGGGTCAGTGTGACTGAACCTGCTGCAACGTCTGCTGCGCTTGGAGTGTAGATCGGGTGTAAGCTTGAGCTATTACTGAATGTACCTGTACCACTGGTAGTCCAGAGGATGCTGGTGGTGTTGGCAGAAGACGAACCGCTAATGGTGTAGGTTCCGCTCTGACAGATGTCAGCATCAGCACCAGCACTTACGATAGCTTGCTTGTTAATGGTGAGTACCATTGCATCACTGGCAGCAATACAAGGAGCAGCACTTTGTGCAGTGAGGGTTAAGGTCACTGAACCAGCTGTAATGTCTGCTGCACTTGGAGTATAGACTGCACCAGCCAGGGTGTCATTATCGAATGTGCCTGTTCCACTGGTAGTCCAGAGGATACTGGTTGCATTAGATGTAACTGCACTCAGTGTATAAGTTCCGGTCTCACAGATAGCAGCATCCACACCTGCGTTTACTACGGCCTGGTTCATAATGTTGAGCACCATGGCATCGCTTGTAGCAATACAAGGAGCAGCGCTTTGAGCAGTGAGGGTCAGTGTGACTGAACCTGCTGCAACGTCAGCTGCACTTGGAGTATAGATCGGGTGTAAGCTTGAGCTATTACTGAATGTGCCTGTACCACTGGTAGTCCAAAGGATGCCGGTGGTGTTGGCAGAAGACGAACCACTGATGGTGTAGGTTCCGCTCTGACAGATGTCGGCATCAGCACCAGCACTAACGATAGCTTGCTTATTAATGGTGAGCTTCATTGAGTCAACAGCAGCAATACAAGGAGCGGCGCTTTGTGCAGTGAGGGTCAGAGTGACTGAACCTGCTGCGATGTCTGCTACGCTTGGAGTGTAGACTGCACCAGCCAGGGTGTCATTATCGAATGTACCTGTACCACTGGTAGTCCAGAGGATACTTGTAGCATTAGTAGTGATAGCTGATAAGGTATAAGTTCCGGTCTCACAGATAGCAGCATCAACACCTGCATTTACTACCGCCTGGTTCAGGATATTGAGTACCATGGCATCGCTTGCAGCAACGCAAGGAGCAGCGCTTTGTGCGGTGAGGGTCAGTGTGACTGAACCTGCTGCAACGTCTGCTGCACTTGGAGTGTAGATCGGGTGTAATGTAGTCGTGTTACTGAATGTACCTGTACCACTGGTAGTCCAAAGGATGCCGGTGGTGTTGGCAGAAGACGAACCACTGATGGTGTAGGTTCCGCTCTGACAGATGTCGGCATCAGCACCAGCACTTACGACTGCCTGCTTGTTAATGTTGAGTACTAATGCATCACTAGCAGCAACACAAGGAGCAGCGCTCTGAGCAGTGAGGGTCAGTGTGACTGAACCAGCTGCAATATCTGCTACGCTTGGCGTGTAAACAGCGTTTACATCTTCATCGTCGCTGAATGATCCCGTACCACTGGTAGTCCAGAGGATACTGGTTGCATTAGTGGTGACAGCTGATAAAGTATAAGTTCCGGTCTCACAGATAGCAGCATCAATACCTGCATTTACTACCGCCTGGTTCATAATATTGAGTACCATGGCATCGCTTGCAGCAACGCAAGGAGCAGCGCTTTGAGCTGTGAGGGTTAATGTCACTGAACCTGCTGCAACGTCTGCTGCACTTGGAGTGTAGATCGGGTGTAGGCTTGAGCTATTACTGAATGTGCCTGTACCACTGGTAGTCCAAAGGATGCTGGTGGTGTTGGCAGAAGAAGAACCACTGATGGTGTAAGTTCCACTCTGACAGATGTCGGCATCAGCACCAGCACTTACGATAGCTTGCTTGTTAATGGTGAGCTTCATTGAGTCAACAGCAGCAATACAAGGAGCGGCGCTTTGTGCAGTGAGGGTCAGAGTGACTGAACCTGCTGCGATGTCTGCTACGCTTGGAGTGTAGACAGCGTTTACATCTTCATCGTCGCTGAATGATCCCGTACCACTGGTAGTCCAGAGGATACTGGTTGCATTGGTTGTAACAGCACTCAGTGTATAGGTTCCAGTCTCACAGATAGCAGCATCCACGCCTGCGTTTACTACGGCCTGGTTCATGATGTTGAGCACCATGGCATCGCTGGCAGCAACGCAAGGAGTAGCGCTTTGTGCGGTGAGGGTCAGTGTAACTGAACCAGCTGCAACATCAGCTGCACTTGGAGTGTAGATCGGGTGTAATGTAGTCGTATTACTGAATGTACCTGTACCACTGGTTGTCCAGAGGATGCTGGTAGTGTTGGCAGAAGACGAACCACTAAGGGTGTAGGTTCCGCTCTGACAGAGGTCAGCATCAGCACCAGCACTTACGATGGCTTGCTTGTTAATCGTGAGTACCATTGCATCACTGGCAGCAATACAAGGAGCAGCACTTTGTGCAGTGAGGGTTAAGGTCACTGAACCAGCTGTAATATCAGCTGCACTTGGCGTATAGACAGCGTTTACATCTTCATCGTCGCTGAATGTACCAGTTCCAGAAGTTGTCCACTCAATACTTGTAGTATTGGTTGTAACCGCTGATAAAGTATAAGTTCCGGTCTCACAGATTGCAGCATCAACGCCTGCGTTTACTACCGCCTGGTTCATGATATTGAGTACCATGACATCGCTTGTAGCAACACAAGGAGCAGCGCTTTGAGCTGTGAGGGTCAGTGTGACTGAACCTGCTGCAACGTCTGCTGCACTTGGAGTGTAGATCGGGTGTAAGCTTGAGCTATTACTGAATGTGCCTGTACCACTGGTAGTCCAGAGGATGCTGGTGGTGTTGGCAGAAGAAGAACCGCTAATGGTGTAGGTTCCGCTCTGACAGATGTCGGCATCAGCACCAGCACTAACGATAGCTTGCTTATTAATGGTTAACACAAGGGCATCACTAGCAGCAATACAAGGAGCAGCGCTCTGAGCAGTGAGGGTTAAGGTCACCGAACCAGCTGTAATGTCTGCTGCACTTGGAGTATAGACTGCACCAGTCAGGGTGTCATTATCGAATGTACCGGTACCACTGGTAGTCCAGAGGATACTGGTTGCATTAGTTGTGATAGCTGATAAGGTATAAGTTCCGGTCTCACAGATAGCAGCATCCACACCTGCGTTTACTACAGCCTGGTTCATGATGTTGAGTACCATGGCATCGCTTGAAGCAACGCAAGGAGCAGCGCTCTGCGCAGTTAGTGTTAATGACACTGAACCTGCTGCAACGTCTGCTGCACTTGGAGTGTAGATCGGGTGTAATGTAGTCGTATTACTGAATGTACCTGTACCACTGGTAGTCCAGAGGATGCTGGTGGTGTTGGCAGAAGACGAACCACTGATGGTGTAGGTTCCGCTCTGACAGATGTCAGCATCAGCACCAGCACTTACGATGGCTTGCTTGTTAATGGTGAGCTTCATTGAGTCAACAGCAGCAATACAAGGAGCAGCGCTCTGAGCAGTGAGGGTTAAGGTCACTGAACCAGCTGCGATATCTGCTACGCTTGGAGTGTAAACAGCGTTTACATCTTCATCGTCGCTGAATGATCCCGTACCACTGGTAGTCCAGAGGATACTGGTAGCATTAGTAGTGATAGCTGATAAAGTATAAGTTCCGGTCTCACAGATGGCAGCATCAACACCTGCATTTACTACGGCCTGGTTCATGATATTGAGCACCATGGCATCGCTTGAAGCAACGCAAGGAGCAGCGCTCTGTGCAGTTAGTGTTAATGACACTGAACCTGCTGCAACGTCTGCTGCACTTGGAGTGTAGATCGGGTGTAATGTAGTCGTATTACTGAATGTACCTGTACCACTGGTAGTCCAGAGGATGCTGGTGGTGTTGGCAGAAGAAGAACCACTGATGGTGTAAGTTCCGCTCTGACAGATGTCGGCATCAGCACCAGCACTTACGATGGCTTGCTTATTAATAGTGAGCACTAATGCATCACTAGCAGCAACGCAAGGAGCAGCGCTCTGAGCAGTGAGTGTTAATGTCACTGAGCCAGCTGTAATGTCTGCTGCACTTGGAGTGTAGACAGCGTTTACATCTTCATCGTCACTGAATGATCCCGTACCACTGGTAGTCCAGAGGATACTGGTTGCATCAGTTGTAACAGCACTCAGAGAATATGTTCCGGTCTCGCAGATAGCAGCATCAATGCCTGCGTTCACTACTGCCTGGTTCATGATATTGAGTACCATGGCATCGCTTGTAGCAACACAAGGAGCAGCGCTCTGTGCAGTGAGGGTCAGTGTGACTGAACCTGCTGCAACGTCTGCTGCACTTGGAGTGTAGGTTGCATTGATTACTTCATCATTATTAAAGAATCCAGTTCCGCTTGTTGTCCACTCAACAGAAGTATAATCCTGAGCATTTGCTCCGCTAAGTGTGTAGGTTCCGCTCTGACAGATGTCGGCATCAGCACCAGCACTTACGATGGCTTGCTTGTTAATGGAAAGTACTAATGCATCACTAGCAGCAATACAAGGAGCAGCACTTTGTGCAGTGAGGGTTAAGGTCACTGAACCAGCTGTAATGTCTGCTGCACTTGGAGTATAGACAGCGTTTGCATCTTCATCGTCGCTGAATGATCCCGTACCACTGGTTGTCCAGAGAATACTGGTTGCATTGGTTGTAACAGCACTCAGTGTATAGGTTCCAGTCTCACAGATAGCAGCATCCACGCCTGCGTTTACTACGGCCTGGTTCATGATGTTGAGCACCATGGCATCGCTGGCAGCAACGCAAGGAGCAGCGCTTTGAGCAGTGAGGGTCAGTGTGACTGAACCTGCTGCAACGTCTGCTGCACTTGGAGTGTAGGTTGCATTAATTACTTCATCATTATTAAAGAACCCAGTTCCGCTTGTTGTCCACTCAACAGAAGTATAATCCTGAGCATTTGCTCCGCTAAGTGTGTAGGTTCCGCTCTGACAGATGTTGGCGTCAGCACCAGCACTTACGACTGCCTGCTTGTTGATGGTTAATACAAGGGCATCGCTGGCAGCAATACAAGGAGCAGCGCTTTGTGCAGTGAGTGTTAAGGTCACTGAACCTGCTGTAATATCAGCTGCACTTGGTGTATAGACTGCACTAGCCAGGGTGTCATTATCGAATGTACCGGTACCACTGGTAGTCCAGAGGATACTGGTTGCATTAGTAGTGATAGCTGATAAAGTATAAGTTCCGGTCTCACAGATAGCAGCATCAACACCTGCGTTCACTACAGCCTGGTTCATGATATTGAGTACCATGGCATCGCTTGTAGCAATACAAGGAGCAGCGCTTTGTGCAGTGAGGGTCAGTGTGACTGAACCTGCTGCAACGTCAGCTGCACTTGGAGTGTAGATCGGGTGTAAGCTTGAGCTATTACTGAATGTGCCTGTACCACTGGTAGTCCAGAGGATGCTGGTAGTGTTGGCAGAAGACGAACCACTGATGGTGTAAGTTCCGCTCTGACAGATGTCGGCATCAGCACCAGCACTAACGATAGCTTGCTTATTAATGGTTAACACAAGAGCATCGCTAGCAGCAACACAAGGAGCAGCGCTCTGAGCAGTGAGGGTCAGTGTGACTGAACCAGCTGTAATATCAGCCAGACTTGGAGTGTAAACAGCGTTTACATCTTCATCGTCACTGAATGTGCCGGTACCACTGGTAGTCCAGAGGATACTGGTTGCATTAGTTGTGATAGCTGATAAGGTATAAGTTCCGGTCTCACAGATTGCAGCATCCACACCTGCGTTTACTACAGCCTGGTTCATGATGTTGAGTACCATGACATCGCTTGTAGCAACACAAGGAGCAGCGCTTTGTGCGGTGAGGGTTAATGTCACTGAACCTGCTGCAACGTCAGCTGCACTTGGAGTGTAGATCGGGTGTAATGTAGTCGTGTTACTGAATGTACCTGTACCACTGGTAGTCCAAAGGATGCCGGTGGTGTTGGCAGAAGAAGAACCACTGATGGTGTAGGTTCCGCTCTGACAGATGTTGGCATCAGCACCAGCACTAACGATAGCTTGCTTGTTAATGGTGAGCTTCATTGAGTCAACAGCAGCAACACAAGGAGCAGCGCTCTGAGCAGTGAGTGTTAAGGTAACTGAGCCAGCTGTAATGTCTGCTGCACTTGGAGTGTAAACAGCGTTTACATCTTCATCGTCACTGAATGATCCCGTACCACTGGTAGTCCAGAGGATACTGGTTGCATCAGTTGTAACAGCACTCAGAGAATATGTTCCGGTCTCGCAGATAGCAGCATCAATGCCTGCGTTCACTACTGCCTGGTTCATGATATTGAGTACCATGGCATCGCTTGTAGCAATACAAGGAGCAGCGCTCTGTGCAGTGAGGGTCAGTGTGACTGAACCTGCTGCAACGTCTGCTGCACTTGGAGTGTAGGTTGCATTGATTACTTCATCATTATTAAAGAATCCAGTTCCGCTTGTTGTCCACTCAACAGAAGTATAATCCTGAGCATTTGCTCCGCTAAGTGTGTAGGTTCCGCTCTGACAGATGTCGGCATCAGCGCCAGCACTAACGATGGCTTGTTTGTTAATGGTGAGCTTCATTGAGTCAACAGCAGCAACGCAAGGAGCAGCGCTCTGAGCAGTGAGGGTTAAGGTCACTGAACCAGCTGTAATATCAGCTACGCTTGGAGTATAGACTGCACCAGTAAGGGTGTCATTATCGAATGTGCCGGTACCACTGGTAGTCCAGAGGATACTGGTTGCATTAGTAGTGATAGCTGATAAAGTATAGGTTCCGGTCTCACAGATAGCAGCATCCACGCCTGCGTTCACTACTGCCTGGTTCATAATATTGAGTACCATGGCATCGCTTGCAGCAACGCAAGGAGCAGCGCTCTGAGCAGTGAGGGTTAATGTCACTGAACCTGCTGCAACATCAGCTGCACTTGGAGTGTAGATCGGATGTAGGCTTGAGCTATTACTGAATGTGCCTGTACCACTGGTAGTCCAAAGGATGCTGGTGGTGTTGGCAGAAGAAGAACCACTGATGGTGTAAGTTCCACTCTGACAGATGTCGGCATCAGCACCAGCACTTACGACTGCTTGCTTGTTAATGGTTAACACAAGGGCATCACTAGCAGCAATACAAGGAGCAGCGCTCTGAGCAGTGAGGGTTAAGGTCACTGAACCAGCTGTGATATCTGCTACGCTTGGCGTGTAAACAGCGTTTACATCTTCATCGTCGCTGAATGATCCCGTACCACTGGTAGTCCAGAGGATACTGGTTGCATTAGTGGTGACAGCTGATAAAGTATAAGTTCCGGTCTCACAGATAGCAGCATCAACACCTGCGTTTACTACAGCCTGGTTCATGATGTTGAGTACCATGGCATCGCTTGTAGCAACACAAGGAGCAGCGCTTTGTGCGGTGAGAGTCAATGTCACTGAACCTGCTGCAACGTCTGCTGCATTTGGAGTGTAGATCGGGTGTAATGTAGTCGTGTTACTGAATGTGCCTGTACCACTGGTAGTCCAGAGGATGCTGGTGGTGTTGGCAGAAGACGAACCGCTAAGGGTGTAGGTTCCGCTCTGACAGATGTCGGCATCAGCACCAGCACTAACGATAGCTTGCTTATTAATGGTGAGCTTCATTGAGTCAACAGCAGCAATACAAGGAGCGGCGCTTTGTGCAGTGAGGGTCAGAGTGACTGAACCTGCTGCGATGTCTGCTACGCTTGGAGTGTAGACTGCACCAGCCAGGGTGTCATTATCGAATGTACCTGTACCACTGGTAGTCCAGAGGATACTTGTAGCATTAGTAGTGATAGCTGATAAGGTATAAGTTCCGGTCTCACAGATAGCAGCATCAACACCTGCATTTACTACCGCCTGGTTCAGGATATTGAGTACCATGGCATCGCTTGCAGCAACGCAAGGAACAGCGCTTTGTGCAGTGAGGGTCAGTGTGACTGAACCTGCTGCAACATCAGCTGCACTTGGAGTGTAGATCGGGTGTAATGTAGTCGAGTTACTGAATGTACCTGTACCACTGGTAGTCCAGAGGATGCTGGTAGTGTTGGCAGAAGACGAACCACTAAGCGTGTAGGTTCCACTCTGACAGATGTCGGCATCAGCACCAGCACTAACGATAGCTTGCTTGTTAATGGTGAGCTTCATTGAGTCAACAGCAGCAACACAAGGAGCAGCGCTCTGAGCAGTGAGGGTCAGTGTGACTGAACCAGCTGTAATATCAGCCAGACTTGGAGTGTAAACAGCGTTTACATCTTCATCGTCACTGAATGTGCCGGTACCACTGGTAGTCCAGAGGATACTGGTTGCATTAGTAGTGATAGCTGATAAAGTATAGGTTCCGGTCTCACAGATAGCAGCATCAATGCCTGTGTTCACTACTGCCTGGTTCATGATATTGAGTACCATGGCATCGCTTGTAGCAATACAAGGAGCAGCGCTTTGAGCAGTGAGTGTTAAGATCACTGAACCTGCTGCAACATCAGCTGCACTTGGAGTGTAGATCGGGTGTAAGCTTGAGCTATTACTGAATGTGCCTGTACCACTGGTAGTCCAAAGGATGCCGGTGGTGTTGGCAGAAGAAGAACCACTGATGGTGTAGGTTCCGCTCTGACAGATGTCGGCATCAGCACCAGCACTTACGATGGCTTGCTTGTTAATGGAAAGTACTAATGCATCACTAGCAGCAACGCAAGGAGCAGCGCTCTGAGCAGTGAGTGTTAATGTCACTGAGCCAGCTGTAATGTCTGCTGCACTTGGAGTGTAGACAGCGTTTACATCTTCATCGTCACTGAATGATCCCGTACCACTGGTAGTCCAGAGGATACTGGTTGCATCAGTTGTAACAGCACTCAGAGAATATGTTCCGGTCTCGCAGATAGCAGCATCAATGCCTGCGTTCACTACTGCCTGGTTCATGATATTGAGTACCATGGCATCGCTTGTAGCAACACAAGGAGCAGCGCTCTGTGCAGTGAGGGTCAGTGTGACTGAACCTGCTGCAACGTCTGCTGCACTTGGAGTGTAGATCGGGTGTAAGCTTGAGCTATTACTGAATGTGCCTGTACCACTGGTAGTCCAAAGGATGCCGGTGGTGTTGGCAGAAGACGAACCACTGATGGTGTAGGTTCCGCTCTGACAGATGTCGGCATCAGCACCAGCACTAACGATAGCTTGCTTATTAATGGTTAACACAAGAGCATCGCTAGCAGCAACACAAGGAGCAGCGCTCTGAGCAGTGAGGGTCAGTGTGACTGAACCAGCTGTAATATCAGCCAGACTTGGAGTATAAACAGCGTTTACATCTTCATCGTCGCTGAATGTGCCTGTACCACTGGTAGTCCAGAGGATACTGGTTGCATTAGTAGTGATAGCTGATAAAGTATAGGTTCCGGTCTCACAGATAGCAGCATCAACACCTGCGTTCACTACAGCCTGGTTCATGATATTGAGTACCATGGCATCGCTTGTAGCAATACAAGGAGCAGCGCTTTGAGCAGTGAGTGTCAGTGTGACTGAACCTGCTGCAACGTCTGCTGCACTTGGAGTGTAGATCGGGTGTAATGTAGTCGTATTGCTGAATGTACCTGTACCACTGGTAGTCCAGAGGATGCTGGTAGTGTTGGCAGAAGAAGAACCACTAAGGGTGTAGGTTCCGCTCTGACAGATGTCAGCATCAGCGCCAGCACTAACGATGGCTTGTTTGTTAATGGTGAGCTTCATTGAGTCAACAGCAGCAACACAAGGAGCAGCGCTCTGTGCAGTGAGGGTCAGAGTGACTGAACCAGCTGTAATATCTGCTGCACTTGGAGTATAGACTGCACCAGCCAGGGTGTCATTATCGAATGTGCCTGTTCCACTGGTAGTCCAGAGGATACTGGTAGCATTGGTTGTAACAGCACTCAGAGTATAAGTTCCGGTCTCACAGATAGCAGCATCAACACCTGCGTTCACTACCGCCTGATTCATGATATTGAGTACCATGGCATCGCTTGCAGCAACGCAAGGAGCAGCGCATTGTGCAGTGAGTGTTAAGATCACTGAACCTGCTGCAACGTCTGCTGCGCTTGGAGTGTAGATCGGGTGTAATGTAGTTGTATTACTGAATGTACCTGTACCACTGGTAGTCCAGAGGATGCCGGTGGTGTTGGCAGAAGACGAACCACTGATGGTGTATGTTCCGCTCTGACAGATGTCGGCATCAGCGCCAGCACTAACGATGGCTTGTTTGTTAATGGTGAGCTTCATTGAGTCAACAGCAGCAACGCAAGGAGCAGCGCTCTGAGCAGTGAGGGTTAAGGTCACTGAACCAGCTGTAATATCAGCTACGCTTGGAGTATAGACTGCACCAGTAAGGGTGTCATTATCGAATGTGCCGGTACCACTGGTAGTCCAGAGGATACTGGTTGCATTAGTTGTGATAGCTGATAAAGTATAAGTTCCGGTCTCACAGATAGCAGCATCAACACCTGCGTTTACTACCGCCTGGTTCATGATGTTGAGTACCATGGCATCGCTTGCAGCAACACAAGGAGCAGCGCTTTGTGCGGTGAGGGTCAGTGTCACTGAACCTGCTGCAACGTCTGCTGCGCTTGGAGTGTAGATCGGGTGTAAGCTTGAGCTATTACTGAATGTGCCTGTTCCACTGGTAGTCCAGAGGATGCCGGTGGTGTTGGCAGAAGAAGAACCACTGATGGTGTAGGTTCCGCTCTGACAGATGTCGGCATCAGCACCAGCACTAACGATGGCTTGTTTGTTAATGGTGAGTACCAATGCATCACTGGCAGCAATACAAGGAGCAGCGCTCTGAGCAGTGAGTGTTAATGTCACTGAGCCAGCTGTAATGTCTGCTGCACTTGGAGTGTAGACAGCGTTTACATCTTCATCGTCACTGAATGATCCCGTACCACTGGTAGTCCAGAGGATACTGGTTGCATCAGTTGTAACAGCACTCAGAGAATATGTTCCGGTCTCGCAGATAGCAGCATCAATGCCTGCGTTCACTACTGCCTGGTTCATGATATTGAGTACCATGGCATCGCTTGTAGCAACACAAGGAGCAGCGCTCTGTGCAGTGAGGGTCAGTGTGACTGAACCTGCTGCAACGTCTGCTGCACTTGGAGTGTAGATCGGGTGTAAGCTTGAGCTATTACTGAATGTGCCTGTACCACTGGTAGTCCAGAGGATGCTGGTGGTGTTGGCAGAAGAAGAACCGCTAATGGTGTAGGTTCCGCTCTGACAGATGTCGGCATCAGCACCAGCACTAACGATAGCTTGCTTATTAATGGTTAACACAAGGGCATCACTAGCAGCAATACAAGGAGCAGCGCTCTGAGCAGTGAGGGTTAAGGTCACCGAACCAGCTGTAATGTCTGCTGCACTTGGAGTATAGACTGCACCAGTCAGGGTGTCATTATCGAATGTACCGGTACCACTGGTAGTCCAGAGGATACTGGTTGCATTAGTTGTGATAGCTGATAAGGTATAAGTTCCGGTCTCACAGATAGCAGCATCCACACCTGCGTTCACTACTGCCTGGTTCATGATATTGAGTACCATGGCATCGCTTGTAGCAATACAAGGAGCAGCGCTTTGAGCAGTGAGTGTCAGTGTGACTGAACCTGCTGCAACGTCTGCTGCACTTGGAGTGTAGATCGGGTGTAATGTAGTCGTATTGCTGAATGTACCTGTACCACTGGTAGTCCAGAGGATGCTGGTAGTGTTGGCAGAAGAAGAACCACTAAGGGTGTAGGTTCCGCTCTGACAGATGTCAGCATCAGCGCCAGCACTAACGATGGCTTGTTTGTTAATGGTGAGCTTCATTGAGTCAACAGCAGCAACACAAGGAGCAGCGCTCTGTGCAGTGAGGGTCAGAGTGACTGAACCAGCTGTAATATCTGCTGCACTTGGAGTATAGACTGCACCAGCCAGGGTGTCATTATCGAATGTGCCTGTTCCACTGGTAGTCCAGAGGATACTGGTAGCATTGGTTGTAACAGCACTCAGAGTATAAGTTCCGGTCTCACAGATAGCAGCATCAACACCTGCGTTCACTACCGCCTGATTCATGATATTGAGTACCATGGCATCGCTTGTAGCAAGGCAAGGAGCAGCGCTTTGAGCAGTGAGGGTTAATGTCACTGAACCTGCTGCAACGTCAGCTGCACTTGGAGTGTAGATCGGGTGTAATGTAGTCGTGTTACTGAATGTACCTGTACCACTGGTCGTCCAGAGGATGCTGGTAGTGTTGGCAGAAGACGAACCACTGATGGTGTAGGTTCCGCTCTGACAGAGGTCAGCATCAGCACCAGCACTTACGATGGCTTGCTTGTTAATCGTGAGTACCATTGCATCACTGGCAGCAATACAAGGAGCAGCACTTTGTGCAGTGAGGGTTAAGGTCACTGAACCAGCTGTAATGTCTGCTGCACTTGGCGTATAGACTGCACTAGCCAGGGTGTCATTATCGAATGTACCGGTACCACTGGTAGTCCAGAGGATACTGGTTGCATTAGTAGTGATAGCTGATAAAGTATAAGTTCCGGTCTCACAGATTGCAGCATCAACACCTGCATTTACTACAGCCTGGTTCATGATATTGAGAACCATGGCATCGCTTGCAGCAACGCAAGGAGCAGCGCTTTGAGCAGTGAGGGTCAGTGTGACTAAACCTGCTGCAACGTCTGCTGCGCTTGGAGTGTAGATCGGGTGTAATGTAGTTGTATTACTGAATGTACCTGTACCACTGGTAGTCCAGAGGATGCCGGTGGTGTTGGCAGAAGACGAACCACTGATGGTGTATGTTCCGCTCTGACAGATGTCGGCATCAGCACCAGCACTTACGACTGCTTGCTTGTTAATGGTTAACACAAGGGCATCACTAGCAGCAATACAAGGAGCAGCGCTCTGAGCAGTGAGGGTTAAGGTCACTGAACCAGCTGTAATGTCTGCTGCACTTGGAGTGTAAACAGCGTTTACATCTTCATCGTCACTGAATGATCCTGTACCACTGGTAGTCCAGAGGATACTGGTTGCATTAGTGGTGACAGCTGATAAAGTATAAGTTCCGGTCTCACAGATAGCAGCATCAATGCCTGCGTTCACTACTGCCTGGTTCATGATATTGAGTACCATGGCATCGCTTGTAGCAATACAAGGAGCAGCGCTTTGAGCAGTGAGTGTCAGTGTGACTGAACCTGCTGCAACGTCTGCTGCACTTGGAGTGTAGATCGGGTGTAATGTAGTCGTATTGCTGAATGTACCTGTACCACTGGTAGTCCAGAGGATGCTGGTAGTGTTGGCAGAAGAAGAACCACTAAGGGTGTAGGTTCCGCTCTGACAGATGTCAGCATCAGCGCCAGCACTAACGATGGCTTGTTTGTTAATGGTGAGCTTCATTGAGTCAACAGCAGCAACACAAGGAGCAGCGCTCTGAGCAGTGAGGGTTAAGGTCACTGAACCAGCTGTAATGTCTGCTGCACTTGGCGTATAGACTGCACTAGCCAGGGTGTCATTATCGAATGTACCGGTACCACTGGTAGTCCAGAGGATACTGGTTGCATTAGTAGTGATAGCTGATAAAGTATAAGTTCCGGTCTCACAGATTGCAGCATCAACACCTGCATTTACTACAGCCTGGTTCATGATATTGAGAACCATGGCATCGCTTGCAGCAACGCAAGGAGCAGCGCTTTGAGCAGTGAGGGTCAGTGTGACTAAACCTGCTGCAACGTCTGCTGCGCTTGGAGTGTAGATCGGGTGTAATGTAGTTGTATTACTGAATGTACCTGTACCACTGGTAGTCCAGAGGATGCCGGTGGTGTTGGCAGAAGACGAACCACTGATGGTGTATGTTCCGCTCTGACAGATGTCGGCATCAGCACCAGCACTTACGACTGCTTGCTTGTTAATGGTTAACACAAGGGCATCACTAGCAGCAATACAAGGAGCAGCGCTCTGAGCAGTGAGGGTTAAGGTCACTGAACCAGCTGTAATGTCTGCTGCACTTGGAGTGTAAACAGCGTTTACATCTTCATCGTCACTGAATGATCCCGTACCACTGGTAGTCCAGAGGATACTGGTTGCATCAGTTGTAACAGCACTCAGAGAATATGTTCCGGTCTCGCAGATAGCAGCATCAACACCTGCGTTTACTACTGCCTGGTTCATGATATTGAGCACCATGGCATCGCTGGCAGCAACGCAAGGAGCAGCACTTTGAGCAGTGAGGGTCAGTGTGACTGAACCTGCTGCAACGTCAGCTGCACTTGGAGTGTAGATAGGGTGTAATGTAGTCGTATTGCTGAATGTGCCTGTACCACTGGTAGTCCAGAGGATGCTGGTGGTGTTGGCAGAAGAAGAACCGCTAATGGTATAGGTTCCGCTCTGACAGATGTCGGCATCAGCACCAGCACTTACGACTGCTTGCTTGTTAATGGTTAACACAAGGGCATCACTAGCAGCAATACAAGGAGCAGCGCTCTGAGCAGTGAGGGTTAAGGTCACTGAACCAGCTGTGATATCTGCTACGCTTGGCGTGTAAACAGCGTTTACATCTTCATCGTCGCTGAATGATCCCGTACCACTGGTAGTCCAGAGGATACTGGTTGCATTAGTGGTGACAGCTGATAAAGTATAAGTTCCGGTCTCACAGATAGCAGCATCAACACCTGCGTTTACTACAGCCTGGTTCATGATGTTGAGTACCATGGCATCGCTTGTAGCAACACAAGGAGCAGCGCTTTGTGCGGTGAGAGTCAATGTCACTGAACCTGCTGCAACGTCTGCTGCATTTGGAGTGTAGATCGGGTGTAATGTAGTCGTGTTACTGAATGTGCCTGTACCACTGGTAGTCCAGAGGATGCTGGTGGTGTTGGCAGAAGACGAACCGCTAAGGGTGTAGGTTCCGCTCTGACAGATGTTGGCATCAGCACCAGCACTTACGACTGCCTGCTTGTTGATGGTTAACACAAGAGCATCGCTAGCAGCAACACAAGGAGCAGCGCTCTGAGCAGTGAGGGTTAAGGTCACTGAACCAGCTGTAATGTCTGCTGCACTTGGAGTATAGACTGCACCAGTCAGGGTGTCATTATCGAATGTACCGGTACCACTGGTAGTCCAGAGGATACTGGTTGCATTAGTTGTGATAGCTGATAAGGTATAAGTTCCGGTCTCACAGATAGCAGCATCAACGCCTGCGTTTACTACCGCCAGGTTCATGATGTTGAGCACCATGGCATCGCTTGCAGCAACGCAAGGAGCAGCGCTTTGTGCGGTGAGGGTCAATGTGACTGAACCTGCTGCAACGTCTGCTGCGCTTGGAGTGTAGATCGGGTGTAATGTAGTCGTATTACTGAATGTACCTGTACCACTGGTAGTCCAGAGGATGCTGGTGGTGTTGGCAGAAGACGAACCACTGATGGTGTAGGTTCCACTCTGACAGAGGTCAGCATCAGCACCAGCACTAACGATAGCTTGCTTGTTAATGGTGAGTACTAATGCATCACTGGCAGCAACACAAGGAGCAGCGCTTTGTGCAGTGAGGGTTAAGGTCACTGAACCTGCTGTAATGTCAGCTGCACTTGGTGTATAGACTGCACCAGCCAGGGTGTCATTATCGAAGGTACCTGTTCCACTGGTTGTCCAGAGGATACTGGTTGCATTAGTAGTGATAGCTGATAAAGTATAAGTTCCGGTCTCACAGATCGCAGCATCCACGCCTGCGTTCACTACCGCCTGGTTCATGATGTTGAGCACCATGGCATCGCTTGCAGCAACGCAAGGAGCAGCGCTCTGTGCAGTGAGGGTCAGTGTGACTGAACCTGCTGCAACATCAGCTGCACTTGGAGTGTAGATCGGGTGTAATGTAGTCGTATTACTGAATGTACCTGTACCACTGGTAGTCCAGAGGATGCTGGTGGTGTTGGCAGAAGAAGAACCGCTAATGGTGTAGGTTCCGCTCTGACAGATGTTGGCATCAGCACCAGCACTTACGACTGCCTGCTTGTTGATGGTTAATACAATGGCATCGCTGGCAGCAACACAAGGAGCAGCGCTTTGAGCAGTGAGGGTCAGTGTGACTGAACCAGCTGTAATGTCTGCTACGCTTGGAGTGTAAACAGCGTTTACATCTTCATCGTCGCTGAATGTACCAGTTCCAGAAGTTGTCCACTCAATACTTGTAGCATTGGATGTAACTGCTGATAAAGTATAGGTTCCGGTCTCACAGATGGCAGCATCAACACCTGCGTTCACTACCGCCTGGTTCATAATATTGAGTACCATGGCATCGCTTGCAGCAACGCAAGGAGCAGCGCTTTGTGCGGTGAGGGTCAATGTGACTGAACCTGCTGCAACGTCTGCTGCGCTTGGAGTGTAGATCGGGTGTAATGTAGTCGTATTACTGAATGTACCTGTACCACTGGTAGTCCAGAGGATGCTGGTGGTGTTGGCAGAAGAC
This sequence comes from Bacteroidales bacterium, assembly GCA_963678485.1. Lineage (GTDB taxonomy): Bacteria > Bacteroidota > Bacteroidia > Bacteroidales > CAIWKO01 > CALGYY01. The sequence goes on from OY782882.1 coordinate 4,295,917, forward strand.
GAACCACTGATGGTGTATGTTCCGCTCTGACAGATGTCGGCATCAGCACCAGCACTTACGACTGCCTGTGGAATAATACTAATATTCATTGTTGCTACTGCAGAATCGTCGCAGCCAGCATTTGGATTTACAGTCAGTGTAAGTGTGACAACTCCTGTTTCACCAGCTCCTGGAGTATATGTTGGAGTCAGAGTATTGGTGTCGGATAAGCTTCCAGTACCGTTTTCTGTCCATGCCACTGAAGAGTAGTTGCTTGCCGTTGAGCCACTGATAGTATAGGTATTTCCCTGACAGATGCTTGCATTGGATCCTGCATGAGCTGAGGGAGCTTTGTGAATTATCAGTGCCATCTGATCATTTACATTTGGACAACTGCTACCCTGAATGGCTGTTAATGTCAGTACTACAGTGCCGTTTACGATATCACTGTTACTAGGAGTGTAGACCGGATTGAGCACAGAATTATTACTAAATACTCCGGTACCTGAACTTGTCCATAAAAGTGATGTGTAGCCTGAAGCACTTGCAGACATTGTTGCAGTGGTACCTTCGCAAAGTGTTTGGTTTGCACCAGCATCAACTGTTGCAGGTGCGCCCACGGTAATTGTTACCAAATCGGAACTTGATTGACAAGGGCCATTGGTTATTGTCCAACGGAATACATAGGTTCCAGCGGCTAATCCACTAATAGCTGTTGCAGGATCAGTGGCATCGGTGAAGCTCATTGCAGGACCGCTTTCTTTGGTCCATAGACCTGTCCCGTAGGATGGAGTGTTAGCAGCAAGATTTGTTGTTGCTGGCAAAGATCCGCAAACTGACTGATCGTTACCTGCAAATGCTGCTGTTGGCAAATTGTAATTCAATATGCTGACCTCATCGGTACTTGTGCAGCTTCCATTGGTAATGGTATATCTGAATACGTAGGGTGTCGGACTTGCAATGAGTCCAGTGACCATTGCCATTGCACCACTTGACGGGAATACACTTGGGGTATTTGGTCCGGAAACAAACGACCATGCACTACTACCAGCGCTTGGGCTGTTGCCAATGAGGAATGTTGAACCAGCATTACATAAGGTTTGATCCTGTCCGGCATTTGCGGCAATTGACTGATAATAATTCACAGTAATATCAGCGGTACTCGAGGTACAACTTCCATTGCTAATAGTCCAACGCAGAACATATGTTCCATATGCATTAGCTGTAAAGGTTGATGATCCTGAGCCAGAAGCGCTGAATGAGCCTGTTCCTCCACTTACAATACTCCATGCGGCTGCACCAATGCTTGGCGTATTTCCACCAAGACTAGAGCTAATGAGCGATCCACAAATGTTCTGTGTTGCGCCTACTGTAGCAGTGGTTGGTGATTGGTAGTAATGAACTGTAATATCTGCAGTGCTTGAGCTGCATGTTCCATTACTGATTGTCCAGCGCAAAACATAAGTGGTTGCTGTATCTGCCGTAAATGTAGAGTTTCCAGAAGATGATGAACTAAATGTACCTGTGCCACCACTTACGATACTCCAAGATCCACTTCCATTTACTGGGGTGTTGCCACCTAGTGCATTACTAATAAGTGTTCCGCAAATGTTTTGTGTTGCACCTACAGTTGCTGTGGTTGGTGTTGCTGAGTTAGTAATTGTCACCTGACTTTCAGATGATGCACAACTTCCATTGGTAATTGTCCATTTGAAGATATAAATACCCGGGACCATTCCTGAGATTGTTGTATTGTATTGGGTTGCATTTGCAATTGCAGGTACGTTTGGTCCGGCAACAAGTGTCCACATAGCTGTTGCTGGTGATGGGTTATTGCCATCAAGCGTTGTAGTTGTTGCGTTGCAAAGGTTTTGTGCACTTCCTGCAACAGATGTCACAGCCTGGTTCACGGTGATGTTAATTACATCATTTGCGCAAATAGAAGGCAAGGGCAGTCCGTTGTCGCAAACAGAAACCGTGACCTGGTCTGTTCCATTATATGCTGCGTTTGGCGTATAGCTGAAATCGCCATTGCTAAGAATACTAAATGTTCCATGTGAAGGCCCGCTTACTGGTGTTGTGTTTACACTAAGTGCGGTTCCGTCTGGATCAACATCACCATTACTCAGAACATTGCCGGTTAGAACACTGCTGCTGCAAATGGTGAGGGTTTCATTTACGATAATTGGAGCATCGTTAACGGCTGTTACAGTAATGAACAAATCACCAATATCAGTTCCACCATTACCATCGCTAATTGTATAGGAAGCTGTAGGTACTGTTCCATTATAATTGCTGACAGGTGTGAATTGGAATGAGCCATTTGTATTGATTAATAAATTGCCAACACCTGAAATACTTGCTGTGATTCCGGCAGCATAGGTGGTGCCGTCTACAGTGTATTGAGTAACGATCAGGCTATTTCCTTCTGGATCCGAATCGTTTGCTGTGATAGAGCCTGATACAGGAGTATCTTCCGGTGTACTTACATAATCATCTACTGCCAACGGTGCATCATTTACAGCGCCAATGGTAATGTACACTTGTTCGTAAACTGTAGCCCAATTTGTACCATCGGTTGCATTGTAATCGAAATAGGTTGAGCCATTCCAATTTGAAGCAGGAGTGAAGACAATATTTGCTAAATCTGTTGATTCAATTGTATCTCCACTATCAATGGCAACACCACTTAAATATAGAACACCATTTGATGGCAGACTCAGCACCTGAATACTGTTCAGTGTGTCACCATCAGCATCTGTAAATGCATTGGTGAAATCAGTAGTAGTAAATCCAACATTAATGTCTTCGCTACCAGTTTTATAAATATCAGCAATCACAGGACTGTGGTCGTCATTAACGATAGTCGCTGTTCCTGAAGTTGTACTTAATGTTACATTGTTACCATTCGTAACAAGATTGCTTAAGTTGAGGGTGAATGTTTCATTCGCTTCAGTCTTTTTATCGCCATTAACAAGAACCGTAACTGTTTTACTGGTTTCTCCGGCGGCAAAGGTCAGTGTAGTTGTTGGCAAAGCGGTGTAATCAGCATCAGCCACGGTTGCCGTACCATTAGATGTTGCATAATCAACACTGACAGCATTGGATGAAGCGGCACTCAGGCTTAAGGTGAAAGTAAAGTTGCTTGTGCCACTATTTCCTTCTGAAAGGCTGATATTATCAATGCTTAAATTGGCCGCATCATCATTAGTAATGGTACCTGTGCCGCTTGCATCGAGCAGGCTGACATTTCTTCCATTATTTACAAGATTGCTAAGCGCAATGGTAAATGTTTCGGTAGGTTCAACGCGTGTATCACCATTAACAAGCACTGTAATAGTTTTACTTGATTCTCCTGCAGCAAAGGTTAATGTGGTAGAAGAAATACCGGTGTAGTCATTATCTGCTACAGTTGCAGTACCGTTTGATGTTATGTAATCTACGCTAACTGCTGCATCTGAAGTAGCGCTCATAGAAACCGTAAACGTAAAGCTTGTTGTTCCGCTATTTCCTTCAGCCTGTGTAATATCATTAATACTAATGCTTGCAGCATCATCATTAGTGATTGTTCCAGTTGCACTGGAATCGGAAAATACAATGTCATATCCATTGGTGAACAGATTGCTCAGGTTGAGCTGGAATGTTTCAGTGTTTTCAACTTTAGTATCACCAAATACTGAAACAATGATGGTCTTGCTTGTTTGACCCGGACTAAACAATACAGTGCCGGTTGTTGCAAGATAATCTCCATCGGCTGTTGTTGCCGTTCCATTCGCAGTTGTATAATCTACCGTTACGGAACTTCCCGAAGAGGCTGACATACTCACCGTAAATACGAAGTTTGTCAAACCACTATTTCCTTCGGCGAGCGTTACGTCACTGATGCTAATGGTAGCATTGTCATCATTCGTGATAGTCCCTGTTCCCGGTGTTGGGCTCAAGGTTACTGCACGTCCATTTGCAGATAGATTACTTAGATTCAGTGTGAATGTTTCATCTCCTTCAATTTGGACATCTCCATTAACAAGCACTGTAACTGTCTTTGAAGTTTCACCTGCAAGGAATGTTAGCGTACCTGATTTTGCAACATAATCATTATCTGAAGTTAATGCAGTACCATTAGCGGTTGCATAGTCAACGCTGATGTTGGCATCCGATGCCTCATTCAGACTTATAGTGAAGGCATAATTTGTTGTTCCGCTATTTCCTTCGTCATGAGTAACATTATTAACGCTGATTACACTTGCATCATCATTGGTAATAGTGCCAATAGCCTGATTGTCGTATGTAATTAATGCATTTGAAATTGCTGAGAGGTTCACATAATATGTTTCAGCGAGCTCCACAACGGCATCATTAATTATGGGAACTGTGATTGTGTGTGATTCTGTTGTTGTACCAGCAAAGCTTAGTGTTCCCGAGGTACTGGTATAGTCTCCAGGTTGCACTGCAGTGTTGTTTGCCGTTGCATAATTGATAGTGAATCCGCCTTGAACATTACCAGTTAACAGCACCGTAAAGACTGCTGTTCCTGCCGATTCATCAACACTAACATCAGCAATTGATAACGAAGCTGCATCGTCATCGGAAATATTAACTGTAGCAGCTGCGGGTGTTCCAACTGTAATGCCTGAGTTTCCTGAAGAAATCGTTGATAATGTTGCAATCACTGTTTCTGTTGCTTCGAGCAAGAAATCGTTATTGACTAGTACATCAATTGTTGCGCTAGTACTTCCTGCTGGGATAGTAACACTTCCAGTAAGCGTATTGTAATCCGAGCCTGCTGTAGCGGTTCCTGAAACGGTGTAGCTAATAACAGTTGCTGCGTCTGAAGCATTGCTCATACTAACGGTAAACTGTCCATTATTTGAAGGTTCCCCAGCATTTGGATCATTAGCTGTGATGCTTACTGTAGCTGCATCATTGTCGGTGATATTGACCGTTGCATTATCAGGAGTACCAAGTGATGTCTGTGCATCACCTGAACTAATTCCTGTTAGAGTAGCAATAACTGTTTCCGTTGCTTCAACAATCAGGTTGTCGATTACAGTAACATTAATTGTTGCTGTTGTACTTCCCGCTGGAATGGTTACTGTTCCGCTTAAGGTATTATAATCGGAACCAGCTGTGGCTGTACCTGTGACTGCATAGCTAACCACTGTTGCAACATCGGCAGGATTACTTAATGTGACTGTAAATTGTCCATTGTTATTCGGCTCTCCGGCTGTTGCGTCAGTTGCGGCAATGCTCACTGTTGCAACATCATTATCGCTGATGGTTACCGTAGCAATATAGGGAGCACCAATTGAGATATTAGTATTTCCGCTGACACCTGAAATTGTGATGGTAACCGTTTCATCATCCTCAAGAATCAAATCATCGATAACGGATACATCAATAGTTGCGCTCGTACTACCTGCTGGAATGGTCACGGTTCCTGACAATGCTGAATAATCGCTTCCTGCAGTAGCATCACCGGAAACGGTGTAGCTAACAACAGTATTAGTTGATGAAACTAATCCCATGTTAACAGTAAACTGACCATTGTTGGAAGGTTCTGAAGCGGCAGCATCATTTGCAACAACGCTCACTGTGGTGATGTCATTATCTGTGATAGTTCCAAGACCCTGATTGTCGGTAAATGTAATATTGCGACCACCAAAATTACCTTCACTTAAATCGAGTGTAAAAGTTTCATTTGGTTCAACAATATTGTCACCATTTACGATAATCGTTACAGTGTGATTTTCTCCCGGTGTTCCTGCAAAAGTCACTGTACCGCTTTGTGCATCATAATCACTTCCTGATGCTGCTGTACCGTTGGTTGTATTATAAGCAACTGTGTATGGACCATCGGTAAGCTGTCCACTTTGCGTAATAATAAAGATATATTCCACAGTAGAGCCATTATCAGGCTCCTGTAGTGTTATATTATTTACTGCAAGTGTTGCTGCATCATTATCTGTAATTGTTCCCGTAGCTGTCGCTGTTCCAATTACAACCAGCTGTCCATTTGCAATGAGATTGCTAATGGTCCCTGTTAATGTTTCGGTTGGTTCAACAAGAACATCTTCAAGGATAGGTACCGTAATGGTTTGCGACATTGGATTACCAGCACCGAAGGTCTTTGTTGTAGTGGGAATTGCAGTATAATCTGCACCTGCGGTGGCTGTAACATTTGATGTTGCAAAGTCAATAGTGACGGCATTTTGGATTACTTTACTAACAGCAATAGTAAATGTTCCTGTTCCATCAGCTTCATTTCTCGTGAAGCCACTCACAGTAAATCTTGCTGTATCATTATCATTAATGGTTCCTGTTGCTGTCGCTGTTCCAATAGTTACCTGCTGCCCGTTAGCATTAATTAGAGAAATAGTTCCAGTAAAGTTTTCCTGTGGTTCTGTGATCAAATCACCAAGTACTTCAATTGGAATATTTACACTTAAGTTGCCAGGAAGAATGGTGTATTGAACCGCTGTTTGCGCATTAAAATCAGATGCTCCGGCAGTTCCGTTAGTAGTTGTAAAGCTTATTACGACTGGTTCCTGAGCAATAATATCCATGCTCGCAACAAAGTTATGAATGACTGTTCCTTCAGTTTCTGTGACAACAAAACCTGAAAGATCTATTTCAGTTACCGGGTCATTATCAAGTATAGTCCCCAATCCCTGATCATCCGTAAATGAAGAGCTACCAGTACAAACGATATCACTCAGGTCGACGGTGTAAGTTTCTGTCGGTTCAGCAATCGTATTGTCGATAATAGGAATGGTAATGATGAGTGTTGTGCCCGAAGCCGATCCTGCAGGGAAGGTAAGTGTGTTGGTTGTTGTTGTGTAATCACTTCCTGCCGCTGCAGTGATGTCGTTGGTGGTAAAGTCAACTGTAAGTGCATCCTGAATATGACCTGTTAAGGTAACTGTAAAGATGGCTGGTCCTTCATCTTCATTCACAGTTGTGTCGTTGATGGCAATACTAGCAGCATCATTATCAGTGATAGTTCCTGTGGCAGTTGCTGTGCTAATTGTTACAGCCTGACTGTTCGTGACCAGATTGCTGATTGTTCCGCGCAATGTTTCGGTTGGTTCAACCAGATCGTCATCATTGATAGTTACAGTGACAGTCTGTACAAGAGCGTTAGTTGAACCAAAGGTCAATGTGGTTGGGCCAACGGCAGTGTAGTCTGAGCCTGCGAGTGCGGTGATATTTGATGTTGCAAAATCAACCGTAAATGCATTCTGGACATTTCTGCTAAGTGTAATTGTATAGTCTGCTGTTCCTGCGTTTTCATTAACTGTGAAGCCAGTAATGGCTAATGTAGCCGGATCATTATCATTGATAACTGCAGTTGCAGTGCCTGTTCCGACACTTGCCTGCTGACCATTAGCATTTGTAATGGAGATGGCTGCAGTAAAGCTTTCCTGTGGTTCGCAAACCAAATCGCCAAGGATACTTACTGGAATATTTACGGAGCTGGTTCCGGCTAACATTGTTACAACGCTTGCCGTTTGTGCCGTATAATCGTTCCCGTCGACTGCTGTTCCATCAGAGGTGGTGAAGCTAAGCACAATGTTGTGTTGTGCTGTAGTGTTCATACTTGCAACGAAATTCTGTGTCTGGGTTCCATTGGTTTCAGTAACAGTAAATCCAGCAAGGTTGATTGTAATAACATCGTCATCAAGAATTGTCGATGTATCGGATGCTGTTGCAATCGTTACCTGCTGACCATTTACATTGCTCAGTGCAATTGCTCCACTAAAGATTTCAGTAGGTTCAGCGATAACATCGCCCAAAATACTAACTGGAATATTTACACTTGTGGTGCCTCCGGGAATGGTAACAACTGTATTGGTTTGAGCGGTAAAGTCACTGGCTCCTGCTGAAATATTGGTGGTTGAGAATGTTACGACAACATTGTCCTGTGCCTGAATGCTCATGCCCAAATTGAAGTTCGCAGTTTGTGTTCCATTAGTTTCAGTGATGGTGAAGCCATTAAGGACAAGGGTAGCAGGATCATTATCTGTAATAGTTCCAATACCTAATGCATCGCTAATTGAAGCACTGCCTGTGCTGCTGATATTGCTCAAATTGACGCGATACGTTTCTGTTGGCTCAGCGATATTGTTATCAATAATTGGAACAACGATAATTTGAGTGTCTCCACTTAAAGAACCTGCCGGGAATGTGACGGTACCAGTAGTTGATGTGTAGTCGCTACCAGATAATGCCGTTGTGTTGGCCGTTGCATAGTTCACTGTCAGTGCATCCTGAATGTTACCGGTTAGTTTTACTGTGAAAGTAGCAGTTCCTGCATCTTCAGAAACAGTCATATCGTTGATGGCCACACTGGCACTTTCATTATCAGTTATAGTTCCTGTTGCAGATCTTGTTGCGCCGCCACCAGTGAGGGTTACGCTTTGTCCACCAGGAAGCAGATTGCTGAGAATACCGAATAAAGTCTCAGTAGGTTCAACAAGATTGTCATTAGTTATGCTCACTGTAAGCGTTTGTGTGAGTGGATTTGCTGCGCCAAAATTCAGCGTGGTCGTTGGTACAGCAGTGTAGTCAGAACCAGCCAGTGCAGTGTTGTCGGCGGTTGCAATATCAACTGTAAAAGCTGTCTGAACTGCATAATTCATCGCTATGCTGAAGTTTGCAGTACCTACATTTTCATTAACGGTAAAGCCAGTTATGGAAATCACTGCAGCATCATCGTTATTAATCGTTCCAACACCTGTTGGTGTTGCTATGGTAATTGTGGCTAAAATCGGTGCTGGCAAACCAACTGACTGAACATTACTCAGGTTAACATTAAATGTTTCGTTGAGCTCAACAATGTTATCTCCAAGAATTGGTACTGAAATGGTCTTGGTTTCATTTTGTAATCCTGTAAAACTCAATGTGCCTGAAGTGGCCGTGTAATCGCTGTTTGCTGTGGTTGCGGTTCCATTGGACGTTGCATAATTAAGTGTGATTGGGTTTGCACATTCAACCGCTTCACTCAGTGTGACTGTGAAATTCAGATTTTGGGTTCCTGAGTTACCTTCGGTTATAGATACATTGTTGATTGCGAATGTAGCATTATCATCATTCAATATCGTACCTAGCCCAACACTTCCACCAGCAGGCACTGTGACGTTTCTTCCGCCAGCGCCAACGGTTCCAAGAACAACCCTGAAGGTTTCATTAGGCTCTACTTTGGTTTCACCGTTAACAACGATGGAAATAGTTTTAGTTTCACCAATAGCTCCTGTAAAGCTGAGTGTTCCGCCATTTCCGGCATAATCACTCGGGAAACTTGCTGATGTTGGTGTTGAATTTTGTGTGTACCATGTGAGTGTATAGCCTCCCACCACTGCTGCACCATGATGTGTCACGGTGAAAACAAAGTTGGATGTTCCACTGTTTAACTCAGTCTGTGTAACACTGTCGATAGTAATCGTAGCTGCATCGTTGTCTGCATTAGTAACCGTGACATCGGCAGGGTTCAATGGGTCGTAATTTCCATCTGTAGTTGCGGTTTGGTTTACAGTGTTGATAACTGTATATAATATACTTCCATCAACAACAATATCATCAACACCAGTAACTGTAACAGTTTGCGGTGTGTTCCAATTTGCCGCGGTGAAGGTTAGTTGTGTCGGAGAAACTGTTCCTTCGGTAGTATCATTGCTTGCAACATTGACCACTACTACATAATCAACGAGATCTGTAGCAGGTTTACTGGTAAGGACAACGGTAAAGTTTGCCGTTGTGCCTGTTTCTGAAGTATTGAGTGTTAGCGGTGTTACAACGAATCCAGCGACATCATTATCATTGTTTACAACTGTTACGTCGGAAGCAATCATATTGGTATACTTCGGATCAGTTGATGTTGCATTGCTCGTAATAATAGTATAGGTCACATTTCCATCTACAATAGGATCATCAATTCCTCTAACAGTAATCGTTTGAGGTACATTCCAATTTGCAGAAGTGAAGGTCACTGTTTTGGAAACCGGAATAGTAACATTGCCTTCTGTAGTATCACTACTTGATAAAGTGAAACTGACATCGGCAGTTGGCTGCGTATTTAATCTCATTGTAAATGTCGCTGTTCCTCCTGATTCCGTGGTTGGACCACTGATTGCTGAGACAGTCACACCTGCTATATCATTATCGATATTTGTAGCATTGACATCGGTTGGGTCGGTGTTGTAATATCCCGAAAGGGAATCTGTCAAAGTCGTATTTGTTGTAATAATAATGATATAAGGAATATCATCATCATCAACATTATCATTAACACCTGTAACAGTTACGGTCTGTGGAGTACTCCAGTTGCTGGCATTAAAGGTTAATGAACTAGTAGAAACAGTTCCTTCTGTTACATCGCTGCTGGCAACGTTAAATACTACGGTTCCTGTAGGTGCAGTCGGTAGTACAACAGTGAAGGTAGCAACCGGTGTTACATTTTCGTACGTTGTGATGCTGGTTGGAGATACAACCACTGCACTGTCAGGTAGTGCGTTGATAGTAATCGTAAAATTGCAGCTACTGCTATTACCGGCGCTATCATAGGCAATATAGGTAACTGTTGTCGTTCCTAAATTGAATGTATCGCTGCTGAGTACATTGATACCAGTTGCCTGTACTATCGATGTGGTTGCACCTGAATAAGCAAAGGTGAGTTTGGTTACGGCACAGTTATCATCATATGTCGGACTTCCGATTCCGCTAACAATGGCTGTCAGATCACCAGGGTTGGCTACGCTATGAGTAATGTTTGAAATGCACGTAATCTCTGGATCTTCGTTGTCTTCAACGGTCACATCGAATTCAGTAATTGTAGTGTTACCATGATTGTCGGTTGCATTCCAGCTTACATGCGTGGTTCCTTTGTTGAAGGTTACACCATTCAAAGTGGTCCCTGAACCTGTGGTGGCACCAGTTAGAGTGTATGTCATTGATGTGACTGTACCGCAATTGTCGGTGACATCCCATCCTGTACCTGAATGTGTATAGGTACATACGCCGCTACCTGTATTAACCAGTCGATCCGGGTTCGGGTTAAGTGTTGGTCCGCTTTGATCAAGAACGGTGAGCGTTGTTGAGCAAACATCTGTATTTCCCGATGCATCAGTAACCATAAGGTAAATGGTGTTTGCATTTAATTCAGCGCATGTATAGGTAAGAGAATCGGAGAATGTAATATTGTCTTTAGAAATATCATAAGTTAGGGTCACGCAATTATCATTCGATCCATTATCCACTGTTGATGGATGGACCACGATGTTGCCAAAAAGGTCGAGCTGGACAGTTGCTAACTTGCATATTGCCACTGGATCTTGTGTGTCATTAACTGTTACAGTGTATACACAGGTTCTAGTGTTACCGGAGGAATCAACTGCACTCCAAGTGACAGTAGTAAGTCCTTTGTTAAATGTTACACCATTGAGTGTAGATCCAGTTCCTGTTGTAACGCCCGTTAATGTGTAGGTCAAGGAAGAAAGGGCACAATTGTCTGTTGCTGTTGCATTCCAGCTATTATTGGTGTGTGTATATGTGCAAACATTATTGTCGGTAGTGACTGTTTTATTTGCAGGACATAAACTGAAAACTGGTTTAATCGTATCCTGAACGGTAACATTTGCGTTGCATGTATTGGTATTGCCATTAACGTCAGTAACGGTTAATGTAACCACATTAACACCACGATCTGCACAACTGAAATTCGTTTTACTTGCTGATATGCCTGAGATTCCGCAAGCATCGCTGGAGCCGTTATTGATATTTGCTGCAACTATCGATGCGTTGCCACTTGCGTCAAGTTGGATGGTGATATTCTTACAAATCGCTGTTGGGTTGATATGGTCTTCAACGGTGACAATTGCACCACATGAAGAAGTGTTTCCGGAAGCATCACCCACTGTTAGGGTAACATTCACTGGTGTTCCAACATTCGAGCAATTAAATGTTGAAGTGGAAAGTGTTCTGGTTGTGATGCTGCAATTATCGGTTGAGCCGTTATCAACATCAGCACCAACAATGCTGGCAGTGCCGGCTGCATTCAGTTGTACTGTGATGTTTTTGCAAACAGCGGTTGGGTGTGTTGTGTCCACTAAAGTAACAGTAGCTGTGCAAGTTGCAGAATTCCCGCTTAAGTCGCTTGCGGTTAATGTTACAGTATTTGCACCAAGATTGCTGCAAGTAAAGGTGGATGGATTTACTAATAATGATGGTGTATCACAAGCGTCATTTGATCCATTATCAATCTGAGAAGCTGTAATACTTGCATTTCCGCTGGCGTCAAGAATAACCGTAATATTTTTGCAGAGTGCATTGGGTGGCTGCTGGTCGTTAACGGTCACTGTAAATGAACAACTGGAAATATTTCCTGATCCGTCAGTTGCAGTCCATGTTACAGTTGTAAGTCCTTTATTGAAGGCAATACCATTCAACGATGTTCCTGTACCAGTCGTTACTCCGGTAAGTGTGTAAAATAAACTGTCGAGCGTTGTGCAATTGTCACTTGCAGTGGCATTCCAACTATTACTACTGTGAGTGTAGGTGCAGAGATTGTTATTGGTATTTACATTCTGATTGCCTGAAACCGGGCAGCTGACAATAGGATTCACTTCGTCTTCGACCGTCACAATTGAAGTGCAATGAGAGTGATTGCCGTTAACATCAGTAACTGTTAGTGTGACTGTATTGGTTGCCGGATTTGATCCAATATTGCTACAGTTAAAGCTATTGTTGCTGATGGCTAAATTAGCAATACCACAAGCGTCGTTTGAACCATTGTCAATTTGTGCCTGTGTAATGGTTGCATTTCCTGTTGCATCAAGCTGAACTGTGATATTCTTGCAAAGAGCAACTGGAGAGGTGGTATCCTGAATGGTTACAGTAGTGGTGCATTCATCATAGTTGCCATAAGGATCGGTAACCCTAAGAGTCACTGTGTTTGCGCCAATTTTTGAACAATTAAATGTATTTGGGGTAACAGTCATGGTGAGCAGACTGCTACAATTATCAGTAGATCCAAGTGCAATAGCATTGATGTTTGCTGCTGATAATGTCAAATTTCCTGTAATATCAAGTGGCAAAGTGATAGGATTGCAAACTGCCACTGGAGGAATATTGTCAATTACTGAGACATTTGCTGAGCAGACATCAGTATTGCCATTGTTGTCGGTAACCTTTAGATATACCGTATTGGCTGCACCAACCTCGCTGCAATTGTAGGTAAGATTGCTGCTGAAGCTGACGTTGTCTTTTGAAATTTGGTAGTTTGCGATTCCACAAGCATCTGTTGAACCATTGTTAACACTGGTTGCAGCAACGGTTGCATTACCAAGTACGTCAAGATATATAGTAACATCCTGACAAACTACATGAGGCAATGTCGCATCCTGAATAATAATCGTATCGGTGCATGTGGACTCATTTCCATTGTTGTCGGTTACTGTAAGTATGACCACATTTTCGCCTGCATCTGCGCAATCGAAAGTGAAAGGAGATACCATCATAGTGTCAATTCCGTTGGGATCGCTGGAGCCAGCTCCAATAAGTAAAATATCGGCAGCAGTAATGCTATAATTACCTGTGCTGTCTAACTGAAGTGTGACCGGATTACAGACAGCGATTGGGTTTTCATCATCGGTGATAATAACCTGATAGCTTCCTGTGCTTGAATTACCATTGGTGTCGATTGCTGTCCAAACAACAGTGTGTGTTCCAACAGTAAATTCTTCACCAACAATGCTAGTGCTTGTTCCATTGCCAATGGCGGTTCCGCCGTCAATCTGATAAGTGATGTTTTGAACAAGGCAGTTGTCGGTAACTGTAGGATTCCAATTATCACCCACTTTGGCGGTGTAATCTGGTTCTCCTGCGTCGGTATTACGTGTCTGGTTTGATACAGTAACCACTAGAGGTGGCTCAAGATCATTAATAGTGAATACAGTTGTACAGGTAGCGCTCGCATTGTTACTCAAATCATAAAGGCGCCATGTCACTGTAGTGGTGGGCTGTGAAGGAGTGCCGACCGGAATCAGCACTCCGTTTAACGTGGTTGTAAGGTCTGTACCGACTTCCGTTCCGCTACCGATCTGATAGGTCAGTTTGAGCAGACCTGCATTGTCTGAAAATCCATAAGGATCATATTCTGATCCTGGGACTTCATAGGAACACTGACCAAGGTCAGCGACTTCCGTTGTTGTGGCACTCGGGCAGTAGCCAATGACAGGAGGCTGTTCATCGGCAACGATTACCTGAATGACACAGGTTGTGGTGTTGCTACTGGCGTCTGTTGCAGTCCAAGTGACAAGGGTGGTGTCGATTGGGAAAGATGCGCCAGCAAGGGTGTTGGAGCTATTGTAGTTGTTTGTTATGGTGACCGCGCAATTGTCGCTGAAGGTTGGGTCAAACTCAGTGCTTTGAGCAGTGTAATCGGCTACTCCGGCATCTGCGGGACGATGGAATTCGATGCCCGGTGAACCTGCAGGACAGGTAATTGTTGGATGCTCGTCATCGTTAACAATTACATTGAATGTATAAGTAAATGTGTTTCCACTTCCATCCACAACCATGTAGGCAACCTGAGTGGTACCGACCGGGAAATTTGCTCCGGAGCTTGCCCAAGAGGGAGAAATGGTAACGATGAGACTATCCGTTGGTGTTACATTATCTTCGAATGTTGGTATGGTATAATTCACAACGGCATTGCATCCACCTGTTGTTGATCCAATGGTATCAGCGGCTGCAGTTGTTAATGTTGGAGGTTCGTTGTCGAGAATGTAAGCATAGAAAATTGCTTCGCTCTGATTTCCTTTGTCATCCTCAGAGTGCCATGTTACCGTATTCTGACCAAGGTGCATCTGTAGTCCTGCAAGTGAATTAAGTAGATACTCATTCACAAGTTTTACAACAATACCACAATTATCAGTAGCAGTCACATCATCAAATTCAACACCCTGAACGGTGTAGTAATTTTGGCCGGGATCAGTATAGCGGATTTGGTTTCCAGGGACAACAATCACTGGTGGTTCATGATCTTCGATGGTAATTACAAATGAACATGATGCTTCGTGTCCTAATTTATCTTTGGCAGTCCAGATGATGGTTGTTTTTCCAGTTGCACCCAATCCAAAGCCTCTAGGAATCACTACACCAGAAAGGGAATTATGTCCATATACAGTATCGAGTGTGACAGCATCAAGGAATTTGTAGCTGATTGAATCAACACCGCAATTGTCGCCAGTAGCAACAGGATCCAACTCATTACCTAAGACTAAATATGAACATACTCCTGAATTGGTATTCCTTGTTTGATCTCCAACACAACTGATAGTTGGGTTTGCGTCAGTAATTACTATATTAAATGAACAGGTGCTTACATTCGATTTATTGTCGGTAGCTGTATATGTTACAGTTGTGGTTCCAACGTCAAACAGACTTCCTGGAGAATGATTGGTTGTAAAGCTTGCAACACCGCTGCAAACATCGGTGGCAATTAATGGAGGCCAGTAAACAACGGCCTGACAGTTAGCTCCTGAAGCTTGTGCTGTTAGTGCCGAAGTTGGACAATTCGTAATAACTGGCGGCTCGTTATCAACTACTGTGACTTTCTGAATATATAAAATAGAATTTCCATTACCATCACTTGCTGTCCAGCGGACATTGGTCGTTCCCATCAGGAATGGACTCGGAGCATTGTTGGTAAAAGAAACGCTCCCGCAATTATCGGTAGCATGAGGATTCGGAAGTGTCATTGTTTTAATACAAGTTCCCGGATCGATATATACAATAGTATCGGCTGGCAATGGAGAAATCACCGGAGGAACATTATCTGTGACATAAATTTCATGATCGCAAGTACTGGTGTACTCTGTTCCGTTAATGGTTTGTTTTGCTGTCCAGACAACCGTTGTTACTCCGCGAGGAAATGTTGCTCCGGCCAAAGTGGTATTTGATGGAGCTGTTGCATAGTTATGTGTCAGTGTGCGGCCAGGAATTACTGTTGTTGAAGTGAAAATTGCATCCTGAGTGGTGCCCTGAACTTCATACGTACACGTGCTGTCGGAAGTAAATGCATAAAGATCAGATGGACAGGAAATTTCCGGATGGAATGATTCCACAACAGTGATATTTACAACACAGGTATCGGTGTTACCACTTACATCTGTTGCAATCCATGTAATGGCGTGATCACCGAGACCCAGTGTTGTTCCATTCAGATAACCATTATTTGTTATGTTGTTTTTGTAATTACTCAATGAGCAGTTTTCTGAGACTGTAGGAGTAAATTCATCTCCAATAATTGTGTAATAATTGACCACAGAATTGTTGAACTCACGGTAATAGATCGTTGCAGGGCAAGTAATCACCGGAGGTATGGTGTCGGTTATTGTTACCGTTTGTGTATGAGATACTGAGTGACCCTGACTATCCCATGCTGTCCAGTAAACGCTGGTTGTGCCAACGTTGAAATTATTACCTGATGGCCAACGAGAGTAGGTGATTGCTGAAGGTGCATCACAATTATCAGTGGCGGTAGGAGTTCCAAGATCTACATTAGTTGCCACACAACTGCCTGCATCAACTTTGTCGGTGACGTTAGCTGGCCAGGTGACTACCGGGTTCTGATTGTCGTAAACTGTAATAGTGTAGCTGCAGCAAACATTTACATCGCTGCCTGATGTTGCAGTCCAGACAATCGTTGTTGTGCCTTTAGGAAGTGCAATTCCCGCGAGTGTTGATGCTCCATTAATGTTGTTAGCGAAAGTTGGCGCAGGACTTTGGGTTGATGTTACATCAAATTCTGCTCCTTGAACGGTATAGGTGCAAACTCCGGAATCAGTATTTACAGTAATATTTCCGCGGCAAGTAACGGCAGGCGGATCAAGATCGTTAATAACAACAATGGTCGTACAAGTTGTCGTGTTTGGTATGGGTACTGCGTTATCGGTTGCAGTCCACACAATAGTGTCAGTGCCTACAGGAATCTGTGCTCCTGCAAGTGTTGATGTTGATGGTGTGCCACTCAAATTGTGCGAGAAGCTTGAAATTCCAGAACAATCCCATGTTCCATAAGGATCGAACTCGTGACCATTCACCGTATAATATGCTTGACCATCATCTTTTTGTCGACAAATACTTGAGGGGCAACTTAAGTATGGGGGCTCATCATCCACTACCGTGACGGTCTGTGTAGCTGAGCTAGTGTTTCCGTGATTATCTTCAACCCACCACGTTACTGTTGTTGTGCCTACATAGAAATAGGTTGGGGCATTATTCCAATATGTGTAAACACCGCAATTGTCGCTGCGGGTAGGTGTCCCAAGGCTTACGCTTGTTGCGTAACAACCAGAATTTGTAGTAGTGTTGATGTTCGCTGGGGCAGTGATTGTGGGCGCTTCATTATCATCAACAAACACATAAAAACTGCAACTGTTAGTGTATAATGTTCCATCAATGGTTTGTGAAGCGGTCCATGTAACAAGTGTTGTTCCTACCGGGAATACAGCTCCCGCAAGGCTGGAGGAGCTATTGTAATTATTCGTAAGTATGGCTCCTGAAGTAGTGGATGTGGCATTGAATTCAGTGCCAACAGCGGTGTAATTGCACGTTCCTGTATTATTGTTTTTCCACTGATCTCCCACGCATGTGATTGCAGGATAAAGATCCGTAACAACATAAACTGTGACGGTGCATGACGTTGAATTTCCAGCTGCATCTATAGCTGTCCATCCAATGTTATGAGTTCCAGGCGTAAGTTGTGTTCCATTAATAGAGCTGGTTCCATTGAGACTATTGGTATAAGAAGCAAGTGAACAATTATCGGTTGCAACAGGTTTGAATTCATTCACGCCAACAGTGTAATAATTCTGGCCTGCGTCAACTACGCGAGTGTATGAATTCACTGGACAATTGATAACTGGAGCAACATTATCTGTCACATTTATGGTGATCGTTTTTGTTGAAGTATTGTTGTAGAAATCTTTAATAGTCCATGTTACGACAGTTGTTCCAAGTGGGAATTGTTCATATTCCAATGAGCTATAAAAGTTGTAATTGTTGGTGATATTGAAATTTCCTGGTGTGCAATTGTCGGAAAGACCCTGGGGGTCAAACTCAGTGCCTACCGCTGTGTAATAGCAATTATTACTTGCAGTATTGCGGTTTGCTGGAGTTGCCAGTGTATAGTTTGGTGGGGTGACATCGAGTACGGTGACCTGATATTGCATGGTTGTTACATTACCGGAACCATCAGTGGCAGTCCATACAACTACAGAGATTCCAACAGGGAATTGGAATCCGGCCAGTGTTGAGTCATTGTTTTGGTTGTTTTCTAATACGGTTGTCGGGCAATTATCAGTTACCGTAGGGTCGAATTCTGTTCCAACAGCTTGATAATAACACAGAGTTGCAGGTGCATTCCGTGTTTGGTCGGTGATTAGTGAAATTTGAGGAAGTACTGGATCAACGACGGTTACGATGAAGGTACATGTTGCAGCATTGTTACTAAGATCTTTGATGGTCCAAACAATGGTATGTTGTCCACCTGAAAGTGTTGTTCCTGCAAGACTGGTTCCCGCGCCTGGCGTTCCATCAAGGGTATAGGAAAGAGTGAGACTTCCACTTGCGTCGCAATTATCAAGGAGTGCAGAAGGATCGAATTCGGTACCGCTAACGAGATAATTACATGCATTTGAAGGAATAGTGCGGGTTTCGTTACCATGGCAAATAAACGAAGGTGCCTGATTATCGGTAACTAAAATAGTAAATGGTGTTGAGCTTACAGTGTTTCCATTCACATCAGATAATGTCCAAACAACGGTATAAGGATACGTTGCATCCTTAGGTAATTGAAGTCCTGAAAGGGTATTCGAACCTGTAAAAATGGTTGAGCCGTTTTTGGTAACTACATAGGTTGGAGTAAGTGTACTGCAGTTATCGAGTACAGTGCTTAAATCGAAAATAGTTCCTGGAACAGTGAAATAGCATTTGCCCGGATCTGTTGATTTTGTAAAGGGTCCTGCGGGCTGCGTAAATGTTGGGTTTTGGTTATCATTAATTTTTACATAGATTGAACATGTGGAGATGTTGGTTCCATCGGATGCTGTCCATATGATGGTGTCCTGACCAACGGGTAATTGCTTTCCTGCAAGTGTTGCTGAATTGTCGAAAGAATTCGTTAGCGTATAAGGACATCCATCAGTAACAGTTGGGTTAAATTCTGTTCCTTGTACAGTATAGAAACAGACTGATGCATCGGCATTGCGTTGGAACGGACTGGCTGGTGTGCTGCCTGCGGGGCAGGTGAGGGTGGGTGCACTTTGATCGGCAACGGTGACTGAGAATGACATATAGGTCGTATTGCCATTTGCATCTACCGCGCGGTATTTTATCTGTGTTACACCTGTTGGGAAAAGGCTGCCATTAGCCGGTCCCAGAATTTGTGTAAAGCTGATCACCGAGCAGTTATCGCTAGCAGTAGGCTCTGTCCAGCTTACAACTGCTCCACAACCTGAATTTATGTTTACGGTGATATTTGATTGTGCTGAAATGGTTGGAAAATCATCATCGGTTACAATAACCTGGAATGTACGGGTACTCGAATTCGTACCATCGCTGCCAGTCCAAACTACCGAATTAATTCCCGGAGAAAAAATCACTCCATCTAATGTAGTTGCAGTCACTGGTGTACCACCATTGATCGTATACGTTTGTGAACTTACAGCACAATTGTCAGTAATTGTTACATCGAATTCAGTTCCGGAAGTGGTATATCCGCAACCCGCATTGGTGTTTCTGTTCTGATTTGTTTTTGCTGATATTACAGGAGCTTGATTATCGTTGACGGTTTTTGTAAACACTAAGGTTGATGAAGCAGCATTTCCACTTCCATCCACAGCACTCCAGGTGATTACATTTGCACCTTTTTGTAATTGCTGTCCGGCTAAAGTTCCTGTACCACTTAGGGTAGTGGCGCCCGTGACCGTGTATGATAACACTGATCCCGTGCAGTTATCGGTTACTGTCGGATCGAATTCAGAACCATTAACAGTGTAATAGCATCTTCCTGATGATGTGTTGACACTTGATGTTACAGTTCCTGAGGTAGCTGCGATTACAGGAGCAATGTTGTCAACAACCAATACCAATGCGTTGCAAGTGCTAGTATTTCCTGCGGCATCTTTTACTGAAAGAGTTACTGTATTTGATCCTTTATTTGAACAATTGAATGTTGTTTTGCTTAATGAGAGCAACAGATTTCCTTGTGCTGTGCAATTATCAGAAGATCCATTGTTGACATCGGCTACTGTCAGCGTTGCAGTACCAGAAGCGTTCAGATAAATTGTCGCTGGTTTGCAAAGTGCAGTGGGGAATTCACTTTCAGTAACTGTTACAGTGAAGCTGCATGGGTTACTGGTATTGTTTGCTGAATCTTTTACTGTATAGGTTACAGTGGTTGTTCCAATGGGGAAGGAGGCTCCGGGTAAATGAGATTTTGTCCATACCAGATTTCCCGTTGCAGTGCAGTTATCAGTTGCTGTAGGCTCAGTCCAGCTGACATTTGCTGAGCAAAGTCCGGGACTGTTTGGAACAGTAATATTGCTGGGACATCCGCTAATTATTGGCTTTTGATTATCCGTTACAGTCACAGTAAATGAACAAACATTACTTACATTACCTGCGGCATCTGTTGCAGTGTAGGTCACTGTAGTAGTTCCTGCTGAGAATGTTGATCCCGGTGTATGTGATTTGGTCCAAACCAGACTGCCTGAAGGTGTGCAATTATCAGTTGCAGTAGGTTCAGTCCATGAAACAACAGCCGTGCAAACACCTGCACTACTTGTGCGTGTAATGGGTGATGGACATCCGGTAATCACGGGCTTTTCCGTATCATTGACCTTTACGGTGAAGCTCTCGGAATGTGTGTTACTGCTGCCATCAGTGGCTGTATAGGTTACAGTGGTTGTTCCCGATGGGAAAACTGAACCACTTGCCGGACCTGCAGTTTGAGCAATGCTATGACCTGTGCAATTGTCGGCGGAAGTGGGAGCAGTCCATGTTACTACCGCGCCACAGATTCCAGACGTTCCACTTACTTCAATATTCGCTGGAAGGTTGACAATTGTTGGGTTTTCGAGGTCATTGACAGTTACAGTGAAACTACATGTGGCTGTGTTTCCTGAAGCATCCGTTACCCTGAAAGTGTTCGTGGTAACGCCTGCCGGGAATGTTGAACTGCTTGCCAGTCCTGCAATCTGTGTTGTTGAAGCACCGGAACAAACATCTGTGCCAACAGGTGCGGTATAGCTTACCACTGCACCACAACTTCCGGCGGCGGCGTCAACAGCGATATTCGACGGACAACTGATGCTCGGCAATGCGTTATCTACAACCGTTACCGTGAAGCTACAATTCCGCTTGTTACCTGCTGCATCTGTAGTTTCGAAGGTATTGGTTGTGATTCCAACCGGGAACAGGGCACCGGAAGCTAATCCGGCAATCTGTGCGGTGGTTGCTCCTGAGCAATTGTCGGTACCTACCGGTGCAGAATAAGTCACTACAGCACCGCAAACACCTGCATCCACATTTTGTGAAATGTTGGACGGGCAGCTAATAGCTGGCAACTCTGTATCCTGGACAGTGACGGTGAACGTGCAGCTGCCAATATTTCCACTCTGGTCGGTGGCAGTAATGGTCACCAACTGTGTGCTTCCGTGACCTCCGGTAAGGGATGTTCCTGCAATCGGACTTTGAGTAAAAGTAATTGAGCCAGCAGCAGTGCAATTATCCGTAGCAACAATGCTCAGTGTGGAGATGTAATTCGGCAAAGTTGCATTGCAATTTCCACTGTTGGTATTCAGGTTTCTGTTTGCTGGACAATTGGTGATCACAGGATTTTCACTATCAAGTACCGTGATGGTAAATGACCAATAACGGAAATTTCCGCTGGCATCAGTTGCTTTCCAAACGATAGTGTTTGCTCCTTTCGCAAGTTGTACACCTGCCAAACTGGTGCTGAGGTTAGTTCCAACTGATGTTCCCCCGTTGATTCTGTAGGATAAAACCGTAACCGCACAATTGTCGGCATAGCTTGTTGGATTGTAGGCAGTACCTGGAACGGTATAGTAACACTTACCTGCATCAGTGTTAACGTTACCGCTTGTGGCAGTACCTGAAATGGTGGGACGAATACTGTCTTTGATTGTGACCGTGGAATTACATGTGCTTTGATTCCCGGCTGCATCTCTAAGGGTGAGTGTAATTGTGTTCGCTCCAAGGTCGGTGCAAACGAATGATGATTTGTTCACCGTCATCTGTGTGATTCCACAGTTGTCGGTCGAATTGTTGTTGACATCCGAGGCTGCTATGGTGGCCTGACCTGACGAGTTCAGATAAACGTCGATGTTTTTACATGCAGCTGTTGGAGCCACATTGTCGATCAACACTGTTTTCGTTGTTTGGATGGTGCAGCCTGCACTGCTTACCGCAACGATAGTGTACGTTGTGTTGGCCGTGATCGAAGTGCTGTACGGCAGGTTTGAAATTTTAGTTGTTTTGGGACTATCCCAAACCTCGATGTGATCGATACCGCTCGCCGTGGCTGTGAGGTTAAAACTAACGCCAGAGCAAACCGACGAGGTCGGGCTAGTGATCACCAAATTTGATGGAAGTGGATTCACCGTGATGGTGACTGTGGCTCCTCCCACCGGTAAGGTGTATCCGCTGCCAAACAGCACACTCACCAGGGAGTATGTCGTTGTACTCGTCGGACTGACCGTGACAGAATCATCTCCATCCGTGTCGTTGCTATAATATCCGGTTATGGTGTCGTTCGTTGACCCGTTGCTGATCACGAGGGTATAGGGTTCATATCCTCCGTCGACATTGACCGCGAGTTTTGTACTCTCACCGTTGCAGATGGTCGTACTTCCAACACTGCGCAATACGGATTGCGCACTCGCTTGTTGCATCAATGTCAAGATGCAAATCAGCACGCTTACGAAAAGCACTTTTGAAAAAGACTTCCTTATATATAATAAGGATTTTGGTAAAATCAGCACATTGATTCTACCAAAGGCAGGTAGTAGTTTTTTCATAACTGTGGATTGTTGTTAGCAAAATGGGATAGTTTTTTTTGACAGGGGAGTTCAGATGACTCTTCACTCAATCGACTGTCGGGGTTTGTGTTTGGGGATTACTTGAATCGCTCTCTCACAAGGCCTGGGGTGCGTATCTAAAATATTGATATTCTGAGGGGTAGGTTTTTCCATTTGCTGTTGCATTATCGCTTGATAAAATTATTTCGGATCTGTGGCGTGCAATAGAGGTTATTGTCTTGTTTTGCTTGTTTATTGACCTGCTTTTTTAAGGTCTTTTATCAGACATTTTCACGTCAAAAGACCTGCTTTTTGAAAAATGAACTGTTAAAACCTTCTCGAAAAGGATGCTGAAATGTTAATTTATGGCGATGCCCATTTATTTGCTATGGATAGCTATAGTTGGCCTTAATAGGGATATTCGACGCATCTTTCGGTCTGTGCTAACGAAAGTTGTTTTTAGCACTTTTGATAATTATCAGCAACAGCGGTTTTTCGCCATGGAAGGGCGTAATTCTGCGCTATCCTCAATGCTATAAGGAATAGCTGAGAAACAGCAGCTGTTTTGAAATCAGATGGTAGTGCTAAGAATATTCTACTTTTTAATTCTGTAGATGAAGAGGCTATTGTGTGTGGCGATTAGAGCTCCATGGAAAGGTTTCACGCAATCGCGTTGGAGGAGGTTGGTGTCGGCAAGAACCATATAATCGCAGTCTTTTAATGCATCAACAATGGTGATATCCCAGTAATCGGGGGCAGCATTCCAGCCACGCTGATTCATTAAATATAGAGAGATATTGTAGCTTGGATCAGGGTACGATAGTACTTTGTCTTCAGGTTTCAGGCCTGCTGCGCGCAACGCGGCTTCTGCAGTATTCCAATCATTGTTTATGAATTTCGTATTAAATGCAAGAGCAGCGAAATTCCTGCTGTTATGATGCAGGTTCACCCATCCAAAAGCCAGGAATAGCAAAAGAATGATCGTTTGCATCCATTTCTTTGGTTGAAAACGATCGATTCCCATGAATAAGGCCAGAAACAAGAGGAAGAACATGAATTGAAACGGAATATGGTAATATCCGTGAAACCAGGCCTGGCGACTCATTAGAATAAAGAAGGCACACCATGCCACAAAAACGCAGATTGAACTCCACAAGAGAAACTGCTGTCTTCTGAAAAGTAGTATAAATGCGGAAGGCAGCGATATTGCAGCCAAAATAAAGAAGCGATAGTGGTAATAATTCTCCGAACGATCGCGGAACGAGAAAAAGAATTGCTTCAATTCTACTAATGAAGACGGCAGTTTTGGCTTTAACAGAAATACAACCGATGGATAAATATGCTGCAGCCATCCCGAATAGACTAACCATGAAATAGCTACCAATAAAGGGATGCAGAGAATTAGCATGTTTTTTAAAAAGCTGCGCATATTGCTTTTTGTCTTGAACAACATTATGAGCAATGGCAGACAAACAGCGGAATACACAAAGAGCGTGGATGATTTTTCAAGAACAGCGAGACAGGAAAATGCGGCAAATCCCGCAATATTCCTGCGATTTATGGATGGATAATCGCGCGTTAAAAAGTAAAACGCCGTCATAAAAAGACTGAGTGAAAACGTGTCAGGAAGAAAGCCTGTACTGTAATAAATAAGGTTTGGAGAGAAAAGCCATAAACAAGCCGCCATCACTACATAAATCTTATGTTTAATGAAGCGATTACAGACAAAAAAGCCTAAAATGAAGCCGCTTAAGCTGAATATAAAAACTAATATTCGATATAAATATTCATGCGGCCCAAAGATCGTATATAAACCTGCTGCAAAGTAGGACAGTAGCGGGAATTCACCGGAAGCTATTCCATCCGGGTTATACATTAAATTATGTGTTTGCGGCAGAAAAAAGTTTGCGTTATCCTCATAATAAAGTAGCGCTGTGGATGCGCGGTCGCACTGTGCCCATGCGTGTTCTCCCATAGGACGCATATATAATAATTTATGGATACCACATTGCTGACAAATCAAAAAGATAAGCCCGAGAAAAATCAGGAAGTGCCAGTATTTGCTAAGAAATTTCATTGTACGGACAGAGTTTTCCTTTGCGGATCATATATGATTTATTGGCCATATTCATGTAAAATCGGTCGGCGGATTCATTGCCGTATGCAACGATTTCTGTAAATGCATTATTTTTTAGAAACGATTGAAGTGCCTGCTGTTTGGCCATTCCATAGCAATTTGCACCATCAATTTTTCCGGTGAATTTTCCATTACGAAATTCTAATCGCGTACCTGCAAAAATAATATTTTCTCTTGTACACCATGGTTCAGCCCAGATATCACATGCTGCAGTGAGTAACATAATGGTATTCCCATTTGCGCGATGCAGCTGCAAGACCGCGTAGACTTCTGGAAAAAGATGTTGTGGTAATACAGTATTGCTAAACTCCAGACCGCGGTTGCGCAACTGCTCTTCGCTCATATTGCCGAAAAAATGTTTCAACAGCATTTCCTTGACATATCGGACATTCACAATGCGCAAGACCATTAATATCAATATAGGTAATATTAGAACAAAGTATGAAACTACTCTGAAACGGCCTGCTTCAACAAAAAGAAAAGTAATCATCGAGTCGATACTGATGAGTGTGCCATCCAAATCAAATACTGCAAGTACCCTATTTATCGGCTTTTCCATTGTTTCTTCTTATAAATAAATTCCGGAATTATCTTCAAAATGCTTGTTGCTATGCGCCATTTGCAACTGCTGTATATAACTGATTTTTGTTTAAGCATCGCACTGTAAATGCGGATAGCCAAAGCTTCTGGGCTTGTGGTCATCGATGCTGGCAGCTTAAGTGCTGCGGTCATTGGGGTATTTACATAACCGGGTTTTACCGTGATTACAAGGACACCTTGATGATACAACATATTGCGCAACCCATCAAGATAGGCCGTCAATCCAGCCTTTGCTGCACTGTAAATCATATTTGTTGATTTGCCCCGTTCACCTGCAACCGAAGAAATACCGATGATTGTTCCGCTTCCCCTTTGTGCAAAGGCATTAGCGAATGTCTGTATGAAACTAACGCAAGCTGAAAAATTCGTGCGCATGATCTTTTCTGCTTCATCAGTCTGCGTAAGCGATCCCACTGAATCGCCAAGATATCCTGCGGTACAAATCATAACCTCTGGTAATGATGGTAGGGATTGCAGCAAGGTGGTCCCGGCATCGTTTACTGTTATATCACATGCAAAGCAGCGAACGTTTATCTTATACGACTTTGAAATATCTTCTTCAACTAAGCGTAGTCCTTCAATATCGCGCGAAGCAAGGTAAAGCTGCCATCCTTCCATGGCAAATTTCATGGCCAGCGCTTTGCCAATACCACTGCGGGCTCCAAGGATCAATGCTGTTTTATTCATTGTATCTTTCTTTGTTAAGACCTAAACGTTTCGATAATCCGGAAACGAAATATGATGATTCTACTTTGTTACGATAAGTGCGATTGAAGAAATCAATGTTCATTCTTGCATCTTTCGCAAGATAAAGCTTGCCACCAGCGGCTTCCACGATGTTGTCGAGTTGATTCAACAAAGGAAGCAGACGCTTATTCATTTTTAAATCCATCGCCAGCGTAATTCCTTTTTGCGGAAAGCCCATGATGGCTCTCGGATTGGCATCTCCAAATACTTTTAGCACGCTCAGAAACGATGCCTGCCGTTCTTTCCGACACAGGGCTAATACTTCTGTAATTGCTTGCTGCGACTCATCTCCCAATGGCACGACAAATTGGTATTGCAAAAATCCTTTACGGCCGTATAGTCGATTCCAATGGCCAATGCTGTCGAGAGGAAAAAAGAAATGTTCGTAATGTTGGAATGCATCCTTTTTACTGGTGTTGTGCCTCAAATAGTACCATTGATTGAAGAGGCGAATACTTAAATGACTCAAGACAAAACGCGGAAAGTAACATGGCACATTTAGTCGCTGTCTATGTCCTGTGGAACGAACTTTTGATTTGTATTTTTTTGGTAAATCTACAGCCGGACAATGTTCTCCACATATCAGAACAGCCCGGGTTGTGGGTGACAGTGTATCTATCCATGCAACGGTATAGCTCGTTTCTTGATGTTTATCAAATGCCTTAATTAAAGATGTAAGATCATCATAGCGGTAATTACGATATTTAATGAATGCATTATCAATAGAAACAATACGTATACAAGCTCTGAGAATGATACCTGTTATTCCCATGCCACCACAGCTGCGTTCGAATAACGCAGGTTCTGTATCTGCCGAGCATCGTATCATCTGGCCATTTTCATCAATCAGCTCCAGCCAAACGAGGTGTTGCGAAAAGCTGCCGTGCTTATGATGGTTTTTACCGTGAATATCGGCTGCAATGGCTCCACCAATTGTAATGAAACGTGTACCCGGAACCACTGGAAGAAAGAATCCCAATGGTACGATAGCGCTAAGGATGGAATCAAGAGTGCATCCAGCTTCTGCGCAAAGCAATTGGTTCTCCTGATCAATACTTAGAATTCGATTTAGTCCCGTGCAGTCTACGATTGTGGTGCTTAGCGAGGCATCCCCGTAACTGCGTCCCATTCCTCGTGCGATAAGCTCCCTGTGCTTTGTCAGGATAGTCGGTAATTCTGCAGTGTCCGTCGGTTTTTCGTAAATCGCATCAACAACGGGCCAATGATTCCAATTCGATACTTTCATGTGTGTTGTTGACTTCTATTATCCTTTTATTTTTCGAGAAACGATTAACTATGAAACCAAAACTGCATAAGTGTCCACACAATCATGCTTGCCAGTATCCATCGGTCGCTCAACAGAAGATGCAAGGGCGAGCCCAAGGCAATCTTTCTGTAAATGTGAACAGCGTATCTGCCCAATCCGACAGTAACAGGGATGATCGTCAGAAAATACCATACTGCATTGTGGCTTACTGGCAGGCTGGGATCAAAGGTATAGATAATGTATGTAATCATGCTGCTGATAAGCGTGAAAGCGATAAGCACATACAATAGTTTTTTTCCATAGCGGGCTCTTCGCTGGAGTACATTATATTGTTCGGACGTGCTGCTAAGAATGAGGTCATCATAGCGTTTCCCCAAAGATATAGTGAGCGATAATAGGATGGTCATAATGTAAAGCCAATAGGAGATCGGCACATTCGCCATGAGGCCTCCGCTATATACTCTCAGCAGGTATCCCAAGGCAATCACCAGGATGTCGAGAATTAATACTTTTTTCAGTAAGAGTGTATACAGAATATTTTGTGCAATGTAGATTATTAGAATGTATAGCAGCATTATGTTTTGGCTTGCAGCGAGGCCTATTCCAGCAGTGAGCATAAGAAGAGCAACAATAATGGCATTGCCGGGTTTGATACTTCCTGAAGCCAAAGGACGCCTGCACTTTACAGGATGCAGGCGGTCAGAATGACGATCGTGTAAATCGTTAAAGATGTATACAAAAGAGGAACATAAGCAGAAAGCGAGAAAAGTGAGAAGGAGAGGTAGCCAAAGTCCGCGATCTCCGGCCTTTTGAGCAAAGACCACCGGAACAAAGATGATAAGATTTTTAATGTAGTCTCCAGCTCTTATCAGTAATAGGTTTTCACGCAATCGCATGAACAAAAATAAGATAAATTCTAAGACTGACTTACTATAGCTTTGATGTAAAGATGTTTTTATTTGAAAACATAAAGGTAATTTCCATATCGATTTGAACATAGTATTTGCTACATTTGTTAGCTCTTGTTGTCAGTTGAGATTGTTTGAAACTGTTTTAATAGGCAAGAGATTTCATTCATAGAATTACGATACGAGCATGCATCAAAAACCAAAGGTCATATTTAATTGGAGTGGGGGCAAGGATTCTGCATTGTGTTTACATAAATTATTGCAAGCACAAGAGTATGATGTGATGTGCTTGCTTACCACTATTAGTGAACAATACCAGCGAATATCAATGCATGGTGTAAGGACTGAATTACTGGAAGCACAAGCGGAAAGGATAGGACTGTCTTTGGTGAAAGTCAGTATTCCAGAAATGCCTGATATGGAAGTGTATAATAAGGTCATGTCAGAAGCCCTTAAAAATCTGCAATCCGATGGGGCTATAGCCGCAGTTTTTGGCGATATTTTTTTGGAAGACCTGAGGGAATACCGCGAGAAGAAATTGGCCGAACTTAATATTAAAGGAATTTTTCCATTGTGGAAAATTCCAACTGACCGACTTATCCGTGAATTCATCGATTTGGGTTTTAAGACAATTGTGAGTTGTGTAAATGAGCAGTATCTTGATAAAAGTTTCGCAGGCCGAGTTATAGATTATAATTTTATTGCCGATCTTCCACCCAATGTTGATCCTTGCGGCGAACATGGAGAGTTCCATACTTTTGTATTCGATGGACCAATATTTAAATCACCTATCCCCATTGAGATTGGAGAGGTTGTTTATAGAAGCTATCCCGCACCGAAACAAGATCACAGTACCGATAAAAATGTAATGCAAGGGACCTATAAAGAATCGGAAGATTATGGGTTTTGGTATTGCGATTTGTTCAGTCGCTAAGCCAAAATAAAGTTCTTACTTTTGCATCAAATAGCAAAGTCAAAGATATATGGAAGCAAGCTCTCTACAACACATACTAACGAATGCATATAAAGCAGAGATGATTGCGTATCTGGAGGTGCATCCGGAGGCTTTTAATGAAGCTGCTAAATGGGCAATCTCCGATAAGCAGCCCTGGGCATGTCGTGCAGCGTGGCTGTTGTGGAGTTGTATGGAAGAAAACGATCTTAGGATGCAACTATATATTGATAGAATCGTTGCTTCGCTAGCATTCAGGAAGGATGATCATCAGCGGGAGTTAATCAAGATTCTGCTATTAATGGAATTGAGTGAAGAGCACGAGGGAGTGCTGTTTAATGTATGCGCCGGCCTTTGGGAGAAAATCAGTAAAAAGCCATCGGTGCGTTTCACAGCCTTTAGGATGCTTGTTAAAATTGCAAGGAAGCATAATGAGTTATCGCAGGAAATCCTGCTTCTTACACAGGATCATTATCTTGACTCCCTATCATCAGCAGCCCGAAAGTCAGTAATGAAAATGGCATCGCAGTTTTCAAAGAAAGGCTCCGTATTATAAATACTAATGTAGAAATGATGTAATCAATGAAGGAACAACCAAAAATCATTAATATTCCAAAGAAAGAATTGGTGGGTATCTGCCTCAGAATGTCACTGTCTATGGACAGAACCCCACAATTGTGGCAATCGTTTATGCCGAGACGCAAAGAGATTCTTAATGCTGTATCTCATGAACTGTATTCGTTGCAGTGTTTTCCGGAATCCTTTGATTTTACATTTTCTAATCCGAATATTGAGTTCGAAAAATGGGCATTGGTTGAAGTGTCTGATTTTACTGCGGTCCCGCAAAACATGGAAACTTTTGTTTTACCCGGAGGTTTGTATGCGGTATTTCATTACAAGGGCTTGAGTAGCGATTATAGCATTTTCCGATATATATTTGGTGAGTGGCTTCCAAATTCAGCCTATGAAATCGACCACAGGCCTCATTTTGAATTGCTGGGTGCGAAATACAGGAATAATGATCCTGATTCTGAAGAGGAGATATGGGTGCCGGTGAGAGCAAAGAAATGAAGCACTAAAAACTATATGGATAATAAGATGAGAAAATTCTTCTTTTGCTTATGTTTAATTGTCTGCAGTCTGTGGTCAAACTGTCAGAACGCCGCTGATAGCTTGCTTTCCAGATTATATGCAGGAGATGATGATATTCAGTTAGTTCTTGACTTGTATAGTTTAAATGGAAAACTATCACAAGATTCGCTGGACCAGCTAATTTTACTTTCGAATACCAATTTTTTGCGTCATGGCGGTAATGTTGTAACAGATAGTCTGCTGCGACAAATATATTTTTCGGATCAATATTACAGAATTAGCTGCTATACTCACAAGCAGTTGGGGAATGAGTATGTTTTGAAAAACGATTCTGTACTGCAACAATGTTTTCTGCGTCATCTGAAGTTGCATCCTGAATTGGATTTATTGAAGAACTCATGGTATCAAAAAACCTTTGATCTTTTACTGATACACTCGGTAGCTAATTTGTCAACTGGATTTTTTAAAGAGAATTTTTATAAGTTCTCCGGCGCTTTTTCCAACGACTTTATCGAGTTCAATAATCTGAAAGGATTAATCGATATCTATTTAAAATTTAGTATTGGCAAGCAATATTTTGAGACAGGATTTGGGAAAGGACAATTATCGGATGGTACCTTTGGGCTATTACCAAAAATATCCAATCAGGAATTAAATGTGATACTCCAAGAGTTGAATGTTAAGGGGGCGAGGTATTAGCTTGTTGGTCCCCAAGTTGGTCAAATAAAAAAGGGTTGAATACTTTCTTAGTATACAACCCTTGTTATTCTTGTGACTCCGACAGCCTGCCGGAAGGTCAGGCAGGGATTCAAACCTGTAACCCGGCCTGACTGACGCCAGTCGGGCGGGCTTCTGATCCGTAATCAGAATTTAGCAATTTGTTGATATTCAAATATTCTTTGAATAACTTTGTAAATAATCAGTAATACAGGTTGTTAGCACAATACATTTATTTTGTTGCTTTGTGATTGTTTACGATATTTGTGTATATTAGTGTCTCAAATTGTGTCTCAAATATTTTTAGTACACAAATTCAATTATTAAAATGAAACCAACTACCGCTATCGTCCTCGACACTCGAAGAGCCATTAAAGATAATAAATTTCCTGTCAAACTTCGGGTCACCTATCTGCGAAAAAGGAAATATTACGGCACTCAGTACAAACTTACCTCAGAAGAATGGGCGAGGGTGAATGGAGCCAAAACTCGGGCAGACCAAAAGGAGATTCGCTTCAATACAAGCAAAATAATTGCTAAGGCCGATGAAGTTATCAAGAAAATGGAGATCTTTTCATTTGAACAGTTTGAAAAGCAATACTTCGAAAATGCTGGAAACTATGATGTTACTACGGCCTTTCAAAATTACATTGATAAACTCACCGAGCAAGCACGAATCAGCACTGCGTCATCATGCAGATGTGCGAAAAAGAGTTTGAAAAAGTTCAGGGAGGGACTCCTTTTCCAGCATATTAATCCTGATTTCCTGAAAAAGTATGAAGCATGGACTTGCTGAAGGAAATTCAATAACGTCTGTTGGCTTTTACCTGCGCAGCTTGCGGACGATTGTAAATGATGCTGCAAGGGAAGGTGTCATTACTGCCGAGCAATATCCATTCGGGAAAGAAAAGTATCAAATTCCCATAGGGCAGAATATTAAAAAGGCATTAACCATGAAGGAGGTGCAAAAAATTATTGCGTACAGCACTGTGCCGAGGACAACAGAAGATAAAGTCCGCGATCTCCGGCCTTTTGAGCAAAGACCACCGGAACAAAGATGATAAGATTTTTTATGTAGTCTCCAGCTCTTATCAGTAATAGGTTTTCACGCAATCGCATGAACAAAAATAAAATAAATTCTCTGAAGTGGTTATGATTCCTTTGATAATGCGGAGGAATCAGCGACGGATTTTTTCTTACCCCCGAAAATCAGGGCATCCAGGCTAAAGCGACCCGCACCTGCGATAAGGAATCCAATGAAGACTATGCCGAGCTCTATGGCATGAGAAGCGATGTTGATGTCGTCGCCCTTACTGAAATGGGTCAGAGTGGCCATCATCATGGTAAATGCCATGAGGAAGGCCGCCGGACGGGTGAAGAGTCCCAGCAGCAGCAGCAATCCACCGATTCCTTCGGCGGAAGCAGCCATGAATCCCCAGAACACAGGTGCAAAGTGGATTCCCACCAAGCCCATCTGACCGCCGAGCGTTTGCCACAGTTCAGGACCGGCCAACAACTTGGGCACGCCGTGCAGCATGAACATAAAACCGATTCCAATGCGAACAAGCAGCAGCGCCGCATTCGGTGCCGTTTTTTCAAAGATGATCCCCCTTAAAGACATAATCAAGTTATTTAGAAACTTTCTAAACAATAATCAAGCCAAGGGATTATTCGGACAGCTTGGCAGTGTAGTGGGGAATCACAGAACGCATAAGAAAGGGATTCATATGAAATAAATAGTTGAAAAATTTATATGGATTTAGGGGAATTTTCTAACTTTGGTTATCCAATTCACAACTTGGGATTTATAGTATACGCCAGATTATTCAGCACCCTCAATCGCCGCAAGCCTGCATATGAGCCTCTTTAAGCAAACTCCTGAAAAGCTCCGAACCCACTACACTGCCTTACAGGTGATGTATATCATGAGTAAAAGAATGGAGGTGAGGATAGATAGCCCTTATATCAAAGAATGTATGTCGCATTCAAGCACGGATAACCTGGCCATGTTTTTATGTTGGGTCGAGGAGCACGAGAATGAAACGAATGTATTTGTCAAATTTCGGATTGGTTTTCCGGGCATATTTGGTTTAATTGTGTCGATTCTTTTTGTGCATATTGGGATTGTTACGGCGCTTAGTCAGTGGGATGTGAAGGGATTGGTCGGACTGATTCCTTTCGCGATTTTCTTTCCCATAGGACGTTTCATTTTTGCTCTTATTAGACGCAATAAACTTGAGGAAATTGAGAAGATACTCAGATGTTATTAGGGTGTTAGATGTAAAGGCTTTGTAGTATTTGTTGAACGTATCGAGGGGCTGTACATCTGCAGAATTCCAATGTTGATTCGTATTCTTGCTAAATTCCGCATCCTTGTTGTTCCGATTGTAAAATTGCAAAAGGAAATATTTTCCATGGTTAATATAAAAATTTAACCTTATTGCATATCATTCTGGATTGTTTTTCAATACATTTGTATAATAGGTAGGTTTTTTTTATTCAAGTTTCCTTTACCCGCAAACAATGACCTCCATGAAAAAAAAATCAATACTCTGTTCCTTAATTTTGTTTGCAGTCTTTGCTGTTACGGCACAAACCTATCGTTGTGTTGATACCTCGGCGGTTCGTTTTTTTATTCAACCTGACAGCCGGAGAATTGAAGCTATCCGCATCGACACCATCCTTCAGGCATCTGGCGGTGTCTTGTATAAGAATTTTACCACCTTTCGCGACACTTCAATGAGCGGTGGATGCCTCGATGTGGTTGGCCCTGGTTGGATGGGACCCGGTGTACTGGAAATGAATAATGGTACCTCTGTTCTTTTCAATCAATTTAATGATTCCATCAGGATAAGGACCGAAGCAAATCCAGGTGAATGCTGGACCTTATATTCCTTTGCAAATGGTGACTTTTATGAAGCTTGTGTTACAACAGTGGTTGATGAAATCGTTTGTGGTATCAGCGATTCAGTAAAAAATATTTCACTCCAACGCAAGAATTCAGCACATATCAATGTAAATGACAACCTAAACGGGAAGTTGATTCGACTGAGCCGACAACATGGCTTTGTCCAACTACCTTCTTTTTATAATTTTCCATTTTCTGCATTCTACAAATTGAAGGACATGCACATGCCTACCGTTGCAGAATTTTTCGATTGGCAGGTTGGGGATGAATTTCATTTCAAGAGAAAAATATCATATAATTACATGCCATCGGAAGTAATCTACAGAATTGAACGTGTAGTCGGTGCAACACCTGGAATCACTTACGATCTGAACATCCGGAAATGGGATATTGAATATAGTTGGAGTGGAAATCCTCCGGTACCTACTACTACCAGTACATACACAGATACTGTGATTACAAAACCACTTTACTCACCAAACAATCCATTTACCTATCAATTACCCGGTGAATCGGCAATAGTTTTCGACACTGATTATGGTATCAGTTTTCCTGAGTGGAATTTTGAAATGTATTTGGATAGTGGAAATTGTTATGATGCATTTCGGTTTGAATTTTCCGATCCTGAAATTGAATTTGATGAGTTTGACAGTTGCTGGAAGCCCATATTTGAGCCCTGTTTTAGTGGTGAAACTTGTATTGCTGGTATCGGCTGCTTTGAGTCGGATGGTTGCCCTGTCCATTATTATTTTAACGAAGAATCCCTCGTCTATTACAAAAAAGGAACGGTAGAATGCGGGACACCGATTAGTATTCCCGATGATCAACCCCGATCTCCTTTGGTCCGGATTTCTCCTAATCCATTCTCGACGTTTATATCTTTTACGGTGGATGAGGCCTATATTGACCAGAATCTTAGAGTGGATCTTTATGATATGTATGGCAGACTTGTTAAACAAGTGGTCAATTCAGGTTCTAACATCCTGACCCTTTACCGCGATCAATTAAGCCCGGGGCTTTATGGTTTTGCTATTTTTTGCGGCAAGGATTTAATAGGCAAGGGAAAAATAGTGGCGGAATAATATCGATGGGGATTCATGTACCAAGCCGGATTGTCGAGGAAAGGGTTTGAGAGTACTATTTGCGGACTTCTTATTGTTTATCTCTCTGATTTCGGATCTCGTTTTTCCCTGCCCGACAGACATTGGGCAGGCGGGGATTTCCGATTTACGAATGACGCAATTAGCGAACATTCTACAATCGAGATTTTTGGAATCCTGATTTTACTTTTGTGTTTTGAAATCAGAGATCTGAGAAACACCGCCTGAATGACGCAGTCGGGCAGGGAAATTAGAAGTACATGATAGAACAAAGTACAAGCCTGTGCTCCTCAACTTTTCGGATTGATCCGCATTTGTTGGTCAAATAAAAAAGGGTTGCATACTTTCTTAGTATACAACCCTTGTTATTCTTGTGACTCCGACAGGATTCAAACCTGTAACCTTCTGATCCGTAGTCAGATGCTCTATTCAGTTGAGCTACGGAGCCCTAAAACCGGCTGCAAAGATACATATTTTTTTATTTTTAGTATTTTTGCGCTCCTATTTTTTTTAGAATTTTGAAAACGGCTCCTGTACGACTTCCGATAATCATGCCCCACGAATGGTGGAAAGCCGTGCTTTCTTTCATGTTTTTTATTTCTTCGAGCCAGATTTTTACTGCACTCATTTTACTTCCACCCCCTCCACAGGAAAGGGAAAGACGCAGATTATACAAGCTTCTATTATGGTGGTATGCGGGATTAATTGTTCGTACCCACACGAACATCCGTACCCGCATTTTAAATGAATCCGGCGAGACCTTTCAAAAGCCGGGTATCATGATTGCCAATCATCAGTCAATCTTTGATGTCCCGTCAACCTTGATGCTTTCTCCTAAGATATTGATTGTGACCAATGACTGGGCACACCAAAAGTTTTTCAAATTTTTTATTGGCAAGTATATCGACATATTTTCGGTAAATAAAGGTCTGGAGAACTATGCTGATGATTTCCGCAAATGGATTGATAAGGGCTACCTTATCCTCATTTTTCCTGAAGGAGTTCGCTGGGGTACCGGTAAAATTGAGCGATTTCACAAAGGTGCCTTCTATTTAGCTGAAAAACTCAAAGTCGATATCCTACCTCTACTGCTGCATGGGACAGGAACCATTAATAGCCCGCGATTGTTTTATTTCAAACAGGGATTTTTTCATGTAAAGGTTCTGCCACGAATACACCCTGATGATACTTCGATGGGTCTCAATTATCAGGAACGTACCAAAAATATTCGCAATTGGTACAAAAGGGAATACGCTGCCCTTGATACCTTGGGGGAAAACCAAAAGTAGCTTGCTGTTTTTCAGAAGAATACTTTGCATTGTTTACATTGTATACGGACTATTAATAGTTGCCTATTATTTTAGTACCTTTATGCCCGCTTAAAAAAAAGCTGAAGATTTCCTAAACTGCTGCTTCTGTGACTGTTTTAATTATCGTAATTGCAATCATCGCATTTCTTGTTCTGGCTTTTGCAGCTGCTGTGATTGTTTTACCTCCCCGTGAGACAGAAAATCCAACATTGGATGATGCTCCTATTCAAACTGCTGAACATTCGTGGAGACTTGGTCGCAATTGGTTTCGTAAGAGCCAATCGGGATTGTGGGAACTCTATGTTGAAGGTGAACCTTTCGAAAGGGGACTTGCCACAGGTAAACTGACTAAAGAACTCATCCGACATCAGGAAGCAGTATTTGTGGGCGAAGTACAAAAAATAGTCACATCGAGAATATATTTGACTTTTCTTAAATTATTAGTGGCCGCAATGAACAGACGTCTTGGAAAGTTCATTGGTAAGGAATATTGCTCGGAGATTCACGGCGTGTCGCTTGCAGCACCTGCAGAATATGCCTGGATTGGTCCGCGCTACCAACGAATGCTGAATTACCATGCTGCACATGATATTGGTCATACGTTACAGAGCTATCATTTGGTAGGCTGCACGGCCTTTTCCGTTTGGGGAAGCCGCAGTGCAGATGGCTCGTTGCTTACCGGGCGCAATTTCGATTTTTATGTGGGTGATGAATTCAGCAAAGAGAAGATTGTGAATTTTTGTAGTCCTGCTAAGGGTTTTCGCTTTGCCTCTGTCACCTGGGGTGGAATGATTGGGTGTCCTTCAGGAATGAATGAGCACGGACTTGCAGTGGTTGTGAATGGAGCAAAATCGGAATTTCCCAATCGCTCTGCTACACCTGTTTCTATTCTGGTTCGTGAAGTCCTGCAATATTGCCGCAACATTCAGGATGCTTTTCAGCATATCGAAAAACGGAGAATCTTTGTTTCGGAGTCGCTAATCGTAAGCTCTGCAGAAGATAAACGTACCGTGATTATTGAAAAGTCACGTTCGCAAACCGTACTATTTGAAGTCGCAGCTGAACAATTAATTAGTACCAATCATTTTCAAAGTAAAGAGTTATATCACGATAAGTCCAATCAAAAGTATATTGCTGAAAGTCCTTCCGCATATCGTTACGAGCGGGTACGTGAGCTACTTGATGGATATGATAAGATATCCGAGCGAGAGATTGCTGCTGTCCTGCGCGATAAACTTGGTCATGGTAATGAGGATATAGGACAGGGAAACGAAAAAGCAGTGGATCAGCTATTGGCGCATCATTCAATTATATTCAAACCGGAGGCACGTATCTTCTGGGTTTCCTGCGGCCCTTACACAGAAGGCGCTTATATGGCGTATGATTTAAATAGCATATTTTCACAAGCCCCAATTATCGACGAAACACAGGAATGTTGTATTGCTGAATTGACGATTCCTGCAGATCCATTTTTAAATAGTGCCGCGCACGAACAATTCAAAACATATAAAAAGTATCTCGCAGCCTTTGGCAGCAGAAGGCTTGTACAAGGGCTGAATCATTCGGATGATGAGGCATTCATTGCAAGTAATCCGAAAATGTTCTCTGTTTACTCCGCGTTGGGCGATCATTACTACAAGAAAAAGGAATACGGTATTGCTGCAAAATATTGGGAAACGGGGATGAGTCTGCATTGCCCGAACCTGCATGAGTTTGAACATATGCAGCACGGATTTGAAAAAGCAACCAGAAAAATGGCGAAAAAATAACATTAGTTAGAACATTCAATCATGACAGCAACTACACCACAAGGCATCGCAGAACGCATGAAAGCATTGGGCTGTTGTGTTATGATTCCAACATACAATAACGCCACTACTATTCTCAAGGTTATTGAAGGCGTTAAACAATACTGTCATGATATTATTGTTGTGAATGATGGATGTACCGATGGTACCAACGAG
This sequence comes from Bacteroidales bacterium, assembly GCA_963678485.1. GTDB lineage: Bacteria > Bacteroidota > Bacteroidia > Bacteroidales > CAIWKO01 > CALGYY01. The sequence goes on from OY782882.1 coordinate 4,334,697, forward strand.
TTGCTGCAAGGATGTTCCGGCATTGACATAGTGAATCTGCCGAAGAATCGTGGTAAAGGTGTAGCGCTTAAAAGAGGTTTTCGTTATGCTTATTCGAAAGGATATTCCTATGCACTAACCATCGATTCTGATGGTCAGCATATGCCAGAGGATATTGTGAATTTTGTGGATAAGATCGAGCGTCATCCGGGGAGTATAGTGATTGGTGCCCGAAACATGACGGTGGATAATGTCCCAAAGAAATCGAGCTTTGGTCGCAAGTTTTCAAACTTTTGGTTTCGTTTCGAAACTGGTAAAAAAGTACCTGATACTCAATCAGGCTACCGTCTTTACCCTCTCGCACGCATCAGTAAAATGTGGTATTTCACCGGTCGCTATGAATTCGAAATCGAAGTATTGGTGCGAGCTTCATGGAAAGGAATCAGTATCTGCTCAGTTCCTGTAAAGGTCTGGTATGCACCGGAAGGCCAGCGGGTGACGCATTTTAAGCCTTTCTATGACTTTACACGTGTGAGTTTACTGAATATTGGATTGGTTCTGATTACATTGATATTAGTTAAACCATTCAAATTTCTCAAAGCGCTGAATCGAAAAAATATCAGAGAGTTTTTTACGAAGCATGTATTGAACCCGGATGAATCGAATATGCGCAAAACCTTATCTGTAATGGTAGGCGTATTCCTTGGAATTATTCCGATATGGGGTTGGCAGATTGCTGCAGCGATTGTGATCTCCATGGTATTTAAGTTAAACCGGATGATGACCATTGTTGCTAGCAATATCAGCATTCCGCCTATGATTCCGGTGGTGGTGTATGGAAGTTATTTGATGGGGGGACTATTTGTAAAAGAGGATGCCATTAAACTTGATTATGATTCAGGTATTACATTAGAATATATATCACGAAATTTCTTACAATATTTGGTAGGCAGCATTGTGCTTGCATTTGCGGCAGCCCTGATTTTTGGATTAATAACTTATGTGTTGTTAGTAGTTTTTCGCAAAGATCCTCCGGATAATAAAACCAGCAGTGCAAGCAAGCAGTTAAGCAGAAAGGAAGTGAAGTCAAAATTGCAGGAAGTTGGCATGTGAGGCATTCTGCATTATAGCATTAATTGAACTATCCACCACATGCGGGATGGGTATATAAGAAGTAAAGATGAGCGTTTTTTTTGTTGGATTATACACATATTTCAAAAAGCATAAAGCTGTTCTGTGGGTATCAGTAGCGCTGCTTACTGTCTTATTTGCCCTCGCAGCCTCACGCATCCGTATGCAGGAGGACATAACACAGTTCATTCCTCAAAACGATAAGGTTTCGAATTATACTTCGGTATTACAAAATATACGACTCAACGATCGTCTGGTTATTGCTGTCCATCTTCCGGATACCGCGACAGTACCGGATCCCATGGCATTGATTGATTATGGTCAAGCCCTGACGAACAAACTCAATGAAGGTGAAGCCTCAAGCTTAATCAGGGATTTGCGATTTAAACTCTCCGACAGCAAAGCAGCAAAGGGATTAGATGTTTTTTATCGCAATTTGCCGTTCTTTCTTGAAGAGCAGGATTACCGGGCAATTGAGCAGATGATTACGGATTCTTCGGTCACACAGTCCTTGCAAAATAACTATCGAACCTTACTGACTCCTTCAGGTGTTGCATTTAAGGAGAACATCGCACGTGATCCATTAGGACTCACAAAGCTTGCGCTAAAAAAGTTGAGCTATTTACAAGTTCAGGGGAATTTTGTTGTATTGCATGATTGCATTTTTACATCAGATAAGAAGAATCTCTTGATTTTTCTTGAAACGAGCATGCCTGCCAATGAGACTTCTATCAATGGGAAATTACTGGAAAGCGTTGATGAGGCCATTCTTGCAACCGATCAGCAAATGGATGGCGATGTAACTGCTGGATACTATGGTGCAGTAGCCGTTGCTGTGGGTAATGCGCAGCAGATAAAAAAAGATACGATACTTACGATGGGTCTTGCATTAGGCCTGCTATTGCTGTTACTCTCGTTCTTCTATCGCAGAAAGCGTTTCATGCTTTTTATGATGTTCCCTGTGATGGCAGGTGCCCTATTTTCGCTTGCCATGGTATGGATGATTCAGGGTGAACTCTCAACTATTGCCATTGGTGCGGGTTCTATCATTCTTGGTATCGCTATCAATTATTCAATTCACTTTTTTACTCATTTTAAGCATACCGCTTCCGCTGAAGAGAGCATACGCGATTTGTCCATTCCAATGACTATCGGAAGCATTACGACGATCGGAGCGTTCCTGAGTTTGCTTTTTGTTGACTCAAAAGCACTGCAGGATTTTGGTCTGTTTGCCGCTTTGGTGTTAGTTGGCAGCGTTCTGTTCACTCTCATCGTGCTTCCGCACATGACGGGGAAACCAAGGACTGACGAAGGATCCCGCCACAATCATACATTTATTGAGCGCTTGTCATCTATACGTTTCGAGAACAGTAAGATTTGGATATGGGTCATCGTAATTCTTACGGCAGTCTTACTGTATTTTGCTCCACAGGTCGGTTTCGATAACGATTTATCGAACATGAGTTATGTGACACCCGAGGTAAAACTAACTGAGCAGCGTCTTAACCAGATTACGGATACTAATCTGCGCGCCATTTATGTGGTTTCGGAAGATACCAGTCTGAATGCGGCATTACTAAGAAATGAGCGCATCACCAAGCAACTCGAAAAATTAAATAAAACTGGAAAAGTATATAGCTATTCTTCACCGGGCAAACTGTTGTTTTCAGATTCACTGCAGCGTGTTAAAGCAGCTCGGTGGAATGATTTCTGGGCAATACATCGTGTCGATCTTCAAAAGAAACTTGAGCAATCTGCCGATTCTATTGGCTTTGCTGAAGATGCCTTTTCTCCGTTTTTCAATTTTATAACCACGCCTGCAAGCGGTTACAATAGGGCAGACGAGCAACTAATCAAAGAACAATTTGTTCGTGATTATGTGATGGAAGAGCCGGGAAAGACCATGGTAATCGCTATGGTCAAGGCGCATTCCGGAAATCGTGATGCGCTGATGCAAGCCTTGCCTGAGAATGAAAACACTGCTATTATTGATCGTCAGCACCTGATGAGTGTTTTTGCTGAAGTCATAAGTAATGATTTCAATACCATACTAATATTTACTTCCTTATTGGTTTTTATTTTTCTGGTGATGAGTTATGGTCGCCTGGAATTAGGACTGCTGGCCTTTATTCCGATGCTTATAAGCTGGATTTGGATTCTTGGGCTGATGGCACTTTTCGGAGTTCAGTTCAATATTTTTTCAATCATTTTATCAGCCTTCATCTTTGGTTTAGGTGATGATTACAGTATTTTCATTATGGACGGGCTGCTTCAGGAATACAAAACCGGACGAAAAAATCTTGACTCTTTCAAAACGGCGGTTTTCCTTTCGGCGCTGACCACGATGATCGGAGTAGGTGTGCTTATATTCGCCAAGCATCCTGCCTTGCGATCGGTTGCATTAACCACTATCATTGGAATGCTTTCGGTGGTTATCGTTTCATACACTGTAGCACCGGCTATTTTCAAATGGATGACACAGATTGGTAGCAAGAAACGCACATTCCCTGTCACCCTTGGCGGTCTGATATATGCCATTGTTTTTTATGGATATTTTATTGGCGGCTGTGTGATGACGGTTCTGGCCGGATGGACTTGGATTCGTATCCTTCCTATCGGACGTAAAAAGCGTAAGCAGGTATATCATTATTTGTTATATATCGTATGTCGTTCTACCATTTTTGTTATGTTCATGGCCAAAAAGCGTTTTATCAATATAGATAATGACACCTTTAAAAAGCCGGCCTTAGTTATTTGCAACCACCAATCGATCATCGATATTCCGCTGGCCTTGATGTTCAGTCCTAAAATGGTAATGATTACCAATGAACGTGTGTATTATTCGCCATTGATTGGACGATTGGTACGTTTGGGCGGATTCTTCCCGTCGACCCGTGGCTTTGAAGAAATATCAAGTAGTCTTAAGGAATTGATTGCTGATGGATATTCAATTTTTGTTTTTCCTGAAGGGACCAGAGCTGAGGATCGCAAGCCAAAGCGTTTTCACAAAGGGGCGTTCTACCTTGCAGAACAGTTGGGGCTCGATATCTTGCCACTTGTAATGCATGGAACAGGAGAATATATTAAAAAGGGTGAATACTTTGGAAGGCGCAGTGCTATTACCGTTAAAGCCCTCGATCGGATTAAACCAGGTGATAAACAATGGGGGAGCAATTACTCTGAACGGACTAAAAGCATACAGAAAGCATTTCATAAAGAATTCTATGAAATACGTCAAGCGTACTATACCAGTCCTGATTATCATAAGGATCTTTTATTACGTAATTATATATATAAAGGACCTGTTCTTGAATGGTATATGAAGGTTAAGATTAAGTTAGAAGACAACTATCGTTATTTTGATCAGGTACTACCAAAGGCAGGACGTATCACGGACATCGGTTGTGGCTATGGATTTCTCTCGTATATGCTGGCTATGATTTCTCCCGATCGCAAAGTGTTGGGATTGGATTATGATGATGATAAAATTCTCGTTGCAAACAGTGGGATTTCTCGTCCGTCCAATACTGAATTTATTAGTGGCGACGCCATGGCATTGCCTTTCCCGCGAAGCAATGCCTTTGTAATTGCTGATGTATTGCACTACATGCCTGAAGACTGGCAGTTGGGGCTGATTCGTAAGTGTATGGATCATCTTGAACCTGGTGGTTTAATCCTCATTCGTGAGGGCGATGCCAGCCTGGAGAAAAAGCACAAAGGAACAGTTATTACCGAATTTTTTAGCACCCGCGTATTGAGCTTTAACAAGACACAAGCCGGCAAGCAGCTGCATTTTACCTCACGTGAATTGATTTATGATTCAATCAAGAATACTATTTTTGATGTTGAAATTGTGGATGATACCCGTTTTACTTCAAATGTTTTTTATTTAATTAGGGAAAAAGGTGAGGGGAATTCGATTGGACTCAACAATAATGTTCATTAAATCGAAGACCTGCACTGAATAATAGTGAATCAATTGCAACAAACACACAAGAAATGAAAAAATACGACGTCGTAATTATTGGATCAGGCCTTGGCGGACTGCTTTGCGGCAATATGCTTTCGCGCGAGGGAATGAGCGTATGTGTGCTTGAGAAGCATCATCAGGCTGGCGGCTGCTTACAGAACTTTGTGCGACAAGGCTGCGTATTCGACACAGGCATACATTATTTAGGAAGTCTTGACGAGGGTCAGGTATTGAACCGGTATTTCAAGTATTTTGGTTTGATGGATAAATTACCACTGAAGCGCCTAGATTCCATGGGATTTGATGTGATAAGTTTTGCTGGTGATTCTAACGAATATAAGTATGCAATGGGCGATGAGGCCTTTGTTGAAGTATTGTCGAAACAGTTCCCGCGCGAACGAGAAGCGCTTAAAAAATATGTCGCCAGAGTTCGTGATATCAGCAACTATTTTCCTTTATATAATATTTCTGATCAATTGGCCGATGTTTCTGAAACGGCCATGTATGGCGAAAATGCAGTAGATGTCATCCGTTCCCTAACTTCTGATACAAAATTGCAACAAGTTCTGGCAGGCACCAATCCCTTGTATGCCGGGGTTTCTGAGCGCACTCCCTTTTATGTGCACGCACTGGTGAATTTCTCCTTTTTAGAAAGTTCGTATCGTGTAGTTGATGGCAGTGCTAAAATCGCCAGCATTTTATGCGACAGCATTCGCAGTAATGGCGGGGATATTATGACTCGCTGCGAAGCCCGCGAATTTCATTTTAATGGGACACAAATAAGTTCAGTTGAACTTACCAATGGAGAAAGAATCGAAGCGACACACTTTATAAGCGATATCCATCCTGCACGTACACTGGAAATGATTCCCGAAGGTTTTATTCGTAAAGCATATCGCCACCGAATATTGCAACTCGAAAATACCATGTCCTCATTTTCTGTTTACATTGTTTTTAAGAAAAATTCCTTCCCATATCTCAACTACAATCTGTATTATTATAAAAACAAGAATGTTTGGGAATCCACACGATACAACAGGGAAACAGGTCCTGAGAACTTTTTATTACTCACACCGGCCTCATCCAAATCTGAGCAATGGGCGGACGCCATTATTGCGATGACCTACATGAGTTACGATGAAGTAAAGCAATGGGAACACACAACAATAGGTAAGCGGGGTGAGTCCTATGAAGAATTTATGCGTGTGAGGGCAGAGCAATTAATTACGCTGGTTGAGGAAAAGATACCTGGTTTCCGCGATCATATAGAAACCTATTACACTTCAAGTCCGCTAACATACCGCGATTATACTGGTATTCCCGATGGATCACTTTATGGTGTCCTGAAGGATTGCACCGATCCATTAAAATCCTTGATTAGTCCGAGAACTAAAATTCCAAATCTCTTGCTCACCGGGCAGAATATTATTCTTCATGGAGCTCTGGGAGTAACCATCGCTGCAGTGACCACTTGTTCTGAATTGTTGGGACATACTTATCTCGTGAATAAAATTAATGCAGCTTCCTGATTGTAATATTAACGCAGTTGATCTATGAAAAAATTACTAATCATATACTTTACGATACTGACACTTCTGACAGTTAGTGGGTATTATGCATTCAGGAATTGGTTGGTACTGGATGCGCCAGAAATTGGATCCAGCGTACTTCCAGTCGGAGATGTAGTGGTTAAAAATGACAGCCTGCGCATTTGGGGCGATAACTGGTTACATCTTAATGATAAGGGTGTTTATGAACTTTATGTAAAAGGATCGCCTTACGAACGCGGTGTGGTGGCTGGTCGCCTTTCGAAAGAATTATTAAACTATCAGGAAAAAGCCTTTATGGATCGCATTTGGGAGCTTGTTCCTTCAATGGGATACCAACGTTTTTTACGTTTGCTGATTGCGTTGTTCAACCGCAATATTGATCAGAGTATTCCAAACGAATATTTGCAGGAGATCTATGGCATTTCTAAAGGAGCACCTGAAGCCTATGATTATGTAGGACCAGCTTACGACCGCATGCTGCATTATCACGGGGCACACGACATCGGTCATATGTTGCAGAATTATAGTTTGGTTGGCTGCAGTTCATTTGCTGTGTGGAACGAAAAGAGCGCTGATAGTACCTTGCTTGTAGGAAGAAATTTTGATTTCTTTGTGGGCGATGCTTTTGCTGAAAAGAAAATGGTGGAATTCTGTAAACCAGATTCAGGCTATGGTTTTATGATGGTCACCTGGGGTGGTATGTGCGGAACGGTTTCCGGAATGAATGAAGCTGGCCTCACTGTTACGATTAATGCAGCAAAATCAGTCATTCCAATGAGTGTTGCCGATCCTGTATCCCTAATTGCACGTGAGATACTGCAGTATTCATCTACCATTAAAGAGGCATTCGCCATTGCTTCGAAGCGTTCGTGTTTTGTTTCTGAATCTTTTCTTATTGGCTCTGCGCGCGATAATCGTGCAGTGGTTATAGAGAAATCACCTTACGCTATCGACATCTATGAGGGAGAGCATAATCAGATTTTATGCACTAATCATTTTCAGTCGAAGACTTTCGTAAATGATTCTGTAAATGTGAAACATATGCGTCGCAGTGCTTCACTTCCCCGCTATCAGAGGCTTGCAGAGTTGGTCGCTCACGAGCGCAGTATCTCCGTTGCCGATGCGGCTCGTATTCTCAGAGATCGCAGAGGCCTTGGAAATGCCGATTATGGTGAAGGAAACGAAAAGGTCATGAACCAATTAATTGCACATCACAGCATCATTTTCAAACCGGCACAAGGCGTTGTTTGGGTATCGACCAGCCCATTTCAATTAGGCGAATTCGTTGCTTACGATCTGAAAGCCATATTGGCAAAACCCAAAATGATGCTGGAGCAAAAACAAATCTATAAAAAAGCATTAACTTTGCCGGCCGATACTTTTCTTCTTGGTTCCGGATGGCAGCATTATCAGGAGTTTAGGTCAACAACAGCCAGAATTCTTGCCGGCAAAGGAAATGAAAAGGAAGTTATTTCACCGGAAGTGTTGGCTAAGTATCTGAAACTGAACCCGGAGTTTTTCTATGGGTATGAGGTATGCGGGGATTATTGCTACAGTGTTGGGGAATTCCGGAATGCAGAACAGTACTATCAAACGGCGTTAAGCAAGGATATTCCGACTCTGGACGAGCGGGAGCGCATTGAAGGAAAAGTGTTGGATTGTAATGAACAAACAAAATAAAAAACAACGATCACTCACAAAAACTGATAAAGAAAAATGAAATTCAAACTGATTTATCCGAAGTGGGAAAAGCTTGAAGGGCAAACTACTTTTAATTTACCGCCTCATGGACCCGTTGTTATGGCTGCTTCGCTGCCAGCATGGGTGGAAGTTCAATTTGTGGATGAAAATGTAGATGAACTTGTATTTGACGACGATCCCGATTTCGTGGGTGTGTCGATGATGCTTACAAGTCAGGCCAAACGCGGCTGGCAGATTGCCGATGAATATCGCAAACGTGGAAAGAAAGTCATCTTCGGAGGAATTTCCACCATGTTGCACGCAGAAGAAACTGCTGAACATGCCGATGCTGTTTTTCTTGGTGAGTCGGAAGGCCGCATGGATGAAGTATTCAATGATTTCAGAGATGGCAAATTAAAGCCATTATATAATTATATGTATAATATGCCGGATATGAATTCTATCGGTCCGGCACGACGCAGCATTCTCAATCGCGATAAATATTATTATAAAGGGGTTCAGATGGTTGATCTGTTGCACGCTTCACGTGGATGCCGCTTCAACTGCTACCCATGCTGTGTAACATATCTTGGAGGTCGCCAATTCCGCGCGCGTCCTGTTGATAGAGTTGCTGAAGAATTGGCAACAATAGAGAACAACCGTTTATTCATCGTTGATAATTCGCTTGCGCAAAATAAGCAATGGGAACTTGACCTATTCAAGGAAATGATTCCATTCAAAAAGAAATGGTGTTCGCATCCAATAGAAGACGATGATCAGGTACTGGATTTAGCCGCACAGGCAGGTGCATGGTTCGTTTATCAGGCAGTATTCGACACTTCAGATTATATTAAAAATCGCGTAAAGCGTTATCATGATTACGGAATCAAAGTGGAAGGAACGATACTGCTTGGAACCGATGATCAGACAGAAGATGATATCAAGCGCCTTGTGGATTTTCTTTTGGAAATCGAACTTGACCTCGCAGAATTCACTATTCTCACGCCTTTCCCTCACACCAAGACATATGATGATCTTGTTCGCGAGAATCGTATCATCGATACTGATTGGAATAATTACAATGCCGGCAAGGTAGTGTATCAGCCTAAACACATGACTCCTCAGCGTATGCAGGAAATGTACAGGTACGCTTGGGATACATTCTATAAAGATGAAAGTCAGACCGAAAAAATGGGTCGTTTATTCCAGGCCGTTGTGATGCGCGAAATTGCTGATGGTACTTATGTAAGACCTCGCAAAGACCTCATTCAAAAAAGTTTTGGACAAGATATTAGCCGTAAGAAAACCACTTAATGTATCGTTTATGATCAAAAGTTATAAACCTGAATTGAATACCACTTATGTGGATTTGTTTTATGATTTCAAAGGAACCTGGGAGGTACCTTCCCGCTGTGGATTGAAGATCGTGAAGAAAGCTGATGAAGATGTGATTATTGCTACAGAATTGTATCTTGAGAATCCCGGTACTTCGGTCACAGAGTTTTGTCACAAATTGGCCACCCTTGTCATTCGCGATTATGATATTAAACCAGAGCGATGCTGTTTCATTGTTCGCACTCCGGAGAATAATTCCAAGCTGAGCTTTTTAAATGAATTCTTTTCTCGTGCACATATGGTCTGGGATGGCGAAAAGTTTGGGAAGCCACGCTGGGAGCCACTTACAAAGGAACAGGTGGACATACTGCTGAACGAATAGCCTTATGACATACGAAACTCATATTACAGTCCGCGGCTACGAAATGGATTCTTATGGACATGTGAACAATGCTGTGTATTTGAATTATGTTGAGCAATGTCGTTGGGAAATTTTGCAGGGACTTCATTTAATTGATTTGTTTAAACAACAGGGATTGCTGTTGGTGGTCACCGAATCAAAACTTCGTTACGCTCAGGAAGCAAAGGTGTTTGATCATTTGTTGATAAAAACGCGCATGCTTCTCGAAGGTCCATACATCATATTTAAGCATCGAATTCTGAACGCTGGGACTCAGACTAAGCTCGTTACTGCAGAGGTTAAAACATTAGTCATTAATGAAGCCCGCGTTCCATGCAGCATTCCGGAAGAATTCAAAGTATTGTTCGAAAACCCCGAGTAATGGCGACTATGCTAAACATCCATTGGGAATTGCAAGGTAATATTGGAGTGATTACACTTGATAATCCTCCCGGTAATGAACTTACCCGGCCTGCATTTATGGATGTGCATCAACTCATTGAATGGTCTGAACTTCCCGAGGTTAATGGGATTATTATAACTGGTGCCGGCAGACATTTTTCTCAAGGAGCAGAACTTGGAAAACTGTTTGAAATGGCGTCAGATAAGGATTTTCTTATCGAACAGATGTCTTCAGGAAAAGATTTGCTGAATACCATCGAACATCTCAATATCCCTGTCATGGCTGTAATCAGCGGTTTGTGCTTTGGCGGCGGACTAGAGATTGCCTTGGCATGTCATCTCAGAGTCTGCTCCGACAAAGCGCTGTTTGCCTTTCCGGAAGTCAATCATGGTTTAATACCGGGAATGGGCGGTAGTGTTAGATTATCTGGTATCGTCGGCCAAAGTACAGCTCTTGGCTTGCTTCTGTCAGGCGATACACTAAATGCTGAAGAAGCATTAAAAATAAAGCTTGTGGATCATTGTGTACCTAAAGCTGAATTATTAGAGTTTAGCATTACTCATATGAAAAAGCTTGTAGATGCTAAACCCAAGCAGGTTGTAAATGCTGTGATGCAAGCCTGGCATAACAGTTCACAATTATCTTTTGCTGATGCTTTAAGTGAGGAAACACGCCTTTTCTATGGACTTGCAAAGGACGAACTGCAGCGGCGAAATACCCTATCCTGATCTATTGCCCATGAATATTGAACAATCACGCATGATGGCCACTGCAACAATTCGCGCTAAATTGCTTGAATGTGGATTGACGCAGTGTTTCAGCGAAAGCGAATTGACGCGACTCGATAAAACTTCGGGATACCGCAGTCTCTGTGCCCGTTATTTAGTGAAAGAGATGATTATTGACGCCATAGGAACAGGTATACTGATGAAAGATATGTCTATTGAAAATAATGAATTTGGTGCTCCTCAGTTGCAGCTGCTATCTAATGAAGTTGAGGAATACATACAGAGCAAAGGCATAAAAGAAATTCATCTTTCATATTCACATAGCCGCTCATGGATTGGTGCATTCCTGATAATTGAGTATTTTTAACCCCAATAATCTTATATATGTTTCAAACTATTCATTGGGAAGTCAATAATGGACTGGCGAAGCTGGCCCTACGGCAGCCACCCTCAAACAGGATGGATCGCTTGTTCTTTACTGAATTGGGGGAATTGGTTACTAGTGTCATTCCTGAGACAAGCTTTGGAGCATTAATTATCCATGGAACTGGGAGACATTTTTCATCAGGTGCAGATTTAGATGATTTGTTGGCGGGTGTTGGTGAAGCAGGAGTGGGGAGTGACGAAGTTCCTGACTTTTTAAGGGAAAACAATCAGCATTTTTTATATATCAAAAATTTGAAAGTGCCCGTCATTGCTGCTATCCAGGGAGTATGTCTTGGTTCTGCACTTGAACTTGCACTGTGTTGTCACTTCCGCATTTGCGCAGAAGGCTCATTGCTGGCCCTGCCGGAGGTTTCTTTTAATTTAATGCCTGGTTGCGGCGGGACTCAAACACTTACGCAATTAATTGGAAAGAACGCAGCTTTACAATTAATACTTGAAGGTGGCAATTTGGGTGCTAACGAAGCCCTTGCTGCTGGCCTGGTTGATAAAGTAGTTGACCGGCATCATTTGATGAACACGGCTGAAACCCTTGCTGCAGCTATCGCCGATGGCTATCACAAAGACAAAAGAGATTTTTATCTCAGGAGAAATTTTAATTAAGATGAACAATCAACAGAATATATATATCAGGATTGCAGGCACTGCTGCCTATCTTCCGGGTAAACCCATTCCTTTTGAAGAGGTGGATCATTATCTTGGTGAGATAACTGAGGCACCGGAGAAGGTCACCAAATGGTTTAACCGAATCAAGCCATTGATGCAGGAAATGATAGATGTGGAATATTATCACTTTGCATTCGATCCGATTACCAGAGCATATAACGATGATAATATTAGCATGTCTGTAAAGGCTGCGCAGCAAGCTCTTGAAATGGCCGGTATGCAAGCCTCGGACATCGATTTGATTGTTTACGGCAGTGCTCATCAGGACCAGATGCCTACCGCAAGTGTGCGCATACAGGAAGCCTTGGGTATAGTTGAATGCGGTGAATTGAGCATACATGCTAACTGCACATCAGCATATAAAGCGGTATTGCTCGCCGGTGATCTTATACGTAATGGTAGATACAAAAATGCGTTGGTGTTATCCTCGTCTATTTCATCTTCTGAACTTCGTGCTGAATATTACAATCAGCCCTTGTTACGACGAGAGGAGCTTTTCTTACGTTACTTTCTTTGTGATGGTGCAGGGGCGTTAATTCTTAAAGCGGAAGACCAGCGGATTCCCGGATTATATCTTGAATCTGCCTACATGGAATCCATTGGTGGCAAAAAGCCATCAGCGATGAACAATCAACGCCCCGCATATTGGATGAATCCTAAAGAAGAGTATGAAAAGGGATATCATCATTTAGCGCAGATGTTCAATGAACAGCTACGACTGCATTTTCACGATGAAGATGGCTCTGTCTTTTATAAAGGGCTGAAGCGATTTTTAGCATCACATCCCGTTGATACGGATAAAATCAAATATTTCCAGGTAAATTTTCCTTCAAAACATATTGCAGAACTCATCATCGATGAATGTGCAACGCTGGGAATTTCAAGAGATGCACTATATAGCAAGATGTCGAGCATGGGATATGCCGGTCCACCCATGGTACTCATTTGCCTTGATCAAATCTTACGCAACGAAGAACTCAAGGATGGTGATCTCGTCCTTAGTTTTGTCACTGAAGTAAGCAAGTTTATGCAAGCGGGATTTTTAATGCGCATGTACAAATAGTTTGAAGATTGCGTCCTGCGCGAGAAAGCTGAGCCCTTTCAGCTTATTCCTGACAACACAATTTTTTTTTTGTATGCAAATACAATCTATATGCACGGCTTGTCGATTTTTTTGTATTCCAAAAAATTAGTATATTTACTCCACTTATTAACCACTAAAACTTATTGTGATGAGAAAATTCTTTGCACTTATGATGTTTACTATGATTGTAGTTTTTTCTGCCTGTGGACCCACAGCTGAAGAGCAAAAAGAGAAAGCACGCCAGGATTCTATTCGCCAGGCAGATTCTATTGCTAAGCTCGTTGTTGAGGCTGAGAGCTATGATGTATATCTTGCAGGAACCAAAGACACTGCGGCATTTAAGGCCAAATATGCAGGTAAGCATGTTATACTGAAAAATCTTGTTGTTAACGGTATCTGGAGCGACAAAGTAGTGCAGTGTCTTGCGTATTCGCCGAGCGAAAATATGCTTTCAAATCCTTCCCGTGAAGGCGATGTTGCGAAAAAAATCTCGAAATGGCAGGATTTAGTTCAGGGTACAGAATGTAAATACAACACTGATCTTGTTTCTTTTTCATGGTATTTCAAACTTTCTTTTGCTGCTCCCATTGATGCTTCCAAGCTTAAAGAGCGTGATTTAAAAGAAGAGAAGATGACGAAAATCTGTAATTATCCAACAGTATTGACCATCGAAGGTGATTCGCTCAGTATAGAATCCAATAATTTTATTCTTAAGAATTGCGTGATTAAGGAAAATGTCACAAAATAGTTTGTTGGTATTGTATTCACAGACTTATTGAAAAAAGTAACGCAGGAAGCTGTACCTCCTGCGTTACTTTTTTTTGAACTATGAATAAGATGATAGTGGATCAAGCCGGATTATTGAGGAGCAACAAATAGTTATTGGTGTTTTTTTAGCATAACAGAAAAAAAACCAATACTGAATTGTCACAATTAATAAGAGCACAACTTAATTTGTGGTTTATATTCTTTAAATTCCACCTTTTGCATGAACAAAAGGTGGAGCCAAAATTCTAGTCAAAGCCAAATGCTATCCCCCCGCTCTCGCCAATGGCCGCAAATCACGCAAGGTAGTGCCGAAAACGCCAATTAACGGCAATTCTTGAATGTGATAATAAACTTCATTTCGCTAATTGAATTTTCTTTTTGTCGTTTTCGACAGAGCCGACAGCGAAAAAGCCGCTGTCTGGCCCCTTGCGGATTTGCGTGCCGTTGGCGATTCACAGCCCGCCCACGCCCGCTTGCTTTGACAGGCCCGCGCACACGCTTTGAATATTAGCATTGCATAATTTCAATACTGTAAAAGAACCCCAAAGTACGAATGGTATTGGTCTGATAAACTATTAAAACACGGATGCTCAAAATGATTGATACGTTTAATTAATATTGATGGCTAATGTTACAAACAATAGCTGCAAAAGGATCTCATTCGCGTTTATTCGTGGTATTCGTAGTTGAAGAAAGGTTTTAAAATCTATTGTTCTCTATGAATAGTATTCCAACTCCTCAACTTTTCCGCTTGATCCATGATAGTTCACTTGATCAGAAGTTTTTTTGGATCAAGACGAAAAGTTGGGGCGCACGGGCTTTTCCTTTGGTTTATCTCGTACTTCTAATTTCGTTTCTCGGATCTCTGATTTCAAAATACTGAAGCAAAATCATGGATTCCATATATCTCGATTATAGAATGTTCATTAATTGCATCATTCGTAAATCGGAAATCCCCGCCTGACCGATGTCAGTCGGGCAGGTACGCCTGAAAGAAGTAAGAGAAAAGGGTGAAAAGAGAAAAACAGATCAGAGATCCGAGAAACGAAATGCGAAATCAGAGAGACAAACAATAAGAAGTCCTGAAAATATTACCTTCAAACCTTTCCTCAACAATCCGGCTTGATCCGTTTTTTTCAAACGAAGAGTACAGCACTTATCGTTCAGATTGATTGACCAACTCTCGAAAAAAAATGATAATATTGTATAATTAAATTGAAATTGCATTGCGCTGCATTTTATTTCAATGATTGTATTTTCAATTTAGCATACTGCACTACTTTTTTAATGATTACTAATTGTTGCATGGTGCTTCTTGTTCATGATAAATACTAAGACAGTGAAACGGTCAAAACCAGCGAATACAAAAGACTCAGAAAACAAAGGAGGCAAAACTGACGGCAAAATCAGGGCAGGGAGAAATCGCACCCTCGTGTTGACTGAGGCTGAGCAGTCGTTGTACGCCGCCAAATTGTTGCATCCTGTAAAGGATGCTACAATGAAACTGAAAACTATAATTGACCGTACATTGCAAGGCGATTTATTGGAAATCATCGACAATATACCCAAAGGCATTGCTGACCTTATAATCATCGATCCTCCTTACAATCTCAGTAAGGATTTTAATGGGTATAAATTCAAATCAAGTAGCGAAGATGAATATCTTGCATATCTGCGATCATGGTTTCCTAAGGTTGTTTCTTTATTGAAACCTACTGGATCTCTTTATTTGTGCGGTGACTGGAAATGCACTTCAGCGTTACAAAAAGTAATGAATGAGCATTTATCTGTATTAAATCGTATAAGCTGGCAGCGCGAGAAGGGTAGAGGCGCTCTTCGCAATTGGAAGAATGGTATGGAAGACATTTGGTTTGGCGTAAACAATCCAAAGGATTATTACTTTGATGTAGAGGCTGTAAAAATGAAACGCAAAGTTATTGCCCCATACCGTATTGATGGACAGCCGAAGGATTGGCAAGAAACGGAAGAAGGAAAATTTCGCATGACGCATCCTTCGAATTTTTGGGACGACATTAGTATCCCGTATTGGTCGATGCCTGAAAATACGGAGCATCCAACACAAAAGCCAGAGAAACTTATTGCCAAATTGATTTTAGCAAGTTGTCCGAAAAATGGTTTGGTGTTCGATCCTTTTCTGGGTTCAGGGACCAGCTCGGTTGTTGCAAAAAAACTTGGTCGCCATTATCTGGGCGTAGAAATAAACCGGGAATATGCACTCTGGGCTGAAAAACGACTCGATATGGTTAGCGCATCAAAGGATATTCAAGGTTATGCCGATGGTGTATTTTGGGAACGAAATTCCAGTGCTGCCATGAAGAAATCAAGAGGTTAGGCGCTAAATGGAAACCGGGAAAATTTACTTATTTGATTTTCTACATTTCATTCACTTCTGCAAAGATTTTTTTATCTTGCATAAGAATATTTTTTATTGAATTATGGAATAGTGGCTTTCCCTTCTCTGTGTGCCCGTTTTTAATTCCAAAAATCTATCAATCATGAAAAAGCTAAAGATCTTTGTACTGCTGCTGTTTGCTACGGTTGCGGTTGCTTCTTTTACGGGCGTACTTCCCGTGTTCACTACACCAGAAAAGAAACTGGCGATTAATCCGGCTTCCGGATATCCGGAGTTGTGGAAAAAAGCCGACTCTCTGGCCAATCTTGGACTTACTCGCTCTGTATTGGATGTTGTGAAGATAATCTACGATAAGTCGAAAAAAGAGAACAATGCTCCTCATTTGGTAAAGTCGGTGATTTACCGATTGAAATTTGAATCATATATTAATGAGGATGATTATGTGAAAGCGATTGCAGATCTTACAGAGGAGGCAAGAACAACCCGACATCCCATTAAACCTGTAATACATTCAGTATTGGCCGAAGTATACTGGCGCTTTTACCAACAGAATAGATATCGGTTTGACAACAGAACAGAAACCGTGAATTTCGTACAAAACGATGTTAGAACCTGGGATTTAAGAAAAATTGTTGATAAAGTTATTGAGAATTACCGTATTTCTCTTGAAAATGCTGACAGTTCAAAACAAATCTCATTGAATCTATATGATGAAGTACTGGTAACTCAATCAGAATCTAAGAAATTTCGTCCAACGCTCTATGATTTTCTTGCTCATCGTGCGGTGGACTTTTTTATGAATGAGGAGCCCGGCCTTACGCGACCTGCAGAGCGCTTTGATATGAATAAGGAATTGTATTATGAGGATCTTGAGAAATTTTCGGAAGAGAAGATTATCACTAACGATACCTACGCATTAAAGTATTATGCTGTACTTATATTGCAGGATCTGCTTAAGTTTCACATGAAGGATTCTAATCCGGAAGCATTGATAGATGTAGAATTGAAACGTTTAAAATTCGTTCGCGCTAACACCGTTGTTGATAATGCAGATAGTTTGTATCTGACTGTGCTGCGAAATCTCGAAAAGCGTTATTCAAGCAATCCAGCTTCAACGGAAGTTACTTACGAAATTGCCAATTACTGGTATACCGTTGGATTTCGCTATGCGCCTCTTGTGTCCGATGATTATAAGTGGGTGATGGTAAAAGCCTTTAATATCGCACAACAAGGCAAAGATCGATTCCCTAATTCGACCGGTGCTTACAACTGTACTTATCTGCAAAGCAGAATCAAAGAAAAAAGTATGGTGTTTACTTCAGAAGAAATTGTCAACCCTAATAAGCCCTCTCGAGTGTTGTTTAATTATAAAAATATGAGTGAGGTGTATTTCAGGATTTGTAAAGTCGATCCACAATGGAATAAGCGTATTCAGCGTAAATACTACAGCGGGGATTTGATTCGTCAGTATACAAAATTATCTCCGGTAAAAAGCTTCACCATTCAATTGCCAAACGATGGAGATTACCAATCACACGCTGTTGAAATACCGATGCCTGAATTACCTGAGGGATATTATATCATTTTATCAGGCAGCAGCAAGGACTTCAGTGTTGATGATCAGGCTGTGGCCTATGCAGAGCTTTGGTCGAGTAACCTCAGTTATTTGAAAAGGATAGATCCGGATAATAATACGTGGTTCTCTGTGATTAATAGAAACGATGGTACGCCGGTAAAGGGTGCTAATATTCAGTTGTATCGCGAAAAATACAATTACACCACCCGCGATTACGAATATGTAAAAACATCAAATTATACTACCAATGAGGACGGGCAAATTTGCATTCCTCCACGCAAGGACTATGATTACGGCTATTTCTATGCTGATATTACCTATGGCAAGGATCAGTTATACTCAGATGCGTTTTATCAATCGTATGCTTATGAGAAGAATAATGAACCGGTAATACGTACGGTGTTCTTTTCCGACAGAGCTATTTACCGGCCGGGACAGACAATCTATTTCAAAGGCATAATGCTGGAAACGACTGGTGACAACACCGTGATAAAACCGGGTTATTCCACAACTGTGAGGCTGTACGACGTAAATAGTCAAAAAATCAGCGAGCAAACGGTGACATCCAATGAATATGGTACATTCAGCGGTACATTCACCGCGCCAAGCGGAGTTCTGACAGGCCAAATGTATATCAGCAATGATTATGGGTATTTATATTTTTCTGTAGAAGAATATAAACGTCCCAAATTTGAAGTAACCTTTGAGCCGGTGAAAGGCAGTTATAAGTTAGGTGAAATGGTAACGGTGAATGGAAATGCCAAAGCTTTTGCAGGTTCTAATATTGACCGCGGCAAAGTAAAATACCGTGTGGTGCGCACTGCATCCTTCCCTTATTGGTGGTATTATTGGTGGGGATATTATCCACAATCACCACAGATAGAAGTTCAGAATGGAGAATTAGAAACCGATGCTGATGGCCGTTTTGTTATTACTTTCAAAGCAATTCCTGATTACAGTGTCAATAAAAATTCCTGTCCCATTTTTAATTATGCAGTATATGCAGATGTTACTGATTTGAATGGTGAAACACGTTCTTCGCAAACAACGGTTAGAGCATCAAATACTGCCTTAGAAGTGGCTGTTGATATTCCAGCCGAAGTTGATGCCTCAAATCCCGCAGAATTTGATATAAAAACAACCAACCTAAATGGGGAGCGTCAGCATGCAAAGGGAACCATTGAGATATTCAGGATTACAGAGCCAACGCGATTAATGAGAAGTCGTTCCTGGTCGCGCCCTGACAAATACTTACTCACGAAGGAAGAATTTATTTCCAAATTCCCGTATGATGCATATGGAGATGAGAATGAAGTTTCTAAATATCCCAAAGGATCGAAGGTTTATGATCTTGTTTTCAATACCGCTCAGGATTCAGTATTGAAATTGAATGATATTGGAACATGGGAGCCAGGAAGATATTTACTGGAAATAAAATCTCATGATATATTTGGTACTGAGGTGTCATCCTTTCACAACTTTGTGGTGTATTCCAAGAATACAGACAAAGTCTGTGTGAATTCGTATGATTGGTTTACAGCAATAAAAGATAAGGGTGAGCCCGGGGAAACTGCATCATTCCTGATAGCCAGCAAGGATACTGTGAATGTCTATTATGAAATTGAGCATAAGGGAAAGATCATTCAGAAGCAATGGATGAAATTGTGTAATAAACAAAATCGTATTGATATTCCGATCAAAGAAGAATATCGTGGAAATTTCTGTGTGCATTTTACTTTTGTTCGTCACGGTCGCTTATACAAGCATGATTGCGTTGTAAGCGTCCCATATACAAATAAGGAACTGGATATTGCTTTTGAAACGTTCAGGAATAAACTATTGCCGGGACAGCAGGAAGAGTGGAAGATGATTATTAAAGGCAAGGATGGGCAAAAAGTCGCTGCTGAAATGCTAGCAGGTATGTACGATGCTTCCCTTGATGCATTCCGTGCAAACAGTTGGTTATTGAACATCTACAATTCCTACTATGCACAATTATCATGGGAAT
This sequence comes from Bacteroidales bacterium, assembly GCA_963678485.1. Classification (GTDB taxonomy): domain Bacteria; phylum Bacteroidota; class Bacteroidia; order Bacteroidales; family CAIWKO01; genus CALGYY01. The sequence continues at coordinate 4,354,793 of OY782882.1, forward strand.
CCACCCAGTGTTTTAATAGTAGTACCTCTCAGATCTATCATTATTCTTGGAATCCGTACGTTTATTTTTATACGCATTATTATGATGCATTGAATTGGTTTGGCTTCAGTTATTACTACGGGTATTATGGATATTATGATTATGATTACCGCGATGGAAATTATGACGAAGGAATTGTTCTTGCCGATGCTATGGCGGTTAAAACAACCACTGTAACTGGCGCAAAGCGTGCAGAAAAAAATAATGCACCCATGGGAGGAGCCGGTTTGACTACCAAAGGTGATGTTGGGGGTGAAGAATTTGAACCGTCGGTGAGTGAAGTTGATCAAAGTAAGGACGTTTCAGAAAGAAATATCAATCATATTGCCGGACAGAATGGACAAGGGGCTGGAATTAAAACCCGCACAAATTTTAATGAAACAGCTTTCTTCTATCCTCATTTGCTTACGAACGAAAAGGGGGAGATTGTGATCAGCTTTACCATGCCGGAAGCCTTGACACGCTGGAAGTTCATGGGCCTTGCAACGACAAAGGATTTGAGTGTTGGATATATAGAACGGGAGATTGTCACTCAAAAGGATTTAATGATTATGACTAATCCTCCTCGCTTCTTCCGCGAAGGTGACGAGATTACATTTTCAGCAAAGATTACAAATCTCTCTCAGGATAGTTTGTGCGGTCAGGCAGAATTGTATCTGTTTGATGCGCTTACCAATCAGCCGATAGATGCAAAGATGCATAATATTGCAATTTCGAAATTATTTGATGCGCCTAAAGGACAGAGTACAGAGGTAAGCTGGGATATTTATGTGCCGGATGGAATTCAGGCGATTACATATAAAATTTATGCAAAGGCTGATAATTTTACCGATGGTGAGGAGATGGTTATTCCAGTACTAACGAATCGTATGTTAGTAACTGAGACTATGCCTTTACCAATCCGTGGAAAGACAGAGAAGGAATACAATTTTGCAAAGCTTATTAATTCGGGTAATTCAACAACGCTGCGAAATCAAAAGCTCACGCTGGAATTTACCTCCAATCCTGCATGGTATGCAATACAGGCATTGCCTTATTTGATGGAGTATCCGTATGAATGTGCCGAGCAGACCTTCAGCCGCTTTTACGCTAACAGTATTGCCACTCATATTGCCAATTCACATCCTCGGATTAAAGCGGTGTTTGATTCATGGAAGAACGAAACTCCGGATGCATTACTGAGTAATCTTGAGAAGAATCAGGAATTGAAGAGTGCCATGCTGCAGGAGACGCCATGGGTGCTTGATGCGAAGAGTGAGTCGCAGCGTAAGAGGAATGTAGGTTTACTCTTTGATATTCTACGCATGTCGAACGAACTGGAAAGGACTCTTGCTAAGCTTGAGCGTATGCAGTGTCCAAACGGTGGCTGGCCTTGGTTTGACGGAATGCCTGATGACAGGTATATTACACAGCACATCATTACAGGAATGGGCCATTTGGATAAACTGGGCGTTAAGGATGTAAGGGAAGATCGCAAGGCATGGAGCTGCATCCGCAAAGGAACCGAATATCTTGATAATCGAATCCGGGAGGATTATGAATATTTGCTGAAGTGGTATCCGGGTTTGATGCATGAAAACCATCTTAGTGGATTGCAGATTCAATATTTATATGCTAGAAGCTATTATATGAAGCGCATTCCTTTGGCAGCGCGGAATCAAAAAGCGTTCGACTATTACAAAGGACAGGCACAGAAGTATTGGCTGCAGAACAACCGTTATTTGCAAGGTATGATTGCGCTGGCATTGAATCGTCTTGAAGATCCGGCTACAGCAGCAAACATCCTGAAATCGCTTAAGGAGAATGCTATTTTTAATGATGAGATGGGGATGTATTGGAAAGATAATGACCAAGGTTATTACTGGTATCAGGCGCCTATCGAAACGCAGGCCATGATGATTGAAGCTTTTGATGAAGTGGGGAATGATCAGGTTACTGTGGAAGAATTAAAAGTATGGTTGCTGAAACAGAAACAAACTCAGGATTGGAAAACCACCAAAGCTACAGTAGAGGCTTGTTATGCACTGTTGCTGCGCGGAACCGATTGGCTCGCCAACGAACCCGATGTAACGATTTTTGTTGGAGGAAAGGAAGTGGATCCCAAGAAACTTCCAGACGTGAAAGTTGAAGCGGGCACAGGGTATTTCAAGACATCGTGGTCGGCAAGTGAGATTACTCCGCAAATGGGAAATGTAAAAGTTCTTAAACGTGATGATGGCGTTGCCTGGGGTGCATTGTACTGGCAGTATTTCGAGCAACTTGATAAAATTACTTGTGCTGAAACCCCTTTGAAGCTTGAGAAAAAGTTGTTCGTTGAACGCAATACACCAACCGGACCGGTCATTGAACCAATTACTTCACAGACCATATTAAAAGTGGGTGATAAAATTAAAGTTCGTATCGAACTGCGTGTAGATCGTGATATGGAATATGTTCATATGAAAGATATGCGTGCTTCAGGATTTGAACCCATTAATGTGATTTCGCGCTACAAATATCAGGATGGTCTTGGATATTACGAGGCCACCGGCGATGCGGCAACGAATTTCTTTATCAGTTATCTCGCTAAGGGAACTTACGTATTTGAATATCCGCTCAGAGTTTCACACAAAGGAAACTTCAGTAATGGAATAACAAGTATTCAATGTATGTACGCTCCTGAGTTTGCGTCACACTCCGAAGGAATAAGAGTTACTGTGCAGTAGTTAACTGGTGTCGAGAATTGGAATTTGAAAATATTTTGTAAATTTACAGTTCCAACAAAGAACATTCATATGAAAACGATGCGATTATTATTAGGTCTGGTATTTTGTTTCTTTTGTCTCTCTTGTGAGAAGACTGGTTTAACAGAAGATCAGATTGTTGAAGGCTTAAAGGAAGCATTAAAGGTTGGCACCGAAAATAGCGCTAACAAAGCAAATGCTGTTGATGGTTACTTCGCCAATGCGAATATCAAAATTCCTTTTCCTGAAGATGCACACTTTGTTGAAACTGCTTTATCTGCCGTTCCTATTGTAGGTCAGCCTTTGGTAGATGAGTTGGTTCTCAAGCTCAATCGCGCTGCTGAAGATGCTGCTGACGAAGCCAAGCCAATTTTTTTAAATGCCATTACCAGCATGTCGATTATTGATGCGCTTAATATTCTGAATGGTGCTGATGATGCGGCAACCCAATATCTGAAAACAAATACGTACGATCAGTTAAAAGCTGCATTTGCGCCTGATGTAAATACATCGTTGAGTACTGTTGGTGCAACAACTGCATGGACCAATGTTACAACTGCCTATAATACTTATGTTCCCGTGGGACAGCCCATCAATACCGATCTTGGCGATTATACTACAGGAAAGGCGCTGGATGGCTTGTTTTTTCTGGTTGCACAAGAAGAAGGGAAAATCAGAAATGATCCTGCCGCGCGCGTAAATGAAATATTACAGAAAGTGTTTGGTAATTAATTTTTGTAAGGGACGAATAAGAGGTTGCCGTAATAGGTGACCTCTTATTTTTTTAAACTGTTGTGAATTCTCTTCCAAAGAGAGGAGAGTCATTCGCTTATTTTTTTATGTTACGCTCTTTTTCCCATTTTCGCAAACGCCTGTCGATACTGATTAGATAGGCGAAGAGTCCGAGGAGGATCATCGTTAATACAATGATTACGGAAAGCAAAGGAATATTATTCAGCATGGAATGAGGAATTTTCAGATTCAGTTTTTAGCTTATCAATTCGAAAGCATAGTTCAAGATACCAAACGCCTATAAGAATCCAGCCAATAATTGCCGGGTAAAAAACGAGGCGCATCGAAGCATCGAGTTCTGCAGGGTTAAGGGCAGGATTTCCGCCTTGTCCCGGATGAATGGAACCCGCTCCAGTACGTGGAAGTATCATCATAAACACCAGCATCATTGCAAAGGCCAAAATATTGTAAACTGCGGCAATGCGACCACGGTAGGCAGGATCCTTTACAGCGCTTCTTAATATTTTATAGGCAAGGTAACTTAATATGGTAACTGCGGCGCCATTAAGCTTGGGGTCGTTTATCCACCAGCTACCCCAGCTGATCTTAGCCCAGACCATTCCTGTTAGTATTCCAAGAATTCCGAAAACCAATGCAATGTTAACCGCATTATTTGAAATGTTATCCCAGGATAATTTTTGATTGCTTAAATAGGCAATGCCTGTCACTAAAGAAATCGCAAGCAATACAATCATGGCAAACCACATTCCTACATGGTAAAACAGATTTCTTATAGAGTCACCTAATACAGGCAAGTCAGGTGTTTCCTTGAGCAGTCCGGCAATCAACGCATAGCAAAGTAAAACGATTGCCAATGATTTGTATATGATTTTAAGTATTTTCATCTTAGGCTCTCCACAAATAAGGAAACAAAATATAGGCGAGACTTGCAACAATTGCATCAAGTATGAGGAGTACCAATATTTTCATCCAAAAATCAAATGGCAAAATGATCATTGCACAATACTTTGTCAGATCAACACACAGAACTACTAATGGCAATGCGATTGGAAACCCAAGAATGGCGGTCATTGCGAAATGATTACCCAGACGACCAGCTATTGCAGAAACAAAAGTCAGCAAGCTGGCAAAACCAATACAACCAGCTGCAAGCACAAGAATAAATGCAGCCGAATGCTGGACAAAGTTTCCCAAGAGAAAAGAAAAAATCAGATAGCTGATCCCACCAAGAATAATCATCAATACATTGTTATAGATGATTTTTGCAAGTATGAGTGAATGCTGCGATGCCAGAGTATTATAGAATGACTGCCGCGACTGACTTTCCTGTATAAAACTCCGGGAAACGGCGTTAGTGGCGGCAAACAATACTATTACCCAAAAAAGTGCGGCAAGTGTATGTTGATCAACCTCTGCTGAAAATGCCAGATAGCAAAGAAATAAAGTTGAAACGAGATACAGAACGACACCATTAATTGCCGCTCTGTTTCTCAATTCCAGACGAAAATCCTTTGCGATGAACGCATTCACCTCACTCAGTCGCATAGGGTTGGTTATAAAGTTACTGAGGATCCTTTTTCAGGTATTTCTATATTCTGAAAGCGATTGAATTCCATTGATTTTTTGTAAGCAATCTGTGTTTCGGCTTCACCGTGAACAAGAAAGATTTTCTTATGTTGTTTTTTATCCTGACAACTAAGGTAATTCATCATTTCAGCATAATCGCCGTGAGCACTGAATGATTCCAGCTCTCTGATTTCTGCTTTTACCTGATATACTTTTCCATGGATAGAAACTTCTTTATCGCCTCGTTTTATTTTTCCGCCCAAAGTTTTGGGTTCGCAATATCCAACGATTAGGATGGTTGTTTTTTCGTTTGATATGTTGTTTGCCAGATGATGCTTAACGCGTCCGGCCTCCATCATACCCGATGAAGAGATAATCACGCAAGGTTCTTTTGAGCTGTTGAGGCGCTTGGAACCTTCAACATCCATAATGTAGGTAAGATCGTTAAATCCGAATGGATCGGGATCTTTCTGCATCAAGGTAAGTATATCTTTATTGAAACACTCGGGGTGCATACGCATAATATTCGTGGCATTCACCGAAAGGGGACTATCAACATATATTTTTACTTTAGGCAGCCATCCCAGATTGAACAGGCGATTGAATGCATATACTATTTCCTGTGTGCGGCCAACGGCAAAAGAAGGGATAATGAGTTTTCCCTTTTTACCGAGGCAGGTTTCGAGTGTAATTTCTTTGAGTTTCTTGAGCGAATCTTCTCTGTTGTCGTGTAAACGGTCACCATAGGTTGATTCGGTAATCAGGTAATCAGCTTGTGGAAAGGGCTGTGGTTCGCGGAGAATCGCATTGCCCGGGCGACCAATATCGGAAGTATAGCAAAGACGTTTTGTTTCACCATCTTCTTTTATTATGAGATTAACAGCGGAGGCACCAAGAATATGTCCGGTATCAGTGAATTTCAGCGTGACACCATCGCACACAGTATAATCGAGATTATACGGGATGCTTACAAAAAGCTGCATACTATTCACCGCGTCTTCCTGTGTATATATTGGTTGAACAGTAGCTTGTCCCTGACGTTCGCGTTTTTTGTTATCGGTTTTTGTATCGTATTCCTGTATTTTACCGCAATCAGCGAGCATAATCGAGCAAAGGTCCCGTGTTGCAGGTGTACAAAGCACGATTCCCTTGAATCCGAGGTTTACGATATAAGGTATAAGTCCTGAGTGGTCGATATGTGCGTGGGACAGTATCAGATAATCTACTTCCTGAGGATTGAATCCGAGATCTCTGTTACAAGCGTCGGTTTCTGCGCCTTTACCTTGGTACATTCCGCAATCGAGCAGAATTTTTTTTCCGTTTTGCAGACTAATTAAATGTTTACTGCCAGTGACTTCACGGGCTGCTCCCAGAAACTGAATTTTCATAGTATTATAGTTTGATGATGTACAAAGATAGTGATAATAAAGCAAAAAAAAACCCCGCATCAAGCGGGGCTTTTTTTAATACAAATATCGATTACTCAACGATGAGCTTACGGGTTAATTTGCTATCGCCAGCTTCAATGCTGATGAAGTAAATTCCACTATTGTAAGAAGCAGTGTTGATTGAGAAATGCTGGCTTCCTGCATTGAGGCTGCCATAATTCATTGAATATACATCCTGTCCAATCATGTTATAAACATGAATGCTTACATTTTGTGATGAACCAAGGGTCATGTCAATGTTAGCAACAGAACTAGCGGGGTTAGGATAAATGCTAACGCCATCGATTGTTTGAATTTCCTGGAAACCAATGTCAGAACCGATTTCAGCTTTTGGAATTGTGATATAATAAATAGAATTATCACCAGAAGCATCTTCATCACCGCGAACAGCAAGTCCTGGCTCTTGGTCAGCCTGATATATTATATGCAAGTTAGCATCTGAAGTGTATGAAAGTGATCCAAATACACATTCATCAAAGTTATGTAATGAAGCACCAGTGAGGTCATTAGGAGTTGTCCATGTAGCGCCACCATCGGTAGATTTCATTGCATATAAGTGTCTGTAAAGCTGCTCATTTGGAGTTGCGCCAGGGTTAGTTAAATCTTCGCGGCAGGAAGAGTAGGTAACATAGATATCTCCAGCATTGTCAATAATGATTTGAGGCATACTTGAGAGGCTGATATTATAGTTACCAAAAGGAAATGAACCTGAAGCTACAGAAGGGAAGTCAATAGTATCGTTTCCGCTATAATCTAACATTCCAGCGATGTAATTTCCACTAGCGATAAGTTGGGTCTCGTTGTTTAATGAACCGCTATCCAATACTGGCATACTTTCGTTCCAGTAAATCAGACCATCGGTATAAGGATAATAGGAGGATGCTGGAGGATCATCAGCGAAATCATCATCAGATACTCTCATACGACCTACAACAACGTGAACGAGTCCATTTTCATCAATTGCACAAGCACTTGAACCGTCAATAGAAGCGATGATAGGGGTTGGAGCGGTTAAACCTGCATCAGGGAATTGGTAGATAGGAACTTTTGTCCATGTTGCACCGGCATCAAAGGATTTCATTACAAAGAAATCGCTCCAGCTGTCACCACAAGAAAAAGCAATGGTATCGCCTTTTGGAGCAGCCCATGCGTAACCGTCGCCGCCGTATCCAAGGTTATTAACGCTAGGTTTAATGGAAGTAGAGTCCATTCCTGGAAGAACAACAGGAGCTGACCAGGTAGCGCCACCATCGGTTGATTTGTAATAAACCAATGCGAGAGATAAACCTTGATAATACCACAATTGGCTCATAGTAGCTGTAGTAGAATTGTTTTGGTCGGTGCAAGCAATTAGGTGGATGGTATTTCCAACGGTGATCGAACGAGGCCAAAGCAGAGCAGTAGTTGCTGTGTTAGTAGGAACTGGACCAACTAAAGTTGTTGAAGCCCATGCACCGGTTCCTTTGGTAGCCCTTGAGGTAACCAATAAACCAGTTGAACCATTGTGAGTAATGGCTAATTCACCATTTAACAGTGGTGAATAGGATGGCCAGCCGCAACGTGCACTTTCGATACGTGTTGAGGTAATTGCACCCCAAGCAGTACCATCAAAATAATTGTAAGCGGTTCCACGATCAGGATACGTAGAAGGAGAAACACTTACCGTAAAAGTTGCACCAATCGTTCCATCCGGATGAAGATAAATACGATTTTGAACAGATCCATTTGTTTGAAGGTCGTACTGTGTGTTACCAATCTGTGTTTCGTTTACGGCCTTTGCGTGTGTTGCCTCAACATAAGGATTGTAATTGTTGTTCATGTTGAGAGGAATGTCCACTGCTTTGTGAACTCTGATCGCTGGTACATTCTTAAGGTTTGCAGGAATTTTCCCAACTTTCTGGGCCATAGCTGCAAAACCAAAAGTCAAAGCTAAGCTAAGTAATAAAAACTTCTTCATAAAAAAGGGTTTTGGTTAGAAATTCAAAATTGGATGATGGCAAAGATAAAAAAAAACTATGACTTCAAAGAGAAATCATCATTTTTTCATTCGAAAAATATGCTTTTCTAATCAAAAATTACAGCAATTATTTTTCGCTTTCATCAGGATTGGGGCGTCCGATAGGCTTTCCTGTTTTCCACATTTTTTCGGTCTCTTCCTGCTCCTGTTTCATTTCTTTGGCTAGCTCACGATCCTCAAGTTTATTGAGGTCAGGTTGACCTGCATTTACCCAGCAGGTATACCAAAAACTGCCAACAGCGAGGACAGCTCGCCGCATATCGCGTTGCACCTGATCGTTAGTGCGTTTCAGAAATTCATCGCAGTATTCTATTGAATATTGTTTTTTAAGTACAGGTCCCGTATTGTCGAGGACAAACATTTTATCTTCAGGATAGTTCTTTCTGAGATATTCATCCACCATAAAAATGGTATCTATTTGCTGATGGGACACAGTGACGAGATCCCAGGCGTAGTCAATAATTTTATCGATATAGACTGCACGTCCAACGAGGAAGTTGTAGTTTTCAGCATAAAGGGCAGGAACGCGTGTTTCCCAAAAGGCGTGAATCCCTTTTTGTTCGGGAGTTTTTCCATCGTAGTATTGCGTTGTATGAAGAGGTACCGTTGCATCGGCGATATAATGCCCAAAATTGGCAGCATAGTAAAGTACCAGATTTTTATCATTATCCTTAAATGCCTGGGTAAGCTTCCAGCTCATTTTTTCAATCCACCAAGGATTAATGCCGTATTCATGCAGTGTGTCTTCCGTATATTTTGAAACAGCTTCTTTCCACCATCTGGGGACTACTTCAAAAGCATCATCTCCATAATGGTCAATATCGATATAGTGCTTTTCAGCTTCTCCTTTAACGCTCCGGGAGCGTTTGTCAGGGTCTGTGGCATGCTCGCATAAATAGTCCAGATGTTGTTTGAAAAAACCAATCATTTCGGGCGGTAGCGTAAATACTGCCATTCTGTTGATCTTCTTGTGAGAATAAAATCCCCATGCGCCTGCTTTTGGGCTATAGATCAGCAAGAGCGAAATCATAATAATGAATGAGAAGATGATTCTTGGCTTTGTCATGTAGTTATTTTTTTAGGATGGATGTCCCGTTGTAATATGGGACAACTGGAGCCGCGTTTAGTGTGTGACAATACTCCAACACATCGTCAAGTCCTAGTTTGCGCAGTCGTTCCCTGTGAGCTGCTTTTTGGATATAAGCCATCAAATCTACTTTTGCAATTCCCCAAAGGTCGATTGCTGCAATAGTTGAGTCGCAATTAGTAGTGAATGCGTTGCTTGTAATTAGTGTTTCGGCCAGTGCACCAGCAAAGAGACTATCCTCAAGATTAAATTTGTTTTTCCAACCTGAGCAAAAAATAATCACATCTCTGGTGGATGAAATGAGGTATTCGGCCAGTACTGCATGATTGAGGTACGAACCAATGAGGAGTTCACCTGAATTCACAGCCATACTAATTGCCTTAGTGCCGTTAGTAGTGGTATAAGCGATACTGCTGTCTTTTGCTGCATCGTTCATAAAGTTGAAAGGGGAGTTGCCAAAATCAGCAAAGTCCAGCACTTTTCCATCGCGTTCGCCCGCGACCAGATAGCCTTTTTCTTTATAGGCTCTGGCTTCTTCGATCGTTGCTACAGGAATAATTTCTTTTACTCCAAAATGCAAGGCCGCGCAGATCGTAGATGTTGCGCGGAGTATATCCACCAGAATGATTGATTTTTCGCTGGCGTCGTAAGTATTGAATAATGCAGGGGAAAAACATACTTCCACTGACCTTTTGTGGTTTTCGGGCATTCTAAAATGGTTCTTTGTTTCGTACAAAGTTACGATTTAATTCTTTATTGACTTCACTGATCTTCTTATTGTGGCTTGCGAAGTATGGCCAATAGCTGTATTTGATTTCCCAGCAATACCGAGAGTAAACCGGCGGGATAGAGCAAGAGATTTATTAGCCATGAGCGGCTGAAGGCTTTACTGGCTTTCCAAAAGGCATAATTTCCACCAAATGTAGTGAGCTTTACTAACTGGAAACCATGACGTTTAACCAGATTTTTGATCGAGTTGCGGTTAAAGCCATTGATGTGGTAAGGTGTGACGAAGGGTTTGATTTTACCATATTTCGATCGGTTGCCCGTCAGAAAATATGTCCACTTTGTCAGCGTATTCATTAAAGAATCTTCATTAGGGACGATGAATAGCACTACCCCACCGGGTTTTAGTATTCGATAAAATTCTTGCATAATGGCTGATGGATCCGGGACATGTTCCAGGACTGAATCGCAATGAATAACACTGAATTGCTGATCGACATATGCAGCATCCATTAAGTTTCCTATGAAACAAGGTATGGTCGCTGACAAATCGGTTTGCAGATTATTCGCAATGTCGCATGCATAGGGTGTAAAGCCATTTACTAATGCATGCCTGATCATATAACCTTCGCCGCAACCCATGTCCAAAAAGTTTCCCTGTTTTTCTCCCAGTACATTGCAAATCCATTGAATGCGCTCAGAATTTTCTTTTTGGTTAAGCTTAATTTGCCAATCGGTTTTCATGGCTTCACCAAAGTAATTTTCTTCGTACAGCGTTTTCCACTCAGATTCGCTAAGGTCGATGCTTGGGTCGACAAAATAGAATCCGCATATTTCGCATTGCGCAATATGATAATTATTCTGTTCGGCTCTTGGAAATGTCTTGGTAATCCTTGGTTTTCCAATGATTGCATATTTTGTTGAACCGCAGATTATACAGTGGCTGGACATTGTAGGGTGTATTGTGGAAACTTTTGGCAAATAAACAAAAAAGCCATGGATTCTGGCGTAATAATTTTTATTTACTGGGAGGTTACGGAATTTCTTTTACGCAAATTGAATGAAAACGATTAATTTTGCGTGACTTTTCACTACCTAAGTAAAATTTTGAGCTATGACGAATTATGGTGGCATTCCTAAGGAATACTGTAATGAGGAAAAATCCCCAATTGTTGTTCTTCCCGTTCCCTATGATGGAACAAGTACCTGGATAAAAGGCGCCGACAAAGGGCCTGAGGCTATATTGGAAGCATCGGCCAATATGGAGTTATATGATATAGAAACTGAGAGTGAGGTATATAAGCATGGCATTTTCACTGCCAAGCCAATCAAGGAGAAGAAATCGCCAGAGCGCATGGTAGCCGCAGTAAAAGCGGAGGTGCAGAAATATCTGAAGGCGAATAAATTTGTTGTAACGCTGGGTGGTGAGCATTCGGTAAGTGTTGGAGCTATTCAGGCTTATGCGGAGAAGTATTCAGATTTATGTGTACTACAGTTTGACGCGCATTCCGATATGCGCGATGTTTATGAAGGCAGTAAATTCAATCACGCCTGTGCCATGGCCAGAGCAAAAGAGGTGGCCCCGGTGATACAGGTCGGGATTCGTAGTATGGATGCTGGAGAGAAGCCAAATCTTGATATGAAGAGAGTGTTCCTTGCTGAGATTATGCGACAGGATAAATCGTGGCCTGATAAAGTCTTAAGTATCTTAAGTCCGAATGTATATGTAACCATTGACCTTGATGTATTTGATCCGTCTATCATGCCCTCAACCGGCACACCTGAGCCTGGTGGATTAGGATGGTACGAAGTGATTGATTTGCTCAGAAGAGTAGAGGAGAAGTTTAATATTGTTGGATTAGATGTGGTTGAACTTTGTCCTAACAATATCGACAGGGCGCCTGATTTTCTTGCATCAAAACTTATTTATAAAGTACTTAGTTATCGTTTCAATAAATAATAAACCAAGCGGAATATGAAACTGAAAAAAAAGGATCTTTTAAAAGACGTCATCAAGCATGTGGATATTACATCCTTTGATGCGAGTCCTATCATTAATGCTATGCGCGATATGTCTTTTACTTCGCGCGATACAGCTGTTGCGGCAGACATTTTTAATCGTATGATTAGTGATAAAAAATGCTCCAATATTTTAACTTTAGCGGGCAGCACCAGTGCTGGCGGATGCATGCAGTTGTATGTTGATATGATCAAGTATAAAATGATTGATTGTGTTGTTGCAACAGGTGCTTCCATTGTCGACATGGATTTTTTCGAAGCATTGGGATACAAGCATTACAAAGGCTCTTCATATATGGACGATCATGTATTACGTGACCTTTACATTGACCGCATTTATGATACTTATATTGATGAAGAGCAATTGCAGCATTGTGATTCTACCATCAAGAAAATTGCTGATTCACTTGAACCACGGCCATATTCGAGCCGCGAATTCATTCGTGAAATGGGACGCTATCTAACCAAGCATTCAAAAAAGAAAAACTCACTGGTGCAGGTTTGCTTTGAAAATGATGTGCCTATTTTCTGTCCTGCGTTTACGGATAGCAGTGCTGGATTTGGCTTGGTATTGCATCAATATCATAATCCTAAAAAACATATGAGTATTGATTCAGTGAGAGATTTTCTGGAATTAACTCAGGTAAAAATTGCTGCAGAAACTACAGGCCTGTTCATGGTGGGCGGTGGCGTACCAAAGAATTTTACACAGGATACCGTTGTTTGTGCCGAAGTTTTAGGCATTGAATCTCCGATGCATAAATATGCAGTTCAGATAACTGTTGCTGATGTTCGCGATGGTGCTTGCTCAAGCTCTACATTAAAAGAAGCATCTTCATGGGGAAAAGTTGATACAGCTTTTGAACAGATGGTGTATGCCGAGGCAACCACTGTATTGCCGTTGATTGCAAGTTATGTTTATCATAAAGGAGATTGGAAAAAACGCAAAGAGCGTAGATTCTCCAAACTGTTTGATAAAAAATAATATTTTCAAAACAATGAAAGAGGCTGTTAATGATAGCCTCTTTTTTTTGTACACTACTCCTCAGTAACGCAGGTCATTCTCGTAGTCGAGATACTATATCTGATCTATCCGAAGAAAAACGTCCCAGTATTTTTCTTTATTCATGTCTGCCCAATGAATTTTATGATAGCGGTATTGGAAGGTCTGGATTTGGCACAGACAGATTGAAAGCACAACAAAAACAAGGAGAATTGACTTAATCCAGCGTTTCTTAATACCCATCAATGAAATCCCGAGCAGCACACCGAAAAGTACAAGTTGATCCGTCATAATTCGGGATGAAAAACTTCCACCAAACCACCAGCTCCACCACGATGAGTAGATGAAGATTAACAATAAAAGATATGAGATTAATGTCAATGTACTGAATCTGCTTTGTTTCCAAAAGATCCAGCATCCGCTCAGGGCAATCAATGCAAGTGGTGTATAAAGAAAAAATCCTTTTTTGTACGAAAACAAAAAATCGAACATATGCGGTTGGAGGAAGTTGAAACTCTCATTTACGTAAGAATAAACAAAGAAGGAACCGCATGAAATCTTATAAATGATTAGTTGGATGGAAAGAATTCCAAGTGCAATAATTACCGCACAGATAAGGCTTACAGGATTTTTTAACGTATTACTGATGCCATTTTTAAAGGCGGAAAAACTTCCGGCAGCAAAGGGTGCAATAAATATAACAAGTCCATTGAGTGGCCGAATCAACATTATCAACCCTAGGATGAATCCGGCAAGCAGCATGAATTTTACTGATGGATTTAAAAAATATGATCTAAGCAGGAAAAAGAAAGTGCTGATTAATCCAAAGGAATACACATGATTCATCGATGGTTCGCCAACGGTGTAATAGAAAAGGTTGGTCCCGAAAAGCACGGCAATCAATACCAGCGATCTAATCCACGATGCACAGCCGTAAGTCTTCAATGATTTGCTCAATGCCCAAAGTCCGAGCAGCAAATAAAAAAGTGCGGCGATGGTGATAGAAATGGGATATGGTTTGGAAAAGCCATCCTGATCGTATCCTTTCAGTCCGGCCCAGATGTGACCGCAGAAATAGAAAGGACTCATTACCATTGCTGCTCCACTCCATGTTTTGTTGATATTGCGGCCATTTATATTTACTCGATAGTCAACATAGTTGAAGGGATCATGATACTTAACCGTTTCATAATAATCAAAAAAGCCAAAGTTTAAATCGTGATGAACAAATACTGCTGGCAGGTAGGCATAATTTCCTTCACCATCCGATCGCACGATTTGATTCCAGTGATCCTTACCCCAGTTGATATTGATGGTGATTATCAGCATTAATGCGGCAATCAGCATCAAGGTGATATTGTGAAGATTTTTTCTTAGGGCCAACGATTTCATTTTGTAAAAGTACAAAAGATTCAATGTAGAAAGAAAAAGGCCGGAATAACCGGCCTTTTTCAAATTTGAATTATCGTTCAATTAACATCTTTCGAGTGAGCTTAGCCCCGCGATAATTGAGGGTATAATAATACAAGCCCGGTGAAAGATTCTGAATGTCGACCTGAATCTGATGGTTACCACCAGCGAAAGATTGCTGTTTTTCAAGAAGAATTTGTCCCAATACACTAGTGAAGGTAAGTTTTACCTCACCGGCTTCAGGAATAAAAAATGGGATTGATGTGCTTAATCCTGCGGGATTCGGAATGTTCTGACCTAAGGCAAATCCAGTAGCAAGATAATCTTCAATGCCTGTATTATTATAAATCATCAAACAACTTGAATCATTAAAATGATAGGTATCGGCCGGCATTCCAGTGAAAGAGCAGAATTTTGTTGATGTTGATGGCATGATAAACGTTTGACTGAAGTTATAAGTAGTCGTTGAATCGGGGGGTAAGCTGCCATACCAATTTTCGATTATCATACCCCCACCAGTGATAACAAAGGCGACCGGAATAGTAAGAAGAGTATCCGTTCCAAAGTTTTTGATTATTACTTTTGGCGATACAATGCCACCAGGCATAGAGGCCAGAGGCTCTGTAACGTCTACCACACCTGCATCGTGTGCAATTTTAGGAACCCTGATTTCGAAATCGTCAATAGCCCATCCATTGTAAGCCAGCGTGGTGTTGGTAACAAAATAGTATCTGAATTTTACGTTGGAGACATTATTAAAGGTGGATAAATCATAAATCGATTCTTTCCATCCACCGTAGAATCCGTTCCAGAAATATTTCCCATTTGAAAAAGTATTGTACCAATTTACACCAGATGGATCGTCCTTCATTCCGAGCGTAATCCATGTGGTTCCGCCATTGAGACTGTATTGCAAGTTACCACCGTCGTTAGGTTCAGCCTCAAACCACTGCCAGAATTTTAAAACAGCGCCAGTAATATTTGAGAAATTGAACTGAGGAGGATAGAGGTAATCTTCGCGACTGTTTAAATAATTTCCTGTCAATCGTGTTTTCCAGCACTGGGTTGGACTATGAGCTGCGTTAATTACCGTTGAAGTTGGTGTTCCATGCTGCCAAAGACTTCCAGCACTAATAGTCCAGGTTGAAGTTGCATTTTCAAAATCGTCGGAATAGAAAACGACAGGAGGAAGACCAAAACTATTGATTCGTGCTGTGTCGTTAAATGAATTGGAATCGCCCGCCAGCGTTGTGTATGCAATGAGGTTGTTCATGGCAGTGAGTTCCACAAAGGTTCCAAGTGTTACATCGGTCGTAGCTCCTGAAATCAATGATCCATTCCATGTGTATGTCTGCAGTGGAGATGCATTCACACTCCAGTGAATGTCGACTGAAGTAAGCGTATCCAACCCATTATTCTTTAATGATACTGTAAATGGTAGTGTAGCGCCTTCCGATTCACTTGTTCCTGGCGAAACGATGGTAGCAATGCCAGCATCTTTATGCAGGATGGGCGAAATGTAGACTTTGTAATCTTCAGTTTCACCATAGGAATATGTCCCGCAGGGTGAAACAGTAGTCGCACTGGCACTTTCTTGTGCTATAATACGCATAGTGGTCATTCCGCTAACCGCAGTTAGCGGGATGGTTACGTTGCCTGAAAGAATTTGAGTCAGAGCAGTTGTATAAGCTGCACCAAAAACTAATTCTCCAGGTTCAGTGAAAACGCCATCAGCATTATAATCAATGTATGCTTTGCAATAGCCAGAATACCCGGAAGTGCCGCTAAATCCAATGCCGACAGAAATAGGATATGTTCCCCCTTTAAATACATGAGCGGGGCTTAAGGATGTATAATTTGTATAGGTGGCCGTGTAAGGCGTGGGTGAGTTATTATTAATTCCAGCAAAGGTGAGATTTGTAATATCATCGTCATAGGTAGAAGTCGCATTGCTTGGGCAATAGACGGGCATTTGGTTTTCAACTGTTTTATATACAGTATCGTTTATTGCATAGTTATCACCGCTTAGAGATGTCCATGATTTGAAAGAATAAATATTGTAAGTGCTAAGATTTGCTGGGGTTGTAAAGGTAAATGTTGCAGTATCCAGTGAATGTATCGTAGCAAAAATAGTGTCGAGCACTGCTGGATTTCCATTAATTTGATAACTAACTGGCAACTCCGTTATAGAATCCGTTCCGTAGTTGTACACTCTGATAGTAACTAGCTCCAATCCCAGGTTTATGGCTGTATAGGGAGTGTCAATAGCTATAACACCGGCATCATGTGCTGGAATTCCACTGACCTGAACTTCTACAGGAACTCTACCGCTAGGACAACCAGCAGCTGTTGCTTTGAACTTTATATTCGGACGCTGATTGTAGGCGTATGGGGTTCCTCCTGTACATACACCACCATTATCTGAGTGATAATCGATGGTCGAAGCATATGTAGTAGTCGTCTGGTTCATCACGGCGTTGGATGAATAACCGTTGGGATAATTATCGAAACAGCTTTCAACAACCAGATTCGAAACACCGTCCCAAACAAAAGGCGTTGAGAAAAGGTGCTGATTCCATCCTGTAACTGTAGTGTAGGAAGCAACAGTAAACACTTGTTGCATTCCACTGCTAACCCATCCGCTCAACGCAGTAACATTAGTAGTTCCAAGTTTTAATGTCAGGTTTATTAAGGGATCACCTGCCGGGGTCACAACATCAAAGGCAAGTCCATCAATGGGTCCTGGTCCAATACCTGCAGCAGTTAATTCGGAAGCGGGGATAAGGAGTTGTTCGCGAGTTCCATTATAATACTGGCCATAGGGACTAGGGAATCCAGTTGTTCCGTTTTGTATTGTACCTGTACCAACGTAGAAGTCGTTACCTGCCGCGCCATTACGAGCTTCAACATAGAAGGTTGTTGTATCATAAAGCACCGGAGTTTGAAAAACGCTGTCCATCACAAGATACGATGTAGTGGTTGGATTGTCGAACCAATACAGATTGCCTGCGGAGGTAGCATGCAGCACAGTGTCCGTTGCATATGGAATAACCAAAACTGCAGTAGTAACGGGATTTGCTGGAACAAACATCGACTCAACTGTTTTGTACACTGTGTCGTTAAATGCAAACGGATCACTGAGTAATTGAACCCAGGCAGTGATATTAAATGTAGAATCTATATTCGTTACACTCATATCAATGGTTGTGGTAAATGTGTATAATAGGGTATCGCCCGGAAGTATTTCTGTAATGATAGTTTCCGGAGTAATGGGAGCACCACCATTTACTTTATATACAGCTGCGAGGTTTCCATTAATCGTATCAGATCCGGAATTTCTGAATTTTATTGATACGGTTTCTACACCAAGTCCGCAACCCGATGAAGGGCTAGGCAATGCAAAGGCAGCAGCTTCTTGTGCTGGTGGTTCATAAATTTGAATGTTATCGATATATGTTGCTGTGCCATTTGGTGAGCCATAATCGTAGGTTGCTAATGTTTTAGATTCAAACACAATAGTAAGGGTAGGTGCAGGCAGGAAAGGTGTAAGATCGATTTCATGAGTAATATATTGAGTACTAGCGCCATTGGGCGACATATGAGGTGTAACCTGAGTGCCATTTACAGTAACACGGAAGTTTGTATAAAGATTATCAAAATATAAAATTTGTTTCGCATCAAATTTCATTACGATATGTGAATATGTTGCTGAGTTCACAGTCAGCGTCATTGCTGCATATTGTCCGGGGTTCACAACAGGATCCCAAACATACAAAGTATCGGTTGGAATGGTGTCGATATCAGTTTCCCATCCCATGGAGGAGTTGGCATCCAGAATAACACCACCCGTTCCTGTTGATGCAGCAATAGTATTAAAGTTAACGCGACCGTAGGCCCCTGTGGTGATGCAAAAATCATTGAGCGTCGCTGCTGAATCCAGCCAATTAAAATAGGGCAGCGCCAAAGCACCATGGCTGGTAAAGTTGAAAGTCAGGGTATCATTAGCTAAAAATTCATCTCCGGGAACTGCAACAAATATCTTTAATATGTGATTTCCTGTTGGGAGTACTAATGGTGTTGTGAAGGTGATGGTGTCGGCTTCGCCTGAATGCAAGGTGTCGGTATATGCCTGAACAACCGGGGCTGATCCATCTAACTGATACGCAAGATTGAATGGCGGGGCAATATTCAACTGTCCTGAATTTGCAAAATCTATTACCGGATTATATGAACCTGCGGCCACACAGCTTGAAAAATCAGGGGTTATAGAAGACAACATTATTGCATCGATATCCAATGGAGGAACCAGCGAAAAGTCATCGAGCGAAAATCCATCATAAGTAGAACTTCCATCGGATTCGAATACAAAACGGAATTGTACTGGTCCAACAACATTGTTCAAGGCACTCAGTAGATAGGTCGATTTTTTCCATCCTGATGAAGTGCCCGACCATGCAGGTTTTGAGGATGGACTGATCGATGAAAGGTCATACCAGTTGGTTGCATTGGTATCGCCAACACTACCCAGAGTGAGCCAGTTGGTTCCATCAATGGTGTAATCGATTCTCATTCCATCACAATAGCTTTCCGTGTTATAGTTGATCCAAAACGACATAGTCGCATTCACAACCGTCGAAAAATCGAAAATAGGTGAGTAGAGGTAAGCCTCAGCATTATCAGTATAAGCTGTCGATAAGTTAATATCCCAAGCATTAGGGGAAGAATGAGCCGTTGCTGTTGTCCCGTAAGAAGGCGTGCCTAATTGCCATTGAGTGCCTGCAGTAAAAGTAGTGTCGTAGAACAAAGTGGTTGGACTGTCAAAATTATCTGCAAAAGGCAAGGAAACGCCTTTTGTTGCAAGGAAAGAACGATATCCCGATACAGGATTTCTTGCTGAGTTTGTTGCCGGAGATGCATCATATGCTACTATATAATAATGTACACTATCACCTTCTAAAACGGCAGGAATCGTTCCTTGCATGGTATCGCTGATAATAGTGGTCATTGTTACAGAATCAAGGGGGCCGTTGTTTACTTTGTAAAACATTTTAGCAACGCTGATGCCTGAAGGATCTGAAACAATAGCAGGAATATTAAAGGGACCAATGTTGTATACAATATTTAAGTACAGTGGATTGATGTATGTTATTGTCGGAGGATTAAGTTCCGAAAACGACATTAACACCGAAATATCATCAATGAACCAGCCGTAGTTATAGTTGTTTCCGTTGTTATTTCCATCGCGAAGCACAAAACGAACGCGCACATTATTACTATTTCCAGCTAATGCGGAAATGTCGAACTGTTCATTTTTCCACCAGGTATTGGTTGGGATGGCGGTTTGATTTGCGGGAGCCCAATCCAAGGGATAAGTGTTGGAGTTGAATTTATTACCACTATTAACAAACTGCGAATTACCGGGGTTAATATATTGTATACTTGTTAATTTGGTCCACGCACCTCCATTTGCAGAAACTTCAATTTCACCCGCATCAAGAATCTCTGCTTTACAGATGTGGGAGAATCTTAAAATAACAAAACTGTTACCTATGGTGCTAAATGGAGCACACGTCAGATAGGAAGTATCTCCAGTACTCACTCTGCATGAATCGCTTCTCAAACCACCATGCGAAAGCTTCGTGGTGATCGCCCATGCATTCGGCGCGCCTGATGATGTGACGCTATCGGCCAGCGATGGGAGTTCGAAATTTTCATGAAATCCAATGGTTTGCGAAATTGCCGCCAGTGGCAGAAGAGCAAACAGTAACAGTGCGAATTTTTTCATTGATAATTATAATTTTCAGATTCTGAGCAAATATAGAAAAAAATGATTCAAAAAAGCTTTTTGCATAAAGCTTTGAGGTGAACAGACATAAAATCCCATTTTGTCGGATAATCATTGATGATTTGATGTCGCAGCAGCGGTTCATATTACCGTGGAATTAGTTAATTTTGTAACCGAAGATTTCACCATGGAAATAAACATTGATCAAAAAAGCGGGTTTTGTTTTGGGGTTGTGTTTGCCATCAGGGCAGCTGAGGTTGAATTGGAGGTCAGTGGGAAATTATATTGCCTTGGGGAAATAGTCCATAACATCAGAGAAGTAGATCGTTTGAAAGCTAAAGGTTTGGAAATGATTGATCATGAGCAATTTAAAAAATTGAAAAATTGCAAAGTGATGATACGGGCTCATGGCGAGCCCCCGGAAACTTATCGATTGGCTCTGGAAAACAATATAGATCTTATCGATGCATCTTGTCCTGTGGTGCTTAAGTTACAAAATAATATCCGTTCTGGGTACGAGCTATCCCTTGCGGGGAAGGGTCAAATTGTAATCATAGGTAAAGAAGGTCATGCCGAAGTTAATGGGCTGTTAGGACAAACTCATGGCAATGCCATTGTTGTTGCTGGAGCTCAGGATATTGATCGCATTGATTTTAGTCGTGATATTTATTTGTATTCTCAAACCACTATGAGTACCATGGGTTTTCAGAAGACCTTGTCGGCGATTCAGGATCGTATCCGCGAAAGCGGAAAGAATGCACAAGTCCGACTATTTACCAACGACACCATTTGTAGGCAAGTCTCCAGTCGCGCTCCTCAGGTAAAGGAATTTTCGGAAAAACACGATGTGATTATTTTTGTGAGCGATAAAAACAGTTCCAATGGAACATTTCTTTATCAGATTTGTAAGGAAACTAACCCAAAGTCCTATTTTGTTACTCTGGTTAACGATCTAAAAACCAGCTGGTTTGAAGGTGTTAACTCAGTGGGTATCAGTGGTGCGACTTCCACACCCTTCTGGGTAATGGAAGAGATGAAACAGGCCATTTCTGAGATGGTAAAAAAGTAAGTTTTGTCTGCCGACTACCATGCTTACTTGATTAAGCATCAGATAGTGCAACACAAAAATTATTGATTTGCTGCGACTTTCAAAAGATAATTTACTATCTTTGCACCCCCAATGAATAGGGTGATTGTTTTTTCTGATAGCGGGCGGCTACAGTTCTGACAATCAGGCAGGTAAAAATCTTGCCACAAAAAATAACTTAACCCCTGTCCGCACCGTCCACGGGCATACAAAGTCAAAAGGCATATCCATGACTGACGAAATCACCAACAACGAAGTTGAAAATGCTCCTGAGCAGGAAGTCAACGTCGTAAAAGAAGAAACAAAAGTAGTAACTGAAAGACAGCCACTTGTTCCGGCTGATGATTTCAATTGGGACATCATTGGAAAGAAGCACGATGCTTATTCACATGATGAACGCGCAAAATTGGAAGAGATTTACGATCAAACACTGAGTTCAATTGTTGAACAGGAAGTGGTTGATGGAACAGTAGTAGCCATGAATAACCGCGAAGTTGTGGTTAACATTGGTTTTAAATCCGACGGCGTTATCGCATTATCGGAATTCCGTTACAATCCTGAACTGAAGATTGGCGACACCATCGAAGTGTATGTTGAAAGTCAGGAAAATAACACCGGTCAGCTATTATTATCACACAAAAAAGCTAAATTACTCAAGGCTTGGGATCGCGTTAACAACGCACTCGAGAAGGATGAGATTATCAACGGTTTCGTGAAATGCCGCACCAAGGGTGGCTTGATCGTCGATGTATTCGGCATCGAAGCATTCTTACCGGGTTCACAAATTGATGTTAAGCCTATCCGCGACTATGATATTTATGTTGGAAAGACTATGGAATTCAAGGTTGTGAAAGTTAACCATGAATACAAGAATGTGGTTGTTTCCCATAAAGCTCTTATTGAAGACGAACTCGAACATCAGAAAGCTGAGATTATTGCCAAACTTGAAAAAGGTCAGGTACTCGAAGGCACTGTTAAGAATATTACTTCTTATGGTGTGTTTATCGATCTCGGTGGTGTTGATGGTTTGATTCATATTACTGACCTCTCATGGGGACGCATCAATCACCCTGAAGAGATTGTTCAGTTAGATCAGAAGATTAATGTTGTAATTCTTGACTTCGACGAAGGTAAGAAGCGTATTGCATTAGGTCTGAAACAACTTACACCTCATCCATGGGATTCATTGGATGCTTCATACAAAGTAGGTGACAAGGTAAAGGGCAGAGTAGTGGTTATTGCCGACTACGGTGCATTTGTTGAAATTACCAAGGGTGTTGAAGGTTTGATTCACGTTTCCGAAATGTCATGGTCACAGCACCTGCGTTCGGCTCAGGATTTCCTGAAAGTAGGCGATGAAATCGAAGCCGTTATTTTAACCCTCGACCGCGAAGAGCGTAAGATGTCATTGGGTATTAAGCAACTTATTCCAGACCCATGGGCAGATATTACGAGCAGATATCCAGTTTCATCCAAGCACAAAGCTACCGTTCGCAATTTTACCAACTTTGGAATTTTTGTTGAATTGGAAGAAGGTGTTGACGGATTGATTCACATTTCTGATTTGAGCTGGTCTAAGAAGATTAAACATCCTGCAGAATTCACCAAGATTGGCGAAGAAATCGAAGTTGTTGTATTGGAAGTGGATGCCGAAAATCGCAGACTCAGCCTTGGACACAAGCAACTCGAAGAAAATCCTTGGGATGTATTCGAATCAGTATTTACTATCGACAGTGTACACAGAGGAACCATTATCAACATTTCTGATAAAGGTGCTGTTGTTGCCCTGCCATATGGAGTTGAAGGATTTGCACCTTCACGCCACCTCGTAAAAGAAGATAATACCAACGCACGCGTTGATGATACCCTCGATTTCAAGGTGATTGAATTCTCCAAGGAAAACAAGAAAATCATCATTTCTCACTCAAAAATTTATCAGGATGTAGCTAATGCTGAAAAAGCAAAAGATACTGCTGAAAAGAAAAAAGGTGAAAAAACAACTAAGAAAGCAGTGAAGAAAATCAAGGATAACCTTGAAAAAACCACACTGGGTGATATCGAAGCATTAGCCAATCTCAAGAGCGAGATGGATGGAGCTGAGAAGTTAAGTCGCGAAGCAAAAGAAGCTTCAGAAAATTTAACTGAGGAAAGCCCAGAAACTACTGAGGAAACCTCCGAAGAGGAAAAGTAGTTGCTGACCTATTTATTAAAAGGCTGCCTTAACGGCGGCCTTTTTTTTGTGCGGACCGTCCTTCTTCAGGCTCAGGGACCGTCCTTCGACTACCGCTCAGGAACCGTCCTTCAACAAGGTCAGGGACCAAGTATTATGTAATAAATAAGTGGTCTCGGCTCCGACCACTCGCTCCAAAGTTTTACTGCTGTAATGTTTTAACTAATTTTCTAATTAACTAATCAACCTAATAACCCCTTTAACCCCATAACCCCATAACCCCATAACCCCATAACCCCCAACTATAAATTATTCACATATTTCTGTTCCATTTGTTTTTTTGTGTAATTTTGAAAAACAATTTTATTAAAAAACCATGTATATGAAAAAAGTCGTTACTCTTCTTTTTGTTATTGCATTAATGGCAGGATCAACTCAATCCTTTGCACAATGCACCCCTAACGCTACCCAGAATATCTTTTTGATTCCTGACACTGCTGCTGATTTTGCTCCTGCATTCACTTACATGCCTTATGTACAGGTGCTTTATGTTGCAGTTCCTACGGATACTGTGATTTTTGGCATGCCAGCGACATTTGATTCTATTGTTGTTACAAACATTACTGGTCTGCCGTCATCAATCACTTATACCACCAGTCCATCCAATGGACACTTAATGGCAGGAACCCCAGCGTGTCTGCAGTTCTCCGGAACACCAACCGCAGCTGAAATTGGAACTTACAATCTTACGATCAACACTTTAGTTGCCGGCAATATGCCAATTATGGGTGATACCATCATGGCTATGCCAGTTACCGGATATACAATTAAAGTACTTGATAGTTCAAGCTTTGGAATCTATCATCCTTCCGACAGAATCGATTTTGAAGTATTCCAGAATTCGCCCAATCCTTTTGGTGCACAAACAGAGATTGCTTATCAGAGTTGTGGAAACGAAAAAGTGACTATTGAAATTTTCGACATCCTTGGAAATTGTGTTTACAATGAAACCATGGTTTCAAAACGCGGATACAATTCTTTGTTAATCAGCGGAAGCACATACAAACCTGGCATCTATATGTACAGGGTTTCTAATGAAAAAGTCACATTCTCACGTCGTATGCTCGTAAGCAATCGCTAATGGGTTTTTACGTTCGCATTTTGGGCTCTAGCTCTGCAACGCCCACCGCATCAAGACATCCAAGCGCTCAGTTACTAAATGTAAATGAGCGCCTTTTTTTAATTGACTGCGGCGAAGGCACCCAGATGCAGTTAAGGCGCTTTAAAATAAAAACTCATCGTATTAAACATATTTTTATTTCTCATTTGCATGGTGATCATTTCCTTGGTCTTCCCGGTCTGATTTTTACCATGCACCTTTTCGGAAGAAAAGAAGAACTGCATATCTATGGTAATCCAGAACTGAAGAAGATTCTGGATCTTTTAATGCTGGTGAGTGAAACAACCTTACAATATCCTCTTATATTTCACCCCATAAATCCTGATGAATCATCAATCGTATATACTGACGATGGTGTAGAAATCACTGCATTTCCATTGTTACACCGGGTTCCTACACATGGTTTTGTTTTTCGGGAACGCAATCAGGGACGGCGCATACGAAAGGATGTCATTGAAGAATATCAAATTACCAGTGGACATTTTTCTGCTTTGAAGAAGGGCCATGATCTTTTATTGCCCGATGGGAGGACGATTCCAAATCATTTGCTAACCTTGCCACCTAAAGAGCAGCGTTCCTATGCGTATTGTTCCGATACAGGCTATGTTGAAAGCTATATTCAATATATTAAAGGTGTGGATACCCTTTATCACGAAGCTACATTTATGAAGGACAGGGAAGCGAACGCCCGTGAGAAAATGCATTCAACCACTAGTGATGCAGCAACCATTGCAAATATGGCTGGAGTAAAGAAATTAATTATAGGGCATTATTCAGCACGCTACGACGATTTAATGCCTGTATTACTTGAAACTCGTGAACTATTTGCTGAAACTTATCTTGCTGAAGATGGACTGATTTTTCAGGTATAACCATCTAATGTATAAATTTTTAAGGAATATTTGTATTTTTACCAAATAATCCTAAACTCCATGAAACGCTTACATCTCATTTTTTTTAGCCTGCTTACAATGCTCGCTACGGTCGCATCTGCGCAATTTTCAGTTCAAAAGGGTGTTATCGAAGTATTCACAGGAAGTTGGTCGCAATATTCTCCTGATGGATTCGTCATACTCGAAGATGTGATTGCCTCTTCAAATAATGTAATTCCGGTTAATATTCATACGTCGGATGGAATGGAGATCGATCACGGAACAGAGCTAGCAACGTTTTTTTCCACCTCATATCCGCAGGCAATAATTAATAGAACAACATCTCCAATTTCCAGAGGGACATGGTTATCAAGTATGACAACCTATCTTGCTGGGGTCTCATCTGTCACCGTTTCCTTTGATTCTGTGTTATATAATAATGTCACTCGGCAAATTGATGTTTATCTTAAAGCCATGTTTACAGGTACTGTCTCCGGTGATATTCGCTTCAATTGCATAATCATCGAGGATAGTGTGGTTGGTACAGGTTCGGGTTATAATCAGGTGAATGCGTATAATACAACAGCGGGACATACGTATTACGGAGCAGGTAATCCAATCGTTGGACTGCCACACAGATATGTTGCCCGTGATTTTCTTGGAGGTACATGGGGTACTTCGGGTGTAATTCCAGCATCGGTGAATTTTGGTTCTGTCGCCACCTATCACTACTCATATACAGTTCCGGCTAATTTTGATGAACAAAAAATTTCATTGGTAGGCTTGGTTTCTTTATATAGTGCATCAGGAGTTACCAATCGTCCTATTTTGAATGCTGATTATTGGCCAAGCATCATGATGCCTTCAACAAAATTCACTTCTCCCTTCGACACAGTATGCAGGGGAGGAGCTATCACTTATACTGATATTTCAGATAATCTTACATCTTGGGCTTGGACATTTCAAGGAGGAATTCCATCTTCCTCCAATGATGAAAATCCGGGCCCGGTTACATATTCCACTGCAGGTACCTATATCACTACGCTGTTGGGTACAAACAGTCTGGGGACAAGTACATGGCGTGATACTATCGTAGTAAAAGGTGTAAATACAAACATCATTCAAACACCTACTGAATTAGTAGCTGTGCAAGGTGACGTACTTTATCAATGGCTTGACTGTAATAACGTCAATGCGCCATTCATGGGAGAAACACAACAATATTTTTCTATTCCGGCAAATGGTTCTTATGCCGTAGAGATGAATTTCGATGGTTGTGTTGATACTACATCTTGTATAAATATTACATCATTTGGTATTGATGAATCTATAACTCACGATAACCTTATATATCCAAATCCCTCAAATGGCGCTTTTTTTATGGAGATGTCTGATGATGGAGTGATTGAAGTTCGCGATTTGATAGGCTCTCTTGTTTTTTATTGTAGTGTTAAAGCAGGAGTTAATAAACTTCAATTTGATATTGATGAGGGAATCTATTTTGTGAAGATAAAAATTCATGCTGAGGAATATCTACAGCGTATTATCATTCAGAAATAGAACGAATACTATATCTTTTATTCTTTTGAAACCGCCTGTTGCGGCGCGATTACAGTCGTTTATTTTTATAAGCTTTCTAAATTCAAAGTAACGCTGATATTCTATTTGGAGTGATTACGAAATGCTAGGCAATTAACAAATTGCTGTTGATATTATTTTATTCTCAATTCTGTTGACTGAGCTATTATCGCAAACTTTGTAAGTTATAATTATTTGCTGATGCCGCTTAAGTCATGTTCTTCTTTATTTTCTAAGATAAGATGCGTATTTAGATTTTTCTTTGTACTGCTAATTCTTGCGTTGGCTTACGACAATGCGTTTGCTCAATTTGATGTAATTTACGAAAAGGCCGACAATGAAGTTTATACTGTGAACTATCAATCAGAGCCCGATTCTTCATCACAGATCACCAATATATTTATCAGAGAAATCGCTAAGAGTGTTCCTAAACGTTTTGATTATACCTCCTATAAGTACTCATTTCGTCAGGTACTGCGCGTGATTCGCCTTGCTGATGGACGATACGAAGCATCTGTCGATATCAACGAAGCACGCTGTCTGGGTGATGTTATCTATAAAGATTTTGATATCTCTGATGTCTTATTTCCGAATGCTATTCATATGAAAGTTTCTTTATATGATAAGTATAAAAAAGAAATAAATGTATTTAATATTGACAGTCATTCCTTACATTGGGGTTATAACAAACTTGCTTTTTATTCATTTACTGATACTATTCGTCAGCCCTCTTTCACAGTGACAGTGGATAATCGTGCGGTCTTTTTTGACAGTAATGCTGTGGCTGCATTTAATGATAAACTATTAAGAATTGATGAGTATTATCAGTCCAAAGCAGTGATAGCGCGTGGAAATCAAAAACTGGATGCATTCGATTTCAAAAACATTGATATGATTTTAGTGTATGATATCATGTTGGATGAAATTGAGCAAAATCTGGAAATTCTTTATCAGCGCGATTTTCCGGGGACACTCAGTCTTTCCGGTCACGATCCAATTGGCTACATTGATATGTTCAATGCCTATTCAGAACGATGCCGTAGCGTACGTGCTCAGGAGGATGCCTGCCTCGCTACACTCGATAAAATATACTACGATCAAGGCAAAAAATATCTTGACCTAGGCCAGGTGAGTAAGGCAATGCTTTATTTTAGCCGGTCGTGCAATTATAATCCGATGTACGTTCCTTCGTATTATGAGCGCGCAAAAATCCTTTATTTTCACGATAGCGTGAATGAAGCTGCAGACATCATGCAGTCGGTTCTAACGACCATGAATCCTGGTCCTGCGATGGCCGACTCAGTCATTCTTTTTTCCGAAAAGGTATTTCATACACTACAGCAACAGGGCATGGATTATCTCAAACTTGAGAAGTTCAACGAATCGCTTGCTGTGATCGAACGTGCAATCCGCTTTTGTGAAGGGAGTCCGGGCATTAACTGCGGTGAGCAAATCTATAAAGACTATGCTTCTTCAAAATTCGGAATTTATCAGTCCTATTTAAGTGTGGCAGAGAAGGCAATACAGAATGCGCGCTACGAATTGGCAGAAGTATACATCATTGAAGCGCGCAAATATCAGCGACAAAATGCCAAAGAGATTATTGGCGCAGCCGCGGCAGATGCAGTAACTTCTAAATTAGCCCGCGCCATGGTGACCAAAGGGGATACTTTAAATTCCAAAAAGAAATACGAACTCGCATTGTCCTGGTACGACCGTGCAGCGGCTTTATGTGATAGTATAGATGTTAAAGATTGCGCTGATGGCTTGGAACGAGGCTATCGTCGGTCGTTCAATGAGATTTATAGTTTGAAAGTATCATCGGCGTATAAAATGTTGATGAATGGAATGCCTGATCAAGCAGAACAACAGATTGCTGATGCACGCACCTACCAAGGCGAACACGCACAGTATATTGTTTATACAGTACCTGCCGATACTGTGTATCAACGAATACAACTCGAGCGATACAAGCAGCTTATCCTAGCCGGACGAAGTATGGTAAAATACGGACAATATACAGAGGCCTTGACATCCTTAGAAAAAGCAGCATTGCTTTCAACAACATATAAGTTACGGGTAAATCCTTCCTTAGATACGCTACTGCAATTGGCTGCACGCCCTGTTATGCATGAACAAATTCAATATGCATATGATGCAATCCGCAAGGAACAACTCGATACAGTGTCATTGTTATTGGGAAGTCTGGATGCTCGATTAAAGAAAGCAAAGCTTGTGGATGATAGCGTGCTGCCCGGTGCTATTAGCAGTTTGCATTTTGCCTACGACAGTGCTTATTGCAGCAATGCAAAGCGCGATTTTGAAAGAAGTTGCGATGAGGCGAAAAAGCTTGCCGATCAACTCACATATATTGCCGCACGTGACGCCTATTCGAAGGCTTTGCTGGTTATTAGAGATTTTTCAATATGTACGATTGACACTTCGGATGCCTCATCCCGCTATATTTATGTGATTCCTGCGGCATACTATCAACAGTGTATGAGAAATGCGGATTCTGCGTTACAAACGCTTGACACCAATTCGTTTTTTAATTTGTACGCGTCGGCGGAGAGTCTTTATAATAAGCAATATCTGGCTGGTTACGGAATAAAGCATCTGCCACTTGTTTCCTATTGTTCCGGACATAGCTCCGAACAATTCAAAAAAGCCTCAATTCAGTTTTTTATTAGTAAGGATAGGTCGCACGATGCATTTACGATTCTATCAACTTTAGCTTCTATAATGAAGCCGACGACTTCACAATCGCAGATGCAGACAACATTGGCAGCATTCATTGCCTCTGAGGCGTATAAAAAAGACCCACTTGCAGATCCATCGGCAAATATTATGTTGCTTACTCAAGGCAATAAGTGGTTTAATCCTTTCAGGAAAAGCTACCAGGCAAAGTGGAAATCATTAAAAAAATAACACTGATTATCTGATTGTTAAAATGTATTTCTGTTAATTTCTGTTAACTGACTTGACTTTAGGGTGATTTCTTATTTATATTTGTTCTAAATAACAAAATTTCCCGGTATGAAAACAAGCATAAAATCAGTATTAATCATTATTTGTTTATCGACCCTATTTATAGGATGTAAAAAGACAGATTCGTCTTCAGTTTCTCCGGCAAATCTGCAGAGTGGAAAGAATTGGCAGATCACCTATTATTACGATTCCTCCAAAGATGAAACCTACAAATTCAATAGTTACAGTTTCGAATTTAAGGACGACGGTACCTTGGTGGCTAATGGTTCTGGAATAAGCACTACAGGAGTCTGGAGTATTAATAGCAACAACAGCCGGATGAGCATTTCTTTAGGTTCGGCTTCACCCTTGGATAATTTAAGCAGCGATTGGCTGATAATAAGTCAAACAAATACAAAAATAAAGTTGAGGGATGATCATTCCCTAAAATTAGAAGAAGTACACTTCTCTCTATTATGATGGTAGCGGTAAGTTTAATTCCCCAGCCGTCCTTTGAAAAAGGGACGGTTTTTTATTGTTTGATAAACCGCAAGGTATTAGAAATCCCGGATTGCATGATTTCAATCAGGTAAAGTCCTGATTTAATTTTTGAAATATCAATGCCTTGAGAAGTTTGATATTTTCCCTCACATAGGATTCTTCCACTTAAATCGGAAATCTTCCAATATGCGCCTGAAATATCGGTGCCATCAATCATTAGCCGATTTTCTACAGGATTTGGGAAAAGTTTTATTGATGGTTTTTCGTTGTAGTCTGTGATACCAATATCGGTACGATTATCCAGAAACCATGCTTCTGTTCCTATGCCACCCATTCCGCCGCTACGCTTGTTTACCTGAAATACAGCTAACTTGCTTTCCGTGGATATCCATTTATATTCATATTCGTTTCTGTTAAAACCGATTCCAAAACCAAGAGAATCTACATAGATTGAATCAAAAATCTGAATTGTCGATCGCACTCTTACCACATCAAAAGTATCGCCTGGAAGGTATAAAGTACCCCAACCGTCAACATAATTGGTACGATGCCGACGTTGAGCGTTATAACCCAGACTTGGGATATTCACTGCATACTTACTGAATGAAGAATCTATGTTTCCGAAAAGTAAAGGGAAACAAAGTATCTTTTCAGCGTTATCATATTTCACTGGTAGAGGTACATTGTTTATTTCAGCACCAAAGCCAACCTGTCCATAAAAACTGTTCGTTGCCTTATAAAAATTATACATATTGGAAATCGTTATTCCGGGCAGTGAAGGAATAGCGGGTTGTTTGGCTGCAACTGTTGCTTTGTGAGGCTGGTCAAAGGGATTGCTGAATGTTGCAATGTAAGTGATAGGAGTGGACAGGACACCAATAAACGTATCGGAAACGCTGGATGTTCCATCTAGCATTGAGAAGTCCCAAACCGTGTTACTATCACTGGTGGTATAATCAATGGTATTGAGGTTATTCACCACTGTACGTTTAATAATTTCTCCCGGACAGGGCATGTTTATACTGTCGATAATAGTCTGACCGACCACTGTGAAGGCGATACACAGCAGCAATGGTAAGGTTACGAGGATTTTTTTCATGGGGATATTCAGGAACAGTTAGTTTTTTATAAAACGTTGGCTAAAACTCCCGTTGGGTGATTGGAACACGATAAAGTACAAACCTTTCTCTAGTCCGCGAACATCTATTTTCTCATACGTTTGCGGGACAGGAACAGAACTGACTAATCTGCCAGTAATATCGCTAATCCAGATTTTTGAAAATGTATATTGTTCCGGGAAGCTAATCTCCAAATAATCTGTACTGGGGTTTGGAGCTATATGGATTTGTTGTGCCATTTGCGTTTCTGATGCAGTGGTTGGCATATTCCAGACAACAGCTACCCATTCAGGATGATCAATATATGGATTGCGGTTATGTTGAATTTTATACACAGAATCATTGCGTGCGATTTCTTTTGTACTCACAGGATCATCAACGTGCCATTGATATAGCATATTCAAATACCAGGTTTGGAAACAAACGGTATTGTTATTTGTGAGGGCATGTCCAGCTTCTGTTGTGTTTGAATACCATGTAGCGATAACGTTTTCGTAGCGTGTAACGATATAAAACATAGAACGTGCGAAATCACCTTTGTAAGCATCAATAGGTTCGAACACTGTTCCTGAATAACCCGGATATGAACAATTTCCAAGTTTACTTCCGTTGGTAGAGGTCCAGCTAGCAGTGCCTACATCACCAAATGGATAATTTGAACGACGGTTGTTTACATAGCCATCGGTTGGAACCACCAGAAAAAGATCAGAATACATCGGAGTGCCGTCGTTGAACCAACTTGCAGGAAAAGAATGTTCACGATTGTAGCAGTCAGCCTCGCTATTGTATGAACCACACTGGTCAGAGGATACATGATGATAAATATAGGCTGGTGTTCCTGAAGGATTGTCTGAGTACATATCCCATACAACATTACCGGGCTTAGCATCAGTTTTAGCATAGTAAGTATATAAGTCATCATAGGAAACCGAGGTGTGACCTTTAATGATGTTATATAACGCAGTTTTAAGGGTGAATCCTGTGAGTCCGTTGGCAGAGGTATAATACCCTGCGGGTATCTGGCCATTCGCTGCGCCTACCATCAAAATGACGATTCCTGCGACCAATAGTAAGGTTCTAAATTTTTTCATTAGCGTAGATTTAGAACAAAGATACGAAAAAAAAAGGCGATTGTCTGCATTCGTTAGCTCTAACAAGCTAAATTAACGCAATTTTATGACAATGTGATTCCTCACAATAAATGGCTGTGATGGCCGTTGTTAGGATTGTCTGAAATATTTTGTACTTTTGACACACAATTCGCTGCCCGTGAAATTTACAAAACTCTTAGTCCTGATATCGTTATTGCCTTTCACGCTTTCCGCTCAAATAGGGGGGAGCAGCACGTATAGCTTTTTAAATTTGGCAGGTTCTGCACGCGTGGCAGCCATCGGTGGAAATTTCCTCAGTGTAAACGATAAGGATCTTACCCTGGCTTTCGCCAACCCTTCATTTATTGATAAGGATTTGCATCGGGGATTGGCTTTTAGCTTTACTGATTACTTTGCAGATATCAATTATGGTTTTGTTTCCTATTCACATACATTCAATAAAGTTGGAAGTTTTGCAGCCACTCTGCAGTTCATTGACTATGGACGCTTTACACGTGCCGATCAGAACGGGGATGTTTATGGTAATTTCAATGCCGGCGAATATGCGCTTACGCTGGGATGGGGACGTCATTTATCAAAACATTTTTCCATTGGGTCAAATTTGAAGTTTATCTATAGTGATCTCGCTGAGTACAATAGTTTTGGGATGGCTGTAGATGTTGCAGGTAGTTATTTTAGTGAAAAAGGAAATACTGCACTTACTTTTCTTGCCAAGAATATTGGGCTTCAACTGAATTCCTATGTTCCTGGAACAAGAGAAAGACTACCATTTGAATTGCAGCTTGGGTTCTCAAAACAATTTGGCAAACTGCCAATCCGCTTTCATATCCTCGCCACTCATTTGGAAAAATGGGATTTGACTTATTCCGACCCTAATAATCCTGATCCGATTGTTGATCCCCTTACAGGTGATTCTCTGGCTCCGCGAAAATTCGAAAAGTTTCTAGATAAGCTGGGCCGGCATATGGTGGTCGGTTTAGAATTCTCGCCTGCTAAAGTTTTTACAATACGTGTTGGATACAATTATCAGCGCCGCAAAGAATTGCATATTGACGCAAAGAAGGCATTGGCAGGCTTTTCCTACGGTTTTGGCTTCAGGGTATCGAAGTTTAATTTCTCATATACCCGCAGTCATTTCGCCCTAGGTGCAGTGCCAAACTACATAACTATTACCACGAATATTTCTGATTTTCTTAAGAAAAAGTAAGAATTACTATTCTTCTTTTACTCTAAAAACAAGCATTGGAACTGCAATGTTATACAGCATTTTCTTAGCATTGCTATCGTTGAATAAACGGTAAATAAAGCTGTGTTTCCTATTAGATAGCGCAATGATGTCAATTTTGTATTCTGCCACAAATCCATTTACACCCTTCACCATATCTGAATCATTAATCAAGTGGCATTCTACAGGAAAATCGGGATACTGTACGCTAATTTTATCCTGCAATTCTTCCATTTGAACACTGTCGAAGGTGCTTTTGCTTTGTTCACCAACGTGAATGCAATGAACTTTCATGTTGTACGGACTGATAATACTCATCAGCTTCCTGAATGCAGAAAAATCAGGATCGTCAAAGTCAGTCATGTAAAGTAAATTATTGTTTTCAAATTGTTTGAAGCTTCCCTGTTCAGGAATCGCAAATACCGGGAATTCCGCATGGTCGATAATATCAGCTGTGACGTGACCAACGGGTTTATCGGATTCCTTGTCCTTACCTCGGTTTGCAATAACAATCAAATGTGGTTTGTAATTTCGGGCTACTTCGAGAATTTCGTCTTCAATATTTCCTTGCACCAAAAGAGTAGAGATTTTTAAATCAAGAATACCTTTAAGACGAACTCTCTCAATGATTTTTTCTTTGAATACTTTGATGTCGGTCTTGGCAATATTTTCCAGATCTTTTTGCAATCCACCCATTCCAAGTTCATAGCTGAATGCATCAGGAAATGCCGATGCTACTGAAGGAGGATCGTAATAACTATGTAATAATTTGATTTCTGCGTTTACACGCGAAGCTAAGGCTGCGGCATATTCACAAGCGATAAGGCTGTGTTCCGAAAAATCGATAGGAACGAGAATCCGATGAATTTTATAAAGTGAAGGTTTCTCCAATACATCATTTTCCCCATATTCCTTCGAAATGCTTTTAATAATGCGGGTGGCTGCAGCAACATCCTCTTCCTTAATAAGAACTTTTACACCCGAAGATGTTTCAAGTTGAACCAAATCGATATTGGTTAAATAACTTTCAATTCCTTCTGATTCCAAACGTCCTCGCAATAACAAGGCTCTTGAATAGTTGTAAGTGGCAATGACAACAAGATTTTGGTCCATGGTTTTTATTTTTTTAGGAGTTATAAAGGTACTATAATTATCTGCCTAAGTAAAGATAATTTCACATTTTATATTAGATAATAATTGTGTGGACCAACAGTGACATCTTAAATCCATGAATTGTTTAACTTTGCGCACTGCAATACAATAAATTCTACTGAAGTCCGTATTTATGCATATGAATAAAAACCATATTGTCTATAGTATTCTTTTGCTATCATTGGTGTTTGCAATGCTTACATCATGTCGCAAAGATCCTGTATTTGATAAATCATCGAATATTGCTGTTTCTATTGATCACATTGTTTTTGATACAGTGTTTTCAACCATAGGCAGCACTACCAAAATGTTTTATATCAAAAATACCAGTGATCATGCAGTAATGACTGATATTTTTCTTGCTGGAGGTACATCGTCAAATTTCAGAATAAATGTTGACGGCATGACTGGAACAGAATTTCCTGAGGTTGAAGTGCCAGCACATGATAGTTTGTTCATTTTTGTGAAAGTTACTGTTGATCCGCAAAATAGCAATAGCCCAATGGTGATTGATGACTCTATTGTGTTTACCACTAATGGGCAGGTACAAGATGTGAACTTGACGGCTTGGGGACAAGATGCTCATTATATCGTCGCAAATAAAGTGCTGGGTGGTTCCCTTAGATATAAGATTGTCGCTGGAGAAGGTGAGGATATTACCTGGGTTAACGACAAGCCTTATTTGGTGTATGGTTGGGCTGTTATTGATTCCACAGGAAATCTGAATATTGATCCCGGTGTTCGTATTCATTTTTATAATGGGAGTGGCATGTGGGTGTATAAAGGGGGGAGTTTGAAAGTCAATGGAACAGCTGATGAACCTGTGACTTTTCAAGGACCTAGATTAGAAGCCGCATTCAGAGAATTGCCTGGTCAATGGGATCGTATTTGGATTAATGAAGGATCTGTAAATAACGTGATCAATCATGCGATTATTAAAAACGGATTTATTGGAATTCAGGCTGAGACCATGGATGCCAGTATGGGAAACCGTCTAGTAATAAGTAATACGCAAATAAGAAATATGACAGGTATTGGATTGCTGTCACGATTCTATCGGATTCAGGCGTATAATAGTGTAATTGCAAATTGTGCTGTTTACGATGCAGCGTTGACCATTGGTGGATCCTATGACTTCCGCCATTGCACGCTTGGTAATTACTGGAGTTTGTCAACACGACAAACCCCGTCATTGCTGATTACAGACTATTATGAGGATCCTTACACAAATACTGTATACACTGGTGATTTGGATTCTGCCTATTTTGGGAATTCAATAATTTATGGAAATATTGAAAATGAATTATTGATTGATTCTGCAGGTGGAAATGTGTTCAATTATTTTTTTGAGAATTGTCTCATCAAAACTTCGTATGATGTCAGCAATACCTTGCATTATCTGAACGTGATTAAAAATGAAGATCCTTCTTTTACCAGTTTTTATAATAATGATTATAGACTGCTTGCAGGTTCTGCAGCCATTGATCATGGGTCAATGAATGTTATCACGACTTCAATTTTCGATTTGTCGTATGATATTTTTGGAAATAGTCGGCTTATTAATCCTCCACCAGATTTGGGAGCGATTGATTACAGGCCATAAAAGAAAAGGCTAGGGATTTTCCTTAGCCTTTTCTTTTATTTTATCGATGCTGTATTATTTGAGAAGCATTACCGATCCGATGTATTCGTGTTCGTGATTGCTTTGATCGGTAATCAGGATATGGTAAGTGTACACTCCGTCTTCCTGCATTTTGCCTGTGTTGTAATCTTTGCCATCCCATCCTTTATTGATGTCTTCGGTATAGAGCAGGGTTTTTCCCCAGCGGTCGAAGATCCTCATGACGAAGGTGTTTTCGATATATCCAACGCCCTGAGGCATGAAGTAATCGTTCACCAAATCTTCGTTTGGAGAGAAGGCATTGGGGACCCAGAATGCAAAGGCATCGTGGACTGTTACGGTTTTTGATGCCGTGTCACTACAATCATGTTCATTATCCACAGTCAGCAGAACTGTGTACTCGCCAGCGATAGTGTAGGTGTGCGAAGTATTCTGCAGCGAGGAAGTGTTGAGTTCATCTGAGGCAGGATCACCAAAGTTCCAGTTCCATGTACTTGCATTGGTTGACTGATCAACGAAGTTCACCGTGGGGTTGTCGGTGGTGATGACATCCGGATGAGCGATGAAGTCAGCCACCGGAACCTCGTATACTTCGATGGTGTCGGATGCACTCACGTTGCAACCATCAATGGTCTGCGCGGTGAGAGTCACTGCATAGGTTCCGTTATCAGTATAGAGATAAGTTGTCGCACTGTCGGTAGAGGTCGCATTGTTGTCACCAAAGTTCCACAACCATGAGTTGTCCATGATTCCGGAACCAGGAACGAAGAGGAAGTCAACCATCAACGGTGCACAACCATGCTTAGGTGTAGCCATGAAGCCGATGTTTGCCAGAGGGTTAATAGCAACTACAGCATTGGCACTTCCGGTACAACCGCTCAGGTCGCTGCCCACCACATTGTAAACCGTGGTTGTGGAAGGAGAGGCGGTGACCGTTGCTCCGGTTGTAGAAGAAAGTCCAGTGGCAGGTGTCCATACATAGGTTGCACCCCCCGAAGCGGTGAGCTGTGTACCATCACCCGGACAGATGGAGCTGGTGGCCGGAGTCACGGTAATGGGGATGCTGGTATAAACGTTCACGGTGGTGTTCGCTGTGTTGGTACAACCATTGGCCGTTCCTGTAACCACATAGGTGGTGGTGGTCAGCGGAGAAGCATTCACCATATTACCCGTGGTACCACTAAGTCCTGTTGACGGACTCCAGACATAGGTCGAAGCTCCTGAAGCCGTCAGGGGTACCGAAGTTCCGACGCAGATGGTCGGGTTCGACGGAGTAACCGTCACTGTAGGTTGAGCGTTTACCGTCATGTTCTGAGTGGTTGAGTTGGTACAACCATTTACATCGGTGTAGTTATAGGTGAGAACGAAGGTGCCCGCACCCGATACTGCCGGGTTGAACGATCCGCCGGATACACCGGTTCCACTATATACTCCGCCTGCAGGTGTTGCTGTGTTGAGGGTCATGCTGGGTGCGTTCACGCAGATGGCCGTCAATGCCGGGAAGCTAAGTTGTGGTCTCGGGTTCACCGTGATGGTGAAGGATGAAGCTGTTCCGGTACATCCGTTGGCCGAAGGCGTCACGGTGATGGTTGCTACCACCGGGCTGGCTCCGTTGTTGGTAGCGGTGAACGAAGGTATATTACCCGTGCCGCTGGCCGCTAGTCCGATAGAAGCGTTGGAGTTGGTCCAGGCAAAGCTGGCTCCGGCCGTGGTGCTGGTGAAGTTCAATGCTGCCACGGTTGCCCCTGTGCATAAGCTCACATTCGCAGGAACGGTTACAGCCGGACTTGGGTTCACAGTAATGGTATACGAAGAAGGCGTTCCTGCACAACCGTTGGCACTTGGCGTCACGGTAATGGTTGCGGTGATAGGTGCGCTTCCGGTATTGGTAGCAGTAAAGCTGGTGATACTTCCGGTTCCGCTGGCTCCCAGACCGATGGCCGTGTTGGTGTTGGTCCATGCCAGAGTTGCACCCAGTGTTGGACTACTATATACCGAAGCTGGCACAGTGGCATTGTTACATACCGTGATGTTGGCCGGTACACTCACCGATGGTGTTGGGTTCACCGTGATGGTATAAGAAGAAGGAGTACCAGTACAACCGTTGGCACTAGGGGTTACCGTGATGGTAGCGTTGATAGGCGTAGTTCCTGAGTTGGTTGCATTAAATCCGGCAATGTTGCCCGATCCGCTGGCTGCAAGACCAATGGCGGTATTGGAGTTGGTCCAGGTAAAGGTGGCTCCTGCCGTAGTACTGGTAAAGCTGGTAGCAGCAACCGCTGCATTATTACATACAATAATGTTTGCGGGAACGGTGACCACCGGTGTTGGGTTCACAGTGATGGTGTAAGTTGAAGCCGTGCCGGCACATCCGTTAGCTGTTGGTGTAACGGTAATGGTCGCGGTTACCGGACTGCTGGAGGTGTTCACTGCGTTGAAGCCTGCAATGTTGCCAACTCCGCTGGCTCCAATACCGATAGAGGTGTTGGAGTTAGTCCATGCAAAGCTTGCTCCTGAAGTAGGACTGGTAAAGTTGGTAGCGGCCACCGCTGCGTTGTTACACACGGTGATGTTAGCAGGAACGCTCACAGTAGGTGTTGGGTTGACCGTGATGACATAGCTTTGAGCAGTGC
The DNA here is from genome assembly GCA_963678485.1 of Bacteroidales bacterium. Lineage (GTDB taxonomy): Bacteria > Bacteroidota > Bacteroidia > Bacteroidales > CAIWKO01 > CALGYY01. The sequence continues at coordinate 4,394,585 of OY782882.1, forward strand.
CTGTACAACCGTTGGCACTAGGAGTTACCGTGATGGTTGCAGTGATGGGTGCTGTCCCTGTGTTGGTAGCAGTAAATCCCGGAACGCCACCAGTACCACTCGCGGCAAGCCCAATCGCAGGGTTGGAGTTGGTCCATGCAAAGGTAACTCCAGCCGGTGTTCCTGAAATGGCTGCTGCAGCAACGGTAGCGCCGTTACATACTGCAAAGGCCGCAGGTACAGAAACTGTTGGCGTAGGATTAATCACCACTGTTGCCGTAGCGGAAGTGGCAGCACAACCACCCGCCGCAGCAATGCTGTTGGTGATGGTGTATGTTCCCGGAGTGCTGGCTGATAGATCAATCACGCCAGTCGAAGTGCTGACAAAGACCAATCCTGCAGTGGAGCTGAATACGCCTGCACTGGCACCTGCGCCAAAGGTAGGAGCGGGATCAGCATCATAGAGGCAGTATGGACCGCCATAAGATATGGTAGCAACCGGGGCATTGGTGATGTTCACCGTGGCCGTGCTACTCGAAGGACAAGTACCGCTGGTGTTGAAGGTCACGGTATAGATGCCCAGCGAACTGGCGCTAACGTCAATCAAACCGGTGGTGGTGTTGAGGAATACAATGCCTGCAGGGGTAGCAGAGAAGGTACCGCTGGCACCACCCGTAATGGTTGCAGGGGTGTCGGTTCCAGTAATACACAAAGTAGATGGTGTGTAGCTGAAGGCAGGATTATCTGTTGGGTTAACTGTAATGGTATAGGTAGATGGAGTTCCTGTACAACCATTCGCAGAAGGTGTCACAGTAATCGTGGAAACAACAGGAGTACTTCCAGCGTTGACGGCGGTAAATCCTGGAATGTTGCCTGAGCCGCTGGCTGCCAAACCGATGGTCGTATTGTTATTGGTCCATGCGAAGGTTGCACCCGGTGTTGTGCTTGTGAAGTTAGCTGCGGCAACTGCACCATTGTTACAGACAATGATGTTTGCTGGAACGGTAACTGTAGGTATTGGATTCACAGTCACTGTTACAGTTGCAGTACCAGTACATCCGGCTGCTGTTCCAGTTACTGTATAGGTTGTGGTCGCTCCAGGTGTTACAGAAACAGGGGTTCCTGATAATGACCCTGGCATCCATGCGTAGGTGGTACCAGCAACAGTACTTGTTGCACTCAACGATGAGGCGGTGCCATTACATACAGTGGCAGGTGTCGCGGTTGGTGTTACCACAGGATTTGGATTTACCGTTACGGCAACTGTTGCAGAACCGGTGCATCCGGATGCTGTTCCAGTTACTGTATATGTTGTGGTTGCTCCCGGTGTAACACTGACAGGAGTTCCTGATAATGATCCCGGCATCCAAGCGTAGGTGGTTCCAGCTACGGTGCTCGTCGCGCTAAGCGAAGAAGAAGCACCAGCGCAAAGTGTAGCAGGAGTTGCGGTTGGTGTTACTACAGGATTTGGATTCACAGTTACAGCAACAGTAGCTGTACCAGTACATCCGGCAGCTGTTCCAGTTACTGTATATGTTGTTGTAGCTCCCGGAGTAACACTGACAGGTGTTCCTGATAATGAACCCGGCATCCATGCGTAGGTGGTTCCAGCTACAGTGCTCGTTGCGCTAAGCGAAGAAGAAGCTCCAGCGCAAAGTGTAGCAGGTGTAGCAGTTGGTGTTACCACAGGATTTGGATTCACTGTTACAGCAACAGTTGCAGTACCAGTACATCCGGCTGCTGTTCCAGTAACAGTATAGGTTGTTGTAGCTCCCGGTGTAACACTAACAGGTGTTCCTGATAATGAACCCGGCATCCATGCGTAGGTGGTGCCAGCTACAGTACTGGTCGCGCTAAGCGAAGAAGAAGCACCAGCACAAAGAGTCGCAGGTGTGGCGGTTGGTGTCACTACAGGATTTGGATTTACAGTAACAGCCACAGTTGCAGATCCAGTACATCCGGCTGCTGTTCCAGTTACCGTATATGTCGTTGTTGCTCCAGGTGTAATACTGACAGGTGTTCCAGACAATGAACCCGGCATCCAAGCGTAAGTGGTTCCAGCTACAGTGCTCGTTGCGCTAAGCGAAGAAGAAGCTCCGGCGCAAAGTGTGGCAGGGGTAGCGGTTGGTGTTACCACAGGATTTGGATTCACAGTTATGGTAACACTAGCAGAACCGGTGCAACCAAGCGATGTTCCTGTAACAGAATAGGTGGTTGTTGATATTGGGCTTACCACTAATGGGTTTGCAGTACCCAGACTACCACTCCAGTTGTAGGATGTTGCTCCACTGGCAGCCAGTGATGATGATGCGCCAACACATATAGTCGCAGGTGTTGGGACGATAGACACTGAAAGGTTTGGATTAACATTTACAGTCACGGATGCAGATCCTGTACATCCTAATGAAGTACCAGTAACAGTATAGGTGGTAGTGCTTAAAGGACTTACCACTAGTGGATTTGCAGTTCCCAGTCCACCGCTCCAGTTGTATGTAGTTGCACCACTTGCAGCCAGTGATGATGAGGCCCCGGCACAAATGGTTCCCGGTGTTGGTACAATTGATACCACCGGCAATGGATTTACCGTTACCGCCACAGTTGCAGAACCGGTACATCCGGCTGCTGTTCCAGTTACAGTATAGGTTGTTGTAGCTCCCGGTGTAACAGTAACAGGTGTTCCTGATAATGAACCCGGCATCCATGCATAGGTGGTTCCAGCTACAGTGCTCGTTGCGCTAAGCGAAGAAGAAGCACCAGCGCAAAGAGTCGCAGGTGTTGCAGTCGGTGTAACTACAGGATTTGGATTTACAGTAACAGCCACAGTTGCAGATCCAGTACATCCGGCTGCAGTTCCAGTTACCGTATATGTCGTTGTTGCTCCAGGTGTAATACTGACAGGTGTTCCTGATAATGAACCTGGCATCCAAGCGTAGGTGGTACCTGCTACAGAACTTGTCGCACTAAGCGAAGAAGAAGCTCCAGCGCAAAGTGTTGCGGGAGTAGCAGTCGGTGTAATAACAGGGTTGGGCTTTATAGTAACAGTCACGGTGGCAGAACCTGTACATCCGGCTGCTGTTCCTGTTACGGTATATGTTGTTGTTGCTCCCGGTGTAACAGTAACAGGTGTTCCTGATAATGAACCCGGCATCCATGCATAGGTGGTTCCAGCTACAGTGCTCGTTGCGCTAAGCGAAGAAGAAGCACCAGCGCAAAGAGTCGCAGGTGTTGCAGTCGGTGTAACTACAGGATTTGGATTTACAGTAACAGCCACAGTTGCAGATCCAGTACATCCGGCTGCAGTTCCAGTTACCGTATATGTCGTTGTTGCTCCAGGTGTAATACTGACAGGTGTTCCTGATAATGAACCCGGCATCCAAGCGTAAGTGGTTCCAGCTACAGTGCTCGTCGCGCTAAGCGAAGAAGAAGCCCCGGCGCAAAGAGTGGCAGGTGTGGCGGTTGGTGTTACCACAGGATTTGGATTTACAGTAACAGTCACAGTTGCAGAACCGGTACATCCGGCTGCTGTTCCAGTTACAGTATAGGTTGTTGTAGCTCCCGGTGTAACAGTAACAGGTGTTCCTGATAATGAACCCGGCATCCATGCATAGGTGGTTCCAGCTACAGTGCTCGTTGCGCTAAGCGAAGAAGAAGCACCAGCGCAAAGAGTCGCAGGTGTTGCAGTCGGTGTAACTACAGGATTTGGATTTACAGTAACAGCCACAGTTGCAGATCCAGTACATCCGGCTGCAGTTCCAGTTACCGTATATGTCGTTGTTGCTCCAGGTGTAATACTGACAGGTGTTCCTGATAATGAACCTGGCATCCAAGCGTAGGTGGTACCTGCTACAGAACTTGTCGCACTAAGCGAAGAAGAAGCTCCAGCGCAAAGTGTTGCGGGAGTAGCAGTCGGTGTAATAACAGGGTTGGGCTTTATAGTAACAGTCACGGTGGCAGAACCTGTACATCCGGCTGCTGTTCCTGTTACGGTATATGTTGTTGTTGCTCCCGGAGTAACAGAAACAGGTGTTCCTGATAATGATCCCGGCATCCATGCATAAGTGGTTCCAGCTACAGTGCTCGTCGCGCTAAGTGATGAAGAAGCACCGGCGCAAATTGAGGCAGGGGTAGCTGTTGGTGTAACAACAGGTAAAGGATTAACTGTTACAGCAACGGTAGCAGAGCCGGTACATCCGGCTGCTGTTCCAGTAACAGTATATGTTGTTGTAGCTCCAGGAGTAACTGAAACGGGTGTTCCTGATAATGAACCGGGCATCCATGCGTAGGTGGTTCCAGCTACAGTGCTTGTCGCGCTAAGTGATGAAGAAGCGCCAGCGCAGATAGTGGCAGGAGTTGCGGTGGGTGTTACCACAGGATTTGGATTAATTGTAACTGTTACTGTTGCTGAACCGGTACAACCAGCAGCTGTTCCTGTAACAGTATATGTTGTTGTTGCACCCGGTGTAACAGAAACAGGTGTTCCGGATAATGACCCTGGCATCCATGCGTAGGTGGTTCCTGCTACAGAGCTTGTCGCACTGAGAGAAGATGATGCTCCAAGGCAAATGGCGGCAGGTGTCGCTGTTGGTGTGACCACAGGATTTGGGTTAACCGTTACAGCCACAGTTGCAGATCCAGTACAACCAGCGGCAGTTCCAGTTACAGTATAGGTTGTTGTAGCTCCCGGAGTAACTGAAACGGGTGTTCCTGATAATGAACCGGGCATCCATGCGTATGTGGTTCCTGCCACAGTGCTTGTCGCACTAAGCGAAGAAGAGGTTCCTGCACAAATGGTTGCGGGTGTTGCTGTTGGTGTAATAACGGGGTTGGGTTTTATAGTAACTGTCACTGTGGCAGAACCGGTACATCCGACCGCTGTTCCAGTGACAGTGTATGTTGTAGTTGCTCCGGGTGTCACCGAAACCGGTGTTCCTGATAATGACCCCGGCATCCAGGCATAGGTGGTTCCTGCAATTGAACTTGTTGCACTGAGCGACGATGAAGCCCCTGCGCAAATTGCCGCAGGAGTAGCAGTTGGTGTGATTACGGGATTGGCCTTTACTGTTGCTGCCACAGTTGCAGAGCCTGTACAGCCTCCACCAAGGGTGACGGTGACAGTATACGTGCCGGTGGCTGCAGGAGTAGCTGCAGCAATGGTCGGATTTTGAACTGCACTTGTGAAACCGTTAGGACCTGTCCAGCTATAGGCAGTTCCGCCGTTTGGAGTGGAGGTTAGATTTAAGGCCGTTCCTGCACATATAGGACCATTACTAGCTGCAGTAACAGCAGCTGTTGCGTTAACCACAACGCTTGTTTGGGCAGTTCCTGTGCAGCTTGCATTCGTCACTGTAACAGTGTAGTTTCCTGTGGCAGCAGCAGTGACAGATGCGATACTTGGGTTTTGACTTGTACTTGTAAATCCATTTGGTCCCGACCAGCTATAGCTTGTTGCCGCTGCGGGAGTGGAGGTAAGGTTAAGCGTTTGTCCAGGGCACAATGGGCCATTGTTACTGGCGGTTGGGGTTATTCCGTTTACGGTAACAGTAACTGCATCAGTGTTTACTCCCGGACAAAGAGGGTTTCCTCCAGTGGCTGAAAGCGTATAGGTAGTGGTGGTTGCCGGAGATGCAATTGGATTTGCAATATTCGGGTTGGACAGTCCAGTAGTTGGTGTCCAAGAATATGAAGTTCCACCTGAACCATTTAGAGTAGTGCTTGCGCCACCACAAATACTTACATCGTTACCGGCATCAACAGTGAATACACCGGAATTGGCAGAAATAATAAAATCACAATCATCACCTGCCCAGCCATCAATCATTAAATAATAAGTTTGTCCAATTGTGAGGCCTGTGGCGGTAATCGTTCCATTCTGCATCACCCCAGGATTCCAACAGTTAGAGTAGGAAACAAAAGTGTTGCAATCGCTGGTTCCATAAACTTCCATTTGGATACCCCAATTGTCAGTACAATTACTGACGAAAATATTTAAAGTTGCTGAAGTTGCGTCAGCAACAAATGTGAGCCATGAATTATTGTCAATCGAACCACAGAATAATGTTGAAAGGTTACCCGGTGCATCAACAGTGTAGGTGGTGCTGGTGTTTCCACAGAAACCATTAAGGTTACAAATGCTAGTTGGTGCGCTGCAATTATCGGCTGCAGCTGGATTAGTTGCACAACCCGGTAATACGGGACAAGCAGAACAGGGACCACCACAGTCAACTCCAGTTTCACCCTGGTTTTGTATTCCATCAGAGCATGTGGGTACGGGCGAATAAACACACATCCCAAAAGTACCGAATACATCTCCACCATATTCCCAAAAACGAATATATACCGTTGATCCAGGCGTGAGTCCACCACGATTAATCATTGGCATTAACCCATTTCCGCTATCATCATCATCGCATTCAATGAGCGTCAATGATCCGCATGTCCCTGAATAAATTGCCATTCCACCATCGGTAATACCTCCTGTTTGTGTGTCAAAAATCAACTGACCAGAGGCTGGTACAACCACCGAAAACCAAATATCAGCGCCCAGACTTGAGCATCCCGGAGCAGGAGCACCTGAAGAAGCGGTAGCACCGGTATTTGTATAGTTTGTGTAACTGCAACTTGTCCCAGGAGTAATTGATGTTGCTGTAGCACATTCATCATTGGTGGCAGGTGGAATAGGAGCAGAAATACTCAAATCGAATGCAGAACAATTGGGTGTTGGCCATGTATCGATAATAAGATAATAGGTTCCTGCAGCAGCAAAATTATACGAGCCACTGGCGACTGTTCCACTGCTACTGACCGCATTTGCCAAACAACTAGCCGCGGTGGTACAGCTTCCATTGGCTTTTAAAAACCAACCAATATAACTTCCGCCACCAGTTGCAGTAACCGTAATTGAATAATTTCCGGCAGCTGGAATATTAAGTTGATAAACAATATCTTCGCCAGCGCCATAGGACCCCGCGCATTGCACCCCATAGTCATTTACTTTACCGCAAGTCGTATTACTTGATGTGTGAGGAAATGCACTGATAACAATAGGCGATGCGCAAGTGTTACCTTGGGAAAAACCTTGGGTGTTAAATGCTAAAATTGCAATTAGGATAAATATGTAATTAATAAATCTTTTCATATGTTTTATTTTACCATTAAATTCGTTAGGATTTTATTTCTCTAATAAAGATTGAGCAATTCTCGCGTTCAATAATTAAGATTTTTCTACCGTATCTAATAGCTCTGCAACAATCTTTCTCCCAATTTTCCGTGTGCTTGACGAGATGGTTTCCTTTATCTTTCCTGCATTTTCGGGAAGTAAGGTCTCTACAATACAAGTTCCTGATTCAAAAGAAGTAACTGCACTGGTAACAAAACCAGACTTCATCAAGGTTTCAGTAATAATTTTTGCATCCTCCTCTGAATTCATTCCGGTTATTTTATAGGTTAAAACATAAGTCTTCTGTAGAGTGCTGTTGAAGCTAATAAAACGATCGGTATTCCAATCATTTGCAATTGTATATTCACTATGGAATACTGACAGAGACATAAAAAATCCAACAAAAAGTGCTAACTTTTTCATATAGTACATATTAAATGATTTGCTAAGAATTGGGGGGAGAATGGCCAGAACCCGGATTGGGTTTTATGTGAAAAGAGCATTACTTGCAGAAATACAGCACTATAACAAATACACATTCTGGTTTAGTTTCTTTTTCGGGACAAAAGTAGTATTTATTAATTTAACAATAAAACTACGATAGCAATCTCAAATCCCGATACACATTAATAAATACAAAACCGATCAAATTGCTGCAATGTTCGAATTACGAAAACAGTTGAAGGAGATGAATATAGCGTATCAGCAGATGAAATCTGAATAACTGACGTTCAAAATAAAAAAATGGTTGCTTAATTCTTCAATAATTTATACTTGTTCAGTATAAATTTTTATCTGAACAAGGTCATGGATCCAGTAAGAACTTTTCTATCCATTTGGAAAAGTTCGTAATCCTCTTTATACCATAAGACCCAGGAATACAAACCTTCGGGCGAAGGTTGATTGTTGAAGGTCCCATCCCATCCGGTATTCATATCGGTAGAATGATAAACTTCACCACCCCAGCGATTGTATATGTAGATTTCGAAGTCGGTGATATGCATCCCGTATATCATATATTTATCATTCAAACCATCGCTATTAGGAGTGAAGGCGTTCGGGATAAATAGAGTTATTGGGCTAATTATTAATATATTATGGGATACTGAATCCATACAGCCCTGATCATCTCTGATCATAAGGGTCACTTTAAAAACACCAGTGTCGCGATAATCATGGATCGGACTTGGGAAGGTGGAATACCTCCAATCGCCAAAGTCCCAATCCCATTTTGTAGCACCAACCGATTCATCATAAAAAACGACTCTCGGTAACTCAATACTTGTTGCTTCAGGATATATGCGAAATGCTGCAACGGGACCGGGAATATTATTGATATGGAAGGAGGTTGTTAGCTGACAATTTACATCAGACACATCAACACTATAATTTCCTTCTCCTAAATTATTCAATATTGTGTCAGTATTATCAGGAAATTCAACCCATTCAAAGGTATAAGGTGGAGTTCCTCCTTCGAGATGTAAGGTCGCAGACCCATTGCCTTTATGACAGGTTTCGTCAGTAATATTTGAAAAGCTGACCGTAGGCGGGGGCGTATCTGTCAAGCTAGTATCGGCAGTAGCTGTACAACCATTCGCATCTGTAACAACAACAGTATAGTCCCCTGCATGAATGTTATTAAGCGTATCAACATTTAATGATGAATTGCCGTTCCACGAATAATGAAAGGGTGCCGTTCCACTGGTTGTGACAGTCGAAATAGTAGCGTTTGCTGAAGTACACATTTCATTTACCACTCCAGAAATTTGTATTTCAGGTCCCGGTTGATTGAACAAGGTAAATGATGCGGTATCGGTGCAACCAAGATGATCGGTAACAGTTACATTATATAATCCTGCAGCGAGATTTATCAGGTGGCCAGAATTCACTGTGGAAGAACTCCAATGATAGGAAACAGGATTGTTAAGTGCCGTTATCGTTAAATTAATAGAACCATTGGAAGCAGTACAGCTTTCATTCACAACCTGCGAATTTGTAATATCTGGTCCCGGCAAACGTACAACTTCAGCTGTGTCGTAAACAATAAAACAACCTGAAGCATCGGTTACCTGAACCACATAAGTTCCTGCACTCAAATTATTTATAGTGGGTTGGTTGCTAACAACAGGATGAAGCCATTGAATGGTATAAGGTGGTGTGCTTCCATTGGTGATACTAACAGTAATACTTCCATCTCCACCAGCGCAACTCTCGTTAACAACACTGCAGTCAACCGTAGGTGGTCCAACACAATTACTATTACAGGATCTTGCTGTAGGGGTCATAGCTGTAGCAAACCAAGAAGAGGCACCATCGCTGGTACGTTGAAGACTATAGTCTGTGCTGGTAATAATCATTCCCGCATATTCGATGCCCGGAATGCTGGCCGCAGCAGGCAGCGACATTGAACCGTTGCAACTGGTCGTTGTATTAACCGGATTAGCATACTCACTTTGAAGATTCAAATTCGCAGGTACACCATAAAGATCCCAATAAACAGCATCAATAACAGCGCCGGTAGGACTATATAATCCAATCCAACCATACTCGTCGCGTAAAAACCATCGAGAACTCTCTCCACAGAGATACTGTACACCAAAAGTGTTTTGGCGATAATAATTCAAATCAAAATCAAGGTAAGGAACCTGAGCATCATTACCACCCACAATAATAAAATTCAATGGAAGTATCTTGGTTCCTGCGGGAAAAGTAAATGCACCCCAATTTGAATAGCCGCTACCTAAAGGGGGTTCCATATTGCTGCCCAGAGTAAAACAACTTAGGTCAACCGTATCACAGGGACTAGGATTGAATAATTCAATCCATTCTCTGTTTTTGGGAGGTTGATCGCCAGGATCAGTGTTGTATAACGAGTTGGCATTGGTTGTCGCACTAGTACCGGTGCTTGGACTCACAAAGACCTCATTGATAACAACCTGCGCATAAGCTGATGGTATCACAAAAACTGATACGAGAATAAAAAGTAATTTTTTAAGGGGTAGAAGCTTCATCATCAGGGCGTAATCAATGCAAAAGTACGGGAAATTTCAGAAAATTGTTGTGTGTATTGGAAAGAATTAGGCATTTTCCCTCAAAATTGGTACCACGAAAATTTCAGTTTGCTTTTTTTTCTGCCTCTAAACATCATAATCTGTATCTTTATTGCACAGAATTTTTTTTTGAATTCTACAATATTAGGCCATATGAAAAAAAGAATACTCAAATTTTTTTGTCTGATAATTTTTTCTTCACTGCTATTTATTGGTAATGATCTGAGGGGCCAAATTGGCGTCAATTATTTTTTCCCGGAGCATGGCACATTTTCAATTCCTCTTGCTCCGTTGAGTTATAGTCAGCCCATCACATTTGGGAACTTTCGTTATTTCAAATTAATTCCCGGAGGATCTGTTTATAATATTGCTGGGATGTCGGTGAATGGGATACCCGGAGAATATCCTCAAAATAAACCACTTATTGGTCATTTTTATTCGGTACTGGTGAGTTTAATGCCGGCAGTGTCTATTCCAATTGGTGCCGTTGATCTTGATTTTTGCGGTGGTTATTGGGGCGCCTATAATATTGTACCGCGTATTATTCAAGGGAACATGGATGCAATGCTGATGAAATATGAGGGTTGGGATGCTTGTACTTCAGATATGCATTTCAAGAATACAATCAATCACGGTTATGTGGTCGGAATGTCCATCAGCATTTGGTTTAATGATGATCAGGCCATTTCTCCCGGATTGTTCTACTATGTTGGTGGATCTAAATTAAATTTGAACGGAACATACACTGGTGCAAAAATAGGAGATCCGGTAGAGTCGAAGACTATAGAATTCCCTGATTCACGATTGAATTATCGTGGTTTCGAAGTTCAGATTGCTTTACAGTTGTAAGCTATTTCTTAGGAATAATTTGATCATTTATAATGTTGATGGCGTTTTTCGAACGCTCATCTCCATGTCCTTTTATTACAAAATACGGAAGCCCTTGCAATTTCAATGCTTCCAAATATAGATTAAAGAGAATACTTCGTTGATCGGGATGCTCCCTCAATGGGTCATACTCCCATGGCAGATCAATATCGCAAAGCAAGTACAAATCATAGATGTGCGATTTAAAAGAGTCTTCTATCCATTGCGGGCAACGACCATATTTAAATTCTGCCCATATTTTTGTAACCAAACAATCGGTATCACAGAATAGTAATCCATTTGCTTTTTCGGCAAATGCTTCTTCAGATGCCAATTGCCCTTTTGCAATGCATTCAATATCCTCAAACTGATAGGGCCGATCGAGTTTTTCTAAATACGTTCTGGCGAATTCAGGAACCCATGTTGTATTGAAATGTTTTGCCAGAACTTCCGCAAGTTGCGATTTTCCTGTTGACTCGGGGCCGGTGATGGCTATACGGCAGAGGCCTGATTTCTGTAATCTTTCATCCATAGTTTTAATCCTGCCACGGCCATTAATGTAAAAATAAAATATAAGGCGGTGAAGAAGTATATTTCTTTATAAGTATATATTGCCACGCAAATCAGATCAATAAAAATCCATGCAATCCAATGCTCCATGATTTTTTTTGCCATGGCCCAAGTGGCCAGAATTCCCCATACTGCCACAAAAGAATCAATAAACGGGAGTGATGCATTTGTGTAGGATTTGAACAACCAACCCATGAGCAGTGTGCCAACTATTCCGATGATGACAAGCCACAGTATTTCCAGTTTTTTAATTTTTCGGATACTCAATTTGCTCTTTTTTTCTCCTCCCCACAACCATTGGTACCAGCCGTAAAGTGTCATGACTAAATAAAAAACCTGCAGTAAAACATCGGCATATAATCGCGCAAAAAAGAATACAAAGAGGGAGAGCGCAACATTCGCTAATCCTACAGGCCAGCACCAGATACTTTGCTTCGCTGTGAGCCAGACTCCAAGCACTCCAAAAATAAATGCTGAAATTTCGAGGTAATGTAAACCTAACCAGTTAAATACAGTTTGCATTGCGGGGCTACTTATAATTAATGCTGACGTAGCCGTTAGTTATACTTGTTCCATCGCTTCGATACACCATGAATTTGTATTCACCGGCACTTACGAAGGTATATTTGAAATAAGTGGCAATCCATTGAGATTCTACTGTGAGGTTTTTAGTGGTAACGTATTCATCATAGTTTTCACCTTTCCAAATATCAACAATAAGTCCGGTGGTTTCAAATGCTTTTTTCCCGTTATCTATATATATATAAATGTAGCTCCCATTTTCTCTGTTAATCGAAAAACTCTCCGAAACATCCGATGGATTTTCATTCTCGTCGATGCCCAAACAAAAGCTAACACTTGCAGTAGCACCTTCCTGTTCTGTACCCTCGTTGTCAAATCGAATTTCTATTATTCGCTCGGCGAGTGGGTTGAGTTGCTCATCAGCAATACGTACTTTGAAGGTTCCTTTATCATGAAATCTATAATCATACACAGCCCAGGATTTGGTTTGATCCGGCGCAAAACTTTCAGTGGCGTATTCCTCGTAACTCCCATTGATCTCGCGATCGATCAGAACATAGAGCTTTGGCCATTGAATGGGCACACCATTATTATTGTAGAGAATATAAACCCCACCACCAGTCGGTTTCATTAGCCATTCGGTATTAGCTGCAATCGGCTGACCGGAAGTAGTATAATTTTCACAGAGCGTGACACGCGGTTGCGCCAAAGCCTTGATGCTGCTTACACTCAGGAATAGTAATAAGATGACAAGAAAATAAATGCCTTTTTTCATACAACTGAGGTTACTTTATGTTCCCTTAGAATATAGATATTTTTCGTTCATTGAAGGTCAGCATTGATTACTTTTAAAACAAAAACAGAGTGGGGGAGTTCGAAGGATTTTTTTATTTCTGCAGTGATTACTCCCATCACTAAATCGTATTCACCAAAAACCTGAGTGCTCATTCCATTGGTATTGGCTACCAAACCTGCATGCGCGCGGACACGTGCAATGAAATCAAGAATGTGGGGAACAAATTCCACTTTTAGTGGGTAGTAGCTAATGTCAACGGAAACATTCATAAACGTTCTTATTAAATTGTATTAATGCCTTGTATTCCTACAAAAGTACGTATATTTGGCAAACTTTTAACAGTCTTTGAAAAAAGCTCCCGCAACAAATTAATTATTAAGGTGAGGGTGTTAAGCGGGGAAGCGCCCAACCTTTAGTCACAAAAAAACAATTCAGATGAACAAGCTTAAAATTTTAATGATTGCTATGGCTGCTTTTACCTTAATTTTTAGCAGCTGCCTTACCGTTGAAAAGAAAACCTATACTTACGAATTCACTGGTAAAGAATCAGGAAAACTTACCGTAAAATATTATAATATCATGTCAATCGTCGATTCAGCCGGTGTTACTGAAGTTGAAGATTTCGATGATCTTGTAAATAATTATCTCAATGGCGACCGCGTCAATAGCAGCTATCCCGATGCATTGAATATTCAGAAACGCCTGTATGAAGAAGATGGTGTTTTATGTGGTGAGCTTACGATGGATTATCCCACCTTGGCTGCTGCCCGCCTCTTTCAATTCAACAGCAAAAGCCCGTATACATTCTATGCAAGTTCTGTTGATGGCGAATCTTATATCGAGTCAAACGGAACCTACGGTGGCGATATTTGTCCTGTAGTTATGTGGCCCAACAAACTGAAAAAATTGGTTATCACAACCAGCGTAAGCCGTCCTTCCGATGATACTTATGTTAGTCTTCTTAAGGAATATGTAAAGTGGAAAAGGAACTAATTCTAAGATAATACCTACAAAGGCTGCCATAAGGCAGCCTTTTTTTTTGTCTTGTTTCTATTTTCTTCTCTTTGAATTGCTTGTCGTTATTGCGCTGTAGGGATTGTTAACAATGTTAATAACTTTTTGTGAATAAGATGTTAAGAAGAAAATGCTAAAATGCTTGACATCAGCCCAATGTTCAATGTATATTTGTTTCATCAGGTGAGCGATAAAACGCTGGCTTGCAAAAGCAAGTTCTTTTAATGTTGATTCTGAATTTGGGTTGTATCATTCAGGCGACTCGGTAGGTGTGTATCCGTGAGGATGTATGCTGAAAGGCACCTTAGCTGGTGAGCTTGGGCGACAGTCCGTAAGAGGAATAAAGATTAATGGCGCTGGTCCCGCAAGGGACAGGTGTTTAACCGTAATCTGGCGCTGTCCGGTAGCTACGGCAACCGAAACGGTGAATGGGGAACATACTGAATAAGTTTGTTCCCCATTGTGTTTTAAATCTCTATATTCATTATTATCTATAGTGTGCCTCTCATCATGATAATCATTTGTGATGTTACTTCCAATGTAGTATGCCAAATTTATATCTAAGATGAAAACACGAGATGCGACGAAAAGCCTTTCATGCCTTTGCCTTTTAAGTAGGCAAGGCTCCATTGTTTGATAGTCTTAAGAGGAAGGGATAGTACACTGTCAGAGTGAAGATGTGATAATATCGCTTTTTCTTTTTTGGTTAATGAACCATCGATTAACATTCCAAATACGATTAATTTTAGTAAAGCATTGCGATCTGCATGGGGCAAGGATTCCAGCAGCTCGATGTATGCCCGGGTGCTTAATACCTCTTCGGGCTGTTGTATTTGAAAACGCTCAATCAGCGCGTCAGAAAGTAGATACAAATTGAAATTGTAATTGCGCTTTACCTGCGAAATGAAACTTAGTGTATGAAAAAGCAAGGTCGGAAATTCTGGATGCTGGCCAAAGTTCTGCTTTAGCTCGTCGGCCAGCCGCTTAATGAGATTGGGTGCCATGATTCGGATCTTTGCCTCATTGATGACCATTACCGAAGCCCAGACATTCCATGCCGGGTAAACCAACAAGCCAAGAAAGTCAATGTAAATGCGGAGTATAGCCCTTCCCAATACCCGACCGACAACGAGTTTAATAAACATATTACTGAGACTGGCCTTAAATCGAACAAGAATCATATAGAAGAACAGTCCTACCCGCGACATACCAAAGTATGGATCAATGCCATATTGTTTTATCGTTCTGTCCTTTTTCTCGAGCGCAACAACCACCAGACTGTGTAAGTGTTTTTCGAAATCAGGTGCATTCAAAATAGGGAAACCATTTGCATTGGAAATACGTGAAACGGTGCGTGCATTATAATACACCAGTAACCAGGCCTCAATCTGCGCTAATAGCAAGGAATAGAGCATGAATACCCACTCAAAATCAAAGTTGCTGTTAAGCCAGGGAATGGTGATGATGATTTTAATGGCGAAAAAATCCGGAAACAGATATTTGGGAATGTATAAAGTAAGCACGCCTAATACACCAAGCAATGCAGAAATGAAACATATACGTATCATTTCAGTTTTAATCACACGTGCTTCACGCGGATTGATTATTTCAAGCTCATCATCAGCAATTGCAACGTTGGCCTTTAATTTACGCCTATAATACTTCCGTAATAACCTATCGGAAATTCCGGGCCGCTGTATTTTCTGCTTCTTTTTTTTCATACGGGGCTAAGTGCGCCCAATATCTGTTAATGGATAAATCGGAACATTTTGTTCCAGCGAATCTTTCCTTCAGATAACGACTTATTACTATCAAGCGAAAGCCAAACGAATACTGCCTTACCGACAATGTGATCTTCAGGAACAAATCCCCAGAAGCGACTATCTGCTGAATTGTGACGATTGTCACCCATCATCCAGTAATAATCCAGCTTGAAGGTGTAAGTCTTGCTCTCCACGCCATTGATGTATATTTTATCACCTACAATCTTAAGCTCATTACCTTCGTAATTATAAATGATACGAGTGTAAATGGATATGTTCTTAATATTAATAGGAATAGTCATACCCCTCTTAGGAATGAGAATAGGACCATAATTATCTTCGTTCCATTTATAATTGGTATCAAAGGGGAAGATATATGGTGCATATCTGGCCACAGGTGCAATGTATTTTTTAACACTCTTCACATTCGTCCATCCAGCAATTGCCGAAGCTCCGGCATCTGTGAGAGTAACGAGATACTGGTCAGGTGCTATCTGATTTACTTCCTCGGTGACATCCAATTTATCAAGTCCTTTTTTGCCTAACATAGAACCATCGGTAGTGACAATATAGCGATACTGTTTAATCCCGACCGAAGGAAGTTCCTGACCGTTGATATATACGATTTGATTGCGAATTTCCAGCGAATCGCCCGGAAGCCCAATGCAACGCTTGATATAGTTTTCGCGTTTATCTGCAGGACGAGCTATAATATCTCCGTATTTTCGTTTGTTTCCCCAAACTTCCTGTCGGCCTTCCTCGCGAATAAGTGCATAGTAACTGCGGTTCTGCATATTGAGTGCAACCGTATCCCCATCAGGATAATTGAACACCACAACATCGTTATGCTTGACAGTTGTGGTTCCCGGGAATCGATAATAAGGAAGCCATATCCATTCAAGATACGATTTCGTATTTACTGTCCCCGGTAAAGTATGATGCGCAAAAGGAAAAGAGAGTGGGGTATTCGGAATCTTTGGGCCATAACTGACTTTACTCACGAATAAATAATCTCCAACAAGCAGCGATTTTTCCATGGATGAAGTCGGAATAGTATATGCTTCAATAAAGAATGTACGTATAATGGTGGCTGCAATCACTGCAAAAATTATGGCATCCAGCCATTCGCGAACCACTGATTTTTTAAATGGTTTGCGCTTTTCTGGATCCACGTAAGGCGCTTTATCGACAAATGCCAAATACGGAAGATAAAAGAAAGGAACCAATACGCTGAGGGTTTGAGGACCAAGACCGTTTTTTTCGAAGCATTTCAGCAGCTCGACGATCATCAGCAAAATCATAAAAACATTTATATATGGGATCAATAAAATCAGGAACCACCATGTTGGTTTCTTAATGATTTTCACCCACACCCACAAATTGTACATTGGGATTAATGATTCCCAGCCTTTTCTACCGGCTTTAATGAAGATTTTGAACAGAGCGACTACGGTGAGCAAAAAGAACACTATAGTCAAAATTGCATATGTCATAGGTTGAATATTAGTCTTATTAAAACCCGATTAAAACGAGAGTAGTGAAATAAAATTGTGAATATTAATCAAATACTGGATGAAGCTTATGAAATTGCTGATTGTATTACTTAGATTACTTCTTCACCATGAACTCCTTAGAAAAATAAATGTTTCTGGATTTAGTGGATGATTTCTGTTCATTCAGAGATAAGTCTTTCACCACACCTCTTAATACATTATTCCCGTTTTTGTAAGTAGTGGTCTTATATTGAGCTACGAAATTTTTACCAACGATGGTGTCGCACTTACTGCCAGCAGCTAAAGCGTAATTTTCGTCAAAGGGACCAACGATTAATGCCATATACTCATCGTTAAAGGAAGCGGCCAATGTTACATTAAGTATATAAGCTTCACCCGAAGTAATGGTATCTTTCTCAGCTTTTGTAATGATGTAATTACTTTCGGAAAGCACAGGTTGCATCAGATTATCAAGCTTAATCCACTGATTCATCTGACGTTTTCCGCTAACTTCAACATACTCGCGTTTTTCGACCAGATTTTTATTTTTATCCCAAACCCAGAAGAATCCATCTTGCTCATCATTCTTATAGATGCCAAGGTTATTCACCGAGCCATCTGCATAAAAGGTGATTCCTGTTCCTTCTTTTTTACCATTTACAATGGTTGCTGTGCTTTTGGGCGTGCCGTTTTTATTGAAATTGATAAAAAATCCTTCAGGTGCATCATTTTTAACTTCCTGCAGGTATTCAATATTTCCGTTGTCATAGAATTTAACTCTGATTTCACCGGCGCCATTGGGTTTTTGCATGGTGAATTCTCCCTTATCGTTGGGCTGATTACCACAAGAAACAAGTGCAAGCATACTCAATGCACATAAAAGGATGCGAAAGGTTCTCATAGGATGTATTTATAAATTATCAATAGGTGAATTTGAAAACTTTGCTGCTAAATTACATAAAATCTGACAGCCAAAAAAAAAAACGCCCGGAGTTACCGGGCGATTTTTTGAAATCAGTATGCTGTTAGTATAAACTCTTTTCAGTTTTCTTGAAAATAGGAGCCATGTAGCGAACTGCAACTTCAAGTCCACCCATGCTCTTGCTTGCAGAGGCTAATTTAGATGTGTTGATGTCATAACTTACTCCAAGCAGCCAGTTTTTAATTTCAAACTGCGCAGTAGCAACCACTGCATCGCCAAAACGATAATGTGCACCAATGGAGAGGGCTGTTTCGCTTACGAAGTTGGTATACTTAGAAGATTCTTGCAGACGGAAGCGGAATAAGGAACCAGCTAAAATTTCGCGGGCAGGACCTTGCACAAATAGTGAAGCGGATGGCACGATAGCCATATTTGTTCCCGGAATGCCAAACTGGATATTAGTATGCACTGCATATTTCATAAACATTTTCTTCTCCATCAAATCGTAGAATGTCTTTTTAGGCTGGTTAATGTGGAATAAGGCAACACCGATATTTCCTTTAATCTGATCGTTTGAAGCCATGTTGGTTGCGTTATTTTTGAATGTCCATAACATACCAGCAGAAAAATCAGCTAAACCAAAACTGTTGAAATTCATGGTTTCGTTTGATGGAAGTGTAGAGTTGTATCCACCAGTTGATGTGGCAGAAGCATCGTACTGACTATCCCACATCATTGCTGATTCGTTTACACTGCGCTGTGAGTATCCACCCTGAATACCTGCAGTTAAATAATGATTTTCTCCAACTCTAACATGATAGGCAACACTGAGGTTGGCTTGAACAACGCCCATTCTGAGGTCGCCCGCCTGATCAGCGAATAGTTGTAATCCAATGCCTAAAAATCCTGCATTAGAACCTTTAAGTAAGCCTGCATCATAGGAGAGTGCATAAGTAGTGTAGGGCTTAGCAATGGTACCCCACTGACTGCGATAATTTGCAATAATACGATGTTCAGCATTGAAAGCTCCCGTTAACGCAGGGTTGATAACCATGGGGGCATTGTTGAATTGCGAAAAATGCACATCCTGTGCATTAGCACTAACAATGCAAACCATCATTACGAGAATTCCGAGTATTGTCCTTTTCATACCTTCTGGTGTTTAGGCTGTAAATATAATAGAATATTTATAATTATCGAACTAAAGTGATATTTCCTTTTGAATTGTATTTCGTTCCACTGTTCATTTCAGCTTCCACCGAATATACGAACACGGCGCTTTCCATGTCTTTCCCGCGATATGTGCCATCCCATCCCTGCGTAGGATCAGTAATCTCGAAAATCTTTTCACCCCATCTGTCATAAATGACAAGCTTTAAGGTTTTGATTCCGAACCCACGAACATAAAATACATCATTAACTAAGTCACCATTCGGCGAGAAAATGTTTGGAATGTAGAAACTCTCTTCCTGACATGCTCCGGTTCCTTCGAGAACATTGAATGTTTGGGTGACAGCACAATCATTAGCATCATTAACAACCACAATATATGAACCGGGAGCAAGGGGCGAAAGGTCTTCCGTAGTGGCGCTGTTATCCCATGCAAAGGAATAAGGTGCAGTACCACCAGTAACCGTAAGGTTAATTGCTCCATTGGCAGCGCCAGAACAACTTTCGTCAGTTGTCACAGCACTTAGACTGGCCACTTGGTTTACAGTAATTGTTGTATTGTCATCATCTCCGCAGGTTCCGGCGATGGTATAGGTAATTGTATGATTGCCTGCTCCGGCAACAGATGGATCAAAAGTACCGGTAGTTGCATTGGTAATACCTGTTCCTGCCCATGTACCACCACCTTCGGAAGCGGTCAAAGTAATACTCGCATTATTTGCGCAAATCGGAGTTACAGCAGTAATCTGAGCATCTGCTTTACGACGAGTTAAAATATATGGCTGATAAGTGTATGTATTCCACGCAGCTTTAGTGACATAGTTGCCTGCAACGCTTACCACGCCCATATTTTGCCAGCTTGTAGATGTTGTATTCCAGTTAGCAAGACCTTCCCAGGTGCCATCACTCACTGTATAATTTATTGCCACATCAGCTGCAGTGGTGCCTGCAGTGCGTGAAATCATGTGATAGAAATTTGGATTGGCTTCGCAAATTGTACTGTCGATATTTGTGCGATTGTAGCCATCGGTAGATGCGTCATTATTGGCTAGACGAACTGTAAAGATTGCTGCTGCTGCAGCTGTGGGAGTAATATTCACCGGACGATAGCGCATGGTGCCAACACTCGAACCTGTTGGGAATTCGTAGGTTAATGCTAATGCTGTTGCTCTTGAAAGTGTTCCTCCGGTCAGACTGCTTACAAAACCTGTAGTGCGCGTAATGGCTGCAGTGGCTGTGTTGTCGATGTACATTGTATGTGCATCTGTTGCCAGTTCTTTATCATTCAATGCGAGGAGATTCCCAACGCGGGCGTCAATACCCAGACTCTTATTAGCTGTTCCGGTAAGCAAGAGGTCGTTGAAATCAGTAACCTGCGTTCCGGAAATTTGTTGTAGTGCACCGTTGAGTTCAACGCTGCCTGTTCCGGAATTGAATGTACTATTGTTAATCCAATTTCCAGCAACATGGAAATCACCGTCACCACCGGCAACCGTGTTATTGGTAATATTACCGGTAATGGTAACATCGCCCTGATTGGTCAGTGAGCCGGTAGCGCCATTGTTGCTTGCGTCACCATTTACCTGAACAATTGCTGCAGTATTCACATGCACTAATGCACCATTATTATAGAAAATCTGCGCATTAGCGAAGGATGCTATGAAAAAGAGCATCACAAAAGGTATCAAATTTTTAAACTTCATTGTTTGCGAATTTTTAGTTTTTTGTTTAGGGTTATTTTAATTGTAATATGGGTTGTTCAAAGGTTTTGCTGCTGCTGCCGCCAATAAGTATAGGACTTGGTTTGTACAAATAGCTCTTCTCTTTTGGCTGATTATATCCTTCCGGATAAATGTACTTTCCTGCATATCTGCCTGTTTTTACAGGTTCTGGATTTATCAATTCAGGGTGATCAACAATATACTTATCGTTTCTCTCTGCGTATACTGTCCATGAAACCTGAATTCCTGCAGGACCACCAGCAATAACAAAAGTATTATTGGCCAGCTTTTCTTTAATGTAAAGATTGGGAGCAGGCGCACCAACAGCCGTTAAACTATAGGAGAAATTTTTATTGATCAAGGAGAAATATTCAGGCAGCGTAACAACGGCTTCTCCATTCATATCCAGGGTGGCATTGCCGCGATACATATTGAGCGCCTCCGGTGATTCAATACAAAAATGTTTTAAAAGCTTATTGTCAGGATCTAAAGGATTATCCATGACCCATGATTTTACTGCCGCACTCATGGTACCTCCAATATCAAGGTTATTGTAAATTCCTCCATCATCATAGGAATACAAGCCATAACTTAATGTGGTATTCGTACTTTGTCCGGCCACACCTGTAATACCCTGACCGAAGGTCCCAATACCGGGGTCGGTGGCAGCATGATTCCAGCCCGAAACGCCATAGCCGGCAACATAATTTGATTCTCCCACGGTTCCGTTAAAACCTATACCACGAACTCCATGTCCGCCGGTGGTGCGCAGGTTGTTGCCAAATACCGCAGCTTCTGCTGTTGCTGTTGCTTGAATCTGGCCGCTTACACCATATGCTTTTCCTGTGGAGTTTCCAAGTATAGCTGATGTGGGAGCAGGCGATCCGCCTACAGTTCCATAATTGGAAGCTGTGTTAGATTGTATGGTAGCGTATTGAACAGTTGCAAAAGTTGAGGCTGCTGCAATAGCAACACCGTCCTGACTGTGGCTCGATTGCAATGCTATAGAACTGGCATTTGCACTACTGATACTAACCGCATTGGTACCGCTGATGGTAATGGTTCTTCCCGAACCGCTACCGCTGCACCCATCGTAAGCTTCCTGAAGTGTAAGGCACGTTGCACCTGAAGGACCCGTAACACCGATTGGACCAGTAGGTCCTGGAGCACCGGCTGCACCAGCTGTACCTGCAGCTCCAGCAGGACCAGTTACGCCCATTGGACCAGCAGGACCCATAGGGCCGCTTCCGAAGGTTTGCCAGTTATATCCATTCCAAAAGAAAAATTTTGTAGAGTCGTTGTCAAAAACTAAAAGACCTTTTTGAGGCACGCCCAGCGATGGATTCATACTGGTGCGGTTAACAGAACTCATTCGCGGTACAAGGATGCCCTGAGTGGTCGATTTGAGTTCTAAGACTGCATTAGCATCCGGTGTGTTCGTTCCTATACCAACATTTTGTGAGGAACATACGCCTGCAACAAATAAGGAACAAATACTTAAAACTAAGCGTAAATATTTGATTTTCATAAGTTAATCTGAGTCCGTAATTCAGTTTTTCAAAATAGCGAACAAATATAGCAAGTTTAGCTGTTCAATTAACATATCATTTGCTTTTTTTTTAGATTTTTTTTTGACAATCACCTTGGTCTGCTATTAATTGCATTTCGGTGGACATTTTTTGGTTTTGGTGGCAAAGCCGAATCTAAGATAAGCTGCTATTATTTTTTTTTTACTTTTGTGGGTTAAACCCAACCTATGATTCTTTCGATTATTACAGGTTTTATCTCAGTGCGCTGGCTTGATATCCTTGATATTTTTCTGGTAGCAATTATATTATATGAGGTTTACCGACTGGTTCGCGGTACCGTTGCCATCAATATTTTTCTTGGAATATTATCGGTTTACATTTTTTGGAAAATTGTAAACTCTCTCGAAATGGAACTGCTTTCTGAGATTATCGGGCAGTTTGTTAGTGTTGGAGTCATTGCGTTAATTGTAGTTTTTCAAAAGGAAATACGTCAATTCCTGCTCTTGCTGGGAACCCCAAAGTTTATGAAGGAGAGGTCACGTTGGTTTACATTTTTCAAAATCCAGGTTCGGCCTCAAATGCCTTTAGCTGTTGAACCCATCGTACAGGCATGCGCACATATGGCCTCTAACAATACAGGTGCGCTTATCATTATTACACGTCGAAGCGAACTAGCCGAATATGTCAATACAGGAGAAGTAATTGATTCTAAAATATCGGATGCGCTCATCACCAATATTTTTTATAAGAATTCTCCCTTACATGATGGCGCTATCATCATCCATAGAAATAGGATACAGGCAGCCCGCTGCATTTTGCCTTTAACGCGTAGCGAGAGTTTTCCTGTAACATTCGGTTTGCGACATCGCGCAGCCGTTGGAATTTCTGAGCAAAGCGACGCTATTGCTGTAGTTGTTTCTGAACAAACCGGGGATATTGCCTATGCTAAAGATGGTACGCTTTACAAAAAGATCAAACCCGAAGCCTTGAAAACATTTCTGGAATCAGAATTTAATTAATCCCTCATGGCTCAACACCTGGAAAAATCCTGCTATCATAGAAGTCCATTATTTATATCACCCATTCATCTTTATAAGTTGCATATTTACAATGATCAATGCTTATGAAACGTACATTTATTGTCCTGTTCATCGCAATTCTCGCGCTCACTGGCTGCCGTCAGGAGCAGCATTTTATCAGCGATCCTAAGTATCGCGCTGCAGTTGAGGAACAATTTGCTAAACAACGTGCACTTGCACAGGCTAGGGATACTGCCTTATTTGCGGTGTTCAATCAATCGCTGAGTGTGCAGGAAGAAGAAGCATTAAAATTCTTGTATGCCTATATGCCCCTGAGCGATCTCGCAGATTATAATGGTGAATTCTTTCTGAAAAACGTTCGTACCACTTTCGCCGCCCGCGATACTTTTAGTTGGGGTAAAACCATACCTGAAGAAATCTTTCGCCATTTTGTGCTCCCTGTTAGAGTGAATAACGAAAATCTGGATACAGCCCGTATTGTCTTTTTTAATTCGTTGAAATCCCGTGTGGCCGGACTTTCCATGAAAGATGCCGTGCTTGAAGTGAATCATTGGTGTCACGAAAATGTTTCCTATAGATCCACCGATTCCCGCACATCTTCACCCTTGGCAACAGTGCAAACAGCTTATGGTCGCTGCGGTGAGGAATCTACTCTTACCGTGGCTGCGCTTAGATCGGTGGGTATTCCGGCACGACAATGTTATACTCCGCGCTGGGCGCACACCGATGACAATCATGCCTGGGTGGAAGTTTGGGTGGATGGAAAATGGTATTTTATCGGTGCCTGCGAACCGGAATTTGAATTGAATATCGCATGGTTTACCGGTCCTGCTCAACGGGCAATGATTGTAGGTACAAATGTATATGGTGACTATCGCGGTCCAGAAGAAGTACTGTTTAAAAATGAGTATTACACCCGAATAAACCTGATATCAAACTATGCTCCGGTAAAAACCTTTTGGGTGAAAGTGCTTGATACCAAAGGAAAACCTTGTGATAGTGCGGAAGTAGAATTCTGTTTATATAATTACGCGGAATTTTTTCCTGTGGCAAGAAAATTTACTGACGAGAAAGGCTTAACACAATTAAATACCGGACTTGGTGATATGCTTGTGTGGGCCAATAATACCAAGGATTTTGGTTTTGAAAAAGTGACGGTGGAAAAAACAGATACCATCACTATAACCTTGAATAAATCGCCACAAACCTTATCATCACTGGAACTTGATTTTGTACCTCCTGTGGAACGACCAGTTAAAGGGAACGCCAATCCTAAGCAACAAGAGAAAAATCGTCAACTCCTAAAAGCCGAAGATAGTATCAGAAATACCTATATTGCTAGCTTTGCCGATTCGCTCTATTCGATTAAGCTTGCTGCGGAATGCGGTTTGAATGCTGACAGTGTTTGGTATGTGATGAATAGAAGTGAAGGAAACTGGAAATCCATCGAAAGCTATCTACGGGGTGCGAGTAAAAAGGACAAAGAATTTGCCTTGCCTTTGCTTTATGCAATTGCAGAAAAAGATCTCAGGGATAGTCCGTCAGCAATGCTGTTGGAGCATCTGCAGCAGGGAGCTGCATGCTTTGCTACTTCTGGTATTTCTGATAAAAACTTTTTCGTAAACTATGTAATCAATCCAAGAATTTCAATCGAAATGCTCAGGGTTTTCAGGACACCCATTAAACAGGCGTTAGGTGAGAACTGGGGAAAGGGAAAAGATGCAAAAGAGGTGATAGACTGGGTCAATAAAAATATGACGATTAACAATATCGCCAATTATTATAATGTAGCAGTAAGCCCTGCAGGGACATTATCTTTAAGAGTTTCTGATAAACATAGCCGGGATATTCTGTTCGTTGCCATTTGTAGAACCTATGGTTTTCCGGCACGCATTGAGTCTGCAACGCGTAAACCGCAATACTATATTGCAGGCAGCTGGACTGATGTGAATTTTGAAGCTCCTGAAAAGAAAAGTTCTGCAAGGGGTTTTGTGAAAATAATTAATGCGTCAAAGGATCCTTTGTTTACACCTACTTATTATGTGCATTATACGCTAGCATTTTTTAAGGATGGAAAGTTTAGAACACTTGATTACGAAGGTGCTCCGGAGCTTTCGAAACTCCCGGCCACACTGGAACTTGAGTGTGGAAATTACATGCTGGTTACGGGCAGTCGACGTGCTGATGGAAGTGTGCTGTCGGCCCTGCAGTTCTTTAGTCTGGGCGAAAATGAACAAAAAGAAATTCAGGTACGCTTACGCGATAATCCTGTACTACCTACTGTGCTTGGAAAGCTTGATTTGACGGCTAAAGTAGCAGCATTTCCTGATCAGAAAACAGAATTGCTGTTGGTGCCTTCATCAGCAAAATGCCAATTACTAATCTGGATCGATCCTGATAAAGAGCCTACAAAACATGTAATCACCGAAATTGAACAAATAAAAGAAGGCTTTGATAAAAACGCCAGTCCGATAATATTGATAATTAATGAAAAGATGCTGTCATCATTTGATACGAAAAAGTATATAAGTATGCCGGGTTCAACACAGTTCGGCACCGACCTTAATGGCAAGGCATTGCAAATGCTGGAATCCGCCACCAAAAAGCGTTTCGAAGGGAATCTTCCACTGATCGCCGTTGTTACCAAGAGTGGTGATATCGTTTATTTAAGTTCCGGTTATAGTATAGGTACGGGAGAACAATTGTTGAAGGTGTTAAATACATTTTAGTATTAGCTGAACGAACAGCATTTTTTTATGAAAGGAATTAAGCGCATAATAAAGCAGTACCCAAGAATAGTTGAGAATTTTTTCTCGCTATCGGCGCTGAATGCAATTTCCTTTCTTGTACCACTAATCACTGTTCCTTATTTAACAAGGGTTTTAGGCCCTGAGAAATTTGGTCTGGTGTCCTTTGGTTTGGTGGTGATGCAATATTTTATCATACTCACAAGCTTTGGCTTTGCATTTTCTGCAACACAACAGATTTCGATACACAGGGAAAATCGAAAAAAAGTTTCTGAAATATTTTCCGCAGTGATTGCATTTAAGTTGGCACTTACTATTGTGAGTGCCCTGATATTACTGGTGCTAATCATAACTGTCAATCAGTTTTCAAAAGATTATCTTGTCTTTGTTTTTTCTTTTGGAATTGTCATCGGCGATGCACTCTTACCCATCTGGTTGTTTCAGGGAATGGAAAAAATGCGCTTCATCACCCTGGTGAATTTTGTCTCCAAATTATTATTTACATTATTAATATTTGTATTTGTTCGATCAAAAGAGGATTATCTTATCGTTCCATTGTTCAATACGGCAGGTTATCTTTCTGCAGGATTGATAAGCTTTTTCATAGCATTCTATACATTTCGTCTATCCTTTGTGTGGCCAAAACTGTCAGTCATTATTGAACAGGTAAAAGAGTCGTGGTCCATCTTTGTTTCTACCTTAAGTATCAATCTGTATCGCAATGCGAATACCTTGCTGCTGGGGTTGTTGACCGGCAATTACACTTTAGTTGGATATTATTCATCCGCTGAAAAAATTATCAAAGGTCTGCAATCACTGGTCTCTCCGGTATCTGATGCCTTATTTCCCCATTTAAGTCGACGCCTCGAAAATAAAGCCGAAGCTTCCGGGGTGCATCTGATTTTTCGTTTGGGAAAATTCTATTTCATCGGATTATTGTTAATGTCGCTGGTCTTGTTCATTTTTGCAAAACCATTGATTTTACTGGTGTTGGGCGATAAGTACATAGAATCAATAATGGATACCCGCATCATGAGTTTTGTGGTGTTGTTTGGTGGGATGAATTATTTTCTTGGAATATTAGGTTTAGTAAACATGGGAAAGAAGCGGCAGTTTATGCTGTTTGTCCTTATAACCGGCCTCATCAGCTTGGGAAGTTTATTTGTTTTCATTCCTGTGTTTCAGGATGAAGGTGCATCAGCGGTGATGGTTCTTAGTGAATTGGTGCTCTTTATTATGTTGCTGTTTTATATGCTGAAGTTAAAGAAGAAGAATGATTGATGATTTGAATAATACCGGTTCCTCTGCAGCTCACGTGAGTATCATCCTCTTGAATTGGAATGGGTTTGATGATACCTTGGCTTGTCTGAAAAGCCTGTCATATTTGGATTATCATGATTTCGATGTCATATTGATTGATAATGCATCAAGGGATCATTCTGTCGACAATCTGCGAACATTCCTTTCGGGTGCGCAAGAATCTTGTTTGCGTAAATATTTTTTAAGTGATAGCAATTCCGGTAAAGCAGAGGGAATTGAATTGTTGTTAATTACCAATGAGGAAAATCAGGGCTTTGCAAAAGGTAATAATACCGGTGTTAAAATAGCCATGGATCGCGGAAGCGATTATATTTTGATGTTGAATAATGATACTGAAGTCAAACCTGATTTTTTGTCGCTGCTGATAAAAATTCACACGCAGTATCCAACAATTGGCGTTTCTACACCGCAAATCAGATATTTCGACAAGGATGAAGTGATTTGGAATTGTGGTGGAAGACTCACTCGTATGGGAGGCAACAAATACTACTATGAAGGTTGTAAGCCTGATCAAATAAGGGAAAAGGAGTTAATTGAAATTCAGTTTATTACCGGTTGTGCGTTATTTACATCAGCTCAATTGCTAAGGAAATTTGGATTGTTGAGCGAGAATTTTTTCTTTGGTGAAGAAGATTATGAGTTCTCGTTACGCATGAAGAAGCATGGTGTGAGAATGGTTTGTGTGGTACCAGCTGTGATTTATCATAAGGTTAGTTCCTCTGTAGCACGTGCATCTTCTGAGGTGGTGGGACGTATCTATATCCATTATCTTAACCGCTTTGTGAATTTGAGAAATTATATGCCATCCTGGAAATGGACACTATGGCGCTTTGCATTTTTACATTATATATTTTTGGTTTTGATGATGCGCTATCATGTGAAGTTTCAACGCTGTTTTCGGGTCACAACATTTTTATGGAAAGAATCGAAACGCCTGAATTCGGTAAATAAAACTACATTTGATACCTATTTTTCGTGCGATTTTTCCGGAACAAAAAAATAGAGATGGAGTTTAAATCAATAGTTACGTTAAAGAATACGCATTTGTTTTTTGCCTGCGCACTACTCGCATGCATGCCCTTTGCTGTGAGTCTTATGTCGTATCTGTTGATATTGTGGGGAATTACGGGACTCATTCTGTTTTTTAAAGATAAATCGAATTATCATTTTACGCTGAAACGTCCGGGAATACTGGCAATGCTGGCATACTATGGTATTGTAGTCCTTGGCGTTTCGTGGTCAGAGAATTTGTCTGCCGCATTCTTTGATGTACAGGTTAAACTTTCTTTATTGATAGTGCCCTGGCCAATTTTGATGCTGGCATCGTTGTACCGTAAACACAAAGCATTATTATTAAAAGTGTTTGTAATCTCCAATGTGGTTGCCGGACTGCTATGTATTGCCGTGGCTTTGTATCATTCACTGTATTGGGTCGATGGTCGAATTGTGTTTAATTCTGTTGTGCCCGGAGTTTACGAAGATGTTAATTCTCCGCCCTCCAGTTGGTTTGCGTATACGAACTTTTCGTTGTTTAAGCATGTTGCTTATTTCTCAATGTATCTGGTGATGTGCATTTTTATTGTGCTTTACCTTCTGAATCGTGGACTGCAACTGGTAAGAAATAGGAAAGTTTCTGCAATTCTATATTCGTTTTGTTTGATCATACTTATCGCCAGTGTATATTTTTTGCAATCTAAAGCCGGTTATTTTTCATTGTTCTTTCTCTTGATGCTGGCGGCTTTTGGCTATTTGATTACAAAAAGAAAATGGGTCACAGGAGCATTATTGGTGGCGCTTATTATTGCAGTCGGTATTGTGTTTATTCGCACTAATAGTCGCTTTTATTATGTCCGAACTGCAGTTGAAAAGTACGACGATTTCATTGCAACAATGAAGGCGCGCGATTATCAACTCATGATTGATCGATATGGTATCGATCGAATTCCACTATGGTTAGTGACGATGGAATCGGCCAGTGAGCATTTCTGGATTGGTAGTGGAACAGGCGATGTGCATGATGAACTCAATAGAAAATTTGAACAGTATAAGCTTAAGAGCTTTATTGAGAATAAGTACAATGCCCACAATCAATTCCTCGAAACCCAGCTGGCGCAAGGCATTATTGGGCTCTTGCTTTTGCTGACTTGTTTGTTTGTACCTATATTTAATCGTAAGCTTTATACGACTGAACATTCACTCAGTCTGATTTTTTCAGGCTTATTGATTCTGAATTTCTTTTTTGAATCCATGCTGAATTCCTTTAGTGGCGTGATATTCATGGCATTCTTCTATGTTTTCTTTGCTGCTGTTGATGGTAAGGATTACGATATTGCGGATGGTAACCAGTATAAAATTAATGTAGTATGATGATCTGGTTGCTCTATATGGCACTTTGCACTGAGGTGTTTTTAATGCTATGGTACGATCGTCGCGTATTCGGAAATTTCTATTCACCCGTTGCCGTTCTTTCGTTGCCGCTATTACTGGTGTTGTTGCTTGCGCTGATATTTGCAGTTCCACTAGGATTTCTGCCTGTTTCAACGGATGTGATAATGCTTTATCTTCTTGGACTTCCTGTATTTTGGTGTGGAAGTATTTTTTGGAGTGTAGTGATTCCGCAAAAAAAGCTTGCTGTAGCTGCAGCTTCCTTTCAACAGCCACTTAAGTTTTCGAGTGTTCCATTTAAGCGTGTAGTGCTCGTACTTTCGTGGATTGTGATAGCAGCAATGGCCTATTCTTTCATCAATACATTTTTAAAATATAGTCGAAGTATTGGAGCGATTGGAAGCGATGCTTTTGCTTATGATTACTCAGGTTCTGGAGTGTTCGGTCATATCCTCGTATTGGGAATTATTCTCGTGATCTACCAAATTGGTATTATTAAAAAGGGCGACACCCTCATGCTCATCACTACCTTGTTGCTGGTAATTCTAATTTTACTACAACAAGTTAAAACTTGGATCTATGTGCCGCTAATTGGAGGTTTCCTGTTACGCTATTACAATCATAGAAAAACTCAACTCAATCCATTTCGCATCGCAATGATGCTGATTGCAGTGGTTATTCTTTTTTTTCTGTCATATTACTTTGCAGTCGGAATACAGGATGGTGATTTCTGGCGCAAGAACTACAATATTTTTCAACATTTTTTAGGTTATCTATTTGCGGGTATTCTTGGCTTTGGCCAGCACATGAACCAAACATTGCCCATGGGCGATCTTCCGCAATTATTAGTCATGCCTTTTATAAATATTTATCATTTCCTTACAGGACAAGAAGTGCAAGGAGTTGTAAGCAATTATCATGTCTGGATTGATCTGAAGGAAACTGTTGATGTAAATGTAAAAACGCTCTTCGGAACCATTTATATTTATGGCGGAAATGTGTGGGGTGTAATTTATATTTTTGTCATGGGCATGCTGCTTTATTTCCATTGGGTAATGGCTGCATTGTCGCGTAACTACTGGTTTTCCGTATTGTATGCTTTATTGGTTTCACCACTATTTATTGGATGGTTCGACTTCTATTATAACCAACTCACCATGGTTGAACTACCGGTAATTGTGCTGATTTTGTTGTTTCTTACTCAATTTAAGCCACGCCGATGAAAGTTGTTGTTGCAGCAAATCCTGATAGTACGCATACCCGAAAATGGGTGTTGGCGCTGCATACACGGGGTATTGAGGTAGTGCTATTTTCGCTCACTGCGTTCGATGTTTCATATTATCAGCAATTTCTGGGTATACGCTGGTATGGGCTGGAAGAGTCGTCAACACTGGTAAAGCAGGAAACCGGTTTCAGAAAGTTATCGTATCTCAAAGGCATAGGCCGATTAAAAAATGTATTGAAGGTCGAAAAACCTGACCTATTGCATGCTCATTATGCCTCCAGTTACGGCTTTGTGGCTGCATTATCGGGCTATCATCCATATATTGTTTCGGTGTGGGGAAGCGATGTCTTTCAATTTCCACGTGGCTCATGGATTGCCCGAAAAATGTTGAAGTATACTTTCAGAAAAGCGGATAACATACTTTCTACAAGCAAGGTTATGGCTGACGAAACTCGCATTTACACTGCGAAAAGTGTCGCTGTTACGCCCTTTGGTATTGATACCTCAATAATGGTAAATGATCATTCACGATTGTATTTTACAACGGATGATGTTGTTATTGGAAGCATTAAAACCCTTGAGCAGGTGTATGGGCATGAATTGTTGCTGGCCGCTTTCGCGGAATTGAAGGTGCATTGCGACAAATCAGTTAAACTGCTTATTGTGGGTGACGGTAGTTTAAGATCGATGCTGGAAGCAAAGGCTGTATCATTGGGAATTGCTGAAGATACTGTTTTTACTGGCTTTGTAGAGCACGAACGTATAGTTTCCTATTTTAGCAGCATAGATATTTTTGCTATAACCTCATTACAGGAAAGCTTTGGTGTAGCTGCCATCGAAGCCTCTTCTTGTGGATTGCCCGTTGTCGCAACCGAGGTAGGCGGCTTGCCCGAAGTGGTGCAGAATAGCATTACAGGGATGTTGGTCGAAAGCGGAAATATCGCTGCATTTGCTGAGGCGCTTAAATCCCTGGTTGAAAATCCTGAATTGCGAAGTAGGATGGGAGAGGCTGGGCGAAATTTTGTAAAAGAGAATTATGAGTGGAATGTCTGTGTGGATAAGATGCTTGAAATCTACCGTACGGTAACAAAAAACTGAAATGATGACAGACAATAACCTTCCTCTGGTATCAATAATATTACCTTGCAGAAACGAAGAATATTTTCTTACCAATTGCCTTGAATCCCTGTATGCGAGCGATTATCCAGCTTCGAAACTGGAAATTTTGCTTCTTGATGGTGAAAGCACCGATCGTACACTTTCAATTGCCAAAGAGCTTCAACAAAGCCATTCAAGTGTACCGCTACATATTATTTCGAATCCCAAAAGAATTTTTCCCTGTGCCGTAAATCTTGGCGTTCAGCATTCCAAAGGCGATTATATCATGATTGTTGGAGCACATGCGACCTACGATCGTTCCTATGTTTCTGCAACGATTGAAACCGCATTGCGCACAAATGCCGAGAATACTGGTGGTGTATTGATTACCGAAGGTCTTAACCGCAGCCTAATGGGGAAGGCTATTACCTATGTGCTGTCGAGTCCGTTTGGTGTGGGAAATAGTACCTTCCGCACAGGAAGTGATGTTGAAACGGAAGTGGATACCGTGTTTGGTGGCTGTTATAAGCGAAGTGTGTTCGAAACTATTGGGGGTTTCAACGAAAATCTGGTAAGTACTTCCGATATGGATTTTAATACACGGCTTAAAAAAGCAAATGGAAAAATAATCCTTACTCCCTCCGCAAAAGCTCACTATTACACACGTACAGATTTTAAGAAATTTATTCGCAATAATTTTCGTAACGGATATTGGTCACTCTATCCCTTGCGCTTTCTAAATTATTTACCAGTTCGTTTCCGTCATCTGATTCCATTATTCTTTTTTACTGGACTCTTGGTAGGTATTGGTTTGAGTTTTTTATCTCCAATATTATTATATCTTTTTTTAGGCTGCATGGCATTCTACTTTCTGGTTGCAACGGCTGCTTCCGTTAAATTTCTATCTAAGCATCCGATAAATATTCTTCTAATGCCTTTCTTGTTTTTCCTGTTGCATAGCACTTATGGTTTGGGTTCTTTTGTTGGAATCATAAATGTTATCTTTGCAAAACCAAAACGAGATAAGTGATGAAGCGCATATTTGATCTGTTGTTCAGTTTTCATGTATTGTTATTCCTTTCGCCCTTTTTATTGATTGTCGCCTTGGCAATAAAGTTTTACGATTGGGGTCCGGTCTTCTATAAAGCACCCCGTGTAGGAAAGGGAGGAAAAGTATTCCGTATGTACAAATTTCGCTCTATGGTTGTGAATGCAGATAAAATCGGTCCATCATCAACCACAAAAACAGACGCACGCATAACACCTATGGGTCGCTTCCTGAGAAAGACCAAGCTTGACG
This sequence comes from Bacteroidales bacterium, assembly GCA_963678485.1. Taxonomy (GTDB): domain Bacteria; phylum Bacteroidota; class Bacteroidia; order Bacteroidales; family CAIWKO01; genus CALGYY01. Next base: position 4,428,252 of record OY782882.1, read on the forward strand.
AAATTCCACAGTTCATAAATGTATTTATAGGAAATATGAGTATTGTTGGTCCTCGTCCTGATGTGAAACAATTCACCGATATGTTCACTCCGGAAGAGCTTCCGATATTAAGTGTAAAGCCCGGCATTACCGACTTTGCCTCAATCTGGAATTCTGATGAAGCGAAAATACTCGAAGGTGCAGAGGATCCCGATAAAGCTTATATGGAGCTGATTTGGCCGGAAAAAAAGCGTTTGCAATTGAAATATGTCAGGGAACAATCTTTTGCCATTGACATAAAAATAATTATCCTAACTTTGCGTGCTGTATTGAAGTAGGATATTCATAACTAATTTACTCCCATTTAATGAGTTATTCCAAGGAATTCCTTCATGGACTCTATACCATGATGCTTCGCATACGTAGCTGCGAAGAAAGTCTGGTCGAGCCTATACTGAAAGGTGAAATTAAAACCCCTTGCCATTTGACTTCAGGGGAAGAGGCAATTGCCACCGGGATTTGCACTGCGTTAAAGTCTACCGATCATGTATTTGGTAATCATCGCTCGCATGGTCATTATCTTGCCAAAGGCGGTTCGATGAAAGCGATGGTGGCCGAGATTTACGGAAAGTCCACCGGATGTTCGGGCGGTAGAGGCGGTTCCATGCACCTGATTGCCCCGGAACATGGGGTTCTTGGCATTGTGCCTATAGTTTCCGGCACCATTTCATTGGCTTTGGGTTCTGCACTTGCATCTTCAATCCGCAAGGATGGAGGCGTTACCGTGAGCTTTTTCGGTGATGGCGCTACAGGGGAAGGAGTTTTGTATGAGTCGATGAATTTTGCTGCACTAAAAAAATTACCGATCATTTTTGCATGCGAGAACAATTTATATTCTACGCATTTGCCTATAAGCGAGATCCGCACCAATTCCGATATTCATAAGATTGCTGAGCCTTTTGGTATTCGTTCTTATCGCTTGGATGGTAATGATGTACTGGAAGTATATCAAAAAGCACAGGAAGCCATCGAATGGTGTCGCAGCGGGAAAGGTCCTGTTTTTATGGAATTCCTTACGTACCGCTTTCGCGGACATGTGGGTCCCGATGATAACGTTCAGGGCAGTCACACCGATATTCGACCCAAATCTGAGATTGCATCCTGGCTTAAACGCGATCCAATATTGCTGCTCGAGCAGAAGCTGATGGCAGATGGAATGATGAGTAATGAGGAAAAGGAAAATATACGGGAAGCGGTGCGCATCGAGGTTCTTGAGGCGCATCAATATTCCGATTCTAGTGACAAACCTAAACCAGAGGAGCTTTGCCATTATGTCTTCAAATAGTAGAAAATTAAATTTTGGTCTGGCCATCAACGAAGCCTTGCATCAAATGATGCAAAGCGACCCTTCAGTTTTTTTGATTGGACAAGGAGTGAAAAGTCCCTGGTACGTTGGTAATACATGCACAGGATTGGTGGATGCCTTTGGTGAAGAGCGCGTTATCGACACTCCCGTTTCGGAGAATGCAATGACGGGTGCCGCTGTGGGGGCCGCTATTGCAGGAATGAAGGCCATTGTGGTGCACCCTCGTGTTGATTTTGTATTGTATGCTTTTGATCCGATTATCAATCAGGCGGCTAACTGGCATTATATGAACGGCGGAAAATCAAGTGTTCCCGTTGTTTTTTGGCTTATCGTCAATCGTGGTGGCGAGCAGGCAGCGCAGCATTCGCAAGCATTACATTCAATATTTGCTCATATCCCGGGATTGAAAGTGGTGACACCTTCAACTCCTTATGATGCTAAGGGTTTACTTATTTCAGCTATTAAAGACGAAAATCCTGTCGTGTTTATCGACGATCGTTGGCTATACCGTATTCAGGACGAAGTACCTGAAGAAATGTACGAAGTGCCCATTGGAAAGGGCATACTTCGTAACGAAGGTAAAGATATAACATTAGTTTCATTTTCTTATATGGCATTAGAATCTGCCAAAGCTGTAGAAGAATTAAAGAAGCAGGGTGTTGCTGTCGACTTTATTGATTTACGTACCATAAAACCTTTAGACGAGGATATCATACTGAACTCGGTTAAAAAAACTGGAAAGCTTGTAATTGCCGATGGATCGTGGAAAACTGGCAGTCTGGCAGCTGAGATTTCTGCTATGGTGTGCGAAAAGGCATTCAGTAGTTTGAAAGCTCCGATACAAAGGGTATGTCTGCCCGATTGTCCGGCGCCTGCATCAGGTAGTCTCGAAGGAATCTATTATCCTACACACGAAACAATCATTAACACTATAAAATCCATTTTATAATTTATGCCCATGGAACAGCGAAAAGTGAGGTTTGTAGAGCCTGCCAAGCTCTACCGCATGATTAAAGAAGAGTTGGATGCAGCTTATTTTGAAGTAATGTCAAAAGGCGATCTTATCGACCGTCAACAATTGAAATCTTTCGAAGAAAATCTTGCAAAGTTTGCAGGAACCAAGTATGCAGTAGGTACCAATAGTGGTTATGATGCTTTGCATTTATCATTACGTGCAGCAGGTGTTGGTCAGGGCGACGAGGTCATCGTTCCCGCCCATACCTTTGTTGCCAGTTGTTCTGCCATCGTTAATGTTGGTGCTACTCCGGTATTGGTAGATGTTGCTCCTGATTTTAATATCGATGTCAATAAAATTGAAGAAGTCATTACTCCGCGGACTAAAGCTATTATGCCTGTTCACCTCAGTGGCTGGATGGCAGATATGCCAAGGGTTATGGAAATTGCTGCTGCGCACAAACTGGCAGTTATCGAGGATGCATGCCAGAGTTTAGGCTCTACCATTAATGGCAAAGGCGCTGGATCTTGGGGATTGACAGGCTGTTTCAGCTTCTACCCGTTTAAGATATTGGGTGGCTATGGCGATGGTGGGGCTATTACCACCAATAGCGAAGAAGTGGCAGCCTATGCACGCAGAATGCGCTTTAACGGTGAGGATCGTGAAACCGGCGAATACCATGGTCATGGCTTCACCTGTTTGCTCGACAATCTGCAAGCGGCTTTTCTGGACATCAAACTTCGATACATGCCCGAATGGATTTTGCGTCGCAAATACATTGCAAATAAATATCATGAAGCGCTGAAAGACTTACCGGATCTGCTATTGCCGCATTATCAACGCGAAGGATTTGATCACGTATATCAAAATTATACATTACGTTCCAAACAAGGAAGCGAGTTTTCTGATTTCCTCAAGGCCAATGGGGTAGAGGTTCTCACGCAATTTCGCAAACCTTATTATAAACACAAAGCTTTAAATCTTGTTGATCGTGGTTTCCCTGAAACCGAAGCATTGAGCCGAGAAGTCTGTTCATTGCCAATGAATGTAGAAATTGATGAAGAAGAAATTGATTATGTAATCGCCGTCGTAAGGAAGTTTTACGGACGCTAGTGGTAATAAATCAATGGGTGTTAACAGGATTTCGCAGCAAGGCAATCATAAAGGTTAGTCCGACTGATGCAAATTAATACGTTTGGTTTGCTGATATAACGCAGAATCTGGGCTGTTGCTAAGTTGCCATAATCTACGTTTCCAAAAAACTTCTTGACTATTTAACCAATTAACAACATAGAAAAACCAATGAAGCCCTTATCCCACATAACAGAGACCTTTACCGAATCGGTGATTCGGGAAATGACACGCGTGAGCGATTCCATGGGGGGATTGAATTTATCGCAGGGTTTTCCGGATTTCGATAGCCCCGAAGCTATCAAAGAGGCCGCTATTCGCGCGATACAGTCAAATCAAAATCAATATCCCGTCACTTTTGGAGAACCGGAATTGCGCGATGCAATTAGTAAAAAAGTGGCTTGGTTCAATAATATCAAGGTTAATCCAGAGAATGGCATCACCGTGACCTGCGGTGCAACCGAGGCAATGATTGCTACCTTAAAGGCACTCATTAATCCCGGTGATGAAGTGGTAATCTTCCAGCCTTTCTATGAGAATTATGGTCCCGACACTATATTGTCTGGCGCTACACCCCGCTTCGTTAGCCTGCATGCGCCCGATTGGCATATTGATTATGATGAATTGGCTGCAGCCTTTAATAATAAGACCAAGGCAATAATTATCAATACTCCTAATAATCCGACAGGCAAAGTGTTCTCAATGGAGGATATGAAAGCCATCGCTGCTTTATGCATCAAATGGGATGTGTATGCTTTGACTGACGAGATATATGAACATATTTTGTATGATGATTTGAAGCATATTTCGCTTGCTTCTTTGCCGGGTATGGAGGATCGTACTGTAACGATTAACTCAGCGTCTAAAACCTATTCAGTGACAGGATGGCGTGTAGGTTGGGCGATTGCTTCACCGGCAATGACTGCGCGTATTCGCAAGGTTCATGATTTTTTTACAGTAGGTGCACCAACGCCATTGCAGCATGCAACAGCTTTTGCGCTGGGTTCTGATGCATCGTATTATAAGGAGTTACGTGAAAAATATTCAGCTTCTCGTGCACATATTCTGGAGACCTTGACATCAGCCGGTTTTAACCCGATAGTTCCCAGAGGTTCTTATTATGTAATTACTGATGTTGCTGAATTATTCAATAAATTTAGAGCGACTGACGATTTCGATTTTAGTCGCAAATTAATTGAGAAGACGCGTGTAGCAACGGTTCCCGGTTTTTCTTTTTATGCGCAAAAAGGAATTGTGACTAAAACGGTACGATTTGCATTTTGCAAAAAGCAGGAAACGCTGGATGCAGTACGTGAATTATTTGGTAAGCATTTGTAATCAGGCTGCCTTTTGTTTCTTCTGTTTTTCTCTTTTTACGTACAGCCATATGACCTCTACAATGGCCGACAGCGCTAATCCTACAAATAGATAGGCAATAATATTCATGATTAAAGAATTCCGTAAAGGACGAATCGGAATTACTGCCGCATTTTGTTCCAGAATATAAATGTTACGATACGCCAGATTTTCGTATTCCGCTTGTTGAATTTCTTCGAGCAGTATGCGGCTCTCTTCGCCAATTTCAGCTATTTGCGCAGGATTGCCAAGATTTTTTTCGTACAAGCTATCGAGCAAATGCAGTCGCTGCTTGTTGCGACTGATGCTAATCTGTCGTTGTTCAACTTTCAGTGCAATCGTATTGTGGACGTATTCATTGTTGTTTAGGTAGGACAGTAATCCTTTATTAATACTGTCAATTTTTTTAGGATCGCTTAATGTGTAATCAATACGAATGGCGTTAAGTTTGGCCTTAGTGGTATCAGCAGAAATGTGCGAAAGGCCCGAAATGTTATCAATCGGGCTGTTTAATTTTGTAGCGAGGCCTTGGTAATCCCCGTTTTCAATATACAGCTGCAGAGCGTTTACAAATTTGGAAATGACGTCATTATCAATAAAACTGGTATTCATTACCAATTTCACTTTCGAACTTGACTGTTGCTGGTAATAGGAGCGTATGCCGTAAAAAATCCCAATGGCCAGAAATACCAAGAGTATCACGAAGTACTTTTTTGCAAAACCAATCAGGTTCATGATAATTCCAAGCAGGCCTTGTTCTTCTTTAGGTGTTTCCATGAGTTTATTGTTAGGGTTTAGAATTTTAATTTTAATGTGACTCCCGAGGCTGAAAAACTGGTTACCGGAGCAATCGGTGTTTGCAGGTCAGGAACAAACTGCATACTCAGATCATCCGACACATCGAAACCATATAAATGCGCGTCAACAGTGGCATCTACTATATTCAGTAAATAAACCAAACTGGCAGCAATGTAGGATATCTCCACATTACGGTGATGATATTCTTTCATCTCCTTTATTGTATTGTCCGTTTCGTTTGGAAACCAGTCGGTGGCTGTGAGATCTACTTTTAATCGGTAACGATAGGTTTCTTTATACTTACGATACTTCACAGTTTCTGTCCATGCGAAATATCCGCAAACACCCAGTCCTACGTAGACCACCGGAATCTTCCAGTATTTTTTATTGTAGATTTGTCCCAAACCCGGCAGTGCTGCGGACATCCATGCAGCTTTTTTCGGATTGTGCAGACGTATACTCGTTGTATCGAAGCCCGTTTTAAGTTTTGGTTCCTTGTCGGTTTTAGCGACGATCTTTGGTTCCTCAGGTTTTTCGGGCTTTACGCGAACAGTGGTTTGTTGAACCTTTGTTGTGTCATTACCTTTTCCTTTACCTGAAGGCATATGCACAACAGGGATGCTGTCTTTAGCAACGCTGTCGGCCTCATTCTGCGCAAGCAGCTGACCGGGAATTAAAAAGAAGCAGGCCAAAGCTAAGCCTGCTATGAATGATTTACAGATTCTATAATTCGAAAAGTGACCCATTTTCTCAGCCTAGTTTCTGCAGGATATCCTGTAACTCCTGTTCTGATCGGAAGGGGATAACGATACTACCTTTACCTTTATTTTGAATCTTGAGTTCTACTGATGGTGATAAGCGTTGTTTAAGCTTTTCGCTGATATGCTGGAATCGTTCGGGCAACACATTTCCTTTGGGACTACTTTTAGTTCCTTTGGATTTTGTGGTTGCTGTTTCACGAACCATTTGCTCTGTCTCACGAACAGAAAGTTCCTTATCGAGCATTTGTTTGAACAACTCAAGTTGTACCTCGGGGTCTTCAACATTGATGAGTGCACGGGCATGACCCATCGTGATACGGTTATCCTGAAGTGCAATCTGAATGGCAGCAGGAAGTTTCAGCAGACGTAGAAAATTGGTTACCGTGGTGCGGTTCTTTCCCATTTGCTGAGCTAATTGCTCTTGAGTCAGTTTGCAATCTTCGATGAGGCGCTGAAAACCAATAGCAACTTCCATTGCATTAAGGTCGGCGCGCTGAAGATTCTCAACAATAGCCATCTCAAGCATTTGTTGGTCGCTTGCAACGCGTATGTATGCAGGAACTTCGGTGAGTCCTGCCATACCTGCCGCTCTAAGGCGACGTTCACCGGTAATCAATTGGTATTTATCGTAACCAAGTTTGCGAACAGTCAAAGGGGTGATGATCCCTTGTTTTTCTATAGATTCCGATAATTCTTTTAATGCCTCTTCTTCGAATTTATTTCTGGGTTGAAAAGGATTCGCTTCAATTTGATTAATGGGAATGGTAGAAATGGCCCCAACGACAAATTTCCCATACAAGTCATTCTTGCTGGTAACGTCTGTTTCAGGATTGGTCAGCAATGCGCCGAGACCACGTCCCAGGGCTTTTTTCTTGTTTGCATTCATGGTTTTTCCTCTTTAGGACTTATTAGATTGGATATTGTTTTTCATGAGTAATTCTCGGGCGAGGTTAAGATAATTCACTGCGCCCTTGCTTTCTGCGTCGAACATGATAATACTCTCGCCAAAACTCGGAGCTTCTCCAAGTTTGGTGTTGCGCTGAATGATGGTATCGAAAACCATTTCCTGAAAATGCGTTTTTACTTCTTCAACTACCTGGTTCGATAATCTCAAACGCTGATCATACATGGTGAGCAGAATGCCTTCAATATCAAGGTCGGGGTTAAGATGTGTCTGAATAATTTTTATGGTATTCAGCAATTTGCCAAGACCTTCCAAAGCAAAATATTCGCACTGTACAGGGACTATCACAGAATTGGCTGCTACTAATGCGTTTAGCACTATAAGGCCGAGAGATGGTGAGCAGTCAATAATAATAAAATCGTAATCTCCACGGATTTTATCAATTACAGTACGCATCACGTGTTCGCGATTAGGAACACTGATCATTTCGATTTCAGCACCTACTAAATCGATATGTGCAGGAAGTAACTCCAGATTTGGAGTTTGTGTCTTCAAAATAATATCAACAGGTTCAGTGTTGCCAATCATGCATTCGTAGATGCTGCTTTTGATCTCTTTCGGATCGAAACCAACTCCTGAGGTTGCATTGGCCTGTGGATCTGCATCAATAAGCAGTGTTTTGTATTCCAGTACGGCAAGGCTTGCCGCCAGATTAATGGCAGTGGTTGTCTTTCCAACTCCGCCCTTTTGGTTTGCTATTGCGATTACTTTACCCATAATTCGTTATTCGCCTCTTGATTAAGAATCTGCACTGGTAATGATGCTTCAGAAAATATTAATATATTAAATATCAATTAGTTGAAATTTTCATGGAGAAGCATACAATGAACCTGCAAAAATATGAAAATTTTTGAGTCAGGGGAAGTTCAATGTGAATAATCCTAAAGGCTAATCACTATAATATGAAAAACACAGAAATACAGTAGTTTATAGCAAATGTTGAAACTAATCTGTTGCAACTTTTTCTGTATTTCAAAGTAAGCGCGTAATCGACTGCTCACCAACACGAGGACAAGGTGGCAGACGGACTTTATGGACAGCCACTACCTAAAGTTCTTTCCATGCCAATGCAGCCGCACCTAAAATGGCAGCATTGGAACCACTTAGTAGTGAAGGAAGGATTTTTACTTTATTCTGGAAAATCTTCAACAGATTATCTTCCATGTATTTTTTTATTGGGACAAGAAGTATGTCGCCTGCCTGTGCAAGACCACCAAACATGAACACTGCTTCGGGACTGGTAATGGCCACGACGTTGGCCAGATTGGCGCCCAAGACTTGAGCAACATTGTCAAAAGCCTTAAGGGCCAGAGCATCTCCTTTTAGTCCAGCTTCGGTCACATCCAATGCAGTGAAATTCTCTGGATTGCTTTGTAAGGGTGAATCCTCATATAAAGGATCTTTCATGAGTTCACGAACAGTCAGGCAAATCCCGGTTGCAGAGGCATAGGTCTCAAGGCAGCCATGGCGACCACATCCGCAAAGCCTTCCATTGGGAAATGCGGTAATATGTCCGAATTCTCCAGCAAAGCCATCGTGACCGTACATGAGTTTTCCATTTACAACAAAGCCGCTTCCTACGCCTGTTCCAAGAGTAATCACCACAAAATCCTTCATTCCGCGTGCCCCGCCATAGATCATTTCTCCGATAGCTGCAGCGTTGGCATCATTAGTTAAGTAAGAAGGAACATTAAAGGTTTCTATGCTTATTGATGCAATAGGGATTATTCCTTTCCACGAAAGATTTGGAGCAAATTCAATCGTCCCATTGTAGAAATTTCCATTGGGTGCACCAATGCCTATACCTACTAGGGTAAGATTTTCATGTTCTTGCGAAAGCAAGGTTTCAGCGCGCTCATGCAATGCAATGGCGAGATCTTTATATGTTGCAAATGTACGGGTATCAATACTTTCCTGATGAAAAATAGTTCCCTTCTTATCCACAAATCCGTATTTCGTATTGGTTCCACCAATATCAATACCCAGCACAACTTCTGTCATATCATTAGTTTTGGTAGTTATTCAATAATAATCTCATCAACAAAAATCCACGCTTCACCACCAGCACCATCGTGCCAGTCGGGACAGTAACCAATATTCTTAGCCTTTATTCTGATATAGCGAGTTTCAAGTTTATTAAAATTCGAAAAAATAAAATCCTGCGTCCGGGCAACATCATCCTGTGGCAGATCAACCTTCGAAATTTGTGATACCGAGGTGAAATCCTTACCGTTTTCTGAAACGCTTAATTCAACATACTCTGGAAAAAATATCCATGATGGAATATTTTGCAGAAAGCCAACCGTAATTTTATTGATGTTTTTTTTATCGCCCAACCAAATGGTCGCTTCCATGTCAATTCGATGAAAGCCTTGCCATAAGCCATCTTTATAACTTGTACTTCCACGTACGCCGTCTAATAAAGCGTTGGGGCCACCGCCAGTGTAGTTGTTGCTGTAGGGTTCGGTATATTTTAACTGTAATCCTATTCCACTGTGTTTGTAAAAAGTGCGTGAGAAGATTTCGGGATCAAGTCCGTAACTGCGACTCAGTCTGGCTTTCACAGTTCCTGAGTTTCTAAGTAGAAATGGTCCCTGATACACGGTCGATTTTAGTGAAGGATCAGTGCCGTCGGTAGTATATAAAATCTGATTGTCTTTTTGCCCTGGTATCAAGGAAACTAAAAATGCTTTTTCAGTGTCATTGTAACCATTGCTGAAGGTAACGGCCTGACGTTCGTTTCCATATTTAACACCAAGCAAATCGAGGCGGGGATAGGCCTTACTGACTCTTTGAAGAAATGCATCTTTGTCGCGGTTTACGGGATCGCTCCATAATACTTCTGCCATTGCGAGCATTCGTGGAAACATCTTGTTGTCGATTAGTTCCTGTGGTGCAAATTCAGTCCACATATTACATTCTCCACCAAGAATATATTTGCGGTATAGGGGTTCTAGGCCTTCGGGGACGGGATCGAATTCATATACCTTTTCAAGGGTGAGTAAACCGATGGGATAATCGAAATAGGCATGACTGGTGGGTGAAACTATCGCATAGTTCCCGCTGCGTGCAGCCGCCATTGCGCCTTCGTAACCGCGCCAGGATTGAACTGTAGCCCCTGCAGCCAAGCCACCATCAAGTATCTCATCCCAACCAATAATCTGTCGGTTTTTACTCTTTAAATAAGTCGCGATGCGCTTGATGAAATAGCTCTGCAGTTCTGCACTGCTTTTTAAGCCATTCTTTTTCATTCTGTCCTGACACTTCTTACAATTCTCCCAACGGAAATGCGGAGCTTCGTCGCCACCAATATGTATATATGTAGAAGGAAATAATGTGATTACTTCGTTCAAAACATTTTCAAGGAAAGCAAAAGTGCTGTCGTTGCCGGCACAATAAATATCTTTGAATACACCCCAGCGGCGCTCAACTTTGAAGGGTCCACCGGTACAACTCAGATTTGGGTAGGAGGCCAGCGCTGCAACACTATGTCCTGGTAATTCAATCTCTGGAATCACTTCAATATGCCGACTTGCTGCATAGGCAACAACTTCCTTGATTTCTTCCTGAGTGTAAAATCCTCCATAGGTAGTGCCATCGGCCTCTTTGCGCCAAGCGCCGATTTGCGTCAGCTTTGGATATTTTTTTATTTCTATGCGCCATCCCTGATCTTCGGTGAGATGCCAGTGAAAGTGATTCATTTTGTAATACGCCAACAAATCGATGTAACGCATTATGAAATCCTTACTCATGAAATGTCTGCAGCAATCGAGCAACATTCCACGCCAGGGAAAAGCAGGCTTATCGGTGATGTTGACCGCAGGTATGGTCCAAAGAACATCAGTTCTGACGTTACTATCTTCAATGGCTGGAGGAAGCAATTGGCGCAGGCTCTGACCACCATAAAAAATACCTGCAGTTTCTGCAGCACATATTACAACGTTGTTTGTCGTAACATTGAGATAATAACCCTCGGTACCCAATGTATCAGTGCCCGGCAAATTATTCAAGAGTAGTATGCAATTCGGTAGGTTCTCTTTGCCATCCCATAGGATAACTGGTAGCGAAAATCCCGTAGCTTTAGTAAGGATTTGTTGAAGATAAGCTGCTTCTTCCTGAAAACCTTGCTGATTCGAGTAATAGATACGAGTATCCTTATTCAGTGTAAAATTCCCTGAACCTGCACGTATGCTGGCAGGAATCGGAATGATGGAAAATTGAGCAATAGCGGTGTTTCCCAACATACTTATCAGGAACAATGCAATAAATAAGCGTATGTTTTTATAAGGAATCATAGAACGTTATTCAATAGTAATTTCATCAGCAAACACCCAGCTCTTTCCTCCTGCGCCGGGATGCCAGTCGGGACAGGTACCCATATTACGTGCAATAATTCGAATGTATCTTGCCTGTGTTGGTTTTATTTTTTGACGGAAAACTTCGATTGTTGGTTCCAGCTTTCCAGCTGGAGTAGTTGTTTTTATTGACCCTACACGATTAAAAGTCTGGCCATCGGATGATATCTCGAATTCGACCATCAGCGGCATAAAGATCCACGATCTCATGTCTTGTAAAAAGTTGATCGAAATACTACTCACCGTTTTCAGACTTCCCAAATCTACAACAACATTGAGGTCAACGCCTTCGTAGCCTTGCCATCTTCCGGTTCTGAAATCACTGTGTCCAAACAAGCAATCGATTAGGGCATTGTTTCCACCAGCGGCGTATTGCGGTGCATACGGATAAGTAATTTGTATACTGCGGTGCTCATCAATTTTTTTATACTGAGCACTCACCACTTTACTTGGCACGTAAGAAGGGCGGCTGGCAAACATTTGCAGCAGAGTGTTCGATTTAATCGTGATTGGCTCTTTGTAAACAGTTGATGTTTCATCAGGTGTTTTTCCATCCAATGTATAATGTATCGTTGCTTGCGGATCAAGGTCTGCCATCTGAAGAATGGTAGAATCGTTGAATACGTATGCTCCCTCAACTACATAGGGAGGTGGACAAATCAGTTGATCTTTAATAGCTGATGGAAAGGATTCAATATTCATCAGACCCCAGGATTTATTGGGTATTGCACCCATTACAAAATGCAAGGTTCCTCCATTCATTATCTCCGAATGTTTCAGATAACAACGATTGAAATCGACGCCGTTCAGGTTTGCAGACTGGATGTAGAAATTATTACTCGATTTATTCTCGGCCTCAATAATGAACTCCTTCCCATTTTCGAGTTTCAGGACAGCCTTATCAAATAATGGTGTTCCAACCATATAATCCTCTGATCCGGGCGTAACAGGGTAGAAGCCCATGCTGCTTAAAATATACCATGACGACATCTGTCCGCAATCCTCATTTCCACACAGGCCATCTGGTGCATTGAGGTACATCTCTTTTTGCAGGCGATGAATAATTTCTTGTGTTTTCCAGGGTTGACCGGCATAATTATATAAATAGGCCATATGATGACTGGGTTCATTGCCTTGAGCGTATTGTCCGATAAGACCCGTGATATCTGCCTGATCGCGTCCGGTGGTTGTGGATGAAACTGAAAACAATCGGTCAAGCAAGGCTGCCAATTTTTCCTGACCGCCTAGTAAAGTGCACCATCCCTGAATATCCTGCGGGACATAAAAACTATACTGCCATGCATTGGCTTCAGTATAATTATTATTGACTTCGTTCGGCGAAAAGGGTTCAAACCAGCCGCCGTTACTGCGTGCGCGCATGAATCCTGTAGATGGGTCAAACAGACTTTTATATGATTGCGCCCGTTGGATGTAGGTGGAATAATCGCTGTACTTTCCCAGAAGCTGCGCCATTTGGGCAATACACCAATCGTCGTATGCATATTCCAGTGTTTTGCTGACTGATTCAGATACGTCATCAGAAGAAATATATCCTTGTTTTTTATATTTGTCCAATCCAAGATGATCTTCTTCTGCGCTATGCTTCATTGCTTCGAGCGCTTTGTTGGCGTCGAAGCCGGTGATGCCTTTATTATAAGCATCAGCAATCACCGATACTGAGTGATATCCAATCATGCAAAAGGTTTCATTGGAGCTAAGTTCCCATACTGGAAGTAATTTTCCCTGCTCATATTGGGAGATAAAAGTGTTGATGAAATCGGAGGTTCGTTTTTGCTGGATAAGTGTGTACAAGGGATGTGCAGCGCGGTATGTATCCCAGAGTGAGAACACAGTATAATAATCATATCCGCTGGTTTTATGCACTTTCATATCTCTTCCCAGATAATCACCATTTACATCACTATATAAATTTGGTTGAAGGAAGGCATGATATAAAGAGGTATAAAAGATCGTTTTGTTGGTTTCTGAGGTATCGCTGATTACCACTTTTGATAATTCTCTTTCCCAGGTTTGATCCGCTTTTTGTGCGACTGCGTCAAAATTATTTCCGGGATTCTCGGTATTGAGATTGAGCAAGGCATTGTCGGTACTGACGGCAGACAATCCAACTTTCACCAACAATTTACTTGATGGTAAAGGGTTAAAACTAATCAAGGCCTTAATGTTTTTTCCATTCGCTGTTTTTAACGGAAGAGCTTCAGCATTATCTTTACTGATAAGCATTTCGCGAATTTTTGCTGAAAAAACAATTGCAAAATAAACACGCTGGTCGGTGGCCCAGGCTTTAGAACGACGATATCCAACGATGGTGCTGTCGTTCACCTGTTTGATCCATGATTCAATGACTTCATCGCGGTGCTTGAGGTCGATTACTGCGCCGGCAGTAAGATTTTGCGAATAAGTATATCTGTGAAAACCGCTTCGCGCTGTGGCTGTAAGTTCCGCTCGTATTCCACGATCTTTGAGAAAAACCGAATAATAGCCAGGGTGCGCGATTTCACTTTCGTGAGTGAAGCTGGATTTCCACGAATAATTTTTTAAGTCAATTTTTTTTTCGACTGGCATAATCAGTATATCACCATAATCGGAACAGCCTGTCCCGCTAAGATGCGTATGACTAAAACCATAAATGGTATCATCGCTAAAGTGATAGGCTGAGCATCCATCCCAGCCATCGAGTCGGGTATCGGGACTCAACTGTACCATTCCGAAAGGCAGACAAGCGCCGGGGTAGGTATGGCCATGACCACCAGTACCAATGAAAGGATTTACAAAGTTTGTAAGTTGGGCTTGTGCGATCATCGGCATCATCAGCGCAAGCAACACAAGTAGTTTTAGCGGTACTAATCGGTTCATAAAGTTAGCCTTTGCGGTACATATATCCGCAGGATTCGCGGATAATAAGCTCCGGCTCAAGAACAATCTTGACTTTTGGGCTTTCTGTACCTTTGTTCTTTATCTCGTCCAACAATGCTTTCACTGAGTTTTTGCAGATGTCATCGATAGGCTGCGCCACCGCGGTAATTTGCGGATAAAATACTTTGAACAGGGCGATGTCATCGAAACTAACAAGCGCAATCTCATGAGGGATGCGAAGCTTCATTTCATTAACACATTCGAGAAAGGCAGTGGTGATATTGTTATTTGCAATAAATATAGCCTGAACATTATTTGGTGATGCGAGTAAAGAGCGTAATTCCCGATACACATTCTTTTTAATGTCACCGTAAGGAATCTGACATATAAACTTCTTATTAATACGAATATCATGCTTTTTCAATGCATCGATATATCCACGTTTACGTTCTTTAAGTGAAGTTAGGTGATTTGGTGTGATGGTCATATGAGCAATGCGCGTATGACCCATTTTTATAAGGTGTTCGGTTGCAGTGAAACCACCTTTATAATTATCAATAATAACGTAATTGGTTTCGGTATGCGGGAAAAAACGATCGATGAGCACGAAAGGCAGACTTTCGCGCATGAGCGACATAATCTCTTTAGAGCTTGAAAATGTAGTTGAAATAAGTAAACCATCTACCTGACGCTCTTTAAGCATGCGCAACAGTGCAATTTCTTTTTCAACATTTTCATCGGAACTGCATATGATTAGATTGTAGCCCGATTTGCTGGCATAATCTTCAACGCCTCTGGCAATTTTGGCGTAAAAGGGATTGGAAATATCAGAAACGATTAATCCGATGGTGTTCGACTTTCCAAGCCTCAATCCACG
Source organism: Bacteroidales bacterium (assembly GCA_963678485.1). Lineage (GTDB taxonomy): Bacteria > Bacteroidota > Bacteroidia > Bacteroidales > CAIWKO01 > CALGYY01. The sequence goes on from OY782882.1 coordinate 4,443,671, forward strand.
GGCAATCTGATTTGGTTTGTAATTGAACTTTTCAGCGGCCTGAAATACCCGCATCTGTGTTTCTTTGCTAATGCCGTATGCATCCCCGCGGCCGTTCAATACCATCGACACAAGGGTTTTACTCACTTTGCATTCTTCGGCGATATCAGATAAAGCGACTTTTTTCACAGGCTAAATCGGTTTAGTTATGTTAAAACATTGAAAACAGGCTACTTGTGATTTTTGTGTAGAATCACAGTTGCAATAATACAAATTTTTTTTTCAATACATCATCCTGTGAAAAATATTTTTCCTACATTTATATATTGATAGAATTTCAATATATAAAAATGTGTATATTTATAAATTCATTAAAAACTTGCAAAACAATTATATAAATATATTTTGTTTAGTAGCCTAAATCAATGTTAGTGAACTTTTGTAAAATAGTTCAGTTCATTTGCCATCCAATATTAATTTAGGCAAATTTAGCGTGGCTGATTTAGATAATGCAGATTTAGCGCGGCAGACGGAGAGGTAATGGAGGTGGAAAAAATGCTGCGGTTAGCCCATGGCATAAGGTCTAAATAATTTTCATTGAAGAGAAGTTCATCTTTGTTGCAATCGATCCACAAATTGAATACTGGAATATCGGTGCTAAGGATAAAGTTTCGTCGATTGCCAATCATTGGATTTTCTTTTATGTAAATCCGGGCTAATGGTTGTTTGTAATTTCCTGGCCGGCAGAAAAAGTACTTGTTTGATGCAATGATTTTTTCGCTATTGCTAATGGAAGCATAAATAAACGTACTTGTACTATCGTAACTTGATTGCAGCTTTTTCAGCGAAAGCGTAGTGAGAACCATTGAACTGCTTGCTGGTAAACGAATCTGAGTGCTTTGCGACCACAGAATTTTTCCAAGGTTTGAGCTCACCAAAATGTTGAGTGTCGCATCGATGCTGGAGAGACTGTCAGAAATCCCATACAGTGCAAGGCTGTCGTTCTTTTGTACAAACGACAAAATGCATGGTTGGTAAAGTTGCTTTACCAGATATTGGGCGGGTTTCCATCGTCCATAATAATCGCTGGTTGACCATGAGATAACCGGCCAGCAATCGTTAAGCTGCCAGTATAATGTTCCCATACAATAGGGTTTTGCTCTGCGTTGTGCTTCAATGGCGATACGCATAGCATCAGCCTGTAAGGTTTGGCTTAATCGCGCGTACTCCCAAAAGTCAGTTGGTTCTTTGTAATTACGCTGCATTGCGTGACTAATAAGTTCAAAGCCACGAGGATGTTTTTCATGATTCTTCAATGCGGGAGAATTCCAGATTGAATCGCCGCTTATCCCAAAGGCTTCAATCGTCACACTATCTGGAAAGCCCTGAAAGCCATATTCGCTCATAAAGCGCGGCACTTTCTTATTGTAAACTTCAAAAGCTTCATCGCCCCACCATATGCCCCAATAGTGCGAGTCTCCATGAGTCATACTTTCTTTTCTTCCCCATCCGTTGAGCGGAGATGATGGATGATAGGGCCGCTCTGGATCGAGGGTGTGCAGAACTTCAGGAATGAGCTTAAGAAATAGTTGTTGGTAATCGTTGGCAATTCGCACCGAATCGGTCGCAGAATAGCCAAATTGTTTTTGCATTCCCCAATTATTCCAACCTTCATCAATTTCATTATTTCCGCACCAGAGCGCAAGACTTGCGTGATTGCGCAAGCGGATTATTTGCTGACTCACTTCCTCTTTTACATTACTCAAAAAGCCACTATCACCGGGATACATTGCACAGGCAAACATGAAATCCTGCCAAATCATAATACCGGATTCATCGCATAAATCGAAAAATTTATCATGCAAATAAAAACCTCCACCCCAAATCCGAAGCATGTTCATATTACTCTGCTTTGCAGTATTCACAAGCACTGCATAGTTTTGATCGCTTATGCGTGATGGGAAAATATCCGGGGGGATAATGTTACTTCCCTTGATAAATAAAGGAATACCGTTTACACGGAAAAGAAAACTTTGTCCGGCATCGTCATTAGTCTGCACCAATTCAATCGTGCGAAGTCCTGTTCTTAATGCTACAGAATCAATAACCTTTGAACCAATGCGACATTTAATCTCGAAATTATAAAGGTGCGGATTGCCCATTCCATTGGGCCACCAACGTTCCGGTTTCTCGAGGTGATATGGAAGGCTTAGCAAGGATTGACCTTTGGAAACTGCGAATTCTTTACTATTCACCAAAGTGCCGTCGTTCCAGAGTTCCAGACTTAGTTTTCCTTCGTATGTGCTATTGAGCTGTGTGTTGAATTGCAAATCTGCAGATGCTGAATCAAGGTGTAATTGCTTAAAAGCAACATTCTGCATTTGAAGAGTATTCCATCCAACAATGCTTACATTTTTCCAGATGCCCATGGTAACTTGCTTTGGACCCCAGTCCCAGCCAAATTGGTATGGTGCTTTACGCACCATCACCCGCTCATCGTAGGGCAGGGAGGTAGCTAGTTTTTGGTAAAGGGTTTTGGCCATTCTTGTTGCCGAAAAGAAATGTACCTCAAGACTATTCTCACCATAATGAAGCAGGCTTTTACATGGAATCGTCCAACTCCGAAACATATTATCGCAATGCTGCAATTTTACTCCGTTTAAGTAAATGTCGGCGTAGGTATCTACTCCTTCAAAGAACAAATAGATATTTTGGTAAGTCATCAGTTTTGCATCCGGAGAAAAAAAAGTCCGGTAGGTCCAGTCACTCTGCTCAACCCATTCAACCTCCTGTTCATTATTTGCTTTCAGAGGATCAGGGATCATTCCGTTCTTTAGCAGGTCGGTATGTATGCAACCAGGAACAGTTGCGGGTTTCCATGCTTCGCTGCCTGCACTACAAAAGCTCCATTCGTTGTTAAGATTCTGAATATGGCTCTGAGCAAGAGTTTGCGATAAGCAAGCTATTAAAACAAGGATGAATATTAGAAGTCGTTTTCTCATTTCAGAAGTTCTGTTTTTTTAATGACTTCCTGAAGACGCTTCCCTGAAATGGTGAGTAAGGTTGAGTTTGTTGAAAGCGATTCAAGGCAATATTCTTTGGATGAAGATTGCCGTAGCGACATATGATATTCTTTTGCACGTGTACATTTGAATAATTCGGCAAGATTACTTTCGTTGATTCCTGCTCCCGGCATGATTATGATCCTGTCCTTCGCTGCTTTAATATATGATGCAATATTGAAACGCCCTTCAAAGGCTGACATCATTTGTCCGGATGTGAGTATGCGTTTATAGCCCATTTCGGTGATTTGCTCCACTGCCTTCGTTGGATCGGGCGTAACATCAAATGCACGATGAAAGGTAGAATCTAAGGGCTGTATTGCATTGAGAAATTTTTTGGATGTATCTATATCAATAGAGCCATCCTTGTTGAGTGCACCAATGACGATGCCCGCCACGCCTGCATTCTTGCAAAATTCAATATCGTGCAACATACTGGAAATCTCATCGTCGCTATAGTGAAAATTTCCGGGTCGTGGACGAATCAACACATTTACTGGTATCTTCAAGGCCTTAACCACCGAAAGTATAGTTCCTTGTGATGGAGTTAAACCGCCTTCAGCGAGACCAGCGCAAAGCTCAATACGATGCGCACCATACTCTTCCGCAATCAGCGCCGATCCTAAGGAATCGGTGCATATTTCAATAATTACTGACATGACAATTCAATAGATTTTATTTGTTCCGGTAATGTGTCCATGGTGGTAATCACAGCATCTGCATCTGGAAATACACCCGAAATTTTCTTTTCATTAAAAAGCACTGTGAACAGGCCTGCCTGCTTGGCACCAACAATGTCTTTGTTGTAAAGGTTTCCAATATGTATGCATTCGTTCTCGCGCATTCCAAGATAAGAAGCTATTTTCCTGAAAAACTCAGGGTCGGGTTTTTCTACACCCAAATCTTTCGACGAGGTGAAATGTTGAAAATATTTTTCTACATCAACCCTTGCCAGTGCTTTACGCATTTTCTCTGTATCACTCACTCCTGCATTGGTAGCGATTACACAAAGGTATTTCTGCGAAAGCGATTTTAAAACCCCCTCTACACCTGGTATTAATTCCACCTTTTCCCACTCAGCCATTGGACCGTCTTGTTCAGGGAAATCGCGCATTACAGTGTCGCCCCAATCGAAGATTATTGCCTTAATCATTTAATTGATTTTTTAATGAATGCTGTATTAATGTGAAAGATTGAGCAAAATATTATTAAGAACATCTTGATATACTTCATTTTTATTTAATTCATTCAGCATCTCGTGACGGCCACCTTCATATAATTTTACACTTACATTTTTAAGTCCTGCCTTTCGAAATTTTTCAGCCGCGAGGCTAACACCTTTTCCGTAATTGCCCACAGGATCCTCTTTTCCAGAATACAAATAAATTGGAAGGTCTTTGCGGATGGTTTGCATACTCTTCAAATTATTAATAACCTTTAGTGCAGAAAGCAGGTCGATAAAAAATGAGGTTGTACAAATAAATCCACAGTAGTCATCAGCAATATATGCCTGTACAATGCTTTCATCATGGCTAAGCCAATCGAAAGCTGTCTTTGGTTGTAGAATGTTTTTATTAAATGCACCGAACGACATACTGTCGAGTAAATGGTCGGGTTTTCTTTTACCAATAAACCAGCTTTTTATGTGGGCCAGTGCCAGTCCAGCATTCAGCAATAAGCTTGAATGAGATGCAGTTCCTGACAGTATACAGGCAGCTATAGTATCGCTGTATTTGCTAATGTAACTGCGCGACAGGAATGAGCCCATGCTATGTCCCAGTAGGATAATCGGACAATCAGTATATTCTTTTTTAATGATACTGTTGAGCTGGTGCATATCATCAACCACAAGGTTCCACCCTTCATGCTCAGCAAAATAACCCCTTTTTTCAAGGCTCCCGGCTGTCTGGCCATGTCCGCGGTGATCGTTGGCAAACACAGCTATACCAAGACTGCTGAGAAAGCGAGCAAAATCATCGTATCGTTGAGCGTGCTCAGCCATACCATGTGCAATTTGTACACATGCTACAGCCTTTTGTTGAGGAGCCCAGTGCCAGGCATGAATTACTTGATTATCGCTGCTTGTAAAAGTAAAATGTGTGCTCATCTTCAGGCTGTATTTATATATGGATGATTGTTCTGCGAATTATTGAATCGGCTAAGCCATGGCAAAAATAGCGAAAGTATTGTTGAAGGGAAATGAGGTTTTATAAAAGCGGGATCATTAAACCGAGGATAATACAGACCTCGGCAATGACGTAGGTTAGCATGATAAGCACACCGGAATAACGAAAATCTTTTTTAAAGCGCGACCATGCTATGAAGAAATCAGACAGCAGGAAGAATCCTGCACCTATAATGGTTTGCCATACTTTGTAATTTGGAGCATTTCCGAATCTAAGCAATGATGCATATAGTAAGCTTGTTCCTGCCAACATATAAAATCCAGCAATCCATTTGAATTTTCCAAAGTTCTTTACAAGAATGCTGAAAGCAATCACTGCCGGAAGAAACGCAGGAATGATGGGCCACAGGAACTCGTTCATACTAAGCGCTGCGATATCGATCGATTGTATTATAGCAATCACATATAGGAAATGGCCACACATAAAGGAGATGGCTCCTATACGAAAGCACGTATTGTTGGAGTAGAAGAGAAGGAGTACATCACCGACAAGGGCACAACACAATGCTGCCACTATGAACCAGTCTGTCGCTGGTTGCATGATCAGATAAAATGCTGCAATCATTGGAATAAGCAGCGGTTTCGAGTAATATCTTAGTATATCATTATCACGTGCTTCTGCCCATAGATTGAGAATTAATGCAATGGCGAATAGGCTGTAAATAATATATTGTTCGGTCACAAACATATTCAATGAATATTACGTTCTCCAAAAATTGCAGTTCCTACGCGCACCATGGTTGATCCTTCTTCAATTGCAATTTGATAATCATGCGACATCCCCATGGAAAGTTCACAAAACTCCTTATGTTCAATAAAAAAGTTGTTTTTAAGAAAATCGAAACTAGATTTCAATTGAGCAAATTCAGCGCGTACTTTATTCATATCATCGATAAAACTTGCCATCCCCATTACACCAATGATACGAATGTTCTGCAGCTCTTTGTATTCGGTTGAATTCAACAGTTCAATTGCTTCTTCCAGCGATAATCCAAACTTAGTTTCTTCAAGTGCAATATGAAACTGTAGCAAACAATCGATTACACGACCATTCTTTTGTGCCTCTTTATTTACTTCAATTAAGAGTTTAAGGCTGTCAATACTATGAATCAACGTGACGAAAGGCGCGATATATTTGACTTTGTTTGTTTGCAAATGGCCAATGAAGTGCCAGCGGACATCATCAGGTAGCTGAGGCGCTTTGCCGGAACACTCCTGCGCTTTGTTTTCCCCAAAATCGCGTTGCCCTGCCTGATAAGCCTCCAACAAGGCTTCCACAGCCTGGAACTTCGAAACTGCAATCAGGCGCACATGTGCAGGAAGATGCATTTCAATTTCCTTTATATGTCGGGCAATACACATGGGTTGTTAATTTGGGTGTAAATTTAACATTTTCTTAATTTGGAAGACACAAAGAGAATTTTTTTTGGAGGCACAGAAGGCACAAAGGGATTTTTAGGCCACAAAGACACTAAGACACAAAGGGATTTGGGCAATTAAGACACGAAGGCATGCTTTAGAATCAGCGTCACTTTGTGCAATGACCTCAGTGAATACGAAAATAGAATCAGAAACTTGAATATAAGGTGGCTAATTAATCACATGCCAATTAGCTGATTAAATAAATGCGGCTACCATAAAAATGGAATGAGTCTAAAACGGGTTTTTTTAGAGTATTCAAGATACCCATTCAATTCATTTTTCAGGGTTTGATCTTCAAGATAGGTTCTGGTAAAAAGAAGGATTATTGATAATCCAGCAGGAATGATGCTCCATAACGAGCCAAAGAGTAAGGGAAAGCCGACGGATTGAATAAGATTTCCAAGGTATGCTGGGTGACGAACCACTTTATACAGACCAGACTCACAAACTGTATGGCCTCTTTCGCTCTGAATTCGAACTGTGCTGGAAAAGAACTTATTCTGTTTTTGCGCAATCAGAAACAATAGTTGTCCAACAATGGTAAAAATTATCCCAAGACCATATAGTATTACTGGAAAATCGGGGGACCATAAGAAACGGCCTGAGTCGAGTCCGCCAATAACATACATTCCCATTGTTGCGAAAAATGATAAACCTAAAATCGTCTTATCCCATTTTTTTGCATTTGCCCCAGGTTTTGAACGCTCTTTCATCAGATCAGAATCCAGTCGGAATGCTGTGAAGTTTAATATGAACATGATAAGCCCTATACTTAGATAGACTAAACCCTGCCAGTAATCCACATGTCCCGCACTTATAAAAATGATGGAAAAGAAGATTATAGCGCCGAATGCTTGTTTCAAGAAAAGACCTGATTTCATATCATTAAGATTTTGGATTTGATAAACGATGATAGGCCGACAAAATATTTTGCAAAGCAATGAAAAAAATGGTTGATGAAAAACAACCAATTTGTATTTATATTTGCTCAACCAATTACATCAAAATGCTATTAAACATTGACAGACAAAGTAAGAACAGCGTTTTTAATCAGGTTTTTGATCAGATATCGGAATTGATTAATAATGGTTCAATGGAGGTCGGATCGAGATTACCATCGACGAGGGAATTGTCTAAGACTTTAGGGTTAAACAGAACTACGGTGATTAGGGTATATGAGGAATTGTGGGCACAAGGTTATATTGAAAGCACTCCTGGTTCCTACACTACTGTTAGAAAGCGTAAGCAAATAATTTCAATGAGGCAGGATGAAACGGCAGAGACAGTTCAAAGTCAATCAATGTTTAGGGACTCTCTTGGTTTGAGTTACGACCTGATCATGCATTATTTGGAACATGGTTCATCGATTGAAGCTGCAAAAGTGAATTTCCTGCAACTTTCGCCTGATACGCGATTGCTCGACAAGCAACAGATTAGGGCCTGTATGCGAGATGTGTTGAACGATACTAAAACAAATCCTTTTGATTTCACTCATGCCAGAGGTTACCCGCCATTAAGGCAGGAAATAGTAAAGCATATGAAATTGCACAATATTGACGCGGATGATAAAAACATTCTTGTCACTAATGGTTCGCTGCAAGCATTACAGCTCATCTTTCAGGTGTTTTCTAAACCGGGCGATTATATAGCTATTGAAAGTCCGACATATTCAATCGTTCTGCATTTTATAAAAATATTTCAACTGAATGTGGTTGAGATTCCAATGACGAAAGAGGGTATGGATATAGAAGTTTTACAACGAGTAATGGCTGATATTCCGCTTCGGTTTATTTATACATTGCCAACCTATCAAAATCCGACAGGAATCAGTATGCCTCAGGATAAAAGAGAAAAGCTTCTTCATGTATGTGAGAATAAAGACTGTATTATTATTGAGGATAGCACTGAGGAGGAAATGAAGTACTTTGGCAAAGCGCATCTGCCAATTAAATCAATTGATCAAAAAGGTCAGGTGATTTATCTTGGCGCATTTGCCAAAGTATTTGCCCCTGGATTACGCATTGGTTGGATGATTGGATCACCCGAATGTATCAAAAAACTGACTGTATTAAAATCCATTCTTGAAATTTCATCAAGTACGATGAATCAAATGTTGCTTTATCATTTCTTTCGCAGAGGGGCATTTGAGCTGCATCTGAGAAAAACAATGAGGGTATTCAGGCGCCGAATGAAGGTGGCGATTACTGCAATTAAGAAATATGTTCCGGTTGAAAAAATTGAATGGAATGAACCGAATGGAGGTTATATGATTTGGTTTAAATTATTAACTAAACCAATAGAAAATATTGAATTTCATTTTGCCAAGTACGGGGTAGTGGTACATAATGGAGCCTATTTTTTCACAAGTAAGCAAGCATTTAATTATATCCGCATTTGCATTTCACAAACAAATGAAACGGAGATAGAAGATGGAATAAAAAAAATTGGAAAGGCAGTACAAGCCTTAATTTGACAAGGTTCAATATTGTTGTAGGAAAAAAAAATTAGGGAAATTGCCGTATTTTAGTGTACTTTTGCATACTTGTAAACTGGTGTTTGGTGAAATTTTAATTACTAATTATTACTATTTATTACATTATGCGAAAATTTATTACATTTTTTAGAGCCTTTGCATTCGCAACGGCTTTAGGTGCAGTATGCACAATTAATGCACAGTCAATTACTGAGAATTTTGACGATATTACAACCTTGACTGCTGCTGGTTGGGTTACACAAAATCTAAGTTCTCCCGTTGGTACAACAAACTGGTTTCAGGGAACCAGTGTTGCGGGTGGTGGACCTTTTGATGCATATAATGGTGCCGCTAGTGCATATATTGGAGCGAACTATAACAATACTACAGGTGGTACAGGTATTATTAGCAACTGGCTGATTATGCCTAATAGAACGCTGCGAAATGGGGATGTTCTTACTTTTTATTCTCGTAAACCTACAGGAACAGATTACCCTGATCGTCTTGAAGTTCGAATGAGTCCGAATGGTTTAAGTACCAGTGCTGGTTTAGGTTCTTCAGTTGGAGATTTTACCATACTTCTGTTTTCTATTAATCCAACGTTGGTTACCGGTGTTTATCCGACTGCTTGGACCTTATATACGGTCACAATATCTGGATTACCAGCACCAACTTCTGGTCGTTTAGCATTTCGCTATTATGTTACTGGTGCGGGGCCAACTGGAACAAACTCTGACTATATCGGTATAGATGCAGTGAATTACACACCTTATGTTTGTCCGACGCTTACAATCACACCTGCAACACTACCCGATGGTGTCGCTGGTACGACATACACACAGACACTTGGACAAACCGGTGCATTAGAAGCATACACCTATAGTGTTACAGCCGGGGCTGTTCCTCCTGGTCTTTCCTTATCGGCAGCTGGTGATTTGAGTGGGGATCCTACAGCAACTTCTACTTATAATTTTACAGTTAGCGTATCTGACGCAAGTGGCTGTTCAGGTTCCGGATCATACTCGATGACTATCGCCTGTCCTACTAATGGCGCGACTTTGAGCGCCTTTCCATCATTATGCAGTTATGATTCACCTTATACTTTAGTGGAAGGTAGTCCTGCAGGCGGAACATATAGTGGTACTGGTGTTTCTGGCGGCCAATTCGATCCGTCACAGCTCACTCAGAGCATCAGCTATTCCTTGACTGATGCCTACGGTTGTTTCCAAACGGTGTCACAGCAAATCACTGTTAATACACCTCCAGTGGTCAGTGCTTCTGCTTCGGTAAATGATGTGTGTATTGATGGTGCTACAATAACGCTGACAGCTTCACCTCTTGGCGGAAGTTGGACTGGTGCCGGTGTTTCAGGCAGCGATTTTTCACCTGCAATTGCTGGTAGCGGAGTTCACAACCTAATCTATAGTTATACTGATGGAAATCTTTGCTCTGCCTCTGATACAACAACTGTTACAGTTAGCTTATGTGTGGGTGTTGAGGAACAAATTGATGATGATGGGATAACAATTTATCCAAACCCGAGTAATGGCAGTTTTTATCTGAATTTATCTTCAGAAACGATGGTGAAGATATTCAACACACAGGGTCAGCTTATCTTATCAGAACCCAGGTCAGCCGGTGCTTCTGAAATAGACCTTACTCAATATCCAAATGGTATTTATCAGCTTAGTTTGACCATTAATGGAAAAGTGCTGAACAAAAGAATTATCAAACAATAGTTTTAGTATTGTTTCGAAAGCCCCGTCATTTATGGCGGGGCTTTTTTCTGTTTAAATCGTAGCTTTTTATTGAATGCACTTTGGCTGTATTAGAACATGAAATTTGATATTGAATGTTATATTGCTTTTTTATAAATTTTTTTCATCCTTTGATTTAATAAATAGGCAGCCCGAAACTTAAGTGTATAAGACAAAAGCAATAAACAAGAATGATCGAAAGGTTTTAATTTGGTGTAAGTTAGTTTGAATCCATTTTTATTATTATTAATTTTGTATCACAAAGTGTTGTTAATGGATTTTCATTGAAATATTAACAATTAAGTAATTAAAATGTATTTAATATGAAGAAGATTTTACTTAGCATTGTTTTTTTGATAATCGCCTTAACAGCGTCCAATCACGTTGAGGCCCAGGCTCCGAATTGGTTATGGTCGACAAACGCAGGTGACAATAGCTATGATGAGGCTTTTTCTGTTGCCTACGACCCTCATGGTAACTGCTATGTCGTTGGTTATTACAATACATATATTTATAATTTGCCTCATTCGAATGGTCCCGATGGTTTTCTGGCAAAGTACGATCCGTCGGGCAATTTGATTTGGACTGCTGCTCTGAGTGATACAGGAAGGGAGCGCATTACAAACATTGCGTTTGACAAATTGGGTAACTATTATATTGTCGGCATTTTTGACGGGCCTAAATTGGAGTTGTGCACAGAGAATTTTGTAAATGCTGCTGAGAATGCATATGATATTTTTGTTGCAAAATTTGATTCTTCAGATCAATGCGTATGGGCCAGACATGCCGGAGGCGCTGACGACGAATTGCCAACATCAATAGCAGTGGACTCAATTGGTAATTGTTATATTACCGGAAGTTTTAATAGTGCATCGATTACATTTGGCGCTTATCCATTGGTGAACTCAGGGGGCAGTAATTCGGAAATATTTATCGTTAAATACGATCCTTCAGGCACGGTATTTTGGGCAAGATCAGCCACTGGAACCATTGCCAGTGCTGAAACTTCAAAATCTATTGCCATCGATAAAATAGGCAATAGTTATATTACCGGTAGTTTTAATGCCGATACATTATGGTTTGATGCGATACCATTAAAGAAGATTACGAATTTCAATATGTATATGGCCAAATTTGCGCCTAACGGAAGTGCGCTGTGGGCTATTCGATCGGTTGGAACTGGCGATTCTCAGGGAAATACTGTGACTGTTGACGCTGAATCAAATTGTTATCTTGGTGGTTCTTTTAAAAACAATATCGTTTTTGGCGACACTACATTAAGCAGTGCAGGATACAGAGATGTTTTTATTGTGAAATACGGTGCTGATTCAACTGTTCAATGGGCTCGTGCTGCAGGTGGGACCGCTGATGATGAAGCAAGTGTGCTTGCTACTGATAAGCTTGGCTATTGTTATCTTAGTGGATATTTTAAGAGCGCGTCCATCAATTTTGCAAGCTCGCCACTCACCAACCAAGGAAGCGGCTTTAGTGATATTTTTATTACGGAGTATTCGCCTGATGGCTCGGTTGTCTGGTCAAAATCTATTGGGGGTGCAACCAATGATACACCCAATGCTATTGCGCCGGATGAGTCGCGCGATTTTATTATTGCAGCAAGCTTTGGGAGTACCAGCATCACCATCGGCGATTCTACATTATACAATGCAGGTACAGTGGATGTCCTAGTAGCAAAATCTGGTAACTGGCCTGTGTCGGGCATTTCAGATGCAGAGGATCTCTCACCGGTTCAAATTTATCCCAATCCCGCCAATGATTATATTATGGTTAGTTCGAGCCAGAATTTGGCCATCGAGATTATCAATTTACAGGGACAAATTTGCAAGAGCATAAATTCTGAAGCGACTCAATCAAGAGTAGGTTTAAGTGAGTTAGCTCCCGGCATTTATTTATTAAATGTCAGAAGTGACCGCGCGTTTCAGACATTCAAGCTGATTAAATTATAAGCGCTTACCTATGCTGTCCATTAGTTCGATGTTAGGGTTGTCGCTATAACCAACTGATAAATTTACATAAAGGTCATTGCCCTCAATCGATTGTTGAAAATACTTTTCCTTCCTTCTATACAATCATGGATTCCATAATAATTGGAACATATTGTTGTAAGTTGTCGATTGGCAATAATTACAACTAGTATTCGATGAATGTGTGGTCTTTAGAAGACTATCTGCTGAACTTTTTATTCACTTCTTAAGTCTTGTTTAGGTATTCATCTAAGAGGCTTACTTTATTAAATTAAACATCATGTAGTGACGGAATACCATTTTCGGGTGACACAATTCATCCATTAAGTGATTATGTTTTTTTTCGGACTCCACGTGTTCTACTTTTGCTTATATAAAAAAATGCAGGAAATATGAAACCATTATTGAAAAGATCACTTGTGGTCAGCGCTATTATGACAATTTGTTTAGTAACAATGACACGCTTAATTGGATTTAGCCAAATCCTTACGTATCCAATTGTTGGAACGGGTCAGACAATTTCTTATGACACAACGCAGGCAATCACGATGCCTGTCACAGGTCAGCCATTTTATGGACAGAATTCGAATCATCCCGGAACCATGCGATCTTATACTAACAATGGTGATGGCACTGTAACCGATAATGTAAGCGGGCTGATGTGGCAGCAAACTGAGGACAGAAACGGTGACGGTGAAATTAATTTTTATGATAAGCTGACCTATAATGAGGCTATGGATAGCGCTGCAATTTGTAATACGGGCGGTTACAATGATTGGCGTTTACCGACGATTAAAGAGTTATATTCTCTTGCCATGTTTTTTGGAGTTGAGCCAGGCCCAGGACAGTCCACTTGTATAAAATTTATAGATACCACTTACTTCAATGTCGGTTACGGCGATGTGAACTCACTATCGCACGGCGATCTTGGAACTGAGCGGATTATTGATGGACAAATTGCTTCTTCAACATTATATGTAAGCACAACAATGGGTGTTGTGGAAACTATGTTCGGGTTCAATTTTATAGATGGACGTATTAAAGGATATCCAACTACTAGCAGCGTTCCGGAAGATGGGCAAGCAAAGCATTACTATATATTATATGTTCGTGGAAATTCAGTCTATGGAACCAATCAATTTGTCGACAACGGAAATGGAACCATTACCGATAATGCAACCGGATTGATGTGGATGCAAAACGATAACGGTAGCGACCTGCTATGGAAGGACGCATTAAGTTATGCTGAAAACCTCACCTTTGCTGGCTATTCAGATTGGCGATTACCGGATGTCAAAGAATTGCAAAGTATAGTTGACTATGACCGTTCGCCGGCAACAACAAGTTCTGCAGCTATTGATCCGATTTTCAATTGCACCTCCATAACCAATGAAGGTGGTGTCGCAGATTTTCCATGGTATTGGAGCAGTACTACTTTTTCTGGTCAATCACAGACAAATGGACCAAGCGCCTGTTATATCTGCTTCGGAAGAGCGATGGGCTATTTTACAGGCTTTGGTTTAGGATGGACTGATATTCATGGTGCCGGATGCCAACGCAGCGATCCGAAACCAAAAAGCTTTAGTGCATTTACACAAAATGGAACCGGGTATTACAATGCAAATGCTCCACAGGGCGATGCAGTAAGGATATACAATTATGCTCGTCTGGTTCGTAATGCGGAACCGGCTTCTATCAACGAAAACACGAGTCCTGATTTGTTTGATGTATATCCGAATCCAACGTCAAATGAAGTAGTAATTGAAATGCATGGAAATAGTAAGACGGTGATATTTGAAATGTTTAATTCAATGGGTCAAATCGTCAAAACAGGTAGTTTCATTGAAAATACCACAGTGCAGCTTGATGCCTTTGCACCTGGTATCTATTTTATAAAGATAAATAATGGAAATATATATAAAATAAAGAAGATTGTTAAAGAATGAAGACGATTGGATTAAAAAGCAAAATAGTATTGCTTCTTATAATATCCACCTAAAATTATGAAAAAATACATTTTGATTATTTTTCTCTTTTTGGCTCAGTTGTCATTTGCGCAAAGTAAAGATAACAAGCAAAACATAAGAGGTGTGGTGAGCGATAAACTTTCGCAATCGACCATTCCTGGGGCAATTGTTCAAATTACAGATAGTATTCAACAAAAAGTCGCGCAATCCGATATAAAAGGGAATTATGTTCTTTCGAATGTGGCTCCTGGAAGATATGAGCTAAAAATATCGATTTTAGGATATAAAGATGTGTTTGTTCCTAATGTGCTTGTTACTTCCGGTAAAGAAACCATTCTGGACGTCAGTATGGAAGAGGATATAAAACTTTTAAAAGAAGTAGTCATTACCGATAATAATAAAGACAAAACAATAAACAGTTTGTCGACCATCAGTTCGCGAATGTTTTCCATGGAAGAAGTGAACCGCTATGCTGGCGGGCGGAGCGACCCCGCACGCTTGGCCGCAAATTTTGCGGGAGTGAATGCACCGGATGATTCCAGAAATGATATCGTTATTCGAGGTAATTCACCAGTAGGCGTACTATGGCGCATTGATGGAATGGATGTCACCAATCCTAACCATTTTGCAACAATTGGTACAACCGGTGGAGCGGTGAGTGCTTTAAATCCAAATATGCTGAAGAGTTCCGATTTTTTAACTTCGGCTTTTCCGGCGGAATACGGCAATGCGACTGCCGGTGTGTTTGATCTTGGTTTTAGAAATGGAAATACTCAAAAAAGAGAAACATCAGCGCAGCTTGGTCTCATCACCGGTTTGGAAGCAATGACAGAAGGACCTATCAGCAAGAAGAACAGTTCGTCCTATCTGGTCGGCTACAGATATTCACTGGCAGGCCTAGCACAAGCGGCGGGAATTAATATTGGTACTTCATCAACGCCCGTGTATCAGGATCTTTCATTTAAAATAAATAGTGGTGATACCAAAGCTGGTCGATTCACCCTGTTTGGCATATTAGCCGGCAGTACGATTGCTATTGAAAGTGCTAAACCTACCTCAGGAACTTTATATGGTAATGGAAATAAAGTGGATTTTAATAGTAAAATCGGGATTGGGGGATTAAAGCACTTCAAGCAAATCAATAGTAAATCTTTTATAAGTACTACGATTGGAATCAATTATTCCAATAACAAGCAGTTGAATTTTGCTTATGATTCTTCGGGTAATTCATACAGCAGAGAGGAAAATAAGACCAGGAAAACGTCTTATGAATTCATTTCGAATTACAATTTAAAAATCAATAGCCGTCTGTTTTTTAAAACAGGGATACAGCTCGAATATATGAATTTGTATCTATTCAGCAGAGATCGGAAACAGGAGGCTGATGCATGGAGTCAGACATGGGATTATAATAGCTATACTTCATTGGCCCAGGCCTACGCACACCTTAAATATTGTGTTACTAAAAAGCTTACTTTGAATGTTGGCCTACATGCTCAGGAATTCTTTTTGAATCATTCGTATTCAATTGAACCTCGTCTGGGAATGACTTATCAATTAAATGAGAAGAATAGTTTTAGCTTTGGTTATGGTCTGCATTCGCAATTACAACCACTGAACGTATATTTTCTGCAAACGCAAAATACAGACGGCACTTATAGTTATAACAATGAGGATCTTGGTTTTACAAAAAGCCATCATTTTGTGTTAGGATATAATCTTCAACCATTTAAGGACTGGCGGTTAAAAGTGGAAGCCTACTATCAATATCTTTACAATGTGCCGGTGAATACCTATTCAAGCAGTTACTCCATGCTGAACACTGGTGCAAGTTTTAAAACCGATCTGGAAGATAGTCTTACAAATACTGGTACAGGAAGCAATTATGGGGTAGAACTCACCATCGAAAAATTCTTCAGTAAAGGATATTATGGCTTATTCACGGGTTCAGTTTACCAGTCAAAATATATTGCAAGCGATGGAGTGGAAAGGAACACTGCCTTTAACGGAAGATATGTGTTTAATTTATTGGGCGGAAAAGAATTTAAACTTGGACAGGCAAAAAGAAATGCCATCACCACTGACATGAAAGTTACCTATGCTGGGGGGCGCTGTTATACGCCAATTGATTTAGATGCTTCCCAAATGTTTCGTCGTGAAGTCGTGAAAAGCGATGAATATGCCTATACCAGCCATTATTCCGACTATTTCAGAACGGACTTTAAGGTGGGATATACGCTGAATAGCAAGAGAAAAAAATTATCTCAATCTTTTTCTTTAGATTTACAGAACATAACAAATAATAAAAATGTTTTCTCACAGAGTTATGACGATCGAAGGCAAACGATAAGTACAACTTACCAACTAGGTTTTTTTCCGAATTTTATTTATAAAATACAGTTTTAGAAAAGCATCAGACATGTTGAAGTCAAAAAGGATAATTATTGTACTGTATTTTCTCATCTGGGCTTTGGTCTTTCTCGGTCCCTATTTGAGAAATATGCATGACATGAATGATCACAACCTGGGCAGAATGATTGGAGATTGGATCAACCTTTTTATGTTTTTTATTTTATTCCTGATTAATTTATATTTCTTAGTTCCAAAACTACTGTTTCAGGAGAAAAAACCGCAATATGTAATAATTGTAATTGTAACTATATTATTGGTCGTAGGCATTGATATCCTGTTACATTATGTTCTCATGCTTCCGAAAGCACATGAAATTGGGTTGCGCCCGAATGAACCTCGCTCGGAGTCGCTGTTTGCGCAAGGTTCTATATTTGGAAATTTTTTTAATAATTTGATTACTGCTATTCTGATTATTGGAACAAGTACTGCCATTGAGCTTGTATATAAATGGTCAGCTGAAGAAAAGCGGAGAAAAGATATTGAGAAGGAACAGCTCAAAACCAACCTTGCTTTATTACGACATCAGGTAAGTCCGCATTTTTTTATGAATACACTCAATAATATCCACTCCCTAATTGAAATAAATTCAGAAAAGGCACAGGATGCAGTGGTGAGGCTTTCAACGCTTATGCGCTATTTGCTTTATGATTCGGCGCAAAACACGATTGAGCTAAAAAAGGAGATTGAATTCATTCATAGCTTTATTTCACTCATGCAGCTGCGACATTCGGATGAAGTTGAAGTTACTAAAGTGCTTCCCAGAAATATTCCCGAGGTCAGAATTCCCCCGATGCTTTTCATCTCGTTCCTCGAAAATGCATTCAAACATGGAGTGAGTTACCCGCTGAAATCGTATATTTATTTGGAAATTCAGGTGGATAATACAAGTCTGATTTGTACGATAAAAAACAGTAAGCATAACGTTGCAACAAAATACAAGGGAGAATACTCAGGAATGGGTATCGATAACATTAAAGAGAGCTTGAAATTGCTGTATGGGGATAAATATCGCTTGAATATCCTTGATAAAGAAAATGAATTTGAAGTGAACCTTAGCATTCCTTTATGAAGATAAAATGCATTGCCATCGACGACGAACCACTGGCAGTAAAAAAGATAGCAGCCTATATTGAAAAAATTCCATTCTTAGAATTGGTGGCGGAATGCCGTAGTGCTTTTGAAGCAATTAGCGTCATTAAGGAAAATACAGTACAACTCCTGTTTATTGATATTAATATGCCCGATCTGAACGGATTGGAATTCGTAAAATCATTAACCGAAAAACCCTATATCGTTTTCACTACTGCCTACAGCGAATATGCCGTGGATGGTTTTAAGGTCGATGCCGTAGATTACTTATTAAAACCAATCGTCTTTGGCGATTTTCTGAAAGCTGCAAACAAGGTTAAAACTCTTGTTGATTTATCAGCTAAAAAGCATAAGGAAACCGTCAATACTACGGCGGATCATTTATTCGTAAAATCAGAATATAAGCTTATCCGCATCGAACTGGAAGAGATAAAATACATTGAAAGTCAGCACGAGTATATTAAAATCCATTTGGTCAATAGTAAACCAGTGATGACACAGCTGAGTTTGAAGGCCATCGAAGAGCAATTGCCGGACGAACGATTCATGAGGGTTCATCGTTCGTATATCGTAAATCTGAAAAAGATTTCAGTGATAGAAAGGAATAGGATAGTTTTTGATGGCAGCGTGTTCATCCCAATTGGCGATCAATACAAAGATGGTTTTCAAAAATATATTGATACACATTTTATCTGACCGTTTCCTGACATACCTTGTTCTTGTAAACGTTGTGTCTTTTTCTCGGGAGAAACTATTGTCACAATAGGCTTTTCTTCTGATAAAGAATTTTTCTTTGATAAATGACAGCATACACTTCTTTGATCAAGGCAAGAAGAAAATTATATTTTCTACATCAATATCGAAATGCAGCGCGCATCAATTCAATTTCGACACGCCCAATACCCATCTTTTTGGCTATTTTCTCCCAATTACTGACAACTTCCTGTACCTGCGAAAGAATAGACTCGGCTTCTTTTCGGTGAAGTCTGAAATATTCTATTACACTTAACGCAAGATCGAAATCGAGGTCTCCACTCTTTTCGTCTATGTTTAATGCTAAGGCTTCCTTGTCAATTGATGGATTGATATCAAAAGCTGGGCTTAATCTCCATGCACCATTATTAATAACGAACCCATGGTTTCTCAGGTGATCATCCGTGTTGGAAATGGCGATATTAAATACAATTCTTCTCCATAGTTCGGCAAGATCTTCTTTAATATTGCCAGCGTGGTTCTGTATGAACAAGGCCAGGTCAAGATAGCTTGCAGGGTTATCCCTGATCGTGTCTTCATTGTTACCGGTCATGGTCATGGCTGAAGCAAAATGAACACGCTCACCGTTCTGCCGGTCAAATCTTTTTGTGAAAAACGTGTGCTGTGTCCCGGCGACTTTCTCAATGCGGGATGGGGACATATTGATGCCCGCTTGCAGCGCAAGTTGATAGGCAAGGTATTCCCATTTGGCTTTATCAATCGAATCGTTTCTTGATGGAAACTTTGCAATCCAAAGATCACCCTTCTTATCAGTAATGTTTGCTTTTGGACGTGCGCCGCCTAAGGATGATCCTGGAGCCATCAGAATTTTGAGCCATTTATTGAGTTCTTTTGATTCTTTACCAGATTCCACAAGTTCAGCAATATGCTGCAATTCGCCTATTGATGTCCAGGGTGGAACAGGGGAGTGGCTGTCGTTATTCAAAAATGAACCTTCTGGGTCAAGTTTAAAGCGCAAAGCACCCATCCTGCATGTATCTGCTACCCCAAGTAAAAAATCAGTATCATGCAATGCCGGTGTGGTTTTGCCTTCAGCTTTCGCAAGCTGAGCAAATCTTCTTTTTATCAAGGTTCTGCCCCAAGTATCTGGCATAGAATCCAGAAAAATACCGAAATTTTCTTTGGTGTCTGGGTATTGAGGACCGGAAAATAATTTTATGTCCGGGTCAAGAAGAAACACACTTTTTCCTTTAAGCCATTTTTCATCATATTCAAAACTGAATGATTTCCGGCCTTTTCCCTGGTGAGCAGATAATACGCCAATGAACGCTGGATCCGGCATTCCCATCCAATGGGCATAAACGTATATGTCTGTTTTTTTTCCTGACATGATTACTTTTTGCCTAAAAGTTCAATATCCTGAAGCTTTTTTCCAAATTCATCGCCTGCTGCCAGTTTTAGAAAATCGTCCTGTAGCCCAAGTACACGCAATACATTAAAGACTGCACCCATAGAAACTCCCGGGTTGCCTTTTTCTATAAGGTAAAGAGTATTTCTGGCTATGTCAGCACGTTCTGCAACTTGTATGGTTGTTAGTTTCCGGCGTTTTCTGGCCAATTTAACATTCTCCCCGAAAATCTCTAGTATCTTCTTGTGTTTAGGAAACACTATTTGCTTCTTTGAGTTCATTATGTACTATATTATGTGCAAAAGTAATAAAAATGTTTGTAATATAGTACAATAGTGAAAAAAAATGTTACTTTCCAATGCAGGATATTTTTATTTTATGGAAGCGGCTGGTTGTACTGCTTTTATCAAGGCAGAAAGTTGAGCGAGGTACAAAAGGGGTACAAGATTATTATTTTTTTTGGATTTGGTCTGAGCTTATGACAAGGTGGCAGGATATGCGAGAAAAATTGCGAATATTCAAAAAACTTATTCCTTTATGAACGTTAAATTCCAAATATTACCATCCTGAATAAGTCGAATTATATAGATTCCCGTATGGAGAGCAGTTATGTCGATATACATATCCTCGGTTCTACCAGATTGAACTACTCTTCCAAAAGTATCATAAACATTAAAATCTACAAATCGCTTATAAGGCATTGTGAAGTGTAAAATCTCATTAGCGGGATTAGGGTATATTTTCACAGCACTTTGCAAATGGATATAGTCTTCCATCCCAGCCCATCCATTTAAATCGGCCACAATTAGAAACGCGTCGTTTTCATTTGAAATGGTAGAGCATTTTCCCATTCCAACAATTCTATTTCCTATGACCTTTGCACTCAGCATAGATGAACTAAGACTGAAATTCGGGCTGTAAAACCTTTCCCATATAGTATTTCCACCTATTGAATTTATTTTCAAAAGGTTGGTATATAGTGTATCATTCCAGTAGTTGGCCCTCCCCGAAATAAGCAAATCTTCGTCAATTAAACCAATGTTGTATGCGACTAATGCAGTGTCTGGACCGCCTAAATTAAGAAACCACTCAATAGTATTAGTTGTTGAATTCACTGACAGGCCATTTATTGCGGAAGCGAATTTATTTTCAATGCAATAAATCAAGCCATTCTGGTTGTAGATTGATTTTAGACTATAATATGTTGAAGGATAGAAGATTGTGTCCTTCATTAAACCTGACTCATCCATCTGATACATGATAATATCTGCGCCTGTTTTATACCCAGTTACGGTTATAGTGTTTGAATGGTAATCTATCTTCGTGAAAAATGTACTATCATCATTAGCCAAGGTTCTCGAGAACAGCGTATCTCCATTGTTGTCAAACCAAATTGCACTCGAAATACTATCATTGATTTTTGCTGTAATTACGAATTCTCCATTAGGAAGGAAACAGCCGTCAAAAAATTTATTATTAACGCTTGAAAAAACATAAGATTCCCACATCCATCCAAGGGTGTCGTTCAAATGAAGTAAATGAGATTTATAATTATTAATGCCATTATCAGAAAAGAAGCAAACATAATAAGTGCTATCAGGCGCCCTGCGAATAAACATCGCTTCTTCTTCGCCACCGCCATTGTAACCAAGTCCTTTTAGCTTATTGCCTAAGGAATCAGTAATTACAATATACCCATCAAAAGAATTCGGATCTGGCCCGTAGCTTTTGGATGCGCCAACCATTATATAACCGCCATCAGGTGTCATCTCAACATCGGTGAAATAATCTTCATTTGCGCCGCCGTAGGTTTTAATAAAGTAAGATGGTTGCGCGCTTAGCGATGATAGGATAAAGAAAGTGATTACGGTAATTAGGGTGGATTTCATAAATCTGTTTTTTAATTACCGGGTTAATTGTTTAGTTCCTCACGTTGATTAAATTCACCACCACCTTCGTCATGATATCCTTATCAGCAGCATTGCTTTCCGCAATCATAAGGCAAAGCGCCACAAGCGCATTGTCCGGGATTCGCTTTTGCCCGGTTTCAGTGTATAATATCCCATTCAAATTCAGGAACGAAATAAAAATGAAAGCGGCAATTCTTTTGTTGCCATCCACGAACGAATGATTCTTGATAAGAAAATAGAGTAGGTGTGCCGCTTTTTCTTCAACACTTGGATATAAGTCTTTGCCATCAAAGGTTTGATAAATGTTTTCGATGGAGCCCTTAAACGACTGGTCCTTCTCCTTTCCAAACAGGCCGGGGTCTTCACCAATGCTGATGAAATAGTTTTTCATTTCAGCGACGATGGACTGAGCTTGCTTGTATTTGAGTTCAATCGTTTTTGCCTCTGAAGTGCCCGTAATACTTACCTTCTGATGGTCGTACTGATCTAATATGTTAAGTGCGTAAACATAATCAGTGATTACTTTTAGCAGGCCCTGGCTTTCCGGAGCAGTCAATTCTTTTGACATGCTTACGGATTTAATCAGGTCAATGGCTTGGTAAAGTTCTTTTAGTTTTTGCTGCTGCTCTTTCAATCTTTTTTGATCGAGGGCGTAACCTTTGACAAGGAAATCCTTTAGGACCTGGTTTGCCCATATGCGGAACTGGGTGCCTCGTTTTGAATGTACACGGTAACCAACTGAGATAATAACATCAAGATTATAATATTCGATTTCACGAGAGATGCTTCTGCCTCCTTCATTTTGAACTGTCGCAAATTTTGCGACAGTTGATTCTCTTTCCAGTTCTCCTTCTTTAAACACATTAATAATGTGCTTTGAGATTGTCTTATAATCCTTTTCAAATAATGCAGAAATTTGTTTTTGATTAAGCCATACAGTATTTTCCAAAAGACTGACCTCTAGTATGGTATTGCCATCTTTAGCTTGATATATGACTATTTCTCCTTTGCCCTTCATTGCTTAGCTTGATAAATAGAAATCAAATAATTGTATTCTTGCGAATTTCTTATCATTGCAAATATAACAATAATTCGTATTCGATTGAATACAAGGTTTTCAGAAAGACTATACATCGAGGAATTATTACTTCCCGATACAGAATCTCTCAAATATCTGCCCCAGAATTTCGTCGGTAGTTATCTCACCAGTGATCTCACCAAGATAATGAAGGGCTTGTTGAAGGTCGGTGGCGAGAAGATCGGCGGAAAGTCCTGATTGCAGCCCTTCTCGGATGGTTTGAACCGATTTGCGTGTGCGCGTGAGGGCGTCAAAATGTCGACTGTTAGTAAGCAAGGTCTGGTCACTCATGGCTTCCAGATTAATGGACTGTAGCAGGACTTCCATCAGCATATGAATATTCTCGCGGCGTTTGGCAGAGATAAATACTACCTCATGTTCCATCAGCCCACTGAAATTCTTTGGCGTTTCAACTAGCAGATCCGTTTTGTTTGCTACAATGATAAAGGTTTTCTGACTCTCAGAATAGGTTGAAGCCAATTCCTTTAATGTGCCTTCAATCTCTTCTAATCCGGAATCGGCCATGTCAACAACATACAGTATTATGCGCGCTTGTGCAATTTTTTCTATCGTACGAAGCATACCAATCTGTTCAAGAGTGTCACCAGCCTGTCGCAAGCCGGCAGTATCAATAAATCGAAAAGCAATACCTTCTATGATTACTGTGTCTTCAATTGCATCGCGCGTGGTACCAGGAATATCAGAAACTATAGCCTTTTCCTCTTTGAGTATTGCGTTAAGTAAGGTAGATTTGCCAACATTAGGCTTTCCAATAATGGCGACAGGAATTCCACTTTTGATTACATTTCCCAGCGTGAATGAAGTTATCAATTCAGCTGTTACACGCTCAATCTGCTGCAGCAGTTCTTCTAATCGACCACGATTGGCAAATTCAACATCTTCTTCACTAAAATCCAATTCCAGTGTCAGCAATGAAGAAAATTCCAGTAATTGTTTGCGAAGATCAGCAATGACTGAAGAAAATCCACCGCGCATCTGATTCAGCGCAAGTCCGTGTGCAGTGCGTGTCTGAGATGCAATAACATCGGCCACAGCTTCAGCCTGACTTAGATCCATCTTGCCATTAAGAAATGCCCGTAGGGTGAATTCACCGGGTTTCGCAAGACGAATACCTAGTCGGGATAATTCAGCGCAAAGCTGTTGAACGATATAAGGTGAGCCATGACAGCTCAATTCCGCCATTTCCTCACCAGTATATGAATGCGGTGCTCTAAAAAATGTGACCACGGCCTCATCGAGTAATTTACCCTCGGCATACAATGACCCAAAATGAGCGGTATGACCGGCCACCAGACCTATATCTGTATTTTTTGATGCTGGAACAAATATCTTTTTTACATATTCAAGCGTTTGTGGTCCGGTCAACCTGACCACAGCAATGGCCGAAAAACCCGGAGGTGTGGCAGGAGCGAATATTGTGTCAGCAGCGTTCATAGTGATATTGGTCTGTGTATTATTGGATATTTATGCAAATATCTGCTTTTTTCATTTAGCAGATTAGCTATTTCCATCACAATACTCAGTAATGAACCCTTTAACCAATTAACTAATTACCTATTTTTGCAGAAGAAATATAAGGCATGGGCAGAATTCTCGCAATGGACTATGGTAATAAAAGGGTGGGACTGGCGGTTACCGATTCGCTCCGTATCATTTCGGGTGGACTCGACACTGTGCCTACGCACGAGGTAGTGCCCTATCTGAAGAAGTATCTTGCTACTGAAGAGGTTGATGTATTTGTCATTGGCAAGCCCATGCGCATGCACTTTGAAGTTCCGGAAATTGAGAAGCAAATCACTGCATTCATCAATTTGTTACGCAAAGAATTTCCTACAATGACCATCGAACGTTACGATGAGCGTTTTACTTCAAAAATGGCATTTCAAACCATGATTGATGCAGGATTGAAAAAGGAAGCCCGCAAGGATAAAGCTTTAGTTGATAAAATTTCAGCAACCATAATTTTGCAATCCTACATGGAGTTTTTATCAAATAAATTATAATAGTATGATATTACCAATTGTTGCATATGGTCACCCAAATCTGAGAAAGATTGCAGAAGATATTACTGCGGACTATCCCGGATTAAAAACGTTAGTTGCAGATATGTTTGCAACTATGTATGGATCGAATGGGGTAGGATTGGCAGCGCCACAAGTGAACAAAAGCATACGTTTATTTGTTGTTGACGCGAATATTTATGCTGATGATTATCCAGAAGCAAAAAACTTCAAGCAAGTATTTATCAACGCTCAGATACTCGAACTCAGTGGGGCTATCTGGACATTTAACGAAGGTTGTTTAAGTGTTCCGGAAATCAGGGAAGATATAGAAAGGGAAACCTTTGTCCGCATTCGATTTCAGGACGAGAATTTTGTTGAGCACGAAGAAACCTATGGTGGCATAGTATCGCGAATCATACAGCATGAATATGATCATTTGGAAGGCGTGTTGTTTGTTGATAAAGTATCATCACTGCGAAAAGTGCTGTTAAAGCGCAGACTGACCGATATCAGCAAGGGCAATATCAAAGCTTCCTATAAAATGATCTTTCCATTACAAAAGAAAAATAGAAGTTAAACTAATTATAAGTATATCAATGAAAACAATGCGTTATTTAGTGCTCCTTTGCCTTGTGGCAGGATTGGCTGCATGTGGATCGGCCAGTAAGGATATGGAAAAGATTAAAACTCTTGAATCAACAGTATTTAAGGATCCTTCAGGGATGAACAAAGAACAGGCTGCTGAGTTGGTAAAGCTTTACGATGCATACGCCAGCAATTGGCCAAAGGATTCTGCGGCTCCTACCGCCTTGTACAAAGCTGCGGAAATGTCGATTAATCTTTCTAAAGGAAATGAAGCCATTGTGTATTTTGATCGCGTGATCAAGGAATATCCTGATTATTCAAGGGTTCCCGAAGCTTATTTCCTTAAAGGATTCGTTTATGAAGTTACACTGATGAATCTTGGAAAAGCACGTGAAGCTTATGCTGAGTTTATTCAGCGTTATCCAAACCATGAACTGACTGATGACGCTCAGGCATCAATGAACAATCTTGGTAAATCGCCAGAGCAGGTGATATTGGAGGCTGAGAAGAAAGCCGAACAAGCCAAGGCTGATTCCCTGGCTTCGGTGAAGTAATTAAGATATCAGTAGAAATAAAAACTGTGCATTGAACAGATGTAAGTAATTACATACTGTCTCAATGCACAGTTTATTTAATTCAAAATCTGTTTATTTAGACAATAGAAAGCTCACGTCGCTTCCTGGTTCATATTCCATAGGTTCTTGTTGATAGCGGAATACGCGCATCGGTTTGCGTCCCAAGAGATCCATGCGTTCACCATTTACCCAAAACAGCGATGCTTCGCGCAATCCGGCAACCGTAATATCCGGATTTGCAGCTAAGAATTCCTCAATGCGTTGCTGACGGGTTTCGCCGCCATGACCTTCAGGATGTGCGTCAAGATAATGTGGATTGATTTGAAAGGGCAATAAATTCAGGCAGTTGAAACTTTCCGGTTCGATAATCGGCATATCATTCGTCGTGCGCAGTGTAGGACAAGCTACGTTGGATCCAGCGCTCCATCCCATAAATGGTGTACCTGCAAGAACGCGCTCGCGAATGGCTTTCATGATTCCAAGTTTGTGCATCATGTGCACTAAATAAAAGGTATTTCCACCACCAACAGCAATGGCTTCAGCATTCATAATCGCATGTATAGGCTGTTTCTCGTGATGTATTGAGTTGAGTTCATAACCCAATTCCTTATATACTCCTGCGACTCTTTGTTCATAATCATTGTATGAAATAGTCACTCCGGCAAAAGGAACGAAGAGAACTTTTTTAGCTCCGGTGCTTTTCATGAAATCGGCCATATACTGTTTTGGCCACCCCAGATAGTCCTCTCCGGGATTTGTTGAATTACTCAATAATAACAGTTTCATCAGCAAAGAATTTTATATTGTTTTCGGAGCAAATATAGTTATTTGCTTGGTGAGTTTTATATGAAATTGCCGACTCTGGAAATTAGTTAAATAGTAAATTAGTCGACTAGTAAAATAGTTCGCACAACTCCAATTATCGAAATATCATTATGAAATAGTAGTCAATATTATCCGACCACCTATGCATTTTTGTATGCAATGAATAAATTCTACTGACCTCATAGCTTCCCCTTCGAAAAAAAAAAACTCTTATTGTCTTCGTGCCAAAAAAAGTTCTTAGTGCCTTAGTGTCTTAGTGGCGCTAATAAAACCCTTAGTGCCTTTGTGTCTAAAAAGTCCTTAGTGCCTTAGTGTCTTAGTGGCGCTAATAAAACCCTTAGTGCCTTTGTGTCTAAAAAGTCCTTAGTGCCTTAGTGTCTTAGTGGCGCTAATAAAACCCTTAGTGCCTTTGTGTCTAAAAAGTCCTTAGTGCCTTAGTGTCTTAGTGGCGCTAATAAAACCCTTAGTGTCTTTTTGCCTAAAAAAGTTCTTAGTGCCTTAGTGTCTTAGTGGCCTTATAAAATCCTTAGTGCCTTCCCTAATCGAAGAGGTGTGTTTCCTCAGCAGCCAATATCACAAAACCGAGTAACAACATCACAGGACCAGCAATAATTGAAATCAATCCGGTAATCTTTGCCACCTTTAAAAATGCGCTGGAAGCAGGAGTGTATCCATCCGGTGCTGCAGCTATGGCTGCTGTGTATTTCCTGCCACGTGAAAAAGCCACAATAGCGAGAATGATAGATGGGATAAAAAAGATTAACCCCACCAATGGAATAAAGCTGAACCAGCAAAAGCATACTGCGATGATTCCCATAATCATAGCGCCAATGCTACCGGGATACATAACGCGAACAGCACCTGGTTGAGGTGGTACATGACTTGGATTTGGATTGTAGGTTGGGATAGGAGCAATGTCGTTGTTTTCCATGATAGATTTTTTTTGGTTTATAATTCTAGTAATCAATTTACAGTATCAAAAGTAAGCAAAAAAAAAGACGGCACGTGGCCGTCTTTTTTTTTTAAGACTATCTTAATAGTAAATAGATGATGTTTCGGCAACAGCAGCAAGGATTGTCATAATAACACCAATAACCAGCATAACGCAAGAAGCGATTAAGCCAATAAGACCGGTGATATTAGCCACTTTAATGAAAGCTTTAGAGGCTTTTTTATACATATCCGGATTTGCATCATATTCTTTCTGCATTTTTTTACTCTTCGAGAAAGCCAAAATACCAGCAACCAGAGCAATAATAGCGCAAACAGGGCCTGCAAAAGGAACAAAACCGTACCAGCAAAGAACAACAGAAACAATTCCAAACACCATCCACATAATGGAGCTAGGGAACATGATTTGGGTAGAAGGAGTTCCTGGTGTGGGAGGTGTCACCGGAGTTGTTGGGATAGGGTTGATTTCCTGATTTTCCATTTTAGTAATGTTTAAAGTTAACAATTGAATTTTGTGCAAAAATAAGCTATAAAATGCGGAGCAAAAGTGATTGTTAATAAATATTTAATAAGAAAACTGACAATTCGACATTTTCTCTATTTCTAAAGTTCTAAAATATAACAAAATATGTTAATTTCCGGAAGCCGAATTAACATAAACCTCGTACTGATAGGTGATAGTCTTTTTCTCCTTTGAATTCATCGGAATTTCCCAATCAATTGTGGAATAGGGGTTAAGAGCCGAATACTTTCCGTTTTTTACTATCACACCATCATTACTTGCCTCTAGAATAGCTGCAGTCAGATTTTTTGTAACATTCAGCTGGATTTTCTTATCCTGGAGATTTTCTATGGTAATGGTACCTTTAATTACGACCTTTGAGTAGTAAGTCTTACCAATCTTTTTAACATTTTCGACTCTACTGACTTCCTCTTCCTTATTTTTAACCACTACATCTCCGGCTTTCGAAAGCTGTATGCTGGCGTTGGCACCCACAGGGGTGTATTTAATCAGGTCCTGCGCGAGTGGTTGCAGATTCTCATTCTGAACGAAAACCGGTCCGGTAGTAAATGGATTCTGAGTGCTGTTAGTAATCATGAACGAATGATAAACATCGTAGCGCGATTCCGGATCGCTGGCATTATATCCATAGTAAGAATAGTTGGCCACATCGTTAATGCTGACCTCGTAAATATCTTTATAGCTCAATTTGGACGAGAAAATCAGGAAATTTGTTTTGCTTTGATAGGGAAGATTTACCTTGCCAAGTTTATACATATATAGGTCGTTTGACTTTTCGCCGTCTGTTTCATAAACAGTGTAGTCCTGATAATCCGCGGCGCCCAAAGTAACCTCTTCAGAAACGATGGAGTTGCTGTACATCTGAGAGGCAAACTGCACCGAAGGTTTATTGGTTGAACGGGTATCATAAAGATTGGTTAAATAATTAAATGCTAATGGATCTGTCTTAGTACCATAGAGGAAAGTTGGGTTACCTACAGTAAGTGTGAGCTCGGCATTAAGTACAGGTTCAGCGTAATTCTCAACCAGGGCGTTCATCTCAAGTTGCAATTCCTTATCATTGATAAGTTTGACGTTATACGATGGTAACCATTGAATGCCAGCTTGCATATAATTTAGTTTGATATCGGTGCTTCCCGGATTACTGTTGAATGTAATTTTTGCCAATCGGGCCAAGGAATCCGTACTTACTACATCAATGGGTGTTTCATCGAAGCCCAATTCGATAATACTTCCCAATGGAAGGAACACGGTTTTGTTGTCGGCTTGCTTAACACGGACCAAACCAGTACTTTTAATCATGTCCTGCAATACTCCGGTCACCTCGCGCATATCCTTATCTGTGGCTTTATACAGCAGCCTGACCTTTTTGCCTTTATTTGCAAGCAGGAAGTTATAATAGGTTTCAGGTGGTTTTTTAGTGAAAAGAGTGTCAGTAACGAAGGCAATACTATTGATTTTTACATCCTTGGTGGTTGTGAGCCAGAAAGTGCTTTGCAGTGGGGCTGCAGGAATTTGCAAGGTTCCGATACCGTTTTTTACGCCGATACTACCTTCTTTCACGATAAAGTAAGTGCCATTTTTGAATACATTAATCTGGCTGGGTTTAAGTTCAGTTTGCGCCATTAGCGCGGTACACAGCAATAAACTGAACAATGTAAATGCAAGTTTTTTCATTTTGCTAAAGTTTTGTTTGTGTTCAAATGTACGCAAAAGCTGGTGATCAACCAATTTTGTGAACAAATGATATGTTGAAAAAAATATTTTAGCTCTTTTTGGTTTTATATAAGTAATTGTGTAATTTTGCACCCCTGAAATTAAATGTGCAATAAAATGAGAAAAGACATTCATCCGAAAGGATACAGACTCGTGGTTTTCAAAGATATGTCAAATGAATATTCTTTCATGACCCGCTCGACCGTTCAAACCAAAGACACTGTGGTATGGGAAGATGGTAAAGAGTACCCATTAGTGAAACTTGAGATTTCACATATGTCGCACCCATTCTATACCGGAAAAATGAAATTCGTTGATACAGCCGGTCGTGTTGATAAATTCAGAACCAAATACAAAAAGCATTTGGATAAGAAAGACGAACCAAAACAGGAACAAGAATAAGGTTTCTATTGAGATACTAAGTCCTGCGTCGCTGCAGGACTTTTTTTTTGTACCGAATTCAATAAAAGTTAAAAAGTGTTAATAACTTTCGTAAAAGTTTTCTTACCTTGCAGTTACCAAAATTAAAGCAAGAGTTATACTTGTATAACTAAATCTCCGTTAGGAAAAAAATAAAAAAATAAATAACCATGAATTATATTTTATTTGACGACGCAACGCGCAATGATTTGCTCCCGTTGACATTTGTTAGGCCAGTGGCCGATATTAGAATCGGAATTCTCACCATCAGAGAAAAATGGGAGCGCATGCTAGGCACCACCACATCTACCCTGACTGAGCGCTACCTGAGTGCAAAATATCCAATGGTCAAAGGCGAGAATAACATTCTAATTAATGGTTCTGTCTTACCCAATACTGAGCTTATTAAGGCTATTCAGGCTTTAAAACCTGACGAAACCCTCACTGCTGGCGATTATATCATTGCCATGCATGTAATAGAGAAGGACCTTGAGGATGTTGAAAGCATTGAATCATCTAAGGTGGAAGAAGTCGAAAAAGGCGAAGCTCCCGGTGTCACAGAAATAGAATGCAAAGCTGCTCATTCAAAAATCAATTTTGCCTACGATATTTTTACAATGAACGCTGAGGCCATTGCAGCTGATTATAAGTTGTTGACTGGGAAAAGAAAATCACAGAAAATTAGTGATACGAATCGAGTCCTTGGTGCTGCTAATATCTTTGTTGAACAAGGCGTGGTGATGGAGTTTGTTAGCATTAACGCCACACGCGGTCCGGTTTACATCGGGAAAAATGCAGAGATTATGGAAGGTGCAATGCTGCGCGGACCATTAGCCATTGGCGAAGGAGCAACCATTAAAATGGGAGCAAAGATTTATGGACCAACCACCATTGGCCCGGGTTGTAAAGTTGGCGGTGAGGTGAATAATGTCGTTTTCTTCGCAAACAGTAATAAAGCGCACGATGGATTCATTGGAAATTCGGTCATTGCTGAATGGTGCAATATTGGCGCTGATACCAACAATTCGAATCTTAAGAACACCTATGATGATGTCAAGCTTTGGTCATATCCCGAAGAGAAATTTATGCCGACCGGACTACAGTTTTGCGGCTTGGTGATGGGTGACCATAGTAAGTGCGGTATTAATACAATGTTTAACACAGGTACAGTTATAGGTGTGTTTGCTAACATTTTTGGTCATGGCTATCAACGCAATTTCATCCCTTCCTTCTCATGGGGTAGCAGCACTTCCGGATACACCACTTATGATATCAAGAAAGCGCTCGATGTTGCTAAATATGTGATGAGTCGCCGGTCAAAGGAATTAGATGAAAAAGAGACTGAAATACTAAAAACTGTTCATCAGCTTACCTTTACTTATCGCAAAAAGCGGATGTAAGGGCATTTCTGACACTTTGGCCATATTTGCTGCCTTGTACATTCTTTGCTACAACCAACTTCTGAAAGATTCGATTAAGTTGAATTTTGATTAATTGTTTGAAGTTTAACTTTTTGATTATTATTTTGCCTGTCTGAAATAGTTTTCAGACTGACACTTTGACATTATAATATTATGAAAACGAAAAGCAATCGTAACCCCTTTGAATTTTTGTCGCTAATCGATAATGATACTGAATTCATTCCTCTCTTTACCAGTGAAGACGAAGAGCAAATGAATGCAGAGCCAATTCCGGAAGTGCTTCCAATATTGCCGTTGAGAAATACTGTTCTGTTTCCCGGCGTGGTTATCCCCATCACTGTTGGCCGCGATAAATCGATTAAACTAATCAAAGAATCATACAAAGCCGACCGCATCATAGGTGTGGTAGGTCAGAAAGATCCTGAAATTGAAGATCCCGTTTTTGACGATCTTCACACCGTGGGTACTGTGGCTATGATTATGAAGACACTCCATATGCCTGATGGCAGTACAACTGTGATTATTCAAGGTAAAAAGCGTTTCAATGTCAAGAAACTTGTGACAGATGTACCTTATTTCAAAGCAGAAGTGAGTTCCTTTGCGCACGACGCTAGTATGCATGCTGATGCGAAGTTCATCGAAATGGTGGCTTCCTTAAAGGAAATGGCAATACAGATTATTAAGTTATCGCCAAATATCCCGTCAGAAGCGGCTTTCGCAATAAAGAACATTGATGGACCTGGATTTCTCGTGAATTTTATTGCCTCTAATTTAAGTATTGAACTAGAGCAGAAGCAAAAGTTGCTCGAGATTGGAGATTTGAAACAGCAGGCCAACGAAGTGATGCAGTTACTTGTAAAAGAATTGCAATCCATCGAAGTAAAAAATCAAATCCAGGATAAAGTAAAAACAGATCTGGATAAGCAACAGCGCGATTATATTCTGCACCAGCAAATGAAGCAGATCCAGCAAGAGCTCGGTGATAACCCGGCAGAGCAGGAAATTGCGGAGCTTAAGGAAAAATCGAAAGATAAAAAATGGGATCAGGCAACGGCAGAAACCTTTCAAAAAGAATTGAACAAACTGCAACGTATGAATCCGTCGGCTGCTGAGTATTCCATCCAAATGAACTATTTGGAAACCTTGGTGGAACTGCCGTGGAACGAATTTACTGCCGATAATTTTTCACTCGATCATGCACAAAAAGTACTTGATGAAGATCATTACGGACTCGAAAAAGTGAAAGAACGTATCATTGAATATCTTGCTGTTCTTAAGCTAAAAGGTGATATGAAGTCGCCAATTCTTTGTTTGGTAGGCCCTCCGGGAGTTGGTAAAACCTCACTGGGAAAATCCATAGCACGTTCGCTAGAGCGCAAATATATTCGCATGTCGCTTGGTGGTCTGCGCGATGAGGCCGAATTACGCGGTCACCGCAAAACCTACATTGGAGCCATGCCCGGACGTATCATTCAAAGCATCCGTAAAGCAAAATCCTCTAACCCAGTCTTCGTACTTGACGAAATCGACAAGGTTAGCGGAAATACTTTCCATGGTGATCCGCAGGCGGCACTGCTGGAGGTTCTTGATCCTGAACAGAACACTACTTTTTACGACAATTTCCTCGAAATGGAATATGATCTATCTAAAGTTATGTTCATTGCAACAGCCAATAATCTTGGAACGGTTCATCCTGCGCTCCGCGATCGTATGGAAATAATTGATCTGAGCGGATATTTAGTCGAGGAGAAAGTAGAAATTGCTCGCCGTCATTTGGTGCCAAAGCAAATGGAAGAGCACGGAATTGCCGAAGGAAAATTGAAATTCTCGAATAAAATTCTCGAACGAATCATTGATGACTATACCCGCGAATCGGGTGTGCGTTCACTCGAAAAAAACATTGCAAAGGTTATCAGGAACAGGGCTCGTTTTATTGCGGAAGAGTCTCCCTATGATAAGGATATTCGAAGCACCGATTTGCAAAAGATTCTTGGTGTGCCAATTTTCAAAAGAGATAAAACGCAAACTCCCGAGAATGCAGGTGTTGTCACAGGTTTGGCATGGACTGCCATGGGGGGGGAAATCCTCTTTATCGAGGTGAGTTTGAGTAAAGGCAAAGGTATGCTCACGATGACGGGAAACCTTGGTGATGTAATGAAAGAAAGCGCTACTCTTGCATTTGAGTATCTGAAGTCACATGCAAAGAAACTCAATATTGATGAAGATGTTTTTCAGCATTGGAATGTTCACGTGCATGTACCTGAAGGCGCAACACCAAAGGATGGTCCTTCTGCTGGTGTGACTATGTTCACGGCATTATCATCAGCCTTTACACAACGCAAGGTGCGCAGACAAATGGCCATGACCGGTGAGATTACACTCAGAGGTAAAGTTCTTCCGGTAGGAGGGATCAAGGAAAAAATCCTCGCTGCCAAGCGCTCAAAGATTTGTGAGATTGTACTTCCAGCTGATAATCGTCAGGATGTTGAAGAAATAAACGAGCGCTATATTAGTGGACTGAATTTTCATTACGTCACCGACATGATGCAGGTGTTGGATTACGCTTTACTCGACCAAAAAGTTTCTCAACCTTTGCAATTGATGGATTTCAAAAAGGAAATCAAATCATAAGAAAAAAATAGGGCTGTCTAATAATAGACAGCCCCTGCAAGTAATGAAGAAGTATGGATTATTCTTTAGGAATATCCACCATTTTCTCCTTATCATATTTATTATTCTTCAGCATATCCTGAACATAACTGAAGGCGTTGAGTGTATACTCTACGTCTTCCATTGTGTGCACTGCTGTAGGAATAATGCGAATCAGAATAGTTCCTTTAGGAACAACCGGGAAAATTACGATGCTGCAGAAAAGGTTGAAGTTTTCGCGCAGATCGTAGATGAGCTGGGTAGCCTCAGCAATACCGCCCGACAAATATACAGGAACAACAACGGTATCAGAAATTCCCAAATTGAAACCACGTTCGCGGAGACCATTTTTCAAAGCATTTACAATAGTCCATAATTTTTCGCGATACTCAGGGTGGTCGCGGATAAGCTCGAGACGTTTCAATGCTCCAATTACCAAAGGCATCGGCAGTGATTTAGCGTACACCTGTGAGCGCATGTTATACATGAGATATTTAATCACATGCGGTTCAGCAGCTACAAATGCACCAATGCTGGCCATTGATTTTGCAAAAGTTGCAAAATAAATATCAATTTCATCCTGAACTCCGTAATGCTGGCCTGTTCCTGCTCCTGTTTCGCCCATGGTTCCAAATCCATGTGCATCATCAACCAATAAACGGAAACTGAATTTCTTTTTCAGTTTTACGATTTCATCTAATTTGCCGGTATCACCAATCATTCCATAAACGCCTTCGGTAATTACCATGATTCCGCCACCGGTTTCATCGGTAATTTTTTTAGCACGTGCCAGATTTTTCTCAAGGCCTGCCATATCGTTATGCTGGTAGGTGAAACGTTTGCCCATGTGCATGCGCAAACCATCGAGGATGCAGGAATGACATTCTCTGTCATAAACAACCACATCGTTACGATCGAGCAAACATTCGATAATACTGGTCATTCCCTGATATCCAAAATTCAGCAGATAAGCAGCCGGTTTGAATACGAAAGCGGCGAGTTCGCGCTCAAGTTGCTCGTGATATTTTGATTGACCCGACATCATGCGGGCACCCATAGGTGTGGCAAGACCCCATTCTGTTGCAGCTTCGCCGTCTACCTTGCGAACTTCAGGATGCTCGGCTAATCCGAGGTAATTATTAAGACTCCATACCAGGCGTTCTTTACCACGGTACATCATTTTGTTCGAAATTTTTCCTTCCAGTTTCGGGAAGAAAAAATACCCGTGTCCGTGATCATAATACTGACCCAGAGCTCCCATACGGGTTTTTGTTTTTTCTAGAATATCCACAATCTTATAATTTTAAGAATTAAACTCAAATTTTGGCATACAAAACTACGACTTTTTATTCTGTTAGGATGCATTATTTTCGTTATTTTTGATACCGTTTTCTATGAAATCAAAATAAACAAATGAAGCGTATTTTCTGTGTGGCGATTCTTATGTTGTGCTTAGGAAAATTCGCACAGAGCCAGTACTCGAGTTTTGTATTTTCTCAGCCTTATAAATCAGCCGGTTATTCATTGGCTGTATTGGATTCCGCTACAGTGCTTCTGGCAACTGGACCGGGAGTGTTGTTTCTGGATTCAACAGGGAATCAACAAGGGTATAATCGCTATCTTTCAACGGGTGTTAGTCTTGCTAAAATCAGAATTGCTTCTAATGGCGATTTGCTGATTTTATTTCAGCAATCATCCATTGGTGCCGGCAATGGAGATATCATCTTTTTTCGAACCGATAGTACTGGTACCATTCAGTGGATTAGGACCTACGGCACATCATCTAAAGAAATACCGATGGATTTTATTGAAACGGCGAACGGCGATATTTATATACTATCAACTGTACAGAATTTTTCAGGTTCTAATAATGTCATTGTTCTTTCGGCTATCGGTTCCGGAGGTAATCAACTTTGGCAACGCTCATATATAAGTCCTGTTGGAGCTGCTACGGCTCAGGCCATTTGCTTTGGCGCTGATAGTAACGTATATATTATTGGCAATGGTTTGGAAGGAGGGATTCTCTTAAAGACCAATATTTCCGGAGTGTTGCAGATGTCGTTGGCCTATGCCCACTGCAGATTGGAGTCTTTAATTTCGGATTCACAATCAAATAATCTATACCTCTGTGGATCATACTCTGATGTGCCGAATCCCGATGTTAGCAATGCTTTCATTATCCGGCAATCTTACAATGGCAATGTTATTTGGAAACGCATCCTTGATAATAGTGCTGGAGTTTATTCGTCAGAAGCTTACTGCATCGAACTTCATCCTGACACTCATCAAATTATTTGCGGTGGTAAAGTGTTGGTTGATACAATTACAACCAAGGATTATCAAGCACTTTCAATGATCATTGATACTTCAGCATCTTTACAATCAACCTTTGCTTATGGAGGTGCAGGGCAGGAATATTTCAGAGATGTCATTTCGTTAAGTTCTTCTCGGCTCATCTGGGCGGGATACAGCAGTAGTTATGGCGACTCTAATATTTTAGTGGTTTACACCGATGCCAGCGGAAATCCACACTGCGGTGGGAATAGCTTTGTACCGTTATGGTCTGATCCTGTAATTAATAATAATGCTGCCGGCTTTGTGATGGATACCGGTAATTTGAATGTGGTGACCTATTGCTATCCTCCAATTCCAGAAACACTGACTTCTTATAAAATTTGTATGAGTTCGGGAATTGCTCAAAATATAAATGAAGAAAGCGCTCTAAATATCTTTCCAAATCCGTGTAAGAATCTCCTTGAAGTAACCATTGAGAAAATTGATGATAAACAGATAAAAATCAATTTAATAAATACGCTCGGTCAGTTGCAACGCCATTGGGAATTTCAGGCAAATGATGGAGCGCTTAAAGTGCAACTTTCAATGCAGGGAATTCCTTCAGGAGTATATTTTCTTTGGCTGAATTCGGAGCACACTTCAAGTCTTCAGAAAGTGCTCGTTAGTGATTAATTTCCGCACATTCACATAAAAAAGGTGAAAATTGCACTCTTTGCAATAAAAAGCTGAACAATCAGTTTGTCAAACATTCATTAATTTTTACTAATTTTGCACCATGTTTCGGAAAATAGCCCTTTTATTGTTTCTAGCTGCAGTGATGACGCTGCTTTCGTGCAGTGAATATAAGAAACTGCAGAAAAGCACAGACATCCGCGCCAAGTATAAAGCAGCCGTTGAGTATTATCAGAAAGAGGATTATCACCGTGCTTTACAATTGCTCGATGAATTATTGATCTATTATCGTGGCAACGATACTTCTGAAAAAATCAACTATTACTACGCCTATTGCTATTTTGGTGAGCAGGATTATATTCAGGCAGGTTATTATTTCCTGAAGTTTACCACCATGTTTCCATCTAGTCAATACTCGGAGGAATGCATGTACATGAGTGCCTATTGTCAGTACCTGTTTTCACCAGAATACAGTCTTGATCAAACAATGTCGCTGGATGCCGTTCAGCAGCTTCAGTATTTTATCGATCGTTATCCAACCAGTTCGCGTATTCCTGATTGCAATAAGCTTATAGATGAAATTCGCGCTAAGCTGGAGACAAAAGCATTTGAAATTGCCAAGCTCTACTATAAAACTGAGAGTTATCAAGCTGCAGTTGTAGCCTTTAAGAACTTACTGAGGGAGTTTCCCGATACTCAATACAGAGAAGAAGCATATTACTATATCGTCAAATCCAGCTATCAATACGCCCTGCAAAGTGTTGAGAGTAAAAAGGTATTGAGGTTGAATATGTCAATTGATGCATATAATGCATTCATGGCCATCTTCCCGGATAGCAAATATCAGAAAGAAGTATCAGGCATCCTTAAAGATATCAATCGTGAACTTGCTAAAGGTTCATGATAAAATTACAATTATAGAAATATCAGATAACAAATTATATATGGATTACAAGAAGATCAAAACTGACCACGTCGCTGTCACCAGAAACATTACTGATTTCATGGGCGAGAGCGGAAATATTTACGAAACTGTGGTAATCCTTACCAAACGCGCAAACCAGATCGCACTCGAGATTAAAGAAGAACTGGGTTCCAAGATTGAAGATTTTGCTACCAGTCAGGACAATCTGGAAGAAGTATTCGAAAACCGCGAACAGATTGAAATCGCAAGGTTCTACGAAAGACTTCCTAAGCCAAGTTTGCTCGCTATTCATGAGTATTTGAATCAGCAGATTTATATTCGCAATCCCTTAAAGGACAGCGAAGGGGAAACCGGATTAAACTAATCCCATGTCACTGAAAGGCAAAAAGATTTTATTGGGCATTACCGGAAGTATTGCCGCTTACAAGATACCTATTCTTCTTCGTCTCTTAAAGAAAGAAGGAGCAGATGTGCAGGTATTGCTTACTCCGGCTGCATGTGATTTTGTTACACCACTTACTCTTTCGGCACTTTCGCAACGACCTGCTCTTGTTAAAGGTTTCAATCCTGAAAACGGCAGTTGGAATAGTCATGTCGAAATGGGCAATTGGGCAGATATGATGATTATTGCCCCTGTGTCGGCCAATACCCTAGGAAAGATGGCGCACGGACTGGCTGATAATCTCTTAGTTGCAACCTATTTAGCTGCAAAGTGCCCGGTGTATTTTGCTCCGGCTATGGATCTTGATATGTACCACCATCCCAGTACTCAGGCGAATATTAAGTTGCTCCAATCGTTTGGAAATATTTTAATTGCACCCAACGAGGGTGAGCTTGCTAGTGGATTGTGCGGTGCAGGCCGCATGGAA
The DNA here is from genome assembly GCA_963678485.1 of Bacteroidales bacterium. Lineage (GTDB taxonomy): Bacteria > Bacteroidota > Bacteroidia > Bacteroidales > CAIWKO01 > CALGYY01. The sequence goes on from OY782882.1 coordinate 4,483,559, forward strand.
GAGCCCGAAGCAATTGTCAACGTTCTCGCTGGCAGTCAAAAAAAAAAAGCAAGTCTAAAAGGTAAAACAGTCCTTATTACTGCTGGGCCTACTTACGAGGCCATCGACCCAGTACGTTTTATTGGTAATCATTCTACCGGTCAAATGGGCTTTGCGCTTGCGAACGAAGCAGTATTGCGCGGAGCATCGGTGATTCTTGTTGCCGGACCAGTGCAGCTCAAAACTCCGCATCCCGCAATAAAGCGTGTTGATGTGACTACCGCAGAAGAAATGAATAAAGCGGTGAATTCGGTGTTTAAAAAAGCAGATATAACACTCATGGCTGCTGCAGTGGCTGATTTTACACCAGTATCAGCGGCGACTGAAAAAATAAAGAAGAACAAGAATGCAGTGCCCGAAATAAAACTGAAACCGACTACCGACATACTAGCAGGTTTAGGCGCTGTGAAGAGGAAATCTCAAATTCTTGGTGGATTCGCATTGGAAACTCAGTTTGAGGAGAAAAATGCACTAACGAAGTTGAAAAATAAAAACTTAGACTTCATCGTTCTTAATTCGCTCAAAGAAAAAGGTGCTGGCTTTGGTTATCCTACGAATAAAGTGACGATTTTTCAACGAAACGGAAAAAAACGTACTTTCGGATTGAAATTGAAAGAAGCAGTTGCCGTGGATATTTTTGATGCCATTGAACAAATGATGTGATTAAATATTTTCGACCCATGAAAAAAAAGATGCTTATTGTTGTGTTACTACTGTGTTGCGGGTTTGGGCTGCAAGCACAAGAACTGATTTGTCAGGTTAGTGTGAACTCACAGCAAATTCAGGGTAGTGACCGACATATTTACGATAATATGCAAAATGCCATTCGTGATTTTATCAATAATCGCAAATGGACTGGCTATACTGTAAAAGTTGAAGAAAAAATTGAATGCAGTATGCTCATCACTCTTTCGGAACGTGTTTCGGAAGATGAGTTCAAAGGAACGATACAAATTCAGTCACGCCGACCCATCTATGGTTCTTCCTACAACAGCGTTCTGCTGAATATGATGGACAAGGACCTTCAGTTCAAATATCTTGAAACCACACCTCTTGATTTTGATGAAAATTCTCATTTGTCGAACCTTACATCAGTACTGGCATATTATGTATATATTATCATTGGTCTCGATATGGACAGTTATACTGAATATGGCGGTTCACCTTACTTTGCGAAAGCACAAACCATTGTAAACAATGCACAGAATGCTGCAGAAAAGGGATGGAAGGCTTTTGAGAGTAAGAAAAATCGTTATTGGCTGGTTGAAAATCTGCTCAATCAATCCTATAGTTCATTAAGGCAATGCATGTATAATTACCATTTGAAAGGTATGGATCTTATGCGTGATAATCTTCAGAATGGTCGTGCAGGCGTGACAACAGCAATGGAGCAATTGCAGAAAACGCACCGCGAGAAGCCCGGTTTATATTTCACACAACTATTTATCGATGCCAAGCGTGATGAGATTTGTAATATTTATGCCGGAGCATCAGTCGCCGATAAGAACAAAGTAGTTGCGATGTTAAAAGAAGTGGATCCTTCTCATTCCGGCGATTACAACGATAAAATCCTGAACGTATCCAAGTAAGCTGATTCCCCGCCATGCTCAAACGTCTCACTGTTGAGAACTACGCACTGATCGATACGCTCGAGATCGATCTTCGATCGGGTTTATCCATTATTACAGGTGAAACAGGCGCAGGGAAATCAATATTGTTGGGAGCGCTTTCGCTGATATTGGGTCAGCGCGCAGATGCTCAGGTATTGATGGATGCCAATCGCAAATGCATTGTTGAAGGCGAGTTTGATATTGCTGGTTATGGTCTGGAAGCATTCCTACAACATCATGACCTGGATGCTGATGACCGCCTACTCTTGCGTCGTGAAATCAATGCCCAGGGAAAATCGCGTGCGTTTATCAACGATACACCTGTGACGCTAAATGTATTGAAAGAACTCGCAGTTAGTCTCATTGACATTCATTCTCAGCACCAATCGCTCGATCTCAACCACACAGCCTTTCAGGTAAGCGTGATTGATAGTTACGGACAATTGCAGACAGTCGCAAAAAAATATCATGAAGGATTTCTGGAATTAAAAGATGCACTACGTCGTCTGGATGAATTGCAGATACTGGAAATTCAACAAAAGAAAGATCAGGACTATTATCGTTTTTTGTTCGAAGAGCTTGAAACTGCTGCATTACGTGCAGGCGAACTGCACGATCTCGAAGCTGAAATCACCCGATTAAACCATGCAGAAAGCATTAGAGAAGCGTTGTCGAATTCATGGGATATGCTGTCGGAATCGGAAGATAATGTTCTTCTGAAATTAAATCAGATCTATCAGCAGTTGTCACAGGCTTCACGGTATGATGAATCACTCAAAGTTTTAGCTGATCAACTGCAAAGCATCCTCATCGATGCTAAAGATATCGCACACGAACTGGAAACCAAGTCGGATAAATTAATTGTAGACCCATCGCGCACAGCCACGGTGAGCGCGCGATTGGATATGATTTACCGTCTTCTGCAGAAGCATCATGTGCAGGACGAAGCCGCATTAATTGCTGTTCGTGAAGATCTGGATAAAAAACTCTTGGATATACATTCTATAGAGCAGGATATTCTCAAGATAAAAGAGGAGATTGCCACACAAACGAAAAGTCTTGAAAAAACTGCTCAGCAATTATCCGACGGTCGAAAAAAATGTATCCCTGCTGCAGAAAAAAAATTGTTGGCATACCTGAAAAATCTGGGAATGCCACAGGCACAAATAAAAATTGAGTGCGAACCTATTAAAGATTTTAGTCCGTCAGGTAAGGATTCTATACGTTTTCTTTTTAATGCCAACAAAGGCGGTGAGTTGCAGGAATTGGGGCATGTAGCTTCCGGTGGTGAAATTTCGCGATTGATGCTTGCTGTGAAGTCCTTGATTTCTCAAAAGAATTTATTGCCAACCATTATCTTCGATGAAATTGATAGTGGCGTTTCTGGTGAAGTAGCAACCAAAGTAGGAGAGATCCTTACTGAACTTTCTCTTAATATGCAGGTCATCGCAATCACGCATTTGCCTCAGATTGCAGCCCGTGGCGACCAGCACCTGCTTGTTTATAAAGTTTCAGATCACGAGAAAACACGGACCTTCCTTCGTTTGCTCAGGCATGAAGAGCGTATACAAGAAATTGCGCAGATGATTGGCGGTAGCAAGGTTACAGAAAAAACACTGGAGACCGCGCGCGAATTGCTTGAGGCAAAACATGCAGTATCTAAGTAAGGGTGTCAGGAGTTCTTTAATTGAATGGCCATTCACGATATAGGCAGTACCAGTCACAAAGTGTAAAGACAGATATCATTAGAACGAAAGGGGCGTAATGTTTTTTTTAATTGGTGCCATATTAACTTCCAGCACAATTTTTATTTTATTTAAGCTATTTGATCGATGGAAGATAGACACCCTAGTGGCTATTACTACGAATTATTTGATTGCGGCAGGATTAGGTTTTTGGCTTTGTGCCGATACTGCTGATTTCTCTGCTATATTCAGCCAATCGTGGATATATATTGCCATAGGTTCCGGCTGCATGCTGATGCTGACTTTTCTCATCTATGGTGTAAGCGTGCAGAAAGTAGGTATGGGCGTAACATCGGTGGCCGGAAAAATGTCGGTGGTTATTCCTGTAATGTTAGGATTAATCTGGTTCTCCGAAAGTGCTGCATGGTCAAGGATTATAGGTATAACGCTTGCGCTGATTGCCTTTTGGCTGGCCTTATACAAGAAGGAAACAAGCGTTAAGAAAAGTATCTATTTTTATTTGCCTGTGTTGTTGTTCATCGGCAATGGTGCGAATGATGCGCTGTTCAAGATTGCCGAACATTTATATATCAAGAATGATTTTATCTTTTTTCTTGCGACGGCCTTTGCGGTGAGCCTTGGATTGGGAATTATTCTTTCTACCGTTCGTACTATAAAAACAAAAAAGATTCCTGATGGACGCAGTCTGTTAGCCGGACTGGGACTGGGTTTGCTGAATTGGTTTTCGACTTATTTCTTTCTTGCAGGCATGCGACATTTCGATGTTTCGCTCTTCATTCCTATGTTTAACATCGCCGTTGTTGTACTTGCAGCCCTTATCGGACTAGCATTTTTCAAGGAACGGCTTAAGCCCGTTAATTGGGTGGGCATCGCTCTTGCAATTACAGCCATCTTACTTATGGCAATGTGAAAATAAATTCACTTAGCTGAAATGTGCGATATATCAGGGCTTGGGGGCCTGCTTGGCATCTTTCAACTGACGTAATAGAAAGTCGTTGAATTTTTTTTCAGCCTGAAAGAATTGCGCAGTCTTCTTGATACCAATCACAGCTTTGTATTTACCAATATATTCCTTTTTAAGATCAAGCAAGCTTTGTTCGGTGCTTAATTGCAGGTTGAGCAGGTCTTCGGCCTGACGATCGGTAATCTGGTCGGGGCTTAATTGTTTTAAGGTTTTTTCCATTTCCCGCTTGGGCTTATTGATGTCGAGCTTCTTTGCTTGATACTCATTATAAAGTGGCCAGAATTTCTCGGCTTCAGTAGTAGAAAAATTTACCTCTCGTGTGATAAAGGCTACTTTTTGTGCCTGTATCATTTCCTTTTTATCTTGTTTGTTATTCGTATTATTATTTCCTGCTGATTGTGCGCTGGCGTTCAATGTGAGGAGCATGAATGCTAATGCTAACATCGCAATGCTTACTGATTTTTTTATGAGCGTTTTCATAGGTATATGATATTAATATTTTTATAATTACGAATTTGGATCTATAGTGTATCCCTCATCCAACAAGTATTGCAGAATATCGTCGGATGATATAGTCGTATCAAGAATAATTTCATTTTCTTTTACGCTTTTGCCGGGAATGCTGTCGTTACTAATAGGCAGAAGTAATTCTTCAGTATATAAATCGCTTGGACTACCCTCATCAAGTAGAGCAGCCATAATGGTTTCGCTGTCCAAATCACCTTCATTTTGGAGGTATTGCTCAATAGCCGACGAGTAAGATATCATGCTTGATGCATGTGGTTTTTCTTCCGACTTGGGTATAAGGAGGAAGAACAATAGGAAGGCTGCTGCGATTGCCGCTGCGGCAGCAGCATATGGAATCCACAATCTGCGTGTGCGCCCGGAGGATACATTGCTACCGGCTTCAGCAGTGCGGATCTTCGACATTACATTATCTTGCAATGATTCGAAATAATTCTCCGGGACTTTGAAAGGGGTGGTCTTTTTCAAATGATCGAAGGAAGTGTTTTCCTTGTCGTTTGGCTGATTGCTGTCCATTGGATTTTTCATGATTTTCAAAAAAGCGGGCGTTGGACGAATGTTTATTCCAAAGGTTTAATTAGAGGTAAGAATATTTTCAATTTTTTTTACTGCATGATGATATGAAGCCTTAAGTGCGCCAACTGTGAGATTTAAAATTTCTGCAATTTGCTCATAGCTAAGTTCATCATAATATCGCATGGTAAAAATCATTTTTTGTCGCGGGGGCAGCGTATCTATGGCCTGTTGCAGCTTTCGCTGAATTTCGTCGCCGGTGAAATAATGATCATCCTGCAATTGTTGACGCATCCTGTATTCAACACTCGAAAAGGGAATAAGACGCTGAAGCTTTCTCTTTCTTAGAAAACCTAAGGCTTCATTAGCAGCAATGCGATAGATCCATGTGAATAAGCGGGATTCTTCCCTGAAGCTGTCGAGATGATTCCATATTTTTACGAAGGTTTCCTGAGTGAGATCGTTGGCATCGTCATGATCAATCACAATTCGGCGAATCATCCAATACACGCTTTCCTGATACTCTGCCATAAGCATCGCAAAACCTTTTTCGCGGCTTGCTGGCTGTCGAAACAGCTGAAGAATTTCAAGGTCGGTTGGCGCTGCTGACATTGCAGTAATTTTCGTCGTTAAATGTGAGCGAAGCAATTGCAGCAATAAGGCTTAGTTGCAGTTCTGCAGACGTTCGCTCATACTTTGATTTCCCAATTCCTTGGCTTTTGTCCAATCCATACAAGCTCCCTCGCGATCGCCCGATGCAAACTTTAATTTTCCACGGTTAGCATAGGCATCAGAAAATCCGGGACTAGAAACGATACAAGCATTATAATCAGCCATGGCAGAATCTAAAATGCTAAGATTAAAATAACAGTTTGCCCTATAATACAAGGCTTGATCAAAGCCGGGAACATAGGATAGTGAAGCAGTGAAGGAAATAATAGCACCCCTGAAGTCATTATTGTAAAACTTTGTTTTACCTTCATTCAAGGTTTGAAATGCTCTTTCCTTTTTATCCGTACATGCGCTCATGGCTGCGAAAGTCAATACCAGCATGAATAACACAAATATCTTTTTCATATTGCCCATTTATACGTTAAATCGGATGTGAAGAATATCACCATCACCAATCACATAATTTTTTCCTTCAACAAAAAACTTTCCTGATTCCTTACACTTTACTTCGCTGCCAAGCGTAATAAAGTCGTTATACTTCATAACTTCTGCACGTATAAAACCACGTTCGAGATCACTGTGAATCACTCCAGCAGCCTGAGGAGCCGTCATTCCCTGATGAATGGTCCAAGCTCTGATTTCTTTTGGTCCAACAGTAAAAAACGTTTGCAATTTCAGGAAGGAATATGCGGCACGAACAAGCTTGTGTACGCCGGGTTCAGCAAGACCGATATCGGAAAGGAATGCAGTACGGTCGTTTTCGTCTTCCAGCTCTGCTATATCAGCTTCGAGCGCACCGGCAATGATAAGCAATTCTGCGTTCTCACTTTCGATGACGGGACGAACTTTATCAACATATGCGTTGCCGTTTAATGCAGATTTTTCATCAACATTACAAACATACATCACGGGTTTATCCGTAAGCAAAAACAAATCATCAATCGCTTTTCTGTCCTCTTTAGAGAGCTCCAAATCGCGAATAGGTTTGAAGGATTCAAGTTGTGCTTTACATTTTGAGAGAACCAGTGCCATGGCCTTTGCATCTTTATCACCAGTCTTGGCGGCTCTTTCAACTTTGGTGAGTTTCTTCTCAACGGATTCCAGATCGCGTATCTGAAGTTCAAAATCCACAGTCTCTTTATCACGCACAGGATCTACGGTGACTTCAATATGAGGTATACTGTCACTGTCAAAACATCTTAAAACATGAATAATTGCATCGGTCTGCCTGATGTCAGCCAAAAAGCGATTGGCCTGAGTATCACCGGTACCGCTGCTTTTGGTTAATCCGGGTATGTCAACGATTTCAACCGTTGCTGGCACCAGCTTCTCAGTTGCCTGAAATTTTTCAAGCTCCTTGAGCCTTTTATCCGGCACATTCACCACACCAAGATTTGCTTTGGCCGCGCTGAAAGCAGCAGCAGAAACCTGAGCCTTGGTGTTGGAGATGCAATTGAAGATTGTAGTTTTTCCGGTCATCGACAGACCCACGATTCCGCATTTCAGTGACATAGTATATTTTTTTGCAAAGATAGGCAAAGCGGCCGATTACAATTAATTATTAACAATGCAAAATGGCAGCGCGATTTAAATTATTTTTGAACCCAGTTGAGATTCTAAAATTCATTATTTTACAATATTATGTCAGATATCGTTAAATTAAAGAGTATTGCCACTCAGGTCAGGCGAGACGCATTACGTATGATCCATGCTGTAAATTCAGGACATCCCGGCGGCTCGCTTGGATGTGCCGATTTGTTCACATGTTTATATTTTGATGTGATGAAACATCAACCATCACCTTTTTCAATGGATGGGAAAGGAGAGGATGTTTTCTTCCTGTCGAATGGTCATATCGCACCGGCATGGTACAGTGTGCTTGCCCGCAGTGGATATTTCCCTGTGAAAGAGCTGGCTACCCTGCGTAAACTGAATACACGTCTTCAAGGCCATCCTACAACAGCCGAAGGTTTGCCGGGAATCAGAATTGCATCAGGCTCTTTAGGCCAAGGCTTATCGGTTGCTGCTGGTCTGGCATTGGTAAAGAAAATGAATGGCGACGATCGTTTTGTGTACAGTCTGCACGGCGATGGTGAACTTCAAGAAGGTCAGATATGGGAAGCAGCGATGTTTGCAGCAGCCAAGAAGATCGATAATTTGATTTCTTTTGTCGATTATAATGGTAAGCAAATCGATGGTCCGGTAGACGAAGTATGTAGTCTGGGCAATTTGAAAGCAAAATGGGAAGCCTTTGGATGGATCGTATTGGAATCGCCCGGTAATGATATCGAATGCATACTGAATGTCATTAAAACAGCCCATCAGCATACGGGAAAGCAACAGCCTGTCGTTATTCTACTTAAAACTGAAATGGGTTATCCTATCGATTTTATGATGGGAACACATAAATGGCACGGCAATGCACCCAACGATGAACAGTTGGCGAAGGCATTGGCTCAGTTGCCAGAAACGCTGGGTGACTATTGAGATCAACCAAAACTATACTGATGATATCAGGAAAAATTAAAACCTTATTATTGCTGTCGATGTTTTTATTTCCTCTTTTCCTGCATGGACAGGTGAAAGAGAAGGAAAAACCAAAACCACTGACACGCATTCTCTTTGTGTTCGATGCCTCGCAGAGCATGATTGCCTTATGGCAAAGCGATCGAAAAATAACTATCGCCAATAAACTAATGTGTGAACTGTTGGATAGTCTGCGGAATATTCCCGATTTGCAATTGGGCTTACGAATGTATGGGCATCAGAAAAACTATCCGCCACAGGATTGCGATGATTCCCGTTTGGAAATTCCGCTAGGATTTGGTAATGTCGACAATATCAAAAACAAATTAAAAACCACCAATCCCAAAGGAACCACGCCTATTGCTGCCTCCTTGCAGGCCGCTGGCGGGGATTTTCCACCCTGCGATAATTGCCGTAATATTGTAATTCTCATTACAGACGGACTTGAAGAATGTGACGGGGATCCATGCGCGGTATCGATTGCCCTACAAAAACAAGGGATCATATTAAAACCCTTTGTAATCGGCATCGGTAAAAGTTTTGCGGAACAATTCGATTGTGTAGGAACCTACTTCGATGCCGCTACTGAAAAGGATTTTAGCACAGCATTAAAGGTGGTTATCTCTCAAGCCTTGAATTCTACAACCTGTCAAGTTAATCTGCTGGATGCATATGGAAAGCCCACAGAGACGAATGTGAACATGACTTTTTACGATAATTATTCCGGCGCAATAAAATATAATTACATTCATACCCTTGATAGTCGCGGTTTACCCGATACATTGGTTGTAGATCCACTATTGAAATATAATATTGTTGTTCATACGATTCCTCCGGTTCGTGTTGATTCTATTGCGCTGACCCCCGGTAAGCATACCATCATTCCTATTGATGCACCTCAGGGTGATCTGGAATTAAAGATTGGCGGGACTTCGCCAAGCATCAAAAATCTTTCTGCTATCATTCGAAGCAATGATAAATGTGACATTTTAAATGTGCAGGATTTTGGTGTTAAAACCCGTTACATCATTGGGAAGTATGATGTGGAAGTCCTTAGTCTGCCCCGGCTATTTATCAACGATGTTGAGATTTCGCAAAGTAAGACCACCACGGTGGAGATTCCCATGCCGGGGATTGCTATTATTCAGATAGGGAATCGCGGCTATGGAAGTCTTTATGTGGAAGAGAAAAACGAACTCAAATGGGTGTATAATCTTAATGAACTGGGCAATCAGGAAACTCTGTATTTATTGCCCGGCAAGTATAGGGTGATCTTTCGCTCTAAATTTGTGACACGATCATTCTACACCATCGAGAAAGTGTTTAAGGTAGAATCTGGTGCAACCGTTAGAGTAAATCTATATCAGTAATATAATTATTATTTATAAAATCAAATATACTACAGTACAATGATTGATTTTCCAATTCTGAATGAAAAAGATACGCGTTCCGGTTTTGGTGAAGGCCTGCTGGAATTAGGCAAAACGAATCCTGAAGTAGTGGCTTTATGTGCCGACCTTATCGGTTCGTTAAAGATGGATGCTTTTGTAAAGGAGTTTCCCGACCGCTTTGTTCAAGTGGGTATTGCCGAAGCCAATATGATAGGTTTAGCGGCAGGTATGGCTATTGGTGGAAAAATTCCTTTTACCGGCACCTTTGCGAATTTTTCTACAGGCAGAGTTTATGACCAGATACGTCAGAGTGTGGCTTATTCAAATAAGAATGTGAAAATATGTGCTTCGCATGCAGGTATTACACTGGGTGAAGATGGAGCAACACACCAGATTATGGAAGACATTGGGTTGATGAAAATGCTGCCGAACATGGTAGTAATTAATCCCTGTGATTTCAATCAAACTAAAGCTGCCACTCTGGCCATTGCCAAACATGTTGGGCCTGTCTATCTTCGTTTCGGTCGACCCAAAGTACCTAATTTTACCGCAGCTGATCAGCGTTTCGAAATTGGAAAAGCCTGGTTGATGAATCCCGGTAAAGATGTGACTATTATTGCTACCGGACATTTGGTGTGGAAAGCAGTTCTGGCATGTGCTGAGCTTGAAAAGAAAGGCATTTCAGCTGAACTCATCAATATTCATACGATTAAACCACTCGATGAAGAGGCAATTTTGAAATCTGTGTTGGTTACCGGATGTGTGGTTACTGCAGAAGAACATATGCGCAATGGTGGTTTAGGTGACAGTGTAGCTCAACTTCTTGCGCTGAAACAACCGGCACCTATTGAGATGGTGGCTGTTGATGATCATTTTGGCGAAAGCGGAACACCTGATGAACTGATGGTGAAATTCGGTCTTGATGTACCTGATATTATTAATGCTGCACTGCGTGCGGTAAAAAGAAAGTAACGGTATTGAAATTCAGGGGAGAGAACTTCCATGTTAATCACCCGGAAATCCACTGCACCTAAGCTTTTTGAACTTTTTAATAAGATGTCATGAGAAAATATATTTTATTTGCATTTATCGTTGCAATTTGCTGTAGCTGCTCAGTATCTGCGCAGGATATTGCACTGCCAGCACCAAACATGAAGGGTGGCAAACCATTGATGGAAGCTTTGAAGGATCGTAAGACCAGCAGAGAATTCAGTAAACAGGAGCTGGAACCACAAATGATTTCCGATTTGTTGTGGGCTGCCTACGGAATCAATCGTCCGGAAACCGGAAAACGCACGGCCCCCTCTGCAATGAATAATCAGGAAACCGATCTTTATGTTTGCCTTTCCACGGGCGTGTACATCTATGATGCAGAAAAGAACCTTCTTAAATTCTCGCAAAACAAAGATCTGCGGGCGAAAATGGGTAAACAGGAATTTGTAGCAGATGCTCCGCTGGTGATTGTCTTCGTTGCTGATTATGCAAAAATGGGGAAGAGCTCGGATCAGGACAAAGAAGTGTATGCCGGAATTGACGTAGGTTATATCAGTCAGAATATTTATTTATTCTGTGCAAGCGAAAATCTGGCAACAGTTGTATTAGGGTGGATTGATAAAGAAGATATGTCCAAATTGCTCAATCTATCAGAAACTCAAAAAGTAATTCTTTCGCAAGTTGTCGGTTTTCCTGAGGAAAGCAACTAGAGTAATCGCTGTACTAATATGTCGGTTACATTCTTTGCTCTGCCTTATTAAGATATAAAAGCTCTTATGAAAAAAACGATGCTTATAAGGAGCCTGCCAGCGTTTGTAATGCTGACAATGATTGCTGCTTGCACCGGCAGCAGGCACACTGAAGTAGTATGCGGTGAAGAAAAGCACGATACTATACCTTATGTTATTTTAAATGAACCATCAAGCTTAAATGTTTTTCTGAAAGGCGCAAAACCTGCGACCTTAAGCAACTCAGAAATAACATCCTCTCTTGGGCTGCTGACAAAGGCCGTTGATAATCACAATAACAGTGAGAATGTAAAAGCTGTTGGTGCTGACCATCTGACCATCATCGACCTAAAATTATATAAAGTACAGTTCCTTGTCGGTGAAATTAATAAGGAAAAATGGGTATTTGCAAATTGCTTTTGCGAATCTATTGGTCACGAATGGACCAAAGAATTGGTCATGGTTAAAGATGGCGGCAAATGCTATTTTCAGGTGAAGCTCAATATTACAAAAGGTGAATACACAGATTTTATGATTAACGGAAATGGCTGAAAAAAAATCACATATTTATTTAACAGGATTCATGGGCTCCGGCAAAACCAGCATGGGCAAAGCCTTAGCTGATATCAGCGGTTCAGTCTTTTTTGATATGGACAATATTGTTGAAGGATCCCAGAATATGAAGATTGCAGACATCTTCAAAGTTAAGGGAGAGCCCTATTTTCGCGAGCTTGAGCATCGATTACTTGTTGAATTGGAGAAATTTGAACCCTGCATTATTGCCACTGGCGGGGGCGTTCCTTGTGATGAGCAGAATCTGCAGTTGATGAAACGATCAGGGGTAGTGGTCTATATGAAATGTACCACTGATGAACTTTTTCAATGGCTTGAAATAAATAAGGGCGATCGCCCGCTATTGGCAGGAAAAGAAGGTGTTGAATTATTAGCGTGGATCGAAGCTGAACTCCAACGAAGGGAAGTATACTATGAACAAGCAGATATAATCGTAGATGGATACCATATTTCCCCCGAAGATTTATGGGAGAAAATTATTGCTCTTAGAGCATAGGCTTGAAGTGCGATCACCAACCGCCACCACCGCCACCGCCGCCGCCGCCGCCGGAAAATCCACCACCACCTGAACCAGATGAAGAGGGCGCTACGGAAGATGATGAAACTGCAGAAGAGAATGAACTGCTTAGTCCTCCTGCAAAACTTGCTGCGCTGAAGCTTGTAATGCTGGCACCCGTATACCATGTTGGGTGATACGAATTATCCGCAATAGCGCGCTGAATGATGTCGTTGAACTTCGCACCCCACTGACTTTCCACACCTAGAGCCAGAGCGTAAGGCAAATATTTCTCAAATAATTCTGGAGTTTTATCCGGTGGATTCCTTAAATTCAATTCATCTTTTTCTGCGGTGGACAAATACTCTTTGAAGCCTTCTATTTTATCCATTAGCAGTCGGCCCTGCACTGTGGGCGCTTTCAACAGATAGTTAAATAATACAGCATTGGCGATACCGACGAGCAGTATTATAATTGGAATATATGCGATGTCGGTTACGAATACCATGCTTACAACAAAAAATGCGATGATAAACGGAACGAGCATCACTGTAAAGACAATAGCTGTGATTATGAATTTTTTGTTTGATTTAGCTTTTCTCCAGGAATTTACCACCGCAGCTAAAAACAACAAGCTTCCGGCACCAAACAAAAAGAACATAAATGTCGGCATACCAACGCTTCCTCCTGAAAACAATCCGACAATCATAATAATAATGGCCAGAATGGTTCCAAGTAATCCCGGTGCAAACCATTTGAAATTTGGGAAAAAATTCGCTTTTTGATAACTGTCCTTCAAACTTTCCTTGAAACTGCTGATGGCGGCGCTAATTGTGGTGTGGTTTGTATTTTTCAGAACAAGGACATCACGATTAGCGAGAAGATTTTCGTATAGCTTTTTCTCTTCAGTGCATAAGGTTCCTTTTTTATTCTCTTTGTTTTTTAATGTGTACTCGCCCGAATTATCTTGTATCGACAGAAAATTCTTCACAGCCAATTGTATGATTCCCGCGGTGAAGGCTTTGTTGTCGAACCCCATTTTGTATATGAAACGCATTGCGCCTGGGCTCAAATCATCCGGTGGATAGTATAACACAGGAATCGCGCCCTTGGCAGGGTCTCGACCGACTTTGAACCATGCGAAAATGAAGTATACTGCGACTAAAAGGAGAATAATCACTGCAATTACACTCCATTTATTGTCTTGCAGATAATACCCGAATTTTTCAGATGACGTAGGCTCATTGATGATTCCTTTTGGAAATGAAAAAGCGAAGCTTAATCCTTCGTTGCCCGCAAGAATTCGGGTTGCCGTGCAAACAATGTCTCCATTGGCTTCCTTACTCATTACGTAATCTTTTCCCTGCTCACCAAAGTATCCCGTGTAGCCTGATTGGGATTTTATGCTCACAGGATAGGGCATTTTAACTGTTGCTGAAGCTTGTTCGATAGTAAATCCCCATTGATTCCCTGTCACATTCCAGTAAAGTTCATCGTAATCTTGAAAAAACCTTATTTGGCGCGGACTATAGTATGAAATGGTATATGTATATTCTCCGGGTTCTAGGAATACATCTTCATCACCAATATATATTACCATGAAGTCACCTTCATATTTAATATGGTAAGGTTCCGGATTTCCATCACGCAACACGGCTAAAATATCATAGCGTGCCGTATAATTGTTGTTCATATAATCAACATATTTCACAGGAAGCGAGCGAAAGATTCCTCGCTTAATCTCTGCACCGCCGGCGTATACTTTAATTTCTTCGCTTACGGTGATACCAGCATCAGTGTGCACACGTATCAGACTGTTGAACGAAATAATCCGTTCTGCCTGAGCCAGCAGTGAAAAGGGGATGAGCATCCAGAAAAATAGAATGATCAGCGTCTTGAAGGATTTTTTCATAGGTTCGGGTTTAAAGTGTAAATATACAATTTTGTTTAGAAAAAGTAATAGTCAATTATACAAACATGATATTATGATGTTCTACTCTTCAGGTTGGAAAAAAATCACTATTTTCGTTTCAGGTTTAATAAACTTAAAATAAGATGAGTATCCTCGTTAACAAAGATTCACGCATAATTGTTCAGGGATTCACAGGAAGTGAAGGCACCTTTCATGCTCAGCAAATGATCGATTATGGGACTAAGGTGGTCGGTGGGATTACGCCGGGCAAGGGTGGTTCCGTTCATTTGGGGATACCTGTTTTCAATACGGTGGCCGAAGCTGTTACTGAAGTGAAGGCGAATGTTTCCATCATCTTTGTTCCTCCCGCATTTGCTGCAGATGCAATTATGGAAGCTGCGGATGCTGGAATAGCTGTGATTGTTTGTATTACAGAAGGAATTCCTGTAAGTGATATGGTGAATGTCAAGGAATTTCTGAAAGGTAAGCGCAGCAGGCTTATCGGTCCTAATTGTCCCGGCATCATTACACCCGATGAAGCTAAGGTAGGCATCATGCCTGGCTTTATTCACCGTAAGGGAAAGATTGGTATTGTAAGCCGTTCAGGAACCTTGACCTACGAGGCGGTGGACCAGTTGACCAAAGCCGGACTTGGCCAAAGCACTGGGATTGGTATAGGTGGAGATCCCATTATTGGGACTACCACTAAAGATGCAGTTGAACTTTTTATGAATGATACGGAGACTGAGGGAATTGTTATGATTGGCGAGATTGGTGGAGGCATGGAAGCTGAAGCTGCATATTATATAAAGGAATTTGGAACAAAGCCAGTTGTTGGTTTTATTGCAGGAGCCACTGCACCTAAGGGTCGTACAATGGGTCACGCAGGTGCCATTATTGGAGGAAAAGCAGATACTGCTGAAGCTAAGAAAGCTATACTCCGTGAATGCGGTGTTAATGTTGTTGATTCACCTGCAGGCATTGGGAAAGCAATGAAGGACATGCTTTCAGAAAAAAAATAATTTACGCTGAATTAAGCCGGGAACAGGTACTTAAGCAAATCTAATAATAGGCAGATCATTATCCGTGACCACTCTTTCTCAGAATACGATTATTCACAATCAATGGATGCAGCGTTGTCTCGACCTTGCGATTAACGGCATGGGCAGCGTTTCGCCCAATCCAATGGTGGGTAGTGTGCTGGTGTATAATGGAGAAATAATAGGTGAGGGCTTTCACCGTCAATATGGTGGTCCACATGCCGAAGTGCACGCCATACAAAGTGTAAAAGATCGTTCGCTGTTGAGCAAATGTACTTTGTATGTTAACCTTGAACCCTGTTCGCATCACGGGAAAACCCCGCCCTGCGCGGATCTCATTATTGAAAGCGGAATTAAGGACGTGGTTATTGCCTGTCAGGATGTTAATCCGAAAGTTGCAGGTAATGGAATCCTAACATTAAGGAATGCAGGAATCAATGTAACGACGGGCATTCTGGAAGCTGAGGCACGAAAACTAAATCGAAGATTTTTTACTTTTCACGAAAAGAAACGTCCTTATATAATTTTAAAATGGGCGCAAACACTCGATGGCTTCATCGATGTTTGTCGCACTGCTGGCGATAATCCGCAACCCACCTGGATTACATCGAACGAATTAAAACCATTAGTGCACAAGTGGCGCACCGAAGAATCAGCCATCATGGTAGGAACCAATACCGTATTGATGGATAATCCACAACTCACAGCGCGCGAATGGTCGGGGAAAAACCCGTTGCGTATTTTTATTGATGAACATTTGGTGGTTAAACCATCGGCAGCGATTTTCGATGGCGCTGCACCAACCTGGGTTCTCTGTGCTGAACTGCCCGATATCAGTGCGAATGCAGAATATATTACGATGGATTTTTCAAAGGATATTTTGTCTCAGTTAATGAATCGCATGTATGAGCAGCAATTGCAGTCGCTCATAGTGGAAGGTGGACGAGAGCTGCTTCAATCTTTTATTGATGCGGGATTATGGGACGAAGCACGAGTGTTTACCGGAAATAAATATTTTGGAAACGGAGTCAGTTCCCCTGCCTTTGTTTTTAGACCAACTCAGATATTGCAATATGGGGAAGATATTCTGGCAATATTCGATGCTGTAGATTGAAATTCCAAAAAAAAAGCTGCCCTTCTCGGCAGCTTTTTTTTGAACCAGAACATATCATTAAAACTCAAATTTTATTCCTTGTGCAAGTGGCAGTTCATTGCTGTAATTGATAGTGTTGGTTTGTCGTCTCATGTATTGTTTCCATGAGTCGGATCCTGATTCACGACCACTTCCGGTGTCTTTTTCACCACCAAATGCACCACCAATTTCTGCCCCTGATGTTCCACTGTTTACATTAGCCAGTCCGCAATCGGAGCCGGAATCGGAAAGAAAGTTTTCTGCTTCACGCATATTCATTGTGAATATTGATGAGGAGAGTCCTTGCGGAACCCCATTATTTAATGCGATAGCTTCTTCGATACCATCGTATTTAATGAGATAAAGAATAGGCGCAAAGGTTTCTTCCTGAACAATTTTATAATGGTTTTCAGCTTCAACCAAGGCAGGAACAACATAATTTCCCGACGCAAAATTCCCTCCTTCGAGCAAGGTACCGCCAAATAAGACTTTTCCGCCTTCTTTCTTTACTTCGTTGATTGCATTGAGAAAGGCATCTACTGCAGATTTATCCACCAAGGGTCCCACAAGTGTGTTTTCATTTAAAGGATTACCAATCTTTTCGCGTATTTGCTCATAGGCACTGATAAGATTGTACTTCACTTCGTTGTACACTTTTTTATGTACGATAATTCTACGAGTGGAAGTACAGCGCTGTCCGCAAGTTCCAACCGCTCCAAATACGGTTGATGCGATGGCCATGTTAAGGTCAGCGGAATCAGTTACGATTACTGCATTGTTTCCTCCTAATTCGAGGATGGATTTTCCAAGACGTTCTCCAATGATAGCACCGGCACGCTTTCCAACGCGTGTTGAGCCTGTGATAGAAAACAGAGGGATACGTTTGTCGGCAACAAAGTTATCGCCTAAAGTTGATGATTTTGCAATAATCATATTGAAAATTCCTTCGGGCAGCTTGTTTTCCTTGAGTACACCTGCAATAATGTTTTGAGTGGCAATAGCACACAATGGTGTTTTAGATGAGGGTTTCCAAATTACCACATCACCGCAAACTGCTGCCAGCATTGAGTTCCAAGCCCAAACAGCAACAGGGAAATTAAAAGATGTTATTAATCCGATGATACCAAGCGGATGATATTGATCGTACATTCGGTGATCTTTGCGTTCAGAATGCATTGTAAAGCCATTCAACAAACGGGATTGACCAACAGCAAAATCGCAGATATCAATCATTTCCTGTACTTCGCCCTGACCTTCCTGAAAAATCTTTCCCATTTCCAATGAGACTAAAAACGCAAGATCATCTTTGGCTTCGCGCAAAGCTAATCCAATCTGGCGAACAATTTCTCCACGTTTTGGAGCGGGAATTTCTCTCCAGATTTTAAAAGCTTCTTCAGCTTTTTTAACAACAGCTTCGTAATCCTTTATCGTCGCATTTTTTACTTTGGCAATTTCGCTATTGTCGATAGGTGAGACAGAGGTGGTGATATCACCCTCAGTTTTAGTCCACACAGTACCGGTGCACACCCCATTATTTATAGCTTTAATTCCAAATCTTTCCAGAACTTGCTTAGTTCTTTTTTCATTTTCCATAATCAATCAATAATTAAAAGGTTATTCAAACATAAATGGATATTTAAAATCTGTAGCAGGAGCGAAGGTTTCCTTAATCGTTCTAGGACTGGTCCATCTGAACAGATTAAGTTCACCGCCTGCCTTATCGTTAGTGCCTGAACCGCGGGCGCCGCCAAATGGCTGGAATCCAACCATAGCACCTGTGGGCTTATCGTTGATGTAAAAATTGCCGGCAGCGTAACGAAGTTTATCACAAATCTCAGAAGCTGCAACCATGTCGGTAGAAAAGATAGCGCCTGTTAATCCATAGGGAGAGGTTTCATCACATAGGGTAATGGCTTCTTCAATTTTTGAATCATCGTAAATATAGAGTGTCATCACAGGACCAAAAATCTCTTCCTGCATTGTTTTGTAGAATGGATCGGTGGTAACGATAATAGTAGGTTCAATAAAGTAGCCCTTTGTCTTATCACCTTTTCCGCCAGTAATAATGCTTGCAACGCTTGAATGGCGGGCTTCTTCGATATAGCCCATGATAAAATTAAAGGCTGCTTCGTCGATAACCGCATTTACAAAATTTGAGAAATCGCGAACATCGCCCATCTTGATTTCATCGCACATATCGACCAATAATTTTTTAATCGCAGGCCAAAGGGATTTGGGAATATATCCGCGTGAAGCAGCGGAACATTTTTGGCCCTGATATTCGAATGCACCGCGAATGATACCAACTGCCGCTTCATCAGGCTTGGCCGAAGGATGAACAAATACAAAGTCTTTCCCACCAGTTTCTCCTACCATTCGTGGATATGATTTGTAATGCTCAAGATTTTCGCTGACCCCACGCCACAAGGAGTTAAAGGTAGCATTTGATCCGGTGAAATGAATGCCTCCAAGATCTTTGTCTTTAACGGCAATGCCACCAATGAGTGCACCACTGCCAGGAACAAAATTTATGACACCGTCAGGTATGCCTGCTTCCTGAAAGATCTTCATGAGGTAATAATTCGAAAGAATAGATGTAGTAGCCGGTTTCCAAAGGGTAGTGTTGCCCATTAATACGGGCGACATATTTAGATTAGAAGCGATGGCTGTAAAGTTAAACGGACTCACGGCCAATACAAATCCCTCAAGGGCTCTGTACTCCATTCTGTTTAATTGGTTGAAGCCCGATTTAGGTTGTTCAGAATATATACGCGAGGCGAAATAGGCATTGTACCTTAAGAAGTCAATTGTTTCGCAAGCCGAATCTATCTCTGCCTGATAGGCATTCTTGCTCTGACCTAGCATGGTCGCGGCATTGAGCAAATATCTATGCTTTATGGAAATTAATTCAGCGGCCTTAACCAAAATTGATGAGCGAACAACCCAGGATAAATTCGACCATTCCTTTAAGGCCTTCATTGAGGCATTAATGGCAAGTTTTACTTCTTTCTCAGTAGCCATGTGGTAAGTTGCCAAAACGTGGTGATGATCGTGAGGCATAACAACTTTTCCAATTTTGCCCGTCTTCACTTCCTTTCCGCCGATAATAAGAGGTATTTCAATCTGCTCGTAACTTTGACGGTTTAACTCCATCATCAAAGCTCCCCGCTCACAACTCTTTGGTCCATACGACTGGACCCCCTCGTTTTTTGGATCCTCGAAATTGAAAATCGCGTTATTCATATACGTGTTAGATTTATAGATTAAATGTTAAAAAATATGTACAAAATTACAATATTATTTAGAAAGAGTATAAATATACGACATAAAACAAAGAATATGAAAAAAATAGATAATAAAATTACGATATGCAAATAAATGCATATCGGTTACAAAAATACATTTTTTATACAAATCGGGAAATGAAATTTTAAATTAACATAGCGCTGTCCCTTGTGATGAGGCGACCATTATTTAAACGCATCCTCAACAATGCGAGCCATAATATCGGTGAAGGTATAACCGCGTTTCATAGAAGCGGCATAGAATCCTCCATTTTCGCTCAGGCAGGGGTTCGTATTTATTTCGAGAACATAGGCCTGGTTGTTTTGATCAACGCGGACATCCACACGGATGTATCCACACATATTGAATTCGTTCCAGCATTTAAGCGCGAGTGCTTCGAGGCTTTGTCGCAAAGGCAAATCTTCCTGAGCGTATTCATAAGTGCGGCGCGTATGTTCGTATTCAAAACTATCCTCATTCCACTTTGCTGTATATCCCATGATTTTTGGTTTATCTGCTGGATAATCGAAGAATTGCATCTCGGCCAGAGGAAGGACCTCGGGACCTTTTTTCCCGCCGAGGACAGAGATATTATATTCGCGGCCATCGATCATTTTTTCAACAAAGAAGCGTCCTTTCTGATAAGTAGAAAACTTTGCAACAGTTTCTTTATCGTGACCATAGAAAACGCAATGCTCATCAATTCCCAGTGAACCTTCTTCCCATGCGGGTTTTAATATGTAGCGTGTGTCGGGTTCAAGCTTATCCAGCTGATCGAGCGTAAACCAATCGGCCGTGGATATACCTTTTGCTCTGAATAATTCTTTGGCGAGAATTTTATTCGTGGTATTAAACATTGCTTCCAAACGAACGCCACAGTAGGGCACTTGCATGAAGTTGAAAATCGCGGGAGCGAAATAACAAAATTCACCGTTGTTGTCAATCGATTCAACAAGATTATAAATCAATGCAGGTTTCAATTCCTTAATCTCCCTGATGGCCCGCTGCAAATCAAATGAAAACGGGAGTTGAACAACATCATAGTTTAATTCAACCAGCGCTTTTTCAACCATAGCAGCTTGTTCCAGCACATCGAGTTCATCGGCCTGAGGATTTTCGGAAAGCTGGTTGTAATATATGATCGCTTTTTTATTCATAAAATATCTTTTTAATCTAGTTGCTTTTAATTCGTTCCAAAGCAGAGTCCATAATCCATTTTATAAGTTGCGTATAAGAATGTCCATATTTGCCGGCAATAATTACGAGGTCAGAGTCGATGGGATGCAAACCTGCAAGCGGATTTACTTCGATAAAATTGGGAATACCTTGAGCATCCAGGCGGATATCAACACGACCACCATCTCTGCATCCCAATCCACGCCAGGAATCTACTGCGAGTTGACAAACGCGCTCGGCCATTTCATCAGTGGGAACACTATAATCCATGAACTCTTCGTAATTCGATTTGTTGTCGTAAGAATAGGCGTTAAGTTCAACGTTTTCACGAAAGTGACATTCCATAAGACCGATGCTGCGTGCTTTGTCGGCTGTACCCACCACACCAACGGTGAATTCTCTGCCCGGTAAAAATGTTTCAACTAAAACGGGTTGTTGATAGCGAAGTAATTTTTCGGTCACGGATGACTTCAGCTCTTCAGGATTTTTTATACTACTGTTTCCTGTGATGCCTTTTCCTGTTCCCTCTGCAACTGGTTTTGCAAAAAGAGGGTAGGGTAAATTGACGCTTGCAATCTGTTCAACATTCGAAATAACTTCGAAGGCAGCAGTGGGAAGCCCAAGATCGCGAATGATACGTTTTGTCATCCCTTTGTGCAGGCAGAGTGCAAGTACCATTGGATCGCTGAAAATGTAGGGAATCTGAAATAAATCGAGAATGGCCGGTACCTGTGCTTCGCGGCCGATACCGTGCAGTCCTTCACAAATATTAAATACGGCATCCCAACGCTCTCCTTTTGACAGTCGGTCCAACAGCGAATGTGCATGACCTATTCGTACAGTTTCATATCCGAGTTCGATTAAGGAATGATCGATTGCGTCGATGGTTTCTATTTTATCAAATTCTGCAGCCTCTTCGGAAGTCAGGCCCAAGGCCATGTAGTCGGCTTTAAGGTCATAGGTAATACCTATTTTCATCTTATTGAAATTTTGAAACAAAATACGAAATTAATGAATGAGTGTGCTGATAAAAAATGGAGACGCGACCAATCGCGTCTCCAAAAAAAATATATATAAATAGGTGCATTACGAAATTTTATCCGGATAACGGAAGGTCTTTCCTTCGAAATTCCTCAGCAATACATCATTTCCATCACGACCTAAAAAATATTCGGGGAGTAATGGAATTTTTCCTCCACCTCCGGGAGCATCAATTACGTAGGAAGGCACTGCATATCCGGTTGTATGTCCGCGAAGACCCTGAATTATTTCCAGCCCTTTTTCAACAGGAGTGCGGAAGTGCTCAGAGCCGAGAATTGGATCACACTGATACAGGTAATATGGACGGACACGAATCTTAAGCAATCCGTGCATTAAGCTCTTCATCGTATCCACATTATCGTTGATGCCTTTAAGCAGAACGGTTTGACTACCCAGAGGAATTCCGGCATCAGCAAGGCGAGCACAGGCTTCGGCCACTTCGGGTGTGAGTTCATCGGGATGAGTAAAATGAATGCTAAGCCAAAGCGGATGAAATTTTCTGAGAATATTTACCAGTCGAGAAGTAATGCGCTGTGGCAGTACCACCGGGACTTTTGTACCTATGCGAATAAAATCAACATGAGGAATACGTCTCAGTCGCGTAAGAATATAGCTGATATCCTCGTCTTTCATGGTAAGCGGATCGCCACCGGAAAGGAGCACATCACGAATTTCGGAATGTGATTCAATGTATTTGAAGGCTTCTTCGAGATTGTTCACACCAAAATGGCATTTGTCTTTTGCCACCATATGTGAGCGTGTGCAGTACCGACAATAGGTTGAACAAAATCCTGTGACCAAAAACAGAACCCGGTCGGGATAACGATGCACAATGTTAGGCACAGGACTCGTTGCATCTTCGCACAGAGGATCGGAAGCTTCGCCAGCACGCACCACATATTCATCCAGTATTGGAATGACTGATTTACGTAGTGGTTGCAACGTATTATTACGATCGATGAGACTAGCATAGTAAGGTGTAATCCTCACAGGTAAGGCGTCGCGATTACCGTCACAGGTATTACGTTCTTCTTCACTCAAGTGAAAAACCTCGTCAAGTTTTTTCAGTGAGACGAAACTATTTTTTATTTGCCAACGCCAATCGCGCCAATCCAATTCAGTGGCTGAAGGGAAAAAATCCTTCAGAAATTGCAAGGAGCGTAGAGTAGGGGTAATGTTTTCGCGGGAAGGTGTAGTAGTTTTTTTGATCCGCTGTTGCTCTGTAATTGCGGGGTTCATTAAAAGGGCTTTACCAACCAGACTTGGAGGTTCTTCGTCGTTTACGATTTCGATCTCCTTGATATCGGGTACATTTGAATTTTTCTTGTCCATTGTCAGTTGTTTGAACTGAAAAAACTTGCGTTAATATATTGTTATCTGACACTTTTATCAGTGTGCGAATATATACCCACTTTATTCGCTGGACGATTATTCGCACAATTTTTTTTTAACACTGTTTTCAACAATTCTTCATTTCTATTATCTTGTTATTAAGTGTGTTGCTATATACTG
This sequence comes from Bacteroidales bacterium, assembly GCA_963678485.1. Taxonomy (GTDB): domain Bacteria; phylum Bacteroidota; class Bacteroidia; order Bacteroidales; family CAIWKO01; genus CALGYY01. The sequence goes on from OY782882.1 coordinate 4,507,393, forward strand.
CTTTATTGCTCGTTTTTAAAGCTTGTGTTTGAGAAAAAAAAACAACGCTTGTTAATTGTTTTTAATTGCAAAAGGTCACAATTTCTTGAAAAAAAATACTGGAATTTTTGCATGCTGTAAAAGTGAATTTCATTTTCTCATTAACTGTCTTGATTTCTTATTAGAAAATATTCTGTATATTGAAATATCTGCATAGCGTTGAGATCCCGCACCAAATGCGGGATGACGGCGTCGATTGGCTATTACAGCAAGGTAATTATTTCTGTTGCTTACGTTGAAGAGTATTTCTTCTTATAAACTTTTCGGCTTGTCAATAATTTCTTTTATCATCATGCAGAAATGATCCTGCAAATTCTAAGCAGCGAAACTTCCTTATCTTTGTGCCACTAAAATACATTTAATAGAAGAATATGTTTTTTGCCTTATCAAAAATTCTCGATTTTCTGTTATCGCCCATGATATGGATTATGCTGTTTTTCCTGTTGGGGATGATTCTTCACAAAAGAAAAATTTCACGAAAGTTATTGATTACAGCATTATGTATTTTTTTCATCTTCACCAATTCTTTTCTCACCGATGAAATGTTGAATCTGACAGAGCGTCCAATGGTGAAGTTAAATGATGGGGTTACTTATGAAGCAGGAATCGTGCTGGGTGGTGGCATGGTAACCATTGACCGTTCGATGGACCGTCTGATATTTCAGGAGAATACCGACCGTATGTTGCAGGCTGTTCAATTATATAAAGAAGGACGGATTAAAAAAATCATATTATCCAGTGGTAGCGGAAGCATGGTGTTCAGGGATATGTACGAAGGTGCGTTGCTACGACGGTTCCTGGTGCAAACCTGCATTCCGCCTCAGGATTTGCTGGTTGATTCTTCGTCGCGAAACACCAGAGAGAATGCAATTAACACGGTTCAGCTGTTGAAGGATAGTGTGCCTCACGGACCGTATCTGCTAATAACCTCAGCCTTACATATGGAGCGCGCTCAGGCTTGTTTTAAAAAGCTTGGTTGCGAAACCACCGCATTTCCGGTCAGTAAGAAAGCCGGAGAACGCAGATGGGATCCTGGTTATCTCTTAATTCCGCAAGTTGAAAATTTAAGAGTGTGGGAGAAGCTTCTTCATGAATGGGTGGGCTCCATCATGTATAAAATAAATGGATATATTTGATACCTATTCTATGACTACTTTCTTTTTTGCAGTAATGATTGGTTTCGTGCTGCTCGAGTTCCTGATTGAACGTATACTTGATTTTCTCGATAGTCGCTATTGGTCAGCTGAACTTCCTGCTGAACTTGCAGGTATTTATGATGCCGAGAAATACAAGAAGTCGCAGGAATATGAAAAGGTGCAAACGCGATTTGGAGTATTAACATCCGCATTCTCTTTAGTAATAATTTTATGCATGCTGATCTTTGATGGCTTTGCCTGGGTATCAGGAATAGCAGGAGGTATCACTACTAATCCCATTCTTCAGGGACTGATATTTTTCGGAATCTTATATTTTTCATCTGATTTGTTAGGTATTCCCTTTTCGCTGTACGCAACGTTCAACATAGAAGAGCGCTTTGGTTTTAATAAGACCACTGCATCGACCTTTATTTTAGATAAATTAAAAGGTTGGTTGCTGTTAATCATTCTTGGTGGTGGTTTGCTTAGCTTCGTCATTTGGGTTTTTCCTTTAACGGGAAAGTGGTTCTGGGTTATAGTGTGGGGAGTGCTGAGCTTGTTTTCACTTTTTATCAGCATGTTTTACTCACAGATTATTGTACCTTTATTTAATAAGCAGAAACCACTTGAAGATGGACCACTGCGCGAAGCTGTTGAAGCCTTTAGCATCAAGACCGGTTTTAAGTTGAAAAATATTTATGTGATTGATGGTTCGAAGCGATCGAAAAAGGCGAATGCCTATTTCACGGGCCTTGGGGCAAAGAAGCGAATAGTTTTATATGATACGCTCATTTCAGAGCATAGCAACGAAGAGTTGGTGGCTGTGTTAGCACACGAGATAGGTCATTACAAAAAGAAACATACTATTACAGGATTGATTACTTCTGTTGCGACTACAGGACTGATGCTTTTTCTTTTTTCGGTGATGATCGAACGTCCAGAATTATCCGCTGCTCTGGGGGCAAGTGAACCATCGTTCCACATGGGCTTGCTTGGATTTGGATTACTATATGGCCCGTTGTCACTAATCCTTGGGTTGATAGGAAATTCGATTTCACGTAAAAACGAATATGCTGCTGATCGTTTTGCAGCGGAGCATTACAGTGCGCTGCATTTACAAAATGCATTAAAGAAACTTTCGGTGGATAACCTTAGCAATCTTAGGCCACATCCGGCATCGGTGTTTTTTCATTACTCGCATCCACCCTTGTTGAAGCGACTGGCTGCATTAGAAAAGTGGTCAGCAAAAGAGAAACGTAATTAGCGGGGAATGGTCAAGGAATGTATTCCTGAAGTGTGATCATAAAACCGGATTCCAGCCGCAGTAGCAGGGAGCCAGCTAACAACGCCAAACTGGCTTATTGGAAGTGTTGACTGTACCTTGCTTTTTCCTCCAAGTTGAATGATAATATCAGCATACTCTGGCAGACGATAGTAATATCCTCTGCCGTGTTCTTTCATTACCGATTTTTTAGTCACATAATCACTGATGGCCTGATTTCCTTCTTGCGATTGAATGATTAACACAGCCGCTTCCCCGTTCATATTAGAGGTATCAAGCACACCTTTCAAATTGGAGAATCGAAAAAGATTTACAGTGTCAGACTTCTTGTTTGCCTTTGGATAATAGGTGAAGTGATAGTTTAATGTATTGGTAAAGGTTAGTCCGGTAAACAATTTTTGATACTCGTTTTCCAGCTTTTCCAATTCCGAATTCATAAGGGTAAAGGTCTCTTTATCGTAATTGACTTCCTGATAACCACTAATAAGATTTAGGCGATTTTCCTTGACCTTCATAATAAAATCGGCAGCATCCTTTGCCTTTTGCTCAGGCGTTTTTTCAACGAGAGTGCGACGAAAAATCATCTTTTCAATCGTTGCTGTGTCAATATTAACACGCTCTATAATGGTATCTACATGTTCAAATAAATTCAGATCTGAGAAATATTTATATACATCGGGGTAAACATTACTTTCTTCGGGATGAAAAACGTCGCTGGGAAGGCTTTCGGTTTTTTGATCTTCACCAATAGTATTCAACAGCACACCTGATTCACTGAGCATCAATTGCAGGTTTTCCAGATTGCCGGGATTCTTCCCGCTCAGCTCAATAAAATATGTTTGATCGGGGTCAGCAATTGTAATGGGACGGATAATGATATCCGTAAGTTGGTAATTCGTGCTATTTTGATCGATTACATTAGATAAGCCAAGGTACTTGCTGGCAAATTCGGCATACGGTCCTTTAATCTTTTCCACTTTGGTGACAACCACATCAACCTGTATCACTGATTTTGATAATTTGTAAAAGACGCCCGGTTGTTCGGAGACTGTGGTTGCATTGTTCACTTTCACAACATTGAAGCGAGGACTGCTGCATGAAATAGAAAGCAGGGATAATACGAAGATAGCCAGAAGATATAATGGAGTTTTCATGAATTCTTTTTTTGCAAAATTAATAAAAAGAGTGGGGGTAGGGACTAAAATTCATGTCATGAAAAAAAATTGTACTTTTGAGCCGCTTATACTTCACTATGTTATCAAAGAAAACACAATATGCAATGGTTGCTATGGTGCGGCTCGCACGGGAATATCAGAACGGGCCGATACTAATTAGTGATATTGCAAAGAACGAACGTATTCCCAAAAAATTCCTTGAGGTAATATTGCTCGAGTTAAAGAATCATGGTTTAGTCGCCAGTAAGAAGGGGAAGGGTGGTGGATATTATCTGATTAAGCCACCGAGTGAAGTAAACCTTGCCGATATCATCCGATTGTTCGACGGAGCCATTGCGTTGATCTCATGCGTGGCTTATAAATATTATGAATCCTGTCATTTTTGTAAAGATGAGGAATGCTGCGGTATTCGTGCAGTTATCAAAGAAGTTAGGGATGAATCTGTTCGTATCCTCAAACAGAATAGCCTTGCTGATATTCTGACAAGGGAAGATGCTTTAAGAGAAGCCAAATCAAGCGAACAGTGACAAATTCACGGGGTGACTTCAAGTCACCCCGTGAATGGAACTGTTACAGTAATTGAAAATGGGAGTGTCTTGTTATAAAGTACGCCTGTAACGTTTTCAGCGCGTCGCAGGTCCGTAGATTATACTACTAGACTCCTCCTAACAGCACTTCAGAGCCATGCAACCAGAATTTATTTTCAGCCACTGAGCTTATAGATGGAGTCCATCTAATTCCTTTTGTTGATTTTTTCCTGGTATTCCCTCAATTTTTCAAGAAAAATGATAAAGTTTTCAACATTCAGTCTACTAAAACGATAGAATAAGTATATTTGTGCCGAAAATGAATGAAAATTTTATTAACACATTAATTATCAACTTTATGACAAAAGCATTAAAATTATCAATTGCATGTTTATTTGCAGTAGTGATTGGATTTTTTGCAGTTTCCTGCGGTGGCGGACAAACTGACAAGAAGGCTGATGCTACCAAAGAATTAAAGGGAAGCATTAGTGTTTCCGGAGCTTTTGCCTTGTATCCAATGGCGAGTAAATGGGCAGAAGAATTTCAGAAATTACATCCTGGAGTAAGCATCAATATTTCGGCCGGCGGCGCTGGAAAAGGCATGGCTGATGTGCTTGCAGGAATGGTTGATATGGCAATGTTTTCACGTGAAGTGAACAAAGAGGAAATTGCTAAGGGCGCATGGTTTATTGCTGTCTCAAGAGATGCTGTTTTACCTACGATTAGTGCAAAGAACCCAATGTTGGCCGAATTGCAAAAGAAGGGTATGACCAAACAGCAGTTTACAGATATTTTTATCAACGAAAAAATTACTAGTTGGAAGCAGGTTTACAAAACTGGAAACGCTGGTAAAATCAACGTTTACAACCGTTCAGATGCTTGTGGTGCTGCAGAAATGTGGGCTAAATATCTTGGTGGTGCTCAGGAAGACCTTGCTGGTGTTGGCGTTTTTGGAGATCCGGGAATTGCCAGTGCTGTTAAAAATGATGTGCTTGGAATTGGGTTCAATAATCTCAACTATGCATATGATGTAAATACTCGTAAGAAATATGATGGATTAGAGATTATTCCCATCGACATCAACGACAATGGTAAAATCGACAGCACCGAGCAGGTGTATGGAAGTCTCGATAATTTAATGACCGCAATTCGTGATGGTGTTTATCCTTCACCTCCCGCGCGCGATCTTTATTTTATCAGCAAAGGCAAACCACAAAATGAAATCGTGATTGCTTTCCTGAAGTGGATTATGACTGATGGACAAAAGTTCGTTGATGAAGCAGGATATGTTCAGCTAAAGGAAAATCAAATAGCTGCTGAATTAAAGAAATTAGACTAGTATTCAATAACGATGAAATTTAACCTTAGTGATAAGGCGAACACGGGCTGGATGGTTTTCTGTCTGGCCCTTGTGGTCGCCCTGCCATTTTTATTGGGCATAGGACTTTATTTAAAGTCTCAGGCAGTACTTAGCGATAGCAGTTTTTCCGAAGTAATTTTTTCCACAGAATGGAAACCGTTACAAGGAAAGTTTGGCTTTCTCCCGTTTATAATGGGTTCGCTGTACGTTACCCTGTTAGCCCTGGCGATTGCCACACCATTATGTTTATTGTCGGCCATCTATCTCACCCAATATGCCCGCAAGAATATGTTACGTTTCATGCAACCTGTTATCGACATTCTTGCTGGAATTCCTTCGGTGGTTTATGGGGTTTGGGGTATCATTGTCATTGTGCCTTGGGTATCGCACACCATTGCACCAATGATGGGATTGGAGTCGTCGGGATATACCTTGCTCAGTGGAGCCATTGTGCTTGCTGTCATGATCATTCCTTTTATTATGAATATTATGATTGAAGTATTGCGTTCTATTCCCGAAGAGCTTGCCGAATCCTCAATGGCGTTGGGAGCAACTCGTTGGCAGACTGTACGGAAAGTCTTATTACGCAAGGCTTTTCCCGGACTAATTTCGTCAATCGTTTTTGGATTAAGTCGTGCGTTTGGAGAAACCATCGCCGTACTTATGGTCATTGGAAATGTAGCCAAGGTTCCTGAATCCCTTATTGATCCTGCATATCCGCTACCTGCACTCATTGCAAACAATTACGGCGAAATGTTATCCATACCATTATATGACTCAGCATTGATGCTTGCTGCTTTATTATTGTTTGTGATTGTGTTGGTGTTTAATCTTGCCTCACGACTAACTATTGCACGTTTTGAATTCAAACATGTATAAGATGAAGCGTATTAAGTATATCGAAGAAAATATCATGGTTTGGTTGATGCGCTTTGCAGTCGTGTTGATTGCTGCTGTATTGCTGATGATTATCTTTAGCATTTTTTATCGCGGTTTTCCTGCGCTTTCATGGGAAATGATTTCTCAATCACCTAAAGGTGGATTTTATTATGGTAAGGAAGGCGGTGTATTGAATGCAATCATTGGTTCTTTGTATCTGGCTATTGGAGCGACTTTGCTGGCGCTCATGGTTGGATTGCCTGTTGCACTTTTTATGAATGTGTATGCCCGTCGCAGAAAGCGTTTCGTTCACGCTATTCGCTTTTTTCTTGATTTGTTATGGGGGGTTCCATCCATTGTTTATGGTGCATTTGGCTTTTCGCTGATGATCATGGTAGGTATGAAAACATCATTGATTGCGGGGATTATCACCGTTGCTCTCTTTATCTTACCAATTATGATAAGAGCGATGGACGAAGTGCTGCAATCGGTGTCATCAGGCTTATTTGAAGCATCACTTTCGCTCGGAGCCACGCGCACACAAACGGCCTACAAAGTATTTTTGCGGCAATGTCTTCCCGGTGTTGTCACAGCTATACTTTTATCTTTCGGCAGGGCCATTGGTGATGCTGCAGCAGTACTCTTTACAACAGGCTATACCGATCATATTCCCACATCACCCGATCAACCTGCAGCAACCTTACCCTTGGCCATCTTTTTTCAGTTAAGCAGTCCGATTCCTGAAGTGCAGGATCGTGCATATGCTGCCGCTGTGATACTCACCATAATTGTATTGATCATTAGCATTACCGCACGGATACTGTCAAAGCGCTTCGACAAACACCGTATTAAATTCTAAGAATAGCATGGATTCTAAAATTGAAATAAGAGACCTTAATCTTTGGTTCGAAAAACAACAGGTGTTGAAGGATATCAATGTTTCTTTTCCTGCCAATCAGATTACCGTGATCCTTGGACCTTCTGGCTGTGGCAAGACAACGCTATTGCGCTGTTTGAACCGACTGACGGATTTGCACGAAGGAGTAGAAATAAAAGGTAGTATCACTCTGAATGGCGAAGATATTTTACATACCAAATCAGACATCACCGATATCAGAAAAAAAATGGGTTTGTTATCTCAACGCCCATATCCTTTGCCAATGAGCATCTTTGATAATGTTGCTTATGGTATGAAGATCCATGGTATGCGAAATAAAAAGGAATTGAAGGTTCGGGTGCAAAAATATCTTGAGCAGGCAAATCTTTGGGCAGAAGTGAAAGATCGTCTGCACGAACCGGCAGGTCGCTTATCCATCGGTCAGCAGCAACGACTTTGTCTCGCACGCGGACTTGCAGTGGAGCCTGAGATTATTCTTGCCGATGAACCCACTTCCGCGCTTGATCCCATATCGAGCAAAAGTATAGAAGAGCAATTCGTGTTGCTAAAAAAAGATTATACGATCGTTATGGTGACACATATTCTGCGTCAGGCGCGAAGGATTGCCGACCATGTAATCTTTTTGTACATGGGCGAAGTGGTGGAGCAGGGCCCGGCTGCAGAGCTGTTTGCTCATCCCAAAGAAGAAAAAACTAAAATGTATTTCGAAGGTTTATTTAATTAATATATTACAAAAATGATTAAAAAGAATATTCTATTGACCTTATTATTGGTCTGTATTGGATTGTCAGCAAGTGCACAATTTACCATTGGAGGAGAATTTCGTCCCCGTTACGAATATCGCAATGGCTATAAAAAGTTGCCTGAACACGGCACTGTTCCTGCAAATCTGGTTACTCAGCGTACACGCTTGAATTTAGACTGGAAAGGGAAGATGCTACGTACCAGAATAAGCTTGCAAGATGTTCGCGTATGGGGTGATGAGCCTATGAAAAAGGACATCGCCGGTTTTGGATTATATGAAGGATGGGTGGAACTAGGCGTTTGTGATAGTCTCACCATAAAGGCCGGACGTCAGGAATTGGTGTACGACAATCAGCGACTCTTGAGCAACAACAATTGGGGGGCAAAAGGAGTAACGCATGAAGCTTTGTTATTACAATACAAAAATAAAGGTTGGTCACTTGATGTTGCCGGTGCCTTCAATCAATCCCGCGACACCACCTTCAGCACAGATTACAATGCTTCATTGGCAAACTATAAAGCGCTTGGCTTTGTAATATTATCAAAGAAAGTAGGTAAATTCAAATTTACAGGAGTGTCGATAACCGACGGGTATCAAAAGAAAAATACAAAAAACACCTTATATGTAAAAACCACCAATGGTGCCATTGTAGGAATGCAGGCAGGTATGATGAACGTTGCATTAAGGGGATTTTATCAGAGCGGACAAAGTGAAACGGGTGCATGGACGAATGCATATTATGGAGGATTAGACATTACTGGAAAGATTACCGATAACTTTTCAGCAACCCTTGGCGGTGAATGGCAATCAGGTCAGGATTCCACGAACAAGACTGATCTCCACGTGAGAAATTTCAACACTTTATATGGCAGTAATCATTCATTCAATGGATATATGGATTATTTTACCAAGCCGGCTGATACAAAGAACGCAGGATTAATGGATGTATATTTAAAACTGGACAGCAAATTCTGCAAGAAACATAAGCTACAGGCCAATTTCCATTATTTCAGTATCACAAATAAATTCCCAGATCATGCAAATGGTGGGAATCTCAACGCTTTTCTGGCAGCAGAAGCTGATTTGACCTACAAATGGAATATTATTAAGGAAGTTGAGCTGAATGTGGGTTATTCTGCGCTTGTTGGTAGCAAAACACTGGAATATGTGGCTGGTGGCAATGCTGCGCATACAGCACATTGGGCATATGTGATGTTAATTGTTAAGCCAACATTTTTAGTATTCAACCAGTCAGCCAATTAACCAGTTCTTGTTCATATAATTTCAGAAAATGAATTGCGATAAGGAAGTATTTGTTATTTTTGCGCTGGTAAATATTAAAAATGAATGGAAATGAACAGTAAAACTTTATCACCGCGCTTTTGGGTAGTTCTGAGTATGATTTTAACCGCAGCTGCTTTTCGCTTAATTCCGCATTGGCCGAATGTTACGCCAATTGCAGCCATGGCATTATTTGGTGGAGCATATTTAGGTCGTAAATATTTAGCCTTCCTTATTCCTATCGCTGCTATGTTGGTTAGTGATATTTTTCTGGGATTCCATACATCTATGATTGCTGTTTACGCATCTTTTGCCGTAACCGTTGGTCTTGGAATTCTGATTTCACGCAAACCAGGCTTATTAAATGTTGCGCTGGCGTCAGTAGGTTCAACCATCTTATTCTTTTTGGTGACCAATTTTGCTTCCTGGATTGGAAGTCCGATGTATGCACAAACCTTTGGTGGACTCATGAGTAGTTACGCTGCAGGTCTTGTTTTCCTGAATGATGGAAATGGAATTTCATTCTTTATGAACAGTCTACTTGGAGATCTCTTTTTCAATACCGTATTGTTTGGTGCCTTTTTTCTGGCTTCCATCAAATTCCCGGTATTATCGAGAGTTTAAGTCTAAACGATATTCTGAAAAAATCCTGCCTGAGCAGGATTTTTTTTTGCTCATTAGGAGTGTGTTTTTTCCATTGATTATAGAATCTACGAAGGCTATCTATACGATCTATTTTCCTTCAGAAATCCATCATTAAAGCAAATCGGCCTCTCATTTAGTGTCGATTCTGGTAATACCTGGTTAATCTAGATAATAGCCAGTTGCCAAAAACTATTTAACCAATTAACTAGAGTCCGTCTATAAACTCAGTGACTGATCAGAAAGCTCTCTCGCCTAAGGCGAGACAAGGCGAGGACAACGCCGCAGACGGACTTTATGGACAGGCACTAACTAGTTAACTAATCCCCGCCAATACTGGTATTCATCGTCGAATCCATAAAGAAATCGACATAATGTTCTGAGGGACTCCCATAATTTTCAAGGAAATCATTCGAATTGTTGCCTTAAGAATTTTCCGAAAGAGCAGATTAACTAGAGAATGAAGGGAATAATAGCTTTCCTTTTCAGCGGATATTCTGGGAAGGTTTCTTTGTACCATTTATGATGAGAGAGTGCGCGCGGAAGCAGATTGACTGCGGTCCACAGGCTGAACGATAGTGCCGGAAGACACCAAACCATGATGGCAAATCCAACCCATTCGATAATTTCTCCAAAATAATTTGGGCAAGAAATATATTTGTACAAAAAGCCATTGGGTATTTTATATCCGGTTTCACCGGGTTTGCGCAAGCTGAAAAGAATAGTGTCAGCGTGCCAATTAATGTAAAGACCGGCAAGAAAAATAAAGGCACCAATGATGAAGCGCGGATCGTAGAGCCAACTGATTTCATAACTAGGGGAAAGGTAGCCAAGGAAGTATCCGTTCACAAAGCCATTCATAAAATTAAACATCCAGCCAAAAAGCATAATCGCCAAAGGCATTTTTTTATGCTTGGTTTTTAATCGCCATGGGAAGACTAAATCGCGGTTCAAATAATGGAATACCCAGAAACCGAAGAATATCCAGGTAACCACCGATTTTGTTCCATCACCAAAAATAAAAAGGCAGGGAAACACAAGAAAAGCGGGCAATTCCATAAAGAACCAGGCAATTCTGTTGCTGATCATTGGCCCCCATTTTTTATCAGTATATCGTCCGTAAGGAGCTTTAATTGAAAGAAGTAAGGGCAGTGTAAGCAATCCAAGTGCAATCCACACAATGACGATTAGTTCAAAGTTTTCGTAGATCATTTCAAAGTAAAATTAGTTGTCAATTATAGATTGTTCGCGATACCATGTGTAGATATCGTGAATAGTATCTTCGAGGGGGCGCGGATTAAACCCAAGATGATTTGCAGCCTTTTCGTGACTGACGTTACGATGTGCGTTTTTTAAAACTTCAAGCGATTCGTGGGTGTACAATGGATGCTTGTTGAGCAATTTTGCCCATAATCCAAGGAAAGGTACGCCAATATGGGCCAGCCAAAAAGGAGATGTTATTTTTGGTGACTTCTTACCCGTTTCTTTTTCGACCATTTGGGCCAATTCTTCAATCGTTTTCCATGTACCTGCAATCAGGTAACTTTCACCAGTTTTTCCTTTATCGATGGCGAGAACTGCGGCGTGAGCCACATCTCTGACATCTACAAAATCGTATCCTCCTTTAACAAGGGCGGGCAAATCGCGATTATAAAGTTTAAGAAATACCTGTCCCATCAACGATGGCTTATAATCTCCCGGACCCACTACAGACGAAGGATTTAGGATAACTGCATCCAGTCCCTGTTTCACAAAGTCCATCACGATTTTCTGACCGACTGCTTTGGAATAATCATAGCGTAAAGCTGATGAATCAACCATTTGCCTCGTTTCGTCAAGTACGCCTTCGAAGGGTTTTGCGTTATAGGCATGAATTGAACTAAAATGGATGAGGCGACGAACTTTTTCGTTCACACAGCATTGACAAACATTGCGTGTGCCTTCAGTATTGATCTTAAACACCGATCCATCCCTGTCACCAGTAATCGATATTTGTGCAGCTAGGTGAATCACTACTTCGCTGCCTCTGATTAATTCGGTGAGCGAGGCCGTATCGAAAAGATTACCTCTGACGGCATTCACTTTAAGGTTAGCAAATGCCCTATTATCCTGATAATACAGCACATTTACCTCGTGGCCCAACTGAATTAATTCACGGACCAAACTGGAACCAACATGGCCACCAGCCCCTGTAACTGAAATTTTCAAAATATTCGTTTTAGTTAGAAAGGGCGAAGATAAATAATTCTCATGAAAAAGCCGCCAATGTTAGCGATTGGCAGCTTTTCATTTTATTAATGCTTTTTATCTAAGTGTGCTGATACTAAAGTAGAGAGTTCTGTAATAGTTTTTGCAGTTTTGGTTTGATCCGACCCTTGTTTTTCCTCGAGTACTTTAAGCTGTTGTTGAATAGTTGTCAGCGATTTTGTAAGCTGCTGTTCTGCTGTGGCGAGTGCCTGCACTGTTTCTTTTGCGGTTTTTTCTGCAGCATTCTTCTGCTCAAGGATTGTCCGATTAATCTCTGTAAACCTGGTGGAATTGCTTTGTACACCTTGGTCAATCTCGTTTTTTAAGGCCACGGATTTTTCATTAATCATGGCAAGCGCATTGGCAATCTGATTGGTGATATTGAGCACATCCTGTTCGATGGTGTTCTTAAGCTCACGTTGAATTCGTTTAAGCTCTTCGTAATTTCGGTTTTGAGTTTCACGGATGCTTTCCAATTCCACATCATTGTTCTGGATGTAAAGGTTCAGCGCCTCGTTCGATTTTTCCAAATCGCTCTCGAGTTGCTGCGTCGTTTTTTCCGACTTACGCCAGAGGAAGAATAACAAGCCCAATAGTATCAATCCGCCAAGCGCAATAATAATCAGCAGATAGATCACCTTTGATCTTGTATTGTACTGGGTGTTGTTCAACTGCTCTTGTATCATGGCCGTTTGCTCTTCGATTGTTTTAAGTCGTGCATCTGAAGCAGCATTGGTGGCTGTGAGTGAAATTACAAGCAGTTTAAGGCTGTCGATGGTTTGCTGCTGCGATGATACCATCGTTCTAAGCAGGAAAGAAGGACCCACTGTCGCATTTATCTTTGCGGTGAGCTTTTGATTCTCTGTTTGAAAATCCTTCTTTGTGACGTAGTCGTTGGTTTGTGCGTTTAGGGTGGCGACAAAAGCCAATGCTGCAACGAGCATGAAGATTTTTTTCATGGGGAAGGGTTTAGGTTGGGTAATCTGGCATTAAGATACAACATATCTCGCTGAAAGTCAAGAAATCGATTAAATTTCAGAGAATTGCCGTAGTATATATTAATAAAAATGAAGAAATGGAAGAAATCCTAACTAATCCAATCGTTCTTGCACAACGGGGACGGGCTCAGGGTAAATGCGGCCCCATTTAATAAGGGCCCAAACCCGTTCATGGAAATAAAAGAGAGCAACTTTTGTAAGTACCTCAGAAAATCCGATTTTTAAGGCCCCAAGCGGATTTCCTGAGTAGAACCAACTTATTAGAATAGTGTCAATAGTCCCGAAAGCTCTCCAGCTAATTCCTTTGATAATACTGCGAATATGTGAAACGTGTGATTTTTCCCGTCCCCATGCAACCAGATTCCACAGCCGCTCGTGGATGAAATAGAGAAATATTTTTGTTGCGACTTCAGTAAGGGCTATAGGTCCGGCAAGTTTAAACTCTCCTAAAAAAAGATAGGCGAGCAAAAAGGTATCAATAGTGCCGATGATGCGCCATGAAATACCTTTTACTAAACTACGAGCTTTGGTGTCTTTTAATGAAATCATTATGCAAATATATAATAAAATACCGAAATGCTTGTATTCAGAAACAAAATGCAATAATTTTGTAAAAAATTACTAATAGGGCATCTACAATGAAAGCGGCAATAATTACTTTTCTTTCTATCTTTATACTTTCATGTTCTTCTGGAAGGGTAGTAGAATCACAAAAAAACGATAATACAATGGCGAATTATACTGACACAGCCACCTTTGCATCCGGTTGCTTTTGGTGTGGCGAGGCTGTTTTTGAAGATTTAATTGGAGTGCATTCGGTAGTGGCTGGTTATACAGGCGGACATTTACCAAATCCCACTTATGAGCAGGTATGTACAGGAGAAACGGGACATGCCGAGGCTATACAAATCGTATTTGATCCGGATTCCATCACTTACGAGGATTTGCTGGAAATCTTTTGGAATACACATGATCCAACGAGTTTGAATCGACAGGGAGCTGATCTGGGTACGCAATATCGATCTGGTATTTTTTATCACAACGAAAGCCAAAAGAACATAGCGGATAAATCCAAGCAAGCCTTGGAACGGTCAGGTATTCTTGAAAAAGCTGTTGTGACAGAAATTGTCCCTCTAAGTGTTTTTTATCCTGCAGAAAATTACCATCAGGGATATTTTAAGCGACATCCTGATCAGGCATACTGCCAATCGGCCATCAGACCTAAGTTAGAAAAATTTAGAAAACTCTATAGCTCAAAACTTCGGGCTGGATCCTAATATTCAGTTTTATCCTGTTTATTTATCCAAGCAGAAAAAACATCATCAGCTTCTTTGAGTGGCATTGCAATGAAAGGAATGCTTCGTGAGCTACCCGGTTTTTCGATTTCTTTATAAATGAAAGAGTCATCAAATCCGGCATTTGCAGCATCATCTTTAGTAGAGGCATAATAAACTTTGGATGGTCGTGCCCAGTAAATTGCGCCAAGGCACATAGGACAAGGTTCGCAACTGGTATAAATCTCACATCCGTCTAATTGGAAATTACTCAGATTTTTGCAGGCATTGCGGATGGCATTCACCTCTGCATGCGCAGTAGGGTCGTTGCTTGTGGTGACCGTATTCACACCGGTACCAACAATTTGATCATCCTTTACAATGATCGCTGCAAAAGGTCCTCCCTTTCCACTGGCAACATTATTCAAAGCCAAACGAATGGCTTCCTGCATCCACTGTTCTTGTTTATTCTTCATCGATAAGCTAAGGATTGAGATAATCTAACATCAAAAAAGCATTACTTCTTCAAATCGAAGTAGCAGCGTTTTGGTGAATGCACTTTACCTTCAGCGGTGAGTTTTTTAATGGCTTTGTCAACGTCTTTTTTATCAAGACCGCTCATTTCAGCAATTTCTCCGGCTTTGAGTTCTTTACCAGCTTTTTTAAGCGTTACGAGTACAGTTTCGTTAGCGTCCATATGAGTATAATTTTAATATATGAATTTTGTAATTACCAATAATAATCGTTGCAATGTTATGAAAACAAAGTTACGATAATAATCCAAAAACTACAACTCGCAGCAAAAAACGTTACGATTAGCGGTCTTGTTTGAC
Organism: Bacteroidales bacterium; assembly: GCA_963678485.1. GTDB lineage: Bacteria > Bacteroidota > Bacteroidia > Bacteroidales > CAIWKO01 > CALGYY01. Next base: position 4,522,709 of record OY782882.1, read on the forward strand.
CAGTTTTGCAGTAGTTACGAAGTGTGGTGATGTTACATCAACAAAGTACATTCCCGGAGAGAGTGGGCCCAAATCAAGGATGAACTCCTGTTGTGATGCAGAGGCAGCTTCGAGTTTTTTCGAAAAAACCAGTTCTCCGAGCATATCATAAATGCGAATGGTGAGACTTTCTTCTGTAGCATTGTTGAGTTGAAGAACAACGGATTCGTCGAATGGATTAGGATAAAACATTACCTGAGTACTTCCCGCAGCAGAAATACATTCTACCGCCACTGGACTGAATGTTTGAGATGCCCCGTCATAATCCGTTTGTTTGAGTCGGTAATAGGAAGTTCCATCAAATGGTGCTTCGTCATCATACGAATAGGTTCTCAACGTATTGCTGTTTCCAGCGCCATCAACAATAGCAAGCTGATCCCAAAGGTTCATGTCGGGACTGCGTTCGATAGTAAAGTAATCGTTATTGGTTTCACTTGCAGTGGACCAACTTAGGTGTACGATGCGGTCGATGCAATTCGCGTAGAATTCAATGAGACTAACAGGCAGAGGATTTGTCGTTCCTTTTTTAGCTCCAAAGGTTACAGGGCTATATGATGTAAATCCTGATCCTGTAATTTGTCCGGTACCGCCAACACCAAGTGTTCCAGCGCCCACGCCTCCTTTGTCAACCCATTTGGTAGGACCGGCGCAATTCTCATAATGCGCAGTTGTAAGGTCGGTGAGACTGGTAATTCCGCTACGGTTTGCATCCTTCCAGTATAGTGTGACATTGGGATAGATCGAGCCGCTGACACGCTGAATATCCCAGTATTCAACACCGCTGGTATGATCGAGCAACAGTGGATTGCACATATCAGAAAGCAGAAGATGGTTAGGAGCCGGAGCAAAATAATAGGTTGTTGTGAAGCAATCGGTAGTTGTGACGCCAGGATCAGCAATAGCCAAAGGAGCCCAAACCCAGGTGGCACCAACAATATCTCCTGTTGGAAATTCGAAAGCATCGTCACCGATTTTTGAAACAGGCCCATCAATAAAGCGTGTATTCGCTGCACCAACCCATGTGCTGTTATCAGCAAAAGTGAATAGATTTGCCGCGGTAGTCCTCAATACTCCAGAAGTGAAGGTAAGCTGAGTATTTAGTGTAGCAGGAGTGGTTAGTGTGACAATGCCGGCGGCAGGAGTATTAAGTGTCATATTGCGAAGTACAGTGGTGGAAGCAGGAATTTCGAATCCTGAATTCACAGTTGATCGGTAAATTAAATTAACTCCAGCTCCAAAAACAGGAGCAGTGGTAAGGCTACCTGTAAATCGCTCTATGGTAGCATTATTTGCCAGCGTAAGATTTCCACCGTGTGTGAGTGCGCCATTGGTAAGGATTAAGCGATCGGATACGGTATTCGCTGCATTTATTGATACGCCTGCTGTATTATCAATATTGAGTTGATAAAAGGTCTCTGCTGTAGTGATTGATTGGGCCACGGAAGCCACAAAATTTACAACGCCTGTAGCTTCATTAAATACTCCGGCATCGCTCCAGTTACCGTAAACACTGAGAGGATTTGATGCTGTGATATTTGTAATACTTCCTGCTTGCATGGTGAAATTCCTGCAAACTGCGCCAGCTGCAGCAATGTTAGGATCGTTAGGTGTTAGTGTTGCGTTTGGAATAATAACATCGGTTGTTGTCTGCGGGATGATTCCGCCCAAACACCAATTTGATGCGGTAAACCAATCGGTACTGGTAACGCCAATCCAATTGTTTGCCGGGATTACTGTAACAGCATAGTTCACAGTAGTACCTGTACAGGGACCGTTAACAGGTGTGCAACTTACATTTCCTGATCCTGCAGTTCCCCAGTTGACGGTGATTGACGAAGTTCCTTGTCCCGAAGCTACGCTTGCTCCGGCAGGAACGGCCCACGTATATGTAGCTGTCGTTGTAGCCCCGCTAATACTGTAAGAAACATTGCTGGTGTTGTAGCATACGATATTATTACCAGCTACTGTTCCGCCCGAAGGAGTCGATATTGAAACTTGAGTATTAATATTTCCTGCATATGTTCCGTAGCCTTCTGATACGATATAATAAGTACCGGCAGCTAATGTAGGTTGCAGGGATGCTGCAGTTCCCGCACACAGCGGACCATTATCATCATTAGAATAAATCTCAGTACCGCCACTATTCAATACATGTAAATAGGTATCAAAGCCAGAACCGCAATGTGAGATATTAACCACAGTAGATGCTGTAAGTACAAATGAATAATAGATATCATCACTCGTCTGTCCCATCTGATTACCGAAGCAATTTGTTGTTACGTTGTTTTGAGTATTTGAATAAGAGGTGCATCCTAACGTTCCGAAAGCTATGGGGTTAGATATTAAAGCTCCTTGAGGGATAGCAGTAATATATGTTGAGACAGGGGCTGAATAAGCAGTTGCGCAGGGAGCATTAGTAACCACACCTCGCACATATAATGTATGCCCAGGATTTCCTGCAACCCAGGAATATGGATTGGTAGCGCCCCAGTTTGTCCATGCACCTCCGGTACCATCCCACTGATATTGAAAATAGTCAAAGGTACCGGTAATTCCAGATAATGTATAGGTTACGGTTGATCCATCGCAAATAGACGATGGCACACCAGTTATAGTACCGGCATTGCTGGGTGCAGAAACCGCGACTGACACCACATTAGAATAAACTGTACAAGGTCCGCTGGTATAAACACCACGAACATATAATGTATTTCCGCCATTGCCGGAAGTCCATGTGTATGGATTTGCTGTTGTCCAATCGGTCCATGCACCACCGGTTCCGTTCCACTGATACTGAAACATGCTCCAGGTACCTGAGGTTGTCGTAGAAGTAAAGGTAACAGGATCACCCTGACAAACCGAAGTTGCTGATGTTGTAATAGAACCAGCAGGTGTAGGGAAGGAAATTTGAATATTAATATTTCCAGAGTTGGTGCTATAGCCTTCAGCAACTACGTAGTAAGTTCCGGCGGCAAGACTAGGAGTCATTGAAGAAGAGAGCCCACCGCAGAGTGGACCGCTGTCATCATTTGTTGCCAAGACAGTTCCTCCACTATTTAATAAGTACATATAAGTATCAAAACCGGATGCACAAAGGGAAATATTTACAGTGGCAGCCTGAGCCAGTGTGAAGCTGTAGTAAATGTCATCACTGGCCTGACCGATATATTCATTACCAAAGCAATTTGTGGTACCATTGTTTTTAGTGTCAGAATATGTCTGGCAAGTAAGGGTGCCAAAATTAATCGGGTTTGTAAATATATTTCCGACCGGGGTTGGTGTAACAGTCACTGTAACACCATTTATGCTTGAGCAACCTCCTGTAGTACCTGTAACAGTGTAGTTTGTTGTAGAACCTGGAGATACGACTTTAGGCGTTCCCGTTCCAAGTCCGCCACTCCAGGTATAGCTCGTTGCTCCTGAAGCTGTAAGTGTTGTACTTCCGCCAGGGCAGATGGAGCTAGGTGTGGCGGTAACAACGGTTGAAGGAGCCGTGATTGTAAAGGTTCTTGAATTGTTTGCATTAGCAGGATCGCTGGTATTTCCACAAATATCGAGAACGGCACCTGATAGCCACAGAGTGTAGGTACCACCTGTGATCATATTTGGAATTACCGTAAGTACATAATCATTTTCATAAGTTCCGCCGACATTACAGGATGCACCGCTGATATAACTAATAGTATAGGGGCCACCCGGACCAGTTAAGGTAAAGTCACCACCTGAAATAGAACTGCAGAGAATATTCTCACTAAAACTAATTGACAAGGTATTTGCTCCACAAATGACAGGAGTGGTGAGGCTTGAAATATAAGGACGGACATTATCCACAACATTGGCTGTGCCTCCAAAACTGATAGTATAACCATTGAAGGATCCTGAGAAATTATTCACCATCAGTGCATAGGTCTGATTGGCGGCAGAGGAGATTTCCTTGTTGAATGCTGAACAGCCATTAGGTCCATTACAAGCCCAGGCATTTGTTTGATTTGGACCGGTCGGACCGGTATTCATACAATAATTGCAGCTTACCTGCATACCGCCATTGGGAGCGTAAATTCCACTACAACCATTAGTGGTAAGATTGTACACGGCCCAGTCGTAGTCGTCAGCAGGATCGTTAGGAGTGATAACGAAGTTTACAGTCCCTGCACTTTGGGTCGTAAAAGTATACCATGTTGAATTGGCCTCACCGGCAGAAATACAGTTTGTTGGACAATAGTTAGTGCTAGCAGGACCTTGATTTGGGAGATCAGTGTAGTTTCCTGCTCCATTTGCAGAACTATTATATGAGTACACGCTTGTACAAACGGGAATAGCACCCAAACAGTCACCATTGGTAGGCACTTGTGCAAATACATTGTTTACAAGAAGAAGCGTCAGTAGGGCGAGTAGGGGGTAGCGTTTAATCATGCAGTATTTATTCAAATGGGTTTGTCTTTTTTACGGGTAATCGAAGAACCTCAAAGGTTTTACTAGGTGTAGTCAATGTTTTAACAGAAGCCGACATCAGCATCAGCCTAAAACTATTCATATCTCCCTTCTCATCAATTCGCACGGTAACCTTACGGCTATTGCTGTTTGAACCTGAAACTTTAACATTTAATATCTTTTCCGAACCAGAAGCTTTGGCCACAAAGGCGTCCACATCTTTCTGCTCAGCTAAACCAGAAATCTGAAATTCAATCGTTTTAGTACCTTGTGCGTTTATTTTCTTTAAAAACTGATCTGGATTGTCAATATGGCAAACTACTGATTGGGCTAGGCTAAAGATAGGAAGGATTGCAACGAATGCTATAGTTAAAAATACCTGAAAAATATGCTTTGTGCGCATAAACTAAATTTTTTAGATTCGATTTGAACGATATTATTAATAATTGAGAATAAAGATACAAAAAAAAAGTGAATAATTAGGTATGCGTATATGTGTTAAAAGTGCTGTAATTGAACTTAGTGAATATTCACGAAATTCTAATTTTATTTACTTTGTAAATAATAGATAATCATATGGTTATCATTTGTTTCAATAGTTCTCAAAATCGGGTATTTTGTGGATTATTTATCAACAAAATATTAACAATATTCAGGTTTAGGTAATTTAACATATGGTGACATGAACATGCATGAATATCTTGTTACATGGGCATTTCCACCATATACTAGAAAGTTGTACTAAACACCTAAATGTTAAAAAAAAGCCCGGCAGCAAGGCCGGGCTTCTATTACGTCATATTTTGACTATTCCAACGAATGCACAACGAGTCCCGACCTGAGTTTAGGCTCAAACCAGGTTGTTTTAGGAGGCATGATATTTCCGGTGTCGGCGATATCAATTAATTGTTTCATTGATACAGGATAGAGGGCAAAGGCAACTTTCATTTCGCCGCTGTCAACGCGTTTTTTCAATTCGCCTAATCCACGAATTCCGCCAACGAAATCCACCCGCTTATCAGTACGAAGGTCTTTAATGCCGAGGATTTCATCGAGGACAAGACGCGAAAGTATGGTCACATCTAAAACGCCAATAGGATCTTTATCATCGAAAGTGCCTGGTTTTGCAACGAGGCTGTACCAAAGGCCTTCCATATAGATACTGAATGTGTGAAGCTTTTCTGGTTTGCAGATTTCTTTACCTTCTTCTTTTACCACGAAATGTACATTCAGTTTTTCGAGGAATTGTTGAGGAGTGAGGCCATTCAAATCTTTTACAACGCGGTTGTAATCAATGATGGTAAGCTGATCATCGGGGAAATGTACTGCAAGGAAAAAGTTGTATTCTTCGTTTCCTGTATGAGCTGGATTATTTTTCTTTTTTTCACGACCAACCAGAGCTGCTGCTGCAGTGCGGTGGTGACCATCGGCAACATAAGTGTGAGGAATTTTTGCGAAGAGTTCAGTGATCTTTGTGATGAGCTGCTGATCGCGGATTACCCAGAAATGGTGGCCGATTCCGTCGACCGAAGTGAAATCGTATTCAGCTGCCTGTTTGGTTACGATATTTTTTACGATGGCATCGATGGCCGGAACAGCAGGATATGTGAAGAATACAGGCTCCATATTGGCATTGGTCACCCGAACGTGTTTCATACGATCTTCTTCTTTATCGGGACGGGTAAGTTCATGTTTCAGGATGACGCCTTCCATGTAGTCTTCCACGCCAGCACACCCTACCATGCCATATTGGGTTTTCCCATTCATGGTTTGTCCATAAATGTAAAGGCAATCTTCCTTATCCTGAACCAGCCAGCCTTTTTCGCGATACATAGCAAAATTAGTTTTGGCTTTTTCATAAACCTGTGGTTCATGTTCGTCGATTCCTTCAGGAAGGTCGATTTCTGGTTTGATGATATGCAGAAGAGAGTAGGGATTTCCTGCGGCTTCAATGCGGGCTTCTTTTGAGTTCAATACATCGTAAGGTCGGGAAGCCAGATCTTTTACGATTTCCTTCGGGGGGCGTAAGCCTTTGAATGCTTTAAGTATGGCCATGTTCTAAATATTTTTGGTTGAATAAAAATGCGACTAAACCGCTTAGTTTAGCCGCAAAATTAGAAAAAACTTAATGCTTATTGAAATTTTATGGATTATACCTGTTAAAATCTTCGACAGGGGTAGGTTCGTCTTCTTCTTCGTGCTCGTCGCTACTCTTTACGCTGCGTTGCAGGGAGGCAATTAAAGCGCCCACCATTTTGGTCATTTCTATCAACGCATTGCGACTATATTCGGTGGTGTCATGATCGATAAAACCCAGATTAGAAGCCATCGTGGTAATCACAATGCACTCTCTGATTGAGCTTTTCGACATTTTAAGATAATAAATAAATTGGGTTTTGTTTCGTCCACTGCCTTCGGCAATGTAAATGGCAATGTTTTGTGCAGCCTTGTTGAAATGTTCTCTAAGATCGCTTTGCTTGCCTTCGGGCATGTTCTGGGTGATTTCATAAACCCAGGATACATAGTCAAGCGCCTTGTGGTAGATTCGTAAATCCTCAAATCTGAAGAAAAAAGTGTTTGGTTTTTCGGTTTCCATGATTATTATTTTTGTGACCTCCTGTTTTCGTTTATTAATAGGGTAGTAAAAACAGCGCTCAATCTATGTTGAGCGCTGTGGTATCAGAGTAATTAAAATTTGTTTACCTGGAATGTCTTATCTCCATTTTTCAAATATTTCACAATTTGATTTGCAGCGGCAAGTCCGGCATTGATGTTTGCTTCCGATGTTTCAGCTCCTTGTTTTTTAGGAGTGCTGTAATAACGAACGTCATATTTTTCAGTCATTTCGGTGTGACATTCAGGAGCGATATCGGAGATGTATTTGAAATCCGGGCGCTCATCCATGATCTTTTTCAGATCATTTTCGTCCATCACCTCTTTACGGGCAGTGTTAACGATTGTAGCGCCTTTTGGCATTTTAGAAAGTAATCCATAATTGATGGATTTCTTCGTTTGATCGTTTGCAGGAATGTGCAGCGAAATATACTGGCAGGTGGAATAAAGCTCTTCCACTGTGTCAAGCATGGTCACACCATCAGGAGCGACTTTGGCTTTGTCGACAAATGGATCGAAGGTAAATACCTGCATTTCGAAAGCTTTAGCAAGACGGGCAAGATTTCTTGGAACTGCGCCATAGGCATGCAATCCAAGTTTTTTACCCTTGAGCTCAGAACCGGAACCGCCCTTGAAGGCTGCTCTGGCCATGAAAATCATCATTCCCATAGCAAGTTCTGCAACTGCGTTGGAATTTTGTCCGGGAGTGTTCATTACAACGATCTTACGCTCGTTGGCAGCAGCTAAGTCAACATTATCATACCCGGCGCCAGCGCGTACGATGATTTTAAGGTTTTTTGCAGCAGCAATTACTTCAGGAGTTGCCTTATCACTTCTTACAATCAATGCGTCAACATCGGCAACAGCTTTAAGTAGATCGGCCTTATCAGTGTATTTTTCCAATAATACCAACTCGAAGCCGGCCTCGTCTAAGATTTTTTTGATTCCGTTCACCGCAGCGGGAGCGAAAGGTTTTTCGGTAGCGACCAATACTTTTGACATAGTTTGGAGTTTAATATTAATATTAGGAGTAATAAAAGTGCCCAAAGATAGTTTTTTTTTGATGCGCGTAAAAATAACCAAAAAAATAAATTTTTTAGTCGAATTTTGTCGAATTTGGCAGTTTAATGAAATTTTTTTAGTGACCTAAATCATTCATTAACTTCATATTATATTCCAATTTTTTATATACTCATATTTAGTTTTCTGCATATAAAAACGATACGTTTTTTATAGTAAAATGATGGTCAGTAAATCACTGATTGAGTCAAATATTTCTGCATTATTTTCTGATAATATTTCAAAAATTTCTACGCAAATAGATAATAATCTATCATATAGAAGAAAAATTCAAGAAAACTATGTAGTTGTGTTAAATACCTACCCATAGTGATTAAGATTGGGAGAAATTTGATAAGTGTTTAGCCTTGTTTTTCATTATGTTGAAAAAAAAAGCTGCCCAACGGACAGCTTTTTAGAACACACAGCGGGTGATTATACTTTGGTTTTCTCAAATTCCTTCATGCAGTCAACCAGTGCCTGAACGCTTTCGATTGGTAAAGCGTTGTAGGTTGAGGCACGGAAACCGCCAACAGAACGGTGACCCTTGATACCAATCATACCGTTTGCTTTAGCGAAATTCATAAATTCATCTTCCAGATTTTGATATCCTTCGCGCATCACGAAACAGATATTCATTAAAGAACGTGATTCTTTGGCAACAGTTCCAACGAAGATCTTGCTAGAGTCCATTGCATCATAAAGAAGTTTAGCTTTTTTCTGATTCATTTCCTGCAATTTGGTTACTCCGCCGACGGATTTGATCCAACGAAGGGTTTCCATAATTGTATAGATGGGCAGACATGGAGGTGTATTGTACATTGAACCTTCCTTAATATGTGTGCGATAATCAAGCATTGATGGAAGAACGCGATCAACTTTGCCAAGGATGTCCTCACGAACAATTACAAACGTTGCACCTGCCGGGCCCATGTTTTTTTGAGCACCACCATAAATCATCGCATATTTTTTAACGTCAACCGGACGGCTGAAAATATCTGACGACATATCAGCAACCAAAGGCACAGGACAATCAATGTCTTTTAAAATCTCAGTTCCGTAAATTGTATTATTGGTGGTGATGTGAAGGTAATCCACATCGGTTGGGATATTTTCGATAGGAGGATAGAAGTTGTAATTCTTTTCTGCAGAAGAAGCAATCACATTTACCTCACCAAAAAGTTTGGCTTCTTTGATGGCTTTCTTTGCCCAAACGCCGCTGTCGACGTAGGCAGCTTTTTTATTCAAGAGGTTGTAAGGAACCATACAAAACTGCATACTGGCGCCGCCTCCAAGAAACAATACGTGGTATCCTTCAGGAATTCCAAGTTGTTCCTTAAACAATGCAACGGCTTCGTCGATCACTGCTTGAAAATCTTTACTGCGGTGAGAAATCTCCAGAATGGACATTCCAATACCATTAAAGTCAAGAACTGCTTTGGCTGTGTTTTCAATAGCAATGCGGGGAAGGATAGATGGCCCGGCATTAAAATTATGGACTTTTTTCATATATAATTGATTTTTAATGTATAAAAAGTATTGCTTCCGTAAGAATACGGTAACAAAGAAAAGAATTTTTCTCATACCATTTCTGGAAATGAAAAATAATTTTAACGTGATGGCTGAGGCTGGTTTTTAGCCTTAGTTTTTTTCTTCTTGGGCTCTTTCACATTACGCGCATCGATGTCGCGCACAAAATACCATTTACCATCCTTCAGGGTGAAACCGTTTAATACATTGGTCTCAGGAACGTAAAACTGATATTGCCCGATAAGGTCAGCGGGATTAGCGTTTAGTCGGCTATCCAATGGAACCAGGTTATCGAAAATGATCATAGGTTCCTCACGAACCTTTTCCTTGCTGGTCTTTTTATCCTTGCTTTGAGCAATGACGTGCAGGTATTGCTTTTCAAAACGCAATGTCATGCTTGCCCGTGCTGAGAATTCAAAAATGATACGGACGATTTTTTCCTTGTCCTTAAATTTTTTAAAGACTGCTGCACCAAATTGTGGTTTCCCGCTCGATTTGAAGCTAAGCACATCGATGAGCTTTTTCTTCGAAATGTTGTTGTTACCATCCCAGCCCAATAAAGTGTAGTACTCTTTATCTTTTACCTTATGAGGAATAATCTTATAATAAAGTGCTCCAAACCAGCGATCGTTGGTGAGCAGCATGGTTTCGGGCGATTCGATCTCTGATGATTTATCCTTAAGTTCATATACTCTGTAATCGAGGCCACCACCAGCTTTCACCTGTATAAATCCAAAATATTCGAAGGTGCCATTTTCAAGTGCAAGATTCCAATTGATGATGCGGAAACTTTCGTCTGGTGCATACAATCGGGCAACATTCTTTAATGAGTCAAATGGGTATTTAAAGGAGCGCTCATCAGCAAGGACCTTCGATAGCGTATTTATAAAACGAACATTATTTTCGAATTTCTCAGGATCGGTCTTCCCGAAATGAACGAGGTTGATATACTTTTTCAATGAATCCTCGGCCTGAATAAATTCTCTGGGTTGAGCTATACATATATTATAATGTATAGGAAGGAATGAAAAAAGACAAACCAACACTAATAATGAAAGGTAAGGTACCGAACGGAATTTCATTTTCATTCAACTATCAACGTACAAAATAATGCTTTAATTTTACAAGCGCAGTAATGAGTGCAAAATTAACTCAAATTTCCCTATGGCACTAAATATCCGGATTTCTTCTTTTGCAGCCTTGGGTGCATTGTTGGAACATTATACCAGCCAAAGTAAAGATATTACTGGAAGTTGGGAGTTGCGTATTGATGAGGCAGTACAGCAATCGGAACGTTATAATCCTTGGTTTACCAGGGAGCATCAACAACTTGCATTGCGTAATATCGCAGTCTTATTACAAAAAGAAACGCTTGAACAATGGATTAAACCTTATGTTGAGCGAATAAATGCATGTTCTGAAAAAAAACGCATTGGTATTGTGATGGCAGGAAATATTCCTGCTGTTGGTTTCCATGATTTGTTGTGTGTGCTCATCTGCGGGTATTCTGCGATTGTGAAGTGTTCGTCGCAGGACCGCTTTTTAATTCCAGTATTTGCTGATTTTCTGAAAGCACATGACCCTTGGTTTGCATCAACCATTGAGTTTACCGAAGGACAAATCAGCGGATTTGATGCAGTTATTGCTACGGGAAGCAATAATTCGTCGCGCTATTTCGAATCCTATTTTTCCTCTGTTCCGCATATTATTAGAAAGAACCGAAATAGCGCAGCAGTTTTAAGCGGGATGGAAAGTCCTGAATCCTTAAGCGCTTTGTGCGATGATATTTTCCAATATTTCGGTTTAGGCTGCAGAAATGTTTCCCGTGTTTTTGTTCCTGTTGGATATTCATTCGATCCTTTGCTGCGAGCGGCAGAGCGATATTTTTCATTTGCCGATCATCATAAATACAGTTCTAATTATATTTATTACAGAACAATCTTTATGATGAATAGCGATCCTTTCTGGGAAAATGGAGTTGTACTTTTGCGTAAGGCTGATGAATGGGGATCACCCGTTTCAGTATTATATTATACAGAATACTCTGATATTATAGATGTAAACAATATGCTAGATGCAGATAAGGATAAGGTGCAATGTGTAGTATCTGAATTGGCCGGTATTAATGGCTCGCAGCCCTTTGGTTCAACACAGCGACCTGCCCTTGGCGATTATGCTGATGGAATAGATACTATGGCGTTTTTATGCGAACTGATAAAGTAATAGATATATAATTAGTAAAGGGGATTTATAAATTGCCGATATTATGTCGAATGCTATGCTTGGATAACCCAAGGATTTTGCATCAATTTATAGGTGACGGATTCGGGTGGCGATTACTGAAACTCCGATAATACAAATGGCCGATTTGTATCACATTCAAGCATAAAACAAAATATCAAAACAGTTTCTTAGTATATTTGTTCACTCACAATCATGTATTCCATGCTCAAGATTCTCACGGTGATCGGCGCACGGCCACAGTTTATCAAAGCTTCGGCATTAAGTCGTGCAATCATGATGCACTTTCCTGACCGGATCGAAGAGACGATTTTGCATACCGGACAGCATTATGACGACCGCATGTCGCAAATTTTTTTCAGCGAATTGGGAATACCTGAACCAAAGTATAATCTTGGGGTTGGTTCTTCCACACATGCAGTGCAAACAGGCGAAATTATGCAAGGGGTGGAAGAAGTCATTGGAATAGAGCAACCGCAGCTGGTTGTTGTATATGGCGACACTAATTCAACAATGGCTGCTGCACTTGCCGCTGCAAAAATGCATATTCCTGTTGCACATATCGAAGCTGGTTTACGTGCATTCAACAAATCGATGCCGGAAGAAATTAACCGCATCATGACGGATCATATTTCTTCGTTATTGTTCTCACCTACAATTAAAGGTATCGAAAACCTTGTCAGAGAAGGCTTTCGCCAGAATTCTTCTGCTCCATTTAACATTGACAATCCATTATTGGTACATTGCGGCGACCTGATGTACGATAATGCGCTGCATTTTTCGAATTCGACAAGTCGAAGAAATGGACTTACCGATTTAGGTCCAGGACAATTTATATTGCTCACTCTTCATCGGGAATCGAATACAAATCCTGAATCACTTAAAAGTATTATTGCTGCATTAATAAAAATATCTGATATCGAAAACATCCCAATGCTTTGGCCGGTTCATCCCCGCACCATGCGTGTTATAAAGGATAATGGAATACAAACCGATGGTATAGTGCTAATGGAACCCGTTTCATATCTTGATATGTTGCAATTGGAACGCGACTGCACTCTTATAATCACCGATTCTGGCGGTGTGCAGAAGGAAGCATATTTTCATCAAAAGAAATGTCTGGTAATTCGCAACGAAACGGAATGGGTGGAACTTGAGCAACAGGGCACGGTTGAAGTGGGCGGTGTTACTGAAGAAAGTATACTGAAGCACTTTGAATTGCTTAAAGCGCGAAACATTTCTTCTTATCCATTAATGTATGGTGACGGTAGTGCAGCCCTGAAGTGCTGCGAAATAATGCTTCAATCAGGAAGTTTTTAATTCAGCGCGTTTTTTAAAGCCTCTTCAATTTCCTTTATTTGCAATGCTTTTGGAGTAATAATCCACTGTTGAAAGGCTGTTCCTTCCTTAATCTGAATCATTACTGAAGTCATAATGCGGTTCTGCATATGTATTCCAGTATTATCAATTACAAGGTTTAACAATTCTGCAATTGATGACCAGTCTTTCTGATTAAGCTTTGCTTTCTTATGCTTGCCGCCGTTGTATGTGCCGCTTGAACTCTGGTCGGCAGTTGCTGGAGTATATTCAATTTTGCCATCCGACAATACATAGGTATTATTGTTCCCATCGTAATACGTAATGGTGGCAGTGTTATTAACATTGGTGGGGCAACGCAGACCTGCGTCCTGACTGTGAACAGCAAAGGGAAGGGTGAGTCCGATTGCAAGAAATACGAAGGCAGAGAGTAGTTTCATCGGCGTAGTTTTTAGGAGGTGGGAATAGTATATCAATTTATAATGCAAAGTAATAAAAAATTCTTCAATTTTCAAAGGGATTTTCCTTATCAAAATCAGGAAGGTAATAATGCTGGCTACTTAATTCCTGTGTCCATCCATAGATAAAACCCAGCTGAATTGCGGTATTAGTGACTTTTTCGTACTCCGAGGCTTCGAGTTGGCGGCCAAGAGATGGATGATTTTTTACATTTAGTGTAGGTGTATATTGAGACATCAGTGATAAATGTATACGTGGAGAGCATTCATCAGCCAGCCATTCCAGTAATTGTATACTTTCATCAGCATGGCCAGGTAATACCAGATGACGCACAATCAGTCCTGATGCCGCACTTACATCATCATCCATGCGCAAGGTGGCACCTTTCTGTCGAAACATCTCTTTAATGGCGGCTTTTGAGATTTCCGGATAGTTGGCAGCTTCTGAAAAGCTTGCTGCTGTATGTGAATCATTGTATTTTAAATCGGGAAGATAAATATCGACATACTCGGCAAGAGCAGCAATGGTTTCAGCATTTTCGTAGCCATTGGTATTGTATGCGATGGTTGGATGCTGCTGCTGTTTTCTAAGCTCTTCAATGATAGCTATCACATGCGGACTAAAGTGTGTAGGGCTCACAAAACCGATTGTTTTGCAGCCTTGTTTAAGAAATGCAGTAATGCATTCCACCACATCCATAATATTATTGTATTTGCTTTTTGCCGTCCCTGCATTATTACTAATCTGCAAATTTTGGCAATACGAACATTGCAAATTACAATGCGAGAAGAACACATTACAGACCCCATGATTTCCGCTAATGGCGGGCTCTTCGCCCATATGAAGACAAATCGATGCAATATTTAAAGAAGCATTGGATAAACAATAACCAAGTTGATTTGCATTGCGATCAACGTCACATTTTCTGGGACACAGCAAGCAATTGGAGTATTGCGGAAATAAATTCTTATCCACGTTTAGTTTGATGATGATAAATCCGAAAGACTCTGATAACAAATTCTGAGAAATACCGTGTACTGCGGTCTGTATGCAGGATATCCTTCAAGATTAGCTTTTGTCATATAGAAGCTAAAGCCGGGATCGAGTGAAATATAATTATTGAAAACAAAACGTAAACCGGTTGATGCAAACGCGCCCACCGCAAGGCCTCCAAGGCGTGTCTCATAGGTCTGCATTTGAGTATTGGGTGTATATGGAGTATTTCCATAGATGTTAATGAGGCTGTATTCCAAATTACCTATTGCAATCTTATGCTCTTTTACCAGGGTATTATTGATGTTTAATCCGCCCTCTACAAAAATCTGAACTGTCTTGCTTGTTTCGAAGGTTTTAGATACACCGAGATCAATATAAATGCGCTCTTCGGTTCCCCAAATAGGGAATGTGCGGATATCATCAAAACTTAGATAGGCGTGAGCTGGACCAATCCCCATGGTAAATACATCCTTTGCTTTTAGCTTGGTATAATTGAATTGCAGGAACATACCCAGCTGTTTGCTGAAGCTATACTTCACATAAAAACCAAATTGCATGGCCGGTTGATAGCCCATTTTCTGCGGCAATTCAAGCAAACGGAAAGTATCGGTAATTTCTCGTTGGATATCCTGAGTATAATTGTAGTTAGAAAAAATAAGGCCTATAGAATCTACATTAGAAGATGCACCATTATAGAAATTGCCATTGTATTTATTTGCGAAATAAGCGCCAACATTAAAGCCGAAGCTAAAGCCCGACTTAGTTCTGACCGAATCGCCCGGGAGGCCAGTGGTCCAAGGGGAGTGTGCCGACAGCTGAATTGTGCAGCCAACGAGCAATGCGCAAATGAATAGTGTCTTTAAATATTTCTTCATAAGGCAAAGGTACGTAAGAAATATTATTGCAGGCAATAACGTTAAGCAAAACTGAACAAAGGAGCAAAAACGTATCTACCCGGTATATTTTTGTGAGGAATTCATTAACTTTGCTCAAAAATACGTTCGACCTAATAAACATATCGTATCATGAAATACTTGAAATTCATAGTTATCGGAATCATTGCAATGACTGCAACAATGAGTGTGCAGGCTAGTGGTTATTTAATCAAAGCAAAGATTGTCGGGCTTGGAGCTGACACTTGTTATTTGGGGAATTATTATGGTCAGTACCAATCGGTGCGCGATACGGCCATTGCGAATGCCAAGGGTGAAGTAGTGTTTCAGGGAAGTGAAGATCTTCCTGGTGGTATTTATTTTATTATCCTTCCGAAGAAAAAATTCTTCGAGTTTATCGTAAACAAGGAGCAGAACATTTATTTTGAAACCGACACCGCGAATTTTACCTCTAATATGAAAGTGAAGGGATCAAAGGAGAACAGCATGTTTTATGAATACCTTAATTATATTAATACACGACAAAATAGTTATCAGGTATATAAAGATAAGCTTGAGAAATTAAAAGACATGAAGGATAGTGTTGCTATTTATAAGGATAAAATGAGCAAGATTGATGAGGATGTAAAAACATACAAAATCAATTTTATGACACAGAATCCTGATTTTCTCATCAGCAAAGTTTTCAAAGCATCTAAGGATCCTGAGATTCCTGATGCACCTTTATGTTCGAATGGTAGGAAAGACAGTGTGTTTATTTACCGCTATTATAAAGCGCATTATTTTGATGATGTAGATTTTACTGATGATCGTTTACTAAGGACCCCCGTATTTTATAATCGTTTGAATAACTATTTAACCAACGTTGTTGCTCAAACCCCTGATTCCATTATAAAAGAAGCTGGTTATTTAGTGGAGAAAGCCAGACCCAACAAGGAAATGTTCAAATTTGTGGTTTGGTATCTTACATATACTTATGAAACGTCGAATGTGATGGGCTTTGATGCCATTTTTGTACATATGGTAAAGACTTATTACATGACAAATCAGTGTTATTGGGTATCACCCAAAATTCTGGATAATCTTACCAAACGTGCCGAAAAGCTCGAGCCTCTATTACTTGGAAAGGTAGCGCCCAATTTAATTATGCAGGATACCAGTCTTAATTTGCAATCGCTGCATGCAGTGAAAGCCAACTACACTGTGCTTTTATTCTGGGATCCGGAATGCGGACATTGCCAGACTGAAGTTCCGACCATTCATGAGTATTACCTTAAAGAAAAAAAGGAACTTGGTTTTGAAGTCTTTGCTGTTTGTGCAGATACCAATATGGTTAAGATGAAAAATTTCATCAAAAAACACAAGCTCAGCTGGATTAATGTAAATGGTCCCCGCGCGCTTACGAAGCCATACGCCGAATTGTACGATATCTATTCAACGCCGGTTATCTACATTCTTGACGATAAAAAAGTCATACTGGCTAAACGCATCGGCTTTGACAAATTTGGCGATTTTATTCGCAATGATATAAAAAGGAAAGAAGCGGTTAAGCCATAATCGAAGTCAGTCGTTGCATTAACCGACATTTCGGGCTTGTTCCGAATCATCTTTTTTTGCGCTAAGAATATTAATCAGTGGTTTAAATTCTGACCTCAACAGATTCCAACGATCGGGATATTCTTTGAGCAGTGTAAGAATTTTACTTTTATGTTTCTTTAATGCATCGGTCACGGCAGGGGCGGATATTGACTTTGCGCAAGCATTTCCCACATTGGCGCCGGTTAGCGGAAGATCCTTGCTCATCACTCTTTTTGCTGCTTCTTCGAGTTTGTCCAATAGAGCAACTGTTTTTGCATAGCGTGCCGATGGCATAGCTGTAGTTTCAGTAGGCCGCGTTAATGAACGGTTTACATCAAGGTCAATGTGGTATTCATCGAGACGAATTTCTTCGCGGTTCATTCCAAAGTCAAGGGCAGAAGCGAAAGTCACCGCATTTTTAAGTATGACTTTTAATTCCGGAATCTCTCCCTTAAATCGCTTCAGTTTTTCAGCAGCAGCAGGCGTAAGCACATATTGAGTTCCGCCACCCGGGGTAATTTCATTAAGCAAATGTTTGCTGATATCAAGGATGTTTCGCTGCACGCCGGAAGTCAACCGCTTAAGTTCCTCCTGAGATTCTTTATAACGTTCGATAATTGAACGGGTACTTCCATTCACTTGATAAAGAATTTCGCGGTCGGTGCGATTTAATTGCCAAAAGGTTTTTACCGCATTTTGAAGCATGGTGCCGATGATAATTCGATGCTCGTTAAACAGGCTTTTGTTGGAGTTACTGAGCTTGAAGGTGCTGAAATTATCAGAAAAATAGAAAAACAGCAGGTCGCTAAGTCCATCCTGCTCATTAGTAACCGGAATCATAAGAACATTATGTTCTAATTCCTGAAATACATCCAGTTGCTTTTCCTGATGCACTGTTGTTTCAAACGGAAGTTCTTTCAGATGAAACCAAAAAAAGGTTTTGTGTTTTCCTCTAAGATCCTGAAGAGCGGCCATAGACCCTGCAGGTATATCAAGTTCATCACACATTGATCCTTCTCTGGGATCGTCGATTGCATGAGCCAGCAGACCTTGTTCCTGAGCATCCCATCGAATACCAACTACCCGTTGCAGACCGGGCACAAGACTGTGTGCCATTTGCATCAGTTGAATTACAATCGGTTCTGTAAAGGAATACGGCATTGGTAGTTGAGAATTATCGAAACTGGGTACAAATATACATTGAGAAAACGAATTAAGCAAATAATTAAGTATTAATTAAGCATGAAATAATACTAATTAAGTAAATAATTCATTTAAGCTTTAAGCAAAATCTGATGTATAATTAACCTAAAAACTTTTATATCAGCACGATAATGCTTTAGTTTTGCGTTTTCATTGGGAACATCAAACATAATAGATTCAATAACCAACTTAAAAACATTTAGCCATGGAAATCTACAGTCCAAAGAAATTTCAGCAAGCATCCTTTAAGAATAACCAGCAGGTTAAGGAGAACCATAAACCAAAAAAAGGGGAGACGATGGTCACCGCTGAAAACAAATTGACCGAAGAGGATGAATCCAGGGAGACGCTTTCGGAAAGGATGAAGCGTGTTTTTTACGAGCGATTGAATAAGTTCTTCCAGTATGAGGAAGTTTCCTGATGTTATTTTTGTGGGCTAGGTCTAAGTCGCTTAACGAACAAATATTTGTCATCGTTATAGTCGTAAAAGTCTTTAATGACAGCCTCCACAACGTAATTGTACTTTAGATAAAAGTTTCTTGTCGACACATATTTTTCCATGCCAGATGTTTCCAGATACACTCCATTACCTCCCAAGGCTTCGATTTTTCGTTCAGTTTCCTGCAGTAATAATCCCCCAATACCTTTTCCTCGCTGGCTTTGGTGCACACCAATCCAATAAATGTCGTAGCTGTTTTTAGTACACGGAATATCACCAAAGCAGGTGTAACCAACCGTTTTTCCATCCACTTCGGCAAAGATAAAATGATAGCCTGAGGTGACGCCTTTTTCGAGTCGCTCCTTAACCAAGTCAACCGCAACATCGATTTCGAAATCGTAGAAAAATGCCGTGGAATGAAGGATTTCACGAACATCGTTCAAATCATCAGCCTTAGCCTCATAGCGAAATACACAAGCCTTATCTGTCATATTATAATAGTATTGATTCTTCAAGCAACCACATTAAAATCGCGTAATGCATCATTTAGTGAAGTCTTCAGATCGGTAGATGCCTTGCGTTTACCAATGATTAAGGCACAGGCGACCTGATAGGTTCCTGCAGGAAAGTCTTTGGGAATACTTCCAGGAATAACCACAGAGCGTTCAGGAACATAACCTTTATATTCAACCGCTTCAAGTCCGGAAACATCAATAATTCGCGTCGACTTTGTAATGACTGTATTTGCGCCCAAAACAGCTTCTTTTTCAATGTGAACGCCTTCAACAACAATCGACCGGGAACCAATAAAACAGCCATCTTCAATAATGACTGGTTCTGCCTGCACTGGTTCAAGTACGCCTCCAATGCCAACACCTCCGCTAAGGTGAACGTTTTTACCAATCTGGGCGCAGGAGCCAACGGTAGCCCAGGTATCGACCATGGTACCGCTATCTACATAGGCGCCAATGTTCACATAGGATGGCATCATCACAACCCCTTTTGCCAAAAAGGCGCCGTATCTGGCAATACCGTGAGGCACCACGCGTACACCCAATTCAACAAAATTGCGTTTTAATGGTATCTTATCATAAAAGCTAAATATACCCGTTTCCAATGCCTGCATTTCCTGAATAGGGAAATATAATATCACAGCCTTCTTAATCCATTCATTCAATTTCCATTTACCCTCAACAGGTTCAGAAACGCGTAACTGACCAAGATCGAGCATTTCGATAACTTTCCGTATATCGGCTTTTGTGTCATCATTCTTGAGCAAATCCCTGTTATCCCATGCATTTTCAATGCTTCTGATGAGCGCTTGCATAATTCTTTTTTTACAAAATTAGTGAATTTAATTGGGTGTGGAATATTTGGGAATTGTTTGTTGGCTGGGTTAAACAGTAATCAGTAAACAGTAAGCAGTAAACAGTAATCAGTAAACAGTCATCAGTAAACAGTAATCAGTAAACAGTAAACAGTCATCAGTAAACAGTAAACAGTAATCAGTAAACAGTAAATTAGTTAAAGTCAATCGCAGTGCAGCTTGTAGATGAGCGGTTAAGCGTAGCCGAGACCTTGTATTTATGAAATATAAAATCGGTCCCTGAGCTTGTCGAAGGGCGGTCTCCGAGCGATGGTCCCCGAGCGATAGCCGAGGGGTGGGATTTATGGGTTATTACAGCAGTGCCCTTAATCAGGGCGTCATTCCGGAACTTCATGTTAAGTAGATCTTTCAATCAGGGCGTCATTCCGGATTTAATCCGGAATCCCCTTGTTGGTGCTTAGTTTTGGAGTTATAGGGTTATTATGGTTATGAGGTTAATTAGTGATTGGAAAATCAGGCAAAAATCAGAAAACTTAATAGTTGCTGAGCTCCCGCCCATTTTCACATTCTCACATTACCATATTCTCACATATGATTGGTTATTCCGGAATTGATGAGTAGTGTCCTCATTTTATATAAAAGATTTTGAAAATTGTTATTTTTTTGTTATTTTTGTCGTAACACATCTGTAATTTTGCTCAGTCAGTGAGCATTGATTTGGATAAAGTTGACATAAGTTGAACAAGCATAGCTGAATAGAGACATGAAGATTTCAACATTTCCAAAAAACGCAGAGGAGTTCAAACTGCTGCGTGATACCGTTGCAGTGACGCCAGAGGGAGGTGCTGCAATGTTTGTGATTGCGATGAAAATGTGGGTGAGTAATCCGGCGGAAGGTATTAAGTGCATGATTATGCAGCGCGAAATCAATGATTTGCAACCACAGAACGGGGCTGAATCGTATATGGGTTACAGTTTAGGTTCGAGCGAATATTCCTTGTTTAGAAGTCAGATTAATCATCAGCCTTATCTTCCTGATTCCTATATTGCAGGAGCGGTTCCAGGAAACAATTACCAGGATGCTGATATTGACCTGGAATTCGAAATTACCTCAAATCCATACAGTGGCGATCCATCGTCGGGGAAGTTCAAGGTATTTATCCGGTCGTCGGGTGCTGATTCGCCACGTCCCGTTACCATGGTACGCAACGATAAAGGTTTATGGAAAGTAAAAGAATACAGTAGTTTAATTGTTGGCATCCGCAATGCGCAAAAAGAGGAGCGGAGCGATGATTTATAAAGGGTAGTTTCCAAAAAAAAAATGCCACCGTAGAGTGGCATTTTTTTTATTTTTCTTCAGAGGGTGGAGCCTCTAAATCGTCGAACTCGACATTTGAAAATTGTGCATCTCCTTCGTGCACATGAATTTCTTCTGGGTCTGGTTCTGGGATAACACCAGTCTCAATGAAATTTAAAGTAGAGGTGAGGCCGTTCACGAATTTTTCAAAATCTTCTTTATAAAGGAAAATCTTGTGCTTTTCGTAAAAGAACTTCCCTTGCTCATTACTGAACCTACGCTTGCTTTCAGTAATGGTCAGATACTTTTCTTCTGTACGTGTAGTTTTTACGTCAAAAAAGTAGGTGCGCTTTCCTGCCCTGACTGCCTTAGAGAATATTTCATCCCTGTCTGTGCGTTCTTTTTTTTCGTTGTCTTCCATGTGGGTTTCCGGTTTAGTTACTTACTTCACTACAAAAATATTAAAAATCTAAGGATAATAAAACAAATCTCCTTAAAAAACTTGTAAAAATACGTATATCACGCAGACTCAAAATTACAAGAATCTATATTTCAACTATTTAGCTGGTAGCGCTCTGTTAATAATTCTTTAAGAGACAGTAGATTAACCTTGTAAAATTGCCCACAAAAAGCTTTTAGGTAATGGAAAAAACACTACTTTTGCCGCCTAAATCAATTGTTCCTTACATCATCCACTATGTTAAGCAGAAGGGTACTGAGAATAAAGGTGATGCAGGCATTATATGCCTTTTATCAGAGCGAGGGTGACCGGATCGACAAGGCTGAGAAGGTCATGATGCTAAACACCCAGAAGATCTACGATCTTTATATATATCAATTATCGGCAATGGCCGAAATTGCTGAAGTTGCTCGAAAAACCATCGAAACCGGAAAGCAGAAATATTTCCCGACCGCAGAAGAGCAAGCCCCTAATACTAAGTTTACTGATAATCGTATCTTTCATTTAATTGAAAATAACACGGTATATCGTAGGTATTTCGAGGCATTGAAGATTAACTGGGCTGACGAGCAGGAGCTGTTTAAGCGCATCTTCGTAAAAATACGTGAGACTGAAGAGTACAAGGAATACATGGCTTCAGATAAGAGCAACTTCGAAGAAGACCGGCGTTTTATTGTTACCATGTATCGTGATTTTCTTGCCGAATGTCCCGAACTGCAACAATGGTACGAAGAACGCAATATCTATTGGGTGGATGATTACGATATTGTAAGTTATATGATTATCAAAACCCTGAACGGTTTTACGTCTAAGACCGACGAGCACACTCCGCTTCCTGAGCTTTTCCTGAAACCGGGCGATAATGAGGAAGACGAAGTAGAAGACAAAGAATTCATGTTGAATTTATTTCGTAAAACCATCGTTCATACTGAAGAATACGATAAGCTAATCGCTGCAAAGGCCGAGCATTGGGAAATAGAGCGAATAGCTCTCATGGATACGATGTTGCTTCGAATGGCATTGTGCGAACTGACCAATTTTCCGTCAATTCCTGTTAAGGTTACGCTTAATGAATATATTGAAATATCTAAGATTTACAGCTCTGCAAAAAGCAAATTGTTCATTAATGGCTTGCTCGATAAATTGATTGTGGAGTTGAAAGAAGCACGTAAGATCAGGAAAACTGGTCGTGGTCTTATGGAATAAACTATTATTCCTAAAAAATAAATCATCGATAATACGTTAGTTATTTGTAATTTTGCTGGCTTAAAATTATCGCACAGAAAATGAAAAAATATTTGAATTTGATGCTCGGAGTTTGTACACTCTGTTTATTGATTTCCTGCGGTAGCGGTGATCAGATTAAGACCGAAGATGTGGTTAATAATCCCAATACAGCCAATGGGGTAGTGAATATGGACGATTTGCCTGTATTCGAATTCGAAACCGATACTCATGATTTCGGAAGAATTGGTCAGGGAGAAAAAGTAAGCTTCGTCTTCAAATTTAAAAACTCAGGTAAACGCGATTTGGTTATTTCAGGACAGAAAGCTACCTGTGGTTGTACCGTGGCTGATTATCCCAAGAACCCCGTAAAACCGGGCGAAAGCGGACAAATCGCAGTTTCCTTCGATAGCGAGGGAAAGAAAGGGATGCAGACAAAAACTGTTACATTGACTGCTAACACCCAACCCAACACCAAAGTTCTCACCATCAAAGCGGAAGTGGTTCTTCCTGAAAAGTAGAATATTAATCTGAATTTAATTTAATTGTTTATGAATCTTGTTTCTGTATTGTTATTTGGCGGTCCCGCAGCTTCGGGTCAGCAAGGTGGCGGAAGTGTTTGGCAAACGGTTATTATGTTTGCACTGATCGCGGTTGTTTTCTATTTCTTTTTCATCCGTCCTCAGTCAAAACGCAACAAAGAATTGCGCAAGTTCCGCGAAAACCTCAAAAGGGGTGACAAAGTTATCACTGCTGGTGGTATTCACGGAAAAGTATTGGAAGTGAACGAAACTACCGTTATTATTGAAACCGAAGGCCAGGGTAAATTGAAGCTGGAAAAAATGTCGATTGCTTCAACGATATCCAGCGACGCTCCTGTTCAGAATTCCTGAGGTGTTTAATAACTTCCTAATCGGAAGCAGAGAGGCGGCAACCCGGATTTTCAATTCTAAAAAAAAGTTTCTTGGAAACAGGTAATTCCGCAAAAGTCAATGAACCCAGACATGAAAACCGGTCCCGGAAACAGGTCCAGGTTTTCATGATCTGTTTGGCTATCGCTACAGCCATTTGGTTCATGATAAAATTATCCAAAGATTACAATTATACCGTTCCCTTTAAGGTGGTTTATACCAATACACCTCCTGGGAAAACCATGAATCGCAAAGCCGATTCCGTGTTTATTCTTACGTTGCGTGCAACAGGCTATCACATTCTCTATAACCAGATATCCGGCAAGGAACAAACACTCACTATTGATATCAGCCAGATTAAACTTAAGAAAAGTGGCTCTTACCACGAAGGTGGCTTACAAACGGCTGATTTAAGCGTACTAATTCAATCGCAACTACCCACCGCCGACAAATTAACGGATATTTACCCACGCAATGTGAGCTTCCGTTTCGAGAACGTTTTTTCGAAAAAAGTTCCTGTAAAACCAGATATTAAAATCGAATTCCGTAAGCAATTTGGTGTTTACGGAAAATACCATATAGTGCCTGACAGTGTTGTTATTTCCGGGCCAATGCAGGATATACAAAAGGTAAAGAAGGTGACAACACCAGCATTTCATCTTGACGATGTGTATTCCCTTATAAACTTTACCCTTCCTATTCAGCCTACTGATAACAATTCAAATATTACCATTGATCAGCCTACCGTCCGTATCATGGCTCTGGTTACACAATTCACTGAAGCCAGCGTTACTGTTCCTGTAAGCTGTGATAGTCTTCCAAAAAACTACTCCATCAACACATATCCACCCAAAGTTAATGTGGTATATCAGGTGGCTGTTCCTGATTATAAAAATGTCACTGCAGAATCCTTTCGTGTTTCAATAAATGGCAGAAAGGCCATGCAGCAAGCCGGACATAAGCTAAAAGTGAGTGCAAGCCGGCATCCATCGCATGTTGAGATTGTGCGTATTGAACCTGACCGGGTGGAATTTATTCTGAATAAATGATACACATTGCGCTAACCGGCGGTATTGGCTCCGGCAAGTCCGTAGTAGGGAAAATCTTTTCTTTGCTGGGAGTTCATGTGTTCAGTGCTGATGAGCTGGCAAAAGATTTATATAATCACCCGGAAATGCTTGAAGCTGTTGTAAAAACATTTGGTAAACAAATGCTCAGCAATGGCCAGTTAAACAGGAAAGCCTTGGCAGATGTCGTTTTTAGCAATAAAGAGTCCTTAAAAAAATTGAACGCATTAACACATCCTGAGGTGATGAGAAGCTATAGTGATGCAACCAAGGATTTGCCGGCAGATAGTATCTGCATGCTCGAAACAGCTATTGTATTCGAAGCCGGACTGCAACAACACTTCAATCGTATTATTGCTGTTTATGCACCAACAGAGCTGTGTTTGCAACGCGTTCTAAAACGCGATCAAACCATTGCCGATGCGGTAAAAAACAGAATGAAACAACAATGGTCGCCAGAGTGTAAAGCTGAAAAAGCGGATATTGTTATTGTTAACGATGATACCAAGCTGCTGATACCACAAGTAATTTCATGTTATCATCAATTGAAACGTATCACAGAATGAACGGCGATCCTGAAGTTTACAAAACATTGGACGCACTGTCCATACCGTTCGACTATTACGAACATCCCGAGGCTCCTACAGTTGAGATTGCTTCGCAATACTGGAAAGATATTGATGCAGCACACTGTAAGAACTTATTTTTTAGAAATCATAAAGGCGATCGTCATTATTTAGTCATATTGCATTACCAATATGTGCTTCAGATTAAAGATCTGGAAACGAGATTGCGTCAGGGGAAGCTGAGTTTTGCATCTGAAGTGCGCATGCAAAAATATCTGGGATTGAAGCCTGGGTCGGTGAGTCCGTTTGGATTAATTCATGACATCACAAAGCATACTCATGTGTTTATTGATGAAAAACTGCAGCAATACAAGCACATCAGCTTTCATCCAAACTTAAATACGGCATCACTGGTCATTCCTTTCGATGGCTTCTTGAAGTTCATGAAGCAAACGGGAAATTCGTTTGAATTTCTTGCGCTTTACGACAAGTAAATTTCAAACTCAGAAAACATCCAGAATTTTAACTTTGGTGCCTCTAAACTCGTAGGTGTCGCCCTTTTTACAATCGCGCATTGCAGCGAATACCGGGACAGAAGGAGAGATGACAAAGTAGGTTTGCTTGTTAACTTCGACCTTACCGAGGCCAATGCTTACAAACATATTTAAGTCTTTTGTTATAACAACGCTACCAAAACTGACTTTTGTAATTTCCTTTTCAGAATCGAGATTGGCTAAGACCTGAATTTCATCGAGCACTTTGGTAAGCTGCTTTCCAAGCATATCCCGCTTGGTTAAAAGGTCGTTTTTATAGGTATCGAACCAATCCTCCGGGTTTCCGTATTCATTGGCACTTTGTTGTGCTTCTGTCATCGAAGCAATATAGGTTTCTGCAGTGAGTTTATGTCGGTTGATACATTCGTCGATGAGAAGCTTTTTTAGATCTTTGTTTTTCATTAGTATTCAAATTGATTGACATTCAAATAGTTTCGTCGCATTGAAAAGTATAAATGATGCGAATTCCACAAGAAGTTACCGGGTTCAGAAGATTTACGGAGAAGGCGTTTTTTTCAATGGGTATAACAAATATAATATAAGTGTGCTCAAAATCAAAATCATTTCAAAAAAACACGCAATTTTAAGCTTAAAAAACCTTACATTTGCAGTACGAACGCAGTCATCCGTACTATTGGGACGAGGTACTTCAAATCCGGTAATAACACGTTCAATTCCATTATTATTGAGAATTTTGAGTCTGTGCTTTGTTCAATTATTAAGAGATGGCTTGCTGAGCATTGAGGTACGATGTGGATGTATATCAAACAGAAGAAATTGAAATATAAGCTTTGTACAGAAACTATCACCACAACTAATTGACTAACATACTAATAACTAATTAACTATTCAAAAATCATGGACGACACCAGTAAAGAATTGGTATTCTCTCGCAAGGTTTTAGAAATGATTACTGTTGCTCATGAGTTTTGCCTGTTCATCGAAGAAAATGGCAGGTACGAATCCATTCAGATTCTTGCCTACCTCGAGCGCGTAGTTCCATTGCTTTATCTTAAAGGCAGTCTGTTACCTGATGTGGAAGTCAGTGACGAAAGTGCAAACGAGCGCTTTGTTACGGAAGAGCAGTGGGAGGTATTCTTTCAGCAATTGAAGGTTAAATTTGGTCGTATCGATACTTTCTATTCCAATGAAACGGCGGGTGAAAAGGACATTTTAACTTGTAGCCTTGCCGATCAGGTTGCAGATATGTACCAGGATCTGAAAGATTTTCTGCTTTTATATGAGCGTAATACCATGGCTGCCCGCGAAAATGCTGTACAATCCTGCAAAAATTTATTTGAGAGCCGTTGGGGATATCGTGCAATCCGCGTGATGCAAGCAATACATTTTACCCTTTACGGGAAAAGCGCCTTGAATTCATTGCCTGGTTACATAAACAATTAAAGGATGCATCTCAAGAAACTGATCCTGGCCAATTTTAAGAATTATACGCATGCTGAGCTTGACTTTTCAGAGAAAATGAATTGTTTTGCCGGCAATAATGGATCAGGCAAGACCAATTTACTTGATGCCATCTATTATCTTTCCTTTACCAAAAGCTATTTCAATTTAGTTGATCAGCAGAATATCAAGCTTGGAGAGGATTTCTTTCGTATCGAAGGACATTTCTCGTTGGATAGTGAGCATATTGATTTGCTTGAATGTGTTCAGGAGAAAGGTCATCGTAAAATTTTAAAGCTTAACAAAAAAGAATATGATCGGCTGGCCGACCACATTGGCCTTATTCCTTTGGTGATGATTTCTCCTGCAGATTCTAATTTGGTTTACAGCGGGAGCGAAGACCGCAGGAAATATGTCGACAGCGTGATCTCCCAGTTCGACAAGGTTTATCTTGAAGATCTGATCAATTATCAAAAGATACTGTTTCACCGAAATAAATTATTGAAGCAATTTGCTGAAAGCCGCAGTTTCGACCGCGCCGCTATTGAGATATGGGATGAACAGCTTGCACCCCTTGGTTCGCGGATATTTCAAAAACGCCAAGAATTCATCAAGCTGTTTCACCCTGTATTTACTAAACACTTCAAAGGAATCAGCGGAGGAAAAGAAGAGGTCGGAATTACATACGAATCAGCTCTGGAGCATGATGATTTTTCGGAACTTCTGAATAAAAGTATGGAGCACGATCGCTTTGCAACCTATACCACGCAAGGGATACATAAGGATGATTTTCTGTTTCATATGAATCAGATGCCACTGAAAAAGTTTGGATCTCAGGGGCAGCAGAAATCTTTCATGATCGCCATCAAGCTGGCCCAGTTCGATTATACCCGCGATATCAAAGGGTTTAAGCCCTTGTTATTGCTAGATGACGTGTTTGATAAGCTTGACGATCAACGTGTAGAGAATTTGCTGATGCTGGTTTCTGAGGATCATTTCGGGCAGATTTTTATAACCGATACATCAGCTGCGCGATTGCAGCATGCCATCGAAAAAACGCACAGTGCCTATGCGATTTTCTCAATTAATTCGGGCAATACAGAAACCCTAACCATGCAATAATTATGTACAAGCGCAGTCGCAACGACTCTACTTTGGGAGAGGTTATCAAAGAATTCATTGCTGCTTATCATCTTTCCGATAAGTTGAATGAGTTAGATTTTCAAAAATACTGGGAGAAAATCTGCGGTAAGGTGGTCGCACGACATACGATCAAAATGTATATCAATAAACGTAAACTCTACGTTAAAGTCGATTCTGCCGCCTTACGTAATGAACTCAGTATGTCGAGAACCCATATCACCGAATCCCTTAACAAAGAAGCGGGTTCTTCAGTTATTGACGAAGTCGTTTTTCTTTGATAAACTGTTTATATAAAATCAATTAAATCATTTTTTATCAAGTAATACTTTAAGTAGCAAATTTTATTAGGACCAGTGATATTATTATTTAAACACAAAAGAAATTAACTTTGTCCACGTTATAACGCAGTAAAAATTTTCCAAATTGAACCTGATCTTTCAGACTCCCTGGTGGTTTATTCCTGTTTGTATCCTTGGTGGTATTGCATTCGCGGCCTTGTTATATTATAAGGATATGCGCAGTGAAATTCCAGTTAAGATACGCTGGATACTCGCATCGTTTCGGTTTTTGGCGGTGACCATAATCGCGCTTTTACTGCTTTCACCTTTGGTAAAAACCACTTCACGCACAGTGGAGAAACCTGTGATTATCCTGGCACAGGACGATAGTCACTCTTTGCTGCTTAACAGAGATTCTGCATATTACCGCAATACATATCCTGCTGAAATTCGAAAACTGGAAGAATCCTTAAAGGAAGATTTTGATGTGAGTACTTATCATTTCAGCGATAAGGTTACAGAAGGATTGTCTACAACCTTCAGCGGTCAGGAAACCGATATTTCTGCGCTATTAGCCGATCTCAAAATACGCTATGCCAATCGAAATGTCGGTGCACTCATCATCGCCACTGATGGCATTTATAATAAAGGAAACCAACCGGTTTACGAAGCCGAAAATCTTTCCTTTCCCATTTATACCTTGGCTTTGGGCGACACCAATATTCAAAAGGACATTATTCTTAGTGAAGTCAATTATAACAAAGTATGTTATCTCGGAAACAGTTTCCCGCTGGAGGTGGTTGTTAAGGCTCAGAAGTGCAAGAATGCCAGGACCACACTGACAGTGAGTAAGAATGGGCAAACGCTGTTCACCAAGCAGCTTCAGATTACTGAAGAATCCTATCTTGAAACCGTTGCTCTGACATTACAGGCCAACCAATCCGGACTTCAGCATTATCGCATTGCGCTAAGCACGGTCGAAGGCGAGATCAGCATTTCCAATAATGTACAGGATATTTATGTTGATGTATTGGATGCTCGACAAAAAATATTGATTCTTGCAGCGGCGCCACATCCAGATGTTTCTGCTATTCGCCAAAGTCTTGAAAAAAATACAAATTATGAAGTGGAAGTTGCGTTGCAAAAGGACTTCAATAAAAGTATTGCCTCCTATAATTTGGTCATCGCGCATCAGCTTCCGGCAAAAGGCCAGAACGCTAAAACCCTTACTGATGCTACCTTAGCGAAGATCCCTGTTTGGTATATCCTAGGTAGTCAGAGCGATATTAATCAATTCAATACGCTCAATACCGGGTTAAAGATTGTACAGACTCAAAACAAAGCTGATGAGTCTCAAGCGGTGATGAATAATGAATTTGCATTATTCACCTTTGATGAAGACGCTGCATCAACCCTTACTGATGCGCCTCCATTATCAACCACTTATGGCGATTACAAATTAACACCATCGATGGTTCCCTTGTTTTACCAAAAAATCGGGAAAGTATCTACACGCAAGCCTTTGCTGGTGTTTTCGCAGGGAACTGAAGTACGTTCGGGTATCCTTTGCGGTGAAGGTTTATGGAGGTGGAGACTGAATAATTATCTTCAGAAAGGAAATCATAATGCCTTTGATGAGTTGATTAGCAAGACCATTCAATATTTATCCATTAAAGCAGATAAGAGTTTTTTCCGTGTAGAAGGAAAGAATCGCTATGCTTCAAACGAAGCTGTCATCTTTTCGGGAGAAGTTTATAACGAGAATTATGAGATGATAAATGATCCTGAAGTTCTAATGAATATCACCGATCAATCAGGAAAAAAATACGAATTTACATTTTCAAAAACCACGCACGCGTATCATTTGAATGCAGGCGAGTTTCCAGTGGGTGACTATCGTTATCAGGCTCGTGTAAAAGTCGGCAATAAGGTATTTCAGGAAAATGGAGAATTCTCCGTTGCCGCTGTTATGGCCGAATCGCTCGACCTGGTTGCAGATCACAATCTTTTAAACACTTTGGCAAAAAGACACAAAGGAGAGATGGTCTATCCAGCAACGATGTCAAAACTTGTAGAGCTTTTAAAAGCGCGTGACGATATTGCCGCAGTTTCCTACACGCGCAAGCAATTCGACGATGTCATCAATTTGCTTTGGGTGCTGTTGCTGATTATTGCATTACTGGGCACAGAATGGTTTTTACGTAAAAGGGCAGGAGCCTATTAATCACAATTAATAAAGCTGTATTTTTAACCTATGAAGCTGTCTGTCATTATTGTAAATTACAACGTAAAGCATTTCCTTGAGCAATGCCTGTTGTCGGTGTTCAGTGCCGGTAAAGGGATTGTCATGGAGGTTTTAGTTGTTGACAATAATTCGGTAGATGGCTCTGTGGCAATGCTGGCTGAAAAATTCCCTGAAGTAAAGGTAATAGCAAACAGTGATAACCGTGGTTTTTCTAAAGCTAATAATCAGGCAATCGTTGAATCAACCGGTGATTATGCTTTGTTGCTGAATCCTGACACTGTGGTGGAAGAGGATACATTTCGTCTTACCATCGAATATCTGGATACGAATGCAGATGTAGGTGGTCTGGGGGTGAAGATGCTTGATGGAAATGGTAGGTTTCTGCCTGAGTCCAAGCGAGGTTTGCCAACACCTTCAGTTGCATTTTACAAGATTTTTGGGTTTTCGAAAATATTTCCCAAATCAAAAGTATTTGGTCGTTATCATCTTGGCTATCTCGATCAGGATAGCATTCACGAGGTGGAAATTCTTTCAGGGGCCTTTATGTTGCTGCGAAGAAAAACGCTGGACGAGATAGGTTTGCTGGACGAAGATTTTTTTATGTATGGTGAAGACATCGACCTTTCGTATCGCATCATCAAAGGCGGTTATAAAAACGTCTATTTCCCTCACACCCGAATCATTCATTACAAAGGCGAAAGCACCAAAAAGGGAAGTGTAAATTATGTGTTTGTTTTTTACAATGCGATGGTCATTTTTGCACGCAAGCATTTTTCGAAACAGAATGCAAGTTTATTTTCTTTCCTTATAAACATGGCGGTGTGGCTTCGTGCTACTGCAGCAATTTTGAGCAGAGTAATCGGAAAAGTGCTGTTACCTGTCGTGGATGCTGCAATCATTTTTGGTGGAATCTATTTTATCAAAGGGTATTGGGAACAACATGTAGTATTCCCCGGAGGCGGCACCTATCCCATGGAATTTATCTATATCGCATTACCAGCATATATTTTCATTTGGCTTTTTTCTGTGTATGTCAGCGGTGGCTATGATAAGCCTATTCGCCTTACACGCGTGATGCAGGGCTTATTTTGGGGGACAATTGTCATCTTAACCGCCTATGCATTGTTAAGTGAAAGCATGCGTTTTTCCCGTGCACTCATTATCATTGGCGCTGGTTGGGCGATGCTGTCGATGCTTGCCACTCGAAGCTTATTACATTGGGCGGGGCTCAAGGCTTTCAATCTGGATACACGAACGAACCGGCGATTTGTTGTTATTGGCGATCAGGAAGAAGCACAACGAGTGGCTGAAATTCTAAGGAATATGCAGTTAAGTGCAGGATTCATAGGACTACTGGGTGTTTCGGAGCAATCAAAAACGGGAGCCGGCATGTTAGGCTCGGTTGATCAATTAAAAGACATTATCAGTATTTATAAAATCGATGAAGTGGTATTTTGTTCCAAGAGCATAGCGCCGCAGCGAATCATCGATGTGATGTCGGAATTACAATCCGACAGTGTGGAATTCAAGATTGCGCCTGCGGAGAGTTTAACGATTATCGGAAGTAATTCAATTAATACTCCCGGTGATCTTTTTGTGCTGAACATCAATAGTATCAATAAACCCAGCAACCGACGCAGCAAATTCCTTCTCGATCTCTTTATCAGTCTTATATTAATTTCGTTGCTTCCACTTATCATCTTTTTTGTGAAACGGCCACACGGATTGTTGTTGAATATCATCTTAGTGCTAACAGGATTTCGCTCTTGGGTAGGTTATCATCCTAATAAAGCACAAGGACATCACCTACCTTCGATCAAAAAGGGAATATTAAATCCTGCCGATGTGATTAAAAATGAAATGCTCACAGTTGAAATCCTCGAGCGTTTGAACCTATTATATGCCAAGGATTACCGCGTAAGCACCGACTTAAGCATTCTCCGTAAGGGATTCCGCAACCTTGGACGGAAATCCTAGCTGTCAGTAATATGCTCTTTCATGTTCATAACTTGGCCTCTCAAATGGGCTATATTTCGCGGTTTTAACTACTTTTGCGCTGCTAAACTCAAGATTTATGTCATCCTTCCTCAATCATTATCCACGATTCCTGAAGATCGCCTTATTATGTCAGCTATTGATCGCATCCATTACGGTCGCTGCACAAAAGCCAAATACTGATCCTCTTGGTGATGAGAAGTGGGCCCGGGCCTACCTTGCTGCAGGTGATTTTGTCACCGCCATGAAAGAATATTTGCTGCTGGTAAAGAGGGACTCTGCCAATTCCGAGTATAACTATAATCTTGGCAGTTGTTATTTGAATACCAATATTGATAAAGCCAAAGCCTGGATATATATTGAACGTTCAAGTCTGGATCCCAAAATGGACCCAATTGTATTTTATGATTTAGGCAGGGCATACCAATCGGCATATAAATTTGATGAAGCCATTGAAGCATTCACCAAATACAAAAGCAAGCTAAATGGCACTGACCCAAATTACATCAGTGCTAACGTGCAAATCGAGATGTGCAACCGTGCAAAAGAGATGGTGAAGCATCCCATTAATGTGACGTTTGAAAATCTTGGAGCCCGCATCAATACACCTTTTCCTGATTACAATCCCTATATTACAAAAAATGAAAACACACTCTATTTCTGCTCTAAACGTGCTGGGAATATGGGTAATCTTGTAGATTATGATGGATATTATACTTCAGATCTCTTTGTAGTTGAGAATAAATATGGAAGTTGGGATAAATGTAAACGTCTGCCGAATACAGTCAATACCCCATTAATCGAGGAAATGGCGGGACTTTCACCCGATGGAAGTATGTTGTTTTCCTATGTTGATAATCTAGATGCTCGTTTTCAAATAAGATATTCCGTGCGTCAGGGCAAAGGTTTTCAATTGCTTCAGGCAATGGGACCAAACATAAACCCCAACAATGGTGGAGCTACTGCAGCCACCGTTACACGTGATAAAAAGACGATAATATTTGCTGCGGTACGCGATGGTGGTAAGGGTGGCAGTGATTTGTATACCGCTCGTGCCTTGCCCAACGGTGGCTGGTCCACACCTGAAAATCTTGGAAGTCTCGTCAATACCGACTTTGATGAAGATTACCCACAGCTTACGAATAACGACACACGATTGTATTTTTCATCTATCGGACATGGCAGCATGGGTGGTTTTGATATATATTATTCTGACTGGGATACGGTTAACAGTCGTTGGAGAGAGCCTGTTAATGTTGGATATCCTGTGAATACACCTGACGATAATGTTCAGATATCTTTTACTTCGAGTGGTCGTTATGCCTATATGTCTGCACTTAGGCCTGAAGGATATGGTAATCTGGATATTTACCGTGTGATTTTTCAAGATGTAAAATCAAGCTATACGGTTTTAAGAGGTGCCTTTACATCAAAGGATTCCATGAGCATTTTCGATGTTTACAAGCAGGATCTTGCCAAAGGATTGGATACTTTAAAAATTAAACTCGACTCATCCTATTTGGCTATTCATAAAACTGCAGATACTACTGTAGCCCGCATTAAAAAGACCATTCAGAACATTGAAAGTCAAATGAAGAAAGGTCCTGAGGTCAGTATTACGGTAATAAACAAAGCAACAAATAAGACCTTTGGAATCTATAAACCCAATCCGGTTACTGGCCGGTTTGCAATTGCGCTTGAAGCAGGAGAGTATGCTGTTAAGGCCGATTGTAGCGGATACCAGCAATTAAATGCAGATATTAAAATCAGCGACATGGAAATGCCACTGAAGGAAATAAACCGAAACTTTGTCCTAAGCAAACTCCAATGAAATTAAAACTTACACGTCCTTTAGCGTTCTTTGATCTGGAAACTACCGGTGTTACTGTTGGTAGCGACCGCATCGTTGAAATTTCCATCATCAAGATTTTACCTGACGAAACAGAAGAAATAAAGACAATGCGTATTAATCCAGGTATTCCGATTCCTGCGCAGGCTTCGGAAATACATGGCATTTATGACAAGGATGTTAAGGATTGTCCTTCATTTAAAGATGTCGCCAACGAGTTTGCTGCATTTCTTAAGAATTGCGATTTAGGTGGATATAATTCTAACAAATTCGATATCCCGCTATTGGCGGAAGAATTCTATCGTGCTGGTGTGGATTTCGAAGTTTCGAACCGCAGATTTGTTGATGTTCAGAATATTTTTCATAAAATGGAACCCCGCACCCTGAAAGCCGCATATAAGTTCTATTGCGGAAAATCTCTGGTGAATGCTCACAGTGCAGAGGCAGACATTCGTGCTACTTATGAAGTGTTATTAGCACAATTAGAAAAATACGACGGCATTGAATACGATGATGGTAAAGGCAATATAAGTGTTCCTATTGTTAATGATGTTGCGGCTTTGCATAATTTCTCCTTTAATACGCGCAATGCTGATTTGGTCGGTCATATTGTATTTGATGACAAGGGTGTGGAAACATTCAATTTTGGGAAATATAAAGGAAGATCAGTAGCAGAGGTCTTTTCGAAAGAACCGCAATATTATGATTGGATGAAGAAAGCAGATTTTCCGCTGTCTACAAAAAATCTGCTTGATGCTATAATGCTACGTGGTTTCAATAATAGCTCTGTAAACCTGAAACAGAAATAAATCTTTCGCGTGAAAATTATTTGCATTGGCCGAAATTATTCTGCACATGCGGCGGAGCTTAAACATGATCTGCCAAGCGAACCCGTTTTTTTTCTAAAGCCTGAAACGGCTTTAGTACGCTCCAATAAACCTGTATATATTCCTGATTTTACCAACGAGCTCCATTACGAATTAGAATTCGTAGTAAAAATTTGTAAGCTGGGCAAATGTATAAAAGAGCATTTTGCACATACGTATTGGGATGAAGTGGCCTTGGGTCTCGACCTCACTGCTAGGGACCTGCAACGACAGCAGTCAGCCAAAGGTCTGCCCTGGGAAATGGCAAAATCTTTTGATAATAGCGCACCTATTTCTAATTTCTTCCCTAAAACCAAATTTGGTGACGGTAATGCCGTACATTTTCGTCTCGACCTGAACGGGAAAACCGTGCAGCAAGGCGATTCCTCAAAAATGATCTTTACAGTCGATCAGATTATTTCCTACGTTTCACGATTCTTCACGCTGAAGCATGGAGATTTGATCTTTACGGGAACTCCAGCTGGTGTGGGGCCGCTCGCCATCGGCGATGTGATGGAGGCTTATCTGGAAGGGGAAAAAGTGCTGAAGTGTAGGATTAAATAGCAGCTCAAGCAGATAGTAAAAAGTTCAAAAGTTGAGGCAAACTTTGTTTTGTACAAAGCTAAGATGTTTATATATATGGGTAAACTATAATTATTTGTAAATATTTAAATATATTTGCATGAATTAATATGATAAACTGAACTTGCTTATGAAAAGAATATTACTACTTCTGGCGTGTATTTCAACACTGAATGTGGGAAAAGCCCAGCAGATTTCGATCTGGCAAAAGATTGACGATAACTCTTTAGAGGCTGGTTTCTATGGTTTTGTGGGTGGCATGGAAGATTATTCATTAGCCATCATTACTAAACCAATGGCTAAGGGTGCAACAGGTGATCCAGTGTGCATCAGGAAATTCAATGAAGATTTCTCTTCTTATGAGGATAATAAGTTCCAGGAACACGGACCTTCAAAGTATCGTGTCCTGCCTTTCAGCAACATGATCGTTATGAATGGTCATAACGGTGGGTCTTATTTGACCACCACTCGTGATATAACTCCGGAACAGCAGATCAAATGTTTTACGCAGGATGGAGCACTGGTTGGTGAATTCAAGCTCCACATCATGGATGCTAAGAGCACGCTGAATGGTGATATGGTAGTATATCCGTCAGCCGATAAAACAAAACTGATTTTGACTTCAAATGAAATTTATAAAGCATCGAATACACTCAGTGATGCATCGCTCACAAGGATATTTGTTATGGATGAGAATTTTAACATGATCTGGCGCGATTCCATGGATCTTGAAAAAGTATACGGCGACGGGGTATTGTATAAAAATATCCAATGTGACTTCACCAGTAATGGGAAATTAGTGTTGATGACCAGCCGCAATGGTGCAGTTTCGAAAAATTTAAAAACACAACTTACAGTGGCAGTTTTTGATGCGCCCGGACATGAACAATCAAGGGATGTGAAGGAATTTGCTTATGAGTCAATCGAATTCAAACATTTGCTTAAAGAGGATGGAATATTATGTATAACAGGTATCACTTATTTGGGTGCTGCTTCGGTGTTAGGCAATGGTTATCAGCGTTTCTTTTTCTTGAAAAAGAATCCTGATAACACAGGGTTTACAACGGAACATTCTACTGAGATCCAGAAGGAATTTTATGAAGCTTATCCAGATTATGCTTCCTATCTTAAAAAGCAACTCGGGCCTCCTAGTGCTTTGTTACAAATGAATGATGGTATGTTGTATATCTCACAATTCGCTGCATTACTCGATTTTAAGCCCTACACGATGGGAATTACTTTGATTAAATTCTCCGAAGAAGGAAAATTCCAATGGCTGAAAATGATAAATAAATATGTCTATTGCGGATTAGAGGGAAACATGTTCTTTAAAGCCTATAACAAAGGTAGTGAGGTGCTTCTATTTTACGCGGATAATCCAGTCAATGTGAACAACCCGAAATTAAAGGTGATTAAAAGTAAAGAGAACTTTGCCCTTGTTATGGCACTGGTAAGTACTGATGGAACTATAAAAAAGACTGTCCTTGATGACCGCATTGAGAATCCTACAATGTTCGACATAAACAGCTTATATCAGGTTGATGAAAACCGTTACTTAATCAAGGGAGTAAAGGGGGTAGGTCAAGCTCAACCATTGAAATTCGCACGGACAATACAATTTTAAGTATTGCAATTCGCTATTCGTATCACTGACAGTTTATATTTTCCAATTCGTGATTAGCATTGTTGCAATATGATAGAGCATGCCTCCTCAATTTCTTCATCAGAAATTATTAGTGGTGGTGCAATTCTTATAGACTCCGAGTCAAACAGAAACCAATCAAGGAGTAGTCCGTGTTCCAGACAATATTTTATTAATTGCTGCACTTTTTCAGGACTCTCCATCTCACAGGCCATGAGCAATCCTGTTCTTCGGATTTCCTTGAATAACGGACTTTTCGAAAGTAATGACTGAAATAAAGCCCCTTTATCTTCAACCTGTTCAACGATTGCATCTCTTGTAAGTATTTCAATTCCTGCGCAGGCGGCAGCGCAACATACGGGGTGACCACCAAAAGTGGTGATATGTCCCAAGGCAGGATTGTTCATAATGACCTGCATAATCTCGGTGGAGGAAATGAAGGCGCCTAGCGGCATTCCAGCTCCTAAGGCTTTAGCTAACAACAAAATATCAGGCACCACTCCGCTTTGTTCAAAGTTAAACATGCTTCCAGTGCGTCCCATCCCTGTTTGTATCTCATCAAAAATCAGAAGAGCGCCTGTTTCGCTGCAGCGTTGACGCAGTGCCTGCAGATATCCCGGCGAAGGAATATGAACTCCTGCTTCAGCCTGAACAGGTTCTATAATGACTGCTGCAGTCTTTTCAGTAATGTGAGTTAATGCGGAGATTTCGTTAAAATCAATATGGCTTATGCCCGGAAGCAGCGGTAAATAGGCATTTCGGAACGTACCGCAGCCCATAACACTTAATGCCCCATGAGTTGAACCATGATAAGCTTTGTCGAAGGCAACAATCTCAGTGCGATTCGTAAATTTCTTTGCAATCTTTAATGCGCCTTCTACCGCTTCGCTGCCTGAGTTCACCAGATATACATTGTTCAGAGAAGAAGGCAGGAGCGAGGTCAGCAAATCAGCCAACCTTGTTTGCGGCGATTGTATTATCTCCCCATATACCATGAGGTGCATGTGCTTTGCGGCCTGATCCTGCACTGCAGCAACAATCTCCGGATGGCTATGTCCCAGATTGCTTACCGAAATCCCGGAAATCAAATCTAAAATGCGCCTATGGTCCGTTGTATACATCTCAACCCCTTTGGCATATTCGATTTCAAGCGCCAATGGACCATCGGATGTTTGCGCTAATGATTGTAAAAAAATCTGCCGGTTGCTTAACATAGATGCAGGATATATAGTTATATTAAAACCCTTATTAGATTAATTATCATATCTTTGTGAGGCTTTTCATGTCTAAAATTATTATTATCTTTGCACCCACGTCAATTTATTCATGCAAAGTTACGAAAAAGCATGAATGGGTAATTAAAGGTGATTATTGCCTTGAACTGGATGTTCTTCCAGCTTTTCGATTAGAAACTAAACCAAAACACAAATACTATGATTGATTTTACATTAGATGCGAAACTTTCCGGCATTGTTGAAAAGTACCGCGATTTCACATCACGTTGGATTATCCCAAACCGTCTTAAATACGACGAACTTGCTGAGTTTCCATGGGAAGTAGTGAAGGCTGCATATAAAGAAGGACTCATGAACGGACAGGTTCCTGTCCAATATGGTGGAAGCGGGTTTAACCTTGTTGAATCCACCCTTGCCTCGATTGAATTGGGCTATGGTTGTATAGGAATGGGCATCTGTATCGATGCAAATACTCTTGCATTAACACCACTGATTCTTTCCGGAACCGATGAACAGAAAAGCAAGTTTTTCGGAATTATAAACGAAAAGCAAGGAGTTGCTGCATATTGCCTCACTGAGCCTAATGCTGGTTCTGATGTTGCGAACATTAAATCATCTGCAATATTAAATGGCGATAAATATATTTTGAACGGACACAAACGTTTCATCACCAATGCTGAAGTAGCTGAATTCTTTACTGTTTTTGCACTCACCAATCCCGAAAAGGGCGCCCGCAGTCTCACCGCTTTTATAGTTCCGGCAAATAGTCCGGGAATTGAGATTAAACCACATCTTCAGAAAATGGGACAGCGCGCCTCCGTGCAAAACGAGATTATTTTTACTGATGTTGAAGTGCCAGCCTTCAATAAGCTGGGCGAGGAGGGACAAGGGTTTCTGATAGCCATGAAAACATTCGACAGGACGCGCACTGGTGTTGCCGGACTAAGTGTTGGTTGTGCCCGTGCAGCCTATGATATCTCGCGCGAATGGGCTAAGAACCGCATACAGTTTGGATCTCCGGTCACTGCATTGCAAGGGGTTTCGTTTATGCTGGCTGATATGGCCACCTCCGTGGAAACCGCGTACTTGCTCACCATGCGTGCTTGCCAAAGCTACGATAGTGGTGAGAAGGAATCATCCAAATTATCTGCAATGTCGAAAATGTATGCTTCAGATGTGGCCATGAAAGTCACAACCGATGCAGTGCAGGTCATGGCGGGCGATGGCTATTCACGCGACTTTCACGTTGAGAAGATGATGCGTGATGCCAAACTCTGCCAAATCTACGAAGGAACTAATCAGGTTCAGCGCGTTGTAATTTCTAAAAGCATTCTGAAGTAGGCCATCTCTGGACAGTGAAGAGTGAATAATGGGGGAGATGCAATGCGCATTATTAAGCACTCATGATTAAAATCAAGAGCGACAATAATACGTTGGTCTTCTAAAATTGTTTTTAGATTTAAAAAATCACATCAATTCCACATAAGCCAAGATTAGCCAATGCTATTGAGGCAGGAAACTCTTCACTGTTCGCTTCACACTATTCAGCGCTTTTTTTCTTCTCTTTATGCGCCTTTGCGTGAACAACATTCACCGTCATATCCTGCTTATCCTCGTTGAAGTCAACAAGAATGGTATCACCATCTTTAAGACCTGATTTAATGATTTCTTCAGCAAGATTATCTTCTATATATTTTTGAATGGCGCGTTTGAGCGGACGGGCACCAAAGTTAGGATCCCAGCCTTTTTCGATGATAAACTCCTTAGCTTTTACGCTCACTTCAAGCTTATAACCAAGTTCGCTTACGCGTTTGTATAATTGAATGAGTTCAATGTCGATGATACGATGAATATCTTCGCGATGAATATCTTCAAAGATAATGACATCATCAATACGATTCAGAAACTCAGGAGCAAAGGATTTTCGGAGTGCATTTTCGATAACACTTTTCGCATAACCAGATTTGTTACTTTCCTTAGCGGCAGTCTGAAAGCCAACACCAGCGCCGAATTCCTTCAGCTGGCGCGAACCAATATTGGAAGTCATTATAATGATCGTATTCTTGAAATCGATTTTTCGGCCGAAGCTATCGGTAAGCTGACCATCATCGAGAACCTGCAGCAGTAAGTGGAATACATCAGGGTGAGCTTTTTCGATTTCATCCAGCAAAACAACAGAGTAAGGTTTACGTCTTACTTTTTCGGTAAGTTGTCCGCCTTCTTCATAACCTACATATCCCGGAGGAGCTCCAATGAGGCGTGATACAGCAAATTTTTCCATGTACTCACTCATGTCGATACGAATCATGGCCTCATCAGAATCAAAAAGGTATTTTGAAAGAACCTTTGCGAGATATGTTTTACCAACGCCCGTAGGACCTAGGAAAATAAAGGTACCGATTGGCTTGTTTGGATCTTTAAGTCCTGCACGGTTACGGCGAATGGCTTTAGTGACTTTTTTAATGGCGTCGTCCTGGCCAATTACCATTCCCTGAAGCTCGTCTTCCATTTTTAAAAGACGATTACTTTCGTTTTGAGCAATTCGCTGGGTAGGCACACCGGTCATCATAGCCACTACTTCAGCTACATCTTGTTCGGTGACAGTCTCCCTGTTTTCGAGTGATTCGTTGAGCCAGTTCTTTTTGCTGCGCTCAAGTTCATCCTGCATCTTTCGCTCTTTATCGCGGAACTCAGCAGCTTCTTCATATTTCTGACTATCGATAGCTTTACGTTTAGCACCTTTTATTTCTTCGATTTCAGCTTCGATTTTCACGATGTTTTCAGGAACGTGAATATTGGTGATATGCACGCGGGCACCGCTTTCATCCAGTGCATCAATGGCCTTATCGGGAAGGCAACGGTCGCTCACATAACGTGAGGTGAGTGACACACAAGCTTTGATAGCCTCATCGCTGTAGCGAACCAGATGGTGGTTCTCGTATTTTTCTTTTATGTTGTAAAGAATTTCAATGGTTTCTTCAGGAGTGGTCGGTTCAACCAATACCTTTTGAAACCTGCGTTCCAGCGCACCATCCTTTTCAATGTACTGACGATATTCATCCAAGGTAGTAGCACCAATGCACTGAATTTCTCCACGGGCAAGGGCAGGTTTGAACATATTGGAGGCATCCAGAGAGCCTGAAGCGCCACCAGCACCAACGATAGTGTGGATTTCATCAATGAACAAAATCACATCATGATTTTTCTCCAACTCGTTAAGCACAGCTTTCATACGTTCTTCAAACTGTCCGCGGTATTTTGTTCCTGCAACCAGCGAAGCCAAATCTAAGGATACGATACGTTTATCAAACAATGCTCTTGATACACGACGTTGAACGATACGCAGCGCCAAACCTTCGGCGATTGCGGACTTTCCAACACCCGCTTCACCAATAAGCACTGGATTATTCTTTTTACGGCGACTTAAAATCTGTGCAATACGTTCCAATTCCTTTTCGCGACCAACTACAGGATCGAGGCGATCTTCCTCTGCGAGACGGGTCAGGTCACGGCCAAAGTTGTCAAGCACCGGAGTTTTAGATTTTGAATCTCCCGGTTTTTTGAATTCACCGCCGATGCTGCCTTCTTCCTGATCATCACCACCGCCGCTTCCGGGTAATTCGTCACGGGGATCGAATTTAGGCTCATCATGCCCGCTGATCAGATTCCGAAGTTCACTCTTTACGTCATTATAAGTAATGCCTGTCTTTGCCAAAGTTTTGGTTACCAAATTAGCATCATCTTTTAATATCGCAAGTAACAGATGCTCAGTGCCAATCATTTCGCTTTTGAAAATTTTTGCTTCGAGATAAGTAATCTTAAGAGCACGTTCAGCCTGCTTTACTAAAGGAATATTATCGGCAAGATGTTCTTTTTCATCGTTCGTTTTAACAGCTTTTTCGATGCTGCGACGAAGGTCTGACAAATTAACACCTAGTAATAATAATATTTTAATGGCCATTCCTTCGCCTTCGCGAATGATGCCTAAAAAGAGGTGTTCGATACCAATATAATCATTTCCCAAACGGATCGCTTCTTCGCGACTATACGTCAACACATCTTTCACTCTTTGGGAGAATTTTGCTTCCATAATATTGTATTTTTAATCAAAGTTACGAAAAATTCCGTAATTACCAAAATTAGGCAGTTTCAGCATGCCGCAAGCATGCGGAAACACTATAATTATCAACACTTCCGTGTTTATAATAAATAATTCAAAAAAACGCTTATTATCTGCACAAAATTGCTTACTTTCGTAG
Source organism: Bacteroidales bacterium (assembly GCA_963678485.1). Classification (GTDB taxonomy): domain Bacteria; phylum Bacteroidota; class Bacteroidia; order Bacteroidales; family CAIWKO01; genus CALGYY01. The sequence continues at coordinate 4,566,408 of OY782882.1, forward strand.
GCCTTTTACATAATATTTAAGTTGCTATAAATGATTGAATTATAAATTATGAATGAAGATTTGAAAATTGTCCGGGTGAACATTGAAGACCAGATGAAAATGGCTTACATTGACTATTCAATGTCAGTTATTGTTTCCCGCGCGCTCCCGGATGTTAGAGACGGCTTAAAACCTGTGCACCGCAGGGTTTTATACGGAATGCACGATTTAGGTAACCTTTCCACCAGACCGCATAAAAAATCGGCCAGGATCGTAGGGGAGGTCTTAGGTAAATATCACCCTCATGGTGATACCTCTGTGTATGATGCAATGGTACGTATGGCTCAGGAATGGTCGTTACGTTACCCGCTTATTGACGGACAGGGAAACTTCGGATCTATTGATGGTGACAGCCCTGCTGCCATGCGTTATACCGAGGCACGTCTCAAGAAAATCGCCGAGGAAATGCTCGCCGACTTAGATAAAGATACTGTTGATTTTCAGCTCAACTTTGATGATACGTTGGAAGAACCTACAGTTCTCCCAGCTAAAATTCCTAACTTATTGGTTAACGGCACTTCAGGAATTGCAGTGGGTATGGCCACTAATATGGCCCCACACAATTTAAAAGAGGTGGTGGATGGAACCGTGGCTTATATCGACAATAACGATATTACCATTGAAGAGCTGATGAAATTTATCAAAGCTCCTGATTTTCCAACCGGTGGCATTATATACGGTTACGAAGGAGTTAGAGATGCTTATCAGACCGGTCGCGGAAGAATTGTCATGCGTGGCGAATCCACTGTTGAAGTGGAAGGTCAACACGAAAATATTATTGTAACCTCCATTCCATATCAGGTCAACAAAGCGGAAATGATTAAAAAGACCGCTGATCTGGTTCAGGAAAAGAAAATTGAAGGCATCAATGATATACGTGACGAAAGCGATAAAAGCGGTATTCGTATCGTTTACGAATTGCGTAAAGACGCTATCACCAATGTGGTATTAAACAAATTATACCAGCAAACACCGCTTCAAAGTTCATTTAGTGTTAACAGCATTGCCCTTGTGAAAGGTCGCCCAATGATGCTGACGCTAAAGGATATTATCACTCATTTTGTAGAACATCGTCACGAAGTTGTAATTCGTCGTACCCGTTACGAACTGGATCAGGCACAAAAACGTGCACATATATTAGAAGGCTTACTCATTGCGCTGGATCATATTGATGAAGTAATCAAGCTCATCCGTGAATCGCAGACTGTTGACGAAGCCCGTTCAGGTTTAATGGAACGTTTTGGCCTCTCTGAGATTCAGGCAAGAGCCATCGTTGATATGCGTCTCCGTGCATTAGTTGGTCTGGAACGCGAAAACCTCCAGAAAGAGTACGATGAACTGATGAAACTCATTGATTATCTGAAAAGTGTGTTGGATAGCAAGGATATGCGCATGGCCATCATACGTCAGGAATTATTAGAGATTAAAGAAAAATATGGTGACGAACCTCGCACCGAGATCGTTTATGCGGCCAGTGATTTCCGCATCGAAGACACCATTGCCAATGAAGAAGTGGTGATAACCATTTCTCATATGGGATATATCAAACGTACCTTATTATCTGAATACAGGGTACAGAACAGGGGAGGACGTGGTTCCCGAGGCAGCGATATCCGTGATGAGGATTTCGTTGAATACCTGTTTGTAGCGACTATGCACGATTATATGATCTTCTTCACTGAGAGGGGACGCTGCTTCTGGCTGCGCGTATTTGAAATTCCTGAAGGAACAAAGATCTCTAAAGGCCGCGCCATTCAAAACCTGATTAATATTCCAGCGGATGATAAAGTGAAGGCTTTCCTTAATGTGAAAGATCTTACTAATAAGGAATACACTTCAAAAACCTATATTATCCTTTGCACACGTAAGGGTGTTATCAAGAAAACCACTCTTGATGCATATACAAGACCACGTCAGAACGGTATCAACGCCATCACCATCCGCGAGGGAGATGAATTGCTGCAAGCAAGACTGACTGATGGAAAGAGCGAAGTAATTATGGCACTGCTTTCCGGAAGGGCTATTCGTTTTAACGAAGAAAAGGCTAGGCCAATGGGACGTAATGCCGCCGGTGTTCGTGGTATCCGTTTACGCGACGAAAAGGACGAGGTCGTAGGAATGGTCTGCATTTCGGGTACCGAATCAGAAATTTTGGTTGTTTCCGAAAATGGATATGGAAAACGTTCTAAAGTTGACGATTACCGTGTTACAAACCGTGGTGGAAAAGGTGTAAAAACCATGAACATCACCGAAAAGACGGGTGCGCTGATTTCTATTCTTGATGTTACCGACAATGATGACCTAATGATTATCAATAAATCGGGTATTCTTATTCGCATCGCTGTAAGTGACCTGAGAGTCATGGGTCGTGCAACACAGGGTGTACGCCTAATTAACCTTAAGGATGATACCATTGCTGCTGTTACCAAGGTTGGTAAAAGTGCCGATGAAGAACCTGACGAAGAGCGAGTTTCTGATAAAGAATATCTTGCATCGATGGAAGTTGACGATAGTGTTGTAATCGAAGACGAAGAATTGGAAGAAGAAGACGATGATGTTGCTGAAGATGAAGAGGTTGATGGCGAAGAGCCCGAAGCCAAAGAAGATGACGACGACGATGATTCCAAATAAGGCAGGGTAGAAGTCAATGGTAAAAATAAATATAGATTAACATTACATACTTTTGGCAAAGCGTTTGTAAAACCGGAATAATTCCTATTTTTGCTGGTTTTCAAACAATAATAAAGACCAGAAATTACCAAAATTCAATAACTAAAAAATAACTTTTTATGAAAAAATTTGCGTTCATTATCGTGGCATGCCTGATGGTCACGGGGGCAACAGCGCAAAATGCTGTGCTTGTCAGTGCGTTCAACTATTTCAAGAGCGGCACCCTCGACAAAGCCAAAACAAATATCGACCTGGCATCAGCCAACGATCAGACTAAAGGATTGGCAAAATGCTGGTTCTATCGTGGGAATATCTACCTGAGTATCTATTTGAACCCCAAATACAAGGCTCTTGACACCAATGCTCTGCAAGTTGCTTATGATTCATATCAAAAAGCGATTGAGATTGACAAAGAAGTGATGAACGAAGCCATTAACCCGCCAAGTCCAATTATTGGTCTTTATGTAGTTGGTGAACAGTACTATAATCAGGGTGTTGACCTTTACAATAAGCGCTCATACATTAGTGCAATGGATAAATTCGAAATGACACGTAAAATCAACAGCGGATTCGGACTTAAAGATACCATTGCTACTTACAATGCAGCATTGTGTGCTATTCAGTTAAAGGACGACAAGAAAGCAAAGGCTTTATTGGAAGATCTTGCTAAAAACCAATATCACGAAGCTTTAGTTTACAGTTCATTATCAAATATTTACAAGAACGAAGGCGACAGCACCAAAGCAATGTCTGCTATTCAAAAAGGTCGTAAGCTGATGGGAGATGATCTCACCTTGATTATTGCTGAATGCAATATTTATCTTGCACAGGGCAAAGGTGAAGCAGCTCAGAATCTATTAAACATCGCAGTTGAGAAAGATCCTAAGAATCCGATGTTGCATTATGCTATTGGTGTTAACATGGCTGAATTTGGCAGGTTTGAAGAAGCTGAGAAATCATACAATAAAGCTATTGAGCTAAAACCTGATTATTTTGACGCTATTTACAATCTGGGAGCATTATATGTGAACTCAGCAGCAAGCATTATGGAAGAGGCTAATAAGTTGCCGATGGAAGACACTGAAGGTTACAATAAACTTAAAGTGAAAGCTGATGATTTATTAAATAAGGCAATTCCTGTGTTGGAAAAAGCAGAGACATTACAGCCTAATGATCTGAACACTTTATATTCGCTGAAACAACTTTACACTCGTACCAATAATATGGAAAAGTTGAAAGCTATTGATGCAAAAATCAACAGCCTAAAATAGGTAAGAGGTTAGAACGAATAAGTAATAATGTGGAGAGCTTTCCTTAACGGGAAGCTCTTTTTTTTTTGTGATAATTGCTAATGACAGGAGGAGGATTATTCTAATATGTAATGAATGTTTTGAAAATTGCAATTTAACATAATATTAATTATAAGACAAACGAATTTTATCTATTATTGCATATCAATTAGTTACAAAAGCATTTTTTAACATGGGAACACAAATAAAAATAAAAACCCTTTGGAGGCCTGACAAATCAAGCTATTTAACCATTAATAGAAAGTACCGGGTGATCCTTGGAAACGGGCTAACTATCGCATTTACACAGGAAGTAAAAGCAAAAGCATTTTTAGCCCAAACTAATCGGTTTCTTAACGACCGGGTGATTGAAATAAACATGATTTACATAGAAATATGGACACAGTACCGGCGTCTGTACATCGTTTTCTTTGATTTGCTTGATAGTGATAAGTTTAGAACGTATAACGCGGAAATTGATAAGCGGCTAACAATGATGATACGACGTTCTGACTGGTACACTGGGAATGTTTTTACTTTCCGCTGGTTTGATCAGATCTTAACCTTACTGCAGGAATTTGCTCAGATGGTTCATAATGTACTTAAAGAAAAAAAGCGCAACTATAATACATTTGAAATGTATGTATTATTGGAGCGCTTGAGTATTATCCACAAACAAATCAATTCCTGGGGTACGGATCTACCTGGCGGTTTTAATACGCGAAATGATAAAGATCAAGAGAATGATCAGTAGTAAAGAAACACCTACAAAGATCCAGGTAACATAATTCCACAAATTATGGCCGGTCTGGTTGATTATTGGTGTGTATGGTATTTTAAGCTCTCTTACAGAAGTATCACCAGGTATTTTCTGAGTAATATAAACAGAATCATTTTTATGTATGATCGTTGTAATTATTCGATCTTTAGTAATAGTAATAGTATCTGTTTTCTCATTAAGCAAATAGGCCGTATCAAAGCAAAATTCAGGCTTAATAAAAGTGTCCAGGTACTTAATTGTATCCTGCTTCATTAATTCAGGATGATGTTTAACAAGCCTGGACAATCTTTTTTCCGGGCTGCATGATCCAAAAAAAATGCTGATCCCCATAAGGAGTACCAGCATTTTTAATAATGTTTTATTGATCTGCATCTTAAAATAATTTTTTTGAAGCTTCCTTGATGGCAGTGGTCCATTTCTTATTGGGGTTTGCTTTGCGTATCCGCTTTGCCTCCGTAGTAATTTTTTTCATCCTGCTAGCAGCTCCAGCCGGTGCCTTACGTTTTTTTGATGTCTTACGGGCGCTTGTTTTTGGCTTTGCTGTGCTTTTACGGCGTTTAACAGTGGCTTTTTTAGCCGGTTTTCTGGTGGCCTTTTTCGCTGGCTTGCGTTTTTTTGCTAGTGTCATGATTTTGATCGTTTTCTGTTTGTACATTCTGAATTATAACAGGCGTTTTGCTTTATTACCGCTAATTCTGCTTTAACAATACCTAGTTCATTTCGAAGCAGATCTATTTCTTTGTTTTGTCCTTCTGATAGATCCTTAAAAAGATCAACTACCTTTTGAGCATTGTCCAGCTCAGATCCTACCGCCTGAGCTTTTTCCTGGCGGCGTTTATATCTGTACAAAAAAATCCAGGGCAGGCCTCCGGTCAACAGCGCAGTTATAATGATCGGTACTATATTGTTAGCTAGTTCCATAAATTAAGTGGTTTCACTCTGCCGGTGGCGTTGCTCCTGGTTTTCCAAAATATTTCAAAATTGTTTCTGTGGTTATTGCTCCAACAGTCCAGGCAAGTAGTCCCGTAACGCAATACCATGAAATAGGCTCTATCTTAATTCCCTGTGCAGATGCTGTTACTAGGGTAAAAAAACAGAAGCATAAGAAATAAGCTACAATAGCTTTTCTGCTTCCGCCGTTCATCGATCCGCTGGTTTGATCCTGGAAAAAACCAGCAAGGAAAGTCCAAAATGAATTTTTCATATTACCTATTTTTTAATTTTTCAATCAACCACAGAATAAAAAACCAAACAGCAGCAGCAGCCAAACAACCGATAAGCGCACCGAATATTTTTTCCATAGTATTAAGGATTGAATGGCCTTTTCAGCCACTTTTTTATAATTAAAAATACTACAACAGCTACAACAATAGCACCTATAACAATTCCAACAATTAACATCATACGAGTATTATTTATAAAATCTTATTTCAATTGGCGATTTTTCTAAATAGTTGTTTCTATATTCTGAGGGCGTATGATCGTAGGTTGATACTAATATTTTTGATGAAACATAAGAAGCATTAGTAATATAACTTACATCAGGCCAATGTGGATTTGTGATAAAAACTATTGCCTTACTGTAGTCAATGGATGGATTTTCATAGTGTATTTCATACTCTCCAGGTGCGCTATAAACAAAGTGTACAGGATATAAAGCAGTGTCAGGCAATGTGCATTCTAATACCTGCGCTGTTGGTGCATTAGTACCGGATTGATCCAACATTGCAACCCATACATAATAAGGCTTTGAGTCGGTAATAGCATAATCATACTCAAGTGTATCAACCGTTAATTTTTTATGTATTTCTGCATATTCGCCTATTAAATTTCCCGTAACTTGAAAATCATTATTTACGTAGGTATATGATAGAATATCTATGCCTCCGTATCCGATAGGATCAAGCGCTAATATCGTTTGTACTCTAAAAGTATCCCCACAAGATATTTCACCATCAACAGTAAGATTTCCAGTAATGTGTGCCGAATCTGCAATTAATATTCCACCCCCTATCATTACTGAATCGGTAATAGTAACAGAAGCACCCTGATTAATATTTGCAATTGTCCCGGCAGCACCGATTAACAACCCCCCTCCTACTGAATCAAGAAATTGACCATCTCCATAATTTTCTAATCCTCCATGATTGTTAATCCCTCCAGTTGAAATATGACCTACATGGGTTGTATCTGTGCTTGTTGAAATAATATTTCCGATTACCGAAATATTGCCGTGAAAAATCGTTAAATCTGTCCAGACATTAATTGTACTGTCTGGTTTCCCTAACATGGGCTTAATATTGTCCGTGAATGTTGTGTCTGTTGTTTGTGCTTTCGTCAGCAACGAAAGGAATATAAAAACGAGAAAAATAAATCTTTTCATAAGGCTAGTTTTTTAATGTAGCAGTGTATTTCAATTTAATTGTTCCAATGGTGCCGGCTGGCGGTATTGCAGTGAATCCGTCTTTTGATGTTTCGCCCAGGATAATAACACCTGTTACAAGTCGCCCGTTTGAGTCGCGCGCTTCTGTGAAAAGTTCAAATGAATCATCAAGCGCAAATGGTGTGGTATATTTTACGTCTGTGCCTGCTCCATTATTATAGGCGATGTTTTCGGAATTTGTTCTTTTTCCTGTCATTTCAATTTGTGTTGTTATGCCGTCGCGTATCTGCTCCAGTAGCACTTCCGCATATGATTTTTCCATTGTACTAGCTTTTAAGTGTTCTTAATCCCCATGCAATAGCCAGGAGTATTATTAAGATTAAAATGGCTATATCAAATTTTTTCATGCTTTTTTTTTTGGGTCTACACCGGCTTTTTTGAATTTCTTATCTAGCGACTTTTTCCATTCAGCAACGGTGATGACATTATTATGATCAAGATCTAATGATTTGTTGTATTTTGCAATGGTTTCAGCGCTTAACTTATCGCTGTGTATTTCCCAATCATCAGGTTTTCCAAGCATTGCAGGGAAGAAATTAATAGAATATAGATCGTATCCTGTTTGAAGCTGCTTTTTGTAAGGTCTGAAATATTTATAGACATAATCAAGCTGCTGTACATTGCTCATTCTTTTTAGTGCCGTTGTGGTTGTTCCCAATCCTTTTGCTGTTGATGGCATAAACTGAATGAGGCCGGTAGCTCCGCCCATTGGATTTACGATAGTATGGCTTAATCCGCTTTCGCTCTCCATAACTAACATGAGCCAATCAGGTGGAATATTTAACTTTCCTGCAATTTCGATTACTTTCGCTTCAAATTGCGGTCTATTTTCATTGACTAGTTCGATATATTTCAACATGATTAACGAAGTTTTAAGCCAAGTATATTCATAGATTTTCCAGCGTTCTTCAGGTTCTCCGCTTTCTCTTTTAAAGATTGCCCAGGGGACATATTTTGATTCATGGTTGATCTTAGGTCCTGGAATGTTTCCTTTTCCTCTTTGTTTTGCTTCCAGCGCTTATAGATAAACATTGCAAGCAGGATCAACACTACGATTATCACGATTTTTTTAACGCTCATTTTCGTTGTTTTTTTCTGGCAGATAGTCTGCTAGTGGTGAGATAATGTTAACTGGTATTGTAAGAGTAAAAAATAAGATCTTTGCTTTGATCCAGCCTTTTAGGCCTATTTGAACTGTTTTAGGGTCTGTTATTCCCTGCAGCGCGCCAATATTGCGAATACTTAAAATATGCTTTGGTATGGCGTCAAAGTCCAGCATTATAGTTGAAAATCCAGATGCGCTGATCAGTGTATTTTTATCGATAATTACTTTCGTTATATCTACGTTATTAATCGAAAGCATAATATCACTTGATATAATGGATCCTGAAAAAGCCGATGGATTATAAAGGTCAACGTAAATAGATCCGTCAAGCTTTTTAAGCCCAAAGTGCCCGATAATAATGTTTTTTAGTTTTAGCTCATACTTCATGGCCTTTGTATACTGCCAATAAAGCCAGGCAACAACTAACACAACAATTATTATGATCGCAATTTTTATCTTCTTCATTTTACCGTTATTTTTTTAACCGGTGAGTTGGTACCTGGTAAGATTTTACCGGTATTTTTTTAAGCTGCAGCTCCGGATCCGTCGCTGCAGCTTAAAATTTTACCGTTAAACGAATAGTTGACCGAATTTTTCAATGAAAACTCTGTATTTTGCTTCTTGCCCTTTTTCGTTCTTAAAGTCGTTATAAATTCCTTTAGCCTGCAGAAAATCAACACTTGAAATGTTATAGGCTTTTTTGAGCGCTGCAGCTGTAGCGGGTCCAAAATCTGCATCAAGATCAAGCCCTGCATTATCAATTTCATTTAATGCGTACTGCAGCATATAAACTAGCTTATTTTTATCGCCTTGTTTAACTGGAAACGTTCCTGTAGGAAGGCTTGCATAAAGATCCTTTTCGCTGGCAGGCTTCGAAGATCCTGGATTGTTTGTTCTTTTCTTTTGTTCCGGATCTTCTGTTTCTAATTGTGCTGCTTTTGCTGCTTTTGCTTTTCGTACAACTAACAAAATAATTATTATCAGAATGATAATTCCTGTAATGATCAGGGCTGTTTTCGTATTTTTTTTGAGTGTCATAACCTTAAAATTTAAATGCGATTCCTTTGCTTGCTAGGATTTGATTAACTTTTGCTTTTTCTGAGCTGTCCAATTCGTCATTGATCCAGCGGGTAAGATCTGCTTCTTCCCAGGTTGCACCAATGGGTGCTAAAACTCTTGTATATACATCAGATCTTTTGCGCCCGAAAGCATCCATCAGAGAAAATAGATCATCTTTCGTATTAAGTCGTTCGAACACTGAATAGATTACTTCTTCATCCGTTCCGAAAACATAATTAAAGGCTGCATCTAGCGCGTTCGCCATGCTAACAAAATCGGCTGGCGTTAATGTTACTTTTTGCGGATCAATGGAGCTTCTATAAGCATCCTTTTCTTTTTCTTCCTGAGAGCGTTTAAGAAGCTTGGGAACGAATTTTATAAGCAGAACAGCTAAAATTATGATTATAAAAATCACAACTGCTGAAATGATTACCTGTTTGCTCCCAAGTTTCTTAATGATTTCGGCGCTTTTCATAGCATCTTACTTTTTTCCAAAGATTTTTTTTCTGAAAGCTACGCCCAGGATGATAATAACAACCACCACCACAATAACAATGATCATCGTATTTTTCTTTTTCTTTGCTTCCTGGTCAGTTGGTTGGTCTGTAGTTGCACCGGATCCGCCATCTGAAATATTTTGATCTGCAGCAGCGCTTTTGTTTTTACCAAAGATTCCTCCGATAATATCACCTGCAGCGCCCAAAATAGATTTTGTTCCTGCGCTTGGATCAAATGTCCCGTTCTTAATACCCTCGGCTTTGGCCGCATTCTTCAAGGCGCGGGATTTTACAACATCTGTCCTTGCATTTTTTTTATCAATTTTGGCAGCTCTTTTTGCCTGGCGAAATTGTTTTCCCTTCATATCAGAAAATGCAGCATCACCATACATTTCTACAAATTCTTCGTAGCTAAGGCCGGGATCTTCATCGGCTGTGGTGTCGTTGTTTTCAAAAATAAAAGGATCGTTATAGGGTTGCTGATTAAATTCAGGCATTGGCTCCATGTATTGCGGCTGTTCAACCTGGTAGCTTTCTTGTGGCATTATTTGAAGCAAATTATTTTGTGCCGGCTGTGCTAACCCTGGAAACTGGATCTTTCCCATGTTAATTGATTTTCTCATACCAGGAGCGGGAGGCAAAAGCTTCATCATTGTTGAGCGGCGAGCCTGCTTTTTTGCTGGTCTGTTTGCAATGCGTTCAGCCCTTTTAGGGTTTCTGTTTGCAATCCGCTGTAATTTTTTTGGCTTCATATAGTTGCTGACTTTTTCGTTTTCGTTAAAATAATAATCATAGTTTCTAATGGTCTCAAAAAGCGCTTTCATTCTAATGCGGTGTCCAGGTCTGCTTTCGTCAAGTATTCTGGTGAGTGCTTTTAATGATTCTGTTAAGCTCTCTCCGTGTTCAATCATGCAGGCTAAAGCAAATTTATCTGCTTCAATTTCGCTTTTGGTTTGCTTTGTCGCGTGGCCGGCTTCATGAAATAAAATGAACTTTCGATGTGCTGGTGAGAATGTAGGCCACAACTGGCGATTAAGGAACATTTCCCCGGTTACTCTGTTAACTCTGGCTGGACAATCTTCTAACCAGTCAACAAAATAAACCGCCGTTATGTTAGTCTTCATTCATCATTTTTTTAAGAAAAAAGCCCAGGCACCGGCTTTTTGCCTTTAGCCTGGGCTCGTGAATCGCTCTCTGGGGGGGGGTTATTATCTTCGACCTTTACCAAGGTTCATTCTGCTTCCTGCAAGTTGCTGAAACTTTTTAACGTTTGCAGCGCCTACGCGGGAGAATGTGCGAGCAGCAGTAGCAACCTTTTTAGTCATTGCCGTATGTGTTGAGAAAGAAGCGCCTACAAATAATGTAATTGATACAGTATTTGAGCTCGTGTTACCCAAAACAGGATATTCAATTTGTACGTCTTTTGACAGAACAAGCCCTGTAGTTGGTACCATGATGATCTTATCCCTGTAGGTATCTTGATTCTGATAAGCGCCCGGAGTAATGTAGCTTTCTTCGGCTGTTTTAAATGGATCCTGTGGGCGGATGATAAACTGTTGATCAATCTGGCTGGCTTCTGTTGCCTGGATCTTCATACCGCTAATCTGGGTAGGATGATAATAAATATAGGCAAGGAATAAGGCAAGCGTTTTGGGAGATCCTGAGCCTGATAAACCGGCGTTTCCATCTTTATCTAAAAACGCACCGTCACGCATTGGACCAGAAGCATAAACATTGGTATTGGTAGTTGTATAAACCAGCGGAGATCCTGTTGCTGTAGTTACGGAGGTAACAGCTGCAATTTGACCAGGTGCCCAGGATAAGCCAGGGGTTAAATACATGGTGCGGGTTGAACTGTTACCGGTTGAATTGGTAATAGTAATAATGAATTTTCGGCCAGATTCCATGCTGTCAGCGAAGCTTTGAGCTTTTCCACCAAAATCAAGAAAATCATCATCATATCCGCTGTAAAATTCTTCTTCATTGTCGTAATTGTCGGGGTCTTCGTCGCCGTCCATACTCGAAAAATTCTTTTTAGCGTAATATTCCAGGTCCCGGCTGCTCATTTTCGAAGCAATAGGACCTAACGCCATTGTCGCCATAGATGTAATGGCTCCTGCTTCAATTGAGAAATAAAAGCCAGCGCCAATGGCTAGCAGTGCGATCGCAAATAAAATTAACTTTTTCATAGCTGTTTTGATTGAATTTGAATGAGTGTTTTTTGAATTAAGCAGCGTTTTTCTGAAATTTCCAGGCTGGAGTCCTGCGAACTTCTCCCTGTGCGACTTCTTCGCCATTTTCGTCAAGCAAAACAACTGTTTGCTTCATAATCTTTGACATGATCCATGTTACCAGGATGGCAATAATAAGGACCGTTAATAAAAGTTTCCAGTTTAAGGCCTTACCTACTGCCTGGGTAACGTTTGCTGGGGTTGGGGTTTCCATACTTAAAAGTTTTTTGTTAATTGAATAATCAGCGACAAATATTTATTAAAGTGAAAAGCCCGCTGGGCTCTTTAAGGGCATAGCGGGCTACAATTGGAATATAAAGGCAAAAAAAAGACTCCCTTTTAGGGAGTCCCCAGATAATCAAAAATTATCTGCACCTGTTTAATGCTATAGCAGTAGCCTAGTTCTGGCTTTCCTATTTCATTTCGTCGCCTGACCAACCACCGGCGGAATGTTTTAACGGAAACATTATAAAGCGCTGCAAGCTCCTTTGAATTTATAGGCTTAATTTTTTCCTTATCCATGCTTTAACTTTTCTTAGGAATAGATCTATTTTATCTTCTATCGTGTCCCCTTCCGTTACAAGGAAATACCAGCGTTTATCTAGCAGTCGCTTTTTCCCTTTCATGGTTTTAAAGAGCATGGTTATTTCTACTGGATCATATCCAACGGCCTGAGCTTTCTCAAAGGCTTTTTTATCTGCCTTAAATAAGTCATAGCCTCTGGCCTTATAGATTTTTTGCCAGATTAGGAAGTATTGCTGTCCTGGCTTTAATCGATAAAAAAAAGTACTATTAATCTCAATAAATTTAAGTTTCTTATTGAGTCTAATATTATCGATTTTATTATTTACATGGATATTAAAACCCTTGTAAAAATCAAGCTTGTTAAAGTCTGGGAGCGGTTTACTCATTTGTTTTTTATTAAGGAATTATTGTAAATAGATCTGGTTCTGGAATGTTTAGCAAACGCCTGACTTTTTCACGTTGATAATGATGAGCATAAGCTTTATGTTCTAAGCAACAATAATTAAATGCAGTTGGATAAAGCTCATTATCATTCATCAAACGTTCGTTAATAGTTAACTTTTTACCACATATATCACAAAATTGCGGTCTATATTCATGATGATAATCGTTATAATGTTTAATGATTTCCTTTGCCGCTGCGAGATCTATTGAGGGCATTTTTTCCTGTAAATATTCCTGTAGTGTCTTGATCATTAGAAATCAAATTTGTCATTAATTTTATCTGATAAATAGACCATAATACCGGCAACGACAATAATCGCTATAGCAAAGATTATATGAATATTATAAGAATTTTAATGTAAAAATAAAATAGACTAGTTGTAATAATTGAAAGCCAAATCATGTGTGAAATTTGTATATTTTTTTCTGTAGCATTAAGGCGCCAATGGTTTAATGTCTGCATGGAATATTTCCAGGGGTTTTCCTTTCCTATAAAAAAGGTTCTCCAAATTAAATATCCTAGCCATGTGTGAAATACAAGTATTTTCCCAATTCTATTATATAGCTTGCTTTTTTTGAAAGCATTATGATCTGCAGATTTAAAAATTAAATACCAATAAAACGTGCAAAAAATTGCTAGGATGATTTGCTGAAAAATAGGTATCATGTCAATAGATATTTAGTGTAATATGTGCCCAGGTGCAAGGATCTTTCATTATATAATCATAGGCTTTTTTAATATTCTCATAGTTTACAATTTCTGTTTTTCTGTGTGCAGGATTATCACACTTGAATAAAACAATACTATCAACTAAGCGGAACATTTCAGGAGGCGCAAAGCTAAAGCCGTGAAAGATGAATAAAAGATCAAGATTTTTTTGTTTGCTATCTATAATATATCTGCGAAGATCCTCTGATAAGGACCTGCGTATATATTTGCTTGCATCTTCATGGATGATAAAAGCATTTCTAAGGTATTGCTCAACATTAAACAAAATTTCATCTGTATTGCTGCCAAAGATCCTGTATGTTCCCGATCCTTTCCAGCGCTCGATCATATCGCAATTAATAATCGGAACATGTGCATAGTCTGGATTATCGAAAGTATCAATGATCAAAATCTTTTTATCTGGCTGGCTCTTTTCTATAGCGGCTATAATGGCTTTTGTGTAGGTTGTCTTCCCTGCTCTGCGCCGTCCTAAAATCATCGAAACTTCGTTTAACCTTGTCATTTTACCGTTATTTTTTTAACCGGTTGCCAGGTACCAGGGCAAATTTTACCGTTTTTTTTGAATGCTGCAGCGCCGGATCCGGATCCTGCAGTAAAAATTTTACCGTTTTTATTAAAATTTAGTTAGCTTACTGAATAATGGCATTAGCCTTGGGGCCATAACTGTCATGAGTGCGCCGGCAAATAATCCTTCTGGCCCTGCGTTCCAGTTGTATTTTTCCATTACTGCGATCATTGGGTTTTTAATCATTTCTATTTCAGATTCAGCGAAAGGTATATTATCCGCTAGCTCTTTATAATCTGAATATTTTGAAAATAGATTTGTTTCCTTTGCATCCAGTGTAAGGCTCTGGCCGGCGGCGTTACCAATTTTTCTTTTTAAGTCTTTTAGCTGTTCCCGCTCTGAGGCAGTAAAAATGGTTTGCTGATATGCCCAGGGCAGAATAAGACACTGCAAGCCGTCAGTAAAACCGATTAGCAAATCGGCTTGTTCTGCCTTTGACATTGCCGGGGTTTCTGGTTTGCTTGGTTGTGCAGGCGCTGGTTCAGGTTCTTTTTGTTGCTCTGGCTCAGCTGCTGGAGTAAAATCCGCTGTTGTTTCTTCTGCTGGTTTAAAGTCGTCAGCTGTTGAAGTTGCCGGCGGCTTTGCCTGGGTTGCAACCTTTAATTTTTCTAGCAGGTCTTCTTCCTGCAGATCCTTTGGAAATATCATGGCTCTAGATATTTTGCAAAATCAGTTAAGATAGCTTGTAATTCATCGATTATCTGTGGCTTTTTCTGTACATTATGCAGAATCTTTGGAATTTTAAGCATAAGATTTCCACTGTTACCAGATAATCCAGTAATATCAACCACCTGAGAAATTACCAACGCGCCTCTATTGATCAGCGCTTTCATTTCATTATTCTGCTTTAGCAGTTCCGCCAGCTGAGCTTTTGGAATAGTGATATTTTCATTCATTTTTATTGAGGCTTTTTAGATATTCGACATCGTTAGGCGTTAGTATAAAACAATTAAATTGCTTTCTGTAGTCAGATAACAGCTGAAAAATGAAGCTTTCCAGGTCTTTTGCATAACCGGCGTTCTTTGATAATTCAACTAAGCCCCACAATTCAAAAGCTTGCTTTTCATCTAAAGAAAGGAATAACCGATTATCATTTTCGATACTTTCCTTTAGTTCCTGGTAATCTGCAATAACTTCGTTTGCGGTTTGTATTCTAGACTCTAGATCTTTTATGGTTGTTTGTAGATCCTCGATTTTTTTCAATAATCCTGGATCTGAGTTATTAGAATCTTTTGGCTGTTCGTTGTTCAAAAAAGCGCTTATCCTTTCTCCAAGCCAGTTACCTTTTTGTAAATTAGTATCTTTTTCTTTTGCTTCCAGGTATTTTTGTTCTAATAGTTCAATAACGCTGGTTTCTAACTTACAATTGAATTGTTTTTTATCGCTCATGGCTATAATTATTAAAATGGACAATCATCGTTAACAGATAGCAGGATTGTATCGGCTTCAATAGCTTTTGCATCCGCTTTCTGCTTTGGAAATAAGTAATTTTCGTACTTTTCTTTATTATCCCTGGGCTTTATTTTCATGATCAAGTATTTTTCCAGGAGAAAAGCCCTTCCAGGGGTTGTAAATATTACTCGTACTTTATAACCGGTTTTATTATAAACCTTTCTATTGGTTTGGCTATCATTCCAGCTTTGAAAGTGTCTGTAAATGGTTTTATACAGATTTCTTTCGCTATATCCAATATATACCGGCTTTCCGGTTCGTTCTGAAAAGATAAGATAAACGCCTGCACTATGCGGATTCTGTTTAACTATCTCTAATGCAGGAACAAGTTTTCCAGCGTTATCCTTTTTATATGGCTTTAATAGTGAGGTTTTAGCCGCTTTCATGCACTTTTTGTTAGGTTATCCTATCTACAAATGTAGAAAGGAATATGAAGCAAGCAGATAACTAACTGTATTATAGTACATAAGGTTAGTATTTTTACAATTCGTTAGTATTATTACAAATAAGAAAGTTTCAGGTTTAGCCATAGCCATAAAAACTGTGTTAACCCAGTAAACCCAGTTAACCTTTTTATTTAATAAGCAGATTATGTATTACTTACAAGGTTGCATTAGGCTACTTCTTTGATAAAAGGAGATGCAACCCAGTTAACCGGTGCAACCGGTGCAACCGACGTGCAACCATAAAAAAAACTTAATATGCTTAAATACAGATAAATAAAAATTAGGTTAACTCGGTATACTCGGTATACTCACTTTTTTAAGCTTTATTTGTAGAATTATAACATAAAGAATTTCAGTTAAATAAAAAAAAAGAGGTGAAAAAATCACCTCTTTTTTGCAGAAATTTTGAATTTGTTTGTATTATCCTTTTTTATCAGGAGTATCAGCCATAACCTCATTTTGACTAAATGGGCTGTTTGGATCTTCTTCTGGAGGAAAATAATTACCGTTATACTGAGCATCCGTGGTTTCTTCCTGTTCTGTTAATGTCAACATTTCAGCCATTTTCAAAATGGTTTCCCTTGGTATTTTAATTTTGAAAAATACGCCCAGGGGTGTAGGATGGAATAATTCAGCGTACATAACTTGATGATGTGTTTTTGCGATCCTGTTTTGTTCATCTGACCAGATCACTTTGAATTTTTCGTCAACCTGTGGAACTTTTGCAACTACAAGGTTAACTGGGTTCTGTGTGTCGTCAATAGATACTCTTTTCATAAAAGAATTGATTTATATTATTAGCTCTGTTGTAAGCCGAGCTATTCGCTTAGTGTGGAAAATTAATTTGTCTGTTTCCTAAGTTCATTTTCAAGGTGTCCGGGTTGTAATGCCAAATGAAGCGGAAGCAGCTGCCAAAATTCTTTTTGTTATAGGCGTTTGTTCTGCCTTTTTGTTCTGGTTTCTTAAAATACTCCTGAGAAATTAGAAGCTTAATCATGGTAGATCTGTCTATTTGCTTTGCTCCTGTTTTTTGACAATATTCGCTATAAAATGGATATACATCATTTACTTTGAGATAAAGCAAATTATCTTCTTTTTCGATTTGATAATGAGTATTTTCCTGTAGTCTGCTGTTAACCTTATCTAATTCAAAATTCAAGGCGTCCCAGAAAATATTAACATCTTTGGTGTCATTAAGCAAATCATTCTTTTCAATAGCATCATCGATTACTTTATCAGTGAAGTTTTGGCGCTCCTGCTTATTCATTGGATAATTAAGCAAATCAGATAATATTTCAAGGGGAGTAAGAATAAAAGCGATATGCTTAATATTTCGCTCTGGCAGACTAGAAATTTTAAGGCCTCCCCTTTCTTGATTTTTCAGATCTAATAATTTTTCTCTGTATCTGGTCTTAAATTCCTTTGCAAAATATTCTCTGTGTTTGATAATCTGTTGTACTATCTGACCAAGGCCATTTTCGGCCTCATCAATGAGTTTTTTGTGTGATATGGCCATTTCCTCAGTAAAGCTATTATCTTGGAAATTTAGCAGGATATTACGGTCAAATAATGCATTTTCTACCGTTGGCAATTGGTTGCCATCGATAATGATCCCATTTTCTACAAAAAAGGTTTGAGTTTTATTATCTGTTGTTGCCTTGGCTATAGTATAGGCGACTCCATCATAAGCATTTTTGAAAAAATTAATCATATCATCGCTGATCGTATTTGTATATTCTTTCAAAAAAACAATGCAATTATTTTTCTGGCTCATTTTCCTACCTATACCTTTAGGGCTGCTTGTCTTTATAGGCTCTCCTATATCCTTATCACCAAAAACACGGGTAAGCAAATCTATGTATGTGCTTTTTCCGGTGCCAGCCTGGCCGAATAAAAACAGGTATGGAAAAAAATTAGTTTCTTTAATGATAATGTCCCTAAATAGGCTACTGATAAGAAAAGAGATTCCAATATGTGCATTTAGTCCGTATGCTTTTATGAATAAGCTCGCATACTGATTAAAATTAAGCTTACCAATTTTTAGGTTAAATTTCCTTTCATTACTATAGCTTTTGTTATTTAAGTTTGATGTTGCCCAGGAGGGCAAATAAAATAATCGTTCTTTGTCCTGGACAATACCAATTGAATTAATACGCTGTATTTCGTTTTCTGAATTAATGATAGAATCAGAGAAAACAAAAATGTTGTGTTCTGCATTATACCCCATAGTATTTAGGTAGGTCGCTTTTTGTTCATGGTCCATCAATGCTGCAAAAATTACTTTTAAATTGTAGCTTGTACCGATAAAGCTGCAGCCGTCATGAGATTTTAAGATCGTTTCAAATTTATCCGGGCACATTTGTGAGCTGAGCACTTCAATATTCATAATTTGACCTGTTCGGCGCTGCAGCTTAATTAGTCTTTTTGTGTCGTTGGATCCGTCGTTAAAATGGAATAATATTTCCATTAGAAAGTTTGAAAGCATTACATCTATTGGTTTTCCATGAACATAAATTTTAGTATAATAACAACCGTCTGCATGATAGAACATTTTTTCATTAAAATCATCGTCTGGATCTTCGCTGTCCATCGGAATAGGCTCTAATAACATGGCTTCAATATCATTTCCACTTTCATCTTTAGCCTGTATTTTAGCTTTAGAACCTTTTTTAATTTTTGGTGGTTGTATCTTATTCATGTATTTTGTTTAATAGATTGTTGTAATGATCAATTAATTTATCTGGCATTTGCCAGGCCTCTTCCAGATCGTTTCTTTTAGCTTCCTGTATCAAATAATTGGTTGATTTAGCCAGGTGCCTATTTATGTCATAAATTCCATGTATCAGACAAATTGCCTCAAGCCTTGTAATGTGCTCCTGGTGGTGGTCCTCTGCGATGATGATCTTTTTTATCAGATCCGCATTTCTTTTTTCTAAATCCTCTATATAGGCTTCTTTTTCGTTGTGTGCATTTGTCAGCACCTCAATAATATTATTCCATGCCTCAAGGCTCCTTTGAGAAATAAGATCTTTATCTGCTAAATACTGGATGCGTTCAATAAGCATCTGTATGCCTCTAATGAAGCTGTCTGGATCATTTGCCATTTGCAAGATCTTTTGCTGTTTGATATGCAAATTCTAATGAATCAAGCGCTTTTTTGCTGTGTGCTGGAGGTAACAGCTTAATAATTTGATATTGCTCTACAAAAAAATCAGCAATACTTTTAGGAGAGTATAACAGCTTTAATTTTGATGCGAATATTTCAAGCTGCATTAAAGTAAGCTCGTTTTTATTTACTCCTTTTGCAATGAGTAAGCGCCTTTGCTTACATAATGAAAGTAAAATCAATTTAAAGGCATTAAATACTTTGATTGTTTCTTCCATGTCTATTTTTGATTTTTACCGTTATTTTTTTAACCGGTCCCCTGGTACCTGATCAGTTTTTACCGTTATATTTTTCTGCAGCAGATCTGGATCCGGAGCTGCAGTATAAAATTTTACCGGTATTAATCACATTTGCTGCAATTGCCGTCTTTATCTAATAAGGTTTCGCATTTATAGCATAATATTTCTTCTTCACAGTTTGGGCATATAATAAACTTATGGTTGATTATATCTTCTTTCAAATTATCTTTATAAAATGTATCTAAACAGATCGGGCATTTTATAATTTGTTGATTTTTTTTTGATGATTTTTTATTCTTATCGCTTTTATCTGTATGTGGAAATATGATTGACCTTATTGCATCCTGGGCATTAATTTGATGCTCCAGATGATAGGCTAATATTCTATATTGCTCCCTAAATTCATCATATTGTAATCTGAGTTTTTTTATCGTTTCTTCTAGCTCTGGCTTTTTGTTTACATAAAATTCAGCTGCATACATAAGCGCTTTTGTAGCTGTTTTAATTTCTGTATCCTCCATGAGCTTTTCAAGTAGATCCGATTGCTGCAGGGTTGGAATGATTGTAAGATTTTTCATTTGTCCAGGCTTAAGGTTAGATCATTATCTTTTAGTAATCCGAACAGATCCATAATAATATTGCAGTCCTGTATATTGTTTCTGTATTGTGTTGCGACTTTAAAGCCAGGTCGACTGCTATTTATATTATAATATTCAGGATCCTTTTCTGTTGCTTCCAGAAGATCTTTTTGCCGTTCCTTTATATATGCCAATCCTGACATAATTATGTTTAGCTGGGCTGGTGTAATTTTGATTGTTGGCATGGCTAGTATTTTTAATTGTGAATGATATATTTTTTGCTTGTTTGGCGCGTATTTCAGCATTTTTTTTCCGAGTGTCAAGTACAATATTTATACATTCATCACATTGTACTTTGCAAGGGAATAATGCAGTATGCAGAAGCTTATCCCTCTCTATTCCTTCTATGCCTGCATCGTTACAAAACTTATTTAACCTGTTCCAGTCATCAATTGAAAAATTAGGATCACCGCAAACCTTTTTACAATAGAATTTTTTCATGGTTCTAATTTAAAATGGTATATCAGATAGTTCTTTTGGTGTTAATTCCGTTGTTTTTTTTGAACGTTTTTAAGGTTTTAGATAGTGCGGTTAAAAATTCGTTTCGTTGGATTGTGTCGGGTGTTGGCTCGTATGGTGGCCTAGGTGGGTAATTTGGCTCAGTGGTCGGCTCTTTAACCTTTTTTTCGGGCGGTTGATGAAATAGATCACCCTTTTTGCGCCTTTTAATTTTCTTTAATAAATTCATTTGATCACGGCTTTAGAACATTTGATATTACTTTCAATGCAGGCGTTTTCTGCCTTGTTCCTTTCGTCAGCAGTAGAAAAAAAATACCTTTCTTCATATAGCCCAATAATGAGGCTTCTAGTACAGGTATTATGAAGCAGGTTTATAAGCCTTGCTGGTTTTCTGCAGGTGTCCACGTCCAGCGCGATTGGTTTCAATGGTGCTTCCATTATGCGGCCTCCCATTTATTTAATAGTATTTTTTTCAAAAGACTAATTTTCTGAAATGGGTAAATATCAAAACCCCATAAAAAAGTATCTGCGCCTGGATCAACTGAGATGTTGTGGTTACGAGGGTTCCCAAATATTCTGTACATTCTTTTGTTTAACCTCTTTTGCATTCTTAATGCTCGTTGCTCAGAGTATCCGGCGGATATTGCGTAATAAAGAATGTTATCACCATCCCATTTTCTAGCACAGTAGATAATTTTTATAATTCTCCTTAATAAAAAATGATAATCTGATAGGTGAATTTGTTTTCTAATATGCCATTGTCTTGCTTCCATATCAAAATACCGGTTTGCCGGCGATTGAATTAATGAATTCACGTTCGTAGCGGTTCGGGGTTGATCGGCCATAAAGCCAGTTGTAGAATTTACCGTTTGTAATGTTGCATTCTGCGATTATTCGCGCTCTGAGCTGTGCAAGAGTGTTGGCCGGCTGCCCAAAATACCATGCTCTAAGCTCCTTAGTAATAGGTTTATCGATGCTGCGAACATAGTTAACTTGCTTACTTTTAGACTTTTTAACTTTCATTTGAGAAGAATTTAATGTTAGTATTCGTATTTTTGCATATCATTTGCATAAATGCGAAACAAATGTACTGCTAACAGGACAATAATTGTCCTCTTGACAGTACAAAGTTATCAACAATATTATGTTAAAAATAGATATAATAAACAGAATCAACGAATTAATTAAGCTCAGAAAACTTAACAAATCTGAGTTAGCGGATGATCTTAAGATAAGCCGCAATACGTTGTACAGTTATTTGGATGGCAATACAGAAATGACATTGCCCGTATTTCTACAGATATGCGATAAATTGGATTTGCAAGTAAATATCGGCGGACTAGATCCTTTTGATAAAACTATGTCAGTTTTCAAAAAGGAGCTTGTTATCTATGTGGATCAAGCAATTAAGGCAGGAACGTTAAAGTAGTTCACACCCTTTTAATGAATTTTTGTAACTGTGTATATGTCAGACATATAAAGTATCTGTCTTGCCCTAGGGGCGCGGGGTTTATAGCTTTTTGTAAAGGCCTTATTTAGAAACATATACACTTTAACTGAATATTAATTATAAGACAATTATAAAGTATATCAAAATACTGTATTATAGTGTATTATGATTTCTACTTAACATATTTAGCCTCATCTTACTACTTGTTTAGTGCTGATTAATTAATGTCAATATTTTCTCCAGCCACTTCCCGTCAAGCTCATCGAAGGAATTTAAATCCTTGCTGTCGACATCGAGAACAGAAACCACTTGACCCGTGTTATTTTTTAATGGAACAACGATTTCTGACTTAGACCTTGAATCGCAAGCAATGTGTCCGGGAAATAATTCTACATCATGAACAATGATCGTTTTCTTTTCATTTATTCCAGCCCAACAAACACCCTGATCTTTTTTTAATTCCTGGCAAGCTACAGGTCCCTGGTATGGGCCAACGATTAACTTTCCATCAAGAATTGTATAAAATCCACACCAGAAATAATAATCAAACTTGTGATACAGCACGGCTGCAACCGTAGCCATGTTTGCAATGGTATTATCGCTTTTCGCTAATAAACCTTCGAGTTGTGTAAATATTCGGCTATATCTGCCCGATTTAGCATCTTCACTTAGTTGTTTCATAATATTTTATTTTAGCCTCTACCCTGCCGAAATTAACTTTTTCACCTTGAGCAATGACAGGAAAGATGTGCAGATTCAGGAATTCCGATTTTTAATGGTCAAAATTAGAACATATTCGCAGATGAGCACCGTTTCAAACTATTTAGATAAAAAAACCTCCGTCAATTGTGATTTAACGGAGGTTTTGCTGCAATATGGGCTTTTCGGACAAGCAAATGAGCATCGCTTATTTTAGAAAATGCCAGGTAATTAGTAAAATTATGAATAAAATTCCAGCTAACGAACTAATAAATAAGTAGTTGGCAATTTTTTCGAAGCGTCTCTCCTTTTTCGGACTTTTTGTTTGGATTGAGATAAATGAAAATATACATGAAAAAGCCAGAAACAAGGCTATCACAGAGGTAAACTCATTGATGCTATTGGATGCTGTCTTGTTTGTGACATGTAGCGAAGTAATCACAAAAAGGCAAAATCCTAAAAGAGTCGCGGCTGTATTCAGAATATGTTGTGAGGTACTGTTTGCCATATTATTTTTGGATTGGTACCCCTGATTTCTTAAGCTTTTCCTGCATTTCGGGGCTCAATAGTTTTACTAATTCAGCATTATAGGAATTCTTACCATTAGGCATAGGTTCCAGCTGAGTATCGAAAATTTCGTTAGCGGCTACCGCATAGATTCGTGACTGAGCTGCAAACGAACCTTCCTTTACCGCCGGATCAACATCAGTAGTAAGAATTGAAAGAGTATAATCACTATTCAACACTATCTCAAACATACGAAACTGCTGAGGAAACTCACGTAAGGAAGAAGTTTCTACTTCCCAAAAGCCTAATTCAGGATGATTTGGGTCGGGAGATTTGAGGGCGGTAACAGTATTTAGATGGCGATGACCGGCAACCCAAAGAATCAGGTTTGAATAAGAGTTCAATTTTGCAATAAATGCATCTTCGGTGACAAAAGATGATGGATCCCAGCCGAGTTCAGGGTTTGGATCGTTAATGCCAATAGGAATATGCGCAGCAATAATCATCAGTTTGCCTTCTGCCTGACCTTTATCTAATTCTTTGATTAGCCAATTGTAGCGTTCCTGATCAATCGAGGCATGACCATGAATATCCTTACTGGGATCATCATCACGCTGAGTATCGTCCAGCACAAGAATGCGAATAGGAACCTTAGATTCCGGTTCAAAAGCATAACAGGCAAAACCCATATCTGCATTGGCTTGCGAGAATCCATGTCCTTTGGGGAATGATGAAGTATTAAGGAATTCGCCAATCCATTCGCCTCTCATAAGTGCATGGCGATTGGGATCGACTGACAGTAAGGCCGGCGGTGTGCTGAAACTCTTCACAGGGCCAGCGCCAATTACATTGCCCAACAATGTGGAACCATCGAGCACTCCCATATAAATGCTGCGGTCGTTTATCCCGTCAGGGACAAAAATATTTCCCATTTTTATGATACTATCACCAATGTATGACTTTTTGATATAATCGGTCGGTGGGTAAACCCCCATCCAATTATGATCGTGGTTGCCTAGTGCCTGATACCAGGGAATACTTTTATCAATGCCTGCCGCCTGATATTCGTCCTGATAATCATTATTTGGCCCCGGATTAGGATCATCCTTTTTACCGGAATCAGGATTTATTTTTTTGCCATCCAGAACATCAATAAACCATCTCAATTCATTGTACTGAGCGTTATTGCAATCATCACCCAAAGAAATTCCGAAATCGAATTTGTTTTTTTTGTTTAATGCATTTACAGTTTGCACTGCGGCATCCAGCACGTGAGTCGTGTAAAGCATAATACCTGAATAAGCCGAAATGATTCCTCCTTTATAACCATAATAGATTCCTTGAGCAGGTGATTCCTTATCGGTAAGGTGAATATCTGTCATGGTAAAGAAGTGCAATAGTTTCTTGTCGTTCGTTACTGATGCTGGATTATAGGTGGAAGGCATTAGATCAAGCCGCTTTTGATAAGGCAAACCTTCGCCAAATTTCCATGCCCCATAACCATACTGAGCGTATTTGTCTAATTCATAGGGAAATATTTTCGGAGAACTCGATGGAATAGCCACAGGTTCAATTGACCTTTGAAGTGTGCTAACGACCAAATTATCGATTGGATAGCTTGCTTGCTGGGAATAACCCAAGC
Organism: Bacteroidales bacterium; assembly: GCA_963678485.1. Taxonomy (GTDB): domain Bacteria; phylum Bacteroidota; class Bacteroidia; order Bacteroidales; family CAIWKO01; genus CALGYY01. Next base: position 4,591,484 of record OY782882.1, read on the forward strand.
TACTGCATAATCCGATTCCTAAGAATGTTAATGGGAGTACCCATAGTCTACTTTTCTTCTGCATAGTGGTTTTGTTTAGTGAATAAAAGCTGAATGTGTGTGTGATATAGTTTGCCGATTATCATTAGTAGAGAGAAATTATCGGCATTTTAATTTTGATAAGAATGACAAATATATATTCTTTCATCACACATTAAAAGAATATAAATCATTTCAATGCAAAAGACCTGGATAAAACAGGACAATTGACGTGTCTAATGTCAGAAGGAAATTTATTTATGTTTTCCGTGTAAAGTCCTAAAATTAAAGCGTTTCCCAATAAAAAACTTCAGATGTGCATATCCGTTGGTCAACACAGTATTTGATGGAAAGTGGAGAATGGCAATTTCGTTGAGGGTTACCCCAGCAAAGTATTTATCAGAGTTATAGCCAATTACAGCGCGGGCTTCGGTGACTGACCCAAAGTCACCACTGATATCCTTTTTCCCCGTTAAAGGTGTGATATAATGTGCAGTTTGATAATGGATGCCGGGAAAGAGGCTTAAGGTTAGATAGAAATTGGGGGTTAGCAAGAGCGTGTGCACATAGCCGAAATTCAGGCCGTACTGAAAATTCAATTGCTCGGTTAATTCCATATCCTTTGGGAAATCTTCAGCGAAAGCGCCCGGCACCATGGATGAATCGGCTGATAAATAATTAACGAACACCGATGCTCCCAGCAAAAATGTTCCGGCGCTTTTCTTTTGCCGTTGCTCCCAGCCCAATGAGCTTTGATAAGTGATGTTGCTATGATTAAACGAATAATATGCAGCGGTGTACCATGAGATGTTTTGAATATCGGGCCTCAGCAAGAAGTTTTCGTTAGCTGTGAACCACTGCGGGTCGAAGGTTTGGATATTCTCTAGATAAAACCCCCTTATGTATTGAAACATTGTCGAAAACCACAATCGAGGCCTATTGTATCCAAGTCGAACTCTTAAAATATCGGTTTTGCCCTTTTTCTTGTATTCATGAGTAAGAAAAGGCAGCTTTAAGGTAAGGTCTATTGACAGGGAATTGTAGGAAAGTCCGGCCCCAAAGCTATAAGGATTGTTAGGTTTATAGCGTAGATGGTTAAAATGATCATTCGCTTCTATTTCAATATGCTGGTACTTGCGGGTTCCGATGAGAGAAATGAGTAATTTGTTTTTATAAAGCTTCACATAGTTTGAATCAGGTTCTGTTCGTTGAAGCCTAAACGGTCTGCTTTCCTGTTGCAATACAAGCTCCTGAGCATTCGCTCTAAGGCAAGACACAGATAAAATAAATAGATATATTAGAATTAGCCTGAGTTTCATACGGGACGATGGCTGCAAAATTAACGAAATATTGGCTGTCAGGATTTTTTTTCGTTACTTTGATAAAGCCGGATGGCAGAATAAGCAGTTCCATTTTTGTTGTACCCTTAACAAATACCAGAACAAATCATGGCAGAATTCTATACACAATTGGAACATAACAATATACGATGCACTCTGTGTCCGCATCAGTGTATGATATCTCCTCAACAATATGGGGAATGCGGAGTTCGCTTGAACGAAGGTGGCATTTTGCAATCGATGACTTATGGTCGAATTTCTGCGCTACATGCCGATCCCATTGAGAAAAAACCGCTCTATCATTATTTTCCGGGCTCTGTCATCCTTTCGGTTGGATCGCTGGGTTGCAACCTTCATTGTGAGTTTTGCCAAAACCACCATATCTCCCAAAGCGGATACAGGGAACATCTTACCAGGGAAATGGAACCAGAAAAACTGATTGATCTTGCTATCCGTGAAGAAGAGAATATTGGCATCGCCTTTACCTATAACGAGCCTTTGATGTCGTACGAATATGTGATGGAAGTTGGTCCCCTGGCAAAGGAACAAGGTTTGAAAAATGTTATGATATCCAATGGCTATATTAACCCACAACCACTTGATAAACTATTAGATGTAATAGATTGTTTCAATATTGACTTGAAGTCATTTTCTGATGATTTTTATAAGAAATACACAGGTGGAAATCTATCGCCCGTATTGAACACTTTAAAAAAAATCCGCGCCTCCGGACAACACCTTGAGATTACTTTTTTAGTAGTCCCTGGCCTGAATGACGATGAAGAAAGCTTTGGTTTGATGCTCCACTGGATTGCCGATAATTTGGGAAAACAAACAGTACTTCATCTTTCGCGTTATTTCCCACAGTATAAAATGGATAATCCCCCTACTTCGGTGCAAAAGCTCACCGACTTCTATCGTATTGCAAATGAACACCTTGAATATGTATATATTGGAAATGTTGAATTGAGTGAGGGTCGGGATACATACTGTCCTGCCTGTAAGCAAAAACTCATTGAACGAAATGGGTATAAAACGGAAATTCCGGGATTAAAATTCGATGGTAGCTGCTTGCACTGCGGACACCAGATCGCGATTCTGTAATATCACTCTATACCAATAAACTCTAGCTGACACTTACTCATTCGAATTTCTTTTACCTTGGCAATCACACGATTTATCCACTGAGGCTCATTGCCTTCGCGTGCTAATGGATATTCGTGACCTAAAAGATCTCTCACAATGATCCGGTATTGATTGATTTCTTGGGAGATACCTGATTTTTCAGTACAAACATAATCGAATGCATAGACTTCACCTGGCTGATAATGCGGATGAATTGGTTCTATATAATGCTCATAAAGTCCTGGTGTACCAAGCACGCGAGCAAAGATTACTGAGCCTTTTTCAAAACCATATTGAGTATAATACTTGGTGCGCAAATAAAAGAAACTATTATTCTGCCGAAGCATAAAATATTCAAGATTCGGCGCCAGTGTACACAAACCTTCCACAACAAAAGGCTGATCGGCATCAGGGGCAGCACCTTCACCAAAATAATTGCGATTTGGGTCTGATATCAACAATATACCTTTTTTAATTCTGTCGATAAGGCAATTCAAATTATGGATTTCTTCGCGAATCGCAGAACTCATCTGCAAATGCGCTTGTTGTCCCCAGGGATCGGTAAGTAATGCTAATTGCTCGGTATCACCAAAACTGTTGATATGTTCAACGCTGCTGGTAAACGCAAAAGGTACAACATCACCGGGTTTACAAAAAGGGTGATTCGGTTCCAGAAAGATTTTGCCACTGCAGTTCACTTTATCTACCCTGCATATCAGATCGTTGCCGGGCTGCAATTGATAATGCGCATAAAATTCCTTTAACAGCAAATGCCTTGATCCTGTTTCACTTTCAAGGACATACCAGGCCTCGTTATCAGGAGGCATTTCGATTTCGTGTAAGATGCGAAAACGATAAGAAACTCCCTCGGTGAGTGCGCTGTTACTTTCCTGATTATCCATGGTTGGAGATACTATATCTATCCTTTGCAAAGGTATTAAAAATGGCCGACAGGATTGTTTCTGTCGAATATATTGCTATGTATGCTGACTGATGAAATATCCCAAAACGACCTATGAAGGTGACATTTATTTCCTAATTTTGTAGAACTATACCATTTACAATCCTTCTATGAAAAGAATCACACTCTTAGTACTTTTTGCGTTGGTAATATCCAATGTCAACGCGCAAACCTGGCCTGCCAGTCTTGTTGGACGATGGACTTTCGACAACAGCTCGAATCTTTTGCAAGCCACTGTTGGCAGTCCGTTGGTATTAACTGGTACACATGCAGCAGTTAGCGGTTCGCAGGCCGGCGATGGTGCTGTAGCTGTAGATGTTGGCAGTTACTATACCTGCACACATGGGATTGCTGATAATGGCGGCAGTACAGGTGTAAATGAATATTCCTTATTATTTGACATAATGATAAGCAATCCGACCCAATATCATTCGTTGTTTCAAACAAATATGGCTAATTCTAATGATGGTGATTGTTTCATTAATACGAACAGCCAGATTGGAATAACAGCTACAGGATATTCAGGTTTTTCGCTGAAAGCCCGCAACTGGTATCGCATAGTGATTTGTGTTGATAATGCTTCAAGTTACCGCATTTATGTTGATGGTCACCAGGTATTGGAAGGCATTGCACAGCCATTAGCCGGAACTTATGCATTGGATCCATCAGTATTGTTTTTTGCTGATGAAAATAGTGAGGACAATCTTATCTATGCCTCACAAATCGCCATATTCAATAATTGTCTTACAGCTGCTGAAGTTGCAGGACTTGGTGGTTTTCGTACATCCAATATCAAACCTTATTTGCAAACGCCAACGCCTAGTTCAATGTATGTTAGTTGGTATGCTTGGGATAACTCAAGCACTATCGTTCAATGCGGTACAACCACAGCGTTGGGAAGCAGCATCCCCGGAAGCTATGAAGACATTGGTGCCAATCGCTGGCACACTGTACAACTTTTAGGATTAAATCCTGATACCAGATATTATTATCGTTGTATCAGCGGAAGCGATACATCAGCCATTTATCATTTCAGAACACCAGCAGTTGCGGGAACCCCGGGGAAACACATTCGCTTTATTAAAGTTGGCGACACTCAGGCAAATGACAATGATATTTCACGTCGCATCGCCGATACTATTGTGTTTCAGATGGAACAACTTTATGGTAACGATTGGATGGATTCCATTTCTTTCGTAATGCATTCGGGCGATTTGAATCAGGATGGTTCGACCCTGGGGCGTTATATGAATGAATTTTTCAATCCATACTCGGTGATTTCGGCTTATGTTCCAATTATGGTATCGATAGGCAACCATGAAGGAGAAAGTATTTACTTCTATCAATTTATGAAGTACTCCGATTTGACTGGATTATCAGAAAAATACTACACTTTTCAGCTGGGCGATTGTCAATTCATCGCTCTTAACACCAGCGGAACCTACAATAATATTCTGCAAACCAATTGGGTTCAAACACAATTGAACACCTCTGCAACGGATCCTTCTGTTGACTTTGTTTTTATTTACAATCACCAGCCTGGTCACAGTGAATTATGGCCAGATGGAAACAATTCTTATGTAGAAAATACACTGTTACCAATATTCAAGAATTATCCGAAACTTGTGATGAATACCTATGGGCACTCACACAATTATGAGCGAGGGACGATTCTATCAACCCATGGCAATAATTGGGATTTTCGCACAGTATTGTGTGGTGGCGGTGGCGGTGCTCTTGATCGCTGGTTAATGTATGCCAATCAGGTTGATCATAACGATATACAAAAGACTATTGACCATTACTGTTTTAGCTTTTTAGATGTAGATCAGGATGCCAAAACCGTGGATTTCACTACGTATAGTCTGGGAAATACTGATCTTGGAAAAAACCTTGAAGTGATAGATCGTTGGCATCGCTACCTGAATCAAGCTGCACCAAATAAACCACAAGCATTATGGCCTGATTCCATTGCTAATTCTGTTCCTGTATTAACTGCAAGCCCTTACTCAGGAATTGATTCCCTGATGAGTTCGCGTTTCCAGCTGGTTCCGATAAGCGGAAGCTTTAGCAGTCCGTTAATTGATATAATTCGTGATAATGAAGATCTTTATGGTAATAGCGGTTCTCCATCATATATTCCAACAAACAAAAATGCCGGATACGACCTGAAGCGCTACGCAATTGATCCTGCCATTCTAAGTGTTGGCACAACGTATATGTGGCGTATGTGCTATCGTGACCAAAATGTACGATGGAGCGATTGGTCGGATACTTTAATGTTTACTGTTGTTGATACACCAGCGAATGAAGTAGATTTTATCGCAGATATCACCACAGGACCAGCTCCGCTAACGGTTCAATTTACAGATCTTTCAGTATATAATCCCTCATCGTGGAATTGGGATCTGGACGGTGATGGTTTTAGTGAAGCAACAACGCAGGATGTCACCTATACCTACAATACTCCCGGCCTTTACAATATAAGCCTTACAGCAACTGTTGATGCTCAATCGCTCACAGCAACAAAGAACTTTTATATTAATGTTTTAACGGCATCTTCGCCTGCAAGCACGCCCAGGAGTGGTTTTGAGATCTTCCCAAATCCTTCCGACAGCGGATTGGAATTTATTTTCAGCACAGATAATGAACGTGTTAGTATTAATATTTATGACCTTCAGGGGAAGCGCCTGAATTGCATATTTGATGGAAAAATGACCGCAGGTAATCATCGGTTTTATTGGGATGGCACAGATAAAAATGGTAATATGCTTGCCCCCGGATTGTATGTTTGCAGGTATCGCTCTGAACGGGAAAGCTCCACCATAAAACTTGTAAGGGAATAAATCAAACAGCAGTATGAAAATAATTTTCGCGATTGGGATTGGGAGTTTCATTGGTGGAATTGCGCGTTACATTTTATCTGAGTTCGTGCAAAGCAAGTTCTTATCAGTATTTCCCTTTGGAACGTTTGTGGTGAATTGCATTGGTTGCTTTTTGATTGGGATTGTTTTTGGGCTCAGCGAGAAAAGCCATTTAAGTCCTGATTGGAAGTTGTTTTTAACAACGGGCTTGTTGGGTGGATTTACAACGTTTTCGGCTTTTTCGAACGAAACAGTGCAATTGCTGCGCGACAGTCATTACCTGCATGCCGCCATGTATTCTGCATCCAGCGTGGGGACAGGATTACTGGCCACATTTCTGGGTATTTTCATTATTAAACTATTCTAACATAATTCCCTAGATACAGCGATACTCAGCCTGACCATTATTTACTACTATTTTTTCAGACAGCAGATTTAGCGGATAAAAGATAAATCCAATGTTATCTTCTGCCACAAGCGTTTACGCTGACAGCAGATTTAACGGATTGAAGCTTAACACTACTTCGCTAACAGCAGATTTAGCTGAATAAAGCAGAAAATTATATAGCGTTAAGGCGCTGAAACTATTAATTACCTAGGAGGAAGATAGCTGGCCGTTTATGAAAGTCGGTCTTTTTTGTCTTCCATGTACTTATGCTGTGGGTGTGAATGCTTTCTGTTTCTAAGCTCACATCGCAGGCAACACAGAGCATAGTATCGGGTCGGCAGGATTGAAGAATAGCCTCCATCATCGCGTTGTTGCGATAGGGTGTTTCGATAAAAATTTGTGTTTGTCCGCGCGTATTTGCATACTGTTCCAAGTCTTTAATGCGCTTGATTCGCGGCAATTTATCGATAGGCAGGTACCCATGAAAACAAAACTGCTGTCCGTTGAAACCCGAAGCAGCAAGCGCCAGAAAAATGGAAGATGGTCCAATGAGTGGGACAACGGCAATGCCCATTTCATGCGCCATACGTACAACGGCTGCTCCAGGATCGGCAATGCAGGGCATGCCTGCCTCTGAGAGCAATCCAATATTTTCTCCAGTTGATGCGGCATCCAGATAGTTAAGGATTTCTTGGGTACGCGTATGCTCATCAAGCAAATAAAAAGTGAGTGAAGAAATATCAGTCGCGGGATTAAGCTTTTTTAAGAAACGACGGGCTGTCCGCTCATCTTCTACAACAAAATGCTTTATCAAGGCCATTACCTTGAGGTTATGCAGCGGAAATACTTTATCAGCATCACTTTCACCAAGTGCGGCTGGAATCAGATATAATTTGCCTTTCATATTAATTCAGGCCTCTCTTCTTCAGTAAAGGTTCAATGGAAGGTTCTTTTCCGCGGAACTTCAGGTATTGATCCATACCTTCACCACGTCCACCTTCCGTTAAAATGAACTTTTTAAATCGTGCGGCGGTCATTGGATCGAAAATATTTCCACTTTCCGCGAAAGCGTTAAATGCATCCGTATCCAGCACTCCTGCCCATAAATACACATAATAGCCTGCTGCATATCCGCCAATAATGTGATTGAAATAGGTGGTGCGATAACGAGGAATAATTTCTTTTATCAGTCCGGCCTTTTCCATTGATGTCGATTCAACCTGCATAATATCAATATTTCTATTGGTATCCAAACTGTGAAGATCAAGATCGAGTAAGGAGGCGGCAACATATTCTGTAGTTGCGAAACCTTCATTAAAGGTGAGACTTTTCTGTAATCTCGCCATTAATTCTTCGGGAAGTACTTCACCGGTTTTATAATGCTTGGCATAAGTGCGCATGACCTCAGGTTCCGATGCCCAATTTTCCATAATCTGTGAGGGAAGCTCAACCATATCGCGTGGCAGACTGCCTGCTGTTCGGCGATACGGACCATCGGAGAATAAACCATGAAGCGCGTGACCAAATTCATGAAACAAAGTGTTCACTTCATCCCAGGTAAGTAAAGCCGGAGCATCGCCTGCGCCACGTGTGAAATTGCATACTATTGTGATGATTGGAGTGATACGTTTTCCATTTTTATATGATTGCTCCCTGAAATCGCCACACCAGGCTCCTACCCTTTTTCCGGGACGTGGATGATAATCAAGATACAGAACTCCAAGATGAGTCTTGCCTCCATCAGTTACTTCAAAAACTTCAACCTCCTCATTATATACAGGAAGGTCGTTTCTCTTTTTGAATTCGATACCATATAATTTCTTGGCAACAGCAAACATTCCATCCCGCACATTGCTTAATACGAAGTATGGCTTGAGTTCTGACTCTTCAAGATTATATTTTTCTTTGCGTAATTTCTCAGCATAATACCACCAATCCCACGATTCCAAAGCAAACTTACCACCTTCCCTATTAATAATGGCTTGCATTTCGGCTTTGTCTCTATTAGCCGCAGCAATGGCAGGCTTCATTACCTGATTGAGGAAGTAGTATACTTTCTCCGGTGTCTTAGCCATATTATTGCTGATGATATATTCTGCAAATGTCTTGTATCCCAGCAAATGCGCTTTTTGTGCACGAAGGATGAGTATTTTGAGAATGATCTTTTTATTATCAAATTCATCGTTGTTATTTCCCCTCATATAATATCCTTTGTACAATTTCTCGCGCAGTATGCGGTTTTCAGCGTATTGAAGAAAAGGAATCATGCTCGGTTTCTGAAGAGTAAAAACCCATTTACCATCAAGTTTCATTTGCTTTGCAGCCGTTGCAGCAGCCATAATCACATCTTCCGGAAGTCCCTTAAGATCTTCTTTGTTTTCGATGATTAGCTTAAAATTTTCGTTGGTTTCTGCCAATAAGTTTTCGCTAAACTGCAGTTGCAATTCCGAAAGTTGCTGGTTGATCTCGCGAAGCTTTTCCTGATCCGATTTGCTCAAATTTGCGCCATTGCGTACAAAATCATCATAATATTTCTCGGTAACGCGAATTTGCTGGGCGTCCAGATTGCTGGTCAGTCGCTTATCGTAGACTGCTTTAATACGCTGAAACAGCTTTTCGTTCAGCATAATATTATCACCATGAGCAGTGGTCTTTGGAGAAATGCGACGAGCAATATCCTGCATTGCTGCATTGGTATTCGCCGAATTCAAACTATAAAATACTGACCCGACTTTTGTCAACAAGGCACCCGATTGATCGAAAGCCAAAATCGTATTCTTAAAATCCGGTTCAGCACTGTTATTTACTATTGCATCAATTTCTCTCTGTTGCTCTTCGATGCCTCGAAGGAAGGCCGGAACATAATGCGAGGTATCAATCTTATCAAAAGGAGGAACACCAAAGGGGGTAGTGTATTCGCTAAAGAATGGATTGTTGTTGTTGTTCTGCGCCTTGGTAATCATGCCATGCATGATGAGAGCCAAGCTGAGGATCATTATTTTTTTCACTTTAGTTTATATTATTTCTTTTTATTGAGTCAGCAAATTTAATCAAAAAAGCGCCGTGTCCATATCCAATACGCAATCACCCAAATCGAGCATTGCATTTATAAATGAACAATGACTGAATTTCGACAAATCATCAATGAATATATCTATTGCAATTGTTTTATTATTATCTAATAGAAAGCGACGACGTACACCTTCCAATAATGGCTTTGCTGGAGTATACCAGTTGCTACCATCATAAAATGCAAGATTCGAAAAACAACTGTCAGTAATTCTCCCTTGCTGATGTAAAAGTAATTCCTCTGCATCGGGATTTGCGGCCAAAAGTTCAGTAAACATGGTGCGATCAAGCCATTTGTATTTGTATTCAAAGTATAATGTATCCACTAGTGCAACGGTATGAATAATGCGCTTCTCGTAAGGTGTACACTCTATTTTTTCGATTCCACTTTCATTATAAACCAGTCTGCATTTGAACACACCACTTTGTGGCAGTCGCGCCTGTCGCAATGCATCTTCAAGAGCAAAGCCCGACTTCCCGAATAAATCATTGCAGCTGCGATCAACGCGCGATTGATGGTAGGTTAATAATGGAAACTGGCCATTATCAAGTCGTATGCTCTCGAGTAAAAGGGACATATACTTTATCAATTAATTCCTGATATTCTTTTTCCGCATCACTTTTTGCGGTAATACCTCCCCCGCTTTTGTATACGAAAGTTCCATCACTTAAGCGTTCAAAAAAGCGTATCATAACGGCACTGTCCAGATCATTACCATCAAAATAACCGAAAATCCCCGTATAGAATCCTCTTTCGTAATTCTCTGTTTCCAAAATGATTTCGACCGTTTTTTTCTTTGGTGCGCCTGTCACTGAACCCGCTGGCAACATTCCAAACAACAGCTGTCCCAAGCGAGAGCAATAATCTTCAGGCAATTGAGCTGTAATCTTAGAACTTATCTGGAGCAAATCGCCGTGATTAGTCGTTATTCTATCTATATACCGATACTTTTCAACCCTCACCTTCTGCCCTGCTATTCCCAGATCATTGCGAATTAAATCAACAATGGTGCGATGTTCCGCACTTTCTTTTTCATCTGCAAGGATGATTTTTTCCGCGTCCACAATGTCAGCACCTATCGTTCCTTTCATAGGATATGATGATATGATCCCATTACTAATCTTTACGAAACTTTCAGGTGAATACACTACAAAGCGATCTTTAAAAAGAAGCTTATATGGCGCTTCACTGTAGTGATAGATGGATTCCAGACTGGCATCGGTTTGCACCCCTGTCTGAAAGGTAAGATTCAGCAAATAGGTATTGCCATCTTTTAATTCTTTCTGAACCTTATTGAAAGCCTCAAGATATTCCTGAAAACTGATTTTTATTGGCAAAAAGGATTTGAAGGGACGAAGCTCTTCCAGCCCTTTACTGTATTGCTTTCCGGGCATTTGAAAAGAAATCGGGAACTGCGTCAACTCCTTTTCGGTTAAGACGTATATCTCGTCCATTCTGAAATTGATCAGAAAAAAGAAAGGCTGAGCAGAAGCGCCCATTTGATCCATGATCTTGATAGCTTCTTCTTTGCTAAGGGATTTCAATATCTTTGCATTGTAATGAGCACAAAAATAGCGAAAGGCATTCAAAGGAAAAAGGTTCTTTTGGTCGACAACTACGACAGCTTTACTTATATCTTGTTACGAACGCTGGAAGAGCTTGATATGCTTTGCATTACTGTAAAGAAAAATGATACGATTGATATCGCTGAAATTAAAGATTATGATGCAGTGATTCTATCGCCCGGTCCTGGATATCCATCCACTTCAGGGATCTGTTGTGAACTAATCCGACAGTTTGCCCCGACTATGCCAATACTTGGTATTTGTCTTGGTCATCAAACAATAGCTGAGGTATTTGGCGCAACACTTATTAATCTTCCTATGGTCCACCATGGAGAAATTACTGATTTGAAAATTACAAAACCGCACTTTTTATTCAAGGGGCTTATTGAACCTATAGAAGTTGGATTGTACCATTCATGGGCTGTTTCTAAGGAGGATTGTCCTGATTGCCTCGAAATCATCGCTGTTTCAGGTAATGGCATCATTATGTCGCTCCAACACAAAAACTTTCCTATCGTTGGCGTTCAATTCCATCCCGAATCCATCATGACTTCACAAGGTCACCTCATTTTGCAGAATTGGGTAAACTCACTTTATTGTTCGGCAAACTAAGCGCAACATTAAAACTTTTACGACCTTTGTTTAACGCATTCAATAAAATTATACCGTTATGCTAAAGCTCAGAACCCTTTTTATTATTGCAATTGCTCTACTTACACTGACTAATTGCAAATTCTCCGCAACCAATAATGTGGCGCCAGCTGCACCAAAATACAAAACCAAAAATGCTATCATCATTGTAATGGATGGCGCCAGATATAGCGAAACCTTGGGTGATAGCAGTAAGCATTATATTCCATTTCTGACTCAACTGATTGCACCAAATGGTATTATTGATAATTCGTTTTATAATGACGGTCCCACTTACACCAATGCTGGACATTCCGCCCTATGCACTGGATATTATCAGGAAATCAGCAACGACGGCACCGAATTTCCTTCACACCCTTCTCTGTTTCAGTATATGAATCGCCAGTTAAACACCAAACAATCGCTTAGCTGGGTGGTTGCCAGCAAGGATAAACTATCAATTCTTGCGAATTGCAGCAATCCAAATTGGAAAGGTACCTTTCTGCCATCATTCAATTGTGGTACCGATGGTTCGGGGACTGGCTGCGGGTATCGTAGTGATAGCCTTACTTGCGTAAAAGCTAAAGAAATACTTGCAAACGAACATCCCCGTTTGATGCTGATAAATTTTGCTGAGATTGATGGCGCCGGGCATTCAAAGATCTGGGGTGATTACCTCCATGCCATCTCGACGACCGACACCTACGTTTACGACATTTGGAAGTTTCTTCAAACAGATAAAAACTACAAATCCAGCACTGCAGTGTTTATCACAAGTGATCACGGAAGGCATTCCGATGGTGTTCTCGATGGTTTCTGTAATCATGGATGCCCATGCGATGGTTGTCGTCATGTTCTTTTTGTTGCTACCGGTCCCGATTTTAAGAAAAATGCAGTTATCAGTAAACATTACGACCTTCGCGATATACCTGCTACCATTGGTGAATTGATGGGATTCCCATTCCCAAGCGATGGTGAAGTAATGAAAGAAATACTGCATTAGGATTTCAGATATCCTGCAAATTATTAATTCTTCTCAACAGCCCTGAAATTGGGCGTTTCAAGGCATTAATACGTTTTCATATGTTAATGTTTTGATAAATTATCATCAAATGGTTACATCAGACAACCATTTCCACTCGTATTCCGTCCTTTTTATACCATCCATTCCCCGGTTTTTAATTTGATTGTTAAGTTAAGTTTGTTTCAATTTTCCCCCTAAACCCCGAAAGCTGTCATTTATGGCAGCTTTTTGTTTTACTGCTTTTGAGTTCCTGCCAAAATGATTACTTTTGCCGCTTAATAAAACCAAGGTATGCAGGAACAAATTCTTATCCTTGATTTCGGATCACAATACACCCAACTCATTGCACGAAGGGTGAGGGAATTGAACATTTACTGTGAGATTCACCCATTTAATAAAATCCCTGAGCTCGGTCCGCACATCAAAGGCGTAGTGCTTTCAGGAAGTCCGTATTCTGTGCGCGACGAAGGTTCACCTTATCCTGAATTATCGTCGATTCGCAAGCATATGCCTGTACTGGCCGTTTGTTATGGTGCTCAGTTTCTGGCTCAGGTTGATGGCGGTATGGTGCTCCCTTCCAAAATTCGAGAATATGGCAGAGCCAATCTTAATTGGATCGACCACAGCAATCCTTTAATGAAAGGTCTTAGCCTGGGTAGTCAGGTGTGGATGTCGCATGGCGATACCATTGCAGAAGTGCCTGCTACCTTTAAAACTATTTGCAGCACTCCGGAAGTAAAAGTGGCTGGTTTTAAAATCGATGGCGAAGAAACCTACGGAATACAGTTCCATCCTGAAGTATATCATTCTACCGAAGGTCAGATTTTATTGAAAAACTACCTTGTAGATATTTGCAAGTGCAGCCAGAATTGGACACCTTCAAGCTTTGTTGAAACTACAATCGCAGAATTAAAGACTAAACTCGGCAACGATCGTGTAATTCTTGGATTGTCGGGCGGCGTAGACTCCTCCGTTGCTGCAGCACTACTCCATAAAGCCATTGGAAAGAATCTGTATTGCATCTTTGTCGACAATGGATTGTTGCGTAAGAATGAATTTGCTGCAGTGCTGGATTCTTACAAACATATGGGACTCAACGTTCGCGGAGTGGATGCTTCCAGTCAATTTATGAAAGCCCTCGAAGGCGTTACCGAACCTGAAGCCAAACGAAAAGCAATAGGGAAAACGTTTATCGAAGTCTTTGACCAGGAAGCAAAACAAATTGAAAATGTCAGCTGGCTTGCTCAGGGGACAATTTATCCTGATGTTATAGAATCCGTTTCTGTAAAAGGACCTTCAGCAACGATCAAGTCGCACCATAATGTTGGTGGCTTGCCCGATTTTATGAAACTGAAAGTTGTAGAACCACTGAATTCTCTTTTCAAAGATGAAGTGCGTCGTGTAGGTGCAACATTGAATATAGATCCTGCCATCTTGCAGCGACATCCCTTCCCCGGCCCTGGCTTGGGTATTCGTATCCTCGGCGAAATTACACCCGAACGCGTGCGTTTACTTCAGGAAGCTGATGCCCTTTTTATTGATGGACTGAAACAAGAAGGATTATACGATAAAGTATGGCAGGCAGCAACAATATTACTTCCGGTTAGAACCGTTGGTGTTATGGGCGATGAGCGTACATACGATAATGTGGTTGCATTGCGTGCTGTAACCTCGACTGATGGTATGACAGCCGATTGGGTGCACCTTCCCTATGAATTTTTAGCCAAAGTTTCAAACGAAATCATTAATAAAGTTAAAGGTATCAACAGAGTGGTGTATGATATCAGTTCCAAACCCCCTGCAACCATTGAGTGGGAATAATAATTGCACGAGACCATGCGAAGCTACTTTTCTATGAAACACTTAATAACATTTTTTCTTTCCATTGCCTTGCTCATCGGCTTTTCGGAGATGACCGTTGCACAGCAAATCGAAAAATCAACAAAAATAGAATATATCGGTGGAAAGAATTATTATCTGCATACCGTAAAAGCAGGACAAACACTGACCGCTATTGCAACTGCCTATGGTACTACGATTGATGATATTCTGGCCTGCAATCCGGGCATGAAAAAGGAATTGAAGATAGATCAGGTTGTGAAGATTCTTGTGAAAGCGCAAGCCGTTCCTTCAAATTACACAATACATGTGGTGAAGCAAGGAGAAACCTTAAGTTCAATTGCCTCTAGTTATAAAGTGCGTTTAGATGACGTTTTTAGGATTAATCCCGGACTGACATCGGCGATTAAACCCGGACAGGAAATTAAAATTCCTAAAACAAGTGGTTCTTCTGAAACTGTTGCTCAGAGCTCATTTACAGTGCATGTTGTGCAAAAAAGCGAAACATTGTTTAGTATTGCCCGCAAGTACGGAGTTACGGTTGAAGAGTTGCGTAGTAGCAATCCCGGACTCAACGAAACCATTCAAATTGGGCAGCAGATAAGGGTTCCTGTTAAAGGTGTTGAAGTTAAAACTCCTGATAAACCTATTGACACGGTACGTTTTGAATGTATGAAAACAGGAATGCTCGCATCATACAATATAAGTCTGATGATTCCTCTTTACCTCGAAAAAGCTACATATATCGATACCAGTGATGAAGATAAATCAGTAAAAAAATACAGCTCCTTTGCATTTATTGGGTTTTACGAAGGTTTTGTGATTGCATTAGATTCCCTAAAAAAGACCGGCTTTTCAGCTAAGTTGTACGTTGAGGATATTGTTGAGGATACGACTAGAATCCTTACCGTGCTTGAAAAAACTGAGTACGATGATATGCATCTTATTATTGGTCCCTTCTTTAGTAACGTCTATAAACCAGCGGCAGATTGGGCTAAAACAAATAAGGTAAAAATTGTTAACCCCTTTACTTCAAAAAGCGATTTCGTTAACGACAATCCATATGTGTTTAAGAATGTCGTTTCTGATACTCAGCAAGCCATTCAGGCGGTCGATTACATGCGCAAAACCTGGCCTGGATGCAATATCATTTTGGTTAACTCGGGTAAAGAAAGTGATAAATGTTTGATTGACGCTTACGCTGATGCCCTTAAAGGTAAAGACAGTTCTATGACTGATTATAAAATTGTTAGTTATGGGACCGATGGATTTTCGGGCATTAGTAAAAATCTTAAAGCTGACGTCGTAAACGTGGTGATTAGTTTTATTCATGGAGAAGCATCAATTTCCAATTATATCCGTAACCTGAGCGACTATAGTTTTAAATTTCGCATTGTTGCCTTTGGATTACCTGAATGGGAAAACTACAGCAGTTTGGAAAGTGAGTATTTGCTCGACATTAATCTGCATATTGTGGCATCAGCTTTTGTTGATTACCGCAAGGAAAATGTTAAAGCTTTCATCGTTGAGTATCGCTCCCGTTATCACACCGAACCAGACGAATATGCTTTTGCCGGTTACGATGCAGCCATGTATTATGGTAACGCACTTCGCCTTTACGGAAAGGATTTCGAACATTGCCTAGGCGATTATACACCCGATCTTCTTGAGGGTACTCTTAAATTTGTTCATAAAGAGAATAGCGGTTATGAAAATAGCCACATCTGTATTTATCGCTATCAGGACTTTAAACGTCTGAACGCACTTGACGAACCGGAAACCACGATAGAGGTTAACAAGAAAAACAATTAAGTCTTTGAAACCGCAGCTCAATTGCTGAATAGCTATCATTCCTAATTCAGGATGCTTTTTAGAATTTTAATGCATTCATCCACTTCATGTAGCTGATTGAATTTGCTAAAGGAAAAACGCAAGGCTGGTTTTTCCGGATCACATCCTATTGCCTGCAATACCGGCGACACCGAGACTGCACCTGAAGTACATGCGCTGCCTCCCGACACACACACACCTTCCATATCCAGCCGTTGCAACAGCATATCTGCAACCGATCCTGCAGGTACCGACACATTAATCAGATTGTAAAGACCACGCTCACTAAAATCATTGTTAAAAACAATCCCTTTGAAATTATTGCTTAGCTGATCAGCCATCGCATTTCGAATTTTAGTGATGTGCTGGCGGTTATCAACCATATGAGTGCAAGCCAGATTCAAGGCCGAGGCCAGACCTGCGATTCCTGCGATGTTCTCTGTTCCACTACGCATATGCCGTTCCTGACCACCTCCTTGCAACAGTGGAGGAATTTTTACATCCTGATTAATATATAAAAATCCTGAGCCCTTGGGCCCATGAAATTTATGTGAGGAGCAAGCAGCGAAATGTATATGTAACTTACCAAAATCTAATTGATATTTACCAAGACTTTGAACAGTATCCACCAACAAAAATGCGTGGTGCTGTTTGCATAATTGTGAAGTAATTTCCAAATCGAGTAAAGTACCTATCTCGTTGTTGGCGTGCATTAAACAAACAAGTACATTGGAATAACACGATAGTAATTGCTCTAAGTCAGCATAATCGATATGCCCGCCTGCAGCGAGTTTTACATGATGTACTTCAATTTTTTGATGAGCATGCAGATGATCAATTGTGTGAGAAACTGCATGATGTTCGATGGTTGAAGTAATAATATGTTTAATTCCAAACCCCTCCACTGCGCCTGATATAGCGGTGTTCAGCGCTTCTGTGCCACAGGAAGTAAAAAATATAGTTGCAGGTTTTACACCAAGTAAAGAAGCCACTGTACGTCGCGCATCTTCGATTATGACCCTACTCTCTCGTCCGGGTGCATGCACCGAAGATGGATTTCCGTAGCGATTCCGAAGGATGTCGTACATCAGTTCAGCAACGCCCGGATCGAGCGGTGTGGTTGCTGCATTATCAAAATAAATCATAAATACTGCGTATAAAGAAAGTGCAAAATTACGCTTTATACGTAATAACTGAAATACGTTTTTTTCCATCCATTCGGATAGTAAGCGGCTCGCGAAAACGAATATGTCTGAAAAACGTTGTTTCCTCCAGTATTTCCTGACGATCCAATATCTCATAACGTATGTAACTACTAAGCAATTCAGGCTGAACCGTGAGATAACCAACATTCATTGAAGTAACGTTGTGGAAGAAATGTGAGCCGGATGAGGCATCCAATGGAAAATCCTCAAGGCTGGTTTCGATGATAACCTTAGCTTGTGATATCTGAGGCCAATTCACAGGTACGCCTATAAAGCGATCGCGTGTTCCCCAGCGACCCGGACCAATGAGTATATACTTTCTGTCTTCCGCAGTCATCTTGGCATTCAGCTTTTCTATTTCTGAAGCCATTTGTTCAGTTAAGGC
Organism: Bacteroidales bacterium; assembly: GCA_963678485.1. GTDB lineage: Bacteria > Bacteroidota > Bacteroidia > Bacteroidales > CAIWKO01 > CALGYY01. The sequence continues at coordinate 4,609,728 of OY782882.1, forward strand.
TTTATCGAAGGTATCATTCTTAATATAAATCACATCAGAAACCGTATCAATCTTTCCATTCCCCATTCCCTTTTCGGTGTAAAGAATGATGCTCTCTTTATCGATTTCACTCATATCTACAACAAAATCCTGTGCACTGCCAATCAATGGCTTGATTTGAAGCAAATAAAATGAGGCGCGATTTCGTGCATCTTTATTGAGATCAACGGCAAATTCAATTTCTACCGGCGAGCCCAGTGCCTCTTTTACAATATCGAGAACCAATTGTATAGTCTCTGCTAATGGAATATAATTGTACTTAAGAATATTTGCAAAGTTGACTATCCGTGGGCCAGGCATGGTGAGTCCGGGGACAATACGTTCCCCGTCAAAATCATACACAGAGGCGCAATGACGCAGATTCCCCTGAGCTTCTGCAACATCAATATCGAGTTTACTCAATCCAGCGAACTCACCATCGAGAAGATTTATATCATGCTTATCGATATCAATTGCATAAAAATATACTTGTGAATTACGATATTGATCTTTGGGCGAGTTAATATCAGTTGTAGGATATTTTGGCGAAAAGCGATAGGCTTTCTCACCTTCCACAACATAGCAACCAAGGCCTAATGCTGCAACGGCAAAGCCTTCCTCAGGCTTCATATGAGCAAATGGATAATAATTATATGATTGGGCAACGCCACTAATATGCGGGTAATGATAATTATCGAAGCGATTGCCAACAACCTCCTGAAGAACGATGGCCATTTTTTCGTCTTCAATTTTATAATGGATAGCTTCCACGTATCCTCTTGCCACTTTGGAATACACTGAGGCATACACCAGCTTTATGGCGTCGCACAATTGTTTGAGCCGTTCATCAATATCGGGGTGACTATTCGGTAAAAGATAGGTTTCGAAAATCCCCGCAAAGGGTTGCATTAGCGAATCTTCAAACAATCCTGAAGACCGCACAGCCAGCGGCTTTTCAATTTGTTTCAATATACGTTTCAGCTTCTTTACAAGACCTTCCGACAATCGGCTTTCAACAAATGCCTTGCGAATAATGTCATGATCAGGCTCGTTTAATACGAGTTCCCTGAGTTGATTGCGGTCCATGAAATACTCAAATTCGTCGGTGCCAATGATCATTGTCTTTGGCGAACGTATATTTATGTTAGAGATAATTTGATGGAAATCGAAATTATAAATGAGGGTATTTATAAATGCAACACCTCTTCCTTTTCCCCCCAGAGAGCCAGATGCAAGCGATACTACACTACTTTCTTCGATGCTTTCTGCCTCATCATAGCTAATGACTTTTCCTTTATTTTGTTCGATACGATGGCGACGAATAGAGTTTAGCATGAATTCGCGAAGGTCAGACACCGTCTTAAAATCCGCGACTTTATATGGATTGATATATTTAGCAATCTGCACCTCGCCACGCGCCATAAGCCATAGTGAGAAATGGTCATGACGTGCATGATAAAGCAGCGATTCATCAGGAATAGTGCGTAAATGGTTCTCAAATTCCTTAAGAGAACGCGCTACCGCTATTTGTTTTCCATCCTCGTTTTTATAAATGAAGTTACCAAAGCCCAGATAGTGTGTAATGAAGCTCTGGATATCCTGCAACAAGGTCGGAGAGTTTTTATCGATATAGGTACATTTCAGTTCGTAGGCTTTCGTAGCATTCTCCGGTTGTGCCGATTGAAGTACGATAGGAAGATCTTTAATTTGCGAGCGGAAATACTCTACCAGCCTCACTCCTGCGTTATCGTCGAGTTTTCCGTCCTTAAAGAAACGAACATCAGAAATCAAACACAAAAGGTTTTCCTTGTATTGATTCAGAATATCCACTGCTTCCTCGTATGATGCCACCATGAGTATTTTTGGTCGCGCCCGTAAACGAAGCACTTTTAGCAATTCGTCAGAATTCACATCTTCAATAATGCGCTTGGTTTGTTCAAGCACATTACTATATAATAATGGTAAATAGCGGGAATAGTATTGAGAAGAATCTTCAACCAACAGAATGACGCGTACAAGTCCAACGCGGGTATCGTTATCCAGATTAACCTTATCCTCCAGATACTTTACCATAGCGAAAAAGACTTTGGTATCACCATTCCATACGAACAGTTTGTCAATAGAACTGTATTTTTCAGGATGGCGCTCAAAGGTTTCAATATCACTGTTGTTATTCAACAGCAGAAAAACCGGGATATACGGATATTCCGCCTTTATTTTCACGCTAAGTTCAGCGGGTGTGGTTTTATCAACACCCATCATGAAAATGATGAGATCGTAATGCTTTTGATTTAGTTGGGCAAAAGCCTCTTCCTCCGACGAAACCCCTGTCACCCTGGGCATTGAAGTAAGGTTTAATTGGTGGTACTCACCCAGAATATGTTCCGCAAAATGTCCTTCCTTTTCAATATTATATGCATCATATAAATTCGCAACCATAAGGATTTCGCGGACTTTAAACGGCATAAGGTCATGAAAAATATCACGGTCATAGTTCTGTTTACTGAGATATCGCTGCAGCAACTGTCGCGAAGAAATGGTTTCTTCCTGTGGTTCCGTTGCACTTTCAATCTCACGAATGGAGCCAGCAAGCTGCTTTTTATGAAGAATTGCTTTTGCTTTTAATCCATTTAAATAGCCGGTCAGAATATTTGTAATATTATCGATAAGATGCCGCTCCTCCTTTAAAAAAGGTCCTTCGTCGGCCTCAGGATATTCCTGTAAATATCCAATGGTTATGGTTCCTTTCTTTCCATCGATGGTTTCGAAGTGCTGAAATTGCCTCCAGATACATTCTTTATATCCCTGTGAAACATACTCTTTTTCGTCGTACTGAATGTAAGCACAAGTATCAGTAGGATACTGCCAGGCTCGTGGCAAAATGTTAACGATATTCTGCAGGGATTCTTCAACGGAGCGATTTTCCTTTAATATCTGGGTAGTCTGATTGATACAAGCAAGCTCCTTAATGCGCTCCGTGTTTTCCGCAAGAAGTTTCTGCAGCTTTTTCTGATTGTCTAACAACTCGTCCATCGCAGGAATATTTATGGCAGTTTAAGAAATCAATATTAATAATAATATCCATAGGTTTATAAAGTTTAACGATAAGTTAAATGCGTATTTTACATTAGGTGATACACTGAGCATTCATAAGTGATTTAATTAACTCAAAATTAATGTATTAACTCATAAAAAAAGTTGAATATATTTTTGGTGAACTGGTTTTTTGCTTTATTTTCGCATGGTAATAATTATTAAATTTTTAACATTAAAACCAATTTTAAATAAAAGGAGTTTATTCTATGAACGCAATGCAAGAGAAAGTTGAAAAATTCATGGCAAAAGTGATTGCCAAGAACCCTTCAGAACCTGAATTTCATCAGGCCGTTAAGGAAGTTGTAGAATCATTAATGCCATTTATTGACGAGAACCCCAAATACAATGGTATTCTTGACCGCATTTGCGAGCCGGAACGTGTTATTATGTTCCGTGTTCCATGGTTGGACGACAAAGGAGAAGCCCAAATTAACCGTGGTTTCCGCATTGAAATGAACAGCGCCATTGGTCCTTACAAAGGCGGCTTGCGTCTCCACCCCACTGTGAATCTCGGTGTGTTGAAGTTTTTGGCTTTCGAGCAAGTGTTCAAAAACAGTCTGACTACACTGCCTATGGGCGGTGGCAAGGGCGGATCTGATTTTGATCCTAAAGGCAAGTCAGACAATGAAGTTATGAAGTTCTGTCAGTCTTTTATGCTTGAACTGCAACGTCACATTGGACCTGATACTGATGTTCCTGCTGGTGACATTGGTGTTGGTGGCCGCGAAATCGGTTTCTTGTTTGGTCAGTATCGCCGTATCCGCAACGAATTTACTGGTGTTCTCACTGGTAAAGGACTTGGCTGGGGCGGTTCACTCATTCGTCCTGAAGCTACAGGTTATGGTCAGGTTTATTTCGCCGAAGAAATGCTCAAGACCCGCAAGCTTGATTTTAAAGGTAAGACCGTGGTGGTTTCTGGTTCTGGTAACGTGGCTCAGTATGCAACCGAAAAAGCAACTTCGCTTGGTGGCAAAGTGGTTACCATGTCCGATTCATCAGGATATATCTACGATCCCAATGGCATTACCCCTGAAAAACTGGCTTATGTCATGGAATTAAAGAATGTAAAACGTGGTCGTATTGAGGAATACGCAAAGAAATATGGTTGCGAATTCGTTCCTGGAAAAACCCCTTGGGGTGTTAAATGCGATATCGCTCTCCCAAGTGCAACACAGAACGAACTCAATGGTGACGATGCTAAGAAATTGATCGCCAACGGATGTATCTGCGTTTCTGAAGGTGCAAACATGCCATCAACTCCTGATGCTGTTGAATATTTCATCGAGAAGAAGATTCTCTTTGGACCGGGAAAAGCAGCCAATGCTGGTGGTGTTGCCACTTCAGGTCTCGAAATGAGCCAGAACAGTCTGCGCTTAAGCTGGACCCGCGAAGAAGTAGATACCCGCCTTCACAATATTATGATCGAAATTCATAAGACCTGTGAAAAGTATGGTAAAGATAAAGAAGGCTATATCAATTATGTAAACGGTGCAAACATTGGTGGTTTCGTGAAAGTTGCCGATGCTATGCTCGCACAGGGATTGATCTAATTCCTTTATTCAACACTAAACCCGCCGAATGGCGGGTTTTTTTTTGCTCCAAAAGTGAACAAACACCCTTGTAATTTCTTACATTTGCGGCTATGTTCCGCAAAATTGCTTCGATGATCATGGTTGCCGCATTAATTTTCAATGTTTGCGGGGCTTATCTCGTTTTTGAATCCGTAAAGTTTGGGATAAAAAAAGAAGTAAAACGGAAGATTAAAGCCGGTATTCCTGATTCACAGCTGACCACATTGCGCTTTTTGGCCGCCGATGTGGAGTCTGGTACCGCCGGTATCGACTGGGTTGAAGGCCATGAATTCCGTTTTAATGGGAAAATGTACGATGTAGTTCGTACCTCTAACGACAATGGCTTTATTGTTTATCATTGCATTAACGACACTCAGGAAGAAACCCTCTTTGCCAATCTTGGAAAATTAATAGACCATTGCAGAACTACCGATAAAAGCGCTCAGCAAAAAACACAGCATCTGCTACAATTCATTATTCATGAGGCATTGCAAGAATCTTCATCGCATTTTGCAATCGATCCGCAAGTTAGTATTCAGGAATCCTCAACTCAAGGAAATATCGCATGGGTCTTTATTGAAGTCCTCACTCCTCCGCCAGATACCAATCTAGTGGGTTAATTTAAATGCCAGCTGATGGCATTGATACACAGCTTACACACAAAAAAATAACGATTATTAAGTTTACTATATGTCAAAAAAATTAGTTTTTTTCATTTGTCTTCTGATAGCAGGATTCAGCCTTCGCGCTGCCGATGTACCTCAATCCGTTGCAGCTGCTACGGGTCTGAATTTCTGGAATTCCCATGCCCGACAGATGAAAGTCCCTGGATGTGGCCAATCTTCTATCATTAAGACCTATACCCTTACCGATCAACAGCAACCACTTTACTATGTATTCGATATAGCTCCGGCTGGTTTTATAATCGTTGCTGCAGAAGATGCTATTAATCCTATTCTTGGATATTCATTCGAAGGTAGTTATCAGGCAGAAAACCAGGCACCCGCGTTTAGCGACTGGATGCAGCGTTATGTGCAGGTCATTCAGAAATGTAGGAATGAGAACCGCCAGCAAACTGAAGCTGTTGCTTCTGTTTGGACCAAATACGCTCAGCCCGTTGCTGATGATGCCAAAGGTGAAACCAAGAGCGTTGCTCCGCTCTGCACAACCCGATGGGATCAAGGTGCAAATTACAATTACTATTGCCCGGCTCATGCTTCTGGCCCTGCCGGTCATTGCGTTACAGGTTGTGTTGCTACAGCCATGGCGCAAATCATGAAGTATTGGAATTATCCGGCACAAGGGATGGGTTCGCATTCTTATGAACACCCATTTTATGGAACACTTGCTGTTGACTTTTCACAGTCAGTTTATGATTGGACAGATATGACCAACTATGCCAATTCAGCCAGCAAATTTGCCATTTCGGAATTGATTTATAATTGCGGAGTTTCTGTAGATATGAACTATTCTCCTGTCTCTTCCGGTTCCTTTACACCTATGGCTGTTGATGCTCTGAAAAATTATTTTCATTATCGTTCAACAGCGCAAACCTTAGAGCGTTCGCAATATACTGCATATGACTGGAGAAAAATTATCATGGAAAACCTCGATGATGGAAAACCAATTCTCTATTCCGGTTCAGGCGGTGAAGGCGGCCACGCATGGGTATGTGATGGTTACCAGGACACCACTCATTTTAATATGAATTGGGGCTGGGGTGGTTCAAACAATGGCTATTTTGATCTGGAAAATATAAGTGAATTTCCTGATGGTCAGGATATCGTTGTAGGTATCATTCCATATGATGGTTACTATTGTACGGGAACTAAGGTGTACACCGACAAAACCAGAAGCTTTGGTGATGGAAGCAGCTATTCTTACTACTGGAATAATACAGATTGCGATTGGCTGATTCAACCTGCCGGCGCAAGCGAAATTACGCTTAGCTTCACTCAATTCAGCACAGAGCTGAATAAGGATGTTGTGAGTGTTTATGATGGTAGTACGACATCTGCCCCATTGTTGGGTACCTGGTCAGGAACAACGGTTCCCCCTACTCTTACTTCAACTGGTGGTAGCATGCTGGTGACCTTTGCCAGTGATGCAACTAATCAGGGATTAGGCTGGGAAGCTACTTATACTGCAACCGTAGTTGGAACTGAGGAAAATGAATCCGCAGCTTCCTTCTCTATATTCCCCAATCCGGCACAGTCAACACTGAATCTCAGCTTAAGCGCTGCCATCCAGGAAAAGCTTGTGCTTGAAATTACCAATCTCACCGGTCAGCTCGTACTTACAGAAGATATTCCTGCAACAGCTACTAAACAACTTATCGATATTAGCGAGCTTTCAAAAGGCATCTATGCGGTAAGTCTGACGGGAATGAATCATCGTTTTTGCACCCGATTGGTTATTGAATAGATACGCTAGCAGTTTCAGCTTAACGTAATCGCTTCCAATTTGTAAGTCATTTTGGCTTGTTTCAGCATCTCCTGAATTCCCGGGGATACTGAAACAAGTTCAAAATGATATCTTTTAGCAAGGAAACATTGCTATGTACTCCTGAGTAAAGGAAGCATCACACGAATTTGTTATTTATTATTAACTCCTTAAAGGATAAAAACCACGCGTAACAATGAAAAATTCATGTTCAAAAAACATAATTAAACCAAAGAGAAAAAAATCATATTCATTTCAGTCTAAATTATTAACCTTATTAATATTATTCGTCTTTGTTGCAAAAGCACAGGCCCAAACTATTGAAGTGCTTGATAAGAGCCAGCTTCAGCCCATTTCTGGTGTAGCTATTTTTGTGAAGAACACTCCATTTTCTGTAACCACCGATGCCAAAGGAAAAGCAGATATTTCTTTGGTGAAGTCAAGTGATACATTAAGCATTCGTCACCTCTCGTATCAGGAAGTACGGCTGACAAAACAAGAATTAGTTGACAATAAGGGCAGAGTATACTTGACGGATGCAGTAATCAAGCTGGATGAATTTGTACTTTCTGCCAATAAAGTGGAAGAAAAACAACGCGACATTGCGAGTCGCATCGAAATCATTCCACAAAAAGAAATTAGTTTTCAAAATCCGCAAAATAGTGCTGAGCTTTTGCAAAATACTGGCAAGGCATTCGTTCAATCAAGTCAGATGGGAGGCGGAAGTCCCGTCATTCGTGGCTTTGAGGCAAACCGACTGCTCATTGTTGTTGATGGTATCCGCATGAACAACACCATTTATCGCGCCGGGCATCTGCAAAGTATCATTACTATTGATCCTAATTCTATTGAAAAAGCAGAAATCGTTTATGGGCCTGGATCGGTAATCTATGGCAGTGATGCACTTGGCGGAGTAATGCATTTCATTACTATGAACCCTACCCTTTCAACGAATGGAAAGGCTAATATTCATGGTAATGCTTTCGTGCGATACTCAAGCGCCAATCAGGAAAAAACTGGCGGTTTCAATCTTAATCTGGGCTGGAAAAAATTTGGTTCATTCACTGCATTCACATATAAGGACTTTGGTGATATGAGAAAAGGTGCCGCTTATGGTAATAAATATGGCGATTGGGGAAAACGTCTGTGGTATGTCGAAACCATTGATGGTGTTGATTCTATTGTTACAAATGATAATGAAAATATTCAAAAGTTCACTGCTTACAGTCAGTACGATTTACTTCAAAAATTCTTATATCAGCCTTCCGACAAGGTGAAATTCACACTCAATCTGCAAATGTCGAACAGCAGTAATATTCCACGATACGACCGTTTATGTGAATTGAAAAGTGGGAAGCCCAAATATGCAGAATGGTACTATGGCCCGCAAACCCGCTATCTGGCTGCATTACACACCGAGTTGCACGCCGATAAAGGAATGTACGATAATGCGTCAATCATCGCAGCATACCAGTATTCCTACGAAGAGCGCGTAAGTCGCAATTTTGATGGATCAGGCAATCCTACTACAAAAAAGCGCGGTGTTAATGATGACCAGGTGCATATGGGTTCTATCAACGCAGATTTCATGAAACAACTTTGCAAAAAAAGCGAATTGCGTTATGGTGTTGAAGGATTATACAACAAGGTAATTTCCAAAGCCTATTATCAGGATGTAATTACCGATGAAAGAACATATAATATGGTTAGCCGTTACCCGGATGCAGGTGTGACGCAGTATTCAGCGGCTGGCTACCTTTCACACAACTGGGAGATTAATCCGAAACTGATTTTCTCGCAAGGTGTTCGTTTGAGCTATGTATCTTTAAAAGCAGCATACTCCGATACCATGTTTGTGCTAATACAGGAACCACCTATCGACAAAGTGAACACCATTGCTAATCTGGCGGTAAATGGCTCATTGGGTTTAGTTTACTTACCTGGACACGATTGGCGCATTGCCACCAACTTTGCCTCCGGCTTCAGGGCACCGAATACGGATGATGCGTTTAAATTCAATGATTCAAAACCGGGCAGCGTGGTCATCGTTCCAAATCCCGATCTTAAACCGGAATATGTATATAATGCAGAACTCACGCTGGGTAAGACTTTCGTAAAAAAACTAAGCCTTCAGGCTACAGGCTTCTACACTTATATCATCAACCCTGTTCTGATGTCGCCGTATGCCTACAATGGATCTGATTCGATCCTATGGAATGGAACAATGGTCGCTTCCATGGCCTATCAAAACGGCGATGAGGCTTACAAATGCGGAGTTCAGGGAGATATTTCAGCACAGATAACTTCTTGGCTTGGTGCACATGGCAGCATAACCTACACCTACGGACGCGATTTTGACGGTGTTCCTTTGGATCACATCCCGCCGGTTTACGGAATTGCTGGCATCAACACAGAAATCAAGCGTTTCAAAGGTGATGTTTATGTTCGTTTTAATGGCAAGAAAGCGCTCAAAGATTACCGTCCCGACAGCGAAGACAATATTCAGGTTTGTCCGGTTGACGAAAACGGTGATTATATCGGCATGCCATCATGGTGGACACTCAACTTACGCACAAGCGTTTCTATAAATAAATATTTGCAAATTCAGGCTGGAGTAGAGAACATTCTCGACCTGCATTATCGCAATTATGCCTCCGGTATCAGTGCTCCCGGAAGAAATGTAATGCTTACACTCAGAGGTTCTTTCTAAAGATAATTTACAAATTTCAACGCCCTGCCTTGTCTGCAGGGCTTTTTTTTTGGTGTTTCCAACTCAAATGCCTATCTTTGCTGAAATTATTGAGGTCCGGACCTGCTCAGTGCTCCGGCTCCCCCAGGTTAACACCATCCAAAATCGCTGCAAGAGAAACAACATCTAGCAGTTTGTTTGCCTGATGTTGATGTAAACGGAAAGATTGCTTATGAAAATTTTATTGGTAGCACCATGCCCGAAAAATGAAATGCGGCACCATACTATGGATATTCCACAGCTGACATTATCATTAATCGCTGGTATGACACCCCCTGAACATGAAGTGGAAATCTGCGAAGAAGTGTATGGGGATATCCTCAATTATGATGGAAATTATGATGTGGTTGGTATTACAATCATGACTCAAACCTGCTACCGTGGCTACGAAATAGCGAATGAATTCAAGAAACGTAATGTAACTGTTGTGTTTGGAGGAATTCATGCCACTTGCCTTCCGCAAGAAGCCATATTATATGGCGATGCCGTTGTGATTGGCGAAGCTGAGGGTGGCCTTTGGGAGCAAGTATTGAATGATATCAAGCAAAATAAACTGCGCCCTTATTACAAACATTCTGTACTTCCTGATCTCCAGCAAATATCCTCACCACGCCGCGATCTTATCCGCTGCAAATCCGGAAAATTTGCCGTTGCTCCTATTGAAACAACTCGTGGATGTCCCTACAATTGCGACTTTTGTACTGTTTCCCGCTTTTTTGGAACCAAGCAACGTCACAAATCCATGAAGCACATTATTGAGGAAGCAGAATCCTGCGAACAAAATTATCTGTTCTTTCTCGATGATAATATTACCGGAAGTAAAGAATTTGCCAAGGAACTTTTCAAAAACCTGATTCCATTGAAAAAACGTTGGGTGGGACAAGCCTCCATCAATGTTTCCAAGGATAAGGAATTAATGAAACTGGCTGATCAATCGGGCTGCAAGGCCTTACTCATTGGATTTGAATCCATGACTGATTCCGGGTTGAACCGTTACCGTAAATCATTAAAATCTATTCAGGAAAATGTGGATGCCATCAGGCGTTTGCAGGATAATAATATTCTTACTATGGCATCACTCATTTTCGGTCTCGATAATGACACCGAAGAAGTGTTTGATGCAGCAAATGAATTCCTCACAAAATCAAAAACAGCCTTCTTCCAGTCCTGCATTGTAACCCCATATCCAGGCACCCCTGTTTTTGAGCGATTAAGGTCTGAAGGCCGCATTCTTACTGATGATTGGAGTAAGTACGATGCCACCAAAGTTATAATTCAGCCAAAGAATTTTAGCCCGGAAGTATTACTGAATTCTGCAAACCAATTGCAGGAAAATATTTACAGCACAAAATCGATATGGCAACGTGCCCTGCCGAATATGATGTGCGGACTCGATTCAGCAGTGTTCTACTATTCGCTGAACAAAGGCTACCAGAAGCGCAATAAACACAAAAAACAGTTTGGTGTAAATAACAATGAAATCGGAATGCCGGTCGATTTTGATACAACCAAATATGTTAAGCCTGTAAAAACTTGCGCTCAGGTTCCAGCGATGGATTTCACCGAGGCTTTGCAAATGATGGAAGAAGTTAATTAATCTACTGCTCCTTGCGGCTTTCGAAGGCTGATCCAAACTGCCACCGCTAACAACACTATCCCTAAGGAGAAGGTTCCAGTGAACCCTAGTATTTCATATGCCCATACTCCAAGTAATGGAGCGAAAAACGAACGTACTCCCGTGAAAGTAAGGTGAATTGCCTGATAATCGGAAGCTTCCTCCTTCTTACAAAAATACGACGAACCTATACTCCACAACAATGACATGGTTGCTGCAAATACACCATTAAAAAGCATAGATACAAAAAGGCAATAATATACCTGAATACCGCTTATGGTTACTTTCCATGGGAAGTATTCAGTAAACATGGTAAAAACGAGGTAAAACAATAAAGAACCGAAGGTGATTGCTGCAAACTTACGTGGTTCTATCCTTCCCATCAATCGCCCCATAAAGGGCAGCAAGGCAATGGCCACTAAATTATAAGAATTTTTATAGAAGGCAACACTTGAATAGTTCAGGCCTAATCCGGTTTGATAAAAAATTGTGATGACGGAAACGGTTCCCATGAATGCAAAGCCGTAAAACATAAACGAGGATTCAAAATCGCGGAACGAGCTATTGCCTTTTAATATCGCTCGCATTTTTCGCCAGGTGTTGCCAATGCTTTTACTGATGGATGTATGCTCCAACACAACATCAGGTGTGCGATAGCGAATCCGTGTAAACGTGAACACAGAAAGTATGGCCAGCACGCCCATTACTGGAAATACGTAGCGATACGATTGATCGTTGTAGTCGAGCAACAAGCCGTAGAGAAAGGTAACCACAAGCATCACTATCTTGTTGAGCGTTGTGGAATAGCTATATAATACGCTGAAATTTTTGTGCGTATAGTTAGATTTCAGAAACAGATTGATTACTGGATAAATAATCGGGTTGGCAAAATAGTACAGCAAAAATATTCCCAGAAACAAGTAATGCCATGTTTCGCTTCCCGGTATCGTTCCGATTCCTGCAGGGAAAAAGACCAGCAAGACCAATGGAAGCCGGGTAAAAATGGCTGTCAGCAAGACAAAGCGCTGCTTATTCTTGACCCGATTTACCCATTCATTAAGAAAGATGGAAAACACAAGTACGAAAACGCTGGCCTGAAATAGCAGTCCTACCTGGACATTGCTGCCTTTAAGACTTTTCAGGAAGACAAATTCATTTAATGCAAGTACGCCAAGGATGATTCCTTCGATAACGGAATACACCATATGCAGGCGAAATGTGCGTTTTTCAGCCTCGTTGAGTTCAACTTTGAATAAACGCATTACAATTTTTATCTGTGATATCTTTTAACGATAAACCGACACCAATTCCACATCGTAAACAAGGGTGGCCCTTTTCGGAATTTTGTTTTCATCGCCGAGCAGACCGTAGGCTAGATGCGACGGGATAATGAGTTTTGCCTTGTCCCCGGCTTTCATCAGCATGATTCCTTCTTCCAAGCCGCTTTCAACTTCTGCTTTTCCCAGCACAAAAGTTTTCATTCCGTCAGTTTTTGAATCATACACTACTTGTCCGTTAATGAGGTTTACCTTAAAACGGATTTCAACGCGCATGCCTGTGTCAGCCTTGGTGCCAGAGCCTTTTTCATAAATAAGGTAACGCAGTCCCGTCCCCGATTTCTGCATATTCCATTGGTATCGGGCAATGTAGGAATCGATTTCAGCATTTTCCTTCTTTACCAATTCTTTATTGACTTTAACCAAAGGATCTTTGTAGGCTTCAGGATCGACCTGTGTTTTCGCGGGCTCATCATTGCCACAGGCAGAGAAAAAGAATACACTTGCGAGGATCAGTAAGGCAATGCCAAGAGATTTGCGCATTGCGGGCTTATGGGAAGAAACACTCTTCAGCATGACTTAGGTTTATCTAGGATTTATACAACGTAGCTAACGATGACTTGTTATTCTTTTGCTTTTTTTAATTCAACGCCATACATTGGAATGATGCTGCGAAATAGTTTGACTGCCTCATCGAAACTGCAATAAAGATCGCCACCGGAAGCATTTTTATGTCCGCCTCCGTTGAAATGCTCAACGGCTATCCTATTCACGTCAAAATTACCTTTTGAGCGAAGCGAAATCTTGATACGATCCTTTCGCTCGGTAATCAAGGCGCCAAACACGATTCCTTTAATACCAAGGGTATAATTCACCACTCCTTCGGTATCTCCATTTTTGTAGTGGAAGCGTTCAAGTTCCTTCTGACTTAAAGCAATATAGGCGGTTCCGAATTCGGGCATCACCATAAGTTTATCGCTCAGACAAAAACCCAACAGCCGCAAACGTTCTTCGGAGTAAGTATCGTAAACCATGCGGTGTATATGCTCAGCATCCACGCCAAGTGCCATTAAAGCCGAAACAACACGAAAGGTATCAGATGAGTTACATGCATAACTAAAAGATCCAGTATCGGTCATTATGCCAACGTATAGGCAAGTCGCCATCGTTGCATCAACCTGTGCCTGCTCGCCAAGCTCTTCAATAAAGCGATAGATTAATTCAGCGGTGGATGAAACATGGATGCTTTTATACGCCAGATCACAAAAATGTCCACGATCAACATGGTGATCAATCAGTACTGTTGTGGCTTTGCTGAGTTCCAGCATTTTTTCCATGCCGTCAAGACGGTCGGGTGAGTTGAAATCAACACAAAAGACCATATCGGATTCAGACAAATAACGACCACACAGTTCTTCGTCATCTTCGAAAATCACGCTATTAGCCACTTCTGGCATCCAGGCAAGAAAATCAGGATACATCGATGGTAAAAGCACATGAGCGTTAATGCCCTTGGCTCTAAGGAAATGATACAATGCTAACGCTGATCCGATCGCATCACCGTCGGGATTCGTATGTGTAAGTATGCTAACTTCACGTGCGCCCGACAGCGCTTGCCGGATTTTGCTGACCACCTCGTTTTTCACTGGAATTGTGTAAATGAAATACAAAATTAAAATTTTACTTAAAACACTTGACAAAGGCTTCAAATATATTATTTTTATAGGGCTGTTTCTTGTATTAAGAAATTGGCCATATAAACTAAAATTAAATCGCCATGGCTGGAAATAAAACCTTCACAATCATTAAGCCCGTAGCATTTAGGAAGAATTACACTGGATTGATTTTGGCGCGTATTACTCAAGCGGGATTCAGAATTTCTGCCTTGCGCACTATTCATATGACAGCTGACCAAGCAAAACGTTTTTATGAAGTGCATGCTGAACGTCCGTTTTACAGCGATTTAGTAGAGTTTATGACCTCAGGTCCGGTAGTGGTCGGTATTATTGAAAAGGAAAATGCAGTGCAGGACTATCGAAAACTTATTGGTGCAACCAATCCTTCCGATGCTGAAGATGGTACCCTAAGATTTTTATTTGGAACTTCACTTAGAGCAAATGCTGTTCATGGTTCCGATTCAGATGAAAATGCCGATCGTGAATGCGATTTCTTTTTTGCAAAAAGCGACCGCTTCTAATTCAATTTTGTTAGTGAGCCTTTTTTTTATCCTCGCTGACTATTCCTTCTCTGGATAATATTCTCTAAAAGTCTTATTACTGTAAAAGATTACGATCTTTTCAATCGATGTTCCGTTGTTTGAAGTCGCGGGTTTTTCTGACTTTAATGGAATTTCCTTTTGAATTTCTGGTCGGATATCCAATTCAGGCTGATATATTCGATTCTCAGTCGCTTCCGGTTGTTCAGTTTTCTCTTCAACAATCTGTCTATCAAATGATAATATAGGTTTTTGCTCAATTTCCATGTCTAAATTGAGCGGATTTTCAGGAACAAGCACAGGGGTTTCTTGCTGATTATCAGCCATATTGAATAAATCCGGAAGTTGATTCTTCATCATACTGCCTTTTCCGTTTAATAACCATTCCGAATCGATCTCCGGAAATCGTTTAAGAATTTTTGTAATCAAATCAAGTGAGGGCATATTCCGCCCTGACAAAATATGTGAAATGCTGGAACGCTGCACACCGATCTCATCGGCAAATCTTGAGGCAGTCAGGTTCTGAACCTTTAATATCAATTGAATTCTGTCAACCATAAGTTACAATATTAATATTTCACATCACAAAAGTAACAAATATTATGGTTAATAATGTAACATGTTAAAATTTATTTTTGTAACAATTCACGTTCATTTTGCTAAATACATAAATAATTTTGAATCGAATTTATAGTGCTATAAATCAAGTATATCGATGATATGCCCGGAGTAATACTTTAATAGCATAAATTCCAGTTAATATGAAGTAATGCTTGCTATAACAACACATAAATGCTTGATAAAAAGATGATATAGCACATTTAATTAATCAATTTCAGTATTTATTGTTTAGTGACATTAGTTAATTACTAAAATTCACATATTAACCAAATGATTTGAATGTTACAATTGTATCTTATATTCTTATATGCTTGTATTACAACTTTATAATAGCATTGTTTACGTCTGTAATTTTTACGCATTACATATGTAATCATTATTATTTGTTACATTTGTAATCTATTGTTACATTTGTATGATTACACATTTGTGTAATTTTCCCTGAATCCTCTATTTCTTGTTGTGATATCAGTCAAAGGAAAATTGGCTATCCTTGCATGCTTAAGTCGGGAATAAATCATTCTAAGACATTGATATCGAAATAGATATTCCCTATCCATACAGATCAGTAATAAGTCACATCTGTACGAGTTACTTGCTAACAGCTTGATAATTAATAGTAATACGGATTTCGCAACAGTAGTATTTTGCTTTTTGCTAACTCGCTCCTATTTCCAGAATGAAGCTATAATATAATAAGGTATAAGCAGCAGCTAGGACATATTTCATTCCCATATATGTTCAATGCTCTTAAGTACCATTAATTCTTGGACTTACAACATTGCACCTGCTATTATGCCGCCTTAAGGTTTAACGATCGAATAAATAATGCTCTGAATATCAGTACGTATACCTGATTCGAGCAGTTTGTTATTCTCCGAATAAGGATAAGTGCGGTTCGAAAGAAAAACATATACGATTTCGTAACGAGGATCTGCCCAAACATAAGTCCCAGTAAAACCAGAGTGGCCAAAACTTTCGTCGGATACAGCTTTACACGTGGGTCCTCCATCACGGTCGGGCATGGGTTTATCGAAACCCAAACCACGGCGATTGTTTTTGTACTGATAACTGGTAAACTCATCCACTGTTGACTTTGCATAATAACGCTGGCCACCATACTCCCCACCCTGAATCAGCATTTGTAACAGTATTGCCAGATCATTGGAATTTGAAAACAATCCTGCATGTCCCTGAACACCGCCACATATAGCGGCTCCCGGATCATTTACATCACCCTGTAAGACCTGCATACGAAAGGCTGTGTCCTTTTCTGAAGGCACAATCCGCTCAAGATCAATATAATTTCGAGGCTGATAACACATCGTAGTCAATCCTAATGGTTTATAGAAATTCTCCATAACATAGGCGTCGATGGTCTCATTAGTCGTTCGTTCAATGATTTGCTTTAAAAAATAAAATCCCAGATCAGAGTATTTATATTTATCGCTTTCGCGAAGATCCGAATTTATGATTGCTTGAAATAAGGTATCGGGATAATCCCAGCGGATGTAAAGATTCTCGGCAACCCTATAAGGAAAGACCGTTGATTTCTCTGTTCTGAATACGTTTGAATCAGGAGTACCTTTGAATACAAGCTTTTTATAAAATGGAATGAAGGGTTTCAGTCGTGCCTGATGCGTCAATAACTGCCTGATAATAATGTTCTCCTTATTCGTACTATCCAGTTCTGGCAAGTATTTCACCAATGCTTCATCAAGTTTTATCCTTCCCTCCTCGTAGAGCCGCATGATGGAAATTGTGGTCGCAGCTATTTTTGTTACGGAAGCCAAATCATAAATATCGCTGTTTTTAACAGGATGATCTTTTTTATAAGTATGATAACCGAAGGATTTCTGATAAATGACTTTCCCTTTAACAGCAATAAGTATCTGGCATCCGGGGTAAACGGAATCGGCAATTCCTTTTAGCGCAATGGAATCCACTTTAGAGAAGGACTCACTGCTATAACCAGCGTCTTCAGGAACGGTGTATTTTAATCGGGTCTTCGTGGTAACTATGCCGGTGTTCAAAGGGAACTGACCGCAGGCGCTCACAGGAAGTTTTCCTGTGGCCGCAATTCCTCCGAAAATTGCCTCGGCTCCCGATTCCTGCGCATATGGGTGATCCTGATAGGAAACTACGATTGCCGGAATCTTGGTCATATCTCCGAAAGACGCTAAAGCGTATGGATTGGCAAATAAGTCAAGCACTACTTTCTTCTTCTGCGACAAGTCTTTTACCAGCTTAATCATTTGTGTATTGATGCCGTAATTACCAGAAACACTGTTAGAACTACTATGTAATCCTATAATTACCATATCATAAGGATTCATCGAAGCAATCATTTCGTCGTACTCCATTTCGGAGCAATTTGACTGTAATTTGAAAAAGCTCACTGGCGCATAGTGCTCCATCATTAATTGAAAAGCCTTATCATCAGTAATCTGCCCCATCGAAATGCAGGCAATTTTGGTTGAATCGAGATGACGAAGCGGCAGCAAATCCCCGTCGTTCTTGACTATCGTTACCGAAGCTTCGTACAAACTGCGCTGCAACCATTCAGCATTCCAGCTATGAAGGTCTTTGTAAAGGCCTTTCATTTCAACCTTTTTCAGCTTATTCAACCCTAGTCTGTATTTGAAGGCAAGTATCTTTTTACAGCGTTCGTCCAGATCAGCCTGTTTTAATTTCCCATTACTCAAGGCAGTTTTTATGGCAGTAATTGCTACTGCAACATCTTCCGACATAAGCAAAACATCCACTCCTGCCTGAAGCGCCTTTACTTCAATAACTCCGGGTTCATTCGAAGCACTCACTCCATCCATCCCTAATGCATCGGTAAAGACCAAGCCCTTGAAACCCATTTCTTGTTTCAATAATCCGGTTATCACTTTATTCGAAAGTGTTGTCGGCCGTTGAATATCATCCAGGGCAGGAACAAATAAATGAGCAACCATGACTGAATACACCCCTTGCTGAATCAACTTCTTAAAAGGATAAAGGTCGATGGAATCCAGCAAAGCCTTGCTGTGATTGATTACCGGAAGGGTAACATGAGAGTCTTTATCAGTGTCGCCGTGCCCGGGAAAATGCTTTGCCGAGGCCATAACTCCCTGGTCCTGCATTCCTTTCATATAGGCAATGCCTTTTCTACTTACATTTTCACGATCTTCTCCAAACGAGCGATAGTTGATTACGGGATTCCGTGGATTGCTGTTAACGTCGACCACAGGTGCAAAATTGATATTGGTTCCAATCCGTTTACACTGAAGTGCAATTTCTTTCCCCATTAAATAAATCAGTTGGGTATCCTGAATGGCGCCAAGCGTCATTTGCTTTGGAAATGAAATGGTACTATCTTTCAATCGCATGCCCAAGCCCCACTCTCCATCGATGGCAATAAATAATGGAGTTTTCGCCTGATGTTGCCAGGTGTTGGTCATTGCTGCCTGCCGCAAAGGACCTCCTTGAAAAAAAATCACACCGCCTACATTATATTTATCAATCAGATCGGTCACCCCTTTATTTTCTGTCATGCTCTTATTGCTATACGCCGGGACCATAAATAGCTGACCGATTCGCTGCTCGGGTGTCAATGCTGCAAACACACTATCCACCCATGCAATCTCCTGAGCTGTCTGGGGTGCAATGCCGCCAGATGATTCAACGGCTCGTTGAGTTTGAACCTGAGAAAAAATAAAAAGTGCAAGTATGCTGAATATTGCTGTTAAAAAGGTCTTCATAGAATAATGTTGAAATACTTAACGAAATACGAAGATACATTATTTTCGCTTTTTTCTTGGGAGCGCGACTTTGCTTCAAAAAAAAGTGGCAGCCCATTCGGACTGCCACCTCTATACATTATATTATATAGTGTCAATTTTTAGAAAGCGTAACGGTTGTCTTCGATGAGAACATCCGCAATACGGCGACGGGATTCTTTAACGTTTAATGCCTTGCAGGCAGTAAGTTTATGAATTCCTGCGCGTAATTTTTCGAATTCCGTTCCTTCCGAAATTGAAGTAACTGCATCCATACCATATTTATACACTCTTCCTGAAGCTTCGTACATGAAGCAATCAAGAATGTCGTGATAAATTGAATTCAGGTTTTCGCCCTTTATACCACCAAGTTTACGAACACGCATTAACATAGATTCAGCAACATAAGTTTGGATAATCATATCCGACATACTCATCATTACTTCCTGCTCGGTGCTGTACAATTTTCCAAGTGATTCGTAAGCGCGACCCAAAACCAGCAAAATAGATTTCTTCATATTGCTGATGAGTTCCTGATAATATCCATAATAATCCTGTGATGAAGCAGAGGTAAGTTTGTCGCCCATACAATCATCAAAGATTTTCTTTGCATTGTCGAAAATGGGCGAACCGGCTTTTTTAGCATACTTCAATGTCATATCAGCCACCACAAGGCGGTTGATTTCATTGGTACCTTCAAAAATGCGGTTAATGCGGGAGTCGCGGTAACAACGGTCGACCGGCATTTCTGCTGAAAAGCCCATACCACCGTGGATTTGTACTGCTTCATCAACAATGTAATCCTGAGATTCAGAACCAAATACCTTGAGAATTGCAGCTTCCAGTGCGTATTCACCAATCGCTTCGAGGTAGGCCTTACCTTTATCCATACCTTCGGCAACATGCTTGTTGATTGTATCGTCAACATACTGGGATGTCCGGTATACAGCGGTTTCATTAGCATAGGTACGAATTGCCTGTTCTGCCAATTTATATTTTATAGCTCCGAAAGACGAGATTAATGAACCAAATTGTTTGCGTTCGTTTGCATAATTAACTGAATGTAACAAAGCACGTTTGCAGCCACCAACAGTGTTTGCACCCAACTTGATACGTCCGATATGCAGAATATTGAGTGCGATACGGAAGCCTTCTCCCCTTTTACCAAGAAGGTTTTCGACTGGCACTTTACAGTCGTTAAAAAATATTTGTGTGGTCGATGATCCCTTAATTCCCATCTTCTTTTCTTCAGCACCAAAGCTTACTCCGGGATAATCGCGTTCCACGATAAATGCACTTAAAATTTTGTCATTATCGATTTTTGCAAATACAGTCAGTACATCTGCAAAGCCACCATTGGTAATCCACATTTTCTGACCATTCAGAATATAATGCTTGCCGTCGTCGGAAAGTACAGCTTTGGTTTTACCAGAATTTGCATCCGATCCTGCATTAGGTTCGGTCAAACAGTAAGCCGCTGCTAATTCACCAGAAGCGAGCTTGGGCAGATATTTTCTTTTTTGTTCTTCATTACCATAATATAATATAGGTAAAGAACCAATACCGGTATGAGCCGAAAATGCCACGGCATAAGAAAATGCGCCGCCGAGTTCAGCCGCGACCAACATACTGGTAACAAAAGATTGTCCGAAGCCTTCATATTCCTCAGGGATGCTTACACCAAGCAAACCCATTTCGCCTGTTTTGCGAATTAACTCGCGTAGCAAACCTTCCTCATGTACATCAATGCGCTCGAGGTTCGGGAATACTTCCTTTTCCAGAAAATCGCTGCATGTCTCAGCGATCATTTTTTGTTCTTCGTTAAATTCTTCAGGAATAAATACATCTTCCACTTCACGTAAAAGAAATTCACCCCCTTTTAAAAATCCAGATTGTTCCATACGATCGTTCTTTTTTTTGAAGGTGCAAAAGTAACATAAGCTGAGCAAATAGCCTCGTTTACAAGCTTAGTGTTATTAACAATTCTTTGTAAATAACTGCTTATCTATCACTTAAAGAGATTTATACAATAATGTTTTAAGACTTTTTAACAACCACTATCGCTGACAAACAGCCTTTCTTTTGAATCTTTTGTCATCGTTCGCCATTATACATTAATTTTATATCTTTGCCCTATCAACCCTCACTACCTACATATGCTAAAAAAATACATCTTCTTACTATTAGCATCATTCGCATTTGTTTTGCCCCTTTCGGCACAGGAAGATGCGACTGATCCTTCTGACACCACCTTTTGGGATTTTGGTTTTTACGGTGCAGCAGATTATAATGCGCGCATGATTGCCGGTGATGGCGAAAATGGCGTCACTTCTGCATTTCTTAATAGTATTGAAAAGCCAAGAATCGGTTATACCTTAGGAATAAACATGACTCGCCAACTTGGAAAATGTATTTATATTCAAACAGGGATATTATATCAGAACAAAGGATATAAAACCAGTACGCTACAAGATACGGTCCTGGATCTTTATGATCATTATCTTTCGAGTAGTGATTATTACAGTATCAGCCGTTACCACGCATTATACATTCCTGTCATCCTTCGTATAAAAATGTTTAAAGCCGGGAGTGTTCAGTTTAACGTAGGTATTGGCGCAGCACCCGAAGTATATTTATGCAAATCTAATCTTTCTGTTTTTAAGGATCACGTTGAACGCGACATCACAAAAGCGGAACAAGCAATTGATGTAAAAGGTATTTTTAATTTAAATATTGACATTCCATTATCAAAGAATGTTTCGCTTGCTTTTGAACCCAATTTCGGATACAATATTCTTGGATTGAAAGACGAAATAAACAAAGGCGTAAAACGCAATATGTACACCGCAGGACTAGGCATTCAGCTTACTTACAAAGTGACTGACCAATCCATTTATGATTATTATTATTTGCACTTGTACAAGAAGCCACCAAAGACTACCTTTTAATTAAAAAAGTTTACTAATAATTTATTAATTTAAAGGGTGAATTTCATCTTTAATTTTCCTTCCATTGTCATCGAATGTTAATATAAAAAACCGCCGGGCTTCTTTTGAGTATTACTTGCTTGAGGAGTTTGTGGCAGGTATTATTCTTACGGGAACTGAGATAAAATCGGTACGTGACAGCAAAGCCAATATTGCTGATGCATTCTGTGTGTTCAAAGGTGACGAGCTTTGGGTGGTAAATATGCACATAGCGGAATATACTTACGGCACCTACTCCAACCATAATCCTAAGCAGGATCGCAAGCTATTGCTGAGTCGCAGAGAGTTAAAAAAGCTTTTGGTAAAGACCAAAGAAAAGGGACTGACGATCATACCCACGCTGATGTTTATCAACGAAAAGGGCTATGCCAAATTAAAGATTGCTCTTGCCCGCGGCAAGCATGCATATGACAAGCGCGATTCAATCAAATCCAGAGATATTAAAAGGGATACTGATAAGCATTTGTCGGAAAGAAACTAATGTGCTTTGAGAATAAAGGTTTTTTATCTACACCACTTGTAATACAATCCCGGATTAGTCCCGGGATTTTTCGTTATTGCGAAAAATCATTATAGTACTCAACCAGCACCCACTGCTTTCGCAGAAGTTCTTGTCCCTTATTGATTTTGTTGAGGATCATTCCACGGCAGATCCGTTTCTTCATCATCATCCCACTGATGTTCTTCGCGTTGAAGACCTGATTTTCGAAAGAAAAAGGCGATAACCAGACCTGCGATTCCTCCCATGAGATGTGATTCCCATGAGATATTACGGTTTGGGAAAAAGTCAGGAAAAATACCCCAGAAAAATCCGCCATAGAGAAACACCATGAGCAGCGAAACCGCCATCAAGCGGAGATGGCGACGGAAAATTCCGCTAAAAAACAGAAAAGATATATAACCATAGACGATGCCGCTTGCACCAATATGATATGACTCACGTGCAAATGACCACACCCAAATCCCGGTGATAATCCAAATTAACAAAAATACCTGCCAGGCTACTTCCCGATAAAAATAGAAAATAACTGCCGTGGTTACAAACAGGGGTATTGAGTTGGCGGCAGCATGAGCGGCATCGGCGTGAACCAGCGGTGCAGTGATAATCCCAACAAGTCCCTGATATTTAAGAGGATATATACCGAGGTAATATAAATCCAGTGAAAACGCCCATTCAATCAGCTTGACTAACCAGATCAAAGCCACAATTGCTAATCCAAGTAACAGGCTGTTGCGTATGCGAATACGTTCAATCTTTTGTTCAATGCTCATTGTACAAATTTAGTCATTTTAGCTTGAATTCCTGAAAATCTTCATTCTATTTAGGTATTCCCAACTCCAAATTAACAGGCATTTTTCTCGGGATTTTCTGCGTTTTTTAACCTATTTTATAAAATTAACGCCTTGTTAAGAGGCAGAATCTTAATTTTTTTAGTACTTTTATGCTCTTTTTTGGTAATGTTTTAGTACGTATTAAATGATACTATATATTGTTTATTAATTAATAATATTAAAATTCTAAAATTTATAATCAAAACAACTAATACATCAATTATGAAAAAGTTCCTTACTTTGGTGTGCATTGGGCTATTCGCTATTAGCGCATTCGGCCAGACACCCATTTTAACAGAAACATTTGATGGAGCATGGACCATTCCGAGCACTCTTGCTCCAGCATGGTCTTGTCCACAGACAGGCAATCCTGAATGGCATAGAAACGATTTTTCTACCGGATGGACAAGCGCCTCTGGTGCCTTTGCTCCCACTGGAGCATTAAGCACCACGAATGCAGCACGGTTCCACACGTATGATACGCCAAGTGCAACGATTGGGGAGTTAATTACCCCAACAATGGATTTTTCATCATTTCCAAATTCCAAAAGATTGGTGTTTTATTATATAAATACTAACGGCACTGATGTGCTAAATGTATATTTATCCACTGATGGTGGGACAACCTATGGTACTACATTAAAAACACTTGGTGTCTATGCTGCATGGTCTGCCGTAATTGTAGATTTAGGGAGTACAACATCAAATCAGGTAAAAGTAAAATTCACTGCTACATCAGATTATGGGGGGACAGATATTGGAATCGATCAGGTTGCTATTTTTGATTATTTGCCACTAACAGGAATAAAGACTATTGATCCTGCTGGAAGCGGTCCGGATAATTATCTGACTTTTACCGCTGCTGTAACTGCTCTTAATCTTTGTGGTGTTGGAACTGGGGGTGTAACATTTAATGTTGCTTCTGGAGCGACCTTTAATGAGGGGCCACAAAACATTATTGCTACTGGCACAAGTGCTAATCCAATTGTTTTCCAAAAATCCGGAGTTAGCAAGCCAATTTTTAACGTTACAGGAACAAGTGGAGCATTAGATGCCGCTTTTTTCTTGAACAGTTCAGATTACTTCACTTTTGATGGAATTGACATTCGCGATGCTGGTACGGGCGCGACTAATTATTGCGAATATGGATTTTATTTTAATGGAATTGCAACAGATGGCTGCAAGAACAATACTGTTAAAAACTGTGTTGTTGATATGACAAAAGTCAATACTAGCTCTAGAGGTATTTATTTAAATTCTATAGCAACAGCTGCAACAGGAGCTAATTCATTTAATAAATTCTACAATAATGACGTTAAAGACGCATACTATGGCTATTATTTCAACGGTTCTTCCTCGGCATACGATGATGGTAATGAAATAGGAAATATTAGCGCTGGTGTGAGTTCAATATCAAACATTGGTGGTGGAGCACTCGCAGCTTATGGCGTTTATCAGAATTACCAAACAACATTTAGTATATTTAACACTACAATTACAAATTTAACAACAACTTCTGCCGCAGGATATGGTATATATGCAACCGGTGCAAGTTCAACAGCATCATATTATGGAAACACTATTTATGGACTTTCAGCAACTGGTGCTAATATAATTGGAATCTATACATCGTCTGGTACAACCTTCAATATATACAAAAATAAGATTTATGACATTAATTATAGCGGAACAGGTGCAAGTATTGCCTATGGTATAAGTCTTACCGGAGGAACCAACCTGAATGTCTACAATAATTTTATATACGATATTCGTGCTGCTGGAAGTACAGGCACTCCTGGTGTTCGAGGATTTTCAATGTCTGGTGGTACTAATGCAAATATTTATTACAATACTGTCTACCTCAATTACGTTTCAACAGGTGCATCAAATCAAAGTGCTGCTTTATATTTAGGTACAACACCGACAAACACAGATTTACGAAATAATATATTTATAAATGCTGTTGATGTAACAACAGGTACACGGGCTGCTGCATTCTACAAGTCTACCACAAGTCTTACAAACCTTGTAGCTTCATGTAACTACAATTTATATTATTGTGGAACTCCGGGAGCAAAGAATCTCATTTTCTATGATGGAACGAATAGTGATCAAACACTTGGAAGTTTCACAACACGCGTTGCACCAAGGGAAGCGGCTTCAATAACTGGTCTTCCACCATTTGTAAGCGCAGTTTCACCATTTGATCTCCATTTACAAACAACTATTTCGACTCAATGTGAGAGTGGTGGAATTCGAGTTACCAGCCCAATTGCAGTAACTAGCGACTTTGATGCTGATATTCGTCAAGGTGAAGCAGGCTATACTGGAACAGGAAGTGCTCCAGATATCGGTGCTGATGAGATGAATGGTATTCCTTCATTTACTTGTGCTGCACCTGCCCCTGGCAATACAGTAACAACTGCTAATTCAATTTGTAATGGACAAAGCATAATGCTCTCATTACAATTCCCAACAGTCGGAACAGGCGTTTCTTACCAATGGCAGGATTCTCCTGATGGAATTACTTATACAAATATTAGTGGGGCAGTAAGTGCAACATATGGAATTACTCCAACCATAAATGGATTATGGTACCAATGCATTGTAACTTGTCAGAATGGTCCAAGTAGCGCCACTTCAACACCGGTACAAATTACGTTTGCTAATACAATTACAAGCACTACACCTGCGACACGCTGTGGATATGGTACTGTTTCATTGGGCGCTACAGGCAGTGCCGGGACAACCATTAATTGGTATACTGCACTTACTGGAGGCTCTATGGTTGGAACAGGAACCACTTTTACAACTCCCGCGATTAACACAACAACTGCATATTATGCCGCTGCTGAAGCAAATATTTCTGGCAACGTTACTAGTGGTCTTGGTGCGTTAACCTCTACTTCTACCGCTTACAACCCATTTAGTGGCACTTATGGCGGTGAAAAATCTCAGTTTCTATTTACTGCCAGCGAATTACTTGCTACAGGTCTTCGTGCAGGAAATATTACAGCATTAGCGCTCAATTTATCAGCAATAGGTGGAACGTATAATGGCTTTAACATAGAAATGGGAACTACCGCACTTAGTGATTTTGCTACTCCTCCCGACATCAAAGGTGGTTTAACTCTAGTGTATACTTCTGCAAGCATTACCCCTACAGTTGGCGTTAATACATATACTTTATCGACTCCTTTCAATTGGGATGGTTCTTCAAACATTATTGTTTCTTTGTGCTGGAGTAATAATAATACAAGCAATGCTTCTGCAACAATTAAATATGACGCGACTACAAATTACAGTAGCCAGTCATACGTTAAAGATAATGAAACAGCTGCCAACCTTCTTGCATTCACTGGAAGTACAGGTTCTGGTTCATTTAATAGAACTCAAGGCAGACCACAAATGGTATTTACTGGACAATTAGCTTGTTCATCACCCAGATCTGCTGTTATTGCTACTGTTACTCCTGCCCCTGCCATTACGGCAAGTGCAACGTCAACCACGCTTTGCCTTGGCAACTCATCTACCTTGAATGTAACAAGTACAAATGACCCCAATTATACTTACGTTTGGAATCCTGGAAGCTTGACGGGTGCATCTCAATCTGTATCTCCAGCAGCAACCACAACCTATTCCGTGGTTGCAACGGACGCTTCAGGTGGTGCCAACGCGGGTTGTGTAAATACAGCTTCTGTATCTATCACAGTGAACCCTGTACCTCCTGCAATAACAGTTACACCAGCGGCTGATACTCTCTGTGCTAATAGCATTCTTCAACTAAACGTTAGTGGTAATACTCTTGCTGGAAGCGGTATCATTGGCAATGGTACTTCAAATACAACGGCTGTGACTCCATTTAAAGGATATTTTGGTGGAAGTAAAATGCAACTATTATTTACAGCGTCTGAACTAAGTGCCCTAGGAATGACGAATGGAACTTCAATTTCGCAAATTAGCTTTAATATTGCGAATTTCACCAGCCCATATACCTTTAACGGTTTTACAGTAGGAATGAAAAACACTGCCTCTACTGTACTTACAACTACTATCGAAACGGGGTTGACTGAAGTGCTTACCCCTGCAACTTTGGTTCTTTCCGGCACGGCTCCTTTCACAAAGAACATCACTTTGACGACACCTTTTATCTGGGATGGCACTTCCAATCTTCTGATTGAAACTTGCGAGAATAATGCTGATGGCGGTGGAGCTATGGGAAACTCTGCAGGTGTTGTATGCACCACTACAGCAACCAATTTAGCAAATTATTACAGTAATGATAATAACGCAACCGTCTGCTCCGCTCCTGGTGCTGCAACCACCTCGACTAGCAGACCAAATGTTGGGTTTGTATTTGCCAGCCCTGTTCCTGTTACCTGGTCACCGACTACAGATTTGTACACCGATGCAGGCGCAACAGTTGCCTATACCGGATCAAGTGCTAATTCGGTTTATACCAAACCAACCGCTTCTCATGTTTATACCGCAATGGCAACTAATCTGTATAGCTGTACCTCTGTTGCCACTTCAACTATCACACTTGACAATCTTGCTATTTCAGCGGTTACTCCGGTTAACATCAGCTGTAACGGTTTGAATAATGGCAGTATCACTGTGACTGCCACTGGTGGTGTAGGCACTATTCAGTATAGTATCGATAACGGCGCTACCTGGCAAGCATCAAACAGCTTCACCGGACTTATTGGCGGAAGCTATACTGTTCTTGTTAAAGATGCTAACCCTTGTACAGTTGCTTATGCTTCAAACCCTGTTGTAATTGTTGACCCGGCCGCTGTTGCGATTTCAAACATTGCTACAGTTGGTACAAGCTGCTTCGGCGGATCCAATGGTACAATCACCATTACCGCTGCTGGCGGAACAGGTGCATTGCAATATAGCATTAACAATGGTTCAAGCTGGCAAGCTGGTAATGTGTTCAATGCTCTTCCTGCAGCTAACTATACTATTAAAGTAAAGGATGCAAACAATTGCGAAATTGCTTATGCTTCCAATCCTATATCTGTTACTGAACCTAGTGTTATTGCGATCAGTAATGTAAGCAGTACGAACATCAGCTGCAACGGCGGTTCCAATGGTTCAATTACCATTACTGCTGCCGGTGGAACTGGTTCACTCGAGTATAGCATTAACAATGGTTCTTCATGGAGCACCAGTAATACCTTCACAGGTTTAATTGCTGCTTCATATACAATTAAAGTAAAAGACGCCAATGCATGCGAAATTGCTTATTTATCCAATCCGGTTGTTCTTACTGAACCTTCGGTAATAGCAATCAGCAATGTAAGCAGCACTAACGTATCCTGTAATGCTGGCAGCGATGGCAGCATCACTATTACAGCTGCTGGCGGAACTGGCTCACTGCAGTATAGCATCAACAATGGTTCTTCATGGCAGGCAGGTAATAACTTTACTGGTTTAGCTGCTAACTCTTATACCGTTAAGGTAAAAGATGCCAACAACTGCGAAATCGCTTACGCTTCAAATCCGGTTGTGATTAGTGAACCAAGCGCTATTGTTATTAGTAATCTTGTTAAAACAGACGTTTCATCTTGTGCACTTTCTGATGGAACCATCACAATTACAGCTGCCGGTGGTACTGGTTCGCTCCAGTATAGTATCGACAATGGTGGTAGTTGGGTTGCAGGCAATGTGTTCACAAGCCTTGCAGCTGGAAATTACAACGTAAAAGTTAAAGATGCCAATAGTTGTATCGTAACCTATGCATCTAACCCAGTTATTATTTCAACTCCCGCTGCTGTTGTAATCAATACAGTTACCCATACTAACATCAGCTGCAACGGCGGTGCAAATGGTTCAATTACCGTTACCGCAAGTGCAGGAACTCCTCCATACAGATATTCAAAAGATGGCGGATCTACCTATTTTAATAATGGTGGTTCATTCACCGGACTTATCGCTGGAACATATAATATTACTGTCCGTGATTCCATTGGATGTATCACAGCTTATGCTAGCAATCCTATCGTACTCACACAGCCAAGTGCTCTTTCGCTCAACATTACCAAAACAGATGTTTTATGTAATGGTGGCTCCAACGGTTCTGCTGTAGCTCACGTTACAGGCGGAAGTTTACCTTATACATTTGCATGGAGACCTTCTTCCGTAACCGATTCTATCCTTTCTGCACAAACTGCAGGTCGCGATACTGTTAAAGTTACTGATGGAAACGGTTGTATTATCGAAGGCAATGTGAATATCATTGAGCCTTCAGCTCTCGTTATTTCATCTGTAACACCAACCAACATTAGCTGCTTCGGTGGTAACAATGGTCAGATTTCGATCGTTGCCGCTGGTGGTAATGGAGCTCTCTCCTATTCCATCAACAATGGAAGCACCTGGTTTGCTGGTAGCGGATCATTCTCTGCACTCACAGCAGGAACCTACAATGTTCAGGTTAAGGATGCCAATAACTGTATCACCGTTTACGCTTCCAATCCGGTTGTGCTAAGCGAACCTCCAACTGCCGTTTCTATTACCAATGTAGCTAGCACCGATGTAAGTTGCATTAGTGGAAACAATGGAACCATTACCATTACGGCAACGGGTGGTACCGGTACATTACAATACAGCATCAATAACGGTGGCTCATGGCAATCAGGAAGTGGAATCTTCACCGGACTTACAGCTTCTAGCTACAATGTTCGCGTTAAAGATGCCAACAACTGCGAAATCGCTTATGCTTCTAATCCGGTTGTAATTAACCAACCTGCATCAGCAGTTAGCATCACCAATGTTGTAAGCAGCAATGTGAGTTGTAACGGACTTTCCGATGGCAGCATCACTGTTACGGCAACAGGCGGTACCGGAGCTTTGCAATATAGCAATGATAACGGTTCTAATTGGCAGGCAGGTAATACTTTTACCGCGCTTAATGCAGGCAGCTACAACATTCGCGTAAAAGATGCCAATAACTGCGAGTTAGCCTACACTTCAAATCCTGTTTCTATTGTAAATCCTTCTGCTGTTGTTATTTCAAACGTGGCAACTGTTGATGAAGTTTGCTTTGGTGGAAATACCGGAAGCATCACAATTACCGCTGCCGGTGGTACCGGAAGTTTACAATACAGTATTGACAACGGAAGCAACTGGCAGGCAAGCAATATTTTTACCGGACTTACAGCAAACAATTACGTTGTTAAGGTAAAAGACAACAATGCTTGCACCACTGCTTATGCTTCTAACCCTGTTGCTATCAACCAACCTGCTGCTGGTGTTACAATCACTACTGTTGCCCCAACCAACAACAGTTGCTTCGGTGGAAGCACTGGTTCTATCAGCATTTCAGCAACTGGTGGTACTGGTACATTAGAATACAG
Source organism: Bacteroidales bacterium (assembly GCA_963678485.1). Taxonomy (GTDB): domain Bacteria; phylum Bacteroidota; class Bacteroidia; order Bacteroidales; family CAIWKO01; genus CALGYY01. Next base: position 4,640,776 of record OY782882.1, read on the forward strand.
CATCAACAACGGCAGCACCTGGCAGTTAGGTTCATCATTTACCGGACTTATCGCTGGAAACTACAATGTTGTTGTTAAAGATGCTAGCGGATGTCAGGCAAACTATGTCGGAAATCCCGTTGTTATCTCTGCACCAGCTGTTATAAGCATTACAGGTATTACTTCGGATCAACCTAATTGTAATGGCGGTGCAGATGGAAGTCTGACCATCACTGCAACAGGCGGAACCGGCACCTTGGAATATAGCATCGACAATGGAACGAACTGGCAGACCAGCAACATCTTCACAGGTTTATCAGCAGCTTCGTTTACAATTTTAGTTAAAGATGCTAACAGTTGCCAGATTGCTTATGCTTCTAATCCTTTAGTTCTAGGACAGCCTGCAGCAGTTGCAATTTCGAACGTTGCACAAACAAACGTTCTTTGCTTCGGCAACAGTACTGGTTCAATTACAATTACTGCTAATGGTGGTGCAACTGCATTACTCTACAGTATCAATGGTGGCACCAGCTTCCAGACTTCCAATGTATTTAACGGACTGGCAGCAAACAGCTACAATGTGGTTGTAAAGGATTCAAACAACTGCTCACTCACTTATACTTCTAACCCTGTTGTTATTTCTCAGCCAGTTGCAGCAATCAGCATTTCTAATTTGGTTTCAACCAATGTGAACTGTTTCGGTGGCAACGACGGTAGCATCACCATCACTGCAACAGGCGGTACAGGAACATATCAGTACAGTATTAATAATGGAAGTACATGGCAGGCAACTGCTTCATATACTACTCTCATCGCCGGTAGTTATACGGTAATGGTTAAAGATGCAAACAATTGCAGCATAGCCTATACATCAAACCCGGTGGTAATCACCCAACCTGCAGCAGCACTTGCTGTGTCTTCAGTGACCTCAACTAATGTGCTTTGTCAGGGAAACAGTGATGCAACAATCACAATCACTGCAACCGGTGGTACAAGCAACTATCAGTACAGCATTGATAATGGCTCAAACTATCAGGCTTCGAATACCTTCACCGGACTTGGAACTGGAAGTTACACCATTAAGGTTAAAGATGCTCACAACTGTACAGTAACTTACACCAGCAATCCTGTTGTGATTACTGAACCTTCATCAACAGTATCTATCAGCAATGCAGTTGGAACTAACTTAAGCTGCAGCGGTGGATTAACAGGTATCATTACAGTTACAGCAACTGGTGGAACCGGTGCTCTGCAGTATAGTGCAGACAACGGCGCAACCTGGACATCTTCGAATGTTATCACAGGTTTAGCTGCAGGTTCACACAACATCAGGGTTCGCGATGCTAACCTTTGTACTGTTGCATATAGCGGCAACCCAATTGTTCTTACAGCTCCAGATCCTATCATCATTACTGGCACAAATGTGACCAACGTTCTTTGTCATGGCAGTGCCGACGGTGGTATTGAAATTTACGGAATTGGTGGAACAGGCACACTGCAATTTAGCGTTGACAGTGGTGCAACCTGGCATGCCTCCTATATCTTCACTAACCTTCCTGCTGGCAACTACAATGTATTAGTAAAAGATGGAAACAACTGCGTAACTGCATTTACAACCAACCCGATAGCTGTCACAGAGCCTGCCGCAATTGTTGTAACCAATGTTGCTGTTGTAAACAACCTTTGTGCTGGTGCACATAATGCAAGCATAACTATCACTGCAACTGGTGGAACTGGTGCACTGGAATACACTATCAACAACGGTGTTACCTGGACTTCATCTAACTCTTTCACCTCTCTTGGTGCTGGAAGTTATAACATCAGAGTAAGAGATGAAAACTATTGCGTTGGCGTTTATGCAAGCAACCCATTATTGATTTCTGATCCTGCCGCTATCGTAATTACAAGTGTTGATTCAACTGATGTGACTACTTACGGTGGAACTGATGGTACCATTTCAATCGTTGCCTATGGCGGAACAGGCCCATTGCAGTATTCTATTGATAATGGAAGCACATGGCAGTTTGCCAACACCTTCAACGGTCTTATCGCCGGTGGTTATTATATTCAGGTGAAAGATGAAAATGGCTGTATCGTTAATTACTGGAGCAATCCTCTCACCATCTCTGAGCCATCAGGTATTGGAGAAAATGCAGGAATGCCGGGAATAGCCGTTTATCCTGATCCTTCACAAGGCGAAATCACTATTGAAGCTGCTAACGTTACCAATCTGAAGGGTATTGAAATTACCACCATCGAAGGAAAAGTGATTGGTGCAATTTCAGCAGAAACCTTCATAGCTAATAACATGAAGATGAAATATGAATTTGCCGCTGATGTAAAAGGCATGTACTTCGTCAGATTGCTTACCGATGATCAGATCTATGTAAGAAAGATCGTCGTTAACTAAACAACATTATTTTTCAAAAAAAAGGGCTGCATTTGCGGCCCTTTTTTTTTCTCATTCTGAATAGTCGTATATTTGCTTTATAGACTTCTATATGCGCAAATTAAAATTCCTGCTTTTTGCTCTGACCCTTTGTTTCCTTGCGTATCACGGAAGTGCTCAAACCATTTACGGTGATCACTTCATACGTAGCTCAAAATTGTCCGGCGAAGCATTGCCCGACGAAATGAAACGTGATCTCCAGTTGACAGAGCAACTCAAATACTTGCCACCTGACACCGTATTAAAAAATGTGTTGCCTGCTTATGAACGTGTCAACAAATTACATTGGCCCGCAGCAACCGCCTTTTTTAATACCCTACTTGGTGATATCTACAAAACGCAGGGCGATTTTCTTCAAGCCTCCAGATGCTATTACAATGCGCTCTCCTACTACAATTCTAGTGGCGACAGCCTGAAATTCATTTTCGTACTAGCCTCAATTGCTGAGCTCAACCGAGCGATGGGTGAGTATTACTCTTGCCTACAAACACTCACAAAAGCCAGTAATTACCTTGCAATCATACAGAACGATAAAAAAGCGGAAGCGACCATAGAATCACATTACGCTTCAGTTTTTCTGGAAGTTTGGGGAATGCGCACGGTAGATATTAGAACTAGCTTGATAAACAAAGGCCTTTCTGGTGATTATGCTCCAAGAATAAAAGCCACCGCAGAAACCCGTTTTAGAAGAAATATCTATAGTGCCTATGCAAAATCAGTCGAGCTTAAGGACACCTTACTTATCATCAAATGCCTGAACTTGCTCGGTAAATATGCGGAAATGAAAATGGATTTTAATATGGCCCATTTTTATTATCAATCAGCACTTGATCATGCGGAGAAAAGCGGGATTATTCGTGACGAAGCACTCATTTTAATAAATATCACCGCAACATATATCACGGAAAAAAATTGGTTAGCCGCAATGCATTACGCACAATGGGCTAATGATGTAGCGAATAAATCCAACATCAATATTTATCAATGGCTAAGTGCCGATAATCTGTTTAGAATATACAACAGTAAAGGCGAATATAAAACAGCCTTGCATTACTTGCTAGTCAGGGAAGGAATGATACTAGCCATATACAACGAGAAGGCGCGGAAGCAACTTTATTATTATGAAGAAAAATTTGCTATCCAACAACAGGAAAATGCCATATCTCATCTTATCAATGAAAAAAGTTATGAAGAACGCGCTGAGCGAATGGGCTTGGTATCCATTGCATTCATCCTAATATTATTAGTTCTTGTAATTATACTTTTGTTTTATCGATGGAGGACTATTAAAAAACGTAAAGCTGAAGCTGACGAAGAAAATCAGATTAAAGTAGAACTTCTTAAAAAAGCAGAATCTGCAAGTAATGCAAAAAGCGAATTTCTTGCAAACATTAGCCATGAAATCAGAACCCCCATGAACGCTATGATGGGTTATGCCGAATTACTTCAGGGAACGGATATCGATAGCCTGCAAAAAGAATATATACAAGGTATTTTACTGAGTGGTACAAATTTATTGGCGTTAATCAACGAAATTCTCGATTTATCTCGCTTCGAATCTGGTAAAACTGAAATCATTCCTAAGCCAGTAGATCTGGAATCCATTTGTAAAGACGTTGAAAAAATATTGCACTATCCCCTACTCGAAAAGAATATCTGCTTTAAATACGAACTGCAAATTGCACCAAGTTGTTTATACAATTTGGATGCAATGCGAGTGAAGCAAATACTGCTCAATTTGGTAGGTAATGCCATAAAATTTACTGAAGAAGGACATATCAGCCTTATTATTCAAAGTAAAGAATCTGAACAAAAAGCCGATCTTACCTTTAGCGTTATCGACAGTGGTATTGGTATCAGAGAGGATCAGATGGAAATGGTTTTCGAAGCATTCCATCAGGCCAGCACTACCAATAACAACAGCAGGAATCCCGGTGCTGGTCTGGGTTTAGCGATTAGCAAAAAGTTAGTGCAAATGATGAATGGGAACATCTCCATTGAAAGTAAAATGGGTGAAGGCACCACTGTTAAATTCGTACTTCCTGATGTTGAGAAATCGCTTAAAGAAATAGTTGATGAAGATCGTATTGAAATTATTAGTGAAACGAATTTCTTGGAAGCCAACATTCTATTAGCTGAAGATAACGAAGTGAATCTGCTTGTACTGAAAGGCTTTTTACAACGCTTTCCCATGAACATCCGTGTTGCACGCAATGGCATGGAAGTGCTTGAATTGCTCAAAACCTTCTCTCCTGACCTGATTCTACTTGATATCAATATGCCGATCATGAACGGCGTGCAAACTATGATGAAAATTGCAGAAAATTCGAAATGGAAAAATATTCCGGTGGTAGCTTTAACGGCCTATGCTTTTGAAGAAATTCCAGGTTCAATGAAAGATACATTCTGCGCTCATCTTAGAAAACCAATTGCATTCGAAGCATTGGTGAATATTATGAAGGAGTACCTTCCATCCGCCCAATCAAATGCGCATATTGAGGAAGCACCAATAACGGTAATCACTCAGGAAGTGCACGAACTGATTGATACTGGCCTGCTCCCGGAATGGCTAGAAATTAAAAAATTAATGAGTAAAGACGATATCGAACAATTTGCGGAAAAAGTAAAACACTTCGGAAAACAACACAACATTCCAATTTTTACCGAGTGGGCACTGACCATTGAAATACATTCAACAAATTTTGATATTAAGAATTTATATAGTTCGTTTTTGACATTCAGAAATATTGCAAAATCGATTTTATAATGAACAAAACTGAATCGCGCAAACACGCTCGTATTCTCATTGTTGACGACAGCTTTGAAACCCTGAGTATGCTTGGGAAATTGCTGACAATGCACGACTTCATTGTCACTCCGGCAAGTTCAGGAACACAAGCTATTGCGCTGGCGATATCAAAGAAACCTGATCTTATTTTACTTGACATCGGTATGCCCGACCACGATGGATATGAGATTTGTATTGCATTAAAACAAGAAGAAGCAACTAAGAATATTCCTGTTATTTTCCTTACGGGAAAAACAGATTCGGCCGATATTGTAAAAGGGTTTCAATCAGGTGCAGTTGATTACATTCAAAAACCTTTTAATCAGGCTGAATTGCTAGCCCGCGTTGCAACTCATGTTCGTCTGGTTAAGCTTCAACAAACTCATGTTGAAAATATGTTGCTACTTCATGAGAAGGAACTTGAACTCATCCAAAAAGAAAAAGAAAAAGCCGAGGCCGAACTCAATTACAAAAACAGGGAATTGCTTAATGTAACTGTACAACTTACGAAATTCAGCAAATCAAGCGAACGCTTTCTGTATATGTTCAATCAGGCTATTGGCAGCCTTCCGCAAGAGCAACAGGATGAACTGCAAGGAATCCTTAACTCCTTTTCCCATCAAATTGAAAACGACAACTGGAATGAAATCGAAAGCATGTTCCTTAACTTGCACAGCGACTTCTTCAGCAATCTATTAAAGACGTTTCCTACCCTTACTAAAAACGAAGTCCGACTCTGTGCCTTTCTTCGGCTTAACCTTTCAACAAAGGATATCGCTTCCATCACAATTCAAACCGAAGAAACTATAAAAAAAGCACGCTACAGGCTTCGCCAAAAACTGAACATTGCAACTGACGAGAACCTTAATAGCTATATTATGAAGTGTTAGTCCTCAAACTTAGAAATACCAAGGAATAGCGCCAGAATTTTAATGCACCCGCCTTTACCGATAAATAATGACAATTAGTCGAGTAGCTGCAACGTTATACCGACTGTCCTTCATTTTTTTTTATCTTTGTACTACCTTTGTTTACAACAAAACTTATAATATGAAAAACACATCCTTGCGTTTTGCCGTTCTGCTGGCGAGTTTCACCTTACTGATCATGATGAATTCCCTTTCAGGTTTTGGTCAGGGCCATGACCCGAAAAAATCTGATCAGAAATTTGCTGCCGCTTTGCAGATTATCCGCTTCGCCTATGTTGATACCGTGAATGAGGAGAAATTAACTGAAGCGGCCATTACGGCCATGCTCAAGGAACTCGATCCTCACTCCACCTATATGTCAAAAGATGAAGTGGAAAAAGCGAATGAACCCCTTCAGGGAAATTTTGAAGGTATTGGCGTTCAATTCGAAATTGTGAAAGATACCATCATTGTTGTTACCCCTATTCCTGGTGGACCTTCAGAAAAACTTGGAGTGATGTCGGGCGACAAAATCGTAAAAATTAATGGAGAAAATGCAACAGGAAGCTTTGTCAACAACGAATATGTACTTGGCAAACTCCGCGGTACCAAAGGCTCTGAAGTAACAATTTCTATTTTTCGCAAAAAAGCAAATGGCTTAATCGACTTTACCATCGTCAGAGATAAAATTCCAATCTACAGCGTTGATGCGGCTTACATGGCTGCTCCCGGTGTTGGATATATTAAGCTAAATAAGTTCGCGGCAACAACTATGGATGAGTTCAAAGCATCGATGGAAAAACTTAAAGGCTTAGGAATGAATAGTCTCATCCTCGATCTACAAAACAATTCAGGGGGGTATTTAAATACCGCTATTGATTTGGCTGATGAATTCCTACAGGCCGGCAAACTTGAAGTTTACACCGAAGGATATTTTAGTCCGAAGCAACAAAGCGTTTCCACTGATAAAGGAGGCTTCGAAAAAGGTCGCCTGGTTATCCTCGTAAATGAAGGCAGCGCTTCGGCCAGTGAAATCCTTGCCGGTGCCGTTCAGGACTGGGATCGCGGTATCATCATCGGTCGCCGTACTTTTGGAAAAGGATTGGTACAACGCCCCTATACACTGCCCGATGGTTCGGTGATTCGTCTTACCACCGCGCATTATTACACACCTACCGGACGTTGTGTTCAAAAACCTTACACCGAAGGTGTTGATAAATATTACGAAGATCTCACCAAACGCTACGAACATGGCGAGTATGTGAATCCCGACAGCATTAAATTCCCCGACTCTCTTAAATATTTTACACCGAACAAACGTATTGTTTATGGCGGTGGTGGAATCATGCCCGACATCTTCATTCCTCTCGATACCACACGTAATACAGAGTATTTTACTGCTGTAATACGTAAAGGCATTCTCAATGAATACATTCAAAAATACCTTGAAACTGCAAGAGAAAAGATTAAAGCCACCTATCCTACCTCTGATGATTTCTGTAGCAAATATGTGATTACTCCCGATTTCATGAAGGGCTTTGTTGATTTTGCCGACAAGGAAGGAGTAAAAAAGAACGACGAAGAATTTGCTAAATCTGAAAAATATCTCAGCAATCTTCTCAAAGCACGTATGGCGCAGAACCTCTATGATTTCGCAGCTTTCTGGCAAGTATATAATGAAACCGACGACGTTTATAAGAGGGCTCTTAATGTGATACAGGACAAGAACAAATTCAAGGAACTGAAAATAAATGACTAAAAAAAAGGCTGCCAATTTTGGCAGCTTTTTTTTATCTTTGTTCTTCACTCTAAAATTAATCTTATGGAACCCATTACCAATTACTACCAGATGGTGGATGCCATCATTACTAAACTTGGCGTGGACCCAGCAAGCTGCCGCGGAGAACAACCCGGTCAATGGAGTCTGAAGAAAGGCTCAGCAAGCGTTTGGGTGGATGTCTGGAAACTTGAAAATGAAGATTATGGCTACATTCAAATTATGGCTCCTATTTGCGAAATCCCTGTAAACGGACGCGATGTATTCATGACCGAAGTACTCGAGATTAACCATAATCTCTATGGTGTTGGCTTTACCAAATACAAAGAATGGCTTTACCTGAAAGGCATTCGCGAACTCGAAGGCCTTAGCGAAGAAGAAGCCACAGCGATGTTTAACCGCGTTGGTAATTACGCTGATGATTACGACGATTATTTTAAAAACAAATATTTTGGCGCTGCCGGCGAACGCCCACCGCAATAATAATATAAGTTTTTTACTCCAAGAGGCTGTCGCAAGATGGCCTCTTTGTGTTTATATACGTTGCCTCGTCTGACTAATATTTTAAACCACTTTTTTTGACTGAACGTTAAGAATACAAAGCATCAATCCCAATAGACATAAGCATCTTCAACTATCTTGAAAATACAAAGGACACGTCTTCCTAAATCAAGTGGAAAATTGAGGAGTAAGAATACTATTCATAGGAAAGCATCGGTATTAAAACCTTCCATTGCCAGCGCATGCCGCGAATCATCTTGAATGAAAGCATATTACATATATTGTTTGTAATTTTGATTAAACTTATCAATCTTTTAGAGCATCCGTGATTTAAAGTGTGAAAGACCAAGACTATTCGTACTTAAAGGTTCTTTTACAGTATTGAAATTATGCAATGCTAATATTCAAGGCGTGTGCGCGGGCCTGTCAAAGCAAGCGGGCGAGAGCGGGGGAATAGCATTTTGCCTGCCTGCGTGACGCAGTCAGGCAGGCTTTGACTTGACTTTTGGCTCCACCATTTTTGTCAAGAAAAATGGTGGAATTAATAGAAATAAACAACCAATTTTGCCGCGCTCTTGTTACTGTGGTAAATCTTCGTTTGGTTCTAAGGTTTTGACACATTTGATTGTTTATTATTCCTCAACAATCCGGTTTGATCCGTCTTCCTCATGCTTTATCAGCTTCCACCATACCCGACTAACTCCCTTCCCTCGCTAACATATTCACAATCAAATCCTATCTTTTCCCCATATAACACAACCTTTCCGTAATTTTTACGTATAATATTCTCTTAAAAAAATCGTATATTTGTAATTTAACAAGCTGTTCATCTGTGAATTAAATGCGAACTCTGATCATCCGTCTTATTATCATTTTGACGATGGCAACCGTACCCATGCGCGGATTTGCCCAGGATAGCATTCCCAAAATTGATGAATGGAAGGAAATATTCAAGCTAAGATCTAAGATGATGAAGGGCGATTGCGGAAGCAATTACCTGATTGGCCTCTTCGACGGAAGGTTCATTGGACCTAATAAACAAACGGATTTTGGTCTGCGTACCTATACCACTGCATTCGATTATCTCACCCTTGGAAACACATTACTGACCTTATTCGTGAACCTTGGCTACACTGCCGATAATTGCAAATTCATTTCTACCGATAAAATGTCCAACATGCACTCATACATGTTAGGATGCATTGAATTCTACGCCATTTCGGAGGAAAAGCGCTGGGTGGATTCGGTGTATAGCACAAAACTCGGTCGTAAAGTCCCAGCCGATAAACCATTCTTTGCCAAGAATTCTCACCTTAGAATTGACTCCGCCCAGGTAGAGGTCAAACTCGCTGGTATTTATCGAAAGATGAAATCCGGAAAAGAAACCATTAGCGACACTATGCTTCTGAAACCTATTGAAGGCACCGGTTCATGGAAAGATGCAAACAACTTTGATTTAATTTACGAATGGATGGAAGTTATATATAACAATACCATTGATTCGTTCAATATTAAACGACGGCCATTTTCGCGGTATACACCGGAAGCAATACAGCAATGTATCCTGGAGCGTTACGACACAAAGAAATATACCGATGAGAAGAAAATTTCGGAGCGCGATCTTGATTGCAAGATTAAAGATATTAGTGGTGCTGAGATATACGATATGCGGCATTTCCCCAACGGCAAGGTGTTTCGTATGGGTAACTGGGAAATGTTCAGATATTTCTACGATGTATATTATCGGGATATCTCCGGTGGAGCTACTAAGAAAAACCCCGTCTGGTACAATGCCTATCAATATGATGATGATCTGGAACGAAACAGAAAAGGGATGATCGAATTTATTCAACTGTCATACGGTGCCGGTCGCTACACTATGCCTACCGTTGTCCCTAAAAACCTGAAAGAGTTTACACAATTCGAAGGAGTAGTTATTTATCAAAAAGGAACTGAACGTCAAGGCCATTCCAGTAATGACGACATATGGATCAATACAATTAATGGACGCATGGTTGATAGAAATCTGTATGAATATCCTTCGGAACAGGGCATTCTGCCACTCAACGATGACGGCACCGTAGATCGTATCTATAAAATCTTTTCATGGAAGGATGGCAAGCTCTATTGGGCCTATATTTACTGTGGGAAACATGCAGGAGTGCGCGGTGGTAAACCCGGTAAATCTTTCGTTGATCAGGTAGATAATTTCAGAGAGCAATACAATGCCCGCGATTACTGGCACTTTGTTTCAGAACTCGATTACAATAAAGACATCAAGGAGCGCATGCCGGCTTTTGTAAAAGAAGTAAAAAGCTACGTAGATAAGGCAAGCGGAATAGCTGGAAAGACCATCCCAAGTATTCAATTTGTCATGAAACAGCCAGGTGAAAAAAAAGGCCAGGAAATCATAACAGTAAAGACCTTAAATTTCAACACCGATTATACTGCAACACTGGAACCTGACGGACTCATCATTCCCTGGAAAATCGTACAAACTACAGATGAGCGTCTTGTTAAGGTTAATCACATCCAAATGAATGTTCTTGATGAAGACGTCTATCTTGAAGATTTTGAAGACTACATAAAATCGCATGAATTCTCAAATTCAGAGATTCAACGCTTCAACAAACGCCTTAAGAAAAGCAGGGAAATGGTACCCTTGAGCGATAGTTTGCCCGTCACCACGGCCTATTACGACAAACAGGTTTATGATCTCACCAATTCTGAGGATATGAAAGCACTGCTGGAAAAAGTGCTTCTTGATATAGCTGCTATCGACTATCAGATACCTGAAATGTCGGCCGCTGTAGAATGGCAGCGAACAAAAAAAGTAGACGCGCAGGAAACTAAAATACGCGAAATGGAAGCCAACGGTAAAGCCGGAACGCAAGACTACAATAACGCTATCGCTGAATTTGATCTTCAGCAGGAGAAGCTTGAATCAATGGAGCAAAAACTCCTTAATCTGGAAGCTAAAAAAGAACAGCTGCTTTCATTAAAACAAAACTACCGCACGAACTATTTGAACAGCCTTCAGGAAAATCTGCAAACAATGCAAACCCGTATATCCTTTATCAATGATCAGATTGCAAATCTGGAACTGGAGCGTAAAACGCTTGAGCGAGAAGGAAAAACGGGCACCGACGCCTATGAGCTTATTCAACAATCGCTGAAGAATAAAGAAAGTGAATTGCAGGAAGTGAAAGACAAAGAGATTGAATTACAAAAGACAATTGCCGAACAGCAAAACACCGATGGATAAATGAAAGCCTAAAAAATATATTCACATTCAATATCAGTCATTAATTGCAGTTTCACCCTTATTTCTGCTCCTTGCCTCAATGTCTAACGCCACAAAAAAATATTATGCAATTCGTGCGAGATGTTGATTGCCCTACAATACATTAACATACAATCAGAAGGATGTTACAAACAGTCATCACTTAGAGTCCGTCTATAAACTCAGTGACTGATCAGAAAGTTCTCTCGCCTAAGGCGAGACAAGGCGTCCGAAGTGTTTGCGGGCAGGAGTTTACTGGCGTAATCGACTGCCCGACAAGACGAGGATAACGCCGCAGACGGACTTTATGGACAGGCACTACTTAGAACTGGCTCCAACAAAGTAATGTCGTTTCTCACTAAACAGAATATTAAAAGTGGTCAGACTTCCATAGATCCGAGTAATATATTGTTGAAGATTGACCTTTTCCTCGTCATTAAGTTTTTCGTTACTATTTATATTCTGCTCCAGCACTCTGAGGCGATCGCGCAGCATTACAATTTTATGAAAAAATGCTTCCATTGGAATTTCCTTTTCCTGTAGTGCAGGATTAGCGGGGTAAAGCACCATCTTTCCACCTATCCATCGATCGGCTAACGGAACATTATCCTGCAGCGCTCCAAATTTATCCAGGACCGAAATCATCATTTGCTCCAAGGCTTCGATATCAATACCTGAATTGTTTCCAGAACCTTCGCCAGCAGGCAGCCCTTCTTCCAGCACTTCCATTTCTGCGTTCGTCTTCGAAAATTCCATTCTGCCTCCTCTTAACAGGAAAACCTCGTAGGTGGTGGCTTTAACTTTACTGATAATGGCCTCGCCATATTTTTCGTGATCGATACGGGTTCCAACGCTAAGCTCTCTAAGCATATGTAATCGTTTTTGGTTTGTTTCACAAATATCGTAAAAAATAATATGCTGCCGCTTATTGGTTTTCATGCTCTCTAAACATAAAAATCTTCGTACAACATCAAATAAAACTACACCTTCTTGTTAAAATATACTAAATCTATGGACTATGTGTGGGTTCACGCCTGATGTGTTGTATATTTGTATTCTACAAAAAACATTGAGCATGCGAAATACACTACTGATTCTCCTTGTCATTAGCCTGGCCGTGCTTGGCTGTAAAAAATCGGATGATGATAATCCGCCCAGCGACAACAAAACTCCGCTGACATTCACTAGTCTTACCGCGAGCGACACCTTGATTGCAGTGGCAGCAAACACCACGCTCACGGCCACTGCAGCCGGGGATGAATTGACTTATACATGGACTGCTGAATATGGAACCATTTTCGGGTCAGGTTCAGTGGTTGAATGGACCGTTTGTCATTCAGATTTCTTTACCATCAATTGCGAGGTAAAAGACAAATACGGTGATAAACTTTCCAAATCCATAGTAATCCATGTTATTCCGTAAAACACTTTATTTAGTTGCATTAGCTACTGGCCTTTTGTTGAACTCAACAGAAGTGCAAGCACAATGCTGTTCAGCCGGCTCACCCGCAGGTGTGGGCGCTTATGCGGGATTGGTTGCGCAGCGCACGCTGAGAGTCACGACCTTTGGACGATATACGCATTCTGCCCATTATTATCAGGGCGATTCCCGGATTGATCGACCACTGGTAGTTAAAAACTCAAATTTTATTTTTCAGGGTGTGAATGTTTCCTATGGCTTAATTAAAGGATTGGCGCTGGATCTCGATTTGGGATATTTTTACTTAAAGGATCAATCGTTTGAGAATGGATATTATTTGAAAGGCTACGGCTTGTCGAACGGTGTCTTTATGTTGAAGAAAAATCTACTACATATTGATACAAGTGGTTTTGATTTATCTGCAGGACTTGGAATGAAGTTTCCTTTCAGACTGCATCCTATGTTTGTTGACAATGTAGAGCTCCCGGTTGATTTGCAACCATCCACGCAAGCCTTTGGCATTACAGCGCAATTATTTTTAAAGAAGAATCTAATCCCATACAGACTTTCGTTATATTTCATCAACAGATATGAATATAATTTCAAAAACCAGGATCTTTATCGCTTTGGTGATCGACTGCGTTCATCGTTGGTATTAGAAGCGAATCTCACGCGTAGGTTAGGAACTATGTTACAAACGCGCTTCGAATACGCAGGATATGATTATGATTTTCGTCAGGGTGATGTATTTCATCATTCAGGTTCGTACCTGATTTTCATCTCCCCATTGATTGTTTATTCAATAGCTTCATTGTGGCATGTATCACTCTCTGCAGATCTTCCTGTTTACAAGTATTACAACGGCACTCAATTAGCCAATCAATATTCATTTGCATTAAATCTTACAAGGGATTTCTCGTTTAAGAAACGGAAGTAATGCAATAAAAACGCTGCAATATTATGCACGCGCAAAGGTCTGTTCAGAATGGTTATAGCGTTAATTGGTTAGTCAATTGGTTATGACTTCGACATACAGTCAACACCCCACGGAATCAGTCATTCCGGATTTAATCTGGAACCCCTGCTTTTATAGTTGATATTGTATTGGGATTGTGTAGTGAATTTCAACTGCATGAAACCATGCGGATTCGCAGTGCCCCTATCATTAAAAACATCCATCAACGCACAAATCTACAAATCTTCCACCGCCCCCCTATTATCACATTACCACATTATCACATTACCACATTATCACATTACCACATTATCCCCATCCTCTAAGTCTCGCCCCAATCGTCCACTCCTTCCCGCTTTTCACCAACAAATACACATTAGAGAAATTATTATCGAGGCCATCCTGATAATTAAAAAACACCAGTACAGTGCGCTCATTCACAAAATATGGAAGTGAGAATTCGCAGTAAATATCTGTTTTATACAGCTTAAATAATTTTTCAAATCCTTTTTCGGTCAGCACTATGCTTTGAGGATCGCGGGGAGATGAAAAGCATTTTCGATACTCAGATTTAGGAATATTTATCAAGCCTTTATCTGCATAAGCTTCTGCAGGTAAATAGGCTTTTTTTGCAGTAGATTCAACAAAATTGCGACGGAACACTTCTCCATCAATATAGTTATTCGCATCAAAACCAAAATACTTTTTATTGACACTATCAGGAAAACCACCATAAAAAACGGCCTCGCAGGTTGAATCCAATACGCCAAAACTCACTCCCTGATCTGCCATACCTGAAAGCATAAAATCGTCAAGAACGAGTTTGTAAAGCACAGGTTGATCGGAGGGATCCTCCGCCACTTGTGCGCTGGAAGTGAAGGTAAATAAGAGTAGAATAAGTGAGATAATGTAGTTTGGGGAAGTCATGGTGTTTGTGTCTTTTTATGCTGGTTTCTGCGTGTATTTTAAGTTTATTTGTGTTAGTTCTGATTTATAAGATCAATATTGTTCGTTGTATTGCGATATGCTGTTATTTTTTTCTTGTAAGTGGCAATTCTGTTCTGCGCTTGCCATCAAACATACATAATGCATTAGCTACAGCAGCGGCCGTAGGAACAAGTCCTATTTCGCCAATACCTTTTGCACCATACGGCCCGTAAGGATCTGTTTCTTCAACGCCAATTACTTCGATAACCGGAGTTTCTGTTGCACGCAGGACTCCACAATCGCGTAATCGTGAACTCTTAAGAAATCCGCCCTCCATGGGCAAATCCTCAGTTAAGGCATATCCCAATCCCATATGAACGCCTCCTTCGATCTGTCCTTCGAATTGCAAAGGATTTAATATCCGACCGGCATCATGTGCGGCAACAATTTTATCAACCTTGCCCTCTTCATCTAATATGACTAATTGTGTAGCGTAGCCATAGGCAAAATGGGTGATAACCTTTTCCACATCGGCGCCAGGCTTGGTTGTCCAATCGCAGACCCAGCGGCCTTTGTAGCGGCGACCAGCAAGTTCTGCCAAGCTCATTGTTTTTAAATCTTCGCGTATGGCTTTGGAAGCATCAATAATTGCATTACCTAAAAGTGCTGTAGCGCGCGAGGAAGTAGTCATGCCCGTGGTGATTTCTGCAACGGTATCAACAAAAACATCAATAATATCGGGCGAAATACCGGTTTCCTCAACTAAAGTTTGTATGGCGATATTCTGTACCCCCTGCCCCATCTCAGTCCAGCCATGATAAAGGTGCACTTTATCTGCAGAAATAATATCAATCACAACATCACTAAAATCGGCCATACCATTACCCACTCCGGAGTTTTTAATACCACAGGCCAGACCTGCATATTTTGCAGAATAAAACTGTGATTTAACAGCTTCTAAAGTTGCTCTCACGCCAACACCCTTTTCAAGAATCTGTCCGGTAGCGGTCATTTTACCTTCCGTTAAGGCATTATCGTAACGGAATTGCCAACGATCGAAGTTCCCTTTACTACAGAGTTCATCGATTAATCCTTCCAGCGCAAAGGCCACCTGATTAGCGCCAAATCCACGCATGGCACCACTTGGAATATTGTTAGTATAGATCGTAAGTGCTTCCAGATCGACGACAGGAAAATGATAGGCACCCGTTGCATGACCAGCAACGCGTTCCATCACCTTAGTACCAACCGAAGCATATGCACCGCTGTCACCATGCGCCCGAAGAAACAAAGCAGTCACCATGCCGTTTGCATCACAACCGATTTTCATATCCATCCAAACAGGATGGCGCTTAGGATGCATACGAATGGATTCGTCACGCGATAATGCCAGCATTACCGGACGTTTCAGCAACCAGGCGCATAGCGACACATGACCTTGAACTGTCATATCTTCTTTACCACCAAAGCCACCGCCCGTTGGTACCAGTACAACGCGTATACAAGTTTTCTCAATACCGAGCATAGGCGCGATCTGATTTCGATCCACATATATGCCTTGTCCTTGAGTATATAATATAAGTTCATTGTTTTCAGACGTTAGCGCAATAGCTGCTTCCATCTCAAGAAATGCATGCTCGATACGTTGGGTTTGAAATTTTCCGCTGGCAGTATATGCAGATGCTTCCAATGCTGCATCAACGTCACCACCGCGACGCACGATACAATTTTCCAGCACATTCGAATGCTCAGCATGTACTTTTATACGATCACTCACCGCATCAAAAACATCGGTAACCGGCTCCAGTACTTCATAATCGACGCGAATGAGTTGTGTTGCTGCACGTGCAGTTTGTTCATCAACAGCAACCACTACAGCTAAAACATCGCCAATGTAGCGTGTAATCTCCCCTTCAGCAATCATCATTGGCCAATCCTTATAGATTAAACCAACCATGCGTTCACCGGGAATATCCTTTGCGGAATAAACAGCAATCACTCCCTGACTGGCTTTTGCAGCCGAAAGATCAATGGATTTAATTTTGGCGCGTGGATGATCGCTGAATTTCAGCGCTGCATGAAGCATCCCATCGAAGCGCATATCGCGAACAAATTTTCGTTCACCGATAGCTGTTGAATAGGCTTGATACTTTTTATATGGAAGACCTATCTTTCCTGTAGTTTCAGCATGAATAATTTCACTTCCCTCGCGCAGGGTTTTCAATCCGAATTCAATAGCATCAACGATTTTTACATATCCCGTGCAACGGCATAAATTCAGGTTAATGGCTTTATTGATTTCGTCTCTGGTAGGATTCGGATTTTCCTGAAACAGCACTTTTGTGCGCATGATTAATCCGGGAGTACAGAAACCGCATTGCACTGCACCCTTTTCAACAAATGCCTTACCCAGGGCCTGTTTCACAGTCTCAGGCAATCCTTCCATTGTAATGACTTCCGCTGACTGCAGTTTCTTCATTGGTGTCACACAGCTAAGTTTAGCCTTTCCATCTATCTCTACCATGCAGGCACCACAGGCACTTTGAGCTGAGCAGCCATCTTTTGCAGCAGTAAGACCTTCAATATTGCGCAGAAAATTCAACAGGCTAAGGTTTTCATCTCCAGCCCATGTAGTATGTTTTCCGTTTAGTATAAATTCTATCATTCCTTTGGTTCAGCAAGCGAAACGATCTTGCGAAAATTCTCAGGATCGGTATCCGCCTCAGTATTGATTACTAGAACACGAGTATTAACATTGATACCCAATTGCTCCTTTACTTTCTGTAGTTTTTCATCGGTCATTAGAGCTAATAAGCCAGCCATACCGGCTGCACCTGACTCGCCGCTTATAATCCGGGGATCATTACCAATGGCATTATAATAAGTGCGCATAGCCTGCTCAGCATAGCTGTCAGAAACACTAATAAATGCATCAGTCGCATCTTTCAGCAATGGAAAAGCAACCAGGGACACGCCGCAATTCAGTCCGGCCATAATGGATTGGTAGTTTTTCTTAGATTCCCGAGCTTCACCATTTTTTGCCGATTCCAAAAACGAATCTGCCAATACAGGTTCAACGCAAACGATGGCAGGTGAATGCTCGCGATATTTTGAACGATAATACCAGGCACCGGCTGCAGCTAGTCCGCCAACACCGGCTTGCAGCAATACCAGATCAACATCTGTAGCATCAGGGTGATTGATTAAGCCCTCCATTTCGTAAAAGATAGTGGAATACCCAGCCATGATATAATTGGGTAATTCCATATAACCAGGATAGGCGGTATCAGCAATAACTTGCCATCCATTGGCTTTCGCATCACGATCGCATAAGGCAACGCATTCATCAAAAGTACCATCGACAAGAACGGCTTTAGCCCCATCAGCTTCAATATTTTTTATGCGCGACAATGCAGTATTGGATGGCATATAAATCACAGCATTTTGTCCTAAATGATGAGCAGTCCATGCAACGGCCTTTCCGTGATTACCATCGGTAGCAGCACAAAATGTAAAGCGACCGAGACGTTTCATAGTGTCAGGATCTAAGAAAGCCTGCACGCTCAGATTCTCACCAAAGCGCTGATAATACTGTTGTTTCAAAAAACAAAACACCGAATAGCTGGCGCCTAGAGGCTTGAAGGCTTTTACCCCAAACCGAAAACCTTCGTCTTTTACGAAAATATTTTTCAGACCAAGTGTAGATGCCAGATTTGGAAGCTGATGCAATGGTGTAGGCTGATAACCGGGAAGGGTTTGATGAAATGCCAGTGTTTCCGGGTTGCCGAAGGCACCATAGCCGCTTTCGAGCCATGCGGGATGCTTTTGTTTATAAGGATTGATTAAATATTCACACATGAACAACAAATATTATCTCACAAAGATACCGAAAATCCCGATAAACGCAAATTTTAGCCTTAGCAAGAAGCATGGCGTATTTTAACGAAAAACCAATAATATCGGGGGATTCAGAAAATTATCTGAACAGCGGTCGCTTATAACAAGGATTTCAAGTTATCAACTGCTTCAGGCAAATGATCATGCACAAATTTAACATTTGTACATTCGTTCATTTCGTTGCACATGCCGCAATGAGATAGACCTTTTTCTACACTGCAATTGTGGATTTGGCATTCTGACCAATGACCAATTTTCACACCCTCAACACGACATCCTGTGCAATTAATCATCGCAGCTGTGATCGCAGGATTATATGTTTTACGCCATTCCTCAGCAACTTTTTCTCTGAGTGTGTCATCGTTATTAATAGTAGCGGTACGTGCTTCACAACCTTCGCAATTAATACCGCAGCAGGAAATCAGTAAACTCATCGTTGTTAGTTTGAAGTATTAGAAATATAGAATATGAATATACGATTAGTATTTATGGACAGCAATTAATAAGCAATGGCGCTTCCTGTTCCCGTAATAACGCCACAGCTTGCGGTACCACTGGGAGTGAGTGTATAATTGATAGACAACACCCCGCTTGACAATTCAAAATTGCCATTAATATTATAGGACTCTCCACTTTTGTTTTGAATATTATTTTGCGAAAATTCAATCTTGTTGGAATTTCCATAAACTGAAGTCCCTTTTACATCAAAGCTGAAAAAATCTACAAAATTTGAAACGATTAATTCATCAGATTGATTGCCACCTCGGATATTCATAGTATAAATCTGATTATCTGTTCCGCAGCCAGTTGAGCTGTAATTCCCTGTCGCAGCCCAATTGCCAAGTAAGGCAGAGTTATAGCCATTGACTTTAATATGCAAATATGAATTATCCCAACGGTCGCCCCCTTTATTGCTTACATGAAGCATTACATTAAAATCGCCCGATTTTGTAAAGGTATGAAGTGGATTTGCCTCCCGTGATGAAGTACCATCACCAAATTTCCAATGATAGTAATACGCTTCGGTAGATGTACTATTGAATTGAACAGCTTGCCCAAGCGAAATCTCAGTTTTATCGGATGTAAAGGACGATTCAGGCTTTTTACCGCATGATGCCAGCATTGCTATTGCGACGCAAAGTAAAATGATCTTCTTCATATAACGGGGTATTTCTCACAAAGATAAAAAATATTAGGAAATAGCACATCCTTCCAGATTTTTTGATATCAAAGAAAACTTAACAAATGGGTTAATGTGGCAATGTGGCAATGTGTTAATGTGAGAATGGGCGGTGCAACTACAATTATTGGTCGAGTAATGGACTCTCTATTCGCGTTAGTTTATATGCCCGACACCCTTAAGAAAATCATCATTAACCATTGAAAAACGCATCTGACTTATGTTAACTATAATGTACTTTCAATCCGACAAGATCATCCTCCTTGTTTGTTTCACCTGCCCGTCGATCTTTATGCTGTAAAAGTATGCTCCGCTGGCAAAATTCTTCAATGAAACCTCCAACTCATTTTTACCTTGTTTGAGTTTGTACTCCTGAATTAGGGTTCCTTTCATATCAGAGATGAATATACTACCCGTAGAACCTGGCGGAACATTATAAGGCACAAGGGTGGAGTTATTGAACGGATTAGGAATATTTTGTCCAAGATATTCAAGAGCGCCCGACGTTTCTGTAATCCCAGCATTGGGATCTATCACGGTTAGTGTATCGTAAATGGTATCGTAACAGCAATCCTGCTTAACAACCAGAGTTATTATATAAGTGCCGGGTTCATCGTAATACCAAGAATAGGGATTTAGGAACAATGCATCATGAGTTACATAATATCCTGAATCTTGTCGGCCGTTACCAGTATTCCAGTAATAAAAGAAATCAGCCATGGTACTGTTTGCAGTTACATGAAAAGTTGCCCAAGTCACCCAGTTTCCATGCCCGTCATCCGCCAGATACATAGTATCCGGATGCCCACTAATGTTGATATGTAGGCTGTCGCATGGGAAAACAGCAAGAGTTTTGTATGCGGTGTCAATACAATTCTTATAGGTGGTAATCAGCGAAACATCATAAATGCCGGCTGAATCATAGATGTGCTGGGGTGCAGGAAGTGTCGCGGATGTCCCGTCACCAAAGTCCCAAAGCCAGTTGTCAGCATAATAAAGGGTGTTATTGTCAAGGTTCACAATGGCATCGTCGCAGAAATATGTTACATCTTGTGCCCAAATACGGTTGTAATTTCCCAAGAGGTTTTCACAACTTGTATCGGGCGGGGAATACATACGCGCAATGTTGTGAATGGGGACTGTATCATACATAAAATCGCATTTCCCCCCGAAATAAAGGGTGTCGTGATAATTGATAAATTTACCGCTACAACCAGACACTAAATCTGAACGGGTAAAACGGGCACCAACACCGGTCCATTCAGCCCCATTCCATTTCATAACGCCGGCAACTGAATCACCATTGGGTAATAAATAGGGAGCAAATCCACTAATATAAAGGTCATTATGGTACATATAAAGACTAAGCCGATAAATATAAATGGGGTTATAATTGATAAACGTCCAACGCCGCCCATCCCATTGAGCAATATAATAACCACGCATGCCGTCGGCCCAAATAAAAGTACCTGCTGCATAGAGGAGATTTCTAAGTGTGTCAACGGCAAGAGCATATACATCTCCTGGTGACGGATTTCCCATAAGGCCAAATATTCCCAGTGCCTTCCATGAGGTATCATTCCATCTGGCTACCAAATAGTAATCTGGTAAATGGCCTAATCTGCCGCCAGCAATCAATTCATCATTGTATTCAATCAATGCTGATATTTCATTGCTACCAGGGCCTTCATCAACATCATCCCAGGAGGTACCGTTCCAGCTGGCAATATCATGACAGGGTACACCGGACATAGTACTAAAATAACCCGCTGCGTAAAGCTTGTTTTTGTAAGAACAAAGCGAATAAATATACGCATTCAATTGTATACCATATGTAAAATCGTTCCAACCCATCCCATTCCATCTTGAAATACCTCTTCCAGAGTCACAGTTTGGGGCAGTATTAAAATTTCCGCCAATATAAAGTATACTATCATTAAATATTTCAAAATCGTAAATGCCCAATCTTCCCGGCATGTTTCCATCCCAATGGTGACCATCCCATATTGCAACATTCAGTGCCCCAGTGTCAGATCCAGTAACATCAAAACCGCCCGCAATCCATAATTTATCATTAAAGACTTCAAGACTCAAAATTCCTCCTGCTTGTGATTGTGAAAAGTAGACCCCGCCGTCAACATCCATCCATTGGGCGTAGGTGGTGGATGAAAGGAATAACAGGATAATGAAGATCCATTTTTTCATTGCTTGGTTTATGTTAATTAAAGACAAGTGAAATTACAAGCACTAATATACGATGTTTTTCTAAATACGAGAAATATACTTGACGGATTCACTAAAAAACTATTTAGACGTTGCTAATTAGCTCAACATCCACAATAAATTTTTACGACAGCTCGCAGACAGACCTAAGTTTTTTTTCAGCATGCATCCACTGTGAAAAAATGTACACGAAGAACACATGGGTTTTTTAGGATGTGTGCTAAGACCCGAGACTTAAGCGAAGAGTGAGTGGTGACTGGTTGTGGCGCGCGATTATCAATAATTAAAATATCTAAAATATCACACAATGCATATATTACCATTTATACAATATAAGAATCTCAGATAATAAACCCACACAAAATATGATATTATTATAGCACATCCTTCCGGATTTTTTGATATCAAAGAAAACTTAACAAATGGGTTAATGAGCTAATGTGGCAATGTGGTAACGTGAGGATGGGCAGTGCAACTTTGAGTGTTAGATCGTGAATGGAATTGCTTCTGTAACATTTCTACAAAACTCGCACTGCTAGTGGCATTAAATAATTCACTAATGCCCCTCGACTTCGCTCGGGGACCGATTTAATATTTTATAAATACAAGGTCTCGGCTGCGCTCGACCGCCCATCTACGAGCCGCACTGCGATTGACTTTAACTAATTTACTAATTACTGATTACTGTTTACTGATTACTGTTTACTGATTACTGTTTACTGCTTACTGCTTACTGTTAACTGTTAACTGCTCACTGCTCACTGCTAACTGTTACCTAGTCCACAGGAAAATAAACCACCGTTTCCCACTTTGCAAAATCAGGTTCGGTTTCAGTATCGGTTTTATAGACTTCCAGTGTTGGTCCTTTTTTAGTGAGATTGTTATCAAGAATATACTTCTCAATTGCAGCATAGGTAAAATACAGTGTTTCAAAAGAACCATAATGGGTTGCTGTAACAGCGCGGCATGCGGGGTATTCAATGTAGCGAAGGCGATCAGTGACGGGCACTTTACTTTTAACTGGCAATCCTGCCTCCATTCGGAAACGATTGGCTTTCTCATCCCATAAATAATAGAAGGCATAGGGAGAGCCCGCCTTTTCGATTTTATTTTCACCAACATATTTTTCAACCTCCCCTATAGCTGAACCGAAAATTTCTCCAATATTATCGCAGCTACCGGAATCTTTTATAGCAATGGCTTGCCAGGCCTCCATATCAACCATGGAAACCTTTCCAACGCGATACACCATCATTTTCGCATACTCAGATTCAACCTGTGATTTTAAAGACGCCAATCCTGATTGAAAGGTGGTGTGCATAACAGAGGTCATAAATAATCCAAAGATACGGCCCAACGGGTAAGCTAAATCAGAGATATCCACACTCCAGCTAACCTTGGTGGCTTTGCCTTCAGGTACAAATGTCCAATCACTATAGGCTGTTCCACTTTCAGTAAAATCCAATTTCATCTTTATATGGGAATACGGAGTGCTTTCAATAATACTCATACTGCCATCCCCATTCACCGTGCTTTTCCAATGTTGAACCGCACCAACGCCCTGTCGGGGTCCTTCATAGACACTGGTCATTTTTGAGTCTTCCTTTAGAAAGGGTGACCATTGTTCCCATGCTTTTAACTCATTAACTTTTGGAAATATGTACTTTGCAGATACATTTATGGTGGTACTATCTTCAATATGGACGTTAGCAGGTAGAAATATCGCTGCAATCAACACAATGGCCACAATGATACACAATGCAATAGCAAAGCGTTTTAGGTGTTTCATCAGTTCAGGGTTTGATTTACGAATACAAAAGTACAATCTTTCGTAAAATTACGATATAGGCAGTTTTACATATTTTTCAACTGAAGAAATTCCATGTACTGAACAGCACTGTATTAAAAGCTACTATATTTGTAGTCTGTTTTTACCAAGAAAAATTTTCTTGACTAATAAAAAAATCAATTACAAATATCTGAACTTATGAGACCTATTGCACTTTTGTTAGCATTGTCCTTGCTTGCTGCATGCA
Source organism: Bacteroidales bacterium (assembly GCA_963678485.1). GTDB lineage: Bacteria > Bacteroidota > Bacteroidia > Bacteroidales > CAIWKO01 > CALGYY01. Next base: position 4,665,099 of record OY782882.1, read on the forward strand.
GTTCCAATTCTGAAAAACCAATGACCAACGGCAGTAATCCTGAAGATTCACTAACTGCCGATTTAAATACACTTGTCACTCATACTCTTTTTGATTCTATCCCTGTTGAGAAGCTTCCCTACACCGATTCCATCTGTATCAGTAACAGCAAGCCTTTGCGACAGATTAAATTATCACCTTCACAAATTGCTTTTCTTAAACTTCGCGACATCCGAGAGTTTTCAGAATATTATTGGCCTCAACCCGACAGCGCATTTTCGTTAGTTTGCCGCCTGCCATTGTCGAAGGATTTTTATTCAATTATTTTTAATTATGAAGGGCAGAACGAATCGATGAACTTTCTAATTCAGTACGACAGGGAATTTCGTGTAATCGATTATTTGGAGGTCTCATACGATGAGTGGGTTGAATCGGCGCAACGCACAACGGCTACTATTGATCAGGGTAAATTGAGTTTGCTTATCAGCAATTTTATGAACGAAGAGGCATCTCGTCATATTTACAATTACAGTATCAGTGATGAAGGATTTTTTAGAGAAATCCCCGGACAGGCCACTGCTAGTTCAAAATAATTTTACGCTTTGATAACTCAAGAACAGATCCGCGAAATAAGCAGCACCCTTTCCGGTGCCTTTCATACTGACATTTCTACGCGGGTTTGTTATGCCACAGATGCGTCGGCCTATAGAGAACTCCCTTGGGCTGTTGCGCTTCCGCGAGATGCAGACGATTTAAAAAAACTTGTGCGCTTTGCGCGGAAATATAATATTCCGATCATTCCACGCACCGCAGGAACTTCGCTGGCTGGTCAGGTTGTGGGGACAGGTATAGTGGTGGACGTTTCGCGCCACATGAATCAAATCCTTGAAGTAAATCAAAGTGAACATTGGGTTCGCGTACAACCGGGGGTTGTGCTCGATGAGCTTAATATGCATCTTGCTTCTACTGGACTTTTCTTTGCCCCGGAAACATCTACTTCAAATCGCTGTATGATTGGCGGCATGGTTGGCAACAACAGCTGTGGCGCGCATTCGCTGATTTATGGCAGTACACGTGATCATGTCCTGGAAATTGAGTGTGTGCTGAGTGACGGCAGTGACGCGCATTTCAAAAGTATTTCATCCAATACCTTTATTGAAAAGTGTCAGGGTGATTCGCTCGAAAGCCGCTTGTATCAAAACATTAGAAGCATATTGCAGGATGAAGCAAATCGTTCTGAAATAGTTAACTCATATCCGGATCCTTTGCTGCATCGCAGAAATACAGGCTATGCTCTCGATTTGCTAGCCGGCACACAAGTCTTTAACGATGATGGTCCCGAATTCAATTTCTGTAAAATGCTCACGGGATCAGAAGGCACATTGGCACTGAGTACAGCAATCAAGCTCAATTTGCTTCCTGTACCACCACCCATTACTGGACTCCTGTGTATTCACTTCCACACACTGGAAGAAGCCTTGTTGGCCAATCTTGTTGCATTAAAATATCAGCCGGGAGCCATAGAACTAATGGATGATGTGATTCTGAAATGCACCGAGAATAACAGAAGCCAGCAAGAAAATCGCTTCTTCATTGAAGGAAGGCCTGCAGCAATTCTCATGATCGAGTGGGCCAGGGAAACACAACAGGAGATTACTGAAATATCAGATGCAGTCATTAAAGCGATGCAATCAGCAGGATTGGGATACCATTATCCGCTAATCACCGGACCCAATCAAAAAAAAGCATGGACACTCCGTAAAGCTGGATTAGGCGTACTTACCAATATTCCCGGCGATGCAAAGCCTACCGGACTTATCGAAGATACCGCAGTGCTGCCTTCACTCCTGCCCGATTATATCAGGGAATTTAAATTGATGCTCAAAAGTCATGGCCTTGATTGTGTCTATTATGCGCACATTGCGACCGGCGAGCTGCATCTAAAACCCGTGCTGAATCTCAAGCTTGATCACGATTACGAATTATACCGCAAGGTCGCCAAAGAAACCGCCGAACTCGTGAAAAAATATCGGGGCTCGTTAAGTGGTGAACATGGAGATGGACGCTTAAGAGGAGAATTCGTGCCGTTGATGCTGGGCGACAAAGTATATCAATGGTTGTGCGAAATTAAAAACACATGGGATCCGGAACACATTTTTAATCCGGGAAAGATTACTTCTACTCCTCCTATGGATAGCGCACTGCGCTATATGCCCGGGCATGCGACACCTGAGATCAAAACAATTTTTGATTTCTCAGCCCAGAAAGGTTGGCTGCGTGCTCTTGAACAATGCAATGGCAGCGCCGATTGCAGGAAAACTTCAATAATTGGCGGCACTATGTGTCCCAGCTATATGGGCACTTACGATGAATCACATACCACCAGAGCACGTACAAATCTGCTTAGAGAATTTTTAACTCCCTCTGAAATCCAATCACATATCTCACACAAAGACGTATATAACATACTAGATCATTGCCTTTCCTGCAAAGCTTGTAAAGCTGAATGTCCCTCAGGAATTGATATGACAAAGTATAAGGCGGAATTTCTTCAGGCTTATTACGACAAATATTCTGTACCTTTTCGTGTAAAATGTATTGCAGGCATTACAAGCATTTACAAATTATTCGCGCCTATATCATCACTATTTAATCTGTTTGCAAAAAGTGCGATTTTATCAGCACCTATAAAATATATTCTTGGATTTGCCCGCCAACGAGCCTTTCCACGACTTTCCCGAATGAACTTAATTAAATGGTACGAAAAAAATCCGGGAAAGAACGAAGGTAAGAAAGTACTTTTTTTTGCTGATGAATTCACCAACTACAACGATGCAGAAGTTGGAATCAAAGCGATAAAATTATTGCGTGCTCTGGGTTACAACCCAATTATACCTGATATTTCAGAAAGTGGAAGAACCTATTTATCCAAAGGTTTACTTCGCAAAGCACGCGAATTGGCTCATAATAATATTATTGAGATTATGCTTCAGGTAAACAGCGAAACACCGTTGATAGGTGTGGAACCCAGTGCTATCTTGTGTTTTCGCGATGAGTATCCTGAACTAGTACGAGACGAATTTAAAAATACCGCGAAAGAAGTTGCCGCAAATTGCTATACCATTGATGAATTCATCGCTAATGAATTTTCGATGGGACATATCAGCAAATCGGCATTTACCAAAGAAAAGAGAACGATTGGTTTTCACGGTCACTGCTATCAGAAAGCACTTACAGGAACAAGACCCACTCATACAATGCTTGAAATTCCTGATCAATTTACTGCCGAAGAGATTTCTTCAGGATGCTGTGGAATGGCTGGATCATTCGGTTATGAAAAAGAACATTATCAACTATCAATGAAAATTGGCGAGTTAAAACTGTTCCCTGCTGTGCGCCAACAGCACGACTCACGTATTATTGCAGCTGCGGGAACCAGCTGTCGCCATCACATTTTTCACGGAACCGGAGTTAAGGCCGTGCATCCAATTGAAGTACTTTACGACGCATTGAACTCAAGTCTACTACAATGAAAAAAATTCCGCTTTCGATATGGCTTATTGCAATAATTTCTGCAATACTGATATTCTTTGGCTTTAAAAATCCAATTACCAATGCGCTAAGCTGGGATGTTTTCGGGTACTATTTATATCTGCCGGCACAATTCATCTATCACGATTTAGGGCTTCGTGATCAAACTTGGTTGAAAGAGCTCATTGAAAAATATAATGCAACTTCAACATTATATCAGGCCACTGCAATAGATAATGGGAATTGGGTCATGAAATATACATTGGGTTTAGCCCTGCTATATGCTCCTTTTTTTGGTCTGGCACAACTGATTGCGTCAGCAACAGGTGCAACTGCCGATGGTTTGTCAGCACCCTACCAGTATTCCCTGGTTGCCGGAGGAATGCTGTATGCAGTTCTTGGCTTGATCATCTTTAGAAAAGCACTGAAATCGTTTTTCAATGAGAGAACGACCTGCATACTGCTAATTCTGATTGTTTTCGGAACTAACTATTTCCAGCTCACTACCGATGCCCCCCTGATGTCACAGAATTTTTTATTTACAGGATATGCAGCATTACTGTGGTTGACGATACTGTGGCATAAAAAACCACAGCTATTATCTGCTATTGGAATTGGTTTGGTCTGCGGCATCATGATACTCATCCGACCTTCAGAAATAGTTTGTGTACTGATTCCATTGCTGTGGAATGTCGGGAGTCGCGCTGCATTGCGCGAAAAATGGTTATTGTTCCGCAGACACTGGATTCAACTGATAGTGTGTGGTGCCTGCATAATTATTCCGGGAACAGCCCAGATGCTATATTGGAAAATGATTACAGGACATTATCTCTATTACAGTTATAATAATCCGGGTGAAGGTTTTGAATTTTTGTCGCCCTATACCATGAAATTTTTATTTAGTTTCCGTAAAGGTTGGCTTATTTACACACCATTAATGCTGTTTGCAATTATTGGATTGAAGAATTTTTATCGCCATAAAAGGGATCTTTTTCCTATGTTATTTCTCGTTACTGCACTCAGCCTTTATATTATTTCTAGCTGGAGTTGCTGGTGGTACGCAGGAGCTAGCTTTAGTTCGCGATCAATGGTTCCTTTGTATGTGTTGCTTGCCCTGCCTCTGGGTTATTATATTGAAGATTTGGCTCAACGGAAACATATGAGAATAATATCTTCAATAATTATATTATCCATGTTAATACTTAATTTATTTCAGACATGGCAATTCGAAAAAGGAATACTTCCGGGCGAAGGAGTAACAAAATCATACTACATGGCTATTTTTGGAAAAACAGAAGTAAAGTCGGAGGACAGATCATTGCTTATGGTAGAGCGCAGCAAGGAATGGGTGGAGACCTTTCGTGACTCAACTGGATACGTTGGCAGAGAGCTTTGTTGTTTCACTTTTGAAGACACCAAGGACAGCATACAACCTGCATATAGTGGAATTGGGTCATTCAGGATGTGTGACACTATACAATATTCGCCAGGACCTGACATTCCTTACAAAGACCTAACGACTGCAGATCATGTGTGGCTTAGGGCGGGTGTATGGATTTACATCCCCAAAGAATACAACGAACCCCTGCCCTTACTTGTGATTACCTTTCATCATGATGGAGCTCCTTATAAATATTTCACTGCTGAGATCAATAAAGACAAACTTAAACGGGATGACTGGAATTTCGTCACTGCAGATTATATGACACCGGAAGTCCGTTCAGAGCAAGACAACCTCAAGGTGTATGTCTGGCACCGCGGCAAAGCTGAGATATTCGTTGATAATTTGTGGGTGAAATGCTATAGGCCGATTTAGGTTTTTGGGGTTAATCAGTAAACAGTAAACAGTAATCAGTAATCAGTAATCAGTAAACAGTAAACAGTAAACAGTAAGCAGCAAACAGTAAACAGAAATCAGTAATTAGTAAATTAGTTAAAGTCAATCGCAGCGTAGCTCGTAGATGGGCGGTCGAGCGTAGCCGAGACCTTGTATTTATAAAATATTAAATCGGTCCCCGAGCGAAGTCGAGGGGCGGTCATGGGGTGGTTGAGATTGTCGAAACCACTAGGGAAAATGCACTGCATGCTGGTCCCTGAGCTTGTCGAAGGGTGGTCGCTGAGCCTGAAGGGCGGTTAATTAATTTGTCCATTCGTTCAAAAGCAGAAACCCCAACGATTGCAGAGATTGTCTTCCATTAAAAAATTCCATCAATCCAACAATCTCCATACTCTGCACCGCCCCTCCTCACATTACCACATTACCATATTCTCACATTAACTTATTCTGTTCGTAAGTAGTGCGTTTCAACATTACTCATCAGTGCAAACCGGTCTAATACCTTAACCACATCATTTTTCCTGATTTTGAATTCCAATTTGCAATTGAGTTCAAACTGATGTTTTCCCTGTTCCGCCTGCTCGTCCTTAAGAACTTTCATTACATCGTTCATTCGTTCATATGGAAAGGAGATCTCATAAACCTCACAAACGATACGTTCGACAATGTTAGCGCTCTCGAGCGCAAGGCGTGCGGCTGTTTTATAGGCATTTATCAAACCGGGTACACCCAGCTTAGTTCCGCCAAAGTAGCGAATCACAACAATGAGAATATTGGTCAGATCTTTCGATTGTATCTGTCCAAATATAGGTCGCCCCGCTGTCCCTGAAGGCTCGCCATCATCATTCACCCGAAAGGCAGATTTATCAAATCCCAACTGATAGGCATAGCAATGATGATTGGAATCCCAATACTGCTTTCGCAGATCAGCCAGTTTAAGCTTAACTTCAAGCTCACTACTCACAGGTATAGCCCATGCGATAAACTTACTCGCTCTGTCCCTAAAAATCCCTTCAGAGGCAGATTCAATGGTTTTATAGGTATCCTCAAAAAGCATAGACAAAAATAGGCATTTTTGGGTCGGGTTAATCAGTAATCAGTAAACAGTAATCAGTAAACAGTAATCAGTAAACAGTAATCAGTAAACAGTAATCAGTAAACAGTAATCAGTAAACAGTAATCAGTAAATTAGTTAAGGACCATAGCAGTGCTGCTCGTAGATGGTCGGTCGAGCGCATCAAGCGAGAACTTCATGTAAAACACCTCTTTCAATCAGGACGTCATTCCGGATTTAATCCGGAATCCCCTGGTTTATGGTTATGGGGGTTAGGAGGTTATAGGGTAATGAATTTAATCAGTGATTAGTAGATTAGTTCAAAACCCACAGCAATGCTCGTTTTGCACGAATGTCAAACAAGCAAGTCCATTCCTGCTGCAAAAAACAAAGTTGCACCGCCCATTCTCACATTACCACATTATCACATTCTCACATTAACTGGCTTTGTTGATAACTTGATTGCCTCTTTTAGCCTTAAAACAGGGAGATTTAGTACTTTTGCAAAAAATTTCATATTATGGCTGAAGTATATTCTGAAGATGCCATTCGTACCCTTGACTGGAACGAGCATATCAGGTTAAGACCAGGGATGTACATTGGCAAACTCGGCGATGGCTCCTCTCCTGATGATGGCATTTATGTGCTTTTGAAGGAAATTATGGATAATGCCGTCGATGAGTTTATCATGGGAAACGGCCGTACCATCGAAGTTGTGATCAAAGAACAACGGATCACAGTCAGAGATTATGGTCGTGGAATTCCATTGGGAAAAGTAGTGGAGTGTGTTTCAAAGATTAATACCGGTGCGAAATACGACTCTAAGGTTTTTAAAAAGACCGTTGGTCTGAATGGTGTCGGTTCAAAAGCTGTGAACGCGCTTTCGTCTTATTTCAAGGTTCAATCCATACGAGAAGGTGAAGCGAAATTGGTTGAGTTCGATCGTGGTTATATTACCAACCAGGAACCAATTAAAAAAACAGAAGCGCGCAATGGAACCATCATCAGCTTTACTCCGGATGAAAACATTTTTGGAAATTATCACTTCATTCCTGAGCACATTGAGAAGCTGATCAAAAATTATATTTACCTGAATAATGGGTTGACCATCGTATATAATGGTGAGCGTTTTCAGGCAAAGAATGGTTTGCACGATTTATTAACCGACCGTATCGACAGTGCGATTCTTTATCCGATTATCCACATTCGCGAAGAGAGTTTCGATTTTGCAATGACGCACAGCGCCACTCAATACAGCGAAGAGTATTATTCTTTTGTGAACGGTCAGCATACTACTCAAGGTGGAACACATCAGGCAGCATTTCGTGAAGCAATTGTAAAAACCATACGTGAGTTTTACAAAAAAGAGTTTGATGCAGGCGATATCCGCGAAAGCATTATTGCCGCACTGAGCATCAAAATCGAGGAGCCTGTTTTTGAATCGCAAACCAAGACTAAGCTTGGCTCTACGCATATGGAGCCTGAAGGACAAACCATCAGGAATTATGTCTCCGATGTGGTAAAAAAACATCTAGACAATTATCTTCACATGAATCCTGAAACGGCCGATGCACTCTTCAGAAAAATACTGCAGAGCGAGAAGGAACGTAAGGATATGGCCAACATTAAAAAGCTGGCTAAGGAAAGTGTAAAAAAAGCTAGTCTTCACAATAAGAAATTACGCGATTGCCGTATTCACTACAACAGTAATGACGAAAAACGTTTCGATACTACACTGTTTATTACTGAGGGCGACTCTGCAAGCGGTAGCATCACTAAATCCAGAGATGTTACTACTCAGGCTGTGTTTAGTCTGCGTGGAAAACCACTGAACTGTTTTGGCCTAAGTAAGAAAATCGTGTACGAAAACGAAGAATTTAACTTGCTGCAATCTGCACTTAACATTGAAGAAGGATTAGAAGATCTTCGCTATAATAATGTTGTAATAGCCACCGATGCTGACGTTGATGGTATGCACATTCGTTTATTGTTGCTGACATTCTTCTTGCAATTCTTCCCTGACCTTGTAAAATCTGGGCATATCTACATTTTGCAAACGCCTTTATTTAGGGTAAGAAATAAAAAGAAAACAAGCTATTGTTATTCCGACGAAGAGCGTCAGCGCGCTATTAAAGAATTGGGCCCGAATCCAGAGATTACTCGTTTTAAAGGTCTGGGTGAAATTTCGCCCGATGAATTTAGAAATTTCATCGGACCGGGAATCCGTCTTGAGCCTGTACTTCTATCGAAAGACACATCCATATTTACGATTCTCAATTTCTACATGGGTAAGAACACACCCGACCGCCAGAATTTTATCATCGACAATTTGCGGGTTGAGTTAGATCTTGTGGAAGATAACAAATAAAAAAAGCGGCCATGAGCCGCTTTTTTTTATTTCCTGAATCCCTTTAGCATCCAAGGGTTGCCACCATAACGGCTTTGATTGTATGCAGACGATTTTCAGCTTCGTCGAATACAATACTATGTTTGGATTCAAAAACATCTTCGGTAACTTCGAGACCATCCATTCCAAATTTCTTAAAGATCTCTTCACCAACGGTGGTTTCACGATTGTGAAATGCCGGAAGGCAATGCAAGAATTTTGCATCAGGATTACCGGTTGCTTTCATGAGCTTTGCATTCACCTGATAAGGCTTGAGCAATTTAATGCGCTCAGCCCAAACACTGTCGGCCTCTCCCATTGATACCCAAACATCAGTATAAATAAAATCTACACCCTTTACTGCTTCTTTTGGATCATCAGTAATAGTGATTTTTGCTCCAGTTTCCTGAGCAATTTTTTGACACTCGGCTACTAATTTTTTATCGGGTTGACATGACTTCGGTGCACCTGCGCGAAAGTCCATTCCCATTTTTGCAGCACCTACCATCAATGAATTACCAACATTGTTTTTCGCATCACCCATAAAGGCAAACGACATTTGGTTTAATGGTTTCGGGCAATGTTCCATCATGGTAAGGAAATCCGCGAGGATCTGTGTGGGATGGAATTCATTGGTAAGACCATTCCAGACGGGAACACCAGCATACTTTGCAAGTTCTTCAACAATATACTGACCGTATCCACGATACTCAATGCCATCATACATGCGGCCAAGTACACGGGCGGTATCCTTCATTGATTCTTTCTTTCCCATTTGTGATCCAGAGGGTCCAAGATAGGTAACATGTGCGCCCTGATCAAGTGCAGCTACCTCAAATGCACAACGGGTACGTGTGCTATCCTTTTCAAATAACAATACAATGTTCTTTCCTTTAAGGCGCTGTTGTTCGGTTCCAGCATATTTTGCTTTTTTTAAATCAGCTGAAAGATTCAGCAAGTAAGTGATTTCTGCAGGTGTAAAATCTAATAGTTTTACAAAGTTTCTGTTTCTCAGATTAAATGCCATAATGCCTCCTGTTAATTGTGGTTTATTTTATATATTTACCTATTATAAATTTAATGTACATCAACAAATCGGATGTTGAATTTCTTCTTTAGATAGCCTGATTTCAATTCGTCTCTCTCATTACTCAGATCAAGGTAAACATCACCTTGTTTACATAGCACCGGCTTAAACAGCGCGTAATCCGAAGGATATTGCAATCGAATTACCCTGTTAAATGCGGCCTTTGCAGTTTCTGTATTATTCCCTACCTGCTCCTGATTAAACACATTCGAAATAATAATATATGATTTACCTTTAACTGTTGCAGATGCATAACAGTAGTAGTAATTTTTATCAATTGCAGCGCGAGGTATTACAACATGCTTTGCCGGAAAGATTTTATTCAGTCCTGGAATATTAACCACACCGGAATATTGCAATACACAAAGCACGGCAACAATCGCAACTAATCCTATCGCTCCAAATATCAAATAGCGACCAGTCTTACCTTTAGGTGATGCAGTGATTATCGCTGGTTCCTGTGGTACATTCAATGGCGGTGGAATATCAGCTGGAACGCTATCAACAACAGGAGTCGTTGGATGGATATTCACTTCTCCTTTTTCCTTTGGCACTTCTGCAACAGGAATTTTATTCTCCTCTACTCCTTTGCCAATGTGCTTTTCCACTACCTTGTGATGATCTTCGAGTCCTGCAGTACCTTCGAGTCGAAAGCCGCAAAACGAGCAGATGATTTCGCCGGTCAAAATTTTAGTATTGCAGGCCGGACAAAATACGTCCGGAATACTTTGATCAGCATTTAGTGGAGTTGTAAGCTTCTCTTCTGGTTCATGAAGTCGGTATGCACAGAAGGGACAGATGTTTTCATCACCCTGCAACTTATGACCGCAGGAAGGGCAAAAATTATAGTCGTGGACTTTTTCCATAATTACTTTCTGCAAGGACTAGTGCACTCCTTGCTTTTTCTATTACACAATAATAACACAAGTCCCGTAACAAAAGCGACCACTGCGGCAGACAATGAAATCCAAACAGGATCGGCCGTTTGGCTAATTCCAAGGCTGGCAATAAACAAGACGCAGATAATCCAGGCAGCAGCGCCCATGCATAAAAACAGCAATGAGGCAGTACGCGTTGATGCTGGCCGATACCATGCTGCACAAGCAACTGCAGCCAATAAAAGAAACACCAGCCAACCTTCAAAAAAATGCAAGCCAAGAGGTACGGGAGTCCGATGAAAGCTATTGTCAAGCCAGCTCCAGCGCGAACAGGTAGCAACGACACCCAGCACACTTAAACCACCTACAATATGGCGCATCCAGTGAAATTTCATCAGGAAATCAGGCTATAAAAACATTGAAACTGCACAAAATTACTGGCCATAGCGAATTGTTGCTTAGTAGGGCAGATAATTTATTCCTAAACTAATAACTGGTCCTTCCACAAACTGAAGTGTCCAATACAGCACATAATAAACTCCATAAAGGATACCTGCCATAGTAAAGAAAAAACCAATCTGTCGTTCAGCCGGAATCGTCAACACTTTCTTGAAGCCCATCAACAGAATAAGAATTCCATACAGGCCTGCAAAGTGAACAAGATAATAAATAAAACTGAATGGGATGAGGTACATGGTCCATGCAACCAATACCGGAGTAAAAGAATAGGTAGTCAGCTGCATTACTTTACCAAAATTCTTTTCAGTTTTGAATCCCGGACATAGAGAATTTATAATAAGTGCTGAAATGATAGGTGTAGCAATCAGAATAGCAAGTTTCAGCACACTAAAGATCATAACCTTTGCAAAATAGGTACTAAATAAAAGATCAAGGCTTACGTATGGATAGCGGAAAATATTGATTAACGATCCGACAAAAATGCAAACGAATGCCAATAATCCGATAATCAGTAAATACCCAAAAATCAGCATTGGCACCTTTGGTTTTTCCTGTGCAATTTTCGACCATTCTTTTCCCGGGCTAAAAAGGATACCAATAATACGTTTCAACAGGTTACCACTTTTTACATCAGAAATCACATCATCCGACTTAACATCGGTAAACGATTTCATATCCATTTTTTCCTCAGGTTTAGGAGCATCTCCAGATGGAGCAGCACCAGGGGTTTCTGAGAATTTGTAACCGCATTTCGGGCAGAACACCGCTCCGGCGGGAACATCTGCACCACATTTAGGACAAAACATAGTTTTTTTTTTAGGTTAGACTTTGGTAGACATCAAAGGTATAAAAAGCACTGCAAAACAGGGGTTCAATTAACCTTTAATAATCTTAGTTCCACAGTCAGGATTCTGTAATTGGGATGCTTCGGTGATGATGGTTTGGCCACCGCCTTCTTCAGCAAATTTTATTGCTGCTCTTACTTTCGGCGCCATAGAGCCTTCAGCAAAATGGCCTTCAGCAAGATATTTCCTGGCTTCAGTAGTGGTTATCACATCAAGTTGTTTTTCTTCAGTAGTATGGAAATTAATACAAACTTTGGCAACATCAGTAAGGATATAGAACTCATCAGCATGAATTTGCGTTGCCAGTAAGGCTGATGCAAGATCTTTGTCGATAACTGCATCAATACCTTCGAGATAGTTTTCTTTTTTGTAATAAACGGGGATTCCGCCACCACCAACAGCAATTACAATCTGTCCATTGCGGGCAAGGGTTTCGATTGAATTGCGGTTACCGATAACGAGAGGAACCGGAGACGCAACCACTTTACGCCATCCCCGGCCGCGTGGATCTTCCTTAAACACCGATTGTTGTTCTTTTGCCATGGCATCGGCTTCTTCTTTCGGATAGAAGGGACCAACAGGCTTGGTAGGATTTTGAAATGCAGGATCGGCTTTATCAACGAGGACTTGGGTAATAATGGTGATTACATCATTGTTAAGACCGTTTGCTTCCAGTGTATTACGTAATTGTTGTTCAATCACATAACCGATAAAGCCTTGAGAATAGGCACCACAGATATCGAGGGGCATTTCGGGGCTTCCAAACATTTTCGCACCAGCAATGTTTTGCAAAAGTATGTTACCGACCTGAGGGCCGTTACCATGGGTTATCACCAGGTCGTGGCCTGAACGGATAAGCTGCAAAAGGTTCTCACAGGTGGCGCGAGCGTTAGATTCCTGCTCGTCGATCGTCCCTTTTTGATCTCCTCTAAGAAGCGCATTACCGCCAAATGCTACAACTGCTAATTTCTTCATAAAATATAATTTGTAATTTTTAGCAAAACTAAGCATTCCGGAGGAATTAGCAAACCATCCAAAAAAAATCCGGAATTCACACTACAGAATTATCCCAGTGCAACAGAATTACACTGTTGAATATCAGGGCATTCCTTTATAAGTATCAGGATCAATTGAAGCCGCCGGCAACGCCCAAATCGCGCAAATTAACGCACAATACAGGGATTCTTGAATCATTAAATATCAATCGTTTATCAAGTGTAGTCACCGTAGAAAAGAATTTCTTGGGCTGATACATTATAACAAACACATCGCATTTCTGATCGATACCGAATTGCAGAGCTTCTTCGGGAAAGTCTTTAATTCCGCCAGTAGCAATCTTTGTAGAGTGAGCAATCCCACGTTTATGGAAGAATTCTTCCACCTGTTCGATGATGCGTTGATGTTTGTATACCTTCTCTTTATCTATTTGATTAATCGAGATAATGCTAACCTGAGCCTGAGTAGCCTTTGCAAGGCGTGAGGCCCATCCCACTTTCTGCCGGCTGGCATAAAACTCATCCAACGGAAACATGATGTGTTTATAATCGAGCATTTCTGATTTCTGCTGAACAACCATAACGGGGACCGGCGATTTACTCACCACCTTTAATATAGGACTAATTTTCAGCAATGGCTCATCAATACCAATAACCATCAGAGAAACTGCAAGATCTTCGGCTATTTTGCGTATGGTTTTAATTGAACCTTTTTTGTAAAAATAATCACAATCAACTGCACTACTTTGTTTAACACCATCTGAAATTTCCTTTAATTTACTTTCGAGATCAGTCTTTTTCATATTACTTAATCGCAAGTATTTTCTAGTACTGATATCGTAAATATTTAATAAGGTAATTGAAAAACCAAATATTTTGGCTAGTGCAGTAGCGTGTTTTACCGCGCAATTAGACACTTCCGTAAAGTCGAATGGGATAAGAATGACGGGTTTTTTTTCTTTAATCATGGTCAGATTTTTTTATAAAAATACATCAAATGAAACGATTTTCCAAATTATTTTAACTTTTTTTTATGACCGCAATAATTTAAAATACACCAAAAATACACGATATAAATGACGGTAAATCAAATTAAGGTTGAAATATACATATATATATTCTATGTCGCAAGAAGCTCAATAATTAACAAAACATTATCATTTAGGGAGTATAAAGGCGTAGATTGCTCCATTAAAGACTAAATAGTTTGAACATTTCGAGGATTTGTACTGTTTTAGGGGTAAACAGAAGAAACCATCCTCTTGTTTTGATGATGTCATTAACGTCAAAAAAAACATATTCGTCTGTTAAATTCAAAGATTTGTAGCATTTTCTTATTGACATATATCATGAATTTCATATTTGACCTAGGAATATAGGTTAACAATGATCAATAACGATTATAAATAGACTCTTATCATGTTGTCTTACTTTAATTTACACAAAGATATATTTTTTTAATATCTAACTAAAAAAACAGCTAAAAAAACTTGCAATTCGGTGAATTCGGTTGTATATTTAGAGCACAGATGGGATGAAATAAAAATAAAAATTACAACACTGCATTTTTACGCAATTCCACCTGAGTCAGGCAACACATTTCGTTCTTTATGCGTCTTCACATTGAAGAATCATACTGGGAGTGCTTTTTAGCTGTTACTTTTTGCTTGTTGATCATATGAAAATGACGATTAATTGACAAATCAGAAATTGGGGAATGGATGATTTTCGATTAGTTGTTTATTAACTAAACTTACCCGCCATGATTAAAGGAGATACACTTGTAAAAGTTGATGCAGGGGTCGCGTCCTTTTACGCCGGAAGAATCCAGCGCGGATTCTATGGTATCACCTCAACAGCGAGATTGTTGAAAATCCTTTTCGCTTTATTGTTTCTTATAATCTTGCCTGCTTTACATCCAATGGAGGTAAAGGCACAATCGGGCCTTTGTGACCCAACTGTGCCCTTTTTCAATGTAAATCTAACCGGGCAGCCTGCGGGAACATACATCTCTCCCACCGTTGTGCGACTGGATCATTGCTGCGGGGTATCTAATCCTGACCGTTGTATAGAATTCAGAATCACACTTGATCCTGGCACTATTGCACTTAATTTCTACATTGCGTCCGGAGCTATTCCTTCCGGATCAATGTTTTATCAAATCAACTGCGGCCCCCCAGTAGCAGTTGGTACTCCAGTTTGCGTTACAGGCCCCGGACCCCATACCCTTACTTTCTGCAAACCCGGTAATAACCCTAATACATATGGTATAGTTGGCATTCCTGCGCCAGCCTTGCTTGGTGACAATATCGCCTCACAAATTTGCCCTGCAACCATTACAGCTGTTGGATACGACCCAGGAACCGTTGTATGGCATGATATCACATCTCCAACCGGAATTTATGATGCTTACCTAAGTGCGACCTCGGGAACTGATGTTGTAACAGTAACACCTCAACCTGGATTTCCTCCCTATGCTGACTATCAGGTTTGTGGTGATGTACTTGCCCCAGGATGCTTTTCTAATATCAGCTTTTGTGATACCGTCAGAGTATATTTCTACCAAAACGTTGCCGCATCAATAAATCCTAACCCTGCTAATTATTGTCAGGCCGCCGGCGGTGTTCTTCTTACCGGATCTTATACAGGTGGTCTTGGACCGTATACTTTCCAATGGCACGATGGTGCGAATGGAACCGGCCCTATCGTTGGAACAGGAACTACTTACTTCGCTACACACGCAGGTCCATTTAGTTTTGTAGTTCGCGATTCAACCTTCCCTGACTGCCCGGCATCAACAGCGAATGTTACAGTAACAATGTACCCATCACCCGGGGTAATGCTTGCACCTGCAGCTCCTATCGCATGCTATGGTACTCCAGTCCCACTTATTGCGAGTGGTGCAAATAATTATTCATGGTCACCATCAACAGGGCTTTCTGCAACAACAGGAGCCAATGTTACCGCCATGCCTCCAGCAACAACAAATTATACATTAATTGGATGGAATAATGGTCCGATGGCATGTGCCGATACATTATATTTTACTTTTACCGTATTACCTCCGCCTTTAATTAACGCAGGCCCTGATGACACGATCTGTTTTGGAGGTTCTACGCAATTGCACGGAACAGGAGGTTTGGTATATCAATGGTCGCCATCCACGGGACTCAGCAATCCAAACATAGCCAATCCTATTGCGACACCAGCCGTAACAACAAGTTATGTGCTATCTGCCTGGGCACCACAAGGCAATTTAATTTTCAATGGGGATTTCCACCTTGGAAATGTCGGCTTTTCCACAGCCTATATCCACCAGTTCAACCTCTGGCCTGAAGGGTATTATTATGTTGGTAATAATCCAAACAGCAATCACTCTAACTGGACCGCATGCGCCGACCATACTCCCACGGCTGATAATATGATGATGATCATAAATGGCGCTCCAGTTGTCAACCAACAAGTTTGGTGTCAAACAGTGAATGTTACGCCTAATACAACCTATGCCTTCTCTACTTGGGTAACCAGTGTCCACCCGGCCAACCCCGCCCGCCTCCAGTTTTCAATTAATGGTATACTTATCGGCGCGCCGTTTAATGCATCGGCGACGGTTTGTCAGTGGAATCAATTTTACGCAGTATGGAATTCAGGCGCTAATACTACAGCTCAAATTTGTATCGTAAATGAAAACATTATCCGTAATGGAAATGACTTCGCACTTGACGATATATCATTCTCCCCCTTATGTGAAAATTTTGATACAGTAACAATTTATGTATCGAGAATGAATTTGACCATTAGCGGAACCAATCTTTCTTGTTTCAATAGTACTAACGGCACTGCTAGTGTGACTCCCACAGGTGGATTCGCACCTTATTCATATGCATGGTCGAACGGAGCAGTGACACAAAACATTAGTGGTTTAGTGGCCGGCAATTATTGTGTAACAGTTACCGATCGTGCCGCATGTACTGCAACTGCTTGTATTAATGTTACACGTCCTCCCCTGCTCACAGCAACCATTTCCGCTTCAACCAACATCAGCTGTTTTGGAGGGAATAACGGACAAGCAACTGTTACCGCAGGTGGCGGCACCTTACCTTATACTTATCTGTGGTCGAATGGTGGCAATACAACTAACATTACAGGACTTACAGCAGGCACCTACATTGTAACTGTGACGGATCAAAATGGATGTACAGCTACCAACAGTGTAACTCTAACACAACCGAACTTACTTACAGCCTCAATTGCATCTAGTACAAACGTTAACTGTTTTGGCGGAAATAACGGACAAGCTATGGCGGCAGGTGCTGGTGGCACCACTCCATATGCATACCATTGGTCGAATGGAGTTAATGCAGCAAATATCACTAACCTCACGGCTGGAACATATTCCGTAACAATAACTGACGCGCACAATTGTACAGCGACCAACAGCGTAATCATTACACAGCCAACATTATTGACCGCTACTATTAGTTCTAATACCAATGTTAGCTGCTTTGGCGGAAATAATGGTTCTGCATCGGTTACTGCTGGAGGCGGCACACCCAATTACTCATATTTATGGTCAAATGGAGCAGTGACGCCTGCAAATAATAATCTTGTAGCTGGCACATACACTGTGACAATTACCGACAGCCATGGTTGTACAGCCAGCAACACTATAACTATTACACAGCCCACTGTTCTTACCTCAACTATTTCAGGCAGTGCTAACGTTAGTTGTTTTGGTGGAAGCAATGGTAACGCATCTGTTACAGCAGGTGGGGGCTCGCCAGCCTATACCTATCTTTGGTCGAATGGAGCTGTCACCCCAACAATTCTTAATGTTGTTGCCGGAACATATACCGTTACTATCACCGATAGTCATGGTTGCACGAGCTCAACATCTGTAATTATCACACAACCAGCATTGTTAACGGCTGCTATTTCAGCTTCAACAAATGTGAGCTGCTTTGGCGGAAATAATGGGACTGCAACGGTAACTCCTTCAGGAGGTACCACACCTTATTCTTATCATTGGTCAAATGGAGGAAATACTAACACCATCAACAATCTAACTGCAGGCACTTATACAGTCACGGTAACTGATGGCAGACTTTGTACAGCAACGACATCAATAGTAATAACTCAACCGACAGCTCTTGCAGTAGCAAATCTCTCGGCCACTAATGTAAATTGCTTCGGTCAGAATTCAGGTTCAGCTTCGGTGACCATAAGTGGTGGAACTACACCTTATCATTATATATGGTCGAATGGTGGCAATACTGCAGCCATTAATAATTTAGTTGCAGGAACATATACTGTTACTGTTACTGATAATCTGGGCTGTACCATTTCAACATCTGTTGTAATTACACAGCCAACATTACTGACAGCATCAGTTACTGCATCCACCAACGTAAGTTGTTTCGGCGGAAGTAATGGTACTGCTCATGTAACCCCTGGTGGTGGTACTCCTTCATACTCATATCTATGGTCAAACGGCGTCGTGACTCAGGACATTTCTGGTCTGGCTGCCGGAACATACACTGTTACAGTTACGGATTCTCATGGTTGTACTGTATCGACTAATATTGTAATCACCCAACCAACTGTACTCACATCCAGCGTAACTTCAAGTACTAATGTGAGTTGTTTCGGTGGAAATAATGGAACTGCCACAGTTACACCTTCTGGTGGAACAGCACCTTATAGTTATGTATGGTCATCTGGTGGTAATGCTGCAACAGCAACAGGATTATCGGAAGGAACTTATGTTGTTACTGTGACTGACAATCTTGGTTGCACCTCCACTTCTTCAGTAGCCATTTCTCAACCCACCTTGCTGACCGCGACCATCTCAGGCAGTATCAACGTGAGCTGTTTTGGTGGAAATAATGGTTCGGCAACGGTCACAGCAGGTGGCGGAACTGCACCATACGCCTATCTATGGTCAACGGGTGCAAACACAACAACAATCAACGGATTAACTATTGGAACCTATACAGTCACCATTACAGACCATCTTGCTTGTACAGCAACGGCTAGTATCACTATTACCCAGCCAACCCTTTTGACTTCCAGTATTATTTCAAGTACAAATGTCAGTTGCTTTGGCGGTAACAATGGAACAGCTGATGCGCTTGCACATGGTGGAACGACGCCGTATACCTATCTATGGTCTTCTGGCGGAAGCAACGAACTTGAAACAGGTCTTGCGGCTGGAACCTATGTTGTAACTATCACAGATGGATTAGGATGTACCTCCACTTCATCTGTAGTCATAACTCAACCGGCACTTCTTGTAGCAACAATTGGAGAAAGCAACAATGTCAGTTGCTTTGGTGGAAACAATGGTTCAGCAACGGTGACGCCAACCGGAGGCACCTCACCTTATACCTATTTATGGTCTAATGGAGTTGCCTCGCCAACTGCATCAAATTTAGTAGCAGGTACCTATTCAGTCACAATTACTGACCATCTCGGATGTACTGCCTCAACAAGCATTATCATCACGCAACCAACAGTACTTACCGCAGGCATTGGCAGTTCGGTGAATGTAAGTTGTTACCTTGGTAATAATGGTTCAGCAACTGTTGTTGCTGGTGGTGGAACACCCGCATATTCATATCTATGGTCATCAGGTGGAAGCAATGCTACAGAAAACGGTTTGGTTGCCGGCACTTATACGGTCACCGTAACTGATGCTTTAGGTTGTACACAATCAACTTCTGTTATGATTCTGCAACCCACCTTGCTTACCGCAACAATCAGCGGCAGCACCAATGTTAGCTGCTTTGCTGGAAGCAATGGTTCAGCAACTGTAACGGGTGGTGGTGGAACAACACCTTATACATATCTATGGTCATCCGGCGGACATAATGCAACCGAAAATGGCCTTATTGCCGGCACATATACAGTTACTATTACCGACGCACTCGCATGTACTGCTACAGCGTCAATTACTATAACTCAACCAACTTTACTGACGTCTTCAATTTCTGCAAGTACCAATGTTAGCTGTTTTGGTGGAAATAATGGAACTGCCACCGTACTTGCTGCAGGAGGCACCCCTCCTTATGGTTATCATTGGTCATCGGGTGGCAGCGGCACCCTCGAAACTGGCCTGATTGCAGGAAACTATACTGTGACCGTTACTGATAATCTTGGATGTACCACCACAAGTACTATTATAATTACTGAACCTCCATTACTTACTGCAACCATTACTGCCAGTACAAATGTGAGCTGTTACAATGGTAACAATGGTTCAGCAACTGTCACTGGGAACGGAGGAACATTACCTTATTCTTATCATTGGTCATCCGGTGGAAACAACGCCACTGAAAATGGATTAGTTGACGGCAATTACACTGTTACTATTACCGATCATTTAGGTTGTACTGCTACCACAACGGTCACCATTACCGAACCAACACTTCTTACTGCTGGTATTGGAAGTGCAACCAATGTGAGTTGCTTCACAGGAAATAATGGTTCAGCCACGGTAGTTGCCGGTGGTGGAACTCCAGCTTATTCATATCTATGGTCATCGGGTGGAAACAATCCGACAGAAAATGGCCTTATTGCAGGCACCTATACTGTAACAGTAACTGATGCCCTGGGATGTACAGCCACTTCATCGGTAATGATTACTGAACCTCCATTGTTAACTGCAACAATTTCCTCAACCACCATGGTTAGCTGCTTTAGTGGAAGCAATGGATCTTCCACGGTAACAGGGGCCGGTGGCACCTTGCCATACAGCTACCACTGGTCATCAGGTGGAAGCAATGCTACTGAAAATGGTTTAATTGCAGGAACATATACGGTAACCATCACAGATGCTCTGGCTTGTACTGCAACGGCCACAGTAACGATAACACAACCAACGTTACTTACGATTGGAATTGCCAGCTCTGTAAATGTTAGTTGTTATCTTGGAAACAACGGATCTGCTACGGCTCTTGCCGCTGGTGGCACCGTTCCATATACATATTTATGGTCTTCCGGTGGAAGCAATGCTACTGAAAGTGGCCTTATTGCCGGCACTTATACTGTTACCACTACTGATGCGTTAGGTTGTACTGCAACAACAAGTATTGTTATTACTCAACCAACATTACTCACTGCAACAATCACCTCCACAACTAACGTAAGCTGCTTCACATTCCCTGATGGATCTGCAACAGTAACAGCAGCCGGAGGTACACCAAACTATACTTATCTTTGGTCATCGGGCGGACATAATGCTACAGAAAGTGGTTTGATTGCTGGCACTTATACTGTCACTATTACAGATGCACTCGCCTGTACAGCAACTGCAACCATTACTATTACTGAACCTCCGTTGCTAACTTCGGCTATCACTGGTTCAACAAATGTAAGTTGCTTTGGCGGAAATAACGGAACAGCAACTGTGCTTGGCGCTGGTGGAACACCTCCGTACCATTATTTATGGTCCTCAGGTGGAACAGCAAATCTTGCAACAGGATTAATTGCAGGCACCTATGGAGTAACTATCACAGACGCCCACGGTTGTACTTCATCAACATCCGTTATCATTACAGAACCAGCATTACTCACAGCAACTATTACTGCTCATAATAACATCACCTGTTTTAACGGAAACGATGGCTCAGCCACTGTAACCGGAGCAGGTGGCACCTTGCCATATGCCTATGCATGGTCATCCTCAGGAAATGCGGCAACAGAGAGCGGATTAATCATTGGAACCTATACAGTGACTATTACCGACGCACTTGCCTGTACTGCAACAGCCAGTATTACACTGACACAGCCAACATTGTTGACTGCAACTATCAGTTCATTCACTAACGTTAGCTGTTTTGGATTTAGTGATGGCGCAGCAACTGTAACAGCAGCAGGAAGCGTTCCACCATATAGTTACTTGTGGTCAAGTGGACAATCATCACCGGCAATTTCTGGTATTCCAGTTGGAACTTATACTGTAACTGTTACCGATGCACATGCTTGTACTGCAACAGCTTCAATTACTATCACCGGGCCTACTATTCTCACCTACGGTTTCAATTTGGTGACGGATGTTACCTGTTTCGGTGGAAGTGATGGAGCAGTTGATTTGGCGGTTGGTGGAGGAACCACTCCTTATACCTATATTTGGTCAAATGGCGCCGGTACTGAAGACATTTCCGGACTCGTTGCTAACACATATACAGTTACAGTAACTGACTTTAATGGATGTCAGGCTGTAATGAGCACGCCAGTTAATCAACCTACTCTGCTTACATCTTCGATCACCTCGATTACTAATGTTAGCTGCTTCGGTGGAAGCAATGGATCGGCTACTGTAACGGCTAATGGAAGTGTTCCTCCATACAATTATAATTGGTCATCGGGCGGAACCGGAGCGACCGAATCAGGTTTATCAATAGGAACGTATACAGTTACAGTAACTGACACTCATGGTTGTACCACCACAAGTTCGGTGGTAATAACACAGCCAACCTTACTTACCTCTGCAATATCCTCAAGTGTAAACGTAAGTTGCTTTGGTGGAAACAACGGAGAAGCTACAGTATTGGCCAATGGAGGTGTTACACCATATTTATACAACTGGTCGAATGGTGCAAATACAGCTCATATTACAGGGTTAATTGCAGGAAATTACACAGTGACAGTCACCGATCATAATGGTTGTACCGTCACAACATCGATTGTAATTACCGAACCTCCTTTGCTTGTTGCAACCATCACTTCGACTACTCATGTGAGTTGCTTTGGTCTCGCTGATGGCGCTGCCACCGTAACCGGAACTGGTGGAACTTTACCATATTCCTATGCATGGTCATCAGGCGGAAGCAATCCAACTGAAGGCGGATTGATCGCAGGAACCTATTCTGTTACAATTACCGATGGTTTAGGATGTACTGCTACAGCAAGTGTTGTCATTACTGAGCCTACATTACTCACCTCTGTTATTGGAAGCAGTACTGATGTTAGTTGTTTTGGTGGCAATAATGGAACAGCTACTGTTGTCGCAGCGGGCGGAACTCCTCCTTATGCTTACTTATGGTCAAATGGAACAATAACAGCAGTAAACAGCGGATTGATTATTGGAACATACAGTGTAACTGTCACAGATGCTCACGGATGTACTGCTACAACCTCTGTAATCATTAATCAGCCCACCTTACTTACTGCCGCAATTACAGCTACTACTAACGTAAGTTGCTTTGGTGGCAATAATGGATCAGCAACTGTAACAGCAGCTGGTAGTGTTCCTCCATATACCTATAGTTGGTCATCAGGTGGGCACAATGCGATTGAAAATGGATTAATTGCTGGAAATTATACAGTAACCGTAACTGATAGTCATGGATGTACGGCTAGCACTTCGGTCACCATTACTCAGCCCACATTATTAACATCCGCCATTACTTCTTCAACAGATGTAAGCTGCTTCGGTGGAAACGACGGATCGGCCACTGTCACTGGAAGTGGTGGTACTTTGCCATACACCTACTTATGGTCAAATGGTGTGGTCAACAATTTCATTTCGAATGTTATTGCTGGAAACTATTCAGTTACCGTGACTGACGCATTAGGTTGTACCATTACATCAAGTGTAGTTATTTCCCAGCCAACATTACTTACCGCAGCTATCAGCAGCAGTACCAATATTAGTTGTAATGGTTACAATGATGGTTCAGCCACAGTCTTAGCTTCTGGGGGAACAGTACCCTATTCGTACTTATGGTCCTCCGGCGGAAGTGCTGACATGGAAAGCAACCTCACAGCCGGTTCCTATTCTGTTACTGTTACCGATGGTAATGGATGTACAGCCACGGCTACCGTCACCTTAACCGAACCTACGCTCCTCACCTCTTCTATTGGAACCAGCACTAACGTTTCCTGTTTTAATGGAAACAACGGCAGTGCTCAGGTTGTTGCCAATGGCGGAACACCTCCATATTCATATACTTGGTCGAATGGCGCAGTAACTGATATAATTAACAATCTGATTGCTGGAAACTATTCTGTGACGGTTTATGACAATCATGGATGTTCTTCAGTTTCTACGATTACGATTGCTCAGCCAACCTTGCTGACAGCATCAATAACCGCATCTATTAATGTAAACTGTTTCGGAGGAAATAATGGTTCTGCAACAGTAACAGCTGGTGGCGGTGTTACTCCTTACTCATATTCATGGAGCAGTGGTGGTTCGTCGAATACGGAAAGCGGATTAATTGCAGGCAATTATGTTGTTACAGTTACTGATAATAATGGATGTTCTGTCACAGCTGGAATTACGATTACTCAACCAACCCTTCTTACTTCATCAATTGCTTCTAGTACAAATGTCAGCTGCTTTGGTTTATCCAATGGATCAGCCAGTGTGACTGCAAGTGGTGGAGTACTTCCTTACACTTACTTATGGAGTAACGGCGTTGTAACAAGTGGTATGAGTGGTGTAGCTGCAGGAACTTACACTGTAACTGTTACCGACAACCACGGATGTACTGCTACCTCATCAGTAATAATAACTCAGCCTACCTTACTAACCTCTTCTATCACCTCTTCGAATAACGTTGGTTGTTTTGGAGGAAACGACGGAGCAGCGACAGTTACTGCTAATGGAGGAACATTACCTTACACCTACGCATGGTCATCAGGTCAGGCAACTCCAGGAATCAATGGAATTACTGCAGGAACCTATACAGTAACAGTTTCCGATAATCATGGTTGTACATCAACTTCAAGCATTGTCATTACTCAGCCTGTATTATTGACTTCATCAATAGCAGCATCAACCAATGTAAGCTGCTTCGGATTGAGCAATGGTAGTGCAACGGTAAATGCTGCAGGAGGCACATTACCATACACCTATTTATGGTCGAGTGGAGGTAATACAAGTGTTGAAAATGGTCTTATTGCAGGCACCTATGTAGTAACAATCACTGATGCCCATTCATGTACCAGCACTTCAACAGTAACC
The DNA here is from genome assembly GCA_963678485.1 of Bacteroidales bacterium. Taxonomy (GTDB): domain Bacteria; phylum Bacteroidota; class Bacteroidia; order Bacteroidales; family CAIWKO01; genus CALGYY01. Next base: position 4,690,121 of record OY782882.1, read on the forward strand.
ATTTCTCAGCCAGCACTGCTTGTTGCAAGTATTCCAACATCAACCAATATTTCCTGCTTCGGTGGGGCAAACGGAACAGCCAATGCCGCCGGAGTTGGAGGCACCAATCCTTATATGTACAATTGGTCAAATGGAGGAAACACTTCGCTACAAACCAACCTTATAATTGGAACCTATACTGTTACTATTACTGATGTTCAGGGATGTACTTCAACAACTAATGTTACCCTTACACAACCAACAGCATTAGTACTGAATCTCACTTCAAGTAATGTAACATGTTATGGAACAAACACTGGTTCTGCAACAGCTACTGTAACAGGTGGTGTTGGTCCATACAACTATTTCTGGACCCCGGGAGGCGGCACATTGGCTACTTACAATCATCTGATTGCCGGAACTTATAATGCAGCAGTTGTTGATGCCAATGGATGTCCGATTTCACTTCCTGTAACCATTAACCAGCCTCCATTGCTTCAGGCAGGGGTTGACAGTATTACTAATGTAAGCTGCTTTGGCGGCAACAATGGAAGTGCAAGCGTAACAGCCACTGGTGGAACACCCCCTTACTCCTACTTATGGAATAATGGTGCGGTAACACGTACTATAAATAATCTCACTGCGGGACCTTACAGTGTAGTGATTTCTGACATGAATGGATGTTCAACTCAGGTAAGTCTCAATGTTGGACAACCAACACCGGTTGGTCTTTCAACCAGTAACGACTCTACGCTTTGTAAAGGAAACTTCACAACTATCAGCGGAAGCGGATCTGGTGGCACACCTCCATACTCATACGTTTGGGATAATGGACTGGGAGCCGGACAGAGTCATACCGTACAAGTATGGGGAACCATTACTTACAGTGTGACTGTTACAGATGCCAACGGATGTACCTGCACTCCTGGTGCTGTTGCCCTTAATTCCTTCCCGAACCTGCATGTGGTGGTTGGTGGACCAACAGATATTTGTGTTGGACAAAGTGTGCTATTGACTGCGGTTGCCACTGGTGGTAATGGCGGACCATACAGCTTCAACTGGAATAATGGTCTTGGTTCGGTTGCACCTCCGATTCAGGTTCAACCTCAGGAAACCACAACTTACATTGTAGGTGTTATGGATGCATGCAGCCCGAACGCTTATGATACGATTACAGTTGTAGTTCATGAAATGCCAACACCAAACATTACTGTTGACAAACTCTATGATTGCAATGCGTTTACATCGAGATTCACTGAACACACCTTCCCACCGTTTGCTTCATACTATTGGGATTTTGGTGATCCGTATTCTGGTGCAGCAAACCATAGTACACTTGCAAGTCCGTCTCATTTCTTTGCTAATACTGGACACTACACCATTACACTCACCGTTACCAACGAGTTTGGTTGCGAATCAACAGTGGTTTACGAAGATTTAATTTACCTGTATGGCAAGCCAACTGCGGCTTTCAGCTATGCTCCAAATCCAGTGACCATTGAACAGCCATTAGTAGAATTCAGCAATGAGTCTATCGATGCCAACACTTATACTTGGTCATTTGGGGATGCCGCAACAGGACCGTTTAACTTCAGCGACCAGGAAAACCCAAGTCATGAATTTAGTGCCGTCGGCTCATATGTGATTTGGCTCGTTGTAGAGAATTCATACGGATGTGTTGATTCGGCCTATGGTGAAGTGAACATACTTGATCTCTATACATTCTATGCTCCCAATGCCTTCACACCTAATGGTGATGGTGTAAATGATTTCTTCATTCCTCAGAGTACAAACCTCGATTACACAAGCTTTGAATTCTACGTGTATGACAGATGGGGAGAATTAATCTACGACACCAATGACCCGAATGCTCCATGGGATGGAAGAGCAAAATCAAGCCGCAAGATTGTACAACAGGATGTTTACACATGGTTTGTTTATGTAAACGAAATATCCGGAAGGAGACATCAATTTATTGGACACGTAACGGTTATCAAATAGTCTATTTGCAATAAGCTTCAAGAGTGTTCTTTGCATCTGAATAGCCGAGTCCCCATGAGGTTTCAAGATCCCGGCACGCCTCATCGGTCTCATTCAGTCTAAGTTTCGACAAACCCCGGTTGAAGAAGTAATTTCCTTCTCCGGGGTTTTTTCTTATAGCAATATCAAAACTTTTAATTGATTCCTGATAATCGCCAAGAAAAAAAAGCGCAACCCCTTTGGCGTTGTATGCCATATGAAAATTTGTATCAAGGTCTATACAATGCTGATAATCGCTAAGAGCACCTTTATAATCATAAAGATTTTTCTTCGTATTACCACGGTTATACCAGGCAAGTTTATGCTTCGGCTGTAGCTTTATTGTAGCATTATAATCTGCAATTGCACCACTAAAATTCTTCCACTGGTTTTTTATATAAGCACGAAGATACCATGCATCGAAAAATTCAGGATCGACTTGTATGGTATGACTACAATCCTGATATGCTTTATTCATATCACCCAAATTATACCATGCCAATGCACGATTATAAAATGCAAATTCCAAACTAGCATTTAATGAAATGGCTTTATCAAAATCCTGTACTGCTTTTTGATTTTGCTGAGAATTCAAGTAGAAGGTTCCGCGGTTGATATATGCAAGCTCATAGTTTGGATTATTTTTTATTACTTCAGCAAAAAGTGCAAAACCATTTTTCCAAACTGCCGTCCTACTATTTGACAAATAAGAAAACACAAGAATAATTAGACCACCGCCTATCATAGCATATTGTTTAAACTGCTTTCCTTTTGCTAGATAAAGACGCTCAATTGGGGAGATCAGCATCAACAGCAAGCCCGCCAAGGCAAGATATGCATAGCGATCGGCGACAATCACGCGGCCTTCGATTGAAATAAAATGGAGCACCATCGAAACATTGATTACAAAAAAGGTCAATCCAAACATTGCTGCACGATTCGGATTCTTCCTTAATTTCCATAATAACCAAACACCAATACAGCCAATGAGTATCACAAAAGCAAATGCCAAATAATACACAAGAGGGAATGCGCCAACATCAGACGGATAAGGCCGAATGGGCGATCCTCCGTACGGTATCATTGTGTTTATTGCATAATACAATATAGAATAGGAAGCCATTAAAATGCGATCGAACGGACTAAAAGCCAAACGAAAATCATCGGTCCATAAATTCATATATGGAAGAAGCGTGTATGATGCCAGCCCTGCCAGAGAAATAAAGCACGCGACCAACAAGTACTTTATATATTTCCTAGGTATTGAAAGCGGAATAATCAGCTTGCCTTTTTGGACAAGTTCCTTACAATATATTATGATGATGAATATCATTTCAATGATTGTAAGAAGCCAGGTTTGCACATTTGCAACCTGAACGTCCCACATATTAATTTTTCTAAAAAGAATAATAAGTAAGGTGGCCTTTATTAACATCCAGCCCAAGAAGCCAAAACGACGAAAACGCTTCTGCAGCCAACGACCCAGAGATTGAAAATATTTCCATTGAATAATATCAGCATAATAAATTATCACTAAATAAAGTCCAAAAGGAAATACTATTTGGGGCAAAGAAAAATAGTTATAAAGCAATAATATTATGAAAGCAACTTTTTCGAATACCCTTATTGCTGTAATTGGTTTTTTGTAATACACGTCAATTGCAATCCAAACCAACGGTAGCGTTAAGGCTTGAATTTTCGAAAGCAGACTTAGTAATCCAAAAACAGCAGCAATAACAAGCCATACCTTATTGGATGATTTTCCAATAAATCGAATATAGGCTAGCAATGAACAGAGATAAAAAAAGGTAAACAGAAGATCTTTTCGTCCTGTAATCCATGCAACGGGTTCAACATGCAAGGGATGAATGGCAAAGATGAATGCTAGCAATAAGGCAAAAATATCCTTTTTAAGAAAGTTCCTGACTAAGAAAAACAGCAGAAGAATATTCAATAAATGAAGAAGCAAATTGTGGAGATGGTATGGCGCAGGATTTAGCGAATAGAAGCGGTATTCAAGCGCATAGGTAAATAGAGTGAGTCGCGGCTCATCGATTGGACTTTGAGGATTGAAGAGCGTTTCAATACCATTCCATGAAAGATCTCTGATATATGGATTGGTGGTTACATTGATATTATCGTCCCATGAATATATAAAATCACTTTTTAATGTACTACTAAAAACGATGAAGCAGCCTACTCCGATTAAAAGCAGACCAACATACCTTATAAGATAAAAACGCAGTGTTTTTTTCTCTGAAGAAAGTTCAGTCGTTATCTCATTTTTCATGGTCGGTTTCCTGATAAATGCTTCTGATAATAGGAAGCCTGAATTATTTCTTTACGTCCAAGATAATATTGATACAGAAACGAGTTAGCCATTTGATTGTTTACATCACGTTTTAGCACTTCATTAAAATTGGAGATGGCAGATATGGTATCCTTTTGATTCAGGGCATAACTAGCGAGGTTCAGCCAGGGCATGACTGACAAAGGTTGTTTCTCTGCAATTGAAACATTAAGTTGTTTTGCACGCTCAGTCTTTCCTGATTGAAAATACACATTTGCCAGACTAGACATTATCCTTACACTATCGGGTGCCAGTTGTAATGCACGCTGATAAGCCGAAATTGCAGATGACACCTCTCCTGCCCTAAAATAGCAAAATCCTAAGCTGCTCCAAATCGATGGATCCTTCGGCGAATACTTGACTGCAGCATTGAAATCATTAGCAGCACCTGAAAAATCCTGAAGGAGATTAGCACGGATGAGTCCCATATTATTCCAAACCTTTGCCTGTTCAGGATATATTTTCACACAGCGACCATAGTATGTCAGAACTTCGTTTGCCCGCTGCTGTATTTGAGGTCCTTGTTTACCTTTATTAATATCGCGCATTAAGTCGCGGTAAAGAGCAGCCGCCATCAAATCATTGGCTTTGACCGATTGCTGCAGATGGTCTATATCGGCGGCAAACAACGAAGTATGATTCGCCCAGTCGGAATTTCTGCTGACAGTCTTTACTGAAAAAGGAAGAACAATTGCAGCAATTAAAATCCACAACAGCAGTTGATTTTTCGACTTTCCTTTTCTGGTTTCTTCGAGTTGTCGGCTTACTTTAAACACCAGCCAAATCAGCGCAACACAAAAACCATAGGAAGCTATAAACGAAAGGCGTTCAGCAACGATACCCGCAACAGGAGCGGCAATATTCAGATACATTGAAATAGCAATGCAGTAAAAAACAAATCCGAAGGCTGCTATATTTCGTGATTTTAGAATGGCTCGTGCAGAAACGAAAAACAGAAAAATATGAATAAGCAATGCCAACCAAATAAATATATCAGACACTTTAGCAGGGATCATATTATAACCATAGTAAAATCCTAAATTAAACGGAAAAATCATCAACTTAAAATAGAACCATAGTGATGCACCAAGGAAAAGTATACGATCGAACCACGAATGCTGAAAGTAAAGAGGATTTTGAAAGTATAATAATGAATACTCCTCAGTCTGCCCGTTTCCCGCTGCTGGCGCCATTTGCGCAAGTAAAGCAAAAACACCGACAATAATCAGTAATAGTCCGAGGATTTTAAAATATAATGGAGCACTTTTAATTCGCGACCAAAGAATTTTATCATCGACAAACCATCCATTAACATTAACAATATATATTATTAATAAGATTAACAAATTAATCCAAAAATGTATTGAAAAATGGTTCATCAGAATGCACATTATGGCACTGATGATGGTCAGAATTATAACTAGTCCGTATGCGCTGCGTTGTCCATTTAGTCCGGCTTTGCGAACATTGCGAAAATATCCAGGAAGCAAAAGTAGTGTAGAGAAAAACATCAATGCTTTGAGAATCCATGTTCCAAGTAAATCATTTTTCGCAACAACCCATCCCATTAAAAAAACATATGCAAATATTAAAAATATTGATATCAGGAAATTAATACTAAACCATTTTTTTTGACCGTATATTGCAGAGGATTGAGATAAAACTAAACGATCATCAACAAAGAAAAGAGAAAGGGGAATGAGAGCAACAAATGGCAGGCTACTTAATTTTGAGAGCAAAGCAAGAAGCAGCATTGATGCACCCAGTATAAGATTTCGTTTACGATGCTTCGTTGCAGAACGAAGAAAGAAATACAATGCAGCGAAGCCAAAAAGAGCAGCTAATAATTCATCCCGGTTTTTCAAACTCGCTACAACTTCCGTATGCGAAGGATGTACAAGAAATAGGATGGTACATAATGCGGAAAAAATCACTTTTTGCTTTTTAAAAAGCAACTTCGAAACGGCAAAAACAATAATTATCAACAAGGAATAGAGCAGTGCATTGATTGCATGTGAAGCATGAGGATTCCAGCCAAAAAGGCTATATTCTATAGCGTAGGATAATTTAACCAAAGGGCGGTATCCATAAGTAAATCCTTGTCGTTCCTGATAGAATGAGGTAATGATTTCAGGAATTGCGGTGATACCTTTTGCGATTTGCGGATTTTTATTTGTGACGAACTCATCATCCAAATTATAATCATTGCTAATGGTATTGGCATACATGAGGAATGCAATCAAAGCCAAAAGGATGACAAGAAAATTCCGTTTAATATAATTCAAGCTGGATATGAGTTAAGATTATTCAATAAATCATCAAAGGACAAAAATATACATAAAGCATCTATCATTCATTTTTACCAGTCAAAAATACAATTCCCACCGCACCTAAATTTTCCCCAATTAAATAATTATTAACAGTGCTGTTTCTAAAGCAAATCTCCTTATATTTGCACCTCTTTAATTTTTTTGGAAAAATTCCGCCATTTTAACTCACTAAAATCCGGATATTTTAAGCAAATTTTAACATTAGTTTTTAGTCTTAGAACTCAATATCACGAAACTGTTAATAAGTATCTTTATAAACTACTGAATATCTATAACTTACTGACCTGCTAAAAAGTAATGAACAAGGCAACCTTCCGACCTAATATTCCATCTTGTACTATAATCCACACCAACTTAAAATCTATGAAGCGATTTTTACTCATTCTATGCTCAGGGCTTATCTATTTTACATTATCCACAAACTCAACATTAGCCCAAACAAACGAACATGAAATAATCTTCTCCTTTCCTTCAGCTGATAAATTGATTAATACACTCGAAAGTGATGTTGACAAGAGCGTCAGCTTCGAGATTTCTGGATTATCGACCAGTAAAGAGGCTGACCAGCTTATGCAAAATTTTCTTGGGTTCAGCAGCCTAATTAGCGGTTTTACCATCTCAGATCAAAAGGAGAATGGTAAGCGCGACGGAACGCTGTTTCTCTATCGGACAATAAAAACCAGTTATTTTACGAAACTCCTCATCACCTGTGGTGTTCGCAACATTATCGTTGAAAAAGATCAAATTCTGACTGTTGATCTCAACGATAAATCCAAATATTTCGTGAAATAATTTCCTTACTGACAAAACTGCCCAGTTATGAAGAAGAGATACTTTTTTGCTATCATCACGTCTTTATTATTTACTATTTCCGCGAAAGCACAAACTCCAACCACTCAGGACTGTATGGGTGCTATTCCTGTATGTTTGAATACATACAACGAATATAACGGATACACTGGGGTTGGTGCCTACAGTGACATACCCGTAAGTAGTTGTCCTGTTACTTGCATGTCGGCAGGCGAACGAAATTCTGTTTGGTATACATTCACGGTGCAAACGACCGGCTGGTTTGATTTCCGCATTTCACCTTGGGTGACAAGCGACGACTACGACTGGGCATTATTCAATTTAACTACAGATGATTGCAGTGCATTATTAAATACTTCTGCACTGCCATATCTTGAGGTTAGTTGCAATTGGTCGGCCGACGGTGGAATTACCGGAGCAAATAGCCTATCACCAACAACTGGAACAGATTGCTGGGGGTCGGCAGCTACAGCTAATAATCCACAAGTGTGGGTTGTTGCAGGAAGTACCTATTACCTGAATGTTAGTAATTACACAGGTTATGGACCTGGTCACGGCTACCAGCTCGACATGACTCATGGAACAGCGACCATCTTTGACAACGTGCCACCCTACCTGATGCCTATTGCTAATCCGGTTTGCGGAGCATCATCAGTAACGATTACTTTGAGCGAGAATGTGATGTGCAGCTCTGTCACAACCTCAAGTATTACGGTTGCCGGACACACAGTGACGGCCGTCACAGGAGCCAATTGTGCAGCTGGCGGAACCATGGAAAATACCTTTACAGTGACCTTCTCCCCTGGATTAGATCCCGGACCTCATACACTTTGTATTAATGGAATATCTGACCTTTGCGGAAATATTTGCAATCCTGCAGATGCAGCTAACTGCAGAAGCTTCCTTGTGCCTGGCATTAGTACTTCGGTTAGTTCAGCACCAGGGTCAGTTTGTGCAGGGGTATCTTCAACGTTGACGGCTTCAGGTGCAGCAACTTATGCCTGGAGTTCTGGTTTAGGTTCGGGCAATCCTGTCACTGTGACGCCGGGAAGTACAACCGCTTATACAGTTACGGGAACAAATGGTGGATGCACAAGTTCAGCTGCAACCACAATTACAGTGAACCCCGGTCCTTCCGTTACTATTAATGCTTCTGCAAACCCAATCTGTTCTGGTGCTTCAATCACCCTAACCGCTGGTGGTGCGACCTCCTACTCCTGGGACAATGGACTGGGCTCTGGAAACCCAATGATAGTAAGTCCTGCAACGACAACTACCTATACTGTAACTGGAACAACAGCTGGATGTACAGGAACGGCAGCCATCACAGTTACTGTTAACCCAACCCCAACCGTTACGGTTGCGGCGGTTCCTATGGCAATTTGCACAGGAGGAAGCAGCACACTTACTGCTGGTGGTGCAACATCATATAATTGGAGTGGCGGACTAGGCACAGCAAATCCATTAATTGTAAATCCAGGTTCAACAACCTCATATACAGTCACGGGGACTTCTTCTGGTTGTACCAATTCAGCCGCAGTTACAGTAACTGTCGGAGGAACCCTTTCAGTTAGCATTGCAGCTTCTGCGAATCCCATTTGCGTTGGAGGATCAACAACATTGACCGGTTCAGGAGCGAACACTTACAATTGGAGTGGTCTGGGCGCCGGGAATCCACAGACTGTTTCACCATTATCAACCACTTCATATACCGTAACAGGTACCGACCTTGCAGGTTGTACCGGAACAAGCACAATCACAGTAAATGTTAATACAAATCCCGTAGTAAGCGCATCTGCAACGCCCGCTAGTATTTGCGCGGGAGCGAGCAGCAGCCTCACAGGTTCCGGAGCCACAAGCTACACATGGAGCGGAGGTCTGACCGCTGGAAGTCCTACGACAGCAAGCCCTGCAAGTACTATAACCTACACAGTGACTGGCACAACTGCTGGCTGTACTGGAAGCAATACTGTGACCGTCAGTGTAAACCCTGTAACTGCCAATGCAGGTTCTGACTGGGTACAAGGTGCCTGTGCTACATCTACCAATACATTAAATGGATCCGGAACCGGTACTGCTGCATTAACCTATGCATGGACACCTGCAACAGGTTTGAGCAATGCAGGTATTGCAACGCCGATTGCTGATCCGGCAGCCACCACTAACTATACACTTACAGTTACTAATGGTATTGGATGTACCGCATCCGATGCAGCCACTGTAACTGTGAATACACTAACTGTCAACGCTGGTGCTGATGGAAATACCGGCGCTTGTCCAACAAGTACTTATACATTGAATGGGTCTGCAGTCGGTACAGCTCCAATAACATACTCTTGGACTCCCACCACCGCACTGAGTAATCCTGCTATTGCAAATCCAGTAGCTGATCCAGCAGTCACGACGACTTATACATTAACGGTTACAGATACATATGGTTGTACAGCATCTGATGCAGCCATCGTTAATGTTGCAACATTGCCTACTGCTGCTGCTGGCAGTGATGTCAGTATTGGTGCATGTCCTTCGGCGGCAAATGCGAATCTTAGTGGCAGCGGTACTGGTAGCGGACCGCTATCGTATGCATGGACTCCGGTTGCAGGAATTAGTAACCCGGCAATCGCAAACCCAGTTGCCGATCCTGCCGCGACAACAACCTATACCCTCACAGTTAGTGACATTTATGGTTGTACTGCAGCTGATAATATAGTTGTAACAGTTGCACCACTACCCACATCCAATGCAGGAGCTGATGCTGTTGAAGGCGGATGTACCAGTGCTGCCAATGTTAATCTGAATGGAAGCGGTACGGGAACAGCACCCCTTACCTATTCATGGTCACCTGTTGCAGGTCTGAGTAATTCAGCAATTGCGAATCCCGTGGCAAATCCTGTTGCCACTACATCATACACATTAACTGTTGCTGACAGCTATGGATGTACATCCACAGATGTTGCTGTAATAACCGTTGACCCAATACCGACTGCCAATGCCGGTGCTGATGGCAACCTTGGTGCTTGCGCTGCGACTGGATACAATATCAACGGATCGGGTACAGGTACTGGCCCCTTGGGATATTCATGGTCACCTGCCACAGGTCTTAGCAATGCATCAATTGCTAATCCCATCGCTACGCCTGCAGGAACAACAACATATACATTAACTGTTTCCGACACTTACGGATGTACTGCTACAGATGCAGTTTTAGTTACTGTGATTCCACTACCGACGGCAAACGCAGGTACAGATGCAAATATTGGAGCTTGCCCAACTTCTTCAGCTACATTAAATGGTTCAGGAACCGGTACCGCTCCACTTGCTTACAGCTGGCTTCCGGTAACGGGTTTGAGTAATGTGAGCATTAGTAATCCTGTGGCTCAACCTCCGTCAACAACAACCTATACTTTAACTGTCACCGATTTTTATGGATGCACTGCAACCGATGCTGTAACTGTCACTGTTAATCCAATACCGACAGCTAATGCTGGAGCAGACGCAAACATAGGTGCATGCGCGACATCAACAGCAACGCTTAATGGTTCTGGAACAGGCAGCGGTTCACTAAGCTATTTGTGGACACCCGCAGCAGGATTATCCAATCCCGGAATTTTGTCACCGGTTGCAAAGCCCGCAGCAACCACTGTTTATACGCTTACGATAACCGACAGCTATGGTTGTTCCGCATCTGATGGCATGACAGTGACAGTTAATCCTATCCCTGTTGTTGCAGCCGGGGCTGATGTGAGCATAGGAAGCTGTGCTTCATCAAATGCAAACCTTAACGGGACAGCAACGGGATCGGTGCCCATGGGTTATTTATGGACACCATCGGCAGGACTGACAAATCCTGCAATTGCAAACCCCGTAGCGCATCCATTGGCTACGACAAATTACACATTGACCGTAACTGATACTTATGGATGTTCCTCGTCGGACGCATTAACCATAACTGTGGCTCCATTGCCAACGGCTAATGCCGGCTCTGATGCAACCATAGGCTCTTGTCCGACGTCAACTACAACCCTCAACGGGACAGGAACGGGAACAGGAATTTCCTATAACTGGACTCCTGCAGGCGGACTTTCAAATACTGCTATTGGTAACCCCGTTGCAAATCCTTCCAGTACAACAACCTATTTACTCACCATAACCGACACATATGGCTGTGCAGCTACTGATAATATGACTGTAACTGTTGCGCCTTTACCTGTATTAAGCATCTCTCCGGGTAACCCAGGAATTTGCGTTGGCGGTAATGTGAATCTAACTGCAAGCGGTGCACAGACCTACACTTGGTCGCCTGCTACTGCGCTGTCCTCCACCATTGGTGCATCAGTAAATGCTACACCAGGAATGACAACGACCTATACTGTAACCGGTGCCGACGCCTATGGTTGTACTGCTACCGCTTCAGTGACCGTTACTGTAACACCATTACCTGTAGTTTCTGTTGTACCAGCAGCACCGGCCATTTGCGCAGGAGGTTCTGTATTACTTACAGCCTCGGGAGCTTCGACCTACAATTGGTCTCCGGCAGGAGGATTGACAGGTACAAGCGGAGCCGCAGTTACTGCGAATCCAGGAGCTACAGTAACCTATACAATTACCGGGACTTCGAGTGGCTGTGCAGCTGCGACCACAGTAACTGTAACCGTTAATCCTTTGCCATCTGTCAGCTTTGGTGCGATGTCAAACATCTGTGCAAACAGCCCTTCAACGACTTTAAATACTGGCAGCCCAGCTGGTGGTATTTACACCGGTGCCGGAATTACAGGAACCTCCTTTAATCCTTCTGCTGCGGGAGTTGGTGTGCATACTTTGACCTACACCTACACAGATGCAAACAATTGCACGAGTAGTGCAACACAGAACATTAATGTAATTGCTCCGCCAGTTTTAGCTATTTCACCAACGGATCCACAAGTTTGCATCGGAGGCACCATTACATTGAGTGCATCCGGCGCCACTTCATACGTATGGGATCCTCCAACAGGTTCAAGTGGATCAACAGTTACTGCCAGTCCAACCGTTGCCACCACTTATGCAGTTACAGGAACTGCTAATGGTTGTACCAGTTCAACAAGCGTTACTGTTAATATGTATAGCATCACGGTCACTGTGGTTCCGGATCAGGTTTCGATTTGCCCCGGTGGCTATACCGTCCTTACAGCGATGGGTGCCTCATTATATACATGGAGTCCCCCAGATGGCTTATCGTCAACCAACACGGCAAGTGTTTCTGCAAGTCCGGATTTACCGACGACTTACACAGTTGTTGGAGTAGACGGAAATGGATGTATCGGCACTGCGACTTCCACGGTAAACATTTATCCGGATGTTATGATGAATTTCATTGCTGAGCCACAGCAGGGCTGTCCACCATTAAATGTCGAATTTACTTTTGTTCCTTCGCCTCTTGTTTTGGACAGTTCATGGTTATGGGATTTTGGTGATGGTGCATCCGGCAGCAACAACTATTCGGTTGAGTTGGAGCCTACACATACATACTATAATCAGAATTATTACATTGTTAGTCTTACAGGCACCACGACCGATGGTTGTGAAATAGGCAGCACTGATACAATAACGGTATTTGATTCTCCGGTTGCAGATTTTATTGCGAATCCCGAAAAGGTAACTACCGAAAATCCGGAAATTGATTTTATCGACCAATCGCTTGGAGCATTTTATTGGAACTGGAATTTTGGTGATCCCGGTTCAGACGGAAACAACATAAGCGACTTACAAAACACCTCGCATTATTACGCAGATTCGGGCTATTACCAGGTGACATTAGTTGTTGAAAACACTGATGGCTGTTCAGATACAGCAAAAAAGCACATCACTGTAATTGATGCCTTTGCATTCTATATACCAAATGCATTTACACCAAATGACGATTTTACGAATCCTGTCTTTATCCCAAAAGGTGTTGGCTTCAAAGAAGAGACTTTCGAGATGTGGATTTTTGACCGTTGGGGAAAGAAATTATTCTACACTAAGGATATTAATCAGGGATGGGATGGAAAAAATCAAAACACAGGAAAAGTATATGAACCTGGAGTTTATACCTACATTATCTCTGTAAAGGATCTTACGAATCTGGATAAAATCTTCCACGGATCAATTAATCTCATCAAATAGAATTAATGCATTCATTTTTAAAACGAGGTTTCGTGAAGGATCCTCGTTTTTTTTGCTCCATCATGAGATGATAAATAGGTCTCCGCATATTTTCAGAGGTAAAATAACCCACTTCATCAACGGATTTGTTAAACTTTCTTCAAAAAAAATGAAGAAAAAACACTTATCAACTCAATAACTGACTGTTTTTTATTGAGTTACAAAATCTATCAACATTTTTCTTTCAAGGCAACCTCACAGGAAAAAATACCGTCAATACTGCGACGACATCTTCTCCTGAGACTAACACACTATTTTCTACTACAAAATTCGAATTGCGTTAACAAATGTAATTTATCATATTTTTTTTTGTATTTTTGAGCTGAACAAATCACACCTAATTGCCTCATACAAAATAACAAAGAAGGTTTAAATAAAAAAATCAAATACACTAAAAACGAAACTATCTACAATATCTCATATGTTTATAAATCAATACTTTAATCAAACTGCGAATAAATAATTTCTTAAATATCTCCAACTGGAATATATGAAAAGGTTTAGTCTGTTCGCAGATCAACATCTCCTAGTATTTGAAATGATGCCGGCATATGCGCAGGATATGGATGCGCGCGCGGGCATTTTTCAATTTTCAAATGTTAATTTTCCAACAAATCAATATTATTTTGAATTAAAATATCAACTTTTCTTAAGGAATTATTAAGGAAGGTTGAGATAGTTTTGCTATTTATTTTTAAAACTCACAATATCATCCATTTACAAAATATTTAACATCGCAACACAAGAAAAATCCGGATTATGAAAAGAATAGTACTCAGCTTCGTTTTAATGATTTTTTGGGCGGTCGCTTCTAATGCACAAACAACCTGTGCAACAGCAATTAATTTAACCCCAGGAACACAGCAATGTGGAACGAATAGTAATGTTGGTTCCTTTCCTGATGATGGAAGTGCCCCTACAAACCCCTGTAACAGTAGTTACAATGATGGTGAGTACTGGTACAAATTCGTTGGTACTGGAGCTCCGCTTCAGCTTACAGTTAGCGGACTTACGGCCACATATGCCGGATTATACGTTTTGACAAGCTGCCCAGCCAGTTCACCTACCTGCGTTGCAAGCTATTCAAGCGGAAGTTCTTCTGCGAACTTTACAGTAACAACACCTGCTCTTACAACGGGAGTGACATATTATATTGCCATTGTTAACTATGCTGCGCCATACAGTTCTGCATTCTGTCTGGATGCAACATTGCTTACAACTTACTTGATGGCTAATACCTCGGTAACAACTTGCGCTGGTGTATTCATGGATCCACAAGGTGCAGCCAATTACACTGACTTCAATGGATCGAGGACCATGACTTTTTGTTCAGGGACAGGACAGGCTTTGAAATTCGTTTTCAGTACATTTGAAACAAATGAGGTTGCAGATAACCTTAAAATCTATGATGGGCCAACCACTGCATCAACTTTATTAGGAACCTATAGCCAGACAACTAGTCCGGGAACAGTTGTATCTTCTGGAACTTGCCTCACCTTTGTTTGGACCACTGATAATAACAATGCAAATACACCTGGCTGGGAAGCGTCGATTAGTTGTGTTGCTCCTCCTCCATCAAATAATGATTGCGCTGGTGCAACACCATTAACAGTTAACCCGACCAATGTTTGTACGGCAACAACAGCAGGAACCATCCTTAATGCGACTGCATCCTCACAATCGATTGGAACCTGCTTTGGTACAGCCGATGATGATGTTTGGTATTCTTTTGTTGCCACCGGTCCAACTCATATTGTTTCTTTAACAAATGTGGTTGGTTCCACCACTGATATGTATCACGCAGTATATAGTGGAACCTGCGGTGCGCTTACAAATCTTATCTGTAATGATAATGACCAATCGACCGTAACTGGCCTTACAGCCGGTAACACTTATTATGTTCGCGTTTACACCTACACATCAACCCCAGGACAAACAACAACTTTTAATGTGTGCGTTGGAACGCCTCCCCCCCCACCTGCAAATGACGAATGTGCAAATGCCACATCACTTACTGTGAATCCAACCAATGTCTGTACTTCTTATGCAAGTGGTACCATTATGTCGGCAACACCATCATCACAATCAATAGGTACTTGCTCTGGCACTGCCGATGATGATGTTTGGTATTCGTTCGTTGCTACCAGCACCACACATATTGTTACTATATACAATACTGCTGGATCGACCACTGATATGTATCACGCTGTGTATCGCGGACCTTGCGGCTCACTTACCAATATTATATGTAATGATAATGACCAGTCCATTGTGTCAGGACTGACAATTGGAGTAACTTATTACGTTCGCGTTTATACTTATACTTCTACCACCGGACAAACAAGTACATTTAATATTTGTATTGGAACACCTCCTCCTCCTCCAGCCAACGATGAATGCGCTAACGCTGTTCCGCTGACAGTAAATCCTACAAATATCTGTACATCATATGCTAGCGGAACGATTATGTCAGCAACTGCATCATCACAATCTATTGGTACCTGTTCCGGAACAGCGGATGATGATGTTTGGTACTCATTTGTTGCGACAGGAACATCACATATTGTAACCATCTACAATACTGCCGGATCAACAACAGACATGTATCATGCAGTATATCGCGGTCCATGTGGTTCCCTTACCAATATTATATGTAATGATGCAGACCAATCTATTTTAACTGGACTTACCATTGGAGCTACTTATTATGTTCGTGTTTATACTTACACTTCTACGACGGGTCAGTCCTCGACTTTTGATATATGTATCGGAACCCCACCACCTCCACCAACCAACGATGATTGCGCTGGAGCTATTAGTGTTCCTGTTAACCCAACGTCAACATGTACAAGTGTGACTGCCGGAACATTGTATTCAGCAAATACATCAGCACCAGCCTTGACCCCTTGTGTAGGCACAGCCTATGGCGACGTTTGGTATAAATTTGTTGCCACCACGACCACCCAATATATTTCTTTAAACAATGTAGCAGGCAATCCAACTAGTCTTTATTTTGCTGTGTATAGCGGAAACTGCGGTTCGTTGACCAACATTCTTTGCTCAACGTCTATCAGTGCTACTGTAAGTGGATTAACAGTTGGATCAACGTATTATGTTAGGATCTATTCCCCTTATACAGCAAGTCCGACATCAACATTCAATTTATGTGTTGGAACCCCTGACCCAACAGCATTATGCGGTGGAGCAGATCCTTTCTGTACAGGCAATGTGTATACATATCCGGGTGGTGTTAATGCTGGTACTGGCGAGGTTGGCCCAAACTACGGATGTTTGTCAACAGAGCCAAATCCTGTTTGGTATTATCTCAAAATCGCTACAGCTGGACCTATTACAATCAGTATGAGTAGTGCTCCTGCCGTGGATATCGATTTCGCATGCTGGGGTCCTTTTTCATCTCCAACAACACCCTGTACTGCTCAATTGACTGCAACCGGAACAAGCTGGAGTAGTGATAACCCTCATGGTTCTTATCCTTATCCCTACGGCAACCTTGTGGATTGTAGTTATAATTCTGCAGCATCTGAAATTTGCGGTATTCCAAACGGAGTTGTTGGTGAGTATTATTTATTGATGATCACAAATTATTCTAATCAACCTACAAATATTAGCTTCTCACAAACAGGTGGCGCTGGTGCTACAGACTGTAGCATTGTTGCTCCTCCGATTACCAACAATGGTCCGCTTTGCGTTGGACAAACCTTGCAGCTCACGGTTACAAACCCTGTAGCAGGAGCTACTTATACATGGACAGGACCTCACGGATTTTCATCTAATGCCATGAACCCAACACACGCTAATATCCAAACTGTAGATGCTGGTGTTTATTCCCTTGTGATTACTGTTGGAGGTGTTAGCAGTGCCGCTGTTACAACAACCGTTGTTGTTAATCCTGTTCCTGTTGTTACACCCACAGCAACAGCTGCTTCTATTTGTGCAGGAGCTTCTTCTTCATTAAGTGCAACAAGTACTGTTGCTGGAACAACATACTCATGGATGCCGGGTTCTTTAACAGGTTCTCCTGTTTCAGTGACTCCAGCTGCCACCACAACTTATACAGTGACTGGAACAGCATCCGGTTGCACGGCTTCTTCCACAGTGACTGTTACTGTTAAACCAAATCCTGTTGTAACACCAACAGCCACACCTGCCACACTTTGCGCTGGTGCTTCTTCTTCGCTTAGCGCGACGAGCACTGTAGCTGGTACAACATACGCATGGATGCCGGGTTCATTGTCCGGAACACCTGTAAGCGTTACTCCTGGAGCAACCACAACATATACTGTTACTGGAACTGCTGCTGGTTGTACCGGATCTGCAACTGTAGCTGTAACCGTTAACCCAAATCCTGTGGTAACACCCACTGCAACGCCTGCGACTATCTGTGCCGGAGCTTCTTCATCACTTAGCGCGACAAGCACTGTAGCTGGAACCACATATGCATGGATGCCCGGTTCATTATCAGGAACACCTGTTTCTGTTACACCAGGTGCTACAACAACATATACTGTTACTGGAACAGCCGCCGGATGTACCGGTTCTGCTACCGTTGCTGTTACTGTTAATCCTTTGCCAGTGGTCACACCCACAGCTACACCAGCTTCAATTTGCGCAGGCGCTTCTTCCTCACTTAGCGCCACGAGCACTGTAGCAGGAACCACCTACGCTTGGATGCCGGGATCATTATCCGGGACACCTGTCAGTGTTACACCTGGAGCAACAACAACCTATACAGTAACTGGAACAGCAGCCGGATGTACAGGTTCTGCCACCGTGACTGTTACTATAAAGCCCAACCCTGTTATTACACCGACTGCTACTCCCGCAACACTTTGCGCTGGAGCTTCTTCTTCGCTTAGTGCGACGAGTACTGTGGCTGGCACCACCTACGCATGGATGCCGGGTTCATTATCTGGCACCCCCGTTTCTGTTACTCCGGGAGCAACCACAACCTATACAGTAACTGGAACAGCTGCCGGATGTACCGGCTCTGCTACCTTAGCTGTTACTGTTAATCCTTTACCAGTGGTCACCCCCACAGCTACACCAGCCTCTATTTGCGCGGGCGCATCTTCTTCACTTAGCGCAACCAGCACTGTAGCAGGAACCACCTACGCATGGATGCCAGGTTCATTATCAGGGACACCTGTTTCTGTCACCCCTGGAGCAACCACAACATATACAGTCACTGGAACAGCAGCCGGTTGTACTGGTTCGGCAACAGTGACCGTTACAATAAAACCAAACCCAGTGGTTACTCCAACAGCAACACCCGCCACAATTTGCGCCGGTGCTTCTTCTTCACTTAGCGCGACAAGCACTGTGGCCGGAACCACCTACGCATGGATGCCCGGTTCATTATCAGGAACACCCGTTTCAGTTACTCCGGGAGCTACAACAACCTATACTGTAACTGGAACTGCCGCTGGTTGTACTGGATCTGCAACTGTGGCTGTAACGGTTAACCCAAATCCTGTGGTCACACCAACAGCGACACCTGCCGCCATTTGCCTTGGAGCATCATCTTCTCTCAGTGCGACAAGCTCTGTAGCAGGAACCACCTACGCATGGATGCCAGGGTCATTATCCGGAACACCTGTTTCTGTTACACCGGGTGCAACAACAACATATACTGTTACAGGAACAGCTGCTGGTTGTACCGGTTCAGCAACAGTAACAGTTACAATTAATCCAAATCCTGTGGTAACACCCACCGCAACTCCTGCCACTATCTGCGCTGGCGCATCTTCATCACTTAGCGCGACAAGCACTGTAGCTGGAACCACCTACGCATGGATGCCCGGTTCATTATCAGGAACACCTGTTTCTGTTACACCAGGTGCTACAACAACATATACTGTTACTGGAACAGCAGCCGGATGTACCGGCTCTGCTACCGTTGCTGTAACAGTTAATCCTTTACCTGTTGTTACACCAACAGCTACCCCTGCCTCAATTTGCGCCGGTGCTTCTTCATCACTTAGCGCGACGAGCACTGTAGCTGGAACCACTTATGCATGGATGCCGGGATCATTATCAGGAACACCTGTCAGTGTTACTCCGGGAGCAACAACAACATATACCGTAACAGGAACAGCAGCCGGATGTACAGGTTCTGCCACCGTGACTGTTACTATAAAGCCCAACCCTGTTATTACACCGACTGCTACTCCCGCAACACTTTGCGCTGGAGCTTCTTCTTCGCTTAGTGCGACAAGTTCTGTAGCAGGTACCACCTACGCTTGGATGCCAGGTTCATTATCTGGCACCCCCGTTTCTGTTACTCCGGGAGCAACCACAACCTATACAGTAACTGGAACAGCTTCTGGATGTACTGGTTCAGCTACTGTGGCTGTAACTGTAAATCCAAACCCAGTGGTAACACCAACCGCTACACCTGCTGCACTTTGCGCCGGGGCTTCCTCTTCGCTTAGCGCGACGAGTACTGTAGCTGGAACCACTTATGCATGGATGCCGGGTTCATTATCAGGAACACCTGTTAGTGTTACACCAGGAGCTACAACAACCTATACTGTTACTGGAACAGCAGCCGGATGTACCGGTTCTGCAACTGTGACTGTTACTGTAAATCCAAATCCTGTGGTAACACCAACCGCCACACCTGCCACTCTTTGCGCCGGGGCTTCTTCTTCGCTTAGCGCGACGAGCACTGTAGCTGGAACCACTTACGCTTGGATGCCGGGTTCATTATCAGGAACACCTGTCAGTGTAACACCTGGAGCGACCACAACCTATACAGTAACTGGAACAGCAGCCGGATGTACTGGTACTGCAACTGTTGCTGTAACAGTGAATCCAAATCCTGTGGTAACACCAACCGCTACCCCTGCCACACTTTGCGCTGGAGCTTCTTCTTCGCTTAGCGCAACGAGCACTGTAGCTGGAACCACCTACGCATGGATGCCGGGTTCATTATCAGGAACACCTGTCAGTGTTACTCCGGGAGCTACAACAACATATACAGTAACTGGAACAGCTGCCGGATGTACTGGTACTGCTACTGTTGCTGTAACGGTAAATCCATTGCCGGTGGTATCAATTGTACCAACACCGGGAACCATTTGTGCCGGGGCCTCATCATCACTGGCAGCAAGTGGTGCAACAACATACAACTGGAGCGGTGGACTGGGAACTGCAAATCCATTAGTGGTAAGTCCTTTAAGCACTACCACCTATACTGTTACTGGTACTTCATTAGGATGTACAGGATCTGCATCCGTGACTGTAAATGTTAATCCAAACCTTTCAGTGTCTATCGTCCCAACACCTGCGACTATATGTGTTGGCGCATCATCATCACTGGCTGCCAGTGGAGCAACATCCTACAACTGGAGTGGTGGTCTGGGAACTGCAAACCCATTAGTGGTAAGCCCAATATCAACAACCACCTATTCTGTTACAGGAACATCGCTTGGTTGCACCGGTTCTGCTAGTGTTACCATAACAGTGAATCCAAATCCTGTGGTAACACCAACCGCTACACCTGCCACACTTTGTGCTGGTGCTTCTTCTTCGCTTAGCGCGACGAGTACTGTAGCTGGAACCACTTACGCTTGGATGCCGGGTTCATTGTCTGGAACACCTGTCAGTATTACACCTGGAGCAACAACGACATATACGGTAACTGGAACAGCAGCCGGATGTACTGGATCTGCAACTGTGGCTGTTACTGTAAATCCAAATCCTGTAGTGACACCAACCGCCACACCTGCGACTCTTTGTGCTGGTGCTTCTTCTTCGCTTAGCGCGACCAGTACTGTAGCTGGCACCACCTACGCATGGATGCCGGGTTCATTATCAGGAACACCGGTCAGTGTTACACCAGGCGCAACAACAACATATACCGTAACTGGAACAGCGGCTGGTTGTACTGGCTCTGCTACTGTGGCTGTAACTGTAAATCCAAATCCGGTAGTGACACCAACCGCAACTCCTGCTACACTTTGTGCTGGAGCTTCTTCTTCGCTTAGTGCAACGAGCACTGTAGCTGGAACCACCTACGCATGGATGCCAGGTTCATTATCTGGAACACCCGTTTCTGTTACACCGGGAGCGACCACAACATATACAGTAACTGGAACAGCAGCCGGATGTACTGGTACTGCTACTGTTGCTGTAACTGTGAATCCAAATCCTGTAGTAACACCAACCGCGACACCTGCCACACTTTGCGCTGGAGCTTCTTCTTCGCTAAGCGCGACGAGTACTGTAGCAGGAACCACTTATGCATGGATGCCGGGTTCATTATCAGGAACACCTGTCAGTGTTACACCGGGAGCAACCACAACATATACAGTAACTGGAACAGCATCCGGATGCACCGGTTCTGCAACAGTTGCCGTAACGGTAAATCCAAATCCTGTGGTAACACCAACCGCGACACCTGCCACTGTATGTGCTGGAGCTTCTTCTTCACTTAGTGCAACAAGTACTGTTGCTGGTACCACTTTCGCATGGATGCCGGGAGCATTATCAGGAACACCTGTCAGTGTTACTCCTGGAGCTACAACAACTTATACAGTTACAGGAACAGCAGCCGGATGTACTGGTACTGCGACTGTTGCTGTAACAGTGAATCCAAATCCTGTGGTAACACCAACTGCTACACCTGCCACTCTTTGTGCTGGTGCTTCTTCCTCACTTAGTGCGACGAGCACTGTAGCTGGAACCACCTACGCTTGGATGCCGGGTTCATTATCAGGAACACCTGTCAGTGTTACTCCGGGAGCTACAACAACATATACAGTAACTGGAACTGCAGCCGGATGTACTGGCTCTGCAACAGTTGCCGTAACGGTAAATCCAAATCCGGTGGTAACACCGACCGCAACTCCAGCCACACTTTGCGCTGGAGCTTCTTCTTCGCTAAGCGCGACGAGTACTGTAGCAGGAACCACTTATGCATGGATGCCGGGTTCATTATCAGGAACACCTGTCAGTGTTACTCCTGGAGCTACAACAACTTATACAGTTACAGGAACAGCAGCCGGATGTACTGGTACTGCTACTGTTGCTGTAACAGTGAATCCAAATCCTGTGGTAACACCAACCGCGACACCTGCCACTCTTTGTGCTGGAGCTTCTTCTTCACTTAGTGCAACAAGTACTGTTGCTGGTACCACTTTCGCATGGATGCCGGGAGCATTATCAGGAACACCTGTCAGTGTTACTCCTGGAGCTACAACAACTTATACAGTTACAGGAACAGCAGCCGGATGTACTGGTACTGCGACTGTTGCTGTAACAGTGAATCCAAATCCTGTGGTAACACCAACCGCAACACCCGCCACACTTTGCGCTGGAGCTTCTTCTTCACTTAGTGCAACGAGCACCGTAGCTGGAACCACCTACGCTTGGATGCCGGGATCATTATCAGGAACACCTGTTAGTGTGACACCGGGAGCAAGCACAACATATACAGTAACTGGAACAGCAGCCGGATGCACCGGTTCTGCAACAGTTGCCGTAACGGTAAATCCAAATCCTGTGGTAACACCAACCGCGACACCTGCCACTGTATGTAATGGCACCGCATCATCGCTTAGTGCAACAAGCACCGTAGCAGGAACCAGTTACGCATGGATGCCGGGATCATTATCAGGAACACCTGTCAGTGTTACTCCGGGAGCAACAACAACCTATACCTTAACCGGAACAGCAGCCGGATGTACCGGAACTGCTACCGTAACAGTGACCGTGAATCCAATACCTACAGTTACTGTTCCTGCAAACATCATTGTCTGTAACAATGGTGCAGTTGCCGCAGCAAACTTCACAAGTACTCCGGCAGGCGCCACTTTCGCATGGACCAATAATAATACGACTATCGGTTTAGGAGCCAGCGGCTCGGGCAACATTCCGGGATTTACCGCCGTCAACACAGGAACAACACCAGTCACCGCTACAATTTCTGTAGTACCTACGCTGGCCGGTTGTGTTGGAACAGCAGTAACATATACTATTACAGTAAATCCAACAGACAACCCAGCTTTCAACTACTCTCCATCAACATTATGTCTTACTGGAACCGACACCCCTGCAACCATTACGGGTGGTGCCAGCGGAACGTTCTCTGCTTCACCTGCAGGCTTAGTATTCCTCAACACCAGCACTGGTTTAATTGATGTAAGTGCAAGTTCTCTGGGAGCATATACAATCACCTTCAACACCAGCGGTACCTGTCCTTCGAGCAGCACCACCACGGTGAACATCACCAATGCCCCGCTTGCTACCATTTCCTACGGCGGCCCATACTGCCTCTATGATGCTGATCCCGCTCCTACCTTTGGCGCAGGTGCCAGTGCAGGCGTATTCAGCTCTACCGCAGGATTGGTCTTTGTCAGTACTTCGACCGGCGTGATTGATTTGTCAGCCAGCACTCCGGGAACATATACCATCACCAACAGCATTGCTGCGGCAGGTGGTTGTGCTGCCACTTCTGCTACGGCTACAGTGGTGATTAATCCTACGCCAACAGTTATTATTCCTCCGGCGGTGGTAGTTTGTAATGGTCTTGCCGTTCCTGCAATTAACTTAACAGGAACTCCGGCAGGCGTATCTTACACCTGGACAAACTCCAACACTGCCATTGGACTTGGCGCAAGTGGAACTGGTAATATCACTGCATTTACAGCAACTAACACAGGAACTGCTCCAATAACATCTACAATTACTGTTACACCAAGTGCTAACGGTTGTAGTGGTACTCCGCAAACCTGTATTGTTACTATTAACCCAACCCCTGTTGTTACTGTCCCTGCAAACATCGCTGTTTGCAATGGTGCCAGTATCCCATTGGCCACCTTTAGCAGCACTACTGCCGGAGCAACCTTTGCATGGTCAAATGACAATACAAGTATCGGTTTAGGAGCAAGTGGTTCAGGAAATATTCCTGCATTTACTGCAACCAATGGTGGAACAACAACGATCACAGCTACTATCACTGTGACACCAACAGCAAATGCATGTCCTGGAACACCATCAACTTATACTATTACTGTATATCCTACACCAACAGTTACTGTCCCCGCAAATTTTGCAGTATGCAACGGAGTTGCTGTCCCTGCAACCACACTTACTGGAAATCCAGCCGGCGTAACATATGCATGGACTAACTCCAACACAGCAATTGGTTTAGCAGCCAGTGGTACAGGAAACGTATCCGGATTTACTGCAACAAACCCGGGCACTGCACCTATTACAGCAACCATCACAGTTACTCCAAGTGCTAACGGTTGTACAGGCACTGCTCAAACGTATATCATTACAGTAAACCCAACACCAACAGTTACTGTACCTTCTAATATTACTGTATGTAATAATGGTGCAGTTGCCACAGCAACATTTACTAGTGCCACTGCCGGAGCAACATACGCATGGGCCAATGATAATACTGCTATTGGTCTTGGTGCAAGCGGCGCCGGTAATATTGCAGGTTTTACTGCTACCAATGCCACTGCTAATACAATCACAGCTAATATCACTGTGACACCTTCAGCCAATGGTTGTACAGGAACAACATCAACTTATACTATTACAGTATATCCAACACCAGTGGTTACCGTTCCAGCAAACATCATTGTCTGTAACAATGGTGCAGTTGCCGCAGCTAACTTCACAAGCACAACACCGGGTGCAACCTTCGCATGGACCAATAACAATACAACCATCGGTTTGGCTGCCAGCGGCTCGGGTAATATTCCAGGATTTACCGCCGTCAACACTGGAAGTACTCCTGTTGTTTCAACGATTACTGTGACTCCTTCTGCGAATGGTTGTACGGGAACTCCATCTACCTATACCATTACAGTTAACCCAACAGATAATCCTGCTTTCAGCTACACACCTTCTACATTGTGTATTACTGGAACCGACACCCCTGCAACTATTACGGGTGGTGCCAGCGGTACATTCTCCGCTACACCAGCAGGCTTAGTATTCCTCAACACCACCACCGGTTTGATCGACGTTAGCGCCAGTTCGCTGGGCATCTATACCGTGACCTTCAACACCAGCGGTACTTGTCCTTCGAGTAGCACGGCCACGGTGAACATCACCAATGCCCCGGTTGCTACCATATCTTATGGCGGTCCATACTGCCTCTATGATGCTGATCCCGCTCCTACCTTTGGCGCAGGTGCCAGTGCAGGCGTATTCAGCTCCACTGCAGGATTGGTCTTTGTCAGCACTTCGACTGGCGTGATTGATCTATCAGCCAGCACTCCGGGAACATACACCATCACCAACAGCATTGCTGCGGCGGGTGGTTGTGCTGCCACTTCCGCTACGGCAACAGTGGTGATTAATCCTACGCCAACAGTTTCTGTACCTGCGGCCTTTGCAGTATGTAACGGCGCTACCGTTGCTGCAGCAGCCATTTCAGGAACACCGGCAGGAGTCACCTTTGCATGGACCAACTCCAACCCTGCGATTGGACTTGCCGCAAGTGGTACTGGTGGCGTTCCGGGATTTACTGCTACCAACACAGGAACAGCTCCCATTACTGCTACCATCACTGTAACTCCAAGTGCCAACGGTTGTACAGGCACTGCTCAAAGCTATGTCATCACGGTCAACCCAACACCTACTGTGAGCGTTCCTGCTAACATCACCGTGTGTAACAACGCAGCGGTGGCCGCTACCAACTTTACCAGTCCTACTTCAGGAGCAAGCTTTGCATGGACTAACTCCAACACCTCCATCGGTATTGGAGCCAGCGGAGTTGGCAACATCGCAGGCTTCAACGCAGTGAACACCTCCAGCAGTCCGGTAACCGCGACCATTACCGTTACACCAACAGCTAACGGATGTGCCGGCACGGCTTCAACTTACACTATCACTGTGAACCCAACACCGGTGGTCACCGTTCCCGCAAACATTATTGTATGTAATAATGCAGCGGTTGCTGCTACCAGCTTTACCAGTACTACGGCAGGAGCTACCTTTACATGGACCAACTCCAATACCGCCATTGGTCTTGCTGCCAGCGGATCGGGCAACATTGCCGGATTTAATGCAACCAACTCAGGAACTACGCCTATCAACGCTACCATCACGGTAACCCCTAGTGCCAACGGTTGTACTGGTACTCCTTCTTCTTATACCATCACGGTGAACCCAACACCATCGGTGAGTGTACCGGCCAACATCACGGTATGTAACAATGCCACTGTGCCAGCTTCGGTATATAGTAGTCCAACACTGGGTGCAACTCTGGCATGGACCAACACCAACACGGCCATCGGTCTGGGAGCCAGCGGAACCGGAAGTATCACCAGCTTTACTGCTACCAATACCGGAAGCGCACCTATCACCGCAACCATTACCGTGACGCCAAGTGCCAACGGTTGTACAGGGACTCCTTCTTCGTATACCATTACCGTGAACCCAAGTCCGGCTGTAACCGTTCCTGCAAATGTGAGCTTATGCACCGGGGCGACCGTGGCTGCATTGAACTTCACCAGCACCACGGCCGGAGCCAGCTTTGCCTGGACCAACTCCAACGCTTCTATCGGACTAGCGGCCAGCGGCACGGGTAATATACCTTCGTTCACCGCTACCAACAACGGAGCCAGCCCGGTGGTAGCAACCATCACCGTGACGCCTTCGGCCAACGGATGTACCGGAACAGCTTCATCCTTCACCATCACGGTGAACCCGAGACCACAACTTAGCTTCCCGGCATTGACGGCCATCTGCGTGAACGCACCCAGCATGACCCTCAACACAGCAACACCTGCAGGCGGAGTATATAGTGGAACCGGTGTATCCGGCGGATCGTTCAACCCGGCAGTATCGGGTGCGGGCACCTTCGTTCTCACCTATAACTACACCGATGTAAATGGTTGTACCAACTCAACCACTCAGAACATGACGGTAAACGCTCAACCTACGGTGACGGTCACTCCGCAGAACCCGACCATCTGCGTAGGAACTTCGGTACCGCTGACTGCTTCAGGAGCTTCGACCTATGTCTGGAGTCCGTCAACAGGACTTAGTGGTACCACGGGTAATATGGTGAATGCTTCTCCGCTGACCACCACCACCTATGTGGTTACAGGAACGGCCAATGGTTGTACCAACACAGCGAACACCACCGTGAACGTTTATACCAGCATCCCCATTACCGTGACTCCGGCCACCAGCTCTATCTGTCCGGGTGATGGTACACAGCTCACCGCTTCGGGGGGTGCAACCTATGTATGGACACCTGCCACTGGACTTTCTTCTACAACCGGAGCAACGGTCACCGCCTCTCCTTCCACAACCACGGTTTACAATGTGGTGGGCAGCGACCTGAGCGGTTGTACCGGAAGTGCCAATGCTGTAGTAGCCATTAACCCTCTTGCAAACATCGGCTTCATGGCTACACCTAAGCATGGTTGTGCACCGTTGATGGTTGACTTCCTCTTCGTTCCTGGTTCCGGAATCATGGACAACTCATGGTTGTGGAACTTTGGTGACAACAATGCGACCTCTACCGACAGTGCGACAACTTATCTCTATACTGATAACGGAACCTATGCAGTGACTCTCACCGCGCAGACCATTGATGGTTGCAACGTGAGTGCATCCGACACCATCGAAGTATACGAGGTTCCGGTGGCTGACTTCATCGCTCATCCGGATGTCATCACCACCGACAACCCCACTGTGAACTTCGTTGATCAGTCAACCAATGCAAGTACATGGAACTGGAACTTTGGTGATCCTGCCTCAGATGAACTCAACACATCCTCACTGCAGAACACTTCGCACACCTACACTATCGCTGGCGAGTACACAGTTCTGCTGACTGTGGATAATGAACATGGTTGTAGTGATACGGCATCAAAAACCGTAACAGTCCACGATGCCTTTGCATTCTGGATTCCTAACGCCTTCTCTCCAAACGAAGATTTGGTAAACGATTACTTCATGCCTCAGGGCGTTGGATATATCGAAAACACCTTCGTCATGAGGATCTTCGACCGCTGGGGAAAAACCCTGCTCTATACCGAAGACATCAATAAAGGATGGGATGGCAAAGATTACAACACAGGCAAAATGCAGGAAGACGGAGTGTACACTTACCATATCCTGATTACCGATCAAAGCAATCACGAACACGAATACATCGGATCGGTAATACTTCTCAAATAACACTCATTTGTTTTTATAAAAACAGGCTAAGGAAATCCTTAGCCTGTTTTTTTTAAGTAATGACATTATTGATAATTTTTCTTAAGGTATTTTCCCCTATATAAAGGCAACCAAAAGCAATTATTCTGCGACCTATAGTTAAGCTACTGTACTGATAATGAGCAAATATTTAAATATTTAAATTTCTATCTCCATCTAAGCGGTTAACATACACACAATCAATTGTTAATTATTTAATAACTACTGCATTGGCGTTTTCAATTTAATTCTATATATTTGCAATACACTAATAGTGAATCAGATAAATTACCATCTCAATAATATCTTTCACTTCACTTTATGTGTAAATATAAAATATTGATAAATTAAGATATTAAAAAAATAAAATTATGCAAAAGATAATGACCCGTCTGCTGTATATTTTTGTTATTGTAGTAAGTATTGGCATAGCAGAAGACGCAACTGCTCAGTGTGCCAGTGTTACAGCAATGACATGTGGAACGACATACTCAGGGACCCTTGCTGCAACAGGAAGTGATTGGAGCTCCTACACAAGTTGTTCATATAGTGAACCCGGTGATGAGGTTGTATATTCTTATACTCCTGCATCGACGGCCAGCTACACTTTTTCAACCACAACATCATCAGGAGATCCGGACTTCTTTTTAATGAATTCTTGTGGGAATACGGGAACGAATGTTTATGGCAGTTGCTGGAGCTCGGGGAATATTACTATCACACTCTCAGGCGGCATCACTTATTATTTAATTGTTGACAACTACAGTTCCTCAGCTACCGCAGGATATACCGTTTCTGTAAGCTGTGCTAGTGCCAGTCCCTGCTCAAGTGTAACTGCTATGTCGTGCGGAACAACCTATTCAGGGACACTTGCAGCCACAGGAAGTGATTGGAGCTCATACACAAGTTGTTCATATAGTGAACCCGGTGATGAGGTTGTATACTCTTACACACCTGCATCTACGGGTAGCTACACTTTTTCAACCACAACAACATCAGGAGATCCAGACTTCTTTTTAATGAATTCTTGTGGTAATACAGGAACGAATGTTTATGGCAGTTGCTGGAGTTCAGGAAATATTTCTGTCACACTCACTGGAGGTGTTACCTATTATTTAATTGTTGACAACTATAGTTCATCTTCAACCGCAGGATATACTGTTTCCGTTGCCTGTGCTGGTGGTGTCAGCCCATGCTCCAGCGTAACTGCAATGTCATGCGGAACGACTTATTCAGCAACCCTTGCTACAACAGGTAGTGATTGGAGTTCTTACACCAGCTGTTCATATACAGAACCTGGCGACGAAGTCGTATATTCATTTACACCAGTAACAACAGGAAGTCACACTTTTACAACAACCACAACATCTGGTGACCCGGATTTCTTTTTAATGAGCTCCTGTGGAAACACAGGAACCAATATTTACGGCAGTTGTTGGGGATCGGGGAATATCACAGTCACATTAACAGCAGGTGTAACATACTATTTTATTGCTGACAATTACAGCTCATCGGCTACTGCAGCTTTTACCGTTTCTATAACATGTCCGTTAACCGGCCCATGTGCAAGTACAACGGCGATGGCCTGCGGAATCACCTATTCAGGCACACTCGCAGCAACAGGAAATGACTGGAGCACCTACACGAGTTGTGCAACATCAGAACCCGGTGATGAAGTTGTATATTCGTACACTCCGGCAACCAGTGAGAGTTTTACATTTACGACCACCACAACTTCAGGTAACCCTGATTTCTTTTTAATGAGTAGCTGCGGAAACACAGGCACCAATCTTACTGGTGGTTGCTGGGCATCAGGAAACGCCACCGTAAGTCTTACCGCAGGAGTCACCTATTACCTGATAGTCGATAATGCCAGTTCATCTGCAACAGCAGGATATACAGTATCGGTTAGTTGTCCAACAACAGGTTCTTGTGCCAGTCCCACGGCCATGACCTGCGGCACAACATATTCCGGCACCCTTCCAACATCTGGAGGATCGTGGACGACCTACACCGGATGCACCTATTCTGAACCCGGAGGCGAACTTGTCTTCACATACACTCCAACCACCACCATGAGCTACACTTTTGCAACTTCTACAACTTCGGGAGATGCAGACTTCTTTCTCATGAGCACTTGCGGAAATACTGGAACAAACATTTATGGTAGTTGCTGGAGCAGTGGTAATGTAACGGTCCCACTTACAGCGGGTGTTACTTATTACATCATTGCAGACAATTATAGTTCATCTTCAACCGCAGCATTTACATTATCGGTTGGTTGTCCTCCCACTCCGCCGCCCGTCCAACCACCTTGTACTAATCTCGGCTTTGAAAGCGGCTTTACTGGATGGTATGGCACATTAGGAAATTCAACAGACGGAGCAAGTGGAGCAAGTTCTCCTGTTTATACAGCGACATCATTCAACACCACGACAGATCCAAACTTCACGCTCATGACCTCGGGAACAGACCCCTATGGTGGATTCCCATGTGTTTTTAGTGGCGGCACCTCGTTACGTATTGGAGATGTTGCAACTTATGAAACCTATAATGCTGCAACTATTGAACAGACCTTCACTGTGACAACCTCAAACTCCAGCTTTACCTACAATTATGCAGTAGTCTTACAAGATGGAGGTTCCGGACACACCGATAATATTCAGCCCTATTTCAAAATTGGCGTTTATGATCAAAGTGGAAATGAGATTTCCTGCGGAATGTATCTCGTGGTTGCACCCGGATCAGGATTTACATTGGCACCGGGTTATACGGATATTTATTACAAACCTTGGACGACGGTTAGTGTAAACCTTTCATCATATCTAGGCCAAAATGTTACAATCCGTATTCTTGCCTCTGACTGCTCATGGGGAGCCCACTTTGGTTATGCCTATCTGGATTGTTCCTGCAATTCATATGGCATCATTAATCCTGCTGTAATTTGTTTAGGACAGTCAGCCACGCTTTCCGCACCACCGGGCGCGTTGAGCTATTCCTGGACTCCGGGGGGACAATCCACTTCTTCGATAACCGTTAGCCCTACCGTCACAACAAATTACACATGCAATATCACCACTCAGGGAAATGTTCCTTGCAACTTCTCTCTTATCACATCAGTGACGGTTAATTCAACACCAAGCGTAACAGTAAATTCTCCCAGTATTTGTTCCGGTGGTTCTGCAACACTTACGGCAACACCATCTCTTGCTGGTGGAACCTATCTTTGGTCACCGGGTGGGCAGGCAACGCAATCTATTACAGTCTCACCCACTTCCACAACACCCTATACTGTCACTTATACCAATGGATGTGTTTCTACAGCAACAGGTACAGTAACAGTGTTGCCGTCATTAACGCTAACTCCATCTGCGTCCCCGTCAACCATATGTTTAGGAGGAACTTCATCGTTAAGTGCTACGAGCAGCGTTGCCGGAACCACATTTTCGTGGATGCCGGGAAGTCTGTCGGGAAGTCCGGTGACTGTATCCCCTACCAGTACCACAACCTACACTGTAACGGGGACAGCCTCGGGATGTACAAGCGTTGCTACAGTTACCGTAAATGTTAGCCCGAGTTTATCCATTACGATTGTTCCTACACCAGCCACCATTTGTATAGGATCATCATCATCATTGCTTGCAAGCGGGGCAACCTCATATAACTGGAGCGGAGGACTGGGAACAGCAAATCCTTTAGTGGTGAGCCCCACAAGCACCACCACCTACACAGTAACTGGCACATCCGGCGGTTGCAATGGAACAGCCGCAACAACAGTTACCGTAAGTCCGACCCTTGCCATTAGCATCGTGCCTACCCCGGCTACTATTTGTTCAGGTTCTTCTTCTTCATTAATGGCAAGCGGAGGCACTACGTATAACTGGAGTGGCGGCCTTGGTTCAGCCAATCCTCTTGTTGCTAGCCCGACCTCTACAACCTCCTATACAGTCACAGGAACAACACTGGGATGTACTGGTCAGGCATCGGTAACAGTTAATGTTAACCCGATTCCTTCAATGACAGCTCCTGCAAATATTGTAGTTTGTAATAATGGGACAGTCGCAGCGAGTAGCTTTAGCAGCACTCCAGCCGGAGCAACTTATGCATGGACAAATACGAATACCAGTATCGGCTTAGCTGCAAGTGGCAGCGGTAACGTCCCGAGTTTTACAGCGACTAATACAGGAACAACACCTATTTCCGGAACAATCAGCGTTACACCCACACTGGCTGGTTGTACCGGAACACCGGTAACCTATTCCATTACTGTTAACCCAACCGATAATCCGGCATTTAATTACACCCCTTCGTCTTTCTGTCAAACAGGAACAGACACTCCCGCCAATATCACCGGAGGGGCCACAGGCACGTTCTCAGCCTCACCTGCTGGTCTGGTCTTTTTAAATACCAGCACCGGATTAATCGATGTTAGTGCAAGCACTATTGGCAGCTATACTGTGACATTTACAACAGGAGGTAGTTGTCCCTCAAGTGCGAATACGACTGTAAACATTATCAGTGCTCCTCTTGCAACATTTAGCTATGGCGGCCCGTATTGCCTGTACAATACCGATCCTGCACCCACTCTTGGCGCTGGTGCATCCGCCGGTGTTTTCAGTTCAACTGCAGGATTAGTCTTTGTAAGCACATCAACCGGCGTTGTAGACCTCTCCGCGAGCACACCAGGAACATACACCGTAACCAATTCTATTGCAGCTGCCGGCGGCTGTCTTGCAGTATCCGCCACAGCGACTATAGTAATAAATGCTACTCCTACAGTGACCGTTCCTGCTGCATTTGCAGTATGCAATGGTGCCAGTGTTCCAGCAGCAACAATAACAGGAACACCTGCTGGCGTAACTTACGCATGGACAAATTCTAATACTGCCATTGGCCTTGCAACCAGCGGAACAGGAGTTGTCCCCGCATTCACTGCCACTAACACAGGAGCAACACCAATCACCGCTACGATAACAGTAACCCCAAGCGCCAACGGTTGCACAGGAACTCCTCAAAGCTATGTAATTACGGTTAATCCAACGCCTACTGTCAATGTACCAGCGAATATTACCGTCTGCAACAATAATACAGTGGCCGCAACAAGCTTTACGAGCCCAACTGCTGGAGCCACCTATGCATGGACGAATACAAATACAAGCATTGGCATTGGAGCAAACGGAACAGGAAATATTCCTTCCTTCACTGCGGTGAATACTTCGACAAGTCCCGTTACTGCCACTATCACTGTTACACCTACTGCCAACGGTTGCGTTGGAACCGCATCATCCTACACTATTACAGTGAATCCAACACCGGTTGTGACGGTGCCTGCAAATATTATTGTCTGTAATAATGCAGCTGTTGCAGCAGCTAACTTTACCAGCACAACCGCTGGGGCAACATTCACATGGACTAATTCAAACACCGGCATTGGCCTGGCAGCCAGTGGATCTGGCAATATTAGCGGATTTACTGCAACCAACACTGGCAGCTCTCCAATTACTTCAACAATCACGGTTACTCCGTCTGCCAATGGCTGCACAGGAACTCCGTCCTCATACACTATAACGGTCAATGCTACACCATTGGTGAATGTGCCCGCCAATATCACAGTTTGCAATAATGCCACTGTGAGTGCAGCCACCTTTACAAGCTCCACTGCAGGCACTACCTACACATGGACGAATACGAATACTACTATCGGTCTTGGTGCCAGCGGCAGTGGAAATATTCCTGGTTTTACAGCTACCAATACAGGATCTTCTGCGGTAACAGCAACTATCACTGTTACTCCTTCAGCCAACGGCTGCACAGGTACACCATCATCCTACACTATTACTGTGAACCCAAGTCCAACGGTTAGCGTTCCTGCCAATGTAAGTTTATGTACAGGAGCAACAGTACCCGCATTGAACTTCAGCAGCACGACTCCGGGTGCTACATTTGCATGGACGAATTCTAATACCTCCATCGGACTCGGAGCCAGTGGCACAGGAAACATTGCAGCATTTACAGCCAATAATACTAATACAACGGCAAGCACTGCAACCATCACTGTGACTCCATCCGCAAATGGCTGCGCAGGAACACCATCAACCTTTACCATCACAGTTAATCCATTGCCATCATTGAGTTTCCCGGCATTAACGGGACTGTGCGTGAATGCCGCCAGCTTTACACTAAATTCAGCGAGTCCGGCGGGTGGAACCTATAGCGGGACAGGCGTTTCAGCAGGATCCTTCAATCCTGCCACAGCTGGCGCCGGTACCCATACCATCACATATTCTTACACCGATGCTAACGGCTGCACCAATTCAATCACTCAAACCATTACAGTTTATCCTATACCTGTGGTAAGTATTACACCACAAAATCCTACGATCTGTCTTGGCACTTCTGTTTCTCTGAATGCTGCTGGTGCAACAACCTACGCATGGAGTCCTTCAACTGGTCTCAGCAGCCCTACAGGGAATATGGTTACAGCATCACCTCTTGCAACTACAACGTATGTGGTTACCGGAACAGCCAATGGATGCAGCAACACCGATGATGTTACGGTATCCGTTTACACCAGCATTCCCGTTACCGTAAATCCAACGAGTGTCAACATTTGTCCGGGAGTAAGCACCCAACTGACAGCCTCCGGAGGCGCCACTTATGTTTGGAGCCCCGCAACCGGACTCTCTTCAACGACTGGTTCCTCTGTGACTGCATCGCCTAGCACTACTACTGTTTATAATGTTGTAGGCAGCGATCTTGGCGGCTGTAGCGGAAGTGCAAGTGTTACGGTCACAATTAATCCGCTCAATATGGTGAGCTTCTTAGCTGTGCCGACTGAAGGCTGCGTCCCGCTCACAGTGAATTTCCTGTTTGTCCCTGGCTCAGGAATAATGGACGATTCATGGGTATGGAATTTTGGTGATAATACCACGTCTACCGATTCCATGACGAATCACGTTTACACCAGCCATGGCTCATACATTGTGACATTAAACGCGCAAACCGTTGATGGCTGCGCAGTTCAGGCAAGCGATACGATTAACGCCTATCAGGTTCCGGTAGCAGATTTTATCATACATCCGGATATCACCACAACAGAAGACCCTATTGTCGGATTTTTTGACGAATCCCTGCATACAAATATCTGGACGTGGAACTTTGGTGATCCTTCCGCTGGAGAGGCTAACACTTCTAACTTACAGAATCCAAGCTATGAATACACCACCGATGGAGTATATAATGTGATGCTCATAGCCGAGAATCAATTTGGTTGCGTCGACACTTTAATCAAGACCGTGACCGTTTATCAGGCCTTTGCTTTTTGGGTTCCAAACGCATTTTCTCCAAACGAAGATGGAGTAAACGATGTGTTCCTTGCAAAAGGGGTAGGTTATAAAGAAGAAACCTTTGTGATGCGCGTTCTTGATCGCTGGGGTAAGATCCTTTACTATTCAGAAGATATCAATAAAGGATGGGATGGTATAGACTACAACTCAGGAAAACATCAGCCTGAAGGTGTTTACATTTACCAGATTCTCATCACCGATCAAAGCATGCATGAACATGTTTATAAAGGCCATATAACGCTGGTCAAATAAGAATAAAAAAAAGACTGCTGGATGTCAGCAGTCTTTTTTTTATCATTTAGAAACTGTTTTGATTTTTACAATAGCCAATATTGCCCATACAATATTTCTGAATATTGAGGAGATCCCGCATCAAGTGAGGGATGACGTTTCCGATGGACGGTTTCTAAAATTCCCGTGATAGGAATTGCAGCACTCAAACAACATTCAAGTTGCATGCAACCCCAAAAGACAACCGTAATGACAACAAAAGAACTGGCTAAAATCTCCTCCCCTCACAGACCTTTCGACAATTTTTACGATATTTGACAAAAATTTCGTAAAACAATGTACGATACAATACCCGACCATTTTAGAAAATTAGCTATTGATAATATTTTCAAGACTAATACATTTCAGAATTGCTGGCAGACTTGGCAACGTGAAATTAATAGACTGCTGGGTAATAATTACGATGAGAATCAAATTTTAAATTTAGGTGATCACTTATCCGACATTTTTAAATCTACTGGAGGTGGTGGAAGAGGACAAGGTGAATTATCAGCAGGAGGAACTGCTTGGGAATCTTTAGTTTGTTGGTATATTAACCTTTGTTGCGTTGGGAGCAGAATTGTAGCAATAAAAAAAATGAGTCTAGTGCCAAGGTCCATTCAAGATGCAATCACTGTAAATTATGGCAATTTTGCTTGTAATACAGAATCAGATATTACGATAATAATTTTTCCAAATTCACCTGAATACTGCACTGATATTGCTCAATTGAATGTTCTTGACAACAATGGAGTTCAGATTCCTTCAATCATAAAAAGAAAATTCAACATTGACCTTTCCAATTATTTATCTGCAAGAGACTTTCATCAATTTGAAATAGGTATTATTCAATGTAAAACAAATTGGAATGATAATGCGCAAGTCCCAATGCTATGGGATATGATTTATTCAGCTGGCGGGTTTCGTGGCAGAAACATCACAATTGGCAGAAATGGTTATAATATCCAAAATGCACAAAGCTTCACCTATTCTTTTGTGACAGTTCCTTCAAATCAAAATACCGCTTATAAACCCGATGGTGTTGCAGTTAAGCGAGTAACAAATTTATCTGGAGGAAATTATTGGGGGCAACCAACCGTTCAAAATGTAGCAAAATCTTTGAAAGAAATTTTTACAAATAATTTTCGAGCTGGTTCAAGAACAACATTAAGAACAGACATCAGAGTAGCGATTCCACATTTGACTGGGAATAATCCTTTATCTTATTTCGGACTTTAATCAATATTTGTTAGAATTTCTAAAGCAACTGCTCTAGCCATTAACGGAGGAACGGCATTTCCAACTAGTGTAAATTGCGGAACTTCAAATTTTCTTTTATTGCCTCCAGTCGAACGCTTTCCTTGAAACACAAAAGAGTCATCGAATGATTGCAGACGTGCCATTTCACGGACAGTTAAAGCCCTTGGATTAGAGAAGTGAATATAATCGTCAGCAATTGTCATAACAGTTGGACTTTGTGAATCGGCTTTCAAAACGTTGTAATTCCTTTTTTCTGAATCTAAACCGATTTTTTTTAATTCCTTTTTAGCCAAATCATAATCGCCTGTATTTAAAATTACTTCAAGTCTTTTTACAACATCATCATTTTGCTTGCTTGTTTTGTGATTATGCAATGGTGCAACAACATGAGACAATGTATTTTCCAATTCATCAAAATTTCTAACGTAAAAAGGATTTTTTGCATTAGTAAATCGACCGTTTAATCTTCCCTTTTTAGACCATTCAGCATAGGTTAAGCCTTTTTTCTCATCAGGTTTTCCATCAATAGTCCTTTTCTTTAATAACGTTTGCATTTTTAGAGTTAAACCATTGTACTTAGCTTTTAAATCAACTTTTTCATAATCAAACTTTTCTTCATCATTACCTACAAAATCCAAATCGTATATAGCTTCGAAAACAGTAACTTTCTCTTTTTCGCTAACTGTTGGCGGAACTACTTTAACTAGTTTTTGGTCTTTGCGACAACCAATAAATAAAACTCTTTCTCTGTTTTGCGGAACTCCATAGTCTGAAGCAAGAGCAATAAATGGTTGATCAATATTATATAATCTTATATGCGACAATATCTCATCAAATTCTGTTTCTGCTTTTAATGCTTTAACAAATGGTTGAAGCCCTTGTATACATTCTTCGAAAGAATAGTTGTAGATTTCTAATGCCTCAATAATTTCAGATATTTCATTTTGAAATGCTTTAGCCGGCATTAAATTATTAAAAGCTTGATGGATTTGCTCAATAATTGAATCCGATTCTATAGAAGTCAAGAAAGAATCAAATTTTTCAGCAAAAAAATCATTATCCAAATCACAATGAGCCTTTTCCATAATAACTTTCTTTCTCACATATGCCAGTTCCTTGCTACGTTTTAATAAATTGAATCCGTGACGAATAGTATTAATACTAATATCAGTTTTACTTATTTTGTAATCAGCAATTTTTGGTGTTAGCACACGAAATTTATTCTCAATAATCTGAATATAATTTTCTCTCAATTTCTCCAACTCTTTTTCATTGGCTGATTCAAATTGCATCCTCAAATTATAACAATCTAAAGTAAATGTCTTTTCTTTTTCTACTTTTTTCAGTTTTGCTAAAAAATAAATAATCTGATGAAATTCCTTCAAATCAACTATTGATTTGATTTCTTGCAAAATCATTTCTTTTATTTTTCCACCCTCTTTTGTAAGAATTCCTTTTACATTTTCCATTACAAAATATTTGGGACGAAGAACCCTAATTACATTTAAGTAGTGTGCAAACAAATCATCTTTCTTATCAAATTTTTTACGCTTACCTGCTAAACTAAAACTTTGACAAGGTGGTCCGCCACAAACAACATCAACTTGATGACCCTTAAGCATCTTTAAAAGATTATTTAAAAAATCAGGTTCTGTAATATCTTGACGTAAAAACTCCGTATCCATCCCAAGTTGATAGTTATATCGAGCAAGATGAGTTAATTCACAATTCTCATTAATATCACTTCCTAATAAAAAATCATAATACTTATTTCCGAACTCAGCTTGCAAAAAACCTTCACTAAATCCACCCGCGCCAGCAAATAAATCGACAAAAGTTATTTTCGTTTTTCCTTCATATTCGGCAGCATCTTCGCAGACCATTTTTACATCGGTGTTAACTTTGCGACTATTTACTAAGGATAAAATTTTCTCTTTGACTTTTTTATCTGTGAATTGAGAGCGTGGAACTGCATCAAAATATTTTTCAACCTCTTGTTTTAAAAATGATAAAAATTTATTAATTGACTTATACGTGTATTCCGACTCCTTAACAACTTGATTTTTGTTATCCCAATCTTTTTTTAAAATTTTCTCACCAGTTGCCACCTTGACTTGGACATCTTTTTGTCTAATAACAAGGTGTATTGGAAACCTTTTGCTTTTATCGGCTTTATCTAGGTAAAATTTTACATTTATCATATTACGGACATTTTTGCGGACACGGACAAATTTACGGACAAATTTGGATTCTGCAAAAAATAATTAAAAATATTTTCCAATACTCAAAATATTAAACATTTACCAATCTTGTAAGTCGACTCTCAATACAAATTTGGTAAAAGTGTGAGTTTCCCCCATCGAAGACCTGAGCAAACCTAACCAAATAGAACTTCGACAGTATGAAGGACAGCTTGTAAAACACAAAATCATAACAGTTTCTTTGGCTGCTTGTCCGCAGCCTTCACTGTTTTCTTCCTCATTCTCATATTAAGCAATTCAACCAATAATGAGAAAATCACTGCAAAGTAGATATAGCCTTTGGGAACTTCATAATGTAAGGCTTCTACCATCAGCATAAAGCCGATTAATATTAGAAACGATAAGGCGAGAATTTGTAAGGTTGGGTGATTATTGATAAAGCGACTGATAGCACCTGAGAACAACATCATAATTCCTAAAGAAATTACAACTGCAATAATCATTAAGGTTACCTCCTTTGTCATTCCAATGGCTGTAAGGATAGAATCAAAGGAAAAAATAATATCCAATAACACTATTTGTACAATTGCACCACTCACATTTCTTTTTTTCGTTTCCTTAATACCATGCTCGTGAGCTTCAACTTTCTGATGAATTTCCGTTGTACTCTTTGCCAGAAGAAATATACCGCCAACAAATAAAATCAAATCGCGTATGCTGGCTTCGAAATGAATGCCCCACTGATTAATGGTAAATAAGGGTTTGGTCAACCCAATGATGTAGGTGATTCCAAGCAATAATGCGATTCTGAAACCCATCGCAAGGACCAATCCTGTATTGCGCGAGGCGCGTTGTTTTTCTTTCGGTAATTTACCGGTGACAATCGAAATAAAAATGATATTATCGATGCCCAGTACAATCTCAAGGAAGGTCAGAGTGAGGATAGCAATCCATGTTTCTGGTTGTAGAAAAAGTTCCATAACAATACTTTTTAATTCATTATTCGATACGCAAACCAATTACTGCATTTCAATTCAAATTCGTAACCGGAATATTGTAAAATCGTGATGACAATATTCGGAAAAAGAATTCTATCGTGCCATAGTATTCTGAAAGGGTGTTCTATTAATGATGGATCGCCCTAAGGTCACTTCATCGGCATATTCAAGATCATCACCAAAGGAAATTCCTCTGGCAATCATAGTCACCTGAAGATCGAATTCTGTAAACTTCTTATATAAATAAAAGGCCGTTGTATCTCCTTCGATGGTCGCAGGCAAGGCAAGAATTAATTCCGAAATTCCTCCTTCGCGAATGCGCTCGTGAAGCGCGTTGATATTCAAATCTTCGGCACGTACGCCATCCATTGGAGAAATTATTCCTCCAAGAATATGATAAACCCCCTGATATTGCCGGGTATTCTCGATGGCCATCACATCACGCA
The DNA here is from genome assembly GCA_963678485.1 of Bacteroidales bacterium. GTDB lineage: Bacteria > Bacteroidota > Bacteroidia > Bacteroidales > CAIWKO01 > CALGYY01. Next base: position 4,731,511 of record OY782882.1, read on the forward strand.
CATCTTCAACCACACACACAATAGAATGGTCGCGCTTGCCTTCAGAACATATGTCACACTTATCATTGTCAGAGATATTATAACAAACCTGACAATAGCGGATTTCGCTGCGCAGCCTGACAATAGCGTTGCCCAATGCTTCCGCATGACTCGCATCCTGCCTCAGCAAATGCAGTATAAGCCTCAGAGCCGTTTTGCGACCGATTCCCGGAAGCCTCGCCAGCTCATTTACCGCCTGTTCAAACAATCGTGAAGGGTAAGTAATCACCGATTAGAATTTTTTATCCGCTTTATGCGAAATCATTACTTTTGCTTTGCAAAATTACGCAAAATCGAAAGTGCATTTTTTTACAGACGCCATTATTTATTAACATGCGTCTATACAGATAAAATCCCGAAACCTTGACACCAACCAGTATCCTCATTAGTTTTCTTCTTTACACTGTATTGATATTCGTCGTAACGTGGATTACAGCGCGTAAAGCAAACAGCGGGGCCTTTTTTATTGGCAACAAATCATCACCATGGTTTGTAGTAGCTTATGGGATGATTGGCGCTTCACTTTCGGGAGTCACCTTTATGTCAGTCCCCGGATGGGTGGGCGATACACAATTCAGTTATCTGATGGTCGTGGCCGGATACTTCTTCGGATATCTGGTGATTGCCAATATACTGATGCCCATGTATTACAGGCTCAATCTAACCTCTATATACTCTTATCTTGAGCAACGATTCGGATTCTGGTCGTATAAGACCGGTTCCTTTTTCTTTATACTCTCCCGCACTATTGGAGCGTCATTCCGAATGTTTCTGGTGATTAATGTGCTCCACATCTTTGTTTTCCAGCAATGGGGAATACCTTTCTGGGTATCGGTATGCATTTTCATTTTACTGATTATACTCTATACCTTCAAAGGCGGTATAAAGACGATTATCTGGACCGACACCTTGCAAACCACGTTTATGCTCCTCGCAGTAATCCTTACGCTGGTGCTGATAACACGTGGATTAAATCTGGATTTTTCGAGCCTGACAGCAAAAATTTTCGACAGCAAATATTCTAATATTATTGTCACCGATTGGACAGCCAAGAATCACTGGGTAAAGCAGTTCTTTAGCGGAATGTTTATTACGATTGTCATGACGGGGCTCGATCAGGAAATGATGCAGAAGAACCTCAGTTGCCGCAATCTGAAAGATGCAAAAAAGAATATGCTCACCTTTAGCCTGGTCCTTATCCTTGTAAATTTCCTTTTCCTGTTTATGGGTGCAACACTGTTTACCTATGCAAATGCGGAAGGCATTGCCATACCGGCAAGGACTGACGACTTATTCCCCATGCTGGCTATTCATTATTTAGGACCGGTGGCCGGACTCGTTTTTATCATTGGCTTAATCTCCGCGGCCTATCCCAGTGCCGACGGCGCATTGACATCGCTCACTACGGTTTTCTGTATCGATTTTCTGGGCTTACCCAACAAAAAGAATCTTACTGAAAAAAAGAAAACCAACATCCGCTACCTCGTACATTTGGGTTTCGCACTATTGCTGCTGGGTGTAATCATCCTTTTCAATGCGATTAACGACCGGGCGGTTATCGACAAACTTTTCACTATTGCTGGTTACACTTACGGACCCTTGCTCGGCCTCTATGCATTTGGACTATTCACACGTCGCGGCTTACGCGATCGCTGGGTTCCACTGGTAGCAGTGCTATCTCCGGTGATCTGTTATTTTATCAGTGCCAATTCACAGACTTTGCTAGGAGGCTATAAAGTCGGGTGGGAACTGCTGATATTAAACGGCATCATTACGTTTGTGGGATTGTTGATATTGAGCAAACGCGGGAATAAAGAGCTTAGCCGACACTAAGGTGCTGGATTGCATCATCTCATTCCTTTTCGTATTTTTGTGAGAAGTATAATTGCTCATGCCCTCCCTCACCCACATTCAAAAGCTCATCGCTCAGGGCGAACATCAACGGCTGGATTTCAAATTTGGAATTACCGACCAGCGAAAGATTGCGCGCTCTATGGTGGCCTTTAGCAATACCGACGGCGGAACCCTGTTGATTGGCGTTAAAGACAATGGAGTTGTTGCCGGTGTGAGAACCGAAGAAGAATATTTTATGATTGAAGGTGCGGCTGCAATGTATTGCCGTCCCGAGATTCAGTTCGAAGCCAAAGCATGGAACGAAGGCGGTAAAAAGGTGCTGGAGATTATCATTCCCAAAGACAAGGAAATGATACATTATGCCAAAAGCGAGGATGACCGCTGGCTCGCATGGCTTAGAGTGCGCGATCAGAACATCCTTGCAAACAATATCTGGATAAGAGTCTGGAAACGCAGCAAAATTGCCCTCGGAACGTTTATTTCCTATACCGAAAAAGAAAAGATTCTATTGAATCACTTGCTGGAGGCTGAAAGCATTACCTTATCCGCATTTTGCAAACTCGCCCACATCAACCGGAAAAATGCAGAAACGATCCTGGTCAACCTGCTCTCACTTAAAGTGATTCAAATGGAATTTACCGAAAAAGCGGTACTGTACCGACTCGACCCAACAGCAAATACTGAGGACTTCTTATTCTGATATTACACAGAAATCCGTAACTTTATTGCATAATTTCACAACATATTATGAAATCCTGTAAACACATACTTGCTATAATCCTTGTTCTGTGCGGCTTTCGCTTATATGCACAGCAAGACAGTGTGCCTGCTGAAAACCTCGGTCTGGTTCGTTGGATGAGCATTCAGGAAGCAGAAGCACAAAATACCAAATTCTCTAAGCCCTTTTTAATTGATGTTTATACTGATTGGTGCGGCTGGTGCAAACATATGATGAAGACCACTTTTTCCAATCCCGGCATTGCCGGATATATCAACCTGAATTTTTATCCGGTGCGCTTTAATGCTGAAGGCCATGATACCATTGTGTTTCGCGGACAAAAATTCTGGAATGTGAGTGCTGAGCCCCGATCCACCCATCAACTTGCCGTTAAATTGTTGAATGGAAAACTCACCTATCCTACCATTGTTTATTTCAACAACAACTACCAATTCAATCTCATTGTGCCCGGTTATCTCAACGAACGCGACATTGAACCCTTCCTCGTTTATGCAGTGGAATATGTATTCAACACCACAACCATACAGGATTTCAGAGATGCCTATACCAAAAGTCAGACGCCCGACACCCTGAAACAGGATACTGCATCCATTCACTGGATGTCGATAGAAGCAGCTGCTGCAAAGAACAAAGTGCAGCCTAAGAAAATCCTCATGCTCATCAATACCTCATGGTGTAATAGCGGACGAATTTTCAAGGATGTGGTGTTTAAGGACACTTCCATTGTACGCTTGGTAAACGAACTGTTTTACCCGGCATATATGGACGCTGAGAGCAAAGACAGCATCCATTTCAAAGGAGTGACTTACGTGGATGATGGAACCTACGGCACCTTTAATAATTTCGCTGTAGCGATTTGCAACAACAAGCTCACCTTACCCTCGGTAGTTTATATTGCCGCCAACATGGATGTTATTACTTCGGTACCGCAATATTATGGCGTGGCCGATCTCAAGCAAATCCTCATTTATTTTGGTCGGGATTACTACAAGACCATGACCTGGGAAGACTTCCGTAAAATTTATACAACGCAGGGCGAGCCCACATTTCAGCAGAACAAATAAACAGAGTTCGTCTATAAACTCAGTGCCTGTCCATAAAGTTTATAGGCGAACGATCAACAAACTCACAGGGTGACTTACAATTCACGGGGTGACTTTAAGTCACCCCGTGAATTGTCGGTATCATAAAGTTCTATATTGCCTTGTCCTCGTGTTGTCGTACCCTCGATTACTCAGGTTTTCCCGGCAATTTAAATCCAAGTCCTGAAGGATGAGTATTCTGCTCTACTACTTTAAATTCAAGCACATCATCCACCGTTAAGGTCTCCATCATTTCCTGCGTACGCTTGCTGCTTTCGATACCTGCCATACGTAGTTGCTGATGACGAATCGACTCCTCAGCTATATTACGCACTGTACGGGCGTTTCCAAAATAGCGATCCTTATTGGCAAACATACCGGACAGATAAGCTTTCAGATGTTCCTCTGCTTTTGCATCTGCCTTCAGGTTTTCCTTAGCAATCAGAGCCGAGTATATCTCGAAGAGCTCATCAACAGAGAAATCCGTAAAATGATAGAACTTATCAAAACGCGATTTCAAACCGGGGTTTGATTCAAGAAAGACATTCATATTGTCGGGATAACCGGCGACTATTACTGCCAGCTCACCGCGCAAATCTTCCATATTTTTCAGAATAACCTCTATGGCCTCTTTTCCAAAATCATTCTCCACTCCTTCCGCCAGTGCATAGGCTTCGTCGATAAACAATACTCCACCCTTTGCGGCCTCGACCATCTCTTTGGTTTTTATTGCGGTTTGCCCGATATATCCGGCAACCAAACGCTCGCGGTCACACTCAACCACATGCCCACGCTCGAGGAATCCAAGCGCCTTAAAGATTTTACCCATAATGCGGGCAACCGTCGTTTTTCCTGTACCCGGATTACCAGTGAATACGCTATGCAGCGAAAACTTATTCAAAATATCCTTACCGGTCTCACGATAGTAACGAACCAATTTCACCAGATCGCTCACCTCCTGCTTCACCTCTGGTAAGCCGGTAAGTGTTTTTAATTCAGCCAGACTGGCACTGAGTAACTCCTCGTCAATCTTAAGATCCAGACGCTTCTTAGCTTGCCTGCTTACAATATTTTCCACATCCGCCAATTCGATGGTGCTGATGGCATCTCCATCCAATTCTGCGACATTGGCATTATTCATCAGGCGCAGACCAAGATTCATTTTTCCCTCATCAATCAACGACAAGGCGAAACGCGCGTTCCCGAAGGAATTATCGCGGTTGCGATAAGCTTCAGTTAATACTTTTTGCAGATAGATCTTTGCCGGCTCAGCTAATTTCACATCACGCTTGGTGCAAGTGAGTTCTGCAATTGCCATTAATTCTTCAGGGAGATAATCATCAAAGTTAAAGTAGTAACTGAAACGTGATTTCAATCCGGGATTGCTATCGATAAAGTGCATCATTTCTTTTGGATAGCCGGCCACCATAATGGCGATATCACCCGGACCGTCCGACATTTCCTTAATTAAAATCTCAATGACTTCCTTACCAAAATCTTTTTCATCATCGCCTTCACGAGCGAGAGAATAAGCCTCATCGATAAACAAAATACCACCGCGGGCGTCATCAATCAGCTTCTTCACTTTGGGTGCGGTTTGCCCGATAAATGCGGCAACTAAGTCAGCGCGGTCGGCTTCAATAACATGACCTTTAGATAGCATGCCCATTTTATTATAGATCTTTCCCAAAAGGTTTACAACGGTTGTCTTCCCTGTCCCGGGATTACCGGTAAACACAGAATGTAAAGCAATCTTTTCGGCTTCCTTAAATCCCTTTTCTTTACGCAGTTTAAGAAAATCGATATATTTAATATGCTCTTTGATTTTCTGTTTAACGCTGGCCAGACCAATCAGCTCATCAAGATTTTTCAACACATCCTCGAGTGTTTCCGGGGTTTCGGTAGCCGAATTGCTGGCTGTTGTAGACGGGGTAAACACTTGTGAACTGAACATCTCAGGGTTACCTTCAACAAATTCCTCTCCCACTTCGAACGGTGCTACAGCAACCAGGGTATCCATAAACACGATCTCGACCGTGTATTTATTATCTTTCCAGCCACCGGCTTTATCGCTGCCCCAGCCTTCGCTCACTTCGAACACCTGACCATTGGTGTCCGCAGCAAGATATTCAGATTTTATGATGCTCGCTTTGGGCTGACCTGCATCATCATAAAAATTCATATAGAACTCAACGAAATGCCCTTCAGTAGCGATATTCTTATATTTGAATTCCGCCCAAACATAACAGGTTTCATCACGTTTGAATTTCTTCACATACTTACGGTTGGCCTCATCAATACGATCGAAACCACCGGCATATAACTTTAGAGATTCAACGGTGAAATACGGATTCTTCTCCGAAGTCACCAAGCCGATATCCTCAACATAAAAATTCTGAGTACCCACGACCTCACCGTCAATACTGGCTTCCCATTGATAATCGCCACGCGTCCAGTACGCGCCGGGAGTAGCATTGCCCCAACCATCGAGGCAAACCACAATATTCTCATCCATTTTAATGGACTTCTTATTTTCTAATTTACAGAGTTCGGTTCGTTTATCACCTTCGCCAAGGGAATAGGCTTTAAGGCAGACATTAGCCTCCCAGTCTTGCTCATCAAAAAGTTTATTATAAAAACTGAACTCAGCCGACAAATACGTTGTTTCTGCTTTATCATAAACAGTACGATATTTCTTTGTTGAGTTCTGCATCCATTCCTCAGAAGAATAGACTTTCAGACTTTTAAACTTAAACTTATCAGAAGTTTTGTTTGCGTTTTCGTTTTCAGAGCCCATAAACAGTTTTGTTTTGTATTAGTAATTTGCTCAAATTGCCATTTAATATGTTTGGTAAAAATAAAGTAATTTTTGAACATAATAATAATTCGCAGGCTTTGCAAATACTTCAACCCTTCTTAAATGTAAATACAGTCGCCGCCCATCAGCGCAGTCATCCCGCACTTGATGCGGGGGATCCTTTCATGACTATTAACCTGGTGACTTTGAGTCACCCCGTGAATAGTACACACATTACTGATATCCAGTATCACTTTTTGCAAGTCTAGCGAATGCTTCAACTCTTAATGAAATAAATACAGACGCAGCCCAGAAATGCTTCATCCCGCAATGGTGCGGGATTCCCGCGTTACTAGCCCATTCTCATTAAACACATTACTGATATTCCAGTATCACGATTCACACGTCTAGCGAATGCTTCAACTCTTAAAAATATAAATACAGACGCAACCAATAAACGCTTCATCCCGCACTTGATGCGGGATCCCCTCATAAATAACGACACACTACAACAACTACACATATTTAACATTATTTATTTGGTGTATTGAATACAGTAAGGTATATTTGCGGGGTAGAGCGAACCTCCAATTAAACGTTTATAATCGGTTGTTAGCCATTTGACGACGGTTAATTATTTAATACGAATAGCCTAGGTAAATGATTAAGTTGTATTTAAGGATAAGATTGTAGTATAAATAAGTAAGTTCAGCCAGTATAAAATACTGCTACGACACTGATTACAAGTAAGAAATAAATAATTTAAAAACCTGGAGACTAGAAACCATGATAAAAACAGGGCGGAACCGAAAAGCCAAATGAGTAGGAAAACTTAATTACTTAATTATGAAAACAAATGAATTGTTCTCTGACAAATATGTCGGTTTTACAGTTACAAATGAAAAAGAAGCGAATGAAGTTGCTTTAAAATTCAAAGAAACAAATGCAGAAGTAAAAGTTGATGGCAACAAAATTTCGATTCTTTTACCTAAGGGAGTAAAGAAAGGAACATTAGCTGTTTCAGCTGATGAATTGGCATTTGTTCTTGAATCAGAAAAAAGAATTTCTAATTCACCATTAGCTAATAAAATTGATCATTGCTGTGGTGATGGTGGGGGATGCTGTGTAAATTGGAGGTAATCTAGCAAAATTTTAACTAAGCCCTTCTTTTCTAAGTTAAGGAGGGCTTATATTTACTTTCTAATGATTAATTTAGGAAATATCGACGGTAGACAAATTTACTTTAATCAGTATAATGGGTTATTTTCTTCAATAAATATTCCATTAAATATTACTTTTGAAAATGGGGTTCTTATTGAAAAAAGAGAACTATCAAAATACGACATAAGTGAAATAAGTTTCACTATTGCTCCATCTTTGTCCTGTAATTGTAATTGTTACTATTGTTTTGAGCTGAATAAAGGTGGATTAATGACCACCCAGATTTCAAAAGATATATCTGATTACATCATAGAAAAATCCATTAGTTCTTCCGTAATTCACATTCATTGGTTTGGTGGTGAACCCTTAATGAAATTCGATTCTATAAAATTAATTTCATTGAAAATTATTGACTTTTCGAAGAAAAACAGCAAAGAATTAAGATTTCATTTGACTACAAATGGATTGCTTCTAAAAAAATATTACAAGGAGCTACAAAGTGTTAATATTAGCTCATTGCAGGTTACTTTTGATGGCCCTAGCCATATTCATAACCGTATTAGAAATAATTCATTTGAACAAATTATTAATGCAATTAACATAATTGATGAAAACTGTTTGATTTTGATTAGGTGCAATGTGGCAAAATCATGGATAAAAGAAATACCATTTTTAATAGATGAATTGTCAGCTTCATTAAAAAGAAAGAATGTTGAAATATATTTACATTTTTTATACGAAGAAATGGAATCTGAATGGATTAAGGAATTTGCTTATTTTGAAATTGAAATGATTGATTATATATTCAATAAAAACCTAATATATTCATTTAACTATAAGCCAAAATTACTACCTTGTTCTGCTCATAGATTCAATTCATTAATGATTGATTGTAATGGAAATTTAAAGAAATGTGACCATGAATTTGGAAAGAATACATCATACGGCACAATTTATACTGGTGTTACCGACCTAATTGGTTTTAAGAAGTGGCTCTCTTATTCCATTGATTCAAATTCAAAGTGTAGAAAATGTCAGATTTTTTCAATTTGCCAAGGCTACTGTATCTCTAAATTACTCAATGGGGCATGTCCCCCGAGAAAGTACAACTATAAAGCATATTTAAAAAGAGCATATATGCATAAACCTATCAATGAATCACTTGAATATAACCAAAATTGCAAAATCTAAATAAAATAATGAAAACCAGCCCATAACATGCAGTAAAAAAATTGCCGAGAAAGTGCGTTATTAAAGTGTTGTAGCCCGCTTCAACCTTTGTGTAACTTGATAGGAAATCGCCCGCAATCGGCAACTTTTCATACCACCACCGTTATGCTTTACTAAAAAAAACTACTATTAATGAATATTACTCAATTGTTACTAGAGTTGAAACAAGCAACTCGCTTTTCTGTCGTCTAACTATTGCAAGGATTATTCAATCATGGAAAAACCAATCACGCCCTCAGAATTATACAGATTAAGAAGACCTGAATATTTTTCGGATTCAGAAGAAGCGCATGACATTCGACTCACTAGAGAAGTATTTGCGTTCGAATTAGATCAATTAACCACTAATCAAAAACAAGATGAATTTGAGCACTTCAGTAGAAAGCTTGCAGAGAAAACGATTGCACCAAACTTAATTCCTCAAACAGGACCAATTGGTGGAGGTGATGGAAAAACAGATTCAGAAACACATCCTGTATCTGAGAGCATCTCAAACCGATGGTTCATTCCTGAAAATGGGTGGGATAAGGACGAGAAGTGGGCTGTTGCTATTAGCGCCAAAAAAGCCTGGAAACCGAAAGTAATAGCGGATGTTAAAAGCATAGTTTCTACAAAAAGAGAATACACGCATATTTTCTTTTTTACAAATCAGACTCCAAGTAGTAAACAGAAAAAAGACGTTCAAGATCAACTTAAAAAGGATCATGGAGTTGAGGTTACCATTATAGACGGAAAGTGGATTCTTGAAAAGACTTTTGATAATGAGCTCTTTGATTTGGCAGTAGATTGTCTCAATCTATCATCTGAGTACAAACAGAAAACTACAACTCTCGGCAAAAACGATGCTGAACGAATTAAACGATTTGAGGAACTAGAGGAAAGTATTAAAAACCCAAATAGATATTCCGAATATGATTTCCAACTGGTAGAAGATGCCCTTGAATCAGCAATATTATCGAGGATGTTGGAAAAACCAAAAGATGAAGTTCTAGGGAAGTTTGATCGCGCATTACGCTATTGCAAAAAAGTTGATAATCCAAAGCAATACATAAGGATACATTACCAACTAGCGTGGACATGCATTAACTGGTACAATGATTATGATTCATGCATTGACGCATTAAATAATTTGAAAGGCTACCTAGACGATCAATCTTCTATACAGGAAATTGAATTGTACTCGAACCTCTTTAACCTGCTTCGAACTGCTAGTATTCAAGAAGACTTCCCAAAGGGCAAAATTGATTTGGAAAGGGAGCATAAAGAACTGTTTGCACTCTTTGAATCGTTCACTAAAAAAGAGGATAAACCAACATCGGCATTGATCTCTAAAATGCATATAGCCTTTGACGATCTGTTGTTTAAGACAAAAAACAAAGACTCTGCAGATGAAGCTATTGGCAATATCCAAGAGCTTTTCGATCAGTCCCCTCCATTAATGGATTTCCCATTTGAAAGTTTCAAGACAATATTCCTTGAATTGGGACAGGTTTATGCATTCAGCTCTGTTTATGACAAACTTATTGATCGAATAGCCGAACTTGATGAACAGAGGAATTCAGAATTAGCAGCAGGTTCTATTTTTATTAATCGTGGTGGTCAAAAATTGGCTAATAAACAGTATAAAGAAAGTGCAGTATACTTCGGCAGGGCTGTGAGGAAAATGGCCAAAGAAGAAGGTTCGCGAGGATTATACCTGAGTCTAAGGGGGTTGTCTATGGCATACTCAGGATTAGGGCTAATTTGGGCTGCGAATAATTGTCTTGTTATTGCAACATCAAAGTTGTTTGAAGAATGGTATTCCAACGGAAAAATCAACTACAGAGTAGTGGAATGCACAGTGGAATTAATGCAAAATGAATTACTAATAGGAAGAGTTCCATCATTTCTTTCGTGGCTGGAATTATACAGCGTTGCTATCTATAATTTGAATCAAGAACAATCCAAGAATCTTCCGCCATTTGAGTTCTTTGACGCTTGCCTTGCTGTAAGGTTCTTAAATACTTCGATAAGTGATTCATCATACGCATTAGTACCTACAGTCGTGAAAAAGTGCGGACTTGATTTATCAAAAGATGCTGTCTTATTTAAGTTAGGGCATCAGGATATTGTGGAGGAATCATATAAAGAACAAAGTGAACTACCAAAGGATTTTGACGTAATTATTCAGATGAGCGATTTAGCGGCTTCACCAATTCGAGGACAATTTAGGTATGAAACGGACTTATGTGCTGATGAATCGGTTGAAATAAGGTCAATCATCCTAGGGTGTAGGGTTGTGATCAGATCAACTAACGAAGCTCCATTTGTTTGGTATTCTGAAACCATTTTAGCTTATCTCGAAGGATTCTTGTCCACTTCTTTGGGTGAAATAATTTCTATATCCGAAGAAGTAATTATTGAGTTGAAAGAAACAAATTCTGAAGTTGAACATTTTTCATTTAGTTGCCCTAAAAATGGTCATTTTATTCTCAAAGTATACCCTAGCTTATTGTCGTCCAATTCTATAGCTAAGTTTGATGAAAAATTATTGACTTTTGTGTCGGCATTTCTACATCAAAACTTTGTTATACCAGATGCTGAAAAGCATTTGACTCAACTTTTCAAAAATGAAGAGCTTTCAGAAAGGTTGGCACTTGTGTTTAATCATTCGAACTGCATTAGAAGCCTCTTAGGAGATGAACCAAAGCTTAAGTTAAGTAATTGGATATCTGACGGCATGGAGGAATTTAAGTACAATAGAGGTACTCCACTGCAATTTGAGACTATTAAAGAAGAAGACCTTGAGGGAAAGCCTGAAAAAGACGATTGGAAGTCAACGAGACATGATCAACAACAAACAATAACGATAATTGATAACCATTCTTGGGACAAAGCTGGTTGGAATAGTTTTGGATTTTTTGTTGACAATAAGGGGATGGGGATTTTTATAGGCTTTGCTAATGAGGAAATGGCCAATACCATTTTTGATGGTTGGAAAGACAGGTTTGGAGATGAAGATGAGGAAAACTTGATTAGAATTACCATTCTCAAAGGGATAGACAAGGATAACCCGTATTGGTATCGTGTATGCATAGGGACAAATCTTCAAAAGCTAAAGGATCTTAATTCAAGATATATCACTTCAGCAACTAGAATGCATACCCTTAACCCAAGTTCAGATAAAAATCTTAATGACCTGATCAAAGCATTTGATCATTATAAGCAATTTCGACTTACACCAGCGAATGTATCAGATGGAGGAAAGTCAGTTCAACCGATATTCAAAAAATCGATAATCCTAAAAGAAATTGTCATTAAACACGCTTGGGAAGTTGGAATTGGGGATATTGATAGTTCAGGAATTATGAAATCAGATAATCCAATTATTCCTGACTCAGAACCTAACGCCCCAGTTATAGAGTTATTAAAGTCAAAAGGTAAAGAATATAATGCATAAAAATAACAAAGCAAAACAAAGTGTTTAATGCATACCCTTGGGGATACGCATCATACACAAATCGTTGTGTGCAAGCTTAAAAAACGAATAACTACCAAAAATAGATTACATGAAAGACTGTAAAGATGAAAGTAAATGTTTAGCATCTCTTGCTGTTTTTAGAGGACTTTATAACAAAAAGAATGATGTTTATGGTGTAATCTCGGAATTTCTGAAACAAGTTATTATAGCAAATTCTAAACATCAGTTTGGTTTAGCAGAAATTACTGAGTTATTAAATGCAACCTTCGATTTTCATATTCCAAAAGCGATAGTGCAAACATCATTAAAACGATTAGATTTTATAGTAAAGACCGAAGGGCAATACGTAGCAAATAATTTATCAAATGTTTCTCAAACGACAATAAATTCTGATAAAGAGAAGATAGAAATTAACAACAGCCATTTGATTGATAGCTTGTTTAGATACATTGAGGTTAAGCAAAATATTTCATTAACTCAAGATACCAAAGAAAAAATTGTCCATTCATTCTGTTCATTCATGTTAGATGATTCAAATGGTCAAGAATATTCTGAATACATTAGTGCTTATATCATCGAAAACAAATCAGATTTAGAATTTACAAATCAATTAAGATTAATAAAGGAAGGAATTGTTTTATACTCAGGTATTAAATATAATACTAACATTAATGATTTAGGTAACTGGACAACACCACTTACTATATATATTGAAACTGAAATCTTATTTCACTTAGCCGGTTTTAATGGTGAAATTTATAAAACACTTTTTGAAGACTTCTTCGGTTTTGTAAAGGAAATCAATTCAAAGGGTACCAAGAAACTCATTCAATTGAAATATTTTATTGAAGTTAAAGATGAAATTGAAAGATTTTTTAAAAAAGCAGAATATATTGTTGAAGGAAGAGATAAAGCAAATCCATCTGTTACGGCAATGAAAATAATCACAGATGGTTGTGAATCGCCAGCCGATGTAGTTATGAAGAAATCAAAATTTTTTGATTTGCTCAAAACATACGGAATACAAGAAGATACTTATTCAGATTATTTTGCGCCTCAAAATCATCAATATAACATAATTAGTCAAGATGTGCTTGACAGAGTGTCAGGAGACTTAGATATTGATGACGCTAGAGATAATCTTAGGTTTCTAAATTATATTAGTATTCATCGAAAAAAAGAAGGAGATAATAATTTTGAGAATATTAGATTTATTCTCCTTAGTGGTAATTCAAATACATTAAAAATAGCATGGCATGATGAAATTAAGTTACAAGGAAATGTTCCTTTAGCAACTAATTTGAGCTTTCTTACAAATAAATTTTGGTTCAAATTAAATAAAGGATTTGGGAGTAATAATTTCCCAAAAACATTTGATGTTGTTACAAAAGCACAAATAATACTATCCTCGCAGGTAAATGAATCGGTAAATAAGAAATTTGAGGAATTTCAAGCTGATTTTAGAAGCGGTAAATTAACAGAAAAAGATGCGGTTTCAACCATTGCCCATTTGAGGAGTCAAGCTCGTAAACCAGAAGACATTGAAAGCGATGATGTAAATTCAATTCTTGATTCAATATCAGAAGAAAGCATTTATAAGCATCTTGAGGAGCAGGAACTGTTCAAAAGCCGGGCGATTAAGGAATCGGAAGAGAATGTTAGATTAAAACAGGATATTAAATTAAAAGAAGAGACGATTAAAACTGAATTCCAAGCAAAGTTGGACAAAGAAAATGAGATAGTTCAAAACAAATTACAGCATCTTAGAGATATGTTGACCGAGAAGGAACTATCACTTACCCAAATGATGAAGCAAAAAGTTCCTATTGATGCTGAAATAAGAAAGAATATAAAAACTCTTAAAATTGTAATAGGAACTATTTTCATTTTGTATTATCTTGGCACTTATTATTTGATTTGGAAAAAGTCATGGAATTTTATGGAACAATGGACATATATTATTAATGCATGCATTCCAATTATTTTCACCTTTTTCTATATTCTAATCAAAGAAAGAAACATAAATATTATGGAGTATATACAAAAAGTAAAACAAAATATCGAGTTGAAGATGTATTTAAAATTTAATTTCGACTTAAACAGATTAGATATATTAGAAAAAGACATTTTGAATTTAATAAAGGAGATTGAATCAATAAATGCCAGCACACAATAGTTAAGGCTTCATTTGGCGCTAGCCCAACATAAAGCCCACATGCAGCAAGGATTTAACAAGAAATTGCTTTTTGATTTTTATTAATTTTTGGTTCAAACTGTTAATCACTAAAAACCAAGTCTGCTTTTGACATTCATAAATAATATTTGTATTTTTGATATTTTTACATCGCTTACGGATGAGTGTGCGCTGCTCATGCAGGGCGCACTCAAAGGCATGTTATCAACAAGGTAAACAGTTTAGTGGTCAGTATAGTTCTTTTATTTAACTTTGTTGTATTATGAATTGCAGCTGCTTCGAGTTTCCCCGCCGTTGGCAAACCTTGACCGTTATGCCCAATATAAATTTTAGCGCGAGTGTAGACTACAACCAAAACTGACAATTATGATAAAAACAATTCTACTTTTTGCAGCACTTGCATTTCTATCATTTGGTAATCAGGCACAGACAGTTACCGATTATGATGGTAATGAATACAATACTGTGATAATAGGAACCCAAAAATGGTTTGTTGAAAACCTAAAAACTACATCCTTTAATGATGGAGTGACAATTACGAATATTGAAGACACATCATGGATTCATTTAACTACACCTGCTTATGCTTGGTATGATAATGCCATTAGCAATAAAAATATTTATGGTGGGTTGTACAACTGGTACGCTGTGAACACAGGCAAACTATGCCCAACAGGCTGGCATGTCCCAAGCGATGCAAATTGGATAACCCTGTTTAATTCTTTAGGTGGTGACAGTGTTGCAATAAAGAAATTGAAAGAAGCGGGTACAACCCACTGGAACAATCCCAATTATGGAACTAACGAAAGCGGATTCACTGCACTTCCTGGTGGTTTTCGTGAATTCGCCGGAGGTGAATTCTTTGGTATTGGCAATAAAGGAGCCTTTTGGTCAACAACTGTTGCTTATCCTTCTACGGCATGGGGTATTGAATTGACGACTACCATACACCGTCTTTCATACAGTTGGACAAATGGTTTAAGCGTTAGGTGCTTATGTGATACTGCAGTAAGTAGAATAAATGAAATAAATATGTACCCTGAACTCAGGATATATCCAAACCCCGCCATTGACAAGGTTATTATTGACTATTCAGGACAATCGGACATAAAAATGCAAGTTTATAACATGATTGGGGAACTCATGCTGCAAGAAGAATTGCACAACAATAACAATGAAATTGACATTAGCACCTTGTCGACAGGTTTGTATATTATTAAAGTTTCGGGTGCTGACTGGACAGTGCAGAAAAAATTGATAAAAGAATAAGTACAGGGCATGATAGTTAAGGCTTCTATAAGTACCCCATTTATCTTACAGAACAAATAAGCAGTTTTTCTGTGATTTTTACTATTCATAAATTCAATTGGGCTCATGTTTCCCAGACTGTCGGGTGGGTGATGATTACACTAGCAATAAAAGAATCAGGAATATGAAAAAGCTAATATTCATAATTTTCGCACTTTCAACTATTATGGTTTGTTCTTGTGATAGACCTCCCGACTTGAAAGAAGACGAAATATATACGATTCTAAATGAATTGATGGAAGACCACCAGATTTGGGCTCCTATAGTTTATTACAAATTTGAAAAAATGGATATGAAAGATGAGTATTTAAAAGAATTCACTAATGACGACATATGTTTTAATGAGAGACAAGAGCGAATATTTGAAAATATGAGATTTAAATCCAAGGCGTTGAAATATTATTCCATGTTTACAAAAACAACTGATTATTGTGAAATTGTTGGTGACGATTATAAGGAACATTCAGTTGTTCATTTTTCTGTACCCTTCATTTCAGCCGACAGGCAAATGATTTTAATTGAATATAGTGATTTGGGATTACCTTTAGGTAGCTCAGGTGAAACGACTTTATTTGTCAAAAAAAATGGACACTGGGTGATTAAAAATGGCTTTGTTCGGTGGAATAGTTGACACAGCAAAATAATTTAAAACCAAACATCCAAAAGTTTCTGTATAACAAATGATGGTTGTATGCACGAATACGGACATAGATGATCTTATAATAAACTTTCGAGCAAGATGAAACTGACTCAAAAACAAATAGAAGAAATTGCCGACAATCTGGATTGCGGGATGAGATGTTTTTATAATCTTAAATCTGGCGAGATTAAAACAATACTCAATTTTGACAGTTGGCTTGGGGCGGATGAAGAACTATGGAAGCAAGAATCAAAGGATATTGATAAAAATTGGAGTGATTATTTTGAATTCGTCGGATTTGAATCTAATGAATTCTTCCAAATTATGGCGGATTTTGCAGAGACATTAAACGATATAGAATTAAAAAATGCATTGATTAATGCATTAAATGGACGAAAGCCATTTCAGAACTTTAAGTATCGAATTGATAACTCGGGGGCGTTTCGGCAACACTGGTTTGATTATAAAAAATTACGATATATTCAGTGGGTCAAAGAGCAAATTGATTTAAATAATATGGAGATTAAATAACACAGAAATAGATAAAGATGTTATTTCACAATTTTCCGTACCATCTGTACTCATAAAACCCACTATCAACTGCATCACTTTCGAAGCGCAGAATTAAGACCGACAGCAACAAATTATTAAAAACCTAGACGAGTGCGCTGCTCGTGCACATCGCACACAAAGTCTTTATCGAGGAAATCCATAAAAACTTGGCATTTAGAAAATATTTCGTAATTTTGATAGTATCATATGATAGTATCAATTTCTAATATACTATGAAACCTCCATACGAAATAACGAATAAAATATTGAATTTAATTACTTCTATTTCCGAAAAAATAGGAGAAATAAATTCAGTGTATTTACAAAAACCACCGACGGAATTACGAAAGAAAAATAGGATTAAAACAATACATGCTTCATTAGAAATTGAAGGGAATACATTAACGGAAAATCAGATTACAGCAATATTTGAAAACAAAAGAGTAGTAGCGCCAAAGAAAGATATTTTAGAAGTAAAAAATGCAATTGCTGTGTATAATCGAATTAAAGAATTTGTGCCAACAAGTCTTGATTCATTTTGTAAAGCACATGGAATTTTAATGACTGACTTAGTTGAAAATCCCGGAAAATTACGAACTAAATCAGTAGGAATAGTTAAAGGGACAAAATTAGCGCATCTCGCCCCTCCTATTGACCAAGTAAAACCTTTAATGAAGGAATTGTTTAATTACTTAAAAAAAGACAAAGACCTCCTATTAATTAAAAGTTGCGTTTTTCATTATGAAGTGGAGTTTATTCATCCATTCACTGACGGAAATGGAAGAATGGGTAGATTGTGGCAAACATTAATTCTTATGGACAAATATCCTGTCTTTGAGTTTTTGCCTCTTGAATCAGTAATAAAAGAAAGACAAACAAAATACTATGATTCATTATCAAAATCGGATAAATCAGGTAAATCAACCGTATTTATTGAGTTCATGTTAGCAGTAATAAAAGAATCCTTAGAAACCCTTTTAAAATCACAAAATATCTCTTTTAAAAAACATGACAGAATAAACATGGCAAGAGAATTATTTAAGATTGATAGTTTTACAAGACAAGAATACCTTAGATTTTTTAAGACGATCTCAACCGCAACCGCCAGCAGAGATTTACAAATTGGAGTTGAAAATGGAATATTAAAAAAAATGGGAGACAAAAGAACTGCTAAATACAAATTCAAATAATGGATAACCAACATAGCCCCATCGAGTAGAATACCGGTGAGCCAAAAGCCCACTGGATCGCCGCTCACCCCATCCCGACACCTCGTGTTTGGACGGTTCATAAAGATGCAGGGCAATTTTAATGTTAAGATTGAGCATCACCTTGTAGCCTCACAATCTCAATCTAAACACAGCAGCAAGACCTTAAATAACAAATTATAAAAAACACTATATGAAGCTAAGAATATTAATTACAGTTTTATGCATTGTTACCATAAAAGCAGAACGAATGAAAAATATCTTGCTCATATTCACTTTGCTATTGATGGGACAACCAAGTGTATTTGGACAATCTTATACACCTGATAATCCTTATAAATTCTCAGACCAGATATTTGATGAATACATTACTGATACATCCCTGTATCGCTGTGATTGTGCCGCCTGGAAATACAGCTATATAGGAGAATATAAACAAACACTTATCATTTGGGACACTTGCGACAATTTTGACTTTGTAAATAATGCATATCAACGGACAGCATCTAATAATAAATCTCTGAGTCCTGATGATTCTGCCTATTTTTCCTTGTTCAAACCACAAAATGCAGTTGATTATATTGCTAACAAAGCAAAAACTGAAAAAATAATTATCATTAATGAAGCGCACCAGCAGCCCATGCACAGGGTGTTTACGGAAAGTTTGCTGCAATCATTGTATGATAATGGTTTTCGATATATCGGTCTGGAAACCATATCATATTTTTTTGACACACTTTACAATGTTAGAAAATACCCCACCCTGGCTACCGGTGTCTATTCTAAAGAACCTCAGTACGGAAATCTGATACGCAGAGCGTTGGAAATAGGATATATTGTTTTCCCCTATGAAAAGCAAGGTACTACCGACCGTAATCAGCGCGAGATTCAACAAGCCAACAACATTAATAAGATTCTGCTTAAGGATTCTACAGCAAAGATCCTAATCCATTGCGGTTTCGGACATGTTTGCGAATCATATTTCTCAAAAACAATTGAGTATGTTATGGCTGGAAGACTTAAGAATCTTACTGGCATCGATCCCTTGACAATTAACCAAACAGAACTGACAGAATCAGGGAATCCCGATTTTGAGAACCCTTACTATAAACAAATTAATCTGGATTATGATGCGGTGTTTGTTGATTCTACAGGACAAACTTTTTATGGGAATCGACGCTACAAAAGGGTAGACATGGTTGTTTATCATCCAAGAACAAAATGGATTTATGGCAGACCTAATTGGGTCTTTAATAATGACAAAATTCCTACGCCAATCATCTCTCAAATTACAGTGACCTTCCCTTGTCTTGTATTTGCATATATAGAAAACGAAGATGTTAATACAGCTGTTCCTGTTGACGTTATCGAATTAAAATCAAAGGATGATGACAAGTATTTAGCCTTATATAAAGGAAACTATTTGGTGATGATTAAAGATAAAAAAGGACAAACACAGGAAATAAAAATTAGTAATTAATAGTCAAGGCTTCCTTAGCACGATCCCAACATCAAGCCATGCTGCACAGAAGCCCACATGTAGCATGTATTGAAGAAGGAATGGTTAGTTGGAGTTTCATTAATTTTGGTCTAGACTGTTACTCTCTAAAAACCAAAGCCTTCATTTGGTATTCATAAACAATATTTGTATTTTTGATATTTTTCATAGAGCTTACGACAGGTGCCCCCTGCTCATGCTGGGCGCACACAAAGGCTTGC
Organism: Bacteroidales bacterium; assembly: GCA_963678485.1. Lineage (GTDB taxonomy): Bacteria > Bacteroidota > Bacteroidia > Bacteroidales > CAIWKO01 > CALGYY01. Next base: position 4,751,494 of record OY782882.1, read on the forward strand.
TATCAGGAGGAGGGCAGACAGTTTGACGGATAGTATAGTTCTTTTATTTAACTTTGTTGTATTATGAATCGGAGCTGATTCGAATCTCCCCTCCGTTAGCAAGGCTCGATTGTTATGCATAATTTGATAAATATGAAAACTCTATTTGCAATTTTTAGCATTCTTGTCTTAATACCTGTATTGACAAGAGGCCAGACAGATGAGTCATTACTATATAATAATAAAGGACAATTCCGCAAAGACACTAGTTTGACAATTACACCTGTGCAATTGACAAAATGGAAAAGGATAGAACAAGATTTTATTAACCAAATGTTGCATGATGTAATATTCTCGCAATTCGCAATTGAGAATTATACCTCAGGTACATCAGTTATATCGTTCGAAGTTGACAAATCCGGTAAAATGACTGATTTTAATATAATAAAGAAAGTTGGTGGTGGACTAGAAGAGATTATAAAAAACGCAATCAATTCTTTCAATATGTTGACCTCAATTGCACCAGCGGGCACTAAGAATTTTAGATATTATCTTGCATTCGACTTTCAATTAATAGATGCGAAAAATTATATCGAAAAAGAAAATGCAATTCCAATAACAAAAGCCAGATTTATATTGATTCAAAAATAAAGACAAACTATGCATAATCGAGTTGACGGCCGGTGAGCTAAAAGTCCACTGGAGCGCCGCTCACCCCATCCCGAAACCTCGTGTTTGGACGGTTCATAAAGATGTAGGGCAATTTTAATGTTAAGATTGTGCATCACCTCGAAGCCTCACAATCTCAATCTAAACGCAGCAGCAAGACCTTAAATAACAAATTATATAAAACGCTATATGAAGCTAAGAATATTAATTACAGTTTTATGCATTGTTACGCTAACACATGCATATGGACAAAAAATCTCGAATATTGACTTTGACTTGATTAAAACCAATATTCAGGACAGCACATCAACTTCGTTTTATCCCTTGTTGATTGAAAGGTTTTTAAAAGCAGACAGTACACTTACGGCTAAAGAATATGAATTTATATATTATGGAAATATTTATTATGAACATTACGAACCCTATGGCGAAAGTGAAGCCGAAAGTAAATTTTTAGAACTATATCGTGACGAAAAGTACAAGAAAGCAATACCTTTTGGAGATAAAGTGCTCAAAGAAAATCCGGTAAATCTCAAAATTTTATTCAAAATGCTTGTTTGTTTTAATGTTTTAGGGGATAAAACAACAGCAAGACATTACGCAGATCTATATTTCCCTTTACTTGAGTGCATTTTTAATAGTGGCGATGGGAAAGATTTTCAAACAGCCTATGTAGTAATAAAAGTTTCAGATGAATATGAAATACTTGCTGATCTGCAATTAAATAGAACAAGACAGGCTCTGGTTGACGACACCGATGTGTTGACAATTGATGAAAACAATCAAAAAGTAAAAGACGGAGAAAAGAAAATCACAAGTTTATATTTTAATGTGAGTAAGCCGCTCGACTTTTTACAACAAGAATTTAGAAATAGTAATGAATAAGCTGCCCTTGTTGATAATGCGCTCTGAGGCACTTCCCAAGTAAGCATTCGTTAATATAAATAGATTTCATAAATTCTTCTCTGTACCCAAATAAGGGCAAAAAATATTACATGGTTCTTCACAACCATTACTTTGAATTCCTGAATTGCATCCTACCATCGCTTTTAGCTATCTTTGTGTGATTAAATTGAATGTTATGCGAAAGATTATTTTCACGCTCCTACTGGCAGGTCTTGGTTTTACTGCACCTGCACAGATCAACGGAATTGTTCTGAGCGACAGTGCGAACCTTTGCGTGGTGAAAGTGTGGGGAACACATTACGAACGGGGCTTTGCATACGGGTATTTGTGCGCTGCAAAGATAAAATCCATCTATAACGGATATTACAGACAATATTACGGCGCTTATCTGGGACTCGCGCATACGGTCATACAAAGCGGACAATTCCTCAAAATCGATTCTGTATATTTTCAGGAAGCTAAGGGAGTAATTGCAGGTATGGACAGCGCCGGTGTGGTGGTCGACTCGCTCGACTATATCGATCTCATCGCAAGCAATTGCCTGCTCGATCTGATGAACGCACTTAATAAGGACGGAGGCATGGGCTGCTCCAGCCTGATGAGTTGGGGTGCGGCAACTGCAGCCTCTGAACTGCACGGACATTCGGTCATTACCCGTCACCTTGACTGGCAAACCGACCCTGAGCTTATCGCCAATCAGGTCATCGTTGCCCACATCCCTTCGGAAGCCAATGAGCAGCCGTGGATTATGATTGGATTTGCCGGACAAATCTCTGCATTATCGGGCGTTAATCTACACATGGGCATATTTCAACATATGATGTCAGATTTTTCAGGAGCACCAAACACAACGCTCCAATATGAACCCATATGGTTTAGTTTGCGCAAAGCCCTGGAAGTTGATGATTACAATGGCGACAGCAAATACGACACTAAAGATCTTCATGATGTACTTGCCGCCAATCCTAATGGAACAACCGACGGCTACATCATTTGCGCACTGGCAAAATCGAATGCAGGGAATAACTCGCTTGTTGCTGAAGTAGCAGAACTCGCGCCCATAGCGCCTTACGTAACGTTCCGCGATAGTTACCTTACAGATTCCATTCGCGGTGATAACTTGTATGCCGCTAATTTCGAGATCAAACGTAACAATCATTATCATTACTGTTCCAGATATCTTTCAGTTTCAACTGCACTCGGACAGGGCGATTCTATTGGAAAAGATAAGAGCTGGAATATTATGGCTACTCATTCCGTTGGTGGAAATCCTATTGGCAATATTCAGATGATGCAATACCTTCCTGAAGAAGATATGCTCAGGCTTGCCGTTCAAAAGAATGGATTAGCGGCATTTCAGAACCAACCCGATAGTTGGTCGGTATCCGGACTGCTCAGTCACCCGGCCTCAGTAATTGCAGAACCTTCGGCCATTACGCTCGGATTATGGCCGTCACCCACACGCGAAGTTATTTGGGTTAGCATGCCATTAAAAAAACCCGGCGATATCACATTAAATCTTCTTGACATCAACGGGAAATTAATATTGAGCAAACAACATCATGTAGATAAAGCAGGAAAGGCATCCTTCTCCTTCCCTCTTGCTGGCCTCAAACCCGGAACCTACTTTATGCAGGTCGTGAGTAAAGATGGAAATGCCTGCGGAAAATTCGTCATTAATAAATGATGAATCCGCCGCAGGCACGCCAACACATCTTAAGTCTATAAGCTTACAAAGCTCCTTCGTCGTAGGCCTTTTCACCATGCAAGGCCACATCTAATCCTAATTTTTGATCCTCCTCAGAAACACGCACCGGAGTAATCAGATTTATCAACACCAACATCACATAGGTGAATACAAAAGCATATACTGATGCAACAACCACGGCTACTAGTTCTTTTCCAAAGAAGCCAGCACCACCGAAGATCAAACCATCGGCACCACCTGCATTCACCATTTTGGATGCAAAGACACCAAGCAGAATGGTTCCCAGAACACCACCCATACCGTGAACGCCCCATACATCAAGCGCATCATCCCATTTCATTTTGTTCTTGAACTGAACTGCGCCATAACAAACCAAGCCCGCAACGGTGCCAATGATAGGCGATGCCCACACTGGCACAAATCCCGCACAGGGCGTGATCGTTGCCAAGCCTGCAATTGAACCGGTCAGCAGCCCGATGAATTTTGGTTTCTTCTCCCTTATCCATTCAATAGCAAGCCATGAGATTGTCGCAAAAGAAGCAGCAATATCAGTATTAACAAAAGCAAGTGATGTAACAGTATCAACAGAGACCTCACTTCCTGCATTGAAACCATACCAGCCAAACCAAAGCAAACCGCTACCGATTGCAACCAAAGGAATACTGTTCGGAGTCGAAGTTTTATCTACACGCCCCTTAACATAGAACACTGAGGCTAATGCAGCAAAACCCGCAGTGGCATGCACAACAATACCTCCAGCAAAATCAATAACACCCCACTGAGCAAGTAATCCACCACCCCAAATCATATGTACAAATGGATAATAAACAAAAATTTGCCAAACCGTTAGAAACAAGAAATACGACTTAAAAGAAACACGATTGACAAACGCTCCTGTAATAAGCGCAGGAGTAATAATAGCAAACATCATTTGATATGCAAAGAATACGAATTCAGGAATTTTCCCATTGGTATACATGGAGTTCATGTTAATACCATTTAAAAAGGCTTTGTCGAAATTTCCAATGATTCCGCCATCCCCGCCACTAAAGCAAAGGGAATATCCAAAGATTACCCACAACACTGTGGTCCATCCCAAGGAAACAAAACTCTGAATCATAATACCCAGAATGTTTCGCTTGGAGGCCAATCCGCCGTAGAAGAACGCCAGTCCCGGGGTCATTAACATAACCAGACTGGTTGCCAGAAGCATAAATCCAGTTGAACCTGTATCTAACATAATTGTATAAATTAAGTGAATAAATAATATTTCTTAAAGTGTGACGCCAAACATAAAATGAACTGCCGAAGCCTGGGGATTAAACACCAGAGAAGCCTTGACAGGAAGTTCAAAACGATCGGTGATTTGTATCTTGCGATAGCCAGTGATACCGGTATTTACAACACCTAATGTATTTCCATAAGCTCCTGCAGTGGGCGTAAATCCAAGGAAAAGATCCAAACCATAGCCTTTAATATTGAAGGCATAGCCTGCTTCGAAGTATGATGAATAGTAGGTTTTATCGGTTGTATCCTTTTTAACATCATAACCCCAGCGTTTGTCGTTGCCGTAGAAATAGGCACTTCCCAACACCCAGAACGGGAACTTTGCTGTACGTTTGTATTGCAGTGTTCCTTCTAAGGTATGAGAGGTTGTGGCATCATCATAAATAAAATAGCGGATATCCGGTGAGGCCGGTCCGCCCGTTACTGAAGGAATGTAATAATCGGTCACAGCAACCGATAAATTTTTATAGGAATACTTTGCATACAAATCAACTTCCTTGTAAAAACTAAATGCTGCAATGGCGCCCCAGGCACCAATTTCAAAATTTCCAATACTTAATGATAAGGTTGGCTGAATACTGGGCGAACTCCCATAATCAGTTCCCCTCCAGATATAGCGACTCATTAGGTCGGCACCTACATTCAGTTTTACAGGACATTTGCATTTCGTCTTCACTGAATCAACTTGTGCATTTGCCCCCAAAGTCACACCCAACAGTAGTAAAATCAACACTGTACTTTTCATCCTCATAAGCAACATCAATTTAGAATTTGTAATGTCGCAAAAGTAGTAGCAGCCTGAGTTTCATACAATAAGGCATTGCCTGATTTTAACACAGGGAATTTCCTTAGGCACTAAGGAATTCTTTGAGATTATCAGCAGATTGATGATAAGATTGGGTTGAATAGGAAGTTGGTTAAGGGGCCACTGGACATCGCAGCAAGCGATTAAAGCATACGCTAGAATAGATGCGGACCCCTCGACTTGCTAGGGCTCCGCTCAGTGCAGGCCACTCGGGGACCGGCGGTTATTTCTTTGATGGTGTAGTCAATCACTACTTAATCTCAATAATGCGGTTTTTGATTGCATACAACACCATTTCTGCAGTGTTCTTAAGTTTAAGCTTCTGCATGATGTGATTCTTGTGAGTATCTACTGTTTTGCCACTTATGCAAAGCTTGTCGGCGATTTCTTTGTTCGTCATTCCACTAGCACATAGCTTCAAAATCTCCAATTCGCGCGGGGTAAGATCATCCTTTTCAATCACCGCCTGATCAGCTTTCATCTTTTTCAGATAGCTCTTCATGAAATGTTCACTGACCAATTTACTGTAATACTCCCCTCCCTCACTCACGGTCTGTATGGCTTCTAGAAGCTCTTCCTTCGAAGTGTCTTTGGGCAAATATCCTTTTACACCCGCTTTCACAGCATTCAGCACAAATTCCTCATCGGTATGCATCGAAAGGACTAACATATGCATTTCCGGGTAGCGTTCTGCAACATGGGCCGAGAGCTCAATTCCCGACATACCTTGCATGCTTATATCAAGTATAAGAACATCTGGTTTTAATGTCAGCAATTTTTCAAGCGCTTCAACTCCGGAGGCCGCTTCAGCTATCACTTCAATGGCGGCATATTCCGACAGTAAGGATTTTATCCCATCGCGAAAGATCCTATGATCGTCAACCAGTATAATTTTTATTTTCTTATCCATGAGCAATTGGAATTTTTACATCAATGATGGTCCCGCGATCCTGCTGCGTTGCAAAGGTACAAATCCCGCCAAGTAATTCCACACGTTCGAGTATATTATTGATGCCGTTGGCACGAATGCTTTGGTTTTGGAAGTTAAATCCACAGCCATCATCAGTAATGCAAAGATGCAATCCATCGGCAACTCGCTCAAGAATAATACTCGCATTCGAAGCATGCGAATGTTTGGTGATATTATGCACTGCCTCTTGCGCAATACGATAGAGATAGATCTGTGTCTTTGCATCCAAATCCGGCGGAATATCAGTTGCTTCGAAAGTAATCGATATCCCCGCCCCCGAAGACGCCTCCTTACACAAGGTATTCAGCCCTTTCGCAATGCCAAATGCTTCCAGTACCGGCGGCATCAGGTCGTGCGAAATGGTGCGCACTTCCTGAATGATAGTGCGTATAAGATCAAGTGCTTCCATCAAACTACTGCGACTCTTTTCAGGATCCGTCTGTCGCGCTTGTTCTAACTTCATCTTTACAGCCAGAATCGATTGCCCCAGACTGTCATGTAAATCGCGCGAAAGCCGCTGACGTTCCATTTCCTGACCATCAATCATCGAACTTAATCGCTTCAGCCTGGATTCTCTGATTTGCTCCGATTGTCGCTCCAGCTCTGCGGCCATGTGATTAAAGGCTTCTGTAAGTGCGCCTAATTCATCCTGCGACGAAACCTGCAAATCCAATTTGTACTCACCACTAGATATCTTTGATGTAGCCTGCTGCAGGCGGATAATGGGCAAGGTCATTTTTCGACTGATAACGTAGACTATACCGCCCATCATGAAAAAGATTATCAGCGCCAGCAATAAGATATCGTTACGCAAGGTATAAATGGGAATCATCGCTTCCGAAGTATCCATTTCAGCTAATATCACCCAGTTCAAATCAGGGATATTAATTTTACTGAACGAACTTAATACCGATATGCCACGATAGTCGAGTATGATTTCTGTTCCCGTTGTACCGGCAAGGGCTTTTCGCGATCCAGTGGTGGTGACCTTGGTACGAAAAATTGAATGATCCTGAAAACGGGACGCAGTGCGAATGAGATAATCACTTCCGACAATATAAGCCTCACCTGTGCTTCCTAAACCGTTCTGCGGATTATTCTCAAACATCATCGCATTAATTGCTTTCACAGATATTTCCAGAATGACAATCCCTTCGGCATTTCCATACTGCACACTGTGAACCATGGTGCCAACATAAATGGTGGGATTGTCGGCTTTATCAATCTGATAATCCTGAAAGCAAGTCTTTCCGGTTCTTTTGATGCGCTCGATTAAAGGGCTAATCAATATAGAAGAAGTGTCTTCCGTCTCCGATCGAAAATCAATATTCTCTTCAGAGGCACGCAAATCGGCACATTTGAGTCCTCCCTGAGCTGGCAACAATATCACTTTGTTATAATATCCACTCGACTTCAGATAGATATTAAGATATGTAGCAAATTCATTTTCACGCAATTCGTTTTGATCGGCAGTATAAACTGTTTGCTGATCGCCAAACATATTATGAATAGCCTCTGATCCGGCCACCATTTCTATATCCCTCATGCGATCGTTGAAAAAACGCTCCACACTGTTGCTCTTCTCCACACGTACCGAAGTCAGTTGCTCGAATGTACGTGTCATAATCGCCTTACGGGCGCTATAATAGGAATACATAGCAACCGAAACGATTGTCAACACACAAATCGACAAATAAATTAAAAAGTGCTTACCCGTTATGGAAATCTTTATCACAGCTTATTAGATTATTTCCTTAAGGAAAGTGATGAGTTGATTTGTAATTACTTTATTGTTTCTGACAAAGTTCTGCATTTGTTTCAACACAGCAGTTCGGCTCATTATAAATTAAATATCATTTTCTTATGATAGATTATGAATCGCTTTAAGCATACGCGGACGCCCATTAATATCGCTGCGAAGCTCAGCATCCGCGAAAGCGTAGGAGTTCACAAGCTCGAGCATATCCTGTCCCAAGGCTTCATTAATCTCAAAATACAGACTACCACCGGCTTTAAGCGCTGTTTGTGCAAACTTTAAAATATGCTTGTAATAGATGAGTGGATCATCATCACTGACAAACAGCGCTCCTTCCGGTTCATGTTTCAACACATTGAGCTGCATTTGCTTTTTTTCTGAAAGTCGCACGTAGGGCGGATTACTGACTATCACATCAAATTTATCCTTGGTGCAAAAACTATCATCAAGAATATCACCCTTGATAAAACTCAGCTTCAACCCAAGTGTTCGCGCATTTTCACCGGCCACCACCATTGCTTCCTGTGAGATGTCCATGGCCGTCACTGCTTCAGAACCTAAGGCAGAAGCCAGAGCCAGCGCAATACAGCCACTTCCTGTTCCTATGTCGAGTATCGATAATTTCTGTGGATCGCTCGCAGTCTTATAATCATGAATCACCCACGCAACAAGCTCTTCGGTCTCTGGTCGTGGTATCAGCACAGCAGGATTCACGCTGATTTTAAGATCGTAAAACCATGTATAACCAATGATATATTGCAATGGCTTTTGAGCTTTCAACTCCTTAATAGCAAAATGCAACTTAAGCATTTCCGATTCAGTGATGCTGGCATCTTCTTTCTGTAATACCTCGATTACCGGCCATCCCAGATATGCCTCCAATAGCAAAAACCACATCGATCGAATCTCTTCCCTCGAATAAACACCTGCAAGTTCCTTTTGCATTGCCGTGTAGATCGCATTTATCTTATTTGATGATGGAAGTTGCATAATATTTTTATTGAACTACTTATCAACGCAGGATGGATTCCTTAATCAACAAACAACACCAAACCCTTCAAATATTCGCCTTCGGGATGGAATGCATTAATTGGATGATCCACGGGTTGCGAGAGCTGGTGCATGATGCGCACATTGCGTCCTGCCTGAATGGCAGCAGCAATCACCGTTGAATTAAACAATTTCCTGTCGACCACTTGCGAACAACTGAAGGTAAAAATCAATCCTCCCGGATTTACTTTACGAATAGCTTCCGCATTTAGACGTTTATACCCTTGTACAGCATTATGCCTTACATCGTGATGTTTGGCGTATGCCGGAGGATCAAGAATTATAATGTCGTACTGTTCTTGTGTATGTTCCAGATAGCGAATAGTATCTTCACAAAATGCTTTATGTACTTGCTCGTCGTAACCATTTAATTTCAAATTGGCATTGGTAAGATCAATAGCGCGCGCTGAGCTATCTACCGAATGCACCAAGGACGCGCCCCCTTTGAGTGCCGAAACAGAGAAGCCTCCAGTATAACAAAATGTATTCAACACTCTTTTTCCTTTCGACCGTTCCCTTAGCAAATAGCGGCTTTCGCGCTGATCAATAAAAAATCCGGTCTTCTGTCCCAGTTCCCAATCCACATGATATAAACAGGCATTTTCCGAAATGACACCTTCACCTTTTTCACCATATAAATAACCATTTACAGCACCTATTTCTGATTTCTTTGGTAAGGTCTCAGCGCTTTTATCATACACACCAATCAAGGCATCGCCGTATATATCCTTCAAAACATCAACAATATCAAAACGCGAATGATACATTCCAATCGAATGCATTTGCATTACTGCAACACCTTTATACCAATCGATAATTAATCCGGGCAATCCATCGCCCTCAGCAAAAACCAGTCGGTATGCGTTGGTTTCAGGATGATCGGTCAATCCGCACTGCTTCCTGTATGCATAGGCATTCTTAATTTTCTCGTTCCATACATCCTTTGCCGTGATGTTCTGATCGTGCGAAAAAATTCGAACAGCAATCGAACCAGCCTGATAATGCCCGCTGGCAAGGTATTCATCCTGATTCGAATACACATCAACCACGTCGCCTTCTGACACTTCACCATAAATTTTCTTAATTGCACCTGAAAATATCCATGGATGAAATCTTCGCACTGCCTCGTCCTTCCCGCTTCTTAGGGTGATTTTTACTGCCATCTCTTTTTTTATTAGCTTGATGTTTATACTTTTTGAAACTTTATTTACTTAAAAATGTGTTGATATAAATCGTTTTCAATGAAGCTTTAAAACCGCCAATCGTAACCTTTATCCTGCTGTTGATGCATGATATCCTCGTTATTCAGGCATTTCGGCATACAAAATATTTGTTATTAAAAAATTCAAAACACTAACGCTACTATTTATTGATATAAAACCGATAGGGCAATTCTGCATCCTCGCCGGCGTAATCAACACCAATGCGAGGTCCGGCCACAATATCTTTGCTTGCTACATGAATCTTTCGGTCTTCTATCCAGATTTCATTCCCTGTAAGATCAATCCCGCTGTGCGAAAAATGCAATCCCAGCGCCTTACTCACTTTGCCGGGACCATTGCTGAATGTGGATCCAACTGCATTTTTTCCTGTTCGCATCAACATTGTATCAATGCCTTCAACAGGACGAATTGCACGAATCAAGACCGCATGAGGTATATCCTTACAATTAGTCACTACATTAAACAGCGAATGCATTCCATAACAAAGATATACATATGCTGTTCCTCCCCTGGCGTACATAATTTCGGTTCGTTGAGTCCTGCGACCACCAAATGCATGCGATGCGCGATCGGTCTCTCCTGCATATGCCTCGGTTTCTGTGATAATTCCGGAAGTACAAATCCCATCGAACTTAGTCACCAAAACCTTACCCAGCAATTCCTTTGCAAGGAAAACCACATCCTTCTGCTCGTAAAATGCACCTTGTAACTTCATCGCAATAATTAGTGCCTGTCTATAAAGTCCGTCTTAGGCGTTGCCCTCGTATTGTCGGGCAGTCGTTACACCAGTAAACTCCTGTCTATCAACACTTCGGACGCCTTGTCTTGCCTTAGGCGAGAGCGCTTTCTGATCAGTCACTGAGTTTATAGACGGACTCTAATTAGCCTGCGAAAGTACTAAATATCCGCAAGGAGAACTCTATGATTCACAAGAATAACATAAAGGTATGTGTGCTTTTGCTCAAATTAAGCATTTTATATTTATTTTTGCCCTTTCACGTAATTTCAACCATGAGCAAAAAACCACCTGTCCCTCAAAGCAAAAAGCTTCCAAAGTCGCCTGTTAGCGCGAAGCCGGCTGCTGTGGCTGCACCCAAAAGCAGCATCAATATTAAAGCAATCGTTCTGTTTGCTGTGCTTGCCATTTCATTCATTTTGTATTTGAAGAATATCTACGGTGCGCAGAATATTGCCGAAGGCTTTACCAATACATTCATCAAGAGGCAGGCCTCATGGATTCTCAGTATTCAACCATTGATCGCATTTTTAATATATGCAGTGGTTGGATATATTGGTTATCTTTTCGTTTCTAAAAAAGAACCGGGAAAATGGGTAAACATTGCAATGGGCCTTGGCTTGCTACTTATCGTTGCCCTTCACTGGCTTGCCTTTAATGCAAGTTTTGAAGTGAATGTTGATGACAATGCATCTTATATGATTGCTGCCAAATCCCTTGTGCAATACGGCGCTCCATATTATACCTATTTGCCTCCTGATGGCGCTGCTATGAAGGTTGATACCGAAGGTGCACTTGGATTGCCTTTGATGCTTATTCCCATTTATTGGATTTGGGGAATGAATTTCAAGCCAATGGAAATCATGATTTTCCTTTCGATGATTGGATCAGTGGCTATGTGCTATCTTCTGTTCAAACGCCTCACCGATCGTTTGTTTGCAATCATTATTGCCATTGTTTTCGCCACACATCCTTATGTAGTCGCATTCTCCAGCATTATCATGACAGAAATCCCCTATCTCTTCTGGTCATTGATGGCGATTTTCCTGGTAATGAAATTTCAATCGCGCGAAAAATTCAGCATCTGGTATTTATTAGCCGCCGTATTTGCTGTATTTATGACGTATCTCACACGTGCTGTAGGTATCGGTCTCATCATGGCCACCGTGGTATATATGCTTGCACGCTCAAATATGTGGCCTTACCTGAAAAAGAAAAGTTTCGGTTTTATCAAGGATACCAAATTTCTGCGATTCATCATCATTTCCGCAGTACTCTTTATCATCGTTCTGCTTTATCAACTCTGGGCCCGCTCGCTCGGTGGAGTGTCTCAGGCAGAGACTCTGGCAAAGATGAACATCATGGATCTTTTTAAAAAGAACTACGATGCAATTTGGAATGTGCTGGCACAAAATATTTTTACGGGGACATTAATTCGCTGGAAATTGGCCAATGTTGTTGGTCAACAGCCCGAAGCTGTAGGATTCCTGTGGATTATCATTACGCTCGTTACCTTGTTCGGATGGATTATCAGTCTATTAAAACGTGAACTGGTTGCCTTCACCGCCTTTTTCGTGATATTGGTTTTAATGGTTGGAAATACTGCGGTTCAGCCTATGGTGGTCTCCCGCTATCTGATTATTTTCACTCCTTTCTTTATTTACTTTTTATACAAAGGAATCCAGTGGCCCATTGATAAGCTAAGCAAAACTGCAGAATGGGGCAAGGTTCTCGGCACTGTGGCACTAATAGCCATTCTCTCGAGTTCATTCACTGGCAACGCATACAACATCGCCCAATCACACACGGGAAGTCTGTACAGCCCGAGTGAAGCTTCGTTCATTGAATGTGCCGAGTGGGCAAAATCCAATATCGATAAGGATGCGATTGTTGCCAGCAGAAAAGAACGGGTGTTCTTTGTTTTCAGTGATGGACTGCGCGGATACAAGCATTTCTCCAACGCCGATAGCAAATTGCTGGACGAAGGAATGACAATGCAGGAGTTCGAAAAATACAAACTCGATCAAATTGCCAAGTACAAAACTTCTTATTTAGTGCTCGACACTTTTAGTAGTTCATCCATGCAGATGATACTGCCCATCATACAAAACAACCCCACTAAATTTAAGCTTATTAAAACCTTTGGGGATGAAAAAACCGGACCTTGCTATTTGTTTCAAGTGCTATTAAATGCGTAATTTATTAACTTCTAACACTAGTAAAATCCTCAAATAAACCGAAAAACCATTTAACTAATTAACCAATCAACTAATTAACTAATCCACTAACCTTGAACGCAGTCGTTATCCCATCATACAGAGTCAAAAAACACATACTTGAAGTGATCTCAAGCATTGGTCCTGAGGTGCAGCGCATTTATATTGTTGATGATAAATGTCCGGAAGAAAGCGGAAAGTTTGTTGAAGCCAATTGCAAAGACCCGCGTGTGATGGTATTGTACAACGAAATAAATAAAGGTGTAGGTGGTGCAGTAAAGACGGGCTATTTAAAAGCACTTGAAGAAGGAATTGATATCGTAATAAAAATGGATGGCGATGGACAAATGGATCCGGGCTGCCTTCCAAAGCTTATAAAACCAATATTAAATGGTGAAGCCGATTATACCAAGGGCAACAGATTTTCCGATTTGAGATCGTTAAAGAAAATGCCCAAAGTTCGTATTCTTGGAAATAGCATATTATCGGTGGTAAACAAATTTGTGAATGGGTATTGGAATATCATGGATCCAACCAACGGCTACACTGCAATCCACAGAACAGCACTCTCAATGCTTGATTTGGAACGGGTTTCCGATCGGTACTTTTTCGAAAGCGACATGCTTTTTCGTCTCGGAATTATTCGCGCCGTGCTTTGCGACATCCCCATGCCGGCCATTTACGGCACCGAGAAAAGCGGTTTAAAAATCAGTAAAGTACTGTTCTCCTTCCCTCCCAAATACATCAACAGATTTTTCAAACGCATTTTTTACAATTATTTTTTACGCGATTTCAACGTAGGCACCATTCAATTTATATTTGGCATATTGCTCTTCTTTGGAGGTCTTGGATTTGGCCTGTATCATTGGATTCGAAGCGTCGACGTACAAGTTCCAGCAACACCGGGGACTGTCATGCTTGCTGCATTCCCTGCTATTCTCGGCTTCCAGCTGTTGCTCTCTGCCCTTCAATACGACATTCGAAATATTCCTGAAAAGGCATTGTCGAGGATGGATATGTGATTAACAACTTAGAAGGTTTATTAAGAAACTGTTTTTATTTTCAACAATTTGTATGCTTTACAAGAATTACAATTTTTTCATGGATGTTACTGCATTCACAAATCGGTGTCGCCATCACGCGCCTGATGCGGGATGCAATCGATATATTGATATTCTCAGTAATACAAAGATTAGCTATTTATAAAACTCATGGATATTCCTGCAAAATACCTGCGTTCACTGAAATTCATCGTCGTTGCTGATGCCCGTACTGGGGAAGAGCTTGCACTCTACCTTAATCATATGCTTCCTGATATGCACCGTGAATTACTTAAAGAAGCACGTAAACAATGGGAAAAGCTTGGTATCACTATCAATTGTCACGGTGGTGGCCGCTTAAGCGTCAGAGACAATTTGGTGATTTTTTACAGTAAATCGCTTGATTTTGGCAGGTATGAGGATGACACTGTACTGAAACTCGCGCCTGAACACCCCTTGTTTTCAGGGAAATCATATCGCTTTATTACGAAGTCAGGTGCCGATAGTCCTGAAGAAGTAATAAACAAAATTTGATTATCTTCGTCATTCAGTTTTATCAATGCTTACATGAGGAAAATCTCCATCATAGCCGTGGGTTTGTGTTTGTTTATTGCCTGTGGAAATCCAGCGAAAGACAAAGAAAAGCGCACAGTATTCCGCTACAATGAATCGGCAGGAATCACCACACTCGATCCTGCATTCGCCCGCGATCAGGCTACAATATGGGCATGTAATCAGCTTTATAATGGTCTGGTGCAATTAGGCGAAGACCTAAGCATACAGCCCTGTATCGCTAAAAGTTGGGGCATTTCGGAGGACGGAACTACGTATACCTTTCATTTGCGTAGAGATGTTTTTTTTCACGACCATGAGCTATTCCCCGGTGGCAAAGGCCGTCCTGTAGTAGCAAGTGATTTCGTCTACAGTTTTAATCGCATCGTTAATGATAAAATAGCTTCACCGGGTGCGTGGATTTTTAATAATGTGGCTAATGACGGTCAGGGTAACTGGGCATTTCAAAGTCCAAACGACTCAACCTTTACGCTTTCGCTGAAACAGAAATTTCCGCCCTTTCTTGGTTTGCTTTCAATGATGTATTGCTCCGCTGTACCTCACGAGTTGGTTGACAAGTATGGGAAAGACTTTCGTAAACACCCAGTTGGTACCGGCCCTTTCCAATTTAAAATGTGGAAAGAAGGAGTAAAACTAGTGTTCGTCAAAAACCCCAACTATTTCGAGTTCGAAAACGGTCAGCGGCTTCCTTTCCTCGATGCCGTTGCCATTACATTTCTTATTGATAAACAAAGTGTCTTTCTCGAATTTATTAAAGGCAAACTTGATTTCATGTCGGGTATCGACGCCAGTTACAAAGATGAATTGCTGACAAAAAAAGGAGGACTGAATCCAAAATATCAAGGCAAGATAAAGCTCACAACGCAGGCATATCTTAACACTGAATATCTTGGATTTCTTATGGATGAAGCCAATCCCGCAGTTGCCTCCTCCCCTGTCCGCGATAAGCGAATCCGACAGGCCATCAATTACGGCTTCGATCGGAGAAAGATGATGAAATATCTGAGAAACAATATTGGTACTCCTGCCATCAACGGTTTTATCCCAATGGGCATGCCGTCGTTCGACAGTTCCGTTGTTAAAGGATACACTTATGATCCGGACAAATCACGTCAATTGCTTGCCGAAGCCGGATATCCGAATGGTAAAGGCTTACCGGAAATTACACTCACTACCACCTCTTCCTATCTTGATTTATGTGAATTCATTCAACATCAACTCAACGAGATTGGATTTAAAATTAAAATTGATGTAAACCCTCCGGCAACACTGCGTGAGGTGATCGCAAAATCGAAAGTTCCTTTTTTCCGCGGATCATGGATTGCCGATTATCCTGATGCAGAAAATTATTTATCCTTATTTTATTCCAGGAATTTTTGTCCGCAAGGGCCAAATTATACTCATTATTACAATGCTGATTTCGACGCTTTATACCTTAAAGCACGCGACGAAGTCAACGACTCAATCCGATATCGCATTTACCAACAAATGGATCGTATACTGATTGAAGATGCCCCAGTGGTAGTATTGTATTACGATCAGGTGTTGCGTTTCATGCAAAATAATATCGAAGGCCTAGGCAGCAATCCCTTGAATTTACTAAGTCTGAAAAGAGTTAAAAAAACAAATTAGTTTCATTATGCCCACCGATCAAGCACGTCAGCGCATACAACAACTCAGCGAAGAAATCCGAAAGCACGATCAACTTTATTATGATCAGGCTGCACCTGTCATTAGCGATTATGATTATGATATGCTGATGGAAGAGTTGAAATCGCTTGAAAACCAATTTCCCGAACTTGCACTGCCCGATTCCCCTACACAGCGCGTTGGGGGAACGATTACGAAAAATTTCGCTCAGGTTGTCCATCGCTACCCAATGCTTTCATTAGGAAACACCTATTCTAAAGAAGAACTCAATGACTTTGACCAGAGAGTACGAAAGTTGCTGACCGGCGAAGAAGTCGAATATGTGTGCGAACTCAAATACGATGGCCTTGCAATTGGACTCACTTATAAAAATGGCGTGCTTGTGCAGGCTGTCACTCGTGGTGATGGCGAAAAGGGTGATGATGTAACAGCGAATATCCGCACTATTCGCAGCATTCCATTAAAGCTTAAAGGAAATGATTTTCCTGATGATTTCGAAATACGTGGTGAAATCGTAATGCCACGCGCAGGTTTCGAAAAGCTCAACCATGACCGTGAAGAAGCGGGAGAAACAACCTTTGCGAATCCACGTAACGCAGCGGCAGGCAGCATTAAGATGCAGGACTCAGGCGAAGTGGCGCGACGACCACTCGACTGCCTGCTATACTTTATTCTTGGTGAAAAAATCAACGAAGAATTTCATTATGAAGCGCTGAACAAAGCCCGCAGCTGGGGTTTCAACATTCCAATGTATACAGCGCGTTGTAAGAACATCGATGAAGTATTTCAATTTATCGAGAGCTGGGACGAAGGCCGTGATGAACTACCCTTCGATATCGATGGTGTTGTCATAAAAGTGAATTCATTCCGCCATCAGCAACAGCTTGGTTTTACTGCAAAATCGCCACGTTGGGCCATCGCCTATAAATTTAAGGCGCGCCAGGCCCGCAGCATTTTATTAAGTATCGATTATCAGGTTGGCCGAACTGGTGCTGTTACACCCGTTGCAAACCTTACAGCCGTAGCACTTGCAGGAACTATTGTAAAACGTGCTTCTCTTCATAATGCCGATATTATTGCAAAACTCGACGTCCGTATTGGAGATACCGTTCTGGTTGAAAAAGGTGGAGAGATTATTCCGAAAATCGTTGGTGTGGTCGAAGAACTAAGACCAGCCGATGCAGCCTCAGTTAATTACATCACAAAATGTCCTGAATGCGGCACTGCGCTGGTGCGTGCAGAAGGTGAAGCAGCCTATTACTGTCCAAACGAAGATGCCTGCCCCCCGCAGATTAAAGGAAAAATAGAACACTTCATTAGCCGCAAGGCAATGAACATCGACAGTCTGGGTGAAGGAAAAGTAGAGTTACTTTTCGACAAAGGCATCATTCATAATGTTGCTGATCTTTACGATATCAAATCCGAGCAAATCCTGGGTCTTGAGAAAGAAAGCATTCTTGATGACGGGAAAGTACGTGTAGTCCGCTTACGCGAAAAATCAGTCGAAAATATTCTGAAAGGTATCGCCGATTCTAAAAGCGTTCCTTTCGACCGACTGTTGTTTGCCTTAGGTATTCGCTATGTTGGTGAAACCGTTGCCCGAAAACTTGCACGGCACTTTCGAGAACTCGACAAACTGATTGCAGCCTCCGAAGAAGAGTTGTTAGAGGTAGAAGAAATTGGGGGACGCATAGCACAAAGCCTTCACCAATGGTTCGATAAACCTGAGCATCTGGAATTGATTAGTCGTTTGCGCCAACATGGCCTGCAAATGACACTTTCCGAGGATGCATCTACCAAAGTCTCTGACGTGCTCTCCGGAAAATCCTTTGTGGTAAGCGGCGTCTTTAGCATCCCTCGTGATGAAATCAAAAAGATGATCGAAGACCATGGAGGAAAAAATGTAGGCAGCATCTCATCCAAAACCGACTACGTTTTGGCTGGCGAAAAAATGGGTCCTGAAAAATTAAAGAAGGCGAATTCACTTGGAGTGAAGATTATTTCGGAGGACGAATTCAGGCTTCTGTTGGCACAATAAATCTGTTTATTGGTAAATCATGAATTTCTCAACAACCCCATTTACCAACAAACTCCAACAACTCCAGATTTCAATAACGCATTTCGTTAATTTTCACTATGTTTGCATCACCCTAAGCTCATGACTACTCCCATTCAAATATTGACAAAATACTGGGGATATACTTCCTTTCGCCCATTGCAGGAAGATATCATCCAATCGGTATTGCAAGGTCAGGATACACTGGCTCTGCTGCCAACTGGTGGTGGAAAGTCGTTGTGCTTTCAGGTACCGGGCTTGGTGAAGGAAGGGATTTGCATTGTGGTCTCGCCACTTATTGCATTAATGAAAGATCAGGTGGAAAATCTGAAAAAGCGCGGTATCAAAGCAATTGCAGTGTATTCAGGAATGAGTCGCCATGAAATTGATGTTGCACTCGACAATGCAGCTTATGGCGATTTTAAGTTTTTATATATTTCTCCCGAACGCCTTGAGACGGAAATTTTTCTTGCCCGTGTAAGAAAAATGAAAGTGAACCTATTGGCCATCGACGAAGCCCACTGCATCTCACAATGGGGTTACGATTTTCGTCCGCCTTATCTGCGCATTGCCGCATTACGCCAGTTCCTTCCGAGTGTACCTGTGCTTGCGCTCACTGCCACTGCAACGCCAAACGTTGTTGAAGATATTCAGGCACGACTTGAATTTACCAATGGCAAGGTATTTCAAAAAAGCTTCGAGCGGAAAAACCTCACCTATATGGTATTCCCGGAGGAAGACAAGCTGGGACGACTGCTCAGGATTGCAACAAAATTAAAAAACAGCACCGGTGTAGTTTATGTTCGCAACCGTAGAAAAACCAAAGAAGTTGCTGAATTCCTCGATCGTAATGGCATTTCTGCTGATTATTATCACGCAGGTCTTGAGCCGGCTGTGCGCGATAAGAAGCAAAATGACTGGATGAGTGGAAAGAAAAAAGTGATGGTTTCCACCAATGCCTTCGGTATGGGCATCGACAAAGGCGACGTTCGTTTTGTTGTGCATCTCGATCTTCCCGATTCGTTGGAAGCTTACTTTCAGGAAGCAGGTCGTGCTGGACGTGATGAAAAGCAGGCTTGGGCCGTTGTTCTTTGGGAGAAAGTCGACATCGATGATTTGCGAAATTATTTTCAGGCAAGTTATCCGCCTATAGAAACCATTAGAAATGTATATTCCGCTTTAGGAAATTTCTTGCAACTTGCCGTTGGAAGTGGTAAAGACGCGATGTTCGATTTTCACCTTCCCGACTTCTGCGAACAATACAAATTCCCGGCGATTACTGCATATGGAGCATTAAAGATTCTTGAAAAAGAAGGCTACATCCTGCTTTCCGACGCACTGCACACACCATCCACAGTGTTCATACGCATGAGCAACGAGAACCTTTATCGTTTTCAGGTCGACAATCAACGATACGACGGTTTTCTGAAACTCTTGTTACGCTCGTATAGCGGACTTTTCAGTGGTTTTGTAAAAATCAACGAACAGGAATTATCTAACCGAAGCAATATTCCGCTTGCTGATATCGAGAAGATGCTGAAATACCTGCATCAGATCGAAGTCCTGTATTATTCACCAAAATCAAACAAACCAAGACTCACCTTTATCACCGAACGACTGGATCCTAAACATTTGTCACTTTCAGCTGAAGTTTATTTTGACAGAAAAAAAGCAGCGGAAGCCCGCATAGAAGCCGTAATTTCCTACGTTAGCTCACACACTAAATGTAGAAGTCGTCAGCTCCTCGCCTATTTTGGTGAGAAAGAAGGCGCACGTTGCGGCGATTGTGATGTCTGCAAAAAAAGAAATGAAATTGGTCTTACAGAAATTGAATTCGATCAAATCGTAGAGCAGTTGAAACCCATATTACAAGGGCAATTCCTGACACTCCGAGAAATTATTCCCCACATTAATGGATTCAGTGAAGATAAAATTGTGGCTGTACTTAATTGGCTCGCCGATCACGACAAGTTGAAGGCGAACGGCGAAGGCAAATTCAGATGGCCATGATAGTATTCAAGATTTACCTGATACTCCCTAAACCTATAAACCCAAAACAACCATTATGAACATGCTCATCCTCCTGCCAATCGTTGGTTTACTTAGTACAACCGGATCTGGCGTTAATAAAGGCTTTATCAAGCTTGGTATTGATGAAATACAATACATCTATCACGATTCTTCAGTGCCGCCTCCTTTTCATCGTAGTTACACCATTACTGTAACATCAAGTTCTGTGGCTATCATTGTTAACTCGTATGGCGACATCATTTCTGATAAAAAATTCGAATGCAGTCCTGAACAGTTCAATCAACTAATAGCTGCCTTGGACGCAGGAAAGGTGAAGAATGTCAAAATGAAAAAAGAAGGTGGATGCACAGGAGGAACAGGCGAAGAAATCATTTGTCGCAAGGCTGGTGTGACTGTTTTCAGCGGTCAGGCCTCCTATTGCGGAGGCAAAACTTCGGGCAACCTTGGCGGATCTGTGGATGCCTTTCGTGAGGCTGTAAGAGCCCTCATTCCCGACTGGGATAAGGTGATGAACAGACAATAAATTGGTCAGATTTTTTAGCTAATTTTTTCCAATTACTAAGAAATCATCTGTACCAAATTGAATTTTAATTTATTAAGCGGTAATAAAATTTCAAATTCCAGCGGTCATTCATGGCCTCTGCGCTGTAATTTTGTATGGTTAATTTTTAATTTACATGGCAAATAATAAAGCAAAAAAAGTACGTACCGCCCGGCTTTCAATTTTCTCAAACATCTTTCTGATTCTTATTAAATTGTTGGCTGGAATTCTTAGCGGATCGGTCAGTATCATCTCAGAAGCCATCCACTCCAGCATGGACCTGATGGCTGCAGTCATTGCATTTTTCTCAGTCAGAGTATCCTCTAATCCTCCGGATAAAAAGCACCCCTATGGCCACGGGAAATTCGAAAATGTAAGCGGTGTAATTGAAGCAATTTTAATTCTTGTTGCCGCAATCTGGATTATATACGAAGCAGTTCACAAACTAATAAAACCCACTCCTGTAGATACTCTGGGTATTGGAATCATTGTTATGAGCATGTCAGCAATTGTAAACTTTTTCATTAGTCGCCGCCTTTATAAAGTGGCTAAAGAAACTGATTCGCTGGCTTTGGAAGCTGATGCACTTCACCTTAAAACCGATGTTTACACTTCCATCGGTGTTGCCTTTGGATTGGGCTTATTATGGCTCACCAAGCTTGATTGGTTAGATCCTGTGGTAGCAATTTTAGTCGCTTTACTCATCACCTATGAATCCTTTGTTCTATTAAAAAAAGCATATAGTCCTTTGCTTGACACCACGCTACCTGAGGCTGAATTGGAAATCATCCGTACAAGCATTAAAAAACAATTGGGACCAAATATGGATTACCACCAATTGAGAGCAAGACGCAGTGGTCATTACAAACACATCGACCTTCATTTGGAAGTTCCTGCGAATTTCACCGTGGCAGAAAGTCATAAAATCTGCGATGCAATTGAAGAAGAAATCAGTAATAATCTTAGCGAAACGGAAGTTCACATCCACATCGAACCATTGGATGATTCTACTCAGGAAAGTCTGTAAGCGGACGGACAATCACTTTGCGCTTCCAGCGTCCCGAAGCATAATACAGGAAAGAAGCACTGCATCCGAAAACCCAGGCAATCGGAATCGACCACCATATTCCATCGGATCCAAAATGGCGTGAAAGCCACCATGATATTGGTATACGTAATATCCAAAGCGCGAACAGCGTGATAAACATAGGGATTAGCGTATCCCCGGCACCACGCATCACTCCATTAGAAATCATCATCGCAGAAAACACTAAATAAAACGAGCTTACAATTACGAGATAACTCGCTCCAATAGTGATCACATTGGGATCATGAGAAAATAGCGACATAATTCCTCGTCCAAAAATCGCAACCACCAGCGTGACTGCAACAGAGATGAAGGTAGTCATGAGAAGCGTGGCTCGATATCCCTTCTTCACACGATCCACTTTATTGGCGCCAATATTCTGTCCGACAAAAGTCGATAACGCCATTCCAAAATTCATTGCAGGTAGGGCGGCAAAACTATCAATACGTCCGGCTACTGTATAAGCGGCAATAGTATCTGTACCAAAATCATTTACAATACGCATCAATGCAACCATTCCCAGGGCAAGAAATGTCTGCTGCAAACCGGTAGGAATGCCGATTTTCAAGCTTTTCATAAAGATAGTTTTGTCAATATGAAAGCTCGAACGCGAGAACTGAAATAATGTATTATACTTGTATACATAAATAACAGATAAAACAAAAGACACCCCCTGCGCAATGACGGTAGCCCAAGCTGCTCCAGCGATTCCCCAATGAAAGCCCTCGATAAACAAAAAAACGAGGATAATATTCAATACAGTGGCAATCATGAGAAAATAAAGCGGTGTCTTTGAATCGCCCAATCCGCGCAGTATAGAACTGATTCCATTATACCCAAACATCAAAATCAGTCCGTACATAAACACATCGAAATACTCAACAGCACCGGGAATGATATGGGCTGGTAAGGCCATCATTTCGAAGATTTGCCGACTGAACATCAAGCCAATGATGGTCAACACAACCGAAGAAATCAACAGAAATATGATGAGTGTATTGATAGTCCGCTTGACACTTGCATAATCCTTCGCCCCGAAATACTGTGCAATAACAATGGTAAAGCCGGAAGACACTCCAATAATGAGCGAAATCAGGACAAACATAACCGGGAATGATGCACCCACTGCGGCCAGAGCTTCTTTACCTAAGAAATTCCCTACAATAATACTGTCGATAATATTGTATAATTGTTGAAACACATTCCCAAGCAGCATGGGCATGGCAAACATAAGAATGAGTTTCCTCTCGCTTCCAACAGTAAGGTCTTTCATCTATTTTCCTTCTAATTCCAGAAACTGATTCTAAAAATTGAGATGCTGTCCTGAAAAAGAGTACAAAAGTAATCAATCCAAGGGCAAGGATTGAAATATTTCAATACATTTGCATCTTAAATAAAACATCATCATATGAAAAAAACATTACTATTTGTAATTTGTATTGCTGCCTTCACCTTGCAGGGAATCAGCCAGGTGACAATAACTGAAAGCGATATCGCTAACATTGGAGCGACTTTTAGTCAGCGCACCGACACCCTCCCCTCCATCACCCCCGGAACAACAGGAACAGGGCAAGTATGGAATTTCAACAGCCTTGCCAGTCATGTTACTAAAACTATTAATGCTGTTGATCCTCTCACGCTTCCTGCGGGCAACCGATTTACTGGAGCCAACATTGCCTTACACGAGGATTCAAGTATCAACAATTATTTCTTCCGTAAAGAGCCAACGGGCATTCTTACAAAAGGACTTACCATGGATTTTTTGGGTAATGGCGACACGATTTGTGTAATCTTCAACGATCCTGACACCATGATCAGCTTCCCCTCCATTTATGGAACTTCATTTATTTCCCATGTGAATGGTGATACCAAATCTCCATCAAACATGATAATCGACACCAACATTTTTGGAACACTTTACCATGTACCAGTTGATTCAGTTCGCATTATTCATCATGCTGTAAAGTCCTCTATCATGGATGCTGAAGGCTTAATCAATTTGCCTGGCACTGCAGGAACAATGAATGCGCTTCGACAGAACACGCATGAAACTTCTATTGACAGTACATTTGGATATGTGAATTTCGCCCCTTATCTTTTAGGATGGTATTTTTTCCAGGCTTATACCGACGAAACAACGCAATTTATATGGTGGACTAATGATATCGGAAACGCCATTCTTAGCATGGACTACGATTCACTAAGCGGAAATGTGACCAATGTTAATTGGCTTTATATTACGCATAGCGGTATCGAACAGAATGCAGCATCTAACCAAACTACAGTATTTCCTAATCCCGCAACTGATTACATTTCGCTTACAGCACAGGCTGGAACAGAAATCTGCATCTTCAATTCTGTTGGCCAAAACGTAATGCGTACCACTGCAAACGGACAACTTCAGAAAATCAATGTTGCTGATTTACCACGCGGTTTGTATTTCGCAAGATTTATGGATACGGATGATCTTAGATCAGAGAAATTCCTATTACAATAACATTTCATTGATATGAAAAGAGCTGCCCGATTGTGGCAGCTTTTTTTTTACTATTCGGAAATATCGGTTGTTTTAAACCTTCTTCGTAACACAGGGTACATGAATACTGCTGTTAGCAACACCAGCGTTCCGCAATAAAAACCGGTAGTCATTCGCTCTGATTCACCAAAAATCAGGAATCCCAGTATAATTCCATAAACCGGCTCAAGATTAATAACCAACACTACAACATAGGCCGACAATTTCTTCATTATGCGGATTGTTTCCGCGAAAGCGACAGCCGTACAAACAGTCCCAAGAACAATTAGACAAATAGCATCTTTCCATGTAAGTGAAAGCTGCCACTCGCCCGGACTCAGCGTTATAAGCATAAACAGGCTCAAACCAATAAATCCGCTGAACATTTCCCAAAAGGCTATAGCATGAACTTCATATTTCAAGGAAATATTCTTATTCAGTACGCTGAATAAACATGCCAGCAAAGCCGCCAGCAGCGAGTATAGCATTCCTTCTAAATAACGTGTTTCGAATTGGTAAATTAAGTACAGCGCAGTAATGATTACCACACCAATTACAACCTCAAGCCAGCTCACGCGTCGCTTCTGACTGAGCGGCTCAATGAAACTCGTAAATAAGGTGGTGGCTGAAAGACAACTAAGAGTTACTGCAATATTTGAGACCTTGATGGCATGGAAAAAGGCAATCCAGTGGGCTGCCACGACAATGCCAATACCTGCAATCCGCAATACCACCTTCCACGGGAGTCGTAAGCCTTTACGTGAAACAAGCAGGATTACTAACAATGTTACTGAGGCAATCAACATACGCCACCACACCAGTGGCATAGCAGGGACTTCTATCAACTTACCCAGTATCGCAGTAAATCCCAGAATAAAAACAATGACATGTAGTTTTATATGTTGATTCGTGACATTTTTATCCATATGGTAATAGTATCAGAATATCGGAGAACCTTGCCCGATTAAGGACAAATTATATTAATCTTAGGAAATAGTGTAGCCTCCATCAAGAGTCATTACACTTCCGGTAACCCAACGTGCAGCATCAGATAACAGGTAGCATACAGCATTTGAAGCATCTTCAGCTTCCCCAAAACCCAATGGGTATTGCTTTGCATAGGCAGCATTCATTTCGCTGCTGGCATCACCACCCATATATTGCTCACTAATGGCAGTTTTAATTAATCCTGCCGCAATACAGTTTGATCTGATTCCTTTGGACGACTGTTCCAAAGCCAGTGTTTTCGAAAAAGATTCCAGCGCAGCTTTCGTGCTGCCATACAGGGCGCCTCCATAAAAGGCTTTCTGAGTGCCGCCTACT
This sequence comes from Bacteroidales bacterium, assembly GCA_963678485.1. Lineage (GTDB taxonomy): Bacteria > Bacteroidota > Bacteroidia > Bacteroidales > CAIWKO01 > CALGYY01. The sequence goes on from OY782882.1 coordinate 4,777,615, forward strand.
GAGGACAAAAACACCACCGAGGCACCGGCATTCATTTTCTTTTTAGCAAGCAACAAGGATGTCAGTAACACGGGAGCATTATAATTAATCTTAAACATCCGATCGATTTCGTCAGTGGTGACAAATCGTATAGGATGTAAAAACAGTATTCCTGCGCTATGCACCAGCCCATCAAGCTTTCCGGAGGAAGCAACGAGACTTTCTACAAAACCGGCATCAGTAAGATCGCCCGGCATTTGTTCATGCCCTGAACCAGAAAGCAATTCGAATGTTTGCTGTAAACGGCTTGTATCGCGCCCGGTAATCAGCAATTGCGCGCCCAACTGTGATGCATCAATCGCGCATTGGCGCCCAATTCCGGAAGACGCACCAGTAATGAGCACCCTTTTATCGTTTAATAAAAAAGACTTATTCATTGTAGTGCAAATATACATAGAGTTTATTCATTTACTGAATGAGGCCACAAAAAGCACTTGATTATCGTGTTCGCATTGAGCTATGTAGTGCTGCATATAAAAAGTTTTTTACTTTTTTCTTGATGGTAACATTTTTTTGTATACATTTGCACACCTTTTCAACAAAAGGCGTTCTTTAAGAAACACGGTTCGGTAGTTCAGTTGGTTAGAATACGTGCCTGTCACGCACGGGGTCGCGGGTTCGAGTCCCGTCCGGACCGCTTAAGTCCTTAGTCGCAAGATTAGGGGCTTTTTTTTTACATGAAATTCTACGTCTACATTATACAAAGTCTGGTGGATGCGACCTTTTACAAAGGATTTTCCACCGATTACCTTCATCGGTTCAACGAACACAATGAAGGATTGTCAAGGTACACTTCGACAAAGCGACCATGGAAACTGGTTTATGTTGAAGAATGTCCTGATAAGAAAACAGCACTCATCCGTGAAAAATCACTGAAGCGATCTAATCAGCAATACATTCATTGGCTTATTAATTCTGAGAAAAACATCCTTAATTTCAAATAACTTTTATAACAACCAGGGAATACGTGCCTGTCATCTCGCCTCAGGCGAGACGGGTTCGAGTCCCGCCTGCCCCGTCTTAGGCGGGGACGGACCGCTTAAGTCCTTAGTCGCAAGATTAGGGGCTTTTTTTTTACATGAAATTCTACGTCTACATTATACAAAGTCTGGTGGATGCGACCTTTTACAAAGGATTTTCCACCGATTACCTTCATCGGTTCAACGAACACAATGAAGGATTGTCAAGGTACACTTCGACAAAGCGACCATGGAAACTGGTTTATGTTGAAGAATGTCCTGATAAGAAAACAGCACTCATCCGTGAAAAATCACTGAAGCGATCTAATCAGCAATACATTCATTGGCTTATTAATTCTGAGAAAAACATCCTTAATTTCAAATAACTTTTATAACAACCAGGGAATACGTGCCTGTCATCTCGCCTCAGGCGAGACGGGTTCGAGTCCCGCCTGCCCCGTCTTAGGCGGGGACGGACCGCTTAAGTCCTTAGTCGCAAGATTAGGGGCTTTTTTTTTACATGAAATTCTACGTCTACATTATACAAAGTCTGGTGGATGCGACCTTTTACAAAGGATTTTCCACCGATTACCTTCATCGGTTCAACGAACACAATGAAGGATTGTCAAGGTACACTTCGACAAAGCGACCATGGAAACTGGTTTATGTTGAAGAATGTCCTGATAAGAAAACAGCACTCATCCGCGAAAAATCACTGAAGCGATCTAATCAGCAATACATTCATTGGCTTATTAATTCTGAGAAAAACATCCTTAATTTCAAATAACTTTTATAATAATCAGGGAATACGTGCCTGTCATCTCGCCTCAGGCGAGACGGGTTCGAGTCCCGCCTACCCCGTCTTAGGCGGGGACGGACCGCTAAGAGAGCAAAACAGAGGGTGCCTGACACCCTTTTTTTATGCCCTATAGGGACACTTGGGGGGCGGTTTCTTCCGTGTAATCATCCTATTAACAAATACTAGAGACATTTTAAGGGATCAAGCGGAAAAGTTGAGGAGTAAGAATACTATTCATAGAAAAAATCAGATTTTGAAACCTTACTTTAACTACGAATACCACGAATGAACGCGAATGAGTTCCATTTGCAGCTATTGTTTGTAACATTGGCCATCAACATTGATTAAACGTATCAATCATTTTGTGCATCTGTGTTTTTAATAGTTTATCAAGCCATTCCATTTGTACTTTGTGGTTATTTTAAAGTATTGAAATTATGCAATGCTAATGTTCAAAGCGTGTGCGCGGGCCTGTCAAAGCAAGCGGGCGTGGGCGGGCTGTGAATCGCCAACGGCACGCAAATCCGCAAGGGGCCAGACAGCGGCTTTTTCGCTGTCGGCTCTGTCGAAAACGACAAAAAGAAAATTCAATGAGCGAAATGAAGTTTATTATCACATTCAAGAACTGCCGTCAATTGGCGTTTTCGGCACTACCTTGCGTGATTTGCGGCCGTTGGCGAGAGCGGGGGGATAGCATTTTGCTTTGACTAGAATTTTGGCTCCACCTTTTGTTCATGCAAAAGGTGGAATTAAAAGAATATAAACCACACATTAGGTTGTGCTCTTATTAATTGTGACAATTCAGTATTGGATTTTTCAGTTGTGCTAAAAAACACCTATGACTATTTGCTGCTCCTCAACAATCCGGCTTGATCTCAAAATTAGATCTAGCAGAAAGCTTCGCAGGCATCCGATTTGGATTCATTGATATAGCGAACAGCAGGATCAAGTTTTTCTTGAAGTCCTCTATTTCTATCCTATTGGGTTTTAACTTGAGGAATGCATTATTGAGGGCTTTTCGGGAGGTTATGAGATTCAGGTTAATTTATTCGGGATGGCATTAAACAATCTTTTAAAACTATGGTTTTAATTTGGTACGGTCATTATAAATGTCAAGAAAATGTATAATTGACACATTTTAAACTCCACGTTCATACAACCTTCCACATATCACTCAGCAGTATTTCTCAAATTTATAGAATTAACCTCAATATTGCTCTTTGCGCTCATCCATCCATAGGTCTTATATCCAGGCTTCCATTTCTTATAACGCCAAGAAAGGATATCATTCAAAGGGGAAATGTTGTTATCCATGAGAACGAAATACCACTGCTGGCCGTAGTTGTCTTTTTCGGCAGAAAGGATTGTGCCAGTGGATCCCGAAGGATACTTTCCGATTAGATTGGTTATCTCTACCGGAGGGAAATCCCCTGTGTACAATTTACCAGATTCATCAGCAGACCATCTCAAACAGAGACTGTCTGACTTAATTTTGAAAGATGTATTTAACGTAATGGTTTGAGGCAATATCCGGTCGCCTGAAAAAATTCCGATGCCGACAATAGCACGCATATTCTCTGATCGGTAGGACAGAGAATCACTTTTATCATAATAATAATCAGTGATAAAAAAACCATAGTCTGAACAGCAAGGGTAATCCAATACTGTGAAACCGACACATCTATTTGAATCTCTTTCCATCTTGATAATGGTTCCAAGAAGACGTCGCTTCAACTCGAGGTTTCCGTCTTTATTCAAATAAATGTTGACTGTTCCTCCTTCGTATCCAGGAGCCTCTTTGCCATCAAAAATCAAATCCAGATCTCCATCATTGTCAAGGTCAATAAAATGAAAGCTGTCTTTATGAGCATTGCAAAAGTTGCTGAATGAACCTGATGAATATAAGGCCTCATTATAAAGCACCACAGAATCTCTGTATGCGAATTCAAGTAAATTGCTCATCAGGTTTGAATCAGGTTTCGATTCCCAATGTGACCAATAAAAGCGCTCTGCAAATAATGCGTCTAGCCCAGGCATTTTTGGACTCATTTCCTGTCCAAGAATTGTAAGCGGGAAAAAAATAAAAAAACAAATAAGAGAAATCATCACTTGCCGCATATCCCTAGCTGTTTTCATAAATTCCAATTCAGTATGATTGAGCCCTAATGTCCAATTAAAAAGAGAATCATTCCTTGTAAAATTATGATTTTTTAGTATTCAACCAAAATATTTATATAAAATTATATTTTATTTCCATTAATGGCTACTCACAGCAAATACCCATTACATTATCTGCTCCGGTTTACTTTAAAAAATCTGACACTACTCATTTCTTACTCATTTTCTACTCACTTATCACTATAGTAATGGGAATTTCACTCAAGAACTACTGCGTTTAGATTTGAAGTTACTTTTTTATAAAGAAATCGGATAATATGGGATTGTATTCTCTTATTTTGCTTGGTCAAAGCAATAAAAAAAAATTCGACACTCGTGGACAACTCATAAACTTTCCTCCCAACTTTTTTAATACGTGGTCTTTATATTAATATTTTACCCGCATTCTATTGACGGGAGCATTGCTTGCCCACGTTCAATTTAACTGAATGTCCTTATTTTATCATACACTCTGCTTACAACAAAATTTTCCCATTGCTAGAAAATGCATATTATGTATATATTTTGATATCATATAATAGTTGCGATAATAAAGTCCTATAGAAGAAATTCTCACCTAAGTTACCTTGCAAAACATCTTGTATCCTTGAATTGTTAAACGATTCATAATCCCCCTTATATATCAAATATGTTAAGATATTTTCCTATTTTTGCACAAATTCTGACCTTGACATATTAGTAATATGACGAGTCATCATCCGCAAATTGGGAAATGGAAGAACAATGAGCTTGGTATTATTTTCTCATTTTCAACTAATTCTTATGATGAAACCCTTCAATGTCGTATAATCAAATATAGCATTGAGTATCTAATCGTCAATGTTGGATTTTCGTTCTTAAGACTACCCTTTTCAAAATTCAAGATTATATTACACCAGAGAGAAGAACTATTGTTGCAAATGATTTGTTAACAAAACTACTTGATTCATTATAACTCGAATCGCTGTTGAACGACGAAAAAACGACCTACAATGAAACTAAAATGTCTAGTAAGCTGCCTACTTGCCATAGTAATCTGCAGCCTTCTCTCGAAAAGCGCTCTGGCTACCTCAGATCCAGTTCCGACCAATGCTGACGTTCTTGGTGCGAGTCCGATTGCACTTTCAACATACTGTCCATCAACTGGCAATACCACAATAACAACGTGTAACGATCACATTTATGATAATGGCGGACCTTCTGCTGCCTACGGTGCCAGCCAAGATGGATACGTTGTTGTTTATCCCGCTACCGCTGGTTACAAAGTTCAATTAACCGGAACTTATTACACAGAAGCAAATTATGATTATATTTATATTTACAATGGTGTAGGCACAGGAGGTACATTGTTATATTCCGGATCTGCATCGGCGTCAACATCAATTGGAACTATTACATCAACATCTGCTGACGGCACCCTTACTGTAAGGCTGACAAGCGATGGTTCTGTACAGAACACTGGATTTGACTTCACAATTGCATGTGTTCCGCCACCTGTACCAAATGATAATTGCGCTAGCGCGATTGCTATCGGGGCTCTGCCCTACACCAGCGCGATTATCTTAAATGCCGGGGCCACGAATGATGTGCCGGGGACCACTTGCGATGGTCCCTACAAAAATATTTGGTGGACTGTCACAGGCATTTGTGGCACTATGACCGCCAATACGTGTACTGGAAACACTAACTTTGATTCTGAAATTGCTGTTTTTACAGGGTCTTGCGGAAGCATGACGGAAGTAGCCTGTAACGATGATGGCTGTGGGTTACAATCGACCGTCACATGGACATCTACGGCAGGGACTACGTATTATATTTCGGCTGGATCATATAGTTCAAGTTCAGCTACAGGAAATATACAGCTTAATGTCACTGGAACACCTTATTCATCATCCACAGCTCCAACAAGTATATCAGGGACTACAACAATCTGCAACGGTAATTCAACAACACTAACCTCTGTTGGTGGAACCGACGGAACCGGTGCGGCTTATGAATGGTTCTCCGGATCATGTGGCGGTGCCAGTGCCGGATCAGGTTCAAGTATAAACGTTTCTCCATCTGCAACTACCACATATTTCGTCCGAAGAACAGGGACTTGCAACACAACCGCATGCGCCAGCACTACAGTCACTGTTGATCCTATTCCCACTGCGGCATCATCGATATCGGTTAGTGCTACTAGTTTATGTAGCGGAAGTTCGTTAACTGTTACGCGAAATGGCGCAATTGCCGGAACCGATCATTGGTGGATGAATCGAGATGGCGTGAATTGGGATGAATTTGGTGATTTATATGCTGGAAGTTCAAGTTGGACCCGAACCCTTACCTGTCCTGGAAGTAACGCATCTTACACCTATCAGGTTTATCATCATCCATACAGTGGCGCCTGTGATTGGCATGGCTGGGATCATGGTGTGTGGTCGCCGGTGGTTACGGTTTACAATCCTACCATTGCAGGCAGCGTTGGTGGAGGCACAAGCATTTGTTTAGGTTCCTCAACAGGAACTCTTACCTTGACAGGACAACGCGGATCAGTAGTAAAATGGCAGAAAAGATTGAATAGTGGCACCTGGGTGGATATTTCCAATACAGCAACAACCTATAGTGAAGTTCCTTCCTCTGCCGGTACTTGGGAATATGTCGCCATCGTACAGAATGGGCCTTGTTCCATTTTACAATCAACTGCTGCAACAGTTGTTGTGAATACCCTTTCCACTGCACCTACTTCAATCTCCGGAACAACGTCCATTTGCTTCGGGTCGTCAACCACATTAACTGCTGTTGGCGGATCGCTTGGAACGGGCGCCTCAGCCGTTTGGTATGAAGGTTCAGCCTGTGGTCCGTTTACTCAGGATTGGGTAACGCAACCTTATGGAACACCCAATACCACGGTTAACTCTGTAAACTCGGGCGTTCTCAATGTAACATCATTGAATACTGACCCAATGATAGATATGGGAGGCCTTGGCTCTTTTGATCCCAATTCGTTCAGGTATATCAATATAAAATACCGGGTTCTTTCAGGAACGGCTGGTTATGCAGAAATTTTCTTCTACAATGCAGCCCATAATTGGGCCGTCGGAGGCGAGTCGGTCACCGGTTCTCTTATCAGTGATGGAGCATGGCATGTTTTAACGATCAATATGTCAACTGATCCTGACTATATTACAGGAGGGACTATTTACGGTTGGCGTTTTGACTGGGCTGCAGCAGCCAGCGTTAATATGGAGATTGATTACATTTCTCTTACTCCGCTGCCCGTCAGCAGTGGAGTCGTTACTCCCAACTCTACAACACAATACTTTGTCAGATATGAGGGACTATGCAACACGACTTCATGTGCGAGTACGACAGTCACTGTTAATACACCCTCCGCGTCAACGCCCACTGCGTTAGCGGTTGGCGATTATGTGTGGTCGGGAGCCAGCAGTAACAGCTGGGTCGTTCCCGGAAATTGGATGGTATATAGCGGTTCCGGCGTGTTCACTCCCGCAACGGCAGTACCGGATAGTTCAAAAAATGTGTTTCTCCGTGATTATGGGTCTTGTGTTACAAATCCCGCAAACATCTTACCCGGACTTGGTGCGTATTGCAGGAATATTACGATTGAGTCCAGTCTGACGATGGGCATCAGCACCTTATTATATGTTTCCCGAAACTGGACCAATAACGGCACTTTTAATCGGGGGACAGGCACTGTGACTTTTAATGGAGGACTAGGGACTTCAACCATCACTACTGGAGGGACTGCTGCCGGAAAGCAATTTTATAATGTAATCGTTAATTCGAACGGGGCTTCAAATATTGTTAATCTGGCAGGATCAATTCAGATATGGGGCGATTTTTTACTCGCATCTGCCAATCAATATAATTGCAATTCATATGATATGATGGTCATCGGTAACTTTAGTCATTCCGGCGGACAGTTTAACAGAGGCACGGGAACAGTTACATTGCAGGGATCTGGTGTTTTAGCGGGGCCATCACCCACAATTTTCAGAAATTTGGTTGTCAATGGCGGATATACGCTCACAGCTCCATATATAACAATGATGAAAACTTCAGGTGTAGGTGGAGATCTGAATATCGGATCCGGTGCCACCTTGACCGCCGGTTCAAATAATATTTTTCTTGAAGGGAACTGGACCAACCTTAATACCTTTAATGCAGGCACCGGCCATGTGAGTTTCATTGGAAATGCCACACAGGAGATCAAAGCCGGATCTAGTCCATTTTTCAAAGTTATCTTTAATAATACAGCCGCAGGAAGTACTGATATAAATATTAGTCAGCCTATGTCAATTCAGGATTCAGGCACATTCTTAAACGGTGTGGCGTATTATACTGCGACGGGTGCTTTGAATTATCTTAATGGCGCATTATCAAACGGTGGTACAGCAACCAGCTTTGTGAACGGACCCGTTTCAAAAACCGGAGCCAATGCTTTTATTTATCCATTGGGAAAAGTCAGTGGTGCCTCAGAGATATGGGCTCCTCTTGAGATTTCTGCTCCGGGAACTGCTACCGATAAATTCTCATGTGAGTATTATTTTTCAAATGCACCCAACAATTGGGATCCAACATACATGTGTAATCTCTCACAATTGGATCATGTAAGCGGTGTGGAATATTGGAATCTGAACAGAGTTGTTGGATCATCAACACCTACAGTTAAGCTTTACTGGAAGAATGCCTTGCGAAGCGGGATAACAAACGTGAGCGATCTTGTTGTTGCTCATTACGAACCTTGCCCGACAATCTCTGATCCTAACCGATGGAAGCCAATGGCGACCGTAGCTTCCGGCACTACCGGAGCAGGAGGCACAGGAACAGCATTAGGAAGCGGTTTTACTAACTACAGCCCTGTTACTTTTGGAACACGCGTTAATTCTAATCCGCTGCCCGTATCTATTCTCGGTTTTTCTGCAGATTGCATTGATGGGAACATTAAATTGAATTGGAGTACTGCCACTGAAACCAATAACGAATATTTTACCATCGAACGCAGTGCGGATGCAAGCAACTGGAATTTATTGGCTACAGTTGATGGATCAGGTAACAGCAATTTTGTAAGGCATTACAATGCAATTGATTCCCGTCCTTTAGACGAAATAAACTATTACCGATTAAGTCAAACAGACTTTGACGGACAAACGACAAGATTGAAAATTATAAGCATTGGTTGTGTCGCATCTCAGGCCGCTGTTGATTATTTCCCAAATCCCTTCACCAACACACTTCAGATAGAAGCTCTTAACCTGAATGCGACGCAAGCAACAATAAAAGTTTCCGACCTTATGGGACGTTGTGTGCTTGCTAAATCTTTAATTTGCACAGGAGCATCTCGCGAATTATTCCAGCTGGATTTGAGCAATCTTCCAAAAGGCATGTACGTCGTGGAATTCAAATCAGAGTCTTTTAGTAATATCTCAAAAATCATTAAGAAATAAGAATATAAATGAATATAAAAGAGGCTGTCTGAAATCCAGATAGCCTCTTTTTTTTTACAATTTTGCATATACATTATCTTGAATTATTGTACCGATATTATGAATTTATATATTCATGCTACTGACATTTCATCACTTCTCGCACCCGATGTATTTACGCCTAACAACGACGGTTTTAACGACTATTTTGAAGTGCAAACACACTGGATTCTTAATTATCAACTAAGTATTTATAATCGTTGGGGAAGGTTGATTTTTACTTCCGACGATCCCTCAAAACAATGGGATGGAAATGATCCTCTTGGAATTCCCGCTGCCTGCGGAACATATTTTTACGTGATTGAGGCCATGGGCAAGGATTTTCAAAAGCACTCACAAAATGGAACAGTGACTCTCCTACGCTAATTCCATGAATTAAGGGATTTACATTTTTGTAATCGCAAATAAATATTGCGAATTCCGAATTAGCCAATCCCATCCAGCTTTTCTATATCAATACAGCAAATATTTATTCACTATTTAGTTTCATATTATCTCATCGCGGACCTTAACGTAGCATCACAAAATTCAATGTTTGTTCTTTTTCTTTGCCTATTGAAACATTAAACATCAGCGATGAAAATACTACGATTACGCAGCAACTCGACACATAGTAAGAATACTTACTCAAGCTACGTTATGCAGGAAATACACCGTAAATCTTTCATTGCAACATCTCGCGCATTACTTTCCTAAAGCATTATGAATTTACCACTTGCTATATTAATACAAATATATATTATAAAGTTTTATAAATTGATTACATTAATCAGTAATTCCATCACCACAAATGATGAAATATAAAGAAATGCAGACACTTCCCTTTCGTTTCACCTCGTGGTTTTTATCTTGAATTCACAGAAATTTCTGGGCAAAAAAAAATTAACTAGAACTTTTGATTTACTAGAGGAATACGCCTATAAAAAAAATCAAATTTAACTTTATATTGTACAATACTCTCTTCGTATTTATATATTTTTATAGCCTCTATATAATAGCAACAATCAGCGTTTACGAATTTTTTCGGGATTTTTTCCCTATTGACACACTAGCAAAATCAATTACTTATGAAGAAGGCACTTGCAATTTTAATTTTACTTTTTTTATGCAAATTAGTGAACGGAACAGGCACATACATATTCGTTGATGCGGGTAGGCCTGATGATAGCGGTAATGGCTTGAGTTGGACAACTGCAAAAAAAACATTGCAAGCAGCATTAAACATTGCAGTTAGTGGTGATAACATTTGGGTAAAAAAAGGAACTTACTACCCGACTTCAGCTTACGATTTGACAAACACATCGCGATATTATCATTTCAGAATGAAGAATAATGTTGGCATATACGGAGGATTTGCAGGCACAGAGCCAACCACGTTTAACCTTGCTAATCGTGACTTAGTGACCAATGAAACCATTCTAAGTGGCGATATTGGAACTGTTGGTGTACGGACAGATAACTGCTATCATGTATTTTATCATCCTGACGGTTTAGGTCTGGATAGTACGGCTATACTGAATGGTTTTACTATCAGTTATGGACAATCCAACGGCAGCGCGGCAAATTTACGTGGGGGTGGAATGTTAAATTACACAGGAAACGCGCCACGTATAGAGCAGTGTAACTTTTCAAACAACCTTGCCAGTCTGGGAGGAGGAATGTACAATGCCGGAGCTGGTGCATCTCCTAAAATTACAAATTGCAAATTTTTTAGTAACTCAGTAATTATTAACGGCTCTGAAACCGGATTTGGCGGCGGCATCTATATTACAACCAAAGCAGGTTCGACGATAATAAATTGCCTGATCTATAACAATACGGCTGAAGCCACAGGAGGTGGCATTTATGTTTATTCGTCTTCTGCAGCCAATTCCGCTTCGGTAATCATTACCAATACAACAATTGCCAACAACAGTGCTGATTTCTGTGGCGGAATCAGACTTTGGGATTACTCTATAGCCACACTCAATAACTGCATTTTATGGGGAAATACTCATTCTTCCACAACAGGAAGGCAGATAGCGATTAGTGATAATTCCTCTGCCACGTTGAATTACACTTGTTACTCAAACGCAACAAACGATATGCGAGCAGATGGCTCATTAACAACAGCAAATTGTATAACAAGTGATCCACAATTTATAAACACAGCCGCCGGAAATTTCAGACTCATTGGCAATACTCCTTGTATAAACAGTGGGTATAATAATTACAATAACGAAAGCAAGGACCTTAGGGGCAAGGATAGAATACAATATACAACTATTGATATGGGGCCTTATGAATGGACCAATGCAATTGATGCAGGAAGTATCATTTATGTTGATTATTCGAAAACCAGCGGGAGTAATATTGGTACAAACTGGGCCAATGCCTACACTTCATTGCAGACGGCAATCAGCGCGTCCTCTTCCGGCGACCAGATTTGGGTAGCCAAAGGCACCTATTATCCCAGTTCATCTTATGATTTGGTGAACACACCACGTAATTACCATTTCCGGTTAAAAAACAATGTACGCATCTATGGCGGCTTTGCAGGCATTGAGACGACCATTGACCAACGCAATAATTACGGAAATGGTCAGTCCAACGAAACCATATTAAGCGGAGATTTAAGTAACAATGATGATTTCCAATATAGCTTTGGATATGTGTCACCAACAGGGAACGACAACTGTTATCATCTTTTTTATCATCCCAATGGTACAGCGCTAACGAGTGCTGCTGTTCTTGATGGCTTCACCATCAAAGGAGGAAATTCAAATAGTACAGCACCAAACAATGCTGGTGGTGGCATGTTCAATTACAGTTCATCACCAACACTTAACCATATTGTGTTTGTGCATAATTCCGCCTATTTGGGTAGTGGTATGTACAACTATTCATCCTCGCCAGTTCTGAACAATGTAACATTTAATAACAATATAGGTCCGTATAACAGCGGCGATCTGTATGGAGGCGGCGTGTACAACGAGAACTCGTCATCACCAACTATTACCAATGCTGTATTTTCATCAAATTTTGCCATGAGTGGTGCTGGACTTTGCAACAAAACCTCATCATCACCAAAACTTTTTAATGTTTTATTTTATGACAATAATGCTGTTGCAGAAGGCGGTGCAATTTTAAATGTAGATAACTCCTCACCGATAATCACTAATGCAACAATTTCTGCAAATGATGCAAGTTTCGGAGGAGGCATTTGCAACATAAACCTATCCTCTCCAACACTTAACAACTGCATTATTACTGGTAATACGACCAGTGATGAAGGCCACCAGATGTGCATTTACAATGGCACTACATTAGCGAATAATACTTGTTATTCAAATGGCACAAATGACATTTATGTCGGAACCGGCACTTTTACTCCAACATTTTGTATTACATCCAATCCAAGGTTTATTGATGCGACCAATAATATTTTCCGCATTGCAGGCACCTCACCCTGCGTAAACACAGGAAAAGATTCATATAATACTACCACTACTGATGTTCGCGGACAAGCACGAAAGAATGGCGGTATTGATATTGGAGCATATGAATGGACAGGAGGAATAGACAGTGCAGGAATAATAATTTACGTGAATGCATCACGTACCAGTGGTAATAATGATGGGCTAAGCTGGATAAACGCATATACTTCACTGCAGACAGCAATTGAATCGTCTAAGAAGGGTGATAAAATTTGGGTTGCTAAAGGAACATATTATCCGAGTAGCACCAATAAAATTTGCGGCTTTGATGGTCAACCTCAGTGCCAAGAAGGAAATAAACATTTTGAAATGAAAAATGGCGTCGCTATTTATGGCGGATTTGCAGGTACAGAACCAGAAAATTTCGACCTCTCGTTACGAGATTTTATTACCAATGAGACTGTTTTAAATGGGACAAGAACAAATGGCACCTACAGCTACCATGTTATTTACAACCCGGGAACTATTACTATTGGTTCGTATCCTGTTGATTTAACGCTTTCAAACTCCACAATTCTGGATGGTTTCACCATTACCGGTGGCCATGCTGATGGAAGCGCAGGTGCACCCGGAGGAGGAAATGGAGGTGGTATCTTCACTAGTGGATCCAGTGAAACATACCGAAATTTGAAAATTACCGGCAATTCCGCCAGAACCGGAGGTGGAATAAATGGAGAATATTCTAATTTCACACTAACCAATTCTGTTATTTTTAACAACGCAAGTACTTCTTCAATAGGTTCCGGAGGGGGAATATATCTATGGAGCACAAGCGCAGTATTAAACAATGTCACTATTGCAAATAATACTGCAGCTAATGTCAGTGGCGGAATTTATGCATCCTATCTACATTTTGTAATTAATAATTGCATCATTTGGGGCAATACATCAGTAACAGGAAAAGATTTGGGCTTATCTACCAGTGCAACAGCAACAATTAATAACAGCTGTTATAGTTCTACTGATTCAATCCGAATAACACCAATAAACTGTATTTCTAAAAACCCCAAATTTATTAATGCAGCCAATAAGGATTATAGAATTGGTACCAATTCACCATGCATTGATGCAGGCAACAATTCCTATTGCACCTTAACAAAAGATATTAGAGGCGGGGCTTATGACCGCAAACTACTTAAAACGAATGCCGCACAAACGGGACCCATCGATATGGGCGCTTATGAATATAAAGCAGGGATAGACCCATACAGATCTAACGATGTAATCTATGTAAACCAAAACCAGCCTGATGACAACGGAGTTGGTCTTAGCTGGGCAACTGCCAAGAAAACCTTACAAGCGGCACTCGACATGTCATTTGCGGGTGATTCCATTTTTGTAGCTAAAGGAATCTACAAACCAACCTATGCAAATGGTTCAACAAACCTACGCAAACAAAACTTCCAAATGAAGGATAGTGTGGCTATTTTCGGTGGATTTGTAGGTTCCGAAAGCGCTTCGGCAATTAGTATTGCAAACAGAGACTTTATCACCAACAAAACAATCCTGAGCGGTGATTTAAATGATAATGATATTTTTGATATTAACAATGGCGGATATCAGGGAAATAGTGGTGATGATAATTGTTATCACGTTTTTAATAATGTAAACGTGACTCTTTCACCTAAGGCAATTTTGGATGGTTTTACCATCACAGGAGGGAATGCTAATGGAGGCGACATATCTAGCAATTATGGCGGCGGTATGTATAATTATTCTTCCATTATTAATTCAACACTCAACAATCTTATATTCACTGCCAATTCGGCAAGGAGTGGTGGTGGATTGCAAAACGAATATTCACATCCAACCCTTAACAATGTTTTGTTTTATTCAAATTTTGCTGGTTGGAGTGGCGGAGGTATTTGCAATGTTTCTATATCAACTGGCATTATATTTAACAATATAACATTGGTAAAAAACTATGCGACTGAAGGTGGAGGGCTATCAAACTACGCATCATACACAACATTAAATAATTCAATTGTTTGGAATAATAATGCTACAACAACCAAACAACTTCTATGTTCAGGAGGTTGTCCAATAACGTTGAATTATTCATGCTTTTCTAATGAAGCAAATGATATTGGAAGTTATATAACAACCACTAACAATAATATCACAACCAATCCACAATTTGTTGATGCGCCCAATAACGATTTCCGTCTTACGGGTGTTTCTCCTTGTCTGGATGCAGGAAATAATATATACAACAATCAAACAACCGACATCAGAGGAACAACTTATGGCAGAAAATTACTCAAAACAAACGCAGCTCAGGCTGGCACCATCGATATGGGAGCATATGAATATAAGGCGGCAGCAGATCCAGCTAGACCCCAATATTATATTTACGTTAATACAATAAGACCTGACGATAATGGTGATGGATTAAGCTGGGCAACGGCAAAGAAAACCTTGCAGGCGGCAATCGATATGTCAGGTGCTGGCGATTATATTTGGGTAGCAAAAGGAACATATTATCCAAGTTCCGCCTATGACTTGACAAACACAGCACGTTATTATCATTTTCGAATGAAAAATAATGTCAGTATATACGGAGGCTTTGCGGGTATCGAAAATCCCTTAACCTTTAATTATGCAGATCGCGATTATTCTGCCAATGAAACCATTTTAAGCGGCGATATTGGGACACCTAATAACAACACTGATAATTGTTATCATATTTTCTATCATCCGTTAAGTACTGCCCTAACAGCGTCAGCCATACTTGACGGTTTTACCATAAAAGACGGGAATGCAAATGGCACCAGTCCGCACAACAAAGGAGCTGGTATGTACAATGCCTCAGCTGCATTAACGCTTAGAAACATCATATTCTCTAATAATACAGCTGTTACCGATGGTGGAGGACTCTATAATTTATCTTCTTCGGTTAACCTATTAAATACATCCTTTTCCTTAAATACAGCTTCAAACAACGGTGGTGCAGTTTATAATACTTCATCAGCTCCAACATTAATAAATATACTGATAAAATCTAATGTTGCATTAAATGCTGGTGGTGGTATTTATAACGATCAGTCTTCTACAAGGCTTACCAATGTTACACTTTCAAAAAATTCAGCGACTTCCGGTGGTGGTATATATAATGCAAACAATTCCTCTCCCATCCTTAATAATTGCATACTCTGGGATAATACCGCCAGCAGCAATGGTCATGAATTGTATATTAATGGAGGGACTACAACTTTAAACTATTCTTGTTATGCAAATCAATTAAATGATATATATAACAATGCAGGAACTTTTACCACCGTCAATCATAACATTACCTCGGATCCATTGTTTGCGAATACAGCAAGTGGCGATTTTCGTATTTACAGCAACTCTCCTTGTGTCGATGCCGGGAACAATAGTTACAATGCAACCAGTAGCGATATCCGCGGAAAGACCCGTATTCAAAATTCGTTAATTGATATGGGAGCCTATGAATGGACTTTTGCTGTAGATCCTGACAATATTACTTTATATTATGTTGATTATACAAAGACTGCAGGACATAACACGGGTAAAAGCTGGACCGATGCATACACTTCCCTTCAAACAGCATTATTTGCAGCCGTTTCAGGTGACACCATCTGGGTAGCTAAAGGAACGTATAAACCCAGTTATGATTATGGCCTCAATATAATATCGCCATACACAGCAAGAGGATACCATTTTCGCATGAAAGATGGCGTAGGTATTTATGGCGGCTTTGCAGGAACAGAAAGTAATATCAACCAAAGGGCTAATTTTGGCTATGGAGAAGCAAATGAAACAGTTTTAAGTGGCGATTTAAATGGTAATGATGTTTTTGTTGTGAGTAGCGGCGGATTTCAAGGCACTAGCGGTGAAGAAAACTGTTTTCATGTCTTTTATCATCCCAAGAATATGGTGTTATCCAATACTGCAATTCTTGATGGTTTCACAGTAAAAGGTGCAAATTCAAATGACACCTATGTTCACGATTACGGCGGGGGTATGTTTAATGACTCCGTCAGCCCTACTATTAACAATGTCACATTTACATCCTGCTATGCAGTGTATGGTGGAGGTTTGTATAATAAATCAGCCAATCCGATACTTAACAATGTCACATTTTTATCTAATAGATCAAACAATGGCGGTGGTATATATAATACCGGATCATCCCCAATCCTTACTAATGTAAAATTTATTAGTAATAGTCGTTGTGGTTTTTTCAATATTAATGGATCTGCGACAATCCTGAACAATTGTGTTTTTAATTCGAATTCTACAGAATTCCTTGGGGGGGCAATAAATTGTTATCAGTCTTCTCTTGTGATTAACAATGCTACATTCTCGCAAAATTCAGCGAATAATGGTGGCGCAGTTACTTTTGCCTATTCAACAGGATCTCTCAACAATTGCATTATTTGGGGCAATTCAGCCTATAACCAAGGCAGTCAGCTTTATTTAACTTCTTCTAATATCACCTTGAACTATTCTTGCTACTCAACTGCTTCAAACGACCTTGCCTTAGACAGCTATTCTACCATTGCAACAACAAACCATAATATAACAACAAACCCGAAATTTGTTGACCTGTGGGGAAACGACTTTCGCCTGATGGGCAGTTCCCCTTGTATAAATACAGGTTTGAATAGCTATAACACCCAACCTTATGATATCCGCGGTCAAGTGCGCATCCAGAATACCACCATTGATATGGGTGCGTACGAATGGACCAGCGAAGTTGACCCTCCCAACGACTGTGTTAACCCAACCAACGGAGGAACCATTGCAGGTGACCAAACAATCTGTTTTTATACGCTTGCTCAACCTATTACCAGCAGTACTTTACCGACAGGATATATTGGAACTATTGAGTATAAATGGCAATCTTCAACAACCAGCAGTACTGAGGGATTTGCAGATATAATGAGCAGCGGTAACACACCCGATTTTACTCCTGGTGATGCAGTGCAAACTAAATGGTTCAGACGCCTTGCGCGCGTGAATTGCGCTACTGACTGGACAGGTGCTGCATCCTCAAATGTGGTTCAAATTACAATGCGCCCATATTTTACAGCAGGAAGCATTTCATATATTGGGGCTACTGTTTGTTATAATGGTGATCCGGGTGTGATTGCTAGTGAAACACCGGCCAGTGGTGGTGACGGTTCCATTAGTTATCAATGGCAATATAGTACCGATGCAGGAGGAGTCACCCTTCAAGATATTCCAGGCGCTACAAGTGAAACATATGACCCACCCGCAGGATTGACCGAAAACAGATGGTATAGACGTATGGCCAAAGATGGCTTATGTAAACCAACGTTTCAGTATTCAAGTAGTGTATGGGCAGTTAGCGTGCGATCAGATTTTACTGCTGGGGCAATTTCCACAACCGGAGCTACGGTGTGTTATAATGGTAATCCAGATGTGATTGGAAGTTTAGCAGTGGCTAGCGGTGGAAATGGATCCATAACCTATCAGTGGCAGTATAGTAATGATGCTGCATGGACTTCACCTCAAACCATTGCCAGTAGCAATAGTGCTACTTATGATCCACCTTCAGGTTTAACAGCCAACAGATGGTACCGTCGCCAGGCTAAGGACGGCAGCTGCAGCACAACCTTTACCTCATCATCCGGCGTATGGGCAGTTACAATTCTGCCAAGTTTTACAGCAGGTGCCATTCTCACTACCGGAGCTACTATCTGTTATAACGGAGATCCTGATGTTATTGGCAGTGCAACAGATGCCAGTGGCGGTGATGCTACAGTTACTTATCAATGGCAATATAGCACAACTTCAACCTGGTCACTTCCGCAAACCATTGCTGGAAGTAACAGCGCAACCTACGATCCTCCTGCAGGATTAACTGCCAACAGATGGTATCGACGTCAAGCCAAGGACGGAGCTTGTAATGCATCATTCATAACCTCCACAGGTGTTTGGGCAGTAACAGTCCGCCCAAGTTTTTCAGCTGGCAATATTGGTACATCGGGTGCTACTATCTGTTATAATGGTGATCCCGGAATAATTACGACTTCCTTATCTGCAAGCGGTGGTGATGGTTCCATCACCTATCAATGGCAATATAGTACTGATGCCGCATGGACATCGCCACAAACCATTGCAGGCAGCAATAGTAATATGTACGACCCCCCCGCAGGATTAACAGAAAATAGGTGGTATCGGCGTCAGGCTAAAGATGGCACCTGCAATACAACGTTTACCTCGGCATCAGGTGTTTGGATGGTTACTGTCCGTCCACAGTTCACCCCCGGAGCCATTCTCACCACCGGAGATGTCGTATGCTATAATGGTGATCCCATAATAATCTATTCTTCATCACTAGCCAGCGGTGGTAACGGATCCCTCACCTACCAATGGCAATACAGCAGCGATTCGCTCTGGACTTCGCCTCAAACCATTGCCAGTAGCAATCTGGAATACTATAATCCTCCGGCTGGTTTAACTGCCAACAGGTGGTATCGACGCCAAGCCAAAGACGGAGTATGCAATACAACTTTTACTTCTTCTGCTGGTATTTGGGCAGTTAAGGTCCGACCGATGTTTACACCAGGGGCTATCCTTACAACAGGAGATACGATTGTTAATAATGGAGATCCTGACCCGATTGGCAGCGCAACGATTGCCAGCGGTGGTGATGCTTCAATAAGTTATCAGTGGCAATATAGCACCAGTGCAACATGGTCCTCCCCTCAGACCATTGCTGGAAGCAATAGTGCAACGTACGACCCGCCGGCAGGATTAACAGCTAATAGATGGTATCGGCGTCAGGCTAAAGATGCTACTTGTAATACAACATTTTCAAATTCCTCTGGAGTTTGGCTAGTAATGGTCGCTCCAACAGCATCAGTTACGAGTTCAGCGGGATGCGGCACAGGTACAGTAAATGTAAGCTCCGATCTCAGCGGCGCACAGACTTTTGATTTGTGCGACAATGCTGGGTCAGTGCTTCAGACATGGACAGGTAGTGCATCCTCTCATGATTTTTCAGGCCTTACAGCAGGTGATTATAAAGGAAGAGTTACCAAGAGTGGATGCGCTTCAGCCTTATCAGCGACAACAACACTTACCAATGGTTCTGCACCAACAGCAACTGTATCTAGCATCGCTGGATGTGGTACCGGTACAGTGACGATAACTTCCGACCTAAATGGTACACAGACTTTTGATTTGTGCGACAATGCAGGCTCAATACTTCAGACATGGACTGGCAGTGCTTCTTCACATGATTTTACTGGTCTGGCTGATGGAATCTATAAAGGACAAGTTTCTCAAGAAACATGTGCTTCGGCATTATCCTCAGCAACAACTCTTACAAATAGCTCCACACTTAATGCATCAGTTTCTAACATTCCTGGTTGCAGCGAAGGAACGGTAACTGTAAGCTCCGACCTTAGCGGACCACAGACCTTTGACTTATGTGACAATACTGGTTCAATTCTACAAACTTGGACGGGTAATGCTACATCACATGCATTCACGGGAATTGTTGATGGAACCTATAAAGGGAAAGTAACCTTGGGCAGTTGCGTGTCAGAATTATCACTGGCAACAACACTTTCCAATAGTCTTATACCTTTAGCATCTGTATCAAATTTATCTGGATGTGGTACAGGTACTATCACTGTAAGCTCCGACCAGAGCGGAACACAGACATTTGATCTATGCGATAATGCTGGTTTAGTGCTTCAAACATGGACTGGTAGCGCAACATCACATGATTTTAGCGGTCTGGCAGATGGCACTTATAAGGGAAAAGTGACCATTGGAAGTTGCTCATCTGCTTTGTCTGCAGCTACAATACTTTTCAACAATGCAACACCGATCGCTTCTTTGGCAAGCACTGAAGGTTGCGGAACAGGAAGCATCACCTTGAACTCCGACCAAAATGGTATTCAAACCTTCGATTTATGTGATAACGCAGGCACCCTGCTGCAAACATGGACGGGCAATGCAACATCATATGCTTTTACGGGACTTGCTGACGGAACGTATAAAGGAAAAGTGACAATGGGTAGCTGTATATCTGGACTATCATTACCTACAACGCTTATCAACAGCATTATTCCAGTAGCATCCATTTCAAATACCGTTGGATGTGGAAATGGAACTATCACTGTAAGCTCCAACCAGAGCGGCAGTCAGACCTTTGATTTGTGCGACAATGCTGGGTCAGTGCTTCAAACTTGGACAGGCAGCGCAACCTCACATGACTTCAATGGTTTGATTGACGGTACTTATAAAGGAAAAGTAACATTGGGAAGCTGTACCTCTGCCCTATCTTCAATAACAATGCTTACCAACAATTCCATTCCTATTGCATCTGTATCAAACTCAGCTGGCTGCGAAACAGGTACCGTAACTGTAAGCTCCGACCAGAGTGGAACACAGACTTTTGATCTGTGCGATAATGCAGGTCTGGTTCTTCAAACATGGACTGGAAGCGCAATATCACATAATTTCATCGGACTGACCGATGGTACCTATAAAGGAAAAGTAACCATGGGAAGCTGCGCCTCTGCATTGTCAACAGCCACAACGCTTACCAATAATCCGGCTCCTATTGCATTTATATCAAACACAGCTGGATGCGGTACAGGTATCATCACTGTAAGCTCAGACCAGAGTGGAACACAGACTTTTGATCTGTGCGATAATGCTGGTCTGGTGCTTCAAACATGGACAGGGAATGCAACATCGTACGACTTTTCAGGTTTGGCGGATGGAACGTACAAAGGAAAAGTAACAATGGGCGGCTGTGTCTCTATAGTTTCAACAGCATCGACACTTATCAATAATATCGTTCCAACAGCTGCTGTATCAAACGCGGCTGGATGCGGAACAGGGATCATCACTGTAAGCTCCGACCAGAGCAGCACTCAGACCTTTGATTTGTGTGACAATACCGGCACTGTGCTTCAATCATGGACCGGTAATGCAATATCACATAACTTCAGTGGTCTTTCAGATGGAACATACAAAGGAAAAGTAACCATGGGTAGCTGTGTTTCTGTATTATCAGCAGCAACAACCCTTATTAATAGTAGCATTCCTATTTCATCAGTATCAAATACTGCAGGATGCGGTGCAGGTACAGGTACAGTTACAATAAGCTCCAACCTAAGCGGTATGCAAATTTTCGATTTGTGTGACAATTCAGGCTCAGTGCTTCAATCCTGGATTGGCATTGCAACATCACATGATTTCCCAAGTCTTGCAGATGGAACTTACAAAGGAAAAGTGACCATGGGTAGCTGTGTTTCTGTATTATCATCAGCAACAACACTTACCAACAAAACAGTACCCATTCCTTCCATCACAACTATTGCAGGATGTGGTGAAGGAACAATCAATGTAAGCTCCGACAAGAGCGGAATACAGACCTTTGATTTGTGTAACAATGCCGGTTCGGTAATTCAAACCTGGACTGGTAATGCAACATCACACGATTTTACCGGACTTGTTGACGGAACCTACAAAGGAAAGGTAACATATGGAAGTTGCGCGTCTGCAATAACATCATCAAGCATACTGACCAATAATACTATTCCAACTGCGACCATTGCAAGTACTGTTGGATGTGGAACTGGCATCATCACTGTTCACTCTAACCAGAGCGGCACACAGACCTTTGTACTATGCGATAATGCAGGTATGGCGCTTCAAACATGGACAGGTAATGCAACGTCGCATGATTTTATCAGCCTCATTGATGGAGTTTATAAAGGGAAAATTATATTGAATAGTTGCATTTCAGATTTATCATTTGCAATTACCCTTACCAATAGCATCGTGCCTCTCGCATCCGCATCAACTATTGCTGGCTGCGGCACTGGAACCATCACTGTAATCTCCGATCAGAGCGCAATACAAACTTTTGATTTATGTGACAATGCAGGCCTTGTGCTTCAAACATGGACAGGCAATGCAACTTCACACCCTTTCACTGCTCTTCTAAATGGCACTTATAAAGTAAAAGTGACTTTGGGAACTTGTGCTTCTGACCTTTCATTAATTACACTGACCAACAATGACGTTCCTTTGGCAACAGCATCCAGTTCTGCAGGATGTGGAACTGGCGCAGTCACCATAAGTTCAGATCAAAGTGGAATTCAGAACTTTGAACTGTGCGATAACGCAGGATTAATGATTCAATTCTGGACTGGCGATGCAGTATCACATACATTCAATGGTCTGGCCAATGGAATTTATAAAGGAAAAGTGACCAAAGGAAGTTGTGTCTCAGATTTATCAGCAGCTACAACACTTAATAATGGCTCAGCTCCAATTGTATCCGTTACGAGTATAGCTGGATGCGGCACTGGCTCTGTCACTATTAGCTCCAGCCAAAGCGGCACACAAACCTTTGAGCTCTGTGACAATGCTGGTTCTGTGCTTCAGATTTGGACTGGCAATGCCTCTTCACATGCATTCACTGGCCTTTCAGATGGATCCTATAAAGGAAAAGTAACTGCGGGCAGTTGCGTTCCAGACTTATCGGCAGCTACAACGCTTACGAATGGCTCAGCTCCAACAGCATCCGTTTCAGTAGCAGCAGGATGTGGCCAAGGAAATATCACTATTAGTTCCAGCCAAACAGACATACAGACCTTTGAGCTTTGTGACGACGCTGGCATGGTTCTTCAGGCATGGACAGGCAACGCTGCATCACATGTATTCACAGGTCTTGCAGATGGCACCTACAAAGGAAAAGTAACCTTGGGAAGTTGTATTTCTGATTTATCAAGCGCTTCAGTTCTTACGAATAATATCGCTCCCATTGCATCTGTACAAAATACAGCCGGCTGCGGTACAGGTACAGTTACTGTAATCTCTGACCAGAGCGGTTTGCAGACATTTGATTTATGTGATAATGGTGGCACAGTGCTTCAAACATGGACAACTAACGCTACATCTTATACATTTGCAGGTCTTACTGATGGAACTTATAAAGGAAAAGTGACATTGGGTATTTGTGTTTCAGAAATATCGGCAGCCACAAGCCTTACCAACAGCTTGATTCCTTTAGTTTCCATTTCAAATGCTGCAGGCTGCGTTACAGGCACAGTTACAATAAACTCCAATCTGAATGACATGCAGACCTTTGAATTATGCGATAATTCAGGAACAGTGCTTCAATCCTGGATCAGCGATGCCACATCACACACATTCACAGGTCTTGCTGATGGCACCTATAAAGGAAAGGTAACTTTAGGCAGTTGCATTTCTGATTTATCAACAGCCACAACGCTGGTCAATGGCTCAGCTCCAATTGCATTCGCGTCAAGCGCAGCAGGTTGCGGCATAGGGACAGTCACTATAGTCTCCAGCCAGAGCGGCACACAGACCTTTGATTTATGCGACAACTCAGGCACGGTGCTGCAATCATGGACAGGTGATGCGATGTTATTTGCATTCACAGGTCTTTCTGACGGCATCTATAAAGGCAAAGTAACAATGGGGAGTTGCGTTTCAGACTTATCTACACCTATATTTTTAGCTAATAATGCGACCCCAATTGCCATGGTATATAGCACCCCAGAATGTGGAACGGGTAAGATCACAATAATATCCAGCCAGAGCGGCACACAGACTTTTGAATTATGTGACATTTCAGGAATAGTAATTCAATCATGGACTGGCGATGCTACCTCACACACTTTCATTTCGCTTGCTGATGGAACCTACAAAGGAAAAGTAACGTCGGGAAGTTGTGTTTCTTCAGTATCATCGGCTACAACACTCACCAATACTGTCGTTCCTGTTGCTACAGTTTGGAATACCCCAAGTTGCGGATTAGGTTCTGTTACTGTCGTCTCAGATCAGAGCGACACACAAACTTTTGAATTATGTGACAACGCAGGATCAGTGCTTCAATTCTGGAATGGTAATGCTACCTCCCATACGTTCACATCACTTTCAGATGGAATTTACAAAGGCAAGGTAACACTTGGTAGTTGTGTGTCTGCAGTTTCTTCGTCTACAACACTTACCAATAGCATTGCTCCTATTGCAATGGCAACCAGCGCTGCAGGATGCGGCACGGGTACGGTCACTGTAGTGTCCAGCCAGAGCGGTACACAGACTTTTGAATTATGCGATAACGGAGGTTTGATGCTCCAATCATGGACTGGCGACGCAAGCTCGCATGCATTCACTGGCATCGCTGACGGTTTCTATAAAGCAAGGGTTACACTAGGTAGTTGCGTATCGGAATTATCTACAACCACAATCCTTGCAAACAATACTGCACCAATTGCAATGGCAACCAGCGCTGCAGGATGCGGCACGGGTACGGTCACTGTAGTGTCCAGCCAGAGCGGTACACAGACTTTTGAATTATGCGATAACGGTGGTTTGATGCTCCAATCATGGACTGGCGACGCAAGCTCACATGCATTCACTGGCATCGCTGATGGTTTCTATAAAGCAAGGGTTACACTAGGTAGTTGCGTATCGGAATTATCTACAACTACAATCCTTGCAAACAATACTGCACCAATTGCAATGGCAACCAGCGCTGCAGGATGCGGCACGGGTACGGTCACTGTAGTGTCCAGCCAGAGCGGCACACAGACTTTTGAATTATGCGATAACGGAGGTTTGATGCTCCAATCATGGACTGGCGACGCAAGCTCACATGCATTCACTGGCATCGCTGACGGTTTCTACAAAGCAAGGGTTACATTAGGTAGTTGTGTTTCGGAATTATCTACAACTACAATCCTTGCAAACAATACTGCACCAATTGCAATGGCAACCAGCGCTGCAGGATGCGGCACGGGTTCGGTCACTATAGTATCCAGCCAGAGCGGTACACAGACTTTTGAATTATGCGATAACGGAGGTTTGATGCTCCAATCATGGACTGGCGATGCAAGCTCACATGCATTCACAGGCATCGCTGACGGTTTCTATAAAGCAAGGGTTACACTAGGTGGTTGCGTTTCGGAATTATCTACAACAACAATCCTTGCAAATAATATTACACCCATCGCAATGGCAACCAGCGCTGCAGGATGCGGGACAGGTACAGTAACAATAACCTCAAACCAAAGCGGGATGCAGACCTTTGAACTTTGTGACAATACAGGCTCGATGCTTCAAATTTGGACAGGAAGCGCAACATCGCACGATTTCACAGGTCTTGCTGATGGCACTTATAAAGGTAAAGTTACCTTTGGAAGTTGCCTTTCAGATGTATCATTAGCAACTGTACTTATCAATAATTCCGCAATACCAGTAAGTGTAATCATTTCTGCAAATCCAGGAACATCGGTGTCAGAAGGTGAAAGCATTACCTTTACAGCAGCACCAACAAATGGCGGCACTCCATCGTACCAATGGCAAGTGAATGGTGTTAATGTTGGCACAGACTTGTCGACCTACTCTTCAGACACATTAAACGATGGCGACGATGTCACATGTATAATGACTTCAAGTTTAGCTTGTACCCTTGATAATCCGGCAACATCAAATACATTAACGATTGAGATCATTACCACAGGAATTGAATCAAATCTAGACAATTTGATTTCTATTTATGCTTACAACACTAGCATATATGTTTACACTCCACTAAGCAACAGCCTTGTGGAAGTTTATGATATGTTAGGAAATCTGCTGTATTCACTCAATTCAAAACCAGGGATGAATATCGTTAATAGAAACTTCGCAACTGGAATATACATGGTTAAAGTCCAGACTAATGGCACAGTCAAAATCGAGAAAGTATTGCTAAACAAATAAAAGCAGTGCTAATATAAACCTGCTTATAGCAAACATGCATTAAAAAGTCCTCAGTAATGGGGACTTTTTTTTACCTTGTGGTTTTAAAAGTGCAATTTACAGAAGTGTGCAAAAAAAAGTTTATGATGTCATGACATCCAATGACAAAACATCTAATATACATATTTATTTAATATTTTATCTAATATTGCACGCAACCATGACAATTATGTATTTTTGTTACAAAAGTTAATATATGAAAAAACACATTCTGTTCGTATTGATTCCCCTTATATTCGCAGGTATTAGTTTAAAGGTTAACGCCCAGCTTAAGTGGAATTTAACTGAAGAAGGAATATATGAAAGCGAGATTCACACATTTTTGGGCACATCTGATGAGGGCATTGGGTTGATTTTCGCTATTCCAAACCAAGTTGCGTTTCAAGAAACAAAATACAGCATCCTATTTCGATATTTTGATGAAGATATGATTATTCGCACGCAATATGGTTTACCTGACAATACGCCATCCAAGCTGAGTATCCTACGCTTCAGCAATTACACGGTTATCTATGGAAATAACGACAAAGCCAGCAATAGTAATGGAAATGCCATGATAATATTTTTAGATGACCAGCGACAAGAAATTCAACGAAAAGAATGGACACTCTCAGGAAAAAATCACAGTTGGATTAGTAATAGTGCCGTATATACATCTTCTGATTCGTCATATTTAATTGTCGATTTTGTAGAGTATTGTGCTCCCGACAAACCTACCATGGCAAGTATTCCAGTGATTCATCAATTAGTTGTTTTTAATAAAAACTTAGAAGTGGTTTGGGAAGGAGGTGTTAATATTGCGAGCTTTTCGACCAAAGAACCGGGATTGAATATCGAAGGCATGGATTTCACTCAGGATGGCCAGCTGTTGGTATATGGTGAAGAGATAATCGACAGGAAACGACATATTTTGGCGTACACATTAGCAGAAGCAAAATCTCCTGCCACAATCGTACTTGATGAAGTAATGCCCAGCTTGGCAATTGAGCCATACACATATTTCCTCAATTTGCAGGCACACCTTAACCTATCAAACGAGCTGATCATCTTTTGCGCTGGTAGCGTTTATAGCACCACCCGAAACTTATTCTATATCAGGCAAAACCTCAGCAACCGCACAGATAAAAATGTTGCTTATTATTTGATTGATAAAAAATTCGCGGAAGCTTACCCTGAATTTAAAATTGATGATGAAACATTCCCTCTCTTACATATGTTTTATTTCTCGAACGACGGGCTTGTTGTTGGCGGAGAGTACATAAAGGAAACAAAAACACACAATCTGCTTAGTAATATTTCCCTATTCAAATTCAGACTTGACGGGCGAATCGCATGGGTTAGCACTATTCAAAAGGAAGCCAGTTTTGGCTTGGTTACTCCTGCCCAAACAATGAATTTATTTCCCTCGGGTGAAGATCTCATTATTTTCTATTATGACACACCTCTAAATGTACAAAGCGATATTTTAATTCCCAGTAAGCGACAACTATCTAACTCCAAGGCTTACGACGATCTCTGCCTAGTTGCAGCCAGAATCAACCAAGACGGAACAGTCCTATTCCGAAAGATAATCAATCGCTGTATTGAAACCGGAGTTGCTTCTAATAACTCTAAAATCTTCAATTTGGGTCAGGATCGCTTTGTAATCGTGGGCGAAAAAGCAGGAAAGAATGCGTTTAGTATGTGTACCATTGATTAAAGTAATACGCTAATGAAATTCACACCATAGTACAACTGGATATTTTAGCTGTCACAACTTACTTTTATTCGTGAGCCTTGGTTTTTAAAAATTAAAAGCCTTAGGCGAACAATCCCGCCAACGGCGGAGGGTATAATACCCCGCCCTTCTAGGGCGGAATGTTGGGCCGGAGCCCCGCAGAGCGGGATTTCGTGAACTCAACTTGCCCGGGGTTCATACCCGTGATTTACCAATTCTCAATCAGTCCTTAACACAACGACAGCTAAAACCACTCTCTACGGCATAACTTGAGCGACCAACTAAGGTTAAGCTGTAATTCAATGCATGAACCCAAGACATAAATAATGTTTCTGTGGATGTCCAAAAATAAGCACTTTGTCCATAATCCTCAAAAACACCATTCCATGTATCTCCTCCGGGGAGACCTGAAAATCCCGTTGTATTTGTCGCACCTGCATTAGGAGCCCACCAATAATTTGTACATGTCGCTTTCAGATTGCCACCTTCATCTACTCCAAGCAAACTAATGGTTGAAGTATTATAAGGAAAAGCAGTAGGACTGCTTCCTGAATTTCTTTCCAAGGTGGTCCACTCGTAATGAGAAGGAATATGCCACCCATTGGGACAAAGCCCTTTTACCGGCGTTGAACAAGCATCATCTGGAGGTGCACCACTGCCGTTACAAGGAGCACCGCCTTGCATCAGATTAGCCCACTCATACAATCCGCCCATAGGACAGTTTGTATCAGCCTGCCCGTTAATATCCATACAAAACTTGGTTCCGGATACTTGTGGTGTTGCAATCAAAGCATATGTTCCGGCATTCAGGTTTTCTGCCATCCACCATTGACTTCCAATTTGTACCACGGCATAGCTATTTCCATTTGCATCAGTGCACGCCATAAAAGGAAATACAACAGCTTGACTTTCGGTTGCCACAAGCATAATAACCGTGCGCTCAGTCCCCGATTTTCCAATCAGTTTTAACAAATCACCATCATTATATTGCATATCAACCGATGCTTTCCCTTTTTTGAACTCATCATTTTTTTGAGCAATACTGGTGTTAGCTGCCACGCCTAAATCTATTATTTGCAGGGCATTCAGACTAGAACCAATACTTACAATTTTCGCATTATAACAATAGTTCTCAGTTTCAACTTTTAGTGTGTACACTCCTTTACTTAATCCTTTTAATTGAAAAGTATGATTCCCCGCTGGTAAAAATTCCCTTAGCATCATTATGTTTTTTCCTGCTAAATCATAAACCCTGATGGTTGCATCGCCAGCAGCAATTGATTCAACATCGACCTGACATAAATCTACCATTGGATTAGGGTATATATGCACCTTATTCGCGACCTCAATTGGCAGATTATCCACACCAATACTTGAAACGAGGTTTAATATATCACTTCCGTTGATATCCATCACCTTGCATTGAGTAAGGTTTTCTATTTTTACAGAGTCAACCGTTGTACTAAGCCCTGTTCCAGAAAAGTTAAGCTGATAATTTTGAGCACATATTGGTGAAGCTGCAGCCAATACAATTATTAACGCAAGGTTTATTTTCTTCATGTAATCTGAGTTAAGGAAGATTATACTGTAGTATTTTAAGTCAGCAATTGGATTTATGAATTATAAAATTAATCAATTCATTTAATAACCAGCGATTAAAGAATTTCTTTTCTTAATACCTGTTTGCATTCATACAAACCTTACTGCACTTTTAATTTTTTTCCTCTTTTGCCAAATATCCAGCGAATTCATCATGTATCCAATATTGACATATATTCGAATAGAATCTCAATACATCTCTTCACAAAACATTGTTGTCAATTGTATAGCACACTGTAGCGTAAAAAACAAATGACTTTTTTTTGTCAAAAAAAAATGGCCAGTGTCCTTTTGCTCGTGTCAGACTTAAGAAGAAGAATAGCAGCCTCTATGTGTCCGATGGATGCAAAACAGCACCAGCCATCTCAAAGCAATATACCTTGGTTATTTAACCATTTTATATACTAATTTTTCATTGCTGTAAAGATATACAGTGATGAAATACACGCCAGATGAAAGCTCCGTAGTATTTATCATCGTTTCACCATCTACCTTTTTTGCAATTAGAATTTGTCCAGCAACATTCGTTACTTCTATTGAAGTGACATTTTCTGCTTTACTCAAATAAACACGATCAGTAAACGGATTTGGAAAAACTGACAACACCTTGTTGCTGATTTCATTCAACCCTGATACTGGCGAAATTGACGCAAGTGTCGTTGGGGCTCCAACAAGTGATAGCGTATAATTGCCGTCATCTGTACCCGAAATTGATGTGGATGAGCCAAGTGATACCAAAATATTTGTGGCAATCCCCGCCGATGCAAATTCTGCAACAGGATTTAATACCACGTCTTCACTTGGAACAACACCAATCAGAGTCAAACTATTCGTCAGAATGGTAGCGTCCGTTGTTCCGTCATATTCCTTATCCGAAGCGGTAAACGATCCGCCTATGGTCAGCTCTTTAGCTGTAATATCTGCTGTCAATCCAGTCGGCTGGGTTAAAGAATAGTTGCTGATATCATCTCCGCTTAATGTAATATTCGCAATGCTTACACCAATCCCAAGTCCTATGTTCTGATCCGCAAAGGTTCCGGTGGTGGGCATTGCTGCGGCAACATCGTCGGGCGAAATAACACCATCAAGCATTCCGCCGCTCAGACTTGCATCGGTATTCCCGTCATAGTCTTTGTTCGATGCAGTGAGTCCGGTAATTGTAATAACTTTAGTCGTTATTTCCCCAGTGGTTAAAACAGAAGCCACAGGTGCAAGATAATCTGCGATATCCGTTCCACTCAGGTCATAAGTCACGGTAACTGTTTTTCCCGTTCCCACATCTTTTGTATCAAATAACGCAGATACAATATTTACGGTAACATCGTCCCCGCCTGCAATGCCGGTAACGCTACCCATGGTGGTAACAGAGACAGCATTGTCGGTTCCGTCATACTCTTTGCTTGTCAACGTTGGTGCTGCAATGGTTAGCTGCACCCTACCAGTTGTAAATACAACATCGTCGCCATAGCTGGTACCGGAAGTATTCGTCACATAAGCCCTTGCATAATAGGTGGTATTGGCAATTAAACCATTCATAGCTGCTGTATAAGCACCGGCAGTGGAAGTCGCTCCATTATCGGTATAGTCATCCAGCAAAGTTGGTGTACCGCTGGTATTCCAGCATACACCATGCGCAAGAGGACTGGAATCACCAAAATCACCAATGGTTCCGTTTCCGGTGGCGGAATTGACACCAATCCCGCTGACTGCCTGTGTTGTCACAACAGCCAGTTCACCAATATTTAGAATGGTAATAGTGAAGACTTTTTCAAACCATAAACTTCCCTGATCTGTTGTGCGAATTCGAATTGAATAACTGCTCTTCGTTTCAAAGTCCGGGCTGTTGGTGATATTCAAATTACTTCCGCTGATGTTGAAGGCGGCATTATCAGTACTGCCTGTGCCAGCAACCAAAGTATAAGTAAAGGTATTGCCAGCGTCTGGATCTGTGGAGGTAAAGTTCCCTATCGTTGAGTTTGCAAGAACATTTTCGTTTACAGAAGTTGATGATAAGGCAATATCAGTTGGTGTTTCATTCACATCGAGCACCGTAATAGTAAATACTTTTTCAAACCATAAACTTCCCTGATCAGTTGAGCGAATGCGAATTGAATAACTGCTCTTCGTTTCAAAGTCCGGGCTGTTGGTGATATTCAAATTACTTCCGCTGATGTTGAAGGCGGCATTATCAGTACTGCCTGTGCCAGCAACCAAAGTATAAGTAAAGGTATTGCCAGCGTCTGGATCTGTGGAGGTAAAGTTCCCTATCGTTGAGTTTGCAAGAACATTTTCGTTTACAGAAGTTGATGATAAGGCAATATCAGTTGGAGTTTCATTCACATTGAGCACTGTAATAGTAAATACTTTTTCAAACCATAAACTTCCCTGATCTGTTGTGCGAATGCGGATTGAATAACTGCTCTTTATTTCAAAGTCTGGGCTATTGGTGATATTCAGATTACTTCCGCTGATGTTGAAGGCTGCATTATCAGTGCTTCCTGTGCCGGCAACCAATGTATAAGTAAAGGTATTGCCAGCGTCCGGATCTGTGGAGGTAAAGTTCCCTATCGTTGAGTTTGCAAGAACATTTTCGTTTACAGAAGTTGATGATAAGGCAATATCAGTTGGTGTTTCATTCACACTGAGGACTGTAATAGTAAATACTTTTTCAAACCATAAACTTCCCTGATCTGTTGTGCGAATTCGAATTGAATAACTGCTCTTTGTTTCAAAGTCCGGGCTATTGGTGATATTCAAATTACTTCCGCTGATGTTGAAGGCTGCATTATCAGTGCTTCCTGTGCCGGCAACCAATGTATAAGTAAAGGTATTGCCAGCGTCTGGATCTGTGGAGGTAAAGTTCCCTATCGTTGAGTTTGCAAGAACATTTTCGTTTACAGAAGTTGATGATAAGGCAATATCAGTTGGTGTTTCATTCACATTAAGCACTGTAATAGTAAATACTTTTTCAAACCATAAACTTCCCTGATCAGTCGTACGAATGCGGATTGAATAACTGCTCTTTATTTCAAAGTCTGGGCTATTGGTGATATTCAGATTACTTCCGCTGATGTTGAAGGCTGCATTATCAGTGCTTCCTGTGCCGGCAACCAATGTATAAGTAAAAGTATTGCCAGCATCAGGATCAGTTGTGGAAAACACTCCAACATTTGCATTTGCCAACACATTTTCATTAACTGAGGTTGCGGTTAATGAAATATCCGTAGGCGCACTGTTAGGGACCACCGCACCATACTCATACGCTCCTTTATCCACATTTCCAGCTCTACCAAAGCCACGTTGGTCGGTTGTTGGCACGGCAACAGTACCATTAGCTGTTGCATTACCATTATTTATTGCAATACTTGAAGCATTTAATGCTAAGGTAGGTGTTCCTACCACGGTACTATTGGCTGACAAGGTAGCACTCAGATTCAGATTAACCTGATCACCAGTTACAGTTCCTGTTCCAGTTAATGTTGGTGAATTATGAAATTCAATAATATTATAGCCATTATCGTTGGTAGTTCCGCCATAGGCATCATCATAGTCCGCAGCAGCTGGTGTAGACGAACTTGTATTATTTGCCATTATTGTATTTTTCAAATACAGAATACCGTGCACACCCCCAGAATTCCCACTAACGCTCATTGCAGCACCTTCAGCATAACACGAATTGTATGCAAACGTACAATTCGTAACATAGTGAACGCCATAGGAAGTACTAATTCCTCCGCCATAATTTGCACCCGTATTATAGCAAATCGTAGAATTCGATATATTAATTCCGTATGTTTTATCACTGCTGGTCTGAAGGTTAATAGCTCCAGATGCGTAACCAGTTGAAGATGGATTGTAGGAATTATTTGATATAGTTGAATTTGTAATAATCAAGTTTGTATAAGCTGCTTCAATCGCGAAGCCTTGACGTGCCTGATTATTATGGATGTAACAATTCATTATGGTAACTGTAGCCCAGCTTGAATTAATAGCACCACCATCATTCGAACTCGACAAATAGCCATTTTTAATCTCCAAATTTTTAATAGTAACAGTAAAACCAGTTTCTGCAGAAGTTCCATTGCTAATTGTAAATATTCGACTATAATTACCACCAGCACTCGCCGCCGCCTGAACCACTGTCTTGTCGGCTCCCTGCCCTTGAATAGTCAGATTTTTTGCTATAGTATAACCAGAAGTGACTGCATCCCCCGTTTCATCTGTATCTGTCCATGTAAAAGTTCCGGTCAGATCCAAAATATCACCTGCAATTGCCATATTGTAACCCTTGCCAAATGACCGGTAGGGACTTCCTGGCGTGCCATTTCCTGTAGCATCATTTCCTGAGGTACTGTTAATGTAAATTGTTGTTTGGGCATCTGCCATACCACCAAAAAAAAGTAATCCAACAGTCAAAATCAGAATTGTAACAGCCTTTTTCATATGAATGATTGTTAATTATTATAAAAATTCAACTATTTGTCAATGAAGATTTTATAAAAAAAACCTATAATTACACATCAAATATAGATATTTTTTAACAATACAGATATTAATTCTGTATATAGCTTCTTACGCTTTTGCTTTCATGAACATCATGTAAGGCATGTGGACTTTCCATGGTGAAATTTACATATAGAGAGTTAAGAACTAGTGGAAATCTCATTATAACGTTACAATTAGCAGCTTTTTCCAACCTAATCGTATCAATAATTCCTGATTCAGAGTTTTATTGAATTAATTAAAATAAAGGGAATACTTAATTTAAGCCCTCCAAGCATTGTAGCCTGCTTGTTTAATCCTGATTCAATTTCAGCAAATACCTCTGCAACCATATAACCAGGTAATAATTTGATCCATGCATCCATAAAGGCCAAACGTATGAAATGATGATTCAACATCGCAGTCCCACTGGCAAATTTGTAATTAAACTGATCTTGTACTAAGTCCTTAATTAAAAACCCGTTTTGTCGAAGCTTTGAAATGATGGTATCAACAGCAGGTCGCTTATCCGAAATATGTTGACGCATCCGAATAATTGCATCATCCATATGATGTTCAGATAAAACCCGCTCAAATTGGCAATAAAATTCATGCATAGTTAAATCTGTATTCATGGTAAGGACGAACTGTCCTTCCTTCCTGATAACCCGTGAACACTCTGATAACACTTTATCAACATCATTC
This sequence comes from Bacteroidales bacterium, assembly GCA_963678485.1. GTDB lineage: Bacteria > Bacteroidota > Bacteroidia > Bacteroidales > CAIWKO01 > CALGYY01. Next base: position 4,812,837 of record OY782882.1, read on the forward strand.
ACATTGTTTATCCCATTATTGCTCGTAATCAAATCAACTGAATCCATCTCCAATGGGATATCTTCTGCCACACCTTCGATCAACCTTATGTTGGTCAACCCATATTGCTCGATCTTTCTGTTTACACGCTCAAATGCGTCCTTCCATGGATCAATCCCATAAACCAGCGAACCATTGTCAAGTCTGGCTGCTATTTCAGTCAATGGAAAACCAGTTCCAAATCCGATATCCAGCGCAGTAATATTTGCTCTGTAATCAATAAAGTCAAGTAGTTTTAATCCAAAGGGAGCTGACCAAAATGGCAATTCATCAAAAACATCAATCTGCGCTTTAGCATCAGAATCATTGTTTAAATACTTTTCCATAATTCCTTGTTTGAAATTGCAGGATTGAACAGAAACAACGACTATTTCACCACTGTGTACTCATTATCCTTTCTGTTGGCATCAGGAATAATATCGGTACTTAATCTGATCCTTGTTATTGATTCAGCTGAATCAAAGGTCAGTTTGATTTCTTTCTGCGCCCCTATCCAGCGGCTGGCAGGTTCAGTGATTGTTTTTATCAGGGTTTCGTTGTTATAAAACGAAACAACGACTGGCAAAGGCAAATCACCCTTATTGCTGATGGTTACTGTCCATTGCTGCCCTTTTTTAATCACATTGGTGATAGCAAGATCAGGTATGCCACCATTTTGATAATACCAGGACTGCCAAAACCAATTCAAATCCTGCTTCGAAACATCACTAAACGTATTGAAATAATCAATGGGCGTAGGATGCTTATATTTCCATCGTTCCATAAAGGTAAGCAGACACTTTTTAAACAATTCAGGGCCTAACTGCATTTCAAGCATTCTAAGAGCCTGCTCTGTTTTTGCATAATTCAAATAGAAATAGATTTTCGCATCCAGATAATGCGTTGGAGTAATTACCGCAGGCTCATCTTCTAATCCTGCATAGGCTGAAAATGCGCTTGTATTATATTTCGCTATATTCAAATCAGGCGACAGCAGACTTTGCACCTTTTCAGGCATAAACACAACAAGTCCTTCGTCCATCCATCCATTTTTTGTTTCATTGGTGCCAACATAAAATGGGAAATATGCATGTGCAATTTCGTGAGAATTGGCATACACCGTCATACCGTAATCCTCTTCTGCTCCCACATTGGTCATCATGGGATATTCCATACCAAAATCACCATTATAAACCGTCAGGTAGGGAAACGGATAGGGAATTCCCGGCATGTCTTCAGATAATGAACGAACCGTTTCCCTAGCGATTAGGGCGACTTTATCAAAATTAGCTGCATTTTTATTGTAGGCAACACCCACAATGGTTCTCCGCTTTGTATTCTTATCTACCTCAACACTGCTAATATCCCACAAGTAATGATCGCTAATCCCGAAAGCGAAATCACTTACGTTCCGGGCTTTGTATTTCCATGTATGATTTTCGGTGAATATCTTCCCATCCTTCAAATCCCCGTCTGTAATGACATGCACGATTTCATCAGAAATACTGGCCTTCTTATAGATTTCATAATAATTGGGCTGTATAACTTCATTCAAATTCTGAGGCTCACCAGTGGCCCAAACCATGAAGTTTTCGGGAACCGTAATTTCAACCTCAAAATTTCCAAAGTCGTTGTAAAATTCGGCCATTCCATTATAAGAGCGTGTGTCCCATCCATAGACATCATCATATACTGCAATCTGCGGATACCACTGACCAACAAATAAACTTGTACTATCAATGGTTCCCATTCTGATCAGCGTATGTTGTGGAAAATTAAAATCCCACTGTAATTGAATTTCCGCTTTCTGCCTTGGAGCCAATGGATTCTTTAAGTATATAATCATGAGGGTGCCTTCTCGTTTCACCGATTCACTTTCCTTGCTTAAATCAACAAGGGTATTATTCACCATCAGGTTTTTAATAGTTACACCATCATGAATATCCCGTGGATCAATATCTACAATTGAATTACGATTGGCTCCCTTTTTAAAAATATCCTGATACAGCCTGATTACAATGGCAGTTAATGTATCAGGACTATTATTAAAATAAACGATGCTCTCCTCACCACTTAATATTTTATTCTTAACATCAATTGATGTTTTGATAAAATAATCAGCACTGTTTTGCCAATAATTTTTCCCAGGAGCCCCATCCTTTTGCCGCGTTTGTTGCTCAAAAGCTCGAGCATTTCCTTTTGGAATAATAGGCTGGTTCTGAGCTGTGCTCAAAGATGGCAACGCTAAAATGATAAGCGCACTTAGTAATAAATTTCTTGATTTCATTCAATATTTTTTAAGGCTGACCTTCGGTCAAAAATATCGAATAAATCAATATAAAACCTCCTGGCGCAGCAAAATGAAGCATACTAAGGTTTCTCCATAGCATTCAATGCAATTTCTCATATCTTCATTCATGAGAAAAGCAGCCGATGTTACTTAATAACTACTGAGGACTGACATCTACTATTGCCGGATTTCAGCACCACAAAGTATTCTCCGGAAGGCCAGGACGAACAATTTACATTGACCAACTGAGGATTGCCATTTATTTGCATGCTTGTCACAATCCTGCCTGTAATATCATAAATAGTAATGATATTTTTTTCTGATGGCAATTGAGGAATTTCAATATTAATCTCTGTGGATGCAGGATCAGGATGAGTAATGATTGAAATATCGCCAGTAAGTGATTTGGTTAAACTCTTTGTTGTTGGTGTATAAACCCAAAAATCATCCAAATAGGTTCCTTCATAGCCTAAACCATTGTAAATATTATCATCAATGGTAAATCCCGAACCGGTCGCCCGCGCAATACCCCCAAAATCAGGCAGTGCAGTCCAGCTATCACTGGTAGTATTATATTCCCAAAACTGTTGTGTGCTCGCGGAAGAGTTCAACAAATACCCGGTCACAATATATCCCTTGGTTTTGGTCGACATACTACTTAACCAACATCTTGAATCTTCGGGAAAATCATTCATCTGGGTCCATGTATCAGCAAAAGCATCATATCTCCATACATCGCCAAGAGCTGTCAATGTACAATCATAACCAAGTCCCACATAGGCGTAGCGTTCCACACAAAATTGGAATCCGCTTTTCCTTTTAACTCCGGGAAAACTTGTTTTTTGAGTCCAGGTATCAGTGGCGGGATTGTACTCCCAAAAATCATTGAGGAAATTCAGGTTCCCGTCGATTCCCATTCCAAAATAGCCTTTCCCGCTAAATGAGAATGCAAAGCCTCCATGACGTGGAGTGCCAGGAAAGTTATTCAGCTGTGTCCATGAATCATCGTAGCTATTATAAACCCACATGTCGTTGTATCCAGTGTAATCGCTGGGTGCGCCTGACCAATATGCTCCACTTACAAAATATGCCAGCGTATCAATAACGAATACGTGAGACATGATTCTTGTTCCGCCCGGAAAATCACCCTTCTGTGTCCAAGTATCGGTTGCCGGATCATATTCAACGACCGTCTTCGAATTAGGGCTATTTAAATAACAGCCAAAGGTGTAATAACCCTTTGTCCCAATAGAAAAACCATTACAATATTGGCGACCCTGAAGGGGATAGCTGGCTTTTTGAGTCCATGTTCCTTGTGCACTCGACAGCAAGGGGAAAAGAACTAAAAAACAGAGTAAAAGTTTAGTTGTTCTCATATTGAGTATTTTATGTTATTCTTATTACTGTCTAGCAAATATACAGATTTTTTAGATTAAAAGTCATTTTTATGCAAAAAAATTAATTGTGAAGCTATTAACGGTATTTCCCTTCACGACTTTCTACTCATTCTTTAATGATCCTCTTAACAAATTGCCCATGATGGTTTGATTGAATATTCAGCAGATACAGGCCAGAAGGAAACAATGAGAGATCGATTTGAATTAATTTATCGCTGACTTCAATGGTCCTCAATAATGCTCCCTGATTGTTATACAACTGCAGACGTAACTCATCACCAAACTCATTAGCAATGAAGATTAAGCCTTGGGTAGGGTTTGGATAACACAGCAATTCGCTTGGATCAGATTCGCTAATTCCCAGATGCGTTAGATCAAACTCGCAATCCTGTCCTAAAGGATTATACATTGTAAAGGTAGAATCCTCAAAACATTTGAATTTATAGAACAACCATTCAACGATCCCGGGTATTGAATCGCACTGATAACCTGCCGGGAAAGGATACTGAAAAGGAGCATAGGCCGTGTCAATATTGCCAAATCGCTCAACATAGGCACCTTTCAATCCGTAGGGAGAGTTGGAAGTAGGTTGTAAGGTAATCGTTCTATATGCAATCGAATTTATCACCATATGACCAGTATCAGTAACAACAACTCGTGAGGTATCGTCACACCAGCCCAGCGCATTAGTATCATCAATCACCCAACTATCACCGATGTTTGCACCAAAATTCAGCAACACAAAGAATTTTCCGTTCTTCCGATAAAAAACTGTATCACCGGAAACGTAGGTATATTGGGCATCTAGTATATTATGCCATAATAAAACCGAAACATTGGATGAATTGGTTGTAAAAGCATACGATTCTCCTTCAATCACCTGACAATTATGACCATCTAATAAAGTATCGTTAACATAACTGTATCGATCAAAGCCATGTGCACCCACTGTCCAAAAATCATAATGCCAAATTGCGCCTTTATCAACCCATACCTGACCAATAACATTAGAACTCAAAAATGCAATTAATAAGAATAAGTAGAGTTTTTTCATATGAAGTGTTTTTAATGAAGTAATTAATTCAAAGTAACATATAACAAATATACAAAAAACATCATATTATAACACACCCATATAAATATTTAACAACTTTTACTTTGTTTATATCTGAAATACAACTTACGCCTTTTATTTGGAAGGCAATTCTGGTTGCAAAATCAATTGAAATCATACCGAACCTTAAGCATGATTTTATGCGATGGATTTGTAGTATTCGAAACGCTTCGGACTACTCTTATAAATAAGAAAGCTGCCTATTTACAATCCCAAACCCAATAAGCTTTTTAATAAAATCACGGGGCAAATCCGGCACCACTGATTCGATTGAAAGACATCATAACGAAAACCGCATGGTTTCCCTCACCTACCAATGCCTCACTGCCTTATAAACTAATTCACTAATCAACCATTTAACTAGTTAGAGTCCGTCCATAAACTCAGTGACTGAGGATCAAGCCGGATTGTTGAGGAAAGGTTTGAAGGTAATATTTGCAGGACTTCTTATTGTTTATCTCTCTGATTTCGCATTTCGTTTCTCGGATCTCTGATCTGTTTTTCTCTTTTCACCCTTTTCTCTTACTTCTTTCAGGCGTACCTGCCCGACTGTCATCGGTCAGGCGGGGATTTCCGATTTACGAATGACGCAATTAACGAACATTCTATAATCGAGATATGTGGAATCCATGATTTTGCTTCAGTATTTTGAAATCAGAGATCCGAGAAACGAAATTAGAAGTACGAGATAAACCAAAGGAAAAGCCCGTGCGCCCCAACTTTTCGTCTTGATCCGTGACTGATCAGAAAGCTCTCTCGCCTTAGGCGAGACAAGGCGTCCGAAGTGTTGGGGGTGCAGGAGTTTACTGAAGTAATCGACTGCCCGACAATACGAGGACAACGCCGCAGACGGACTTTATGGACAGGCACTAGTTAGCTAATCCTGAATTCTCTTCATAATCTCGATTTCCACATTGCCCTTCAGCATCGACCAAACCGGACAATAGGTCTCTTCGGAGAGCTTGATTACTTTATCCAAATCATCAATAGTAGTGTCTGCTGAACTTATCACTATTTCAAGAATAATTTTACTGAAGCCTGTCGGATGATCCTGCTTTCTAATTCCCTGAGAATGTATTTCACATCCTGTAATGGTTCTTTTCATTTTGCGTAAAAACACAAGGATGGAGCTTCCAACACATGAAGATAAACTCAATAACAATAATTCAAGTGAAGTGTAGCCTGAATTATCGCCCAATGGCAGCGTATAATCAATGGATACAGGAGCATTCCCCTCTACCATTCCCTTAAAATTAAGTTTATCATTAATCAGGCTAATTGATGCATAAAGCTCTTTTGATTTATCTGCGATCTTTTCCATATTCATACGTTTAAAATATATTACCCATCAATTTAATCGCAAAATTATATCAAATTCCACTATTAGAATGCCTGAGTCCTACAAATTCACCTATTAATCCTTAATATATAAAGTATGAAGAATCGGTAAGAATTTCAATTTGCTCCTATCCTATCGCAAATAGCATCATGCCTGACATTTTGTTGAAAAGCTATCCACGCCAATAACAACTAGTCTACTTATAAGTGGTCCTATCTAACGTTATAATTTTAATTTTATCAGAGCAGGAAATGAGTCCGGGATTGATCCCTAATTCGCCCTCCGGAATGGGTTTATTAAGCAGCCTGTAATATTCAATCCAAACAGGAAGATAGGTCTTTTTCACCGGATCCCTAAATGTCATCGGTTGTAAAGAAAAGAAATCACGCTGATGATTAGCCGCCTTAAATGATTCATAAAGCAGCTCGCTGCAATACAGTTTTTTATTATCAATAAGGAATTCATCATCGTATGGAACACCAATCTGAAGCTTAGCAAATGCAAGGGCTTCAGTAATGAGCGAACTGTACTCCTCCTTCAACCGACCAACGCTAATGTTCGTTATTGTTGCAGTATCACCACTCCTTGCAAAAAAAGACGCTACTGAACTTATCTTAACGTTCGAACCTATGGCCTCAATGACTTTCAAGCTATCTCCCATCCTCACCACCATTGCACAATGCGAAAACTCTTTCCCATCAACACCGTCAGTCACCATTTCAATGGCATCACACAAACCGCCACAATCCAATTGTTGAAAAAGCAAATCTCCTTCGCGCAATTCACCAGCATAATAATCAGTATGAAGACTGCAACCAGATATCAAGAGACAAAAAACAATAAACACATTTACAATTTGACTCTTCATTTCATTTTTTAAAGTTATCGTAACTGAGAACTATAATTTTACTGTGGCGAACTTGTATTGCACAAAGCACACGTCAATACAGACTTTCATTGAATTTTAATAATGTAATTATCGTTGCGGATAAAGTCCGGCAGTTGATCCGAATCTAAAATCATAATCTGATAGGCTTCCTTCTTTAGTTTATCAATCTGATCTTTATTCGGCACATATTCGAAAGCGATACTGTTGGTATAAAACATTACGGCAATATGACCACCTACTCTTTTATCTGCATTAAAAACGACACATTTATCACTTTTCATATTATCAGATATCTTTGCGATACACGCCATTTGCGCTACATCTGCTTTTCTATTGCAGTTATCATGTGGTTTCCAGTCGGTGTGATAGTTCTGAATTTTTGAAAAATTTAAAAGAAAAAAGCAAATAGCCAGGATTGCAACTGACCCAAACATTAGCTCAAACCATTTGAATTTTATTTTCGATCGTAGAAAACTGATGATTGTTTCTAAAAATGAAGCCAGCCCAAGAAATGCAAAGGGAGACACAATAATGCAAAACGAAGTCATCTTGGTTGATGCCAGTGTATAAAAGCCGTATGTAAGGACAATTGCGGATAAAATTGCCACACGGTATATTCTTCTCGTTGATTTTTTGATAAGAAAAAACAACCCGAGCAGCAATAAAATGGGAACAATATCTCCTGAACCATATATATCTTTTACCGCATTAAAGTGAAACCAATAATTGCCACCATGATTCTCGACAGGGCGAAAGAAGTGTAAAGTATTTAGATTGAACTCATAGGCGGCCTCAACCGGGAATCTACTAAAGATATAGAGTTGCCAGGGTATAAATACCAGAAATGAAATCAACAATGAAATAAGAATAGGAATATATGTTTTCCATCTTAACCAGTTCTTTTTATCTTCGACACCAATTGAGATACCCCAAATTGCATATACTAATAAGCCGACTAGCCATTTTACAAGCACTGCGCATCCTGCAAAAACCCCGATAAATATTAACCAATACTTCTTTTGTGAATGCTGATATTCAAACCAAGCCCAAAGACTAGCTGTCACATAAAAAAGAAATGCAATATCATTGTGGTCAGTTGCGAATTTCCCCGCTACTAATTCCAGAATATAGTATGCAACCGTAAAAAACATTGCTCCATAAAAACCCACCTTTGCATTGTTGGATATTTTCCCAATTCTGTAAACCATAATTGTAGCAACAGCATGCATAATAATACTAGGAATTCGAACTGCAAGAGCGTTCATACCGAATAGTTTCAAACTTATTGCAATTTGCCACAAGAATAAGGGCTGTTTGTGCAGCCAAATGTGATTTCCTGTCCAATATCGGTAGTCATATTCAAATATTGGATTGGAGTACAAGGTCGGCTCGAAGGGATTGTCTATCATATGCTTTGCGACAAGAGCGTGGTATTGCTCGTCCCAAATTATCAGAAAATCATCAAGATTTGCAATAAAATATCCAAGGACCAGAGAACCAAAAAATAATAGCCATAAAGCCAGTTTCTGTTTTCCACAATGGAATGTTATAGTAGAAGCAATCAGAAAAACTGCACTAAGGAGAAGCGGAATAATTTGTCTATCAGTAAACCAAGAAAATATCATATATGCGTCACCTTTTATTTTAGGCAATTATCTGTCAGCATTGTTTTCATCAGCAAGTTTGGTCGTTCCCTTTAGTACATCATTTAGCAATATCTCTTTGAGTTTTTCGGGTTCTTCAAATATTGGACTATGGGCCGACTCATTAAATGTATAAAAACCTTTCATAGGAGCCTGCAGCGAATCAAGATATGCTTTGCTTAAATCATGATTTACCGTTAAATCATATTTCCCACTGAAAAAATACACAGGAATTTCAAGCTTAGTAACAACCGATGGAATATCAGTAGCAAATAATTCATCAATAAGTTTGGTCTTTTTTATAAATGAGAATTTGGATTTCCAGATATTCCATTTCTCACCAAAAGTATATGCTTTACACATCCAAACTGGAATAAAAACACCCTTAAAGACCGACCTCATATTGCGCATCGTTCCAATGCCCAGACTATGCATTGATTCATCGCGTGTAAGAGATTTATAAAAGGGAATAATATAACTATCGGAATCAAGAAGAGGATACTTCTTAAATTCAGCAATTGCTTTCGTATTATTCTGAGATGTATATTGATCTAACATGTATTTATAGGCAATTTTCTCCGATTGAGCCTGATTGGTAATTTGTGCCATCCCAATGTATGCATAGTATAATTCCGGTGCTTTTGCGGCCGCCATGATGGCAAATGGAGTCCCACCCGAATGAGCCATCATATATATTTTCTCCTTCCCGAATCGCTCACGCAGGTAATTAGTCACTTCGATTGCATCTGAAGCAAGTTGATTAAAATTCATGCTTTCTATAGAAACCTCCTCACTGTATGAAAGGCCACCCCCACGCTGCTCCCAATAGCATACTGTGAAGTAATCCTCCAGCCCAGGATTATATTTGTCAATCAGGAAATAATTCGGAAAAGCAGGCCCGCCATGAATATACAGTAAAACCGGATTATCTATATTCTTACTTCGGATAAACATCCCTTGCTTAACACCGCCAATCGACACAAACGTCTTTTCGGAAATGGACCCAACTAAAGGTTTGCCTGACGCATCAACAAATTGCTCGGGCTTACCGGGACTATTGATTAAAAGAAAAATAAATAGCCCGACGAATAACGCAATAATAATTGCAAAAAATATTATAATCATCTTTAATCCTTTTTTAAGGGACTTTCGTTTAATAGCTGCCATAAATTATTCATATGCTTGCGTTGAGGAAATTGAAAATATGTTGCTCACCATAAGGCTAGGTGCAATCCATCCTCCCATCCATTTCCTTTCCCTACACTTACATTTTACCACTTTACTATATTGATATCTAAAGGAATTAACTTTACAAGCAAATTCAAAAGTAAGGAATTTTTTTTCACTTCCTCAGCCAAATACACACCTTCGTTCAACGATGCGATACTCACCAACGAAGATGAAACAGGAATAAAATTACTATCAGCCAGAAAGCAAGTTCCGGATGAATCCTTGCAAATGAACCGATTGGAACTCACCTTACACGATAATGTCATCTGATCGGACACACACTGGCTCAGGATTAATAAACTCAGACAAATCTTCCATTTCATCATACAATGCTATCTGCTTCAAGCAAAAAACCGCCAATTCAAAAATACGAAACTATTGAACAAGGAATCATGCTACACCAACTTTTTATACAACGAGCAAATACAACAGCATCACAGATGGAATGAACATCCATTGACATATTCATAATTCCTAAAAACAACTAAGAAAATTTAATGAACTGTGATGAACTGCTGCTTTGTCTTTGTAGAAGTTGGTCCATCAGGATAAGCAATGACAGTCAGGCTAACCGCATATTGACCCGGAGTATTGTAAATCACAGCTGGAGTAGGATTACTACTTTCATCTGGTGTACCACCACTAAAAGTCCAGTGAAAATTCACCATCGAATAATTGGATGATGGATGAAAACCTATGGTATCTCCAACCGCAATATCACTTTGAGTGGCCGAAAAGTCAATGATTAATTCTTTTTCAGGCTCTTCTTGTTTGCACGAATGAAGTACAAAAAATGATAATACTACTACGACTATCATTGACAGTCTTCCACTTTTTACACATAAGACCTTCATCGTCATAATTGTTTATTCTTTTATCAATACTGTTTGATACAATTTTGCATTGCTTTCAACTATCAAAAAATAACAAGCCCTGGTCAGGTAACTGATATCGATGGACTTTCCAGATTCCGCATTCTCAATCCTTCTAACCAGCATCCCTGCATTGTTGTAAATTGAAATATTACACCTTGAGAACAATCGACTATCTATCTGAATGCGTGTTGATGCAGGGTTCGGATAGAATAAGACAGTATTTAAAGTTACTTTAGAATCATTTACTGACATGCTAGTGACATCAGGCGTACCACAAATAGCAGTATCTTTCTTGAAATAGAATAAATAATACTGATCATCGATCTCAAGCCAAACTGAACATTGATGAATGGATTGCACCATTCCTATACCTTCTCCAAAGACCATATTATAATGATCTCCTTCAAAATTGCAATGCAGACATGCATTATACTCATACACCGCCCGCCCACAAGCCTGTTCTGAATAATACAAGGTGTCAATATACCAGTCGTATAAAGAATCACTCACAGGCCAGTTCGAGTACAAAGAGTCAATATTCGATGTCAGATTTGTATAAAAAACGGTATCAGTATAAGTGTCAAAAAAATAATCGAGATGAGGTGTTGGCGTCATATTGACTTCCGAATGGTAATCATCTACACTGCGTATATAAAACACCGTATCATTTAATGCAGAGTAATATTTTGCTATGACTTTAAATCTAAAAGCATTGGGTGGTGCATCCTGATAGACGTATTGAAATTCATCATTCACATTAAAATCGTAGACCTGTCCTACGGTCAACATGGTCTGACTTTGCGCTGGTAAAGCACATACAATCATGAAAAATACAACATATAAATACTTCATGACATTTTTGTTATTTGTAAAATTGTGTAGTCTGGCTTTCATTTGCCGTACAATTTACAAATATTTCTATTCATAATTTATAAATACTTGAAATAATTTTTGCAAAATGCAATTTCACTTTCGCGAACAGCATATTAGACCTGCTTCAATGTATAGTTTTATCGGGGCAACAATACGTCTAATTAAAGAGCCTATCATTAAAATAATCCTCTCTATATTGATAGGCACAGCTGCAATCAAATTTGTATTGATGATCAGGAAAGAACTTTTTATACAATTCAAGACGCTTTTTCAAATCTACTTTTAGCGGATCCTCGCGATCATTTAGCCACATCCCAATAACAAGGATGGGCTCATGTTTGGGCGGTCGCCAACCATCAAACTCGCAAAATCTCGTATGGTAAATAAAATGCATCCCGAGTATCTTTTCTGTCATAAAATTTTTGTCAAGTTGTTGGTAATTGCTCTGTTCAAACTTTTTGATAGATTTTATAGCATTTCTATACTGTATACCAATACTAATTACAATACCTATACAAACCGGAAAGGCAAGTAAGAAGGAATATCTGGCGATGGATGACACAGGTTTAACAAGGTTTGTCCATACAAGCTGCAGCGCCAAAAATAGTGGTATAAAAACAACTCCACCAATTAGAATAATTGAAAACATAAGTCCCCAAATGTACATCTGCTCTAGGAAGATAATGCAATAAACAAACACAAAAAATGAAATTCCATTAATAAAACTAGCCACAGGAACTAGTAACCGATGTCTGGAAAAATAGGGATAGAATGTGGTGTTAATGAAACAAACAGCCAACAGCACTATCGTCCAGTTAGTGGGAACACAAAACGCTTGATAGTAGCAATTTAGTAATAATATTATAAGGATTAGAATAGCATTAAGCACAGTAAGGTTTCGCGGGACTGAGAGATTTCGCATGGAATTTTTCTATTAGCAGAAATATTTTGGCTGCTGACATATACAATCTTCATCGTTGCATATTTCAGTTTTCATTTCCAGCCTATAACGCATTTTTTCTGCGCTTATTCCGTGCAATCAATTTTGATCCCCAATTACATAATTCGCTCAATATCGGCTCAAGCGACTTCCCATTTTCGGTCAGACTATACTCAACTTTAGGCGGGATCTCCTTATAGATCTCACGATGAAGAAGCCCATCAGCCTCTAACTCCCTTAGTTGTTGAGTTAGCATTTTCTGTGTAATTCCAGGCATTAAGTGTTTTAATTCACCAAACCGTTTTACCCCGGTAAATAAATTACCCAAAATCACAATCTTCCATTTGCCCCCAATTATTTCCATTGCACTGGTAAGTGGACATGAAAAATAATCCTCACTGCTTACCCTTTTCATTTTTTATTATATTGAAATTCAACATTAGTATATTTTCTGTTACTACAATACATATTTGTAACTACTTGCAAAAGTAATACGAATTAGTTAACTTTGCATTATTCAAATTAAAAAACTAAATCTATGAAAAACGAATTCATTACGATTATTGGAGCAGGACCAGGAATTAGTTATGCTGTGGCTCGAAAATTTGGCAAAGAAGGCTATAAGGTTGCATTAATTGCCAGAAATCAGGAAAAATTAAAACAGCAAACTGAGGCATTAAAAGGTGAAGGCATCGAAGCTCTTGTTGAAGTTGCTGATGCCGGAAGTGAAAGTTCACTAAAGGCTGCCCTTTCAAAAATTCTTTCAGATTGGGGCCATTCCAAAATGATTCTATACAATGCAGCGGCTATTGATGTGAAAGATATTTTAGAGCAAAGCTGGGAAACAATCAAAGCCCAGTTAGATGTCAATGTGGGCGGGGCCTTCCATCTTGGAAAACTTGTACTACCCTATTGTTTGAAGGAAAACACAGGAAAAATCTTCTTTACAGGTGGTGGCTTTGCAATGCAAGGCGATCCTCAATGGACTACATTAAGCATTGGTAAAGCCGCGTTACGAAATTTAGTACAAGCATTTGCCAAACGTGTCGAAAACACCAATGTACATGTAGCTCAACTTATTGTTTGCGGTTTTGTAAATCCTGAAGACAAAAAATACAGTCCCACTGCTATTGCAGAACAATATTGGCGGCTGTTCAATCAAAAGCAAGGCGAATTTGAAAACGAAGTCATTTACTAATAAAATCAGAAACTATGAAAATTGCGTTTATAGGAATTGGTAATGTAGGTTTTGCAATTGCAAACAATCTGCAAAAAAAAGGACACCAAATAATTATTGCAAATAATGATGCTGCCTCGGAAAGTGTAAAAAAAGCGATGCAAAAAAATCCACAATTCACTGTAAATAATATTCAGGCTGCAGTAAACGAATGTGAAGTGGTGTTTTTAGCAACTCCATATCAGGCTAATGAAACAGCATTAAAAGGTATAAAATTTAACGGAAAAACGCTGGTCGATTGCACAAATCCAATTGGCGCCGGACTTTCACACGCATTGAATAGTGTAAAATCAGGTTCAGAAGTAGTGCAAGATATAGCAACTGATGCAAAAGTTGTAAAAGCCTTTACAATTTATGGATTTGAAAATTTTGCTGATAGTTCCTTCCCAAAATACAATATAAAGCCAGCAATGCTAATTTGTGGCAACTCGGAAGCAGCAAAAAATCAAGTTTCTATTTTAGTTGAAGACTTAGGATTTTTCGCAACCGATACAGGAAACTTATCTCAGGCCTTACATCTGGAACACATGACCCTACTATGGGTAAACATGGTTCGCGTGCATGGTCATCCAAATTTTGTTTGGGCATATTTAGAGAAATAGCCCCGTACAAAAGATAAATTTACATTCGAAAAACCGCGGATAATATTCTCCATCGCGGTTTTTCTTGTTGTATCAACATTGTTAATCTACAAACGAGTCACTGCCATGTGTTGAATTTCTTGAGCATTGCAGCTGATGACTAATTGAATTAATGGCAATCTGAAAAATCAAGAATCTCTTCCTCTCTTGTGACGCTTTATGAGGAAACAATTGATTCTATTGCAGAATTATTGCTTAATTAAATGATCGCACATCCAAAAAATATTTCTTTTTCATTGAATAATGCCGGGTTGTTGACATTTCAATAATTCCAAATAGTGTAGTGCCTCCACCGACAAAAATGCCGGCAGCTATCGACAACATTGCACCAACCCATCCATAATTGTTTCCATATTCATTTTCTCCTGAAAAAGCCATAATCAATCCACCTATTAGGAAACCGCCCCCAACCAACGAAAGCCCAAGTGCGGTTGGTTCAACACCCCTGTATACACATATCATCCTTATTTGATCAATCTTGATAGAATGCTCTTTTATTACAATCGAGGAATCTGAAATATTCTTAATCTTGCCCACATAGTAATTATTCTCCGCTGTCTTAACGGCCACCTTACAACCTTCGGAAAAGATATGCGCAGATACGACATTTTCACTTGTGTCAGAAATATTGATCTTACCGGGCTTGGTCACGCGCTTTTCTACCACCAAAAAATATTTTCCACTCAGACTGTCCTGGGAAAAACTATTTAAAGAAACGCCTATAATCAAGATTGTAATCAACACCCACGAAACAAAAAAAGAAATTCTCTTCATAATTAATCGCTTTACCATTACTCGCAATTCGTATTTCCCTTTACTGAAAAGTGGTGGTCAAGTTCAATTGAATATCTTTATAATAATCGCCCTCCGCCATGCCTAAGACATGTTTGCAAGCAATCAAAACACACCATTGCAGTAGCTGATTGTTGCTTTCAATAATAACTCATAGCAGTACAATAAATACATTACTTGACTTCTTTACAACTCCAATAGGCAGCAATTAGTGTCTATCTGCTTTTTTTAGTTTTTCTATTCATGGCAGTTCGTGGCCATCCTATTCCAATTTTGCAACCCAGATTAACATAGGGAAACAAAAACAATCCGTTATCCTTGAATATACTTACACCTCCTGGTTGTCCGACGTGAGTATAGTTATTTCCATTGTCGTGAATCTCATAATAATGATAAATGGTGTTCGAATTCATTAAACGAATTCCAAGAGACAGATAGGGATCAAAAATAACATTCTTAACATTCCGCAAAAAGCCGCATCTAAACGCCAGGCCAAAAGAATTTCTGTATTGCGAGCATTTCAAACTATATTCTCCCTGATAGTCCCCGCCACAGTATTCCCACTTATTATCAAAATACGAATATTTATATATTGCAGCAACACCATAATAGAAATAACTAGGTCGATACCATTTATAAAACACATTAAGTGAAACCCCCTTATAGTACAATGCTGGATGAGAAACAAAAAACATAGCTTCCATTGTTATAGGATTCTCAGCATTCATGGTAGGATAAACATAGCAAAGTTCTATTTCTGCAGCCTTGTTCTTATATTTAAACTCATAAGAAAAAGCCAATTCGTTGCAGAGGATTTTACTAAAATTGAATTTTACCATTTGAAGCGGCCGCTCCTTAATGGTATCTTGTTGTGCACACGCAAACTGCGATGCCGACAACAGCAAGGCCATCGCAAAAAAGCACATTAATTTTCTCATATCAATATTTTTTAATGAATGAAAAAACTCCGGGTTAAATACATTTTCTTATAAAATAGCTATTATAGCATTATTCTTTCGACTCCATTCGCTTAAATTTCTCCGAAAGCAATTCGCCCCCATCAGCACAATTCTCTGCCGGCAATTCATAAAACAGTATCACCATCGCTTCTTTTCTAATTCCCGTGATTCGATGAATTTCATCAGTAATAACCTTTGACATTTCAGCCTTCTTCTCAGCAGATTGCGGTAAAATTGAAATTTGTACAATTGGCATAACTTATTCTCCTTTTTTATTAATTCTTAATGTATTTTCACTACAGCATTAATCATTTTTATTAATGATGCAAACGATTTCTTACATTGAAAGCATTCAATACCCGATTAAATACAATTGCAGCTTTATTAATTGAGCAGCTATCTCATTGACCTGCGATCAAGCACTTTCATATTAACTTGTTTTCTGCAATTCACTCCCTGAGAAAAGAACTATAACAGTAAAGATATGAATTATCATCATATTATTACTTTTTTACTACTTTTTTTTTAATCATTCCATAATCCACAATTACATAAAAGATGCTAAATGATCATATTATTCAAAAACAAGAAGTTTTATGATATATACTGCAATTTAACGATTTTGAAGATTAATTTTCAGGTGACTTTGGAATAACATCTCCCGGACTTTCAAAATTCGGATTTATTCCGTAATCGACCACTGGCACCGATGGAACATATTTCGGCTTCTGAACAGTTTTATTAGTCTTAGTCTCCGGCTTTCGTGTAACCGTATTCTTAATTGCGTCTAATGAATCAAGTCGTGCCATATCTTTTTTCAATGTCGACAAGGAATCATTTTTAGCTTTCAATTCAGCTTCAAGATTTTTAATTTTAACATCTGTACTATCTGCTGTTTGTTGAGAGTCCTTTCTTTCCTCATTGCAAGAAGAAACACCAAAAAAAGTTAAAGAACTGAGAAATACTAACAGTCCAACATAAATTCGACTTCGAAGCTTTAGCTGTTTGATCCGGTATTTATTCAACATATCAGGAATAGGTTAATTATTACTATAATATCAGAATATCAAAAGATAAATATACTGAATTGTATCATAAGTGATGTTCACCCTAGAAAAAAAAATAATACTTAGAAAAAATAGTATCCAATTAATCAGCATTGGGGGTATAATAGCGTTTATTGTTGTTACACAGAATATAAAGCTCTTTTCAAAAGTTGCAGGACGTATAATATAATCTGTGCTTGCCACTTTCTCTTAGACCATCGTACAATCCAATATTCTTTTAAATTGCTCAATAAGTACACAAATTAAATAAGAAGCCATTTCAATTGATTTGATCAATGCGCTTTTTCAATAATTTATCATGAAGCTTCGACAACAATAGTAGCGCGACTATCGCTCCAACTAACGCAAACAACATATCAGACTGAGCATCCCAAGGATCACCCTGTGTACCAAGAAATGCTTCTGCAGAAGCCCCTTGAGCGACAGAAGTCCACCATTCTATTAGCTCGTAAAATGCACTAATGGCAAGGCAAATGGATATAATTATAAAATTAAGCCATTTCCCGGGTTTTAATGGAGATGTCCTCAACAGTATCTCTCGGATAAGCATTGCAGGAATAAAGCCCTGTCCAAAATGGCCAATTTTATCGTAATTATTACGACTAAAATGAAACCAATCCTGCATCCAAAATCCCAATGGGACTTTGGCATAGGTGTATATGCCGCCAACAGACAATATTAGAAAATGAATTATCAACAAGATATAGATTAATAACGTAAGCTTAAATCGTTTATACGTAAAAAACAAAATCGGAAAGCCAATAAGGATTGGAAACACTTCTAATACCCAAGTGAATTTATCCCTCGATAATATTAATGAACCAAGTAATATTATTCCCGTCGCCAAACTGAAGAGCAATGGGAATTTTTGAGTTGTTTTCATAATTTTTTTTCAAAGATAAATTGCCAATTAAATGCTTACACCGAAAGATTTATATGCTAGGCAATCTGAATTACCCACTAATCAATCAAAGATATTAATATTTTATTCTGCACAGATATTTTTATCAAATATTCCCATTTCTTAGAATATATTTATCAGTTGACAGGTAGAGTTGTCGGTGCTATCACATTTCTATGTTTACAAACTAGCCCTGTTGGAGGTATTTTCAGAATAAATGTTATCACCAGTTAAATTCTGCAAATAAAATTTCGATCACCTCTATAATTAAAACTTAAAACTGATATCACCACGTGATCTCAAGCATCCGATTCGTATTAGTGCCGTTTCTTGTGATCAGTGACCAAGGTTATCGGCTCTCTGTGTCGTGCAATTTGGCTAAATATTTTTTTTCTCGCCTCGAAAATGAATAGGCAAATGGCTCCCGCAGCGAGTGGAAGAATCCAATCAAAAGCATTTAAGCTGGATGTATGAAAATAGACATTAAAGGTTGGCACATATACAATCAGCAATATACATGAAATGGAAAAGGCAAACGCTTTAAGCAGGTTTTTGTTCGAAAACAAATATTTCCCCAAAGCATTTCCGTAGGTTCTTCTGGAGAGTAGATTCGCATATTGACCGAAAATGATTGAAACGAAGGTAATCGTAATTGCTTTTTCGTAATTACCAACTCCATCGGGATTAACAAAATATGAACTAAGAAATGCAGCATACGCAACAAGTCCCATAACCAAGCCTGAAAAGGCAATTCCCAACATTGCTTTTTTTGTCAATATTTTTTCTTTTGGATTGCGTGGCGATTCTTCCATGATGCTTTTTTCAGGAGGATCATAAGTGAGCATTATCAATGGAAACATTTCACCAACAATATCAATCAACAGAATTTGTACGGCCAATATGGGAGTTGCAATTCCCATAAAAACACCAACAAACCCGAATAGCACACAGCTTAGTTCAGCAACATTTGAGGATAGGTTAGTTTTAATGGTCTTTTCTATATTCCTAAAAATAGTTCTACCTTCCTTCACGGCAAGAACAATGGTTGAAAAGTTATCATTCAATAAAATCATATTGGCAGCTTCCTGCGCCACCTTCGACCCATTTTTCCCCATGGCAATACCTATATCTGCCCTCTTCAAACTCAATGTATCATTTACACCATCACCGGTTACTGCAACAACTTCACCCTGCTTCATTAGTAAATCAACAATGCGGAATTTATCATCAGGTGAAACTCTTGAAAATATAATGGCTCTGTTTTGAAAAACATCTTTGAGCTGCTTGTCGGTCATTTGCGGCAAATCAGCACCTTTAATCACCACCGGATATTCATCGTCCGCATTCATTAGCCCAATGTTCTTCGAAATCGCTTTTGCTGTGACTTCATTGTCTCCAGTGATCATAAAAATCTTCATATGAGCCTTAAATACAGAAGCAATAGCGCTTTTCACCTCCTTATGTGGCGGATCAAGCATGGTAACAAATCCGGCAAAGGTCAAGCTACTCTCTGCTTCCTCAACCAAGTATTCCCCTTTGGTAGCAAGATCCTTATATGCAATGGCTATCACACGTAAGGCCTGTTCAGAAAATGATGCCGCCATTAACAGAATTTCCTGTTTATGTGCATTGGTCAGCACACTTACTTTTCCATTCGTAATTATTCTTGTTGAAACCTCAAGAATGGACTCTATGGAGCCTTTTACAAATGATATTACTTTCTGTTTATGCGTTCGAATAATGGTCGCCCTTTTTCGAAACGAATCGAAACCAAATGCTTTTAATATCGGATACTCTCGCTCGATTTCTTCCAGATTATATCCGGCCTTCATTGCCAGTGTCGAAAACGAAGTTTCTGTTGGATCACCAATAGAGTACCATGAATGATGATTTTTATCCGGAGGACTTACCTTCCCTTTGGATGAAAGAAATCCGGAAAGAAAAAAGATCTTCAAATCTCCCAATCCGGTTTTTTTTAACACCTTAGTTTGCTCATCTGTTATATTGCCATTCGGCTCGTAACCTAATCCAGAAACAGAAAATGTTTGCCCGTTGAAATAACAAGCGGTGATTGTCATCTCGTTTTTTGTGATGGTTCCAGTCTTATCGGAGGCAATTACAGTTGCTGACCCTAAGGTTTGTGCTGATGAAATTTTCTTAACGATCGCCTTTCTTTTGGCTAGTCGTCGCACAGCAAGAGCGAGTGCCATAGAAATTTGCGCAGGTAAACCTTCAGGCACCATCGCAGCAGCAACGCTTACAGCAAAAACAAGTGCAACCGAAACTGTATCCTTCATAGCCATACGTGAAGCAAAAAGGATAGCCGCAATTATTAATGTAACATAGGTGAGCTTTTTGGCAACGTCAGCAATTTCTATTTGTACCGGCGCCTTGGTCGCTTTAATTTTTTCAGATATTGTACTGATTCTACCAATCTCAGTTTGAATTCCCGTCGCATAAACAATTCCGGTAGCATCTCCCCTCGCGACCGACGTCCCCATGTACACACAATTTTTTATTTCATTAATCGGTAAATCTTTATCGCTTGTAAACTGAGCATCCTTACTCGCGGGTAATGACTCACCGGTAAGAATAAATTCATTTGCTGAATATTCGTTCGATTCAATCAGCCGAATGTCGGCGGGTACACCATCACCTTCTGATAATTTAACAATATCACCAGGCACTAGTTCGCTTGCAGGTATTTGAATAAACTTCCCATTTCGTAACACATTGCATTTTTCAACAACCAAACTTTTAAGGGATGCAAGGATGTTTTCCGATTTCCATTCCTCATAGAAACCTATAATAGCATTCACTACAACGATGGCTAAAAGAATTGTTCCATCGCGAAACTGATGCAAATAATACGAAACTGCAGAAGCAGCAATTAAAATAAAGACGAGCGGACTAATGAATTGGCGAATGATAATTTTGAAAATCCCAATTGAAACACCTGATTTCAGAACATTACTACCATACTTTTGCCTTGCCAATTTGAGTTTTTGATCATCAAGTCCATCTTTGATATTACTATTCAATTCCTTTTCAATGGCCTCAATATTATCTTTATAATACTCCATTTTGTAATATGTTTTTAAGATTGACTTTATTAAAATTATACTGGTAAGGCAGGTGCAACATCATTGATACTACAAAGCTCGCGAACAACACTAATGCTGTCAATACTTGACCGCGATAGTTATAGCATTCAAATAATTCAATACAGATTACATGTCCTGCAATTAAGAATGTCTGAAAGATTAATTCAATATCAACTTTGCTATTTGTAGGTGTACAAAATTTGTCAGACAAGCTGAAATTACAAATGAGCCTACTAATCAATTGAATCGCATTTTATTAAACAATACACAAAGTTATCTGCAAAGCAATTTTAGATATTACAGAATTATGCGCACAAGTTGTAAGTTTCACACATTTTGTTGCAAACCTTAGAACTTAGCTTTTAATAATGAATGGAAGAAATTGGAAGCAATGCACAAACTAGCTCAAACTCCATTCGAAGGAGAGTATGTCAATGGTTTGTAAACTACATCATATCAGATGCTCCATTTCAATCAGATAATGTTTGCAATTTAATTCAGCCCATTGACTTCCAATCACGGGTATGAACCCCGGGGCAAGTTGAGTTCACGAAATCCTGCTCTGCGGGGTCTCCGCACCAAAATTCCGCCCTAGAAGGGAAGTGTATTATACCCTTCGCCGTTGGCGGGATTGTTCGGCTAAGGCTTTTAATTCGCCTTCGGCTTTTAAAAACCAAGGCTCACGAATAAATTATACAAGTAATATCTATAATTATATAACTCATTACAGGCCAAATTACATCAACTTTGCTTTACCAAAAACAACATTATGAATGCGCTGATTACAAGGAATTATTGGAGTAAAAAATTATTCTACTTACTAACAACCATTATTTCTTTATTCTTTTGTGAAGCAATTCTCGGGCAGGCACCGAATATTAAAACAGATTCGAGCTTTGCATTATTTACTGCCGCAGGAGCTATAAGTAATACCGGATCATCAGTTATATGGGGCGATGTGGGCACTTATGTGGGTGAATACACAGGAAGTCAAACTGTCATTGGGAATATTCATGTGGCAGACTCGGCTGCTGCAAAGGCAGCGATAGACGTAATGGCCGTGTATAGCTATATGTCGGGCCTTAGCTGCGACAGCATTATTGATACTCCCTTTGGCGATAGTCTGGTACTTGTTCCTGACAGAGTTTATTGCCTTACAAGCGCTTCGGCTCTAAACGGGAAGGTAATTTTAGATGCAAAAGGCAACTCCAATGGCATTTTTATTATCAAAATTAATGGAGCTCTAACAACAAACACCAACTCAACAGTTATTCTTAAAAACTCGGCTTCCTTTTGCAATGTATATTGGCAAGTGGCCGGTGCAGTCGATTTGGGGGTGAATTCAACGTTTAAGGGAACTATCATTGCCGATGGCGCTATCAGTCTTCTTGATAACGCTTCCCTTGAAGGAAGAGCTCTTACTCGTGCAGGAGCTATTTCGTTATACAATAATAATGTTGTGGGATGTAATGCGTTTGGAGAATCCTTACCAATACTTTTACTGAGCTTCAATGTACATTCCGTTGGGAAAAACACTCAGCTCAATTGGGCTACCTCATCTGAAATAAATAATGACTATTTTACCATTCAACGCTCAGATGATGCTATTCTCTTTCAAGATATACTTCGTATCCAGGCAGCCGGAAACAGCAATGTTATCAATAATTACTCAGCATTTGATAAACCGCCCTTCAACAGTGAAACTTATTATCGCTTAATGCAAACGGACTATGATGGGAATACTACATTTAGTAAAATAATTGCTATTAATTTTAAAAGCTCATTATTGTTCACTGTCTTCCCTAATCCATTTAAAAATTCAGTCACCTTTGTGATGGATATCGATTCTGAAAAATTAAGCTGCTACGAATTGCAATTATTTAACACAATGGGAGATCAGGTGATGAACACCATGATAACAGAGCCATTAACAAGCATCGAAACAAACAATCTTTGTCCAGGAATTTATTTGTACAAAATAATTGCACATAATGAAACCATACAATCAGGCTGCTTAATTTCTAAATAGGCAATTAATATCACATCTCAAAATTGCCAACACACTTCATCTTCACTACTTAAGGTATCTTAAGAAATGCATCACGATTATTAGAATTTTTTCCGGAAAGAGCGACAATCCGAGGTGCTCTCTATCTATTTCAAATATTCGCTGATCACGATTTTTTTCTGACCCATCATTATCTTAAATGAGCCGGGCTTACTTAGCAATTCAGTCAAATTTCTTGGTAATACTTGCCACCGAAGTCCATACTTATCAATACACCAACCGCATTGGGACTCAGAACCTTCTCGCGTAAAATAATCCCAATACTTATCGATTTCGCTTTGATCTTCGCAGTATATCATGAATGACACTGCGTCATTTAATGGATGATGGGCGGCTGCTGTATTCAAAAAAACATAGTTTTGTTCAAATATTTTTACCTCACAAATTTCAGTTTTGCCACTGGGCGTTTCACCAAGAGGGGTGATTTGTCCGTATTGAAAGTCCTTATTAAAAACGGTTTTATAATACTCAATCAATGCTGAAAGGCTTCCTCCATCAGCATTAAACCATAGGTTGCACTAAATCCCACCCCCAAAAAGCGGGGGCGAGATAGTAGCGCTTTGTAAAGAACCTCGTACAAAGGATATTATTAACGCATAAATCCTTTGTATATGAACAATGAGCCAAAGTTAAGAAAAAAAACGTTCACAACGGTTGAACAAGCCATTCATCAGGTAAGAGGCTTTCGTAATCTTTATCAGGAACTTGACGATAAGATACGACTGTCGGGGCAATCAGAGAGTACGCTTAAAAATTACGCCCGAAAAATAGCCCAGTTGAGCCTGCATTTTGGCAAGTTGCCCCAGCATGTCACAGAAAAGGAGATGAATAAGTACCTGGCATCACTGGCCCGGCAAAGCAAATCACCTTCGCTGAGCGATTTTAAGTTTGCCGTTTACGGGCTGCGCTATTGCTATCGCCTGCTTGGACTGAACGACAAAGTGGTGCAACTCCCCAAAATCAAGCATGACAGCAAACTGCCGGTAGTGCTTAATTATGGAGAGTGCCGGGCGTTGTTTAATGCGCCAGATCTGCTAAAACACAGGGTGCTGCTGTCGCTGATGTATTCGGCCGGTCTGCGTGCCCGTGAGGCAAGCCGGCTGAAGCTCTCTGATATTGACCGTGGCCGGATGATGATCCACATTCGACAAAGCAAGTACAACAAAGACCGCTATGTTCCGCTCTCACCGCTGATTTTGCAAGGACTGGAGAAGTATTATTATGCCTGTCAGCCGGTGGAGTACCTGTTCAATGGCAATGAGCCCGGCTCCCCTTTGAGTGTACGTGGCATGCAATGGGCCTTGCGCGAAGCGGTGAAGAAGTGTAAGCTTCAAAAGGGCATTACCCTCCATACGCTTCGACACAGCTACGCCACGCACCTGCTTGAGTTCGGGATGGATATCGTGACCATCAAGGAGCTACTGGGACACGAGCGTATAGAAACGACACTGGTGTATCTTCATGTCGCCAAACCCAATCGCAGCAATCTGTTCAGCCCGTTCGACAGATTGTATACGAAGGAGTGAAGCCTGCATTCGAGCTGGCACAGGTCATTGAGCGGTTCGGGAAAGCGTATATTGAACAACATACCCCCAACGCCTATGTGCAGCGCACGCTGAGCGCACTTGAGCGTTGCCGCACTGCCGCCCTGGGCGGGCATGTTGACCGATGCGATCAATGCGGGCACATTCGCATCAGTTATAACTCCTGCCGTAACCGTCATTGTCCCAAGTGCCAGAATACGCAAAGGGAAGCGTGGATCCAGGACAGAAAACAGGATCTCCTTCCTGTGCCGTATTTTCATGTGGTGTTTACCGTTCCGGATCAACTTAATCGTTTGTTCCTGTATGAGCCAGTGCTGATGTACAATCTGCTCTTTCAAACGGCATGGCAGACACTCTCTCAGTTCTCATACACGCGTCTGCATGCAGAAACAGGCATGTTCGCTATTTTGCACACATGGGGACAAAACCTCTCGCTGCATCCTCATGTGCATTGTGTGGTTCCCGGCGGTGGGATCGATTTCAAGAATCAGTGGAAGCAGGTACAGGTCTCTGAAAACGGGAAAGTGTTTTTGTTTCCGGTCACAAATCTCTCTGCGGTTTTTCGCGGAAAGTTCATTGCTGGCCTGCAGCAACAACTTCCTCAGGAAAAGTCTTTTATCAATGCGCTCTACAAAACCTCTTGGGTAGTTTATGCCAAAGATCCCTTTGCAGGCCCTGAGCAGGTAGTGGAATATCTTGGCCGCTACACGCACAAGGTAGCCATTGGGAATCATCGCATCTTAAACATCAATGATGAGGGCGTGACCTTCCGTTGGCGCGATTACCGCAACAACAAAGAAAAAGTAATGACACTTGATGGCGCTGAGTTCCTGCGCAGGTTCTGCCAACACATCCTTCCAAAACGGTTCGTAAGAATCCGTCATTACGGATTGCTGTCAAGCTCAAAACGCCCGCTGTTACGAGCGTTGCAGCAGTCCTTTGGAATCACGCCGGTAGTCAGGGAAAAGAAAAACTGGAAACAAATCGCTGCAGAACATCTTGGCTACAACCCGGATCTGTGCCCGCATTGCGGTAAGGGCAGCATGCTTATGATAGAAATATTATTGCCGGGCAGGCCGCCTCCCGCGGCGCTCATAGCAAAACAAACATCAACAATCAAAATCACTGCTTTATGAAATTGTTCTGCGAAGGACCTGAAATCGTATTGCCCAAACCTGAGGAAAATGCCAGTTGGCGGGCGAATCAGAAGTTGTTTGCAGAAATACTGCTTGAATTGTTCTTGCTTCATTACTCAAATCTGAGTAACTTTTTTCATAGCAGTCAGTACCAAAATCATTAAAACTCCATAAAGACCATTCCTTCTTCAAACTTTGCTGCACGTGGGCTTCCGTGCAACACGGCTTCATGTTGGGCTAGCGCCACACGAAGCCTTAACTATTAGCGGCTGGGCGTTCATTAATATTGCGTTTACGTAATTATTAATAATGCTACTTTTTAAGCCGAAATTCATTACTCCAAATAATAGCATCTTTATTTTTAATTTTTTCATTGATTAATAAATGATAATCATCATTATAATCATATTCTTTTTCCTTTATCAATAGAAAGCCGAGTTTATATGTCTTATAATTTAGGTTTGTTGAAGTATCCGCAATGTCAATAATACCAGTATAAGATATTTTGTTATTTGGTTCAATCTGAACTAATTTGGGAAAATTACCATCACAACCCGCATTGTAGAAATAAAGGAAGGAATCATTATTAAAAATGAAATTGTCTTCCCATGAGCAGGTCATTATCCAAAAGTGAATGATTGTATCACAATTATTAATCAAATCGATATTTGCCTTATAAAATCTATGGTCTTTATGCATATTTGAAGAAATAGTTGTTTCCCCAATAATATCTACATTGACTACGAAACAATGATTTGCTGTCCTTCTTCGATTGCATTGTGAAAATAAAATTATCACTGCAATTGCTAAAAGGATGTTTTTCATCATTTCTTTTATAGTTTATAGTGTTGTTTCCCTTTCGCCTTGCCGCTAACGTTCGAGGCTTGCTAACGGCGGGGAGATTCGAAGCAGCTACGATTCATAATACAACAAAGTTAAATAAAATAACTATACTATCTGTTAAAATGTTGCCCCGCAGATAGCGAGCTTTTGGTAGCATTAGTTTAATTTTCTAAAAGCTATAACCGAAACTGAGTCCAAACCATGCTATGCCGTCCAACTTACTTCTTACATTAGGGTAATACATAACTATTGGGGTGAAGTCAATTCGGAATAAAAACCCTCTATATCCCTGAACTCTAATTCCGGTTATAGCTGTACAATAAAATCCCTGTTCAGATTCTTGTAGTCCACTATAGCCATCGGAAACATCAAAATAAGAGTCATAATAATAAGCTGCTCCAGACCCAATTTCCACATAAAGTAGTTTATAAAGTTTGAAAGTCCCATTTATTGTAAAGGGTACAGACCAACGCGTATGGTTAAACATTGAACCATAATAGTAAAGTCCGCCAATTCTACAGGATAGAGAAAAAAAGTTTTTATGAAACAGTATTCTTTCATAGTTTAAGGAATAATATTCTGCATTACCAAGTAATTCCATGTAAATACTGTTTTTACGAATTCGGTTTTTTCTGATGGAATCCTTTTTTATATATTGACTTACATTTAAACTATCGTCCTTAGAAAATTTATTTACTGTATCTTTTGTGTCAGAGAAAATATAAGGTTTAGAGTCCTTGTCAAGGTTGTAGCTCTTGACATTTAGCAGAGGAATATAATCACTACGAGCACTTTTTTTATCTTGGGTATCGTAAAATATATTTTTGTCGTTAATAAAGGTGATATTGCAGTTTATTGTGTCATTTTTAATTGTAATAATCTTGTCATTGAAGTTTTGAGCAAACGTCGAGGAGCTAACTAGTGTCAAAAGAAGAATAATCTTATTCATGCTGTATTCTAAAATTAATGGTAACGTTTTGCGGCTTGATTGCGTGCCGTTTCAAGATTTTGAATAAAAGTACTAATTTAATAATTTTATGTATCTCTATATCATCGAAGCTCGAACGGCATGCAAGCAAGGTGCTGTTGCACTAAATCCCACCCCGAAAAAGCCGGGGTGAGATAGTAGCGTTTTTTTCGTATCCACGTATATTGGTTTTACCTAAAAATCATTTATATATGGATACGAAATCAAAAGTAAGAAAAAAATCATTCACAACGGTTGAACAAGCCATTCATCAGGTAAGAGGCTTTCGTAATCTTTATCAGGACCTTGACGATAAGGTCCGATTGTCGGGGCAATCAGAGAGTACTCTTAAAAATTACGCACGAAAAATAGCCCAGTTAAGTCTGCATTTTGGAAAGCTACCACAGCATGTCACAGAGAAGGAGATGAGCAAGTATTTGGCTTCACTGGCCAGACAAAGTAAAACACCTTCGCTGAGCGATTTTAAGTTCGCCGTTTATGGGCTGCGCTATTGCTATCGCCTGCTGGGCTTGAATGACAAAGTGGTGCAACTCCCCAAAATAAAGCATACCAGCAAATTGCCGGTAGTGCTTAATTATGGCGAGTGCAGGGCGTTGTTTAATGCGCCGGATCTGCTAAAACACAGAGTGCTTCTGTCGCTGATGTATTCGGCCGGTCTGCGTGCCCGCGAGGCCAGTCGGTTGAAGCTGTCGGATATTGACCGTGGCCGGATGATGATCCATATACGGCAAAGCAAGTACAACAAGGATCGCTACGTCCCGCTTTCACCGCTGATTTTGCAAGGACTTGAAAAGTATTACTTTGCCTGTCAGCCGGTGGAGTACCTGTTCAATGGTAATGAGCCCGGTTCGCCCTTGAGTATACGTGGTATGCAATGGGCCTTGCGCGAAGCGGTGAAGAAGTGTAAGCTTCAAAAGGGCATTACCCTCCATACACTGCGACACAGCTATGCTACGCACCTGCTTGAGTTCGGGATGGATATCGTGACCATCAAGGAGCTACTGGGACACGAGCGTATAGAAACGACACTGGTGTATCTTCATGTCGCCAAACCCAATCGCAGCAATCTGTTCAGCCCGTTCGACCGGTTGTATACGAAGGAGTGAAGCCTGCATTCGAGCTGGCACAGGTCATTGAGCGGTTCGGGAAAGCGTATATTGAACAACATACCCCCAACGCCTATGTGCAGCGCACGCTGAGCGCACTTGAGCGTTGCCGCACTGCCGCCCTGGGCGGGCATGTTGACCGATGCGATCAATGCGGGCACATTCGCATCAGTTATAACTCCTGCCGTAATCGTCATTGTCCCAAGTGCCAGAATACGCAGCGGGAAGCATGGATCCAAGACCGAAAACAGGATCTGCTTCCTGTACCGTATTTTCATGTGGTGTTTACCGTGCCGGATAAACTTAATCGTTTGTTCCTGCATGAGCCGGTGCTGATGTACAATCTGCTCTTTCAAACGGCATGGCAGACACTCTCTCAGTTCTCATACACGCGTCTGCATGCAGAAACAGGCATGTTCGCTATTTTGCACACATGGGGACAAAACCTCTCGCTGCACCCTCATGTGCATTGTGTGGTTCCCGGCGGAGGCATCGATTACAAAAACCAATGGACGCAGGTAAAGGTCTCTGAAAACGGAAAAGTATTTTTATTTCCGGTCACAAATCTCTCTGCGGTTTTTCGCGGAAAGTTCATTGCTGGCCTGCAACAACAACAACTTATGCAGGAAAAGCCGTTCATCAATGCGCTCTACAAAACGCCTTGGGTAGTTTATGCCAAAGATCCCTTTGCAGGCCCTGAGCAGGTAGTGGAATATCTTGGCCGTTACACGCACAAGGTAGCCATTGGGAATCATCGCATCTTAAACATCAATGATGAAGGCGTGACCTTCCGCTGGCGCGACTATCGCGACAACAAAGAAAAAGTAATGACACTTGATGGCACCGAGTTCCTGCGCAGGTTCTGTGTGCACATCCTTCCAAAACGGTTCGTAAGAATCCGGCATTACGGTTTGCTGTCAACGTCGAAACGCCCGCTGTTACGAGCGTTGCAGCAGTCCTTTGGAATCAAGCCTGAAGTCAGGGAAAAGAAAAACTGGAAACAAATCGCTGCCGAACATCTTGGCTACAACCCGGATCTGTGCCCGCATTGCGGTAAGGGCAGCATGCTTATGATAGAAATATTATTGCCGGACGGCCGCCACCAGCAGCGTTCATAGCAAAACAAACATCAACAATCCAAATCACTGCTTTATGAAATTGTTCTGTGAAGGACCTGAAATCGTAGTGCCAAAACCTGAGGAAAATGCCAGTTGGCGGGCGAATCAGAAGTTGTTTGCAGAAATGTCTTACGAATTATCCTCGCAATACCACTCAAATCTGAGTATACTTTTTCATAGCAGTCAGCACCAAAATCATTAAAAATCCATAACACGTATTTCATTGATAATGTGCTGCACGTGGGCTTCCGTGCAACACGGCTTCATGTTGGGCTAGCGCCACACGAAGCCTTAACTATTAGCATTAGTATTTTATTTTTAAATTGTTTCCTCTTTGTAGATTTTTAAAATGCTCTGGTGTCGGAGAAAGATAATCCATGTCATAATACTTGTCTTGTTTCTTAAAATATGTCCTCAAACACCAAGTTGTGTTTGTGTCAATCTTTGCTTGATTTGAAAAGAGATTATTGAATTTGATTATTATTCTATTACTTATTCTTTCAAAATCAAACTTACCACCAATAACGGGGGTTTCATCTTCGACATTAAAACCTCTGTCTATTTCGCAAAGGCCAAGAAATGTGTCAAATGATACTTTTGTCTTTTTTATTTTAATATTATCATTCATATATCTAAATTCACAGTACCGGTTTAGTTTGTCTCGTCCCGCTGTGTCAGTTATACTGTCAAAAACTAAGTCCAATTGATAATGAAAATCATTTGTTCTGTCATTTATTATTATACTGTCAGGTATCTGTCTAAACGTAATTGCGACAATAACGGAGTCTGTGTCACAACTTATTTGAACAGTTTTAATGTCTATAAACGAAGTCGAGATTGATACTGTATCGGTCGAGTTAAAAGTGCCATAGAGTTTTGGATGGACAGAATCGGTACTTTGTCTGCAAGAACAAATACTTATCAAAATAAGGATTATCAATATGACCTGTTTAATTGTCCGCATTCTCTAATATTAATGCTAACGTTCGAGGCTTGCTAACGGCGGGAGATTCGAAGCAGCTCCGATTCATAATACAACAAAGTTAAATAAAAGAACTATACTATCCGTTAAAATGTCTGCCCCGCTGATAGCAAGCCTTTGTTGCACTAAATCCCACCCCGAAAAAGCCGGGGTGAGATAGTAGCGTTTTTTAAAGAACATCGTACAAAGGGTATTATAAACCAATAAATCCTTTGTATATGAACTCAGAGCCAAAGTTAAGAAAAAAATCATTCACAACAGTCGAACAAGCAATTCATCAGGTAAGAGGCTTTCGTAATCTTTATCAGGAACTTGACGATAAGATACGATTGTCGGGGCAATCAGAGAGTACGCTTAAGAATTACGCTCGAAAAATAGCCCAGTTGAGCCTGCATTTTGGCAAATTGCCCCAGCATGTCACGGAAAAGGAGATGAATAAGTACCTGGCTTCACTGGCCCGGCAAAGCAAATCACCTTCGCTGAGCGATTTTAAGTTTGCCGTTTACGGGCTGCGCTATTGCTATCGCCTGCTTGGACTGAACGACAAAGTGGTGCAACTCCCCAAAATCAAGCATGACAGCAAACTGCCGGTAGTGCTTAATTATGGAGAGTGCCGGGCGTTGTTTAATGCGCCAGATCTGCTAAAACACAGGGTGCTGCTGTCGCTGATGTATTCGGCCGGTCTGCGTGCCCGTGAGGCAAGCCGGCTGAAGCTCTCTGATATTGACCGTGGCCGGATGATGATCCACATTCGACAAAGCAAGTACAACAAAGACCGCTATGTTCCGCTCTCACCGCTGATTTTGCAAGGACTGGAGAAGTATTATTATGCCTGTCAGCCGGTGGAGTACCTGTTCAATGGCAATGAGCCCGGCTCCCCTTTGAGTGTACGTGGCATGCAATGGGCCTTGCGCGAAGCGGTGAAGAAGTGTAAGCTTCAAAAGGGCATTACCCTCCATACGCTTCGACACAGCTACGCCACGCACCTGCTTGAGTTCGGGATGGATATCGTGACCATCAAGGAGCTACTGGGACACGAGCGTATAGAAACGACACTGGTGTATCTTCATGTCGCCAAACCCAATCGCAGCAATCTGTTCAGCCCGTTCGACCGGTTGTATACGAAGGAGTGAAGCCTGCATTCGAGCTGGCACAGGTCATTGAACGGTTCGGGAAAGCGTATATTGAACAACATACCCCCAACGCCTATGTGCAGCGCACGCTGAGCGCACTCAAGCGTTGCCGCACAGCTGCTCTGGGAGGACATGTTGACCGATGCGATCAATGCGGGCACATTCGCATCAGTTATAACTCCTGCCGCAATCGTCATTGTCCCAAGTGCCAGAATACACAGAGGGAAGCGTGGATCCAAGACAGAAAACAGGATCTGCTTCCTGTACCGTATTTTCATGTGGTGTTTACCGTGCCGGATCAACTTAACCGTTTGTTCCTGTATGAGCCAGTGCTGATGTACAATCTGCTCTTTCAAACGGCATGGCAGACACTCTCTCAGTTCTCATACACGCGTCTGCATGCAGAAACAGGCATGTTCGCTATTTTGCACACATGGGGACAAAACCTCTCGCTGCACCCTCATGTGCATTGTGTGGTTCCCGGCGGTGGTATCGATTACAAGAATCAGTGGAAGCAGGTAAAGGTCTCTGAAAACGGAAAAGTGTTTTTGTTTCCGGCCACAAATCTCTCTGCAGTTTTTCGCGGAAAGTTCATTGCTGGCCTGCAGCAACAACTTCCTCAGGAAAAGTCTTTTATCAATGCGCTCTACAAAACCTCTTGGGTAGTTTATGCCAAAGATCCCTTTGCAGGCCCTGAGCAGGTAGTGGAATATCTTGGCCGCTACACGCACAAGGTAGCCATTGGGAATCATCGCATCTTAAACATCAATGATGAAGGCGTGACCTTCCGCTGGCGCGATTACCGCGACAACAAAGAAAAAGTAATGACGCTTGAGGGCGCCGAGTTCCTGCGCAGGTTCTGTGTGCACATCCTTCCAAAACGGTTCGTAAGAATCCGTCATTACGGATTGCTGTCAAGCTCAAAACGCCCGCTGTTACGAGCGTTGCAGCAGTCCTTTGGAATCAAGCCTGTAGTCAGGGAAAAGAAAAACTGGAAACAAATCGCTGCAGAACATCTTGGCTACAACCCGGATCTGTGCCCGCATTGCGGTAAGGGCAGCATGCTTATGATAGAAATATTATTGCCGGGCAGGCCGCCTCCCGCGGCGTTCATAGCAAAACAAACATCAACAATCAAAATCACTGCTTAATGAAATCGTTCTATACAGGACCTGAAATCGTATTGTCTATACTTTATGAAAGCGCCAATGAACGGGTAAATCAGAAGGTGTCTGCAGATATGCTGCGTGAATTATCCGTGCTTCACAACTCAAATCTGAGAGCGTTTTTTCATTGCAGCCAGCACCAAAATTATTAAAACTCCATAACACGTATTTCATTATTAATGTGCTGCATGTGGGATGTCGTGCAACACGGCTTCATGTTGGGCTAGCGCCACACGAAGCCTTAACTATTATAGGCTGTGTTGTTTAGTTTTCTTTCTAAAAAATACCAAATTATATATCCTTCAATTAAATGTTGAATTTCCATCGTGTTTCTACTATAAAACTTTTTTGGCAATATTTGAATTAAGTATTGATTAATATCAAAATTTAAAACATAATTTATGATTTTAATTTTACCAGAGTCACGAGATTCTTCAATCCAAGGCTGTTTAAAATGTTGCCATTGTGAACTAAAATAAAAGAACCCTTTATCTGTTTTAATTGCGATAGTGGTTAGATTATTTAAATATGAATTTCCTGAATTAGATGTGTCCAATAATAAGAACCCTGACAAATACAAATTAAAAGTATCTAAATTTTGACAGCCTTTACTAAGGGCACTCGGTTTTGCTTTAATTTTAAAATGACCGCCCCCCGTAAAAATTTTTATCATTTTCTGTATGTGTTTCTTATTTGTCAGAGTTTTAAATTTTTTAGAGTCGAGATTAATATTTGTAAATACTGGCGGCTTATTTGTCGAAAGAGCGGTCAACAAGCTGTCTAAAATATTCTTATCAATTATATTTCCATTAAATCTTCTTAACAATTCTTCTTTTTCTTGGTTTTGTATTCTGTCAATTATTCTCCGTCTGTAGAGATTAATTAAATAGCTGTCGGTATTTTTATCATAACCAATTACAAAGTTTTCAATCTTGTCACAATTGGTTTGTTCGTACGAAATAGGGTATCCGTTAATGTATATTTTTTCAACAGGTTGTCCTCTAAAAGTCAGTTGTTGTCCATATACAATACCTGTATATAGAATCCAAAATATTGATAAAAATACATGTCGGTTTTTCATCTCAAACATTGCCTATAACGGTCGGGGCTTGGTAACGGGCGGGTATTCACTTAACCCAATCAAAGATATTAAATTTCTTATTATGTTCCGAAAATTATTACACGCTAATCCCGCCTGTTACCAAACCCTTGTTATAGGCTTGGGCGGAATACGATTGCTGCGCCATCCAGCGGCTGGCGCAGGAATTTGTTGCGATAAATTTTCTGTTGTAGATCACCACTAATGTTTGCCAATTCAAGCGAACTTCTAGATTTCAATTTCGTTCGGGCTTAGCATGCTGACTGTTTACAAATTCTGTGACAGCCGCGGGTGCAAAGCGTTAATTATCCTATCCCCGGCGAAGTCAGCAAAACCGCATCACTTCCCGACCCCACAACTATGAATTAGCAACGCTAATGGTTTTCTCATTCTTCAAAGAGCGAATCATTTAAAATTGAGTATTACGCCTGGCCTATAACGATCCGGGGCTTGGTACCGGGCGGGGTTCCACTTAACCCAATCAAAGATATTAAATTTCTTATTATGTTCCGAAAATTATTTCACGCTAAGCCCGCCTGGTACCAAACCCTTGTTATAGGCAGGAGCGGAATACGACGGCTGTGCCTTCCAGCGGATGGCACAAGAATTTGTTGCGATAAATTATCTGTTGTAGATTCCCACTGATGTTTGCCAATTCAAGATAACTTCTAGAATTCAATCTCGCTTGGGTTTCGCATGCAGTCAGTTTACAAATTCTGTGACAGCCGCGGGTAAGTACCGTAAATTTTCTTTATCCGCAGCGAAGTTCGCAAAAGCTCACCACTACCCGACCCCACATAATTCAATTAGCAACGCTAATGGCTTTCTTATTCTTCAAAGAGCGAATCATTTAAAATTGAGTATTACGCCTGGCCTATAACGTTTTGGCTGCTGCTTTTGGTGGCGATTTACTCACTGCCTTTTCCACGTAGCACAACCGTTAATTTATCACTTTCCGTTTCTACGAGCCACTGCCCCGCCACTTAAAGCAGCAGCCTGTTATGTGGCGTTAATTATTCTTTGAGTCCTGAAATTATTTTACTTTCAAATATTTCTAAAAGTTCTTTCTTCTTTTCATCACCAGCTGATGCAAGGTCACCTGGGAAATTATAATTAATATTATAAAGTTCTAATTTCGATTTACTGGAGTCTCCTGAAAGAATGATAGTTGGAT
This sequence comes from Bacteroidales bacterium, assembly GCA_963678485.1. Taxonomy (GTDB): domain Bacteria; phylum Bacteroidota; class Bacteroidia; order Bacteroidales; family CAIWKO01; genus CALGYY01. Next base: position 4,848,503 of record OY782882.1, read on the forward strand.
GAACTGAACAACCGACAAAACCTTTCATAACCAAATCCATGGTATCTTTAATTAGATTGCTCAAAGGGTTCTGATCAACAAGAATAGTATCATTATGATAAGTGTTAATTTTATATTTTCCAGTTGAATCGATTTCGTAGTTTTGAACCCATTCTTGAAAATAATTCTCAATGTTTTCAAGTTTTGAAATTTTTATTTTAAGTGTGTCTAGAGGATAATTAAAACAATAGATTTTTTCGTATTGAAAATTAACTGAGTTATCTACCACATCGCATCTATTAAATAAAAGAGTAATTAAAGTCAATATTACTGGACATAGTAATCTTGTGAATTTAAGAAACACTCTGGGTTTCCAAATAATTCTTGACAAATATGAATCTCTATTTTTTTTCATATAATGCCACATAACGTTTTGGCTGCTGCTTTTCGGTGGCGATGTTGACCCACTGTCGTTTCCACGAAGCACTGCCGGTTAAAATTACTACTTTCCTGTCCTACGAGCCACCGCCCCGCCACTGAAAGCAGCAGCATGTTATAGTGCGTTTGTTATTTATTTTAAAAAATTGCTGGTAGTTTTTTTAGTTTTGTTTCAACAACTTTATTGTTGTCAAAATAAATAAATAAAAGCCAATTCCCTTGGACCATATACGTAATTGTACTATTATTTGTAGCATCAATATTTTCTCCTAAATAATCTTCACCAAGTGTTCTTTTTATTTCTTGCCTTGATTTATCTATAAGTTTGTTTTCTTTTTCTAATGTTACAGCCATATAAAATGGCTTATCCTTAGATTTATTCCATTCTGATATTTTAAACGGTGTGGGAAATAGCAAATTACTTAAAATAAAAATGACGATCAAAATTAAAATAGTAAATGGAATAGGAATAACACCGAATGCAGCGTATTTTCTTTTCTTCCAACTTAGTAATATGCAAATAATAACAGTAATTACTAAAAGTACGATTGCAAAAACGAGAGATGATATCCTGGACTTTTCATCTTGTTGTAATGTTTCAACTTCTATGAAGAAAAAACTAAATATGGAATAAGTCAAAAAAGACGCGAGTAGCCCGAGACTACTAAATAACAATCCTTGGAAAAATGATATAATTCGCTTTTTTTTCATGGTATTTTTAATGCACTATAACGGTTTCGGGCTTTGCGTTCGGGCGGGTTTCGGAGCACAAAACTGTCAACCAGCACTACACTTGAATAGAAGCACAAGGCTTCAAGTTTGCACGTCAGCCCGCCTGACGCAAAACCCGTGTTATGCCTTCGCCCTTCTTTTCTGTCAATATGTGTTTGTTCCTGCAATGATAGCCTCATTAATATTTGAATATAATTGCTCAGAAAGTCTGTCGTATATTTCGTTGTCTTCTTTGTTGTCAAAACCTAAGTCGTTCCAAGAACCCATACCTCCAAAAACCCAGGCTGAACCAGCGGAAAAAATAATTTGTCTTGCTGTCAGAGAATATTTTTCAACTGGTATTAGGTCAGTATGATAATAACTGCACTCAGGCGTTGAACTGTCTAAAGTCAATTTGGCTTTTTCGAACTGTTCCCCCCAATCTTTTAAATCTTTTTTGAAAGCAAAATCTGCAATTTCTGTTAATGTCTGCCGAAGTTTTTGCTTTATTTTCTGATTGTCAATTTGTAGGTTGCTTACGTGTTGCTTCTTTACAGTCATTCCGTAATTTACAGTCCAAATTTTTCGGTCAGAAGCATTTTGATTTGTCACTTCCCATCTGTTTGCCCAATAATTTGAGTAATTGTCGTAAACCGCTTCTATTAGCCAACTTCCAACACCGCCAACAAGTCCAGCTAATTTGTGGTCTTTTGCAAAACTTTGGTCTTTCGAGTATTCAAAGTAAAGTCTTAAATGTTTGCAACCATCCCTCTTTAAATAGCTGAACCATTCTGTCGGATTATTTGCGATTACACTTTCCTTCGGCTTTGAAAAGAAAAACGATTTCTTAAATTCCCTGAAGTCAACTTTGTTGCAAAATTGGAAAGTCGTGTTTACTGAATCGAAGTCGGTCGGAAATTTTCCGTTTTTCAGATAGTCATTTCCGAAAGCTGTCAAAGCAATTATTTGTGCTAATGTTCCTGTCATTCGTTTGTTCGTTGTCGTCTTTTAGGGTGAGGCATAACGGTTTGGCGCTTGGCGAAGAAGCGGATTTCGAAGCACTAAACTGTCTACCAGCACTGAATTTGATACGAAGCACAAAGCTTCACTTAAGCACTGAACCCGCTTTTTTGCCAAACGCCTGTTGCACTAAATCCCACCCCCAAAAAGCGGGGGCGAGATAGTAGCGCTTTGTAAAGAACCTCGTACAAAGGATATTATTAACGCATAAATCCTTTGTATATGAACAATGAGCCAAAGTTAAGAAAAAAAACGTTCACAACGGTTGAACAAGCCATTCATCAGGTAAGAGGCTTTCGTAATCTTTATCAGGAACTTGACGATAAGATACGACTGTCGGGGCAATCAGAGAGTACGCTTAAAAATTACGCCCGAAAAATAGCCCAGTTGAGCCTGCATTTTGGCAAGTTGCCCCAGCATGTCACAGAAAAGGAGATGAATAAGTACCTGGCATCACTGGCCCGGCAAAGCAAATCACCTTCGCTGAGCGATTTTAAGTTTGCCGTTTACGGGCTGCGCTATTGCTATCGCCTGCTTGGACTGAACGACAAAGTGGTGCAACTCCCCAAAATCAAGCATGACAGCAAACTGCCGGTAGTGCTTAATTATGGAGAGTGCCGGGCGTTGTTTAATGCGCCAGATCTGCTAAAACACAGGGTGCTGCTGTCGCTGATGTATTCGGCCGGTCTGCGTGCCCGTGAGGCAAGCCGGCTGAAGCTCTCTGATATTGACCGTGGCCGGATGATGATCCACATTCGACAAAGCAAGTACAACAAAGACCGCTATGTTCCGCTCTCACCGCTGATTTTGCAAGGACTGGAGAAGTATTATTATGCCTGTCAGCCGGTGGAGTACCTGTTCAATGGCAATGAGCCCGGCTCCCCTTTGAGTGTACGTGGCATGCAATGGGCCTTGCGCGAAGCGGTGAAGAAGTGTAAGCTTCAAAAGGGCATTACCCTCCATACGCTTCGACACAGCTACGCCACGCACCTGCTTGAGTTCGGGATGGATATCGTGACCATCAAGGAGCTACTGGGACACGAGCGTATAGAAACGACACTGGTGTATCTTCATGTCGCCAAACCCAATCGCAGCAATCTGTTCAGCCCGTTCGACAGATTGTATACGAAGGAGTGAAGCCTGCATTCGAGCTGGCACAGGTCATTGAGCGGTTCGGGAAAGCGTATATTGAACAACATACCCCCAACGCCTATGTGCAGCGCACGCTGAGCGCACTTGAGCGTTGCCGCACTGCCGCCCTGGGCGGGCATGTTGACCGATGCGATCAATGCGGGCACATTCGCATCAGTTATAACTCCTGCCGTAACCGTCATTGTCCCAAGTGCCAGAATACGCAAAGGGAAGCGTGGATCCAGGACAGAAAACAGGATCTCCTTCCTGTGCCGTATTTTCATGTGGTGTTTACCGTTCCGGATCAACTTAATCGTTTGTTCCTGTATGAGCCAGTGCTGATGTACAATCTGCTCTTTCAAACGGCATGGCAGACACTCTCTCAGTTCTCATACACGCGTCTGCATGCAGAAACAGGCATGTTCGCTATTTTGCACACATGGGGACAAAACCTCTCGCTGCATCCTCATGTGCATTGTGTGGTTCCCGGCGGTGGGATCGATTTCAAGAATCAGTGGAAGCAGGTACAGGTCTCTGAAAACGGGAAAGTGTTTTTGTTTCCGGTCACAAATCTCTCTGCGGTTTTTCGCGGAAAGTTCATTGCTGGCCTGCAGCAACAACTTCCTCAGGAAAAGTCTTTTATCAATGCGCTCTACAAAACCTCTTGGGTAGTTTATGCCAAAGATCCCTTTGCAGGCCCTGAGCAGGTAGTGGAATATCTTGGCCGCTACACGCACAAGGTAGCCATTGGGAATCATCGCATCTTAAACATCAATGATGAGGGCGTGACCTTCCGTTGGCGCGATTACCGCAACAACAAAGAAAAAGTAATGACACTTGATGGCGCTGAGTTCCTGCGCAGGTTCTGCCAACACATCCTTCCAAAACGGTTCGTAAGAATCCGTCATTACGGATTGCTGTCAAGCTCAAAACGCCCGCTGTTACGAGCGTTGCAGCAGTCCTTTGGAATCACGCCGGTAGTCAGGGAAAAGAAAAACTGGAAACAAATCGCTGCAGAACATCTTGGCTACAACCCGGATCTGTGCCCGCATTGCGGTAAGGGCAGCATGCTTATGATAGAAATATTATTGCCGGGCAGGCCGCCTCCCGCGGCGCTCATAGCAAAACAAACATCAACAATCAAAATCACTGCTTTATGAAATTGTTCTGCGAAGGACCTGAAATCGTATTGCCCAAACCTGAGGAAAATGCCAGTTGGCGGGCGAATCAGAAGTTGTTTGCAGAAATACTGCTTGAATTGTTCTTGCTTCATTACTCAAATCTGAGTAACTTTTTTCATAGCAGTCAGTACCAAAATCATTAAAACTCCATAAAGACCATTCCTTCTTCAAACTTTGCTGCACGTGGGCTTCCGTGCAACACGGCTTCATGTTGGGCTAGCGCCACACGAAGCCTTAACTATTATGTGCCGCTTTTCTTGTCATTTGTAATAGTAATACCAATTGCTTTCGTAGTTATTGTCAAAATTTTCTTTGCTGTCGATATAAACCTGAATGTCGGCTCTTTTGAAATAATTAAACTCGTCAAATGGCTTTACAAAGTCGTAATATTTGTCTGCCCACATTGATTTTAATTCTGGTTTGTCATATTCTTTAACTTTCTCGTCTGTGAACATAAAAAATGTTGGGATAGAAAAACCTATAGATATTGTCCAAATGTCTTTGTTGTCAAACGACTTAATAAATTCTTCTGTCTGTTTTTGAGTTATTTTATATGTCGCTTCAAGCTTTGCAACTGGCTCAAATGCACCATAAATTACAAAAACATTATCCGTTAAATAAATGCCTTTTTTATTAAGTCCGAATATGTTTGAAATGGAACTGTGACTTCTTGAAAGTCCTTGTTGCTTGATTATCTCAGTAAATTTTTCTCCTATTTCTTTTTGTTTCGGTTTGTCAAAATATGAAATGTCGTGAGTTAAGAATTTATTTTTCTCTTTCTCATATTCAAAGCAAATTTGAATTCTTGGTGTTTTGTTGTCTAACGTATCGTAAATAATATTAATAGTTTTGACGTCATACGTTTTGTCAATCCACTCTGCAAGAGGAACAAACTCGGGCTTCATCTTTTCTGTCCCAAGGATTATTCTCTTAGTCTGTGTATACTCTTTGTCAGATGGCATTATCATTTTGCTGTGGTCGTCTTAAAGTGGCACATAACGTTGAGTGTATGCAGCGTGCGGGAGTTCGTGACCACTTCACTATCCACCGTTACTGCCATTGCCAGCGAGCTCTAAACTTGCAAATTGCTCTGAAACCCGCATGATGTATACACTGTGTTGCACTAAATCCCACCCCCAAAAAGCGGGGGCGAGATAGTAGCGCTTTGTAAAGAACCTCGTACAAAGGATATTATTAACGCATAAATCCTTTGTATATGAACAATGAGCCAAAGTTAAGAAAAAAAACGTTCACAACGGTTGAACAAGCCATTCATCAGGTAAGAGGCTTTCGTAATCTTTATCAGGAACTTGACGATAAGATACGACTGTCGGGGCAATCAGAGAGTACGCTTAAAAATTACGCCCGAAAAATAGCCCAGTTGAGCCTGCATTTTGGCAAGTTGCCCCAGCATGTCACAGAAAAGGAGATGAATAAGTACCTGGCATCACTGGCCCGGCAGAGCAAATCACCTTCGCTGAGCGATTTTAAGTTTGCCGTTTACGGGCTGCGCTATTGCTATCGCCTGTTGGGACTGAATGACAAAGTGGTGCAACTCCCAAAAATCAAGCATGAAAGCAAACTGCCAGTTGTGCTTAATCATGGAGAGTGCAGGGCGTTGTTTAATTCGCCGGATCTGCTAAAGCACAGAATACTGCTGTCTCTGATGTATTCGGCTGGTCTGCGTGCCCGCGAGGCAAGCCGATTGAAGCTATCGGATATTGACCGTGGGCGGATGATGATCCATATTCGACAAAGCAAGTACAACAAAGACCGCTATGTTCCGCTCTCACCGCTGATTTTGCAAGGACTGGAGAAGTATTATTATGCCTGTCAGCCGGTGGAGTACCTGTTCAATGGCAATGAGCCCGGCTCCCCTTTGAGTGTACGTGGCATGCAATGGGCCTTACGCGAAGCGGTGAAGAAGTGTAAGCTTCAAAAGGGCATTACCCTCCATACGCTTCGACACAGCTACGCCACGCACCTGCTTGAGTTCGGGATGGATATCGTGACCATCAAGGAGCTACTGGGACACGAGCGTATAGAAACGACACTGGTGTATCTTCATGTCGCCAAACCCAATCGCAGCAATCTGTTCAGCCCGTTCGACCGGTTGTATCAGAAGGCTTGAAGCCTGCATTCGAGCTGGCACAGGTCATTGAGCGGTTCGGGAAAGCGTATATTGAACAACATACCCCCAACGCCTATGTGCAGCGCACGCTGAGCGCACTTGAGCGTTGCCGCACTGCCGCCCTGGGCGGGCATGTTGACCGATGCGATCAATGCGGGCACATTCGCATCAGTTATAACTCCTGCCGTAACCGTCATTGTCCCAAGTGCCAGAATACGCAAAGGGAAGCGTGGATCCAGGACAGAAAACAGGATCTCCTTCCTGTGCCGTATTTTCATGTGGTGTTTACCGTGCCGGATAAACTTAATCGTTTGTTCCTGTATGAGCCAGTGCTGATGTACAATCTGCTCTTTCAAACGGCATGGCAGACACTCTCTCAGTTCTCATACACGCGTCTGCATGCAGAAACAGGCATGTTCGCTATTTTGCACACATGGGGACAAAACCTCTCGCTGCATCCTCATGTGCATTGTGTGGTTCCCGGCGGTGGGATCGATTTCAAGAATCAGTGGAAGCAGGTACAGGTCTCTGAAAACGGGAAAGTGTTTTTGTTTCCGGTCACAAATCTCTCTGCGGTTTTTCGCGGAAAGTTCATTGCTGGCCTGCAGCAACAACTTCCTCAGGAAAAGTCTTTTATCAATGCGCTCTACAAAACCTCTTGGGTAGTTTATGCCAAAGATCCCTTTGCAGGCCCTGAGCAGGTAGTGGAATATCTTGGCCGCTACACGCACAAGGTAGCCATTGGGAATCATCGCATCTTAAACATCAATGATGAGGGCGTGACCTTCCGTTGGCGCGATTACCGCGACAACAAAGAAAAAGTAATGACACTTGATGGCGCTGAGTTCCTGCGCAGGTTCTGCCAACACATCCTTCCAAAAAGGTTCGTAAGAATCCGTCATTACGGATTGCTGTCAAGCTCAAAACGCCCGCTGTTACGAGCGTTGCAGCAGTCCTTTGGAATCACACCTGTCGTCAGGGAAAAGAAAAACTGGAAACAAATCTCTGTCGAGCATCTTGGCTACAATCCGGATCTGTGCCCGCATTGCGGTAAAGGCACCATGCATACCATTGAGGTACTACTTCCCGGACGGCCGCCACCAGCAGCGTTCATAGCAAAACAAACATCAACAATCAAAATTTATGCATCATGAAAACGTTCTGTGAAGGACCTGAAATCGTATTGCCCAAACATGAGGAAAATGCCAGTTGGCGCCCAAATCAGAAGGCGTTTGCAGAAATACTGCATGAATTATCCTCGCTTCACTACTCAAATCTGAGAATACTTTTTCATAGCAGTCAGTACCAAAATCATTAAAACTCCATAACACGTATTTCATTATTAATGTGCTGCATGTGGGATGTCGTGCAACACGGCTTCATGTTGGGCTAGCGCCACACGAAGCCTTAACTATTGGGTGCCGTGTTTATTTATATTTTATATTCTTTAAATTCAACCTTACTTTTTAATAAATCAACAAGTAAATTATAATTATCCTCTGTAACCTCAATTTTTCCAATAATCAAAGAGTGCTCAATCGATTTAGAAATCATTATGAATATATTATCATTTACAATCGTATAGCTTTTAATCCCAGACCATTTAATCTCAAAGCTTCTAATCCCGTTTGTAAATTTAATATCATCATCTGTAAATTCATAATGCGCAGTTAATTTGCTCTCATTTGCTTCATCAACTAATCCCTTTATACTCTTTTTTACCTTACTTAATATATAGTAAAAAGGCAATCCAATAAACAATGCGATAAAAAACCAAATAAAACTAATAATTGTATATGGATTAAAATAATGTTTATCACTAATCCCACAGATAATCCCTAATCCAAGAAATACTAATCCGATAATAACTAATCTTCTAATATTTTTAAATGACTTTTTAAACATCAACTTAAAGCTAAGCTCATATTGAAGCCTAGTCACTTTATTATTAAAAGGTATATCAAATCTAATCATAGGCATTTGAAAAATATATTATGTTTCATTTATCTAAATCTTATCGGTCAGGGCTTTCCTAACATGGCACCCAACGGTATCGCGCTTGTATTCGTTGACGTTATTACTTGTGTTTTACATTCAAAGATACAAAATTTAACCTATCTCAATCCTGTCATTTTTCCTCTGCCTGTCAATGAATACAAACGCGTGTTGAGTGCTGGTTAGGCCGCACACATCGCTTTAGTAAGCATTTTAGGAATTGATAATGATATGTATTTTCTAATATATATTGTTATTAATTCCGGCGGGATTATTTACCGATTTATCCTCTTCATTGGTTTGTAGGTCGATTCCTTTTGAAAATCTTAACAAATATAAAATTCATAATCATCTATTACACTTGACTTTATGCGCATTTTTTTGTACCTTTGCCGCGATCTGCGAACGCCTTCGCTTTCAAAATTAATTTTGTGCTCGTCATTCGCAGATCACGGCTGATGCCCTTATTGCACATCTTGTTTTTTTCCTTTTTGATTTACCCTGTACAAACCAATAAGATGAAAGAAAAATAATTCCGCAAAATGCTTACGGGCATCTTTGCTCCGCCCTTCAATAGCGGACTAACTTGCACGCAACGGTATCGCGCTTGTATTCGTTGACGTTATTACTTGTGTTTTACATTCAAAGATACAAAATTTAACCTATCTCAATCCTGTCATTTTTCCTCTGCCTGTCAATGAATACAAACGCGTGTTGAGTGCTGGTTAGGCCGCACACATCGCTTTAGTAAGCATTTTAGGAATTGATAATGATATGTATTTTCTAATATATATTGTTATTAATTCCGGCGGGATTATTTACCGATTTATCCTCTTCATTGGTTTGTAGGTCGATTCCTTTTGAAAATCTTAACAAATATAAAATTCATAATCATCTATTACACTTGACTTTATGCGCATTTTTTTGTACCTTTGCCGCGATCTGCGAACGCCTTCGCTTTCAAAATTAATTTTGTGCTCGTCATTCGCAGATCACGGCTGATGCCCTTATTGCACATCTTGTTTTTTTCCTTTTTGATTTACCCTGTACAAACCAATAAGATGAAAGAAAAATAATTCCGCAAAATGCTTACGGGCATCTTTGCTCCGCCCTTCAATAGCGGACTAACTTGCACGCAACGATCCGGGGCTTGGTAACGGGCGGGTATTCACTTAACCCAATCAAAGATATTAAATTTCTTATTATGTCCCGAAAATTATTTCACGCTAAACCCGCCTGGTACCAAACCCTTGTTATAGGCTTGGGCGGAATACGGTTGCTGGGCCATCCAGCGGCTGGCACAGGAATTTGTTGCGATAAATTTTCTGTTGTAGATCCCCACTGATGTTGGCCAATTCAAGCGAACTTCTAGATTTCAATTTCGTTCGGGCTTAGCATGCTGACTGTTTACAAATTCTGTGACAGCCGCGGGTACAAAGCGTAAATTTTCCCTATCCCCGGCGAAGTCAGCAAAACCGCATCACTCCCCGCCCCCACAACTATGAATTAGCAACGCTAATGGTTTTCATATTCTTCAAAGATCGAATCCTTTTATATTGAGTATTACGCCTGGCCTATAACGGTCGGGGCTTGGTAACGGGCGGGTATTCACTTAACCCAATCAAAGATATTAAATTTCTTATTATGTTCCGAAAATTATTTCACACTAAACCCGCCTGGTACCAAACCCTTGTTATAGGCTTGAGCGGAATACGGTTGCTGCGCCATCCAGCGGCTGGCGCAGTAATTTGTTGCGATAAATTATTTGGTATAGATCCCCACTAATTTTGACCAATTCAAGCGAACTCCCAGAATTCAATCTCGTTCGGGCTTAGCATGCTGACTGTTTACAAATTCTGTGACAGCCGCGGGTGCAAAGCGTAAATTTTCTCAATCCCCGGCGAAGTCAGCAAAACCGCATCACTGCCCGTCCCCACAACGTTGAATTAGCAACGCTAATGGTTTTCTTATTCTTCAAAGAGCGAATCCATTTAGATGAAGTATTACGCCTGGCCTATAACGGTTCGGCTGCTGCTTTTCGGTGGCGGTGTTAACCTACTGCCGTTTCCACGAAGCAGTGCCGTTCAAATATACTGTGTTTCTGTCCTACGAGCCATTGCCCCAGCCACTGAAAGCAGCAGCCTGTTATAGGCTGGGGCATCATGTTATTATCATTTAATATTTGGCGATTTAGTACAATTTGAGGTAAAAGTCTCGCACGCATTTGTTCTAAAAGGCACCATTTTTTCAATCGAATCATATTTGTCAGTGAATGGGGAACAGTTTCCAGTTATAAAATGTTCTGACCATTTAATATTTTCGGGATAGTATTTAGTATTGTCTCTTTTATACCGTAATACATTGGATTCTTCTTCCGTTAAAATGCGGATTCTATAAAACACACGACCTAAATATTTTCGAGTTTCTCCCATTGGTGTAATTAATTTAATCAAGTCGTAAAATGCATTGTTCTTTATTGTGTCTTGATTACTGGCAATATTAATAAATCTGTTACCATATGGGTGTAAAGTATCAAGTTTGAAAATATCATTGTTAGTCTGTATAAATCTAATAAAATTGTCAGGGTCAAATGCCAATAAATATTCAGGTCTTAGTCCAATATAACTTGGATATTTATCCACTGATTCAAGATTAATATATTTTTTTGTGGGGTCATAGGTTTCTACAAATCTTGTCTGGTACATGTATACTTTGTCAGTCGAGTCAAATATTATGACCATATTATAATACCATTCCCTACCAAGCATTAATTCTTTTTTCTTCGTATTTAGTATTGAATCATTTTTTGAAATAATAAAATACTCCTTCTTGATGCTTTCGTTCTTGCAACAAACAGTCAGAATTATTAAATGTAATATCAATAAAATCAGAAGTGTCCTTTTCATGTATGTATTTTTTGCCCTTGCCTATAACGTTTTGCAGATTTGCGATGGGCGGGCTTTTCACCACAAATGTTGATGCGGAGGACAGAACTTTCTATAACCAAAAATGTGTCTGCGGAGCACGAAACCCCGCCTATTGCAAATGTGCTGTTATGTGCATGTGCTTCTGTCTGTCCGAAGATTTGTCGTTGCAATTTTGCACTTACTTTATTTTGTAGCAGGATACTCATAAGCGGTCGTTACAAATTTATAGCTTTCAATTTTCTTCTTGATGTCGTCTAAGTTGTCCGACTTGTCAACTAATTGAACAAAATAAAAGTCTGGATTTTTTTCTTTGTCATATTCTCCGCCATTGTTTTTGATAATCTCTTTCACTTTTGTTAAGTCAGTTCCGTTTGAAAATTTCAAAGTGATTTGTGCCTCGTGTTCAATAGTCGCTCCGAAACCTTGCATTGGGAATGAAATTTTGGATTGCTCCTTAATAGACACAACTTTTTTTATTTCTTCAACTATAAAATTCATTTTATTGAGTGCAAGTTGTTTGTTGTCATTTTCTTCTCCATCCCACTTGCTTTTGTCTTTCATTTCTTTTAGTTTGGAAACCTGCATATAGGTAAAGGTCAAAGAAGAAAAATGTTCTGTCTTGCCTTGAAGAAAGACGATTGTCAGATTTGAATTAGCAAAAGATTTTTTTACCAAGTCAGGGTCAGTCGCAACAGGAATTTTAAGATTGTAAATGAAATGTGTCGGTTTGGTTTCTAAAAGTTTTATATAGCCCTTCATCTTGTCTTGAATTGCCTTGTCATTGTTTGCAAATTCCTCACATTCCAGGTTGAAAGGGAACTCTTCAATTAACTTGTCTGAACTCTCCCAAAATTGAATATCGTAATGATAGCCGCAAGCATGTCCGAATGTTCGGTTGCCAATAAAAAGCCCCTCATCTTGTTTGATTAGTTCATGGTCAGTAATGAGAATGGCTGCATTTGGTTTTAAAATTCCTGAACGCATCATCTCGGCATCCTTAACCAAAATAAATTTAGTCTGACCGTTGCCAAGCGGAAAAACTTGTTTATTAAAAGCAAACAAAAGTCCTGCGGTTGCAAGAACAACTGTCGTTATGATGATGATATTTCTTATTCGTCTATTCATTTTAGCACTGTCGTTTGTTTGTAGCGGTTAGCATTGCACATAACGGTTGAGGCTTGCTAACGGCGGGGCGAATCGAAGCCGTTTCCTGTCCTAATACAACGAGGCTGGATAAAAGAACTGCACTGTCCTAAAACCCCGCTGCCACGCTGATAGCAAGCCTTTGTTGCACTAAATCCCACCCCCAAAAAGCGGGGGCGAGATAGTAGCGCTTTGTAAAGAACCTCGTACAAAGGATATTATTAACGCATAAATCCTTTGTATATGAACAATGAGCCAAAGTTAAGAAAAAAAACGTTCACAACGGTTGAACAAGCAATTCATCAGGTAAGAGGCTTTCGTAATCTTTATCAGGAACTTGACGATAAGATACGACTGTCGGGGCAATCAGAGAGTACGCTTAAAAATTACGCCCGAAAAATCGCTCAATTAAGCCTGCATTTTGGCAAGTTGCCCCAGCATGTCACGGAAAAGGAGATGAATAAGTACCTGGCATCACTGGCCCGGCAGAGCAAATCACCTTCGCTGAGCGATTTTAAGTTTGCCGTTTACGGGCTGCGCTATTGCTATCGTCTGCTTGGGCTGAATGACAAAGTGGTGCAACTCCCCAAAATCAAGCATGACAGCAAACTGCCGGTAGTGCTTAATTATGGAGAGTGCCGGGCGTTGTTCAATGCGCCGGATCTGTTAAAACACAGGGTACTACTGTCGCTGATGTATTCGGCCGGTCTGCGTGCCCGTGAGGCAAGCCGGCTGAAGCTCTCTGATATTGACCGTGGCCGGATGATGATCCACATTCGACAAAGCAAGTACAACAAAGACCGCTATGTTCCGCTCTCACCGCTGATTTTGCAAGGACTGGAGAAGTATTATTATGCCTGTCAGCCGGTGGAGTACCTGTTCAATGGCAATGAGCCCGGCTCCCCTTTGAGTGTACGTGGCATGCAATGGGCCTTGCGCGAAGCGGTGAAGAAGTGTAAGCTTCAAAAGGGCATTACCCTCCATACGCTTCGACACAGCTACGCCACGCACCTGCTTGAGTTCGGGATGGACATCGTGACCATCAAGGAACTGCTGGGACACGAGCGTATAGAAACGACACTGGTGTATCTTCATGTCGCCAAACCCAATCGCAGCAATCTGTTCAGCCCGTTCGACCGGTTGTATCAGAAGGCTTGAAGCCTGCATTCGAGCTGGCACAGGTCATTGAACGGTTCGGGAAAGATTATATTGAACAACATGCGCCCAACGCCTACGTGCAGCGCACGCTGAGCGCACTCGAGCGTTGCCGTACCGCTGCACTGGGAGGACATGTTGACCGATGCGATCAATGCGGGCATATTCGCATCAGCTATAACTCCTGTCGTAACCGTCATTGTCCCAAATGCCAGAATACGCAGAGGGAAGCATGGATCCAAGACAGAAAACAGGATCTGCTTCCTGTGCCGTATTTTCATGTGGTATTTACCGTGCCGGATAAGCTTAACCGTTTGTTCCTGCACGAGCCGGTGCTGATGTATAATCTGTTGTTTCAATCGGCATGGCAGACACTCTCTCAGTTCTCCTACACGAGCCTGCATGCAGAAACAGGCATGTTCGCTATTTTGCACACCTGGGGACAAAACCTCTCGCTGCATCCACATCTGCATTGTGTGGTTCCCGGCGGTGGCATCGATTACAAGAATCAGTGGAAGCAGGTAAAGGTCTCTGAAAACGGAAAAGTGTTTTTGTTTCCGGTCACAAATCTCTCTGCGGTTTTTCGCGGAAAGTTCATTGCTGGCCTGCAGCAACAACTTATGCAGGAAAAGCCGTTCATCAATGCGCTCTACAAAACGCCTTGGGTAGTTTATGCCAAAGATCCCTTTGCAGGCCCTGAGCAGGTAGTGGAATATCTTGGCCGCTACACGCACAAGGTAGCCATTGGGAATCATCGCATCTTAAACATCAATGATGAGGGCGTGACCTTCCGTTGGCGCGATTACCGCGACAACAAAGAAAAAGTAATGACACTTGATGGCGCTGAGTTCCTGCGCAGGTTCTGTGTGCACATCCTTCCAAAACGGTTCGTAAGAATCCGTCATTACGGATTGCTGTCAAGCTCAAAACGCCCGCTGTTACGAGCGTTGCAGCAGTCCTTTGGAATCACACCTGTCGTCAGGGAAAAGAAAAACTGGAAACAAATCTCTGTCGAGCATCTTGGCTACAATCCGGATCTGTGCCCGCATTGCGGTAAAGGCACCATGCATACCATTGAGGTACTACTTCCCGGACGGCCGCCACCAGCAGCGTTCATAGCAAAACAAACATCAACAATCAAAATTTATGCATCATGAAAACGTTCTGTGAAGGACCTGAAATCGTATTGCCAAAACCTGAGGAAAATGCCAGTTGGCGGGCGAA